>NZ_JAIZZH010000010.1 GCF_020421205.1 Hymenobacter pini
GCTTCGGCGTAGACCAGCGGCAGTGCCTGCGCCAGGTAGTACCAATCGTACGCTACGCAAAAACCTACTTTTATCTCGTTCTTCATACCCCCTGTGCCGGTTAACGCGTCAGATGCCGTTTGGTGTGGTACAGCACATCTTTGATGAATTGCGGGTTGAAGGGCGACTTTTTCAGCGCCTGGAATGCGTGCTTGTAACCCGCCCCAAACTGGTCGGAGGTGAAGGCCTGAATAGCGTTGTCGCGCAGCATCAACTCGTGCGTTTCGTAGGTACGCGGCAGCTTGTTGGTCAGCTTCTTCACCGCTGCCAGCTTTTCAGGCCAGGACAGTTGTATAAAGGTGTTGCCGAGCTCCTGATCCAGCACGAGGTCGGTAATTTGCTTTTTGACCCGGTACCAGTAGTGGTACACGTACTCATCACAGGGCAAAAGTTCGGTGCGCGTCTGCAGAATCAAAGAAAACGCGTACTGCTCACTGGCGTGGTTCTGCGTCTGCGGGTAGCTCTGCTCCGTGAGGGCATACACATCGGGTAGCCACGCCCGCACCTGGGCCGGCAGACCCATCACCCCGGCGTTCCAGGATTCCGTGTCGGCCGCAAAGCGCTCCGTGCCGTTGCTGGTGGTGAAGCCGGTATTCTCAATCAGATTCAGATAGGCCCGGAAGGTTTCGCCAGCCGGCAGCGGCATGTTGCGGCAGGTTTCAAACTTGTATTCGAGCAGGTGCATGAAGCTGCGGCCCGGCTTGAACTGCTTGATCCACGGCAAAGCGTCCGTAGTGAAGAACGTATCCGAGTCGACGTAGAGCATATCCGCGCCCGGGTACAGGTCGAATGCTTCCTCAATCAAGGCAATTTTCATCCGGTGCAGGAAGTCAATATCCCCGCGCATGGCCTTCATCTTGTCGGGCGTCAGCAGCACATACCGTACGTCAACCCCGGTGATGTACTTCCGGAAATAATCCGGCTGATCAGTAAACACGACGGTCTGCACCTCTTCTGCCGGGCCGGTGTACCAGGCCCAGAAACTGAGCACTGCTAGAATGGCCCGGCGGTATTCACTTTCGCGGCCGAATGATTGAGTAACGAGTAGTTTCATAAAGCTGGGGTCGGGAAGCTGGTCGCTTCTACGGGTTGTAAGATGAAGGTTGGGTATACAGGCGCTCCAACTTGTCCAGGTACGGTTGCAGCGCAAATTGCTGCACGCTCCGTTTGCCGTTTTCGGTGCAGGTGCGGCGCAGTGATTCATCGGTCAGCAGCCGCTGAATGGCCTGCCGGATGGCCTCACTATCCTGGAAAGGCACGACCAGCGCGTTTTCGCCGTCCCGCACGAATTCCGGCGCGACACCCGACAGCGTGAATACCGATGGTATGCCGCTGGCCAGGGCTTCTACGTAGGTCTGCCCGAATGCCTCGCTGTGGTTGTCGATGGGCACGTGCACGTACACATCAAACAGCTGGTACAGAGCCGGCACGTCCGATTCAAACCGAATCTGCGTGTAGGCTTCCGGCGACAGATGATTTTGCAGCAGCTCTTTGATTTGCTCCTGGTAGTCGCCGTGCGCATTGGCCAGCACCAGTTGAATGGTGGGGTATTGCTTGCGCAACTCGGCCACAGCCGGTATTACGTCCTGAATGCCCTTCCAGATGGTTTGCCGGGCAATGATGCCAACAACGGGGCCATCGGGCGTAATGCCGTATTTATCCTGCAGGGCCTTTACCCGGTCCGGCGTAACCTGCGCAAAGGCGCTCAGGTCGAACCCGTGGTGAATCAGATGAACCTTGGCCGGCGGCACGGCCTCCCAGTCCACCACAATCCTGCGCACAATCTCGCTGATGGCCACAATGTCGGTGGCTAGGTAGTTGGTGAGCCGGTCGTAGTAAACCGCCCGCGGAAAGAAGTGGTGATGCAGCGACGAGTGATGCCGGGTCAGGATTCGCTTCGAAACGCCAGCCAGCCGGGCGGCGGCCAGCCCCACCACGTTAGCGTTGAACAGGTGCGTGTGCACCACGGCTGTCTTCCAGGATTTCAGGCACCGATATACCTCTTTGATAGCCCCTATCAGCTGCGTTTTCCGCGTGTACACTACCCGATGCACAGGTACGTTATGCGCCCGCAGAAACTGCTCCAGCTCCGTGTCCCCGGCATTGAGAAGGATGAAAGACAACCGGCATTTTTCGCGGCTCAGGTACTGCGCAATCCACTCAAAAGCCATGGACTTATTAAGGTCCGAGACGATATACGTGACACTAACCGGTAACGACAAAGGGCAGAGAGCGTAAGAAGTGAGTAGTTGAAAAGGGCCGCTAGGCGATGTTGTTACCCTGGGCGGTAATTACTAGGTCGTACAGCTTGTAGCGGGCGGCCCTGGGCAGCACCTGCAACGAGTTGCCATCCACCAGCTTTACCCAGCCAGGGGCAGCCAACAGCCTGAATACAGCCGCTTTGATGCCTTGGGGCTTTTGCGCCGCTCCCGGCAGGTACTTGTAATATAGCTCGCCCCGGTGCCCGGCCAGGATAGCGTGGGCCTTGCGGTATTCCCGCAGCCGGTTTACGTACCGCCCACACGTCACGAAATCATCGTGCCAAGCAATGGCATTGCGCAAAAAATAAATCGGGAAGCCCTGCTCACTGGCGCGCATGCCCAGGTCGAAATCCTCGATATCCCGCAGCACGCTGTCGAACCCGCTGATTTGCTGAAAAACAGTGGCCGGCACCGATAAATTGGCCGCCGATACGAATAACCCCTGCGGGTCCATGGGTACGCCATCCGGAATGGCCACGTATTTTTCCAGCCACTTGCGGCTTAACGAGGCCTTGTAGTTTTGAAAATCGGAGTTTCCCGGCAGCATCTCCTCCTGCTGCATGCCCACTGCCAGGCTGCCGGGATATTGCTGATGATGGGCCACGTGGGCCGTCAGGCACTCCGGCTGAGGGCGCATGTCGTCATCAAAGAAGACCAGGAGCTGCCCGGTAGCTTCTGCTGCCCCACGGTTCCGGACGGCGGCCCGGCCCTTGTTTTCCTGCATAACAACGCGCAGGTTGGCCATCCGCGTCTGGTAGCTTTGCAGCACCTCAGCCGTGTTATCCGTGGAGCCGTCCACCACCACAATCACCTCGTGGGGGGCGGTTAGCTGCTGCTGAATGGCCGCCAGGATATTGGGCAGCTTGGCCGCGCCATTGTAGGATGGTATAATGACGGATACTGTCAGCGCTTCAGCGGGTAGGGTAGCAGC
This sequence comes from Hymenobacter pini, assembly GCF_020421205.1. GTDB lineage: Bacteria > Bacteroidota > Bacteroidia > Cytophagales > Hymenobacteraceae > Hymenobacter > Hymenobacter pini. Next base: position 3,232 of record NZ_JAIZZH010000010.1, read on the forward strand.
CATTACGCGGTCAGGATTTTATTTACCAAGTCCTCGTACCGGTGCTCCGCGTATAGCTCGCCGGCCCGTAGCTCATAGATGCGGGTGCAGTCGCGCAGGGTGGTGATGCGGTGAGCCACAATGAAGATGGTAATATCGGTGTGGGCCAAGCGGCCAATGGCCTCATTTACCTCGCGCTCCGTTTCGTTATCAAGAGCACTGGTGGCCTCGTCCATTACCAGCACTTCCGTGCGCTTGTACAGGGCCCGCGCAATACCAATGCGCTGGCGCTGCCCCCCCGATAAGCGGGCACCTCGCTCCCCTATCCGGGTATCAACGCCCTCCGGCAAACCGGCAATAAAGTCGGCCAGGGAGGCTTGCTCAATAGCATAGGCCAGCCGCGCCTCGTCCACCTGGGCATCCATCAGGGTGATGTTGTCCCGAATGGTCGTGTCCATCAGGAAGGTATCCTGCTTCACGTACCCGACCAGGCGGTACCAGGCTTCCAGGTTGGCATCGTTCAATGGCTGCCCATCAATGCGGATGGCTCCCTCCTGCTCCTTGTAGAAACGCAGCAGCAGGTTCATCAGGGTTGTCTTACCGGAGCCCGACGACCCGATGATGCCAATTTTCTCCCCTTTCTGCACCGTAAACGACACGTGGTCCAGCACCGGCTTATCCGTGTCCGGAAACGTGAAGGTCAGGTTGTCAAACTTGATTTCCCGATTGAACGGTAACAGTTGCTGCTCGGGCTTCTGCATCTCGGCATATTCCCGGTAGCTCTGCATATTGGCGTAAGTGAACTTAAACTGCTTGAGGGCCACCATAGCAATAATCAGCCGGTTTACGGACGGCATCAGGCGGTAAGCCGCCGCCGCAAACAAACCAATCGTTGTTACCAAAGCCGTGACATTCTGGCTAAAGAATAGTGAATACAGGAAAATGGTTACCACCGCCATAATGGCCACCATTTCAATCACTTTCACCGGCAGCTGCCCATACAGGTAAGTCAGCGCTTCTACATTCTGAAAACGCTTTTCATTGGCCAGCAGCCGCTCTTTGAAAAACTTCTGCTTGTTAGCCAGCTTTAAATCGATGAAGCCAATGAACGCATCCGTGAGAATGGCGTGCGAAATGGGACGCAGAATATCAATTTCCTGCCCAAGCTTGGCCGAGCGGGTTCTGAGGGCCCGGTACGTCAAGGCCGTGGCCGGCACGAGCACCACCATCAGAATAATAAACAACGAAGGCTGATATACTAAAATACCAACCACGATAATGGCAATGATGATTATCTCCTGGAAGAACGTGAACAACTGCCGGATAACATTGCCGATAAATGCCTGCGGTACCCCGAGCGTACTGTGCACCAGCTGCGCCGAGCCGATTCGCATGTATTCCAGGTAAGGGAAGTTATGGTGCTTATCAACCTGCTTTTCAATAATTTTCAGCCCCAGATACGCCGTAAATTTTACCTGCTGATAATTAATAAAGGTGGTGAACAGATTTTTCAGCAGAAAAAATACCAGCAACCCCAGGATCAGAAAAACCAGGAAGCTGCGCTCCGTCTGAAACCCCAGGGTCTGATACAGCCACAGGGAATACTTATTTTGGAATACTGAACCGGGCCGGGATGCGGCCATAATAACCGGTACCAGTGTGGCTAGTCCAAATACATCAAGCAGTGAGGATAGTACCAGCAAAGCGAACATGCCTACCGCTTTGCGCTTCTCGGCAAGCGTCAGATAATACAGTGCACTTTTAAGTGCCGGGCCTACAATACCTTGGTTCTCAGCTTGAGCAGAACTCATTACAAACTATTTCTTGAAAGAAGTAACAGACCTAAGTGTTAGATCCGCGGCCGCTATACGTGCACTGGCCCACAAAGATGTCCCTCCACGCTAACTACCTGCAAAGATAGGCTACCCAAGTTAAACCCGCTGGGTACCTACGCCCTCAGCCCGGTTTGCCTACCTTTGCGGCACCACATTGTGAGGGCTCAGATGCGGCCTGCTCAGTATGATTAAAGTAAAACTCCTCGGCCGTTTAGGCAATCAGCTCTTTCAGTTCGCGTTTGCCTCTTTGCTGGCCAAACGGCTCGGCACGCATTTCCTGCTTGATACCAACGACCAGCCGTTCGACCTGCCTTATTTTGAGCTGCATGGGGCCTGGCCCCTGTTGCAGCGGCGCTCCGTCTGGAAAGTATACAATAAGCTGCAGCAGGCCTTTCTGCGAAAGGCTCCCTTCGTCGATCTGCGTGACTGCCGGGTGCCGTTGGATGAATCCCGGCTGCGTGATGAGGCCGTGTACTGGGGCTATTTCCAGGAGTACCAGCTGTACGAGCCCATCAAAGCGGACCTGTTGCGCTGGTTCACGGTGCTGCCCAAATACCGGCAGACCTTCGAAACCAAGTACGCCCCCAAGCTCCGGCAGCGGCCCAGCGTTGTGGCCTCCTTCCGGTTGGGCGACTACCAGAGCTTCGATGTATTTGCCAAGGATGGACAGCCACCTATTCTGCCCCTGGAGTGGCAGCGGGATATCCTACTGACCTTCGATTTCGAGCAGTTCAATCTGTTTATCATCAGCGACGATATTCAGCAGGTTGAGCAACGGCTGCAGTTGCAGCATCCTAATCTGGAGTATGTGCGGGCCGACGTGCCGACCCAGCTGCTGCTGCTGCAACACGCCGACTACGGTATCATCAGCAACAGCACGTTTGCCTGGTGGGGGGCTTATCTGAACACCACGGCGCAAAAAATATACTGCCCGCAGTACTTTCTGGGATTCCACTTCGGCATTGAGTATCCAGTCAATATTTATCCGCCCCACTGGACGCAGGTACCCGTATCGACGCAGGCAGCGGTGCTGTAACGGCCCGACTTTGCATGTCGGAGTGCCCACCAGTAAAAACTGGTGCCCTGCAAAGCATATGCTTCGCGGGGCACCAGTTTTTACTGGCTGATAATTACTAAATCATTACCTCTCTACTGCAGCAGCTTTTTGCGCATGCGATAGTAGAACGTCATCAGGTTGTACCGGGCTCTACCCAAACGGGTGGTATACAGCTTTTCGGGCACTGAGGCATTGTAATGGTTCAGGCCGGAGTTGAATACGGTATACCCTTCTTCGTAGCGGCACAATTTTCCCCATAGCGCTTCCACTCCGTAATAGGAGCGGTCCAGATAGGTATCAAGCACTGCTTTGGTAATCGTTATCTTATGCAGGTTGATGGAGACAAAATTGCCCTCATAAATGAAGTTACTACCCACGAAATGGTGCTTCATGTTATGATCCGGAATGCCTTTGTTGGCACCGAACGTGGCATATCCTTTCTTAAAGGCTTTTTCGCAGACATCCATCTTCTCAATAACGAAGTACCGCATCAGCTTCGTCCAGTTGAAGATGTGCTCGTGCCCTGGCTTGGTAACTCCTTTGCAGTGCATGTACGTCAGGATGTCGTACCCCGTCAAATCCTGGGTTTCCACGAACCGATACAGGCCATCCACCTCCCCCAACCCGCTGTTCTGCGAGTAGAGAAACCGGGTTATTGGGTACTTGGCAAAGTAGCTTTCAATTTCGCTTTCTGTTACGCTCCCATCTGTCGGCAACGACACATGCACCACTATTGCATCAAAAGGAAGCTTTTGAAACAAAAGGTCGGTTATCTCCCGCCAGTTATTAACCGGGTATATGTGGTAGAGAAGAATTTTCTTCACGAATCCTATTTTTTAGCAACTTTCGAAAATTTCAGTTTCATTATCCCAGAAAAATATCTATAGAATGATAACTGTGAATATTTTTTTGTTACTTTTATAAAATTCGTAAATAAATACAACAAGTCAGAAACAGACAATATATCTACGCTTTTTTCTAAAAACATCAGGAAAAATCTTTCATCTTTCGCAAATGTATTTGCTGATAATTCAGCCGAATTTATATCATCAATATTAATATCAAAACTCACACTATTGCAATGTAAGTTTTGAAGTACGGTTTCACTTTGCAAGATCTTATTATAGTATTCCTGCCAACCTTCTCCGGCATGGTAATATCTTACATTACTCGCTACTTTCTTTGCAATATCATCTCTAATCTCCGCATTCAATATTAATTTCTCAACTTCATGCACCCACTCTACCTGATCAATGGCATGACGCACAACACCTTTTAGCACAGGCTCAGTATCTACGGCAACCACGTTCATTGGTGCGTAGGCTAATACGGGCGCAGTCTCGTACGCGCATCCTTCCCATAAAGAGGTGAAGGAACTCAGCGGCATTGGATCCAAGTAAATATCGGCAGCTCTGTAATACAATTCAGGATCAGCAACTACACCTACTAATTCTATATTTTTATCTTCTATATATTTAACTAATTCAGCGTCATTCTCAGAAACGCCCACTATTTTTATTTTAATATTATCATATTTACTTATTATGTTTTTAATTAATTTAAAGAAATTATACTGACTATTCGGAGCAAATTTGTATGCTGAAGCTACTGATATAAGTAATATATCAGTAGCAGCTACACCTAAAACACAACGTGCCTCTTCTTTAGTTAACGTATAATTATCACGTATCTCTAGCAAAATAGGCAGCAAAGAGGCTTTTTTGGCACATCTCCGCTCCATAGTAAAATGCACAGACCAATTACGAATGCAGGCAACATTATCAACCAAACTCGTACCTAGACAGAACACATGGTCAGCATGGTTTATCAATACAATAGGAATACCAAGCTGAAATACTAATGCAGATAATGCCAATGCATCATCTGGATGAATATGCAGAAAAACTACATCTGCATTCTGTTTTACAATTTCTCGGAGTTGCACCGCTTTATCTAAAGCACTGTTAATTCCATTAACTGAAACAACCTGAGCTTTAGTACTCCTAATACATTCTGAAGCTTTGTCTGAATCCTGGCGCGTTAATACAACTAGATGTTCTGATTGCTGATCATGATTAATGACATTAGTCAGCAGCCGGGTATGGCCGCCCACCTCGTACAATTCCGAGGCAACATGAACAATTCTCTTAGACTCCTTATTCGCCTTAACGAATGAATCACTCCTGGATTGCTCAAATTTATTGAAAACTTCTTCACCAAGTTCTTGAATCAGTTTTTCAATATCAACATCTACATAAAGACCAGGATGATAAAACCAGGCAAAATTTGCTAATAACTCTATCTTTCTAATTTTTGAATCAAAATCATCATTATTTTGCAAAAGCACTTCTTTAAGATTCATGTACAAATTTTTGTACATGAATAATTCTGCATTTTTCATGATTTTTGATTCAACTATTTTACGTGCCTTTATTTCATAAATCTAATCCTGCGAATTATTCCATTGGTCAAAACCAATACCTTGCCAAGGCATATTGCGGTCAAAGGAATACATCCAGGGATAATGCCCTCCGAGTTCCCGCACATCTTTAAGAATCTTTGCCGGAGTACCAGCCGCAAAGCTAAAGTCCGGCAAATCCTTCCCTACTACCGAGTTTGCACCAACCAAGCAATTGCTCCCGATAGTCACGCCAGGCAGCAATACGCAATGCACTGTAATAATGGAGTAATCTCCTACGGTAGGGCCTTTTAAGGAATTAGATGGGGGCTTGGCATCATTCGTAAATACCGTATACGGGTATATAAATACATGATTACCAATAGTAGCATGCTCGCATATGTGAACGTTGCTATGCAGCTTGCAATAATCTCCGAACTGTACGTGGCCCTGAATATCGGAGAGAGTACCAACCTGGCAATCACGCCCGAACACACTTTCCTCCCGAATGGTGACCCGGTGACCCGTAACGAAATTTTCGCCGAAGCTGCTACCCGCGTAAAGTATCGTATGACTACGCAGAAGTGAATTTGCCCCGATTATCGTGGGCTTCTGAATGTAGTTTGCGTCTCGATAGTACGCATTAGCTGGCTCGCCGATAATACAATCATTGGCAATGATGCAACCGTCTCCGATTACGACATTATCATAGATTGTACAATTATCTCCTATTTTCACATTGTCTCCGATAGAGACATTGCTACCGATGCTAATATTCTTGCCGTTGAACTTCATGCAAAAGAGAATGACGGTGAGATTTTATTCTAGTGAACCGAGAGAAGCTTGAAATCTGTATATTCCCGGATATAATCCTCTTCCCGATACTCATCTGACGCCAGGCACAGCAACACTGAGTTATCAGAGAATTTAATAGTTCTCCAGAATAATTTGGGCACATATAAACCGATACTAGGCTTATCAAGCACAAAACTTCTTACTACGCCGTCCAGACCCTCCAGATCAATTTCTATTCTTCCGCTAACCGCAAAAATTAATTGTTGCAGGTTGTAGTGCGCGTGATGCCCGCGCATTATTTTTTCAGAAGTGTAATAGGTCCAGTACACCCGCTTAATAGCAAACGGTACCAGTGGACTTTCAGCTACTGTTAAATAGCCTATATCCGAATTACCCATAACAGGAAACTCAATTATTATAGGTTCAGCACTCATTTGCCCGATAGAAAAAAACGAATCTGTTCCGCCACCTGCTTTACCTGCTGCTCCGTCATACCGGGCCACATCGGCAGGCTCAGGCAAGTAGCGGCCAACTGCTCGGCCACCGGAAAGTCGCCGGCCTGATAGCCACTCTCCGCGTAGGCCTGCTGCAGGTGCGGGGGAACCGGGTAATGGATCAGGGTTCCGATGCCTTGTTCGGTCAGGAACTTTTGCAACGCGTCGCGCCGCGTGGTTTGGATTACGTAGAGGTGATAGACGTGGGTGCAGCCGGCGGCAATCTGCGGCAGCTGCACGCCATCTACGCCGGCCAGCTGCTCATCGTACCACCGGGCAATCTGCTGGCGCTGGCGCGTCCATTCCGGCAGCTGCTTCAGCTTCACGGACAGCACGGCGGCCTGCAGCTCATCGAGTCGGGAGTTGTAGCCGATTACCTCGTTGTAGTATTTCTGCTGCGAGCCGTAGTTGCGCAGGGTTCTGATTTTCTGGGCCAGCTCCGCTGAGTTGGTGGTTACGGCCCCTGCATCACCCAAGGCACCCAGATTTTTGCCGGGATAAAAGCTGGTGGCATTTACATCCCCGAAACTGCCAGTGGTAGTTCCACCCGATGTGGCACCCTGCGCCTGGGCGTTGTCTTCAATGACGAAGAGCTGGTGCTTGCGGGCCAGCTCCATGATGGGCGTCATTTCGCAGGCCTGCCCGTACAGATGCACCGGCATGATGGCCCGGGTACGGGGCGTGATGGCCGCCTCGATGCGGGCCGGGTCGAGGTTACACGTGGCAGGGTTTGGCTCTACCGGCACCGGGGTAGCCCCTACGTACGATACGGCCAGCCACGTGGCGATGTACGTGTTGGAGGGCACAATGACCTCATCACCGGGGCCAACTCCCAGGGCCAGCAGGGCCAGGTGCAGCGCGTCCAGACCATTTGCTACGCCGATGCAATATTCAGTACCGCTGAAGGCCGCGTATTCGCCTTCAAACTTCTTTACTTCTTCGCCCAGCACATACCACTGCGAGTCGTACACGTTGGCCATTGCCTGCAAAATCTCTTCTCTGATTGCATTGTGCTGTGGACCGAAGGCAAGAAAGGGAATATGACTCATTGGCGAAAAGTTAGGCGCGTTTGTGCGGGGCAAAAATAGGCAATTATCAACAGCGTTGCTGTGCGTCGCAATTATGTACCGGGAAACGCCGCCGGCGCATGGGCCTGCTTTACCACGTAGAGCGGTCGACTCCGGGCGGCATCGAGGCCCCGCCACACGTACTCGCCAATGATCCCCAGGGCCAGCATCTGGAACGCGGATACGAACAGCAGCACCACCATCAGCGACGACCAACCCTCAGGCTCGTGCAGCCCCAGCAGCCGCATGCCGATAACGTACAGCCCGTAGCAGAAAGCACCGCCTCCCAGCAGCAGCCCGGCAACGGAGATAAGCCGGATGGGCAAGAAGGAAAACGAAACGAAGGAATCCACGAACAGCTTTACGCGCTTGCTGAGTGTCCAGCGGGACTTGCCAATGCTGCGGGCCAGCCGGGTGTAGGGCAGGTTGATGTAGGGGTAACCCAGCCACAGTACGAGGTAGAAGATATTGCTGTTGCGCTCCTGCAGAGCCAGTACCTCTTGAGCCACGGCTCTATCAATCAGCAGGAAGTCGAACCCACCCTGGGGCACGTTCGGCAGCGCGAAGCGGCGCATCAGGTAATGAAACAGCTCAGCGGTGGCGCGGGCCAAACCTCTTTCGGGGCGGTCCTGCCGACTGGCAATTACCACTTTGATGCCCTGCTGCCAATACTGGTACATGGTAGCCAGCAGTTCGGGCGGGTTCTGGAGGTCAGCAGTGAGTACCGCCATACAGTCGCCGGTAGCGTACTGCCAGCCCGCCGCAATGGCGTTGTAAGAGCCTACGTTACCGGCCAGCTCCACTATACTGACTTTATCCGGGTATTGCTGCCGGAGCCGGTGCAAGGCCGCCACGGTTCCATCCTGCGAGCCGTCATCTACGAACACATATTCAAAAGTGACGCCAGCCGGAAACAGGGCTTCACTAGCCACCAGGGCCGCGCCTGTAACGGGGATATTTTCTTCGTTGAAGTAGCAGGGAATGACAACGGACAGCTTCGGCATGCTGCAAGGTACTGAAGAACCGTAGCAGTGGCCGCAGCACGTACTACCTGGTGACCCGGCCCGGGGCACGACCCAAAGGCGAGGCCAGCCGCACGGAATCGAGCCCGAAATATGCCGCTACCATGAGGTTATGCTCGGTGCCGGCCACAGTATCCAGATCGGCCGGGTGCATAAAAATATCCCGGTCAGCGGCCAGCTTTAAGCCAGGTAGCACTGCGGATGCCTGATGGGCACGCCGAGCGGCATGCAGCCGCTGGTAGCGCCGCTGCATCTGCTGCTCGTAGGCCCAAGCGTTGTAGCGCACTTGTTGCCAGGCCCGTAACGGTGCGCTCCGGGCCGTCAGCACCAGCCCGATTCCGACCACCCACCACACATGTCTGGATGCGGGCAACACCCCACCCAGGTACCCGCGCGACCTGGCCCACCGCGCAACGGGCGGTACCAGCACGGCCAGACTTAGCAGGGCTCCGCCTATAATGGCGTTTTCGGTACGAGCCGGGGCGGGCCCGAAGCCGAGCCACCAAAAGGAAAAAAAGCCACTGGCAATGCTGGCAACCCAATACAGCACCGCTACTACCGGGTGCAACTGCCAGCCGGTAGCACTACGGGAAGCATACAGGCTGTAACCGGCCACTGCTACTAGGGCCAGCCACACCGACGGACGGGTAACAATTTCTGCCACGGAAACCAGCGTATGCAGCACGGAATATCCCAGCTGAAACCGATGGTCAAACTGCGTAACATCCATCCGTTGGTAGTTGCCTGGGGCCAGCAAGCTCAGGGCGCTGCTTACCGCTCCCAGCACCAGCAGCCACAGCCACCACCTCCGGTTGGGGTAGCCGGAGGCAGTGGTCCAGCTCACGGCTGTCATCAGCACCAGAAACAGCATCGCCTGCGCCAGGGCTACCTCATTGGCCGCCGTGCTACCTACTACCGCTAGGCTGCCTACCACCCACGGCCAAGCCGCACGGGGCTGTTGCCGGCAGTGGTACCACGCGCTTATCCCGAGTAGCAGCAGGCCAACAGTACCCGTCTGGTAGACGACTATGCCGGTAAACCAGTACAATGCCTCGTAGTGATTGGTAAGAGTGCTCAGGTAGAGCAGCAGCAGGCTGGTGGCTAGCAGCAGGTGCTGCCACCGCCGGAGCTGCGGCAAGCTCAGCTTGCTCACCCAGTACAGCAGCCCCGTAAGGCCGCCCAGCGTGAACCCCGGAATCAGGCGGAAGGCCCAGGCCCACCCATACACCAATGGATTGAGGGCCGTAAACAGCCAGGACGTAACGAATCGCCCGGTATGGTGCTGATACAGCTGCCGCTGCGCGCCCCACAGCCCGTATTGCCGGACCCGCACGGCTTCCATGTAGTCATCGTAAAACGGCTGATTAAAGAAGCCAAGAAAGAGGAACGGGAATAGCTGCACGCTCACCACTGCTCCCAGGCCAATCCATTGCCACTGCTCCCAGGAAAGCCTGTATGCGTTACCACTCCGTCTCGACCCGCGTATCATCACCGCTTATTTTTATACTATGCACAATCCGGTAGCTCACTCACCGCTTTAGGTCAGATGACCTGGCCCCGGCCAGCAGCTGAAACTCGGCGTAGCTCCGGATATAGTCGGCCTCGTTGTATTCGGCGGAAGCCAGCACCAGCTGAACGGCTGTCTGGGAATACTGCATCGTATGCCAGCAGCGTGGCGGAATGTATACCCCAATATCCGGCCGGTCCAGTACAAACGTCTGAATTGCCTGACCGGGCATTTCCGTAAGCACCACAATCCGGCCAGCTACGGCCAGCAGCACCTGCTCGGTCTGGTGATGCGCATGCCGCCCCCGCACGATGCTCTCGGGCGTGTAGTAGGTCCAGAACACCCTTTTCACCGCAAACGGCAGAACCAGGCTACCCTCCGCCACCGAAATGCACCCGGTTTCGGGGGTTCCGATACGCGGAAAATTCACTACATGCGGCTGGTTCCGGGCACCATCCATTCCTGACGGCATAGGCTGATTAGAGAAGCAGGAGAAAAGACTCTGTTTGTACCACGCAGGGTAGCGTAGCAAATCTACAAACTACGGCAGAAACGCGCCTGCACGCTCCCCTGCGGTCGGGTACCGTTCTCTGGCGCACAGTTGGGTGGCCCCGGCAGGCATTCTTCTATCTTTGCGGGCGTTTAACCTGTCCAACATCGTGAGTAGTACACTTGTATCTGCGCCGCCGGCCAAAAAGGCTTCCGTTACACACGCCAACAACTTTCACTTTCTGCGGCTGCTGTTTGCCACTTTTGTCATTATCACCCACAGTTACGCGCTGCTGGGGCTGCCGGAAGAGGATGTACTGTACCAACTTACGGGCGGACAGGTCAGCTTTACGTTTCTGGCCGTACCCGGCTTTATGGTGCTGAGTGGCTTGCTCATCACCAAAAGCATGATGCGCAGCAACTCACTGGTAGATTACTTCTACAAGCGGGCCCTGCGCATCTTTCCTGGGCTATGGACGGTACTTATGATCATGGCCGGGGTGTGCTTCTTCGTGAGCAACAAGAGTGCGGTGCAGTATTTCAGCCACTATACCGTGCGGGACTACGTCTTTTTCAGCGGCCTGCTACGCATGCAGTACGAAATAGACGGCGTTTTTAAGCAGCTTCCCTGGCACCTGATTAACGGCTCCCTGTGGACCATACCGGTAGAGGTATTTATGTACATCGTGCTGGCCTCTACCTGGTACATCCGCAAAAATACCCGGGCAATGTTGGTGGTGATGGTTCTGGCATTTGTGGGGTTGCTGGCTGCCCGGTTTCTGCTGTATGCCAATGCCAATCCGGCCACCGAAGCGGGCCTGGGGTTCTGGCTGCTGAAACCCTCCCAGGTAGTGCATCTGGCGCTGTATTTCGTTGGAGGAGCTATCTGGGCGCTGTTGCCGCTGCCCACGGAGCGGCGGCGCAATCTGCTGGCGGGGTCGGCCTTCGTTGTCTTCTTCGGGCTGGTTCTCAGCCTGCCTCATATGGCCTGGACTTCCTACTTCCTGTTTCCGCTTATCCTGGTGCCGCTGGGGTCGTTGGCCTACCCTGGCATTTCCGCACTACCCCGGTTCGGCGACATCAGCTACGGCGTGTATCTGTGGGGCTGGCCGGTGCAGCAGTTGCTGATATATTACTTCCACCCTTCGTATCTGCAACTGGTTATCTTTTCCATCATCGGGGCCTACATCATGGGGTATCTTTCCTGGAAGCTGGTAGAGGAAAGAGCCCTGCGCCTGAAGCTACGGCTCCCCGATGCGCCGGCAGGCCCCTTGTAAAATATATAGTGTTCCAACGTGCACCAAACGGATAAAAGAAGAGGATTCTCACCAGCGTGAGAATCCTCTTCTTTTATCCGTTTGGTGCGCCACCTAGCTAGGCTTGGCAGCGTGAGCAGGTGCAGGCCTAGAAGCTGCGGGGCGTATTGTCTACGTCACCGCTCACTACACCCGGCACGTTTTCCTTGAAGTATTCCAGCGTGCGGCGCAGACCTTCGGCACGGTCAACCTTCGGCTCCCAGCCCAGAATTTCCTTGGCCTTGCTGATATCGGGCCGGCGCTTCATGGGGTCGTTGGTGGGCAAGGGGCGGTAGTCGGGCTTGAACTCCACGCCGGTCAGGCGGGCAATTTCCTCACCGAACTCCTTGATGGTGATTTCATCGGGGTTGCCAATGTTCACCGGCAAGGGATAATCCGACAGCAGTAGGCGGTAGATGCCTTCCACCAGGTCGTCCACGTAGCAGAACGAGCGGGTCTGTGAGCCGTCGCCGAATACCGTCAGGTTTTCGCCGCGCAGGGCCTGGCTCAGGAACGCCGGCAATACGCGGCCATCGTTGAGGCGCATGCGCGGGCCGTAGGTATTGAAGATGCGCACAATGCGCGTTTCCAGCCCGTGGTGGGTGTGGTAGGCCATGGTAATGGCTTCCTGGAAACGCTTGGCCTCGTCGTAGCAGCCGCGCGGGCCCACGGGGTTCACGTTGCCGAAGTACTCCTCTACCTGGGGATGAATTTCCGGGTCGCCGTACACTTCCGAGGTACTGGCAATCAGCATCCGGGCACCCTTCACGCGGGCCAGACCCAGCAGATTGTGTGTACCCAGGGAGCCCACCTTCAGCGTCTGAATCGGAATTTTGAGGTAGTCGATGGGCGAAGCCGGCGAGGCAAAGTGCAGGATGTAGTCCAGCTTACCAGGCACAAACACAAACTTCGACACATCGGCGTGGTGAAACTCAAAATCCGCGTTGCCGAACAGATGCTCAATGTTTTTAAGGTCGCCGGTAATTAGGTTATCCATGGCAATGACATGGTAACCTTCCGCCAGAAACCGGTCGCAGAGGTGGGAGCCGAGGAAGCCGGCCCCACCCGTAATCAGAACTCGTTTTTTATCAGCCATTGTATTTCTGAGAGTTTCTAGTTGTTGGTTTCTTATTTCTGGTGGTTGGTTCCAGCTTGTATGACGACCAAAAACCAACCACCAGAAACAAGAACTCCTTTTTAAGCCGGCTCGTGGTGCGCGGTTTTGATACCGATGCAGTGGTAGGCGTAGCCGGCTGCCTGCAATTCGGCGGCATCGTAGATGTTGCGGCCGTCGAAGATAACTTTCTGCTTGAGCAGACGGCTCATTACCTCAAAATTCGGCACGCGGAACTCGGGCCACTCCGTCACTACTAGCAGGGCATCGGCGTCAATGAGGGCCTCCATCTGGTCTTTGGCGTAGGTAACCCGGTCACCCAAGGAATGCTTGGCTTCTTCCATAGCTACCGGGTCGTAGGCCGTCACGGTGCAGCCTTCCGCCAGCAGCTTCTCAATGATTACCAGCGAAGGAGCTTCGCGCATATCATCGGTTTTGGGCTTGAACGAGAGGCCCCACACGGCAATTTTCTTGCCGCTCAGCTCGCCGCCGAAGTGCTTGCGCACTTTGTTGTACAGCACTTCCTTCTGCGCCTCGTTCACACTCTCCACAGCTTTCAGTACCTCCATCTTGTAGCCGTTTTCTTCGGCCGTTTTGATGAGGGCTTTCACGTCTTTCGGGAAGCAGGAGCCGCCGTAGCCAATGCCGGGGTAGATGAATTTGGTACCGATGCGGGCATCGGAGCCAATACCCTTGCGCACCATGTTCACATCGGCCCCCATGATTTCGCACAGGTTGGCAATGTCGTTCATGAACGAAATCTTGGTAGCCAGCATCGAGTTGGCCGCGTATTTCGTCATTTCCGCCGACGGAATATCCATGAAGATAATGGGGTGGCCGTTCAGCAGGAATGGCTTGTACAGGCGGCGCATTACCTCTTCGGCCCGCTCAGAGGCTACCCCCACCACAATGCGGTCGGGCTTCAGGAAATCATCAATGGCAGCACCTTCCTTCAGGAATTCCGGGTTCGAGGCCACATCGAACTCAATGGTTTCGTTGCGGCGGGCCAGCGCATCTTCGATTTCCTTACGCACCTTCGCAGCCGTGCCTACCGGCACGGTGCTCTTGGTCACAATCACGCCGTAGCTGGTCATGTTCTCGCCAATCTCGCGGGCTACGCCCAGCACGTATTTCAGGTCAGCGGAGCCATCTTCACCGGGAGGCGTGCCCACGGCAATGAAGGCCACGTCACACCCCTTGATGGCCTCGGCCAGCCTGGTGGAAAAATGCAGGCGGCCAGCGGCTACATTGCGCGTTACCATTTCCTCCAGGCCCGGCTCGTAGATGGGCAGAATGCCTTTATGAAGGTTATCAATTTTGCGCTGGTCGATGTCGATGCAGGTAACATCAATACCTACTTCGGCAAAACAGGTCCCCGTTACGAGGCCTACGTAGCCGGTACCTACTACTGCAATTTTCATGTGTATGTTAGTTGGTAGTTGTCAAGCGTTTGTACAGCGGCTGCCTTACGCGAACAGCCCGTATTTGATGATGCAATAAATGGCCCGGACTCCATCGCGCCAGCCTATTTTTTTCCCTTCGGCGTAGGTGCGGCCGTAGTAGCTGATGCCTACTTCGTAGATGCGCACGTCGGGAATGCGGGCAATTTTGGCTGTCACTTCGGGCTCGAAGCCAAACCGTTTCTCTTCCAGCTTCAGGCTCTGAATCATGTCGCGCCGGAACAGCTTGTAGCAGGTTTCCATGTCAGTCAGGTTCAGGTTGTTGAACATGTTCGACAGGAAGGTAAGCACGAACTGGTTGCCGATGCTGTGCCAGAAAAACAGGATGCGGTGGGCATTGCCGCCCATAAAGCGGGAGCCGTACACCACATCGGCCACGCCCCGCAACACGGGCCGCAGCAGAATGTTGTACTCTTCCGGATCATACTCCAGGTCGGCATCCTGAATGATAACGTAGTCGCCGGTAGCTTCCCGGATTCCGGTGTGCAGGGCCGCTCCTTTCCCCTGGTTTACGGTGTGCTTTCGGTACTGAATGTCCAGCTCCGGGTTGGCGGCTACGTAGCGTTGAATGGCTTCCTCGGTGTTGTCGCGGGAACAGTCATTTACGATAATGACCTCTTTGGTAAAACCGCCGATTAGCTTTACAGCCTTCACCTGGTCCAGTATCAGGTGAATGGTAGCCCCCTCGTTGTAGGCGGGGATGACAATCGACAGTTTACGAGCAGTAACCGGTGGCTCCATACAGATGAGCAGGCAGAGGAAAAATATTCGTTACGAAAGTAGAGCAGCTGGTCGGTTGATTAAGCCATCATCCACTTCTTCCACCACCACTGGAACACGATAAGCGCCCAGATGCGGGCGTGCACGTCGCCGGGGCTGCTGCTGAAGAGCTGTTTCTTCAGGCCGCGGATGGCGTCCACGTCAAACACGCCCTGCGCCTCAATGAAGCCGTCGGAGAGTAAGTCGTCCTCAATCAGGGGGCGCAGCTCACCGCGGAACCACTTGAGCAACGGCACCTCGAAACCATGCTTGGGACGCTTGTACAGCTCCTCGGGCAGCATGGGCCGGAAGGCATCCTGCACAATCTTCTTCTTCATCTTCGCGTCGATTTTACTCGACACGGGCAGGGAGAAGGCGAAGCGCACCACGTTGGGGTCCAGGAAGGGTGGGCGCACCTCCAGCGAGTTGGCCATGCTCATCAGGTCTACCTTCGTGAGCATGTCGTAGGGTAGCACCAGTTTGGTATCCGTGAGCAGCACCTCGTTCAGGTCGCCGTCAGCGTGGATATCTTCCAGGATGGCTTTGCGGCGCTTCTCGGCCAGCTTCTTGCCTACTTTGCGGCGGGCGCCGGCGCTAAGCAGGCCGCGGGCGTCTTTTTCAGAGGCAAACGAAGCCCAGTCCCAGTACCGGTCTTTGGGGCCGCTGAGCATGCCGCGCGAGAAACGCTGGAACTGCCGGATTTTGTTGCCAAAGAACGAATTGCGCGACTTAGGCAGCACATCCCACAGCAGGTTCAGACCGGTTACGGCTTCGGCCTTGAAACCGCCCTGCCGCACCTGAAACTCGCCCATGTGCTTGTTGTAGCCGGCAAATAGCTCGTCGGCGCCGTCGCCGCTGAGGGCCACGGTGGCTTTTTCGCGGGTGCGCTTGCTGAGGATGTACACCGCCAGGGCCGAGGAGTCGGCAAAGGGCTCGTCGATGTAGTTCAGCACATCGAAGATGTGGTCGTACAGGTCCTGGTTGGTGAGGGAGAAGACAGTGTGGTTCGTCTTGTACCGGTCGGCCACCAGCTTGGCATACTTGGTTTCGTCGAAGAACGGCTCGTCGCGGTAGCCGATGCTAAACGTGTTTAGGTGCTGCGTGTGGCGTGAGGCCAGAGCTACGACCACCGACGAGTCGATGCCCCCGCTGAGGAAGGCACCTACCGGCACATCGGCCACCAGGCGGCGGGCTGTAGCTTCATCCAGAATCTCCACCAGCTTGGCTTGTTGCTGCTCGTAGCTGAGTTTGTTCTTCTCAACCTTTTTGGGGTCGTAGGGCACTTTATACCAGCGCTTGCGCACCACCTTCTTGCCCTTCACATACATGTAGTGACCGGGCAGCAGCTTCTTTACGCCTTTGAAAATGGTGGCGGGCCCCGGAATGTAGTTCAGCTGCAGGTAGTGGCTGAGCGACACGTAGTCGAGCTTGCGGGGGATGCCCAACGCCAGCAACGACTTCATTTCGGAGGAAAACAGCAGCTTGTCCTCGTCGCGGTACACCAGCAGGGGCTTCTCCCCCATCCGGTCACGGGCCAGGAAGATGGAGTCCTCCTCCTTATCATAAATGGCAAAGTCGAAGAAGCCGTTGAGCTTTTTCAGAAAGTTGCGGCCCTCGGCAATGTACATGTGCAGCACCACCTCCGTATCCGTTTGGGAATGGAAGCGGTGGCCGCGGGCTACCAGCTTTTGGCGCAGCTCCTTGAAGTTGAAGATTTCGCCATTGAATACAATGGTGTACCGGCCCGACTCATCAGTCATCGGCTGGTTGCCATCAGCCGTCAGGTCGAGGATGGCCAACCGACGGAAGCCCAGCCCGCACCGCTCAAACACGAAGTGACCCTGCGAATCGGGTCCCCGGCTCTCAATGGCGTCGGTTGAAGCACGTAGGGAGGCCAGCGAGTTGCGGCCTGCATCAGTAAAAGCGAATACTCCGGAGATTCCACACATAAGGCGCGCAAAAGTACGAACTATCAGGACTTGGGTTTGGAAAAACTACTCACCTTGTGCCGTAACCAAAGCTGGGCCACCCTAGTACAACCTGTGTCCCCATCCCTTACCCTTCAGCTTTGCACCATGACGTTACAGGACCAACTAAGCTTACAGCAGGAATTTGAGAAAGCCGTTACGCGGGTAGATAGCCTGCCCGGCGACCAAGCCGCCGCCCACATGACCGACTTGTATGGCTTGTACAAACAGGCCACCGAAGGCGACCATGATGCTAAGCGTGACGAAGTAGGCGACGACACACCCGACAACCCCGACGGCCCGAAAGGCTTGTCGCAGGCCCAGTGGGACGCGTGGAGCAAATATAAAGGCCTCGACCAGGATGATGCCCGCCGCCAATACGTTCAGAAAGTACAGGAACTGGCTGGTCCCGTGGAAGAAAAGGCAAATGTAATTACCGGTAATGGCCATCCGGCTACTGGCTCGCAGGTAGGTGGTGCCGATGCATCCTCGGGCCCCGATGTACAGGCTGATGACAATACTACCTTGTCGCAGCAGGCCTCTACCGGCCCCGGCGTATCGCAGGGTGGTTTGCGCGGCGACATTACAGCCGGTGCTCCCTACGGAGGAGAAGACAAGCTGAAAGGTGACCAAAGCTAGCCTTACGCAATCGGCTGTTTTCTTAACTGAGGCAGATTTTGTTTCAATAATCCGCTACTATAAAAAGAGGCCACCTGAATTAGGTGGCCTCTTTTATTTATAATAGAAACTTAACGTCAGTGGTAAAACTCAGGGCTTCGCCCGCTCACTGCGCTAGAAGATTTTGCCGGGGTTCATAATGCCGTGCGGGTCAAATACCCGTTTGATGCCGCGCATCAATTCCAGATTGGCTTCTTTGAGCGCAATGCCAATGTAGCCTTTCTGCACCAGCCCAATACCATGCTCTCCGCTGATGGTGCCGCCCAGTTTCACGCACAACTCAAAAATTTCGCTGATGGGCTGCCGCAGGCCGTGGTGCCATTTCTCGTCGTCTAAGTCGCCGCGAATGATGTTCACGTGCAGGTTTCCGTCGCC
The DNA here is from genome assembly GCF_020421205.1 of Hymenobacter pini. Classification (GTDB taxonomy): domain Bacteria; phylum Bacteroidota; class Bacteroidia; order Cytophagales; family Hymenobacteraceae; genus Hymenobacter; species Hymenobacter pini. Next base: position 21,523 of record NZ_JAIZZH010000010.1, read on the forward strand.
GGCGTGGCCGTAGCACACGGAGTTGAAGCCGTAGCGGCGGCCTATCTCCTTGACCCCGGCCAACAGCGTGGGTAGCTCGGCCCGTGGCACTACCGTGTCTTCCTCCTTATATACCGAGTTGTAGCGCACGGCATTGCCGATGTTGCGCCGGATGCGCCAGAGGTCATCCTTCTGCCCCGCCGTATCGGCCAGCAGTATCTCGTCGATATCGTAGGATTCCAGCACCCCGTACACAGCCTCCGCCTCCTTATACAACTGGTCGAGGTCTTGCCCATCTAGCTCAATGAGCAAGTGGGCTCGGATATCCTCGGGCAGGGCCAGCGGAATTTTCAGGTACTCGGACGACCATACAATGGCCTCCCGCTCCATAAACTCCATGCCCGAGGGAATGATACCGGCCCGAAACACGGCGGCCACGGCCTCGGCGGCCTGCGCCTCCTGCCGGAAGGGCACCAGCATCAGAATGTTGTGCTTGGGAAAGGGCAACAGCCGGAATACCACCTTAGTGATAATACCCAGCGTACCCTCCGAGCCAATCATTAGCTGGGTGAGGTTGTAGCCGGTGGAGTTTTTGAGCGTGTTGGCTGCCGTCCAGATGATGTCGCCGGTTGGGAGCACCACCTCCAGGTTGAGCACATAGTCTTTAGTGGTGCCGTATTTCACCGCCTTGGGCCCCCCGCTGCTGTGGGCCAGGTTGCCGCCCAACGAGCAGCTGCCCTTGCTAGCGGGGTCAGGCGGGTAAAACAACCCGACTTCCTTTACGGTATTCTGAAATACCTCATTCACTACGCCCGGCTCTACGGTAGCCTGCAGGTTCCGCTCATCAATTTCCAGGATGCGGTTGAGCCGCTCGGTACTCAGTACCACCCCTTGGTGTACTGGCAGCGCCCCACCCGAGAGGCCCGTCCCGGCTCCACGCGCTGTAATGGGAATCCGGTGCTCGTGGCAGAGGCGCACAATACGGCTGATTTCTTCAGCGTTGGCGGGGCGCACCACCACGTCCGGTACAAACTGCAGGTCCTCGGTATGGTCCCGTCCGTAGTCGGCGTACACATCGGCCTCGGTGTGCTGGGCCGTGAGCACGTGAGCCGGGCCCACAATAGCCTCAAATTCGGTAACCAGGGCGGGCGTCAGGAGTTGAAAGTCCATAAGAAAGATGAGGAGTGAAATGATAGCTTCGCGTATCTTTGCCCCGATGCGCGAATACGCTACGAAGGTACGGCATTCACTGCAGTGGCCCCAGCCGCTTCTCACCGCCGTGTTGTTTGGGGTGCTGAGCTTGTTAGCGGCCTGCGGCACTACTAGTAAGGTAAACTACCGCAACGGCCGCTATTACTCGGCCCGGGATATGGCCCGCATGAAGGCCGCCGACCGGCGCCGGGTTTCCAGCCGCACCACTACCGTTAAAACCAAAACCAAGGTATCAAGCACGGCTGGCCGCGCCAAAACCATTGTGCGCCGCCCCCTGCCCGCCAATGTGCCGGCCCAGATGGCCGCCGTTATCGAAACGGCCCGCTCCTACCAGGGCACGCCCTACAAATTTGGGGGTACTACCCGGCAGGGCATGGACTGCTCCGGGCTCCTGCACGAGTCGTTTGCGGCCATCAATATCAGCATCCCCCGCTCCAGCAACGAGCAGGCCGCCTGGGGTGAGCCCGTCCGCCCCCAGGATTTACGCCCCGGTGATTTAGTATTTTTTGGAGCCTCCCCCGGTAGCAGCACCATTACCCACGTGGGCATGGTAACAGAAGCCTCCCCTGAAAGCGTACAGTTCATTCACTCTTCCAGCTCGTTAGGTGTTGTTGAAAATGCCTTGGAGTCGGATTATTACTTGAGTAGATTCATTAAGGCAGTACGGCCTAGATTGTGAATTTTCCCTTTACCTTTGCCCCGAAATCAGGTAGCGAAATTTAGCTGCAATCATAACACTGTGGTAACGCAGTGCCGTGAAACAAGCCGTAATTTTGCGCCGCTTTTTCACCCCTGAGTAAGCACCCCTTTTTTCATCAATCCCCCCTCATTTATGAAACGCAACCATTACGCTTCAGTAGCGCTGGTACCCATAGCGGTCCTCGCAGCGCAGTTGAGCTGGGCGCAGGGTACAACCACTTCCGCCATGAATGGTATTATTACCGACAAGGCTGGGGAAGGTTTGCCCGGTGCTACGGTTATTGCCGTGCACAATCCCACCAACACGCAGTATGTGGCGCCAACCAACTCGGAAGGCCGCTTTAACATCCAGAACATGCGGGTGGGTGGCCCTTACACGATACGGGTATCGTTTGTGGGTTACAAAGAGGCTGTTCGGGAAAACATTTTCCTGAGCCTAGGTCAGAACCAGCGCCTCGACATCAATCTGAGCGAATCGGAGCAAACCTTGGGTGAAGTGGTAGTTACGGGCCGTCAGAACCCGGTAATTAACGCTGGCCGCACGGGTGCAGCCACCACTATCCAGCGCGAGCAGATTGAACGCCTGCCCACCCTGAACCGTTCTTTCAACGACTTTACGCGTCTGACGCCGCAGGCTAACGGTCAGAGCTTTGGTGGTCGTAATGGTAACTTCAACAACGTTACCATCGACGGCGCCGTGTTCAACAACGCCTTCGGTCTGTCGTCCACCATCGGTGGTCAGGCTGGCGCCCAGCCAATTTCGGTTGACGCCATTGAGCAGATTCAGGTGAGCTTGGCTCCCTATGACGTACGTCAGGGCTCGTTCACAGGTGCTGGCATCAACGCCGTAACCCGCTCGGGCTCGAACAAAGTAACGGGCTCAGCTTACTTCTACAACCGTAACCAGCGCGAGCTGTTCCTGGGTCGCAAAGTAGGCGACGTGGAAGTACCGGTAACGGATTTCCGCCTCCGCAACTATGGTGTGCGTCTGGGTGGTCCGATCATTAAGGATAAGGTGTTCTTCTTCGTGAGCGGTGAGCAAGAGCGCCGCACCGACCCACCGTCCGGCAACTTCCGCGCCAGCAACGGCGACACTCCCGCCAACGGCACTAGCGTGTCGCAGGCCAGCGAGTTGCAGTTGAATACGCTCAGCAATTTCCTGGCAGGTACTTACGGTAATGGTATCGGCATCAAGAATGCCGATGGTTCGTTGTACAACTACGAAACTGGGGTATACCAAGGCTACAGCCAGCGGCAGAACAGTGATAAGGTAACGGCCAAGATTGACTGGAACATTTCCCAGAATCACCGCTTCAACATCAAGTACAACTACCTGAGGTCGTACGCTGATGTTCCGCCTTCCGGTAGCGGCTCTATTGCCAACACGCGTTCCGGCACTGCTTTCGGCCTGCCTTACCAGTCTGCGTACTACACCATCAATAACAACCTCAACTCGTACATCGCCGAGTTGAACAGCACGTTCGGCAGCCGCTTCTCGAACAACCTGACGGCGGGCTACACGGCTAACCGTGACTTCCGGACGCCCTTCTCGTCCATTTTCCCCTTCGTGGAAATTGGTAACGGTGTAGGCCGTACGGGCACTACCGGCGCTACTTCACCTAACGCCACGTACACCTCGTTTGGTTACGAGCCTTTCACGGCTGGTAACCTGCTGAACTCCGATACCTACCAGTTTGGTGACAACTTCACGGCCTACTTGGGCAAGCATAACGTGACTGTTGGTACCTACAACGAGTTTTATAAGTTCAAGAACGGTTTCGCGCCGAACTACAACAGCTACTACCGCTTCAACTCGCTGGAGGATTTCTACAGCTCAAACGGCTACAACTATGACCGGGGAACTGGTCAGCTGACAGCGCTGGCCGCCGGTGCTACGCGGGCTACGCCTTCGCAGTTCCAGCTGCAATACGCTGCCAATCCCGAGGGCAACTTCCCCTACGCCGATATCCGCGCTAAGCAGTTTGGCCTGTATCTGCAGGATGAGTACACGCCCGTAAGCAACCTGCGCATCACGGCCGGTATCCGCGCCGACTTGCCGATCATCAGCTCCGACGTTGCACAGAACACTGCTGCTGCTGCCCTGACTTTCCGCGACGGTGAGAAAATCAATACCAGCGAACTGCCCAAAAAGCAAGTGCTGTTCTCGCCCCGCGTTGGCTTCAACTGGGATGTGAACGACGACAAGAAAACCCAGCTGCGCGGTGGTACGGGTATCTTCACCGGCCGCGTGCCATTCGTGTGGATTTCAAACCAGGCCAGCAACAACGGCGTACTGTTCGGCTCCATTGCTGCTACCAGCGCCGCCACAGCGGCCAACTACCCCTTCTCGCCGGATGTAGCCAAATACATTCCGGCTTCGCGGGCGGCTAACACGACCTACAACTTGGCCGTAACTGAGCGTGATTTTAAATTCCCGCAGGTATGGCGCTCTAACCTGGCTCTCGACCAAGACTTAGGCAATGGTTTGGTAGCTACGCTGGAAGGTTTCTACACGAAAGACCTGAACGCCGTGTACCACCAGAACGTGAACCTGCCGAACTCGACGGCTCGCGCTACTGGTGCCGATAACCGTCAGATCTTCTACGATCTGTCGCGTAGCACACTGAACTCTGCTGGTTTGTACACAGGCACTGGCCTGGTAGCCAACAACCGTATCTACGGTGGTCAGGGTGGCGCTACGGCTGCTAACCCCAACATCACGGATGCCATCGTGATGAAGAATACCAGCAAAGGTTACTCTTACGCTCTGACGGGCCAGTTGCAGAAGTCTTTCTCCAACGGTTTGTTCGCTAGCTTAGCTTACACCTACTCGGATGCTCGCTCGGTAAACGACGGTGGCTCGATTGCCCAGTCTATCTGGCGTGACCGCTCGGTATCGGGCGACCCGAACGCTAACGTTCTGAGCTACTCGCAGTTCCTGCAGCGTCACCGCGTAATTGCCGTGGCCTCCTACCGCAAGGAGTACCTAGGCCACTTGGGCACCACCCTGTCGGTGTTCTACACCGGTTCGCCGCTGGGCCGCTTCAGCTACCTGTACTCGGGCGACATGAACGGCGACAGCCAGTCGAACGACTTGGTGTACATCCCGCGTAACCAAGGCGAAATTGCCCTACGTGACGTGACTCTGACGGCTGCTCAAGGTGGTGGCGTATACAGCGCTGCTCAACAGTGGGCTGACTTGGATGCCTACATCAGCCAAGACAAGTATCTGAGCAAGCACCGTGGCGAATACGCCGAGCGCAACGGCGGCGAGCTGCCCTGGCTGCACCAAGTTGACGTGAAACTGCTGCAAGATCTGTTTGTAGACCTCGGCAAAAACCGCAACACCCTGCAGCTGAGCGTTGACATCTTCAACATTGGCAACCTGCTGAACAGCGACTGGGGCACTTTGCGTACGCCGAACCGCACCAACCTGCTCACGTTCCAAGGCTACAACGCTCAAGGCCAGCCGACCTTTACCTACCCATACCTGACCAACCCATCGACCACCACGGTGAACGGTGCTACGACGGTAACGCCTGGTGTTCCGCTGTCCCGCACTTTCCGCGACAACGTAGGCTCTATTAGCTCGCGTTGGCAGGCTCAGGTAGGCATCCGCTACATCTTTAACTAAGCCTCAACCACTTAGCTATCCAAAAGTGGGCTGACGATATCGTCAGCCCACTTTTTTTGTGTTATTACTTGCAGAATCGAAAAACCGCCGTACTTTTGCCAAACCAAATGCAGCCGGCTATTTGGGCACACACAAAACGGGGGATTAGCTCAGCTGGCTAGAGCGCTTGCATGGCATGCAAGAGGTCATCGGTTCGACTCCGATATTCTCCACTC
>NZ_JAIZZH010000011.1 GCF_020421205.1 Hymenobacter pini
TATAAACGGCTATTGCCCCGCGTCAGCTGCAGCCCGGGAAGGGCCAGCAGTGCGCGGGGCAATAGATGTGCTAAAAGGTTGGCGGCGACCGACTCTCCCACCGGTGAAGGCAGTACCATAGGCGCTCCGGGGCTTAACGACTCTGTTCGGAATGGGAAGAGGTGAACACCCGGGCTAAAGCCACCATTAGCAGCGCAGCACACTGTTCAGTTACCTGAACACGGCTGTCATATTCGACATAGAGGGCGAGACAAACAAAGCAGCGGTAGTGAGCTGTATCCTGCAGAAGTGTTCGAGCCCTTAGTACCCCTCGGCTGTGCGATTCCGCGCTCTACACCTGGGGCCTATCAACGTCCTCGTCTCGAACGGCTCTTATAATCGGAAATCTCATCTTCAGGTGAGTTTCGCACTTAGATGCTTTCAGCGCTTATCTCATCCCAGCGTCGCTACCCGGCGCTGCAACTGGCGTCACAACCGGTGCACGAGCGGCTGGTCCAACTCGGTCCTCTCGTACTAAAGTCAGGTCCTGTCAAATTTCCCACGCCCACCACAGATAGGGACCGAACTGTCTCACGACGTTCTGAACCCAGCTCGCGTGCCACTTTAATCGGCGAACAGCCGAACCCTTGGGACCTTCTCCAGCCCCAGGACGTGACGAGCCGACATCGAGGTGCCAAACCTCCCCGTCGATATGAGCTCTTGGGGGAGATCAGCCTGTTATCCCCGGCGTACCTTTTATCCTTTGAGCGATGGCCCTTCCATGCGGAACCACCGGATCACTATATCCGTCTTTCGACCCTGCTCGGCTTGTAGGCCTCACAGTCAAGCCTGCTTCTGCTATTGCGCTCTACATCCGGTTACCAAGCGGATTGAGCAGACCTTTGAAAGCCTCCGATACTTTTTTGGAGGCGACCACCCCAGTCAAACTACCCAGCAGACACTGTCTCCGTTTTCCAGATTAGGTGCCAAACAACACAAGGGTGGTATTTCAACGTTGACTCCCCGAGACCTGGCGGCCCCGGCTCACAGTCTCCCACCTATCCTACACATGTGTTGTCCAGCATCAATGTCAACCTATAGTAAAGGTGCACGGGGTCTTTCCGTCCCGTGGCGGGTACTCGGCATCTTCACCGAGACTACAATTTCACCGAGCTCATGGCTGAGACAGCGCCCAGATCGTTACACCATTCGTGCAGGTCGGAACTTACCCGACAAGGAATTTCGCTACCTTAGGACCGTTATAGTTACGGCCGCCGTTTACCGGGGCTTCGATTCAAACCTTCGCTTGCGCTAAGTTCCCCTCTTAACCTTCCGGCACCGGGCAGGTGTCAGGCCTTATACTTCCGCTTACGCGTTCGCAAAGCCATGTGTTTTTGTTAAACAGTCGCCTGGGCCTTTTCACTGCGGCTTCTTGCATTGCTGCAAGGAAGCGTCCCTTCTCCCGAAGTTACAGGACCATTTTGCCGAGTTCCTTGGCCATGATTCACTCGAGCCCCTCAGGATACTCTCCTTGACTACCTGTGTCGGTTTGCGGTACGGGCTAGCAAGCAGTAAACGCTTAGCAGGTTTTCTTGGCAGTCTGATTAGGCACACTATCCCGTTGGCCGAAGCCTCCAGGTACTATCACGTTTCAGCAAACAGGGCGTACTTGACTACCCTATCTATACCTACACGCTTTAACGGGCACTTCCGTCCGCCCGCGGTGCTTTCACTTCTGCGTCACTGCATCACTCCACTTACTAGGTGCTGGAATATCAACCAGCTGTCCATCGACGTAGCCTCTCGGCTTAGCCTTAGGTCCCGACTAACCCTGCTCCGATTAGCGTTGAGCAGGAAACCTTAGTCTATCGGGGGGCGGGTTTCTCACCCGCCTTATCGTTACTCATGCCTACATTTGCTTTTCTGGCCGCTCCAGCATACCTGACGATACACCTTCACCGCTGACCAGAATGCTCCCCTACCACTTGCCTATAAGGCAAATCCATCGCTTCGGTACCGGACTTGATGCCCGTGTATTATCGATGCCCTCTCGCTCGACCAGTGAGCTGTTACGCACTCTTTAAAGGAATGGCTGCTTCCAAGCCAACCTCCTGGCTGTCAAAGCAAGTGGACCTCCTTTGTTCAACTTAGTCCGAATTTAGGGACCTTAGCGGATGGTCTGGGTTCTTTCCCTCTCGGCCTGGGACCTTAGCACCCCAAGCCTCACTGCCGCGTATATCAACAGGCATTCGGAGTTCGTCAGGATTCGGTAGGTTGTGACACCCCCTAGTCCTATCGGTAGCTCTACCTCCTGCTGACTCCACCGCGACGCTGTACCTAAATACATTTCGGGGAGTACGAGCTATTTCTCAGTTTGATTGGCCTTTCACCCCTACCCACAAGTCATCCAAATCCTTTTCAACGGAAACTGGTTCGGTCCTCCAGTTGGTGTTACCCAACCTTCAACCTGCTCATGGGTAGATCACAAAGTTTCGCGTCTACCCCCTCTGACTCTGCGCCCTATTCAGACTCGCTTTCGCTGCGGCTCCAGGTGTTGACACCTTTAACCTTGCCAGAGAGGAGTAACTCGTAGGCTCATTATGCAAAAGGCACGCTATCAGGGCACTAAACCCCTCTAACTGCTTGTAAGCACACGGTTTCAGGTTCTTTTCACTCCGGTATTCCCGGTTCTTTTCACCTTTCCCTCACGGTACTAGTTCACTATCGGTCTCTCAGGAGTATGTAGCCTTAGCGGATGGTGCCGCTGGATTCAGACGGGGTTTCTCCGGCCCCGCCTTACTCAGGAATCCTCTACCGTACCTAATCCGCTCGCCTACGGGATTCTCACCCTCTATGATCGACTTTCCCACGTCGTTCAGCTAAGATTAGATAATCAGATGTTGAGGTCCTACAACCCCCGGCTGGCCGTAACCAACCGGGTTTGGGCTCCTCCCCGTTCGCTCGCCACTACTTGGGGAATCATATGTTATTTTCTGTTCCTCCGGGTACTTAGATGTTTCAGTTCCCCGGGTTTGCCTCCAATCTCTTAAAGAGTTGGATCCTACTTCTTCAAAGTAGGGGGTTGCCCCATTCGGATATGCCAGGATCACCTTGTATGTGCCAATCCCCTGGCCTTTTCGCAGCTTATCACGTCCTTCATCGCCTCTGAGAGCCTAGGCATCCCCCGTGTGCCCTTCTCTACTTCTGTAGAGGTCTCGTCCACTGGACAAGACCGGCTCGGAGTATCCGACAAGCGGATATCCTATTTGCTTCTTTGTTTCTCTCGTTTTTCCTCTATGTCAAAGAACG
>NZ_JAIZZH010000012.1 GCF_020421205.1 Hymenobacter pini
CACCAGTCCTGGGCGCGCTCGGCGGGCGAGATTGAGCAGAAGATCAGCAACTGGGGCCACAAAAACGATTTTGACACCCAGGCCTACTTTCAGTTCTGGAATGACCTCTCCAAGCTGAATTATCAGCAGGCCGATGGTTTTCACCCCATCATTCCGCAGCTATGGGATAAGATGTCGTTGGTACCGGCTCATTCTGTCCCGGAGTTGATTCAGCATTACCAACAAAAACCGCCGGCAACTCCTTCCGCGCTTCAGCTGGTACTAAAAAATTCCATTTGGCTTGCCCGGGCTACTTCTTTGTTTTCTAGATTTCTGAAATAATATGATTCAGGTTTCCATTGTAGTCATTAACTACAATACGTTTGCTCTTACGACGGCTTGCCTCGAATCAATCATTGCGCACACGCACGGGGTTTCCTACGAAATTATCCTGGTAGACAACGCCTCGGTAGAAACCAGGCCGGCGGTTTTTAAGGAGCGGTTTCCGGCTATTAAGCTAGTGGCCAGTGAAAAGAATCTGGGCTTTGCCGGGGGCAACAACCTGGGCATAGCGGTTGCTGAAGGAGAAGTAATATTACTCCTGAATAGCGACACCTATCTGGAAGATGACGCTATTACCAAGGCCTACACATATCTGAAGCAACATAAGGAAGTGGGGGTTGTCTCCACGCGGCTCACGTACGTGCAAGGCGGCAACCAGTCGCCGGCGCAGCGGTTTCCCTCGGTGCGCTACTACCTGATTGAGTTGCTGCGCTTGCAGAAGCTGCTGCCAAAACGCACGCGGCAGAAACTGCTGCTCGGGGCTTTCTTTGACCATTCTTTCACTACCGAAGCCGACTGGGTGTGGGGAACATTCTTTATGTTCCGGCGGGAGCTATTGCAGCAGCTGCCAAACGGTAAGCTCAATGACGACTTTTTTATGTACTGCGAGGATATTCAGTGGTGCTGGGATATCAGAAAGCTGGGCTACCAGATTCATTATTATTCTGACGCCTCCGTTGTCCATGTCATGGGTGGCAGCTCCGGTAAAAAGAATGTGCTGAATACGGATAATCGTAAAACATTCCTGCAAAAAAACTACGCCGGAATTCACTATAAATCCATCGTATTGCTAGAAAAGCTGCTAGGAATCAATTAGTAATACCAGGGGAGATTCAGTGTTCCGAAAAGTACAGAAAGCATAGATGGGAGTTGAGATAAAAGTAGGTTTTTGCGTAGCGTACGATTGGTACTACCTGGCGCAGGCACTGCCGCTGGTCTACGCCGAAGC
>NZ_JAIZZH010000014.1 GCF_020421205.1 Hymenobacter pini
GAACAGGTAACTGGGGCTAAGTCGTAACAAGGTAGCCGTACCGGAAGGTGCGGCTGGATCACCTCCTTTCTGGAGCTTGCTTCGACTCGGTTGACTAGCCAGGGCTCACCTCCCACGATTTCGTTGAAATCTGTAATACCGTTGTTGTCTTTTCCTTTTATTCAATCTTTTCACGGATTCGACTCCGCGAGTCGACCCGGGCTTGTAGCTCAGGTGGTTAGAGCGCTACACTGATAATGTAGAGGTCCCTGGTTCGAGTCCAGGCAGGCCCACTTTACTTAGCAAATGGCTAGGTTCAGATAATGGGGGATTAGCTCAGCTGGCTAGAGCACCTGCCTTGCACGCAGGGGGTCAACGGTTCGAATCCGTTATTCTCCACACTAATGACATCAATCGGATGTTGAGTGGTAAGCGTATTTTGTAGATGAGTACATGCTTTATCTACACTTTATAGCCCATACGGGGTTATAATCGTTCTTTGACATAGAGGAAAAACGAGAGAAACAAAGAAGCAAATAGGATATCCGCTTGTCGGATACTCCGAGCCGG
>NZ_JAIZZH010000015.1 GCF_020421205.1 Hymenobacter pini
GCGTGCACGTTGAACCAGCCGCTGACCCGCCCGTGCTGGTAGGCCGGCTCGTTGGTGGCCACCGGGTTGCCGTCGAGCTTGAAGTAGTCCGGCTGCTCCACCACCAGGTAGCCCCCCTCCACTTCCTTGAACAAGGTAATGTAGGGGCAGCGGATGTTGACCGGCCGGCCCGGGCGCAGCCCGCGCAGCCAGGCGGCAAAGCCGGCGAAGTTGAGAAAGTACTCGTCCGCGTCCAGCTGCACGTGCCAGCCGCCCGCCCCCAGCCGCTGGGCCATGAGCTGGCGCTGGCGGTTCTCGTTCTGCATGGGCGTGAGCTCGGGGCGGTGAAAGTCGTCCTCGTACACGTCCACCTTGCCAGCCACGTCCAGCTGCTGCACCAGCGAGCGGAAGCCCGCCTCATCGAAGCCGAACGGCTGGCCCGCCCAGCTGCAGCGGGCCGCGTCCAGCGAGAGGCAGATGCGGTCCGCTTCGGCGTAGACCAGCGGCAGTGCCTGCGCCAGGTAGTACCAATCGTACGCTACGCAAAAACCTACTTTTATCTC
>NZ_JAIZZH010000016.1 GCF_020421205.1 Hymenobacter pini
CTTTCCTTCGGGACACAAAGCAAGGTGCTGCATGGCCGTCGTCAGCTCGTGCCGTGAGGTGTTGGGTTAAGTCCCGCAACGAGCGCAACCCCTACATTTAGTTGCCATCAGGTTAAGCTGGGGACTCTAGATGGACTGCCTGCGCAAGCAGTGAGGAAGGCGGGGACGACGTCAGGTCATCATGGCCCTTACGCCTAGGGCTACACACGTGCTACAATGGACGGTACAGAGGGTCGCTACACAGTGATGTGATGCCAATCTCACAAAGCCGTTCTCAGTTCGGATTGAAGTCTGCAACTCGACTTCATGAAGCTGGAATCACTAGTAATCGCGTATCAGCAATGACGCGGTGAATACGTTCCCGGGCCTTGTACACACCGCCCGTCAAGCCATGGAAGTCTGGTAGACCTGAAGCTGGTGCTCCGCAACGAAGCCAGTTAGGGTAGAACAGGTAACTGGGGCTAAGTCGTAACAAGGTAGCCGTACCGGAAGGTGCGGCTGGATCACCTCCTTTCTGGAGCT
>NZ_JAIZZH010000001.1 GCF_020421205.1 Hymenobacter pini
CTCGACGGCAACCCGGTGGCCACCAACGAGCCGGCCTACCAGCACGGGCGGGTCAGCGGCTGGTTCAACGTGCACGCGCCCTTTTTCATCGTGCACCAGTCCTGGGCGCGCTCGGCGGGCGAGATTGAGCAGAAGATCAGCAACTGGGGCCACAAAAACGATTTTGACACTCAGGCCTACTTTCAGTTCTGGAACAACCTCTCCAAGCTGAATTACGCGGGCGTGCGCAACTTCCGGTACCTCTACCCGGAAACCTGGCCGTCGCTGGGCTATGTGCCCGGCAGCAGTATTCCTGAACTGGTAGCGTACTACGCGGCCAATCCTCCGCAGGTCCCCGGCCGTCTGCGGCTGGCAGCACAGAACTCAATCTGGCTGTCCCGGCTGCGGCGGGTTTTACGGTTTACTAACTAACCTGCTACGCTGTTCTGTAGTACTTGCTAATGCAACAAGCACCCTTTTTCTCAGTCGTTATTCCCACCTACAATCGGGCTGACTTCATTACCGCTACCGTGCAGTCGGTGCTGGCCCAGCAATTCACCGGGCTGGAGGTGCTGATAGTGGATGATGGTAGCACCGATGCTACCGCGCAGGTAGTGCAGCCATTGCTGGCCGATGCCAGAGTGCAGTACCTGCCCAAGCAGAATGCCGAGCGGGGAGCAGCCCGGAACTACGGTTTCGCCCGGGCCACTGGGGAGTATGTCCTGTTTCTGGATTCCGATGATTTGTGGCTGCCCCATTACCTGACGGTACTGCACCAGGCAATTGAGCAACAGCAGCAGCCCAATTTCATTGCCTGCAAATTTGTGCTGGACCGGGGCGGTCGGCAGGTGTCCAGCGATTTGGCCCCGCTGCCGGCTGGCCGCTACGGGTTGCCGCTCTTTCTGCACGGTAATCCGCTGGCGTGCAATTTTGCCGTGCGTCGGCAAAATCCGCAGCTGATTTTGTTTGAAGAAGACCGGCAGTATGCCTCAGTTGAGGACTGGATGTTTCTGCTGCAGAACATGCAACAGGATCAATTTTATCTGGTAGACGACGTGGCCATCGTCATGAATGACCACGACGCCCGCTCCATGCGCGCCGACCACCGGACCATGACCAGCCGCTGGCTGAAGCTCCCTCAGTGGATTGATGCGCATCTGCAGCTCAGTGTGGCGCAGCGCAGACAGCTGCTGGGGCACATTTACTACCTTTGCGCCATTCATGCGTATGCAGCCGGGGCGCGTGAGGAGTCGTTGCAGTTTGCCTGGAAGGCCGCTGGGGTGTTACCCAAAAGCAAGGCGGCCATCTTGTTGCTGCGGTGCCTGGCTGGGGTTTCTGCCGTTGATGCGGTAAAGAAGCTGGTAGTCAGATAGTCCCCTGACCATATTTCTCAAGGAGAGGCCGCATCCAGCGGCTCTTTTCATGTTTACATAATTGCTTTTGCCCATGTGTGGTATTGCTGGTTTCCTGAATCGTACGGCAGCTTCGCCCTTTACCGAGGACATGCTGCGCAGCATGACTACCTGTCTGGCGCACCGGGGCCCCGATGCGGACGGCTTCTATTTTGACGGCACCGTAGGGCTGGGGCACCGCCGGCTGAGTATCCTGGACCTTTCCTCGGCGGCCAACCAGCCCATGTTCTCGCACAACGACCGGTACGTAACAGTATTCAACGGCGAGGTATACAACTTCCAGGAAATCCGGGACCGGCTGGGGGTGGCCATGCATACTACCTCCGATACGGAGGTGCTGCTGGAGTCGTTTGTGCGGCAAGGGCCAGCCTTTGTGCAAGAGCTGAACGGCATGTTCGCCATTGCCATCTACGACAAGCAAACCGGGCAGCTGGATATCTTCCGGGATAGAATGGGCAAGAAGCCCGTGTACTATTATCTGGATGCCAACAGCTTTGCCTTTGCGTCGGAGCTGAAGTCAATTACCAACCTGGCCGCCGTACGCAAGCGCCTCTCGGTTGACAAGGCCGCCGTCAACCAGTTCCTGTATCTGGGCTACATTCCCCGGCCCCGCACCATTTACAGCGAGGTGAAGAAGATGGACTCCGGCGCCCACATTCGGGTTACTGCCACCGATTTCCAGGAAAGCCGCTACTGGAAGCTGGAGGAGCAGGTAAAACCGGAGGTGCTAAGCGACGAGGCCGAGGCCAAACGGCAGCTCCACGAGCTGGTGCGCTCCTCCGTGCAGTACCGCATGATTGCCGACGTTCCATTCGGTACCTTTCTGAGCGGCGGTATCGATTCGAGCCTGGTAACGGCTATGGCGCAGGATGTTTCCGCAACGCCGGTCAAAACATTCTCCATCGGGTTCGATTCGGCCAAGCACAACGAGTCGAGCTACGCGGCAGCCGTAGCAAAGCACCTGGGCACCGACCACCACAGCTTTCTGGTAACGGAGGCCGAAGCTCGGGAAAGCATGGCGGAGCTGGCCACCATCTACGACGAGCCCTACGCCGACTCATCGGCGGTGCCCACCCTGCTGGTGTCCCGGCTGGCCCGGCAAAACGTTACCATGGCCTTGTCGGGTGATGGCGGGGATGAGCTCTTCCACGGGTACGGTATGTATACCTGGGCCAACCGCATGGCCAACCCGGCCGTGAACATGCTGCGGCACCCGGCCCGGCTGGTGATGCAGCGTATGGGCAACCGCTACAAGCGGGTGGCCGATTTGCTGAACTACCCGGCGCAGGAGCGCCTGCGCAGCCACATCTTCTCGCAGGAGCAATACCTGTTCTCCGAAAGAGAAATCGAACGGCTGGTAGTACCCGGTACGTACAACCTGCCGGCTTTGCCGGAGCAGTGGCCGGCCCCGCGCCCACTTACGCCCGCTGAGCAGCAGGCTCTGTTTGATATGCAATATTATCTGCAGGACGACCTGCTGGTGAAGGTGGACCGGGCCTCGATGCGCTACTCGCTGGAAACCCGCGGGCCGCTGCTGGACTACCGGATTGCGGAGTTTGCCCTGAACCTGGACCCGGCCCTGAAGGTGAAAGATGGGGTGAGCAAGTATCTGCTCAAGCAAGTGCTGTACGACTACGTGCCGGCTCACATCTTCGACCGACCCAAATGGGGCTTCTCCGTGCCGCTGGGCACGTGGCTGAAAAAGGACCTGCACTACCTAGTTGACGAATATCTGAAGCCGGAAGTGCTTGAAAAAGCGGGTTTTGTTCGGCCTGAGGTTGCCCGGGAAGTGGTTCGCCGTTTCGAAGCCGGCGAAGACCACCTCTACAACCGGGTGTGGTTGCTGATTGTGCTGCACCAGTGGGCCGAAACTCACCAGTTTGCTGCTTAACTACCTTTTTCTGCCTGAACGCATGGCCTCCACCGCGCCCCGCATCCTGTTTATTTCCTACGATGGCATGACTGACCCGCTTGGGCAGTCGCAGGTGTTGCCGTACCTGGTAGGGCTAGCCCGGCAGGGCTACAACATCACGCTGCTTTCTACAGAGAAAAAAGACCGGTTTGCGCAGTACGAGAGTACAATCCGGGCCATTACCGATGCAGCGGGCATCCGCTGGGAGCATATTTTCTTCACCCGCAAGCCGCCGGTGCTGGCCAAGTTCTACGACCGGTACCAGCTGCGGCAAAAGGCCCTAGCGCTGCACCAAGAGCTACGGTTTGACATGACGCACTGCCGCAGCTACGTAAGCGCGGAGGTTGGCCTGCTGCTGAAGCGCAAATACGGCGTGAAGTTCCTGTTTGATATGCGCGGCTTCTGGGTGGATGAGCGGGTGGAAGGTGGCATGTGGAATCTGCAGAATCCCATTTTCCGGCGTGCCTACCGAACCTACAAGCGGAAAGAAGCGGAGTTCATTGCCGCCGCCGATGGTATCATTAGCCTTACCGAAAACGGGAAAGGCGAGATGCAGACCTGGCCGTCGTATACCGGCACGCCCATAACCGTTATTCCCTGCAGCGCCGATTTTTCTGTTTTTCCGCTGCTGACGGCTCCGGATAAGCAGGCGGCCCGGCAGCAGCTCGGCTACGCGCCCGACGGGCTGATTGTCAGCTACCTGGGCTCGATTGGTGCGTGGTACCTGCTGGACGAAATGCTAGCACAATTTGCCGTCATCAAGCAGCAATACACGGGGGCCAAAATGCTGTTCGTGACGCAGGAGCCCGCCGAAATGGTATTGGAGGCTGCCCGCAAAGTGCCTGGGCTGGAACCCTCCGATTTTCTGGTGCGGCCCGCTACGCGCAAAGAAGTGCCCAAATTGGTTGCCGCCTCCGATCTGAATTTGTTTTTTATCAAGCAGAGCTATTCCAAAAAGGCCAGCTCGCCCACCAAGCTGGGCGAAATTCTGGCCATGGGCTTGCCGGTTATCTGCAACGATGGGGTGGGCGACGTGGCAGGTATCATTCAGCAAACGGATGGGGGCCATGTGGTATCTACCCTAAACAGGGCGGGCTACGAAGCGGCTGCTGCCAGCATCCCAGCGTTGCTGCAGAAGGATGGCGCCCAGCTCCGGCGTAAGGCGCAGCAGTATTACGATCTGCAAACGGCCATTGGGCGGTATGTGGGTGAGTACCAGCGCCTGGTGCCGTTAGGCCAAGCAAATCCTGCTCTTGCTCAGTAACGCTGCGCGGTGCGGCTACTGCGCGTAGAAGCGGTGGATGCACTGAATGATGAACTGCTGCTGCGCTGGTTGTAACTCGTGGTAAAGGGGCAAGCGGATGATTCGGTTGCTGAAATGCGTGGCCCACGGTAGCGGCCGGCCATCATGCTGCGCCTGAAAGAACGGGCTGCTGTGCAAAGGCAGGTAATGAAAAACCGCCAGAATATGCCGTTGTTTCAGAAAGGCTATCAGCGCGTCCCGTTCCTGCTGGCTGTTACAGATAAGGGCGAACAGGTGCCAGTTGGCTCTATCCGCAGCCCTGGTTGGGAGCAGGCTGAAATGCCCGTTAGCCGCCAAAGGAGCTAGGCCCGCCGCATACGTCTGCCACAGTACCTGCCGCTGCTGCTGAATCTGGTGCCGAGCCTCCAGCTGCCCCCACAGGTAAGCGGCATTCAGCTCGGAGGGCAGGAAAGAAGACCCGATATCCACCCATTCGTAGCGCGCGGCCTCGCCGCGGGCAAATGCGGCCCGGTTGGTACCCTTTTCCCAAATGATTTCCGCGCGGGCGGCCAATTGGGGCGCATTTATCGCCAACAGCCCCCCCTCACCCGCGCTGATATTCTTGGTTTCATGAAACGAGAAGGCCGCCAGATGGCCAAACGTACCCAGGCGCTGCTCGTGGTGCCACGCCTCAATTGCCTGGGCGGCATCTTCCACCACCCATATGGTATGTGCCTCGGCCAGTGCCAGTAAAGCGCGCATATCACAACCCTGCCCGCCGTAATGCACCGGCACAATGGCGCGGGTGCGCGGGGTAATCAGCTGCTGAACCTGCGTAACATCCAGGTTTGGATGTGTCGGGGAGCTATCGGCAAATACAATGCGGGCCCCGCGCAGCAGAAACGCATTGGCGGTGGAGGTAAATGTGAAACTCGGAATAATCACTTCGTCGCCGGGCTGTATATCCAGCAGCAGTGCTGCCATTTCCAGCGCATCGGTGCCACTGGTTGTCAGAAGTGCCTTATTGAACCCGTATTCCGCTTCGAAGAAATGCTGGCATTGGCGCGTAAACATGCCATTTCCAGACAATTTCCCATTCGCAACGGCCTGCTGAATGTAGGTTAGCTCGGAGCCAGCAAGAAAAGGCCGGTTGAAGGGAATGAAATCGGGCGGCAGATTTTCGAGTATCATTCCGGGTGGGTGGTTTGCGCAATTATGTACAGCGGCCGGGCCCGTACTCCTTCAAATGTTTTGCCCACGTACAGCCCCACCATTCCCAGCAGGGAAATGATAATGCCGGAAAACAGACTGATGGAGACGATGAGGCTTGCGTAGCCGGGCACCGTTATCTGCCCAAGCAGGTAGCGCAACAGCATGATAAACCCCAGAAAAAATGCCGCTCCCGATAGTAAAAGGCCAAAATACACAGCAAGCCGCAATGGCTTATCAGAGTATGTCAGAAGAATATCCAGCGCCAGCCGGAGTCTGCTGAGCAGGGAGTAGGAGGATGGCCGAGTACTTCGGCCGTGCGTAACGGCCAGCGTGGTTTGTCGAAACCCGGCCCAGCGCACCAGGGTAGGGAAGTAGCGGGTAGTTTCCCGCATCTGAACCAGCACATCAATAAGCTGCCGGTGGTAGATTCCGAAATTACCAACGCCTGAGTTCTGCGCCTGCCCGGTCAGGCGCGTCAGCACCTGGTAAAACAGCCAAGAGCCCCACCGGGTGCTGTGGGTATCCGTACGGGTGTGGCGGTGTGCCAGTACCGCTTCGTAGCCCTGATGGGCTTTTGCCAGCAACCGGGGAATTTCCTCCGGTTGGTCCTGCAGGTCGCAATCCATCACCACCACCCATTCGCCGGCGCTCCGGTCCAGACCGGCCGTAAGCGCGTAGTGCTGCCCAAAGTTACGAGAAAGCCGTAGCCCCATAATTCGGGGGTCCTGGCTAGCGGCAGCCTGAATTAGCTGCCAGTCAACCGGTTCCGGGCTGGCATCATCAACCAGGATAATCTCATATGTGATGGTCATTTTCTCCAGTGTGTACGCGAGACGCTGCAGAAGCTCCGTTAGCACATCTCCACCCCGGTACACCGGAACAACAACTGAAAGCGTTGGCGAAGAAGCTAGTATCATAGTGGCTTTGCTGGGGAGAAAGCCAAATATACGTGCCGCCCGCGCAGGGCAAGAGCCGGTAGGTATCGTTCCCGTACCTTTGTTGCCGCCACTACGGTTAGGTAGTTCGTTTTTCCAACTATGCAGATTCTATTCATTGCGCCTTACCCTCATGGAAAGGCCCCCTCTCAACGCTTCCGGTTCGAGCAATATTTCGACCTGCTGACGCAAGCTGGCCATGCATGGAAGCTTGCGCCTTTTATTTCCGATAATACGTGGGCTATCCTGTATAAACCCGGACATACGCTAACCAAGGTTAGCGGTATTTTAGCAGGGTTTATCCGGCGGTTCTTGCTGTTATTTTCGCTAAGCAAATATGATTACATTTTTATTCATCGGGAAGCATCTCCTATTGGTCCACCAATATTTGAATGGATTATCGCTAAGATTTTACGAAAAAAAATAATATATGATTTCGATGATGCTATCTGGTTGGCAAATACCTCCGAAACCAATAAAATAGTAGCGGGTATTAAATGGCATCATAAAGTTGATGCAATATGTAGATGGGCTTACAAAGTAAGCTGTGGCAACGCCTACCTAAGAGAGTATGCCCGGCAATTCAACCATAATTCAATAATCAACCCTACAACTATCGATACGGTGCATCTGCACAACCAAGTACGCAACCAGCGCACTAAGGGGCCTTTGGTGATTGGCTGGACCGGTACTCATTCCACTTTGCAGTATCTACAGCAGGTAGTACCGGTACTGGCCAAACTGGAACAGGAATTTGAATTTGAATTCCGGGTTATTTCCAATCAAGCGCCGAACCTGCCGTTAAAAAGCATCGTGTATCAACCCTGGCGTAAAGAGTCGGAAATTCAGGATTTGTTAGGATTTCACGTTGGGCTGATGCCGCTAGAGGACGACCCGTGGGCAAAAGGTAAATGTGCTTTTAAAGCACTGCAGTACATGGCGCTTGGTGAGCCAGCGTTGGTTTCGCCCGTGGGTATGAATACCGAAGTGGTGCAGAGTGGAGTAAATGGCTACGTATGCGCGACGCCCGAAGAATGGGAAAATAGCCTGCGCGCAGTATTGCAAAATTCACAGCTGCGCGAGCAGTTAGGCACGCACGCGCGTCAGACTATTGTGGAACGCTATTCAGTGGTTGCAAACTGGCCTAATTTCTTGTCTCTTTTCAGGTGAGGCAAGCCTGTAGGCTGCTTTTTGCGCGGTGATGCCATGAACTGCATAATATACAGACCTGATAAGTAAAAGGGCATCAACGGAATTTTATACCGCACAAGTGTGCCGAAATTTCCGCTATTTACTCCTACACCAACGGAGAAAATTATGGCAAATAGGAAACTAAACCACAATATCGGTTTAGATGCTATTAATCTAATGCTGCGGACCAAGCCCGTTCTGTATAATAAGGTAACTGTTAAATAAATAAACAGAGTAGCTTCCAAGGCGGAGAGAAGCATAACGGGGTTGCGCGCCTCGAATAAAAATGGCCGATAAAGCGAAACTATAATTGCTTGTGGTGCTACTTTGATGATGGAGCCAATTGAGCCGTCCAGTTCGCCAATATTGTAAACGGAACCGCTGGCTACTTGTGACGTTAGATAGTCACGAGTAATTTTACTTCTTTCACCAATCTTTTCAACGTCGTATCGTTCGTCGCCGGCCGTTAGGTTAGTCGCACCAAGATATCCTGCGGCAACGCCTACAAGTAAAAAAAGTGGCTTGAGAAAAGTGCGGAGGGCCGCAGATTTAATTCGTTGATTGTTTTCCGTGAATACCCAGAACAATGCGGGTGGTAGAAAAGATAGTAGTATATAAACTTTTACAGACATAATAATATAAATACCTGTAAAGCCCATTATAACGGCTGATAAAATATTTTTACGAATAATAAAGCCGTGATAAAATCCATAAAAAACCCAGCCGAGAGCTCCCATGCACAGAGAGTCCTTCATCAGGCCTGAGCCCCAGAAAAAAACGGATGGAAGAAAGAAAATAGCAACCGCTAGCTTTTTATATGCGAGTGGGTATATGCGGATAAATGTAATATACATTGCCCACATTCCTGAAAAACTGAGAAATGCGAAGCCTAGTCCAATAACAGAATATGTATTGAAGCTAAGAAGCGCAAATAGTGATGCTATTTTAATAACAAAAAACTCAGTAGGGGAGCGGTACCACTCCATCATGCCAGCATACTTGCTAGTCAATGGGTCAAATTCACCGCGCGATAAAAGTAACTTTATACCAATTGCGGGAGAGTCTAGGAACGCTTGGTAAACTACTTTAACGTGATTAAAATAATTGAATGTATCACCACCGCCGTAGTAAAACTGGTAGATAAGCCCTAAAGAAATAGCTCCCAAAAATTTTACTGACAAAGCCGGGATAAAATACTTTTTGGTAAGCGGATTGGTAAAGCGCTTGCGCAGTGCAAAGGCAATGGCATAAAACAGCCCTAGGTACAGAGGGGTCAGAAATAAGTCCTTCAGTTCCATGGCTGGGGGCTATTTTTTCGGCGTAGCTTTCAGATACGCCTTTGCTTCCTGATACTGTTCCGATTTTCTATCGGATTTGTCAAGCACTACTGAATAGTACCGACGAGCGGCTTGGGTGTCCTTTGCTTTATCAGCCAGTCGGGCCAGAGCGAGGTGGGCAAACACGTAGAAGCCGTACTTGGTTTCGCCGTTCTGCTCGGCAAATACCACGCACCGCTGATAATACTCCTTGGCTTTGGTATAGTCTTTATACCGGTTCTGCATCAGGTATCCCAAAAAGTAAGTGGCATACCGGCCGCTGTTTGCCTCGTAGCCTGGTAAGCCCCGGTTCAGCTTGTCCAGCATATCCCGGCTCACCCGCTCACACTCCCGAAACTCCCCCTGACGGAAGCAGATGTTGGCGTAAATGCGCTGGAAATAGCCATTGTCGGGATAAGTAGTGGCCAGGTAGCGCGCTACCGGCATGGCTTGTTCGGGCTTATCCTCCTCGTTTAGCAGGATGCGCATGAGAAATACCCTGGCCTCCGGGCCCACGTAAAAACCGTTGTCGGCCACGTTGCGGAGCTGTTGCAGCCCGAGCTGTTTGTTGCCTTTCGGAAAAAACAGCAGCACCGGCTTAAGCAGTGGGTAGTTTTCCGGAATCCAGACGGCGTAATAGTTGAACAACGCCTGCCCGAACAGGAACTCCGGGCTTAGCCCGTTGGCTTCCTTGCTTTTATCTAAGTAGTCGAGGGCACGTTTGGCACTGACCGTGGCTTTGCGCCAGTCGCGCCGCTCAGCATGCAGCCGCCCATCGAAGCCGTAGCCGGCCGCCAGAAAAAAGCACGCCTCGTAGTTGTTATTATCTGCCTTGTACATGGCTTCCCCCTTTCTGATGGTGGTGTCCATGTAAGCAAAAAACTGCTTGTCGTAGAGCGTTGTTTGAATGCCGGAGGGCATAATCTTCCACCACGTGCTGAGCCCCAACAGGAAGTAGGGCATGGGGTGATTGGGGTAGCGGCGGCGCAGACTGCGGAATTGCCGCTCGGCTTTATCGTACTTAAAATTGTAGAGGTTATAAACGGCGCCTTCCAGCTCCGTTTGAATGTCTTTGTCCAGCAGCAACCACCCTTTAGTATCCACGGCGGCCGGAGCTACGTCTACGTTTTCCAGTCGCACCTGCCGTACCGTATCGGGTAAAGAGGCCGGGCGGGTTGTATCCGGTTGCTGCGCCTGCGCTACTCCAGGTAGCCAGAAAAACACTAGCAATAGGACAAAAGGAAAACGTGGGAGCATAAGTACACTAGAGTTGCGGTTTCACACACTAACAGAGCCATGCCCTACACCGCCTATCTGAGCAGCTAAAGTAGAACATTTGTCCTAGTTTTGGACAAATAAGATACGCTGTATGCAGCTTTTACAAGCCCTTTGTCGGATTGCGGCTCCTTCTGGCCACGAAGCTCCCCTCACGGAATACTTGCTCCACTACGTTCAGCAACACCAGCACACGTGGCGCACCCAGCCAACCGTGCTGGCCGGCGGAGAGTTCCAGGATTGCATTATTCTAGTATTTGGAAAACCGCGTACGGCCGTGTTTGCCCACCTCGATAGTATTGGGTTTACTGTGCGCTATGGCCGCGAACTGGTGCGAATTGGTGGACCAGACTCGAAAACCGGCTACCAGTTAGTTGGTCAGGATTCACAGGGCAGCATTGTGTGCTCCCTGGTGGTGAACGAGGAAACGAAGGCGCTCAGCTACGAATATGACCGGGAAATAGACCGGGGTACGGAACTGACATTCCAGTGCAACTTCAGAGAAACGGATACTACCGTGCAAAGCTGCTACCTGGATAACCGCCTGGGTGTGTGGAATGCCCTGCGCCTGTGCGAGACGCTGGAAGATGGTATTGTAGCCTTCAGCTGTTGGGAGGAGCATGGGGGTGGCTCGGTAGCCTACCTGGCCCGCTACATCTATGAAACCTACGGGGTACGGCAGGCCCTGATTTCTGACATCACGTGGGTCACGAACGGTGTGCGGCCCGGCCAGGGTGTCGTCATTTCCTTACGCGACTCCTTAATTCCGCGCCGCAGCTACGTGAACCGCATCCGGCAACTAGCCGCAGCCAGCGGCATTGCGCACCAGCTGGAGGTGGAAGGCAGTGGTGGCTCCGATGCCAAGGAACTCCAGCACGGCGCTCAACCCTGGGACTGGTGCTTTATTGGAGCACCTGAAGACCATGTGCATACCCCTGACGAAATCGTGCACAAGCATGATATAGCGAGTATGTTGGCATTGTATCAGGTATTAATGCGGGAGTTATAAGAATTAACTAACCACAAGACCGTTGTAGTCATTGCTAATTCAAATACAAGGCATGAGCATTACTACAAAAGCTGCAACGGAAGAGGCATCAATACAACACCTCACATATCAGGAGTTAGGCGTTCTGCATGCGTTACGCGGGTTCTGTGCTTCTTACGTAGTGATTTTTCACGCCAGGTTTATTCTGTGGTCAGGTGGAAGGCAATACTTACAGGCTCATCCACGGTCTGCGTGGGGTATACTGGATTATGTGACCTTCGGTATCGATATCCTCAGCTCTGCAGGATATGAAATGGTTATTTTCTTTTTTGTCTTATCCGGGTTTTTTATCCGCTATGCTCAGCTACGCAAGCATCGGGCTCCGGTAGCTTTTTACATCAACCGAATCGTCCGCATTTACCCACCTTTTCTGTTTGCCTCCTTGTTGGCAGCCCTGGGGCTGTGGTGTGTGGCGACAGGTGCTCCGGTTGCACTGGTGGAAAACGGGCGGGAATTGAACACTACATTGGCTCAAGCTTGGCAGGAGCTTCAGGCGCTAGACCTGATGGGATTGGTACGCACACTCAGCTTCCGGCAACTGGGAGAAGTGTACATTGGGTATAACGATGTATACTGGTCATTGCTGCCCGAAGCAATTTTCTATCTGGCTGTGCCACTGGCTTTTTGGCGAGTATGGGCATACTATGGTTTATCAGTGGTAATGCATGTAATTGGCTTGCTCTGGGCTTCTCATGGTTTGCATAATCCTTTCACTGACTATCTCCTAGTATTCAATTTTTACTTCGCAGTAGGAGCAATGTTGTATGACGTAGTCGTGCGCACAGCTTGGTTAACATGGATTCAGCGCGTACCTAGCTGGCTGTTATTGCTGCTGCTAGCAGGGTTGTTTGGGGCATTGCTGGTACTGGCCGTGCTGAAAATTAAGGCAGCATCTGGTATTGTGGCTACGTTGCTGGCCGTGTTGAGCATGTCTACACTATTAGTTGGAAAAGTTTCTGCGCAAAACCCACTTGTGCGAGGCTTACACAAACTGGGAGTATTCAGCTTCTCGCTCTACTTATACCACTTCCCGCTGCTTATTCTGTGCTATGGAGTATTGGTATACATCACAGGGCAAACAGTATTCTATGCACGTTACTATTGGTTGGCCTTGCCACTAGTAACGGCAGTGTCATACGCACTGTACCAAGTAACAGAACGAGTTTCGGTCAACTATTTCCGCAAGGTGTAAGTAGGTGGGGCAGCGCGTTCTGCGTGAGAGAGTTGAAGTTGTGGGTAAAACCTCTATTTTACCCGCCTATTCGTTCTTTTCATTTCTCTCCCAACACCTCTGTTCCCACCGCTTATGATGAATTTTCTCTACGTAGTGCCCGCATTAGGTGTGCTGGCGTTGCTCTACACGTGGCTGCGCGCCGGCTGGGTGAGCCGCCAGGACGCCGGCGACGAGCGGATGCGTACCATTGCCGGTTACATTGCCGATGGTGCTATTGCCTTTCTGCGGGCCGAGTATAAAGTGCTGGCATTGTTTGGCTTAATTGCCGGAGCCTTCTTGTTCTATCTAGGAAGCACCGGCGAAAAATCTAGTCCGGTTATCGTTATTGCTTTCTTGATTGGAGCCGTATTTTCGGCGCTGGCGGGCTTCATTGGGATGAAAATTGCCACCAAGGCCAATGTGCGTACGGCGCAGGCGGCCCGCACCAGTCTCACCAGCGCCCTGAACGTATCCTTCTCGGGTGGCTCGGTAATGGGTATGGGTGTAGCGGGTTTAGCTGTGTTGGGCTTGGGCTCGTTGTTTCTGGTGTTCTACCAGATGTTTGTGGTCAGCAAGAACGGCTCGGCCAACGGCATCGAAATGGAAACTGCTCTGGAGGTACTAACCGGCTTCTCGCTGGGGGCGGAAAGCATTGCCTTGTTCGCCCGGGTGGGCGGCGGCATTTACACCAAAGCCGCCGACGTGGGGGCTGACCTCGTGGGCAAAGTAGAGGCCGGCATCCCCGAGGATGACCCCCGCAACCCCGCTACTATTGCCGACAACGTGGGCGACAACGTGGGCGACGTGGCCGGTATGGGTGCCGACCTGTTTGGCTCCTACGTGGCCACCATCCTCGCCACTATGGTGCTGGGCCGGGAGGTAGTAGCCCGCGGCGACCAGTTTCAGGGCCTGTCGCCCATTCTGCTGCCCATGGTAATTGCCGGTATGGGAATCGTGGCCTCGCTGATTGGTATTCTGATGGTGCGGGTGAAGGAAGGCGGCAACGTGCAGGGTGCCCTCAACCTGGGCAACTATGTGTCGGTGCTGGTATCGGCGGTGGCGTCCTACTTCATCATTCGTTGGATGCTGCCGGCTGAGGATCTGACCATCCGGGGCATTACCTTCAACGCTATGAGCGTGTTTTACGCCGTGCTGGTTGGGCTGGTAGTAGGTACGCTTATGAGCATCATTACCGAGTATTACACGGCCATGGGCAAGCGGCCGGTACTCAGCATTGTGCGCCAAAGCAGCACCGGGCACGCTACCACCGTTATTGGCGGGCTGGCCGTGGGCATGGAAAGCACGGTGCTACCCATCATTGTGCTGGCCGCCGGTATCATCCTCAGTTACGAATGCGCCGGACTCTACGGGGTGGCCATTGCCGCTGCTGGTATGATGGCCACTACTGCCATGCAGCTGGCCATTGATGCTTTTGGGCCCATTGCCGACAACGCGGGCGGTATTGCCGAAATGAGCGAGCTGCCCAAGGAAGTCCGGGAGCGGACCGATATTCTGGACGCCGTGGGCAACACTACCGCCGCTACCGGCAAAGGCTTTGCTATTGCCTCGGCGGCTCTTACCTCGCTGGCCCTGTTTGCGGCGTTTATGGGCACGGCCAACATCCGGGCCATCGACATCAGCAATGCTCGTGTGCTGGGTGGACTGTTTGTGGGAGCTATGATTCCGTTTATCTTCTCGGCCCTGGCTATTTCGGCCGTGGGGCGGGCGGCTATGGCCATGGTGCAGGAAGTGCGTCGGCAGTTCCGCGAAATTCCGGGCATTATGGAAGGTACCGGCCGGCCTGAGTATGAGAAGTGCGTGGCCATTTCCACTCAAGCTGCCATTCGGGAAATGATGCTGCCTGGCGCTATTGCCCTGATTGCGCCGGTTGTTATTGGGTTTGCTTTCGGGCCCGAGGTGCTGGGCGGCACGTTGGCGGGTGTCACAGTGTCGGGCGTGCTGATGGCCATGTTCCAGAGCAACGCCGGTGGGGCCTGGGATAACGCCAAAAAGTCGTTTGAGAAGGGCGTACAGATTGACGGCGAAACTCACTACAAAGGCTCCGATGCCCACAAAGCTTCTGTTACGGGCGACACCGTGGGCGACCCGTTCAAGGATACCTCCGGGCCCAGCATGAACATCCTCATCAAGCTCATGAGCATCGTGTCATTGGTAATTGCCCCGCACATTGCCGCACCCGAGCGGGGAGTAGCTCAGCAGCCCGATACGCAATGGCAGCGCAAAACTGAGGAAGCTGTGCGCCCCAAGGTGAAATACGCCGATGTAACCGACCGCGCCACGCAGGCGGTGCAAGTGTTATTCGGTAAATAGGATACAGGCTGTTGTCAGTTCAACAAGCCGCCTCCTGCAAAGGGGGCGGCTTTTTCTGTTACCTTTGCCCGCCCGCTCACCCACGGCCCAACCCCAAACGGATGACCCCGGACCATATTTCGCTGCATAACAAGCAGTTTGAACCTTATCTGTCGGCGGCAGAGTTGCAGGCTGCCATCAAGCAAGTTGCCACACAGCTCAACCAGGACTATGCCGGCCAACCGGTGATGTTTGTGGTGGTCCTGAACGGCTCGTTCATGTTTGCCGCCGACCTGCTGAAGGAAGTAAACCTGCCTTGCGAAGTATGCTTTATCCGGGTGGCTTCCTATCAGGGTACCAATAGCACTGGTGAAGTAAAAGAAGTACTGGGCCTGACCGAAGACCTGAACGGTCGCCACGTTATCATCGTGGAGGATATTGTAGATACCGGCCACACGATGCGCATGCTGCTGGAAACTTTGGGTAATCAGCAGCCGGCTTCGCTGGAAGTGGCTACCCTTTTCCTCAAACCCGAATGTCTGCAGCACGAACTGGCGCTGCGCTACGTGGGCCTGAGCATTCCCAATGATTTTATTGTCGGCTACGGCCTCGACTTCGACGGCCTGGGCCGTAATTACCCCGATGTATACAAGGCGGTGTAGAGCCTGGAGCGGCAGCCGGTACAGCTAAAATTCGCCGGCGCACGTAAAGGCTTTCCCTTTCCTTGTGTATCTTACCAAAACCCTCCCGTTTTCTCCTTCCCCGCGTAAACCCCTAGCTACTCATGCTGAATCTCGTGCTCTTCGGCCCGCCCGGTGCCGGCAAAGGAACGCAAAGCCAGAAGCTGATTGCCCGCTATAATCTGGTTCATTTGTCCACCGGCGACCTGCTACGCGCTCAGATTGCGCAGGGTACGGAGCTGGGCCTGCGCGCCAAACAACTCATGGACGAAGGTCTGCTGGTGCCCGATGAAGTGGTAATCGGTATGATTGACTCGGCGCTGAAGGACAACAAGCAGGCTTCGGGCTTCATTTTCGACGGCTTCCCCCGCACGGTGCCCCAGGCCGAAAGCCTCGACCGGCTGCTGGCCGAACACGAAACCAAGGTATCGTGCATGGTGGCCCTGGAAGTAGCCGAGGAAGAACTGGTGAAGCGCCTGCTGGAGCGCGGCAAAACCTCCGGCCGCCCCGACGACCAGGACGAAACCAAAATCCGCAAGCGCGTGACGGTGTACAACACCGAAACCGCCCAGGTGGCTGGCTACTACGCCAACCAGCAAAAATTCCACGCCCTCAACGGTATCGGCGCCATTGAAGACATCTTCGGCCAGATTTGCGGCATCATTGATGAGCACCAGCCCGCCGCTACTGAAGGCAGCCGGCAGGCAACCGACGAAGTAAAAGCGTAACTTTGCGATTCTGAGTCGCAAAACTCTGTCATCCTGAGCGCAGCGAAGGACCTTATCCCGTTTGAGCGAGATGCTTGCCCGTGATAAGGTCCTTCGCTGCGCTCAGGATGACAGTTCTTTTTTATCAACGCACAGCAGCATGGCTTCCAATAACTTCATCGACTACGTCAAAATCAATTGCCGCTCGGGTAAGGGTGGGGCGGGCTCGCACCACTTTTTCCGGGCCAAGGGGCTGCCCAACGGTGGCCCTGATGGTGGCGACGGGGGCCGGGGCGGCCATATCATTCTGGAAGGCAGCTCCCAGCTCTGGACGCTGCTGCACCTGCAGTACCAAAAACACCTGATTGCCCAGGCCGGCGAAAACGGTGGTGAAAACCTACGCACCGGCAAGCAGGGCGAGGATATCATTATCCAGGTGCCCCTCGGTACCGTGGCCCGCGACGCGGAAACCGGCGAGAAGAAGCTGGAAATTACCGAAGACGGGCAACGCCTTATTCTGACGCCCGGCGGCCGGGGTGGCCTCGGCAACGACCATTTCAAATCAGCCACTAACCAAGCCCCACAGTACGCCCAACCCGGCGAGCCAGGCATTGATGAGTGGGTGATTCTGGAGCTGAAGCTGCTGGCTGATGTGGGCTTGGTGGGCTTCCCCAACGCCGGCAAAAGTACCCTGCTGTCGGTGGTTTCGGCGGCCAAGCCCAAAATTGCCGACTACGCCTTCACCACCCTCACGCCCAACCTGGGCGTAGTGGCCTACCGCGACTACAAGTCGTTTGTGATGGCCGATATTCCGGGCATCATTGAAGGCGCCGCCGAAGGCCGGGGCCTGGGCCACCGCTTCCTGCGCCACATTGAGCGCAACTCCATCCTGCTGTTCATGATCAGCTGCGACTCACCGGATATTAATGCCGAGTACGAGGTGCTGCTCAGTGAGCTTGAGCAATTCAACCCTGAGCTGCTGGATAAGAAGCGCCTGCTGGCCATTACCAAATCCGACATGCTAGATGAGGAGCTGGAAGAGGAAATCCGCGCTTCACTGCCCACGGAGCTGCCCACCGTCTTCATCTCCAGCCTGACGAACAAGAACATCCAGCCGCTGAAGGACATGATCTGGCAGGCGTTGCACGCGGAATAGCACACTACTCCAGCTCTTCGACATTGGTTCGCCATAACGGCTGAACTTCTGAAGCCGCTTACCACGTTTCCGTGTCAAACTGACAGCCGGGTGGCCTTTGGCGCGCTCCTTGTATCCGGCTTCTACTCTATGTCCCCAAGCTTCAACCCATTCCGACGATTTAAAGCGAAAATGGCTGACGATACCAACCTGAACCCCGACGAAACCCAGGAACCGACCACTGACCACGTGGCGGGTGAAATGACTGACGACGCCACCGCTACCGGTGAAGCAACTGGTGCCGAAGGTGCTCCGCATGCTACGGCCTCGAAAACAGATGCCGAACTGTCGGACCTGAAAGACAAATACCTGCGCCTGGCCGCCGA
The DNA here is from genome assembly GCF_020421205.1 of Hymenobacter pini. Taxonomy (GTDB): domain Bacteria; phylum Bacteroidota; class Bacteroidia; order Cytophagales; family Hymenobacteraceae; genus Hymenobacter; species Hymenobacter pini. The sequence goes on from NZ_JAIZZH010000001.1 coordinate 17,955, forward strand.
GTTTGAGAACTACAAGCGCCGCACCACCAAGGAGCGCGCCGACCTGTTCAAAACCGCCAACCAGGAGCTGATGGTGGCCCTGCTGCCGGTGCTCGACGACTTCGACCGGGCCCGCCACCACACCAAGGAAACCGAAGACGCCAACGCTGTGCGCGAGAGTGTAGATATCATCTACAATAAGCTCAACAAGACGCTGACGCAGAAGGGCCTCACCATCATGGAAACCAAAGGTGGCGCTTTCGACCCCGAGCTGCACGAGGCCATCACGCAGATTCCGGCCCCCACGGAGGACCTGAAAGGCAAAATCGTGGATGAGGTGGAGAAAGGCTATTACCTCGGCGACAAGGTAATCCGCCACGCGAAAGTGGTGTTAGGAAATTAGTATTGAGTAGTGAGTACTGAGTAGTGAGACAACGTAACGTAAGAGTGTCAAGCTGCGCAGTATTTGTCTCAATACTCACTACATAATACTCTGTACTGAGAACAATGGCAACGAAGCGAGATTATTACGAGGTGTTGGGCGTAGCCAAAACAGCCTCCGGCGACGAGCTGAAGTCGGCGTACCGGAAGCTGGCTATCAAGTATCACCCCGATAAAAACCCTGACGACCCCTCGGCGGAGGATAAATTCAAGGAGGCTGCCGAGGCCTACGAAATCCTCAGCGACCAGGACAAGCGTGCCCGCTACGACCGGTTTGGTCACCAAGGCGTGGGCGGCGGTGGCCAGGGCCCCAGCATGGAGGACATCTTCAGCCACTTTGGCGACATCTTCGGGGGCGGCGGAGGCGGCTTCGAGAGCTTTTTCGGGGGCGGTGGCCGCGGCCAGGGCCGGCGCGTGCGCAAGGGCTCCAACCTACGCATCAAGCTGAAGCTGGACCTGGAGGAAGTAGCCAACGGCGTCGAGAAAAAAATTAAGGTGAAGCGCTACGTAGCCTGCAACACCTGCTCTGGCACCGGTGCCAAGAATGGCACCGACCTCAAAACCTGCGGCACCTGCCAGGGCCAGGGCCAGGTGAAGCGTGTGGTGAATACCATGCTGGGCCAGATGGTGAGTGCCAGCACCTGCCCCACCTGCGACGGCGAAGGCAAAGTGGTAACCAGCAAGTGCGACGTATGCCACGGCGACGGCCGCCAGCTGCACGAGGAAGTAATTCCCATTAACATCCCGGCCGGTGTAGCCGAGGGTATGCAGCTCAGCATGAACGGCAAAGGCAACTTCCCGGAGCGCGGCGGCGTGCCCGGCGACCTGCTCATTCAGATTGAGGAGGAGCCGCACGAGTCGCTGAAGCGCGACGGCAACAACGTCATGTTCGAGCAGTATATTTCGTTTGTGGATGCTGCTCTGGGTGCCAGCATTGAGGTGCCCACCATTGAGGGCAAGGTGAAGATTAAGGTGGAGCCGGGTACCCAGCCGGGCAAAATCCTGCGTCTGCGCGGCAAGGGCATCAAGGACATTAACGGTTATGGCCGCGGCGACCAGCTGATTCATCTGAGCGTGTGGACGCCCAAAAACGTGACCAGCGAAGAGCGGGAGCTACTGGAAAAACTCCGCGACGCCCGCAACTTCACGCCCAACCCCGGTAAGAACGAGAAAGGCTTCTTCGAGAAGGTGAAGGAGTATTTCCAATAAGGACCACTGATTACACGAATTTTGCGCGGATTCCGCGGATTTTGTGGACGCTTCTTGCCCGCTCTCCTGTACAGGGGAGCGGGCTTTTTTTGTGCTGATACCGGGCCGTAAGTTTTTTTGCCGTCGGCTGTAATGCCGAGGCGCATCTCCCGATATATGCAGCAAATATTCCCACCGTATGCCTGCCGCGTCCCCGGATTTTCTGCGCCTGCTGAATGAGCACCAGCCCTTGCTGCGCCGCGTGGCCCGCCTGTACTGCGCCGATGCCGATGACCGGCAGGATTTGTACCAGGAGATAGTACTGCAGCTGTGGCGGGCGTGGCCGCAGTATCGGCCAGGGGCGGCCAAAATCAGCACGTGGCTATACCGGGTAGCCCTGAATGTAGCCATTACTGACCTGCGCCGCCGCACCCGCGCCCCCACCCGCCTCAGCGAAGCCGGGCCACCCGAGCTACCTGCTCCGCCCCCCGACGGCCCCGATGCCGACGACCTGGCCCAACTCTACCGGGCCATTGAGCGGCTCTCTCAGGTTGAAAAGGCCTTTGTGCTGCTGTACCTGGAGGAGCGCACCTACGAGGAAATGGCCGATATCCTCGGCATCACCCAGAATAATGTGCGTGTGAAAATGCACCGCGTGCAGGATAAGCTTCGCCAACTACTTCCCCTCGTTGCCTGATGGAACTCGATGATTTTCGCCGGAAGTGGCAAGCTCCCGCTGCCGTTCCCCCCACTGATATTTTCACCACCGAGCAAACCCTACGTGCTATGCTGGCTTCCTCTACATCTACCAACCCGCTACTCCGGCTAAGAAAAAACGCCTCGAAAGAGCTTAGCTGGGTAATAGTGGTCTTTTTCCTGAACGGATTCAATGCCTTGGTTTTTGCCCGGCACTCAGTGAGCCTGCAACGGTTTGTGGTGGGTGTGCTGATGATGCTGGTTGTGGTGGGGGTAATTGTGTACCGACGTCTGCAGGTTATCAAGGAAATGCAGCACCAGAATGATAATCTGTACAGCTTTCTAAAAACCCGGATTTCCAGATTCCGCCGACTGATGCGCCTGCACGATTATGTGGGGTTGACATTCCTGGTAATGCTCACCATCACCGTGTTAGTTGTTCGGTCGGGGGATGTGCTGGAGTACCTGAATCCTGCGCAGGATGCCTGGAACTGGCATCTGGCCGTTGCACTAGGTATAGGTGCGGTGGTGGTGGCGGTAATATGGGCCAGCTACGTGTGGGGTAAGAAAGAGCACCAGCGCCGCTACGGCCAGCACCTTGACCAGCTGGAAGCGGCCCTGCGCGAGTTGGAAACGGTGGAGTAACTCCCGTTCGGGTACCGGTTCCGACAGTTCAGGCCACTTAACTGCCGGTTCGTTGGATTTTCCTGGTCCTCTTTATTCGGTTCCTGTAATATTACATCAACAACCACTAGGTCTTTCTGCGCTGTGAAAACTCCTATTCTTGAAGTCCGTGACGTGCGTAAGCAGTACGCCGCCCACACCGCCCTCGACGGCGTAAGCCTCTCAGTGCCGGAGGGCTCCATCTTCGGCTTGTTGGGCCCCAATGGGGCCGGTAAAACCTCGCTTATCCGCATTATCACTCAAATTACCGGGGCTGATGCGGGCGAGGTACTGTTCCGGGGCGAAAAGCTCAATCCCAGCCATATTGGCCGCATTGGCTACCTACCCGAGGAGCGGGGGCTCTACAAGAAAATGAAGGTAGGGGAGCAGTTGATGTATTTGGCGCAGCTCAAAGGCCTCAGTAAAGACGAAGCCCGCCAGAAAATCAAGCATTGGTTGGAGCGCTTCGACATCAAATCCTGGTCGGAGAAGAACATTGAAGACCTGAGCAAGGGCATGCAGCAGAAGGTGCAGTTTATTGCCACTGTGGTGCACGACCCCGAGTTGGTGATTCTGGATGAGCCTTTCTCCGGCTTCGACCCCATCAACGCCAATCTGCTCAAGGACGAGATTCTGGCCATGCGCGACCGGGGCGCCAGCATCATCTTCTCCACGCACCGCATGGAGTCGGTGGAGGAAATGTGCGACCATATTGCCCTCATCAACCGCAGCCGCAAGGTGCTGGATGGCCCCGTGCGCCAGGTGCGCGACGCCTACCGCACCCAGACCTACGAAGTGGAAGGCAAGGGCCGCCCCATGGTGATTCATCCTGATTTTGAGGTGGTAAAGCACCAGGAGCGGGAGAATGGTCACTTCTATGACATCATTCGGCTGCATGCCGAGGCCACGCCCAACGATTTGCTACGCTACCTCATTGGGCCGGGCAACGTGGAGGTGCACGCCTTCCGGGAACTGGTGCCCAGTATCAACGACATCTTCATCAGGCGGGTGCGCGAAACCCAGCCCGATTACGTGCCCGAAACCGACGGGGCCCTGGTGTAACCGGGCCAGCTAAGTCTATTATTCCCCGAAACTCTCCTGTAGTATGTCGAAAACCTGGTTGATTGCGCAGCGCGAATACCTCACGCGGGTGCGCAAAAAGAGCTTTATCATTATGTCGCTGCTGGGGCCACTGATTACGGCGGCCATCTTCGCCGTGCCGGTGGTTATTGCCATGTACTCCAGCAATGATAAAGTAGTTGCTGTGGCTGATGCCGGCGGATTGTTTGCCGACAAGCTACCCGATGCTAAGGATGATATACGTTTCACCCGCGTATCCTCAGACTTGCCAGCTGCCAAAGCTGAGTTCAAAAAGGCTAAGTATGATGCCCTGCTGTATATACCCAAGCTGGACATAGCCAACCCCGATGGCTTTCAGGTATTCTCGCGCAAAGGACTGGGCATGTCGTTACAGCGGGATATTGAACGCTCCGTGGAAAACGCCGTGGAAGCCCAGCGTCTCAAAAAGGCCGGCATCGATCAAGCGGTTCTCAACACCATGAAGGCTGATGTGGACCTGCAGACTATCAGCCTCAGCGACGACGGAGAGCGAAGCTCCAGCACTGGCGTAAGCACGGGGGTAGCCTATGTGTGTGGCTTTCTTATCTACATGTTCATCTTCATCTACGGCATTCAGATTATGCGCGGGGTGATGGAGGAAAAAACCAACCGCATTGTGGAAGTGGTTATTTCCTCAGTGAAGCCATTTGAGCTGATGATGGGCAAAGTGCTGGGTATTGCGGGCGTTGGCTTCACGCAGCTGGCCCTGTGGCTGGTGCTGTCGTTTGGCATTGGCTCGGCTCTGACGGGGTCCATTAGTCCGGAGAAAATTGTGCAGAACCGCGTAGAACGAGTAAACACCGCCGCTGGTAATACGGCCGTAGTGGTAAAGGATAAGGAGACGAAGAAGGAGGGAAACGAGTTTGTTCAGGCTCTCAAAAAAGCTGACCTCAACGTGCCGCTCATTGCCGGTTGCTTCCTGTTCTACTTCCTGGGCGGCTACCTGTTCTACGGGGCGTTGTTTGGGGCCATCGGCTCGGCCGTGGACAGCGAAACCGATACCCAGCAGTTTATGATGCCGGTGACCATGCCGCTGGTGCTCACCTTCGTGGTGGCCCAGGCCACGCTCACCACCAACCCCAACGGGCAGGTAGCCTTCTGGATGTCGATGATTCCGTTTACCTCGCCCATTGCCATGATGATGCGCCTGCCCTTCGGGGGCGTGCCCATGTGGCAGCTCGGCCTTTCCATGCTGCTGCTGATTGCTGGGTTCCTGGGCACCATCTGGCTGGCCGGCCGCATCTACCGCGTCGGCATCCTGATGTACGGCAAGAAAGTGACCTACGGCGAGCTGTCGAAGTGGCTGTTCTATAAAGGCTAGAACAGCACTGCGCCCTCCGCGAAACCACTGCGTCCTCTGCGGGCTAAGTCGTTGTTACGATTTTAGCCCGCAGAGGACGCAGTGGTTTCGCGGAGGGCGCAGTGTATCTTCGTGGTATGCGCACATCGTTGTTTTTATTGGCCCTGCTGTTCAGCCTGGCGGTGCAGGCGCAGGACAAACCCGCCTACCGCCTGTTTACGGCCGCCGGCAAACCCACCGGGTATAACCAGATGCTGCAGGAGCTGGCCCGCGCCGACGTGGTGTTCTTCGGCGAGCAGCACAACGACCCCATCGGGCACTGGCTGGAGCTGCAGCTGACCCGCGACCTGCTGCGGCTGCGCCAAGGCCGGCTGGTGCTGGGCCTGGAAATGTTTGAGCGCGACGTGCAGCCCCTGGTGGACCAGTACACCACCGGCGAGCTGGACGACAACGCCTTCGAGGCCGACAGCCGCCCCTGGCCCAACTACGCCACCGACTACCGCCCCCTGCTGCAGTTGGCCCGGCAGCAGAAGTTTCGGGTGGTGGGCACCAATGTGCCGCGCCGCTACGCCTCGCAGGTGGCCAAGGGCGGGCTCGAAACCCTGGATGCCCTGCCCGCCGCCGAAAAAGCCTGGCTGGCCCCGTTGCCGCTGACGGTGGATTTTGCGCTGCCCGGCTACCAGCAGATGGCCGCTATGTTCGGGGCCGATGCGGCCCACTCGGCTGGCACCCGGAACATCATCCAGGCCCAGGCCCTTAAGGATGCCACCATGGCCTACTTCCTGAACCAGGCCCGCCCCGCCGACCACCTGCTGCTGCACCTCAACGGCAGTTTCCACTCCGACAACCACGACGGCATTCTGGCCTACCTGCGCCAGCAGAGCCCCAAGCTGAAGGTGCTTACCATCAGCACGGTGCTGCAGGGACAGCTGGATAAGCTGGCGAAAGACAATCAGCAGAAAGCCGACTTCGTGCTGGTAGTGCCCGAAGACATGACCAAAACGTATTGATGTAAGGACGAAAAGCACGTCATGCAGAGCCGCAGCCGAAGCGTTTCGTGTGCAGATGTTGTGAAGTCGTTCAGGCATCAGCACACGAAACGCTTCGCCTGCGGCTCTGCATGACGTTTCTGTAAAAGCAGCAAGACCCCAAACCACTCCATGATTTCAACTCTCGACCTCACCCAACTGCCCGACGCGGCTACGCTGCAGCGCCTGTGTCAGTCGCTGGCCGCGCTGGATGCCATTAACTCGCCTGAATGGGAATACCGCTACTATTCCTATCAACCGGATTGGGGCGAAAATGAGCAGGTACTACAGATGCGTGACGGGCAAGGCGACGAGATGATAGTGCTTTTCCGCCCCGAAGGCTGCTGCATCAACGGCTTCTTGCATGAGTACGACCAGCCCGATAAAAGCCAGGTAACCCGCGGCCTGCCCGATGCTTTCGAGGAGTTTATGTTTGGGGAGCCGGTGAACTCCATTGGTACCACCTTCTGCCTGTGGTACACGCCCGCCCACGGCTGGCAAACCGGCGTGGTGGAAAACGAGGACGATGGCTCGGAGGAGCTGCTCTACATCTTCGACCAAAACCCCGAAACGTACGCCGACTGGGCCAACGAGTACTACCTCGACGAAACCGAGCGGGAGTTATTGGAACCAGAGGACGTGGCCGCTATTTACCGCCAAGAACCTCTGACCCGCGAAACTGCCCGACGCATGAACAACCAACTGGAAGACTGGCCCCAGCTCGCCGCTGACCTCGACGGTATCGGCTACCCGCATCAGGTAAGCTAGGTTGTAAAGCCTCCGGCCTCTGCATGACGGTCTGGAGATTTCAGGGCAGATAGTGCCGTGCTACCTGCTCAAACTCCGCTATCTGCCGTTGCTGCCAGTCGGCCCCAAACCCCAGCTCCTGCGCCAGCAGGGCGGCTACGGTGGGGGCGGCGCGTTGGGCTGCCCGGGCATCCAGAAACAGCAGCCGTACGCGGCGGGCCAGCACGTCTTCCACGGTGCGGGCCAGTTCGTAGCGAACGGCCCACACCACTTCGGCCTTGGTGAATTCCAGCGCAGGGTCGAGCGGCTCGCTCAGCTCCGGGTGCTCCTGCAGCAGCTGGCGCAGGGCGGGCTGGTCGGAGCCGTAGAGGGCGAGGTGGGGGCGGTCGGGTGGCGTGGGCGCGCCTCCGGCGCCGTGGATGGGCAGCGTGGCGGTGCGGCTGGGGGCATCGGGGAGTTTGCCCAGGGCAATGAGGCGGTCCACTACATCCTGGCCCATGCGGCGGTAGGTGGTCCACTTGCCGCCCGTAATGGTGAGCAGGCCGGTATCGGAAACCAGGATTTTGTGGCTGCGGGAAATTTCCTTGGTTGGGGCTGAGTCGTGTTGCGGGGCGGCCAACGGGCGCAGGCCGGCAAACAGGCTCAGTATGTCCTCACGCCGGGGCGGGCGGGTCAGGTAGCGGCCGGCGGTGCGCAGCACGAAGTCTATTTCCGCTTCCAGGGCCCGGGGCTCTTCCAGGGTTTCGGATAGCGGGGTATCGGTAGTGCCCACCACTACGCGGCCGTGCCAGGGCACGGCAAACAGCACCCGCCCGTCGTCAGTTTTCGGAATCATCAGGGCATCCGGACCCGGCAGAAACGACTTGTCCAGCACCAAGTGAATGCCCTGGCTGGGCCGCACCAGCGGGGCGGTACCGGGCGCATCGAGCTGCCGGATGGTATCCACGAACACGCCGGTGGCATTTACCACGGCTTTGCTGCGCACTTCGTAGGTGTGGCCGGTTTCCTGGTCCACGGCCCGCACGCCGGCTACCTGGCCTTTGCCAGTCTTCAGCAGACCGGTTACGGCCATGTGGTTGAGCAGAGTGCCGCCCAACTCAATACCCGTCTGGGCCAGATTCACGGCCAGACGGGCATCGTCGAACTGCCCGTCGTGGTACACCACGCCGCCGCGCAGGCCCTCGGGTTTGATGGTGCTGAGGCGGTGCAGGGTTTCCGATTTGCCAATGTGCCGGGCCGCGCCCAGACTTAGTTTACCCGACAACAGGTCGTACAGCTTCAGGCCGAGCGTGTAATACGGTCCGCTCCACCAGTCGTAGCTCGGGATGATGAATGACTGGTTCTGGCAGAGGTGGGGGGCATTTTTTAGCAGCAAACCCCGCTCATGCAACGCCTCACGCACCAGCCCGATGTCGCCCTGGGCCAGGTACCGCACGCCGCCGTGCACCAGCTTGGTGCTTCGGCTGCTGGTGCCCTTGGCAAAATCGTGGCGCTCCAGCAGCAGCGTTTTATAGCCCCGGCTCAGGCCGTCGAGGGCCACGCCCAGCCCCGTGGCCCCGCCGCCTATCACAATGAGGTCCCAAAGCTGGGGCGAATCAAGTTTTCGGAGCAGGGTTTTGCGCTGGAAGGGCAGGGTAGGCGGGAGCATAGCCGGAAGGTAGGATGGATTCCTCGGAACGGATTGCGCCGGAAATGGATAATTTTCGGCGCACGTTTCTGAAACCCTTATGCTGTACCGACCAGCCCAACCCGCGGATATTCCGGCCCTAATGGAAGTCCGCTTCGCCGTGCGCGAAAACGTGCTGCGCAACCGCGCCCTGGTGACGGAAGCCGACTGCCTGCACTACCTGACCGAGCGGGGCCGGGGCTGGGTAGCCGAAGAGGCGGGCCGGGTGGTGGGCTTTGCCATTGCTGATGCGCGGGAACACAGCGTGTGGGCCCTGTTTGTGCATCCTGATTTCGACCGGAAGGGCCTCGGCAAAAACCTGCTGCACCAGCTGCTGCGCTGGTATTTCGCGCACACCGACCATCCCATCTGGCTCAGCACCGCGCCCGGCACCCGCGCCGAGGAATTTTACCGCCGCCAGGGCTGGCAGGACACCGGCCGCACCGCCAGCGGCGAAGTACGGTTTGAATTGACGAAAGAGGAGTGGAGCCGGGTAGAGAACCTTGATTAATAGGTAGCTGGATACTGATGAGTAAAATCCTGAACGAGGCAGACTGGCCGTTACACCAGTTGGTACCAGGCACTGCGCTGGACGTTACGCTGCATCTGACGAATCCACCGTTGGATGTTCTGCGGCCGATGCTGCCTAAGGCCCGGTTGGTATTTGGTAACCAGTTCCGCAAGCAGCATCTGGAGCAACTAAAAGCGTTAGGTTTGCTACGGGCTTGCGTTCCTTTCCCTGACACTCGACAGCCCAGAGGTGCCACTGGTAGTGTCAGTGTTGAGCAATTACAGCAGCTTGCCAAACTGCCATTTGTGGAGTCGCTCTGGATTAATGGGATACAGAGTGTGCAATCCAGGAAGCGCCGGAAGCGGCCTGCACGGTCGTTTCATTGCGTGCAAACAACCGTGGCCGTTCAGATCGAGGGCGAAACTCAGGAGCTGCAGTTGTATGAGCAGCGGTGGCTCCTGATAAAAGCAGCCTCGTGCGAGGATGCCCGCGAGAAAGTCCGAAATGCCAGCCGGACTTACGCCGAACCGTATCTGAATTCAGATGGGAAGCTGGTCCGGTGGCAGCTGGAAAGCGTGGATGACTGTTACGAAACCGGCCTCACAAAGCTGAGTGAGCTGGATAATCCGGACGGGGCAGAGGTCTTTTCCATTCTGAAGCGCCGTCGGCTGACATCTGACCGTATGTAGGACGGTAAATCAGACTAGATGAGGATAAAAGCATGGTGCGTAGGGCTTGGTATGGCCCTGGCAGGAATCCAGAGCGCCACGGCCCAATCGGCCTTCACGGTGGTGCCGCTGGGGGTAAAGGGCGGGGTGGATGAAAGCAACCTCTCGGCCTACCTGGTGGCCCCGGCCGCCTCGGCGGAGTACGTGTGTCTGGATGCCGGCACCGTGTACAGCGGCGTGGTGCGGGCTGTGGCCCGCAAGGCGCTGCCCGGTTCGGCTGCCGAAACTATCCGCACCCGCATCATGGGCTACCTGGTGTCGCACGCCCACCTCGACCACGTGGCGGGCCTGCTGCTGGGTGCCCCCGATGATGCCCCGAAACCCATCTACGGCCTGCCCGAGTGCCTGGCCACGCTCCAGAACGACTACTTCAACTGGCGGGCCTGGCCCAACTTCGGTCCGGCCGGCAACCCGCCCGCGCTGGGCAAATACCAGCTCCGGGAGCTGACACCCGGCCCGGAGCAGCCCCTGGCCAACACCGCCATGCACGTGCGGACGTTCCGCCTCAGCCACGGCCGGCCCTTCCAGAGCGCCGCGTTTCTGGTGCGCAGCGGCAGCAGTTACCTGCTCTACCTCGGCGACACCGGTACTGATACCGTGGAACAAACCGATAACCTGCGCCAGCTCTGGCAGGCGGTGGCCCCATTGGTGCAGGCCCGGCAGCTCAGGGCCATCTTCATCGAAACCTCCTATGCCAACGCGCAACCCACCAAGCAGCTGTTCGGCCACCTCACCCCGGCGCTGCTGCTGCAGGAGCTGGCGGTGTTGGGCCAACTGGCCGGCCCGGGCGCGTTGCAGGGTCTGCCCATCGTCATCACGCACCGCAAGCCCGGCAATGAGGCCGCTATCCAGCAGGAGTTGCGGCAGGCCAACACCTTGGGTATAAGGCTGGTGTTTCCGGAGCAAGGGCGGAGGTTGAGGTTTTAAGTTTGTATCAGTTTAAATGTTTGACTATTAATGAGTATGTCCGAAGTTTCAATTAAGCCAAGCTACAAGATACTTTCTGTTGTGGTTTCCATTTTTACGATAATGATGGGTACTGCATCAGCAGTTTTTGCCGCCTTTCTTCTAAAAGCCGTCTTGGGTGACTTCAGTGGGTTAGGCTTGTTTATATACCTGATGTTCATATCTATTTCAGGTGTGCTTCTATTAGGCGGGCTTACCAACAGCTTCGGTATCAGGGTAGTGGCTGATGATGCGCAATTCGTTATCTATTGCCTATATGTTTTCAAAATTCGGTACTCCACGTTAGAGCTTCTAGGGTACAAGGCTTATTCTCACTGGACAAAATATGGTATGTATCAAGGGTTTTTTATAGAAACCCGACAGGGGACTCAATACGCATTTAGTGAGTTTCAACTGGCCAACTACAAGTCTATTGAATCTGCCGTCACGGAAGCTATACCAAGCAACAACAACTTGCAGCGTCAGTTGTGGAAAATGCTACCTCGTCAGTTTTACATCGGCATATTAGGATTGGCAGTATTATGTCATGTAGTAGTTATGTTGAGATAATCAGGATGTACTCATAAGGTATTACTGCCCCGGCGAATACGTGCGCTCCACGTGCTGCTGGATGTCTTCGGGGTAAAACCACACGTCTTTGAAGTTCTCTTCGGCGTAGAGAGGGGCTTGGTCGCGGAAGTGGGGGGAAGTGGGCTGGTTGCTGTTGCCGCCGGCCAGTACCGAGCGGGCTTTCACGCGGGGGCCGAACTCCACCACGGCAATAAAGCTGTTGCCCACGTCGCCATAGCGTTTTTTGGTGCCGGGCCGCGACTTGGAGCCGAACGCCGCCAATGAGCCCCAGGCCGAGGAGGTGAAGGCCACGGGCAGGCTGGGCTGGTCGTCGCGGTAGGTTTCCTGCACGTTGCCGGTCAGGCGCTGAAACCGGTTCACCTCGCCCCAGGCGGTGCGCCAGGTGCCGAAGTCCTGGGTCAGCTCGTCCAGGGTTTCCTGCAAAGCCGTCACCTTCTCGGGGGCAGTGGTGTGGCTGATGGTGAACTGGGTGAGGCTGATGTAGTCGAGGGGCTGGTTGGCGGGCACGCGGCTGCGGGCCAAGCGCAGTATCCGCTCGGCCCAGTAGGTAGCCACCGTTTGGGGCACCGAGGTGCGGGCGTAGCGCCGGTCCCAGCCTTGCAGCAGGCGGGCGGCTTCCAGCACTTCGGCGGTGGGTGGGTTGGGGCCGTCCTGCACCGTCTGCACGTCCTTCGTGAGGGCTGGAATAAGCTCCTCAAACCCGGCCAGATACGGGTCTTTTGCGGCGGCAATCAGCGTATCGAGCGTAAACACCGACTTGCGGCCCAGCACCCGCACGGCGTTGATGCCGCGGTAATTCTCGGCGTCGGGGGCCATGTAGGCGGGATAGTGGCTGCGGGCGGGGCTGCTGGGGCCGGATACTGTGTAGGGCGTAGCGTTGCAGTTCTGAATCCAGCCGCTGGCCGGGTTGCGCACCTGCACCAGCTCTTCCACTTTATGCAGGCCCCGCCACTCGGTGGCGGGGTTGCTGCCGTCCACGGGCTGGCTCCAGTTGAACTGTGGGTTGCGGCGGGGCATGAAGTTGCCGTGCCAGTAGGCAATGGTGCCCTTGCTGTCGGCAAACACGGTGTTGTTGCTGGCGTTGCCGTTCAGCTTCATCACCTCCCGGAAGCTGGCGTAGTCGGTAGCCTTGGTGCGCAGAAACGACTGCTCCAGGGCCGCCAGCGGCGTGTCCATCATGCGCACCGTCAGCCATTGGGTGTCGCTCAGCTGGCCCACCACCGGGCCGTGGTGGGTACGGTAGGTGGTGAATTGCCGGCGGCCGATGGAGCCGTCGGCCTGGCGGTAGGGCAGCGTGACGGTAGCCGTTTGCACCGGGCGCAGCTTGCGGCCGTAGCGGTAGTAGTACTTGCCGTTTTTCTGCTCAATGGTTTCCAGATACTCGTCCATCGAGTCGGCCTGGCTGGAAGTGTGCATCCAGCCGCAGTGCTCATTGAAGCCCTGGTACACGAAAAACTGTCCCCACGTAACGGCCCCGTAAGCGTTGAGGCCGGCCCGGCTGGTCACCTGCACCTCGGGCCGGAAATAGAACGAGGTGTGCGGGTTGATAAGCAGCAACGGGTGGCCGCTGGCGCTTTTGGCGGGCGCAATGGCAAACCCGTTGGAGCCCACCGGCTCCCGCTCCAGCAGTCCTGCATCGGGCCGCACCCAGGAGGTGGATTTGCGCTGACTGCCATAGAAGTCCTTGAGCCGTTCCAGTGGTACCACGCTGATGTTGCCGCCAATGCTGCCCTCACTGAACAGCAGCGGCATCCAGGGCTGGAAGCGGCGCAGCAGCCGGGGCTTCACCGTGGGGTGGGTGTAGAGGTAGTAGTTGGTGCCGTCGGCGAAGGCGTTGAGCAGCTGCTGCATCCAGGCCGGGCTTTTCTGGTAGAGCTGGATGGCCTGGGTGGTGTCCATGAACAGCCGGGCCCGCAAATCGTGGTACAGGGCCGCTTCGCCCTCCACTTCGGCCAAGCGACCAATGGCGTCGAGGTAGTTGGTTTCGACGCGCGGAAAATCGTCCTCGCATTGCGCATACAGCAGCCCGAACACGGCGTCGGCGTCGGTCTGGCCCTGCACGTGGGGCACGCCCCAGGTGTCGCGGGTGATGGTGACCTGCCGGGCCTGCTGTTGCCAGCGGGCAATTTCGGCCGGGGTGAAGGCCTGGGCCCGCAGGCCGTGGGCCGCCAGCAGCAGCCCAACCGAGAGTACGTACCGCATCAGAGAATTCGCAGAAATTGGGTGGTTGAATATCTGCCCGGGGGCATGAAGCCGCCGCTACGCGCAGCATGCTAACTTACCGCCAATATCCTCCATTCTTTCAAGCTATAAAACCCCGTGGTAGAAGTAACCAAAGACGGCGACCTGGTAACCTTCTGGGTGAAGGGCCTGCATAAGCTGTGGGCTTTCAAAAGCCAGCTGCAGATTCCGGCCAGCCATATCCGCAGCGTGCGGCAGGACCCGCAAATATTGAAAGGCTGGTGGAAAGGTATTCGGGCCCCCGGCACCCACATTCCTGGCCTGCTGGCCGCCGGTACTTTCTATCAAGATGAAAAGCGCATCTTTTGGGACGTGCACAACGCCGAAAACGCCCTCATCATCACCCTGGAGCACGACGAGTACAATGAACTGATTATCGAGGTGGAAGACCCGGCTGCTGTGATGCAGCTACTCACAAATCAGGGTGAATAATCTGTGAATTACTTAGCTGAAGCATCCAGCATCATGCACCTCTTTATCAACCAAGGATGACTAGCAATTCTGGCGGTACGTTACTCGGGTCTTATCTCTCGTGTTTAGGGCAGTTTGATTTACGGCTGAACTCCACAAGCACACCGGACATCGTTGGAAAGGGTGAAGCGGAATTTAAAACTGCAGGACACACTGTGCTGGTCAGATACATGCAATTCACTCATGAATGGTTGTTTTTCCATAAAGTAGAAGCTGCGGCAGCATGGTTATTTTATACCACTAAACACGACCTCATTGAGGAAAGGGTAACTTTCAACCTGCAGTTGGAGGAAAAAACTGACCTCACGGCTGAGGCTAGCACTGGTGAGTGGCTGTTTGCCGCAGAGTTCGAAAGTGGAGTCAGGCAGCTTCATATAGGTACAGAGGATGAGGAAGCAATGGCGCAACGGGCGGTAGCCAAAGACTGGATGCCGCCCCGTTTGCTTCCACTACTAACTGACCATAATACTGCGTTGAGTACACTCAGTCCCGACAATATGGGCATCTGTACTGTAGTGCCGCAATTGAATGTTGGGGAGCAGTTCTATTTCCATTATGTCTTGGCGGAAAACCCTTCCCGTGAATCAATAGATTATCCCGGGGAAATAGATATTGCAACGTGGTTTGCTGTTAACCAATCAAAACATCGTCTGGAAAAGGCTTGGTACGAGCATAAAAAAAGCCTCTGACTGCAAAGTCAGAGGCTTTTTCTAGAAGTGAAAAAGCTACGCCGAGAACGACGAGCCGCAGCCGCAGGTGCTCTTAGCCTGGGGGTTGTTGAACACGAAGCCGCGGGCGTTGAGGCCGTCCTGGAAGTCAACCTCCATACCCAGCACGTACATGGCGTGTTTCTTATCCATGATGAGCAGTACGCCGTCGAGGTCGAAGGTTTCGTCCTGGTCTTTGGGTTTGTCGAAGCCCAGCAGATAGCTCATGCCCGAGCAGCCGCCGCCCTGCACGCCCACGCGCAGGCCGTATTCGCCGGGTACGTTTTTCTCAACCAGAATATTCCGGACTTCCTCCAGCGCGCGGGGAGTGAGGCTGATGGGAGCAAGTTTCGTGGAGACGGCCGTTGCCATAGTGAGTTCTTGTTTAGGAAAGTAAGGCGACAAAGATACGAAGCAAGTAGTAGTTCCGAATGCTGCTTGGCATCGGGGCTGCCACACTACGTCGGTCGCTTGGTGCGTTTGGTCGTATAACACCGGCTTGGCCCCTCCGGTTCACGAAGTATCTTTGCCGGCCCGGGCAGCTGCCGTGGGGCTTTTTCTGCTACTCCCTCTCGCATGGATTCCACCGCGTACATCTTCGACCTGCTTAAAATTATTCTGCCGGCCCTCATCGTAGCCGGAGCTATTTACTACCTGTTTCAGCAGTTTCTGGAGCGGGAGCAGCAGCGCCGCCTCATCGAAATGCGCCTCGAAGCCAGCAAAACCACCCTGCCGCTGCGCCTGCAGGCCCTGGAGCGCGTGACGCTGCTGCTGGAGCGCATCAGCCCCAACAACCTATTGGTGCGCGTGAGCAGCGCCGGCCTGCCCGCCGCCGACTACCACCGTCTGCTGCTGCAGGAAATCCGGGCCGAGGTGGAGCACAACCTCAGCCAGCAGCTCTACATGCAACCCGAAACCTGGGCCGCTGTGAAGCAGGCCCAGGAATCAGTTGTGAACATCATCAGCACCCAGTTCCGCAGCCTGCCCAACCCGCAGGAAGCCCGTGGCCCCGAGCTGGCCCGCCGCGTGCTGGAGACCCTGATGCAGGATAACCAGCCCGACCCCACCGCTGCCGCTCTGCTGGCCGTGAAGCGCGAGGCGGTGGCTATGTTCTGATGCAGAAGTATACATGGATTGCTGCTGCCGGCATGGTATGGGTGCTGACAAGTGTGCCCGCGCATGCCGAAATGAACAAAGGTGCGTCGATGGGCTCAACGCTATGGGCGCTTATCCTATTAGCAGTAGGCATTCCACTTGGCATCGGGCTGCTAATGCAGGTGCTGATAGCCAACGCAACCGACAAGCGTCCCAGTCGTGCCGCCACCTTGTTCATGGCTTTCACCAGTTGGTGGGGAGGAATGTTTCTTGCCATGGGGAGCCACGAAACAGGACAAAATGAGTCTGGCAGTACGTTTCTATTGATTCTGATTACAGCAGTATTAACGGCTGGTATGGCTTACCTGAGCGGTACTCCCGCTGCTTCGGATGAAGAGTTGTAACGCGCCGCTATGCACTAATTGATCAAAACGATTGGTTGTTACAAGAAAAGCCCCTGATGCCAGCGCGGACGTCAGGGGCTTTCTGCTTATCTAGACTTGGTATCCTGAAAAGGAAGGATTGCTTCGCTTCGCTCGCAATGACAGGCCTTCTCTTTTTAATCCCTACGCCGTTACCAGGGAAGCGGCAATGGCGCGCTGGTAGCAGGCTTCGTAGCGGGGTACAATGTGCTCCACGGCGAAGGTTTCGGCGTGGGCGCGGGCGGCGGCTTTGAAGCGGGGCAGGTTCTCGTCTTCCAGCACGAACAGGGCGTTCTTCACCATATCCGGCACGTCGCCGATTTCGCTTACCATGCCCGTTACGCCGTGCTCGTTCAGCTCGGGAATACCACCGGCGTTGGAGCTGACCACGGGTACCTCGCAGGCCATGGCCTCCAGGGCCGCCAGCCCGAAGCTTTCCTTCTCAGAGGGCATCAGGAACAAATCGGCAATACTGAGTACTTCCTCCACGGCCTCCAGCTTGCCCAGGAAGCGGATATCGTCGCAGAAACCCACTTCCCGGCACAGCTTCTCGATGCGGGGCCGGTCGGGGCCGTCGCCTACTAGCAGGAGCTTGGCGGGAATCTGCCGGCGCACGCCCGCAAAAATCTGCACCACGTCGTCGATGCGTTTCACGGAGCGGAAGTTACTGGTATGCACCAGCAGCTTTTCGCCATTGGGGGCAATGGCCGCCTTGAAGTGGCTTTTGTTCTGCTTCTGGAAGCGGGTGAGGTTGATGAAGTTCGGAATTACCTCAATGTCCTTCTCCACCGCAAAGTACTCGTAGGTTTCGCGGCGCAGGTCGGCCGATACGGAAGTTACCCCGTCGCTCTGGTTGATGCTGAAGGTAACCACCGGCTCGTAGCTGGCATCCTTGCCTACCAGCGTAATATCGGTGCCGTGCAGGGTGGTAACCACCGGAATGCGGATGCCGCGGGTGAGCAGAATCTGCTTGGCCATGTAAGCCGCCGAGGCGTGCGGAATGGCGTAGTGCACGTGCAGTACGTCCAGCTTCTCATTCTGCACAATGTCCACCATCTTTGAGGCCAGGGCCAGCTCGTAGGGCGGGAACTGGAACAGCGGGTAGGGCGGAATGTAGACCTCGTGGTAGAACAGGTTCTCGTTGAAGAAATCGAGACGAACCGGCTGGCTATAGGTGATGAAATGCACGCGGTGGCCGCGCTGGGCCAGGGCTTTGCCCAACTCGGTAGCCACCACGCCGGAGCCGCCGAAAGTTGGGTAACAGACAATGCCGATGTTCATGTGAGCGGTAGCTTGAGCTTGCGCCGTTGCGGGAACGGCTGAAGTGAGAAACACAAATGCACGCTGAGGAAAGTGATGATACAGATGCGGAATAACAGTTTTAGTTGCCCTGCTGCATCTGCGTTATCAGCTTAATTGGTGTGAATCTGTGATAAAAAATCGGCGGCAGGTCGCTCCGAGGAACGTACTGCCGCCGATTGCGGAATCAAAGGAACGGAAAAGCTGGACAACACATCATGTCTTCTGCAGCGACTTGTAGATTACGTCGTGGATGCGGGTGCGGATGTTGTACTGGCGCAGCTTGTTATTGCCGGCGTCGGGGTACACGCGGTTAGAAAGAAAGATGTAGAGGATTTTGTTTTCGGGGTCCATCCACACGCAGGTGCCCGTGAAGCCGGTGTGGCCGAAGGTGCTGGCCGGCGACAGGTTGCTGGTGGGGCCCTCGGGCTTGGTCGGGTCGCCCCGGTCCCAGCCCAGGCCGCGGCGGTTGCCGGCCTCGGTGCTACGGGCAAACTCGGTAACCACGGGCGTCTGGAAGTAGCGCTGCCCGCCGTAGCGGCCGTTCTGCAGGTTCATCTGCATCAGAATGGCCAAGTCGTTGGCATTCGAGAACAGGCCCGCGTGGCCGCCCACGCCCCCAATCATGGCCGCCGTCTGGTCGTGCACCGTCCCCTGCAGCTGCGTGCGGCGGAAGTACGTGTCGTTTTCGGTGGGGGCAATGCAGGATTTGGGAAATTTGCTGAGCGGGTTGTAGGTCATGTTGCCCAGGCCCAGCGGCTGGAAGAAGTTCTTCTGCAGGAACTCATCAATGGGCTGCTGCAGCACTTTCTCCGCTACCCGCTTCAGAATGATGAAGCTCAGGTCAGAATACTCCACCGGGTACTTGCCCTTGGTTTTGGGCAGCAGGCCGGAACGCTGCACCCACGTCCACACGGAGTCCTCGGAGGTGCGCAGGCTAAACAAATCGGGCGTTACCTCCCGCGAGAATTCGGCCGACTCGGTGCTGGCGTAGAAGGTGGGTTTGGGGCCGGTTTTGGTGATGGTTTTTTCCCAGGTAGGAATGCCGGGCTTGAGGCCGGCCTGGTGCATGAGCACCTCGCGCACCGTCATGTCCTTTTTATTGGTGCCTTTCAATTCGGGCAGATAGGTGGCCACCTTCTCGTCGAGGTTGAGCTTGCCTTGGTCCTTGAGGTACATAATGGCCTGCAGGGTGCCGGCTACTTTCGTTACCGAGGCCAAGTCGTAGAGGGTGGTGCTGTTTACAGGCTGCTGCTTGTCGTAGGTGCAGTAGCCATAGCTTTTATCGAACACTACCATGCCATCCTTAGCTACCAACACCTGGCAGCCGGGGGCGGCGGCGTAGGCCACAGCCTCCAGGGCCACGTTGTCAATCTGAGCCAGCACTTTCGAGTCGAGACCTACTTCCTCGGGCGTGCCGTAGCGCAGGCGCTTGAAGTCGGGCGTGGGCAGGCCGGTACCCACCTTCAGGTTCTCGGACACCGTAACGGGCAGGCGGCCCTTGGCCGGCAGCGCCCCAAACAGCACCTGCGGCACCACCAGGTGCGAGGCGTAATTGTCCTCGTAGGCGCACACTAGGTTGCGGTTTTCCTCCAGAAACTTCAGCGAGTAGGCATTGCCGAAGGCCACCACCACTGTTTTGATTTTCGGGTTGGCCCGCAGGTCTTTCAGGAATTTCAGTGCCCCTTCCCCAATGCCGTAGCTGTGGGTAGGAGTATTGTTCATGTTGTGTAGGCTCACCACCACCACGTTGTAGGGTGAGAGGCGGCTGCTGATGCGGGCAAACGTGCTGTCGAGGGCGTAGCGGTTGGGCACGGCATACACTGGGCCGTTCTGATACTTGCCCATGATTTCCTTATAGGTAGGCGCATCCGAACCAATGGTAACGGCGGCCACGCGCAGGGTGTCGAGGCGGTGGAAGGGCAGGATGTCGTCCTGGTTTTTCACCACCGTGGTAGCGTGCTCGTAGATTTCCTGCTGCACCATGCGGCTTAGGGGCCGGTTTAGGTTCTGCATCAGGTTGGGCACGTCGATGGGGCGGTAGTGGTTGAGGCCCGCCCAGAACTTGGCCCGCAGCATCTTGCGCACCCGCTGGTCCACATCGGTTTGGTCGATTTTGCCAGCCGCAATGGCCTCCTTGATTTTCGTGAGAGCTATGGGCACATCCTCCGAAAACAGCAGTACGTCGTTGCCGGCGGCCAAGGCTAAGGCATCCAGTTCCCCAGGCTTGTAGAGGTTAGATACGCTTTTCATGTTCAGCGCATCCGTAAATACTAAGCCTCGATAGTTCATCTTCTCCTTCAGCAGCCCCGTCACTAGGTTTTTGGAAACCGTGGCCGAAAGGGTGCGCACCGTATCAAACAGCGGCATATACAGGTGGCCCACCATCACGCCCATCACGCCCTGCTCAAATGACTTCTGGAAGGGGTAGAGGTCCACGTTGGTGAGGCGGCCCAAATCGGAGTTGATAACGGGCAGGGCCACGTGCGAGTCCACATCGGTGTCGCCGTGGCCGGGGAAGTGCTTCACTACGGCAATAACACCGTGGTCCTGCAGGCCCCGAATGTACTGCACGCCCCGGCTAGCTACCTGCTCTTTGTTCTCTCCGAACGAGCGGTTGCCAATCACCGGGTTATCGGGGTTGGAATTCACATCGAGCACCGGCGAAAAGCTCACGTGCACGCCCAGGGTCTTCATCTTCAGGGCAATTTCGCGGCCCATCTGGTACACGTACTGCTCGTCATCCATAGCCCCCAGCGTCATGCCCTTAGCGAAGTGCATGCTGGAGTCCAAGCGCATATCCAGGCCCCACTCGGCGTCCATGGCAATGAGCAGGGGCACTTTGGCGGCGGCCTGGTAGCGGTTGGTGAGCAGCGCCTGGCGGCGGGGCCCACCCTGCAGGAACATCAGCCCACCCACGCCCTGGTTGCGCACCAAGCCTTCAATGGCCTGGGCGTGGCGCTTATCCTTGTTGGAGTAGGCGGCCACCATAAATAGCTGGCCCAGGCGCTGGTCGGGGGTGAGCGAGTTGAACACGCTGTCCACCCAGTTCTGCTCCGCCACCGACATGGGCCGGGCCCCGTTGTCGCGGGGCACCGAGGAGGAAACAGCCCAGCCCAGGCAGGCCAGTACTAGCAGGAAAAGTCCAATCCGAAAGTCTTTGAGCATCGGCTCCGGTGGTTCGTGCTGAAGAGGTAAAGAACTGGTAGGCGAGCCGAAAAGCCCTACTTTTGCCCCTCCAAAAAGGGTGCCGGGTAGGGCTGCCGGCCGGGATAAGGGGCCGCTGTAGTTGGCCTTTGAATCCCTGCCTGCCTCACTTCCCAACGCAGGAACCAACGAATTAATCTCCGGTGGTACGCACAAAAGTTGGCCGCAAACTTACGCATAAATTCCCGAGGCCCGTTGTACTCAAGCGGATAGCTGCCGTACGCCTGCCCAGCGCACCCGCCTTTTTTTCGTTGATTTTAGCTTCGCTATGGCCGATATCATTCAACTTCTGCCCGAATATTTAGCCAACCAGATTGCCGCCGGCGAGGTGGTGCAGCGCCCGGCCTCGGCCGTAAAGGAGCTGCTGGAAAACGCTGTGGATGCCGGGGCCACGCAGGTGCAGCTCATCATCAAGGAAGCCGGCAAGCAGCTGGTGCAGGTGGTGGATAACGGCTCGGGCATGAGCCCCACCGACGCCCGCATGAGCCTGGAGCGCCACGCTACCAGTAAAATCCGTACCACCGACGACCTGTTTCGCATTCGTACCCTCGGGTTCCGGGGCGAGGCCCTGGCCTCCATTGCGGCCGTGGCCCAGGTGGAGGTGCGTACCAAGCAGCGCGGCCACGATACCGGCACCCTGCTGCTGGTAGAAGGCTCCCAGATTACCAGCCAGCAGCCCGTAGCCTGCCCCGACGGCACCAGCATCAGCGTGAAAAACCTGTTTTTCAACGTGCCGGCCCGCCGCAACTTCCTCAAGAGCAACGCGGTGGAAATGCGCCACATTCTGGATGAGTTTCAGCACGTGGCCCTGGCGAATCCCCAGATCAGCTTCTCGCTGTTTCAGAACGACCTGGAGGTGTTCAACCTGCCGGCCGGCAAGCTCAGCCAGCGCATTGTGGCGTTGCTGGGCAACGGCTACAAGGAGCAGCTGGCCCAGGTGGAGGAGGTAACCCCGTTTCTGTCGGTGAAGGGCTTTATCGGCAAGCCGGAGTCGGCCAAGAAAAGCCGGGGCGACCAGTTTTTCTTCGTCAATAACCGCTTTATCCGCTCGGCCTACCTCAATCACGCGGTGCTGACGGCCTACGAGGGCCTGCTGCCCAAGGACACCCACCCATTCTACGTGCTGTTCCTGGACCTTGACCCCAAGTCCATCGACATCAACGTGCACCCCACCAAAACCGAAATCAAGTTCGAGGACGAGAAAACGGTGTACGCCATTGTGCGGGCCGCGGCCAAGCAGAGTCTGGGTCTGCACAACATGGCCCCGTCGCTGGACTTTGACGGCAACGTGAACTTCGCGCCCATTCAACCCCTCCGGCTCTCGGGCCAGGAGAAAAACCCGTTTGATGACAGCTACCAGCCCGATGCGCTGGCCTCGGCGGCCCGGGCGGCGGCCAAAAGCCCCGGCCGACCCGCCTCCGCTGATGCCTACGAGCGGCAACTGCCGCCCCGGCCCACCGAGCAGGCCAAGCGGGAACTGGAAGAATTCTACAAGAGCCTGAGCCAGCTGAGCGTGCCCGACGTGGAACACGAGGCCACGGCCGTAGGCGTACCCGTGCCCACCATCACGCCCCTGGCACCGGATGAGGACCTGCCGGCCGATGAGCAAGCCCCACTTCCCGGCGGCCTCGATTTGCGCGCGGGCTTCACGGCCATGCCCACCGCCCCGGATTGGGCCCCGGCCACCGACCAGCCTACCCCACCTGCGCCGGTGGTGTTGCCCAGTGTGGCCGCGGCCGCGGCCACGTCGCCGGAACTGCCGCTGCGCGAATCCAGCACTGGGCCCGGCAATAAGGTGCTACAACTGCACCAGCAGTATCTGCTGGTACCCGTAAAATCGGGGATGATGCTGATTGACCAAGTGGCGGCCCGGGAGCGGATTCTCTACGAGCAGTATGCCCAGAGCCTGGAGCGGGAGGTGAGTGCCTCGCAAACCCTGCTGTTTCCTCGCACCATCACCTTCACGCCCCAGGATTTTGCCATTCTGCGGGAGGTGGAGGAGTCGTTGAAGGCGCTGGGCTTCCGGTTCACCGATTTCGGCAAGAACACGATTGCCGTGGAGGGCATTCCGGCCGATGTGCCCGCCCGCGACGAGAAAGAGCTGCTGGAAGGCCTCATTGAGCAGTTCCGGAACTCGGCCGGCCCCATGAAGCTGGACCGGCGCGAGCAGATGGCCCGGGCGCTGGCCCGGCGTGTGGCCGCCAGTGC
This sequence comes from Hymenobacter pini, assembly GCF_020421205.1. Taxonomy (GTDB): domain Bacteria; phylum Bacteroidota; class Bacteroidia; order Cytophagales; family Hymenobacteraceae; genus Hymenobacter; species Hymenobacter pini. The sequence continues at coordinate 41,207 of NZ_JAIZZH010000001.1, forward strand.
CGGTGGGGCCCGCCTCTCGGAGCGCGAAATGACGACTATCGTGGATAAGCTGTTTGCCTGCACCGTACCCAACTACACTCCCGATGGCCGCCGTACCATTGTGATGCTGGAAATGGGCCAGATTCAGGAGCTGTTCCGGAAGTAGGCGCAAAAACCCTCTGAGGTCCGGCGCTTACGCTTTGCGCTACGTATCTGAGTAGCTTCATCTTTTGCAACCACTCCCGCCTGTAGTAGTCCGCTATGTTCCAATTCACCCCCATGGTTCGCAACTTGCTCATCGCCAATGTGGTGGTGTTCATTGCGAGCAAGTACCTGCTGAACCTTGATCTGCTGGCCTTGTATCCCATTGGCTCACCAATGTTCTGGCCCTGGCAGTTCCTGACGTACATGTTTATGCACGCCGATACCGGCCACATCTTCTCTAATATGCTTGGGTTGATTTCGCTTGGGCCGTTGTTAGAGGAACGGTGGGGCGCTAAACGGTTCCTCACGTTCTGGCTGATTTGCGGGGTAGGAGCTGGGGTGCTGTACGATGGCCTACGCACCTACGAGGTACACCACATGGGCCAGCAGTTGGAGGCGTTTCGTTCCGAACCTACAGATCTTAACCTGCTACAATTTGCCGAAACCAACCTGCCCGATCAGGTAGAGACTTTCAAGCCAGCTGCCATAGCGCTGCATAAAAATCCAGGTGATACCTATGTGGTGAGTACCACTTTGGAAGTGTTTAATCGGCTCTACGAAAACAGCCTGAACACTCCAATGGTAGGAGCTTCGGGGGCGCTGTTTGGGGTTCTGATTGCGTTTGGCATGCTGTTCCCCAATACTACGCTGATGGTATTTCCGCTGCCGGTGCCCATCAAAGCTAAATACTTCGTTATCCTGTACGGCCTGTTTGAGTTCTTCTTCGGCGTCCGGCGTATACCCGGCGACAACGTGGCGCACTTTGCGCACCTGGGCGGAATGCTGGTAGGCTTCGTGTTGTTGCAAATCTGGCAGCGCAACCGCACCCGGTTGTACTAAATATGGCAGGCTGAAGCTTCGGGTAGCAGCTTGCACGAAAATTGCGGAATTTCCGGCCACCCCACCGTTGCTCCGGACGTACTGCTTCCATCCACCCCACCACGCATGAGTATCGTTACCGACATTCGAACTGCCTTTAGCCGCCGCGATAACGCGCTGAATCAGCTGTTGCTGATTAACGTGCTCGTGTTCGTGTTTCTGGTGCTCACCAAGGCCATCATGAGCCTTTCGGGGGTAGGAGACTACTTTCTGAACGTACTCCGGCAGTTCCAGCTGCCTTCCGACATTCCCAGCCTGCTGCGCCACCCCTGGACGCTGCTCACGTATGCCTTTTCCCACCAGGAGTTCTGGCATATCCTGTTCAACCTATTGAACCTGTACTACTTCGGGGCGCTGATCCGGGAATACCTGGGCGACCGGCGCTTGGTGAGCCTGTACATGTTGGGGGCTTTGGCTGGGGCGCTGTTTTTTCTGCTGAGCTTCAACCTGCTACCGGCGTTGCGCCCTATGGTAGGGATTCCTTTGCTCGGCGCTTCGGCATCGGTAACGGCCATCATTATGGCCGCCGCCACGTTGCTGCCTGATTACACGTTTATGCTGTTTCTGCTGGGGCCGGTGCGCATCAAGTACATTGCCGCCGTGGTTATTCTGCTGTCAGTGCTGGCCATCAACCAGGGCAACCCTGGCGGCGGCATTGCGCACATTGGTGGGGCGCTGCTGGGCTACCTATTCGTAAAGCAGCTGCAGGCTGGCCGCGACCTGGGCCGCCCCGTGCAGGCCGTAGGGGACTTCTTTGTACGATTGGTAACGGGCCGCCCCAACCTGCGCGTCACGCACCGGAGCGCTGCCTCAGCTCCAGCCGCTAAAACCAAATCAGGCCCTGCTTCCCAACCCGGCGAAGATGAAATCAACCTGATTCTGGATAAAATCTCGCACTCCGGCTACGAGAGTCTGAGCAAGGAGGAAAAGCAGAAGCTGTTTCGGGCCAGCCAGAAATAATTTCGTCACCGGCTACACGCGGGCCGCTCTTATTTGCGCATGTGCCAGGTGCGCCGCTCAAGTGGTAGCCGCTCAACGGCGTAGCGCAGGGTGGTGCGCGGTAACTGGCCGTGGTGGTCGGTCAGAAATTCTTCCAGGGCTTCCTCGTTGCGCTTGCCTACTTCGCGCAGCATCCAGCCCATGGCTTTGTGCATGAGGTCGTGGGGATGGGCAAGCAGCAGCTCCACCAAGCTGAAGGTATCCTGAAACTGGCCCTTCCGGATGAAGGCCAGGGTGGCTACCACGGCCATACGCTGGCTCCACAGCTGATTTTCGGCGGCCAGCTCGTACAGCGGCTCCCGATTCTTATCCAGTAGGTAGCTGCCCAGCAGGGTAGGAGCGGTAATATCCACCAAGTCCCAGTTGTTCACGCGGTGCCGGTTGGCCAGGTAAAGCTCATGGATGGCCTGCCGCCCGGCCGGGCCCGCCTTGGCAAACTGCAGCGTCCAGATAACCAGACCCACAGCCCGGGCCTCATGCCAGGGACTACGCAACAGCTGCTCCACCTCCGCCATTGGCAGCGCCCGAAACTCCCGGGCCAGCGCCCGTTGCTGGGGCATCGTCAGGCCCAGAAACTGGTCACCCTCGCCGTACTCGCCGGGGCCAGTCTTGAAGAACCGGGCTACTCCACCGGCCCGGTTGGGGTTGGCCAGGGCCTGGAGGCGGGCAAGTACGTCGGCGGCAGCGGGCATATTCAGGGAATGTCGTAGGTGATGTGCTTGGGGTCGTGCGTGTAGAAATAGGCGTAGTTAGAGCGAAGCTCTTCCCAACCCTGCTTGGTAGCATACTTTTCCTTCGTTACATCTTCCCAGGCCAGGCGCATCTGCCGGGCGCACACCAGCGGCGGCACCTGCCCCACGCCGGTACCCAGGCCTGGTACGGCTACTGTCTGCACCTTGTCGGCCACGGGCTCACCGGTGTGCAAACGCCCGTGGCGCAGCAGCAACAGAATGGCTTTCATGGCCTGGTACACGTTCGGCCCGCGCGTGATGGTCATGGGGGTGCGCATGGTGGGGGCCGAAATAAGGTAAGGAAAACCAGCGTGGCCGGTTTCAAGTATAGCGGCTTGCCCTACCAGCAGCTCGCCATAGTATTCGTCGCGGATAAGCTGTTGTAATTGCTTTTCCAGGTGCCAGCCCAGGTGTTTGGAAATGGCAAAGTCGATGCCGCCGTTCATGAAGCCGAAGCTATTGGCGGGACTGACGAGGGCGTCGGCCGGGTGGTCGAAGATGGAGGCGTGGCGGACCGTAACCTGGGGTACATCGGCAAACACGCGTTGCCAGGCAGCCACCACCTCCGGGTTGGTGTCGATTAAGTTTACGTGCATGAACTGGATTTCGGCGGCAAGGTACAGGACTTTGACCAGACGCCCAACGCAAACCGGGCCGCCCCACATAGTGCGGAGCGGCCCGGTTACAGGCAGGAGCTAAAGCGGGTTAGGCGTTGGCAGCCTGCTCTTTGCTCATGTTGTCGAGGGCGTCCATTACCTCTTTCACGTGGCCGCGCGAGGTTTCCAGCAGAGCTTTTTCCTCGTCATTGAGTTGCAGCTCGATGATGCGCTCAATACCGTTTTTGCCCAGGATAACCGGAGCACCCAGGTATACGCCGTTGATGCCGTACTCGCCCTGCAGCTCTACGCACACGGGGAACACGCGGCGCTGGTCGCGCACGATGGCTTCTACCATCTGGGCGGCGGCTGCACCGGGAGCATACCAGGCCGAGGTACCCATCAGCTTCACCAGCTCGCCACCACCCACGGCGGTACGCTGCACAATGGCGTCCAGTTCTTCTTTACCAATCAGCTCGGTTACGGGAATACCGCCCACGGTGGTGTAGCGGGGCAGGGGCACCATGGTGTCGCCGTGGCCACCCATCAGTACGGCCTGAATGTCTTTGGGGCTCACGTTGAGGGCCTCGGCCAGAAAGGCGCGGTAACGGGCCGTATCCAGAATACCAGCCATGCCAAATACCTTCTCGCGGGGCAGCTTGGAGGTGAGGTGGGCCTGGTAGGTCATCACGTCCAGGGGGTTCGATACCACGATGATGATGGCGTTGGGCGAGTATTTCACCACCTGCTCGGTTACCGACTTCACGATGCCGGCGTTGGTGGCAATCAGGTCGTCGCGGCTCATGCCGGGCTTGCGGGGCAGGCCCGAGGTAATTACTACCACATCCGAGTCGGCGGTGCGCGAGTAGTCGTTGGTTACGCCCACGGTGCGGGAGTCGTACCCGATGATGGGGGCTTTCTGCCAGATATCCAGGGCTTTGCCTTCGGCAATGCCTTCCTTGATGTCAACGAGGACGATTTCGTTGGCAATTTCGCGGGTGGCCAGTACATCGGCGCAGGTTGCGCCTACGTTGCCGGCTCCAACTACGGTAACTTTCATCAGTGGATGGAATTGGGTGTGAACTATGGGATGCGCGTAAAGCTAAGGCATAGATGCGAGAAGGTGAGCCATAGGCGGGCAGACTTTTCCTTGTTCATATCCGCAGCAGTCATCTACTACATGCGCTTCACCAGCAGCACCCGCTCGGTATTCTCGGTTACCTTGAACCGCTCATCGGGCCGGAAACCGATAACCCAGGCAATTTTGCCGTCGGCGGATACCAGCACCCACACGTTGTCTTTGAGGTTGAGGGGCACTTTCTGGTCGATGAGGAAGTCGGAGAGCTTCTTCTTGCCCTTCATGCCGATGGGCATAAACCAGTCGCCCTCCTGCCAGGGCCGTACTGTGAGTGGAAACTTAAGCACGTCGGCATCCAAGGCGGCCAGGGCTTTGCCCTTCGGTACGGCGTAGCCCTCGGTTATTTCCAGCAACTCAGTGCGCAGGTGCAGCCCGTCAATTTTCAGGGCTTCCTGCCCGGCCTGCAGCTGGTGGGTGCCAAACTTCTGGAGCTTGCGCGGGGTAATCACCAGTTGCTCCCGGTCCTTCACCAACTGGTGCGTCGGCGACTCGAAGCGGCGGCCTGGCTCGGCCCCGAAGCTCTGCACAATGTCCTTGGTTACGAGGTAGCTGAAGCCGAAGGGCCGCAGCAGCTCGTGTAGTACCAGAACCGTGGCGGCGGTTTTCTGTAGCGTCCGGATGTCGAGGTAGGTGGCGTCGACTTCCTGGCGCTGAGCCTGGGCGGCGGTATCGGCCACGTAGCGGCGCACAATTTCCTCGGCCGCGCCCACGCGCTCCGCCGTGACGCTCATGGTGTGGTCGAGCGAGGGGTTGATGTCGCGCAGTACGGGCAGTACTTCCAGGCGCAGGCGGTTGCGCTGGTACACCGGCGAGTCGTTGCTGGCATCCTCGCGCCAGATCAGGCGGTTTTCCACTACGTAGTCGTAGAGGTCAGGCTTGCTGACGGCCAGCAACGGGCGCACCAGGTGGCCGGTTTTGGGCCGGATGCCGTGCAGGCCGACCAGGCCGGTGCCGTGCACCAAGTTCAGCAGCATGGTTTCGGCGGTGTCGCGCTGGTGGTGGGCGGTAGCCACGGCCGTATAGCCCTGCTGCGCCCGGATGCGCTCAAACCACTCGTAGCGCAGCGCCCGGGCGGCCATTTGCGTCGAAATGCCTTCCTGCTCGGCAAACTTCTTGGTCTGGAAGAATTCCACGAAGTAGGGCGCCTCGTATGTAGAGGCCAGCTTGCGCACAAACTGCTCGTCGGCATCGGCCTCTTCGCCCCGCAGCCCGAAGTGGCAGTGCGCCACCCCAAACTTCACGCCCAGCCGGTGCAGCATGTCGGCTAGCACCACCGAGTCGAGGCCGCCGCTGACGGCTACCAGCAGCTGGTCGGTAGGGGAGAAGAGGGCGTGTTCCTGAATAAAGGCTTGAATCCGGTCGAGCATGGGAGAAACAAAGAAGCAGCACTAGGAGGCTGCGAAAAATAATGACAAAGTTAAGCGGCCGGCAGTGCGTCCACCACGCGGGCCACGCGCTCCGCCACCGTCAGGCCGCCGCGCAATTCCAGCACGGGGCACTTAAGCTGTTGCATCCAGGCCGTGTGAATGGCCAGGCTGCGGCTCGTGGTGCCGCCAGTATCGTAGGTAGCGGCCCAGTCCAGGAAAGCGGCCGACTGCTGCTGCCGAAACGCATCAATGCGTAGCAGCTCCCCGTACCGCTCCTGTTCCCGCTGTTGCAGCCGGGCCAGCCGAATGTTGGGCGGTATCCACAGAAATACGGCCAGGTCGAAAGCGTGCAGCCACTGTTCCCCCCAACTCACCAGGGACCCACCCAGTACCCAGGCCGGGTGCCGGGCCAGGGCTTCCGCCAGAAGCTGGTTGCGTTCCGGCAGGGAGCGTTTCACTGTAAACGGCTGTTTGGCCGGAGCCCAGTAGAAATCATCCGCGTCGAAATACGGCACCTGCAGCCGTTCAGCCAGCGCCTGCCCGAGGGTGGTAACACCGGAGCCGGAGGCCCCAAACAGGTAGATTTTCACGACGGGAAGCGGGTGGAGTGAACGGACAATGGCGTACTATTCCACAAAGAAAACCGTTAGCAACGGCCCTTCTGTACCTTTGCGCTGAAATGTCGTTCCCGAAGCCACTTTTTCTTCTATTGCTGCTGTTGCTGCCCGCCCTGAGCTGGGCCCAGCAGCGCCCGGCCGCGCGGCCCGGCAACCAGCCTGCGCCGGTTCAGGGGCAGCGTATTGAACTGCTGCCCGGCACCCAGCAACTCATTGGCGGTACCTTTAATGGGGTCGAAATCCGGAAGCTGATTGGCAACGTGAGCTTCCGCCAAGGCACCACGCTGCTCTACTGTGACTCGGCCTATCAGTACACCGAGCGGAATGCCTTGGAAGCATTCAGCAATGTGCGCATCATTCAGAACGATACCATCACCATTACCGGTGACCGGGGCACCTATGATGGCGACACCCGCAAGGCCCGTATGACCGGCAACGTGACCATGCGCGACCCGCGCATGACCCTTACCACCCAGCTGCTCGACTACGACCTGAACAATAACTTGGCTTACTACAGCACCGGCGGCCACCTGCAGGACACGGAAAACACGCTCGACAGCCAGTTTGGGTATTACAACACCCAAAGCAAGGTGTTCAGCTTCAAACGCAACGTGAAGCTGATTACCAAGGAAAACACCATCGACACGGATACGCTGCAGTACAACACCGTCAGCAAGATTGCCTACTTCTTCGGGCCCACCCGCATCAAGGGCAAGCAGGGCAACCTCTACGCTGAAAACGGCAACTACAATACCGTTACCAAGATTTCCAACTTCGCCCGGAACGCCAAAATCGAAACGCCCAACTACCTGCTGGGCGGCGACAACCTGTACTACGACGAAGCCCGGCAGTACGGCGTGGCCACCGGCCGCGTGTCGATGACCTCGAAGAAGGACAACATTGTAATTCGCGGGGACGTGGGGCGGTACTGGCGGGCCCAGGGCCGGGCCAAGGTGTACGGCAGCCAGCCGGTGATGCGCAACATCAACGATAAGGACACGCTGTACCTATCGGCCGATACGCTGGTGAGCATTGAGGGCCGCCCGCCCCAGAACAAGGCCGGCGTGATTTACGCCTACCGCAAGGTGCGCATCTTCCGCTCCGACCTGCAGGGCCGCTGCGACTCGCTCACCTACGACCGGCAGGACTCCATCATCTACCTCAGCCACGACCCGGTGCTCTGGAACAAGGGCAACCAGCTCACCGCCGACTCGATGGAGATTCAGCAGCGCCGGGGCCAGATTGATCAGATGCGCCTGTTCGGGCATGCCTTCAGCATCGGGCAGGACACGTTGCTCAACTTTAACCAGGTGAAGGGCCGCAACATGGTGGCTTACTTCCGCGACAAATCCATCAAAAAAATTGATGTGCTTGGCAACGCCGAGAGCCTCTACTATGCTCTTGAGGGTGACACGGCCGTGTCGGGCGTCAACAAAAGCCTCTCGGCTACCATGGCGCTGCGGTTTCAGGACGGCAAGCTCAATACCATCAGTTTTCTTACCAACCCCGAAGCCCAGTTTATTCCGCCCAACGAGCTGAAGCCGGAAGACGCCAAACTCAAGGATTTCCGCTGGCGCGCCACGGAACGCCCCACCCGCCGCCAGACGTTAGGCAAGCACTTCGCCCCGCCCGCCAAACCCAAAAAGAAGGCTCCGGCAAAAAAATCAACAACGACCAAAAAAGCCGCGCCCAAAAAGCCGGCCGCTACGAAAGCTAAATCAACGACTAAACCGGTGAGGAAATAAAGTCAGCTATTCATTCTTACTGCCATCAGGGCGGGGAATACCTTGCCAAGGCTAACAATGACGAGCTAATTTCTCTGGTAACTGGCAACTCATCACTGACAACTGATTTGCCTCACCGATTCTTCTTACCTTTGCGCCCCTTATGCTGTCTTTCCGTCCGACCGTCTTTGTTCTGTTCCTGAGCCTGTTGTTGCTCGGCTCCTGCAGTGGCTACCAAAAGCTGCTCAAGAGCACCGACGTGAACAAGAAGTACGAAGCCGCCGTGCAGTACTATGAGAAGGGCGACTATTTCAAGGCCGGCACGCTGCTGGAAGAGCTGATTCCGCTGCTAAAAGGCCGCCCGGAGGCTGAAAAAGCTCAGTTCTACTTCGCCAATACCAACTTTCAGCAGCGCAACTACACGCTGAGCGCCTACTACTTTAAGACGTTCTACGAGACCTACCCCAACTCGCCATTAGCGGAGGAAGCAGCCTTCATGCAGGCCAAATCCCTGTTCCGCGACTCGCCGGAGTACCAGCTCGACCAGACCAACACCTACACGGCCATTGAGGTAATTCAGGATTTCCTGAACCGCTTCCCCGAGAGCAAGTTTCGCTCTGAAACCGACGGTATGTCGCAGGAGTTGCAGAAGAAGCTGGAAAATAAAGCCTTCCGCGGCGCCCGCCTCTACTACGATTTGCGCTACTACCAGTCGGCCGTAACGGCGTTTACCCAGTTTCAGCAGCAGTATCCTTCTTCGGGTTACGGCGAGCAGGCGGCTTTCCTGAAGCTAAGTGCCCAGTTTGACCTGGCCAACGAAAGCGTGGAGGAAAAGCAGCGGGAACGGTATTTGGAAGCCATTGCCTTCTACCAGAACTTCGTGGATGCCTTCCCGCAGAGCAAAAATCTGAAAGACGCCGAGCGGATGTACGACCAAGCCCGCGACGCAGTAGCCAAGCTGAAGCCTACGGAAGGCACAGCGGCCAAGTGAATGTGGAAAATGCGAGGAGAATGTGGTTGAATGTGAGAAATTGTATTCACCGCACCGCATAAGTCTTCGCACTACGTTTTCACATACCTCATCTTAAAACACATTCAACACATTTGAATATGAAAGCTCCCAATAACGTACCCGCTTCCATCGTAACCCGCAACATGTCGGATTTCACCACCGAAACCGGCAACGTGTACGAGAGCATCGCCATCATCTCGAAGCGCGCCAACCAGATTGCCGTGAAGCTGAAAGAAGAGCTGAACGGGAAACTGGCCGAGTTTGCCACCACCGTGGACAACCTGGAGGAAGTGTTCGAAAACCGCGAGCAGATTGAAATCAGCAAGCACTACGAGCGGCTGCCCAAGCCCACCAACCTGGCCGTAGAAGAGTTCCTGGAAGGGAAAGTACACTTCCAGACTCCCTCGGAAGACGAAGTAAAAGGCTAAGCCACGCCGGCTTTAATGGCCCCCTGAAACGTCATGCTAAACCAGTGCCGCCACCGGCCCGGTTCGGCATGGCGTTTTGGTGTTTATACTTGCCCCGGCAAGTGCTATAATATAACCCCTAATCTGCCAGATGCTGCAGGGACGAAAAATTTTGGTGGGTGTGAGCGGCAGCATTGCCGCCTACAAATCGGCGCTGCTAGTGCGGTTGCTGGCGCAGGCCGGCGCCGAGGTGCAGGTGATTCTGACGCCCGCGGCCGTGGCCTTCGTTACACCGCTGACATTGGGTACGCTATCCAAAAATCCGGTTTTACAGGGGTTTTTGAAGGATGAGCAGGCCGGGGAGTGGCATAACCATGTGCACCTGGGTTTGTGGGCCGATGCGTTGGTAATAGCTCCGGCCTCGGCCAATACGCTGGCCCATCTGGCCAACGGCCTCTGTGATACGCTGCTCGATGCCGTGTACCTCTCGGCCCGCTGCCCGGTGTTTGTGGCCCCGGCCATGGACCTGGATATGTACCAGCACCCCGCCACTCAGCGCAACCTGCACCGCCTGCGCGAGGACGGTACCACCGTATGGGATTCGCCGGCCGGTGAGCTGGCCAGCGGCCTCAGCGGCCCCGGCCGCATGCTGGAGCCCGAGGCCATTGTGCAGGAGCTGGAGCAGTTTTTCAGGCAGGGAAAAGATGAAAAATAGAAAGTCAGGGCTCAGTGCAGTACTAGGTGTCTTTACGCCTGCTGCTGGTTGCATTCCGAGAAAAGGCAGCGGCTGATGCCACGGTTCGAGCTTTTCTCTTTTACTTTCTCCCTTTGATTCTCTGATTCATGCGCGTCCTGATTACTGCCGGCCCCACTTACGAACCCCTCGACCCGGTACGCTTCATTGGTAACCACAGCACCGGCAAAATGGGGTACGCCCTGGCCGAAACCTTCGCGGCCGAAGGGGCTGAGGTAACGCTCATCAGCGGCCCTACCAATTTGCCTGACCCCGCTAGCCCGCACATCCGAACGGCGCGGGTGCAAACGGCGCAGGAGATGTACGAAGCCGCTGCCGCCGTGGCTCCGGCTGCCGACGTATGGGTGTTCGCCGCCGCCGTGGCCGACTACCGGCCTGCCCAGGTGGCCGAGCAAAAAATCAAGAAGGCCGGCGAAACTCTCACGCTGGAGCTGGTGAAGAACGTGGATATTGCCGCCGAGTTGGGGAAAACCAAGCGGCCCGAACAATTTTCGGTGGGTTTTGCGTTGGAGACGGAAAACGAGCAGGTCCACGCCCTCGACAAGCTCCGGCGCAAAAACTTTGACGTAGTGGTGCTGAATTCCCTGCGCGACGCCGGGGCCGGTTTCCGCCACGATACCAACAAAGTAACCCTGCTGGCCGCCGACGGGCAAAGCACTATCTTCGAGCTAAAGGCCAAAACCGAAGTAGCGCAGGATATTGTGCGTTTCGTGTTGGCCCGCTTTTCATCCCAAGCGCATGCGTAAGCTTTTTCTACTGTTGTTGCTCGTTGCTGGCAGCACTGCCGCCCAGGCCCAGGAGCTACTGGCCGAGGTAACCGTGTCCACTGAAAACGTGACCATCTCGGACCGGCAGCTGGTGCAGGATATGAAGCGAGACATCCAGCAGTTTCTGAACACCCGGCCTTTTACCAACCAAGCGTACCGGCCCGAGGAGAAAATCCGCTGCAAAGTGTTTGTGGGCATCACCGAAATTCCGCAGAACGGCACCTACAAAGCCACCGTGCGCATTCTGAGTACCCGCCCGGTGTACGGTACCGGCTACGAAACCAACCTGCTGAGCTTTGCCGACCGGGGCTGGGTATTTAACTATTCGCCCCAAAACCCCATCGACTACTCCGAAACTACGTTTGTGGGCAACCTATCGTCGCTGCTGACCTTCTATGCCTACATGATTATCGGCATGGACCAGGACAGCTTCGCGCCCTTGAGCGGTTCGCCCTATTATGACCGGGCCCGCACGGTGCTGGTAAACGCGGCTTCCCAGAACGTGACCAACGAGGCCGATGAAGGCTGGAAGGATACCAACAATGGCAACCGGTACTGGCTGCTCAATAACCTGCAGGACCCACAGCTGGAGGCATTCCGGAGCGCCATTTACGCCTATTACCGGCAGGGAATGGATATTTTCATCACCAAGCCTGAGGAGGCCCGCACCAACATGGCCACCGCCCTGCAAGGGGTGCAACAGGCCGTGCAGCGCCGCCCCGGTACGTTGCTGGCCCGCGCCTTTTTCACCACTAAGGCCGAGGAAATTTCCAACGTATTCCGTAGCAGCCCCGACCAGCAGCAGAAAACTCAGGTAGCCACCCTGCTCACCGAAGTAGACCCCACCAACTCGGCCCGCTACCAGACGATTCTGCGGCAGCCATAATCTGGCTAGGCAGAAAGAAAACGCAAGCAAATTTTATTGGCATTTGACTAAATGAACTAGTAGCTTTGCTAAAGCTACTAGACTCGGTTGTTGCTGGCCGGACCGTAGCAGGTTTCTTTGGCAGCTACGGCCGGCGTTCCGGCCTTCATTTGGTTTGTTATGCTGGTTGATCTGCGAATTCAGAACTACGCGCTGATTGAAAAACTGGAGCTGCGTCCCTCGGCGCTGCTTAACATTATTACCGGCGAAACCGGCGCGGGTAAGTCGATTATGCTGGGGGCCATTGGGCTGCTGCTGGGCAACCGGGCCGACTCGCGCATGCTGTTCGATACGGACAAGAAGTGCGTGATTGAGGGTCAGTTCGACATCCGCAGCTACCAATTGCAGGATATTTTCGAGGCGGAGGACCTGGACTACGACCGGCAGTGCATTCTGCGCCGCGAAATTAGCCCGGCGGGCAAGAGCCGGGCCTTCATCAACGATACGCCCGTGACGCTGGAAACCCTGCGCCACATTGGGGCCAACCTGATGGATATTCACTCCCAGCACGATACCCTGCTGCTCGGCGATACGGTGTTCCAGCTGAACCTGCTGGATCTGTATGCCGGACTGGTGCCCATGCGCGGGCAGTACAGCAACGCCTACCGCCAGTACCGCAAGCAGGAAGCCGACCTGAAAGCCCTGGAGGACCAAGTGGCCCAAGCCAACAAGGAGCTGGATTACCACAGCTTTCTGCTAAACGAGCTGGAAGATGCCAGCCTCGACAACGAGCGGCAAGACGAGCTAGAGCAGGAGGTGAAGGAACTGGAGCATGCCGAGGAAATCAAATTTAAGCTCACGCACGCTCTGCAGGGCATTTCGGAAGGGGAGTACTGCGCCACCAGCGCCATGAAGGATGCTGCCGTACTGCTGGGCCAGATTTCCGCTTACTCTGAGCCCGTGCGGGAGCTGAAAGGCCGTCTGGATAGCTGCCTGATTGAGCTGCACGATATTGCCGATGAGCTGGAAGCTGTGGAGCGCCGCACGGAGGGCGACCCGGCCCGCATCGACGAGTTGCAGGGCCGCCTGAACATCCTGTATAGCCTGCAGCGCAAGCACCAGGTGCGCGACGTGGTGGCCCTGCTGGCCGTGCGCGCCGACCTGCGCGACAAAGTGGGCTCGGTACTCAACCTCGACAAGCAAATCAACCGCCTGCGCCGCGACGTGGAAGCCTCGCTGACCACCGTAACCAAGCAGGCCCAGCGCCTCTCGGAAGCCCGCCGCAAAGTGTTCCCGAAGTTTGAGAAAGAGCTGGCCTCGTTGCTGGTGGATCTGGGTATGCCGCACTCCCGCATTGTGGTGCAGCACCAGGAAAGCGCCCCAACTGCCAGCGGTATTGATGTGGTGAGCATCCTGTTCACGGCCAACAAAGGTGCCCAGCCCCAAACGCTAAGCAAGTCGGCCTCGGGCGGGGAATTCTCCCGGCTGATGCTCTGCATCAAGTACATGCTGGCCGATAAGACTGCCCTGCCCACCATCGTATTCGATGAAATTGATACCGGTATCAGCGGGGAAATTGCCGTGAAGGTGGGCCGCATGATGCAGCAGATGGCCAAAAAGCACCAGCTCATCACCATCAGCCACTTGCCCCAGATGGCCGCCGCCGGCGACGCGCACTACTTCGTGTATAAGGAAGACCGCGCCGACCGCACCGTGAGCCGCATCCGGGAGCTAAGCCAGGAAGAGCGGGTGCACGAAATTGCTCAGATGATTTCCGGAGCCAACCCCAGCCAGCACGCCTACCACAGCGCCCGGGAGCTGCTGGCCCTGCGTGGGGTGGAAATGGCAGGGTAAGATTTCGGGGTTCGGTTTTCGTTGTTCGGTTTTAGTGAGGGGTTCTTTGTAAACTTGGGGCCTGATTCAGGATGCGTTGCGCAAATAGCAGACTCGCTCTGACTGGCAAACAGCTCCAGATTACGAAAAACGACCAACGAACAATCAAAAACGAATGGCTAGTAACCTACTCGCGGGCAAAGTCGGGATTATTTCCGGCGCGCTGAATGAAGAATCCATTGCTTGGAAAGTAGCCCTGAAGGCTCACGCCGAAGGTGCCCGCTTTGTGCTCACCAATGCCCCGCTGGCCATGCGCATGGGCGAAATCAACAAGCTCTCGGAGCAGTGCAACGCACCCATCATTCCGGCCGATGCTACCTCGATGGAGGACCTGGAGAAGCTGTTCTCGGGGGCCCAGGAGCACCTCGGCGGTAAAATTGACTTCGTGCTGCACAGCATTGGCATGAGCGCCAACATCCGCAAGGGCAAGCACTACGGCGAGCTGAACTACGAGTGGTACCAGAAAACCCTGGACGTGTCGGCGCTGTCGTTCCACAAGATGCTGGCCGTGGCTGAGAAGCAGGATGCTTTCAACGAGTGGGGTTCGGCCGTAGCCCTGAGCTACATTGCCGCCCAGCGCGCCTTCCCCGACTACACCGATATGGCCCAGGCCAAAGCCCTGCTCGAAAGCATTGCCCGTAGCTACGGTCAGCGGCTCGGCAAGCAGAAAAAAGTGCGGGTGAACACCATCAGCCAGTCGCCCACCAAAACCACGGCCGGCACCGGCATCAGCGGCTTCAACGCTTTCTACGACTACGCCGATAAGATGTCGCCGCTGGGCAACGCTCCGGCCGAAGCCTGCGCCGACTACTGCATCAGCCTGTTCTCGGACCTGACGCGCTACGTGACCATGCAGAACCTCATGCACGACGGTGGCTTCAGCAGCACCGGCATTTCGGAGGAACTGGTAGAGCTCATCACTAACGCCAACTCGTAGGCTACCGTCCTACAGTAAACCACAACGCCCAGCCAATTTGGCTGGGCGTTGTGGTTTTGGTACGTAGCAAATCCGGCTACTTATTCTTGTGCTCTTAGCCAATCCTGCGCGTTTTCCAGGCTATCGAACATGTGCATGTGCAGCTGGTTGCCGATGCGGAGCTGCAGGTTTTCGATGGAAAGCTGGCCGAAAATATCGGGGGAGAGAACCTGGGCAAAATAGCGTAGGCCAGCACCGATAATCAGGGGCGTCCACACTTGCTCAATCCAGTCGTTGGCTTCGGTAAAGGCACCTTCCAGGTTGCGGTGGTCATTCAGGAGTTTGTTGCAGGGTTCCTCACGCAGCATATCTACGTAGGTGAGGCCGCCGTCCATGATGGAGCCTATTGTTTGGCGGCCGTGCCAGATGGCGTGAATCCAGCCGGCGGTACGGTTCCGCTCTACCGTCAGGTACACGCTACCATCACCACGTTTCAAAGAGGTTGTCGTCATATTACATCGGATAAGACATCCAGGAGCAGGCAGCTACACGTCAAGTACACTACTCATTTTCACTGAAGCGGTTGCCTGAGTTTGTGGGCAACCAGCTGTCCGCTCTACTTACGGAATCAGGCGGTCGGTACGAAGCTGCGCGAAAAGGTCGAAAAATGAGTCTTCCGTGGATTGGTATTCCTGGAAGCCCCGCTTGCGGCTGTTGGCCATATCGGTCATTACCTCAATAGGCCGGCCCAGGTCCAGGTCGGTGTGCCAGGGCGAGGCGAGGCGGTTGAGGTCGGGTTCCGCGAGTTGATAACGCTCAGCAATGGCCCGCCACACGGCCGCATCCTGGCTAAGCTCCGCTTCCAGCGGATGAATGGTACCATCGAAACCCACGGCCTCCACGCCAAACCAAGCCGCCAGCCGGGGCCACAGCCAGCTCCACCGGAATACGTCCCCGTTCACGATGTTGAAGGCCTGGTTGCGGGCTGCTTCGGTAGTAGCGGCCCACCGCAGTTGCTTGGCAATGATGCGGGCATCCGTCACGTCGGACAGGCCGTTCCACTGGGCTTCGGAGCCGGGCCAGCGGAAGGGGCGGCCGGTTTCTTTGCAGATGCTGGCGTACACGGCCAGGGTGGTGCCCAGGTTCATGAGGTTGCCCACGGCCTTGCCGATGATGGTGTGGGGCCGGTGGATGCTCCAAGTAAATCCGTCGCGCGCGGCCGCGGCATACACCTCGTCTTCCTGGGCATAGTAGAAGTTGTCGAGCGGAAGGCGGGGCTGCTCCTCGCGCAGGGGTGTGGGCGGTGGGGTGCCTCCACTCACGTAGGCCTCAAAAGGACCCAGGTAGTGCTTCAGGCCCGTTACCAATGCCACGTGCTGCACCGACTGTTTCGGAGCCAGCGCGTCCAGCAGGTTGCGCACCATCAGGCTATTCACCCGGATATTTTCAGCCTCGGTATCCTGACGCATCCAGCTGGTGATGAACACGTGAGTAGGAGCTACATCGGCCAAAGCGGCCCGCAGGCTGTCGGGACTGAGCAAATCGGCGGCTACGGGGTGCAGGCCGGCAATATCGGTGTGGGGCGAACGGGCCAGACCGTAGGTGGGCCAGCCATAAGCCACTAGTTCCTGAGCCAGGTTACTGCCAATAATACCGCTGGCACCAACTATGAGGGCAGTGTTTTGCATAAACGAAATCAGGGAAAGAAATGCTGCCACAGATGCGGCGGAAGCTGTTACAACAGCCAGCCGGGTAAATCGTCTAGCTGAACCAGTGTTTTTCGGCGGGCTGTAAAAAGCCCGGCCTGTTCGGGCCGGGCTTTGGAGGCGAGCAGTTGCAGATGAAGCCTGCCGCTACTGGGCGCTTTCGTTGCCGTCTACGGGCTTGCTCTGGCTGTGCACGTTGGCGGCTACCAGCTCGTCGGGCAATACATTGCTGGCGGTTACCTGTACTTTATTCATGAGACCGGAAATGACGCGGTTTTCGCCGGCCATCAGGGCTTTGTAGCCGTCTTCGGCTACGTCGGCGGGGGAGGACATGCCGCTTTTCTCCGCCACGTTTTTGGCCCGGGTCATGTCGGCTTTGTTGAAGAAGTCAGTATCCGTGAGGCCGGGCAACAGGTTGGTGATGGTGACGCCCTTGTCCTTATTCTCGTTCTGAATCGACTCCACGAAGGAATTCACGAAGGCTTTGGTGCCGTGGTATACCGCCTGCAGTGGGCCGGGCAGCTCCCCGGCAATGCTGCCTACCAGCAGAATTTTGCCCTCGCCGCGGCTGAGCATTTCCTGCAGGTACAGCTTAGTAAATACCACGTAGGCCCCAATGTTCAGCTGAATAATGTCCAGCTCCCGGTTGATGTCGGTGGTGTCGAAAGTGCCGTACTGGCCTTGGCCGGCGTCGTTTACCAGGGCGTCAACTTGTACGCCGCTGGCTTTCACTTGCTCCACTACCTCAAACGGGGCCTCGCGCTTGAAGAGGTCTTTGGCAATGGTGGTAACCTGCACGCCGTGCTGCTGCTGGATTTCCTGGGCCGTTTGGTCAAGCTCCTGCTGGTTGCGGGCCACCAGAATGAGGTTGTACTTGTCTTGCGCGAAGCAATTGGCCAGCTCCCGGCCAATGCCGCTGGTGCCGCCGGTAATGAGGGCTGTTTTGGTGGATGATGCCATGATGGAAAGGATAGGTTTGGCTAAGGCTAACGCACCCTTTCCAGCCGCGGTTATTGTCGGGCTTCGTCTAAGTGGCATCTAAAGTCAGAAGCAAAGCTTCGTGAATAGCCGGTTGTAGGAATTTGAACGTGAGGCTGTTATTAGCGTGCGGGAGCTGGAATGGACTTCGCACGGAAGAACTCATCCACTTTGCGGTTGAACTCGTCGGCGTGCTCGTGCAGGGTAGCGTGGCTGCTGTTGGGTACTATCCACAGCCAGGCCCGGGGCAGGTTCTGGTAGATGGCCAAGGTGTGCTCCGGTCGGATAACGTCCCGGTCGCCGGCAATGATGAAGGCGGGAGCCTGGATACCCGCTAGCTGCGACAATGGCACGTGCGGGTGGCGCCAATCCAGCAGAAATACCTTCCAGTCGTTGCGGCGCTTGGCATCGGTGAAGCGTTGGGTGCGGCCCTCCTGGTAGCCCCGTTTCATTTGCTGCCACAGCTCGGGCATTAGGGCCGTGGAGTCGGGCCAGAGGTTGGCCCCGGTGGCCGCCAGGCGCTTCACTTTGCCCGGGTGGCGCTGGGCCAGCAGCAATGCCGTAATGCCTCCGTCGCTCCAGCCCAGCACGTAAGCCGAATCAAGGCGTAGATGGGTGAGCAGGGCGGCGCAGTCGTCGGCCAGTTGCTCAAAACTCAGGGAATCACCAGCATCTGCCGACTGGCCGTGGGCCCGGCTGTCAAGGGCAATGACGCGGTACTTTTTGGCGAAATAGGGGATGGTTTGGGCGAAATCTTGGCTGCTGCCGCCATTGCCGTGCAGTAGCAGAAGCGGCGGGCCCGCGCCGTAGGTTTCGTAGTACATCTTGATGCCCCGCACGGCCGCATACTTGCCCGCCGCAGGGTTGTGGCCGTACGGCACCTGCTTCGACTGACCCAAGGCCAATTGCCCAAGCAGCAGGAACAGCAGAAGCAGGGAGGCGCGAAGCATGGGCAGGTCAGCGGTTAGTTCTTCTCAAGATACAGCAGCGTCGACTGCTTGCTGGGGCCGTACTTGTCGTTGATGAGAAAATAGCCGCCCCGGTAAGCGGCCAGTCCTTCCCAGTTGTAAGTCATGTATTCGCGGGGTAGCTCCAGCAGCGGCTTCCAGCTGACCTTGCCGCGCCGGTACCGCAGCCGAATCAGGCGGCAGTAGTTCTGGTACTGGCCGGCCGCATCCAGTACCAACCGGGCATCTGCCGCGCCGGATTCCGGGCGATACACCTGGTCATCCTTGCCGTTGAAGAAGTAGTTGATGGCCGTAAACCGGTTGCGGCCCTCGTAGGTCAGGTCGGTGATGCGGAAAGGGAGGCGCTGTATGGGCACCAGCTGCGGAATATCGGGCAGACGCTGGGCCGAGGGGAGCCGCAGGGCGTAGTTGTCGTGCCGGAAGTAGTTGTACTCGAAAAACAGTAGCAGGCTTTTGTTGTAGCCCGTAGCCGCCTCAAACCCCGCATTTTCGATGTGGGAGCCATCGGTCAGGGCCGGTTTGGCCAGCGGCACCAGGTAGCCCGGGTCCAGGGTAACGTTGCTGGCCCCCAGCCGGCCCCGAATCAGGTAGCAGTAGGCGGAAGGCGTAGTGGTTTCGATGGTGAAATAGGCCGTGTCGCCTAGCATGGTGAGGCCTTCCAACCCTTCGTAGGCCTGGCCGGCGCTATCCAGCCGCGCCCTGATTTTGTCAAGGCCCAGCAGGGGATATTTGTGGTACGCTACGGCTGAGGCTTTGCCAGCCAGCACGCTATCTACCCGGCCCAGGGGCAGGCCGTACACCTTGGCTTCGGCCCGGTCCTGCAGGCGGCTTTCCGAGAGCAGCAGCAGCTGCCCCCGGTGCACGAATAACCCCGAAAACTGGTTTTCGCGCTCCGCCAGCTCTGGCGGCAGCGGCACCGCGCGGAACGTGTACGGTGCTTTCTGGGCCTGGGCCACGGCTATGGGTAGCAGAACGGCTAGCAGAAAAACGCGGAAGAAGTACTGCATATGACGAGACGGCCGCCGAAAGGCAATGCCACGCCAAGATTACTTGAAATATGGTTCATTCTTACCCGAGCAAGGGCATTTCCCGCAGTTACTAATCCTGGCGGTGCAAACTATGCCTACACGCCGCCTCCCGTCGCCAAGCAGGTGCGGGGAGGCGGCGGTTGTAGTACCGGAGAATTAGTTACGGAGTAAGACGGTCGGCGTGCAGTTGCCCGAACAGGTCGAAGAACGACTCGTCGGTGACCTGGTATACTAGCAAGCTCAGCTTGCGGCTCTTGGCAATGTCGGTCATCACCACAATGGGGCGGCCCAGGTAGGTGTGCCAGACCGTGGCGGGTGGCAATGTAGCGCCACAGGTCGGCATTGTTAGCCAGCTCGGCTTCCAGGGGCGCACAGTGCCATCGAAGCCAGCCGCTTCCATCCCGAACCAATCGGCCAGCCGGTCCCAGAGTCAGCTCCAGCGGCATACGTCCCCGTTCACGATGTTATAGGCCTGGTTGCGGGCGCCCCCGGTGGTGAATGACACTGGAACAGCCGAAACCGAAATTTGTACTGCCGCCTGACGTTTCGCCCGCGCACAGCCCAAAACAAGCGGCGCAACCGAGCCCGCACTACCAACCCCGCTCTAGTGTGCTACTGAAAAGAAGCTCTGAATTCCAGCGGCGAGAGGTTGGTTTTGGTCTTGAAGAGCTTGCTAAAGGACTGCAGGTGCTCAAAGCCCAGCTCGTACGCAATTTCGCTGACGGTCAGGCTGGTAGTAGACAGGCGTTCCTTGGCCTTTTCGATTAGCTGCGCGTGAATATGCTGCTGGGTATTCAGCCCCGTTAATACGCGCAGCAGGCTGCTCAGGTACTTCGGGGAAAGATGCAGCTGTTCGGCTACGTAGCGCACGGTCGGCAGGCCTTTTTCCGCCACATCCGGACTGCTGAAATACGCGCGCAGTAAATCCTCGACCCGCGCCAGCACCTGATGGTTGGTTTTTTCGCGGGTGATAAACTGCCGGTGATAATATCGGTCGGCGTAATGCAACAGGCTCTCCAGCTGCGAAATGATGATGGGCTTGCTGAACCGGTCGATGTTGGCGTGATACTCCTCCTGAATGGCGAGAATGAGCGCCGTGATGCTGGCTTCTTCCTTGGCCGAAAGAAACAGAGCTTCGTTCAGCGAATAATCCCAGAAGTCGTATTGCTTGATGGTCGTGGCCAGCGACGTATTCCAGATGAAATCAGGGTGGATATACACTACCCAACCTGATTTTTCTATCTGCTCGTTTGGGTTTACTGCCGCAATGCTAAATACCTGCCGGGGCGCCATAAAGGACAAAATGCCCTCATTGAAATCGAATGGCTGCTGCCCGTAGGTGCCTTTCGCATTCCGCATTCTTTTGACGGAAATGGTGTAAAAATCCAGCAGCAACTGCGTCGACTCCCCGTCGTGCAGGTGCCCAACCGTGCCCACATCCACTACGCTGAGCAGGGGGTGCTGGGGCTTGGGCAGCCCCCGGTAGGCGTGAAACTCGCTGATGGTTTTGAAGTGCCTCATGCCGACTCGGCTTCTTGCTGGATTTTCAGTATCAACTTGCCGCGCACGTGCCGGGTTTCGCTTTCCCGGTGGGCCTCGGCTGCTTGCTCCAGCGGATACACCTGGCTAACGACCACCTTCACTTTACCGGCGTCAATCAGCTGGGCCATTTCAGCTAGCCACTCTTGCCGGGGCTGGTTGTTCGATAACCGGCCGGTGGCGCGCTTGGCGGCCAGGGCGGCCAGTACTTCCTCGCTGAACGGAAAGTCCACGTTCACGCTGACGAAGATGCCCCCGTTCTGCAAGGCGGCCACTGTGCGCAGACGCTCTGCATTGTCGCGCAGCGGCGAGGCTTCCAGCACCAGGTCCACGCCCTGAGTCAAGTCCGTTACCGGCTGACTGCGGTAGTCCAGCACCTCATCGGCGCCCAGCTGCCGAAGGTAGTCCAGGTTGGCGGCCGAGGCGGTACCGATGACGTAGGCGCCTTTCGCTTTGGCAAACTGCACCGCCAGGCTGCCCACGCCGCCCGCAGCACCCTGAATCAGGATGCGTTGCCCGGCTTGTAGCTTACCATCGGCGAAGAGGGCCGTCCAGGCCGTGAGGCCGGCCAGCGGCACCCCGGCCGCTTCGATGAAACTGATGCTCCGGGGCTTGTGCGCGAACTGGCTGGCCTTGGCCGCGCAGTATTCCGCGTAGCTGCCGGCGCCGGGAAAATCAGGCTCCCCGTACACGGCGTCGCCTACTTGAAACTCAGTCACCGCGCTACCCACTTCTTCCACAACGCCGGCCGCGTCCCAGCCCAGGGGCATAGGCAATTTCAGGTGGGGGCGCAGCACGTCGTTGCCACCTTCTCGCACTACCCAGTCGGCCGGGTTAACGCCGCTGGCATACACCTTGATTAAGATTTCGTCCGCTGCCGGCACGGGCCGCGCCACATCATCTAGGTGGAGCACTTCCGGGCCGCCAAACGCATGGATTCTTACTGCTTTCATAACAGGCTCTTTCGGTTGGTTGACGCTAGCAAAGGTCTGTACCATCCGAAACGCCGATTTAGTCAAAAGGCCCTTTGTATTAGCCAAAAGGGTAGGCGGGAGTCTGGTAGTAAGCAGTGTACCAGGTAAGCGGGGCAACACAATCAGGCCAGCACAATGCGCTTAGGCGCCACTTCTACCGCATAATCGTCTATCACCTCCCGCAGAATCTGCATGTCGCGGGGGCAGTGCTCAGCAAATTCCTGCCAGTTGATCAACGTCAACACGGGTGGCATTTCCACAATGGCTACTATAGAGTCCCAGAAAGCATCCCAATTAGCTCCATACCAATCTTCGAAGCCGAACTTCTCCTTAAACAGTTGGTGAATGGCGGCTTTGCTGGTGATGCCGGTGAGGTCGAGGGTCATGGGTTAAATGTAGCGCGAACTTTGTAGTTCGCGTCCCCGCGCCGTTTCAACGATTAGCTTCCGGGACGCGAGCTACAAAGTTCGCGCTACAATGCGCCACTATGCTGATATCCTGCTTTCTTGCTGGATGGGCAACCTTCTGTACTACGAGCGAAATCTGCCACACCGCTTACCTCCTGGCTCTGCTATATTCCTGACGTTTCGTCTAGCTGATTCTCTTCCCCAAGCTGTATTAGCTCGTCTGCGGGTGCAGTCCAGAAGTATAGAGATTGATAGTACTGAGCTTACCTACGCCCAACAACGCCGCTATTTTGGCTACTTCGACCAGTTGCTGGATGGGTCTGCCTATGGCCCTACATGGCTCCGCGAACCGGCTATAGCCAGCTTGTTAGCAGCTTCACTACACCATTTCCACGGAAAGGCATACGAATTGATTTGCTACTGCATCATGCCGAATCATGTGCATACAGTTGTTTCTCTCCCGGAAAATTCCCCGCAATTAGCCGAAACACTGCAACGCATTAAAGGCTATACAGCTTTGCAAGCCAACAAACTATTGGGAAGAACCGGACAGTTCTGGCAGCGCGAAACCTACGACCACATTGTGCGCAACGGAGAGGAGATGCAACGCATACTTACGTACGTGGTGAACAACCCGGTAAAAGCAGGTCTTGTCGAAAGCTGGGAACAGTGGCCCTATACATACTGGTCCGAGGCAATGCAATAGCAAATCCATGAGTAGCGCAAGTAGCGAGAACTTTGTAGTTCGCGTCCCGGAAGCTAATCGTTGAAACGGCGCGGGGACGCGAACTACAAAGTTCGCGCTACAATGCTACTACGCCGCCGTATCTTCCACCTCGTCCCCGTCATCCACCAACACCCGCGCCAGCTTCTCTATGTTGAGGCTGCGGGCCGAGGCGTCGAATATTTCGCGGTAGGTGCCGCGCAGGTCGTAGAGCTGCTCGTGGGTGCCACTTTCTACCATGCGGCCCTGCTTCATCACGTAAATGATGTCGGAATCCACAATCTGGGCCAGGGAGTGGGAGATAATAACCACGGTGCGGCCCTTTTTGATGGCGTCAAGGGAGTTTTTGATTTGCTCGGTGGCAATGGCGTCGAGGGAGGCGGTGGGCTCGTCGAGGAAGATGATGGGCGGGTTCTTGAGGAACAGTCGGGCAATGGCAATGCGCTGCTGCTGCCCGCCCGAGAGCTGCTGCGCGTCGCTCTGATAGCCCTTGGGCAGGTCCATAATCTGCTCGTGCAAATAGGCCTGCTTGGCTGCGTGCTGAATCTGTTCCAGCGTGGCGTCCATCAGGCCGTAGCGGATGTTTTCCTCGATGGTGCCCTTGAAAATGTGGTTCTTCTGCAGCACCAGCCCGATTTGTTGGCGCAGGGCGTGGGTGTCGTAGTCGGCCAGCGGCTTGCCATCGAGCAGCATCTTGCCGCGTTGGGGCTCGTAGAACTTGCAGAGCAGGTTAATAATGGTGCTTTTGCCGGCCCCGCTCAGGCCCACCAGGGCGGTGGTTTTACCCGCTTCAATGGTCAGGCATACGTCGTGCAGGGCCTGGGTGCCGCTGGGGTAGGTGAAGTCCACGTTGCAGATATCGAAGGTGCCCTGCAGGTGCTCGGGTTTTAGCGTACCGCTCGGCTCCCGGGCATCCTTGGCGTCGAGGATGTCGAAGAAGCCCTCGGAGTAAGTGAGGGCGTCGTTCATCTCATCGTAGATGCGGTGCAGCTGCCGGATCGGGGCCGATACGTTGTTGAACAACAGGATGTGGAACATGATGGCCCCGATGCTGATCTGCCGGTCGAGGACTAAGTAGGCCGTCAGGATGATGATGAGCACCACCCCGATCTGCTCGGTAAAGGTTTTGAGGCCGTCGTAAAGGAAGTTGGTCTTGCGCGTTTCGAGCTGGGCCTGCTGCAGGGCGTCCTGCTGCTGGTTTTGCTTCTCTTCCTCGTAGTCCTCGCGCACGAAGCTCTTGATGACCACGGCCGAGTCGATGAGGTTAACGAGGCCCTGGCTGCGGGCTTCGCGCAGGCCCCGTAGGGCCCGGCGGGTGCCGTTGAGCTTATCAGCCTGCCGGTAGCTCAGCCAGAAGTAAACGGGCAGCACCGCCACAGCCACCAGCCCCACGTACACGTTGGCCGTGAACATGACCACCAGCGCCACGATGGAGTTGGCGAACAGGGGCAGAATGTCAATAAAGAAGTTCTGCACCAGCTTCATCAGGCTTTCCACGCCCCGGTCGATGCGCGTTTGGAGCTTGCCGGTTTGGTTGCCGGTGTCGGCATAGAAGCCGAGCTGATAGTTGACCACCCGGTGCACCGCGTCGTGCATGAGCGTGCTCGACACGTTGATGCGGATTTTCTCGCCGTAGAATTTCTGCCCAAACTGGATGAAGGTGTTGATGATTTCCTTGCCCAGCAGCAGTCCGCTCACTAGCAGCAGCATCGGCATGCCCTGGGCCAGCGTGGCGTTGCGGTTCAGCAAAGCCTGCACCGTATCCACGGTGTAGCGCAGCACAAACGGGTTCACCTGGGCGGCCAACGAGCCCACCAGCGTAAGCAGCAACGTGGCAATAATGAGCCCGCGGTAGGGCCGCACGTACGGAAATAGGCGCTGAATAATCTCCCAGAGGCTCATCGGCTACACGGTAGGTGGTAGCCGATTTAGACGAGCGGGGCGGGAGTGAGGTTGTTATGAGAGCTGCACAGAAAGCCAACTAGTCACGGAATGGCTTTCCGGATACGAATAAATCAAACTCAATATCCAGGCCCAGACGAGCAACACGTTGAATGGTATGAGCCGAAAGAAAGGGGCCGCCCAGCATGCCAGTACCATTATGCATGTCCATCGTTACATCGATGCCGCAGTTGGTACATTGGAGGAGTTGCTGAATCCCCGTAACGTCCTGCTCCAGGAAATCCAGAAGCTTTTCGAGTTTGTGTTCAAATGTATCAGGCTCTGGATTGGGCGTAAAGTGGAGGGCGCTAAAGGAGTAAAAGCCGTGGCCACATGAGCGGGCCTGCCCCTTGCTCCATTGCGTTGTAGCTGGTAATGCTGTCAAAGCGGCCATTTCCCGTGCACTCATCGTTTCTGAAGTAGCCCGCAGGCTCACCCGGTGCCAAGACTCAGTATGAATTCCGCAGACCAGACCAGATTTGGTATTGATATAGATAGCTAAAAAGAATTTCTCATCCTGTATCGGAAGATAGGCGCAACAAATACCCTCTGCATCAGGTGAGGTTACGCGAGCTAGGACAGGAGTTCCTCCCTCAAATACTACTTGATGTATATCAAGGTATTGCTGTGTAACAGCCATAGTTGGAGCAGCAAGCTCGCTGGTGATGAGGTGCCTGATTTCCTCACTATTCATAATCGGTCATCATATGACAGCGAAGATACCGGCCTCTCTCTTACGCAGCCATAAAGGTTTCCAGGGCATCCAGGGTGTCGGAGGGCGCGCTTACGTGGGGGCAGTGGCCGGCTACGGGCAGCGTGATGAGCGTGGCATCGGGTAAGGACTCGTGCAGGTAGTCGCCTACTTCCAGGGGGGCAATGATATCCTCGGCGCACTGCACCAGTAGGCAGGGCGTGCGGCACTGCGTGAGGTCGGCGCGGTTGTCGCCCAGAAACGTTACACGGGCAAACTGCCGGGCAATGGTGGGGTCGTTCTGGCAAAAGCTGTGGGCCAGCTCCGCCGTGAGGGAAGGCTGGTCGGGGTTGCCCATAATAAAGGGCGTGATGTA
Organism: Hymenobacter pini; assembly: GCF_020421205.1. Classification (GTDB taxonomy): domain Bacteria; phylum Bacteroidota; class Bacteroidia; order Cytophagales; family Hymenobacteraceae; genus Hymenobacter; species Hymenobacter pini. Next base: position 67,387 of record NZ_JAIZZH010000001.1, read on the forward strand.
GTCAGCCCAGCCCACGAAGTCTTTGTCCATAAAGGCCAGCATTTCCTCCAGGTCTTGGCGCTCAAACCCGCCGTGGTAGCTGCCTTCGTTCAGGTAGCACGGAGAGGGGCACAGGAGCAGCAACTGCCGGAAGTAATGCGGCTCCTGAATGGCGGCTAGCATCCCAATCATGGCCCCTACAGAATGCCCGATAAGCGTTACCTGTTGCAACTTCAGTTCCCGGCATATTTCCAGCAAATCAACCGCATACCCTTCCAAAGAGGCATACTTGGCCGGGTCGTAGGCTGTGGTATCCGATAAGCCAGAGCCCACATGGTCGTACAGAATCAGGCGAAACTGCTTGGAAAAGGCCGGGGTCAGGTACCGCCAGATGGTTTGGTCGCAGCCGAAGCCATTCACGAACAGCAGCGTGTGCGTACCCTGGCCCAGTAGCCGAATATTGTTACGTTTTACGATATCCATAACGCGCTGAGTTATGCTATCAAACACCTAGTGCCATTTGTCAGAATAGATACGAATATTATTAATAATAGTCAATAATTTATCAAAATAGGATAAATTATTGTTTGCTGCATCTACTAAATGGCACCTTAGTGACGTGGTGTCCCAGGATGGGATATACGACGGTAGCAATGAGACAGGCAGCTTTTACAGAACAGCGCCGTACACGAAGGCAGGTATTAGGTATCTGCCCTAGCCACTCCGTACTATGCCTGAAAACCTGCCTACCGTTCCCCCGCCAGTTGCCGCCATTGGTCAACCCATGCGCCGGGTTGATGGCCGCCATAAAGTAACCGGCCAGGCGCGCTACGCCGCCGAGCATGCGGTGCCGGGCGTGGTGCACGGCGTACTGGTAACCGGCAGCATTGCCCGAGGCCGCATCAGGGCGCTGGACACTGCGGCGGCCGAAAAAGCTCCCGGCGTACTGGCCATACTCACGCACCGCAACTCGCCCGGCGTACCGGCTTACCAGGATGCCCAGGCCAACAACAACCCCCGGCTGGAAGGCCAGGAGCTGCGCGTGTTCCACGACGACCAGATTCACATCAGCAACCAACCCGTGGCCCTGGCCCTGGCTGATACCCTGGAACACGCCCAGCATGCCGCCGCGCTGGTACGGGTGCAGTACGAGGTGCTGAAGCCCGAAACCGAGCTGGCCGCCCACCGCAGCCGGGGCATCAAGCCGAAAAAAGCCGATGACTACCTGCGGGGCCAGCCCAACGCCTACCAGAACGCGCCGGTACACATCGAGCAGGAGTACCGCACACCCGTGCAGGTGCACAACCCCATGGAGCCCCACGCTGCCATTGCCCACTGGCTGAGCCCGCAGCAACTCACGGTGTACAACAAAACCCAGGCCCCGGCCCTGGCCAAGCAGGATTTGATGCGCATGTTTAAGCTGCCCGAGGGCGGAGTGCAGGTGCATTCCACATTCGTGGGTGGGGCATTTGGCGGGGCTTCGCGCATCTGGCCCCAGGAGGTAGCCGCTATTTTGGGGGCGAAGCTGGTGGGCCGACCGGTGAAAGTGGCTCTGCAGCGCCAGCAGATGTTTAACCTTGTGGGCTACCGGCCCTGCTCCATCCAGAAAATTGGGCTGGGGGCTACGGCTGATGGGCAGCTAGTGGGCGTGACGCACGAGGCTTACGGGCAAACCTCGCGCTACGAGGAATTCACGGAGCGCATCGTGGACCCTACCAAATCGGCCTACCGCACGCCCAACCTCAACACCCGCTACCAACTAGTGCCCCTGGACCTAAGCACTCCCGCCTGGACGCGCGGCCCCGGTGAAGCCAGCGGCTCATTTGCCATGGAATCGGCTATGGATGAGCTGGCCTATGCCCTGAACATGGACCCGCTGGTCCTGCGGCTGAAAAACTTTGCCAACGTAGACCCCGTGGACGACAAGCCCTGGTCGAGTAACCAGCTGCGCCGCTGCTACGAGCAGGGCGCCGAGCGGTTTGGGTGGAGCAAACGGCCCCCGCAACCCCGCGCCACCCGCGACGGACAGTGGCTGATAGGGTGGGGCATGAGTATGGGCATTTATAAAGCCGAGCGCACTAAAGCCAGCGCCCGGGCCCAACTCTTCGCCGATGGCCACCTGCTGGTACAAAGCGCCACCGCCGACGTAGGCCCCGGCACCGCCACCATCATGAGCCAGATTGCCGCCGACGCCAGCGGGGTACCCGTGGAAAATATCCTTTTTGAGCTGGGTGATTCGAGCCTGCCACCCGCGCCGGGGCAGTTTGGTTCCCACACGGCCGCCTCGGTAGGCTCGGCGGTGCACGCCGTGTGTATTGCACTGCGCCAGCAGTTGCAGGAGTTGGCCGTGCGCGCCCCGGAATGGGCCAGGCGCAAGCTGAAACCGGAAGAGGTAGTGCTGGAAAACGGCATGGTTCGCCAAGCCCGCCATCCAAAAGAGCAACTTTCGTACACTGAACTGCTGCGCCAACACAACCTCATGGGCCTCGTCCTGACCCGGGAAGCCGACAAAGGGCCCGAGCAGGAGCAGTACTCGGGCAAGTCGTTTTGCGCCAATTTTGTGGAAGTGCGGGTGCATGAGCCTACCGGGGAGGTGCGCGTGAGCCGGGTGGTATCGGCGCTGGATGTGGGGCGGGTGCTCAACCCCACAACGGCCCGCTCCCAGGTGTACGGCTCCGTAACCTGGGGTATTGGCATGGCCCTGATGGAAGAAGCCCGCATGGACCACCGTTTCGGCCGCTACCTCAACAACCAGCTGGCCGAATACCACCTGCCCGTAAACGCCGATGTGCCCGACATCGACGTGATTTTCATGGATGAACCCGACCAGCACCTCGACCCTATGGGCGCCAAAGGCATGGGCGAAATTGGCCTGATTGGCTTTACCGCGGCCGTGGCCAATGCCGTGTACCACGCCACAGGCAAGCGCATCCGGGAGCTACCCATCACGCCGGATAAGCTGGTGGGGTAGGAGGTGAAGTGGAGCGGTAACAGGTTCCCAGAACGTCATTCCGAGCGGAGTCGAGGAATGACGTTCTGTTTGATGTACTATATGCTTGGAATGGCGGGCAGGAATAGAAGCAGGTGTTTGCCACGCAACGTCACGCGGTTTTTTGGTTCTTTGGCGGTAGAAACTCCACTCTACAACCAACTTCCCGAATGAACAAACTTCAACTCCTCGCGCTGGCCGGGGGCCTGGCTCTCAGCACGCCTACTTGGGCCCAGCAAGGCACTAAAGCCGACCCGGCCATGCTGGCCAAAATCAAGGATGAGGGAATGAACCGCTCCAAAGTGATGGAAACGGCTTTCTACCTGACGGATGTATGTGGCCCCCGCCTGGCCAACTCGGCTGGCTTGGCCCGTGCCAACGAGTGGACGCAGAAGCAATTCACTACCTGGGGCCTGAGCAAATCTACTATTGAGCCCTGGGGTACTTTCGGCCGCGGCTGGGATATTGAGAAGTCATATGTGGCCATGACCGCGCCGTACTATCACACCCTCATCGGGGCTCCCAAAGCCTGGACGCCCAGCACAAACGGCCCGCTGAAAAAGCAGGTAATTGTGGTGAAAGCCACCACCGAAGCCGAGCTGGACAAGTATAAAGGCCAGCTGCGCGACAAAATTGTGCTGCTGGATGTGGCTAACCCGCCCAAGCCCAGCTTTGAGGCCGATGCCAAGCGCTACACCGCCGAGGAGCTGCAAAAGATGGCCGACTTCAAGCCCGAGCCCCCCACCGCCAAGCCCGACGACGCCGAAATGGAGAAGCGCATGGCCCAGCGCCGCACCATGATGGCCCTGCGCACCAAAATGTCGGATATGATTCTGAGTGAAGGCGCGGCGGCTATCCTGAGCACCCGCGGCGGCTCCGATGGTACCTTCTTCACCTCGAACGGTGCCCCTTATGCGGCTGATGCCAAGCCGGTGCTGCCCGAGCTGGAAATGGCTCCCGAGGACCAGTTGCGCCTTATCCGCCTCGCCGAAGCCGGTATTCCGGTAGAAATTGAGCTGGAAACCCGCACCCGCTTCCAGAACCAGGACCTGAAAGGCTACAACGTGGTAGCTGAAATTCCGGGTACCGACAAAAAGCTGAAAAGCGAAGTGGTAATGCTGGGTGCTCACATTGACTCCTGGCACGCCGCCACCGGCGCCACCGACAATGCCGCCGGCTGCGCCGTAATGATGGAGGCCGTGCGCATTCTGAAAGCCGCGGGGGTGCAGCCCCGCCGTACCATTCGGGTAGCGTTGTGGGGCGAGGAGGAGCAGGGCCTGTTTGGTTCGCGCAACTACGTGAAAAACCACTTTGCCGACCCCGCTACCATGAAGCTGCTGCCCGACCACGAGAAGCTGGCCGCCTACTTCAACCTCGACAACGGAGCCGGTAAAATCCGGGGTATCTACGCCCAGGGCAACGATGCAGCCGCCCCCATCTTCCAGGAGTGGCTCAAGCCCTTCGCCGATATGGGCGCTACCACTGTTACGCTGCGCAACACCGGCGGTACCGACCACCTTTCTTTTGATGCCGTGGGCCTGCCCGGTTTCCAGTTCATCCAAGACCCCCTGGATTACGGTACCCGCACCCACCACACCAACATGGACACCTACGAGCGGCTGCCCGCCGACGACATGAAGCAAGCCTCCGTGGTGGTAGCTTCCTTCGTGTACCAGGCTGCCATGCGCGACGCCAAGCTGCCCCGCAAACCCCTGCCCGCCGCCAAGCCTGAGCAGCGGATGTAGCGGTGAAGTTGTGAAATTGAGGTCATTGCGAGCAACGCGAAGCAATCTGTCCTCCCTAAAGCTCTCAACTTAGACCTACTCAAAAGCCCCTAACGTCAGCACGGACATTAGGGGCTTTTTGCTTTCTAGGCGTTGCGCTCAAAATAGGAAGGATTGCTTCGGCCTCCGGCCTCGCAATGACCTCAACTTCACAACTTCACCCTTCTCCATTTTACTACTAGCTACTGCACTAGCAACTGCTTTGTGATTTTGCTGGTAGCGTTGGTGGCCTGAATCAGGTACACGCCGCTGGGCAGGTTACGGTCCACTTTCACGGCGCTACCGAAGGCCGTGTGCTGCCATACTTGCTTGCCACTTACATCCAGCACCTGCACGGTAGTGGGCTGGGTGAGGTCGGCGTTTTGTAGCTCAATGGTGAGGGCGGAGCCAGTCGACTGAGGGTTGGGGTATACAGCCACATCGAAGGCACCCGTTTTGGCGGGCGTGGTAGCCGTAACGGTTGAGGTATTGGCAGTCCGGGCGCTGCCGGCTTGGGAAATCCGAATCCAGTTCAGGTTCCAGCCGCTGGTTTGGGCAAACACCCCGAAGTTGTACGTGCCGGCGTTGATGTATACGGTTTTCGATACTGTGGTCCAGTTCTGCCAGCCGCCCGTGGCCGGAATGGCCGTGTTGCCCAGCTGGATGGAGCCAGCATTCAAATCCGACGACAGGGTGCCGCCCGAGGGGCTGGCCACGCGGTACTCGATGAGGTAATTGCCGGATACCGGGAAGTTCACGTTGTTGTAAGCCATCCAGTCGCCCTGGTCAATGTAGGCCACGTTCTGGCCCCCGCCCGTATCGGAGCAGCCCTCTACCTGCACGCCGTTCATGCTGCTGTAGCTTTCGGCCTGCAGGGTAACAGCTGAGGAAGCAGTGGTTTTCTGGTACACCCGCACGTAATCCACCGACATGGTAGCGGGCAGCTTGCCCTCGTCCACCGTCTGGCCGGGCCAGTTGCCGGCTACGGCCAGGTTCAGCAGCAGGAAGAAAGGCCGCTGAAACTCCTCAGTGCCGCCCGTGCCGTTGGTAATGTTGATTTCGTGGTACTTGGTGCCATCCACAAACCAGCGGATGTAGGTCGGCTCCCACTCGATGGAATACACGTGGTATGCCTCGGGCGAGGTGATGATGTTGCCGCCGTACTCAGCGTGGCCGTTGCTGTCCCAGTGCACAGTGCCGTATACCTTATTCTCGGAGTTAATGTGCTCCATCACATCAATTTCGCCGCAGGCCGGCCAGCTTACCGTGTTGATGTTGGCACCGAGCATCCAGAACGCCGGCCACAGGCCCTGGCCCAGCGGCATCTTGATGCGGGCCTCCACCTTGCCGTATTTGAATTCCTTGAGGCCCTGCGTTTTCATGCGGGCCGAGGTGTAGGGCATGCCACCTACGCTTTGTTTACGGGCCGTAATCTGCAGCTCGGTGCTGGTGACGGTGGCGTTAGCGCGCTGGTAGTACTGCTTCTCGTTGTTGCCCCAGCCGCCGCCGCCGGTTTCAAATACCCAGCTGGAGCTGATGCTGCCGTTGAACTCATCGGCCCAGACCTGCTGGTAGGTTTGGGCTTGGGCGGTGAAGGAGCCAAGCAGGCACAGAGCCGCGGCTCCCAGAAGGGAGGTAAACTGGTGTTTCATTGGTTGTGTGGGAATTTGGTGGAACGAAAGAGCAGCGGGTACAGCCGAGTCTAATCGGCCAGTTTCGGAGCTTGATCGGCTTCCGAAAGCATCCAAGTATGGTGGGCTTTTTCGGTAAATCCAAGCTGCTCAACGCCATCAAGTCCTATCATCCGGGCAGGATTATACACCTACCGCACAACGTGAATCCTGAGCCCATACTTGCTGCAAATAGACTGTAGCTCACCAAGCAACGGCTACGCCACACGTAAAAAATACGGATATCTGCCAAATCTTTTTGGTAGGTATCCGCATTTATCATACTCATATGGCTTTATAAGTTAGCCAACTGTCGTAACTCAGTCACCATGCGCTCAAGCGCGGCTATGTCAGTTGGTGAGGTTAGGCCTGAATAGTCAATGTGCTGCCGGTCGTAGCGGCGCAAAAAGTCCCGAATTTCCTGCTGGCCCAAGTGCTGAAGCGAAGACGACTCGGAGTACCAGCCTGCCTGAGTTTTCCACCAGGAGTAATTGGCTTGGGTTACTTCATCTACTATTGCGGCGGCATCGGCTGGAAACTCTGATTGCTGATGTACATATTGCACAAACGCATCCGGCAGCCGTACGGCATGAACAGCTACATAATGAAGTAGGCTTTCAGGCCAGTAATAAGTGCCATCAGTGTAGCCAGTTGTGTGCAGGTACTTGCCGCAACCTAGCAGGCAACGCTGCATACCCATCCAATAGTGCAGCGGCCGACCCTGCCACAGATACTGCAGGGCAGTCTGGCGTTCCGTCTCGGGCCAGCTGTCATCTACAAAGCAAGCCACATCGGGAAGTTGAGGCTCCAGTAGGTCCCGCCAATAACCTATGCCAATCAACTCGGCCGCCATTACCCTAACTGTTCCTTAAACAGTTTCAGCGTGCGGCTCCAGGCCAGCTGGGCGGCTTCGGCGTTGTAGCGGGCGGGGGAGGAGTCGTTGTTGAAGGCATGGTTGACGCCCTCGTACACGTACTGCTCATACTTCACGCCGGCCGCTTTCAGGGCCGCTTCCCAGGCATCTTTGCCGGCATTTACCCGCTCATCGAGGCCAGCGTAGTGCAGCAGCAGGTGGGCTTTGATGTTGGCGGCTTCGGCAGCGGGCGGCTGGGTGCCGTAATAAGCCACGGCGGCATTTAGCTGGGCATCGTGGGTGGCGAGGCTGTTGGCCATAGCCCCGCCCCAGCAGAAGCCTACGCAGCCGGTGCGGCCGTTGCAGTCGGGGCGGGCACGCAGGTAGCGCAGGGCGGCCAAGTAATTCTCCAAGTTCTGCTGCTTATCCAGCTTGCCGATGAGCGTGCGGCCCTCGTCCTCGTTAGCCGGCGTGCCGCCGAATACCGACAGGGCATCCACGCCCAGGGCCAGGTAGCCAGCCTGGGCCACGCGCCGGGTTACGTCTTTGATGTGAGGGGTGAGGCCCCGGTTTTCGTGAATCACCACCACGGCCCCGCGCTTCTTCTTGCCCTGTGGGTGCACCAAATAGCCTTTCATTTCTACGCCCGCCGCGCCGGACCAGCTCACGGTTTCTTCCACCAGCTTGTCATCGGCTACCGATACCGTGGCGGCCTGGGCGTAGCCGGGTTCCAGCACGGCCAGCGCGGCAGCGGCCAGGGCCGTACCGCCCGCCAGCTTCACCAGCCGGTCCAGAAACTCTTTGCGTGATAAGGGTGCGTGGGTGTATTCGTCGAAGAGGTTGATAATGCGCTGGTCCATGCGGCTAAGTAGAAAAGGTGGTGGAGAAAGATAGGAAAACCCATCCGAAGCTGCACCGGCACCAAGTCCGCTCGCGCCCCGGTTTCCGGCATTCAGGTGATTTTTCCGGCACTCGTGCGAAATCACCTGCATTCGGGCCGGCCAGGCAGCAGTTTTAGGTCATCAATCACCCCCTTAACCTCACTGTTGCTATGGACACCAACCAACTTGCCCGCGACGTAAAATTCTTGAAAGCCTACGCCCTGGGCGCTACCGTAGTGCCGCTGGTGGCACTGCTCTGCGCTTTCGGTAAGCCCGACAAATCGGTGCACTTCAAGGAAATATCGGTAGAGCGCCTGAACCTAGTGGAGCGTGACGGCACCGTGAAGATGATCATGAGCAACAAGGAGCGGTTTCCGCAGGGCGTGACCATCGACGGCAAGCACATCGACTATAAGCGCGACCATCCCGGCATGCTGTTCTACAACGACAAGGGCGAGGAATGCGGCGGCCTGATTTTCGGGGGCGAGAAGGGCCCCGACGGCAAGCCCTCGGCCGGTGGCCACCTTTCGTTTGACCGATTCGGGCAGGATCAGGTAATTGCCCTGAACTACCAGGAGCAGGGTGGTGGCTACAAGGCCGGCCTCTCCTTCAACGACGCTCCCGACGAATCCATGACGGCCTTGGAGGAGAAGTACCAGAACGCCACGGCCGAGGAAAAGCAGAAAGCCGTGCAGGAAGGCAAGCTGGGCCTGATGCGCCGCCTGTACGTGGGCACCACCGCCGGCCGCTCCTCCGCCATGATTATGGCCGACCAGCGCGGGGCCACCCGCGTAATGCTGGTGGCCAACACCGACCAATCAACCCTCGACTTCAAGGACAGCCAGGGCCGCACCCGCCTCACCATCGGCGTCGATAAAAACAACCAGCCCGTGCTTCGCTTCCTTGATGAAGCCGGCAAAGAAGTGAAAATGGCCGGCCAGCTGTAGGGCATTTGCTGATAGAGCCCGTCATGCTGAGCCTGCCGAAGCATCTCTACCGGAGCTACTCAAAGAAGTTAGCATTGCGGTAGAGATGCTTCGCGGGGCTCAGCATGACGGGCTATGTTTTGCTACCCGCAACTCTCGTAGCTTGCTACTCAAACCTGTTCTGCATGCGCAAAAGGCTCTGGTTTTACCTGTTTCTGTTTGGGTTGGCGTTGCTGCTGGCGCTGTACACCCGCCTGACGATGGCCCCAACGGCGGCGGACTTTTACTTGTTCCCGGATGCGCCGTTCTGGCTGTTTCTGCAGGCGTTGCTGATTGTGGGGCTGCTGGACCGGCTGCACGCCCGGGCCGTGCGCCGGGGGCGGGCTTCGGGACAAGCATCATACTTTTTCGGGCTGCTGTGGCGGGGGGCGTTGCTGTTCGTGGGCCTCACGCAGCTGCTCACGGCGGTGCTGGAGCTCACCCACATCGGGCACGGCAACTACGCGGGCTGGTACCCGGTGGTGCGCAGTCTGTCGTCGGATGCGTTTCTGTACCTGCTGGTGGGCAGCGTGTACCTGCCGTTTCTGTACCAGCAGCACGCCGCCCAGGTGCGGGTAGAGGTGGAGCGGCTGGAGAAGGAAGCCACCCAGGCCCGCCTACAGGCCCTGCAGCAGCACGTGGACCCGCACTTCCTGTTCAACAACCTCAACATCCTGGCCGCCCTCATTGAGCCCGCCAACACCGCCGCCCACGACTACGTGGTGCACCTGGCTAGCCTGTACCGCTACCTGGTGCGCACCCGCCAGCAGGATGCCGTGCCCGTGGCCGAGGAGCTGGCGTTTCTGCGCGACTACCAGTTTCTGCTGCAGCGGCGCTTCGGGGCGGCCTACGTGTTTGAGGAAGACATGCAGGTACCCACCGCCGAGCTGCAGCACCTGCTGGTGCCGCCCGGGGTGGGGCAGGAGCTGCTCACCAATGCCCTTAAACACAACCTGGGCAGCCGCGCCCGGCCGCTGCGCGTGCGCCTCACCCTCACGGCCGATTCCCTGCAGGTGAGCCACGCCCGCCAGCCCCGGCCCGTGCCGGCCCCCGGCGAGGGCAGCGGCCTGGCTGGCCTACGCGCCCGCCTGGCCCTGCTCCACGATACCCCCGTCCGCATCGACGACACCCCCGAGCAATTCAGCGTCACGCTCCCGCTAGTCCGCCGCGCCTCAGTTGCGGAATAGAATAAGTGCCAGCGGTAGACCCTCATGCAGAGCGAGACGAAGCATGACGAGCTACTTTAAAAAGTCTTCTTCTGCAGCAGGCTTTACCCAGTCTTATTACCCAATCCGCATAGTTGCTCTCTCCCTATCCCATGCTCCGCCTGTTATTAATTGAAGACGAAGAGCCTGCTCTCGACCAACTGCGGCGCTTTGCGCTGCAGTACGCGCCGGCGGCTACTATTGTGGGCGAGTGTCAGCAGGTGAGCGAGGCGGCGGATTTCCTGCGTCAGCACCCCGCCCCCGATTTGATCTTGTCAGACATTGAGCTGCTGGACGGCAACGTGTTTCAGCTGTTTCAGCAGGTGGCGGTGAGCAGCCCGGTCATCTTCGTGACGGCCTATGACTCATTTCTGGTGCAAGCCTTTGAACAAAACGGCATTGCCTACGTGCTCAAACCGGTACAGTACGCGCAGTTTGCCGCCGCCATGCAAAAGTTTGAGCGGCTGCGGCAGTCGTTTCAGGGCGCAGCGCTGCAGCAGTTGGCCGCCACGCTGGGCCAGGCCGCGTCGGCCCCCATCTATAAGCAGCGCCTCGTGAGCAAAACCCGGCAGGGCCTGTACCTGCTCGATGTGGCCGACCTGGCCTACTTCCAGCTGCGCAACGGCGTTACGCACGCCGTGGATGCCCAGGGCCGGGCCTACGTGCTCAGCGAAACCCTCAGCCAGCTAGAAGCCCAGCTCGACCCGGCTCAGTTCTTCCGCCTCAACCGCACTGAGTTGGTGCAACTGAGTGCCATTGAGCGGCTGGAACCCTATTTCAATGATACGCTGGTCGTGCACCTCAAAGGCCAGCCGGTAAGCCTTACCTCCAGCTCGCACCGCACTCCTGAGCTGCGTCGCTGGCTAGGCATGAAGTAACGGCACTGCCAAAAAGAACCGGCCACCACGCCTCAGTAAACCAAGGCGTGGTGGCCGGCCTTACTAATGAAAGCAACTGCAGAACTACTCTTCCCGATGTACGGTAGCTGGGCTAAAGGCCGGTACGCACACCGACCAGTACTCGCATTCGGCATCGAAGGGGTTGGAGTAGCGCACCCGCGCTCCGGCCTTGATCAGCAACGATTCGCCGGCTCCCAGCTCCACCACGTCACCGTCAATTTCGAACCGCTTGCGGCCGCGTACTACAATGGTTACCTCGTCAAACTCGGGGCGCTGGTGCGGCTCGCTCCACTGGGGCGGAGCCACCATGTGCGCCACGCTGTATTGGCCAGTGCCGGTGCTGGCCAGGCCAATGTGTTCCTCAATAAGTTTGCCGTCGGTGGTGGGCACCACAAAGGGGCTTTGCTGGCGGAAATAGCGTTTTTCTGGCATAAAAGGATCAAAAAGAGGCCGCAAAGTAGCTTGCTGGTCGCAGAGTTTTCAACTACAATACGAGCAGCCTACTGCTGGCTGGTACCGGGGCAGGCTCCTTGGGTGTACGTTTTCACGCCGGCGTTGCTGGCCTGGCAGGCGTTGCTGTACGTTTGGTTGTTGCAGCCGCACACGGGAGCGTATTCCATCGTGCACATGGCGTCCTTCCGAATTTTGCTTGGGTCGATGCAGTCGGTGGTAGGTGGAGTTTCCCGCTGACAGGCTACCACAGCAGTCAGCGCAACGAAGGAGGCAACTAAGCGAAACATAAGGCGAAACGTGTTGAATGAAGAACAGGCAAGTAGGCCAAATCTGCCGATACTGTACGGGAACAAGTAGTAAGCGGTAAACGAGGATAGGAAAATAGAATATTTTGCTGCGCTAATTTTACTAACCGATAAAACCCCGGCCGTTCTGCCGCGTATAGCTGCCCATAACCGGCCGCTACTCAGCAATAAAGCCGGTTGTTCCTCCGAACCTAATTTTTTCATCCATTCTCTCCCCAAGAATCATGTCGTACCACGAAGAAGACAACTCCGGTAAAATTCTCCTCGCTGCGCTGGCTGGTGCCGGTGCTGGTATCATTGCCGGTCTGCTGATGGCTCCCGATAAAGGCAAAGCTACCCGCGAAAAAATTGGCTCGGCTGCCACCAAATACAGCGGCCAGCTGGGCGAGCAGCTGTCGAAATACGGCGAAGACCTCGACTCGAAATTCAAAGGCTACATCGAAAAGCTGGAAGACTTGGGCATCACTGGTGCTGGCTCCAAGCTGAAGCTGAAAGGCAGCTGGGATGAAGCAAAAGGCAAGCTGAAACAGCAATACGCGCAGCTCACCGACGAAGACCTCGACTACGCTGAAGGTAAAGGCGATGAACTGGTAGGTCGCCTGCAAAACAAGCTGGGTAAAGCCAAGCATGAAGTAGTAAAAATGCTGAACGACCTGTAGGCCGTACAGTATTCCAAAAAAGCCCCGGTCCTGATAGCAGGGTCGGGGCTTTTTTAACTACCACGTGCTGCCGCTCGTTTACAGTCAGTACTACACCGGTTACTTCCACCTCTAATACCACATTGGTTATGCAAGACACAAAAGGCAAAGTAATTTTCTCGTTGCTGGCTGGTGCCACAGCTGGTATTGTGGCGGGCTTGCTGCTGGCACCCGAAACCGGCGAAGAAGCCCGGGCCAACCTGAAAAAATCAGCATCCCGCTTTGGTGGCGACCTGAACAAACTGCTGCAGGAAGGCAAAAACCGGCTTGATGCCCTGAAAGGACAAGCCCCCGCCGATTCGGAGCAACACGTAGCCGACCGCTCTGCCGCCGACGACCTGCTCCGTTCCATGAACGGGCCAGCAGGCCCTCAAACTTCGGAGGCCGGCCGTACGGACGAAGCTGATTCCGACTACGATGGTATGGGCGGCGACTCGCGCCATCATCCCGGCTACCGGAGCTAAAAAAATCTAACGGTGGCATAACCCTTCAGCTTCACGGCCGTTAAAGACTATACAATCTGCTTGAAAAGAAGAGTGGAGATGTTACAAGAGTAAAATTGCCGACCGTAGAGCTTCTGCCGGGAACTGGTCAAACAACCCGGCTGTAAAATCATACGCTGTCCATCGCACGCTTCTCCTGTACACCCTGCTCAGAATGGTAAGCCGATTGTGTATTCGGAAAGCCTCTCGTCCTTTTTTTGACGGGAGGCTTTCTTGTTTTTACCTCAATCCGGAGCCTAGAAAAATTAATGTAACGCTTCCGTAACCTTTGCCTACAGCTGGCGTTAAAGAACACATAACCGACTTACAAGATGTTGAGCGAGCATCTGTTGTAAAATTGCCGGCAGTAGAGCTTCTAGCGGAGAATGGTTAACAAGATCCACTAGTAAAATCGTACTTGCCCATCGCAAGCTTCTGCAGAAATCCTCTGTTCAGCTGAAATAATTAGTCAGTTACAAAAGAAAGCCTCCTGCGTTTATTGGCAGGAGGCTTTCTGATTTTGGTAGCTACCGAAAGTTACGCGTTGGCTTCCGGCTTAGGCGCATTTTCGGATTTAGTGTACTCCGGCTTCATCTGTGGGAAGAACAACACATCCTGGATGGAGTTGGAATTGGTCATAATCATCGACAGGCGGTCGATGCCGATGCCCAGGCCCGCCGTAGGGGGCATGCCGTATTCCAACGCGCGCAGGAAGTCCTCATCGAGTACCATGGCTTCGGTGTCGCCGCGCTTACCCAGCTCCAACTGTTCCTCAAATCGGGCCCGCTGGTCGATGGGGTCATTCAACTCCGAGAAGGCGTTGCAGATTTCCTTGCCGTTGCAAATGGCTTCAAAACGCTCCACCAAGCCCGGCTTTGAGCGATGCTTCTTGGCCAGCGGCGACATCTCCACCGGATAATCGGTAATGAACGTAGGCTGAATGAGTTTCGGCTCCACGTGCTCCCCGAAGATTTCGTCAATGATTTTGGCCTTGCCCATGCTCGGGTCGAGGCCCACTTTCAGGTCTTTAGCAGCGGCGCGCAGCTCATCTTCACTCTTCCCGTCAATGTTGAAGCCGGTGTAGTGCTGAATGGCTTCGGCCATGGTGAAGCGTTTCCAGGGGCGCTGGAAGTTGATAAGATTTTCGCCTACCTGCACTTCGGTTTTACCATGCAGGGCCAGCGCTACGCGTTCCACCATTTCTTCTACCAGGTCCATCATCCAGTAGTAGTCCTTGTAGGCTACGTACAGCTCCATTTGGGTGAACTCGGGGTTGTGGAACCGGCTCATGCCCTCGTTGCGGAAGTCCTTCGAGAATTCATACACCCCGTCGAACCCGCCCACGATGAGGCGCTTCAGGTACAGCTCGTTGGCAATGCGCAGGTACAGCGTCATGTCCAGCGTGTTGTGGTGCGTTTTGAAGGGGCGGGCCGCCGCGCCACCGTACAAAGGCTGCAGAATAGGCGTTTCCACCTCCAGGTAGCCTTTATCGTTGAGGTAGTTGCGCATAGCTTGCACCAGTTGCGTACGTTTCACAAAAGCGTCGCGTACGTGGGGGTTCACCACCAAATCCACGTAGCGCTGGCGGTAGCGCATTTCGGGGTCAGTGAGGCCATCGTACACCACTTCCTCGCCGGTGGCTTCGTCAATGCGCTTCTTCACCACGGGCAACGGGCGCAGGCTCTTGCTCAGCAGCGTGAAGCCGGTTACGTGCACGGAGGTTTCGCCTACCTGCGTTTTGAACACGTGGCCTTTAATGCCCACAAAGTCGCCGAGGTCCACCAGTTTCTTGAACACGGTGTTATAAAGCGTCTTGTCCTCGCCGGGGCAGATTTCGTCCCGGTTGATGTAAAGCTGAATGCGCCCCGACGCGTCCATCAGCTCCGCAAACGAAGCCTTGCCCATCACCCGCACCGACATGATGCGGCCGGCCAGGCTCACCTCCTGAAAGTTATTCAGCTCGGGATGATAGTTGTCGTGGATTTCCTGGGCGTAGAAGTTCACGTCGAATAGCTCGGAAGGGTAGGGCTCAATGCCCAGCTTCTGTAGCTCTTCCAGTTTATTCCGACGAATAATCTCCTGTTCGCTGAGGTGCTGCATGGTACGGGGTGTAAAACGGGGCCAGGGGCCAGTAAAATCAAGCCGCAAAAATAGCGCGGCTTACACACTTATTCGCATAAACCAACAAATACTTAGTTAGTTGGCACCAAAGCCCCGCAAAAAGCAAAAAGCGCCGGCCCAAGGGGCCAGCGCTTACGTGTATATGGAGTTGGGAGGTAAAAGAATCAGAACGGAAGCCGCAGAGAGGTGGCAGCTTATGCGGCCATCTGCAGCGTAGGAGCTTCATCGCGCAGTACGGGCTCAATGCGGGTGCGCAGGCGTTGCTCCACAAACGAGCTCTGCAGGTGCTTAGGCAGCTCGGCCACCAGTTGCTGGTACCGCTCCAGCCCCATTGCCTTGGCCACGTAGGTTTCGTGGATACCGTTGAGGTAGCTCACAATATCGAGCAAAGAGTGGTGGAACAGTTGGAAGTCGATGTCCGCCTCCACAAAGCGCTCAATCTCGCGGCTGGTCTGCGAAATGCGCAGGCGGCCCAGCAGGTCGAAAATAGTAGTGTAGCCCAAGCGCCAGGTAATCTGCTGCCAGTGCGCGGCGGTCCACTTGTCGAGCACCTTACCGGTTTTCTGGCTGCGGATAGCCGTGTTAGGGTTTGCTTGCACCTGCTGGCGAGTAGCCTGGGCTTTTATCTTGCGGGTAGTCCGCAGGAACTGGCCAATCTGAGCCTGCGCGTCAATCTCCTTACCGGCAATGTGCAGCCCGGCCTTATAGCCAGCCAGTGGCAACCGGTGAATGCTGAAGTCGCCGTAAGCGCCAGCAGCGTAGAAGGATATCGGCCGGGGATAGGCGTTGCGCACCACTAAGCGGCCCACTTCCCGGCGAATCAAGGAAGGGTTGTTGCTGCGTACGCCTGTGGTGTACAGGAAAGCCTGCAGACCGGCCATGATAGTGTGGTAAGCCTGCGGGAACGTCCAGTGCAGGGCGTTACGCAGGTAGTCCTCGTCACCAAGCTCGGCAGTGGCCCGCAACGCATACTCAGTGCTCCAGCAAGCGTGCAGTAGCTTGGTCAAGGCTTGCACATCTTCTTCTACCAGCTCGGGCTGATGGGCTCGGAAATAGGGCAAGTGCTGCAGGCCGCCCATTGCGTCGTCGGCCTGCTCGATGTGGTAGTTGATAGCAAAGAAGTAATTCAGAAACACTTGCGCCGGAATCGATTTGCGCCAAGTTTCGTCGGCTTGCTTCTGCTCGTCGGTAATCAGCGGGATGATGGGCGTTTCCATGTCTTTCGTTGTCATATTTACTCAACCAAGATACTAAGAAATAGGTTCTTATTTGCTAAAAATATTGTCATGATATTAGTACAAGTAAAGCATTGTATGTCAGTTATTTGTGATGGTGTAATTTAAGGTGAAGAGAAAAGTATTTTTCAGTCTATTTACTAACGAATAAGATAGAGCCCAAGATGCACTAAATTGCATAGGTGCTCGACAACGCCACAATTAGCAGTGAGTTAATAACTAAGTAATGACCTTATGCTTGCAGCAGGTGCGTAAACGCAAAAAGGCCCCCAGAATGATTTCTAGGGGCCTTTTGCAAACGAAGAAGGCTGAGGCTTAAATCTGGTCTTTCAGCACTGCAACAGCTTCGCGGAGCGTGATGTCCTTCTTCAGAGGCTTTACAAAGCGAGAAGCTCGGTTAACCTTGATAGTATCGGCACCCAGCTGGCGCAGGTCGAAGGCTAGGGGAGCAATGGCCATCGGTTGAGCTGCATTCTGAATGGCCTCGTACTTATCAGACTCGGTTTTAGCCTGCACTTGCTCAGCGCGGTAATTAGCCAGCTTCAGCGACACCTTGGTATCGTCCTTGCGCTTCACCATACGCTGCACCATGTCCGAGAGCTGCTTGAAGCTGGGGCTGGCGTTAACGCGGGCCGTGCTGGATTGCCGCAGTTTGTCAATGGCCGGAGCATTGCTCCATACCCGGTATTTGGCGGGCGTAATTTCATCCCACTTCAAGGGGTAGTCCGTTTCCTTTTCACCCTGGTCGAGGTAGCTATACGCGTCGGGCAGAACGATATCCGGAATCACGCCTTTAAACTGCGTGGACCCACCATTGATACGGTAGAACTTCTGCGTAGTCAACTTCAGCGAGCCAAACGGCTTGATGCTGTTGAACTCAGCCGGCATAGCGTCGTCGAGGTCGAAAATGCGCTGCACTGTGCCTTTGCCGTAGGTGCTGGCCGAGCCCATAATCACGCCACGCTTGTAATCCTGAATAGCCGCGGCCAGGATTTCGGAAGCCGAGGCGCTGTACTTGTTTACCAGTACCACCAGTGGGCCACTGTATTGCACGCGGGGGTCACGGTCGTTGAGGATGGTGGCCGAGCCTTGGCCGCCACGCACCTGCACTACCGGGCCGCTGTCGATGAACAGGCCGGCCATTTCCACGGCGTCCTGCAGGGAGCCACCGCCGTTAAAGCGCAGGTCGAGAACTACACCTTGTACATTCTCCTGCTTCAGCTTCTCCAATTCCTTCTTCACATCAGCAGCCGAGCTACGGCCGCCGTTGTCGTTAAAGTCGGCGTAGAAATTAGGCAGCTTGATGTAGCCCAGCTTCTTGCCATTTTCGTTGATGGTGGCCGACTGTGCGTAGGTTTCCTCAATTACCACCACGTCGCGGATAATCGGAATTACTTTGGTGCTGTTGTCGGGCTTACGCACGGTTAAGCGTACTTCGGTGCCTTTTTTGCCGCGAATCAGTCCGATTGCCTTATCCAAGCGCCAGCCTTCCACCGATACGGGTTCTTCTGAGCCCTGCGCTACCCGAATGATGGCGTCGCCAGCTTTCAACTCACCCTGGCGGTACGAAGCCGAGCCGGGCACGATATCAGCTACTTTAATCTGGCCGTCTTTCTCCTGCAGCGTGGCTCCAATACCTTCGAAACGTCCAGTCATGGCAATGTCGAAGTTGTCTTTGTCGCGGGGAGCAAAGTATTCGGTGTGGGGGTCGTACGTGTTGGCAATGACGTTGGCGTAGGAAGCCAGCCGGTCATTGGCGTCTGTCTGCGACAGATCTTTGAAGTAATCGTCGAAATACTTCAGTACGCGCTTACGAGCTTCGGCTTCCATTTGGGCCGGAGTGCGGGTGGGTTCAGACGTAGTAACGGCCGAAGCGGTAGCCGTGGTAGAAGCCAGCGGCTTATCCTTTTTCTTGGACTGCTCATCCATCATTTCTGACACACGCACCAGCGTCTGGTACTTCAGAAACTTACGCCACTCTTCTCGCTGAGCGGCCGGGTTAGCAGCGTAGGTTGCCTTATCGGGCTCGGTTTCGAAGTTTTCGTCGGTAGTAAAATCGAAAGGCTGCGCCAGAATTTCGCGGTACAGGCCCTGCACGTCTTTCACCCGCTGATTCATAATCTGAGTGCTCTTATCTAAGAACTCGTGCGTGCCACGTTGCACCTCGTCGTCAATATCCTTCTGATATTGCGACAGGGCGGCCACGTCGGATTGCAGCAGAAACTTCTTGCTACCGTCCAGGCGCTTCAGATACAGGTCAAACACACGTTTGGAGAAGGCGTCATCAATACGCTCGGGCTGGTAGTGCGCAGCACTAAGGCCCTGCAGCATGGCTTTGATGAGGACCTCATCCTTCTGAGGGTTGCTGCCGTCGTTGCGCCGGTATAGCTTGTAAGAAGCCAGCACAAACACCGCCAGCAACACCGAGGCATATAGGCCTATTTTGAGTCGGGGGGAGGACATGAACGAGGGGGTGAAATGAGGAAAATTCCGGAACAAGTGGTAGCCCACAATTGGGGTACGAACGGCATTAGCGGCCGGTTGTATTACTCAACGCTGCCATCAATGTAATAAGTGCCCTAGATGCGTTGCTGTTCCTGTTTACTACGCAAAGGGGCAAAAAACAGTCCTGAGGTTGCACAGCGCTGTCCGCTGTAATTCCGTGAATATAGTGGTTCAGCAAATAAGCGCCCAAAAATGAATACTCTGTGAGCCTGTTTATCAGCTACGACAAAAAAAGGCCTTTCCCGCAGTGGGAAAGGCCTTTTCAGAACTACTTGAGCGTGTGCTTAGTAGCGGCGTACTTTGTCGCCGCTGCTCCGGCGGAACTCTTCTTCAAAGTAACGGGCATCTTCTTCGTTGCGAGGACGCACACCCATTACAATGTTGCCGTTTTTCACGTCGGTTTCGTACTCAGTGGCGTGCTCTTCGGGAATGCCCGAGCCTACCAGAGCGCCTACCAAGCCACCCGTGAGGCCACCAGCACCGGCACCAGCCAGAGCAGCAGCAATTGGACCAGCAATTACCAAGCCTAGGCCCGGCAGAGCTACAGAAGTACCGATGGCGGCAATGGCACCAATTACTGCACCGGCAGTACCACCGATGGCCGAGCCTACGCCAGCACCTTCCATGGCTTTGTCGCCGAGGTCAGTGTCGGGGGTGTTCTCGCCAAAGTGGCGCTTGCGGGTGTCGTCCGACATCAGCAGGTTCACGTCGTCTTTCGAGTAGCCACGCGACGACAGTGACTCGTAGGCACGCTCAGCGCTAGCACGGTCACGGAAGGAGCCGGTGGTGTAGTTGCTGCCTGAGCCGTACGTGCGGTCGGAGCCGGTTACTGCGCGGGCGGCGTCGCCAGCAGCATTTTGGGTTGCATCAATACCAGCACCTACGGCGGCTCCTACCGAACCTGCTACATCAGCACCTTTCTGGGTGGCGCTATAGTCATGGTGGGGGTTTGAATCAGACGAGGAAGGTACCGACGAATTGCTAGTGGACGAGTTGCCCATATTGCCACTCGAAGTAGTGTTAGCACCTGTGCCGTAACCAGTACCGGCCGAGCCAGTACCATAGTTAGCGCCTGAACCAGTACCTGAGTTAGCGGGGTTAATCGAATCGTTGGTGTTCATGGGGTGGGGGATTTATGAATGAATAGGAGAGAGACGCCAGCGGAGGGAAGTGGAAAGGATTCCGCCGCAGGGTTTCGAGGTAGCTTAACGCAGCCTGCTACATGAGGTTACGCTTACACTATCTATGATTTCCTATTTATTCACGCAATAAGCCCATTTCTGACCCCATTAGCCCATTTTTCGCTTAAGCAAATTTTTCGAAATTCTCATCATTCTGCCAGAAGGCCCGGCACTCCCGGCGCATGTTTTTCAGGAAATCTTCCTGCTGCTTCAGGGTCCGCCACTCACCCATTCCAAGCCGCTCGCACAGCTTATAAAAAGAGTCGCCCTGGCCTTTGGAGCCTTCCACCTTTACTAGGCAACTGAGAACGGGCCGGCCGGCGGCGTACTCCTGCTCAGAAATTTCAGCAAGGATTTCGTTCAAGCGGGCCTTCTCGTGAGAAATATCTAGGTTAAAGCCAAGCTCGGCTTCCTGAACCAAGTTCAGATAGCTGGTGGTGCCTACCTGAGTGCGGGAAAAACGGATTAAATGGCTGCGTACTCGGCCAGTCATGGGCGGGAAAGATGGAGGAGTTGAAAGCGGAATGTAACAAAAAAAAGTCCGTTGCGTAAAGGCGGGCCTTTGCGCAACGGACAGGGGTTTGCCAAAAACTGTGCCGTTCAGGAAGTTGTGCTGCTGGGTGGCTTACGAGTTCTGTAGCTTGCGGCGGTTCATTTCCTTCTGAATCAGCAAAAACTCACGGCTGGTTTGACCAGCAATGGCAGTGTTTTCATCGGCCCGGCGTAACAGATAGGGCATTACTGCGGCTACCGGGCCATAGGGCACATACTTAGCAGTATTGTAGCCAGCGTGGGCCAGATTATAGGTGAGGTTGTCGCTCATACCATAGAGCTGCGCAAACCACACGCGGGTGTCGCCGGGCTGAATATCGTACTCCTGCATCAGTTGCGTGAGCAGTAAGGAACTGGCCTCATTGTGAGTACCAGCGCACACGCTGATGCGGTCGAGGTGCTGCACGCAGAAGCGCAGGGCCGCATTGTACAGCTCGTCGGTGGCGTTTTTGGATGGGTTGATGGGAGTAGGGCGGCTCTGCTGGGCAGCTACGCGGGCTTCTTTTTCCATGTAAGCACCGCGCACCAGCTTAGCCCCGATGTAGTAGCCCCCGGCCACGGCATCAGCGTAGGCTTTTTCGAGGGCCGTTAACCGGTCGTGCCGGTACAGCTGGTACGTATTCCAAACGATGGGCGCTTCCTGGTTGTAGCGCTGCATCATCTCATAGGTTAGCTGATCTACGGTTTCCTGAAACCAGCTTTCCTCTGCATCCACAAACACACGCACTCCGTGCTGGTGCGCCCGGGCGCAAATAGCATCCACCCGTTTGCGGGTTTTCTCGTAGCTGGTTTGCTCCTTCTGCGTCAGGGGGGCACCAGCCTGAATTTTCTCCAGAATGCCCGCGTCGCCGATACCGGTTACTTTGAACACGCTGAATGGAATATGCTGCGAGCGGCTGGCCAGCTCAATAGTGGCCAGAATTTCGGTGGTGGTAGCGTCAAAGCTTTTGTCGTCGCCCTCGCCTTCCACAGAGTAATCCAAGATGGTGCCGATGCGGTAGCGGCCCAGTTCCTGAATAACCGGCAGGCATTCCTGAATGGTTTCGCCGCCGCAGAACTGCTCAAAGATGGATTTCTTGATGAGAAACTTGGTGCCAGGAATATGCCACTTCAGTGCCGTCTTCATCAAGCCGCCGCCGGTTTTTACCAGCGCATTATTATTCATAGCGGCAAACAGGGCGTACATCTTGCGGAGCTCACCATTGGAGCGAGAAGCAAAAGCAACGGCCGTATCGTCGAAGGAAACGGATGGGGCTTGGGTCACGGGCATACACTGGGTGGTTAGGCAGCACACGGGGTGGCAGCTGCGCCGGCAAAGATAGCCGCTAATCGTGGGGTTTCGGCTAGCAAATGCAGCAACATGAATGGTGATAAAACCAGAAAAGCAGCGGATTCATTCCGCTGCTTTTCTGGTTTAGCGCCGAGTTACTGAGCAAGCCAGCTAGTATGGTTTGTGCGAAGACAACTGCGCCGATACCTCCGGCACCACGCGCACGTAGGTATGCGCCAGCAGCTTGCCATTGGTATCCTGCAGCTGCAGCCGGTTGCCGATAACCGAATAATATTGGTTGTTTTGGTACCCGCGGTAAATAATCAGGTGGCGGGAGGGCGTATTAAAGCCCCCCATCTCGCGGCGCACCGAAAAGGCGGCGGCACTAATCAAGGTGCCATCCTGGTAGAAGCGGGCCCGGCCGCGCCGGTCAAACTCAACCACCACGCGGTGCCCGGTGTTATCAGGAGTAAGCAATGATTTTTTGTCGGAGCCGGTTTGCTGCCATTCCCAGCGGCCTACCAGACCTTCCTCCAGAGTGGGCATGGAATCTTTGCTGCACGCGCTGAAAATGCCCGATATAGTCACTAATCCAGCCACGTATATACTACGCGTTAAAGGCTTCGTAAAAGAATAGAAATTAAGTTGCGCTTTCATGACCGTAGTACGGGTACAATAGTTGCATCAAAGCAAGCTATTTTTGTCTGATTTCTTGCAAGCGTTCATCGAAAACTTTTACAAAAGGGATAAAATTTTGAACGAAACGTTGTTTATAGGCTCAAAAGCACTGGCCGGCTTAGCTGAAATAGCCCGTCAGCCGGCCGTCAGTGCAGTTTTTGTGCTGGTGGATGCGCATACTGCCCGGCAGTGCCTGCCGTTGCTGGAGCCGCACCTACCCGCCGGCTTCACCCTCATAGAAATTCCGGCTGGCGAAGAAGCCAAAACACTGGCTACGTGTGAGCAGGTTTGGCGCGTGCTCACGGAGCGCCAAGCCGACCGGAAGGCCTTGCTGCTTAACCTGGGCGGTGGTGTGGTAACGGACCTGGGCGGCTTTGCGGCCGCTCTCTACAAGCGCGGTATCCGGTTTGTGCAGGTGCCTACCACGCTGCTGGCCCAAGTGGATGCCAGCGTGGGCGGCAAAACCGGCGTTGACTTCATCGGGTTTAAAAACCAGCTGGGTGTTTTCCAGGAGCCAGCCGCTGTGTGCATCGACCCGCAGTTTCTCCAAACCCTCGACCCGCGTCAGCTCAAATCGGGGTACGCGGAGGTGGTGAAGCATTGGCTGATAGCCGACGCCGACGCATTTCAGCTCAACCGGTACGTGGGTGTAGCGGGCGTGAGCGACTGGACGCCCATTATCCGGGAATCGGTGGCACTGAAGCAGCGTATTGTAGCGCAGGACCCCCTGGAAAGCGGGTTGCGGAAGCTGCTGAACTTTGGGCACACGGTAGGCCACGCGCTGGAAAGCTACTTGTTGCAGCAGCCCGGCCGCGAAATTCTGCATGGTGAGGCGGTGGCGGCTGGTATGGTGTGCGAGGCTTGGCTAAGCCACCAGAAAGGGCTGCTGGCGGCCGAGCAGCTGGAGCAAATCGAGACTTTTCTGTTCTCAGTGTACGAGAAAGTGCAGTTTGTGCGGCTGGAAACCGAGGCAATTGCCGAATTTGCGCTGCAGGACAAGAAAAATGCCGGCTCGGTGATTAACTGCACGCTGCTGGAGGAAATTGGGCGCGGCGTGTACGACCAGCCCGTTACGCTGGAGGAAATTGCGGAGTCGTTGAGCTACTACCACCGGCTGTAGCTGCGCCTGATTTAACGTTGTACCACTGGAAGCGGCTGCGGGCGTTTCCTGAATTTATTGATTGCCATTAACACTTCCCTGACTCTGACCGGGCCCACGGGGCCCTTGCGCGGTACGGCCCAGGTGCCGGCCTCCAAAAGTGAAAGTAACCGGGCCCTCATCATTCGGGCCCTGGCTGGCGGCGGCGAGCTACACAACCTCTCCGACGCCAACGATACCCAGCTCATGCAGCGCCTGCTGCTCGACCCAGCTGCGGCAGAGTTCAACGCCGAAGATGCCGGTACGGTAATGCGCTTCCTCACGGCCTACTTGGCCATGACGGGCCGCCAAACCACCCTGACGGGCACGGCCCGCATGAAGGAGCGGCCTATTAAAGTGCTGGCCGATGCCATGCAGGAGTTGGGCGCCCGCATTGAGTACTTGGAACAGCCGGGTTACCCGCCCCTGCGCCTGCTGGGCCGCACGCCCCAACCCGCCACCGAAGAAGCAGCCGATTTCACGGAGCTGCGGGTGCGCGGCGACATCAGCAGCCAGTACATTTCGGCCTTGTTGATGGTAGGGCCCACACTGCCCCACGGCCTGCGCATCTGGCTGGAAGGCAAAGTGGGCTCTCGGCCCTATATTCGGATGACGCTGGCTTTGATGCAGCATTTCGGGGCGCAGTGCCGCGACCTGGGCGAGGTGCTGGAAGTACGCCCCCAGGCCTATACGCCCACCAACTACACAGTGGAGGGCGACTGGTCGGCGGCTAGCTATTGGTACGCGGTGGTGGCCCTGGCCCCGGAAGGCTCGCACCTCACGCTGCCCACGCTACGCCGCCATTCCTGGCAGGGCGACCAGGCCATTGTGGGCATTATGGCCCAATTGGGCGTGCACACTGAGTTCCTGGCCGATGAGCAGATACGCCTTACCAAAACGGCCGTCGGCACCGGATTCAGTCAGGATTTTACCGATTGCCCCGACCTGGCCCAGACGGTAGCCGTGGTAGCTGCTGCGCTGGGGATTCCCGTGCTGATGACTGGTTTGGAAAGCCTGCGCATTAAGGAAACAGACCGGATTGCGGCCTTACAAACAGAGTTGGCCAAGTTTGGCGGTTTCCTCACCGATGAAGGCAACGGGCAATTCCGGGCCGGCTCAGAGGGTTTCCACGTCGATGGTCAAACCGTGGCAACTTACCACGACCACCGCATGGCTATGGCCTTTGCGCCCCTGGCCCTGCGCGGCCCGCTTACCGTGGAAGACCCGCGGGTGGTGCGGAAGTCATACCCTCAATTCTGGCGGGAACTGGAAAAAGCTGGCTTCACCACTGACCCTGCGCCGGCCCCAATATTTTAGATTCCGTTATGCGCTAACTCAAAACGACCATTCGCTTTGAGCAAATGGTCGTTTTGAGTTATGAGCTAGTCCGCAGTTCGCGAAAATACGCTGCCGAGTGACGGAGGCGGCTGCCGTACCAACTGAACAGCTCGCCATCAACAACGCGGATACGAGCTGCAGGGCACATCTCCTGAAATTCGGCCACGTGTTTCTCGTTGAACGGATAAGGCTCGGAGGAAAGCAGAATCTGCTGCGGGGCAGCTTGCTGCAACTGCTCCGGCGTGATTTCCGGGTAACGGCTCAACTCTCCGAATATATTGCGGAAGCCAGCCCGGTTGAGCATATCATCAATAAAAGTGCCCCCGGCCGCTACCATGTAAGGCTTGCGCCAGATGAAATACGCTGCCGGTATCAATTGAGGCAGCGGCGCTAGAGCGGCGAAGGAAGCCGCAATGCCGGTGGCCAGCGCCTCGGCGGAAGCGGGACGTTGCGTGAGTTGCCCAACCTCCCGGATCATGCGCAGCGCATCGTCCAGGGTATTAATGTCGCTCATCCAAACCGGGTAGTGCGCGGCCAGCTGCTCAATACCTTCCTGGTAATTCTCCTCCTTGTTGCCGATGATAAGATCAGGTTGAAGCGCATCAATCTTGGCGAAGTCGAAGTTCTTGGTTCCTCCGATTACAACGGCTGACTTTCGGGCCTCA
Source organism: Hymenobacter pini (assembly GCF_020421205.1). GTDB lineage: Bacteria > Bacteroidota > Bacteroidia > Cytophagales > Hymenobacteraceae > Hymenobacter > Hymenobacter pini. The sequence continues at coordinate 93,212 of NZ_JAIZZH010000001.1, forward strand.
GCTGGGTGAATGCAGAATTTCGTAACGCCTACTACCTGCGGACCAGCGCCCAAATCAAAAAGCAGCTCCGTTTGCGACGGTACCAATGACACGATACGCTGCGCCACCTGCGGTACCAGTACCTGCCGGCCCATCTGATCGAGCACGGAAACAGAAAGAATGGATACGGGCGGTTGCATCTGGAAAAAAGAACGTCATGCTTCGGTTGCCCTCGGCATGACGTGTGGTAGGTAATTTACGCGTGCTGCTTAGTTGAAATACCGGAAGTCGTGCTTGTCCTCAATGCGCAATAACGTCTCGTAGATGAGTTGAATTACACTCTGCACGTCATCTTTGTGCACCGTTTCCACGGTGGTGTGCATATATTTAAGGGGCAGCGAAATCAGGGCCGAAGCTACGCCGGAATGGGAGTAGGCAAATGCATCCGTATCGGTGCCAGTGGCACGGGTGGCGGCGGCCCGCTGGAAGGGAATTTCTTGTGCTTGAGCCGTTTCGATGATTAGCTCGCGCAAGTTGTTTTGCACGGCCGGGCCGTAGGTAATCACGGGGCCTTTGCCGCAGAAAATGTCGCCGGAGGTTTTCTTCTCGTACATCGGCGACTGAGTATCATGCGTCACGTCCGTCACAATGGCCACGTCGGGCTTGATGCGGTGGGCAATCATCTCGGCCCCGCGCAGCCCGATTTCCTCCTGCACGGCATTTACGATGTACAGACCGAAGGGCAGCTTCTTCTTGTTCTCCTTCAGCATGCGGGCCACTTCGGCAATCATGAAGCCGCCAATGCGGTTATCCAAGGCCCGGCCCACGTAGAATTTGTCGTTGAGCACGGTGAATTCGTCCTCAAACGTCACCACCGAACCCACGTGGATGCCCATCTGCTCCACTTCTTCCTTGGAAGAAGCGCCGCAGTCCAGAAATACAGTTTCGATGGTAGGAGCCTTATCCTGCTCCACTTTGCGCACGTGAATGGCCGGCCAGCCAAACACGGCCTTCACGATACCCTTTTTGGTGTGGATGTTCACCCGTTTGCTGGGGGCTACCAAAGGGTCGGAACCGCCATTCTTACGCAGGTACAGGAAGCCTGACTCTGTAATGAAGTTCACGAAGTAGCTGATTTCGTCGGCGTGGGCCTCAATCACCACTTTGTACTCCGCCTCGGGATTGATTACGCCCACCACCGTGCCGTAGGTATCCACGAAATACTCGTCGATGTACGGTTTCAGGTAGTCCAGCCACAACTTCTGACCTTCCTTTTCAAAGCCGGTAGGAGAGGGGTTGTTGAGGTATTTCTGCAGGAAGTCGAAGCTTTCTTGGCGCATAGAGCAATGATTCAAAAGGTAAACTACAAATGGTAGGCCGGATGGTTTTGGTCCGCTTCCCACGCTGCCGGGGCATGCCAGGCCATCGGGATATCGGCTTCCAAACCCTGCGCACCGGCCACCCGACCCTCGAAGCGGCCTTCCTGCCGGAAGCTCAGCTTCTCGTACAGCGCAATGGCGCGGGTGTTGCTTTCTCGCACCAACAGCTCCACCCGGCTCACCTGCGGAAATTGGGCCTGGGCACGGGTCAGCAGCTCAGTAAATAGACGCCGCCCTAGTGATTGGCCCTGCGCGGCGGGAGCAATAGCCACCGTTAGGTCGCCGAGGACGTGGGCGAAAATCTGCAGACCCGCTTGGTACGCGTGAATCTCCGCTACTAATTCGCCCGCCTGTTCCGCCACCAGCCCAATACCCTGAGTTGTGCTACGCGTCAGGAAGTGCTGCACGTAGTCCTCGGTTATCTCCTCGGGCTGTCGGGCCAAGCCACCACTTTCCGCTGATACGCGTTGATACAGCTTCTGTATAGCTGGCGCGTCTTGAAGCGTAGAAGTACGAATGGTAATGGACATGCGGGACTTAGAGCGGAATGTTGCCGTGCTTTTTACGGGGCAGCGTATCCACTTTGTTTTCCAGCATCTTGAAGGCGCGGATGAGCTTTTGGCGGGTCTGGGAGGGCAGAATTACCTCATCCACGAAGCCGCGGTGGGCAGCGCGGTAGGGCGTGGCAAACTTCTGCTGATACTCGTCTACCTTCTCCTGCAACTTGGCTTCGGGGTCTTCGGCCTGAGCAATTTCCCGCTTGAAGATGATTTCGGCCGCGCCTTTCGCGCCCATTACGGCAATTTCGGCCGTGGGCCAAGCGTAGTTCATATCAGCTCCGATGTGCTTGCTGTTCATCACGTCGTAGGCTCCGCCATAGGCTTTGCGGGTAATAACGGTGATGCGCGGTACAGTGGCTTCGCAGAAGGCGTAAAGCAGCTTGGCCCCGTTGGTGATGATACCGCGCCACTCCTGGTCAGTGCCAGGCAGGAAGCCAGGCACATCTTCCAGTACCAGCAGCGGAATGTTGAACGAGTCGCAGAACCGCACGAAGCGGGCGGCCTTGGTCGAGGCGTTGATGTCGAGCACACCGGCCAGCACGGCCGGCTGGTTGCCTACAATACCAATGCTGCGGCCTCCCAGCCGCGCGAAGCCTACCACAATGTTCTCAGCGAAGTTCTGGTGCACTTCCAGGAAGGAGCCAGCGTCGATAATGCCGTCAATTACCTCCCGGATATCGTAGGGCTGGTTGGGGTTGTCGGGGATGATGGTATCGAGGGCTGCGCGGCTTTCGTCCTGGCCAGCCTCATAGGGCACGGCCGGGGCAGTTTCCTCGCAGTTCTGGGGCATGTAGCTCAGCAATGCCTTCAGCTGGTTGATGCAGGCTACTTCGTTGGGAGCCGTGAAGTGCGTCACGCCGCTCTTGGCCGAGTGGGTGCTGGCCCCGCCCAGTTCCTCGCTGGTTACGTTTTCGTGGGTGACGGTTTTTACCACGTTGGGTCCGGTCACGAACATGTAGCTCGTGTCCTCCACCATCAGGATGAAGTCGGTTATAGCTGGCGAGTACACCGCGCCGCCCGCGCACGGCCCCATAATGGCCGACAACTGCGGCACCACGCCCGAGGCCAGGGTGTTTTTGTAGAAGATATCGGCGTAGCCGCCCAGGCTCACCACGCCTTCCTGAATACGGGCCCCGCCCGAATCGTTGAGGCCGATAACCGGAGCGCCGTTCTTCATGGCCAGGTCCATAATCTTCACGATTTTCTCGGCGTGGGTTTCGCTCAGTGAGCCGCCGAACACCGTGAAATCCTGCGAAAACGCGTACACCAGTCGGCCGTTTACGGTGCCGTAGCCCGTCACCACGCCGTCGCCGAGGTAATACTCCTTGTCCAGACCAAAGTCTTTGGAGCGGTGCATTACAAACTTGCCAATTTCCTCAAACGAGCCCTCATCGAATAGCAGGTCAATCCGCTCCCGGGCGGTGAGCTTGCCTTTTTTGTGCTGGGCATCAATGCGGGTCTGGCCACCGCCGAGTAGGGCCTCCTCATTTTTGCGGGCGAGAATTTCGGTTTTGCTTAGTTGGGCGTCAGCGTGCGGATCAGACATTGTAGGGTGGGAAAGAGTCAGGGTAGCTACTTCGGTAAGAGGCCCAAAGGTAACGCACGGGTACAGAAAAGCCGCACCAGAATTCTGAGCTTGCTCTACGAGATTATAGTGTTATTTTACGAAAGCTAGAGTCGCAGAAGGAAGGGTAACTTTCTATTCAAAAATCTGGCTTGTTTCTGAAAATATTCTCGATATAGAATGAGGTACATATTCTGTTTGATTTTTTTGACTTTGACTTCTTGTCAAAGTCTATGGCCTAGCACTGCTACTGTTTCTCTATTCAACCTAGCTCCTGAAGAAATTTTTATTGATAGCGTAAATGTCGGAAGGAAGGGAGCGAATAGAGTTGATATACTAAAATACAAGACTAACGACAGTATATATGTTGTTGTTAATTTTTATTCAAAGAATAATAATACATGGAGACTAATGAATGAGTATGTATTCGAAAAAGATTATTTGTCTGGTATCAATCCTGTGATTTCTGATTTTGATAATGACGGCCTAAACGATGTAACTTATGTTTCCGATGTTGCCGCTAGAGGGTCAAATGAAATTAGGCGTTTATTTATCTATAGAAGAGAAAGTAATGACCTGATATCAGTAAAAAATTCTGAATTATATCCAAATATGCTATACAATAAAAAATTGAACTGCATTGATGCTTTCTTGATGCACGGAGGATGCACAACAGTATTTTTGAAATTAGTTAACGACAGCTTAAAAGCGACTGCTAGTGTCGATTTGTTAGATAGCGTGTATATAAAAACGTACGACGAGGAAGGTAGAGAGAAAAGTAAGATCGTAAGGGCTGCAGGTGACGATGAATTTATAAGATATAAAAATTTTAACCCTTTAGAAGAGTATTAATAATCTGGTATAACAAACAAAACCGGCCGGCTCCTTTGCAGGAACCGGCCGGTTTGATATTCAGACAAATCTAATTATTCGCCTTTCTTCTTCGAGTCTTTCGGCTCATCGTCGCTGGGCTCGGGTGCTTCCTCCGGCCGCTCGTCGCTGGCCAAGTTAGGCGTCTCGCCACTCTTGCTTACCGAGAAGGTCAGTTCCTCAGCGCCGGCCGTGTAGTCGGCGGTGATGACGTCACCCTGGGCAATTTCGGCCTTCAGGATTTCCTCGGCAATCGGGTCCTCGATGTACTTCTGAATAGCCCGGTTCAGCGGACGTGCACCGTACTTGGGGTCGTAGCCTTTCTCGGCCACGAAGTCCTTAGCGGCTTCGGTCAGCTCCACGCGGTAACCCAGCGTCTGGATGCGGCCCAGCAGCTTGCTGAGGCTGATGTCGATGATCTTGTGGATATCGGCCTTCTCCAGAGAGTTGAACACGATAACGTCGTCTAGGCGGTTCAGGAACTCGGGCGAGAAGGTTTTGCGCAGGGCATTGGTGATAGTGCCCTTCGTCAGCTCGTCCATGTTTTCCTGCCGGGCCTTGGTACCGAAACCGATACCGGCGCCGAAGTCCTGCAGGTCACGCGCCCCGATGTTCGAGGTCATGATGATGATGGTGTTGCGGAAGTCCACCTTGCGGCCCAGGCCGTCGGTCAGGATGCCGTCGTCCAGCACCTGCAGGAGCAGGTTGTACACGTCCGGGTGCGCCTTCTCAATCTCATCGAGCAGGATAACCGAGTACGGCTTGCGACGGATCTTCTCCGTCAGCTGGCCGCCTTCTTCATAACCCACGTAGCCGGGAGGCGCGCCCACCAGGCGCGAGATGCTGAATTTCTCCATGTACTCCGACATGTCGATCCGCACCAGCGAATCCTCCTTGTCGAAGAGGTAGGTGGCCAGCACCTTCGCCAGCTCCGTCTTACCCACACCGGTCGGGCCGAGGAACACGAACGAGCCGATGGGCTTCTTCGGATCCTTCAAACCCACACGAGTGCGCTGGATGGCCTTCACGAGCTGGGCAATAGCCTTATCCTGGCCAATTACCTTGCCTTTCAGCTCTTCGCCCATTTTCAGGAGCTTGGAGCTTTCGTTCTGGGCCACGCGGGAAACGGGGATGCCGGTCATCATGGCAATAACCTCGGCCACGTTTTCCTCCTTCACGGTATAGCGCTTCTTCTTGGTCTCCTCTTCCCAGTCCTTCTTGGCCTGGTCGAGTTGATCAATCAGCTTCTTCTCCGTGTCGCGGAGCTTGGCGGCTTCCTCGTATTTCTGCGACTTCACCACGCGGTTTTTCTCCGTCTTGATGTTCTCAATCTGCTCCTCGAGCTTGAGAATATCCTCGGGCACCACGATGTTGTTGATGTGCACGCGGGCACCGGCCTCATCGAGAATGTCGATGGCCTTGTCCGGCAGGAACCGATCCGACATGTACCGATCCGACAGCTTCACGCAGGCCTCGATGGCCTTGTCGGTGTAGTACACGTGGTGGTGGTCCTGGTACTTGTCCTTGATGTTGTTCAGGATTTCAATCGTCTCCTCGGGCGTGGTGGGGTCCACCATTACCATCTGGAAACGACGGGCCAGGGCCCCATCCTTCTCAATGTACTGACGGTACTCGTCGAGGGTAGTAGCGCCGATGCATTGTATTTCGCCGCGGGCCAGGGCGGGCTTGAACATGTTGGAGGCATCCAGCGAGCCAGAGGCTCCGCCAGCACCTACAATCGTGTGCAACTCATCAATGAACAGGATTACGTCGGGCGACTTCTCCAGCTCGTTCATCACGGCCTTCATGCGCTCCTCAAACTGGCCACGGTACTTGGTACCGGCCACCAGCGAGGCCAAATCCAGCGTGACTACACGCTTGCCGAACAGCACGCGTGACACTTTCTTCTGGATGATGCGCAGGGCGAGGCCTTCGGCAATAGCCGTTTTACCTACGCCGGGCTCACCGATGAGGATGGGGTTGTTCTTCTTGCGGCGCGACAGGATCTGGGCTACACGCTCAATCTCCTTCTCGCGGCCCACAATGGGGTCGAGCTTGTCTTCTTCGGCCAGCTTGGTCAGGTCGCGGCCAAAGTTGTCGAGCACCGGGGTGCGCGACTTCTCGTTGCCCTTCTTGGCAGCGGAACCGCTGCTGCCTGCGCCGCCGCGGCCGGCCGAGCCCCCGAAGAGGCGGTCGTTGTCGTCGTCATCGGCCTCGGGGCCGGAGGTGGGGTTGTTCGCCGTGTTACCGTGGTAGTCCAGCGAATCACGTACGGATTCGTAGTTCACGTTGAATTTGCTCAGGATTTGGGACGAAATATTATCCTCATCACGCAGAATCGAGAGGAGCAGGTGCTCCGTGCCGATAATTTCGCTCTTGAAGATTTTGGCCTCGAGGTAGGTAATCTTGAGGACTTTCTCGGTTTGCTTCGTCAGCGGGATGGAGCCGGTGATGCTCGTACCCTGGGTAGCCGTGTTGCGGGTGGCCTGCTCCAGGGCATACTTCAGCTCCTCCACCGATACGCCCAATTTCTTGAGCAAACCAATGGCGGTGCCTTCCCCTTCGCGGATCATACCCAGCAACAAGTGTTCAGTGCCGATATAGTCGTGCCCGAGCCGGATGGCCTCTTCCCGGCTCAGGGAGATGACCTCCTTGACTCTATTTGAGAATTTAGCTTCCATGCAGATAAGGTAGTGAAGAAAAACGGTACCCCGCAAGGACCTTTTAGGCTAAGGCTGCGGGTTGGGCCGATATAACCTGAAAACAGATTGAGTCGGGCGTTGGTTCGGGGGCGACAGGTACACTACGCAAGAAAACTGCCGGCGGCCGGACCCTGCATAAAGAGCAGGTCTAAGATGCTGAGTCCCGGTACAAAATCTTTACCAAAGCTCTGCGCATACGGCCGGTCGGACGTCCTGTCAGGTCCCGTCAGCGTGGGAGTTTTGGGCGTCAGCCAGTCGCGGCGGTCTAGGAGTAGGGTAGGCGGGTTAGAGGGTAGGAGGGTAGGAGTGGTGGAAGGTGGTAGGTACTCGGTGGTGCGGTAAATGGGGAGGCGCAGGCGGAGGCAGCGGAAGTAAAACTGCAGCAGCAACTGGTTCAGCTCGAATAAGCGCCGGGGCTTCTGTACGTAGATATCGTGCAGATAGTCGGCGTAATACTCGAAATACGGCGTGCCGCTGTAGGCGGTTTGCAGGGTACGCCAGTGGCGGTGCACCCAGTTCTGGCGGTAATCAATTTCGATTTCCGAGGTAAGTACTTTTTCGCTGCGGTTGCCATCCACCACGGGCACCGTGAGGGCCTGTACGCCCTGAGCCGTGAGAATCAGGCACCGGTTGCGGTAGGTTTGCTTGTGGTAATGGTCGTGGGCTTCCAGCCACAGGGCGTCGGCGCCAATTAGCTCAGCGAAAAAGGCAATGGGTGGGTTATACTGGGATTCAAACAGGACAGCTGGCATGCACGCGGAGCTTCAGAAATAAGAATAAGGCAAAGTAACGGGGGCTGGCGGAAACATGCCTTAAGACGAGAGAAGACCGGCCATATCCAACCTTGGGTTGGTTGGGAATCAAAGTAGGACGCCGAATCTGCAACGCGGGGCCGACAGATGGTGTTCAACTGGGAATCCGCTAAAAGCCGCATTTTTGCACGGTGAATGGCTGCGGACGGACACTGCCACCTTACATGGTTTTACCGCCAATCTGACACTATGCCAGCATTTCTCCGATTTCTGCCGCTTAGCTTCCTGCTCAGCGTTGGGATAGCACAGGCCCAAACCCACCAGCTGCAACTGGACGTAGCCCGCTTCCGCAACGAGGATGTGGCCATTAAAGGGGGAGTAGTGGAGGTGTACGCCACGGTGGCCGGCAAGCACCTGACGTATCAGAAGCGCGGACCCAAAATGTACCAGGCCGGGGCTACCGTAACCCTGGAAGCGGTGCGGGCCGATGGGGCCTCGGTGTACCAGGAAACCGTAACGCTGCGCCCCCCGGTGCTGCGGGATACCACCGCTGCCATCAAAAACCCCATCAGCTTTCAAGAGCGCCTGAACCTACCGGAGGGCCAGTACACGCTGCGGGGCACGCTGCGAGACCAATACCGCTCCGGTTTTACGGATATCGTGGAGCAGCCACTAGTGGTGGAGTTTACCTCAACTAAGCCCAGTATGAGCGACGTGGTGGTGCTGGCCAAGCCAGCCAGCCGCTCGGCCACGGAAGCCAATAACTTCATGCGCAACGGCCTGAGCCTGGTACGTACGCCGGGCGGCTTGTACGGACGAGGGCAGGATAAGCTATATTTCTACGCCGAGCTGTACAACATTGCGCCCGGCCAGGCCGTGACGCTGCGCTATCGGCTGCGGGCGGCCAACCAGCCCAAAGCTGCCGCAGCTAAAGATGTGGCCACCGGCCAGAGCAATGTGCAGGGCGCTGATGGCCGCCCGACCGTACTGACCGGGGAACTAGACCTTGCCAAGGTACCCTTAGGCGACTACAAGCTGACCGTAGAAGTACGCAACGCCAAAAATCAGCTGCTGGCTTCGCAAACCGCCACCGTGCGCCGCAACCCCGATGAGTATGCCCCCGCTGGGGCCGTAATGCTCCGATGAGTAGACGCCTTACCTACGCCTGGTACTACAAGCCGCTGGAGTGGCTGTTGATTGGATTTTCCCTGCTGCCCTTACCGCTACTGTATGCCGTGGCGCGCGGCCTGTACTGGTTGATGGCGTACGGGCTGCGGTACCGGCAACGGGTGGTGCTGGAGAATATGCGCAACTCCTTCCCCGAGAAAACTGAGGCTGAAATCCGGCAGCTGGCCAAGGGGTTCTACTGGCACTTCGCGCAGGTAATCGTCGAAATTCTGAAGCTGCGGACGATTTCAGCCGCTGAGTTACAACGGCGCGTGGTGTTCACCAATCCGGAAGTGCTGGGGCGGTTTTTCCCGGAAGGCAGGCAGGTGCTCACACTGGGTTCCCATGCGGGCAACTGGGAGTGGATTCTGTCGGCGGCGGCGCTGGAGTATCCGGGCAAAGCCGGCGGGGTGTATAAGCCGCTGATGAACCCATTTTTCGAGCAGTTTATGCTGCGGCTGCGGAGCCGACTAGGGGCGCATCTGGTGCCCATGCTCAGCACCCTGCGCGACTTGGTACAGCACCGGGGGCACGGCCGCACCCTGAGTTTACTCTCAGACCAAGCTGCCGGCCCCGAAGACCATCCGTACTGGACTAACTTCCTGCACCAGGATACACCCTTCTACACCGGGGCCGACAAGCTGGCGGCGCAACTGCATTGTGCCGCCGTGTACGTGGGCATTCGGCGGGTACGGCGGGGGTATTACGCCATTACCTTTACCGAACTGCACGACGGCCAAACTACGTTGCCGCCCGCCGAGCACCAACTCACCGAAGCCTTTGCCCGCCAGCTAGAGCGTGACATCCAGGCTAGCCCTTCGGATTACCTCTGGAGCCACCGTCGCTGGAAGCATAAAAGAACAGTACCTGTAAGGCCGTAACGGAAGCGCCGATGCTCATCAGAACATTGGCGCTTCTGTTACGGCCTTACAGGTACTGTTCAATGTCGCCGGCTCCTTGACGGACAATTTCGAAGTCCTCGTTGGTGCAGTCGACCACCGTGCTGGCGATGTTGTTGCCGTAGCCGCCATCAATTACGAGGTCCACCAGTGGGCGGTATTTCTCATAAATGAGGTCGGGGTCGGTGCTATACTCCAGAATTTCGTCGTCGTCGTGGATGGAAGTACTGATGATAGGGTTGCCGAGCCCCTGTACCAATTGAATACAAATCTGATTGTCGGGTACCCGAATGCCCACCGTTTTGCGCTTTACGCCGCCGTAGCGGGGCGCTTTGGTACTGGCTTCAAAGATGAACGTGAATGGTCCTGGCAGCGCCTTCTTAAGTACCTTGTACACCGGCGTGGTGATACCGTTGGCGTAATCGGTAATGTGCGAAAGGTCGGAACAGATAAACGACAGGTTGGCCTTCTCGGGGTTGAGCCCCTTCAGGCGGCAGAGCTTTTCCACGGCCCGGGCATTGTGAATGTCGCATCCCAGCCCGTAAATGGTATCGGTAGGGTAGATGACGAGGCCGCCGTTGCGGATAATATCCACGGCTTGCTGAATGCGGTTTTGGGGCGGATTGTCAGGGTGAATGCGGAGCAGAGTAGCGGCCATGGCGGAAAGCGGAAGGTTGAGTGAGCATTCAGCCCCGGCACCGGCGGGCGTCGGGGCAGGTCAAGGTACTAGCGGATGAGATATAGTCGTACTCTTTTCGGTAAAACTGCGTCGGGGGTTACTTGCACCGAGGAAAAGTGAAGACCAGCACTACAAAAAAAGCGCCCCGGCTACCAAAGCCGGGGCGCTTTCAGTGAAAGAGAGCAGGTGTTACTGCTTCACAATTTTGTGCGAGGTCAGCGTGTTGCCATCCTGCACCAGCAGCACGTACGTACCAGCGCGCAGTGCATTCAGGCTGAACGAGCCATCCAGGGCCGAGCTGCCCTGCAGCACCGTACGGCCAGCCAAATCGGTTACCGTAACGGCCGCCTTAGTGGCCCGGCCGGCTACCTGAATCACTAGGTTATCAGCAGCGGGATTCGGGAACACGCGTACATTACCGGCCGTCAGCGCTTTGCGGGTGCCAGTCAGCACCGAGCCGATGTCTTCCTTATAGCGGGGTACCAACTGGTAGCCGCCGCTGTACGGGGCCGAAGAAGTAGTGGCGAATTGCGAGCCAATTCCCGTGATGGAGAACGAGCCGGTAGGAGCAGGCTGGTTGAACAGCGTGGAAGCGGGGTTAATGCGTACATCATACGACACGCCAGCGGCCGTTTGCACCTTCACCGTATAAGCGGCCGTGGCGGTAGTGGTCCACTCGCTGGGCGTGGTGGCCGTTACGTTCGGCAGCACAATCAGCTGCGACTCTTCGGCTTCCGTGAGGGCACCCGTTACCACGCGGGGGCGCATTAGCTTGCTGGTGCCCAGCTTGGTGATGGACGTAACCGTGAGCTGCGACAAGCCCCGGAAAGTACCCAGCGTGCCGGTTACCTGCACCGAGTCGCCCTGCACGGGGGTAATCGACAGGTTAGATGAGCTGAACAGACCCAGGCCGCCGGTGCGGTCCATGATGGTGCCCTGATAGCCCACGGTTCGGTAGTTGGGACCGTAGATAACGCCTACTACCGTGAAAGTGCCGGTTTGAGTAGGCGTACCATCCGCGTTTACTGGCTTCAGCGAAGCAATGGGCGTAATGGTAGGAGCGGGGGCCGTGTCGTTGTCGGTAATAGTGATGGTGTAAGTACCCGTGCCGATAGTGGCTGCGCCAGCTGGCAGCACATTCTGCAGGGAAAGAATAATGGTTTCCGACTGCTCAAATACGGCATCATCCACAATAGTGAGCGTGGCATTCTGGGCAGCAGTTGAGCCAGCCGGGAAGGTGAGCGTCTGCGTGGTGAAAGTATAGTCAGCGGGTGAGGTGGCCGTGCCGGCAGAGGCGGCCAAGGCTACTTGTACCGTAACGGCTTGGGTAGAAGCGGCGCTCAGGCTCACCGGAATCTGAATGACACCGGCGCTTTCGGCCACTGTAGCGCTAGCTGCGCCGAACGAAACGGTAGGTACAGTAGTGGTACCCGCTACAGCGGCCCCCAATACGCGTACATCATCGATACGCCAGGTACCGGTAGCAGCCTCGGAGTTGTAGCCATAAATGCGGAATTCTACGCTCGAGTTTAGTGCAGCAAAGGCCGCCGGCAGGGTAACGAGCGTGTTATTGCGCGTATCAGTGTTGTCGGGCACATTCACTGCTTTGATGTCAGCCGTGAAGTTGTCGAGGCTGGAGCGGATGGCCCAGTCCCGAATGCCCGTACCCGAACGACGCTCGTCCAGGCGCAGGCTGTCCAGGCGCAGGGTATAGCCTGCGCTAGGCGTCACCGAGAAGCTGAAATAGTCGGTGGCATCCAGTGCACCGGTGCTCCAGCCCGTGGCCGAAAACGTACCAGCCGCATCGGAAGGAGTAATACCGGCTCCACGCGACATAACCCCGAGGGTTGCATTGGTGGGTTGAGCATCAGCCGGGAAAGTTACCTCGCTGCCAACGGCATTGTTAAACGAATACTGGCCCAGCGTTTGGGCCTGTGCCGCCTGCGTAAGGCCCAGCAAAGCTGCCGACAGTACTACTAAGCGTACGGAAGGCCAAGAGTAGGTTTGCTTCATAAAGCTGAAAAAGGGGGATTGGAGAAGAAAGGAATTTCAGGAACAGACGCAGAGATTCTGAAAAGGTTGAAGCAGTGGCACACCCGCAGATTCCGCGTACTTTTGGGCTGCAAAGCTACCCCCGATTACGGAGCCGCCCCAATAGGCCGCCAGCTTGGCAATGTTACCGTTTTGTTACCACTTCCTGCCTTATGGCCAACACCCGCATCAACGAGTACAAGGAAAAGGCCACCCGTCGCCGCAACCGCTTCGCCTACATCACCGGCATTCTGGGGCTGATTCTGATTACGTTTTCCTACTATTTCTACCAGATATTCTTCACCCCGAATGTCGAAACCAAGGGCAAGCGCACCTACGTGCTAATCCCGCGCGGAGCCGACTGGAAAACGGCCCTGAACCGCGTGGATGCCAGTGGGGCCATCGTAGACAAGATGTCGTTGCATTTTGTGGCCCGCATGATGAAGTACGACCAACCGGGGGCCGTGAAGCCCGGCAACTACGAGCTAAAGGAGGGCCTCACCAACCGCCAACTCATCAACATTCTCAAAAGCGGCTCCCAGTCGCCGCTGCAACTCACTTTCAACACCGTGCGCCTGCGCAAGGATTTGGTAGACCGCCTGGCTGCGCAGGTGGATATAAAGCCCCGCACCCTCGACTCGCTGCTACGCAGCCCCAGCTACACCCGCAGCCTGGGCTTCGATACTACCTCGGTGCTCACCATGTTCATCCCGAACACCTACGAGCTGTACTGGAACACCTCGGCCCAGAACCTCATGCAGCGGATGAAAAAGGAGTACGAGAAGTTCTGGACGCCCGCCCGTGACGCCAAGCGCAAAGCTCTGGGCCTGACTCGGGCCGAAGTGAGTACGCTGGCCAGCATCGTGGAAGCCGAGCAGCAGCAGCACGCCGATGAGCGCCCCCGCGTAGCCGGCGTGTACCTGAACCGCCTCAAGCGTGGCATGAAGCTTCAGGCCGACCCCACTGTGGTATACGCCAATGGTGACTTTGGCATTAAGCGCGTGCTCAACGTGCACCTTACCAAAGACTCGCCCTATAACACGTACAAGTACGCCGGCTTGCCGCCCGGTCCCATCAATTTGCCCAGCATTGCCAGCATTGATGCCGTGCTGAACCCCGAAAAGCACGATTACCTGTATTTCTGCGCCAAGGAAGATTTCAGCGGCTACCACGCCTTTGCCCGCAATGAGCAAGAGCACCTCGTCAATGCCCGCCGTTACCAGGCCGCCCTCACGCGCAGCGGCATTATGAAGTAATTGTCAATGTGAAAAATGTGTTGAAATGTGGAAAATGTGAGAAACACTTGCATGACAGGTTGGTACTCACATCATTCACTCTGCAACATCATCTCATCATCCACATTTATCACATTCTCCACATCACTCACCATGTACTCTTCCGACACCCAAATCCGCGTGCGGTACGCCGAAACCGACCAGATGGGCTACGTGTACCACGGCAACTACGCGGCCTATTTTGAGGTATGCCGCACCGAAGCCTTTCGGCACCTAGGTATCAGCTACAAAGCCTTGGAAGCCGACGGCGTGGGCATGCCGGTAGGGGAGATACGAACCCGGTTCCGCCGCCCCGCCCGCTACGACGACCTGCTCACGGTGCGCCTGCTGCTGAAGCAGCCCGCCGAAGGCTCCCGCATCATGTTTGAGTACGAAATCTACAACGAGGCCCAGGAACTGCTCACCGAAGGCCACACGTTGATGGTATTCGTGAGCATGACTACCGGCCGCCCCGTACCTATTCCGCAGGACATTGCCGCCAAGCTGGCGCCCTATTTCACCGATGATGAAACGGCCGGACCGCTCACGCCACCCAAAGCACCCACCGATGCTCCGGCTCCGGCGGCGTTTCTGAAATAGCGCAGTTACTGCACCTACCTTACCATGCGTCTTCCCGTTCGTCGATATCATTTGCCCGATGTGCGCCGCCGCCGCAGTGTGCGCCGCGCCATCGTGTTCTTGAAGCGGCTGCGGTTTGCCGGCGGCAAAGCCTCGGTATATGATGTGGTGGACCGGCTGCTGCAGGAAATTAAGCTGGATGGTATTGCCAAGCGGGCCTCTTACATGGCCTTCAACCTGACTATTGCCATCTTTCCCACTATCATCTTCCTGTTCACGCTCATCCCGTACATTCCTGTTCCCAACCTGAATATTGACATCCTGCAGTTCCTGGCCGATTTGATTCCGCGGGAGATGTACGCAGCCATTTCGGGTACCATTGAGGACATCGTGAACATTCCGCACGGGGGCTTGCTGTCCTTCGGTTTTGCTACGGCGCTGGTGCTGAGCTCCAATGGAATTATGGCCCTGCTGGATGCCTTTGAGAAGAAATATCCGTCGTTCAAGAAGCGCACTTACCTGCGCAAGCGGGTTATTGCTACCGTCCTCACGGTGGTGCTGTCGTCGGTATTATTGTTTGCGGTAGCGGGCATCTTCTTCGGTACTTACATCATTGATGCGCTGGTGTACCAGGAAATTGTGCCGGAGGCCATGACGGAGCAGCTTACCAGCCTGTTGCGCTACGGTTCCGTAACCGGGCTGTTTCTGCTGACCACGTGCCTGGTGTATTACTACGTGCCCCCGGTGCACGATAAATGGCCATTCATTTCGGCTGGGGCGGTAGTGGCCACGCTACTGATTTTTCTGGTGTCCTTCCTATTCATTCTGTACGTCAAAATATTCGACAGCTACAACCACTTTTACGGCTCTATTGGCACGCTGGTGGGCTTTATGGTGTGGCTGGATTTTGTGTGTATGACGCTGATTTTGGGGTTTGAAGTGAACGTGAGCATTGATGCCGTAACCGGTCGCCTCAAGCGGCCTACCTCTTTAGCTCATGCTCCGGTAGTAGGTGGATAGTAAATAATTTCTGCCTGAAAATGAGTTGGTAAGCCGCAGGCAGTAGAAAAAATACCGCTGGCAACTTGCGGATTACTGTTTCGTGTCTACTTTTGCCTTCCCAAACCACTCCATTACGGACCTTACAGAGAGGTGGCAGAGTGGTCGAATGCGACGGATTCGAAATCCGTTATACCGGCAACGGTATCGGGGGTTCGAATCCCCCCCTCTCTGCAACAGGCTTTTTCAACCCGTGAAAAAGCCTTTTTTCTTGGCAACCAGAGCGGCAACGCACTTGAATATCCCGCGGGAAAATACCCAGAGGAGTGGCAGAGTGGTCGATTGCGGCGGTCTTGAAAACCGTTGAGGGTTAAACCTCCGGGGGTTCGAATCCCTCCTCCTCTGCGAAGCAGCTCTGCGGGGCCCAAGAACAAAAACGCCTTCCAAGCCTTTTGGAAGGCGTTTTTGTTTATACTTGCGGTAAGCTGAACAGTACGGGATAAAAAAAGTAGAACAGAAACCAATCATTGAGAGTTGTACTGCCGTACTGTGGAGCTGGCGCACTATTTGCTTCCGTCGCAGCCTGCTTACTTTGCCCGCACTTATGGCCGAATTACTGTTCGACGTTAATCTGCAACAACTGCCCGACGAGTTCCTGAACGGAAACTGGCGGGTAGCTGACCGGGTACTCAACCACACCGACCCTACCAGCATGCTGGCCCGCGCCGAGCTCTTTGCCCTGCAGCCTGGCCGGGTAGAAGTGCAGGCATCGGACAAACAGGATGCCGGCCGGTGGCAAATTCAGCGGGACGGCCTGCTCAACCGGCCGTACCTGGAACTGATGCTGGGGCAGGAGCAAACTCGTGCTTTGGTAACCCGCCTGCGCCGTTCTCGTAACGGGGCCGAAAGCCAACTGAACCTCTACTTCCAGTCGGGGATGGAAATGCATCTTACGCAGCCGTAAGCCCAGTATTTATCACCCTGTCAATTGTTTATCTATGGCTGCTGCTACTTCTGATACTCCAGAGTTTTCGCCTTCCGTTACCAGCCGGGCGGCGCTCGGGGAGAGTGTGCTACTGAGCGTAACGGACGCGTTGAGCAACACTATTTACGCCAGTCCACAACTGCTGCAGTTCACCGGGTTTTCGCTGGAAGACTTAAATGCCAGATGGATGGAGCTGGTGCACCCGGAGGACGGGGAGCGGGTAGCGGCTCAGGTGCAGCGCATGATGGACTCGGCGCAGCTGTACCAGATTGAGTGGCGGGTACGGCGGTACGACGGGCAATACCGCTGGGTACGCACCACGGGCTATCCGCAGCTGGACGATAATGGCCACGTGCAGCAGTGGATTATCAGCACCCTCGATATTGAGCAGTTGCGTAACCGGCAGGAGGCCTCCGGCGAAGATTTTAGCTTTCTGGCCGAATTGATTCCGCAGCTGGTGTGGACGACGGACCCGACAGGCTTCCACACGTACTTCAACCAGCGCTGGACCGATTATACCGGCTACACCCTGGCCGACAGCGTAGGACCCGACATGTGGAACAACCTGCTGCACCCCGACGACCGGGAGCGGGCCCGCCAGGTATGGGGCCATTCCCTGGCCACCGGCGACTTTTACGAAATCGAATACCGGTTCAAGTCACAGCAAGGCGACTACCGGTGGTTCTTGGGCCAGGCCATTCCGGTGCGCAATGCGGCTGGTGAGATTGAAAAGTGGTTTGGCACCTGCACCGATATCCACGACCAGAAGATGCAGCAGCTGGCCCTACGGCAGCGGGAGCAGGAGTTCACCACGCTGGCCAACGCCATTCCGCAGTTAGCTTGGATGGCTGATGAAACGGGCCACATTCATTGGTATAATGACCGGTGGTACCGCTACACCGGCACCACGCCCGAAGAAATGCAGGGCTGGGGCTGGCAGAAAGTGCAGCACCCCGACTACGTGGACCACGTGACGGAAACATGGAAACAGGCCTTGGCCGACGGTACCAAATGGGAGGATACGTTCCCGCTCCGCAGCCACGACGGGGAGTTCCGGTGGTTCCTGAGCCGCGCTTATCCCGTACGCAATGACGAGGGCGTGATTGTGCGCTGGTGTGGCACCAACACCGACATAACCGAGCAAAAACTGCTACAAGAGCAGCTAGAACGCGCTTACTCCGACCTAGAAGCGAAGGTAATGTTCCGGACGCTGGACCTAGAACGGGAAGTACAGGAGCTACGGCAGCAACTCGGCACTCAAGGCAAATAGCCCATTAAGTTGTGCCTGCCGAAGAGTAATAAACCAACTGCCCGCCTGCGAAATTCGCAGGCGGGCAGTTGGTTTATTACTCTTCGGCATCTTGGCCTTTTTTCAACTCCGCATCTAGGAAGTAAGCGCCCCGGCGCACTAAGTGGGTCGAATCGGGGAGAGGGTCGAGCAACTGCAAGGCTACGTCGCCGTTGTCGGTGGCACCGGTTTTTACCTTTACGCGGCGGAATGCGCCGGGTGCAGTTTGCGTGAATACGTAGCTGAACTCACCGGCTTGTACAATAGCATCTTCGGGTAACGTCCGTTGCCGGGCCGCCCCGGTCTGGATGGCAGCCGACACGTACTGGCCCGGAATCAGGTCGTCGCGCTCCGGCTCCAGGTGGGCGTGCACATTCACGGTGCGCTTCTCGGGGTCGAAAGACTTACCTACCAAGTATACGCTGGCCGTCATGTCGGAGCCGCGCCGCTGGCTGGGTACCCGAAACAGTACCTGTTGGCCGTTGTGCACCTGGTTTACATCCCGCTCAAATACCTGCAGTTCCAGGTGCATGTGGCTGGGGTCTACCAATTCCACCAATACGTCCTGCGGGTTTACGTACTGGCCAGGGTTGATGTGCACAGCCGCCACATTACCGCCAATGGGCGCGGTGAGGGTAACGGTGGGCGAAATCCGGCCTTGGCTGAGCCGCTCAGGGGAAATGCCCAGCAACCGGAGTTGCCCGGCCGTCGACTGCAGATTAGCTTGCTCGGAGGCGTAGTCGCTCTGGGCCTGCTGCAGCTTGCGCTTGGCCCCCACATCTTCCGCGTCCAAGGTTTGCTGGCGCTTCAGCTCCTGCTGCAGAAACGTGACGCGGGCCCGGCTTTGCAGGTATTCCTGCTGCAGGCGCAAGTAATCGGGGTGACGCAGTACGGCCAGCACGGCCCCACGCCGCACCTGCTGGCCCGGCAGCACGGCCACGCTCTGCACGTAGCCGCCCATTACCGCCGATACGGAGGCCCGGTTCTGGGGCGGCACGTCAACCACACCGTTGGCCTGCACATCGGAGGCCAGGTTTTTCCAGGTGAAGCCGCCCAGCTCTAAGCCCGCCGCCTGCATCTGGGCAGGGCTTACCCGTACTTCGTTGGGCGAGGTTGGTGGGGCGGGCGAAGGGGCAGCCGGGGCCTGCTGCTCCGGAGTTTTGTTCTGACCACAAGCGGCCAGCAGCGTCAGAATTATCAGAAAAGGATACGCTTTCATGGGGTTCATTCGTCGGGAACAGGCGTTGCGGCCGGTTAAATCGGTTATTGGGCGTCAGAGCCAGTAAGGGCGAGTAGCTGCAGGGCCAGTTCGTTGTAGCGGCTCACTTGGTCGAGGTAGGCCGTGCGAATTTGCCAGGCAGGCTCGGTGTTCACCACGTATTCCACGTACTCGATGTCGCCAGCCCGGAAGCCTTTTTCGGCGGTATTCAGAATCAGGCGGGCCTGGGGCAAGGCGGTTTGCTCGTAGTACGTGAGGGAGGCCCGGGCCCGCTGGAGCTGGCGGCGCAG
This sequence comes from Hymenobacter pini, assembly GCF_020421205.1. Classification (GTDB taxonomy): domain Bacteria; phylum Bacteroidota; class Bacteroidia; order Cytophagales; family Hymenobacteraceae; genus Hymenobacter; species Hymenobacter pini. Next base: position 112,428 of record NZ_JAIZZH010000001.1, read on the forward strand.
ACCGGCCAGTTGGCCACTGAGTTGAACAGTAGCGTAACGCAGTTGCGTTTCGGCGGCTTGCTCACCGATGCGGGCGGCCTGGATTCGGCTTTTCTGCACGCCGCCCAAGAGCGGCACCGCCACCCCAGCCTGAGCCACGTGGAAGCCGCTTTCCTTATTGATAGTTTGGTTGAAATAGCCCAGGCGCACATCGGGCAGGCGGCGCAGCTGCTCCACCCGCGTCTGGCGGCGGCTTACTTCAACTTCCTGTTCCAATAAAGCCAGAGTTGGGTTGGTACCACTCGTCAGGCCGGCGGTGTCAGCAGCTGTTAAGGCTACCACGGGCGTGGTTGTGGTATCGATGAGCGCCAAACCGGACTGGTTAAGAAGTACAGCCAGCTGCTGCTGCTGCACCTGCTGCTCGGTGCGTACCGTGGCCAGCCGGTTCTGCAATTCCAGCCGCCGGGCCTCGGCCGACACCTGCTCCAGGCGGTTAGTTTCGCCGGTTTGGTAGCGGATGCGGGCCGCCCGGGCAGCGCGCTGGTACAGGCTGTCTTGGCGGCGCAGCAGGGCGGCGCGGCGGTAGCTCAGCAGCAGTTCGTAGTAGCTGCTCCGGATGCGGAACGCCAGCTCCCGGCGCTGCTGGCGCACCCGTTGCTCGGCCGTGAGCACCTGGCCTTCCAGCAGGCGGCGCTGGGCCCCGTACACGCCCGGCAGCGCCGACTGTTGAATAACGTTGAAGCTTTGGTCGCGCAACGGCCCCGAAATCTGGCCTACTTGGTAGTCGAGCACGGTGCGGGGCACGTCGTAACCGGTGCGGGCCAGGGCGCGTTGGCGCTCAATTTCCAAGCTGCCGGTTTGCACCAGCAGGCTTTGGCTGAGGCCGGCTTGCAGCGCTTGATTCAGGGTAAGCAGGCTTCCTGGTTGCAATATTGGAACCGGAGCCGCCGGGGGGGGTAGGGTGCGGGGCGTGGTCTGAGCCTGCGCAAAACAGGGGAGGACCAGCAGTATGAACAAGAGGTATCTCATAGAGAAGAAAGTCAGATGTAAAGACGCTGCACTTTGCGTCTGCCCGTTGAGCGGTGTGGTGCGGGTGAGGTCGTTCTGACGCCGAGACGCGAAGTATCGCGTCTCTACACCGCTTCGGATTACAATTCGTGGTTTTCTTTGATTTCAGCCAGCAACTCAGGAGTGGGCTCGGTGGGGCTGGCCTCGCCGTCCTTGGTGAAAAAGGTGTAGAGCACGGGCAGCACTACTAGCGTGAGCAGGGTAGCGGAAATCAGCCCGCCGATAACCACCGTAGCCAAGGGCTTCTGCACCTCGGCGCCGCCGGAATTGCTGAGGGCCATGGGCAGGAAGCCCAGGGAAGCCACCGCTGCCGTGAGCAGCACCGGCCGGAACCGCTCGTGCGTAGCTTTTAGCACCCGCTCCCGCACCGAATCAATGCCAGCCAGGGCCAGTTCGTTGATGCTGGCTACTAGCACGATGCCGTTGAGCACGGCTACCCCAAACAGGGCAATGAAGCCCACGCCCGCCGAAATGCTGAACGGCATACCGCGCAGCCATAGGGCCAGAATACCGCCAATGGCCGCCAGCGGAATACCCGTAAAAATGAGCCCCGCCTGCTTCACCGAGCGGAAGGACAGGTACAGCAGCACGAAAATCAGCAAGAGTGACACCGGCACGGCCACCGCCAGGCGGGATTTGGCCTGCTGCAGATTCTCAAACTGGCCGCCGTACTTGATGGTATATCCCTCAGGCAGCTTCAACCCAGCGCCCAGCTTCTGCTGAATTTCCTGCACTAAGCTCTCCACGTCCCGGTTACGCACGTTCACGCCAATATTGATACGGCGGCGGGCATCGTCGCGGGAAACCTGGGTGGGGGCGTTACGGAAATCTACTTGGGCCACTTCTTCCAGCGGTACTTTCTGGCCGTTGGGCACATCTACGTACAGCTGGCGCAAATCCTGCAGGCCTTGGCGGTTGGTGCTGTCGAGGCGCACTACCAGGTCGAAGCGCCGCTCACCCTCATATATCTGGCCGGCCACGTCGCCGGCGAAAGAGGCCCGCAGCAGCGTGTTCAGGTCCTGCACACGCAGGCCATATTGGGCCATTTTTTGCCGGTCGTACGTCACGCGCAGTTGCGGCAGGGCGGCAATCTGCTCCACTTTCAGGTCGCCCACGCCGGAGAGGGGGCGAATAAGGGCCGCGGCTTCGTTGGCCTTCTCGAACAGCAGGCCCAGGTCGTCGCCGTAAATCTTGATGCTTATGTCGGATTTCACGCCCGAAATCAGCTCGTTGAAGCGCATCTGGATGGGCTGCTGGAACTCCAAACTCACGCCCGGAATACCGGCCAAGGCCTCGCTCATCTTGTTGGCCAACTCCTCGCGGGAGTGGGCCGAGGTCCATTCCTTCTGAGGCTTGAGTACCACAATCTGGTCGGAATCTTCCAGGCTCATGGGGTCGGTGGGAATTTCGGAGGTGCCAATTTTGCCCACCACCTGCTCCACCTCCGGAAACTGCTTCAGCAGAATTTGCTGCATTTTGGTAGTGGTGGCAATAGTCTGGCTGAGGGACGAACCGGGTGCCAAGCCCACGTACACGGCAAAGTCGCCCTCATCCAGCTGCGGAATAAACTCGCCACCCATGCTGGCAAATACCACGCCCGCCAGCACCAGCAGGCCCACGGCCGCGCCGGCTACTACACCGCGCAGACGCAACGCCCCCCGGATGATGGGCTCGTAGCCCCGGTACAGAAACTTCATGATGCAGTCAGCTATGGTGCCTTCCTCCTTGATATCCTTGCGCAGGGCCCAGGCCGATACGGCCGGCACGTAGGTGAGGCAGAGCAGCATAGCCCCCACAATGGCGAAGCTCACCGTGAGGGCCATAGGCCGGAACATCTTGCCCTCGATGCCGGTGAGGGCCAGGATGGGCAGGTACACGATGAGGATGATGAGCTGGCCAAACAAGGCGGAGCGCATCATGCGGGTAGCGGCCGTTTCGGCTACTTGGTCCATGGTTTCGTTTTCGGCCCGGGCGCGGAAATGCACGAGGTGGAAAATCATGGCTTCCACGATAATCACCGCCCCGTCCACGATCAGCCCGAAGTCCAGCGCGCCCAGACTCATCAGGTTGGCTGATACGCCGAAGGTGCGCATCAGGCCCAGGGCAAACAGCATGCACAGCGGAATCATGGAGGCCACCACCAGCCCGGCTCGCCAGTTGCCCAACAGCACCAGCAGCACTACCATCACAATAATGCCGCCTTCAATGAGGTTTTTGGCCACGGTGTGAATGGCGGTATCTACCAGCTTGGTGCGGTCGAGGAAGGGCTGCACGTACACGCCCTGGGGCAGTGCCTGGTTGATTTCGGTTACGCGGGCTTTTACTTCTTTGATGGTTTGCTCGGACGACGCCCCTTTGAGCATGAGCACAATGCCGCCCACGGTTTCGCCCTGGCCGTTACGCGTCATGGCTCCGTAGCGCACCGAGTGGCCGAAGCGAACCTCTGCCACGTCGCGCACCAGCAGGGGCACGCCGCCGTTTTGCTTCACCACAATGCTGCCCACATCCTGCAGGGAGCTGGCTCGGCCTTCGCCCCGGATAAAGTAGGCATTGCGGCCCCGCTCTAAGTAGCTACCACCAGTGTTGGCGTTGCTAGCCTCCAGGGCCGAGAACAGCTCGGGCATGGTCACGCCGCTGGCGTTGAGACGCTCGGGGCTCACGCTTACCTCGTACTGACGCACGTAGCCCCCGAAGCTGCTCACATCTACCACGCCGGGCACGCCAGCCAGCTGCCGCTTCACCACCCAGTCCTGCAACTCGCGCAGGCGGGCCAGGGAGTATTTCTGTTCGAAGCCGGGCTTTATAGCTAAGCTGTACTGGAAAATCTCGCCCAGGCCGGTGGTGATGGGGGCCATTTCGGGGCGGCCCAGGCCCGCGCCCAAGTCGGCCTCGGCGGTACGGAGCTTTTCGGCCACCAGCTGGCGGGTTTGCAGCGTCGGAACATCGTCCTCGAACACCACGGTAATCACCGAGAGGCCAAAGCGCGACACGGAGCGCACTTCCGTGACGCCCGGAATGGTGCGCAGGCTTTGCTCCAGCGGAATGGTCAGGAGCTGCTCCACTTCCTGAGCCGCCAAGGCGGGGCTCTGGGTAAGTACCTGAACCTGGTTGTTGGTTACGTCGGGAATGGCATCCAGCGGGAGGGTAGTGGCTGAGTAGCCACCCCACGCCACCAGTGCCAGGAGCAGCAGCACCACAAACAGCTTGTTGTGGATGCTGCCCCGGATAATGCGGGCAAGCATAAGAAAAGGAATTGCCGCCAGTAGGCTGCCTCAGTTATCCTGAGCGGAGTGAAGGATCTTATCAAGTCAGTTGATTCCTGAAGAATCGTAATGAGGTGATAGGGTTCTTCGCTCCGCCCAGGATGACAGGGAAATCACCTAAATCCAGCGAAATGAGCAGAAAACTACGGGAAGCCGGGGCACACTACGCCCAGGGGCTTTGGGTAGCTACGCTCGGGGCGGCTGCAGCAAGGAGGTGCTCACGCTGAAGGCGTAGAGCGGGCCGGGAGCCACGCGGTAGGCGGCAGCGGGCCAAGAGAGGGGGCGCGGGGGCAGAAGCACCCGGCCAAGCGGCAGCACAAAACTCACCATCACACAATCGTGGTGGTGTTGCTCAAGTGGCAGTTTGTGGTGGTCCTGCGCATCGCGCTGGGAGTAGGGGTGGCGGCGGTGGTCCGCGCCGTGGGGGCCGTAATGCAGCGCCAGAAACGCCAGCGGCGACAAGTTGCCGCCCGCTAAGGCCCGGTGGTAGCGGTAGTGCTGGGCCAGCTCCGGTAGCTTACCTAGTTCCGACAGGTCGTTCTGCGGAACCAAGCCGCTCACGAGCATCAGCATTCCCAGAAAGAAGGCTACCAGTTGCTTCACGAGGCAAAGGTACGGCTGAACTCCCGGATTGGGTAGCCAAACCTGTGTTGCTACCGAAATTTGGTAGGTTTCTGAATTCAGGTTGGGCTAAATCGGGGGAGGCGGAAGCGGGCTGGCAAGCTTTTGAGTCTACGGATTCGTGTACCAACAACCACCGTGGTAACGCAACCGTACTGAGGGTGCCTGCGGCCATCTAGTATCTGCCTGGGCTCCTCCGTATGTACAAATGGATACTTGCCCTAGCCGTGGTGCTGGGGCTGACTGCCCGTCCCGCCCGCGCCTATTCCGTCCTCACCCACCAAGCCAACGTGGATTCCAGTTGGCAGCGTTGCTTGGTACCGCTACTGCAGGCGCGTTACCCCGGCACCACCGACGAGCAGCTGCTTGAGGCGAAAAGCTACGCCTACGGGGGTTCCATTCTGCAGGATATGGGCTACTACCCGTTCGGCTCGGTGCTGTTTACCAACCTCACGCACTACGTCCGCTCCGGAGATTTTGTGCGAAACCTGCTCAACGAGGCTCATGACCGCAACGAGTACGCCTTTGCACTGGGGGCACTGGCTCACTACGCCGCCGATATCAACGGCCACCCTGAGGGTACCAACCGCGCCATGCCTAGCGTGTACCCGGAGCTGCGGGCCAAGTTCGGCGACAACATAACCTATGAGGAAGCGCCCATTCAGCACACGCAATTGGAGTTTGCCTTCGATGTGGTGCAGGTAGCCGCCGGCCGTTACCGTACGGCTGATTACCAGCGCTACATTGGGTTTCAAGTGAGTAAGCCGGTGCTGGAACGGGCATTTTTGAAAACCTACGGGCTGGAGTTGGGCCAGATTGTATTTAACGTGGATCTGGCCGTCAGTTCGTTCCGGTTTGCCGTGCGCAGCCTCATTCCCATTGCCAGCCGGGCCGCGTGGCAGAGCCAGAAAAAGGAAATCCGCCGGCTCAGCCCCCGAGCCCGCCGCCGCGAATATGTGTATAAGGAAAGCGAGCAGGAGTACCGCAAGCGGTACGGTACTGATTACGAACACCCCGGCACCGGAGCCCGAGTGCTTTCCTACTTTGTGCGGGTGTTGCCCAAAATAGGGCCGCTGAAACCGTTTGCTTTCAAGCTGCCCACGCCCGAAGCGCAGGAGCTGTTCAAAGCCAGCTTCCGGAGCGTAATGCGCAACTATTGCACCCTATTAGAAAAGGAGCCGCGCGACACTACGGCCGCCGCACCCCGCTTGGCCAATGCCGACTTTGACACGGGCAAACCCACCAAGTTGGGAGAATATGCCCTCACCGATGAAACCTACGGCGAATGGCTGCGCAAACTGGCCGATAAGAAATTCGAGCATCTGACGGCAACCCAGCAGCAGCACATCCTAACCTTTTTCAGCACGCCTTCCCAAGAACCCCAAGGCGAGGAGGAAAAAGAGAAGGACAAGCGCAAAGAAACGTTGGAAGCCTTGCAGCAACTGCGGGCCTACAAGCCACAGTAAACTGTTCATCCGCAAAATAATCAGCCCCGGCGCTACGAGTGTAGGGCCAGGGCGGCGAGGGGAGTGGCATTGTGGCCAGTCTGCACCGCAGGTTAGGGCTGCGGCGCAGACTGGCTGATTACGCTTAGAAATGGCGGTACGAGCGGTAGAGGCGGTAATTGGGACGGTGCACATGCATGTAGCCGCGCTGCTTGGCCTTCACCGAAGGCAGCAAACGGCCCCCGAACAAGCCTGCCGCCGATGAGTGGCCCGGCAGGCAGAACGATAAAGCGAAAAGAACGAGGCTGGTTTTGAGAAGACGAGCGAACATACGCGGCAGGTGTGTGGTGTAGTGGAGCTGTTGTTGAAACAAAACTAGCCCCTGCCACCTCGCGGGTTCCATTACTTCGCTTGATCAGGCTGGTTTCTCTTTGAACCCGGTGATTTTGGATGTGAATGGTTTTTCGGGATGTTGCAATCAGTCAAAAAAATACCCCCGGCTTCAGAGGAGCCGGGGGTGTTGTTAAAATCGAAAGTGCAGTGTTCAGGTGTGCAGCAGCCAGTTAACGGCCGGGCCTTCATCCAGGAACGTTTGGAGTTGGTAGGACTGGGTGGGCTGCTGAGCAGTAGTAACCACGGAGTGCATCCCCTTATCGGTGTGCAGTATCTCAACCCGCGCCGGCGACAACAGGTAGGCTACCTGCAAACGGGCCGGCACTACATCGGCCGCGGCGGCCGGAAGCAGGGTTTCGGCTACCCACGCCGAGGAAGAGGCATCCAGCTCTGTACGGCGACGAACATCCACCAGCCACCGCGCTGCGTGACGCTCCTGGCCGTAGCGGCGGGCCGCCTCAAAGCCCGCCTGCAACTCCTCGTGCGAAACAGCCCGTAGCCAGCGCACCGTAAGGATGTGCAGATCGGGGCGGTACGACAGGTCCAGGAAATCCGCTAACGAAGTGGCAGTGTTCATACCCTGCTGATACGAGGTCGAAAAATTACGGTTGAGTAGCGGAGGTCTGTACCAACCCGCTGCTGAGGCGACGCAGCACAATTTCGGCCTGCTTGGCCTGGTAGCGGATATCCAGCAGCCGCACCTCGGCATCCAGCTGCGTGCGTTGGGCCACCCGCAAATCCAGGGGTGTAAGTAGGCCCAGCCGATACCGCTCTAGGGCAATAGCCACGTTTTCGCGGGCCAGCAGAATATTTGTTTCCTCCAGTTCCAGGAGTTGCAACCGGTTCTGGTACTGAGCCCAGGCCTGTTCGGCCTCGGCATCCAGCTGCAGCTGGGTTTGGTCGAGCTGCAGCTGGCTTTGCTCCTCGGCAATGCGGGCATTCTGCTCCAGACGGTTGCGGTTGAATCCATCGAAGATAGGCACGGAGGCCACCACGCCGTAGTTAAGGCCGTAGGTGCGGCCGATGTTCGTCACCAACTGATTACCGAAAAACGCCGCTCCGTTGATGTTGCGGTTGAAGCTGTAGCCCGAGGTCAGGCCCACCTGCGGGAACCGGGAGGCGCGTACCAGTTTGCGGTCATAGGTGGCTACCTCAGTGTTGGTGCGGGCCTGTTGCAGGCGGGGGTTGTTTTGCCGGATTTGGGCCAGTACCTCGTCCCGGTTCAGGTTTTGGGCTACTACAATTGAGTCCTGAGGTTGAAAATCGAGGTTAGGGTTGCGGCCCAGTAGATTGTTAAGCGTGATTTTGGCCGTTTTGAGGGCTTCCTGCTGCTGAATCAGAATAGAACGGTCGGCGTTGTAATCCACGCGGGCCGTCAGCACTTCTACTTTAGCTGCCACACCCACATCCACGCGGGCTTGGGTCAGGTCGATGCGGGACTGGCCAATTTTCAGCGCCTCCTCAATGGAGTTGATTTTGCCCGACTCGCGCACCACCACAAAATAGGCGTCGGTAATGCTGGCCACGGTTTCCTCCACGGTGGCCCGCGTCAGCTGCTGCTGGCTTTGCTCCAGGGCCTGCAGCCGGTCGTAGGCAATGAACATCCCGAGGCCATCAAAAATCGTCCAAGTGGCCGCTACGTTCGTGTTGAACAGATTGGACTTGGCCCCACTGGCTACGCTGGGCTCTGGTCGGGCTGAGGATTCCTGCCGCACGTTATTGCGGTTGAAGGTGCGGGTGAAGTTGCCGTTCACTACCGGCAGCTGACCGGCGTTGCCGCGCGTTACGTTGTTGGTGGCAATGCGCTCATCCTGCCGGGAAAGCCGGATGCTGTAGTTGTTTTCAATCCCAATCCGAATGGCTTCCGCCAGCGACAGGGGCGGGGCGGAGGCAACGGTTTCGGGTTTTTCGGTTTGTGGCTTGCTCTGGGGTTGAGTGGCCGGGGCGCGGGTGGGCAGCACCGGCCGTTGCGCCAGCAAGGGAAGGGGAGCAGCCAGCAGCAGGGCGAGAAGAAAGGAGCGAGGCATGGAGTAAGTCAACGGCTGAAAAAGGCGGCGGAAACGGCAGTAGCGCGGGGGCACTACGCCGCAACCGCTTTTTCTTCGGCCTCAGAATGCTTGTGTTTCTTGGCCGTAGCGAAATACGAATACATAACTGGCACCACGTACAGGGTAAGCGCCGTGGCGAAAAACAGCCCACCCACTACGCCAATACCCATGGCCCGGCGGCTGAGCGCGCCCGCGCCGGTAGCTACGGCAATGGGCAGAATGCCCAGGATGGCGCAGAGCGAGGTCATAAGGATGGGGCGGAAACGGGCCGTGGCCCCCTCAATCAGCCCCGTCATGTAGTCCTTGCCGTTTTCCACCTGCTGGTTGGCAAATTCCACGATAAGGATACCGTTCTTCGTCACCAGCCCCACCAGCATGATAATGCCGATCTGGGAGAACAGGTTGAGCGTCTGGTTGAAATACCACAGGCTAAGCAGCGCCCCCGAGAGGGCCAGCGGCACCGTTACCATGATAATTACCGGGTCGCGGAAGCTTTCGAACTGCGCCGCCAGCACTAGGTAAATTAGCACCAGAGCCAGCCCGAAGGCAAACACCAAGCTGCTGGAGCTTTCTTGGAAGTCACGGGAGGAACCGGCCAGTTCGGTGCTAAACGTGTCGTCCAGGTTTTTGTCGGCAATGGCCTGCATGGCGGCAATACCATCACCCAGCGTGCGGCCGGGGGCCAGCGAGGCCGAGAAAGTGGCCGAGTTGTAGCGGTTGAAGCGGTAGAGCTGGGGCGGGGTGCTGCTTTCCTCCAGCCGAATCACGTTATCCAGCTGAATCAGCTCGCCGTTGGCGTTTTTCACCGATAACAAGCGTACGTCCAGGGGCTGGCTCCGGTCTTCGCGGGCCACCTGCCCGATAATCTGGTACTGCTTGCCCTCCCGAATAAAATAGCCGTAGCGCTGCCCGCTCAGGCCGGCCTGCAGCGTCTGCGAAATGCTCTGCACCGACACGCCCAGGCTCTGGGCCTTTTCCCGGTCAATGTTCACGCGCAGCTCGGGCTTGTTGAACTTCAGGTTCACATCCACGAACTGGAAGGTGGGGTCTTGGCGGGCGGCATCCAGGAACTTGGGCACGGCCGTGCGCAGCTTGTCGAAGTCCTGGGTCTGAATAACGAACTGCACCGGCAGGCCGCCGCCCCCGCCGCCAATACTCTGGTCCTGGCTGACGGAGGTGCGGGCGGCGGTGAGCTTCTTCACCCCGGCGCTCAGCTTATCGGCAATGGCGGGCTGGGGCAGGGGGCGCTTATCGGCCTCCAGCAGCAGCACCCGGGCCGTACCCGAGTTGGAGCCGCCCCCGAAGCCCGGCGACGTTACGGCAAATACGCTGCTCAAATTCTGCTCCCCGGCCGAGTCCATGGCCATTTTGGTAAGCTGAGCCATGTAGGCATCCATGAACTCAAACGAGGCGCCCTCGGGGCCCGTGGCGTTCAGGTTGATGCGGCTCCGGTCTTCCACCGGGGCCAGCTCCGAGGGAATAGCCTTCATGAAATACCAGATGCCCAACCCAGTGCCCGCCACCACCAGCCAGGCCAGCCAGCGGTTACGCAGGAAGGTTTCAAGGCTCTCTTTGTAGCCCCCAATCATCTTCTCGAAGAAGGGCTCGGTTTTGCGGTAAAACCAGTTGTGCTTTTCCTCCCGCTTCAGCAGTACCGAGCACATCATGGGCGTGAGCGTGAGCGACACAAACGCCGAAATCAGCACCGAACCGGCCACCACAATGCCAAATTCCCGGAACAGGCGGCCCGTGATACCCGTGAGGAACACTACCGGCAGGAACACCGCCGCCAGCACAATGGTGGTGCTGACAACGGCCATCAGAATTTCCTCGGAGCCCTTAATGGCGGCTGTTTTGGGATCTTCGCCCTCCTCAATGCGGGAATAGATGTTTTCCAGCACCACAATGGCGTCGTCTACTACCAGACCAATGGCCAGCACCACGGCCAGCAGCGTGAGCACATTGATGGAGAAGTTCATCAGGTACATCACGAAGAAAATACCGATGAGCGACACCGGAATGGCTACTACCGGAATAATAGTGGAGCGCCAGTCGCGCAGGAACAGGAAAATAATCACCACTACCAGCACGAAGGCTTCGATAATGGTGTGCTCCACCTCGTTGATGGATTTGCGGATGAACACCGAGTTGTCGAAGCCCGGCTTGAGTACCAGGTCCTTGGGCAAATCCTTGCCGTACAGCTCAATGCGCTTGTTGAACTCGTCGGCAATGTCAATCTGGTTGGAGCCCGGCTGCGGAATAACGGCCAAGCCCACCATCGGCACGCCGTTCACCTTGAAGATGGTCTGGTCGTTCTCGGGGTAGAGCTCCGCGTAGCCAATGTCCGAGAGGCGCACCAGGGAGGTGGCATCTTTGCGGATAATCAGATTGTTAAAGTCCTCTACGGTGCTTAGGCGACCCATGGTACGCAGGGTAAGCTGGGTAGCCTGCCCCTGCACGGCCCCACTGGGCAGCTCCACGTTTTCGCGCGTCAAGGCTTGCTGCACTTCCACGGGACTCACGCTCAGGGCCGAGAGCTTCACCGGATCCAGCCACAGGCGCATAGAGTACTTCCGCTCCCCGTACACCCGCACCTCCGATACGCCCGGAATCGTTTGGAGGCGCTCTTTCAGGGTGTTGTTGGCGTAGTCGGTTAGCTCCAGCAGGTTGCGCTGGTTGGAGCTGAGGTAGGTCATTACAATAGGTTGGGAGTCGGCGTTGGCCTTGCTCACGATGGGCGGGTCAATGTCGCGCGGGAGGCGGCCCTGCGCGCCTGATACCTTGTCGCGCACGTCGTTGGCGGCGGTTTCCAGGTCGGCGTCGAGGTCAAACTCCACGGTAATCTGGGTGCGGCCGTCACGGGAGTTGGAGGTCAGATTCTTAATGCCCTGAATGCCGTTGAGGGCTTCTTCCAGCGGCTCCGTCACCTGGCCCTGCATCACGTCGGCCGAGGCCCCGGTATAGCTGGCCGATACGGTAATGATGGGCGGGTCCACGCTCGGGTACTCGCGCACACTCAGATACCGGAAGCCGATGACCCCGAAAATCACAATCACCAGGCTCATCACAATGGCGAGCACCGGGCGGTTGATACTGGTGGAGGATAAGCTCATAGGTCTATTTCACGCAGGGTCTCGCAGTGGAAAACGCAGTGGTTCGCAGTGCGTGAACGGCCACCGCGAGACACTGCGCCATCCACTGCCACCCACTGCGGGAATTACTATTTGGTCACCCGCACCGCATCACCCGGCTTCACCTGCAGGATGCCGGTCCGGATAACAGAGTCACCCACGGCGAGGCCGTCGGTAATCTGAATGAGGCGGTCGGAGCGTACCCCGATTTTTACCTTTTTCGGTACCATTTTTCCTTTCTGCACGGTGTACACGCTGTAGCCGTTGGCCTCGGGAATAACGGATTCGGTAGGTACCTGTAGGGCGTCAGACGTCTGGCCCAGCTGCAGGTTCACCTTCACAAAGGCACCGGGGCGCAGCTCGTTGTTGGTATTGGCGTAGCGGGCCCGCACGGTTTGGGTGCGGCTTACAGGGTCAATCTGCGGGTCGAGGGCGTACACCCGGGCCTCGTATTGCTTGTTCGAAGCCTCGTCGGTGATGGTAATAGGGTCGCCGGTGCGCACCAGGCTAGAGAAGCGGCTGGGCACCGTGAAGTTGATTTTCACCGGCTTCACCCGGGAAAGCGTGGTAATTTCGGCACCGGGGCTCACGTAGGTGCCTACGGTGGCGGTGGTCAGGCCCAATACGCCCGCAAAGGGTGCCCGCACGTAGGCCTTAGCCAGCGAGGCCCGCAACGACTGTAAATCGGCCTGAGCCGTGAGCAGCTGGTTGTTGGCCTGCTCGTATTCCTGGGCGCTGATATACTCCTTATCCAGCAGAGTACGCTGGCGCTTTTCCTGGTCGCGGAACAGCTTGATGTTGTATTCCTGCTTCTTCAGGGCCGCCTGAATCTCGTCGGCGTTGATGCTTAGCAGCAGCTGACCCTTACTCACCGGCTGGCCCTCCCGGATGTTCAGGCTGGTAATCTTGCCCGAAATTTCGCTCTTGATAACCACCGATTCTTCGGCCAGAATAGAGCCCGTGGCGGCTACCTCGTCGGCCAGGCTGGTGGCTTTTACCACGTATACCTGCACCGGTAACTTCTGACCACCGCCTTTGCCGCCCGGCCCACCGGGGCCGCCTTTTCCGCTACTCCCGCCGGCTGCGCCTTTGCCTCCGCCGCCTTTGGCATCGGGGCTTTGGGAGGGAAAATATTTTATTTTGATGAACGCCAGTGCGCCCACCACGGCCAGCGCCACCAACAGCCAAAGGATGCGGCGGCCGGCGCTACCGGAGCGGGTTTCGGTTTCGTAAGTTTCGGGGTGTTCCTGGGTCTGCATGGGTGTACTTCGGGTGGAACCTCATCCGGAGGCAGAGATGGGGCAACTGCCACAACGCGAACCAGCGGGTTTTGGTTGACGCCGGGACCGGAGGGGAATGATGGGGGTAAGACACAGAAAATGACAGCGGGTTGCGCCGGCACGGGAAAGGTGAAATAGTGGATTTGTGAAATGGTGAGTTTGTTGTTCCGTCTGCGCTACTTGCGCCAGTGAGCCTGACCTACTGTTAAATTCACCACTTCACACTTTACCTCCGTGTCCATTCCTCGCAACCCCACCGAAGCGCACCGCAACTTCTTTCAAGATGTACACGAGGTGGTACGGCTGGTGCCCCTGGGCCGCGTTACTACCTACGGAGCCATTGCCCACTACCTCGGGGCCCGGCACGGGGCCCGCATGGTAGGGTGGGCCATGATGGCCGCCCACACCGCCAACGAGTATGTACCCGCCCACCGCGTTATCAACCGCAACGGCCTACTCACCGGCAAACAGCACTTTGCCACGCCCACGGCCATGCAGGAAGCTCTGGAAGCCGAAGGCGTACCCGTACTCGACGACCAGGTGCAGGATTTTAAAACCCGTTTCTGGGACCCCAGCACCGAGCTGGCGTAGTGCGGCGTGCGTTGTGACAAACGGCCAGGTACCGAACTGGTAGGAGTGAAGCTAGCAGCTTGGGTATAATCTCATCAGAACTTCATTTGCTGGCTTTTGGGCTACTGGCCAAACCCTTACCTTTGCCTGGCGCAAACGCTGCACTTCTTGTATTTCTGCATGAAACACACCTTACTTTCTCTTTTGCTGGTGTGCCTGGCTGCTTTGTCGGCAGTGGGGCAGGCCACGTATTCTATTAAAGGGCGCGTGCTTGACAAGCTCACGGGCGAGGGCCTGCCGGGCGCTACCGTGCAGGTAGTGGGCAACGGCGCCAACACCGGGGCCGGGGCCGAAGACAACGGCACTTACATCGTGCCCGGCCTCAAGCCCGGTACCTACACCGTGCGGGCTTCCTTCATCGGCTACAAGGTGCTGGAGCAGAAGGTGACGGTGAGCAACCAGAACGCCACGGCTACCTTCAACCTCACCTCCGATGGTGCGACCCTGAACGAAGTGCAGGTAGTAGGCTCCCTGGGCGTGGCCGTGGAGCGCTCTACGCCGGTGGCTTTTGCGGCCGTGAACGAGGTGAAGCTACGCGAAACTCTCTCGAACCGGGACCTGCCCATGATTCTGAACGAAACGCCGGGCGTGTACGCCACCCAGGGAGGCGGCGGCACCGGCGACTCGCGCATCAACATCCGCGGTTTTGACCAGCGCAACGTGGCCGTACTGGTGAACGGTGTGCCCGTGAACGATATGGAAACCGGCCAGGTGTTCTGGTCGAACTGGGACTTGGGCGACGTGACCAAGAGCCTGCAGGTACAGCGCGGCCTCTCGGCTTCCAAAATTTCGGTACCCTCAGTAGGTGGTAGCATCAACGTGCTCACCCGCGGCTTCGATGATAAGAAAGCGGCTCTGGCCCGCATCGAAACTGGCTCCAACAGCTACCAGAAGTACTCCCTAATGCTAAGCACCGGCACTATGAAGGGCGACTGGGCCGTGACGGTGTACGGCTCCCGCCGCCTCTCTAATGGCTGGGTTGATAAGGCCTTTGATGATGCTTGGACGTATTTCGGCAACATCAGCAAGCGAGTAGGCAACCACCGCATCTCCCTCACTGGCCTGGGCTCGCCCCAGAGCCACGGTACGCGCAGCTTCGCGCAAACGGTAGGGCTGTTTTCGCAGGAAAAAGCCCAGGAAATTGGGGCTACTACGCCCACCAACGGCAACCGGGGCTTTAAGTACAACCCATATTGGGGCCAGCTGATTCGCTACGATCGGGACCCTACTACCCGCCAGGTGACGAACGTGCAGGATACCGAAATCCTGAACGAGCGGAGCAACTATTACCACAAGCCCCAAATCAATCTCAACGACTACTGGCAGGTGAACAGCAAGCTGTTCATCAGCGCCGTGGCGTATGCGTCCTTCGGTAATGGCGGCGGGGTGAGCGGCCTCACCACGGCCAACTCCAGCACCATTACCGCCAGTTCCCTCACTGGCCAGACGGACTTCCAGGGTATCTACGACCGGAACGTGCGGAACCGGGACATCGTGTCCGTAACGCGTAACCCCACTACCGGCCGCCGCGACACGGTGTTTGGGGCTGAAAACCGCTCCCTGCAGTTCCTAGTGAACAACGTGAACAGCCACCGCTGGTACGGCGGTGTATTGGGGGCCGACTACACGCTGGGCGAGAAGCTGACTTTCTCGGCTGGGGTGGATGGCCGCCTCTACCGGGGCCTGCACTACCGCGAAGTGCGCGACCTGTTGGGCGGTGATTATACCTACCTGAACACCACCATTACCAACGCCGGCGACCGGAACCAGGACCCCGCTACCCGCCTGCGCGAAGGCGACAAAATCAGCTACAACTACGACGGCAAAACCCAGTGGCTGGGCGGCTACGCGCAGCTGGAGTACAAAACCCCGGTGTTGTCGGCCGTGGTAAGCGGTACCCTGTCGCAGATTCGCTACAAGCGCATCGACTACTTCCGGCCCAAGCAAGTAACCGTGGACGGCCAGAGCTACGATGTGGGCTACAACCAGTCGCAAACCATCAACGGGCAAGTCTACACCGCCGCCGATGGCAACTACCTGGAAACTCCCTGGGCCAAGTTCACGGGCTATAGCCTGAAAGCTGGGGCCAACTACAACGTAACCGAGCGCAACAACCTGTTTATGAACGTGGGCTACAACAGCCGCGTGCCATTCTTCAACCAGGTGTACACCTCGCAGGGCCAGCAGTACCGCAATGTGAAGCCCGAAGGCATTACGACCGTGGAGCTGGGCTACGGCATCAGCTACCCCAGCCTAAAAGCTACCCTGAATGCCTACTACATCCTGTGGGCCAACAAATCTACTAACTCGGTATCTACGGCTACCGGTGAGGTGGTGTACAGCACGGTGCGCAATGTGGATGCCCGCCACATGGGCGTGGAAATGAGCGTAGCCCAGGAAATCAGCCGCAGCCTACAGCTGAACGCCGCCATTGCCGTGGCCGACTGGCGCTGGGTAGGCAAGGGCCTGCTGAACCAGGTAACGGAATCGGGCATTCAGGTAAACCAGATTGACCAGCCGGTGTACCTGGATGGGGTACACGTGGGTGATGCCGCCCAGAACCAGTTTCAGCTGGGCCTGCGCTACGAGCCGATTCGCGGATTCTACGTGCGCCCCTCGCTGCTGGTATTCTCTAAGTACTACGCCGCCTTCAACCCCGAGAGCATTCTGGAAGAAAGCTCCCGCACAGATGCGTACCGCCTGCCCACCAGCAAAAACCTGGACCTGCACTTCGGCTACGACCTGCGCCCCATGTACCGCGAGAAAGTGCGCATTGGCTTCCGGGCTTCGGTGCTGAATGTACTCAACCAGTTCTACTTCACCGACGTGTCGAACCGGAACAGCTCCAACGTAGTGGACCCCAACCTGCTGCAGGCCTTCTTTAACCGGGGCCGCACCTTCACCCTGGGTATGTCCATTGGGCTGTAAGCGCCCTGTGCTACCCCAAAAACACAACGCCCCTGGCCATAACGGTCAGGGGCGTTGTGTTTTATAGTGCTTGCTAAGCCTCGGTAATTTGCTCAGGAGCTAGAAAGAGGCGGAGAGTACCGTACGGGAGCTACCAGAGCCGGGACGGGTATTGATGGCACTCTGGATGGCCCCTAATACTTCCTCCGGGCTGGCATTCTTGAGCAGGTAGCCGTGGGCTCCTTCAGCGCGAAGTGAATCAATCAGCTCCGGCTCATCGTGCATAGAAATGATGATAGAGCGCACCTGCGGATACTGGGCCCGCAGCAGCCGCACGGTTTGCAGGCCGTCGAGCACGGGCATCTGCAGGTCCATCAGAATCACATCCGGAATGGTGCCCTGGTCCAGGCGCTCCAGCAACTCCTGGCCGTCGCCTGCTTCAAACAGCACTTCCATACCCGGAAATCCGCTGATGAGAGCCCGCAAGCCCTTTCGAAATAAAATGTGGTCGTCGACGACGGCCAGACGGATGGCGGGTGTGCTCATGCGAGTGAGAGGCTAGGTGCTTGAGTGGTAGTAAGGTACGGCAGGGGCAGCGAAATCCAAACCTGGGTGCCCTGCCCGGCAGCCGACTCGTGCCGGAGCGTGCCCCGCAGCACGCCCACGCGGCTGCGTAGGTTTGTAAGGCCCAGGCCGGTACGGGTGCCGGGCAGGGGAGGCTGGTCGGAGGCGGTAGGGTCGAAGCCCACGCCATTATCGGTGTAGCGCAGCGCCAAGGAGTCGGCCCCGTATTCCACCTCAATATGAATCTGGCTGGCGTGGGCGTGGCGCAGGCCGTTACCCAGCAGTTCCTGCACCACCCGAAACACAATTAGCTCGTGCTTGGGCTCCAGGCGGCGCGGGGTGCCCAGCTGCTCCACCGTTACGTGGGTAGGCCCGTCGGCGGGCATGGTGCGGGCCAGGGCTTCCAGGGCGAAGGATAAGCCAAACTTTTGTAAGGCCGCGGGCAGGAGGTTACGCGAAATCCGGCGCACCTCGTTAATGGCTTGGTCCAGCAGTAGGGTGGCCTCCTCAGTCAGGTCGGGTTGGTTGAGGGTGTTCAGGTGTAGCTTTACAATGGCCAGCGTGGTTCCTACGCCGTCGTGCAGGTCGGCGGCAATGCGGCGGCGTTCCTCCTCCTGGGCCAACAGGGCCGCTTCCAGGGCCTGCTGCTGGGCATCTTCCTGCATGCGGCGCATTTCCTCCTGCTGGCGGAGCAGCCGGCGCTGGTAGCGCAGCACAAAGCCCACTATACCCAGAGCCAGCAGTAGCAGCACCGGGGTAGCCAGCAATACAGGATACAGCCAATGGTTCATTGGGCAGCAGCCGCCGCAAACGGCCTCGGGGTAAACGGTAGATTATGGTATTGCAGCAAGAAACAAAATAACTCAGAAACCCTCAACAATAGGCCTAAGAAGGTAGCTGGATGATTCCTTGGTTTAGACACTGGAGAAGCGTTGCGCAGAGCTTTCCTTAGAGTGAGCTTCGCTAAGCAGGGATCAATCTACCGTCTGTTACGGTGACCTTCAACTATTGAAGATTGAGGGTTACTATCGACTAGCAGAAATGCACGGGCAAACAGCAGGGCCAGCGTGAAGATCAATGCCGAATTAAGCAGGAATATCAGCCGCGCGCCGTATTCATCGTTTGTGTCTATAAAATGATTAGTAGCCAAATAAATAACGACGGTGCCAGATAGATACATGATAATACCAATTGTGGCGATAAAAAGCGGCACCCGCTGCAATTGAGTGTTTCGTCTCCGAATAAGAGTGCGTTCAAAATACAACAGCGCCAAACCTGTAACTATAATGCTCTCTAATAAATTGGTGAATGAATTTATGCGGCTGAATCCCTCTAAGTAAAAAGAATCAACTGCAGCAAATATCAAAAAGGTAATTGCTAATATTCGAATGATTTTTTTAGCGCGTTTGTGTTTAAACTCGGTATGATAGATTACTAAATAGAGCAAAGTTTCTCCTACGGTAGATACATGGATTACGGGTAGATTGTTGCGCCACACAACGGCGGCTATCTTCATGAGTATCGCCATGCTTAGCATGTAAGCGGGCAGAAACGCGAGGGGTTTCATTCCACCACGCAACCCCCAGCGGCGCTGCCACGCTAGGCTTATTGGAATAAGCATAGTGCCATAGCCAATGGCCTCAACCAAGTCGCAGAAAGGACGGAGCCAGGCAGGCATCAGCGTCTGCGTGAACAGAGAGGCCAAAAGCATCAACCCTGAGACTTGTGAGGGAAGGCAACCTTCACGCGTTAATAATTATCGGTGCAGTAGTGGTATCCAGAGCCTTAACGGGCCGCGCCAGCCAAAACGCCCGGCTGAACAATGTAACCATGAGGAACAGCAAAAAAGAGCTGATTAAATACACTATCCGTGCATCTCCTTCATCGTTAGCAGCAATCAGGTGATTGGTAACCAGATGTAAAACAATAGTGCCGGCTAAATAGAGTATGATGCCAATAGAGGCCACGAACATAGGTTTCCGCAAAGCCGCTATTCGCTGGCGTCTCAGAATATGTATTTCAAAATATATAAGTGCCAGAGTAATAATTAAGAAACTTTCAATAAGGTTAGTGTAAGCATTGATTTGCTGAAAACCTTCCAACCAGAAGGAATCAACTACCGCAAATGCGAGGAAGATTACGGCAACTAGTCGTACACGTCGCTTGATAATACTGTTCGTGAATTCATCATGATACACCTTCAAATACAGAAGCGCCTCACCAACAGTATTCAGGTGGTTGATTGGTAAAGTATAACGCCACAGTATAATTGCAACTTGGGCGCAGCAATACATTACAAGCAGAAATAACGGGATAAAACGTAGCGTCCGAAGTCCCCCAACTAGCCATCGACGATTGTACTGGGCTATGGCAATGGGAATTACCATAGCCCAGTAGACTACAAAATCAATGCCTTTGCACAGGGTGATGAACCAAACGGGCATTTCAGAGGAATACGCCTCTAGCTATTTAGGGGGTTGTCAATGCTGCAGCAAGGAGGGCAAGGCGGCAGGGCGGTAGCTATTTGGGAAGAAGAAGTGAGCGAAGAAGATTCCTCATCCATTACACCTCGGGCAGCTGTGGCTGTGCTGCTCAAAATGTCGTTGTCGTTAGAGTCGTACCCAACCAAAATCAGCTTGGGTGCCCCGTTGTCATCTAATCCGTAGTAAGCGCGTACGCCCACGCAGCCGGGCTGGGATAGAAGGTCATTCAGGATAGCGGCAGAGATGCAATGGCCCTTTACCCCGCCAGGGTTCTGGTTGCGGTAATTGCGCGTCCAGTCACTGGCCTGTTGCAGGTCGTTGTTTGTCATGGTGTGTTATAAGGAGAGTAAGGAACAGGAAGAATCAAATATAAAAAATAACCTATGCAGCACAGGGAATATTGCTAGTATTTATTCCTCGGCGTACTCGTCGTCCTCATCTTCCAGGTTCTCAAATACCTGGTCGATGGCTGATTCGGCGGAACGGAGCTTCTGCTTGCACAGGCGTATTAGTTCGGCGGAGCGCTGCACGCGGGCCGTGAGGTCGTCCACGTCCACGGCATCGGTTTCGAGGGCGCGCAGGATGGTTTCCAGCTCTTCGATGGCCTGGCGGTAGGTAAGATTCTGGGGCGACATAGAACTAAACGGAAAGTCAGTTAAGGAAGGAAGAGGGGCATTTGGCCCCCAATGCGGGCCGGTACCACGGCATCGGGCAGGCGCAGGAGTACCTGTTGGCCCGGGCGTAACGGCCCGGTAAAGGGCTGGCCCTTGGCGGTGAGCAGGCGCACGGTGCCGGTAGTAGGGGCGGAATTCAGCTGGGCCAGTTGTAGCTCCTGGCGGTGCAGCAACCGTACGGCGGCCAGGTGGGTAGCGTGCTGCTGACAAAGCAGTTGCTCCCGCCGCCGCCGGTGCAGCCGCCGGAAGCGCCCGGCCAAAGTCCGGCCCCGCTGGCGCAGCTGTTGCTCCTGCTGCCGCAGGGTTTTGCGGGCGGTGCGGTGCAGCTGATGGCGGCGGCGCGTGAGCTGCTGCTCCTGCTGCCGCAGTTGGGCCCGGGGCGCGTTGGCGGCCAGCCGGATGCGCTGGTGCAGGGCGTTGCGGTGGTCCTGGAGCTGGTTTTGGGCCGCCAGGTTGGCCAGCCGGAGCAGGCGGCTGAGCTGCCCTGTTTCCTGCTGCACCCGGGCCTGGGCCAGCTCCCGAATACGGCTGCCGTAGCCTTCCAGGGCCGTTTCCAACCGGGCCAGCCGCTCAATCAGGAAAGCTGCTACGGCGGTGGGCGTTTTCAGAGAAAGGTGGGCCGTTAGGTCAACCACCGCCTCGTCCCGCTCGTGGCCGATGCCGGCCAGTACGGGCAGCGGAAACGCGCCCACGGTGGCCGCCAGCCCGTAGTCATCAAAGGCCAGCAAATCGGTTTTGGAGCCCCCGCCCCGGATGATGACCACCGCATCAAACTCCTGGCGGCGGGGCCGGATGGTATCCAGCGCCGCCCGAATGCTGGCCGGGGAGTCGTCGCCCTGCATTAGGGTCGGAAACAGCGTCAGGGCGAAATCATACGGGGCCTCGCGGAGCTGCTGCACAAAGTCCTGCCAGCCGGCGGCGGTAGGGGATGATATTACGGCTACCCGCTGCACGCCCAGCGGCAGCGTCAGGCGCTTTTGGCGTTCCAGCAGGTCCTGGGCCTGCAGCTTGCGCAGGGTTTCCAGCCGCTGCTTGGCCAGGTCGCCTATGGTGTAGGTAGGGTCGAGGGCCAGCACGTCCAGGCTCAGTCCGAACTGCTCGTGAAACTTCACCTGTACCCGTAGCATTAGTTTTAGGCCGGGGCGCAACGTGAGGCCGGTATGCTCCTCGAAAGCAGCGGCCAGCTGCTGGTAGCGCTGGCTCCAGATGGTAGCTCGAGCCTGGGCTTTCAGCTGGGCCCCGCGGCCGGTAGTGTGCTGGTCGGTGAGGGTAAGGTAGCAGTGGGCCCCTACGGTGCGGGGTAGGGTGAGGTCGGCCACTTCGGCTACCACCCAGTACGAATCGGCAAACCGCTCGCTCAAGGTCTGCCGCACCCGGGCCAGCAGCTCGCTCAGGGGCATAGCGGCCGGGGGTAGGTGTTTGGCAGGGGCAAGGCCCGGTTCGGGGCGACGGTTGTACAGCGGCATTCTACTGGTAAAGGTACGAGGTGAGAAGGTGACGGCGACGCAGAAACGCAACGCTGCCTATGCATCTGCCCATCCCGGGATGCAACGGCTAACGGTGGAGTTTTGTCTTTGCGTTCCGCAAAGTCGGCCCGGGGGGCGGTATTTTCTTTTACCTTGCCTACCTGTTTGATTTCCCACCCTTCGAGCATCTCAACCTTTTCCTCCTAGTATGAAGAACCGCAACAGCCTCTCGCTGGCCGCTTTGGCCGCCGCTGGCCTGTCGTTGGCGGGCTGCGCCTCCAGCAAAACGGCCGCACCCACCACCGCCGCTACTACTACGCCGGCCGCTACCACGCCCGCCCCGGCTCCCGACCCCGCCGGTACCGGCCTGAACGTGGCCAACATCGATAAATCGGTGAACCCTTGCGACGACTTCTTCCAGTACGCCTCGGGCAACTGGCTGAAGAACAACCCGATTCCGGCCGCTGAAGTACGCTGGGGTGCATTCAACGAGCTGGCCGACAAGAACAACGCGGTAATGCGCCAGATTCTGGACGAGTCGGCGGCTAACACCTCGGCCGCCAAAGGCTCCAACGCCCAGAAAGTAGGCGACTACTACGCTTCGGCAATGGACTCGATGGCTATTGAAAAAGCTGGCCTAAAGTACCTGCAGCCCGAACTGGCCCGCATCAACGGTATCAAGGACCTGAAAGGCCTGCAAAACGAAATCGTACACGCGCACAAAATCTCCACCGGCGTATTCTACTCTGATTACGTAGGGCAGGATGACAAGAAGAGCGACGAGTACGCCGTGAACCTGTACCAAGGCGGCCTGAGCTTGCCCGACCGGGACTACTACCTGAAGGATGATGCCCGCTCGAAAGGCATCCGGGCGGCCTACACCACCTACCTCACCAACACCTTCAAGATGCTGGGCGACAACGAGGCCACGGCGGCTAAAAACGCCGCCGCCGTGCTGCGCCTGGAGACCCGCCTGGCCAAAGCCAGCAAGAGCCGTGTTGACCTGCGCGACCCCAACGCCAACTACAACAAGATGACGGTGGCCGAGGCCGGTAAGCAGTTCCCGAACCTGGATTTGCCTGGCACACTGCGCAAGATGAACCTGGGCTCGGCTAAAACGGTCATCGTAGGGCAGCCGGCTTTCTTCAAGGAAGTAAGCACCATGCTGAAGCAGGAGCCCATCGGCGACCTGAAAACCTACATGCGCTGGCACCTGGTGTCGTCCTTGACCTCGGCCCTGCCCAAGGCCTACGGCGACGAGTCGTTCAAATTTGCGCAGGTGCTGAGCGGGGCCAAGCAGCAGCAGCCCCGCTGGAAGCGCATGCTCCGCGCCACCGACGGTGCGCTGGGCGAAGCTTTCGGCCAGGTGTACGTAGAGAAGGCCTTCACGCCGGCTACCAAGCAGAAGGCCATGGAAATGGTGAACAACATCAAGGAAGCTATGGGTGAGCACATCCAGAAGCTCGACTGGATGAGCGACGCTACCAAGGCCGAAGCCCAGAAGAAGCTGGCCGCCTTCACCGTGAAAATTGGCTACCCCGATAAGTGGAAGGACTACTCGGCCCTGAACATCTCGCGCGAGTCGTACCTGAAAAACGTGCTGGCCGCCCGCGAGTGGGCTGCTAATGACAACGTGAGCAAGTTCGGCAAGCCCATCGACCGGCAGGAGTGGGGCATGACGCCGCCCACGGTAAATGCCTACTACAACCCGTCGATGAACGAAATTGTGTTCCCAGCCGGTATCATGCAGCCACCGTTCTTCGACCCCAACGCCGACGACGCGGTAAACTACGGCGGCATGGGCGCGGTAATTGGCCACGAAATAACCCACGGCTTCGATGACCAGGGCCGCCAGTACGACGCCCAGGGCAACCTGCGCGACTGGTGGACCAAGGAAGACGCCGCCAAGTTTGAGCAGCGCGCCGACATGGTAGGCAAGCAGTACTCGGCCTTCTCGCCGCTGGACTCGGTGTACGTGAACGGCAAGCTGACCATGGGCGAAAACCTGGCCGACTTCGGTGGCCTGGCCCTGGCCTACTCGGCCCTGGAAAAGCAGCTGGCCAAGCAGTACGGCAACTCGAACCGCCCCAAGTTTGATGGCTTTACGCCTGAGCAGCGCTTCTTCCTGGCCTGGGCCCAGGTGTGGCGTACCAACGCCCGCCCCGAGTACCTGCGCCAGCAGGTAATGACGGACCCCCACTCGCCGGCCCAGTACCGCACGGTGGGCCCCCTAATGAACATGCCCGAGTTCTTTGAGGCCTTCGGCTGCAAGGACGACGCCAAGATGGTGCGTGCTCAAGCTGACCGTGCCCGGGTGTGGTAATGTGGTGAGTTATTCGCCTTTGTGCTGAAAAGCCGGCTCGCATCGTGCGGGCCGGCTTTTTTGCGCGCTGTTGAGCCAGGGGTGCCTATCTTGCGGCATGCTGAATTACGCCCGTATCCTTTGCTGCTCTCTGCTCATCACGCTGCTTACCGCTTGCCGCCCTTCGGTTGAGGAGCTGGTGCAGCAGCCCAAAGTGGGCGACGTGTACGTGGTGCAGTTCCAGCCCGCTGGCAGCGCCGAGCCGCATTACTTCCTGTACCAGGTAAAAGCGGTGCGCCCCGAAGCCGTGGAACTAGTTGCGGCCCAGCAGGAATCTCTAAAAGCGGACGTGGACGCCAGCCAGCCTGGATTTTTCTCGGATAAGGTGCTGACGTATACCCGCGCCGAAGCGCTGGCGCTGCTACAGGAACAACCCGGCGACATACAGCACAGCAAGCTGGTAGCCGTGAAACGCCAGTAGCGCGCAGCTCTGCTTCGCGCACGAGCAACAGGCGAGTTCCCACGCGCATGGTGCAATACCGGATACTCGCTTCGCTCGTGCGCGAAGCGGAGCTGCGCGCTACTGGCACAGCTATTTCAGTACTTTAATCTTGATGCCCACGTCTTCCACGGGCCAGTTGTCGGAGCCGACGGGCTCAGCGGCAATTTTGTCGATGACATCCAGGCCTTCGACTACTTCCCCGAACACGGTGTATTGCCCGTCGAGGCTGGGGACGCCACCTTGAGTGGCGTAGGTGCGCAGCTGCTCGGGGGTGAGGGTGCGGTAGGTGCTTACTTGGGCTTCGTAGGCCGGTACTTTCTTGCCCTGCACAATGTAGAAATCGTGGCTGGAGGAGAGCTTGTTCGGGTTCTGGTCGTCGTCGAAGCGGGCCATGCCTACGGCCCCGCGTTTGTGATAGTGCGAGGTGCGGATTTCGGGGGGCAGGTGGTAGCGGCTGAGCCGGATGGCCAGCTGCTCGGAGGTACCGCCCTGGATGGCAAAATCCTTCACCACGCGGTTAAATACGGTTTGGTCGAAGTATCCCTTGCGGCTCAGTAGCAGAAAGTTGGCAGTGTGGAGCGGCGTGTCCTCGTAGAGGCGGATGCGCATGTTGCCGTGGCGAGTTTGCAGCAGTACCTCGCGGCCGGGGTACTGGTGGCCGTACTCGGTAAGTAGCTGCACCACGTTGGAATCGGCCAGGGAGCGAAGGGCGGGGCCGGGGGCCTCGGGAGCTTTGGGCGTAGTGGCTGTAGCTTCGGGCTGGCGCTGGTTGCAGGCCAGCAGAAGCCCCAGCAGGGGCAGGCAGCGCAGGCTTGACGAGAACATAGATTGCAGGAAGAAAGGAAACGAAGCCGGAAACGGCCCAATGGGGTAGGCCGCCCCGCAAGATACGGTGCTTCAGTAGTTGACGATAAGGTCCACCCAGCCACTAAGCAGAATACCTGCTACCATGCAACGGCCCCGGTCAATACCTGACCGGGGCCGTTATGCTTTCAAAGTAGAGAATGGAAGGGCGCTACCAGCCGGAGCCGGCCGGCGTATCCCAACCATCTGAAGCCGGCTTCTTTTTGGGCTTTGCCGGCTTGTCGACTTTCACCTTTTCCTTTTGGGAGGGGCCATCAGCAGGCTTGCTCTTGATTTTTACTTTGGTAGTGCCAGCGGGCGGCGCGGGGGCACCGGCTACTGGGGCAGGTGCCGGTGTGGCTTCGGCATCGGCGGGCAGCGGGGCCATGTCGCGGGCGGCATTGATGAGGTCGGGGCGCTCCTCGGCTTTCACTTTCTGCATCGACAGTAGCAGGCCCTGCTCCAGCAGTTGGTTGTCCTTCCAGGCACCCATTTCCGACTTCAGCTTCTCCTCCTCTTCCTTGCTGGGTTTGCGCTTGAGCATCGCATCCAGATCGGGCGAACCGGCGTCCTTCCAGGCTGTCATCCACATAGAAGCCACTAGGGTAGGGGCCAGCTTCAGGCGGAAAGCTACCTGGCCGCCCACTTTCTCGTGGTAGGAGTCGGCAAAGGCATCAGAGTAGGCGCGACGGGTTTTGCCATATTTGTGGCTGAATACGTACTTGGTTTCGGGCGTATACTTGCGGGTTACCTCTTCTTCCTTATCGAAAGTGTCGCCCAGGAAGCCGTACGATTCCTGAATTACCTGCCAGATGTCCTTCAGCGGATCTTTCTCGTAGCGGCCCGACTCGTTATCCAGCTTGTACTTGCCAATGTGGCGTTCGGGCAGCTTGCTTTCCCACAGGGCATGAATGCCTTCCTGCTTGGTAAGCTGGCCGTCGTAGTTTTCGGTGGTGTGCAGGGGCACGTAGGCGTCGGCCACGTAATGGCCAAGGTCGGCCGAGAGGGCCAGGATAGCCGTGGTATCTTTTTCGCGGAATGCCTTGGTGAGTTTCTCCTTGGTTTCAATGACGGCCCAGGGCAAGGTGCCGTACTTGCGCAGGGTATCAGCGGTGTATTTGGCTACGGCCTTCTCCCACATTTTGGGCATCAGGCCGAAGGGGTCGTCGCCGTAGTGGTCAATATCAATAAAGTGCTTGCTGGCCTCGGCGGGGTCCTGGTCCCGGCGCTCATCGGCGGCCGTGCTCAGCTTCACCAGTTTGGCCATGTTGCGGTAGTAATAGCCGCGCATGGGAGCGGGTAGGGAATACACGGCCAGCTGCGTGATGGTGCGGTGACCGAAAAAGCCCCAACCCGGCGACAACACCGGGCACAACAGCACGATAAAAAGGGTGAGTAGTAGTTTTTTCATGACGCAAGCCAAACGGGTAACGGGCGAAGAACGAAGGTACGATATGAGGACTTGACGTGCTGATTTTTTGCGGGTTGTCGGCCTATGGTCGGCCTGTGAGCAGCCCCTGCTTCGCCCTACACCTTTGAAACCCGTATCATTGAGCCCCACCTGCCCAGCCCACCCGTGACGCTTGTTTCCAAGAAGAAAATACCCTACGCCATCCGGCCCCGGCTGCGCGACTACCTGCACCAGTACGACCGGGAAACTCAGCTGCCCGTGACGTATCAGGAACTCACCCGCTTTACCGGTTCCTTCCCCCTGCTCAACCGCCAGGGCCGGGATACGCTCTGGGAAACGGTCTATTTCGAGCCCCAGGCCCTGCGGGAGCTGAGCGAGGGGCTGGCCGAGGTGTACGCCCTGCTGAAAACCGCCGGCGACTTATCCTTCACCGACCACCTCGTGGCCGACCGGGTGGACTACTGCCGCTTCGGGAACAGCAACCCGTTTCGGGTGCGCATCGTGAACCAGCTCAACGACAACTACGACTACTTCTACGTGAAGCGGGCCGATGCCTCACGGGTGTACGGGCTGGAGCTGGAGCACCTGCTCAGCCCCAACAGCATGAACTACCTGGTGCACGGCGATACGCTTATTGAGGAGCACATTGCCGGCATCCCCGGCGACGACTTTATCCGGGACCATCTGCAGCGGCCTCACCTCAACCAGGTACGCATTGCCAAGGAGTTTGTGAAATTCAATGAGCGGTGCTTTGCCCGTCTGCTGGGTGATATGCGGGCCTACAATTACGTTATCGACGTGACGCCCGATTTCGAGGACGAGCAGTACCGCGTGCGGGCCATCGACTTCGACCAGCAGTGCTACGAGGGTAAAAAGAACATGTACCTGCCGCAGTTTTTCAAGGACAACCGGGCCGTGGTGATGCTGTGCAGCCAGCTGCTTACGCCCGAAAGCATCCGGCAGTACCAAACGGAGGAGCGCACCCTCATGGCTCGGCGAGTCCGCTCGGAGCGCCGCCGCCTCAAAGATCTTATCGACTGCCTGCGCCACGACGACGTATCGCCCCCCGAAAAAGTGGATCAGCTCAAACAGCAGCTCAACCAGCACCACCACACCCAGCAGTTCAGCCGCTGCCGCACCATGGGCGACATAGTGCGCCTGAACCTGAAAATTATGCTGCTGGCCCCCAACAAGGCACTGGAGGGGTGAGAGTTTCTAGTTGCTGGTTTCTAGTTTCTGGTTGCCGAACAGTGTCACAACCAGAAACTAGAAACCAGCAACTAGAAACTAAAAAATCACGCCGGGGCCAGCTGCTGGCGTTCCAGCAGGTCGGCTAGCTTCTCGTAGATGAACTCGGTGGCGCGCTGGCGGATGGCGTCGCCGGTGCCGGTGAACTGCTCCCGGTACTCGTGGGCCTTGCCCTGGAACAGGATGGTGACGAATACCGTGCCCACCGGCTTTTCGGGCGTTTCCGATTTGCCGGGGCCGCACAGGCCCGTTACGGCCACGCACACGTCGGCGGCGGGCAGGTGGCGGTGCAGGCCCAGGGCCATTTCGTTGGTGGTTTGCTGGCTCTCGGCCGAGTACGTGGCCAGGGTTGCTTTCTTCACCCCCAGCAGCTGCTGCTTGGCCTCGGGGTGGTAGGTTACCACCGAGCCCAGCAGTACTTCGCTCACGCCGGTAGCCGGGGCCAGCTGGGCGGCGGCCAGGCCGCAGGTGCAGCTTTCGGCCAGAGCCAGGGTGAGCTTGTGCTTCAGGAAATTCTGGACTAGCTCGTCAGGAAGCGTCTTTTTCATAGCAGGCAGGAATGTACCCCGCCTACGCAGGCCCGTCCGGGAAGGGTGCAGCCGAGCTTAGGGCCGGCTGCACCCACAGTCGGGCTATTCCTGCCGGTACACGGTGCCCTGCTTCATCACAAAGCGCACCCGCTGCATGGCGTTGATGTCCTGCACCGGGTCGCCCTCCACGGCTACCACATCGGCCAGCTTACCGGGCTCCAGCGTACCCAGGCTGCCCGTCTGGCCCAGCAGCTCAGCCGCCGCTACGGTGGCGCTGCGCAAAGCCTCGTAGGCGGGCATGCCGGCCTCCACCATATACCGGAACTCCAGGGCATTCACACCGTGGCGGTACACGGAGGCATCGGTACCAAAGGCAATTTTGACGCCCGCTTTGTACGCCCGCCCAAAGGTGTCCTGTAGTTTGGGCCCGATGGCCAGGGCCTTGGGCGTTACCAGTGCGGGGTAGTAGTTGGGGATTTTGGCGGAGTCGGCTACCGATTTGCCGGCCGTGATGGTGGGCACGTACCAGGTGCCGTATTTCTTCATCAGCTTCATGGTTTCGTCGTCCATGAGGGTGCCGTGCTCAATGCTGGTCACGCCCGCCCGAATAGCCCGTTTCATGCCCTCGGCCCCGTGGGCGTGGCAGGCCACGTTTAGGCCCAAATCCCGCGCCGTTTCCACCACGGCCCTGATTTCTTCCTCCGTAAACTGCGGGGCCGAGCCATCCTTGGCCACACTGAGCACGCCGCCGGTGCTGGCAATCTTGATGAGGTCGGCTCCGCGCTTGTATTGCTCGCGCACGGCCTGACGGCCCTGGTCGGGGCCGTTGGCCACGCCATCGGGCGGGCCGGGCATGCCCATCAGGTCGAGGCGGTAGCCGTTGGTGGGGTCCATGTGGCCGCCCGTGCCCGATATGGCCTTACCCGCCGTGAAAATGCGCGGCCCCACCACCTGTCCCCGGTTGATGGCGTTGCGCAGGGCAATGTTCACGCCCGAGCCGCCCA
Organism: Hymenobacter pini; assembly: GCF_020421205.1. Classification (GTDB taxonomy): domain Bacteria; phylum Bacteroidota; class Bacteroidia; order Cytophagales; family Hymenobacteraceae; genus Hymenobacter; species Hymenobacter pini. The sequence goes on from NZ_JAIZZH010000001.1 coordinate 142,220, forward strand.
AGTCGCGCACCGTGGTAAAGCCCGCCAGCAGGGTTTTGCGGGCGTGTTCCAGGGTGCCAAACGCCACGTCGGCCGGGTTCTGGGTAAATTCCTTGAGATAGTTATCCTTGCTGGTTTCGCCCTCCAGGTGCACGTGGCAGTCGATAAGGCCGGGCAGCACGGTGCGGTTTTTCAGGTCCACCACCTTGTCCTGCGCCCCGGTAGGCGTGGCGTAGCCCGATTCCACGGCCACAATGCGGCCTTTTTCTACCACCAGAGTCATTTCGGAGCGGGCACGCTCGGTGCGCATGTCCAGCAGGCGGCCGCAGTGCAGGTAGGTTTTTTGGGCCTGCGCGGCGGTAGCCAGCAGCAACGAGCCCGCCAGCAGCGCCAAGCGTACGGGTGAAAGCATAGGGGAGGGGTTGAAGAGTGGGAGATGCGGGAGGAAGATACAGCACAATTAAATGCTGCATGCCTACCAAATTGCGGGTAATCCGTATCTTTTGCCAGCCGTTCGGTTCGCTGCAGCGGCTCACTCACCATTTCACCACCTCACCAGTTCACCGTATGGCTACCATCGAAGAATTTGAAGCTGCCGCCGCCCGCAGCAAGGAACTGCCCGCCAAACCCGACAACATGACCCTGCTGAAGCTGTACTCCCTCTACAAGCAAGGCAGCGAGGGCGACGTAAGCGGCGACCGGCCCGGCGGGTTCGATTTCAAAGCCATTGCCAAGTACGACGCCTGGGCCGGCCAGCGCGGCAAAAGCCAGGAAGAAGCCCGTCAGGAGTACGTTGACTTCGTAAACTCACTGTTCTAGGCGTTACTCCGCATAAACAGCAAGCCCCCGGCTACCATTGGTAGCCGGGGGCTTGCTGTTTATGCGTGAGAACGGGTTACGCCAGCGGCGCAGCTCCAGCATCAGGGGCAGCGGGAGGCGTTACGGGCGGAGTAGCGGGTTTGGGAGCCGGCAGGTCGAAGGCCTCAGCGTTGTGCTCGAAGTGGCCCTTGTGCGAGCCGTCGCAGAACGGCTTGTTTTTGGAGAGGCCGCAGCGGCAGATACTGATTCGCTCCCGGCCAGCCAGGCCGTAAGGTTTGCCCTGGGCGTCTACCAGTTCAAAATCGTTGCCATCAACGCGGAGGGAGCCATTGCTCAGGACGGTAAGTTTCGTGGCCATAAAAGGGCAGAAGAAAAAGTAAGTGGTACGGTAGGTATTACGCGGCTACAGTGCTTTCTGCATTACGTAGTCGTTCATCCAGTAGGGGCCGATGGCAATGTCCTCTTCCCGTTGCCGCTGAAAGCCTAGGTGCTCATAGAAGTTGAGGGCGGGGTTGTGGCGGTTTACGTTCAGCTCCAAGATGCGGCCGCCGGCGGTGCGCACGGCCGTTTCCACGGCTCCAATCAGCCGCTGGCCCAGGCCTAAGCCCTGGTGGGTGGGTAGCACGTAAATTTTATTGAGGTGGTAATGGCCGGCCGGTGCTTTGGCCGAGTACGAAGCAAACCCAGCGGGCTGCTCATCCACGTACACCAGCAGAAACGTATGGCCCTGCTCGCTTATTTGCTTTTGCAGCGAGGCCGGTGTATAAATCACCCGGTACATGTACTCAATCTGCTCCTTGGAAATGATGAAGCGGTAAGTAGGTTCCCAGGTAGCTTCGGCCAGCGCCACAATGGTCGGAATATCGGCCAGGGTGGCCGGCTGAATGCGGACGGAGGGGGCAGCGGCAACGGACATAGCCAGCAAAAAACGTCATAATCCGGCGCAAAACCGAACCCATTTACCGGTTTCATTCGTTTTTGGGCCGGAAATTGCCTGTAACGGTATACCGGTTCGGCGCGGGGAGCCGTTTTCGGTAGAATCTCTCCATCACCACCTGTTTCCCGTACACTAGCCTATGAAACGCTCCATTGCCTATACACTGCTGACGCTGGCTGGCCTGGCCACGGCCACCGGAGCCTCGGCGCAGCAAACTCCCAAAAAGACCACCACCCGTGCCTCTACTGGTACGGCTACCTCCGCGGGCCTGGAAAAAGACTTGGCCGATTTCAGCGACTGGGTAAATGATAAAGTAGACCGTGTGGCCACCACCGCCCGCCGCGAACTGCCGCGCATCAGCGAAGAGTTTGACCGCCAGAGCCGCCGCATCGACCGGGCCGTGGATAGCCTGACGGTGGAGGGCAAAAAGGAATACAACACCCAGAAGGTGCGCTATAAGCGCTGGGCCGACCGTCAGGACAGCCTGGATGCTGCTGCCCGCCGCCCCGCCACCGCCGACCAAGCCCAACGCCGTTTGCTGAACGAGGACGTGAATATCAGCAAAGCCCGGGCCTCTGAACTGCCCGACCTGTACTTCCGCCTCGTGGAAACTATGCGTAGCGACAAAAAGGACTGGACCCAGGCCGACTGGAGCGCTGCCAGCGCCGTGCTCAGTCGCCTGAATGCCCGCTATGACCAGGTGCGCGACCAACTGCCACTGGAGGAGCGCCTGCGCATCCGGAGCCTGCAGGGCGAGTTCCGCACCCTGGAAAAAGCCCGCGACGTGAAAGATGTAATGCGCGAGTAATAGAAACCACTATAGTTTTAACCCCAAACCAAACGCCCCCAGTTACTGCAGTAGCCGGGGGCGTTTGGTTTGGGGCAGACCTAGATGGCTTGGGCTACAGAGCGTGGCGGGCGACCCTGCTGGCGCAGCCATTGCCAGGCCGCCGTAAGCTCCTGAAACAGCTGAATAGGAATGTACTGCCGCACCCGCTCAAAAAATTCCAGGCTGGCCAGCTGATTGTGCATATCCGGCGAGAAAACGTAGGCAATGGCCCGCAGGCCGCTTTCCATCGACTGGGGCAGCCACTCGTACTCCAGCCAGTCCATGGCCTCAGACCAGTCGCCGGTGGCGTGGGTTTTGTCGTTGAGCAGCAGGGTAGTGGGGTACTGCGCGTATAGTTTCAGCGCTTCGTTGGCCACGTACATTACCTCGCGGCTGGTGAGATTGCCAAACCAGCGCACGTACAGCAGCTTCTGGGCGGTGGCGTAGTGTAGTTCTACCAGCGTAGAGCCGTTGGCATCTGGCAAAGTTCCGAGTGGCTGAAGATGTAGCGAGTCCATGAGGGGTGTGTATATAGGGAAAGTGCTATGTAATGTACGACGTTGCCGGGAATGCTTTAGGTTCAAATGCTATCCGTATTTTTGCGCCTCTCTTTTTCTCGCGCTTCTCGCTCATGCACATTGCAATAGTCGGCAACATTGGGGCTGGCAAAACCACGCTGGCCAATAAACTGGCCCACCACTTCAACTGGGAGGTATTTCTGGAAGACGTCGACCACAATCCATACCTCAAGGATTTCTACGACGACATGCCCCGCTGGTCGTTTCACCTGCAGGTATACTTCCTCAACAGCCGCTTCCGCCAAACGCAGCGCATCAAGGAGCTGCAGACGACGAACAAGGGTGTTATTCAAGACCGCACTATTTACGAGGATGCTCACATCTTCGCGGCCAACCTGCACCAATCGGGGCTGATGGAGGAGCGGGATTACCAGAACTACCTGAACCTGTTTCAGTCGATGATCAGCATGGTAAACCCACCCGATTTGCTGCTCTACCTGCGGGCCGATTTGCCTAAGCTGGTGCAGCAAATTGAAAAGCGCAACCGGGACTACGAGAATAACATCAAGATTGAGTACCTCAAGCACCTCAACGAGCACTACGAGGAGTGGATTAAAGGCTACACGGCCGGCCGTCTGCTGATTGTGGACGTGAATAACCTCGACTACGTGCACAATCCCGAGGACCTGAGCGTCATCATCGACAAAATCAATAGCACGCTGTTCGGGCTGTTTTAGTGCTTGATGCTTAGAGCCAAAAAACAGCAAAAAAAGGCCCCGCCGTAACCACGGCGGGGCCTTTTTCATACATACTAAGCACTACTCCTCGCCGCGCATCGCTTCGTTCAGGAACTCTACCAGCGGTTTGGCGGCCTGCCAACCGGCCAGCACTCGCTCCACAAAATCGGGCCGCGTTACCTCAGCATCCGAAAAGGACTGCCACACGAAGTAGCTTTTCAGCCGCAGCCACTCAATGTCCGGGTCCTGTTTATCATAGCCCTTGGGAGCCGTTTTTAGGGCCTGCGACATATCGAGGCCCTGCGGGAAATACCGTAGCAACTCCGCACTTTGCCGGATGGCGTGAAAGGCGGGAGCGTTGTAGTGGATTTCCTGCCGGATGCGAGCCAGTTGCTGCGGCTCGGGCATCCAGCGGCCGGCTCCGATGTAGGTTTCGCCGCCGGGCTCCAGGGCAATAAAATAGCCCGCCCAGGGACTGTGACGGCCGCCCGGCTTCAGGCCGGCACCCATATGCCGCTTGTACGGCTCGTCGCTCTGCTGAAACCGGTCGTTTTTATTGATGCGGAACATTACGTCGCCCGGCGTCAGGCCCCGCAGGCCGGGCTCCAGGTCGCCGGAAGCCTCCCGGAGCAGGGTATTTACCAGGGAAGTGTATTCAGCGCGGGCCCGGTGGTAGTCGGCGCGGTGGGCGTCCATCCAGAGCTTGTTGTTATTGGCAGCCAGCTCCCGCAGGAAGTCCAGCACAAAAGCGAGATTCATCAGCAAAAAGGGTAAGAACAGCCGGGCGATAAACAAAGTGCCCCGCACCGGCTACCGGTACGGGGCACTGCCGGGCCGGGTTAGCCGGCAAGGTTAGTGTTTGCCCAGGGCCTGGGAGTTGCTGAGGCCAGTACGGTCGTTGAGGGCCCAGCTAAACGAGAGGTATTCCACTTTGGCAGTGAGCAGCACGGGCACGCGGGCGTAGCGGTTGATAAAAGTAAGTAATTGCTCTTCAGTGCCAAACTCAGCGCTGTAGGCTTCAAATAGACCTGAGAGCTGTACATGCTGGGGTGTAAGCTGATTTAGTATAGGGTCGTTGAGGAAGCGGCGGGCTTGCTGGTCCAGCTGCTGGTCGAGGCGCTGTCCGTCGTAGGCTTCGGCCAGCAGGGCCGGCCCGGAAGCCGCGCCGTACATCAGGCCGAAATGCGCACGCGGGTCGTGAAACTGGTTGCGCAGCATTTCCCGCTCAATCTGGTTGAGAGAATACATCTGGCCGCCCACGTTTACCACCGGCGCTTCCCACGGCGACTTTGTACCGCCCAGCACTTTCACTCGAATATCGTTGATGCTGGCCACGGGATAATACTGGAGCACCAGGTAAGTAGCCGCGGCATTGTACGTGTTCAGCCAGAAAGCCTCCGTATCGGTAGCCGACCAAGCCGTGGGGTCGGGCTTTACTTTGCGCAGGCTCTGCAGATAAGCCAACAATCGGTCTTCGTCATCCAGCAACCCTTCGTAGTTCATCCGCCCATCGGTGGTCACGTGGCGGTGTAGGAGCTCGCTCCATGGTTCCTGCAGCCGCTGTAGCGTGTTGTTGTCTTCGGCAGCAGCCAGCAGGGGCAGTAGCAGAACCGTAACAGCAGCAAACAGGCGGGTTAGCAAGCGGTGTGCAATGGGCATAAGGGCGGGCAGGCGGCGGCGGCGAAAGCACTAAAGTACGCAACTGATTGGGAATGCCGGATTTCCGGGAAATCAGCTGTACAACTGAATTAGGATTATTCTAGATTCAATTGTTTTATCAAAGGTACAGCAATCTACTGTACTTGGCAAAACACAATTATTGATTTGTCGAATTTTGCCTGTTATACTTGCTTTTTACGCAGTAAATACGCCTTTAGTAGGCTGTCAGCTGTGAAGAAGGCAACAGACTACCGCGCGTATTACTTCCTGACCCGCACAAAGTACAGCACAGTATTCAGGAGCGCATTGTATCCATGAGCCTAGACTTACCAGTAAGAGGCGAACCGAAACGGCCGGTGGTTAGGCCTTGTGACTGACAACCTGGATGGCGTCGCCGATGCGCAGAATGCCCTGGCCCGGACCGGTTACATTTTGGCCGAACAACACTTTGCTACCCTCGGTGCGGTAAGTGGCCAACGTGCGCAGGGGCTCGCCTTTGGGGCTTTTCTGAGCGGTGGCGGGGTCAATGGTGGTCAGCACACACCGGCCGCAGCCGCGCACGGCCCGGAAGGTGATTTCGCCGATGGTGAATTGCTCCCAGCCGTCCTCGGCAAACGCCTCGCCGCCGCTGAAAACCAGGTTAGGCCGGAACCGCTCCATCCCCACGGGCTCCGCCAAACGAGCATTCAGGTCCGCCAGCGCCTCCTGACCAATGAGCAGGAATGGGTACCCATCAGCGAAGCTCACTAGCTGGCCCTCGGGGTTGCGGGTGGGCTCTACATCGCGCCGCACCATATCCGACATGTATACCAGCTTACAGGGCTCACCCAGCGCCTCCGTCAGCCAAGCGTCGCACTCGGGCTTGGCGCGCCAAGCAAATACCATATCATCCCAGATGGTCACGAATAGGGTCTTCTCGGGAGTGGCCGTAAAAGGCACGTACAGCGGCAGCAACTCGGGGCGCTGCTGGTGGCTGAGCAGGAACCCATTGTAGGCCGGGGCTACCCGCAAGTGAGCCATGGTGGCGGTTTGCCGCTGCGTCATGAATTGGTTCCGCTCGTTCACAATCAGCCACCGCCGGTCGTGGCGCAGGCCACGGGGTTCCACGGTGGCCTCGGTAAGACGAATGCCACCCAGAGATTTTACCGGGTAGATGTACAGATCGGAGAGCAGGAGAGGAGCAGCCATTCGGCAAAGATAGGAGGTGCCCGAAGTAAGCTGAAAATACCGTACTTGGTAACTTCCAAATTGGCCTGCTATGGACCCTGTTTCCCACTCGGTGGAAAGTTGTGTGAACTGTAACGCAGCGTTAACAACGGGCCCCTATTGCCCAAACTGTGGGCAGCAGCGCCCGCACCGGCTTACAGTGCCCCATGTGCTGCACGAGCTGGTGCACGTATTCACGCACGCCGATAAAAGCATTTTCGGGTACGCCGGGCAAGTGCTGACCCGGCCTGGCAGGATAGTGGCCGATTATCTGCGGGGCCGGCGCAAGCGGTATTTCAACCCGTTTCAGTTCCTGTTGCTGGCGGTAGGCATCAGCACGCTGCTGGCCACGCAGCTGCATTATTACGAACACGTTGGCACTGCCGTGCAACAGGGCATGCTGCGGCAGGGTGTATCGGCGGCGAAGCTGGCTCGGGTAGGAACGTACTTTGCGGGGTTGGGCAAATACTTCAATATATGGTGGCTGCTACTGCTACCAGCCCACGCCGGCATAGTACATGCAGCATTCCGGCAGAAGCTCAATTATGCGGAGTCGTTTCTGACCGTGGTAGTGGTCGGCAGCGCATTCCAATTGATCCTGTTGCTGGCGTTGCCTACGCTGTTTCTGATAACGGGCCGGGCCCCCGGCAGCAGTACGGGGTTGCTGCAAGGGCTGGTGTATCTGGTGTACTTCGGCTTGGTAGCCCGCGCCGGGCTGCAGTACACTTGGGCTGGAGCCACAAGCCGGGCACTGCTGGTGAGCGTGGTGGCCGGGAGCTTTAACTTCCTCGTCAACTACCTCGCCTTCAACTGGTACGTACACTACATGGGGTAAAGGAAGCAGGTGAGAAGGGCTAGTGCAGCGGGCGTTTCTTGATCATGCCGCCTTTGGTTTCCTTTACACTGTGCATCACCATAAAGGCGTTGGGGTCCAGCAGTTCCACCTCGGTTTTGAGCTGGGTGAGCTCCAGGCGGGTGATTACCGTGAAAACAATATCGATGGCGTTGGGCTGGTGGCCGTGGGTGCCGTAGCCGCCTTTGCCGCTGTACACGGTGGCGCCCCGGCCCAGCTTTTCGGTAATCATGCGCCGAATGGCGTCGGCCTGGCCCGACATGATGGTAACACCGGTGTATTCTTCCAGGCCATCAATCACAAAGTCGATGGTTTTGGCGGCGGCCAGGTAAGCCAGGATGGAATACAGCGCCGTTTCAATAGACAGGATGTAGGCCGCTACGCCGAAGATGATGATGTTGAAGACCAGTACGATGTCGCCGATGGTCATGCTGGATTTTTTGCTCAAATAGATGGCCATGATTTCGGTGCCATCGAGCACGCCGCCGCCCCGCATGGCCATCCCAATGCCGGCCCCCAGGAAAAACCCGCCAAACACGGAAACCAGCAGCTTGTCCTGGGTGATAATGGGGTAGGGAAACAAAGCCAGTACGGCGGCCAGGGCCACAATGCCGATAAGCGTACGAATGGCCACACCGGGGTCGAGCTGGCGCCAGGCCATGAACACGAACGGCACGTTGAGCACCACAATGAGCACCGGCAGCGGCAGGCCAAACACCTGCACCAGCAGCAGCGAAATACCGGTTACGCCCCCATCCAGAAAGCCGCCCGGCAGCAGAAAGCTTTCCAGCCCAAAGCCCGCCGACAACACGCCCGTTACCATCAGCAGTGTGTTCACAACCTGCCGCCGCCACCAGCCCCGGTCATGCACGGGCGGCGGTACAATGGGGGCAGGCGTGGGTGTGGGCTGAGAGGTAGATGGACGCATTTTTCGAAGGAACAGGAGTTGGGGTATAAGCATACGCAGGGCAGCAGTTACTAAAAAAAATACGCCAGTGACGGCGGATGGTTGGGCCCGGCTGCAACCCCGTTCTACGCAACTGCCCCCGCCACCGGCCTTTTTTACGGACTCGGTAACGGGGGCAGGGTTGCGTCAAACCGCAAAAACCGTGGCTATGGCATGGGCTGCTGGGCCAGCTGCACGGCCCGGTACAGGTTCACAATGCCGCCCGTGCGTGAGAGGTCAGCAAAATCGACGAGCTTGCTGCTGCCGGGCTGGCGCACCTTGGTATGGATGGGCTGCGCCGACTCCAGAATAATACGCTTAAGCTGAGCGGCCGTGAGCTGCGGGAAGTACGATTTGAGCGTGGCCGCAATGCCCGTAACCACCGGCGAGGCCATGCTGGTGCCGCTGAGGTTGCCGTATTTGCTGCCGGGCAGGGTGGAGTAAATCTGGTTGCCGGGCGCAAACACGTCTACCTGGGTTTTACCGTAGTTGGAGAAGTCGGCGGCCAGGGTGGCGTCGTTGGTGCGGGCCGAAGCGCCTACGGTAATCAGGTTGGTAATGCGCTGTCCGTTCTGGAAGTTAGGCGAAGGGTATTGCGTTACCTGGTCGAGGTTGTTGTTCTCGTTGCCGGCCGAGTGCACCAGCAGTACGCCCTTCTTGTCGGCGTAGCGGATGGCTTCTTCCACGGCCGGGCGCTGGGGCGAGAAGTACTTGCCAAAACTCATGTTGATGATCTGGGCACCGTTGTCTACGGCGTAGCGGATGGCGTTAGCCACGTCCTTGTCCCGCTCGTCGCCGTCCGGAATAGCGCGCACCGACATAATCTGCACGTTGGGGGCTACACCCAGAATACCCGCATTGTTTTCCCGGTCGGCCCCGATGATACCAGCCACGTGGGTGCCGTGCATGGCGTCGGGGCCGGTGGCGTCACGGTTGCCGTAGTTGCGCTGCTGCACGTTGTCGGGCTGGTCGCCCACAATGCTGCGCGGATTAAACTTCAGATTCAGGCCGTATTCGCGCTGGTCCTTGGTTTCCTGCACGCCCTTTTTCATTTCGGCCAGCACATCTTCCAGCGAGGCAAAGCCGGTTTGCAGAAGCGTTTGGTACAAGCCCTTGGTTACCTGGCGCAGCTCGGCGTCCTGGGTGGGTGGGTTGCGCAGGGTGGCCGTATCGAGGCGCTGCACGCCTAAGGCCTGTTTCAGGCCCTCGGAGCCCTGCAGGTTCTCGGCATACGCTTGGCTGAATTGCTGCAACTGCTCGTTGTTTTCTTTCACCTTGGCCTCATAGGCCTTTTTCACCTTGATGTACAGGTCATACTCGGCGCGTTTGGCGGCGGGCACGGCGGTGCGGGTTTTGCCTTGGTACAGCGGCTGTAGGCGAGCCAGCAAACGGGTTTCTTCCAGGGCTTCTTCGTTGATGTTGCGGCCATCGGCCCCGCCCAGGAAATTCCAGCCGTACACGTCGTCCACGTAGCCGTTCTTATCGTCGTCGAGGCCGTTGCCGGCCACTTCCCGGGGGTTGCGCCACAGCACCCGGCGCAGGTCGGCGTGAGCCGTGTCGATACCGGCATCAATAACGGCTACCAGCACGGGTGTGGAGGCCTTGCCCTGCAGCAGCTCTTTATACGTACGGTTCACGCTTACGCCCATTATGCCGCCATCCTGCTGGGCATCGAGCAGATACCACTGAGGTGAAGCCGGAGCAGCCGGAGTGGGGGAAGGCGAAACGGGCGGCGTAGTTTGGGCCGTAGCCAGCACCGGCAGCAACAAGGATAGGCCCAACAAACGCAGGCGCGAGGGGAAAGAACGAGTCATGAGCGGAAATACGGATACAAACCCCGGTGTACGCAAGCACCGGGCCAAGAGGGTGAAGTCGGGCAGCCGAAGTTACGGAACCAGCCCGACCCGACCCCGGCCCGGGCGGAGTGAACAGTAACGCACAAGACCATCATACTGAGTCTGCCGAGGCAACATACCGCCAACCTTCGTGAAATACTGATCCTGGGCCGACCTGCCGCCTGTCAGGCATGGATTCGGGCTGTATTCCGGAGGGGCATGACATATAAGCGAAGGACGGGTGATGCTGGCGGCTGCAACCTCCCGCTTCGGCCTCTATCTTTACCGCCCGGCTTCTCAACTGTCCGTTCCATGCTCCTTCGCTCCGTTCTGCGCACGGCCCTGCTGGCTGTGATATTCACTCAGTCACTCATTCGCCCATTGACCGCTGCCGCCCAGGCCCCCAAAACCTGGTCGTCCTCCGAGATTCTGCTGGGGCTCAAGAAGCTGAACGTATTGGGCTCGGCCCTGTACGTGGCCGCCCACCCCGACGACGAGAACACCCGCCTGATTGCCTACCTCGCCAACGGCCGCCTCGTAGAAACCGGCTACCTCAGCTGCACCCGCGGCGACGGGGGCCAGAACCTCATCGGGCCGGAGCTGCGCGAGGGGCTGGGCGTTATTCGCACCCAAGAACTCTTGGCCGCCCGCCGCATCGATGGAGGCCACCAGTTCTTCACCCGCGCCAACGACTTCGGCTTCTCCAAAACGCCCGAGGAAACCTTCACCATCTGGGACAACGAGCAGGTGCTGGCCGATATGGTGTGGGTCATCCGCCAGCGCCGTCCCGATGTGATGATTACCCGTTTCCCGCCCGACGGCCGCGCCGGCCACGGCCACCACACGGCCTCGGCCATGCTGGCCATCGAGGCCTTCTCGGCCGCCGCCGACCCCAAGCGTTTCCCCGAGCAGCTACAATATGTGCAGCCCTGGCAGGCTAAGCGCCTGCTCTGGAACACCGGCAGCTTCTTCGTGAAGCCCGGCGAGGACATGAGCCAGTACCTGAAGCTCGATGCCGGCGGCTACAACCCGCTGCTGGGGCAGAGCTACGGCGAAATTGCCGCCCGCAGCCGCTCCCAGCACCGCAGCCAGGGCTTCGGCAGCAGCGCCCAGCGCGGCGAGGCCCTGGAGTATTTCCAGCCCCTGAAAGGCGACAAAGCCACCACCGACCTGTTCGAGGGCGTGGATATGACCTGGAACCGGGTGCCCGGCGGCGCGGCCATCGGGAAGATGATTGACGAGGTAATCCGCAAGTACGACCCGGCTAATCCGTCGGCGAGTGTGGCGGGGCTGCTGAAGGTGCGGGCGGCGTTGGAAAAGCTACCGGTAAGCCTAACCGAACAGTTGTCAATCAATAAATTCTGGCAAACCGAAAAATTAGCCGAATTGGATGAGCTGATTCGAGTCAGTACAGGACTATTTATTGAGGCAACGGCTGATACTCCTACAGCTCCATTTTTTAACAGTAATGTCAAAGGTGGAGCGGATAATATTGTAAACGTCAAAGTCGAAATACTAAATCGTTCCTCAATTCCTGTAGGAGTTTTATCGGTGCAAGGGCTACCTAATGACCATGAAGACGTCGGGGATAATAATGTAGCGCATCAGGCAACTGTATTGCCAAATAAGAAAACCAATATCTATATAGGGTACTTCAAAGATGCACTCCAATCACAGCCTTATTGGCTACTTAAGCCTGGTACGACCGGCATGTACGTGGTAGCGGAACCTCGACAAATTGGCAATGCGGAAAACGATGCTGTTGCTGCGGTAGATATAAAGATCCAGATACAAGGAGAGTCTATTCAGTACACTGTCCCCGTCCAATACAAAAGCACTGACCCGGTAGAAGGGGAGAAGTACCGCCCGCTGACGGTGGTGCCGCCGGTGGCCGTGAACATCGGCGGGCGGGCCTACGTGTTTGCTGATAACCAGCCCAAAACGGTGCCCGTGACGCTGCGGGCCGGCAAAGCGGGCGTGAAGGGTACTTTGGCCCTAAGCCTGCCGAAAGGCTGGACTGCCGAGCCCACCAGCATCCCCTTCGAGCTGGCCGCCAAAGACGCCGAGCAGACCGTGCAGTTCCGGGTGCAGCCCGGCGCGGGCGCGGCGGAAGGTAAATCGGAGCTGCGGGCCGTGGCTACCGTGGACGGGCAGGCGTACTCGCGCGGCTACCAGACCATTGCCTACTCCCACATTCCCACCCAAACCCTGTTCCCCGAAGCCGTGGCCCCGCTGGTGAAGCTAGACCTGCGGCGCAAAGGCCAGGAAATCGGCTACCTGATGGGGGCTGGCGACGAGGTGCCCGACGCCCTGCGCCAGATTGGCTACACCGTCACCCTGCTCAAGCCCGAGGACATCACCGACCAGAACCTGCGCCGCTTCGACGCCGTGGTGCTGGGCGTGCGGGCCTACAACACCCTGGACCGCCTCAAAACCCTGCAGCCCACGCTGCTGCGCTACGTGGAAAACGGCGGCAACCTGGTGGTGCAGTACGTGGTGAACCGGGGCACGGTGCTGCCGCAAATCGGTCCGTACCCGCTCACCCTCAGCACCGACCGGGTAACGGTAGAAAACGCCCCCGTTACCTTCCTCAACCCCACGCAGCCTTTGCTCAACACCCCCAACAAAATCACGAGCAAGGATTTTGAAGGCTGGGTGCAGGAGCAGGGCCTCTACTACCCCAGCCAGTGGGACCCTAAGTATCAGACCGTGCTGAGCAGCCAGGACCCCGGCGAAACCGCCAAGCAAAGCGCCATCCTGGTAGCCGACTACGGCAAGGGCCACTACATCTACACCGGCCTTTCGCTGTTCCGGGAGTTGCCCGCCGGCGTGCCCGGCGCCTACCGGCTATTGACGAATATGGTGTCGTTAGGCAAGTAGCGCGCAGCTTTAGAACTATACTACATATTTCAGGCTGCAGGCTAGAGCTAAAAAGCTAGTTCCCCTCCTTGGAAAGGAGGGGTTAGGGGTGGTTGACCTCGCGTTAGAACAGTGTTTAGTTCTATTTCTAGTTCTAGTCATCGTTCAACGAATCAACCACCCCTAGCCCCTCCTTTCCAAGGAGGGGAACTAGTTTCTGGCTTTAATTCACGTCTAAAGTTACAGTGTTCCTATGCGACCATACCTGCGTTGGTTACTCCTCATGCTAGCCTCAGTGCCGTTGGTACTGCTGCTGATTATAGCCGTGGACGAACCGCTGGCCGGCCTGCTGCACCGGCACGGCGTACCGCTGCGGCCGTTTTTTGAAGGACTAATGCGGGTACACGACGAGGTAACCGGCCGCCTGCTGACACCGTGGCTGTGGCTGATGTTGCTGGTGATTTTCGTGGTGGCCCGGCTGCGGCACTGGCCGCACTGCACCATTTGGTTGGTAGGGCTGCTGACGATGGTAAGCAGCCAGGGCCTGCGCAACTTGCTGGCTATGTACTTCAACCGGCCCCGGCCCTTTGAGGTGTTCGGGCAGCTGGCCGCCAACGCAGATTTCTGGCAGACGGTGGGGCGGTTCGATGCGTTTCCCTCGGGCCACGCGGCCGGCACGGCGGGCTTACTACTTCCCTGGGCGCTGCGGTTTCACAAAGCCCGACCGTGGCTGCTGGGCTGGCTGATGCTGGTGTGCCTGGGGCGGGTGGTGCTGGAATACCACTGGCTCAGTGACGTGGTAGCTGGTGTGGCGCTCGGGCTTGTCCTTACCTGCCTCTGGGAACTGGCCACCGGCTGGTTACGGCTGAGCCCAGCTACCCCCATCGGAATGGGCCTGCTGCAGAAGTAAAAGACCACCACAACTGCTCGCCACTGCGTCGGTGCTACCGTTTCCGGCGTTATCTTTCGCCAGTCAATTTCCTCTCCACTGTGCCGCATAGCTCGTCTTCCGAAACTGAAACCGAACAACCGCCGCTGTTGCCTTCGTGGCGGGCGTGGTACTGGCTGGTGCTGGGGGCGCTGGCCCTGGAAATCGGGCTGTTTGTGTACCTGACCCGGGCGTTTGCATGAGCGGGCTCGATTGGCTGATTCTGGGCGGAACGCTGCTGTTCATTGTGGGCTACGGCACCTGGCGCACCCGCCGCGCCGGCGAGTCGCTGGACGGCTATTTGCTGGGCGGGCGGCAGGCCTCGTGGTGGGCCATCGGGCTCAGCATCATGGCCACCCAGGCCTCGGCTATTACCTTCCTGAGTACCCCCGGCCAAGCCTACGACGACGGCATGCGCTTCATCCAGTTCTATCTGGGGTTGCCGGTGGCTATGGTGCTCATTGCCGTATTCGTGGTGCCCATTTACCACCGGCTCAAGGTGTTTACGGCCTACGAGTACCTGGAAGGCCGGTTTGACCGGCGCACCCGCACCTTCGCGGCGCTGCTGTTTTTGGTGCAGCGGGGGCTCAGCAACGGCCTGAGTTTGTACGCGCCGGCGCTGGTGCTGTCGGCCATTCTGGGCTGGGATATTCAGCTGACGGTGTGGCTGCTGGGTACCGTCATGATTGCCTACACCGTCTCGGGCGGCACCCGGGCCGTGATGGTGACGCAGCAGGGGCAGGTAGCCGTCATTTTCGTGGGGCTGCTGGTGGCGGGCTACCTGCTGGTGCATTACCTGCCCCAGGAAGTGGGCTTCACCGATGCGCTGCGCGTGGCCGGCCACCAAGGCAAGCTCAACCTCATCGACTTCCACTTCGACCCCACCGACCGGTATAATTTCTGGTCGGGCATGACTGGCGGGCTGTTTCTAGCCCTCTCGTACTTCGGCACCGACCAAAGCCAGGTGCAGCGCTACCTCACCGGCCGCAACATCACTGAGAGCCGCCTGGGCCTGCTGATGAACGGCCTGCTCAAAATCCCGATGCAGTTTGGCATTCTGCTGCTGGGCGTGCTGCTGTTCGTGTTCTACCAGTTCAACCCGGCCCCGCTTACCTTCAACCGGCCGGTGTACATGGATGTGGCCCACTCCGAGCAGTATGGTCCCCGGCTGCGGGAGATGGAGCGGGAGCACGTCACCCTGTTTGAGGTGCGCCGCCGCGCCACCGGCCGCCTCGTGCAGGCCCTGCAAACCGAGGACCCCACGGCCATTGCCGCCGCCGAAACCCACCTGCAAGCCACTCAGGCCGCCAACCTCGGCCTGCGCCAGCAGGCCCAGCAGCTGCTCAAGCAGGCCCGCCCCGCCACCGAGGCCAAGGACACCGACTACGTGTTCCTGACCTTCGTGCTCAACTACCTGCCCCAGGGGCTGGTGGGGCTGCTGGTGGCCGTGGTACTGAGTGCCGCGCTGGGCTCGGCCGCCGCTGGCCTCAACGCGCTGGCTTCCACCACGGTGGTCGACCTGTACAAGCCGCGCCGGCCAGGCCAGCCGGAGCTGCACTACGTGCGGGCCTCCCGGGCGGCAGCCGTAAGCTGGGGTGTGCTCGGCATCGGGTTTGCTACCTTCGCCGCCCGCCTCGAAAATCTGATTCAGGCCGTCAATATTCTGGGCTCGTTGTTTTACGGTACCATTCTGGGCATTTTCATGGTGGCCTTCTTCCTGAAAGCCGTGGGCGGCCGGGCCGTGTTCTGGGCCGCCGTGGTAGCCCAGGCCGTGGTGCTCACCCTGTTTTTTGCCACCGACATTGGCTACCTCTGGTTCAATATCATCGGCTGCGCCGTGGTGGTGGGCGGTAGTTTGTTGGGGCGTAAGACGGCACGGGTCTAAAGCACAAAGCCAGCGCCCCCTACGCTGTCATTGCGAGGAGGCACGACGAAGCAATCCTTCCTTTTCTAGGTGCTAAGCCTTGAGGAAGCAGAAAGCCCCTGACGTCCGTGCTGGCGTCAGGGGCTTTTGCGTAGGTCAGGGCTAAGAGTTTTTGGCAGGAAGGATTGCTTCGGCTCCGCCTCGCAATGACAGTGTGGGTGCAGATGTAGCCTTTCGCCTACAGCTTGCCGGCTTTCTTGGCTTCCATGATTATGTCCTCGTTCATCTTCACGTAGTCGGCGTTCTTGGCGTCGAGGGCCAGTTTCTTGGACTGCTCGGCGGCCGTGATGGTGCCTTTGTAGTCCTTCATCTTCATGCGGATTCTGGCTTCCGTGAGCAGGTTCCAGAACTTGGGGTCCTTCTCGTTGGCCTTCTGCATCCAAGTCAGGGCCTGCTTCAGGTCCTTATTGTTGTCGAGGTAGTACACGGCGGCGGCGGCCATGTCGCCGTTGCTGGGGTTAGCGTTCTTGATGACTTTCTCGTCAATCTGCGCCATCACCTTGGGCTCCACGTCGGTGCTGATTTTGAACTTGGCCCCGGTCATTTCCCACTGGATATCCACGTTGGCGGTGGCGGGGGTGAGGTCGGTGAAGTTCATAGTGAAAGTTTCCACCTTGGTGGGCACCTTGTAGGTTTTGATGGTGAAGCGGGCAACGTCCTCATCGTCCTTGAAGGCATCCACATCAGCACCCATTTTGGTGCTCTTGTTCAGCACCACAATCCACTCGGTTTTGCCAGGAATGGTGTAAATGCCGTATTCGCCGGCCGGCACCTTTTTGCCTTCTACGGTTACGTCGTCCGAGAATTTGATGCTGGTAGTGGCATTGGCCCCGGTGCGCCACCGCTTGCTGAACGGTACTAGATTGCCAAACGCTACGCGGCCCCGCAGGCTGGGGCGGGAGTACACCAGCGTAACATCGGTGAGGCCCACGCGCTGCTGAATGGTGCTTTTAGGGCTGGCCTGGGGCGTGCTGATCTGAGCCTGGGCGGCTTCGGCCAGCAGCAAACCGCTCACGAGCAACGTAGCGCCCAAGGTGCGGGAAGAGGAAATAAATGAAGTTGAAATACGCATTTCGGAGAGAAAATGAGCGTTGAGAATTCGGAGCGAAAGTAGGTAAATCTGCCCGGGTAGCCGGTGCAGAATACCGGCCTACAGACGGAGCTTTACCAGCCGGGTTGCGGCTACAGGAGCTGCTGCGGAATTCGGTGGTGCTCCAGCAGGGCGGCCACGTCGGCGGGGATGGCCGGAGCCTCCAGCTTGCGCAGATCCAAATAGTAGCAGGCGGCTTCAGTGGGGTAGAGCAGCAGCCAGTGTGGCTGCACCCACACAGCCCGCCGAATCACTTGCCATTTTCCGGAAAACTGCCCCAGTGTGCTACGGCCTATAATTTCGGATTGTGTAAGAGTGAAACTGGTGGGGTGATGCGCGGCGGTATTTTTGGCATAGCCCCGGCGCAGCTGGTAGCGCACCAGCCCGAAGCGCAAAGCGGCATACAGCACCGCCACGCCTAACAGTACGGCAGTAGAGGGCTGCGCTAAATGGCTATTCGAATACACATCCAGCCCCACACTCACGCCCAGCAGCATCACGGCCGCACCCAGAATCCAGTGGTTGAGGCGGGTGCGCGGACGGGCCCGCCACAGCCGGAAATTTACGGCCACAAACTCATCGGCGGAAAGCTGCACGCCGGACAGTATCAGAGGAGTTGACTGCATCAGGAGGCAAAAGTAGCCGCTGGGTCGTTCTTTTCTCCTTTGCCAATCAGGGCCAGCACATCCACCGCGGTGTAGGGTTCGGGTACGCGGCGTAAATCCAGGTAATAGGCGAAATCGGGACCAGGGTAAAGCAGGAGCCAGTCGCCTACCTGCTGCACGCGGGTGAGAGAGTGCCAGGGTAACCGCTGCCAGCCCTGGGGCCACTGCACGGCTAATCCCGCTTCTGATATCCGGTAAGCTAAGGGCTGCGGTTGCGCCTGATATTCCCGAAAAGCCCGTCGGTATTCCCACCACTGATACAGCAGGCCCAGACCAGTGGCCGCCAGCGCCAGCCATATTTTTACCATAGGACGAGCCAGCGGTAAGAAGTACAACGCCACTAAACCCACCAGCAATGCCACCGCTACCGTACGCACCTGCCGCCTTTCCGAGGTTACCGGTTGCCGACGCTGCGCCAACTCCGGGTACCGCTGCCGCTGCTGCGTCTGGTGGATCAGTTGATACTCCTGAAAAGTGGGCGGGATGGCAGGGAGGTTAATAGCGGGCATAACAGCGCGGAGAGTAATTCAAATAAAGCAAAAACGGGTGTCACTGCGGTGACACCCGTTTCAAGTAGTTGTGCCTTGTCCCGTTTTACGTCAACTCGAACTGTAGTTTCAGCAGATTAGCGTAGAGGCCGTTGTCGTCGTTGCTGAGTTCTTCGTGGGAACCTTGTTCCACGATGCGGCCGCCGTCAATCACCAGAATCTTGTCCACTTTACGGATGGTGCTCAGGCGGTGGGCAATGATGATGCTGGTCCGGTTCTGCATGAGCTCATCCATGGCTTGCTGCACTAGCTTCTCGCTTTCCGAGTCGAGGGCCGAGGTGGCTTCGTCGAGGAGGAGAATGGCGGGGTTTTTCAGGATGGCGCGGGCAATGGCAATGCGCTGGCGCTGCCCACCTGAAAGCTTGATGCCCCGTTCGCCTACTACTGTATCCAACCCTTCGGGGAACGACTGAATAAACTGCCAGGCATTGGCCCGGCGGGCAGCGTCCACGATATCAGCCTCCAGAGCATCAGGGCGGCCGTAGAGGATATTTTCCCGAATGGTGCCGCCAAACAGCAGGGTTTCCTGGGGTACGATGCCGATGTGCTGGCGCAGCTCGGTGAGGTCTAGGTCATTGATGTTGCGGCCATCTACCGAGATGCTGCCGCCGCTCAGTGGGTACAGGTGCATCAGCAACTGCACAATAGTGCTTTTGCCTGCTCCTGAGGGGCCTACCAGCGCTACTTTTTCGCCGGCGTTGATGTGGAACGAAATGTCTTTCAGTACGGCCAAATCGGGCCGCGTGGGGTAGCGGAACTGCACGTGCTGGTAGTCAATTTCGCCGCGCACCTGCAGCGAGGCCGCATCGTTCAGGCGAGGCTGGTGCACCGGCTCCGATTCTTCATCCAGAATTTCCAGAATCCGCTCCGAAGCGCCGAGGCTGCTCTGAATCTTACCGTACATCTCGCCTAGGCCGCCTACTGAAGCGCCGATGAACATGGTGTAGAGGATGAACGATACTAGGTCGCCCATGGGTAGATGGCGCGGGTCAGTGGCGGGTAACTCCACGTAAGTAGCACCGCGCCAGATAACCAAGATGATACCGCCAAAAATGGCTACGATTATAAATGAGACGAAACCGCCGCGGAACATGCTGGATTTCAAAGCAGCTTGTACGGTGGTGTTCAGTCCAGTGGCATATCGGTTTACCTCATGCTGCTCACTCGTGAAAGCCTTTACCGAGTTAATGCCCTGCATGGTTTCTTCCACGATGACATTTGTTTTGGCTAGCTCATCCTGAGTCTGTTTAGAAAGCTTTCGGATGCTGCGGCCGAACAGGAACGCCAGCAGCACCATTGGCGGGAAAGTGGCCAGCATAAACAACGATAGCCGCCACGACTCCCACATAATGAATGCCACGCCTGCAATCAGCGTCACGATTTGACGAATGAACTCAGCCAGCGTCAGCGTGAAAGTATCCTGAATGTAAACCACATCCGAGGTTAAGCGCGAAATGATTTCGCCTACGCGGCGCTGCTCAAAGAACGGAATCGGTAGCGTTACCAGCTTGCTGTAAAGAGCCTTGCGAATGTCTCGTAGAGTAAACTCACTTACTCGCGAGAATAAGTAGATTCGCCCAAAGGAGAACAGACCCTGTAACAGGATTACCACGAACAGCAGAATAGCAATGCCGGTAATCGTGCGTGGCAAAAAAGCGGGCAACGTATGTGACTCATGATTAGCTACGTTGATGATGTAACCCATCATCTTAGGCATTATCATCGTTGAGGCACTACTGAGCCCTAATAATACTAAGCCGGCAATAAATGGTAACCGGTAAGGCAGGGAGAAGCGGAAAATCCGCTGGCCCTGTTTGAAATTCTCTTTGGTAAGCTTGACCTTGGGGGCATCACTGCCTGCCTGGCCACTGGTATTAAATCCGCTTCTGGCTGCCATCGTATTTAGAAGTGAGCCAGTAAGACAGGAAAAGTGAGACTCTCGTTCTGGGCTTTGGGGCGTTGAACGGAAGTCTCACTTCTCCTGTCTTACTGTCTCTTGTCTCAATTCATTATTCAAATTTATTCTTCCCCTGTTCCACCTTCAGGCCCTCCGAGTTGCCGAAGGGAACAGGCAGGCGAACTTGGGTTGCAATGGGCTGACCCTTGCGGGTAGCCGGTTTCCAGGCCGGCATTTGGCCCAGCACTCGTAGCGCCTCGGTGTCGCACTCGGGGCTGAGGGGCTGCACCACCGAGGGGTTGGTGAGGTGGCCGTCGGCTTCCACCGTGAAGGTCATCACCACGTTGCCGCTGATTTGCTTGACGCTGGCTGCCTCCGGATACTTTAAGTTTTGTTGAAAAAACGCGTTTAGTCCCTGCGCGCCGCCCGGAAATTGGGGTGGTGCGTCGGGGCGGTTGGCGGCGGGCTTGGCCTGGGCCTGCATCCGGCCCGGCTGCAGCTCAATGGGCTGCTTGGGGGCCGGAGTAGGCTGCTGGGCTTGCGCCGCGCCAGCCGACAAAGCTACAAGCGCGAAGATGAAGAAAGCATGTTTCATAGGGCTGGCAGGTTGGGAAGTGGCAGGAAGTGAAGGGAACGTCATGCTGAGCTTGCCGAAGCATCTCTACTGCTGGCTAATTCAATCGTGCCGACGAAGCGGGAGAGATGCTTCGGCAAGCTCAGCATGACGTACTATTAAAGCTACCTAGGACACAAAGGTACGCCTCCCTAAACAACGCCTACGCCGCTGGGTTCAATTCCAGGTTGCGGGGGCGCGAAATGGCCAGCAGCCCCAGGAAGGTAATCAGCCCGTTGAGCATCAAAATTTCAAAGCCGAACTCATAGCCCCACCAGGCTTTGGAGTTGGCGTTGATGAACCACGTGAGCAGCGGAGCCACCACGCACACGGGCAGCACCAGCTTATCGTTAAGGCCGCGGCTGGTGAAAATACCGAACGAGAACAGGCCCAGCAGCGGCCCGTAGGTGTAGCCCGCCGCCTTGAACACGGAGGTAATTACGCTCTGGTCGTTGATGGCCCGGAAAATCAGGATGATGATGATGAGCACGATGCTGAAGCCGAAGTGCGTGGCCTGGCGTAGCTGCTTCTGCTTGGCCTCATCGTACTGCTTGATATCCAGCATATCCACGCAAAATGAAGTGGTCAGAGCCGTCAGGGCCGAGTCGGCGGAAGCATACGTTACGGCAATGATGCCCAGAATGAACACGATGCCGGCAAACAGGGAGAAGTGGTTGGTAGCCAGCAGCGGAAACACATTGTCGCCGATAACCTTGCCAGTGGCGGGGTTGGTGGGCAGCTGAATGCCTTTGGCGGCGGCAAACTGGTAGAGCAGTACGCCCAGCGAGAGGAAGAACACATTCACCACCACAATGGCCAGCGTAAACCAGAACATGTTTTTCTGGGCGTCGGGGAGGCTGCGGCAGCTCAGGTTTTTCTGCATCATGTCCTGGTCGAGGCCGGTCATCACAATGGTGATGAAGGCACCCGAGGCAAACTGCTTCCAGAAGAACTTGTCGTCGCGGGGGTCGGAGAAGTAGATCTGCGACATGGTGCTTTCCTTCACCGTTTTTACCAGCCCGGCAAAGCCTAGGTTCAGCTCGTCGGCCATCAGGTAAATGCTCACGGCCACGCACACGAGCATGGCCATCGTCTGGAAAGTATCGGTCCAGAGAATGGTTTTGAGGCCGCCTCGGAAGGTGTAGAGGTAAATCAGAAAGATGCTGACCGTTACCGTCACGGCAAACGGCACGCCCAGCCCGTCAAACACGGCAAACTGCAGCACGCCCGCCACCAGAAACAGCCGGAACGCCGCGCCCACGGCCCTGGAAATCAGGAAGAAAAGCGCCCCCGTCTTGTAGCTCCAGAAGCCAAACCGCTGCTCCAAATAGGTGTAAATGCTCACCAGCCGCAGCCGGTAGTACAGGGGCATGAGCACGGTGCCAATTACCAGGTAGCCCACAATGTAGCCCAGCACCACGGCCATGTAGCTCCAGCTTTGGGAGGCCACCATGCCGGGAATGGAAATGAACGTGACGCCCGAAAGCGAGGTCCCAATCATGGCAAACGCCACCATGTACCAGGGTGCATTGCGGTTGGCAATAAAAAACGACTCACTGGTAGCCTTCCGCGAGGTGAGGTAGGCAATGATGATGAGGACGACGAAATAGCCCGCAATCAGGCTCAGAATAAGGGTGGGCGACATACGGGGAGCTGTTAGCTTTTGGCTGCTGGAGGTGCGGCCAGAGGCAACAATGGCCCAGCTGGCTTGGCTATAGCACCAAATAGACATCAAAGCTAACAGCTAACAGGCAAACCGCCGCTGCTTCCGGCAGTGCGTACGTACACTTATGACTACCTTCTATTTCGTATTAATGAAAATACTATGCAGCAATATGGTGGCTCAGGATACCGTTACTTCTTCATAGCCACAATCACCTCACTTACATCTTTTATGAAAGCGCTATTCGTCGTGCCAGCACTATTGGCTGCCTGCCTAAGCCAACAGCAGGCCGCAGCTCAAGGAGTATCTGCGGCCTCAGCGGAGGCGGCCACAGTTTATTTCTATCAGAGCAAAGCATACGGTTTCCTTGTGCCGCGGTATCGGATTTATGCTAACGGTCAGCTGCTCTGCAAACTAGGCCGCAACAGCCGCTGTCAGGTAACGTTACCTGCTGGCACTACGGCATTTACGGCCCGAATCCCGCTGTTCACCTTCGGAACACCTCCGCCTTTGGCAATTACGCTGGAGCCGGGTAAAGAATATTATTTGCAGGGCGATGTAGCTCCCGCCGGAGCGGGCGTTGCCGGGCTTACATATGGCTTTACGGAGGTAGTGGGCAACCAGAGCAAGCTGGGGCAGCTGGAACAAGCCAAACTACGCCAGCCCGCCGTTACAGCCGGACAATAGTCATCATTCTACTACGCCGGTGCCCACCGTGCGGGTGCCGGCGTAGTAGTACAGCTCGGCCAGCGTTTTCTCATAGCTGGCCCGCATGCTTTCCTGCTTCAGGCGCAGGTCGATGAGCTTGGTTTCGCGGGCGTTGATGAGAAACAGCGTGCTTTCGCCCAGTTCAAACTTCTGCAGCTCGGCGGCCAGCAGCTGGCGCTGGTTGGCAATGGCGCTGGCCTGCAGCTGCAGCTGCCGCTCGTAGGCTTTGAGGGCGTTGTAGCGGGAACCTACCTGGTTCTGAATGTTGCGGCGGCTATTTTGCTGCTCTAGGGAGGCATCCTGCACTTTCAGGCGGGTTTGCCAGAGCTTGCCCCGCTCTTTGCGCAGAAACAGTGGGAAGGCAAAGTCCACGCCCACCTTATAGTTGTTCAGGCCGAAGTCGTAGTACTTGGGCACCTCCGGGCGGTAAAAGTCGCCGCGGCTGAGCAGGTAGCCGCTCACATTCACGGTGGGCTTCAGCATCTCGCGGCGGTACCGCTCCTCCACGCTCAGTTGCCGGATTTTGGCGTCGAGCTTGAGCAGGGTGGGGTGGCGGCTGGTGGCAAAATCCAGCAGCTCCTCGTAACGCGCCGAGTCGACGGCTACGAGGGCGGGGCGCTGGGGCACGGCGTAAGCCGGTAGCTCGCCGGGCTGGCCGTCGCGGGTCCAGAGGTGGTTGCTGAGCAGCAAGCGGGCATTCTGCAGCTCCACCCGCAGCTGCTCATACTGCACCTGGCGGTCCTGCACCGTAATCTGGGCTTCTACCGAATCAATCGGAGCCTGGTCGCCGAGCTGGGCGCGGCGGCTGGTGGCCCGGAAGCGGGTATCGGCCAGTTGCACGCCCTCCTGAATCAGCACCATCTGCTGGTAGGTGTAGTACCACGTCCAGTAGTCCTTGGCCGCCTGCAGCCAGATTTCGTTGATCTGCTTTACCCGCTCGGCCTCGGCAGCGTCTACCATGATGCGGGCCTGGCGCAGGGTGCTGCGGCGTTCATCAATCAGCAGGCCCTGGCCCAGCGGCACCGACAGGCCTGCCACGGCCAGCCCGTCCAGCGGGGTGCGGTGCTCGGGGTTCACGTACGTGCCCACCATCCGGTCGTAGCCCACCTTCAGGTCGGCCCCGCCCAGCCACACCGGAATCTTCAACTCGTTGCCCCAGATGTTATAATAGTCAGTGCCACCAAACATCTTCCGATCGAAGCCGGAGGCTAGCTTGGGGTCGAAGCCGCCGCGGGCCTGCTGCACCTGCGAGCGGGCATCCTCACTGAGCAGGGCCGCCTGCTTCACTACCGGATGGTTGGCGAATACCAGCTCGGCCAAGTCCTGCAGCGAGAATATGCGGGCGGTGTCGGCCGGGGGGCGGTCCTGGGCCAGCTGGCTGGTTTGCAGGGGCGCGTGCTCCAGCCCCGACTTCTGCGTGGGCAGTCGGGGGGCCTGGGCGTGGGCAGCAGACGTCAGGAAAAGCAGGCCACCCACCAGGAAAGGCACCAGGGCCTTCACGATAGTTATGGGGTTGCGGCTCACTTTTTATCTGCTTTGGTTTTAATAGGAGCCTCATCGGGGGCTGCCTGTAGGCTGGGCGGGAAGCCGTTGAGCTGCCGCCAGATTTCATACCACACCGGTACCGAGTCCAGAATTACCCAGCCGTACACGCCCGAGCCCAGGCGCAACTGCGCCGGCCACTCGTGGTCTTTGTCGCCGGGTTGCTCGGGGTGGCGGTCGGGGCGCACCAGTAGGCGGTATTTGCCGTTGTTGCTGCTCACCACGTCAATTACCGTTACGGTACCGGCAAAGGTGCCCACGGCCACTGAGGGCCAACCCGAAAACTGCACCGCCGGCCAGCCATCAAACTGCAGCCGTACCTGCCGGCCGCGCTGAATCAGGGGCACATCCATGGCCCGCACGTACAGCTCGGCGGCCAGTACGGGCGCGTCGGGCTGCATGGTGGCAATGGACTCGCCCTCCTTGATGGTTTCGCCGATACCGGCCTTGAGCGTGCGCACCACGTAGCCGCTCTGGGGGGCGCGCACCACGTACAGGCCGCGGCGCACCTCCACGTTGCTGAGCTTGTTGCGCATGGCCGCCACCTCACCTTCCGAAGTAGCCTTGGAAGATTCGGTGGAGCTCCGGTCGGAGCGGGCTTTGGCCACGTCCTGCTCGTACTTGGCGCGCAGGTTGCTCAGCTCGATGCGGGCGTTGGCCAGGGCCTGCTGGCTGCTGGCTACCTTGTTGCGGGCGGCCGTTACCTTGGCCAAATCTTCCTGCAGCTTCAGGCGGCGGGTTTCAATATCGGTGAGGGAGAACAGGCCGTTCTTGTAGCCTTCCTCGTAGCGGGCCAGGCGGGCCCGGGCCGTTTCGTAGAAGTTGGTAGCCGCTACCAGGTCGGCCCGGTCAATGTTTAGGTAGTTCTCGGCCTGCTCCACCTTATTGCGGGCCGACTGCAGTTGCACTTCCAGGGTGGCGGTGAGGGCCACAATCTGCTGGTCAGTGGCGTTGATTTTGGCCTGGTAGGCTTCCACCGCGCCCTGCTTGGCGCTCAGTTGCTCGCGCAGGCGTTGGGGGAGGTTGGGGTCAAAATACTCGTCCTTGATTTCCGAAATGGTGAGCAGCGTGTCGCCGCGCTGTACCAGCTGGCCTTCGCGCACAAACCACTTCTCAATGCGGCCGGCAATCTGGTTCTGCACAGTTTGGGGGCGGTCCTGGGGGCGCAGGGTGGTAAGCGTACCGGCTCCTTCAATGGTTTGGCGCCAGGGCAGGAACAGGATGATAATGAAGATGATGCCAATGGCCACCATGATGCGGCCCAGGCGCTGCCCGCCGCGCGGGTCCAGTAATTCCTTGTGGGAACGGTCCAGCTCTTCGTGCCAGACGGTGCTGTCCACGTCTTGGTTCGATAGATTAAGCATGGGTTCCGGTGAGTTTCTTGTCGTCGAGGGGAAGGTCGGTTACTACGGCTAGCTTTTCTACGCCGGTCAGCATATCAAACACGGTGCTAACGCCCGTGGCCAGCTTTTCAATGGAGCCGCTGATTTGCACAATCAGCACCTCGGCGGCCACAAACTGGCCCAGCGTCATCTGGCGCGACACTACGAACAGCGTGCCGGCCACCAGCAGGCCACCGGTGAGCACCGTGCGTAGGGCCACGGCCCAGCCATAGTAGGTTTTGAGGGTCCGGAAATGCTCGTTGCGGGCTTTCAGGTAGCTGGCCGTCAGCTCGTCGGTGTGGTCCAGGGCCAGCTCCTGCTCCGCGGCGTTGTTGCGGAACCGGGGCAGGGCGGCGGCTACTTCTTCCAGCCACGCCACAGTTTTGTACTTGTACTTCGACTCCTTCAGGCTAGTGTCCAGGGCCCGGTTGTAATTGAGCCAGTAGATCAGGGCCAGCATCAGCAGCGTGAACAACCCAAACCCGATGAAGATGGGGTGGTAGAACGACAGCACGATGACGGCAAACAGAATCTGAATACCGGCAAACATCAGCTCAATGAGCATCTTGGTGAGGCCCTTCTGCACCGTTAGAATGTCGAAAAAGCGGTTTACCAACTCCGGTGGGTTTTCGCCTTCCAAAGCCTCGGGCTTGATGCGGGGCAGGCGGTAGGCATACTCAATGGCGGCCTTGGCAAACAGCCGCTGCTCAATGGATTCTACTAGCGTGAGCTGGCCAATTAGCAGCAGGCCGCCCAGCAGCACCCCACCCACTACCACGGCAATGAGAATGTAGGTGGAGCTGAACACGGCCCCGGTAGATACGAGGTTGAACACGGCCTGCGTACCCAGCGGCAGCGTGAGGCTGACCAGGCCGGTTACAATGGCATAAAACAGGATGTAGCGGATGGAGCGCCGCTCCGTGTCGAGAATGCGCGTAAAGCGCTGCCAGGGGGTTGGGGGAGGGTAGGGGAGGTTGTTGGAGGCCATGCAGAACAGAGTGACTGAGGCGCAACACCCTTGCTACGCGCCAGGCATACTACGTGGCAAACGGGCAAGAGAGCTGAACGGTAAGGAGGCGGAACACGGAGCCACACCCGGCAACGCGGTGCTGGCTGTTTCGGCACGTATCCACCCGCTCATTCGTCCATGTTGCTGTTCAGCTGCAAAATTACGGCACTGGCTCCCCGGTGATATTTAATTACTGTTAAAACGATATTAAATAGATTTAATCCAGCTAAGCGTGAAAAGCACCGTAGCTTGCTTACAGGACATACTTTTGTGGTGCTCGGGCTTCAAAGCAGGCTACTCCCAATCCTGCCAACGCAGCACTTCGCCCACGGCTGGAACGTGCAACTCGCCGCGCAGCATACCCCCGTTGGCCACCAGCTGCAGCTCCCGAATAGGCTCCGATGCCGGCTCGTCGCTGAGGTCGAAGGTGCCGTAGTGCATGGGTACGATGTGGCCCGCCCGCAGCAGGTTTACGGCTTTGGCGGCCTCGTGCGGGTTTACGTGGCTCATCTGCATCATGTACGGCGGCTTGTAGGCTCCAATGGGCATCAGCACAATATCCAGGGGGCCAAACTGCCGCTCAATTTCTTCGAAGTGCCCGGCCATGGCGGTGTCGCCGGCAAAGTAAATGGTGCGGCCATCGGGCAGGCGCAGCAGGAAGGAGCCCCAGAGCACGGTGTTCAGGTCCAGCAAGCCGCGGCGGTGCCAGTGGGAAGCGGGTAGGTAAAACAGCTCAAACGGCGCATCGGGACCCAGGTCAAACTGCTGCCACCAGCCGGCCTCCTGCACGGGCAGCGTAGGAGCCATACCGCGCAGCAGTCCGGCCATGCCCAGCGGCCCAAACGCCCGTAGCCCGGGGTTTTGCTGGCTGAGCATGCGCACCGATTTTTCGTCCAGATGGTCGCGGTGGCCGTGGCTGAGTAGCATATAGTCAATGCCCGTGAACTGCTCAACGGGGCAGGGGAGGACGTGGCGGCGGCGCAGCCCCAGCGACGAAAACAACACTGGGTCGAGTACGAGCAGCTTGCCGGCTATCCGCAGCAGAAACGAAGCGTGCCCAAGCCACACCAGCCCCTCGTCGGAGCCGCGCAGAAAGCTGGTGCAATCCGTTACTTCCGGCACCCAGGTATCAGCCTTTTTCTCCTCTTTCTGCGGGTTTTTGCTCAGCTGCCACTTCAACACCGTACCAAAGTTGGGTTCGTAGAGGGCCTCGCCGTTGCAGTACTCGCGGCCTATCATCTTGTTGCCGGGGTAGCCGGGTTTGATAATGGACAAGGCAGGGTTGGAAACAAAGCGCGGAGCAGCAGCCATACAACTGAAAAGAGAGGAAATCAGCCCAAAGAAACAGGTAAACAAGCGGGCAGCCCGAATCTGGTTCGGACTGCCCGCTGCAAATACTCAAAAAAGTGCCTAGTAGCCCACCGGCGCGCCCGGCCCGAACAGTGGGGAGTACCCGCCTCCTGGGTAGGCCGTGGTACCGTTGCTCACGCGCACCCCACCCGATACCGAAAAGTTCTCGGTGATGTGGTAATCGGCCCGCAGGTTCACGCCCGAGCCCAGGTTGCCGCCGAAGCCGACATAGGAATTTAACACGGGACCATTGGCTGGCGCGAGGTCCTTCCAGGCAGAGCCGGTAAGCGTAAGCCGCGGCGACACCAGGTACTGCCCACCGGCCTGCACTAGGTAATGATTGGTGGCCGTCGGCAGGCCCCGGCCGCTTTCCATGAACGGCGCATACGCCAGGCCCGGCACCGTACGCAGATAGGTAACGCCGCCAAATACAGCAAACCGCTTGGTCAGGGGTAGGGCTACCGTAGGGCTCAGGTACGTAGCTGAGCCGTAGCGCCCGGCAAATGCCGCCCCAGCCTGCAGGCTATACTGCGGCTGCAGCCCCAGCCGCTTCGGGGGTACTGGCTCGGTAATTTGGGCCCGGGCCGAAATGGCCAGCAGTAAGGCCGTGCCAGACAAAAGCAAAGTGCGAAGTAGCATACAAGAAGGTGGCAGCCACGCCAGAGCGCCGTGAACTGCTAAGGTACAAACGATAGCCGGGCTAGGCTAGTGCCCGCTGCCCTCTAAGAACCCTGAAGCGGTGCCAAGGTTGCGGCCACGAGGATAGTTCGTATACTTGAACAGGAGTAGCATTGCTCCTTGCTGTATTCCTCACTTTATCACCATTTAGAAGAATTATGGAGAACTTTCTGCCCGAAGAAACCAGCGGCCAGCCCACGTTGCAGCTCAGCGCCGAAGAGGCTTCGCAGATTCAGGGCGCCTTTATGCGGCAGGTGTACGGTTGGATGGCTGCCGCCTTGGCCCTCACCGGCGGGGTAGCCATGCTGGCTACCTCCTCCGAAACCCTGATGCAACTGCTCTTTGGCCATGTGGGCGTAGTGCTGGGGTTGTTTGTGGTGCAGTTGCTGCTGGTGGGCTTCCTGTCGCGCAAGGCGCTGGAGTGGTCGGTAGGCGTTACCTCGGCCGTATTTATGGCCTACGCCGTGCTTACGGGGCTAACTATAAGCGTGATTTTCCTGGTGTACACGCTGGGCTCTATTGCCTCCACGTTCTTCATTACGGCCGGCACTTTTGGCGCCATGAGCCTCTACGGCTACTTCACCCGCACCGACCTTACTCGCTGGGGTAACCTGCTGATGATGGGCTAGGTGGGGTTGATTCTGGCTTCGGTAGTAAACCTGTTCTGGCAGAATGATACGCTATACTGGGTGTCTACCTTTGTGGGCGTTATTCTGTTTGTAGCCCTCACGGCCTACGATACCCAGAAAATGAAAACCCTGGCTTTCCTGGGCGTCAACAATGAGGAGACAGACCGCAAAGCTGCCATTCTGGGGGCTCTTATCCTGTACCTCGACTTCATCAACCTGTTCCTATTGCTGCTGCGCATTTTCGGCCGTCGCCGCTAGCAGTGGCGAATTGCCAAGATTACTATTCGGCATCCTATAAGAGTAGGTAAAAGCGCCGCCGAAGCATTCCGGACATTGCTGAATGAGAAACAATCAGCAGCGCCCCGGAATGCTTCGGCGGCGCTTTCATCTGCAAAGTCCTCACGATTCAACAGGAATACCATTTAGTATGAGTGAGTTTCAAACGTATCAGCGCTTTCCGAACGTAGAAGTTGCGCAGCCCCTGCTGCAGTTGCTGCGCCAGCATGAAATTCCCTACGATACCAAGCTCGACCAGCCGCGCATCGACCCGTCGTTTGCCTTCAACCCAACCAGCACCTACTTTGTGGTGCAGGTGCGGCCGGCCGATTTTGATGCCGTACGGGCCCTGGAGCAAGCGGCCGACGACGAGCTGACCGCCACTGCTCCCGCCGACCACTACCTGTTCAGCTTTAGCGAAGCCGAGCTCCTGGACGTGCTGCTGAAAGCCGATGAATGGAGCAGTTTTGACGTGGCGCTGACGCGGCGCATTCTGCACCAACGCGGCCAGAGTGTGAGTCCGGCGCTACTGGAGCAGCTGCGGCAGCAACGGTTGCAGGATTTGGCCCAGCCCGAGCCCTCGCAAAAAGCGTGGGTGCTCTTCGGCTATGCGGTGGCCCTGCTGGGAGGGCTGGTGGCCATCTTTATCGGCTGGCATTTGTACAGTCATACCAAGCAGCTTCCCGATGGCCGCAAAGTGCAGGCCTTCAGTTCCCGGGACCGGGCGCATGGCCTGCGTATTCTGGTGCTGGGCACGGTGTGCTTTATCGGCTCGGTGGCTTTGAAACTGCTGCTGGACGAAAAGTAGGCGGGCCTCGTTAGGCGGCTTTCGGCGGTTAATCGGCGGGCTACGTAAGCAGGGGCACTACCAAGCCGTAGCTGCCGCTTATGCAAATTCCCGTTCTTAACCAGGCCCGCGGCACTCGTCTGCACGGCCAAAAGGTGCTGGCCCTGATTCTGGCCGGTGGCGAAGGCTCCCGCATGGGGCCGCTTACCCGGCACCGGGCCAAACCGGTGCTGCCCGTAGCAGGCACTTATCGGCTGATTGATTTCGTGCTGTCTAACTGCGTCAACTCGGGGCTGGCCGATGTGTGGGTGTTGGAATCTTACGAACTGCACACCCTCAATGACCACCTGGGCGGCGGCCGCCCCTGGGACCTGGACCGGACGTACGGTGGCCTGCGGGTGCTGCCCCCGGTAAGCGGGCCCGAGGGCGGCGGATTTGCCGGCGGCAACGCCGATGCCCTGTACCGGCAGCTGCCACTCATCCGGGAGTTTGCCCCCGATGTATTGCTGGTATTATCCGCCGACCACCTGTACACGCTGGACTACGGGCAGGTGCTGGCCGAGCATCTGCGGCGCAAGGCGCACCTCACGATGGTGACCACCACGGTGCCCCCGCATGATACCGCCACGCGCTTTGGCAACGTGCAGCTCACGCGGGGCGGCCGGGTGCGGCGCTTCGCCTATAAGCCCAAACGGGCCTTGTCGGATACCGTCACTACCGAGGTATTTCTGTACGATATGCCCACGCTCGAACGCACTCTGGAGCAACTGCACGCCCAGCATACCAACCTTAAGGATTATGGCGACTATCTGCTGCCTGCGCTGGTAAAAGGCGGCCGCGCGTATTGCTTTTCCCTGCAAAGCTACTGGCGTGATGTGGGCGTGCCGGAGGCGTACTGGCGGGCGCACATGGAGCTGCTGGATGGTAGCGGCATAACCCTGAATCAGCCCGATTGGCCTTTGTACACGTTGCCCGCCCCCCAAGTGCCCACCCGCATCTGCGCCAGTGCTCAGGTAACGGACAGCCTCATCGGGCCCGGCAGTACCATCCGAGGTACGGTTACCCGCAGTGTGTTAGGCCCCGGCGTGACGGTGGAAGAGGGCGCGACTCTGGAGGAGTGCGTACTGCTGGGTCACTGCCAAGTGTCCGCTGGGGTGCATCTACGCCGGGTGATAGTAGATACCGGCCACGACCTGCCCCCGAACCTACACTGGCGCGGCGAGCGGATCAAAATCATGGGTGATACGGGAGAAGAGAATGAGGCCGATTGATTAGAAACTGAACTTCATGCAGAGCCAGCGGCGAAGTATAAAGGCTGCCCTTGCACCATCAGTAGGCAAAATACTCTGCCTCAGAATGACTTTATAGTAAGTACACACAAAGCGAAGGACCTTGCCGCACCAGAATAAAGTATTCCAGCGTGGCAAGGTCCTTCGCGCATCTCAGAATGAAGGCAGAAAGCGCTATTTCTTGGCTTTCCCGTTCAGCCAGGCTGCGCGGAATTTCTTCTGGGCGTTGCTGACGGGGCGCTTGGCTTGTTCGTAGGTCACAACTTCCAGCGTGTTGTCTTCCTGCAGCGTGACGGAAGCCGTGCGCACCAAGCCTCGGGAACGAACCTCCACCGGCAGCACGTCGCCGGGCTTGTGGGCGGCCAGTAGCGCCTGCATTTCCTTGGCATTAGTAGGCTTGCGGCCGTCGATTTTCAACACTACATCTTCCCGGTCGAGGCCAGCCTGGTACAGGGGGCTGCCCAGCAGAGTAGTGCCCAGCATAGCCGTGCTGTCGGGGTTGAACTGCAAGCGGGCACCCAGGGTAGCCTGGCCAGCACGGGCCGGGCGTACCAGTAGGCCGGCCGGGGCCAGCAGCTCATCGTACTTCCAGGGCTCATGCCCCGTAATGTGCTGGCGGAAAAACTGCCCGGCAAAGGCCGTGTCCTTGGTTACGGTGCCCAGCACCCGCTGCAGGTCGCGCAGGGTGTAGGGCTTGGTGGGGGCGTAGTTTTGCTGCTGGCCATGCTCCTGCCACAAAGCCCGCATGTACGTGTCAAGGTCGGTTTTGAAGCGGCCGCGCAGCTCCAGGTCCAAGGCCAGGGCGTTGGCCGCGCCAATGTAGTAGTAGCTCAGGTAGGTGTTCGAGCGGTTGTTGGGGTCAATGGCGGCGGCGGCATCCACAAAGGGTGCCTGCTGGCTCATGTATACCGGCGAGTACCGTTTTGGGCCCGGCATCGTCAGCATGGCATCTACCATGCTGCTCAGGGCCTGCTGGCTGAATTGCTCATCGGTTTGCAGGCCGGCCCGGCGCATCAGCAGCATGCCGTAGTACTGCGTAAAGCCCTCGGCAAACCACAGGTTGCTGCTCATGTTGGCCCGCTGAAAATCAAACGGCTCCAGGTCCTGCGGGCGGATGCGCTCCACGTTCCAGCTATGGAAAAACTCGTGGGCCACGGTGCCCAGGTTGTCCATGGCACCCTGCCCGCGTAGGGGGCGGCTGCTGGTGAGGCTGGTGGAGTTGCGGTGCTCCATGCCGTCGCCGCTGGTTTGGGGCAGATAGTTGGCAATGAAGGTATAGCGCCCGAAATCGTATTCCGGCAAGCCCCCGAAAATGGCAGCGGCTTCCTTCACAATTTTTTGGGTATTGGCCGTGTAGGCATCTAGCTCGGCGGGTGTGCCATCGTGCAGCACCTGCAGCTCAATGGTGCGGCCCTGTTCCTGCCAGGTGCGCGTCTGCTGCGGCCCTAGGGAAGTGGGCGAGTCCATGAGGTACTGCAGGTTGGGGGCGGTCCACTGGCCGCCGGCTTCGGGCTTCAACTGCGAAGCCACCGTCCAGCCCTCCGGCAGTTGAAACTGCACCGCCGCGGGCCGCTGCTCCAGGCCCTGGGCATAGGCAAACGTGGCCGGCGCATTCAAATGGGCGTGGCGACTGTCGATACCCGCGTAGGTGCCATCCGTCCGGTCGCCAAACAGGGTGTAGGTAAATATTACTGTGCCGTCGTGGCCGGCCACCGTCCAGCCGTAGGGGTCGGACTTGTTTACCGACAGGGCCTGGCCTTTGGAATTGGTTGCCTGCACATCGTATACGTTCTTGGCAAACTCGTGCAGGGCGTAGCGGCCGGGCGAGGAGCGGGCCATGCGCACCTGCAGCGGCCCGGTCGGCATCTCCTTGAACGTAACTGTTACGCGGGCTTCGTGGTGCACGGCATTCGGAAAGGCCACGGCATACTGAACAGGGGCTTGGGCCTGAGCGGGGCGAGCCAGCGCCAGGGGCGCGGCCAGAGAAAGGAGTAAAGCGGCGGTTTTCCGCATCGTAGTCAGGGAAACAGGTAGAGGATGGATACAGACGCGAACCTACGGCTTTCCGTTGCTGGTTACTAGCGAGTAGAAGCCGAATATTGCTCAATAAGGTGCCGCTGATTCCGATGCTGCCGGAGTGATTGATGGCCTCAAACGCTTCGGCAGCCCTACCGCCACACACTCGCCTCTACCATCTGCCCAAAGAACTGCCCCACCAGTTGCTGGTGCAGGCCCAGCCGCCGCAACTCTGTCTCGATGGGTGGGCGTTGCCGGCCGCTGATGCCGGTGGTAAACCCGAAAAACCAGTACATCATCCGGAGCAGCACGCGGTGCCACCAGCGCCGGGGCGAGCCAAAATCGGCCAGAAGCCACACGCCGGCTGGAGCTAGAACCGTGTGTAGTCGCTCCACAATAGCCCGCAGCCGCTCGGGCGCAAACAGGTCCAGGAAAAAGAACGTGAGAATGGCAGCAAATTGCTCGGATGGCAGCAGCGCCGCTTCCGTGCCTAGGCGGAACTCTACCTGCGCCATTTGTTGCGGATGGTACTGCTGTAACCAGTGGCGGCTACGGGTCAGCATCTGGGGCGAGGCCTCCAGGTACAGAATGCGGGCGGTGGGGGTGCGCCGTAGTGTTTCGCCCAGTACCCAGCCCGTGCCGCCCCCAATTACCAGTACTCGGCCTGCACCAACTGGCAAACCCGCCTCCAGCGCCGCCTGTTGGGCTTGCCGGAGGGACGGGCCGTACACCAGGCGGGCTAGCGCATCATAAAAAGCCGCTACGGCATCAAAACCAGAATCGGGCAGGCGCATTATACAGGTATCAAAAACACAAAGAACCGTATTGTACGTGGGGAGTGAGCCGGCTGGCGGTGTACCACTGAGCACCTATTACCCGTATTACTGGGCATGACGGGCACACTTCGGCGGCTGCTGGCCGGTATAACGCTATTTATCACGGAATTTGCCATTGCACTGGCTTTGGGTACCCTTGGGGTGGTGCTGTTCCTTGCCCTGAGCCGGGAGGTGTTTGATCAAGATGCCGCCACCTTCGACGCCGAGGCCTTTCGGTGGGTGCGCCAGCTGCTGGGGCCCGATCGGCAGCAGTGGGTGGAGGGCGTTACGTTTCTGGCTTCCCGCAACTTCATCACGGCGGCGGGCTGCCTGCTTATCAACTGGTTTCTACTGTTGCGGCGGCACCGCTGGTATTCATTGCTGGTGCCGGTGGTGGCGCTGGGTAGTATCACGCTGAACCTGGCATTGAAACAGCTGTACAACCGGCCCCGGCCGCTGCTGCCGCTCACCTCCGCCTCGGGCCTGAGCTTCCCCAGCGGCCACGCCATGATTTCGGCCTCCTTCTACGGCTTGCTGATCTACCTCGTCTGGACGAACGTGCGCCGCCCAGCCTGGCGCTATGGGCTTACGGCTTTCCTGGTGCTGCTCATCTTACTTATCGGCCTTACCCGTGTGTACCTGCGGGTGCACTACGCTACCGATGTGCTGGCGGGCTTCACGGCCGGGCTGGGGTGGCTGGTGGTGGCTATTCCGGTGTTGAAACAGCTGGAAATTCAAGCCAAAAAACGATTCAAAAAACAACTGCAATCAGCTGAAAAACAGCCTGTATAGCGCAGAAACGAAATTTTTTGCGAAAAATATTCTTACTTTTTTTGGAGCAAAGCTTGACACGCGTCGAAAAACGCCCCTATCTTTGCAGCATCAAATGACACTCACCCGGAGGTCAGGCGATAAAAATAAGAGCTGCGCTTGTGGCGAAATTGGTAGACGCGCTGTCTTCAGGCGGCAGTTCCGAAAGGTGTGAGAGTTCGAGTCTCTCCGAGCGCACAAAAGCCGATCCAGTAATGGGTCGGCTTTTTTGTTTGTCACGGGCTTGCGTTGGAGCGGCTGGCCAGTAGGGCCGAGGTACGTTCCTCATCTTGCGGCCAAAAATCTGCGTAACCAGATTTATCAGCTACAATCTGTGCTTCCATGAAGAACCTCGCGGCCCGGCTTGCGGCCCTGTTTAGCCTGCTCACCCTCGAAGTGCTGGTAGTAGCCGGGGTGTTTGTGGGGGCGGCCCTGCTGTTCTTCTATCTCACGCGGGTAGTATTCGTGGAACACTCCGTGCGGTTTGATAACTGGGCGTTTGCTGGCATGGACACACTACGCGCCGCATATCCCGGCTTAACCGCACCGGTGCGGGCACTCACGTTTTTTGCCTCATTGCCGTGGCTGGTGGCGGCGGGCGTGGGTATTCCGGCATTGCTGCGCTGGCGCGGGCATCGTCGCGAGGCGCTGGAGGTACTACTGGCCGTAGCTGGGGCTACGTTGCTCAACCAGCTACTCAAAACCCACTTCCACCGGCTGCGGCCGTCCTCCGCTCTAATCTTTCAGCCCGGCCTAAGCTTTCCCAGCGGCCACGCCATGATTGGGCTGGCCCTATACGGCTGCCTGGCTTGGCTGCTGTGGCGGCACGAGCGGCACCCTATCTGGGCAATATTACTCCTGACGTTTGCCGTGTGCATCGGCCTCACCCGCGTGTATCTGCACGTGCACTACGTCACCGATGTGCTGGCGGGCTTCGCCGGGGCTCTATTTTGGCTGATTCTGCTCCGCACCGCCCTGCGGTTGTTTTGGCGGGAGGAGGATCAGCTGAGAGCTAAGAATTAAGAAACCAGAACAGAGAAGCACTAATCGGCACTGTTTGAAACAGTCGTCGAACGGTACTCCTGCGTTCTGGCTTCTCTCTTTGTTTTTAGCTCTTAATTCAACTTCACCTTTACCCGCAGGGCCAGCAGGCCTTTCACGCCCTGCAGTTCTTCCAGCTCTAGTTCCTCAATTTCGCGCTCCAATAAGCCCCGATCCTGCAGGTAGTCAATGTACTCGTAGTACTCATCGGCTTCGCGCTGCTGGCTGTATACCAAGGCAATACGGCCGGGCTGGGTAAGCCGCTCACCGGTGCCCTGCACCACGGCCTTATCAATGCGCTTCTTGATGATTTCGTAGCGGATGTTGTAGGCCCCGTCCACGTCAAACTGCCGCTCATCCTGCCGGAACCGGATGCTCAGGGGTTGGCTGTGGATGAGGATGAGCTGGGTGGTATCCAGTGGCACGGGCAGGGTGGGCTTGAGGGCGGCGGTGCGGCGGGTGATTTCCACCATTACCAGTAGCTGCCACAGCCGCAGATTTTTCAGGAAAACCAAATCAAATGGCTTGTCCTGTACCAGCGCCGCGCCCACGTAGATGTTGTGTTCCACGCCATCGGTTTTGAAGCGCTGGAAGTAGTGCGGGAACATCTGCTGGGCCTTGGCGTCCTCCTCATCCAGGTAGCTACTCACGGCATCGTTGAGCAGGGTAGTAGTTTCCTCGAAGGCCTTACGGCGCTTGTACAAAATACCCAGCTCGGGGTCGATGTGGGACCAGTATTGCTGAATGACCGGCTGCAGCTCGGGTGTGTTCTGGCGCAGGTACTCAAACAGCGGCTCCATCTCCGTACGGATGGATTCGAAGATGCTCACTTCGTCGCCGGTGAGAATGCCCTGGCGCAGGCGGCGCAGGTTCTTGTTTACGTAGAACTTCAGCTCGTCCAGAATCGGCAGCTGCTGAAACTCGGAAGCTTTTTTCAGCACCTTGCCGGCTAGGGTGAGGTGCTCAATCAGGTCGCCCTGAATGGCCTCGTTGCGGGCCGTGCTGCTGCCCCGGATATCCGAGGAACCGTGCAGCGGGTACACATCATGGAACACGATGTCCTCCATTTCGGCTTGGCGGTTGCCGTCTTCCAGCTTCTGCAGCAGGTTTTGGGCGGCATCCGTAAAGCGCCACTCCATGGTGGGGTGAATGGCCGTGAACTTCTCCTTGATGATGGCCTGCACCCGGGTCTGAATGTCCTCGGCGTTACGCTTCACAGCCACCGCAAACAGCGGCAGAAACTGGTTCACGTTTTCGAGGCTAAACTCGTTCAAGTCACCCACGTTGGGAGAGCCTAGCTCCAAGAGGCCTACCGTATCGTCGCCGTAGGGCAGCAGGGCCAGAATGGCCGAGCGGATGCCCAGGCTCAGAATTTGCTGGCGCAGGTCTTCGGGCATATCGGCGTTTTCCACGTCCTCCAGTACCAGGGGGCGGCGGTCCTGCCAGAGCTGGCTGTAAATCTGCCGGAAGCCGGAGCTGGCGTCGGGGTTGTGCAACTGCTTGGTCAGGAAGCTGTGGTTTATTTTGCGGCCGAAGTCCACGAAGGCTTTTTTCTTCTCATCATAGGCCGCAATGCCCAGTTGCAGAAACGGCTTGCCAAACAGCACCCGTAGCTTCTCCTGAATCTGTTCCAGCCGGTCGGAGGCCTGCAGCACGTCCCGCTCCAGCAGGTCGTACTTCAGCTCCGAGAGGATTTCCTGCTCGGTTACGTCTACCAGATGCAGAATATTGAAGCCCACCAGCTCAAACCGCTCGGGCGGTAGCAGTTCCAGCCACAGTTCGGTGCGGTGGGGGTTGCGGCTCAGAAAGTCCAGCTGCTCCGGGGTTAGCTCGGGCTTCTCGCCGTGCAGCTGTACATCCAGGAAGGTAGAGTTGAACTCCACGCCGTAGTGCCGGTACAGGCCAATGCTGTAGTCGGGCACGGTGAAGATGATGGTGCCCTGCAACGGCAGCTTCACGCCGTACACCTTCTCCAAAATGAGCTGGTAGGCCATGCGGGTGGTGTACACCTCCAGCTGCCGCATATCAATGTTGAGCGGCTGCTTGATGGAGTTGCTGGCGTTCAGCAGTACCTCGGCAAAGCGGGGCGTGTGGTAGAAGCTATGGCGCTGAAATGGCGCAATGGCCCCCACGATATCGGTGTTGAAGGACGCCGGCGGAAACACGGCCAGCATCAGGGTTTCTACCAAGTCACAGTTGCACTCCAGCAACGTCAGGTCGGTAATGGGGCCGCGGGCCCAGTCGGCGGCGGCCACCTGATGGCCCACCGAGCGGGACAGCAAGGCAATGCCCTGGTTGGCGGAATCTTCGCCGGCCCGCCAGTACGCAATCAGGGGCTCCAGACTCAGGGTAGTCCGGAAGGGGAAGGTGGGGGAAACGGCCGGAGTCGGTTCTTTCAGCATAACAAGGGGAGAAGCCCGCCGCCCACAGGTAGCCGGCTGACGGACGCTTGAGTATACGAGAAAACCGGCCAGCCGTTGGTGCTACGCTAGGGCTTGGCCAGTACCAAGGGTACCAACTTGTTTTCGCCGCTGGGGTCGGTGAGGTTGAGGGGTGTGGTACTACCATTCACGTACACCAGCTTGTTGGTATTCTGGTAGCAGGTGCAGCAGCCGTCGCCCTGCAGGCGGGTGGTCAGTGCCACGCTATCAATGCGGTAGCGGAACGCAACGGGGCCTTTGCGGGCCGGGGCCAGATACACCTCGTAGCGGTACTCATCGAGGTTGCGGTTGCCGTTGCGGGTGAACGGCGTGAGGTTGTTGATGACCAGCGTATCGCGCAGCTGTTGGGCGCGGGGGCCTCGGAAAGCCACGGTATCGGCTTTGGGGCGCTGGGCCGTATCCTTGGGTACCCGCACCAGAAACACGTTACGAATATCCTGGGCCCTGAAGCCTTTGCCGGTGCCCGCCGTGTCGGCGCTGAACTGGAGCTGAACGGCATCGGCAAACCGGTCGTTGCACTCGCAACCCACGGAGCCGCAGCACGCTGCTACCAGGCCAGTCAGGGCCAGAACACACAACCAAGTCAGGAAAGGACGCAGCATAGGGCGTAAAGATAACGGGCGGATAGCCTTCTGGATTAGGGTTGGCAGCAAAAAGCCGGCCTGCACTCCGCAAACCGGCTTCAGAACGTACCCGCCCGGAGCAATATTGACTGACTACGCTATTCTTTCACGAAACGGCGGGTTTCGGCTCCGGTAGGGGTGTTGATTTTGAAAAAGTACGTGCCCGATGGCAGGTCGGCAACATCCAAAGCCACCGTATGTGGGCCTTTTTCCTGTTTGCCTTCCTGGGCAATGGTGCGCAGCGTATTGCCGCGCCCATCCAGCAGTTCAACCGTAACGGCCCCCGCCTTTGTTACATCGTAGGTGAGTTGGCTGATGCCAACGGCCGGGTTGGGGTACACCTGGCTGGTTGCGGGAGCAGCGGCCGTTGTAGGAACAGACTGGGGCTCCAGCAGCAGGAAACTAGCCGGCCGGAAAAACTGCGCTACCCGGCTGCGTTGCCGTTTGGGGCGCGAGCCGCTGGCGTGGCTGGCCGTTATGGCCCGGATATCGGCGGTCCACTGCTCTTTCTGCGGCTTTACTTCCTGGGCCAGCCGGGCAATATCGGTTTCGTAGGGCCGGGCCAGCTTGTCTACCTCCTGCAACAGCGCGCGGGTTTCGGTTCGAAGCTGCTGCAGCTGCCCTTGCTGGTCGGCGGTCAGCGCAGCGGCCGGGGCAGCGGCTGACTGGCTCGACGTCGGCGCGGAATTCTGGCGTAGCGCCTGGCCGCGTTGGCGCAGCTCCTGCAGCTGAGCCCGGTACACGGCCAGCTGGGCTTTATCGGAGGAGGTGAGGCGGGCTTCCAGCTTCTGGCGTTGCTGGCGCAAGGTGGGCAGTACGTTGCGCTGCACGTAAGCCCGTACCTGCTGCCGGGTGGGCTGATCGGAAATGGCTGGCTGGTGCGAGGCGGCCAGGGCCGAACAGGAAAGCAGTGTGCCTAGCGCACAGGCGAGAAACCGGGTGGTAAGTGCTTGCATACGGGATAGTAGAAAAACGGAGGGCTTGAACTCACTCCTTGGCTATAGAGAGGAAGATGCGGCGTTGGTTTAATCCGGCCACGAAAAGGTCGGCCAACGGGAGTGTTTCATCTACCAAACTGCCATCTTGCAACTATGAAGTGTCGTGTTTTGCATCAGTGCCTTTGGCTGCTCAGTTGGTTGTTGCCGGTTGCCGGCGTTGCGCAGTCGGGGGCCGGGGGAGCGGCGGCTTCGCCGGCCTGGCTGGAGCAAACGCTGCGGGAGTCCGTTGTATTGCGGCGGCATAGCGTGGGCCTGAGTTTAGTGGATGCCACCACCGGCCAGCCCATTTTCGGCCTCAACGACGACCGGTACTTTACCCCGGCCAGCACCATGAAGCTGTTCAGCCTCTACGCCGGTCTGCGTCTGCTCCCCGATTCATTGCCCGCCCTGCACTACGTGCAGCGCCCCGACACGCTGCTGTTCTGGGGTACCGGCGACCCAACGCTGCTGCACGGTGATGTGCCTTCGCGCCGGGCTTTCACGTTTCTCCAAACCATGCCCGGCAAGTTGGTATACGCGCCGGTGCCCGTGAGCACGCCCTACGGCCCCGGCTGGGGCTGGGACGACTACAACTATTACTTTCAGCCGGAGCGGGGGGCGTTTCCGGTGTATGGGCACACCGTGCGCTTCTACGGCAAAGCCGGGGCGGGTATGCCCCGGGTGCTTCCCCGCTTTTTTCGGCCGCTTACGCAGGTGGCCCCGGCCGGCACGCCCAACCCCAACCAGGACCACGTACGGCGGCCGGAGCTGGAAAACCGGTTTCTGGCGTTTCCGGCTTCCAGCAATTGGGTAGATGAAACACCCTTCCGCACCAGCCCGGCCCTGACGCTGCAGCTGTTGCAGGATACGTTGCGCCGCCCCATACTGCTGGCCCCGCTGCGCCTGCGGGCTCAGGATTCGGTGCGCACCCTGCGCGGCCTGCCCGTTGATTCATTGTACCGCCGCATGCTGCGCGTGAGCGACAATTTCCTGGCCGAGCAGCTCCTGCTGATGTGCGCTTCCTCCCTCGCCAACGACTCCCTGAGTACCGGCCGGGCAATAAAACTGATGCAGCAAAACTACCTGCGCGACCTGCCCGATGCCCCGGTGTGGGTGGATGGCTCGGGCCTCTCGCGCCTGAACCTGGTTACGCCCCGCACCCTCACGGCCCTACTGCTCCAGCTGCACCAGCAGGTACCCGAGCCCCGGCTGCTGAGCCTGCTGGCGGCCGGGGGCGGGCAGGGCACCCTGCGGCGGGTGTACCGGGATGCGCGCGGTCCTTGGTTGTGGGGCAAAACCGGCAC
This sequence comes from Hymenobacter pini, assembly GCF_020421205.1. Taxonomy (GTDB): domain Bacteria; phylum Bacteroidota; class Bacteroidia; order Cytophagales; family Hymenobacteraceae; genus Hymenobacter; species Hymenobacter pini. The sequence continues at coordinate 184,402 of NZ_JAIZZH010000001.1, forward strand.
GCTTACCAACAACCACAACCTAGTGGGCTACCTGCGCACCCGCTCCGGCCGGCTGCTGGCGTTCAGCTTTCTGAACAACAACCACGTAGTTCCTACTGCCGAAGTGCGCCGGGAAATGGAGCGTATTCTGACTCTGGTTCGGGAGAAGATATAGGGAGTGGGAAAAGTGTTTTCTCGATATGGGAATCAATGGCGGGCTTCTGCAAAAGCGGCGTAACGCGGCATAGAGCTGATAAAGCTTGCGAATTGGTTTTTTAAACTAGTTCTGATAAACAGGGAGTTATATATTAAATAGTAGCTTTTCTATCTGAACAGTGCGATTTCCTGTGTAAAAATTTGAGCCAGAATTACGCCCGGTTTATGGTGCAGCTTACCCGGTTCGGCGGGTATTTGGCCCAACTTGGGAAGGGGCGTTGGGCCGGCTGAAAAGGGGCTGATAGCTTTGTCACAGTCAAACAGAAAAGCCGGGTATAGCCGCGCTGGTTTGACCTCTTCCGACTCAGCAACTCCGCCTTTATCAACCGCCCTATGAATCGTTCTTTACGCTCCCGCCTCCGCCTGCTCAGTGCCGCTTTACTGCTGCCAGTGGCTGCCGCCTCGGCGCAAACCATTTCGGGTTTTTCGCCCACCTACGGCCGTATCGGCGACTCCTTTACCATCTCCGGCACGGGGCTGGCCACGGCCACGGCGGTGCAAATCAACGGCGAAACCATGCCCTTCACGGTGAATACGCTGGCGGGTACGCTCACGGTGAAGGTGCCGCCGCAAGCCAGCACCGGGCTGGTGCGCGTAACCACCTCGGCCGGCACGGCTACTACCAGCAAAGGCTTCCGGGTAACGCGTCTTTCCACGTCTCTATCATTTCCGGCGCAGGCGGCCGTTTCGGGCGCGGGTACCACCGGCGACTTTTCAACCCTGTGCCTGGGTGATTTGGACGATGATAACCTGCTGGACCTAGTGGTTGGCTTTGGGGTGTACAACGGTGGGGCCAACTCCGGCACGTTGCGCCGCTACGAGCAAACTTCCGCTACCGATGGCAACTTTGGCACCAACACCACCGGCGTGCTGCTGACCACCAGCACCGTGTCCAACGGTATAGCGGGCACCAAGTCCACTTTGTTCGTAGCCAACTTCGCCAAACCCTACATCACGGACCTGGAAGGCGACGGTTTCCTGGATCTGCTCATTGGGGATACTAACGGCAACGTGCTGCTGTACGAGCAGGCCAACACCCTGACCTTCGACCCCAACAACTTCGAGAGCCGCGGCACGCTATTCCCCAACCCCGAGCCTACGGTAGCCGATGGCTACTACTGCCGCCCCACCGTGGTTGACCTCGACGGCGACGGGTTGCTGGATGTGCTGGTAGGTGCTAACCACGGCAAGATTCGCCGCTACGAGCAGAAAACGGCGCAGGCCACTGTTACCGCCAACTTTAACAGCCTGGGTTTCCTGCAGGATGTAACTTCTACGGCTACTGATCTGGATGCCGGTGCCGTATCGAAAGCTCAGGTGCTGGATATTGAGGGCGACGGCCTGCTGGACCTGTTGGTGGGCAACTCCGATGGTAACCTGCTGCAATACCAGCAAACCAGCCCCAATGCCGTGACTTTCAAGCGCATTGGCACCGGCAACTTCAACGGCATTGCGCTGGGTGCTACCCAGTACGCCGCCCCGGTAATGGCCGATGTGGATGGCGACGGCCTGATGGACCTGCTGCTGGGCAGCTACAACGTGGCTGCCAACACGGCCGGCGGCAACGCAGCCGGGGCCAATGCCCTGCGCTTCGAGCAGACGAACAACGCCACCTCAACCCCGCTGCCCGTTACCCTCACGTCCTTCACCGGCTCGGCCGCTACGGCTGGCAACCAGCTGCGCTGGGCAACCGCTCAGGAAGTAAACAGCGCCAGGTTTGTAGTAGAGCGTTCCGCCGATGGCCTGAGCTACCAGGACGTAGCCTCCGTGGCGGCGGCCGGCAACAGCGCCTCGGGCCGCAGCTACCAGTACCTGGATGCCACGTCTCAGCGCACTGCCTACTACCGCCTACGCCAAGTAGATACTGACGGTAAAACGGCTTATTCCTCCGTGGTAGTAGTAACCCGCGCCGCTACAACTGCTGCTCCTGCGCTGGTTGCCTTCCCCAATCCCTTCGAGGGGGAGCTGCTGGTAGCCTTGCCCGCTGGCGCATCGGCCCAGGCAGCTACAGTAAGCCTCACCACGCTGGCCGGCCAGACGGTATATAGCCGCACGCTGGATGTGTCGGGCGTAGCCCAGGCTTTGCCCGGCCTGCCCGCCTTGAAGCCCGGTGTGTATGTGTTGCGCCTCACCACTGCCACCGGTAGCAGCACCCTGCGCGTCGTGCGCCGCTAGTTTCTGCTCACGCCCATAAGCCAACCGGCCGCCCTGCTATAGTTCGGGGCGGCCGGTTGGCTTATGGGAGATTTAGCAACTCTGGTATAGCCAGCGGTAGGCGCGCCCAGTCCAGTAAAGCAAGCCCATACTACTTTCATCCTTTATGAATTCAATAGCTGGATGCCGTAGCCGCACTGCTCAGGTGTCGTTTAAATCTCCGTTTTTGTCAGTTGTAACTTCGAAGGTAGTGCGTTTGGTATAAATCCTCCACTGGCTAGCCCAGTCGAAATTAGCCTCCGGAGGCTCAGCATTTGCTTTACCTGACATGCCTAAAATGAATGGTTTACTCTGACCTTGGTGGAAAATGATCAGTCCCCGGCTGGGAGAGGCCCGGCGTGCTACTACAATGGCTACATCCGGTTTTCCATCACCATTAAAATCAGCCTCCAGAAAGCCTGGCCGGATATACGTACTGCGCACATATGTTCGGTCAAGCTGAGCCTGTTGCCAAGCCGTTTGTGCCCACGCGGGCAGCTGTGCGGTAGCAATAGTGGCAACGAGCGGAAACGGTGGCAAAAACACAACAGGTAGCGGGACTGAACAGACAAATTAATACAGCACCCGGAACTTGATGGTGTGCTCTACCTCGCGCAGAGCCTGAATGACTTCGGGGGCGTACTGCTTGTCGATGTCGGTAATCACGTAGCCGATATGCTCGTTGGTTTTCAGGTACTGGCCCAGGATGTTGACCTGGTGCGCAGCCAGCACGTTGTTGATGCGGGCCAGCACGCCGGGCACGTTGTGGTGAATGTGGATGAGGCGGTGGGCCTGCTGCTCGGGCAGCTGAATATTGGGGAAGTTGACGCTCTGCTGGGTGTTGCCGGTGTTCACATATTGCATAATCCGCTCGGGCACAAACTCGGCAATGTTGCGCTGGGCCTCGGCAGTACTGCCCCCGATGTGGGGTGTGAGCAGCACGTTGGGCAGGCCCCGCAGCTCGCTCTCAAAGCTTTCCTGGTTGGTTTTGGGTTCGTAGGGAAACACATCCACGGCGGCCCCACCCAGGTGGCCCGAGCGGAGCACGGCGGCCAGGGCCGGCACGTCCACCACGTGGCCGCGGGCGTTGTTGAGCAGCAGCGCGCCGGGCTTCATCAGGGCTAGCTCGCGGGCCCCGATGAGGTTGGTGTTTTCCTTACGGCCGTCCACGTGCAGGGTCACGATGTCGGCCTGCTGCAGTAGCTCGTCGAGGGTGCGGCACTTTACGGCGTTGCCCAACTGCAGCTTTTCGGCCACATCATAGTACAGCACCTGCAGGCCGATGGCCTCGGCCACTACCGACAGCTGCGAGCCGATGTTGCCGTAGCCCACGATGCCCAACTTCTTGCCGCGCACCTCAAACGAGCCCCCGGCCGACTTATCCCACTCGCCGCGGTGCATCTTGGGGTTTTTCTCGGGGATGCGGCGGGCCAGCATGATGATTTCGCCCAGGGCCAGCTCCACCACCGAGCGGGTGTTGCTGAAGGGAGCGTTGAACACGGCAATGCCTTTCTTCATGCAGCCGGTGAGGTCAATCTGATTTGTGCCGATGCAGAACGCGCCCACCGCAATAAGGCGGTTGGCGGCCTCCAGCACCCGCGGCGTTACCTGGGTTTTGCTCCGGATGCCCAGGATGCTCACGCCCTCGATGCGGGCGGCCAGCTCGTCCTCGTCGAGGCCGCCGGGCACACTTTCCACTTGGTAGCCTTCCTGGCGGAACAGCTCGGCGGCGCGCGGGTCGGGGTTTTCGAGGAGCAGGACTTTGATGCGGTTCTTGGGATACGAAAGGGTCATCGGGAGCTTGTTCTGGTAGAGAAATTCGTCGAAGGAGGGCAGCACTTCATCGGCGCGGGCCACCACGGCGTCGCGGGTCACGTTTTCGGTGAAGGCGTAGAAACGGTCGGCCAGGCCGGCTTCCCGGATCTGGTAGTCGGTGTAGCCGTCGCCGAGGGCGTACACGGGGCCGTGCAGGTCGAGCTGGCGGAGCTGCAGGATTTTACCCCCATCCTGGCTAAGCGGGTTGGTGGCGTCGAAGCCCGTAATGCGGCCCTCGGCGTCGAAGGTGAAGGTGTTGGCCAGTACGTGGTCGGCGTCGATACCGAACTCGGCCACCACCGGCTCAATGAACTCGCGGAAGCCGCTGCTCACAATGTATACCCGGCCCGGAAACTGCTCGAAGAAGCCCCGGTTGCGGCGGATGCTCTCCGATACCTTACCCTTCAGCCGCTCCACCAGCAGCCCGATATGCTCGCGCCGGGCCGGCAGCAGGGCCAGCCGCTGCCGCAGCGACTCCGAAAACTTCAGCTCCCCGCTCATGCCCCGGTCGGTGAGGGCGCGGATGGCGGCTACTACTTCCGGGCGGTTGGGCTGGCCGGTGAGGGCAATGTCGGCCAGTTCATCGAGGCCTTCCACCTGGGTGAACGTGCTGTCGAAATCAATGATGAGGTAGGGGAGTGGTGCGGGGTTGTCGGGTATCATGGGGGCAAGGTAGGGGGGCGCGGGCAATAGCGCGCAAGTCGGCCCTGGCCCATTCTACGATTTCCAACCAAAAAGTATGGCCGGGGGCTGCTGAGGCAAGTGAATTTTACGAGTAGCTTGGGCCATGCAACTGCTCGTCCTCCTGCTTGTGCTGCTGCCAGGCCCGCCCGCGCCGGCTTCCGCAGTGACGTTCCACCGGATTTCCGCCGCCACCTACGCCCAGGCCCACCGTGTGGCCCGGCCGGTGAAAATGCCTACCACCTTTCCGGTAAAAGCACGCAACGGGCAGCTGGTCATCCCAACCACCGCCGGCCCCCAAACCTTCCGCAACGTGGTAATTGACGAAAAAGCCATTGCCAATGGGCACGGGGAGGTGGAAACCACTCACTATACCTACCACGGTTTTCTGCCGGGCTTCCGGCGTCACGTGGTGGAAGTAACTTTCTACGAAACCAGTGAGTGGTGGCTGATTAGCCCCGAAGGCCGGCGGCTGACGCTGTACGGGAAACCAGAGTATTCACCTGATCAGCAGAGCGTAGCCACTATCTGTGCAGGCTTGGAATACAGCGGCGGCCAGCCCAATAGCATCCAGCTGTTCCAGCTGCAGCAGGGCGTACTCCGGCCGCTCTGGGAAGTGCGGCCTACTGGCTGGGAGCCGCAGGAGCTGTTCTGGACGGATGCCAATACGCTGTACCTGAAGCGGCGGGAGTTTCCGCAGGGGCAGGAAGGTCCCGTGTCGTACTGGAAACTGACGGTGGCCGCCCCCGCCCGGTAGCCCCCGGCCGTAACCTTTACCGCCCCCCATTACGTACACCCCGATGCATACCATGCAAGCCTGCGAGTTGGCTCAAATTCGATTCGCAGCTACGGCAGCGCCCCGGTCTTTGTGGCCGGGGCGCTGCTTTTTTTGGGTCGGTTCAGACCTCGTAAAACTCCAGCGGCAAACCGTCCGGGTCTTCAATGAACGTGAAGCGGCGGCCTGTCAATTCATCTACCCGAATGGGCTCCGAAACAATACTGTGAGCAGTAAGGTGCGCTACGGTGGCATCCAGGTCGGAAACGGCAAAGGCCAGGTGGCGCAGGCCAGTGGCCTCGGGTTGGGTGAGGCGCCGGGGCGGATTGGGGAAGGAAAACAGCTCGATAATGTACTGCTCGCCCAGCGCCAAATCCAGCTTCCAGGACTGCCGGGCCTCCCGGTGCACCTCCCGAATGACGCGCAGGCCCAGTACCTCGGTGTAGAACCGCTTGGCGCGGGCGTAATCGGCCGTGATGATGGCAATGTGATGGATGCGGAGCAGGGGCAGCATATGGCAATAGAAGATTCTGGCGCAATATCGGGGAAATTAGAGTTCTTTAGGGGGTAAACCAGCCGGGTAACAGTCATGCTAGTACGCCTCTTATCAGCCGCATTGCTGGCCGCAGTGCCGCTGCTGAGCGGGGCCCAACCGGCCCGGTCATTTCACACCCTCGATGGCCGTCGGCTGCGCCCCGTCAACATCGACCAGACCGTGCGCCAGCTCATGGATTCGGCGCGGGTGCCGGGGCTGGCGGTGGCCCTGCTGGAAAACAACCAAGTACGCTACCTGCGCACCTTTGGCTACCGCAATGTGGCCGAAAAAGCTCCGTTGGAACCTCATACGGCCATGTATGGGGCCTCGCTGAGCAAGGCGGTGTTTGCCTGCCTGGTGATGCAGCTGGTGCAGGCCCGCCAGCTCGACCTGGACAAGCCGCTGCACGAGTACCTGGGCCGGCCCATTCCGGAACTGCCCGGCTGGCAGGACCTGGCCGGCGACGAGCGGTGGCGGCAACTCACGGCCCGCATGGCCCTAACCCACACCACCGGCCTGCCCAACTGGCGCTGGATTGAGCCCGACAAAAAGCTGCGCTTCAAGTTTGCGCCCGGAGCCCGCTACGGCTACTCCGGCGAAGGGCTGCAGCTGCTGCAGCTGGTAGTCGAGAAGATTACGGGCAAAGGCCTGTGGCAGCTCAGCGAGGAACAGCTTTGGCAGCCGCTGGGGCTCACGCGCAGCAGCTACGTGTGGCAGCCCGCCTTCGAGAGTAATTACGCGCTGGGCTACGATGAGGCCGGGCAGCCCCTGGAGAAGCGCCGCCGCACCAAGGCCCAGGCGGCCGGCTCCCTCGAAACCACTCCTGCCGACTACGCCGCGTTTCTAGCCGCCCTCATGCAGGGCCGGGTGCTGGCTCCCGCCGCCCTCACGGAAATGACGCGCCCGCAGGTGCGCATTCCGTTCCGGGCGCAGTTCGGGCCGCTGGCCACGGTAGCCGCGCCCGACAGCAACCGTACTATTCAACTGGCCTACGGGTTGGGCTGGGGTGTTTTTCAGACGCCCTACGGCCCGGCGTACTTCAAGGAAGGCCACGATGATGGCTGGGAAAATCACAGTGTGGTGTTTCCGCAGCAGAAAACAGCCCTGCTGCTGATGGGCAACAGCTCCAATGCCGACCGGATTTTCTGGTCCCTGCTACGCCAGCTGCTCGGCGACCAAAGCACGCCCTGGCAATGGGAAAACTACGTACCCTATTACGTAGCGGAAAAATAGCAGCCGGTCAGGAGCCGGTGCAGCCGTCCGTTTTTCCTGATGGAAAATTCATTTCACTACCTGCGGGAGCTTGTGCCGCTTACTTAACCCGCTTGGTGTCGCAGGTCGGAATCCAGACGCCTTCGTGGCAGCTGCGGCACTCGGCGTGCTCTCCTTTGGCAATGGTCTGCACATGGCCGCAGCAGGCGCAGGCGTAGGTACCGGCCTGCTCCACGCGGTGCCGCTTGTCGAGTTTGCGCTCGGGCAGGATAGGCAGGCCGGGGCGTACGTCAGCGTCTTCGAAGAAATAAATGCTCACGTTACCAGTAGCCTCAATGTAAGCGCGGCGCACCTGGCCCAGGTGTTCTACCTGGTACTGGCGCAGCTCCCCAAACAGCTCCTTTTGCGTGAGGTTTTGCTTGGTGAAGTTGGGCAGGTTGATTTCCCCGTCCTCTATCAACAGTACCGGGGCACCTTCCAGCCAGTCGGAAAACCGGGGAAACCACTCCGTAAGCCGGTTAAACAGCACATACAGCCCCGACACTACCATAAATACCACGGCCGCGTGCAGCAAAGGCGTATCGTGGTAGAGCATGGCGTCGCCGGCGGCGGAACCCAGGGCCAGGATGATGCTGAGCTCGAAAATGGACAGCTGCCGCACCCCGCGCCGGCCCGTTACGCGCAGGGCCGCCAGAATCATGAGGTAGGTAACGAAGCAGCGCAGGCCCACTTCCAGCAGGAACAGCGGCGGCGACTCATCAGAAAACAGAATCCGGTTCCAGTCAAAAGGCTTGATGGCGGCGGCGAGCAGAAAAGGCAAGATCAGGGCAGCTAGCAGTGGCAGGGATACTCTACCTAACGCAAAGCCTGGCTCAACAGTTAGCGCCGCTTTACGCGGGCCATTCGTGCGGACCCGGCGGGGGCACCAGCGGCTGCACCAAGTGGTAGGTGGACGGCGCGAAGCCCATAGCCGCCCAAAATCGTTGGGCGCCCTCGTTCTGCACGGCCACCTGCAGTTCCAGGTGGTCGACCCCTTCCTGCACCAGCCACTCCCGCCCGGCCCGAAACAGCTCCCGGCCAATCCCCAGTCGCCGGAAAGCCGGGTGCACCATCGTTTCGGCAATGTAGCCGCGGTGCTTGTAGTGCAGGCCGTGGTGGCCCTCCTGGTAGATGGCCACCAGCAAGCCCGCCAGACCCTCCGGCACCTCCGCCACAAAAAACCGCGTGTACGGCTCCCGCATCCGCTTTTGCAGCATGTGCTTAAGCTCCACCTCAGCCCGGCGGTAATATCCGAATACCGGATGGTACAACGTATGGGCATCCATCAGCTCACACCACAGGCGGTACACGGCGGGCAAATCGGAGCGGGTAGCTAGGCGAACAAGCATGCGAAACAAGTACGGACGAAGCCGTAAGATGTGTACCAGAAGTCAGAAACTCAGTATTCGGTCCGAAATACCCCTGTTGATAGGTGGACCAGCATCACCTTAAAGCGCCCCCGGCAAACCAGTTGCCAGGGGCGCTTCGGGGCAGGTGGGGGCAGCCTGCTCAGGCGCTGGCTTTGTTCAGCTCCTGCACGTCGACCTCAGTAAGCTGCAGGTGCATGGCTTTCAACAGCTCCTGCACCTGCTCGGGCGTGGTGCCGCTGGCAATAGGAGCGGTGAGGCCGGGCTGGGCCAGTATCCAGGCCAGGGCTACCTGGGCGGGCGAGGAGCCGGCATGGCGGGCCACTACGGCATCCAAAGCGGCCAGAATACCGAGGCCACGCTCGTTGAGGTATTTGGGCCCGATGCTACTGCCCCGAATGCTTTTGGATAGGTCGGCCTGGGTGCGGTACTTGCCGGTGAGGAAACCCGAAGCCAGCCCGAAATAGGGAATCACCCCCAAACCGAACTCCTGGCACAACGGCTGCAACTCTTTTTCGAAGCCGGCGCGGTTGTACAGGTTATACTCGGGCTGCAGGCTCTCGTAGCGGGGCAGGCCTTGCTGCTGGCTGGCTTCCAGGGCCGCGCGCAGGCGGCTGGCCGAGAAGTTGCTGGCCCCGATGGCGCGCACTTTGCCTTCCTTGATTAGTTCGGCGTAGGCTTCCAGCGGCTCCGTTACCGGCAAGGTTTCGTCGTCCTGGTGGCTTTGGTACAGGTCGATGTAGTCGGTTTGCAGGCGGCGGAGCGAATCCTCCACTGAGCGGCGGATGTAGTCTTTAGCCAAGCCCTTCGAGCCGTCGCCCATCTGCATGCCCACTTTGGTGAAGATGAGCACGTCGTCGCGGCGGTTGCGCTGCTTGAGCCACTTGCCGATAACCGTTTCCGATTCGCCGCCCTGGTGGCCGGGTGCCCAAGCCGAATACACATTGGCGGTGTCAATGGCGTTGCCGCCGCCCGCCACAAAGGCGTCCAGCACCCGGAAAGAAGCGGTTTCATCGGCCGTCCAGCCAAATACATTGCCGCCCAAAACCAGCGGCGCAAGGTGCAGGCCGGAATGGCCCAGTTCACGGTGTTGCATACAGAAACAGGAAAGGAAAAACGGGGTAATACACGCCGGCCGGCTAAGTGCTCAGCCGGGATGATGCCAAAATAACCGGCCAGCGGTACGGTTGGTTATGAAGGCGACGGACCGCGCTGTATCTTGCTGGCATGGCTAATAAGCTCGATTCGTTACCGGTAGTAGATGCCCCCACCCGAGCCGAGTGGCGCGCCTGGCTGCTGGAAAACCACCAGCAGCCCACCGGCGTGTGGCTGGTACTATACCGCAAAGGCAGCGGCCGGCTCACTTACCCCGAAGCCGTAGAGGAGGCGCTGTGCTTCGGCTGGATTGACTCGGTACCGCGCAAAATCGATGAGGAGCGGCGGCAGCAATATTTCAGCCCCCGCAAGAAAGGCAGCGTGTGGTCGGCCGTGAACAAGCAGCGGCTTGCCGAATTGGCGGCGGCGGGCTTGCTGCACCCATCCGGCCAAGCCAAAATAGCCGCCGCCCAGCAAGATGGTAGTTGGACCCTCCTTGATGCCGTAGAACGGCTGGAATTGCCGCCCGATTTAGCCGCTGCTCTATCTGTCAACGAGGTGGCTAATCAGCATTTCACCGCCTATTCGCCTAGCGTCCGGAAAATGGTGCTGCAGCGCCTGTTGGCGGTGAAGCGCCCCGAAACCCGGCAGCAGCACATTACCCGCATTGTGGAGCGCGCCGCCCGCAACGAGCGGCCCTTCTAATGCTTGCCATTTCGTATGACTATTGCCCTGCGCCTGTTTTGCTCAGCTTTGGCGCTGCTGTGCCTGCCCGGTCTGGCTGTCGCCCAAATGCCTGAGCGGGCGGATATCCTGATTCGGAACGGGCGGCTGTACGACGGTACCGGCAACACTTGGACGCTGGGCGACGTGGCCGTGCGCGCGGGGCGCATTGTGGCCGTGGGCCGGCTGCCCGCCGGCTACCTCGCCGATACTGTGCTGGACGCCCGCGGCCTAGCCGTAGCCCCCGGCTTCATCGACGTGCACACCCACATCGAGGACGACGAAGCTCGCCAACCCACGGCCGATAACTTCCTGCTCGACGGCGTTACGACCGTGGTAACCGGCAACTGCGGCTCCTCCCGGTCCGATTTGCGCCGCTACTTCCGTCAGCTTGATAGCCTACACCTCTCCGTGAATGTGGCTTCTCTGGTAGGGCAGGGCACGGTGCGCAAGGCCGTGATGGGCCGGGCGCAGCGCCAACCCACCGAGGTGGAGCTACAACGCATGGAGGCCCTCACCGATAGCGCCATGCGGGCCGGAGCGGTGGGCTTGTCGTCGGGGCTGATTTACGTGCCGGGCACCTACACCCGCACGCCCGAGCTGGTGCGGCTGGCCCGGGTAGCCGCCCGCCACCACGGCCTCTACGCCACCCACATGCGCAACGAGTCCGACAGCGTGCGGCAGGCCATTCAGGAGGCGTTGCTGATTGGGCGGGAAACGGGCTTGCCCGTGCAGATTTCGCACCTGAAGCTGGGCGGCCAACGCAACTGGGGCCACGCTGCCGAGCTGCTGCAACTCATTGAAACCGCCCGCCAGCAGGGCCAGCCCGTCACCATCGACCAGTACCCCTACACGGCCAGCTCCACCAGCCTCAGCACCCTGCTGCCCGACGACGTGCAGGCCGACGGCCGCGACTCCCTGCGCGCCCGCCTGGCCCGCCCGGCCACGCGCCGCGCGGTGGAGCAGTTTCTGGTGCAGCGGCTGCGCAGCAAGGGGCTCCGGCACTTCAGCTACGCCGTGGTAGCCAGCTTCCCGCCCGACACCAGCTACCACGGCCGCAGCCTGGAGGAAATCAACCGGCTGCGCCACCGCCCGCACAATGCCCGCGCCGAAGCCGCCACTATCCTCGACCTAGTGCTGCAGTACGATGTCGGCATGGTGTTTCACGGCATGAGTGAGTCCGACGTACAGACCATTATGCGCTACCCCCAGAACATGGTGGCCTCCGATGCCAGTATCCGGGTGTGGCGGGAGGGCGCGCCGCACCCGCGCGGCTACGGCTCCAACGCCCGCGTGCTGGGCCACTACGTGCGCGAGCTGCGCGTCATCACCCTGGAAGAAGCCATCCGGCGCATGACCAGCCTGCCGGCCCAGACCTTCGGCTTCACCAGCCGCGGCCTGCTGCGTCCCGGCTTCGCGGCTGATATTGTGGTGTTCGACCCCGCCACCGTGGCCGATAAATCCACTTTCACCCAGCCCCACCAGTATTCGGTAGGCATGCGCTACGTGCTGGTAAACGGCCGCCTCACCGTGCGCGAAGGCCGGCACACCGGCCAGCGCGCCGGGCAGGTGCTCTACGGGCCGGGGAAGGAGTAGCACAAAACACCAGTAATAAACCCTGCTGTCGGCATGAGCATGTCGCGCATCAGGCGAGGACGAAGGACCTTGTCACGTTGTAACGACCTGTTCAGACGTGATAAAGTCTTTCGTCCTCACTTGATGCGCGACATACTCAGGATGACAGGATTTTTTTACACCCGTTCCAGCACGCGCCAGCCGTGGCCGGGCACCGGCAGCTCGTCGCCGGGTTGAAACATCAGCTGCTGGCCGCTAAACACGTCCCGCCAAGTGCCGGCGGCTTCGGTGGGCAGCGTGAGGGGCGTTTCGCGGGGTTCGGTGTTGATGACGCAGAGGATGGCCGCGCCTTGTTTTTCGCGCAGGAAACCGTAGAGTTGTTCGGGGCCGGGGAGGCGGTGGAAACGGCTGGCCGGGTCGCCGTTGCGCAGGGCCGGGTGGCGGCGCTTGAGCTGGAGCAGGGTGGTGTAGAAGGCCTGCAGCGGAATGCTGGCCCAGTCAATCGTGTCCCGGTCGAAGAACTGCAGGCGGCGGTTGAGGGCGGCTTCCTGACCGGTGTACACCAGCGGCATGCCGGGCAGCAGCACCGTGAGCACGGCAAACGGCAGCGCCAGCGGGCCCAGCCGCTCGTACTCGGTGCCGTCCCAGCTGTTCACGTCGTGGTTGCTGGTGAAGTGCATCAGGTACACCGAGGGCGGGTATTTGGCCCGCTCGGCAGCCAGGTACACATCAATGTCCTGCAGACGGGCTTTGCCTTCGGCAATGTGGTCGAGCAGGTAGTGCAGGCGCAGGCCGAAGGTCATGTTGAAGGCCCGCTCCAGCAACTTGGTGTCGGAATTGAACTCCTCCCAGCTCAGGCCGCCGCTGGGGTAGAGCTCGTCCCACTCGGCCAGCATAAACAGGGGCTTCACCTCGTCCAGCTCCAGGCGGGCCTCGTCCCAGAAATCGGTGGGCACCAAGCCGGCCACGTCGCAGCGGTAGCCGTCAATATCGGCCTCGCGCACCCAGTACAGCAGGGCGTCGGTCATGTAACGGCGTAGGGTTTGGTTCGAGTAGTCGAAGGCCACCACGTCGGTCCAGTCGGCTACGGGCGGTACTAAGTTGCCCTGGGCGTCGTGCTGGTACCACTCGGGGTGCTGCTGCACCAGCGGGTTGTCCCAGCTGGTGTGGTTGGCTACCCAGTCGAGCAGCACCCGCAGGCCGAGGCGGTGAGCGGTTTGCACCAAGTGGCGTAAATCGTCCAAGGTGCCAAACTCCGGGTTCACTCCGAAATAGTCCTGCACAGCGTACTGGCTGCCCAGTGTGCCTTTGCGCTCCACCATGCCGATGGGGTGAATCGGCATCAGCCACACGATGCTGATGCCCATGGCCACCAGCCGGGGCAAATGCGCCTCAAACGCCCGGAACGTGCCCTCCGGGGTGAAATTACGCAGGTTGACTTCGTAAATGGTGGCGTTGACGGCCCACTCGGGATGGCGCACCCGAAACAGGTGCGACTGGGGATGCAGCGGTTCTTCAGCAGACATAACAGGGGTGTTTCCTGCGGTTGAACGACGAGCAGCGGCGGAGGTTCTTTGCTTAATTGGCTTGGGGCTCGAAGAAATCCACCTCTCAGACAGTCATTCCGAGCGAAGCCGACACCCGAGAGCTAGAGCTAGTTCCCCTCCTTGGAAAGGAGGGGCTAGGGGTGGTTGATAATCGTAGAACGGTTTTCAGAAGGAGTTTCTAGTTGATTTTCAGACGCGAGGTCAACCACCCCTAACCCCTCCTTTCCAAGGAGGGGAACTAGCTCTAGCCTTTAATCTTCACAATTTCTGTTACACAAAATCTGTCTTGGTAGCACAGAACGGCCACTCTACTGCTTCAGATACTCGGCGGCGGCGCGGTTTTTGGGGTTGAGTGCTAGGGCGCGGGTGTAGTGCTGGGTGGCCAGCTTCTTGTTACCGAGAGCGGCGTAGGTTTCGGCGAGGCTGTCGTAGGTGTTGGCGCTTTGGGGGTAGAGCTGCACGTTGAGCTGGAACACGGCCAGGGCATCATTGAGCTGGCCCTGCTCCACCAGCGAATAGCCCCAGGCGTTGATGGCCGGTTCAGGTAGCTCGGTGGCCGGGTTCTGGCGGCGGACCTTCTTCACTTCTTCGTTCAGGTGGGCAAAGCCCCGCTGGCGCAGGGTGCGGTGCAACGCACGCAGGGTAGGGGGCAGGCCGAAGCCGTCGGCTACGCACATGTCGGGCAGGTAGCAGGCGGCCAGCGCATCCACGAACCGCTCGGGGTTGGCGCCCTGCAGGTTGGTGAGCACCACAATGGCCAGCTCATCCTGCGGGTACACAAACACCGCCGAGCGGCCTCCGCCCACCGGAGCCACGGCCGGGTGCTCGGGGCGGCCGACGGTGGGCCAGCCCAAGGCGTAGCCGGTGAGCTTGCCCCCGAAGCTGCGGGTGGAACCGTCGGTGAGGCGGCCGGGCGTCCAGAGGGCGGTCAGGCTTTGGGGCTTCAACAGTTGGCCCTGCTGCAGCGCCACCAGCCAGCGGGCTATTTCCTGAGCCGTGGAGCTCATGCCGGCCGCCGGGCGGAGCGAGGGCGGAAACACCTCAAACAGGTTGCGCAGCTCCTTGCCCCGGCGCGGCTGCCCGTTGCTGTACTGCGTGAAGGTGTAGCCGCGCGACAGGTGGGGCACCACGTTGTGCGCGTCGCCGAAGCTGGTGCGAGGCAGGCCCACCACGTCCAGTTGCCGCTGCTGGATAAACTCAGCAAATGGCTGCCCGCTAAGCTGGGTGATGAGGCGGCCCAGCAGCAGGTAGTTGGTTTGGTTGTAGGCAAACCGTTCCCCGGGCTTGAACGCCAGGGGCTGCTGCTGCACCTGCTGCCAGGCGGCGGCCTCGTTGTTTTCCGTCACCAGCGCATCCTCGGGCAGGATATCGGGCAGGCCGGAGGTGTGGGTGAGCAGCTGCCGCACCGTGGCCGGGTGCCAGGCGGTGGGCAGCTCGGGCTGGTAGCGGCCAATGGGCGCGTCGAGGTCCAGCTTGCCGGCTTCCACCAGCTGCATCACCGCCACGCCCACAAAGGCTTTGGTGATGGAGTTGAGGAAAAAGCGCGTCTGCCCGGTTACCTGCACGGAATCCTGGATGTTGGACAGGCCGTAGTTGCCCAGCTTTACTATTTGGCCGCGGCGCACCACCGCCAGCTGCAAACCCGGAATGCGCAACTGCTGCATAGCCTGCTTCACCAGCAAATCTATACTGTCAGTAGGGGCCGTTTGGGTGATGAGGGGCGAGTTCTGAGCCGCCGCAACGGGGGCGAAACCCAGCGCCAGGGAACTGCCGAGCAGGCCGGCGCACAGGGAGCGGAAGGACGTTTTCATAGCATGGTCAGAATAGGCGAACAGCACCCCGGCGCACCCGCACCAGAGCGTTTGATAAGGCAGATGGCCCACCGGCGGCCACGGTTGCCCTGGGTGAGTCGGGATTTGAATAAGACGTTGAGTATCTGCTGAAAGAAAACACCAACGGCGCTAATTGAATAATCAGCGCCGTTATAATAGGGGTATTGAAGAACCGCCTTACACCTGCTCTACGTCCAGCACGCCGGGTAGGCGAATGTGGGGCGGAAGCTGGCCGGTGCGGGCAAAATCGGCCCAGAACTGGCGCACGGGGCGGCCGGCGGCTTCCACTTCGGGCCAAGCGGCCTCGCCCAGCAACGGCACGGGTGCCCAGGCTTCGGCCGAGCCGAACAGCAGCGGCAAATCAATAGTGTGGGCCCCGCCAAACTCGCTGCCGGGCGGGTGGTAGGGCACCCGGAACAAGTAGGCGCGGCCCCCGGCCCGGGCGTGGCGGCGGGCAAAGGCGGCGGCCGGCCCTACGTAAATGCGCCGCGAGCCGCCCGTAATAAGCGCCTGCAGCAGCGCCGGCACCGGCCGCGGCAGCGTGAGCAGCCGACGCAGCGGCGGGGCAATGACAGCAAAGAACCGCAGCTCATCGGCCGTGGCCCCAATCAGCACGTCGAAGTGCCGGGCGGCGGCCTGCCAAGCGGCCGGAGCTTGTGTTTCGGGGGGCAGCGGGGCGGCTCCGTACTGAATCCCGAACGGCATGCCGGCCCGCAGGCCCGACCACCGGGCGGCCCGCTCGGCCCGGGGCTGGGCGGCCAGCACCGTTGCCAGGGGCGCATCAGGCGGGAGGGGGTGCACGGCGGCGGCCATAGCCCGGCCCATGCGGGCGCGGCCAGGGGCCAGCCCCAGCGGGGCGCTGTGCAGAATCACGCGCTGAAAGAGCTGGTTAGCCCCTTCCGCCAGCATCAGGTGGGCTGCCGCGTCGCCACCCGAGGAGTGGCCCAGCAGCGTCACGCGGCCGGCATCACCCCCGAAAGCGGCACTATTGCGCTGCACCCAGCGCAGGGCACTCAGCAAATCGAGCAGGCCCAGGTTGGCGGGCGCGTGCCGGTGGCCCAGAAACCCCAGCATGCCCAGGCGGTAGCTCACGGCCACTACTACCAGGCCCTGCTCCCGCACCAGCGGGGCGGGGTCGTAAAAGGCCAGGTCGCCGGCCCCGCTCACGTAGGAGCCCCCGTGAATCCAGACCAGTACCGCTCGTGGCGGACCCGTCTGGTAATCGGTCGGGGTCGTAACCGTCAGGCGCAGACAGTCCTCATTGAAAGTACGGCCGGCCAGGGCAGGGCCCAGGGCCTCCTGCAAGGCTGGATCGGGCATCTGGGGGCAAACCGGGCCGGGAGCAATGGCCTGAAAGGTTTCGGTGTGGGCGGGCTCATCGGTGGGCGGCTGAAACCGGGCGGCCCGGGCGTAGCGGATGCCGCTGGCGCGCACCAGGCCGGCGTAGTAATGGCCCTGCACAGGGCCGTCGGCGGTCAGGAATAGAGGAGCGGAATCAGTCATGCAAGGCGGGAACAAAGTGGCCTGGGCGGATAATGCATACCATCGACCCTGCTTTCAGGTTTCCACAGTATGCACCCCGGCCCTGGCGGCCCGCATACTTCCCCGGCTATTGGTTACCGGCCGGATGGTAACGGCGCGGCTGATGCCGCACACCGCCAAACAGGTACAGCATCAGGGTGCGGGAGTAGCGCAGGCTAAGCGGGGTGAGCAGCACCGCTACTGCGGCCACACTGGTCACGTACACCCACACGGCCGGGTCCTGGAGCAGGTGATAAACCAGAAAGCCGGTTACCAGCATAATAGCCGTGGAAAAAGCATAGCTGATAAACATGGCCCCCCAGTAAAAACCCGGCTCCGGCTCGTAGGCCTGACCGCATATAGGACAGTGCTCCGGCATTTCGGCGAAGCGCACCGGATTGAATACTGAGTGACTGAACAAATGGCCTTCGTGGCAGCGGGGGCAGCGTTGCTGCGCTACGGCCAGGATGGTGGAATCGATAGTTGCCATGGTTGAAAACGCGTATTGCGAAGTACATGACCAAAATAAAACACCCCTCACGCGGATGTAAGGGGCGTTTCCGGGTTTGTCCGGTACAAATCAACGCAGCCCAGAGGCAAAGACATGAATAGGCGAAAAAAGCCTTCGGGAGCCGGACCGGCAAACTAGAAATACATAAATGAGAACGTCATGCTGAGCTTGTCGAATCATGTCTGCCGTTTCGTTGGGATTACACTTCAACGTCAGCACGCGAGATTCCTCGGCTTCGCTCGGAATGACGTACCAACTGCTACCTATTACCTGTTACCGCACTGCTGGCCAGCCGGAATGTTTCGGGGGTTTGGCCGGTGTGCTTGCGGAAGTAGCGGCCGAAGTAGGACGCATCCTCGAAACCCAGCTGGTCGGCTATTTGGGCCACGGTGGCATCGGTGTGGCGCAGCAGGCGGCGGGCTTCAATCAGCACGCGCTCCTGGATGAGGGTGCTGGCCGTTTTGGCCAGGTGGCGCTTGCAGAGGGCGTTAAGGTGATTAGGCGAAACGTGCAGCCAGTCGGCGTACTGCTGCACCTCCCGCTGCTGCCGGAAGTGCTGGTTAAGCAGGCTGCCAAACTCGCGCAAAAGCTGCTGGGCGTGGCGAGGCTCCCCGGCGGGCCGGGGCTCATCGGCCGGATACTGGCGGGCGGCCAGCTCCAGGCACAGCAGCAAGTACGCCCGAAATACCTCGTCCTGCTGCGGGGCCGGGCTCAGGTGCTCCCGCCACATCCGTTCCATGATAGGGCCTAGCGCTAGATCCGGGGATGGGAGGTAGAGCACCGGGGCGTGGGCGTGCTGAAAAAACGGATACTCAAACAGGCGGCTGCCGGGGTAGCGGAACAGGTAGAAGTCGGCCTCGAACAACACCACGTAGCCCTGCGCATTCTCAGAAAGCTGCCATTGGTGCACCTGGCCGGGTGTCATAAAAAACAGACTGCCAGGCTTCAGCTCATAGCTGATCAGGTCGATGGTATGGGTGCCGTGGCCCTCCGTGACGTACAGCAGCAGGTAAAAATCGTGGGCGTGGGGCTGGCTCACGCCGGGGAAGTTGGCCACGTGCTGAGCCAGCCGCTCCAGGTACCACGGCCGCCGCGCCCGCCCCTGAGGAAACGATTCAAGCGTGAGAACGGGTAGGGCCATGTGAGCTGCGGTAGGAAGGTGAGGGGTAGGAGGAAGTGCAGCTGGGAAGGCAGTGCCCGCGGCCGTTGGTAAAGCTAACCTGTCCGCGCTATTGTGCAGAAGTCCTATCCCTCAGACGCTACTCCTCAAACCGCCGCAGCCGCTTTTTGCTTAACTCGTAGCTGATAATGGCCGGAACGTAGAATGTAACATCAGCCAGCAGCTTGGCGACCAGAATACCGCCGCTGCGGCTGCCCAGCAGGCGCGGCAGCCATACCATCAGCGCTGGCCGAATCAGCAGGCTGTCCAGCAGCTCGGCGGGGCCAAACTCTACCACCAGGGCCCGCACATTTTGCCCCAAGGTACGGCGGGTGTACCGCTGGCCGCTGCCGTGTAGCAGGCGACGGGTATGGCGCACATCCTGCGCCAGCAGCCACCCAAAATAGGCCACGTTGCCGGCCCAGGTGCCCGCCAGTGCCGCCTGTACCTCCTGCCCCGGAGCGAGGTGCCAGGCCAGCGCCGCGCCTGCCAGCGTAGCTACCACCGACAGCATTTCGGCCGGCAGGTAGCGGCGCAGCCATTCCACAACTTTGGCTTTCATGCAGGTGAGCGAAAAGAAAACGGCTAATTTTCCGGAGCCCGTCAAAGATACTCGCCCGCTCATGCAAATACCCTTTACGCCGCTGGTTGTCATGCTGTGGGCTGTAGTGGCGCAGGCCCTGCTGGCGGCCGGACTGCTGTGGATGGCCCCGGCCAACCGGCTACCCAACCGGTTTCTGGCCCTGCTGATGCTGAGTATTGCCCTGTGGCTGCTGGATGGCTTCTTCCGGGTGGCCAACATCTACGGGCAGAGCGCCAACTGGTATTTCGCGCCTATCTACTACTCTTTTGCATTTGGGCCGCTGCTGTATTTCTACGTGCGCAGCCTCATCAACCACAGTTTTCGGTTTGAGAAGCGGCACTGGTGGCACTTTGCCCCAGTAGCGCTGCAGGCGGGCCTGTACTGGTGGCTGCGGCTGGCGCCCTACAGCACGCGGCTGTGGTTTTGGGAGCACGTGCACCGGCCCTTCACCTACCGCCTGGAGTTCATTGGCACCTGGCTTTCCCTTACGGTGTACCTGTTGTTGAGTCTGCGGCTGCTGCGCGAGTACGGGCGGTGGCTGACGGATAATTTCTCGGAGGTGTCGCAGCTGCGGCTGCAGTGGCTGCGGGTGCTGCTGGTGGCGGTGGGCGTGGTGAGTGCGCAGTGGCTGCTGGAAGTGGTGCTCCGCGAGTTCTTCGGCTTGTATTACGAGTACGACTACTCCACGGAGCTACTGGGCGTGGTGCTGTTTCTGATTGGCGTGGTAGGCCTGCGTCAGGCCGATATGCAGGCGGTCCGTTTTGAGCCAGAGGCGGCCGTGCTGCCGCAGCCCGTTGGGGCCGCTCCATCGGCGGCGGAAGCTCCGGCAGCCACAGCGGCATCAGTGGTTGATGCCGCCGCGCTGGCCCGCATCCGGCAGGCGCTGGAGATGGAGAAGGTATACCTGAACCCCACCCTCACCCTGGCCGAGCTGGCCGCCCATACGGGCCTGGCTCCCCGGCTGATTTCGGCCACCGTCAACCAAGGGTTCGGACAGAGCTTCAACGAAGTGGTAAACGGCTACCGGGTAGAGGAGGTGAAGCGCCGCTTGGCCGCTCCCGATGCGCAGCGCTTTACCCTGCTGGGTATTGCCCTGGAAAGCGGCTTCAATTCCAAAACTACCTTCAACCGCATCTTCAAACAGTTTACCGGTGTAGCCCCCAGTGAATGGGGCGAAGATAGGGTAGGAGGGTAAGAGGGTGTGAGGCTGGAATACAACCCATGCTCTTCTACCCTCACATCCTCTTACCCTCCAAAGTAGTCCCATAACATGATGTGGGACGTGCCGAAGCCGGATTCGGGGCGCTTACGGGCCAGTAGCGGGGCACCTTTGGGCTGTTCATTCTTCCCCACGCCCCATGAAAACTCTGCTGCTATTTCTGCTGCTGGCGGCCACTGCCGCTGCTCCGCTACTCGCCCAAACGGTCCCCGCCGCGTGGAGTAACCACCGTCGCGCCCTGCCCGATAAGCTTCGGGAGGTACCCGTGGGCCTTACCCTCTGGCACACGCCCAACCCCGTGTATCCGGAGCCCAACCCCGAGCAGCCGGGGGCTTATGTGTGGAAGCACAGCACCACGGTGCGCTCCGAGGTAGGGCCCCTGACGGTAGTGGAGTGCGGTAGTTTTATCTGGTACGATGAGCGGGGCTGGCAACAGAACATGGTAGAAACGCCGGCCGAGTTTGCCGAGCTGTTTCAGTGCCCTGGTGCCCGGCTGCAGCCCGGCCGCGCCTACACGTTCGTTAAGAACTACCGCTTCGCCGACAGTGTCCAGCACCTCTACGGCGGCGACGCCCTCTGGTACATTCTGGCCCGCGACGCGGCCGGCAAGCTCTACAAGGGCATGGGCCTCATCGAAACCGAAGCTACCCTGCGCTAAGCCGCGCATTTCCGCCAATCCTCCACTTTCCAACCTCATCATGAAAGCACTGCTCATTCTGCTGCTCTGCACGCTATTGGCTGCCCGGCCCGCCGCCGATACGTACCGAATTGACCCCGCCGCCAGCCGCGTAACCTGGACGGGCTACGCCGAGGTAGGCAGCTATGCCCCCACCGGCACTGTGCAGCTGAGTCGCGGCACCTTCGCCTACGACGGCCGCAACCTCCGGGCGGGCCGATTTGAGTTCGACCTGCGCACCATCGCACAGGAGCAGGCCCAGCTGGCGGAACACCTGCGCGGCCCCGATTTCTTCGATGTGGCCAAGTACCCTACCGCCGTGTTTATACTGGATAAGGTACAGAACGGTACCGCCGTCGGCCAGCTCACCCTGCGCGGCGTTACCCGGCCGGTGCAGTTCCCGCTCACCCTTACCGAACTCCCCAATGCGCAGCTCCGCGTAACCGGTAAAGCTACCCTCGACCGTACTCAGTTCGGCATCAACTACAATTCTAGTAGCTTTTTTCAGAACCTAGGCTCCTACGCCATCCGCAACGAGTTTACGCTGAACTTTGCGGTGGTGGCTCGGAGGAACTGAGCTGATGAACCGGGGTGGTAAGAGAAGCCTAGTGCCCGGCAACACCAATGCGCCCGGTGGCGTACAGATTACAGAAACCCTCGTGTCTGACGCTCAACCCCACACGCTATGAACCATAATGCCCGCATTGAAGAAACCATCCAGAACATTTACGATGCGCTGGAAAACCACCACAACCACCCCATAGAAAACGGCATCGGCTATATCGACGGCTGGATTTCGGCCCTGGATGGCCTCGGGGGCTCGGCCCTGACGGGGCTACAAGCGGAGCTACGGAACCTGCGCAGCTACGTGGAGCGCGACGACCGGGCTGCCATTGCCAACTCCCTTCAGCACCTCGGCCAGGAAACCTCCCTTATTGCCCGCAATCTGCACGACGCCACCGGCGACCAGCTGCGCCACTTGGGCCAAACGCTCATCACCGCCGCCGGCAACCTGAAAGTAAGTTAGTGGTACTATCCTACAGCAGTACAAGTATAAAAAAAGCCCCGGCGCATAACGCGCCGGGGCTTTTTTACTGTGTGGAACAGGTTAGTGCTGCACCACTACCTGCTGATGCAATACTTGGCCGTTCAGGATCAGGCGCAACGTATACACGCCCGTAGGCAGATGCTGCACCGACACTGGAATATCCAGGCTGGTAGCCGTTGCCAACTGGTGGCTCAACTCCTGCACCAGGCGGCCCTGGGCGTCAAACAGTCCGCCCTGTGCTTTGCCCGTATAGGCGTCGCTCAGGCGGATAGTCAGCTGGCCGGCGGTGGGGTTCGGGAATACCGATACCGTCAGGTCCGTAGCCACTCGGGGTATCTGCACCGTCTGCACGCCGGAGTAGGCCGTTGTGCCATCGGTATCTACCTGCCGCAGGCGGTAGTAGATCAGCGCACGGCCATAGCGGCCCAGGTTCTGGTCCGTCAGGCTATAGGCTCGGCCCTGGTTGCTGCTGCCCTGGCCCGTTACCCGGCCCACGGCCCGGAACGTACGCCCGTCTACGCTGCTTTCCACTTCGAAGTAGGCGTTGTTACGCTCCTGAGCCGTAGCCCATAGCAAGAGTGCATCATTGCCTTTTCGCTCGGCCGTGAAGCGCACCAGCTCCACTGGCAGCGGCGAGCTGCCATAGGTGCCGATGAACGTCTGGCTGAACGAGTTGACGGGGAACGTCACCGTACTGGCAACCGCATTAGCTGCCGTGGCCGAAATAGGCGCATCAAACGCCCCGTCGCTGTTGCTGCCACGCTTATAAAGCTTCAGGTTAGCAGGAGCAGCCGCATCACCAGCGCTGATCAGTCCCTGATCCAGCGTGTAGGTAATGCTGGCCGAGAAGGTGCTGGTGCTGTACCGGTCCACAATCCAGTAGGCCCGGGTGTGGGTGCTACGCAGGTTGGGGTCGGTAACCGGCGTGCCCAGCGGCGTACCTTCCAAGCGGGTCACAACTACATCGTAGGGCGTACTGCCGGCCGAGGTGAAGTTGATAGCCACGTTGGTACCGGTGAAGGTGTAGTTTCCAGTAGCAGAAACCGATTGTAGGTTGCTGGTCCCCGCGCCCACTGGAGCGGTGCTGGTTACCCGGCTGGCTCCAGTCAGCGTACCCACCGCGCCCGAAACGCCATCTAGCGTGGTCGTAGCACCGTTCTCGTTGAACTGCAGATACGATACCAGGCCGTTTTCCCCGCCACTCAATGTCAGGTGGCGCAGCTGGCGTATTTCCGTCTGGCTCAGGGCCCGGTTCCACTGGCTCACTTCGTCCATGTTGCCGGGGTAGAAGCTGGTACCGGTCGTGCCGGCATTGCCCACGTAATTAACGGGAGTAGCAACAGGGGAACCCGTGCCGTTGACTAAAGCAATAACGTCTCCATTCAGATATACCGTAAGCGCACTGCCGTTGAAGGTAGCGGCTATCTGGCTCCACTCATTGGCCGTAACAGTCTGCGGGCCGGTGCGGATGCTGCGCAGCGTGGAGCCAGTACCGAAACCAGCCTCTACGCGGCCGTTGCCGGTGATGGCAATGTAAGGAGCGGCCGTATTACCAGTACCATTGCCCAGTATATAGTAAGTGTCACTGCTCGTGCCAATGGCGGGCTTGATCCAGGCCACCTGCGTGTACGATGGGCCCAGTACGGGAGCGGCAGTAGTGCTAGCGCTGAAATCTACGTAGCCAGGCGTACCGCCGCCCACAAAACGCAGGGCCATACCCGCTACGCGGCTGGTCTGCACAATCCGGCGGTTACCGGTCGGGTCCGTTACCGTGGGCGTGCGTACGGTGCCCCCAACGGTCAGGCTCGTCAGCGTGGCATCCAGCACACCGCCTGGCGTGGCAGTGGCAGCTACATCGTACACCAGGAAGAAGTAGTTAGTGCCGGTTGTAAGCAGCTGGTTGCCCGTTACGGTGAAGGTACCATTGGGGCTGGCCACCGCGCTTCCAAACAGGGTGGTGGTCGTCAGAGTGCCGTTCGTGCCCGTGTAATACACGCGGGCCGCCGCAATGTCGGCCGGCCGGGTGCTACCAGTGGTGGTGAAGGTAAGTGACGTGGCGCTGAGCGGAGCCGAAGTACCGCCGCCAATAACCACGCTCACGCGCAGAATTTCCTGGTTCGTGCTGCCTACCTGCGCTAGGCCAGTGTTCAGCTGCTCAGTTGTGCTGCTAGTATACGTGGCGGAGTTCAGCACCGTGAAGTTGTTGGTGGTGCTTGGGCTGCTTACCGCCTCACCGCTGGCCTGGGCCGTGGCGTATACGGTGTGCGAACCCGACGCCAAGGCGGTCGGTTGGGTTAGCGTCCAGTTGCCGCTGGCATTGGCTGTGGTCGTGCCGATGTTGGTGTTGTCCACGTACACCGTGATGGTGCTGCTGGCGGGGGCCGTGCCGGTATAGGTTGGCTGGTTGGTGGAAACGCTGCTGTTGTTAGCTGGCGTTGTTACCACCGGAGCTGCCGTTCGTATCTGAAACTGCACGCTGACCGTGTTGCTAGCCATATTGCCGGTGTTGTTGGCATCCTGGGCCACGTCTGCGGCTAGGCTTACCGATACATTACCCGCGCCGCTGGGCGTCACGGTGAAGGTATAGGGACCCGCGCCGCTGCCGCTGAAGCTGCCGCTGGTCAGCGTACCGCCCGCTACCGTCACGTCCGAGGCCGTAAAGCTCGTGCCCACGCTCTGCGAGAAGCTCACCGAGAAGGGAATCGGGCTGGTGCTAGTCGGGCTGGTCGAGCTTGTGCTTACCGTGGCCGTCAGGGCCGGGGCCGTCACGCTGAACGCGGCCGAGGTGAAGGTATCGTACGTAGGAGGATTGCCGTTATTGGGCTGAATGCTGCCCACGAACACGTCGTTGACAAACACGTTCAGGCGCTGGTTCTTTCCGGTATAGTTACGCTGGATGGCCTGGAAGCTGATCTGGTAGCTGCCCGTGGGCACGGCCAGGTTCTGCGAGATGCTGGCGTTGTCGTCGCCGGCGCTCTGAATCAGGGCCACCGAGGTGCCGTCGTATGCCGACGAGCTAAACTGGCTGCCGTTGCGCGAAATGCCCGCAAAGCCGGTGAAGGCCCAGGGCGTGGCCAGCACGTCAGGCGTCTTCTTGAAGCTGCTCGGGTCGACGTTGTTGGTCTCGAAGCTGCCGTTTTGCAGGCCGTTGGTTACGGCGCTGCCGTTGCTGGCATTGAGCACCTGCACCACGTCCACGAAGGCCGTCACGTCGGGGTTGCCCGTGGGGCTGCCGCCGGCCTGGATGCGCAGCGTGGGCGCGGCCGCGAAGCTCTTGGTGATGGTATACTGCTCGCCGGTGGTGTAGGGAACGTTCGATATCGTGGGCGTGGTACCCGTGCTGCTGGTCACATCCAGGCGCAGGGTGCCGCTGCCAGTACCCGTATTCACCACCACGGTGTAGGTCGTACCCGAACCGCTCACGCTGCTCACCGACGCGCCGCTGACGCTCCCGCCCGTGATGGTGGGCGTGAAGTTGTTGGTCGTCAAGCCCGTCACGCTGCCCGAAAATACCACCTGGTAAGTTACTTGGCTCGTGGCCGTGGGCGAAGGCGTCAGGCGCGTGACCGAGGTTACGGTTACGCTCTGGATAACGGTGTAGGATTGGCCGCTGGTGTAGCCGCCGTTCAGGGCGTTACCAGCCCCGTCGGTGATGCCCGAGCCGCTGCTCTTCACGTCGAGGCGCACCGTGCCGTTGCCGCTCACGCTGTTCACCGTCACGTCGTACTGCGTGTTGTTGCTGCCGCTCACCGCGGCCCCGCTGGCAATGCTGCCGGTGGTGCTGCCACCGGTCGTCGTGAAGGTGAAGCTGCCTGTGGTCACTCCCGTTACAGCTTCGCTAAACGTCACGCGGAAGGTCAGCGAGGTGGCATTGGTGGTGGCAGTGCTTGGGTTCAGCCGGACGATGCTGGCCACCGATGGCGCCTGGGTGTCTACCGTAAACGTGTTCGTGTTGGAGTTGGCACTCACAGCCTGGCCGTTAAGCTGCGCCGTGGCGTACACCTGGTAGGTGCCACCAGCCAGAGCTGTGGGCTGGGGCAGGCTGAACGTGCCGCCCGTGGCCGTAACCGTGCCGATGGCCGTGGCCGAGCCGGAAGCTGGGCCGGCGTAGATCGTAACAGTGCTACCGGCCGCAGCCGTACCTGAGTAAGTAGGCCGCGGGTTATTGGTCAGGCTGCCGTTGGCTGGGGCCGTCACCACTGGGGCCGCCGTCACGGTCTGGGCGTATTGGATGGTGAACTGCGGAGCGGCCGAGTTGGCGGTGTTGTTGGCGTCGGCGGCAACGTCAGCCGGTACGTTCACCGTCACGTTACCATTGACTGTCGGCGTCACGTTGAAGGTGTAGGTCTTGCCATCCACGGCCGCGAAGCCGGAGAGCGTACCGTTGCCCACCGTCACGTCGGAGGCTTCGAAACCGGTTACGTTCTGTGAGAAGGTGACCGTGAACGGAATTGGCGAGATGGATGTCGAGCCGCCGTTGTTGCCGGCCGCCGAAGTGATGGTGGCCGTCAGGGCCGGGGCCGTCACGCTGAACGTAGGCGAGGTGAACAGGCCGTAGGACGGGACGTTGTTGGGCTGAAAGGTGCCCAGGAACACGTCGTTGACGAACACGTTCAGCCGCTGATCGAGCGAGGAGTAGTTACGCTGGATGGCGCGGAAGCTGATCTGGTAGCTGCCCGTGGGCACGGCCAGGTTCTGCGAGATGCTGGCGTTGTTGTCGCCGGCGCTCTGGATCAGAGCCACCGAGGTGCCGTCGTACGCCGTCGAGTTAAAGGTACTGATGCCGCCGCCATTGCGCGACACCCCGGACCGGGCAGTGAAGGCCCACGGCGGGGCGGTCAAGCCTTGGTTTGCATACAAATAACTACCAGCGGTAGTGGGTACGTTGTTGTCCTCAAAGCTGCCGTTTTGCAGGCCGGTGGTCACGGCGCTGCCGTTGCTGGCATTGAGCACCTGCACCACGTCCACGAAGGCCGTCACGTCGCCGTTATTGCTGGCGCTGCCCGCCGCCTGAATGCGCAGGGTGGGGGCAGCGGCGAAGCTCTTGGTGATGGTGTACTCCTGCCCCGCCGTGTACGGTACGTTTGATGGGGCAGGCGTGATGTTGCCGGCCGTGTTGTTCACGTCCAGCCGCAGAGTGCCGTCACCGCTACCAGTGTTGGCCGTCACGGTATACGTAGTGCCCGAGCCTGTTACGCCGGTGATGCTGGTGCCCGTCAGGCCGTTGTTCGTTAGCGTAAAGTTGCTCTGGTTTACTCCCGTCACGCTAGAGGAGAAAACTACCCGGTAGCTTACCTGGGTCGTGGCCGTGGGCGAAAGATCTAGGCGCGTTACCGATACCACGGTGGGGAGGGCGGCCGTAGTAAAGGTCTGCACGGCGCCGTAGCTGGTGCCGGCCGAGTTGGTGGCATAAGCCCGCACCGAGTAATTGGTGTTGGGCGTCAGGCCCGAAGTCGTGGCCAAGAACCCACCCGACCCTGAGCCAGTGGCGCCCGTCGAGACGCCGCTGCCACCGATGGCGGGCGTGCTATTGGTGCTGGTTACGCTATAGACTACGCCGCGGCTGGTGACCGTCGCGCCGCCGTCAGCCGTCACGTTGCCGCCGAGTACGGCGCTGTTGGTCGTGATGCTGCTCGGCGTGGCCGTCGTAACCGTGGGAGCGTTGGCCGCAGTCGTGAAGGTTTGCACGGCGCCGTAGCTGGTGCCGGCCGAGTTGGTGGCGTAGGCGCGCACCGAGTAGCTGGTGCCGGGGCTAAGGGGCGAGATAGTAGCCGAGAACGTACCCGTACCCGAGCCGTTGGCAGCCGTCGTGACGCCGGTGCCGCCGATGGCGGGCGTGCCGTTGGTGCTGGTAATGCTATAGACTACGCCGCGGCCGGTGACCGTCGCACCGCCGTCGGCGGAGACATTGCCGCCGAGCACGGCGCTGTTAGTCGTAACACTGCTCGGCGTGGCCGTCGTGACGGTGGGGGCGTTAGCAAGGGTGACGAAGGTGAACGTGCTACCGTAGCCCGTACCCGTGGCGTTGATGGCGTAGGCGCGCACGTAGTAGGTAGTATTCGGCGCCAAGCCCGAAATGGTTTCCGAGAATGTGGTCGTGGTAGCCGCGTTGGCATCCTGCGTGACGCCGGCTTCCCCGATGGCGGGGGTGTTGTCGGTGGTGCTGTACACCACGCCACGGCCCGTAATGGAGCCGTTTTCGGCGGTGATGGTGCCGCCCAGCACGGCGCTGGAGGCTGTGATGCTGGCCGCGTCGGCCGTCGTGACGGTCGGCGCGGCGGCAGAGCCAGCCCCCACGGCAAGGCCAAGAATACTCGTATTTGAGGTACCAATCTGGGCACCGTCGTTGAGTAACGAGGTAATGACGCCAGCCGGAGTTACGGCGACGATATCCCGGTTGTTGATGCTGATGTCACCTAGTATCACCCGGTTGTTGGCCGCATCGTAAGAGAGCGGGCCCGGCGACGTGGGGAAGCCCCGGCCATTGCTGTTTACATCGACTACAGTTTCCTCAATGCCGCCGCCTAGCGGGATGCGCCGCAGTTGGTCGTTGAAGGTGGTAATGCCATTGTCGCGGAGAACGTAGTAGAGCGTATTGTCGCGCGTGTTAACGGCAATACCTCCTTGGGTAGTTACGGAACCGCCGCTAGTGGTTGCTGAAAACTCAAAGGGCTTCGTTACGGCTCTGGTAGTTAAGTTAACCGCCGATATATACAGGTTGTTGGTCTCTCCGCTATTAACGCCAACGGATACACCGTTTGCTACTAGCAAGCGGTTGTTTTGCAGGTCGAGGGCCAGCGCCTGAGGGGTAGCCGGGAAGTTAGTGGTACCACTGTTAACGAAGACTTCTTCGTCGCCCCCACCCAGCGGAATGCGGCGCAGTTGGTCGAGGCGGCCACCAAAGGCATTGTCGCTAAGGGCGTAGTACAGGTAGCGCCCCGCGTTATCCACCACCATGCCATTTAAGATAGTAGTGGTAGCACCAGGAATGTTCGCCAGCGTCTTGAATACAGTAGATATCCCGGTGGCACTGACTACATAAATAACGGGCGAGTTCCCTACGGCATTCGCTATGAACACCCGATCATTAGTAGCGTCGTAGGCTACCTGTGAGGGCGAGGGCGCGATGTTGTTGCCACCGGCGTTTGGGGCCACAACGGTCTCGCTCCCTCCGGCTAGCGGAATGCTACGCAACTGGTCGTTGGTAGTATTGAAACTACCGTCGCTGACGGAATAGTACACCTTCGTTTGGGCCAGACTGCTCACGCTGACCAGTAAAACCAGCAGTAACGCCAGGAACTGGCCCAGGTAGCCACCAACTGGCGGCCGGGGCAGTAAGAGGTGCGTACCCGGCGAAACCAATGGCCTTCGCTGGACAGAACTGTAAGGGTGTTTCATAAGGAAACGGCTATGAATGAAGCAAAAAGGCGAACGAAGCAGTAAGAGGACGATTCTCTAGCTTAGTATAGGTCAAGCTATATATTAGTCCTCCCGTCAAATTGGAAAGCACCGCCCGGCTTTCGACGCCGAGCGGTGCCCCGTATTCCGACAGCACAAAACCTTCGGGTGCCGTTAGTTACGCGAGGGATACAGGCCGTACAGGCAAATGATGTAGTTCAGACCCAGATAAGGTTGCATTACGCTGAAAGGCTGGTTGCCGCCCGCCGGGCTAATCGCCTGCGGATTGGCTAAGCCGTTGGCAGTGGGAGTGTACCCGTTTGTCGTTACAGTAGTACCACTACCCGCATCTTCGAAGTTGCCAATGGCAGGTACACCACCCGCTGGGCTGGGGGCCGTACCGTTGCCAGTGTTAACCGCCAAGGTGTGGGTGTGATTGGGCATCTGCAAAGTCGTCAGCGTCACGTTGCTCACACCGGCACGCTCGCCCAGTTGCACACCTTGCAAGCCGGGGCCGGGCTGGCCGTTGTTGGAGTGCACGGGTACGCGGCTGCGCAGGTCAGGCAGCGCAAACGTAGTAGTGCCGTTGCCGCCGTAATAGGTACCCAGAATCGAATACAGCGCCGAATTCTGCGCGATATTCAGCAGGGAGCCGTCGCAAAAGGCCCAGCCTTTGGGAGCAAAATTGCCGGCAAACAGTACAATGGAACCAATGAAAGCTTCGTCCATAGCGGGTTGTAAGTGAAAGTGAAAGAGAGTGAACACGCCCTTGGCTTCGTACCAAGGGGATACTGTGGGCATATAGGACCAGCCCTGCTGCTGTATAGCAGGGAGAGAAATCACAAAACAAAGGTGTGTGAGAGGTAGGACCGTAGGGGCTATATACCCACGAGCAGTATCAGGTCGGGAAAGTCAAGCCACTTACCGGCAGCTTAGCTAAGGGGATAAATTGCTCTGGTAGTAGGGAGCAAATAGTAGTGCGATAGAGCGAGTGGCAGCGGAAGGTACTGTTGAGTTCAGTAGAAAAGCATGCAAACTTGCTGAAATAAATTCACTTTTAATAGCATTCTACAAACATTTGTAACCAATGTTGAATAACTCCGTACAGAAGCGGTTTTCTGCTGAATAAAGAGGTAATTATAGTATATTAATCATATATACTTAATATTGAATAACATACCCTTTTGCTTACAATTGATTGAGTAATAGGTGAGTGCTTGAGTAGGCTAACTATATAGTTGCAAATCTATACTAGGCTAAAAGGGCGGTCTACTCTTGCTGATAGGTCGCCTAGTACATCTCGTACTTTCAGCCGCAGATTAATACCCCGCCGCCGCATCGTCGCCGCGCGGGTCAGCACCGCCTTCCAATTTGCCATCGGGCAGCACCCGAATGACTTCTACCCGGCCCCAGCCACCACGGGGGCTCAGCGTGTAGCCCCGGGCCCGCAGGGTATCCTGGGCGGAGGGTAGCAGGGCTCCAGCTTCTACATCTATTTGATCCGGGAGCCACTGATGGTGCAGGCGGCGGGCGGCCACGGCCTGCTGGGCATTCATGCCATAATCCACCACGTTCAGGATAGACTGTAGTACGCTGGTGATGATGGTACTGCCACCGGGCGTGCCGGTTACTAAGGCTAGCTTGTTGCCTTTGGTGAGGATGGTCGGCGTCATGGAAGACAGCATGCGTTTGCCGGGGGCAATGGCGTTAGCCGCGCCGCCCACCAACCCGTAGGAGTTAGGCGTGCCGGGCTTGCTGCTGAAATCGTCCATTTCGTTGTTGAGCAGGAAGCCGGCCCCGGCCACTACCACTTTGCTGCCGTAGGCTCCGTTGAGGGTGGTGGTGCAGCTCACGGCGTTGCCCTGGGCATCCACCACGTTGTAGTGCGTCGTCTGGTCTGATTCGTAGCCGGGTAGGCCCGCGCCAGCCGTTACCTGGGCGCTGGGCGTAGCTCGGTAGGGCAGGGTAGTGGCCATGCGCTGCTTGTTGTACTTGGCATCGAGCAGCTGCGGCACAGGAACCTTACCAAAATCCGGGTCGCCGAGGTAAGTGGCGCGGTCGGCGTACACCCGGCGCTCAGCCTCCGTTATCCAGTGCGTGGCCTGGGGGGAGTGCCAGCCGGCTTTGCCCAGGTTGTAAGGCTCCAGCATCTGCAGCATCTGCAGCAGGGCTACCCCGCCGGAGCTGGGCGGCGGAAACGTGAGGACGTTGTAGCCCCGGTACTGTCCATGCAGCGGTGCGCGCCACTTGGGCTGATAGCTTAGCAGGTCCTGTTTGGTAATGATGCCTTTGCCGCGCTGCATCTCGGCTACCAGCAGATTGGCGGTTTCGCCCTCATAGAAACCAGCTTTGCCCTGGTCCCGAACCCGTTCTAAAGTCCGGGCTAGTTCCGGGTACCGGATTACCTCACCAGCAACCCAAGTGCCCTCTTTCAGGTAGGCACTGCCGGGGTTAAGCTTCGCAAACGTATCGTGTTGGCCGTTGAGGCCGGCTGCTTCCTTCTCTGTTAGCTTGAGGCCTTTAGCGGCTAGGTCTACAGCGGGCTGCACCACGTCCTTCCACGGCAGCTTGCCCAGCTTGCGGTGCAGCTCCCACATGCCGGCCACGGTGCCGGGTACGCCGGCGGCCAGGTGGCCCAGGGTGCTCAGGTTGGGAATCACGTTGCCCTGGGCGTCCAGGTACATATCCCGGGAGGCGGCGGCTGGTGCAGTTTCCCGGAAGTCGAGGGCCCCTTCCTGGCCGTCGGCGCCGCGGTAGAGCAGAAAGCCCCCGCCCCCGATATTGCCGGCCACCGGCAGGGCCACGGCCAAGGCAAACTGCACAGCTACGGCGGCATCGTAGGCATTGCCGCCTTTCTGCAGAATTTCTACCCCAATCCGTGTGGCCTCGGGGTGAGCCGAGGTAACCATAGCTTTGGCCGTTACCACGGGCGTAGCGGCCGGAATGGGCGCGGCCAGCGTGGTGGCAGAGGGAGTGGTAGTAGGGGAGGAGGTGGTGCAGGCCGCCAGGGCCGCTACCAGCAGAAAGGAGACAGAGCGGTTCATAGCAGGTAAAGGTACAAGAGGATTATTGCTGAATTGATGCCCTGATGATGGAGCATTGACAGATCAGGGCCGCAGGCCGTTATCCGTCAACTCCAATGCCTTAAACCCCGTAGCTTTGGCCTGAACCTGACTGTCCTGCTTATGACGCCCGATACCTTTGACTCGCCAACTGCTGCGGCTCCTACCGATGTAACGGCCCGTTTGCCGCTCGTGCAGCACGACCCCTGGCTGGCCCCGTTTGAGCCGGTGCTGCAGCAGCGCCAACAACGGCTGGCGCAGCGCCTCCAGGAAATAACAGCGCAATACGGTTCATTAAGCAAGTTCGCCTTGGCTCACCAACGCCTGGGTCTCAACTACGACGGCCGCCGCCGGGGCTACTGGTTCCGGGAGTGGGCTCCCGCCGCCGAGGCCCTGTATCTGGTGGGTGACTTCAACGGCTGGGACCGGCAGGCTACCCCGCTCATCAAGGGCGCAGACGGGGTGTGGGAAGTGTTTCTGGGTGATAAGGAATACAAAGACCGCCTCACGCACCATTCCCTCTATAAAGTACACGTGGTAACGGCCCAGGGCGGCCACGACCGGCTGCCGGCCATGCTACGCCGCGCCGTACAAAACCCCGAAACCCACGATTTTGCCGGGCAAGTGTGGAAGCCGGAACAGCAGTTTCAGTGGGCCGACCAGAAATTTCGGGTGCCCAACGCCGTGCGCGAGCCGCTGATTTACGAGGCTCACGTGGGCATGGCCCTGGAAGAAGGCAAAGTAGGCTCCTACCTGGAGTTTGCCGACCAGATTTTGCCCCGCATCCAGGCCGAGGGCTACAACTGCGTGCAGCTGATGGCCGTGATGGAGCACCCGTATTATGGTTCGTTCGGGTATCACGTGGCCAACTTCTTCGGGGTATCGTCGCGGTTTGGTACGCCCGAGGAACTGAAGTATCTCATCAATGAAGCCCACCGCCGGGGCCTGGCCGTGCTGCTGGACGTGGTGCACTCCCACGCCGTGAAAAACGAGGCCGAGGGCCTGGCCAATTTCGACGGCTCGGGCCACCAGTACTTCCACGCCGGCCGCCGCGGTGACCACCCTGGCTGGGATTCCAAGCTGTTTGACTACGGCAAGCCGGAGGTGCAGCAGTTCTTACTAAGCAACCTGCGCTACTGGCTGGAGGAGTTCCACTTCGATGGTTTCCGATTCGACGGCATCACCAGCATGCTCTACCAGCACCACGGCGAGGGCGTGGCGTTTGGTTCGTACGAGCAGTATTTCAGCGAGGATGCCGACGAGGACGCTATTCTATACCTGCAACTGGCTACTACGCTGGTGCGGGAGTTCAAGCGTAGCGCCGTACTCATTGCCGAGGATATGAGCGGGATGCCCGGCCTGTGTCGGCCCATCGAGGAGGGCGGCATTGGCTTTGATTACCGCCTGGGCATGGGTATTCCGGATTACTGGATTAAGCTGCTCAAGCACACCCGCGACGAGGACTGGAACCTCTACGACCTGTGGCACGTGCTTACCAACCGCCGCCAAGGCGAGAAAACCGTAGCCTACGCCGAAAGCCACGACCAAGCCCTGGTAGGCGACAAAACCCTGGCCCACTGGCTGCTTGATCGTGCCATCTACGAGCATATGCACAAGGACGACCCCGACCCCGTGGCGGCCCGGGGTATGGCCCTGCATAAGCTTATCCGACTGGCTACGCTGAGCCTGGGCGGTGAGGCCTACCTGAATTTCATCGGCAACGAGTTTGGCCATCCTGAGTGGGTGGATTTTCCGCGCGAGGGCAACAACTGGAGCCACCATTTCGCCCGCCGCCAATGGAGCTTGGCTGACAACCCCGACCTGAAATTCCAGTACCTGCTGCAATTTGATAAGGCCATGCTGCAACTGGCCCGCACCAGCCGTGTGCTCAGCGCCGGCCCGGCCCGGCAGCTCAACGTGGATAGCACCAACCAAGTGCTCATTTTTGAGCGGGGCGGCTTGGTGTTCGTGTTCAGCTTCCACGTCGACCGGAGCGTGACGGACTACCGCTTTGCGGTGCCCACCGCCGGCCGTTACCGCATTGTGCTGAACTCCGATGATGCGCAATTCGGCGGGTTCGGCCGGGTAGACGACAACTACGTTTACGAAACCTTCCAGGAAGACGGCACCAACAAGCTCAGCCTCTACGTAACCAGCCGCACGGCCCTGGTGCTGGCGCAGGTGTAGTCAAGTTGGCCGTTATGAGTTGCCCGTTGCGAGTTATCAGAACAGTTCTGACAACTCGCAACGGGCAACTCATAACGGCCAACTTGACTACTGCTTGGTTTTGCGGCCGGTGCGGGCAATTTCCAGCGCGTCTTCAATGCGCTGGGAGCGGGCCTCGTCCTTTTTGGTACGGGCAATGCGCATAGCCAATTCCTTACGTTGGGTGAAAGGCAAGGCGTCAAACTGCACGCGGAGGCCGGCCCGTTCTAATGCCTGCTCAAAGTCAGCAGGCAGCTCAATGCCGCCGGGTTCGGTGTCGCGCTCCAATATCAAGTGCACGGTGTCGGTCCAGGTTTTATTGATAGCGTTGCGCACTTCTTTACGGATGCTGAGCATGTGCTGCCCGTCGCCGAACGGCACCAAGTTGGTGCGGATGGGAAACCCATCAATAGTGCCAATAACCGGTAGCGGCCCCTTTACCCCGTAGGTATCGGGCACGCTGAAGGGAACAACCAAGAAAACGCCGCTGTCGGCACCGTCCATCTCCATGGGGGCATCAAACTCGTGGCGGAGGGGGGCTTCAGAACTCATGGGGTAGGCGGAAAAAAGGGTACTACGGCCGGGCGGCCAGGTAATCGGTTTTCAAATTGCTGCAACACACCTTGAAGTGCATCGGTGTCAGAGGCGTGCACCAGCTGTAGCCGCTCGGGTGTGAGGTTGTAGCGCACCCGCAGCCGGTGGGCCAGCTCGGCGGAGGCGGCCAGTACCAAATCGGCGCGGCGTAGGGCCAGGCGTTCCAACTCCAAGGCCCAGCCACGGTCGGCGGGGGTGGCGCGCTCCTCGGCCAGACTGTGCACGTGCAGCACCAGCGGCCGGCCGGTTTGCTGGCGGATTTCCATGGCGGCCAGCCACGTCGGCCAATCCGGGGCGTAAATTACCGAAAAGCTGTCTTGCAACGCTTGGCGCGTGGCAAAGCGGGCGTACTGAATCACCTGAAAGTTGAGGTCGGCATCCGGGGCCAGGTCCAGGTTCAGTACGGCCAATGCCTCCGGCAACGTAGCGTGGGCCGAAGCCAACAGGGCCGTAGTATTGGGGCTAAGCTCCGGCGCCAGCTCAACCTCGGCTATAGCAACGGGCAGCAAATCGACAGCCGAGCTGGGCAGTGCTACATTCGGCAGTATGGGCTCGGTGAGCGGAGCGGCGGTGTTTGCCAGGGCAGGAGAAGCCAGCGCTGAGGAAGGCTGCAGCGCCTCGGTGGTGATTTGCTGATCAACCAGCGCCGGGCGTTCCTCCGGAAAGCCCGTTGGTAGCGCCAAGGTAGGCGCAGCCGAAGCCAGCGCCGGCGTAGCGCCCTGGTACGGAGCCGCGGGGACTTGCCAGGAGCCGCCGGCCCCATTAGCCGCACCTTCACGGGCATCCGTGAGGCTTGCGGCTGGAGGGGTTGCGCCGGTGTAGGGAGCCGCCGGGTGCCGCCAGGCCGCTGGCCGCGGCGGAACGTTGGACACTGCAGCCCGGATTTCTTCGGGCGTGAGGGCGGCCAGGGAAATAATGTGCGTGTGCTGCCCCTGCGGCAGCGGATCGGCGGGGAGGTGCGGCACCACTACTTCCAGCGCAGTAGCAGCAGCCAGCGAATCAACAACAGGGGCCAGGGCCGGAACCGGTTCGCCGCTGCGGGGCGTACTGTTCCAGCCCAGCAACAGCACAGGCAACGGGGCAAATGGCATAGAAAGGATAGGCAAAGCAGTAAGCTGGAGTACGGCAAGGTAGAGAAAAAAGGTGCCGGTAGTGCCAAAACTGCCTCTGGTCGAAATCAGCGGGCTTTCTGCTGTGTGGTACCCGGCACCTTTTTACCTTTACGGGCTGCGGTAGTGCTGGCACCCTGCGCGCTGGCCGGAACGCACAACTTTTTCTTCCCGACACCCTATTTGCATGGCCGACAATATTCAGGAGCTCAACTACATGGTCAATGACCTGGCCGCCCGTGCCCGCCAGGAACTGTACCCCGGCCGGGTACTGTCGGGCGAGCGGCAAGGCACTGACTTCATCTTCCGCTGCGAAAATGGCGTGCAGCTCAGCTTGCAGGTAATTACCGACAAGGTGCTGCGCTTCCGCTACATTACCGAGGGCGTATTTCCGCCCGATTTCAGTTACGCCTTTTCCGACGGCGTGCCCGCCCGCCAGGAGCTGGAGTTTCTGGAGTTCCGCGAGAAGCCCGACCATTACCGCATCACCACCGACCGCCTGATTTGCGTGGTGGACAAGGAAAGTCTGCGTACCCGGGTGCTTAACCGCTCCGGCCTAGTGCTCACCGACGACGAGAAGGGCTTCCACTGGGAGTACGATTACGACTCGGGCAACGACATCGTGAAGATGAGCAAGCAGGTGCAGAGCGGGGCCCACTACTACGGCCTCGGCGACAAGCCCGACAACATGAACCTGCGCGGTAAGCAGTTCACCAACTGGGGCACTGATACCTACGGCTACCAGAAGAGCTCCGACCCGCTCTATAAGAATATTCCGTTTTTCCTGGCCCTGCACCAGAAGGTGGCCCACGGCATTTTCTTCGACAACACGTTTAAAGCCTCCTTCGACTTTGCTGCCGAGCGGGCCGATGTGGCCTCGTTCTGGGCTCAGGGCGGGGAGATGAACTACTACTTCATCTACGGTCCCTCGCTGATGGAGGTGACCCAGGAATACACCCGCCTGACCTCGCCGCCCGAGCTGCCCCCGCTGTGGGCCCTGGGCTACCAGCAGTGCAAGTGGAGCTACTTCCCCGAAAGCCAGGTGAAAGCCATTGCCCAGGGCTTCCGCGACCGGAAAATCCCCTGCGACGCCCTGTACCTCGACATCGACTACATGGACGGGTACCGGTGCTTTACCTGGAGCCCCACGCACTTCCCCGACCCCAAGCGCATGGTGCAGGAGCTGGCCCAGGATGGCTTCAAAACCGTGGTGATTATCGACCCCGGCATCAAGATTGACCCCGACTACTCGGTGTTCCGCGAGGGGCTGAAAAACGACTATTTCTGCCGCCGCGCCGATGGCCCGCTGATGAAAGGCTCGGTGTGGCCCGGCCTCTGCAACTTCCCCGATTACACCCGCCCCGAGGTGCGCGAGTGGTGGGCTGGCTTGTTCAAGGGCCTGATTGAGGAAGTAGGCGTGAAGGGCGTGTGGAACGACATGAACGAACCCGCCGTGTTCGAGAAGGGCACCTTCCCCGACGACGTGCGCTTCAACTACGACGGCCACCACGCCTCCCACCGCAAGGCCCACAACATCTACGGTATGCAGATGGCGCGGGCTACCAACGAGGGCGTGAAGCGCTTCAGCTACCCCAATCGGCCCTTCACCATCACGCGCAGCACCTATTCGGGTGGGCAGCGCTTCTCCTCGGCCTGGACCGGCGACAATATTGCCTCCTGGGAGCACCTGTGGCTGGCCAACATCCAGTGCCAGCGCCTGAGCATTTCGGGCTTCTCGTTTATCGGTTCCGATATCGGGGGCTTCATCGACACGCCCGACGGCGAGCTGTACGTGCGCTGGGTGGCGTTGGGGGCCTTC
Organism: Hymenobacter pini; assembly: GCF_020421205.1. Classification (GTDB taxonomy): domain Bacteria; phylum Bacteroidota; class Bacteroidia; order Cytophagales; family Hymenobacteraceae; genus Hymenobacter; species Hymenobacter pini. The sequence continues at coordinate 222,890 of NZ_JAIZZH010000001.1, forward strand.
CACCCGTTCTTCCGGACCCACAGCAGCGGCGACCATGGCGACCAGGAGCCTTGGAGCTTTGGGGAGCACTACATGGAGCTGGCCCGCGGCTTCATTGAGCTGCGCTACCGCCTGCTGCCTTACATGTACACCACGTTCTGGCAGCACACCACCCAGGGCACGCCCATGCTGCGCCCCCTGGCCTTCCTCGACCAGGCCGATACCGACACGTACCTGCGCATGGCCGAGTTCAGCCTCGGCGACCATTTGCTGGTGTGCCCCATCACCACGCCTGGCGCCGATGGCCGCTGGATGTACCTGCCCCGCGGCGACTGGTTCTACTACTACACCGACGAGGCTAAAACCGGCGGTCAGGAAGTGTGGGCCGCCGCCGACCTGAGCCGCATTCCGCTATTCATCAAGGCCGGGGCCGTACTGCCCATGTACCCGCTGATGCAGTACGTGGGCGAGAAAGTGGTGGAAGAAATAACCTTGCACGTGTACTTCAAGCAGGGCACCGAAACCAGCGAGTTGTACGAGGATGGGGGAGAAGGCTACGGCTATCAGGAAGGCCACAGCACCACCCGCCGCTTCCGCGTAACCGGCTCTGAGAACGGCCTGCTGCTGCAACAGGAGCTAGAGGGCCAGTACCAACCCACCTGGACTACCTACCGCGTAGTGCTGCACGGCCTGCCATTCCAGCCCGCCGCCTTCAGCACCGATGGCCAGCCCGCCACCGCCACCGAAGCCACCCTCGAAACCGGCCTCACCCTGCCCGCCGTGGTAGTCGGCGCCGGTTTCACGGAGCTGGTGATTGGGTAAATCATCTGTCATCCTGAGCAAAGCGGACCTTATAACGTGAGAACAAGTGCCGTAGAAACGGTTTGCTCATGCGTTGTAGGGTCCTTGGCTTTGCTCAGGATGACAGGTGCTTATCTACAAACTGCCCAACTGCACGTTGCCGCCCAGCGGGTGGCCAGTGCAGGTAAGGACGAGCCCCTGGGCCAGATCCCGGTCGGTGAGGACTTCGTTGTACGACATCCATACCCGGCCGCTGAGGCAGCGCATGGTGCAGCTGCCGCACACGCCTGCCGCGCAGCTGTAGGGCAGCGCAATGCCCTGCCGGCGGGCAGCCTGCAGAATGCTGTCGGGGTAGGCTACCTCAAACGTGCGGGTGCCGCTAGGGCCTGCGAGGCTGACGTGGTAAGTGCCCGCATCGGGTGGGGGAGCAGCCGCGGCGGGTGGAGGCACCACGAAGTTTTCGCGTCGGATTCGCTCGGGCAGGAGGCCGGCTGTGTGCAGACCGTAGCCGCACATTCGCATGTACTCGCCCGGCCCGCACACGAAGGCCAGCATCCGGTCGGGCGCGGTGGTGGCGTGCTGGTGCACCAGTTCCACCAGCAGCTCCCGGTACAGGCGGGCCCGCCGCAGATTGGGGTGGTTGCTGTACAGCATTTCCAGCCGCAACCGCGCTGGAAACTGCGCCTGCAACGCCCGCAGCTCCGCCCCGAAAATGGTGGTTTCCGGGCTACGGTTGCTGTAGAGCAGCAGCACTTGCACTGTGGGCTGGTGGTACAGAACTTCCTTCAGCAGCGAGTATACGGGGGTAATGCCACTGCCGGCCGCCAGCAGCACCACCTGCTCGTAGGGCAGTTCGGCCGGGACGGGCAGGGTGAACCGGCCACCCGCCCCGGTGGTAAGCAGCTCGGTACCTACCTGGGCCACATCGGCAAGCCACCGCGAAAAGAACCCATTATCTACCCGCTTCACCGTAATGGCCGGGGTGGCATCCACGCCGGGAGTGGTGGAGAGCGAGTAGGAGCGGCGTATTTCCGGGTATTCGGGCCGCAGCAGCGTGAGGTACTGGCCGGCCTGATAGGGGAGCGGGGCCGCCGATCCTAGCCAGAACGTTTTGGCGTCCGGGGCTTCCTCGGTAATGCGGCTGATGCGCAGGGTAGTGGTCACGCGGTGGGGCGGGTTGGTGGCAGCGGAGCCCTACGAATTACGCTTGCACCCGGTCGCGCAGGTACTGATACACCTCGGGGTTGCTAAGCAGGGTGCCGTGGTGCAGCTTGGGGTAGATGTGGGTGCTGATGAGCAGCTCGGGTGGGGCCGCAGGGTCCTGAAACACCCGCCCCCGGGCGCTACCGGCCCCCACCAATCCGTCGCCGAAGTAGTCGTGCAGGGCCGAGTTGGCCGATTTCAGTAACGAGCCCACCAGAATGTGGTAGCGCACCCCCGGTAGGGGCGGCACCACCGTGCGGGGCGGAAACAGGTCGTCGGCGTGCTCACTAAGCCAGTCCTCGTCCACCAATCGGGCGTGGCGCAGGTCCTTGATGCCGTTGCTGCGCTTATCAATCAGGCCGCTGATGGCGCGGGTGGGCCACAGGTTGATTTTGCGCAGAATCAGGCTAGTGAGGTGGCTGTTCTGCTCCAGAAACGACCCATCATTCGGCACTCCCAGTAAAAACACGTCTCGCAACCGGCTCAGCCAGGATGAGTTGTTCGTTGTCAGTTGTTCGTTGTCAGTTGTTAGTCGTTGATTGTCAGATGACAGTTGTTCGTTGTTGGAACCTGACAACTGGCAACCGACAACTGACAACTCATCCCGGCTTCCATAATATCCCGCCGAGCGAATGACTAGTCCGCCCATGCTGTGGCCTACCAGTACCAGCTCGCCCATAGCCTCGGGGTAGGTAGCCAGCAGCTCGGTGAGGAGGTGGTGTAGCCGGCGGCCATTTTCGGAGATGTGCAGGCCGGAGTTGTAGCGCACGTACAGGCAGCACACGCCGGTTTCCTGCTGCAGCCGCGGGCCGAAACGCAAATCGTCGGGGCCGTTGCCGGTTTGCCAGATGATTTCGTCGCCCATCAGCCCGTGCAGAAACACTACCGTTTTGCGCGGCCGTCCATCGGTAGCTGGTTGCAGGCCTAAATCTGCTACCGGCACGTCGGCCTCATAGCGACGGAAGCTCATCTGAATAGCGCGCCGGTCGTGGCGGGCGGCTAGCTGGTCGCCGAAGGCCCCATTGAGCACCGGGAGGGTGAAGTGCAGATTATCCTGACCAATCCGATAGAGCAGACCGGCCCCATCAAACGGAGCCCGGGCCACCCGGCCCACGGCCGCCGCCGCCCGCCGCCACCGTGAAGGAGAGGCATCGGAATTGTTGGCAGAAGCGGAATTGGGCGGTGGGTCTTGGGAGTCGGTCATGGAATGAGCAGTTTGCGAACCAGCAGCCCTTCCGGCGTACTGAGTCGCAAAAGATACACTCCGGCAGGCTGGCCGTGCAACTCCAGGGGCCGGCCGCTGGCCAGCGCCGGGGCCACAGCCGGGGCCTGCAGCACCACCCGGCCGGCCGCATCGGTTACTTCCAGCGGGGCCGTAGCCACGGCGGGTTCGGTGAGGGACGCCAAGTAGAACGTGCCCCCAGCGCCCGGATTGGGGTAAACGCTCAAGGCCATCTGCAGATGCACCGGAGCCTCGGCGGCCGATACGGTACCCTGCAGCGAAATTTCATCCACGTACAGCGTGGAGGTGCCGGTGGTTTGGCCATTGCCGGCCACAAAAAACAGCCGCAACGAATCGGGGGTAGCGCCCGAAACGTAGCTCAGCGGCACGGCCAGCTGCCCGTAGGTGGCGCGGGCCGGCAGCACATCGGCGTAGCCGGCAATAAACTGCAAAGCGTTGCCCCCACCGCGTGTGAGCACCACGTATACCCCGGCGGTATCGTCGGTAGCGGTGCTGAGCTTGTACCAGAACCGCAACTCGCGCGGCCGGCCTGTGTAGGGCACGCCGCTGATGCCGTAGGTGGACGGCCGGAACCGGTTGCCCAGCAGCAGCAGCGCCGGGACGGAAGCCCCAAAAAAGACTTTACTCTCGATTTTGGCCGCGAAGCTGCCCGCCTGCCGGTCCGTTGATTTGGTAACGGTGCCCAGAGCCAGCGGAATGCTCTGACTGCCGTACAACTCGTCGGAAGTGTACCATCCATCCGGGCTTTCCCCGCTGCCACGCGTTACCCAGGTTTCCAGGCCCCCATTTGGGATGTTTTGAGTGAAGGCAGGGCATACCAGGCCAAGTAGGCAGGCCGCACTAACCAGGAAGCGTAACATCGTTTTCATAGCACAGGGAGGTAGAAAGGATGGAAAAACCAACCGGCACCGGTGTACAGCGTCGTATAGTAAATATACTAAATATTATATATTTTATTCTACCGCATAATTGGTTGATACTGGCCGGATGCAAGCTCAGCCTGAGAAGCCGTTCGGTATCCCGGACCGGTTTCTCAGGCCCCGCCGTTGCTGGCGGGTGTGGGCTCGGGCGGGAAGGCCGCACCCAGCAAGGTGCCCGTTAGCAGGCCGCCAATGTGGGCAGCGTTATCGGTGGCGTGGGCCTGAAGGCCACCCGCCAGGCTGCCGGCCAGCAAGTAGAGCACAAATAGGCCCACAGTGTAGCGCTGGGGCTTAGAGAAGGCCGTAGGCCGCCTTACCAACGTAGCCAACAACAGCCCGTACAGCCCAAAAATAGCCCCCGAAGCTCCCACCGAGTTTACGCCCTGGCTGTGCCACCACAGACTGGCGAGGCTGCCCGCCACCCCGCACAGCACATAAAACAGTAAAAAGCGACGGGAGCCCGTCAGCCGCTCCGTCAGCAGGCCCAGGAACAGCAATGAGGCCATGTTCATAAGCAAGTGCCCCACGCCGCCGTGCAGGAATACGCTGGTAAGCAGCCGCCAGGGCTGGTTGGGCAGCGTGAGCGGAGAAAAATTAGAACCCCACCGCACCAGCGTAGCCGCCGAGGGTTGCCAGAAATTCTGGCCCGCCAAGGTCAGCAGCGCATAGCCCAGCAGGTTGAGCCACAGCAGCAGCGGCGTGATGCGGTACCCCGACCGGAAGCCGAAGATACCGGCTAGCGTCTGGCCTACTGTGGCGTTGGGAGTGGGTGGGGCGGCTGGGGCCGCCGCGGGCGGCTGGGTTGGCACGTCGGGCACCAGGCCGCGGTGCTGCAGCTCCCGCACGGCGGCCTGGCCTACCGCCGGCGGGTATTGCTGGGCGTGCTGCGCTAAGTACAGCAGCTCAGCATCGGTTTTTTCGGCGAAGAAATCAGCGGCAGAAGTAGGTTCCGACATACGGCAACGCGCACTAGCAAAGCTCCGGTAGTGGGGCTCCGCTAGTGCGCGTCACAAACCCTGCCAGCTCAACTAGCCTGACAGGATTGCACTTTTACTGTTAGCGTCCTGCTTTAGTCGTAACCACTATGGCACCATCGTGCGCCCGGGGCCCGAACAGCAGAACGGCCTTGTCGCGTTTCAAAACCACAATGGACTCAATATTATCGGGTGGTATGTTACGCACTTCGGCGGGTGCCTCCCCACTGAAAGCGTCGCTAGCCAGCAGCTCGCCATCCACCACGTACAGCGGGTTCTGGTTTCGGTGGGGCTTAGGTAATTCCTTTACTGCTTTCAGTCCCTGGGAGGCCGGTGCCGTAGCAGAGCTGCCCAGGCTGGCCAGATTGCCGGCAATGGGCGCTTTTTGGGAAGGTTGACCCAGCAATACCCGGCCAATATCAGCCGCTTCGGCCGCTTGGGTGAAAGCCTTTTTCTCCTGGGTTACTTCGGCCCCTACGCTGTACTGGGTTCTGAGCGCTTGCAAGGAGGCTCGGCGCAGCGTCAGCCCCTGCTCCATTTCGGTAAGGTGAGCTTCCATGATGGGATGTAGGTGCTGGTCGTACGCCCGGGCTTTCATAAACCAGCTAATGCGTTCCAGCGTCAGGTCTATCTGGTTCGGGAACAGGGCGGACGCTGAGTCGTTCTGAGCCTGTTTTGTCAGATAGGCTGCCGCATTTTCGGCTAGCCAGTAACGGCGGGCGGTACGGGCATAGCGGCCGGTAGCAGTGGTATCGGCCCGGTCGGCAGCAGGCAGCTGTCTTCGGATGGTAGCTACCTGCCGGGCAGTTTCATTCTCAAAGTCGGGCATCCGGTCGGCCTTCACGGCTTCCAGCACAATGGGTTTGGCCACGGCTGGTTTGGCCGTTGTGGCCGATGACGCGGTGGAACTGCGCAGACCCCACCAAGCCAAGCCACCCACAGCTACGGCAATCAGGCCAGCCGGCCACCACCGCCGCAGGGGAGAGGCGGCCTCGTACTCGGTATCGTAGGTAGCGGCGGCTACATCAGGCTGAGTAGCTGCCTGAGGGCGGGGTATGTCGGTGCCACGGCGGCGTAGCTCCCGGCCGGCTTCGGCTACCAGTGCCGGGTGGTATAGCTCCGGGTGCTGCACCAGGTACAATAACTCTTCGGTGGTTTTCTGCAGAAAGGAATCGGATGACGAAGACATGAGCCGATACGTAAGAGATAATAGGGGTGTAAACGGCTCTAAAATTGCCGAAAAACAGCCGCATTTCAAGCTCTGGAAAGCAAACGCCGCCCGCCCCCGTGCGTATAGACCAGCAGTGGCCGGGCTACACGCCGGGCCTTCATTCTTTCGATACCCTAACCATGACACAACCCCGCGAAGAACCCACCGACGCCCGGAACCTACCCGAAGCTTCCGACACGCAGCCCACCCAACGCCAGCCCGAAGGCCGGCAGGCCCCCGGCAGCCACGATACCGGCCTGAACGCCGACGATAATTCCGGCAGTGGCGGTACGGAAGGTGGCCAACCCATCAGCGGCAGCCGGGTAAAATCGGGTGCCCCTAACTACGACGCACCCGGCAACGCCCAGGACGGCGACGTGGGTGGCAACACTACCAGCAGCGGTACTGGCGTATCGGGCGGTCAAACCGGCCAGGTCAATCTATAACCTCTTATTCTTACTGAACAATGGCTCAGCAACCCCAACAACCTGCCCACGAGCAGCAGCCCGATACCGCCAAAACCCCCGAAACCACCCAGGAGCAACTCGCCCACGACAGCGGCGACGGCATCCGGGGCGGCTACGGCAACTCTGACCAAACCAACGGCTTGGAAGGTGGCTCCGCCTCAGCTTCGGATAACCAACAGCCAGCAGATAAATCTGAGAAACAGGAATAAGGCTCCTTTTTCTAAACTACACCCCGGCAGCGCCCGACCCCATACGCAACGTAAGGGCCGGGCGCTGCTGTGCTGATACCGGTATATTGGGCCATGAAACAGTTTGTGGTTTTGGGGGCGCTGCTGTGCGCCAGCGTAGTAGCAGCGGCCCAAAATCCGTTGCCCCGCTTGCTCCACACCGACTCCGTGCTGGCTCCGGTGGCGGGCCAGGCGGCACAGTACCGCCTGCAGGTGCTGTATACTCAAATCAGGCGCGACAAACAGGGGCAGCCGCATTTCCGGCGCTACCGCTACCGGGTGCGGCCCCGGGAGTATTTCTACCCGGCCAGCGCCATCAAGCTGCCCACTGCCGTGCTGGCCCTGGAGAAAATTCACCAGCTGGCCCGGCAGGTACCAACGCTGTCCAGTAGTTCGCCACTGCGCATCGATTCGGCGGCGTACGGGCAAACGCGCGTGCTGCGGGATACTAGCAGCCAGAACCACCGGGCCAGTGTGGCGCAGTACGTGCGCAAGATTCTGCTGGTGAGCGACAACGATGCGTACAATCGGCTGTATGAGTTTGTGGGCCCGGCGGCATTGCAGCAGCAGTTGCGCCGACACGGACTGCGCCGCACGGTGCTGCGGCACCGCCTTTCCGTGGGCGACCAGGACTCCACGGCCCGTCGCACCAACCCCGTAGCGCTGTTTGCGGATACCAGCCTGAGCCGGGCGCTGTACGTGCAGCCGGCGGCTACCTTCCGGGAGCGTTGGGCGCGGGGGGCACCACGGCGGCGCAAGGTGGGCGAGGCGTACTTGCAAAACGGGCAACGCATCAACCAGCCCATGGATTTTAGTGCCAAAAATGCCACTACCCTGGCGGATTTGCAGCGCACGTTGCAGGCCGTGGTGTTTGCGCAGTCGGTGGCCCGGCGGCGGCAGTTTCAGCTGGACTCCCTGGACCGCCGCCTGCTGCTGGACTACCTGCACCGGCTACCCCGCCAGAGCCAGTGGCCCCGCTACCCCGTGGCGCAATACCCCGATAACTACGCCAAATACCTGCTGGTGGGAGGCGCCCCACAGCCGTTGCCCGAGGGAGTGCGCATCTACAACAAAATCGGCCAGGCCTACGGCTTCCTCATCGATAACGCCTACATCACTGACTCCGCCCACGGTGTGGAGTTCCTGCTCAGCGCGGTGCTGTACGTGAACCACGACGGGGTGCTCAACGACGACCAGTACGACTACGATACGGTAGGGCTGCCGTTTTTGCGGCGGCTGAGCGAGGCCGTGTATCAATTAGAGCTGCAGCGCCACCAGTAATACACCCTTTCGGATAACATCAGCACAACAGTAAGGAAATATTGCCCGTATGCCGGGCAGTACGGAGGAGTTTCGGGCTCTGATTTGTTCCGGGTAGTATATGGCCACAAACTCTTACGGACTTACGGTTATTTCCTCGCTGCTGGAGTATCGGCAGCGGGTAGCGCATCATCCGGAGCGGGAGCTGGTGGATTTATCGGCCCTGATTCCGGAGTTGGTGTTGGATATCCGGTATGCCACGGCCCGCAACCTGCTGGGCCGGCCCCTGTACTCGCAGGCGCGGGCTTTTCTGCGGCGGCCCGTAGCCGAGGCGCTGGCGCGCGTGCAGCAGGCGTTGCGGCGGCTGGGGCTGGGCTTGTGCGTGTATGATGCCTACCGGCCCTACGGCGTAACGGTGCAGTTTTTTGAGCACATCCGTAACGAGAAATTTGCCGCGCCACCTTGGCGGGGCTCTCGGCACAATCGGGGCTGCTCCGTGGATGTGGGCCTCGTGGAGCATGCCACCGGTCGGCACCTGCCCCTACCCACCGATTTTGACGAGCTGACGCCGGCGGCCCATTCCCGCTACACCCACTTGCCCCCGCACGTGTTGTTCAACCGCAGCATTCTGCTGGCCGCCATGAAGCGCCAGGGCTTTGTGAACTACTCAGACGAATGGTGGCACTACGACTACCAGCAGTGGAACGACTTTGACCTGCTGGACCTCCCGTTTGAGGAGCTATAGGTTGTCGCAGCTTGGTGCGTATTTGAGTATCTGCACGGCCATTGGGGCCGCATCAGCAGCTCTTGAAGTTCAAGAGAGGGAACAGATACGGTTCAGGTTTGATAGAAATTCCGTGTTGATGGGCGGGAAAGGCCGGCTAACTCCTGCACAAAGCACTATTTTTGGGGTAATGACCCAGTTGCGTACTGCCTACCGTTGCCTGTTTTTCCTGTTGCTGACTTGTGGCTTGCTGCTTGCCGCCAGCAGCCGCGCCGCCGATGTGCCACCCAAGCGGGAGCTGCGCGGCGTCTGGATTGCCACCGTCGAGAATATTGACTGGCCCAGCAGCCGTAGCCTCACCCCCGAGCAGCAGCGCCGCGAATACCGCCGCATGCTCGATGACCACCAGAAAAGCGGCGTAAACGCGGTGTTTGTGCAGGTGCGGCCCGCCTCCGATGCCTTTTACCAGAGTAGCCTGGAGCCCTGGAGTAAGTGGCTGACGGGCACCCAGGGCAAAGCACCCGCGCCGCTCTGGGACCCGCTGCCCTTCCTCATTGAGGAAGCCCACCAGCGGGGCATGGAGTTCCACGCGTGGTTTAACCCGTACCGCGCCACCATGGATACCGTGACGCGCCGACTGGCTGCCAACCATCCGTACCGCCGCCACCCCGAGTGGTTTATGCGCTACGCCGGCAAGCTGCTCTACAACCCCGGCCTGCCGGAAGTGCGCCAGTACATCAACGAGGTGATTCTGGACGTGGTGCGCCGCTACGACATCGACGGGGTGCACTTCGATGACTACTTCTATCCGTACCCTGAGGCCGGGCAGGTGATTCACGACGAGGACGCCTATGCCCGCTTCAACCCCGACAACCTGCCCGTGGCCGACTGGCGCCGCCAGAACGTGAACGTGCTCATCCGAGACCTGCACGCCTCCATCCGGCAGACCAAGCGGTGGGTAAAATTCGGTATTTCGCCCTTCGGCGTGTGGCGTAACCAAACCTCTGACCCTAACGGCTCGGCTACCAAGGCTTTCCAGGGCTACGACGGGCTGTACGCCGATGCGCTGGAATGGACGCGTCAGGGCTGGATTGATTATGTATTGCCCCAACTGTACTGGAGCACGGGCTTCCGGGTGGCGCAGTACCCGGTGCTGGTGGAGTGGTGGGCCCGCAACGCCAACGGCCGCCACGTGTACATTGGCCACGGGGCCTACCGCATGCTGGAGAGCACCCGCTCCGATACGGTGTGGCGCAACCCCCGTGAGCTGCCCCGGCAGGTACGCTTTAACCGTACCTTCCCGGCCGAGGTGAGTGGCAGCGTGTTCTTCAGCTCAAAATCCCTGATGGCTAACGCCCTGCACACCACCGATTCGTTGCGGGAACATGAGTTTCGGTACCCGGCCCTGCCGCCGGCTATGCCCTGGCTGGATGCCGTACCGCCGCTGCCGGCCCAGCAGCTCAGCGTGAGCACCCAGCTGAATGTGAATACCCTCACGTGGCAGCCCGGTCCCGCCGCCCCCGACGGCGACGAGGCTACCTACTACGCCCTCTACCGCTTCACGCCCGACCAAACACCCTCGCCCGATGACCCACGCAACCTGTTGGCCATCATCCGGCCGCAGGCGGGCCGCAAATTGCAGTTTCAGGATACCACGGCCCGTTTCGGCCACGCCTACGCCTACTACCTCACCGCCTTCGACCGTCTGCACAACGAAAGCCGGCCTATTTCGGTGCGCACCACCGGCCGCCCGGCCGAGGTGGTAGTGGCCCAGCAGGCTCCGCCCGAACCTACCCCAGCCCCACAACCGGCCCCGGCTCCCGTTACGCCGCCAGTAAACACGGCACCCCAACCAACTGCGCCCCGCCCGGTAGTAACCCGCCCGGCCTCGGTGCCCACCAAAGTGAAGGTGAAAACCAAATCCAAGCGCGGCGGCTTCTTCCGGCGGCTGTTCGGGGGGTGATAGAAGCAGCCCAGCGCGCTACGTCGGAACCATAAATCCATAAAAAAAGCGAGGCAGTCAGGCCTCGCTTTTTTGCTTTCGATAGTGGGTAGATGCTGGCGTTACGGGGCACTGGTCAGGCCATCTAGGTAGCCGTTCCAATAGTCCAGCGAATCGGGGTCGGTGTTGCCCTGGATGTACGTATTCTGCACCCGGTCATACTCCATTGACACAGCCCGGTCAAAGTCGCGGGTACCCTCGGAATAGATGCCGTTGAACTCAGACCGCTTTTCCCGGCCGGCATCAAAGCCCTGGTAATAGGTTTCGTACGAAGCCGCTGCGGTAGTTGCTACTGGGTACGGTTGGGCCGTGGCTGTAAGAGGCAAAGTGCCCAGGGTAGAAAGAGCGGTTAAAACAAACAACGCGAATGATTTTCTCATATAGATTGATGGGTATGGTGGATAGCTGAAAGTACTTAAACTGGTTCGAATTCAAGGAGTAATAAGTAATAAAATAAGGGCCAGTTTTGAAGCTGGCCCTTATTAGGAGAATAGCGCTATGTGCCGTTTCAGTTACAGCGTGCGGTACTCAAACTTCACGCGGCCGGTGGAGCCGGAGGCGCTGGGTTTGATGCCGGTAACACGCAGGAGCATCGTTTCAGTACCCCGCACGCGCACGGCGTACACGTCGTTCACGGCCACGGTACCCAGTTCAGCCGAAGTAGTGTTCTGGAACAGGAGCAAACCAATGGAGTTGGCCGAGGCAGTAGTATATAAGCCCGCCGCTACCTGTGCCGGCGTCAGCTTGTAGTAACGAGTGGTGTTAGAAGCAGTCAGAGCCACGCCCGCCGAGGTGTAGGAAGAAACCGACAGGTCTTTGTTGGTAGCTGGCCCGGACTGAGGCTCGTTCAGGCCCGTGCGCAGGTTAAACGCCAGAGAGTCGGAAGGAGCAGCCACCCCAAAAGCTACCCGGCCCGTTTTGGCCGTGGCGGCAAACGATACCGGGGCTGCAATAGTAATGGGCGCAGCCGTAAGCGTGGTGGACGTGTTTTGGGCATACGCCACGAAGGAGTACGTGAGCGTTTGGCCGTTGGACCCAGCGGGTACCGGCGCATTCACCGTTACGGTGGTAGCAGCCCCGGCCGAAGGCCCGCGCACTACGCCCAGGCGGCGGGCGGCCCCCGTGCCGCTTTGCACGAAGTACGTGAGGCTATCCACGTTTTTGAACAGGGTGCTGGTGCTGCCGGCAGCGGGTACCGTAGCAATGCCGCCCTCGTTCAGAATAATGGAGTAGCCCAGAATATCACCCGAGGTTTGCTGCGTGGCGCTCAGGCCGTTGCGGTAGGTAACCGGCGTGGCGGAGAACTTAAGCGTGGGCGAGCTAGCGGCCGTGTACGTGAAGCGGCGAAGGCGCTTGCTGCCGTCGGCAAAGTTCAGCGTCACATCCACCCGCACCGGCGTTTTGTTGGCCAGCGTGGTGGACACGGTGTAGGGCACCGTTTGGTTGAATAGCTGCGGAGTACCATTAAGCTGCCCGTTGGCGGGATACGTACCTACCACAGCCGAGTCCTGCTTGTTGATAACCTGAAACACGGTAATGTCCTTCAGGTTGTCGGCTTGGTTGAAGGCTACAATGACGGGCACGGTTTCGCCGGGGGCATACTTGGTAGCCAAGGAGCCGCCCAGCGTGCTGATAGAGCCAAAGCCGGCGTTGTCCTGCAGCTGTACGTAGTCGTTGAAGTCTTCCTTCTTACAGCTGGCTGTAGCCAGACCCAGCGCCAGCAGGCCGGCCAGCGCCAGCGGCTGCCACTCGCGGCGGGCGGTTACCCACGAGGTTATATATTGTTTCATGCGTTGCGAGAGAAATAGGGGAGGGAGAAAGGGGCGCGGCCTCACGGACGGTCCCACCACAGCGGCTTGCCAATGTAGTCGTCGTTAGACGTGGCCATGGCATCGGCGAACAGCTTGGCTACGGCCTGGGGGTTGTACAGTACCTCCGTAGCACCCGGCAACAGGCGGCGGGGCCACCGGTCTTTGTAATCGGGTTGCGCAGCCAGGGTGGCATTCACGGCGTTGCCGGCGGGGTACTTCAGGTTGGGGTAGATGGTGGGGTCGTAATCCAGGCGGCGCAGATCTGACCATGACTCCGGGTTCAGGAACATGGCAATGTATTTCTGCTCCATGATGCGCTTGAGCGTGAGCTCCGAAGTGCTCTGGGCCACGGCGGCGCTATTGAGGTAGGCCTCAATCTGGGCCCCCGAAATGAGAGGGAAGCTTACCGGCGGAACGGAATTGGTGCCGCCCACGCCAATTTTGGCCATGTGCGCTCGAATGCCTTCCCGGTACGCCGCCAGGGCCCGGTTGAGGTTACCGGCCCGGTAAGCGGCTTCGGCTTCAATAAACTTGATTTCGTGGTAGGTCAGTACCTCAAAGTAGCCCAGGTCGCGGGCGTACCAGGAACTGTAGAAATCCACGTAGCCATTCACCAGCGTGGCGGCCGAGGTGTTGCCCACGCCGGGGTCGGCACCGGGGCTGCCGGCCGTGGCCATAATGGGCAGGCGAGGGTCAACCACACCGGGGTAAGCGGCACCGGCCGCGTTACCGTTCAGGTACTTGATGATGTTGCTGGAAAACGTAGCCGAGGTGCTGGACGTGCTGAAGTTGTTACGGGTGGTACCAAAAATGTTGGTAGTGCCCGCCAGCGGAGCCACGGCCACCTGAAACTGCAGCTGCGCATCATCGGCCGAGGAGGTCATGCTCTGGTCTACCAAAGCCAGCACCTTGGCGGGGTCGTAGCTGCTCTTTTTGGTGAGGTGGTTGAGCTGCCGGGCCTTCAGACCGTTGGCAAACTTGATCCACTTCTGCGTGTTGCCCTGGAACAGGATGTCGCCGGAAATGCTGGGCGACGTCACGTACAGGGGCCGGAAGTTATCCGAGGCCGGCTTCTGCATCAAGGCAATGCCCTCGTCGCAGAGCGTGTTGATGGTGGCGTAAATCTGCTCCTGCGAGTCGTATTTGGGCGTGTAGTTGGCCGCTCCCTGGTAGGCTTCCGAGTACGGAATATCCCCCAGCATATCGGTAGCGTGGGCCAGCAGCATGGCCTGGATGATTTTGGCCGCCCCAATATAGTACGGCGAGCCTTCCTGCTCCGCCGCCTTAGTTAGCGTAGGAATGGTGCCGCCCGAGTAGAAGTAGCTGTAGTTGAAGGTGTTGGTGCTGTTGCCGTTGGTGAGGATGAACTGGTCGGAGCCGCCCGTGGGGGAGCGGCGCACCAGGTACTGCGTCAGAAACGGCGTTACCAGCGAGGTGAACATCTGCGTTTGCACGCCCTGCGAGATAATGCCGGGCAGCAGGAAGTTCGGGGTAGAGGTAGTGGGGTTGTTGGGGTCGGTGTTGACGTCGAAGAACTTGTCGCAGCTTGTCATCACCCCGCTACTCAGCGCCAGCCCCAGCAGCAGAATATATTTTTTCATCAGAAAGAAGTCAGTTGTATTTAGTGAATAGGGTTTAGTGCTTGGTGCTTAGTGTTTGATGGTTATTTCTCTTCACCAAGCACTAGGCACTAACCACTAAGCACTAGGTTAAAAGTTCACGCGCAGGCTCATATCCACGCCGCGGGTGCGGGGTACTCCGCCGTAGTCGAAGCCGCCCGAGCCGCCACCGCGCACCCCGGCCCCGGCCGAGGCGGTTTCCGGGTCGCCGCCGGAGTATTTGGTGAACAGCAGCAGGTTGCGGCCCGTTACCGACAACTCCACGCCTTTCACCGTTTTAGAACCGGTAAACAGCTTGGCCGGCACCAGGTAGGACAGGGTAGCGTAGCGCAACCGGGACCAGGAGCCATCCTCAATGTAAGGGGTGCCAATCACGCCCAGGATGTTTTGGTAGTAGCTCTGGGTAAGCTCCACGGGCCGGGTATTGGGCACGTAGGAGGTCGAGCCGTCGGTATTTTTGGTGGCTATAACCCCATCAAACACCGCCGTATTGTAGCGGTCTAGGGTACGGGTGCTCAGGCCCGAGCGCACAGCCGCCCACTCGTTGCCATTCACCACTTTGCCGCCTTTGCGGAAGTCCCACAAGAAGGAGAACGACAGCTCTTTGTAGCGCAGCGTGTTGGTTACCTGCACGGTGTACTGCGGGGCGCGGTTGCCGGCGTACACAAACGTGCTGGTGTTTACCAGCGGGAAGCCGGTAGTGGGGCTGATGAGGATGCGGCCATCGGGGGCGCGCTGGTAGTCCAGGGCGCTGATGGATGAAATAGCGTAGCCGGGGAATGCCCCGCCCCGGGCCACGTCAATCACCCACGCATCCGACTGGTACACCTCCGTGAGGAAGCCGGGCAACTTAGTGGCGGAGTTGCGGTTGGCGTAGTAGTTGGCCACCACATCCCAGCTAAAGTTAGCCTGCTGCACGGGCGTGCCGCGCAGGGCAATTTCCAGCCCTTTGTTGGTTACCGTACCGCCGTTGATGTACTGCAGAATAAAGCCGGTAGCCTGGCTTACGCGCGGAGCAATCAGTTGGTCGGAAGTAACCTGCCGGTACACGTTGGCCTCCAAGCCCACGCGGTTACGCAGAAACTGCAAGTCTAACCCCAGTTCGAAGCCCCGGGTGTGCTCGGGTATCAGGTTGAGGTTGGAGCCGAAGAACCCGTTGCGGAAGCCCCCGCCAATGTACGTGCCCTGGGCCAGCGGTGACTCGACGCGGTAGGGGCCGGTGTCTTTGCCCACATCCGATATAGACCCCCGAATCTTGCCGTAGTTCACCCAGGGGTTCTGCGAGAGGCCCAGCAGCTGCGTGAATTCCCAGCCCAGCGCCGCCGAACCGTAGTAGAATGCCCGGCCGTAGTTCTTGTTCTCGCCGGGCCGGGGCAGGGTAGAGGTCTGGTCCCGGCGGCCGTTCAGCTCCAGCGTTACCTGGTTCAGCAGGTTCAGGTTGATGCGGGCAAAGTTGCCCACCAGCCGGCGCTCCGAGTTGGTGGTGAGGGCGTTGCGGTTTACCGTGTTGTTGATGGACGGTACTGCCGGGTTGGGGTTCAGGTAAATCAGACCCAGCACATCGGTTACTTCCGAGCGGCTCACGTCCACCATGTTGCCCAGCACCAGCGCCCCGCCCAGGTTCTCCGAGAAATCGTGCTTGAAGGTGAGCAGCGTGTTGGAGTTGAGCAGGCGGCTCATGGTGCCGGTTTCGGCAATACCCCCGTCCTGGTTAGCGGTGAGCGACGTACCCACGGCCCGCACCGAGCGGTCCTTCTGGTAATAGAAGTCGGTGCCGGTGGTGTTGGAGATGTTCAGCCACTTCAACAGGTCCAGCGAGGCCTGAATGCTCCCGATGAAACGGTTGTTGCGGGTGGTCTGGGGGTTTTTGTAAATGGAGAAGTACGGGTTGTCGGCGTCGTTCACGGCGGTAGCCGCGCCCAGCAGGCGGCGGCGGGTACCGTCGGGGTTCAGGTACACGCGGGCATCGTCGTTGCGCGGCCAGTTGAGCAGGCTGGTGTAGAAACCGCCCGTGCCCCCGAACAAGCCGGGCCCCTGAATAGGAGCCACGCCGCCTGTGTTGATGTACTGCGTGGAGCCCGACAGCGTGAACTTATCCGTAAGCTTAGCCGAGCCGCCCAGGCGCAGAGTAGTTTTCTCGTAGCGGCTGGTGGGCACAATCCCATCGGTAGTGTTGCGCGAGCCTGAGAAAATAAATGAGTTCTTCTCGTTGCCGCCCGAAAGAGTGAGGAAGTGCTGCCAGCTTTTGCCCTTCTGAAAGAAGTTGCCCACGTTGTCGTACACCGCTTCGCCGGGCTGAAAGCGCGGCCCGTAGGAGGATCGTACTGCGGGGTCGTAGATGCCGTTGCTGCCCTGCTTGTACTGGTCCTGCAGCTTGGGCAGCTTGAGGACCTCATCCACCGAAAACTGGGTGCGGTAGCTGATGCTGGTGCGGCCCGAAGCACCTTTTTTGGTGGTAATAATAACGGCGCCGTTGGCGGCGCGCAGGCCGTAAATAGCCGCGGCAGCCCCGCCTTTCAGTACCGTCAGCGAGGCAATATCCTCGGGGTTCAGGTCGCCCACGCGGTTCTGGCTGGCTACCGAGCGGCCCAGAATCCCGTTGAAGCCTGAGCCGCCGCCGGGGGCCGTACTCTCCACAAACGAGGAGTTATCCATAATCACCCCGTCAATTACAAACAGGGGCTGGTTGTTGCCATCCAAGGAGTTGCCACCCCGGATTACAATGGCCGCACCTTCGCCCGGAGCCCCACCCGAAGAGGTGATGGTAACACCCGCTACTTTGCCCTGCAAGGCATTCACGATGTTCGTCTGGCGGGTTTCTACCAGTTCACCACCCTGCACCTGCGGGGCCGAGTAGTTCAGCTCGCGGCGTTCCTGCTTAATGCCCATACCCGTTACCACCACCTCGTTCAGGCTTTTGGTATCGGGGGCCAGGTTGATGTTGGCGGTGGTGGTGTTGCCCACGCGGTACTCCTGCGAGGCGTAGCCGATGAAGCTGAATACCAGGGTGCTGCCGGTGGGCACGTTGGCCAGGGAGTAGCGGCCGTCAGCTCCGGTTTGAGTACCAATAGCAGTGCCTTTCACCAGCACGTTCACGCCGGGCAGGGGCTGGCCATCGTTGGCACCCTGTACCACGCCCTGCATGGTAACGGTGGCCTGCTGGGCCCACGCGGCCGGCGCTGCCAGCAGCAGCCCCAATGCCAGCGGAGAGGACCATAGTTGTCTTTTCATACGCAATAGAGAGAAGTGAGAGGAAGAGAAGAAAATGCCGCAGCCAGCGTACCGAAACCGGTGCGCGGCAGTTGGACTATGGCAGGATAGTGTCGGTGGGAAAGGGAGACTGAAACGGGAGTAATCAGCCTAGCCAGCAGGGAACTGTAGTGGCTACCGGGGGCAAAGGGTGGGAAATGGGTGGGGCGGAAAGAGCGGAAATAGAAAAGCAGCGTGTGGAATGCAGCTAAAACTAACAGTTGTTGTACAGTGAAACAACTATATATGGTATTTTTTGAAGGCTGTACCGACATTCGTTTAGCGTGTGGCCTCGGCGAGAATTAGTACGGTTGAGCTGCAGGAGAGAAGCAGCAAAACTCCGCCGGATGCTGCATCTTGCCGGTAGTTCCGCCCCCCGTATTCTGTTCCGTATGCAAACCACCACGCAGGCTGCCCAAGCCACTACCGGTACTGTACCCCTGGCCGAGGCCTCCCAGCCCGGCCGCCTCATGAGCCTCGACGTATTCCGGGGCCTCACCGTCATGGGGATGATTCTGGTAAACAACCCCGGCGACTGGGGCCACATCTACGCCCCGCTGGAGCACGCCCACTGGCACGGCTGCACCCCCACCGACCTGATTTTCCCCTTTTTCCTGTTCATTGTGGGTGTCAGCATTACCTATGCGCTGGACGGGGCCCGGCAGCAGCCCGCCACCCACGGCCGCACCATGCTGCGGGTACTGAAGCGGGCGGCCATCCTGTTCGGGCTAGGGCTGTTTTCGGCCTTGTTTCCGAAGTTCGATTTCAGCATGGTGCGTATACCCGGGGTGCTGGCCCGCATTGCGGTAGTATTTCTGGTGTGCGGCGTGCTATTCCTGAAAACCAACCGCAAGCAGCAAATCGGGCTGCTGGCCTTTATCCTGATTTTCTACAACGTACTGATGCAGCTGGTGCCAGTGCCCGGCTATGGCCCCGCCAACCTGGAGGCCGGTACCAACCTCGGGGCCTGGCTCGACCGCACGGTGCTGGGGGAAGCCCACCTCTGGAAGCAAAGCCGCACCTGGGACCCCGAAGGGCTGCTCAGCACGCTGCCGGCCGTGAGCACCGGGCTGCTGGGTATGCTGGCGGGCCAGTGGCTGCGCCGCCGCGAGGTAGAGCCCGCCACCCGCGTAGCCTGGCTGTTTGTGGCCGGGGCGGGCTGCGTGGTGCTGGGTATAGTCTGGAACGGCTGGTTTCCCATCAACAAAGCCCTCTGGACGAGTTCCTACGTACTCTACACCGGTGGGCTGGCACTGGCGCTGCTGGCGGGCCTGTACTGGCTGGTGGATGTGCAGCAGTACCGCCGCTGGACGCTGCCCCCACTGGTGTTCGGCGTCAATGCTATTACCGCGTTTTTCCTCTCGGGCCTCATTCCGCGGCTGCTGAACATGGTAAAAATAACCGGGGCCAACGGCCAGGAAACCGGCCTGCGCAACTGGCTCTACGATACCCTGTTCGTGCCCTATTTCAGCCCCATCAATGCTTCCCTGGCCGGGGCCATTACCTGCGTGCTTATCTGGTTTGTGGTGCTGTGGCTGATGTACCGGCGCAATATCATCATCAAGGTGTGAGGCTGAGAGGATTCAATAGGTTAGCACGTCATTCCGGGCCCGCCGAGGAATCTCGCGTGCTGATGTTGAAGTGGTATTGTCATGCAGAGGCGCAGCCGAAGCATCTCGCGTGCTAAAGTTTGAATAGTACTACAACGTCAGCACGCGAGATTCCTCGGACCCTGGCTTGATGCGCCACATGCTCGGAATGACGTGCTTACCCCATCACCCCATCACTTCATTACCTCAATTCCTCATCACCACCTCAACATGCCCGCCGATAAACCTGCCCGTTTACTTTCCCTGGACGTTTTTCGTGGGCTGACGGTGATTCTGATGCTGCTGGTGAACAATGCCGGCGACTACACCCAGTATTACCGGCCGCTGGCCCACGCGCCCTGGCACGGCTGCACCCCCGCCGATTTGGTATTCCCGTCGTTTGTGTTCATCCTGGGCGTGGCGTTGGTGTATGGGCTGGCAGCCATGCGGGCGCAGCCGGAGCGGCACCGGGCGGCTATCGGGCGCATCATTCGTCGCGCGCTGGTGCTGCTGGTGCTGGGCCTGCTGATTGGGTTGATTCCGTACTTCTACTTCACCTCGTTCCGAATTCCGGGGGTGCTGCAGCGCATTGCGTTGGTATACGGGGTGTGCGCCGTGCTCTTCCTGAAAACCACTTGGCGGCAGCAGGTGTGGATTGGAATCGGGCTGTTGGTATTCTACAACGTGCTGCTGCAGATGGTACCGGTGCCGGGAATCGGCCCTGCGAACCTGGAGCCCGCCACCAATCTGGGGGCCTGGCTGGATAAGCGCCTGTTCACCGTCCACCATATCTACCTCAAAGAGCAGGGCTGGGACCCGGAATCTGTGCTGGGTACGCTGCCCTCTATTGTAACCGGGTTGCTGGGTGTACTGGTGGGGCAGTGGCTGCGTCGGCCGGGGCCCGATGCTACCACTAAAGCCGTGTGGATGCTGGTGGGCGGCAGTGGGTTGGTGCTGGCGGGCCTCGTCTGGAATGGGTGGTTTCCCATCAACAAAGCTCTCTGGACGAGCTCCTACGTGCTATACGCCGGCGGCATCAGCGTGCTGGTGCTGGCCGTGCTATACTTTCTGGTGGATGTGCAGCAGTGGCGCGGGGCCTGGACCAAGCCGCTGGTGGCCTGCGGCAGTAATGCGCTGCTGGTGTTCTTTCTACCCGAAGCCTTGGAGCGCCTGCTCACCCGCCTGAAGCTGCACGATGCCCACGGTACCGTGTTTTACGCCCGCGACTGGCTGTATAAGCACCTGTTCACGGCCCACATTGCCAACCCGTACCACGCTTCCCTGGCGTATGCCGTGTGCTACACACTGGTATGGATAGGCATTTTGTGGGTGCTGTACCGCCGTCGGATCTTCTTTACAGTGTAGCCCCGGCCGACTGCCCGCCCAAATTTTCCGTACTTCGGGTATGAAATACTGCTGGATATTGACCGCCGCGCTGGCCCTGACTGCCTCCGCAACGCAGGCGCAGACAACTGCTCCCACTACCGCCACTGCAGCCCAGTCGCCCCTATCGGCCAGCCAGCGCAAAGCCGCCGAGGAACTGCTGGCCGCTACCAACGCCGAAAAGAACCTCACCACATCCATCGACCGGATGCTGGCTATGCAGATTGAGCAAAATCCCGGCATGAAGACGGTGGAGCCCGAAATGCGTGCTTACATTACCAAGTACATGAGCTGGAGCGCCATGAAGGAAGACATGGTGCAGCTCTACGCCCGCGAATTCACCGAGAAAGAACTGAAAGAACTAGCCAAATTCTACCAAACGCCCATCGGCCGCAAAACCATCGACAAGATGCCCCAACTGATGGCTGCCAGCATGGAAATCGGCCAGCGCCGTATGCAGGAGCACCTACCGGAGCTACAACAGGCCATTGCTGAAAAGATGAAAAGCCAAGCCCCAGCCGACGTGAAGTAGCCGGGTGGTTACGCTAAAGCTACCGTCATTGCGAGGACGAAGGACGAAGCAATCCGTCCTTCACCCAGTTCTCAGCCCTGACCTACTTAAAAGCCCCTGACGCCAGTTCGGACGTTAGGGGCTTTGTGCTTCTTTAAGGCTTCGCATTCTGCAAAGGACGGATTGCTTCGTCCTTCGTCCTCGCAATGACGGTGGCTGCCTCGCCGTGATACTCACGCTACCACTGGTAGCCGTCAAAATCCTTGCGGAGCTGGGTTTTGAGCAGCTTACCGGTAGCAGTGTGCGGTAATTGATCCACAAACTCCACGGCCTCGGGCACCCACCAGCGGGCCACTTTGCCGTCGTAGAAAGTCAGGAGTTCCTCTTTGCTCAATTCCTGATTGGGCTTGCGCACCACTATCAGCAGGGGCCGCTCGCTCCATTTGGGGTGGGGCACGCCAATGACGGCGGCTTCAGCCACGCTGGGGTGGCCGATGGCCAGGTTTTCCAGCTCAATGCTCGAAATCCACTCCCCGCCCGATTTGATGACGTCCTTGCTTCGGTCGGTTATCTGCATGAAGCCGGCGGGGTCGATGGTGGCTACGTCGCCGGTGCGGAACCAGCCATCCTGGGTGAGGTGGCCGGGCTCGGTGCCGAAGTAGTCAGCCACGATGAAGGGGCCGCGCACCAGCAGGTCGCCGAAGGCCACGCCGTCGTGGGGCAGCTCCCGGCCTTCGTCGTCCACAATCTTCATATCTACGCCAAAGATGACGCGGCCCTGCTTGGTCTGGATGGCAAACTGCTCATCGGGGCTGAGGCTGAGCTGCTGAGGCTTGAGCGTGCACACGGTGCCCAAGGGCGAGGTTTCCGTCATGCCCCAGGCGTGGCGGATGGTCACGCCCAACTCCTCATCGAAGGCCCTCAGCAGCGCCGGCGGGCAGGAGGCGCCGCCTACAATCATCTGCTTCAAGGAAGAAAACCGCAGCTGCTTTTCGCGCATGAAGGTGAGCAGCCCAAACCAGATGGTGGGCACCCCGGCCGAAAACGTTACGCCCTCCGTCTCGAACAGCTCGTAGAGGCTGGCCGCATCTAGCCCCGGCCCCGGCAGTACCAGCTTGCAGCCCACCATGGGCGCCAGGTACGGAATCCCCCAGGCGTTGACGTGGAACATGGGCACCACGGGCAGAATCACGTCGCGGGCCGAGCAGTTAAAGCAGTCGGGCATGGCGGCGGCGTAGCTGTGCAGCAGGGTGGAGCGGTGCGAATATAGCACGCCCTTGGGCTGGTCGGTGGTGCCGGAGGTGTAGCACAGCGAAGAGGCCGTGTTTTCGTCGAACACCGGCCACGCAAACGCGCCGCTTTCAGCGGCTAGCAAGTCTTCATAACAGCGCAGGTCGGGCAAGGTGGTAGCTTCCGGCATGTGGGCCCGGTCAGTCATCAGTACCCAGGCTTCCACGGTGGGGCAGCTGGGCGCCAGCTTTTCCACCAGCGGCAGGAAAGTCAGGTCGAAGAACAGCAGCCGGTCCTGGGCGTGGTTGATGATATACACTAACTGCTCCGGAAACAGCCGCGGGTTGCTGGTGTGGCACACCGCACCCGAGCCCGAAATGGCATAGTACAGCTCCAAATGGCGGTGCGTGTTCCAGGCCAGCGTGCCCACCCGGTCACCGCTCTCAATACCCAGTCGGCGCAGAGCGTTGGCCAGCTGCCGGCTGCGGCGGCCCAGGCCGGCGTAGGTGGTGCGGTGCAGGCCGCCTTCGGGCAGGCGACTCACAATTTCCGTGTCGGCGTGCCATTTCTCGGCGTGTTCCAGCAGCCCCGCAATGCGCAGGGGGGTGTTCATCATGAGGCCTTGTAGCATGGTCTGGTGGGGGTGAATGTGGGATATGTAGTATCAAGCGGGAAGCGCTTCGTTGTATTCAGCCGAAAATAGATATCCTAAGAACTACGCTCATCTGTGCAATGACAATCATTGCCAGCGAATATCAACACGCTTTATATAAAAACGCCCTAACAAAGCTGCTAGGGCGTTTTTATATAAAGCGTGTTAATGTGCATTACTACACTGGGAGAAACTGAGAAACATTCAATGAATCCAGCTGTTTCGGTGGGTTTCGGAGAGCGGCCATCAGCGGAGCCACAATCAGGCTGGCATTTGCTGAAGCGTGCAGAAGGTCATTGTGCTGCCAAGCATAATACAGATATAGTAAAAGACCAGGAATTACCACAAAGCTCAATGCCCGTGCGATGCTATAAAGCCAGGGCTTCTCCCCGCCCAATACTTTACAGCTGGAGGTATGAAGCGTAACCTGTTGCAGGAGCGTCGTGACGAAAGCTTTGTATCCGGAATTCTGGTACTCAGACTTTCCAGGGCCCGTCATCTGGTAGCTTGTGAAATCCAGTGTTTCTGCGTTTTGCACATGTATATAGCAATGATAAACGCTTTGGGCTGGTTTCACTGATTGCTCATAGAGCCGGATTGTAGTGAGAGCTGAATAGGGCACGATGCGTGTAGGTTCGCCCGGCACTGCCAGGTGAATACCATCAGACCACAATGACCAGATGACAGGGCGAATGTGTGAATGCCCAGCCCGGGCAAACTCAAATTCAGTTAATAACTGACATGGGGTGTCAAGAGAATCCATTCGTTACTCCTCCTTCGGAACGGTACTTTCCACTTCCTGCTTTTGCGCTTGCCGCACGCTTTGCAGGGCAATCTGGAGCAGGTTGCTCCGCACGCTCAGCTCGGTGAGCTTGTTGTTGCGGCGGGTGGGGTTTACGCGGTTGGTGAGTAGAATGCAGAACAGCTCTTCCTTGGGCTCCACCCAGAAATAGGTGCCGGTAAAGCCGGTGTGGCCGTAGCTCTGCTGGGAGGCCAGCGGGGCCGAGTTGATGGCCGGGTTGGCAGTGGGGCGGTCGAAGCCCAGGGCGCGGCGGTTATCGGGGCAGAACTGGCAGCGGGTGTACTCCTGCACGGTTTCGGCTTTCAAAAGTTGCTGCCCGCCGTAGCGGCCGTTCCAGGCATACATCTGTACTAGCTTGGCTAAATCAGTGGCGGAGCCGAACAGGCCGGCGTGGCCGGAGAGGCCGCCCAGCAAGGCCGCGCCTTCATCGTGCACGGTGCCATGCAGCTGGCCGTGACGGAACAGGGAGTCGTACTCGGTGGGCACGATGCGGCTGAGCGGGAAACGGCGGGTGGGGTTGTAGCCCAGTGTAGTAGCGCCCAGCGGCCGGTACACCTCATCCGTTACAAACTGGTTAATCGGCTTGCCCGACACGCGCTGCACAAAGCGCGGGTACAGAATGAACGATAAATCAGAGTACACGTAGCCCGGCTTCTCGTTCAGCGGCGACTCCGCAATGGCCTTCACAATGCGCTCCGGGAAATCCTTGCGGGCCCACAGGCCGGGCCCGGCCGGCAGTGGGAACCGCGCCGATGAATCGGGGCGGAAGTAGCGGCGGTTCAGCTCCGAGGGCTTCGTGGCGGATACCTCTTTGGCTTCGGGGCTTTTGCCGAGAATCGAGTTGAAGAAGCCGTGGGGCTTGGTGTAGTCCTTCCAGAACGGAATCCAGGCTTTCAGGCGGGCCTGGTGGGTGAGTACGTCGCGCAGCTTCAGGTCCTGTTTGTTGGTGCCCATTAGCTCGGGAAACAGCTGGCCCATCGTCATGTCGGGGTTGAATTTGCCCTCGTCCTGCAGCTTCATCAAGGAAGGCAGCGCGGCCGATACTTTGGTCAGGGAAGCCAGGTCGTACAGGTCGTTGCTCTGCACGGGGCGGGCGGGCTTGCCGGCCTCGGGGTACCACTGGGTACCGTAGTTTTTGCGCAACACCACGGTGCCGCGCCGGGCAATTAGTACCTGTCCGCCGGGGAAGGCCCGGGCGGCAATGGCGGCCTGCATCATTGAATCCACCCGGCTTTCCAGGTTGTTGTTCATGCCGACCGCCTCGGGGAAGCTGTAGCGCAGGCGGGTGCCGCCCTGGGTGGCTAGGCCTGTGCCGTAGGAATATCGGTCGGAGATGGTAACGGGCAGCTTGCCGCTGGCCGAAATACCGCCGAAAATCACCTCGGCGGCTACTTCCTGAGCGTTCTTGCTTTCCTGATAGGCCATTACCACGGCGTCGGCGCGGTCCAGGTCGCGGAGCTTGGCGGCGGCGTAGGCCGAGCCGAACACCGAGACAATCAGCCGCTGACCTTTGCCGCCCAGCTCCCGCAGCAGCACGTTGGTTTCGGGACTTACCCCAAAGTTGGTTGCGGGCAGGCGGCCCAGGTTGTTTACCCCAATCAGCACGGTGTTGTAGGCTCGCAGGGTTTCGCGCATCCGCGTCAGCTCGTCCATGGTGGGCGTGGCGGGCAGCCAGAAGTGGCGCACCGGGGCATAATCGGCCACCATGCGCTGGAAGTCGGTGGTATCCTTGGTGCCGATGGTGAGGGTGGCCAGCCGCAGCGTATCGAGGCGCTGCAAAGGCAGCACGCTTTTCTGGTTGCGCAGCACCGTTACGCTCAGCTCCGTGAGCTGGCGGCTGAGGTACTGGGCGTGGGGCGTGTTGAGGTCGGCCGTGAGGCCCGCCAGGTTGATGGGCCGGTATTTATTCAGACCCGCCCACTGTTTCAGGGCCAGTACCTTGCGGCAGCGCCGGTCAATTTCGGCCTGGGTCAGCTCACCCCGATTAATGGCCTCCCGCACCATGCGCAACGCCAGCGGAATGTTCTTGCTGAACTCCAGAATGTCGTTGCCGGCCACCAGGGCCCGCACATCGGCATCACCGGGCGGGTACTTGCTGATAACGCCCTTCATGTTCATGGCATCGGTGAAGATGACGCCTTCAAACCCTAGCTTCTGCTGCAGCAAGCCCTGAATGATGGGTTTGGAAAGGGTGGAGGGCAGGCCCGTCGTATCGAGGGCCGGAATGTTGAGGTGAGCCACCATCATCCCCCCAATGCCGCGCTTGATCAGGCTTTTGAAGGGGTAGAGCTCCAGCGTGTCAATCCGCTTCCGGTCGATGCGGAGCAGGGGCAGGGCCAGGTGGGAGTCGGTATCGGTGTCGCCGTGGCCGGGGAAGTGCTTGGCTACGGCCAGCACGCCCGCGTCCTGCATGCCCTTCATGTAGAGGTAGCTTTTCTCCGTCACGCTTTCCCTGTTTTCGCCCCAGCTCCGGAAGCCGATGACGGGGTTGGCGGCGTTGTTGTTCACGTCAATCACCGGGGCAAAATTCACGTGCATACCCAGGCGCTTGAACTGCGCGGCCACCTCGGTGCCCATGTCGTAAATAAGCTGGTTGTCGCGCACGCCGCCCATACTCATCTGGTAGGGGAAGCGCACCACGCTATCCAGGCGCATGCCCACGCCCCACTCGGCGTCCATGGCTACCAGCAAGGGCACTTTGCTCTGGCTTTGGTAGCGGTTGAGCAGGCGGCTCTGGCGCACCGGCCCGCCCTGAAAGAAAATCAGCCCCCCAATACCGTATTGCTGAATCAGGGTCGAAATGGAGTCCTCATCGATGCGCTTCCGGTTGGAGTAGGCCGCCACCATAAACAGCTGGGCCACCCGCTGGTCAGGCGTAAGCGTCTGCATCACCGAATCAACCCATAAAGAATAGAATGCTTCCTGCTCAAATGGAATGGGAGCATTCTTTCCTCGAAAAATTCTTGGTGGAACAAATCGATTTTTCCCACTTACCGCAACCACGGTAGCCGGGGCAGCTGGTGTTGCGCGTCGTGCGGCTGGCGCTGCGGAGCGCGCTTTGCGTACCGGGGGCCGGCGGGCTACGGTACGGGTGGTTGTGCGGGCAGAGGCTTTTTTGCGACGACGCTGGGCAGAGCCAGTATCGGGGCTGAGCAATACCAGCGCCAGCAGCAACAGGGAAAGAAAGCGGGAGAAGGACAAAACGGCGGAAGGCAAAAGGTGAGGCTGCGAAGTTAGCCGAACCAGGGCAGGAACCGACGTACAGGTTCCGGGCCCCGAGGAAGTTGGCTAACGGTTCAAGTTAATTTCTTCGGTGTAAAACACCTGCCCATCGTCGCCGCGCAGGGAGGCCGTAACGCCCAGCCGCCGCCCGTGGGGGCGAAACTGGAATAGAGCGTAGTGTTTTTGATTCACCAGAGGCCCTACCCGGTACTGGTTGGGCTCCGAGGTATTATGCGTGGCCGGGTGAGTGAGGCCACTGGAGGTTATTTCGTACACCGGCCGCTTCAGGCCCGCTACCGGTACCCGGGATATTTCACCGATGTGCCGGTCGCCGCTGATGAGCAGTACGCCTTTCGGTTTGGTGTCCTTGAGCAGGGTAAGCAGGCGCTGCCGGGCCACCGGAAAATTGGCCCATTTCTCGAACCGGTGCTGGTAAGGCAAAAACTGAATACCCGAAGCAATGATGTGGGCGTCGGCATCGGAATTGGTAAGCTGCTGCCGCAGCCAGGCCCATTGTGTCTCGCCCAGCACGTCGCCGGTGGGGTTGGGGTGGTACACCAGCGCCGAGTCGCGGAACAGCGGGTCCTGGAAATACCGGTCATCTAGCAGAATCACCTTCACCTTTTTCTTGCCTACGGCATACTCATACGAGGCGTAAATACCTTCCTGCGTGCGGCGCGGACTGCCGGCGGGCTCCTGCAGAAAATCCAGGGCTAGCTGCTGGTTTTGGGCTTTGAAGGGGTAGTTCTTGTCGCCGTCGTTACGGCCGTAGTCATGGTCGTCCCAGGTGCCAATTACCTGGGTGCCCTGCTCGCGCAGGTGGCGGTAACCGGGCTGGTTGAACTCGGCCGCGTACTTGGCCCGCAGCACGGCGGGGTCATCGGAGTCCCCGTAAATATTGTCGCCCAGCCAGATCCATACGTTGGGCTGGTCGTGGGCAATATCGTCCCAGAGAGGCTGGGGTAAGTCGTGACGGTTGCAGGAGCCAAACGCAATGCGCAACTCGGTGGTGGCCGGTGGTACGGTTTGAGCCTGAGCCACCTGGCCCGCCAGTAGCAGGGCACTGGCCGTCTGTAAGCCAAGCAAAGTCGTTTTCATAGACTAAAGATGCAGTCAGAACCACAACGCTGCGCCCTAAACGCCAAAAACTCAACTAATGGGTGCCAGTCCGGATACTTTTTCCCGTTTCGTGGGTTTGCTACCTATGCCAGTTCGCCGCCCCACCGACCGCCCCACGCATTTTTCCTCGTCCGATGCCCGCCTGCTCAAAGGCATTGCCATCGGCATTGGCAGTTCCTTCCTCATTGGGCTGCTGCTGATGCTGCTGGTGGCTTTTCTGGGATAATGCGCCAATAAAACGGCCCCGCGCTTACACCCCGAACAGGGCTATAAGCGCGGGGCCGTTTTACGGCTACTCAGTGCTTCGTTAGCGCACCACGGACCCGTTACGCAGGCTGCGGGCAGGTTGAGGGGCGGGTTTCTTCACCATGGTACCGAAAGCGCCCTTCTTCTCAAAAGCACTAATTACTTCTTCCTCGGCGGGAGTGCGCTGCACCACGGGGTTGTTAGCCCAGAATTCGGGGTCGTAGGGCTTGGCCCGGATAGCATCCAGGTCCCGGTCGGTGAGGCTGGCGCGGGCGTAGGGCAGGTTCTGGGGCTTGCTGCTCTGCTCAAAGAAATACGTGAACGACGACACGTTGATGGCCAGGGGCTGCTTGCCGGGCTCGGTGAGGTTGGTGGTCAGGTCCATTTTCATCAGCTCCAGCGGGGCCACTTCGCCCTTGCCATTGGTGGGGTGAAACGCCATTTCAATAGTCAGCTTGGCGTCGTCGAACTTCTGGCGGGGGTTGTTGGTGCTGCCCGTGAAGTTGGGCTGCGTCATACGGTAGCGCACTACCTGGTAGTTCTCAATATCAATCCACACGGTACCTTCGGCGCGGTATTTTATCTCGGGGCGGGTTTCAAAGTGAATTTCGGCCACGCCCCCAGTAGAATCCTCGCCCACAATGCCTTTCAGCTCTAGCAGGTAGTTTTTCTCCACGTTCGGACTCAGCAGGGCCAGTGATGTAGTGCTGTCCTGACCGGGGTCGAACAGGCCAAACTTGCGGGTGTATACCGAGAAGTTGCTCAGGTTGATGGGGGCCTGCACAGCGGCGTAGCGGCCCTGGGCCAGGGTGGTACCAATGATGCGGGCGGGGTTCGATTTCACGTTCCACACCACTTCCTGCAACTCGGTTGGCTGACCATCAATGCGGGTAATCTGGCGGTAGAAGGCTTTGCCGTAGTAATTGCGGCGGTAGTTGCGCTGTAGGTTCCGAAAGGCGCGGTCGGCTACTTGAAACGGGAAGCTGGCCACTTTCACCTCCGGCAATACCACCGTAGCTTCGGCCAGCGTAACGGTAATAGGGGCAGCGGCTGAGGTAACCCGTAGCGTATCCTTCACGTGGTTCAGCTCCGAAAACAGCAGCGTTACGGGCAGCTGCTTCACCACCAGTGTAAACTCACCCTCCAGGTTGGTGGTGGTGCCGTTGGTAGTGCCGGGCACGGCTACGCTGGCGAAGGGCAAGGCCTCCTGGGTGTCTTTGTCGCGCACCACGCCGCGCAGCTGTACCTGGGCCTGGGCCAGCTGCGCGAGCAGCAGAAACAGGAGCAACGGGCCCAGCACGCGGCCGGTGCGAAGAGAAGAGGGAAAGAAACGGGAGCGGCGAGTGGCTGACATAAGCAGGAAAGCGGATGAAACGGCAAGGTAGCTTGCGGATAAACGCGCAGCCAACCCAAAACCGTGCCCGCTTACACAAAAGTAGCCGCCAAACGCAACAGGAAGGCACCTTTTCGGGTAAGTAGTCCTACCTTGGGCCGCGGCAGCCGGCGCTGGCCGGCCGCCGCGGCCTTTCCACTCATTCTGCCTTTTTACTCCCATGCTGAAGCGAGATTTTCTGAAAAATGCCCTGCTCACGGCCGTTGGGGCCCTGGTAAGCCCCGCCGTGCTGGCCGCCGCTCACGAGGAAAAGTTGCTGCGCGAAGCCCGCGCCACGCCCATTGCCGATGGCCCCTTCACGCTGCCCGCGCTGCCCTACGCCTTCAATGCCCTGGAGCCGCACATTGATGCCAAAACCATGGAAATTCACCACGATGCGCACCACAAAACGTACGTGTCGAAGCTGAATGAGGCCGTGGCCGGCAAGCCTGAAGAGAAGATGAGTCTGGCCCAACTGCTGGCTTCCGCTAGCAAGCAGCCCGATGCCATCCGCAACAACGCCGGGGGCCACTGGAACCACTCGTTCTTCTGGCAGATTCTCTCGCCCAAGGGAGGGGGACAGCCTACCGGCGGCTTGGCCGCGGCCATCAATAAAGACTTTGGCTCCTACGACAAATTCACGGAGGAATTCACCAAGGCTGCTACCGGCCGTTTCGGCTCTGGCTGGGCCTGGCTGATTTACGATAAGAAAGCTGGCAAGTTGATGATTACCTCCACCCCCAACCAGGACAACCCCCTGATGGATGTGGCCGGTATCCAGCGCGGCACGCCTATTCTGGGTCTTGATATGTGGGAACACGCCTACTACCTCAAGCACCAGAACAAGCGCCCCGACTACATCAAATCCTTCTGGAACGTGGTCAACTGGGGCGAGGTAACCAGCCGCTACGACGAAGCCCGCAAAGGGTAATTTGCCTATTACGCACTAACGCACAAGAGGCGTCCTCCATGGGGAGGACGCCTCTTGTGCGTTAGTGCATAGGTTTATCGGTCGTTGGCGGCGCCCAAGCCCTTCTCAATCTGTGAACTGATAAAAGCGAATAGCTTCTCCAACTCAGCCGGAGCACCTTCTTCCACCCGCACCGTTTTCACAAATCCATCCGGATAGGTAATGGCCAGCGTGGTGGAGGGCAGGTCAGCGGCCCCGCTGGAGTATTCCGCTTTGAAATTGCGGAAGTGGCTGGTTTCAGCGGCCTGCATGATCTGGCGTATTACCTCCGGGCCGAGCATCAGCTCCCGGTTGCCTTCGACGGGAGCGTACTGCAGGCCTTCGTACTGCATCCGGCCATCGGCGTACAGCCGGGCGGTATAATGCGGGCACTTGCCAAAGCACGGCGTCTTACCGAAAACAATAACCGGCCGCGCCTGAATAACTTCAGAATCACTAGGCACGTCCGCCGGTTGCCCAACAGGCATACTGGACGGCTGAGTGGGGCCGGGTACCGGAGCCGGGGCAGGCACTGGTGCCGGGCTTGGTACGGGAGCCGGTGTAGGGGCTGGAGCGGGTGTTGGCATCGGTGCGGGAGCAGGTACCGGCGCAGGTGACGGAGCAGGGCTTGGGGCGGGAGCAGGAGCCGGCGCGGGCGTGGTAGGCGCAGGGGGCGGTACCGGCTTAGGCGTTTTTATACCACCAGTTCGGGGAGGAATGGACGGCGCCGGGGAGGGCGCCGGGCCACTTGGCGTTTCGCGCACTGGTCCGTGGCGGGGCGGACCGGGTGGCGGAGGCGGCGTTTGACGCCCCGGCCCGTTCGGCTGCGGAGCCGGGTAACCGGGTTGTGGTGCCGGGTAGCTGGGCTGAGGAGCTGGGGATGGAACCGGCGCTGAGGCCACCGGCGGGTACTGTCCCTGGCGTGGCGGGCCGGGTACCTGCTGCCACTGCCCGGCGGGCGGGTTTCGGCGCGGGCCGTTGCTGGCCACTGAGGCATCGGTGGCGGCGGGCACATAGTAGTTGATGGTGCAGGCTGGTAAAGCTGCCGCGCCCAACAGTGAAACAACCGAAAGTAGTAAAGAAGTACGCATGGGAGAGGAGAACAGAAAAGGGACAGTAATATAGTTGAAACCCTATAGCCAAACTTGGTGCCAGATATAAAAATACCCCGCAGCTTTTCGGCTGCGGGGCATCTTAGGGTAACTCAGGATGCGTACTTAGGAGCGGCGCGTCTTGCGGGGCTTCTTCGGCGAGATATCCGAAGCACCGGTGCCGGGCTCTACGTCCGAGTCATCATCGGAAGAAGCGGCGGTGGGGCGGCCGCCCTGCCGGGCCTGAGCTTCGCGCTCCTGGGCTTGCTTCATGGCGTCCTGCAGGCGGGCGGCAAAGCCGGAAGGCTTCTTATCCTTATTCTTCTCCTTGTTGGCTTCCAGCTTGGCCCGTACCGAGGCATCGTCCACGAAGCGGCGGGTAATGGCCTGCTGGGCCATCGTTACCAGGTTCGATACCAGATAGTACCACGTGAGGCCCGCGGCAAAGCTGTTCAGCACAAAGAAGAACACTACCGGCATCAGGTAGCTGTAGAACTTCATGGGGCCCTGCATGGCGCTGTTGCTCTGGTTGCTCTGGTAGGTCATGGCCAGCGTCGACAGCGTCATCAGTACCGTGAACAGGCTGATGTGGTTGCCCAGGAACGGTACCGTGAAGGGTAGCTTAATCAGGTCGTCGTAGGTGCTCAGGTCGTGGGCCCACAGGAACGACTGTTGCCGCAGTTCAATGGCGTTCGGGAAGAACTGGAACATGGCAAACAGAATCGGAATCGTCAGCAGCGTGGGAATACAGCCGCTGAGCGGGTTCACGCCCATGCTCTGGTGCAGCTTCATGGTTTCCTGCTGCTGCTTCACCTGGTCGTCGGGGTACTTCGCCTTGATGGCGTCCAACTCAGGCTTCAGCACCTTCATCTTGGCTTGGCTCTCGTAGGTTTTGTACGTGAGCGGCCAAGTAACCAGCTTAATCAATACCACCAGCAGCACAATGATGATGCCGTAGGAGCTGATGAACTGCTCCAGGAAGTGGAACACCGGCAGTACCACAAAGCGGTTTACCCAGCGGAACAGGCCCCAACCCAGGTACACGTTCCGGTCGAAATCGGGGGCCACGTCCTTCAGGATGTTGAAGGAGTTCGGGCCAAAGTAGAAGCGGAAGTTGGCTTTGCCCTGCTGCACGTCGGCGGCCGGAATGGCCAGCGTGGTGCTCAGGGTTTTGATGTAGGTAGTATCGTTCAGGTCAACCGTGGAGTTCAGCTGCCCCGACGAAAACTCGTGGTCGGCCACAATACCAGCCACGAAGAAGTCGTGCTTGTGCGCCACCCATTTCAGCGGCTCCGTTACCTTGATTTCCTCGGGCTTCTCCGAGGCTTCGGCCAGAGCGGTATGGTCGCCGGAGGCCAGGTAGCGGTTGATGGTAGTGTGGTTGCGGTTCTGCTTGCGGTCCTGCTCGGTTTGGCGCACGTTGTCCACGAAGGTGAACGTAAGCGGCTCCTGGGCCACGGCCGAGTTCAGACCGTTAAAGCGCAGGTTATAGCTCAACTCGTAGCTGTTGGCGGGCAGGGTGTACAGCTGCTCAATCTGGCCTCCGGCCACGTCGGCCACGAAGCGCAGCGCATTGCTGCCCTGGGGTTCGGCCCGGAAGTACAGGTCGGAGAGCTTTACCTGCCGGCCATCGGTAGTGCGGAAGCGGGTATCCAGCTGGGCACTTTTGGCGTCGAAAATATCCAGCGGCTTGCCGAAGAACGTCTTGTAGTTGTTCAAGCGCACGGCTTCCACGCGGCCGCCTTTCGAGGAAAACGAAACCGTCAGCCGGTCGTTTTTCAGCTCAGTGGTTTGGGCCGTGCCCTGGGCCGCAGCGGCGAAGGTGCCCAGCTGCCGGGCCAGCGCCGCTGAGTCGGCGGGAGCGAGGGCAGCGCCGGGAGCAGTAGCAGTGGCCGTGGTTTTGGCGGGGGCAGCCTTTTCCGGTTCCGGCTTGGGCGCAAACTGCAGGTAAATCAGAAGCAAGGCGGCCATCAAGAAGACGCC
Organism: Hymenobacter pini; assembly: GCF_020421205.1. GTDB lineage: Bacteria > Bacteroidota > Bacteroidia > Cytophagales > Hymenobacteraceae > Hymenobacter > Hymenobacter pini. The sequence goes on from NZ_JAIZZH010000001.1 coordinate 256,728, forward strand.
AATTGCTGAATTTCTGTCCATTTAGGTACTGGTGAAGCAAACAAAAAGAGAAGCAGGGCTGCCAGCAAAAATCCGGCAACCCTGCTGCAAAGGTCGGTGTTGTCAGGCGAATATTTTTCGCACCGGCGTATTTGTCAGATAATCTTCAGCTGTTAGCTCTTGGCTGTTGGCTGTTAGCTCTGGTTTCGGAAAGAAAGCCACTAGCCGAGAGCCAAAAGCTCATAGCCAAAAATTATCCCTTCCGGAACTGGATGGCGGCCTTCACGAAGCGCACGAACAGCGGGTGCGGGTTCTGCACGGTGCTTTTCAGCTCGGGGTGAAACTGGCCAGCCACAAACCAGGGGTGGTTGGGTAGCTCTACCACTTCTACCAGACCCGTTTCGGGGTTGCGGCCCGAGGCCAGCATGCCGGCTTCCTCGTAGCGCTCCAGGTAGTCGTTGTTGAACTCGTAGCGGTGGCGGTGCCGCTCACTGATGTGGTTGCGGCCGTAGGCTTTGGCCGCTTTCGAGCCCTTGCGCAGCTCACAGTCGTAGGCCCCCAGGCGCATGGTGCCGCCTTTCTGGGTGATGCTCTTCTGCTCCTCCATCATGGCAATAACGGGGTTGGGCGTTTGGGCGTCCATTTCCGTAGAAGAAGCATCTTTCAGGCCCAGCACGTTGCGGGCAAACTCCACCACGGCCACCTGCATGCCCAGGCAAATCCCGAAGAAGGGAATGCCCCGCTCGCGCACGTGCTGCACCGCCAGAATCTTGCCCTCGAAGCCCCGCTCGCCGAAGCCGGGCGCTACCAGCACGCCATCCACGCCGTGCAGCAGCTGGGCTACGTTGTCGGCGTTGATATGGTCCGACTGCACGCTGCGCACGGTCACCTTGCACTCGTTCTGCGCGCCGGCGTGCACGAAGGCCTCGATGATGGATTTGTAGGCATCAGGCAGCTCCACGTATTTGCCTACCAGGGCAATGGTTACTTCCTCGGTGGGGTTTTTCAGGCGGCCCAGGAAATCTTTCCAGGCCTCCAGGTCGGGCTGGGCGGCGCCGCCTTGCAGCTTCAGTTTCTTGATAACCCGCTCGTCTAGGTGCTCCTTCAGCATTAGCAGCGGCACCGAGTAAATGCTGTCGGCGTCGAGGCTCTCGATAACGGAGTTGATGTTCACGTTACAGAACAGCGCAATCTTGCGGCGCATCTCCGTCGGAATCGGGTGCTCGGAGCGGCACACCAGGATGTCGGGCTGCAGGCCGGCGCTGCGCAGGTCGCGTACCGAGTGCTGGGTGGGCTTGGTTTTCAGCTCGCCGGCCGCCTTCAGGTAGGGCAGCAGCGTGAGGTGAATCACGAGGGAGCTGTTTTCGGGCAGTTCCCAGCGCAGCTGCCGCACCGATTCCACGAAGGGCAGGCTTTCAATGTCGCCAATAGAGCCCCCGATTTCGGTAATCACCACATCGAACTGCCCGGTTTGGCCCAGCAGCAGCATGCGGCGCTTAATCTCATCGGTGATGTGCGGAACCACCTGCACGGTTTTGCCCAGGTACGCCCCTTCGCGCTCCTGCCGGATTACGTGGTCGTAGATGCGGCCGGTGGTCACGTTGTTGGCCTGCGAGGTGGGCACGTTCAGGAACCGCTCGTAGTGGCCCAGGTCCAGGTCAGTTTCGGCGCCGTCGTCGGTTACATAACATTCGCCGTGCTCGTAGGGGTTGAGCGTGCCGGGGTCGATGTTGATGTAGGGGTCGAACTTCTGGATGGTGACCCGGAAGCCGCGGGCTTGCAGCAGTTTGGCCAGGGAGGCCGAAATGATGCCTTTGCCCAGCGAGGAGGTAACGCCGCCCGTTACGAAAATGAATTTGGCCGTAGTGGCAGCCGCGGAAGTGGAATTTCGGTCTGGCATAACGGGAAACAAAGGTAGGCTTTATCTCCGGCCGGCCGGGCTTGCATTTGGTTTTCTTTTGACTTAGGGGCGGGTCACGTCCAGCCCAGAGGCAGCAGAGAAGTAAATAACCTAAAAGAAGCGCATCAGGCAGGCCGCAAATTCCTTCTATCTTACAGCCTGAATTATTGCTATTGATATATGAAAAAATGGCAAATTGAGCGAATTTCGACTATCGTATTGGCTCTGGTATTACTCAGTGGGAACAGTCGGGGGCAATCGGTAGTGCTGCGGGGCACAGCCACCACGGTGGAGGGCCGCACGGTACAGGTGGTAGTGAATGACACCATCCGCAAACTATGGCGGGCCGTGCCCGATCAGTCCGTGGTTACTGCGCGCCAAAAGGAATTGGCGGAGCAGGCAGTGCAGAAAACCGAGAATATCAGGGCTGCCGGCCGCTACGTTTTCTCCACTGATTCGGTGGGCAATTTCCAGGTAGAGGTCCAGCTCCGCGACTCTCTGCTATTCTCTTCGTATCGGCACATTCCACAAACGTTTGCAGTGCAGGACTTGCTGCGCCGCTCCCCGGTGCGCATTCAGCTGGCTCCGCAGCCCTGTCAGGAATATGTGCCCTGTCAAGAGAAAACCCCGGCTCACTTCGTATTCATTGGCCGCAAACGTCAGGTAACGCGCGCCCAGGAGCCCTACTACTGCAACCGTTTTTCAATGGACAGCAAGTTCACCGGGCACTACCGGGTGCTTACCAATGTGGTCGGCTCTCTACCCGACTCCATGCTAAAGTTTACGGTTTACGACCACTACGGCTGGCCGGGGTTCAGCCGCTACGAAACGGTATTACTGTTTGTAAGCCGGTACTGCGGGGAGTACATCCACCAGAAGTACACATTCTACCCGCTGTACAAAACGCTTGATGGACGGTGGGCCGCCCCCGTAGAAATAAACGACCTAACGCATCCGATGGCCAAGAGGGCTCCCAAGCCGCGTAAAATCGTATTTGCAGCTCCGGTTGAAATTGACGTAGCCAATTTTGATGCTGACCGGATAAAAGAACTGTACCCTGCCCCATACTACCGAATAGCAAATGGGAAGGCTATTGCTGAGTACGGCAATTTTGTAGATGAGCTGGTGGCAATTCAGCAACAAACCGTGCTGAAAGCCCGGGGCGTTAAACTAAAATAACCCAAGCCATCATTGACTTGGGTTATGATATATAATTCTTTGGGTAGTTGCTCGTGCTGGGCTGGGCGTTACCGTACCTCTGCCGAGCCAATAATTTCCTCTACGGGGCCGGAAGTAGCCAGTTGCAGGCGCAGCGTATCGGCGTCGGCGTCCAGCTGGGGGCGAATCTGGTCGAGGGCCAGGCGCAGGGCCTGCACATCGGAGAGGCGGGCGGCTTTCGACTGGCCGTAGCCGTGGTACATGGCCACGCGCACTTTGCTGCGGCCAGTGCCGGTGTAGGTGCCAATTACCTCGCCTCGGGCGTTAATTATCTGTACTTCAGCCGTTACGTTGGTGCGGTACCACTCCAGGGGCACACCCAGCAGACTCGGCGTCATCAGCGTAAGCATCTGGAAGGCCTGCAGCACGCGGCCGGTGCGCTGTTGCTCGGCCTTGGTGACCATGAATTTGGCGTAGCCGTAGCGCGTAGTGTCATCCTGCGGCTCGGCCAAGTGGTAAGAAAGCTCCTGCCGGAACAGCTTGCTGGCGTCATCAGGATAAGCGCCTTCGCCTTCCTGCAGGCTCAGAGGACCCGGCTCTACCACTGCATCTAGCTTAGGCAAGCGGCCCAGCGCCACGGAGTTGTTGGAGCGCACCGTGCGGTACACGGCCTTTTCCGTCGATTTACAGCTCGTCAACCCCAGAAAACCCAACAGACACAAGAGCGAGGCGTAGCGGTATACCATACAGTATAGAAGATGAAAAGAGAAGCAGCGGTTCAGGAAGAAGTTCAAAAATAACTACGCAGCCAGCAGTATCATACCGCTTTGGTCGTAATTACGAAAAAACTCGGTGAGTAGCCCATAATCAGATGGTTATCAGTACTACGCACTATCTGAAAAAAACATTCCCGCTCCCAAAACAGGAAGCGGGAATCCCAAAAGAGAGAAGTGCCTAGTGGGCGTGGTGGGCCAGCGTGCTATCTGCTTCGGCCAGCTCCTCCACGGGCTCAGGGGCCACGTAGTTGTCGATAAACTCGCCTTCCCAGCGGGCTACTACGGCCGTAGCCAGGCAGTTCCCCATTACGTTTACGGCGGTACGGGCCATGTCCATCAGGGCATCAATTCCCAAAATAATAAACACCGGCCACGAGGGCAGGTTGAACGAGGCCACCGTAGCCAGCAGAATTACCAGCGAGGCCCGGGGCACACCTGCCACCCCTTTCGAGGTGAGCATGAGCGTAAACACCATCACCAACTGCTGCCCAAAGGTCAGGTCAACGCCGGCGGCCTGGGCCACGAAAATGGCGGCCAGTGACAGGTAGAGCGTGGTACCATCGAGGTTGAAGGAGTAGCCCGTGGGCATCACAAAAGCCACAATCCGGCGCGGTACGCCAATGCTTTCCATGGCTTCCATGGCCCGGGGCAGAGCCGCTTCCGAGGAAGTGGTGGCAAAGGCAATGCTCACCGGCTCGGCAATGGCCTGCACAAAGCGCTTGAGCGGAATACGGGCCAGCAGCGCAATGGGCACCAGAATGAGCAGCACGAAGGCAATGAGGGCGCCGTACAGGGTGAGCAGCAGCTTAAAGGCGTTCAGCAGCGGGGCAAAGCCCATTTTGCCCACCGTGTAGGCCAACGCGCCACCTACGCCCAGCGGGGCGAAGAACATAACCACGTTGGTGAACTTGAACATTACCTCCGAGAGGCTTTCCGTCCACTGCAGCATGGGCTGGCGGTGCTTCTGGTGCACCATGGCCAGGCCAATGGCGAAGATGATGGCAAATACCACTACCTGTAGCACTTGCCCCTCGGCCACTGATTTGGCAATGTTTTCGGGGAAGATGTGTAGGATGATATCGGCGGTGGTTTGCTTGACGGTTTGCAGCTGCTCCGTGTCGGCGGCAATGCCGCTGCGGTCCACACCTTCGCCGGCCCGGCTCAGGTTGATGGCCGCCAGCCCGATGAACAGGGCAAACGTGGTAACTACCTCAAAGTATACCAGCGCCTTCAGGCCCATTTTGCCCACTTTCTTGAGGTCGGCGTGGCCGGCAATACCCACTACCAGCGTGGCGAATACCAGCGGGGCAATGATGGTTTTCACCAGCCGCAGGAATACGTCGCTGAGCACTTTCAGCTCTACGGCCTGCTTCGGGAAATCGTGGCCGATTTCAGCCCCTACCAGCATACTCACCACAATCCAGAAGGTGATGGAGCGGCGCTTGGCCGCCAGGAAGACAATGCCGGCCAAAGCCAGCCACCGCACAACCAGGGCCACCATGGGGTCGAGGGCGGGGGGCGTTTGGGCCGCCAGTACGGTGAGTACCGCCGCTACCAGAAACAGAATAAGTACAACAAGCGAGAGTCGCGAAAACTTCATGCGCGGCAATTCAGGAAAGAAAAACAGTGGGAACCGGACAAAGATAGGTTTCTGATGGCTGAGAACTGTGCCCGATGGTGTAGCTTGGCTTAGTGGTTGGCAAATTTTCCGCTTGGCTGGGCTTGGCGGGTGCCTTGCCGCCGCGTATTTCTGCTCTATCCAGTCCTCTCCATGCTCACTTGGTCCCTCACGCTGCTGCAACTGCCCCTGCGCTACACCTGGAAAATCTCCCGTAACTCCTCCACGTTCAAAACCAACCTGCTGCTGCGGGTGGAAGGCCGGGGCCTGCAGGGCCGGGGCGAGGCTGCCCCCAACGTGCGCTACGGCGAAACGCCCGAGGGCCTGGAGCAGGAATTTGCGCAGCTGCAGGCGGCGGGCCTGGGCCAGTGCGAAACCATAGCGGAGCTAACAGCCTTCCTGCAACAGCATCAGCCATCCCATGCCCTGCGGTTTGCGCTGGAATCGGCGTTTGTGCACTGGGAAGCCGCCCGGGTGGGCCAAACGGTGCCGCAGTGGCTGGGCGTGCCCGCGCCTGCTGCGGCCGTGGGCACGGCGGCCACGCTGCCCATCATGGAGCCCGGGGAGGTAGCCGGGTTTCTGGAAGCCCAGCAGCTAAGCCGCTTTCCGCTGCTGAAGGTGAAGGTAAACCGGGAAGGAGCCGTAGACCTGCTGCGGGAGGTAACGCGCCTGCTGCCCGGCCACCCGCTGATTGTGGACGGCAACGAAGCCTGGACCGATGCCGACAGCCTGCGGCAGAGCTGGGAACAGATACTGGCGCTGTCGGGCCTGAACGTACGCCTGCTGGAGCAGCCCCTGCCCGCCACCTGCGCCGCCGACTACCGCGCCCTGAAAGGGCAGCTGCAGTGCCCGGTTTTCGCCGATGAGTCGGTAACCGACGAAGCTGACTTCGCTGACATAGCCCGACAGTTTGATGGGGTGAACATGAAGCTGATGAAGGCCGGGGGCTACCTCAACGGCCTGCGGATTCTGCGGGAAACCCGGACCCACGGCCTGCAAACCATGTTGGGCTGCATGGTGGAAACCTCGCTGGGTATCCGGTCGGCGGTGCAGCTGAGTGCCCTGGCCGACGTGTGCGACCTGGACGGCATCATTATCGTGCGGGACGAGCCGTTTGGGCTGGTGCACGAGCGGGAGGGGATGTTGGTGGAAGGCCCCGCACGCTTATAAAAATCACTGGGAAATAAGAAGAGCCCGTTCCCCTCAGCTGAGGGGAACGGGCTCTTTCACTGTTGTGCTACCTTTCGGGGCGTGAGTGGCTACTTCAGCTCCTGCACCCAGATGTTGCGGAAGCTGAGCGGCGCGCTCGGGTCGCCGTGCGACTGGAGTTTGATGGGAGAAGGGCCGTGGGCTTCGTACTGGGGCGGGCCGATGTAGCGGGTGGGGCCGGCCAGGACTACGTTCTTCTGCACCGTTACGCCGTTGAACTCCACCGTTACGCGGGCCGGGGTGTTCAGCGTACCATCGGCTTTGAATGTGGGGGCCGTCCACCACACGTCGTACGACTGCCACTCGCCAGGCTTGCGGCCGGGGTTGGCCAGCGGGATGCGCTGCTTGTAGATGCTGCCCGCCATGCCGTTCACGTAAGTGGGGTTCTGGTAAGGGTCGAGGATTTGCAGCTCGTAGCCTAAGTCGCCTTTGCCCAGGGAGGCCAGGAACAGGCCGCTGTTGCCGCGCAGCTGGCCCTGGCCGGTAATATCGGCCGGTACGCGCCACTCCAGGTGCAGGCGGTAGTTGGTGAAGGTACGCTTAGTCTCGATGTTGCCCTTGGGCTTGTCCACCGTCAGCAGACCATTGGCAACGTTCCACTGCGCCGGCTGGGTGCGGTCATCGGCCGATACCCACTCGTTCAGATTCTTTCCATCAAACAGTACAATGGCCTTGGCAGGCGGTGGGGTCGTTTTCAGCTTGCCCGCTACCACTTTGGGCTCGGGCTTCCAGACCTCGGTGTCTTCCGGTTTACCGGCTTGTTGCGCACAGGCGGCCGCGGAAATACTGAGTAAAGCGGCAGTCAGAAGCGGGAATTTCATAGGATGGAAGGTTGAGCTGGTACAAAAGCACAGCGGCTTTAAGTTCTCTTGTCATTCCAAACGAAGGGAGGAATCCGGGTTTCTCGTTAGGAGGTCAACCCAGATTCCTCCCTTTGTTCGGAATGACAACTAGTGAAAATCGGGCCAAACCACACTACACGTCGCAGAGCTGCACGGCCTGGCGCAGAGAGGCCAGCTTGTCGGCCTGCTTCGGGATGAACTCCTGGGCCACGTAGCCCTTGAAGCCGGTGGCCTGGATGGCACGCATGATGGCGGGGTAGTTCAGCTCCTGCGCGTCGTTGAGCTCGTGGCGGCCGGGTACGCCGGCGGTGTGGTAGTGCGCAATATAAGGATGGTGCTCGGTGAGGGTGCGGATAACGTCGCCCTCGTCAATCTGCATGTGGTAGATGTCGTAGAGCAACTTGAAATGCTCGGAGCCCAGGCGCTTGGCCAGCTCCACGCCCCAGGCCGTCCGGTCGCACTGGTAGTCTTTGTGGTCGATTTTGCTGTTGAGTAGCTCCATTACCAGCACCACGCTGTGCTGTTCGGCCAGCTTCATCAGGGGCTTCAGCCCAGCCACGCAGTTCGTCCAGCCCTGCTCGTCCGTTTTGCCCCGGCGGTTGCCGCTGAAGCAAATCAGGTTGCGGTAGCCGGCCTTGGCTACCAGCGGAATCATTTCGGCGTATTGTTTTTGCAGGCGGGCGTGAAACTGCGGGTCGTTGAAGCCGTCGACGAGGTTGATTTCCGCGCCGTTGCACATGGGCGAATCCAGTCCGTACTTCTTCAGCGTGGGCCATTCCTGGGGGCCCACCAGGTCAATGCCCTTGATGCCCATTTCCTTGGCGGCGGCGCACAGCTGCTCCAGCGACAAATCAGAAAAGCACCAGCGGCACACCGATTGGCGGATGTTTCCTTTGAGGGCAGCAGGCATGGTAGTCAGGGTTTCAACGGGTGCGGCGGCCCCACTTAGGCCAATGGTGCCCACGGCGGCGGTAGTAGTCAGCAGCCCTTTCAGGGCAGCGCGGCGGTTCCAGGTGGTGGCCATAAACTCAAATGTATAGGCTGAGCCGAAGGCCCAGCATGCAAAGGCGGATTAGTTGGCGTTGGCCAGGCGTGGAGCAGCGTCAGCGTCGGCCGTTTCGGTAGAAGCAGGAGCGGTGTTACGCTCCTTGAACAGCAGCAGAAACAGCACCAGCACGGCAGCGGCAATACCGGCCGGAATCAGCCAGATCATGCGCCAATCGTGGGCCCCGGCAGCCAGTTGATACTGGTCGAAGATGCGACCCGAGAGCAGGGTGCCGATCAGCATACCAACACCATAGGTAGCCAGCGTGATAAAGCCCTGGGCGGAGCTTTTGAACTGTTCCCCGGCCAGGTTGTCGGTGTAAATCTGGCCGGTTACGAAGAAGAAATCGTAGCAGATGCCGTGCAGCACAATGCCCGCAATCAGCAGCAAATAGCCGCTTTCGGCATTGCCATAGGCGAAGCACACGTAGCGCAGTACCCAGGCGGCCATGCCAATTGCCAGCATCTTCTTCACGCCTAGCTTGCTGAAAAACAGCGGAATGGCCAGCATAAACAGCAGCTCCGAAACCTGCCCCAGGCTCTGTACACCGGCGGCGGCCTTCATACCTACTTCGTTGAGGAAGGGGTTGGTGAAGCCGTAGTAGAATGCCAGCGGAATGCAGATGGCAATGGAAGCCAGGAAAAACGTGAGGTAGGAGCGGTTCTTCAGCATCCCAATGGCATCCAGCCCCAGCAAATCCCCCACGGAGCTGGACTGGCCCTTCTTCACCGGCGGTGTGGCCGGGAGCGTGAAGCTGAACAGGCCCAGCAGGGCTGAAGCCCCGGCCGCCATCAGGAAGGTAAGCTGCAGGCTGTTGCTCTGCTCCCAGTTCAGCCACCCAATGGTGAGGCCGGCCACGATCCAGCCCAGCGTGCCCAGCACCCGGATGGGGGCAAACTCCTTCTGCGGGTTCTGCATCTGCCGGAACGCAATGGAGTTTACCAGGGCCAGCGTGGGCATGTACAGAATCATGTAGGTGAGGATGCTGGGGTAGAAGCTGCCGAAATCTGGCGCCTGAGAGGCGCGCCACAACAGCACCGCCCCAGCGAGATGCAGCACGCCCAGAATCTTCTGGGCCGAGAAAAACCGGTCGGCAATGAGCCCCACAATGAACGGCGCCACAATGGCCCCAATGGACTGCGTGAGAAACGCCACGCCCACCTGCGTGCCCGAGGCCCCCAGGTTGCGCAGCAAATACGTGCCCAGCGTGACAAACCACGCGCCCCAGATGAAGAACTCCAGGAACATCATAAGGGACAGTTTTACCCGGATTGTAGAAGTCATGAGCAGGTGGGAAGTGGGATTGGGAATTAGGGTTTCAATAGAACGTCATTCCGAGCGAAGCGAAGCATCTCGCGTGCTGATGTTGTGGTAGTAATCCATCGAAGCGGTAGAGATGCTTCGACAAGCTCAGCATGACAGTTAGCTTGGCAACGTCAGCATGCGAGATGCTTCGCTGCGCTCAGCATGACGTGCTGCTGGGTGCGGAATGACAGTTATTTTACTTCAGGCTGAGAATGTAGCGGGTCATTTCCTCGGCGTCTTTCTGAGAGAGGCCGGGGTGGGGTGTCATGGCCACGTCGCCCCAGTTGCCGCTGCCGCCCGAAATAATTTTCTTGGCCAGCATGGTCACGTTGGCGGGCGTGTTGGGGTATTTGGCGGCTACATCCTTGTAGGCCGGGCCCAGCAGCTTTTCATTGTCGCGGTGGCAGGTGGTGCAGTCGGAGCCGGCAATGAGTTTGGCACCCGTTTCGGCGGGCGTGCCGGTGGGGGTGGTGCCGATTTTAGTGGCGCTGGTATCTACCTGGGGCTGCCGGGCTACGGCGCTAACGTTGGCGCCGATGGTGCTGTCCTGGGCCGTGGCGGCCTCATCGGCCAGGGTATAGGTTTCCTTGGCGGCGGCCTTATCGGATTCAGAGCCGCAGGAAGCCAGGCCAGCGCAAAGGGAGAGGAGCAGAAGAGCGTTTTTCATGGGTGGTTCGGAAAGTTAGAGGCCGAGCAGGCCGTGGTTGCGGGCCGCGTCGATGCCAGAGGCGGCAAAGTCGTCGAAGGCCTTATCAGTGACGCGGATGATGTGGTTCTGAATGAAGGGCGCGCCTTCGCGGGCTCCATCCTCGGGGTGTTTGAGGGCGCATTCCCACTCCAGCACGGCCCAGCCGGGGTAGTCGTACTGGGTGAGTTTGCTGAAAACGGCGTTGAAATCTACCTGCCCATCACCGAGGGAGCGGAAGCGGCCGGCACGGTCTACCCAGTTCTGGTAGCCCCCGTACACGCCTTGGCGGCCCGTGGGGTTGAACTCGGCATCCTTCACGTGGAAGGCCCGAATCCGCTCGTGGTAAATGTCGATGTACGCCAAGTAATCCAGGCACTGCAGCACAAAGTGGGAGGGGTCGTAGAGCAGGCAGGCCCGGGGGTGCTGGCCGACTTTCTCCAGAAATAGTTCGTAGGTCACCCCGTCGTGCAGGTCCTCGCCGGGGTGAATTTCGTAGCACACATCCACGCCGCACTCATCAAACACGTCCAGGATAGGCCGCCAGCGGCGGGCCAACTCGTCAAAGCCGGTTTCTACGAGGCCGGCCGGGCGCTGGGGCCAGGGGTACACGTAGGGCCAGAGCAAGGCCCCGCTAAACGTGGCGTGGGCCGTGAGGCCCAAGCGTTGCGAGGCTTGGGCCGCATATTTCAGCTGCTGCACCGCCCACTGCTGCCGGGCGGTGGGGTTGCCGCGCACGGCTTCGGGTGCAAAACCATCAAACAGCTGGTCGTACACGGGGTTTACGGCCACCAGCTGGCCCTGCAAGTGCGTGGATAGCTCGGTAATTTCCAAGCCAGCCGCCTGTACCGTGCCGCGCACTTCATCGGCGTAGGTCTGGCTTTCGGCGGCCAGTTGCAGGTTAATAAAGCGGGGGTCCAGGGTCGGGAGCTGTACGCCCTTGTAGCCAAGTCCCGCCGCCCACTGGCAGATGCTGGCGAGGCTATTGAAGGGGGCCTGGTCGCCGATGAACTGGGCCAGAAATATGCCGGGTCCTTTGATTGTTTTCATTGTTAGAGCTTAGAGCCAAGAACGTAGAGCTTAGAAAGTAGGCCTTTTCGGTTGAACGGAAGCTGAGTTCTACGTTCTAGGTTCTAAGCTCTCAGAAGCCGGAAAGTCCGTCCATTTCTGCTCGGAGCGGCCCGAGGCAATGACGGTTTCGATGAAGGCCATGCCCCGCACGCCGTCCTCAATACCGGGATAATCCTGGGCTTCGGGCGGGGCGGGGTGGCCGGTTTGCTCGGCCAGCAGGGTCAGGGCGAAATTGCGGTAGAGGTTGGCAAAGGCTTCGAGGTAGCCCTCAGGGTGGCCGGCCGGAATGCGGCTGTTGTGGCGGGCGGCGGCGCTGAGGTAGCCCGCGCCCGTGCGCCGGATTTCAGTGGGCCGGTCCAACCACTTTACCAGCAGCGTGTTGGCATCGGCTTGTTGCCAGTCGAGGCCCCCTTTTTCTCCGTAGAGGCGCAGGCGCAGGTTGTTTTCCTCACCGGCCGCTACCTGGGTAGCCACCAGCACCCCGCTGGCCTCGCCCGTCAGGCGCAGCAGCACCGCCCCGTCATCATCCAATTGGCGGCCGGGTACTACGGTATTGATGTCGGCGCAGAGTTGGGTAGCCTGCAGGCCGCTCACGTATTCCAGCAGGTTGAAGGCGTGGGTGCCAATGTCGCCCATGGCCCCGGCCACGCCGCTGCGGGCGGGGTCGGTGCGCCAGGCAGCCTGCTTGTTGTTGCCGCCTTCCTCAAAGGCGCTCAGCCAGCCTTGCGGGTACTCCACGTACACTTTCCGGATGGCACCCAACACTCCAGACGCTACCAAATGGCGAGCTTCTTTGAGCATGGGATAACCCGTATAGGTGTGGGTGAGGCAGAGCTTGCGGCCGGTAGCTTGCACCACCTGCTGCAGTTCCCGGGCCTCGGCCAAAGAAAACGTCATCGGCTTATCCAGCACCACATCAAAGCCATTCTCCAGGGCCAGCTTAGCCGGCTCGAAGTGCAAATGGTTGGGCGTAACGATGCTGATAACCTGCACCCGCTCACCCGCTGGCCGGCTGGCTTCCTGCGCAATTAACTCCTGGTAGGAGCCGTATACCCGCTCGGGAGCCAGGCCCAACTCCTGACCGGTGGCCCGGGAGGTTTCGGGGTTGCTGCTGAAGGCGCCGGCGGTTAGCTCGTACAGGCCATCCAGGGCGGCTGCCATGCGGTGCACCGCCCCGATAAATGCGCCCTGCCCCCCGCCAATCATGCCCAGTCGTAGTTTCATTCAGTTGCTTTTCAGTTTCTAGTTTCTAGTTTCTGGTTGTCCGTTGTTGGGTTTTAGTATAATTCTGATTGCCAGCAACTAGAAACCAGTAACCAGAAACTAGAAACTCAACAACTTAGGTAGCCCAGGCCCGGTCGCCCTTCTTGTAGGGGATGCAGCCGTCGTACTTGCCGGGAACGGGCAGGTAGCGCAGGGCCTTGGTGGCCCCTACTTCGGAGGTGAAGTAGCCCAGCAGCGTCAGCTCCTTAATCATCCGGAAGTAGTGGTTGGGCTGCTCCGGCGTTTTGGTTTTGGCGTAGTTTTTCTGCTCGGCATCCAGGGCCGTGAGCAGGGCCGTGCGCTGGGTGGCGTCCAGCTCCATAAAGCCTTTGCTGTACTTCTGCTTGGCGGCGTCCTCCAGCTTGGTCAAACCCTGCTTGAAAATCTGCTGGTCGGCGGGCTTGTAACAGTCACGCACCATCACGGCCATAAAGCTGCCCACGTCGGCAGCCTTCGCGCCGGGCGACTTCGTGGTGGGCAAAATCGTGTCACCCACCTCGTTCAGATAGGCCACCTGCTCGGCATTCAGTACCGGCGGGAGCTCCTTGGGGGCAGTGGCGGTGGGTTTCTGGGCTTTGGTTTTCTCCTCACTGGGGGAGGAGCAGCTGCTCAGGAAATAGTCGCCCCCGATAACGGCTCCGCCCATCAGCAGAGCTACGCGGGCCAGGGCATCACGTCTGTTCATCGTCAAAAAGGGGTTACACGTTCTGTTTTTTCAACTCGCTCACGGCGTGGTCCACGGCCCGGGCCGTGAGGGCCAGGTAGGTGAGAGAGGGGTTCTGGCAGGCCGCCGAGGTCATGGCGGCTCCGTCGGTTACGTACACGTTGGGAGCATCCCACACCTGGTTGTGCTGGTTGAGCACCGAGGTTTTCGGGTCGCGGCCCATGCGGGCGGTGCCCATTTCGTGGATGCCGCCGCCCAGGTTGTAGCCGCTGTTGTAAGTGCGCACGTTTTTCAGGCCGGCTTTTTCCAGCATTTCCTGCGCGTCGTTCATCATGTCGATGCGCATTTTCTGCTCGTTGTCCCGAATGGTGGCGTCGATGGCCAGTACCGGCAGGCCCCACTTGTCCTTTTTATCCTTGTCGAGGTAGGCGCGGTTGTCGTGGTAGGGCAGGGTCTCGCCGAAAGCCCCCAGGCCCATCGTCCAGCCGCCCGGCTCGGTCAGGGCGTCCTTGAAGTCGCCGCCAATGCTCATTTCGGCAATGTCGCGGCCCCAGCCTTCCCGGCCCGCGCCGCCCTGGTAGCCGAAGCCCCGAATGTAGTCGCGCTTATCCCCGAACAGGTTGCGGTAGCGGGGCACGTAAATGCCGTTGGCGCGGCGGCCGTAGGTGTATTTGTCCTCGTAGCCGGGCATTTCGCCGTGGGCTCCCACCCGGAAGTGGTGGTCCATGAGGTTGTGGCCCAACTCCCCGCTGCTACTGCCCAGGCCCTCGGGCCACACGTCGGTAGCCGAGTTCATGAGTACCCAGGCTGAGTTCAGGGCCGAGGCGTTCAGAAACACGATTTTGGCGAAGTACTCGTAGGTCTGGTTGGTTTCCGCGTCCAGCACCTCTACGCCCTTGGCCCGCTTGGTGTCCTTGTCGTAGAGGATTTTGGTAACGATGGAAAACGGCCGCAGCGTGAGGTTGCCGGTAGCCATAGCCGCCGGCAGCGTAGCCGATTGCGTGCTGAAATAGGCCCCAAACGGGCAACCCAACCAGCACTTGTTGCGGTACTGGCAGTTTACGCGGTTGTTGTGGGGGCGGGTGATGTTGGCCGTGCGGCCAATCACCATGTGGCGGTCCTTATAGTTTTTGCGGATGCGGGAGGCCACGTCCTTTTCCACGCAGTTCATCTCCATGGGCGGCATAAACTCGCCGTCGGGGAGCTGGGGCAGGCCGTCCCGGTTGCCGCTGATGCCCGCAAACTTCTCGGCGTGGCTGTACCAGGGGGCCAGGTCTTTGTAGCGGATGGGCCAGTCCACGGCAATGCCGTCCTTGGCGTTGGCCTCAAAGTCGTACTCGCTCCAGCGGTAGCTCTGCCGGCCCCACATCAGGGAGCGGCCGCCCACCTGGTAGCCCCGGAACCAGTCGAAGGGCTTCACCTCCACGTAGGGGCTTTCCTTCTCCTTCACCCAGAAATCCAGGTTGCTCTCGTTCAGGGTGTAGTCCCGGCTCAGCACCGGGTAGTCCTTAATCATCTGCTCGGTTTTGCCGCCCCGGTGCGCGAATTCCCAGGGGTTCTTGTTGGCATTCACGTAGTCCTTGATGTGCTCTACGTTGCGGCCCCGCTCCAGCATGATGGTTTTCAGGCCCTTTTCGGTTAGCTCCTTGGCCGCCATGCCGCCCGAAATGCCGGACCCGATGACAATGGCATCATAGGTATTCTTTTCCATGTCGAAAGAAGTTTCTGGATGAAAGTTTCTAGTTGCTTGTTTCTGGTTTCCAGTTGTTTGGCTTATCCTTTGAAGCCGCGTTATCAACTAAAAACCAGAAACAAGCAACCAGAAACTATATCAGGTTGCGCTTGATGTGGGAAATACTCTGCTGAATGCTGTCGAAAGGGGAGCCGGGCGTCTGGTCCTGCTCCACGAAGTAGTACTTCATGCCCGCCAGCTTGGCCTGGGCGAAAATGCGCTTGAAGTCGATGGTTCCGTTGCCAACCTCCGTGAAGCTGCGCTGGGGCGTTTTGTCCATGTCCTTCACGTGCCAGAGCGGGAAGCGGCCGGGGTTTTTCTTGAACAACTCCACCGGGTCGTGGCCGGCTTTGGTGGCCCAGTACAGGTCCAGCTCCATCTGCACCAGGTTTTTGTCGGTTTCCTTGAGCAGGATGTCGTAGGGCAGCTTGCCGTTCTGGGCCGCAAACTCGAAGTCGTGGTTATGGTAGGCCATCTGAATACCGGCCTTTTTGCACCGCTCCCCGGCCTTGTTCAGGCGCTCGGCCAGCAGCTTGTAGTGGTCCAGGTTGCCCCGCTCCGAATCCAGTAAGTAAGCGCACACCATATACTTGATGCCTACCTGCGCGGCGTCGTCCACGGCCTTATCCCAGCCGTGCAGGATGGTGCCCTGGGTGGCCTGGCCGTTGTTTTCCTGCTCGCCCAGCAAGTAGTGGCTGCTGGGCATGATGAGGCCGTTCTGCTTCAATAGCTTGGCAAAAGCGGCCGGCTCCATACCGTAGAACTTCTGGTTACCGGTGTAGGTAGCACCCTCCACCGAGTTGTAGCCCAGCTTGGCTACCCGGGCCAGCGCGGCAGCCGGGTCCTGCTGCATAGCGTCACGCACGGTATACAGCTGCAGGCCAATAGTTGAGGGCGACTTTGCCAGCAGGGACGGGGCCGCCAACACGCCTGCCGAAAGCAGGGCGGCGGACTTTACAAAGGCACGACGGGAAGTCATAGAGCTAATAAGAGTGGGAGGAAGGATGGGGTGACTCCGTAAAGATTCAGCGTCTAGCTTCCCGCCTTATGCTCAAATCGTACAGATTGTGTACAAGATGAAATAAACAATCAAATTATTAATAATCAAATAGTTAAAAATGATATGGGTAGTAATTTCGTCAGGATAATGCGTGTGATGTAAGCGGTAGGTGCACAATTATTTCAACTAACCCCGGCCTGATACCGGGCTCGGAACTCCGAGGGGGCTAGTCCGTAACGCGCCTTAAAGCTGTTGGAGAAGTAGGAGTGGGAAGCGTAGCCCACTTCGTAGGCTACGGCAGTAACGCTGAGCGAGTCCTCACGCAGCAGATCACAGGCTTTGCGCAGCCGCACGCTCTGGATAAAGTCGGTGATGCTGGTGCCCAGTACGGCTTTCACTTTCCGGTAAAGCTGCATGCGCGAGAAGCCTAGGGCGTGAGCCAGCTCCTCTACCGTCAGGTCGGTGCGGGTGAGGTCGGTTTCGACCTGGGCCGTGAGGGCGGCAATAAACTCCTGATCGGGACTCGGTACTTCTTGGTGAGCTTCGGTGGGCTCCGGCAGGGGCAACAGCTGCCGGCTGAGGTGCTCCCGCTGCAGGGCGCGGTTGGCTAGCAGGGTGCGCACGCTCTCCAGAAGGAAGGCCGGGTTGAAGGGCTTGGTCAGGTACACGTCGGCCCCGGCCTGCACGCCTTCCACCTGCTGCTCGGGGGCGTTGCGGGCTGTGAGCAGTATCACCGGCACATGCGAGGTGCGCCAGTTGGCGCGGAGCCGGGTCACTACCTCCAAACCGCTCAGGCCGGGCATCATCACGTCGCACACTATCAGGTCCGGAATCAGTTCCAGTGCCAGCCGCAGCCCCGCCTTCCCATCGGCGGCCGCCTGCACCCGGAAATGGGGGCTCAGCTTGCGGGCTACAAACTCGTTTACGTCGGCGTTGTCCTCAATCACCAGCACCAGCGCCTCAGCTTCTGCCGTCAGCGCTTCGGTTTCGGTGGCGGGCAGGGCCAGTGGCTCATCCAGCGTCATCTCCAGGGGCTCGGCCGGGTTGGTAGCGCGCAGTTCGGCGGGCAGCTCCCGGGGTAGCGTCACGGTGAAAGTGCTGCCCTGGCCCACCTGGCTGCTGAACGTGAGCTGACCCTGGTGCAGCCGAACCAAGCCCTGAGCCAGGGCTAATCCCATGCCCGAGCCTTTGCCCGTGGCCGGCTGCTCGCCCTGGTAAAACCACTCAAAAATATGGGGGCTATCCTGGGCCCGGATGCCGCGGCCGGTATCAGCTACCAGCACCTGCAGACTGCGGCCTTCCTCGGCGGGCTGTACGCTCACCGTAATCTGCCCGCCGGCGGGGGTGTATTTGAGGGCGTTGGATAAGAGGTTTAGAAATACCTTGTCCAGCACGTTGCGGTCCAGCCAGCCCGGCAGGGTAGGGGCAGTCGGCTGGAAGCTCAGGCCGACCTGCTGCACCCGGGCCGCCGGCTCAAACGCTTCCACCAATTCCCGCACAAACGCTACCAAATCATCGGGGCGGGCCTGTACGGCCATCTTACCCACTTCAATCTTGCGGAAATCGAGCAGCTGGTTTACCAGCTGCAGCAGGCGCTGGGTGCTGCGCCGAATCAGGCCCAGGTCGTGGCGCTGGCTGGGCAGCAGGGCGGCCCCGTTGCGGCCCGTCAGCATTTCCTCCACCGGGCCCATAATCAGGGTAAGCGGGGTACGTAGCTCGTGGGAGAAGTTGGTGAAGAAGCGCAGCTTGGCCTCCGTTTCCACCCGGGCCTGTTCAGCCAGCTCGGCAATCTGGTTGCGCTGCTCCCTGATTTCCTCGTTCTGGGCACTGAGCTGGCGGTTGATGACGTCGTTGGCCGCATTCTGCCGTACCAGCTCTTGGTTGATGGCATCGTTGGCGGCGTTTTGCCGGGCCAGCTCTTGGTTGATGCGCCGGTTGTTGCGGGCGGCCCGCCAGGCGCTGGCTCCCAGTCCCAAAGCGGCCGCCAGGGTAAGTAGCAGCCCATACAGCACCGTGCGTTGGCTGGCATACGTGGCCTGCAACGTGTGCAACAGCTGCTGCTGCTGCTTTATACCTTCCTGCTGACTAGTCAGCTTGGCCGCTTGCTGCTGCAGCGTAAGGGCATTGGTAGAGTCAATGACGATGGTGCCCAGGATATTCTCCCGCTCGTAAGCTTGGTGCTGCAGAATCTTCAGCGCCACCCGAATGGCCTCCTCCCCGCCCGGCGAGTAAAACAACGAGGCGGTACTACGGCCCTGCTGCACCATTTCCAGCCCGTTACCTTTGCCTGCCAGCCCATCTACCCCAATAATGCGGATATCCGGCCGCTTCAGCCGCTGGCATACTTCGTAAGCTCCCTGGGCCATCAGGTCGCTGTGGGCAAAAATCAGCCGGGTTTCAGGATGCTGTTGGAGCAGGCGGGTCAGGGCCGGTTGCAGGGTGGTAGCGCCCCAGTCGCCGGGTACTGTGCCGACCACCTGCATGCGCGGATACTTTTTTAGGGCTTGCGTGAACCCTTGGTGCCGCTCCCTGGAAACGGACGAAGTAGCCGCCGTTATTTCCATCACCTGCCCCCGCTGCTGCAGAAGCTGGGCGGTATACCGGGCAGCGGTGGCCCCCGCGCTGGCATTGTCGCCGCCCACGTAGGCGGCGTAGTGCGGCGAGGTAGTCCGGTTATCCAGCAAAATTACGGGTACCCCACGGCGGTAAGCCTCCTCAACGGAAGGAGACAGGGCATGCGCGTCATTCGGGGCTATGATGAGCACATCGGCCCCGGCGTCCAGCAAGTCATGAATCTGCTGCTGCTGTTGCCGGCTGTTGCTCTGCGCATCTCGGGTCAGCAGTTGAATTTCGGGGTGAAACACCAACTCCCGCTCCATGCCGGCCAGCATGGCCTGCCGCCAGTCACCGGCGCTGACGCTCTGTGAAAAGCCAATGCGGTACGTGGGCGCCGGCGGAGTGGGTGAGCAACCAGCTACCGCGCCTAGTAACCCTAGCAACAGTCCGAAACGGCGCAGATAAACAAGGCGAAGCACGCGGATAACTGAGGTAGAAGGTACGTGGTGGGCCGATACGAACGGGCTGCTTAAGGTACATAATTAGCGAATGGCTTCTGACTATAGCCTGATACGACGGCGTAGCAAGCACCCGGTTCCAAAAAAACGCCCCACCCAAAGACGTTATATTGAGCGGGGCGTTAACCAGAAGGAAAGTCGGAATTGCTTATTTCAGCTTGGCATCAATGGCCTGAATTTTCTGATCCAATGCGGAGGTGTCAGTAGGGCGTTGCGCATTAGTGCTCAGCAAGCTGATTTTCTGATTGAGCAACTGAATCTTTTCGGCCATCAAATCAATTTTGCTGTTCATCTCCGCCAAGCGCGTTTCCATAGCGGCGGGGGTAGCCGGGGCCGGGCGCGGGTCGGTGTAGGTGTTGAACTGCGCATTGGCCGGTACGCTGTTGTCGCCGCGGGCCTGGGCGGCACTACCCGCCGTGGCAAACACAATTTCGCCGGTGGGCCGCACGTAGTCGCCTTCCTTTAGTGTGGTGATTTTGCCGCCAGGCAGCTCCACAATACCACTCTTATAGTTGATTTTGGTGCCGTTGGTCAGGAGCACATTGTGGGCAAGGGGCATGGGCCGGCGGCCCCGCACCTGCACAACCTCTCCATTCTGCATGATGAACCGATCGGTGGGCGTGGTTTCAACGGCACTGGCTACGATAGTTTGGGCGCTGGCCGCCCCCGCTCCGCCCAGCAGCAAGGCAACAAAAGGAATCAGTATCTTTTTCATGGTGATGCGCAGTAGCATGGAGAATGCCTGTACTACGCAGCTCCACTGCATGGCGTTTGCAAACAGGCACCATAATTGCGCCCGACCACTCAGATTTCAATCAGGTCCTCTATTTTCGCAAAAAGAGTCGGAACTGTGTTTGCACATTAAATGTATGTACATATATTTGCAGCGCGTTCCGTTACTTTCTCGCACTACATGAAAATAGAGGACGAAATTAAGCAGCCCACTTTCAAAGATAATTACCAGAAGGCCCTGATTAATCTGGTGTTTACGGCGGGGTGGCTCCAGCAGCAGCAGAGCAGCTTATTTAAAAGCTATGGTCTGACGCTGCCCCAATTCAACATTCTGCGCATTCTGCGGGGGCAGCATCCCAAGCCGGCTACGGTGAACCTGCTTATTGATCGGATGCTGGACAAAACCAGCAACGCCTCGCGCATTGTGGATAAGCTGGAAGCCAAGCAGCTGGTAACCCGCACGGTGTGCCCCAGCAACCGTCGGGCCGTGGACATCCGCATTACTGAAGCCGGCCTCGACCTGCTGCACCAACTGGACCCCGTGCTGGAAACCCAGCGCAACGGTCTCCAAAACCTGACCGATGAGGAAGCGGCCCACCTAAGCGGACTGCTCGATAAAATCCGCAACTGACGGTTTTCAGTTACTCACTTCGCACGTTCATTTTCCCTTTTTCCTGTTTTTTTTAGATCATGAAAAAACTGTTTGTACCAGCTCTGCTGGCTGCTGCCCTGTTTGCTGTTTCGCCTGCTTCGGCCCAGAAAAAAGTGACGCCTGGCTCCGAGAAGGCCGCTTCGCAGTCGTACGCGCTGCAGCCCCAGCTGAGCACCCTGGGCTGGGTTGGTAAGAAGGTAACCGGCCAGCACAACGGCAACGTGCAGTTCAAAGAAGGCACGATACTGGTGCGTGGCAGCCAGATTGTAGGCGGCACGTTTGTGGTTGACATGAACTCGCTGAAAGTGGAGGACATCAAGGAAGCCGAATACAACGCCAAACTGGTAGGCCACCTGCGTTCCGAAGACTTCTTCAGCATCGACAAAAACCCGACCTCCACGTTCAAAATCACCAGCGTAACTCCGCTGAAAGGCGACGCCAACGGCAACAATGCCACCGTAACCGGTGACCTGACCATTAAAGGCATCACCCAGAAAATCTCCTTCCCCGCCAAAGTAGGCGTGAAGGGCGGTGTAGCCTCGGCCAGCGGCACGGCCACCATCGACCGGACCAAGTTTGACATCAAGTACGGCTCGAAGTCGTTCTTCGAGAGCATCGGCGACAAAGCCATCATGGACGAATTCACCATGAGCTTCAACGTAATTGCCAAGAAGTAATTCCTGCCAATTCATAATAAAAAAGCCTGCTGGCAGCTGCCAGCAGGCTTTTTTATGTTTAGTGCCCTATACTACTCTGGCGCTTCAGCATTTGCTGTTGTAGGGTGCCGGCCTGCGCCGCAGTAGGCTGCCGCACGGCAGGAGTCGTGAGTGTGTGCAAATCGAAGCGGAGCCAGTAGCTGCCATCCGCGTAGGTAAATTGGGTATCCTTATTGGCATCGGGGCGCACTTCTACGAGCAGCAGACTGGACCTCGGCAGGATATACCGCCTTTGCAATTGGGTACCATCGGGGGTGAGCTGCCGGAGCTGCTGCCCGCTACGGTCCGATACGAATAAGGCGGTGGCGTCGTCCTGGCGCTGTTCCCCATCGGCGTTGGTATCGGCCTTGATGATGGTGTAGAACAGGAAGGGCCACCGAACATCCGGTTTGCTATCCATATCAATTTCGGAGATGACGAAGCGGCCGTGCGGGAGCAGAGCATGCTCCTGGAGCGAGGTTTTTTGAAAGAACAGCAAATTGAAGCAAGTACCCTCAATCCCATTGTTCTCTTCGTATTCACTTCCGTACGAGCTGCTGGACAACGTACGGCTCTGGGTGGGCTCATCCATGGGTACCACCGAAACCGGCTGATAATAATAGCCGGTGCTGTCAAGATTTACCGGCGTGTTATAATGAACCCGGTACTCACGAGCGGCCCGCTGAACGGCAGCAGAATCGGCGGTTGGGTTGCTGGGAGAAGCCGCCGGGCGGCGCTCAGGGTTTTCGGAGCAGGCTACCAGCCCGCCCAGCAACAAAAGGATCAATAAAACCTTTGTGCACATCGTATATCTGCAGAATTGTTGTCTGCAAGAATACAGCTAATCTGGCAGCTCCAGCTTCCGGGGAAGCTCAAATTTGAGGCTGCGGCTTTTAGTGCGGGCGTGCAGCAACTGCAGAAAGTCATCCAGCTCGGGTTTGTATTCCAGCCACAGGTCTTCGTGCAGATTTTGCAGTACCAGCTGGGCCGTACGGGCCGCTAAGCGGGCCGTGCTGGTGTAGAAGCCCGCGTACACGCTTTCAAACTGCCCGGTGTAATTCTCAAAAATGTGGCGTAGGGTGTAGAGGTTTAGTTCTATTTCCAGGCGCTTATCTTTGGTAATGCGGCGGGCCCGGGCTACCTCTTTGGTGGCTTTGCCCAGGGCTTTGGTGAGGCTACGGTTGAGCAGGCGGCCAGTAGCGCCCACGGCAAACAGCTCATGAATCTGGTCGGAGGCCTGCTCAAATACCGTTTCCGTAGTTACGTCGGGCAGCAGCTCGTAGCAAAGCGTGTCGTATAGCTCGGCGTCGCGGCGGGCCGCGCGTAGCAGCAGCGTCTCCTTTTCTTTATCACTGAGGCGTTTGAGGGCACGCTTAAATTCGGCGGAAGGAACGGGCATGTGCTTGGGCAGAAAGCTCAAAGGTAAATAGCCCCTTGAATACGAGTAGCAGGCGGCCCCGGATATAGCCCGCCATCAGCCCCCGGAAACTACGCGGGAAAAAGAAGTGGGTAATGGCTGCCCAACGCTTAACAAAGCACTGGGTCAGGGAGTTGTACGGAGCGGCTGGCGCGCAATAGATTCACCTTTTTGCCGGTTTTTGCGTAATTTTGCCCTATGAACAGTAACCCGCAAATCGAGTACGACGAGGACGTACTGCTCCTGGAAGAAACCATTGACGTGCGCGACCTGGTGGTGTATAATGACGATATCAACACCTTCGACCACGTTATCAAAACGCTGATGGACGTGTGTGGCCACCAGCCTGAGCAGGCCGAGCAGTGCACCCTGCTGATCCATTACAAAGGCCAGTGCACCGTGAAGCACGGCGGCTACGATGAGCTAGCCAGCATGTGCACGGCCATCCACGACCGGGGCATCTCGGCCGACGTGGTATAGCCGTTTCTCCGCAAAAAAAAAATCTGTCATCCGGCGCTTGCCAAGGACCTATCGGAGCCCATCTGGTGTTATCAGTCGGGCCCTCTGATACCCCGGGCAACCCCCGGATGACAGTTCTTTTTACCACTTCCCGACCTGAATGGAATTTCCCTCCAAATTGATTGAAAACGCCGTTGGCGAGTTGTCGAAGCTGCCGGGCGTGGGCAAAAAAACGGCTCTGCGCCTGGCGCTGCACCTGCTGAAAGCCGAAGCCGATACCACGGCTTCACTGGCCGAAGCACTGGCCAAAATGCGCTTCGAAATCCGCTACTGCGACACCTGCCATAACATTTCCGATACGCCTACCTGCGGCATCTGCGCCAACCACCTGCGTGACCAGAGCACCGTGTGCGTGGTGTCGGACATCCGCGACGTAATTGCCATTGAAAACACGGCCCAGTACCAGGGCATGTACCACGTACTGGGCGGCGTCATTTCTCCCATCGAAGGCATTGGCCCTTCCGACCTGACCATTGATTCCCTGGTAGACCGGGTGACCAAAGAAGGTTCGGAAATCAAGGAAGTTATCCTGGCCATCAGCCCCACTATGGAGGGCGACACCACAGCCTTCTACCTCTCCCGCAAGCTCCGCGACCTGCCCGAAATCAACGTGAGCACTATTGCCCGCGGCATTCCCATGGGCGGGGAGCTGGAATACGCCGACGAAATTACCCTGGGCCGCTCCATTGTGGAGCGCCAGCGCCAAGCCCGGTAGTATTTCAGCTGCAAGTAGCAAGCTACAAGCCGCAAGCCTTTCCGGGCTTGCGGCTTTTCTTGTAAAAGTGGCTCTTCGCAATGGCACCGGGCAGCTTGCCGCTTGTCGCTGACGGCTTACAACCTGAAGCTTGCCGCATGCCGCTGACAGCTTGTAGCTTTTCAACTACCTTTCGGGACCTTTCCGATTCTCGTCTGTGCCGCCCGCTCCCGTTAAGCTTTCCGTCGTCATCGTCAATTACAACGTTTGCTACTTTCTGGAGCAGGCGCTGCTGTCGGTGCGGCGGGCGGTGGAGAAGCTGGGCGCACCGGTAGAGGTGTTCGTGGTGGATAATAACTCCGTGGATGGCTCGGTGGCCATGGTAAAGGCCCGCTTTCCGGAAGTGATTCTGCTCGAAAACCACGACAACCCCGGCTTCAGCAAAGCCAACAACCAAGCCCTACGCCAAGCTACCGGCCAGTACCAACTCCTGCTCAACCCCGATACGGTGGTGGAGGAAGATACCTTCCGGCTGTGCTGCGAGTTTATGGATGCTCATCCCGAAGCCGGTGGTCTGGGGGTGAAGATGCTGGACGGCCAGGGCCGGTTTCTACCCGAGAGCAAGCGGGGGCTGCCCACACCCTGGGTGGCCTTCTACAAGATTTTCGGGCTGGCCCGGCTGTTTCCAAAGTCAAGGCGGTTTGGGCGCTACCACCTGGGCTACCTCAGCCCCGAGCAGACGCACGAAATTCAGGTGCTGAGCGGGGCCTTTATGCTCATGCGCAAAACGGCGCTGGATGCGGTGGGCCTGCTGGATGAGGACTACTTCATGTACGGTGAGGATATTGACCTCTCGTACCGGCTCACGCAGGGCGGCTGGAAGAACTATTACTTCGCCGGCACCCGCATCATCCACTACAAGGGCGAGAGCACCAAGCGCACCAGCGTGAACTATGTGTTCGTGTTCTACCGGGCCATGGTCATTTTTGCGCGCAAGCACTTCGCGCCGGGCAGGGCCGGTATGTTCAGCCTGTTGATTAACGGGGCCATCTGGCTGCGGGCCGTGGCGGCCGTGGCCCAGCGGCTGATAACACAGGCCGCGCCCGTGCTGCTGGACGCCGCCCTCATTTACGCGGGCATGTACTTCCTGAAAAACTATTGGGAAGACAACCACAAATACGTGCCCACGGCCTACCCACCGCAGTTTATGCTGGTGGCCGTGCCCGTGTACATTGCCGTGTGGCTGCTGGCCGCGTTTTTCAGCGGGGCCTACGACCAGCCCACCCGGGCCAGTCGCATTGTGCGGGGCGTGTTTCTGGGCACGGTGCTGATATCGGCGGTTAGTAATTTTCTGGATGCCTGGCGCTTCTCCAAGGCCCTCATTGTGCTGGGCGGGGTCTGGGCCGTGGCGGCCTTGGTGCTGCGGCGCGTGGCAAGCAATTTCCTGCGGTACCGCACTCTTAGTCTGGCCAGTCAGCAGCAGAAAACGGTGGGTATTGTGGGTTCCTGGGAGGAAAGCCAGCGTGTGCGCCACTTGCTGGAGCAGGCGGCCGTGCCGGCCCGCGTAATTGGGTATATCGAACCCCAGGCGGCCGCTCGCCCCAGCACCTCCAACCCCGATGACCTGCTGGGTGAGGTGCGGCAGCTGGAGGATATCATCCGTATCTACGGCCTCAACGAGCTGGTATTCTGTGGCCGCGACCTGCCTGCTAGTCAGATTATTGGGCTGATGGTAGGCCTGCCACACCACCCGCCGGTGGCCTACAAAATTCTGCCCCAGGATAGTGAATACATCATTGGTAGCTCCGGTAAGGATTCACCCGGTGATTATTACACCCTCGATATTACCCTGAACCTGTACCGGCCGCAGCAGGCCCGCACCAAGCGGCTGCTGGCCATGGTGGCTAGTCTGCTGTTACTGGTGCTGGCCCCGGTGCTGTTGTGGGTGCAGCCGCGTAAGGCGGGCTTCCTGCGCAACTGCCTGCGGGTGCTGGCCGGTACCCGTACCTGGGTGGGGCTGCGCTACGCCTCCGGCCCTAGTCGCCAGGCCCGCGCCATCCTCTCGCCAGCCGATGCGGTGCAAACTGGTACCCCGCTTTCCGAAGCTACCCGTCGCCGCTTGGAGCTGCTTTATGCCAAAGACTACGAGCCCTCCACGGATGTGCGCGTGCTGTGGCAGTGCTTCCGCAGCCTGGGGCGGGAAGAGTAGGGGAGAGTACGGGTAAAGTAAGTGTCGTTGTCATTCTGAGCTTGCGAAGGACCTTATCACATTGCAACGATTCGTTCTTGCGTGGCAATGTGATAAGGTCCTTCGCAAGCTCAGGATGACAGTCGTATTCTACTTCTTCCTCACCAAAACCTCCGTACCTTACCCGTACCTTTGTTCCCCACCCATTTCTCGTACCATTCCCCCTGATTTAGATGTCCGCTGACGCTACCACCCTCGCGCCCCTTGTTCTTTCTGACCGCATCAATGCCATGCAGGAGTCGCAGACCATTGCCATGGCCAAAAAGGCCCGGGCGCTGGCCGCCGAAGGTGTGGACGTCATCAGCCTCAGCTTCGGGGAACCGGATTTTCAGACGCCGCAGTACATCAAGGATGCTGCCAAGCAGGCCCTTGACGAGGGCTATACCTTCTACACGCCCGTACCCGGCTACCCGGAGCTGCGGCAGGCCATCTGCGACAAGTTTCAGCGCGACAACCAGCTCAGCTACAAGCCCGAAAATATTGTGGTAAGCACCGGGGCTAAGCAAGCCCTGGCCAACGCCGTGCTGGCTCTGGTAAACCCCGGCGACGAGGTAATTGTGTTTTCGCCCTACTGGGTGAGCTACGAGGAGATGGTGAAGCTGGCCGAGGGAACCACCGTGCAACTGATCGGCTCCCTGGAAAACGACTTTAAGGTGACGGCCCAGGAGCTGGAAGCGGCCATTACGCCCCGCACCAAGCTCATCATGTACTCCTCGCCCTGCAACCCCACCGGGGCCGTGTTCAGCCGCCAGGAGCTGGCCGCCATTGCCGAGGTGGTAGCCCGCCACCCCCAGGTGCACGTGCTGGCCGATGAGATTTATGAGTACATCAACTTTGTGGGCGAGCACGCCAGCCTGGCCCAGTTTGATGAGGTGAAAGACCGGGTAATTACCGTCAACGGCTTCTCCAAGGGCTACGCTATGACGGGCTGGCGCATTGGTTACCTGGCGGCCCGCAAGGAAATTGCCGCCGCCTGCGAGAAGCTGCAAAGCCAGATTACCTCGGCCACCTGCTCTATCACCCAACGGGCCGGCCTGGCCGCGCTGCAGGGTGGCCGCAGCTCAGCCGACGTGATGGTGGAAGCCTACCGCCGCCGCCGCGACATGGTGCTGGAGTTGGTGAAGGATATTCCTGGCTTCCGCACGCCCACGCCCAGCGGCGCGTTCTACATCTTCCCCGACGTAACCGGCTACTTCGGCAAAATCACGCCCACCAGCGAGGTTATCAACTCCGCCGCCGACCTAGCCCTGTACATGCTCAACGACGCCCACGTGGCCGCCGTGGACGGTGGCGCATTCGGCGCGCCCAACTGCATCCGCTTCAGCACTGCTGCCGCCGATGAAAAGCTGCGCGAAGCATTCATCCGCATCAAGAACAGCTTAGCGAAGCTGCAGTAAAGTAGCGCGCAGCAGAGCTGCGCGCTACTACCTACCTTTGCGGCCTCTTACCTTGAACACGCCGTAATGCCTGCTGCCGTTCCCGCTTCGCTGCCCGAGTTATTTGCCGCCTTCAACCACCTCACCGTGCTCATCGTGGGCGACGTGATGATGGATGCCTACGTGTGGGGCAAAGCTGCCCGCCTCTCGCCCGAGGCGCCGGTGCCGGTAGTGAACGTGAGTCGCACCGAAAACCGCCTGGGCGGAGCCGCCAACGTGGCTCTGAATGTGCAGGCTCTGGGCGCCACGCCGCTGCTGTGCGCCGTGATAGGGGAGGACCAGGGTGGCGACCAGCTGCTGGAACTGCTGCACACCACTGGGCTGTCGGCCGACGGTATGGTGCGCTCCGGCCACCGGCCTACCACTGTGAAGCAGCGTATTCTGGCCCAAGGTCAGCAGCTACTGCGCATCGACTCGGAGGTGGAAACCAACCTCAACGCCGAGGAAAACGCCCAGCTCACCGCCCGCTTCGAGGAGCTGCTCAGCCGCGCCGACGTGGTGATTTTTGAGGATTACGACAAGGGTGTGCTGCAGGAAAGCAGCATCCAGCGTTTCATTGAACTGGCCCGGGCGCAAGGAGTGCCTACTGTAGTAGACCCCAAGAAAAAGAATTTCCTGGCCTACCGCGGCTGCACCTTGTTTAAACCCAACCTGAAGGAGCTGCGCGAGGGCCTAAAGCTGGAATTTGACGAAACTGAAGCCGCCCGCCCGCAGTTTGAAGCCGCCGTAAACCGGCTGCGCGAGGTGCTGGCCCCGGAAATTGTGCTGGTAACTCTCTCGGAGCGCGGCGTATTCGTGGAAAACGGCCAGCTCCGGCGCACCTACATTCCCGCCCATCTGCGCACCATCTCCGACGTTTCGGGGGCCGGCGACACGGTAATCAGCATTGCCGCCCTATGCGTGGCATTGGGCCTCACCGCCCCGGCCACAGCCGCCCTGGCCAACCTCGGCGGCGGACTGGTATGCGAGCAGGTGGGCGTGGTACCCATCGAGAAAAGCCTGCTGCTAAAAGAAGCCGAGCGGATAGGACTGGCCTTATAGCCTGTCATTGCGAGCGGAGCGAAGCACCCGAAGCACCCGAAGGACAGCGCAGCTAATCCTTCCTTTTCAGCGCGCCAAACCCTGAAAGGCAAAAAGCCCCTGACGTCTGTGCTGGCGTCAGGGGCTTTTGAATAGGTCAAGGTGGAGAACTTGGTAAAGGACGGATTGCTTCGTCGTTCCTCCTCGCAATG
Organism: Hymenobacter pini; assembly: GCF_020421205.1. Lineage (GTDB taxonomy): Bacteria > Bacteroidota > Bacteroidia > Cytophagales > Hymenobacteraceae > Hymenobacter > Hymenobacter pini. The sequence continues at coordinate 285,674 of NZ_JAIZZH010000001.1, forward strand.
ACGGGCTATTTGCGTAGCGTCGCGCTGTACTCTTTCACCGTGTTGATGAACACCTTCACGTTGTCGGGGTTGGTATCGGGATACACGCCGTGGCCAAGGTTGGCAATGTGACGGTGCGGGCCGAACTGGTCGAGCATGGCAATGGTGGCGGCGCGCACCTGTTCGGGCGTGCCGTAGAGGGCACAAGGGTCGAGGTTGCCCTGCAGGGTTTTGTCGCCCACCAGGGGGCGCACCGTGCGCGGGTCCTGGTTCCAGTCGAGGCCGATGGTGCGGCAGGGCAGCTGGGCGAAATCCCCCACGGCCCAGAAGGCTCCCTTGGCAAATACCGTTACGGGTACATCGGCGGGCATGGCCGCGCAGATTTCGGCAATGTAGCGGGTGCTGAATTCCTGGTAGTGGGCGGGCGGCAGGATGCCGGCCCACGAATCAAATACCTGCACCATGTTGGCCCCGGCGGCAATCTGGGCCTGCAGGTAGGTAATGGTGGTATCGGTGATTTTGCGCAGCAGGGCGTGGGCCAGCGCGGGCTCGGCGTAGAGCATGCGGCGGGCCTTGCTGAAGGTTTTGGAGCCGTGGCCCTCCACCATGTAGGCTAGAATCGTCCAGGGCGCCCCGGCAAACCCGATGAGCGGCACCCGGCCGTTGAGGGCGCGCTTGGTTACCCGAATGGCTTCCAAAACGTAGCCCAGATGCTCCTCAGGGTCGGCCACGCGCATGCGCGCCACATCGTGGGCCGTTTTGATGGTTTCGGGGAACAGCGGCCCGCGGGCTTCCACCATCTCGTAGGTGAGACCCATAGCCTCGGGCACCACCAGAATGTCGGAGAAGATGATGGCCGCGTCCACGTCCAGCGCGTCGATGGGCTGAATGGTTACTTCGGCGGCTAGGTCGGGGGTTTCTACCAGCTCTTTGAAGCCGCTGAGGCGGGCGCGCAGGGCGCGGTATTCGGGCAGAATGCGGCCGGCCTGGCGCATGAGCCACACGGGGGTGCGCTCAGTTTCTTCGCCACGGGCGGCCCGGAGGATGAGGTCGTTCTTCAGCATAGGAGGCGCAAAGATACGCCTCTGCTATATGTTGTCAGCGACTAGAATAATCAAATACGTATTCGGTAGGTAACGACTGACTTTTTATCATTTAATAAACCAACGTAGAAGAGGCCAATCCCATCTTTTTGCCCATAACCAGAAGTGTACTGAGCGCACGAAATACCGCGCGCCACCTTTTCAAAAGGTAAGCTGTAGGCAAATGCTGTATCTGTGATGCAGGGTTCAGGCGAAAACTGTGGATTATGAGCCAGATGCTGTTGCAGACGCAGGTATTCCTTGGTTCCAATTTCTACCAGCGCACAGGACTCATAGTCGCCATCCAGAAGCGTTGGGTAAGAACTATCTTTTCGAAGAATGTGGCCTGATGCTGGAAAAGGAAGCAGGGTTATCTGCTCGTATTCTTTTCGGTAGAACTCATCAGGAGGATAAAGTTCTATATAGAGCAAGTAGGACACACAGAAACCTACACCAGCCAGGAAAAGAATACCTGCCCAGTTACTGATGCGCCGTCGAAGCCATCTATATACTGCCCAGCACATGGCTAGGAAAGCCAAGATGAGCAGTACAGGAATGATAACGATGAGAGCCCACATACAAATGCTACTGGCTCAGCCCCGGAAACAGTGACTTGATGGCCGTGGCCAGGAAATTCACACCAATAGCCAGCGTGATAAAGCCCATGATGCGCGCCAGGGCCGACATACCGGGGCGGCCCAAAAACCGCGTCAGGCGCAACGACGACATCAGGATGATATAGGCGGCCAGGGCTACTAGGCAGAAACCCAGCACAATCAGGCCCATATCGGGCACGGTGAGTTTGCCGGTGAACAGGCCGATGCACACGGCCATGGATCCGGGGCCCGAAAGCATGGGCATGGCCAGCGGCGTGAAGCTGATGTCGTCCTTGTGGCGGCTTTCCTCCAGAGTAGCTTCCGATACCTTGGCCCGGTTGCCACCCGGCGTCAGCAAATCGAAGGCGGAACGCATGAGCAGGATGCCGCCCGCAATGCGCAGATGGTGAATGTTGATGCCGAAAAAATTGAGCACGTACTGCCCCGCGAAAAACGACACGGTAAGCACCCCAATCATGTAAATACAGGCTTTCAGGGCCACGTTGGCCCGTTCGGCGGGGCTGTCTTCCTCCGTGAGCGTCAAAAACACGGGCATGGCCCCGAAGGGGTTCACCACAGAAAACAAGGTGGTAAACGTAGCGAGCAGAATCTCCATAAGCTGGGCAAGTGGCGGCAGGTAAAGGTACGAGCCTTTAAGAATCAGCAAACAGAGAAAATGCTATGTTTAATGTCTGAACTATGCTGCAAGGCATGCGTAGAAGCTACGCCTCCCAGCACCCCCTCTGTACTGCTCTCACCACCCTTTCTTTCCCTTCACCCTTGCCCAACTTTACTGTTCTCCCGTGGTGGCTTACCCTGGCGCACGGCCTCACCTTTCTGCTGGCCCTGGCCTCACTGGTTGCCACTGTGTTGCCGCTGCTGCGCCAAACGGCGTGGTGGATTCGGGTATTTGATTTTCCCCGCCTGCAGATTGTGGGCGTTACCCTGGCCGTGATGCTGGCCGGCTTGGCCCTGGGCTGGCCCGATTTGCCGGGGTATTATGGTGTAGGAGTCTTGCTACTACTGGGCATTACGGTCATCTACCAGGCTTTCCGCATTGTGCCCTACACGCGGCTGGTAAGCAAGCAAGTAGGAGATAGTACGCTACCGGATGGGAAGCGCCACCTGAGCCTGGTGATGATGAACGTGCTGCAGTTCAACAAGCAAGGGGCCAAAGCCCTGCAGGTACTGCAGCAGGCCGATGCCGATATCATCATGACCGTGGAAACCGATGAATGGTGGTATCAGCAGCTTAAGCCGCTGGAAGAAACGCACCCCCATACCTGCCACGAGCCCCTCGACAATACCTACGGCCTGCTGTTCTTTTCCCGGCTAAAGCTGGAAAGTTGCGAAATTAAGTACCTGCTTGATGACGACGTGCCCAGCCTGCACACCCGCGTACAGCTGGCCGACGGCCGCACCTGGGTGCGCGTGTACGGCCTGCACCCCAAGCCGCCAGCACCAGCCGAGTCCAAAACCAGCACCAAGCGCGACGCTGAGCTACTGCTGGTAGGCAAGCAGATTGACAAGCGCGACGAGCCCACCATTGTGTTCGGCGACATGAACGACGTGGCCTGGTCGCACACGTCCGAGCTGTTTCGGCGTATCAGCGGGCTTATGGACCCGCGCGTGGGCCGGGGCCTGCTGCCCACTTTCCACGCCGATTACGCCCTGCTGCGCTGGCCCCTCGACCACGTGTTTGTGTCGGCGCACTTCAAGGTAGATGATATGGAGCGCCTGCCTTACGTGGGCTCCGACCATTTTCCCATCTACATCAAGCTCAGCTACGAGCCCCAGGATAAGCAAAAGCAGGAGGAAAACTGCGAGGAAGCCGATGCCGGCGACCATGAAGAAGCCCTCGAAAAAATCCGGGAAGGCTTTGAAGAAGAGGATGAGGAGGAAGCCGAAGAGGCCGCCAACCCCGACGAAAAAAAGGAACTGACTACCTGAGCCTACAACTCCTGGTACAGCCAGGCCATTTGTCGCTGGGCCACAGCATCGGGCAGGAGCTGCATCATCCGGTTGCGCAGGCCAGTTAGCCAGGAGTTTTCCAGTTGCCCCACCCGGCCCAGTTGCCAAGAAGTGCGCACCACCCGGGCCGTGCGGGCCCTACGGCGCTGCTCAAATGCCCGGAACGCTGCGGGTATGTCTTTTGGAGTGGCGCGGAGGCAGTGGGCCAGCACGGCGGCATCTTCCACGGCCATGCCGGCACCCTGGCCCATGTTGGGCGTGGTGGCGTGGGCGGCATCACCGAGCAGCAGTACCCGGCCGTGCGCGAAGTGAGTGAGCGGGGGCAAATCCTGAATATCGTTCCAGAGCAATTGGTGGGCTTCCGTAAGAGCCAGAAGCTGGGGCACCGGCTGCGGTAACGCCTGAAACTCGCGCTGCAAATCAATAGGGGAATAGGCCTGGAACCGTGGGTTGCGGGGCAGGGGGCTATTCAGGCAGGCAAACCAGTATACCTGTCCGTTGCCTACCGGTACGTACCCGAACCGCCGCCCGGCATCTCCCCACACTTCCACCGACTCGCCTGGGGGCAGGTTGAGCTGTTGGGCATTCACTACGGCCCGCCAGCAGGTGTAGCCTGCGTAGCGTGGTGCCGCTGTCGGCCACAGCTGCTGCCGCACCCGGGAGCGAATACCATCGGCCCCAATCAGGGCATCGGCTGAAACCGTGCTGCCATCCGCAAAATGCGCGCTTACGCGTGCTCCCTCCATGCTGAGCCGCTCGAAGGGCGTGCCGGTTTGCACCGTGTCGGGTGGTAGGTGTTGCAGCAACGTACGCTGCAGCGCGGCCCGATGAATTCCTAGGTTGTCAAACCCTGCGGCACGGGTAAATGGCGTAGTATCGACGCGCTGCAGTACCTGGCCGCGTTGGTCGAGGAGGTAAAGCAGCGTTACGGGCGTGCCGTGGGCCTGTACGGCGGCATGCAGTCCTACTTCATGTAAGGCCCGCATGGCATTAGCACCCAGTACCAAGCCGGCCCCTACTTCCCGAATTTCCGGCGCGGCTTCGAGCACCTGCACTGTATGGCCCTGTTGGAGCAGGGCATATGCAGTAGTCAACCCGCCGATACCGGCTCCAATAATCAGAAAATGCGCCATGGGGTATGTGGTAATATGTCTTCGAGCGGCCTCGTCTACTTAATAGTGCAAGGCGGCACTACGCAGGCAGTTGAAATTAGACAATACATTGTTCAGCTGTCATATCCGAGGTTTTCTTGGTAATTACGTGACCTTTTTGCCACCTATATCTTACCAAATTCCTTCATTCTTTTCGCCCCCTTCTATGGCGTTTTCCTCGCAACGTACACGCCTATATTTCGAAAACCCGGTTGGTCGTCTGCTAGAAGTAGGTGACCCGACCAATTGCGCGGTGGTTCAGTACAAACCAGGCAAGCGCAATTTCGAAGAAATGCAGGCTTTTCTCACCCATACCCGCCAGTTGCTCGTCTCCCGCAATTGGTACAAAATCCTCAACGACCAGCGCGACATGATGGCCTTCACGGAGGAGGAGCGCGCTTGGATAGCTGAGCACTGGCTGGATATCCGGCCCGTAGGCACGCCGTTGTACCACGTAGCCGTGCTGCTCTCCCACGATGTTTTCGCCCGCCTCTCTATGAACCTGATGATTAGCGAAACCCGGGAGTCTGGGTTAGTCTACCGGCTCTTTGAAGAAGAGGAACTGGCTAGGCAGTGGCTCCTGCAACTGGCGTAATACCGCAGCAACCGCTGGAAACAAAAAAGCCCCGCAGCAACTTGCTGCGGGGCTTTTTTATTGGCAGTCGGCAATTACTTGCCTACTTCTTCGTAGTCCACGTCGGTCACGTTGTCGTGGCCGGCGCCTTGCTGGCCGTTGCCGCCGGGCTGGCCGGCACCGCCACCGAAGGGGTTGCCACCCTCCGCGCCGGGCTGACCCTCGGGGCCGCTCTGGGCGTACATCTCCTGCGAGGCAGCCTGCCAAGCCGCGTTGATGGCGGCCATGGCCGTATCAATCTGGCCGAGGTCTTTGCTCTCGTGGGCTTTCTTGAGGTCGGCCAGAGCCGTTTCAACGGCCGTTTTGTTGCCGCCGCTCAGCTTATCGCCGTACTCCTGCAGCTGCTTCTCAGTTTGGAAGATCATCGAGTCGGCCTGGTTTACCTTCTCAATTTTCTCCCGCTCCGCTTTGTCAGCTTCGGCGTTGGCCTGGGCTTCCTGACGCATGCGCTCAATGTCAGCATCCGACAGGCCCGAGGATGCCTCGATGCGGATTTTCTGCTCTTTGCCGGTGCCTTTGTCCTTGGCCGTCACGTGCAGAATACCGTTGGCGTCGATGTCGAAGGTTACTTCGATTTGCGGAACGCCGCGGGGTGCGGGCGGAATCGAGTCGAGGTGGAACTTACCGATGGTGCGGTTCTGCGAAGCCAGCGGCCGCTCACCCTGCAACACGTGGATTTCCACGCTGGGCTGGTTGTCGGAGGCCGTCGAGAAGGTTTCCGATTTCTTGGTCGGGATGGTGGTGTTGGCTTCGATGAGCTTGGTCATCACGCCGCCCATCGTCTCGATACCGAGGCTCAGCGGGGTTACGTCGAGCAGCAGTACGTCCTTCACTTCACCGGTCAATACACCGCCCTGGATGGCAGCGCCCACGGCTACTACTTCGTCGGGGTTAACGCCTTTCGAAGGCTTCTTGCCGAAGAACTTCTCAACCTCTTCCTGGATGCGCGGAATGCGGGTCGAACCACCTACCAGAATCACGTCGTTGATGTCCGAGGTGCTCAGGCCAGCGTCCTGCAGGGCTTTCTTCACCGGCTCCATCGAGCGACGGATCAGCGAATCGGCCAGCTGCTCGAACTTGGCGCGGCTCAGCTTCACCACCAAGTGCTTGGGGCCCGAAGCCGTAGCGGTGATGTAGGGCAGGTTAATTTCGGTTTCCGTCGACGACGACAGCTCTACTTTGGCTTTCTCAGCTGCTTCTTTCAGGCGCTGCAGGGCCATAGCGTCCTTACGCAGGTCAAGGCCTTCGTTTTCCGAAGCAAACGTGTCGGCCAGGAAGTTGATGATAACCTGGTCGAAGTCGTCGCCGCCGAGGTGGGTGTCACCGTTGGTGCTCAGTACCTCGAATACGCCGTTGTCCAGCTCCAGAATCGAAATATCGAACGTACCACCGCCGAGGTCATACACGGCTACTTTGTGGTTCGAGTGGTCTTTGTCGAGGCCGTACGCCAGGGCTGCGGCCGTGGGCTCGTTGATGATGCGCTTCACATCGAGGCCGGCAATAGCACCGGCTTCTTTGGTAGCCTGGCGCTGGGCGTCGTTGAAGTAAGCAGGAACCGTAATAACGGCTTCCGTTACGGGCTGGCCGAGGTAGTCTTCGGCGGTCTGCTTCATCTTCTGCAGAACCATGGCCGAAATTTCCTGAGGCGTGTAAGTACGGTCACCGATTTTCACGCCCACCGTGTTGTTGGAGCCGCTGCCCAGGGCATAGGCCACGTGCTTGGCTTCTTCGGACACTTCCGAGAAGTTGCGGCCCATGAAACGCTTAATCGACTGGATGGTGTTGTGGGGGTTGGTAATGGCCTGACGCTTAGCCGGGTCACCTACCTTACGCTCACCTTTACCGTTGTCCAGGAAAGCCACAATCGACGGAGTCGTGCGGCGGCCTTCGCTGTTTGGAATCACCACCGGCTCGTTGCCTTCCATTACGGCCACGCAAGAGTTGGTGGTGCCGAGGTCAATACCAATTATTTTTCCCATTGTTCAGGAGTATCGTTAGGGTGTTGAGGTGTCAGATGGAAAGAGCGCCGAAGCACTCACGCCGGGGTAGTTACAAGACGCGTACCAGCCCGAAAAACGGCCTCTGTTCGTGACAGATTGTCATTTTGGGCGAAGCTGCGCAGTTCTTTCCGGACGGTCTGACTTCTACGGGAAAATTACCGTTGGGATTTCCTGACAGGTGGACAGTTTACGATACAGTCAAAGACAGTATGCTTGTACTCAAGCCTAAACTATAGGCTAGCGTTTTATGGGTGCTACTAGGAAGGTGTATAAAGAATTGGCTTCTAACCCAAGCGTGTAGGGCTCAACAGTATCACCTACGTTATAAGCAACTCGAAGATCAGAGAGCGAACCGGTGCCAACAAGTGTCTCGAATGCATTGTAATCTGCGTCAGTACTTGCTTCATAAAACTGCTCCTGCTGGTTATCACCAATCGACACAAGCTTTAAAACTGATTCAGATAGCATTCGTGCCTCCGCTTTCAACCAAATTCTATGCTCATAGCCTAACAAAGGGAGAAGGACGTCATAGGTACATTCGGGGTCAATGTTTTCTGGCAAGAACGTATCTAAAAAATAGATTAGAATCTCTGATAGGTTATTTGGTCCTCCAGAGCCAATGAACTGTTGATCTTCTACATAACACATTAGCCAATCTATTGATGAGCGCTTTATACTGTGAGCAGAATCCCTATGCTTGATAGCTTTTGCAAGACAGGTATCCTGCAAATCGATAGTTACCCACCAGCCTGGATTGCCGACGTTTGTGATTGAAATACCATGTTCATGTTCCCAGTCACCGTCACAATTGATTATGTACCAGCGTTGCAGTCGTTGAAGTAAGTCGGCCATTTTTATGTAATGTAAGTGCAAGCTTAAAGCAAATAGGCTCTGAATCTGCGCAGATTCAGAGCCTATAATTTTAGGGACGCCGAAGTATCTTACTTTTCTACCGGCATCTTCACAGCCACCGACACATACTGCCGCGCCTTACCGGGTAGCGTTTTCTCCCGCTCCTTACCCAGCGCCGCAACTGGCTCGGGTACCCAGTGGTGGCGGCCGCCGGCCCGTTCGTCGTTGAAAGTGACGGGAATATCGTCGGCTTCGGTGCGCTCCTTCCAGGTGCGGTGCTGGGTGCCGTCGTCGCGGCGCTCCATGGTAATGCACTGCTCCACGGGGCATACTAGGGAGCAAAGGTTGCAGCCCACGCAATTCTCGTCGATGATTTCCGGTACGCGGGTGCCTTCCTGCAACCGGATGGATTGGTGGGCACCATCCTCGCAGGCGGTGTAGCACAGCTGGCAGCCGATGCACTTATCGGGGTTGATGCTGGCCGTGACTTTGTACTTCAGGTTGAGGTCTTCCCAGTGCTTCACGTTGGGCAGGGCGCGGCCTACCATATCGTCAATGGTGCGGAAGCCTTTTTCCGTCATGTACTGCTCCAGGCCGCTGGTCATTTCCCGGATGATGCCGAAGCCGTAGTGCATGGCCGCCGTGCACACCTGCACCGATGATGCTCCCAGCAGAATATGCTCCACCGCGTCGCGCCAGGTTTCGATGCCACCGATGCCGGAAATGGGCAGGCGCACGTCAGGGTGCTGGGCACAGTTTTTTACCATGTTCAGGGCAATGGGCTTCACGGCCGGGCCACAGTAGCCGCCGTTGCTGCCCTTCCCATCCACAATAGGGTAGGGGGCGAAGGAGTCCAAGTCAACGCCCACAATGCTCTGGATGGTGTTGATTAGCGAAATGGCATTGGCTCCTCCCCGGCGCGCGGCCAGGGCAGGCTCGGTAATGTCACTGATGTTGGGCGTGAGCTTCACGATAACCGGAATACGCGCCACTTCCATCACCCATTCCACAATGGTTTGCAGCACCTCCGGTTCCTGGCCCACGGCCGAGCCCATGCCCCGCTCGCACATGCCGTGGGGGCAGCCGAAGTTCAGCTCAATACCGTCGGAGCCGGCGTTTTCGGCGTCGCGCACAATGTCGTGCCACTCCTGCCGGCTCTGCACCATGAGGGAAGCAATGACGGCATGGTGGGGGAAACGCTTTTTCACCTCCTCAATCTCGCGCAGGTTGTCGGCCAGCGGGCGGTCCGAAATCAGCTCGATGTTGTTGAAGCCCATCATGCGCTTGTCCCGGTAGTTCACGCTACCGTAGCGGCTCGATACGTTGACTACTGGCACGCCCAGCGTTTTCCACACGGCTCCGCCCCAGCCGGCATCAAAGGCCTTCATCACCTGATACCCTGAGTTGGTGGGCGGCGCCGAAGCCAGCCAAAACGGATTGGGCGACTTGATGCCCGCAAAATTGATGGATAGGTCAGGCATGGGGGAGGGCGTTTCTAATTGCAGGTTTCTGGGTGGCTGTAATCCGTCATTCAGCGGCTGAGCTTGAAATGACGTTCTAGTGCATCAAATACTGATGAATGCCGTGGGCGGCGGCTTTGGCTTCGGCGGCAGCGTTTACTACTTCGGCCCCACCGTTGGCGGCATCACCGGCACAGAAATACCGGGGGTTGGTAGTTTGATAGGTGCCAGGGGCGAAGACGATGCGGCCCCGACCATCCAGCTGCAATTCCGGAATGAAGCTCAGGAAGCTGGTTTGCTTGGCCTGGCCAGTGGCTTTAATTACCATGTCGCAGGGCTCTATGAACTCCGAGCCGGGCACGGGTTGTACCTGGCCGTTGAGGACGGCGGTGCGCACAAACTTCACGCCTTCCACCTTGCCGTTGCCCAGGATTTCGAGCGGGGCAACGTTGAACAAGCCCTGCACGCCCACACCTTTGGCCAGGTCGTACTCGAACTCATACGCCCCCATTTCCTCCTTACCGCGGCGGTAGGCCAGCACTACCCGCTCGGCACCCAATCGTGCCGATTCCGAGGCTGCATCCATGGCCGTGTTGCCCCCGCCCAGCACCACTACCTTACGGCCCACGGCGGTTTGCTCCTGCCGGATGCGGAGCTGCTCAATGAACTCCACCGCACCCACGCAATTGTCACGCTCCTCACCGGGCAGGCCCAGCACGGAGGTACTACCCAACCCAATACCCAGAAAAACAGCAGCATACTCCTGCTCCAGCTTTTCCAAGTCGGCACGGCTCTGAATAGGATAGTTGTAGTGCACCCGAAAGCCGAATTGCGCTTCCAGATAGGCCATTTCGGCCAGGGTTTCCTCGTTGGTTATTTTGTAGGGAGCCACGCCGTAGAGCGTGAGGCCGGAGGGCTGGCTTTTGGCTTCAAACACATCCACCTCGTGGCCCAGCTTGCGCAACTCACAGGCACAGCTGATACCCGCCGGACCGGCCCCAATTACTGCCACCCGAAACCCAGTAGGCGCGCCTGGCCGGAACAGCGGCTTGCCCTGGTCAATGACCTTGCGCGTGGCGTGGCTTTGCAGCCGCCCAATTTCGATGGGTTTGGCCCCAGTGGCCGTGTACACGCAGGACCCTTCGCAGAGCACCTCAGTGGGGCATACTTTGCCGCAGGCGTTGCCGAAGTAGTTGGCCTCGTAGATGGTGCGTGCCGCGCCGGTGGCGTTGCCGGAGTTGATTTGCCGGATGAACAGCGGAATATCAATGCCGGACGGGCAGGCCTTGATACAGGGCGCGTCAAAGCAGAACAGGCAGCGGGAGCTTTCCAGCAGCGCCTCCGAGTTGCTCATCAGCGGCTTAAGCTGGGCAAAATTCTCAGCAAACTCCTGCCCGGTAGTAGGGGTAGCGTATTCGGCCATTTCTTAAAGATTTCTAGTTGCTGGTTTCTTGTTTCTAGTTGGTTGCACGGTTCATCAGCAACAGCAGGAACCCGCTGCTTGCAGGCCGGAGCTTCTTGTCAACCAGAAACAAGAAACCAGCAACTAGAAACCCCTACAGCTCTACCAGCTTCTCGTAGGTTTCGGGGCGACGGTCACGGAAAAACTGCCAGGTGGAGCGCACTTCCTCAATCATATCCAGGTCGAACTCGGCCACCAGCAGTTCATCCTTGTATTCGTCGGCTTCGGCAATGATTTGGCCGCGCGGGTCCACGAAATAGGAGGTGCCGTAGAAGCGGCCCAGGTTCCAGGGTTTTTCCTCGCCAACACGGTTGATGCAGCCCATGAAGTAGCCGTTGGCCGCCGCGTGAGCCGGCTGCTCCAGCTTCCAGAGATACTGCGAGAGGCCGGCTACGGTGGCGGACGGGTTGTACACGATTTCCGCCCCATTTAGGCCCAGCACCCGGGCTCCGTCGGGGAAGTGCCGGTCGTAGCAGATGTACACGCCCACTTTGGCGTACTTGGTTTGGAACACGGGGTAGCCCATGTTGCCGGGCTTAAAGAAGAACTTCTCCCAGAAGCCCGAAGTGTGGGGAATGTGGTTTTTGCGGTACTTGCCCAGGTAGGTACCATCGGCGTCGATAACGGCGGCGGTGTTGTACAGGAAGCCCGCCGACTCCCGCTCGTACACCGGTACAATCATCACCATGTTATACCTCTTGGCGTACTCGGCCATACGTTCCGTGGTGGGGCCGGGCACCGATTCGGCTGAGGCGTACCACGCCTTATCCTGGCCGGGACAGAAGTAGGGTGTGTTGAAAATTTCCTGCAGACACAGAATCTGCACCCCTTGGCAGCCGGCTTCCTCAATCAGCGGAATGTGCTTCTGCACCATGGCTTCCTTGATTTCCTCGATGCTGCCTTCGCCTTCCGTCATCGGCAAGCTCATCTGAATCAGGCCGGATTTGATAATTCTGGGCATGTTTTTTAAAGTTTCTGGTTGCTTGTTTCTGGTTTCTAGTTTTAGGGCTGCGTCACAGCAGGTTGCTGGTACCGCTCTCCGCGCACGGTAGAAGTGCTCAGGTATTTGAGCAGACCCTTTATCAGACGGGCTATTTCCTCTGTCAGCTCCCGGAGTTCATCGAACTCTGCTTGAGTTACATATTGCTGATCAAAGGCTCGGTAGAGCTGGGAGCGAACTTCGCCCGCTGAGCCCTTCGCTACACCCAGGAACTGCACAAACTCGCCGCGTCCACCCCGGTCAAAGCCTTCCGCAATGTTGTCCATCACCGACCCGGCAGCCCGACGAATCTGGTCACACAAGCCGAAATCACGCGCAAATTCTCCGGTGCGGGTACAGGCGTACACCCAGCGCGTCAACTCCCGGGCTTTCTGCCAGGCGGCTAGCTCTTCAAACCGGGTTATCGTCGCCATCTTTTTTAAGTTGCTGGTTTCTGGTTGCTTGTTTCTAGTTGGGGCGCCTCAGTTTCTGGTTGCTCGTTAACTAGAAACAAGCAACCAGCAACTAGAAACTTACTTTCCCTCGCTTGATGAACTGTCCGTAGCCGCGGCCTACTTTGGCTTCGCCGTGGTCCACGGCTACCTGGCCGCGCAGCAATACCGTGTCTATTTTGCCGGTTAATTCCCAGCCTTCGTAGCCGGAGTAATCCACGTTCATGTGGTGGGTTTCGGCCGAAATGGTGTGCTTTTTTCTGGGGTCGATGAGGATAAGGTCGGCGTCGGCCCCGATGCTGATGGTGCCTTTGCGCGGGAACATGCCGAAGATTTTGGCCGCGTTGGTGCTGGTCACTTCCACGAACTTCTGCGGGCTGATGCGGCCTTTCATCACGCCTTCCGAAAACAGTAGCTCCATGCGGTGCTCAATGGCGGGGTGCCCGTTCGGAATCTTGGAGAAATCATCCTTGCCCATCAGCTTCTGCTCCCACATAAAGGGGCAATGGTCGGTGCCCACCACCTGCACCAGACCCTGGTTGATGCCGGCCCACAGCGTCTGCTGGTCCTTTTCCTCCCGCAGCGGCGGCGACATTACCCACTTGGCACCCTCAATTTCCTCCCCGTACAGGGAGGCATCCAGCACCAGATACTGAATGCAGGTTTCCACAAACACGCGCTGGTTGCGCTCCGTAGCGCGGCGTACCTGGTTGAGGGCCCCCTCACAGGTGAGGTGCACGATGTAGGCATTCACGCCGGTGTAATTGGCAATATCGGCGAAGCGTCCGGAGGCTTCGGCTTCGGTTACTTCGGGTTGGGAGAGGTAGTGGTAGCGGGGCGTGAGCTTACCCGCGGCCCGGTGCTGGGCAATGAGCGTGTCAATCATGTCGCCGTTGGTGGCGTGGGCCGTTACCAAGCCGCCATGCTTCTTCACCTCCTGCATCAGCCCCACCATCTGCGCATCATCAATCATGAGCGCGCCCTTGTAGGCCATGAAGGTCTTGAAAGAGGTAATACCCTCGGCCACCATGTCCTTGATTTCCTCCTTGGTGCTGGGGTTGAAGTCCGTTACGGCTATGTGAAACGAGTAGTCGCCCACGGCAGTGCCGGTAGCCCGGCCTTGCCACTCCGTGAGGGCTTCGCGGAGGCTGTGGCCCTGCTTCTGCAGCACGAAATCAATGACGGTGGTAGTGCCCCCATGCAGGGCAGCGCGGGTGCCGGTTTCGTGGGTATCAGAGCTGAACGTGCCCATGAAGGGCATGTCCAGGTGCACGTGTGGGTCGATGCCGCCGGGCATCACCAGCTTACCGGTGGCGTCAATGATTTCATCGGCCTGCACGGGCAGGTTTTTGCCGATGGCGGCAATGGTTTCGCCCTCAATCAGAATGTCGCACACGCTGTCGGAGTCAGCCGTGATAACCCGGCCATTTTTTACCAGTAGAGTTGCCATCAAACCAGGTGAACGTGAGCGAATTGAAAGAGAAAAAGATACGAATTGTTGCCCGATAAGCCGCGCTGAAAAAGCAAAAAGGCTAGCTGAACTCGTCGGCAGGCGAATTGAAAATCAAGCAATAAGGGCAGATAGGGCCTAGTGCGTGTGGGCGTCGGCTATTTTGAGGGCTTCACTGATGATGGCCAGGCCTTCATCCAGCTCCTCGCGGGTGATGTTGAGGGGCGGGGCAATGAAAATGTAGTTCCAGCGCACGAAGGTGTACATGCCCAACTCCCGGATTTTGGCGGCCACTTGGTTCATGATGGCCATCTGGTCGGGGGCGGCATTCCAGGGGGCCATGGGCTCTTTGGTTTCCCGATTTTTCACCAGCTCCAGGCAGCCAAAAAGGCCGGTGTTGCGCCAGTCGCCGATGCTGGGGTGTTCCCCCATCAGGTCGCAGATGCGGGCGTCGAGGTAGTGGCCCAGCTCCTGTACGTTTTCCAGCATGTTTTCCTCCTCGTATATATCCAGCACGGCCACGGCGGCAGCACAGGATACCGGGTGGGCTGAGTAGGTGAGGCCCAGCGGCAGGGCCCGCTCATCGAAGTAGTGAGCAATCTGCTCGTCCACCATCACCGCGCCCAGGGGCAGGTAGCCGGCCGTAATGCCCTTGGCCATGCACATCAGGTCCACTTTCACGCCGTGGTGGTCGGAGCCGAACCACTTACCGGTGCGCCCAAAGCCCGACATGACCTCGTCGGCAATCAGCAGAATACCGTGTTTGTCGCAGATTTCGCGCACCCGCTGCCAGTAGCCGGGCGGGTACTTGATGCAGCCCGAGGTGCCCGACTCGCCCTCCAGAATAATAGCCGCCACGCTGCCGGGGTTTTCATAGCCAATGATGCGCTCCATAGCGGCGGCGGCCCGCTCGGCGCAATCCTCGGGCGTGGAGCTGTACCAGGGGCAGCGGTAGAAGTAGGGATTCTCCACGTGCACCGTGCCGGGCATGGCCTGGGAGTCCACGGCGAACTTGCGCGGGTCGCCGCCTACGCTGATGGCCCCGTACGACGCCCCGTGAAACGACTGGTACAGACTCACAATCTTGTGCCGGCCGGTGTAGATGCGGGCCAGCTTTACGGCGTTTTCGATGCTCTCGGCCCCGCCCAGGGTGAAAAAGGCTTTGGTGAGATTGGGCGGCGTGATTTCAGCCAGGCGGCGGCCCAGGTCGCCGCGGGCCTTGGTAATCATGCCGGGGTACACGTAGCTCAGCTCCCGCATTTGGGCGGCCACCGCCTCCGTCACTTTCTGGTTGCCGTGGCCGATGTTCACGTTCATCAGCTGCGACGAGAAGTCGATGTACCGCTTGCCGTCCCGGTCCCAGAGGTGCACCCCTTCGGCCCGTTCGGCGCTAATCGGGTTCAGCCCTGCCTGCTTCGACCAGGAAAACAGCGTGTGGTCGAGGTTATCCTGCAGAATCTGCTGCTTATCGGTGTCGAAAGTGGTTTCCATGCGGGGAAGGTTTTAGAACGTCATGCCGGGCATGTGGCGCATCAAGCCAGTGACCGAGGCATCTCGCGTGCTGATGTTGAGTAGTGTTTTATCCGTTCCAGGTCTGTAAATCGATAGATGACCAGTTGGGATTGAATAAGTTAATCAGATATTCCTTCTTGCTGCGCGTCCAGTTCTTGATTTGCTTTTCGCGCGTAACTGCTTGCTTTGCTTCTGGGTAATCCTCGAAATACACCAGCAGATTACATTGGTAGTGGCCGGTAGATTTTCCGACTTCTCCTAATCCTTCGTTGTGCTCGTGCAGGCAGCGCTCCAAGTTGTTGTTGACGCCGGTGTACAATACCGTTCGTGCCGGATTAGTAAGGATGTACACATAGAAGCTCATGCAGTGAAGTTACTTTGGCAACGTCAGCACGCGAGATGCCTCGGCTACGGCTCCGCCTTCGCTCGGCATGACGTTCATCCTAACTCATCCAGTTAGTGCGCGACTCGGGGTTCCACTTGGTGGTGACCTTCTTCATCTGCGTCCAGAACTCAATGGAGCTTTTGCCGGTGATGTCGCAGGCGCCGAACTTCGACTCGTTCCAGCCGCCGAAGGAGAAGGGCTCCCGGGGCACAGGTACCCCAATATTCACCCCAATCATGCCGGCCGAGGCGTGTTCCATCACGTGGCGGGCTAGGCCGCCGCTTTGGGTGAATACGGCCGCGGCGTTGCCGTATGCAGAGGCGTTTTCGATGGATAAAGCCTCGTCCAAAGAGTTGGTGCGCATAATTGCCAGCACCGGTCCAAACACCTCCTCGCTGGCAATAGCCATATCGGGCGTTACGTGGTCGATGATGGTGGGGCCCACGTAGTAGCCGTTTTCGTGGCCGTTTACGGTGGGGTTGCGGCCGTCCAGCAGCACTTTGGCACCGGCCTGCTCGGCCTCGGTGATGTAGCGCTCAATCCGCTCTTTGGCTTGGCGGCTGATAACGGAACCCAGGTTCTGGCCGGGTACAATCTTGCGGGCTTCTTCCACCAGCTTGCTGATGATGTGGTCCACGCTGCCCACAGCCACCATAGCCGAGCCGGCCATACACCGCTGCCCCGCGCAGCCCGACATGGAGGCGGCCACGTTGGAGGCCGTCATATCGGCGTGGGCGTCGGGCAGTACCAGTAGGTGGTTTTTGGCTCCGCCCAGGGCTACGCAACGCTTCAGGTTGCTGGTGGCCCGGCGGTATACCACTTTGGCAATGCGCGTGGAGCCCACAAACGACACAGCCTGAATATCCGGATGGTCGCAAATGGCTTCCACGATTTCCTTGTCGCCGTTTACCACATTAAGCACGCCATCGGGCAGGCCGGCTTCCTTCAGCAGCTCGGCGATGCGCATAGCACTGAGCGGTACCAGCTCCGAGGGTTTCAAAATCATACAGTTGCCCAGCACAATGGCATTGGGAATGGTCCAGTGCGGCACCATGTTGGGGAAGTTGAACGGGGCAATAGAGGCCACCACCCCCAACGGGCGCTTTTCGATGCGGCACTCAACGCCTTTGCTTACCTCCATTACTTCGCCGGCCACCAACTGGGGCAGGGAGCAGGCAAATTCCGTCAGCTCGATGGCCTTTTCCACTTCAGCCCGAGCCTCGTCCAGCGTTTTGCCGTTTTCCTGGTGCACCAGTTCCGACAACTCGGCCATGTGCTGCTCCAGCAGGGTTTTGTAGCGGTAGAAAATCTGCACCCGCTCCTTGATGGGCATGGCTGACCACGCCGGGAAAGCCGCTTGGGCTGCTTGTACTGCTGCATCCAGCGCTGCCGCACCGGAAAGCGACATTTCGGCCAGCACTTCACCCGTCAGAGGACTTTCAACGGGCAGCGTATTCGCAGTTTCGGTATCGACAAACTGACCGGCGACGTAGTTGCGTATAACCGGGTATTTTACAGTTTCTGCCTCCATGTTACGGAATTGTTAAGTATCCGCAAGTAAGAGGTTTTTTAAAAAGAACCTACTGCCCGGCAATTAATTTTTATTGAAGAATTTGTGACGAACAGTCGTTTATGATGAATGATATGCCAGTGAAAAGTCTAAATGAATGAATTTAATTCAATTTAGAGGCCATTTCGATCATCTTCTGGTATGAGTGTAAAGTTGGAATGCTGCTGATAAAATGAATCTGGGCCTGATTAGGAAAATGCTATTTGGCTTCAAGCGCCGTAGACGAAGCAACTAGGAAGTTTCGAATGGTAGCGTGCCACTGCTGCGGGTGTCGGCGCCAGTAAGGCTCGTGGCCGGAGCCGGCGAAATCCTGTCGTTGTTTACGTCCGGCCAGTGCTGTGAAAATGGCATCAGTTTCTGGCTGTGTTACGCGTGGATCGGCAGTGCCCCATAGTAGCAGGGTGGGCGTGTGCACGCGGGCAGCGTAGCGCGTTGCATCTAGATCAAAGGCCCAAAAATTATTCTCCAAACCGCCCCACAGTACCAGCAGGTTGGCCATTGGGAAGGACGGCACATGCATAGTGCGGAAACGGCTCTGGGCAGTTTGCAGCATGGAGCCGTAGGGGCATTCCAGCACGTTGGCTGTGGGCCGCACGCCTAGTTCGGCTTCGGCCCGTAGCGTAGCTACAGCCCCCATGGAGTTGGCATATACTACTACCGGCCCCGGCCGCCGCTGCAGCCAGTGCACTACCGTGGCCACATCGGCGGCTTCATGGTGGCCTACGGTGCACACGTTCCCATCGGAGCCCCCATTGCCGGCAAAGTCTGTCAGCAGCACGTTGTACCCCAAGCGGCGGAAGTAGGCGGCTTCGGTGAGCAGTTTGCCTTTGGAGCTGGTGTAGCCGTGAAACAAAGCCACCGTGCCGCGGGGCCGGCGCACCGGGCCGTACCAGCATTCCAGGTGGCCATTGGGGCTGGCCAAGCGCAGGGGAGTGTAGGGAAAAGCCGGGCGCTGGTGGTTGACGGGCTTGGGGTTTTTGATGCCCGTAAGCAACACCCACAGCTTTTGCCCGGGCGTCAGCTGCTCGGGGTTTTCGGTGTGAGAGCCGCTTTCGGTGGAGAAATGCGTGAACCGCCAGGCGTGAAAAGCAGCTACCACATTCAGCCCTGTAAACGCTATAGCCGCCAGCACAAGAGTGCGGCGGCTGTAGCGGGCTAGCTTACTGGTTGCCATTAGCTGCGTCCGGAACGTTTGCCACCGTTGGAACTTGGTTTACGGCTCGGGTTGCCCGATTTGCCGCCCGTAGGGGCCGGGCCCTTACCAGTTGGCTTGGTGCCGGAGTTTCGCCCGGCGCTACCTGGTGCTTTGCCACTGCCTTTTCCGCCACCTGGCTTGGTGCCGAAGGAATTAGGGCCAGTGCTACGGCTCGCCCCCCGACTTCCTACGTTGCGTTTAGGGCTCTCGGGGGCAGATGCGGAAGCCGAACGGTTGAAACCGCCGGGGGCTGGTTTCGCGTTGGCCGGCCGCACGCCTCCGGGCCAATATTCGGAGCCTTTGCTGGGCGTTTTGAAGGTGCCAGCCGCAGCGGTTTGGGCCGCCATATCATCCGTCAGGGCCTTTACCTCTTTTTCCGTCAGTTCACGCCACTCCCCAGGTTTGAGCGTACCTACTGTTAAGTCCGCAATGCGCACGCGCACCAGGCGCAGGGTGGGAAAGCCCACGGCCGCCGTCATCTTGCGCACCTGCCGGTTCATGCCCTGCGAAATCCGGATTTGCAGCCAGCTGGTGGGAATGTTAGCCCGGAACCGCACTGGTTTGCTTCGCTCCCAGAGTTGGGGTACTTCGGGTAGCAGCTCGGCTTCGGCTGGGGAGGTAAAACCGGTTTTCAAATCCACCCCACGGCGCAGGGTGGCCAGGGCTTCCTCGGTGGGTGTGCCTTCCACCTGCACCCAATACGTTTTGGGTACCTTAAAGCGAGGCTCCGACAGGCGGTGCTGCAGCTGCTTATCGTCGGTGAGCAATACCAGGCCCTCGGAGTCGTAATCAAGCCTGCCTACCGGGTAAATGTTCGGTATGTCCACGAAATCCTTGAGCGTTTGCCGGCCATTTTCATCGGTAAACTGGGTGAGAACTTCGTAGGGCTTGTTGAGCAGGATGTAGCGCATGTGGAAGAGGGCGCCAGGCAGCACCCGTAACTATGGGGTGCAAAGGTACGCTTACTTGCCCGCCAAGCGGCGCTTCCGGATGCTTTCGGCCACTAGGCTGCGCACGAAGCCATTAGGGCGGGCCACAAACTCGCCGCTGTCCACCACTTTAATTCCGTCGCGGGTTTCGTCGCGGTAGGTGTGGTACACCAGCGTGCCAATTCGCACCGAGTCCTTGGCGGTGGGGGCGGGCGGGGTGGGCTGGTTGTTGATGCGGGCCATATCGGCCAGGTACAGCAGGGAGTCGCGCTTGGTGTAGGGTCGGAAGCGGAACTTCTCGGGGAAGTAGTTCTTGGAGTCGGAAAGCTGGCTGCCTACAAAATCCTTCACGGCCAGCTCGGCCTGTTGCTGGGTGGTTTTGGAGCAGCTGCTCAGCAGCGTCAGGGCCGGAATAAAGAGAAAAAGGCGCTTCATATAGTCGTACAAATCAGAAAACGGTTACACTCCGCCGTGGTACTTACGGGTGGCCCACTCCACCGTGAGCAGGCCCAGCAGCAGGAAAAACAGCCATTTCAGGTTAATCAGGTCCTGCAAATCTTCCTGCTCATACAAAATAGGCTTGTAGTTGGCCTTCCGGATATCCTGCGCCAGCTGCGCCAGTTGCTGCGGAAAGTACAGCCGCTGCCCGCTACGGCGGGCCACCTGGGCCAGCAGGTTGTGGTCGGCCCTCGACTGAGTGGCTTCCAACTGCTGGGCCTGCACCAGCACTTCGCCCCGATCTTGCTGGGGCTGGCCACCCAGGGTGGCGCGGGCCACGTAGCGGTACAGGCCGGCGGGCAGCGGGCCCAGGTGCAGGGGCCCGCCGTCCTCGGTGGTGGTGAAGCTGAAGGTGCGGGTCTTCTGCTGCTCGTCGGTGAGCGTGAGCGTGAGGGCCTGGCCGTAGATGCGCTCGAAGATGGCGTTGTAGGTTTCAGCCCCGAAGGTTACGTCGTCCTGGGTGTCGAAGGCGTCCTGGGTGGGATACACGTCGAGGCGCTTCTTGTTGGCGTTTTGAGTGAGCAGCTGCAGGGTGCGCAGCACCAGCCGGTCGTAGGCTTCGGGCCGGTCGTCGTGCTCCACGGCTTCCTGCAGGCGCCATTGCCAGCTGCCCTCCGTGAGCAACGTGGCCTGGCGCTGGGCCGGCGTGCCGCCAAATACTAGCAGCGGCTTCTGGGTTTTCACCCGGCCCACCTGCTGCCACAGGGCCACCTCGGTGCCCCCGCTCACGCGCACCTCACCAAATGGCACCGCCGCGGGCGGATACGCTAGAAACCGGCGTAGGGCGTCTTCCTCAAACGAAAACCGGGTGAAACCGGGGTTGGGCACGGGCGTTACCTCGTCGGTTTGAGTGCCGCGGGGCAGCACTGTGAGGCCAGTGCCCAAGGCGTTGTACGCCCCAAAGTTGGTTTGGGCTCCCAGCACGTACAGGGCCGGTACCCGGCGGGCTTTCACTTGGGCCAGCACCTCCTGGCCCACGCCACTCTGGGCCGGCAACTGGTGCAGAATGACCACGTCGAAATCCTGCCGGGTAAGCGGGCTGATGCCGGGCAGGTAGGTGGTCAGGTCGAAGTTGTCGTTCTGCTGAATGGCGGCGCGCAGGGCCTTGAGGTCGGGGTGGGGGGCCGCCCCGGCCAACAGTACCCGCAACCGGCCCTTTACCACTTCCAGGTAAGCGAATTTCTGATTGTTGAGCCGGGTAAACTCGCCAGCCAGCGGGGCCACCACCACCTCGTAGCGACGCTTGCCGGGGGCCGGGGCCGTGAGCAGGAAGGTGGTTTTTACGCGGCGCTGCCCGGCTGGCAACCGCACCTGCCGGGTTTGCAGCACCCGGCCATTCTCGCGCACCTGCACCGTGGCCGTGCTGCCCGCGTACCCGTCGTACCCAATTTCGGCTTCCAGGGGAAACTGGTTGCCGCTAAAGGCCACGCGGTTATAGGTAAGGGCCGGCAGACTCACGTCTTTCTTCGGAATGGTGTCGCCCACGCCCACGGCGTACACCGGGAAGGGGTACTCGGCGTACTGCGGGGCCCGCCCCCGGTTTACCAGCCCGTCCGACAGCAGCACCACGCCCGCTAGATTACGGCCCTCAAACTCATTGCTGATACCCGCCAGCAAGCCATCCACATCGGTACTGGCTGCCCGGAACCGTACCGAATCGGGCCGGGAAACGGCGGGGGTGCTGAGGGTGCGGGTTTCCACCCGAAAGCCCTGCCCGCGCAGCTCGGTAGCCAGCTGCTGCAGGCCCTGGGTAGCCTGGCGTAGCACCGCCGGGGGCGTAAACAGCCCCACCGACTGCGAGTTATCCAGGGCCAGCACCAAAGTAGGCTCCTGCCGGGTGGTGGAGGTGGATTTCAGGAACGGCGACAACAGCAGGAAGCACAGGAAGCTCACTACCACTAGGCGCACGGCCGCCAGCGCGTAGTTCAGGCCCCGGCTCCACGGAGCGCGGGCCGAGTACAGCAGGGTCGCGTAGCCCAGCCCGGCCAGCAGGCATAACGCAATAAACCAGGGAGAAGCAGATAACAGCAAAAGCCGACTAAAATCAGGTGAGAACCTAAAGAACCCCGGTTATGCCCGCAGAGTTGCGCCGCGCCCCGCGGCCGGGTAGCGAAGGTAGCAGGTTGCGGGGGAGCTATGTGGATGAAGAGAATTACTTTGTAAATAGATTTAAGTGTATTCTAAGATCAAAGCCTATGATTATGAGCAGACTCAAAAGCTTAGTTCCTCTATGGCTAGGGTATCCTCTATTGTTCATTTTGGGTATAGCTACCGGTGTAATTACCGTAGGGTATGCCTGGACTAAAAGTAAATATGAATTAGTACCGCCAGAGATAGTAATTGCCCCGCCGCCCCCAAATGCTACGTGGTGCTTTCCGAATACCAGTCTGAAAACAGCTATTAAGGTGCGAACTGCGCTGGATGGTAACTTACACCAAGACCCGGCTTACTACGTAGCAGACTGTTTGAAAATAATTGCTGCAATCAACCAGCTTAATGACAGCCTGCGGGCTCACGGCGAATACCCTGTGAAGATTTTGAGGCATAATGGCAGCCGATATGAGGTGTTAGCGCAAGGCATGCAAAGTGAGGTAACTCTGGCTACAGAAGAAGGTGCCTTCTACTTACATCGAATTCCTGAGCGGTTTCACGAAAAATACGATAGCCTAATGCAGTTGCGGTACGCCCGATAAGCTACTCCAATGTCCGAACCAAACGATACTACCGAAACCCTCGCGGTGGCAGTGGAGCAACTGTACCGGGTATTTGCGCGGTACCTGCTCAAGGCATTCATAGATGGCAGCCCGGTGTACGCGGATACGCTACCGGCCTGGAACCACGCCCTGGCTGCCCGACCCCTCCGGCAGCTCTCGGTCGACGACCTGCTGATTTTCTATTTCAAAGCCATGACCACTTGGGGTGACGTGGACGATTTTCGCCACTTTTTGCCCCGGATACTCGACCTGCTCACGTCGCTGGATACCGGTTGGGAAGAGTGGGTAGCCCTGGACAAGCTGCGCTATGGCCAATGGCACACCTGGCCCGCCGCTGAGCAAGCGGCCGTCCGGGCGTACCTGCTGGCCCTGTGGCAGTACCTGCTGACAACCGACCACGATATGGCCGACGCCGTGTTTGGTGACTACTTGGAAGCCATTGCCCACGTCTACCCCGATTTTTCGGAGTTGCTGCGTTACTGGGAGGCTGCTCCCGGCCCACACGCATTGCGCCGCCTAGTTCACTTCGTAGAGTGGAACGCCCGCCGCCTGCTCCGCCAAAAACAGCTTTCCAGTTGGGCCGATTCAACTGAAACAGGAACTCAGTTTGTTCAATGGCTCACGCGCGCCGAGCTACTGGGAAAGCTTACCGCTACCTTCTGGCAGCACGCCGAAACTCCCTACGGCGCGCAGGTGTCAGCGGTGTTGCAACTGCTGGAAGAAGCCAAAAAGGCTGAGGCGTAACATGTAACATTGTTGGCAAGTGAGCTATTGCGTCTCTAAACCGGTTTGAACAAGCCACGCTTACCGCTGCAGCACCTTCACCAGTTCCGGGCTGTCAAACATGGCGACGGGGGAAATGACCTGTTCGTTCAGGGGCAGGTGGTTGCCGTACCGTTCGCGCAGCTTCTGCTGCACGGCGGGGTGGGAGAGGTCGAACTCGCGTAGCTGTTGGAGCTTCCCGATTTTGCGGCCGGTAGCTTGCTGGTAGATTTTCCAGAGCAGCTCGGAGCAATACAGCCGCTCGTCGTCCCAGCCGAAATACAGGTCGTAGGGGCGGCCCTGGTACTGCAGGCCGGTGCGCCGGAGGCGGCGCAGGGCGGTGGGCGTGAGCACCTGGTCGGCGTCGCGCAGGCGCTTTACCACGAAGTGGCTGCCCCGGCCGCGGCCAATCCACTGCTCCAGCGGCGTGAGGCGCACCGGCTGCACGGCCTCCAGCACCTGCCACTCGCCGCCCTGCCGCAGCAGCATCCCGCAGTGGCTGTAAGGCGAATGGGTGGCTAACTGAACGGCTTGGCTCTGCGCGGAGCGCGACGTATGGAAAATCAAATCCCCTTCACGCAGTTGCAGCGAGATGGACAGAATCGTCAGCTCACCCCGGTGCCGCCGCTGAAACCGGCTGAACCGGTGCTGCAGGTATGCAGCGGCCATAGCGGCTGCAATCAGCAGTAAGGCCAGAACAATGGACAGGGGGCGACGCATACAGATCAGGAGGGTAAGAAAGCATTAATGCCTTCTACAACTATAAACGGATTATGCTTTGACGTCAGTTGCGAACTGCTGGTGCCAGTGTGTCAGGTTTAATAGGCTGCGGTATCTTAGGTACCTGAGTAAAGTGCTGAATTCTTGCAAGTACGGCTTCCCGCTGCGCATAAGGCCTATAGAGTTGCAACCCAATCCAGAGTAACGTGGATAAGAGAAAAAGCAGAATTGTGGTAAGAGACAAAAAGTAGAGAACACGCCTCATATCATACTAGATAAAAAAGCGTCATGCTGGGCCTGTCGGAGCATCTTTTCCGAACATCAATGGTTCGGTAAGGATGCTCCGATAGGCCCAGCATGACGTTGAGTTTGCTTTGGTGCTTCGGCGTCTAGGTCAGCATGCCGCCATCTACCTGCAGCACTTGGCCGGTGATGTACGACGAATCGTCGGAGGCCAGGAAGGCGGTGGCTTTGGCAATGTCCTCGGGCTGGCCGCCGCGCTTCAGCGGAATAGCCTTGCGCCACTCGTCCACCACTTTCTGGTCCAGTTCGCCGGTCATTTCCGTTTCGATGAAGCCGGGGGCAATAGCGTTGCAGCGGATGTTGCGCGAGCCCAGCTCCAGGGCCACCGATTTGGTGAAGCCGATAATACCGGCCTTGGAAGCGGCGTAGTTGGCCTGCCCGGCGTTTCCCTTGATGCCTACCACCGAAGTCATATTGATGATGCTGCCGGCTTTGGCGCGCATCATAGGTTTGGTAGCAGCTTTGGTGAGGTTGAATACCGATTTCAGATTCACGGCCATTACCTGGTCCCACTGCTGCTCGCTCATGCGCATGAGCAGGCCATCCTGGGTGATGCCGGCGTTGTTTACTACCACGTCCAGCTTGCCGAACTCGGCCACCACGTCGTCCACCAGCTTTTCGGCTTCGGCGTAGATGGAGGCGTCGGAGCGGTAGCCTTTCACTTTCGAGCCGTGGGCGGCCAGCTCCTGTTCCAGCTGCTGGCCTTTCTCCACGCTGGACAGGTAGGTGAAGGCTACCTGAGCGCCCTGTTGGGCGAAATACACCGCAATGGCGCGGCCAATTCCTTTGGAAGCACCCGTAATCAGGGCCACTTTTCCGTCGAGCAGTTTCGTCATGAGGGCGAAGATAGGGGATAGAAGCTGTTAGATATTGGCCGTGAGATGCTGGCTTTTTTCAACTACCCAGATACTACCAGCTTTGCCGTAGCTTGCAACACTATTCTCTTCATTATGCTATCAGCGAACAGCTAATAGCTAGCAGCTCAAAATGACTGATATCTGCATCCTAGGAGCCGGCCCAGGCGGGGCCACGGCGGCGCTGCACCTAGCCAATGCCGGCCACCGCTGCCTGCTGCTTGATAAAGCCACCTTCCCCCGCGACAAAGTGTGCGGCGATGCACTCAGCGGCAAAGTCATCAGCGAACTGCGCCGTATAGGCGAGGAGCTACCCGCTCGTTTTGCGGCTGAACCCATCCAGCTGCCCAGCTGGGGTATCGACTTCTACGCCCCCAACGGCCGCCGCCTAGGCGTACCCTTCAAACCCCGCTATAACCCCGCCCTCGACCAATCGGCCGGCCACATTAGCAAGCGGTTGCACTTCGATAATTTCCTGATTGAAGAAGTGCGCCGCCGACCCGAAATCGAGTTGCGCGAGAACACCGAGGTAGCCCGCCACGAGCAGCTGCCCGACGGCCGCTGGCAGCTATTTTCCGCCGATGGTCAGGAAATTACCACCTGTCGGCTGCTACTGGTGGCCAACGGGGCCCAGTCGCACTTTGCGCGGGTGGTAGGCGGCCACGAGCTGGAGCCGGCCCACCACTGCGCCGGCCTGCGCGCTTACTACCGGGGCGTGCAGGGCCTGCACCCCGATAATTTCATTGAGTTGCACTTCATCAAGGAGTTTCTGCCGGGCTACCTGTGGGTGTTTCCGCTGCCCAACGGCGAGGCCAATGTGGGCGTAGGCATGCTCACCGAAGCTGTGTCGAAGAAGAAAGTAAAGCTACGCGAGCGGCTCGACGATATCCTGCGCACTCACCCGGCCCTCAAAGACCGGTTTGCCACGGCCGAGCGTCTGGGGCCGGTGCGCGGCTTCGGGCTGCCGCTGGGCTCTAAGCGCCGCCCGCTCTCAGGACCCGGCTACCTGTTGCTCGGCGACGCTGGCTCGCTCATCGACCCGTTTTCGGGCGAGGGTATCAGCCACGCCATGGTATCGGGCCGCCACGCCGCCGACTGGGCCGCCCAGGCCCTAATTGCCCAGGATTTCTCCCCGGCTTTCCTGAAAGGCTACGACGCGGCCGTGTACAACCGCCTCTGGCAGGAGCTGCGCCTGAGCCGGGCCATGCAGCGCCTATTGGGGTATCCCTGGCTGTTCAACTTCGTAGCCAATCGCGCCGCCAACAACCCCACCCTGGCCGAAACCATCAGCAACATGTTCCTCGACTTGGACCTGCGCGAGCGGCTGCGCCAGCCCAGCTTCTACCTGAAACTGCTGCTGGGGAAATAGGCCCGTCATTGCGAGGACAAAGGACGAAGCAGTCCGTCCTTTTCAGGGCGCAAAACTCAGAAAAGCAGAAAGCCCCTGACGTCCGCGCTGGCGTCAGGGGCTTTTGAGTAGAGAAGAGTTTGGTGCTGCGAGAAGGACGGATTGCTTCGCTCCGCTCGCAATGACGGGCATACCTTCGGGTGCTTAGTCCTGCCTCCTAGCAATGAAGGTTACTTACCGGCGTAGCGGCGTAGGCTCTTTTCAGCCTCAGGGTTCAGCTGGGCAGCTTTTTCCAGGTCTGCTTTGGCTTCGGCGGGCTTGTTGATAGAGGCGTAGCTGATGCCGCGGTACTCGTAGGCGTCGGCGTAGTTGGGGTCGATGCTGATGGCTTTGGCAAAATCGGGCACGGCGCCTTTAAAGTTGAAGAGCTGCATCTTGGCAGCGCCGCGGCCGAAATAAGCTTCTTTATCCTCCGGGTTATACTTCACGGCCTTGCTGAAATCTACAATGGCGGCGCTGTACTCCTTCATTTTGAGGCGGTTCAGGCCCCGGTTGTAGTACGCTTCGGCGCTAGCGGGTTTTAGGCGCAGTGCCGCGTTATAGTCGGGCATAGCGTCCTTGTAGTTCTTCAGGTGGCTGTTGGCTTTGGCCCGCATCAATAGGGCGTCAAAGTCCCGGGGCTTCACCTTCAGCTTCTGGTCGGCCACCCGGACTTCTTCCCGGTAGTCGGCGTTGGTTTTACGGGCCGCAGCCTCTACGGGCAGCGGGGTGGCGGGCGTTGCTGAGGCTACGGTGGCAGCTGCAACCGGGCGGGCCGCTGAATCGGCGCGTTGGGCCACGGCAGTTTCACGGGCCACGTTGCGGGCAGAAGAGGTTGGGCGTTCCACATCGGCGGTGGTGCCTCGGGCGCAGGCCCCAGCCAGCAGAAGGGTAGAAGCGGCTAGTAGCGGCAGTAGGGGTAATTTCATACGTATGAACGGGCAATCAAGTCAGAAGGAAGGGGTTAGCCAGCAGCTAATGGGCCTTGTACGCACCCATGCGGGCAAAGGCTGAGCTGACGCACAAAATTTTGTCGGGGCCGGGTTGGCCGCCGGTCAGGCCGTAGCGTGGCATACTAACCCAGCCTGCCTATCTTTGCCCGGCCCTTGTCCCGGCTTGGCCGCTGCGGGTGGCTCTTCTTTCCTCACCTTCAACTGAACACAACATGGCATTGCAATACGACCTGGTCGTTATCGGCAGCGGCCCCGGCGGCTACGTGGCCGCCATCCGGGCTTCGCAGCTGGGCTTGAAAGTAGGCGTGGTGGAGCGCGAGTCGCTCGGCGGAATCTGCCTCAACTGGGGCTGTATTCCTACCAAAGCCCTGCTCAAGAGCGCCCAGGTATTTGAATACCTCAATCACGCCAAAGACTACGGCCTGTCAGCCGAAGGTGTGGGGTACGATTTCGGCGCCGTAATTCAGCGTAGCCGGGGCGTGGCCGATGGCATGAGCAAGGGCATCAACTTCCTGTTCAAGAAAAACAAGATTGACGTGGTTTCCGGCACCGGCAAAGTGCTGGCTCCCGGCAAAGTAGAAGTAACCAAAGCCGATGGCGGCAAGGAAACCGTAGAAGCCAAGAGCATCATTCTGGCTACCGGGGCCCGCTCCCGCGAGCTGCCCGCTCTGCCCATCGACGGCAAAAAAATCATCGGCTACCGCCAGGCGATGGTGCTGCCTGAGCTGCCCAAGCGTCTCGTAGTAGTAGGTTCCGGCGCCATCGGTGTGGAGTTTGCCTACTTCTACCGCACCATGGGCTCCGAAGTGACGGTGGTAGAATACCTGCCCCGCATTGTGCCCGTAGAGGACGAAGAGGTGTCTCGCCAGATGGAGAAATCCTTCAAGAAAATCGGCGTAAACGTCCTCACGTCGGCTGAGGTGACCAAGGTAGATACCAGCGGCGCAGGCTGCAACGTAACCATCAAAACCGCCAAAGGTGAGCAGCAGATTGCCTGCGACGTGGTGCTGTCGGCCGCCGGTGTGGTTACCAACCTCGAAAACATTGGCCTCGAAGAGCTGGGTATCAAGGTAGAGAAAGGCCGCGTCATCGTGGACGACTTCTACCAGACCAACGTGCCCGGCATCTACGCCATCGGCGACATTGTGCCCGGACCGGCGCTGGCCCACGTGGCTTCGGCTGAGGGTATCATTTGCGTAGAGAAAATTGCCGGCCACCACCCCGAGCCGCTCAACTACCAGAACATTCCCGGTTGCACCTACGCTTCGCCGGAAATTGCCTCGGTAGGCCTTACCGAAGAAGAAGCCAAAAAACAGGGTTACGATATTCTGGTGGGCAAATTCCCCTTCTCGGCTTCGGGCAAAGCCTCGGCCGGCGGCGTGAAGGACGGCTTCGTGAAGGTTATTTTCGACAAGAAGTACGGCGAATGGCTTGGTGCCCACATGATTGGCTCCAACGTAACCGAAATGATTGCCGAAGTGGTGGTAGCCCGCAAGCTCGAAACCACCGGCCACGAAATCATTAAGGCTGTGCACCCGCACCCCACCATGAGTGAAGCCGTCATGGAGGCCGCTGCCGCCGCCTATGGCGAGGTAATTCACCTGTAATACAGGAGCACATAGTTTAGCTTCTGCTCCTATACACAACGCCCCGGCCAAAACTACTGGTCGGGGCGTTGCTTATTTGGGTAATTCCGTGCGGGCTTGGCTGATGGGGAGATGGGGGAAATTGGGTCCGAATGCTCCATCTAAGCTAAACTTCTCGTCCAGAAAGCGCGGGTCAAACTCTTGGCTAAAATCCCAGGTCCCTAGGTACTGCACTTCGCCCAGTCGAACGTCGAATAGGTAGCGAGTGTTGCGCAGCGTCTGACTGTTGCGGTGTTTTCGTATCGGTTCTATGTGCAGCTCTGCCCCGTACCACTTGCTATCTGCAAACTCATAGTTGATGAGCGCATAGCGGCCGGGGGGCAGGGCGTAGCAAAACGCGTTTTCGCGGCGGGAGCGAAGGATAGGCTTAACCCCGAGCCGGAAATACTTGCCCGTGCTAAGGTTCACCACCCGGATATACTGGCCCAACCCACCACTACGCGTACCTCCCAAACGCTGCACACAGCTGCCGTAAATCACACCTTTGTCGGCAGGGAGCTGCTTCTGTGCGCTGCCCCAGGATGCCGATGGTAGCACCAACGCCGGGCCCGGGTTCTGGTCAAGCGAATCGGGCTGAAGTCGTACGTATTCCAACTCTTGCTCCAGCTGCTGCACTACACTGGTCTGCGCCCAGGAAGGAGCAATACTCAGTACGCTCACAATCAATCCAGCTCCTACGAAACCCAGGTAACGCATACGTAGCAATAGCGCAGAAAAGCACGGTTTACTGCTGGCCGTACTTCTGCTTGATAAAATCTAGCATGGCTTGGCCGGAGGTGTCGTCCGTTTTGGTAGCCTCTTGCTTCCAGAGGGCCTCCACCAGCAGCAGCAGCAGCTCCGTTTCTTTGTCGGGGTCGGCGTAGCCAAGTTTCTTGAAGGCGTCGCGCAGCAAGGAAGGCACTGGCTTCATAAACCGCTCGTGCTGCTGCCGGGCCATTTCGGAGTCGGCTAGGCGGTACTGCAGCTTCCAGAAGTGCGGCTCCGCCTGCACCAGCTTAAAGGGCAGCTCAATTACGCTGTGAATAAACGCCAGCGGATCGGGCTCGGCCAAGCCGCCGCGGTTGTCCTCAATAATGCGCTTGTAGCCGTTCCGGATTACGAATTCGAGCAGCTGATCTTTGGAGCCGAAATGCTTAAAAATCAAAGCTTCCGAAACGCCGGCAGCTTTAGCAATCAGCTGTGTAGACGTGTTTTCGAAGCCTTTGTCCCCAAAGAGCTGCAATGCTACGTCGGCAATGTGCTGTTTGCGGTTGGTCATATGGCAGTTGGTTTAGCGCGGCGAAGGGAGGCAGAGGTAGAAAACCTCTTTGTGCTGTTGAAGCCGCAAGTTCGGGCTCTGTTCGCTAAAAACGCGTTTTTTTTCAATAAAAGCAGTAGGCTCCCATAAAGGTCACCTCAAGCCCCAAACAGAAGCCGGCCGACTCGGAGGGTCCGAATCGGCCGGCTACGTGGTTTCCGAAGATCAGCTGGCGAAGAGCCGGGGGCAAATTCGCGCGATTTTCGAAAGGGCCGGCTGAGGGTGGGAGTACAGCCGGATAACAGAGCGTGGGAATTACTAGGCGGCAGCTAGTGGGAGTCGCTACCGTTAGTGGGACAATATTACAGAAGGATTTTGACATCAGTAAGTATTGGCTTACTTTTTTTTGTAAGTAATCACTCACCTATAGAAAATTATATTGCAAAGCATTGTTTTTCAAAATGTTGTAAATAATGTATATAATTTTGTCATTGACAAAAAATCTGTAATTGAGCTGGCTGAGAGTGTAAAAGCAACAGCCCCCACAGAACAGACAGGTTCTGCGGGGGCTGTTACACTCGGTGATTATCTTGACGCTATTTGGCTCGGACTAATTTGCTGCCAGTGCGAAACTGAGCTACTTTCTTCTGAATCTCATCCAGCCCAAGGTTGTGCACGCTGCCCAAGTGCGTCGTCTGGAACTCGCGGTGCGCTACGTAGCTGCCATCTTCTACGGCGTGGCCAACCTGTTTGTAGGCCTCCCGGAAGGGGGTCCCGCTTTGAATAAGCTGGTTGATGTTTTCCACGGTGAAAATGGCATCGTACTTGGCCTGCTCTACCAAGTTGGGCTTGATTTTCAGCTCCGGCAGGGCAAACAGCACAATGTCCAGAATGTCCAGAAACTGCGTCATTGGCTCAAACAGAATTTCCTTCAGAATCTGGAAGTCCCGGTGGTAGCCGCTGGGCAGGTTGCTGGTGGCTAGCATGAGCGTATTCGGCAGGGCCTGCAAGGCGTTGCACCGCGCCCGAATCAGCTCAAACACATCCGGGTTTTTCTTGTGCGGCATGATGCTGGAGCCGGTGGTAAATTCCTTAGGCAACTCCACAAAGGCCAGGTCCTGGGAGTTGTAGAGCACCAGGTCGTAAGCCATTTTGGCCAAGGTGGCAGCCATGCCGGCCAAGGCAAACGCCAGCGTCTTTTCCGTTTTGCCGCGCAGCATCTGGGCGCCTACGCTGCTCACGGCCAGGTTGCCGAAGCCCATTTCCCGGGTGGTCTGCAGCCGGTCGATGGGGAAGGAGGAGCCGAAGCCCGCGCCTGAGCCCAAGGGGTTCTGGTCGGCCACGGTGTGAGCGGCTTCAAACAGGGCCAAATCCAGCAGCAGATGCTCGGCGTAGGCCGAAAACCACAACCCAAACGAGCTGGGCATGGCCGCCTGGAAGTGGGTGTAGCCGGGTATCAGGTCGGTCTTGTGCGCTTCGGCTTTCTGCAGCAGCACATCCACCAGTTCCAGGGTGCGGGCGGCCGCGCGCTGAGTGTAGTCTTTCAGGAAAAGCTGGATGGCCGTCAGCACCTGGTCGTTGCGGGAGCGGGCGGTGTGGATTTTCTTGCCCGCGTCGCCGAATTTCTCGGTGAGGTAATACTCGATTTTGGAATGTACATCCTCAAAGGCCTCATCGATGATGAACGTACCGGTTTCGACCTGCGCCGCCAGCTCTGCTAGGCCCTGCTGCAGCTGCTGGTTTTCCTCCGCTGAAATCAGGCCGGCCGCGGCCAGCATGTTGGCCTGGGCCTTGGAGGCCTGCACATCAAACTGCGCCAGGTACATGTCCAGCTCCCGGTCACGGCCCACCGTGAACTGCTCAATTTTCTTATCGACGGCAATGCCTTTATCCCAGATTTTCATGTTCGTTGGTGGTAGTCGCTCCGCTATTCAAAATGAGAGGGCAGAGTATTGAAAATAGTTGAACCACATACTGAGCAACGCTAAAGCACGTGGTTTTTCCTCCGGTTTTATAGTTGCAGCCCGTCGAGCAACTCAATGTACCCACGCACCCCAGCCTGGATTTCGCTGAGCAATATGTACTCATCGGGGGTGTGGGAGCGGGCCGAGTCGCCGGGGCCTACTTTCACTGTGGTAAAGGGCATCATGCTTTGGTCGGAGAGGGTAACGGAGCCGAATGTGCGACGGCCCAGTGCCACGCCGCGCTGTACCAGCGGATGCTCAAGGGCAATGCGGGAAGAGTTGAGATGAGTAGAGCGAGGCGCAACGTCGGAGGTGACGTGCTGGCGCACTAGTTCTACTATTTCCTGATTGGAATACAGTTCGTTGGTACGCACATCCACCACAAAGGTGCACCGGTCGGGCACAACGTTGTGCTGGGAGCCGGCCTGGATTTGGGTAACCGTCATTTTCACCGGCCCCAGCAGCTCCGATACCTGCGGGAAGCGGTAGGTTTCAAACCAGCGAATATCAGCCACAGCTTTGTAGAGGGCATTTTCGCCTTCCTCACGGGCGGCGTGCCCGGTGCGGCCGTGGGCCACGCAGTCCAGCACTACCAGGCCTTTTTCGGCTACGGCCAGGTCCATCTGCGTCGGCTCGCCCACAACGCCTAAGTCAATGTGGGGCAGTAACGGCAGCAGCCGTCGAATCCCGTTCACGCCCGACACTTCTTCCTCGGCCGTAATGGCGCAAATCAGGTTGAAGGGCGGGGCGGTTTCTTGCTGCTCGAAGTACAGAAACGTGGCCAGCAGGCACACCGCCGAGGCTCCCGCGTCGTTGCTGCCCAGGCCCGTGAGCCGGTCGCCCTCTACCACCGCTCCGAACGGGTCGTAGGTCCAGGTGCTGCCGGGCTTCACCGTATCGTGGTGGGAGTTGAGCAGGATGGTAGGCTTGCTGGGGTCGAAGTGCTTCGAAATAGCCCACACGTTGTTGGCGTCGCGTTGGGGCTTGGCGCTGTGCTGCGCCAGAAACTCCACCAGCACATCAGCAGTACGGTCCTCTTCCCGCGAAAAGGATGGGGTACTGATGAGTTGTTGCAACAGCGCAATGGCTTCGTCGGCAAGTTGTTCGATTAGCTCCGGCATAGGATAGTTTTTACCGGCTCGTTGATCAGCAGCGCGTTTTCAATTACGACCCGCTCCACGCCGGCTTCCAGCGCTTCAAACGCATTATCGAGCTTGGGAACCATGCCGGCGGCAATAATGCCCTCAGCTTTCAGCTGCTGGTACTGCTCGGCGGTTATCTGCGGAATCACCGAGCTGTCGTCGTTCACGTCGCGCAGCACCCCGTCCTTTTCAAAGCAGAAATGCAGCTCTACCTCGTAGTGCGCGGCCATGGTGCGGGCCAGGGTGCTGGCAATGGTATCGGCGTTGGTGTTGAGCAGTTGGCCTTGTCCATCGTGGGTGATGGCACAGAACACGGGCGTGAGGCTGGCTTGCAGCAACTGATGCAGCAGGGCCACGTTTACCGCGTCGGCGGGCAGGTCGCCCACAAATCCGTAGTCAATGTCCTTTACTGGCCGTTTCACCGCCCGGATAGCGTTGCCATCAGCCCCGGAAAGGCCCAGGGCATTCACCCCGAAGCTCTGCAACAGGCTTACCACCTGCTTGTTGGTTTTGCCCGCGTAGAACATGGTCACGATGTCCAGCGTGGCGGCATCGGTGATGCGGCGGCCCTGTATCATCTGGGGTTCAATGCCCAGGTCGCGGAGCATCTGGCTGGCGCCTTTGCCACCGCCGTGCACCAGTAGCTTGTGGCCCGACACCTGGGATAGGGCCAGCAAAAATTGCCGCAGCTGGGCTTCATCATCAATGATGCCGCCGCCAATCTTGAAAATTTTCAGGCCTTCACGCATAGCTTTCGGAGGAAGTAAAAAGGGCCGTAACAGAACAACAGCGGCCAAAATGAAGGGAAGGTCGGCTTGGGCATCACCGGGATACAGCTACCGATCAGAACTTTTTTTGTACTCGGGGGGACAAAGTTTCCAAAAAAAAACATCTAGTTTTGCAACGATTTAGCGGTTTAAACGATTTAAACCACGAAAACGCTTCACGCCGCCCCGCGGCACTGTCAATGACTCACCTCTCTTCAATTGCACTTCTGCGACGACCAGTGATGGTTGTGCGAACAATGCCAGCGTAGGCTGGCGTGCAATGTTTCGCATCGGGTTTCCACAGTACCGAAACCGGCGAAAAGGGGCCACTACCGTAAGTGCCCCACTGAAGAAAGTTTTTCCTGAGTAACTCCCTGACACGAGTGTAGGCCTCCGGCTCCCTTCTCCTGACTCCCTAAGCCACCCTAAGCCGCCAAATGGGCGCAGGCAGCGGGTTTCTACTTCCTTCCAAGCTCTTTCACTACGGTGCCGATTTCATTCGGCTGGCCGCGGAGCCTTGGCCGCTTGTTACGCAAGCAACCTCCTCCCTAATCGTCTTTCCGAGTCTGTTGCCGTATACACCTGGCAACTAACCGAGCCCTGACCATGATTTTACGCGTTGCCACTGCTGCCGATGCGCAGTATGCGGACACCCTCTGTCAATGGTATGCCGAGTCAGCCAAAACGCGCGGCGTTGGTATTGCCAAGCGTGACCCTAACTATCTGATTAAGAAGATGGAGAAGGGTGATTCTATCATTGCTTTCATTGACGAGCAACTGGCGGGTTTCTGCTACATCGAGACGTTCGAGGACGCCAAGTTTGTAGTGAATTCCGGCCTGATTGTGAATACCGAGTTGCGCAAGGAAGGGCTAGGCCGCGCCATCAAGCACCGGGTGTTTGAGCTGTCGCGCACCAAGTATCCGGCGGCTAAGATCTTCGGTATCACCACATCGGCGGCCGTTATGAAGATCAACAACGAGCTAGGCTACCGGCCCGTCACGTTCCCGGAGCTTACGCAGTCGGATGATTTCTGGAAAGGCTGCTCCAGCTGCAAGAACTACGGCATTCTGATGGAGAACCAGCGCAAGATGTGCCTCTGCACCGGCATGGTGTACGATAACCTGAACGACAAATTCAGTCAGCAAACCATCGAAATCCTGAGCCAGGAGCAGTAGAGAAATTCGAAGTGAGAGGGTAGGGTTTCGCGTTGTGCGAACGGACTTCTCTCAGCTCACTTCTCTTTTCCAAATCCTGCTTTCTAAGCTCTAACCTCTTAGTTCTAAGCTCTCATTTGATGAAAAAAGTAGTTCTCGCCTACAGCGGCGGCTTGGATACATCCTATTGCGTGGTGTACCTGACCAAGGAGCTGGGCCTGGAAGTTCACACGGTAATTGTTAACTCGGGCGGGTTCTCGAAGGAGGAGTTGGTAGCCATTGAGGAACGAGCCTATGAAATGGGCTCCACGCGCCACGAGGTGATTGACGTAACGGAGCGGTTCTATCAGCAGTGCCTGCGCTATCTGCTGGCTGGCAACGTGCTCAAAAACGATACTTACCCATTGAGCGTGAGTGCCGAGCGCATGTTCCAGAGCCTGGCGCTGGCCGAGTACGCCCGCGAGAACAAGGCCGACTACATTGCTCACGGCAGCACCGGCGCCGGCAACGACCAGGTACGCTTCGATGTGGCCTTTTCGGTAATTTCGCCCGATACCGAAATCATCACGCCCATCCGCGACCTGGGCCTTTCGCGCCAGCAGGAAATTGAGTATCTGCAAGCCAATGGCGTGGAGATGAGCTGGGAAAAAGCCAAATACTCCATCAACAAAGGCATCTGGGGCACCAGCGTAGGCGGCGTTGAAACGCTAACCTCCCGCCAGGGCCTGCCCGAGTCGGCTTGGCCGACGCAATTGAGCAAGCAAGAGCCGCAGGAAATCAGCATCACCTTCGAGAAAGGTGAGCCGGTGGCCCTGAACGGCGAGCAGATGAAGCCGGTGGACCTGATTGTGGCCCTCAACGAGCTGGCCGGCCAATACGCCATTGGCCGCGACACCCACGTGGGCGACACGATTCTGGGCATTAAGGGCCGCGTAGGCTTTGAGGCTCCGGCACCCTTGATCCTCATCAAAGGCCACCACTTGCTGGAAAAACACACCTCCAGCCGCTGGCAGCTGCTGCATAAGGACTACATCGCCAACTGGTACGGCACGCTGCTGCACGAAGCCCAGTACCTCGACCCGGTGATGCGCGACATGGAGGCTTTCCTGGAGTCGTCGCAGGCGCGGGTATCGGGCACGGTGTACGTAAACTTGAAGCCCTACCAATTTGAGCTGCTGGGTATTGAGTCGGATTTCGATATGATGCAGTCGAAGGTGGCCACCTACGGGGAGGAAAACAACGCTTGGGACTCGCGCGACGCGAAAGGCTTCATCAAAATCTTCAGCAACCAACTGCGGATTCACGGCTCGTTCAACGATGAAAATTAAGGCTGGCATCGTCGGCGGGGCCGGCTACACGGCGGGGGAGCTACTGCGCATTCTGCTGCACCACGAGTTTGTGG
The DNA here is from genome assembly GCF_020421205.1 of Hymenobacter pini. Lineage (GTDB taxonomy): Bacteria > Bacteroidota > Bacteroidia > Cytophagales > Hymenobacteraceae > Hymenobacter > Hymenobacter pini. The sequence goes on from NZ_JAIZZH010000001.1 coordinate 322,837, forward strand.
AGCTGGGCGGCATAGTGAGTTTCTCCAACGCCGGCAACCCCATCTATCAGGTGCACGACGACCTGGTGGGCGACACGGAGCTGCGCTTTGCGGCCGCGCTACAGGGCGACGAAGACGTGGTGTTCCTTTGCCTGGGCCACGGCAACTCCAAGGCCTGGCTGACCCAGAACCCGCTGCCCGAAACCACCCACGTCATCGACCTGAGCAACGACTTCCGCCTGGAAGCCGACGCCGAGTTTGCGGGCCGGGAGTTTGTGTACGGACTGCCGGAGCTGAACCGCAGCCAAATCCAGCAGGCCCAGAGCATTGCCAACCCCGGCTGCTTCGCCACGGCCATCCAGTTGGCGCTGCTGCCGCTGGCCCAGGCGGGCAAGCTCCGGGACGACGTGCACGTATCGGCCATTACGGGCAGCACGGGTGCGGGGCAGAGCCTGTCGGAGACGGTGCATTTCTCGTGGCGCACCAACAACGTGTCCATCTACAAGCCCTTCACGCACCAGCACCTGGGCGAGATAGGGGAGAGTCTGGCGCAGCTACAGCACGCGCTGGACGTGGACATTCACTTCATCCCATACCGCGGCAACTTCACTCGGGGCATCTTCGCCAGCGTCTACACGCCGTCGGATTTGACCCAGGACGAAGCCCGCGCACTGTACCAGCAGTTCTACCAGGACGCGCCGTTCACCACGGTATCGGACAAGGAAGTGCACTTGAAGCAGGTAGTCAACACCAACAAGTGCCTGCTGCACGTGCAGAAACTCGGCAAGCAGCTGCTCATCACCTCGGTTATCGACAACCTGGTGAAAGGTGCTTCCGGCCAGGCCGTGCAGAACATGAACCTAATTTTTGGCCTGCCCGAAACGACGGGGCTGGGTCTGAAGGCTGGGCTGTTCTAACCCAGAACGTCATTCCGAGCGGAGTGCAGCGAAGTCGAGGAATCTCGCGTGCTGACGTACGGAATACCATCACAACATCAGCACGCGAGATTCCTCGGCAAGCTTGGAATAACGTTCAGTTTTGAGTTCTGCCGTACGTTTCTAAGTTCTAACTTCTCAGCTCTCACATCTATACCATGGAGCTTTTCAACGTGTATCCGCTCGTCAACATCACGCCCGTGAAGGCGCTGGGGGCGACGCTTTGGGACGACAAAGGCCAGGAGTACCTGGATTTTTATGGTGGCCACGCCGTTATCAGCATCGGCCACTCGCACCCGCACTACGTGCAGCGCATTACTGGGCAGCTGCAGAACTTGGGCTTCTACTCCAACTCCGTGCAGATTCCGATTCAGCGGGAGTTGGCCGAGAAGCTGGGTCGGGTGTCGGGCTACGAGGACTACACGCTGTTTATGTGCAACTCAGGGGCCGAGGCCAACGAGAATGCGCTGAAGCTGGCTTCCTTCCACACCGGCAAAAAGCGCGTTATAGCATTCCGGGGCGCGTTCCACGGCCGCACTTCGGGCGCGGTAGCCGCCACCGATAACCCCAAAATCGTGGCACCTTTCAACGCCGACCACCACATCAGCTTCCTGGAGTACGACCTGGCGGCGGTGGAGCAGGTGCTGCAGGGCGGCGACGTGTGCGGAGCCATCATCGAGCCCATCCAGGGCGTGGGCGGCATCATCATGCCTTCTGATGAGTTCCTGCAGGGGCTGGCGGCGCTGTGTAAGCAGTATGGTGCGCTGCTAATTGCCGATGAGGTGCAGAGCGGCTACGGCCGCAGCGGCAAGTTCTTCGCCCACCAGCACGCCGGCATCCGGCCCGATGTTATTTCGGTGGCCAAGGGCATGGGCAACGGCTTCCCCATCGGTGGCATTCTGATTGCGCCCGAGCTGAAGGCGTCCTACGGACTGCTGGGCACCACGTTTGGCGGCAACCACCTGGCCTGCGCCGCTGCGCTGGCCGTGCTGGAAGTCATTGAGCAGGAAAACCTGGTGCAGCACGCCGCCGAGCTGGGCGACTACCTGCGCACGGAGCTGGAAGCCCACGCCGGGGCCGAGGAAATCCGCGGCCGGGGCCTGATGGTGGGCATCAAGTATGATTTCCCCATCAAGGACCTGCGCGACCAGCTGCTGGCGGAGCACCACATCTTCGTGGGCAACGCCTCCGACCCCACGGTGCTGCGCCTGCTGCCCCCGCTGAATATCACCAAGGCCGAGGTAGACCGGTTCTTGCAGGCGCTGTACGCATTAATTCCGGCCGAAGTGAAAAAGTAAACGACCTGTGGCCTAACTTGCAGCCCCAATGAGTAGCACCCTGAAGCTCCCGAGCCACGCTCCCCTTCTGACAAGCTGCCCGCTGCCATTGGTGACTCCTGTGCAGCAACCGGCCGGTTCTTTCCCCGAAAGAACAGCCTCCCCCTTTTCCTTCCAGCAGTTGTGCCCGCCCGACTTCCCGATGCCTGACATTTGGAAGTGGCAGGGTGCGGGACCGATTGATCTAGTTTCTTTCTCTCCCGTTTGGCTTACCTCATTGTTCGGCTGGAATAGACCCCTGGTATTCGGTTCTGTTCCAGCCGAAATTGTATCCGGACGGTTCCAAATCCGGCCCGCGGCCTCGTCTCGTCCTTATCAGGCACCCGATACAGGGCGTTTCAGAATCGTTACGCCTCTAACTCTGAAATAGCCATGCCGAAAATCATTTGTAAGTGCGGCAACTGGATTAGTTTCAGTACTATCCCCAACCCAGCTGAGCTGCTTTTCATTTCCGATGTCGAGTACGACGCCTTTACAGAAAAGATTGACTCGAATGAGCTTTATGATAAGATGAAGCACATATTGGTTTGCGACCAGTGCGAAAGACTCTGGGTTTACTGGAATGGCTTCCAAGATTACCCCACCTGTTACTCAAAAGAAACCTACGACAAGGGTGAATAACATGAAGCAAGTAAAACTCGTCCTCGAAGACGGTACTGAAATTCAGGGCCAGTCGTTCGGCGCCTTCACCTCCGCCGCGGGCGAGGTGGTATTCAGCACGGCCATGACCGGCTACCCCGAAAACCTCACCGACCCGTCCTTCGCCGGGCAGATTCTGGTGCTGACCTACCCCATGGTGGGCAACTACGGGGTGCCGGGCGAGGAGCTGTACGAGTCGATTTCGAAGATTTTTGAGTCGGACAAGATTCACATTGCCGGGCTGGTGGTGAACTACTACTCCGAGGAGCACAGCCACTGGAACGCCGCCAAGAGCCTGGGCGACTGGCTGGCGGAGTACAACATCCCCGGCATCTTCGGGGTGGATACCCGCATGCTCACTAAGAAGCTGCGCGAGAAGGGGGCCATGCTCGGCAAAATTGTGGCCGAGCAGGACGTGCCCCTGCACGACCCCAACCAGGACAACCTGGTGGCCCAAGTGAGTCCCCAGGGCGTGCAGCGCTACGGCACCGGCAAAAACAAAATCGTGCTGGTGGACTGCGGTACCAAAACCAACATCATCCGTTGCTTCCTGGAGCGTGATGTAGAGCTGATTCGGGTGCCCTGGGACTACGACTTCACCCAGCTCGACTACGACGGCCTGTTCCTAAGCAATGGCCCCGGCGACCCGAAAATGTGCACCGCCACCATCAGCCACCTGCAAAAAGCGCTGGAGCAAGACAAGCCAATCTTCGGCATCTGCCTGGGCTCCCAGCTTATGGGCCTGGCCGCGGGCGGCGACACCTTCAAGCTGAAATACGGCCACCGCAGCCACAATCAGCCCGTGAAGTTAACCGGCACCCAACGCAGCTACATCACCAGCCAGAACCACGGCTTCGCGGTGGACACCGCCACGCTGCCCGCTGAGTGGGACATGCTGTTCGAAAACCTGAACGACGGCACCTGCGAAGGCATCAAGCACAAAACCAAGCCCTTCTTCTCCACCCAGTTTCACCCCGAAGCCGCCGGCGGCCCCCAGGATACGGAGTTCCTCTTTGACCAGTTTCTGGACGAGGTAGAGAAGTATAAAGCGCAGCATCCGTAAGAGCGTCACGCTGAGCTTGTCGAAGCATCTCTACCGGAAGCCTGGATTAGCCGGGTAGCCGTTTTCCTTGAAGTACATGTAGAGCATAAGTGGTTTGCCATCAAAGTCTGTAACGCATTCAACCATGTACTCCACCTCGTCGCGTCTTCGACTGCCTACGGTTTTAAATACTCTGCCGATGCCTTGGGCATTGAATGAATTATGAATCAGTCTTTGCTGGAGCTGCAACGGTAGTTCTTTTACGGAAACTTCGGTTTTAGATTCGGCGAATTTGCAATGTCTGTCAAAAGCTACATTGAGCACTTTGTTCTGCCGTTTAGAGTAAAACATGTACTCTTCTTCACCTTTCTCTAAGTCACCGTAAACGCGGCAAGAATCAATTTGAGCATCTGGATAGGTTCGCTTAAACTTCTTGACAACTTTGGCCGGTACTGGTACTTCGTGAGTACGCATGGCATTCTTGGCCCGATAAGACTGGGCTAATGTTTGGCTTACCAATGCACAGCAGAATAAAAACAAAAAGACACATTTCATTATAAAACGCCCATTTGGTAAGTCAGCGCGAGTTAAGATTCTTCAAACATACTGAACTCTGGCTGCCTACTACCTTCGCTTCCTCCAACGCACTTTCCATATGTCAGAAAAACGCAGAGGTCTGCCGAATTGGGTGTTTATCGTAGCTGGCGCCCTGGTGCTGGCCGTGTATGTATTCGGCAAGTTCTTTGGCCAGAAAACCATCCTAAAAGCCATGTTGGGGGAGCCGGGCGACATTGTCAATCGGGCCATGAAATCAGCCAAGGTTTCTCCGCGCATTACCAGCCGCACGGGCGAAATCACCGAGCGAAACTTCAAAGTGCATCAGCTTGGCGCCAAAAAGGATACATCGGTCTTTCAGTTCTTTCTGCAGGGCGAGCGGGCCGATGCTACCATCAAACTCTGGATGGTCAGACGGCCGTCCGGGAAATGGGATATGATCAAAACGGATACGCTTTTCAGCGCGCCTAAAACCGCCCAGGCAAGCCAGTAAGCTGTAACCAACTCCACAAGACTTTTAACACGACCCCCGCATAGGGCTGTTGCTTCACACCCAGAATGAATAAACCACAGAAAGTTCTCATCCTTGGTTCCGGTGCTCTCAAGATTGGGGAGGCCGGGGAGTTCGATTACTCCGGCTCGCAGGCGCTGAAGGCCCTGAAAGAGGAAGGTATCCGCACCATCCTCATCAACCCCAACATTGCCACCGTGCAAACGTCGGACAACATTGCCGACGACGTGTACTTCCTGCCCGTGACGCCCTTCTTCGTGGAGGAAGTTATCAAGAAGGAGCAGCCCGATGGTATTCTGGTGGCGTTTGGGGGCCAGACGGCCCTGAACTGCGCCGTGGCCCTGTACCGCGCCGGGGTATTCGAGAAGTACAACGTGAAGGTGCTGGGCACGCCCGTGCAAAGCATTATCGACACTGAGGACCGGGACATCTTCAAGGAGAAGCTCGACCAGATTGGCGTGCTCTCGGCCCGCAGCGTGGCCGTGACGACTATGGACGACGCGCTGGCGGCGGCCGAGAAAATTGGTTTCCCCATCATCGTGCGGGCGGCGTTTGCGCTGGGCGGCCTGGGCAGCGGCTTCGCCAACAACATGGACGAGCTGCGCGCCCTGGCTCAAAAGGCCTTCACCACCTCCGACCAGATTCTGGTGGAAGAGTCGCTGAAGGGCTGGAAGGAAGTGGAGTACGAAGTGGTGCGGGATGCGTACGATAACTGCATCACCGTCTGCAACATGGAGAACTTCGACCCCATCGGTATCCACACCGGGGAGAGCATCGTGGTGGCTCCGTCGCAGACCTTGAGCAACCGGGAGTACCACAAGCTGCGCAGCATTGGCATCAAGACCATCCGCCACCTGGGCATCGTGGGCGAGTGCAACATTCAGTACGCCCTCGACCCCGTGTCGGAGGACTACCGCGTAATTGAGGTGAATGCCCGTCTGTCGCGCTCCTCGGCGCTGGCCTCCAAGGCTACGGGCTACCCACTGGCCTTCGTGGCGGCCAAGCTGAGCCTGGGCTACTCGCTGGCTGAGCTGAAAAACAGCGTAACGCAGACTACCTCGGCCTTCTTCGAGCCGGCTCTCGACTATGTGGTAGTGAAGCTGCCGCGCTGGGATTTGAGCAAGTTTTCGGGGGTAAACCGGCAGATTGGCTCGGCCATGAAGAGTGTGGGCGAGGTAATGGCCATCGGCAAATCGTTCGAGGAAGCCATTCAGAAAGGCCTGCGCATGCTGGATACCGGCAAGCGCGGTTTCGTAGCCAATAAGCCCGAGCAGGCCGATAATGCCACCATCGACCGGTTGCTGAGCGAGCCGAACGAGGAGCGCATCTTCGCCATCAACCTGGCGTTTGAGGCCAGCTACACCATCCAGCAGGTGCATGATCTGACCAAGATTGACCTGTGGTTCCTGCAGCGCCTGCTCACCATTTTCGAGCTGGGCAACCAGCTGGCCGCCCAGCGCGGCCACGGCGTAGATGCGCTGGAAACAGAGCTGCTGCGCGAAGCCAAGAAAGCGGGTTTCTCGGACCAGCAGATTGCCGTAAAGCTGCTGGGCGAAGGCGACGTGAAAGCCGACGAGCTGCTGGTGCGCGCCCGCCGCAAGGCCCTGGGTGTGCTGCCCGTCATCAAGCAGATTGACACGCTGGCCGCCGAATTCCCGGCCAAAACTAACTACCTCTACAGCACCTACCACGGCACCGAAAACGACCTGCAGCCGGAAACCGACAAGTCCATTGCCGTGCTGGGCTCGGGCGTGTACCGCATTGGTAGCTCCGTGGAGTTTGACTGGTGCGGCGTAAATGCCGTGCAGACGGCCTCCGAAGAAGGTTACAAAACCATCATCATCAACTACAACCCCGAAACTGTTTCGACCGACTACGACGTGTCGGACCGGCTGTACTTCGAGGAACTGAGCTTCGAGCGGGTGATGGACATTCTGGAGTTCGAGCAGCCCGAAGGCGTGATTCTGAGCACCGGCGGCCAGATTCCAAACAACCTCGCCACCCGCTTGGCCGATGCCAAGGCGCCCATCCTGGGTACCGCCCCGGCCCGCATCGACGAGGCCGAAAACCGCCACAAGTTCTCCAGCATCATGGACGAACTGGGCATTGCCCAGCCCCGCTGGAAGGAGTTGACCTCGCTCGACGCCATGTTCGAGTTTGTGGGCGAAGTGGGCTACCCGGTGCTCATTCGGCCCAGCTATGTGCTATCGGGCGCGGCCATGAACGTGGTGTCCAACGCCTTCGAAATGGAAGCTTTCCTGCAGGCTGCTACCGAGGTAAGCGCCGAGTACCCGGTGGTGGTATCGGAGTTTATGCAGGAGGCCAAGGAAATTGAGCTGGACGCGGTGGCCGACAAAGGCGAAATTGTGAGCTACGCCATTTCGGAGCACGTGGAGTTTGCCGGCGTGCACTCCGGCGACGCCACCATGTACTACCCGCCCCAGAAGGTATACGTGCGCACCATCCGCCGGCTCAAAATCATTGCCGAGAAGATTGCCAAGCGCTACGAAATCAGCGGGCCGTTTAACATCCAGTTCCTGGAGAAAAACGGCGAAATCCGGGTGATTGAGTGTAACATCCGCGCCTCGCGCAGCTACCCCTTCGTGTCCAAAGTATCGGGCAATAACCTGATCAAAAAGGCTACGCAGGTACTGCTGGGCAAGAAGGTGGAGCGTGACGCCAGCGAGCTGGTGTACGATTCGCCCTTCGTGGGTGTGAAGGCTCCGCAGTTCTCCTTCACCCGCCTGCCCGGCGCCGACCCGGTGCTGCGCGTAGACATGGTGAGCACCGGCGAAGTAGGCTGCCTGGGCGACACCGCCGAGGAAGCTCTTTTGAAGTCGATGCTGAGCGTGGGCTACAAGATTCCGCAGAAGTCGGTGCTGATTTCCGGCGGCCCCATCAAGTCGAAAGTAGCCCTGCTTTCGGCCGTGGAATTGCTGGTGAAGAAAGGCTACCAGATTTACGCCACCCAGGGTACGCACCGCTTCTTCGCCGAAAACAACATCCCCAGCAGCCTGCTTTTCTGGCCCGATGACCACGAGGAACCCAACGTGCTGACCTACCTCAAGGAGAAGAAGATTGACCTGGTCATCAACATCCCCAAGAACCTCTCGAAGGGTGAGCTGGACAACGACTACAAGATCCGCCGCACCGCCATCGACTTCGGCATCCCGCTACTCACCAACGCCCGCCTGGCCAAAGCCTTCATCCAGGCCTTCTGCCGCCTGGAAATGAAGGATCTAAAGATTAAGAGCTGGAACGAGTATAAAGCTGAGTAACACTCGCCGCCGTCGTCTTGGCGTAGCTCAGAACGACCGGTAGGCCACCACTACAACGGCTTGGTTACCTTAGGTAGCCGGGCCGTTGTGGTTTATTTCTCGGTGCAGTTCGCGCTGCTGCCTGCGAGCAAAAATGAGTTCAACCAACAAAGAGCACCGGTTAGTTAGCGCTTGTTCCCGGAAGGTAAGTTGAGCAGGAATTCATTTTCAATGAATTCCACGGCGAAGAGCATTTTTCGCTGGTTATTGTCCGTACCTTTTGAGCTCCAAATTATTTATAGCACGTATGAAAAAAAGTATACTAATTGTCAGCGCCCTGCTGAGTACTGCCGCAATGCTGCCCTGCTACGCGCAGTCGTCTTGGACGTGCATCACGCCACCCAATACAGTTATGGGAGGGTCCAGCTACACCTCGTTGATGCTGCCCACTGCCAAGATGATGTGGGGCACCCGCTACGTCAATTACGGAATGGGCGCTTACCAGGATTTTGTCTTTTGCACAACGAACGGCGGGGAAACGTGGCAGGAAGGCGCGCTGAAAGGGGCCGATGATGTATGGGGTATGGATGCCCAGAACGCGTGGCTGATTCGTCGCACGACGGGTACCCTGATGCGTACCACCACCGGCCCAGAGGGCTTTATTACCGTATCCAACACCCCGAGTTCGCCACTGCGGTTTGTGCGGTTCTTTAGTTCGTCCGTCGGGGTGTTGATCGGTATACCCGAGGCAGGCGAACGTTCATGGCCTATTTACCAAACCAAGGACGGCGGTGCTACATGGATGCGTTACAGCGGCCCCCCGCTATCCTCTTATGATAGTAATATCAAGCCAATACGGTGTACTACGTTGGGCAATCAGCTCTGGGTAACTACCAGCACCGGAGAGGTGCTACACTCAACGGACCAGGGCAGCACCTGGACCAGAAACTCAACCGGCATGGGTACGGCGCTACGGGAGGTGTGTTTCCGGGATGCTTTGCACGGCCTGGCGTTTGGCACCGACCGGCAAGTGCGGCGCACCTCCGATGGAGGGCAGACGTGGAGCCCCGTAACGACGACCGGGCCAGTATACAAAACCGCCGCCATGGCGGTGGTAGGCTCAGCCGGCACGTACCTGACCGGATCCGATCCGTTTCAGGAGGGTGGTATGTCTATCTCCTATGACGACGGCCTTACGTGGCAAAACATGGATACCAATATCAGTCCCTTGAATTTCGCGCAGTTCGGAAACCAGATTTATGCGGCCGGCCGGGGCGGTGTGTTTGCTTACACGGGTGTCGCGCTGTCAACGCGCCGGGCCCAAGTCGCACCCATGGCATTCTATCCCAACCCAACCACAGGCGTACTGCATATTGCACCCAGCCGGGACAAACGGCAGCTGTACGTGTATGATGTAAGTGGCCGGCAAGAGCGCACGGCAACCATCGGTTCCGGCGCAGCCACAATCGACCTGACCGGACTGAAGCCGGGCCTGCACCGAACGGTACTGCTGGACAGCCAAGGCAATCAAACCAGCGCTACTGTCCAACTGCAGTAGTGTCTAGCTTCCGAAAGCCATAAGCAAACTATGCTTTGGCTGGTGTCAAACAGCAACGGCCCGGACAAATATTTGTCCGGGCCGTTGCTGTTTGGTAAAAGCACTCTTCTAGCGAGGTTGATACCCTACCTTCTCGCGCACTTTGTTAAGAACGGTGCTGCCGTAGGCCTGCGCTTTGGCAGCACCCTCAGCCAGCTTGAGGTCCAACTCAGGCAGGTTGTTCATGTAGTACGTGAACAGTTCCCGCTCCTGGGCAAAACGCGTACGGATAACCTCGTACAGGGCCTGCTTGGCGTGGCCGTAGCCGTAGCCACCGCGCAGGTAGTTCTGGCGCATTTCCTCCACCTGCTCGGGCGAGGCCACCAGCGAAAACAGCTTGAAGGTATTATCGGTATCGGGGTTTTTGGGCTCTTCCAGCGGGGTGCTATCCGATACGATGCTCTTGATGGTTTTGAGCAGGGCTTTGTCATCCACGAAAATGTCGATAATGTTGCCGTAGCTCTTGCTCATTTTCTGCCCATCGAGGCCGGGCACAATCATTACTTGCTCATCTACGCGGGCCTGGGGCAGCACAAAGGTCTCACCATAGCGGCTGTTGAAGGCCGAGGCAATGTCGCGGGTGATTTCCAGGTGCTGCACCTGGTCCTTGCCTACGGGCACGAACTCGGCGTCGTAGAGCAGGATGTCGGCGGCCATCAGCACGGGGTACGTAAACAGGCCCGCGTTGACATCCGAAAGCCGCCCACTTTTGTCCTTGAAAGAGTGCGCGTTGGCCAGCATGGGGTAGGGCGTGAAGCACGAGAGGTACCAGGCCAGCTCCGTTACCTGCGGAACATCCGACTGGCGGTAGAACAGATTTTTCTCCGTATCAAAGCCGCAGGCCAGCCAAGCAGCGGCCACGGCATAGGTGTTCTGACGCAGCGTTTCGGCGTCGCGCACGGTGGTGAGGGAGTGCAGGTCGGCAATGAACAGCAGGCTTTCGTTGGCGCTGCTTTTGGAGAGTTCAATAGCCGGAAGAATGGCGCCGAGCAGGTTGCCGAGGTGCGGCCGGCCGGTGCTCTGAATGCCGGTGAGGATGCGGGACATGAAAAAGGAGTTTTAATTATCTGGCAGCTTTCCAAGGATCTACCGGAACGAAAGCCTCGCCTTGGTTGAGTGCCTGGACTGCCTGCTCAAGATGGTAGATAAGCAGAAGCTTAGCATCTAAGTATTTAACCATATCGGCCCTAGGTGCTAGAAAAGGCCGCAGACGCTCACGAAACTCTTGGCTAGTGCCAGAAAAGCTGGGTGCTGAAATGATGGTAAAATTTTGTTGACCCGCGTTTTCAATCAGACGAATAGTGACCCAAGTCGATCCACCGCCATACATCAGGCCATTGCCACTCATCGTTGGGGGAGACTTTTCCCGGTACGAATAGTTATACAGCATTACTTGACCACTGTCAATTACTTCAGCAAAACCATGAGTTATGGTTTGCTTACCACTCTTGATAGAAAAGCCGCTAACTGGACGGTAAGTTTTACCGCCAGCCTTGAAATATGCAACCTGGCTGAGGGCAAGCTCTTGCTTCTTTTGTTCTCCTTCTTTGATCAACAGGGTGTTCTCATCAGGCATTTTGATTTGGGCCACACGACGGACACCCGGTTCCGTAGTGAGGACGTAATAGCCCGGCTCAAATTGAGCTAACAATATCTGTGGTAATAATAAGGCAGCGAATAGAAGTAGGAAACGCATCAGTATGGAGAAATGATAACTACACGGCCTTGTCGGCCACGGCTTCCTGCTGCAACTCCCGGGTGGCCTCGTCGCCCAGGTATCGGTCAATGATGGCGTGGGCGAGGTAGAGCAGGGGCGTGAGCAGAATGGCCGCCGCAAATTTATACCAGTAGTTGGTGTTTGCCACGCTCAGCACCTGATCAAAAGTCCAGTTGCCGAACACGTAGAAGGCCACGAACAACACCACAAACGAATCGACGAGCTGGGAAATGAGCGTGGAGCCGGTGGCCCGCAGCCAAATGTAGCGCCCATCTGCTACGCGCCGGAACCACTGGAACACTGAAGCATCCAGCACCTGTCCAATGATAAAGGCGGTGATAGAGCCAATGATAATGCCCAGCCCCTGCCGGAAAATGCTTTGGTAGGCAAACTCAATATTGAACGGCCGGCCCTGGGCGTCTTTGCTGTTCACCTCCAGCCAGAACTGAGCTGGCGGCAGCTTGGTAGTGGCCAGAATTACGAGGAAAGCATACAGAATCAGCCCCACCGTGAGAAAGCTCACGCGCAATACCCCGGCCCGCCCGAAATATTCGTTGATGATGTCGGTGGTGATGAATACCACGGGCCAGATGATGACGCCGGCCGTGAGGTTGCCGGGCAAGCCCAGTACCGCATCTACCGAAAAAATCTTGACACCGATAATTTCGGCCAGCAGCGCGTTTACAATGAAAATGCCGCTCAATACCAGGTAGAGCTGCTGCTTTTTATGGGATAAAGGTTGGGGCATAAAGAGGGGAGAGGGAAACTGTCATTCCGAGCAACGCGAGGAATCTGGCTTTACCATGGAGTATTATACCCGGATTCCTCGCGTTGCTCGGAATGCAGGACAAAAATTACTCGGCTACGTTTACCGTGAGGCCTTCTACGGCCAGTTCTGTCCACTCAAACTGAGTTTTAGCCTCGGCTAAGAGGGGCTGCAAGTCACGGTAGCGGCTGCTGAAGTGGCCGATAAGTAAGCGGTGCACCTGCGCCCGTCGGGCCAGCAAACCCGCTTGTCGGGCCGTAGAATGGTGCGTAACGGCGGCCCGCTCGCGCATATCGTCTAGAAAGGTAGCCTCGTGATAGAGCAGGTCAACGCCATGTACCAGATCAGCTAAGCTCTCGGTGTAGAGCGTATCGGAGCAGAAAGCGTAGCTACGGGCCCGCTTGGGCTCCACAGTTACCTCCGCATTGCGCACTAGCACCTGGCCCGCATCGTCCAGCACATCCTCGCCCAGCGTGAGGGCCGTGAGCTGAGCCGGGGTCAGGCCATCGGGGAGACGCTCGGCCAGCAGGCGGCGGCGCTTGGGTTTCTCCCGGAACAGGTAGCCGCAGCACGGAATGCGGTGGCGCATGGGCAGCGTATGCACCATCAGGTTCTTGTCCTCGAATATCAGTTGGTGCAGGGTAGTATCGACGGGCGTAAACTCCAGCTCGAAACTGAGCTGAGTGTGTGAGTGCCGGAACTGCATCGTCAGCACCTCATCAAGCCCCGCTGGCCCGAACAGGCGCAATGGCTCGGTGCGGCCGTTCAGGTGCATAGTGCCTAGCAGCCCAAATAACCCAAAAAAATGGTCGCCGTGGAGGTGGCTAATAAAGATGGTATGAATGCGCTGGTGCCGGATTTTCTGCTCCATCAGCCGGCGCTGGGTGCCTTCGCCGCAGTCAATGAGGTATTGCGTGCCGCCCACCGTGAGTACCTGGGCTGTATGATGACGGTCCAGAAACGGGGTGGCCGACGCACTACCCAGAATTTTCAGCTCAAACTCCATAGATAGAAAAGCCCACAAGCTATAAGCTGCAAGCTGCAAGCCTTTGTTCTGAGGAACCAACCCAGCAGAACAAAACGCTTGCAGCTTGCAGCTTATAGCTTGTAGCGAAGGTTACTCCTTGCTGGTCAAGTCCCGCTCGATGGCGTGCAGAAAAATCCGGTCAATACCTTCTTCCACCGTAGGCAGGATGTGCAGTACCGACTCCAGCTTGCTGATGGTAATAAGCTTCATTACGTGGTCCTGCAGGCCGGTGAGCACCAGCAAGCCACCCGTAGAGTTGCACAGACGGTTGGCAATGAGAATGGAACTCAGCCCCGACGAATCAGTGTACTTCACGTTGCTCAGGTCCAGAATGAGGTTATTGATGCCCTCGGCATTTAGCTTCACGAATTCCGATTTCAGATCCGGCGCAACAGTGGTGTCGAGCTTTTTCTCATCAATCGTAATAATCGTGTAGGTCTCTTTTTTATCGATGGAGTACTTCATACCGCAGGTTATTCGGTGGTTACGGGAGTTGCGAAGGTAACAAAAAAACTCGTGGGACGTGAGGACTTGGTGAACAGAGCAAAAAGTGCCAAAACAGGCACATTAATGCTGTTTTTTGTCGGCCAGAGCGAAGCTTAACGTGCTCCAGGTGCTTTGCCAGTCAGCGGAAGCAGCTTTGGAAGCTAGCTCCATCCGCACGGTGCTGGCAAGGTAATCACCCGGGTCTGATAAACGAAACAGCAAACGCCCATTTTGGTTACTATAGAGTTGGTTTTGACGAATTACTATCCCTCGATAACGCCGCCAAAGCACCACCGGCTGGCCCGCTACCGGGCGGCCATGGCGCAGTACGCGAATAGTGAGGGAAGCCCCAGGCAGCAATAGGTAAGGATTCTGCTCGGGTACCAACTCTAAGGGCTGATTCAAAACGCGGCTCCAGGCTCGGGCCGTATCGTGAGCCACTGCCGGGCCAACCTGAACCATAGTTTTGGCACACCGTCGGTACGCTTCGCGCACCGATTTGGTTGTGTCGCCGGTAAGTGCGCGTTGAGCAGCAATGTATTGCAGATTTTCCTGCTTCAGATACCGGGTAAAATCGGGGCCGGAAAACGTGCTGAAGGCATTATCGGTGGTGAGAGCCAGCAAATGAGTGCCGGGCTGTTGCAGCGTGAACGTGGTGCTGAGCGTATCGGCCGCTGTGGCGGCGGGCAGCATACTGCGAGTGGGCAGGCCCGGGGCGCAATGCCATAGATCTACCACGCGGCGGCTTTTTCCAGCCCACGGAGTGCCCTGGAAACCGTCGCCCATCAGCCGGCGGATGTGTACGGCAGCGTCCGGCGCTACCCAAAACCGCGCCGGCTCCAGCCAAAACTGTTGGGCCAGGGCGGTAGTTGTCACTCCCAGACTCAAAAGCACGAATGCAGCTTTACGCATGCGCAACGGTAAGTAGCGCTTACTGCCGCTCCAGGGCCAACTGGTAGGCTCGGTCGTAGTGCACGCGCAGGTTTTTCCAGTCGAACAGCTCGGCGGAGCTTTCCACGTTGTTGCGCTGCATGATTCGCTCGCGGCGGTTGAGCTGCACAAAGTCCCAGAGCATATCGGTCAGTTCGTCGGCGGCTTCATCGAAGCTCTTTTCCTGGCGCTGCACCACAAAAATGCCCTTATCCTCGTGGTTGGGCACGGTTTGCATTACGTAGTCGCCGAAGCCGGAAAGGTCACTGGTAATGGCGGGTACGCCCCGGGCCACGCACTCCAGCGGGGTGTAGCCCCAGGGCTCGTAGTAGCTCGGAAAAATGCCCAGGTGGCAGCCGCGCACAAACTGCCCATACTCCATGCCGAACAGGGGCGAAGTGGGGGCCACAAAGTCCGGGTGGTACACGATTTTTACCCGGTCGTGCTGGTTGTTGACCAGGTTGGCCCGGCGCAGGAAATTCAGGATGTCATCCTGGGCATCATCCACCAAGTTATGGGTGATGACGGGGGGCAGGCTAGTGGTTTTCCAGGTTTGGAGCAGGCGGCGGTAGCGCAGCTTCCAATAGTCGTCCACCATGCTGCTCAGGTCGGGCAGGCGGTGGTCGGTGCTGGCGGCGGCGGCATAGAACAGTCGCTCCCCCACCTGCTGCTCAATGGCCTCGCAGGTGGCCTGCACTTCTTCCAGCACGGCCCGGCTCTGCAAAATCTGGGGGTTGATGCTGTGGAAGGGGCGCTTGGTGATGAAGAACATTACTACCTGGCCTTCCAGCCCACTTTGCTGCAGGCGGTAATTAAGGCGGGCCAGCGCCTCCAGGGTCAGGTCGAAGCCTTTGTTGTGGTACTCATAGCGGCCCGAGGTAAACAGGTACAGCGTCTTATCCAGGTCGAAGGAATACGACTGGAAAAAGTGCGCCATTACAAACTCGTGAATCTTGCTCTTGTATTGCTGGTGCAGGTTCTGAAACTCATGCAACGCCACAAACCGCTCAATATTGAGGCCGTTGGGCAGCACCGCGTCCGGAATCCGGTCGAGCAAGTAAATGCACTCCCGCACCGTCAGCTCGCTCACGGTGGTAAACACGTGGGAACCGTGGGCCGCTGCCCGCTCCATGGTTACGGCCGGCTCAATGTTGAAATGCCGGGCCTCCGCCTGCCAGTCCACCTGCATCAGGTGGTCGTAGAAGTTGGGGTCGTTCATGGCCAGGTAGCGGCCCAGCAGGGTGGCGTGGGTAGTGAATACTACATGCAGCGGTACCTGCTGGCGGCGCAGCTCCGGAATAGCCACACCGGTCATCCACTCGTGAAAGTGGGCTACCAGGCGGCGAGGCGCCTGTACCTCCGCGGCCAGAATCTGCAGGTAGGTTTTGGCCAACTCCCCAAACGCGACTACCTGGTGCAGCAGGTCGTCACTATCGGGCACCGGAATATGGTGGTGGTGCCACAGGTCGGTTTTGATCTGGCCCAGGCGGGGGTAGGCCTGGTAAGGGTTGATGAGTACCACGCGGGGCCGGCCCGTCACCAGCCAGATACCCATGCACACATCGTAGCCCTGGCGGCGCATTTCGCGCACGGCATCCGCAAACGGGTCGGAGAGCTTGGCCAGCTGATAATCATCGAACGGCTCAAATTCCCCTTGGGCCTGGTGGGCGAAGTAAGGGCCCAGCAGGCAGTACCGGTCGTCCCAGGCCTGCACGGTGGCGGGCACTTTGGAGCGGATAACGGTGTAAATTCCGCCTACTTGGTTGCAGACCTCCCAGGCGGCTTCTACCAGCAGGGCATCGGGGGCAACGGGTTCGGGAGAGGGTACTGGAACTTGCATGCAGAACGGGCTACGGATGGGAGTCTCGGCAAGATATACGGCCCACCGGAGTTTCCGACGGCTACCGGCAAGAAAAAGCGGCGTTTTACGGCCCGCCCGAAGCGCTGCCGTAAAACGCCGCCATGATTGGCGAAAAGGCTACCCCTATTGCGGGTCCTGCGAGATGATGAGCACGGAGTAAGGGGCCAGCCCGAAGGTGCCGTGGAAAGGCTGGTCATCGTACACACCATTTTCCGCCTCCGAATCTACGCTTTCAAAGTTGCCAAATTCCTGGTCGTAGCCTTGCCAGTCGGAGTTGAAGCGTACCCGCCAGGTGCCGCCACGGGGCAGACCAATGGTGTAGTTGGGGTGGGCCCGGTCGGCGAAGTTGCAGAGTACTACAGTAGCGTCGCCGGGGCCGCCCTGGTCGCGGCGGATAAAGGCTAGGATTTTGTCGTCGTTGTTGATGTGGTGCACGTGCACGCTCTGACCCAGCAGGCCGCGGGTGTTCCCGTCGCCGTTGCGCCGCAGCCGAATCAAATCCTGATACAGGCGCACCAACCCAGCGTGCTCCTCGGCGCGGTTCCAGTCCAGAGGCTGGTCGTCGGAGAAGGAGCCGTCGGCCAGCATGGTCTGGCCCTGAAAAATCATGGGAATGCCGGGCACGGTAAATACCAACGCCGCACCCAAAGTAGAGCGCTTTTTGGGAAACCAGGAGGTGGCATTACCGGGCATAATTTCCTCCGTCACGCGGGCCTTACCGTTGGCCACTTCGTCGTGGCTTTCGGTATACACCACGCGCTGGAAGGCGTCGCCGTTGTAGCGGGCTTCCACGGCTTCGGCTACCGCAAACATGTTGCGGTCGGCGTCTTCGGGCGTTACCAGCGCGTCGCGCACGGGGTACACAAATCGGGCGTCCCACTGGGTAGAGAAGCCCTGGCCGCCCTCCTCAGGGCTCTTGGTGATGTACTCATTGCCCATCAGGTCCTCGGCAATGGTGATTTTCCAGGGCATCCGCTCCCGGATTTCCTCGTTCACCCACTTCATCAGGCTCCAGCCATCGGGCAGGTCGCGGGCGGGGTCGTTGGTGCCATCCACGTTGCGGATGTGGGCAATGGCGTCGCAACGCAGGCCGTCCACGCGGTAGTCTTCCAGCCACATCAGGGCATTGTCCCGGATGTAGCGGCGCACGGCTTCGCGGCCGTAGTCGGGGCGGTTGTGGCCCCAGGGCGTTTCGGCGCGCCAGTCGTTGTAGAAGTAGATGCCGCCGCCGTCATTTTCCTGCCACCCATCAAACTGCCACAGGTCCAAATCACCGGGCCCGAAGTGGTTGTACACCACGTCCAGAATTACGGCAATGCCGCGGCGGTGGGCTTGCTTGATGAACTCCTTAAAGGCCGTAGGTCCGCCGTAGTCGATTTCGATGGCGAAGGGATGAGCCGGGTTGTAGCCCCAGCTCAGGCTGCCCGGAAACTCGGTAGCGGGCATTATTTCCACGGCGTTAATGCCCAAGTCAACCAAGTGGTCAAGCTTCTCAATGGCGTCGTAAAAAGTGCCCGGCCGCTCGGGGTTGGGGGCGTGGAAAGTGCCGATATGCAGCTCGTACACCACTAGCTCGTTCCAGGCCGGCATCTGAAACGGTTCGTCATCCCAATCGAAGTTGGGGTCGTGCACCACTGAGTGGCCCGCTGAATGGGTTACTTCGCGGGCGTAAGGGTCGTTTTTGGTCAGCTCGCCCGCGGGCGTAGTCAGGTGAAACTTGTATTCGGTGCCGGGGCCCAGGTCGGAGAAGTCGGCGGCCCAGTAGCCGTCGGCTTCGTGCGTGAGCGGATGAGCGGTGGCGTCCCAGTCGTTGAAGGGGCCAACCAGGGTTACGGCCGTGGCGGCCGGGGCCCATACCCGGAACGTGGTGCCGTGTTCGTGTGGTATAGCGCCCATGCCGGCCTGTAGCACGGCG
This sequence comes from Hymenobacter pini, assembly GCF_020421205.1. Classification (GTDB taxonomy): domain Bacteria; phylum Bacteroidota; class Bacteroidia; order Cytophagales; family Hymenobacteraceae; genus Hymenobacter; species Hymenobacter pini. The sequence continues at coordinate 341,391 of NZ_JAIZZH010000001.1, forward strand.
GGGGCGGAAGGGGAGTCAGTAGCAGGCATTGTATTGTGGAAGAAAATCAGCACAAAAGGTCAACAGTTAAGGCCTCTTTACTGCATCTAAATCAGTAAAGTTGTGCTCGGGCCCAACCAGCGGGTTAGGCAAGCCCGGCAGGCAGTTCGCAGAAAACCGTGCACCTTCGCAGCCCCGTGCTTTCAGGGCCCGTTACTAGAGCCCAAGCCGGAACCCTTGCCCGTTGCGGCCTGTTGCATAAAGCTACCACTCGCTTACTTTTTTACTGCGTGCCACGTCCCAAACCTGTTGTGTACGGCCTGTATTCTTGGACGCCCGAATACGGTCTGCGTTACATTCACCCCGCCAACCGCCGCACGTTTGAGTGGCTGGAACCGGTGGGTAAAGTGTTCGAAAAGATTGATGAAACCGACGATTGGATGCTGCTCCGCTACGATGAGCAGCAGTTTAAGGTGAGTAGTGAGCTATTCAAGGAGCTCTACGTGAAGCCCCCGTTCAGCTTCGGCGACCCGGTGGTGGAAACTGACCCCGCAGAGGACCAACCTGCCCACGAAGGTCTGATTTCCGACGTGTACTACGACGAAGCCGCCGATGCCTTCCGCTTTCAGCTGGTGGAGCGCAAGCGCAAAGTCAAGCGCATTTTTGAGGCCTCGGAGTTGGAGCTGCAATAAGTATCTAAACGCAGAAAGCCCCCGTACCTGACCGGTGCGGAGGCTTTTTGCATTAGGTAACCTGAACTTCTACACTCCCACCGCAATACCCACAACTACGGCCACGGCTCCCAGAGCCAGGAGTAGGGCATACAGCGGCAGCACGAACTTCCACCACTCATCAAAGCGCACTCCGCAGGCGGCCACAATGGCCATGAGGGCGCCGTTGGTGGGCGTAATCAGCTCGCAGAGGCCGGCCCCGTACTGGTAGGCCAGCACCGTTACCTGCCGGGAAAGGCCGATGAGGTCGGAAAGAGGCACCAGCAGGGGCATCGTCAGGACGGCCTGGCCGCTCACGCTGGGCACCGGCAAATGCAGGGCCGTGTGCACGCCCATCATACCCAGGGCGGCCACCCAGGCCGGCAGCCCTGCCAGCGGCGCCGACATACTGTTGACAATGGTATCCACAATCTGGCCTTGCTCCAGCACCACAAAAATGGCCCGGGCAAAGCCAATCAACAGGGCCGAAAACGCAATATCCCGGAAGCCGGCAATGAAGCCTTCGGCCGTGCCCGTGAGGCCCAACCCACCCACCAGCCCGGCTACCACGCCCAGCGTGAAAAACAGGGCGGCCATCTGCTCAAACTCCCAGCCCAGCTTCAAAACCCCGTACGCAAAAAAAGCAAAGCCCCCGAACAGTAGTAGGAGTACCAACCCGTGGTTGCGGCCCGTAGGAGCCACGCCGGGGTCGGCGGCTTCGGCCGACTGGGGCTGCACGCGGTGGCGCAGGGCGTAGCGCACGGTGCCCCCAATCCAGATGGCCAGCGCCAGGGCCAGGAACACCAGCCGGAACCCGCCCCCCGAGAGCAGCGGCAGCTGGGCCAGCTTCTGGGCAATGCCTACCTGGAAGGGGTTAAGCGGACTGAACGCCGCCCCCACGGCCGCCGAGCCGATACTGACGGCCGCCGCCGTGAGCGTGGGGTAGCCGATGCGCCGCATCAGAATCAGCAGCACGGGCACCAGCGGCACAATTTCCTCCTGCATATTTTCCAGAGCGCCCATGGTAGCAAACAGCACCGAAATGATGGGAATAACCACGGCCTCGCGCCCCCGAAACTTGCTCAGCAGCCAATCCACGCCTTGGCGCAGGGCCCCGGTAAGGTCCACCACCGTAAACGCCCCGCCCGCCAGAAATACCAGGAAAATTACCGCGGCCGCATCCACCAAACCCTTCGGAATATCGACTAAGGCCTGCAGAGGGCTAACCGGCGTGGCGGCTACCCGGTGGTAGGAGCCGGCTACTACCACGTCGCGGCCGGTGGCTGCATCGGGGTGGCGAGCAAACACGCCGGCGGGCAGCACGTAGCTCAGCAGGCAGGCCAGCAGAATAAAGCCCACCAGCAATACCAGCGGGTGCGGAAAGCGAATCGTCTTCATGCCGCGAAGGTACGTGCACGGATGCAGGAACGCGCCGCTACTTCGCCGGGAATGAGACTTTGCTGATTGTCAACCAACTTTTGCCCCTTACCGCACCACTCGAATTGAACCCGCCCGGCGTACCTTAGGGTTCTGAGGGCTGAGCGCATGAAGTACACCGAATTCAAACAGCTGCACATGTACCGGCAGGCAGAATACCTGCAGCGGCACGGCCACCTGCTAGCCGAGCGACAACAGGACAGCTTTCGGCTGCGGCTGTTTGCGGCGGGGGATTTTTATGCCGAGGAGTGGCGGGAACGGGACGCGGAACATGTTCTGTTCATTCACCTGTTCCAACACCCCGCCGGCCTGCACGATTACCTGGCCGCTATTCGACTGCCGGAAGAGTTATAAGATTACATATCGGGTAGCCGCTATATTCAGGCCATGAAGCCTGCCCGTTCTCTGCCGCTGCTCCTAGCCCTGCTGAAATTCAGCAGCACGTTTCTCCTGGCCAGCCACGCCTACGAGCTGCACCGCGACGAATACCTCTACCTCGACTACGGCCGGCACCTGGCCTGGGGCTATCTGGAGGTACCCCCGCTCACGGCCCTGCAAAGCTGGCTTACGTTGGCCTTGGGGGGCGGCTGGTTCTGGGTGAAATTCTGGCCGGCGTTGTGGGGCAGCCTCACGGTGTACGTGGTAGGTCGCGCGGCCCAGCGGCTAGATGGCGGCAACTGGGCCGTGGCGTTGGCGGGCGTGTGTTATTTGGTGGGGGCGTATGCCCGGCTCAACTTCCTGTTTCAGCCTAACTCTTTTGAGGTGCTGGTCTTCACGCTGGGGGCCTACCTGCTTATCCGGCAGCAGCAACAACCCTCGCCGCAGCGGTGGGTGGCGCTGGGCGTGGTATTAGGACTCGGGTTATTGAACAAATACACCACGCTATTTTACATAGCGGCCCTGGGCGCGGCGCTGCTGCTCACGCCCATGCGGCGGGCCTTGGTTACCCGAGCCTTCTGGCTGGGGCCAGGGGTAGCCCTGTTGCTATGGCTGCCCAACCTAGTGTGGCAGCTGCGGCACGGCATTCCGTTTCTGCACCACATGCAGCTGCTGCACGAAACCCAGCTGGTGCACGTATCGGCGGCTGAGTTCTGGCAGGACCAGCTGCTGATGAACCTGCCGGGGCTGTGGGTGTGGCCGGCCGGGCTGCTGGCGCTTCTGGTGGGCCGGCTGCGGGCTTACCGGGTGGTGGCATTGCTGTGCTGCGGGGGCCTGCTGCTGCTCACGGTGCTGCATGGCAAAAACTACTACGCCCTGGGATATTACCCGGTGCTACTGGCAGCCGGCGCGGCGTGGTGGGAAAAAGTGCTGGCCCGCTGGCCCCGTGGGCAGCGGGTGCTACGACCCGCGCTACTGCTGGTGCCGGTGCTGGCCTGCCTTCCACTGCTGCCCGTCATCTTCACGGTGGTGCCGCCCGGGCGCATGCAGCAAGTGGGCCGCCATTACCAGGGCACCGGCATCATGCGCTGGGAAGATGGCCGGGACCACGCCTTACCGCAGGATTTTGCCGATATGGTGGGCTGGCGTGAGTTGGCCGATAAAACCTGGGCTGCCTACCAGGCTCTGCCAGCCGCTACCCGCGCCCGCACGCTTATTCTGGCGGCCAACTACGGACAGGCCGGGGCCATTAACTACTACAACCGCCACCGCCCTATTCCCGCCGCCCACAGCTTCAACGGGAGCTATTTGTTCTGGCAGCACGAAGCCCCTCCGCAGCCCTGGCACTACGTGCTCCTGATTGATGACGAGCCAGACAACCTGGCCGCCCACTTCCGCTCGTTCTGCCGGGTAGGGGAGGTGCGCAACCCCTACGCCCGGGAGCGGGGTACGGCCATCCTGCTCGGCACCGCCCCGGATAGCGTTATCGTGCAGCGCATCCACCAGGAACGTACCCAGGGCCTGGCCGAGTGGGGGCGGTTTTAACGGTACCCGTACTAGACTTCAACTCTCGGTGTTGGCACCACAAAAACGGCCCGCCAATGAATGATTGGCGGGCCGCTAAGGGCATCTTACTGAAGCCGGTAGCTCAGCGCTTGACAACTACGCTCGACTCCGGCCGCTCCACATCCACAATTTCCTGCTTATCGAGCATGATCTTGAGGTCGTAGCGGGTAAGCTCCAGTGGGTCGGTGGCGTAGTTTTCGGGCCGGTTCAGCTCCTGTACTTTGGTTTCGTTATCGATTTCGTAGTTGTTCGCCAGCAGCTTCACCGCGTTGCCCGTCACGTCCTGCACTTTCCACAGAGAGTAATGCCCGTTGTTGGTGCGCACGTGGTAGATGTCGCCTTTGTGCGGGGTGGTGATGAACGACTGATTGGCCCGCTGGTCGTTGCTGTTTTTTACCAGAAGCCAGCACGCCAGGGCCACCAAAGCGGCCAGGCCCACAAAGTGCCACAGCGGTACTCTGGACCGGTTTTTCAGTTCCTGAAACGTCTGCCGCAATGAGCCGTCCATTTCCTTGGGCTTCAGCACCTGCCGGCAGTGGCCACACTCCGAGGCGCCCACTTTGCCAATTGGGAAAAGCGGTATCCAGTACACGTGGGCATACCGGCCAAATACGCTCATGCGCAACGTGTTGGTGCCAGAACAGGCAAGGCACTCGCCTGCTACGGGCTCGGTGAGGAGGTGGGAGGAACGGTAGCCGTAGATAATCATCTGGTATCGGGTGCCGGAGCGTGGGTTAGCGTCGGATAGCAGCCTTAGCAGCAAGCCGGGAGGCTGAAACACTGCCGAGGCATAATATTCCGAAATTTTGTTCAAAAAAGGGCGCGATACATATAAATTTTACTATTCCATCCCACGTTCATTGCGGATTACGAACTAGGGCCGTGGGCTGCCGAACCGCTGCCCGAAAAAGTCGTTGGCATTCCAGGTGGGGCGCTGCGAGTCCTGGGCTACCAGATAGCCAATCAGAAAATTGAGCCGCACGTACTGGCAGCCGGCCTCAAAGTCGAACGTGCCGTTGATATCGTCCTGGGGCTTGTGGTAGGTGACGGCCCGCCACTTCTGCACCTGCTCGGCCAAATTGTTCTTCCCATCAGCGGTTTTGTTGCCGTATTTGATGTGCAGTGCCGGAATACCCTGCTTTACGAAACTATATTGGTCGGAGCGGATGAAGCGGTTTTGCTCGGGTTCCGGGTCGTTTTCCACCGTCAGGTGCAGGAAGTTGGCCGCCTCAGCCACGGGCCGCGCCAGGGTGGAGTGCTGCGCCCCCAGCGCCACCACCGACAGCAGCGGGGCAATGATGGTGGGCATATCCGTGTTGATGTCGGCTACCAGCTGGGTTTTGGGCACCGTGGGCCGGGCCGCAAAATAGGCCGAGCCCAACAGGCCCAATTCTTCGCCGGTTTGCAACACGAGCAGAATGCTGCGCCGGGGCTTGTGTTTCAGCCGCGAGTATAGCCGGGCAATTTCCAGCACCGAGGCTACACCCGAGGCATTGTCGTGGGCACCGTTGTAAATGGAGTCGCCTTGCACGGGCGTGCCCACGCCCAAATGGTCGAGGTGAGCGGAATGCACCACGTACTCAGTGCGCAACGCAGGGTCGGAGCCCGGAATGGTACCCACCACATTGTAAGAATCCACATCCTGATACGCCGACTGCCAGCTGGCCGCCAGCGTGCCGCGCAGGGCCACCGGGGCCGGCTGGCCCTGGCGCAGGCGGCTCAGTACGCGGCCGGTGTCGGTGGCGGCATTGAGCAGCAGGGCCTGCAGCCCCGCGGCCGATAGAGTGCCCGTAAGCTCCACGCCACTGCCGCTGATGAAGGTGCGGGCGGCGGCCACGCGGCCATCGGGCCCCAGCACACTGGTAGCCGACAAGGGCTGGGTGGCCGCCGATGAGGTAGCTGCCGGGCGGGAGCTGGCAAACAGCACGCCCACGGCCCCGTGCTGCGCCGCCGTTTGCACCTGCAGCATCTGGTCCTGGCTGGCGGCGGCTACGGTGCTGGGAAACTGCCGGGGCGCACCCCGCACAATCACCACAATTTTGCCCCGCGCATCCAGGTTCTGGTAGTCGTCGTAGCCTTGGTCGGGAGCCGAAATACCGTAGCCGGCAAACACCAACCCGGTAGCAGCTAGCTGGGCCCGAGGCTGCTCGGGGTGCGGATACACGTGCACCTCGGTGGCGGCCAGCATCAGGGAAGCTCCGGCAGGCTGGTAGGTGATGGTGGCTCCCGGCTGCACGGTGGCGCGCCGCAGCAGCACGCGCTGCGTGAACCCTCCATTTTCGCCGGCGGGCTGCACGCCAAAGGTGCGGAGCTGGGTGGTTACGTACTCTACGGCCAGCTGGTAGCCGGGCGTACCGGGCTTGCGGCCCCGCAGCCGGTCATCGGCCAGGTACCGGATATGGGCCTGAATATCGGCCGGCCGAACGTGGCGCAGCACCTTGGCCACTTTGGGGGTAATGGTTTGGGCCGGAGCGGCCGAAGACACCAGCAGACTTAGCGCCAGCAGGACAAAGGAGCGTTTCATAGTCCAAAGTACGGGACTACGAGGCAGGCTCACACCACTTTTTCCAGGTCCTGCAGCAGCAACTCAATGTGGGCGGCGTGGGCATCCAGCTGCTCCAGCCCGGCCCTCGACTCCTCCAGCTTGCCCTGCTGGTATTGCTGTACCAGTGCTTTACCGGTGCGCAGCATCTGTTGCAGCTCCTGCTCCAGGCGCTGGTACGGTACGGTGGCGCCATACTGCGGCCGCACTGTAGTAGCCAGCCACGCGCCAAAAGGATTGTCGGCCAGTTGAAACAGGCTTTCATCCGGCTCCCGCACTCCGTACACTACAGAGCGCAGCCGCGACTTGAACAGCACCTGCTTGATGCGGGCCTGCTGAAAATCCAGACTGGTTAGCTCCATAAGACGTGCGTTAAGCTGCTGGCTCCGGTTGTTCGGTAGCCGAAGCAATTACTGGGCCTAGCTATCGGTACCGGGTTGTTCGAGGGCTTGCCGGGCTTCCACCAAATCCGTTACATCGTAGGCAAACACGGTAATGCCCGCCGGCTGACCGTTTTCTTCGAGGCGTTGGTAGGTAAAGTTGAAGTATTGGGTTTTCATCTGCCCCGAGGCCTGCATAATGGCAATCTTCACTTCATCCCCGATAAAGGCTTCGCCGGTGTTGTACACATTGTCCAGCAGCGTAATAAAGCCTTGGTCTACCAGTTCAGGTAGGGATTCAGCCACGGTGCGGCCTGTCAGCTGGCGGTCTGAGAACTGCTGCTGGTATTTCGGGTTCACAAACTCGTAGCGGTGCTGGGGGCCGCGCAGAATGCAGATAAGGGCCGGCGTGTGCATAAACAGGTTGTAGAACGTCTCGCGCTGCTGCTGTACCCGCTGAAACGCCTCGTACGCCTGGTCGGAAAGCAGGGCTTGCTGCTCGTTCTGCTCCAGCAGTTCCTGCACCATCTGCTTCTGGTCGTGAATATCGGTGCCACACCCCACCCACATCAGCAGGCTGCCATCGGCGGCCAAGCGGGGCTGGGCCCGCACCAATACCCAGCGGTACTGACCGTCGTGGCGGCGCAGGCGATACTCTACCTGGTAGGGCTGGCCCGAAGCCACGCAGTCCTGCCAGGTCTGCCACACCCGGTCCTGGTCGTCGGGGTGCAGGTTCTGGAGCCATTGCCGGCCCATCTGCTCCTCCTGGGGCTTGCCGGTAAACTGCAGCCAGCGGGAGTTGAAGAAGTCCCGGCTACCATCGGGCAGGGCTGTCCAAATCATTACCGGCAACGATTCAATGATGAAACGGGTCCGCTCGTTTTGCTCGTCCAAGGCCCGCTGCATTTCCTGATTACGAATTTCCGCCAGATGCCGCTCCGTTACATCCTGGGTACGTTGCAGAATGAAAGCCAACTCACCATTTTCATTGAGAACAGGGTAGTGAGTGGCTTCCCAGTACAGCTCCTGTAGCTGACCTGGGGTGGTGGGGTCTTCCAGATCGTAGCGAATCAGGGGCATGGTATGCGCCTCCCGGTAGCGGTGCACGTGCTCGTGCGACTCCCGGATGATGCGCGCCGACTCCTCATCAGCCGCTGGAAAAGCCTCAAAAAAGGCTTTCCCCACCACTGCCTCCCGGCTCTTCAACGACACTGCCACGTGCCGGTCAGTGTTATCCACGATGGTAGCGTCCGCATCCGGGGCAATCAGCAGGAAGTTATCGGGCAGAGAATGGAACAGCCGTTGATAATCGACGGGAAAAGCGGAGGAGTACATATAGCGCGGAGGTGAAAAAACCGGTAAACAGAGAGAGCAGAAATGGAAGCAGGCGTGTTTGGGCCTTAATTTTCCCTGGTAGGTCACTCAGTGCACGATGCATGAGTGGCAGTCTTACAAAACTTCCGCACTACGGCTTACTGGAATTATAGTTGCACAGGTGTGAACAGAATTCAGGTAGCCGGGCGTGACCAGTTCATTAACCGCTTTGCCCAATGAGTATTAGCAACTCAAAGGCGGCTTGCCGTAGAACAGGCGTGGTTACTTTGGAAACAGCTAAGCACGGCCAGATGCCGGCCGCATATCCTGACTGCGAATCATATGTAGGTGCGGAATACCGTCTTCCAGGTACCCGTTGCCAACCTGTTGAAAACCAAAGCTTTCGTAGAAGGTCTGCAGATACTGCTGCGCGCCAATCTGGATGGGTTGGGGCCCAAACTGCTGCTCTACGGCGGCAATGGCCTCGTGCAGCAGCGCCCGGCCCAGACCGTAGCGGCGGTAGCGCGGGCTCACCACCACCCGGCCAATGCTGGCTTCGGGATACGTGATGCCCGCTGCAAATAGCCGGGCGTAGGCGGCTAGCTGCCCATCCGGTGCGTAGCCCAACAGATGCAGCGCCGCCTGGTCCTGACCATCCATATCCTGGAACGGGCAGGTTTGCTCCACTACGAACACCTCGGAGCGCAGCTGCAGCAAGGCGTACAGCTGCGTGGTGGTTAGGTTGGCAAAAGACAGAAGCTGCCAGGTCAGGGTCATGAAAGAGGAAGTGAGAAGCGGTAGAAATAACGAAACCGGTAGCCTGCGCTAAGCGCGCAGCCAGCTGTGCATGCGGGGAAACTCGGCCGTGGTGGTCAGCCCCATCCATACTAGCAGCGGCAGGCCCAGGTAGCCGCCTGATTCGTACTGCTGCACCAACCATTCGGCCTGCCCCTTGTAGCCATCCGGGTGAAATACCACGGCCGCCGGTAGCCCCAAATGGCAGCAGGCCGCGTAGGTCCAGGCCAGCACCGCCAACTCGTCGCCCTCTTTTTCCGGGTGGTGTTCCGTGATGTTGCCGCCGGTGCAGGGTCGTTCGGCAGCTGTAGTTACAGCCAAGTGGCCAGCTTCGTGCAGAATGTCGCCGGGGTACAGCAGCTTACTCCGGTCGATGAGCAGGCACCCGTGTTCCAGCAGAATGCCCGGCAAAAAAGTAGGCTGCTGAATAGAAGTCTCCCGCACCTCCAATCCAATTTCCCGCACAAAGCTTAATAGAAGGTCTACCTCAGCGGTGAGGTCGGCAGCAGGGCGCGTGGGCAACAAAATCATTATGACGAGCTTAGGCGAGGAAACGGAGTAGTGCTTGGCTACAGAAGTTGCAGCCAGCAGCCAGCAAGGAGGGGAGTAAAGATTCAAGTTTTTTGATGAATATTTGTAACTGTTCAGGTGGGCCAAGTATGGCGCATCTGGTCTGCTCCCTCGCACTGTGCCCTACCCATTGCCTATTGCTTTCAGGCTGAATACCCACGCCCGCTACCTGCTGGTGCTGGCGCTGGCGTGGCTACCCATGCTGGTAACCGCTCAGGCCCGCAAGCCGCTGTGGCATTCCCCCCTCGATAGTCTGCAGGCCTTGGAGCGTCAGCCCCAGTCCGACAGCAGCCGCATTCAGCTCTGGTGCCGCATCAGCGACCAGCTGTGGGCTTCCGATACGGAGGCGGCGGCCCGCTACTCGCGGCAGGCGCTGGCGCTGGCCCGCCGCACCCACAACCGCGCCGGCGAAGGAGCCGCCCTGAACCGCCTTGGGGCCGCGTTGCGCGAGAGTAACCTGGCGCGGGCCCTGGAGCTGTTTCAGTCGTCGTTGCGGCTGGCCGAGCAGCTGCACGACACCACGCTGCAGTCCCAGAACATGCGCAGCATCGGCATCATTTACGTGTATTTGCGCGACCGGCAGCTGGGGCTGTCCTACTATTTCCGAGGGCTACGGCTGGATAGTCTGCTGGGCGACAAGCGGCGCATTGTGGTGGACCTGAGCAACATCGGGCTGGCCTACGACCTGTACAACCAGCTGGATTCGGCGGCTTATTATCAAAACCGGGCCTACGCCCTGGCCCAACGGCTGCACTCCTCCACCAACTACATCCTGTACGGGCTGGGCAATGTGGCCCGTAAGCAGGCGCAGTTTTCGGAGGCGCTGGGGTATTACCGCCGCAGCATAGCCGAATCGAAGCGGCGGCGGCATTTGCGCAGCCTGAATTTCTCTTACCTGGGCATGGCCGCCCTGTACCAGCAGCTCCACCAGCCCGATTCCAGCATTTACTACGCCCGGCTGGGGGCGCAGGCGGCCCGAGCCAACGGCTTTCTGCGGGGCGTGCTCAATGCCAGCGTTATTCTGACCCAGGAGTTTGAGCAGCGCCGCCAGCTGGATAGCGCCTTCCGCTACCAAAAAGTGCTGGTAGCCATGAAGGATACACTGTTCGGGCAGGAAAAAGTGATGCGCCTGCAGAACGTGGATTACCAGCAACGTCAGCGCGACCAGCAGACCGCCGCCGCCCAGCAGGCCCTGCATAACCGCTACCAGACTTATGGGCTGCTGGCCGGAGTAGCGGGTTTGCTGCTGCTGCTGGCCCTGCTGGTGCGTCACGACCGGCAGCAGCAACGCACCAACGCGGCCCTGCAGACCTCTTTGGCCGAGTTGAAACAGGCCCAGCTAATGCTGGTGCAGCGCGAGAAAATGGCGTTTCTGGGCGAACTGACCGCCGGGGTAGCTCACGAGTTGCAAAACCCCCTGAGTTTTGTGAAGCGCTTTGCCGACGTGAGTACCTCTCTGGTGGACGAAATCAACGGGGCCCAGCAGCTGGCCCGCAACGGACGGCTGGAGCGGGAAATCCTCGACGGGCTCAAGCAGAACCTGCAGAACATCAGCCAGCACGGGCAGCGGGCCACGGCCATCATCAAAGGCATGCTGGAGCACGCCCGCACCGGCCAGCAGCCCCGGCAACTCACCAACCTCAACCAGCTGGCCCAGGAAAACCTGCAACTGGCCTATGCGGCCGTACAGCAGCAGTTTCCCGGCTTCGCGGCCGAGCTGCGGACGGTTCTGGATGAGGAGCTGCCCGAAGCCGCCGTGGTAGCCCAGGACCTGGGCCGGGTGCTGCTGAACCTATGCACCAACGCCCTGTACGCCGTGCGCCAGCGCCAGCTCAGCGCCGGTCCGGTCTACGTGCCCACCGTGGAAATAGGCAGCAGCCGCCTGTCCGATGGGCAGTTGCAACTGTGGGTGCGCGACAACGGGGCCGGCATGAGCCCGGAGGTACAGCAGCGCATCTTCGAACCGTTCTTTACCACTAAGCCCGTGGGCGAAGGCACCGGCCTGGGCCTCTCCTTGGCCCACGATATCGTGGTGAACGGCCACCGGGGCACGCTAACCGTAGAGTCCGGCTTGGCTGAGGGCACCGAGTTCCGGCTGACGCTGCCGATTAGCTAACGCTACAACAGGCGTAAGCACGACGATGTAGAGACGCGTATTTGCGCTTCTTGTTGAACGACAAGCGGTGCAGTGGCGCGGATAATAACACACGAATACGCGTTGTTATCGGTTAATCTGAAGTTATTCCATGCGATACTGCCTATACCTAGCCGTGGGGGGCCTGCTCAGCGCCTGCACTTCCCCGTCCACCCCGGAGCAGCCGGCCACCACGCCCCGCTTCCTGACCTACACCGCCGACCCGGCCCGCCAGCGCGTGGCCCTGTACTGGCAGGATGAGGCCGGGCAGCCTTTGCGTAGCCTGGGCCGCCTGCGTAGCTGGCTACAGCAGCGGGGGCAGCAGCTGGCGTTTGCCTGCAATGGCGGGATGTTTCACGCCGGCAACGCGCCCGTGGGGTTGTTCATTGAAAACGGGCGGGTGCGCACGCCCCTGAATACCAGCCGGGGCCGGGGCAACTTCTACCTCCGGCCCAACGGCGTGTTCTACCTCACCAAGCAGCGGCGGGCCGGCGTGTGCCCCACCGATTCGTTTGGCCGGGTGCGGCAGGTGCAGTACGCTACCCAATCGGGGCCCATGCTGCTACTGGCGGGGCAGCTGCACCCGGCGTTTCGGGAGCAGTCCGGCAACCGCCACATCCGCAATGGGGTGGGCGTGCGGCCCGATGGGCGGGTGGTGTGGGTGATGTCGCGGCAGAAGGTTACGTTCTACGAGCTGGCGCAGGAGTTCCAGCGGATGGGGTGCCGCAACGCCTTGTACCTGGATGGGTACGTGTCGCGCACGTACCTGCCGGCCCAGGGCTGGCAGCAGACGGATGGGGATTTTGGGGTGATGATAGGAGTGACGGAGCCGACAAAGCCGGCCAACTGAGTAGGCCTGACGCTTCATCCGGCTAATCCGACGCTTCAGTAACGGCAAGTTTCAGCGGTGGCGGCAGCGGCCCACTTTCGGGCATCACTTCGCTGCTCCCGCTATGAAACTGCTCTACTCCCTGCTGCTGTGCCTGCTGGCCGCCCTGCCCTTCGCCCAAGCCCAAACCACGGCCATCCACTTACTCCAGGGCACCGTCCGCGACGAGCGGAACCAGCCCCTGCCCGGCGTCAACGTATTCGTGCAGGGCTCCTTCGATGGGGCCGCTACCGATTCGCTGGGCGCGTTCCGCTTCGAAACTACCCAGACCGGGGCCGCCACCCTGCAAGCAAGTCTGCTGGGTTTCCAGACGCTCACACTGCCCCTCACCCTCACCGACAGCCCCGCCCCCCTGACGTTGCGTCTGCGCACCGACCATCACCAGCTGGGCGGCGTCACCATCACGGCTGGGGCCTTTGAGGCCAGCGACGAAAAGCGCAGCGCCGTGCTGCGCCCCCTCGACATCGTAACCACCGCCGGTGCGTTGGGCGACGTGGCCGGGGCCCTCAACGCCCTGCCCGGCACCACCCGCGTGGGCGAAGAGGGCAAGCTGTTTGTGCGGGGCGGGGCCGCCGGCGAAACCAAAACCTACCTCGACGGCCTACCTGTGCAAACGCCCTATGGGGGCTCCATCCCCAGCGTGCCGGCCCGGGGCCGCTTTTCGCCCTTCCTGTTTAAAGGCACCGTGTTCAGCACCGGGGGCTACTCCGCCGAGTTCGGCCAGGCCCTGAGCGCCGTGGTGCAGCTGAATACTACCGACCTGGCCCCCGAAACCCAGACCGGCGTTAGCCTGATGTCGGTGGGGGGAAGCCTGAGCCGGGTGCGCCGCTGGGAGCGGACTTCCGTGGCCGTTACGGCCGACTACACCAACCTGCAACCCTACTACGGCCTCGTACCCCAGAGCTTCGGCTGGCAGCAGGCCCCGCAGGCCCTGGCCGGCTCCCTGAGCCTGCGCCACCGCACCGGGCAGGCCGGCATGCTAAAAGTGTACGGCGTGTGGCAGCACCAAAGCCTGGCCCTGCGCCAACCCGACGCCACCCTGACCACCGAGCAAACCGTGGGCCTGCGCAACGGCAACGGCTACCTCAACGCCAGCTTCCGCAGCCCCCTGCACCGCGGCTGGAGCCTGAACACCGGGGCCGCCCTCACCCGCGACGACAACCAGGTGCGCCCCGATAACGTGCGCCTGCGGGAGCTGGAGGAAAGTGCCGTAGCCCGGCTGGTGCTCACCAACGACTCGGCCGGCACGCGCTGGAGCCTGAAGCTGGGGACCGAGCTACTGGCCCAGCACTACCGCCGCACCTTCCAGGCTACCCCCGAAGCACCCGTGTGGAGTGCGGGCAACTTCCGGGAGCAGCGGGCCGCCGCCTTTGCCGAAGCCGAAATTCGCCTCACTGACCGCCTGGCCGCCCGGACCGGCAGCCGGGCCGAATACTCCCGGGTGCTGGGGCGCTGGAACGCCGCGCCGCGCCTGGCCCTGGCCTGGCAGGCCGGCGAAAACGGCACCGTATCGGGGGCCTACGGACTGTTCTATCAGACGCCCGCCAACGACCTGCTGCGAGTGAGCCAGCAGCTGCGCTTCGAGCGGGCCCGCCACGCCATGCTCAGCTACCAGTACAGCCACCAGAACCGCACCCTGCGCCTGGAAGCCTACCACAAAGCCTACCAGCACCTCACCGTGTACGATGCCGCCCAGCCTCTCAACCCCCAGGCCTACCAGAGCACTGGCACCGGCTACGCCCGCGGCCTCGATCTGTACTGGCGCGACCGTCACACCCTCAAAAACACCGATTACTGGGTGAGCTACGGCCTGCTGGATACCCGCCGCCAGGCCCGCCAGGACCCCGTGCTGGCCGTGCCCACCTTCGCCGCCCGCCACAACCTAAGCGTAGTGGGCAAGTACTGGGTACAGCAGCTGCACACGCAGGTAGGCTTCACGGCCAGCTACGGCAGCCCCCGCCGCTACCACAACCCCACCCAGCCCGGCTACAACCAGGGCCGCCTGCCCAGCTACCAGGACCTGAGCCTGAACGTGAGCTATCTCACCCGCCTCTGGAACCAGTACACCATTGTGTACGCCTCGGTGAGCAACGTGCTGGGCCGCCCCAACGTGTTCGGCTACCGCTACGCCAGCCAGGCCGCCCCCGATGGCACCCTGGGCCGCACCGCCGTAACCCCCGCCGCCCCCCGCATGCTGTTCCTGGGCGTATTCATCTCCATCAACAAAAACAAGCCCGCCGACCTGAACTCCGCCCCGGAGTAGGTCAAGTAATGAACCCGAAAACGTCCCGGTCCGGCGGCTGCAAGCCGTCGGACCGGTTGTCGTGCGCGGCCGTTCGGAGTGGCAGCTACAAGCCAGCAGAACGTCACGCAGAGAGCAGCAGAACGTCATGCAGAGCCGCAGGCGAAGCATCTCGCGTGCTGATGTAGCAACTCAACGAAACGCTAAAACTGCTTCCGCAAGCGCAGCAGGGCGAGCTGAAAGTGCACAGCTCGCCTGGGCTTCTGTAGCTCCTCCGGCGTCCCCAACCTCCACTAAAACGCTGGCGCGGCCCTCACAGTCCATTGTCAGGGCGACAGGATGCAGTGCGCGGTTGACAGCAGCCCTTGTCAGGTGGTCAGTTTGCATTGTCACCTCGTCAGCGGCCCTTGTCAGCAAGTCAGCAGCCGTTGTCACCTCGTCAATAGTCATTGTCAGCAGGGCAGCAGTCATTGTCACCTCGTCAGCGGCCGTTGCCACCAGGTCAGCGGCCCTTGTCACAAGGGTAGCAGGTCTTGCCACGTAGTCAGCGGCTATTGTCAGCAAGTCAGCAGGCTTTGCGCAACGGATAGCAGCTATTGTGAAGTCGTCAGCAGCCGTTGTGCAACGGTTAGCAGGCAATGTGAGCCGGTCAGACGCCATTGTGAATAGGGCAGATGCTATTGTGAGGTCGTCAGTGGCCAGTGCGCGGGCAACGCGAAGTATCCCATAGCCGCAAAACCCCGGTGCCTCCAAATCAGTCAGGCCCCCGCCCCCGACACTTCATCCGGCTAATCCGACGCTTCGGTAACGGCAAGTTTCAGCGGCCCCGGCCGCGCCCCACCTTTGAAACATCAACCACCACAAACCCCCTTACCGCCATGAAAACGACCCTGCTGACCCTCGCCTGCGTAGCCGCCTCCTTTGCCACCGTAGCCCAGAGCGCGGCACCCGCCAGCCCCACTTCCTCGTCCGTTGCCGCCCCGGCCGGCACCTACGCTGCCTTGCTCACGGCTACCGTGCAGGAGCTGATGAGCACCGGCGACCCGGCCCAGCTCAAGCAGGCCGATGCCAAGCTGGAGCGCGCCGCCCTGGTTGCCCCCAAAGACTGGCTGCCCCGCTACTACCAGGCCTACGCCCGCGTCATCACCTGCTTCGTGAGCAAAGAAGATGGGGACGTGAAAGACAAGTACCTCGACCAGGCCGAAGCCGCCCTGGCCCAGGCCCGTAAGCTCCAGGGCGACGAATCGGAGCTGCTGGTGTTGCAGGCCTATATCTACCAGGCCCGCCTGGGCGTGTCGCCCATGCTGCGCTCCATGAAATATTCCGGCATGGTCACCGAAACCCTCTCCCAGGCCAAGAAGCTGAACCCTGCTAACCCCCGCATCTACCTGGTACAGGCCAACAACGTGTACTACACGCCCTCCATGTTTGGGGGTGGGGCCGAGGCCGCCAAGCCCCTCTACCAGGAAGCCAAAGCCCGGTACGCCGCCTTCACGCCCGCCTCGGCCGCGGCCCCCAACTGGGGCGAGCGGCAGCTGCTGGGCCGCCTGAAGCAGTACGAAACCGCCACGGCCCAGCAATAACCTCCTCTGCCAAAACGATTGGTGCCGGCCGGCACCAATCGTTTTCCTATTTTTCGTGCCTCAACCTCATTCGCCGTGCAATCCGTTGAATATTCCGAAGGGCTAAGCAAGTATTATCCGCAGTGGAACCGCTGGCTGCGCATGCTGGCTATCATGACGGCGCTGTCGATGGGGCTGAGCTTTATCTTTTGCCGGGGCTGCTCCATCTGGAGCGAGGATTACCTGGTTACGTTCGGCTACAACTTCTTCTACACCACGGGCCTGTGGCTGGCCAACGGCATGCCCTCCGACCTGCTAAACCGGTATGTAGACTGGACGCAGAACCCCTTGCGCCGGTTTCTGGTAACGGTGGCCGCGTCGCTGCTGGCGTCTACGGTGGTTATTTTTGTGGTGTCGGCAGCGTTTCGGGTGGGCTACCACCACCGGCCCCTCAGCTCCATCAGCTGGACGGTATTTGTGATACCGCTGGGCATCACGCTCATCGTGTCGTTGTTCATGCACAGCCGGTCGTTTCTGCTGAGCTGGCGGGAGGTATCGGTGCGGGCGCAACGCCTGGAAAAAGAAAATGCCCAGGCCCAGGCGGACAGCCTGCGCCGCCAGCTCGACCCGCATTTTCTGTTCAACTCCCTCAACGCCCTCACCTCCTTGGTGGAGGAAAACGACCCTGCCCGTGCCTCCCGCTTTATCCGCCAGCTCAGCCAGGTGTACCGCTACGTACTGGATAGCCAGGAGCAGGAAGTGGTACCGCTGGCCGATGAAATCCGGTTCTCCGAGGCCTACCTGTTTCTGCAGCGCACCCGCTTAGGCGAGGGGCTCCAAGTAGACTGGCAGGTGCCCGGCAGCCTGGACCAGTGGCTGGTGCCGCCGCTGGCCCTACAGCTGCTGCTGGAAAACGCCATAAAGCACAACGCCACCTCCCAGCGCAACCCGTTGCGCATCACGCTGGTGTTGGATGAGGCCAATGCCACCCTCACCGTGCGCAACTCCCGTCACGCCCGCCGCCTGGCCGATGGCGAATCGGCCGGGGTAGGGCTGAAAAACCTGCGGGCCCGCTACGCATTCCTTACGGCTCGCCCGGTGCTGGTAGAGCAGTCGAAAGCTGAATTTACCGTTACGTTACCGCTGCTGGAGCTGCACTAAGCGGCTCCAGCTACATTTTTGCCGGCGGCCATTTCGGCGGCCATTACTTCCGCCTACATTCGCCGCATGACTTCCACTGCCCCGCTCCGCGCCGTACTGATTGAGGATGAACCCCTGGCCGCTACTCGCCTGGCGGGCCTGCTGCAAAAGCAGTCCCAGCCGGTTACAGTAGTGGGGCAGGCCGAGTCGGTTGCGGAGGCTATGGAGCTGCTGCAGCGGCTGCAGAGCAACCCGCCCGATGTGCTGTTCCTGGATATTCACTTGGCCGATGGGCTGAGCTTCGAGTTGTTCGAGCGACTATCCATCACCAGCCCGGTCATCTTCACCACGGCCTACGACAAGTACGCCCTGCGCGCCTTCAAAGTCAACAGCGTAGACTACCTGCTCAAGCCCATCGACCCGGAGGAGTTGACGGCTGCCCTCACCAAGTTGCGCCGCCAGCAGCAACCCGCCGGCCCCCAGCTGGATGCCGCCCTGCTCGCCCAGATTTTGCGCCAGGCCCAGCCCGCCAAAGAATATAAAACCCGGTTTGTAGTGCGGGTAGGGGAGCACCTGAAGGCTATTCCCGTCGAGCAGATTGCCTACTTCGCCAGCCTCGAAAAAGTAACCCTGCTGCACACCCGGGAAGGCCGCCGCTTTGTGGTGGATTACACGCTGGAGCAGCTAGAAGGTATGCTGGACCCGTTGGAGTTCTTTCGCCTGAACCGGGCCTACCTAGCCCACGCCGAAGCCATTCAGGACATCATCCACTACACCAATTCCCGCCTGCAAACCATCCTCAAGCCCGCCGCCCCCGACAACGATACCGTGCTGGTAAGCCGCGAGAAGGTAGCCACCTTCAAAGCCTGGCTGGACAGATAAAGAAAAAGCCCCTTAGCTCGGTTGCTAAGAGGCTTTTTGTACCCAGAGCCGGGGTCGAACCGGCACACCTTGCGGTATTGGTGTTTGAGACCAACGCGTCTACCGATTCCGCCATCTGGGCAAGAGGAACAACGCAGTCCGTTGTTCAGGATCGGGCAGCAAACTTAGCCAGAGATTCGCGAATGCGCAACAGGTAGCGCTTTTTTAGATAGTAGGTCCGCACTTGGGCCAGGGCTTGGGGACGGGCTTCGGCGGGCAAATCTTCGTACCCAACCAGCACTGGCTCAATACCTGCTTCCAGGGTGTCGCTCAGAGTATTAACCTCGGTTTCAACGCGCGCAGCAACGGCTGGGTCGGGCTCAAATTCCAGCTCCATCAGCTGTTCATTGAGCTCCATAACTTCCATTAAAAAATCACTGGGTAGCTCCTGTTTTCCTTCTTCCAGCAAGCCGTGCGCATTCAAAATATACGCCATGCGCTGGTCTGCATCCGATAAAACCCGGTAGGCATTGGTGTTGAGCGTGGCCAGTTGAAGGATTTCCTGCTGCTTTTCAGGCGAGGCAGTGGCGTGAAAATCGGGGTGATACTCGCGGCTCAGCGCGTAGTACTGCCGCTTCAGCGCCGCCGCATCCACGCGGAACGACTCGGGCAGGCCGTAAAATTCAAAGTAGTTGGGAGTAGGCATGCGAAAAAGCAAGGGATAGAATAAAGCCTCCGGAAGGCTCTCAGATATACGAAGCGTGATTGCCTGAAGCAGGGGGTAACACGGTCGGTTGTACGGAAAAAGCCAGGGGAGGGGCGGCAAACAGGGCTTTGGTAGCCGGCCATACCTGACCGAACAACACCGAGCGTCGATACGCATTCAGGTGTTCTTCCGATTCCCAATGGCTGTGCGTGCAGTACACTGCCGGATTATTCAGATCCTGCCAAAGCTCCAGGAATCGGCAGCCCGGCATCTGGCGGATTTGCGCCTCTGAGTTTTGAAATAGCTGCAGAAAGGCCGGTATTTGTTCCGGCCGGAACGTCATGCGCACAATGCGGATCAGCATACTAGCTTCATCAAAAGATAAAAAGAGAGTTTCTGTCATACTGGCAGTTGAAACTTAACATAATAAATAAATATATTAAGAATGAGCATTTAGGGCCGAAAAAGTAGGTTTTACAGCTTACTCGCCTACAAACCGTACATCAACCTGTGAGTCGAAGTGCAGACCGAGCAGCTCCGAGGCGTTGCCTTGGTTGATGCCAATGCACAGGCGGTCCTGGCTATTAAAAATGCACACGGCCTCACCGGGAGCCGCCGCCTGAAAGTGGGGCGCAATTTCGCGCACGGTTTCGCGGGCGAAATGAATAGTGCACGGTCGGTCTCGGCCTACCACTTCGATGGCCGTGCGGCTAATATCCGTAATGAGGTTGCCGTAGTGGTCCACGTGCACTACGTGCCCGGTGATGCGGTTGTCCTGCAGGCGCATCTGCCGGTTGAGGAGCTGATACGTGTCGGTGGTAGCGGGGCCGAGGTCGGAGAGTGGGCCGCCCTGGGCCAAATGCACGGCGGCGGGCACTAGTAAGTCTCGGGTAGGGGAGGCGGTGGCGATGTGGCCGACTCCCAACGTTACCAGCTCCTCGGGCATACCATCACACAGCAATGGTAGCAGGCCGTTGTCAGCCGAAACAAAAAAATGGCCCTGAAACCGGGCCGCGTGCCAGGCCGCTTTTGGCGCGCCCAGATCGTTCACGCCCACTAAATGCACGGTGCCCGCCGGAAAATCCTGGTACACGGCGCCTAGCACGTGCACGGCATGCGCAATGTTGAAAGGCTCGATACCGTGGGTAATGTCCAGCACCGGAAGCTGAGGAGCGAGCTGCAGAATCCGCGCCTTCACGGCCGCCACATAATGGTCACGGTAGCCGAAATCGGACAGAAACGTAATCAAGCTCATGGCCGGAAATTGGGAGTTATTCGTACTATTGCCAAGCCCCCGTGGGGGCGGCAAAAGTAGCCCTTTTGCCGTAAAATGGCAGCAGCAACGAACTACTGATTTTTGTTGTTATTGCTTTTACCGATGCGTGCTGTATCCGTCCGGCACTCTTTTCATTCCTTCCGCTTTTAAATTCCCGCAGTTTGGTCGAAAAAATCATCACCCTGGAAAACGTGTCCTTGGTTGAGTTCTTGGGGCCCGATAACCAAAACATCCGGCAGCTGGCAGCGGCGTTTCCGGGTAGCAAAATCATTTCCCGCGGCAACGAAATCAAAATTCAAGGCCAAACGGCCGTCATTAGCCGCATCAACGAGATTCTGTCGGCGTTACTAGAACATTACCACCAGTACGGGCAGATTACCGACAAAACGGTAAGCCAGTTTCTCTCATCCGCCGATGAGGAGCTGGATGAAGCCCGCATGGCGGCCTCGCCCGACGTTATTCTGTTCGGGGCCAAAGGCGGCGTGATTAAAGCCAAAACGGCCAACCAGCAACGGCTGGTAGATGCCGTGCTCAAAAACGACCTGGTGTTTGCGCTGGGTCCGGCCGGTACCGGTAAAACCTACATTTCGGTGGCGCTGGCCGTGCGGGCTCTCAAAAACAAGGAGGTTAAGAAGATTATCATTTCGCGGCCCGTGGTAGAAGCGGGGGAGAGCCTGGGCTTTTTGCCTGGGGATATGAAGGAAAAGGTAGACCCCTACCTCCGCCCGATTTATGATGCCTTGGAGGACATGCTGCCCCCCGAGAAATTCAAGTTCTACCTCGAAAACAAAACCATTGAAATTGCGCCGTTGGCGTACATGCGGGGCCGCACGCTCAACAACGCCTTTGTGCTGTTGGACGAAGCCCAGAACACCACGCCTTCGCAGCTGAAGATGTTTTTGACCCGTATGGGGCCGAACGCCAAAGTGATGGTGAACGGTGACCGGAGCCAGATTGACCTGCCAACCAAGCAAAAATCGGGGTTAATCCAGGCTCTGGACATTCTGCGGGGCGTGAACGGCATTGGCTTCGTGGAAATGACGGCCGAAGACGTGGTGCGCCACCGCCTGGTAAAGCAAATTGTGCAGGCCTACGACAAGTTCGACGTGGAGCAGCAGAAGGAGCAGGCCAACCGGCCCGTGCGCGAGTACCGCCCCAGCTACCAGCGCCGCCAGGACGAAGTGGCTCACCACGACCCCGGCAAGCACCCGGACGCCCGCCGCGAGGACGATGGTACCCGGGAATTACCCGTCAACCACGAGCAGTAAACTGCTGTGGATAGAATGAGAAAGGCGGCTACCAGTTTAGGTAGCCGCCTTTTTACGTTTCTGACTGCAGTAAGCTGCGTATGTTTGGAGCCGCCAACTTCTCATTTTTTCACCATTGGCTGGCTTCGGTCAGCTTTTCCTTACTGCCTTCCCGTGATTCTCATCCACCGCGTTGCTACCGAGCAGGAGCTACTTTCCGCCCTGGCCATCCGCCATACTGTATTTGTGCTGGGCCAGAACGTACCTGCTGACCTGGAGAATGACTTGCACGACCGCACCGATGCCACGCATTATCTGGCAGTAACCGAAACGGGTATGCCCTGCGGGGCCGCCCGCTGGCGCACTACCGACAACGGTGTGAAGCTGGAGCGGTTTGCGGTGTTGGCGGACTACCGCAACCAACAAGTAGGCGCGGCCCTGCTGGCGGCGGTGCTGCAGGATGTGCAGGCCGCGCACCCCACGGCCGAGGTATACCTGAACGCCCAAGTAAATGCCGTGCGCTTCTACGAGCGGCATGGCTTTGTGAAGGCTGGCGAGGCGTTTTGGGAAGCCGGTATTGAGCATTACAAAATGGTGTGGCAACGCCCGGAGTAGGCTGTAGCTTTTAGCCCTGGAAAATCGAGAGCCAGCGCGGCGCTTCTGCTATGAGAGAAGCGCCGCGCTGGCTTTTGTTATTCAGAGCATTTTCAGCATTTTACCTGCTCATTGCTGACGAGCTTACGGCTATTCATTACGTTACTAATTGGGTGTGTAGGTATGGAAATAAAATGGGCTTCCAACGCGGCGGTTCGGCTAGTATTGCCGCTGATGGGTGGGATTCTGCTGTACCTCTACGCCGGCGAGGCCCTGCCCGATTTGCGGTGGCTGGCCGCGGCGCTGACGGCCTTATTTGTAGTAGTACAGCTATGGGCCGCCCGGCAGCCAGCCCCGGGGCCCACCGATACAGCCGGCCTGTTGGCGGTGCTGGCTTTGTTTGTGGCTGGAGCGGCCCTAACCCAGCAATCTACCGAGAGCCGCAACGCTGACCACCTGTACCGGTTTGGCTCCCGCATCGAATACTACCGAGCCGTGGTGGATGATTACACGGTGGTGCGACCCGCCACCTACGCCACTACCGTGCGGGTATCGGCGGTGCGGGTGGCGGGGCGCTGGCAGCCGGCGCAGGGTGGTATCCGGGTGAGTATTCCGCGCGAGGATGGCTTGGCTGCCCCGCAGTACGGCGACGTATGGGTGGTACGGGGCGCGCCAGCTCCCAGCAAAGCCCCCCTCAACCCCGGCGAGTTCGACTACCGGCGCTATCTGCAGTACCATCAGGTGTATCACCAGCAGTTCATTCACCCCGACCAGTACCAGCGCGTGGCTGTGGAGCCGCCCAGTGTACTGCGGGCTATGGCCATGCGGGCGGCGCGGGTGCTGGATGGCATATTTCGGCAGTACGTGCATGCCAAGCGGGAATACGCCTTGGCCTCGGCACTGGTGCTGGGTATCAAGGATGAGGTGGATCAGGAAACCAAGCAGGCCTACGCCAACACGGGTACCACGCATATCATGGCGGTATCGGGGTTGCAGGTGGGGTTGCTGTTTGGGGCCGTTACGTGGCTGCTGGGGCTGCTGCCGGGCCGGCGGGGGCCCTGGTTCCGGCTGGTTACGGCCTTGCTGGGGCTGGCTGTTATCTGGAGCTACGCGTTCCTGACGGGCTTATCGGCCTCGGTGCTACGCGCTGCCGTCATGTTCTCGTTTATCATCTTGGGCCGGGCCTTCAGCCGGCAAACCTCCATGTACAATCTGCTGGCGGCGGCGGCGTTTTGCCTGCTCTGCTACGACCCGTATCTGCTCTGCGATGTGGGCTTTCAACTGTCGTTTCTGGCCGTGCTGAGTATTGTGTATTTGCAACCGCGCATCCTGAGCTGGCTGAACCCGAAGGCGTATTTTCTGAATAAGCAGCGCCCCTGGCAGCCGAAAGCGGTGCAGAAAAGCTGGAGCTGGCTGGGGAGTTTTCTGCACTATGTGTGGGCCGCTGCGGCCCTGTCCTTGGCGGCGCAGGTGGCTACTTTTCCGTTGGGGCTGTATTACTTCCACCAGTTCCCGTTGAGCTTTCTGGCCTCCAACCTGATTGCCGTGCCCATTTCCAGCGGCGCGGTGTACGTGGGCCTGGGGCTACTGGCCCTGAAGGGGTTGGTAGCACTAGTGGCTTTGGCCTTACCCAACGTAGCACAGGTGCTCGACTACGGCCCACAGGCTGTTGGGTACGTGTTTGAAATGCTGATTCGGTGGTTCAACAACTATATATTCTGGATTGGCCGCATAATGCCCGACGCGCTGATATCCGGCATTCACGTCACTACTCCGCAAGTGTGGCTGATTGGGGGCGTGATTCTGGCAGTGTTGCTGTTTTTCGCGCTGAAGAAATTGCCGTGGTTAGCTCTGGCTTGTACCCTGCTGGGCGTGTTTGCCGGGAGCAAGGTGTGGGCGGCCTACCAGCTGACGCCTACCAAGCAACTCGTTATCTACAGTATTCCGCGGCGCTCAGTGGTGGGCTTCTGGCAAGGTGCCAGCGCCGAAATAGTCACGCTTGACTCCCTGCCGCTCACCGAAACCGAGCGAACCTACCGCATCGTGCCCGGCATCATTCAGCGGGAAGCGCGCCGGGTAAGCTACCGGCCCGGCTGGCAAGGCTGCCCCGTGCCGGCCGTGGTGGCGGAGCCGGGCCTCACGCTCACTACTTGGCAAGGGCACAAGCTGGCCTTCGTAAGTGGCCGGCTGAGCGGGGCCACTGGTCCTGTGCCGGGCCTCACGGCGGTGGTGCTGCGCCGCAACGCCCGCGTGCAGCCGCAGCAGCTGGCTGAGGTGTTCAGCACCAAAGCCCCCGTTGTGTTCGACTCTTCCTGCAAAAGCTGGTATGTGCTTCGGCAGGATTCGGTGCTGCGGGCTGCGGGCTTTCAAACCCACGATGTGACGCTGCAGGGGGCCTTTGTCGTGGAGCAAACGCAATAGGCAGAAGCTTAGCCGGTGTTGGCCGAAACCGAAGTGCCCCTAATAGGAGTATAGTGTATACTAGAACACTAGTAGCGTAGCCCTGATTTTACTACGTTTGGTTTTCGCGCCCCCGTTCTGTGTCAGCGTCTGCACCCGTTCCTGCCTGGGACTCCCGTACCCGCTGAATTTCTTTCACCGTACTGCAACTCCCTGATTATGGAAGACATGCCCACTCAGGAACTGGAAGACCTGCGCTTCATTCGCTATGAAGCCCGGGACTCTATCGGCTATATTACCCTCAACCGCCCCGATAAGCGCAATGCCCTGAGCGCTGAGATGGTAACCGAGCTGAAGCTGGCCTTTGAATACGCCGAAGACGATGAAGCCTGCAAGGTAATTGTGCTGCGGGCCGAAGGGGAGGTGTTTTGCGCCGGAGCCGACCTCGCTTACATTCAGGAGCTGCAGGGTTTCGGCTACACCGATAACCTGGCCGATTCTACCCACCTCATGCAGCTCTTTCACCAGATTTATACCCTCAAAAAGGTGGTAATAGGTGAGGTGCAGGGCCACGCCCTGGCCGGCGGCTGCGGCCTGGCCACCATCTGCGACTTTGCCTTCACCGTACCGGAAGCCAAGTTCGGGTACACCGAAGTGAAAATCGGGTTTTTGCCGGCCATTGTGAGCGTGTTCCTCCTGCGCAAAATAGGGGAGGCCCGCACCAAGCAACTGTTACTCACCGGCGACGCCGTATCGGCACAGACGGCGCAGGAGTTTGGGTTGGTGAATTTCTTGGTGCCCCGCGAAGAGTTGGCCGCTAATGTGTTCCGGTTTGCCCGCCGTCTGTGCGTTGAAAACTCGGGCCAGAGCATGGAAACCACCAAGGAAATGCTGGCGCGCATTCCCGAAATGCCTTTGGAAGACAGCCTCCGCTACGCCGCGCGGCTCAACGCCGAAGCCCGTGGCTCCGATGATTGCCGCCGGGGCATTGCGGCCTTCCTCGGCAAGGAGAAAATTGTGTGGGACAATTAACCGTTGCTCGCCCGAAGCCGATCAACCGATGCCCCGCTGGCCCCAACCAGCGGGGCATCGTTTTTGGGGGCCTGCCAATTTTTGTACCTTTCTCCCTTATCTGGTTTTAAACTTCTTCCTATCAGGTTGGTTTGCCCTCTATGACGACGCTGGCAGCCGTAGCCGTAACCACGGCTACTTTTATTGGAATGGAATTCGTAGCCTGGTTTATGCACCGGTTTGTGCTGCACGGGCCACTGTGGTTTCTGCACCGCTCGCACCATGTGCGGCACCCGCACCGCTTTGAGCGCAACGACTTCTTTTTCCTGTTTTACGGCTCCCTATCCATGCTGCTGATCATGTACGGCTCGGCCGACAAGGATTTTCGGTTTTGGATGGGAGTGGGCATTGCCGCGTACGGCACGCTGTACTTCTTTGTGCACGATGTGCTGATTCACGGCCGGATGCGCTTCTGGCGGAAGTCGCGCAACGCGTATTTGCGGGCGTTGAACATGGCCCACAAAATCCACCATAAAACCACTGGCCGCGACGGTAGCGAGGAATTTGGACTGCTGTGGGTGTCACCGAAATACTACGCGCTGGCGTTGCGGCAGCCCGCGCCTACGCGCGTACTCCCGCAGCGTCGGGCCATTGTTAACTCGGATATCAAGGAGGGGTAGTATCGTGGGCCATTTTTCAATCAGTGACCTGGAGCAGCTCTCGGGCATCAAGGCACACACTATTCGCATTTGGGAGCAGCGCTACGGTATTCTGCGGCCGGTGCGCACCGCTACCAACATCCGCACGTACTGTGACGATGACCTGCGCCGCCTGCTCAACGTGGCCACCCTGTGCGGCCGGGGCTACCGTATTTCGCAGGTCGCCAAACTTTCAGAGCAGGAATTATGCAAGGCCGTTATTTCCTGCGACGACGAAAACCACTCGGACCGCTACTGCCACCACGTGAACGGGCTGCTGGCCGCCATGCTCGAGATGAACGAGAGCCGGCAGGTATGCATTCTGAATCAAGTGGTGGAGCAGTATGGGTTTGAGCAGGCCGTTTTGCGGGTGATATATCCGTTTCTGCAGCGCATTGGTGTAATGTGGCAGGCGGGCACTGTCAACCCGGCCCAAGAGCACTTGGTTACCCACCTGATTCGGCAGAAGCTGATGGCCGCAACCGATGCGCTACCTGCTGTGCAGCCGGCCACGGCCCGGCGCTGGGTGCTGTTTCTGCCGGAAGGCGAAATGCACGAGCTGGCGCTGCTGTTTATGAACTACGTGCTCCGCAGCCGGGGACACCATGTGCTGTATTTGGGCCAGAATCTGCCGATGGCCGAGCTGTCCCAGGTGTGCAGTGCCTACCAGCCGTACGCTTTGCTGACGGTGCTGACAGCCGTGCCGGAACGTCATGAGGTAGCTGATTTTGTGCAGCGCCTAAGCGAGCTTTGCCCCGATATTCAGCTGTTTCTGTACGGACCACTTGCCCAGCTGGAGTTTGAGTTGCCCACCAATGCGAGCCGCCTTGCCCTCATCACCGATTTTATTTTACTGGCTACCGGGCTCATAAACCACGATGCCTGCGTTGCCCAGCCCGAATTAACGGTAGGATAACGGCTGATTGTTAACCATTAATACGCCCCGGTCGTACTGCTTGTCAGGCAACGGCCGGGGCTTTTTGTTGTCTCTGTAAGTGGCCCTGGTTCAACAGGCGGGTATAGCTGAAACTGTATGGTTAGGCATCTGGCTAGCATGAGCGTATTGATGCAGTTGATTGGTTAATAGGTGGTTGTGCAGGTTTGGGGTGGCGATACGTACGAAATATGGGCATTACCTAAAATAAATTGATGTAGGTACGTACTACTTCCAAACACTCGAGTATATTTGTTTAACTTTTTGCCACGAAAAGCTAAACAGCATGACCTCTCTGGAATTCACCGACCAAGTACAGAAGATTTCCTACTCCCTGAAGCCCGTGGCAATGAACCTGACGCGCGACGCAGACGATGCCAAGGACCTAGTACAGGAAACCTTGCTCAAAGCCATGCTGAACAAAGACAAGTTCAAGGCGGGCACCAACTTGAAGGCGTGGTTGTACACCATCATGCGCAACACCTTCATCAACAATTACAACAAAATCACCAAGCGCAATAGCAATATTGACAGCACGGAGTACTTCCAGTACTTCAACACCAACGAAAATTACATTACGCACAACGGAGCCACCTCCGATTTCGTAGTAGCAGATATCAACGAAGCCATTGCCGGCCTGTCGGCCGATTACCGGACTCCGTTCATGATGTACTACATCGGTTACAAATACCTGGAAATTGCGGAGAAGCTGCAAATTCCGATTGGAACCGTGAAAAACCGAATCCACATCGCCCGCAAGGAACTCAAGCAGGCGCTGAAGACATACGCCCCCGGCGTGTAGGGAATAGGGAGAGAGTACAGACCCGCCCCGGGCGTATCGCGGGCCGCAGATTACGTTTACCATCCCAGGTAGCGTGGTTTGCGGCCCGTCTGTTTATGGACCAAATGCCGAAAATATGGCCGCAAGCTAAACAATTGCGTATGCCCGGCAGATTGTAGCTTGCACTCCATACTCCCAACTCCTACTGCTTGGCTTCCACTCTATCTTCTCAACGTGTACTTGTCATCGGGGCCGGCTTTGCGGGCTTGGCGGCGGCTACTTCCCTGGCCCAGCGCGGATATCAGGTAACTATTCTGGAAAAAAACGAGGGACCCGGCGGCCGGGCCCGGGTCTTTAAGGCCGAAGGCTTTACCTTCGATATGGGTCCGAGCTGGTACTGGATGCCCGATATCTTTGAGCAGTACTTTGCCCGCTTCGGCAAAAAGGTATCTGATTACTACGAACTGGTCCGGCTGGACCCTTCGTACCAGGTAATTTTCAAAGGGCCCGAGGCAGTAGATATTCCGGCCGCCATGAGCGAGCTGCGGCAGCTATTTGAGCGCTACGAGCCCGGCAGCGGGGCCCGGCTGGATGAGTTTCTGCGGCAGGCGGCTTACAAGTACGAAGTAGGTATCGGTAAATTCGTGCACATGCCTGGCCGCTCCCTGCTGGAGTTTATGGACCCGCGCCTGGTAGTGGACGCCGTGCGGCTGGACTTGCTGCAGAGCATGCACAAGCACGTGCGCAAGTTCTTCAAGGATGCGCGTCTGCTGGAGCTGGTGGAATTCCCGATTCTGTTTCTGGGCGCTACCTCCGAAAATACCCCGGCCCTGTACTCGCTCATGAACTACGCCGACCTGGCGCTGGGCACTTGGTACCCCATGGGCGGCATGCACAAAATTGTGGAAGGCATGGTGCGCCTAGCCGAGGAGCGGGGCGTGCGGCTGGAGTACAACCAGGAAGTGCGGCAGATTGTGGTAGAGAATGGCCGCACCACCGGCGTGCAAACCGCCCAGGGCTTCCGGCCCGCCGATGTGGTCATTGCCGGTGCCGACTACCACCACGCCGAGCAGCACCTGCTGGCCCCCGAGTGGCGCACCTACGACGAGGCGTACTGGGACTCCCGCACCATGGCTCCGTCGTCGTTGCTGTTTTACTTGGGCGTCAATAAGCGTCTGCCCAATTTGCGCCACCACAACCTGTTCTTCGACGAGGATTTCAGTCTGCATGCTCAGGAAATCTACGAAGACCCCAAGTGGCCCAGCCGACCCTTGTTCTACGTGTCGGCCCCCAGCCAGACGGACACCAGCGTAGCTCCAGAAGGCTGTGAGAACATCTTCCTGCTGATTCCGGTGGCTCCCAACTTGCCCGACCCCGAGGCTACCCGGGAGCACTACTACAATCTGCTGATGGACCGCTTGGAAAAGCACTGCGGCACTAGTATCCGCGACGCGGTGGTGTACAAGCGTAGCTACGCCCACCAGGATTTCATGCAGGATTACCACAGCTACAAAGGCAACGCCTACGGGCTGGCCAACACGCTGCGGCAAACGGCCATTCTCAAGCCTGCTCTCAAAAGCAAAAAGGTGCGGAATCTGTACTTTACGGGCCAGCTTACCGTGCCCGGCCCCGGGGTGCCCCCGTCCCTGATTTCGGGCCAGGTAGTGGCGAAGGAAGTGGAGAAGGAGAATCAGTAACTCAGCAGAATGGACCACGTTGCCCTATTTACCGAAACCAGCCGGGCCTGCGCCAAGCTGATAACCAGGCGGTACAGCACTTCTTTTACGCTCGGTATTCGCACCCTCGACCAACGGTTTCACCTGCCGGTATACTCCGTGTATGGCTTTGTGCGCTGGGCCGACGAAATTGTGGACACCTTCCATGACCACGACAAAGCCGCCCTGTTTGCGGACTTCAAGCGCCAAACCTACGAGGCCCTGGAAATTGGCCTGAGCCTGAACCCGGTGCTGCACGCGTTTCAGGATGTGGTGCGCCGCTACGGCATCGACCGAGAGTTCATCGACGCGTTTCTGTTCAGCATGGAAATGGACCTCGACGACCGGAATTACAACCAGTCGCTCTACGAGCAGTACATCTACGGCTCGGCGGAAGTGGTGGGGCTGATGTGTCTGCGCATCTTCTGCGAGGGCGACGCCGCTCTTTTTGAGCGCCTGCGCGAGCCGGCCCGCCGCTTGGGCTCGGCCTTTCAGAAGGTGAACTTCCTGCGCGACGTGCGCTCCGACTACGAGGAGCGGGGCCGCGTGTATTTTCCTGGTGTGCAGTACGAGCGGTTTACGGATGCCGTGAAGCGCGACATTGAAGCCGACATTCGGGCCGATTTTGAGGCGGGCTACATGGGTATAGTGCAGCTGCCCCGGGCGGCCCGGTTGGGGGTGTATCTGGCGTATGTGTACTATTTGAAGCTGTTTCATAAAATCCGGCAGCTGCCGGCTACTACCATTCTGGGCGAGCGGGTGCGGGTGCCCAACAACACCAAGTTGCTGCTGCTGCTGGGGTCCTATTTCCGGTACCGGCTGGCGCGGGTGTAGCCCTTCGCCGGAACTATTGGCAGGCATCTTGCCGTAGGGGAGAAGAACTGCGCCGTTGCAGAACCGCTAGCTTTGCGGCTATTCTTCCACCAACCCCCGTTGCGCGTGAAGCTCGCCCGATTCTTATTTCTTGTTTTACTCCTGACGTTTTCCACCTACGTGTCAACCGAAGCCAACCCCTACGCGGTGCAGCAGCTGCGCCGCCACTATCAGCAGGCCGCCGCCAGCAAAGAAGCCGGCGAGAAGTTTCATAAGCTGATGGCTGCCTACGACAAGCAGGATGCCGTGGTGCTGGCGTACAAAGCAGCGGCAGAAGCCATTCGGGCCCGGGATGCTTCTATGCTCAGCAAGCTCACGCACGTGCAGCAGGCCAGCAAGCTGTTCGACCAGGCCGTGAAACTTGACGCCGACAATGCCGAAATCCGGTTTTTGCGCCTGAGCGTAGAGAGCAACCTGCCGAGCTTTCTGGGTCTAAGCCAGCACGTGGATGAAGACCGACAGTTTTTGGTAAGCACGCTGCTGCAACATCCCAAGTCGGGCCTGGATGCTGAATCGTTTGAGTTGGTGCGCGACTTTCTGGTGCAGCGGGGTCATACCTCGGAGGCCGAAGCCGCGCGTCTGAGCCGCCTCTAATAGCCACCGCCTTTCCACCGTACAGGCCCCACGTTCTGCCCGAGCGTGGGGCCTGCGTATATCTTGGCAGCCCACTTGTGCGTTGTACGCATGCACAATCCGTGGTTCGGGGGCTCAGCCCGAGCTACTACTCTGCACGTTGCTATGAAAAACACCTTTCTTCTCACTACTGCTTTAGTTTGCTCATTCACCGCTGCCGCCCAGCAAACCGTGCTTAAAGGCCGGGTGCTGGATGAGCAGGGCCACCCCGTGCCCTACGCCAACGTAGGCCCGCCCGGCGCCGAGCCCGGCACCGCCACCAATGAAGCCGGCGAGTTTAGCCTGCGCGTGAGCAAGCTCCCTCAGAAGCTGGCCGTCGTAAGCCTCGGCTACACTACAACGGTACTGGAGGTGGCATCGGCCGCGCCCGTTACCGTAACACTCAAGGCCAGTACCGTGGCGCTGCCCGAAGTAAAAGTGCGCAACCCCGATAAGCTGGCTGCCGACTTGGTGCAGCGCGCCTACGCCAAGCTGGCTCGGCATCAGAAGGAAGAAGAGTTTGGCAAAGCCTTCTATCGACAGAAACAGGAGCATAACGGCCGCTACACCGAGTTCCTGGATGCGTTCTACGATGTGCGCTTCAACGGTCAGGGTATTAGTGGGTGGCAGCTGGAGCAGGCCCGCTATGGCTCGGCGCAGGAGGATACAGGTGTAGAAATGACCAATTTCTCGGCGGCGCTGCGCCTGATTCCGGTATTCGACCCCAAGCCCAGCCGCCGCACCCTGGCCGTGCCGCTGAGCCCCGGCAGCAGCCGCACATTCACGTTCCATCTGCGCGAAATTCTGGAAAATCAGGGCCAGGAAACGGCTGTTATTGATTTCAGCCGCCGCCCCGGCGTGAATATTTTTGTGCCGGAGGGTACGCTGTACATCGACCGGCGCACGGCTGCCCTGCGCCGCATTGAGGCCATGGTGCCCATCGACCATCTCATGACGCTGCAGCTCCGGCAGGGTACTACTCTGGATGCCCAAACTATGCGCATGACCACCGAATTCGCCCCGCACCGCGACTCCCTGAGCCGGGTGCAGGCCATTCGGGCTGAGCAGCAGATTGTGTTGCGCTACCAGAACCGGCCCGACACGACTACGCTCAACGGTAACCTGTTTTTTTACCGCTACACGGCCCGGCCGGCCGGCAAAGGCTACAAAACCACCGGTGCCAGCTACAACGACCTGAAACAGGCTCAGAAGAAGCCCTACGATGGCACTTTTTGGCACGATAAGGAGGTTTTACGAGCCTCGCCGGCTGAGGAACGAGTTATCCGAGACCTGGAACAACGGAAGGCATTTGGAGCATTTTGAAGTAAGTGAAGCGCAAACCTACCGCTGAGTTTTCCGGTTTGTGTTCTATCTTCCGCCTCAAGCGTAACCTTCTACCAGCCTCAGCAGTTAGTCCGTTAGCTATGCCGCACCACCTGAGCGTCCGTATCGACCCCAATTCCGGCTTTTGCTTCGGCGTTATCTATGCCATTCAGATGGCCGAAGACCTGCTCGATGAGCAGGGGTATCTGTATTGCCTCGGCGACATTGTGCACAACGATGAAGAAGTTGAGCGCCTGCAACACCGGGGCCTGCGCATCATCGATTATGAGCAACTGGCCGCTCTGCGCAACGAGGCAGTGCTGATTCGGGCCCACGGCGAGCCGCCGGCCACCTACCAGATGGCCCTGACCAACAACCTGACCCTCATTGATGCTTCTTGCCCGGTGGTGCTTAAGCTACAGAACCGCATCAAAAGCAGCTTCGACCGGCAGGAAAAGATTTTCATTTACGGTAAGCACGGCCACGCCGAGGTACGCGGTTTACTGGGCCAGACGCACGGCCAAGCCGTGGTGTTTGAAAACCTGGATGAGCTGCTGCGCCACGAGCTGCCGCAGAACATCACGCTCTATAGCCAGACTACCAAAAGCACCGACTCGTTTTACCGGATTAAAGAACAGCTGGAGGGCCGGGGGCACCAAGTGGTGGCCAACGACACTATTTGCCGGCAGGTAAGTAACCGGGACAAGGATTTGCGCCGGTTTGTGGCCCAGTTCGATCAGGTTGTGTTTGTGTCGGGCACGAAAAGCTCCAATGGCAAGGTGCTGTACCAAGTGTGCAAGGACACCAACCCTGCCACGCACTTTATCTCGAAAGCAGAAGAACTGTGCCCATCCTGGTTTCAGCCGGGCCAAACGGTGGGTATTTGCGGAGCTACCAGCACGCCCATGTGGCAGATGGAGCAGGTGCGCGACCGGCTGCTGCAGTATTAAGCCGTATCTTCCGGGATGCCTCTCTCGCCTGCTGCCCCTTCAGTACCGCACGTAGCCCCCTCGGCCCGGCGGGTAAAACCAGCCACGCTGGGCTGGCGCGGCGTGGCTGTTGCCGGCCTGATATTGCTAAGCTGGGCTGGACTGCTAACGTTTCTGCTGGCGTATTTCCGGCCTGACTGGCGCACGCCGTGGCCGTACCTGCTGGCGCTGCTGCAAACCCATTTGTACACGGGCCTTTTCATTACTGCGCACGATGCCATGCATGGCGTAGTAAGTGCCAACCGACGGCTGAACAACGCCATTGGGACGCTAACGGCCGGGCTCTTTGCCTTCAACTGGTTTCCGCGGATGCTGCCCAAGCACCACGCCCACCACCGCCACGTAGCCACCGAGGAGGACCCCGATTTTCATGATGGCCAGCACATGGGCTTTCTGCCGTGGTTTGCGCGTTTCGCTTGGAATTACGTGACGGTGGCGCAGGTGGTATTGATGGCCATAACGTACAACGTACTGAAGGCATTCTTCCCGATGGAGAATGTCATTGTGTTCTGGATGCTACCCGCCGTATTGGCCACACTGCAGTTGTTCTACTTCGGTACCTATCTGCCGCACCGCGGTGAGCACGCGCCCAGTAACCCGCACAAGTCCCGCAGCCAGTTTCGGCACCATCTGTGGGCCTTTGTGAGCTGCTACTTTTTCGGGTATCACTACGAACACCACGACCAGCCATATTTGCCGTGGTGGCGCTTGTGGCAGGCCAAAGAGCTGGCCTAAACCCTACTGATTGTAGCTGGCTGCCAGGGTATAATGCTCTTTTTATATATTGGGCTTGTGGGCTGTGTGCATTGCGCGGCGCTTCACTACCAGTAATTGCCCCGCATGTATTACCGGACTGTAAGGAGGCTACAACACCGGGCGTGGGCGCTGAGCCTGCTGCTGAGCGGTGTTTGGGCAATTCACAGTCAGGCTGCGGCACCAGCCACTCAGCAGGTTGGTCAGGCTCCAACGGTGCGCGAGCTACCGGCGGCGGAAGCCCATCGGGTTGTTGCGCAGGTAGCCCGCGAGCTGCCCGTTGCCACCCAGCATCAGGATACGGCCCGAATCCGACAGTTGCACTGGCAAGTGGGGCAGGCCTGGTACACGCTGCGTCAGCCTGAAAGAGCAGCGCAGCACTACCGCAAAGCAATGCGCCTGAGTTCTACCGGTAGTGTGGGGGCGGCGTGGTCGGGGTGGTTGCTAGGGAAAGCATTGGTAAGCCAGGGCGACACCGGAAAGGCCCGGCAGGCTTACCGCCGCGCGTTGCAGGTGTTCCGGCAGCAGCGCGAACTGGCCGGGCAGGGGCAGGTGCTGGAACAGTTAGGCGAACTACACGGCCGGAGCGGGCACTGGGCGCAAGCCCAGAAAAGCTACGAACAGGCCCTAGCCACTTGGCAGCTGGCGCACGATGCCACTCGGGCAGCACACGTGCTAAACTTGCTGGGGGCCGCGCACCGGGAGCAGCAACACCAAAGCCGGGCCCTGTACTATCTGCAGCAGAGCCTGGGCTGGGCCCAGCAGCAGCGCGACAGTACCTTAGCCAGCGAGGCGCTGACGGGTATGGGAAGCGTGTATCAGTCGTTGCGCAACTCGGAGGTAGCGGCGGCCTATTTTGAGCGGGCATTGCAGGCCTTGCCTACGGGGGCAGTTCCTAGCAAGCGCGCCGCCGCCCTGCGCAACCTGGGAACCATGTACGATTCGTTGGGCAATGGCTCGGCGGCTGAGCATAATTATCAGGCGGCCCTGCTTTCCGCTCGCCAAACCGGCTCGTATGTGTTGCTGGGGCAGTTGTATGGCTCGTTAAGCAGCCTGTATCGTCGGCAGGGCCAAACCCAGGCGGCCCTACAGGCGCTGCTCCGATACACAGCCCTGCAGGACAGTGCCTACGCCGAACAGCACTTGGCGCAGGTAGCGGAGTTGCAAACCCGCTTTGAAACGGAGAAAAAAGAAAAAGAAATTCAACTGCTGACGAAAGAGCGGCAATTGCAGCAGGCCAACTTGCAGCGGCAAACAACCCTGCGGAATTTGCTGGCTGCTGGGGCATTGCTGCTGCTGTTGCTGGTAGTGGTGCTGTACCGGGCGCAGCGGCGGCAGCAGCAAACCAACCGCCTGTTGCGGCAGAAAAACGCGGCCATTAGTCGGCAAAAAGAGGAGCTGGACCGCCTCAACCGGACCAAGGACACCCTTTTCTCGATTATCTCCCACGACTTGCGCGGGCCGCTTACCTCCCTATACTCCCTGCTGGCCTTGCTGAAGCTGGGCCGGTTGCCGGCCGACCGGCTGGCCTCTCAATCGGAGCGGCTCACGCGGATGCTCGATAGTACCCTGCACATGCTGGACAACCTATTGAACTGGTCGGCGTCGCAGCTGAAAGGGGGCGGCAGCGCCCGGCCCGAGCGTATCCGGTTAGAGGAACTGGTAGAAGAAACCGTGGCCCTATTTCAAACCGACGCCGACCGCAAAGGAATTCAGCTGCGCTGCGAAA
Organism: Hymenobacter pini; assembly: GCF_020421205.1. Classification (GTDB taxonomy): domain Bacteria; phylum Bacteroidota; class Bacteroidia; order Cytophagales; family Hymenobacteraceae; genus Hymenobacter; species Hymenobacter pini. Next base: position 377,531 of record NZ_JAIZZH010000001.1, read on the forward strand.
TGCCCGACTGGTGCCCCGCTCGTGCCGATGTGAACATGGTCCGGCTGGTGTTGCGGAATCTGCTCAGCAACGCCCTGAAGTTTACGCAAACCGGCGGCAGCGTCCGAATTTCACTTGAGCAGCGGGCCCGGTTCTGGGAAATTGCCGTGCAGGATACCGGCGTGGGTATTGACCCGGCTAGCCAAGCCCGCCTCGCCGAAACCGGTAATTATTTCTCCACGCCGGGCACCGCCCGCGAGAAGGGGACCGGCCTGGGTCTGCCGCTGTGCCGGGAGTTTGTGCACCGCAATGGGGGTGAGTTCTGGTTCCGGAGCCAGCCCGACAGCGGCTCATCCTTTCATTTCACACTGCCGGCCGCTTTAGAGGAGCAGCCCGCTGCTAGCATGAGCAATGCGGGCCAGTTGAATGCGAATACCGCTAGTGCTGCCGCCGAATAAGGGAGCGGTTTACAATACGCTCCGTTACCCGCTCCCGGTAGGTCTGGCCCAGGGGGAGGGCAAACCCGCCTACTTTTACCTCCAGGTTGCTCACGGAATCGATGCGGGAGGCGTTTACCAGGTACGAGCGGTGCGTGCGCACAAACATGCCCGGAGGCAGCTGCTCCTCCAGGTTTTTCAGGTTCACCAACGTAAGGTGGGTGCGGCCGTCGGCGGTGTTAATCTTGGTGAAGTCTTTCAGCGCTTCGATGTAGAGCACCTCCCGATAGTGCAGGCGCACAAACTGCGCATCCGTGCGAATGAAAAACGAGCCCCAGCCGGTGAGCGTGTCATTTTGCACATCGGCCGCCGCGGGGTTTACCCGCAGAATGCCGGCTACTTTGGTAACTGCCTTCAGAAACCGGTCAAGGGAAATGGGTTTCAGCAGAAAGTCAATAACATCTAGGTTAAAGCCCTCCATAGCATACTGCGGGTACGCCGTCATGAGCACCACCAACGGGGGCTGATGCAGGGACCGAACCAAATCAATGCCGCTTAGGTGGGGCATGGTTACATCCGAGAACAGCACCTGCACGGGGTTATCCAGCAAATAGCGGTGGGCATCAAGCGGGTCGGTAAAGGCAGCCTTCACGTCCAGGATGTCTGTCATTGCCACGTAGGCCTGTAGCAGGTCCAGCACAAGCGGATCATCATCGATAAGCAGGCACGAAATCTTCATACTATGAAGCGCTAATTGCAGGTAACGTGGTGAATATAGAAATATAAAATTGATTTGTCTTATAAATTATTGAAAGAAAACAATTTTTGTACTCCTAAAATGGCTAACTGGTCTACTTTTCAGCCACTTTGCTATACTTTACCCGAAACTATCAGGGTGTTTTAGTTAGCTTATCACGTACACATACTGCTCTTGTTTCCGCTCTGTATCTGCTACTTACCATCGTTGGCGTTCTGTTTCCCCTCAATGCCCAACCACCACTCTGCACCTATTTGCTATGGCACCTGCTTCTCTCACTACATTGCCGGGGGCTCCTCCGGTTATTTTAGGCGTTGCCCTGACCATCTCTACGCATGAGGGGCTGCGCCGCTCCCTACGGTCTGCGTTTGGCCTGAGTACCCGGGCCATCAACCTCCGGATTGACCCCGGAATGGACCTGATTTTCCTCTGCGAAACAACGCTGCCGAGTACCTTGCCCTGCCTGGCATCTCTCACGCATCCGGGCGTTACGGCGGTTACCCTTCGGGAGGCAACGCTCGACTGGATTCCCGACCCCGACCATGCCATCGGCCGGGGCACGCCCACGCTGGGAGCCTTGGAAAGCGGGAGTTGCTTTCTGACGGCCAACAGCCGCAAAATTCCGATTGCCACGTTTGGCCCGCGTAATGTCCATCCTAATCACATTGAAATGGAGTTGCTGGGGCAGCCAAACCTGCTGGAATTTCTGCGCTCCGAGTGGTTCACGCTGGAAATATCCGGCACAAACCGGCGTCGGCTGAACCGCCCGCTGGCCTTCACCGCCAATCTGCAGTTTGAAGTGCGCATGCTGTCCAGCATAGCGGCCTGATGACTGGTAAACTGACAAATTATAAAAAAAGCCTCCCATCATCTGGGAGGCTTTTTGTGCTTAGTGGGTACTGTTGGTCTTTTTGCAGCAGTCGGGCAGGCGGTCATAAGCGCGGGCATCGGCCGTTACTTCATCGGCGTCGTAGCCGGTTTTCTGCACGGCGGTGCGTAGGGCCGCAGGCGTAGTTTTATCGGGCCGGTAGGTTACCGTAAGCACCTTGCTGGGCACATCCAGCTTGGCCGATTCCACGCCTTTCTCGTAGGCCAGCGACTTTTCGAGGCGGGCCTTGCACATGTCGCACACGGCGGAGGTTTTCAGCGCCAGGGTTTCGGTGCCGGTCTTGGCTTTGGGCGTGGTTTGCTGGGCAAACGAGGCGGCCGAAGTCAGCAACAGAGAGCAGGCGAGCAGGAAGGATGACAGAACTTTCATACGATGGAAAACAAGGAAGCTGAAGCTAAAATTCAGTAGGAAAGATTTTTGGCCGGAGTTATTGCAGCGTGAACCGCAGGCCAGCGTAGGTGAGGCGGCCGTACACCGGGCCCCAGATCATGGCCGCGTCAAAATTCGGGCCGAAGGGAGCCGTAGCCCCGTCGATGGGGTTGGGCTGGCGGTAGTTGGTGAGGTTTTCAACGCCCGCGTACACCTCCAGCCGCTTGAAGGCCCGGGTAAGCTGGGTGTTCAGCAACGCATAGCGTGGGGCGTAGCGCAGGGTGGTTTCGCCCGTGCCGTGCTGGTGGCCCATACTGCCGGGCGCGTGGGCCAGCGGGCGGCGGCCGAAGCCCTGCACCGTGAAATCGGCCCGCCACTTATCAAAAGCCGTGGCGTAACCCAGGTTCAGAAACAGCCGGTGGCGGGGCGTGAGCACCTTGGGCAGCAGTTGGCCATCGTAGGTGGTGCGCACATCCAGGTACTTGTAGGCCGCCTTGGCCTGCAGGCCTTTCACGGGCTCCACCTGCACCTCCGTCTGGAAGCTGCGCGAGAAGCTGCGCCCGCCCGGCTCCAGGTTACCAATGAGCAGCTGGGCCGCCGCCGTGTAGGGGTCCGATACTACCTGGTTCTGAAACTCGGTGTGGTAGTAGTCGGTGATGAAGGTGCCGGGCCGCCCGAAGGCGTTGAAGTACTGCGTAAACGAGCCGCCCACGTTCCAGGCCGTTTCGGGGCGCAGGTTGGGACTGATAACAAACTCCCGGGAGCTGACCAGCATGCCCGAGTTTTCGGCCAGCGGGTTAGCCGTGCGCTGGCCCCGGCCGGCAGCTAGGCGCAGCACCGTGTTTTTGGCCGGGTCGTACTTCACGTTGAGGCGGGGCGTGAGAAACCAGCCGTACAGGTTGTGGTAGTCGAGGCGCAGGCCGGTTACCACCGTCAGGTTGCGGGCGTTCTGATAGGTGTATTCGGCAAAGGCCCCCGGCACCTGCTCCAGGCGGTTGCGGTGCTCCCGGGCGTAGCGCTCGGCCGGCGTTTCGGTGGCGTAGGTGAAGCCCGTGCGGAACACCTCCCGGTAATCATCGTGCAGAAAGCTCAGTCCCGCCCGGTAGGTGTGGGCCGTGGTGCCGATGATGCTCTGAAACAGCAGCGTGGCCAGCCCAGTGGTCTGGGTGCCGTCGTAGGTGCGCAGGCCGTAGCGGGAGGTAAAGTCGTGGCTGGTGCCGCTCAGTAGCAGGCCCAGGCTCTGGTAGGGGCGGCCGGGCCAGGTGTAGCTGGTTTTGGCGTAGCCCGTGTAGCGGTTGGTTTCCTGCGTGGTACCGTAGGATGGGCCCGGCTGGGGCTGGCCTTCCCGGTAGCCCAACTGCCCGCCCTGCCGGGTTTCGCGCAGTGCACCTAAACCCAGCTCCGTCACCAGCCCCTCGCCCGATAGGTACTTCCACTTGTTGAACAGGTTGAACTGCGTAGCCAGCGGCAAATCCAGAAACGAGTCATTGTTACGGTCGACGCGGCGGCCCAGGTGGTCGGTGTGCAGCAGCAGGGCGGTACTCACCTTTTTGCTCACGCGGGAAGCCAGGTTCAGGTTTACATCAAATTTGCCCAGGTCGTTGGCGTAGGCATTGAACAGCAGCCGGTCGGCTTTGTCAGGCTCCTTCAGGCGCACGTTCACCTGGCCCGAAATGCTCTCGTAGCCATTCACCACCGAGCCCATGCCCTTGATGATGTCGATGCTTTCAATCCAGGGCCCCGCCAGGTAGCCCAGGCGGTAGGGAGTAGAGAGGCCCCGCAGCGCCGGCAGGTTGTCGATGGTGAGCAGGGAATACGCACCGTCCAGCCCCAGCAGCTGAATTTGCTTGGCCCCCGACACGGCATCGGTAGTTGAAACTTCCACCGAGGCATTGGTTTCAAAGCTCTCGGCCAGGTTGCAGCAGGCCGATTTGGTCAGGTCGCGGCTGGTGATGACCTGAGTGTTGGTGGGCGTGAGGCCGGAATAGGCGAGGGCCCGGCCTTCCACCTTTACCTCGCCCAATTCCTGGGAGCGGCGCAGGTTTACGCGCACGTAGCCGCCGCTGGCCTGCACGGTATCGGCCTGGTACCCCAGAAAGTTGATGATGAGGCGGGTATCGGGCGAGGCGGGCCGCACCAGCGAGAAAGCGCCCTGCCCATCGGTAGTGGTGGCGCTGGTAGGCGTGCTGAGCCAGCGCACCACGGCCCCCGGTACCGGCGAGTTAGTGGTGCCATCCAGCACCTGCCCGCGCACGGGTGCCACCGAGGCGTCGGGCGTTTGGGCCACGGCAGCGGTGCTGCCAAGCATCAGGCCCAAAACGGCGGTAAACCGGCTAGGGCTTGCAAGAAAATTCATTGTAGTCAGGATGTTAGCGTTTCTGATGGGCGGCTCACAGCGGAGCACACCAAAGAATCCTTCGAAGCGAGGAAAGCTCAGAAAGCGCTAGACTACTAATACGCCCACAAACGTGAGCAACTGCCGCCCTGCTCGCAATGGGGGCGAGGAATCGGAGGCGTGCCAGCCCTGTGGAGCCAGCGCCGGAGTGACCTCAACTACGAGCCATACCGGGCTAGTGGGCCACTGGGGCAGTAAAGTTGGCAACGGCGCCTTCACCCAGGCAAGGTGCGCCGAGGGCACATCCAGCTTATGAAAGTGAGCCCCAAACTCGCAGCAGGCCTTGGTAAACTGGGCTTTGCCGGTTTGATGAGAAGCATGCTGCGCCGCTTGCGGAGGCGGGCAGCCGTGCCGTGCCGGGCTGAACACTACCGCCGCTGTGTGCCGGCCGCTCTGCCGGCAGGTATGCTGCTGCACCGTGAGCCCCACCGAGGAAGTGAGGACCAGCAAAGCCAGCCAGAAGCTGAAGAGCCGATGCAGCAAAGGGCGTTTCATAAGTCGTGCAAATATACAGCTTACGCACTACATACCCCGGTGCGAAATGTAGAGCCGAACTGTGCAAAATTCCGGAACTTTGCCCGGCAGTTGGATGCCGCTGAGTATGAGAAAGCGCCTCCGCCTACCCTGCTGCCATTTTGGCGCAAAGCAAGGGTTTGATAAAAGTGAGGGAAAGAAAACCGCATTTAGAGCGAGTAGGAGAGGTTTTAGGCGGTGGTAGAAAATGGTAAATTGTGGTGGGGTTTTCCGAGGGGTTGCGTACTTTTGCTATATCCCGTTTCTATGTCCTCTCACCAGCTCCCTGCATGTCCCAGTTGCTCTCCGGCGAATACGAGTGCAAGCTCGACCCCAAAGGTCGGGTGGTGCTGCCGGCGAAGGTGAAGGCCAACCTGCCCGAAGCCTCCGGCAACCAGCTGGTGCTGGTGCGCGGCTTCGAGCCCTGCCTGGTGCTGTACCCTCGGGCCGCGTGGCGCGTGATTCACGAGAAGGTGATGGCCCTGGACGAGTTTAATGAGGAGTACCGGCAGTTTCAGCGCAATTTTTTCCGGGGCATGACGGAAGTAGAGCTGGACAGCATCGGCCGGTTTATGCTGCCGGGCACCATGCGCCGCTACGCCGGCATCGAGAAGGAGGCCATTGTGGTGGGGCTGGGCAACCGATGCGAAATCTGGGACCCCGCGCGTTACGACGACTTCCTGATCAAGGACCAGCAGAGCTTCTCCAAGCTGGCCCAAAAATTTCTGACCACCGACCCCACCGCCGGCAATCCGCTGGCGGCTTAACCTGTTGCCTTGAACCAGTACGCCAACGATACCAACTACCACCGCCCCGTGATGCTGGCCGAGTGCCTGGAGGCCCTGCAGCTGCAACCCGGCGGCCGCTACGTGGACGTGACGTTTGGGGGCGGCGGGCACTCGGCCCGCATCCTAGAGCGGCTGGGCCCGGGTGGGCACCTGTACAGCTTCGACCAGGACGCCGACGCCGAGCAGGAGGCCGCCAAGCTGGCCCGGCCCGGGTTTACCTTCATCCGCAGCAACTTCCGTAACCTACAAGCTGAACTGAAACGGCATGATGCCCTGCCTGTTGATGGGCTGCTGGCCGATTTGGGCGTGTCGTCGCACCAGTTTGATACCCCGGAGCGCGGCTTCAGCACCCGGTTCGACGGGCCACTGGATATGCGCATGAACCCAGACGGTGATGAAATTTCCGCCGCTGACATCATTGCCGACTATTCCGAAGCCGAGCTGCACCGCATTTTCGGCATGTACGGCGAGGTTACCAACGCCCGCACGCTGGCTGCTACTGTGGTGGCCGCCCGCCGTGGGCAGAGCATTACCACCATTGGGGGCCTGAAAAAGGCTATTGCATCAGTAATGCCCCGTGGTAAGGAGAATAAGTACCTGGCCCAGGTGTTTCAGGCCCTGCGCATCGAAGCCAACGACGAAATGGCGGCCCTGCGCGAGATGTTGGAGCAAACGGCCCAGGTGCTGCGCCCCGGCGGACGGCTGGTGGTGATGAGCTACCACTCTCTGGAAGACCGGCTGGTGAAGAACTTCCTGGCCAAGGGCAAATTCTATGGTGAAGTGGAGAAGGACCTGTTCGGGCGCACCAACGTGCCCTTCGAGGTGCTCACCCGCAAGCCCATCGATGCCACCGCCGAAGAAATTGCCCTGAACAGCCGGGCCCGCTCGGCGAAGCTACGTGTGGGCATTAAACTCTGATTTTTAGAATCGAACTAGTCAATGGCCTCCAATACCCTGCGTCCTGCCAACCAGCCCCGCGCCAACACGCCCCGCGTACTGGCTCCTGAGCCGGTATTGGAGCCCGTGGCCGCCCCGGAGCCGCAGCCCCAGCCGGCCCCGCGCGCGCCCCGGCCGCCCCGCCCGCCGCGCCCCGAGCCCGAGAAGCGCAGCTCCTGGAGCGTGTTTTCGCTGCTGGAGCGCGTGACGCGGGTAGATGGCCTGTTCCGGGAGGGGCTGCCGGTGCGCTATCTGCCCAAGCTGCTGTTCATCATGTTCCTGACCCTGGTGTACATCGGCAACACGCACTACGCCACTCGCATGAACCGCAGCATTCAGAAGCTGAAGGTGGAAACCGAGGACCTGCGCGCCGACTACACCACTCTGAAATCGGACTACATGGAGGCCAGTAAGCAGAGCGAGGTGGCCCGCAAAGTGGCCGCCTACGGGCTGGTGGAAAGCTCCTCGCCGCCGTTCCGCATCACCGTGCCCGCCGGCCACCTCGACGAGGCCGAGCTGGATATGCTGCCCGTACTCACGGCCGACTCGGTAGCCGCACTGGTGGCCCGGGCCAAGGCCGACTCCCTGCGCCGCGTGGCCGGCCCCGCCGTGGGCGACACCGTGGAAATCGGGGCCCCGCCCGTGCCCATCGGCACTGATGCCACCGGGGAGCCGCTGTCTGACACTGAAACTTCCAATCGTTCCGCAACGCCTCGCCGCAATGAAAGGAAACGTTAAAAAAAGCATTGTAACCCGCGTCCGGCTGGCATTTCTTGGCGTGTGCCTGTTTTCGGCGGCCATTGTGTGGCGCGTCACGCAGGTGCAGTTCAAGGAAGGAGCCAAGTGGAGCGCCCTGGAGCAGGAGCGCCGCATTGTGTACCAGCCGGTGTTTGCCACCCGCGGCAACATCTACTCCGATAACGAGAGTATCATGGCTACTTCGCTACCCTTCTACCGGGTGGCTTGGGACCCCAGCGTGGTCAGTGAAGCGCTGTACCAAGCAAAGGCAGATTCATTGGCGCTGCTGTTGTCCCGGTTTTTTGGTGACCGAACCAAAGGAGAGTACCTAAGCCGACTAGGCCGTGCCCGGCGGGAGAAAATGCGTTACCTGCGGCTGAACTCCCGCCAGATCAACTTCCAGGAGAAGAAGGAGCTGGCCCAGTGGCCCATTTTCCGGGAAGGCAAAAACCGGGGTGGGGCTATTTTTGAGAAAGTGGACAAACGCTTCCGGCCCTTCGGCGGGCTGGCCCAGCGCACCATCGGCTTCATTAATGAAGACAAGAACGGGGCGGGCCTGGAGTTTACCTTCAACAAGCACCTGGCCGGCAAGGACGGCGAGGCCCTGTTTGAGCGCCTGCCCGGCGGCAACAAGCCCATCTACGACGGTACCGAGGTGAAGCCCCAGCCCGGCTACGACATCAAAACCACCCTCGACATCAACCTGCAGGACGTAGCCGAAAATGCCCTGTACAAGTCATTGGTAGTGAATAATGCCCAGTACGGTACGGTGATTTTGATGGAGGTGAAAACCGGCGAAATCAAGGCCGTGGCCAACTTGGGCAAGGTGGCCGAGGGCGTGTACCGCGAAGATTACAACTACGCCATTGCCGACCAGGGCCGCACCGAGCCGGGCTCTACCTTCAAGCTGGCGTCCATGATGGCCGCCTTCGAGGAAGACCCCGATTTACAACTTACCGATACCATCAACACCGGCAACACCGGCTCCAAAAAGATTGGCGGGGCCGTGAAAACCGACTCGCACCCCTACGGCCGCATCACGCTGCAGCAGGTGTTCGAGAAGTCGTCGAATATTGGGGTGGCGATGCTGGCGGATAGGGTATTTGGCCGCAACCCCAGCAAGTACACCGATTACCTCAAGAAGTTCGGGCTGGATAAGCCGCTGGGCTTCCAGATGGCCGGCGAGGCCCGCCCCTATATCAAAGACCCCCAGGACCGGAGCTGGAGCCGCACTTCGCTCACCACCATGAGCATCGGCTACGAGCTGAAGCTGGCCCCGCTGCAGACGCTGGCCTTCTACAACGCCGTGGCCAACGGTGGCGTGAAGGTGCAGCCCATCATCGTGAAGGAAATCAAGCAGGCTGATAAGGTGCTGGAGCGGTTTGAGACGCAGGTGCTCAATCCCAAAATCTGCTCTGATGAAACCCTGCAGAAGGTGCGCGCCATGATGGAAGGCGTGGTGGAGCACGGCACCGCCCGCGGCATCCGCACCGCCGACTACCTGATGGCCGGCAAAACCGGCACGGCCTGGAAGTTCAAGAACGGGGCCTATACCAAGGTGTACTCCACCAGCTTCTGCGGCTACTTCCCGGCCGACAACCCCAAGTACTCGTGCATTGTGGTGGTGGACTCGCCCAAGAACGGCCGCATCTACGGGGCCGACGTGGCCGCGCCCGTGTTCCGGGAGCTGGCCGACAAGGCCATGGCCCGCGACGCCGCCTCGCAACGGCCGCTGCTGGCCCGCGCACCGGTGCATAAGTCGCGGGTGCCGCTGGTGCAGGCCGGTATGCAGGACGAGCTGAGCATGATGTTCTCGAAGCTGGGCGTCACCCACGACGGGGCCGTTTCGGGCGAGGACTGGGTGCGCACGTCCCTGAACGACTCAGATAAGGAAACCCTGACCCTGAAGCCGATGGCCGTGCGCCCCGGCCGGGTGCCCAACGTGCAGGGCCTGACCCTGCGCGACGCGCTGTTTCTGCTGGAAAACCGCCGGCTGCGAGTGCGCTCCGTCGGCAGCGGCCGGGTGAAGGCCCAGTCGGTGGCGGCGGGCTCGGTGGCCCGGCCCGGTACCACGGTGGTACTGCAGCTGGAGCCCATTGGCGGCCGCCCCACCGCCCCGGTGCCGGTAGTACTGCCCGGGGCCGAAGCGCCCGAAACGGCCGGCCTGCCCCAGCCGAAGCCCGCCACGCCGCCCCCCGCGGCCCGGCCGGTAGCTACGGCCCCCCGTTTGGCCCCGAAACCCGCACCGACCAGGCCCTCCCCGCCGAAAAAAGAAACGGCCGCCGCTAGGGTGAAGGCCCGGCCGAAAGCCTAGCCGGCGGGACTCCTTTTCCTGATTTCCTGCGCCGTGAGGCGCGTACTCGTCAACTCTTTGCTTTGAATACGCTGCATACATCCCTTTCCGCCCTGTTGCCCGCCGTACCTGTTCTGGCCCAGCACGGGCCGGCCGAGGTAGCCCTCACCGGCCTCACCCTCGACTCGCGGCAGGCCGGACCCGGCATGGTGTTTTTTGCCCTGCGCGGCACGGCTACCGACGGTCACCAGTTCATTCCGAAGGCCGTGGGCCAGGGCGCGGCCGTGGTGGTGTGCGAGGAGCTGCCCGCCGAGCTGAATCCGGCCACTACCTACGTGCAGGTGCCCGATTCGGCGGAGGCCATGGCCCGCATGGCGGCCGAGTTTTACGGCCACCCCTCGCGCAAGCTGCACCTGGTGGGCGTAACCGGTACCAATGGCAAAACCACCTGCGCCACCATGCTGCACAAGCTGTTCCGGGAGCTGGGCTACCACTGCGGGCTGCTGAGCACGGTACAGAATCAGATTGACGAAGAAGTAATTCCGAGCACCCACACCACGCCCGACGCCATTCGGCTGAACGAGCTGCTGGCCCGCATGCTGAAGGCCGGCTGCACGCACGTATTTATGGAGGTGAGCAGCCACTCAGTGGTGCAGCACCGCGTAACGGGCCTGCACTTCGCCGGCGGCATCTTCACCAACCTCACCCACGACCACCTCGACTACCACGGCACCTTCGACAACTACCTGAAGGCCAAAAAGGGCTTTTTCGACATGCTGCCGAAGTCGGCCTTTGCCCTCACCAACGCCGATGACAAGCGCGGGGCGGTGATGCTGCAGAACGTGCGCGGCCGGCGCGAAACCTACTCGCTGCGCGGCAACGGCACGTTCCGGGGCAAGCTCATCGAAAATGCCGTGCACGGCCTGCACCTGGAAGTGGACGGCCGTGAGGTACAGTTCCGTCTCATTGGGGTGTTCAACGCCTACAACCTGCTGGCTATTTACGGGGCGGCGGTGCTGCTGGGCGAGGAGCCCACCGAGGTGCTCACCGTGCTGTCGGGCCTCACGTCGGCCCCGGGCCGGTTCGAGCCCATTGTGTCGCCGAAAAGCCGCATTACCGGCATTGTGGACTACGCCCACACGCCCGATGCGCTGGAAAATGTGCTCCAGACCATTGCCGACATTCGCCAGCCCAGCCAACAGGTGATTACCGTGGTGGGCTGCGGCGGCAACCGGGACGGGGCCAAGCGCCCCATCATGGCCCGGCTAGCCGCCGAGCTATCGGACCGTGCCGTGCTGACCTCGGACAACCCCCGCTTCGAAGACCCCAACGAAATTCTGGCCCAGATGCAGGCCGGTGTGCCCGCCGAGGCGCTGGGCAAGGTGCTCACCATCACCGACCGGCGCGAAGCCATCAAAACCGCCGTGGCGTTGGCGGGCCCCGGCGATATTGTGCTGGTAGCCGGCAAAGGCCACGAAACCTACCAGGACGTGCAGGGCGTCAAGTCCGACTTCGATGATAAGCACGTGCTGGCCACCATGTTTGACCTGCTGGGGAAATAGGCCGAGTCATTGCGAGCAGAGTGAAGCAATCCGTCCTTCGCTCCGTTCCGCCCCTCGTTCTACTGAAACTCTCCGGGAAAAAGGCTTTTGAATGGGTCGATTCTGGGCACTGCGAACAGGAAGGATTGCTTCGCTCCGCTCGCAATGACAGAAAACCTCCTTTGACTGCCACCCAAAAAACCGAATCTTTGCAGCTTGGACTACCTCTGACTGCCAACTGCTGACCTCGCGCCATGCTGTATTACCTCTTTAACTACCTCTACAAAACGTATCACCTGCCGGGCACGGGCGTGTTTCAGTACAGCTCGTTCCGGTCGGCGCTGGCGGTGGTTACCTCGCTGATTATTGCCCAGTACTTCGGCGCTCCGCTGATTCGGTTGCTGCAGCGCCAGCAGATTGGCGAGTCGATTCGGGACCTGGGGTTGCAGGGGCAGATGGAGAAGAAGGGTACGCCTACGATGGGTGGCCTCATCATTCTGCTGGCCATTCTGGTGCCGGTGCTGCTGTTTGCCAAACTCGACAACATCTACATCGTGCTGATGCTGCTGAGCACCGTGTGGCTGGGCCTCATCGGTTTCGTGGACGACTATATTAAGGTAGTAAAGAAGGATAAGGAGGGCCTAGCCGGGCGCTTCAAAATTCTGGGCCAGGTGGGCCTGGGCATTACGGTGGGCTGGGTGCTGTTTTTCAGCAACGACGTAACCGTGCGCCAGTACGCGCTGCCCAACGGCACCTTCTCGGCCGTGGATGCCAGCTCGGTGTACCAGGATGTGAAGCTGATGATTACCACCGTGCCCTTCCTCAAAAACAACGAGCTGAACTACGGCGACCTGTTTGCCACGGCCGGCGACTTCTTCAACGAGTACTACGCTTTCTTCTATATTCCCATCGTCATCGTCATCATTACGGCGGTAAGCAACGGGGCCAACATCACCGACGGCCTCGACGGGCTGGCGGCGGGTACCTCGGCCATCATCGGTATTACGCTGGCCATCTTCGCCTTCGTGAGCGGTAACGCTCTGCTGGCCGACTACCTCGACATCATGTTCATCCCGAACTCCGGGGAGCTGGTCATCTTCTGCGCCGCGTTTGTGGGGGCCTGCGTGGGCTTTCTGTGGTACAACTCATACCCGGCCCAGGTATTCATGGGCGACACCGGCTCGTTGGCCATCGGCGGCATCATTGCCGTGCTGGCCATCATCGTGCGCAAAGAGCTGCTGATTCCGGTGCTGTGCGGGGTGTTCCTGATTGAAAACCTCTCGGTGATGGTGCAGGTGAGCTACTTCAAATATACCCGCCGCAAATATGGCGAAGGCCGCCGTTTGCTGCGCATGTCGCCGCTGCACCACCATTACCAGAAGCTGGGCTACCACGAATCCAAAATCGTGTCGCGCTTCTGGATTGTGGGGATTATGCTGGCGGTGCTCACGCTGGTAACCCTGAAACTTCGCTAATCCTGCGGAGTAATGAGTAGTGCGTATTGAGTAGTTAGTATAATCAGGAAGTGTTATCCTGATTTCTTGCTGCCTGACGCTACGCACTGTACTCACTACTAAGTACCCAATACTCAATACTGAAAGAATGCACTACGTCATTTTAGGAGCCGCCGAGAGTGGGGTAGGGGCTGCGCTGCTGGCGCAGGCCAAGGGCCACACCGTGTTTGTGTCCGATAAAAGCCCCATTCAGCCCGCCTACAAGCAAAAGCTGGAGGCGGCCGGTATTCCCTTCGAGGAAAACCAGCACACCTTGGAGCAGGTGCTGGCGGCCGATGAGGTGGTGAAAAGCCCCGGCATTCCGGAAAAGGCCCCCGTGATTCAGGCCCTGCGCGAGAAGGGTACGCCCATCATTTCCGAAATTGAGCTGGCCGGCCGTTACACCCAGGCTAAGTGCATCTGCATTACCGGCACCAACGGCAAAACCACCACCACGCTGCTCACCTACCACCTGCTGAAGGAAGCGGGCTTGAAGGTGGGCCTGGCCGGGAACGTGGGCTACTCCCTGGCCGAGCAGGTAATTGCCGACCAGTACGACTACTACGTGGTGGAACTGAGCTCCTTCCAGCTCGACGACACGTACGATTTCCAGCCCTGGATTTCGGTGCTGCTCAACATCACCCCCGACCACCTCGACCGGTACAACTACTCGCTGGAAGCCTACGCTCTGGCCAAGCTGCGCATCATGCGCAACCAAGACAGCACCGGTCACTTCATCTACAACGCCGACGACGAGAACATCCAGCGCTACTTTCAGGCGGCACTACGACCGGTGCGGCAGCTGCCGTTCAGTCTGCACCACCGCCCCGACTACCATTTGGGTGCTTACTACCTGGACGAAGCCCGCGTGTGTGTGGACTTGCAGCCGGGCTACTTCAACGATACGGAGCAAATCAGCACGGCTGCCTCGCCCCTGATTGGGCAGCACAACCGCCAGAATATACTGGCCGCGCTGTTGTGCGCCCGGCTGGCCGGCGTGGGCTGCGAGCAGATTGAGCAGAACCTGGCGACCTTCCACAACGCCGACCACCGCCTGCAGCCCGTGGGCGAAATAGGCGGGGCCCGCTTCATCAACGACAGCAAGGCCACCAACGTGGAAGCCGCCTGGTTTGCCCTCGACGGCATCCGCCAGCCCATCGTGTGGATTGCCGGCGGCACCGACAAGGGTAACGACTACTCCTCACTCATTCCGTTGGCTCAACACCGGGTGAAAGCCCTGATTTGCCTGGGCCTCGATAATGAGAAGCTCAAAGCAAGCTTCGGCGGGGTAGTGCCACACCTGGAGGAAACCCGCAGTATGACCGACGCCGTGCAGCGCGCCGCTGCCCTGGCTGCCCCCGGCGACGTAGTGCTGCTCTCACCCGCCTGCGCGTCGTTCGATTTATTCCGAAATTACGAAGACCGGGGCCAGCAGTTCGCCCAAGCCGTGCAGCAGCTTACCGATAACCAAACCAACGAAGAAGCCAACGAATAGCGGAACGTCATGCTGAGCGCAGCCGAAGCATCTCTCCCGCTTCGTTGGATTACCATTGCTACGAAGCAGTAGAGATGCTTCGGCTGCGCTCAGCATGACGTTCGGTTAACTCACTCATTCATCCTTTCACCACTTCACCGCCTATGGAACGCATTACCACTTGGCTCCGGCAAAATCTGAAGGGTGACCCCGTGCTGTGGGGCATCGTGTTGCTGTTTTCGTTTATCTCCATTGCGGTGGTGTACTCGGCTACGGGCACGCTGGCGTATAAAAAGATGGGCGGCAACACCGAGTATTTCCTCATCAAGCACACGGGCCTGATCTTCGTGGGCCTGTTCTTCATGTGGCTGGCCCACCGCATCGACTACCGCTACTACTCCCGTCTCTCGCTTTACGCCCTGCTGGCCTCGGTGCCGCTGCTGCTTTTTACCTACTTTTTTGGGGGCACTACCTTCAATGATGCTTCCCGTTGGTTAACCATACCAATTATTAACCAAACGTTTCAGCCCTCCGACTTGGCCAAATTGGCGCTGATCTCACACTTAGCCAGTATGCTCAGCCGTCGTCAACAACACGTTGATGATTTCAAAACCACCTTGCTGCCCGTAATGCTGTGGGTGGGTGCCATTTGTGGGCTGATTATCCTGTCGAATGCCTCCACAGCGCTGCTGTTGTTTGCTACCTGCCTGTTGCTGATGTTCATTGGCCGGGTTCCGCTCAAGCAGATGGTGGTAATGGTAGCTATTGGGGTTGTAGTGGGCGGAGTGGGTTTGGCCTCTGGTCAACGATTGAAAACAGTAAAGTCGCGGATCGAGAATTTCACCGATAAGAGCAAACCCGTACCCTTCCAGTTGGAACACGCCTACATTGCCGAGGCCACCGGCGGTGTTTTCGGTAAGGGCCCCGGCAAGAGCACGGAGCGCAACATCATGCCCCACCCGTACTCCGACTTTATCTACGCCATCATCATTGAGGAATACGGCCTCGTGGGGGGCGTGGTGGTGCTGTTCCTGTACCTAGCCTTTCTGTATCGGGGGCTGAAAACGGTGATGAACAGTTACGGCGCGTTCGGGGGGCTGCTCTCGGCGGGGCTGAGCTTTAGCTTGGTGCTGCAGGCCATGGTAAACATGGGCGTGGCCGTGGGCCTGGGCCCAATTACGGGTCTGCCACTGCCCTTGCTGAGCATGGGCGGCACCTCTCTCATCTTCACGGGTATCAGTATCGGCATCATTCTGGCCGTGAGTCGGGGCGAGCGGGAAATCCGTCCCATGGTAGGCGAGCCCGCTGATACTGCCCGCATCCCGCGCGCAACGCAGTACGCCTAGCTGGTTTTTAGTTTTTAGTTGATGGTTTCTGGCCTCTTTATGAGAGGAAAGAGCCAAAAACCAAAAACCACCAACCAAAAACCAAATTCCATGAAACTAATCATCAGCGGCGGCGGCACCGGGGGGCACATTTTCCCGGCCGTGGCTATTGCCAACGAAGTGCGCCGCCGCCACCCCGAAGCCGAAATCCTGTTTGTAGGGGCCAACGGCCGCATGGAAATGACCCGCGTGCCCGAGGCTGGCTACAACATTGTGGGCCTGGATATTGCCGGTTTGCAGCGCAGCCTTACGCCCAAGAACCTGCTGTTCCCCATCAAAGTGATGCGCGCCGTGCGCAAAGCCGGCAAAATCATTGAGAAATTCCGGCCCGACGCGGTGGTAGGAGTGGGGGGCTATGCCTCGGCGCCGGTGCTCATGGCCGCCACCTCCCGCAGTATTCCAGCCCTGATTCAGGAGCAGAACTCCTACGCCGGCCTCGTGAACAAGCTGATGGCCCGGCGCGTGCAGCGCATCTGCGTGGCCTACGATGGTATGGAGAAGTTTTTTCCCGCCGACCGGCTGGTGCTCACCGGCAACCCCGTGCGTACTGAAATTGCCGATGGTCAGCGCAACGAGGCCCTAACGTTTTTCGGGCTGGATGCCAACCGGCCGGTGCTGCTGGTGATTGGGGGCAGCCTGGGGGCCCGCACGCTCAACCAGGCCACGGCCGCCGCGCTGCCCCGCCTGCGCGATGCCGGGGTGCAGCTCATTTGGCAAACCGGCAAAACCTACTTCCCCGAAGCCGAGAAACAAGCCGCTCCCTTCGCCGCCGACAACCTGAAGGCCCTGGAGTTTGTGCGCCGCATGGATTTGGCCTACGCCGCGGCCGATGTGGTGATTTCGCGCGCCGGGGCCCTGTCGGTGTCGGAGCTGTGCCTCACGGGCAAGCCCTGCATCCTGGTACCTTCACCCAACGTGGCCGAAGACCACCAGACCAAAAACGCCCTGGCCCTCACCCAGAAAGATGCCGCCATACTGGTGCGTGACGCCGAGGCCGGCGTTCAGCTCTACGACGAGGCCCTGGCGTTGCTGCAGAACCCCGCCCGCCAGCAGCAACTGGCCGCCAACATTCGCCAGCTGGCCTACCCCCGGGCCACGGCTACCATCGTGGACGAGCTGCTCCGGCTGCTGCCCGCCCGCTCCTGACTTCTAACTCCTAAGCTTCTGGCTCCTTGAAAAAATACGTCTTCTTCCTCGGTATTGGTGGCATCGGTATGTCGGCGCTGGCGCGGTGGTTCCGGGCCAACGGCTATGAGGTAAGCGGCTACGATAAAACGGCCACGCCCCTCACCGAAAAGCTGGCCGCCGAAGGCATTGCCGTGCACTACGAGGATGCCGTGGAGAATATTCCGCTGGCCGTGCGCGAGAACCGCGAGCAGACGCTGGTAGTCCTGACGCCTGCCATTCCGAAAGACCACCAGGAGTGGGCTTGGCTGCGGGAGCAGGGCTATGACATTCAGAAGCGCAGCCAGGTACTGGGTGTGCTCACCCAGGGCCGGCCCACCATTGCCGTGGCCGGCACCCACGGCAAAACCACCACCAGCAGCATGGTGGCCCACCTGCTACACCACGCCGGTGTGCCCTGCGCCGCCTTTCTGGGTGGCATCAGCGTGAACCTGGGCTCCAACCTGCTGTTGCCCGAACAACCAACAACGAGCAACGAACAACCAGCCACTGACATCCCCGTGGTAGTGGAAGCTGACGAGTACGACCGGAGCTTTCTGACGCTGTTCCCCACGGTGGCCATCGTCACCAGCACCGATGCTGACCACCTCGACATCTACGGCCATAAGGATGCCCTAGTGGAGTCGTTCCGGCAGTTTGTGGGCCAGATTCAGCTCGGCGGCACGCTCATCATCAACCACACCGCCGACCCCAGCGTGGCTGCCGCCGTGCCGGCCGGAGTGCGCGTCATCCGTTACGGCCTTTCGCCAGAGCAGGGGCCCGAGCTGTACGCCGACGATATTACCGCCCAGGGCCACCAGTTTCGGTTCAGCCTGCACGGCCCGCAGGGGGCAGTCGAAGGGCTGACGCTGGCCGTGCCCGGCTACCACAACGTGGAGAACATGCTGGCCGCCGCCTGCGTGGCCCAGCTTTACGGCCTCTCAGCCGGGCAGCTGCGCGCGGCGGTGGCGGCCTACCAGGGCGTAAAGCGCCGGTTTGAGTTTGTGCTTACCGCTGGCACGCCCGCGGCGCCTAAGGTGTACGTGGATGATTATGCGCACCACCCACGCGAAATTGAAGCCTTTCTTCGTTCTCTGCGCGCCCTGTATCCGGGCCGCCGGCTGCGGGTGCTTTTCCAGCCCCACCTGTTCAGCCGCACCCGCGACTTTGCTCCGGGATTTGCTGAAAGTCTGAGTCTTGCTGACGAAGTGGTGTTGCTTGATATCTACCCGGCCCGCGAGATACCCATGCCCGGCGTTACGTCGGAATTGATTTTATCCCAAATCACAGCGCCAGAAAAATCTCTGCAGACGAAAGAAGAAATTTTGCGGAATGCCGAAACCAATCCGAATTTTGACGTATTAGCCACCGTGGGTGCCGGGGACATCGACCAACTTGTTCCTCGTTTAAAGAATATTTTGGATATTCGCTGGAATGGAGCTGAAGCGTAAAGCCAACAACCTACTTTTTGCTACGGGCTGCCTGCTGGTGCTGGTGGGCCTGGGTGCATTTGCCGCTTTCCGGCAGGCCAACCGGCCGGTAGGAGGGGTTTCCGTGTCCATCAGCAACGAGTTCAATAACTTCTTTATCAGTGAGCGGGAAGTAACCAGCCTGCTCACCCGCCACGGCCAAGACCAGTTGGAAGGCGCCAACCCAGCCGATATCAACCTGAAGGAACTGGAAGGCCGCCTGAAAGCCCACAGCTTTGTGAAAGATGCCCAGGTGTACCGCGACCTGGCCGGTAATCTGCACGCCGACGTGCGCCAGAACCGGCCCATTGCCCGCCTCGTACACGCCGACTCCCGCCAGGACAGCTATTTGGACGCTGAAGGTCATAAGTTGCCCCTCTCGCCCCTGTTCACGGCCCGGGTGGTGCCTATTTCTCGCGTGGGCGGGCAGCCACTGTCAGCAGGCTTTTTTCAGGACAGCGCCGGAGCTCAGTACTTGGAGTTTTTGCGCTACATCGACGAAAAACCATTTTGGCGCGCCCAAGTTGCGGAGGTATTTGTAAGCCCTGCGGGTAAGATATCCTTCACCCAGCAAGTGGGCGACCAACGAGTAGAATTTGGCTTTCCTGAGAATATTTCGGAAAAATTTGCGAAACTGATGGTATTTTACCGTCAAATTCCCCCGGTACTCGGGTGGGACACGTACCACCGCGTCAACGTCGAGTTCAAAGATCAGATAATCTGCGAATAAAAATATTCGTCTAAAACGCTAACTTAAAGCGCCTTAGACAACCCTTTCCTGCAACCAACCGCAACTCTCTCGCCCCTCCTCCCATGCAACACGATAAAATTGTAGTCGGCCTCGACATTGGTACCACCAAAATTTGCGTACTGGTTGGACGCAAAAATGAGTTTGGCAAACTCGAAATTCTGGGCATGGGCAAAGCTGTGTCGGAAGGCGTGGTGCGCGGTATCGTGTCGAACATCGACAAAACTGTGGATGCCATCAAGAAGGCTATTCGGCAGGCGGAGGAACAGTCAGGCATCAATATTGGCGTGGTGAACGTGGGTATTGCAGGCCAGCACATCAAGAGCCTGCAACACAACGGCAGCATCACGCGCGCTTCGGTGGACAACGAAATCACCCAGGCTGATGTGGAGCGTCTCACCAGCGACATGTACCGCTTGGTAACGCCCCCCGGCTCCCAGATCATCCACGTAATGCCGCAGGATTACAAGGTTGACTATGAGGAAGGGATTCTCGACCCCGTAGGGATGTCGGGTGTGCGGCTGGAGGGCAATTTCCACATCATCACGGCGCAGAGCACGGCTATCAACAACATATACAAGTGTGTGACGAAAGCCGGGCTGGAAATCGACAATCTGATTCTGGAGCCGTTGGCTTCTAGCATGTCGGTGCTGTCTGATGAGGAGAAGGAAGCAGGTGTGGCCCTGATTGATATTGGCGGCGGCACTACCGACTTGGCCGTGTTCAAGGATGGCATCATTCGTCATGCAGCAGTGCTGCCCTTCGGTGGCAATATCATTACCTCCGACATCAAGCAGGGCTGCCTGGTGATGCAAAACCAAGCCGAGCAGCTTAAGGTAAAGTTTGGCAAAGCCATTGCGGAGGAAGCCTCCGAATACGAAATCGTAAGCATTCCTGGCCTGCGCGACCGGGCTCCGAAAGAAATTAGCCTGAAAAACCTGGCCTACATCATTGAGGCCCGGATGGAGGAAATCATCGAGCTGGTGTACGCCGAAATTCAGCGCCTGGGCTTCCAGGATAAGCTGGCGGCCGGTATTGTACTCACGGGCGGCGGTTCTCAGCTCCAAAATCTGGTGCAGCTGGCCGAGTACGTAACCGGTATGGATACGCGCATCGGCTACCCCAACGAGCACTTGGGCAAGAGCAAAATTGAGGCTGTGAAGTCGCCGATGTACGCCACTACGGTGGGGTTGGTGCTGGCTGGCTACCGCTCCCTCGATGACCGCAACAACCAGCGTGGCTACGACGAGCCGGAACAGAACTACTACCGGGCTGCGCCTGAGCCGCGCCCGGTTGCAGCTGCTCCCGCAGCTCCGCAGCCCGTTGCGCCCCAGCCGCAGCAAGCTGCCCCGCAACCCGCGGCAGAGCCCGCCAAAAAATCGTCGGGTGCCGGCGACTTTTTCCAGAAGATCATCAGCCGCACCAAAGGGTTGCTGATTGATGACTTCGACGACAAACAGTACTAAATGTCAATTAAGAATTGTGAATTAAAAATTAAAAATGAGCACTGATTTTGGACGTGCGGCAAGTGAATTGCGCTCAATTTTTAATTCATAATTTTTAATTTTTAATTGACTCAGCACATGAATTTTACTTTCGATATTCCGGCGCAGTCCCGGTCCATCATTAAGGTGATTGGCGTAGGTGGTGGTGGCTCTAATGCCGTCAACCACATGTTTAGCCAAGGCATTAAGGATGTAGAGTTTGTCATCTGTAATACTGATAAGCAGGCGCTGGCTTCGTCGACAGTGCCCAACCGTCTGCAAATCGGTGCCGACCTCACGGAAGGTCTCGGCGCTGGGGCCAACCCTGAGCGTGGTAAGCAAGCCGCCATTGAGAGCCGGGAGCAAATCCGCGAACTGCTCAGCAACGGTACCAAAATGGTGTTTATTACGGCCGGTATGGGCGGCGGTACCGGCACTGGGGCCGCGCCCGTAATTGCCAAAGTGGCCAAAGAGCTGGGTATTCTTACGGTGGGCATCGTAACGGCTCCCTTCATGTTTGAGGGGAAGAAGAAGCGTCAGCAGGCGGAGCACGGCATCAAGGAGCTGAGCGACAACTGTGATACGGTGCTGGTTATTCTCAACGACCGGCTGCGCGAGATTTTCGGGAACCTGCCCATCCGCTCGGCTTTTGCCAAAGCGGATAACGTGCTGAGCACAGCGGCCAAATCCATTGCCGAGATTATTACCGTTACGGCCGACGTGAACGTGGACTTTGAAGACGTGAAAACCGTCATGAAGGACTCGGGAGCGGCCGTAATGGGCAGCAGCATCACGGAGGGCGAGAACCGTGCCCAGCGGGCTGCCGAGGAGGCACTGGCTTCGCCGCTGCTCAACAACACGGATATTCACGGTGCCCAGAAAATCCTGCTCAGCATCATGTCGGGTGACCAGGCCGAGCTGGAAATGGATGAGCTGACCGAAATTACGGAGTACATCCAGGAGAAGGCGGGCCAGAATGCCGAAGTTATCTTCGGTCACGGCATCGACCCCACGCTGGGCCAGAGCATCCGGGTAACGGTTATTGCTACCGGCTTCGCCCGCGACGCCCACAACATTACTAATGTGGTGGCCCGTGAGCCGGAAACTGCCATTGCGCAGCCCGATCCTCAGATCAACATTTTTGACAAGGACCGGCAGGATGCTGCACCCACTCCGGTAGTACCGTCTTTTAGCACGCCTGCACCGGTAGCTGCCGACCCGCAGCCAGTGACGCAGTACATCCTCGACGCTCCGGCCCCGCAAAGCTACGAGCCTTCGGTTGTGTCGGCCCCGTCGATGCCGGCCGCGGAGCCCGTACTGTCGCAGCAGCCTGCGCCGGCGCAGCAACCGGTTACCACGCACCACCTGCCGCGGCCTTCGCTGGATGCCCGCGCGGAGGAGCGGCGGCAGCGGCTACAGGCACTCAGCAACGGGTTGAGCAACGATGCTATCAAGGATCAACTGGAAACTCCTGCCTACCTGCGGCGGCAGGTGAAACTGGAAAATGTGGTGCCCTCCTCGGAGCAAAACATCAGCCGCTTCAATCTGTCCGACGACAACGAATTGCTGGGTGACAACCGTTTCCTGCACGATAACGTGGACTAATTTCCTCATGAGGTTCTACTCAACAAAAAGCCCCGGCGAGAAATCGTCGGGGCTTTTTGTTGAGTATATTTAATGAACGGACGGAGCTACTGAGTCGGCCGGAACGGTGTCTTGGGGCCAATGGTCAGGGTTGGCGGCTTCGTGGTCGGGGCTGAGGGTGCGGCCGTTGCCAGGACGAGGACGCAGGGTGCAACTGGCCAGTAACGACGAGGCCAGTAGGAATGATATTAGGATTTTCATGAGGCAGGGGAGAGGTTAGAGTAGGAGCGTAGCCGGCGGTTCAGTGGTTCTTCAATACCATAGTGAATGAGAACAGCCAAGACTATCAGAAGACCAAAGAGAAGGAACCCGTTGGCGGTGATATGAGTGGCCAGCCAGTTGTGTACCACGCCCATGTGGATCAGGTAGAAAACGTACGAGCTTTTGCCAAGCGTTTGGAGCAGTGGGATAGATAGCAACTGGCGCAGCCTTGTCTCTTCTGTTAACAGGCCCATGAAGAATACGAGTATACCGCCGGGCAGTGCTACATTGTTCAGGACTACGCCCAGCGGGTGCTCCTGTCCGTAGGTGTAGCCGCCTTTTATCAGCACCATTCCGGCTACGCAGGTTCCCATGATGGCTAAGCCCGACAGAGTACGCAGGCGCCGGTGGCTGCCGGTAGGTAACAGCCGTTGCTGGTAGAGAATCGCTAACTGGATACCCGCATAGAACTCGAAACAGCGGCCTAGGAAGGTGAACAGCAGCATAAACTTAAAATTGCCGAACAGACCGTGCAGTGCTGTGTAGTATGGCGCGCACACGACTACTAGAGCAATGCCCAGCCCCAGCAAACCGAACGGCTGCGCCCACACTAACCGGGGAAACCGCCGGGCTAGCACAAAGACCAACGGAGCCAGCAGGTAGAAGCATTCCTCAACCGTGAGGGACCAAGCCTGCGCAATGCCGATGTACTTGGTTTGATCAAAAAAGGCTTGCGTAAGCGTCAGGCTTTGAAGTAGCTCTGGCAGATAAAACGTGCCCTGCTGCCGGGAAACGGCGTACGTGAGCAGCGTCAGTAACAGGTAGACGGGGTAGATGCGCGCCCACCGGTTGCGCAGGTAGCACACCCACTGCCGGGGCTGCATCAGCGGCAGTGCGGCGTAGCGGAGCGTAATCAGGAAGCCACTCAGCACAAAGAAGATGGGTACGCCCACGTGAAATTCCATCACCAGTGCCGCCAAAGGAGCCAAACCCGGCTTGCTGGCGAAGGGATTGAAATGGTGCAGGTACACCAAGTACGCCGCCACTGCCCGTATACCGGTGAAGGCCGGCAAATACGTAGCGGCAGGCGACGCAGGACCAAATCGGGAAGTAGAAGAAGAACGAAGCAGCACGTAGCGAAAGGATGAGCCGCCAAACCTACTGATTTTTGGAAGCTACTGCCGGAATGGGTCCGAAAAACGCTTGTCGGTGAGGAAAGTGGAGTCGGTGAGTGTTTTCAGGAAAGCAACGAGCTGGGTTTTCTCCTGCGTGGTGAGGTCGAGGCGGGTACCGTTAGGAGTGTTCGACAACAGCACATTGGGGTCGACGCCGGGGCTGCTTACTTGTATATGCTCGTTGTAGTGGTCCAGTACCTGTTCCAGGGTCTGGAAGCGGCCGTCGTGCATGTATGGTGCCGTTTGAGCAATATTCCGGAGGCTGGGCGCTTTAAACTTGCCCCGGTCGGCCGCCACGCCGGTTACGCCTCCCCGGCCAAGGTCGGTAAAGGTGGCGTCGAGGCCGTTGTTGAAAAAATCGGGGGAGGTGAACAGGCCGTTCTCGCTGATGTGGCAGTGATGACAGGCTCCGCCCCGGATGTAAATGCCGCTGACCTCGCCCGGGTGGTTGTTGAACAGCGCCGCGCCGGCCCGCTCCGTTGGCGACAAGGAAATCTCTTTGCGCAGGTACCGGTCGTAGCGGGAATTGGCCGAAATGAGGGTGCGCTCAAACTGGGCCAGGGCTTTCAGCACATTATCCTCCGTGATAGTGCTACTGCCAAAGGCCTTTTGAAACAGAGGAGGGTAGAGTTCGGTTTTCTGCAGCCTGCGCACACCATCGGCCAAAGACTGGTGCATTTCCACGGGGTTTTCAATAGGAATGCGGGCCTGGGTTTCCAGTGAGGTAGCTGCGCCGTCCCACGTGAGCGTTTTCTCCCAGAGCAGGTTCACCAGCGACATGGTATTGCGCGGATGCGGCCGGCCGTCGGCCCCGATGGCCCGGACCTGGGCATCGGTAAAAGCCCGGCTCTGCTGGTGGCAACTCCCGCACGATTGGGTGCCATTACCGGAAAGCTGCACCTCGTAGAACAACTTCCGGCCTAGGTCCACGCCCTCGACCGTCAGCGGGTTATCAGAAGGCACCGTGGCGTTCTGGGGCAGGTTGGCCGGCAGCGTCAACGGGTAGGGCGTGGTGACCACCGGGTTTTGCTCACCGGTGGGGCTTTTGTCGCCGCAGCCCGCCAGCCAAGCCAACGCCGTCGGTAGCAATAGGAAAACCGTACGAAAGCGTGGGAACAGCTGCAGCATACCGAAGCGAAACAAAGTCCTGCTTGAAGATACAAGTTCCGCCTGAACAGTGCCCGTTGGGCTGCCAGTTCCTGGTAACCCGCCGCCGCGTATTTTTGGCCGGCGCATCAGTCATTGCTCTCTATGAAGCTTCGCTTAGCGGCATTGCTTGCCGAATACCGGATACAGCTGCTGTACCTGGCCCGATGGGTAGCCCTGGCCGCTGCGGTGGCGGTGCTGGCGGGCACTGCTTCGGCCGGTTTTCTGGTGGCGCTGGAGTGGGTAACTGCCTGGCGGGAGGCGCACCGCTGGATAATTGCGCTGCTACCGGTGGGCGGGCTGCTGGTGGGTAGTTTGTACTACTATCAGGGCCGCAGCGTGGAAGCCGGCAACAACCTCATCCTTGATGCCATTCATCAGCCCCGGGTTAAAGTGCCGCTGCGGATGGTGCCGCTGGTGCTACTGGGTACGCTACTGACGCACTTGTTTGGTGGATCGGCGGGGCGGGAGGGTACCGCCGTGCAAATGGGCGGTGCCTTGGCCGACCAACTGCCGGGCTGGCTGCGGCTGCGTGCCCGGGAACGGCCGGTTCTGCTGATTGCGGGCGTCAGTGCGGGGTTTGCTTCTGTATTTGGTACTCCGCTGGCTGGAGCGGTGTTTGGGCTGGAGGTCTTTTTGCTGGGCCGAATCCGGTACCACGCGCTACTGCCCGCGTTTCTGGCCGCCGCCGGAGCCGATTTGGTAACCCGAGCTTGGGGAGTGGGGCACACCGCCTACCCAGTACTGCTGCCCCCGGCTACGACTTTGCAGCATCTGTTGCTGGCCGTGGGGGCTGGGTTGGTATTCGGGGTAGTAGCCCGCACGTTTGCCGCCGCCACGCACTTGGTTGGGAATGCCGCGAAGAGCTGGATTACCTGGCCGCCCCTGCGGCCGGTAGTAGGTGGGGCCGTGCTGGCCGTGCTGGTATGGCTGCTAGGCACTACCGATTATATCGGGCTGGGCGTTCCGACCATTGTGGCAGCTTTCCAGGGACCTTTGCCGCCGTACGCCTTTGCCCTGAAGCTCCTGCTGACGGCCCTGACACTGGGAACGGGTTTCAAGGGAGGCGAGGTGACACCCTTATTTTTCATTGGGGCAGCGCTGGGTAATGCCCTGGGGCTGTTTGTGCCATTGCCGCTGCCACTGCTGGCCGGTATGGGGTTTGTAGCCGTTTTTGCCGGGGCTGCCAATACCCCGCTAGCCTGCACCCTGATGGCCATGGAGCTGTTCGGGAGCGGCTGTGGGCTATATGTCGGGCTAGCCTGCGTAACCAGCTATCTGTTCTCGGGGCACCAGGGTATCTACGGCGCACAGGTGATAGGGGAGCCCAAACACCGCCGCTGGCTGCGGCAGCAGGGTCAGCCGCTCCGCAACCTGTAAACCAGCCGGTAGGCTGTCATTCTGAAGCCACTACCCGAATGACAGCCTACCGGCGGCTTAGGCTACTAGCGTAACAGATACTTGGTTTGTTTGAAGCTGTACCCAACCGATACAACCATACGGCCTGCGCTGGCGGGGTGGTCGGTGGAGGCAGTGTACACGGGTAGTTGAAAGCTGGTGTTCAACGAGAAGTTCTTATAGTACACATCCAGCCCCGGCCCCAAGAGGGCATTGTTCATGGCATGCTCGCCGGTAAGCTGGCCCTCGAAGGTTTCGCCTTTGGTCTTCTCGTAGAAAAACTGGGCTGAGGGATACAATTGCCACTGATTGCCGGCACCCAGCGCCACGCGGTAAAACAGGTTGGCAAACGTGGTGCTGCTCGGGGCTAAGCTTTCCTCAAAAGTGTTGCGCGTGGCCCGACGGTAGCTGCTGTTTAGGCTCAGCCCCACATTACGAAAGCTGCCGATGTAGTTGGCATACACAAATCCATCGGTGGTGCCGGTGCCGGGTTGGTTGAGCGTAGGGTAGCGGCGGCCCAGGGTATTGCGCCGCTGGTAATTGCCAGTGGGCAGTTTGGCGCCGCCGCCTACAATCAGGCGGCTCTGCACCCCGGCCGTTTCAATGGCCCGAATTAGATGGAAGCCCGCAAATACCGTTGCGTCGCCGATGCCGGCCAGGTTTAGGGTGGCCCCGTTGGCCCGCGCCGAATTCATCACGTAGGGCAAAAATGCGTTCAACTCCAGGCGCTTGCTCAAAAAGTATTTGCCCCGCAGCTCCACCACTCGGTAAATCTCATAGTCACTTGGGTCGCCTTTGTGTGAGTGGCGAAAACCTTCGTCCACGTGGTTAAGGGGACGGGAAATGAACGGTCGGGCCCCGGCCGGAAAGAACTGCGGCTGCTGGCCATAGCTCTGGTACCCATTGAAAACCCGGTAGCGGTGCATCAGGGCAAAGCCACTCTGGTTATCGTAGGGAGTGATGCCCATAAAACACCCGCAGATGTCACAGGCCCGGCCCGCCACGGCCAGCAACAGCAGCGGTATTACCAGAAGAAGAGTTTTTTTCATGGTTGAAAGTGTGCCCACGCTGCGCCCGTGCGCGGTTTGCTGCCCGAAAGCACAATTCAAATTACTTTATCGGGTTGCAAACCGCGCGAGATGGCGCAGAGGCAATGATGAGAGCAATTACTGGCTTTCGGCCAGCCGCTTGTCCGTAACAAAATCTGTGTCGGTGAGGGTCTGCAGGAAGTCCAGCAAATCCACCTTTTCATTCTCCGTAAGGGAAATACCCGGCCCGCCGGCAGTACGGCGGAATTGCTGGTCCAGCGTGGCTGATTCTACCATACCGCTGCTGTAGTGGTCGAGCACTTCTCGCAGCGTGCGGAAGCGCCCATCGTGCATGTAGGGTGGAGTAAGAGCCACATTGCGCAAGCTGGGTACCTTGAAGCGGCCCACATCCTGCGGCCGGCCCGTAATATGGGCCCGCCCCGAGTCAGCGGCGAAGGTGCGGTCCAAGCCGTTGTTGCGGTAGGTTTCGTCGGTAAACAACTCTCCCGCGTGACAAGAACCGCATTTCTGGCGCATTACAACCAGTCCCCGTAGCTCCGAAGCTGATAGTATCACGTCCTTTTCGTGCCGGGAGTACTGGTCGTATCGGGAGTTGCTGCTGGTGAGCGAAGCCGTGAACTGGGCCAAGGCCTTCAAAAACTGCTGTGAGGTGATGGGGCCCGGCCCGTACACCCGCGCAAACTGCTGCGGGTAGCGGGCATCGGCATTCAGTTTGCGCAGAATATTTTCCAGCGTTTCGTCCATCTCCACCGGGTTGGTAATGGGAGCCAGCGGCATGGTTTCGAGGTTTTTGGCCCCACCATCCCACAAAAACTCGCTGCGCCACCGCAAATTCTGCAGGGCTGGGGCGTTGCGGTTACCCAGCAGGTTGTCCACACCGTGGCTCACGCGGTGGTCCTGGTGGGCAAAGGCCACAAACTGCTGGTGGCAGCTGCCGCAGGAAATGTCGCCCGTGCGCGACAGGCGCGGGTCATAAAACAAGGTGCGGCCCAGCTCAAACGCCTCACGGGTGGGCGCATTCTGCTCGATACCGTACACCGGAGCCGGAAAGTTGGCCGGTACCGTGGTACCGGGCACTTCCCAGGCTGGCGCCACTTCCGCCTCGGGGGCGCAGGCGGCCAGCCCCAGTCCGGCCAGCCCAAACAGAACCAGCCGAACCATTGCAAAGCGCAGCATGCCGCTGCCTAGTTGGCGTGCACGTGGTCGACGCGGAACATACCCGCAGCCTGATTGTCAGCCACTTTCACCGAGTTGGCCCCGCCCATTGTGTTCGAGAGCGTGCTGAAATCAACGGGGTTCGGGCCCGTAAACATCTTCAACACGTCGGCCTGCAGGTGTACAGCCGGTGTGCGGTCCTTCCGGATCTGAATGGTGGCTCCGTTCAGGCTCGGCGACACCGTGCGAATGGTGTTGTTGGGCTTCTTGAAGCCCCCGATGTGGAACACCAGCTGCTTGTTGCCGCCAGCCTGCGGCGACGAACCCTCCAGCTTGGTAAAAATGTAGCCGGAGTTCCACGTCCAGAACATGCCATTAGTCGGGTCAAGCGCGCCGGTTTGCGCCCCCGATACGTTCCGGGTGCTGTCAACGCCAATGGTGAACGTGAGACTGGTGTAGTCGCCGGCCGGTACGTCCGTCAGCGTGAACATTTTGGTTTTGGCGTCCGATTCTTTTACCAAGTGGTAGCTCTCCGGCTCAGCGTATTCAGTGCCATCGGCCTTTTTGAGCTTGATGTTGGAGAGGTAGTAGTTGAAGGTAGAAACGGTGAACTGCTGGCCCAGCGGCGTGGTATACGTGCTGGTGTTGAGGGTAAGCGGCGTGTTGCCTACCAAGTGGTCCATTTCAATATCGAGGGGGCCGATAGCAGGAGTTACGCTGTCAGCGTCGTCTTTGCAGGCGCTGAACAGGGTGGCAAGAGAGGCAACAAACAGGAAAGTAAACGAGCGAAATTTCATCGGGAAAAAGCCAAAAGCTGAAAACAGGAGAATACAGCCGCTCCGGCCACTCCGGCAGGAGGAGGGCCAACGGCAAACCTCAGCCCCTATAGGGCCGGGTACTTCCAGAAATCAGCTAGGCTGCGGGCGGGTGAAACACACCGAATACCGGCGAAAAGGCGTAGCAGCTGGCTATGCGGGGCGCAAACTGCCGCACCGGGGCAAAGGCCACCTGCAGCGGCTGCGGCACAAAGTGCGGCTGCGGAGCCAGCACCTCATACTTCACTTTGGCAAAGCCGCCGGCCGGAGCTTTACTATCAGCGTCGGAGGCTTTGCGCAGTTGTTTACTTAGGTGGCACTTGCCGTTGCAATGCAGCCGGGGCTTGTCTTTGTTCACGCAGAACAGCTGCGTAATTTCCGCTTTACGGGCCTGATAATCCAGTACCAGCAACTCCCGACTAAACGTCTGGAGCACCACCAGGGTACACAGGAAAAAGGCGAAAACGCGGGTCATCCTACAGGCCACCAACTCAACAATGCGGCCGCAAGTTAGGGCGCAATCAGCAGTAATCGGCCAGAAATCGACAAAAAACGCGCATCAGAAACCGATGAGCTGTTCCGTTTGCTCCTGCAGCAACTGCTGGTACAGCGGCTCCGAGAGGGTACCGTCTTCGGCTAAGTACTTATCAATGAGTGGCAGCCGGACCCGCTGGGGAAGCACAGCCGTGCCAAGGTACATAAGCACGTCGGTAAGGTGATTCAGGGCCAGTACACCGCCCTGGGTGCCCGTGCTCAGGCCCACCAACGCTGCTTTTTTACCCCGAATGCCGCCAGGGTAGGGCAGGCCGTCGATGAAGGATTTGAGCACGCCCGGGAATGAGCAGTTGTACTCTGGCACTACAAAAACCAGCTTCTCGGCCTGCTCCGCCATGCGCACTAGCTGGTTGAACTCCGGATGCTGCCCGGTATTGTGGTATAGAGCCGTAGTAGTGAAATCCAGCGGAAGCTGCAGCAAGTCCAGAATCTGGGCTTCCACGCCCTGGGCAGCTAGCATGTTCAGGTATAGGTCGGCTACGCGCCGGGCGCGGGAGTTGGGGCGGTTGGTGCCGGCAATAATGGTTACCATGCGGGAGATAAGTAGGAAACAGCGGGCCAATGGTAGCACTAGCCGGCAGCAAGGTTACTGAAAAACAAGAAGGCGAAACGGAAATCCGCTTCGCCTTCTGAGAAATCCTAGGGTATAACCCCGAAACCTTACGCCAGGTTATTGGAAGTTGCCTTGGCAGCCAGGAATTCGTGGTTCAGGATGGCAATGTTTTCCAGCGAAATGCCCACGGGGCACTCAGCGGCGCAGCTACCAATGTTGGTGCAGGCACCAAAGCCTTCCTTGTCCATCTGGGCTACCATGTTTTCCACGCGGGTTTTGCGCTCCACGTGGCCCTGGGGCAGCAACGCCAACTGGCTCACCTTGGCCGATACGAACAGCATAGCTGAGGCATTTTTGCACGAGGCCACGCAGGCACCGCAACCAATGCAGGTAGCAGCTTCGAAAGCACGGTCGGCAATTTCCTTCGGAATCGGAATTTCGTTGGCGTCGGGGGTACCACCGGTGTTCACCGATACGTAGCCACCGGCCTGAATAATCCGGTCGAAGGCTGAGCGGTCCACGCTCAGGTCTTTGTTTACGGGGAAAGCCGCAGCGCGCCAGGGTTCAATGGTGATGGTATCACCGTCGCTGAACTTACGCATGTGCAGCTGGCAGGTAGTAGTGCCCGCCTCGGGGCCATGGGCGCGGCCGTTGATGAACAGGTTGCACGAGCCGCAGATGCCTTCGCGGCAGTCGTGGTCGAAGGCAACCGGCTCCTCGCCTTTGCGCAGCAGGTCTTCGTTCAGCACATCCAGCATTTCCAGGAACGACATATCGGGCGAAATGTCCTTTACCTGGTAATCTACGATGGCGCCTTGGGTGTTACGATTCTTCTGCCGCCACACCTTCAGCGTCAGATTCATCGGTTTGGCATTGGGGTTACTTCCAGCCATTGTATGTTGAGAGTATTGAGTAGTGAGTATTAGGTAGTGAGAAAGGGTGGGTATTGAGCAAGGAAATTCTCGCTACCCACTACTCACTACTACTTGTAGCTACGCTGCGTGAGCTTCACGTTTTCAAACTTCAGCTCCTCCTTGTTCAGGATTTCGGGCTGGTTTTCGCCCACGTACTGCCAGGCAGCTACATACGCGTAGTTCTCATCGTCACGCAGGGCTTCACCTTCGGGCGTCTGGTATTCCTCGCGGAAGTGACCACCGCAGCTTTCGTTGCGGTTGTAGGCATCATCTACCATCAGCTCGCCCAGCTCCAGGAAGTCGGCTACGCGGCCGGCTTTCTCCAGGGCCTGGTTCATCTCAGCTTCAGTGCCTACCAGCTTCAGGTCGCTCCAGAACTCCTTGCGCAGCTTCTGAATCTCCTTTTTCGCGTGCTGCAGGCCTTCAGCCGTACGTGCCATGCCGCAGTATTCCCACATGATGTGGCCCAGGGCCTTGTGGAAATCATCGGGAGTGCGCGTACCGTTGATGCTCATCAGCTTCTGAATACGGGCCCGTACCTCCGCCTCCGCTTCTTTGAAAGCGGGGTGGTCGGTAGTAACCGGTTTGGGCGGAGTCTGAGCCAAGTAATCCCCAATGGTGTAAGGAATTACGAAGTACCCATCGGCCAGTCCCTGCATCAGCGCCGAAGCGCCAAGGCGGTTGGCACCGTGGTCGGAGAAGTTACACTCACCGGTAGCGTACAAGCCGGGAATGGTGGTTTGCAGGTTGTAATCTACCCAGAGGCCACCCATGGTGTAGTGCACGGCCGGGTAAATGCGCATGGGCTGCTCGTAGGGATTTTCGCCGGTGATTTTGGCGTACATATCGAACAGGTTACCGTACTTCTGGCTTACCCACTCGGCCCCGTTGCGCTTGATGGCATCGGCGAAGTCGAGATACACAGCCAGGCCCGACGAGCCCACGCCACGACCCTCGTCGCACATTTGCTTGGCGTTCCGCGACGCCACGTCGCGGGGTACCAGGTTACCGAAAGCCGGGTATTTGCGCTCCAGGAAGTAGTCACGCTCCTCCTCCGGAATGTCCTGCACCCGAATCTGGCCGGCGCGCAGGCGCTCAGCGGTTTCCTTTGAGGCCGGTACCCATACGCGCCCGTCGTTGCGCAGCGACTCCGACATCAGCGTCAGCTTCGACTGGTAGTCGCCCGAAACCGGGATACAGGTGGGGTGAATCTGCGTGAAGCAGGGGTTGGCGAAGTAAGCGCCCTTTTTGTGGGCCCGCCACGGAGCGGTTACGTTGCAATACTTCGCGTTGGTGCTCAGGTAGAACACGTTGCCGTAACCACCGGTGGCCAGCACCACGGCGTGGGCCGAGTGCTGCTCAATTTCGCCGTTGATGAGGTTGCGGGTGATAATGCCGCGGGCCTGGCCGTCAACTACCACCACGTCCAGCATTTCGGAACGGGTGTAGAGCTTCACTTTGCCGTACGCCACCTGGCGCGAGAGGGCCGAGTAGGCACCCAGCAGCAACTGCTGTCCGGTTTGGCCGCGGGCGTAGAACGTGCGGCTTACCTGGGCACCCCCGAACGAGCGGTTGGCCAGCAGTCCGCCGTACTCGCGGGCGAAGGGCACACCCTGGGCCACGCACTGGTCGATGATGTTTACCGATACCTGGGCCAGCCGGTACACGTTGGCTTCCCGGGCGCGGTAGTCACCGCCCTTGATGGTGTCATAGAACAGGCGGAACACCGAGTCCCCGTCGTTCTGGTAGTTTTTGGCAGCGTTGATACCACCCTGCGCGGCAATGGAGTGCGCGCGGCGGGGCGAGTCGTGGTACGTGAAGGCCTTCACGTTGTAGCCCAGCTCGGCCAGGGAAGCCGCAGCCGAAGCGCCGGCTAGGCCGGTGCCAACTACGATAACGTCGTATTTCCGCTTGTTGGCGGGGTTTACGAGCTTAACATTAAACTTATGCTTGTCCCACTTTTCGGCCAACGGGCCTTCGGGAATTTTGGAATCCGGAAACATCGGCTGTCGAGTTTAGGAATTACTTGACGAAGTAGAAGTAGAGCGGCATGGCGGCAAAAGCAGCGCACACGATGATGGAGAAAGCATAGCCTACAAACTTCACGGCGGGCGTGTACTTGCGGTGCGTGAGGCCCAGCGTCTGGAAGGCGCTGCTGAAGCCGTGCAGCAAGTGATAGAGCAGGGCAAACTGGGCTACCACGTACAACGCTACGTAGATGGGGTTGTGGAATGCTTCCAGAACCAGCGCGTAAGCATCCTCGTTCCCGTTGGCATCACGCGGTACGTCCGTGAAACGCAGCGAACCAAAGAAGTTGTAGAGGTGCACAATCAGGAAGAACAGCA
This sequence comes from Hymenobacter pini, assembly GCF_020421205.1. GTDB lineage: Bacteria > Bacteroidota > Bacteroidia > Cytophagales > Hymenobacteraceae > Hymenobacter > Hymenobacter pini. Next base: position 411,333 of record NZ_JAIZZH010000001.1, read on the forward strand.
CAATGGAGCCCAGCATAGCCATGCTGCGCGAGTGCCAAGAGCTGTTTTGCTCAATGTGGTTGGAAACGTAGCCCTGGCCACCGCGGGCGGCGCGGTTTTTAGCAGCCAGCGCTAGGCCTTCGTAGATGTGGAAACCAAAACCCAGCACCAGCACTATTTCCAGTGTGCGAATGATAGGGTTATGGCCCATGAACTCAGAATAGGCATTGAATGCCACGCCATTATCGGCCTTGAAAAGCTGCAGGTTGCCCACCAAGTGAACTACCAGGAAAGAGCAGAGGAACAGGCCGGTTACGGCCATGATGATTTTGCGGCCGATGCTGCTGGAAAAGGTTTTTGAAATCCAACTCATAGAGAGCTACTAAAGGGGTTTGGGTAGGTCGGTATGACGGCCAAAGGTAGCCCCCAACCAAACAGGAAACAATCTAGATAAGGGAAGCGCGTTCTAGTGAATCTATCCCGCGCCAACTCCGTTAGTACTTTGCGCTGGATTATAACCGCCCACCGCTTTTTTTGTTAGGTTCCTGACCGGTTTTTGCTGACCTTCCTTTCCGCCTGTTCTCCCGCCTTCAAAGCCGCTGAGTATATGAGTATTCCCTTACGTAATCGTGCTGTACAGCAGTGGCTGGCCGGCCTATTCTTGTTGATTGGCTGGCTGGGGTGCACAACGGTGGCACAGGCCACGCACTTGCGAGCCGGTGATATTCAGTCCCGAACTGACCCGAACAATCCGCGTCACATATTCTTTACGCTGGTTCTATATACGGCTGTTGAACGACCTACCGGTGGCCCTGCTGCCGATGCTCCTACGGCGGCGATTTACTTTGGTGATAATACGTGTGCCGTCGGTGACAATGCAATACCGCGTGTGGTTAATAGCAAACAGCTGCTTGCCTCGGGCGATACCTACCGCAACGTATACACGTTTGAGCATACGTACAATTCACCGGGAACGTATAAGGTTGTATATCTGGATATAAATCGGTACGAGAGCGTCGTAAATGCTCCCAATTCCGGTAATGAATCTTTCTATATTTATACATCAGTTACTATTGATCCGTTTCTGCAAAACCGCTCACCTGTATTGCAGGCTGAGCCTATTGATAAGGCATCTGTTCGGCAAGTATTTCTCCATAATCCATCGGCGTATGACGCCGATGGGGACTCGCTGATTTTTGAGCTGCTGCCCAGCCAGCAAGCAAGAGCCACCGCGTGTGCAACAACGGCAACTCAACTCAGTGGATTCTCTTTTCCGAATGATCCGATAAACGGAAACGCGCGGCAGGTTGAGTATAGCGGCCCTCCGGCAGGGATTCCTGATGCTCCGGCTATTTTCGTACAGGATCGATTTACCGGGCAGATTGTATGGAACTCCCCTATTCAGCAGGGGGTGTACAACATTGCATTCGTAGTACGGGAGTATCGTCGTATTCCTGGAACCAGGGCCCGGCTTATTGGGGAGGTAGTGCGGGATATGCAGATTTTTGTTCGCGCTACCCCCAATCTACGTCCTACTATTGTGGTACCCAACGATATCTGCGTAATAGCCGGTAATCCTGTTCCAAATGGAATAGTAACGGCCACTGACCCAGATAATAACCCAATTACTCTGGAGGCATTCGGAGGAATGTTGCCCACTCCTGGTTCGTTTACACAAACCAGCGTTGGCCCTCCCACAGCACAGGGTGTATTCAGATGGACGCCGACCTGTGCTGATATCCGCGCGGAACCGTATCAGGTGCTGTTCAAGGCTACTGACCGGCCAGCTGCCGGGCAAACAGCTCTTATTGACGAACGGGTGTGGCGTATCAGGGTGGTGGGGCCCGCTCCGCAAAACCTACGCACCGCTCTGCAAGGCAGTACGGCCCGCCTCGACTGGGACAGCTACAGCTGCCAGAATGCCGGTGCCCAGATTCTGATTTTCCGCCGCGAGAATTCGTATCCTTTCACTCCCGGACCTTGCGAAACCGGCCTGCCCGCTGCGGCTGGCTATACGCAGGTTGGCTCAGTGAGCGTGGGCTCCCGGACATTCCTGGATGATAATAATGGCCGAGGCCTTGACCGGGGCAAAACCTATTGCTACCGCATTTACGTGCAGTTTGCCTCGCCCGGGTTGGGAGCCAGCATTGCCTCCAACGAATCGTGTGTGTCGTTGACGGGGCGCTCGGCCCGGCTCACCAATGTCACTGTTGACCGGACGGATGCTATCAATGGGCAGATTACCGTGCGGTGGACGAAGCCTACTTCTTCTACCGGCTTCGGGGCCACGCGCGGATATCGGCTGTTCCGGGCCATGGGGCAGAATCCGGTAGCCGCCGACTTTACGCAGGTATACACCAGCTCCAATCTGGATGATACCACCTTTGTAAACACAGACCTGAACACCACAGCCAACGCGTACTCGTACCGGCTGGATTTCTACAACGTGGCAACGGCTAATGCTTCTGAAACGGTGGAAGTAGCCGGGCCAGCCTCCAGCGTGCGGGTAAATGGCACCCCTGATCCGGTAGCAAACACTATTTCAGTGTCTTGGACGTACCAGGTTCCGTGGGATAATACCAAACGCCCCACCACCGTGTACCGGCGGGAAAGCACGGGTACTTTCCGGCCCATTGCCAAGGTGACGGGTACTACCACCGGTGGCACCTACGTGGATCGGGGCACGGTAGGCGGCCCGTTGGTGAAAGGGCGCACCTACTGCTACTACGTTAAAACCAATGGCACCTACGACGCCACCCGGCCCGATTCGCTCATCAACCTCAGCCAGGAACAGTGCGTGGCCCTGCTGACTATTCCGTGTACGCCGGTGCTTAAGCTGAAAGCCACCAATTGTGACAGCTTGGCCAGCCGCCTGTTTGATTTGCCGGTAACGCCTTTGGGCGGGCAGGTATACACCAATTACCTGAGCTGGACGCTCAGTAATCTGCCCACAGCCGATTGCAACAGGAACATCGTGTCGTTTATCATCTACTACGCAGCCACTGATGCAGAGCCGTTGCAGGAACTGGCGCGGGTACCAGGCAGTCAGTTTACGTTCGAACACCGGAATCTGGCCTCGGCCCAGGGCTGCTACGCCGTGCAGGCCGTGGATGATAATGGCGCCGTGAGCGCCTTGAGCAACAAAGAGTGCAAGGACAACTGTCTGTTGTTCTTGTTACCTAACATTTTCACTCCCAATGGTGACGGCAAGAATGATACCTTCCGGCCCAAAGTATTCAGCCCCATCGAGCGCACCAGCATCAAAATCTTCAACCGCTGGGGTACCAAAGTGTACGAAAGCGACAAAGACCCGCTGATTAACTGGACGGGGGGCGGCAGTGGCTCGGAGAGTAACTCCAACGGTCGGGTCTCCGATGGCATGTACTTCTACCAGGCTGACGTGGAGTTCCGGGACGCCAACCGCACCAAGCGCACCTTTAAAGGCTGGGTGCAGATAAACCGCTAACTGCGGTACCAGCTTTGCGTAAAACTCCGGGCTCGTTCAGGTAGAACGAGCCCGGAGTTTTTTATTTGAGTATGAAATACACCATCCTTCTAAGCGCGTGGCTGCTGGCCGCCTGCAACCCGGCGCAAACCGCCTCAACCTCCGAGCAGCCTGCCGCGCCGGCCGTTGCCGAAGCTACTACTCAGGAACAGGCCGCTACCATAGCCACGCGCTACTTCCGGACCCAGACTGACTCGGCGGAGTACCTGCTGCCCACGCTACGGGTGATGGACGCTGGCGACAACTGGCAGGTACTGGTGAAGCGCCGCGACCGGGTAGGCCGCATGCCCGATGGCAGCGCCATTGATATTGAGAAAAGCACGGGGCGCGTCAGCCCGGTACGGGTAAAGTAACCAGCGGAGTACCTGCGTTGTGCATTCGGGCGGTTTTCTGCAGCTTGCAGCTTCATTGAATCCGGCCGAAGCAGCGCCATCCGTTGCCCGGCCGCCAAAACCACCGATGATGAAAGCAGTTATTTTTCCTGGCCAGGGTAGCCAGTTCAGCGGCATGGGCCGTGACTTGTACGAGCAACATCCAGAGGCCAAGCGCCTGATGGACCAAGCCAACGATATTCTGGGCTTTTCGCTGACGGACGTGATGTTTGCGGGCTCAGAGGAGGACTTGCGCCGGACCGATGTTACCCAACCGGCCATCTTTCTGCACTCCGTAGCCCTGGCCGCTGTGCTGCCCGATTTTCGGCCCGATATGGTAGCCGGACACTCGCTGGGCGAGTTTTCGGCGCTGGTGGCAGCCAAAGTGTTGCGTTTCGAGGATGCCCTGCGGCTGGTGTCGAAACGGGCCCAGGCTATGCAGGCCGCCTGCCAGGAACAGCCGGGTACCATGGCGGCCATTCTGGGTCTGGATGACGATACCACGGCCCGCATCTGCGAGGAAATTACGGCGGGCGGCAACGTGGTGGTAGCGGCCAATTATAACTGTCCCGGCCAGTTGGTAGTGTCCGGCTCCCAGCGGGGTATTGAGCTGGCCTGTGAGCAGCTAAAAGCCGCTGGTGCTAAGCGCGCTTTGCCGCTGCCGGTGGGTGGAGCCTTCCACTCGCCGCTGATGAAATCGGCCGAAACAGCATTGGCCGAAGCCATTGCCCAAACCACCTTCTCGGCCGGTATCTGCCCCGTGTATCAGAACGTGGATGCGGCTCCGCATACCAACCCCGACGAAATTCGGGAAAACCTGGTGCGCCAGCTCACGGCCCCGGTTCGCTGGACGCAGAGCGTGCAGCGCATGGTGCAGGACGGTGCCACCGAGTTTGTGGAGTGCGGCCCTGGCAAAGTACTACAGGGCCTGGTAAAGAAAATCGCCCCGGAGGCAGCTGTCAGCTCAGCGGCAGTCTAGTACTCGGTCTGTAGAATCAAAAAAGGCCCGCTGAATATCCGGCGGGCCTTTTTTGATTCAGTCTTTGGAGGAAGAAATTTGCTTAACCGGCAGCGTATCCGTGCAGCGCTGTAGTAGCTCACTTATGGTTTGCTGCAGCACGGGGTGCAGCAGCACAGGAGCAATTTCAGCTAGGGGCACCAAGGCAAACCGGCGTTCCGGCAGGCGCGGATGCGGCAGCTGCAGGCAGGGCGTGCCAAGCACAAGGGCATCGTACAGTAGAATATCCACGTCCAGCGTGCGGGCTCCCCAACGGATCAGCCGTTCCCGGCCGGCTTGTTGTTCGGTGGCTTGGCAGGCTTGTAGCAGCTCTTCCGGCGAGAGGGTGGTACGCAACTGCACGGCCTGGTTCAGAAAAGCCGGCTGGTCTTCCAAGCCCCAGGCCGCCGTTTCGTACAAACCTGAAACAGCCTCAATGTGTCCGGTAGTAGCTCCAAGCTGGTGCACGGCTTCGCGCAGAACGGCGGCTCGGTCGCCGAGGTTAGAGCCGAGCAGGAGGTAAGCGGTAGGCATCTTGTGCTATAATACGCGCTTCAGAAACTCTACCGTGGCCTCTGCGGCCTGCTGGGCCTCGGCTGGTAAGCTAGTGGTCTGCCAGGGGTGCGCTCCGCCAAAGTTGTGCGTTACACCGGGCAGCACCAACAGCTCGGCGGCTGGCTGCCACTCCTTGAGCTGGTGGGCACGCTGCAGGGGCACCGTTTCATCTTGGTCGCCGTGGATGATGAGCAGCGGCCGGCCGCGCAGCTTGCGGCGCAGGTTGTGGCGGATGTCGAGGCGGATGCGGTTGCGGTGGTAGTCCTCCACAATCTGGAAGTACAGCGGCAGCTGCTGGCCGGTGCGGCTATTCTCCACGTGAAACACGCCCTGTTGCTGCCACTGCTGCATCAGCGGCTCCGGCCAGCCGGGGTTCACGTCGCTGATGGCGGCCCAGGTTACCACGGCTTGCACGCGCGGGTCTTCGGCCGTTTTCAGCAGCACCAAGCCCCCGCCCCGGCTATGCCCGATGAGGGCCAGCCGGGAGAAGTCGGCTTCCTCGGCCGGCAGGTAAGCGGCCGTGGGCAGGTAATCCAGCAAACAGCCAATGTCGTCCAGCTCCAGCGAAAAGTTGTTCTGCCCAAATGCCTCCAGGTCTTCCAGGTCGCCGGTGCCACCCACTACCAGGCCATTGTGCGAGAGGTTGAGCTTCACGAACACAAACCCCTGCCGGGCAAACCAATCAGCCAGCACGTTGAAGTGGCCCCAGTCTTTGAAACCTTTGAAGCCGTGCACAAATACTACTACCGGTTTAGGCACGCCGTTGGGCACGAAACGGGCATCAGCCGCAAATGGCCGGCTGTGGTGGGGGCTGGTGAGCAGAAAATCAACGGAAGTAGGGGCGGCAGACATAGAACGAAGGTAGGGCTGGACCGGTAAAACCACGAAACCGTCCGGTTTCGTGTAGCAACAACAGTATTTACATAGATAACCGGAAAACAACTAGTGCCGCCTGGATTTCACCTCCGTACTATCTCACCGTTTACCCGTATCATTGCAGCGCCCAAATTACCCGCATGACCGTTACGCTGGACCAAATACAGGCTCCCATTGCCGCCGAGATGGAGGAATTCGAGAAGAAATTCCGCCAGTCCATGCAAACCCGCCAGTTGTTGCTGGATAAAATCATGGGCTACATCGTGAAGCGCAAGGGTAAGCAAATCCGGCCCATGTTTGTGTTCTTCACGGCCAAAATCAGCGGGGGCGACCCACTGCCGGAGGCCTCGTACCGGGGTGCGGCCCTCATTGAGCTGCTGCACACGGCTACGCTGGTGCACGACGACGTGGTGGATGAGAGCAATTATCGGCGCGGTTTCTTCAGCGTGAATGCCCTCTGGAAAAACAAAATTGCTGTGCTGGTGGGCGACTACCTGCTGAGCAAGGGTCTGCTACTGAGCCTGGAGAATAACGACTACGAGCTGCTCAAAATCGTGAGCAACGCCGTGCGGGAGCTGAGCGAAGGCGAGCTGCTGCAGATTGAGAAGGCCCGCCGCCTCGATATCACTGAGGACGTGTACTTCGAGATTATCCGCCAGAAAACGGCCTCACTCATTGCTTCCTGCTGCGCTGTGGGGGCCGCTTCTGCCGGCGCCGATGTTGATACCATTGAGCGGGCCCGACTGTTTGGCGAGAAAGTGGGCATGGCTTTCCAAATCAAAGACGACTTGTTCGACTTCGGCACGGCCGAAATTGGCAAGCCCGTGGGCATCGACATCAAGGAGAAAAAGATGACGCTGCCGCTCATCTACGCCCTCAGCCAGGCCGACTGGCTAACCAAACGTCGCGTCATCTTCAACGTGAAAAACAACGATGGCCGCAAAGACCGGGTGCAGGTCGTTATTGACTTTGTGAAGCAGTCGGGTGGGCTGCAGTATGCCATTCAGGTGATGGAGCGTTACCGCGACGAGGCGCTGGAAATTTTGCGGACTTTCCCGGCCTCCGCCTCCCGCACCTCGCTGGAGCAACTCATTAACTACACCATTGAGCGGGAAAAATAATATCTGACCGCTGCCAATTCGCCTCACTTGTAAACACGAAGTGGGGGCCGGCTATACAGCCGGCCCCCACTTCGTGTTTACAAGTGAGGCGGGTTTACGCGTGCACTTGGTATGCTACGCTTTCGGGCTTTACCTCTGATACATCGAAATGCACGCCATCGAAGTTGCTTTTGATGGTAATTTCGTGGGTCATGTCGCAACCGGGGCATTTAATTTCCTCGGTTTCGTACTGGCCGTCGTCCTCTTTGGAATTGGCGAAATGGTCGGCGGGCGGCACACCAATCAAGTCGGTAAATACCTCGGTGTGGCATTGGTTGCACTCAAATTTGAGCCCGACGGTGCGGCCTTGCAGCTCATCAACGGGGGCCGGGGTGCTTTTCTGTTGAATCCACATAGGAAAGCGCGAATTTGGTTGTAGAAGGAAGTGAGTACGGGCGGCCGCGTGGGGCCTTATAAGGCTGTACGCGGGAAGCCGGGCAATGGGTTATTACCACCAAAAAAACAGTGGCTGCTAGATGCGGCTGTTGTACCTTCCGTGGCCTTACACTACCTACCAAAATGGCCCTTCCTGAATCATCCGAGCAGCTTACCTTGCCCCAGGTGCCGCGTTGGCGCACCTTGCTGGGCTCCCTGGCCATGGCCCGGCAGCCCATTCAAAACCTGGACCGGGTGCTGGCCCAGCACGGCGACACGGTGCGGCTGTACTTGGGTGGGCTGCGCCCCACCATTATCACCCGCGACCCTGCCCTGGCCCAGCATATTCTGCAGAAGAACCACCGCCGTTATCTGAAATCGGACCTGACGCACGGCCTGATTCGGTACCTGGGCCGGGGGCTGCTCACCAACGAGGGCACCGACTGGCTGCGGCAGCGCCGCCTCATTCAGCCCGGCTTCCACCGGCAGCGGCTGGCGGCCCTCACGCGGCTGATGCAGGGCGTGGTGGAGCAGTGGCGGCAGCAGCTGCAGCGGCGGGTGCAGACCGCTCCCGGCGGCCGCCTGCGGGTGGATATTCATCAGGAGATGACGCAGGTGGCCTTCGATATTATTGCCCGCGCCACCTTCGGCACCAGCATGACTAGCCAGGAGCAACTGCGGCTATCGGATATTCTCACGCGCATTCAGGCCTTCTACGTGCGCACGGTGCGGCAACCCTACCTGCGGCCCTGGTTTTCGGCCACCGGTACCTTCGACCGGCACGATGCCTTCAGCCGGGAACTGCGCGAGCTGGTGCGGGGCTACATTCGGCAGCGGCAGGCGGCCCCGCCCGCCGCCACTCCGCCTGATGACCTGCTGCAAATGCTGCTGGATGCCCGCTACGAAGACAGTGGCCAGCCCATGAGCGAGGACCAGTTGCTGGATGAGGTGAATATATTGCTGCTGGCCGGCCACGAAACCAGCGCCAATGCCTTAAGCTGGCTGTTTTATTTGCTGGCTCGCCACCCGGAAGCCGCCGAGCGGGTGCAGCAGGAGCGAAGCGCCGCAGGCTTAGTCTCCCGCCCACCCGAGTTTCAGGAACTCGCTCAACTACCCTACAGCCAGCAGGTTATTCAGGAAACGATGCGCCTGTACCCGCCCGCTTGGATTCTGGACCGGGTGGCGCTGGAAGATGACGAGTTTCGGGGGCTACCTATTGCCAAAGGCACGTTGTTTTCCATTTACATTCATGGCCTGCACCACCACCCACAGCTGTGGCCGGAGGCCGAAGCGTTTCGGCCTGGGCGGTTTGCGCCCGATGCCGAACCACCCATTCCGTCCTATGCCTACCTGCCGTTTGGGGGCGGGCCGCGGCTATGCGTGGGCAACAATTTTGCCCTCACCGAAATCCAGCTGGTACTGCTGGAAGCGGTGCGCTTCTTCCAATTTCACCTGACTTCTGCTACTGTGCCCGGTACCGATCCGCTCATCACCCTGCGCCCTAAAGCACCGCTGTGGCTGGATGTAACAGCTCAATAGCGCGCAGCTCCGCTTCGCGTACGAGCTGCAGGTAAGTATCAGACGTGTGGATCTACCGCGTAGTAACTCGCTCCGCTCGTGCGCGAAGCAGAGCTGCGCGCCACTGGGGAATACTGCTTGTTTTGCTATACTTGCCCGCATGACGCCTCCTCTCTCCCTGCTTGATGCCCCGGCCGTAACAGTGCCCGAACTAGAAACGCCGGATTTGCTGCTCCGCGGCCCGCGGGTTGCTGATTTGCCGGAATTTACGGCCTTGTCCAACGACCCGGCATTTTACCGGTTTCTGGGCAACAAGCCGCAAACTGAGGAAGAAGTGTGGCGCCGCATGATGGGGCAGCTCGGCCACTGGGCTATGTTTGGTTACGGGGCGTGGTCCATTGAAGAAAAAGCCACCGGCCGGTACTGCGGCTCCGTGGGGTTCTTTGATTTTCAGCGCGACCTGACGCCTTCCCTGAAAGGCACCCTGGAAGCTGGCTGGACCATTGCACCCCGCCTGCACGGTCGGGGCTATGCTTCCCAGGCCGTGCAAACAGCCTTAGGCTGGATTGAGCCGCGCTTTCCCCAAGCCCGTATCACCTGCATCATCGACCCTGACAACGTGGCTTCCCTCAATGTGGCCCGCAAATTCGGCTTCCACGAGTTTGCGCGTGCTTCGTACCACAACGAGCCCATTGTGCTGCTGGAGCGTACCCGGTAAGCTAATTCGCTACTGCTTGATAAACTGCTGCGTAGTGGAGCGGCTGCCGCCTTCCAGTTGCAGCGTGTACGCCCCGGGTGCTAGTTCGGCAATGTCAACGCGGGGGCGGGCCGCCGTAATTTTCCGGGTGAACACCAGCTGGCCGGTTGCCGAGTAAATCCGCACGGTGGTGGTGCCGCTGCCGGGCAGGCGGGTAAACGTCAGCTCAGTAGTAGCCGGGTTCGGGAAAGCCACGAAAAGCGGAGCCTCGGCTGCTTGGGCCGCCCCCGTAACGGTGGTAGATACCAGCTCCACGTTATCCAGGCTGCACCAGTTACCGGCGTTGGCATCCGATGCTAGCCCAATTTCGCACTGCCCGTTACTCACCTGAATGCCCGGTATCTGAACTTGGGTCCAGCTGCCCGACACAGGTAGGGCTACGTTTTTCTCAGTGCCACCGAAGTTCTTGGCGTACAACTGGCAAGTAGTCTGGCCGCCGCCGTTCATCACCCAGGCCCGCAGCGTGTACGTGCCATTAGCCAGGCTGGTAAGGGTTTGGTACGTGGTAACCTGGTACGCGGAGCTCAGCCAGTGCGTGAGCCGGTAAGAACTGGCTTGGCCGTTGGTTTCGGTATAATCGGCGGCGTTGCTGGTGCTAGCTGTGGTGCGGGTAAGCCAGCCGGTAGGCGTTTGCGTAGCGGCCCCATCTGCCTCGAAACCGGGGTTAGCTACCGGGTTGGTTGCCGGAGGCGGGGAGGTGGAAGTACCCAGAAAAGCATTCATGGCCAGTGTGGGGCGGCCATCGTTGTTCCAGGCGCTGAGCTGGTAGCCGCTGAAGCTGCGGTACCCCTCCGGCTCCCAGTAAAATACGCCCAGGCCTTTGTTGTCCGGCACATTCCGTACGGCCTGCTGCACGGCTATCAGCATGTCGTACACGTTCTGGGGGGCAGTGGCGCAGTCGCCGCCTACTTCGGCCACCACTACCTCCTTGTTGTAGCGGCTCACCATGTCCTTGAGGTTGGCCTGCAGGTTGCTGATGGAAGCCGTGTAGTCTTGGTTGAGCCAGTAGGGGTAGTACGACATGCCAATCACGTCATACTTGCCGCCGTTGGTAGTCAGCTGGTCGAAAAACCACCGGAACCGGGCGTTGTCGTTGCCTTTGTCCAAGTGTACCACCACTTTGGTAGCGGGGCTTACTGCCTTCACGGCCTCGTAGCCTTTGTTGATGAGTTGGGTAAGCTGACCGAAGTTGTTGGTGCTGCTGCCCTCGGGCCACAGCATGCCGCCAGGTATCTCGTTGCCTACCTGCACCCATTCCGGCGTTACGCCGTTGGCCTTTAGGGCGCTCAGCACGCTGTACGTGTGGTCGTATACATCGGTAAGCAACTGCGCAAAGCTGTGGTTGGCCCAGGCCGCCGGCTTGGTTTGCTTGCTGGGGTCGGCCCAACTGTCGCTGTAATGAAAGTCAATCATCACCCGAAAGCCCATGTTCTTGGCTCGCGTAGCCATGGTTACTACCTCAGCCGGGCTGCAGTGGCCATTCACCCAGTCCGTCATGGAGGGGTTCACCCACACCCGCAGCCGGATGGAGTTGATGCCCTTGTCCTTGAGAATCTGAAAGCAGTCCTGCTGCACGCCCTGGTCATTATAGAACAAGTAGTTATTGGCTTCCATCTGCTGCAGCCAGCCCGTGTCAGCTCCTTTCGCAAACGATTGTGCAAAAGCCGCAGAAAAAGTTGATAGCTGCAGGCCCGTCAGTAAAGAGCAGAACAATGCGCCGCGCGCAACGGTAGAGGACAAATGAAACATAGCGGGCAGAAAAAAGCGGGGCCACAAGACAGGTCTGGCGACTACCGCGCAAAGTTGAAGGCACAATATACTGCCGAACTGCGCCATTCCGTGATGGCAGCAACACAACGGCCCCGCCTTCCAAAGAAAGCAGGGCCGTGATACCGTAACCGGAAAGCTTTTACTCAGCCAGCAGCTGGTCGATGGTTTTGTTGAATTCGGCCACTTCCTGCTCGTAGTATTTGCCGGTGCCGGGGCCTGAGTAGCCGGTGTGAATCTTGCGCACCTCGCCTTTTTTATCCAGGAATAGGGTGGTGGGGAAGGCCAGCACCTTCTGCACCTGCGGCAACGATTTGCTGGCCGCTTCTGAGGAAGCCTCGCCGGCAATGGCAATGTCGTAGCCAATGTTCATGCGCTGCTTCATCTTCTGCAGCTTCTGGGCGGCCACTTTCTGGTCAGTAGTACGCTCGTAGCCCAGCCCGATGATTTCCACGCCGCGCTGCTTGTTCTTCTCGTACCAGGGAGCTAGGAAGTTGGTCTCATCCATGCAGTTGGGGCACCAGGAACCCAGAATCTGCACCACCACTACTTTGCCCTTGTACTTGGGGTCGGAAGGGGAGATGCTGGCGCCTTCCACGATGCTCGGAAACTTGAAATCCAGCTTTTTCTGGCCGGGCTTCATACCGGTGAGGGCATTGGCGTCGGGCAGTTTGGCGTTGGGGTCCAGCGTGGCGGTCCAGGTTTCATGACCCTTCTTGCCACTGTAGAAGTCGCCCTGCAGCGTATTGCCGGCCTTTTTGGCCGTGAACAGGAAGCCGTGGCTACCATCAAATGTGGTAAGCTTCAGCTGGTCGCCTTCGGCCTGGCCCACCAGGTAGCGGTAGTCGCCGGTGGTGGTAAGGAAGGTGCCGGTTACGTTCGAGCCTTTCTGCTCGAACACGCCTACGGCCGGCGTCACGTCACCTTCGGTTCCTTTAAAATCAACTTTCCAGGTACCGGCAAAGGATTGAGGCTGAGCTGTGGTAGCCGGGTATTGTTGCTCACCCTTCGTCGCTGTAAATGCCACCCGGTAGGGCTCCTTGCCGTCGTACTTCACCCAGGCTCCTTTTAGCTTATCGGTGCCGTCGGGGCGCACGACCAGTGCGGCGTCGAACACGCCCAAGCGGATAGTAGTGGAGTCGCCGGCCGTGCTGATTTCATCGAGCTTCAGACGCTCCTCGCCGTTGCGCAGCGTTACGGTGGGCTTGCCACCGTCCTGGGCTACATCAAACAGAAACGGAATTTCCTGGCCCTGGGCCGAGAGGACGCCCCGCCAGGTGCCGGCCGTGAGGGCCGGGGCTGCATTGGTAACAGCGGCATCGGTGGCCGCCGTGTTTTCGGAAGTGGTGGAATTGGACTGACAGGCCACCGCGGCCAGCGCGAGTCCGGCCCCGGTTACGGCCTTGCGAAATGCAATGGCTACGGGCATGATGAAAAAGTTAAGTGAGTTCGGGGCTAAACTACAGCCGGCCCTCGGTTGTTTACAACTCAAGGCCGTTGCGACCAGCAGTATAGTACATAGAACGTCATTCCGAGCACAGCGAGGAATCTCGCGTGCTGACATTGTAACGGTAATCTGATTACCCTCTGGCGAGATTCCTCGCTGTGCTCGGAATGACGTTCTGTTTGCCCAAGCTGCAACAATTCCGCCACTATCCGTTAGAATCATTCTAAATGAGGCAGTAGGGTGGGGGCAAAGGCCCGAAAAGTTGGGCTGCGCAACGGCCGGTACCTATATTTGCGTACCTGTTTCATGCAGGTTCGTTCTCTCCACTTTTTCCATTTCGCATTATGGCGTTTGACTTAGAAATGATCAAGGCCGTGTACGATGGCATGGGCTCCCGCATTGAAGCCGCCCGTACCGCCGTTGGCCGCCCGCTTACCCTGACTGAAAAAATCCTGTACGCTCACCTGTACGGCGGCTCTGTTTCGCAGGCGTATGAGCGGGGCGTTTCCTACGTCGATTTCGCTCCGGACCGCGTAGCCATGCAGGACGCCACGGCCCAGATGGCGCTGTTGCAGTTCATGCAGGCCGGCAAGGCTAAAGTTGCCGTTCCCAGCACCGTACACTGTGACCACCTGATTCAGGCCGAGCGGGGTGCCGACCAGGATTTGGCCGTAGCCAACTCCGAAAATAAGGAGGTGTATGACTTCCTAGCCTCGGTTTCCAATAAATACGGCATCGGCTTCTGGAAGCCCGGCGCTGGTATCATTCACCAGGTGGTACTCGAGAACTACGCCTTCCCCGGCGGTATGATGATCGGCACCGACTCGCACACGCCCAACGCTGGCGGCCTCGGCATGATTGCCATTGGCGTAGGCGGGGCCGATGCCGTAGACGTAATGTCGGGCATGGCCTGGGAGTTGAAGTTCCCGAAAGTGATTGGCGTGAAGCTGACCGGCAAAATGAACGGCTGGACTTCGGCCAAGGACGTAATCCTGCGCGTGGCGGGTATCCTGACCGTGAAAGGCGGTACCGGTGCCATCGTGGAATACTTCGGCGAAGGTGCCAACTCGTTGTCGGCTACCGGCAAAGGCACCATCTGCAACATGGGCGCTGAAATTGGGGCTACCACCTCGGTGTTCAGCTACGATGAGAAGATGGGCGACTACCTGCGAGGCACTAACCGCGCCGAAATTGCCGACATGGCTGCTGGCGTGGCCCAGCACCTGCGCGCCGACGATGAGGTGTACGCCAACCCCGAGGCTTTCTACGACCAGCTCATCGAAATCGACCTGAGCACCCTGGAGCCCTACGTGAACGGTCCGTTCACGCCGGACGCTGCCTGGCCGATTTCGCAGTTTGCTGCGGCCGTGAAGGAGCACAACTGGCCCGCCAAACTGGAAGTAGGCCTGATTGGCTCGTGCACCAACTCCTCGTACGAAGACATCACCCGCGCCGCCAGCATTGCCAAGCAAGCTGCCGACAAAGGCCTGACGGTACAGGCTGAGTACACCGTAACGCCTGGCTCGGAGCTGGTGCGCTACACCGTGGAGCGCGACGGCCTGCTCGACACTTTCGCCCAAATGGGTGGCGTGGTGCTGGCTAATGCCTGCGGTCCGTGCATCGGGCAGTGGGCCCGCCACATGGACGACATGAAGCGGCCGAACTCCATCATCACCTCGTTCAACCGCAACTTCGCCAAGCGCAACGACGGCAACCCGAACACCCACGCTTTCGTGGCTTCGCCCGAAATCGTGACGGCCTTCGCCATTGCCGGCGACCTGACCTTCAACCCCCTCACCGATACCCTCACCGGCCGCAACGGGGAGCAGGTGAAGCTCGACGAGCCCCAGGGCATTGAGCTGCCCCCCCGCGGTTTCGCCGTGGAGGATGCCGGCTACCAGGCTCCCGCCGCCGATGGCTCGGGCGTGCAGGTGCTCGTAGACCCCGCTTCCGACCGTCTGCAGCTGCTGGAAGGCTTTAAGCCGTGGGAAGGCACCGACCTGAAAGGTCTGCGTCTGCTGATTAAGGCCCAAGGCAAGTGCACCACCGACCACATTTCGATGGCCGGCCCCTGGCTGAAATACCGCGGCCACCTGGATAACATCTCCAACAACATGCTCATCGGGGCTATCAACGCCTTCAACGGCGAGGCTAACTCGGTGAAGGATGAGCTGACTTCGGGCACTCCCTACGGTCCCGTGCCGCAGGTTGCCCGTAACTACAAAGCCCAGGGCATCGGCTCGGTGGTAGTAGGCGACGAGAACTACGGTGAAGGCTCCTCGCGGGAGCACGCCGCCATGGAGCCCCGCCACCTGGGCGTGCGCGCCGTGCTGGTGAAGTCCTTCGCCCGTATCCACGAAACCAACTTGAAGAAGCAGGGCATGCTGGCCCTGACCTTCGCCAACAAGGCCGACTACGACCTGATTGAGGAGGACGACACCATCGACATCCTCGGCCTGACCACGTTTGCCCCCGGCCAGCCCCTGCAGGTGCGCCTGCACCACGCCGACGGCGACACGGACCTCATTACGGTGAATCACACCTACAACGAGGGCCAGATTGAGTGGTTCAAAGCCGGCTCGGCCCTGAACCTGATCCGTCTGAAAGAATCGGGCGAAGCTCAACTGTCGCAGAAGTAATTTCTGAGCAACTGAAGTGCAACGGCCGCCTTCCCGAATAGGGGAGGCGGCCGTTGTTTTTTTATCGGACTTGCAACGTTTATCGGCTGTATCGGCTCAACCTACTACCTCACCATATTCAATAACACCTAGTAAGCTGCTATGAAACGTACTGTTACTCTTGTTGCTGGCGGCATGCTAGCTGCTCTGTTCACGGGCTGCGTGACCTGCGTAGGCGAAAATGAGCCCTGCGTAGATGCCACGCTGCCTACGACCAGTCTGGAAAAAGAATACGGGTGCGGTGACACGCGCCGGCAGCTTAGCGTGAATCTGAATCAGACGTACGTCATCATCCGCAACCAAACCGACTTTGATCAGCAGGTGACGGGCAGCTGCCATCCGCAAATTGATTTCACCAAATATGACTTGGTGATTGGCAACAAAGGCTCAGCTAGCGGCAGCTCGTCCATTGCCTACACCTATGGCCGCAGCTGTGAAACTGGGCAGCTGAAGCTACGGGTAAAGTTTACCCAGGGCATGACCAACGATGCCCCCATCCTGACCTACCACGCACTAGTACCTAAGCTGGCCCCGCAGGAAACCGTGCAGGTTGATGTAGAAATGTAGCTCTACCGCATCTGGAAACAAGGTCCGTTACGCAGCCGCCTCTCCTAAAAAAGTAGGGAGGCGGCTGCTTTGCGTTAGGGCCGAAACCTGCGCGATAAAAACCGGAGAAATTGCGAGGGCAATGGTTCCTACCGGAAGGAATGTACCTTTGGCTGCCTTTTCTGCCTGGAGTTATCGTGCATGAAGCAACCTGTACTGCTTGTTCTGGCCTGCCTGTCGGCTCTTTCAGCTGAGGCGCAAACTGCCCAAACCGTTCCCGACACAGCCCGTTCCCTGCCGGAAGTAACGGTAACCTACCGCGCGGGCAGCCGCACCCCAGTTACTTTCCTGAACCTGAGCGGACGGGAATTGAAAGCCCGCAGTGTGGGCCAGGAACCATCTTTCCTGCTGACGCAGACGCCCGCCGTAACGGCCTACTCCGATGCTGGCAGTACCCAGGGCTACGCCTACTTCCGCCTGCGCGGCATCGACCAGACCCGCATCAACAGTACCTTGGATGGCGTGCCGCTGAATGAGCCGGAAGACCAGGGAGCGTATTTCTCCAACTACCCCGATTTATTTAACTCCCTGAGCAGCGTGCAGCTGCAACGAGGCGTGGGTACCAGCCAGAACGGCGTGGCCAGCTTCGGCGGGAGTCTGCAGCTGACGTCGGTAAGTCTATTGGACTCGGCCCGCACAACGCTGGGTGGTGGCTACGGTTCCTACAACAGCTACCGGCTGTATGCGGAGCACGCCAGTGGGCGGCGCGGACACGGAGCTTTCTACGCCCGGGTGTCGCACCTGCACTCGGATGGGTACAAGATTCGCTCGGCCAACACGTCCAACTCGGTGTACCTGAGTGGAGGACTGTTCTACGAGAAAACTACCTGGAAACTGAGCGTGCTGGCCGGGCAGCAGCGCAACCAGCTGGCTTGGCTGGGCGTGCCCGATTCGGTAATTCAAGTGAACCGGCGGGCCAATGCCAACGGCCCCGAAAACGACCGGTTCCGGCAGGCCATGGTGCAGCTGCAGAATCAGTGGCGACTGTCGGGCCGCTCCGAAATCAGCACGAGCATCTACGGCTCGGGTTTGCAGGGCGGCTACGACTTCGACCTGAACGCATTTCTGGGGCTGCCCTCCACAGCGGAGCTCTACCGCTACGATTTTCGCTCGGGCTGGCTGGGAGCGTTTAGTGCCTACACCTTGCGGGGGAAGCACTATGCTTGGACCAGCGGCCTGCACCTGAGCACCTACCGGCGGCGGCACTTGGGCAGTGAGCAAGCGGCCGGGGAGCTATACCGCAATATTGGCTACAAGCGGGAAGGTAGCATGTTCAGCAAGCTGGAATACCGCCTGGGCCCGCTCACCTTATTTGCCGACGTGCAGGGCCGGGCCGCCACGTTTCGCTACCGGGGCAGCGTGCCGCTACAACCCCAGCGCTGGCAGTTTCTCAACCCCAAAGCCGGCCTCAGCTACCAACTCACGGAGCACACTACCCTCTATTATAGTCTGGGCCGCACCGGCCGCGAACCAACCCGCAACGATTTGTTCGGGGGCAACGACGACCTGGCGGCGGACAGCACCGGCCAAGCCCTGCTGTTCAACTCCCGCCCCGAGTACGTAACCGACCACGAGGGCGGGGTGCGTTATGTGGCTCCGCGCCTGGAGCTAAGCCTGAACGGCTACTACCTGAACTTCCGCGACGAAATTGTGCTCAACGGCAAGCTGGGCCCCAACGGTCTGGCCCTTACCAGCAATGTGGAGCGGAGCTACCGCACCGGATTGGAGGCCACTGCGCAGTGGCAGGCTACGCCAAAGCTGCAGCTGGTGCACAACGCCGCCTTCAACCACAGCCGCATTCGGGAGCAAACTCAGGATTTCCGGCCTATCCTAACGCCCGCCGTGCTGCTCAACCAGGAAGTGAACTACTCAAGCGGGCCTTGGCTGCTGGGCGTATCGGCGCGCTACCAGAGCCGCTCTTACCTAGATTTTGCCAACTCGGCTACCATTGCTGGCTACGGGCTGCTGAATGCGCGGGTGCGCTACGCCCGGTCGCGCTGGGAGGCCACGTTGTTTAGCAACAACCTCACCAATAGCCGCTACTTCAACAACGGCTACGTGGAGCCCGATGGTACCCGCAAGTATTTCGTACAGGCCCCCACCAATGTGTATCTGGATGTGCGGCTGCATTTTTAATCGTACCGAAGTGCGCAGTTTGTAGTAGCCGTTTTCCTTGTTGTATGAAGCACGCGTTGGTATTTGGGAAGTTTCTGCCGTTTCATACCGGGCACGCCGCCCTCATCAATTTTGCCCGCGGCCACAGCACCCGCCTTACCGTGCTGGTGTGCGCCAGTAACCAGGAAACCGTGCCGGGCGAGGTGCGGGCCACCTGGATACGAGAAACGTATGCTGCCCAGCCCGAAGTAGAGGTGCAGGTGCTGGAATACCGGGAAGATGAATTAGCGAATACCTCCGAAACCTCCGTCGCCGTGGCTTACGCCTGGGCCGACCGGTTTCGGGAAGTGCTGCCCGACGTGACGCTGGTTGTCACCTCCGAACCCTACGGGGCTTTGGTGGCCGCCCGCATGGGTATTGAGCACTTGGATTTCGATGTGTTCCGGGCCCAGGTGCCCGTATCAGGGACGGTTGTTCGGGCCGATGTGCGGGCCAGCTGGCACCAGCTACCGGCTAGTGTGCAGCGCTATTACCAGCGTACCGTAGCTATTCTGGGCACCGAATCAACGGGTAAAACCACCCTGGCCGAGCAGCTGGCTAAGCATTTCAATGCAGCTTGGGTACCAGAAACCGGGCGCGACTTGATTCCGGATTCCACCTCCTTCGGGCCCGACGAGCTGCTGGCGGTAGCCAACGAGCACGCGCGGCGCATCACGGAAATCCGAGCTACTGCCAGCCCATTGCTGCTGCTGGATACCGACGTGCACATTACCCAATCGTATGCCCGGCTGCTGGGGCAGGAGTACCTGGCGCTGCCCCCGGAGATATACCAGCATAACCGCGCCGACCTGTACCTCTACCTCGCCGCTGATGTGCCGCTGGTGCAGGATGGTACCCGTCTGCCCGAGCCGGAGCGGACCCGGCTGGACGCGCTGCACCGCCAAACCCTGGCCGATTTCAACGTGCCCTACCACGAAATAAGCGGCAACTGGACGGAGCGTTGGGAGCAAGCGGTGGCGCTAATTGAGAAGCTGTTCCGGCTGGAGGTGCGGCTATAACGTAGCTACCTGCTCCGTCCGATTCTCGCGGGGGCGCTGCACCAGATAATAATACAGCAGGATAAAAAGGCCCGTCAGGAACGGTACCAGCGCCAAGTGCTTGCCCGTGATGCCGTGCCACACTACCATGGTGTCAAAGCCCAGAAACTCGCTAATCATCCAGTAGGAGTTGGCCGAAATCCAGAACACAATGGCTAGGTTGTGGGCCAGTTCGGCTTTAATCTCGCGGGTACGCCACGTAATGAGCAAAGCAATGGTGAGCGTGGGGAAAATCATGCTGATACCTAGTGGCTTCCAGATCATGCACCAGCCAATATCTTTCAGCAGCCAGAAGAGAATGTGCAGGTTTTCCATGCGCCGGTAAGGGGCTGGAATGCTGTATAGCTGGTCGTCGGGTTGGGGCATGGTGCTGGTAGAAAGCCCAAAGTTACGTTTGGGTCTGTTGGGCTCACAAGGGCCGTGTAGCTGCACTGCTAAGCTTTTTTCGGGCAGTTGCGTATGAGGGCCAACCGCTGTTGCTGTACCTTGCCCGCTCATGACGATAACCGCCAAAAAAGTTGCCAAAACCGTAGCCTGGACCGGAGCCGGAATAGTAGGAGCCGTGGCCGCGTATCTGGCGGGGGCTGTGGTGCTGTCGGCCGTGCCGGATGGCGGAGCACCAGCCCCAGTCTCCGAAAATACCGTTGAGGCCTACATCCTCTCCAACGGCGTGCACACTGACTTGGTGGTGCCCGTGCGGTCAGCCCAAATCGACTGGACCCAGCTCGTGCCCTACACGGACACGCCAGCCGCCGACAGCTCCATGCAGTTTATCGGCTTTGGGTGGGGCGACAAAGGGTTTTACCTCGATACACCCACTTGGGCGGAGCTAAAGCCGAGTACGGCTGTGAAAGCCATGTTCTGGCTCAGCACAACGGCCATGCACACCACGTTTCATCATCGCCCCACCGTGGGCCCCGACTGCGTGCAGCTGCGCCTAAGCAAGGCCGAGTACGCCCGCCTGATTACGTTCATCAGGAACAGCTTTCAGCTGGATGCGCAGGGCCAGCCCCAGCACATTCAGGGCCATAGCTACGGCCAGCACGATGCGTTTTACGAAGCCAAGCGTACGTATAACCTGTTTTACACCTGCAACACTTGGGCAAATAATGGCCTGAAAGTGGCCGGGCAGAAAGCGGCCCTCTGGACGCCCTTCGACTTCGGAATTTTCTGGCACTACCGCTAGGTAGCCAGCGTAGCGACAACTTTCTTCAACCCCATAATTTCCACTCATCACCACGCACACATGACGACCTACGAAGAAATTTTTGAGAACAACCGCCAATGGGTATCCGCCAAGACTGGCTCCAACGCCGAATTTTTCCGGCAGTTGGCTTCTGACCAGAAGCCGGAATACCTCTACATCGGCTGCAGCGACTCGCGGGTGACGGCCGAGGACCTGATGGGGGTAGCCCCTGGCGAGGTGTTTGTGCACCGCAACATTGCCAACCTGGTGAATAACATTGATCTGAATGCCACCTCGGTAATTGAATATGCCGTGGCTCATTTGGGCGTAAAGCACATTGTGGTATGCGGGCATTACGGCTGCGGCGGCGTAAAAGCGGCCATGCAATCGAAAGATCTGGGCCTCATGAACCCTTGGCTGCGCAACATTCGTGACGTGTATCGCCTGCACCAGACTGAGCTGGATACCATTGAGGATGTGGATGCCCGCTACGACCGGCTGGTAGAGCTAAACGTGCAGGAACAGTGCGTGAACGTAATTAAAATGGCTGTGGTGCAGCAGAAATACCTGCAGAATGGCTACCCCACGGTACACGGCTGGGTGTTTGATTTGAAGACCGGTCTGCTAAAGGATCTGAAGTTGGACTTCGTGGAGATTCTGCACAACATCCAGGAAATTTACAACCTCGGCGACGAGCCCATCTTCCAATCCAAGGCGGCCCCGGCGGAGGCCATTGGCAGCGCCAAAGCTGAAACCCAGCGGTAAGGTGCTCCGCTTCTTTGCATAAAAAAACCGGCTGCTTTCGGGTAGCGCACCGAAAGCAGCCGGATCAAAGAGGTTGGAAAAAATGCGACTAGTTCAGCCACACCTGAGCTATTGGCTCGAAGCGGTGCTTGGCAAAAGCACCGTAAGGCTGCTCAGCATAAAACCCCAGTACGTGCACCTGCAACTCGCCGGATCTGGCGTGGCGGCGCATCTGAATGGGATATACCTGGCCAGCCGTCGGCCAATCTCCAATATGGTCAACAGGGCGTCGGGTGGCATCTACGCACCGAGCAAACTGCTGCAGTGGAAGAGGGACAGGAAGCTTCGTGTTTGACATATCCAAAGATACACATATTACTGCAATTTGGCTAAAAAAATTAGTGTGTAAAATAGCGGGGTTAGACACCTGTAAACCATAAATTAGGCTTGTCTAATTCGAAAAATAGAGGCGTATAAAGATACAGGAATAGCTGCTTTGGGTTAAGTAAAATATGTGTTAAGTGAAGATGTCTGCTAAATGGATTAGGGGGCGAATCAGTTGCTCCTACTTCTGCTGAGGCAATTACCACCTTATAGTTTTTGCAGCCTGACTATGTGCTGCTGGTTCTGAGTTTGCACGCGTATCAGGTAGAGGCCAGCCGGGTAGCCACTCAAATTGAGCGTAGCCTGTCCAGTTTGGAGCCTTTGCACACTAAGCACCTGACCTACCGCCGAAAGTATTTGCACAGTGCCAGCGCCGCCCGGCACCGATACGTTTACAAAACCAGTAGTAGGGTTCGGGTACACTGCTAGCTGTGTTGCGTTGGCTTGGGTGGTAGGCAGAACCTGCTGGTAACGCGTAGCCGCGGCCGTGGCTGCGGCTTGCAACTGAGCCAGAGTAGGGGCCGCCAGTACGGCAAACACCACCGTGGCCGAATCGGCGGGGGCCAGGAAGGGCAGCACGGCCCCGGTTACTTGCGAGGCGTCGGTGCCGTTCGGAAACTCAGCTTCGGCGGTTCCGCTGCTCAGGGCCAGAAATTTCTCGGCGCCGCTGAAGCCATTAGCCAGATACACCGGCATGCCTGCGGGGGCTTGGTTATCGATGGCGAAGGCGCTGGTCTGGCCCCCGCTCAGGTGTTGCACGCCCGCGTAGAGGCGGGGAGCCGCGGGGTCGAACTGATACTGCAACCGCCGGGAGGCATCCCAGGCCACCGCGTTGCGGCTGCCTTCCCCGGGCAGGTCCCAATCCATAAACAGCCCCACGTATAGCGGTTTGAGGGTGTCGGGAGTCAGGTTGGTTAGCCGGTATTCCAGCAGCACATAGTCGCGGTGCGGGGCCGCCGCCCAGGCGTAGGCATGCTGCCGAATGCGCACCCCTACGGTGCGGCCCTTGGTAAGAGAAGGCAATGAGTCCCGGAACACACTGCTGGCCTCCTGATCGGCGCGCAAAGGGCGAGCCAACAGGGCAGCCCGCGACAATGTCCAGAAATCTGCGTCGGCTCCGCGCCGGTCATTGCGCAGGTTGTCGGATACCCGGCTGGGAGAGGTAGCTACCAGCAGCCCGCCTTCGGCCAGTAGCGGCGCGCCCTGGCGGTAGCTCACGCCTTCGCCCACCGTAGCGCCCAGGTCGTCGTACCCAATCGAACCCCGGCTGGTCAGGGTCAGGTTTATGTTATTGACGTTTAGAACTACATAATCGGGGTTCAGCACTACGGTTTCGTACTGGTCTTCCTGGTAGCCGGTGGCCGCATCCTGCAGCCGGTAGCGGATAATGGCTTTGGTGTTGAGGGGCGTGCCCGCAACCACGGCCAACCGGAAGGGCGCAACGGCATTGGTGCGCTGCTCCAGGGTAACCAACGGCCCGGCCGCAAACGAGCCCTGCCGCACCAGCAAGTACGGCGACAGGGAGGTCAGCGTAACGGACAGGTTGCTGATGGGCTGTAGCAGGTTCTGCACCTGCACAGTCAGGCGCAGGGTGTCACCGGGGGCGTAGCTGGGCCGGGCCGGGGCGTACGTGCGGGCCACCACGCGGGCGGAGCGTTGCCCCGCTTCCGTCACGGCGCGTAACACGTTCAGACGGCCTGAACCAATACGGCCGGCGTAGGCGGCATTGCCCGGCAGGGCATCAATGTTATCGGTAGTGCGGCGCAGCTGGGCGGCCACCTGGGCCGCGTTGTATTGCGGAAACCGCACCCGCACTAAGCCGGCTGCCCCGGCCACCAGCGGGGCGGCAAACGACGAGCCGCCCACCGCGAAATAGTCAGAATCGGTGTTGCCCAGTGTGGTCAAAATCTGGGTGCCAGGAGCCGATAAATCGACGCGGCGGCTGAATGTGGCGTTAGCGCTCCGCTCATCGGAGGGCGTGAGGGTGGACACTGACAGTACGTGCTCGTAGCTGGCGGGGTAAAAGTCGAGGTCGGCGGGGGTATTGCCAGCGGCGGCAACCACCACCGCATCGTGGTTGATGGCGGCGTAGCGAATCACGTCCTGCTCGAAGCGGGAATAGCCTCCTACTCCACCCCAGGATAAGTTAATCACCTGACAACCATGGTCGGCGGCGTACACTATGGCTTCATAACCAGCAAAGGAGCCGACAAGCGTGCTGGAGTAGATTTTGAGCGGCAGAAACCGGCACCGGTACCCAACGCCCGCAATGCCCTTACCGTTGTTGGTAGCCGCCGCCGCGCAGCCGGCCACCAGTACGCCGTGCACACTGTTCGATTCGCGGGTGGGGTCATTGTCGTTGTCGGCAAAGTCCCAGCCGTTGTAGTTGTCTATGTAGCCATCTTGGTCGTTGTCGATGCCGTCGATGGGGTCCCGCCGGTTGCGCTGTATTTGTGTTGTCAGGTCTTCGTGCGTGAGGCGGGTGCCGCCGTCCACAATGGCAATGGTAATGGCAGTATCGCCTTGGGTTACGTCCCAGGCCCGGTAAGCCCGAATATTTTTCAGGTGGTACTGCCCCCCGGCCCGGGTTGAATCGGCCAGAGGGTCAGAAGTCTGCTGCAGGGGTGGGTAGTAGTACAGTGGCTCCGCATACTCCACGGCCCCGGTTTTCAGCAGCCGGCGGCACGCTTCTTCCACCGAAAAATCAGCCGGCAGCGTCACTTCGTACACTTTACGCAGGTCCACGGCCCCGGGCAAATCGGGGGGTAAAGGGGAGCTGTGCGGGAATTTCTGCCGGGTGGGCAGCTGCCGGAGTGCGGCGGCCAGGGCGGGTACCGCCTGCGGGCTGACTGGACCAGCAGCCAGCTTAAATACCAGCCGGCCGGGCTGCACGGTTTTAATCGGTGCCTGGGCTACAGCGGGCAGTTGCGCAGTAAGGCCCATCCACAGCAAAGCGAAATAGAAAAAGCGAAGTAGATAGTGCAGCATAGAGACGATATCAGAACCGAAACAACGGGTGCAAACAGCAGTGCAGCATTCAGAAAGATACTGCCTGTACGGGCAACTTCACCGGAATATTCTATAAAAACGCCACCGGACTATCCGGATAATCCGAACAAACCGGTGGCGGGTAGTGGGGTAGCGCGTTTAGAAGTTACCGGGGCTTCGCGTATTTGTACTTTTTCGGGGCGTCGACGGTACGGTATTTATACGGGTTGTTGGCGTTGGGGTCGATGTTGAGGCCCAACCCAACAGTGCGGCGCTCCTTCCGGAAGCGGGCTTTGTTGTTGTCGCGCTTGGTGCGGTTCGTGGAAACGGTGCCGTAGCGGCTGGGGCGCTCCATCATTTTATCTTCGCTGGAGCACGAAGTGCCTGCCAACAACAAGGCACAGGCAGACAGAAGTAGGAAATTTCTCATCAGGAAAACGGTGGCGAGTGGCATAGCGGCCCGCTCCTAATACGGAAGGCCGGATATCCGGCTTTTACTCCAAACTGTCTGAAAAGGATACAATTACAACGAAATACCACCGCAAAAAGCAGTGGGTTCACAAACTCAGCATCTCCCGGAACCGGGCCGACTGCTGCCGGGATACTTCCACCTCGGGCCCGCCACCGCGTAGCTTGATTTTGAGGGTGTTGCTGAACCAGGGTTCAATGCTTTCCACCCATTTCAGGTTGATAATCTGTTGGCGGTTGGCCCGGAAAAATACCCGCGCATCGAGGCGTTGCTCCAGGTGCTGCAGAGTGCGCGGAATAAGCGGCCGATGCTGGTCAAAGTAGATTTGCGTGTAACTACCGTTGATTTCAAACAGCCGGATGTCGGAGAGGCGCACAAACCAGCACCGTTCCCCATCCTTCACAAACACTTGGTCCTGCTCCGTGAGCAGGGTAGGGGCAGGTTCCTCCGGCTCGGAGGAAGTGAGGGCAGCGGGCAGCAGCACTGGGGCAGCAAGCTTGGCATGGGCTTTCTGGAGGGCGGCAGCGAGGCGGTTTTCCTGAATGGGCTTGAGCAGGTAATCCAGCGCGTTTACCTCGAAGGCACGCAGAGCGTACTCATCGTAAGCCGTGGTAAAAATGACCTGGGGAGCCGTTTCCAGCGAAGCCAGCAGCTCGAAGCCGGTTTCGCCGGGCATGTGGATGTCCAGAAATAGCAGGTCGGGCTGCAACTGCCGGAGCAGGATGCGGGCTTCCTCGGCGTGGCGGGCCTCGCCCACTACCTGAACTTCCGGAAAAGCCTGCAGCAGGTGGCGCAGCTCGGTGCGGGCCAAGCGGGAATCGTCAACTAACAGTGCGTTCATGAACCGATAAAAATCAGATGGTAGTAGCCGATACGGGGGCAGATGCCCCCGCCGGTGCAAGTGCCCGCACGGGTAGCTGCAGGTGCGCCACCACGGTATCAGGCGAGTGTGGGTCGTTGGCCAGGTGCAAGTGGGCGGCCGTGCCAAATAGTAGGCTCAGCCGCTCCCGGGCGTTCCGGACGCCCACGCCCTGGTGGCCGGGGCGGGGCTCGTACCGGCCGGTGTTGCGCACCGTCACGTGCAGTAGGCCTCCGTCGTTGAGTTGGGCCGTGAGCTGAATGAACCCACCCGCCGGGCGGGGCGCCAGGCCGTGCTTGATGGCGTTTTCCACCAGCAGCTGCAGCGTCATGGGCGGAATGGAAACGTCGAGGGCGGCGGGGTCCACATCCAGGGAGTAGCGTAGGCGCTCCTCCAGTTGCAGGGCCTCCAACTCCAGGTAGTGCTCCACAATTTCCAGCTCCCGGCGCAGCGGCACTTGCTCCGCCGAGTTCAGTTGGATGGAGTAGCGCAGCAAATCGGAGAGGTGGGTAATCATGTCGCGGGCCCGGGCGGGGTCCTCCATCACTAGGGCCCGAATGTTGTTGAGCCCGTTGAACATGAAGTGCGGGTTGATCTGGGCTTTGAGCGTCCGCATTTCGGCTTCCCGCACGGCGGCGGTCAGCTTCCACGTATCGACCTCGGCCTGCCGGGACCGGCGCAGGTAGTGCCAGCCCAGGTAAAAGCCCTCCCACAGCCACAGCAGAATATTCACGTTGACGGCGAACAACATAAACGCCCCCCAACTGAAGGATTGCCCGTTGCCAGCTGGCTTAATCACCCAAATCATCAGGCTCCAGATGATAGCCTGGCTCAGCAGAGACATGACCAGATTTAGCAGGAACAGGCGGCCCAGCAGCGCCACCGGGGACAGTTCCAGCCAATTGGCCGCCCGGATAAGATACCGTACTCCGTGGGACAACAGGGCAATGGGCACCACAATAGCTAGATCTACCAGCAGCAGCTCCAGGGTAAGCCCCCGCGACGACAGAAACAGGAATAGGTTGAGTACTGCATAGGAGCTCCAGCCAATCAGCTGGCAGTACCAGTACAGGCGGCTGGGGGCTGGCACCCGGCGAACCGGCGCTGCGGCATCGGGAACGAGCGGAACCGGATTAGATGGCAGCAGGGGCATACGCTTGCGAATGACGACGATACACAACCAGCAGCAGGCCCGCCAGCAGCAGCAATGCCCCCGTAATAAAACCCGGAATCAGGTACAGCTGCTCCGGGGTCACGCGTAACCCCAGCACCAGGCAGCCCAGACTAATCAGGCCGGCCGCCAGGGCGTACGGGGTGGCCCGGTACAGCCAGGCGTAGGGAAAGAAGTGCGCGCCCGTAATGATGCCGTAGGTCATCAGAAAATGCTGGGGATAACGCATGTACATAAAAATTAGAATAGGAAAATAGAGCAGTTGAGCCAGGTTGAACAGCAGCCCCAGCGGCTGCAGCGGGTTGTGGGGCAGCGTCCAGGTAGTGCGGAATACTTTGGAGAGCACCCAGGCCAGCGGTAGGGTAAGCGCGCCCACAAAGAAGGTGATGAAGCCCTGAGTGGCCACGGGCAGCGGTAGCGTCCAGAGAAGCGTAATAGCGGCCCACACCAGGCTGGCGGCTACTATAAAATCGAGCCCCGTTTTGGTTTTGGTGGCTAACTCCAGCCGAAGGGCATCAAACTGCTGCACGGGTGTCATACTCAATAAGGAATAGAGGGAGAGGAAAGTAGCAATACTGCCGAGGCGGCGAGCCAAAATAAGGTTATTTCGCGGCTACGGCGGGCTGTTTCAAAAATGCATCAGCCTGCTGGAAAAACCATTGCTGGTCGTCGTACATCAGAAAGTGCTTGCCGGCCTCCGACATCTCCACCCGGTGGTTGGGCAGCTTGGCGTACTGGGCGTCGAAAATAGCCTTGGTGCTTTCCTTGGTAGAGCCGTAGGCTTTGTAAGCGGCCCAGGCACCCAGCACCAGCACGGGCTGCTGAATGCGGGCCACGTCGGGGCGCAGGTCGGTGGTGTACATATCGTACATGGCCTGGGCTACGGTAGCTGGGTCCGACTGCAGGGCCCAGCGCGTTACCTGCGTAATGCGGGCCGTGTCCGTTACCATGGAGGCGGTCATTTGGCGCTGCTGGGCGGCCGTCATATGGCCTTGGCTCATCTGGCGGCGCATGTTCTCAGCCATGGGGCGCATCTGCTCGGCGGTAACCGTTGGGTTCTGAACGGCACCCATGAACGGCAGCGAATCCACAATCAGGAGTGGGCCTACGGCCTCGGGGCGGGTGCTGCTCATCCACAGGGCCATGAAGCCGCCCAGGCTGTGGCCAATGATGGTGGGCTTGTTGAGCTTCTGCGTCTGGATGTAGGTGAGCAGCTGGTCGCGCACGTTCAGCAGCAGCTGGTCGGTAGAGGCCGGGGCGGGAGTTCCGCCGAAGCCAGTAAGCGTGATGACGTGGCACTGGTACTGCTTCTGGTAGCGGGCCACGGTTTCGTTCCACACCGAGCCGGGGCAGGTAAGGCCCGGAATCAGCAGCACCGGCCGGCCTTTGCCCACCACCTGCACGGTAAAGTTGGGGTGGGCCGCCGGCGAATCGGCAACAATGGTGGTAGCAGGGGCGGCAGCAACGGCGGGCAGCACGGCACCAGCCGACAGCAGCAGGGCGGCGCACAGGGGGCGGAGGGAGGCAGTCAGGTTCATAGCAGCAGGGAGGTTGAGGGTTGATTGATGATTCAAACCTACCCGCTTGCTACGCCGAATGAAATTGCTTTTCAGGGAACGGTAAATTGAAGGGCTGAACTGCCGGAGCCGCGCCCCGAACGGAAGGAACCGGTGGTGAATGGTAAGCGCCCGCCACAGCCCTTCGAAAACCCAAAAGAGCCACCGGGCGGCAGCTCTTTTGAGTTGAAAACGCCACAGAAGGCATTGCGGGGCTAAATGATGTTGCGTAAGTCCTGCCGCAGGGTTTCAATGCCCCGCCAGATTTCATCGAGCGGCCCGGCAGGCTGGGAGTGGTCTGCGTCAGTGGCTGAGGCAGCAGCGGGGGTGTGGTTGGTTTGGTGCAGGCGCTCCAGCAGGCGGGCCCGTTTGGCTTCCAGCGCCACCGCGTGCTGCTGATAGGTAGCCTGTGAGCCAGCCGTGGTGGCGTTAGCCCGGTTGTGTAACGTCTTGATTTTGCCATCCAGCTCAGTCAGAGCCTGGTGCAGGTTCTCGGCGCTCAGGTTGGCCGGAGCCCGCATGTGGTCGGGGGTGGGAGTAGTAGCCATACAGGAAGGAGGAAAAACAACCAGGGAATAACCGAAGCCTACGAACGTGTACCTCCGGGGCCCGGAAAAGGATGCACGCCATGTTACCAACAATTCAACAATATAAGCATAACACACCGCTCATCCCGGCCACGGGCGCGCCGCCTAGCTTTGCAGACAACGCTCTGCTACTCAGTTGCCCGGTTATGCGCGTCCGTCTGGTGTTTCTGCTTATTGCCTGCCTGTCTGCTGCCGTAGGGCGGGCGCAAGTCCGTACGGTTTCTCTGGCCGACTCGGCCCCCACCCAGGCAGCGGGAGCGGCCCCGGCCGCGCCCGAAGTCTTTCACGCCGCTGACGAAATGCCGGCCTTTCCCGGTGGGGCCGAGGCGTTTCAGAAATTTCTGCGCAAAGAGTTGAAATACCCCGATGAGGCCCTGCGCAAGGGAGTATCGGGCCGGGTGTTTGTGCGGTTCGTCATCACCGACGAAGGCCGAATCCGCGACGTGGAAGTGGTGAAAGGGCTGGGCAGCGGCCTTGATGAGGAAGCCCTGCGCTTAGTGCGCATTATGCCTTGGTGGACGCCCGGCCGCATCAGCGGCCGCCCCGTGTGGGTGTCCTACACGCTGCCCATCATCTTCCGGGCGCTGGATTGAGTTGGGGATAAGATGGACATCGGTAGAAACGGGTAAAAAGAACGTCATTCCGAGCGCAGCCGAGGAATCTCGCGTGCTGACGTCTGAGATACTCCCACAACATCAGCACGCGAGATTCCTCGGCTGCGCTCGGAATGACGTATCCACCTGTTACCTGTTACCTGTTACCTGTTACCAGCTCATCGGTACACCCAGCTCCCGGGCCAGGGGAGCCGCGGCCGAGGCGTAGAGCAGCGGCAGTAGCTCGTTGGTGGCGGGGGCAAACTCCACGCGGTAGTCCTCGTGGAGCTTGTCGATGGCTTTCAATACCTCTTGGGTGCGTTTGGCTAGATGTTGGAGCAGCGGCTGGGTGGGGCCATGCAGGCGGCCGGTAGCCTCGGGCTGGTGGCGCAGCACGTTGGTGAGCAGGCGCAGGGTCAGCTCGATTTCGCCCAGCGTGTCGCCGGTAATTTTGGCGTGGTACGCGAGGCGCTGCTGCAGCTGCCGGGTAATGTGCAGCAGGTCGTTGGGGGTTTGATGGAAGCCGCGCACGGGGTCGTCTACCTGTTGGCGCAGGCGGTGGCGGCGGTCCTCCAAGGCATCTTCGCCTTCTAATAAGCGGTAAGTAAGCTGTTCCACCAGCGTGGCGTCCTGAGCCACCAGGCGGGCCAGCAGCTGGTCTTTTTCTTTCTGGGGAAGGTTGAACAGAGCTTTGCGGAGGTCGGGGGAGAGAACGGGCATAATCAGAATAAAGGCAGAGAAGCCAGGAGCGTATCACTAACGCAAAAAACGAGTTTTTGGCTCCCTGTGCTGTACTACTGCTTTTGCACCCGCTGCCGCAGCCACCAAAACAACCGCTTCGGAGCCTGTACTATGCGCTGCACCGGAGTGGGCTGGTACAGCACGATGGAGCTGATAGCGCCACCCAAGACCTGTCGTTGTGTTTGCGGTGCTGCCACGGCCTTTTCTACCACCGCCAGCTGTTCCGTTCCGGCCTGCATGGGTATGGCCACAATGCCCGAAACCAGCGTGGGCTGAAGCATTTCCTCCGCTGCACGGTAGCCAGGCACCTGCACCCGCAACCGGAGGGTATCGGCAGCCGGTAGTGTAAGCTGCAGTGTGCCATCGGCCTCGGCTTGGGCGGTGCGCAGTAATGAATCAGCCTGCCAGAGCTGCACGGCCGCAAACCCCAGTCCTTGGCCAGTGGCAGGGTCATAGATGCGCAGTTGCACGGTAACCGGACGGGTGCGCACCCAGGGCGGAGGCGTTTGAGTAACCGATTCGGCAGCGGTAGTGCGGGCCAGCCCCGGCGAATACGTCAGCAACGGCAGCCCAACGGCAGCCACTACTTGGCGGAGGCGGCTAACCCACGGCCATTGCTGTACTTGGAAAGCCGCCTCGGCCAGACGGCGGCTTTCCTGCAGCGTATCCACTGGAATGCGGCCGCACACGCTGCCTTCCGGGGCTTGCTGCAGCACCCGCAGAATATCGGCGGCCGGCATTTCGCTGAAGTCCCATACCTCTTTGCGGCAGGCCTGGCAGAAACGGCCCTGCTCAGTGGGCGTCATCAGGTCCCAGTTTTCGTGGCAGGGCTGCGGAATAGCGAGGTAAGCATGTGAAGTAGGCATGGGGCGCGGTGTGGAATATGGCATGATTGGGCATCTACTTTCCACCTGATGCTTCTTCTATTCCAATTCCACATGCCGCACGCACTTTTTTCAGCCCTTGGGGTACTCGTCCTCAACCTGCTGCTTAGTCAGCCTACGTGGGCCCAACTGCCGACCCGCACGTACTACACCGCCACCGGCCGCGCCACCATCCACTCCGACTCTGCCGCCTATTATACGGTAGTGCGCAAACAAGGCATGGGAGGCACCATTACTACGTACCGGCCTAACGGCCAGCGCCTGCACCAGGAACAGTACAGCCAGCTGCGGAGCGGGCAGCATCACGGATTCAGTACCGAATGGAATGCTGCCACTGGCCGGCGCGTGGCCCGCTACCCTTACCAGCACGGAAAGCTGCAGGGTGTTGCACAGGCATGGTACCCCACCGGGCATCGGCACTGGCAGCTGACGTACCAGCAAGGGCAGCGCCAGGGCGCATTGCGGGCCTGGTATCCCTCGGGCCGCCTCATGCGCCTGGAAACCTACCAGCGCGGCCAGCGGACCACCGGCCATTGCTACACCCGCGCCGGCCGGGATACCGCGTGGTTTGCCTTCGAGCGGCCCGCGCAATTTGTGGGCGGCGACCAAGCCTTACACACTTGGCTCACGCGTAACCTGCGCTACCCAGCTAGCGACCTGCGCAATCAGGTGGAAGGCAGGGTGTGGGTGCGGTTTGTGGTGGATAAGCGGGGACGGGTGCAGAACTCGGAAGTGATGAAAGGAATTAGCAGTAGCACGGATGCGGAAGTATTGCGGCTCTTGAAGATCATGCCGGCCTGGCAACCAGCTGTGGTGGGGGGCCAGGCTGTGGCGGTGCCGTATGAACTGCCGGTAGAGTTTCGGATTCTGTAACGCAGCCTATTACAAAAGCATGGTATAGTCGAGCTTTTCAATATTTTTACCGGTACCCACCTCAGGTTCCGGTTTGCGGGCCGGAGCCGCCGTCTGCCCCCGTATGAAAATTTTATTGATTGAGGACCACCCGGATCTAGCCCGCAGTATTGCCGGGTATCTGGTGCAGGAGCACTACATCTGCGAGGTGGCCGCCACCTTCGATGAGGCCCGCGAGAAGCTCGTGCTGTTTACCTACGATGTGGTGCTGCTGGATATTATGCTGCCCGACGGCAACGGCATCAACCTGCTCAAGCTGCTGCGGAAGGATGGGGTGGAAAGCAGCGTGATTATCATTTCGGCCCAAAACGCGCTGGACTTCAAGCTCACCGGCCTCAGCGAAGGGGCCGACGACTACATTACCAAGCCCTTCCCGCTGCCCGAGCTGCACGCCCGCATCAAGGCCATCATGCGCCGCCGCAGCCCCCAGAAAAACAACGTCCTCACGTTTCAGAACATTACGGCCGACCTGGACTCGCTGGAGTGCCGGGTGGGGGGGAAGCTGCTCAACCTCACGCGCAAGGAAACCAACCTGCTGCTCTACTTCATCAACAACAAAGGCCGCATGCTGAGCCGGCAGGCCATTGCCGCCCACCTCTGGGGCGACTACACCGACAACCTTGACAGCGTGGATTTTGTGTACCAGCACGTCAAAAACCTGCGCAAGAAAATCACCGACAGCGGCGGTCAGGACTACATCAGCACCGTGTACGGCCTCGGCTACAAGCTCAATGCCCCGGAGTGAGGTGAAATGGTGAACTGGTGAGTTTACGTTATGTCGGCGCCAGTGGCGCCACTAGCCCAAAGTCCACATTGATACTGCTGAATAACAACGCCGCTAGAAAGGCAACGCCGCGCCTCTCGCGCCATTAGAACAAGAACTCACCATCTCACCAGCCATGAAGCTCAATTACCGCTATACCATTGCCTACGCGGTAATTACGCTGTTTGTGCTGGCCGTGGGCTTTACCATCGTGTACGGGGCCATGTCGCGCAGCGTCACGCAGACTACCATTGGCAAGCTGCGCCACCTCAACGCCACAGTAGGCCGCCAGCTGGCCAGCGGCCGGGACTATTCCGCCCACCCGGCCCGGGCTCAGGTGCAAATCCGTCGCCTGGCCCCCGCCGACACGGCCACCCACGACCAGCAGGTGCGGGTGCGGGAGGAGTGGGTACCGGCTCTGCAATCCACGGCCAGCGTGGTGCGGCTTACCACGTATCCACGCATCAGGGGGCAGCGCTACGGCATTACCAGCCAGGCCGTGGTGGTAATTCCCAGCGACGAATACCTGACCGGCATCATGCTGGTATTTGCCTGGACGTTTGTGTTTTTGCTGGCGCTGGTGGTCATTCTGAGCGAGGTGATTTCCTGGTACATTCTCAAGCCCTTCAACGCCCTGCTGCGCGGCATCGAGCGGTTTCAGCTCAGCCAGAAAACCACCATCAGCCTGCAGCCCAGCCGCACGCTGGAGTTCAACGTGCTCAACGAGTTCCTGATGAAGATGACCCGCCAGGCCCAGCGCGACTACCAGGGCCTGCAGGAATTTTCGGAAAACGCCTCTCACGAGCTGCAAACGCCCATTGCCAGCATGAAAGCCCAGGTAGAGTTGCTCATGGATTCGGAGCTTACCCAGAAGCAGCTGCTCATGCTCACGGGCATCCACGACCAGCTGGAGCGCCTGGCCAAAATCAACCAGGCCCTGACCCTGCTGGCCAAGCTGGAGCACTACGAAGCCCACCCGGCCCCGCTTACTGACCTGAGCCAACTGGTGCCCGCCACCGAGGCCACCTTCGCCGACCTGGCCGAAATGAAGGGCCTGCGCACCACCCAGCACGTGGCGCCCGGCGTGAGCGTGCCCCTGGATGAAGCCCTGGCCCAACTGCTGCTGAATAACCTGTTCAGTAATGCCATCCGCCACAACCTGCCGGGCGGTGAAATTGAGGTGACGCTCACGCCGGCCGCATTGGAGCTGCGCAACACCGGGCTGCCGCCCTTGCTGCCGGTGGCTGAGCTGTTCGGGCGCTTCAAGAAAGGCAATGCCGCCCTCGATTCCATTGGGATTGGCCTGGCCATTGTGCAGCGCATCGGGGCACTGTACCACCATCAACTGGCCTACACCTTTGCCGACGGTTGGCACTGCCTGCGGGTGGATTTTGCTCCGCCTACCGCCGCCGTGGAGGCTGGACAGTAAATTTCATACTCCCCATAAGTTTTCTATAAAGTTTCTTCAAAATCGGGTTGTTCATTTGAAGCAAGTCAGCCGGATACGCGGGCTGACTTACTTCTCCCACCCCCGATACTCCCCGCCATGGTTCTGCTCGCTCCATCCGTTGCCGCCGCTGCTCCCGAGCAGATTTCGCGGCGCCGGCTGCGGGCCATCTTCAGCGGCTCGGTGGGCAACCTGGTGGAGTGGTACGACTGGTACGTTTTCTCGGCGTTTTCCCTCTACTTCTCGGCCTCCTTCTTCCCCTCCGGCGACACCACGGCCCAACTGCTGCAAACGGCCGGCATTTTCGCCCTGGGTTTTCTGATGCGGCCCATCGGGGGCTGGATGTTCGGGCGCATTGCCGATAAAGTGGGCCGCAAGCAGTCTATGACCCTGTCGGTGCTGCTGATGTCGTTGGGCTCCTTGCTGATTGCCCTCACGCCCACTTACCAAACGGTGGGCATCGTGGCACCGATTCTGCTGCTCACGGCCCGGCTGCTGCAGGGCCTGAGCGTGGGCGGGGAGTACGGCGTATCGGCCACCTACCTGAGCGAAATGGCCACCCAGCGCCGCCGGGGCTTCTACTCCAGCTTTCTATACTTCACCCTGATTGGGGCCCAGCTGCTGGCTTTGGGCATTCAGCTGGTGCTGCTGAAGGTGCTGCTCACCGAGGCCGAGCTGCTGGCCTGGGGTTGGCGCATTCCGTTTGTGGTGGGGGCGTTGCTCTCGGTGGTAGCCCTGTACCTGCGCCATAATCTTGACGAAACAGCGCCTTTTATCGCCCAGCAGCAGGAGTCGGAAGAGCTGCGCGGTAGTATCCAGCTGCTACGCCGCTACCCCCGCTCGGTGTTCAAGGTGATTGGTCTCACGGTAGGCGGCACGCTGGCCTTCTACACGCTCACCACCTACATGCTGAAGTTTCTGGTGAATACGGCCCACATGACCCGGAGTGCGGCCACCAACACCTGCTTTCTGGCGCTGCTGGGTTTTGCGGCCATGCAACCCCTGTTCGGTGCATTGGCCGACCGGATTGGGCGACGCCCTCTGCTCATCGGGTTCGGGCTGCTGGGCGCGTTGGGTAGCGTGCCCCTGCTCACGGCCCTGAGCCACGTAACGCGGCCTGCCCCGGCGCTGGGGCTGCTACTGCTGGCTTCGGTGGCCGTGAGTGGCTACACCAGCATCAGCGCGGTGGTGAAGTCGGAGCTGTTTCCGGTGCAGGTGCGGGCCCTGGGCATCGGGTTGCCCCACGCCCTCACGGTGGCGGTGTTCGGGGGCACGGCCGAATACATTGCGCTCTGGTGCAAGCGCATCGGGCACGAAGCCTACTTCTACTGGTACGTAGCCGGTTGCATTGCCATTTCCCTGCTGGTGAGTTTGCTGATGACGGAAACCCGGCACACCTCCTTCCACGACCTCGAAGGCCAGCCTCCAGCTTAGCACAAGCCGCCTGGCCTGAAATTTTGCCCTTCCCGTACGCTCGGTTTTTACTCCGCTTTCCGGCTCCCCAGGCCGGTTTGGAGAACTGTTTCCTGCTCTTTCCCTAACCCCAAAATTCCCCCTGCACATGACCTCTCCTTTACGCTTTTTTTCCGCGCCTACGCGGCGGCCCCTGCTCCCGGGACAGGCGCTTTTTCTGCTGCTGGCTCTGCCTGGCGCAGCGGCGGCCCACGGTCTGGCCCTGCCCGCAGCTACTGAGTTGAGCCGCCCGGTGGCCGGCCCCGTGAAGGGCCGCATTACCGGGCCCGATGGGGCCGGCATTCCCGGTGCCACGGTGGTGGAGGTAGGAGCCACCAACGGCACCAGCACCGATGCCGACGGCAACTTCTCGCTCACCGTGAAGCCCGGTGCTACGCTGGCAATTTCGGCCATTGGCTTTAAAGCGCAGCAGATTACCGTGGGCCAGCAAACTACCATTAACGTGCGCCTGGAAACCAGCACCACCGACCTGGGCGACGTGACCGTAGTGGGCTCCCGCGGCCTGCCTCGCACCGACGTGGAGCGCCCCATGCCCGTGGACGTGCTCAATGCCAAGGATTTGCAGCTCACCGGCCAGACCGACCTGGGCCAGCAGGTACAGTTCAACTCGCCTTCCTTCAACTCGGCCAAAACCGGCGTGAACGGGGTGGCCAACTACGCCGACCCGGCCTCGTTGCGCGGCCTCTCCCCCGACCAGGTGCTGGTGCTGGTGGATGGCAAGCGCCGCCACCAGTTTTCGGCCCTGAACCTGAACGTAACGGTAGGCTCGGGTACGGTAGTTACCGATCTGAACTCCATCCCGGCCCTGGCCATTGAGCGGATTGAAGTACTGCGCGACGGTGCAGCGGCCCAGTACGGTTCCGATGCTATTGCCGGCGTTATCAACCTGGGGCTGAACCGCAGCACCGGCGTGGCTACCGTCAAAACCCAGTTTGGTATTACCCAGGAAGGCGACGGGGCCCAGTACCTGGCCGGGGCCAACTACGGCCTGAAGCTGGGCAAGACGAACCCCGGCTACCTCAACCTGACGCTGCAGTACCAGCACCAGGGCCAGACCAACCGCTCCGACAACTACGTGGGCGGCATCTACACGGCTTTCCCGGCCCTGCCGGCCCAGCCCACCG
Source organism: Hymenobacter pini (assembly GCF_020421205.1). Classification (GTDB taxonomy): domain Bacteria; phylum Bacteroidota; class Bacteroidia; order Cytophagales; family Hymenobacteraceae; genus Hymenobacter; species Hymenobacter pini. Next base: position 449,017 of record NZ_JAIZZH010000001.1, read on the forward strand.
CCGCCCAGATTGAGGCCGAAAACAACGCCCGGGCCAAGGCCGGGGTGTACCCGCCCGTGGGGCAGCCCTTCCGAGTGGGCGTGTACGGCAGCAACAAGGCCGATATCTACCAGGGCTTCTACAACCTGGGCCTGCCGGTTGGCGGCTCGGGCTGGACGGTGTATAGCTTCGGGGGGGCGTCGCGCAAGGACATTCTGGCCTACGGTTTCTTCCGCAATGCCCAGCCCAACAACGTGAACTACAGCCCCGTGCAGCCCAACGGCTACCTGCCCGAGTTGCCCGGCCGCTCCGACGACTACTCGGCCGTGGTGGGTTTGAGCCGCAAGGTAGCCGGGCAGTGGAACCTCGACTTCAGCACCGGCTACGGCTACAACTACCTCGACCTGAACGCCAACAAAACGGCCAACCCCTCCATGGGCGCCGACTCGCCGACTGACTTTTACGTGGGCCGTAGCGCCTTCGGGCAAAGTACCAGCGAGGTGAACATATCGCGCAATTACCTGGACCGGTTCGGGGTCAAGTCCTTTAACGTGGCCTTCGGCGGGCAATTCCGCGTGGACCAGTTTAAGCTGGAGAAGGGGAGCCCCGAATCATATTTCGTAGGGCCGTTTGCGCTGGCAGCCCCGGCCACGCCTACCACCCCGGCCCGCACGGCCAAGGCCCCCGGCTCCAGCGGCCGCCCCGGCATTGCCCCCGAGGACGAAACCAACTCCACCCGCCGCAACGTGGGCGTGTACGTGGATGTGGAAAGCGACATTACTCCCCGTTTGCTGCTGACTTCGGCCCTGCGCTACGAAAACTACTCCGACTTCGGTTCCAACCTCTCGGGTAAGCTCGCCAGCCGCTTCAAGGTGACGGAAAATATTTCCCTGCGCGGCTCCATCAACCGGGGCTTCCGGGCACCTTCGCTCCAGCAGATTTACAACAGCGTAACCACCTCCACCGTGCAGGCCGGGGCCATTGTGCAAACCAAGCAGCTGCGTAACAACGACCCGCGCCTGAAGCCCCTGGGCGTGGCCGACCCCAAGGCCGAAACCTCCTGGAACTACAGCGTGGGCGCGGCCGTGCAGGCCGGCAACAACCTGCTCTTCACCGTGGATGCCTACCAGATCGACATCAAGGACCGCATCATCAATAGTGAGCGACTCATCAAGTCCGATATCAAGGCGCTGCAAACCTCGGACTTCGCCAACATCAGCGAAATCCGCTTCTTCACCAACGCCATCAATACCCGCACCCGCGGTATTGACCTGGTATCGACCTACAAAACCGAAATGGGGGAGAAGCAGCGCCTGACGGCCAGCCTGGCCCTGACCTTCAACGCCACCAACATCGTCTCGACGGCAGCCACGCCGGCTGCTTTGCAGGCAGGCACCGCCAAGCCCATTCTGCTGATTGATACGGTGAGCATCGGGCTGATTGAGCGGGCTCAGCCCCGGCAGAAAATTCTGCTCTCGGCCACCTACCAGGTAGGCAAGTTCAGCATCACGCCCCGGGCCACCTACTTCGGCTCCGTTATCGCCTACGAAAAGCCGGCCAACCGCACCGTCACCACCAACGGCGTTACCACCGTCATCTACGTGCCTCACATCAGCCAGAAATTCGGCGGCAAAACCCTGCTCGACCTCTCGGCCGTGTATACGCCCAGCGAAAAGGTGTCGATTACGCTGGGTGCCAACAACCTGACCAACGTGTACCCCGACCGGGTGGACTCCCGCCGCTTTGCCAGCTACTCCAACGGCGAAATTCCCTACTCTCGCAACGTGGCTCAATTTGGCTTCAACGGCGCGTACTACTACACCAACGTGACGCTGACCTTCTAGGCCGGCGCCTGGGGCTGCCGGGCGCGGCAGACTAGCAGACTGGGCTTTATAGCTGCAACGAGTTCAACCTGCTATCCGGCCAGTCTGGCGGCCCCTCACGTTTTTGCTTTTACCTTCCCTGCATGACCAACCTGCTGCTGCTGCTCATGTGTCTGGTAGTAGGTGCCTGGCTGCGCTGGCGGCAGGCCGTGCCGGCGGGTACGGCCGCAGTGCTCAATCAGCTGCTGGTGCTGGTGTTCATGCCCGCTCTCACGTTTCTGCACCTCGCCGACGCCCACCTCGACCGGCACTTCCTGTTGCCCGTGCTGGCTCCCTGGCTGATTTTTGGGATGAGCGGGCTGCTGTTCGGCACGCTGGGGCCGCGGCTGGGGCTGAGTCGGAATACGGTGGGCGCGCTCATTATCACGGCGGGCATCAGCAGCACCTCCTTCGTGGGTTTTCCCATTTTTGAGCTGCTGTACGGGCCGGCGGGGTTGGAGCTGGGCATTATGATGAGCCAGGCGGGCTCGTTTCTGATTGGCGTGACGCTGGGCGTGGCCGTGTCCGCGTGGTACGGGTCGGCGGAGCCTTCGTGGCGAAGTATGGCCGGTACGGTGCTGCGCTTTCCGCCCTTCGTGGCCTTTGTGCTGGCGCTGGGGGCCAATGCTGCCGGCTACCGGCACCCGGAGCTGGTGCGTGGGGTCTTGGAAAAGCTTAGCGCCCCGTTTTCGGTGGTGGCCCTGCTCTCGGTGGGGCTGCAAATGAACCTGAAGGTGCCTCAGGCTCAGCGCCGGGCTCTGGGCCTGGGCCTCACGTACAAGCTGCTGCTGGCCCCGCTGCTCATCTTCGGCCTCTACCACGGCCTGGGCGCGCAACCCAGCCGGGTGGTGGATTTGTGCGTGCTGGGCGCGGCCATCGGGCCCATGAATACGGCTGCTGTGGTGGCGGAGCGCTACGGCCTCAATCCGCCGCTGGCCGCGCAAATGGTGGGCCTGGGCATTCCGCTTTCCTTGCCCCTGCTAGCTTTGCTGGCGTGGTGGCTGGGGGCAGTTGGGCCTCACTAGCACTTTTTTCTTGACACTTTTTCCGGCACCGAGGGGTACACTCACTAGCCACTCCTGTTCTCGGCACCGTGTGCCGCCGGGTTTTCCCCGACTCCATCATGAAAAAACTAGTTTCCAACCTGACGTTCTGGGTGCTGACGGCCATTGTGGCCGGAGCCTTGCTGGGCCACTTCGCCCCGGCCACCGCCGTGCGCATGGATGTGCTGGGCAAAGGCTTTATCAGCGTCGTTAAGCTGTTCATCAACCCCATTATCTTCCTCACCATTCTGCTGGGTATCAGCAGCATGGGCGACCTGAAAAAAGTAGGCCGCATTGGGGGCAAGGCGCTGCTGTACTTTGAAGTGGTAACCACGTTGGCCCTGATCATCGGCGTGGGCGTGGCCTACCTCATCCGGCCTGGCGACGGGGTGAGCACCGGTAAGCTGGATGGGCAAGCGGTGGGCGAGTTCACGCAACGCGCCGGGGAGTTTAGCTGGCTGCACTTTCTGGCCGATAACTTCACGCTGCAGGTGTTGCTGGTGTCCATTGTGCTGGGCATGGTGCTGAGCCGCTACGCCGGCCGCCAGCCCATCATCGACCGGCTAAGCTGGGCCTCGAAGTACGTGTTCCGGGGCTTGCACCTGGTGATGCTGTTTGCGCCCATCGGGGCTTTCGGGGGCATGGCCTATACCATTGGTAAGTACGGCATTGCCACGCTGCTGCCGCTGGCCAAGCTCATGGCCACGGTGTACATTACCTGCGGGCTGTTCGTGTTTCTGGTGCTGGGGGCCATTCTGCGCTATTGCCGGGTGAGCATTCTGGCGTTCCTGGGCTACATCAAGGCGGAGCTGCTGATTGTGCTGGGTACTTCGTCCTCTGAAGCAGGGCTGCCGGGGCTGATGGAGAAGCTGGAGCGCCTGGGCTGCGCCAAGCCCGTGGTGGGGCTGGTAGTCCCGGCCGGCTATTCCTTCAACCTCGACGGCACTACCATCTACCTCTCGCTGGCTACCATTTTCCTGGCCCAGGTGTTTGGCGTGGAGCTCACCGGGGCTCAGATGCTCACCATCGTGGGTATTCTGATGATAACCAGCAAAGGCGCGGCTGGCGTTACGGGCTCGGGTTTCGTGGTGCTGGCAAGCACGCTCACGGCGGTGAAGGTTATTCCGGTAGAAGGCTTGGCCCTACTGCTGGGCGTGGATCGGTTTATGAGCGAGGCCCGCTCCCTCACCAATTTCGTGGGCAACGGCGTGGCTACCATTTTCCTCTCCCACAACGAAGGCGCCCTCGACCATGCCCAATTAGCCCGTACGCTCAGTGGGCAAGCCCTTCCTGAACCTGATGAGCCGTTGCCAGCTACAATACCCGTAACGGCTCCAAAATCCGTTGTTAAATCCTAACGCGGGTAACAGTAGCGCGCAGCTCCGCTTCGCGCACGAGCGAAGCGAGTAACAAGCGTCAGGTGCGGAACCGGCTACTCGCCTGCGGCTCGTGCGCGAAGCGGAGCTGCGCGCTACTACCCGCGCTTCTTCGGCTTTTTGTTGTCTTTACCGGTTGCGCCGTAGGCTACGCGGTAAATCACGCCGTTGTCGTCGTCGGAAACCAGCAGGGAGCCATCCGGGGCCTCCACGATGCTGCAGGGGCGGCCGAATTCCGACTTGTCGTTTTCTACCAGCCAGCCCGTGATGAAGTCCTCGAACTGCTGGGGCTGGCCCTGCTCATTGAACTTCACCCGCACGATTTTGTAGCCCGAGGGCTGGGCCCGGTTCCAGGAGCCGTGCATGGTCACGAAGGCATCCTGCCGGAATTGCTGCGGAAACTGCTGGCCCCGGTAGAACACCATGCCCAGCGGCGCGGAATGGGCCTTATACGTGAGCAATGGCCGCACCGTGCGGGCATCAAACTGCTCGTAGGTTTCCCCCGATTTGGGCTTGTTGGCGGGGTAGTGCTTGCCGTCGGCAATGATGGAGGGCCAGCCGTAGTGGCCGCCGTCCTTGATCTGATTGAATTCTTCCTGCTGGTCCTCATCCCCGAGCCAGTCGATGCCGTGGTCGAGACCATAGAGCTGTTTGGTAACCGGGTGCCAGTCGAAGCCGATGGTGTTGCGCAGGCCCTGGGCGTACACACGTCGGCCCGAGCCGTCGGGTTTCAGCTGGAGCAGGGTGGCGCTTTCGGGGTTGTCTTCGTCGCAGGCGTTGCAGGTGCTGCCCACCGAGAGGTAGAGCAGGCCATCGGGCCCAAACTGCAGGGTGCGGTTGGCATGCTGGCCGGCGTCGGGCAGGTCTTTGTACAGGGGTTGAAGCTCGCCCAGGGTGCCATCGGCCTTCACATCGGCCACGTACACCTCCCGGATGGCGGCAATGTACAGCTTCCCATCCTTGAGAGCCACGCCGTGCAAGTGGGGTTTCTGGGCTACCTGCTGGATGGTTTCCACCTTGCCGTCCTTGTTGGCGTCGCGCAGCAGCGTGATGGTGCCTTTCACCCGGTTACTCACGTAGGCGTCGCCGTTGGGAGCCACGGCCAGCATGCGCGGCATATCCAGGCCCTCGGCGTACTTGCTGATAGTAAAGCCGGCAGGTACCTGCAGACTAGCCACTCGCTCGGGCGTGGCCGGCAACTTGTTAGGCAGGTAAATGTTGCCCGTCATGTGGAAAGGCGTGGCGGCCGGGGGCACGTTCTGGGCCGAAGTGGTAAAGCTGGCCAGAAGAGCAGCGGCCAGGGGTATCGTCAGTTTCGGGAGCATAGCGCAGGTGAATAGTTGCGCTTGGCTTAACTGCGTTTTTCCGGTCGAGGTTACGGCTTAACTGGCGGTGCGCCACTGTTGCCGCAGTTTCCATGTGGAAAGGGCGGTGAGCAGTAGCAGGAGAAGCCAGGTGTTGCGCCAGTCGATGGAGAGTATAGCAGCCCATTGTTCTTTGAGCCAGTGTGTAATAGTCTCGAAAGCAGTCGGGATATATGGTATAGTATCGCCACATAGTAAGCATGACCAATCTCTTAAACTATCATTGTGCTCTTCGGATAAAGGCTTCTCCAAAGGCTTTTCGGTATAACTGTATATTGTTACAGGCAGATGGTATAAATCAATCCAGTGCCTACTAACACTCTCTTGATTAAGCAAATCCAGTAGTTGAACAAAGTTGGCGTACGTTGCACTAGGAGCAAAGTACACGCGGAATCCTCGGTTTTGATTAGGTTTTTGCTGCAAATCACGCGCAATAAATCGGGTCTTTTGCAAAGAGAAGTAATCGGAGAATATGCTTCCTGTAAACTGAGAGGTATACCAAGGCCGGAAGTTTTCTAATGCTGTAGGTGACAGACAAGCAGGCGAGGCGCGCCATTTTGCTGCTATAGACGACGGGGCGTCGAAATCAACAGAGCACATTTTGGGCGACCACACAGCTATTTCCATCACAGCTTTCTTCGGCGGCACTATTCTCGGTACCGCCACGCACCCCAGCCACAACAGCCCGGCCAGCGCCAGTAAGCCCGGCGGGAAAAACAGCGCCCGATATCGACGACGAGGAAAGGGGAGGTAGTGCATACGTGGTTGAATAGGGGTAAAGAATAGAGTAGGAAGATAAACGATTTTGCATCGAAAATTCGTCTGTGCCCAACCCTGGCCGCTAGTTACAGGTTAGCAAGCCCAGACCAGCGCCTCGTCGCGTCTCGGTTCTCACCTCTGACTTCTCAGTTCTACCAAGAATGCCTTACCGCTACGCCGCGCCGCTGTTGCTGTTGCCTGTTACTGCCCTCGCCCAAACCACGCCGCCCGACACTGCCCGCGCCGTAACTCTGCCCGAAGCCACTGTAACCGGCTACGGCCAGCAGCTGCCGCTGCGCCGCACTGCTGCCGCTGTAGGCGTGCTCCAGGCCCGCGACTTTGAGCGGTTTCCGCAGAACGCCCTAACGCAGGCCGTGAATACGCTGCCCGGGGTGCGGCTGGAGGAGCGGGCCAGTGGCAGCTACCGCCTCAGCGTGCGGGGCAGCACGCTCCGCTCCCCGTTTGGGGTACGCAATACCAAAGTGTACTACCAGGGTATTCCGTTCACCGAGGCCAGTGGCAGCACCCCGCTCAACCTCCTCGACCCCGCGCTGCTGGGTGGGCTGGAAGTAGTGAAAGGCCCCGCCGCCAGCGTGTACGGAGCCGGTACCGGCGGGGCCGTGCTACTCCGGGGGCGCCGGCCGGAACCCGGCACCAGCGCCGCCCAGGTGGGTTTCACGGCGGGCAGCTTCGGGCTGCGGCGCTACACCGCATCCGTTGAAACTGGCTCGGCCACGGGCTACCTGCGCGCCACCTATGCCCGCCAAAGCCTCGATGGGTACCGTCAGCAAAGCGCCCTGCGCCGCGACGTGCTGGCCCTGGATGGCGAATGGCATGCTACTGAACGGCAAACAATCGGCCTGCACGCGCTGTACTCCGACTTGTGGTACCAGCTGCCCGGCGGCCTCACCCGCGCCCAGTTCCAGGCCAACCCGCGCCAGGCCCGCCCCGGTACCGCCACCGCACCCGGCACCGTGCAGCAGCACACCTACTATGCTTCGCGCGCGGCGTTGCTCGGGGGCACGCATGAGGTGCGCTTCACTGACCGGTTCAGCCTGCGTACCACGCTGTACCTGAGCGGCAGCCGCATCAATACGCCCTACCTGATAGATTTTGAGCGCAACACGTTACTAGGTGGGGGCGGGCGCACGGTGGCCAGCTACCGCACTGCCTTGGCCGGCCGTACGCTACGCCTGCAGCTGGGGGCTGAAGGACAGACCGGTTTCGAAAGCTCCCGCAACTACCAGAACCGGGCCGGCCAACCCGGTACCTTGCGCTACGACGATGAAATTCGGACCATCACCGGTTTTGCCTTCGCCCAGGCCGATTACGAGCTGCCGGCCGGGCTGTTGCTCACGGCCGGGGCCAGCTACAACCGCCTCCGTTACCGCATCAGCCGCCTTTCCGATGCCGCTACCAACCCCACTGGCTACGAGCTGGAACGCAACTTTCTCCCCGAGGTGTCACCGAGGGTAGCGCTGCTGCGGGAGTTTGGGCCGGAACTGACGGTGTACGGCAGCCTGAGCACTGGTTTCTCGCCACCCACCGAGGAGGAAATCCGGCCTTCCGACGGCTCCATCAACCGCGGGCTGCAGGCGGAGCGGGGTACCAGCTACGAGGTAGGGCTGCGCGGCGCTGTCTGGCACGAACGGCTGCGCTACGACGTGGCCCTCTACGACCAGCGCCAGCGTCAAACTATTACCACCCGCACTACCGACCAGGGCACCCAGCTCTTTGCCAACGCTGGCAATACCCGCCAGCGCGGACTGGAAGCAGCACTGAGTGGTTATCTGTGGCGGCAGATGAAGGCAATACCGGATATGCCGGAAACAGTGGTAACCAACGGGCCAGGGCTGTGGTATTTCGTCAGTTACGCCTACAACCACTACCGTTTCGGCAGCTACCAGAGCGGCGGGCAGGATTTCAGCGGCAACCGCCTCACCGGTACCGCCCCGCACACCCTCACTGCCGGCCTTGATGTAGCGGCCCCACTTGGCTTTTACCTCAAGCCCACCGTCAACCACCAGGCTCGTATTTACCTCAATGATGCCAACACGGAAGCGGCCCCTGGCTACTGGACGTTCGGCACGCGGGGCGGCTGGCGGCATAGCTTCGGCGGCTTCTCGCTGGACGTGTTCGGGGGCGGCGAAAACCTTACGGACCGGCAGTACTCCCTCGGCAACGACCTGAACGCCTTTGGGGGGCGTTACTTCCAGCCGGCGCCGGGCCGCAACTGGTACGCGGGCCTCCAGGCGGGGTGGAAATGGTAAATAGCAGCCAGTAAATGGCACAACTGTATATCCGCGTTGAAAAGTCAGAAATAACGACCGGTATAGTGCGGTAATGGCCTGCCAGAGTTGAGATTTTAACCGTTTTGAGGTGGCCGGGTGGGCTGCGGTAAAGTTGGTTGAAGCCGTAGGTTGGTTTTCCGGGTGACGGGCCCGGATGTTACTATTGCTTAACTGAAACTCAAAAGGAGCCCAAGGAGTGAGGCTGCCTCGCTAGGGGTTGTGTTTTTCTACCGTCCTAGTTGTATTCGCTGTGTACATGAAATCTACGATTATCTCCCTGGCGGCTGCTCTGGCTATCCTGGCAACTGGCTGTACCAAAAAAGAAGAGCTGGAAACCTGCATGGGTTCCTGCACTACCGTGGTTGGCCGGCTGATAACGGCCAACGGGCAGCAGCCACTGGCCAATACGCCGGTTGAAGTCCGCTGGCACTACGGACAGGCGTATCAGCCGAAATCAACGCTAAAAGCACAGGCCACCACCGACGCCAACGGCAACTACCGACTCTCCTTCTTCATCAAGGATGAGGAACTGACTGATGGCTACTTCTCAGTGCGCTACACCCCGAACAAGAGTCAGTATTACACCATTGGGGAGGATAGTCAGGTGTTAAATAATGCCCGCCGTGATACTACGTTTACGCTGCCCGCCTACCTGATTCCGCGCAAAGCGTACGTGCGCCTCGTTATTACGAATCCGGCCGATGTGGCCCGCTACGCCTTCATGTCTGACTTCAACACCACCTATGGCCTCAGTACCACTTTCAGCCGAAAAATTCAGGGCGGCGGGCCGGTTGTGTTCTGGGACGGACTACCTATCGAAAACCCGCTGCCCATTGCCGGCGACCAGCCCATTTTGGTGAAGGGCTACAAAAAGAAAAACAGCCTCACAGAGTACACCACCGATTCCTTATTTATTCCGGCCGGTAGCACCTACACCTATTCCGTTACTTTCTAACGAGGCTTATCCTTCCACTGGCACCCCGGCCCCTTCTGCAACTGCAGAGGTAGCCGGGGTGCTGGGTTATGGTGTGGCTTCTTTTGTCCAGGTGCGTATTTGCTCCTGTCTGCCCAGGAAAAGCCGAACAGCCATTGGTGGTCGTTTTGCACAGCAATTCTTCTACCTTAGCCATGTACTGCTTCACGTTCCAGTCATGGCTGAAACTCTTTCCCTGGCACCACTTTTACCAGCTCATTACCCGGCCGTGGCGGCTATTTATGCCGAAGGCATTGCCACCGGGCAGGCCACGTTCAGCACTGAGGTACCCGACTGGGCCGCCTGGGATGCCGCGCATGTGAGGCATAGCCGTCTGGTGGCTCTCACACCCACTGATGCGGTAGCGGGTTGGGCAGCCCTCACGCCCGTATCGGGGCGGTGCGTGTACAGCGGAGTAGCTGAGGTGAGCGTGTACGTGGGGGCCTTACACCGAGGGCAAGGCGCCGGCCTGCTGCTGTTGCGTGAACTGGTGCAACAATCAGAGCAAAACGGCATTTGGACGCTGCAATCGGGTATTATTCGTGAGAATACTGCCAGCCTACGGCTGCACGAGCAAGCTGGCTTCCGGCTGGTAGGGGTGCGGGAGAAGCTAGGGCAACTGCACGGTGAGTGGCGCGACGTATGCCTGCTGGAACGTCGTAGTCCGGTAGTGGGCAGCTAATGCACCGGTGCAAAAGTGACCAGGTGCAGCTGACGCTCAATCCGCGCAGGTAGTGCCTGCGGAGCGTCAGCTGCACCCGGTTTTTTACCGGTTTACCGTTAGTCCAGGGCGGGAAGGAGGAGCATGGGCAAGTGCCCGTGCAAGATCACCTGTGACGTAACGCTTCGGTTAAATAGTTGCCCCAGGAAGCTGCGGCGGCGGGCTACCAGCACCAGTAAATCGGCGTGCGTTTCCTGTGCAGCTTGCAAAATGCCCTCCGGAATCCGGCGGTGGCGCACTCCGTGCGAGTGAATCCGGATGTCGGAGCCAGCCACCAGGGAGCTGGCTGCCACCGCTTGCACCGCTGCTGAGCAGGTATCGTCGTTTTCGGGCTCTGCTACGTGCGTTACCGTAAGGCGAGGCTTCAGTTGCAGCAGCAGCTCCCGAATGCCTTCCGATTGGGCTTTCAGGCTGATAGAGTTGTTGTCGGCGGCTACCGTAATGTTGTGGGGCGGCACGGCGGCCTGCGTACCCACGGGTACCACCAGCAGCGGGGTACGGGTGGCACGCAGCAGTTTCAATGACGTGCTGCTGACCAATTCATCCGGAGTAGTTTCGGTATCGGGTTTGCCCAGCACCACCACGCTGGGAGCATGCCGACGAACCGCATCAGCCACGGCCACTTCAACCCCATCCACCGCCGACTCCACAACTACTGGCAACGTAAGCCCCTGAATCCGCTCCTGCAGAGAGGCTGCTACTTCTCCTTCACTCAGATGCCGGATGCTGCCATTAAAAGCATCCGGGTCGAGCAGGGTTTCGCGGCGGATGTGTAACAGCACCAGTGGAGCCTGTACGGGGGCTGCCAGTGCCGCCGCGTAGCGGAGGGCTTGGTCGGCAGCGGGGGTAAAATCGGTGAGTACGAGGAAAGGAGCGGCCATATCGCAGAGCAGATTAGCAGGTGGGAGCAGGGAATATACTATCGGAAGTATACGGGAAATGTGGTAGCATGCTACAGATAAGCCCAAAAAAGCACGGCAGCCGCCAGTACACCACATGCCGGGCCGGCCCCAAGCAGAACCATTGCGCCCGACTGTCAGATTCTACATTCCCCTGCCCATCCGCCAAGAAGAGTGCTCGGACTAGCAACAGTTTCCGCCCGGTGTGCAGGCGGGACCGGTGGCCATACCAGTATCTACCAAAGTAAAGGCCATGGGGGCTAGTGGTGGCAGCTCCGCAGCCGCAGTGGGAGCAATGCAGCACTGGCTAGTGGCAGCCTCATCGTACTCTTGCTGGTAGCGTGGGTCGTTAAATTCCGCGTCCTCGTGGAAGTAATACACTTCCCACTCCGTGCCATCGAGGTCATGTACCCAGAATTTATCTTGCTTGGCGTAGCAGCAGTTGGTCCCCATTTCCTCGCGCTGCACCAGGCCAGCCTGCCGAGCGGCGGCCAGCCGTTCCTCCAGTTGCGGCAGCGTTTCTACCTGAAAGCCCAGGTGCCCAAAATTGCTGTGCACCCGCGCCGGATTCTGGACGAATGAAATAATCAGTGCCGGTTCATCGAGCACGAACTTGGCGTAGCCAGGCTTGATTTTATCGGCCGGTTGTCCGAAAAATGCTGTAGAAATTAAGGGTTGATGCCAGGTCAGTGACGTACAGCGACACATGCATGCGGGGAAATGTGCTCATGACTACAACGGATGAAAGTGGAAAGATGAAGAGTTAACAGGGGCAGGTAGTATCCGGACTGCACGCGGCAGTAGTGGCCAGGGAGAAAAGGCGGGCAAACTGTTGCTGCACCTGCTGCCACAGCGCAGTGTTCAGGCAATAACACACCGTCAACCCATCAATTTCTCCGCGTATCAGATCCAGGGCCTTCAACTCCTGCAGGTGCTGCGACACGGTAGTGCGGGATAGTGGCAGTTCAGCCGCAATATCACCGGAGATACACGTTGTTTTACTTGCCAGAAGCTGGATGATGGCTATTCGGGCCGGATGAGCCAAGGCCTTGGCAAAGCGGGCCAGTTGCTGCTGCTCGGCAGTAAATTCAGCGAGTTTGGCGTACGTCATAAAGTGGTTATATAGTATGACGTAAACATACGACACACTTCAATAAATTGATACTTACTTTCCTGGTTTTTTTCGTCTGGATATTTCGCCTGAACAACAGAACGCCCCACTGCTACTGCAACGGGGCGTTCTGTTGAGCATTGCACCATGTAGGTGCTCTAGCGGTTGTTATCGTCGATGGGGTTATTGAAACCAGGGTTCATCAGCTCATCGGTCATGCTGGAGTTGTCGGGGTCGGGGCCGGTAGTAGCGCTGTCGGTTGGAATACCGGTGGTTTCGGCCTCCAACCGGGCCGAGGTGTCTAGCGTGCCTTCTTCGTCGCGCTTGTAGCTATACAGCTCTTCACGGTGCTTGCGTTGTTCATCGGTCAGGTTTGCGCCCGATTTAGGGTCGAGGGCGGCAGCAGGGTCCTGGTTTTTATCGGTAGCCATGGCAGTAGTGTGTGAGAGCAAGAAATCAGGAAGCAACCCGGCTATTTGCCCGAGCCTGGAATACCCCGGCCTTCATCAGGGCGGAATGCGCTGAACTCGTCGGGGTTGTCGTTTTTACCCACGTTCGGGTTTTCGGGGTGCTCACCGTGCTCGGGGGCCGGGGCAGTGGTGTGGTTGGCAGGCTCGTTGGTAGCCCAGTTGCGGGTGCCACCGCCGTAGCGCGGGTCGTCCTTGGCCCAACCCTCACGCTGCTCAAAATATTCGGCGTCCTCTACGTGCTGCACCGCTGCGGGGTCTACGTTTTGCGGCGTGCTGCCGCGCTGTTCCGGGAAAGCAACGGGTGGGGCGGCCTGCCCGCCTTCGGTTACGCTGTGCTCATCGTGCGCTTTCTGCTGGGCCTCGGTCGGCGTGGTTTTGCCAAAGTCACCGTACTGTGGCGTGTGGTTGCCCTGGGCAGAATTGGTGGCGTCAGGAGCGAGGTTAGAATTTTCGGGAGTGGTTTGCATAAGAAACGGGTAGGAGAGTAAGATGCAGGGAAACGAAGCAAAGGCTGTAGTAGCCACTTCTGTGCTGCATACGTAAACGCTCAGCAAATGGCGAAATCCGTCGCCGTATCTCTCACCAAACCTTACCGCGTATGTCGGGCGCAGTTACGCATCATTCCCAAGACCAAGAGTTTGTAATTGAACAGGACGGCGGCTCCGCCGAGCTGGCCTACAGCACACCGGAAGCCGGCGTTATAGATTTCACCCACACCTACGTTGATAAGCCGCTGCGGGGGCAGGGGCTGGCCGAAGAGCTGGCCCAGGCCGGCCTGGCATACGCCCGCGCCCAGCAGTTACGAGTGCGAACCAGCTGCCCATTCATGCGCGAATTCCTGGACTCCCACCCCGAATATGAGGACTTGCGGGCACCTGCCAGCTCTGAAGAATGAGATGGGTAACCTATCTGGTTATTGTTGAGCTTGATAATCAATAAGATAGCCTATATAGTTGATTTTTAATAAGATCTTAATTTTTTGCGTCTACTAAACCGATACCTTGGCTTACCTGAAAGTCAACGCTTTTGGGCCCCGTTGTATGATGACGTTCCATGTCCTTACCGACTTCTCCGACGCGGCGACCAACGCACTGCATTACGCAGTGGTGCTGGCCCGCCGCGTAGGAGGAGCCGTTCACTTATGGCACGTCCAACCAGCCAAAGGTTCCGACGAGGCCTTGCTGTTTCGGCAGATGGGGGCGGAGTGGAGCCTGGAAAAAGCCCAGCATAGTCTGCAGGACCAAGTGCGGCACGTGCAAGCCTACGTGCCCTGCCAGGCGACCATCCTGACGGAAGATAGTATTGCGCATTTAGCTGCAAGCCTGGGCAGCAGGCCCGATCAGCTAGTGGTTGTGGGCAATGCCAACCCCGCCAAAAATGTTCGGCACACGGAGCACAGCCTCGCGCTGCACCTAGTGTGTACCCTGGCGCATCCATTGTTGATAGTTCCCATTACCTACCGGGCTGGCACCCTGCCCAAGCGCATTGTGCTGGATACCGACCGCCGAGCGGTGCGGCTGCCTGCTACGGCCGCCACCATTCCCCGTTTGCTGGAGCAGCTCACCGCCACCGACGAGCCACTTTTCCTGGGGCAGCAGCTTGGTGCGGTAGAGGAGCTGCTGGCGCGGGTAGGGCCTTCGGTGCTTGGACTGCACGTGTACACCACGCCTGCCTCACCCGAGCTGGCCGACGTAGCCACCCGTATCCGGCAAAGTGGCTTATTGGCGGGCGTAGCGCACACGGTAATGTCCACACGGCACTCATCGGTAGAAGAGGGCATCCGCCATGCCGCCACCCGTCACCAAGCCGATATGCTCACGTTTGTTACCCGGCAGCGTCTGTACCCAGGTACTCATTTTCGGAGCAGCGTCACGGCCGGCTTGCTGGTTCACAGCCGTATTCCCGTCTTAACTATTCCGGAGTGCTGAGCTTCGGTCATATCCTCTCCCACACATTAATAAGTTAGTAGAGTGCCCCATGTGAGTTCGGGCCCGCACTGCAATGCGGGCCCGTTTGCGTATCCGGTAGGTTGCAGAATCATCTAGCACTCAGCCAAAACACAACGGCCCTGGCTCCTACAGTAGGAACCAGGGCCGTTGTGTGTCCAGGGGGGCGGCCTCACCAATACCGGCCGGCCCCGCTACGGGCTAATTAATGCTGTACAGCCACGCGGCTGCTGTAGCGCACTCCGTCTACGGTTACACGTACCGTATACAAGCCATTGCTGAGCGTGTGGACGGGCAGGGTGCCAGCGTCGAGGGAGGAAACCTGCTGCGTGCGGTGCAGCACCTCTTGGCCCAGCGCATTAAACAGGCTGATGCTGGCTTCGTGGCGGCCGCGTAGCTCGGGCAGGCGGATCTGGACGCTGCCGGTGGCGGGGTTCGGGAATACGTCAATGCCGAAGTTGAGCGGCGCGGCCTTAGTGGTAGCCGTGGTAATGCAGCCGCTGGTGTGGCTGCCTACACCCGTGTACACGTCGGTACCCACAAACTGCCATTCACCGGCCGCCATGCTCCAGCGCTTCTGGCCGGCGGTTACCGAGGCCTTACGCACCAGCGTAGCGTTGGTAGTGGTGCCGCCACCGGGCAGCTGCCAGCCCCCGGCCGGTTGCTGGCCAATCACGCCAATTACGTCCAGCGTATCGGTGCCGTCCATCAGTAGCAGGGCGTCGTCGCCGTTGAAGAAGCACACGCTCGACTGCAGATCGGCCTGCTTGGCTACGTCGGCCGAGGCTACGCCGGTATTGGCAATAACGTACACGTCGCCGGGGGCAATAGTGCCGGTAAGCGCCTGGGTAGCAGTGGGCGAGGTAGAGCCGTTGGCAAACAGGCGAACCTCAATACCCGTCAGGCTGATAGGAGCCGGCGAGGGATTGTAAATTTCGACCACCTTGGTGTTGGTGGTGTTGCCCTCCACGTACTCCGAGAAGTACAGATCGGTGCAGGGAGAGCCGGCCGGGGCCTGATCGTCGTTGGTGATGGTGAGCACGTGGGCCGAGGGCGTACCTAGCACAGCCCCGCCCGTGGTGGGCGTGCCCAGCACCAGCCGCACCGTTTCGTTAGGCTCCGGTTGGGTGTCACCCACCACCGAAATGGTTACGGGTACTGTTTGCGACGCTTGACCAGCAACAAAAGTCACCGAGGTAGTAGTCAGCGAATAGTCAGCTGGTGAGGTGGCCGTGGTGCCGCTGGTGCTCACCGTTACCGGAATGGTTACGGCGGCGGTAGGCGCGCTGCCGCTCAGCGTTACATTTACCGTGTACGTGCTGGTGCCGGAGTTGCCCTCGGTGATAGTACCGGTAGCAGAAGCAAATTTGATGGTCGGTGCCGCGCCATCATCGTTGGTGATGGTAAGCTCCTGCGAAGCCGGGCCACCCACCGCGCCGCCCGAGGACGGGTTGTTCAGCGTGAGCACCACAGTTTCGTCGGCCTCCGGCTGCGTGTCACCGTTGATGGTAACGGTAAGAGTTTGCGAGGTCTGGCCGGCGGTAAAGGTCAGCGTCTGGGGCGAGGTGAAAGCAAAATCAGAGCCGTTGGTAGCCGTTGAGTTGGCCGCATCCAATGCCACCTGCACGGTGAGTGTGGAGGTAAGGGCCGGCGTTACGTTTACGGTAGCGGTGTAGGTGCTGGTGCCCGAATTGCCCTCCGCAATGCTGGCCGTAGCGGCCGAGAAGGAGAAAGTAGGCTGCACCTGGAAACCCCAGGCGCGGGCCACCAGATCGGGGTAGGTGATGTAGGGATTGAAATTGCCCTGGCTTTTGGCGGCACGGCGGTTCCGTTCCCGCTCCCGGGCGTCTACTGGGTCCTGCATATGCCACTTATACAGCGTATTCAGGTCGGCGGCGGCCGTAATTACATCCTTGCCTGGGTCAAACGTCTGGCCCTGGTGCATGGTGTAGAAATAGAAGATAGCCCGGGCCAGGTTGCCCTTGTGGTCTTCGCGGGGCTCAAACTGCGAGTTGGTATCCTCGCTGTACTCGTCGATGTTGCTGGTTGGGATGGTAGTTTGGCTGGAGGTGCCCCGCATCCAGAGCTGGGTCTGGTTGTCCGGAATATCCGCAAACGGGTCCGAGCCCCGGTTGGAATTCCAGGTGTCGTAGGTTGGGAATAGGTGGTGAATGTCGGAGCGCATCCGTACCACTTCATTAAACCAAGACTGCGGCACGGTATGCTCACAGTTGATGCGGGTTACGCCGCCGGTGCTGGTGCTGCTGGAGTCTAGCCGCACGTTCTCCGTGTAGCCCGAATACACGCACACTACGCGGCCATTCTGGTTATCCACGTAGTTGTACATCTTGCCACGGGCATCGTTGTAGCTAAGCACTACCCGCTTGCCATCATACCAGTTTTGCCGCAGCCAGTCTTTCAGGTTCTGGCCCTGCAGGTTGGTGGGCGGTGCCGGGGGCAGGGTTTGAGCTGAGGCCGTCAGGGCCCCCAAGCTCAGAGCTGCACCCAGTACCCAAGAGAAAAAGTGTTTCATCAACAGGGGGGAAGGTGTGTGAAGAATGAAGTGAAAAACAAATGTCGTATTCTTTTGCCACACGCAAACGCGTGACACTTAGTGAGGCTACCAGTATAACAAAAAGGTAACCCCACGCGGCCCAAGGACACTTTTCCTATAGGCAAAGCTGCCTGTAAACAAAAAAAGCCAGCCCTTATGGGCTGGCTTTTCAGATGCTATAAGAGCCGGAGCTATTTAGTCGGCATCAACACGGTGTCAATTACGTGGGTAACGCCGTTTTTCGATACTACGTCGGCAATGGTTACGTTGGCCATGCCGCCTTTTGCATCGTGCAGCATCACCATGTTGCCGTTGCGGTGCACCGTCAGCTTTTCACCTTCCACCGTCGTCAGCGTCTGGCCGTCGCGCAGGTCGGCGGCCAGCAGGCGGCCGGGTACCACGTGATACGTCAGAATAGTGGTAAGCTTCTGCTTGTTTTCAGGCATTACTAGCGTATTCACCGTGCCGGCGGGCAGCTTGTCGAAAGCCGCATTAGTGGGGGCAAATACTGTGAAAGGACCCGTGCCTTTCAGCGTCTCTACCAAACCAGCTGCCTTCACGGCGGCTACCAGCGTGGTGTGGTCGGTGGAGTTTACGGCATTGTCCACAATGTCTTTATCGGGCGTCATCATCGCGCCACCCACCATCACGCCCGACATTTTCATGTTTTTCATGTCGGCACCTTCGCGGGGCTTGGTGGTTGCCTTGATTTTGGCACCGTCTTCGGTTTTGCCTTTCACTTTGGTTTTGCCGTCGTCAGCCACCTTGGTTTTGGTAGTCATGTCGCCGTCCTTCATTTTCGTCTTCTCGTCGTCCGACTTCATTTTGCCCTGAGCTACGGCCGAGCCGGTAGTGAGGGTGAAAGCCAATGCCAGGGTGGAGAGCAGGTATTTGTTCATGGTTCAAAAGGTTGAGGGTAGGGGACCCGGTGAGAGAAATGTCCGCCTTGTACGCCAACCGCCGCCTAAAGGATATAGGCTGAACAGTAATGTACTGTTCTTCTTGCCTGCCGCCTGTACCAGCCAACAGAATGTAAAGGCTCAGCTTGCGGGTTTTATACCCGTAAGCTGTACGGTAAACACAACGAAGATTTACTCCAGAGTAGCAGTGCGCGTCAGGGCCTGACAGAGTTGCCAGGCCTCCTGCACCAGTTGGTACCGGGCTCCTAGCGGCTGCATACTAAGGTCATGGGCGTAGGCCTCCAGAAAAAAGAAATAATCCTGCATTTGCGTGGGCGTGGCCGATACCAACTGGTAGGCAGCCATATTTTCGAGTGCGGTTCGCACGCTGCTTTCTAACAGCAATACGTCCTGCTCCGTCATGGTCGCATCGTGTGCTCTGGCCTGCGCAGGCAGAAACCGTTCGGCAGAAAAAACTGAGTGCATAGGCGTGTGGTAGTTTGCGGAGTCATATTCAGATATACGAGCCGGCTTACCTCTTCGCTTTCCTATTAGTCGAGCCTAGCTGTGCATTGGCCCAGGAGTTTCAACAGCTCACGCCCAAGGGAGCAAACAAGCACCGAAAGAAGATGCTCAACAACAGATCACTTAAACGGCACTGGCAAAAGAAAAAGCCCTTCAGCTGCGGCTAAAGGGCTTTGGTGGTCGCGCCAGAAGACGACCGTTGCGGTAAACTGTGGCAAGATGTAATAGAATACGGCAAACCGTGGCAAATAGGGCCGTTTATACCCAGCTTTGGCAGTCCATAGTTTGCCGCTATTTATCATAGTTTACCGGGGCTCGTCGCACACTAGAGTCCTCAGTGTGCGAAGCCCGCAATTTGTCGAAGGCGGAGAGCGTGGCCACGTGGCGTTTCTGCTCCCGGCTCTTGGCGTAGCGCCGAGTGGTATTGATGCCGGAGTGGCCGAGACTGTTCTGCACCTGGCCTAAGTCGGCGTCACCGTCGAGCAGCAGGGTAGCGAAGGTGTGCCGAGCCAGGTGGCAGGTGATGAACTGCCAGAGCGGGCCGCGGCGCTCGATGCGGTGGGGGCCGCGCTGGCGCACCTGCAGCACGGGCCGCTCGATGCCGGCCAGCTGGGCCGCCTCCTTTATATAGTCGTTCATCTTCTGATTCGAGAAGACCGGCAGCCGGCCCTCGTAGCGCTGCCAGATGTCCACAGCCACCGGGTCCATGGCCACGCGTACCTTGGTTTTCTTACGCCGGCCCTTAATCTGCACGTACTCCAGAATGTGGCTGCCCTCCATCATCACCACGTCGGCGGGCTGCAGCGCTTTTAGGTTGCCGTAGCGGGGGCCGGTGAAGCAGTTGAACACGAACACGTCGCGAGCCTGGCTGATGTGGCCGGGTGGGAGCGGGGTTTCGTAGAGGGCCATTACCTCCTCGAACAGCAGCGGCTCGATTTCCACCTCGTAGGTGTACTCGTCGGTAAGCCACTCGCAGGGCAGGCCCGCGAACTTGAGCAGGGCCCTGAGCCCGCCCACGTAGCGGCCGATGCTGTTGGACTCCAGCCCCAGCTCGCCGGTGCTCCGGTTGGGGGCCTCTTCCACCAGGTACTCGCACCATTGTTCCACCAAGTCGGAGCGGCGGGTTTTGGGGTCGGGTAGCAGCTCCTGCAGGGTTGTGCCCGGCCGGAAGGTTTCCCAGTGGGTAACAATGGGGTCAGCTTTGCGCAGGTAGTTGGGGCTGTACTTGGCCCGGTAGAAGGCTTTCCACTCCTCGGCTACCTGCGCAATGGTGGGCACGGCTAGGGTGGCCGGCTCCGCTGGTGCCGCCGGCTCCGGGGCCTCGGCCTGGCCCAGCACCACGAGCAGGGCCGAGCGCATCTGCTCGGTGCTCACACGCTGGCCCGCCGCCTCGGCATCGTCGAGCAGCTTGGTAGCCGTTTTCTCCAGCTTGCCCAGCCGGCGGTTGATAGTCAGGCAGCGGCCTTCGTCCTGCGTGGAAACCCGCTGCTTTTTAGTCCAATACTTTTTGAGCACGGTGGCGCGCACGCCTAGGCGCACGGCCGGGCTGGTGCCGGGCTCGGCCGCGGGGTGACGCGCCCAGCGCACCTCCATATAAATCGGGTGCATGCCGGCCGTTGCCTTGTTATGCAGGTAAAACCGGATGGACATTATCACTTAGGGCCGTGTAGGTGTGCGGGAATTACCGGAAATCGGGCTTGTAGAGGATGGTTGGCCGCCTCCACATTATCACACATTATCACTTTACTCCTCCTCCGGCATGTACACGGACTCGCCCACCTTCCACAAGCAATTGATGTCGCCCAGCGTGATTTCCATTTCCTCGCCGTTGCTGTCGGAGCGCAGACGAATAGTCCCGTTTACATTGCTGACAATGCGTTTGATGAGAAACGCCGGGCTGCGCAGAGAGAGAGCATGTACGCCGGTGGCGTACTGAAAATTACCATCCGATACGGGCCGTACCACGTGCTGGGAGCGGTCGGGGTAACGGTCGGCCATGCTGTTGCCGCGCACCTCGATAACGGCGGCATTGGTGTAGTCCTTGCCAGGGCGGCGTTGTATCCGGATAGTGGCAAAGTCACCGTAATTTCTATCGTGGCAGCTGTTGGAGAAGGTGCCGTAGGCTTTGGGCTCAATGAAAGGCAGGTCGATAAACTCTGCGTCGTTCTGGTCAATAAACATAAACTCATCCAAGAGACCGGGGGCGGGCTTCACAGTGGCCGCGCGTCCGGTTTCGATATACTCAACAGTGGTCTTATAGATTTTCGCCAGCTTCTCCAGTACCGAAGCGCGAATCTTACTCTTATTATCAGACTCATACCGGTAAATGGTCTGACGACTCATACCGATGGCTGCTGCGGCCTCCTCCAAGGTCAGGTCTGCATCATCACGAAGGCGAATTAGGCGGGAGGCTCGTGTACTGGACATGTGATAAGAGTGAATTCCGTGAACAAAGCAACGGAAAACTGTAACAGGTAGTGATAAATAGTAACAACTAGTATTGCTTTAACACGTATTGTAACATATATTTGTCACATCATACCACGCTTTACCGCCATGGAAGTAGCAGAAACCCCCAAAACCTACGCCGTTCGCTCTGTAGTTGATGCTGAAACGGAAAAAGCTCTCAAAGCAGAGCAGAACAAGATTCAGGAAGAAACTGGTAAGCGGCCTAGTGTTAGTGAGGTCGTTGCCATGTGGCTTACCCGATGCGCCAGACAGGCAGCAGCGGCCTAATTTTTTTGCCCTGCATTTCACGTTTTTCCCTTATAGTAACATTTCACTTTTTATGTCTCACCTTCAGAACATCACGCTTACCGCTATGCCCGGCGGTGTAAGCACCCAGGATTGGGTAACCATGCTGGAAATCCAAGCCAAGGCCCAGGCCGAAGCCGAAGTAAGCACCCGCACCTACGTGCAGAGCCCCAAGCAAAGCCCGGACAAGAAGTACGACGACCGGTTGCATATCCGTCTCGGCTGCGGCAAAACCAAAGCCTACGAGCTGCTCAAGCGCTACGAGGAGAATAAAGCCGGCGGCCTGCGGCATATCCGTATCGGAGCCAAATACATCGTGACGGAAGCAGCGGTGCTCGAATTCTTCGGGGATGCACCTATGCAGGTGAGCCACCGCAAAGCCGCCTAGCTCATGCTCCGGAAATCTACCACCGCCCCCAAGCCCATCATTAACCTCACCGAGCTGGCCCGAGTGGAGCAGCTCATGCCGGCCGCCGTGGTGGCCGCGGCCCCGCTGGAGCAGCTGGAGGCCCGCCGCTGGCAAATCAATTTCGACCATCCCAGCTACGCCGAGGAAACGGCCTACGTGGTGGAGCGGGAAGCCCGCCGCCGCGCTCAGCCGCTGATGATTGCCACCCGCTAACTACTTCCTTATGTACTCCTCGACTGAGCTCTGGCCTAATAGCCTATCCATGGAGGCGCAAATCCGCTTCTGGCTCCAAAGCCCGGAAGTGCCCGCCGCCAAACGCGCTGCAACTGAGGCCGCACTGCCCTCGATGCTAGGCAGCCGCCTAGCTCAGTGCCAGCTCAACCTCACCCTATTCCTTGGCAAAATCCGGGACAAGGCCGCAAAGCCCACCACCGCCGAGGTAACGGCTTTCTGCCAGGAGCTGCTCCAGAGCGGCCAGCTCGACGCCAACGAGGTGCTGCTGGTGCGCCGCCGGATTTGGGTAGGCACCGCCCGGGAGTTTGCCTGGCACCAGGAGCGCCTTAGGGCCGTGGTACAAGCCCGCTACGACGAGCAGATGCACAAGGCCCACGAAGACCAAGCCGCTTAACTCATTTCTCACACTCAACCACAATTGCCCTGTGATTAAGTACAACACCACCGTCAACCATATACGCCGCGAGACGACCGTAGCCGCTATCCACTCGCAGCGTGGGGAGCTGATTTCGGAAACCCGGAAAGGCACGGGTGCCCGCGTGAAGGCCGCTTTAGAGAAGGACGTTCGAGCCCTTGCCAGCAGCCTCTAATGCAGCGCCTCTCTCACCCCCGCCTCTACGCACTGGAGCAGGCCCAGACCGGCCGGCAGCGCAAAAAACAGATTGCCCGCGACCGTCGCCGGCTGCTGCTCATGGTGGTACTGGCCGGTTTGGCCTGGCTTGCCTACGGCTGCGTGGCCTACGGCCCCCGCGCCCACCGCAAGCCCACTGGCCTCGGCATCCGCGACGTGGAGCGGTCCGCGCCACGCTACTCGCCCTACACCTGGCAGACCCTCTAAAACGATAGGGCCGCCCCATTGCCCGGGGCGGCCCTATCAAACTTTCAAACTTCAGAACACTGCAAACTTATGCAAACTTCCGAACAACTCGCCGACCTGCGCCAGCTCTGCCAGGAAAACGGTATTGATATGCGCCTCGATTTGTGGCAGCATCCTAAATCTGGTAGCTGGATTATGTCCAAGGTCGGGGCTGAAAAGCTCCAAGGCCGTAACAACATCGACATCGATGTAGAGGTAGCGGCCGCCGGCATTGATTATGCCATTGTGAAGGTAATAGCCACCCGCACCGTGAAGGTGGAGGGCAAGACGACGAGCAAGAAGCTCACCGTTCGCACGCTGGGCTCGGCCAACCCCAAGACGTGTACCCAAATCAGCTACTACGCTGAAATGGCCGAGAAACGCGCTATCGTTCGGGCCGTGCTCAAGCTGATGGGCTTCTCAAAGCTGGGCGTGTACGGGGAGGAGGAGGCCGACGATTTCGCCCGGGCCCACAACCAGGCCAGCCCCACGCTGGAGCAGGCCACTGAGCAGCGCCCTATGACCGGCGGCGGGAGCAGTTCCGCCGCCCCGGCTCTCTCCGCTGGTGCCGCCCCAAGCAGCGCCCCGGAAGCTGATGCCGACGACTTTATGGCCATTGCTACGGCTATCGACTCCATCAACGAGGCCAACACGCTCGACGAGCTGCAGGCCACTTGGAAGGCTATTCCCAAGCAGGTAGCCGAGGAGCTGGCTGTGTATTCGGCCAAAGAGGAGCGGAAAGAGCATTTGAAGCGCAACCAAACCTTAGCTGCGTAGTCATGGGAGCCAAGAAAAATATCTGGTCGCCGGCGGAGCTGGCTATTCTGCTGGAGCACTACCAAACGGCCGGCCCGGACTACGTAGCCGAGCAAACCGGCCGGCCCGTGCACTTGGTGCGGGCCAAGGCCTGGAAGCTGAACCTCACCAGCACGGGAGCCGAGGAGTGGAGTGAGAAGGAGTTGGAGCTGCTGCGCCGGCACTACCCGGTGGGAGGTGCTGACTTGGTGGTGGAACTCACCGGCCGGCCCCGGAAGGCAGTGGCTTCCAAAGCCAAGCGCCTGCGTATTAAATCAGGTAAGCCACCCGGCGCTAAGCGGTGGACACCCGCCGAGGATGCGCTGCTGCAGGCGGAATACCCTACGGGCTCCCTGTCGGAGTTGATGGTAAAACTCGGCCGCAACCTTGATGCCATTCGCAGCCGGGCCGCCAAGTTCAAGCTCAACCGGCTAACGGCCGCGCCCCGGCCCGCCTCGGTGCCCAAAGCGTCCCAGCCCAAACCGGCTCCGGCCCCTAAGCCGGCTCCAGTGACCAAAGTGAAGCCCGCCCCGAAGCCCAAAAAGCCGGTGCTCAGTGAGGAGGAGAAGGCCCTAAAGAAGCTGGTGCGGCAGAAGGCCCAGGCCAAAAAGGAGAAGAAGCACAAGCCGGAGCCGGCCAAAAAGGGCTGGCAGTATCCGATGCACTCGCCCGAATACAAAGCCTGGCTAGCCTCCACAGTCGCCGGCAAGCAGCGTGAAACCATCCTCGACGAAAACGGCCGCACAGCTACCGTGTGGCGCAAAGCAGCCTAATAATGGAGACGCCCACCAACACTACTACCGGCTCTACTGAGGAGCCGGTAGTTATCTACCACTTTGAGTCGGTAACGCTTACCGAAAACCTGACGCTCAAGCTCACTGGCACCCGGTTCAAAGGCGAGGTTGTCGAGGAGTTCCAGTTGGTCGTAAACCAGTACCCACATCCCGACTTGCTCCTGGTGTTGCGCAAGCTCACCTTTCACTTGGTAATGCTCACCGAGCAGCTCGACGCCCAGACCCTTTATCCGGATGCGGCGAAGATGGCATTGTATGCTCCCAACTCCCTGCTCATGGAGCGGGCCCTGTCTGTTGGTGTGGAAACGGGGGAGGTGTATGAGCACCCACTGCTCGAAAACTTCCGCTGCCTGGCCGTGAAGTTTAGCAATAAAGGCACGGTACTGGTCGGGGAGCGGCGCAGTAAGTACAAGTGTTTTGGGAAGCGCATGGAGCTGAAAACCCCGCCCATTGTCGGTGTGTCGCTGGATGAGGCTGAGGAGGGCTCCTACCCGTTTTTCGAGCAGTTCACCAACACGCTGGCCAGCCTCCACCTGGAAGCCCGGGCCTATCTGGAGGGCAAGTATGGCGCCGGTGGTGACCAGCTCAGCCTTTTTGGCAAACAGCCCGATGAGGAGCCGAAGGAACACTTTCTGCAGGATATCGTGGACTCGGCCGCCGGCTTTACCTCGCTCACCATTTCCAGCAATGCCGGGAGCGTGACGCTGGAGAAGGGCAAGGCCCCGCGTTCCTACAATGGCCAGACGCTCGACGAGGATGAGTAGGGATAATCTACCCCTCGGCAGCCCAGTAGAGGCATACATCTGGAATGAACATGCGGTGTGCATCAACGCCTCTATTTATATCCAGCACAAAGCCAACCGCCGGGATGAGGCCGCTATTCTGGTAGCACCCAAACGCAATCCGACAACCGGCGAAGTGCGCTGGTATGGTGCTTACCAATACGAATACAAGGACGGGGGCGGCGGCTCTTTTCCCAGCCTCGGAAGCAAGGGCGGCACCGCACCGCCATGCGCTACTCAGGAAGCTGCGGCGGCTGATGCCATACGCTATTTACTGGGAAGGCATGAGCGCAGCTGGTGCCCCTACCTCTCACCGACTGCCGAGCAGCTACTGCGGACTGAGCTTAACCGGCTTACTCAGCCCCAACAACTCTCCCTCTTCTAACAACTACTTCAATGTCACTTTTGGGATACTACGGCGGGAAGCAGGGGGCTGTTGGCTCCTGGATAGCCTCACAGATTATCAACATTCCGCACACGTTGCGCCTGGAGCCGTTCGGTGGCATGTTCAGCGTCTCTATGCAGCTGCCGCCGGCGAAGGTGGAAATCTATAATGACCGGGCCGGTGAGCTGGTAAATCTGTTCCGGGTGGTGCGTGAGCAGCCGGAGGCCTTGCGTGAGGCCCTGGCGCTGAGCCCCTATGCTCGTGATGAGTTTAAGGATGCCTGCGAGCCGATGCCCGCGGGGGCTGATGCTGTGGAACGGGCCAGGCGTACCTACGTGCGCCTGGCCCAGAGTCGGGACAATTCTTTACTGGCGAAAGGTTTCAGCTTCGGTGGTGCCGCTTTCAAGGGTAGCGTGGCCGATACCTTTCGGAATGGACAGGACCGGATTCCGGCTGTGTGTGAGCGGTTGCGCGGCGTGATGATTGAGAATCATTCCTGGCAGACGGTGTGCCGGCAGCACGACGGGGTGAACAGCCTCATCTACCTCGACCCGCCCTATGTGCTCAGCACCCGCACGGGCAAGTACGGCTACGTGTATGAGCTATCGGACAAGGAGCACCAAGAGTTGCTGGACTGGAGCCTGACGGCCAAAAGTGCCCTGCTGCTGTCCGGCTACCGCAATCCTCTGTACGCTGAGGCGCTGGAAGATAATGGCTGGCTGCGTCGTGACTACGGCACCGTGGCTAACGCCTCGGCCTCTCGCACCAAGAAAGCCTCGGCTGCTCGCATCGAAAGCCTGTGGCTGAATCCGCGCGCGGCCATGGCCACGCCGACTCTTTTCTGTGGCCATGCCACAACCTCAAACTAACTACTCCAATGGCTCAGATGAAAGCCCTTTCCTTGCTCCAGCCCTACGCTACCTTAATTATGCTGGGCTATAAGCAGTACGAAACCCGCTCCTGGAACACGCGCCACCGCGGCTACCTCGGCATCCATGCCAGCCTCGGTAAGCCGGAGTGGGCCCGCGACGTGTGTGAGAATAACAAGTATATCCAGGAGGCACTGCAGCGCCACGGCCTGACCTTCGACACGTTGCCCCGTGGGGTGCTGCTCGGTACCTGTGAGCTGGTCGATACGCTGGCCATCGTGGGCTGTGGCTCGGCGGCCGGCCTGCAGCGTGTAGGCTCCGGCGAGTACCAGGTGCCCGCCTTCGGGCTGAGTGAGATGGAGGTGGCCGCCGGCGACTATGCCGATAAACGCTTTGCCTGGAAGCTGGAGCAAATAGCGGCGGTGGCCCAGCCGGTACCGTGCACCGGGGCGCTTAGCCTGTGGCGGATTCCGGAGGAGGCTTACCACGATGTGGAGGCCCAGCTCTACGTCGGCCCGGGCCCGGCGCGTGAGAATTCCTACTGGGAAATGCCGCCGGCAAAGAAACCCCGCCCATGAGTGCTGCTCCGCTTCTGATGGCCTCCTCCGGGGGGCTATCCCTTTCCGCCTCCGCTTCCTCCCGCCGTATGCTCCCGATTCGCCAAGCCCTTTCCTCGCTTAAGAAATTCCCCGCCGGCCCCAAGGCGGCGTTGATTGAGGTGTGTGAACTCTATGAGAACGGCGGTAAGGAGAGCTGCTGGATTACCAACAATGGCTTGGCTGAACGCCTCGGCTCGCATGCTGTCACCGTCTCGCGCAACCTGCTCTGGTTGTACGAGACGGGCCTGCTCGACGTGCGCCACCGGCCCGACCTGGGCAACCGCCGGGAGTTGGTGCCCACCATGGCCACGCGCAGCGTGTACGGCCCCGAGCAGAACAGCGAAGCCGCGCAGGCCCTCTTAGCAAAACGCTATGGCTCTAAGCAAACTGCTAAGAGTACCCCTCTTAGCGAAACGCTAAGACCCTCTTATCAAAACGCTAAGACCCTCTTAGCAAAACGTCAAGGGGGTCTTAGCGAAACTGCTAAGAGTTGTCTACGAGCAATGACGAGCAATGACGAGCAAGAGAGTGGGGCGGCTGTCGCCGCGTCGCCGGCCTTGGCTGTCGTTGGCTTAGTTGAGTGGTCCAATTCTGAGTTAGCCCCTGACGAGCCGACCGCGTGGGCTTCGCACACCAGGGGGGGCGGGCCGGCCCCGGCCAACATGGAGGCCGACGAGCTGCCCAGCCGTCCGGTGGCGGTGGACCAGAGCCAGCCCGACGACGAGTACCACCGCTGGATTGCCCGGCCCCGAGATGCGGCCATGGTGGACGAGTACCTGACCCGCATCAAGCACCCCAAGGCCGGCAAAGGCCACCTGTTTTTCGACTGGTACGAACCGCTGGGCTGGGTGATTGGCCGCAATCGGATGCCCTGCCAGAACTGGAAAGCCCTCATCAAATCTTTCAAATTCCTCGAATCCAATGCTTCAGCCTCAACCCGCAACCGCTCCACTGGCAGCAACGATGCACGTGGCCGTCTCAACCTCCCGGCCAACCTCAGCTTCGAAAACGACGAAGCCTGAGCCATTCCGCTTCTCCCTGCCGGAGCCGTCGGCGTTTCAGCAAAACCCGCTGCGCCAGCTGCCGCTCACCCCGGAGGAGGAGGCCTACGTGACGGAGCAGGCCCTGCTCGCCGCCCGGGAGATGAAATACAGCCAAGCCTACGGCAAGTGGTACGCCTGGCAGGCCAACCGGCCGACCGCTCCGGAGTCGTACTCGGCCGAGCAGCTCTACCAGTGGTTTCAGGCCGAGGCCAGCCGCGTGCTGGGCAAGCCCTTTGACATCGACGCCAACAAC
Organism: Hymenobacter pini; assembly: GCF_020421205.1. Lineage (GTDB taxonomy): Bacteria > Bacteroidota > Bacteroidia > Cytophagales > Hymenobacteraceae > Hymenobacter > Hymenobacter pini. Next base: position 477,562 of record NZ_JAIZZH010000001.1, read on the forward strand.
GAGGGCATCATTCGCCTGCTCTGCCAGTACTACGCCGAAGACCCGGCCTTTGAGGCGGCGGGCTATTCGCTCCAGAAGGGGCTCATGCTGCGCGGGGCCGTTGGCTGTGGTAAGACCACCATCATGCGCATTTTCGCCCTGAATCCGCGCATGCCGTTTGCCGTGCATGCCTGCCGGGAGGTAGTGAGCGAGTACCTGGCCAAGGATGGGGGAGAGGATGCTCTGGTCGGCTACAAGCAGGTAATCAGCCTGCCCGACCCGCCGATGCGCAAGTACAACTACCGTACCCAGGCTGGCATCTGCTTCGATGATTTGGGTACCGAGAACTGGCAGGCCCGGCACTTTGCCAACGAGCTGAACGTGATGGAGGCCGTGCTCGATGCCCGTTACAATGGGGTTTTCCTGACGGGCCAGCTGCCCTCGCACGCTACCCACCTGACCACCAACCTGCGCTTCAATGACGTGTTGGACGAGGCCACCAACGAGGTGCAGGTGAAGGGCATTCAGAGCATCTACGGGGCCCGGTGCCGCTCCCGGATTCGGGAGATGTTCAACGTCATCAGTTTTCCGGATACTGCTACCGACCGCCGGAAATGAGCCAGCTGGAGCTACTACCAAAGCCGCTCACCTGCAAGCAGATTCAGCATGCCCTGTTTGAGGCCTACCACAAAGGAGGCTCCGTTGTGGTGCCGAACTGCTGCGCCCTCACCCACGAAGCCGATGTGCTCGTGCTGCGCAAAACTGGCTACGTGGCCGAGTACGAGGTGAAGGTGAGCCGGGCCGACTTCAAAGCCGATTTCAGGAAGCTCAGCAAGCATGACTTCCTGAAGGCTGGTCACCAGTGGTGCGCCAATGAATTCTGGTTTGCCTGCGAGGAGGGCCTGATACAGCTGGATGAGGTGCCCGAGTACGCTGGCCTCATCTATATCGTGCAGCACCGCTACCAGTACCCGGGCTCTGATACTTGGTACTGCAAAAACGTGGCTGTCGTGCAGAAAAAGGCGCCACGCATTCACAAAACCATTCACAAGAATCTCGTGCATAAGCTGGCCATCAGCCTCATGTACAAAGCATTCACCTAGCCATGCCAGAAAGTATTTGCTACTCCTGCCTCGCCTTCCGGGTGGATGCCGAGGATGATGACCGGCTACGGGCCACGCTTATCCGCTGGCACTTGAAGCACACCAACTCCCCACTCACTACCTGGGCTGCTACTGCCACCGATGAGCAACTCTGCAACCGCCAAGACTACCGGCTGACGAAGCACCAGGACGCTGCCGCCGAAATCATCTGCCTAATGATAGGTCTGAGATACCGCCCCAAGCCTGATTTACCACCATTCTGATGAGCAGCTATACCTACCGGGGCGACCGGCTCACCACTCCCGAGCTGAGGGGCCAGTCCTGCCAGGCCGTGCGCACCGCCGGCGGCAAGTGCATCCGGGGCCGCAACGGCTCCATGCTAGTCCAATTTGAAACCGGGGCCGTGCATGTGGTGCTGGCCCGCCAACTACGCAAACAATGCCCTACATCGAATTAGAAGAAGAAATGGAATGCCCATGCCCTTGCCAGCATTGCGGTGAATGGTTCGATCTACACGACGGTAGCGGCTCGGAGAAGTGGTATCATGGTACCGTTATCTGCAAGAAGTGCCACCGGGAGGAGGAGAAAGAAATTGAGCGGGATGAGGAAATTCAGGAGTTGCAGGATAGCATGTCTGATGCTGAGCATACGCTGACGGAGGGCCGCAAGCGGTTGAAGGAGCTAGGAGTTGAGGTAGCAGAAGACCTCTCCAACGTACCCTCGGATGAGTTGCGCCGGCGGGCCTTTGCTATCAGTGCCGAGTTCGGCCGCCGGCCTCGTGATTACTCTCGGCCCGCCCTGCTGGCCTTCGGCGTGCCCAGCGAGCCTCCGACTCGCATTCCGGTGTGCGACCCAGAAAATTGCCGAGTGTGTCAGCAGAAGAAGGAAGACTGATTGCGGGAAATCCACGGGAGGCGGGCGTGTAGTGGTATGTCCACTTTTCGCACCGCCTCCCGCGTGGATGGCAACCAATCCACCATCGTAGCCGGCCTCCGCCGCATCGGCTGCACGGTGCTTTTAACGCACCAGCTCAAGAATTGCTTTGATATCCTGGTCGGCTACCGTGGCCAGACCTTCATCATGGAAATCAAAGACCCCTCCCAACCGCCCAGCAAGCGCAAGCTCACCGAGGGGGAGGAGGAATTTCGCCGCACTTGGCAGGGTTCACCCTACCACGTCGTCGAAACCATCGACCAAGCCATTTCCATCGTCACTGCTTCATGAGCCCAGTCTCTACCCGTCGTAGTTTCTCCACCGCCGACCGGCGCACCATTCAGGCCCACTACTCCACCACGCCGGCGGCCCAGCTGGCCAAGCTGCTCGGCCGCACTGAGCTAAGCCTCTACCAATTCGTCAAGCGCAACCGCGAATTACTAAAGCGGCCCCGGTTGTAGCGGGAAATCCACCCGGAGCCGGCGTGATACAGGTCCAAGAGTTTCACCAAACCTTCCTGTATTATGCGTAAGCTGCTCCGCATTGCCTCGTTCTTGTTTTACCCCGTGCCGTACCCCTTCGCAGGCGGCTACCACTTTCTCGTCGGCTCGGCCGGTTGGTGGTGGCTGAAGTACGGGGCCCCCGCTTCCTATTCCTGGCAGATGGTGCTCAGGAGCGGCTTTGCTGGCCTGCTCGTCGGTGCCCTCGGCTGTATGGTGTTCGGCTACCTACTGGCCAGAGAAGAGGCCAAGGCAGAGCAGGAGGAGGCGAAATAATGCTTGTTGTACTGTACTCGGCCTTCGCTGCTCTGTCTGGAGTGGTGGAGGCCGTTCTGTATTCCCGTCGAGGAGCAGAAGCGTTTTCGCGCAATGAGCATGCGGAGATGGTGGCCCAGCGCCTGACTGTGCTGCTGTTGGTGCCGGCGGCTATCCTGGTATATGGCTGGAGCGGGAGCTGGTGGTACGTCGGGGCCGAGCTGGCCGCGGCGGTGCTGTGTTTCCCCATGGTGCACGATGAGGCCTACAACTTCACCCGGCTCTGGATTTCGTGTGCAGAATATTACCAGCGCACGGATACACTCGACGAGGCGGCGGGAATTCCCACTTGGGGCAACCTCGACCAGTTGGCGTTGAGAATGGCGTGGCGTGAGTACCGCTACGGCTACCAAAGCCCCACCACCACGGCCCGCAATGATTTCGATGGCACCCAGCGCACTCTCCTGGCAATCGGAGGGGTGTTGGTGTGGTGTGTGGGTATTGCTGTAACGCTGGTGTGCCATGGCTGAGAAATCCCCCGTGCAAAATCTGTCCCCTCAGCGACGCAAGTTCGTGGAGGCGTACGTGCTATCGTTCAATGCCACGAAGTCGGCACAGGAGGCAGGATACAGCGAGAAAACGGCAAGGCAGCAGGGCTCCCGCCTGTTAACATCTGTTGACATCCAAGCGGCAATCAAGCACCTGCTCAAAGAGTGCATGAGCCCGGAGGAGGTGGCCGCCCGCTGGCAGCGTCTGGCCACGGCCAACCTCGCCGACTTCTACACCCGGGCGAAGGTGGAGTATAAGCCCCGCATCGAGAAGAAGCTGGCTCAGGTGGTGGAGGAGTACCGCAAGACTGTGGAGTTCGAGCAGGAGGTGGCTATTCGGTCGGAGGAGCTTATTCGTGACCCAGAGCGGCGGGAGAAGTTCCGGAAGCAGGAGAAGCGGGAGCACGAGCGGCGCGAGATGAAGCTGCTCCGGCTGGAGGTGGAGCTAGAAAAGGAACCAGAAGCCGTGCGCTTTGTCGAAGGCCCGCCCGAGTGGAAATGGGAGATGCAGCTCGACCTCGCCAAAGCCGAGGCGCTCGGCCTGCTCGACCTGGTGGCCAGCATCACCAGCGGCCCCCGTGGTACCTCCTTCACCCTACGCGACCAGGACGCCGCCTTGGTGAACCTGGCCAAGCACCGCGGCATGCTCACCAGCAAAATAGACGTGACCAGCGGCGGTGAGTCGCTGGCTCCCACATATGACCCGGCCGAGCTGGCCAAGAAACTCAACCCCGAACAGCTGGCCGCTATGCGTGCCGCACATGCAATTCTCTCCAATGGCTAAGCACACAATCACGCCCGCCCTCGACGACGCACTACGCCAGTTTGCCGCCCGGATGCCGGAGCCGGCGTTTCTCAAAGTAAAGCCTACAACCGGCGCGGTGCTGGCCAGTGAATACCCGGGCCTGCTCACTACGGAGGGCAAGCCGCTGGCTGGCCACAAGCTCTACCTCATTGTAACCAAGTTTACCAAGCGCCGGCACCTGCGGCAGCTGCGCCAGGTGTACCGCAGTGGTGGCCAGCCTGCCCTCGTGAAGCACCTGCAGCCCTACGCCGACTTCCTGAAGACTGAGTAGTGGAGCTGCTACCCCTCGATACCGTTATAGCCGCACAGTGCTACCAGCGCTTCTATTGGTTTTTCCTCGAAATGTGGGAAACCATCGAGGCGGTTGAGCTCGTGCCTAACTGGCATATTGAGTACCTGTGCGACGAAATGCAGGCGGTGTACGAGCGGTGGAAGCGGGGCGAGGCTCAAGGCGACGTGCTGGTAAACATACCACCGGGCACTTCCAAGAGTACCACCATTACTCAGCTCTTCCCGGCCTGGCTGTGGCTAATGGAGCCGAGCATGCGCATTATCAGCACCAGCTTTGCCTCCGACGTGAGCATAGGCCACGGCCTGAAGTCGCGCGACTGTCTGAGCTCTCCCAAGTTCCAGCGTTTGTTTCCCGGACGTATCGAGTTCAAGGCCGACCAGAACGGTAAGACCAACTACCGTAACACCGCCGGCGGCCAGCGCTTCATTACCTCCAGCGGGGCCCGCGTAACCGGTGTGCACGCCGACTTTATCATTATCGACGATCCCACTAACCCGGAGAAGGCTGAGAACGAAAAGCACCGCAAGCAGTCGGCCAAGCACGTGCAAACGGTGTCGAGCCGGAAAACTGATAAGAAGCGCACGGTGTCGATTATGGTGATGCAGCGGGTACACGAGCTCGACCCGGCGGGCCTGTGGCTGAAGAAGAAGAAAACCCTTCGCCACATCTGCCTGCCGGGTGAGCTGACCCCGGACAGCAAAACCGGTGAGCTGGGCAAGAACGTGCGGCCGGTCGAGCTGGTAGCCCGCTACACCAATGGGCTGCTCGATGCCAACCGCCTCGGCCGAGTGGAGTTGGCCACGATGAAGGAAGACCTCGGCAGCTACGGCTACGCTGGGCAAATCCTGCAGATGCCGGCACCCGATGAGGGCGGCATTCTGAAAAAGGCCTGGTTTAAGACCATCACGTTTGCCGAGTTCCTCAAGCTGCCGGAGGCGGGGGCGGCTGTCTGGCACCTCGACTACGATGGAGCCTACACCGACAACCAGAAAAACGACCCCTCGGCCGTGCTCATCACCGCCTACGTGGGCCAGACGCTCTACGTGCGGTACGCTGGCGAATACTGGGAGGAGTTCAATGAGCTGGTGAAGCTGCTGCCGAAGCTGGCCGAAACCCATGGGTGCGGCCGGCAGAGTAAGCTCCACATCGAGCCCAAGGCCAACGGTAAGGACATTGTGAGCTGGCTGCGGAAAAACTCTCAGCTCAACATCGTGGAGGCCCCGCCACCCTCCGGAGACAAAACCCAGCGGGTGCAGGCGGCCTCGCCTTTCATCGAGGCCCAGCGCGTGGTACTCATCGACGGGAGTTGGAATGAGGCCTTTATCAATCAGTGCGCGGCCTTCCCCACGGCTGCCCACGACGACATGCTGGATACGCTTACTCAAGCCATTTCCCGCAATCAGAGCAAAAAGAAATTCAACTATGCGTAGTATCACCATCACCGACCAGGGCACGGGCACCGTGTACGCTGGCCACATTCCGACCGGCTGGCACGAGGTGCCGGTGTCGGCTTTTCAGGAGTTTGCCCGCCTGCAGCTGGAGCGCCGGCCGGAGCTGAGCATGCTCTCGGCCGTGCAGGCCCTCACGGCTCTACCCGGTGAGGTGCTGGAGGCCGACGTGAGCCTGGCTGTTTTCCTCGGCCAGCAAATGCCGTGGTTCTTTGCCGGCCTTCCGGAAGCCACGCCGGCGGCTACGCTCGTGCACCGCGGCATTGAGTACACCTGGCAGGGGGATTTCTCCCGGCTCAATACCGGCCAGTTTGAAGCGTTGCTATCCTTCCTCGACGCCGCCGGCGGGAGTGCTGCCATTGCGGCGCCGAACCTGCTGGCCGTGCTGCTCGTGCGCACGGGCGGCAAGCAGGATGCTCAGGCAGTACGGGAGGCAACCGAGGCGCTGGCCAGCCTGAGCATGGAGCAGGCTTGGCCGTACGTGCTAAATTTTCTGTCGGCTTGGATGATGCCCGCGCTTCGCATCCAAGCCTCTTCCCTCGCGACGACGCAAGCGGAAACGGCGCTGAATCAGATGCTGGCCCTGACTTCAGTTCAGCCAGCGAAGGCGGGTTTACGGCAGCGCTGCTCTGGCATAGCCGCCGGATTGGCGAAACGATACGTGCGCTCCGTAGCTGGCCGATTGAGGAACTACTAGAGGATATGGCCTACGAGCTGAAGCGGGAAATGCCGGCCCGGTCGGCGTGATACGGGCATGTCCGACCAGCCACCACTCGACTCCGGAGCCGCCCGCATCTTCGCCTACCTCGAAGACGTGGTGAGCCGCTACCGGCCCATTGCCCACTTCCACGTCGGCTACCCCGACGAGCAGGCCAGCGGGGCCGACCCGTACCCCCAAGTATTTCTCGAAGCAGAAATGCAGGTAGGAGAGGAGCAGCCCGGCCTCGATGCCTACCAAGTAGCCCTGCAGGTGCTCGACATGCCCGACGAGCACGGCACCAACGAAGGCACACGCCGGCAAGCGGCTATCCTGGCCACCACCGGCGGCTACCTGGAGGAGCTGGTGGAAATCCTCCGGCTGGAGGAGGTGCTTACCGATGTAAAGCGGGTTTCGGCGGTAAGCCTTACCGACGCGGGCACCGACCAGGCCAGCGGCTGGCGGGCCGAAATTAGCTTCACTTATCCCTCTGCTGTCAACCGCGACGCACTGCGCACGCGCTATACCCCTGTCTGATGCCCCTACTTGACCCACTAATTACTCTTATCCGGGCCAAGTTCCGGACCAAGGGCACGCCAGAGCACACCGCAAACGGGCCGACTCGTGCAGAGGAGGCTCGCGAAGTGCTGGAGAAGATGGTAACTGCCTTCCGATTTACACCCATTGTCACCAATCAATTCGGCAATCACCCGGGCCTAGCCACCTCTGCCGAGGCCTGGGAGTACGTGCTTCGGAAGTTACAGACCCTGGCGCCAGTAGCGCCAGGCCAGCCTGCTCAGGGCCAGGTGGATGATGTGACTAATACTTTCTCGGCCCTGCTCGTGCCGGGTTTCATTGCCTTGGTGCAATATGAGGGCTTCGGCTGGCCTGGTGTGGCCGGCATCGTGCCACTGACCAGCGAGAATGCCTACATGCAAAACGGGCGCATATATCTGAAGGGGCTTACCGGGCCAATAGGTATTGGTGAGGTAGGCTTCCGGGTAGCGGCCTCGGGTAGCCAGCCTGCAGGGCCGTTCGTGCTAAACAAGGAGCCATTCACCGGGCCCGTCGCCGAAACGGGCTCCATCACCTTCCTAGATGTGCAGGGCTCTGATGCCATTTCAACTTTCACCGTAACCGCTTCCTAACCCCATGGGCAACACGCTTACACTGTCCGCTTCGCGGGCAAACACAACGAAGGCCATTGAATTCCAGCACCCGGTTACGTTGGTATGGCAGGCTGGTTTGCAACAGCCGGACGGCTCGTTTCGCATCGTCTTTACCGGTATTCCAGCGGGCAACTACACGAACCTGAAGGCTCGGCTAGCAGGCAGTATGCCCTCTATCGAGGCTATTTGGCCCGGCCCGGTAACGGTTATAGATGCCGGTACCACACCCACGCCTACCGTCCCCGCCGACGTGACCCAAATTGATGTGACACCTGGTAACGCGCAGGTTGCCGCTGTCATCGAAGCGCCGGCCAACGGAGGCGCGACCATCAACTCCTACCGTTACCAGTATCGTACGCAGGGCAGCAGCACATGGAGTACCCACGGCAGCAGCAGCAGCCTCTCGTACACCTATACGGGGCTGACCAATGGCACTGCGTACAACTTCCGGGCCCAGGCCCAGAACTCGGTGGGATATTCGACCGGGGGAGCCGTGGCAACTGCTACGCCGGCGGCAAGCATAGTCAACCGCGGTGCATTGCTTGGCTATGGACAATCCAACCTGGAAGGCCCGGAGAAAAAGGCGTCTCTATATTCCGAGCAATTATTGCCGCTGAACTTGGTGCGAAAGTTCCTGAACACCAACATGTACCATCGGGAACACATGCTCCTGTCTCAATTGGAGTTTGGAGTCAACCAGTACGGGGGAAATGTACCATTGGGTTTTGCAGAGGACCACAGTTTTGGCTTTGAGCTGGGCTTGGCGGATGCAGTGGAAAAATACCAACCGGGCAAAACCCTGGACATCGTAAAGCTGGGCGTAGGCGGACGCACCATTGAACAACTGTCTAAAGTAGGCGGAGAGACTGGCACCCAAAACGGCTACAACACCAGCCCCGATACCTGGTACAGCCAGTTTGTAACAGCCGCGCTGGCACTGAAGGCTATCTACGCCTCTGAAGGCATCGCCTGGAATCCCACTTATTTGCACAACCAGGGTGAAACCGGCGGCTCAACCAACACCTGGCCTGCCAAAACCAAGCAGCTGTTCGACGACCTTACCGCCGATGGCGTTCTGACACCGCAGAGCAAGATTATCGTAGTTATTCCCAAAGCCAGCATTGAAAACAACGTGCCCCAGATGCGGGCCAACGTGCTGTCATTGCAGAACTTGGATAGCCGAGTAGTGTACGTCGATGCCGGCAACTACAACTTGGCCGATACCGCCCACTATGACGGATACAGTTTCTACCAGCACGGCAGCTACGACATCTACCGAGAACTGTACGGGCTGCCCCGTAGCAAACCCAGCTACGTCAGCCCGCCTACGGATTACACCACCACGGCACAGGACTACACCACCAAATGCGGCAGTGGCACGGGAGCCTCCGTTACCAAAACGCGTCAGGCCGTTTCCTACACGTCCCTCACGGAAGCTACCACGCTGGCTACCCAAACTGCTAAAACGGCGGCCATTGCCGCTATTAGCTGCACAGTAACGCCTCCTCCCGGTGAGACGGTCGGCCCCACCTCACGCGTTATCACGCTATCGGGGAACGGTTCAGGCGTTACCCTGCCCGACTTGACGAACATCAAGACGGTGGCGTTCTGGTATAAGCACGACCCCTTCCCGGCGGTTTCTAACTACGATTTCAACCTCCTGCTATGGGACTCTCGCTCTCCTGGCAAGGAATCAGTTCTGTGGGCCTACATCGACCGGGTAGAGGGGCTGTACGAGCCCGGTTGTTCGGCTCTCTCCAATGGGCAGGCTGTGACGCAGGTTACGCAGGTCGGCTTGAACCAGATTGCGACGGGCAATTGGCAGTTGGTTGTACTGGAGTTCACCGACGAGGCAAAAGCGGCCAGCTTCGCGCTGAGTCTGTTCCGACGCGGGTCACCCGTCGGCACAAATTACTATTCAGCCGAGGGTCAGTTTGCTGATATTCGGGGCTATTCCCGCCCCTGGACCGCTGCTGAGAAAGCCAGCCTGTCAGCTAACCTTCCGACAGATAGCCTCTTGTTTCACTACGACCTGGCTGGAGCGTCAGCTGACAGCTCAGTTCTGCCCGATGTAAGCGGCAATAATCGAAACGCATCCATTGTGATAAGCGCGTAACTCATCATGCAAAAAGCCCTGCTCCACCCAGCGGGGCTTTTTTATAGCCGGCGGGAAAAACTACCCGGCCGGGCGTGATACCTGCATGCCCACCTACCGCGACATAAAACAGGTACTGGAGGCGGTGGGGGAGGCCATCGTTCAGCACATCTACTTCGTGCTGGAGTCTGGCCGCTTCCCTCTTGACCGCCGCACCTCTCCACTGCTCAAGAGCCTGCAGGCCCGCGCCGTGCAGGCCCGGAGCACCGGTGGCCAGTTCACGGCCTCGGCTGCGCTGGAGCTCTACGCCCTCGACTACCTGGAATACCTCGACCGGGGCCGGCCGAAGTTTACCAAGAAGGTGCCTCTCGATGCGCTACTCTCGTGGATGCGCAAGCGCAAGATTTTCAACCGGCGCAAGGGTGGCCAGTTCAAAAGCGCGAATCAGCTGGCTTTCATTATTCAGAATGCCATTTACCGCAATGGTATCCGCGGCCGGCACTTTCTCACGCCGGCTTTCGATGAAGGCCAGCAGCTGCTCGATATCTACCTCAACGAAGACCTGCTTTCGAGCATCACGCTGGAGCTTGACCAGGTATTTAAAAAACGCCCTGCCTAATGGCTAAGATTTTTCTCTACCGGTCGTTTGCTGGCCCATTTGACCAAACCGACGACCCGCAAAATCCTGGAGTCTATACCGCGCGCTACGAGCCCACTCGCTACGAGTTCGATATCGAAACCGGCCAAGTAGTAGCCACGCAGGAAACCGATGTGCTGTATGCTGGTGGATACCAAGGCGCTCCACCACCGCCTGAATCCGGTGGCCTCCCTTCATCAGAGGAGTTTCACAATGATTGCCAAGGCACAACGTACCGCGGATTCTACCACAACGGCGACGGTACTTTTCGTATCGAGCCGATTGAAAACAGCGAAACATGTGGCTGGCTCCCCCCGCCTTCTGCTGGCACTTTCTTACGCTATGAATGCCGGAACGCTGGTGGCCAAACGGGCCAGGCTGATAGCTACGACCGGTACCGCATCACGGCCAACGGTAGCGGTGGCACCGTGGCTACGCTTGTGCAGGCCAACAGCCCGGCATGTGGCTACGATGCAGCACCCGTTCCCGGATGCACCGACCCTGACGCCACCAATTACGACCCCGACGCCACCGAAGACGACGGGACGTGTACCTACGTGCCCCGCCTCGTTGCAAGCACGCTACCCCGGCTGGCTGTAGTGGGCCGGCCGTTGCTCTTTGCCATGGAGTCGGCCGAAACCGGCCGTACGCCGGTGCGGGCCCGCCTGGTAGTGGAGGTCGAGAGCTTGGTCGCTGATACCGTGCTGACGGTGTTGGGCGAAACCTTCACGGCCGTAGATGTTACGCCTGGCCCGGGCCAGTTCAACTCGGCTATTACCCTGGCGGCCGTGCTGGCCAGTTCGGTTGTCATTAGCGCCCGGTACCGGGTAAGCCAGCCCGACCCAGGCCGAATAGAGTTGGTGGCCCTCGTCGAAGGCTCGGCCCTGAACATTGAGGCTGAGGTGTCCGACGAGCAGGGCGGGCTTACGCTCACCAACACGCCCGGCGTCGATGCGCTCCGGAGCCAGACGAAAACCGCGTGGGGCTGCTACGTGGAAATCTGGGCAGTGCCGGTAGCCACGTTCGGCGGAGTTGTAGAGGTAGCCAGCGCCTATTTCGTCGATAGGCTGGAGCAGCTTTACCGCACGGGCAACCACTACGAGTTCGACCTGAGCCCGGCACTGCTCCCGCTCGTCGGGCACAGCAGGGCTACGACTACCGACCGCTTGGTGGCTTACTTCGTGCGCTTCGGTGAGGCCTACCAGCCGGAAGGGGAAAGCCTGCGCCGGCGTTTCGTGGTAGCCGATACGGAGGTATGTTGGGGGCTGGAGGGCGTAGTGCCGGTGCCGGCCTTGGCGTCGGTGCTGGCCTTGTCGGTCCCAATGCCGGGCGGGCGGGTGCCGGTTGGCCGGGCAGTGTATCTGGAGCGGGCCTACGTGCTATGCGAAGAAGGCGCGGCCGTGCGGGCCCAGCTGGCCACGCGCACGAGCACCGGCGTGCTCAGCACCATCACCGTTGATGCCGTAGCCGCCGGCGGAGTGGAGGCGGTGGAGTGGGGGGACCTGCTTAGCCAACTCCCGGCCGCGGCGCTCCGGAGCACCTATACCGTGTCGGTGGATGGACAGGAGCAGCTCAAGGCCGTGCTAGAGCACGGCCCCGCCCGGGCCTGCCTGCACTTCCTGAGCCGGCGCGGGGCCTACGAAACGGTCTGGCTGCAGGGCCTCACTGAGCCAACGCCAAAACGTGCCGCCCAACTCTTTAGCCGTGGTACGAGCCAGGCCGTGCGCCGAGTAGAACTGGAGGAGGCCCGCAAGCTCGCGAGCGGGCCGCTTACCCGCGCGGGGCTTGACTGGCTGTGCCAGGAGTTGGCCGCCTCGCCGGAGGTGTATCTGCTCGCCGGCGAGGAGCGGGAGCCTGTGGTGGTAACAGGCTTCAGCCCCGACTACAACGAGCCCGAAAACAAGTACAGTCTTACCCTCGACGTGGCCCCGGCCCCGCCCACGTACACGCTCAGCAACTAAATGGAGGATATCCGCCTTTTTCTCAACGACCAGCCGGTAGATTTACCGCTGAACGTGGGCAAGCTGCTGCGCATGCAGAAGCCTGGTACCGACGTGGCCAGCCTCGACAGCCGGGCCGCCGAGAGTAGCTACACGCTCAGCCTCGATTACACCCGGCAAAACGACCGGGTGTTTGCCCACCACCGCGACCCGCAAACCCTCGATAAGTTCGCGCCGCTGGTGCCCTATGCGGCCCGCCTGTATGTGAATGGCAACCTGTTCTTTCGGGGCCTGTGGCAGCTCACCAGTATCAAGGGTGGCTACCAGGGCAAGCTCGTTTCCGACGAGGTAGACGTGTTTCAGGCTATCGGTACGAAAACCCTGCAGGAGTTGGCCTTTGCCCCGTTCGTGTACCAGGGCCGGCACGGCTTCGACGCCCGGCTGGCGTTGTCGGCCTCGGCTACGGACGTGCAATTTCCCTTCGTGGCCTATGGCAACTTCTACCAGGGCGGGGCCGTGGTCGAGGGCCAGGAGCAGACGGTGCCACCCTCCAACAAGGTCGGAGCCCCGCTGGAGGTAGACGACTATTTGCCAAGTGTGAGCTTCGTGCGCACTCTCCGGCAAATCTTTGCCGATGTGGGCTGGAGCATCAGGGGCGAGGTGCTGGAGCAGGAGGAGGTACGCGAGGCCTTGCTGCCCTTCACCGGCTCGGAGGTGCCCTGGAATTGGGGTGAGCTGCTGAAGGTGCGCGGTGCCGGCGGGGTGCCGGCGGCTCCCTTCAACATCTTTGACCTGAGTGCTAGCGGGCTGCTCGTGCCCGTTACCCAGCCCGATACGGGGGCGCTGGCCTTCTTCTGGGGTCTCCAGCCCACCCCAAGCTACAACCCGGCCGCGCGGTGGCGTAGCTTGGCTATTGGAGCAAACGGCGCAAAGCGGAACGTGTATGAGGTTCGGCTCGATGGAGGCTACCGGTTGCGGGCCCGCCTGCAGGTGCTGAGCCTGGTAAAGCCCCGACCGGTGGAGCCCGTGCTGCTCCAGCTCGTGCGGCTGCTGGCCGGCCAGACGCTCGACGAGGGCGAGGTGCTCCATGAGCTGGAGCTGACTGGTGCCGGCACCTTCGACCTCGATACCGACACCTTGAGCGAAAACGGCCTGTATCTGGAAACGGGCCAGCGGGTAGTAGCCGTGGTGCGTACGCAGCTCCAGCCGCCCATCACCAGCCAGGAGGCCCAGGGGCTACGCCTCACCTTCGAGGCGTGGGAGTTCGAAGTGGAGCCGCGGGAGGCCTGGCCCACGAGGCTCGACGTGGCCAAGCTGCTGCCGGCGATGAGCCAGCGCGACTTCGTACGGGGCTTCGTGAGTAGCCGCAACCTACGCTTTACCACCGATGCCACCACTCGTACCCTTACTTTCCACTACCGGGAACGGTACGAGCTGCCGGCGGCACTGGCCGTGGACTTAACCGGTCGGTGCAATCCGGAAGAAGGCGAGTACCTGCCGGCGCTGCCGGCCCGGCGCATTGTGCTCGGCTGGGCCGATGACGAAAGCGACGCACTGCTGCAGGGCCGCAAGGGCTTTGCCGATTATACCTACCAGCCGGCCCGCGTGCCCGTGGGCGTTGAGCAGGAGGAGCAGGCTATTCGGCTGCCATGGGCTCCAACGCTCAACCGGGAATACCGTAACGAGGCCGGCGGCCGGGTGCTCTTGCCCTGCCTGGCCAGTCCCGACGCGCTCCAGACGCCACAAAGTGAGGTAAGCTGGAATTATGCCTACGCGCCCCGCCTGCTCGTGTATCGAGGGGTTGCACCACTGGCTAGCCGGGTACTCAGCTTCGCGTTCAAGCCTACGGCCTTATTTGGCTTGGCTGACTTCCCTACCTCCTGGCAGTTCAGCGGCCCCGGCGGCCTCTACCAGCGGCACTACGCCGGGTTGTTTGAGGAGCTGCTCCGGGGCCATCGCCTACGCATCGGGGTAGCGCTTACGCCCGGGCTGTATGCTCGGCTGACGCCGGCACATTCCGTGCAAATGGGCGGTAACCTCTACCGGTTGGGCAACGTGCCTAGCTTCACGGTAGGAGGGGAGGGAGATACACAGCTGGAGCTCCTGCTACGCGTGCCGGTGGCCGTGGGCGGCGGGGTGCCGGCTCCGACCACTCCCGGCGGCGAGGCTCAGGGCATCGAGTTCTTTGGCGAGGAATACCTGGTGGAAGAATTCTACTAGCTTTGGCCTACCGTGTTGGCGGGGTGGCCGCCAAGCAGGTTCTGGCCTGTTGCCATTCTGCTACAAAAAGCCCCGACTGATGAGGTCGGGGCTTTTTTGTATGTTGGTACCGTCAGAACATAACCACTTTACAGAATGGAACAGAAAGTAATTAGTTTGAATGTCAACATAAACGGTCCTAGAGATAAGGACAGTCAAGCACTCAATTTTCCTGAAGTTAATGAGGCTTTAGAACAAGGATTCTTTGTTAAGGATGTTATATCCTCTCCTGTACACCATAATAGTTGGGTTGGGTTAAATCTGACCTTCATCCTTCAAAAAGGTTAATAGGCATTCTGGCCTTTATTAAGCCCTGGCCATTTGGTCGGGGCTTTTTCGTATCGTTGGGGCTCAAATACACAATTGCAAATGGCTGTAATCTTAACGTTCGAACTCGAATACCGTCAAGCCGAGATTCGGCAGCTACTGATTGAAGAATCAGGTTTTCAGGATTCCTTTTTTGGATTTCATACCCAAACGGGTGAGCCAATAATTACGAACCTGCCGCAGAATGTACTCTACCATCCAGATTACGATATGCAGGAAGCTATGGCCAGTATTCGTAATAAGGCGCACTCTTATACGGTCGATATAGATTATCCACGAAACGTTGTAGCGGCGTTTGATGTGGCAGGTAATGGGTTGACTGGCTGGCGAGGGACTATTTCCAAAATTATTGAGGAGTAGCCTGTTGGTAGCATTTTTGCTAAACTCGCAGCCATGAAAAAACTATCCGTATTGCTCGTGTGCCTGCTGGCCCTCGCTGGCGCTGCTTCAGCTCAAAAGTATGAGTATAAGGGCCTGCGAAATTTTCCTGTGGATAGCAGCACGCATAAAGTGAGCTATACAGGTGTTATTGAGGTGCCTGGTGCTACACAAGCCCAGCTCTACCTCAAGACGAAAGCATGGCTGGCCAGCCATTACAATAGCGCGAAGGCAGTTATTCAGGTAGAAGACCCTAATAACAGCCAACTAGTAGCTCAGGGCCGGCTCAACTTCCGGAACGTGGCTACCGGAGCCCCCTCAAACTACCAGCACATGCTCAATTTCCAGTTTAAAGAGGGCAAAATGCGCTATGAAATCACCGATATACGGGAGGGTGGCACCCCTCTAGAACAGGTAATTCCGGCCAATCCGGTGTCGAAAAAGACCTACGACATGTGGTGGGAGCGGCTCAATAGCGACTTTCAAGCACTCACTACCGAGCTAAGAGCCTCGGTAACGAAAAGAGAGGCATCCTTTTAAGCACGAAAAAGCCCCCAAGTACAGCACTTGGGGGCTTTTTCATGCTTAAAACAACCGGCCGCCGCCGGCATCAGCCTTCTCCTGGTCGGCCCGGTCGGTAATACGCCGGCTGTTGGGCCCATCGAACACGAATGGCTCCTTAGCGGCCGTGGTAGCAGCGTGGCCCACGAGCTGCTCCAGCAGTTGGTTCGTGCGCTCCAGCTGGCCCACCGGTACCGACACCATGCCGCCGGCATCGGCTCCCGCCACGTTGAGCCCACCATCTGCCGAGAGCTGGCCACCGGTTGCACCTTTGACTAGGGCCCGCGGAATGGCGACAAACTGAATCCGGTGCCCATACTTGTTGATAGTAGCAAGCGTGCCGAGGTTGTTGGACGTGGCCCGGGCGTTGGTTAGCGCCTCGCCGCCCTCCACCTCTACGTTGGCAAAGCGACCAGTACCGCGAATACCACCCAGGGCGTGCGAAGGGCCCTCCAGCAAACCGCCATTAGCACCTTTGATAGTTGCGCCCAGCTTCTTCGCGCTGGCAATGGCCGTGGCCGTGGCAGCCAGCGCAGACACCACCGCTACCAGGTTCCCCGGGAATGGAATAGCGTTGGCTCCGGACACAGCCCGCACCCCAGCCAGAATAGCCTCGGCGGCCGTGGCACCGTTGGCGGCGAGCTGGGCCGACTCAGAGAGTATCTGGCTTTTCTTCTGGAGCTCCTGCCGGCGTTTCTCGGCATCCTCCTTTAGCTTGGCCGCTTTGAGTTGCTCGGTGTCGTTGCGGGCCTTCTCCCGAGCTAGGCGGTTCTCCTCCGTACGCTCACGCGCAATGCGGGCCACGGTAGCCTCCCGACGAGCACCGCGCTGGGCGTCTACGTCTTTCTCCAGCTGTTCGCGCGTGCGGGTAGCGTCGGCCAGCTCCTGCTCGATAACCTTGCCTCTGTCCTGCAGCGCGGCCAACTGGTCGTCGTACTTCTGAATCTGCTGAGCCAGGCGCTCGTCGGCCTGCTGGAAATACAGGTCGTTGAAAATCTGAGCAGCCTGGTAGACTTGCCCGAATATTTCGGTTAAAGCCCCGGCCAATGCCCGGGCTGCATCGTCGGACAGGCCGAAAAGAGCCTTGAGGATAGTTTGGCCGAGGGTAAGGGTTTTTGGAAGTAGCTTCTTCTCTAGCTCGTCGATGGAGTTAAGAACTTCCTGAAAAGCTCGCGTAGCAGTTAGCCCAAATTTCTCCATTAGTTTTTGCCGCTCCCGCAAATCTTCAAGGCGTTGCTGGTCGAGCTGCCGCTCACCAGCTCCGGCCCGCTGCAGGCGGCTGAGGCGGCCAAACTGCATATCGTCTAGCTGGGCCAGCTCCCTACTCTGGAGCGCGGCCCGGTCATCGAGGGCTTTTTTGGCGGCGGCTAGGTTGGCGTCTACGATTTGCTGCTCCTTCTCCCGGATTTCGGCTTGCAGGGCAAGGTACTCGGAGCCGAAGCGCTTGCCGTTGGCCACGAGTTCGGCCTGAGCAGCTAACGCCGCATTGATTTCCGCCCGTAAAATGTCCTGCTGGGTGCCGCCGTAGGCCCGGGCCGTGGCCACCAGGCGTTTCCGGTACTCCTCATTGTTAGCCGCTTCTCTCTCCAGTGCCTCTTTCTGGGTAGCCCGAAGCTTATTATACCGGTCCTCGGCCTCCTTTTGGGCTTTTTCGGTGGCCTGTTTCTGCTTGGCTTCTTCCTCCTTACGGGCTTTTTCGGCGTCGTCGGCCAGTTTTTTGTTGTGGGCATTGGTCAGGGCCCGGAGTTCAGACTGCTTATCGGCCAGCTTGCTCGCGTAGTCGGCGGCTGACTTATCCAGCTGCTTGATTTCTTCACCGAGTAGGCGCTTTTTTAGCTCGTATACGTCCCGGCCGGCGGCTTCCTCCTCAGCAATTTGACGCTTCAGGCTCTCGGCCCGCTGGGCTGAGCCCGCCCGGTCCCGCTCCTCGGCCAGCTCGGCATTTTTCTCGGAAACACCCTTGTCGAATGCCTCCGAGGTTCGGGTGCCGAACTTCTGGGCCTCGTTGAGTGCGCCGGTCACGTCGCCCTGCAGCAGCTTGCCCAGCACGTCGCCGGCGGCGCTAAAGCTCTCTACCAGGGCGGAGCCCAGCCCGGAGGCCAGCTGGCTCAGGCCGCCGAAGCGTTTGGTTACCTCGTCGAGCAACGATATTAGCCCATAGAGGGGCGGGCTGATGTATTTGAGGGCTTCCACCACTTTCGCCCGGTTGCGCTCTACGGCGCCGGTGATTTTATCCCAATTGGTTACGACCAAGCCGAGTAGCAGCAGCAGCACACCAATACCGATGCTGGCCAGTGCCAGACGGGCCACCTTGCCGGACGTAGCCGCGGCCGTGCCGCTGGCCGTAGCGGCCTCCCCGATACCCAGGTAGCCGAGAATAACGCGCTTGGCATCCGACCAGGCACCTTTCAGGGCGGTACTTACTTCCGACGTGGTGAGCTTGTGCACGGATTCCAGGCCCTGCACTACGGCAATGAGCTCAGTGAGCCGTTTCTGGTAGGCCTCAGCACTCTCGGCCGAGACTAGCCCGAAGTTGGTGGCTGCTACCGTCCCGACTTCGAATGCACCAGCCAGGCCGGCGGCAGCATCGACAAAAGCCCCGGCCTTGTCCTTATCAAAGGCCACGTCTACCGACTCCTCCAGCCCTTTGAGCGCGGCCTTGGCTTTGCCCAGCTCGCGCACGTAGGCGTCGGCCTCCGGCGAGCCGAGTTGGACCTTATCCAGCTCCTCCTCCAGCCGCTCGATTTCCTTTTTCAGTTGGCCGGTGGTGGCGAGAGCCTCCTGCCCGTCAATCGTGATTTTGTAGGCTTTGGTTATCATGCCCCTATCACGGCCGCCGGATGCTTTTTTCCCGGCCCCCGTGGGAAAAATCGGAGGGGCCGGCGTGATAGGGGCAACATGCCGCAGAAAAAGCCCCCCGTGTACGCCGTTCAGTTCGCACCCGCCGCTCCGGAAGTAGGAGTGAGCCTGGTATCGTTCGTGGATAAGCCCGCTATCGGCGTGGATTTCGTGGCCTTGTCGGCTGAGCAAACGCTACCCGTGGCCCTGAAGGCCGATGCCAAGAAGCAGGTGCTCACGGGGCCGGTACTCATTCCCGACAAGCAGATAGCCCGCCTCGACGACAAGGGCCAGCTCTACTACCTGACCTTCTCGGCCGAGGTGATTGAGCAGATGCACGAGCGCTTTCACGAGCAGCAGAACACGCACGCCACCAACCTGCAGCACGACACCGCACTGGAGGGCAATTTCTGCAAAGAGTCCTGGCTGGTAACCGATGCCAGCCAGGATAAGGCCTACGCGCTGGGTTTCACGGCCGAGCAGGTACCCGTGGGCACGTGGATGGCCAGCTACAAGGTGACGGATGCCAAGCTCTGGGCCGATGAGGTGGAAACTGGCAACGTCAAGGGCTTTTCCATGGAGGGCCTGCTGGCCTATACCACTCTCTCCGCACAGCTTTCTTCCATTCAACCAACTCAATCCATGCCCCAAAAACCCAAAGGCATTTTTGCCCGATTTATGGCCTTTATCGGCGCTATTAGCCTGGCCATGCTTACCCTCGACGACGACAGCCAGGTAGAGGTTGACGACACCACCGGCGAGGTATTTACCCTCGATGCGGAGGGCAACCGTGGCGAGCTGCTGGCCGATGGCACCTACAAGCTCAAGGGCGGTGGCGAGCTGGCAGTAAAGGACGGTAAGAAGGTCGATGCTGCGGCCGAGTCCACTACCGACACCACGGCCACCGCCGCGGCTGCCGTGCCGGCGGCTGAGCAGAAGCTGGCCGATGCTACCACCGAGGCCCCGGCCACTACGGCGGTGGAGGCCTCCAGCATTACGCTGGAAGGTGGGGAGGTTATCACCCACGACCCCATCGGCAAAAAGCTCTACAAGGCCGATGGTACGCTGCTGCCAACCGGCAAATACAAAACCGACAAGGGCGTGATGTTCAAGGTCACCACCGACCAGTGGTGGTACGAAACGCAGGAAACCATGTCGGCTCAAATCACGGCACAGGAGGTGGCTATCAGTGGTAAGGATGCCGAAATCCAGAACCTCACCGCCAAGCTGGCCGAGGCAGAGCTGAAGCTCAAGGCCAAGCCGGCAACTACCCCCGTGAAGCTGGCCGGCGACAAGGGAGCCGAGAAAGCCGAGGAGGCAGCCGCTGAAGTGCCAACATGGAAACAACGCCTGAGTGCGGCCCGGGCGAACGGTAAAAAGGCCCAATCCAACTAATTCCTAACCCTTTTTTCAACCTGCCTTCGGGCCAAATCACTCATGGAGTACAATCCTATCCACTTTACCGGCGAAACCGCACAGGAAATTCACTCTGCTGTGCTGGAGGCCAACCGGACCGCAAAGCGGAAGCTGTTGCGCCCGGAAGACAACATCAAAAACGAGCGTGTGCTTACCTCCATCTCTGGTAAGGTGAAGTGGCAGCGCTACAAAGAGAAAATCCGCGAGTCTGACGTGGATACGCTGGCAGCCAACAACGGCCCCGACCGCATCAAGTTCGGCGACCGGAAGGTGTTGCCGAAAAAGGTAATGGCGTTCGATAACTGGACGATGGACAACCTGCGCTCCAGCCGTTTCGGGAAGTCCATGCAGGCGGGTGCTGCCAACATTGGCTCCACCGAGTTCGAACAGGCTACCACTTCGTACCTCATTCCCCGCATGGGTAAGAGCTACGAGGAGCTGATTTACCAGAGCATCACGGCCGAAACGAAGGATGCTATTGCCAACTCCGGCACTATTCCCGCTGCTCAGAAGGCGTGGGCCGCTGCTCAGGAGGAAGGCGAGTTCGACGGTTTGATTGCCAAGCTCATTACCGCTAACAACTCGCTTGTTGGTGGTGGCGTGGTAAAGCACGTGGTGGCCGTTGCTGGTGGTGTCAACACATCAAACATTGTGGCCGAGTATGCTCGCATTTACGCGCAAATCGACAAAGCCGAGCTGGAGGAAGGCCTCGTGCGCATTTTCGCGCCACTGGAGGACTACCAGACCATGGAGCTGTGCAATCTGAACCAGGAGTTCAAGGACAAATTCAAGATTACTGGTCAGGGCGAGGATACGGTAGTAACCTTCGCCAACATCCCGGTAGAATTTGTGCCTACTGGTGGCCCTCGTTTCGCTGGCCGTGCTGGTGAGCAAGGAGACTTCGTGCACGCGACCGACCTGGAATCGGATACCACCGAATTCAAGGTAGACAAGGTGAACAACATGAGCGACGACCTCTTTTTCAAGATGGTAGCCGCTGCTGACACCACGGTACTCAATTCTTCGCGCAAGGTGCTCTACATCTAAGATGAGCGAGGTACCCAACGAAACGACCGGGGCGACGGAAGCCGCCGCTCCGATTCAATCAGCCGATACGGTAGCCGATTCGAACCAGCCTGTTACGAAGCCGGAAGCTGAGGTGAAGCTGGAGCAGCAGGTGAAGGGCCTAAAGCTATCAGTGTCCCGGGAAAAGAATGGCCGCATCGAGGCCGAGAAAAAGCTCCAGCAGCTGCAGGAGGATTTCGACGCCTACAAACAGGCCCACCCGAACACTGAGCCCACCAACGAGCAGGCTCCAGCTGAGCAGGAGCAGCAACCCGCCGACCCACACGCCGAAATCCGGGAGCTGCTCCAGCGCTACGGGCTGGAGAAAGGCTACGTGGTAGCCGGTGCGGCTTACTTCGACGAAAATGCGGCCCTGGCTGCCGCCGGCGGTGACGCCGATTCCATCACCGAAATTTTACCTGACAATGCCTAAGCTCACTAGCTCGGTAAAACAAGAAAGCAAATATGGCCAGGGCGGTGCTCTGGTGACGGTGCTGGCCTTTGCTACGTTCCTGGCCGATGGTGTTACCCGTGCGGTAACCTACACTTACAACCAGGACGGGAGCGTGGCCACGGCCGTAGTAAACGCCGACCTGAAGGTGGTAGCCCTCGACTCCGACAAAGACAAAGTAAAACTTGACTTTGCTACGCAGTTTGGCGCTTCTACCTACGTGAAACAAACCCTCGGCCTGGTGCTGGGTGGTGCTTCCCAGGTGAAGCACGACGCCGCTATGGCAATGGATTTGGAGCCGCACACCTACATCGTGACCGACCGGCGCGGTAAGCGCTGGATTGCCGGCATCCAAAACGGCCTGCAGGCGGAGAAAAACGACGGTAGCACTGGTGCCGCCGCCGGCGACCTGAACGGCTACGACATTGCGGTGTCCGGCGCGGAAAACAACCGCCCGCTGGAAATCGTGGATGCGGCTTTCGATGCAATCAAAGCCAAACTGGTAGCCTAAGCCCATGGCCGGGGCTACCTATTCGGCAATGGGTATCCGGGCCCTGCTGCTCACACCATTCCAACCGGGGGTAGAGTTCTTTTACTCTACCCCCGACCGGCAGGAGGTGAGTACGCTGGGCCTTTCCGTTGCCGGCGGCCTGCTCCTGGTGGGCCGCACCGTTGGCCAGCTCTCGGAGCAGGGCCAGCTCACTGCTCAAGGCGACCTGGTAACGCAGAAGCTCAGCCTCTCGGCCGCCGACACCACCGGCTCCCTCGTGGGCCACGCCCTCGACCTGGCCACCGGTCCGGTGCACGCGTTGGCTCAGGACCTGTCGGGCCGCTGGTGGTGGGCCGGGGCTGAGTTCGGCCTCAGCCTCGATGTAGCCGACACGCCCGGCGTGGAGCTAAGCGTGAGCCTCTCCAGCCAGGCCACCCGCAAAGCCGACCGGGTAGCCGCCGCTCTGATTCCGGGCTTTCTCAACCTCCTTTCTTAAGTACCTCCCGCTTCCATGCAAGTCGTTTCCGTTGCCCTCTCGCTCGTGATTCCGCCCCCGCCTGTGGTGAAAACTACGGGTACCGGTGATTGGGTGAAGGTTGGAGCCAATAACACGTTTTTCGACGAGTTGCTGGCCATTAAAAAGGGCTCGACCACGCTGGCCCGCTGCATCAACACGGCCGCCCGGCTCATTGCTGGCAGCGGGTTTTCGGTGGACAAGGCCAAGGCTCCGAAGCTGTTTGCTCTGCTCCAGAAAATCGACGGAAAGAACAGCCACCATAAGCTGCTCAAGCAGCTGGCCCTCGACAAGCGCACGTTTCGGGGGTGGGCCGTGCAGGTGATTGCCAATCAGGGCGGCACCGGCATAGCGGAGCTGCATTACCAGCGGTTTAAGCAGGTGCGCTCAGGCAAGTGGAATGAGGAAGGGGAGGTAGAGGAGTATTTCATTTCGCGCGACTGGAGCAAGCCTTCAGGCAAAAACAAGCCGGTGCCTATTAAGGCATTCAATCCGGACACGCTGGCCGAGGATAAGCGCCAGCTCTTTGTCAGCTACACCGAGAGCGACGACATCGAGTATTATCCGGAGCCCGAATACTGGTCGGCTATCAACTACGCCCAGCTGGAGCGCGACTTATCGGAGTTTCACCTCTCCAACGTGCAAAACCGCTTCGCTGTGAACACCATCCTGGTAACGAAGGAGGAGCCGGAAGGAGAGGGCCTGACACCGGAAGAGGCAGCCCAGAAGTTCGAGAAGAAGATTCAGGACAAGTTCACCGGGGCCCGCGGCAAGTCACTGATGGTAATGACGGGTATCACGGACCCGGAGGCTACCAAGCTGCTGAGCTACACTACGGCCAGCGGCGATACGCTGTACGAAACCTACTCGGACCTGTGCCAGCAGAAGATTCTTACCGCCAACGGCTTCACCTCGCCGGTGATTGCCGGCATTCCCGGTACCGGTTCTCTCGGTGGCAACGGAAACGAGCTGCGCAATGCTTACGAGCTGTTCTACAATACAGAGTGCCGGCCAGAGCAGGAGGAGCTCCTGGAAGATTTCCGCCGGCTGCTGGAGCATTGCGACGTGGAGCCCGAAGCAGTGGAGGCCCTCGACATCACGACGAGCCTACCGGTGCGCATGACGTTCTCGGAAAATTTGCTCGAGCAGATTCTGCCCCCCTCACGTCTGCGCAAGTGGATTGATGAGCCGGAGCTGACCGATGCCGAAAAGGCCGAGATGGGCGACGGGGGCCAGATTGACCAAAACGACGGGGGCCAGGGCCTGCAGCGCACGGTGATGGAGGCGCTCCGCAATGGTTAAAACGCTCCGGGTAGCGCTCCACCAGCGCAAGAAGTGGGGCAATAAGGAGTACCTGCTCGATTTGCTGGGCAAAACGGCCGTGCGCTTTGTGTACCGCACGGTTACGGATGGCTCGGCCAAAGGAGGGAGCCCCAAGGGCCGGCTTCGGCTGGCCGAGGGCACGCGCAACCTCCAGCTGGTGCCGGCCAGCAAGCAGCCCAAATCCTTCCGGCCGTACTCGCGCACCACGAAAACCTACTACGACTACGGTAAAAAGCAGTGGCGCTCTTTCCGGTCGGTGGAGGTGGTGAGCATTCTGAATTATCTGGATACCAAAACAGGCAAGGTGCTCAATTACGCCGCCCCCCTCGATGGAAACTAAACTACTGCAGGCTAAGCCTGACATTGCCGCCCACACCGACGTCGAGGCCAACGTGGCACCGAGCTATTTCGAGCCCCGCATTGTGCGGGCCCAGGAGAAGTACCTGGTTCCGGTTCTAGGTCAGCCACTCTACGAGCTGCTATGCGACGCCTACCAGGCCGAGCAGGCCCAACCGGCGGTACCGATGCCCGACCGCCTCGACGAGCTGCATACTGAACTGCTGCCGATGCTGGCCCAGTACGTGTACCTGCTCTCGCTGCCCTTCCTGAACCTGCGCACCACGAACTCCGGCCTCGTTGATAGTGGCCAGCCGCTAAGCCCGGCGGCCTATAACGAGCTAAAGAAATCCGTTCAGACGGAAGCCGAGGACCGCACCGCCGACCTGAAAAAGTGGATTGAGGCCCGCCGCACCACCTACCCCGAAGCCCCTCCTTATACTCCCATCCGCCGGCGTACTGCTGGCATTGTCCTCTAAGCTGTGTCCACTGCCGAAATACTCAAACTTATTCTAGGCCTGCTGGGCACCATCTGCTCCATCACGTTCGGCCTGCTGGCCTACAACGCAAAGGACTTGGTGGGCAACGTCAAGAGCTTGACGGAAGCACTCAATAAGAATGCAGCCGAAACGAGCCGACTGGCCGAGCACGTGGAGCGCATCGACGAGGAGAATGCCAGCCTACGCAAGTCGCATGACGCCCTTACCCGCTGGCTTATCGGCAAGGGCATTATCCCACCACCCAACCCCGCCGATATCTAGCCGATGAAGCACGCCCTACTCGCCCTGGTACTGCTGGCCACTGCCTGCCAGCCAAAGCACAACCCCGAAGCTGCCCGCACGGAGCGGCTACAGCGCCAAGCCGACAGCCTGCGGCTCCTGGCCTCCTGGCAACAGGCTCAGCTCACCGAATACGACAGCGCCCAGGCCCGCACGCGCCGGGAGCTGCAAACCTTCCAAACCCGCAATGAAGAAATTAGCCGCACTCCTGCTTCTACTTGGCCTGCTGAGCGCGTTACGCGCTACCTGTCAACCTACGGTAAAACCCGCTAAGGCTCCTGAGCCGCTCGTGTGCCTGCCACAGAGCCAGGCGGCCACCGTTACCGACGCCCTCCGGCGCTATGACGTGCTCCGGGAGGCCCACCAGGTGCAAACCCGCCTGCTCGTGCAGCTCACCGCGGCCGACAGTTTACGGCGCCGGCAGGTAACCACGCTCCGCTCGGCGGCCGACTCCTCGGCCCGGGCCACGCAGCTGCTCAGCCGGCGGCTCGACGTGAGCCAGCAACGCTCCCAGCTCTGGCAGGGCCGGGCCCGCCGGCGGGGCTGGCTGGTGGCCGGCCTGAGCACCGTGCTGGGCTCCCTTGTCTACCTCTCCCTCGCTCCATGAAAAAGCTAGTTCGCCGCCTGGTGCGGCACCTCCGAGAAGTATGGTACCGGCTCCGGGCTCCAAAGCCTGAATTCTGGCGAAAAGTCCAGAAGCGGAGCCTCGCTGCAGCGGTAACGCTTACCCCGCTGCTGGCCCTGTTGGATGCCGGCACGCTGAAGGAAGTTGTAAGCGGGGGCATTGTCTTTTTTACGGCCGTGGCGGCTATGGCGCAACTCACTTGCGACGATACCCCGGCCTCACCTACTACCTGAGTATGCAACTCACGAAAGCACAACTGCAGGCCGCCCTTATAGGCTGCACGGCCGCTGAAGCCGACAAGTTCCTGGAGCCGATTAACCAGACGCTGGCCAGGTATAAGATTAATACCCCGCTCCGGGTGGCCCACTTTCTGGCTCAGATTGGCCACGAATCGTGCGGCCTCGATGCCGTGCGCGAATATGCCAGCGGGGCCGCCTACGAAGGCCGGAAGGATTTGGGCAACACCCAGTCCGGCGACGGTGTTCGGTTCCGGGGCCGGGGCCTTATTCAGATAACGGGCCGGGCCAACTACTTCGCGCTGGGCAAGGCCTTCGGTGTCGATTTCGTGGGCAACCCGCTCTTGCTGGAGCAGCCACTGTACGCCGCGCTGTCGGCCGGGTGGTACTGGAGCACCCGAAGCCTGAACGAGCTGGCCGATGGGAATTTCTTTCTCACCATCACCAAGCGCATCAACGGTGGTACCAACGGCTACGCCGACCGGGAGCGGCGCTTTCTGGTGGCGGCGAAGGCGCTGGGTGTTCCCGGCGGGGTCGTGCCGGCCTAGTCCTGGTCTTCGTCCCAGGTGCGGAACTCCTTTCGCAGCGCTTCCCGGATTTTATCGAGGTGCCGGTGTACGGTGCTTTTCGTCGAGCCGGTAAGAAAGCCGATTTCCTCCAGCGTGACGCCCTGCAGGTGATACTCCCACAACTCGCAATCGGCGGGGGAGAAGTGCTGGTGTAGGAATACGTGTACGGCATCGGGGCAAGGCCCGGCCGGAGCGGGGACCTCCTCCAGATGGTCGGGCACCTGGCCCGGCAGCTCGTGCTCCGGATGCCGGCGGGCCGAACGGCGCTGGCAATCGTACTCGTGCTTAATCTGCTGGTAGAGGTAGCCCACCATGGCGTCGTCTTCGCCGGTAAAGCCCCGGGCCTCGATGCGACGGTGACAGGTTAGGATAGCATCGTGGAGCAGCTCCTCGGCATCGGCCCGCTGGTGGCCAATCACGTGCCGGGCATAACTGACCAGGCGAAGCATGTGAGGAGCAATAGAAGATAAAAATACGGTGGCTTTCTCGGCGGACATGGGAAGGGATAGAGGTTGAAGTTACCCCGCTTCCCGCCCAGCTTTGGGGGAATTGTACTTAATATTTCTCGTGGCACTCTACAGGTGGAAATGCAGCGCCCCGGCCGGTTAGGTCGGGGCGTTTTTATGTACTCTCGCACACTGCGTCGCACACCAGAAAAACAAAACCCCGATTCTGAAGTAGAATCGGGGTTTAAGCTGCTAAGTGTGGTCGCGCCAGGAATCGAACCTGGATCAAGAGCTTCGGAGACTCCTATACTATCCGTTGTACTACGCGACCCGGTAATGAGTGGCAAAACTAGACAGAAAACCCGCCGCTGCCAAACGACACGCGTGTTTTTCTGCAAAATCCTGCACTCTGTTTTAGTAACCTTCCGTAGCTCAGCACAGTTAGCATACCCATCTATTCCTTCACCAACCTGTTCTGTATGGCCAGCACCGAAAAGAAAACTTTATATACTGCCGAAGCTACGGCAATTGGCGGCCGTAGCGGCCACGTTCGTTCAGCCACAGGTATCATCGACTTGGATATGTCGGTGCCTGAGGGATTGGGGGGCAAAAAAGGCGCCACCAACCCCGAAGAGTTATTTGCCGCCGGCTACTCCTCCTGCTTCCAACAGGCACTACTGGTAATTGCCCAGCGGGCCGGCGACCGGCTCGACCCCCAAACCGAAGTAAAATGCTCCGTGGCGTTATTCCAGGAGGGCGAGGGCTACGGACTTTCGGCAGTACTGGATGTTGACCTGAAAGCGTTTGACCGGAACAAAACCATTGAGATGGTGCGGCAGGCCCACAAAATCTGTCCGTATTCGGTAGGCACCCGCGGCAACATGGAAGTGGAGCTACGCGTGCAGGGCGAAGTAATTCCGGTGCAGCCCGAAGAAAACGCCGGCGTAGCCGAGAAAAGCAACGTACAGCAGTAGAGCAGCCGCTCATACAACGCAACGGCCCGCCTACTACAGAAGTAAGCGGGCCGTTGCGTTGTATGAGCGGCTGCTCTACTGCTGTACGTTGAACCTTATGGGGCCAGTGAACTGCCCGATTTGGCGGTTATTGTACCAAACTGAGTAGGCGGCGCGTAGAAAGTCGTTACGGAGTTGGTGTAGCGGATATTGTGAATGGCCTCAGTACGCTGAAAAACCACGGGCTTGTGCGCGTGCATGGGTACCAGCATCAGCCCTGTTCGCGCCGATTTTACCCCGTAGCGGTTATCCATTACCGTATCGAAATAGAACAGGTACTGGTTCACCCACTTAAAGTATGACCGGGCTTTTTCGTTAGTGGATGATAGCACGGTAAGGCCCTCTGTATCGGCGGCCAGGGCCTGCTGTAACTCCACGGCATTCAGGGGCGTGCTGCCCAGCATCGGAATCAAATTGGCTTGCGCATCTACCATCACCCACTTGCCTTGGTCGGGCAGCCAGGCTTCGGCCAGGGCATGTCCGGCAGCCGAAGCCCGGGTCTGTACGTCTTCCGCTTTAAGGTACAGCGGCCGGGCCGGAATACCAATGGCATTGAAGGCGGCCGCCAGTACCAGCCCAAACTCTACGCACTGCACTTGCTGGCCCGCCTGCGCGGCCTTCAGAATGGCAAAAACATCCTGCGACTTAAACTGCTTGTGGCCGTCGTGGTCCAGCCGAAAATGAACCCACTGGCACAGCGCCCGGGCACGGCCCAGGTCGGTAGTTTCATTGGCTACCACTTCATCCAGGCCATACATTTCCCGAAAGCGGGTTAAGTATTCGGTGGTTGGGGGGCTGAACTGGAAAGGGTAGGTAACGGGGTCGGCGGTGGAGAGATAGGGCAGCTTGGGGCTGCTCAGCAGCACCGAGGCCGATTGGCTAAAGGCAGGCAAACTACACCCTATGGCCAGCAACAAAAGCGTAAACGGTTTGCAATGCATAGCTCCAGGTAAGTGAACTGCTTTCAACGGAGACTACCGCTCTGAGGTTGAGGCCTAAATTAACAAAAAGCCCGTCCGGATAATCAGACGGGCTTTTTATAAACAGTCGAAGTTCGGATAGCTTAGGAGATTCCTTGCTCAGCCAGTACTTCTTTCACTTTCTGGGCGGCATCTTTCAGCAACACAGCCGAGTACACTTTCAGGCCGCTCTCATCAATGATGCGGGCGCCTTCCTCGGCGTTGGTGCCCTGCAGACGCACAATGATGGGCACTTTGATGTCGCCGATGTTCTTGTAGGCTTCTACCACACCGTTGGCAACCCGGTCGCAGCGCACGATGCCCCCGAAGATGTTGATGAGGATGGCTTTCACGTTCGGATCCTTCAGGATGATGCGGAAGCCAGCTTCTACGGTCTGGGCGTTGGCTCCACCCCCTACGTCGAGGAAGTTGGCCGGCTCACCGCCGCTCAGCTTGATGATGTCCATGGTCGCCATGGCCAGACCAGCGCCATTCACCATGCAGCCCACGTTACCGTCGAGCTTCACGTAGTTCAGGTTCGAGGCCGAAGCTTCTACTTCCAGCGGATCTTCCTCGTTGGTGTCGCGCAACTCCACGAAATCCTTGTGGCGGTACAGGGCGTTTTCGTCGAGGGTTACTTTCGCGTCAACGGCCAGAATCTTGTCGTCCGAGGTTTTCAGAACGGGGTTGATTTCGAACATGGCCGAGTCGGTTTCGTCGTAGGCTTTGTACAGGGCCATTACGAACTTCACCATTTCCTTCTGTGCCGCGCCGGTCAGGCCCAGGTTGAAGGCAATTTTAGCAGCCTGGAAGGGGCGCAGGCCCACACGGGGGTCCACGTGCTCCTTATAGATTTTCTCGGGGTGGGCCTCGGCTACCTCCTCGATGTCCATGCCACCTTCGGTGGTGTAGATGATAACGTTCTTACCGGACGTACGGTCCAGTAGCACGCTCATGTAGAATTCTTTGGTTTCCGACTCGCCGGGGTAGTACACGTCCTGGGCTACCAGTACTTTGTGCACCTTGCGGCCTTCAGGGCCGGTTTGCTTGGTCACCAGCTGCATGCCGATGATCTGGCCGGCAATTTCTTTTACCTGCTCCAGATTTTTGGCGAGTTTCACCCCGCCCCCTTTGCCGCGGCCACCGGCATGAATCTGTGCCTTAATCACGTGCCAGCCGGTGCCAGTTTGCTCGGTCAGTTTTTTGGCAGCTTCCACGGCTTCCTCGGCCGTATCGGCCACGATGCCTTCCTGCACGCGCACACCGTAGCGCTTCAGAATGTCTTTGCCCTGATACTCGTGAATGTTCATAGAGTCAGTGAAGAGGGGTTTCGGGGTGGTTAACTAGGCGCGAAAGTAGGCAGTTTTCAGTTGCCAGTTGCCAGTTGCCGGTTACTGGGCCGAGGATTTTTCGTTTCCCGGCCCAATTCAGGCCTCAAACGATGCTGCCCTTACTCGGTGCGCCCGCGCCCTCCAGCCGGCCACCCGCACCCGTAACTGGTAACGGATAACCCGCTACGCCCTACTTTGCGTAGATTTGTTTTCAATCTTTCGGCTCCACTCCCTACACGAAGCTCGTTTTGCTGCAAGCCATCAACGTCCGCAAGAAATACAATACGCTGGAAGTCCTGAAAGGCATCGACCTCACGATTGAAAAATCGGAGATTGTGTCAATCGTAGGTTCCTCGGGGGCCGGCAAAAGCACCCTGCTACATATTCTGGGTACTCTGGATAATCCCGACTCGGGTGAAGTGCTCTTCGATGGTGAGTCGGTTAGCTCGCTAGGGCGCTCTGATCTGGCCCGCTTCCGAAACCGCCACATCGGCTTCATCTTCCAGTTTCATAACCTGCTGCCCGAGTTTACGGCCCTCGAAAACGTGTGCCTGCCGGCTTACCTGGCGGGCCGCTCAGAGAAAGAAACCCGCGTGCGGGCCCGCGAGTTGCTTGGCATGCTGAACCTAGAGCGCCGCGCCGACCACAAGCCCTCCGAAATGAGCGGGGGTGAGCAGCAGCGCACGGCCGTGGCCCGGGCCCTCATCAACTCCCCCGAAATCATCTTTGCCGACGAGCCCTCGGGCAACCTCGACTCCCAGAATGCCCAGGAGTTGCACCAGATCTTCTTCCTGCTGCGCAAGGAGCTGGGCCAGACGTTTGTCATCGTTACCCACAATGACCAACTGGCCGAAATGGCCGACCGCAAGATTACCATGAAGGATGGCAACATCTGGGAAGGGTAATTGGAACTATCTATAGTCGAGTTGCGTTTTTCTGAGTACCTGCCCCTTCGGGAGTAGGTACTTTTTTTGCGCAATGGTCGTGCGCCCGAACCGCCCCGGGCCACGTTGTAACCCGCTGCTTTGTGACCGGCACAGAGCAGCGGGTTTTCTGTTTTATCACCCTTTGTGCCGCCCTCACGTTAAGAATAGGGGTGGGTGAAAAGCTAAAAAACAGTCTTAGCTAAAATTTTTGGAAATATTATTTATAAGTATCTGTAAATCAAGGATAAAAATTATATAAAAACAGCTGAATTTTTGCACCTTTTCAGCGGGTGGTTCGTTATCTTCACGTAAACAAACACGGTATTACAGGACACTAAAGGAAAGACGCCATGAGCGAAGCAACGAAGACCACCAAAGAGCAGGTTCGCAAAACCAAAATCGAGAGCTACGACATCTCGCGCTCCGATGAAACGCTGCATCTGGCGACGGACCTTGCCAAATTCATTAAAGACAATAAGCTCAGCACCACGGTGCAGGGTAAAGAATTTGTAAACGTTGAGGGCTGGCAGTACGCCGGTTCACGCCTGGGCATTGTGCCTATTGTGGACCACGTTATTAACGTCAGCAACGAGCAGGAAATTAAGTACCAGGCCAAGGTGACGCTGTTTGATATGCGCAGCGGCCACACGGTAGGGGCGGGCTTCGCCATCTGCTCCAATAAAGAGCAGGGCAAGAAGTTCTACCAGGAATTTGCCATCATGAGCATGGCCCAGACGCGGGCCATTGGCAAAGCCTATCGGAACATCCTGGCTTGGATTATCCGCGCTGCTGGTTACGAGCCCACTCCGGCCGAGGAAATGGAATACGGCGGCAACACGCCGGCCGCTCAGCAGCCTGCCATGGCCGCTGTGCCCGCCGCCCCGGTGACAGTAGCCGCCGAGGCTCCGGCCCCTATGAAAGCCGTAGCTGCTGAGCCTGCTGCCGCTGAGGCTGCTGCTCCGGCTTACGCTTCGGCCTCCCAGAAGGAGGAAATCATCCGGCTGCTAAACCATCCGGTGATTACCCGCCCTGAGAAAACGAAGATGCTGCTCAACATCAACCGTCTGGACGAAGAGCGGGCCACTCAGGCCATTGCCAAGCTCAAGAAAGCCATTGACGACCGTGAAAACGGTGCTGCTGCTGCGGCTTAACCCGCCCCAGTTGCAAAAGCGCAAAGCCCGCTGCCATTAGGTAGCGGGCTTTTTCATGGCGTATTGCGGCGGTCCAGCCGTACTTTTGCCGGCACTATGACCGATCAGCCCACCGACGATATCCTGCACGTACTACGCCATACTTGGGGGCATACCCGGTTTCGGCCCTTACAGGAGGATATAATCCGTTCAGTGCTGGCTGGGCAGGATACGCTGGCGCTCTTGCCCACCGGTGGGGGCAAGAGCATCTGCTTTCAGGTGCCGGCATTGGCCCGCCCCGGACTGTGCGTGGTAGTGTCGCCGCTCATTGCCCTGATGAAGGACCAAGTGGAGAACCTGCGGAAGCGCGGCATCAAAGCCGAGGCCGTGTACGCCGGCATGAGCCACCAGGAAATTGATCAGACGCTGGATAACTGCGTGTACGGTCCCGTGAAGTTTCTGTATGTGAGCCCGGAGCGGCTGCAAACGGATATGTTTCGGGCCCGGGTAGTGAAGATGAAAGTGAGCCTGCTGGCCGTGGATGAGGCGCATTGCCTCTCCCAGTGGGGCTACGACTTTCGGCCGCCGTACCTACGCATCCGGGAGTTGCGGGAGTTGCTGCCGGGGGTGCCGTGTATTGCCCTCACTGCCACTGCCACCGAGGCCGTGCGGCTGGATATTGTGGAGAAGCTGCAGTTCAGCGCTTCGCACAGGGTATTTCAACAAAGCTTTGCCCGGCCCAATCTTTCGTATTCGGCGCTGGCTACTGAAGACAAGCTGCGGCGGCTGCTGGAAGTAGTAAAGGGGGTGGGGGCCGATAAAACGAGTATTGTATACGCCCGTACCCGCCGCCAGACGGAAGATACAGCCGCTTACCTGCAACAGCAGGGTATGGCGGCCGCGGCCTACCACGCCGGCCTGCCCGCCGAGCAGCGCAGCCGGGTGCAGCAGGACTGGATGCAAAACCGTACCCGCTGCATTGTGGCCACCAACGCCTTCGGTATGGGCATCGACAAGCCCGACGTGCGGCTGGTGGTGCACCTCGATGCCCCCGATAATCTGGAGGCGTATTACCAGGAGGCGGGCCGCGCCGGCCGCGACGAAAAATATGCCTTTGCCGTGGTGCTGCAGGGCCCTAATGATGCCGACGAGTTGCGCCGCCGCACCCAGCAGAGCTTCCCGCCTCTCGACACGGTGCGCCGCGTGTAC
The DNA here is from genome assembly GCF_020421205.1 of Hymenobacter pini. Taxonomy (GTDB): domain Bacteria; phylum Bacteroidota; class Bacteroidia; order Cytophagales; family Hymenobacteraceae; genus Hymenobacter; species Hymenobacter pini. The sequence goes on from NZ_JAIZZH010000001.1 coordinate 511,144, forward strand.
CAAGCATTGGCCAACTTCTCGCGCACGGCCGTGGGGGGCGGTGAACTGGTAGCCTTCGACTTCGATATCCAGCAGTTTGCCGAAACGTACCGCATCAAGGCCTTGGATGCCCACAATAGCCTGCGTATGCTGGAGCGTGAAGGGTTTGTGCAGTTGAACGAAGCCGTGAACAATCCTGCCCGGGTGCACATCCCCATTGACCATACCGACTTGTATCGGTTTCAGGTAGCCAATGCCCAGCACGATAAGCTGATCAAAAGCCTGCTACGGTTCCATGGTGGCGAATTATTCGTTGGTTTTCAGCGCATTTCAGAGAACAGCCTGGCCCAGCACCTACGGCTGAGCGTGGTGGAGCTGCGCCGGATGCTGCTCTTTCTGCACCGCTCCGGCATCATCCAGTTCCAGCCCCGCCATGAGTCGCCGCAGGCCCTGTTTACCACCCCCCGCTACGATGCTGATAAATTGCCCCTGGAGCAGAAGCGCCTACTCCAGCAGCGCGACCTAGCCCTGCAAAAAACCGAAGCAGTAATCCGGTACGCGGCCGGGGGGCGCTGCCGCCAACAGCTGCTACTGGAATATTTCGGAGAGCTGGACGCGCCCGCCTGCGGGGTGTGCGACTGGTGCCTGGCTAAAAAGAAAGCCCAACAGGCAGCTACCCCAGCGCCCGAGTTGCGGGCGCAACTACTCACGCTGGTGCAAACTTTCTCCCAAACGCCCCGGCAGGTACTTGCACAGTTTGCCCCCGGTCAAGCCGCCACCGTCACCGAGCTATTACGAGAGCTGGTGGAGCTTGGTCAGTTGCGCTACGCCGAGGATGGGCGGCTAGTGGCTTAGTTCGTTCTCTTGTACCTTAGGCCCGTAATGGCATCAACATCATCCTCTGACCTGACGACGCGCCCCATTGGCGTTTTTGATAGTGGTATTGGCGGCCTCACGGTGGCGCGGGCCGTTAACCGGGTACTACCCCACGAGCGGCTGGTGTACTTCGGCGACACGGCCCACTTGCCTTACGGTGATAAAAGCACGGCCGCTATCCAGGCCTACAGCGTTAAGATATGCGACGTGCTGCTGCGGCAGCAGTGCAAAGTCATTCTGATTGCCTGCAACTCGGCCTCCGCGGCGGCCTACGAACTGGTGCGCGAGTACGTGGGTTCAAAAGCACGGGTACTCAACGTTATCGACCCCATTGTGGCGCACGTAGGGCAGCAATACGCCGGGCGCACCGTGGGTCTCATCGGCACGAAGCAGACGGTGAACAGCAACGTGTACCGTAAGAAAATTGATGACCTAGATGCCGGAGTAGAGTTGCGCAGCCTGGCCACGCCGCTGCTGGCCCCTATGATTGAGGAAGGCTTCTTCGACAATAGCATTGCTGGCAACGTCATCGAATCTTACTTATCTAACCCGGCGTTGAATGATATTGAGGCCTTGGTGCTAGCCTGTACGCACTACCCGCTCATCAAAAAGCAGATTGCGGAATTCTACCAGGGTCGTACTGCTGTGCTGGATGCCTCGGATGTAGTAGCCGACCATGTGCGTCGCTATCTGCAGCAGCATCAGTTATTGGCTGCGCCCACAGCCTCATTACCCGCTCACCACTTCTACGTGTCCGATTTCACCCGCTCGTTTGAGGAAAGCACGCGCATCTTCTTTGAGCAGGAAGTGCATTTGGAGCACTATCCGCTGTGGGAATAGGATAGTAGAAGATATTCTGGCTGAGTCTGACGGCTGGCCGGTATGCTATTTCCCAAAGTCCTCATGCCAACAGTAAGGCTCTTGTCAAGGCTGTATTACTGCCCGTATGAAGATTCTCTTAGTGTATGTGGTGTCGGTATTATTCAGTTTAAAATAAAATTGATACAAATATTTCCGATTGTTTACTTGCACTATTCTTTCAAATAATTACATTTATGCCGTTAAACTGTTAGGAGGCAAAGCCTACAGTACTTCAGCTTCTTTTTCAACTGGTACGCCAGCCTCACATTTTGGGGCTGCTGACTTCGTATTGCCTTATGCGTCCATCCTCCAAGCAAAATTCTGCCAAGAAACCCTCGCCGCGCCCGGTGCTGTGGTGGCGGCCGTGGGTATGGGGCCTGAGTTCGGTGCTATTCTTTCTAATAATGCCGCCGGAGGCCTGGGCGCAGGCTGAGCGCAAACGGCCCGCTCGGGCCAACGAAAATGGCAAAGCAGTTCAGGTTCCCGCCCGCGAAGCCACGGCCGCTCCGCTGTCGGCCAAGAAGCTGGAAGAAGCCCTGCAACTGCTGTTGCGCGCGGACTCGGCCCGCACTCAGTCCGGGGGAGGCCGTGGCCCCGAATCGAGCGGGCTGGTCGTTGATCAGACGATTACCAAAATCGGGCATGATTTCTACGATGTCTTTTACGCACAGTGGGAGCCACCCACTGGCCTGCAGGATTTTACCATTGTCATATCTGAGCGGCCGGCCAGGGGCAACAGCGCCATAGTGGCCGTGTCGGTGAATGACACGGAGTTGCTGGAAATGCCGTTGCAGCCCAAATATGAGTTGATTGAGGAAGCTGCTGGCCAGGCCATTTATGCGGCCTACGCCCTGCTGCAGGAACAGCAAAATGTGAGCCGCCAGCTGGAACGAGGAGAGCTGCGCGGGCTGGAAACCTACTAACCACCATTCTCACCTTCATTTCAAATAGCTATGAAACTGTTGTTTACTGTACTCATAGGAATTGTAGCTGGCCTGATGAGCCACACCGCGCAGGCCCAGGATTTTGTGTATGAGCCTAAGAATCCGGCTTTTGGGGGCGGCAATAGCTTCAACTATGCCTGGCTGCTAAGTGCCGCTACCGCCCAGAATACCCAGGAGGACCCCGCCCGTTCCGCTCAGAATACAACGGACCCGCTGAGTGATTTTTCCAACAACCTGAATCGTCAGATTTTATCTCAGCTTACCAACCGTTTCATCTCTTCCCAGTTTGGGGATGGCCCGGTGCGGGAAGGCAGCTATACTATCGGAGCCTATCAGATTCAGGTAACTCCCGGACCAAATGGAGTGGCTATTCAAGTAACGGATACTAGCACCGGCAACCAGACTACCGTCACAGTGCCCAATGTGCCCTAGGTGGGCATTGCCGAGTCTGCCTTCGCTTGTACCTGTTCGTTTCCCGCGTTTTCCCTTTCCACTATGGTTTCCCGTTTCAAATTCGCCGTCTCGCTGCTATGTGGTGGGTTGCTGGCGCTGGCTGGTTGTGCCCCGTACTTTCATCAGCCATTCACTACTGAGCGGGCCCGTTTAGGAGCAGAAGTGAGAGGGGGGCAGGAGTTGCGGACCCTGCCGCAGCCCCGGGAGCGGGTGGTAGTAGCCGTCTACAAGTTCCGGGACCAGACGGGGCAGTACAAGCCCACGCTGAATGGCTCCAGCTTTTCCACCGCCGTAACGCAGGGCGCCACCAGCATCTTGCTGCGCGCTCTGGAAGAGTCGCAGTGGTTTGAGCCGATTGAGCGGGAAAACCTGAGCAATCTATTGAATGAGCGCAAAATCATTCGCTCCACTCGGGCTGAGTACAGTGAGCAAACCGGCCAGCGGCAGCCTCCGTTACCGCCACTGCTGTTTGCGGGCATTATTCTGGAGGGTGGTATCATCTCCTATGATGCCAACATGCTAACGGGCGGAGCCGGACTCCGGTATTTCGGTGCGGGAGCCTCGGGCCAATACCGGCAGGATCGGGTGACGGTGTACCTGCGGGCCATCAGCACCAGCAACGGGCGAATCCTCAAAACGGTGTACACGTCCAAAACCATCCTGTCGCAGCAGGTGGATGCCAGCCTGTTCCGGTTTGTGAATTTCAAGCGGCTGCTGGAAACAGAAACCGGCTTCACCTATAATGAGCCCAGCGAGCTGGCGGTGAAAGAGGCCATTGAGAAATCGGTGCAGGCCCTGATTTACGAAGGGATGCAGGGAGGGCTATGGACCCCGGCCAACGCGGCCGATATGAAAGGCACTGCCATGCAGGCCTACCAGCAGGAAAAACAAAGCAACCAGCAGATTGACGTACTCGGCCGCACGGTTATCGACCGCCCGAATGCTTGGTCGGTAGGCGTATCGGGTGCGGTTCAGCAATATTCCGGCGACTATGGCCACTCCCTACTTCGGCCCGGCGGCGAGTTATCGGTGCGCTACCAGTGGGGGCAGGGGCGCTGGAATACGTTTATAAATGTCGGCGGCGGTCAGCTGGCCGCCCGCCGATTCTTCCAGGGTACCATCGGGTACGCCGAAACCGGCTTGCAGCTGCGCATCCTCCCGCATGATAAATGGACGCCCTACCTGCTGGCGGGCGCGGGCGTAACGGCCCGGAGCACCTCCGGTATTTCCGGCTTCTCGGGCAGCTTGCCCCACGTAGTGGCCGGAGGGGGGCTGGAATACCAGGTTTCCCGCCGCTTTGCGCTGAACCTAGGAGTTGATAATCACCTGTTCCTGTCCGATAAACTGGATGAGCGGGCCACTGGCAGCTACAACGACTTCTACTGGTCGGGGCGTGGAGGCCTGATTTTTTACCTCGGCCGGTGAAGGTGTTGACATTAGAAATGTAATGATAATCAGCCTGTTGGCTTGTAGGCTATCTGTGTTTTGAACAAGTATAACTATTTCAAAAAAAAATTTAACAATTTTTGTTAGTAAACACTTGACTTGTAAATATTCTCACTTATATTTGTACTGTTCTTCCGGAGAGAGCAAATAAATAGAGGTTTAGTTAAGTAAAAATTCCCCATCATTCCTTCTCACATTTTCATTCCCCAAACCCCATGAAAAAGGTATTCGTTTTCGCTGCATTCGTTTTTGCTGCTGGTGCTGCTCAGGCTCAGGTTCCCAGCGCTCTGTTGACGCCCAATGGTACGGCCAATAGCGGCATCTCAATGTCGGGTCCCAGCGCTTCGCCCTCTGCCCTCACCACCACCCGCCTAATTTCCGACAACGACTCCTATGTACGTCAGGTAGGTGATGGTAACTACGGCAGTGTGCGTCAGGTTGGCCAGATTCACTCGGCTGACCTGCTGCAAACCGGCGACGGCAACGACGGCTGGCAGGAGCAGAAAGGCCAAGGCAACGCCGTAGGTGTTCGCAACCGCGCTTTTACAGCTACCACCGGTGACAACAACGTATCGGCCCAGAAGCAGGAAGGCGACTACAACCGCGCCGAAATCATGCAGGATGGTGACCGTAACTACGCCATTCAGCACCAGGTTGGTGACAATAACCAGGCCCGCATCGACCAAGACAGTGACCGTAACTACGCTATCCAGACGCAAACCGGCGACGGTAACTTTGCCGATACCTACCAGGGTGGCAGCGGTGTAGTAGGAGCGGGTACCCTCGGGTCGCAGTGGAGCGCCACCATCCAGCAAGGTGACAGCAACGCTGCTATTGTGCACCAAGACCACAACTAGTCTGTCTGCGTACTAGCAGAAGCTACCAGCGCCTGCCGGATTTCCTCCCCTGAATGGGCTGTGGGAAATCCGGCATGGCCGCATAGTAGCCAGCATGTGGTAAGTTTCATCTGTTTTAATGTACAGGTATGAGCAGGCTCTTTAGGATACGACACGCATTGTCGGCGCTGCTAGTGCTATTGGTTTCCGCGGCCTATGGGCAGCAGCTGGCCAGTATTACCAGCGAGGCGGCTACCGCTGAGCAGCGCCTGGCCGAAACAATCGGGGTTGAGCGGCTGCCCGTTGGTCCGCCCAGTAGCCTTACTGACACCCGCAACCTGGCGATACTACTGCAGAACGGCGACGACAACCGGGCAACGGCCACGCAGTACAATACTGGCGGGGCAGTCAACCAAGCCTACATTGTGCAGGTTGGCAACTACAACCTAGCCGATGTGACTCAGGAGGGCCGGGGCAACACGGCAACGGTGTCGCAGGACGGTAACCGCAACCAAGCCCGCCTCACCGTGGATGGCAACGATAATACTATTGCCATTACGCAGGACGGTAACCGCAATGTTGTCCAGGGTACAGTAGAAGCGGATTCCCGCCGTTACCAGATTGCGCAATACGGCAACAACAATACCCTCACGCAGTTGGAAAATTCGGCTGCCTCCCCGCAAGGTTATTCCATTGAAATGCGGGGGCAGGGTATTCGCCTGAGCGTAGAGCAAGGCAAAGTCAGCCCCTGATTTTCGCTACTGTTCCCAAACAGGGTTGAAAGCCCCCGCAACTTTCGGTGTTGCGGGGGCTTTTTGCTACTCCCGGCTAATAGAGGCCAAATTTTTCTGAAAGAAGAGTTGAATTATTTGTACTAATTCATTTTATTTGTGTAATATTCTACGTGAATTTCAGTGCCCCATGTGCTTATTCTTCTTCTTTTGAGCTTGTTTACAACTGCAAGACAATTGTACCGGCATCACCCACTTTCCCACCTTCTCCCTGGTATGTTTATGATGTGTTTCGCCCGCGCCGCCAGCTGGCTGCGTACTGTATTTCTAGTCATCATGACGACGGTTATGACGGCTTGTGAAGAGAATAACGTGGATCCGGTAGTGTATGGGCAGGTAGAGGGAGTTGTATCGGATGCGCGAACCGGGTTGCCGCTGGCCAATGCTTCCATCAGCACGGCCCCGGCTACGGGCGTATTCGTAACAGATGCCCAAGGGAAATTCCGGATTGAACAGGCTCCTGAAGGTAAGTTGGCCCTCACGGTAAAGCGAGCAGATTACCGGCAGGAAATAGCCACTATTACGGTCATGGCGGAGCAGCTCAGTACCGTTAGCGTGTTACTGGATAAAACGACCGGGGCTTCTACCTTGCAGGCCCCGCTGCTGGTAGCACCCACCGACAAGGCCACCAACCAGGCCACTATGTTACGCCTGAGCTGGCGGCCGCCTACGGGCACAACCCGCAGTGATTCGCTGCGCTATGATGTGGTGCTGTACGAGAGCAACTCCTCTGACCGTCGGCAACTCCTCACCAACTCTCGGGACACAACTGTTCAGGTAAGCGGGCTTCGCTTCTCAACCACCTACTTCTGGCAGGTGAGTGTACGCAATGCCTCAAGCCAGACGGCCAGGGGGGATATCTGGAGCTTTCAGACACGGGCGGTACCGGATAACCGGTTTCTGTTTGCCCGCACCGAGAACGGTAATACAGACATTTATTCGGCCGACGAAAGCGGCACCAACCTGCTCCGCCTGACTACCTCTCCCTTCATTGAAAGTGCCCCGCAGCTAAGCCCGAACCGGGACCGGATAGCGTACACCTCCAACGCTACCGGGCAGTTCCAGATTTATACCATGAATCGGGACGGCTCCGACCAGCGGCAGGTTACCTTGTTGCCGGTAGATGGGTATTTCAATACCGGTATTGGTTACCGGTGGTCACCAGATGGGGCCCAACTGATTTATAGCAGCTACAACAAACTGTACCGCATCAATCGGGACGGCACCGGCCTTACCCTGCTGGCCACCGCCCCGGCCGATCGGCATTTTCGGGAGTGCGACTGGACTGCCATCGGGAACCGTATTGTAGTGCAAACTGTGGGGGTAAGCGTGTACGATGCGGAACTATATCTGCTGAATGCCGATGGCACGGGTCTGACGCAGATAGTTGGAAACCTGCCAGGGCGGCTGGATTCGCCGTCCTTCAGCGTGGATGGCCGCCGGCTTCTATACACGCGCGACGTGGACGGGTTTAATGATGGCACCGGTCGCCAGCTTAATGCCCATATTTTCACGCAGAATCTCGACGGTACCGGAGTCGTTGATGTTTCATCGGGGCCGGCGGGGGTAGTAGGGGCCGGCAAGCCTTTAGGGTACAATGATATTCTGCCTCGCTACTCACCCGATGGCGCTAAAATCATCTTCGTGCAACAGAACAACGTCGCTCAGTCTGTACCGGAGGTGTACACCGTCGACTTGGACGGTCGGAACAGAACCCGGCTGTTTCAGAACGCAACGCTGCCCGAATGGAAGTAGATATATTTAATTATTCATATACTGATTTCTGCCCTGCTTAGCTCAATGCTAGGTGGGGTATTTTTTTTTGCAACTGTTACTAGAAACGAGAAATGGGGGAGGAACACTTAAGAAAGACTAATCACAAAAAATAAGAAATAGGAAAATCCGGTGTGCCGTAAAAATCAACAGTAGCTGCTCGTCTGGTTCTCAAAATGGAGGATTTCTTAATGTGTATTGAACTATCAGGTGTGGTAAGTACCTTTGTGTGTGAATGCAATAACTGAAAGCACGGTCCTCGTCTGAACATAATTTATAACAATAAAGATATTATGTTGAACAAAGATAGGATTGCACTACTAATTATAGATACTCTGGCACGGAATATGAGAAACGGGCGTTGCCAAAACATGTGACCAGGAAAAATTTAAATATTATGATTGCGTCTTGAAAAAATCCTCATCCTTTTTAATGGTTATCCGTAAACCCCGGCAGAACGGTCGGCGGCCATAAACCTGCTGACCTGCGCATAGACTCCTTTGTTTCAGAAACCTTTCTTCTTCACCATAATTATGAAAAAACCTTACAGTGCAGTTGACAAGCCACAGCGTTGGCTTCAACTCTTCGTAGTGTGGATCCTGCTCTTACTGCCGGGACTGGGCTATTCCCAGACTTTCGTGGAAGCAATGGGTTCTACTGCCACCGAAGGGCAGTCCGTAGACTCTTATGAGTCGAACCTGGGTTTCGATAATGATAACGAAAAAGGCTTTTCGTATCAGGCAACTGGCTCCCCGCTGCCAGTACTTTCCTTGGGTAACCCTAGCCCGGCTTCTGGTGGCCCCAATATTCTGTTTGCTCCTACTTCGGGTACAAACTCGATATTCTCTATTGCTTCCATCAGCACTGCCGGCTTTTCGTCAGCCTCACTGACGTTTCAACTGAATGCTCCTGCCGGGGCCTTCACTGGTACGGCGGTAACTGCCGGTAACCAGCGTTTCCGGGTGCAGCTGGGTATTGGCACAGTGTCCAATACCAATGGTAACGTTTCGTATTCGTATACAAACCTGCCTTTCACGTACGCTCCCGGTTCGGCGGGCGGCTGGGGTCTGGCTACCGTAACTCTGCCCAACAATGCTATTGGTAACCCCTACGTTGCTATTCGCTTCATCCGGGTTAACTCCACTAGCAACACAACCGGCGACTACCGGATTGACGATGTAACCCTTTCGGGCACAACAACGGGAGTAGTGACGGCCGCACCGACAAGCTTAGATTTTGGCGACGTGGCCGTTGGTACCAATAGCACTGCCCAAGTGATTCGGGTAGGTGGACAGGACCTGACGGGTAATGTATCGTTGACGGCTCCGGCCGGTTACCAAATCCGAGTGTTCGGATCCGGTGCATATGGTCAGTCCCTGACGCTGGCCGCCACGAATGGTATCGTGCCCAGCACCCGCATTCAGGTACGTTTTGTGCCAACTGCTGCTGGCACGACGGATGGGACGCTGGTAGTCAGCAGCCCTGGTGTGCCATCGGCGGAAGTGGATCTGACGGGCAACGGAACGGTACCCACACTGGCTGCTACTCCAACCTCATCTGACTTCGGGACCATCTTTGTGGGCCAGACATCTGCTGCCCAGAACATCACCATTTCGGGCACCAATGTAGTTAACAACGTAACGGTTACGGCTCCTACTGGGTTTGTAGTACGCCGTACCTCAGCAGATTCGTATGCGCAAGTGGTTGTATTGACGGCTGCGGAGGCAAACGCCGGTTTTACCCTGCAAGCTGCTTTCCAGCCTACTACGGCTGGCTCGTACTCTTCCGCTATTAGCATCACTACCCCCAATGCATCTGCCTCGGTAGCTGTTACGGGCCAAGCCGATCCTGTGCCTACCGGCCCGTTCATTCAAGTAAATCCCTCGGCGCTGGACTTTGGAACAGTATCGGCTACCGGCTCGGCTCAAACTCTGAGCTTCACCGTAAATGCCGGTAACCTGACGGCTCCGTTGGTGCTGACGGGTTCCAACAATAATATTGTGTTCCGCGACGCTTCCGCTGGGGGCAGCTTCACGAACGGCCCCTTGACGATTACGCCCGTTAACGGTACCGTTGCTACCCGCACGATTGAAGTCCAGCTGACGGGCCCAATTGCCGGTGGTCCTTTCAATGGCAGTATTACGGCTTCGAGCACGGGGGCTACCAGCCAAGTGGTAACCATCACGGCGAACAGTACGGGTAATAACTCGGTAATCAACGCTTCGGGTACCCTTAACCAGTTCTCTACGGTTCCGGGTGTAGCCTCGGCAGTACAGTCATACACGCTGTCGGGCTCCAACCTGCTGCAGGATATCACGGTAACGGCTCCGCAATACTTCCAGGTATCATTGGATGCTAACTTTACGGGTATCACGACTACCGGCAACTCTCTCACGGTTGCCCGCAACTCGGGTTCTGACGTAACGGCAACGACGATTTATGTTCGTTTCCTGCCGCCTTCCGCGCTGACTACCTCTTCTCTGATTCTGAATACGAGCAGCCCCGCAGTGGCACAAGGTATTCCGGTAGCAGGAACCAGCGAGCCATCTGTTCAGATTATGAACGCCTTCCAGGAGGTACGCAACGTGGTGATTAATACGGTATCGGCTTCCCAGGCGCTAACGATTAACGCGCAACGCGTACTGCAGCCGGTAACCATTACCAAAAATCTGGCTACCAACCCGCTGAACCCCGGTAACACGCCCCAGTTCGAATTGTCAATTGACAATGTGAACTTCTCAAACTCTGTGGTCCTGACGCCTAACGCGACGACGTACACCATTAACCAGCCGATTTACGTGCGGTACAAGCCCACGTACCTTGGTACTGCTCAATCGGTGCTACAGTTCCAGAGCAATGACTTCGCCAATAAATCGGTTCAGTCTTTCGGCGCGAATGATCAACTGGCCGGTCGCTCGATTGACACGGAGCCTACGCAGCGGAGCACTGCTACAGTAGTGCGCAATGGATCTACTGCCACGGTTAGCTTTAACCTGCCGGCCAATTACGCTCAGCTGGGCTACGGTGAGGGTCGTCTGATTGTAGCTAGCACCAACCCCAGCCTGCCAGCCAACAGCCAACCTTCGGATGGCGTTTCGTATCAGACGGGTAACCAGACGTACGGTGCCGGACCTCAGATTGCTCCCGGTTACTACGCAGTATACTCAGGTGCTAACCAAACCGTAGTGATTGACGGTTTGGACTTGGCCACGACTTACTACTTCTACACCTTCGAATACAACAACATTGACAACAACTTCAATGTGAGCGTAATTGGGGCTGAAAACTACCTGTCGCCACCGGTGCCGAACACTATTCCGGGTATCATTGCTCCTTCGCCGCTGCCCGTAACGCTGGTGTCGTTCACGGCCAAGGCGAAAGGCAACCAGGTTGCTTTGAACTGGGTAACGGCTTCGGAACTGAACAACAAGCAGTTTGAAGTACAGCGCAGCCGTGACGGCCGCACCTTCGAAACCATTCTGGTGAAGGAAGGCAAAGGCACCACCTCGACTTCTAGCACGTACAATGAGTTCGACAAAAAGCCGCTGAATGGCCTGTCGTACTACCGCCTGAAGCAAGTGGACATTGATGGCAGCAGCAGCTTCAGCTCGGCGGTAACGGTGAACTTCCTCAACTCGGGCGAAGTAACGATGTACCCCAACCCGGTTGAAGACCTGCTGACCATTGACCTGGCTGGCTCAGCGTCAAACGTAACGGTTACCGTAACTGACATGACCGGCCGCGTTATCAGCACGCAGCAGCTAAGCGCAGATAGCAAACTGAATATGACGAGCCTGCAACCCGGTATCTACATGGTGACGGTTGGCTCGGGTGACGCGAAAGTGACCCGTCGCATCACAAAAAAATAGGGTAGCCGCTTAGAACGGCTTATCAGCAAAAAGCACCTCCTGCCCGCAGGAGGTGCTTTTTTTGTATGTAGTAATCTTAATCATTCGGTAATAAGGGCGTTTGTTTTTTCGAGAGAATGGATAGGAACTTTACAGGCAGTATTTTGCTCCTATTCTGTCTTTCTCACGCTTGCCTCCTAGTGCCCATGCAAAAGCTCTACAGTTTCACGCACCACCGGTTACCACACGCTGCTTATCTGAGGCGAATTTTGGTTTTGTTGTTGTGCCTCTGCCCAATAGTGGGATGGGGACAGGCGTCTTTACCTACGAGCCATAACGGCCCGTGGGCCTCTGGGCTACCAACGGGCTGGAGCCAGACAGGGCTTGGATCTGATTATACAACCAACCTCGGTACCAATTCAACCGGTGGATCAGCAAAATTTGACCATGCAGGAGATATCCTACTTATCAATATAGATGGCTCAGTCGGTAGCCTCACATATTACATAAAAGGTAATCCCGCTTCGGGTAGCGCAACCAGCGGGACTTTTCTGGTTGAGGAATCAGTAGATGGAAGCATCTTCACCACGCTACGTACCATCACCAACCAATCGACAACCACAGCGAATTATACTGAAACTCCTAGTAGTGCGAGCCGCTTTATTCGGTTTAACTATTCTGCTAGAAGCAGTGGCAATATTCAACTAGATCAAGTAGCTCTAACAACTGCCGTTGGTGCTCCTACTCTTACCCCAAGTCCTTCCAGCCTAACAGGCTTTACATACGTAGCAGGCAGTTCTTCATCTCCGTCCAAGAGCTTCAGCCTCACTGGGAGCAATCTTACTGCTAATGCTGCTGTTACCATCACCGGTTCTACTAACTATGAGGTGTCACTGGACAATAGTACGTTTGGTGGAACAGCATCTATTGCCAACACTGCAGGCGGTACTTTAGCTGCTACCACAGTATACGTGCGGCTGAAAACTGGTCTTGCAGCCGGTACTTATAACAACGAGACAATTTCTATCACCGGAGGTGGTACTAGCTCTGCTAAAACGGTTACCGTAAGCGGCTCAGTAACCGCAGCGCCAACACTGGCAGTGACACCAGGCAGCTTATCGGGGTTCAGTACCACGGCAGGAGCACCTTCGGCAAGTCAAACGTATCTGCTCAAAGGAACCAATCTGACGGGTAGCATAACGGTAACTGCGCCGGGCGGCTACGAAGTAGCACAAGGAACGACTACTACTCCGGGTAGCTTCGCGACTACGCAAACTGTATCTGCAAGTAACGCCAATGCTGGGCGTACAGTGTACGTCCGCTTGGCGGGGAGTGCTACGGCCGGCCAGTACGGTACGTCTGCTTCTCCGCTACAAGTTACCAACGCCTCCAGCGAAGTAACGACGCAGATAGTTACGGTGGATGGCACGGTAGCAGCCCAAACACCCGCCATTAGTGCTTCTGCTACTACCCTTACCGGGTTTGCTACGCAGGTGGGTACAGCCTCGGCCAACCAGTCCTACACACTCACGCCTACGGCTCTGTCGGGGCCTATTACGGTTACGGCACCAGTAGGGTACGCGGTGTCTCTGACCGCGGGTGGAACATTCACCAGTAGCGTGGAGGCGCCGGCCACAGGTACCAGCACTATATACGTACGGCTGACGGGTACTACTGCGGGTACGTTCAGCGGTACCATCACGAACGTTTCCGGTAGCGCCTCGCAGAACGTAACGGTAAGCGGCGAAGTTACACCGGTACCGGTAGCTGGGCAGGTGGTTATCAGCCAAGTGTACGGTGGCGGCGGCAATAGCAATGCACCTTTCAATGCCGATTTTATCGAGCTGCACAACGTAACAGGTAGTCCGGTATCCATCAGCGGCTGGTCGGTGCAATACACTAGTGGGTCAGGCAGCACGTGGTCAGTCCAAGCTGTTCCGGCCAATACTACGCTGGCGGCCGGGGCTTACTACTTGGTGCGCGCAAGCAGCGCGGGCTCGAACGGCAATGCTCTGCCTACTCCCGACCTGACGGCCAGCTTCAACATGAGCAACAGTGCAGGTAAGGTGGCATTAGTGGGTAACAGCACGGCCTTGACCAGCGGCTGCCCGGCCAGCGGCGTATTGGATTTCGTGGGGTATGGCACCACGGCTACCTGCAGCGAGGGTAGCGGCCCTACCGCCGACCTGGGCAACACAACGGCGGCCCTCCGCCAAAACGGGGGCTGTCTGGATACCGACGACAACGCCGCCGACTTCCAGGTAACTACTCCTAATCCGCGCAACACGTCATCGGCCGCCAATACGTGCGCGCCGGCGCCCGAAATAAACGTGGTACAGGCGGGCACCAGCCTGGCAGTAGGTAGCACCGTGACGTTTAGCAATACCCCGGCGGGCTCAACTGTCAGCCTCACGCTGGATATTCAGAACCGGGGTACGGATGTTCTTACCCTTGCCGGTACTCCTATTGTGGAAGTATCGGGTGCCAATGCCGCCGATTTTACTGTGAACCAGCCGACAGCAACAACCGTAGCGGTAGGCAGCACGGTGCAATTTACCATATCATTTACGCCAGCAGCGGTGGGGGCACGCACTGCCACCATTAGTATTGCTAACAACGACGCCGATGAAAATCCTTATACGCTGACGCTGAAAGGCTCGGCTACGGCTTCTCTGGCTTCCACGGCTACCGGCATGCTTATGCTGGAGGAAAATTTTAATTATCCCATTGGAGACAACCTGCAAGCACATGGCTGGACGGTACATAGTCCCGGAACCAATGCTGTAACCATTCTCAACGGTAATAACGCCTTGAGTGGCTACCCCCTTAGCCTTGTAGATACCACCGCAACACGGCGGGCTAAGCTGGTACAAAGCGGTGACGATTTAAATAAGAAGTTCATGGTGCCGTCAGCCGCTACTACGCTGTATGCCGCTGCTACCGTGCGGGTGTCAGCAGCCGGTAATGGCGACTACTTCCTGCATTTCTTCGACGCCGATAACACGGCCACCAGTATTCTTCGCGGGCGGGTGTTTGTGCGAGCCGCCACTGCGGGCTTTCAAATGGGGCTGTCAGTAAGTAGTACGGCTACATATGCCAACCAAGTATTTGACCTGAACAAAACCTATCTGCTGGTACTGAAATACGAAGTTGTGGCTAGTGGTGATATTGTCACGCTGCATATGCTGCCTGCTGCTTCGGCTGCGGAGCCCGTTTCTGGTTTGATTTCCGTAACGGGCACCGATACGTACACCGCACTAAATGCCGTTGCTCTGCGACAGGGTAACAGCAGTGCTCCTACCATTACCGTAGATGGCGTGCGGGTAGCTACCGGTTGGGGGGCAGCCGTGGGGCAGATAAGCTTCAGCGCTCCGGGAGCTTCCATTGCGGGTGGAACCTATCATAGCCTGACGCTGCAAAACAACGATGTACTGACACCCCTTGGTGCTGTTTTGCTGGAAGGCCCCCTGACACTCTCCAGCGGCCTCATCAATACGGACGCTACCAACTCGCTCACCTTGGGTCCGAATGCTACTGTAAGCTCATCCTCAACGCCGAATAGCTACGTGAACGGTCCGCTCAAGCGCATACTAACTCCGGTAGCCACGCCAACTACTTTTGTATTTCCCGTTGGTAAGGCCGGCAAATACCGCCCGGCGGCGTTATCGGTAGCTTCCCAGACCAGCACCACGGTTTACACGGCGGAACTGTTCAACCAGTCGGCCCGCACGTCGGCAGTAACGGCCCCACTCACCCGTGTTTCGTCTTTCCGCTACCTGACCATTACGCCCGATGCCCAGCCCGTGAACTTCAGCGGTACCATTACGCTGAGCTTTGATGTGGAGGACCAGGTAAATGACCCCGCCGCTGCCAGTCTGGTAATTGCCAAGCGGAGCACCGCTGCTGATCCTTGGGTGAGTATTGGGCACACTGCCCAGAATGGCACGGCTAATAATGGGGCCTTTGTAGCAGGCTCCATCACCTCGGATGTATTCGCTTCCTTCAGCGACTTTGCCCTGGCCAGTACCGACGCCAGCTTGGCTGTAAACCCGCTGCCCGTTACGCTGGTCGCCTTTGATGCCGTGGCCGCTTACCCGCACGTACGCCTATCGTGGCGCACGGCCGCAGAGCAAAACAACGCCGGTTTTGAAGTCCAGCGCAGCTTGGATGGAAAGCAGTTCCAGACAGTAGGAAAAGTAGATGGCCGGGGCACTACCACCCAAGGCCAGCAGTACGCTTTTCTGGATACCAACGTACCCATCAGTACTGTGTACTACCGCCTGCGCCAGCTGGATGCCGACGGAAAATCCTCGTACTCCACCGTGCGGGTAATGAGCCGGAGCTCCGAAATCAGCCTATACCCGAACCCGGCGCACAACGAGCTGACGCTACAATTGCCAGCGGCAGTGACGGGTACTTATCAGGTCATGAACTCGCTGGGCCAGGTAGTGCTGCAAGGCAACGCGCAAGGAGCCACTTCGGTGCAGG
Organism: Hymenobacter pini; assembly: GCF_020421205.1. Taxonomy (GTDB): domain Bacteria; phylum Bacteroidota; class Bacteroidia; order Cytophagales; family Hymenobacteraceae; genus Hymenobacter; species Hymenobacter pini. The sequence continues at coordinate 527,439 of NZ_JAIZZH010000001.1, forward strand.
TTGCCAAATTGCCCGCCGGCGTGTACCAAGTGTTAGTAACAATACCAGCCGGTCGGTCGGCGCACAAGTTCATCAAGGAATAGCCGTACAGAAACCACATGAAAGCGGCTGCTCGGTAACGTGCAGCCGCTTTTTTGCTCTGAACTCAATAGCCACGAAAAAGGCCACACTTCAAGTGAAGTGTGGCCTTTTTTATAACTCGTGTTCTGAAGTTATACCGAAAAGCTTTCCCCGCAGCCACAGGTGCGGGAAGCGTTTGGGTTGTCGAAGTAGAACCCTTTACCGTTCAGGCCATCCGAAAAGTCCAGTTGAGTACCAGCCAGGTAAAGGAAGCTTTTCATATCCACTACCACCTTAATGCCTTTGTCCTCAAACTCCTGGTCCATGGGTTTCACTTCGTTGTCGAAATCGAGCTTATAGCTTAGGCCCGAGCAGCCGCCGCCGGCCACCGAGGCCCGCAGACGGTACGTGGCGTCCAGCTCCGCATCGTGCATGAGCTTTTCAACTTTCTCCTTGGCTTTATCCGAAACGGTAATCATGGGGCAAAAAGGCTAATTCAGACCAGTGTGATGAGGCCCGAAAGGAAATGTCATCTACAGAACACCAAAGATACGGCGCTTGTTCAGAAACATTCTAAGAACTTGGGTTCAACACCACACTGAATACTGTAATAGTCGTCAGGTCGCGGCCGTAGTAGAGCTTATCCAGCGCCTCGTACACGTTATGAGCCCGGAAATAAGAGGTCTGCAACTCCCTGTCGCCCCGAGTGCGCCACTGAATGGTATAGGAGCTTTCCTCGTCGCGGAAACGCTGCACGTAAGCCAGCATCTTACGAAGCGCATCCAAGCGGTCAGCGCCCGTTTCGTACCGGAACAGAAAGCTCTGGTGGTGGCGCGGGTTTACTGTAATCAGGTCAAGCCGCGTGAGGCCATCCAACTGCCGAAACTCAAACAATAAATTGCCTGCGCCCAGCCCCAGATAGTCTTCTATCTGCCGCTGAATACGGGCGCTTTCAATATGTACGTCGGTAGGGGAGAGGTCCATACTTATAGAAGCTGGAAGTAAGAAGGTAAAAAAAGGAGCTAGAAGCCTGAACGACTATCCACAAGGGAAGGCATTCTAGCTCCTAGCTCCTCTCTTCTACCTACTTGATTAGTGGTGCGACTTGGGCATTTCCAGCTCCGGCAGGCCGTTTTTCACGCGGTAGTCGTTGATAGCCGACTTAATAGCGTCTTCGGCCAGCACCGAGCAGTGAATTTTTACGGGCGGCAGGGCCAACTCCTCCACAATCTCCATGTTGTCGATGGCCAGGGCCTCGTCAACCGTCTTGCCTTTCAGCCACTCCGTGGCCAGCGACGACGACGCAATAGCCGAGCCGCAGCCGAAGGTTTTGAATTTGGCGTCGGTAATGGTGTTGGTGGTTTCGTCTACCTCAATCTGCAGGCGCATTACGTCGCCGCACTCAGGCGCGCCTACCAGGCCGGTACCTACGTTTTTCTTGCTTTTATCCAGCGTGCCCACGTTGCGGGGGTTGCTGTAATGGTCAATTACTTTATCGGAGTAAGCCATGGCTTTTTATGAGTTTCTGGTTGCTAGTTTCTGGTTTCTTGTTTGTCGTTCTGGCTGCTCGTTTTCGTCAGGACAATTTACCCAACCAGAAACTAGCAACCAGAAACAAGAAACGTATTAGTGTTCGGCCCACTCAATGGAGTTGAGGTCAATGCCTTCCTTGAACATCTCCCACAGGGGCGACATTTCGCGCAGCTTCGTAACGGCTTCTTTTACGTGGTTGATGGCGTAATCGATTTGCTCGTCGGTGGTGAAGCGCGAGAGGCCGAAGCGCAGGGAGCTGTGGGCGAGGTCGTCGCTGAGTCCCAGGGCTTTGAGTACGTAGGAGGGTTCCAAAGAGGCCGAGGTACAGGCTGAGCCCGACGATACCGCCAAGTCTTTCACACCCATCATCAGGCCTTCGCCTTCCACATATTTGAAGCTGATGTTGGCTACGTGGGGCAGGCGGTGCTCCACCGAGCCGTTTACATAGCTTTCTTCCAGCGTCAGCAACTCTTTTTCCAGCCGGTCGCGCATTACGCTCAAGCGGGCCGTGTCGGCTGCCATTTCCTGCTTGGCCAGCTCACAGGCTTTGCCCAGGCCCACAATACCGGGCACGTTAAGCGTGCCGGAGCGCATGCCCCGCTCGTGGCCGCCACCGTCCATCTGGGCAGTTACTTTCACGCGGGGGTTCTTGCGACGCACGTACAGGGCACCCACACCTTTGGGGCCGTACATTTTGTGGGCCGAGAAGGCCATCAGGTCAATGCCATCGGCAATAACGTCCACCGGAATCTTGCCTACGGCCTGGGTGCCGTCCGTCATGAACAGCGCGCCGTGTTTGTGGGCAATCTTAGCAATTTCGCGGATGGGCTGGATAGTGCCGGTTTCGTTGTTGCCGTACATGATGGTTACCAGAATGGTTTCTGGGGTCATGGCAGCTTCCAGCTCTTCCAGGCTAATGAGGCCCTTTTCATCTACCGGCAGGTAGGTTACGCGGCCGCCCAGCTTTTCAATGTGCTTACAGGTGTCGAGTACGGCTTTATGCTCGGTGGTGGCGGTAATGATGTGGTTGCCCTTCTGAGCGTACATCTCAAACACGCCTTTGATGCCGAGGTTATCCGACTCCGTAGCACCCGAGGTGAAAATAATTTCCTTGGGGTCACAGTTAATCAGGCCGGCAATCTGCTCGCGGGCGTAATCCACGGCTTCCTCGGCGGCCCAGCCGAAAGGGTGGTTACGCGAAGCGGCATTGCCGAATACCTCGGTCAGGTACGGCATCATAGCCTCCAGAACGCGCGGGTCAAGGGGCGTGGTGGCGTTGTTATCGAGGTAAATAGGTAGCTTGAGCATGGCTCGAGTGTCTGGTTTCAGCGGAGAATCATTCGCAGGTAGAACACAAAAACCGGGTAACAGGTTTTCTTTTCTTCCCACATTTGTAGGTACAAAAGTAGAACAAAACCAAAGAAGCCGCGCTATGGCGGTTTCGTCCTTTTCGACTAATCGATGCTGACCAACCTCGAACATTTGGGCCTTGCCGTTAAAGACCTAGAAGCGGCCACCACTTTGTACACGAAACTGCTGGGGCAGGAACCCTACAAACGGGAGCATGTGGCCTCAGAAGCCGTGGATACGGTGTTTTTTCAGGTCGGCGGCTCCAAAATTGAGTTGCTGGCCGGCACCTCACCCGATAGCGCCATCACGCGCTACCTCGACAAAAAGCCCGAAGGAATTCACCACGTGGCGTTTGAGGTGAATGATATCCGGGCAGAGATGGCGCGGCTGCGGGCCGAGGGTTTCCAGCTGCTCAACGAGGAACCCAAGCGCGGCGCCGACAACAAGCTGGTGTGTTTTGTGCACCCGAAATCGGCCAACGGCGTACTGGTAGAGCTTTGCCAGAGTATTACGGAGTAAACCTAACTCCATTCTATCGTCAGACCACACCCGCTGTGTTATGAAGTTTTTCCGTCAGGAAGTGGAAGCCGCCGTGGATGCGCTGCTGCTGCAACAAGTGATACTGTACCCCACGGATACCGTGTGGGGGCTGGGCTGCGACGCCGAGCTGCCCCGGGCCGTGGAGCAGATCTATAAGCTCAAGGAGCGTCCCGCCGAAAAGGCCTGCATTGTGCTGGTAGCCGATGAGCAGATGTTTGCCCGCTACGCCGAAACCGTACCGCCTAACCTGCCGGAGCTGCTGGCTGCCCAACAGCGGCCTACTACCTACGTGGTGCCCGGCAGCCGGCACTTGGCGCCCAACCTGCTGGCCCCCGATGGTACCGTGGGCCTGCGGATGGTGCGGGAAGAGGAGTTTTGCCACCTCGTTATTCGGCGGCTAGGGCACGGGCTGGTTTCCACCTCGGCTAACCGTAGTGGGGAACCCACACCGGCCATTTTCAGCGAAATTGACCCCCAACTGGTGCGGAAAGTGGACTACGTAGTAAACTGGCGGCAGGATGATGAAACCCGCTCAGCCCCGTCTCGGGTGGTGCGGGTGCTGCCCGATGGTAGCTTGGAAGTGCTGCGGGATTAAGTCCGGAACAATGCGCTAAACCCGACGAAACAGGCTCAACAGTAGGCAGGAACACGGAAAAAGCAGGATGCAGGTGGGTTACCTTTCCGGACGGCCAGTATCAAGCCTGAATCCATTCACCACTTCATTCGACTTTTCGCCATGAAATTCTCGTTCAAATCCCTGCTCGTACTGGCCGCTTTTGCTCCTTTCGCCCTGGCTTCGTGCTCGGAGAAAACTCAGGAAAACGCTGAAGCTACCGCCGAAAGCGCTGCTAACGATGCTGCTGCTAACACCGAGGCTGCCGGCGACGCCGTTGAAAACGCTACCGACAAAGCTGCTGCCGAAGTAAAAGAAGAAACTACCCCCACCGCCGGCGACACGGCTGTTGTAGTGAACAAAACCACTTCGACGGTAGTAGAAGAAACCCCCGTTAAAAAGTAATTCTGCCCAGTAGCAGCATTGCCAAAAGCTTCTCCGGCCCAGTGCCGGAGAAGCTTTTTTGCGTTCTGTACCTAACACGGTGGACTGCGCTGTAGACTGGCGCGTGCTACCTTTGCCCTATGAAACAGCCCCAACTGCCCGACCTCCCGTTGTTCCGTACCATTGCCGATGCCGCTGGCGAGCTGGGCTTCCCGGCCTACGTGATCGGGGGGTACGTGCGGGATTTGGCACTGGGCCGGGAAAGCAAGGATGTGGACGTGGTGTGCGTGGGCGACGGAATTGAGCTGGCCCAGGCCGTAGGCCGCAAGCTGCCCGGCCGGCCCCGCGTAACGGTGTTCAAGAACTTCGGGACGGCCATGCTGCCTACGCCCGAAATTGAGGTGGAGTTTGTAGGGGCCCGCAAGGAAAGCTACCGGGCCGAAAGCCGGAAGCCTGAGGTGGAAGCTGGCACGCTGGAAGATGACCTGGCCCGGCGCGACTTTACCATCAACGCCCTCGGGCTGAGCCTGAACCCCAATACCTACGGCCAACTGGTGGACCGCTACGACGGGATGGGCGACTTGCAGCGCAAAATTATCCGTACGCCGCTGGACCCCGATATTACGTTTTCCGATGACCCGCTGCGGATGCTGCGCGCCATTCGGTTTGCCACCCAGCTGGATTTCGATATCGACCCCGATACGTTTGACGCGCTGGCCCGCAACAAGGAGCGCATCAAGATTATCTCGCAGGAGCGGATTACGACAGAGCTCAACAAGATTATCATGGCCCCGAAGCCCAGCTACGGGTTCAAGCTGCTGTTCAGCTGTGGGCTGCTACAGCTTATCTTCCCCAAAATGGCCCAGCTACAGGGCGTGGAGAAAGTGGGCCAGCACGCGCACAAAGACAACTTCTACCACACCCTGCAGGTGCTAGACAATGTGGTAGCGGCCGGTGGTGACCTGTGGCTGCGCTGGGCGGCCATCCTACACGATATTGCCAAGCCCGCCACCAAACGCTACGACAAGCGCGTGGGCTGGACTTTCCATGGGCACGAAGACAAAGGGGCCCGTTGGGTGCCCGGCATCTTCACTGATTTGAAACTGCCGTTAGGCGAGGAAATGCGCCAGGTGCAGAAACTGGTGCGCCTGCACCTGCGGCCTATTGCCTTGGTGAAGGAAATTGTGACGGACTCAGCGGTGCGCCGCTTGCTGTTTGAGGCCGGCGACGACATTGACCGGCTAATGCTGCTGTGTCGCGCCGACATTACCAGCAAGGACCACCAGCGCGTGGCGCGCTACCTGCGCAACTTTGATGTTGTGGAACAGAAGCTGAAGGAAGTGGAGGAAAAAGACCACTTGCGCAACTTCAAGCCCGTCATCACCGGCGAAATCATCATGGAAACCTTCGGCCTCAAGCCGAGCCGGGAGGTAGGGGAGTTGAAGGAAGCTCTGCTGGAAGCCATCCTGGAAGGCAAAGTCCGTAACGAGTACGAAGAGGCCTTCCCGCTGCTGCTGGAACTGGGCCAGCGCAAAGGGTTGGCGGTAGTGAAAGGATAAAGCAGAAGATTAAAAAAGACCGTCATTCCGAGCGAAGCCGAGGAATCTCGCGTGCTGATGTTGCAGAGTAACCCTGACATCAGCACGCGAGATTCCTCGGCTTCGCTCGGAATGACTGTTTTACAGGAGCCCCTAAAACGCATTGAAGGCAGCACCGGCCTTCCTGTTGCAGCAGGAGGGTAGGCCGGGGCTGCCTTCGGGTCTCACCTTTTCACTCACAAATGGACCCAGTATTGCTGTGGTGTTAGCTCAACGGATAGATGCTGAAAACCGGCGACGGGTTGCCTGAACAAGAACTGTTCCAGCAATATTCGGTTTCCGACATGTAGAACGCATGAACAGTCCAAGGGTTACAGTTGGGGTGAGGTAAGTGGCGGAGTATCAGGATTCAGCTAAGTGCGGCAGCTTTTTGTCCGGCTACTCACGGTAGAGCAGCCGGACTGGCGCTGTATTATTTTTCCAGAGACCGGATAGTTGCGGCCCCGAAAGCCTTGCGGCTTACATTTTCAGGGCGGCCGCTGTACTCAATGAGGCTGGCACCAACGGCGTTGGCTTTTAATTCCTCCGTCACACGCAGGCGAATTTTAGTAGCTCCAACAGCGTCAATTTCGGCTTTACGCACATTGAAGTCAGTGGCGGCTACTTCGCAGGCACCGGCCCCGCTGATGTCCAGACGGTCGGCGTTGCCCTGCAGGGCGGCCTGGCAGCCTCCGGCCAGCTCCAGCTTCAGCTCCTGCAGGTTGCCGCGGAAGCGGAACTGGCTGCCTCCGGCCTGCTGCACGCGCAGGTCGCCGGAGCCGAAGCCACTTACCTCGGCGTGGGTGCCACCTACCAGCTCCAGGTCATTCAGCTCAGGCATCTCAATGATGAGCAGCACGTCATCCGTGTCGCCCCGGTCAGAGTCGAACAGGTCCCGGTCACGGGGGGCAATGGTCAGCTTGTCGCCGTCACGCTCCACTTTCAGGTCACGCAGGGCGCGGCCGGGGCCGGCAGCCCGTATGCTGTAGTCGCCTTGCCGGATAATGGCCCGGTAACCGCCCACAATAGTGAGGTGGTCGAAGTTGGACTCGTTGAAGGTTTGGCGCTCCGAGCCGTAGGCGTTTTCGTCAGCGTTGATGGGCTCGATCCGGTCGAAGCTCAGTTTCACGTCCGAGTCGTTGCGACCTTCCTCGTAGTCGTCGTTGTTGCTGTCGTAGTCCTCCGAGTTTTCGTCGTGGGGCTTGCGCAGGTCGGCTTCCTTGCAGTTTACGCACTCTACTTTGTTACCCTTCATGCGGAACACGAAGTTCTCGGGGTGGTAGGGGGCCTGGTTGTTCACGTAGTCTTCATCATTCAGCCAGTCAGCAAACCGTTCCGACATGCGGAACCGGCGGCCCTGGGGCATGAGCAAGCGCAGGCGCATTTCCTGGTCGCGGAACTTGGCCGTAGGTTGGAAGGCGAAATGGTCGTCGATGCTCAGCGTTGAGTCGTTGAGGATGCGCAGATTGTGCAGCGTAGAGGTAGCGGCATTGCGGCGGGCAATGGAGTCGGAAGACCCTTTGGCTTGGATGATGCGCTCCAGGCGGGGAGCCTGCGCACTGTCGATTCCTACCAGGTCTAGGTCAACCCATTTGCCGTTGTTCAGCTGCCGGCGCTCCAGCACCAGCGTGGGCTTGGTCAGGCCACCCAGTGCAGTGGTTTGGGTAACTTCTTCCTCGCGCTGGAACTCCCGGCCTACCCGGATGCCCGCCACCGTGCTACCTACCACACCCAGCAGCCATAGGCCCAACAGGCTAAGCGAGGCCGTACGGCTCAGGATAGTGCGGCGCAGCAGCAGGCCAACGCCCATCAGGAGCAGGGCCAGAGCCGGAATGGCCGTTACCAGGAAGAACGACAGCACCGCCCACACCGAAATATCATTGAAGATCAGGAAGGGTTGCAGCGGGCCAAAATCCAGGTCGTCGGAGGAGGAAATGATGCCCAGGCCAATTCCCAGACCCATTACCACCGCCAGCAGCAGGCTGAAGCCCGTTAGGGTGAGGATACCGCCGGCTATTACCCGAATGATGGAGCCGATGCCGTTGATAACCGGGCGCACGTTGCTGAAGGAGTCCTCCAGAAAAGTGCCCACAGGGCGGTTGTTTACGGGCGTGCCTTCCGCGCCCGCGGCGTAGGGGTTGTTGCGCAGGTTCTCATCCAGGGCCGAGAGGGTCACGGCGTCGCCGCGCATGCGGAGCTTGTCGGAGGCGGTTTTCGCCTCCGGCAAAAGAATCCACAGCAGTACGTAGAGCCAGAACCCGAGGCTGCCGGCAAACAGCAGGGCGAGGAACGCCACCCGAATCACCACCACATCAACCCGGAAGTAGGCGGCCAGACCGGCCGATACCCCCCCTACCTTGCCATTGTCGGTGTCCCGGTACAGCTTTTTGAATACTGGGTCCTCATCGGAGGGCATGGTACCGTACTTTTTGGGCAGCACAATCCACATAATGATGTAGGAGAGGATGCTGATGCCCGCCAGCCGGCCGGCCAAGTGGTCGAGGGGGCCGTTGTCCGCAATCATGGGAAACAGCACTGCCAGTACCAAAAAGCCCAGGCGCAGCCAGATGGGGTTGATGGCAAAGTAGCGGGCCAGACCGGCAGCTACGCCCGCCACCTTGCGGTTGGCCATGTCCCGGTACAGGCGCTTGGGACCAGCTTCTTCGGCGGCTTCGGTAGCCTCGTTGGCGGTGGTGCGGGCGCGGCTGCTGGAGTAGGTGCTACCGGCGTAGGTGCCCTGGGCCGAGCCTGAGGCTACGGCTTCGGCCAGCAACTCCTCGTCGTCTTCGGCGTCGTCGGCCGACTGGAAGTCGCTCACGCGACCCATTTTGGCTGTCATGGCTTCCACGTCTTCCAGCGTAATGACCTGCTTGAGGCCGGAGAGGCGGGCGGCGAAGAGCTCGGCAATGCGGCTCTCGATGTCGGCCACAATTTCCTCGTGGCCGCGGTAGCCGCTGAAGTGGGCTTTCACTTCCGCCAGGTAGCGGCTAAGCACTTCGTAGCCGTCTTCCTCAATGTGGAAGATCATGCCCTGAAGGTTGATGCTGATGTTCTTTTTCATCTCAGTGCTGCAACTAGTCAAGAATAACTGGTAGTGGGCGGCTGCTTCAGGTTAAAGCAGCGGGTCCGGGGCGGAGGGGGCGTCCGGAGGAGCCACCTCGAGGCCAGCGGGCGAAACCGCATCCGGAGTGCGCGGCTTCTGGCGGATGATGCGGATGGAGTCCTGGACTTCCTCCCAGGTCAGGCGCAACTGGTGCAGAAACTCCTGGCCGTCGGTGGTGAGGGTGTAGTACTTGCGGGGCGGGCCGGAGGTAGACTCCTTCCAGGTGTAGTCCAGCAGACCGGCGTTTTTGAGGCGGGTCAGCAGCGGGTAGAGCGTGCCTTCCACCACAATCATGCGGGCAGAAGTTAGCTCTTCGAGCATGTCGGACGCATACACCTCGCCGCGGGCAATGATTTCCAGAATGCAGAACTCCAGGATGCCCTTCCGCATCTGCACTTGGGTGTTCTCGACTTTCATGGGCTGAGGCAGATATCGGTGAAGAATGAGACAAATATAATAGAAGGTACTATGCAACGCAAGGTACCTGATGAAAAATATTTTGCTGACCGGATATTCGGTTCTAGAAATGTTGGTGGCGGTGCTTATGACAAGCCCGCAAAACGGCCTCTGCAAGTCGCAAACTGCCTTTTTCGGATTACTTGCCGCCGCCTCGCACTATTAATGAGTATCTTGCGTTCCTGCCACGTTCCAACCCTTTTGGCATTACTATCTGATTACACCCTCTATGCTCCACATTTCCCGTCGTACGGCCCTGCTTATGGGCACCCTGCTAAGCGGGCTGGCTGCCGTGCCCGCCCTGGCTCAGGACAAGACGCCCAAATACAGCAACGAATTCCTCAACATTGGGGTAGGGGGCCGGGCCCTCGGGATGGGCAAAGTGCAGGTGAGCCTGGCCGATGATGCCACGGCCGGCTACTGGAACCCCGCCGGGCTGGTGAACCAGAAAACCAAATACGACGGCGCGCTGATGCACTCCGAGCTGTTCTCGGGCATCGTGAAGAACGACTACGCCGGCTTCGGTATGAAGCTCGACGATAAAAGCGCCATTGGCGTGAGCCTGATTCGGCTGGCGGTGGACGACATTGCTGATACCCGCAACCTGGTAAACGAGTACGGCTACATCGACTACAATAACATCCGCTACTTCTCCGTGGGTGATTACGCGCTGCTCCTGTCCTACGCCCGCCAGATAGGGAGTATTGAGGGCTTGCAGGTAGGGGCCAATGCCAAGCTGATTTACCGTAACATCGGCTCCTTCGCCAACGCCATTGGGTTTGGGGTGGACGCCGGCCTGCAGTACCGCCGCAACGACTGGCGCCTGGCCCTGATGGCCCGCGACATCACGACGACGTACAACGCCTGGACCATTCACCCGGAGGAGTTTAAGGGCTCGGCCAATGCGCTGGATGAGCTGCCCAAGAGCAGCACCGAAATAACCCTGCCGCTGTTCGTGCTGGGAGCCAGCCGCCTCTTCAAGCTGCCCGGCGAGTTTACGGCCCAACCGGCCCTGGATGTTGAAATCAGCACCGATGGGCAGCGCAACACGCTGGTGTCGTCGAGTGTCGTGAACCTGGACCCGCGGGCCGGGCTGGAGCTGGGCTATAAGCAGCTGGTATACCTGCGGGGGGGCTTGGGCAACCTGCAGCAGGTGCAGTCGTTCACGGGCAAAGAGCAATGGAAGGCCCAACCCAGCTTGGGTGTAGGCTTGGCGCTGAGCGGCCTGCGCCTGGATATGGCTCTCACACGCCTGGCCGTGGAGAAGCTGGGCCAACGCTCCCAACCTACCTCTATTATCGTGTCGTTAGGCTACGGCATCAAGTAATTACGCCTTCAGGAGAGGATCTATGACACAGGCTTACCAGAAACTATGGCTGCTCGTGCTGCTCGTTGTGCTGAGCATCTCGGCGGCCCGCGCCCAGTCGGGGCCTTATGGCAACGAGTGGATTGTACCCGGCCAGCAGTACTACAAAATCAAAGTGGCCCGCGACGGCCTCTACCGCCTCGACTACCAATATCTGCAGCGGGCCGGCATCAGCGGCGTGAATCCGCAGCGGCTGCAGCTGTGGCGACGGGGCAAGGAAGTCGCCATCCACGTAGGCGGCAACACCACGGCGCTAGACAACAGCACTTTTATTGAGTTCTTCGGCCAGCGCAATGATGCGGCGCTGGACAAGGGAATGTATCTGACTCCTGCCGACCAAGCGCAGCCATATTACAGTCTGTTTACGGATACGGCCTCGTACTTTCTTACTTGGTCGAGTGCGGCAGGTAAGCGGATGGTGCAGAGCAACCCGGCGGCTACCGGTGCGCCGCATACCAGCCGCATCCGCAAGCCGCTGCAGGTACAGTCGTTTCGCTACAACGTTATCAACGACGAAACAAATACCTATCAACCTTGGGCAGAGCGGGGAGAAGGGTTTTTTAGCGACGTGTTTGCTGGTTCCGATGCAAGCTTTCCTATTGATTCTGTGTGGCGCATGACTACAACTGCCCAGTCCATGCGAGCTGATATTCAGGTAGTGGGGGCCACGCAGGGGATGCACAGCACCCAGGTAAGTGTGGCCCTGCCTAGTGGCGGCTCACGAGTGCTGGGTACGCTTAATTTTGCCAATTTCGACTATGCGCGGGGCTCCTATGCATTGTTATCCACTGACCGAGCAGCTAATGGCCGGGTTACTATACTGGTAAAGCAACTGCTGGGCACAACATCCAACCAACGACTCGGGGACCGGGCACGAGTAGCCTACGTACGCGTTACCTATCCGGAAACGATATACTGGCGGCCCCGTCTCACGCAGCAACTGTTCAGTAGCGACTCAACGCTGGCCAGCCCGGCGTACTATCAACTTGATTCCATTCCGGCGACCGTACGGGGCTACGATGTAAGCGACCCGTATGATGTGCAGCGCGTGGAAGGGCGGCCCGGCCAGATAGCTACACAACGCAGTTTCGTGTTCAGCACCGCTAACGGCCGCACCCGCACCCTACTGCTGGCCGATGCCGACCGGGCTCTAGTGCCGGTTGATGCCCGCCGGGTAATATTTCGGCAGGTTTCACCTGCTGCTCACAACTTCATCATTGTAACCAGCCGGGTACTAATGAAGGCGGCAGCCAGCAGTGGGGTAACCACGCCCAACGCTGTGCGGGCCTACTCCGACTATCGGGCATCGGCTTTGGGCGGCAAGTGGGATACGCTGGTTATAACTTCTGAGCAGCTCTACGACCAGTTTCACTATGGGGAAAGGTCCGCGCTGGCCGTGCGACAGTTTGCCCAATGGATGCTGGCTGGTAGCTCACGGCCTAAGTCCTTGTTGCTGCTGGGTAAAGGAATTGGGGTAAGTGAGGCAACGGGTTGCAATAAGGTTGTAGGTGGAGCAGCTTATTACCGGCAATATCCCTTGCTCTATGGTGACTGCTCTGGTGCCAATCCTGTACTGAATCTGGTGCCAGCCAGCACCCGAGGTATATCAGACATCTTCTTCACAGCCAACTGGCAGGCAGGCGACTACCGCCCTCAGATGATTACGGGCCGTATTGCTGCGCAAACGCCTCAGCAAGTGCTGAGTTACCTGAATAAGCTAAAAGAGCACGAAGCGTTAGGCTATGAGCCGTGGCGCAAAAACGTGATTCATATAGTAGGCAGTGATAAAACCAAACCGTGGGAAGATCCATTATTCACAGGTTATCTGAATACGTATGCGCGTTTTGTACAGAGTCCTCCATTTGCTGGGCAGGTAATCAAACTATACCGTAGAGAGACTTTTCCTGGAACATTACCATCAGAAGCACCTTTAAACCTAGCTCCCGACTTTAATGCCGGGGTAGGATTCATTTCCTATTTTGGACATGGTGGACCTAACAATCTGGAATTTACAATCCCGGATATTCGACAGGCCACTACGGGTTTTGTTAACAAGAGCAAATACCCCGTGTGGTATGTAAGTGGCTGTTCAGCTGGCAATTCCTTTACTGCAGCCGGTTCGTTTGGTGGTGAAAATTATCTGCTGGCGGAGGACAAAGGCATCATTGGGTTCTTAGCAGACTCTGATTTGGGGTTTGATCCGGACTTGCACGAGTTACATACGGAGATATCAAAACTGCTTTTTGCTGATAATGACTGGTATGGTAAACCCATTGCGGAGGTGCAGCGCGAAGCAGTGCGGCGGTTAGGGGTGGGGTTATCACCAGTTGATGCTCTGCAAGCTCGTAAAATTGCCAGCCTGATGAACACCATCTGGCAGGGCGACCCGGTGCTGAAGCTGTTCTCGCCGCTTCAGCCAGATTTCCAGACGGCCGATGCCCGCTTGCAGATTTCACCCGCGGTAGTGCCCGCCACGGCTGGTACTCGTTTCGAGTTGAAACTGGGCGTAAGCAACCCAGGCCGCGTTACTACCGGGCCGCTGGCCATTCGGGTAACGCGCACGTTTGGCAGCACCACTCTTACCACCAACTTCACGGTGCCCCAGGCCCGGCAGGATACTACCTACACGCTCAGCCTCACCAACCCCGCTACCGGCAGCGTGGCCGGGGCCAATATCTTCCAGGTAGACCTCGACCCCGATAACCTGATTGCCGAGTCGGATGAAACCAACAACCGCGCAACGCTGAACTACAGCTTCCTGACGGGCGGCGTTACTACGCTCAGTCCGCCGGAGTTTGCCATTGTAGGCAGCCGGGCCGTGCGCCTAGTGGCCCAGAGCAACGTGCCTACCATCACGGCCCGCGACTACGACCTGGAAGCCGATACTGTCCAGACATTCAACAGCCCGGTACTGCAGCGCACCAAGGTAAACGCCGTGATGGTGCCGGAATGGCAGCCCACGCTGCCGACCTCTGTTAGTCAGGATAGCGTGGTGTGGTACTGGCGCGTGCGCCTGAACGCGCCCCAAGGCGACGAAAGTGCCGACTGGGCTACCAGCTCCTTCCGCATCATCAATGGCCGCACCCAGGGCGGCTGGTCGCAGAGCCACCACGGCCAATTCCGCCGCGACGAGCGGACCGGGGCCGAGGTAGCCGTGCCCGGTGGGCAGTGGACGTATAATGCCGGCGCCCAGGAAGCCACCATTACCTCCACGCGCATCGGCCCGGCCCGTCAGTGGGAAACGCTGTACCACACCATCCGCACCAGCTCTACCGGCAGCTACACGTTGCGCCTTCTGGGTATCGACTCCCTAGGAGCTACTACCGTGCTTAACCCGGATGTGGCTAATCGGGCGTTGCCCCTGAATGGCATTTCGGCCAAACAATACCCGTATCTGCAGCTTCAGGCGGTGCTGCGCGAGGCTACGCCGGGTGTTACGCCGCAGTTGGAGCAATGGCTGGTAACCTACCAAGGCGTGCCCGAAGGGGTAGTGCGTCCGTCGGTTACGCCACTCACGGCCGCCGCCCTCACGCAGCAGGCCCAGCAAACCGGCAGCATTACGGTACCGGTAACCTTCCAAAATGTGGCCGATTTCGACTTCACGGCACCGCTGGCAGGTTATATTGTGCTCCGTTCGGGTACGGCCGGGGTGTTGCCCCGGGAGCGGTATTACCCGCTGGCCGGTGCCGCCCTCACGGCTCACTCGCAGCGCACTTATGAAGTGAAGCTGGACGTACGCGGACTGTACGGTACACTCTCAGGCCAAGTGGTGCTAAACCCGCGCCGCCAGCCTGAGCAGTTTTACTTCAACAACGAGCTAAGCCTGCCACCCTTCCAGGTGAGCAACCAGGATACGCCGCCGGTGCTGGATGTGGCTTTCGACGGCCGCCACCTGCTCAACGGTGAAATTGTGTCGCCTCAGCCCATTATCAGCGTGCAGCTGCGAGATTTGGATAAGCTCCGGCCCATTCAAAACCGCTCCAACTTTATCCTGAGCCTGACTCCGCCCAAGAGCACCTCGTCTATTACCGTGGACCTGAACGCGGCCGGTATTGAGTTCGTAGCCGACTCGGCCAAAGGCACGGCCACGCTTACCTACCGCCCCGGCAATACTACGCCGCTCCTGCCAGGTGTGTACACGTTGGAAGTGCAGGGCAAGGATGGCGCGGGCAACCTGGCGGGCTCCGAACCCTACCGCATCACCTTCGAGGTTATTGCGGAGTCCACCATCACCAACGTGTTCCCCTACCCGAACCCCGTTACCAGCAAAACGAAATTCGTGTTTACACTGACTGGCGCCACGCTGCCGCGCAACATGAAAATTCAGATTGTGAGCCTGACGGGCCGGGTGGTAAAGGAAATCATGATGGCCGACCTGGGCCCGCTGCGCATCGGCAACAACATCACCGAATACGCCTGGGATGGCACCGATGATTACGGCGACCGGCTGGCCAACGGCACTTACCTGTACCGGGTGGTGCTCGATGACCCCGACAACCAGTTCAAGCAGCGCGCCACCGGCGGCGACCGGGCCTTCAAGAAGGATTGGGGTAAGCTGGTACTGCTCCGCTAAGCAACGGCAGTATAATTGGAAAGAGGCGGCTCCTTAGGGCCGCCTCTTTTTCTTTGTAGCTGACTGACCTGATAACTACTGATACCTGCTCCAGGTTGAAGTATTCCGACCGGCTATTCAAGCTATTCCCCTCACCAAACACCTACCCATGCACGCGCTGACATTTAGCAGCTTTGGCGGCCCCGACGTACTGAAGTATCAACAACTCCCCACTCCTGAGCTGCTGCCCGGCACGGTGCTGCTACGCACCCGGGCTATCGGCCTTAATTACGCCGATGTGTACCGCCGCCAGGGCAACTACCACTTGGCCGGCGCGCCGCCCTACATAGCCGGCTACGAAGCTGCCGGGGTGGTGGAAGCCGTGGGGCCGGGCGTAACGGATGTGCAGGTAGGGCAGCGGATGGCCTTTGCCGACGTGCCCCACGCCAACGCTGAGCTGGTGCGGATACCCGCCGACCACCTGCTGCCCCTGCCCGACGACGTGAGCTTTGAAGCAGCGGCGGCCCTGCTACTGCAGGGGCTCACGGCTCAGTACCTGACCCACGACAGCTACGCCGTTCGCCCTGGTACCGTGGCCTTGGTGCATGCGGTGGCAGGAGGGGTAGGGCAGCTGCTTACGCAGTATATCAAAGTGCTAGGTGGGCGGGTCATCGGGCTAACTTCCAGTGAAGCCAAGCGCCAGCAGGCCCTTGCAGCCGGAGCCGATACCGTATTGCTGTATGCCGATGACTGGGTGGCTACCGTACAGGCCACTGGGGGCGCACATGTGGTATACGACTCAGTTGGCAGCACCCTGGCCCAAAGCTTCGAGGCGGTGCGGGCCACTGGTACAGTGGTATTTTTCGGAATGGCCGGCGGCGACCCGGCCCCCGTGGACCCGCGCATGCTGATGGATGCTTCCAAAACCCTTACCGGCGGCGACCTGTGGAGCTACCTGACCTCGCGGGAGGAACGGGTGCGCCGGGCCTCGGCCCTGTTTGAATTGGTGCGCCAGGGCAAACTCACCGCCAATATCACAGCTACCTTCCCCCTAGCCGAAGGAGCCGCTGCTCACCGCCTCCTGGAAAGCCGCCAAAGCACCGGCAAGGTGCTGCTACTACCGTAGGTGAGTGCGTGACCGTCATTGCGAGGCGCAGCCGAAGCAAGCCTTCCTTTTCGAAGCACGAACCCTTGATTTACTCAAAAGCCCCTGACGTCTGCACAAACGCCAGGGGCTTTTCGTTAGGTCAGCGCTAAGCACGCTGAAAAGGATTGCTTCGGCTGCGCCTCGCAATGACGGTCACGCACTCACTCACTCACTGCTTACCGCCGCCGGAGTGTAACGAAGCTAAAGGCGTAAGCGTGTTTTTCGTCGGGTTCGTGCCGTTCCCGGGTTTCTTCGCGCCACTCGGCGGGAGACAAATCTGGAAAAGTTACGTCGCCCTCGAAGGCATGGTGCACTTCGGTTAGGTACACCACATCGGCTGCGGGTAGGGCCTGGCGGTAAATTTCGCCACCCCCGATTACGAGCACCTGCTCATCGGAGGTATGGGCTAGTTCCAGGGCCTGAGGTACCGAGGCTGCCGTTTCGCAGCCTTCGGCCTGCCAATCTGCCTGGCGGGTAACTACAATGTTGCGGCGGTTAGGCAGCGGCCGGCCAATGCTTTCGTAGGTCTTGCGACCCATAACAATTGGGTGGCCCTGCGTGAGCTGCTTAAAGTGCTTCAGATCCAGCGGCAAATGCCAGAGCAGACGGTTTTCGCCCCCGATAACGCCGTTATCGGCCACGGCTACAACGAGTGCGGTCATGCGGTGTGATGGTAAAGTAGGAAATAGCATGCTTCGCTCTGCATGACGTTCTGTAGTGGGTTGCTCTGCTGGTTACAACAGCTTCGCGTCAAAACCGCGCAGGAAATCGGCGACGGGCATGCGCTTCTTGCCTTCCAGCTGCACGTCGAGCAGGTCGAGCAGGCCGTTGCCGGTTTGGATGCGCAGGTAAGTACGGCCATCGGTGAACCAGCGGCCCGCGCCGCCTTGGTCGGGGCCGCTGGCTTCCTCGTCATCGAGGGGCTGGGCTTTGAAGATTTTGAGCGTGCGGCCGTCGGGCAGTTGGGTGAAGGCCGTGGGGATAGGGGAGAGGCCCCGTACCCGGTTAGCCAGCGCCGGCGCCGACTCGGTGAAATTAAGCCGTCCGGTTTCTTTCGTGAGCTTGGGGGCGGGCCGTAGCTCCGGCAGGTTCTGCTGCGGCACGCTGGGGGCCGTGCCGGCCGCAATGGCCTGCACCGAGCGCAGGGCCAGGGCCGCGCCGGCCGCTTTCAGCTTCTCGTACAACGAGCCGAAATCATCCTCCGGGGCAATGTCCACGGCATCCTGGTAAATGAGGTTGCCGGTGTCAATTTCATGCTGCAGGAAGAAGCTGGTTACGCCCGTCTGGGTGTCGCCGCGGATGAGGGCCCAGTTGATGGGCGCCGCCCCGCGGTACTGGGGCAGCAGCGAGGCATGGATGTTGATGGAGCCCAGCCGTGGCATGTTCCACACCGCCTCGGGCAGCATCCGGAAGGCCACCACCACCTGCAAATCGGCCGCATAGCCTTTCAGCTCCGCCTGAAACTCCGGCGACTTCAGGTTAGTGGGTTGCAGCACGGGCAGACCGTGGGCTTCGGCGGCTTGCTTCACAGCCGAGCCCTGCAGCTGCCGGCCCCGGCCCGCGGGCTTATCGGGGGCCGTGAGTACGGCTACCACCTGGCAGCCTTCCCAGCCCAGCAGGGCTTCCAGCGTGGGCACCGCAAACTCGGGGGTACCCATAAAAATGATGCGAAGCGGTGACGTCATCTTGATATGAAATATCCCACCAAGCGCACCACCCCAGCAAAATACTGCGGTGTGTGCTTAGCAGGACAGTTGAATGGAATTACTTGAAATCGGGGTACAGCAGGTACTTCTTGCGCATGGCCTTGTACGCCGTCAGCCCCGGCTCCCAGCCCTGGCGGATTTCGGCCTCCGACTTGCCGGCCATGATTTGCTGGCGCACGGTGGCGTTGCCCATCAGCCGGTCGAAGCCCTGGTCGGAGAGGAAGAATTTCTCCTTGTTGGTGCTTTGCTGGTAATAATCCAGCAGGTAGCGCAGGGTGAAGCCGATGTCGCCCACCTGCCGCAAATCCTGGCCGTAGCAGAGCTTGCCGTTCTGGGGCGGGGAGGTAGAGCCGGGGTTGGGGCTGGGCGTAAAGCTATAGGGCCGGCTGCTGGGCTGGGTGGGCGCGCCAATCACCTCAAACGGCAAGGCAGTGCCCCGGCCTACACTTACATCGGTACCTTCAAACAAGCACAGGCTGGGGTAGAGTGCCACCGAGTGCGGGGTGGGCAGGTTAGGAGAGGGACGCACCGGCAGCTCGTAGCGGGTGCTGTGGGTGTAGCCGGCCACTGGAATGACCGTGAGCTTGCACTGCTTGCCGCCGGCCAGCCATTTCTCGCCGTTAATCATGCGGGCCAGCTCGCCCACCGTGAGGCCGTGCACCACCGGAATGGGGTGCATCCCCACGAAGGTTTTAAAGGCCGGCTCCAGCACCGGCCCGTCCACGTACCAGCCGTTGGGGTTGGGACGGTCCAGTACAATTACCTCCTTGTTCTGCTCGGCGGCGGCTTCCATCACGTAGTGCATGGTGCTGATGAACGTGTAGAAGCGGGCCCCCACGTCCTGAATATCGAACACCAGTACGTCGATATCCTTGAGCATTTCGGGCGTCGGTTTTTTGGTGGCGCCGTATAAGCTCAGCGCGGGCAGGCCGCTACGGGCATCCTTGCCATCCTTGATGGTGGCTCCGTCGGCCGCTTCGCCCCGAAACCCGTGTTCCGGCCCGAAAATCACCTTTACTCCCACGCCTTTGGCCAGCAGCGTATCTACCAGAAACGACGAACCCACCCGGGCCGTCTGGTTTACCACCACCGCCACCCGCTTGCCCTTCAGCAGCGGCAGATATTTATCGAACTGGTCCGCGCCCATTTGGAGGGGGCTGGCGGCCGGCAGCAGCACCTGCGGTGGCGAGGCTACCGTTTGGCGCAACGGCGCATCCGCAGGCGTGGAAGCAGCAGTTGTGGCGGTCGATTGGGGCGGCCGGGCGCAGTCGGTGAGGAGCAAGGACAGGCTGAGCAGGCCCGTGGGCAGGAAGGAGTACATAGGCGGGCAGGAAGGATGGGAAACTACCGGGATTCATCTAGCTTTACGCCAGTGAACGTCTCGCAGTACATATCTAACAAGATTGACGGGGCCGATGCCGGGTCATTTACCTCGTCGGTGACAAAGATAGCCATCATCAGCATTGCCATGGGGCTGGCGGTGATGGTGGTATCGTTTGCCATTCTGGAGGGGTTTCGCAACGAAATCCAGAACAAGATCTTCTCGTTCGGCTCGCATTTGCAGATCAGCAAGTACGATACCAACAACTCGCTGGAGGTAGAGCCCATTGCCGGCCCGCGGCTGGTACAGGAGCTGCGCCGCAACCCGCAGGTGGTGTCCATGCAGCCCTTCGCACGTAAAACGGCCATCATTAAAACCAAGGATGAGGTACTGGGCGTGGTGCTGAAAGGCATTGACGAGAAGGCCAGCAAGTCGCCGATGCGGCAGAACTTGGTGGCCGGTAAGTTCATCACCTTCACCGATACGGCCGCCAGCAACGAGGTATTGCTTTCCCGCAAAGTGGCCGACAAGCTGCGCCTCAAGCCCGGCGACAAAGCCCTGTTCTACTTCATTCAGAACCCGCCCCGGGTGCGGCAGTTTACCATCAGCGGCATCTACCAAACCGGCCTCGATGAGTTCGACGAAGCCTACGTTATCGGGGATATTGGCCAGGTACGGCAGCTCAACGCCTGGCCCGATTCTCTGGTGGGCGGCATGGAAGTAACGCTGAAGGATTTCAACCGCCTTGACCCCGTAGCCGACAACATTTACGAAAACCTGCGCTACGACCTGAAGCTGGACAAGATTACCGACCAATACGCCCAGCTATTCGACTGGCTGCAGCTGCTGAATCGGAACGTGGTCATCTTCCTGATTCTGATCATCTTCGTGGCCACGTTTAACATGGTGGCTACTATCTTCATCATGATACTGGAACGCACCAACATGATTGGGGTGCTCAAGGCCATCGGGGCCACCGACAACCAGATTCGGAGCATGTTCTTCTTCCGGGGGCTAAGCCTCACGCTGCGGGGCATGCTCTACGGCAACCTTATCGGGCTGGGCTTCTGCGCCATCCAGTACTTCTTTCACCCCATTCCCCTTGACCCTGAGAACTATTACATGGACCGGGTGCCGATTCACTGGGACCCTTTCATCATCGTGGTGCTCAACGCGGCTACCTTCCTCACCTCCCTGCTGGCCGTGCTCATCCCTACCTACCTGATTGCGCGCATCAAGCCGGTGGTGGCCATCAAGTTCGATTAACGTAGTGGTAAACTGCATTTCAAGTAAAAAGGCCCGCCATTACTAACGGTGGGCCTTTTTACTTGAAAAGACAGTGTAGCCTACACCAGCCACTTGCTCTGCAGAATTAGGTTCGGGTCGGGGCAGAGAGCGGCCCACTTTTCCCGCTCTGCTACTAGGCCTACGCCGGGAAAGTCGCCGGAACGACCTTCAAGGTCAGCCATAACCTGGAAGTGCAGATGGGGCGGCCAGTCGCCGTTTTCGGGGGCAGGGCCTACTTCGGTGAACGTGTCGCCTGTTTCAATGTGCATGCCGGGGCGCAGCAGCAGTGTTTCGCGGCGGCTGAGGTGGCCGTAGAGGGTGTAGAACGTGGTATCCTCGAGCTGGTGCTGCAGGATAACGGTGGGGCCATAGTCGCCGAAGTTGTCGTTGTCCTGCACGCTGTGCACCACGGCCGGCAGCGGAGCCAGCACGGGCGTACCGGCCCGCAGCCACACATCCACGCCCAGGTGGAGGGAGCGGGCCGGCACGGCGGGGTTGCCGAACAAGCCGGGGCTGCGGCGGTAAATTATTCGGTTTTCCAAATAGCCCCCTACGCCGATATGCGCGTTCTGGGCTTCCAGCAGCCGGGCTACTAACTCCTCAAAAGCGGGCGTGTCGCGCAGGTCGGCATCCTGCAGCAACGGGTTGGCGGCGGTGAAATCAAGGCGGGCCACATCCGGGGCGCTTAGGTCAACGGGCAGTACCGGACCAAACTCATGCTGATGGCGCTCCAGCAGGGCGGAGAGAGATGAGGAAGGATGGGAGTGGATGGAAGACATGTTAATGGCAGAAGCGGAGGAACGGAAATGGCTGGCTATACAGGAAGCGAAGGATGATCTGCGGGTTCAGGGGAGCAAAGCAACGGAATCCCAAAAAACTGTACCACCGGCAAGCTACGTGCTACGCTACATAATCCTGTATTTTTGCGGCCTGATTCGCTTTTGCTCCGATTTCAATTCTCTCCCGATATGAGTAGCCCTTACCTGACGCTGAACGTAGTTGACCTGACCCAGGAAACCTCCGACGCGGTAACCATTCACTTCGAGCGGCCCGACCGGCAGTCCATTGCCAGCCAGCCCGGCCAGTTTCTGACCCTGATTCTGCCCTGCGGCCCCGGTGGCAAAAAGGAGCGTCGGGCCTATTCGCTCAGTAGTACCCCCGCCGAAGCCCCGCGCCTGGCCGTTACGGTGAAGCGCGTGCAGGGCGGCCTGGTGAGCAACTACCTGCTCGACACGGTGCGCGTGGGCCAGCAGCTGGAGGTAATGGCTCCGCTGGGCAACTTCACGCTCACGCCCCAGCCCGGCGCTGCCCGCTCCATCGTGCTGGTGGGGGCCGGCTCGGGTATCACCCCGCTGATGAGCATGCTGAAGGCGGTGCTGCGCGAGGAGCCGCAGAGCCAGGTGCTGCTGGTGTACGGCAACCGCAACGAGGACTCGGTGATTTTTGCCCGGCAGCTGCAGCAGCTGGAGCAGCAGTACACCGGCCGTCTGCAGGTGGAGCACGTGTTCAGCCAGCCGCTGCGCTCCTCCGCCGAGCACAAGCACACCGGCCGCCTCAACCGCACCACCCTGCTGCGCATTCTGGAGCAGCGCGGGGTGCCGGCGACCCAGGCCGAGTACTACCTCTGCGGCCCCGATGGCATGATGACCGAAGCCCAGGCCGCCCTGGAGCTGCTGGCCGTGCCTGCCAGCCGCATCCGCCGCGAGAGTTTCGTGGCCGCCGCCGACTCGGCTGAAACGGCTGCCGCCCAGCCCAACGGCCACGGCGACGTATCGGCCGCTGACGACGACGGCACCATTAAGACCCGCACCGTTACCATTCAGTATGAAGGCGCCGAGTACCAGTTTGCCGTGGAGCCCAGCCAGACCATTCTGGAAGCTGCCCTCGACCAGGATATCGACCTGCCCTACAGCTGCCAAGCTGGCTTGTGCACGGCTTGCCGCGGCAAGTGCCTCAGCGGCAAAGTGCACCTCGATGAGCGGGAGGGTTTGTCGGATGCCGAAATGAAGCAGGGCTACGTGCTGGTATGCGTAAGCCACCCGCTCACCAGCGACGTGGTAATCGAAATTGACTAGGCAAATCCGAGTATTTCGGTTGTCGGCTTAATCCGAAAGACCGTTGGACTGTTATAGTTCGACGGTCTTTTCCGTTCTTACACCCCTAGTGCTGAGCTTACGGCAGCGTTGGCATTCTGGCAGACCACTTGCCATTGCAGCTGACATGATGTGAACCAGCACAACTTTTGCCTTTTGCTCAACCCCTGTCCACCAATTGGGGTATTACCCCTTTGGGACTTTCACTCGTCCGATTTACCTGATTTCCTTTTCCGCTCATGACCTATTCCGCTCCTGCTGCCGATGTAGCCACGGACACGCAACGGCCGCCCCGGCACCTGCTCCCCGAATCCTTCACCGTTACCGATTGGGCTGCCATTGAGCCGTACTTCGTGGAGCTGCGCGACCGGGCCATCAACTCGGCGGCTGAACTGGAACGCTGGCTGCTGGACCGCTCGGAGCTGGAAGCCGTGCTGAGTGAGGATTTGGCCTGGCGCTACATCCGTATGACCTGCGACACCCAAGACCAGGGCCGCAGCGAAGCCTTCCAATACTTTGTAAGCGAGATTGAGCCCAACGTAGCTCCCTACGACCACGCCCTCAACGAGAAGATGATAGGTTCGGAGTTTCTGTCCGGCTTGGACCCCGCCCGTTACCGCGTGTTCATCCGCTCGGTAAAGCAGGCGCTGGATATCTACCGGGCCGAGAATATTCCGCTTAAAACCGAAATCAGCACCCAGCAGCAGCAATACGCGGCCATTGCCGGGGCCATGACGGTCACGCTGGATGGGGAGGAAATGACGCTGCCTCGCGCTGCCGACCGCCTCAAGAACCCCGACCGCACCCTACGCGAAACGGCCTGGCGGGCCATTCAGGAGCGCCGCCTGCAGGATGCCAAGCCCTTGGATGAGCTATTTACCAGCCTCATTGCCCTGCGCCACCAGGTAGCTGTGAATGCCGGCTTCGCCAACTTCCGCGACTATATGTTTGCCGCCCTGGGCCGCTTCGACTACACGCCCCAGGATACGATGAATTTCCACCAGGCCATCCGCGAAACCGTGGTGC
The DNA here is from genome assembly GCF_020421205.1 of Hymenobacter pini. Classification (GTDB taxonomy): domain Bacteria; phylum Bacteroidota; class Bacteroidia; order Cytophagales; family Hymenobacteraceae; genus Hymenobacter; species Hymenobacter pini. The sequence goes on from NZ_JAIZZH010000001.1 coordinate 551,553, forward strand.
CCCTCATCGACGACCTGGACTTGGAGCGGCGGCAGGATTTGGGCCTGGCCGAGCTGCGCCCCTGGGACCTGGACGTAGACCCCTCCGGTGAGGCACCGCTACGGCCTTTTGAAACTGGCGAGGAACTACTGGAAAAAACCATCACCGTTTTCGACCGCCTCGACCCCTTCCTGGGCCAGTGCCTGCGCACCATGCGCCAGATGGGCAACCTCGACCTGGAAAGCCGCAAAGGCAAAGCTCCCGGCGGCTACAATTACCCGCTAGATGAAACCGGCGTGCCGTTCATTTTCATGAATGCCACCAGCTCCCTGCGCGACGTGGTAACGATGCTGCACGAGGGCGGCCACGCCGTGCACAGCTTTTTGACGCGCCGCCTGCCCCTCGGTGCCGATAAGCACCCGCCATCTGAAGTAGCCGAGCTGGCCTCCATGAGTATGGAACTCATCAGCATGGACCACTGGGACGTGTTCTTTACGGACCCCGCCGAGTTACGCCGCGCCAAGAAAACCCACCTCGAAAGCGTACTGGAAACCTTCCCCTGGGTAGCCACCATTGATAAGTTTCAGCACTGGGTGTATGAAAACCCCACCCACACTGAGGCCGAGCGCCACCAGCGTTGGGTGCAGCTATTTGATGAGTTCAACCAGCGCACCGTGAGTTGGAAGGGTCTGGAACACATCAAGCCATACTTGTGGCAAAAGCAGCTTCACCTCTACGAAGTGCCCTTCTATTACATTGAGTACGCCATGGCGCAGTTGGGCGCTATTGCCGTGTGGCGCAATTTCCGCCGCAACCCCCAAGAGGCTCTGCAAGGCTACCAGCGCGCCCTCGCCCTGGGCTACACTGCCCCCATCGGCGAGATTTACGCCGCGGCCAACATCCGCTTCGATTTCAGCACCGAATACCTGCGCACCCTAGCCGATTTCGTGCGCGACGAAATGGCGAAGCTTTAAGCTACATACTGAGCCCAAAAGCAAATGGCCGCCTTGGATATCCAAGGCGGCCATTTGTTATAGTGTAAGAATAATTACCATGCACTGAGAGGAAACACAGGAATAGGGCAGTTGGCAAAGGGATGATCCGTAATGTGTGATTAAGGTTGCGTCAGGGTAAACTTTTGTTTAGAGGTATGATGTGAAAGAAAAATAATTATTCTGTCGTTCAGTCATTTATGATCAGGAGGTGGATGTAGGGTATTAAAATGTATGATTTGAGTTGCAGGTAAATAATACTTCCTCTACTTTTGCACTCCCTTCCGAAAAGCACTCGGCTTCTGGAATGGAACTGATTCTGTAGCTCAGCTGGTAGAGCAATACACTTTTAATGTATGGGTCCTGGGTTCGAATCCCAGCGGAATCACTCAAAAAGCCCCGCTTGCATCGCGCAAGCGGGGCTTTTTGTTGTCAATGCAGCTCGGGAAGGAAGTAGGAGGCGGCGGCGTAAATCGGACGAAATACATGGGGCAGGTTCATATGCTTCATATCGTCTTCATGTGCTGATGGTTGTTTTGTGCCATCAAGCATCCAATAGACGCAATGCAGCAACGGCAGATTTCTTCCTGTTCCCGCTTTCACTCGCAGACCGGCATCACCTGTTTCATTACCAATTCGGCACACACGCAGGTTTGTGCTTTGGTCTTGCGCCGCCAGTGAAAAGCTGTTTAGCCAGTGGCTTTGCCACAATGCATCAAAGCAGGCGTTTCCGGCATTCGCTTCCGTGAAGTAACGCCGCCATCCAATTGTCATCTTTCAGGGTTTTCCATATCGTTCTAATGAAAAGAACCATTCTGCTCACGTGCCTGAGCTCCGGTATCTTGTACGGCATTACTAGCTGCTCCCAACACGAAGAAGTTAAAGAAGAAAAGATCAAGTTTTTGGTAACGAGCCCTCTGCAGAAGGACACGACGGTTACTAAGGACTACGTGGCCCAGATTCACGCCTTCCAGCATATCGAGGTGCGGGCACTGGAAAAGGGCTATCTGCAGAAGATTTTTGTGGATGAAGGCCAGCGCGTGCACCAAGGCCAGCTGATGTTCCAGATCATGCCCATGCTGTATGAGGCCGAGCTGAAAAAAGCCGAGGCCGAAGCCAAGTTTGTGGATATTGAGTACCAGAATACCCAGAAGCTGGCCAGTGGCAACGTGGTATCCTCCAGCGAGTTGGCGCTTTCCAAGGCCAAGCTGGCGAAGGCCAACGCCGAGGTAGCCCTGGCCAAAACCCACCTGGGCTTCACCACCATTAAAGCTCCGTTCAGCGGCATCATGGACCACTTTCAGGCCCGGCTGGGCTCGTTGGTGGACGAGGGCGACCTGCTGACCACGCTTTCCGACAACAGCAAGATGTGGGTGTACTACAACGTGCCTGAGGCCGAGTACCTGGCCTACAAGCAGCACGTGCACGGCGACAGCACTATGCGCGTGCAGCTGCGCATGGCCAACAACGAGGTATTCAACTACCCCGGTGTGGTGCAAACCATTGAGGCCGACTTCAACAACGAAACCGGCAACATTGCCTTCCGGGCCACTTTCCCCAACCCCAAAGGCTTGCTGCGCAACGGCGAAACCGGCTCGGTGCTGATGACGGTACCTCTGAAACACGCCGTTATCATTCCGCAGAAAGCCACCTTTGAGGTACTGGAGAAGAAGTTCGTGTATGTGGTAGATGCCAAGAACCGGGTGCACCAGACGGAGGTAACCGTGGCTTCGGAAATGCCCGACCTCTACATCATCTCCTCAGGCCTGAAAGCCAGTGATAAAATTATGCTGGAAGGCATCCGCAAGGTAAAGGACGGCGACAAAATCGACTTCACCTACCAGGAGCCCAAGTCGGTGGTAGCCCACTTGAAAACCTATTCGGAATAGCGTTTCCAGTTTCTAATTCCTGGTTTTTAGTTACTGATTACTAGTTAGTAACCGAAGGCTGGCAACTAGAAACCAGAAACGCGCAACCAGAAACTTAGAGCCCTGCTCATGTTCAGTAAATTCCTTCGTCGGCCAGTGTTTGCCATCGTTATTTCGGTGGTCATCCTATTCCTGGGCATCCTGGCTATCAATACCCTGCCCAACTCCCAGTTCCCGGAGATTTCGCCGCCCATGGTCATGGTGAGCACGGCGTACCCGGGCGCCAGCGCCAAGGTGCTCACCGAATCGGTGCTGATTCCGCTGGAACAGGCCATCAACGGCGTGCCCGGCATGAAGTACATGACGTCCGACGCCGTATCGGCCGGGGAAGCCAACATCCAGATTGTGTTCAACCTGGGCACCGACCCCGAGCAGGCGGTAGTGAACGTGAACACCCGCATTGCGCAAATCCTGAACCGCCTGCCCGTGCTGGTGCAGCGCGAGGGCGTGGTGGTAAACCGCGTGGTGCCGAACATGCTCATGTATGTGAACCTGTACAGCAAGGACAAGAATACCGACATGCGGTACCTGTTCAACTATGCCGGGGTGAACATGCTGCCCGAAATCCAGCGCATAGACGGTATTGGCCGGGCCAGCATTCTGGGTTCCCGCCAGTACGCCATGCGCGTGTGGCTGAAGCCGGACCGCATGCGGGCCTACAACCTGTCGGTCGACGACGTGATGGAAGCCCTCAACGACCAGAGCGTGATTGGCTCGCCGGGTCGTATCGGCCGCTCCGACGGCAAGGAGGCCTCGGCGCTGGAATACGTGCTGACCTACAAGGGCCGCTTCAACGACGTGGAGGAGTACAAGAACGTCATCATCAAGGCCAACGCCAACGGTGAAACGCTCCGCCTCAAGGACGTGGCCAACGTGGAGTTGGGCTCCGAGTTCTACGACATCTACTCCAACCTCGACGGCTACCCCTCGGCGGCCATCGTGCTGAAGCAAACCTACGGCTCCAACGCCTCCGACGTGATTAAGCGCGTGAAGGACAAGCTGGACGAGCTGAAGAAAACCATGCCCCCCGGCATGGACTACAAAATCAGCTACGACGTATCGAGCTTCCTCGACGCCTCCACGGAAAACGTAATTCACACCCTGCGCGACGCCTTTATTCTGGTGGCCCTGGTGGTGTTCCTGTTCCTGGGCGACTGGCGCTCCACGCTGATTCCGATTATTGCCGTGCCGGTGTCGCTGGTGGGGGCCTTCATTGCCATGCAGGCCTTCGGGATGACCATCAACATGATTACCCTGTTTGCCCTGGTACTGGCCATCGGGATTGTGGTAGATGACGCCATCGTCGTCGTCGAGGCCGTGCACGCCAAGATGGAGGAGAAGCATTTATCCCCGTACGGGGCGGTGCGCGAGGTTATCGGCGAAATCAGCGGGGCTATTATTGCCATTACCATTCTGATGACGGCCGTATTTGTGCCGGTGGCCTTCATGAGTGGCCCGGTGGGGATTTTCTACCGGCAGTTCTCCATCACCATGGCCTCGTCCATTGTGATTTCCGGTATCGTGGCCCTGACGCTGACGCCGGTGCTCTGCGCCATGATTCTGAAAAAGCACGACCCGAGCCACCCGAAGAAGAAAACCCCCATCAACCGCTTTATCGACTGGTTTAACCGCGGCTTCGAGCGCCTGACCGGCCGCTACGTGGGCTTCCTGGAGAAAGTGGTGGACCGCCGCATCGTCACCTTCGCGGTGCTGCTGGCGTTTGGCCTGGGCATCTTCGGTATTTCGTCCACGCTGCCCTCGGGCTTCATTCCGGCCGAAGACCAGGGCATGCTCTACGCCATTATTCAGACGCCTCCCGGCTCCACGCTGGAGCGTACCAACGCCCTCTCGCAGCAGCTTTCCAAGCTGGCCAAGGAGGTGCCCGGCATCGAAAGCATTTCCTCGCTGGCTGGTTACGAGGTACTCACCGAGGGCCGCGGCTCCAACGCCGGTACCCTACTGATTGACCTCAAGCCCTGGGATGAGCGCAAGCAGAGCATCCACGACATTGTGATGGGCCTGGAAGAGAAGGCCAAGGAAATTCCCGGCGCGACCATCGAGTTCTTCGAGCCGCCAGCAGTACCGGGCTACGGCGCGGCGGGTGGTTTCCAGCTGCAGCTGCTCGATAAAACCGCCACCGGCGACTATAAGGCGCTGGAGCAGGTGAACGAGGACTTCATGAAGGAGCTCAAAAAGCGCAAGGAGCTGGCCGGGCTGTTTACCTTCTTCTCGGCCAACTACCCCCAGTACGAGCTGCAGATTGACAACCAGCTGGCCATGCAGAAGGGCGTGAGCATCGGCAACGCCATGAACACGCTGAGCATCATGGTGGGCTCCACCTACGAGCTGGGCTTCATCAAGTATCAGCGCTTCTTCAAGGTGTTCGTGCAGGCATCGCCGGAGTACCGCCGGCTGCCCTCCGACATCCTGAACATGTGGGTGAAGAACGACAAGGGCGAAATGGTCCCCTTCTCGGCCTTCATGAAGATTGTGAAGGGCCAGGGCGCCAACGAAATCAACCGCTACAACATGTACCCCACCGCCTCCATCCGCGGCGACGCGGCTCCCGGCTACAGCTCGGGTGAGGCCATCAAGGCGGTGCAGGAAGTGGCAGCCAAAACCCTGCCCCGCGGCTACGACATCGACTGGGGCGGCTTGTCGAAGGACGAGGTGAGCCGGGGCAACGAGGCCATCTCCATCTTCCTGGTGGTACTGGCCTTCGTGTACCTGGTGCTGGCCGCGCAGTACGAGAGCTTCCTGCTGCCGCTGTCGGTTATCCTCTCCCTGCCGGCCGGTATTTTCGGCTCCTTCCTGCTCATCAAAACCATGGGCCTGGCCAACAACATCTACGCCCAGGTGGGGCTGGTAATGCTGGTGGGCCTGCTGGGGAAAAACGCGGTACTGATTGTGGAATTCGCGGTGCAGAAGCACGAGGAAGGCATGTCGGTGCGGGACGCGGCTGTGGAAGGTGCCAAGGTGCGTTTCCGCCCTATTCTGATGACCTCCTTCGCCTTCATTGCCGGTCTGATTCCGCTGGTAATTGCCCACGGCGCGGGGGCCATTGGCAACCGCACCATTGGTACGGCGGCCCTGGGCGGCATGCTCTTCGGCACCGTGTTCGGGGTGATTGTGGTGCCCGGCCTGTATTACATCTTCGGCTCGCTGGCCGAGGGTCGCAAACTCATCCAAGACGAAAACGAGTATCCCGTATCCGAGGCCTTCGAGCAGCGGGTAGTAGTGGAAGAAACCGAGTCGTATGCTTAAATCACGCATTTACCAGAGTCTGAGCGCGGCTGCCCTTACGTTGGCCGTCGCCGGCTGCAAAACGCCGACTCTGGTCCAGAAACAGGAAAACAAAGTGGTGCCGGTAGCCTTTACCGGCACCGCCCAAGACTCAACCGGCAACGCCGCGCGGGTGCAGTGGCGCACATTCTTCACCGACCCCAACCTGGTGGCCCTCATCGATACGGCCCTGCAGCGCAACCAGGAGCTGAACATCACCCAGCAGGAAATTGAGCTGGCCCGGCAGGAAGTGCGCATCCGCAAGGGCGAGTACCTGCCGTTCGTGAACCTGGGGGCCCAGGCCGCCGCCGACCGGGTGGGCCGCTACACCATTCAGGGCGCTACGGAGGAGAACATCGACATTCGTCCCTCGCAGCGCACCCCCGACCCGCTCACCAACTTCCAGGTTGGTGCCTTTGCCAGCTGGGAGGTGGACATCTGGCACAAGCTGCGCAACGCCAAAAAGGCGGCGGCTTCGCGCTACCTGGCGTCGGTAGAAGGTCGGAATTTCACGGCCACCAACCTGGTAGCCGAAATTGCCACCTCTTACTACGAGCTGCTGGCCCTGGATAACCAGCTGGCCATCCTGAAGCAGAACATCGACATTCAGACCAACGCGCTGAAGGCGGTGCGCATGCAGAAAGATGCCGCTCGTACCACCGAGCTGGCCGTGCAGCGTTTCGAGGCGCAGGTGCAGAACACCACGGCCCGGCAGTACACCATTCAGCAGCGCATCACGGAAACCGAAAACCGCATCAACTTTTTGGTGGGCCGGTATCCGCAGCCGGTGGCCCGCAACTCGGCCAATTTCATTGACCTGGTGCCCAAAGCCGTGCAGGCCGGCGTGCCCGCCCAGCTACTGCAAAACCGCCCGGATATCCGCCAAGCCGAGCAGAACCTGGCCGCCGCTAAGCTGGACGTAACGGTGGCCCGGGCCAACTTCTACCCCCGCCTGAGCATCGACGCGGCGGCCGGCTTCCAGGCCTTCCGCCCGGGGTTGCTGGTGAATGCGCCCGAGTCGATGCTGCTGACCATTGCCGGCAACGCAGTGGCTCCCCTCATCAACCGCAACGGCATCAAGGCCCTGTACTACTCGGCTAACGCCCGCCAGACGCAAGCCGTGTTTGAGTATGAACGCACGATTCTGAACGGTTACGTGGAAGTGGCCAACCAGCTCTCCAACATCCAGAATCTGCAGCGCAGCTACGATGCCAAGGCTAAGGAGGTGCAGGCCCTGAACCAGTCCATCAACATCTCCAACAACCTGTTCAACTACGCCCGCGCCGACTATACGGAGGTGCTGTTCACCCAGCGCGACGCCTTGGAATCAAAGTTCGACCTCATCGAAACCAAGATGCAGCAGCTCAACGCCTCGGTGAATGTGTACCGGGCCCTGGGCGGCGGCTGGCAGTAGGGCTAGAGTTCTAATCCGGCGCGTGCCACCAATTCAAAAACCCCAACCATTCATATAGGAGATGAGTGGTTGGGGTTTTTGTGTGAAAGAGAAAATATTTTATATGTAAAATATTGATAATCAATGCTTCATCAAAAATCCATGTAACTAAAGCCCGGCAATGGCAGTCTAGCTAGTGAAACTGACAACTCAACCAGTATGACTAACTCAGCATCTACCGGCCGATTAGAGAATCAGATAGCCTTGGTGACGGGCGGCAGCTCCGGCATTGGGTCCGGCGTGGCCGAGGCCCTGGCCGCCGAGGGCGCCACCGTGTTTGTGAACTACTCGCACAGCCCGGAAGGCGCGGCCGAGGTAGTCAAGAGGATTGAGGAGGCCGGGGGCAAGGCCTACGCCGTGCACGCCGATGTGAGCAAGGAAGACGAGGTGCTGGCCATGTTCAAAGAAATCCGGGAGAAGTGCGGTACGCTGCACATTTTGGTTAATAATTCCGGCATTCAGGACGACTCCCCGTTTCTGGATATGACGCTGGAGAAGTGGCAGAACGTCATCAACGTGAACCTGACGGGGCAGTTTTTGTGCGCCCGGGAGGCCGCCCGGGAGTTTGTGCGGCGGGGGCCGCAGCCAGAAATCTCCAAAGCCACCGGTAAGATTATCTGCATGAGCTCGGTGCATGAGGTGATTCCGTGGGCCGGCCACGTGAACTACGCTACCAGCAAAGGCGGCATCATGCAACTCATGAAAAGCATGGCCCAGGAATTGGCTCCCCAGCGCATCCGCGTGAACAGCATCGGGCCGGGAGCCATTGCTACGCCTATCAACCTCACGGCTCGGGATACGCCCGAGGAAGAGAAAAACCTGCTGACGCTGATTCCCTACGGCCGCATTGGCGAACCCGCCGACATTGGTAAAGTGGCCGTGTGGCTGGCCTCCGACGAATCGGACTACGTGACGGGTACGACCCTGTTTGCCGATGGGGGCATGACCCTGTACCCCGGTTTCGCCGACAACGGTTGAAGGACGAGTTACCAGTTGCGAGTTGTCAGTTCATGCAACATGTAGCAGCTGGCTACTCGCAACCGGCAACTGGTAAGGCACAACTGGCAACGCATAAGAAATGACGGAAGAGCAGCAACGGCAGCAGCAAGCCCAGGAGGGCGAGGCGGCCTGGCACCGGTTTGGGCCCTACGTATCGGACAGGCAGTGGGGCACGGTGCGCGAGGATTACTCGGCCGATTCCCAGCCCTGGACCTATACCACCCACGATATGGCCCGCAGCTACGCCTACCGCTGGGGCGAGGAGGGGATTGGGGGCGTGTGCGACGAACACCAGTTCCTGTGCCTGGCGCCGGCGTTCTGGAATGGGCAGGACCCAATTCTGAAAGAGCGGCTGTTTGGCCTAAGCGGGCCGGAGGGCAACCACGGCGAGGATGTCAAAGAGCTATATTACTACCTCGACAATACGCCCACGCACAGCTACATGCGGATGCTGTACAAATATCCGCAGCACGCGTTTCCGTACGATTGGCTGGTGCAGGAAAATGCCCGCCGCAGTCGGCAGAAGCCAGAGTTTGAGCTTCTGGATACTTGCGTGTTCAAAGAGAACCGGTACTTCGATATATTCCTGGAATACGCCAAAGCCGGGCCCGAAGACCTGCTTCTGCAGATAACAGTACACAACCGTGGACCCCAGGAGGCACCGCTGCACGTGCTGCCGCAACTGTGGTTTCGGAATACCTGGGCCTGGGGCTATACGGCGCAGGTACCCCAGCTGCGGGTAGAGGCCGGAGGTGTCATTTGCGTTGACCACGGCAACCTGCCGGCCCTGCAGCTTTATTATGATGAACCCGACGGCCAATCTGCTGATGCGGTATTTTGTGACAACGAGACCAATACCCAACGGCTCTACGGTGTGCCCAATGCCACCCCGTATTGCAAGGATAGCATCAACGACTACGTGGTGCAGGGCCAGCGCACGGCCGTAAACCCCGAGCGGCAGGGTACCAAGGCAGCCCTGCACTACCAGCTGACAGTGCCGCCCGGGGAAAGCCGGGTGGTGCGGGTGCGGCTGGCTGCTCCCGGACTGGCGGCACCGTTTACTGATTTTGCTGCTATTGTGGCCCAGCGGAAAGCCGAGGCCGATGCCTACTACTTGGCCCTGCAAACCGGTATCGACAGCCCCGATGCCCGCCTTGTGCAACGGCAGGCCCTGGCCGGTATGCTCTGGAACAAGCAGTTCTATTACTACGATGTGGCTGAGTGGCTGCGCGGTGACCCTGCTCTGCCAACTCCGCCTGAAAGCCGCTGGCACAACCGGAACCACACCTGGCAGCACCTGAATAACGCCGACATCATCTCGATGCCGGATAAGTGGGAGTACCCGTGGTATGCGGCCTGGGACTTGGCGTTTCACTGCATTCCGCTGGCCATGGTGGATGTTGATTTTGCCAAAAACCAGCTCCACCTGCTCTGCCGCGACTGGTACATGCACCCCAACGGCCAACTGCCGGCCTATGAGTGGAAGCTGGAGGACGTGAACCCGCCGGTACACGCCTGGGCCACCTGGCGGGTGTACAAAATGGACAAAAAGCAGCGGGGCCAAGGTGACACAGTGTTTCTGGAAAGTATCTTCCATCGCCTGCTGCTGAACTTCACGTGGTGGGTAAACCGCAAGGACCGCAACAACCGCAACGTGTTTGAGGGCGGCTTTCTGGGCCTCGATAACATCGGCGTGTTCGATAGGAGCGCCCCGCTGCCCACCGGCGGCTACATTGAGCAGGCCGATGGTACCGCCTGGATGGCCATGTTTGCCCTGAACATGATGCGCATTGCCCTGGAGTTGGCCCGCACCAACCCCGTGTACCAGGATTTGGCCAGCAAGTTCTTCGAGCACTTCCTCTACATCGCCCAGGCCATGACCAACATGGCCGACCAGAAAATTGACATGTGGGACGACGAAGACGGCTTCTACTACGATGTGCTAAACACCCCCGAAAACGGCCGTTTCCCGTTGCGCATCCGCTCCATGGTGGGCCTCATTCCCCTGTTTGCGGTGGAAGTATTGGACACCGACACCCTGCAGGATGTACCCCGCTTTGTGCACCGGCTCAACTGGTTTCTGGACCACCGGCCAGAGCTGGCGGCCCTGGTGAGCCGCTGGCAGGAGTCGGGCAAGGGCCAGACTCACTTACTGAGTTTGCTGCGTGGTCACCGCATGAAACTGCTGCTGCGCCGGATGCTCGATGAGGCCGAGTTTCTGTCGGAATACGGGGTGCGGGCCCTGTCGCGCTACCACCGGGAGCATCCGTTCGTGTTTCAGCAGGATGGCAGCGTAAATGCCGTGGTTGATTACGAGCCGGGCGAATCCACCACCAGCCTGTTTGGTGGTAACAGCAACTGGCGCGGCCCCGTGTGGATGCCCATGAACTTCCTGCTAATCGAGTCGCTGCAGCGGTTTTACCACTACTACGGCCCCGAGTTCAAAGTAGAATACCCCACGGGCTCAGGCCGCTACTCTACCATTCTGGAAATAGCGCAGGCCCTTACCCAGCGGCTTACGGGGCTGTTTCTGCGCAATGAGGCGGGCCAGCGGCCCTGCTTTGGCTCCGATAAGCAGCTACAGAACGACCCCCACTTCCGCGACTACCTGCTCTTTCACGAGTACTTCCACGGTGACTCGGGCTGCGGCCTCGGCGCCAGCCACCAAACTGGCTGGACGGGCCTCATTGCCAAACTCCTGCAGCCCCGCCACCCCGACGAATGAGTTTCCAGTTACGGGTTTCCAGTTGCGAGTCAGTAACTACTGACAGCTATTACCCCACAACTGGCAACCGGCAACTCACAACACACAACTGAACCTATGGCCTGGCTTGATTTCACCACCACCATTTCCGACGGCATGGCCTATTGGCCCGACAACGCGCCGGTACACATCCGCAAAACGCTCAGCATTGCCCGCGGCGACGCCGCCAACGTGACGGAAATGAGCCTGAGCGTGCACACGGCCACCCACGTAGATGCGCCGCTCCATTTTCTCAAGGATGGCGACGACGTAACGAAACTAGATTTGACGACTCTGATGGGTCCGGCCCAGGTAGTGGCCATTGAGCACGAGCAGTTTATCACCAAACCGGAAATTGAGCATTTGCAATTGCAGCCGGGTAGCCGGGTGCTGTTCAAAACCCGCAACTCCTGGCAGGAGTGGGCCACCCGACCCTTCAACCCCGATTTTGTGCGGGTGCGGGCCGATGCCGCCGAGTGGCTCCGCGACCAGGGTGTGGTGTGCGTGGGGGTTGATTACCTCTCCGTCGGCCCCGCCGATACCCACCACATTCTGCTGGAAGCCGGCATCAGCGTGATTGAAGGCATAGCCCTGCAGCACGCCGAGCCCGGTGAGTACGAACTGATTTGCCTGCCCCTCAAAATTGCTGGTGCCGATGGTGCCCCCGCCCGCGTCATTGCCCGCAAAACCGGGTGATGTCTGCTGCCGCATTCACTCATATCCTTTCTTCCTCTCAACACTATCAACGACATGAGCAAAACCCAAATAGGCGTCATCGGCCTCGGGAAAATGGGCGCGGGCTTAGCCCGGCAAGCCGCCGAAAAAGGCTACCCCGTAATCGGTATGGACCTGCACCCGCGCCCCGACTTGGAAACGGAGAACCTGCACGTGGTGAGCAGTATCGAGGAGCTGGTGCAAAAGCTGCACCGCCCGCGCAAAGTGTTTTTGTACATTCCAGCCGGGGCCGCTGTGGATGGCCTCATTGAGCAGCTGCAGCCTCATCTGGAAGAGGGCGACATCATCGTGGACGGGGGTAACTCCTACTGGGGCGACTCCATCCGGCGGGCGGCCCGACTTAAAGAAAAAGGCCTGTACTTCATTGACTGCGGCACCAGTGGTGGCCCTGGCGGAGCCCGCACCGGCGCCTGCTATATGGTGGGCGGCGACGAAGCGGCCGTAAATCAGCTCAAGGACTTTTTCGTGGAGACGGCCGTGCCTGGCGGCTTCCTGCACACCGGCTTGGCCGGCACCGGCCACTACGTGAAGCTGGTGCACAACGGCATTGAGTTTGGCATGCTGCAGGCCATCGGGGAGGGGATGGGCATGCTCACGCACTTCCGCGAAAAGCTGGATATCAGCGCCATCCTGGGCCTGTGGAACAACGGCTCGGTGGTGCGCAGCTGGCTAGTGGAACTCATGAAGAAGATGTACGACGAGGAAAACGGTTTCAACGTGCCGAGCTACATTGAAGACACCGGCGAGGTAAACTGGTTGGTAGCTGACGCCCTGCACATGGAAGTACCCATTCCGGTCATCACCCAGTCGGTGATGCAGCTTTTCACCTCCCGCGACAAAGACCATACCTGGGCCAAGGCCATTGCCATGATGCGCCACGGCTTCGGCGGCCACCCTTACGGCGAGGACAAAGGCATTCAGCGGGAGCGGCAGTACGGCCGGGTAGGCGAGTACGAAATGCCCGAAGAAACCGGGGAACGGGCCAACCAGGAACCCAGCAGCCCGCAGTAAATTGCCAAGAAGGTAGCGCCCAGCTTGGCTGGGCGCTACCTTGAGGCTGCGGTATTGCGCCCGGAGTTTCCGGAAAAAGCCGTATACTCCCATACCCAAACCCGATTCTGCCTTCTTTCCCGGAGCCTTTTCCAGGCTTCCGCTGTTCTCCTTACGTGACTGAGCCAACCACTACCCCCGCCCGCCCCGACCTACTCCGGATTCCATACGACGATTACCGCGCCCTGCCGGCTATTGCTAACTCCGACCTTTCCCGCCTCCGGGACGCTCTGAATGGCCGCCCACCCCGCCCGCACAATAGTGTCGGTGGCGCTTTGGGCCTGGGTACGGCGTTTCATACGGCCCTGCTGGAACCCGATTTATACCAGCCCGGCGAGCCGGGAATCAACGATACGCTGGTGTGGTGGATGGTGGAAGGCGTGAAGCTAAATTCGGAGGTAAATGCGCTGCTGGAAGCCGGTACGCCCGAGCCCAGCTGCATTTTCACGGAGCCCGTCACGGATACGCTCTGCAAGCTGCGCGCCGATTTGGTGGTGGACCAGCCCGGCCAGCCCTACACCATCATCGACTTCAAAACCACCATGGCCCGCGACCATAACCACTTCGTGGAGCAATGTTCGCAATACGACTACGACCGGCAGGCCGCTTTTTACGCTGATGCTCTGCAAGCCGACCGGTTTTTGCTGGTAGGGGTGCAGAAGGTGGAGCCCTTCAAAGTGTTTGTGTACGAAGTACCGCCGCTGCTGCGCAACGAGGGCCGGGCCAAATACCTGCGGCTGCTGCGCCTGCTCAAACCCGATGCGCCGGTGCCTTTATCCGTAGTGCAGGCCGTGCGCGACGTGCGCGACGCCTTGACCGGCGAAACTGAATAAATCCTGTATACGGCAGTGTACGGCTAGAAATCGAGCCGTCGTGAATAAAAACGACGAAAATAATATTGCGGCAATTTTTGGTATTTTAAATTAGGTTTTCTATACTTGCATACATCAGGCGAAAAACTGACTTCAACCATGCGTCATTTCCGCAATAATCTCCAGAATAATAACTCGAATAATAATCTTATTCGGGACTGGAAGGCTATTGCTCCATTGGAGAACTGAAAAATCACTAACTGATTTTCTTTCAAAGCCTTCCGCAACCCGGAAGGCTTTTTTTGTGCCCAATGGCCAGCCCGATGCGTGAAGCGGCCGGCCGCCAACTCCACCAGTTGCGCACAAAGTGTTTACGAATTTCTAAAAAATAACTCCCGCAGGGGAGACAGGAATTCGTGTGCCTTTTCGAAAATAAAAACCATTTCAAAAACCGTACATAATAATTGCCATGACTGCGCAGGAATTATTAAAAACAGAAGAAGCCATCGGCTTTGTAAAGGAAATCTTCGCCAAAGAACTCAGCACGCAACTGCAGTTGAGCAAGGTATCGTCGCCGATAGCCGTGCTGGATGGTACCGGCATCAACGACGACCTGAACGGAATTGAGCGCCCCGTAGGCTTCCCCATTAAGGCGTTGGATGAGCGCCGCGCAGTGGTGGTGCACTCCCTGGCCAAATGGAAGCGGGTGCGCCTGCAGGAACTTGGTATTGAGGCCGGCCGGGGCCTGCTCACGGATATGCGCGCTTTGCGCCCCGATGAGGAGTACTCGCCCATCCACTCCATTTACGTGGATCAGTGGGACTGGGAAAAACACATCCTGCCCGAGCAGCGTACCCCGGAGTTTCTGCAGGCCACCGTGGAGCGCATTTACGCGGCGCTAAAAACTACGGAAGCCCGCGTAGCTACTGAATACCCGGAAATTACGCCGGTGCTGCCCGGCAAAATCACCTTCCTGCACGCCGAAGACCTCCTGAAGCAATACCCCACGCTCACGCCCAAGGAGCGGGAGCACGAGGCTACAAAGCAGTATGGCGCGGTATTCCTGATGGGCATTGGGCACGAGCTAAGCCACGGAGAGCCCCACGACGGCCGCGCCCCCGACTACGACGACTGGAGCACCGAAACTGCCAGCGGCTACCGGGGCCTCAACGGCGACATTCTGCTGTGGCATCCGGTGCTGCAAACGGCCTTTGAGGTATCGTCGATGGGCATCCGAGTGGATAAGCAGGCGTTGGTGCGGCAGCTGGCCCTGCGCGGCTGCGAAGACCGGCAGGAGCTGTCGTTTCACTCCCGCTTACTAAAGGATGAGCTGCCGCAGAGCATTGGTGGCGGTATCGGGCAGAGCCGGGTGTGCATGTTTATGCTGCGCAAAGGCCACATTGGGGAGGTGCAGGTGAGCATCTGGCCCGAGGCAGTACGGGAGGAACTGGCCGGGGCCGGAGTAGGGCTGCTGTAAGACAGTCGGGGAATGCTGCCCACGGCAGCGGGGCGGGGAAGCAGGTTTGGCGGCCGTAGCTTCTCCGCCCTTTCTGTGCCGTATGATTTCGGTGGAAGAATATCCGGAGTTGGTAGAATAAAGTGCGGAGCCGGAAGAGTAAAGTGAGGATATTGGCCGGGTTGGCAGCGGTTAGGCACTAGGCTTGCAAGTGGGAATACAAGCGCTTAACTCCAACAGAAAGCCCCTTGTCACGCGGTAAACAGCTTTTTTCTTCCACTTCCTTTTTCCGCATTATCATGAAAACCTCCCTGCTTTCCCTTGTCGCTGCTTTTGGCCTGCTGTCGTCTACTGCTGCGCTGGCCGCTCCGGCCCCCGACCACCGCGACGATGACCGTAACCGCCGCGAATACAACAAATATGACGACCGTAACAGCCGGGACTTCAACTACGGCTTCGATAAGAAGCATCGCGTAACCCCCGCCGAAAAAGCCCGCTGGGAAGCCCAGCACCGCAATGACCGCCGCGACGATGACCGGGGTTCCGACTACGACCGTCGCAACGACCGTAATTTCAACTACGGTTTCGATAAAAAGCACCGCGTAACGCCCGCTGAAAAAGCCCGTTGGGAAGCTCAGCACCGCTACGAGCATCGTTAAGCGGATTATAAAGAACGTCATGCTTCGCCTTCGACTCTGCATGACGTTCTTTATACCAATCGGCCCATTCTTCCAAGAGAGTGGGCCGGTTGTCGTTTATGCCGGTTGGGCGGAAATCCGTAGTATTTGCTGAGCTGCGGCGGCTCCCGTAACCAAGGCTGCTTCCACGGTGCCCGAATAGGGGCCCGTGTACACGGCTTCGCCGGCTATAAACAGCGTGCCGGCAACCGGGGTGGAAAGGGTGGCCCGGAATTGCGCGGCGTTGAGGGTGGGGTAGGAGTAGGCCCCGAGGGCCAGAGGGTCGGTGCCCCAGTTGAGGACCTGATGCGCCTTCAGGTGCTGCCGCAGATGGGCTGGTGTGGTTTGCAGCAGGTAAGCCAGTGAGCCGAGGGCTTCCGTGAGTAGTTCGGCGGGGGAGTAATGCTGGCGGTGAGCGGCAGCAGGGCCGGCCAGCCAGCCGGTAAGTAAGGGCTGGGAGCGGGGCTGCTGGCTCCACCACGTGGGTACCGCAGCATCGGAGAACAGAAAGCCAACCTCCGGCAAGGGTTGTACAACGTCGGCCGAAAGCTGCTCCCAGATGGGGGCATCGAACTCCAGCAGGTATTTGATAACGGGACCAAACCCCAAGGCCTGCGCGGCGGCGTGGTGCTCGGGCAGGTCGGGGTGAATGGGGAGGTGACCGGGCTGGCCTGCGGGAGCCTGCCACACGCCCAGTGGCACCGTGAGCAGCAGTTGCGGCGCTTGGAAAACCCGCCCATCCTGGCACCTGACGATTACTTGTCCCGGCTGCCATTCAATGCGGGCAACCTGGGCACCAAGTACCAGCTGGGCACCGGCGGCCTCTAGCTCCCGCGTCAGGCCCTGCACCAACCCGGCGTAACCGCCTTCGGGCCGGGGCGAGTCTTCGGCGCCGTTGCCGCTCCACTCGTCGCGGAGGGCAAGGGAGCTTACCCGGCGGGCATCGGCCGCGTCGTAGCCTTCGGCAAAAGCCGTGGCCTGGCGGCGTAGCTCGGCGTATTCGGGGCCGGGGAAATACTCGGTGAGGAATTCCGCCAGGGGCATATCGTGGGGAAGCTGGTGCAGACGTTCCAGCAGCAACGGCATATCCTTTAGGAATACTTCGGCTTGCTGGGCCTGCCCGGCGGCTACCTCGTAGGTGGTGCCGGCCGTATCGTACCACCGGATGCCGTAGGCGGTCAGCAGCTCGCGGGTGAGGGGCACGTTGCCGTGCAGAAACTCGGCCCCGGCTTCGGTGGGGGCACTAAAGCCAGCCTCCAGGCCCAGTGTGCAGATGCGGCCTCCCGGGCGGGAGCGGGCCTCCAATATGGTCACGTGTCGGCCGGCCTGAGCGAGGTTGCGGGCGGCAAGCAGGCCCGCCCCCCCCGCGCCGATAATCAATACATCAATAGTCATCATACCCTCCCAACCACCAGCCGGCGGGTCGTGTTCAGGCGAGGGAAGCCGGCTGGGGTGCCCGCAGCCAGTGCCGGGCCGCGTCCAGGTCGTTGAACAGTTGCATCTCGAACTGGGTGCCCACGCGCACGTGCAGCTGCTCGGCCGACATCTGGGCAAAGATGCCAGGGGCCAGTACGTGGGCAAACCGGCGCAGCCCCAGGGCTACGGCCTGCGGCATCCACTCCTGCTCCAGGTACTCGTTGGCCTGGTTCCAGGAGCCGGTTACCTCGCGGTTGTCGTTGAGGATGGCGGTGGCCCCCGTCTCACGCATGAGGGCCAGGCCCCCAACGGCTCCCTGAATTACATTTTCGGTGCTAAGCAGGCCCATCCAGCGGTTGTAGAGCCAGCGGTTGGTGGCATCCCACTCAGTAATGAGGAAAGGCTTGCCGAAGGAGTTGGTGAAGGTGTGTTGCATAGAAGCAGAGGCAAGGCGCGGAAGCAGCCGCAAGGTACGCCGCGCAAGCTCAGCGGTAACGGGTTTCTGGCTGAACGAATAACCTCACCCGGCCGGGCTGCGTTTGTTCCCAACCACTCCACCTCACCAACCTTTGCCCGCATGACTGCCAAAGCCCACAACACCCCCAATGATATCTACGCCACGTTCAAGGAAGATGTGAACATGACGGCCGCCGAGCTGGAAAAATGGCTGAAAACCGAGGAATCAAAATCGGTGGGCCAGGACAGTGGCGACGGTAGCAGCATCGGCCATCAATCGGGCGAGAAAATTGTGCGCATCCTGCACAAGAAAAAGGCCGACCTCACGGCCGCCGACGAGGAGCACATGCACAAAGTACACAGCTACATTAGCCGCCACTCAGCCCAGGGCCCCGAGCACAAAAAGGACGTAGAAACCTCCCGCTGGCGCTACTCCCTCATGAACTGGGGCCACGACCCACTGAAGAAGTAGCCGCGCGGATAGATGTGGTCTTGCTCTGATAAGGCCGATATATTGCCGCAACGAATGAATGCGAAACGAAAAATGGCGCAGCTGACTGCGCCATTTTTCGTTGTAATCAGCCGAAGCTACAACGGGCCTTTACTCCCGCAGGCCGCGTTGGATGGCTTCTTCCAGGCGGATGGTGTTGTTAGTATACTCCTGGTCGTAGATGTACTGGCCCTGCTTGTTGAGCACAATGGTGGTGGGGTAGCCCCCGATATCGAACTGCTCAGAAAAGGGCTTGGCCTCGGGGACGACGGCAAAGCCAAAGTCGCCGCGCTGCTGCAGAAACTTCCGGAGGCGCTCGGGCTTATCCCGCGCAAAGGACAGGAACACGACATCCTGCTGGGCCTGGTAGGTGGAGGCCACGCGCTTGAGGTCGGGCATCTCCTCAATGCAGTAGGGGCAGTTGACAAACCAGAAGTTGAGTACAACCACCTTGCCGCGCAGGCTCTCCAGGGTGTAGGTGCGGCCCTGCAAATCGGTAGCGGTGAAACCTGCGGCGGGGGTGTTGAAGGCCCGTTTGGGGCTCAGTGCCTTGGTGCGCACCTTGTCGGGAGTGTCGGCGGGGCGCAGGGAAAGGGAGGTGAAGGCCTTACCCTGGGCCTGGGGATTATCCACTTTGAACTGCCCGGTGCTCAGCTTGGCTTTGTATTCCTCCTTGGATATCACCCGCCCATCCACATCGGTGAATACCGTGTGGCGGTTGACGGTGGCCCGCTGGGCGGTGGCAGCACCGGTAAGCAGGCATAGGGCGGAGGTTAGTAACAATGAACGCATACTGAGTTGGATATAAACACAATCAACGGGAGGTAGATATAGCTCTAGCTATTCACGGCGCACAAGAATACGAAGGTTTCAGCGAGTTTCGGATGGCACTTCGCGGGCTTTTTGCGTACTATTGCTGCCATAACGCCCTACGGCTATATTTCTTGCGTCTTATGCCTATTACCCGCATCTGGCACGGTGTCACCGCCGCCCACCACGCCGACGCGTATTTGCAGTATCTGCAGGAATCGGGTATTGCCGACTACAAAAACACAACAGGCAACCTAGGCGTGCAGGTGCTGCGGCGGGTAGAAGCCCATGTCTGCCATTTCTGGACGGTAACTCGCTGGGACAGTTACGAGAGCATCAAGCGCTTTGCCGGCGAGCAGTACGAGCAGGCCCGCTACTACCCCGAGGACGCGCAGTACCTGCTGGAGTTCGAGCCCACCGTATTGCACTGCGAAACCTTCGAGTTTTAGGCTCCGGCCAACACTCAGTTCCGGCCTTGTACCAGTTGTTTTTTGGACCTGACCTAGATACCCGTGGGCTTGCCGTCGAGGCTGTGGGCGTTGCGGGTGTGCCAATACTGCGCTACCTGCTCGGGGCCGCGCTGTTCCATGTAGTCGTTCAGCTCGTTGCGCTCGGCCCGGTACTCGAAGAAGGGTACGGCCATGCCGCAGGAGGTTTGCACCAGATCTACCGTTACCACCACTATCTGCCGGGAGCCGGGCAGGGGCGGGAACAGCGGCAGCAGCTCGGCCCACTCCGCGTCGCGGGGGTGGTACACGGTGGCAGTGCCGTAGAGACGCAGGATGTTGGGTTTGCCCTCGAAGGCGCACCACATCAGGGTAATACGGTTTACCTCCAGCAGGTGGGCGGCGGTTTCGTTGCCGCTGCCGGTCAGGTTCAGCCAGGCCACGCGGTTGGCATCGAGCACGCGCAGGGTATCCTGGCCCTTGGGCGAGATGTTGACGCGTCCATCCGCGGCGGCTGTGCCCACGAAGAACACATGCTGCTGCTCGATAAACGCCTGAATGTCGGCGCTGATGGCGGGGTATTGCTTACCCATGTGGAAGGGGAATTTAGCTGGGTAGCAGGGTAGGGTCGTTGGATATTAGGGCACAGCCTGCATTTCACGCTGGTCACCTGTTATCCTCTGCCGATCAGGAAAGACAAGTGTAGGATGAGTCAATTTGCGACCGAAAATGCAGTGCATCAAGATAAGTCAACGCTCCTCTGAAAGCATAACGTTGGTTTTGCTTCATTTCTGAATAATAGCTGCGGAGCTTTTCCATAATAGGAAGGCAATGTGCGTGAGAATAAATATCGCCTCTTAGTGAGTATAGGCTTTCTGATACTCTCACTGCTTCTTCAACACTTGTTATCTCAACAGGTTGAGAGCTTACTATTAATTCGAAATATTCCTTGCGCTTTTCCGCATGAGGAGTGCCACCCAATGTATGAACCGCATGTTTTCTATTCATATCTAGTATGTCACGCAGCCGTTTCAACAGATTTTCTTTTTGACGGTGAGTAGTAGTCAAACTGCTTACAAAAGCAATAGACTGCTGAATGTCGAGTTGCATAGCGTGAAAGAGAAAGTAAACAGGAACATTAACTGTGTTGCCATGTACAATAGCTCTAATGTAATCTTGAGGAGTGGCTTCTAAATGACCAGTACTAAACGCTTTAATTAAGTCTTCCTCATATAATGGCTTAGCACGAGTTATTACTCGTGCTACTTCTGGTATCTCACCAATTATGCGCAAGGCTGGGGACCCTTCTACCTTTTCTGAATACTTATCTACAACCTGTATCTGAGTCAGCAGGGCTTCGTCAAGAATAAATGTATTAGCGTTCGATTTTATTTCGCCAGTTTTCTTGTTTAAGAAACCTATGTTGTCAACTCCGATAGTAGCGCACTTTTCAAAAATATTTCTCCATTTGCGAGTTTCATCTTCCCTTACCTGGTTAATAATATTTACTAAATCACCAGCTTTTATCTTTTCCGATTTTGCGCCATAGCGGAAGTAAATATCAGACCCGAACGTAACTGCAGAATCTTTAATGCAAACAACTGGTTTAGTCTGATTTTCTTTTACCCAGATGATGCCTATAGTTTTACCGTCGACCTCATACTCCGTGCGTTCGAACTCAATGTAAGGCGTGAACAATTCATTGAGGAAAGTAGTAATTACTGCATCATCAACAGTCATGAAGTCGGATACGCCCACTACTTCATGAGGTGCATTCTTAATCCCGAATACTAAGCAGCCGCCTTTGTTATTAGCGAATGCAGCCATTGATTTAGCATACTTGGATCGGCTTTCTTTACTAGCCCAGTCAAACTCACGCTTGAATTCAGTAGTAACGGATTCGCGGCGAACCAGGCGCCCTTGCTGATTTAGACGAAAGAAATCAGCAAGCCAATCGGCATCATATATATTGATCATAACAGATTTACTGTTTCTAAATTAAAAGTGTTTACCCCCGTTTCAGCACTTCCCGAATCCCACTCAGGCCACCGGCAATGCTTTCCAGCTTATCCAGCATCTGTAGAAGCTGGCCGGCGCCGGAGTTGCGGAGGTTGTCGCGGAAGGTGGCTTTGATTTCCTGCCAGCGGGTTTCCTCGGCGGGGGTGAGCCAGCCGAGTAGCTCGCGCAGCTTGAGCAGGTTGGCCTCGGTGGCGCTGGTCAGGGTTTGGGCTTCGCTTTCGTAGTGGGCGGCCAGCAGGTCGGTTATTTCCTGATCGTTCATCACGGGGCGCACTTTCTCGGCCAGCTTGTTCATGTTGCGGTAGGAGCCCTGCAGCTTGAACGGCGGCTCGTTGCGGTAGGCGTCGGCCTGAGCGGCGCTGGCAATGTAGGCCGCATTCACGCGGGCCACCACGTCGCGCAGGCGCAGCAGCTTTTGCAGCACCGCCACGTACTCGTTCAGCTCCTCGGGCGAGTGGTTACCCTCCAGGCTCAGGCCGTCCTGCTGTCCGGTTTCGGCGAGGCGGATGAGGGCGGGCACGTCCTGGGGGCTTTGGGTGGCGAGGCGGCCCAGGGCGGCGTTGCTGGTGAGGGCGTTTTCGAGGTAGGAGAGGCGGAAGGCTTCCTCGGAGCCGGTGCTCAGGATGTCGCCGAGGTTGTAGATGTCGGCGCGGTTGGCCAGCATGTCGGGCAGCTGAAACACGTCGCCGCTTTCGGTGTAGGGGTTGCCTGCCATCACCACCGCCACCTTGCGGCCGCGGAAGTCGTAGGTGCGGGCGCGGCCCTCGTACACGCCCTCAATCTTGCGCTGGGCGTCGCAGAGGGAGATGAACTTCTGCAAAAACTCGGGGTTGCAGTGCTGGATGTCGTCCACGTAAATCATTACGTTGTCGCCCATCTCGAAGGCCAGGTTCAGCTTCTCCAGTTCCTGCCGCGCTCCGGCGTTGGGGGCCTGGGCGGGGTCTACGCTGGTTACGGCGTGCCCAATGGCCGGCCCGTTGATCTTCATGAAGATGAGGCCCAGGCGGTTGGCCACGTACTCCATGAGCGTAGTTTTGCCGTAGCCAGGCGGCGAGATGAGCAGGAGCAGGCCCATGAGGTCGGTGCGCTTGCCCTCACCCGCCGTCCCGATCTGCTTGGCCAGGTTGGCCCCAATCAGCGGCAGATACACTTTGTCAATCAGCTGATTGCGCACGAACGAGGTGAGCACCCGCGGGCGGAAATCTTCCAGGCGCAACTCCTGGGCGGCCCGTACCAGCAGCTGCTTCTTCAGCTCCTGAAACTGCTCGAACTGCGGCACCAGCACCCGGTCGTAGTGCAGCAGCCGGCGCCGGAAGTCGGGGAAGTTGAGGTGGTAGCTGGGGGTAGGGGCCTTCGGGTCTTGGGGGCTTGGATTTTCCGGCGTGACGATGCGCGGGTGGCTGCCCTGGAAGCCGCTGAGTGTTTCGCGCAGGGGCGTGTGCACCACTCGCGCCGAATCATACGTGCCGGTGAGCAGGAGCACCGCGCACTCGTTGCAGAAATCAGAGAGGGTAGCAGCGGCCGGGGCCTGGCGCAGGTAGGCCTGCAGCCACTGCCGGATCAGGGGCAGCTGGGCCGCGGGTTGGTCCTGCAGGCCCGTCACCGACTGCTGGAACAGCTCCGTGGCCTGGCGCTCCTGTAGCTGCTTCTGGAACTGCTGGTACAGCTCGGCGGCTTCGGCGGCAATGATGAAGGTGCCCGTGTGGGTCAGCTCGTGGAAGAGGTAGTCGCCGGCTTCCGCTACCTGGCCTAGGGTGAAGAGGCCAGTTTGCTGGGCAAAGGTGTCCACGGCGGCTTGCAGCTCAGTTTTCAGCTCGTCGAACTCCTGCGAATCGGGGAATACCTGCAGCAGCACCCCGATGCCCTGCAGTTGCCGCTCCCAGTGGGCGCGCTGGTCGGGGTCGGCGAAGCGCAGCCAGTAGAGGGCCGCGGCGGCGCGGGTGTCGGCGGGGTAGCGGAGCAGGTCGGCGGTGCGGGTGAGGCGCACCAGGGCCGTGAGCAGCAGGGCCGCGTCGTGGTCGTGCACGCCTTTGAGGTAGCCTTCCTGGTAGCGCGCGGCCATAAACTGCTGCACGTAGGCCAGTAGCTCGGCGGCGCTGAGGTGGCCTAGCTCCGTTACGGACAGCACGGCGGGGCGGCCGGCTTCCGCGTCGGCGGGCGCGGGGTGCTGGGCCGCCTGCAGAATGCGCCAAGCCAGAAACTCGGCCCGGTACACGTCCTGGTTTTCCGACACCACGGTTTGCTCCCACACGGGCCTAGCCGCCAGCAGGGCGGGGTCGGTTATCTTCTGGAAGAAATTGGTGCCGGTGAGGTGGTAATGCAGGGCATCGTCGCGCAGCACCACGGTCAGCTCCAGGGGCTGGGTATTGACGGTGAAGGCGTGGGGGCCGAACTTGAGGGTCTGGCCGCCGTCGGCGAACAGGTCGGCCCGGTCGCGGAGCTGGCGCACGGCGTCTTCGCGCAGAGTTTTGAGGCGGCTCAGCACGTCGTCGGCCTTCACCGAGTCGCCGAGGCCTAGCAACTCCTGAGCGGTCTGGCGCACCTTCTCTACCATCACGTCGGCGGCAAAGTACCCGTTGATATCCGCCACCGATTCCAGGCGGGCGAGGCGGCTCTGCACCGCTTTCAGCAGCCGCTCGGCGCTTTGCAGCAAGGCCGTAGCGCGCTGGTTGCGGGCCGCTACCAGGGCCGTCTTCTTTGATTCGAAGGCTTCTACCACCTGCTCGCGCCGGGTGGTGAGCTGCTCGATAAACTGGTCGAAGTCGGGAAACTTGCCTTCCAGCTCCTCCAGCTGCACCATGAGCTTGGTTTGGTACTCGTCGCACTTGGCGGGGGTGTCGGCCAGGTCGAGGTAGTTGGTGAGGGCCTGTTCCAGCAGCTTGAGCTGGGCGGTAAACTCGGCCTGGGCCTCGGTGCCGGCCAGGGCCTGCCGCCGCCGCTTCAGCGCCGCCCGGATCTGGTTGAAGCGGGCATACACCGTCGAGATGTTGTCGATGATGGCCGTGGTCTGGGTCGGGTCGGGGATGGGCAGGTTGCTCACTACCTCAATCAGCAGCTCCAGCTCCTGGGCCACGGCGGCCGATTCCTGCTCGCGCTGGTCGGCCTCCACGGTTTTCTGCACCTGTTCCACGCCGTCAGCAATGGCCTGCACGCGCTGGGCGTAGGGCAAGAGAGCATCGGCTTTCAGCAGGAAATCCACGGTTTGGGTGGCTACTTCCTTGCTGAGGGCTTCCAGGTCGTTGGCGTGCTTTTCCACGGCCGGCAGCTCCACGTAGCGCACCTCCTTCAGGAAAATGACCTCGCCCCGCACCCCGCGCAGCTCACCCAGCAGCTGCACAAACTCCGTGACGGTATCGGGCGCCGAGCGGCGGATGCGGCCCACCAGCTCGTCGGCCCTCTGGAAAACAGTTTGGGTTTGCTGGGCGGTGTTTTTGCGGATGCTCTGCACCTTCTCAAACTCCTCCACGGCGGCCGTGGCCGTCTGGCGGATTTCGCCCAGGGGCTCGGCCAGGGCCTGGGCGGCGGGCTCACGCAGCCAGTGGTAGGCGTCGGTGAGGGCGGTGGTCTGGCGGATCAGGTCGAGGTAGAGGCCAGCGTAGGAGTCGTCCTTGCTGGTCAGGGTCAGGACCTCCTGCACCTCGCTCATGGCCCGCACAATCTCCTTGTTGCCCAGCTTGTAGAGGTAGGAATCGGAGGTGACGGGTAGCTCGAAATCCGGGGCCGTGTAGGGCGTCTGCCAGATCTGCACGGCGTGGTGCTTTTTAGGTTCGTCGTCGGCCCGGAAGTAGCACAGCTCCCCGTTCTCAAACAGGGCGTAGCCGTGGCACACAATGGGGTTGTCGACGCGCTGGGCAATGCGGTTATAGCTCAGCAGCAGGTAGGTGCCCTGGTCCTTGTTGTAGAACACGTACAGGAAATCCTCCCCGTTCGGCGACACCACGCGCTTTTCAAACAGCATCTCCCGCAGCCCGTTGTCGAACAGCTTGTTGTCGCCGGTTTGCAGGTAGAAGCCGTGCGGGAAAATCAGGCCCTGCCCGTCGGGCAGCAGCACGCAGGCATCAGCCAGAGCATCGAGGCGCTGGGCGGTTTTGAGCTTGAAGTTGAAAATGAAGTAGCGGTACTGCTGCTCCTGGTAGGGCCGGATTTTGAGCAGAATCAGGTTGCCCACCACCGCAAAGTAAATTTCCGAGTCGTCCAGGGTCTGATCCTTGTCGTCCACCGGCTCACTCAGAATGCCCTGTCCGGTGCTGGTGTTGTCCTCGACTTTGATGGTCAAGTCACCGCCGATGGTTTCCACGAACACCTTGTCCTCGATGCTGATGTGCGGGTGCTTGCCGCCGCGCTGCATGTCACGGGTGGCGCGCTTCCACTGAAACTCGTGCTGAGGCGGGAAGGTGTACTCGTGGTCGGAGCGGTTGTCGAGGTAGGTGAGCGTATCTCCCTGCAGGAGCCATTTGAACGTCTTCACATCCGAGGCGCTCTTGCCCACCCGAAATACCATGAACAGGTGGGTGCCCAGCACCGCAAACTTCACGAATTGGGTGTTCTTGTAGTAGCGGTACAGGTTGCGAAACTCCTCCAGAAACTGCGGGTTCTGCAGCAACTCCAGCCCCAGCGGCCGGAAGTCGTGCTCCGTATACTCGTACACCCCAAACACGTCGGCCAAATCCGGCTCCGCCTTCAGCCCCAAGGTTACGTTGTAGCCGAAAATAAACCGCTGCCCCACCGGCACCATGTCCCAGGGCACGCAGTTGTTTTCCGTGGTAATGCGGCCGGTGCCAATCAGGCGCGTATCCACGGCCCCGAACACCTGCTTGCGCTCCGCATTCAGCTTATCCAGCCGCTGACGCAGGTCGGTGCTGCTCTTGAGCAGGCGGTTGCGCAGGATTTCGTAGGTGCCGGTTTCGAGTTGTTCCATGGGTGGGACCCCACCCCCCGGCCCCCTCCCCTCCGGGAGAGGGGGAGCCTGACGTTAGGTGGTTGTTTTTAGATTCGTGATAAGCTGAGGCAGCTATCCTTGTTGAGTTGGGAGGAGCGTCTTCAGGTGCTCGGTAATGGTTTGTATAACCTGCGGCGTGTTGTATAACACGTCTTTGTTCGGGAAGCGCAGGACCAGAAAGCCGGCTTCCTGCAGGTTGTGGGTACGGCTGCCATCGTACTCCACTTGACCCGCTTCATCGTGAATGCTGCCATCAACTTCAATAATTAGCCAAGCTGGCAGGCACACAAAGTCAACAATGAACTGCTGAATGGCGTGCTGACGGCGAAACTGCACGCCCAGCTTGTGGTCGCGCAGTTCTTGCCACAGATGTTTTTCAGCCAGAGTAGGATTCTTGCGGTTAGCCCGCGCATACGCCTTCAAGCTCCTGACCCACCGCTTAGCGTCCGTGGTGTACATGCGATAAGACTCGTTCACTTCCGAGACCCCACGCCCCAGCCCCCTCCCCTCCGGGAGGGGGGGAGCCTGACGATTATCGTCTGAGCTTTCCGAATTATAGTATGGACTCATAAATCATTATTCATGAGGAATAATTGAAAAACAATCCTCTGCGCCACCGTGGCTCCCCCTCTCCCGGAGGGGAGGGGGCCGGGGGGTGGGGTTACTTCAACTCCAGCGTCCCTACCTTCTTGTCACCAATGCCCATTACCTGTGCCGTACTCGCCAGTTGCGTGATGGTGGCGCGGGTGGCGTCGTCGCCGGCTTGGTTCATCATCTTCAGGAGCAGGGCTGAGACGCTCAGATTCTTCAGGTCGTCGGAGCTGAGGCCGAACTGATCCACGAAGCGGCGCAGGTTGGTTTTGAAGTCGCCGCCGCCGTCAGGGCTGAAGAAGGCGTCTTTCACGGTGCCCAGCACTTCGGAGTTGTGCACGGCGCGGTCCACCATTTTGCCTTTGGTGATGGAGCCGATGATCTGGTCGAAGAACATGGTTTCCCCACCCACAATGTCGATTTTGGCCGCTTTGAGGGCCTCGCCGATAACGTCGGCCTGGCTGGCGGCAATGTCCTTCTGGATGTTGATCTGGGCCAGCTCCACCGACTTTTCCTTGTCGAGGCGCAGCTTGAACTCCTCGTGGTCTTTGCCCACCCCGTCGAGCTTTTTCATGGCGTCGGCCTTGGCTTCGATGCCCTTGGCTTCCACCGCGAATTTCTGCTCCGACACGGCGGCTTCGGCCAGGCCCTTCTTCTGGTCGGCGTCGGCTTTGGCCTGGATGATGTCGGCGTCGGCGAGGCCTTTTTCCCGGTTGATTTTAGCGGCTACCAGGCCCAGCTTCTCGTCGGCTTCGGCCTGGGCCCCGGCTTTGGCCTGAATGGCCTGGGCCTCGGCGGCGGCGGTCAGCTGAAGCACGTTGGCCTGAGTTTCGCCCTCTTTCTGACGGGCCGTGGCCTTGGCCTGCATCACCTGGGCTTCGGCCAGCCCGACGGCAGTGGCTTTGCTGGCTTCGGCTTCGGCCAGGGTCCGGATGGCCTGGGCTTTGAATTCGGCCGAGGCTTTTTCGGCTTCGGCATCAATCAGGGCCTGCTTAGCGCGGAACTCGGCGGCTTGGCGCTCCATGTCGGCGTTGCTCACCAGGGTTACGGTGGCGGCTTCGGCCTGCTGCTTGGCGGCGGTGAGGGCCACCAGCTTTTCCCGCTCGGCCTGGGCTTGGGCGCGGGTATCTTTGATGCGTTCCTCTTCCTGTACGGTGGCTTTTTCCACTACCACCCGCTCCCGGATGATGGTCTGGATGTTCTTGCGCTCCTCTTCCAGGGCCTTTTCCTTCTCAATTTGGGCCAGGGCCACAATCCGCTCCCGCTCGTTGGCCTCCAGAGCTTTGGCTTGAGCTACCCGCTCAGTTTCCACGGCGTCGGTGCGCTGCTTGTTGCGCTCGGCTACCAGCACCTGCCGGTCCCG
Organism: Hymenobacter pini; assembly: GCF_020421205.1. Lineage (GTDB taxonomy): Bacteria > Bacteroidota > Bacteroidia > Cytophagales > Hymenobacteraceae > Hymenobacter > Hymenobacter pini. The sequence continues at coordinate 580,189 of NZ_JAIZZH010000001.1, forward strand.
GTTTTGCTCGGCAATGCGCACTTCTTCCTCGGTGGCAATGCGGGCTTTTTCCGATTTCAGCCGCTCCTCCTGCTGCACTTTTTCAGCTTCGGCCATTTCGCGGGCCTTGATGTTGGCTACTTCGCGCTTCTGCTTTTCCTGGTTTTCAATCAGCTGCTTTTCCAGCTGCAGAATGGTTTCCTGGGCCTCAACATCCTGCTTCTTGATGGTTTTCTGCTGCTCGCGCTGGATGGAGTTGGCCTGAATTTTCTGCTCCGAGGTCAGGGCAATGATTTTCTTGATACCCTCGGCGTCCAGAATGTTATCCTGATTCAGCGCGGCCAACGGGGTTTGCTCCAGGTAGTCAATGGCGCAGTCGTCGAGCACATAGCCGTTGAGGTCGGTGCCGATGATGCGCAGGATTTCCTGCTTGAACTGCTCGCGGGAGTTGTACAGCTCAATGAAGTCGAAGTGCTTGCCCACGGTTTTGAGGGCTTCGGAGAACTTGGCGTCGAAGAGGTTTTCCAGGGCCGCCGGGTCGGAGGCGCGGTGCGCCCCGATGCTCTGGGCCACGTTCAGCACGTCGTCGTGGGTTTTGTTGACGCGCACAAAGAAGTTCACCTTCACATCAGCCCGCATGTTGTCTTTGCACACTAGGCCCTCGGAGCCGGCCCGGGCAATGACGATGGTTTTCAGCTTGATATCCATCACCTCCAGCTTGTGCAGCACGGGTACCACAAAAATGCCGCTGAATGATACTTGGGTGTCGCCCATACCGGTGCGTACCAGGGCCTCGCCCTGCACGGCTTTCTGATACATGCGCGCCACGATGGCAATAAAACCTAGTAACAGGACGGCGACGATGACAATCACCACCAGGGAAAGTTGTTCTAACATGGATGTAAGGAGTAGGAGTAGAATCAAGAGAGTGAAATGCGGAATTAGGCCTGCTGAACGAAGCGGCTACTTCGCCGGCAACCAAGCGCAAAGGAAGTGAAAGGGAGAAGTAACTGGTTGAGCTGCGCGAAAAAACTGTTCAGCTGGCCCTGCGCTGCTGCGTGCTACGGAGCGTCGTAGGACTCAATCAGGTAGCAGCGGCGGGCGGGGTCATAATCAATAATCAGCGCCGTGTCGCCTTTGCGCAGTTCGGCGGTGGGGGAGGCTGCGTGCACATTCAGCACCAGCGGGGCCCCGTGCAGAACCGGCACTGAAGCTTGGCCCAGGCGGTAAGCCGTAGTGGGTAGCAGCACCGTGCATACTTTGCCCAGCGGCTTGGCTCCGGTGTCATGGTCCCGTTGCATAGCGGCAAACAGACGCACGAAAGGCAGCGTGAGCACCTTGGCCAGCAGCAGACTGCCGATAAACAGTGGCACCAGAAAGCCAAGCCCCAGCAGCCAGGAGGTGTTACCGGAATAGTAGTTGAGCAGGATACTGCCCACCCAGAGGGGTAGGGCCACAAAGCTTACAAACACCATCAGGGGCACCCGGCCCAGGTTGAAGAATGCCAGGGCGTGGTTCAGCCAGCTCACGCCCATGCTGGCCGCGTCGGGGGCGGCGTGGGTGTCATGGGCCAGGTCGAAGTCGTGGTCCGTACTGAGGTCCACCGTCTTGAAATCGAGCAGACCCAAAATAACGGTCAGCCAATACAGCAGCACAAACACCAACAGCGTGGTGGGCAGCAGACTGGGAGGTGAAACCGCCGCGTGTAGAAGTTCGGTCATAGGCAGATCAGGCAGGAATAAGAGTAGTAAATAGGGTGCCAGCGCCGAACGAGAATGGAATATAGTGGTATGGCTATTCCAGCCCCAGCTTTGCCTTCAGCGCCTGCAAATCGGCCGAAGCCTGGCCGCTGCCGTCTTTACCCAGCGCCTTGTCAATTTCCTGGTCGATGGACTTGTTTTCGGTAGCAATCTGCCCGTACGATTCGGCCAGGGCTTCCTCTGTGGCTACTTTTTCCTTCATGCGTTCCAGCAGCGCCACCGTACCCGACGAATCCAGCTGGGCCAGTTGCTGATTGATGGTTTTGGTGGCCGTGCTTACTGTTACGCGGGCTTTTAGCGTTTTCAGCTCGTTGTCCCACTGCGAAATGGTGCTTTTGAGCTGCTGCACGTTCTGTTCGAGCTGTTGGGCCGAGGCCTCAAACTTCTGCTGGTCTTGGGCGGCGCGGGCAGCTTGGGCTTCGTGCTGGGTTTTCTTCAGCAGCGCCTCGGTGGCGAGGCGGTCGGCTTCGGTAGCTTCCAGCTCTTGGCGGTGGGCTTTCTGGAGCAAAAGCACCGCCTTGTTTTCGTAGTCCAGGGCCCGGTTCCGTTCGGCCTCGCCTTCGTTCCGGCTGCGGATGGCCAGCGCCTTCACCTCAGCCAAAGCGTGCAGGGCTTTGTCGAGGTCCTGGCGCAGGTCGCGCAGGCCTTGCTCGGTCATTTTGATGGGGTCTTCGAGCTGATTAACGGCGGAATGCGCTTCGGCCTGCCCAATTTTGAAGATGCGGTTGAAGAGGTTCATGGCGGTTGGGGACTTGGTTTGAAAGGTACTTGGGGACTTGGGTAGGGGGAGCGTGGAGGCTCAGTTTGTTAAGAGTGTGGCTATTTAGTCTGCCTCGACGGCATATTGCCAAGTTCCTAAGCCCCCAAGTCCCTGAGTCCCTCTTTCGAAAACGCAATCAGCTCGTCGCCGAATTCGCTCAACAGTAGAGCCAGCGAGTTGAAAACGGCCTCCAACTCCGGCCGGTCGAGGTGCTCCAGCTGCAGCGTGTCGCGGAAAATGACCTTGCGGCCCGACTCATCCAGCACGAAAGCCCCGTGGATGATGTCCCGGTTCTTCTGCAGCAGCCGCTGGTAGATGTCGCAGTTGGGCGCGGGCAGTTCCAGCAGGTACTGCTCCAGAATCAGAAGCGGGTCGCCGCAGCCCAGCACCAGGTGGTCGATGCCCAACTCCGGCTTGCTCACTACCAGCAGGTTGTTAGCGGGGTCCTGGTGCTGAACATCAAACCCTAGTTCGAGCAGGTAGGTCTGGATTTTTAAAAAGTAGGAGTTGGCCATTGAGAAAGAAGGTGTAGAAGTGGCCAAGATGAAATAAAAGCCCGGGCTTAACTGGCTGGTCCCGGAAGCAGTAACAAGTGGCTGCTCAAAAAAAGAGCGAAGGATAGGAGCGGCTGACAGTATTCGTAGTAGCTTTACGATGCAAGTGTACTCAAAGTTTGAGATATGCTCAAATTGTGAGCGAATAATTTTTTTGCGCTATGTCCTACGTTGGCAAGAACATCCGGAAGATCAGAACGGTCAAAAAGCTCAGTCAGGCGGCATTTGCGGAGCTTTTCGGCCTTGCTAGGCCCAGTGTAGGTGCCTACGAAGAAGGGCGCTCCGAGCCCAAAATGGAGACGCTTATTCAAATTGCTCAACATTTTGGCTTGTCGGTAGACTTGCTACTGACGAAAGAATTGACCGTAAATGAGCTGTACCATTTTGATATTTTCAAGCAGGAAAAAGTGCCTGCTCCAACGAATGATACAACAGTCCATGCTGATCAGCAAGCAGCTCTAACACCGTTTGTACCCGCCACTCGCCTGCTCGAATACATTGTGCAGCATCACAACACAGCGTTTGTGGATGCACTGCCCTCCCTCACGTTCCCGCATCAGCTGGGCCCTACCACTCGTGCCTTTGAAATTATTGGGGCCGAAATGCAGCATCAGCAGCAGGGCCTGCGTCACCAGGATGTGGTGCTGTGCTGCCGCGTGGATAAAGCGGCGGCCAGCAGCCTCCGCATCGGCCGTATCTATGCCTTCGTCACGCAAAGCAGCCTGCTAGTACGGCGGCTGGCCGAGCGCCTCTCGGCCACGGTGCTCAAACTACGAGCCGATAACCCCGATTACGGTGCGCAGGAATTTGCCTTGGACCAGGCCCTGGAAATCTGGGAAGTAAAGGCCGTTTTCACTACCCATCTGCGCCCCCCGTCCCGCATCGAGGACCGGGTAACGCGGCTGGAGCGGCAGATAGAGGAACTGCTGGCCAGGCTGGGCGAGTAGCTTACCGGCCGCCGGTGGTACCCTGTACCAGGGTTTTGACGCGGCACACCATAGAGCCCGCCGTAAAATAGAGGGTGCGCCCGTCGTTGCCCCAAGCGCAGTTGGAAATGACTTCGCCCACCTCGATAGTGCCCAGGTGCTGGCCTTGGGGCGAAAGCACTACCAAGCCCCCGTGGCCGGAGGCCCACACGTTGCCGGCGCGGTCCAGCTTCAGCCCGTCGGGCACTTCCTTGGCCCGCCGGGGCAGGGCCTGCATATCGAAAAACAGCTTGCCCGGCCCCAGCTTGCCAGTGCCGCGCACCGGGTACACTTTAATGATAGGCTGCAAAGAATCGGACTGGGCCACGAAAAGCTGCCGGCCGTCAGCTGTGAGGGCTAGGCCATTGGGCAGCGTCAGATCGGTGATTTCGCGGGTAACGCGGCCGTTGGGGCTGCGCCGGTACATGTAGCTGCCGGGCTGCTCGCGCAAAGGGCTCTGGGCCTGCTGGGGTAGGCCGTAGGGTGGGTCAGTGAAGTACAGGGAGCCGTTGGGATGCATCACTAGGTCGTTGGGGCTGTTGTAGCGGCGGCCTTCAAAGGCATCGGCCAGGGTGCGCTTGCCGTTGGGCTGGCCCAGGGGCAGCAAGGCTACGCGCCGGTCGCCGTGCTCGGCCAGAAGCAGGTTGCCCTGGGCGTCCAAGGCTAGCCCGTTGGTGCCGGGCTCTTTGCCGTAGGGCATGCGCCCGGTAAAGCCGCTGCCTTCCAGAAATTTGCTGAGCCCCCGCTGCTCCGACCAACGGTAAATCGTGCGGGTGGGCGAATCGGAAAATAAAAGCATCGCGCTATCGGCTACCCACAGTGGGCCTTCGGCGTGGCTGAAGCCGGACGCTACAATTTCAATGGGCGTGCCGGGCGCAATGAGCTGGTTGAAGGCGGGCACCTGCGCCACTACGCGGCCGATGGTAGTAAAGCGCGAGGCTTGGGCCGGAGCCAGCAAAGGCAGTAGCAGCGCGGCAAGAAAGGAAAAACGCATAAGCGGGGCAAAGAAGAAAGACGGAGTCTGTCTGCGTGTACCGATGGGTGGGCCGGGAGGTTATGGTAGCCGTTGTCAACCTGCGTGCGAAAGGCCGCGTAGGAACTGACTCTCGCCCGCGGCCACACCCCGCGCCGTTCGTCATGAAAATCATCCGTGTCCTGTTGTCGCTAACCGCCTGCCTACTCATGTCCGCTTCCGATGCTTCCGCCCAACTCATGCAGCCACTTTCCACCCTGGAGCCGGTGGCCGAGTTTGGCCGCCACCAGCCCATCGGAGTGGCCGTGTCGCAGCAGAACCGCATTTTTGTGACCTTCCCCAAGAAGCCGAAGGACTACGACTTCGGGTTGGCAGAAATCGTGAACGGGCAGCGCCGGCCCTTCCCCGATGCCGGCTGGAACCAGTGGGATTCAACGAAAGCTGCCAGTCGCTGGGTAAACGTGCAGGCCTTATTCGTGGACCGCAACGACCACCTCTGGGTGCTGGACCCCGCCAACCCCGACGACGAAGCGCCCCTGAAAGAAGGCGTGAAGCTGGTGCATATCAACTTGGCGGCTAATAAAGTCGAGCGCATCTACCGCTTCGAAGATTTGCCCCTGGAGCGCTCCGGTCTGAACGATGTGCGAGTCGATACCGAGCAGCAAGTAGCGTATCTATCAGACCCCAAGCTGGCCGCGCTGGTGGTGCTGGATTTGCGCACCGGCCGCAGCCGTTTGGTGTTACAGGGGCACAAGTCGGTGCTGGCCGCGCCGGGCTTCGTGTTGCGGATTGACGGGAAAGAGGTAAAGGATAAGAACGGCAAGCCCTTCAGCAGCAACGTGAACGGCATTGCCCTGACCCACGACTTCCGCTACCTCTATTACCGCGCCATCAACCAGACAAAGCTCTACCGCATTTCCACCGAAGCTTTGCGCAACGCCAGCCTCAGTCCGGCCCAGGTGGCCGCGCAGGTAGAGGAGATAGGGGAGGTGGGCATTTCGCACGGCATGATTGCCGATGCGGCCGGCAACGTGTATCTCACCGACTCGCCGGGGCACGCGGTGCGCCGCGTAACGCCCGCCGGTCAGCTGCAAACGGTGGTGCAGGATGGCCGCCTGCTCTGGCCCGATTCGTTTGGGCTGGGCGGCGACGGGTACCTGTACCTGACGGCCGCCCAGATTGAGCGTACCCCCAAGTGGAACAACGGCCAGGATCGGGTGGAGTACCCGTTCCGCCTGTTCCGGATGAAGCTGCCGTAGCCGCTCCCCAAAATCGGGTAATCTTTGTGGCCTGCGCGGCCCGGTGCCAACGCAACGGTTGGAGCCGGGCCGCGTCTGTTAGCGCACTTTTCACCCGTTATATCCTGCATGAATCCGATTTTCCGTTCGGCCGCCCTAGCCGCGTTGCTGGGCCTGGCCGCGCCGGCTCTGGCCAAAGCCCCCAGAGAGCTGACCTACACTGTGAGCATGGACCCGGCCACCAACAGCAACGCCTTTCAGGTGAAGCTGGAGCTGCCCAGGCTCAAAAAAGACCAGGCTATCTACCAGTTTGCGGCTACCGCCCCCGGCACCTACCAGGTGATGGACATGGGCCGCTTCGTGAGCAACTTCCAGGCCTTTGATGAAAAAGGCAAAGCCCTAGAAGTAAAGCAGCTGAACACCAACCAGTGGCAGCTCAGTCAGCCCGAAAAAACCCGGGAAATCCGCTACACCATTGCTGAAACCTGGGATACCCCGGTAAAGGAACACAACATCTACCGGATGTGTGGTTCCTCGCTGGAGATGGACCACGCCCTGCTCAACGGGCAGACGCTGCTGGGCTTTCCGCAGGGCATGCAGGCCAAGCCCCTGCGCCTGAAGCTGCAATACCCCAGCGGCTGGAAAGTGGGTACAGTGCTGCAGGCCGATAAGGAAGGTTACTTCCACCTGGAGGACTACGACCACGCCGTGGACTCGCCCATTCTGCTGGGCCGCCTCACGGAAGCCAGCACCAAACTGGGCAACGCCGATGTGGCCCTGTACTGCTACTCGGCCACCGATAAGGTGCAGGCCGAGCCCCTGCTGGGCTACATGCAGAAGATGCTGACAGCCGCGCAGAGCTTCTTCGGAGGCCAGCTGCCCGTGAACCGCTACGCCTTCCTTTACCACTTCGCCGACCGTTCGGCCGGAGCGTGGGAGCATTCTTACAGCTCCGAGTACGTGCTGCCCGAGCAGCCGCTCACACCTGAGTCGGCGCAGGGCGTGGTGGACATTGCGGCCCACGAGTTCTTCCACGTGATGACCCCGCTCAACATCCACTCCGAGGTGATTGAGCACTTCAACTTTGTGCAGCCCACCGGCTCCGAGCACCTGTGGTTGTACGAGGGCACTACGGAGTGGGCCTCGCACATGATGCAGCTGCGCGGCGGCCTGGTGCCCCTGGACGATTACCTGAGCACCCTGCACGATAAAGTACAGTACGACCGTACCCGTTCCGATACTACGTACAGCCTGAGCCGACTGGGCCTGAATTCGTTTTCGGATGAAGGCCAGCGCCAGTACGGCAACATCTACCAGCGCGGGGCCCTCACAGCCGGCCTGCTCGATTTGCGTCTGCTGGAGCTGAGCGGCGGTAAGCGGGGCTTCCGGGATGTGCTGCTGCAACTGGCTAAGCAATACGGTCCCAACAAGCCCTTCAGCGAAAAGAACTTCTTCGAAGATTTCACCAAGCTCACTTACCCCGAAATCGGGGACTTTTTCAAGCGCTACGTGCAAGGGGCCGAGCCGCTGCCCCTGGCCGAGTATTACGCCAGAGTAGGCGTAAACTACCAGCCCATTGTACACACCGGCAAGCAGGTGGCCACGCTGGGTCCGGTGGGCCTGGCCCCGCGCGAAACGAGCGTGTACTTCACCCGGGTAGGCGGGCCGCTGCAGGCCGCCGGCGTGCAGGTAGGCGACCAGCTGGTGGCCGTGGATGGCGTGCGCAACGACTTTACGGGCCTGCGCCGGGCCGGTAGCCGCGCCCCCGGCTCCGAGCTGCCAATTACCATTGTGCGCAACGGCCAGGAGCAAACGGTGCGGGTGAAGCTGGGCAGCACCGAGGAAGTGAAGCGCTACGTATTCACGCAAAATCCCAGCGCCACGCCCGCCCAGCTGGCATTGCGGGAAGCTTGGATGAAAAATCTGTAGCCGTCCACGAGGCTTGAGCTGCGGTAGTTGTGCCAGCGGCCCCGGTAACCAAGGTTGTTTAATTAGCGCTTGACCAGCTGTCCGGCATGGTTCACGGCCAGGTTCAGTGATACGGCCTGATCGGCTTGTGCCAGTGCGGTGGCCGCCCTGATGGAGCCCTGCGCATCGCAGAAGCAGACTACGTACTCCAACGGTTCGTTGGAAGCGGGCGGCATCCGGTCGATGAAGGGGCTGCAGGCATTGTGAGCCACGCATTGCCAGCACTGCAGGCCGTGGCGCCGATACACGTAGGCAAACAAACCCGGCTGCGGGCTGAAATCAAGCCGGTTGCCAGCGGGTATCCTGTGCAGAAGCAGCTGCGTGATGGATGATGAAGAAAGCATTGGGTGTAATTGGTGAGTGGCGTTGCTGGCTGTGTGCCGACCCTTGGTAAACCGTGCCGGAGTCAGCAATATTCCTCAGATAACCCGTAATTAGCCGCTCGGAAAACCCTGATTTAGAAGCCGGTAAAACTACCGATTAGAAAGTCGGAGCCTTTGCGGGGAGCCGCAGCTGCGCGTGAGGCTCTACTCATCAAGGAGCAGCCCGCCCCCACCGAAAAAACCCGGCACGCTGAGTACCGGGGCTAAAAAATTCAGGCCCGAAAACATGCCGGTTTGCCTCAGGCGTGTACCGTCATAACGGGCTGGGAGGCGTGCAGGGCTACGGCCTCGGAGGTGCTGCTCTGGAACAAGTGGCTGAGGGCGGAGCGGCCGTGGGTGAGCATCACGACCAAATCGGCGTGGGCCTGCTCGGCAAAGCGGGGAATACCGGTACTCACGCGGGGGGCGTCAAACACATCGGCCTCGTAATGCGTGAGCTGGTGGCGGCGGGCGAAGGCCTCCATAGCATGCAGGGCCGCCCCGTGCCGGTCGGCGGAAGGTACCACGTCCAGCAAGTGCAGGGTGGCTTCCGGAAACAGGGCCTGCAGCTCTTTCAGACCCGGTACGGCCCGGTCGGCCTCCGCCGTAAAGTCGGAGGCAAATACTAGGTGCTGCACCGTAAAATCGGGGGCGGGGTGCTTGATGGTAAGCACCGGGCACGGGGCCAGGCGCATAATCCGCTCGGTGTGGGAGTCGAGGAAAAACCGCGTCCAGGAAGTTTGCTCGTGCGCGCCCATCACCACCAGGTCAATCTGGTGCTCCTGGATGGTTTCCAGCACGGCGGGCTCCAGCTCGGCGGTCAACACTAGGTCGCGCACGGGTACATCGGGCATGCGCTGGTGGGCCTCGGTCATCCACTCATGCATGCGGCGCTTGGTGGCCTGCAGAAGCTTGAGCATGTACACGTTGCTGAGCCCGTCGCCGTTGAGCATGCCGCCCGAGGTAGCAATGCCCGAGGCCGACGGCGCATCTACCACGTGCAGCAATGTAACGTGGCCGCCGCTGCGGTGAGCCAGCTGAAGCGCGGCCTCGAAGGCGTAGTGCGCTTCCTGGGAAAAATCGGTGGGAACGAGGATGTTTTTCATAGGAAACGAGGGCTGAAAAACTGGGCGGCCAGCAGGTAAATCAACTAAGTGGCCGTCAACGGAATGTGTTAGAAAATATACCAGCTTTCTTGTTCAAATGCAACTATTATTTATTGATTTATTGCAATTTTAATCTTGACTGTAGTACGCACCTAAAACCGAGCAGGGGGAGGGGTTCTAGCTGCACTGCGTATCTATGCCGATTGTCAGGCCACGCCGCAGCCCTGCCCACGAGTTGGCCGGGCCTCGGAAACAATCAAATCAGTTGCTGGTACCTTGCAGGCATTATTTCCTGGCTGCCGTTGTTACCTGCTTATGAATTCACCCGCCCAACCGCTCGAGCAAGCCACTTTCACTAACTCTTTTGTAGAAGAACTACGGGGAGATGCTTCGCTGGAAAACATACCGCGCCAAGTGCCGGGCTACCATTACTCGCCGGTGCAGCCCACGCCCGTAGCTGCGCCGCGGCTACTAGCCTGGTCCGATGAGTTGGCGGCCTTTTTGGGCCTTGCGCGCCCCGCGGAGCACGGGGAAGCCGTGGAGCTGCTGGCGGGTAACCGCGTGGCCGCTACCATGCAGCCTTACGCCGCCCGCTACGGTGGGCACCAGTTTGGCAACTGGGCCGGGCAGCTCGGCGACGGCCGGGCCATTTCGCTGGGCGAGCTGCAAGCCACCGACGGCAGCCGCTGGGAGCTGCAGCTGAAGGGTGCGGGCCCCACGCCGTACTCGCGGCGGGCCGATGGGCGGGCGGTGCTGCGTTCCTCTATCAGGGAGTTTTTGTGCTCCGAGGCCATGCACCATTTGGGCGTGCCTACCACCCGGGCCCTGAGCCTGGTAGGTACCGGTGACGAGGTGGTACGTGACATGTTTTATAATGGCAACGCTCGTCCCGAGCCGGGGGCTATTGTGTGCCGGGTGGCACCTTCGTTTGTGCGTTTCGGCAACTTCCAGATTCTGCTGGCCCACCAGGAGCTGGACAACCTGCGCCAACTGGCTGACTATGTTGTCCGGCACCATTTCCCGGAGCTAGGCGCGCCATCGGAAGCAGTGTACAAGCAGTGGTTTGCGGAAATCTGCCGGCGTACGGCCGTCATGATTGCGCACTGGATGACGGTGGGCTTCGTGCACGGGGTGATGAACACTGATAACATGAGCATCCTGGGCCTGACCATTGACTACGGCCCCTACGGCTGGCTGGAGCCCTACGAGCCCGGCTGGACCCCCAACACCACCGACTTCAGTACCTACCGCTACGCCTTCGGGCAGCAGCCCCGCGTGGCCCTCTGGAACCTGATGCAACTGGCCCAGGCCTTTTCGCCGTTGGTGTCTTCGCCCAACGAAGACCTGCGCCCGGCCCTAGATGAGTATGTAGCTACCTTCAACCACACCCGCCAGGCCTTGATGCTGCGCAAACTGGGCCTCACACCGCAGTCGGATGCCGCCCCTGATCTGGACCTGGCCACCGCTCTGGACAAAGCCCTGGAAACCTCGGAGGTGGATATGACGCTGTTTTTCCGGCGCCTCTCGCACCTGGCACCCTCGCTGCTAACGGAGCCCGCCAACTTGGAAGCTAGTTTCCAGGCTTTCATTGAAGAGGTGAGCTACAACCCGCACGGTGCGCCGCATCAGGCGCTACGGGAGTGGCTGAAACGCTATGCAGTGCGGCTTGCCCAGGAAACCGCAACACCCGCCGCTATCCAGGCCGGTATGCTAGCCATCAACCCTAAGTACGTGCTGCGCAACTACCTGGCGCAGCAGGCCATTGAAGCCGCCGAGGCCGCCGACCTGACCGACCTGGAACGTCTGTACCACGTACTCAAAACTCCCTTCGCCGAGCATCCCGCCTACGAGGATCTGGCCGCCAAGCGCCCCGAGTGGGCCCGCACCAAGCCCGGCAGCGCCACCCTTTCCTGCAGTTCTTAAAATGAGTTTCTGGTCGCTAGTTGTCGTTCAAACTAGAAACCAGCAGCTAGCAACCAGAAACTAAAAAGTCAAGCTTGCCGCAGCAGCCAGGCATAGGCGGCGGCTACGTCGTCGAAGAGCAGGACGGTGGGGGTGGTGACAAACCGCATGGCCGTTTCCATGGATTTGCGGGCAGGCCAGTACGGCGGGTACACCCAGGCCACGTGCCGAATGCCTTGCCGGGCCAGCTGGTGGTAATATTCGCTGCCCACCCAACGGGCCCCTTGCTCCCAGTCGCTGGTAACCTGGCTGTTGTCGTTGAGCATTTTGCGGCAGGGATGTTGCAGCAGAAACTCCAGCACCAACTCGCCCCCCGCGCGGGCCGATTGGGCATCATGGACGCCCTTCCATTCTACGTAGAGCCAGTGGTTGTCGGCGTCAAAGGAGATGGACAGGGCAGGCGTGTCGTAGAGTTGCTCCATATGCTGGGGCGCAGGTAAGCCAGTCAGAGAAACCTGAACGGCGGTAGTACGGGAATATAGGCTAAAAAACGCAACATGTACGCACGCCCATGCTTCGCTGGATTGATATTCTGACCTACGCCCGTTACGGCAACCCCGAGCCGCCACACCGGGTGGAATATAGTGAGCAGCAGTGGCGGCAGCTACTGCCAGCTGAGCGGTTTGTGGTACTGCGCGAAAAAGGTACCGAGCCACCCTACCGCAATGCCTACTGCCGCAGCTACGAGCCTGGCCGCTACCACTGCGCTGGCTGCGGCACCGTGTTATTCGATTCGGCCACCAAGTACCACGCCATATCCGGCTGGCCCAGCTTCACCCAGCCCGCTACCCGCGGCGCTATCCGCTACCACTTCGACGATAGTTACCACATGCACCGCATCGAGGCCGTGTGCAACGTGTGTGGTGGCCACCTGGGCCACGTATTTTCTGATGGCCCGGCTCCGGCCGGGCTGCGGTACTGCATCAATTCAGTGAGCCTAGTGCAGGCGGCTGACGCCTGATTGTGAAATGCTTGCGCAATCTGCTTTCTTTAGGAGAGAACCTACTTGCTCTCTGCAATGGACCTAACCACTACCGCTGCCTTCCCCGATGCGCCTGCCAGCGCCGGCCTGATTAGTGAAGACTTGGCCCCCGTGCCCCCCGCGGCCCGCCGCTGGACCACGGCCAACTACGCGGCCCTCTGGATTAGCATGAGCCTGTGCATTCCCACGTACATGCTGGCCAGCTCGCTCATTGGGGGCGGAATGAACTGGTGGCAGGCGCTATTTACCATCTTTCTGGGCAACACAGTGGTGCTGGTGCCCATGCTGCTCAACGGCCACGCGGGGGCCAAGTATGGTATTCCGTTTCCGGTGTTTGCGCGGGCTTCGTTTGGGGTGCGCGGGGCCAACGTGCCGGCTTTGCTGCGGGCTATTATAGCCTGCGGCTGGTTTGGTATTCAGACGTGGATTGGGGGCTATGCCTTGTATCAGATGGCGGTGCTGTGGGTACCTGCGCTGGGGCAACTGCCGCCGGTGTTTCCGGCCAGCTGGGGCCTAGCTACTGGGCCGGCGGTGGTGTTTGTGCTGTTTTGGCTGATGAATATGGCCGTGGTGTATTTGGGCGTGGAGAGCATCAAGAAGCTGCTGGTATTCAAGGCGTTTTTCCTGCCGGTGGCGGCAGTGGCGCTGCTGTGGTGGGCCATTGCGGCGGGCCACGGCCTGGGCCCGATTCTGAGCCAGCCGGCCAAGTTTGCGTCGTCCTCGGAGTTCTGGGCGTACTTCTTTCCAGCCCTCACTGGTATGGTGGGCTTTTGGGCCACGCTTTCCCTCAATATCCCGGATTTTACGCGCTACGCCGTGAGCCAGCGGGCCCAGGTACTGGGCCAGGCGCTGGCTTTGCCGTCGTCCATGACGCTGTTCTCGTTTGTGGGCGTGGTGGTTACGTCGGCCACGCTGGTGATTTACGGGCAAACCATCTGGGACCCGGTGGTGCTGGCCGGCAAGTTTGAGAGCCGGGTGCTGGTGAGCGTGGCCATGCTGGCCGTGGCCCTGAGCACGCTGGCTACCAACATTGCCGCCAACATCGTGAGTCCCGCCAACGACTTCGCCAACCTCAATCCGCAGAAGATTACCTTCAAAACCGGGGGCTACATCACCGGCGTCATCGGCCTGCTCATCTTCCCCTGGAAACTCATTGCCGACCCTTCAGGCTACATCTTTACCTGGCTGGTGGGCTACTCGGCGCTGCTCGGCCCCATCGGCGGCATAATGATAGCCGACTACTACCTGCTGCGCCATCAGCAGCTTGATGTGCCCGACCTCTACCGCTACGAGGGCCGCTACGGCTACCAGAACGGCGTGAACTACCGGGCCGTGCTGGCGCTGGTTATCGGGGTATTACCCAATCTGCCTGGATTCCTGCAGGCGGTGGGCGCCGTGCCCACCGGCGCGGTGTGGCCCTGGCTGGCGGGGTTGTACAGCTACGCTTGGTTTGTGGGCTTCTTCCTTTCGGGCGGGCTCTATGTGCTGCTCATGCAGCGTCAGCCGCGGGCCGTGGCAGTTGGTGGGTTGGTGGAGGCGGTGTAATAAAGCTAGACACAGCACTGCCGATAGAACTACAATTTTCATAGCTCTATCGGCAGTGTGCTGCGTCCGGTTATTGATTATTGGGCGGCTGTGAAAATCAGATGAGGCTTGGCAAGCCCGTCTTCGTACAGCCGTAGCTCTTTCCCAACTAACTCATAGCGTACTGTGCGGGGTAAGGCGTTCAAATACCGGTTTTCCAGGGCTTGAACAGCGCAACTGGTCTGAGTGGCTGTTTGCTGACTAATAGCCAGCTTACCGTTTGAGGTATGTAGTGAATAGGTGCCGCTGAAAGAATTGCAGGGCGACAGACCTGTGGTAGTATTGTCGGGGCTGAACTGCACATAGGTGCGGTAGGAGTCGGTGTAGCTGGAAAGGTTGATAGGAAAATCCTCCACTTGGCTCAGCATCCAGCGAGTCTGTTGGAGCTGTTGGGCCGGCTGCGCGTCCTCCTGACAGCCAGCGGCTAAGAGTAGGGTCGATAGAGAGAGTAAGACGAGACGCATACGAAGTATATAAGAGTGAACAATAGGTAAAATTTTCTTGAGAGGCCAATGTATGAAGCGGTGTTTTTCTATGCAACGGTCTTACTAGTAGTAGCTTATTGGAATACGGTGGTTTAATCCATCATCAGTGCACGTAATCATAAGGCAAGGCTGGGTAGATGCTTCTATTCCATAGCCGTATACTAAGCCGCCACCCAACTCTGCGGCCATGCCTGATTTCTCTCCATCGACTACCAACCAGAACGGCTTCGTGCGGGTGCGCGGGGCGCGGGAGCACAACCTCAAAAACGTGGATGTGGATATTCCGCGTGATGCGCTGGTGGTGTTTACCGGCGTGTCGGGTTCGGGCAAGAGCAGCCTGGCGTTTGGCACCCTCTACGCCGAGGCCCAGCGCCGCTACCTGGAATCGGTGTCGCCGTATGCGCGGCGGCTGTTTCACCAGATGTCAGTGCCGCAGGTGCAGGCCATTGAGGGACTGCCGCCGACCGTGGCCCTGCAGCAGCAGCGGGGCACGCCTACCACGCGCTCCTCGGTGGGCTCGGTTACCACGCTGTCAAACCTGGTGCGCATGCTCTACTCCCGGGCCGGCGACTACCCGGCGGGCCAGGGCATCATCTACGCCGAAGCTTTTTCGGCCAACACGCCCGAAGGTGCCTGCCCCACCTGCCACGGGCTGGGGCGCATCTACGAGGTAACCGAGCAGAGTATGGTGCCCGACCCTACGCTTACCATCCGGGAGCGGGCCATTGCTGCCTGGCCCCAGGCCTGGGGAGGCCAAAACCAGCGCGACATTCTGGTAACTCTGGGCTACAACGTGGACATTCCGTGGCAGGACCTACCCCAAAAGCAGCGCGACTGGATTCTGTTCACGGAGGAGCAGCCTGTGGTGCCGGTGTACCCCGGCTACTCGCCCGAGGAAACCCAGCGGGCCCTCAAGCGCAAGGAGCCGCCCAACTACATGGGCACTTTCACCAGCGTCCGGCGGCACGTGCTGCACACTTTCGCCACCACCCAGAGCCCGCTCATGAAGAAACGGGCCCTGCAATACATGCTCAGCACCGAGTGCCCCACCTGCCACGGCAAACGTCTGCGCCGGGAGTCATTGAGCGTCACGTTTGCCGGGCTGGACATTGCCGATTTTTCGGCCCTGCCGCTCAAGCGGGTAGAAGCCCTCATCCGGCCCTTCGCCGAGGGCAAGGCCAAGCCCCAGGCCCACGACCAGGACCACCCCGAGCAGGCCGAGGTAGCCCGCCGCATCACCCAGGATTTGTGCGCCCGCCTTATGGTACTGCTCGACTTGGGGCTAGGGTATTTGTCATTGGAGCGCAGCACGCCCACGTTGTCGCCGGGGGAGCTGCAGCGGCTGCGGCTGGCCACGCAGCTGTATTCCAACCTATTCGGGGTAGTGTATGTGCTCGATGAGCCCTCGGCCGGTCTGCACCCTTCCGATACTCAGTCCCTGCTGAAAGCGCTGGCTAGTCTGCGCCAGGCCGGTAATTCACTGTTCGTGGTGGAGCATAACCTGGATGTGGTGCGGCAGGCCGATTGGCTGGTGGACGTAGGCCCGGCTGCCGGGGAGCAAGGGGGGCAAATTTTGTACAGCGGCCCACCCGAAGGGTTAATTGGCGTGGAGCCTTCCCACACCCGCCGGTTTCTGTACCCAACCGCCCGCACTGCCGCGGCCCGCACCGTGCGTGAGCCGCTGGGCTGGCTGCAGCTGGAAGGCGTGCGACGCAACAACCTGCAGAACCTGGCGGTGCAGCTGCCGCTAGGCGTGTTTACCACCGTTACGGGCGTGTCGGGCTCGGGCAAATCTAGCCTCATCAGCCAGGTGCTAGTAGAGTTGGTAGCCGAGCAGTTAGGCCAAGTGGTGGAAGCGGAAGAAGAAACCGAAACCGACCCGTTGGAACAAGCTGCCGCCCCCGAAACCGGCGGCCGTATTGTTGCCGGGCTCGAAACCATCAAACGCATGGTGCGCGTGGACCAGAAAGCCATCGGCCGCACCCCGCGCTCCAACATGGCCACTTATACCGGCCTGTTTGACCACGTGCGCAAGCTATTTGCCGCCACCCCCGAGGCCCGCAAGCGCCGCTACGATGCCGGCCGCTTCAGCTTCAACGTGGCCAAGGGCCGCTGCGAGAACTGCCAGGGCGAGGGGTTTGTGATGGTGGAGCTACTGTTTCTGCCCTCCGTGTATTCGCCCTGCCCGGTGTGCCACGGGGCCCGCTATAATGCCAAAACCCTCGAAATCCAGTATCAGGACAAGAACATTGCCGAGGTGCTGAACCTGACAGTGGACGCGGCCTGGGAGTTTTTCCGGGAGGATGCCGCTGTGCACCGGGCCCTTACGGTGCTGCGCGAAGTGGGTCTGGGCTACCTGCGCCTCGGCCAGCCGGCCACCGAGTTGAGCGGGGGCGAGGCGCAGCGCATCAAGCTGGCCACCGAGTTGCAGCGCACCGGCCGTGGCAACTCTCTCTACGTGCTCGACGAGCCCACCACCGGCCTGCACCCCGCCGACGTGGAGCGCTTGTTAGTGCAGTTGCAGCGCCTCGCCGACGCAGGTAACACCGTGGTGGTAGTAGAACACGATATGCGCGTGGTAGCTGCCTCCGACTGGGTACTTGATATGGGACCCGGCGCCGGCGACGAAGGTGGCCACGTAGTAGCCCAGGGCCCGCCCGCCACAGTAGCCGCCGCCAAAAACAGCAAAACCGCCCCATTCCTGAAGCGGTTTATGCAAGCCCAGGGTGAGTAGCTACGGTGTTGAGGCGCGGCCGTTGCAAAGTGGAAGCGGAGCATCAACCCGCTGTGTGTTGTTGGTCGCTCTGCTTCGCCATCGTTCAGCAACGTGGCAGTGGCCTCCTATTTCTAACCTGTCCCAAATCTGTCTCTGCCTGATGCCGGGCAGAATTTGTGTACCTTTCAGAACCAGCCCCGACATTTTGGGTGGTATTGGCTGGTTGCTGCTTTTCTGCGGCCGAGTTCGGTCGCTGCCACGGCGTTCAGCCGGCTTCTTATCGCCCCGCCTACCGGCTTGGCGTCCCATTTACGGGTTACCTCCATGGATTCCTTCTACCAGCCAACTGCGGTACTCTTGCAGGCATTTGGCTTCACGCAGTTTGCCTCGCCAGCGGGGCAAACTCGCTACAGCCGTCCCAGTGAGTGCGGGCAGGAAACGATGGTACTCTACCCGGATGGAGAGCTAACGCTACTGGAGGCTGTGCATGGACAGTTACTCTATTGTTTTCAGGGGCGAGTATCTTCGGAGGTGGAGTTGCGGGTGTTGTTGCGGCAAGTAAACTGGCCAGCCGAGGTACGAGCTGCATAATGGACACCTATCTCTTTTTTTCTCTCTTCTCATGACGGATTCCTACCTACGAAGCCTGGGCTTTGTCACTATTGATGACTCCCACGGAACCCAGCGCCCGGCCTTTGCTCAGTCTTGGCGCTACCAGCACGATACGCTGGCCCACGATGGTAGCTGCTTGTTTATCGAGCATCCGCTGGGTATTGATGCCTGTCGACTCAGCCAACTGCCTGCTCCACTTTCGGCCCAAGACGTGGCCGCCACGGTGGCCTTACACGACCGGCCGGGCCTGGAAGCAGCTATCCAAGCATTTTTTGTGGCGCACGGCGGCCTAGGGCTGGCCGCTCCGCAGGTTACACCTAACGTGTTTCGGCCTTACCGGCGGAAGCTGTAGCGTCAAGTCAATTGTTAATTTACTAAACACCCCAGTTGGTACTACTATGGACCAAGACTTACAAGAAAGCCTGGCTAATAATGCCAAGGAATGGCTGGCCCTATCTCTTTCCATATCTTCCGCCGAAAAACAGGCATTTGCCAAAGTACACGACGGATTCTTTACAACTTACGGGGCTGCCTTTATGGCGCGGGTATACCGGCAGACCTTTGAGCAGGCCTTGCAGAGCATGCCGGAGCAGGAGCGTAATCGGCTGCTGAGCACTTTCCGGGAATCGATGGACCGGGCTATTGACGAGCACTACACGTTTACTCAACCCTGAGCGGATAGGTGAAGCTCTGCGTGAATGCCCAGAACGAGAGAAATGACGTATGCTGGC
The DNA here is from genome assembly GCF_020421205.1 of Hymenobacter pini. Taxonomy (GTDB): domain Bacteria; phylum Bacteroidota; class Bacteroidia; order Cytophagales; family Hymenobacteraceae; genus Hymenobacter; species Hymenobacter pini. The sequence continues at coordinate 598,926 of NZ_JAIZZH010000001.1, forward strand.
CGCCGGCGGGGTAGGGCGGGTACGTATGTGTTTGGGAGGTGGTATGTTTACAGCCTATGCAACCGTCTTATATTGATCTGCAATACCCCATCGGTAAGCCTACGCTGCCCACCGCACCCCTCACATCCGCCGAGCGGAAAACGTACCTCGACCAGCTGGGCGCGCTGCCGGCCCAGCTCACGGCTGCGGCCCGCGAGGCGGGGGGCGTACGTCTCGAAAACTCGTACCGCCCCGGTGGCTGGACGGGCCGGCAGGTGATTCACCACCTGGCCGATGTACACCTGAATTTCTATCTGCGCTACCGCCTCGCCCTCACCGAGGATAACCCCACCATTCGGCCCTTCGACATGAATGCCTGGGCCCAGCTGCCCGATAATGATGCGGTGCCCGTAACCGTGTCGTTGCAACTGCTGGAGGCCGTGCACTCCCGTTGGGTTACGCTGCTTTGGCACCTCACCGACGAGCAGTGGCAGCGCACGTTCTACCACCCCTTATATGATACCACGTACACCCTCGACCAGGCCCTGGTGCAGTACAGTTGGCACGGTCGCCACCACCTGGCCCATCTGGAGCTGCTGAGCCGGGAGGTATAATACGCGTGTCTCTAGAATCGTAAATTCTACCACACGAAACCTGAACGTTCAATTATTCTTCACATATGCGTATCAAACCACATACATGCTTGGTAATAGCAGCCCTTGCAGCTGCGTTAGGTGCTTGCTCACAGACCAGCTCTGATGGCAGGTTCACGCCTCGCGAGCAAGGGTACGCATCCACCTCATCTACCGCTGACATAGCACGGGATGCAGCTGCCGGAACAGATTCTAGCACTGGAACGGCTGATGAAACCGAGGTGAGCATCAACGCTAACAACTTAATACAGACGCGCACGATACACAGCCAAACTGTGCAGTTGATAGGAGATGGTAACCGCGTCACCTTCGCAGGGGAAAGTAAGGTGTTCAGCCTGACCGGAAACTCCAACGACGTAAAGCTGGATAACGTGAAAGACATTGAAATAACCGGCGACAATAACACCGTTATTTGGCGTGGCACCAGACCATACATCAGCACGACCGGTAAAGGCAATGTGGTAAGGGAAACAAAATAGCTTGTGCCATTCCAGGCATGCAAAAAGGCCTCAGCAAACACTGAGGCCTTTGTTTCTCTACTACCTTCCACGAGTTAATGGGCCACTACCAGCCGCTGCACCGAAACCGCCGCGCCTGACCGGATGCGTAGCAGATAGGTGCCATTGGGCCAGGTGCTGGTGTCGAAGCTGGTACGCCGGCCGGTTAGTGGCAGCGTCCGGAGCAGTTGGCCCTGCAGGCTGTACACCTGCAGCTGGGCCGAAGTAGGGAAGGCTATTTCTAGCATTACCTGCCCGGTGGCAGGATTAGGGTAGAGCTGAGGCGCAAAGCCATTTCTAGCACCGGCCGTAGCCGTAATCTGCGTGGGCGTGAGTTGCAGCAGCCAGGTTTGGTTGGTTCCCAGCGCCGCCAAGTTCGAGGTCCAGTTGCTGAAACCGCCCTGTGCATCAAGCGTGACGGTGCCAGCTGCCTGCCCCGTGAGTAGCTCCGTAACCTGGTATACACCCGCGGGCAGCGTAGAAAGGGCCAGGGAAAGCGCCGGACTGGCCGAAGTGCCCATATTGGCTACCGTCAACACGGCTTGTTGCTGGTACACCCGGGCGTACCCCAGCACGCTAGCAGCCGGCGAAGACACTGGCAGCAGATAGCCTTTGCGCAGAGGCTCGTGGGTGTTGCGCAGCCGGATGAGCTGCTTGTAATGGTTGAGCAGAGAGGCTGGGTCTGCTTGCTGGGTGGCTACGTTAAACTGCGCGTAGTTGCTGTTAACAGCCCGCCAGGGCGAGCCGGTAGTAAAACCGGCCTGCGTTCCGGCCGTCCACTGCATGGGCTTGCGCTTGTCTTCATCTACGCCCGAGCCCTGCATACCTATTTCCTCACCGTAGTACAGAAACGGCACTCCCGGCAGCGTCAGGTATAGGGCAGCTGCCTGCTTCATGCGGCCCAGGTTGCCGCCCAACTGGTCGAGCACCCGGTTCTGGTCGTGGTTGGTGAGGAAGGTACCGTACTGCAGCTTCGGGTAGGAACGGTCCACCACGGTTAATTGCGTGCGCAGGGCGTTGGGGTTACCAGCGTTCAGGCTGCTGATGATGGCCGCCGCCTGGTCAAATTCAAAGCAGGCATCGAGGCGCTGGTTGAGCACGTAGGGCACCACGGCCGCCGTGTTGGTCCAGGCTTCACCAATGGTGAAGGCCTTGGGATTTACGGCCCGCACTGAGTCGTGAAACTCCTCCAGAATACCCATTGTCTCGGGCGTATTTTCCAGGGTGTTGCCGTTTTCCACCAGGTATTTTACTGCATCGAGGCGGTAGCCATCCACCCCCTTGCGCAGCCAGAACCTGGAGGCATCCCACATGGCCGCTTTCAGCTGCGGATTCCGCCAGTTAAGGTCGGGCATACCGCTCCAGAACACCCCGTAGTAGTAGCTGCCGTTGCGTGGGTGCCACACCGGAGCGCCACCCGGCCCGGTACCGGGTACGCTGCTCGACCACCGGTACCAGTCCCGGTACGCGTTGGTAGGGCTGCTGGCCGCCTGCTGAAACCACGGGTGCTGGTCGGAGGAATGATTCAGCACCAAGTCGATAATCACCTTGATACCGCGCTGGTGGGCCGCCGCCAGAAAAGCCTCAAACTCGGCCATGGTGCCGTAATCGGGCTCAGTAGCCTTGTAGTTGGTCACATCGTAGCCGTGGTAGCTGGGGCTCTCCATCATGGGCATCAGCCAGATGCCAGTAACGCCCAGGTCGGAAGTGGTAGCGGGGTTGCCGTCGTTAAGGTAGTCGAGCTTCTGGGTCAGGCCCGCAAAGTCGCCTTTGCCATCCCCATTAGAGTCGTAGAAGCTCCGCACGAACACCTCGTAAAACACCGCGTCGTTCCACCAGTGGGTGGTGTAGTCAGTGAGGGAGGGCGTGCAGGTTTGGCAGGTCCCGAAGCACACAGCCGGGGTAGTATTGGTAGCGGCCGTGGCGTCAAACACGCGGGTTAGCGCACCGTTGGCATCGGCGGTACCGCAGGTGGCGGGCACCGTTTCCACGCCGCTCATCGTGTTACCATTCACGAAGCGGTACTGAAAACGCGTTGGCGCGGGTAGGGCAATCTGCACCTCGTAAATACCGTCGCCGTTGTCGTCGGTCAGGGGCAGGGCATTGGCATCACCTTCCAGGCCATAGCCGGCCAGGGGCTGAAAGTTGCCGATGACGTGCACCCCGGCCCTGGAAACAGTTAAGCCACGCATGTTTACGGCAAACCGTACCTGCGTATTGCAGCCCCCGAAAGTCAGCGCCGGCAAGCGCACGGCACTACCGCCCACTACCACCTGCCGGTTCACATTGCCACTGCCATCGGCCACCCCGCAGCTGGCGGGCGGCAGTTCCGCCCCGCCCCAGCCGTTGCCATTCACAAATTTGTAGAGGTAAGTGCCGGCCGGTACGTCCACCGTTGCTTCGTACACCCGGTCGTTGTCGGGGTCGGTGAGCAGGGTAGTGGCCGGGTTCCAGTCGGCCCCGTAGCCGGCCGCCGCCTGGAAATTGCCAGCCACGTGCACGCCGCCGGCTGCTACTGTCTGCTGGCGCATATCCACCCGGAAAGTAAGCTGCACAGCCCGCGCGCAGACGCTGCTCAGCAGTAGGGTAATAAGTAGAACGTGTTTCATCCAGATAGAAGGCAAGTCGTCAAAAGAATCCTAAAGATACTACCAGCAGTGCCTGGGATGCAGCAAAAAAGGCTGCCCAGCTCGGTATTTTACCAAGCTGGGCAGCCTTTTGAAGAGTATCAGCCTTGTGCCGCTACTCGAACACGATGGTTTTGTTGCGGTGGACGGCTACCTGCTCCCGGAATACTAGCGTGAGGGCCCGGGCCAGGGTGAGCTTTTCCACGTCGCGGCCGGCCTGGGCCATGTCGTGAGCATTCTGGGTGTGGTCCGTCGGAATGACGCTCTGGGCAATGATGGGGCCCTGGTCGAGCTGGTCGGTGACGAAGTGGGCGGTGGCTCCGATGCTTTTCACGCCCCGGGCGTAGGCCTGCGCGTACGGGCTGGCCCCAATAAAGGCCGGCAAAAAGCTGTGGTGAATGTTGATGAGCCGCTCGGGGAAATGGGCCACAAACTCCGGCGACAGAATGCGCATGTAGCGGGCCAGCACCACAAACTCCGGCTGGTAGTGCTCAATCTGCTGCAATACGGCCGCTTCGTGGGCCTCCCGCGAAATGCCCTCGGCGCTGATATGGTGGTAGGGCACGTTCAGTCGCTCCGTCAGCTCGCGCAGGTTGTTGTGGTTGCTGATAACGGCCAGAATTTCGGCCTGCAGCTGCCCAAAGAAATGGCGGATTAGCAACTCTGATAGGCAATGATGCTCTTTGGTGGCCAGCACCACGATGCGGCGGGGCCGGTCGTCGCGCAGCCGAACGCGGGCCGCGGCGGGCAGTGCCGCCCGCAGGTCGCGTAACAGCGCCTCCTGCTCACAGGCCCCTTCAAACTCGGTGCGCATGAAGAAATGCTGGTCGTCGCGCTCCACAAATTCGCCGTTGCGCAGCACGTTCAGGCCATGTCGGTACAAAATTTCGGTAATCCGGTACACCAGCCCCGGCTCGTCGGGGCAGTCAATCAGCAGGAAATGAGCCATAAGGTGGGGCGCATGAATCGGTAGGTGAAAGCAGCGCAGGCTGGTAGCTGAAAGCACGGCTGGCCAAAGGTACGCATCCGGTTTATAGGGGCCATACCTCAGCGGGCAAGCTCAACCTAACCAAACAGTCCGGCTTGCGTTGGCACAAGTATGAACGAAGACCATAAACTCAGCCGCCGCCAGGTAATCAACGGCCTGGGCGCCAGCCTAGCCGTGGCCGCTGTAAGCCCCATACTCCCGGCCGATGCGGCCGAACCATCCTTTCCCGTTATGCCCCTCAAAGACCCAACCACCGCCTACCCCAAGCCGCCGTTCAAAAGCCAGCAGCAGCCTTGGCCCGGACTAGCCGGCCAGATGGACCCCAAACCCGACCACGGCGAGCAGAGCTACAAAGGCTCCGGCCGCCTTAAGGGCCGCAAAGCCCTCATTACCGGCGGCGACTCCGGCATGGGCAGGGCCGCCGCCATTGCCTACGCCCGCGAAGGAGCCGACGTAGCCATCAACTACCTGCCCGCCGAAGAAGCTGATGCCAAAGAGGTAATAGCCCTGATTAAAGCGGCCGGCCAGAAGGGCGTGGCAATTCCCGGCGACCTGCGCGACGAGGCTTTTTGCAAAAAGCTGGTGGCGGAAGCCGTGCGGCAGCTGGGCGGACTGGATATTGTGGTAAGCAACGCCGCCCGCCAGCAAACCCGCAAGTCCATCCTCGACCTGACCACTGAGGATTTCGACGCCACGATGAAAACCAACATCTACGCGCCGTTCTGGATTATTAAGGCCGCATTACCCCACCTGCCGCCGGGTTCAGCCATCATCGGTACCACTTCCGAGCAGGCCACCGACCCTTCCGAGGACCTGTACGATTACGCCCAAACCAAGGCCGCTACCACCAATTACGTCCGCTCCCTGGCCAAGCAGCTGGCTCCGAAAGGTATTCGCGTGAACGGCGTAGCGCCCGGCCCCATCTGGACGCCCCTGCAGGTAAGCGGCGGTGCCACTCAGGAAAAGCTAGTGAAATTCGGCGGCGACACGCCCCTGATGCGCCCCGGCCAACCCGTCGAGCTGGCCTCCATCTACGTGCAGCTCGCCGACCCGCAGGCCAGCTACGCCACCGGGCAGGTGTATGGTGCCGCCGGCGGTAAAGGCCTGCCATAGCGCACAGCCCAATACGAGCTAGAAAAAACGCCCGGCTACCTGAGTAGTCGGGCGTTTGTGTTTTGTTAGAGCTATAGGCTGATTTGCTTCAAAAGTGAACGTCATGCAGAGGCGCAGCCGAAGCATCTCGCGTGCTGATGTTTGGATTAGCTTTACAACGTCAGCACGCGAGATGCTTCGGCTGCGCCTCTGTATGGCTAATAACGCGCTGCTAGTCAGATAACTATGAACCAAGCATCCAGTTTCGTAACAGGGTTTCGGGTTCGGTGCGGTGGCGGGCGGTTGAAACAAGCGTCAAGACAATCGGCTTGGCTTCTGCTACTTCCAGTTTCAGGTAATACTGTTCTGGCTTCTCGCCTTGCTCAATTGCTGCGTGGCGTATGGATGCACGTTCGGCCGTGAATGTCTGCGTGGGAGTTCCGCGTCGGTCAAGCCAGTCAAGGCGCAGTTCATCACCCAGTAAGCTCAACCGCACCCGCCGGATGCTCCACCAAACGCCCAGCCCCACGGCCAGCACCAGTAAAGCCAGAGTGCTGCCTACCGCTACTAAGCCGGTGTGATAAGCCAGATGAAAATCGGGCAGGAACAGGAAGGGCAGGCCGAGCAGCAGCGGCCCCAAAAAGCTACATAGCAGCACCATGGTGAGGCGGCCGCCGTCGAAGGTGCGTAGGTCGATGCAAGCAGGTGGAGAGGTAGTCTGCATCTTATGAAGTAGATGTGCTATAGCTGTTGAAAAATAAGCCAGAAGCAGTAACCAATACAACCTGTCCCCGATGACATCATGGTATAAGCAGCCAGGTTCGCTCTACCATGGTGAATCATAAATTCTTCTGGATTGACCGGGTTGTAGAGAACACGCAGCGTTTCCCCCGCTTTATACAAGCTGTCTTCCTGTGATGCTAACTGAGTGTAGCTCTTTGTTATCCAGCGTTTGTCTGCTGTCACGAACCGAATAGAGTATTGGTAGAGGCCTCTGCCGTCCAGAAATGCAAACCAGGTGTCATCAATCACCTGGGTTACTAAGCCGTCAGCCTCCAGCCCATTCTTTTGTAACCGTTGATATTTGTTGCGAAGCGAATTTCCTGAAATCAGGCCCATAGCACCAGCTATAAACCAGAGGATGATCTGTACATCGGGGTCCATGTAAACGGCTGAGTCAGGTATTTCAGAATGTTACCCGAAAGTACTGTTCTGTGTATCTTTCGGCAATGCCCCCCTTTCCATTTCCTTTCTGGTTGAAACGCTCTGTCGGTTGGCTGTGCGCAGTGCTGCTTGTACTGATGAGCTGCTCCCGCTCGGCCCCCAAGCGCCAGTATACCATCGGGTTTTCGCAGTGCACCAACGGCGACGCCTGGCGGCAGGCCATGCTGGCGGGCATGCAGAAGGAGCTGAGCTTTTACCCGGAAGTGCGCTTCCGGATGAAGGATGCCAAGTACAGCTCGGCCCTGCAGGAGCAACAGATCAAGGAGTTTCTGCGGGAAGGTATCGACCTGCTGATTGTATCGGCCAACGAAACCGAGCCCGTGACGCCCATTGTGGAGGAGGTGTACAACCGCGGCATTCCGGTAGTGATTCTGGACCGGCGTACTACCTCCAAGCTTTACACCGCCTACGTGGGCGGCAACAACTTGGAAGTGGGCCAGACGGCCGCCCGCTACGCCGCCGGCCTGCTGGGCGGGCGCGGGCAGGTGCTGGAAGTGCTGGGGGCCCCCGGTTCCAGCCCCGCCATCGACCGGCACCGGGGCTTCGCGCAGGCCCTGACTGAGTACCCCCAACTGCAGCTAGTAGCCCAGGTGAACAGCAACTGGGAGCGGCCCTCGGTGCTGGCACGTCTGCCCGCCGTGCTGCGGCAACACCCCGAAGTAGACCTGATTTTTGCCCACAACGACCGGCTGGCCCTGGGTGCGTACCAGGTGTGCAAGCAATTGGGCCGCGAGCCGCAGGTGCGTATTGTGGGCGTGGATGGTTTGCCAGGCCCACACGGCGGTATTCAGTTGGTGCAGGATGGCATTATCAACTCCACGCTGCTGTACTCGCCGGGTGGGGAAGAGGCCATCCGCACGGCCATGCGCATCCTGCAGCGTCAGCCCTTTGAGAAGGAAAACCCGCTGAGTACGATGGTCATCGACTCGACCAACGTGCTGACGATGAAGCTGCAAACTGAGAAGCTCAGCAGCCAGCAGCAGGATATTCAGCGCCAGCAGCGGCTGTTGCGGCGGCAGCAGGATACCTATGCCAGCCAGCAAACGGTGCTGTACGTGCTGGCGGCGGCGTTGCTGGGAGCGGCTGGGCTTGGGGTATTGGTGTGGCGGGCCTTCCGGGCCAACCGGCGCATCACGCAGCGCCTTGAGGCTCAAAACCACGAAATCCTCGACCAGCGCAACCAGATTCAGGAGTTTGCCGAGCAGGCCCGGGTGGAAACGGAGGCCAAGCTGCGCTTCTTCACCAACTTTTCCCACGAGCTGCGCACCCCGCTCACGCTCATCCTGGGTCCGGTGGAGGAAATGCTCACTAGCGGCCCCAACCTGCCCGCCGCCCAACGCCACGACCTGGGCCTGGTGCGCCGCAACGCCCAGCGCCTGCTACAGCTGGTGAACCAGCTCATGGACTTCCGCAAGATTGACGTGGGCAAGATGCCGGTGCGCGCCACCGAGGGCAACCTGGTGGCCTTCGTGCGCGAAATCATGGACGTGTTTGAGCGCCCGGCCCGGCAACGAGGCATCCGGCTCCGGTTTCTGCCCGCTGAGCCGGCGTTGCCGCTGTGGTTTGACACCAACGTGCTCGACAAGGTATTCTTCAACCTGCTTAGCAACGCCCTCAAATTCACGCCCGAGGGCGGGCAGATTACCGTGAGCCTGCAGCGCGTACCTACCGAAAACGCCGTACGCGTGAGCGTGGAGGACACCGGCCGGGGTATCTCGGAGCAGGACCGGGCCCACATTTTCGAGTGGTTTTACCAGGGCCAGCAGTCGGCGGCCAAGGGCTCCGGTATGGGGCTGGCGTTGGCGCTGGGCCTCACCCGGCTGCACCAGGGTACGTTGAGCTTCAGCAGCCAGCCCGGCCGGGGTAGCACCTTTGTAGTCACGCTGCCGCTGGAGCTGCCCCAGGAACTGAAATCAACGGAGGCGGTAGCGCCCGCCAACTTGGGTTTCTCGGTGGAGGAAGAACTGGCCCCGGCCAGCCGCCCCGAGCCAGAGGCGGCGGTGAGTGGGAGCGAGGCGCTGGTGCTCGTCATTGAAGATAACCCCGAGGTGAATGCCTTTCTGGTGCAGAAGCTGCGGCCCCACTTCCAGGTAACTACCGCCTTCGACGGGGCCCGGGGCCTGGAGTTGGCCGCCGACAGCATCCCCGACCTGATTCTGTGCGACGTGATGCTGCCCGAGCTGAGCGGGCTGGAGGTGGTAGCCCGGCTGAAAAACGACTGGCGCACCTCGCACATTCCGGTGGTGCTACTCACGGCCCGGGGCGCGTCGGAGCAGCAAGTGGAAGGCGTGCAGGCCGGCGCCGATTTGTACCTGACCAAGCCTTTCAACCCCACGTTTCTGCTGGAAAGTATCCGCACGCTGCTCAGCAACCGGGACAAGCAGCGCGAGCATTTCCGCCGGGAGCTGTCGGTGAGCACCGCCACCGTGGCCCCGCAGCGCGTGGACCAGAAGTTTCTGGCCGACCTCACGGCTATTGTGGAAGCTAACCTCTCGCGCTCCGAGCTGAGCGTGGAAGACGTAGCCCGCAGTCTGGGTATTTCGCGGGTGCAGCTGTACCGCAAGGTGAAGGCTGTGCTGGGCACCGGCGTCACCGATTTCATCCAGGGCATCCGCCTTACCAAAGCCCGCCAATTGCTGCTCTCCGACGAGCTGACCATTGCCGAAGTGGCGTATCAGTTGGGCTTCTCCTCGCCCTCGTACTTCTCCACGTCCTTCAAAGCCCGCTACCAAGTGTCGCCCTCCGAGTTCCGGGCGCTGCACACTACGGCGTAGTAGCGCGCAGCTCCGCTTCGCGCACTAGCGGAGCGAGTAACGGGCGTGTAGTGCTTACGCTCCGGGAACTCGCCTGCGGCTCGTGCGCGGAGCGGAGCCGCACTACTATGCACGATGCGCATCAGGGCTTCAATTTTTAAAAATTAGGTATCAAAATCGAAACTCAATCTGGTACAGGCGTGAATATTATTGTGTTTAAATAATTGATTGTCAGTAATTAATTGAAATATTCTACTGTGAATCAAAATCGAAATACTTTGAGCGAATAGAAGAAGCGGGTGGGAAGGAGGGAGTGAATATTTGGGCATCAAGTCGGCTGGCAATCTAGCTCGGCTTGACCCGGCCGCAGTTCCCCAGACGGCGGGCCGGTGGCTTCAGAATCCCACACTTTCCAATTCCCGCTTCATGAAAGACAAGTACCCCCTGCTGCGCCCGGCAGTTGGCCTGACGCTGCTCTCGGCCCTGGCGGCTGCGGCCGCAACTCCCGCCACAGCGGCCCCCGCTGAAGTCCGCGCCCCGCGCCTGGCCGACGTGAAAGTATCGGGCCGCGTGGTGGACGAAAATGGCGCCGGTATGCCCGGCGTAACAGTGGTAGCCAAAGGCACCGCCCTGGGCACCTCCACCGATGCCGACGGCAACTTCACCCTCTCGGTGCCCGACAACGTGACCACCCTGCTGTTCTCCTTCGTGGGGTACAAGTCGCAGGAGGTGCCGGTGAGTGGCGCTCCCCTGAGCGTTACGCTGGCCCCCGATGCCGCCGCCCTCGACGAAGTGGTGGTAACTGGCTACCAGACCCAGCGCAAAGCCGATCTAACCGGAGCCGTGGCCGTGGTGAAAACCGAGGAAATCCGGGACATGGCCTCCAACGACGTGACGCGCAACCTGCAGGGTCGCGTGCCGGGCGTGCAAATCACCACCGACGGGGCCCCGGGCAGCGCCGCCACCGTACGCATCCGGGGCTTCGGTACGCTGGGCAACAACGACCCGCTGTACGTTATCGACGGCATCCCGACCAAGGAGGGTATCAACCAGATCAACCAGAACGACATCGAGAGCATTCAGGTGCTCAAGGATGCCTCGGCCGCCAGCATCTACGGCTCACGGGCCGGCAACGGGGTCATCATCATCACCACCAAGAAGGCCAAGAAGGGAGCAACCCGGGTTGACTTCTCGACCTTCTTCAGCGTGCAGACGCCGGGCCCGCACCTGCAGATGCTCAACACCCTGGACTACGGCACGGTGTACGCCCGGGCGGCCATCAACGACGGCAAAGTGCCCAGCCTGCCGTACTACAACTTCCAGACCTCGCGCGACGCCAACGGCAACATTGTGCTGAACGGGGTGAGTACGCCGGAATTTATCGACGCCGATAAAACCATGCGCGCCTCTGATACCGACTGGTTCAAGGAAACCCAGCAGAACGCCCTCATCCAGAGCTACAACCTGAACGTGAGCAGCGGCAGTGAGCGGGGCGGGGCCCTGTTCTCGCTGAACTACTACGACAACTCGGGCACGCTGAAATACACCGGCTTCGACCGGATTACGGCCCGCCTGAACTCTGACTACAACTTCCTGGGCGGCAAGCTGAAGGTGGGGGAGAACCTCACCATTGTGAAGTCGCAACGGGCGGAGTACGACCTGAACCTGGTGCGCGACCGGACCACCCAGCTGCCCTCCATTGTGCCGGTGCACACCGTGGATGGCGTGGGCTGGGGCGGCCCCGTGGCCGGCATGAGCGACCGGGACAACCCCCTGCGCCTGCTCACCGATAACAAGCAGAACCGATCCAACACCGGCCGGGCCTTCGGCAACCTGTTCGCCGACGCCGAGATTCTGAAGGGCCTGCACCTGCGCACCAGCTTCGGCATCGACTACAGCCTCTACAAGTTCCGGCAGATTTACAAGACCTATAAGGCGGGCTTCCTGTCGGAGCAGAACAACCGCGTGACGGACAACAACCGGTTCTGGGGCAACTGGGTGTGGCAGAACACGCTGAACTACGACGTGCTGCTGGCCGGCAAGCACCAGCTGGGCGTGGTGGTGGGCTCGGAGCGCATCAGCTACTACGACGAGAGCAGCTACGCCTCGCGCACCAACTTTGCCTCCGAAGACCCCAATTACGCCTACCTCGACGCCGGCGCGGCCAACAAGGACAACGGCGGCGGGGCCACGGCTTACCGGCTGGCCTCGTACTTCGGCAAACTCAACTACAGCTTCGCCGATAAGTACCTGCTCTCGGCCACCCTACGCCGCGACGGTTCCTCCCGCTTCGGGGCCGATAACCGGTTTGGCGTGTTCCCGGCGCTATCGGCGGGCTGGCGCCTGAGCGAGGAAACGTTTGTGAAGGATAACGCCGGTTTCCTGTCGGATTTGAAGCTGCGGGCCGGCTGGGGCCAGACGGGCAACCAGGACATTGCCAACTTTGCCTCGCGCGGGTTGTACCAGTCGCTGCTGGGCACCATTGACCCCAACTTTGAGTATGACCGGGGCACGGCCTACGACATCTACGGCAACGATACGGCGCTGCCCTCGGGCTACCGCCGCTTCCAGCGGGCCAACCCCGCGCTGAAGTGGGAAACCACCACCCAAACCAACGTGGGCGTGGACTTCGGCTTCCTGGAAAACCGCCTGTCGGGCTCGGTGGATTACTTCGTGAAGAACAGCAAGGACATTCTGGTGAACCTGCCGTACCTGGCGGTGGTAGGGGAGGGCGGCGACCAGTTTGTGAACGGTGCCTCCATCGAGAACAAAGGCTGGGAGTTCCTGCTCAGCTACCAGAACAAGCTCGATAACGGCCTCAGCTACAATATTTCGGGTAACCTGGCCAGCTACCGGAATCGGCTCACCTACCTGCCGGCCGAGGTAATCAACGCCTACGGCGGCAACGGCCAGGACGTAACCCGCCTGGGTCACTCCATCAACGCGGTGTACGGCTACGTGGCCGACGGCATTTACCAGAACACGCAGCAGGTAAGCGAAGGCCCCACGCAAATTGGCGCAGCTCCCGGCCGCATCCGTTACAAAGACCTGAACGGCGACGGCAAGGTGGACAACTTCGACCAGACCTGGATTACCGAGGGTGTTCCGGATTTCAACTACGGCCTCAACCTGGGCGCGGACTTCAAGGCCTTCGATGTGCAGGTGTTCTTCCAGGGCGTGCAGGGCATTCAAGCCTTCAACAACTCCAAATTCCGCACCGACTTCGCCTCGTTGGCTACCGGCGAGAACTGGGGCCGCCGCCTGCTCGATGCCTGGACGCCCACCAACACCGGCTCCACCATTCCGGCCGCCACGCTCATCAACACCAACAACGAGGGCCGCGCCTCCACCTACTTCATCGAAAATGCCTCTTACCTGAAGCTGCGCAACGTGCAGGTGGGCTACTCGCTGCCCGAGGGCGTTGCCAGTAAGCTGAAACTGCAGGGCGTGCGGGTGTACGTGCAGGGTCAGAACCTCTTCACCATCAAGAGCAAGGAATTCACCGGCCCCGACCCCGAGGTAACCAACTACCAGTACCCGGTTCCCCGCATTTTCTCCACTGGCCTGAACGTGACTTTTTAAGTAGTGAGTAGCTGGTATTGAGTAGTGAGTTTCTGACTCACTATTCCTCATGCCGGCCGCTATTCACTCAGTACTCACTACTCAATTCTCACTACTCCCACCATGAAATTCCTCAAACCCACCATACTGGCCCTGGGCCTGCTGGCTTCGGCCACGGCTTGTAACGATAGTAAGTTTCTGGACGTGGAGCCCATCGGGGCTCTCAGCGACGACCAGCTGAACACGCCCGCCAACATCGAAAAACAGGTTATTGCGGCTTACTCCCAGCTCGGCAACGACGTGTACCGGGCCCCCTACACCAGCATGTGGCCCTACGGCAACGTGCGCGGCGGCGACGCCTACAAGGGCGGCAACGGCACGGCCGACGTGGACGCCTTCCACTTCTACGAAACCTTCTCGTTTAACCGCGTGGACGTGGGCAACACCGACGAGCTGTGGTTCCTGATTTACATCGGGGTGTCGCGCTGCAACGATGCGCTGCGCCGGCTGGATGTGGTGGATGCCTCGGCCATGCCCAACAAAGCCGTGCGCCAGGGCGAAATGCGCTTCCTGCGCGGGCACTACTACTTCCTGCTGAAAGAGCTGTTTAAGCGCGTGCCCTACATCGACCAGTCGGTGCCCACCGATAAGTACGGCGACGTATCGAACGTGGACCTGACCAACGACCAGCTCTGGAGCAAGATTGCCGACGACTTCCGCTTTGCCGTGGCCAACCTGCCCGAAACCCAGCCTGAAATCGGGCGGGCTACCAAGTCGGCGGCGCAGGCCTACCTGGCCAAAACGCTGCTGTACCAGGCCTACGTGCAGAACGAAACCCACGCCGTAACCTCCGTGGATGCGGCCAAGCTGCAGGAAGTGGTGTCGCTGACCGATGCCGTTATCAGCTCGGGCAAGTACGCCCTGCACCCGGATTTCGCCACCAACTTCCTCACCGTGGGCGACAATGGGGTGGAATCGGTATTCGCCATTCAGTTTTCGCGCAACGACGGCACGCCCAAGGGGCGGGTGCAGCGCGGCAATGAGCTGGCCTACCCCATGAACCCCGACTACGGCTGCTGCGGCTTCCACCAGCCCAGCCAGAACCTGGTGAACTCCTTCAAGACCGATGCCCAGGGCCTGCCGCTGTTCACCACCTTCAACAACTCTGATTTGACCACGCCCCAGGATTTCCAGACCAACACCGTGGACCCGCGCCTCGACCACACGGTGGCCATTCCGTCGCACCCCTACAAATACTCGCCGCCGTTCATCTTTGAAACCTCCTGGCTGCGCGACCAGAATACCTACGGCGTGTACATGTCGATGAAGGAAACGGTGCTGCCCTCGGACCCCAGCTTCCAGAAAACGCCGCCCTTCATGGGCTCGTCCAAGAACTGGGCCCTCATCCGCTACGCCGATGTGCTGCTGTGGAAGGCCGAGGCGCTGATTGAGCTGGGCCGGCAGTCGGAAGCCCTACCCATCATCAACCAGATTCGGCAGCGGGCCGCCAACAGCACCGCCCGCCTCAAGACCACGGCCGGCACCAGCACCTCCAACTACAAAATTGGGCAGTACCAGAGTGGGCAATGGACCCAGCAGTATGCCCGCGAGGCCCTGCGCTTCGAGCGTCGCCTGGAGTTTGCCATGGAGGGCTACCGCTTCTTTGATTTAGTGCGCTGGGGCATTGCTGGGCCGTACCTGAACACCTACTTCGACAAGGAGAAAACCAAGCGCCAGTACCTGCAAACCGCCCGCTTCACCGTCGGCCGCGACGAGTACCTGCCTATTCCGCTAAATCAGATTAACTTCAGCAAAGGCCTGTATAAACAGAACCCGGGCTGGTAACTGGGCGAAGCTGTTAGCTGATGGCTGTTAGCTGTTAGCATCTATTCCGGCAAGATGGAGTAAGGAGTAGCTTCGTTTTTCACCTCACAAGCTACTAGCCAGCAGCTACTAGCTAACAGCTTAGCAATGAAAAACAACAACGTATTCTTCTGGTCCCTGGTGGTAGCGCTAGGGGGCTTTCTGTTCGGCTTCGATACGGCCGTTATTTCCGGGGCTGAGCAAGCCATCCAAAAGCTGTGGGCTCTCAACTCTGTAGAGCATGGCTTCACCATTTCTGTGGCCCTTATTGGTACCGTATTCGGGGCCATGTTTGGCGGTATCCCATCGGATAAGCTGGGCCGCCGGCAAACCCTGATCTGGATTGCCGTGCTGTACTTCGTGTCGGCGCTGGGAGCGGCGGTTACGTCCAACTGGGTGCTGTTTATGGTATTCCGGTTTCTGGGTGGTTTGGGCGTAGGAGCCTCATCTGTTACGGCACCGCTGTACATATCAGAAATAGCCCCGGCGGCTAAGCGCGGGCAGATGGTGGCCATGTTCCAGTTCAACATCGTGTTCGGAATTCTGATTGCCTATTTGTCAAACTACCTGCTGGCCGGCACCGGGCAGAATGATTGGCGCTGGATGCTAGGGGTGCAAGCTGTGCCGGCCGCAGCATTCTTTGGACTGTTGTTCCTTGTGCCCGAAAGCCCGCGCTGGCTTATTGGGCAGGGGCGGGTAGAGGAAGGTCGTGCTGTTTTGCAAAAAGTTGATCCGGCATCGGCTGATGAACTGGTAACTACAATTTTGACCACGAATACGAATGACCAAACCCAGGGCGGCGCTTCGTTGCTGGCTCCGCAATACCGCATGCCGGTACTGTTGGCGGTGCTATTCGCGGTGTTCAACCAAGTGTCGGGTATCAATGCCATCATCTATTACGCCCCGCGCATTTTCAAAGAAACTGGCCTGGGAGCTGAATCCGCACTGTTATCATCAGCTGGACTGGGCCTGGTAAATCTGATATTTACCCTGCTGGCTCGCCAGATCATTGACCAGTTTGGTCGTCGTAAGTTGATGTTTGTGGGGTCAGTAGGCCTGATTGTTACATTGGCTTTGGTGTCGTGGGCGTATGCCACGCATAGCTTTCAAGCGTTTGGCGGCATGCTAGTCCCAGGTCTGCTGTTTGTTTACATTGCCTTCTTCGCCTTCTCACAGGGCGCCGTTATTTGGGTCTTCATCTCCGAGATATTTCCCAATTCAGTTCGCGCTAAAGGACAGGCGTTGGGCTCCAGTACCCATTGGGTGATGGCCGCTCTGATTTCCTTTGCCTTTGTGCCGCTTTCAGAGAAAATGGGTGGAGCCTTAACCTTCGGTCTATTCAGCGTCATGATGTTGCTCCAACTGCTGTTCGTATGGCGCCTTATGCCCGAAACCAAAGGCACCAGCCTTGAGCAGATGGAAAAGACGCTGGTGCTGCATTAGTTGTTATAACGGTCATGCTGAGCTTGTCGAAGCATCTCTACCGCTTTGTTGAACAGCTCTAATTAAGCGGTAGAGATGCTTCGACAAGCTCAGCATGACAGCCGTTTTGAGACCCAATTTTCAAGTAAGATGTCTAATCAAATAGTCTGCTTCGGCGAAATTCTCTGGGACGTGCTGCCCACCGGCAAGCAGCCGGGCGGTGCGCCCTTCAATGTGGCCGTGCACCTACACCAGCTGGGCCTGCCCGTGGCGCTCATCAGCCGCGTCGGCGACGACGAGCTGGGCCAGGAGCTCACCGATTTTGTGGCCAGCAAAGGCCTTTCCACTGCGTACCTACAACAGGGCAAAACCCACCTTACCGGCGTAGTAAAAGCCAACGTGGACGACGCCAACGAGGTGACATACAAGATTGTGCAGCCCGTGGCCTGGGACTACATCCAGTACGAGCCCGCGCTGGAAGAGCTGGTGGCCCAGGCCGATATGCTGGTGTTTGGCTCCCTGGCTGCCCGGCAGGCCGGCACCCGCGAAACCCTGTACCGCCTGCTGGAGCACGCCCGCTTCAAGGTGTTCGATGTGAACATGCGCCCCCCGCACTATACCAAGGAAGTGGTGAAGTACCTGTTGGAAAAGGCCGACCTGGTGAAGATGAATCACCATGAGCTGGCCGAAATCATGGCCTGGTTCAGTGAGGAAACCGACCGGCCTACGGCTATGCGGTGGCTGGCCGAGCGGTTCGGGCTGCAGGCCGTGTGCGTAACCTGCGGTGCCGATGGGGCCCTGCTCTGGACCAACAACCAGCTGTACCAGGCACCCGGCGTAGCGGTGCCGGTGCGCGACACCATCGGCAGCGGCGACGCGTTTCTGGCGGCGCTGCTCAAAGGCTGGCAGGCCGGTCAGGAGCCCGGCGAAGCCCTGCGCTTTGCCTGCGCCACCGGGGCGCTGGTAGCCACCCACCAGGGGGCCACGCCCACCTTCACCGAAGCCGACGTGCACGCCCTGCAAGCGGTGTCGGCGGTGTAGCGACGCACTAATCCTAGAACGTCATTACGAACCATGGGAGGAATTCCGCGTGCTGACATTACAACTCGCTGAACGTCATGCGGAGCGCAGCGCAACATCTCGCTCGGCTGACGTCAGGATTACCATAGCAATTTCGGCACGCGAGATGCTGCGCTGCGCTCTGCATGACGTTCAAATAATTCTTTACAACAACTTCATCAGCACGCAGTATGCTTCGTCTTCGGCTCTGGATGACGAACAGGTGCACAACCAGCGCAGCATACGGAACAACCTCATTCTTCACCCCACCCATTTCTCCCGATGAAAAAATCCTTCCTGCTACCGCTGGCCCTGGCTTTTGGCGCTCAGCTGGCGCGGGCCCAGGCCCCGGCCGCGCCGGTGCCGCCCGCCACGCCGCAGTACCGGCCCGCCTACCACTTCACGCCCGCCGCGCACTGGATGAACGACCCCAACGGCATGGTGTACGTGAACGGCACCTACCACCTGTTTTTCCAGCACTACCCCGACGGGATGGTGTGGGGACCCATGCACTGGGGCCACGCCACCAGCCGCGACCTGGTGAGCTGGCAGGAGCAGCCTATTGCCCTGTTCCCGGACAAGCTGGGGATGATTTTCTCGGGCTCGGCGGTGCTGGATGCCAACAATACGGCCGGCTTCGGCAAGAACGCGCTGGTGGCCATCTTCACCTACCACAACCCCGACGAAGAGAAAAAAGGCACCAACAAGCACCAGTACCAGGGCATAGCCTACAGCCTCGACGAGGGTAAAACCTGGACGAAATACCCCGGTAACCCCGTGCTGCCCAACCCCGGCATTCAGGACTTCCGCGACCCGAAAGTTAGCTGGAACCCGGTGGCCAGGCAGTGGGTGATGACGCTGGCCACCAAAGACCGGATTACCTTCTACGGCTCGCCCAACCTGAAAACCTGGACCAAGCTCAGCGAGTTTGGCGAGAAGGTGGGGGCCCACGGCGGCGTGTGGGAGTGCCCCGATTTGTTCCCGTTGACCCTGAACGGCAAAACCCACTGGGTGCTGCTGGTAAGCATCAACCCCGGCGGACCCAACGGCGGCTCGGCTACGCAGTATTTCGTGGGGCAGTTTGATGGCAAGAAGTTCACGCCCACTACCACCACCGAAAAGTGGGTGGACTGGGGCAAGGACAACTACGCCGGCGTAACCTGGGGCAACACCGGGGCCCGCAAGATTTTCCTGGGCTGGATGAGCAACTGGGAATACGCCAACCAGGTGCCCACCTCGCCCTGGCGCAGCGCCATGACCGCCCCGCGTGACCTGGCATTGCGGCAGGTAGGCTCGGAAATCTACCTGACCTCGCAGCCCGTACCGGAAGTAGCCAAGCTGGCCCAGCCCGCCAGGCAACTCACCAACCTCACGGTAAAAAACGAGCTGAGCCTGGCCGACCAACTGCCCAGCCCCGGCCCGCAGTTTCAACTCAAAATGAGCACCCGGCAGCTGCAGGATTTTCAGTTGATATTCGGCAATGCCCAGGGCGAGGAACTGGTGGTTGGCTTCGACAAGGGCAAAAACCAGTACTACATCGACCGAAGCAAGGTGGGCGACGCTAGCTTCAGCCCGAAGTTTGCCGGCCGTGCGCCCGGTCCGCGCCTGGCTACCGGCCCCGCCGCCGACCTCACGCTCCTCTTCGACGCCGCTTCGGTGGAAGTTTTTGCCGATGGCGGCCTGACCACGCTGACGGATATTTTCTTCCCGAAACAGCCGCTCACCACGCTCAGCCTCCGGGCCCCCGGGGGCCTCACGGTGGATGCCCTGACCTACGCCCGTTTAGCCGCTTCGGTCAAATAATGAGCGTGCTTCCAGAAACAGCAACGGCCCACTCGCAGGAGTGGGCCGTTGCTGTTTCTGGAAGCAGAGTTCTACTGTCTATTTCTGGCAATCCTGGCACACGCCGGCCAGCAGATAGTCGCGGGTTTGGGCCTGAAACTTGTCGGGCAGCGTGACGGCCGGAATGGCTACTTGGTTAAGGCAGTAGATGTGTTGACACTGAGTACATTTGAAATGCACGTGGTCGTCGAGGTGGGCGAGGGCGCTACACTCCATGGAGCAGGCTGCGTAGCGCACGGTGTCGCTGGTGTCGATAACCCGGTGAATCAGGCCGCTTTCCTCGAAGGTTTTGAGCGTACGGTACAGCGTAATCCGGTCTACGTCGCCGCCCAGCTGCTGTTCTACCTCGTGCCCCGACAGCGCAAACGGCGACGCCGCCAACACCTGTAGCACGGCCCGGCGCACGGGCGTGTGGCGCAGCTTGTGACGGGTGAGGGTTTGGGCAATCGAATCGGGAGCGGTCATAACGCAGCAAAGATACGGAGTTTGCTACAGGCAAATCGGCTTCTGACCTCGGTAGTAATGCGGTGTGCATACGCACAAAAAAGGCCCCGACTCGTCAGCCAGGGCCTCTGTGTTGCAATAGGAAGCTCTTGCCGACAGACACACACCTGTAACTGTCCGGCAAGACGAAACTACGTAAAAGCTCGATAGAGCGTTATAAATTCAGGTTGAAAACACCATAAAAGTTTAATATAATCTGATCTACAGACTTTTATGATGTGTGCTTATTTGCCTCGTTTGAGGCTAATGGCAGCAGTGGTTTCATTCACATCGGCCACATTCGTGTCATTGGCTGACACCGGAAGCAGAGAAGTCACCCCGTCAAACGCCAGAAGTAGGCCGATAACTTACTCCTGTACTAAGCCTTAGTTACTACGCAACAACTAGAATTTTGTGTGTAATTGCCTGAATTATAAGTGTTTTAATAAAAATACTATGACTTTTTATCAACGCTCACAGGCATATGTGCATACTGGTTTTCATTTGATCAATCCTATAAATTTTAGTCTTTTTATGTAAAAAAGTCATATAAATTATTGTTTAAAACATAAATAATGTTTCCTTTGTACACAGAAAGTTGCTCTATTCTGTTCCAACCCGCCCGTTCTGCCTGAATCACCTGCACACACTTCTCCTCTCCGTCACATGGAACGTTATCGGCACTACACTGACGCTTCCCGCATCATTCTGCCCTTGGTAGACGTGCTGCTTGTTTTTGGAGCTTTTCGGCTGGCGGGCTACCAGCACCTGGGCTCCTGGGAGTTTAGTGGCTATTACCCGTTTTTCTACGCCATATTCGCCCTGCTATGGTGGATTTTGTCGGGGCAGTTTGCCAACATTTACCGCACCGACCGGCTGATTACTTATCCCGAAAAGTTGCTGTACCTGATTCGCACGTTTCTGCTGCACGCCGGGGTGGTACTGCTTGTGATTCTGGCGCTGCAGCTGTATTGGCCCCCCGCCGAGTATTTGTTTGCCGCCTACAGCTTCTCGATAACCGCCGTGGTGGCCGGGCGTTTCTTGATTACATTTCTGTACCGGACGTATCACCGCCACTTAGCCCGCCCCAGCCGCCGCTTTGTAATTGTGGGCGCCGGGCCCAGCGGACAGGAGCTGTACCGGTTTCTGGAGTCCCATGACCCCATTGGGAATCAGTTTATGGGCTTCTTCACGGATACGCCCGCTACGCTGCCCGCTACCTCGCAACAGCTTGTGCAGGGGCGGCTGGCCGATTTGAAAGCGTACTGCCTGCACGAGCAGATTGACGAAATCTACTTCGCCATGCCGCTGGACCGGCGCCAGCTTATTGAAGACCTGTCGCGCTTCGCCGACGACCATTTCTTGGCGTTCCGAATTGTACCCGATTTCCGCGGCACCGTCCGTAAAGACGTGAATGTATATTTCTACGACCACCTGCCCATTCTGACCATTCGGCACGAGCCGCTGGGTATGCGCGCCAACCAGGCAGTGAAACGCATGTTCGACATCGTGTTTTCGTTGGCCGTAATTCTGCTGCTGTTTCCGGTGGTACTCACGGCCCTGGCCATCCTCATCAAGCTCGACTCGCCGGGGCCCATATTCTTCAAGCAAATGCGGCCGGGTAAGCGCAACCAGCTGTTTCCGTGCTACAAGCTGCGCACCATGCGTACCAACCACGGCCAAACGGAGCTACAAGCCACCAAGGGCGACGCCCGCATTACCCGGGTAGGCCGCTACCTGCGCAAATACAATCTCGACGAGCTACCCCAGTTCTTCAATGTGCTGCTGGGCCACATGTCGGTGGTGGGGCCCCGGCCCAACATGATTTCGCAGCTGGAAGAGTACAGCAAGCACATCCGCACCTACCAAATGCGCCACGCCGTTACGCCCGGTATTACGGGCTATGCGCAGGTGAACGGCTTCCGGGGCGAAACCCGTGAGGCCGGTACCATGGAAAAGCGCGTGGAGTACGATTTGAAATACGTGGAGAACTGGTCGTTTGGGCTGGATATGAAAATCATCTTCCTCACCATTTGGAATATGGTACGCGGCGAGAAAAACGCCTATTAGCGGTGAAATAGTGAAGAGGTGAAACGGTGAGTTTGGCGTGCCACCTGTACAGGTGACGCAAACGATGCGCTTTCATTTCATTGCCTCACTGCTCTACCACCTCCACCATCTCACTATTCCACCGATGCTGCCCAAGCTGCCCGTTCTGGATTCGTGGATTTCGACTGGTACGCCGGCCGAGTTTGTGGCGGCCATCCTCCGGCTGGGTGCCATGCGCACATCGGCCTATGTGTGCTTTGCCAACGTGCACATGGTGGTGGAAGCGCAGCAGGACGCGGCTTTTCGGCAGATCCTGCACGGAGCCGCCCTGGTAGCGCCCGATGGTAGCCCGGTGGCCGCCGCGGTGCACCAGCTCAACCCGGGCAGCGCCCCCCAGCCCCGGGTGGCCGGCATGGATGTGCTGCCCCTGCTGCTGGAGGCCGCCGCTGCCAGCGGGCAGTCGGTGTACTTTTACGGTACTACCGAGGAAGTGCTGGCGGCCATGGTGGCCCGGGCCCGCCGGGAGCTGCCCACGCTGCGCATTGCGGGCACCTGCTCGCCGCCGTTTCGCCCGCTTACACCGGAGGAGGACGCCGCCGAAATAGCTGCCATTAACGCCGCCGACCCTGATTTAGTGTTTGTAGCGCTGGGCTGCCCGCGCCAGGAGCGTTGGATGGCAGCCCACCAAGGTGCCATTCGGGCGTGCATGCTGGGGGCAGGGCAGGCTTTTCCGGTGTATGCTGGCTTAGAGCGCCGCCTGCCCGTGTGGGCACGCAAGTTGTGGCTGGAATGGGCTTACCGACTGTGGCTGGAGCCCCGCCGATTGTGGCGTCGGTACTTGGTTACCAATTCCCGGTTTGTGTACCTGTTGGCGCGGCGCGTAACCGCGCAGTTGGTGGGCCGCCCGGCACCCCGGGCTATCGGATAAGCAGCACCCTTCAGGATTCGACGCGTGGTATCATCATATGAGTAAGTGTATTGTTATTGCAGGACTATAGAAAGTTATTTTTTATCTTATTGAAAAAATAGTAATAGTTTTTATTGACAATATTATAATATGCACTATATTTCAGAAACCTTAGCTAGTAGTAGCTACCGCCTGAATTCCTGGTTTGGGCTTGTTCTGCCGTCTTCTCTCAACTATCGGCTTTTTCAACTTCTGACGCGTATGAAAGCAGTAATTCTGGCCGGGGGCTACGGTACCCGCATCAGTGAGGAAAGCGGCGTGCGGCCCAAACCCATGGTGGAAATCGGGGGCAAGCCCATCCTGTGGCACATCATGAAAATATATGCCCACCACGGCATTCGGGATTTTGTAGTGTGCTGTGGGTACAAAGGGCACCTGATTAAGCAGTACTTCTCCGATTACTTTCTGCACAACTCGGACGTGACGTTCCGCATGGACCGCAACGAAATGCAGATTCACCGTAACCACGCCGAGCCCTGGACGGTGACGCTGGTAGATACTGGCCAGGAAACCATGACGGGCGGCCGCTTGCGCCGCGTGCGGGACTACCTGACTCCCGGCGAAACCTTCTGCCTGACATACGGCGACGGGGTAGGGGACATTGACATCCGGGCAGCCGTGCGCTACCACCGCCAGCAAGGGGTGCTGGCCACGCTCACGGCGGTGCGCCAGCCGGGGCGCTTTGGGGTGTTTAACCTCTCCGACGACAACAGCCGCATTGGCGCTTTCACGGAGAAGCCCGAAGGCGGCGAAACGCCCTGGATTAACGGCGGCTTTTTTGTGCTGGAGCCCGAGGTGCTGGACTACATTACCGATGACGACACGGTATGGGAAAAAGCCCCGCTGGAGCGCCTGGCCCAGGAAGGCCATCTGGCCGCCTTCCGCCACACCGGTTTCTGGCAGCCCATGGATACTCTGCGCGATAAAAACATGCTGGAAGAAATGTGGCAGCAGGGCCGGGCCAAATGGAAAGTATGGGACAATTCCCCCGAGCCCACTGACCCCGACCCCGTACTGGCCGAAATACTGGCCTCCCCGCTGGTTGCGCCCCCGTCTGAGCGGGTAGCTGCTCCCACCATTATGCCCGCCGACTAGCGGTGAAATTGTGAAGTGGTGAATTTGCCGTTCAGGCTGATTTCCATACACCACGCCGGCTGCTCCCGCCGCCCACAATTCCCTCACCATTTCACTACTTCACAATTTCACCTTTCACCGTATGCAACGGATTCTAATCACGGGTAACATGGGTTACGTGGGGCCCGGCGTGGTGCGCCACCTGCGGCAGCAGTTTCCGCAGGCCGAGCTGATTGGCTACGACATGGGCTACTTTGCCCACTGCCTGACCGGAGCCACGCGCCTGCCGGAGTCGCGCCTCGACCGCCAGATTTTTGGTGATGTGCGCCAGTTGCCGGAGGGGCTGCTGGAAGGCGTTGATGCCGTAGTCAGCCTTGCTGCCATCAGCAACGACCCCATGGGCCAGACCTACGAGCAGGTGACGCTGGACGTGAACTACCTGGCTACCATTGAGCTGGCCCGGCAGGCCAAAGCGGCTGGTGTGGGCTGCTTCGTGTTTGCCTCCTCATGCAGCATGTACGGGGCCGGGGGGGAGGGTGCTAAAACCGAAAGCTCGCAGCTCAACCCCCTAACCGCCTACGCCCGCTCCAAAGCCCTGAGCGAGCAGGACCTGCGCCCCCTGGCCGATGACTCTTTCGTAGTAACCTGCCTGCGTTTTGCCACGGCCTGCGGCTGGAGCGACCGGCTGAGGCTGGATTTGGTGGTGAACGACTTTGTGGCTGGGGCCGTGGCCGCCGGCGAAATCAGTATTCTGAGTGACGGTACGCCTTGGCGGCCCCTGATTCATGTGCAGGATATGGCCCGGGCCATTGAGTGGGCCCTGGGCCGCCCGGCCGAAGTAGGAGGGAACTTCCTGGCCGTGAATACCGGCTCCGACCAGTGGAACTACCAGGTGCGCGACCTGGCCTACGCCGTGGCTGATGCATTGCCCGGTACCCGCGTAAGCCTGAACGCTGCCGCCCCGCCCGACAAACGCTCCTACCGCGTGGATTTCAGCCTGTACCGGGAACTGGCCCCGGCCCACCAGCCTCAGCGCACCCTGGCCGACTCCATTGCCGAGCTGCGCGACGGACTGCTGGCCATGAACTTCCGGGATGCGTCCTTCCGCTCATCGGAGCTGATGCGCCTGCGGGTGCTCACCAGCCTGCGCACTGCTCATGAACTGGGCGACGACCTGAACTGGGTGCGGGCCAACAGTGTGCGCCCCGTACTGCAGCCAGCCCTGGTTGGCTAACCAACGCGCTGCCTATCCACCGTTCTATCACACCAAATCACCACCGCCATGATTTTTACCGAAACCGAGCTGGCCGGCGCCTACATTATTGATGTGGACCGTATGGCCGACGAGCGGGGCTTTTTTGCCCGCTCCTGGTGCGAAGACGAGTTTGCTGCCCACGGCATTCTGATGCCGCCCTTGCAGGCCAATGTGTCGTCGAACCCCCAGAAGGGCACCTTGCGCGGCATGCACTATCAGCTGCAGCCACACGAGGAAACCAAGCTGATTCGCTGCACCCGCGGCGCTATTTACGATGTGATTGTGGACCTGCGGGAAGAGTCGCCTACGTACGGGCAGTGGCTGGGTGTGGAGCTCACCGCCGACTCCTTCCGGATGCTGTTTGTACCGGGCCGCTTTGCCCACGGCTTTGTAACCCTGCAGGACAACACGGATGTGTGCTACCAAGTGTCGGCCAAGTACGCGCCCGGTTTTGAGCGGGGCCTGCGCTGGAACGACCCTGCCATTGGGATTCAGTGGCCCATTGCACCTACCCTGATTTCGGAGAAAGACCAGCACCACCCGGATTTCCACCTACGGGTTCCGGCGAGCGTCGAGTAAGCCGACTACCAAACGCCTTCCGCTCTTCAATCAGTTACCCAGCTTACTCACAACCTCACTCATGCTCATAGTTGATACTGCCCTGCAAAAGCGCCAGCGCGAAGGCCGCCCGATTCGGGTGGCCATGGTAGGTGCCGGGTTTATGGCGCGAGGCGTAGCCCGCCAGATCTGCTGCTACGTACCCGGTATGGAGCTGGTAGCCATTGCCAACCGCACCCCCGAGAAAGCCCGGGCCATCTATGCCGAAGCTGGCGTAACGGACGTAACCGAAGTAGCAAACGAGGCGGAGCTGGAAGCCTGCATTGCTGAAGGGCGCCCGGCCATTACGCATGATGCCCTGCTGTTCAGCCGGGCCGGGGGTATCGAGGCCATTATTGAGGTGACCGGAGCCGTGGAGCACGGAGCCCAGGTAGTGTTGGAGGCCATCCGGCACGGCAAGCACATCATTCTGCTGAACGCCGAGCTGGACGGCACCGTGGGGCCCATCCTGAAAGTATACGCCGACCGGGCCGGGGTAGTATACACCGTGGCCGATGGCGACCAGCCGGGCGTGACGCTGAACCTGGCGCGTTTTGTGAAAGGACTGGGCGTAACGCCGGTATTGTGCGGCAACATCAAAGGCCTGCACGACCCGTACCGCAACCCTACTACCCAGGAGGGCTTTGCCCGGCAATGGGGCCAGAACCCCAGCATGGTTACCAGCTTCGCCGATGGCAGCAAAATCAGCTTCGAGCAGGCCGTTATTGCCAATGCCCTGGGCATGCGGGTGGCGCGGCGCGGCATGCTGGGCCCCACCGTGGAGCCCGGCACGCCTATAACCAAAGCGGCCGAGTGGTACCCGCAGGAGCTGCTGCTAAGCGGTGGCCCCGGCATAGTGGACTACGTGGTGGGGGCCGAGCCCGGCCCCGGCGTATTTGTGCTGGGCACCATTGATGACCCCGTGCAGCAGCACTACCTCAAACTCTATAAGCTGGGCCCTGGGCCGCTGTACTGCTTCTACACGCCATATCACCTGTGCCACTTCGAAACGCCTACCACTGTGGCGCGGGCGGTGCTGTTTCAGGATGCGGCGCTGGCCCCGGCCGGCCCCATGTGCGTGGAGGTAGTAACGGCCGCCAAAGTGCCCCTGCAAGCCGGCCAAGTCCTGGATGGCATCGGGCACTACCACACCTACGGCCTGGCCGAAAACGCCGACGTAACGCAGCAGGAAAATCTATTGCCACTTGGCGTAGCCGAGGGCTGTATCCTGCGCCACGACGTACCCAAGGACCACGTGCTGACCTACGATGACGTGCTGGTGCCTGAGGGGCGCCTTATTGACCGGCTGCGCCGGGAGCAGGAAGAGTATTTTCGTGCGGTATCGGCCGAGCCAGCGCATGCAGCAGCTCACTCCGTCCTCTGACCCTGCCGCGCAAGGAGTTGCGGCCTAAATTTTTGCTTACACCCTTTCTTCCTGTATGGCAATGGAACAGGTAACGTCGTTCTCGCCCGTAGTCACTCTGCCCCGGCCCGAATCTCCGCTGGTAGGTACCCTGGAAGCAGAAATGCTGCTGACAAACCCTGTTGAGCCGCCCGCTAGTCCGTGTCGGTTTTGCGGGGCTCCGCTCGATTTTACGTTTGTGAACCTGGGTACCTCGCCCCTGTGCCAGGACCACGTGCGGCCCCACGAGTTCAACCGGGCCGAGGCGTTCTACCCGCTGCACGCCCGCGTGTGCCGGGAATGTTTCTTGGTGCAGCTGGATGAGTTTGTTACCTCCGAGGAGATATTCCAAAACGATTACGCCTATTTCTCCTCCTACTCGGCTTCCTGGCTGCGGCACGCCCGCCGCTACACCGATATGATGACGGAGCGGTTCCAGCTGACCCCCGATAGCCTAGTGATTGAAGTGGCCTCCAACGACGGGTACCTGCTGCAGTACTTTGTGGAGAAGAAAATTCCGGTGCTGGGCATTGAGCCGGCGGCCAACGTGGCCAGCTACGCGCAGGCCAAGGGCATCAACACTTTAGTGCGCTTTTTCGGCAGCGACACGGCCCGCTACGTGGCGGAGCTGAGCGGGAAGGCCGATTTGCTGCTGGGCAACAACGTGCTGGCCCACGTACCAGACATCAATGATTTTGTGGCCGGTATGCACTTGCTGCTGAAGCCAGATGGCATCATCACCATGGAGTTTCCGCACCTACTGCGGCTGATGGAGGGCAACCAGTTTGATACCATCTACCACGAGCATTTCAGCTACCTCTCGTTTTTCACCGTGGAGCAGATTTTTGCCTGCCACGGCCTCACGCTGTTTGACGTGGAGGAACTGCCCACCCACGGCGGCTCGCTGCGCATTTACGCCCGCCACACGGCTTCTGCCGCGCACCCCGTAACCAGCCGGGTGGCTGAGCTGCGGGAGCGGGAGCTGGCCGCCGGCGTCAACGACCTGGCTTACTACGCCAACTTTGAGGAGAAAGCCAAGGAAACCAAGCGGAAGCTGCTGGAATTCCTGATTGCCGCCAAGCGCGACGGTAAAACTGTGGTAGGCTACGGGGCCCCCGGCAAAGGCAATACCCTGCTCAACTACTGCGGCATCCGCACTGATTTTCTGGATTACACCGTGGATGTGAGCCCGCACAAGCAGGGGAATTTCCTGCCGGGTACGCGCATTCCCATCTGCCACCCCGACCGAATCCGGCAGACGCGCCCCGACTACGTGCTGATTTTGCCTTGGAACCTGCGCGAGGAAATTATGGAGCAGATGCAGGATATCCGGGAGTGGGGTGGCCGTTTTGTGGTGCCCATTCCGGAAGTACAGGTATTTGACTAGAACACCCAGCCACCTTGCTTCCCTTAGTGCCGGACTGCCTGCCCCAGCCCGGATAGTACGGCCCCGTCGGGCCGGTGTCGCCTCTGCCACCACCACACCAACCAATCATGAAAGTCGTTCTGTTTTGCGGCGGGCAGGGAATGCGCCTGCGGGAGTTTTCCGACCACCTGCCCAAACCTCTGGTGCCCTTGGGGTACCGCCCGGTACTGTGGCACGTGATGCGCTACTACGCGCACTTTGGCCACAAAGACTTTATTCTGTGCCTTGGATACAAAGCCGATGAAATAAAAAACTACTTCCTCAACTACAACGAATGCACCTCCAACGACTTTGTGCTCTCAAAGGGGCGGGAGGTAAAGCTGCTTAGCGCGGATATTGACGACTGGAACATCACCTTCGTGGATACGGGTCTGCACAGCAACATTGGCCAGCGGCTGAAGGCTGTGCAGCCGCTGCTGGAGGGCGAGGAAATGTTTCTGGCCAACTACAGCGACGGACTGACGGACCTGGACCTGCACCAGCAGATGGCCGATTTTTCAGCCTCCGACGCGGTGGCAGGCTTTATGGCCTACCAACCTACGCAAAGCTTTCACGTGGTATCGTTCGGGGACTCCGATGAGGTAGCGTCCATCAGTCCTATTGCCAGCTCCGGCCTGTGGATCAACGCGGGTTATTTCGCCTTCCGCCAGGAAATCTTTGACTACCTGGGGCCCGGCGAGGAGCTGGTGGAGCAGCCGTTTCAGCGCCTGATCCGGGGTGGCCGGCTACAGGCCCACCGCCACGAGGGCTTCTGGGCGGCGATGGATACGCTCAAGGATAAGCAGGAACTGGAGAAGCTTTCCGCGCACGGCGCTGCCCCCTGGGAAGTGTGGGCCACCGCCCCCAAACACCGCCCATATGCCACTCCTGCGCGCATGGCCGTATGCTAGGACTGCTACCCGCCGCGCCCTTGCGCCTGCTGTGCCTGGGCGCCCACTGCGACGATGTGGAGATTGGCGCGGGGGGAACCGTACTGCAGTGGCTGCAGCAGGGCCGGGTGGAGGCCGTGCACTGGGTGGTGTGGGCCGCCACCGACGAGCGGGCCCGGGAGGCCACGGCCAGCGCCGAGCTGTTCCTGCAAGCCGCGCCGCCCGGGGCCGTTTCCATCACCGTGCATCGGTTTTCGGATGGCTCGTTGCTGGCCGAGCGTAGCGCCATCAAGGCAGAGTTTGAGAAACTGAAAGCATTTGCGCCTAACCTGATTCTGACCCACTACCAGCACGACCTGCACCAGGACCACCGCCTGGTTTCGGAGCTGACCTGGAACACGTTTCGCAGCCACCTGATTCTGGAGTACGAAATTCCGAAGTACGATGGAGACCTGGGCAATCCGGCCGTGTTTGTGCCCCTGCCGGCTTCGGTGCTTGACCGGAAGCTGCACCTGCTGCGCGAAGGGTTTCCGAGCCAGGCCGGCAAGCACTGGTACGACGACGAAACCTTTCGGGCCCTGCCCCGGCTGCGTGGTATCCAGAGCGCCACGCCCTACGCCGAAGCATTCTACGCCCGCAAGCTGGTGTGGCAGTAACCCGGAATGTTGAGTTGTTGCTAATCACCGGATACCAGCATCCTGTATGGCTATGTTGATTTCTTCCGCTCCTTCGCCCCCCGCTGCCGCCGCAGCCCCCACGCCCGGCGTGGCCATGCACGCGCTGCTGGAGCGTCTGTACCCCATCTGCCGCAGTATCACGGGCGACGGGGTGCGGCAGACGCTGGCTATCCTGCGCGAATACCTGCCTGAGCTGCGGGTGCACGAAGTGCCCAGCGGTACGCCCGCCCTCGACTGGAAGGTGCCCGCCGAGTGGAATATTCGGGACGCGTGGGTGAAGAATGCGGCCGGTGAGCGGGTCATTGATTTCCGGCAGCACAATTTGCACATTCTGCAGTACAGCACGCCGGTGCACGGCTGGTTTTCGCGCGCGGAGTTGGACGCGCACCTGTTTTCCCTGCCCGGGCAGCCGGACCTGATACCCTACCGCACCAGCTACTATCAGCCCAACTGGGGCTTTTGCCTCAGCCAGCACCAGCGCGACCAGCTGCAGGATGAGTACTACGAAGTGTGCATCGACAGCTCGCTGGACGAAAATGGCTTCCTGACCTACGGCGAGCTGCTGCTGCCCGGCACTAGTCCCGATGAAGTGCTGCTGTCCTGCCACTGCTGTCACCCTTCGCTAGCCAACGATAACCTGTCGGGGCTGGTGGTGGCGGTGTTTCTGGCCCTGGAGCTGGCCCGCCAGCCCCGCCGCTACACCTACCGGTTTGTTTTCGGGCCGGGTACCATTGGCTCCATTGCGTGGCTAAGCCAGCACCGGGATACGGTGGGCCTGATTCGGCACGGGCTGGTGCTCACGCTGCTGGGCGGCCCCGGTCACTTCACCTACAAGCAAAGCCGCCGGAGCACGTCCGAAATTGACCAGGCCGCCGCCCTTGTATTGCAACACAGCGGGCACCCGTACGCCATACGTCCCTGGCTACCCTACGGCTACGACGAGCGGCAATACTGCTCCCCTGGGTTCAACTTGCCGGTGGGCTGCCTATCGCGCACCCCGTTTGGCGAGTTTCCGGAGTACCACACCTCCGCCGATAACGTGCAGTTTGTAGAGCCCGCGCAGCTTTCGGAGAGTTTGCAGGTGGTCCAGGTCCTGTGCGAAACCTTGGAAGCCAACCGCACCTACCGCAACCTGCAGCCCTACGGCGAGCCGCAGCTGGGCCGCCGGGGCTTGTACAAGGGAGTCGGTGGCGGGCAGGAAGGGGCCGAGTGGCAGATGGCTTTGCTGTGGCTGCTCAACCTCTCAGATGGCCAGCACAGCCTGTTGGCCATTGCCGGGCAGGCTGGCCTGCCGCCGGCGTTGCTGCACCGGGCGGCCCTGGCCTTGCAGGCCGCCGAGCTGCTGGCCCCCGTGCCCTAGCGGCGCGCTGTCTCTGCTTTTTTCATCTATCCTGTGTTGTCATTCTCCGCGCCATGCTGAAATCCACTTATCCCGCACCCGCCACGACTCTGGATATTGAGCCCGCGGCCCGCCTGTTCATCCGCTCCCAGCAGCTGCGGCCGCGCTTCAATGCCGCAATTCCAGGCGGGAGCCACACCTATGCCAAGGGCGACGACCAGTTTCCGGAAAATATGGCACCCTACATTGTGCGGGGCAAAGGTACGCATGTGTGGGACGTAGATGGCAACCAGTTTGTGGAGTTTGGGGCCGGCCTGCGCTCGGTAACGCTGGGCCATGCTTACGAGCCGGTGGTGCGGGCCGCGCAGCGGCAGCTTGAGCTAGGAGCCAACTTTGGCCGGCCCGCGCTGCTGGAGCTGGAAACGGCTGAGGAATTCCTGGCCTTCACAGGGGCCGGCGACATGGTGAAATTTGCCAAAAACGGGTCCGATGTGACCAGCGCCGCCGTCAAGCTGGCCCGGGCCTACACCGGCCGCAACTTGGTGGCCGTGTGCCAGGACCATCCGTTTTTCTCCGTAGATGACTGGTTTATGGGCACTACGCCCATGCAGGCCGGCATTCCGGAAGCTGTGCGCCAGCTCAGCGTGCCATTCCGGTACAACGACCTGGCAAGCCTTGAAACCCTGCTGGCCCTGCACCCAAGGCAGGTGGCCTGCGTGATAATGGAAGTAGAAAAGGATCAGCCCCCGCTACCCGGTTACTTGGTAGCCGTGCAGGCCCTGTGCCGCCGCGAGGGGGTGGTGCTCATCTTCGACGAAATTATTACCGGGTTCCGGTGGCACAACCGGGGGGCGCAGCACTGCCACGGTATCCAGCCCGATTTGTCCACCTTCGGCAAGGCCCTGGCCAATGGCTTCAGCCTGGCCGCCTTGGCCGGCCGGCGGGAGCTGATGGAGCGGGGCGGGTTGGAACACCCCCACGAGCGAGTTTTTCTACTTTCCACCACGTACGGTGCCGAAACGCACGCGCTGGCCGCCGCTCGGGCCGTAATGCAGGTGTACGAGCAGGAGCCCGTGGTGGAGCAGCTATATGCCCTGGGCGAACGGCTGGCCCTGGGGTTCAACCAGGCAATTGTCAGCCAAGGCTTGCAGCAGCACGTGCAGCTGCTGGGCCGCCCGTGCTGCCTCACTTACGCCACCCGCGACGAAGCCGGGCAACCCTCACAGGCCTTACGGGCCTTGTTTCTGCAGGAAACCATGCGGCGAGGTATCATGTGTCCTTCCTTCATCACCAATTATTCCATGACGGAGGCCATCATCGATGAAACGGTGGAGAAGCTGCACGAGGCACTGGCAGTATATAGCCAGGCCCTGCACGAGGGGGTAGATAAATATCTGGAGGGCCGGCCGCTGAAAGTGGTATATCGGCGCTATAACTAACGGCTACCACCAGCGCAAAGCGCCCAAAAACCCAGTACCCGGCTCCAGGAATAACAGGTTCTGGAGCCGGGCACTGGGTCTTGGTTTAGATGAATACAGGCACTGCTACACTGATGGCCGTAGCCAGCCGATGCGGCGCAGCGACGGGGGTGTGAGCTGCAGCCGGGCCAGTACCTGCAACCCCAGCCGCACCGGCAGCCATTGCGCCGGTACCGGCAAGTGCCGTAGCTCCGGCAGGGCCAGTAGTTTCAGTACGCGCTGAGCGGCAGCAGCATCGTGCCGCCGCAGGGCGCGGTATGCACCCGCCAGCACAAACTGGTGAAAGAAGCGCCCCTCGGCCCGGAGCAGCTGCCGTTCCGGAAGGAGCTGCAGGGCGCGGGCCTTCTGAAAGATGCGCAGCAGCAGGTGAATATTCTGCTCGTGAAATACGCCGGTAGTCAGTGCGCCCTCGTGCACGGTGTACGCGGCCGTAAGGGCGGGCACCTGCAACACCCCAGCGTAGGCAAATACCCGGAGCCAGAGGTCGGTGTCGTCGGTGTCGTGCTGCGAGAGGTCGGGGCCGCCAGTGCGCAGATACGCCTCCCGGCTAACTACCAGAGCCGGTATGCGCACCAACGCCGAGTCGGTGAGCAGGGCCTGCACGGCGGCGCGGGGCTGCAGATAGGTGGTGCGTTCCGGCAGCTGTCGGAGTACTTCCCGGCGTTCAGCATCCACCACACTCACCCCAAACAGCACCGCGTGGTTGGTGTGCTGCACCAGCCGGAGCGTCTGCAGCATGGTAGCCAGGCCGCCAGGTAGCAGGTAATCATCGTCGTGCAGCATCAGAATGTAGTGCCCCCGTGCCCTCTCTACGCAGGCCACCCAGTTGGTGGCGGCATTGCAACCCGGGGCGTTGCGGTAGTAGCGCCACTGGGCGGCTGGCTGGTCGGCCAGCACGTGGGTGGTTATCTGCTCACTATAGTCATTTTGGGTGGAGTTGTCAGAAACCACTACCTCCACTTCCGCCGATAACGGCCCAATGGAGCGGAGTGCCCGGGCCAGCAGTTCGGGTCGTTGGTAGGTGGGCACGCAAATGCTCAGCAGGGGCTCCGTGGGGGCGTGGCTGACTGCCTGCCAAGGTAGGGCTGCCCGATGCTGCACCATTTTGCGGGAAGCCCACACGCCGCGCCAGTTCTGCCACAAGTACCGCACGGCCTGCAACGAGCGGGGCTCGGCCACTAGCGCATACCCAATAATGGCCAACTGGCGGGGTATAGTGCGGGCCAGCAGGGCCAGCGCCTTGCGGCCCGGCGTGTTTTTGAGCAGCAGCAGCCACTGGTTTTTCACGGCATCCACCTTAATGGCCCCGTTCAGGCGGCGGCGCAACTTTAGGTTAGCCGGCTGAAACACGCGCGGGTGCAGCGCCCGGCAGGCAGGTTCAAACCAGGTGCGCCAGCCAAACAGTTGGCCCCGCCAAGCAATGTCCCAGTCCTCTTTGTGGGCAAAGAAGCGAGAATCGAAAAACTCACCCTGAACGCGCAAATCATCAATAAACGTGCGGCGGTACAGCGGCAAGGCACCGTCGGCCCCATCCACGTAGGTGCCCTGCAGGGGCTCGGTTTCGTTGAGTGGCTGGCCGTGGAGCCGCAGGCTAAAGCGTCCGTCGGGTAAGGCCATCATACCGGCGCTGTCGATGCGGGCTTCGGGCCCGAGGCTCTGCAGCAGCAGGCCGCACACGGTACCAACCTGCTCATTAGCTTGCATGGCTTCCAGGGCCTTTTCCAGATAATCGGGTGTCATTTCCACGTCGGGATTTACCAGCAGCACCCAGGGGTGCGTGGTGCGGTCGAGGGAGAAATTGTGGCCCCCGCAAAACCCCGTGTTCTGCGCCTGTCTGTAGAGGCGGATGCGGCCGTCGAGGGCGGCCAGCGCGGCTACCCGCGCGCATGTATCGTCGTGGGAGTCGTTATCGACCACCCATAACTCAAAATCCGTGAACGTCTGTTGCAGGGCCGAGTGCAAACACGCCTCAATAGTAGCGGCACTATTCCAGGTAACAACGGAAAGCAGAACGGCAGGCATAGGAAATTGAGGAAAGGGGCACCGAAAAATCAGGTCAGGGCAGCCTGTTGCTGCAAAGCCGTTTCAAGCAGCGCCCGGAGTTGCGGCAGGTCAACGAGCAGGTCGTCGCGCTGCGCATTCACGCGGGCCGAACTAGCGTGCGGTGTAGTGCCAACTAAATACTGGTAGCCGATGCCGAGACGGGCCGTCAGCTCCAGAAAATCGGGCACCACAAAGCTTTGCGGGAATAGCTCAATCAACTGCGCGTCGGGCGGTGCCACCACAAGGTTAGCCAAACC
Source organism: Hymenobacter pini (assembly GCF_020421205.1). Classification (GTDB taxonomy): domain Bacteria; phylum Bacteroidota; class Bacteroidia; order Cytophagales; family Hymenobacteraceae; genus Hymenobacter; species Hymenobacter pini. Next base: position 634,402 of record NZ_JAIZZH010000001.1, read on the forward strand.
AGCCCCCACCGATGCCACTACCACCCGCGCCTGGGCAAACAAGGCAATCTTCTCGGCCTGGGAGTAAGGCGTCAGCACGTGCGTTTCAAACCCGTATTCCTGCAGCAGCGCCTCCATTTCAGGCTCATTGAGGATGTGCCGGCCTGGAGCGTCGCGGCGGCTGATGTAGATGTAGGGGCTGAACGTGCGGCCCACGGAAGGGGCGGGCAGCAGTGTGCGGCGCAGAAACTCGCAGGCCCATTCGGGGGTGTGCGTGAGGCGGCCGCGCACGGCCGACGTGGCCAAGAGTTGCCGGGCCCGCAGGTGGGGCGTAGTGCGCACATCCAGCAGCCGCTCGGGCCCAATGCCCAGGGGCGCCAGCGTATCCAGCACAAACTGCTTGCTGGCGTCATACACCACAAAGTAGTCTACCTCGTCCAGCAGGCCGGCGGCTTGCACCAGGTGCAGCCGGGGCAAGGAGTCAACCAGCCAGTGGTAGTAGTTGCCGCTGGCCGCCCCACCGCCCGAAAGCAGGCTGCACACCGTACCCGGAATATCCAGCGGCTCCTGAAAGTAGCGTTGCTGGAAAATGTTGTTGCGCTCCGGCGGGGTCAGGTTCCACTCGTGGCTACTGTACTGGAAAGAGGCGTCGCCGACCAGCTGGTTATCAGCCGTAATAATGGCTACGCTGTCGAAGTTGTCGGCGTACAGTCGGCCATTGGTGAGGGCTACTACGAAGGCGGGCGGCACCTGCTCGGTCGTGTGGGGCTTGTCGTGCAAGCCGGCGTACTCCGAGGCCAGCGCGTAGAATGCCGGCGGAATATCCAGCTGCGAGGTGTACGCGGGCACTATCTCCAGGTAAGTAGCCCCGCTGCCCGGCTGGGCGGCCAGCTCTTGACTGCTGTAGTGCACGCCAGTGGGGCGCTGATGCAGGTTGTAGGGCACCCACTCCCGGAGCAGGCGGGCCACTTTGCGCTGAGTCCGAATCACAAGGTCATGCATAGCAAAGCGCGTTACGTGAGGGGAAGGAGGGAGGCCTATGCCAGTTGGGGCTCTGAGTGCCGCGTGGCTCGTTTCCAGTCGGCCGATTGCAGCACGGCCTCAATGCCTTCGCGCAGGCCAATGGAGTGCTGCCAGCCCAGCGCCGTAAGCTTGCTTACATCCAGGAGCTTGCGGGGCGTGCCGTCGGGCTTGGCAAAATCAAAGAGGATTTCCCCCGCGTACCCGGTCAGCTCCGATACCAAATCAGCCAGCTCCTGGATGCTAATGTCGCGGCCGGTGCCAATGTTGATGGGTTCGGCCCCGTCGTAGTGCCGCAGCAGGTGCAGGCAGGCATCGGCCAAATCATCTACGTGCAGAAACTCCCGCCGGGGCGTGCCCGTGCCCCACACCTGCACCCGGGGCAGGCCCAGCGCGGCGGCTTCGGAGAATTTACGCAACAGCGCCGGCAGCACGTGTGAGTTCTGCAGGTCGTAGTTGTCGCCGGGGCCGTAGAGGTTGGTGGGCATCACCGAAATGAAGTTGCAACCGTACTGCTGCCGGTAGGCCTCGCACAGCTTGAGGCCGGCAATTTTGGCAATGGCGTAGGGCTCGTTGGTGGGCTCCAGCGGACCGGTGAGCAGATAGTCTTCCTTGATGGGCTGCGGGGCTAGCTTGGGGTAGATGCACGAGGAGCCCAGGAACAACAGCTTCCGCACGCCGTGGCGCTGGCTCTGGCTGAGCACGTTGTTCTGAATCTGCAGGTTGTCGTACAGGAAATCGGCCCGGTAGGTGTTGTTGGCCACAATGCCGCCCACTTTGGCGGCGGCCAGCAGCACGTATTCCGGGCTTTCCAGGGCGAAGAAATCCTCCACGGCAGCTTGGTCGCGCAGGTCCAACTCCTGGGAGGTGCGCAATACCAGGTTATGGTAGCCGGCTTGCCGCAGCCGCCGCACCAAGGCCGCGCCCACCATGCCCCGGTGGCCGGCTATGTAAATTTTAGCGTTGATATCCATTGGGGGAGAGAATGCTTGGTGACAGAAGTATGGGACACGGCCCGAGGACGTGGAACCAGCTGAACAGCAGCCAGGAGCCGGCAGGCCGGGGTGCTATTCGTCGTGGTACATAATCTGGTGGCCGGCTTCCAGCAGCACTGCGTCGCGGCGGAACAGGCGCAGGTCAGCCTGCACCATATCCTGCACCAGGGCCGGCAAATCGTACTGGGGCTCCCAGCCTAGCTCGGTTTTGGCCCGCGTGGGGTCGCCGATCAGCAGTTCAACCTCGGTGGGACGGAAGTAAGCGGGGTCCACAGCTACCACTTCCTGGCCAATGGGGAGTTGAAAGTCCGGGTGCTGGCAGGCTACCACAATGCCCCTTTCTTCGGCCCCGGTACCGCTGAAACCCAGCTCAATACCCAACTCCGCAAAGGCCAGCCGCACAAACTCGCGCACCGTAGTGGTTACGCCGGTAGCCACCACATAGTCGCGGGGGTGCTGTTGCTGGAGCATGCGCCACATGGCCTCCACGTAGTCCTTGGCGTGGCCCCAGTCACGCTTGGCGTCCAGGTTGCCCAGGTACAGCTTGTCCTGCAGGCCCAGGGCAATGCGGGTGGCGGCGCGGGTAATCTTGCGCGTCACGAAGGTTTCACCCCGTTGCGGGCTTTCGTGGTTGAACAGGATGCCGTTGCAGGCGTACATGCCGTAGGCCTCGCGGTAGTTTACCGTAATCCAGAAGCCGTAGAGCTTGGCTACGGCGTAAGGCGAGCGGGGGTAGAAGGGCGTGGTTTCGCGCTGGGGCACTTCCTGCACCAGCCCGTACAGCTCGGAGGTGCTGGCCTGGTAGATGCGCGTTTTGTGCGTGAGGCCCAGAATGCGCACCGCCTCCAGCAGCCGCAAGGTGCCAATACCGTCCACGTCGGCCGTGTACTCGGGCGTGTCAAACGAGACCTTCACGTGCGACATGGCCCCCAGGTTGTAAATCTCATCGGGCTGCACCTCCTGCACAATCCGAATCAGGTTGGTGGAGTCCGTCAGGTCGCCGTAGTGCAGCTTAAAGCGCACGTTCTGCTCGTGGGGGTCCTGGTAGAGGTGGTCAATCCGCTCGGTGTTGAACATGGAAGAGCGGCGCTTAATCCCGTGTACTTCGTAACCCTTGCTCAGTAGCAGTTCTGCCAGATAAGAGCCATCCTGACCTGTAATGCCCGTAATGAGTGCGCGCTTCATAGATGCGTAGTGAGGAGTGAGTGAGCAAACCAACAACACAAGTTCTATTAGAACTATTACGACAAATAATTGCATTATAATTCATATATCCAATCAATTCTATTGAAATATTTACTAAAAATATTGTTTAAGGTAAATAATGTCGTTTAGTCAACAAAAAACCCGGCTCCTGCGTAGGAGCCGGGTTTCAATGAATTCCCAATCAGGAAAGGCGAGGGCTTAGCTTTGGCGGGGAATTGCGCGCTGCCGCGAGGCGGCGGGCAAAGTAGTTACCAGTTGCGGACGCACTACCGATACGCCAGCGGGCGTACCAGCAGCGGGGGCCAGTACCGTAGCCAGCGTGGTGGCCTGTGGCTGGAAGGGGTTCAGCAGCTGGAAGGCCGTGCCCGTCGACTTCTTCCACACTTCCACGCCCGAGAGGTTCAGGTCGCCGCCCGAGCTGGTGAGCGTGAGGGTGCCGTTCGAAACAGTCGTCGTGAACGGACCAATCTTCTTCCAATTGCCAGCCGGGCCGGTGTTGTAGTTGCTCAGTACGGTTTGGCCGTTCAGGGCAATGCTTACCGTCTGCGCCGCGTTGTCCTCCCACACGTAAGCGTACACGTCGTAGGTACCGTTGGGCACGCTGGTCATCGAGAAGCTCAGGTTGCGGCCGTACACCGAGGAACGAATCATCTGCGCGTTGGCCGTAGTGGTGGCCGGATTCAGCGTGATGCCCTGGTTGGCAAACGGCGTACCGTTGGTGGTATAGTTAGCGGCGGTGCTGCCCTGCCAGGTGTTGCCGTCCAGCGTAGTGGCCGAACCGTTCAGGTTAACGGCGCGGTAGAACGTGGCAGTGGCCACTGTGGTCGGATTCACGGTCACAGCTACGGCGGCAGAGGTGGTGCTGGCCCCGGCGTTGTCAGTGGCTTTGGCCGTGAGCGACACGCTGCCGGCCGCCGTGGGCGTCCAGCTCAGCTGGTAGGGGGCGGAGGTGTCCTCGCCCAGCTTGGTCGAGCCGTTGAAGAACTCCACTTTGGCTACTGAGCCGTCAGCGTCGGCGGCGGTGGCCGTCAGGGCCAGGGCCGAGTTGACCGTCACCGAGGAGCTGGCCGCGGCCAAACTCACCGTCGGGGCTTGGTTCTGCGTGGCCGTGTTGGCCTTCCAGATTTCAATGCCCGACAGGTTGGGGTGGCCACCCGAAGTAGCCAGCACAATGTTGCCATCGGTGATGTTGGTCGTGAACGGGCCCAGGCGTTTCCAGGTACCCGCCGAGCCGGTGTTGTAGTTGCTCTGCACCGTCTGCCCTTCCAGCACAATGTTGGTGGTTTCGGGGTTGTTGTCCTCCCAGATGTAGGCGTACACGCTGTACGTGCCGTTGGGTACGTTGCTCACGGTAGCGCCCACGTTGGTACCACCAATAGCGGTAGTCAGCATGCTCGCGCGGGCCGCATCGGCACTGGGTTGCAGGGTAGTGGAGGTGTTGCTGAACACCATGCCGCTGAGCTGCACGTTAGCCGCCCCGGCCGAAGCTTCCCAGCTGTTACCATCCAGCGTTACGGCCGAGCCGCCAATGTTGATGGCGCGGAAGAACGTGGAGTTAGCCGGCCCGGTAAACGTGGGCGAAGGCGTGGCCACTGTGGCCGGATTCACGGTCACAGCTACGGCGGCAGAGGTGGTGCTGGCCCCGGCGTTGTCAGTGGCTTTGGCCGTGAGCGACACGCTGCCGGCCGCCGTGGGCGTCCAGCTCAGCTGGTAGGGGGCGGAGGTGTCCTCGCCCAGCTTGGTCGAGCCGTTGAAGAACTCCACTTTGGCTACTGAGCCGTCAGCGTCGGCGGCGGTGGCCGTCAGGGCCAGGGCCGAGTTGACCGTCACCGAGGAGCTGGCCGCGGCCAAACTCACCGTTGGGGCTTGGTTCTGCGTGGCCGTGTTGGCCTTCCAGATTTCGATGCCCGACAGGTTCACTGTGCCTCCGGTTGAGGTCAGCGTCAGGTTACCGTCAGCGACGTTAGCTGTGAACGGGCCCAGACGTTTCCAGGTGCCCGCCGAGCCGCTGTTGTAGTTGCTCTGCACCGTCTGCCCTTCCAGGGCCAGGCTAAAGGTTTCCGCATTGTTGTCTTCCCATACGTAGGCATACACCACGTACGCACCGTTGCTCACCGTCACATTGGCCGTCAGGGCGTTGCTATACGCCGACGAGCGAATCATGTCGGCCCGAGCCGCATCGGTGGCCGGGTTCAGCGTGATACCCTGGTTCGAGAAGGTATTACCATTCACCTGGAAACCCGTGGCGCTGCCACCCGCTTCCCAAGCCCGGCTATCAATGGTAGTAGCACCGCCGTTCACGTTGATGGCGCGCACAAACGTAGCGTTTGTGGGGTCAACTGGGGCCGGAGCCGGAGCGGGCGTAGGAGCCGGAGTAGGAGTTGGGGTAGAAGTACCACCCGTGTTGGTGCCGCCGGCGCCCAGGGCGATGTTGTTCTGCTGCAGTTTCTGCTGCCAACGCGTCATTTCATCTGCTTCCGTCTGGAGCGTGATGGGATTGGGCAGGTGGGTGGTACCCGAGCAAGTGGAGCAGGCACCCGTGCTCAAGTCGTGGCGGTTCGGGAAGGGCACGTTGTAGCCGTTCTTCACGAAGCCAATGGTGTTGTTCTGAATCCGGTTGTTGTAGAATACCGAGCCGGGCTGCTGGTAGGCGTTGAACACGGCCGTGGCAGCGTAGTTGGCGTTCATGGCCGAGCCATCGGGCATCTGGCCGGCAGTAATCATGCGGTTGTCGTGGTAGTACACGTCGTGGCCGGCCGCAATGTTCATAGCCGCGTTACACGTGCTGATGAACTGGTTGTTGTAGGCCTCAATGAAGGCCGCCGTAGTAGAAGCCGACGAGCCGTCGCCGTCCGTCGTCATGCCCGTACCGGTGAATGTGTTGCCATTGGCCGGGTACGGGTAAGCGCCTTTAATGAAGTTGTCGTGCACGCGGGCTACGCTTTGCTGCACCCCGCCCGAGTTGTAGAAGTTGATGTTGTCTTCTACCAGACTGTTGTTGGGCTCATTGATTACCTGGTTCCAAGCAATTTCAATGTTGCCCACGTTGCGCACCTGGTTCATGCCGCAGAACTGCACGTACTCGCCGCCGCCATTGCGGTAACGGCCGTCAATGTTCTTGGCCTGGTTGTAGCGCACCGTCAGGGTTTGGGAGGCCGAGCCATCCCCGCTCCACTGGTAAGCGGCAATGCCAGACGTGTGCTCGAAATAGTTGTTTTCGATGCGCACCGAGCGGCCGGTGTTTACCTCCACAAAGCGGCCGTGGCGCTTGTTGTCCACGCTCTGCTGAATGCCGTAGCCTTTGTTGTTGGTGATTACCAGCGTAGAGCCGCCATTCTTGGCATCAATCAGGTCGCCGGCGCCTACCAATACACAGCCGGTAATGGTTACGGGCTGGGTGGTCTGGATGCGGATACAGGGCGTGTTAGAATCGGTACTGCGGAAGTTGCCCGTGTACGTGCCCCCTTGCGTGATGGTAATGGGGGCCGAATAGGTGATGTTGGTGGGGTACTGGCCTTGGGCCTGCGAAGTAGCGGGCGTGAGGCTGAACAAGGAAACTACTGCTGCCAACAGCGGCAGCATGCGGGCGCCAGAGCGGTTGCTTTGAGTCATCAGGTGAAATGTAGTTCTGAGGGCTTTTTGCATTCTGTGTGCCTTTACACAAGAAAAACTATATAGGAATGATCGATTAAATGCATTCCCTGTCCAATTTGTTCCAGTGGAACAGATAAATTTTGTGCTATTGGTAAAAGTGTCCTTTTTAAGCCGGTTAGCCAGTAGTAGGAACGGGTGCTTGGGCGTTATTTGGCGTACTGTGCGCCTGCTGCCACGTGGCCCTACTGCTCGACTAATTACTGGGAGTACTATTCCCATTTTGCTTAAACACGTGTGGCAAACCTGTTTATCATCTCGCACAATCCTCTCTGCAGCCACTTGAAAGCCTTACTGAAGGCCCGGAACGTTCGGCTCTCAGCTCAATCCTATCCAAATCAGGTATTCCAGATTATCAGGAAGGTTTTGCTAAGTGCCAGACCAATTGAAGTATTGAAATAATACTAAATCGGTGCGTGGGGTTCATTGCAAATGTATAAAACTACTTGCATATACAACTGCTCCCGCCGAACAAGTATTTTGTATTATTTATGGGTTCGTTAGTAACTCAAAATCAAAAAAGGCTTACCCGCTGCTGGTAAGCCTTTTCTCATTACTGTCCGAATGCCAAAATTATATACTAACCTTGGTCAATTGCTTGCCAGTGAATGGCTTAATCCCACGGTTTGACCGGTCTGGCGCACTTGGTGTAGCCATAGCTTATGTGCCTGCTGTTCCAGTTGCAGCGTAATTGGCTGTGGCAAGTGCTGGGTTTCCGTACAGGGCGTGCAGGCATCAATGCTTAAGTCGTGGCGGTCGGGGTACGGGCTCTGCCGCCCCCAACTCACAAAGCCGATGGTATTGTGGTGCATGCGGTTGGCAAAAAATACGTCGTTGGGCTTTTCATAGGCGTTGAAAATGGCTGTGCCGGCGTAAAAGGCCGCCAAGCGCCGGCCATCAGGCAGCAGGCCACTGGTTACGAGGTAATTATCGTGGTAGTAGTTATGGTGGCCGGCGGCAATGTTCATGGCGGCGTTGCAGGTGCTTACCACGGTATTGTGATGTGCCTCCACGTAGGCCGTCGTGGTCAGGGCCGAGGAGGCGTCCCCGTCCGTGGTAATGCCGGAACCGGTGAATTTAGGGGCCGTAGCGGGCACCGGATAAGCGCCCTGAATATAGTTGTGCTGCACTACCAAGGGGTGGCGGGCCGTGCCAGAGGAGTTGTGCAGGTTGATGTTGTCTTCCACCAAACTTTGGTCGGGTATATTCACTACCTCATTCCAGCTGATGCTGATGTTTTCAACCCCATGCACCTCATTGAGCTGCAGAAAGCTGACCTTCGCGCCTCCACCGTTGCGGTAGCGGCCGTCAATGTTCCGGGCTTGGTTGTAGCGCACCGTAATGGTTTGGCTGGGTGTGCCATTGCCTTGCCAACGATATACCAGCAGGCCGCCCGTGTGCTCCAGGTAGTTGTGCTCCGCCAGCAGCTGCACGCCATCATTCAGCTCCAGAAAACGGCCCCTAGCCTGGTTATCCACCGTGGGCAGCTCGCCAATGCCCCGGCAGTTGCGAATGGTCAGGTTGGCCCCGCCCATACGGGCGTCAACCAGCAAGCCCGGGCCGCTGAACTCACAATTTTCCAGTACCACGGGCTCGGTAGTGGCAATCTGCACGCACGCCTGCCCGGAGTGGGTGCTGTGGTAGCGGCCCGTGTAGGTGCCGCCCTGCCGGATAACCAGCACCGCATCGGAGCCGGAGCGCAAGGCACACGTCATTCCTGCCAGCAACAGGCCGAGTAAGAGCACTACGCGGGGCAGGAAAGAAAAGAGCATGCGGCAGCCAGAGTAAGCAAGCAGATAAGCACTAGGCTAATGCAGGAAATACCCTACCAGTCGGCGGGCGTAGCCATTCAGCAGAAAATAGGGTAAGTAGGGCCGGGGACAGTTTTTGAGGCTGAACCACGTGAAGTTGCGCAGGTTGCCGCCCCCCCGGATGCCGAACAGGTGCTGGTAGTATCCCCGGACGCTGCGGTGGCGGCGGGTAATTTCCTGACCACTCTCATCAGGATAGGTACTCAGGTGGGCGTCGTAGTTGCAGTACACCGGAAAGCCGTGGCGGCGGGCTACGCTGGTGTAGTCGAAGTCGGCGAGGTAGTGGGGTAGGCGCTTTTCATCGAATAAGCCAATGGTTTCCAGCACTACCCGAGGAATAAGCAAGCCCCGGCCGGGTAGATAGGTTACCGGGTGCAGGCCCCGGCGCTGGTGGGGCGGTAGCTCGGCCAGCAAATCGTGGCGGGTGTTGGTGCGCCAGTCCAGGGTTTCGCCGCCGTACACGGGCTGGCCGGTGGCCACATCCAGCTCCAGGGCTCCCAGCACCGCAGTTGGGTGCAGCGCGGCCTTGGCCAGCATATCTTCCACGAAGCCGGGGGCCGCCAGCACGTCGTTGTTCAGCGTCATCACGCTTTGGGCGCCTTCCCGCAAGGCCCGCCGGATGCCCATATTCACACCCGCCGTCCAGAACAGGTTACCGTCGCCTTGCTCGACCAGCACCTCCGGGAACTCCTCCTGCAGCATCTGGCCCGTGCCATCGGTGGAGCCATCATCCACCACCACCACCTGAAAATCAGGGGCGGTTTGATGACGCAACGACTGCAGGCAGGCCCGGGTAAACTCTTTGCGGTTGAAAACGGGAATTACGATGTACAGCATAACGGTTCAGCGTGAGTAGTTCGGGACGGTTAGGCCCGGGCCAGGTGCGGCTCCTGGGGAGCGGTGGGCGAATTCACTAGCACGGGAGGGAGCGTAAGCGGCCGGGGTAGCGCCTCCTGCAGCAGGGCTTGCAGGCGCTGGGCGCGCAGGTCCCAGGTGTGGGTGCGGGCAAAGTCGAAGCCCGCCTGGCCCGCGGCGTGCCGGGCGGCTTGGTTGTGGTAGTAGTGCTCTATGGCCTGCGCCAAGCCCAGTGCCGTAGCGGCCGGGGAGGTTACGGGCACTTTAACGGCTGCCTCCGCCGGAATAAAATCGTGCGCGCCCTGGTGGTCGAGGGTGATGATGGGCAAACCGGTAGCCATGGCCTCCAGAAACTGCGAGGCAAACGAGTCGCGCAGGCTCCCGAACAGGAATACATCGTGGGCCAAATAGGCGGCCCGTACCTGCTGCCACGGTATTGCTCCGCGCCAGGTAACGTGGTTTTGCAGGCCGTAGCGGGCAATTTGCGCGGGTAGCCGGTCACGCATCGGGCCATCCCCAATGATGGTAAGATGGAATGGTACCCCCTGGTCAACCTTAGAAAGAGCTTCCAGCACCAAGTGCAGGCCCTTGCGCGGAAACAGCCGCCCCAGCCACAACAGCCGCAACTCAGGCTTGGGCGTGCGTACCGGAAGGGTGGGTGAGAAAAAATCCTCGGGCAAGCCGGAGTCCAGAAACAGCTCCACGCGGCGGGCTCCCAACTTGCGGGCCAGGGCAGCCGTTTCGGAGTTGGTGGCCAGCACTACAGTGGCGTGCCGGAGCGTTTGGCGCACATTGGGATCCAGCGTGGTGAGCAGCCAGCCCACTAGGTTGCGCATGGTTTCCGACCTAAACCAGTCGGGAATAAACCGCCGGAATACCACGGGTGCCCGTTGCCCGCCACCCACCGGCCCAAATACCAGCGGCTTACCCAGGCGCCACATCCAGGAGCCCATTTGCAGGCTGCCGTAGGTGGCGTGGTGCACGTAGTCGAAATTGACGGACTGGCTGAGCCGGCGGGCGGCCCGCCACGCCCGGTACTGCCACACCCAGTAGTGCAGGTACACACCAAACTGCCACCGGTGCAGAAACTGCACCCAAGCCGGCACCGCCACAAACAGAAACTGCAGCTGATTAGGGCCTATTTCGTGCCCGTGCTGAGCCATAAATTCGGCAATGCCGGCCCGGCCGCACGGGTTGGTAACGCACCACACGCGGTGCCCCTGGCGGGCGGTTTGCCACGTCCAGTTAAACCCAAATCCATCCTCGCCCCCAAACTGAGGGTTGCAGGCATACGCTGACAGCAGGACGTTCATAGGGAAGGAGGGGTAACGGCCGAGGTAAAGCCGGCGCAACGGTGGGGTGGGAATGGGGAAGCGGTAGGTTACTCAGCCGGGGTAAGCTCGTGGGTGGCATAGGCCGCAGCCGGCGTAGCCAGCGCGTGAAGGCCAGGGTCGGCGGCGGCCATGCGGCCCAGGTGATGAGCCACCAGGGCGGGCCAGTTGTGGTGGCGGGCGTAGGCAAAGCTGGCCCGGCCCATCCGCTCCAGCTCAGCGGGGTGGTCGTAGAGGTGCTCCACGGCGCGGGCCAGGGACTCAGCTGTTTCGGCGGGCGTACCCACCGGCACTTTGCACCCGGCCTCATCCGGAATAAAGTCGGTAGCCCCGTGGTGGTCGAGCGTGAGGATGGGCAGGCCCAGCGCCATCGACTCGATGTACTGCGAGGCGTAGGTGTCGCGCAGGCTGCAGAGCATAAACAGGTCGTGCTCCAGATAAGCCTGGCGCCCCCGGGCGTACGGCACGGCCCCGTGCCAGGTAACGCGGTCCTGCAGGCCAGCGGCGGCAATCCAGCCGGGCAAATGGGGAGCCACCGGTCCGTCGCCCATAATGGTCAGGTGAAATTTTACCCGCGGGTGCACCCGGCCCAGCGCATCCAGCACCAAATGCAGGCCTTTGCGCGGAAACAAGCGGGCTAGCCATAGGATGCGCATTTCGCCATTGGGGGCTAGGGACCGAGGGGTGTAGGCTTCGGGGTAGAAATCTACCGGCTGCGCGGTGCTCATGGCCAACTCCACCCGGCGGGCTCCCAGCCGACGGGCCAGCTCGGCAGTTTCCCGGTTGGCGGCCAGCACCAGCGTAGCGTGTCGCAACGACTGCCGTACGTTGGGGTCGAAGGTGATGAGCAGCCAGCTGATGAAATTGCGCATGGTTTCGGTTTTAAACCAATCGGGTAGGTAGCTGCGCAACGAGGCTGGAGCCTGCATGCCGCCGCCCAGGGGGCCCAGCAGCAGCGGCTTGCCCAGGCGCCACATCCAAGAGGCCATTTGCAGGCTGTTGTAGGTGATGTGGTGCACCATGTCAAAATTCACCAGTGCATCCAGCTGCCGGGCCTTACGCCACGCCCGAAACTGCCAGAAGATATAGTGCAGATACACGCCAAACTGCCAGCGGTACAAGAAGTTGAGCAGTGCCGGCACCTGCACATACACCACTGTAATACGCTGAGCGGCCGGCTCTTGGGCACGCTCCTGCAGGCACTTGTCGAGGGAGCCTTCCTTGTGCAGGGGCGTGGTGAAGCACCATACATCATGGCCCAGTTCGGCGGTTTCCCATAGCCAGTTAAAGCCGTGACCATCTTCGCCGCCGCTGTCGGGCTGGCACCCGTAAGCCGAAAGTAGAATCTTCATAGAGATTAGGCGTGAGTTGCGGAGGTGAGGACCGGTACGGGTGGGGTGTAGGCCGGAACAGTGGCCGGAGCAGGTGGTGCCGAGCGACGAGTGGCCAGCCGGCGCAGGCGGGCTACCATGCGCCCCCACAGAAACTCCCGGAACCGGCGGTTGTCGCGCCGACGGTCGGCCAGTACGGTGGTGGGGTGGCACAGCGGAAAACGAACGTCGATGGTTGGCACGTCGGCAAATTCATCGTCGGGGTTGAGGGTGTGAGTGCCTTGCTCACCAAACCCAATGTTGCCCACCAGGTTGGTGGCGGGCACAATGCACAGCCCGGAGTTGGCCACAATGGCAAAGTGCCACTGGTAGTCCCACACATCGGGGGGCTGGGGCAGGTGCAGCACACTCTCGATTTTGCTGAGCCGGTAGCGGTTCTCCAGCGGGGTGCCGTAGAGGTTTTGCAGCTTGCCCTGCTCGCGGAGTTCCTGAAAACGGCTGAGCTGAAAATCGTAGAGGCGCCAGGCCCGGCGCCAGGTAGCCCAGCCCCAGCTGTTCACCTGCGTAGAGAAATAGTAGGATTCGGGGGAGTCTGAGTGGGCCCGGCGGGCTTCCCGGCTGAAGTTGTTGCCGCCAATGTGCATCACGCGGGTATCGTGGCGGTAGCGGGTGAGCAGTTCCTCGCAAAACCGGAAAAAGCTGGGGGCCGGCACGCAGTCATCCTCCAGAATGATACCTTCCTCCTCCTGCCGGAAAAACCAATCAATGGCCGAAGCCGGACCAACGCCGCAGTTAAGGTTGGTGGTGCGAAACAGCGTAAATACTTCGCAGGGCCAGTCGATATCAGCCACGATAGAGCGGGCGGCCTGGCACCGGGCCGGGTCGTCGGGGTGGGTAGTGCGGGGGCCGTCGGCGGCAATGTACAGCCGAGGCGGCCGGGCTTGGCGCACCGCTTCAAACACGCGCCGGGTAGGCTCGGGGCGGTTAAAAATGAGTAGCAGTACGGCCGTGTGTAGGTGCGATGTAGTGTCGGGGGCAGGTTGCATAGCAGTAGCGGCGAAACAGGGAGAAGCTAAGCTGGCAGGGCCAGACTGGTGGCGGGTACCGGCGGTGGAGGAGCCGGGGTCGGAGCGGGTGGACGGTGAGCCGCTGTAGCGGGCACCGGGGCGGCCACGGCCATCGTCAGGCCAATGATGCCGTAGAGGTAGGGGGGCCAGTCGTACGAAACACCGTAGAGCAGGGCGCAGCTGCTGAAGCACAGCAGGGCGGCAGTGTCGGGCGAGAATGGTATAGGTTGCAAGGCCCGCTTCAGAAGCTGCCAGATGGGCACGGCCACTACCAGCAACACTCCCAGAATGCCGAAGTAAAAAAGCCGGTCAAGGTAAAAGCTGTGGAAGTGGTGCCCGGTGCGGTCAGCCCACACGGGATGGTCCCCGTCACCGTAAAACTGCATGGGCAACTCGAAGCCTTCCAGCCGCATGCCGGCTACCGGATGCCCCTGCACAAAGGATTCATACGACTCCCACTGCTTGAGGCGCCAGCTGCCGGTGCCCTGCTTATCGGCGTGGGCAATGTCTTCCACGTTGCTTTCCAGCTTGCGCAGCACCTGCGGGTCGTCCAGCACTAGCGCCGTGCCACCCAACGCCACGGCCAGCAGCGGCAACACCAGAATGGGCAGCAGCCGGGGCGTGGTGAGGCGGGCCCCTTGCAGGCGGCCCGTTAGCATCAGCACCCCAGTAAGGGCCAGCGCCAGCCCGGTTGTGAGCCACACGGTGCGGTGCTGCAGAAACACAATCAGGGCCAGCAGTCCGAAGAACACGCCCAGCCGCAGCAGCCCGCCCTGGGTTACATACTGATTGAAATAGTACAGGGCCGGCAGCATCAGCAGAAACGCGGAGGTTACGTTAAAGCCCCGTTCGGTTTCCAGGAAAGCGCTAAGGCTCAGTGCATCAGGGTGAAAAATGGCCAGGCTGCCCGCCAGGCCTACTACCAGCAAAAACATTAGCAGCCCCATGGGCAGCGGATGGCGGCGGTAGTAGGCAAACAGGGCAAATATGGGCAGCAGTGCCAGCAGTTTGGCAAACACGTGCGGGTACACGAACGGCGTACCCCAGCCGTTGTACGACTCCAGCGCCAGCGCTGCAATACCAAACCCCACTACCAGCAGCCACCGGCGCATTACCGGGCTCAGGTACCGGAAATACAGCGCCAGCAGCAGCAGGGAAAACCCCGTTATGGCGTAGTTGTACAGGCCCAGCGCCGGGTCGTCGGGGTCGGTTATCACAAACTCGGTAAAGGCCCGGTCGGTAAGCAGCACCAACAGGGCCGGCAGCACATGGCGGAAGCGGAAGTTTAGTTTCATAGTTCCAGCGCTGATATTGGATGTTGGGCCGCAGCGGGCGCACGGAGGCGCGCGCAGGCCTGCTCATACACCGCACGGGTGCGGCGGGCCGTGTGGTGCCACGTGAAATCCAGCAGTCGTAGCTGGCCCAGCTGCACAAGCTCCCGGCGCAAGGCAGCATCCGAGAGTACCCGCGCCAGCTGCTCGGCCAGGACCGCTGGCTCATTAGGCGGGAAGTACAGGGCGGCCTCGCAGGCAATTTCCGGGAAGCAGGATGCATGGCTGAGCACTACCGGGCACTGCTGGCCGAAGGCTTCCAAAATAGGTAACCCGAACCCTTCGTACTCGGACGGAAAAATGAATACCTTCGCATGGCGGTACAAATAGGTTAGCTGCGCATCAGAAACCGGCCCAAACTGGTGCGCCCGCTCGGCGCAGCCCGCCTGCCGAAGTAGTGCTTGCTCGGCATCGGTGAAAGCACCGCCCCCGGCACAAACCAAGTGCAAGCCTTGGGCAACTGCTGGAGGCAGCTGGGCCAGTGCCTGCACCAGGCAGCCAAAGTTTTTGTACAGCGCCCGGCTGCCCGTAAATAGCACATACCGCTCTGGTACCGGTAGGGCCGCCGCAGGCGTGTACTGGGGCGCGGCATAGCCGTGGTACACTACCTCCACCTTCTCGGGCTCTACTGGTAGCAGCCGGAGCACATCGGCGCGGGTGTGCTCCGAGACGACGATGATGCGGTTGGCCCGTTGAACGATGCGGTTGAGCACCTGCCCGTCACGGCCGGGGTAGTGCGCCGGGAACAGGGCCGGAATCATGTCGTGAATGGTTACCACCAGCGGGCGGTCCGGCGGGAGCAAGCTCAGGAAATAGTCGTCATCGGTGAGGGTAGGGTGGAACACGTCGTAGGCGCCTTGCCGCAGGGCCCGCCGCGAGGCCAGGTCGTTGAAAAACCGGATAACCCGCCACCGGGCTGGCAGGCTCGAAGCGGGCAGGAAGGTGAGGTGGCGGGAGTGTTGCCGGTCCTGCAGGTACAGGTTGTTGCTCAGCGCCACCGCCAGCTCCGACTGCCAGCTGGCATGGCACAGCAGCTCATGGTGGTAGCGGGATACGCCCCCGAAATCCTGGAGCGTAAACGCCTGATGGTCGTACAGAACGCGCATGATTACACCAGTTCAGTTTCGGGGTCGGGTAGGAGCGCGGGGTGGGGGCGCGGGGCTGTAGCGGTAGAGTGTGAAGAGGCCGGCCGCTCCCCATCCAGGTGCGTCAGCCGGGCCCAAAAGGCTTGCAATAGTTGTTGGGCGCGCCCGGTAGCCGCGTTGCCTTCCAGCAGCCGGTGCAGCAAGTGGCGCAGCACGTGGCGTAACCGAGCGGGCGGGGCACCCACTGTAAAAGCAAAGACCAGCACGGCCCCGGCCAATATTTCCAGCAACAAAAGCGCAGTGGCGGGCACGGTGCCAGCAGGCACCAGCCACCGCACCGCCGCAATGCCGCCCGCTACCAAAGCTCCGGCCAGCAGCCCCGGCACGTAGCTGCCCAGCACCTGGGCCACCGTTACTTGTAGCACTCGGCGCATTAGCCACAGGTACAATACCGTCCGGATTACCTCTCCGGCCACCACCGCTCCGGCCACGCCCAGCAAGCCATAGCGGCTCAGGCCCATAAACAGGCCCGTTAGTAGCACCACGTACAGTAAATTCAGCCAGAGCTTGGGCGTGAGGGTGGCCGTGGCATCGCACACCACCCCAGCAAACATCGTGACCATGCTCAGGGCGAAGGCGGCGCACGTCACCCGCAAAATCGGCACGGCGGCCGTCCAGCCCGCGCCCAGCATCACGCGCACAATTTCCGGGGCGGCCACGGCGGCACCCGCGCAAATGGGAATCACCAGCGCGGCAATCAGGGTGATGCTGCTCAGGTACACGGTGCGCAGGCGGGGGCGGTCGGCCTGCACTTGGCTGAAGGATGGAAACACCACCTTCGATACGCTGGTGGTCAGCAGGTACACGGGCAGCCCAATCAGCATCCAGCCGCGGCTGTAAATGCCCAGGGCCGCCGCTCCTAATAGCCGCCCAATCAGTAAGGTGTCCAGAGAGCCGGTCACAAATTCCAGGAAGCTGATAGCCGACATGCGGCTGCCGTAAGCCACCAAGGGGCGGTAGGTTTCCCACTCAAACAGGGGGCGGATGTCGTGGCGCTCGGCCAGGTAGCTCAATATGGTTAACAGCAGGTTCTGGCCCAGCGTGGCAGCCACTAGGCTCCACACCCCAAACCCTTGAAAGGCCAGCCCAATGCCCAGCCCGCCGTAGCTCAGCACGTAGGAGGCCACCTCAATGCTGGCCAGCGTGCGGAAGCGCATGTGGCGGCGCAGCAAACTCAAGGCCGTGGCATTGAGCCCGGTAAGCACCAGCCCGGCGGCCAGCACCCGCACCACCGGCACCACCTCGGGCTGCTGCACAATGCCGGCCGCCAGCGGAGCCGCCACCACCAGCAGGCTCCCGAATACCAGGCTCAGCAATACCGATGAAGTAAAAGCCGCCCGCACATCGGCGCGGGTAAGCTCGGCTTTCTGAATAATGGCCTGTTCCATCCCCATCTGGGCGAAATAGGAGCCGAACCGCAGGATAACGCCCGCCAGGGCCACCAGCCCGAAGGCAGCCGGACTCAGCAGCCGCGCCATGGTGGCCGTGTAGCCAATCTGCAGCAGGGCCGTGGTGATAGTGGCCCCGGTGGTCCACTTTACGCCGTGCACAGCGGCGGTTGTCAGGTTTTCGGTAGAAGAAGATGCCATAGGTGCCATCCAAGAGAAAGGTGCAACGGACAGAGGGCGGGCGGGTAGTGCAGGAGCGGGCGGCCCGACCAAGGCAGCAGCTGTTACGGCTGCTGCCCTGGTCGGTGGGGTTAGTAGCCGTAGGTGTAGGCTTTTTCCTTGTAGCGGTACTCGTAGGTTTTGGTGAAGTGCATGTCGTTGATGACCATATAAATCTGTTTCACCTTCTGCTCGTGGTGCAGCTCGTTGATCTGGCTGATCAGGCCTTTATCAGTGTAGTTCTGGCGCACCACGTACACGTTGGCATCTAGATGGCGCAGCAGCATGAAGAACTCGGCCACGTAACCCGTGGGCGGGGTGTCCACAATCACGTAGTCGTACTCTTGGCGTAGACGGGCCATCAGCTCCTCCATGCGGGTGCCTTCCAGCAGCTCGGTAGGGTTTTGCGGGATGGGGCCGCAGCACAGCACATCCAGGTTGGGTACCTGGGGAGCTGGGTGGCGGCATTCCTCGAAAGTGCTCAAGCCCATTAGGTAGCTGCTCAGGCCATGCTCCGCGCAGTCGGCCTGCAGGTTGAAGTAGCCGGCCACGGTAGGGCGGCGCAGGTCGCACTCCAGCAGCAGCACTTTGCGGCCACTGTGCGCCATTTCGGCGGCCAGGTTCACGGCGCAGAAGGTTTTGCCCTCGCCGGGCACTGAGGAAGTTACTCCGATCAGCTTCTTGTCGAGCCCGGCCGAGAGGTACTGCAGATTGACGCGGATAGACCGGAACGATTCTGCAATGGGCCCTTTGGGGCTGGAGAGCATTACCTCCTTATCGTGCTTGCTGCCGTGGGTTACCACGCCCAGCAGCGGAATGTTGGTAATGCGCGAGAGGTCTTCCTTGCTCTGAATGCGGCGGTTGGCCTTATCAATCACCACCGAAATACCCAGCGGCAGCAGTAGGCCCGCCACCATAGCAATGAGCAGCACCACGCCCGGCTTGGGAGCCACCGGCCCGTCTCCGTTCATGGCAGCTACGTCCACAATTTTTTTGTCGGTGGCGTTGGTAGCCAGGGCAATGGCGGCTTCGGCCCGCTTTTCAATCAAAAACTGGTAGTTCTTGTCGTTGAAGTCCGTTTTGCTTTTCAGGGAAGCCAGCTGCCGCTCATTTTCGGGGAGCTGGCTCATGGTGCCGCGCACCCGGCTCAGCTGGCTGTCCAGGTCACGCAGGGCAATATCGGCGGCGTGGGTCATGTTGGTTAGCGTCTGCTGCAGGCTTTCCTTGGCCACCCGGATTCGCTCGTCCAGTATCGTTACCATCGGGTTTTCCAGCGAGGCATTCACGCCCAGGGCGGCCCGCTGGCTGTTCAGGTCAGTGAGCTGCAGAATCAGGTTATTCACTACGGGGTCCTCAATACCAATGCTGCTGGGCGCGGCCAGTTGCCCCGCCTGCTGGTGCGAGCTGAGGTAGCTGAGCATGTTCTGATAGTATTTGCGGTTGGTGGCCACCTTGGCCCGCAGCATCTGCAACTCGTTTTGCTGCTGAATACCGCTGGCCGACTGCGCCCCCACATCCACCACGCCCCGGGCGGCCCGGAAAGAGCTGAGCGCCGCCGTAGAGCGGCGCAACGAATCGGACAGGTGCCCGATTTCTTTGTCTAGGAAGGCCACGGTTTTCTGGCCGGTCAGGTTTTTGATGCGCAGGTCGTTTTCCACGTACACCCGCATCAGCGTGTCCAGAAACTGCACCTCCTTTTGCGGCACGGTGCCCTTGGTGATCAGCTCAATAATGCGCGACTCACGGTCGATGGGCCGCACCGTCAGGCGCTGCTGGTATTCACCCGTCAGGCTGTTCAGGTCGCGGAGTTGCACAAAATACCGCTCCGTCAGGTTTTGGGGTGGGTAGCCGGGCTCAACTTCCAGCACGGCCGTTAGTAGCGGAGTGCGGAGGGTGTCGCCGGAGCGTACCGTTTCGTTGAGGTGCGGGTTCAGCACGTCGCGCACTAGCTCGCCGGTCGACAAACTAAACAGGCGTCCTTTGTCAGCATCCGCCTGCACCCGGAAGCGCCCGTCGCCCAGCGGTTCCACGTAAATCCGCACGTCCGTCAGCTGGGGGGCCGAGGCCAGGGGCCGCAGCCGGAAGGGCACCGACCCTACGGGACGCTCCTGCAGCTGAATGTCCTTGGCCGTATTCAGCCAGGTAGTGGGGGCTACGAAATACGACGTTTCAAACGGCAGCCGCCCCAAGGCCTGATGAATCATCTCGGCCGAGGTAAGTAGCCCGATTTCATCCTCCATCTTGGTGCCCTTGTCCTTCACCTCCAGAATTTTGAGCAGCTCCTGGGCCTGTTTGGAGCCCGTGCCCTGGTCGCCGAGCAGCATGGTGGAGCGGAAGGCGTACACCGGCTGCTTCACGCGCAGGTACAAGAATGCCGCCAGCCCGGCCACCAGCAACGATATCAGAAACAGGGGCCAACGGTGTCGGAGCCGGAAAAAAAGCTCGTGCAGGTCGAGTTCATCGGCAGGGGAGTGCGGGCGTTGTTCCATTCCGGTAGGCGGTGATAAAGTGGAGGAAAGCGGCGGATAAGGTGGGTCAGAGCACTTTCAGATAGTTGAGAATGAGCACTAAGGCTGATACCCCGGAGAATACCAGGGCCAGGTTGCCGGCATTGCCGCGGTTGGTGCGGGCCTGCATGGGCTCCACGTACAGCGCGTCGTTGGGCAGCAGGTAGAAATAGGGCGAGGTAAGCAGGCCGGGGTCGGTGAGGTTCAGCAGCACTACTTCCGAGCCCTTCGCCGTCTGGCGAATCAGCTTCACATTCCGGCGGTTACCGAATTCCGTCAGGTCGCCGGCCAGGCCCAGGCCTTCCAGCACCGTGCACTGGGCATTGTACACGAAGTACCGGCCCGGATTACGCACTTCACCCAGCACGGTAATCTTGAAGGAGAGGAGCTTCACCAGCACGTTGGCATCCCGTACAAACGTGCTCACTTTCTGTTTCACGGCGGCTTGGGTTTCTTCCACTGTAAGGCCTTCCACCTTCAGTACGCCGGCCGTGGGCAGGGCAATATTGCCCGCCTCATCCACGGAATAGCCCGTCAGATATAGGTTGCCCGGGTCACCGTTGAACACGGCGCGGGCATCTACCGTGTTAAACATATCGTTGAGCTGGGTTTGCACGCTCTGCACCCGAATGCTCAGCACGTCGCCGGGCTGGATGCGGTATTGCTGCCGGGCGTTTTCGGCCGTTACGGGCGTGCGGGTATTGTAGGTTGAGCCCTGCAGGTAGGGCAGGTTCTTCTGCGAAACACACCCTCCCAGCCCCAGTACCAAGGGCATCAGCAACAGCACACAAAAACGGAAGCAGGCGGCGTACGGCATGTAGAAAGTGAGGGGATGAAACAAAGAGCGTGAGCGACTGACTTCCTAAAAAATGCGGGCAGCGCACAGCGCTGGTATAGAATATTTCCATAAACGTATTGGATTGAAGTTGTAAAGTCAAGTAAATTTTAAATTATTCTGACATTTTTTTGTATTGAGTATAGAGGCACATCAGTACGGCGAAATGGCTATTAAGGCGGTGTTGTTCTGAATTCTCGCACCGGCCGTACTACCTTGCCAGTAACCAACCACCCGTACTCATGAAAATTCTGCTGGTCGAAGACGAACCAAAGGTGGCCTCCTTCCTGCACCAGGGCCTCACCGAACAGCATCACACCGTTGACTTGGCCGCCGACGGCGTATTGGGGTTGCGCCTGGCGCAGACCAATCCCTACGACCTGATTATTCTGGACACCTTGCTTCCCGGTCTGAGTGGGCTGGAAGTGTGCCGCCAAGTGCGTACCCAGGATACCGGCGTGCCCATTCTGATGCTCACGGCCCTGGGCGAAACCGACGATAAAATCCGCGGGCTGGACGCCGGGGCCGATGATTACCTGGTGAAGCCTTTCGCGTTTCAGGAGCTGCTGGCCCGCATTCGGGCCCTCACCCGGCGCCGGCACGAGTCGCCCTCGGCCGAAGCGGTGCTGCGCCTGGCCGATCTGACCTTGGACCCCGGCCGCAAGGTGGTGCAGCGGGCCGGGCAAACCATTCAGCTCACCGCCCGCGAGTTTGCTTTGCTGGAGTATCTGCTGCGCAACCAGAACCGGGTGGTGTCACGGGTGGATATCCTGGAACACGTCTGGGAAACGTCTTTCGACACCGGCTCCAACGTCATCGACGTGTACATCAACTTTCTGCGCAAAAAGCTTGATAAAGACTTCACACCCAAGCTTATCCACACGCTGGTGGGCATGGGTTACGTGATGAAGGAAGAGTAAATAAGTTTCTGGTTGCTAGTTTCCGGTTTCTAGTTGCCAGAGCAATGTTACATAGCTGACAACCAGTAGCTGGAAACTAGCAACCAGAAACTACCTTATGTCTATTCGCACCCGCCTCACGCTGCAGTTTGTGGCCATTCTGGTGGTAACGCTGCTGTTGTTTTCGGCGGTGATATACTTTTTTACCTACCAGTCGAGGCGGGAGGCCTTCACCGAAAGCCTGTTTGCGCGGGCCCGCATTGTGGCCCACGTATACCTGGATGGAACCCGGCGCAGCGACGAGGCCAGCCGCGCCTCCTACCGCCAGTATCTGCGCCAGTTCTACCGCACCCTGCCCGACGAGGAGGTTCGGGTATTCGACTCCCAAAACCAGGTAGTCTTTCGGGAGGGGCTAACGGGCCCGGAAACCGTGCCAGTAGAGTTGCTCCGCGCCGTGCGAGCCGATGCCCGGGAGGTATTACTGGAAGACAATTACCGTCAAACCGTGGGCCTGCGCTACCGCGACGCCGTGCGGGGTGATTTTGTGGTGGTGGCCTCCTCCGTGGACGCCGACAGCCGCGCGAAAATGCAGGATCTGCTTACTGTGCTTACCTCCGGACTGCTGATGTCGTTTGTGATAGTGGGCATTGGCGGCTGGTTTTTTGCCGGCCAAGCACTGAAGCCTATGCAGCGTATCATTCAGGAAGTCGACAGCATCACGGCTTCCGATTTGCACCGCCGCCTGTCGCAGGCCGACGGGCAGGACGAGGTATCCCTGCTGGCGCAGCGTTTCAACAGCCTGCTCAACCGACTCGAAACAGCCTTTGCCGGCCAGCGCACTTTCGTGCGCGACGCCTCCCACGAACTGCGCACTCCGCTGGCGGCTGTTATTGGGCAATTGGAAGTGGCCTTACTGCAGCAGGAACGCAGTCCCCAGGAGTACCGCCGGGTGCTGCAAAGTACCCTCGATGCGGCCCGCCTGCTTAAAGACCTCACCAATGGGCTCCTGCAGATTGCCCGCGCTTCCGACGACCCCTCGCAAGTGCCCCGCACCCTTGTACGCCTCGATGAGCTGCTGCTCCTGGCCCACGAGGAGGTGCACCGCCGCCACCCCACTTGCCGCATCGACCTGGATTTTACGGAGTCGCCGGCTGCCCGGCAGGCGGTGCCGTACGCCGTGCTGGGCAACGAAGCGCTGCTGCTGTCGGCCTTCCTGAATATCCTGGAAAATGCGTGCAAGTTTTCGGCCGGCTCCACCGAGGCGGTGCTGGCCACGCTGGTGGCCTCGCGCAGCCGGGTGCAACTCACCGTGCGCGACCGGGGAATGGGCATGACGGAAGCCGACCGGCAGCAGGTGTTCGTGCCCTTTTTCCGGGCCGAGGCCGTTCGCACCGTACCTGGCCACGGCATCGGCCTGCCCCTTACTGCCAAAATCATGGAGCTGCACGAGGGCGAAATCAGGGTAGAAAGTCAGTTGGGGCAGGGCACCGCTGTAACGCTAGATTTGCCCGCTCTGCGAACCTGAACAGTTGCGAAACTTGCTTATATAAGCATTTGCTTATAAAGTGTTGATGATGAGATATTTGATTTTTAATTACATTTTAATTCTCTTTTAATTGGGTCTTAACGAGGGCACCCTAGACTTGCACTAAACCTGGTGGGCAACTGGCTGATTGGGTTTATCGACCTCTCTTGCCTCCCCTCGTTCCTATGTTTGACGTTGCTAAACCCACCGCAACCGCACCGGCTCATACGCCCACCGGTATTCCCTCCTCGCCCTGGAAACACCTGAGTAAAGACCTGCCGGCCGGGCTGGTGGTGTTCTTGGTGGCATTGCCTTTGTGCCTGGGCATTTCGTTGGCCTCGGGAGCCCCACTATTGGCGGGCATCATTGCCGGTATCGTGGGAGGCTTGGTTGTATCGTGGGTGAGTAACTCGGCGCTGAGCGTGAGTGGGCCGGCGGCGGGCCTCACCAGCATTGTGCTGGCGTCGTTGCAGTCGTTGCAGTCGTTTCAGGCAGTACTGGCGGCCGTGGTGATTGCCGGCGTTATACAGGTGGTAATGGGGCTGCTGAAGGCCGGTATTGTGGGTATGTATTTCCCCACATCCGTTATCCGGGGCATGCTCGCCGCCATTGGGCTCACGCTCATTTTGAAGCAAATTCCGCACCTCGTGGGGGCCGATGCCGACTACTTCGAGGACATGACGTTCCTGCAGTTTGATGGCCAGAACACGTTTTCGGCCATTGAGCGGGCTATGGAAGGTATTGGGGCCGGCTCGGCGCTGGTAGGGCTGGTGTCGTTGGGCATTTTGCTGGTCTGGGACCAGCAAGTGACCAAGCACGTACGCTTTCTGCGGCTGGTGCCGGGCGCGCTGGTGGTGGTACTCGTCTCTATCGGGCTGAACAACCTGCTGGACGTGGCCGCTCCGGTACTGCGTATTCGGCCTCAGCACTTGGTTAATCTGCCCGATATTTCTTCCTGGCAGGACTTCGTGGGCTCTTTCACCCGCCCCGATTGGTCGGCTCTGCAGCGGCCCGGTTTTTTTGCAGTGGCCTTCACCTTCGCCATTGTAGCTTCCCTGGAGTCGTTGCTGAGCGTGAAAGCCGTGGATAAGCTGGACCCGCACAAGCGCGTTACACCTACCAACCGGGAGCTAATTGCGCAGGGCACCGGCAATATCATCAGCGGCCTGCTGGGCGGGCTGCCGCTCACGGCAGTTATTGTGCGCAGCTCCGCCAACATCAATGCCGGCGGCCAAACCCGCATGTCGGCCTTTTTCCACGGCATTCTGCTATTGATCAGCCTGTTGTTCCTGGAGTCGGTGCTCAATCAGGTACCGTACTCAGCATTGGCGGCGGTGTTGCTGGTAGTAGGCTACAAGCTCACCAAACCGGCCCTGTACCGCACGCAGTGGCAGCTGGGCTGGCAGCAGTTCCTGCCGTTCATCGTCACCATCATCGCCATCCTGTTCACGGATTTGCTAAAAGGGGTGTCGGTAGGGTTGGCCGTGGGTATCTTCTACATCCTGAAGGCCAACTACGAATCGGCGTACTACCTGAGCAAGCCCGCCGCCATGCAGCCCGGGCCCATTCACCTCAAACTTTCCGAGCAGGTTACCTTCCTGAATAAAGCCAGCATTGTGAAAGTGCTGGACGAACTGCCCGACGATACCCAGGTGCTCATCGACGGCTCCGACTCTTCTTTCATTGATTACGACGTGCTGGAGGCCATTGAAAATTTCCGGCAGGCCGCGCCCGAGCGAGGTATCCGCCTGGAGCTGCGCGCCATCCCGCAAGTGCAGGTGCTGGGGCATTAATGAGTAGTATGCTGCAACCGTTGCCACGCGAAACAGTCAGTTATAAACAGTGCGCGGGGTATATCTGCCGCGCAAAGTACAGCGCACCCGGGGCTAGTAATCTCCCTGGTGTAGCGCGCAACTATCATCGGGCGTAGTCTGAGGGGAGTGCGCTTTCGATGTGTGGAACCACCATTTCCTTTGGAAATGGTGGTTTTTTGCGTGTGGTAAGAGTGTACACAGGCCCACCAGAAAGTATCTGGCAAAGTAAAGGCGTAGGGCAGCGGACCCGTCCGGACAAAAGAGTGTAGTAAGCGGAGCCGCAGGCTATGGGCAGCTGAACATCAAACCCGGCCACTACAACAACGCCGGCTTTTGTTTCCCCCGAAATAGCCTGTACAGTATTCCATCGCCCAAAACCTGGCGTAATCCGCTGAAACGGTTTGCAAGCAGAATGCGCATTATTTCTTTCAGACAAACTGATCGGTAATTGGGCAAGGCTTTGCGTAATACGGCCAGCACCTTTCTCACCTTTGCAATCCGCATGTTATCGTACAGCACTGCGTGAAAACAGTCCCGCACTACCTGCCGGGCTCTGTGCTCCTCGAAGCAGGGCCCCAGGGAAACGTGTCGGCGTAACCGCTTAATCATCTTGGCACCCTCCAGCAGAACGGTAAGTGGTTTGGTGGTACTCCGGACGTTGCAGGCGTGCCGCCGAAAGAAGTTCAGGGGCCTGGCAACGAAGGCTACGTCGCAGCGGGCCAACACCCGAATCCAGTAAATCCAGTCCCCCGCCAGCTTGAAGTTGGTTTCTGCTGGCCCAACCTCCTCTGTAATGCTACGCCGCAGCAACACCGCGCTGGCATTAGGAATAACGTTGCCATTGCATAGATATTCCTCAATAAAGCCTTGCCCTGCGGCCGTAAAGCCGCGCTGCCAGTTTTCAATCTTGAATTCGGCACCGGTTTCAGTATGCACAACCACGCGCCGGCCCGATTCATCCACGTGCCACGAATTGCAGTAAGCTAAGCCAACAGAGGGATTCTTTTCCAGTACGGAGCTCAGCGTTTCCAGAAAGCGGGGGTCGGCGAAATCGTCGCTTTCCGCAATCCACACGTACTCTCCGGTTGCCTGGGCCAGCCCCTTGTTCCACTGCGCAAAGGTGTTGCCGCTGTTCTGCTCGTTGAGCGTGACACGTATGCGGGCATCTTGCCGGGCAAACCGGGCAATTACCTCCCGGCTGTTGTCGGTGGAGCAATCATCCAGCACGATGATTTCCAGGTTTTTTTCCGTCTGCCCAAGTACACTGCGGATGCGTTGCGCCAAGTACAGCCCGTGGTTGTAATTCGGGATGATTACTGAAATTTTCGGAGTCATTCGTCCACACGTTTCGCCAGAGAAATAGACAGAAAATCCGCGTCAGCGAGTCGCTACCGTGGGCCGTGCCCACACCTCCCCACTCTCTTCCATCTGCCTGTATAACGTAAGTTACCGTTAATTTATTTGAACCGATGCTGCGCCCTGCTACGGCTGGCCCTTGCTGCAACTGCGCCTGTTCAGTTAGTGCCGCGCAACCACGAGTGTACGGGAGAATTTTATCTATCTGCTTATCAAGGGTATGAATGGCAGGTGATTTGTCTGGTCTGGTAAACTCCAGGTGTATTGCAAACCCTGGCCAGCTACACATGCCAATACCGGTAAGAGCAGCTGTTTTGCAAGCAACGAGTGGAGAAAAATAAAAAGCCCCGCCAGGCAGGGCGGGGCTTTTTGCTGAGCTATTGAATAGCATTTGCCTGGAATGTGGGTCGCCGCTTCTCTACGAAAGCACGGGTTCCTTCCTGAAAATCCGGTGCCTCACAGCATCTCTGAAACGATTCGACTTCTACCTGGTAGCCAGTTTTCGGGTTCGTAAAGTGTGCGTTTACGGCTTTGACTACTTGGCTAATAGCTGACAAGGAATTAGTGAGTATGCTTTCCAATAGTGCATGGCAGCTAGGTACCAGTTCATCGGGAGCCACCACTTGGTTCACCAGACCTATCCGATAAGCTTCGGCAGCTGGTATTTGCTTGCCGGTGAAGATATATTCGAAGGCCCGGCCTTTGCCGATGAGCGCAGGCAGGCGCTGCGTGCCACCGTACCCGGGCATAATTCCCAGGCTTACCTCTGGCAAGCCAAATCGTGCGGTTTCACTTGCTACCCGGATGTGGCAGGCCATGGCCAGCTCGGTGCCGCCGCCTAAGGCAAACCCGTTTACGGCGGCCACAACCGGTTTGGGACAGTTCTCGATAAGGTGGCAGACCTGTTGGCCCCGCAATACAAATGGCAGACTACTTTCGGCGCTGAGCTGCTGAATCTCCGCAATGTCGGCTCCCGCTACGAAGGCTTTTTCCCCAGCTCCAGTTACGAGGATAGCTTTCACCTGAGGCTCACCAATGGCGTATACAAACGCGGCCTCCAACTCATCAAGCGTCTGATGATTCAGTGCGTTGTACTTGCTGGGGCGGTTGATGGTAAGCGTGAATATTCCCCGCTCGTTGAGGTCTGTCACGATGTTGTGGAAGATTGTCATAGGAAAGGAAGCATGAATAGTGGCTGCTAGTTAACCAGCCACAGTGAAAAGGCCTATTATTACCGCATATTCCACCCTAAACGAGTTCTAATGAAATTTACTAACCACAATGTCCGTATTGGACATAATGTCCAGATAGGAGAGAATGTCCGAATCGGCGACAATACGACCATTTATGACAATGTCATCATCGGGGACAACACTGTCATCACCAACGACTGTGTTATCGGCGACCCGCTATATGCCTACTACAAAGATCCTGACTACGTTAACCCGCCTACGGTTATCGGAGCTAACTCCTTTATCCGAAGCCATGCCATCATTTATGCGGGCAGCACCTTTGGCGAGGGCTTGGTTACAGGGCATCGCATTACAGTTCGGGAAGGAGCCGTATTCGGCAACAACTGCCTGATTAGCACGTTAGTTGATATTCAGGGCAATTCTACCTTTGGTGACTACGTGCGCATTTACAGCAACGTGCACATCTGTGAGTTCAGCACGGTTGGTAGCTATGTGTTTCTGTATCCCTATACCATCTTCACCAACGACCCGCTTCCTCCTTCGAACGTGTATAAAGGACCAACGATTGGTGATTACACCATCATTGCGGTCCACTCCGTAGTTCTGCCGGGAACGACTATTGGCGCGAATTGTCTGATTGGTGCTAACTCCGTGGTGTCCCGTAATATTCCTGACTATAGCTTTGCCGTGGGCAGTCCGGCTAAAGTGCAGCGGGATATCCGGGAAATTCGCTCAAAAGAGCAGGAAGGTACCCACTATCCGTGGATGTACCGCTTCAGCCGGGGGACGCCCTGGGCCGACATCGGCTTTGACGCCTGGGATAAGCTTCACGGTAAACAATAAGGGGGCACTTCGCCGAACCGAGACACGGCTTTTTCGGTAAACCAGCTACCAGCCAAAGCGCACCACCAACACGGCCAGCAGAACGAAAGCAATTCCCGCTATCAGCCAGGCGAAAAGCTCTTTGGCGTGAAACGGTTTCGGCCGGCGTGGGTGGTGTGGCATACAGGATAGATAACGCAGATTCTATATACGATTAATTTCCTGCCTGTAGATTGCCATCGATGAGCATAACCGGCCCGATTTCAGTCGGACATTACTTCTTGCTTCCAACATTTCGGGAAATGGGTTTACGAATGTGGAAGCCGGTTGCAGCAAGTACAGCAAGCTACCCCGTTCCATCCTGACAATAAATAATGAGGCGGCATCAGGGTGCCGCCTCATTATTTATTGTCAGGATGTTTATTTGCGGGCTTCGCCGTCGGGATGAACCACGTCCAGGATAGGTTTATCGAGGCTGGTGAGCTGGTCCTGGTCGGTTTTCAGCAGCTCCAGCACGACCACTTCGTTCTGGCCTTTTTTCAGCCATTCGGCAGGTACGTACATGGTCTGCGTTGGCCCGATTTCCCAGAAGCGACCCAAGTGGTGGCCGTTCACCCACACGCAGCCTTTGCCCCAACTGCTCATATCAAAGTAGGTATCCGCGGGTTTGGCAACGGTGAAGGAGCCGCGGCGCAGTACTGGGGCGTTGCTGCTAGGTTTAGCCGTGGCCTTAGCTGCGGCGGGCGGCGTGGTGAAGGGCATGGGGTAGTGCTGCCAGGCGGTGAGGGGCTGCCCGGCAAAGCTCACGCCTCCGGTTAGGCCCTTACGGTTCTGGTTGAGGAAGGGCCCAAAGTTCAGGCGGCCCATGTTTTCTACCAGAATGTCCAGCGTAACCGAGCCGGCGGGCAGCTTCAGCTCTACCTGCTCCTGGTTGAGGCGACGGTCGAGGGTGGCCACGCGCTGGCCGTTCACCAGCACCACGGCGTAGTCGCGCAGGTCCTTGAGCTGCAGGGCGCCGGTGCGGCCGCCAGGTACGGTAGTGCGGTACAGCACGTAACCGTAGGGCTGGCTCAGGTCCTCGAAGGTGAGAGGCTGGGCGTTGGCTACCGGCTTAGGCAGGGCAGTGAGCAGGCTGGTGCTGCTGGTGAGGCTGATAGCGGGCAGGCGCATGGCCGGCTTGGCCGCGGGAACCGGCGGCAGTTGCTGGCCCTTGGGCAGGTGTTTCTCGATAACCTGCCGGAACGCCATAAACTTAGCCGTAGGGTTGCCGGCCTCGTCCAGCGGGGCATCGTAGTCGTAGCTGCTGGTCTGGGGCTCGTAGCGGGTATCACCGCCCTTGTAGTTGGCCCCGTTCATGAAGCCCCGGGTGGTGCCCCCGTGGAACATGTACATGTTGATGGAGATACCCGCACCCAACACCGAATCGAGGCGGGTGCTATACTGGGCGGCCGGCACGGTGTGGTGCGGGGTGCCCCACCAGTCAAACCAGGCCGGGTACCATTCGGCAATGTAGTAGGGGCCCTTGCCGCCGTGATTCTGGCGCACCACGTTTTTTACCTTCTTGGGGCTGTCCCAGCCGTTCACGGCCGGCAGCAGTCCGTCGAGGTGGCCCTCGGTTACTTTCTCGCCTGGGTCGCAGGTGTAGAGCAGTCCATCAAAACCGGCTTGCTGGAACATGCGGCGGTTTTCGGCTAGGTACTTTTTGTCGCTGGCGTAGAAGCCGTACTCGTTTTCTACCTGCACCATCAGCACAGGGCCACCGTGGTTGACTTGCAGCGGTGCCAGCTGCTTGGCTACTTCCTTCAGGTAGCGGCCGTAGGCGGCCAGGTACTGCGGCTCCAGGCTGCGCACCTCCAGGCCCTTCTGCTTCTGCAGCCAGTAGGGGTAGCCCCCAAATTCCCACTCGGCGCATACGTAGGGGCTGGGGCGCAGCACCACCCACAGGCCCTCTTCCTGAGCCGTACGCACAAAGGCAGCAATATCATTGTTGCCGCTGAAGTCGTACTTGCCCGGCTCCGGCTCGTGCAGGTTCCAGAATACGTAGGTGCCAATGGTGTTCAGCCCCATGGCTTTGGCCGCTTTCATGCGGGCCCGCCACGCTTCCCGCGGAATGCGGGGGTAGTGCAGCTCCCCCGAAATCATCTGGAAAGGCTTGCCATCGAGCAAAAACTGTTCGTCGCCTAGGGCAAAGGTGTGCTTGGCCGTGGCCGGCTTGGGGGCAGTGGATTGAGCCAGGGCACCCGTGGTCAGGCTCAGACCGCTCAGGAGCAGTCCGGCAATATGCTTTCCTATCATCACGTGCTAGAAAGGAGATGTGGCGAATAAGGTTTGGAAGGAGTGGAGTGGGGCGCAGCAGTGCTGCTATGCCAGAGCAGTACGGAAGGAGAAGCGGAGGGCGGCACAACAAACAATGCAGGCGAATTCTCAGGCCGCCGGCTCCGGTTCGGGGTAGGCTCAAAGGTAGAGGCAGCAGCCAACCGGAGAGCGTGCCAAATCCTGCGATAATGGGCGGTAAATCCGCCAAATCCGGTGGATTGATGGTATCAGGTCCTCAGTATGAGGAGTGGGGCCAGTGAAGAGCGAGGGTTCAGGGGATACCACTAGCTGGCACCCGCACCGCTGGTATGGGCTGTTACCCTTACTGCGCTTCCCTTGGCAGATGTGCGGCTTCTTCTGCCCGCTATGAGTCGGCGACCAGCTGTTGCGTGCCCATGTGTGTAGCTGAACAGTAGGTGGTAGGTGCTTAGGCCCTCTGAATGGCACCTGTGAGGGGTAGCAAATGGGTCAACCAAGTGGGGCGGCGAATCTCTACCCCCTTATAGCCCGAAATACCGCCCGATTTCGCCGCAACCTCCCGGTAGTTTTACCCCAGCTTACAACAGCTCGGGTTGCAGTACTCCTTTGAGTCCAGTAACCACTCACTCCCGCCACCACTTCCCTCCCTCACGGGGCTGCCCCGCCGGCCCACAATTTCCTCCCACATGCAGAGAACCTCTATTTTGCTATGCAGTGCCCTCCTGCCGCTGGCCGCTGCTCCCGCCCTGGCTTCGGCTGCTCCCGTAAGCAAGCCCGGTACGGAAGCCGTAGTAGCCGACGGCCCCGTAAGCGGTACCGTCCGCGACGAAAAGGGTGCCGGTATGCCCGGCGTAACGGTTATCCTGAAGGGCACCTCTGTGGGTACCACTACCGACCAGAACGGCAACTTCTCGTTGCAAATTCCGGCCGGTACCGCCAACCCCACTTTGGTGTTCACCTCCATCGGCTACTCTCGGCAGGAGGTGGCCGTGGGCAACCAGGCCACGCTGTCCCTGGCCCTCAGCCCCGATACGCAGCTGCTGAACGAAGCAGTAGTAGTAGGTTACGGTAGCCAGGAAAAGCGCACTGTAACCAACGCCGTAACCACCGTGGCCGGTAAGGAGCTCTCCAAGCTCACGGTGAGCGACGTGGGCTCGGCCCTGCAGGGTAAGGCCGCCGGCGTAACGGTTGTGGGCGCAGGCTCGGAGCCGGGCACTCCGCCCCAGATTCTGATCCGCGGTATTTCTACCATCAATGGCAACTCGCCGCTGTACGTGGTGGATGGCTTGCCGGTGAACAACATCAACTTCCTGAACCCGAAGGATATTGCCACCATTTCGGTGCTGAAGGATGCGGCCTCGGCGGCCATCTACGGCTCGCGCGCTGCCAACGGCGTTATCCTGATTACCACCAAAACCGGCACCAAGGGCGAGTCGGTTATTGCGGTGGATGCCACCACCGGCGTATCCAGCCCCACGCGGGTGCCCGATATGGCCTCGGCCAGCGAGTACGCCCGCCTGATGAACCTAGCAGCTTCTAACTCGGGCCTGCCGGCCGTGTACCAGAACCCGGCTTCCTTCACCGAAACCACGAACTGGTGGAAGGAAATTTCCCGGCGCGGCATCACCCAGAACTACTCGCTGGGCCTCTCGGGCGGCAGCGACAAGCTGGTGTACTCCACGGGCCTGAGCTACTTCAAGGAGCGGGGCCTGATTCTGGGCTCGGATTTCGACCGGCTGTCCTTGCGCCTGAAAACGCAGTACCAGCCCGCCCGCCGGCTGAAAGTGGGGCAAGACCTGACCCTTACCACCACCGGCCAGCACTACCAGAACAGCGGCAGCCTGTTCCGCGACGCCTTCAACGATGACCCCATCACGAAGGCCCGCGTACCCGGCACCTCCGGCAACCCCTACGACTACTACGGTGCCTCGCCCACCGACATTGGCAACCCGCTGGCCGTAGTGGAGCGCAACGACGACCGGCGCAACAACTACTCGGTGGTGGGCAACCTGTACGCCAACTACGAGTTCATCGACGGGCTGGTGCTGGAAACCCGCGTGGGCACCAACACCAACATCTACGAGCGGGACTCGTTCTACCCGTTTTTCAAGATTGATGGCAACGAGCAGAACCTGGTAAACTCCGTAACCCGGGAGCACAACCTGGGCATCTACTGGAACAACACCAACACGCTCACCTACACCAAAACGCTGGGCGACCACAACTTCACGGCTCTGGCCGCCGGTACGCTGGAGAAGTTCGACAACCGCACCCAGTCGGGCTCGGGCCAGGCCATTCCCAGCAACGACCCCAGCCTGCGCTACCTGGATGCCGCCACGGCCAACTACGCGGCCTACGGCAACAACTACGTGAATACCATTGCCTCCCTGATTGGGCGCGTGAACTACGACTACAAAGGCCGCTATTTGCTGTCGGCCAGCGTGCGGCGCGACGCGGCCTCGGTGTTCCCCACCAACAACCGCTGGGGCACGTTCCCCTCGCTGTCGGTAGGCTGGTTGGTGTCGGATGAGTCGTTCTTGAAGTCGTTTGAGACGCTGAACTTCATGAAGCTGCGCGCCAGCTGGGGCCGGGTGGGCAACCAGAACATCAGCAACACCGCCTTCATCGGCACCCTGGCCAAAACCTACTACGTAACCGGCGTGGATGCCACCCAGCAGGTGGCCGTGGTGCAAAGCAACGTGCCCAACACCGACGTGAAGTGGGAAACGGTGGAGGACTACAACGTGGGTACCGACCTGGGCTTGTTCAACAACCAGCTCACGGTAACGGCCGACGTGTTCCGCCGCAATACCTACGACATGCTGATGTACCAGGCTATTCCGGGCCACGTGGGGGCGGGCTACAACAGCCCTATCACCAACGTGGGCAGCATGCACACCAACGGCTTCGATTTCACGGTGGGCTACAACAAATCGGCCGGTGATTTCACCTACGGCGTGAGCGTGAACGGCACCCGCGCCATCAGCCGCATTGACAAGCTGGCCAACGGGCAGGCCATTTACTCGGGCAACACGCCCATCTTCGGCCGGCCCTCCAAAACCGAGGAAGGCGGCTACGTGGGCGCGTTCTACGGCTACCAGACCAACGGCATCTTCCAGAATCAGGGCGAGGTTGACAGCTACAAAGCCTCCAATGGGCAAATCATTCAGCCCAACGCCAAGCCCGGCGACTTCCGCTTTGCCGACCTCAACGGCGACGGTAAGATTGACGCCAACGACCAGAAGTTCATCGGCAACCCCTTCCCGGACCTGACCTTCGGGGTAAACCTCACGGCCGGCTACAAGGGCTTCGACCTGCAGGCCTCGCTGGTGGGCAGCTTCGGCAACGACATTGTGAATGCCAACAAAGGCTGGTGGTACTCGGGTAGCTACAACTACAATAAGATTGCCGGCCTCGAAGATAAAGCCTGGCACGGCGAAGGCACCAGCAACACGGTGCCGCGCGTGGTGGCCAACGACAACAACCAGAACCTGACGCGCTTCTCCAACTTCTACGTGGAAAATGGCTCCTACGCCCGCGTCCGGAACCTGCAGCTGGGCTACACCTTCAACAACGGCCTGGTGAACACCATGCGCATGAAGAGCCTGCGCCTGTACGTGAGCGGCCAGAACCTGTTCACCTTCACCAAGTACAGCGGCCTCGACCCCGAGCTGGGTTACGGCCGCTCCTACACCGACGGGGCCTCTGCCCTGAACCGCGGCGTAGACCTGGGCAACTACCCCACCAACCGCACGTTCCTGGCCGGTGCCAACATCACGTTCTAACGCTTCCCACCCGCTCCCTGTCATGAAAAAATACTGTCTATATGTGGGCCTGGTTTCTCTGGGCCTCGCGCTGCAGAGCTGCGAAGATTTCCTGACCCAGCTGCCCAACGGCCAGCAGACTACCGCCAACTTCTACACCAACGCCGACGAGTGTAAAGCGGCCGTAATGGGCTGCTACGCCCTCACCGACCAGGACGACTGGTGGAAAATTGACCGCACCCGCATGTTCGGCGACGCTGGCTCGGACGATGCCTGGAAGGGCAATTCCATTGCCGGCGACCAGCGCGAGTTCGGCGACTTCTCGCGCTTCTTCTGGCTGCCCAACAACGAGTGGTTCGATAACCGCTACACCTTCATCTTCCAGGCCATCGGCAACTGCAACGCCGCGCTGGTAGGAGTGGAGAAGGCCCCCATTGACGCCACCTTGAAGCAGCAGTTGCTGGGCGAGCTGAAGTTCCTGCGCGCCTACAACTACTTTGAGCTGGTGAAGGGTTACGGCGGGGTGCCGCTGGTGCTCACGCCGGTGTCGCCGAGCCAAGCCCTTACCATCCAGCGCTCCAGCACTGCCGACTGCTACGCCCAGATCATCAAGGATTTGCAGGATGCCGCCGCCGCGCTGCCTGAAAAGGCCGCCCGCCCCAGCAGCGAGAAAGGCCGTGCCACCAAAGGGGCTGCCAACGCCTACCTGGCTAAAGCTTACCTGTTCACCGAGCAATGGTCGTTGAGCCAGCAAGCGGCTGAGTTGGTTATCAATTCGGGCCAGTACAACCTCAACGATGAGTTCAGCTACGTGTGGAACGTGAACAACCACAACGGCAACGAGTCCATTTTTGAGCTGAACTACAACGCTAACCAAACCTTCAACCTGGGTACGGCTCTGACGGTGGTGATGCGCAGCCGCGCCGACAACGGCTGGGGCTTCAACACACCTACTAGCAACCTGGAGCAGGCCTTCGGCAACGACCCCCGCCGCAAGTGGACCATCATCAAGGAGGGCGACAACGTGGGCCCGAAAACGGCCAGCTTCGACTACTCCAAGTACGACACCAAACCGTCGGAAAACGAGTCGGGCCGCATCAGCCGCAAGATGTTCGTGCCCCTGGCCGACCGTCCGGCCAACGAGCGGGAGCATTCCCCGCTTAACCGCATCGAAATGCGCTACCCCGATTTGCTGCTGATTCACGCCGAGGCTTCGCAGCGCCTGGGCCAGGATAGCAAAGCCCTTACCTCGCTGAACCTGGTGCGGGCCCGCGCCAACCGCCTGGAGCCCGGCACCGTACTGCCCCGCACCTCCAGCGGCTCGCAGCTGCTGGCCGATATCTGGCTGGAGCGCCGCCTGGAGCTGGCCATGGAAGGCCACCGCTACTACGACCTGGTGCGGCAGAAGCGCCTGGTACAGGTAATGCAGGCCTTCAACGCCTCCCAGCGCACCAACACCGACCAATACGACGGCGGCAAGGTGAAGGACCAGATTTCGGAGAAGAACAACCTGTTCCCGATTCCCACTCCCCAGATTCAGCTCTCGGGCGGCGTGGTAACCCAGAACCCCGGTTACTAACCCGAATTGAATGCCTAGTGCCCGGCGCAGATTGTTTCTGCGCCGGGCATTTGGTTGTTACTGGCTTCTCTCTGTTGAGTTTATTCCCATGATACGTTCAGTTATTCTGTCCCGCTTATCGGCCACAGCCCTCCTGCTGGCGCTGGCGGGCTGTGGCTCTAATTCCCCGGACCCCGCGCCAACCCCGCCCGTTACCGCGGAGCCCGTGCTGGCCGCCGGGCTGGGCGCGGGCAACATTGCCGGCCTGAACTGGGCCGACCCCCGCGACAACTTTGTGGACGATGCCCTAGTGCTCTCGGGCCTGCAGGCCGGCGACACTTACGCCACCGTGCAAACCAAATCGGCCAAAATCATCGGCGGCCTGCAGGGCAGCACCGGGGCCAACACCGTGCGCCTGCCTATCAACCCGGCCACGGCTACCGGCGCTACCTGGGAAGCCTACACCGGCGCCATCGACCAGGCCCTGGCCAAAAACATGAAGGTGATTCTGGCCTGTTGGGAAAGCAGCTCCCGCCGCGACGGCCGCGTGGACGACCCGGCGCAGTTCATCAGCATGTGGCAAACGGTGGTGGGTAAGTACGGCACCAACCCCAAGGTGTACTTCGAGGTGTTCAACGAGCCCTACGGCTACTCCCTCGCCGAGCTGGGCACCCTGTACGCCGATTGGCTGAGCCGTTTTCCGGCAGTGCCTCAGAACCGGGTGCTGCTGGGCGGCACGGGCTACTCCGAGGACCTGACCAGGCTGGGCACCGATTCTCGCTTCAGCAACTGCCTGCTTTCCCTGCACCTCTACGACTTCTTCTACGGCAGCCCCGCCACCACGGCGGCGGGCTGGGAAGCCGTGTTTGCCAGCAAGCTGGGCAACAACGCCAGCCGCACGGTTTTTACCGAATGGGGCGCGTTCATGACCACCGGCGTGAACTACTATTCGGCCATTGATAACGACGTAAAGAAGGCCTACGTGTTGGGCGTGAGCAACTATTGCCGCCAGCACAACATTGCCAGCGTGTACTGGCCCGGCCTACGCAGCGGCGACCAGTACAGCCTGCTGCAGTTTGATGGCACCAACACCACCGTGACTAACGGCTCGGGCCTGGGCCGGGTGCAGTTTGCCTGGGGCGAGGGGCTGGGCGGCACCAATCAGCTGTTTCCCAACGCCTACTACCGCCTCATCAACCGCAGCAGCGGGCAGGTAGCCGATGTGAACGGGGCCAGCAAGCAGCCCATGGCCCCCGTGGTGCAGTGGTACTCCAACGGGGCCGTCAACCAGCAGTGGCAGCTCACCTCGGCCGGCAGCTACTACACGCTCAAAAACCGCAACAGCGGCCAGCTGCTCGATGTGGCTACCACCATGGTAGTGCAAAACCCCGACAACAGCGCCCCAACCCAGCAGTGGCAGCTTACGGCTAACGAGGTTGGCTACTACACCCTCAAAAACCGCAGCACCAGCCAGGTGCTGGATGGAAGCGGGGCCTCTACCACCACGGCGGCGGGGGTGATGCAGGCGGCCGGCACCAACAGCGCCGGCCAGCAGTGGCTGGTGTGGCAGCAGTAACCACTTTTCTTTGTGCTTTCCCTTTCCACCTTATCGGCGGCTGCTACCGAGTTAGTAGTGGCCGCCGCTTTCCGTTCTATGTCAATCTTTTCCATGCAACAGGTTCGTGGGCTGGCGGCGGGCGTAATCGGCAGCTTGTGGCTGCTGGCGCAGCCGGCCTACAGTCAGTCGGTGCCCACCTACACCGTCCGCATCGAGCCCGGCCAGCCCCGGCAAACCATTGCCAACTTCGCCGCTTCCGATGCCTGGGCCTGCCAGTTTGTGGGCAACTGGCCCGCGGCCAAAAAAGAAGCCATTGCCGACCTGCTGTTCAGCACCGCCACCGGACCCGGCGGACAGCCCCGGGGCATTGGCCTCTCGATGTGGCGCTTCAATATTGGGGCGGGTAGTGCCGAGCAGGGCGAGCAAAGCGGTATCAAGGATGAATGGCGGCGCGCTGAGTCGTTCCTGACCCCGGCCGGCACCTACGACTGGAACCGGCTGGCCGGGCAGCGCTGGTTTCTGGAAGCCGCCCGTAAGCGGGGCGTAGAGCAGTTCCTGGGTTTCCTGAACAGCCCACCCGTGAGCCTCACCCGCAATGGCAAAGCTTACGCCACCGCCAAGCAACCCAACCTGGCCCCCGAGCGCCAGGCTGCCCTAGCCGACTACTGCGTGCGGGTGCTGGAAGGCCTGCGCCAGAAAACGGGCATCACCTTCCAGTACCTCAGCCCCGTAAACGAGCCCCAGTGGGACTGGAGCGACGGAGGCCAGGAAGGCACGCCCTTCCGCAACGACGACATCAGCGGCATTGCCCGGGCACTGGGCCCGAAGCTGCAAGCCAGTAAGCTGCCCACCCAAATACTCATCACCGAAGCAGGCAAGCTCGACTACCTCACCGGCCCGGCCGATAAACCCGAGCAGGGCAGCCAGATAGCCGCTTTTTTCGGGAATACCGCGGCTTCAACCTACTTAGGGAATACGCCCCGGGTGGCGCGCATCATAGCCGGGCATAGCTACTTCACCACCTCGCCCCAAACGGTGGCCGTGGCTACTCGTGAGCAGCTGGCCGCCCAGGTGGCCGCTGTGCAGGGGCTGGCGTTCTGGCAGTCGGAGTACTGTATTTTGGGTGATAACGCGGGCGAAATCAACGGCGGCCCGCGTGATTTGGGCATGACGGCGGCGCTCTACCTTGCCCGGGTAATTCACACCGACCTCACGGTGGCCAACGCCACGGCGTGGCAGTGGTGGCTGGCCGTGTCTCCCTACGATTACAAAGATGGGCTGGTGTACGTGGACAAGAACAAGACCGACGGCAACTACTACTCCAGCAAAATGCTGTGGGTACTGGGCAACTATAGCCGCTTTGTGCGCCCCGGGGCCGTACGCCTCACCGCCACGCTCGAAGGCGCACCGGCTAATGCTCCTCTGGTATCGGCCTACCGTAGTCCCAACGGCCGACAGCTTATTACGGTGGTGGTAAACCCCGCCGCTACCGCCGCCGACCTGCGCCTGGAGGTGGCCGGTAAGCCCTCAGACAAAGGTCAATCTTACGTTACCTCCGCCACTACGGACCTCGCTCCAGGCCAGGACCTGAAAGGCGGCGAACTGCTGCACGTAGCACCCCAATCGGTGACTACACTGGTGAGCCAACTGAAAAACTAGACTTTCCGAGGTGCTCAACCGGGGTGAAACATCACCCGAAAATCAGTTTCTTTGAGGACGCCCATTTCGACTTTCTCCCGTATGCCTACTCGCCGTAAATTTCTGGTCTCTTCTGCAGCCAGCGTGGCCGCGCTGGCCGCCAGTCCATCCGTAGAAGCGTTCAGCCTGCCTCCGTTGCCTGCCAAAGGAAAGCCATTAGTGATTTCGACCTGGGACACCGGCTTAGCAGCCAACCTGGGTGCCTGGCAAGTGCTGAGTAAAAACGGCCGGGCCCTTGATGCCGTGGAAGCCGGCGTGATGGTGACAGAAGACTCACAAAACTGCTGCGTGGGCCTGGGCGGCAACCCCGACCGGGAGGGCATCGTGACGCTCGACGCCTGCATCATGGACGACCAGTTCAACTGCGGCAGCGTGGCGGCTTTGGAGCGCATCAAGCACCCCATTAGCGTGGCCCGGCGCGTAATGGAGCGCACCCCGCATGTGATGCTGGTGGGCGAAGGCGCCCAGCAGTTTGCCGTGGCGCAGGGCTTCCCTCTGGAGCCTCAGAAGCTCAGCCCCGATGCGGAGAAGGCTTACAAAGAGTGGCTGAAAACCAGCCAGTATAAGCCCGTTATCAACATTGAAAACTCGGGTAACCGCAAAAACGGTCCGGTAGGCGGCGGCCCCAACAACCACGACACCATTGCCATGCTGGCTCAGGATGCCCAGGGGCGCCTGAGCGGCAGCTGCACCACCAGCGGCATGGGCTTCAAAATGCGCGGCCGCCTCGGCGACTCACCCCTGATTGGCTCGGGCCTGTTTGTGGACAATGCCGTGGGTGCCGCCGCCGCCACCGGCCAGGGCGAAGACATTATCCGCATTGCGGGCTCGCACACGGTGGTAGAATTTATGCGCCAGGGCATGAGCCCCACGGCAGCCTGCAAAGCAGCTGTGGAGCGGGTGGCTCGCATCAAAGGCGACAAGGCCAAGGAAATCCAGGTGTGCTTCATTGCCATTAACGCGCAGGGGCAGCATGGGGCATTTGCCCTGCAAAAGGGGTTCAGCTACGCCGTGTGCGACGCCCAAAACCAGCAGCAGCTCATCCAGGCGGGCTACTTGCTGACATGAGGATGCCCGTGCTGGAAATCTGTGCGGGCTCGGTGCAGTCGGCCGTGGCGGCGCAAGCTGGGGGCGCCCATCGAATTGAGCTCTGCCAAAGCCTGGAGCAGGGGGGCATTACGCCGTCGTACGGCACTATCCAGCGCGCGTTGGCTCAACTCACCATTCCTGTATTCGTGCTGATTCGGCCGCGGCCGGGCAACTTCGTGTACGATACGCAGGAGCTAGCTATTATGGAAGCTGATATCCGGCAGTGCCGGGCGCTGGGCT
Organism: Hymenobacter pini; assembly: GCF_020421205.1. Lineage (GTDB taxonomy): Bacteria > Bacteroidota > Bacteroidia > Cytophagales > Hymenobacteraceae > Hymenobacter > Hymenobacter pini. The sequence continues at coordinate 674,884 of NZ_JAIZZH010000001.1, forward strand.
GCGCGGGCGTGGTATTAGGCGTGCTGGATGAAACCGGGCGCGTGGCCGTAGAGGCCTGCCAGCGGCTGATGGAAGCTGCCGGACCGTTGCCCGTTACGTTTCACCGCGCTTTTGATGCCTGTCCCGACCAGGCCCAGGCGCTGGAAGACGTCATCGGTCTGGGCTGCCAGCGGATCCTGACCTCCGGGGGGAAGGCTACCGCCCCGGAAGGGCAGGCTCAACTGGCCGCCCTAGTGCGGCAGGCAGCCGGGCGCATCAGCATTATGCCGGGTTCGGGCATTACGCCAGCTACCATCCGGGAGGTTGCGCGCAGTACGGGCGCTGAGGAGTTCCACGCCAGCGCAAAAAAGCTGCTTGCCGCTCCTCCCGCAGCCAAAGCCACAGAATTTGACGCACCGCGCTGGGAAACTGATGCTGCCGTTGTATGGGAGCTGGTGAGGCAGCTACTGTTTGAGAGTTGAATTGTGCATCCTAGGGTATATCCAACCAGCATTAGCTTACAAATTCCTCCTATTACACTTAACGGCGTATGAATTTCAGGAAAGCTACCCTTGCGCTGGCCTTGTGCACCGCGCCCACGGTGCTGCCGCTGCGGGCCCAGGAGCAAGGCGTGCACCAGCAGTCTACTCAGTACGAAGCGCCTACCGACCCGCTGGTGCGGCAGAAGCTGGAGAAGTGGCAGGACCAGAAATTTGGGCTGATTCTGCACTGGGGCCTGTACGCCGTGCCGGGCATTATCGAGTCGTGGGAGTTGTGCTCGGAAAGCTGGATTGAGCGGGACAGCACCGTGGCCTACGAGGACTACAAGAAGTGGTACTGGGGCCTGAGTCAGCAGTTCAACCCTGTGAACTTTAACCCCGAGCAGTGGGCCCGCGTGGCCAAGCAGGCGGGCATGCGCTACTTGGTGTTTACCACCAAGCACCACGACGGTTTCAGCATGTTCGACACCAGGCAGTCGGATTTTAGCATCACCCACGGCCCGTTTCGCAATAACCCGCGGGCCAACGTAGCCAAGTACGTGTTTGAGGCGTTCCGCAAAGAAGGTTTTATGCTGGGGGCCTACTTCTCCAAGCCCGACTGGCACTCCCAGAACTTCTGGTGGCCCAAGTACGCTACGCCCGACCGCAACGTGAATTACGACATTCGGAAGTATCCCTGGCGCTGGCAGCAGTACCAGCAGTTCACCTACAACCAGATCAGCGAGCTGGTGCACGACTATGGCTCCCTGGACATTCTGTGGCTGGATGGGGGCTGGGTGCGGCCCCGCGAAACCGTGAATGCCGAAGTCCGTGCCTGGGGTGCGCCCATTCCGGAGTTCAGCCAGGACGTAAACATGCCCCGTATTGCCGCCATGGCCCGCGAGGCCCAGCCCGGCATCCTGCTGGTGGACCGCACCGTGCACGGTCCCTACGAAAACTACCAAACCCCCGAGCAGCGTGTACCCGACCACAAACTGGATAACCCCTGGGAAAGCTGCCTGACGCTGGCCAACAACTGGGGTTACGTACCTAACGACCAGTATAAGTCGCCCACCCGCATCATTCACTCCCTGGTAGAAGTGGTGGCTAAAGGTGGCAGCCTGCTGCTGGGCGTGGGCCCCAAACCCGACGGCACCCTGGCCGACGAAGCCGTGACGCGGCTCCAGGAAATAGGGAAGTGGTTGCAGGTGAACGGGGCCGCCATTTACAATACCCGTACTACCGAGCAGTACCAGGATGGCCGCACCTACTTTACGCAAAGCAAGAAGGGTACGCGCTACGCCATTGCCTGTTTACCAGAAGATAAGCCCGCGCCTACCCGTATTGAATGGACCGGAAACGTGCCCAAAAAAGGCAGCCGGATGACCCTGCTGCAAACCGGCAAACCCATAACCTGGACCCGACAAGGCAACCAGGTGCAGGTAACTCTACCCGCGGCGCTGGCAAAACAAGCCGGGGCGTATCCGGCCCTAGCGTTTGCTTTTATCCCTGAGCAGTAGCCGGTGCTGTCTGTTGATGAGCACGTCATGCAGAGCGCAGCGAAGCATCTCGCGTGCTGACATCAGAATTACTACTGCAACATCAGCACGCGAGATGCTGCGCTCTACATGACGGTTTTTGGGCAAGTCTTACACTGTATTCACGAATGCGTAAACTTTTACTCCTCGGGCTATACTTCCTCAGCACGGCGGCCCACGCCCAACAGGCCCGACCGCTGTATAAGGACAGCAAAGTGCCGACTGAAGCCCGGGTGCGGGATTTGCTCGGGCGTATGACGGTGGAGGAGAAGGTGGGCCAGCTTTCCACGGTGCTGGGCTGGGAAATGTATGAGAAAACCGGTAAACAAGTAAGTACCAGCGTGGCCTACCGTAGGGCGGTAGATGAACGTCATATCGGAGGCCTATGGGCCACGCTGCGCGCCGACCCCTGGACCCGCAAAACCCTGACCACCGGCCTGAACCCTACTCAGGCCGCCGAGGCCACCAATGCCCTGCAGAAGTACGCCGTGGAACACACCCGGCTGGGCATTCCGCTGTTTCTGGCCGAGGAGTGCCCGCACGGCCACATGGCCATCGGTACCACCGTATTCCCGACGGCCATTGGGCAGGGCAGCACCTGGAACCCCGCCCTGCTGCGGCAGATGGCGGCGGCCATTGCCACCGAGGTGCGGGTGCAGGGTGGCCATATCGGCTACGGCCCGGTGCTGGACCTGGCCCGGGAGCCGCGTTGGTCGAGGGTGGAGGAAACCTACGGCGAGGACCCGGTGCTCATCAGCCAGTTGGGCGTGGCTGTGGTGCAGGGCATGCAGGGTAGCAGCCTGCAAAGCGGCTACAACGTCATTTCTACGCTCAAGCACTTTGCCGCCTACGGGGTGCCGGAAGGTGGGCACAACGGCGGCAGCATCAGCACGGGCTACCGGGAACTGTACCAGAGTTTTCTACCGCCGGTGCACGCCGCTGTGAAAGCCGGGGTACAGTCCATCATGACTTCCTACAACTCCATTGATGGGGTGCCATGCTCAGCCAATGCGTTTCTGCTGACGGATGTGCTGCGCCGGCAGTGGGATTTCCAGGGCTTTACCTTGTCGGACCTGGGCAGCATCAGCGGCCTCCGGACCAGCCACCACGTGGCGGCTACCCCGGCCGAAGCGGCAGCCCTGGCCATCAACGCTGGCCTCGACGACGACCTGAGCGGCTACGGTTACGACAAGGCTTTACTGGAGGCCATCAACCAGAAGCTCGTTTCCACAGAAACCCTGGACCGAGCCGTGGGGCGGGTGCTGCGGCTGAAGTTTGAGATGGGCCTGTTTGAGAATCCCTACGTGGATGCCCGGAAAGCGGCCCGGCAGGTGAACAGCCCGGCCCACGTGCAACTGGCCCGGCAGGTGGCACGGGAGTCGATGGTGCTGCTCAAAAACGAACGAAACGTGCTGCCGCTGTCTAGGTCGCTGCAGCGCATTGCTGTCATCGGCCCCAACGCTGATAATGTCTACAATCAGCTCGGCGACTACACCGCCCCCCAGCCCGAGAGCAACGTGACGACGGTGCTGGAAGGCATCCGGGCGAAGATGCCCGCTGAGGCGAAGGTGACCTACGTGAAGGGTTGCGCCATTCGGGATACTGCCGGGGCCGACATTGCCGCCGCCGTGGCCGCCGCCCGCCAGGCCCAGGTTGCCGTGGTGGTGGTGGGCGGTTCCAGTGCCCGCGACTTCAAAACCGAATATCAGAGCACCGGCGCCGCCACCGTAGCCAGCGGCCACCAAGCCCTCAGTGACATGGAAAGCGGGGAAGGCTACGACCGGGCCACCCTGGACCTGCTGGGCCTGCAGCAGGAATTGCTCGAAGCCGTGGTGAAGACGGGCACGCCGGTGGTGGTGGTGCTCATCAAGGGCCGGCCACTGAACCTGGACTGGATGGCTGCCCACGTGCCCGCCGTGCTCGACGCCTGGTACCCCGGTCAGGAAGGCGGTAACGCCGTGGCCGATGTGCTATTCGGCGACTACAACCCGGCTGGTCGCCTGCCCATTTCGGTGCCCCGGCACGTGGGCCAGCTGCCGGTGTATTATAACGCCCCGCGCCCCGCCCGCCAGAACTACGTGGAGATGGATGCCAAACCGCTCTACAGCTTCGGCTACGGCCTGAGCTACTCCCAATTCGCCTACTCCGACCTGCGCCTGACGCCCACTGAAACCAGCGGCGCGGTGAAGGTGGCGGTGAGCTTTCAGGTGAAAAACACCAGCGCCCGCGCCGGCGACGAGGTGGCCCAGCTCTACCTGCGCGACGAGGTAAGCTCCGTAGTGACGCCCGACCGGCAGCTGCGTAAGTTCCAGCGCTTCCACCTGCAAGCCGGCGAGCAGCGCGAGGTAACGTTCGAGCTAACAGCCGAAGACCTGATGCTGCTGAACCAGCGCCTGGAGTGGGCCGTGGAACCCGGCGCTTTTACAGTAATGGTAGGTACCGCTTCGGATGATATACGGCTGCAGGGGCAATTCAGCGTGACCCAGGCCATTACCGTGGCGACTACTACACAGCAGAAATAAGCATGGTGGCGACTATGTCCATAAACGCTAAGACGCCATGCCGTACGCTGCCGGAACATGAGGCACGGGCAAAACAGGAGTTGCCGGTTAATGCCAGCGGCATCATATTTTGGCCTGCTTACCGTCCTTTTGTAACTATTTTACCGGAGCGCCCGGCCTTATCAGTAATTTGAAACCCGAAGCCTACTCAGGCGCTAACCTGCATGCATCACCCCAAGTACATCGGCATCGACATCGGCGGCACCAAAATCCATATTGGGGTAGTGCAGAACGGCGTTGTGATGCAGGAAAAGCGGTTTGAAACGGCTGCTACCGCCCCGCAAGAATACATTCTGGCCGAGCTAGCAAGCCACCTCAAAGAGGTAATAGACGCAGAGGTGGCCGGCATTGGCATTGGCACGCCGGGACTAGTAGATGAGGCCAACGGCATCATTTACAACGTGCAGAATATCCCGTCCTGGCAGCAGGTACCGCTCAAGCAGTTCCTCGCGGGCCGCTTCGGCAAGCCCGTATACATCACCAACGATGCCAACGCCTTTGCGGTGGGCGAGAAGATGTACGGACAGGGCCGGCCGTTTGCCCACCTGGTTGGGCTGGTGCTGGGTACCGGCGTAGGGGCGGGCCTCATCCTCAACCACGATGTTCACGCCGGGGTGCTGTCCAGCGCCGGGGAGTTTGGCTGCCTGCCCTACCGGGATAAAACCTTTGAGGAATACTGCAGCGGCAAGTTCTTCACCCAGCAAACCGGCCGCTCGGGGGCCGAGTGGCACGCCTTGGCCCAGCAGGGCGACGCGGAGGCGTTGGCGGTGCTCACGGAGTACGGCCGACACCTGGGCCACCTCATCAAGAGTATACTGTGTACGGTGGCTCCGCAGGCCGTTTTCTTGGGTGGCTCTGTCAGCAAATGCTTTGAGTATTTCTGGGGCGGCTTGCAGGAGACACTGCGCGAATTTCCTTTTTCGAAGGTGGTGGAGCAGTTGGTGGTTGCGCCTTCCACCCTCAATAATGCGGCCGTCCTGGGTGCCGCGGCCTTGTGCCACCTCAAGCAGGAGTTACCTTCCCATTATTCTACTGCGCCTTCCCTGTGAGAAAGAAAATCTGGCTGCCACTGGCCGCACTACTAGGGCTGTCTGGAGCCGCCGCATACGCTCAGCAACCTGCCCCGAATTCAGCAGTTTCCATTATTCCGCAGCCAGTGCGCCTTACGGCTGGCACCGGGAGCTTTGCCGTTACGTCGGCCACCAGAATTTACGTCGACCCCAAAAATGAGGAGTTGCGTCGCATTGGCGAAACGCTGAGCCAGGATATCAAACGAGCTTCGGGCGTGCAGCCTCAGGTAGTAGCGGCCACGCCGGGAAAAGCCAGCGCCGGTGGCATCCGGCTAAGTCTGCGGCCGGCCCTGGATAGTCTGGGTGCGGAGGGCTACATGCTCAGTGTGCAGCCCACCCAAGTGATGCTGACTGCCGGCAGCGCCCAAGGCATATTCCGGGGCTTGCAAACTATCCGGCAATTGCTTCCCACTGAGCGCATCACAGTCCTAAACCTGCCGGCGGTAGAGGTGACGGACAAGCCCCGCTACCAGTGGCGCGGTATGCACCTCGATGTGAGCCGCCACTTCTTCGGGGTGGAGTTTGTGAAGAAGTACATCGACTACCTGGCCCTGCACAAGCTGAACACCTTCCACTGGCATCTTACCGACGACCAGGGCTGGCGCATCGAAATCAAGAAATACCCCAAGCTGACTTCGGTGGGTGGCTGGCGCGACGGCACGCTCATCGGTCACTACACCGACCAGCCCCACCAGTTCGACAACCAGCGCTACGGCGGCTTCTACACCCAGGAGCAGATAAAGGAAGTAGTACGCTACGCCCAAGAACGCTACATCACCGTGGTGCCGGAAATTGAGATGCCCGGCCACGCGGTGGCGGCGCTGGCGGCGTACCCGGAGCTGTCGTGCACCGGCGGGCCGTTTAAGGTAGAGCGGCTGTGGGGCGTGTTCGACGATATTTTCTGCGCCGGCAACGAGCAGACGTTCACCTTTCTGCAAGACGTGCTGACGGAAGTAATGCCCCTGTTTCCGGGCAAAGTCGTGCACATCGGCGGCGACGAAGCGCCTAAAACCCGCTGGCACAGCTGCCCCAAATGCCAGGCCCGCATGAAGGCCGAAGGGCTGAAAGACGAGCACGAACTGCAAAGCTACTTTGTGCAGCGCATGGAGAAATTCGTCAACTCCAAAGGCAAAAGTATCATCGGCTGGGATGAAATCCTGGAAGGCGGCTTGGCGCCGAATGCGGCGGTGATGTCGTGGCGCGGGCAGGAGGGCGGCACCACCGCGGCCCGGCAGCAGCACAACGTGGTGATGACGCCCGGCTCGCATTCCTACTTCGACCACTACCAGGGCCTGCCCGAGCTGGAGCCCTTGGCCTTCGGCGGTTACTTGCCGCTGTCGAAAGTATACACCTTTGAGCCCACGCCCAAGGAGCTGACGGCCGCCGAGCAGCAGTACATTCTGGGCGGGCAGGCCAACATCTGGACCGAATACATTCCCTCGGAGCAGCAGGTGGAGTACATGGCATTTCCGCGCATGTCGGCGCTGGCCGAGGCGCTCTGGTCGCCGGCGCGGCTGCGCAACTGGTCCGATTTTCAGCAGCGCATGCGCCAGCAGTACCGTCGCTACGAGGCCTGGGGCGCCAACTACGCCCGTAGCGCGTTCAACGTGCGCCAGCAGCTCACCCTCAATCCCGCCCAACGTACCACCACCGTGACCCTGCAGATGGACGCCGCCGGCCCGCAAATCCGGTACACCCTGGATGGCTCCGCGCCCACGGCTTCGTCAACGGCCTACACCCAGCCCTTCCCGGTAGCCAATTCGGCCGTTATCAAAGCCGCTTCCTTTGAAGATGGCAAGATGACGGGTAAGGTTACGACGCGGGAGCTGCTCGTACACCAGGCCTTCGCCAAGCCCGTAGCGCTGACCAGCGAACCTAACAAAAGCTACCGCGGCACCGGCCCCTTCACGTTGGTTGACGGCCAAAAAGGCACCACCAACCATACTGATGGCCAGTGGCTGGGCTTCTATGGCACTGACCTGATAGCTACTCTCGACTTGCAGCAAGCTACCGACATCAGCACCGTGAAGGCCACCTTCCTGCAGGCCGTGGGTTCCGGCATCCGGCTGCCCATCAGCATGGAAGTGGCCGTGTCGACGGACGGACAGACGTACCGGACGGTGTACGCCGCCGTCGCCACTTCAGACACGCGGACAAAGCCCGGCATCAGCGAAGTGCAGGCCGACGTGAAAAAGACCAAGGCCCGGTTTGTTCGCGTCACCGCCAAAAATGCCCAGGCCCCCGGCACCACCAAGCCCGATACCTGGCTGTTCGTGGATGAAATTGCGGTGCAGTAGCGTGGTGTCTGGTTTTGCTGAACTCCGTCGGATGAAGAAACATCTACTTGCGCTGCTACTGACGTTGGTTGTCTGGCCCCTGGCCGCGCAACAGCACTACGAGCTGAATTCGGGCTGGCTGGCCCAACCCATTGCCAAAGTGCAGGCGGAAGGGCCGCAGCTTTCCCAGCCTGGTTACCCGCTGGCGGGCTGGCTGCCGGCCGTGGTGCCGGGTACGGTGCTGACTACTCAATTAGCCAACAAGCAGGTGCCCGACCCGTTTTTCGGGATGAATAACCAGCGCATTCCCGACATCTACCGTACCGGGCCGGGCTATTATACCTACTGGTTTGTCAAGGATTTTCAGGAAGCGCCGGCCGTCGGCACTGGCCAGGTGTGGCTGCACCTGCGGGGCGTGAACTACAGCTGTGAGGTATTTCTGAACGGGCAGAAGCTCAACCAACAAACCCACCGCGGCATGTTCCTGCGCCAGAGCTACAACATCACGCCCCGCTTGGCCCCGGATGGCCGCAACCGCCTGGCCGTGCTGGTATACCCGCCTGACCCCATGGGCAACCCCAACGGCGGCCAAGCCGGCGACGGCACCATTGCCCGCAGCGTGACCCACCAGTACGTGGCCGGCTGGGACTGGATTCAGCCCATCCGGGACCGGAATACGGGCATCTGGGACAAGGTCACCATCGAAAAAACCGGCCAGATCAACCTGAAAAACCCGCACATTATCACCCACGTGCCCGGCTTGCGCAAACCCACCGCCCCCCAGCAGCCTGCCTTGCTCGACGTGACGGCCGAATTGGAAAACCCGACAGGTAAAAAGGTGACGGGTACGCTCCAGTACACCATTGACGGGCAGACAGTGGCGCAAAAAGTAACCCTACCGGCCCGCTCCACCCAACTGGTGCGCCTGCCTACGCTTACGCTTCCCAACCCCAAACTGTGGTGGCCGAACGGCTACGGTGCGCAGCCGCTGTATTCCTCGCAGCTGCAGTTTCTGGTGGGTAGGACCGTGTCGGATGCAGAGGAGGTGACGGTGGGGGTGCGCGAAATCCGGCCCGAGTGGAACGCCCGCACCCAGAGTATGCAGGTGCTGGTGAACGGGCAGCGCATCTTCATTAAGGGAGGCAACTGGATTATCTCCGATGCTATGCTGCGCTTCTCGGAGGCCCGCTACGATGCCGAAATTCGCTTCCACCGCGACATGAATCTGAACCTGATTCGGGTGTGGGGCGGGGCGCTGCTGGAACGCCCGGAGTTCTTCCAGGCCTGCGACCAATACGGGCTGCTGGTGATGCAGGACTTCTGGATGACGGGCGACGCCAATGGCCGCTGGGTGGACCCCTTGAAGCTGGACGACCAGTATGCCCGCCGCCAGTACCCCCAGGACCACCGCCTGTTCCTGCGCTCCGCCGCCGACCAAGTGAAGCTGGTACGCAACCACGCCTCCCTGGCCATCTGGTGCGGGGGCAACGAAATTACCCCACCCCGCGACATCCTCGCCGCCCTGCAAGATTCCATTCTGCCCCAACTGGATGGCACGCGCTGGTTTGTGCCCTACTCCAATGCCGACAGCATGTCGATGAACACGCTGGGCGGGGGCGGCGACGGACCCTACACTATTCAGCCCATCGGCCGATTCTGGAGCCAGCGTACGTACCCGTTCAACTCGGAAGTGGGCTCCGTGGGCGTGGGCGACGTGGAGTCGTTGGAGCGGTTTCTGCCGGCCGCCAACCTGGTGCCACCGCAGTTTGTGGGCACCCCGGCCAGGCCCGCTGAGAAGGTTGATTCGGTGTGGGACTACCACAAGTACATCGGCTACGAAAACTACCTGCTGCCCTACGGCGCGCCCACCGATGCCCGCGACTTCGGCCGCAAAGCCCAGCTGGTGAATTACGAGCAGTATCGGGCCCTAATGGAAGGCTTCAGCGCCCATATGTGGGACTGGTACACGGGCAGCATCATCTGGAAAACCCAGAACCCCTGGACGGCCCTGCGCGGGCAGATGTATGACTACTACCTCGACCCCAATGCCTGCCTCTACGGCCTGCGCACCGGCAGTGAGCCCGTGCACGTGCAGTACAACCCCGTGGATAGCGTGGTGATGCTGACCAACAACGGCTTCGAGGTGCAGCGCGACCTAATGCTGGTGGTGGATGCCTACGATATGGCGGGCAAAAAGACGGGCATCACCCAGGTCGTCGTGGAAATCAACCCCTCGATGTCGAAAAAATACCTGCCCATCAACAGCGTGGTACGGCAGCTGGCCCGGGAGAAAGGCCTGTTCCTGTCGTTGCAGCTCCTGAACCTCAGCAAGCAGCCCGTCAGTCAGAACCTCTATTGGCTGCCCGATAGCAAGGGCGAATATTCCGGCCTGAAAATCATGCCCAAAGCAACCCCGCAAGTGGTTGCGAAGTCAGTAGGTACAGGCAAGGTGGAAGTGGTGCTGACCAACCCGGCCGGAGCCCCCGTGGCCTTTTTCAACCGCCTGGCCCTCGTGAATCCCGCCACTCAGAAGCGCATCCTGCCCGTGTTCTATTCTGATAATTACGTGTCGGTGCTGCCGGGGGAGCGGAAAACCGTGTTGCTGGACTACACGCCCACTGCCGACGTGCCCGCGCCGGTGGTGGCCGTGGAAGGCTGGAATGTGGTGAAGCAGCTGGTGCCTGTGGCCGTCAAGTAACTGGCTGTAAGAGGAAAAAAGAACGTCATTCCGAGCGGAGCCGAGGAATCTCGCGTGCTGATGCAGGAGTTAGTATCTCAACGTCAGCACGCGAGATTTCTCGGCTCCGCTCGGAATGACACTCAAGAAGTTAACCAGTAAGTATTTTTAGCCTACTCCAAAAAGCCCACCCATGCAGCGTTTCCCTCTTTCAACTGCGGTTCTCGCCTGCGTTGCCGCCACGGTAGCCTGCACCCGCACCCAGCCAGCCAGTACGTCGGCGGTAACAACCAAGGCCCCGGAATCCAGCCTCACGCGCTACGTGGACCCCTATATTGGCACGGGCGGGCATGGGCACGTATTCCTGGGGGCCAATGTGCCGTTTGGGGCGGTGCAGCTGGGGCCCGTCAACGTAACGGAGGGCTGGGACTGGTGCTCGGGGTACCATTATTCCGATTCTACCATCGTGGGCTTCGCGCACACTCACCTGAGCGGCACCGGCATCGGCGACCTGGGCGACGTGACGGTAATGCCGACTACGGGGCCGGTACGCGTGACGGAAGGCCGGCCGAAAAACCCGGAGCGGGGCCTGCTGTCGTTTTTCTCGCACCAGGAAGAAGAGGCCCGGCCCGGCTACTACGCCGTGCGCCTGAAGCGCTACGACATCCGGGCCGAACTGACGGCCACCGAGCGGGTGGGCTTCCACCAGTACACCTTCCCCAAGTCCGAGGCCTCGCATTTGGTGTTTGATTTGCAGCAGGGCGTCGGCTGGGATTTGGCCACTGACACCCACATCGAGCAGCTCAACGACAGCACCCTCATCGGCTACCGCAACTCCAAAGGCTGGGCCGAAGACCAGCGGCTGTACTTCGCGGCCATTGTTTCCAAGACTATCCGCAGCTTTAACAGCGTGCAGGTACTCGATACGCTGGGCAACACCAAGCCCGCCGCCACCGGCAACCGCCTCAAGGGAGTGCTTACCTTCGCCACTCAGGCTGGGGAGCGGGTGAAGCTGAAAGTAGGCATTTCGCCCGTCAGCGCGGATGGGGCTTTGGCAAACATTCGGGCCGAAATTCCGCACTGGAACTTCGCAAAAGTGGTAACGCAGGCCGATGCCGCCTGGAACCGGGAGCTGCAGAAGGTGCAGATTCAGGCCGACGAGAACCGCCGCAAAACCTTCTACACGGCCCTCTACCACACCATGATTGCGCCCTCCGTGTTTAACGACCACAACGGCGACTACCGCGGCACCGACAAGCAGGTGCATCGCAACCCCGGCTTTACCAACCTCACCACGTTTTCGCTCTGGGACACCTACCGGGCCGCGCATCCTCTGTTCACCATTTTGCAGCCCGAACGGGTCAATGACATGGTGAACTCTATGCTGGCCATTTACCGGCAGCAGGGCAAGTTGCCCGTGTGGCACCTGATGAGCAACGAAACCAACTGCATGGTGGGCTACAGCGCCGTGCCTGTGGTGGTGGATGCTTACCTGAAAGGTTTCAAGGGGTTCGATGAAAAGCTGGCCTACGAAGCCGTAAAGGCCACCGCCATGCGCGACGAGTTCGGGCTTAAAGCGGTGAAGGCCCAGGGCTTCATTCCGGCCAACGCCGAGGTGGAAAGCGTGTCAAAAGGCTTGGAGTATGCTTTGGCGGATTGGTGTATTGCCCAGATGGCCCTACAACTGGGCAAACAGGCCGATTACGCCTACTTCAGCCAGCGCGCCCGGAACTATCAGAACTACTTCGACAAGAAAGCCGGTTTCATGCGCGGCCGGGTTTCGCAAACGGAATGGCGCACGCCCTTCGACCCGTTCAAATCGGTGCACATGAAAAGCGACTTTACCGAGGGCAACGCCTGGCAATACACCTGGCTGGTGCCCCAGGACGTGGAGGGCCTGATTACGCTGCTGGGTGGGGAGCAGCGGTTCAGCCAGAAGCTGGACTCGCTGTTTCTGGTGCAGGGCAGCATGGGCAAGGAGGCCTCCCCGGATATCTCGGGGCTGATTGGGATGTACGCCCACGGCAACGAGCCGGGCCACCACATCACCTACCTCTACAGCTACGTGGGCCAGCCCTGGAAAACGGCCGAGAAGGTGCGCTTCATCACCGATAACTTCTACACGGTCCGGCCCGACGGCATCATCGGCAATGAGGACGTGGGGCAGATGTCGGCCTGGCACGTATTGTCCACGCTGGGCTTCTACCCGCTGAACCCGGCCAACGGGGCGTACGTGTTCGGCAGCCCGGCCGTGGAGCGGGCCACATTGCAGTTGGCCGCCGGCAAAACGCTCACTATTGAGGCCAAAAACAACAGCGCGGCCAACAAATACATCCAGCGCGTAACCCGCAACGGCCGGCCCTACGCCAAATCCTACATCACCCACCAGGACTTAGTGCAGGGCGGTACGCTGGTTTTCGAAATGGGACCACACCCCAGCCCCACCTGGGGCGTGGCTCCCACCGACCGGCCGAAGTCGGTGCTGTAACAAAAAGTCGAAGTATTCCGCCGAGTGCGTAGAAGAACGTCATTCCGAGCGGAGCCGAGGAATGACGTTTTTGTATTTTTCATACCAGCCTAACCAACTACCATCACCACTATGAACCGCCGCCACTTTCTTCAGGGACTTACGCTGCTTTCTGGTGGCGCGCTGCTGCACCCAACTTCCTTGCTGGCCATGACCCCGAATTTTCCGGTGGTGCGACCTGCTGAGGCGAAGCGGCGGTTCCGGAGCCGCGCGGTGGAGGCGGCCATCAGGGAGTTTCAGAAGAAGGTGCCCAATCAGGAACTGGGCTGGCTGTTCGGCAACTGCTTCCCCAGTACCCTGGATACTACTGTGACCTACGCCCTGCGCGAAGGCCGGCCGGATACCTACGTCATCACCGGCGACATTGATGCCATGTGGCTGCGCGACTCCTCGGCCCAGGTGTGGCCCTACTTGCAACTGGTAAATAAGGATGCGGAGCTGCGGCAGCTGGTGGCGGGCGTTATCAACCGCCAAACCCGCTGCATTCTGAAAGACCCCTACGCCAACGCATTTTATGGCGACAATACGCGGGTGGGGGAGTGGAAGTCGGACCTGACCGCCATGCAGCCCGGCGTGCACGAGCGGAAATGGGAAATTGACTCGCTGTGTTACCCCATCCGGCTGGCCTACCACTACTGGAAAGCCACACATGATACCGGACCCTTCGATGCCACTTGGCAGCAGGCTATCAAGCTGGTGCTGCAGACCTTCCGGGAGCAGCAGCGCAAAGCAGATTTGGGCCCCTACAAATTCCAGCGCGAAACGGCCAAGGCCACCGATACCCAGCCCATGAACGGCTACGGCTACCCCGTGCGCCCGGTGGGCCTGATCTGCTCGGCCTTCCGGCCCAGCGACGACGCCACGCTCTATTCCTTCCTGGTGCCCAGCAACTTCTTCGCCGTCACCAGCCTGCGCCAGGCCGCCGAGATGCTCACCCAATTGGCCCAGGATACCGCTACGGCCCAGCAGCTCACCGCCCTGGCCGACGAGGTAGAAGCCGCCCTGCGCCAGTACGCTATTGTCGACCACCCAAAACACGGCCGCATCTATGCCTATGAGGTAGATGGTTTCGGGAGTCAGGTGCTGATGGACGATGCCAACGTGCCCAGCCTACTGGCTCTGCCGTACCTGGGCGCAGTACCCGCTTCTGACCCTATATATCAGAACACACGCCGGTTTTTGCTGTCCGAAAACAACCCGTTCTTTTTCAAAGGCAAAGCCGCCGAAGGCATTGGCGGCCCCCACGTGGGGCAGGATATGATTTGGCCCATTGCCATTACCATGCGCGGCCTCACCAGCCTGCAGGACGACGAAATCCGAAGCTGCGTGCAGAGCCTGCGTGCCACCCACGCCGGTACCGGCTACATGCACGAAGCCTTCCACAAGGACGACGCCAGCAAATTCACGCGGGCCTGGTTTGCCTGGGCCAACACGCTGTTTGGGGAATTTCTGTGGAAAGTATACCGGGAAAAGCCGGCGTTGTTAGTGTAGTTGAATACACTGGCGTGCACGAAAGCCGGACTATGCTGGATGAAATTACCTCGTAGGTTTTTCTCAGCGGAATTCCACACCAACTCCAATAGCGTAAATGGAAAAAGCCCCGGCACAAAACCGGGGCTTTTCTCATAGCATGAGTTCAGACTAACTCACCGAATTTCGAGGCGTGAAACCAGACTGCCAGCCCGAACCAAATAGATACCAGGGGTAAGGCCCTGTGTCCGGAGGGCTTGCCGGGCCGGCTGCGTGCGGATAAGGCGTCCGGTCAGATCCAGGAGTTGTAGTGTTGCCGAGGCAGCGCCTTCTACCTGCACCTGTTCGTGCGCGGAAGCCGGGTTGGGATATAGCCGCAAACGGGATTCCGTAGCTACCGGGACACTTGGCTTCACCGGTAGCACAGACCCCGTAAACCGGTCGTTCAGGCGCACGGATACGCTGATTTCCGCCGCGTTGGGCACTACCAGGTCCAGGTCACCATCGTTGTCTACATCTCCCAGCAGAGCATCCGATGGCTGGCGGCCCACATTAATATCAGCCCCGTTCTTGGGCACCGTAAGTCCGCCTTTGCCGTCGCCGAAGCGTACCGACAAGCGGCTGGCGTACTCCTCCGAAACCAGGGCATCCAGATTACCGTCGCCATTTACGTCGCCCAAGGCAATGCCGGTGGGGTCGGGGCGGACCTTGGTTTCGGGCACAGCCGGAGCGGTAAAGCCGCCTTTACCATCACCTAGCCGTATTGAGATATTGTTGCCAGCCGCATTGAGGCCTTCCACGTTGCAAGTTGCAAAATCCAGGTTGCCATCGTTGTTCAGGTCACCCAGGGCAATATCGTTGGGCTGGTTTTCGCCCAGTATCACCTCGGCAACTGTTGGCTTGGTGAACCCACCCCGGCCGTCGCCGAGCCGGATAGACACGCTGCCATTCATGAGCGACTCGTAATTGGCGGTAGCAAAATCCATTTTCCCGTCGCCATTAAAGTCGCCGGTGGCCACGCTCATGGGGGCGTTACCCACTTGCACTTCGGGCAGCGCTGGGGCGGTAAAGCCTCCCCGGCCGTTGCCAATGCGCACGGAAACGGTGCCGTTCTTACGGCTACAGGTTAACAGGTCCAGATTGCCGTCCCCGGTCAAGTCCGTGAGTACCATATCCATGGGGTCGAAGCCGATGGGCACAACGGGTTCCGTGGCCGACTGCCTGGTAAAGCCACCTTGCCCGTTGCCAAAATAAATGGCCAGCTGCTGGGAGCCGTTCACGCTGTTGTTCGTAATGAAATCCAGGTTGCCATCATTGTTCAGGTCACCCAGGGCCAGGCAAGCCAGAAACTGTCCCACGCCGGTAACCAGGCTGGCGTTTGGCGTCGCAGGAGCTACAAACCGGCCCTGGCCGGCTCCAAGCCGCACGCAGGCAAAGCCACTAAAGTTCACGCTCAGCATATCCAGCAGGCCGTCGTTGTTCAGGTCGCCCAGCGCCATCTTGGTCACGTATTTTTCCAGCGCTACCCGGGGCATGGCCGGTACCACAAACCGGCCGGCCCCGTCACCCAAGCGCACCGATACGCTCAGATAAGAAACAGACGTACTGGCGTAGGCCACACCCGCATTGCCGGCCAGTAAGTCGGGTTGGCTGTCCCGGTTCACGTCCGTGAGGGCAATGGCGTACGGGCCTAGCCCTGTGGGGTACTCCGGTACGGGAGCTGGTTGAAACCCACCGGCCCCATCGCCCAGGCGCAGCGAAACCGTGAAGCTGGAGCTGCTGGAGTTGCTGACGGCAAAATCGGGGCGGCCATCACTATTGATATCGGCTACGGCAATGGCTTGTGGGCTTGTGCCCACTTTTATCTCCGGTACCGCAGGGGCCTTCAGGCTGCCAGTGCCGTCACCCAGCAGTACCGACACGACTTTGGCAGTAGCGCAGACTACCAGCGCATCCAGGTGGCCGTCGGCGTTGATATCGTTCAGCGCTACATCGGTGGCTCCGGCCGCTACGGGCACCGCTGCCAGAGCCGTGAAGCCGCCCGCGCCGTTGCCCAGCAGCACCGTAGCCGTGTTAACGGTCAAGTTGCTGTTGAGCACCACCAGGTCGGGCCGGCCGTCGTGGTTTACATCGGCGGCGGCCAGCCCCGCTGGTGCCGGCCCGCAGCTGATGTTGGGTAGCGTACTAAAAGTACCTTTCCCGTCGCCGAGGCGGATGGCAACGGCCGACAGCCGACTCAGGCCCACCGCAAAGTCCAGCTTCCCGTCGGCGTTGAAGTCCGCCACGGCCAGCCCACGCATGTTGTTTTCTACAATGAAACGGCCCGCCGACGGATTGTTAAACTGCCCGCTACCATCGCCAAAGGCTAGGCTCACGTAGGAGTAGGTCTGGTCAATGGTCAGAATATCCGGGTGCCCGTCGCTATTCATGTCGGCCACCTGCAGGTCAAGAGGACTGTTTACGCCACTGGAGGTGGTAGCGGCAGCCGCTGGTGGCAAAAAGCCGCCCTGCCCGTCTCCCAGCCGTACCGCCAGCATGGGCTTTGCCGGGCTGCCGACTACAAAGTCCGGGTTACCGTCGTGGTTCAGGTCGGCCACGGCCATGCAACGGGGCTGCAGTCCCACATCCACGTCTTCATCCAGAAACCGGCCCGAACTGGGACTGGTAGCGGCCGTGAAGCCAGTAACCACTCCGGCTACCAGCCCGGTGCCGGCCGTGCTGGTAGCCCGCTCGGACACGCTCACCCGCAGCGGCTCCCCGGCCATGAATGGCTTGGTGGGGGTGAAGGTGAGTGTGGACGTGCCCGCACCTTGGAAAGTACCAGGCACCTGGCTTCGCCAAAGGCTTGTCACCCGTACGGCATCGGGCGAGGCGGCTTGCGCGCTCATGGGCTGCGAAAACGTAAGCTGCACGGAACCAGTACGCGGTACCGCCACGGCATTGGCGCGGGGCAGCATCTCCTGTAGCACGGGAGCCTGGGCCCACGCGCAGTGGGCGGCCGTAGTACCAGCCGTCAGTAACAGTAGTTTGTAGAGTAGGGTCATAGAATCACGTAACAGACACACTTCCCCACGAAGGTACTGAGTGTTAGTCTACATCAGAAGCAGCGGGCGGCGGTATTTCGCAGTGAAAACCGAGGATGTTCGTGCGGCTGTCCGGCCGGCATCAGCCACTGAGGGCTTGGTATCGGCAGCAAGTTGGCGGCGTACGCTCATCTTTGTGGCCCGTTTTTGCACTTGCTTTGGGCTTGTTCCAGCGGCAGGGTAAGAAATCATAGCCCAAACTGGACCTAAGCCCAACGGTTCTGCGTAGGCAGAAGCTCCCTCACCAACTGAGTATATAGCGAATGAATGCCATTTATTTCACCGAATACGGCCCGGCTGATGTACTGCGCTACGGCGAACAGCCCACGCCCACGCCTAAATCCGACCAGGTTCTGGTGCGGGTGCGGGCCAGCAGCATCAACCCCATCGACTGGAAAGTCCGCAACGGCGATATGAAGCTGATTACCGGCCAGCGCTTCCCCAAAATTCCGGGCCGCGACGTAGCCGGTGAAGTAGCCGCTGTGGGCAACCACGTAACCCGTTTTAAAGTGGGCGACCGGGTGTACGGCATGCCCAATGATGGCGTAGGCAGTGCCAACGCGGAGTACGCCCTGCTGGCCGAATCAGTAGCGGCGTTTATTCCCGAAAAAATTTCCTTTGAAGAGGCCGGAGCGGTGCCGCTGGCGGCCCTTACGGCTCTTCAGGCCCTGCACGACCATGGCCAACTGCTTTCCGGCGACCGGGTACTGGTGAACGGGGCGTCGGGCGGGGTGGGCACCTTTGCCGTGCAAATTGCCAAAGCCTTGGGAGCCGGGGAGGTAACCGGCGTGTGCGGCCCCGATAATATGGAGCTGGTGCGCAGCCTCGGGGCCGACCGGGTGCTGAACCACGAGGAGCACGACTTCACCAAAAACCGGAGCCACTACGATATTGTGTTCGATGCTGTGGGCAAGAGTAGCTTCACAGCCTGCCAGCACGCTTTGCGCCGCAACGGCCGCTACGTGACCACCACGCCCGAGCCCAGTGTGCTGATTACCGATAAACTAGCCGCCGCGCTCAGCACCAAATCGGCCCACATGTTCTTCGCCAAAGAGCGGGGCACCGACCTGGCCCTGATTTCGGCCTGGCTTCAGGCTGGTACCCTTCGCGTCATCATCGACAAGACCTTCCCGCTGCAGGAAACTGCCGAGGCGCACCGCTACAGCGAAACCGGCCGCGCCGCTGGCAAAATTGTGCTGACGGTAGAGTAGGGAAGCAAGCGTAACAAAACAAAGCTACACAAATGCAACTTAGTTGCATTTGTGTAGCTTTGTGCGTTTGATAACCCCATCCTCGCAGCTAGTTCTGCGGGATACTCTACTTAGCCAGCAACTATGACGCATGCACAGGAAACCGATGTGTTGATTATTGGCGGCAGCTACGCCGGGCTAGCCGCAGCCATGGCTCTTGGGCGGGCGTTGCGCCGCGTGGTGGTGCTGGACAGTGGCCGGCCCTGCAACCGCCAAACGCCTCATTCGCACAACTTCCTAACGCAGGATGGCCAGACGCCCGCTGCTATCCGGGCGCGGGCGCTGGAGCAGGTGCTGCGGTACCCCACGGTGCAAATAATAGCCGCCGAAGCCATGACGGCCAAAGCCACGCCGTCGGGCTTTGCTGTTGGTACTGTTGATGGCCAGCAGTTTGTGGCTCAGAAAATGATTTTGGCCACGGGCATTGAGGATTTGCTGCCGGAGTTGCCGGGGCTGACCGAATGCTGGGGAATTTCGGTGCTGCACTGCCCGTACTGCCACGGCTACGAGGTGCACGGCCAGCCGCTGGGTGTGCTCAACAACGGCGACGCCGGCTTTATGCAGGCTCGCCTCATCCGCAACTGGACGCCGAACCTCACCCTGTTCACCAATGGGCCCGCCACCCTCACCGAAACGCAGGTGCAGCAGTTACAGCAGCAGAAAATTGCCATCGAAGAAGCTCCCGTGCTAGCCGTGCAGCACACGCACGGGTACATGCGCGGCTTGAAATTGGCCAATGGTACGGAGTTCCCCTTAACGGCCCTGTTCACGCACGTCCCCTTCCGGCAGCACAGTGCGCTGTCAGCGCAGTTGGGTTGCCAACTTACTCCAGCCGGTCACCTGGAGGTGGATGACTGGCAGAAAACTTCCGTGCCGGGGGTGTATGCCGCTGGTGATGCCACTACCCCCATGCGCTCGGTAGCTAATGCCGTGGCCGCGGGCAACCGGGCAGGGGCGTTCGTCAACCACGAGTTGTTGAGGTTGTAGCCTAGGTACTCTCCCGGGTGAAGGCAATCAGCAAAGCCCCACCGGCCATTAGAGTAGCCCCCAGAATGACCTGCCAGGTAATTTTCTCCTTCAGAAAGAATACGGCCAGCAGAATGGAGAAAACCAGCGAAATCTTATCGAATGAGGAGGTGCGCGAGGCCTGCCCCAGCTTGAGTGCCTGAAAGGAAAACAGCGAGGAAAGGCAGGTGATGATGCCGGCGGCTATCAGAAACACCCAGGTGCGCCGGTCAATTTCGGCTACCTGCCCCAAGTGGCCTTGCCAGGCTACCACGCTCCACGCCACCGCCACAATCAGCACCGACTGAATGGCGAAGGCTACGCTGGATTCTGTGTTCTTGACGCCTACCTTAGAAAGCGTTACCACAATTGCGGCCGATAGGGCGGCCAGTAAAGAAAATACGACCCACATACGTGCTACTGAACAAATGCCTTACAGACAGTACGTGCGGCGCGCAATTTTCGCCGCAATAGGGTAGCCACTCGGGCCGGCTGGCTCGTACTGCCCGAAAGCCCGGCGTGTGGTATCTTGCGGGAAGCTGCCCACGGCGGTGCGGCTCAGGTGTAGCGTATGAACAACAAATTTCTGATTGGCAGCCTGGTAGCTGTTGCCCTGTATCCGGTGGAATTGATGGCGCAAAATAGCGCGGGTGGTAGTCCGGCGCTGCCGGAGCCCCCAGGTACGGCTCGGGTAGGAACCAACCTGTTTATGGATGAAACCGAGGTGGCCAATATTCATTGGTTGGAGTACCTGCATTTCATCCGGCGAGACTCTTCAGCGGCTATATACCGCGCGCAACTGCCCGACTCTACCGGCTGGCAGCCCGTGCCCGACCCTGAGCAAACGGCCCCGCCCCAATCGTATTTCCGGGCGCCAGCCTATCGCTACCACCCGGCCACCGGCGTTAGTCATGAGCAGGCCCGGGCCTACTGCCGCTGGCGCAGCGCGGTGGTAAACCGCAGCTACTTCCAAGGCTCCGAGTTTCGGAAGCAGCACCCCGAGCTCCGCGACTACGACGTGACGGTGGAATACCGTCTGCCTACGGAGGCGGAATGGGAGCAAGCCGCCGCAGGTGGCTTGCCGGCGGGGCCACGGCCTTTTGAGTTGGTGCAAACCCGCTCAGTACGCAAGCCCAAACCCATGAAGCTCAACGAATCGGAGGATTTGGTGGCTTGCCTGGATGCCCAGCAACTGGCGCACCCAGCCACCGAAACCGCCTACGAGCTGCCTTATAACCTGCGGGAAAACTACTTTTTAGCCGGCAGCAACCAAGTATTCAGCTGCCCGCCGCCCAAGCGCGAGTTTCCCCTGCAGCCCGTTACCATTGGTCCGCCCAATGGGTTTGGCTTGCAGAATGTAGTTGGAAACGTGGCCGAAATGACGGCCGCCCGAGGTGTGGCCAAAGGTGGGTCGTTTAAAACGTCCGTGCAAGGCCTCACGCTGAAGGACCGGCAGCCCTACCAAACCCCGCAGAACTGGCTGGGCTTCCGGTGCGTAGCCACCGTGCGTATGGTGCGCAAAGCCGGCAAATAACAAAAGCGCCGACTACTTCTCCGCCAAGAGGTAGTCGGCGCTTTTGTTGATGGCAGCTTATCAGAGGGCGGAGTTGCTTTTGAAGTAGCCGCCTGCCACCAGAACGTCATGCTTCGCGGGGATCAGCATGACGTTCGATACTAGGAAGAGGAAATAATGCTTATTTCCCTACCCGCAATGCCAAGCCGGCGCCCACGTTGAAGCCACCAGCGGCTGGGGTGAGGCCGTGGCCAGCCGTAACATCCAACCGCACACCGGCGGCGGGCCGGAAATACAGACCGGAGGTGAGGCCTGGCCGCCAGCCCTGCTGCCGCTGCCAGGTGGCGTAGGTTTCGGCAAAGAACCCAAGGTGGGGCGAGGAGCCAATAGGGCCGTTGAGCGCCAGGGTAGTCAGGTATTGGCCCTGCTTGGTGCCCTCAGCCTTGAAGCCGCGCTGCCGGAAGCCGAAGTTACCTTCCAACCCAAACCGCTGCCCCAACTGCTGCGACACTAGCAGGCGCGCGCCGGGCTCAAATTGTTTGTCGGGGAAGCTGGCGTCGCCGTTACGCAGATTCATATCGAACAGCACCACCACCTGGGAGCGAGCATTCTGCACGGTGGAGGCCAGAAACTTAGCGCCCACATTCAGCGGGGCAAACCCGGCCGGACCGGTGTAGGTAGCCGGCGCGCCTTCAATAGATGAAGGCCGCACCGCCGGCGTGAGCAGATAGTTCTGGGTGGCGCGCAGCTCAATGTGGTTGAAAAAACCCACCCGCAGGGTACTGCCCCAGGCCGAGCGGCCGGCGTAGCCCACGCTGCTGCCCGCATCGTAGCGGTTCAGGCCGGTTTCCAGCTGGAACTGGCCCGGGTACAGCATGTTGGTGGTGATAGTTTGCCCCGGGCGGTCCGGGCGAATCAGCCGCACAAAGGGCGAGTCGCCGTTGTTGAGGTTGGGGTCGGTGGTCTGGGCCAGGGTGCGGGCCGGGCCAGCAAGCAGCAGGGCTCCGGCGGTCAGCAGAGTGGTCGTACGCATGTCTTATCGACGCCCGGTCTCTTTTAAAAGTTCGATTTTTTGAAGAAGATGTAACCTTGCCCGGCAAAATGCGTTGCCCAATTTTCTACTGAACAGTGCCTTAAGTCACCAGATTTGAGGAATTTATGCAGCACAAAAAAGACCGAAGCAGGCTTCGGTCTTTTTTACTTTTAGCGGGAAAGTTCTATTCTATTCCGCTTTCTTGATAGCCTCCATGGCAGCATCCAGCACGGCCTGCTGGTCGGCGGGCTTACCCTGCTTGGCCTTGGTTAGCATTTGCAGGATGGGCTCATCCACGCCGTAGCGCTTGTATTGCACACCCAGCTTCTGCAGGCGCTCAGCCCCTTCATTCACCACGGTAGCATCGTTGAGGCGGGCCATGAAATCAGCTACGCTCTCCAGCATCTGGAACTTGCCCTGCGGGCCAGCGGCATCAAACTGCTGGCGCACAAAGGGCCAGTTGCTGGCGTCGCCCTGCTCGGCGTACACGCTGGCCACGGCGGCGGCTACCGTGCCGTTCTTGGTAGCTTCCAGCGACTTCGCGCGGGTCAGGGCTGCTTTGGGCTGCACCTCGGCTAAGCCTTGCAGAGCCGCGCCTTCCACCGCGTACGACTGGCTTTCGAGTGACTTGAGGAACAGCTTTTCATCCTTCTTGTCCTTCACCTTCGCCAGTGCACCCAACAGAGCAGCCTGCACGTTGGTGTTTTTCTCCTGAGCCAACTGCTTGCGCAGGGCTGGAGCGGCAGCTTTCTGCACAGCCTTGTCATCGAGCTTCAGGGCAGCAATGGATGACATCCGGATGCCGGTGGCCTTATCAGTGAGGCCAGCCAGCAGCACCTGGCGGGCGGCGGCATCGGTAGGGGGCAGGGCGGCGGCGGCGGCAATGGCCTCGCGCCGGTCTACGTAACGGGGGGCGTTCTTGAACTGGTAGGCGAAATCGGCAAACGGCTTGTTGTCGGTTTTTTGCCACAGCAGCACCTTTTCGGCGTCCACGTTCACCAGGCTGGGCTTGCTGGCGGCGGCAAAGCGGAAGGTTTCGGCACGCTGGCGCATCCACACCTGGTGGCGCTCCGGCTTGCCGTTCACGTACACATCCACCGCAATGGGCAGCTGGAACACGGTGCCGGGCTGGGTTTGCTTGATGGTAACCGTCTGCTGCTTGGCACTGGCATCGTAGCCGTAATCAATGGTTACCACGGGGTGGCCCGCGCCGAAGTACCACTGGTTGAAGAACCAGTTGAGGTCTTGCCCCGATACGGCCTCCATGGCCAGGCGCAGCTGGTGGGCCTCGCCGTTGCCGAACTTGTTATCGGTGAGGTACTTTTTCAGGCCGGCGAAGAACACGTCGTCGGTGAGGTAGCTGCGCAGCATGTTCAGAATCTGGCCGCCCTTCTGGTAGCTCACCAGGTCAAACATGTCCTCCTTGTCGGCGTAGTGGAAGCGCACGAGCTGCTTCTGGGCGTCGCGGGGGCTGCGCAGGTAGTTGCGCATGTTCTGGTAGGCGTGGGCGTCGCCGGCGTCCTGGCCGTACTTGTACTCGGCCCAGAGCGCCTCCGAGAAGTCGGCAAACGACTCGTTTACCGTCAGGTTGCTCCAGCTTTCGGCCGTTACCAGGTCGCCGAACCACTGGTGGAACAGCTCGTGGGCAATAACCGACTCGCCGTTGGCGTACTCGGCATCCAGCGCCTCGCGCGGGGTTTTCTGCACAAACTCGCCGTGCAGGGTGGCCGAGGTGTTTTCCATGGCCCCGCTCACGTAGTCGCGCACCACTACCTGGGCGTACTTGTTCCAGGCGTAGTCCACGCCCAGACGGCGCGAGAAGAACTCCATCATTTCGGGCGTGTTGCCGAAAATCTGCTTGGCGTAGGGGGCGTATTTGGGCTCCAGGTAGTAGCTCACTTCCTTGCCGCGCCACGTATCCTTCGTGATTTTGAAGTCGCCCACGGCCATCATGAACAGGTAGGGCGAGTGGGGCAACTCCTGCTTCCAGGTGTCGGTGCGGGTGCCGTCGGCGTTGTTTTTCTGGCTGGTGAGGGCCCCGTTGCTCAGCGTTACGTAGCGGGCGGGCACCGTCAGGCTGATTTCGGCGGTGGTTTTCTGGTTGGGCTTGTCGATGGTGGGAAACCAGGCCGAGGAAGCCTCCGTCTCGCCCTGCGTCCAGATCTGGCGGGGCTTGCCGGCCTCGGTGCTGTCGGGGTTGATGAAGTAGAGGCCCTTGGCATCGTTGATGGCAGCCGAGCCTTTCACTTTCAGCTCGTCGGGCTTGGCCACGTACTCCAGGTACACGGTGTACTGCTGGCCGGGCAGGTAGGCTTTGTCGAGGTCGATGTCCAGCTGCTGGTTGTCGTAGCGGTACTTCAGCGTCTTGGTATTCGAGCCGTCCACCAAGGTCACCGATTTAATATCCATGCCCTTGGCGTCGAGGCGCAGCGAGTCGGTGGCGTAGCCCACGGGCTGCAGCGTCACCCACTCCTTGCCCATGAGCTGGCGCTTGGCGTAGTCGAAGCGTACATCGAGTTTGGTGTGTACCAGGGCGTTGATTTTGCGGGCCGATTCGCGGTACATCTTCAGGGCGGCCGTGTCGGCGGGGGCGGCTTGCTGGGCCAGGGTGGGGGCGGCGGCCAGCAGGCCCAGGCTCAGCAGGAAAGCTTTGGTCATAGCTACGGGTAATGGGGAAGTGAAATCGGACTGCTAGTTGCAAACTTTTCGGCACAGATGCAGTGGTGACCTTGGTAGTTGCCTACTGGCAGTCCGGCGGGCTCCTTCTTGCGGGCTAGTGGCGCTCCAACTCCGCCCGTTTCCAGTGTGCCAGGTTGGCTCCGGCCTCGTAGGTACTTTGCAGAAACTCGCGGAGCGTGGCAGCGGGGTCGGGGGCAGTGCGCACAGCTTCGTAGGGTAACAGAAATTCGCCGAGTTCCTGACTGTAGTAGGCCGCGGCCGGCTGCACCTGTGCCTCGGCAAAGCCAGCCGGAGCCGGGGCAGTATAGGCGTAAAAG
The DNA here is from genome assembly GCF_020421205.1 of Hymenobacter pini. Taxonomy (GTDB): domain Bacteria; phylum Bacteroidota; class Bacteroidia; order Cytophagales; family Hymenobacteraceae; genus Hymenobacter; species Hymenobacter pini. The sequence goes on from NZ_JAIZZH010000001.1 coordinate 700,341, forward strand.
GCCGCTTCCTGCCCGTTGCCTCCGGGCCAGAACCCGTGGCTGATTACCTCGTGGGAGTAGGCTTCGCGGGTAATCGAATCTGCCCCTTCCCGGGGTGGGGCCAGCCGGCCGGAAAAGCGCGTAACGGCCAGATCAAACGAGCCCCAGAAGAAATGTACGGGGCTGCACTTGCCAATAAAATCGGCTCGGAACTGCTCCAGCACCGGCGCTATAAGCGTAAGGCTGCGCCAGAACCGTTGAGCCGCCTCCGCATCATAGCTGGCATGCTGCTCGTCGTCCGCAAAGGGAATAGGGTGTTCAATTTCCACCGGCACCGGCCAGATGCGCACCGTAATACCCAGCTCCTGCAGCAAGCTGAGTACTTCCTGATAAAACGCCGCCACCGAACGAGGCTCCAGCGCCAACCGCCGCTCGGCCCCGTCGCTGCACCGGATGATGAGCTGGTGGTCCAGGAAGTCGAAATCAATCTGGAAGTTTCGCTCCTGATAAGGCATGGCGGAGGTAGTGAGGCCCCGGGCGGTAACGTAGAGTGGTACGTTCCACCAATGATTAACCAGCGGCGTGGTAGCCAGCCGGATTTTACCCACAATCTGCGAGTACATGTGCAGGGTGGCGAGGGTGTCGGCCCAGGCGGCTACGGGCAGCTCCGGCCAGGCGGTAGTAGCGGAAGATGGCATAACGGGTACATCAAGGGTGAAACGTAGTAGTAGAGACGCGTATTCACGTTGCCATGTTGAGCTGCACTAACTAACCGGGTGTTTCTGGTCTGTAAATGGGATATTCGCAACGAGCTTTATTAAATCTGCGTCTCTGTTACCCACTTCCTTTTCCATTACTATGAGAAACGCTCTTCGCCTCCTAATATTCCTGCTGTTGCTGGGCCCCGCCGCCTTGGCCGCCAAGGTGGATACCCTGGACATTCCCAGCGCCGCCATGCAGCGTACGTACCGCGCCGCCGTGGCGCTGCCGGCCTCCTACGCCAAAAACAAGAAGGCCAATTACCCGGTGCTCTATCTGCTACACGGCGCCTACGGACACTTCTCCGACTGGAGCAGCAAAACGCCCGATAAAACCCTCATCCACCGCCTCGCCGACCAGTACAACCTCATCATTGTGATGCCGGAGGGTGAAACGTTCAGCTTCTACCTCGACTCACCGGTCAACAAGGCCAGTCAGTTTGAAACCTACATTACCAAAGAGGTTATCGGCAAAATCGACCAGACCTACCGCACTGTGGCGCGCAAGGAAGGGCGGGTTATTTCGGGCCTGTCCATGGGCGGGCACGGGGCGCTGTACCTCTCGGGGCGGCATCCGGAGCTGTTTGCGGCGGCCGGCAGCATGAGCGGGGCTCTGGATCTGAGTATTTCCAACCGTAAGCTGAGCCCTGAAGAAGATAAGGGACGCCGGGCGTTGTTTGAGCCAGTGCTCGGCCCGGAAACGCCTACTTCCAGCATCTACACAGCCAACTCGGTCGTGAACATGGCCAATGCGCTCTATACCAACGGCCTGCCCCTCATCATTGACTGCGGCGTGGATGACTTCCTCATCGAAATCAACCGGGAAGTGCACCGCCGCCTCGTGTACAACCACACCCCCCACGACTATACCGAGCGGCCCGGCGCCCACACCTGGGAGTACTGGCAAAACGCGCTGCCTTACCACGTACTGTTTTTCCAGAAAGTGCTGGAGCAGGGTGGGGTAGCGGTGAAATAAATCTAGGTTGTCATTCCTCGCGACGCTCGGAATGACAGACGTCAAACAAAACGCCCGGTCAATGACCGGGCGTTTTGCTTTGTGGGGTTAATGGGCCAGTACGGCTTGCTGCCGTTCGGGGTGCAGTTGCGGGTCGTCGCCGTAGTGGGTGTGTTGGGCGCGATAGGCCCGCTCGAAAATCAGGGGGAAGATGAACAGGGTGAGGACGGTGCCGGTGATGAGGCCGCCAATTACCACAATGGCCAGGGGCTTGGAGGTTTCACTGCCGATGCCGGTGCTGATGGCGGCGGGCATCAGGCCGATGGTGGCCATCAGGGCCGTCATCACCACGGGCCGGACGCGGCTGGTGACGCCCTCGTGGATGCTGGTATCGAGGCTGAGTTTGCGCACCATATTCTGCTTGAAAACCGATATCAGAATCACCCCGTTCTGGATGCAGATACCGAACAGGGCAATGAACCCGATACCGGCCGAGATACTGAAGTTGGTGTGCGTGATGAGCAACGCCGCAATGCCGCCGATGATGGCAAACGGCACGTTCAGGAGCACCAGCCCGGCATCTTTTAGGTTGCCGAACAGGATGAACAGGATGAAGAAGATGAGGGCCAACGACACCGGCACTACCTGCGTGAGGCGCTGGGTGGCACGGCGCTGGTTCTCGAAGTCGCCGGTCCACTTCATGCTGTAGCCTTTGGGCAGGCTCACCACGGCGTTTACTTTTTTCTGGGCCTCCTCGATGGTGCTGCCCATGTCGCGGCCCCGGATGCTGAACTTCACGGCGGCGAAGCGCTGGTTATCGTCGCGGTAGATGAGGGAGGGGCCGTTGACGTCGCCAATGGTGGCAATTTCGGAGAGGGGAATGGTGGTGCCGTTCTGGGTGGGCACCATGAGGGCGGCAATTTCCTCGGGCGTCTGGCGGAATTGCTCCTGGTAGCGCACCCGGATGGGGAATTTCCGCTCGCCCTCGTACATCTGCGAGGCTTGCTTGCCGCCCACGGCCATTTCCAGCACCGCGTTGGCGTCGGCTTTGCTCACGCCGTACTGGGCCATGCGCTGCTCATCCAAATCCACGTGCAGCTCGGGCTGACCGATGTTGCGGAGCACGCCCAGGTCATCGATGCCCTTTACCTTTTTGAGGATGCCGTACACCTGGCGGGCCTTTTCCTCCATCAGCTTCAGGTCGGTGCCGTAAATCTTCACGGCAATGGAGCCTTTCACGCCCGAGGCGGCTTCCTCCACGTTGTCGGTAATGGGCTGGGAGAAGTTGAAATCCACGCCGGGGAAGCGGTTGAGCTTTTCCTTCATGTGCTCAATCAGGGCTTCGCGCTTGTCCTTGTGCTTCATTTCGGCCTCCACCGCGGGGGTGTGCTTCAGCTGCACCAGAAACTCGTTGTTGTAGAAGCCGGTGGGGTCGGTGCCGTCGTTGGGGCGGCCGGTCTGGCTCACCACGTCGCCCACCTCCGGGAAACTCAGGAATACCCGGCGCATTTCGTTGCAGAGCTTGTTTGATTCGTCGAGGCTGATGCTCAGGGGCAGCTGGGCCCGCACGTAGATGGAGCCTTCGTTCAGCTCGGGCAGGAACTCGGAGCCCAGGAAGTGGAACGCGCCCATGCCCAGCACCACAGCCACGGTGGCTACCAGCAGACTGGCGGTTTTGCGGGCGTAGGTGAAGGAAAAAAACCGATCAGCCCCGCGGTTGATGCCCCGCACGAAGAAGTTATCCTTCTCCACCACGTTCTTTTTGAGCAGCAGCGAAGTAAGCACCGGCACCAGCGTGAGCGTGAAAATCAGGGCGCCCAGCAGGGCAAAACCCAGCGTCCAGGCCAGGGGCGAGAACACCTTGCCTTCCACCTTCTCGAAGGAGAAAATGGGCAGCAACGCGGTGATGATGATGGCCTTGGAGAAGAAAATGGCCTTGCCCATGTCGCGGCCGGTTTTCTTGATGAGGCCCAGCTTGGCCAGCTTGTTGAAGCGCTCCATGCCCATCTTATGGGCCTTGTGGTCGAGGGCCACGAAGAGCCCTTCCACCATCACCACGGCCCCGTCGATGATAATCCCGAAGTCAATGGCCCCCATGCTGAGCAGGTTGGCCGACATGCCCTTCAGCCGCAGACAGATGAAGGCAAACAGCAAGGCCAGCGGAATAATCACCGACACGATGATGGTGGTGCGCCAGTCGGCCATGAACACGAACACGATAACCGTGACCAGAATAATGCCTTCCAGCAGGTTGTGAATCACGGTTTCGGTGCTGAAGTCGATGAGCTGCTGCCGGTCGTAGAAGGTCTGAATCTTCACGTCGGAGGGCAGAATCTTCTCGTTCAGGTCGGCCACTTTGTCTTTGAGGCGGGCAATGACTTCGGAGGGGTTTTCGCCCTTGCGCATTACCACAATGCCTTCCAGCACATCGTCGTTCAAGCCCCGGCCTACCTTGCCCAGCTTTGGCAACGCCGATTCATGCACGATGGCCACGTCCTTTACCAGGATGGGCGCCCCGTTCACGTTCTTGATGACGGTGTTGTTGATATCCCCGATGTTGTTGAGCAGACCAATGCCGCGCACCACGTAGTTCTGCTGGCCCTCATTTATCACGTCGCCGCCCACGTTGATGTTGCTGCGCTGGATGGCGTTGTAGAGGTCCAAAGGGGTGAGGCCCAGGTCCTGAAGCTTGCCGGGGTTCACACTGATTTCGTAGTCCTTCACCTCACCGCCGAAGCTGTTCACGTCGGCCACGCCGGGTACGGCTTTCAGGTTGCGCTCCACCACCCAGTCCTGCAGGGTTTTCAGCTCGCGGGTGGTTTTGTCCTTGCTCTTAAGGGTGTAGCGGAAAATCTCGCCGGTGGGGCCGTAGGGCGGCTGCACGTCGGGGTCGGCGCCTTCGGGCAGGTCGGCCTGGCTGAGCAGGTTGTTCACCTGCACCCGGGCAAAGGCGTCGTCTACGCCGTCATCGAAAATCACCTTCACCACCGACAACCCAAACAGCGTGGTCGAGCGGATGCTGGTTTTCTTCTGCACCGGGTTCAGCGCAATTTCGATGGGGGCCGTCACGAACTTCTCAATCTCCTCGGCCGAGCGGCCGGGCCACTGCGTGATGATGGTAATTTCGGTGTTGGTAACGTCGGGGAAGGCCTCGATGGGCGTATTCCGGTAGCTCATCACCCCGGCCACAATGACGGCAAACGTCATCAGGAACACGAAGCCCCGGTTTTTGAGCGAAAAGGCAATAATGCCCTGGATGAATTTATTCATGGCGTTTGGAGAAGCTAGAGGGCGGTGACTTGAGCTGGAAAAAGCAGTGCTAGCCTAGCTCCCCTCCTCAGATGAGGAGGGGTCGGGGGTGGTTGATAATCGGTTAGATAGTTCTTAGCGCTAGTACTTAATGACGGACTGGCGCTCCGGTCAACCACCCTCAACCCCTCCTCATCTGAGGAGGGGAGCTAGCTTTCTAGCTCTAGTCGTTCAGCTCGTCGTAGACCAGCAGTTGGTTTTGGGCAATGATGTGCTCCCCGTCTTTCAGGCCCGACTGCACGTAGCTCACGTCGCCCACGGTTTTGGCAATTTGCACCTCTCGGGTTTCCACGTGGTTGCGGTCCTTGAACACCATCACAAAGTTGCGGTCCTTGTCGAACACCACGCACTTGGCGGGTACGGCCAGCATCTGCTGATCTTCGGTGTTCAGCACCTTAATCTGCGCGTACATCTCGGGCTTGAGCTGGTAGCCGGGGTTGTTGAGCTTCACGCGCACCTTCATCACCTTGCTCTCGGGGTCGAGCACGTTGAATACCTTGTCAATGCGGCCCTGGAAGTGCTTGTCGGGGTAGGAGAGGGTGGTTACATCGGCTTGGTAGCCTTCCCGCACCTTGGCAATGTCCGATTCAAACACGTTAGCCAGTATCCACACGTCGTCGAGGTTGCTCACCGTGAACAAGTTGCCCACGTTATCGGCATTGAACTGCATGTGGTCGGTCACGTTCTTCTCCGTGATAAAGCCCGAAATGGGGGCCCGGAGCGTGTAAGTACCGTCGGCCGATACGCCGTACACACCCAGTTGCTTGCGGGTTTTGCCCACGTTGCTTTGGGCTTTGCGCAGTTCTTGGCGGGCCAGGCTCACATCCCGCTCCGAGGCCAGGCCGGCCTTGTACTGGTCTTCCAGCACCGAGAGGTTTTTGCGGGCAATATCCAGGTCGGTGCCGGCGGTGCTGCTCTGGTTCTGCAGATCAGCTATTTCGCCACTCTTGATAACGGCCAGCACCTGGCCTTTCTCCACATGGTCGCCCAACTCCACGCTCAGCTGCTCCACCACGCCACCCACTAGGGGGTACACCTTCACGGTTTTGTCGCCGTCGGTGGCAATCTGGCCCGAGAGGTTCAGTTCGTCGCGCACTGGCTCCCGGCGCACCGTGTCAATCTTCAGTTCCCGCAGCATCTGGTCCGACATCGAGAAGCCGGCTTCGGCCTTCTGCGGGGCGTCGGTTTCTTCGGATTTCGAGCAGCCCGCCAATCCCAGGGCGAGCGGAAGGGCCAGGGAAGTGGCCAAAGTGGCAAAGCGGGTCATCGGGAAAGAGCGTTTGAGGGGAGAAAGAGAAGGTTGGGAAGCTGGCTGCATGGCTATTCGGCGTTGAACACCGGGCGGCCCACGGCGTAGTTGAGTTGTTCGAAGGCGCGCACCCGGTTGGCGCGCAGGCTGTTGAGCTGCACCAGGTTGTTCTTGTAGCTCTCGTAGAAATCCAGGAACTCCACAATGGTGAGGTTGCGCTTGGCGTAGCTCTCGTCAATGCCCTTCATCAGGCGGTCGAAGTCGGAGGTTTCCCGGTCGGTGCCCTGGTAGAGCTGATCGTTCTGGCGGGCCAGGCGCCAGGCTTCCTGCACGTCGTTCTGCACCTGCAGCTGCTGCTGGCCCAACTGGGCCTTGCTTACCTCAATCTGGTTCTGGGCGGTGCGGATATTGCCCTGGTTGCGGTTGAAAATGGGCACGGCCACGCCCAGCGTAACGGCGTTGTAGTTCTGGATGTAGTTGCCGGCCCGGTCGTACACGTAGCCCACGGCCAGGTCGGGGGTAGCCAGGGCGCGTTGCAGGCGTAGGTTCTGGGTTTGCTGCTGCACGGCGGCCTGGCGGGCTTTCAGGTCGGCGCGGTTCACCTGGGCTGAGTCGATGAGCTGCGCCTCGGTGCGGCCAGTCAGGCTCAGGGCTTTCAGGCGGTTCTGGTCGGCCTGGGGCAGGTAGTAGGCCCCGGTGGTGTCGCGCATCAGGGTGCGCAGGTCGGCCTGCTGAGAGGCAATGTCGTTGAGCAGGGCCTGCCGCTCGTTGCGGAGCTGAAACAGGAAGGCTTTCAGCCGAATCACTTCTTTCAGGGCAATGTTGCCCTTGTCGTACTGCCCTTGGTACAGGCTCACGGTGCGCTGAAAGCTGGCTACTTCCTTATCGTACACACCCACGCTCTGCTGCTTGAAATACAGGTCGTAGAAAGTGCTGCGGAGCTGATAGCGCAGGGTACGCAGCAAATCCTGAAAGGTGAACTGCTCCACCAGCGCATTTTGCTGGGCCACGCTGGCGGCGGCTTTGCGGCGGCCGGCTATGGCAAACAACTGCTGCACCTGCACTATGGAGTTGCCGGTTTTGGTCACATCCAGCACCTTGTGGGTGAACTGGTTGTAGGCGTTCTGCTCGATGGAAACCGTGGGGTTGTCCCAGAGCCGGGCCTGCAGAATCTGGGCCTCGGCGGCCGACACGTTGTAGCGCTGAGCCAGCAGGTTCAGGTTGTTCTGTACGAACCGCTGTTCGGCGTCGGAGAGGGTAAGCCGCACCGTATCGCCGATGAGGGGAGCGGCCGCGGCGGGGGGGGTAAGAAGGCCGAGCAGCAGGGCCGCCATCAGCACGAAAACAGAGCGTTGCATAACCGGATTCGGTGGTTGGTTATGCAAGAGTACGCCCCCCGTATTAGGGCTGAATTAGAGGTAGATTAGAAACGGATTAGAGGGTAAGATTTTCTGATGAAAGCCCGTTTGAAGCTAATAGGAGCCTTTTGGGTAGATGGGCAAGCTGAAAAAAGCCGGTACCGGAAGCTGCTCCTGGCAACTTCCGGTACCGGCTTTCGCTGAGCCCGATACGTTTTTCTTGTCAGCTATAGCGGGTTAGCTTTTAAACCGCTGCAGGGCCTGCCGGGTGAAGTCGGACAGGACCAGCCGGCCGCTGATGCCGGCGCGCTCCACCAGCAGTGAATCCCAATGCTCGGTGCCCTGCCAGAGTACCTGCTTCAGCTCGCGCAGCGCTTCGGGATTGTAGCTGGCCAACTTGCCGGCAAAGGCGGTTACGGCCTCGTCGAGGTGGCGGATGGTGTCGTGCACCTCGGCGTACAGGCCGTGGTTGCAGGCCCAGGTGGCTGTGCGGAACTCGGCCGCATCCAGGGCCAGCTGGGCAAAGGCCGCCTTCCCGATTTTACGCTCCACAGCCGGACCCACCACAAACGGACCAATGCCCACCACCAGCTCGCTGAGCTTCACCCAGGCCTGCTGGGTGGCGAAGCAGTAATCGGTAGCCGCGGCCACGCCCACGCCGCCGCCAATGGCTTTGCCCTGCACCCGGCCAATGATAATTTTGGGGCAGGTGCGGCAGGCGTTAATCACCTTGGCAAAACCCGAAAAGAAGGCCTGGCCCTGGGCCTCGTCTTCAATGGCCATCAGCTCATCAAAGGATGCCCCGGCGCAGAAGGTTTTGTCGCCCTCACTGCGCAGGACGATAACCTTCGTGGCCGCCTCCTGGCCTACGCGGGTGATGGTTTCGGCCAGCTCCGTGAGCAGGACTCCGGGCAGGGAGTTATGGCTGGGGTGGAAGAAGCTGATGGTAGCCACGCCCCGGTCATCGGTGGTGGTTTCTACTTTGCCGGCGTTAAGAATGTCGTTCATGGGTGGGGTGAGGGGTAGGTGTTGTAGCAAACAGACTATTCGTACACGCTGGCACCCCGCAAAATATTTGTGAAATTTTGCCAAGTGGGTTCATCGGCGTTGAGTGGTTGACGGGTGTTATCGTAGAAGCCCTGAATGTCTTCAGCGTAAGCGGCCATGGCTTCCAGAAACCTTTCCAGCGTCTGGTTTTCCCATTTATGCGGATTCGTTAGTAAATCCTGATGTAGAAGTATCAGGAATTTAGCGAAATCTGCCCGGCTATTTACCGGCATATTCGTCAAGAAGTCAGGCATAACTACTCTTGGTTCTTCTTTTTCACCATCGTGAGGATGGTGGCTACGGCCACGGTTTCGCCGGTCTGGTCGGTTACTTCTACCAGCCAGCGCACGATGCCCTTGGCTACGTCGGTTTCGTCGCGTTTCTCCTGGCCGATTTTCTCTTTCACCGTGAGCGTCACGCCGATGGTGGTGCCGGGGTACACGGGCTTGGTGAAGCGGCACTCGTCGAGGCCGTAGTTGAGCAGCACGGGGCCCTTGCGCGGGTCCACGAACATGCCGGCGGCCTTGCTCAGGATGTAGTAGCCGTGGGCCACGCGGCCGGTGAAGAGCGTGCCTTCCAGCGAGGTTTCATCCACGTGGGCGTAGAAATTGTCGCCCGAAACCTGCGCGAAGTTGGTAATGTCGGCTTCCGTGACGGTGTGCTTGTGCGTCACGTAGGCCTGCCCGATTTCCAGCTCCTCGAAGTAGTGCTGGAACGGGTGCTTGTCCTTCTCAATCTGCTTGGCCTTGGGCTGGTACACCTGGGTAATGGCCGTAATCATGCTAGGCGAGCCCTGCAAAGCCACGCGCTGCATAAAATGCTCCACCCCCCGGATGCCGCCCATTTCCTGCCCGCCGCCCGCGCGGCCGGGGCCGCCGTGGATGAGCATGGGCAGGGGAGAGCCGTGGCCGGTGCTTTCCTTGGCCATTTCCTCGTTGAGCACCAGAATACGGCCGTGGTGGGTGGCCGCGCCCAGTACAAATTCCTGGGCTACCTCGGCGCTGTTGGTGGCAATGCTGGTCACCAGTGAGCCGCGGCCCATATTGGTCAAGCGCACAGCTTCGGCGGTGTCCTTATAAGGCATCAGCGTAGCCACCGGCCCAAAGGCCTCTACCTCGTGCGAGTCGAGGTGCTCGAAGGGACGCTCGTTCAGCAGTAGGATGGGGGAGATGAACGCGCCCTTGGCGGCATCGGCCCCGCGCTCCTGGCCCAGGATATTCACGTTGTCCAGGTCGCCGTACACGATGGGGGTGCGCTCGGCCAGGCGGCGCACTTTGTCGCGCAGAATGGCGGCCTGCTCACGGCCAGCCAGCGCGCCCATGCGCACGCCCTCGGCCAGCGGGTGCCCCACGGTGGTTTGGCTCAGGGCCTTGCCCAAGGCAATCTGCACGTCTTCCAGCAGGTTTTCGGGCACGATGATGCGGCGGATGGCGGTGCACTTCTGCCCGCATTTGGCCGTCATTTCCTTGCGTACTTCCTTCACAAACAGGTCGAACTCCGGGGTACCCGGCTTGGCATCGAGGCCCAGTACGGCGGCGTTCAGCGAGTCGGCCTCCATGGTGAAGGGCACGGCCTCCTCCACAATGCGCGGGTGGGCGCGCAGCTTGCGGCCGGTGGCGGCCGAGCCGGTGAAGGTTACCACATCCTGGTAAGTCACGTGGTCGAGTATACCCTGGCCCGACCCCACTACCAGCTGCAGCGCGCCCTCGGGCAGAATGCCGGATTTGATGATTTCGCGCACCACGGCCTCGGTGAGGTAGGCGGTGGGCACGGCGGGCTTCACCACGGCGGGCATGCCGGCCAGCAGGTTCACTGCAATTTTCTCCAGCATCCCCCAAATGGGGAAGTTGTAGGCGTTGATGTGCACGGCCACGCCCTCCTTGGGCACCAGCAGGTGCTGGGCCATGAAGGTGCCGCCCTTGCTCAGCCCCACCGGCTCGCCCTCCACGTAAAACGGCTTATCCGGAAACTTACGGCGCAGCGAGGCATTGGCAAACAGGTTGCCGATGCCGCCCTCAATGTCAATCCAGGAATCGGCGCGGGTGGCGCCGCTGCGGTAGCTCAGCTCGTAGAACTGCTCCTTGCGCTCCTGCAGGTAAAAGGCCAGGGCCTTGAGCATGCGGCCCCGCTCGTGGAACGTGAGTTTGCGCAGCGCGGGGTTACCCACGCGGCGGCCGTAGTCGAGGATGGAGGCAAAATCGTAGCCCTCGGGGTGGGCCAAGGCAATGACTTCGCCGGTGGAGGCATCGTAGAGTTCCTGCTGGTCGCCGGAGCCCGCCGCCCAGCGGCCGAGGGTGTAGTTTTCGAGAGTGGTCATTATAACTCGTTTTTCGTTGTTGGTTTCTCGTTTTTCGTCAAATTGATTCGCGTTTTAAGAAGGATGACCAGAGTCATTACTTATCCGAAAAACCAACAACGAAAAACAGCCTTATAATACTTCTATGCTACTGCGGTAGGCGGTGCCTTTGAACAGGGCCAGCAGGGTGCCGTGCTGGTTGGTGAGGCGTAGCTGGTACACGCCCACTTTGTGGCGGAGGCTTTCCTCGCGGGCTTCCACCGTAATCAGGTCGTCGAGGCGGCCGGGCTCCAGGTAGTCGATGGTGACGCTCAGGGCCACGCTCTGGCGGCCGTGGCTGTTGCAGGCGAAGGCAAAAGCTGAATCGGCGGCGGCGAAGGCCACGCCCCCGTGCAGAATGCCGAAGCCGTTGAACATCTCGGGCCGCACCCGAAACTGCAGACGGCAGTAGCCGGGGGCCATCTCCGCCACCTCCAGCCCCAGCCACTGGCTAAAGGCGTCGTGTTCCAGCATCCGGTTTTTCACGGCCTCGGCGCGGGCCACTAGCTCAGCGGGCGTCGGCTGGCTCATGCTGCAGGAAGGGTTGATGGGCTTTCACCAGCCGGCGCAGCAGCGGGCTGGCGCGGTACCGGTCTTCGTGGTATTCTTCGTACAGCGCGTCGAGGGTGGCCAGCACGGTGGCGGGGCCCAACTCGTCGGCCCACTGCAGCAGGCCCTTGGGGTAGTTCACGCCCTTGGTCATGGCAAGCTCCAGGTCGGGGGCCGAGGCGACGCGCAGGTGCAGGGCGTCGGCGGCTTCGTTGATGAGCATGGCCAGCACGCGCTGCACAATGCGGCGGCCCAGCGCCTCGTCGCGGGTGGGCTCGGGCAGGGTGGCCCCGTCCCGGTAGTCGTAAAAGCCGCGGCCCGACTTGTGGCCATAGTAACCGGCCTCAAACAGGCGCTTCTGGGTGAAGCTGGGTTTGTAGCGCGGGTCGAAAAAGAACGAAGTGAACACCGATTCCGTGACGCGGTAGTTCACGTCGTGCCCGATGAAATCCATCAACTGAAACGGCCCCATGCGGAAGCCACCCAGCTCGGTCAAGGACCAGTCTATGGTGGCGGCGTCGGCTACGCCTTCTTCCAGCAGCCGGATGGCCTCGCCGTAGAAGGGCCGGGCAATGCGGTTCACAATGAAGCCCGGCGTGTCTTTGCACAGCACCGGCAGCTTGCCCCAACTCTGCACCAATTGGCGGATTTCCTCGGCCAGTCCGGCGCGCGTCTGCACCGCTGGAATCACCTCCACCAGCTGCATCAGCGGGGCGGGGTTGAAGAAGTGGATGCCGATAAACCGCTCGGGCCGCTGGCAGGCCGCCGCAATGCTGGCAATGGACAACGACGACGTGTTGGACGCCAGCACGCAGTCGGCCGAAACCACCAGCTCTACTTCCCGAAACAGCTGCTGCTTCACGCCCAGATCTTCCACAATGGCTTCCAGCACCAGCCCGCAGTCGGCAAACTGGCCAAGCTCGGTGGTGGGCTGCACGCGGGCGGCGGCGGCTTCGGCCGCTTCCGCGGTGAGCTTACCTTTCTCCGCCAGCTTCTGCAGGCCGCCGCGGATGCCGGCCACGGCCCGGTCCAGGGCGGCCGTGTTCTGGTCGAGCAGGCGCACCGGGTGCCCGGCCTGGGCTACCACCTGCGCAATACCCGCCCCCATGGCCCCGCTGCCAATAATTCCGATAGTCATGATGTAGTTGTCAGTTATTGGTTGTCAGTTGTTAGTGAGTGGTTGTCAATTGTGGGGTATGATATAAGCCTGACAACTGACAACCAGCAACTGACAACTAATTTCCGGTAAACGTGGGCTGGCGTTTTTCCAGGAAGGCGGCAACGCCTTCTTTGTAGTCGGCGGTGCTGCCGGCGCGGAGCTGGTAGTCGCCCTCGGCGCGCAGCTGGCGGGTGAGGTCGTTGCCGAAGCTTTGGTTGAGCAGCTGCTTGGTGTAGGCCAGGCCTTTGGTGGGCATGGCGGCCAGCTTACGGGCCAGGGCGTCGGCCTCCTGCTCGAAGGTGTCGTCGGGGAAGGTTTTGTAGATCATGCCCATCTGCACGGCTTCCTGGGCCGATACCTTGTCGCCGGTCATCATCAGGGCCGAAGCGCGCTGCATGCCAATGAGGCGGGGCAGGAAGTAGGTGCCGGCGCTATCCGGAATCAGCCCGATTTTGCTGAACGCCTGAATAAACGAGGCCGACTCCTTCGCCACTACCACATCACAGGCCAGGGCCAGGTTAGCCCCCGCGCCGGCGGCTATGCCATTCACGGCCGCCACCACCGGCTTGTCCAACGCCCGAATCAGTTCCACAATGGGGTTATAGTGCTTCTCCACGATGTCGGCCACCTCGGGAGCATTGGGGCCGGTAATTTCGGCCAGGTCCTGGCCAGCACAGAAGGCTTTGCCTGTGCCGGTGAGCAACACGGCGCGCACTTCGGGATTCTGCTGGCACTCGCGCAAATGCTGCTGCAGCGCCAGCGCCACGTCTTTATTGACGCTGTTGAATACCTGCGGCCGGTTGAAGCGGATGGTCGCTACGCCGCCATCAAGGGAGAAATGGAGAGAGTCGGTCATATGTGGGAGGGACCTCACCCCCTAGCCCCCTCTCCTCGGGGAGAGGGGAACTAGCTCTAGCTTTTATATTTCTAGAAAGTAGAGCTGGCTTGGGGGCGAGTGGAATTAGGGTTAAGAATCACTAGAAACTAGTTCCCCCCTCTCCCCGAGGAGAGGGGGCTAGGGGGTGAGGTCAATGGCATTTGAAGTAGTCAAAGGGCTCCAGGCAGTCATTGCACTGGTAGTGTGCTTTGCAGGCCGTGGAGCCGAACTGGCTAACAAGCCGGGTGTTGGTGGATTTGCAGTGCGGGCAGCGCAGCACGGGCTCCTGCCCGAAGAGGTTGAGCACGTGGCCGGTGGCGTCCTGGGGCGGGGCAATACCGTAGGCTTCCAGCTTGTGCTTGCCGGCCTCCGACATCCACGCCGTCGTCCAGGCCGGGCTGAGCTGGTTGTGGATGTGGAGTTTGGTAATTCCTTCGGCCAGCAGCCGCAACCGGATATCGGTGGCAATGGTGTTCATGGCCGGGCAGCCGGAGTAGGTGGGCGTGATAGTCACGTGCACCTCGTCGCCGCGCAGCTCTACCCCGCGCACAATGCCTAGGTCCAGGATGCTGAGCACCGGCACCTCGGGGTCAGAAACCTCCTCCAGCAGCTGCCAGATGCGCTCCTCGGTGGGTGCCGTTGCATGCTCTACCATTGCAAGCCGGGGTAAGTACGTTGCAGGTACTGTAGTTCCGCCAGCAGGTAGCCCAAGTGCTCTGAGTGGCGGCCGGTTTTACCGCCTTTCTGCATAAACACGCCCTGCGGCACCGGCAGCGTGGCTTCGGCAAACACCCGCTCCACGTGCTGGTCAATCTGCTGCTGGATAGCGGCGTAATCGGGCAGGAAGCCAGCGGCCTGCAAGGCCTGCTCGGTGGCCGAAGGCGTGGTTAGTTCGCTCGAATAGCGCCACAGGGCATTAATGGCGGCCTCTACTCGGCGGCGGCTTTCCTCGGTCCCATCACCCAGCCGGATAACCCACTCAGCGCTCCACTTCACGTGGTAGGCAGCTTCCTTCACCGATTTTTCGGCAATGGCGGCCAGCTGCTTATCGGGGCCGGTTTGCAGGTGCAGCAGCAGGTGGTAGTGGAACGCATCATAGATAAACTGCCGCACAATGGTGTGGGCGAAGTCGCCGTTGGGCTGCTCAGCCAGCAGCACGTTGCGGTACTCCACCGCATTGCGCAAGTAGGCCAAGTCGTCCTCGGTGCGGCCCCGGCCTTCCAGCTCGGCCGCGTACTGGTAGTAGCTGCGCGCCTCGCCCAACAGGTCGAGGGAAATGTTGGCCATGGCCAAATCCTGCTCCAGAATGGGGCCGTGCCCGCACCACTCGCTCAGGCGGTGGGCCAGAATGAGGCTGGTATCGGCCAGCTGCAGCACATACTCAAATAGCTGCTGCCGCAGCTCGGGCGTCACGTCGGGCACTACAATAGTGTGGGAATCTTGCATAGCGGCCCGCCAGTTACATGTGCTTGATGGAGTCCGGCACCGTGTAGAACGTGGGGTGGCGGTAGATTTTGTCGTTGGCCGGCTCGTAGAAAGCAGCCGATTCGTCGGGGTTGGAGGCGTGCACGTGCTTGCTTTCCACCACCCAGATGCTCACGCCTTCGAGGCGGCGGGTGTACACGTCGCGGGCGTTCTGGATGGCCATTTCGGCGTCGGCGGCGTGCAAGGAGCCCACGTGCTTATGGTCGAGGCCCTGCTTGCTGCGGATGAATACTTCCCACAGCGGCCATTCTTTCTGAGACATACTATCGGTGTTCTTGAAGAGCGTCATTCCGAGCGGAGGCAAAGCCGTAGCCTAGGAATCTCGCCAGTGGGTAATCAAATTAGTTTGGCAACGTCAGCACGCGAGATTCCTCGGCAAGCTCGGAATGACGTTCTGTTTGTAGCTGATGCCTAAGCGGCCTCGGCGCGCTGCTTGCGCTTCTCGGCGTGGGCCAGGGCGGCTTCGCGTACCCAGGCACCCTGGTCCCAGGCATCCACGCGGGCCTGCAGCCGTTCCCGGGAGCAGGGGCCGTTGCCTTTTACCACGTCCCAGAACTCGGCCCAGTCCACGTCGCCAAAGTCGTAGCCCTGCTTGGCCTCGTTCCACTTGAGCTTATCGTCGGGCACGGTCAGGCCCAGGAATTCGGCCTGGGGTACCATCATATCCACGAATTTCTGACGCAACTCATCGTTGGTGAAGCGCTTGATGCGCCACTTCATACTCTGCTCGGTGTTGGGCGAGTCGGCGTCCTTGGGGCCAAACATCATCAGCGTGGGCCACCACCAGCGGTTGAGGGCTTCCTGCGCCATGGCTTTCTGCTCGGGCGCACCCTCACACAGGGTTTGCATGATTTCAAAGCCCTGGCGCTGGTGGAAGCTTTCCTCCTTGCACACGCGCACCATGGCGCGGGCATAAGGGCCGTAGCTGGTACGGCACAGTGGCACCTGGTTCAGAATGGCCGCGCCATCTACCAACCAACCAATAGTACCCATGTCGGCCCAGCTCAGGGTGGGGTAGTTGAAGATGCTGCTGTACTTGGCCTTGCCCGAGTGCAGGTCGGCCAGCATTTGGTCGCGGGAGGCCCCCAGGGTTTCGGCGGCCGAGTAGAGGTAGAGACCGTGGCCGGCTTCGTCCTGCACCTTGGCCAGCAGAATAGACTTGCGCTTCAGCGAAGGGGCGCGGGTAATCCAGTTGCCCTCGGGCAGCATGCCCACCAACTCGGAGTGCGCGTGCTGCGAAATCTGCCGGATCAGGGTTTTGCGGTAGGCTTCCGGCATCCAATCCTTGGGCTCGATGCGGATGTCCTCGTCGATGCGGGCCTGAAACTGTTCTTCCTGGGTGAGTTCTAGCGTTTCCATGCTTCTTCAACAAAGAGTAACTAACAATCGTTAGTTAAATGTAGAGAAAAGTTTGTGTTGATGTAGCCTTATGGTCTACTTAGCTGATATTCTCCATTCCAACTGACCGGGCTATTGCTCCCATAGTCGTTATCGTTATAGAATAAATTCACTTTCAGGATGGTGCCATTCACGGTAATTTCCCCCTTATAGCCATAATCTCCTCGCTTATAGGGGATAAGATGACCTGGCAAAGTTCCTCTCTCTGTTTGTGGCAAAGGCAGTAAGATGCTATCCTTAAAAGTCTTGTTGAAAAGAGCAGACAGTGGGTCATGCACCATTCGACGTCGTTGGCCGGTAAGTAACACGAACGGTTTGCCAGCTACTACTCTTCGCTCGGCTTGAGGATTGTTTCCAACCTCACCGCAACTACTGACCAGAAGCATTCCTGAAAGGAACAGGTAGAGATACTTCGGCAAGCTCTGCATGAAGTCCTGATTTTGCTGATTTGCTACTGGTCGAAATCCACGCTCACCTTCTCGGAAGTAGGGCGGGCCTGGCAGCTGAGTACGTAGCCTTTGGCCACCTCTTTTTCGGAGAGCGAGTAGTTAACGTCCATTTCCACGGTGCCTTCCGTTACGCGGCAGCGGCAGGTGCTGCACATGCCGTTTTTGCAGGAGTAGGGGGCATCCACGCCGCGCTCCAGCAGGGCATCCAGAATGGTGTCGCCGTAGTAGGACATGGGCAGCGGGTACTTGGTGCCTTCCAGCTGCACGGTAACCACGCTCTGTTTATCGTCCTGGCCGGTGGGGCGTTGGGCCTGGCGCTCGGCTTTGCGCTTGGCCCCTTCGGCGGAGGTGAACATTTCGAAATGCACCTTTTCGGGGGTTACACCAGCTTCCGTCAGGGCTTCCTTAACGCCCAGAATCATTTCCTCGGGTCCGCAGATGAAGGCCTCGTCGATTTCCTGGGGCGGAATGATTTTCTGTAGAAACTGCTGGGCCTTCTGCTTGTTGATGCGGCCGAAAAACAAATCGGCCTCCCCGTGCTCCCGGCTTAGGATGTGATACACGCTGAGGCGGTCCACAAACCGATTTTTCAGCGCCTCAATCTGCTCTTTGAAAATGATGGAGTTGCGGCCCCGATTGCCGTACACCAGGTACACCTGGCTGCCGGGCTCGGTGAGCAGAATGGTTTTCACAATGGACATCACCGGCGTAATGCCCGAGCCGGCGGCAAACGCTACGTACAGCTTCTGCTGCTCGGCATGCAGCTCAGTGGTGAAGTGGCCCATGGGCGGCATTACCTCCAACTCCTCGCCCACGCGCAGCTGCTGCACGGCGTGAGTAGAAAACCGACCCTCGGGCACCTGCTTGATGGCCACGCGCCACTCATTATCCAGGGGGCTGCTGCAGATAGAGTAGGAGCGGCGCACTTCCTCCCCGTTCAGGTGGCGGCGGAAGGTGAGGTACTGCCCCTGGGTAAAGCGAAACGTCTCCCGCAGCTCGGCGGGCACATCCAGGGCCACGCTCACGCAGTCCGGCGTTTCGCGGGTGATGCTCTTAACTTTAACGGTGTGAAAACGACTCATGGGGAATAAGTTGCTGGTTTCTGGTTGCTGGTTTCTAGTTGGTTGATCTGCTTGTGATTCGGGCAAAACCAGAAACAAGCAACCAGAAACCAGAAACTCATTTGGCCAGGCCGGTGAGCAGCATGGTGATGATGTGGTCTTCGAGCTCTTCGGCCGACAGCTCCCGGCCGGGGCGGTACCAGAGCTCCACCCAACGTACCGCCGAGAGGATGGTAAACAGGGCCACCGATACGTTTACGGGTTGGAACTCGCCGGCCGCAATACCTTTCTCAATCAGCTGCGCGAAGCCTTTTTCGTAGTCTTTGCGGGCCTGCTTGAACTCCGTAAGCTGGGGCTCGGGCAGGTACTTCCAGTCGTGGTTGGCGACGGATACGGCCGCGCCGTCCTCAATCATCAGCCGTATGTGCAGCCGGATCAGAGCCTTTACCTTGTCGGCATAGCTGGCGTCGGTCTGCTCAATGTCGGCCAGCTGGGAGATGTAGGTGTGCGCAATGCGGGTACAAATCAGCTCCAGGATTTCGTCCTTGCTCTTGATGTGGTTGTACATACTGGCCGCTTCCATGCCTACTTCCCGGGCCAGGTCGCGCATGGAGGTGCCGCCAAACCCTTTTTGCTTAAACAGCTTGGCCGCTTCATCCAGTATAAGTTGGCGACGGTTGGTTTTGCGCGTTGTCAGCATAGCAAGTCAGCAGCGGGAAAGGGCGAGAGGCAGCAGGTGGCAGTTGGGCTAGCCCAGAGTTGCCGAATCGGGCACTAAAGTACGCATTCTAGGTTGTCAAACTAATGTTTGTTAGCTTTTGATTACGCCCTGATTATGCGGACGGTACCAGGCAACCTTTGTTGAGTTTTCGCGTGTGAAGAAAACGGCCGGCCCATAGTGGCCGGCTGATAGTGTCTCTCACCATTCCCCCTCTCAATCCATCATGAAAAAGATTCTTGCTGCCACCCTGCTGGGGGCCTTCCTGTTGGGTACTGCTTCCGCCTCCTTCGCCCAAACCACGCCCATGCAGGGCGACACGACGAAGATGAAGTCAAATATGAAAAAGGATAAGATGAAGACGATGGATGGCAAAGCCAAAATGAATAACAAGAAGGGCAAAGGCAAAATGAAGATGGACAAATCGACCATGTAAGCGCACTTGCCCGCGCACCAAAAAAGGCTTCTGCCACTGCGGCAGAAGCCTTTTTTTGTTAAACTGTTGAGCTGATGGGGCCGTACTAGCGAGGGTTCATTGCAGAAAGAATATGCTACACCTCGTGTTTGGGTTGCTCGGCCTGACGGTATCGGCTGCCAACCCGCTCATCGGCCCCGGCAAGAGTCTGGGCAACATTAAGCTCGGTACTTCGCCCGAAACGCTGACCAGCTTGGGGCCCGCCGCCACTACCGACGCGGCTATGCAAAAAGCCTGGGCTACCTGGTACGGGGGCACGGCTGCCAAGCGTACCCAACTCGATGTGTACACGGCGGCCTCCGGCCCCGATATGCGCAAATCCATTCAGGCAGTGCGGGCTACCTCGCCGTTCTTTCACACGGCTGGTGGCATCGGGAGCGGCTCTACGCTGGCGGAAATACGCAGGGCGTGCGGGCCGCTGGTGCTGGCCGGCAGCTACCGGCCGAAGCCCGGGGCTGCGCCGCACTATTTCTACGATAATGCCCGCGCCGGTATTGCGTTTGAAACCGATGGTACGGCAGCCTCCAGCCGGTGCACGGCGGTTTTGGTGCACTTGCCCGGCAAAGATGTAAAAAGTAACTACCTGTCCATCGTCAGCTACCTGCAGTTGGTGGCTAGCCGGTAGCTCACACGAAACGGACATTCTCAGGGAAAAAAACGGACCCATGTACCTACCTCAACTATGCGTTGGGGTTAGCGTACAACCTCTATACCTGCTATTGAGGACTTCTAAGGGCGCATTTTGCCTTATACACTGCTGTACGCGCCTGTGTACGGTGTAGAAGATGCTATCTGGGCAGCTACATAATTCCGGCTTTTACTGACTTGCTATGTCTACTTTTCTTCCCCCTGATACCCCGGACGGGACGCTTTCCAACCCGCAGCCAGCCGATGGCTCGCGCCGCTCCTTTATGAAACAGGCCGGTGGTATACTCGGGCTGGCGCTGGCTCCGCCCATCGTAACCCACGCCGAGCGGCTGGCAGCTTATTCCAAAGTTGTAGAAGGGGTAACGCCGCTGCAGCTAAAAGTAAACGGCACCGTGCGCACTATCCAGGCCGAGCCCCGCGTAACGCTGCTGGACGCCCTGCGGGAGTACATGGACCTGACGGGCACCAAGAAAGGTTGTGACCATGGCCAGTGCGGCGCCTGCACCGTGCACGTAGATGGCAAGCGCATCAACAGCTGCCTTACGCTGGCCGTAATGCAGCAGGGTAAGGAAATTACCACTATCGAGGGTCTGGCGAAAGGAGAGGAGTTGCATCCCATGCAGGAAGCCTTCATCAAGCACGACGGCTTCCAGTGTGGCTACTGCACCCCCGGCCAGATTATGAGCGGGGTAGCCTGCGTACAGGAGGGCCACGCCACCACCGACGACCAGTGCCGGGAGTGGATGAGCGGCAACCTCTGCCGCTGCGGGGCCTACCCCAACATTGTAGCCGCCGTGCGGGAAGTAGCTGGGAAGGGGTAAGAACTGAGAAATGAGAGCAAAGAACTTAGATAGTCCTGCCTCATTCTATTCAGTAAAATCTCAATTCTAACTTCTGATTTCTCAGCTCTAAAACATGAACAACTTTAGCTATACCCAGGCCAGCACGGCTAAGGAAGCCACCGGCATCCGCAAGGACAAGCCCGAGGCGGCCTACATTGCTGGCGGCACCACGCTGCTGGATTTGATGAAGGCCAACCTGGAAGAGCATTCCCAGTTGGTTGATATCAACATGCTGCCCTTCAAGGGAATTTCGCTGAATAGTGCCCCCGGCAACGGGCTGGTAATTGGGGCCATGGAGCGCATGAGCGACGTAGGCGAAAACGAGGTGGTAAAGCAGCAGTGCCCGGCTATATCGGAGTCGTTGTTGCTGGCGGCCTCCCCCCAGCTGCGTAACATGGCCAGCATCGGGGGTAATATTCTGCAGCGCACCCGCTGCGGCTACTTCCGCGACGCGGCGTTTCCGTGCAACAAGCGCGTGCCGGGCTCCGGCTGCCCCGCCCTAGAAGGCGACAACCACAACCTGGCCATTCTGGGGACTTCCGACAGCTGCATTGCCACCGCTTACCCCGGTGACTTATCGGTGGCCCTGGCTGCCTTTGATGCCGTGCTGACGCTGGAAAATGCCAAGGGCAAGCAGCGCCGCGTGCCCGTAACCGAGTTCTACCTGCTACCCGGCAAAACCCCGCAGAAAGAAACCGTGCTGGAACCCGGCGAGCTGATTGTCTCGGTGATGATTCCGGCTACCAACCACGCCCGCCGCTCCACCTACCTAAAGGTGCGGGAGCGGGCCAGTTACGCCTACGCGCTGGCTTCGGCAGCGGTGGGCTTGGATGTGCAGGGCGGTACCATCCGCTCGGCCCGGGTGGCGCTGGGCGGGGTAGGCACCAAACCCTGGCGCAGCCTGGAAGCCGAAAAAGTGTTGACGGGTGCTCCGGCCACCGAGGCTACCTTCCGGGCCGCTGCTGCCGCCGCCCTGCGCGGCGCCCAGCCCCGGGAGCATAACCGCTTCAAAGTAGAGCTGGCCCAGAATACGCTGGTGCAGGCCCTGCTGAAAATTGCCTGACTCTAACCCACCCTGAACTATGGATTTTTCGGAACCAACTTTTTTTGAGACCAATCCCCAGCCGGGAGTGGTTGGGCAACCCCTGAACCGCGTTGATGGTCGGGCAAAGGTGATGGGCCAGGCCAAATATGCCGCCGAGTTCAACAACCTGCCCGGCATGGCTCACGCCGTGCTGCGTACCAGCGACGTGGCCAAAGGCCGCATTCAAAGCATTGATGCCAGCGCGGCGCTCAAGCAGCCGGGCGTACTGGCGGTGCTCACGCACCAGAACATCCCCAAACTGGCCAAAACGCCCAACGACGCGGATGGCAAGAAGGCTATTGGGGCACCCATGGGCTTCCTGCCCCTCACCACCGACCAGATTCACTACGCTGGCCAACCCATTGCCGTGGTAGTGGCCGATACGCTGGAACGGGCGCAATACGCCGCCACGCTCCTGAAAATTCAGCTGGCGGCGGAAGCTCCGGTAGTGTCTTTCGAGGATAAGAAGGCGCAGCTATTCGACCCCGAAAAGGTGCAGGACGGCAAAACTAAGGGGCACACGGTGCGCGGCAACCCGCAGGCGGCGTTTGCGGCGGCTCCGGTGCAGCTTACCCACAAGTACGACCATGCCATCAACCACCACAACCCCATGGAACCCGGGGCCACAACCGCCCATTGGGAAGCCCCCGACCGCCTGACGGTGTACGAGTCGACGCAGGGCGTAACGCGCACCCAGAAGGCACTGAGCACCATGCTGGGCTTGTCGGCGGAGCAAGTGCGGGTGGTGACAAAGTACATCGGCGGCGGCTTTGGCTGCAAAGGCTCTACCTGGCCCCACACTGTGCTAACGGTGCAGGCCGCCAAGGCCGTAGGGCGGCCCGTAAAGCTGGCTCTCACGCGCCCCCAGATGTTTACCAGCATGGGCCACCGCGAGGATCAGACCCAGACGCTGAAAATAGGGGCCACCAAGGACGGGAAACTTACGGCCCTCATTCACGAGAAAACCTCCACTACCTCGCCCTGGGACAACTACGCCGAGCCCAACAGCAAGATTATCAACCTGCTGTACGAGTGCCCCAACTTTGAGGCCTCGTACCAGCTGGCCCGGGCCAATGTGATGACGTCCACGTTCATGCGGGCTCCGGGGGAGGCTCCCGGCTCGTTTGCGCTGGAGTGCAGCATGGATGATCTGGCCTATCAGCTCGGCATCGACCCCTTGGAAATCCGGCTGCGCAACTATGCGGATAAGGACCCCAGCACGGGCCAGCCCTGGAGCAGTAAAAGCCTGAAGGAATGCTACAGCCGCGGGGCCGAGCTATTTGGGTGGAGCAAACGCAACCCCAAAAACGGCGCTACCCGCGACGATAGAATGCTGGTAGGCTGGGGCATGGCCACGGCCAGCTACCCGGTGCACAACTCGCAAGGCACGGCCCGGGCCCGCCTCTACGCCGATGGTCACGCCGTGGTGCAGGCCGGCGCTACCGACCTGGGCACCGGTACTTACACCGTAATGACGCAGGTGGCCGCTGATGCTTTGGGGCTGCCCGTTGACAAAGTCCGGTTTGAATTAGGCGACACCAAGCTACCCACGGCACCCAACTCGGGTGGCTCGGTAGCGGCGGGTACGGTATCGTCGTCGGTGTACATGGCGGTGCAGGACCTCTGGCAGAAGCTGACGAAGGTGGCGGTGCTGGACAAGAAATCGCCGCTGTACCGGGCCAAGCCTACCGATGTGGAGGTGAAGCAGGGCCGGCTGCAGCTGAAATCGAACCCGCAGAAAGGGGAGGGCTTTGCCGACCTGATGAAGCGGGCCGAAATGACCGACGTGGAAGGCAACGGCCAGGGCCGCTACGGCAGCGGCTACGAAGATGCCCAGTCGGCCGCCAATGCCGATCCTACCAAGAAAGATGAGGCGGGCAACCACTCCATGCACTCCTTTGGGGCGCACTTCTGCGAGGTGAAAGTGGACCCTGATTTGGGCACCGTGCGCGTTACCCGCTGGGTGAGCGTACATGGGGCTGGCCGCATCCTCAACGCCAAAACCGCCCGCTCCCAGATTATTGGGGGCAGCATTTTCGGTATCGGCTCAGCCCTGATGGAGCAGACCACGCGCGACCCGAAGATGGCCCGCTACACCAACGCTACCTTGGCCGATTACCACATTCCCGTAAATGCCGACATTCCGGAAATGACGGTAGAGTTTATCGACGAGAAAGACCCCTACATCAACGCCATGGGCGTGAAGGGCATCGGGGAAATTTCGATGGTAGGCGTGGCCGCCGCCGTAGCCAACGCCGTGTTCCACGCCACCGGTAAGCGGGTGCGTAGCCTGCCCATTACGCCTGATAAAATACTGGAAACGAAGGCCGCACAGGCATAGATTATGCTGATTATTGCACGTCATGCTGAGCTTGCCGAAGCATCTCGCGTGCTGATGTTGAAATAGTAAATCAACGTTAGCACACGTCATGCTTCGGCAAGTTCAGCATGACGTGCTTTTCTGTCTGTTCAGGCCAACGCCATCGGTTTCCTGCCGTATCTTTTGTACTATGACTGAACTTCAACGTCTGCTGATTGCCTACGACGAGCACCAAGCTGCTGGCCGGGCTTGCGCTTTGGCCTCGGTGGTAGATGTAGCCGGCTCGGCCTATCGTCGGCCCGGCGCGCGCATGCTCGTTACTGATGAGGGCCAGCTGACCGGGGCTATTAGCGGCGGCTGCCTGGAAGGGGACGCCCGCCAGCGGGCCCGCCGCACCATTCAGCAGGGTCGCCCCACAGTAGTAACCTACGACTCCACGGACCCCGACGACGACCTGCAGTTTGGGGCCGCGCTGGGTTGCCAGGGCATCGTGCAGATTCTGCTGGAGCCGCTGGATTTTCAGAATCCGGATAACCCCATGGAGCAATTGCGACGCTGGGCTGAGCAAGCTACTTCGCCGGCCGTCGTTGCTACCGTATTTGCCACGGCTGGTTCTGCTTCTGGAGTGGCCGTGGGTCAGCGGCTGGCGCTGCTGCCCAACGGTACTTTCGAGGGAACCATACCCGCGCAGGCCGGGCTGTATCCGGAGCTGCTGACCGCCTGCCAGGAGGCGCTGGCGGCCGGGCAACCGGCCACGCACCACTATGCGGCTGTGCGGGTAAGCCTGGAAATACTATGGCCCCCGGTGCGCCTCAC
Source organism: Hymenobacter pini (assembly GCF_020421205.1). Classification (GTDB taxonomy): domain Bacteria; phylum Bacteroidota; class Bacteroidia; order Cytophagales; family Hymenobacteraceae; genus Hymenobacter; species Hymenobacter pini. The sequence continues at coordinate 725,212 of NZ_JAIZZH010000001.1, forward strand.
GGTGTACGGAGCCGGCAACGATGTGCAGCCGCTAGTGCGGCTGGCTGCCGGCCTCGGCTGGCAGGTGCGCGTGGTAGATGGTCGCCCGGCCCAGGCTCAACCCACACGCTTCCCGGACGCCGCCGCCGTGGAGGTAATACCGCTGGCTCAAGTGCGTGAGCAGCCCTACGACGGTAGCCTGGCCCTGCTCATGACGCACAATTACTACTACGACCTGGAGGTACTGCGCCACCTGCTGCCCGATGCTTCCACCCGGTACATTGGGCTGCTGGGGCCCCGCAAAAAATACGAGCGGCTGCTGGAAGACTTGCACCAAGACACGCCCGATGCCGCCGCGCGGCTGCAGGGGCGCATCCACAGCCCGGTCGGCCTCAACCTGGGTGCTGAGACTCCCGAGGAAATTGCCTTATCGGTAGTAGCAGAAATTCAGGCGGTACTTACCGGCCGGCCCGCTGGCTTCCTGCGCGATTCTCCGCATCCCATCCATCCGCCCCTGCGTGCCGATGCCCCACTAGTTGCCGAAGGCCGGGTAGACGCCGTGTGCGGTCTGTAGTGAGAGAGGCCGTGCCAGCTGTTATACTACTCGCAGCGGGAGCTTCTACGCGGCTGGGGCAGCCTAAGCAATTAGTGCAGTTCCGGGGAAAAAGCCTGCTGCGCCGCGCCGCCGAAACCGCCGTGGCAGCCGCCGCAGGGCTGCCGGTGCTGGTAGTTACCGGAGCGTTGCACGAGGAACTGCTGCCTGAGCTGACTGATTTACCTGTGCAAGCGGTGCGGTGCCCGGAGTGGGAGCAGGGCATGGGCGCTTCCCTGAAAACCGGCCTCACGCAGTTATCAGCATCAACTGGCAACCCAACCGGCTTTGTCGTAATGCTCTGTGACCAGCCGTTGGTAACTACTGAACTGTTGCAAGAACTGGAGGGAGTGCACCAGCAAACAGGCCAGCCAATTGTGGCTTCGGCCTATGCCAGCACCGTGGGGGTACCCGTGTTTTTCGCGGCTTCCATGCTGCCACTGTTGCTTGCCCTTCCCGATGCGGCCGGGGCCGGGCAGGTGCTTCGGCAACACGCTGAGTTGGTGGCCACGGTTGAGTTTCCGGACGGGGCTTTTGATGTAGATACCCCCGCTCAGCTGGCCGCGCTTCGGGCCAGCGAATAGTCCCGGGAGAGGATGCAGCAGGACGGGCCAACTTCAACCGCCAAATCCCGTTATCTTGCTCGCAACCTACCTCAACCATTGCCTTTATGAGCGACGCTACCGCCGCCCCTGATTTGTACCACGTTCCGAAGGATGACAAGCGTATTACTACTGGCTGGACGTTTTACGACTGGGCTAACTCGGTATATCCGCTGGTAATCACTTCCAGTATTTTCCCTATTTACTGGGGCTCCATGGTAAAAGCGGTTACCAACACCGACAGTGGCAAAACCCCGGTTGAGTTTCTGGGAATGCACATTCCAGGTACTTCTCTGCAGAACTATTCTGTATCGGCGGCTTTCCTCATCATTGCGTTGATAAGTCCGCTGCTTACTTCTTTGGCTGATTTCTCCGGCCGTAAGAAGCTGTTTCTGCAGATCTTCTGCTATATCGGCGCGCTGTCCTGCGCCGGGCTGTATTTCTTTGAGCCCAGCACATTCACTATCAGTGTGTTTGTGTTCATAATGGCCACAGTAGGCTTTTCCGGGTCTATTGTATTTTACAATTCTTACCTGCCCGATATTTCTTCGGAGGAAAAGTTCGACTCGCTCTCGGCCCGAGGGTTTTCCATGGGCTACATTGGGTCCGTACTGCTGCTGATTCTCTGCCTAATGCTCATTCAGGGGCCCACGCTTTCCGGTACACCCATGTTTGGGCTCACGGCGGGCGAAGCTACCCGGTACAGCTTTCTGCTTACGGGCATCTGGTGGGCCGGTTTCGCCCAGATTCCCTTCTTCACGCTGCCCGCTGACCCCGGCCGTCCCGCCGGCACGGCAACCGATTCGGGCTGGCTGCTGAACGGTTTCCGGGAATTAGGAAAGGTGTGGGAAGAAACTAAGCACCAACCAAATCTGAAGCGGTTTCTGCTGGCCTATTTTACTTACAATATGGGCGTGCAAACGGTGATGTATGTGGCTACGCTGTTCGGCGACGAGGAACTGCACTTGGACAGCAAGTCGCTTATCATTACCATTTTGCTGTTGCAGATTGTAGGTATTTTGGGGGCGTATCTGTTTGCCAAGCTCTCAGAGCGCATTGGCAATACCCGAGCCCTGAGCTGGGCAGTATTCATCTGGATGCTGATTTGTATTGCCGGCTATTTTGTGCAGGCCGGCTGGAGCTTCTACGTTTTGGCATCTATTATCGGCTTGACAATGGGTGCAGTTCAGAGTCTGTCTAGAAGTACATATTCTAAAATTATTCCTGAGAACACCCCAAACTCCGCAGCTTATTTCAGTTTCTTCGATGTCACGGAAAAAGTGGGAATCGTGGTTGGGTTGGTCGTATTCGGCGGTATTTCACAGCTGACGGGTGGCAACATGCGCTACAGCATTCTAGCCCTGATTGTGTTCTTTATTCTGGGGCTGATCTTCCTGCTACAGTTGCGGGGTAAAAAATTGCGGGATACTACCACCGCGCCCGATGACGTACCTGGCCCGCCTCCGGCTACGCCCAACGTGGCGGTGCCAGCCCGCTAAATAAGTTGCCTGGTATTGGTTACTTGCACGAGCATTGGGAGCAACCCAATGCTCGTTTGCATTTATTCCCCCACCTACCTTACTCCGCGCATGCACACTACTTCCCTCCAACAAAACATTCTGGCAGAACTCGACCACGAGCTGGCTACCACTCGCAAGCTGCTGGAACGCGTACCCTACGACAAAGCCGATTATCAGCCCCACCCCAAAAGCATGAAGCTGTGGCAGCTGGCCACGCACATTGTGAACCTGCTAGCCTTCAACCAGCTGTTTGTGCAGGCTGATTCCCGTGACTTCCTTGACCCCAACGGGCCCAAACCCGGCCCCACGCCCACTAGCTCCGAGGAGTTGCTGGCCCGCTTCGACCAATACAGCGCCACGCTACGGCAAGCCCTACAAGCGTCATCGGATGAGACGCTGACGCAGAATTTCCGCCTGCACCGCGGGGAGCAAACCCTGATGGAGCGCCCCAAAGCTGCTGCCATCCGCATCATGGGCCTCAACCACAGCATCCACCACCGGGGGCAATTGTCGGTGTACCTGCGCCTGCTGGATATCCCGCTGCCTGGCATGTACGGCCCCAGCGCCGACGAGCAGGGCTGGGGATAGAAGCCAGACTGCTATATGACGGGAGTGAGATAAAACAGTATATTCAGCCAGAAGTTAACAGCCTTATCTTACTTCTGTTATATGCTGATACGCTGTACCCGAATCACCCATTGTGTTGCGGTGTTAGCCGCGGTATGGATGCTGCATGGGCCTGCCAGAGCTCAAACCTCCCGCATCGACCCGGCTTTTCCGCCGGTGCAGGCTACGTTGGTTGAAAACGGGACGTTGCTGCCTGCTACCATACAGGATGTTGTGCGGCAGGCAGATGGGAAATACATCATAGGGGGCAATTTTACAGCCATCAACGGCGTGGCGGCATCGAGACTGGCCCGGCTGGAGTCCAATGGTACCCTTGATGTAGCCTTTACCACGGCCTGCCAGGCCAACGGGCCGGTTACTTCGCTGGCACTGCAGCCCGATGGCCGCCTTCTGGTAGGAGGAAGCTTTACCACGCTGGCTGGCTCGCCCCGCACCTATGTAGGCCGGCTGGAGGCTTCTGGGGCACTTGACGCGTCTTTCGCGCCGTACACGCCACCTGCCAGAACATCGGGCGGGGTAAGCAAGGTGCTGGTACAGCCCGATGGTAGGGTGCTGGTATCGGGGCTGTTTAATCTGCGCGGGGCGGGTGAGGCTGACCAGTATATTGTGCGGCTGAACGGCAGTACCGGTCAATATGACCCCAGCTTTCAGTTTACGCTCCCAACCCCGGATACTTCCCCCAGAACTATATTCCTGCAGCCCGATGGGCATGTGCTGATGGGAGGTAATGGGCCATCTTACCGGCAGGCCTTCATGCTCACCCGGCTCCGCCCCGATGGTTCGGTGGATTCAGGTTTCACCACCCTCGAAAGCACGTTCACCTCAGAGGTGAATACGCTGGAACTGGATGCTACGGGCAAAATTTATGCAGGCGGAATGTTTCAGAACGGGCCTGGTAATGCTGTTTTGCGCCGCTACCTGCCCAATGGCACCCTTGATACGGGCTTTGCTTACCCCAGAACGTTTGCTTCGCAGTACGCCGGCCCTATCTCAGCCATAGCCCTGCAGCCAAACGGGCGACTCTTGGTGGCTCAGGCAAATGGGGTAGAGCGGCTGTTGCCCAACGGTAGCTTCGATGCCAGTTTCATCACCGGCCTGGGAGGTGTCATTCGGCGGTTGTTGGTACAGCCGGATGGGGCCATTATACTAGCCGGCACCGCCCTGACGGGTACGGGAGTAACTGGTGCGGTTGGGCTGGTCCGTATTCTGGATGCTAACGTACTGCAGGTACGGCCTTCGGTAACTGAAACCCGCACGGCGGCCTGGCCGGTTCCGGCGCACGATGTGCTACAGCTGGAGCTGGACGCCGCCAGCAAACCGCAACGGGTGCAGCTGCTGGACGCCCTGGGACGACCGGTACTGACACTGGAGCAGCCTGCGGCCCGGCTTATCCTTCCACTGGCTCGTGTTGCGGCTGGTACGTATTTAGTTCAGGTAGAATATGCCTCCGCCGGTTGGGTACGGCGGCGCATTGTGGTGCAGTGAAAATAAGAGCCGGCATACCTGAAAGGCCCATCACGGTACTGTGGTGGGCCTTTCAGGTATGCCGGTAACTGACTGGGTTGAGAAAGAATAAGGGACGCTGATTTCCTAGCGGGAAAACACCCGCTCCCCGGCTATCCATGTTTGCTGCACCTGAGCGGCGCGCAGGGACGCCTTGGGTGCCTTCAGCAAATCGGTGTTGAGTAGCACAAAGTCGGCGGCCATACCGGGGCGGATGCTGCCTTTCTGCTTGTCCTCGAAGGCAGCGTGGGCGGCCCAGGTGGTCATACCCCGCAGGGCATCTTCCCGGCTCAGGGCGTTTTCCATCTGGAAGCCACCGGCCGGGTAGTTTTTGGCATCCTGCCGGGCCACGGCCGAGTGAAAGCCGAACAGCGGGTTGATATCTTCTACCGGAAAATCAGACCCCAGGGCTACCTGGCCATACTCCTTGCGCAGGTCGTTGTAGGCGTAGGCCGTTTTAAGGCGGGCCGCGCCCAGCCGCTCACCGGCCCAGTACATATCGGAAGTAGCGTGGGTGGGCTGCACCGAAGGCACGATGCCGTACTGGCCAAACTTAGGCACATCGGCTTTGCTTACCACCTGCGCGTGCTCAATGCGCCAACGCCGGTCCTTCTGGCCCCGGAGAGCTTCGCCGTAAATATCCAGCAGCAGCCGGTTCGAGGAGTCGCCGATGGCATGGGTGTTCATCTGAAATTTACTGGCGGCCAGCTCTTTCGCCAGATTCCGAAAATCGGCTACCGACGAAAGCAGGAAGCCGGTTTCCTTGGGCCGGTCAGAGTACGGGTGAATCAGGCAGGCACCCCGGGAGCCAAGGGCCCCATCGGCGTACACTTTGAAGGAGCACACCGTGAGGCGGTCCTTGAACACCGGCCCATTTTTGAGGTAAAAGTCCTTATTCTCTTTGGTAGGGGCCAGCATAGCGTATAGGCGCAGCTTCAGCTTGCCCGCATCCTGCAAGGCGGCCATGCGGTCAATGTTACCTTTCTCGAGGCCCGCATCGGCAAGGCTGGTGAGGCCCACGGCTACACAGCGCTTTTGGGCTTCCAGCAAAGCCGTTTCGGCTTCAGTGGCGGTGGGTTCCGGAATTTTGCCGGCCACCAGCCGTACCGCGTTATCTACCAGCAAGCCGGTAAGCTTACCAGTTTCATCCTTAGTGATGGTGCCGCCGCTAATGGGCGTGCGGGCTGTAACGCCGGCCAGGTCAAGGGCTTTCTGGTTTACCAGCGCGGCGTGCCCATCCACCCGAATGATGAATACGGGCGTATTTGGGAATAGGACGTCTAAGGTATCCTTGGTGGGGAACTGCTTGTTAGCCCAGTCATTCTGGTCCCAGCCCCGGCCCGTTAGCCAGGTGGCCTGTGGGTATTGCTGCCGTTGCTGCTGTAGCTTCTGCACCACTTGGGCCCATGAGGTAGTACCCACCAAATCGGCGTCGCGCAGGCCCAGGGCATAGCGGTAGAAGTGACAGTGCGCATCGTAAAACCCTGGGTAGATGAACTGCCCCTGCGCGTCAACTTCCTGCTTGGCTTGGTACCGGGCCCGGATATCTTCGGCCGTGCCTACGGCCACAAACCTGCCATCCTTCACGGCAAAGGCCTGGGCCGTGCTAAAAGCCGAGTCGACGGTGTACACGGTGGCATTGTACACAACTACATCGGCGGGCTGGCGGGAGGTAGTTTGGCAGCCCGAAAGGGTCAGGGCAGCGGCAGATACGGCCACCACCGGCCGCCAGAAGTTCAGGAGCAACGACGTCATGCCGCGAATGTACGCAGCGGGGCCTCATTCACCGCAACTGCCTGGCGCGGGCTTTGCGGCGGCACTGCCGTAGCCACTGTCGGGCACTTTCTTCATCGGTGAACCGCTGAAAATAATAGGGCAGGTTGGGCTCGTCGGCCTGGTAAGGCGTGTACGAGGTAGCCAGCATGCCTGCCAGCTGGTGCGAGGCCATTACGTACGCCAGGTATACGGTAGCACCCAGGCGAGGCTGCAGCCGTGGAAAAAAGTCTTCCATCAGCCACGAAACGTCCGTGGCACTCAGGGGCGAGAGGCGTCGGGTGATGTCCACCAGCCAATAGTGGCACTCGTACTCGGCGGCCGTATCCAGCAGTTGTCCATAGCCCCGGTGCAGCTCAAACGGCATTACGGAGCGCTGCCACCGGCTCAGCAGGGTGCGGCGGCGGCCTTCGTAGTTGATGTACAGGTACGGGGGCGAGGAAACTTCGGGCATAGGTGCAGGTGCGCGCGGGCAGAAGCGGAAGGGCCTGGGCTTCCCCAAGAACATAGGAAACCCAGGCCCCGCAAGTAGCAGTTTTTTCCGCTTATTCGAAGCGCATGTGCTTCACCGATTCGCCGGAGTTTTTCAGTTCCAGCAGCGAGTCAATGCCAATTTGCAGGTGGGCCTTCACGAAGTCGGCCGTTACCTTCTTGTCGCTCTCGGAGGTTTTCACGCCCTCGGGCGTCATCGGGTTGTCGCTCACCAGCAGCAGAGCACCGTGGGGAATTTCGTTCACGAAGCCTACCGTGAAAATGGTGGCCGTTTCCATGTCCACGGCCATAGCCCGGATCTGGCGCAGGTATTCTTTGAAATTCTCGTCGTGCTCCCACACGCGGCGGTTGGTGGTGTACACCGTGCCGGTCCAGTAGTCCTTCTCGTGCTTCTTGATCATGCTGCTCACGGCCCGCTGCAGGCGGAACGACGGCAGGGCCGGAATTTCGGCCGGCAAATAGTCGTCGGAAGTACCCTCGCCCCGGATGGCAGCAATTGGCAGAATCAGGTCACCGAGCTTGGTTTTGTTTTTCAGACCGCCGCACTTACCCAGGAACAGCGCCGCTTTAGGCTTGATGGCCGACAGCAAATCCATAACGGTAGCTGCCATGGGCGAGCCCATACCGAAGTTAATGATGGTGATGCCGCCCGCCGTAGCCGTTTGCATGGGCTTATCAAGGCCGCGCACTTCGGTGCCGAACTGCTCGGCAAACATGTGCACGTAGTTGATGAAGTTGGTGAGCAGGATGTACTGCCCAAACTCGTTCAGAGCCACGCCGGTGTAGCGGGGCAGCCAGTTCTCGACGATGTCAGATTTAGTCTTCATACGGGAAATATAGGTTTGTTGCTTGGAAAAAGGCTGCGAGCTTACCGGGTGCAGCTTGCGTGCCGCTACCCGGAGCCCTCAGCCGGAAAATTCAGGTACAAAAAAACCGTCGGAACCCACGGAATGGGGTGCGACGGTACGGAGCGAAAAGCGGGAGTTGTGTGCCCAGGGCCGTACCTTTGGAGGTGATGCAAGAGTTAAACCTGCCGCCTTTCGACTGCAAAGTTACACAATCCAGCGAAAATTTGCTAATCTGGGATGTGCTGCGCCGCCGAAATGTAGTGCTGACGCCCGAGGAATGGGTGCGCCAACACGTGGTGCACTACCTCATCAACCACCGTGGTTATCCCAAGGGCCTGCTGAGCCTAGAGCGGGGCCACCGCTACAACCAACGCCAGAAACGCACCGACCTGCTTGCTCTGGACGCCGCCGGCCAGCCGCTGCTGCTGGTAGAATGCAAGCGTCCCACGGTACCCATTACGGCCGCCGTGGCTATGCAGGCGGCTACTTACAACCAAACCATTGGGGCTCCGCTGCTGCTGCTGACCAATGGGCTGCAGCATTTTTGCTGGCGCGTGAACTTTGAGCTGCGTACCAACCAGCAACTGGCGGAGATGCCTTGGTATTCCGGCAATACGAAATAGGAAATTACCACAACGGATAGTTGCTGTTGAGTGATAGTAATTCGCTTTCTTTAGGCTCGGATCTGCGTGTAGAGCCGGCCAAATCGGCTGGCACGCTGGTTGTTGCTGCCTATGTTCACTACTGCCACCATACCCGAGCAAGCTCAGTTTGTGATGAATCCGCGGGCGGTGGTGGTGGATGCCACCGGCATGGTGTTGCGGGTTACCGCAGGCTTCGCCGAGTTGGTGCAACTGCCAGCTGCTGAACTGCTGGGCACCAACTTGGCCGCATTGCTTTCCGCGCCCGAAGCGCAATTGCTGCCCCAACTGCTACAGCAGGCCCTGTCTGGCCGCCCCACTGATTTCACAACCGAGTTGCCTGGGCAGGTGGGGGCCATAACCATCCTGTTGCTGCCTTTGCCTAGTGCGGCGGGAGAGCAGCCGCAGCTATACGGCGTGGTGCAGGCTATGGCTCCGGTGGTTACGCAGGCCGCTCTGGAACGTCAACGGCACTTAGCCACCATTCTGGATGCCACGGCCGATGTAGTGTTCGTGCTGAACAAGGAAGGGGAGCAGTACCGCTTTGTGTACGTGAATAAAACATTTGAAACGACCACCGGCTTACCGGGTGAAAAGGTGGTGGGGCAGTTGGTAAACAACATTATCCCGCAACATTCCCTGAGCGAAGTACTCCAGTATTATCAGGAGGCCGTTACTACCCGTGAGCGGGTAAGCTGGTTGGAGGTATCTGATTACCCCACTGGCCAGAAAACCGGTGAAGTAAGCGTAACTCCCGTGTTTGCGGCCGATGGCAGCTGTCAGCTGGTAGGCATCGTGCACGACCTTACTCGGCAAAAGCAGGCCGAGGCCCGGCTGGAAGTCAGCAACGAGCGGTTCAGGTACGTGCTGAAAGCCACCACTGATGCGCTCTACGACTGGAACATTGCCGCCGATACCCTATACTGGGGCGAAGGGTTTGAAACCTTGTTTGGGCATCATCTGAAGGAGAATCCCACCCCGTTCAGCAAATGGGGTGATTTTGTGGCACCTGATGAGCACGACCGGGTAGTGACCGGCCTGCGCCATACGGCTTTTGAAACCACCAACGAGTTCTGGCAGCAGCGGTATCGGTTCCAGCGGGCCGATGGCTCCTGGGCACACGTCTTTGACCGGGGCTATATTCTGCGTGATGAGCAGGGCCGGGCCTTCCGGATGATCGGGGCCATGCAGGACGTATCGGCGCAGAAAGAGGCCGAGGAGCAGCAGCAACTGCTGCTGAAGCGGCTGGAAAAGCAAAACGCCGACTTACAGCAGTTCACCTACATCGTATCCCATAACCTGCGCGCCCCGCTGGCCAACTCGCTGGGCTACGCCTCCCTGCTGGGCAAGACGGATAAGGCGTCGGCGGTATTTGATGAGTCGCTCAAACATCTGCAAACCAGCCTGCAACTGCTGGATGCCGTGGTAGCCGATGTAACCACCATCTTATCAGTGCGCGACCAGCAGGGTAGCATGCGAACCGAGCCGGTTGCTATTGCTCAGGTATGCCAGCAGGCGCTACACACGCTGCAACAGCAGCTGGATGCCTGCGGAGCACAGGTAGAATGCCGCATTCCGGCCGGGCTGCGGATTACGGGTAGTCGGGCGTACTTCCACAGCATTTTCCACAACCTTTTGTCGAACACTATTAAATACCGCTCCGACGCCCGCCCCTTACGCGTAGTGATAGAGGCCACCCAGCTTCCGGATGGGCAGGTGCAGCTGGTGGTGCAGGACAACGGCCAGGGCTTCAATCCAAACCAGGGCGACGTTTTTCAGCTGTATCGGCGGTTCCACCCCGAAACGCCGGGCCGGGGCATCGGCCTCTATTTGGTGAAAGCCCACGTAGAAGCAATGAATGGGCGCATCAGCGTCTGGAGCGCTGAGGATGCGGGTACGCAGTTCACGCTTCTGTTCTAGCTTTATGCCCGTGAAAACCTACCTCATCGACGATGATACGCTCAGCATCTACCTCACGGAGCAGCTGCTGCGGGCCGAAGGATTTTCCGATTCCATCAGCACGTTTCACTCGGCGCAGCAGGCGTTGGGCCGCTTGGTGCAGGAAACTAGGGATACCCCGCCCCAGGTAGTATTTCTGGACCTGAATATGCCCGTGATGGATGGATGGCAGTTTCTGGATGCGCTGCAGCCCTACCGGCAGGACCTGCTGGGGCGCTGCCACATCTACATTCTCACCTCCTCGCTGGCGCTTACTGACCTAGAAAAATCCCGGGAATATGATTTGGTATCGGGTTTGATTCATAAGCCCATCGATACCGAAGAAATCAGAGCTATTCAGGCAGAGCTGACCGACGATGAGCCCAGCGCTTAGGCTTAGCGGTAAAGACGGTTATCCAGTAGACCGTCGGTGAAATATTGGGCGGCGGCTTTCAGCTCGTTGCCGTACTGCTGTGCGGTGCGCGGGTTGGGGTTGGCCAGGGGCTCGGGGGGCAGTTGGTGGGTGCGGTAGGGGTAAAGTTGCACGGCGTTATCGGCTGTCAGCTCCGTCACAAAATCGGAATGCACCAGGAACAGGGAACCCCCACTCAGGAATAATGCCCGGCCCGTAGTGCTGTCATCGAACACGGAGTAGCCAAACGGCAGCAGTTGCCGACCGGCCGGAATGTTCAGGTAATCCAGCACGGTGGCCGGCACATCGGCCTGCTGGGTAATGCGGTGCACGTTGGCGGCCGGCAACTGGCGGCCCGGGTGAAACAGCAGCAGCGGCGTCTTGTAGTTACCCAGCGTATTCTGGTAGTCGGGCCTATCAGATTGAGAAGTGTGGTCGGCCAGCAGAATGAACAGCGTGTTTCGGTACCAGGGTTGGCGGCTGGCCGTTTTGAAGAACTGGCGCAGGGCAAAATCAGTGTACCCAATAACCCGGTGAATGGGCAGCGTCCCCTCCGGAAAACGCTTCGCATACTGCCAGGGCACCTCAAACGGCTCGTGCGAGCTGAGCGTGAACACCGTGCTGAAAAACGGCTGCGGCTGCCGGCTTAGCTGCCGGGCGAAATACTGCAGGTAAGGCTCATCGGCAATGCCCCAGTGCCCGTCAAAGTCCGGGCTTTTCTCGGCGCCGGGGTACTCGTTCAACCCATAGTACTGCTGCACGCCTGCAATGCCGCTGAACGTGTTAAAACCCATCGTACCATTCTGGGCCCCGTGAAACACGGACGTAGCATAGCCCGCCCGGCCCAGAATTTCGCCCAGCCCATGCAGTTCATCGGTTTGAAAAGGGGAGGTGATGAATGGGTGCTCATTGAGGGACGGCAACCCGGCCAGTACAGCTGGCAGCGCCTCAATGGAGCGGCGGCCGTTGGCGTAATGGTCCCGGAAAAACAGCCCCTTGGTAGCCAGCGAATCGAAGAACGGCGTGTACCCCTGGCCGTTATTTTCGATGCCGGTGTACTCCGAGGCAAAACTCTCCAGCAGCAGCACCACCACGTTGTCGTGCGGGGCACCGGGGCGGGGGCTGGGCGGCAAGGCGGCCAAGGCCCGGTGCAGCGAATCAGGGGAAGTGAAGAACTCGCGCCGCTCCAGCGTTTCAGCGCCCAAGCTTTTGAGGAAGGTAAACGTACTGTTGAGGGCCACGTGGCCTAGCACCGGCGGCGTTTGCATAAAGGCGTGCCCGGTACGCAAGGGTTTCAGCTGCACCCCGCCCCGGATACCCAGCACCACCAGCCCGCCCATCACCAGCATCTGCACCATATAGCGCCCCACCGCCCGCCCACGGGACAAGGTTGTGGAGGCAGTTGAAGCTTGTTGGGGCATGGGGTAGAAGTACCACATGGCCGCCAGCAGCACCGCAAACGGTACCAGCAAAAACCAGTATTGCAGGACCAACTGCCCGGCCTGTCGGCGCACATCATCCCCAATGGTCAGCAGCTCGTTGCTGGTGCGCCGCCCGATGAAGCGGAAGTACTCCACGTCAATCAGATTGAGGGCCACGCCCAGGCTGTTGAGCAGCAACCACACCACACGCAGCATCCGTTGCCACGCCGGGTGGCGGCTGGGCACCAGACTCAGCACCACCCACGGCAGATTCAGCAGGAGCAGGGCGGCAATATCAAACCGGAACCCGTGCCAGAAAGCCAACGCCACCTCGCCGGGCGGGGCCTGAAAAGTTGCCTGGTTGAACAAGTAGAAGCCCAGTCGCAGCAACAGGTACACACCCAGCAGCAGAGAAAACCGCCGAACCAGCAGGCGCAGAAACTCGGAAGGCATACGTCAGACACGGGAGGCAACGCCCCATCAGATTCAGAGCAGGAAAGGAAAGCGGCGGAAAGACGCGGCCGGCTACAAAGGTTGCAGCCGTACTTGTTGGCCGTCGGGCAGGTCCTTGATTTGCCGGTGGAACTCGGCCAGCCACGCCAGCCGCTCCGTTACCGATACGGCTTTGGCACTGGGTTTGGATTGGCCCTTGGTGGTAATGCACAACGGTGGATACAAGCTCAGCAACTGCCCCGGCTGCAGTACGCCGCCGGCCTGCTGAAATGCCCGCAACGGCTGCATGCCCAGGGCGTCCAGCGGAAACTTCTCGGCCCCAAACAGGAAGTGCTTGAAATCCACCTCCAGGTCGGCCAGCTCGCCGGTTTCGGTGTCCAGCCACAGCACGGCGTCGCCGCGCAGCAGGAATTGGTTGCCTGCGCAGTCCTGGGCAAACGGAATATCAGCTTTCTGCACGGCATCGTAGGTGCGCCACAGGGCCCGCTCGCCCTGCCACACGCTGGCCAGGGAGTGCCAGCCGGGCGCCGCTACGCAGCCCCGGATGTGCAGCCCGCCGAAGTAGGCCACCACGCCGTTCTGCTCGCGCAAAAAGGCCTGCAGGTAGGTGGGCAGCTTCGCAAACGTCACCAGGTCCGTCAGCTCACCGCCGGTATAAAGAATGCCTCTCAAGGGAAGAAAGAGAAAAGTAGTAGGAAAAGTACGGAACTGCGGACGACAGCTAAAAAGTAAAAGTTGAGTGTTCCGGCGCATTGCTGCCCCCAAACACTCAACTTTCACGGTTGGCTTGCTAGTGCTGGCTTAAACCGCAGCGGCTTCCATTACCGACTCCACCGATTCCAGGGGCAGACCCCAAGCGTCGGCTACGCCTTTGTACACCACTTTGCCGTGCACCACGTTCAGGCCGAGACGCAGGGCCTCGTCGCGGCGGCAGGCTTCCTGCCAGCCCAGATTGGCCAGCTTCACGGCGTAGGGCAGCGTAGCGTTGGTCAGGGCCAGGGTAGAGGTGTACGGCACAGCACCCGGCATGTTGGCCACGCAGTAGTGCACGATGTCGTCGATGATGAAGGTCGGGTTTTCGTGGGTGGTGGGCTTGCAGGTCTCGATGCAGCCGCCTTGGTCCACAGCCACGTCCACCAGCACCGTGCCGGGACGCATGGTCTTCAGCATGTCGCGGGTGATGAGGTGGGGAGCCTTAGCACCCGGAATCAATACCGCGCCAATGATGAGGTCGGCGGTTTTGATGGCTTCGCGGATGTTGTACTCGTTGGAGTACTGGGTAACCACGTTCTTGGGCATGAAGTCGTCCAGCTCGCGCAGACGGTTCAGGCTGATGTCCATAACGGTTACCTTGGCACCCAGACCAGCGGCAATTTTAGCCGCCTGCGTACCCACGATGCCGGCACCCAGTACCAGCACTTCGGCGGGCTTCACGCCGGGCACGCCGCCCAGCAGAATGCCGCGGCCTTTCAGGGGTTTCTCCAAGTACTTAGCACCTTCCTGCGGAGCCATGCGGCCGGCTACTTCGCTCATCGGAATGAGCAGGGGCAGCGCGCGAGTAGGCAGCTCCACGGTTTCGTATGCCAGACACACGGCTTTGCGCTCAATCATGGCGTGGGTCAGTTCCTCGCCTGAGGCAAAGTGGAAGTACGTGAACAGCAGTTGGTTTTCCTTGATGAGGGGATATTCCGAGGCAATCGGCTCCTTCACCTTCACAATCATTTCCGCCTTGGCGTACACGTCCTCGATGGTAGGCAGCACCGTAGCGCCCGCCTGCTCATACTCGGCGTCCGAGAAGCCGCTGCCGTTGCCGGCCGTGGCCTGCACGTACACCTCGTGGCCATGCTTGCGGAATTCAGCTACGCCGGCCGGGGTCAGGCCAACGCGGTTTTCGTTGTTCTTAATCTCTTTCGGTACGCCGATTAGCATGGCTCGAAACGGGTGTGAAAATGGGGTGGATGAGGATTGCCCGGAAAAGGCGGGGCAAAGATACGCAGAAGCGGGGCTGCGGCGACAAAGAGAAAAAGTAAAAAGTAGAAGCGCTGACCCAAGCCATGTAACCGGCCCCGTCAGCGCTTCGACTTTTTACTTTCTCGCTCTTACGAGCTTTTATTTAAACGGTACGCTGGCGCCGCTTTCCTTCACCATGCTATTGGCGTTCAAATCCTGCACAATCAGGGCTTTCAGCGTCAGCTTGGCGTCGCCGGTGAGGTCGTTGCTGGTAATCACCACGGGCTCGTTCTGGTTGCCCAGCTTGCGCTGGCTGTACACCAGCTCCACCACGGCGCTCTGGCCGGGCTTAATGGGCGAAGGCACGTTTTTGTAGCCCACGCAGTAGCACTGCGAGGTAATGGCCCCCAGCACCAGATCCTGCTTGCCGGTGTTCTTCACCGTAAACTTGGCCGAGGCCGTCTGGCCGGCTTCCATTTTGCCGAAATTATGCACGGTGCGGTCCAGCGTCAGGCGCGGCGACTGAGCCAACTGGGCCGGCGTCAGCGAGGATTTCATCTGCTCCTTGTTCAGCACGTTGCCTTTGATGGTGAGCACCGTGCTGGGCGTACTGGCGTTGCTGGTTACCGTAACGGTTTTGTTGAAGATACCGGGGCGGCCGGCGCTGCTGTACACGGCCTTCACGATGCCAGTTTTGCCGGGTAGTACGGGCGTCTTGGTCCAATCGGGGGTAGTACAGCCACAGCTGGCCTGCACGTTGGCAATGATGATGGGCTGGTTGCCGGTGTTCTTGAAGCGGAACTCGTGGGTAGCCATAGTACCTTCGGGCACGCTGCCGAAATCGTGCAGCTCCTTTTCGAAGGTGAGGACGCCCTGGGCTTGGGCGGCTACGGTTACCAGCGCGGTAAGCAGAAGGGAGAAGAAGTATTTCATGGAAATAGGAGTTTAGGAGTTGGAAGTCAGGAGCTGGTAAGCAGAATAGGTGTTGCTCCTAGATTCTGACTTCTAACTCCTCCAAAGATAGCCACAAAAGCCCTATCATCGCATCGGCGGCAAATCCGTACTTTTGGGAGCCCGTTAACCGGTCGGGCTATCTTCCCACCCATTTTCGTACCTCCGGTTACCATCCACCCGCCCGCTTCTACTCCGCATTTTATGTCCACTGCCGAAACCGCCGCCGACGTGCAGACCAGCGTCGCCTCCCTCAGCAAAGAAGACCTGCTCCGCGACTATCGCCTGGGCTGGGAAAGCCGCCACGCCTCGTTGGCGGGCCGCAAGGAAGTATTCATGGGCAAGGCCAAGTTCGGCATCTTCGGTGATGGCAAAGAAGTGCCCCAGCTGGCCATGGCCCGCGCCTTCCGGGCCGGCGACTGGCGCGCGGGTTACTACCGCGACCAGACGTTTATGCTGGCCATTGGAGAGCTGACGCTGCAGCAGTATTTCGCCCAGCTCTACGCCCACGCCGACGTGGAAGCCGAGCCCAGCACTGCCGGCCGCGCCATGAACGGCCACTTCGGCACCCGCCACCTGGATGAGGACGGGAACTTCCGGAACCTGGTCGAAAGCAAAAACTCCTCCGCTGATATCTCGCCCACCGGCGGCCAGATGCCCCGCCTTGTGGGCCTGGCCTACGCTTCCAAACTCTACCGCCAGAACCCTGAGCTGCACCAGTTTTCCCAGTTTTCGGTAAACGGCAACGAGGTGGCCTTTGGAACCATCGGCAACGCCAGCACCTCGGAGGGTATGTTCTTCGAAGCGATCAACGCGGCCGGCGTACTCCAGATTCCGATGCTGGTGAGCGTGTGGGACGACCACTACGGCATTTCAGTGCCCGCCGAGTACCAGACCACCAAGCAGAACATCAGCGAAATCCTGAAAGGCTTCCAGCGCGAAGGCGAGGGTCAGGACGGCTTCGAGATTTTCCGGGTGCGCGGCTGGGATTATCCGGCCCTCATTGATACCTACCAGCGCGCCACCGAGGTGTGCCGCACTCAGCACGTACCCGTGCTGATTCACGTGCAGGAAGTAACCCAGCCCCAAGGCCATAGCACCAGCGGCTCGCACGAGCGGTACAAGAGCAAAGACCGCCTGAGCTGGGAGGAAGAGCATGACTGCCTGCGCAAAATGCGCGAGTGGTTACTGGTAGAAGGCCACGCCTCGGAGGATGAATTGAATCAGATTGAAACCGAAGCCAAGGAAACAGTGAAGGTGGCCCGCGCCGCCGCCTGGAACGCGTTTTTCAACCCCATCAAGCAGGAAACCGCCGAGGTGGTGGAACTGCTGAACCGCTTGGTAAAGGAAACCGGCACCGAAAATCAGCTGCATGAGCTGGTGGAAACGCTGGCCCACAACCCGGCCCCCATCCGCGCCGATTTGGTGCGCACCGTGCGCCGCGCCCTGCGCCAGGCCCGCGGGCAGCGCAGCGCCGCCCGCCGCGAGCTGCAGAACTGGCTGGAGCAGGCCCTGGCCGAAAACGCCGACCGCTACAACTCCTACCTGTTCAGTCAGAGCGAAGAAGCCATTGGTAACATCGAAGAAGTGAAAGCCACCTTCGCCGCCGACGCCCCGCAGGTGGACGGTCGCGAGGTGCTGCAGGCCTGCTTCGCCGCCAATTTCCAGCGTGACCCGCGCATCTTCGCCATCGGCGAGGACGTGGGCCGCATCGGCGACGTAAACCAAGCGTTTGCCGGCCTCCAGGAGAAATTCGGGGAGTTGCGCGTGACGGATACCGGTATCCGGGAGTGCACCATTGTGGGGCAGGGCATTGGGGCCGCCATGCGTGGCCTGCGCCCCATCACCGAAATCCAGTACCTCGACTACCTGCTGTACGCCATCCAGATTCTCTCTGACGACGTGGCCTGCCTGCAGTACCGCACCAAAGGAGGACAGAAAGCGCCGCTGATTGTGCGCACCCGCGGCCACCGCCTCGAAGGCATCTGGCACTCAGGTTCCCCCATTCAGATGATTCTGGGCTCCATCCGCGGGATGCACCTGTGCGTGCCCCGCAACATGACGCAGGCCGCCGGCTTCTACAACACGCTGTTGCGCTCCGATGAGCCGGCCATTGTGATTGAGTGCCTCAACGGCTACCGCCTTAAAGAGCGAATTCCGCAGAACGTGGGCGAGTTCACGCTACCCCTGGGCCAGCCCGAAACGCTGCAGGCCGGCTCCGACATCACCATCGTTACCTACGGTTCCATGTGCCGCATTGTGCTGGAGGCCTCCCGGCAACTGGCCGAAGTGGGTATCTCGGCGGAGGTGATTGACGTGCAGACCCTACTGCCTTTCGACGTGGGCCACGTAATTGCCGACTCGCTGCAGCGCACCAACCGCGTGCTGTTTGCCGACGAAGACGTGCCCGGCGGCGCTACCGCCTACATGCTGCAGCAGGTGCTTGACGAGCAGCAGGCGTACCGCTTCCTCGACTCCCAGCCGCGCTGCCTCTCGGCCCAGGCCCACCGCCCGCCCTACGGCTCCGACGGGGACTACTTCAGCAAGCCCAACGTGGAGGACGTATTTGACGCTGTGTACGAAATTATGCAGGAGGCTGACCCCAAGCGGTTCCCGGCCATCTACTAACTGCCCGTAACGAAATCCGCCGGCCGCCTCGCCCGCACCCTTGCGGTACGGAGAAGCGGCCGGCGGATTAGTATAGCACTCTTTACGGCGCGGCTACGGCTGAATAGTTATTGCGGAGGTTACTACCTCGTTGCTCTCGTGCAGCGCCCGGTCTTTGATTTTTACCTTGAAGCGCAGCACCGTGCCGGCTTGAATGTAGGGTGGCGACTGAAATAGGTTGATATTATAGTCCAGGTCGCCTTTGAGCGGGGCTTTCCGGTCGCCCTGCTCGGCGGGGCGCAGGTACGGGTACTGCCCGCTGTAACCGGGGAACTGGGGCGTAAAGTTGAAATCGACGAACTGGTTGTTACTGTTCCGCAGCTGCAGCGTGCACACGTAGTTGTAGCTGTTGGGATTGGTTGACTGGTTGGGGTCAATTTCGTTGGTGCGGATGCCCAAGTCCCCGTCTCCATCTTTGTACCCGATGGTGATGACAAGCTTGTCGTACGTGCCGGTGTTATCGTTGATGCGCTGCTGCGTGATGCGCTTGAACTCGATTTCCGGCGTTTCCGGGTATTCAGGCGGGCTAATGCAGGAGGATGCGGCCAAGCCAGCAACTACCAGCAACGAGGCATTACGAAGCGTATGAGGTATAAACATACAGTGCCAGAAAAATCAGCTGGGCTACAACAGCCTCAACAGCCGGGAAGGTACAACATCTGAACGAACGAAGTGCGGGCCGCATTGTTCTCCTTTCCGCTAACCTTTACCGCCCCGAATGAGTTTCCGTCACCACTTTCTGCAGCAACTGCCCACGCTCACCCCCAACACGGCTCCGGCCGCGGCGCTGGCGCTGTTCCGGTACCAAGCGCAACATTGCGCGCCATACGCCGCTTACTTAGGAGCGCTGGGCTGCCAGCCTGAGCAGGTGCAGCAGCTCGCGGATATTCCGTTTCTGCCCATTGAGTTCTTTAAAACCCAGGACGTGCGTACCGACGCGGCCGAGTGGAGCCCGCAGGAAACCTTCCTGAGCAGTGGCACCACCCGTCAGAGCCGTAGTCAGCATTTCGTGCGCGACCCGCAGCTGTACCGCCAGCACGCGGCCCGCATTTTTGAGCAGTTTTACGGTCCGCTTACGGGCTGGACGGTGCTGGCCCTGCTGCCCTCGTACTTGGAGCAGGGAAACTCTTCCCTGGTGGCCATGGTGGAGCATTTTGCCGAAGTTTCGGGGCAGCGGCAGCCGGCATTTTTCCTGCACGACCACGCGGCCCTGCTGGCGGCACTGGTCGAGGCCAGGCAGCAGCCCGGCCGCCGGGTGCTGCTGATTGGGGTGAGCTACGCCCTGCTGGATTTTGCAGCCGCCTACGCCGGCCGACCCGAGCTGCAGGACCTCACGGTGCTGGAAACCGGGGGGATGAAGGGCCGGCGCCGCGAGATGATTCGGGAGGAGCTGCACCAGGAGTTGCAGCAGGCGTTTGGGCCGGCCGGCATCCACTCCGAGTACGGCATGACGGAGCTGTTAGGCCAGGCCTACAGCTTCGGCGACGGTCGGTTTCATGCGCCACCCCAGCTGCGGGTGCTGCTGCGTGACCCTTCTGACCCATTCTCCGTGTCGGAAAACCGGGCGGCCGGGGCCCTCAACGTCATCGACCTAGCCAACGTGGACAGCTGCGCCTTTATCGAAACCAAAGACCTGGCCCGCATGCATCCCGATGGTTCTTTTGAAGTGCTGGGCCGCTTGGATAACTCCGATGTGCGCGGCTGCAACCAGATGGTGTAATTGCCAGAAAGAATACTAAAGCTTCGGGAGGCGCGGGCCGAAGCAGTTCTGTAAAACAGCTACCTGCGGCGTGAATATTGTACCCGCAGCTCACGAATTCTGCACATCCGGTGGCGGGCGTTGGTGGTTATATAGAGGTTAGATTCTTTCTGATGTCATCAGCCGATTGTATTTCAATGAACTCCCCTGATTCTTCCCCCTCTTTCACGCCTGTGCCGGAGCCAGCCCCGGCTATGCGTACCGAGGTGCTTACCATTGAGGGCATGACGTGCGCCTCCTGCGCCAACTTTGTGGAGCGGGCCCTCAGCCGCACGCCCGGCGTGCAGCGGGCCACCGTTAACCTGGCCTCTGAAAAAGCCACGGTGGAGTACACGCCTGCTCAAATTGATCGGGCTGGGTTGAAAACCGCCGTAGAGCAGGCTGGCTACAGTGTGTATGAGCCAGTGGCTCCGCCCGCTGCCACTGCGCCTCTGGCCGCTGATACCGAATTAGAGCAGCGCAAAGCCGAAGCCTATACCCACCTGAAGCGGCGGTTTTGGGTGGCTGCGGCGCTGGCGGCCATTATTATGCCGCTGAGTATGCTGATGCTGTGGCCCAGCCTGATGAGCCGCATTTCAACCCCGTTGCTCAACTACGCGCTGCTGCTGCTCACATTGCCTGTGCTGCTGTACAGCGGGCGGGAGTTTTATGTGGCCGCCTGGAACGGCCTGCGCCACCGCACCGCCAGCATGGATACGCTTATTGCGGTGGGTACGGGCTCAGCTTTCCTCTACAGTCTGGCGGCCACTGTAGCGCCGCATTTCTTTATGCGCCAGGGGCTGATGCCGGAAGTGTACTACGATACCACCGCCACCATCATTGCCCTGATTTTGCTGGGCAAGCTGCTGGAAAGTCGGGCTAAACAGCAAACCTCGGCCGCCATCAAAGCCCTGATGAACCTGCAGGCCAAAACGGCCCGGGTAGTGCGGGGCGGGCAGGAGGTAGATGTGCCGCTGGACCAGGTACAGGTAGGCGACGAGGTGCTGGTGCGGCCCGGTGAGAAAGTGGCCACCGATGGCATCATCCTCACTGGGCATTCCAGCCTGGACGAAGCCATGCTGACCGGAGAAAGCCTACCAGTGGAAAAACGGGCTGGCGACGCCGTGTACGGTGCTACTCTCAACAAAACCGGGGCCTTCCGTTTTCGGGTAACTAAAGTAGGCGCTGAGACCATGCTGGCCCAGATTGTGCGGCTGGTAGAAGAAGCCCAGGGTAGCCGCGCGCCCATTCAGCGCCTGGCCGACCGGGTGAGTGCCGTGTTTGTGCCGGTGGTTATTTTGATTGCCATCAGCACGTTTGCACTATGGTTGTTGCTGGGCGAGCCGGGCCAGCGGCTACCGCTGGCGCTAGTCAATTTTGTGGCGGTGCTCATCATTGCCTGTCCCTGCGCGCTGGGGCTGGCTACGCCTACGGCCATTATGGTGGGCACTGGCCGCGGAGCCGAGCAGGGCGTACTAATTCGGAACGCCGAGGCACTGGAAAAGGCCTATCAGGTAAACACAGTGCTGCTGGATAAAACCGGCACCATCACTCAAGGCACTCCCACAGTTACCGACTTTTTGCCCGCCTCAGGGTGGGCACCCGCCGAACTGCTGCCTCTGCTGGCGGCACTGGAGCGGCACAGTGAGCACGCTCTGGCCGAAGCCGTGGTGCGCTACGCTGAGGGTGTTAGTGCCGGGCCAGTGCTGGAGGTAGAAGGTTTTCAAGCCCACGAAGGGCGAGGAGCCAGTGGACAAGTGGCCGGCCGAACAGTACTGATTGGCAACCGCCGGCTGCTGACGGAGCAAGGCGTTGAACTGCCCGGCGAGTTGCAGCAGGCGGCCGACCAACTGCTGGCCCAGGCCCGTACCGTGCTGTACGCCGCCGTTGACGGGCAGCCGGCGGCGCTGCTGGGCGTGGCCGATACCGTGCGTACTACCTCAGCAGCGGCTATCCGGCAGTTGCAGCAGCAGGGCTTGGAAGTGGTAATGATGACCGGTGACAATCCGCAAACGGCCGCCCAGGTTGCCGCCCAGGTGGGCATTACCCGATTTTTTGCCGAAGTGCTACCCGCCGATAAAGCCAGCAAAGTGAAGGAGCTGCAAGCCGAGGGCCGCTTGGTAGCCATGGTTGGCGACGGTATCAACGATGCGCCTGCTTTGGCGCAGGCCAACGTGGGTATAGCCGTTGGCTCCGGTACCGACGTAGCCCTGGAAGCCGCCGACATCACCCTCATGCGCTCCGATTTGCAAGGCGTGGTAACGGCCATCAGCCTCTCACGCCAAACCATGCGCACAATTCGTCAGAACCTGTTTTTTGCGTTTGTGTATAATACACTGGGAATTCCAGTGGCCGCGGGGTTATTGTATCCCTTCACCGGCCTACTACTGTCGCCTATGCTGGCGGCGGGGGCTATGGCGTTAAGCTCGGTGTCAGTGTTGCTGAACTCGTTGCGGCTGCGCAACATGTAGGTACGCAGGCCACCGCAGCGGCGTGGTTATTCCGGCTTTTTAACGGCGGTGATGCTGCCATCGTGTTCCAGCCGTACTTTTTCGAGGGTATGCAGGTCGTCGGTGCCAGCAGCGGCCCGGACGCCGGCCAGCATATCCTGCTCGCTGAGGCTGGCGCGACGCAGCTGCTCATGCTGCACATTCGCCCCCTCAGCCAGCACCGATGCAGAGCCCTTTACCAGCCGATGCAGCGTGGGGGAGAAGTACAGCAGTGCCGCCAATGCCCGGTGTACCAGTACCAGCGCCCCCGCCGCCACAAACGTAATGAGCATGGGCGCATCGGCAATGATAACCCGGCTCAGCAGGGCCCCGAACATGAACTTCACTACCATATCCAGGGCGCTGTTGCCGCGGAAGGTGCGCCGCCCCGAAAGCCGCAATAACCCCAGCGCCACCACGAATACCAGTACTGCCCGGGCACAGGTCTGGCCAATGCTGATGGTATCGGCGGTGGCCTGTAACCCGAATAAGTCAGTGAAAAAGGAATTCATTGGCGACAGGTAAACAGTAAGGCCCCAATACAAGCAAAACCCCGGACGACTCGGCCGTCCGGGGTTTCTGATACGTAAGAAGCGGCTCAATGGCCGGCTCAGCCGCGTTTACTTACCGGCAAAAGCGCGGGCATCGGCTTCCGTAATGGTGTCGTCGCTCATGATTACGAGTCGTTCCACCACGTTGCGCAACTCCCGGATATTGCCGCGCCAGTCGAGGCTTTGCAGGTACTTGAGAGCCGCGGCATCCACTTTCTTAGGTTTGGAACCGTAGTCCTGGGCAATATCTTTCAGGAACTTCTCAATGAGTGCGGGAATATCGTCGCGCCGGTCGTTGAGGGCGGGCACCTGAATGAGAATAACCGACAGACGGTGGTAGAGGTCCTCGCGGAAGTTTTTGTCGGCAATTTCCTGCAGCAGATTCTTGTTGGTAGCCGCCAGCACGCGCACGTTTACCGATATTTCCTTCTCGCCGCCCACGCGGGTAATCTTGTTTTCCTGCAAGGCGCGCAGCACTTTGGCCTGGGCTGAGAGGCTCATATCACCGATTTCGTCCAGGAACAGCGTGCCGCCATCGGCCTGCTCGAACTTGCCGATGCGCTGCTTCACAGCCGAGGTGAATGAGCCTTTTTCGTGCCCGAACAGCTCCGATTCAATCAACTCCGATGGAATGGCGGCGCAGTTTACCTCCACCATCGGGCCGTTGCTGCGGTTGCTGAGCTCGTGCAGCTGCCGGGCCACCATTTCCTTACCCGCGCCGTTGGGGCCCGTGATGAGCACGCGGGCGTCGGTGGGGGCTACTTTCTCAATGGCTTTGCGCACCGCTGAGAGGGCCTCCGAGTCGCCAATCATTTCCGAGTTTTTCGCCAGCTTTTTCTTCAGCGTTTTGTTCTCGGTGCTGAGCTTGGTGGTTTCGGTGGCAAGCTTGCTGTGGTCGAGGGCGTTGCGCACGGTTACCAGCAGGCGGTTCAGGTCTGGTGGCTTCTGCAGAAAATCGTAGGCGCCTTTCTTGGTGGCATCCACAGCCATTTCCACGTTGCCGTGCGCCGATACCATGATGAACGTAGCGCCGGGAGCCAGAATGCGGGCCCGCTCCAGCACTTCAATGCCATCCATCTTGGGCATTTTTACGTCGCAGAGCACCACGTCGTATTTATTCTGGATAAGCATGTCGAGGCCCGAGGGGCCGTCCTCCGCCTGATCAACCTGGTAGCTTTCGTATTCGAGAATCTCCTTCAGCGTGTGCCGAATGGCCTTTTCGTCGTCAATAATCAGAATGCGGGGCATAGAAAGTACAAAAGTGTAAGCCGCGAAAGGTACAAAACGCGCCGCTCAGGTGCAGGGTTATGTGAGGTGGAATGGTGCCTGACAACCGAAGCGCCCGGCTGAGCTTGCCAATGCATCACTACCGCTTCGTTGGATTACTGTTGCGGGAGAGATGCTTCGACAAGCTCAGCAGGACGTTTCTATGGGTTTCGCCCTCAGCCTATTTACCGCAACTCCACCGATTCAATATCCAGGTAAGGCCGCTCGTTGGGGCCGGAGGTGGTGGCGGGTTGCAGTAGTACCTGCAGCACTTCCAGCTGGGCCAGGGGCAGAGCGGCCGGCCCGCTGCTTTGGAAGGTCATCGGCAGGAAGCTGGGGTAGGGGCGGGGTAGCAGGACCTGATTGCCAGGTTGAAATGCCGTCAACGGTACCCGCACTTCCTGTAGTTCGGCCCCAATGGCTACTTCGGCGGAGTAGGCTGCGGCGTCGCGGGTGGTGAATACCAGGCGCACGGGGCCGGCCCCGCCGCCTCGCCGGGCCCGCAGTACCACTTCTCGGAAAGTACCGGCTTCATTGGCCCGCGCTGCCAGACGGTCGCCGAAATAGGTCCGCAGAAAGGCAACCGGGGCCGTTGCATCGAAAAACGGTACGGGGCTGGCTGGGGTAGGTGCCTGAATCAGCCGAAGGGCCAGCTGCCCGTTGCTGGTAGTTACGTAATCCGTCCAGCCCGCGCCGTTCACGCCGCCAGCTTCCACCCGGTTTTGGTCCTGGGCCGCTCGGAATACGGGAAGCGGGGCGCCGGCCGGTACAATGGCCGTTTCCCAGTGGTCCTGCGGGGCATAGTCCCAGTCGCGGGGGCTGCCGGTAAATGCACCGGGGAAGGTGGTGGTCTGGGAGCCGTGCTTCACCACTACCCAGTAGCGCAGCAGGCCGGGATACAACAGTTCAGCCGGCACGGTGGCTTCGGCGGTGGTGAGGGTGGGGCGGCGCATGGGGATGGCGCGCGTTTGTCCGTAGAAATGCTGGGCAATCAGTAGCACCGAATCAGTGGCTTCCATCCCGGCCAGCGTGGCGCGCAGCACAGCCGGTTGCCCGGCTACCACTTGCGCGGCGGCCGTGTGCACTACCTGGGCGGGCAGAGGGGTAGCGGCCGGGGCTACAAACTCGCCCAGCTTGATAGCACCCAGTTGAGTTTGCGCCGTGTAGGCGGCCGTGTTTTTGCCCCGGGCAGCCACCACGTACACACCCGGCCGCAGGGCTACGGTACCGTTGCTGGCCTGGCCCTGAAAGGTATTGCCGTCGTTCAGGCCCCGCACCGTGAAATCAGCGCCCAAACCGGGCAACGCGAGGCGCATGGGCTGAGTGTTCCACACAATGCGGGTGACGGGCTGGCGCAGGGAGGTTTTGGCAAACGGGTCGCGCACCTGAATGGCATCGGGCATTACCTCCAGCCGCCATACGCCGGTAGTCAGCTGGTCGAGGAAGTAGGCCCCGGTGCCTTCATAGGAAACAACCGGGGAAGAGCCCGTGCCAGCCACCCGGCGCAGGGCCGCCGGTTTGCGCGGGGCCGTAGTGGTACTGCTGGTGTAATAAAACTCTTCAGGCGTGTTCAGCTCGCTCAGGCCGTTGCGGTAGCTAACCCGGAAATTGCCAAACGTGGAATCCTGGGGGTATGCACCGAAACGCTGATTGCGCGGCACCTGCCGGAATACCTTGCCCGCAATCAGCAGGCTGATGGCTTTGGCGGGGGTGTAGGCCAGGTTCAGGTAGTGCGTCTGATACTCGGTATTAGCGTAGGCCAACGCCATGGGGTCGTAGGCAAACTGGGTAGCCCACTGGAAGCCAGCCGAGCGGAAGCTGCGGGCCATCATCGGGTACATTACCGGCTGCAGAATATCCGCCGACTCAAACTCGTACACCAGCCGGGGCTTACCGGCAAAGCGTGGGTCCGTAGCGTACGGTATCGGATACTGGTCTACCAGCGGCAGCAGGTTGCCGCGCAATGTGTGGCCGTTCACCAGCGCCGAAGGGTACCACTGAAACGTGAAGCCCTGCACCGGGCTGCTCAAAATAGCGTTGGCCACGGCCGGGCTTTCGGCCAGGTTGTAGAAGATGGGCCTGGTGTAGCCGGTAGCCCGCATGGCGGCCACCATCCGCTGCACAAACTCGCTCACTTCGGCCTCCGGCTGGCGGTAGTGCGGCTCGTTGCACACTTCATAGGCAATGATATCGGGGTCCTCGCGGTTGAGCAGGCCCGTGTATTGGTTGCGGTGGTTGAGGAACTGCCGCAGGTAGTTTTCTTGGGCCCGCACGGCGCGCGGGTTGTTGTAGGCCCGGCCCTTGGGGTAAATGGCCGAGAAGCCCGTCTGCGCCGTGTCGGGTTCGGGGTAGCCGTTGCCCCAGTACGCAATGGGTGTCAGCACGATTTTGATACCCCGCTGCTTGAGCCGCTGCAGCAGGTAATCGAGCAGGCGCAGGTGGTCATTCTGCAGCACGTTGCCCAGCGTATCACTGATTTCCACATCCCACACGTGTACCCGAAAGGCATCCACGCCCAGGCGGGAAAGGTGGTACACATCCTGGTCGATGCCCTGCTCCGGCGTGATGCCCAGGCGGCGGTGGGCCCGGTAGGAGTGGGCAAACGGCGTCGTGTAATTTACCCCGAATAGGGCCACCTCCTGTTTGCTGCCCTGCCAGCGCAGTACGCCTTTAGGGTCTACGTATACATCGGCCGCTTTGGGCGGGGCCTGTTGGGCGGCCAGCGGAAGTGCGCCGGCCAGCAGCAGGAGACAGCCCAAGCCGGCGGCCAGCCAGCGGCAGAATATGGAGGATAGCAGGCGAAGAAAATCAGGCATTATGCAAACGTTTGTGCATGCGAAATAACACTATTCCGCGCACAAAAACGGCCGCTGCACCCGAAGTTGCAGCGGCCGTTTGCTATGGGGTGATGAGTCTGTAAGCCGGGTTTTGTCCGCTCCCGAAGGCGCGGCCCCACCATTTATCTAGGCCCGAACTCGCGCGCGGGCTCCATCAACCTACCCGCTGGCGCCGGACGAGCCGCCCGGTGCCGCCCCCGAAAGGACCGACGTGCCAGCTTATTTGGTCTTTCAACCCCTGAGGTTTACCCAGCCGGCATGGTCGCCCAGCCGCTGGTGCGCTCTTACCGCACCTTTTCACCCTTACCGGCTGCCCGAAGGCAACGTAGGCGGTAGTTTTCTGTGGCACTGGCTGTCCGGCGCAGCTTTACGCCACGCCGTCCTTCCCGTTAGGAAGCAGGGTGCTCTGTGTTGCCCGGACTTTCCTCGTCGCCTTGCAGCGCCGCGGTGGGGCGACCCATCACTGCGGACAAAGGTAGATATTTGGCCGCAAGTACGCAGCATAAGTGGCGCATAGCCTACGCAGGCGGGCATGTATCAGCAGTAGACTACGTACAATCCAGAGTAGTAGAAATTCTAGGCCCGGGAGTCATAAGCGCTTAACTTGCCGTATGAGCCGTTTTGTTCGCATAGCTCCCCTGGTATGTACCGTGCTGTTGCTCTGCACTGATCTGGCGGTGGCCCGGCCACGTATGGCAGTTGATAGCCTGCGGCAGCTGTGGCGGTGGCCATTTCAGCAGCAGATGCGCTTGGCCGGTGCCAGTATAACGCCTGCTACCGCGCCCGTGGTTACTGGGCTGCTGCGGCGCCCCGATATTCCACGGCGTGTACAGGCAGAGCTTCGCGCCAACCTGGCGGGCTATTATCTGCACGAGAATCAACCTAGCCTGGCCATTATGCAGATGCTGCAAACCCGGCGTATGGCTCTGGAAGACCATGATTCGTTGCGAGCGGCTGTGGCTTGTGAGTGGCTGTGCTACTCATATTACTTGCTTAAGCAACCCCAGCCGGGTATTGCTTATGGCCGAGAGGCTCTGCAATTGGTGCCCCGGTATACCCCAGCTGGTTATCGGGAGTTAGGAAGTATATACGCTAACCTGGCATCCTGCGCA
The DNA here is from genome assembly GCF_020421205.1 of Hymenobacter pini. GTDB lineage: Bacteria > Bacteroidota > Bacteroidia > Cytophagales > Hymenobacteraceae > Hymenobacter > Hymenobacter pini. The sequence goes on from NZ_JAIZZH010000001.1 coordinate 753,574, forward strand.
CTTATCGCGCCCGATTACAAGTTGGCCGCCTATTGCGACCGGCAAGGGCTGCAGTTGGCCCGCGCCGACCATGATACGGCTAACATTGCGGTTGAGCTGAATAACTTAGCCGCCATTGCCTATAAGCAGCGGCAGTTGCCGCGTATGGCTACACTGCTCGATTCGGCCTATGCCGCCTACCCACCGCCGCGCTATGTGGGGGTGCAGATTGCCTTGGATAATTTAAAGGGGGCCCTCGCTTACGAGCAGGGACAATACGCGGCGGCAGCCCAACTGCTCCAGACTACGCTGGAAACGAGTCACGCACATCGTCAGATTCATGACGAGATGAGCGTGTTAGAAACGCTGGTACCTACGCTTGAGAAATTAGGCCGCTACCGTGAGGCCTTGCAGCACCAGCGGCGCTACGCCGTGCTGCAGGACAGCCTGTTTGAAGAATCAAGTGCCCGGCACGCACGGGAGCTGCAAACTCTGTATCAGACTCAGCAAAAGGAGCAGCAGTTGGCCCAGCAGCGCCAGCGCATAGCCAACCTGCAAGTTGGCACCCGCCTGCGAGAGGCTGAGCTCACGCGCCGTACCACACTGTTTCTAGCGGCTCTGGTAGGTGCGGGCATTATGTTGGTGCTGGTACTAGTGCGGCAACGGGCCCGGCATTTGCTGGAAAGTGCCGCCGCCGCCCTGCGCATGCGTAACCGCATTGCCGCCGACCTACACGATGAAGTGGGCACTTTACTTACTCGTGTGAACCTGCAGGCCGAATTACTGCGCCAGAACAAGCCTGACCCAGCTCTTGACCGTTTGCTGTCCAACAGCCGGGCTGCTGCCAGCACGATGCGCGACATCGTATGGAGCATCGATGCTCAGGCCGATACGGTGGGTGCCCTGCTGGACCGTATGCGCGACCATCTTGACCAGACTGCGGCGGCCGCTGGCCTGGAAACTGAACTAATCACGCACGGACTATCCGACCAGGAAGCACTTTCCCCTGAGTTGCGGCAGCACCTGTACTTAGTCTTCAAAGAAGCGGTTACCAATGCCGTGCGACATGCCCAGCACGCAACCATGCTACGGGTGGTCCTTACCCGCCAGCAAGGACATCTGCTGCTTACCATTGATGATGACGGACGAAGCAGCGGTACTGCGGCCCGTAGTGGTATGGGGCTGCGCAATATGCAGCAACGAGCTGCTGCTTTACGCGGTACGCTGCTAGCGGCGCCACATGAGCAGGGTGGTTTTGGAGTGCGTCTGCTCGTACCGGCTCATTAAATGCGCTACGTTGGTAGCGCTACAACTGCCCGCGTGCGTGCCGGCTCACTAACTCGGTACGGCCCGTTACCTGTAGCTTTTTGTACACACGCTTCACGTAGGTGCGTACCGTTTCAACGGACAGGCCGAGGCGTGCCGCCACTTGCTTGTCACCTAATCCATCCACAATAGCCTTAACAACGTCCTGTTCTCGTTCCGAAAGTAAATCAGACTGCACGGAAGGGGAGGGCTTGAAGTGCGCCAGAACCTTACGGGCTACGGCCCGACTCATGGGGGCGCCCCCTCGAAAAACTTCCAGAACGGCGGCTTTCAACTCTTCCAGGGGCGCATTCTTGAGGATATAGCCGCTTGCTCCGGCGCACAGGGCCCGGTAAATACGGTCGGCGTCGTCGAACACCGTTTGCATTACCACGTCGGCTTCGGGTAGGCGCTGCTTGATGAGTGGCAGGGCATCGAGGCCACTTAAGCCGGGCAGGTGCACATCGAGCAGCACTACCTGAGGGAGCTGCCGCACATGGAGCAACTGCTCCAGAAAGTCTTCTACGGAGTCGGCCACAAGCACACAATCAAGCTCCGGCTGTCGGCACAGATAGCCGTGCAGCAGGGCCCGTACTTCGGGGTCATCTTCTACCAGGGCCAATCGAATCGGAAAATTCATACAGGCAAAGGACGGGCTCTGCTGGCCCCCAAGCAACCTTGGCAATACCCCCAAATGCGGTACAATACCCATTAGGAATATCACATGGTCAATAGGAGGTTTGCAGGCCGGAACCTATGGCCGCTATGGCGGCACTGCCAGCTTGCTCTTCTCTACCTAACTTCCTTATGCGAAAAATTTTACGTTACGCCCTGATTCTGTCAGCAGCGTTGGGGCTGCGTACTGCCCAGGCCCAAACGTCGGGCGGAGTGGGCATTGGTACCACTACCCCCGACGCCTCGGCCGTGCTCGATGTGCAGGCTACCAACAAGGGCCTGCTGCCCCCGCGCCTGACTCAGGCTCAGCGGGACGCCATTCCGAGCCCGGCGAAGGGCCTTACCATCTATAATCTGGATGCGGGTAAGCTCAATACTTGGAACGGCTTTTTCTGGAGCGAACCGGTGCAGGGCCTGTCGGCCAGCGCCAGCGGCCCGCAGGCTGTGTCATTCAACTTCACCGGTGCCACCCAAACCTGGACCGTACCCCCCAACGTGACCAGCGTGCAGGTGGATATGGCCGGTGCCCGGGGCCGCACTATTGATAACTGTAGCAACTGCTACCGGGGTGGCCGGGGTGGCCGCGTTCAGGCCACGCTGACCGTGACGCCGGGCCAGGTGCTGACTATTGAAGTCGGTGGCGACCGGGGCTATAATCCTAGTACACTTTATCAGGATGGGGGCTACAACGGCGGCGGGCGTGGTAGCGAGCCGGGCGGCGGCGCTACCGATATCCGCATTGGGGGCACGGCCCTCTCCAACCGGGTGCTGGTGGCCGGCGGCGGTGGCGGCTCGGGCTACTACGCCCGGGGCGGCCCCGGCGGGGGCCTTACCGGTGGCGACGGGCTGGTGCCGACGGGGAGCAACCCAACGGGGACGCCCGGCACCGGCGGCAGCCAATCGGCCGGTGGCACCACGGGCGGCACACCGCAGCAGTACTGCTACTGCGGCACGAGTCCGGCTGGTCTGGGTGTGGGCGGTAGCCTGACTGGCGGCACCAGTTGGGGCGCCGCGGGCGGCGGCGGCGGCTACTACGGCGGCGGCATGAGCCACGGCAACGCCGGCGCCGGCGGCGGCTCGTCGTACACCGACCCCGTGCTGGCTACCAACGTCATTCACACTCAAGGCTACCAGAACGGGGCCGGCTACGTCCGCCTTAACTTCAGCTTCCAGCCCGAAGCTCCCGTTATCAGCCTCAATAACGCCACTACTTCGCAGGCAGCCGGCGCGGTTATCTACAGTGATGGCTCGAAGCTGGCCGGCAATACCGCTCAGCTGTACTGGGACAACAGCAGCACTCGTTTGGGGCTTGGTACTAGCAGCCCACAAGCCAAGCTGCATATAGCCGGTGATGCCCGCATCGGCAGCTTGGCCGGTACGGGTGCCCGCATGGTCACCACGGATGCTAACGGAACTCTCGGAACGCAGCCCCTGCCTACCGACGCGCAGACGCTGACGCTGAGCGGGCAACAGCTGAGCATCAGTGGGGGCAATGTGGTGACGCTGCCCAACGGGGCCGACAATTTGGGTAACCACACGGCCACCCAAAACCTAAACCTGGGTGCCAACCAACTGGTAGGCAACGGCAGCAACCAAGGTTTGAGTATCAGCAGTATCGGTGGCCTACTGGTGCCGGGCGGTGTAATTCAGCGCGGCGGCGCGGCAATTACGGCTACTACCGACCTGGGCCTGTACTCGCGGCTGAATGGCAACTACATGCGCTTAGTGACCAATAACGCCCCCATCCGCTTCTACTCCGACGATGACGCGGGTACCACGCCTAACGTGAGTATTGAAGCCAACGGCTCGGTGGGCATCGGCACCGGTAACAACACGCCTACTAACCGCCTCGACGTACAAACCACCGCTGGCCGTTCCGGCACTCACGCTTCGGGCCGGCCGCTATACGTGACTGGCGACTTCGACCAGGCCGCCGGCGGCTCGGAATTTCGCCACTTCAATGGCACGCAGGGCATCGGTATTGGTTACAACTCGCTGTATGCAGCCGGCTCCAATACTGACCAGCATGTGAACCTGATGCCCAAGGGCACGGGCGGAGTAGGCATTGGCACCACGGCACCGACTGCCTTGCTCGATGTAAATGGTAATCAGCTGGTGCGCGGCAGCCTGAGCTTTGGTGCCGGCACCCGGCAGATGGTGAATCTCTACAATGCAGACTACGGCATTGGGGTGCAGGGCGGCACGCAGTACTTCCGCACTGGTGAGGCCTTTGCCTGGTACACCGGCGGGGGGCATAATGATACTCAGTTTGATGCCGGCGGCGGAACTCAGCAGATGGTGCTCAAAAATGGGCGTTTGGGCATTGGCTCGGGTTTTAGCAACGCAGCATTGCCGAATGCCCCTTTAGAAATTCGCCAGAATGCTCCCTACATGGTGCTGCACTCGCCCAACAACTCTTGGATGCATATGGGCCTGGATGCGGCTGATAGCTTCAAATTCAAGATTGGGGATGGCGCAGCCTTTAGCGGCAATACCAGTGGGCCTAACTGGATTACTATCAGCGGTACCAACGTAGGAATTGGCACTACTGCCCCGGCGTATCCGCTTGATGTGCAGCGCTCAGTAACGCCTAACAACTTTAACTATGGCTACCTCAATGGTGGCGGCTCTACTGGCTATGCTACCAATAATACCGGCCCCGTGAGCATTCGGGCCACTGGCCGGGTGCTGGCCACCGAGTTTAACGCTACTTCCGACCGTCGTTTAAAAACCATTATTGGGTTGAGCAATGCTACTGAAGATCTGGCCCTGCTCGGTAAGCTGCGCATCACTGACTACACCATGAAGGACCGTGTGCAGTATGGGCAGCGCCACTTCAAAAAGGTTATTGCCCAAGAGGTAGAGCAAGTGTTTCCGCAGGCTGTTAACCAGCACACCGGCTTCCTGCCCGACATCTATGTGCAAGCCGCCAAAGCCGAAATCCAGGCCGATTCACTACTTACACTCACGCTGCCGGCTATGCCTGGTACGCCTGCTACACTTGGACAGCGCGTAAAGCTCATCACCAAAAACGGTGAACTAACCGGCACTGTAACATCTGCCCGCGGGACCATGCTGGTCGTGCGCGGTGCGCGGCAACTGGCTGGGCAAGATGTCTTCGTGTACGGTCTGGAGCACTCCGATGTACGCACCGTGGACTACGAAGCACTATCTATGCTGAATGTGTCGGCTACCCAGGAGCTAGCTCGAAAAGTGGCGTTGCTGGAGCAGCAGAATGCCGCGCTGCAACAACAGCTCCAGAGCCAGCAAGGCCGCCTCAATCAGCAGCAGGCCACGCTAGAGACCCTGCAAACGGAGGCCACCCGCACGGCCGACCTGTCGCAACGGCTTCAGACCCTGGAAAACCTGTTGGGTGCTAAAGCATCGGTGAAGTAATGTACAGGCCGTTTTGTAATTCCTTAGCCGCAGCCCTGGTACTAGCCGGGGCTGTGGCCCGTGCCCAGGATATGACCAATACCGGTACCCAGTTGATGGTAGAGCCTGGCGTGGTACTAATGGTGCCCGGCTCCCTGACTAACCAAGTGGGAGCTACCCTGACCACCGGCGGTACTGTGCAGGTGGGCGGCAACCTTATCAATGCCGGTACACTGGTGCCCGTCAGTGGCACAGTGGTGCTAACGGGTTCGGCCGACCAAACCTTATCAGTGGGTGGGGCCAGTCTGGGCCGGGTAGAGGTGCGCAATACGGGCCCCGCCGGCCAAAACCGTATCCTGCTGGCTTCCGACCTGACCGTGCTACAGCAATTAACGCTGGTAAGCGGCCTGCCACGTACTACAGCCACGGCAACACTGTATCTGCCCGATGGGGCAGTGCTAACCGGCGAAACCGCTGGCCGGTATGTACAGGGCAATGTGTTGGTCACTCGTGCGGCTGTGCAGGGTAGTGCCGCAGTAGATTTTGGCCTCGGAGCTCAGGTAAATCCTAACGGGAGCGGCCTGGGGACAGTGCGCATCCTGCGGACTGCTGGCCTGCAGCAAGCCAACGTAAGCTTTGGCCAAAACCCCGCCAACGCCAACCAGCGCAGCATCGACCGAATCTGGCGCGTAACGGCGGACCAGGAGCCTACAGTCCCGGTCACCCTCACGCTGTCCTGGCTGCCCGACGATGACAATGGGCTAACGGATTTTGCGCAGGCGCACGTGTGGCGCTTGCCCGATAACCAGACTGCGTGGCAGCCGGTTGGTACGCGCACCGATGCCTCAGCCCGCAGCATTACGGTCAATACACCGGCGTTGTCGCGCTTCACGGTGAGCAACGCTCAGAACCCGCTGCCCATGCAGCTGGTCAGCTTTACGGCTCAGCGGGTAGGAGCCGATGCGGTGCTGCGCTGGACGACGGCTCAGGAACTCAATAATGCGTGGTTTGAGGTAGAAGGTAGTGCCGATGGCCGTACCTTTCAGCTGCTGGGCCGGGTAGCGGGCCATGGTACCACTACCCAGCGCCATGAGTATCAGTTGACGGACTTGAATCTGGCACGCTACCAGGTGCCACTGGTGTACTACCGGCTGCGGCAGATAGACCAGAACGGGGCGGTGGCCATTTCGCCGGTGCAAACCGTATCGGTGCCCAGCCAAGCCCAGCTACTAACCATGCAGGTGTATCCATCACCCTTCTCAATCCAGGCCACTGTGCTGATACAGGCTGCTGAATCTGGACCTGCTTCCTTACACGTGGTGGACGCCGTAGGCCGCACGGTTTGGCAGCAGACGCTTGTTCTGACGAAAGGCAATAGCCAGCTACAGCTGCCGCAGGTTGCGACCTGGCCGGTAGGAACCTACGTGTTCGGCGTTCGGCAAGGCCGGCAGTTCGGCACTGTCAAGGTGGTGCGCGAATAAATTCTATTGCCAGAGTCAGGTCATATAAACGAACAGCCCCGCCTATTCAGAATATGGGCGGGGCTGTTCGTTTATACTGAAGCAGACTTACTGTGCTTCCCACACATTATCCTTGGGGTAGCTGTCGGGCACTAGGGTGGCACCTAGCCGTACTACTTTTACCGCCTTGGTGGTGGCAAGAGGCACAGTTACGGTCTTTGCGCCTTGCTCCCATACGCCAATGGTGCGGTGCAGCTTCTCGGTGGTGTTGTCCTGGTACACTACTGTTAGGTCCACGGGCACGGGCTTAGTCCCTTTGGAATCCACTACTACATCATAACCGGTGGCGGTTTTCTGCACCTTTTGAATAGCCAGGTCGGGGTAGCCGCCGTCGAAGAACCAGCGTTGCCAGAACCAGTTGAGGTTGCGGCCGGCCCCGGCGTTCATCGAGTTGAAGAAGTCGTAGGGCATGGGGTGCTTACCGTTCCACTGGCGGATGTAGGTGTGCAGGGTCTTGGTGAACAGCTCATCGCCCAGCAGGTCCTTCACGTACAGGTAGCCCAGGCCTGGTTTGGGGTAGGAGTTGAGGAAGAAGGCAGTACCGGTTTGCTGGGTGCTGAGTGTGGTGATGGGCACATCTACCTCGGTAGCGGCGGCGGCGGCGTAGGGAGCAATGCCGTAGTCGTCGTCTAGCTTGGGGTCAATTTCTTTGGAAATCAGCCACTCGCCAATGGTGGCCCAGCCCTCATCCATCCAGCCGTACTTGGTCTCGTTGATGCCCATATAGAACGGGAACATCGTGTGGAAGATTTCGTGGTCGGTGAGGGTAATGGCGTCCTCGCGGGTGCTGGTGGGGTTGTCGTTCACCATCATCGGGTACTCCATCTGGTCCAGCCCATCGAAGATGGTTTCGTGGGCGTAGGGGAAGGGCCATTTGGGGAAGGTGTAGCTCATGGCTTCCACCGTCTTGCGGGCGAAGTGTATCACTTCCTCGTAATCCTTGTGGGCGGGGTTGTACACGGCATCCACGCGGGTGCGGCGCTTGGTAGCGGGGTCCACCACCAGGCTGCTGGCCTGCCACACGTAATGGTCGGAGGTGGCAAACACGAAGTCCGTCACGTTCTTGGCCTCGAAGTGCCAGGTGTTTTGGGCAGCCGGGGCGGTGAAGTCCTTGGCCTTAAGGTCGGCGGCGGAAATGATGGAGGTGATGCCGTCCTTGGTTTCGGCTTCGCGCAGGCGCTGGGCGTACTTCTTGCCCAGTGCCTGGTCAGCGTTGGTCAGGTCGCCGGTAGCCCACACCACAAAGTTGCGGGGCACGGTAATATCGGCGGAGAAGTTGGCGAAGTCGTTGTAGAACTCCTGGCTGCCGATGTAGGGGTTGCGGTTCCAGCCGTCAATGTCGTCATACACCGCCACGCGGGGGAAGAAGTAGGCCACAAAATCAGCACCCGGCTCCACTTCCCCGGTACGGGTGTGCGAGCCTTTGTTGAGGGTGTAGCTGTAGGTAACCGAAATTTGCGCGGTTTGCCGGGACCCAATAGCCCGGCGCACTGGTACCGTCAGGTTCGTAAAATCGGCCCGTAATTTATCCGCATCTACGGCCTGACCATTGATAGTCAGTTTTTCAATCTTCATGCCTTCGCCCTCATCCTCGGCCTTGATGCCGCTGGCCCGCGGAGCCCCTTTCTGGTAGTAGTTCGGGTAGAGCTTAAACCACAGCTGCCGCAGGGAGTCGGGGCTTTGGTTGTGATAAGCAATATCCACGGTGCCCATTACGCGGCGCGTGCCAGGATCAAAGTTGACCTTGAGCTTGTAGTCAGCAGAGTTCTGCCAATAGTTAGGGCCGGGCTGCCCGCTCTCGGCGCGGGTGCCTTTAGCGTACGTAGCCTGCAGGTTGCGCGGCACGGGGAGTTGCTGGGCCGTTAGGGAAAAGGGGAGGAGAGAAGCGGCGAGAAGCGCGGGAAATTTCATGCGGTAGAACTGATTTCAGGGGCTAAAGTAGCTTGTTAGAACTGGGGGGCTGCGTCATTATTCAACAAAACGGCCTGTCGTTCTGCATAAAGCAGAAGGTGACAGGCCGTTTTATGTATTGGCTTGATTATTTCGCTACTTCAGTCGTACCAGCGTAGCGCCGTAGCCGAATTTCTCCTTGCGCGAATCCTCGAAGAACTTGATGTCCCGGTTGCGGCTGAGCAGCTTGTGCAGCTCCTTGCGCAGGGTGCCGTTGCCGGAACCGTGGATGAAGATAATTTCGTGCATGTTGGTAGCCAAAGCGCGGCTGAGAGTATCCTCGAAGGCTTCGAGCTGGAGCTTGAGGATGGCCGTGTTGCTCAGGCCCTCGGCGCCTTCCGGCATCAGGGCTTCCAAGTGCAGATCTACCTCGTGGGGCGGAGCCACAATGGCTTTGGCGGGCTCGGGCGTGGGGACCACGGCGGCGGGCTTAGCAGGCGCGTTGCCGCTGAGCTGGGCTTTCAGCGTCTCAGCCAGCTTCTCGGGGGCAATGGCTACCGGGGCGGCGGGCTTCTCATCCAACTGAAACAGGTAGGCCTCGCGCTGCAGTACCGGCACGTTGGGCTGGCGGCTGGTGTAGAAGCTGGCGGCCTTAAACTGCAGACGTTTGGTGAGCAGCTCGTACGCCTCCGTGCCATTGAACTGGAAGGGCAACAGTTGCACTACCGCCGCCGGCCACTGATCAAAATCCTTGAGGTGCCAGTGGCCCAAGGCCGGGCTGGCCGTTTTGGCAGCCAGCTTTTCGCCTTTCAACGCCCGGTACTTGCCCTGGCGCTCCTCCCCGAAGGTATACAGCACGTCCCGGTCGGTGTGGTTGACCAGGTGCAGGGCCAGCAGCTCCGGCGACTGGTGCGTGAGGGCCAGGTACAAGCCTTTCTGCACGGGTGGCGCTACGGTTTTGTCGGCTTTCACCGGGGCGGGGCCTTCAGTTTTGACCGGGGCGGGGCTGGGTGCGAGCTTGCCCGAGGCTTTAGCGGCGCGGGCGGCGTGGGCCGCGCCGGTGGCGGCGGCCTTTTTCTCGGAGGCCAGCGCAGCGGCACTCTGCCCGAAGGCTTTCGTTTCTTCGGCGGCCACCACTACTACTTCGCGGCGCAGTACCGGAATGGTAAAGTCGTTATCAATGGCAACTTCCACCAACTCGTCGCTGAGCAGACGGGTTACAATACCTTCTTCGCGCCCGGTAAGCAGGCGTACACGGTCTCCAACGTTCATATCAACTAACTAAAAAATGCGGGTGGAAAGGAAAGCAAAGGTAGCGGGCAAATTCAGGCCGCGTTGAAAAGGCTGTACGTGGTTTGCTGGCGGCTGGATTAGTAATACAATCCGTGCGCCACCAAGCCGCGCCGGGCGTTCCATTCCAGGGCCGGGGCGGGCAGGTGGAAGATGCTGGCCACGTAGAATACCCGTTTTAGCAGCTTGCTGCGGGTCGGAATGTGGCGCAAGTCCACGTCGAGGCTGAGGTAGTATTGCCGGTAGGGGCGTAGGCCCAGGGCGGCGTTGGTACCGTCGTCGTTGTACACCATTTGCTGGGCCCCGTAGCCTACCGCGGGTTGCAGCCACCGAGGCCAGCGTGAGGTGCTTGGCAGCCAAGCACCCACGTCGGCGCAGAGCCAGTAGGTTTGGCCGTTATAGTCCTTGAGATGTTTCTCAGCCAAGCTGCGGCCCAGCACGTTGGGGCGTAGGGCGGAGTAGCGGGTAGTGTGGAAGGAGTATTTAGGCATGATGCGCACCTCGTTCCAGGCCAGCTGCTGTCCAATTAGGCCGGCCGAGCCCAGAAAGTTGGCGGCCAAGTCGGTGGCCGATGCCCCGTATTCCGGGTCCCGGCCATCGAGCAACTCGATGGGGCTCTGGAGCAGAAACCCCACGAAGCCCCCGTACCACGTGGCGCGCCGGTCGGGCACGCCGGCCCAGCGTAGCATATCCACCGCGCCCCGGCTTTCGTGGAAAGCCCCCCAGAAGTGGCCGGCCTTGTCCATCTGCTTCCACTCGGGTAAATCGTTGAACCAGTGGAAGCGCGTCCGCTCGCCCGTGTACCAGCCCTTGCTGAGCAGATACATGCTGGCTGAGTACGACACCGCCAAGCCCCCCGCCAGGATGGGCAGCCGCTGGTTGAGGCGGGAAATGGACTGCGGCGGCAGTGTGTCGGGGTGGGCAAGAATAGGGGCTACGGGTTGCCGCACAGTGGCTAAGGCCACGGTTGGGGCCTGGGCCTGCACCGTTAGCGCGGCCAGTAGCGCGACTCCTAAAAAGCAAGTTCGCAACCCGGGTTGCCGTGCGGAAAAATTGGGGGCAGACGACACTATCATGCGGGTAGCTCAATGAAATTAAAAAGCGCTTAAATCTACAAGAAAAGCCGCTATTGACTTGGCAGTACGTGAGTACTTACCGTATCTTTAATGCCCTCTTGCGCCATTGAGTCTGCTGATGCTTTTGATATGGTCAATAGGGTATCAAAGATGAGCATCCATTTTTCAAATTCCCAACTCCTTTTTTCATGAAAGCACTTCGACTTATACTGAGTCTGGTGGCAATGCTGGCTGCAATGCCGGTTTTGCGGGCACAGGTGGTCACAACGCAGCCCTCGCCATTTCTGGCTAGTCAGCCCGTTACCATCACCTTCAATGCCAACCAGGGCAACGCAGCATTAGCCAACTTCACCGGCGACGTGTACATCTGGACGGGCGTGGTGGTTGACAGCCCCACCGGTACCCAGTGGACCAGCGTGAAAAGCCCCAGCTTCAACCAGCCCGACCCCGCCGCCAAAATGACCCGGGTAAGCGCCAACGTGTACACCATCACGTTCACGCCTAACACGTATTACCCCATCCCGGCCGGCACAAACATCTACCGGCTGGCCATGATTTTCAAGAATGCCGATGGTAGCTTGGTGGGCCGCGGCCCCAACGGCGACATCTACGTGGACGTCGCCCAAAACCAGTTCGACCTACGCTTTACGGCTCCAACGGGCCCCGGTGCCACGTTTGTGGCCCTGAATACGCCCACCACGGTTACCGGAACTTCGGCCGTGCCCGCCACGCTCACGCTGTCGTTGAACGGTACCCAAATTGCCCAGCAAAGCAATACCACCAGCATCAGCACCAGCGTAACGCTCACCCAGGCTGGTACCAACACGGTGCGCCTGACGGCTACCAACGGCACCGCTACGGCTTCCGCCGACCTCGTGCTGCAAACCCGCCCGGCCGTAACGCTGGCCGCTTTGCCCGCCGGGGCCAAGCGCGACGGGGTTACCTACATCAACAACGGTACTTCAGCCATTCTGAGCCTTACGGCCCCGAACAAGCAGTTTATCCACGCCATCGGGGAGTTCAACAACTGGACGGCCAATGATGCTTCGTACATGAAGCGCACCCCCGACGCCAACGGTGCCGCCGATAACTCGGTGAATGGCCGCTGGTGGATTCAGATTGACGGCCTGACGCCCGGCCAGGAGTACGCCTACCAGTTTCAGGTAGACGGCGGCCTGCGCGTGCCCGACCCCTTCACCGAAAAGGTGCTCGACCCCAACAACGACCGGTACATTTCGGCAGCTACGTATCCCAACCTGAAGGCCTATCCCTCCGGTCAGACCACCGGTATTGTATCGGTGCTGCAAAGTAACGCCCCCGGCTACACGTTCCAGACCACCAACTTCCAGCGTCCCAAGAAAGAGGACATGGTAGTGTACGAACTGCTCCCACGCGACTTTATTGCGCGCCACGACTACCAGACGCTGGTGGACACGCTGGCCTACCTGCAGCGCCTGGGCGTGAACGTTATTGAGCTGATGCCGGTGAACGAGTTTGAGGGTAACGAGAGCTGGGGCTACAACACCTCGTTCTACTTCGCCCCAGACAAGTACTACGGCCCCAAAAACGAGCTGAAGCGCTTCATTGATGAGTGCCACCGCCGCGGCATGGCCGTGGTGCTGGACATGGTGCTGAACCAGTCATTCGGGCAGAGCCCCATGGTGCAGATGTACTTCGAGGATGGCAACCCCTCCACCTCCAATCCCTGGTTTAACCGCACCGCTACCCACCCCTTCAATGTAGGGTACGATTTCAACCACGAAAGCGCCTTCACCCGCTACTTCAGCAAGCGCGTGATGGAGTTTTGGCTGAAGGAATACAACATCGACGGCTACCGCTTCGACCTGAGCAAAGGCTTCACCCAGAAAGTAACCACCGATGCCGGCTCCTGGAGCCAGTACGACCAGTCACGCGTGAACATCTGGAAAGACTATCGGGACTTCCTGGTGAGCACCGATGCCACGGCGTACTCCATTCTGGAACACCTGGGCAACAACGACGAGGAAAAAGCCCTGTCTGATATGGGCCTGATGCTGTGGGGCAAGATGACGGATGCCTACAACGAAGGCACCATGGGTTACAACGAGAACGGCAAATCGAACTTCAGCTACGGCTACTATGGCACTACGGCCCAGGGTGGCCGCGGCTGGAGCGCTCCGAACCTGATTACCTATATGGAAAGCCACGACGAGGAGCGGCTGATGTATAAAAACCTGGCGTACGGCAACATTTCCGGCAATTACTCGGTGAAAAATCTGCCCACGGCCCTGGCCCGGCAGGAGTTGGCCGCCGCCTTCTTCTTCCCGGTGCCCGGCCCCAAAATGATCTGGCAATTTGGCGAAGTGGGCTACGACAAGTCCATTTTCTCCTGCCCCGATGGCACCGTTCCGCAGCCGTACCCGAAGGATGACTGCAAGCTGAGCAACAAGGCCCCCGAGTGGAGCTACTACCAGAACGCCAGCCGTCGCCGCCTCTACGACGTGTACCGCAGCCTGATTGCCCTCAAAACCCAGGAGCCCGCATTTGAGAATCCGGCCAGCTTCACCCAGAACCTGGGCGGCGCCGTGAAAACCATGCAGCTTACCGACCCCCGCCTGAACGTAACCATCGTGGGCAACTTCGGCGTGCAAACGGCCACGGTAGTACCTAACTTCCAGGCCGCCGGCACGTGGTATGATTACCTGACCGGCCAGATGCTTACCGTAACCGACCCCGCTGCCCCGCTTACGCTGGCTCCCGGTCAGTACGCCGTGTACACCTCGCGCCGCATTGCCATTCCGGCCGGTACGGTACTGAGCAGCAAAGCCCGCCGCGACGCCTTGGCTCTGCAGCTGATTGCCGCGCCGAACCCCGCCGCCACCGTAGCCCAATTGCGCTACACCCTGCCTCAGGCCGGCAACGTGCAGATTTCGGTAACGAACCTGCTGGGTGCCACCGTGCAGACCCTGCCCGCCACCCGACAGGCTGCCGGCGACAAGCAAGTAGATCTGCCCCTGAGCAGTCTGAGCAACGGCGTCTACCTCGTGCGCTTGACTGCCGGTGAACAGCAGCAAACCATCCGGTTGGTAGTGCAGCACTAAGCTGCCTACCATCTGGCCATACAAAAAGGGCTGCTCCATTGCGGGGCAGCCCTTTTTTCGTGAGTGATTCAGCCGCTACGAGCGGTTCTGTTCGTGGTAGGAAACCAGGTCATCGATAGGGGAGCGGATGATTTTGCCCACTTCCATCCCGTTTTCGCGGGCCACCTGCGTGAGGGCGTCGCGGAAGTTGTAGCCCACCGAGCCCACGCAGTTGAAGGAATACTCCTGGTAGTTGGGGTATTGTGTAACCAGGTGCCGGAAGAACGCCTGGAAGCTCTCCACCACCAGGCTCCGGCAGTAGCTGGTATTGTTGTGGTCGTAGGCAAACTTGGCGAAGCTGGCCAGGTACCGGTTGGGCAGGGGCTGGTTGTAGAGACGGTCCAATACTTCTTCCCGGTTACCGGCGTGGTACTCCGTGCGCATGGCCTCCTGCAACTCCTCGGGCATGCTGCCCCGCAGGAAATCACGCAGCAACATTTTACCCAGGTACGCGCCGCTACCTTCGTCGCCCAAGAAATAGGCCAGCGAATCCACGTTGTGAATAATCTTCTCACCATCGTACAGGCAGGAGTTGGTGCCAGTACCGAGGATGGCCGCAAAGCCGGCCGAGTTGCCAAGCAGGGCCCGAGCCGCCGCCAGCAGGTCTTCGGTTACTTCCACGCGCGTCGCGTTGGGGAAAATTTCGCGCATGGCGGCGGCGATAACGCCAGCCTTTTCCGGACCCGAAACCCCCGCACCATAGAAGTACACTTCCTGTACTTCCTCCCGTGGCAAATCGTCGGGCAGGTTCTTGTCCATCGAGGCCGCAATGCCGGGCGTATCGATGAAATACGGGTTGTAGCCCTCGGTATTGAAATACACGCGTTGGCCGTTGTCAGTCAGCTGGCACCAGTTGGTTTTTGTGGAGCCACCGTCGGCAATTAGAATCATATCGGGTCAGGTAGGTAAAAAATGAACTTGCCGGCCAGCCACAGAGGTGCCGGAATGCGCAAGTTCCGTAGTTATCGGCAACGAAACACGAAAAATATTACGGTGCCTGGAAATAGTATTCATCAGATAGTCTAGCATTCTGCCACCTCACTTCGGCTTCCGCGAAACCGGGTATGAGTGAGTGCTTAATATATTCATAACTAATATATAATAAGCGACGTATCTTCTGTACTTTAAGCCAACTGCCGAGCCTGCGGGTATTTGGCAGCAGTTTTCACCCTTCCTATTTTTTTATTTCCCATGAAAAAACCTTTTACCCTGGCTTGCCTTGGCCTCCTGACGGCCGCATCGTTTTCGGCCAACGCCCAAATTGTACTGGATGGCAAAGTGTCAGCCACTGAAATTGGTACTGGCACCAACCGCTACCAACTGGCCAGCACTTATACCGGTACCCACTCCGTAAGCGGCAAAGGCCTGCAGGCCCTATACATTGGGGCAAGCAGCACCAAGCTGTATGTCATGATAGTGGGCTCGGCTGAGACGGCCACGGATTACCCCGGTTATGTAGTATACCTGAACGTGCCCGGCAAAACGGGCGTAGCGGCTGGTACCCAGCTGAAAGGTGGGGCAGCCGGTGACAGCCCCCTCAAGCACACTCCCACCATGGATATGGAAACGGATTACGGCGTGCGGGCTACGTTGTCGCCTTCCACCATGACCGATGTGTATTACAGCTTTGTGGACTACACCAACGGTAATGCGGCACCAGTACCTGATAGCTACCAAGGTTCAGGTAAGAAAGATGGTTCGGTTTCAACTTTTACCGCAACTACTGGTCCGT
Organism: Hymenobacter pini; assembly: GCF_020421205.1. Lineage (GTDB taxonomy): Bacteria > Bacteroidota > Bacteroidia > Cytophagales > Hymenobacteraceae > Hymenobacter > Hymenobacter pini. Next base: position 769,535 of record NZ_JAIZZH010000001.1, read on the forward strand.
TTCAGGGTGCACGGGTTGCCCTGCTAAAATCTACTGATCTAACCGCTGCCACGGCCGCTGGCTCTGGTGTAGAAATGGAGTTTGACCTGGCCGCTATGGGCCTGACGTCAACCAGCCAGATCAACCTGATGGTTGGCTACGTGAAGGATGGTGGCGCCTTTACATCGGATGTACTGCCTCAGGTAGTTGGCCAAACTACTGATCTTGGCTCTTCCCCGAACTTCTCTACGCTGGCCGGCCGGCAGAACGTTACCTATAACCTGAGTACTGGGGTACTGGCAAACCGCAGCGCTATTGCATCTGCCCTGCAATTCAATGTGTATCCTAACCCCGGTGTTGGTGGGGCTCAGGTAACCTATCAAGTGCCTTCTGGCCAGCAGGACGTTCAGGTAGAAGTATTGAATGCTCTGGGCCAGCGCGTACAGAACCTGTCGTTGGGCCGTCGTAGCGGGGTACAAGTGCAGCCGTTATCTAATTTGAAAGCAGGTGCTTACTTCGTGAAGCTGCGCGTTGGTGACCAAACCACTACGCAGCAAATATCGGTATTGTAGCCTGCTATTTGCAGCAACAAAAAAGGCCGGCTTCCTCAGGAAGCCGGCCTTTTTTGTTGCCTGGCAGGGTGAATTATTTATTCACGGTGTAGGAGTAGTTGCCTTCACCTTTGCTCAGGTCCAGAGTAATAGTGTAGGTACCAGCACCAGGGCCTTTGATATCCTTGCCTTTGTAGTCGGGCTTGCCATCGGGCTCGTTGTCACCCATGTCAATATCCCAGGCATTGTTAGCCCGGAACTTGAAGTCACCAGCAACTAGCGGCAGCGTAACCGACCATGTGCCTTTGGTAGCATCGTATACCAGGGGCGTTTCCGTGTTCCACCCTCCAGGAGTTGCCGAGCCAATTACTGCCCAAGCTGTTTTGGTGTAGGTGTACGTCATGGCCGAGGAGTTCAGATCCACATTGAAGCGGTAGTAGCCGGGGCCGGTTACCGAAATGTCCGAACCTTTGGCTTTCAGTTTACCCGTTTTCGAGCCATCATCCCCAAAGTCATTGTCCCAGTTACGGGCCGGGGTGAACTTGAACATGGTGGAAGCGTCCGTGAAGTTCACGTATCCTTCGTACTTCTGGTTGCTGTTCATCGAAGCCAAGAAGGGAGCCTTATCGGGAGCCCAGCCCTGGTAGCTGCCAGGTACGTAGATCTGCGGATAGGTAACGAACTCGGAGTAGGGGGTAGCGGTAAGCGTAGTAGCGGCGGAATAGGCGGCATTCACCGGTTTGCCTACGCTCGATTTCACCCGAACATCTACTTGACCAGCAGAGCCGGGCTGCATTTTGAGCTTCAACAATACGTTGTTTAACTCGGCGTTGGTCAGGGTTTTGCTGGTGGCAGTACCTGCTTCCACTTCGATGGGCGAGGCAAAAGTACCGCCCTTTTTATCGAACTGCAGCGTGTAGCTTACCGCTGCCTGGTACCCGTATGAAGTGGGAGCCCACGTGTAGGTAACAGCGTTCTGATTAGCATTGGCCTGCAGCAAAACAGTAGTAGCCGTGCTGGCGGTCAGGCCTGAAGCTGAAGCAGGAGCAATGGTGATTTTGTCCTCTTCTTTTTCGCAGGAAGCCAGCAACACAGTAGTTGCTAAGCCAAGGCCTGCCAGCTTAGTAAAAAGATTATTCATGTGTAGATGGGAATTTGGTGTGAAACACTTCTCCTCAGACCGGGAACCAACCTCCGTTAGTTCCCGGTCTGGGAAAGAAATCCAGCTTAATAGCCAGGGTTTTGCTGCAAGTTGGGGTTAGCCGTCAAATCCGTAGTCGGAATGGGGAACAGCGCCCGAGTTGCGGGTACATCGGCACCTGCACGCACACCTGCTTTGAAGGGCCAATTATAGCCCGTAGTGTATTTACCAAAGCGGATCAGGTCGGTACGGCGGTGACCTTCCCAGTACAGTTCCCGAGCCCGCTCATCCAGAATCAGATTCAGGTTCAGGTCGCCGGCGGTGATGTTGCCGCTGGTGTTACCATAAGCCCGCTGGCGCAGTGCGTTGATGTAATTCACGGCGGTGGCAGTGCTGCCACCCGCGCCACCGCGTACCACTGCTTCCGCGTACATCAGCTGCACGTCGGCCAGGCGGAACATCGGGAAGTCGGTATCCGGGAAAGTGGGGTTAGAGCCGGGTACGTTGGTAGACGAAACGTTTTTGAACTTCGAAATGGCAAAGCCATCGGTGAAAGTAGCAACATCGTTAATTTCCAACGACTGGCCAGCCGTGTAGAACATAGCCCGCTTGTCGGTGCTGGTGCCGGTTTCGCCGTTGGGGAACAAAGACACCAGGTTTTTCTTGGTGCGGGTACCACCCCAGCCACCATCAATACCGAAGTCGGTAGCTGGCATCGAGCCACCCACTGCCGCGTGGATGATGAACGTCATGCCGCCGAACGACTTGGTGTGCACGCCATCGAAGCGAACCGGGAAGATAATTTCCGAGGCAGCCGTGCTGCTGTTGTCGGTTTTGAACAGGTTGGCGTAGTTGGAAGTCAGCGTGTAGCCGGCACCCAGCACTTTGTTGGCGTACGTAATGGCGTCCGTATTGTGGTCGGTGCCGTTGTACACTTTAGAGTTCAGGTACAGTTTGGTGAGCAGTGTCCAGGCAGCACCTTGGTCGGCCCGGCCGAATTCGTTGGTGCGCGGAGCAGCTAGGTCACCTTCAATAGCCTTCAGCTCACTTTCGATGTAGCTGAACAGCGCGGCGCGCTCAATACGCTGCGGCTTGTCTTTACCTACCTCGGAAGTTTCGGTAGCGAAGGGCACGTTCCCGAACATATCCAGTGCGTGGTAGTAGCTCAGTGCCCGCAGGAACCGCGCTTCAGCACGATACTGCTTCACGTTGCCTTGCTCAGCGCCGCTGTAACCGTAGTCGGCCAGCTTGCTGTCGGTAGTCTGGCGGATGAACTCGTTGCAAAGCGAAATCTGGTAGAAAACACGGTCGTACATAGCCCGTACGAACTCGTTGTTAGCATTCCAGGTGAGTTTATTATAATCCGGCAAGTTACCGTCGGCCCAGCCAATGAGTGCTTCATCGGTGGTCAGCTCCTGCGCCATCCAATACTGACGCATATAGTTGGAGAAGCCTTCGTCGATACCCGAAATATCAGGCTGACCAGCGGGGCCGGCCTGGCCGCTCACGGCCAGCGTGGCGTACAAACGGGCCAAGACCTCTTTTACGCGCGCCGGGTCTTTGTATACGTTGTCCGTGGTCAGTTCGTAAGACGGGGTCTGATCCAGGTCTTTTACGCACGAGCTGAACGGTAACAGGCTTGCCGCAAACAAGGCAGTAGCCAGAGTGCGAGTGAATTTATTTTTCATGGGGGGTGGGATTTAGAAGCCGATGTTCAGACCGAGCGTAATGGTGCGCGGACGCGGATAAATGATGTTATCGATACCGCTGAACACTTCCGGATCAAGGCCTTTGTATTTGGTAATCACAAACAGGTTTTGCGCTGCCAGCGTCAAACGAACGTTTGCCTTGTCTTTGTAGACGTTACCAAAGTTGTAGCCCAGCGTCAGGTTTTCCATGCGCAGGAAGGAGGCATTTTCCACGTAGTAGTCAGAGAAGTACTGCGCCGTAGTAAAGCCCGTGGTCAGGAAGTCACGGTTCAGGTTGCTAATTACCCCGTTGGAGCCACCAGCCGGGAAGAAGGACTGCGACCGAACGTTGTTGTACACGTAGTTACCAATATTGGAGCGCAGCGTGAAGGCTAAGCTAGCCTTGCCGTAGGTCAGGTTAGAACCGAAGCCCAAACTAGCCGTGGGGGTCCGGGACTTATACCGATACAAGTCTTTCGAGTCAACAGTTCCGTCACCGTTGCGGTCAACATATACGCCTTCCAGCGGCTTGCCATCGGCTCCGTATACCTGCTGATACACGAAGAAGCTGTAGGGCGTGTAGCCCACCGAGTTTACCTGGATGTTGTTACCAACCCCCCCAGAAATACCACCGGTCAAGTCACCCACATACTCGGGGTTGGTGGCGTTGGAGAGCTGGGTGATTTTGATGCGGTACGCCGTTACGTTGGCGTTCAGCGTCCAGTTGAATTTTTCAGAGCGGACCACGTCTACATTCAGCGAGGCTTCAACCCCCTTGTTTTCCAGCGAGCCGACGTTGGTAGTCAGTACGTTGGAGAGGTTGGCCAGTGCCGGTAGAGGTACGGTATTTAGCAGGTCAGTGGTTTTACGCTTGTACACGTCCACGGCACCATACACGCGGCCATCCAGGAAGCCGTAGTCCAGACCGGCGTTGTACGTGGCCGTCGTTTCCCATTTAATACCGGCATCATAGGCTGCGGCGCGCAGCGTGTTGATGTATGCGTTACCAAACTGATACTGGGCCGTGTTTTCTGAGTAGGTGTAGCGGGCTAGGTAGGGGTACAGGTCACCAATATCCTGCTGGCCGGTCTGGCCATAGCCCACGCGCAGCTTCAGCTCCGAAATGGCGGTGCTGTTTTTCAGGAAGTCTTCGCCCTTGATGCGCCACGCGGCTGAGGCCGACGGGAAGTATCCCCAACGGTTGTCTTTGGCGAAACGAGAAGAACCGTCGGCCCGGAACGTAGCCGTCAGCAGGTATTTGTCGTTGATATTGTAGTTGGCCCGGCCGAAGAACGACACCAGCACGTAGCGGGGGTCCCGGAAGTTCTCGTTGTTGAGCAGGGCTGGAGCCGGCGTCAGCACGTTGCCATCGGCCAGATTATCCGAGAAAACGTAGTTCTTGTCGCGGAAGCTCTGGTAGGAGTGACCGGCAATCAGGTTGAAGCGGCCAATGCCCAACTGACGGTCGTAGGCAAGGTACACCTCCATCAGCTTGTTGATTTTATCCTGACCGTATTGGTTGTTGATACCGCCCCGATACGTAGTGCCGTTGATTTGTACCTGCCGGAAGTAGTCGGAGGCTGCGTAGTTAGGCACGAATACAGTACCACGGCCTTGTTGCAAGTCAGCGCCCAGGTTCAGGTTGGCGCGTAGGCCTTCCAGGAAAGGCAGCTTGTAATCCAGCTGGATGTTACCAATGCCCCGCTTTACAGTGCTCCGGTCCCGGCGCTGGTTGATGAGGCCCAGCGGGTTGCGCACCCCCAGCGTGTTGAGCTGGCCCGAACCGTCGGTGGCCAATACTTCGGTGTACCCACCAAAGGGGCTGCCGTTGTATACGGGCACCGTGGGGTTGGCATTCACGGCGGAGCCGATGGCACCCTGGCCCGAGAAGTTGTTATCCACCCACGAGCCCTTCACGTTCACGTCCACCTTCAGGTTACCGTTCAGCAGAACGGGCGTCAGGCTCAGCGACGAAGTATAGCGCTTCAGGTCGTTTTTCAGCAGCAGACCTTCCTGGTCGAGGTAGCCGCCCGACAGGCGGTAGGGCACCGACCCAACGGAGCCGGTCAGGCTCACGTTATTGTCAGTGGTTTGGGCAGTGCGGTAAATGGCGCGCTGCCAGTCGGTGCTGGAATTGCCCAACAGAGCTTTCTGGCTGGTGTTGCCGATGGCGTTAACTACCGCCCGGAACTCTGATCCATTCAGCACGTCTACGTAGTTGCGCGCTTCCGATACGGAGTTCTGGGAGCTTACGTTTACGCGCAGCTTCTCGCCCTGCAGGCCCCGCTTGGTAGTAACGAGGATAACCCCGTTTGATGCCCGCGAACCGTAAATAGCCGTTGACGATGCGTCTTTCAGGACGGTTACACTCTCGATATCGTTGGGGTTAATCAACGACAGGGGGTTGGAAGTGCCCGACAGGCCCCGGTTATCAACCGGTACACCGTCAATTACAATCAGCGGGTCGTTGGAGGCGTTCAGCGAAGCACCACCACGAATCCGGATGTTGGAGCCGGCGCCGGGGGCACCGCTGTTGGTCGTAATCTGCAGACCGGCTACTTTGCCCTGCACCAGCTGCTCGGGGTTCGTAATCTGGCCCTGAACGAACTGCTTGGACGAAACCTGCTCAACGGCACCGGTTACATCCTGCTTGCGCTGGGTACCGTAACCAATAACAACGGCCTCATTCAGCAGCGTCGTGTTTTCCGAAAGAGTCAGGTTACTAACGGTCGTGTTCTGACCGGTAGTTACGGTAATGCTCTGCCGCTGGGTGGTATATCCCACAAACGACATGACCAGGGTATGGGGGCCCGAGGGTACGTTCTGGATGGAGAAGGTGCCATCCGAATTGGTAGAGCCGCCCAGGTTCGTACCTTCAATAAGTACGGTCACGCCCGGCATGCCTTCGCCCTTCTCGTCGAGTACGCGGCCGCTCACCGTTCCAGTACCCTGTGCGTATGCGCTGCTCACGCTCACACCTGCGCAGAGGAGGGGCAGCGCCAGTTTCGCTAGATAGGGGTGTTTCATTGAAAAAGAGTTAGGGGTTGAAATGGATTTTTCCGGACAAACCGGAGTGGGAATTTAGTGGTCCTGGGGCCCGGAGGAATGCGGGGTACGGGGTGAGTGATTCATTCTGTACCAGTGTAAACCGCCCGGGTTCAACGTCACCAAATCATGAGGAAACAGCGCAAGTTAAAAGGTTCGCAGACACAAAAACAATGGGCGAAGGAAGCTAAGAAGGTTTCGTACTAATTGCATTTTCGGCGGCTGCCCGGAACCGCTCGGTAAATAGACCAACCTGCGCGACTAAAAAGCAGCGCTGCAGGCAGGCTCCGAATGGTAAGAAACAGGCCCCAAAGCAGGGTGAACAGCTTTTTTGTCAGCTGAAATTTGCATGAAGAACGTAGGGCCTTATTGATTTTTTTTGATGCTGCATTGATGTATTGTGCTGTTTATTGATAATTGCCCGGGAAAAAATATAGCGGGCTCCTAGATTGGCTTAAAACCAGTAGTTGATATTGTATTGATATGAAAAAACAGTGTATCAGCAGAATTTAGGCGTTTTTGGCGTACCCGGCTATGCATAGGGTTAGTCTAATGGTTAAACGGTATTGCAAATGCAGCAATAGCTTAGGTAAACAAAGAACCATTCTAATTGATGGAAAATTGACTAGGTGAAGCTAAGTGTTTTGTATAAATCTGAGGATAGCATATTAGTCTGGAAGTTCTGTCCTATAGGCTGAGCAGCTTGACAGAGATGGGCTGGTGAGACGACGGGCCGTAAGGGCTTACTTACTGCATTCTGTTACCGGAATGTTATTGACGATGCCTGCATTTTCCCGGAAAAATACAGGTTGACTTTATCTAATAATCACAATTCTTACTGCTCGATAAGATGGGTTCAGCGGGAAGAAGGCGGCGCGACCTGTTTTGTTTGGTAGCTTGCTGCTTCTTCTCACTTTCCACCCACTTTATGACTCGTTTTCTATTGGGGCTCGCACTGGGGGCTGTAGTTCTTGACGCCCAGGCTCAGACAACTTTACGCCTGACGGCCGTGCCCGCTTCCACGCCGGGTAACGCTACGCTCTACCTGGCTGGCTCCTTTAACGCTTGGAACCCCGGGAGCACGCCATATGCCCTCACCAAAGCCGCCGATGGTACTTATCAGGTAACACTGCCGGCCACCGTAACGGGCACGGTGGAGTTTAAATTCACCCGGGGCTCGTGGGCTACCGTGGAAACGGATGCGCAAAACAACGACATCAGTAACCGACGCTACACCATTGGTAGCAGCCCGGCTACTGTGGACCTGCAGGTGGTGAGGTGGAAGGATTTGGGCAATGGGGGTGGGAGTTGCCAGAGCACTGCGTTGCAGCCCAACGTGCAAGTAGTAAATACGGCGTTTCAGATACCCCAGCTTGGCCGCACGCGCAAGGTGTGGATTTACCTGCCCAACGATTACGCCGCAGCCTCAACCAAGCGCTACCCGGTGCTGTACCTGCACGATGGGCAGAACGTGTTTGATACCTGCACCAGCTTTTCGGGGGAGTGGAGCGTGGATGAAACCCTCAGCCAGTTGCAGCAGCAGGGCATAGATGCTACCGGCTCCATTGTGGTGGCCATTGACAACGGCGGCTCCGACCGGCTCAACGAATATTCTCCCTGGAATAATGCGCAATACGGCGGCGGGCAGGGCGACCAGTACGTGGATTTTCTGGTGCAGACCCTCAAGCCCTACATCGACCAAAACTACCGCACGCTCACGGGCCGGGAGTTTACTGGCATTGCCGGCAGCAGCATGGGCGGGCTCATTTCCACTTACGCGGCCCTGAAATACCCGCTGGTGTTCAGCAAAGTGGGGGTTTTCTCGCCCGCGTTCTGGTTTGCCGATAAGCCGTTGTTTCAGTATCTGCGCCAGCATCCGGCCAACCCTGCCACCCGGTTTTACTTCGTGAGCGGTACTCAGGAAAGCCAGACGATGGTGCCCCTGATGCAGGCCATGCGCGACTCGCTGGCCAAGGGCGGCGTGCCGACCGCCAATCTAAGCTTCAACGCCAAAGCCGACGGCCAGCACGCGGAGTGGTTCTGGAAACGGGAGTTTTCGGCGGCGTACCAGTGGCTGATGCAGCCGGCCACAGTAACGAGCAACCGCAAGCTGCAGGCCCTGGCCTTTAGTGCGTACCCGAACCCGGCGAAGGACCACCTGACGGTGCAACTGCCGGCCGACGTGCGGGAGGCCCGGGCAGAAGTGCTGGACATGGCGGGCCGCGTGGTGCTGCGGGAAAAGGTGAAAGCCGGGGCCACGCTGCGCATCAGCGAGCTGAAAAAGGGAAGCTACCTGCTGCAGCTAACGGCCGGAACCCGCCAAGGCTCACAAGTGCTGATGAAGGAGTAACCCGAAAAAAAAGCGGTAGCCTGTTGCAGGTTTCAGTTCAGCTAGTACCTTTGCGTCATTCAGGCCCTGAAACCTGATCTACTCAACGCATGACCCTTTCGATGAACCTGCAAGCATGGTGGTGGCCCTACGGAGAATCCGGACGGGACAACCTGTGTGCGCGCTAAGGTCATCTGAATACCTTTTTCGCAATACCTCACCAGAAAGCCCGGCCGAGCAGCCGGGCTTTTTTGTTGCCCGGCACTGGCCCCTTCTTCCACAACCAGTAGCCTTATGCAAACCTTCCAGCTCACCACCCGCTTTCTGCGCGTTCTGGCCGATACGGTAACCCCCGTGGGCCTGTACCTCCGCCTGCGCGACCGGTACCCCAACTGCCTGCTGCTGGAAAGCTCCGACTACCACGGCCAGCAGAATGCCTTCAGCTACTTGGCTTTCGACCCCCTGGCCCGGTTTGAACTGCGTGGCAAAGAGCTTACCCTGGAGCTGCCCGACGACAGCCGGCACGAGGAAACCCTGGCCAACCCGCGCGAGGCCCTGACGCGGCTGCAGGAGTTTGCCGCCGCTTTCCAGACCGAGCCAACCGGCCACGATTTTATTACGGGCGGCCTGTTCGGGTACATGGGTTACGAGGCGGTGCAGGCGTTTGAGGATTTGACGCTGGACGCGGCCAAGCAGGCGGCCGGCCAGATTCCGGATATTCTGTATTGCACCTACCGCTACGTTATTGCCATCAACCACTTCCGCAACGAGCTGTTTGTGTTTGAGCACACGCCCGCCGGCGACCCGGTGGACGAGCAGGGCCTGCAGCGGCTGGTAAACCTGATTCGGAACCCCTCGTTGCCTGATTTCAAGTTTCAGCGGGTGGGAGAGGAGCAAACCAACCAAACCGACGAGGAATTTATGCGGGTGCTCACAGCTGGGCAGCAGCATTGCCTGCGCGGCAATGTATTCCAGATTGTATTGTCGCGGCGGTTTCAGCAAGGTTTCAGCGGCGACGAGTTCAACGTGTACCGGGCCCTGCGCTCCATTAACCCGTCGCCGTACCTGTTTTATTTCGACTACGGTTCTTTTAAGATCTTCGGCTCCTCGCCCGAAACGCAGTTGCTCATCAAAGACCGCCAAGCCAGCCTGTACCCCATTGCGGGCACCTTCCGGCGCACTGGCCACGATGCCGAGGATGCGGCCCTGGCCCAGAAGCTGGCCGATGACCCCAAAGAAAACGCCGAGCACGTGATGCTGGTAGACCTAGCCCGCAACGACCTGGCCCGCCACGGCGACCAGGTGCAGGTGAAGGTGTTCCGGGAGGTGCAGTTTTACTCGCACGTAATTCACCTGGTAAGCGAAGTAACGGCCCGATTAGCCGATAAAGCCAGCCCTCTACAGGTAGTGGCCGATACTTTCCCGGCCGGTACGCTTTCGGGCGCGCCCAAGCACCGGGCCATGCAGCTCATCGACGAACTGGAGCCTACTGCCCGGGGGTACTACGGCGGGGCCATCGGTTACCTGGGCTTCAACGGCGACTTCAACCACGCCATTATGATTCGCTCGATGCTGAGCACGGGGGGGCAGCTGTACTTCCAGGCCGGGGCCGGGGTGGTGGCCGCTTCCAACCTAGACTCGGAGCTGAACGAGGTGCACCACAAGCTGGCGGCCCTGCGCAAAGCCCTGCAAGAGGCCGAACAAGTATAACTGCAGCCACCGTTGATACTAGGCCGTTGACAACTGACAACTCTTCGAAATGAAAATTCTGGTTCTCGACAACTACGACTCCTTCACCTTCAACCTGGTACACCTGCTGCGGGAGCTGGGCCACGGGGATGCCGTGACGGTTATCCGGAATGATAAGCTAGCCGTGGAAGACGTGGCGGCCTACGATGCCGTGTTGCTCTCGCCCGGACCGGGCGTACCGGCCGAGGCCGGCCTGATGCCCGAAATTATTCGGCAATACGCCCCCACCAAGCGCATTCTGGGCGTGTGCCTGGGCCACCAGGGGCTGGCGGAGAGCTTCGGCGGAGAGCTGTACAACCTGCCCGCGGTGCTGCACGGCGTGGCCACCGACGCGGAAGTGGTAGCCGATGACCGGTTGTTTGCCGGCCTGCCCGGCCAGTTTCGGGTGGGGCGCTACCACTCCTGGAGTATCCGCCCCGAGAGTGTGCCGGCTGACCTGGAAGTAACTGCCCGCGACGCCAACGGCGAAGTGTTGGCTTTCAGGCACCGCGAGTACGACGTGCGCGGCGTGCAGTTCCATCCCGAGTCCATCCTGACGGAGCACGGCCACCAGATGCTGCGGAACTGGCTGGCTGATTAGCTCTCTGGTTCCGCCCACCCATTCATTCACCCCGCATTCTAACTACTGGCTGGCCGCCCAATGGCTGACAGCCAGCCCACGCAGTGAAACACTTACTGAATCAGTTGTTTGAGCAGCAGCTCCTCAATCATGCCGAAGCCCGGGAAGCCATGTTGCGCATCGGCCAAGGCGAGGCTAACCCGGCCGAAATTGCCGCCTTTATGGCCGTGTATCGGATGCGGCCCATTTCGGTGCCGGAGTTGGCTGGGTTTCGCGAAGCCCTGCTGAGCCTGAGCCGCAGCCCCGAGCTGGCTACCCACGACACCGTGGATATTGTGGGTACCGGCGGCGACGGCAAGGACACGCTCAACATCAGCACGCTGGCCTGCTTTGTGGTGGCCGGGGCCGGATACAAGGTTACCAAGCACGGCAACATTGGCGTATCGTCGGCCTGTGGCTCCTCAGATGTGCTGGCGCAGCTGGGTGTGGAGTTTGGCGCGAGCAACGAGGTGCTGCAGCGGCAGCTAGAGAAGGCTAATATTTGCTTTCTGCACGCCCCCGCCTTTCACCCGGCCATGCGCCACGCCGGCCCGGTGCGGCGGGAACTGGGCGTGCGCACCTTTTTCAATATTCTGGGCCCGCTCGTAAACCCCGCCCGCCCACGCTACCAAGTGGCCGGTACCTTTAGCTTAGAGCTGCTGCGCCTGTATCATTATCTGTTGCAGCAAACGGATACGCGCTACGCTGTGGTGCACGCCCTCGATGGCTACGATGAACTCTCGCTAACCGCGGCGGCCAAAGTAGCCACCGCCGCCGGCGAGCAGCTGGTAACGGCCGCCGACCTGGGCTTGGCCGCCACTACGCCGGAGGAGCTGGCCGGTGGCCGCACCCCCGCCGAATCGGCCAAGCTGTTTCTGGCGGTGCTCGACGGGCAGGCTACTACGGCTCAGCGCAACGTAGTAACGGCCAACGCCGCCCTGGCCATCCGCTGCATGGAACCCGGCTTCAGTTTCGCCGAGGCCCTGGCCGCTGCTCAGGAATCGTTGGATTCGGGCCGGGCCCGGCAGACACTGCGGGAGCTGGTGGCTTGTTACTAACAAACGGCGACAGGATTTCTCGGTTGATAACCACCAGTAGGACACACTCAACAATGGCTTGCGGCAGTTCGCAACACCAAACAGCTTATAAGATGACCATTCTCGATAAAATCATTGCCCATAAACGCCAGGAAGTAGCCGAACGCCAAAGCTTGGTGCCGGTTAAGCTGCTGGAAAAAAGCCTGTACATGAACTCACAGCCGCTCAGCCTGCGCCGCTACTTGCTGCGCGACGATTTGAGCGGCATTATTGCCGAGTTCAAGCGCAAATCACCCAGCAAGGGCGTCATTAATGCGCATGCCCCCGTGGAGCGCACCACCCTGGGTTACATGCAGGCCGGCGCTTCAGCTTTGTCGGTACTCACGGATACCGAATTTTTCGGCGGTAAAAACGAGGACCTGATTACCGCCCGGCGCTTTAATTTCTGCCCCATTCTGCGCAAGGATTTTGTAGTGGACGAATACCAGATTCTGGAAGCCAAAAGCATTGGGGCCGACGCCGTACTGCTGATTGCCGCCGTACTGAGCGGGGAGGAAGTGCTGCGCTTGGGCCGGCTGGCCAAAAGCCTGGGCCTGGAAGTGCTACTCGAAATCCATAACGCCGAGGAGCTGGACAACACCTTGCACCCTGACGCGGTAAGCCTGGTGGGCGTGAACAACCGCAACCTGCACGACTTCTCAGTGAGCCTGGACATCTCCGGCGAACTGGCCCAGCGCATCCCCGATGAGTTTGTGAAAGTGACCGAAAGTGGCCTGACTACTGCCGCCGACATCGAAGCCCTGCGCGCCGTGGGCTACCGGGGCTTCCTGATGGGTGAAACGTTTATGCGCCACGCCCGCCCCGAAAAAGCCTGCGCGGCGCTGGTGCAACAGCTCCGCGCCACCGAAGCCATTACGCTGCTCTAAGCCCGCCGTGTCAATGCAAACGCCAGTTGCCGGGTTGCGCCTGAAAGTGTGCGGTATGCGTGAGCCCGCCAACATAGCCGCCGTAGCCGCTCTGCAGCCCGATTTCATGGGCTTCATCTTCTACCCGAAATCGGGGCGCTACGCCGGTTCGCACCTCACGCCGGATGCCGTAGCCCACTTGCCTGCCAGCACCCAGAAAGTAGGTGTGTTTGTGGATGCGTCCACCGCTGAGATTCTGGCCCGGGTAGCCGAGCTGGGCTTGCATGCGGTGCAACTGCACGGGACCGAGCCGCCAGAGCAGTGCCGCGCGTTACGCGCGGCGGGCGTCACGGTTATAAAAGCCGTTGCGGTAGGCGAGGAGCTGCCCGAAGCGGAACTGCAAACCTACGCCGCCGACGTTGACTATTTTCTCTTTGACACCAAAGGCCCACAACCCGGCGGCAACGGTACGGCATTCAACTGGCAGCTGCTGAAGCAGTATACGCTGCCGGTACCCTACTTCTTGGCAGGCGGTATTGGCCCCGAACACGCGGCTACACTGGACAGTGAGCAGTTGCCCGGCCTGTTTGCGCTGGACCTCAACAGCCGGTTTGAGGTTGCTCCGGGCCAAAAAGACGTACACAAGCTCCGGCAGATGTTCGAGGCTATTCGCCCGACGGCCTCAACCGGCAACAGTTCTCCACAAGCCAACGACTAACAATTAGCTGTTCTCAGCTTTTTACTACCATGACCCCGACCTACCAACAACCCACGGAGCGCGGCTACTACGGCCAGTTCGGCGGCGCTTTCATTCCCGAAATGCTCTACCCCAACGTGGAGGAGCTACGCCAGCAATACTTGTCCATCCTGGCCGACCCCGAGTTTCAGCAGGAGTACCAGCAGTTGCTGCGCGACTATGTAGGCCGCCCCACACCGCTGTTTGAGGCCAAGCGGTTGTCGGCGCGCTACAATACGCGGGTGTTCCTCAAGCGCGAGGATTTGTGCCACACCGGTGCCCACAAGGTAAACAACACCGTGGGCCAGATTCTGTTGGCTAAGCGCCTGGGCAAAACGCGCATTATTGCCGAAACCGGTGCCGGGCAGCACGGGGTGGCCACGGCCACCGTGTGTGCCCTCATGGGCATGCAGTGCATCGTGTACATGGGCGAGGTGGATATGGAGCGGCAGAAACCCAACGTGTACCGCATGCGCCTGCTGGGAGCCGAGGTACGGGCCGCCCTGAGCGGTAGCCGCACCCTCAAAGACGCCACCAACGAGGCCATTCGGGACTGGATCAGCAACCCCGTGGATACGCACTACATCATCGGCTCGGTAGTAGGACCCCACCCGTACCCCGACCTGGTGGCCCGCTTGCAGGCCGTTATCAGCGAGGAAATGCGCAAGCAACTGCTGGAAAAAACCGGTTCTGAGCTGCCCGATTACGTGGTGGCCTGCGTGGGCGGTGGCTCCAACGCAGCCGGCGCTTTTTACCATTTCCTGGAGGAACCTGCGGTGAAACTGGTGGCCGTGGAAGCGGCCGGCCACGGCGTTAATTCGGGGCATTCGGCGGCTACGTCGGTGCTGGGCAAGCCGGGCATTATCCACGGCAGCCGCACCCTGCTCATGCAGGATGAAGACGGCCAGATTACGGAGCCGTACTCGTTGTCGGCGGGGCTGGATTATCCGGGCATCGGGCCGTTACACGCGTTTCTGGCCGATTCGGGTCGGGCCCGCTTTATCAGCATTGAGGATGAGCAGGCCTTGGCAGCCGTAGCCGAGCTGAGCCGGCTGGAAGGCATTATTCCGGCCTTGGAAACGGCCCACGCCCTAGCGGCCCTGGAGCAGCTGGGTGCCGGCCCCGATGACGTTGTGGTGATTAACCTATCAGGCCGTGGCGACAAAGATCTGGACACCTATATGAAACACGCCGAAACCCTGGCCCCGACGAAAAATCAGCAGTAATCATGCAGAATCGGATTCAAGAGGCCTTCCAACGGAAAGGCCGCAACCTGCTCAACGTGTACTTCACGGCCGGTTACCCCCGCCTGCACGATACCGTGCCCCTGCTACAGAGCCTAGCCCAAGCCGGCGCCGACCTTATCGAAATCGGTATGCCGTTTTCTGACCCCCTGGCCGATGGCCCGGTGATTCAGCAAAGCAGCACGGTGGCCCTGCAAAACGGCATGAACCTGCGGGTGCTGTTCGGTCAGCTGCAGGATTTCCGCCAAGCCGTGCCCAACACGCCGGTATTGCTGATGGGTTACCTCAACCCCGTAATGCAGTTTGGGGTGGAGAATTTCTGCCGGGAAGCCGCCGCAGCTGGGGTAGATGGCGTGATTCTACCCGATCTGCCCCTAGACGACTACGTTACTGAGTACCAGGAAATCTTCCGCCGCCACAACCTGCGCCCGGTGTTTCTGATTACCCCGCAAACGGCCCCGGAGCGCATCCGCCGCATCGACGAGCTGACGGATTCGTTTCTGTACCTAGTATCGGGCCCTGGCACCACGGGCTCTAACACCGGCCAGGATGCGGGTGCCCAGGAAGCCTACTTTCAGCGCATCGAGAACATGCAACTGCGCAACCCGCGCCTCATCGGGTTCGGTATCGGCGACAGAGCCTCTTTCCAGCGGGCCTGCCAGTATGCTGAGGGTGCCATTATCGGTACGGCTTTCATTCGGGCTCTGGAGGACGCCGACGATGCCCCGGCCGCGGCGAAGCGGTTTGTTTCTTCTATCCTTTAGTAAAATTTCCCGCAGAGGACGTGGAGGTCGTTCTTCTGCTTTCTATGCGTCCTCTGCGGGAACCCCACCAGCACATGATTATTCAGCTCGAACCCACCATTTCTGAAGCCGCCAAAGCGGATATCCTGGCCCGCATTAACGGCCTCAAATACAAAACCACCGAAGTAAAAACCCAGCGTGCCCACTACCTGGTTGCCATCGGCAAAGCCGACATCGACCTGCGCAGCATTGGCCAGCTACCTGGCATTCTGGATATTCACCGCGTGTCGGACGAGTACAAGCTGGTGAGCCGCAAGTGGCGGGTACGCCCTACCGTGCTCGACCTCGGCGACGGCGTGCGTATCGGGGAAGGCACCCTCACGCTGGCCGCCGGCCCGTGCAGCATCGAGAGCGAGGCGCAAATGGAGCGCATTATGCAGCATCTCCTAGACAATGACGTGCGCATTATGCGCGGGGGCGTATTTAAGCCTCGTTCGTCGCCGTACTCGTTCCGGGGGCTGGGGATGGAAGGCCTGAAGCTGTTCCACCAGATGGCCCGGGAGCGAGGTATCAAAATCGTAACGGAGGTAATGCAGGTGTCGCAGGTGGAGGAAATGCACGACTACGTGGACGTGTTCCAGGTAGGGGCCCGCAACACCCAGAACTTCAACCTGCTGGATGCACTGGGCGGCGTAGACAAACCGGTGATGATCAAGCGCGGCATTTCGGGCACCCTGGAAGAGCTGCTGTCATCGGCGGAATACGTGTTTTCGGGCGGAAACGAGAAGCTGATTCTCTGCGAGCGGGGCATCCGCACTTTCGAAACAGCCTCCCGCAATACGCTGGACCTGAATGCGGTGCCCATCCTAAAGGAGAAAACTCACCTCCCAGTTATCGTTGACCCCTCGCACGGCATCGGCATCCGCGACCATGTGGCCACTATGGCGCTGGCCGGCGTGATGGCCGGGGCCGACGGCATCATCTACGAAGCCCACGAGAAACCTGAGGAAGCCGCCTCGGACGGAGCCCAGACGCTGAACTTCCAGGAATCGGAACGCCTGATTCGCAATCTGCGCAAGGTGTATCAGGTAAGGCAGGAACTGGAGTAAGGTGGTTTTTGAAGCCCGTTTTTTGATTTTTAGTGGCTGGTTTTTCGCTTGATACCCGGCCGTAATTCATTCGAAAGTGCAATGCCCTCTGCTACTGACCAGCAGGGGGCGTTGTGCTTTTTAAAACCTTGCTTACTTGTCCCGGCATCCACTAGAAAAACGAAAAACCAACCACGAAAAGCAGCCTCATGTTCTTTGGCTTCAACACTTATAGCGGCCTGTTGTTGCCGTTTTTCCTGCAAGGCATCATTGTGGCGGCTGTGTTGTGGGCGCGTCGGCGGCGCGAGGATACGGCTGCCGACGGCTGGCTGGCCCTGCTGCTGCTGCTGTTTACCCTGCGGCTGGCCCAGTGGATGCTGGGCTTCGCCGGCTGGTACGACTCGCACGACGCCCGTTCGACGTTCATGTTCTACTGGCCGTTCAGTAACTGGCTGATGGTGGGACCCGCGTTGTACTTCTACTTCCGCAGCCTCACCAACCAGGAGTTCCGGCTGCAGCGGCGGCATTGGTGGCACCTTGCGCCCGCGCTGGCGATGTTGGCGTGGCTAGTGGTGGTATTCGGTTACGATATTGGCTGGTGGCATGGGCTGCAGGGCCAGCCGCTGCCCGCCCACTTCGGCACCAAAGGCCCCCTGGCCAGCTGGGCCGCCCATCATCCCATCGGGCTGCTGGCCGATATCCTGGGCTACTGCTCCGTGCTGGCCTACGCGGTGCACACGCTGCGCGCCTACCGTGCCTACGCCCGCTACCTCAACGACAACTTCTCCGACACCGAGCAGCTTCGGTTCCGGTGGCTGCGGAACGTGCTGGTAGCCGTGGTAGTGGGCACCGGCGTCACGCTGGTGTTCGGGTTGGTAAATTACTTCGTTACGCCTCTCAACTACGTGCAGAACTGGTACGATTACTTGTTCACAGGGCTGCTGATTTACTACCTCAGCATCTCGGGGCTGCTGACGGGCTACCGCCTGGCCGCCCTACGCTTCCAGCTGCCTGCTACGGCTCCGCCGGCTACTCTGCCGCCTGTTGAATCAGCTGCCGCTCCGGCTATGCCCATGCTGGCCGAAGCGGCCGGGAGTCAGAGGCTGCCAGTGGAGTCTGAAACCCTGGCTGCGGCCGGCCGGGAGCCGCTGGGCGGAGTTGTCCCGGAAGCAGCCCCGGTGGCCGAGCCTGATGCGGAGCTTAGTCGCTGGACTACCCGCCTGCTGGCTCACATGCAAGCTGCCCGGCCTTACCTGGGCCCCGAGCTGACGCTGGGCGAGCTGGCCACCCAGCTGCGCACCAACACGTCCTGGCTGTCTAGGGTCATCAACACCGGTTGCGGTCAGAATTTCAACGACTTCGTGAACGAGTACCGGGTGCGCGAGGCCGAGCGTCTCCTCCGCGACCCGCAGTTCCGGCACTACACCCTGCTGGCTGTGGCGCTGGAAGCCGGCTTCAATTCTAAATCCACGTTTAACCGCGTCTTCAAAAAGCTGCGCGGCCAGACACCCAGCGAAGCCGCCCGGCAGCTGTAGCGTTGCATGGTTGCGTTTCATCATTGCCTGACTGGTATACATCTGCCGGGTGTCAAACTATACAGTGGGGTGTCTCAGACTCTAAGCTGGGGCGGTTGGGAGTGATGAGGATGGTTTTTTTGAGGCATCGTGTCACCTCAATCCGCAATTATTATGCGTGCTTTTCTTCCTGCCCACTCGGCGGCTGCGGCCATTTTCGTTGCCGTGTTCCTGGTCGTTACTGCCTACTGGGCGGGCATTACATCCAATCTGCTCATTGAATTGGGGAAGCAATTTGTGCTGGGCGGTGGGCAGCCGGGCAGCTTCAGGGTAGAGGCTCACAACGTGGGTAAGCTGCCAGTGGAGTTCAAGGAGCGCCCACGGGGCGTTGGTATTTTCGGCAAGACGACGCTAGCACCTGGGGCACGGGCTACGCTGCGGTTTAAGGCCGGCTCCACGGCTCTGTTGCTTAATCCATCAGGCCAGCAAGCCAGAGTAGACCTCCGGATTACTAGCGACACGCGGTTGAGCATGACCTATGAGCCAAATAGGAAGATCTAGCGCTGCCGTAGGTCAGCGCCTGTTAATCTGCATTAGGATGGTCGTTAGGTGTTGAATTACCCAACTGGCAGGAATGCTGGCATACTGCCAAAATGGGGTAGTTTTTGAGGTCATTTTCATATATAAACCGTGTGTTTTAGGAGAAATCAGGGTAGTTATAAAGGGGGTGCTGTGAAAATAGATGTAAAACAGTCGAGTAGCCCCTGAAAAATAATGTGTTGTGTGAATTAGGATTAATAATGAGTAGTGCTATATTTGCAGCATGCTGACCCTAAACGCGAAACGCTTTATGACCATTAATTGCCCCGTCCAGGGCAAGGTCGGGCGCTTTTGCGGATATGATGGGTAAAACACGGCATGTTTCTCCTACTCTGAAATCTACTCAAGAGCCCGACTCCCACCAGGAGCCGGGCTTTTTTTCTGCCTGTATGCTATGATTCAGCAACATTACGACCGGTACACGGCCCAGGACCAGCTGGTTTGGAAAGTATTGTTTGACCGCCAAACCGCCCTGCTGCACAAGCGGGCCTGCTCGGCGTTCGGAAAGGGGCTGGAAGCCGTGGGCTTCCACCGCAATGCTATTCCCGATTTTCAGGAGGTGAGTCAACGCCTGCAAAAGGCCACTGGTTGGCAGCTGGAGCCCGTGCTGGGCATGCTGAATGATGCGGAGTTTTTTGGGCTGCTGGCCCAGCGTAAATTTCCCGCTACGGTGTGGATCCGGAAAATGGAGCAGTTCGACTTCATCGAGGAGCCCGACCTGTTTCACGGGGTATTTGGGCATGTGCCGCTGCTGATGGACCCGGCTTTTGCCGATTTTCTGCATTTTCTGGGCCAAGTAGCCGCCCAGCACCTGCACGATGCCGTAGCGCTGGCCCGGTTGGAGCGCCTGTACGGCTTCACGGTGCAGTTTGGCTTGGTAGAGGAGCAGGGCCACACACGGATGTACGGTGCGGGGTTGCTGTCGTCGTCCGGCGAAATTCACCACTGCATTGGCGACGTAACCCGCCGCTTCCCGTTCGATCTGGCCACGGTGCTGGGCACTCCCTACAGCGAGGCGCACCTACAGGAGCAGTATTTTATACTCAGTAGCTGGGAGCAGCTCACTGAAAGTGTGGCCGAGCTGGCGGCTCTGCTGTCGTCGGGCTGGGAGCTGCAACCGGTAAAGTAAGCCACCACCTGACGCAGGCACTGCCCGCTATGCAAACCGGCTGCCCACGCGGGTGGGCAGCCGGCCAGGCAGGGCACATTCGGGGAATTACTTGGCCTTGCCTGTCACATCGAAGCCGATGGCCGCCCGCACCTGCATGGGCTGGGTGATAGGCTGGCGAGTAGTACCGCGCAGTTCTACCGTAAACTGCGAGGCCTGTAGGTACTGCTTCAGGTCGTCGCTGTTCTGAACGGGTACCGTAATGGTTTGCGTGTTGGTAGCCGGGTTCTGAAACTCGCCCAGCTTCACGGAGCTGCCGTTGGCCGACAGGTAGGCCTCGCCGCTGGAAATCAGCCCGAAGTTGTTGCTGTTGGTAGAGAGCAGTGTGAACTGCAATGACTTCAGCTTCACGGCTTGTACGGCGGCTTTGTTCTTGTCCAGCTCCGCCTGCAGCGTGGAGGTTTTGCTGGCCGTGGTACTAAAGGTAGTTTGGTTGGTAGGGTTGATGGTGAAATCAACATCGGCCACGTTGTAGGCGAAGTTGATCTTCACAGCATCCTTGATCTTGTCGCAGCTAGTGCTGGCCAGGGCGGTAGCCGACAGCAGCCCGGCGGCAGCTACAGAACGGAAACGGCGGGTAGTGGTGAGGTACATGGTAGTGGGGGGGAAGAGTGAAGAATAAAAGCAGCAAATGCGTACATTCAGTCGCGTTTTCTGGGTTGAATGTATCGGCTGCTGCCTGAGACGCTCTCCGCAAATCGATGAGGCCAGACGAAAAATCGTTGAATCTTGATTGTGGTATACCAAGTAAAATTTGCACCTGACTTTTCGCTTTGCTTCTGCTCACCATGCAGCCCACCACCACTGAAAAACCGCTGACCTGCGTAATCCTGGAAGATGACCTGCTGATTCGGGAGCTGGTAGTGGGATTTGTGGAGCAAGTGCCCGGTCTGCAACTGGCCGCAGCCTTCGAGCACCCCGTGGCGGCTTTCGACTACCTGAGCCAGCACCCCGTTGACTTGCTGATTTCCGATATTGAACTGCCCGGTCTGAGCGGGCTGGAGCTAGTGCGCTCCTTGCGGCAGCCCCCGCTGGTCATCTTCATTACCTCGCACGCGCACTACGCCGCCCAAACGTATGACCTGGACGCCGTAGATTTTCTGCCGAAGCCATTGGCTTTCCAGCGTTTCCTGCGGGCCGTGGATAAAGCCCTGCTGATGTTTCGGGCGCGGCAGCAATGGCAGCAGCCAACGGAGGCTGGCCCGCCCGCCCTGGAAACGCACCCGGAAGACTTCTTTATCCGGACGGAGCTGCAGTACGTGCGCCTGCGCTACGCCGATGTGCTGTACGTGGAAGCTATGCGCGACTTCACCAAGCTTCACTTGGTAGATGGTACCGTGCACATTACTCTGGTGAACCTAAAACACCTGGAGGAACAGCTGCCCGCCCGCCATTTCATGCGCACCCACCGGTCGTTCTTGGTCAACGCCGACAAGATTGACGTCATTACCGGCCAGGATGTGCAGGTGCAGAAAAAGCTGGTGCCCCTGAGCCTGTCGTACCGGGATGCGGTAACGGAGCGGGTGGTGCAAAACCGGCTGATAACCCGGCGGCGTTAGGCCACTACGCTAAGCTTCGCCGCGCGGGGCAGGCTGAACACTACCGTAGTGCCCTGCTGGGGCCCGGCGCTTTCCACCCGCAGGCGGCCTCCGTTACGCTCTACAAAGTCGCGCACCAGCACCAGGCCCAGGCCGGTACCCCGTTCCTGGGCTGTGCCCACTGTACTACGTGGCGGGGTGGGCTGGCTCAGGGCATGCAGCTGTTCTGCCGTGAGGCCCACGCCCGAGTCGGTTACGGCCACCTGCCAGTCGCCGGCCGCCGTTTCGGTAGCACCCACCTGGATGGTGCCCCCGGCGGGAGTGAACTTGATGGCATTGCTGAGCAGGTTACGCAGAATCAGGCGCACCATGTCGGCGTCGGCCCACACGGTTTCTTCGCCGGTGAGGGTACTGCTGAGGGTGAGGTCCTTGTTTTCGGCCGCCGTACGCAGCAGCCGGAAGTTCTCCTCCACTGACTCCTGCAAAGGAAACGCCGAGGGACTTACCCTGTCGGAGGCCTGCATTTGCACGGCGGCCCAGCTGAGTAAGTTGTCGATGAGGCCAAGCACTTGGTTAAGCGTCTGGTCGAGACGCTGAGAGTATTGGGCCAGCTTTTCCTGCGGCAACTGCTTGAGGTTGAGCAGCGCAACAAACGCGTGGAGCGAATGGAGTGGCCCGCGCAAATCGTGGCCGATGATACTAAACAGCCGGTCTTTGGTGCGGTTAAGTTGTTCCAGCAGGGCCCGTTGCTCCTCAATCTTACGGTTTTTCTGATCGAGCAGCCGGTTCACGCGCCACAGCCCAATGCCGGCGCCCAGCACCAGCAACAGCCCGCCAGTCAGGCCCAGCACTACCCAGCGCTGTTGCCGGAGCCGCTGCTCCTGCAGTTGCTGGTCTTTGCGCAGCAGTTGCACCCGGTGGCGCTCCTGGCTCAGGTCAAAATCACCCTGCAGCCGGCCCAGCGCCTCCGATTTTTCGTGGTTGAAGGTGGAGTCCTTGGCCGCTACGGCCACCTCGCGGAACCGCAGCGCCTCCCGGAAGTCACCCCGCTGGCGGGCCAGTTTGCTTAGCAGGTCGGCGGCGTTGTACTGGTCGGGCAGAATGCCGATTTTCTGGGTCAGCTGCAAACACTCCTGGGCGTAGCGCTCCGCCTGCGCCCAGTTGCGCAGCAGGTAATAGGCCTGGGCCTGGTTGAACAGGGCCGATACTATCAGGGTTTGGTCGCCGCCCGGCCGCAGTAGCCGCAACGAATGATCCATGAGCGGAATTACCCGGGCCGGCTGGTTTTGGCGCAGATACAGGATGGCCAGATTTTCGAGCACTGCGGCCACGTTAACGGGCTGGTGCAGCGCCGTGAAGTTGGCTTCGGCCTTGCGAAACAGGCGGGCGGCCTGGTCGTATTCGCGCAGGTTACGGAGGGCAACCCCGGCATTCACGTAGCAGCGGGCCACTGAACTGGAGTCGCCGGCCCGGCGCAACGTCTGAATGGCGAGGTCATAATACGGCAAAGAGCGGCGGTACTGCTCCTGACTTTGGTACACGTTGCCGATGCTGGCATAGTCACTGCCCAGGCCGGTGTCATTCCCAATCAGTTTCAGCCGCCGCACCGATTCCAGGTAGCTCCGCAGGGCGCGCGGAAAGTCGCCCTGCGCAGAATAGGTGTCGCCTAAGTCGCTGAGGAACTTGGTAGAGCGGAGGGTGTCGCGCGTGCGCTCAGCCAAACGTAGCCCCTGCATGGCGGTTTCCACGGCCTGGGCGTAGCGGCCCTCGGCGTTGTCGATGGTAGCCAGCCGGTGCAGAGCCTTTAGCTGGTCGGTGGCGCGGCCGGCGGTGCGGGCCAGTTCGCTGCCGCGCTGCACGGCCTGGCGCGCTTCCGGCATGCGGGCCTGCTGCCAGAAGTTTTCCCCCAGGTGCAGCTGAGCCCGAATCTGCCCCGGTACAAAACGCAATTGCCGGGCCAACTGCAACGACTCCTGGAAAGCCTGCTCGGCGGCCGGATATTGGCCCGCCTGCATGCGGGCCCAGCCTAGCTCATCCAGCCGGTTAGCCCGCACGGTATCGGGCCGAGTACTGGTTTGTACCAAGCGTTGCAGGCTATCAAGTAGAGACGTTGGCTGCGCGAAGCAGAAATGGCCAACCAGGCAACCCAAGCTGGTCAGCAGGCAGGGGAGGAGCCGCACGGTGCAAAAGGGGCTTAGAAGTGTAGAATAAGAATAGCCGGACGTGATAAAGTGGCAGACTAATAGCGCCACCCCAAGCGGCGGTACACGAAATGCAGCAGCCACAGCGGGCCAATCAGTAGGAATTGCAGGTCTTTCAGGAAGCTAGGTTTTTTGCCCTCCACCTTGTGCCCCCAAAATTGCCCAACCCAGGCCAGCACGAAAATAATCAGGCACACGGCCCACAGGGGCAGAACGGCCGTAGCATCCACTACGCGCAGGACCAGGGCCATTACCGCCCATACCAGCACCATGCCCATTGCCAGCCGGCCCGACAGGCGTAGGTAGTACAAGACGGCCAGTACCATTGCTACGGTGGCCCAGTTCAGCCAAGGTGTGCTGGCCCGCAGCCCGGCCGGCACCGGCACCGACCACAACAGCCCCAGAATGGCAAACATGATAAGCGGCACGCATACCCAATGCACCAGCTTGTTAGTGGGGTTCTGGTGGCTTTCGGCGTACTCATTCAATAGACGCTGAACGGGCGAAATCAGGGCGGAGGTCATAGTAGCAGGTTGTGTGGGAGCTAAAAGATACCAGTTTCCGGAATACTTCAAAAACTGCCTGCTTGATGGCTGAAGTTGGTACCAAAAACAACAGGCCATCCTCGCCGGGAGGATGGCCTGTGTGCACGGCCGCAGCGCAGATGAGGCGCTTATTTCAGCTTCAGATTTTTCTTAAGATAGGCAACTGACGCCGCGTGGGCATCGGCGGCAAATTGCTTATTGTACTTAGGGTTGGAGGGGTTGGCGAAGGCGTGATCAGCGTCGTAGGTTTTCACAGTGAGGCCCTTCTTGGCTACCGCCATGTCTTTGCGGAACTGGTCTACCACTTCCTGGTTGATCCACTTGTCCTGCTTGGCGAAAATGAATAGCACGTCGGTGTTCAGCATCTTGAGCTTGGCTACATTCTTCTCGGGCATGCCGTAGTAAGCCACGCAGGCTTTGGCCTTGGGCCCGGCCAGCAAAGCCGTCTGAATGCTCCAACCCCCGCCGAAGCACCAACCGATGCTGGCAATCTGGGCGCTGGGGCCGGCGTATTGCAGGGCTCCTTTGATGATGGCCTGGGCCCGCTCGGTTTTTACGCCCTGCATCAGTTTACCGGCTTGGTCGGCGTCGGTGGCTACCTGGCCGTCGTACAGGTCAAGGGCCAGCACGTTCACGCCGGGCAGCTCCTCAGCAAAACGAGCGGCTTCCTGCTTGATGTAGTCGTTCAGACCCCACCACTCGTGAATCACCAGCAGGTACTTGTCTGACTTGGTTTTGCTCTTGATTTCAAACGCTTTGCCCGGTTGGCCGTCGGTGGTTTTGAATTCAATCATGCTGCCTTCGCCGGCGTAGGTGAAAGGCAGCGGCGCATCGTGGCCGCCGGAGAAATCTTCGTTAGAAGCCAGCATGGCAAACACTTCGGTTGCATTCTGGCCCGCCGTGGGTTTGGCGCAGCAACTCAGGGCTGTTTGAGCGGTGGCACCTGAAGCCAGGCCCAGCAGCAGGGCGCAGAGGGTCCAGAGTTTTTTCATGAATAGGGGAGATGAGGTGGGAGAAAATGAATCAGCCGATTACGGAATTAGTCGTAATCGGCTGATATAACCAGTCAGGCTGTACTTGGTTGTCGAGGCGCCAAATTTTCCATTGGCAAAGTCAACCTAGAAATGGGTGGTAACTTCTGCTTTCAGCTCAGTGAGCAGCGCGTACAAGCCCACGTAGGTGCGGTTTAGATAAATGAAATGCTCCGAGCCGCGGGGCTCCCGCTGCTGGCGCAACTCCGGCTGCTGCATCAGGTCGTCGCCGAGGGCGTACAGTTGCTGCATGTAGGCAGGGTCGCCGAAATTGAAGGTGGCTTGGCGGAATGGGCGGCCCACTAGCTCCAAAGAGGCATGCATAGTGCTTACGTAGAACTCCTGTCGGGTGGGCGTATCCTCGGGACGCACTACACCAGCCTCGGTAAGCAACTGGGTGAGGCGGGCTGAATCCGCCAGGGTTTCGGGGGCCAATAGCGCCGTGAACAGGTGGTGCACATCGGCCGGAATTTCCTTCACGCACCCAAAATCCAGCACGCCCACCGTGCCGCCGTCATTATCCGTCAAGAGGAAATTGCCGGGGTGGGGGTCGGCGTGTACTTGGCGCAGCTCGTGCAGCTGAAACATGTAGAAGTCCCATAGGGCCTGACCCAGTTGATTGCGCGTTGTCTGGCTAGGACTGGTAGCTAACAACTCCTTGAGGTGCTGGCCCGGCAGCCAATCCATCGTCAGAATGCGGCTGGACGACAGTTCCGGGTAATACTGCGGAAACTGCAGGTGGGGCAAGTGGGCGCAGGCGGCGGCAATTTGCTGGCCCCGGCGCAGCTCCA
Source organism: Hymenobacter pini (assembly GCF_020421205.1). Taxonomy (GTDB): domain Bacteria; phylum Bacteroidota; class Bacteroidia; order Cytophagales; family Hymenobacteraceae; genus Hymenobacter; species Hymenobacter pini. The sequence goes on from NZ_JAIZZH010000001.1 coordinate 795,756, forward strand.
AGGCGTAGTCGGTCTCTTCCAGCAGGCGGGTTTCCACCTCCTGCATGTAGGGCCGCACGGTGGCTTCGTCGAGGCCCAGCACGCGCAAGGCAATAGGCTTCACCAGCCGGATATCGGAACGGATGCTGTCGGCCACGCCGGGGTACTGCACTTTCACGGCCAGTTGCTGGCCGGCTTTCCGGGCAAAATGCACCTGCCCAATGCTGGCCGCCTGCCGGGCGTTGATGTCGAATTCCTCAAATACCTCAAACGGCGACTTTCCAAACGCATCCCGAAACGCCTTCACCACCAGCGGGCCCGACAACGGCGGCGTTTGGTACTGGGCTTGGGCAAACTGGTCGGCGTAGGCCGTGGGCAGCAGGTTTTTCTCCATGGCCAGCATCTGGGCCACCTTCAGCACCGAGCCTTTCATCTCGCTGAGGGTGCCGTATAGCTCGGCGGCGTTGGCGGCGTGCAGGTCGTCGGTGGTGCTTTCAGCCCCCACGGCCCGCTTGGCGTAGTGCTTCACATAGTTGGCCCCCACATTCAGGCCGGTCTTGGCAAAACGCGCCGCCCGCGCCACTTTGGAAGTAGGCAGGGAGGAAAGTTGATTGGGAATATCGTCCATGGGGATATTAACGAGGCAATTGATTCGCCACATGCTCAGGATGGCAACTGGCAATGTGTGCCCGGAGCAATGTTCTGGCTTACCGCCGCACCAGAAACCGCACGAAATCAATGGCCGAATCCAGGGTATTGCGGCCTACCAGGTCGAAGCTCAGGGTTACGGCCTTCTCCACGGCGGCATCGGTGCGGGCAAAATCCACGGTGTCATCTTTGGCGAAGAAGCCGAGTACGAACAGCATCTGCTGCCAGAAGGCGCGCGGATACTGGTCCTGCACCAGGGGGCGGCTGGCTACCTCCTCGGTGCGGCGGCCTTCCCGCAGAATTTCGCCCACGAACAGCTCAAACTCCTGGCGGAAATCATCGAGCACGCGGGGCGTGAGGCCGGGCATGGTGTGCAGGGAGCGGTGCAGGCTTTGCAGAGCGTAGCTGCGGTTGCGTTTCAGCAACTCCAGGAGCGTGTAGTAGAAGCCCAGCAGCTTCTCACGGCTACCGTACTGCTCCCACACGGGTTCCTGAGCCGCCAGGGCCCGCGCATCCCGCCCAAAGTCGGCCCAGATTTCCCGGTCAATGCCCTCGAAATTGGCGTAGAAACGGTAGAATTCCTGCTCCGGCAGGCCCAGCTTATCGGTAAGCTTAAACACGGAGGCTGGGGGCGTACCCTTGCGCTGCACGTATTCCAGGTAAGCTTGCTTGATGCGGGCTTTTAGCCCGGCGGCCGATTCGGCGGTAGAAGTAGGTTGCGGTTCCATAGTAGCATAACCCGGATATCCGGCATTAAGTTGTATAACCCGGCCGCTGACGTTGCGGATGGAAACCGGTAAATTAAAATGTCAGGCTATAGAAAAATAATGCAAAATTTCGTGGGCTAACCAGCCAGTCGACAACTTTGCCGGCCTGTTACAAGTAGCCTGACTCGAATACTCATTCCTAATTCATTATGAAGACATACCTACACCGAATAGCCGTGCTGCAGCTGGCTCTTATTGCGTTGTGCAGTGCCGAAACAGCCAGTGCGCAAAGCCTACAGAAGGTCACCAGCATTGCCACCAGTGGCGGGGCCTCCGGCCTGGACAGCAAAGCCAACTACCTGTACCTGGCCAATTTCAGCTCGAATACCCTCGAAACGCTAGATATAACCAGCCCGGAGTCGCCGGTATCCAAAAGCACGGTCTCCGCCGCGTTCAGCCGAATTCGGCAGGTAGCAGTCGGTGGGGACAGGCTGTACGGTACGAATTTTGGGATTGGCTCCAGCAACAGCAGTCAGCTCACTGGGTTCAGCCTGCAGAACCCCGCTACCCCGGGTGCTCCGGCGGGTACCACCATTACCGGCAACCCGCTGAATGTGGGGGCCAGCGCCACGGTGGTGTGCATTACCACCAGCACCACCAGTACGCCACCCGTTACGTACTTCCAGCCGTTTTCCCCCGATCTGACTCCCGGCGCAAAAGTTACGCTCGATGCTTATCAAATCAGCAAACCCGCCGTGAATGGAAACATTGCGTACGTGCGGGACGGAAGCGTGCTGAAAGTGTTTGACGTAAGCAACCCGCAGCAACCCATCCTTCGCCAGTCAACTACCGGGTACATCCAAGCCATCAATGGCAACAAAGGATATGGGGTATTGAACGGAGTTCTGCAGGTGTACGACCTGAGCACGCCCGAAATTCCGGTTGCGCAGGGCTCAGTAGCCATTCCCAGCGGTACTACCCTCAGCGACATTGCCGTGAGTGGCACGATGGTATACGGCTATTTTGCTGCCAGCGGCGGCGCGTCTAGTTTCACCCTGCAGGCCTTTGATGTAAGTAACCCGGGAACTCCCACGGTAAAAGGAACCCTAACCGGTACGGGTACCGCCTATGACATTGCCGGGGTAGGCAATTACGCCTACGTGCTGACGGATGGTTCCGCCCTGCAGATTTTTCGCTACCAGAATGCTGCTGCCGCTACCGTTGCTTCGGTAGCCCCGGCCAGTGGTAGCCCAGGCACCACCGTTACCATTACGGGGAGCGAGTTTACGGGCGCTACGGCTGTAAAATTCAATGGTAAGGATGCGGCTTCATTTACCGTTATATCATCAAGCTCCATTACTGCGGTGGTACCGGCCGGCGCTACTACCGGCCCGGTTACTGTTACCACGCCCAGTGGTACCGCCTCATCGTCGGGTAGTTTTGTGGTAACAGTAGCCGCCATCAGCAACAATACTATTGCCGGCCCCTCGCTCGATGCCTTCTGCGGTAGCGGCGACCCTGGCGTAATAACCGGGCAGGTCCCCGCCGGCGGCGACGGTACCTACACCTACCAGTGGCAGTCTTCCTCTGATAATACTGCCTTCGCAAACCTTGCCGGGGCAACCGCTGCCAGCTACGACCCGCCAACCCTCAGCCAGACTACCTACTACCGGCGCACGGTAAGCTCGGGTGGGCAGACTTCCACCAGTAACACGGTAACGGTAGCAGTGCAGCCCGTACTGGCTGGAAACTCGCTGACGGCACCTCAGCCGGCCGTATTTACCGGCCCCGCTGATCCAGGGGCTATTTCTGGAAGCCAGCCCACCGGTGGCAACAACCAATACAGCTACCAGTGGCAAAGCTCGGCTGATAACAGCACGTTCATTTCCATTGCGGGAGCCGTGAGCCAAAGCTACGACCCGCCTTTGCTGAGCCAGACGACTTACTTCCGCCGTCTGGTGGTATCGGGGGCCTGTCAGGCATTCAATATCAGCAATACCATTACAGTGACTATTCAAACGGTTACCACAAGTGCCTCAGCCGCTTTGGCTGGGCAGGTAGAGCTGGTGCCGAACCCCGCCCGCGAAAATGTGCACGTATCAATGCCCTTAATAGGAGCCGGCGGCGTTATTCGGTGTGACATTGTGAACGGGCTGGGCCAAGTGGTACAGCAACGCACGCTCACGATGAGCAGCACCGGCCTCAAAACCACGCTGGACACGCATCGGCTGCCGGCTGGATTGTACTTCGTGCAGTTCCGCGGTAACGGCCTGCACGTGAACAAGCGGCTGCAGATTGAGTAGCAGGTTTCCCGGATAACCGTAAAAGGCCTCGTCTCTGCTCGCTTAAGAGTAGACGAGGCCTTTTACGGTTACTCAGGCAGCTTGCTGTAATCTGCTACGCCCTACTTCAACCGGCCCATACCTCCATCCACGGGCAGCACTTGGCCGGTGATAAAGGAACTGTGGTCGGAGAGGAGGAAGGAGGCCATGTAGGCCAAATCCTGGGGCTCGCCAATGCGCTGCAAGGGGTGGCGCTTGGCGCTGGCTTCGACCTTTTCAGGGGTGTTGAGCAGAGCGGCGGCCAGGGGCGTATTAGTGAGAGAGGGAGCCACGGCATTCACCCGGATATTGCTGGCGGCGTACTCGGCGGCCAGGGCGCGGGTGAGGCCCTCCACGGCCGCTTTGGCGGTAGCAATGCTGGCATGAAAGGCCATGCCCGTATCGGCCGCCACGGTACTGAACAGTACTACCGAGGCCCCGCCGGCCTTCTTCAGCCGCTTTATGCTGGCCTGCAGCACCTGCACCGCACCCAGCACGTTCAACTCAAAATCTCCGCGAAAATCCTCCACCGGAATCCGCTCGAAGGGCCGCAGCTTGATGTTGCCGGGGCAATACACCACCCCGTGCAGCATCTCCGGCAGCGCATCCAGCGCCGTACCGAAGGGTTGCGTCACGTCAAGGGGCAAAAAGGTGGTGCTGAGCTCGGCCAGCTCGGCCGACTGGTGGCGGGAAGCCGTGTAGAGGCTGGCACCCAGGCCGTGCAGCAGTCGGGCCGTAGCCAGCCCGATGCCCGAGGAAGCGCCCACGATAAGGATGTTCTTGCCGGAGAATTGCATGCGGATAAAGTCAGAGGTAGGGAAGTGGGTTCAGAACTGAACCGTGGCAGGAAAGTTTTGGACGCTGGCTTTCGTAGCCGCGGTGGCCGCCGGCTTGGCTTCCCGCCGCTGATTCTGCATATTGCTGAGTTGCTGCCTGTTTTACGTTCGTATCCTCGCTATGGAGCCCACTCCGGATATCCTCCTCTATCAATCGGCCGACGGCCACGCCCGGCTGGAAGTGCACCTACAGAACGAAACCGTCTGGCTCACCCAGGCCCAGATGGCGGAGCTATTTGGCCGGGAGCGAAGTGTGATTACCAAGCACTTGCGCACTGTTTTTCAGACTGGTGAACTGGACGAAGAAAGCAATGTGCAAAAAATGCACATTGCTTTTTCCGACAAGCCCGTGACCTACTACAACCTCGACGTTATCATCTCCGTCGGGTACCGGGTGAACTCCCGGCAGGGTACGCAGTTCCGGCAGTGGGCCACGCAGGTGCTGCGGCAGTACTTGGTGCAGGGCTTCGTGCTGAACGAGAAGCGCCTGCGCGAAAACGCCCGTCAGCTTACCGAACTCAAGCGGCTGCTGCGGCTGCAGGGCGAGCTGCTGGAAAACCAGGAACTGACGCCCGACCAGACCACGGCCCTGCTGCGGGTGCTCAGCGACTACGCCCGGGCCCTCGACGTGCTCGACCAGTACGACCACCAGCGCCTGCGCATCACGGCCACCTCGCCCGATACACCCTTCGAGCTGACTTACGAAGCCGCCCTGCAGGCTGTGGATGGCCTGCGCCAGCAGTTCGGTGGCAGCGTGCTGTTCGGGCGGGAAAAGGACGAGTCGTTCCAAAGTTCCGTGCGCACGATTTACCAGAGTTTTGACGGCGTAGAGCTGTACCCCAGCGTGGAGGAAAAAGCGGCTCACCTGCTCTATTTTGTGGTGAAAAACCATTCCTTTTCCGATGGCAATAAGCGCATCGCGGCCTTCCTGTTCGTGTGGTTCATGGATAAGAACCACTGCCTCTACAAACCCGACGGCTCCCGCCGCCTCGCCGACAATGCCCTGGTGGCCCTGACCCTGCTCATTGCCGAAAGTAAGCCGGAGGACAAGGATGTGATGGTGAAGCTGGTAGTCAATCTTATCAATCAGGAAAACTAACGACGCGCTGTAGAAACGCGACACTTCGCGTGCCTCTCACACTGAACGACCCAATCTACTCAGCCTAAACAACATCCACAACGCAGATACGTGAATTGCCGCGTTTATCCAGCTAACATTTCACTGTACTTACTATTGCGAAAAATAAACTTTCAGCAAAAATTCGCTAACGATTACCGCCCCGTTGCGTAGCTTGCACCGCTTCCCTGTTCCACCTTTCACCTTCTCCTGAAACCGATGAACATCCGCAAACTGCTGGTCGCCAACCGGGGCGAAATTGCCATTCGCGTGCTGCGCGCCGCCACCGAGCTGGGCATCCAGACCGTTGCCATCTACACCTACGAGGACCGCTACTCCCTGCACCGTTACAAGGCCGATGAGGCCTACCAGGTGGGCCGCGACGATGAGCCGCTGAAGCCCTACCTCGATATTGAGGCCATCCTGCGCGTGGCCAAGGAGAACGGGGCCGACGCCATTCACCCCGGCTACGGCTTCCTGAGCGAAAACGCCACCCTGGCCCGGCGCTGCCGCGAGGAAGGCATCATCTTCGTGGGCCCGCGGCCGGAAGTGATGGAAGCCCTCGGCGATAAGGTAGCCGCCAAGCGGGTAGCCGTGGAGTGCCAGGTGCCCATCATCGAAAGCAGCGAGCAGGATTTGACGGACCTCGACGTGGCTCTGGCGGAAGCTCACCGCATTGGCTACCCCGTGATGCTGAAAGCGGCCAGCGGGGGCGGGGGCCGGGGCATGCGCGTAATCCGCGACGATGAACAGCTGGAAAAAGGCTTCTTTGAGGCCCGCAACGAGGCCCTGAAAGCCTTTGGCGACGATACCGTGTTCCTGGAGAAGTTTGTGGAGCGGCCCAAGCACATTGAGGTGCAGCTGGTGGCCGACAACTACGGTGGCCTCACCCACCTCTACGAGCGTGACTGCTCGGTGCAGCGCCGCTACCAGAAAGTGGTGGAAGTGGCCCCGTCCCTGCACCTGCCCGACCACCTGCGCCACCTGCTGTACGAGTACGCGCTGCGCCTGGGCCGGGCCGTGAACTACAACAACGTGGGTACCGTGGAATTCCTGGTGAACCCCGAGCAGGACCGCATCTACTTCATCGAGGTGAACCCGCGCATTCAGGTGGAGCACACCGTGACGGAAATGATAACCGGCGTAGACCTCATCAAAACCCAGCTCTACATTGCCGACGGCCGCCGCCTCACCGACGCCGAAATCGGGCTGGGGCCGGACATTACGCCCCTGAAGATGGGCTACGCCATTCAGTGCCGCATCACCACCGAGGACCCCGAGCAGGATTTCAAGCCCGACTACGGCACCATCACGGCCTACCGCTCGGCGGGCGGCTTCGGTATCCGCCTCGACCAGGGCTCGGTGTACCAGGGCGTGAAGGTGTCGCCGTTCTTTGACTCGTTGCTGGTGAAGGTGTCGGCCCACGCGCCCACGCTGGAAGGTGCGGCCCAGAAGATGGCCCGTTCTCTCGACGAGTTCCGGGTGCGGGGGGTGAGCACCAACATTCAGTTTCTGCAGAACATCATTGCCCACCCCGTGTTCATGGCGGGCGAGGCCAACGTGGACTTCATCAAAGACCACCAGGAACTGTTCAAGTTCAAGCCCCGCCAGGACCGCGCCACCAAGGTGCTCAGCTTCCTCGGCGACGTGATTGTGAACGGCAACCCCGATGTGCGCGGCCTCGTGGACCCCAAGCGCGACCTGCGCAAGCCCCGTCTGCCGCACTACGACCCCACCGCCCCGCTGCAGCCCGGTACCAAGGACAAGCTCACCGAGCTGGGCCCCGACGAGTTTGCCAAGTGGCTGCGGGCCGAACGCCAGATCCACTACACCGACACCACCCTGCGCGACGCCCACCAGAGCCTGCTGGCTACCCGCATGCGCACCTTCGACATGCTGAAGGTGGCTGAGCGCTACGCCCGCCAGCACCCGCAAACCTTCTCCCTGGAATGCTGGGGCGGAGCTACGTTCGATGTGGCCCTGCGCTTCCTGCACGAAGACCCCTGGGAGCGGCTGGCCAAGCTGCGCGCCGCCGTGCCCAACATCCTGCTGCAGATGCTCATCCGCGGGGCCAACGGTGTGGGCTACAAAGCCTACCCCGACAACCTGACGGAGCGATTTGTGGAGCAGGCCGCCGAAACCGGCATCGACGTGTTCCGCATCTTCGACTCGCTTAACTGGATGAAGGGGATGGAGGCCTGCATCGGTTTCGTGCGCAACCGCACCGACCGGCTGGCCGAGGCCTGCATCTGCTACACCGGCGACATTCTGGACCCCCAGCGCAACCAGAAGTACAACCTGGAGTACTACCTGCGCCTGGCCCGGCAGATTGAGGACGCCGGGGCTCATATCCTGTGCATCAAGGACATGGCCGGGCTGCTGAAGCCCTATGCCGCCACTGAGCTGATTACGGCCCTGCGCGACACCGTGAGCCTGCCCATTCACCTGCACACCCACGACACCAGCTCCCTGCAGCCCGCCACCTACCTGAAGGCCGTGGAAGCCGGCGTAGACGTGATTGACGTGGCCCTGGGCGCGCTGTCGGGCCTGACCTCGCAGCCCAACTTCAACGCCGTGGTGGAGATGCTGCGCGGCCAGGAGCGCCACCGGGAGTTCAACCAGGAGTCGCTCAACGAGTTCAGCAACTACTGGGAAACCGTGCGCGAGTATTACTACCCCTTCGAGTCGGGGCTGAAGGCGGGCACCTCGGAGGTGTTCCAGCACGAGATTCCGGGCGGGCAGTACTCCAACCTGCGGCCCCAGGCGGCTTCGCTGGGCTTGCTGGATAAGTTCGAAACCGTGAAAACCACCTTTGCAGAAGTGAACCAGCTGTTTGGGGATATTGTGAAGGTGACGCCCTCCTCGAAGGTAGTCGGCGACATGGCCCTGTTCCTGGTCAGCAACAACCTCACCACCCGCGACGTGCTGGAGAAAGGCCACACCCTCAACTTCCCCGAGTCGGTGCGCGACCTGTTCCGGGGCGACATCGGGCAGCCCGAGGGCGGCTGGCCCCGCGAGGTGCAGCAGGTGATTCTCAAAGACGAGCAGCCCTTCACCGACCGCCCCAACGAGCACCTGGCCCCCATTGATTTCGGGGCCGAGGAAGCCCGGTTCGCCGAGAAATTCGGCCGCCGCGGTAAGTTCACCGATGTGCTGTCGTGGCTGTTGTACCCGAAGGTGTTTGAGCAATACTGGCAGCACCGCGAGGAGTACGGCGACGTGGCCGTAGTACCCACGCGGGTATTCTACTACGGCCTGCAGCCCGGCGAGGAAACCATCATCGACATTGCCCGGGGCAAAAGCATTATTGTGGGCCTGCAGAGCATCGGGCCGGTAAATGAGGACGGCTGCCGCACCATCTTCTTCACCCTCAACGGCCAGACGCGCAACCTCGAAATCCGGGACACCTCGGTGGAAGTGAAGCGCGTGCAGAACCCCAAGGCCGATAAGGGCAACCCCCGCCAGCTGGGCGCGCCGCTGCAGGGCTTGCTAAGCAAAGTACTGGTGGAAAGCGGCCAGCCCGTGCGCAAGAACACGCCCTTGTTCATCATCGAAGCCATGAAGATGGAAACCACCATCACCGCCCCTGATGATACCACGGTGCAGGCCGTAAATCTGCACGAGGGCAGCCTGGTAAACGCCGACGATTTGGTGCTGACGCTGGGGTAGCGTGTTTGCTGCCGCGAAAACCACTAGCTTGGGTAGAAATTAAAGCGCTTTACTATGCTATCTATTCGGTTTTCTTTGGTGGCCTCCATGTTGGTCTTAGCCTCGGCGGCGTATGCACAGCAAATTCCCATCGGGCAGGTTGGTACCGCTGCGCAGGCAAATCTGGACGCGTTGGTAAGCGGTGGGGCTGCCGTGGTGCCACGGGGTGATGCCTATGGTACTATTGGTACGCCCTACGTGGACAACCGGTGGCTGTCCGCACGCCTGCGCATGACAACCGGCATTCCTTTGGCTCCCGTACCGCTGAAGTACGATGTGCTCAACCATCGTTTGCTGATGCAGCCGCTGAACCGCCGCGACTCCCTGGTACTGGATGACCGGAGACTAGCCAGCTTCGAGCTGACAGTGCCGGCCAAGGGTGGGCAGCCGGCCCGGCAGCGTACGTTCCGGCGTTTTCTGGAAGCTCCTGAGCCAACTCAACGGGGCGAATATGTGGAGGTGCTCTACAGCGGCAACTACACGCTGCTGAAGCGCCTGCACAAATCCCTGCAAAAGGCCAACTACCAAGGCGCCTACAATGCCGGCGAGCGGTATGACCGTATTGATGATAAAGTGACCTACTTTCTGCTGCGTCCCGACAAGAAACTGGAGCCCGTTAAGCTGAGCCTGAAGGAACTACAAGCTGCAGCCCCGGAGCTCAAGCTGAAGGGTGCTCCCGGCGCCAGCCAGGCCAAAACGGAAGCCGAATGGGTAGCCGTATTGGCCGCCGTTGATACAAAAGCCGCTGATACAAAATAGGCGCAGATACTTATAAAAACCACGTCCGGCCCCGGCTAGCCTAACTGAAGGCAGCCGGGGCCGGATGTGGTTTTTACTGGGTTTTTAGCGGCCTTGGTGTAGCTCAGCCAGCGGGCCGGCTGCTGGCTCACCGTATAGGCGCAGCGTATCCCGGCTGATTTGGTACGTGCGCGTGTTGGTAAGCGCATTGGTGAAGCTGGTTTCAATGGCCAGATCCGGGCAGGCCATGCGCGTCGACATCAGCGCGCCAAACCGCAGCTGCTGCGCGGCGGGCAGTTCCACCGGTCCTCTGAACCGGTTGCAGGAGGCTTGGCCTTCCGCCTGCGGCTGGTCTGGGCTGATGAGTAGGTAGAGCTCTTTGGTAGAAGTTGGCTGTACCGGCTGCCCGGCAAGGGAGTGCAAAACCCACTTGGTACCGCGCAGTTCCGTGGTTGGTGCAGCTTGTGCTGAGGTGGTAGTTTCCGTGGCTGGCGCGGTAGTTTGGCAGGCAGTCAGTAGCAAAAAGAAAAACGGGCTGTAACGAAGCATAAGCAAGGGTGCAGGCGGGTGATAAGAGGACAAAAAATGTTGACTTTTTTGTGGCAAACAAATTGTACCGGGTAAAGAACAAAATGGTTATTTTGCGGTATGCGAAAAATTCCCCCCTTCGTTCTGTTCCTCGCTCTGTTTGCTACTCAGGTTCTTGCCCAGAAAACTCCGAAAAAGCCGGTAACGCCTCCCGCCGATGCCAGCGTGCCCCAAGCCACCGTGGAGCGCATCATCCGTACCCTGGCTGCCGACGATATGCAGGGCCGCGCTACCGGCAAGCCCGGCAGCGTAAAAGCCGCTGAGTTTCTGGCGGCCGAATTCCAGCGTATCGGCCTGGAGGCGTTGCCCGGTTTGCAGAGTTTCATGCAGACGTTTCCGGCCTACGAAGCCCGCACGGCCGCCGCTTTCGTCACTATCAACGGCGCAAAAGTAGCCTCTGATAAAATGGTGCTAATTTCGGGTCAGCCCCACCTCAACTGGACGGAGGCCGATGAGCCAGCAGCCCGGGTGGTAACCGTGGGCCCGCAGGATAACCTGATGAAGGAAATCCGCCCGCTGCTGGACCCCAAGGAAAACACCATTGTATTCATCGACCCCGTGCAGGCAGCGGCTTTCAACCGGGTAGCCGGCTACGTGAAGCACGGTGGCCTACGGGCCGAAAAACCCGCGCCGTTTACTACCCTGCTGATTCTGGCCCCGCCAGCCGCCACGCCCCTGAAGTTTCAGGTGGCGGCTACTACCACCATCCGCACCGTGGAGCTGCGCAACGTGGTGGGCGTGCTGCCCGGTAAGGATGCCGGCCGCGCCTCGGAGCAGGTAGTGTTCAGTGGCCACTACGACCACCTGGGTTTCCTGCCTGCCGTGGCCGGCGACTCCATTGCCAACGGGGCCGACGATGACGCCAGCGGCACTACCGCCGTGGTGGCTTTGGCCGAGTACTTCAAGAAGAAAAACGACAACGCCCGCCCGCTGGTGTTCGTGGCTTTCACGGCCGAAGAAATTGGTGGTTTCGGAGCGCGTTACTTCTCCAAGCAGCTCGACCCCAAGAACGTGGTGGCCATGTTCAACATCGAAATGATTGGTAAGCAGGCCAAGTTCGGCCCCAACACCGCCTTCATCACCGGCTTCGACCGGTCCGACTTCGGCAAGATGCTGCAGGATAACGCTAAAGGCACGGTGTTCCGCTTCGAGCCCGACCCGTACCCCGAGCAAAACCTGTTCTACCGCTCCGACAACGCCACCCTGGCCCGCCTGGGCGTACCGGCCCACACCATCAGCACCGACCAGATTCCGACCGATAAGAAGTACCACTCGGTGGACGACGAGGTGGAAAGCCTGGACCTGCCCAACATGACGGCCGTTATTACCGCCATTGGTCGGGCCGCCGGCGGCATCATCAGCGGCCAGCAGACGCCCACCCGCATTGCGCCGGAAACGGTGAAGCAGTAGCGCGGCTCAAACGGGCCTTGGTGCTCAAAAACGGGGAGAAGAGTCCAGTGCACCGGACTTTTCTCCCCGTTATCTTTGTTGATTCCCTGCTGGCCCCGGCCAGTGTATTTCAACCAATCCGCTACGAGTGAAAGTTTGCATTGCCGAAAAGCCCAGCGTGGCCCGCGAAATTGCCCAGGTGCTGGGGGCCAACCGCAAAATGGACGGCTACTTCGAGGGCAACGGCTACCAGGTAACCTGGACGTTCGGCCACTTCTGCCAGCTGCGCGAGCCCGAGGACTACCGCCCCGAGTGGAAGCGCTGGAGCATTCACGATTTGCCCATGCTGCCCGAGCAGTTTGGCATCAAGCTCATGCGCCGCGACGACGGCGTGGTGCGGCAGTTCAACGTGATTAAAAACCTGCTGGCCTCCGCCGAGGAAGTCATCAACTGCGGCGACGCCGGGCAGGAAGGGGAGGTGATTCAGCGCTGGGTGCTGCTGGAGGCCAAATACCGCAAGCCCACCAAGCGCCTCTGGATTTCCTCGCTCACCGAAGAAGCCATCCGCCAGGGCTTCCAGAACCTGCGCGAAGGTTCGGAGTTCGACTCGCTGTACCAGGCCGGCAAGAGCCGCGCCGTGGGCGACTGGCTGCTGGGCCTGAACGCTACCCGGTTGTTCACGCTCAAGTACGCGCCCGGGCAGCGGCAGGTGCTCAGCATCGGGCGGGTGCAAACGCCCACGCTGGCGCTGTTGGTGGACCGCTACCACGAAATTCAGAACTTCCGGCCCGAGCCGTACTGGGTGCTGCGCACCGAGTACCGGGGCACGATGTTCAGCCACGTGGCCGTGGTGAAAAAAGGCAAGGACGACGACGAGCCCGACGAAAAGGCCCGCCTGAAAGCCCGCGGCTACTTCGTGACCCAGGAAGAAGCCGACGCCGCCCTGGCCCAGGTAACTGGCCAGCCCCTCACGGTAACGAACGTGGAAATCAAGAAGGCGCTGGAGAGTCCGCCCGCGCTGTTCGACCTCACCTCCCTGCAGGTGCAGTGCAACAACCAGCTGGGCCTCTCGGCCGAGGACACGCTCAAAACCGTGCAGGGCCTTTACGAGAAGAAAGTGGTGAGCTACCCCCGCGTGGATACCACCTTCCTGCCCGACGACCAGTACCCCAAAATTCCCGCCATTCTGCGCGGGTTGGGCGGCGTGCACGCGGCCCTGGCGGCCCCGCTGCTGGCGGGCGGCAAAATCCGCAAGAGCACCAAGGTATTCAACAACCAGAAGGTGACGGACCACCATGCCATCATCCCCACCGGGGCCAGCGCGGGCAGCCTGCACGGCACCGAGCAGCAGGTGTACGACATCATTGTGCGCCGCTTCCTGGCCGCATTTTACCCCGATTGCGAGGTGTCGAACACCACCGTGACGGCCGACGTGGCCGGGCGCACGTTCCGGGTGCGGGGCCGGCAGATTCTGAGCCCCGGCTGGCGCGAAGTGTACGGCGACCCGGAGAAGCAGCAGGCTCCTTCGGCTCCCAAAGCTGCCGGTGAAGGCGACGACGACGTGGTGAGCACCGTGCTGCCCAGCTTCCAGAAGGACGAAACCGGCCCTCACAAACCCCGCCTCGACGCCAAGCAAACCCAGCCCCCGCGCGAATACTCGGAGGCGATGCTGCTGCGGGGCATGGAAACCGCCGGCCGCAACGTGGACGATGAGGAGCTGCGCCAGGCTATGAAGGAAAACGGCATCGGCCGCCCCTCCACCCGCGCCGCCATCATCGAAACCCTGTTCAAGCGCGGCTACATCCGCCGCGACCGGAAGAAGATTGTGCCCACACCCACCGGCGTGGAACTGATTGGGCTCATCCGCAACCCCACGCTGAAGTCGGCGGAGCTGACGGGGCAGTGGGAGCGGAAACTGCGCCAGATTGAAGGCGGCCAGCTCGACCAGGAGCAGTTTCTGGGCGAGCTGAAGCAGCTGGTGCGCGAGATGGTGCTGGAAGTAAAGCACGACGGCTCTGGCCGCGCCGTAACAGTGGCCAATGCCGGGCAGACAGTGCCTGCCGCTGGTAAATCGGCATCTGCTCGCCCAACCCCGGCCGTTGCCGCTACGTCGGCCATGCCAGGAGCCTTGGGCCCATGTCCGGCCTGCGGTGGTGGGCACGTGTTGCGCGGAAAATCAGCATTTGGCTGCTCCCGCTGGAAGGAGGGATGCCAGTTTCGGATGCCAGTAGAGTTTGAAGGTAAGAAGTTCACCGATAAGCAGGTGGGCGACCTGCTCAAGAAAGGTCGCACGCAGGTAATGCAGGGCTTCCTGGATGATGCCGGCAACAAGTTCGGGGCTGCCATCCGGCTCACGCCCGCCCGGACGCTGGAACTGGTGCGCGCCGCCGAAAGCAAGCCCACTACCCCGCAGGACCCCGGCCAGATACCCTGCCCGGTATGCCGCCTGGGCCAGATGCTGAAGGGCAAAAGCGCCTGGGGCTGCTCCCGCTTCCGCGAGGACTGCCAGTTCCGGGCCCCGTTCGAGTGGGGCGGCAAAACCCTCACCGACGCCCAGATGAACCAGCTCCTGCGCAAAGGCAAAACCGGCGTCATCCGCGGCTTCATCTCCAGCAAAACCGGCAACCGCTACGAAGCCGCCCTACAAGTTGGGGCCGATGGACGCATTGAGCCAGTGTTTGATAATAAGGGGTAAGCCTTATGCTATGCTGAAAACGTGCTGCGTATTTATACTACTACTGGTTTCTAGTGTGACTGTTTTAGCTCAGGTCCAAGGGAAATTAGCCAAATTAAACTCCGATGCTGCCGTGCAGCAAGTAGTAAGGTCGCTGGATGATTACTATAAGAATTTCAAAGTAGATTTCCACCTTCGGTTCGAGGATAAGCGGGTACGAAAAATCTATCAACGAGAGAAAATCAAGGCGTGGGAGAAAGCAGATGTTGATGGAAATGGCTTGATTGATCTGCTGATAACCGGCACCCACTACGATGATGAAAGCAAAGTTATCTGCGTGTTGGACATGGGTGACAGTCTGGTACTAGAAGATTTTGGCCGACAGTTTTACCGATATTGTCCGGTAGCGCGCATTGTTTACCAAGGTGCCCAGCCGCTGATTGTGTATGCGGACTATGATAAGCCCTTTCTAATCACGGAACCATTAGAGGAAGATGGCCGTCAGCAATTCCTGCTGACCTATCGTTTTGGAGGATTAGTTGAGTATAATTCTACTCCCACGTGCACCAAAATGGATAGTCTGCTGTATACCTCTCACTTTGCCTACCATGAGGTTGAGGAAATAGCAATTGGCATTGGACCTCAGGATAGTGTCACCTATCATTCCTGCGAGTACCCGGTATTGGATGAGGCTAAGCAGAAGTGTGAGAATCTCACCGCTAAGCTCAATAGCCCCGCACAACAACAGTTGAGTGAGTTGGTAAATTATCTGCAACCAGATAAGCTGAAAAGCACCTATCGAATTGGCCACAACCATGTGCCATACATTGTGCTACGTGTTAAGTATGCTGATGGACGCCGTTTGCAAGCAGATGATAATGGCGGCATAGCCTCATTTGGGTTAACTCGTCTATACACGCTACTGGAGTCTCTGCGCAAAACACAGAACTGGGAACCACCCAAGAAATGATGATTCCCGTGCCTCCCCACCTTGGTAAAACCTTGTTCCTGCTCGGCCTGGGCCTGATGGTGCTGGGGGCGCTGCTGTGGCTGGGCGGCGGTAGCCTGCTGGGCTGGTTCGGGCGGCTGCCGGGCGATGTGCGGGTGGAGCGGCCGGGCTTCCGGCTGTACGTGCCCTGGGCGTCGATGCTGCTGGTGAGTGCGGGGCTGAGCGCGTTGCTGTGGCTGGTGCGGAAGCTGGGCGGGTAGCAGCCTGGGAGGATTGAACCGGCCAGCGGGCAGTAAATTACGCCGCCGCTACTCATTTCACCCCACACCCATGACCTCAACCGACAGGCCGACTCCCGCCATAAATTCCCCTGTACCCCACTTTGCCGTGCTGGATGGCCTGCGCGGCATTGCTGCTCTGGCCGTGGTGGTGTACCATTTTATGGAAATTGTGGTGCCCGACTACGACCAGCTGTTCATTGCCCACGCCTACCTGGCGGTAGACTTTTTCTTCTGCCTTTCCGGCTTCGTGATGGCCTGCGCTTACGATACGCGCTTAGCCAGTCTCGGCATCCTGGCGTTTTTGCGGCGGCGGCTGATTCGGCTGCACCCGCTGGTAGTGGTGGGGTCGGTGCTGGGACTGCTCACGTTCTGGCTCGACCCGTTCAGCGCGGTGTTCACCACGTACGCGTCGCGGGTGTGGCAGCTGTTTCTGGCGTCCTGCCTGCTGATTCCGTTTCCGGTGATGCCCGAGCGCACGTTCAACCTGTTTCCGCTCAACGCGCCTACCTGGTCCTTGTTTTGGGAGTACCTCGCCAACGTGGCCTATGCCGTGCTGCTGGTACGGCTGCGCCCCGGCGTGTTGCGCCTGCTCACGCTGGTAGCGGCTGGCTGGCTCGTGTATCAGGCCACCCACAACCCCAACCTGAGCATTGGCTGGGATGCCAACACGTTCTGGGGCGGGGCTGCCCGCGTCAGCTTCTCGTTTCTGATGGGGATGGTGCTGTACCGCTCCCGCTGGATCATTCCCAACCGTCTCGGGTTCGTTGGGGTAGGCCTATTGCTGGCCGCTGGTCTGATGTTTCCCTACCGTAAAGAGGTGGCCGGGCTGACGGATATGGTGCTGGTGCTCGGGTATTTTCCGCTGCTGGTGGCACTAGGGGCCGGTACGCAGGTGGCACCTCGCTTGGCCTCAACGTGCCGGTGGTTCGGGGAGCTTTCCTACCCGCTGTACATGGTGCACTATCCCTTTGTGTGGGTGTTCCTGAGCTACATGGCTGCCGAGAAGCCCCCCATGAGCACGCTGGCCTGGCTGGTGCCGGTTTCTACACTGGTTTTGGTAGGGCTGGCCCGGGTTATATTGGTCACTGTGGATGCCCCGTTGCGGCGCTTTCTGAGCGCCCGTAATGCGGTTGTCTGATGGGTAGCCGATGGTAGAGCAAATTGCTCGGTAGGTGAGCTATCCGTATAGGATGGATACAGTGCGCGCAACATGCATACATAAAGTACCGGGTCTGGAACAGAGTTCTACTGATGCTCATAATGCAAATGCCTTCATCATCAGCAGATGCAAATACTGGGCACTAAGGCGGCTGCGCCCAGCCTTTGGAACCGGGGTGAGTACCTAAGTTGCCATTTCCGGCAACGTGCCCGATAACGTTTGCGCAAAAAATAGCCGGCTAAGGAGCAGACGGGGCCAACTATTCCGCTAACCTTAACGACTATTCAGCACTCACTCACCAGCCCGGCTTCCCGGAAAACTACTGTTTGTGCGCTGCCTTTCGTTCTACGCTCCTTCCCATTCCCGCCCGATATGAAGCAACTCTGTGCTCTGCTGCTGGCCGTGCTGCTGCTGGCCTTCCGCCCGGCCGCCGACGACCGAAAACCCACTATTTTCCTGGTGGGGGATTCTACCATGTCGGATAAACCGCTGGATAAAGCCGAGCGGGGCTGGGGTATGTACTTCCGCCAGTATTTTGATGAGGGCGTAACGCTGCAGAATCACGCCATGAACGGCCGCAGCACCCGCAACTTCCGCCACGAGGGCCGCTGGGCCAAGGTGCTGGAGCAGCTCCGGCCCGGCGACTGGGTATTCATCCAGTTCGGCCATAACGACAGCAAACAGGAGGACACCGCCCGCTACGCCGCGCCCCAAACCGCCTACCGCCAGAACCTGACCCGCTACGTGCAGGAGGCCCGCGCCAAGGGGGCCAACCCGGTACTACTCACGCCCGTGGGCCGGCGCTACTTCGATGAGGCCGGCAAGCGCAAGGATGACCACGGCGAGTACCCTGGTGTGGTGAAGGAAGTAGCCAAAGCGCAGAAAGTGCCGCTGATTGATTTGCATGAGCTGAGCTGGACGATGTACACCCAGCTCAGCGACGTGGGCACCAAGCCGCTGTTCTGGAGCTACCAGAACGGGGCCAACAACACCAAACTCGATAACACCCACTTCTCCGCCTACGGCGCTGAGCGGGTGGCCCAGTTGGTAGCCCAGGATTTGAAGAAGCAGAGCCTAGGTATTGCCAGCCACCTCAAGCCCTTGGCCTTCGCCGGCAAGTATGCTTATGAGCTACCGGTTGTACTGCAGCCCACTTTCCGCAAGGATACCTTCAACATCACCAAGTATGGTGCCGTGGCCGACGGGCAAACGCTCAATACCGAAGCTTTCCGCAAAGCCATTGAAGCCTGTAGCCAGCAGGGCGGGGTGGTGCTGGTGCCGCGCGGCCTCTGGCTCACTGGGCCCATTCAGCTGAAAAGCAACGTGAACCTGCACGTGGCCAAAGGGGCGCTGGTGCAGTTTAGCAACAAGCTCTCCAATTATCAGCTTATCAAAACCAACTGGGAAGGGGAGGACGCCGTGCGTAACCAGTCGCCCATTTCCGGCTACGACCTCGAAAACATTGCCATTACCGGCGAAGGTACTTTCGACGGGGCCGGCGACGCCTGGCGCATGGTGAAAAAGGAAAAACTCAACGCCGGCCAGTGGCAACGCCTCATAAAATCGGGTGGGGTAGTGGATGAGAAAGGCACGACGTGGTACCCCTCGGCCGGCTCCCTGAGAGGCTCCACCCTCAACAAGCCCTGGACCATTCCGGCCGGCCAGGAGCCCGATTTCAATAAATACGCTGAAATCAAAGATTTCCTGAGGCCCAACATGCTCAGCCTCCAGCGCTGCAAGCAGATTCTGCTGGAAGACTTCACCATCCAAAACTCCCCGGCCTGGACCATCCATCCGCTGCTCTGCGACAATATTACCCTGCGCAACGTAACGGCCCGCAACCCCTGGTACGGCCAGAACACCGACGCCCTCGACCTGGAATCCTGCCGCACCGGCTTGGTGGAAGGCTGCACCTTTGACGTGGGCGACGACGGCATCTGCATCAAATCGGGCCGGGACGCGGAAGGGCGCAAGCGAGGCGTGCCGACTGAGAACTTCATCATTCGGGACACCAAAGTGTACCATGCCCACGGCGGCTTCGTGATTGGCTCGGAAATGTCGGGCGGGGCGCGTAACCTGTTTGTGAGCAACTGCACCTTCATGGGCACCGATGTGGGTCTGCGCTTTAAAACGGCCCGGGGCCGGGGTGGGGTTGTGGAGAACATCTTCGTGGACGGGGTGGACATGACCGACATTGCCGGTGAGGCCATCCTGTTTGATATGTACTATGCCGCCAAGGACCCCGTACAGGTAAACGGCGAAGCGTTTGGTATTCCCGAAATTAAGGCTGAGCCACTGGGCGAAGGCACCCCGCAGTTCAAGAACTTCCGTATCACCAACGTCACCTGCAAAGGTGCTAACACCGGCATTCTGGTGCGGGGCCTGCCCGAAATGGCGGTGCAAAACGTGGAAATCGAAAACACGGTGCTGGAGTGCAACAAAGGCTTGGTGTGCCAGGAAGCCGACGGCATCCGCCTCAAGAACGTGACCCTGCTCTCCCATCAGACCAGCCCCGTGCTGGAAGTGCAGAACAGCCGCAACATCAGCTTCGATAACCTGCGTTACGCACCCGGTGCCGACCTGCTCCTGCGCGTAACCGGGGCCCGCAGCAAAGCCGTAACCCTGCGCAACACCGATACCAGAGCCGCCAAAAAAGGCGTGGAAATGGGGGAGAAGGTGGCCAAGAAAACGGTGACTGTTTCGAAGCTGTAACTGCACCCCACCCCCCGGCCCCCTCCCCTCCGGGAGAGGGGGTGCGTTCAACGATTTGTTCAAACTTGCAGCTGGCTCCCCCTCTCTTGGAGGGGAGGGGGCCAGGGGGTGGGGTACACCGCTGGAACGAAATGCCCGCCCATTCCAACGACTCCCATTCATGTCCTTTCGCCCTTTCCTGCTTGCCGGTTTACTGGCTGCCTCGCTTACCATCCAGGCGCAAACCACCCCGGCGGCGCGGCCTATGTCGCAGCGCATGGCCGATGCGTTTATCAGCTGGCACCCGGATTCCATCGTCATCGGCAACCGCAAAACGGCCCGCTGGGACTACGAGCAGGGGCTGATGCTGAAGGCCCTGGAGCGGGTGTGGCAGCGCACCGGCGACGCCCGCTACTTCACCTACATCCAGAAGGACCTCGACCAGTTTGTGCGCCCCGATGGCAGCATCCGCACCTACAAGCTGGAAGATTATAACCTCGACAACCTGACCACCGGCCACGTGCTGCTCACGCTCAGCCAGATGTCGGTACCGCAGGTGGAGAAGTACCAGAAAGCGGCCCAACTGCTGCGTAAGCAGCTGGAGGCCCAGCCGCGCACCAAAGCCGGAGGTTTCTGGCACAAGAAAATCTACACCAATCAGATGTGGCTGGATGGGCTGTATATGGCCGAGCCCTTCTACGCCGAGTACAGCCAGGTATTCAATCAGCCGGCGGGCTTCGATGACGTGGCCAAGCAATTCGCGCTGATTGAGCAGAACCTCGTGGACCCCAAAACCGGCCTGCTCTACCACGGCTACGACGAAAGCCGGGAGCAAAAATGGGCCAATAAAACCACTGGCCAGTCGCCCAATTTCTGGGACCGGGGCATGGGCTGGTATGCCATGGCGCTGGTAGATGTGCTCGACTATTTCCCCCAGAACCACCCTCAACGCCAGCAGCTCATCAAAGACGTGCAGCGCCTCGCCCCGGTGCTGGCCAAGTACCAGGATGCCAAAACCGGTACCTGGTCGTTGGTGATGGACCAGGGCACGCGCAAGGGCAACTATGCCGAGGCTTCCGGGAGCAGCATGTTTGTGTACGCCTTGCAAAAGGGCGTGCGCATGGGCTACCTCGATAAGAAGTACGCCGAGGTAGCCCGCAAAGGCTACGAGGGCTTGCTGAAGCAGTTCGTGGCCGAAGAAAGCGGGGCCTTGGCCTTCAACGGCACCGTGAGCGTGGGCGGCCTCGGCGGTAACCCTTACCGTGACGGCAGCTACGAGTACTACCTCAGTGAGCCCCTGCGCAAAAACGATCTGAAAGGGGTGGGCCCGTTCATCTTGGCCAGCATTGAAATGGAAGTGGCCGCCGCCAGCTCCGTTGCCAAGGGCAAAACCGTGGCCTTGGACAACTACTTTAACCACGAAATCCGCCAAAGCAAGCTCAGCGGCCAGCCCGAAACCTGGCACTACACCTGGGACGACCGGACCCACGGCGGCTTCTACTTCTGGGGCCAGCAGTTCCGCGACCTGGGCGCCAAAACCGCTACCATCAGCACCGCGCCCACGGCCGCCGCACTAAAGGGGGTAGACGTGTTCATCATCGTGGACCCCGACACCAAGAAGGAAACCCCGCAGCCCAATTTCGTGCAACCCGCCGACGTGCATGCCCTTACCAAGTGGGTGAAGGAGGGCGGCACGCTGATGCTGATGGCCAACGACACCAGCAACTGCGAAATTCCGCGCTTCAATACCCTGGCTGCGGCCTTCGGGATGCAGTTCAAACCCCTCAACCTGAACATGGTGAAAGGCAGCGAGTTTGAGCAGGGCCGCGTGAACCTGTCGGCCGGTGGCCCGGTATTCAAAACCGCAAAATCGGCTTACATCAAGGAGCTGGCCCCGCTGGACGTGAAAGCGCCGGCCACGCCGCTGGTGAAGATGGGCGAGTACACCATCATTGCCACGGCCAAAGTGGGCAAAGGTACCGTGCTTGCCGTGGGTGACCCGTGGCTGTACAACGAGTACGTGGATGGCCGCAAGATTCCCGCCTCGTTCGAGAATTTCGCCGCCGGCCGCGACCTGGCAACCTGGCTGCTGCAACAGTCGGGCCGCTAGCCAGTAGCGCGAAGCTCTGCTTCGCGTATCGTTGAACAATTCCGGCGCAGGTAGCACGGCCGTCAGCAACGATACGCGAAGCAGAGCTTCGCGCTACTGGTTTACCACCTCCGTGCGGGTGGAACTGCGCACGATAAGCTCCGTAGGAATACGCACGGTTTCGATGGGCAGGGCGCGGTGCTTGCGCTCAATCTGGTCGATGAGGCGCTCGGCAGCTACCTGGCCGATTTCCTGGGCGGGCTGTACTACGGTGCTGAGGGCCGGGTTCAGCAAATCGGCCACGTTGAGGTTGGTAAACCCGATGAGTGACACGTCCTCGGGAATGTGCAGGTTGCGCTGGCGCAGGGCCTGCAGGCAGCCTACGGCCAGCCGGTCGGAAGCCGTGAAAAACGCGTCGGGCGGCGTATCCAGGTGCATCAGTTCGTCAATCATGGGCCCTACTTCATCGGGGCCGAAGGTGCCGTAGCGCACCAGGTTTTCGTCGAACTCCACGCCGTGCTTTTCCAGGGCTGCGCGGTAACCGGCCAGGCGCTCCTGCGTGATGCTGAGCCAGGGCTGAATGGTAAGGTGGGCAATGCGGCGGCGGCCTTCCTGCAGCAGATGCTCGGTGGCGGCAAAGGCCCCGCCGAAGTTGTCGGCCACCACTTTCGTGACGTTCAAATCGGCCGAAACCCGGTCGAACAGCACCAGCGGCACGTTCTTGTCCAGCACTTCCTGCAGGTGCTCCACGTCGGAAGTTTCGCTGGAAAGTGACATCAACAGCCCATCTACTTTCCGTGACATGGCCTGCTGCACGTTGGCTACTTCCCGCTCGTAGCTTTCCTGACTCTGAAAGATGATAACGTGGTAGCCCCGGTTGTAGGCAATGGCCTCAATACCGTTGATGGCCTGGGAGAAGAAGTAGTTGGCAATCTGGGGCAGAATGACGCCGATGGCGCGGCTGGCGCTGCCTTTCAGGCTCAGAGCAATGGGGTTGGGACGGTAGTTAAGACGCTCGGCGCACTCCATCACCCGGCGCTTGGTTTCGGCGTTGATTTCGTAGCTGCCCCGCAGGGCCCTCGACACCGTGGAGGTGGAAATGCCCAGCTCCCGGGCAATGTCTTTGATAGTGTAGGTTTCCACGAGAAGAAGCGTCGCTAGGTGATAGAGAGGAAAGGCAGAAGGGGAGTGGGTACTTACTAAAGTACAAGAATGCACCTGCTACCGGAAAGGTGCCTAACTGCCCGAAAAATAGGCATCCTTGGCGAATAACCGGAATTACGCCCCCGAAAAACTGCCGGGGTGACTGATTGGTCACGTTCCCGACATCGTTTGCACAAATTAATCAGGTCAATTTCTTCCTTTTCGCGGAGGGTTACTTTAACCTTAACCAAGCCGAATAGCAGCGGGCTGTTTTCCCAGAGCAGTCAACTTCTCCGAAAAGTATAGAACGCTCCCGCAGGAGCGGCCCCACCGACGGACGCGCCCCCTCCACGAACCACTTGCTGAACCCCGCCCGGGCAGTACTACCGGGCCCCATTCAGCTTCCCACTTCAATTCCCACACCAACCATCATGAAAAGAAAGTTACTGTTGCTGGCCCCGTTGCTGGCTGTGGCAGTTGCCCCCGCCTGGGCGCAGCAACGCCGCGTGCAGGGGGTGGTTAAGTCGGACAAGGGCGAGGCCCTGCCCGGCGTAACCGTGGTAGTGAAAGGCACCAACACCGGGGCCACTACCGATGGCGAAGGCCGCTTCAGCCTGGCCGTGCCCGACAACGCCACGCTGCGCTTCAGCTACATTGGCTTTCTGCCGTATGAGGTGGCCGTGGGCAGCAAAACCGACCTCACGGTGGCGTTGAAGGAAGATAGCAAAACCCTGGACGACGTGGTAATTATCGGCTACCAGGCCGTGCAGCGCCGCGACGTAACGGGCTCCGTGTCCTCGGTGAATGCCCAGCAGATCAAGGATATTCCGGTAAACTCCGCCGCCGAGGCCCTCACCGGCCGCTTGGCCGGGGTGCAGCTCACTTCCTCCGAAGGCACGCCCGGCAACTTGGATGTGCGGGTACGGGTGCGGGGCGGTGGCTCGGTAACCCAGGACAACTCCCCGCTGTACGTAGTGGACGGTATCCAGATTGAAAACGCGCTGAGCGTTATTGCGCCCCAGGATATTGCCTCCGTGGACGTGCTCAAGGACGCCTCGGCTACGGCTATTTACGGGGCCCGGGGTGCCAACGGGGTAGTTATCATCACCACCAAAAAAGGCATCGAGGGTAAAACCGTTATCAGCTACAACGGCTTTGCCGGTTTCCGTCGCATCAGCAAGAAGCTGGGCGTGCTGGGGCCCGATGACTACCTGAACTACCAGTACGAGCGGGCTCAGCTGGCCGGGGCCACCGGACAGGGCGGTTTGACCGCCTTCGGCAAGCTGTTTGGCTCGCGTAACTACCTCAGCGACACGCTCAGCCGCGCCCGCCAGGCCCCGTTTGTGGACTGGCAGGACGAGGTGTTCGGGCGCGACGCCTTCCAGCAGACGCACAACCTCTCGGTGTCGGGTGGGGTGAAGGGCACTACCTACTCGCTGAGCCTGACGCGCAACGACGAGGACGGTATCCAGCGCGGCTCCGATTTCACCCGGAACCTCATCAACTTCCGCTTCGACACCAAGCCCATGGACCGCCTGCGGGTGGGCATGAACATGCGCTTCAACGACCAGACGGTGAACGGGGCGGGTACCTCCACCTCGGGCTCCAACGTAACCTCCCGCCTGCGCAATACCATCCAGTACATGCCCCTGATGGTGCCCAACGCCTCGGGCCAGGTGCTGGACCCCAACACCTTCGACGACGAGTTCTTCACCAACTCCTCGCTGGTAAACCCGGTGCTCACCATCGACAATGAGTACCGCCGCGACAAGCGCCGCACCTTTAACGTAGGCGCCAACGCGGCCCTCACGCTGGCCAAGGGCCTCACGTTGAGCTCCACGGCTGGTTTTGATATTACCAACTCGGAGCTGGGTACCTTCAACGGGCGGTACTCGCCTACCATCCGGCAGGCCGCCGGTGGTTATCTGAGTCTGCCCTTCGCCTCCATCACCACGGCCACCCAGAGCACCCTCAATAACTCCAATACGCTGAGCTACAACTGGGAGAAGGGCAAGCACCAGGTGGGGGCGCTGATTGGGGAGGAAATCTACCAGCAGCAAACCAAGCAGCAGTACATCCAGACCAACTTTCTGCCCCTGGATATTACCGCCGAGCGGGCTCTGGCCAACATCAACCAGGGCGTGCTGCCCACCGGCGTAACGGCCCAACCCGTGCTGCCCGGCACCAGCATCCCCACCGATTACCGTTTGCTTTCGGGCTTCGGCCGCCTCACGTATTCGTTCGACGACAAGTACCTGTTCACGGGTACCTTCCGGGGCGACGGTTCCTCCAAATTCCGGCGCGGCAACCGCTGGGGCTACTTCCCCGGGGCTTCGGTGGCCTGGCGCATTTCCAAGGAGGAATTCTTCAAGGGCGTACCGGCCGTGTCGGACCTGAAGCTGCGTTTGAGCTACGGCCAGGCCGGCAACAACCGCATCAACGACTTCCTCTACGACCAGCTGTACTCGGCCGGCAGCGCGCCCTACTACCTCAACCACTTGCAGGTGTTGGGGGCCGCCGCTACCACCTTGCCCAACCCCGATCTGAAGTGGGAAGTGACCACCTCCCGGGACTTTGGCGTGGACCTCTCGCTGTGGGATAACCGGGTGCAGTTTACCGGTGACGTGTACTACAACACCACCTCCGACCTGCTCATCAACCAGCCCATTCCACCGTTTTTGGGCTACACGTCCCAGCTGCGCAACATCGGCAAAACCTCCAACAAGGGCCTGGAGCTGCAGCTGACGGGTACCATCTTCAACAAGCCTAACTTCACCTGGACGGCCACGGCCAACGCCTCGCTCAACCGCGGCAAAATTGAAAGCCTAGGCTCGGGCCTGACGGAAATTCCGGGTATTGCCTCGGGCTGGGCCGGCACCGCCCTCAACCGGGACTATGTGGCCCGCGTGGGTCAGCCGGTGGGCCAGATGTACGGCTACGTTACGGATGGCTTCCTAACGGCCAACGACTTCGAGAGCTACAACGCCACCACCCAAACCTGGACGCCCAAAGCCGGCCTGGTAAACGACCTGGGCATCATCGGCGAAACGGCCTTCCGCCCCGGCCTCATCAAGCTGAAGGACCTGAACGGCGACGGGGTGATTAACGACCAGGACCAGACGGTTATCGGCAACGCCAACCCCAAAATTGCGGGTGGCCTGAACCAGCAGTTTACCTTCAAGAATTTCGACGCCAGCGTGTTCCTGAACTTCGTGCTGGGCAACGACATCTACAACGCCAACAAGATTGAGTTCACCTCCAACACGGCCAACACCGTGTTCAGCAACGTGCTGGATGTGATGAGCGACCGGTACCGGCTGGTGAACTCGGAAGGAGTACTGGTGACGGATATAAATGCGCTGAACCAGCTCAACCAGAACGCGAAAATCTGGACGCCCACCCGCAACTATTTCCTGCACTCTTGGGCCGTGGAGGACGGTTCGTTCCTGCGCGTGAACAACGTGACCTTCGGCTACACCCTGCCCAAGGCCCTCACCACCCGCGCCCACGTGCAGCAGCTGCGCTTCTACGTGACGCTCAATAACCTGTACACCTTCACTCGGTACTCGGGCTACGACCCGGAGGTGAACACGCGCCGCGCCACCCCGCTCACGCCGGGCGTCGATTACGCCGCTTACCCGCGCAGCCGCGCCTTCCTGTTCGGCCTGAACCTGTCCCTCTAATTCCCACTCCCAGTTGATATGAAATCCGCATTCACTTTTCGGGCCGCACTGGCTGGGCTGGCCTTGGCGGGCAGCGTCGGAGCATTGGTTTCCTGCAAAGATTACCTCGATGTGGAGCCCGTGGCCCTGAACACCACGGCCTACACCTTCAGCACCGTGGCCGGGGCTACGGCCGCCGTCATCGGGGCCTACGACCCGCTCTCGGGCGACCAGAGCTACGGCACCCGCGTGAGCATGTACTTCCCCTACGACTCCGACGAGATGATTGGCTCGGCGGGGGCGGCCGACGGGGCCCGGCGCAGCATTGCGCGCTACAAGTCGCTGCCCACCAACACGGAAATCACCAACCCCTGGAACACGCTGTACCAGGGCGTGGAGCGCAGCAACATCTGCATCCAGCAGATTCCGCAGATGGAGCTGTATACCAGCGGCGCTGCCGCCGATACGGCCGCCCTGCACCGCCTGCACGGCGAGGCCCTCACGCTGCGGGCCCAGTACTACTTTGAGCTGATTCGGAACTGGGGCGACGTGCCGGCGCAGTTCACGCCCTCGGTATCGGGCCAGGATTTCAACCTGCCCAACGCCGACCGCAACGCCACGCTCACCAAGCTGATTGCCGATTTACTGCAGGCCGAGAAGCTGGTACCCTGGCGCACCAAAGCCGGGGCCGCCAGTGAGCGAATCACGAAGGGCGCGGTGAAGGCTCTGCGGGCCCGCCTGGCCCTGTATCGGGGTGGCTACTCGCTGAAGGACGCTCAGATGACGCGCCCCGCCGACTACCTCGATTACTACCGCATTGCCCGCGACGAGTGCGCCTCGCTGCTGGCCAACCGCGCGGAGCACACCCTGAACGCCAGCTTCCTGGAGGTGTTCAAGAGCATCAACGAGCAACGCTCCGAGTCGGCCAACGAAATCATGTTCCAGGTGGGCATGGGCGGCTCCACGGCAGTGTCGGATAGCAAGCTGGGCTACTACAACGGGCCTCGTTTGAACGCCTCGCCCATCTATGGTTCCACGCAGGGCGCGGTAACGGTAGTGCCTACCTACTTCTACGCCTTCGACTCGCTGGATGCCCGCCGCGACGTGACAATCACCACGTACAGCATCCCGGCTACCAACTTCCAGACCGGTGTGGCCCTGGGCGCCATTACCGACGGCAAGTTCCGCCGCGACTGGCACAATCCCGCCATTCCGGGCACCGGCAACTACCTGGGCTACAACTGGCCCCTCATCCGCTTCGCCGATGTGCTGCTGATGTTTGCCGAAGCCGAAAACGAGCTGAACGGTCCCACCACGGCCGCCCAGAATGCCCTGCTGGAAGTACGCACCCGCGGCTTCGGCGGCAACCGCACCCGCGCGCTGCTGGGCCTCGATCTGACCTCGAAAGCCAGCTTCTTCAACGCTATTGTAAATGAGCGGTACCTGGAGTTTGGGGGCGAAGGCATCCGCAAGTACGATTTGCTACGCTGGAACCTGTTTGAGACCAAGCTGACCGAGGCCAAGGCCAATCTGCTGAAGCTGGCCCTGAACCAGGCCCCGTACCAGACGGTGCCCCAGTACATGTACTTCAAAACGCCCACGGCCATTGGTACCATTCAGTGGGCCCGGTCGTTCTACCGGCCTTCACCCGCCGCCACGCCCGCTGGCACTACCCGCGTAAACTGGCGTCAGGCCATTGATGCCGCCTACATTGCCAACACCCGGCCCACCGGTACGTCGGCCACCGTGGGCACCACCACGGCCGCCAGCACCGGTACCGGCCTCGCCGCCGAGTACGTGCCCGGCATGGGTAAGGAACTCCTGCCCATCCCACAAAGCACCCTGGCCGCCGACCCGGCCCTGAAGCAGAATTTCGGCTACTAAACACACCAGAACGTCATTCCGAGCAGCGCGAGGAATCTCGCGTGCTGACGTTGCTTCACTAGCCCAGGGTTTAAACCCTGGGCTACGGAGCGGCTGACGGTAGGATTACCACTGCAACCTCAGCACGCGAGATGCTTCGGCTGCGCCTCTGCATGACGTTCCTTCCTGTCACTATTCACCTTATCACCCCAATTCACCATGAACAACAAAACCTGGCAAACCGTGGGGGAGGGCGTGCAGCGGCAGGTGCTGACCTACGGGCCGGACCTGATGCTGGTGAAAGTGCGCTTTGCGGCCGGTGGTGTTGGCACGCGCCATCAGCACGTGCACAGCCAGATTACCTACGTGGAAAGCGGGGTGTTCCGGTGCACGGTGGGGGAGGAGGAAGTGGTGCTGCGGGCCGGCGAAACATTTTACGCTGCGCCTTTGGTGTGGCACGGCGTGGAGTGCCTGGAAGCCGGCGTACTGCTGGATTCCTTTAGCCCGATGCGGGAAGATTTTGTGTAACTGCGGCGTTTGGCGCACCTGAGTATGAAACGACTACTGACTTTGCTGTTCCTGCTGGTGGGGGTTGGGGAAATGGGAATCTTATCGGCCCAAGCCCAGCAGGTAACGGTGGCCGCGGATGGTTCGGGCGAGTTCCGGACCATCCAGGCGGCCATCAGCAGCCTCCCCGACGAGGCCAGCAAGCCCCGCACCATCTACATCAAAAACGGCACCTACCACGAAAAGGTGTACCTGGATAACAAGCAGAACCTGACCCTGAAAGGTCAGAGCGAAAAGGGCGTGGTGCTGACCTACAGCCAGGCCCGTGACGCCTGGCGCTGCGACCCGGCCGGCAGTACCGACGACTGGGGCGCGGCCACGCTGAACATGCGCAACTCGCCGGACATCACGCTGGAAAACCTGACGGTGCTGAACCCTTACGGCTTTGAGGCTGCCGGCGACGTGCTGATTCCCTGCCCGCAGGAAGCCAGCGGGCAGCGCAAGGTGAGCAAAACCGGCCACCAGTTTGCCCTGCGCGCCATGCCTGGTACCACCCGCCTCACCGTGAAGCACTGCACCTTCCGGGCCTTGGGCGGCGACACCGTAAGCCCCTGGGACGTGGACGCCGGCCTGTACCTGTTTGAGGACTGCACTATGGAAGGCGGGGTGGATTTCTATTGCCCCCGAGGCTGGGCCTACGCCGAAAACTGCCGCTTCATCTGCCACAACCCCAACGCCGCCATCTGGCATGATGGCACCGGGGAAATAGACCAGAAAACGGTGCTGAAAAACTGCCGCTTCGAGGGCGACCCGAACTTCAAGCTGGGCCGCTTCCACCGCGAATCCCAGTTCTACCTCATCAACTGCCGCTTCGCCAAGGAAATGGCCGATGCCGACATCTACTGGGCCCAGTCGGGGCCCGGAGCCCAGCAGTGGGGCCGCCGCGTGTATTACCAGAACTGCCACCGCGACGGGGGCGACTACGCCTGGCACCAGGACAACCTGAACACCGCCAAAGGCAGCCCGAAAGCCAAGCAAATCACCGCCGACTGGACGTTTGGGGGCCGCTGGTATCCGAAATCGAAGAAGCCCGCCACGGTGGCCCTGAAGCCGTCTAACCTCAACCGGGACATGTTTACGGCCCTGCCTCGCCAAACCATTGTCTCGGCCGAAACCAGCAGGGCTGCTGCTTTACCGGCCGTGCCGGCGGGCTCGGTAGCGCCCGCTACGCCCGTGCGGGACTCGGTGGCCGACCGCATGCTGGTGTACCAGCGCACGGTGGGCGGCTGGCCTAAAATGGTGAACGATGTGAAAGTGAAGTACGACCACCCACTCACGGCCGCTGAACGGGCTGCCACCCGCGACGACGCCGGCCGTAACGACGCCACCATCGACAACGAGGCCACCACCCGCGAAATCCGCTACCTGGTGGCCACCTTCCGCAGCACTCAGAACCTGGCTTACAAAGCCGGTGCTGAAAAAGGCATCCGCTACCTGCTGCAGATGCAGTACCCCAACGGCGGCTTCCCGCAGTACTACCCCGACCTGAGCAGCTACCGCCACCAGATTACCTACAACGACGACGCTATGGTGCGGGCCCTGCTGGTGCTACGCGACGTGGCCCGGGGGGCCAACGGCTTCTCGGTGGTAGATGGGGCCCTGGTAGAACCCGCCAAAAAGGCTGTGGACCGGGGTATCGACTGCATCCTGAAAACCCAGTACGTGCAGAACGGCCAGCTCACGGCGTGGTGCGCCCAGCACGATGAGAAAACCCTGCTGCCCGCCAAGGCCCGCGCCTTCGAGCTGGCCTCGCTCACCGGCATGGAAACCGTGAACATCGTGCGGTTTCTGATGGACACTGAAAGCCCCACGCCCGCCATCAAGAAGTCGATCGAAGCGGCGGTGGCCTGGCTGCAGGCCGTGAAGCTCACCGGCTACGCTATTAAAGATGTACCCGACCCCAAGCTGCCGAAGGGCTACGACCGGGTGATTGTGCCCGAAGCCGGCTCCACCATCTGGGCCCGCTTCTACGACCTCACCACCAACCAGCCTATCTACGTGGGCCGTGACTCAAAGCCGCACGCGGCCCTGTCGGATATCGAGGTTGAGCGCCGCACCGGCTACGCTTACGCCGGTACCTGGCCCGAAAAACTGCTCAGCCGCGACTATCCGCGCTGGCAACAAAAATGGAATACTGCGGCCCCGGCTGCGCCTAAGCAATAACGGTTTTTCTCATGCCGCAACTATCCACCCAGCTACTCTCCCAGGCGCCCACCGGGAACGTGCAACTCCCCCCGGCCAGCCTGCTGGCCCTGCCCGAAAAGGTGCTGCAATTTGGCACCGGCGTGCTGCTGCGCGGCTTGCCCGATTACCTCATCGACAAAGCCAACCGCCAAGGCATCTTCAACGGCCGTATTGTGGTAGTGAAAAGCACCGACGGCGGCGACATCGACGCGTTCCGCCGCCAGGACGGCTTGTACACGCTCGGCATCCGGGGCATTGAAGATGGCCGTGAGGTATCCGAAAACGTGGTGTGCTCGGCCATCAGCCGGGTGCTGTCGGCCAAAAGCCAGTGGGCCGACATTCTGGCTTGTGCCGCCAACCCCGAACTGATGGTAGTCATTTCCAACACCACGGAAGTGGGTATTCAACTGGTATCTGACGACATCACCCAATGGCCGCCCCAGTCGTTTCCGGGTAAGCTGCTGGCGTTTCTGCTGGCCCGCTACCGCGCGTTTTCGGGCGACAAATCCAAAGGCTTGGTGATTGTGCCCACCGAGCTGATTCCGGATAACGGTACCAAGCTGGAAAGCATTCTGCTGGAACAAGCTCACCGCAACGGCCTCAGTGCCGAGTTTATCGACTGGCTGGAAACCGCCAACCAAGTGTGCAATTCCCTGGTAGACCGCATTGTGCCCGGCCGCCCCGATGCCGCCACGCAGGCCGCGTTGGAAGCCGAGCTAGGCTACGAGGATGAGCTGCTGACCATGTCGGAGGTGTACACGCTGTGGGCCATTGAGGGCGATGCGCGCGTGAAAAGCGTGCTGAGCTTTGAGCAGGCCGACGCCGGCGTAGTAGTGCAGCCCGACATCAACCTGTTCCGGGAGTTGAAGCTGCGCCTGCTCAACGGTACCCACACGCTCAGCTGCGGGCTGGCTTTCCTGGCCGGTTTCCCCACGGTGCGTGAGGCTATGGACGATGCCGACGTGGCGAGCTTCATTCACAACCTGATGCTGGGCGACCTACTGCCGGGCATCCCATACGCGGTGGATGCCAAAACCGGGCAGCGCTTCGGCATGCAGGTGCTGGACCGGTTCCGCAACCCGGCTATTGAGCACCGCTGGCTGTCCATCAGCATGAACTACACGGCCAAGCTGCAGATGCGCTGCGTGCCTACGCTGCTGCACTACTACCGGCAGCTGCGCGCCGTGCCGCACTACATGGCTTTGGGTGTTGCCGCCTACCTGCGCTTCATGCGCGCCGAGCGGGAAGAGCAAGGCGTATGGTACGGCGAAGTAAACGGCCAGGAATACCCCATTCAGGACGAAAAAGCCAGCTACTACGCCGGCCTCTGGCAACGTCTGGAGCCTGCCGAGCTGACGCGCACCGTGCTGCACAACCAAGCCCTTTGGGGCCACGACCTGCTAGCCCTGCCCGGCTTTGCCGACTGTGTAACCCGTTACTTGGAGCAGCTGTTGGACCAGGGCGCCCGCGCCACCGTGGCCCAGGCCCTCAACCGAAAGACGGTGGTAGCTGGCTAACAGCTGAAACTGCTCTGAACTCATGACTTAAAATACTAACAGCCGCCTGCTGTTAGCCCCAATATGAAGCACCTGGTAGCTAAAATTCACCCCGACGATAATGTGCTGGTTGCCCTCCAGGATTTGCCCATCGGCACGCCCGTCACCTGGGAAGGCACCACCGTTACCACTACCGCCCGCATACCCGCCAAGCACAAGCTGGCCCTGCAATTTCTCGCCCCCGGCGACCCGGTGCACATGTACGGGGTGCTGGTAGGCAAAGCCGCCGCCGCCATTGAAACCGGCGGGCTGCTTACCACCAGCAACATCCGCCACGCCACCGACAGCTACGACGAGCACCAGCAGCGCCGCCAGGAGTGGCCCATGCCCGACGTAAGCCAGTGGCAGGAGCGCACTTTCATGGGCTACCACCGCGCCGATGGCAGCGTGGGTACGGCCAACTACTGGCTGGTTATTCCGCTGGTGTTTTGCGAGAACCGCAACATTCAGGTATTGGAAGAAGCTTTGGTGAATGACCTGGGGTACGCCCGTCGCAAAAGCTACCAGCCCCAAACCCAGGAGTTGATTTCGTTGATGCAGGCCGGCAAATCGGTGGAGGAAATTCTGGCCACCGACCTGCACTCCGCCGAAAACGGCCAGCACAAACCTCGCCTGTTCCCCAACGTGGATGGTATCCGGTTCCTCACGCACGAGGGCGGCTGCGGCGGTATCCGGCAAGATGCCCAAACCTTGTGCGGGCTATTGGCCGGTTACATCACCCACCCCAACGTGGCCGGCGCTACGGTACTCAGCCTGGGTTGCCAGAACGCGCAGGTGAGCATGCTGCAGGATGAAATCAACAAGCGCAGCCCCCACGGTTTCCAGAAGCCCCTCTACATTCTGGAGCAGCAGAAAATTGGCACCGAGGAAGCCTTGGTCAGCACGGCCCTGCGCCAGACGTTTGCCGGCCTGATGCTGGCCAACCAGCAAACCCGCCAGCCGGCCCCGCTCAACAAGCTGTGCATTGGGCTGGAGTGCGGCGGCTCTGATGGCTTCTCCGGCATTTCGGCCAACCCCGCCGTGGGCCACGTCTCCGATTTGTTGGTGGCCCTGGGTGGCTCCGTTATTCTGGCCGAATTCCCCGAACTCTGCGGGGTGGAGCAGGAATTGGTGGACCGTAGCGTGGATACAGCCACGGCCGAGCGGTTCAGCTCCCTCATGAAAGCCTACGGCGACTCCGCCGTGGCAGTGGGCTCGGGCTTCGACATGAATCCCTCGCCTGGCAACATCCGGGACGGGCTGATTACCGACGCCATGAAATCGGCTGGGGCGGCCCGCAAGGGTGGTTCCTCCCCGGTAGTGGCCGTGCTCGACTACCCCGAGTCCGTGACCAAGCCCGGCCTCAACCTGCTCTGCACTCCCGGCAACGACGTGGAATCCACCACGGCCGAAGTGGGCTCGGGCGCGACGGTGGTGCTGTTTACTACCGGGCTGGGCACGCCCACCGGCAACCCCATTGCCCCGGTAGTCAAAATCAGCAGCAACACGGCTTTGGCCCAGCGCATGCCCGATATCATCGACCTGAACACCGGCACTGTCATCGACGGGGAAGAAACCATTGAGCAGGCCGGCGCCCGTATCCTTGACTACGTGGTGCGCGTGGCCAGCGGGGAGGAGGTTGCCGCCGTGCGCCACGGCCAAACCGACTTTATTCCCTGGAAACGGGGTGTCTCTTTATAGTTTCTATTTGCTGGTTTCTGGTTGAGAATAGCAGCAGGAGCCCCAAACTAGCAACCAGAAACCAGCAACTAGAAACCACTAACCAATCACCTCCGGATACCGGAATCGTTTGCGTAGAAAAAAACGGTTTTAGTCCTTTCAAAAGGCGCTTGGCCTTCCTGAGGCCGGTACCTTTACCCTCCACCTACTCTTTTGCTTCTGAGGCTCCCGCCCCATTTTCTTAGCTGACTATGAAGCCCTTCCTCAACGACGATTTTCTGCTGCAAACCGAAACGGCCCGCACGCTCTACCGCGAGTATGCTCAGCAGATGCCCATCATCGACTACCACAACCACCTGCTACCCGGACAGATTGCCGAGGACAAGCAGTTTGTGAATATCACCCAGGTGTGGCTCTACGGCGACCATTATAAGTGGCGGGCCATGCGGACCAACGGCGTCCCGGAGCGCTACATCACTGGCGACGCTTCCGACTGGGAGAAGTTTGAGAAGTGGGCCGAAACCGTGCCCCAAACCGTGCGCAACCCCCTCTACCACTGGACGCACTTGGAGCTGCAGCGTTACTTCGGCATCACGGAGCTGCTGAGCACGGCCTCAGCCCGACGCATCTACGACCAGTGTAATGCCCTGCTGCAAGCCCCCGAGTACTCGGTACGCAATCTGCTGCGCAAGATGAATGTAGAGGCCCTCTGCACCACTGACGACCCGGCCGACTCCCTGGAGCATCACCGTGCCCTGCAGGCCAGTGGCTTCGAAATTCAGGTGCTGCCCACGTTCCGCCCCGATAAGGCTATGGCCGTGGAAGATGCTGCCAGCTACAACGCCTACTTGGATAAACTGGGCCAGTCGGCGGCCGTGGATATTCAAACCTACCACGACCTGCAAACCGCCCTGCGCCTGCGCCACGACTACTTCGCGGCCCTGGGCTGCCGTCTTTCCGACCATGGCCTGGAGCAGATGTACGCCGCCGACTACACCGACGCGGAAATCAACGACATCTTTTTGAAGATTCGGGGAGGGGAGGAGCTGAGCCCGGCCGAAGTGCTGCAGTTTAAATCGGCTATGCTGGTGCTGCTGGCCGAAATGGACTGGGAGAAAGGCTGGACCCAGCAGTTTCACCTGGGCGCATTGCGCAACAACAACTCTCGCATGCTGCGCCAACTCGGCCCCGATACCGGCTGGGACTCCATCGGCGACTTCTCGCAGGCCCGGGCGCTGTCCAGCTTCCTCAACCGCCTCGATTCGCAGGACAAGCTGGCCAAAACTATCCTCTACAACCTCAATCCCGCCGACAACGAGCTGATGGCCACCATGGTGGGCAACTTCAACGACGGCTCGGTGGCCGGCAAGGTGCAGTTTGGTTCCGGCTGGTGGTTCCTGGACCAGAAGGACGGGATGGAAAAGCAAATCAACGCCCTAAGCAACATGGGCCTGCTGAGCCGCTTCGTAGGCATGCTCACCGATTCGCGCAGCTTCCTCTCATACCCCCGCCACGAGTATTTCCGCCGGGTGCTCTGCAACTTGTTCGGCACCGACGTGGAAAACGGCGAGCTGCCTGCCGATATGGAGCTGCTGGGCAGCATCGTGCAGAACATTTGCTACCACAACGCCAAGGCGTATTTTGGCTTCGAGAAAGTAGCGGCAGAAGCGGCGTCGGTGGCGGTGTAAGTAAAAAAGCAGCCCGAAAACTGGGCTGCTACCTAAAGTCCAAGCATCTTTACCAACTCACCACAATCGATTGTGTAAATAAAGGCTAATTTTCACGCCAACTGCCTCGCACAATCAACGGAAGTCGCCCAACATGAAGCAAGTTGTCACCTTTGGTGAGATTATGATGCGGTTGTCGCCCCCGCAGTATCAGCGGTTGTCGCAGGCTGCCTCGCTGGACGTGACCTATGGTGGGGGAGATGCCAACGTGGCGGCCGGGCTAGCCTACTTGGGCGTACCAGCGGCCCACGCTGGGTGCTTCCCCGATAACGCCGTGGGCCACGCTGCGGCGCAGCATTTCCAGCACCACGGAGTAGACATGAGCCACTGCGTATTTCGGGGGCAGCGGCTGGGGCTGTATTTCCTGGAAGTAGGCGCTTCACTGCGGGCCAGCCGCATCGTGTACGACCGGTACGACTCGGCCTTTGCCAACCTGCAGCCGGAGTGGTTTAACTGGGACACGGTGTTCAAGAATGCGCAATGGCTGCACTGGACGGGCATCACGCCCGCTATTTCAGCCACGGCGGCCCAGGCTACAAAACAAGCCATTGCCGCCGCCCGCCGCCTGGGGCTCACCGTGTCGGCTGATGTAAACTACCGCCGCAACCTGTGGCAGTACGGGCA
Source organism: Hymenobacter pini (assembly GCF_020421205.1). GTDB lineage: Bacteria > Bacteroidota > Bacteroidia > Cytophagales > Hymenobacteraceae > Hymenobacter > Hymenobacter pini. Next base: position 832,615 of record NZ_JAIZZH010000001.1, read on the forward strand.
GCGCGCCCAGGATGTGATGCCCGAACTGGTAGCCGGTTGCGACTTGGTGGTGTGCACCGAAGGCGACGCCGAGGACCTGTTCGGTATCAAGCCCGAAGCCGGGGCCGAAAACAGCTTCGTATCCATGAGCCAGCAACTGATGGCGCGGTTTCCGCAGATCAAGCAGGTTATTGCCACCCGCCGCAATACTCAAAGCGCCTCCCACGAGCGAATCCGGGGTATTGCCTACAGCGGAGGCGAGTATTTTGAAACCGAGGACTTTGACATCAACCCCGTGGTGGACCGCATTGGCGGCGGCGACTCCTTCATTTCCGGTTTCATCTACGGCCAGCTGACCTACCCCACGGTGCCGCAGGCCCTCACGTTTGCCACCGCCGCCTCGGCCCTCAAGCACACCATCCCCGGCGACATCAACTTAGTAACCGCTGCCGAGGTGGAGCACATTGTAGCCGGCAACACCACCGGCCGCTTACTCAGGTAGTTTCTAGTTGCTGGTTTCTGGTTGCTAGTTGTTAGGTAAACCAGAAACCAGCAACCAGAAACCAGCAACCAGAAACCAGCAACTAGAAACTCAATAAGAAATGCCCCGCTTCACCTCCGACCATATACTCAAAACCGTGCTGCGCTACCCGGTGGTGCCGGTGTTCTTCCACGCCGATGCGGCCTATGCCAAGCGGATTCTGGAGGTATGCTACGCCGGCGGACTGCGGGTGTTTGAATTCACCAACCGCGGGGCCAATGCTTTTGAAGTATTTACAGAGCTGGTAGCCCACGTGCAGGCCAACTGCCCCGATATGGTGCTAGGTATCGGCACCATTTACACCGCAGAGGATGCCGAGCGGTTTATTGAGGCCGGCGCTGATTTTGTGGTGCAGCCCTGCCTCACGGAAGAAGTGGCTGGCGTGTGCCGCCGCAGCGGTACGCCCTGGCTGCCCGGCACCATGACGGTTTCGGAGGTGTACCACGCTACCCGCCTGGGCGCGGCCGTGGTGAAGATCTTCCCCGGCAATGTGCTGGGGCCGGGCTTCATCAAAAGTCTGCGCGGACCCATGCCTACCGTGCCCTTAATGGTAACCGGTGGGGTAGAGCCCACCGAGGAAAGCCTGCGCGAATGGTTTGACGCGGGCGTGAACGTGGTGGGCATGGGCTCCCAACTCTTCAAGAATGCCGACGATTCCGAAGCCCTGCAGCAACTCATTGCCCGGCTGCTGGCCTTCACCGCTACCCGGTAAAAGCGCCGCCCACCGGCTGCTTTTCGCTTGCCGCCTCCGGGTGGCCTTTCCATCTGAGTACTTCCCACTGAATTCCCGAACTCGATGATACAAACTCCCACTGCTCCTGCCACTGCCGCTCCGGCCGCCACGGCGGTTGGCCGGTACCGCTGGACGATTTGTGCGCTGGTGTTCTTCGCCACCACCATCAACTACCTCGACCGGGCCGTTATTTCCCTGCTCAAGCCCACCCTGGAAAAGGTGTTCAGCTGGAATGCCGGCGACTACGCCAACATCGAGTTGGCCTTTAAAGTAGCCTACGCCGTGGGTATGATGGGGGTGGGCCGCGTAATTGATAAGCTGGGCACCAAAACCGGCTATGCTCTTTCTACGCTGCTGTGGAGCCTGGCGGCCATGGGCCACGCCCTGGTGAGCAGCACGGTGGGTTTCTCGGTGGCGCGGGCATTTCTGGGCGTTACGGAAGCCGGCAACTTCCCGGCGGCCATCAAAACCACGGCCGAGTGGTTTCCGCAGCGGGAGCGGGCCCTGGCTACCGGTATTTTCAACTCGGGCTCCAACGTGGGCGCTATCCTGGCTCCGCTCACGGTGCCGTTTATTGCCGCCGCCAGCACCAACGGCTGGAAGTGGGCCTTCCTGATTACCGGGGGGCTGGGCTTTATCTGGCTTGTGCTGTGGTATGTGTACTACGAGGTGCCCGCCCGCCACGCCCGCCTTACCAAAGCCGAGTTCGACTACATCCACAGCGACGTGGACGATATGGCGGCCGTAGCTGTGGAAACCCAGCCTAAGATTTCCTGGGGCCAGCTGCTGCGGGTGCGCCAGACCTATGCCTTCATCTTCGGCAAATTCCTGACCGACCCCATCTGGTGGTTCTACCTGTTCTGGCTGCCCGACTTCCTGAATAAGCAATACGGCCTGCAGAACACCGCCGTGGCCCTGCCCGTGGCGCTGGTGTACATCCTGTCCAGCGTGGGCAGCATAGGCGGGGGCTGGATTCCGCTGCGCCTCATCAAAGGTGGCATGCCCGCTTTCCAGGCCCGTAAGATTTCGATGCTGATTATTGCCCTGTGCGTGCTGCCCATCGTGTTTGCCCAGTACCTGGGGCAGCTGAATATGTGGCTGGCCGTGCTGGTAATTGGCGTTGCCGCTGCTGCTCACCAGGCCTGGAGCGCCAACATCTTCTCCACCGCCTCCGATATGTTCCCGAAGCGGGCCGTGGCCTCCGTAACTGGCCTGGGCGGCATGGCCGGCGGCCTGGGTGGTATTCTGCTCACGGCCCTGGTGCAGAAGCGCATGTTTGTGTACTACGAAAGCATCGGGCAGCTGAACAAGGCCTACTTCATCATGTTCCTGATTTGCGGGGGCGCCTACCTGTTGGCCTGGGTGCTGATGCAGGTGTTTGCCCCCCGCATGCAAATGATTCGCTTCGACGAACCCGCCGCCAAGTAAACGAGGCGGCTGTAAGCAGACTCTCAACCATGAAAAACTTGCTGATACTGCTGGTCCTGCTGGGGCTGGCCGGGCCGCTGCGTGCCGTTGCGCAGGCTTCCAAGAAAGACCAAACCGCCGCCAAAGAGGTGGAACTGCTGGAGCGCCAGCGCTTCGAGGCCCAGGTGAAAAAGGACTACGCCGTGCTGGAACGGGTGTTTGCCGACGACCTGGTGTACACCCACTCCAACGGCAAGCAGAACAACAAGCAGGAGTACATCCAGAGCATCCGGGACGGTAAAAGCCAGTACGACAAGATTGAGGTGGAAGCCCTGAATGTGCGCGCCTACAACGACGGCCGCACGGCCGTGGTCAACGGCACCATCACCATCACCCTCCCCAACAAACCCGATGGCACTCCCAACCTAGCCCACCTCAAGTACGTGGTGGTACAGGTGAAAGACGCCAAAAAAGGCTGGCAGGTGGTGCTCTGGCAAAGCCAAAAACAGCCCGACGCCAAAAGCTAAAAACGTACCCGTAGCGTTTGGGGCCGCAGTCCGGCGCAAGCAACTCACTCATTCAATTACCCTCCACCCGGAATGCACCCGCGCGCATTCTGCGGGCTCCTCTGTCCCTATTCGTGCTATGAATTTGTCTGTTGAAAACCGCATTGCCCAGCCGGTGGGCACTACCCTGGAGCGCTATATCATGCGCAAACAGGCCGAGTTTCCGTTTGCCACCGGCGAGTTGAGCCAGTTGCTGCGTGACATTGCGTTGGCCGGCAAAATCGTGAACCGGGAAGTGAACCGGGCGGGCCTCACCAGCATCATCGGGGCCATGGGCCAACAGAACGTGCAGGGCGAGGCCCAGCAGAAGCTGGATGTGGAAGCCAATATCCGCTTCATCCGGGCTCTTACCAATGGGGGCGAGGCCTGCGCCGTGCTCAGCGAGGAGGAGGACGACATCATCCACACCGGCAACTGCCAGGGCAAGTACGTGGTGGCCATCGACCCGCTCGACGGCTCCAGCAACATCGACGTCAACATCAGCATCGGCACCATTTTCAGCATTTACCGCCGCGTAACGCCGGTGGGGGAGCCCGCCACTGCCGCCGATTTTCTGCAGGGTGGGCGGCGGCAGGTGGCCGCGGGCTATATTCTGTACGGCTCCAGCACTATGCTGGTGTACACCACCGGCCACGGCGTGGCGGGCTTCACCTACGAGCAGTCGTTGGGGGAGTTTTTCCTCTCGCACCCCAGCATCACCATCCCGGCCAGCGGCAACGTGTTCAGCTGCAACGAAGGCTACTGGTTTGATTACCCCGAATACGTGCGCCATTACCTCACGGAGTGCAAGCGCCAGGGCCAGAGCGGGCGCTACGTGGGTTCCCTGGTGGCCGATTACCACCGCAACCTGCTCACGGGTGGCATTTACCTGTATCCGCCCACCGGCAAGAACCCCCAGGGCAAGCTGCGCATCCTCTACGAAGCCTTCCCGCTGGCCTACCTGATTGAGCAGGCCGGGGGCCGGGCCGAAACCGGCACCGGGCCGGTGCTGGATATTGAGCCAACTGACTTTCACCAACGCAGTCCATTATTTGTGGGTTCTCCGGAACTGGTAGCCAAGCTGTTGGCTGCTGCGGAACCAGCAGCCTAAAACCCGTAGAAATTCCAGCTAGTTTAAGCATGTGGTTTAGGCAGATTGCCCGAACCGTGTACCTTGACGCGCAATGCTCCGGTTATGGCCGGAGCCTGTGCAACCCAACACCTCTTCCCTCATGGCAAAAATTGTTTCTCCGCAGGTTGAGTTTGGCTTCCTGCTGCAACAAACCAAAAACGTCACGCCCGAAATCTTCACGGCCGACGGCAACGGCTACCTGAATTTGCTAGAAGGCCGCTGGCAGGAGCCCGGCACGCCCCGCCCGTTCACCTCACCCATTGATGGCTCCGAAATCGGCAGCCTGCCCATGCTTAGCCGCGAAGTGGCCCTGCGCGCCGTGCAGGCCGCCAAAAAGGAAGCCGCCGACTGGGCCCGCGTGGACCTGGATGAGCGTAAGCGCCGGGTGCAGGACTGCCTCAACCAGCTGCGCGACAACGTGGAGCTGATTGGCAAGCTGCTAATGTGGGAAATCGGCAAGACCTACAAGCTGGGCTTCACCGACATTGACCGCGCCATTGAGGGCGTACAGTGGTACGTGGACAACATTGAAGGCATGCTGGGCCAGCGCAAGCCCCTGGGCTTGGTGAGCAACATTGCCTCCTGGAACTACCCCATGTCGGTGCTGCTGCACGCGGTGCTGGTGCAGGTGCTGTGCGGCAACGCCGTTATTGCCAAAACGCCCACCGATGGCGGGTTTATTTCCCTCAGCCTGACCTTCGCCATTGCCCGCCGTTGCGGCCTGCCCGTTACGCTGGTGAGCGGCTCGGGTGGGGAGCTGAGCGACGTGCTGGTGAAAAATGAGGCCGTGGATTGCCTCTCATTCGTGGGCGGCCGCTACAACGGCCGCAACATTGCCGATGCCCTCTCGCAGGAGCACAAACGCTACATGCTGGAAATGGAAGGCGTGAACACCTACGGCATCTGGAACTTCAGTGACTGGGACGGCCTCTCTGACCAACTTAAAAAGGGCTACGACTACGGCAAGCAGCGTTGCACTGCCTACGTGCGCTTCGTGGTGGAGCGGCGCTTGTTCCCGCAGTTTGTGGAAACCTACTGGAACACCATCAAAGGCCTCAAAATTGGTAACCCCACGCTGGTTGATTCCGCTGATGATAAGCTGCCCGACCTGGCGTTTGGCCCCGTTATCAACAAAGCCCAGGCCGAAGACCTGGACCGCCTCTACGCCGACGCGCTGAAAACCGGTGCCACGCCCATCTACGAAGGCAAGCTGGATGATAGCCTGTTCCTGCCCGGTCAGGACCGCTCGGCCTACCGCGCCCCCCGGGCCTTGGTGAACCTGCCGCGCCAAAGTGAGCTGTACTTCAAAGAGCCCTTCGGCCCCATCGACAGCATTGTGCTGGTGGACCGAGTGGAGGAACTGGTGGGCGAAATGAACATCAGCAACGGGGCTCTGGTAGGGGCCCTAGCGTCGGATGATGAGAAGTGGGCGGCTCGCACCGCCAAAGAAGTGCGCGCCTTCAAAATGGGCATCAACAAGCTCCGCTCCCGCGGCGACCGGGAAGAGGTATTTGGGGGCCTGGGTGAATCGTGGAAAGGGGCCTTCGTGGGTGGCAACCTGTTGGTAGAAGCCGTAACCGAGGGCGACAAACCGGTGCTGGGCAACTTCCCCGAGGCTACCCTGCTGCCTGAGAAAATCTAAGCGGACTTCTTTTGTTAAATATCCACAGCTCTCCGCTAAACATGGTTTAGCGGGGAGCTGTGGTTTTATACTGTTGTTTCGGGCGGAATAAACCTTACTTTTTCTTCAGCGGAATCCGGTAGCCCACGCGTAGGTTCAGTTGGTGCAGACGGGCAAAGTTGGTGGCGGCGTAGGGGTAGAGCGTGAATCCGGTCCGGCCCAGCCGTAAGTCGGCGCTGACGAAGCCCATACCAGCGTCAGGCTGATTTTTAGCAAAGGCCATTCCCATCAGCACATGACGGCCATCCAGCCTGCCCAGGCCCGAGCCTAAGCCCAGTCGGGCGGTTGGGTTGCCTACGCCCAGGCCGCCCCGGTTCACGTCAGCCTGCAGGTAGAGCTTTTCCCGAACCCCAATCCATGCACCTAAGTCGAGAGTCACGTTCCGAAAATCAGTGTTTTTGATGTCACTCTGCTGGCCCTGATGGCGCAAGCGCCCCACATGCAGCCCCGCCCGGTAGCCGAGGCCAAACTTCCCAGGGTGCACTTCGGTGCTCCACTCAGCATATGGGTTGATGCTGAACAGCCGGTGGGTGCTGTCCGTCTCACTCAGCAATGTGCCCGTAATGGGGTCAATAGCCTGGTAGTGAATTTTGTCCTGGCCTCGCCACACGCCCACCCCGAAAGTGGTATGATGGGCGTTATCCTTGTGCAGTTCCACGGTGCCGCCCCGCACGACGTATCGGTGGTCGTAGGTAGTGCGGGTGACGGGGCCGGAGCATCCGCCGCCGCCTTCTTCCACGTCCTCAAAATAGGTGCCGTTACCGGCTCCGGCCGTAATTTCCAGCGTGGTGGTAGTAGAATCAAGCGGCACCTGGCTGGTGAGCAGAAACACGCCGCTGGCCAGCACCAGCGGCAAAGCCACACGGCCAGGTTGCAGCTGCCGGGCTGAGCCCTGCAGAGCGGCTCCGGCTTCCAGCGTCAACAACGCTAGCAGCAGGGCTTTCATTACCAGTACTTCGGGGCGGGCCAGCGCAGTGCCGCCAAGCCATGCCGTAATCAGCAGCAGCAAGGCCACCAACAACAGGTTGAGCGTGGGCTTCGTGGAGGGCAGATTCTCGTACTGGTTGCCAGTAGTTGGCCGCTGCCGGACCCGCCACAGCCAGAAACCCAACACCAGCGGCGTTACCATCAACAGCACCCATTGCAGCTGGTTCATTACCAGGCCGGCGTGCTCGTGCAGGGCTCCGCCCACCGGCTCGCTGGCCGGGTCGCGCCAAAACTCAATAAGCCAGCGCCCAGCCAGCAGCAGCCCCAGGTGCAGCAGGTTGCGGCTGCCGCCCGGCCAGAGCTTATGGCGCGTGAACACCAACAAAATGCCTACGCCAGCACACAATAGCAAGGTGTACAGCTGGGTAGGGTGCACCGGTAACGAATGAGTAGCGTCCAGTGGAATAGCGCCGCGCATGGCCTGCGCCACGTACGGCCAGGTGCCTGGCCCGTAGGTCAGGCCCCAGCTGCCATCGGTCAGTTCCCCAAAGCAGCACCCCGTCAGCACACAGCCCACGCACTGAATAGTCAGGGCCACGCACATGGGCAGGGCAAACGCATCGAACATGTGCCAGCTAAATCCAAACGGCTTGCGCAACGCCAGCAGCACGAGCGTGCCACTGATGGCCCCACCCAGCACGGTGCGGGCCCCCGCCGCGGGCCATTGTCCAGTAGTCAGTAGCTGTTGCCACTCAGCCCCGGAAAAGGCGAGCAGCTTGGTTCCGAGAATGAAGGCTAGGGTGGAGGAGGCCAGCACTACCAGCCAGGAGCGCATGGCATATCCGCGCCGCCAGCCTTCCCGCAGCAACAGTAGAAGGTTCAGGCCAAAGGCCAGCACATAAAACGTGGTGTAATAATGGGCGTGAGCGGAGGCCGGCACAGCCCATTGCAAGGCGGGATAAGCGGATAGAAAATTCATTGCGTAGTTGGTAAATGAAAGGCCGCTTCTGGACTGGAAATGTCAGTAAAAAAGCCGCTCCCATCTACCATAAGCAGGTATGCAGGAGCGGCTGGATACAGAGGTAACAACCAGTCGGCTAAAGGAGGGCGGTGTGACCCGGCACAGCAATAGAGAGGGTGAATAACTGGTTGAAAGGTAGTTTTCACCCACTGCCAAACGACAACGAACTTACAGCTACTTCAGACTTTGCAGAGAGAAAAATACATATATATGCTGTTGAAAATCATAGCGTTGATATAAGTAAAATATGATTTTGAAATTGTGTGATTTTGATGATAATCTGCACTGTAAGTAGCCTACTATGGTGCAGCAGTACCCCGTACGTGCGTTGCGGGCGTACTGGTAGCGGGCTGCGGATTCGCCGCAGTGCCATACTGCACAATATTCTCAATCATGCCTTTGAAGATGATAAAGTGAAAGGGAACCAACGAGTACCAATACAGCCGCCCCGCGAGGCCATGAGGCCGGAAGGCGGCCAGCTGTTCCAGGGTATGGGTACCATCTTCATTGGGTAAGATGCGGAACTGCAGCCAGGCCTCACCGGGTAATTTCATTTCGGCGTAGAGCAACAGACGGCGGCTGGCGCGGTCCGCTACCAGCACCCGCCAGAAATCCAGCGGGTCGCCGGTGCGCAGGTCGGTGGGGGAGCGGCGGCCCCGGCGCAAACCCACGCCGCCCACCAACTTGTCCAGTAGCCCCCGAATCCGCCAGAGCCAATCCACCTTATACCAGCCCCGGTCCCCGCCAATGCTCCAGATGTTCTGCAGCACCTCCCGGGGCGGTCGGGTAAAGCGCAACGTCTGGCGGTCGGTAAGCAAGCCGTGCTGTGGAATCTGGATGTGGTCCATGTAGTTGCGCGGCATCACGCCGCTGCTCAGTGCGTCGCTCCAACTGCTAACCACCTCGTTTTGCTCAATGCGCTGGAAAGCCAGCTCCACGGCGGCGCGGTAGGGCATGCAGGCGTGCGGCACAGCCTCGGCAATGCTGCGGCGCGGGTCAGCCACAGTATCGTTGCGTAGGCTTTCCACCAGACTCTGGGCCAGGGAAAACGTGGTGCTGGTAACCAGATACAGCCACCATGACGACAGCCGGGGCGTGAGCACCGGTACCGTGATGATGTACCGCTTGAGCCCACGCGCGGCGGCCAGCTTCAGCAGCATTTCACGGTAGGTCAATACATCGGGCCCGCCAATATCAAACGACTGGCCCAGGCAGGCTGGGTTATCGAGCACGTGGGTGAGGTAGTGCATCACGTCGCGAATGCCAATGGGCTGGCACCGGGAGTTCAGCCAGCGCGGCGTAATCATCACGGGCAGCTTCTCCACTAGGTCTCGGATAATCTCAAACGAGGCCGAGCCCGACCCAATGATAATGCTGGCCCGCAGTACCGTGAGCTGGGCAGAGGTGGCTTTGCGTAGCGCTTTTTCCACGGCTTTACGGGAGCGAAGGTGTACACTCAGGGCCCGGTCGTTGGCAATACCCGAGAGGTAAATAATCTGCCGGCAGCCAGTGCGGTTGATGTAGGCCGTGAAATTGCGGGCTGACTGCTGCTCCAGTCGGAAGAAATCCTTATTGTGCCCGCTCATGGAATGCACCAAGTAATACGCGGCGTCAATATCCAAGGGCAAATCAACCAGTGAATCGGGCTTGAGCAGGTCGCCCTCAGCCACCGTGATGCGGCTGCGCAGGCTTTCGGGTAGCTCGAAGCGGCGGGCGTCGCGCACGAGGCAGGTAACGTGGTGGCCGGCCTCCACCAGCAGCGGTAGCAGGCGCTGGCCAATGTAGCCATTGGCCCCGGTGAGCAGAATCTTCATGGCAGCTTCCAGACAGTGTACTTTTGTCTAACTGCTCAGGTAGCAAGGAGGTTGTACTGGCTGCCTTAGGTTACGGTGAGAGGCTGCTAATTTTACCGAATTACTTCAATCCAGCCCCGTAGCTGTTGGTGGGTGACAGGGTTGCGTAGCAAATAGAAATATGTTCCGGCCGGCTGCCCAAGTGCTGCCCAAGAGTTGGTGTAACTCGTTTGCTGATAAACGGGCTGCCCCCATCGGGAGTAAATGGTGATGTCCCACTCCGAGGCCGTAAGCCCCTGCAGTACAAAAAAATCGTTGCGCTGGTCGTTGTTAGGAGTGATGACGTTGGGAATAGTGACCGTAGGGCAGTTTCCGGTGGCAGCGCTGCTGATAATTACCGTGTCGCGGGTGGTGCAGCCGGCTTGGTTGCGTACTTCCAACCAGTACACACCCGGCTGTCGGGCAGTATACTCAGCAGTAGTAGCCCCATCCTGCCACTGATAGGTGCTGCCACTGGGTTGAGGGTTGGCACGCAGCCCTACTGACTGCCAGCCACCGCAGAGCGTGGTGTCGCGGCCGAGCCGGACCACCGGAACATCGGCTGCCAGTACCTCTACCGAGTCGCGGGTGGAGCACCCTTGGGGCAAAGTAAGCTGCAGGCTATACCGGCCCGGAGTGTGCACTACATAAGTGGGCGAGGCGCTACCATCCTGCCAGCGAAAGATAGTGCCTGCCGGTACCGTGCCCGCACTCAGTGTCAGGGCCTGGCCCTGGCACAGCAACTGCTGGCGTGGGCCCAGACTAAAACCAGGCGCATCCGGCACTGTAATGGTGCGTTGGGTTGATTCAAATATCGGTCCCGGGGCTGTGAGCGTCAGCGTAATGGTGTAGGTGCCGCCTTTGGTATAGCGGTGCGTAGCCGTGGGCCCGGTGGCGTTGTTGGCCGCCCCCGAGGCTGGATCATCGAATATCCAGGTAAAAACGCCCCCGGCTGGAGGCACAGCAGAGGTACTAAATTCGACCACGCTGCCGGGGCAACCCGCCGTAACCGGATTGATAAGCAAAGCCGGGGCAAACGCATTGGGAAAGTTGGGTAAACCACCCGTAACACGTCCCGTGCTGAGCGTAAACCCCTGGGCATCCAGCGTGCAGGCCGGGCCGGCCGTGTTGGGCTGCTGAATAACCCCCAGCAGTGGCGTGCCAGCCAATGCCACGTAGATGCGGCCGTCGGGGCCCCGCTGCAGGGCGTAAACCCGATTGCTTGGTATAGGCAGGGTGCTGATGAACAGATTGTTGGTAATGTCTACCTGATGAATCAGACGGTCGTCCCCAATGTATAGTTTGCTATTATCCGCCGAAAATTCCAAGCCATAGGGACTTACTCCCACAGGCGGTAGGTTGCGCGTAGCCACTACCTGTCCAGTAGCTGGGTTAAAATCAAACAGCTCAACACCGCCCGGCCGCATCTGGGCCGAGGCCAGCCGCCGGCTGTTGGGTGAGGCCCGCAGGTAGCCCAGGGCGCTAAGCGGCCCACCCACCAGGCTGTGTACCGAGCCAATAGCCGAGACAACCGGGGTAGTAGAAATGCCTTGGCCGTTAAGTAAATAGGCGTAAAAGAAATTATTATTCCAGCCATGCACCACAATCCAGTAGTCACGGTTGTTGGCGTGGCGGATGGCGGTGAGCTTCTCGGCAACCAGCCCGTTGCCCGGCACCGGCAACGGTCGGGAATTGGTGGCTTGTACGTCGCCCAAGCCTCCGCGCAGGCTCATATCCACAACGGAATAGCGTAGCCCGCCGCTTAGGTTGTTTTCCAGCGCGTCCACCGTAAACAGGTAGTACCACCTGGCCTGCCCCGGGCCCCGCACTAGTAGTACGCCTTGGGTAGTGGAGGAATGGCTACCCGTGAGGCGGCCGTTGGGCATAACGGCTCCGTTTCGGTCCCACACGGTTTCCGTGTTGGCGTAGCATTGCAGCACTCCCTCGGCGTCGGAGATGCTGGCACAACCCTCGTAGGTGACCATTGCCCCCGGCGACATAACCGGGGCCGCACCCGCCGGAAACTGAAGGCCCGACTGCTCCCCGAATTTCCAGTTGTAAGCTTCTGGCTGGGCCGATACCCTAGTCGTTATGCCCAATAAAAGCACGCTGACCAATAGGCCGGCCGCAACGGCGGATAGTAGTTTTCTCACAAATACAGCTAGCTAAATACAGGAAGGGCAGGGCGAGACTTCGCCGGGCGCGCTTCGTGCAAAAGTCGGGCCCGGAGTATTGAGTAGTGATACAAATTCCGGGACGTAAATAAGCACACATGCACCGTGGCGAGCTAGCGCTGTAGCCATCTGTTGATTACTTGCGGGGGCGTTTTTTTCGGCGCACCCGGGCCCGCCGTTCCCGCTCGGCTTTGCGCTCGGCCCGCATGAGGAGCCGCTCGTCCATGCGGCCCATCAATTGGCGGCGTACAAAGTGGGCCAGATCGGAGAGGGGTACCAGGCGGGTAGTACGCAGAAAGCTCAGGATGTCGCGGCGGCGTAGGGTGCTCACGCCGGGCAGGCCCCGGGCCAGCAGGTATTGCTTTATTTCTTCCACCCGCAGCAGGGCCGCCACGGCGGGCCGCTCCACAGTGGCGTTGTAGAGGGCTGGGCGGTGCAGATGCAGGTTTCCCGGCGAGGCTACCAGCACGCCTACCCACTCGGGCACTTGGATAAGCAGCTTGGGCAAGTGCTTTTCAGTGACGACGAACGTGACGAAATCATAGGCCTGGCTGTAGCAGGGCAGCTGCCGGGCCACGCGCTGCAGGGTGTCTGCGTCGCCTTTCAGCTCGTAGCCGTGCATGAACTGCTCCGTAATGTGCACCACATCGGCGCGGGTGGTGCCAGTGGGCAGCTCATCCACGTACACGCCGCCCTGCAGCAGCGGGTACAGTAAGGTTCGAATTTCGGGGTCGTTCATGCACTCAGATAGCCAAAAATGCTGGTGTAAAGTTCAGGAACTCTAAAAACAACACATATTTATGCGCTACTTTGGGTTATGGAAAACTGGATTGATTCGTATTATGCAAATAATCGTAAGCTGGTGCAATATGCATTATACATGTTGGTATGCGTGCTGGTGCTTGGCGTAAATTCAATTGAGAAAAGAACTTTGCTTGATTTTGATTATGATATTTTAGATTGGTTGTTTGGGAGTGGTTTAATGCTTTATGCAATTAATCCATTGGTGGTATTTATATTGGGTTTGTGTGTAAATTATGTCTGTCATTTAGCTGAAAATAGACTGATTTTAGGTTTTATAGGTATTCCGTTCTATTTCATTGTGTTGGGTGTGTTGCTACTGATGAATTATTTGCTAGTAGATAATACGCATCACATGAAAGTCTTTAAAATACACAAGGTGTATATGATAACAGTGGCTAAAACGAAGTCATTACCAGCTGTTTTGATAAATAACCGTGGTTGCAAAAAGAATTTATTAGTATATGATTATAGTTTAGATGAAGTTGCGAAAAAGAAATTTACTGTATTGAAGGTGAAACGAGGGTTTTTGGGTTGGGATGTCATAGAAAGCGTTGCGTTGAAGTAAGGCATAGCATGTATACAACCCGCCAGTCCCGCCGAGACGGACTAGCTGGGCTTTGTGGCTACCTTCGCGGCAGCTTACCTCGTTGCCGCTGAATTTTGCTGCTATGCCGTTTCCCATGACCTCGCGCCGCTGGCTCTGGATATTTGTACTGGTGCTGGGCGCCGCCTTCCTAACGCAGCTGGGCAGTTGGGGCCCGTTGGAAAGCAGCGAGGCCCGCTACTCCGAAATCGGGCGGGAAATGCTCACCGGCCAGGACTGGCTGCATCCGCAGCTGCTGGGCATCTACCACTTCCACAAGCCGCCCCTCACATACTGGCTCACAGCGGCCGGGCTGGGTCTTTTCGGCGAGAATACGCTGGGCGTGCGGGTGCTGCCGGTACTGGCGGTGCTGCTGCAGGTGGTGCTGGTGTATGGGCTGGGGCTGCTGCTGTTCCGGCAGGATCAGGCCCGGGCCCTGGCGGCGGCGGTCATCTACGGCACGCTGCCGGTGATACTCATTTCGGCCCTGAATGTTACGACCGATGCGTACCTGGCCACCCTGGAACTGGCGGCTACCTACGGCATTCTGCGCTATTATCACCAGGGCGGGGCGCGGTGGCTGTACCTGTTCTGGGTGGGGCTGGGGCTGGCCTTCCTGACGAAGGGGCCGGTGGGGTTCATTTTGCCGCTGATGGCGGTTATCGGCCACTACTTCCGGCAGGGCCAGCCGCGCCGGCCGTTCACGGTGCATCATTGGCTGGGCTTTGGGCTGTTTGTGCTGGTAGGCCTGAGCTGGTACCTGTACCTGATGGCCGAAAACCCCGCCTTCGTGCGGTATTTCCTGGTGGAGCACACCGTAGAGCGGTTTGCCAACGCGGCTACCTTCAACCGCAGCAAGCCGTGGTGGTTTTACCTGGTGCTGGCCCCGGCTACCAGTCTGCCCTGGGCCGTGGCGTTGGTGGTGCGGGCCGTGCGCACGCCCTGGAACTCGGTGCCGCGGGAGTGGCGCAACGTGCTTGTTTTCTGGGTGCTGGTGCCGCTGCTGTTCTTCTCCCTGTCCAAATCCAAGCTGCTGCTGTACGTGCTGCCCATTTTCCCGGGCGTAGTGCTGCTCTCAGTGTACTACCTGGGCCGCTGCACCGAGGCCGTGCTGCACCGTTGGTACGTGGGCATGGTGGCATTTTATGGGCTGTTGCTGGGCGCATTGTGCCTGCTGCCCATTTTCGCCACGGTGCTGCCGTTGGGTATTGAGGTGAAGCCGCTCACGGCCATTTGGCCGGCGGCCGGGGTAATTACGCTGGTGCTCACGCTCACGCTCTGGAACCAGGTGCGCATTGCGCCGCGGCTGCTGGTGGCTACCGCGTTGTTTACGGCGTTTCTGCTGCTCTCGGCCAAGCCCATCATGCAGCAGAATGAGCTGGCCTTCAACGGCAGCCGCCCGCTGGCCGAGTTCATCCGGAGTCAGCACCTCACGGGCCGGCCAGTGCTGGTGTACAATGAGTTGCTGCCCTCATTGGCCTTTGAACTGGGCCAGCTGCCGGTTTCTCTGAATGATGGTAATGCCAGCCTGAACCGGGAAACGCAGTTTCAACCCAACGATGCCTGGCGGCGGCAGCTTATTTACCTGCAGGACTCCACGCAGGAGTCCACGCTGGGGGCACTGTTGCTGCAACACCCGGTGCTGCTGGCCAAAGGCGAGCTAAAGCCCGAGCGGCGCTGGATGCTGCGGTATTTCCGGCAGCAGCGGCAGCTGGGTAAGTGGACCATTTGGTGGTAACCAGCCGGGACTGAAAACAGAAAAGCCGCTGCCAGAGGCAGCGGCTTTTTCTCAACGGGGTTGCGGTGCGCAATCTTTATAATATCCACCCTACTCCTGCGTCAACCGCAACGCTTCACTGCGAAAGATGTTCCTTTCCAATTCATCTTTCCAGCGCCGTATGATATTGAAACAAAGATAGGGGAGCCGCCTGCTGCCGTGCCGGAAGTTTTGCCCAACGGGTACTTCTGCCAAGCCAATGCGGCTTTTCAACCGGTGAAGGATACGTGCTGCTTACCGGTACACGGCCGCCGCCTTCTCGCGCAGGTTGTAGCCCGAAGCCATTACCTCCCCGTACGCCCCCGCCGAGCGGATAGCCACCAGGTCGCCGCGCTGGGTTTCGGGTAGCAGCACGCCCTTGGCAAAGGTGTCCGACGACTCGCAGATGGGGCCTACCACGTCGTAGGGCCGGAACTCGCCCTGGCTGCTCAGGTTCTGGATGTGGTGGTGGCTGCCGTACAGCGCGGGTCGGATTAGCTCCGTCATGCCCGCATCCAGAATGGCGAAGCGCACCTGCTGGCTTTCCTTCACATACAGCACCCGGCTCACCAGGGTACCGCACTGCGCCACCACGGCCCGGCCCAGCTCCACGTGTACTTGCTGCCCCGGCCGCCGCTGCAGGTGCTGCTCAAACATGCCGAAGTAGGTTGCAAAATCCGGCACCAAGTGCCCGTCGGGGTCCTGGTAGTTGATGCCCAGGCCGCCGCCCACGTTGAGGTGGGGCAGGTGGTGGCCCCGGCCTTCCAGCCAGGTTTGCAGCTCGTTGAGTTTGCGGCTGAGGTCGGCAAACACCGTCAGGTTGGTGATCTGGGAGCCGATATGGGCGTGCAATCCAATCAGCTCCACGTGCGGCAGGCTGTCGAGGCTGTCGATAACGCCACCCAGATCCTGCAGGCTGATACCGAACTTATTGGCTTCCAGGCCGGTGGTGATGTAGGCGTGGGTATGGGCATCCACGTTGGGGTTGATGCGCAACGCCACCCGGGCCGTGCGG
Source organism: Hymenobacter pini (assembly GCF_020421205.1). GTDB lineage: Bacteria > Bacteroidota > Bacteroidia > Cytophagales > Hymenobacteraceae > Hymenobacter > Hymenobacter pini. Next base: position 848,745 of record NZ_JAIZZH010000001.1, read on the forward strand.
CCCTGGGCCCCAGCCAGCTCGTTCAGCACCCGCAGCTCTGGTACTGATTCAGCATTGAAGCAGAAAATATCGGCGGCCAGGGCCCGGTTAATCTCCGCATCCGACTTGCCCACGCCGGCAAACACCACGTGGTCGGCGGCAAACCCGGCTTCGAGGGCTCGTTGTACTTCGCCCCCGCTCACGCAGTCGGCCCCCAGCCCGGCGGCCTGAATGCGCTGCAAAATGGGCAGATTGGAGTTGGCCTTGAGGGCGTAATGCACCTGAAAGTTGCCGGGCCGGGCCGCTGCCGTCAGGGCCGCCAGCGTCTGGTCCAGCAGCTGCAGGTCGTAGTAGTAAAAAGGTGTCGGCTGCTGGGCAAGCTCGGCCGGAAGTTGAAAAGACATGAATTGGAAAGCGGTTGGCTGCTAATGGGTTGAACGAAAGTTAATAGCCAACAGCTATTGGTTATTAGCTGAAGTAAACAGGCCTTCGTTCAGGGCCTGGAGGGCGCGGGTTTTGTCGTCGGTGCTCACCAGAATGCTGATGTTGTTGGGCGAGCCGCCGTAGCTGATCATGCGCACCGGAATGTCCTTGAGAGCGGCAAAGGCGCGGTTGGCGGCCCCGTGCGAATCCTGCTCCAGGTTACCCACCAAGCAGATAATGCTCTGGTTTTCATCCACGGCTACTGAGCCGAAGCGGCCTAGCTCCGCCAGAATCTGCGGGAGGCGGGTGGCGTCGTCGATGGTCAGGGACACGGCTACCTCGGAGGTGGTAATCATGTCGATGGAGGTGCGGTACCGCTCGAAAATCTCAAACAGGCTGCGCAGGAAGCCGTGGGCCAGCAGCATGCGGCTGGATTTCACGTTGATGGCCGTAATACCATCCTTGGCGGCCACGGCCTTGATGGCCTCGGCTCCGGTGCGGCTGGAAATGATGGTGCCGGGTGCTTCGGGCTGCATGGTGTTGAGCAGGCGCACCGGAATGCCGTGCTTGGCCGCCGGCAGAATAGAGCTGGGGTGCAGAATCTTCGCCCCGAAATAGGCCAGCTCCGCCGCCTCATCGAACGATAATTCCCGGATAGGGTAAGTACCCTTTACCACCCGCGGGTCGTTGTTGTGCAGCCCGTCAATATCGGTCCAGATCTGAATTTCCTCAGCCCGCACGGCGGCTCCAATCAGCGAGGCGGAGTAATCGGAACCCCCGCGCTTGAGGTTGTCAATAGAGCCCTGGGCGCTCCGGCAGATGTAACCCTGGGTGATGAATAGCTGTTGGGCGGCGTGTGGGGCCAGCGTGGCGGCCAGGTGCTCCTGAATGTAGTCCGCGTCGGGTTCTTCGTCCACGTCGAGGCGCATAAAATCGAGGGCGGGTAGCAGCACGGCCGGGCGGCCCAGCACCTGGGTTACGTAGCGGTGCACCAGCAGGGTGCTCAGCAGCTCGCCCTGGGCCAGAATCACTCGTTCTCCGTCGCCGGACAGGGGGGCCGCCGTTAGGCCCTGCAGGGTGTCAAAGTTCTGGTTGAGGTCCTGGATAGCCTGCTCGGCTACGGCTGGCTCGGGCAGTAGCTCGCGGGCTACTTCGTGGTAGCGTTGGCGCAGGGCCTCGATGCGGGCCGTGGCGGTGGCCGCGTCGTCGGCGTACAGCAGCTGGCTGATTTCCACCAGCGCATTGGTAGTGCCGCTCATGGCCGACAGCACCACGATGCGCCGCTGCAGGTGGGGGGCGTGAATAAGCTCGGCTACTTCGCGCATCCGTTGCGCCGACCCGACGGACGTACCGCCAAACTTGAGAACTTTCATAGTGCTGGAAACCGAATCGGAGAGTCGGGAAATGCGCCCGCTAGGTTGCGGGCAACGTGAAACATCAGGTCAAAAAAGAAGCGCCGACCCTTGGCAGGACCGGCGCTTGGAAGTTCAGTGGTAGAGGTACGACGAACGGTTGCGACGGTCAGGTCGGGTTGCGTTTCTTCGATTTCTTGCTCATCAGCAGGCCCAGGGTCAGGCCAGCCCGTTTGCCACCCTTCGGCATGTGGCACACCATCTCCGCACCGGCCCAAGCCAGTGAAGCAGAAGAAGCATACGAAACAGCCGAAACGAGCATAGCAGATGAGAGCAATGGCGGAAAAGAAAATATTCCGCCGTTTTGCGGCCGCAAGTACGGATGCAGAAAACAATATTCCAAGCGCAGCTACTTTGGTAAGTCCAATTTTCGTGCTTGGAGTTATTCAGTAGAGGTGGACTTTATGCCCGGCAAGTTAGCCCGCCAGTTGCTTTTTCACCCAGGCGGGCAACGTACCAGCCGCATCCATTTTCAGCAGTTCATCCAGCTGTTTGTTCTTTTTGAAGCCACCCGCTTGATAGGCACGCAGCATTGTGCGGACGCCCTCCGTGTTCAGGGCGGTTGCATCTTTTACCTCGGGGTGCTGCAGCTGGTAGCGGGCCCAGCCGCCCATAAACAGAATCAGTAGCTCCGATTCCCGGCCCGCCAGGTCGGCCACGTACTTCTGCAGTTGCACCGATACCGAGGAGCTGCCGCTGATCCACTGAAACAAAAACTGGTCGGCTTGCTTGCGGACTTCGGGTTGCTGACCAAATGGGGTTTTCTCCAACCAGTTCACCGTGGCAATAACCTGGGGCTCATACTCGGCGTAGTCGTCGGGCGTTTGGAAGGTGTAGTTGGTAGGTGGCTGGTAGCTGGTTTGGGCCTGGGTAACGGAGGCTGTTGCGAGGAGGAGTAGGACAATGAATAGAAGAAGTTTTTTCATGAAAGTCAACGGGATAGAGTAGTATGAAGGCTTTGCTAAACCTATCGAAAAAAGTAGCTCGTTGTTAGCCAAGGCGTGCACAAAAAAGCCCGGGACAACGCTATGGTTGCCCCGGGCTGCTCAGCAGAACTCGCCGCCGCTTACGATACCGTAGTGGCCGACTGCCCTTGGGCGAAGCCGCGGGCCAGATTGGTGAATTCCGAGGGGATGAGCACCACGGTAGTCGTGTTGTTGTCGATACCGATTTCGGAGAGCATCTGCATGCGGCGCAGCTCCAGGGCCATGGGGCTTTCCTCCATCTGGCGGGCCCCCTGGGTGAGCTTTTTGGAGGCTTCCAGCTCGGCTTCGGCCTTGATGATGCGGGCCCGTTTCTCGCGGATAGCCTCGGCCTCCCGGGCCATGGCGCGCTGCATGGATTCCGGAATTTCCACGTCCTTGATTTCCACCATCTCAATCTTCACCCCCCAGGTTTCGGTAGCGGCATCTACCAGTTGCTGCAGGGTGGCGTTGATTTGCTGGCGCTCCTTCAGCACCTCATCCAGCTGGTGCTGACCGATGATGTTGCGCAGGGCCGTGACGGAGAGCTGGTACACGGCCTGGTTGAAGTTGGCCACTTTGATGATGGCGTCCTCGGGATTTACCACCCGAAACCAGAGCACGGCGTTTACCTTAATGGTTACCGAGTCCTTGGTAATGGTTTCCTGCTGCTCCAGATCCACGGTCTTGGTGCGGATGTCCACGGTTGTGCGGCGCTCAATGAACGGGATAATCCAGTACAGCCCCGGCCCGCGCCGCCCGGCGTAGCGCCCCAGCCGAAACACAAGGGCCCGCTCATACTCCTGCGCCACGCACAGGCCCATAAAGAGCAAAATCAATCCAAGCCCCAGCAAAACATACAGCGTCGTCATGATAACAGTGGCCTCCGGCCGCAACAAGTGAAACAGTTGCCGCTACCGTTACACAGGCCATGCCAACTGACATAATTGCTTTATATTCCGGACAAGAATTACCTGTAGAGGCTGTTTTCAGCTGTACTGGAAAAACAAGGTACGTGTACGCCCATCCTGTACCCTACCATTTCGGTAGGGTAAGCATGTTATTTCGAAATGGTACATACGGCAGGAGTTGCGGGGCGTCGCGAGGAGCGCATACTTCCTCCCATGTCAGCTCACCTGGCAGATACCGCTGATACAGCCGTTGCACGCGCGGTGTAGGAACTACTTCAGGCTATTTGGCCAACTGCTTTTGCAGGAAAAGCCCGCGGCAGATACTCAGATAATCAGCAATGTCAGGTATAGAGGTGGAAGGCTAAACTGTGTTTATTCTACTTTCAGGCGTAGTGCTTTGGCTCCCACGCGCACCACGTACACGCCGGTAGCGCGGCTGGCCGGCAACTGCAGTACCGCTGTGCCGGCGGCATTCGTTTGAGTTATCAGCACCACGCGGCCCACGGCATCCAGCATCGTTACTGCTTCTCCAGCCTGTGCGCCCGTGAGGGTAGTAGCCCCGGTGGTTGGGTTTGGAAACAGGGCTAGAGTGAGCAGCCCAACGGCCACCGTTTGTACTTGCGAGTAACTGGTCGTTCCATCCTGGTCTACCTGACGCAGGCGGTAATACACCACAGTTGCTCCGTAGCGAGTCAGGGAAGGGTCCAGCAACTGGTACTCGTGCGGTTGGTAGCTGGTGCCTTGGCCGGCCACCTGCCCAATGCGGCGAAATGTGCGGCCGTCGGTGCTGGCTTCCACTTCAAACCGGTTGTTGTTAATCTCCAAGGCCGTTGCCCAGCGCAACAGCGCCCCGCCGCCCTGGCGCTCGGCCGTGAAGCGTACCAGCGTAACGGGCAGCGGAGAACTGGTGGTGCTGACGGTGAAGTAGCTGGCCGGTGCTATATCGGGCACGGTGCCCGTTGCCGTGCGTGAACCGGCGGCATTCTGGCTGGAGCTGATGCGCAACCAGTCGGCGCCGGCCACTGGGGCTGTGGTGCGGGCCCACACCTGAGCCTGACTGAAATCAGTCAGGCCATTGTCATTATCGGGCAGCCAACTCAGTTGCACGTTACCAGCCACGGACACTGAGGTGTTCCAGATCCGGTCGATGCCCCGATTAGTGCCGCTGGCGTTGGTGCCGTAGCTAACCTGGGCAGAATTAAGGCCCGCTCGGCGCGTCACACTCAGGTTGCTCAGTGTCACAGTCGGCGTCAGGGTCAAGCCGTTGGCGAAGGCCGTGGCCGCTCCAGCGGGCACAGAGCTGCGCACGGCTACCAACGGGCCCCGCACGTAGCGCCCGGCTTGCTCACCAGTAAGAGTTGCCCCGTTCAGCAAGCGCAATGCAGAAGCGGGATTGACAGTTAGCATACCGCTGGTCAGGGTCAGATTGCCTGTTACCTCGGTGGTACTATTGGCGGGCACGTTCACGCCGCCGTTGGTATTATTAATAGTAAGGTTGGCCAGCTGTCCACCCTGCAGATGGAGCTGCTGCGGGGCCGTCCCGTTGAGCATAACGGTGCTGGTGGTGCCGGGCGTGAGGGTGGCCCCGGCGGCGTTTACGAGGTTGCCGCCCACGTACAGCTGGTTGCTGCCGCTGCTCATATCCAAGGTGCCGGCCGCGTTGGTGAGCGAGCCATTCACGGACAGCACTGCTCCGCCGGTGAGGGTAAGCGTAGTGCCGGTGTTAGTCAGGTCCTGGGCCAGTGCCGGCACAGTAGGCAATGCCAGCAGCAGCACAGCGGGTAGAGGTAACTTCATATAGGGAGGAGATAGGCGCTGGGAATGTAAAGTGAGGCGAAGGTAAGCGGCCTAGCGTTGGGCCTGACCGCCGGTAGTCGCTTCCAGCCGTCGCAACCGGGCTTCGAAGGTTTCGAGTGTGGCCGTGGCTTGGGCGGCGGCGGCCTCCGCCGTGGCAGCGCGGGCTTGCAGGGATGTAATCTGGGCTTGCTGCTCTTTGAGAGCCTCGATAAGCACAGGCGTAAGCTGAGCGTAGTTCACTGCTTTATAGCCTTCGGCATCGGTGCTCACCAGCTCGGGGTAAATTTTCTCTACCTCCTGGGCCAGCAGGCCTACTTGCTTGGCTCCGGCCATACCGCCGTGGCGTACGCCCAGTGCGTTCCACTCGTAGCGCACCCCGCGCAGGGCCAGCACCGAGGCCAATGCGCTACGGAGTGGCTGTACATTTGTCTTGAAACGTTGGTCAGAGGTAACGGCCACGTTGTTGGCCCGTACCTGACCATTCACGTCCAGCTTGTAGTTGGCCGTGGCTACCCCGATGCCCACGTTACCGTTGCCCTGCACCCGCAGCAGGGTAGTGCCCGCCGCGTCCTGGGTGGTGCCCTGGCTCACGTCGAAGGCGGCGGTGGTACCCGTGGCGGCTATCTTGACAGCCAAGCCGGTAGCGTTGGTGGCCGTGTTGGCGTTGTAAAACATGCCGGCGTAACCGGCCTGATTGGCGGCCCAGGCCAGGGAGCCGGGGTTACCGCCGGTGCCTTCACTGCCAATGATGTTGGTGGCGGTGTTGGCCAGCTGCGAATAGGGCGTGGCGGTATTGATGCCGACCCGGCCCGCGCTGGTAATGTCAATGCCCGTGGTGCCGCCATTGCCCACCAAGGAGTAAGGGCCCAGGTTGAAGTCACCTCCGGCCGACGTGAGAGGCTGCCATTTGCCATAACCGCTGGCATCCGAGGTCAGCACTTTGCCCGCGCCCTGCGTGCCATCCACGATGCGGATGGCCGAGCCGGTGCCATTATAGCCCGGGTTCTGGCAGATGCCCACCCAGCGCAAGGGCGTGGTGGTGCTGCCCGCCGAGAAGAAGCCCGCCCAGCCGCCGCCGCGGTAGGCCGTGGCCCAGATGCCATAGTCGTTGGAGGTAGAGGTGCCCTCGGGTAGCTTGCCGTAGCCCGAGAGGATGGCGCGCGAGTACTTCGCCCCGAAGTTGCTACGGGTGATGAGCGCGGCGCTCTGCGTGCCCACACTGGCGTTCAGCTCGACTTGGGCGGTAGAGTCGCCCAGGGAGGAGCCCACGCTGCCCAACAGGCGTTGCGCATTCAGGTTCAGCGTCTGAGTGGCGGAGTGGTTGCCCAGGTTATCGGCCCCCAGGCGCACCCAGGTGGTGCCATCGTAGGCATACAGGCCGGGGGCGCTGTCGGTGAGGTAGATGAGCAAACCCGGTACCGGTGGGGCCGTGGTGCTGGCTGTCAGAGCGTCGCGCTGGGCAAGAGTAAGACGGGGCAGCAGCAGGCCTTGGGTGGTGCTGCGCACTTCCAGCGCCGCCGAAGCAGCAGGACTGGTGGTACCGATGCCCACCGAACCGGTTTGAGCCTGGGCTTGGTAGCCACCCAACAGTAGCAGGGCGGCGGCCAGCGCCCCGCGCAGTCGGTGGGTGGTACGGGCGGCTGGGGTAAACAATTGGTGCATAGGAAAGAAAAAAAAGAAAATACCCAGTGCAAGCAGTCGGTCAGCGCGACCGGACTGGGCTGAGAAAAGAAACTCGGTATCCGGTGCGGGCCGCGCCGGGTACGGGTGTAAAGGTAAGCCTGCACTTCCCTCGATGAGGGATAAATTCCTGCTAATCTTTTGCTTATTGGCAGTCTGCCAGGAATTCATCCCCTGCGGCCTCGCAGGCATCCCCGTAGGGGCTACTTGCCGGCTTGCGTGGCGGCTAGAGGTGTGCCGGTAGCCGCTTCCAGTCGCCGCAACCGGGCCTCGAAGGCGTCCAACGTAGCCGTGGCCCGTGCCACCGTTGTTTCGGCGGCGGCGGCGCGGGCTTGTAGCGCGGCGTTCTGGCGGCGCAGCTCCTCCGGTTCCGCCACCGGTGGCCGGACTGGCGCGGGAGCGGCCGGGGCGCTCGTTACCTGCAACTGGCGGATGAGCTGCTGCTGGCGAGCGTTTTCGGCTTCCAGCAGCAGTACCCGGCGGTACAGGGCCTGAATGGCAATCAGATTTACTCCATCAAAATCGATTTGGTTGATACTGGTCTTGTGTCCGATTCGGCCCACTGCGTCGTGGCCGAAAGCGGCGAAGAAGCCCTGGGCCATGGGGCCGTAGTGGCGCATGGAGTTGGCACTCTGGCCGATGTAGTTCCAGAAGCCCAGGCGCAGGCGGTTGATGCGGGCCAGAAACTGGTTACCGTCGGCCAGCACTGCGCGCTCCTTTTTAGTAGAATCGGAAATGAACCGCCAGGCGTTGCCACCGGGAGTGAACTGCACGCCCACGGGGTTGCCCTGGTTGGCGGCGGTGGCGCGGGTGGTGAAGAGGCGGTAGCCCCCGGCAAAGCGGGCCGAGGACTGGTTGAAGGCCGTGGATCTTAGCGAGTCCTGCTGCCGCTCGGCGGGTATCTCCTCGTCTCTGTTATAAAGCGGCGACATGTCGGCCAGCGCGAAGCTACCGCTCTGCCCGCCGGTGCGGGTGTAGTAGCTCAGAGCGTAGCAATTGCCCCGGTTGCTGCGGGCCTGGGCACTGTAGCCAAAGGCGAACGACGGCACCATGCTGTCGAAGGTGTTGGTTTGTGTTTTGCTCTGGTAGCCGCCCATAAACCCAAGGTAGCCCCGGAAGGCGTTTTCGTAGCCCGTTATGAATTCGTAGCGGCCCAGGTACCCCTTGTTGTTGTAGCCCGTCACGAAGGTATAGTCGCCGGCCACTATCCAGTGGTTCGAGCCAAAGGCGGTCGAGAAGTCGCTGCCGGCCTGGTTGTCGAGGCCAAAGGCCACCGAGTACCGGCCCACGTCGGGGTAGTCCCACTGGCTTCTCCTTACTTGCCCGTTGATGGTGCCGGTGCCCGATATGCCACCCGCCCGGAAAGCACTGTAGTACGATATCCACATCACCCGGTCGCCGATGCCCGACACACTGGTGGTTGTGCGGTTCCCTCTAAGGGCCTTGGAGGTCAGCACAAACTCCTGGTCGAGGTCTAGCAGCCGCACTCCGTAGGTGGTAGTGGAGTCGGGGCCGGAGCGAGCGGCGCCCAAGGTAGCCAGGCCGTTGCCACTGATAGCCAGGCCACCCCGTCCGGCCCGGGCCGTAGTGCCCACCAGCTTCTGGCCGTTCAGGTTGATGTTCTGGGTGGCGGTGTGGTTGCCTAGGTTGTTGCCGCTGCTGCCAGTGGTGGCCAGTTGCTGCCAGCCGGGAGCGGCAGTGCCAGCGTTGTAGTAGAAGCCGGCCGGCGCGCCGGTCTGGTACACCAGCAGGCCAGGGACCGGACTGGCAATGTCGGTGGCGGCCACGCGGGGTAGCAGCAGGCCCTTGCCGCTACTCACGATATCGAGGGCGGCCGAGGCATCGGGAGTGGTAGTGCCAATACCCACCGAGCCGGTTTGGCCCAGCATGGCTAGGGGCGCAATGGCCAGCAACAGGAAGGAGAGTAGAAAACGAGGCAGCATACAGGTGCGGGAAAAGGAACAGCGGACAAAGTGCTAACCCCGGGCCGCGCCCATGCCGCCCGCCCCAGCCGAGGGCTGACCTCAGGCGGGGCGAGCCGCCAGCATCGGCCGGGGCCGGGCTGTTACCGAGCAGGTCGGGGAGCCGGGCAGTGGCCTACCACCCAACTGGGAGCAAAGCTGGTCCCGTAGCCATTGCCTTTCCTAATATCCAGCGTAGACAAAGTGTAGACACAGGTGGTAACTGACTGATAGATAGTAGCTAATTCTTTGAATTGCGTATTCGTGGCCGGAGTGCGGTATTAAATGAAGAAGGCCTTCTGGCCAGTGTTATGGCGTTACTGTCAGTGAGTTGCCGCAGCTTGCGCAGAGCACTTACTCAGTCGGCCGCGGCCCGGTGGAGCGGCCCGCGGCGTGGTCGGCGGCAGCCATTTTTTTGTAGAGGCGCGTTTTGGCCCGGCGCACACTGGCGGGGTCAATGTTGAGCAGCACGGCAATTTCCTTGGTGGAAAGCTGGATGTGGAAGTAGCTGCTCAGGCGCAGCTCGTGGGCCGTAAGGGTAGGGTAGCGAGCCTGCAGCTCCTCAAAAAAGCGCGGATGCACCTGCTCAAAGTGCAGTTTAAACCGGCTCCAGTCTTCATCCAGGTGCTGGCTGGATTGCAGTACCAACTGGATGCCCGCCAGCTCCGGCCGCTTGTCAGCGGGGCTCTGCCGGTGCAGGTCCTGAATCTGCTGCTTCAGCTCCGAGAGCAGGGCGTTTTTCTGCTGCATATAGAGCGTAGCGGAAGCCAGCTCGCGCTGGTTGGCTTCCAGCTGCTGCTGCAGCTCCAGGTTGGTGGCTTGCTGTTGCTGGTGTTCTTGGCTAAGCTGTCGGGCGTGCTCGTCGTGGGTTTGCTGGCGCCGCCTCAGCTCCAGCAAGGCCGCCTGGATGTGGCTGTTCTTTAGCACAATTTCGCGGTGCCGCAGTTCTTGGCGCTGAATATCGAGAGCTAAGTAGTCGGCCTCCCGCTCCTTGGCCCTCAACGTGCGCTGCAGCAGCTGCAGCCGCACGTTGAGGGCCACCGAGAAGCAAAGTGCATAGGACAGGATGGCCAAATCCGGCAGCAGCAGGCGGCCTGTGTTATCAATGCCCTCGTACGCGTGAAATGCGGCCGTTGCGCCCACACAAAGCATCGGCAGTGCATTGGCCAGCAAGTAGGCGGAAGCCAGGGGAACCTTGCGCCGGTAGGCAACAACGGCCATACCCAGCAGCAGCCCCACCAGCAGCAGCACCAGCAGGTTATCCAGGCGCAGGGTATAGCGGTTGAGCGGAAAGCCCAGCAGATTCACCGTGCCTACCACCAGCGTAAATAGGCAGTAGCTGCGCAGGGCGAACCGCAGGGCCGTATCCAAGCGGGGCAGATGGGCACGAGTGCTCAGGTAAGCGCGGGTGAGCTGCACAAATCCCGCCAGCATCAGAACCACACTTAGGTGTACAATGACATTATTGAGGGTATATCCGTAGCCCAGGCCATCAGGCAGCAGAAATTGATTGAACAGGGGCCGCGGAAACCACACCCGGAAGTAATTCCGGTAACCCGTTACGTAGAGCAAGGCTCCCATCTGGGTACACACGTAGAAGAGCACCGTCCGGTCGCGGTAGCGCAGGTAAGCGGGCAGGTTCGTAAGCAGCAGCAACAGTACCGCCACTGCCACGGCCCAGGCTGTAGTATAGAACAGGGCATCGGCCTGGACTACGGCTTCCGGCTGCCAGCTTACCTGAAGGTGCGCGGCGGTCGGCAGCAGGGCCGTAGGACTCAGCCGCAACAGCACGTACACGGTGGTGATGGTCCGGCCCGGCACCCGTAGCGGCAGCGGCCCCTTTACCGGCTGCCTGTCGGTGGCCACGGCTACGCCTGCCCGGTGGGTGCGCCAGCGCCGGGTATCCTCATCGACGTAATGCAGGGTGTTATCCAGATTGGGCAGCACAATGAGGCGGCCGGCCTGGGCGTAGCTGCTGGGGTTGCGCAGCTGCACCCGCAGCCAATAGCGGCGGGCTCGGGCCAGCGGCAGAGAATCGATAGTGCGGAATGGCAGGGTTCGGTCGGTGCGAATCTGGGACCAGGCGTGTCCCTGGGCGGGCAGTGCTTCTACGGCCGCCACCGTAACGGCTTGGCCTGCTGTCTTATCGGGTCCGGATTGCGCCCTGGCGCGCAACGGGCCAGTAGCGAGCAGTAGTAGCAGCAGATAGAGGCGCAGCGGCAAGGGCGTGGGGCAGGAAGGTGAGCCGGCAAATATACTGGCTACGGCGGCGCTTGCGGAAAGCCGTCCGGCCCGTCCTGGCAGTACCTACGCGCATTCGGCCCCACCTGCCGGAACAAGTGGGGCCGAATGCGCAGGAAGGCTGGTTGCCGGGGCTGCTTACCACTGCCCGGGGGCAAACTCCCGAGTGGTGAAATCCTGCTCCAATTCGGCTTCGGCTAAGATTTCATCGGTCAGCTCCTGGGGGTGGGGCGCGCGGGTGAGAAAGGGGCGAGCCGGCTCGGCCAGCTGGGGCTCGGCCGGCGAGAGGTTGCCCGTCCAGTCGTACTGCCAGCTGTACTCCCAATGAAAGCACAGGCCGCCACCGCCATTAGAGAAGCCCGTGAGGCGGGGGCTGAGCGCATCGTCCAGACCGGCCCGGAACTCCAGTAGCACCTGCTCAAATATGGCGTCGTAGTACACGGAAGGTTCGCGCACGTCGGTAGGGTTGCCGGTGCTAAATACGTTGCCCAGGTTGGTTTCGAAGGTGAGTGACACCAGATGTACGTTGCGCTCCAGGCCATAGGCATTGATGATGTACTCATCGGGCTGGAGCTGGAAGTTCTTGACGGTACCGCCTTCCTGCCCCGTTACCCGCCTGCGGCCATCGGTATAGCGCACCGCCAAACCCGCGAAATGACCATCAATCAGGCTGATGCTCAGGTGAGAGATGGTACCGGTTAGTTGCTCCGGCGTTTCATCGGTGCGGCGGCACGGAAACGGCCCTACTACCCGCCAGATGGTTTCCTGAGTGGGCCGGTCGGTTACGTCGGGGTCCAGGAAGCGCCAGAGCCGGGTGGGGGCCAGCACCGCGTCCATGTCGGCGTTGAATTGCTCGGCTACCTGCGCCAGCCGGGCTTGTTGCGCCTGCTGCACGTGCGAGTAATCGTAAATCAGGCCCCGGTTGCGGCCCCGGCGCACAATTTCACTGAAACGCTTGCGCCAGCCCGCGCCCTCATCCCAGGCGTAGTAGGGGTAGGTGGTGCCTATCTTTTCCAGCCGCCACTTCAGGGCCTTGGCTCGGGCCGCTTCTACGGTCTTGGTGTACTCCCGGATGCTGGTTTGGAGTTTGGTCTTGTACACACCTTTGGCTCGGGCCCGCTCCTCGGCCGGGGTGTTGGGGTGCATCAAGTCGTAGTCGCGCACAATCTGGGCGTAGGCCCCCAGCACTAGCGTGCCCCAGGCCGACAAGTGGGAGAGGATGCGGTGGCTCTCGAGGTACTCCTGGTTGGTGAAGTGCCAAGCTGCATCGGTGGTGCCCGTGGTAATGGCGACCAAATGTACGTAGCGGTTGGGGTGGGGCAGGTTGGGGTCGTTAGCCAGGCGCAGGTTGGCAATGAGGCCGGTTAGGTGGCCCTCCAGAATCCCCAACTGCTGGTGTTGCAGCATTTCCCGCACGCGCACGTCCACGTAATTCTTCATCTGCTGCCAGAAACGCTGGTCGTTGTCACTGGGCCAGATAAAGCCGATGAGGCCCGCCAGACCGCCTCCCACCTTGGGAATTATTCCGGCCAGGCCCAGCACCAGCATCCGCCCGTAGTTGGTGTAGGTCTGGAAAGAAGTAGTGTTCAGGGGCAGGCCTTTTTTGGGCACGGCCACCAGCCGGAACAGCTGGTTTTCGGTGGTGGTGCGGCTGTGCTGCACCAGCCGGGCTCCGACCGCCGTGGTATTGCCGAACACATCCAAAAACTTGCCCGTGTGCTGGCTGATGATGCGGTAGTAGCCATTGCCGGCCGGTACCAGCCGGAACTGCTGGTGCGGCTTCCCAGCGTCCCAGATGGCCTGCGCAATGGGCGTCCCGTCGTCTCGGCCCTGGTCCTGGCGGGAGCCCAGCGGCTCCAGGTACAGGTCGCGGCCGCCGGGCTTGATCCAGAACAGGTAGTTGGGAGCGGGGTCAAAGCGAAAATGCTGCTGAGGCTGAGGTGTATCCGGGTTCCAGGTCTGCTGTTCGATTTCGGCCCAGACCTCACCGGAGTTGTGCCGGACGCCTAAGGGCATGTTGCTGTTCTTGGCTATCAGGAAATAGCTCGTATCGGGGGCGGGTTTGAATCCCATGCTGGAAAGAAGGTAGGTGAAAAATAAGGGAAGCCCAAACCTTCACCGCCCCCGGTACTTTGTCCAAAAAGGAAGCGTAGACAAAGTGTGTACATGTGGTTTAATTTGTTGTTTGTGTGGTGATTATATAGTGTATGCCCACGGCTCACCAGCGCGTCAAACTAGTAGGGTTGACCAACAATTCCGGCCCGGCCGAGCGACCAACCCGCCCCGCCGCGTATCTTAAGGCTCCGGATAACCGGGCCGCATCATTAGCGCAGCGTCAATGGATAAGCTTATACCTATCGTACTACGGGAGTTATTGTGGCTGTTTGCGGCCCTGCTGATTGCGGCTATTCTGGCCACGGTGCTGCACGCCGCGCTGCAGGCCCAGGGCGTTCTGTACAAGCAACTGCTGGCGGAGGTGCCTTCCGGTGCGCCGTTTCAGCTGGGCTTGCTGTTTTTTGCGCTGTGCTTGGTGGGCGTGTACGTGAGCCGCCTAGCCGTGGCCGCCGTCGACTCGCTGCTGAAAAGTCAGCGCTAGAAGAGAGCTAGGGCAGAATCTGCTGCCGCCAGTAGCGGCGGTAGAGCAGCAGATTCAGCAACAGCAGCCCCAGGCCCAACCCCGCGAACAGCCAGCCGGAAAACGTCAGCAGCCCCGCCCAGAAAGCATAGCCCACCACGCACAGGCTGCACAAACCAATGAGCAGCCCCACGCTCACCAATAGCGGTGGTATCTCCAGCAAATCGGCGGCGCGGCGGTAGGTGGCAATCAGCAGCCCCAGCAGCAGAAAGCCAATCAGCACCACCGCCCCAAATAGCAGCATGTGCCGGATGCCGGCCAGTCGCTCAGTGCGGGTCGGTGGGCTGGCGGTGGGCAACGCTACCGGTTCGGTAAAGTCGGCCCGCACCAGGTTCCAGGTCTGGTCCGGATTTTCTTCGTAGCCCAGGGCCCAGATACCCACGCCGGCTAGGTGTTGCTTGAGCAGCCAGGCGTACTTGGGGGCTAGGCTCACCGAATCCTCCCACCACGCCTGGGGGGCGGGCTGCCCGGCCTGCGCCGGGGCCAGGGTGCTGGCATTCTGGCTGAGGCTGGTCAGGTCCAGCTTACCATCGGAGATGGGCAGCAGGGGGGCCAGCTGACGGGTGGTCCAGTACTGCGGGGCTTGCAGGTCGCCCACCCGCTGACCGCCCAGGCTGTCCACCTGCCACACTTTGCCTAGGTGCGGAAACCCTACCACCAACTGCCGGCGCGGCACGGTGCCCTGCTGCAGGTAGTAGGCCACCGAGGTAGTTACGCTGTGCGGCCCCCACGCCTCACCAGGCTTCAAGGGAGCCAGCGGCCCCGGCACTATCTGGTTGTAGGGAGTGTAATCAAAGGCCTTGATGATGAACAGGCTGACCAAGTGCTGCACGGCCCGCAGGTTGCGGTAGGTGCCGGTGCTGTCCACGGCCGGCACGTTCAGGGTAATCTGATAGGCCGAGTCCCGGGCCCAGAGGCGCACGGCCAAGCGGGCAATGAAATCCTGTAGTTCCCGGGAGTGGTCGGTGAGGGGGCGCATGGCCAACGGCACCACGTCTTGGTAGGAGGCCGCCCGGCGTCGCACATCCAATCGGGCTTGGCGCTTCCGGGCCTGCTGGGTCTGGTTGGCGGCCTGCTGCTCGGCGGTGAGGGCGCGCTGCTGGGCGGTGGCGGCCCGTTCCGGCTGCGTTGCTAGCTGCTTGTCCGCGTAGTTGCGGGTGAGGCGGGCATTCTCAAGCAACTGCTGGCGCAGGCTTATTTCCTGATCGGCTAGCTTCGCCTTCTGCACGGCCAGCGCCTGCCCTGCTTTTTTGTAGTCGGCCTGGGCCTGGGCCAGCTCCTTCTTCGCTTGCTTATCCAGGTCAAACCAGTTGACCACGGTACCCCAGATGAGCCCGTGTTTGGGCAGCGGCGCGGGCGCATTTTTCAGGTGCACGGCTATTTGTGCTTCCAGCGCGCGTTGCTGCTGGGTGGTGGTGCGCAAAGCGGCCGTGAGCAGGTCCTTGTCGTTGGCCAGCAGCAGCAGCGAATCGGGGGCCGGCGTCAGCTGCCCGAGCTGCTGCTCCAGGGCCTGGGCTTCGGCGGCCAGCGCCTGCTCCTGCTGCCGGAGCCCGGCACTCTGGGCCGCCAACTGCCGCCCCAGCCGTTGCAGCGCGTAGGGCTGCTGGTCGGGCGGGGCAAAGTCCAGGTTGACGCCGTGGGCCCCGGTGGCAACAACCTGGTTGACAATGGCCGTCAGCAGCCGGTTTTGCGCGGGTAGTCGTTCGGCGTTAAGCAAGGAGTTTCGGCCCTCGGCGGCGGGGTAAGAAATGGTTAGTAGCACCTTGCAGGCCGATTTCTGCTGCCGGACTCGGGCCACCAAACTATCTGGCCCGTAGGCGGTCGGCGGGGTAGGGGGCAGCAGCTGACCTAGGTCGTTGGCCTGGTAGCCGTAGTAGGCCAAGTGGGTCAGCAGCTGCAGGTTGTAGCCGGAGTAGGCGTTACCCATCCAAGCTGGGTGCCAGCCTACCACCGCCGCCCCCGGTCTGAGCCGCCGCCCGCCGGTGGAAGGCGCGGCCGCCGGGGGCAGTGGCGGGTAGCCGCCGCGCTCAAAATGAGCCCGGTCGGCGGCACTGTAGCGCTGGTAATTCTGCACGCTGGGCGGGGCCACGGGCAGCGCCGGGTCGGCCAGCAGCGTAGGGCGCGGACTGGCGGCGCGGGCTGGGCGCGGAGTTCGGGCTGTACGGCTCTGGCCGTGGCCCTGCGGGCTGCTGCCGAGCAGGATAAGCAATAGCAACCCGGCCAGATAGGGGCGGGTCCGCCCTTCGGAAATACGAGGAATAATCACGCGTGAACTATGAATAGGAAGTGCTAACTAGCCTGAATAATGCTGGGGGGCTGGTGGGGCTAAAGGCCGCTCAGAGGCAGCAAGATATCATTATCTTGTCGCCGTTCGTGCCCGGTTTGCGCGCTTTTGTGCGGGGTGTTTGCCTTGGTCCCACCGCCTTTGGTTCCGGCCGCTCTGCTTCCTGAATTCTCGTCTATCATACTTGCTGATTTTATGGCGTCATCTGAGTCTTTTGCGCGTACGGGTGCCACCCTTGCCAGGGAGCTGGAATGGCTGGTCGCCGTGCTGGACGCCCGCATCAACCAGTATTTCCGGCTGGAAAGCAGCGTGGCCTCGGTAGATGATATTCCGGCCCCCGAGCTGGCGGATTCCGCCGAGCCGTACGCCGAGCTGGTGCGCCAGTATCAGCTGGGCCGGGCCGAGCGGCTGGTGCTAGCCTTGGCGCTGGCTCCCCACCTGCACCCCCAGGTCCTGGACCGGCTATTCGTTCGCAATAGCACCTACGAGCGGAATTTCACGGAATTTGGCGGCCTGAAAGCCAAGCAGCACGGCGGCTTCCTGCCCACCGGCGAAACGGCCCTGTTCCTGCTGGCTGCCGACGACCTGGCCCGCCGCCTGCACTACCAGGCCAGCCTCTGGACCGAGTCGGGGCTGGCGGTAGGGCAGTTGGTGCAGCTGGGCAACGCCGAGGTCGGGGAGCCGCCGCTGAGTGGGGCGTTGCTGGTGCCGCCCGAAGCCCTGGCGCTGATTACCACCGGCCAGCGCCCCCGCCCGCACTACAGCCCCGATTTTCCGGCCCAGCGCATCTCCACGCCGCTGACCTGGGAGGACCTGGTGCTCGACCATCACGTGCTGGCGCAGCTGGATGAAATCCAGACCTGGCTGGAGCAGCAGGACGCTATTCTGGCCGATGCGCACCTGCGCCGCCACCTCAAGCCCGGCTACCGGGCCCTGTTTTACGGCCCGCCCGGTACCGGCAAAACCCTCACCGCCTGCCTGCTGGGCCAGACGACCAGCCACGAAGTGTACCGCGTGGATTTGTCCATGATTGTCTCTAAGTATATCGGTGAAACGGAGAAGAACCTGGCCCGGGTGTTCGACACGGCCGAGCGGCGGCGCTGGATTCTGTTCTTTGATGAGGCCGATGCCCTGTTTGGCAAGCGCACCGCCACCAGCTCCAGCAACGACCGGCACGCCAACCAGGAAATTGCCTATCTGCTCCAGCGCATCGAGGATTTCGCCGGCGTCATCGTGCTGGCTTCCAACCTCAAGGGCAACCTGGATGAAGCCTTTGCCCGCCGCTTTCAGGCCATGATTCACTTCCCGCTGCCCGGCCCCGAAGAGCGGGAGCAGCTGTGGCGCCGCGCCTTTGCCGGCACCCTGAAAGTAGCCAAGGATGTGAGCTTCCCGGCCCTGGCCGAGCAGCATGCCATGGCCGGCGGGGCCATCATCAACGTGCTGCGCACCTGCGTGCTGGCCAGCCGGCAGGCCGGCCCGCCCCGCCCCATCACCGCCGCCGACATAGCCCGCGCGGTGCAGCGGGAACTGGCCAAGGACGGGAAAACGGGGTGATGGTGGCTTGCTGAACAATTGTAAGAATCTTACGTGCTTGCTAGAATGGTGCTATCGGAGAGGGCGGAAGTGGTTGACTCCATCGTGGAAAATATAGACGGGGTGTTGTCCGTTGCCGCGTACCTCTGTAGTTTCATCCGTGTACCTGCTGCCATGGTACACAACGACTACCCCATTAGGCAAATTCAAGTGTCGCGCAATGATATTGAGGACCGGCGTGGTAGCTGCTAGCATGGTACCAAGCTCCGCCCCGATTTCAGCCCGGATATCTACAATTACCTGTGCTGGTAATGGCAGAGAGTGGCCACCGGCTTCGGCAATAGCGTTAATCAGGCAGTTGTTGAGGCTCAGCAACCAGTCTCTATCCTGAGCGGCGGCAGTTGTTTCCTCTATCTGGCTTTTGTTTAAAGGCTCCATCATGGCCGAGTCGTCGTCATTTTCCCGACTTGGAACAGCTACTGAGGCCTGACTCTTCGGCCCGGAGTGAGCCTTGTTCTCGTAGACCAGAGCATAGGAGTGGGGGTAGGCTTCTCCGATAACTTGCAGATGGTTCTCCCAGATAACGCCCTGTCTTCCTCTGCCATCAAACATCCCAACCACCGCTTCGCGTATGCTTTCCTGGGAGCCAACTCCGGTTGCCTCAAATGCCAGCAACCGGGCCCGGTATGTTCCCTCGCCTTTGCCGGTAGTGTCCAGCCGGTCCCGGGAAACTTCCGGAATCAGATTATAGAAAGAGAGTATAGCTTCAATAAACTGTTGTAGCAGGACAAGGCTGGCCTTGGTTGGCACCACGTTCTTTAGGGTATTCATTTGCCTGTGAGCTCCAGCCAGCAAGCCCTTGGCATTATTGCCCGGCGTTTTTTTCTGCTGAAGTGTATAGAGTGTAGTAACGCGCCCAGCTAAGTGCTGCAGGGCAGCGTAAGCAACCGGGATGGAAAGGCCTCGAATAGTGGCCCGGACGCGGTCTAGATGAGCAGCCCAGGCAGTGGAGTGGGCTCCCATTGTACCCTTGAACGGGGAGCTGGGCCGGCCGGCCGAGAGCATCCCCGTGATGGCGCCATGGGCATCAAGCGTAACCTGAATAGCCATGGAATGCATGCGGCTACTCAGCGTTTCGGTGCCGGAGCTGTTAACTTTGTGGTCCGGCATTTCTTCCATGATTTCATCCGTTTCAACTTCTGATTCATCTTCCGGGTCTTCAATCTGTTCCCGGAAGTGAGCAATGGGGCGACCCGTAATGGCGGACCCTAATTCGCCCAGATTTTTTGCCGCACCCGGGTTAACACTTCCTTCAAATTTGGAGCGCCCTTTCTCTGCTTTTTCAATCTGCTCCCTAATGGTATTGGACATGGCATTCTGATTGCGTAACACGTCAAAATGCGGAAGCTTGCTGTCCAAAGTACTGTACTCCTTGACTTTGGTTTCATACTGGCGGATTTGCTCGGAGAACTTCCGGCCCATAATGTTATTGAGCGCGTGCATTTCCCGAATGACATCCAGTAACCTGGCCTGATTGGCATACATAGCGTTCAGCCGTTTAGCCCGGTCAAGTACAATCTTGTTTCCGGACTCCAGCCCTTTGCTGCCAAAGTCATTCAACAGATTGCGAAATTCTCTTTCAAGTAAGTCTAGGTACCGGTTGGCATCGTCAATCAGGTAGATGAAATCCTGATCGACGGATTTCTCCATGGCCAGCTTTAAATAATTCTCATTTAAATCCCCCTTGACCTGGGCGTAGGTGAGTGGGTACAGCCTGGCGATGGTGAGGCAATGCTGGCGCCATATCAACTGCAGGCGCTGCAAGGGATTCGTAACGGGGACCGGGGAGCTATCATTATTCTGCTGGGCCTGAAAGGTAATACCCTGAGTCATCAGCAACAGCCGGGTTTCGTTGACCTCGGCTGCCGCCATGCCGGCCGATTGAAAGTCGAATAGCCCGTATACCGCCGCCACCACGTTTTTATGCTCTATACGCTCTGCTCCCTGCTTATTTTTCAATGCTTGCTCGGCGGAACTGAGCACGCCTGCCGGCCCCGACTCACCGTGGCCTCTGCCTGCTTTGCCTTTACTTTTTTCTCCGATGTTTATCGTACTGAACGGAATCAGCTCCCGGGCATCCAGATAAGCATCGATAGCCTCTTGCAGGTAATGCATCTGCACATGGGGATTCTGGGTGTTTTCGGCTCCTTGCAGACAGTGTTGCAACGTAGTTTCCGCTGCCGTGTACAGTGCTATAACCCTTCCGTTCGGGCCATTAAGCTGCATAATCTGGTAGCCGGGTAACTCACGCAAATGGGCGGCTAAGCCCACCATATACTGCACGGCCTGAGGAACGGTCAGGCCGGTCATGTTCACGTTCAACCCCTCCACGTGTACAATAAAGGCGGTAGTATGGTCGCCCATCGAGTTGGCATAAACCGATATAGGCCGTCCTCTTACCACTACCTGGGCAATTATTGGAATATTTTCCTTGTTTTCATGCGTAATAATTTGGGTAGCCACCCGCTGTAGTACAGTTGCCGAAGTTGAACCGGAAGCGTTTAGCGGCTGAGTGCGGATGGCAGTGTACCGTTGCACTGCCTGCCGGCCCATCATATCAGCCTCTTTCTCTAACCCCACGTCATCATTCAACGGTACGGCACCCTTGAATTGGTGCGTGGCCCGCACCCGGCCCTGCTTTTGCTGTACCACGTGCCAGGCCTCGTGGGGCAGGTGCTGCTCCTGGCCCGGTGCTACGTGAATATCGGAGCCCTGGGCGAAAGCGTGGGCCTGAAGCTGGGCCGGCCGGGCGGAGTTGTAATGCACTCGCACATCGTCCAGGGAATAGCCCGAGAGGTTTTCCACGCCGGTCTTGAGCACGTCGGGGAGGCCGGTGCGGTTTGGCGCGGGCAGGCTGGCCGGCGTTGCCTGCTGGCGGGGGCTGGTGGCAATGGCCTCCTGCTGCTGGCGCTGGACTACGGCGGTGGGGCGCTGGTCGGGTTGGGCGACGGCGCGGCTGGTAGCCTCCTCAGCTTCCACTTCGGGTTGGGAAACGGTTATTTTCATGTTTTATAAGAACGAAAGAATAGAAGGAAGAAAACGAGCTTGGTGCTGCAATACAAGAGAGGTCGTTGTGCCTCTCAGCGCCAGGTAACGTAGAGCGGTTCTGGCATCCAGGGCAGCTTTACAATGGAGATGGACCAGGGCCGGCTGTCCATGAGAATATCCAGGGTTTTGGTTTCCACGGTGAGGTTGATGCGCTCTGGCAGCCACTCCAGCTTGCCGGACCGCAGCAGAAAGGTTTCGCGCAGGCCGGCCACGCTGGTGTTTTTCAGGATTTCCCAGCGGGCAATAACGGCCTTAAGCAGGCTTTCGCCCGTTGCCTGGTCGGCCTCGGTGAGGGGTAGCTCTCGGGGTAGAGGCCGGGGTTGTGGCACTCCGCACAGCAGCTTGTTGAGGGGTAGCTCGTGCTCATGGGCCTCGGTGGAGCCGGTGGCCAGAAACTGCAGCAGCAGCGCCGCTTGCTGGCGAGTAGCTTCACTCCGAAACTCCGGCCCATCCAGGTAGCCGAGGCGCTCAAACAGCATGGCGAGAAAGGGCCAGAGCAGCACCAGCCCGGCATTCTGAATATAAACGGTTTCCAGAGGGCGTTCTTCCACAGTAGTAAAGGGAATGGGGGTAGAGGGCGTTGGTGCTTTGCCAGCGGGAGTGGAGGCGAGCTGCTGCAGGGTGAAAAAGGCGGCCAACGGGCTGCGCAGCACCAGCCCGCGCCGCGCCGTTTCGCGCCCGAGCAGGGCGGCCCGGCTCAGAGCCGCCGGGGTGGGCCGGGGCCAGAGGTGCTCTTCCGCCGTTAGCAAGGCGCGCATCAGCAACTCAGACCGCCACGAGGCCGCCGGCGTAGCCTGCATAACAGTCAGAATAACATCAAACAAAGCAGGCGCGCTTAGCCGTACCAGGCCCTGGCGGGCCAGCAGCTGCCAGTCGGCGGCCACTGCTGCCGCTGCCCGGTACTGGGCCGGATAGAGCCGGCGCAGCAACTGCCAGAACACGGGCTCGGAAAGGCTGGCCAGCAGGCGGGTGCGCATCGTAGCCACGGTCAGTAGCGGCCGGATTTGCTGCAACAACGCCTGGCTGCGGGCATGCAGCAAGGGCAGCCACACGTCAGCCGGCAAGTCAGCCGCAGGAGTTCCTGCAAGCGGGTACACTTTCGAGAAAGAGGTGCCGGGTGAGCCGGAAGTTGATAGGCGGCCGGTATGGAGGTACTGCGTGAGCAGCTGGTAGGCCCGCTCCGCCGCCGCTGAAGTCAGGTCCGGCACGGTAGACGGTGGGCGGCGGGCGGCCAGCGGGCGGTGGTGGGACTGGTGCTGCCGGGTAAAATGAGCATTGAGCAAGGCCGCAAAAAACGGTAATTGTACCAGTGCTGGCAGCTGCCGCCCCCATTCTGCAACGCGCCCGAGCACAGCCCCCCACGCAACGCCGGCCGCCGCCGCGCTTTGCCGGATTTCGCGGAGTAGCGCGGCGGGCTGGATTGTGCGGGAACTAACCGCTTGGGCCCGAAATGCATCTTTGAGAAAATGCAGTATGGGTGAGTTTCCCGCCGAACCGTGCGGCAGCATTCGGTCGAGCTGCTTGAGGGCGGGCAGGACCGCACCGGGAGCTTGCGGCCCGGCGGCACTCGGAATAAGCTGGGCGAGCAGGCTGAATCCGGCCAGGTGTACCAGCATCTTTCGAAACCCAGCTGCCTGCCCGTGCGTCCGTACCAGCGCCTGCAACTCGCCCCGGTAGTAGTGGGCCACTTGTTGCAAGAGCTGACGGCGCTGGTCGTCCGTAACCGTGGCCGGGGCCCACCAAGGCAGTTGCTGCTGCAGCAGCAGGTGAAATACCAAGTCGCGTGCGGCTGCGCCGGTGGGCAGCTGCTGCAGCGGTGTGGCTGGGGCTGTCTGGTCCGTCGCAGGAGCGAAATGGGCTGGATATGGTGGGTTAGCCAGGCCGGAAGCCAGTAAGGAGCTAACTAGTGCGGCCGGGTGAGTTTGGACCGTTGGGCTAGCTTTCCGGATTGATGGTTGGGCCGTTGCTGCTGTGCGGGCGGCAGCAGCCTGGGCCGTAGCCACCCGCGTATCAGCGGCGGCCCAGCCGGAAAAGAAAGCATCCGTCAGCAATAAAGGATGCCGCGCGAAAAGCCGGCGCAGCTTTTGACGGGTTGCCTGCCAGGGCAGGCCGTAGCTGGCGGCCAGCTGCCGGGTTGCGCGCCAGCGGTTGGCAGCCGGCTGGTAGCGGGCTTGCAGGTGAAATGCCAGGTAAGCGGCCCGCAGAAACAACAGCCACCGGCCCGGCAGGGCAAAACTGCCGCTGGTCGTCCGCGAATCGAGGGCTGCCAGGGCGGGCGCGGAACGGTGGGTGCGCCCCGGCCGCCCTGCCAGCAGCTGGCCCAGCATGGGCAGGCTCAGAAGCAGAGCGGCTCGTTGCCATAAAGCTGGGCTACTGGCTTCCTGCAGAAACTGCCGCACGGTTTGCGGGTCTCGCTGGCTCAACTGCTCCAACCAACGGCTTAATTCCTGCACCGAAACGGCCGACGACCAGCCAGGGCGGGTTCCGGAGCGGAGATAGTGCCATAGTATCGTGCGCTGGCCGGTTAGCCGGAGGTCCTGCAACTGCGCCGCCGAAAACCGGGGCGCGGTGGCTGTATCGGCCGGAGTGGGCCAGTTGTTGAACGTGGGGTGGGGCGGCGTGGGCCAACACCCGCGCAGGGCGGCCGGAATACCACTCGGTGGTAGCGAAGCAGGCGCGAAGTAACGAGTCAATTGCTTGACGTTAGGCCTCCCCGCCGCTTCCATCAGCAACGTCAGGTTGCTTGTTCCGGAGCTGGATGACGGGCTTTGAGTAGCTTGATACCCGGCAGCAGATAGCTCGTTTGGCCGTATAGCGGCCCGGCCGGTTGGGTTTGCGGACCTCGTTGCGGGTGGGATTTGCTTTGCCACGCCTATCCGACCCGGCCCGGTATTTCCGGCAAGCAACGGTGTGAGTGCTGATGACTGGTTGAGGTGTGTACCCCCGGTCGGGGCGTACGCCCCATACACGGCCGGACGAAGGCGCGCGGCCTCGTCAGCCGGCCAGGAGCTAGTCGCTTGCCCGGCCTCGTGCACCCCCACGTCTGGGCCAGCGGCGGAAGACCTGTTACCGGCTGCCCGTTCAGAGTCCGTCCAGCTGGAATGCCAGCCAGAGAAGTGAGAGGATTTGCTAGAAAATGAAGCAGAAAGTGGCTTCGCCAGGTGCGGGTAGGCAGCCGCACGGTTGAATTCTGGCCGGTTTTCACTCCCCGATGCCAACGGTGCCAACCCGAAAAACGGAGCAGATTCCAATGTAAAGGCTTGGCGGTGCAGGTTCAGGAATGCGTCTACCACGGGCAGCCGCCGGAGCTTAGGGTATTGGGCCGCGCCGCCTGCTATCCGCCGAAGCAGTGCCCGCCATGGTACCTGATACTGGCGGGCCAGTTGCCGCAGGAACCAGTCATTTGAACCATTGGAGTATCCAAGACTCGTGGCCAAGTGGGCGGCCCGCAGAAAGCCGTGCAACGCGCTGTTCTCAGTAGTCCCGCTCAGCAAAGGCCGCAGGGCAGAAAAAGCGTGGTGGGTGCGGCTGCTTCGGCCAGTGTTGCGGCCCGGCCGGGGGGAAGCCAGTAGTGCGTCCAAATCGGCCCCATTGGTTAGCTGCACCAGTCTTTGCAGCATCGCAACGGTTGGGGGCTGCTGACGTAGCCATTGCCAAACCGGCTGGGGCTGAGTTTGAAGCAAATGGAGAAGCACCGAAGTAGCGGATAGCGGAAATCCTTTGGACTGCCACGCAGGAAGCGGGCCGCCCAGCAGCAGGTGCCGCAACATATCCTGGCATTGCTGCCAGGATAGGCACTCCACCGGCAAAACAGCCGCAGAAATGAGGTCAACTGGAGCCTGGGTGGCTCGAAAAGGCACGAGCCCCGGTGGGTGCTGCCCCGCCAGCTGCTGCCCCGCCAGCTGCTGCCCCGCCAGCTGCTGCCCCGCCAGCTGCTGCCCCAGCCAGTGCCGGAAGGCCGGACTGCTGAAAGGCTTGTGCTCCTCGGACAAGACGTAGGTAAGCGCCGCTTTCCACAGCAGGTACGCCCCGTCGCCAGCAGTGCCCGCCCGCCGCGTTGTTTGGCAGGCTTCTTCCAGAACCGCTGTGCAGGCGCGGGCTTGCCCTGCGGTAGCCTGCCGCAGCACCTGCCACCGCAACGCTTCCGGAAAATGGCGGGCCAGCACCTGCGCCGCGTGTGGTTTGGCCGACTGCAGCAGTGGCCCCGCCACGCCCCAGCCCCGGTCCAATACCTCGGCCAGTATTGCCACCAGCTGATCGAGCGTGAGGTTCGCGTATGCCGGGGGCAGTGCCGCGTGTCGCAGAAAGTACCGCAATGCTTCCTGTGCGGCGGAAGAAGTAAGGGGCGCAGACGCTGGCTCCTGGCCAGGCATAGCGGTGCCGCTGTCCGGGCTTATCAGGCCGGGTGTAGTCAGTGGGTGGCCATGGCCTGAACCGAGTGTCAGGTTGGTGAGGAGCCTAGTTGGAGTAAATTGCCCAGGCTGCCTGTGAGCGGAAGATGGTTCCCTGAATTTCCAGCCGAAGCTCGCGGCTACGTCGGCCGCTGTATCACGCGGGAAAATGACGGACGTGGGCATACCGGCTACCAGGGCGGTGAATTTATCCTGGTGGCCCGAATGGGCAGCGGCCGTCTGATATAACGAACGAATGAGGGCGGGCAGGGAGGAGCTGGCCGCGAAAGGTAGAGGAATATTTACCGTGGCCAACTGCCGCAGCAGCTCCGGAAACGCCATATTGTAGCGCGCCGCCAGCTGCCGGATTTGCCGCTCGATAAATGCCCGCCGGTTGAAAACCGAGCCGGAATGCGCTAGCAAATCAACCAGAATCAACTCGTGCAGCACGGTGCGCAGTACGGGTTCCGTCACCGGTACCAGCCGCCGCCGTCGGTGGGCGGCCAGCGTAGTCAGCAGATAGGCCCGTAGAAAGGGCGCCTGGGTAGGTTCAAGCAATGTAATCAGCTGCTCCAATTGGTGAGTGGAAAGCTGCCAGGCCAGGCGCTGCCGCACCGCCGCCGCCTGCCCCAGGCGCAGCACCAGCTGCCGGAAGGCCGCCGCGTGCTGGGTCAGTGCATCCTGAAAAATAGCCTGCACCGAGACGCCGGCCCGATTGGCCTGCCAAGGCAGGCGGCCGTGCAGCAGAAAGTATGCGAGTACCTCCAAGCTCGGGGGCGTCGCTGCCGCTGCTGCGTGGGTGGGAGCTGGCCCAGTCGGCAGCTGCTCCAGGGCGCGGCGCAGGGCCACCCGAATCAGAATTGGTAATTCAGTTTCCAGCTGATGGTCGGCAATAGGCGGCAGCTCCAGGGTAAGCTGGGGCAGCTGCCACCGCATTTCCGGAGGGCAGTATCGGGAAAGCTCCTCCGCCAACAGCCGGGGCAGCCAGTGCTGGCACGCACGGCTAACCCGCTCGGGCAGCTGCCGCGCCTGGGCTGATGGGCCGGCTGCTACCTCGAGCTGCAAAACCTGAATGGCGTGGGAGGAAGACATGGGGGCTAGGCGGGTAGGTGCGTGAGCAGAAACCGCGTCAGCCGTTGTTGCCACTGCGGCAGGTCGGGGCGGGGGTGGCCATCCTGATTAGCCAGCAAGCCACTCGCCGATACAAGGCCTTCGTACAACGTCTCCACCTCCCGCAGCTGTCCGTAATCGAGCCAGAGTACGTGTACGAGCAGGTGGGCCGGGGCATAGGCCAGCAGCAGATTCTGCACGTATTCCCGGTACACGAACTGCGGGCCGTACTGCGTATTGGCCGTTTGCCGGAACTGATGGGTGAAATCGGGCAGGCAAACGCTCACCTGAAACTCGTAAAAAGTGCGGTCAGGCTCCCCATTCTCAGGCTCCAATTCTGGGTTGAAACTGGCCGGGAGCAGGGTGCGGTGGTCGATTAAAACGAACTGGTTGAGGCGCTCATCCAGTCGCCGCAGGTAGGCCAGCACCCGCTGTTGCGGACTCAGGGCCGCCTCGGCGGGAACCGGGGGCGCGAGCAACTCCAGCTCCAGTGCCGGCAGCCTGCCGCTGGCCGGCACCCGCACCGCGGCCGTGTCCGGGCCGGCTGGCTGCAGGGTAGGCGCCGACAGCTGGCGGTACAGCACGTGCAGAAAATCCGGGAACGAAAGCCGGGCCCCGCGCACGGCCAGGCGCGCGGCCGGGGAAGCCCCCGCCGCCTCGGCACCACTCCATAACTCCTGTTCCAGTACGCGCAGCGGCTGATTAAGCGTGCGCACCAGTTGGAAGTACTTCATGCCCGTCAGCAGGTACACAAACACCTCCAGGCCCGATACGTCGGGCGTGCTGTCGTCGGGGGCTACGCGGGCGGCTCCCCGGTGGTAGGTGGCCGTGTGCAGGTTCTGCAGCAGCCGCTCCCGCACTCGGATACGGTGCTCCCGGATGGCGGCCGGATCGGTGAGGGTGGGCTGGTAGGAGGAAATAGTATAGCCGAAACGGGCCAGCAGATGGCTCAGCAGTCCGTCGCGGTGGTGCATGAACTCGTGCGGGTCCTCGGCCAGCTTGCCCAGCTTGCGCAGGTAGTGGCGCGAAAGGCCGGTCCCGGCCGCGTCGGGCCCTGCGTCGTCGCGCAGGGCCGGCGCGTCCTCGTCCTCCGGGTCGTCGGGCTGCTCGTAGCCAATATCGTTCAGGACTTCGTGCAAACCGGGCACGTCGGTGAGGGGCTGGGCAAAAAAGCCCTGGGACTGGTGCCGGGCCGAAAGCAGGGGCTCGATGTTTTCCAGCTGCGCGCAGAAATTGGCCATAATCTGCTCAAAAAACAGCAGATACCCTTTCAGCTGCAGGCTCTGGGCCCGGTGCGCGGGCGAGGCTCCGGCGGGTGGTCCTCCTTCGCCCAGCCCATACACCGCCGGAAACGAGTGCTGAATGGAATCATAATGGCCCGCATCCAGGTAACGGCCCGGCAGCGGAGGCAACTGCAACTTGTCTTTGGGAATGGGGCTGCGCAGGCTACGGGTGCGGGCGGCGTGCAGCTGCCCGAACAGGTGCAGCACCTGCTCCGGGTGGAACCGGATAGGTACGCCCCGGTGGCTGAGCGTGAGCCGGGCAAGGCTGGCGGCGGCATCAAATACCAGCTCATGACCGTCCGGCACCTGCACCAGGGCCGAGGGCAGCAGGTGGCCGGGCTCGTAGAGGTGCAGCTCACTCACGCTCCGGATGCTGTCGAGCGGGGTGAGCAGGGCGTTGAGGCGGGCGGGGGCCAGCGTGGTGCGCAGTGGCCGGAACTCGCTTTCCTGCAGCAGCTGGTTTTCCAGCAGCGGGCCGGCGAATATTTCCTCGGTCGGCACCCCCTTGCTCTGCAGATATTTCAGCCCCCGGGAAGCAAAATCGGGCTCAATGAAGCTGTCGATGTGCCAGAGCACGTCGGCCAGGGTGGCTTCGTGGAGGCGGGTTTCGGCGGCTTCTAGGTGCGCCCCAATGCTGATGACGTAGGGTTTCAGAAATACCACCTCCACAAACTGCTCGCCCAGGCCGCGGTGCTTGTTCAGCGTGTGCAGAATCTGGTGGGCCAGCTCGTGGTGGTTGGTGGGTAGGTAATCGGGGACAGGGTGGCCCTGAGCCAGCGCCTCGCGCAGCAGCTCCGGGTAGTGGTGGTTGCGGTGCAGCCCCACCTGCACCACGTACTCCCCAACCAAGGCCTGGGGCCCCCGGCGCGGCGCAATCCACACGCTCTGAATCTGCCCGCTGAACTGCTCCTGGTCCAGCAGAATTTTCTTGTAGTCGGATAAGGTAACGGGGTGGTTGGAAAACGCCTGGTGAGCTGGCACCAGCGTGGAGCCGGGCCGGGGCGGGGTGCCCGGCGGGGGCGCAAGCAGGTGCCGGATGGGCTGGCTGGCCCGGTTAGTAAGGTCGGTGAGGGCGTAGCACAACGACTCCAGAATGGTCACGCCGGGGTCATGGTCGTTGTAGTCGGTCCAGAGGCCACCGCTGAATTTCTGCAGCAGCTCAATGCCTTCCCGCCGCAATCGAGCGTAATCCAACCCCAATGGCAGCTCCAGGTCCTTGCGAATGGTAGCGGATTCTTCGGGCTCCTGCATAAACGGTGAAGTGGCGAGGTGGTGAAATAGCGAGTTTGTGAAATGGTGAGGTTGTCGGTTCGGTAGCGTCAGCGCCTTGCCCGCCGAAAGACTCACCAGTTCACTATGTCACCATCCTTGAGGCGAGCAGTTATTGAACAGGCAGGTGATGTGGTAGACGATGGCCGCATCCGGCCCGAAGGATTTGCGGGTACGCATGCGGAGGCCGTACACGGGCACCGGCTCCTCGGCGGTAGCGGGCCGCTCAATCTGCCAGCAAAACTGCAGCTGCTGCCGCCAGCCCCGGTAAGACGCCCGGTGCGGCACAATGCGCTGCCGCTGCCCGTGCACGCCCAGGGCAATGGCGTGGGCCATGGCGTAAGTGCCGCTCCGGTGGGGCCCATAGGCAGCGGCCACAATTTCAAAAGCCCAGAGCCCTTGCAGGCCCGTGATAATGGGGTGCCACTCCCCATCGGCCGGCACCTGCACGGCGGCCGGCTGAGGGTGGCCGGTGTTGGGGGCGGCAGTGGTACCGGCCGGCTCGTGTTGAAAGGTACCCACGCGTCCCACGCTGCCCACAAAGCCAGTTACGCTCAGCTGCTCGGTGGGCTGGGTGGTGCCAACGCCCACGGCCCCGCCCGGAGCCAGAAACAGCCGCACCGGCGGGGCCTCCGCTGGGCTGGAGTTGTGGTCCTCCCGCCGGCCCTGGGGCTCCGAAAAGCCCAGGCCCAGGGCCGTGTCACCTTCCGGCGCGGTAGCCAGCAGGCTCATCACCCAGGTGGCGCACTGGTTCTGGAGCTGCTGCAGGTTGCGGTAAAAAGCCATCAGTCGGAGCCCGATGCCCGCGTTGGGCCGCCCTTCGGCCGCACCCATCTGCAGGCCCAGCTGTGGGTGCTTATAAAAGCCATCATCGAGGCGGTTGACAGAGGAGTCAATCAAATGGGCGAAGCTTTCCTCGGTGGGCATGGTGCCCTGCTTGAAGTACTGCTTGAGCGTACTGCGGCGTTTCAGGTCTTCCGGAATATGTTCCATGCGCGGCGGTCAGTAAAATCAGTTGTTGGCCGGGGCCTCAAAGCTGCGGGGAAGTATGAAGTCGGTGCCAATGGCCAGGCGGCCGATACCGGTGGGGCGGGCCTGCGGAGCGGCGGCAGTTCCAGCCTTGGTTTCCGTGAGCTGGTGCTGCTCGGCCGAGACGTACACGCTCCAGGGGCGGTGGGTGGCGTCTTCCAGGGGTTGAGGCTGGGCAGCAGCGGCGGCGGCGGCGCCGGCGGGGGTAGGGCCCTGCGTGTCGTAAAACAGGTACTGGTCGTCTTCGAGGGCCAGCTTAATCACCGAGAAACCCGTTATGGCCTCCACGTAGGGCAGCTGGTTGAGAAAGGATAGAATCATGCTGCTGGTGAGGCTGAAATGCAAGCCCTGGCGGGCGGGGTTGCGCGTATTCCAGGGCGAGAGAAACTCGTTGAGGGCCTGCTGAACCTGCTGAATCAGAGCGCCCGGCGGTGGGTTCTGCAGGCGGGCCGCTTTGGTGAATTGTACGCCCGCCCGTACCTGAATCATCTCGTACAGAGGGTTGCACACTTCCAGCTGCACCTGGGCGGAGGCCACCTTACGCACGAAATTCCGGATGTGGGCCAGGTGGTCGGGGCTGAACACGGGCAGGCGGTAGCCGGCCGTTACCGGCTGGTGCGGTACCACCATCAGCAATACCAGCCCCGGCCGGCGGTGGGTCTGGGGCACCTGGTTGGCACGCAGGCACTTCACCCGGAATACCTCCGGAAAATGCTCCAGTACCAAATGCTCATAATCCCAAGGGGTTACGGCCCGGCCCCGGTGGCGCAGCCGCTCACTTACGCGGGTGTTGTACTCGTCATGAGTTTCGGCGGAGCGCCCCCCAAATGAAGGTAGCGGCTGCGTTACTTTGGCTACTGCCGGCAGGGGCTTCAGCAGCCGCGTCAGGCTGTGGGCCGGCAGGTGGGCCTCGAAGGTGAGGTGCTGCTCGGGACTGGTAGCTAGGCGCACGGCGGGCACCACTTGGGTATGAATCTGGCGGACGTGGGGCACAAACTCGGCACCCCGCCGCACGGTGGCCCGCAACCAGTATAGCCCATCGGGCATGATGGTGTGATGGGTATCCAGGGCGGCGGGTAGGTGCAGGTGCACGGGCTGCTGCTCCGTCAGGCCGGCACTCTGGTCGTGCACCACATCGTCGCGGGAGGAGGTGCCGCTCGAAAACGGCCGCCATTCATCCCCCACCAGATAGGCCCATTCCACGGTGGGCTGCAGGTTGCGGTAGCCGGCCAGGGTCACCTCCTGCTGTCGGGGCAGGCTGGTGAACGGAGCCAGCTCAAACAGCAGGTTGATATCGAGCGGGGGCGTGAAGCCGGTGAGGCCAAAGTAGAGTGTGCCTTCATCCGTAAACTCGGGTAGCAGGCTGAGGTGGTAGGCCGGCCGCGGAAGCTGGGACTGCTCCGGCGAAACCGCAGCGGCCGGCTGGCAGCGGGTGGGCTGGTACTCGCCCAGCGGATGCACGTAGTAAAACTGCGCCTGCCCGGCCGCTGCCGGGCCAAACAAAGCTGGTACGTCAATTTCTTCTTCCGCCGCGTAGCTCAGCCAGGTGCTCTTGACCATGGGCACGAAGGGCGGGTGGGGCAGCGGGCGGGGGCGGGATGGGTTGCGGGCGTTGTACTGCAGGGTTTCTACCAGCAGCGGAGGGTATTGCTCAGTGCCAAAGCCGCTGGCCGGGGCCACCAGTTCCAGCCGGATGGCCCCGGTAGCGGCCTCCGCCTGCAAAGGCCCGTCCGCCACGGCCGGCTGCCGCCGGAAGTCGGCGGCGTGGGTAGCCAGCACCAGGTGGGTGCTGGGCAACAGCACCGTGCCGGCCGGTCGGCTCAGGTCGGGCATCGTCTGGAACAGGGCCAGCTGAGTTTCCGGGGTGGTTTGCGGTACCCAGCGCCAGTCGCGTCGGTAACTGGCCGCCACTTGGAAGGAGTCGTTGTGTAAAGGCGGCTGGTAGCCCTGGTAGTAATCCGCAAAGCCGTTGGGCTCCAAGGGCAACTGAGCCCAGTCCAGGGTCAGAATCAGCTGGGTCAGGCGCTTGCGGAACAGCTCCGGAAAGCCGACCAGTAAATAGTCCCCCGGCTGGGCCTGGGGCCCGAAGGGCGCAAACGGCAGCCCCGGAGCTAACGGCCCCAGCTGGTTGGCCAGCTGCAGGGTTTGCACATCCTGAGCCTGCACGCGCAGCGTAATCGTAAGGGGTTGCAGGGCGCTGAAGCTGGAATACGCGTAGTCCGGGGCCTGCTCATGAAGCTGCAGCCGCAGCACCGGCCACTCCGAGCGGAACTGCCCTGGGTGCAGGGCCGGCTGATGGGCCACAAGGGCGGGCTGCTCCCGGTCGATGGTCAGCTGCCAGCAGACGGTATGGGTGTCGGGTAGCAGGCGCAACTCCTGCACCCGTAGCGGCAGCCAGCCCTCGGTCCCGGTTACGTCCACCCGGAAAGGCTCCAAACCCAGTTTATCGAAGGCGCGCTGCAGGGGCGTACCGGCGGGGGCCAGCGCGGCGGCAAAGTGGGCAAAGCTGGCGGGCTCGCACCGTAGGCTCAGTTCCACCGTGCGACGACCTTCCCGCAACAGCAGCACGGCGGCCGATACAGCAAAGCCCACCGCCGCGCTGGTCATGGTACGGGCCGGAGGAGCCAGCAGTTCCTGGCTGCTGCCGAAGGGTGCCCACCCGGTGGCCGGGTCGGGGAGGGGGCGGCCCTGCCCATCGGCCGAGTTGGCCTGCGGTGCCACGTACACGCCCCGAACGGCCCCGGCGCTGAGCCCGCTCACGAATATCGAGCTTAGCTGCTCAAGCCGCCAAGGAGCCAGCCGTACCGGCTCGGTGGTGGTGAAAACTACCTGCTGCCCCTGCGCGTCCTTGCCGCCTTCCACCGTAATGCCGGCCGGCAGCCGGGCCTCCGGTACACCCTTGGCCAGCGTAAAAACCAGGAAAGCATGGTCGGGCCGGGCCGGGCGGGAAACCACGTGTAGCACCTGCCGGTAGTAGTAGTCGAGGTGGCGGCGGGGAATGTCGTTGAGTGCTTGCTGGGCGTGCTTGTACAGCTCCAGAAACGTGAGGAGCAAAGCCATTTCCGGGAGCATGTCGTTCTCCGGGGGCGTCTCCCGCAGGCTGCTACGCAGCACCCGTTGCGCCAGCGCGGCTAAAGAAGTTTGCGCCTTGTAAAACGTCCAGAGCAAATCAGTTAGCTCCTCATCCACGGCCGCCAGGGTGGCCGGCACGGGCGGCTGGGGCCGCGGGGTGGCCGACCAGATGTGCAGGAGCTGCTCGGGGCCCCGGTCGGAGGCCGTGCGGGCCGGGAGGCCGTAGTGTTCCAGCAATGCCCGCTCCAGGGTAGCAGCCCGCTGCAAGGGGGCAACCAGCTCGTCAACGGCGGCGTGCAGCTCGGCCTGAAACGTGCGGCGGGTGTGGCTGCGCAAGTGCGACTCGCACCAGTGGTCGAACTGGGTAGCCATCTTGTAAATCCGGCCCAGCAGGGTGCGGCGGGCCTGTTGCTGCTGCGCCGAGGTGGCCATTGGGTCCTGCACCTCCCGAATCAGCCGGGCAAAGTAGTCGTACTGGGCGGGCAGGCGCTGGGTGGCAATCTGGGCAATGATGAGCAGGCTGCGCTTTTCGCCAAGCCGCCAGGTCCGGCGGGTTTCTACCTGCCCATCCACCACCTCGTAATAGCGCACCAGCTTTGAGAAGTAGCTAACGTAGGCCAATAAATCCTCCGTCGTATAATCGGCCAGCACCACCCGACTGTCGAGCAGCAGCGGTTGGCGGCGCCCCGGCTGGGAGGTGCCGCTGTCCTGAAACGAAGGAGTGGAAGAAGGCCCCATACGCTACCGATGCCCGGCCAGTAAGGTGGCTTCGCGCTTAAATGGGTACACCACGTTGTGGCGGCTGTTGAGTGTGCGCACCCGGTAGTCCACCTCCAGCAGCAGCACCCCGTCGTTGATGCTGCCGGTATGCACCTCCACGCCCAGCAGGCTCACGCGGGGCTCAAACAGCAGCACGGCCTTATCCACGGTAGCCTTAATGCGTGTAATCACCGAGCTGTCTATCTGCTCGAACAGAAACTGGCGCAGGGCGCAGCCGTACTCCGGGTGCATAATCCGCTCTCCAGGGTGGGTGTTGAAGAGAATGTAGAGGCTCTGGCGGATGTCCTCCTCCTCGGCCACCAGCGTCAGTTGCAGGGTGCTGGGCTCAAAGGCCGTGGGAAAGCTCCAGCCCCGGCCCAGAAACGAGTTGGCGGGCTCTTCGCCGGCGCTGCTCCAGGAAAAACCGTCCATAATTATCCGCCAATTAGCACCGTAAAGCAGCCCAGCACAATGCTGCCGCCGTGGGCCGTGGCGTCGCCCATGCGGGCGGCCGGCGCGCCCCCAATCATCACTGTGGCCGAGCCCTGCACGATGCTGTCGGGCGGCCCCACGCACACGGCCGAGTCGCCGACGCGGGCGGCCGGGAGCTTGCCAATGAGCACCGTAGGGCAGCCCGGCCCGATAATGGGCCCGCCCACGTGCGGAATGGGGGGTACGGCGGGCGTCTGCATGGGGCAGGTATGCATGTCAGTAAGGCGGGCGGCGAAGGGCACGGGAAGGTGAATGGGTGAATGAAAGAATGGGGTTGCTGTTGCAACGAAGTGGAAGAGATGCTTCGACTTCGCTCAGCATGACGATGAAGCTGCCTGCTCTGCTGTCCGCTGACGCTAATTGATCATTACCATAGCGCCCTGCACTTTCACCTGCCCTGAGGCGGTCAGTTCAGCGGCGGCGGTGCCGGCCATTTTGAGCTGCATCTGGGCGGTGGCGTCCACGTTCAGGCCCTGTAGCTTCAGGTCGGCGGTGGCTTTGAGGGTGATGCCGTTGGTGGCCGTCAACTCAATGTTCTGCTGGGCTTTAAGCTGCAGGTTGGCGGCGCTGTCCAGCAGGATGCCGCTTTCCGAGAGCTGCACTTTGTTGTTCTTGGCGTCGGTGAGGGTGATGGTTTTGCCGTTGTCATCCAGCACGAACTTGTTGTCGCCGGGCGTTTTGATGGTGATGATTTTCTTGTCGTCATCAAACTCCACCGTGAGCTTATTGGGCGTCACCCAGCCCTTGAGGTTGTTCTTCTCGGCGGGCGTATAGGCCGGAGCCCGGCCGCTGCTGTAGAGCGCGCCCAGTATCACGGGCTGTTGCGGGTCGTTATTGAAAAAGCCCAGAATCACCTCGTCATTCACCTCTGGATAGAAGTAGGCCCCGCTGCCCGAGGAGGCGTAGGGGTGGCCCAGGCGTGCCCACAGCGTTTTGCTTTGTAACGCCGGCACCATCACTTCCACCCGGAACTCGTTGGCCGGGTCTTCGTGAATCTGCTTTATCACCGCGTTATACAGCCCCTGAATGCCCGGCAGCGGCCCCAGAATGGAGGGCGCGGCCACCTCGGGGTGCTGCTCCGCAAACCACCGCTCTTCCAGGCCCAGCGTTACTTCAGTTACCCAGTCGCCCTCGGCTAAGGTGTGCATTACGCCGGCTACGTAGGCGTTGCCGTTGAAGCGCGTACCCATGCCGGCCAGCGTTACCATGCAGCCCGGTACGGCCAGCGCGCTGCCCTGAAACCGCACGGTACCCTTGATTTTGGCCAGCGTTGATTTCAGCCAGAGCGCGTTGGCCCGGGCCTGTAGGCTTTCCTGCGTCACGGCTGAGGCCAGCTGCAAATCGTAGGAGGTTTCGGCCAGCACCTGGGCCAGCGTATCGGAGGTGACGTTGCCGGCCGTGGACACGCCGGGCTTCTGGGCCTCTGCTTCCAGCACGGCCTGGGTTTTGTAGTCCCAGGCCTGACTTTTCACGGCTTGGTACTGGGAGCGGGCATCCATTTCCAGGGAGAAATCGAAGATGTCAGCCCCGTATGTCAGGGCCAGCACCGGGTTGGCCGAGGTATCGGGGGCCGTAACCGTGAGCTTGCCCTGCTCGCTGAGCACTACCAGCCCGTTGGCTTCGGCCCGGGCCACCACAAAATCCCAATCAGTGCAGTAGTACTGCACCAGCTCGGGGTGGGAAACGGAGGTGTCGTCTACCGCCTTGCTCAGGCCGTGGGTGCCAATTACTTTGCTGATGGCGTCACTGTCGGTGCTGTCGGGGTACACGGCGGTTTTGCGGCCCACCGTCATGTTGGCGGCTTTGTCGCGGCACTCCAGCACCAGCAGCGGGGCATCGGCCCCAGCTTCCAACCCGTGTTTTACAATAAGACCTTTGAAGATGGTAGTGTCCTCGGTGTGGTAGCCGGCCTGAATGGTCAACTCCGTGCCGGGCAGAAAATCGGCCGAGTCGCTGATAGGAAAGTCCTCCGAGGATGGGCTGCCGTCGTGTAGCTCAATGCGGGCGTGGCCGATGCGGTTCACGCCCTTCTGCACCGTAATGGCGCGCACTTGGTAGGCCGTATTGATTTCGGTGCCGCCCGCCAGAATGCGGAAGGTCACAAGGTCGGTGGTGTTGGAAACGGGGCTGGGCGCGGACATGCGGTAAGCGAAAAGAAATAGAACGAAGGTGGTTTCTTACACCAGGGGCGGAAACACCAGCACGGAGCCAGGCTCCAGCCGGCGGAAGTTGATCAAGTCGTTGCGGCGGGCCACCTGAATGTAGTAGTCGGGCTTGCCGTAGATGCGGTGGCAGAGCGTGGGCAGCGTGTCGCCGGCCTGCACCCGGTGGTGGTGGGTAAGGTCCGAGGACTGCTTATCGGCCTGCTTGGCCAGGGTGGCGGGGTCGGTGAAGCCCACGAACGTGAGGCTCACCTTGGCCCGCAGCGGGGAGCCGTCGGGCTTAAACAGGGTGTAGCTGATGTCGAACTTGGTAAGGCGGCAGTTGAAGAGCAGGTTGCTCCAACTCAGCTGCACGTAGTACGGCGAGTGGAGCTTGCCCTGATACTCCAGCACCACGTTGCGCAGCTGCTTGATGCTTTTGCTCACGTCCAGCACCTTGCCCTCCACCGCCCCCGTGCCATCCAATAGCAAATCAAAGCTGACTTCCTCATCCCCGATGGCCTTGAATTTGGGTGCCTGGCCGTTCTGGCCCAGGGTTTCGGTTTTGGAGTAGGCAATGGCGTAGGTGTGGGAAAATGATTCGGGATTCAGAAACACAGTGTAGCTGTCCGCCCCCTTGGTGGTGAACTGCTCGTTCTCGTAGCTCTGAATCACCATCTTAACCAGGGTCATGCGCGGCTAGAACTGAAAAGGATAGTGGTGAAAAAGGACGCTTGCGGGCCTGTGGGGCAGGTTCAGCGTTCCTGCTGGCGGCGCAGCTGGGTTAGTACCTGCCGCACGCAACTCTCGGTGATTTCGCGGCGGAGCTGCTCGCGGGCCTCGGCACTGAAGGCCGCCTCCGGGCGGGTGGCGGGGAGGCGGCTTTCGTCGTGCACGGTTACTTTGATAATCAGCTCCCGAATTTCAATGGGCATAACTCAGAAAAGAATCTGGATGGAAAAAGCACGGCTCAGCGCACACGCTGCTGCTGGAAGCGGGTGTAGGTCAGCTCCAGGGTTTCAATGGCCAGGGCGTTTTCCTCGGCCTTGAAATCCGAAACGCTCCACTTCACGGGCCAGGCGTTTTCAAACGACCAGAACGCCAGCGTCTCGCCCGCCGGGTTCAACAAGCTCAGAAACACCTGCTTGGGTACGATAGGCTCGGACAAGTCCGAGCCTATCGTGGTGCGTACCCAGGCTGCCAGCGCCGAGCCTTCAATCAGCAGGCCCCGCTTGAGCACCAGGTTGCTGTACTTGGCCACGGTGGGCACCGTATACTTATACAGGTTCTGGCCGCCCTCCCCAATGGTTTCGGTTTCCCGCTCCACGGCCAGCCCCGAAACCTCCTGAAACGCCGCGTCGGCGGTGGTTTTGATGGCCTCGAACGAGAGCGTGAAGTAAAAACTGACGGGCGGATACCCTTTATCAGGCATGACTCAGGGATTAGCCGTTCTTGATTTCCAGGGTTTCGTAGGCTACCTCCAGGGTTTCCACGGCCACCTCGTTGCCGTCGGCCTTCAGGTCGGTGCCCTGAATTTTGGTGGGCCAGGCGTTATTCAGCGTCCAGGTCATGGTAGCGTTGCCGCCCTCGTCGCAGAGCATAATCACCACCGTAGTGCGCTTGATGAGGTTGAGCTTGATGGTGGAGTACCAGTCCCAGAAGTGGTTATCCTTCACGAAAATGCCCTTTTTGAGGGTTACGTTGCCCACCTTGGCCAAGCCGGGCATCTTGATGGTGGAGAAGGTGGGGCTGTTGCCGGCCCGGTACTCAATTATCTGGGTTTCGGTTTCGAGGCCGCTTACTTCCTGAAAAGGCACGTCGCCTTTGCCGTCGCCGAGGTCCACTTTGAAATAAAACTTAGGTAGGGGCCAAACGGCATCCTGTGCTTCACCAGCCATGAGCTTGCAGTCGTAAAAGTGAGGAAATCAGAAATGGAAATAGAAAAGCGCTAGGACTTCTGCATCTGCTGCTGGAAGCTGAGCACAATGAATTCGGCAGGGCGGGAAATGGCCACCTTGATGAACACGTTCATGTAGCCGTTCAGCACGTCGTCGCCGGTCATGGTGGTGCCCAGGCCCACGGCCACGCTGTAGGCGTCCTCGGGCTTGGAGCCAGCCAGCGCGCCCTGCTTCCACTGGTTGAACAGGAAGCTGCTGATCATGCTCTGCACCTTCACCCAGGTGTTGTTGTCGTTGGGCTCGAACACGTAGGCGCGGGAAGCCAGCTTAATGGACTGCTCCAGCATAATCATGGTGCGGCGCACGTTCACGTAGCGCCAGTCCTGGCTGTTGCCATCGAGGGTGCGGGCCCCCCACACCAGCACGCCCAGCCCCGGAAACGGCCGGATGGCGTTAACCGATTTGCCGGTAGCCGCGTCCACGTTCAGGCGGGCCTGGTCATTGTCGCTCAGGTTCACGGTGGGCGCTACCACGCTGTTGAGGCCCACGTTGGCGGGTGCTTTCCACACGCCCCGGTTGGTATCCACGGCCGTGTACACGCCGGCCATGGCCGCCGCCACGGGCAGGGTGTTGCGGTAGCGGGTAATGTTGTCGATGAGGCGCTTGTAGTCGAGGCTGGACGCCAGCAAAGCGTTATGCACCCGAATCACGTCCAGTTCGAAGGCCAGGTCCCGCTTCAGCTCCTCCACAGCGTATAGCCGCTGAGCTTCCTTCACCACGCCGGCGTAGTTGCTGAACAGACGGAGCATATCGGCCCGCTTGGCCCGTTCCGCCGGACTGATAGGAGGCTGGTCGTCGGCTGGCTGCTCGGCTAGGCTTTCCCGGGCAGCCGCTACAGCCGTATCAGCCAGGGCCGCGAAGCTGTCGAGCAGGTCCTTTTTCAGGTTCAGGAAGGAGGTTTCAATGGTGTTGACCACCGTGGTAACCACCCAAGGGAAATAACCCACCCCGTACTTCAGGTAGTTGGTCGAAACCCCTTCGCGAAAGGCCACAATGGGGTTTTTCTCCTTATCGTCGCTGTTGAGGACCAGCGGGTCCGTTACGGCACCCTTGTATACGTCCAGCAGGGCCACGCACCGCTGGGTGGCGTTGCAGTGGCCCAGCATGGCCTGGGCTACGGTGTAATACTCATCACGAGGCAGGCGTAGCGCGTCGGGGCACACTACCATCGTGGGTTCCTGCTCATATACCAGGGAGGCAATGGCGTCCAGAAACAGGTCTTTGGGCGCTTTGGGCGCGGCGGCCGGCTCCTTCACTTCCTTCTTAGCACCTCCTTTCGGGTCGTCCTCCACCTTGGGGTCGTCCTCCGTCTTGATATCCTCTTTGTCCTGCTCCCCCATGCTTGTTCCTGCGTACTCACCGATGGAGATGATGTAGCAGGTAGCTCCGCCGTTCTGGTAAAACAGCCGGATGTTGTTGTAGAGGTAGTACACTTCGTCCTGCTCGGGCGTCAGGGCATACTTGGTTAGTACGGCGGTGGTAGGGCTATAATCCGCCGCATCCAGGCTGCTGATTTGCAACGGCAGGGGCTGCACGGCCAGATCAGCTCCCAGCGAGGCTACCGTGTTACCGGCATCCAGCTTGGTCAGGTTAAACAGGGGAGTATTGCCCTGGCCGAAATAGGTTTCGTACTCCTTCAGCGAGGTAACGCGCTGGGGCCGGTTACTCAGGTCTTCGCCATTGTAATTGGCCTTGGCCGTGTACCCGATGAAGGCCGGAATGGCCGTGCCCACCTCCACTACCGAGTTGGGAAAGGCGTTTATCTCGTTGATGTAAACGCCGGGGGTTTGCTGTTCCATAAGAGGAGATTGGGGTTAAGGATGAAAAAGGAAAAAAATCAGAGGTGAACGAAGATTTCAGCGTACACGGCCCCGGTTTCGGCCCCACTAGGCCAGGTGGCCGGCACCGGGCGCAGCAGCTCAGGGCCGGGGGTAGGCAGCAGGGCAATGAGCCGGCCGGGCTGGTTGCTCCCGCTCAGGGGCGGACCCGCAGACAGGCGTGGGCGGGGCTCGGGCCGGGCGTAGCGGAGGGCGCAGGTGTAGCGGGGCCGCTCCCGCAGGACAATGGGCTCACGGGACAGAAAAGCAGCGGCTACGCCGGGCGGGGGCGGCACCCGCTCAAAATCAATGGGGGGCGGGGCTGGCGGCTCGGTGGGGTCATCAGTTCGGGCCGTGGCTTTTACCGAAAGTTCTGCGTCGGGCTGCTGCCAGGGCTTATCGGCGGGTGGGCGGTAGCGAAACTGGTAGCACCAGTGGGCTGCCCGAGCAGTAAAGCAGAGCTGCACAGTCAGGGGCAGCATCTGTAGGGCCGGCTGGTCAATTTCGAGCACGCCCCAGGCCTGGGCAGCATACAGTTGCTCATCGGCGTAAAAATCGAGGGCGTTGGTCCCGGCTACGCGCAGCTGGTAGCGCCCCCCGCCTTCCCGGCGTACATCCAAGGCCACCCGTCCCGCTTCGTCCAGCAGTACCCGGCCGGCCGCGTCCAGGGGCAGGGCCGCCGCCACGGTAGCTCCCCGAGCTACTGCCAGCACCCGAACCGCCGGACGGGCGGCGGGCAGCTGCCCGGTATCGGCCGTGAGGGTGGCGGGTGTGAGCGGCAGCAGCAGGGCCTTTTCCGCCTTCAGCTTCACCAGGGCACCCTTGGCCGCGCGCACTTGGAAGTAATGAATGGGGCGGCGACCCTGCGCGGGCCTGGGCTCAGAAGGCGCAGGCAGCACCGTGAAACCGGCAAAATCCGGCCGGAGTGGTTCCAGCTGAAACCGCAGCGGAAACAGAAAGTCAGGCAGGGCCCAGGCGGCAGCGGGGTCGTTCAGGTCGCGCAGAATGGCCAGGCCGTTGGCCGTGGGCTTCACCCAGAGGCCGGCCCGTTGCAGGTGGCGGGTCGTGGCGGCGGTGGGCGTAATCCGGACGGCCGGCGTATCCGGGGCTTGGAAATAGTCGTGCCGCTGCTCTATTGCGCACAGGAGTTGGTAGGTCTGGCGCATGGCTAGCCGGCGTACTGGTCAATGGCCCCGATGCCCGGCAGCGTGGCTCCGTCGGCATCATCCTGTAGCGTCAGCATCCGCACTTTATAGAGCACGCCCGGCAGATATTTGCTGCCCAGCATTCCCCACAGCTGACTCCATTCGTGGGTAGTGGCAGTTTCCAGCTCCACCAGAACCTTTTCCAGGCGACGGTCCAGCGTGGGGGTATTTTGGGCCGTGAGCACGTTTTTGCGCTGAAAGAAGGTAAGACCCGCCCCTAAAAACTTCAGCGCCTCAGAGTAGTCGCTGAAATTGGCTGCCAGCAACACGCGCAGGTTCAGCCGGATGGCCGGATTGCTGCGGGCATACTCGGGCCCATTCGTGCCGGGAGTAGCCCGGCCGGCCGGCCCATTCCGCAGGGTGGTTTCCTGCTCCAGATTTACCAGCGTAATACACAGGCGGTTGAGCGTTGTCGGTAGCGAATTGCCATCGGGCCCGGTGTAGGGCGTCAGGAGGGCGCGGTCCTGGTTATCGGTCAGGTGGAAAACCTGGTTGAGGTAGGAGTTCAACTCGTCGGTGAGAGCCTGCAGAGCCTGCTGAATCATAGCGTAATAGGAGCGGGTTCTTCGGAGCGGCGGCACACAGCGGTGCCGGCCAACGGCCCGAAAAGGCGCGGTCAGATAATACCAGTAAAAAAGTGTAACAGTTAGGGCCGGTCAGCCGTAGCAGGAAGCCGAAGTGCCTGAGGACGTTGTCCGCCAACCGTTGACGCGG
Organism: Hymenobacter pini; assembly: GCF_020421205.1. Taxonomy (GTDB): domain Bacteria; phylum Bacteroidota; class Bacteroidia; order Cytophagales; family Hymenobacteraceae; genus Hymenobacter; species Hymenobacter pini. The sequence goes on from NZ_JAIZZH010000001.1 coordinate 890,911, forward strand.
TTCGTAATCCGGCCTGAGCAGGGCCAGAAAGGAAGTAAAGAATACGCATAGAAAAGCTATTGCGGACGCCGGCTGGTTGTAGCCCGGCAAGCCAGTGAGAGAACAGGTTTCCGTACCCTTTGCACAAGCAGGGGCTACGGAATAAGTAGCCGGTAGGCTACACTGGACGCAATAGGAGAATAGAAGGGCGAGGAAATTACTTGCGCACAGACTTACATCAATGCGCCGCCAATAATAAGGATTTTACACGCAGAGTTATGTGTAAAGCAATTGTATCTTTCTAATATTGTATGGCTTTTACAAGAAGTGTGGCGCACACGTCCGCAATTAGTTGCAGATGCAGCTAAATCAAAGGAGATGGTGTTGTGCCCGCAGCATAAAATACCAGGTTATCCACCACGCAACAGCCCGACGGTACTAGCTACCGCCGGGCTGTTGCGTGGTGGATAACCTGGTATTGACTACCGCACTGGCTTGGGAATAATGGGCAAGCTCTCGTGGCCTTCAGCATCTACGCTTACCACCCCAAAGATGTAGTTGTCCTTGCTATGGGGCAGGTCGGCTTTGAGGTCGGTTACGAAGAACTTCTGCTGCCACTCAGGGGCGCTGGTTTCGCGCATGAGCACGTAATAGCCGGCCGGCCGCTCGCCGGTTTTAGGGGCTTCCCACTTGAGTTGGGTGCGGTTGGTGAGCTCCGCCGTGAGTACGCCTACGTTTTCGGGGGCGGCGGGAGCCAAGGCCAGCGAGGCCAGGGTAGCCAGGTTTACGCCGGTGTTGCGGCGCAGATAGGCAAAGTCCATAAACTTGGCGTAGTCGCCGTACTCAGTACCATTTTCGGTGCGCAAATCCTGGTGCTGGTGGCGGAAATCCTCGTTCATCTCTGAGAAACGCACCGCCGTGAACCCCTGCTGGTTAAAAGGCGTGTGGTCGCCGCCGCGCAAAAACCGGTCGGGCCGGTACTCCAGCACTACCTCGTGGCCGGGCACGTACTGCTGGCAGGCTATGCGGGTGTAGCGGGCTAGCTGGCGGCTGGGTGAGTCGTTTTCTGAGGAAAGTGTGCGGCGTACTTTGGCTTCATCGGCGGTTTCGGTGGCGGGCACGCCCTCACTGAATACACGCAGGCGCTTGTCATCCTTGATTTCCGGGTCGTGGCCCGTAGAGCTGCCCATGATGTCGTTGTTGAGCATAGCCACCAAGTTCCAGCCCTCCTTTTTGGCCCGCTTGGCCAGGTGCGTGGAGCCGTAGAGGCCCTGCTCTTCGCCCTGCACTGCCACAAAAATGATGGTAGCCGGAAACTGCTGCTGACTCATCACCCGGGCCAGCTCCATTACGGCCACCGTACCCGAGCCGTCGTCGTTGGCCCCGGGCGCATCGGCCGTGGCGTTCATCACATCCGTCACCCGCGAGTCGATGTGGCCGCTCACAATAAATACGCGCTTGTCGGTGGGGTCGGTGCCGGGCAGGGTGGCCATCACGTTGGCCATTACCACGGGCCGGTTGATGCGGCGGCCGTCAGGCTTGATGGTGAAGGTATCCTGCTCTACTTTCAGGCGGCCCCCGCTGGCTTTACTGTACTTCCGGAACTCGTCTTCCACCCAGTTGCGGGCCGCCCCAATACCGCGCTTTTTGCTCTTGGTGTCGCTCAGGGTATGGCGGGTGCCAAAGCTCACCAGCTTATCAATATCCTCGCGCAGCCGCTGCTCCGATACGTCCTGTACCATGCGGGTGATGAGCGGATCGGGGGTGACGGTGGGCTTGGTTTGGGCGAAAACGGGCGCGGCTAGGCCCAGCGTGAAAAGTAGCGAAAGAGAACGGCGCATAGGGTTTGGTTGAGTGCGGGATAGAGACGCAGATTTACGCCTGCGCGTTGCGGCCGTAAGGTAGCCAAGGGCCGAAGAAGTATCGAAGTTCAAGCACTGTCATTCCGGGTAAAGCCAGAAATCTGGGGATAGTTATTTGCCAAGAAACTCAGATTCCTCGCTTCACCCGGAATGACAGTGCTTGCAATGGATATTAGTGTAATACAGACACCAGCGCGCTGGCCGCATTACCGCCAAACCCGGCAGCATTCACCAAAATGCGCCGGATAGGTTGCTTGGGATAAGAGGCCAAATCAGGGCCAACCGGAGGAGTAGGCCACTGCTGGGTTTCCAGTACGTGCAGGGCGAAATCCAGGCTCAGGGCCGCCGAGGCTCCCAGCGTGTGCCCCACCAGCCACTTGTTGGACAGCAACGGCGGAAGCTGTTCCCCGAACACGGCGCTTAGAGCCGCCCGCTCAGCCGCGTCGCCGGCCGGCGTACCGGGGCTGTGCAGGACCACGGCGTCTACCTCGGCGGGCTGCACGCCGGCCTGGCCAAGAGCCTGCCGGATGGCTTGCTGAAAGTGCTGCCCATCGGGCGAAAGGCCCGTTTTGCTGCCGATGGCCTCGAAGCCAAAGCCCACGCTTTCCAGCACCAGTAGCGGGTTGTCGAGGCGGATTTTCAGCAGATTGGCCCGGCTTACTTTCTCCAGGGCAAACACGGCGGCACCCTCACCCAGCACAAACGTGGACGGACGCCCCGCCCCAGGCCGGCAGGGCCAATCGGCCGCCGCAAACGGCGAGTAGATGCCAATGGCCCGCATCTGGGCCAGCGTAAAATCGGTGAGCGGGGCCTCGGTACCGCCGGCCAGAAACCGGGTGGCCATGCCCGCCCGCAGCCACGCCGTGGCGTTGCCCAGGGCCTGAAATGCACTGCTGCAGGTGCTGGAATGGCTGAGCGCCGCGCCACCGGTACTGCCCGCATCAAACGCTACCCAGCTTGCCACGTTACCCAGGGTGGTAAGGGGCGAGGCCACGGCCGAAACGGTGCCTTCCGCCAGAAACTCCGCGTGAAATTCCTCCAGCCGCCCGGTGGCGCCCCGGCTACTGCCAATGCTCACCGCGAGTTGAGTTGCCGGTTGCCAGTTGTCAATTACCCGTTGTGAGGGGGGAGTTGCCGGTTGTCGGTTGTCGGTTGTCCCGAGAGACGCTGAGGCGGTACGGTCCTCTACAATTGGTACTTCGGGATGGGATGTATCAGCAACTGACGGCTCATAGCTGGCAACCGGCAACTGGCAACCGGCAACTAACCACTTGGCCTGGGCCGTGGCCTCACGGGCGGCCAGCAGCGCCAGCAGTACGGTGCGGTCGAGTTGACGGAAGGCAGGGTTGCTGCGGCGCACTTCAGCCAGCGCAGCTTCAGCGGCGGGCGGTAAAGCGGCTACGGGTACGCCCGTGCCGTGCGCTGTGAAGGGCGAGGCGTCCGCGTTGGCGGGCACTAGGCTGAAACCCAGCGACGATACCCGGCCCCGGCCCCGGATAACTATCAGTTCTTGCTCTGCGGACGCCAAGCTAATCATGCAGGTACTCGGGCAAAGTGGATTCCGGCGCAAAGTTCAGTACCAATTCGCGCATGCGGCGCAGCACGTCGTACAGCAGCTCCAACTCGGCGTTGGTGGTACAATAGGGCGGCAGCAGGTACACTACGTTGCCCAGGGGGCGTAGTACTACGCCGCTGTCGATAGCCAGCTGGTAAAAGGCGTCGCGGAGGCGGCTGAAATAACTGGTGCCCTCACCGGGGTCGTACTCCACGGCCAGAATGGTACCCCGGTGCCGCACGGCCCGGATGCCCGGCTGGCCTTCCAGCGCCTGCCGGAACGCAGCGTGGGCGGCCTCAATGCGCTGGCGCTGTTGGGTACACTCCTCGGCCCGCGTGAGCTCCAGACTGGCCAGGGCGGCGGCGCAGGCCACGGGGTTGGCCGTGTACGAATGGCCGTGGAACAGGGCCCGCATCTTATCCTGGCTAAGGAAGGCCTCGTAGATGGGGGCGGCGCAGGTGGTCAGGCCCATAGCCAGGGTGCCGCCCGTCAGGCCCTTGGAAAAGCACATGATATCGGGCTGCTCCGCCAGCAGAGAGCTGGCAAACAGCGGCCCGGTCCGGCCGAAGCCGGTCATCACCTCATCGGAAATGCAGAGCACGCCGGCCTGGCGGCAGCGGCGCAGCATCTCGCTCAGCACCTCGGGCTCATACATCACCATGCCGGCCGTGCCCAGCACCAGCGGCTCGAAGATGAACCCGGCCACATCGGGGCGCTGCAGCAGGCTGTCCAGCTGAGCCAGGGTTTCTGCCTCCTGGCCCGGCACCGGTACCGGCAGAAACTCCACCTCAAACAGCAGGGGCCAGAAGGGTTCCGTGAAGGCCCCACGGGCACTTACGGCCATAGCCCCAAAGGTGTCGCCGTGGTAGGAGTTCTGAAAGCACAGGAACGTGCGCCGCTCCGGCTGGCCCTGGTTGTGGAAGTACTGCAGCGCCATTTTCAGGGCCACTTCCACGGCCGTGGAGCCATTATCGGAGTAGAAAACGCGGGCCTGGTTGGCCGGTAACAGGGCCAGCAGCTGCTCGGCCAATTCTACGGCCGTAGGGTGCGTGAAACCGGCAAACAGCACGTGCTCCAGGGTGCGCAGTTGCTCGCTCACGCGCCGGGCAATCTGCGGATGAGCGTGGCCGTGCAGATTCACCCACCACGAGGAAATACCGTCGAGGTAGCGGGTGCCGTCTTCGGCAATCAGCCAGCTGCCCTCACCGCGTACGATGGGCACGGGCAGCGGGGCAGTTTGCATTTGGGTGTAGGGGTGCCACAGCACGGCGTGGTCGCGCTGGGCCAGGGAAATAGGGTGGGGCATTGTGAGGTGGGGCCGGAACTACCAGCCGGGACAAAGCTACAACCGGCCGCGCTAGTGGTGGTTTTCAGGCATCTTTCGTGCCCGGCGGTTGGTATATTCATCGGGCACCAAAGATGCTGCCTACAGCCCAAACCATACCCTGAAATCAGCGGCGTAGCGGCTTACTACGGCGGGAGTTACCAGCGGCTCGGGTAGTACCCGGGGCATGACGGGCACGCCGGTGTGCTCCGCAATAAAGTTTTCGGTAGCCGGCGTGGGCTCCCCGTTGAACACGAGGCCGCGCACCCGCATCCCCCGCGCTTGCAAAGCTTCCAGCGTAAGCAGGGTGTGGTTGATGCTGCCCAAGTAATTCCGCGACACTACTACCACGTCCAGCGCAAACTGCTGCGCCAAATCGGCAATAAGGAAACCGGGGGCCAGCGGCACAAGTAGGCCGCCGGCGCCTTCTACCAGCAAATGATTGTCGGTAGCGGGCAACTGAAAATCCTCGGGGCTCAGGGTTAGGCCCTCGGCGGCGGCCGCGGCGTGGGGCGAGGCCGGCAGCTGCAGCCGGTACCGCTCGGGCCAGAACCGGCTCACGGGGTTCTGCACGAGGCTCCGCACGGTGGCTGCGTCGGTGGTGGGGGTGAGGCCGGCCTGCACGGGCTTCCAGTAATCGGCTAGCAGGGCTTCGGTGATGATGGCCGAAACCAGGGTTTTTCCCACGTCGGTCCCAATGCCGGTGATAAAGAGTCGTTCCAAGTCAGAAAAGGCTAAAATCTGGTTATCCGATGACTAAGACAGGTCCAGATGCTCGAAGTGAGCAGTAGAAATAGAAACGCCTGCCCATAAGTTTTATAGGTTTGCACGAAATCTCCGGTTCGGGGGCAACGCCGCTACTCGCACTAGAGTGGTTTCTGCGCAACCAGCAGCAGCTCATGGTCCGTCTGCCCGTCAGACTTCTGAAAAGGCTGCCGTTGGAGCTGCAACAGGCGAAACTTTCGCGCTTCCAGCGTATTGAGCAGAAAATGAGCGGAATGATACTGGATGTACACCCGGTCGCCCGCGCTGGAGGTTTGCCAGCCCGCCGCCGCGTCGCTGCTTTCCATAGTGCTGAGGTAGAACGCGCCGCCCGGTACCAACAGCTGGGCTACGTCGCCAATGAGGGTGGCGGCTTCCGGAGGAGTCAGATAGGGCAAGCAGAAGGAGCAAAGTACCCCGGCAAACCGCCCCGGCAGCTGGGCCACGTCCCGGCAATCCATCTGCACGAAGGTCGCCTCCGGATTATTAGCTTGAGGCAGGGCCAGCATGTTAGGGGCCAAATCGAGGCCTGTGAGCTGTAGTTTCGGGCGCTTTTCCGCCACGTAGCGCATCACGTTGCCGGGGCCGCAGCCTATATCCAGCACTGCTCCCTCAGTCAGCGGAAGCGCCGAGCAAAACACATCTAGCATTGGCCCATAGGCCGATACATCCATGTATCGGCGCTGGTATTGCTCCGCCAGCTTGTCGAAGGTTGCTACCGATATCTGCGTTGGGTTCATAACTTCCGACAAGGGAGAATTAGCACTGGTTTCAAGCTGGTGATGCACGTCAGGCAACTGACTCCTGCAGTGCCGCCGCCAGCCTATCAATTTCAGCCTCGGAGTTGTAGCTGTGCACGATAAGTCGCAGCCGCTCCGTGCCCACCGGCACAGTAGGCGATACGATGGCGCGCACATCGAAACCCGCGGCCTGGGCGGCGGCGGCCACGGCCCGCACCGCCGCCGGACCCGGCTGATTGGGAAAAAATACCGGGTGAATAACGTGGCTGGCCGCTGGCACGTGCAGGCCGAACACCGCATTCAGGCGGGTTTTAAGGTAGTCGGACAGGGCAAACAGCCGGGCCCGCTCCGGCCCGAGCTCGGGCAATACCGCGTAGGCCGCCGTGAGGGCCGCTACTGCAAGCGGAGGCAGGGCCGTGGTGTAGATAAATGGGCGGCTGGTGCTCAACAGGTAGTCGCGCAGCAAAGCCGGGCCCGCCACGGCCGCGCCCTGGTTGCCCAGGGCCTTGCCAAACGTGAGGACGCGCGCAAACACGTCGGCTTCCAAGCCCAGCTCGGTTACCAATCCTTCGCCGTGGGGGCCGTAGAGGCCGTTGGTGTGGGCCTCATCCACCACCAGATACGCGCTATGCTCCCGGCACAGGGCCGCCAGTTCGGCCAGCGGGGCCATGTCGCCATCCATAGAGTACAGGGCCTCCACCGCCACAAATACGCAGCCCGTGGCCCGGTCCAGCTTACGGCATAGGTCGGTGAGGTCGTTGTGGCGGAAGCTCCAGGCTGTGGCAAATGAGCCCCGAATTCCGTCTTTTACGGAGGCGTGGGAGGCGTCGTCGTACAGAATAGTATCGCCGCGCCGAGGTACGGCCGCAAAGAAGCCCATGTTGGCGGCGTAGCCCGAGTTGAACAGCAGGGCGGCCTCAGCACCGTGGAATGTAGCCAGGCGGGCTTCTAGGGCCTCTGCCGCCAGGGAGTTGCCGGAAAGCAGGCGCGAGCCGGTGCTGCCGGCGGGCAGCGTTGCGGCCGCGGCCAGCACGGCCGCCCGCACCTGCGGATGCCGGCTCAGGCCCAGATAATCATTGGAGCTGAAATCAAGCAGCGCAGCCGGAGCCGGTAAACGACGGCGGGTGCCGGCATCCTCGCGTTTGGCCAGCTCAGTCTGTAGGCGTTGGTGAAGGGGCGTGGGCATTGGAGAAGCCGATAAAAAGCTTTCATCCTGAGTAAAACGAAGGACCTTATTACGCTGGAACGAAGGACGTAACAACGTGATAAGGTCCTTCGCTTTGCTCAGGATGACAGCAGAGACTAAAGATTATGCCTCTACTGCGGCCTCTTTACCCAGTACTACAGCGCCTTCCGGCACGTCCTTGAACGACTTACGGGGCTTGAGGCCAAGCAAGGCAAACATCTGCTTGTCAGCGTCGAAATCGGGGTTGGGCGTGGTCAACAGCTTCTCGCCCGAGAAGATGGAGTTGGCACCGGCCAGGAAGCACAGGGCCTGCTCCGTTACGGGCATTTCCTGGCGGCCGGCCGAGAGGCGCACCATGGTGCGGGGCATCAGAATGCGGGCCGTACCAATCATGCGCAGCATTTCCCACACGCTCACGCGGGGCTGGTCGGCCAGGGGCGTACCTTCTACCGGTACGAGGGCATTGACGGGCACGCTTTCGGGGTGGGCCGGCAACGTGGCCAGCGTGTGCAGCATGGCAATGCGGTCCTCGTCAGTTTCGCCCAGCCCGATAATGCCGCCCGAGCATACCGAAATACCGGCTTTGCGCACGTGTTCCAGCGTGTTCAGCCGGTCGTCGTAGGTACGGGTGGTAATGATTTCGGAGTAGTGCTCGGCGCTGGTGTCCAGGTTGTGGTTGTAGGCGTACAGGCCGGCTTCCTTGAGGCGCTCAGCCTGGTACTCGTTCAGCATGCCCAGGGTGCAGCACACTTCCAGGCCAATGTTGTTTACCTCGGTTACCATGTTCAGCACCCGGTCAAAGTCCCGGTTGTCGCGCACTTCGCGCCAGGCGGCACCCATGCAGAAACGGGTAGAGCCGCCGTCTTTGGCGCGCTGGGCGGCGGCCAGCACTTCGGCATCGGGCAGCAGTTTGTGAGCTTGTACGCCGGTGTGGTAGCGGGCCGCCTGGGGGCAGTAGGCGCAGTCTTCGGGGCAGCCCCCGGTTTTCACGCTCAGCAGGGTGCACACCTGCACCTCGCCGGTCGCCTGCGTTTCGGCATGAATGGCGGCGGCTTGGGTTACCAGCTCCAGCACGGGCTGGTTATAGATAGCTTTTACTTCGTCGAGGGTCCAGTCGGTACGGAGGGTCATGGGGCGGGGAAGAAGGGTTTCGGTGGTTGATGGGCGCGCTGCACGGCGGCAACACGGGGCGGCCCGCTGGAGCCGAGACTGCCAGCGGGCCGCAAGATACATGAGAAGCCGATTCCGGCCGCGCTTAGAGCGTCCGAATTACCCGGCAGGGGTTACCCACGGCCACCACGCCGGCCGGAATACTGCGCGTGACCACGCTGCCCGCGCCAATGGTAGTACCGGCCCCGATGGTGACACCGGGCATCACCAGCACACCAGCCCCCAGCCACACATTATCCTCAATGGTGATAGGGCGGGCAAACTCCCAACCGGCAACGCGCGGCTCTACTTCCACCGGGTGCCCGGCTGTGCTTAGCACCACATTCGGGGCAATAAACACGTTGTTGCCGATGATAACCGGGGCACAATCCAGGATGGTGAGGTTGTAGTTGGCGTACACGTTGCGGCCCAGCCGGATGTTGTAGCCATAGTCGCAGCGGAACGGGGCTTCCAGGTGCGCATCGGTTTCATAGCCAAGCAACTCGGCCAGCACCGTACGACTTAAGTTGATGGGCTCCTGGTTGTAGCGGTGGCAAAGCTCTTTGGCCCGGAGGCGCTCAGCCACCAATATGGGGTCGTTGGCGAGGTACAGTTCCCCCGTCAGCATGCGTTGGTTGTGTGGTAGCTCCATCCGAGTTGGTCTGATACTGGCAACGGGTGGTGCTGCCCGGCGGCTAAGTTAGCATTAGCTCACGGAGGAGTAAGCCGATTCGGTGGGCGGCGTGGTCGTGCCGCGGGCGTCCCGGGTGTTTTTCTGCACCGCAATGGCCCCGAATAAGCTCAGGAGGAAAGCCATGGCATAAAAGCCCTTTTCGCTCAGCAGCAACGAGGCATTCCACAGCCCAATGGTAAGCAAAGCCACCGCCAGAATAGTAGAGAACCAGCTCAGGCCGTAGTAAATGCCCGTAACCGGCACGCCTTCCAACTGGTCGCGCACCGATTTCTGCAGCGAAATAGCCGAAAACAGACCGTACATCAGCACCGTGAAATAATAGCCTTTCTCATTGAGCGGCATCTGCGCATTCCAGAGGCCCACAAAAAAAGCAGCCATACCGGCCAGCAGCGCGACCCAGGAAGCAGCAATAAAGGCATTGGAAGGTTTGGTGGTGTTCATGGCAGTAAACGATTCAGGGTTGAAAAGTGAACCGGACGTTTCCTTGTCCGACGCCTCAAACATGGCATGCCACCGGCTTTTTTTGGATGCCACCATTTTCATTGTTCAGACTTTTGGTCCTGAGCCTTTTGCTGCTTGTAAAAAGAATGAGTACGCGTTGCTAATACATAAAAACGGCCTTAAATATACTGTAAGCCCATTTTAAGGCATTGGGTGTATAGATGGGAAAGATGGATGAATAGCAATGCATCAGACCTTAAAAATATGCATAATGACTAAGAGAAGACCCCTAAAAAACATAACCGGCCACCTCGATTGAGGTGGCCGGTTATATGGAGTATTGGGAAGCGAGTTGGTTAGCGCTTACCGGGGCGGCTGGCTCCTCGGGTACCGCGGGTGCTGGTTTTGCCCTTCGCCGGAGCGGCCGGGCCTTTGCCGGGGCCAGCGCTGCGGGAGCGGGAGCTGGCTGGGCGGCCGGTTTTGCCAACACCGGCACCATCGGGGCGAATTACCCCACCCCCCGCCGGACGACCGGGGCCGGTGGGCCATTGCAGCGGGTCGGTAGGCTTGGCGGCGGGTTTGGCCGTGCGGGCGGCCGCCACCTTTTTGCGCGTGGGCTTCTCTACCCAGGCACCGGCTGGGCGGTCCTGGCTGGCGCGGGCCGGAGCTGCTTTGGGGGCTCCCTGGCGGCCGGGACGGTCGGCCCAGAACTCGGCGGTGGAGGGGCGCTTGCGGCGGCGCGGGGTGCTGCCGTCGTCGGTGCCGCTGGAGTCCTTAATCATCTCAAACAGCACCTTCAGCTCCTTGTCGCGCAGCTCCCGCCACTCGCCCACGCCCAGGCCCTTCACGTTGATGTTCATCACCCGGATGCGCTCCAGCTGCACCACCTCGTAGCCGAAATACTCGCACATGCGCCGGATCTGGCGGTTGAGGCCCTGCACCAGCGTAATCCGGAAGATGTAGGGCGTTTCCTTGGACACCTTGCAGGGCTTGGTCATGGTGCCGCCCAGCGGTACGCCGCTGGCCATGCCCTCAATGAACAGCTCGTTGATGGGCTTATCCACCATCACAATGTATTCCTTCTCGTGCTGGTTGCCCGCCCGCAGAATCTTGTTGACGATGTCGCCGTTGCTGGTGAGCAGAATCAGACCCTGCGACTCCTTATCCAGGCGGCCGATGGGGAAGATGCGCACCGAGTGCTTAATAGCCCGGATGATGTTGTCCTTGATGCCGGTATCGGTGGTGGCAATGATTCCGGGAGGCTTGTTGTAGGCAATGTACACGGCATCCTCCTCGGCCCGGGGCTCAATGAGGTTGCCGTTCACCACCACCCGGTCCTTGCTGGTTACCTGGTCGCCGATGTTGGCCCGCTTGCCGTTCACGAACACGTTGCCCTGCTCGATATGGCGGTCAGCTTCCCGACGGGAGCAGATGCCACTTTCGCTGATGTATTTATTGAGACGGGTTGCCATGACGGAGGTGCTTAGGGCCGGATGCCTAGTACTTAGGCACTTGGGCGATAGGTAAAAAAACAGGCTGCCGGCCCCCTGAAGGGTCGGCAGCCTGCAAAGATACGGCATTAGCGGCGGGGAGCCTTACGCCGGGTGTGGGGTTTGACCAAAAAACGTGAACAGGGCTGTTTCCAACTCCGTGGGTAAAACAGGGGGCGTTATGTTCCGCAGGGTGAGGGGCTGACCGGTATGCGTAGGAATGAAAGTGCCCTGAGTAGCAGTGAAATGCAGTGTGCCCTGCGTGAATTCGCGTTGGTGTTCCTCGCCTTCTGCATTCATGGCAACAAAGCCCAACGGACTGAGCTGCCCGCTGGCCCGGTCAAAGTACAGCCAAAAGTATACGTCCCCTGGATTTGCACTCTGCACATCCAGGCGTTTGATTTCGAAAATGCTGGCCGATTCAGCTTCAAGCAAATACAGGGGGCGGTAGGGGATGGTCATGGGAGGGGGAAATGGGTGTGACTGGTGTTTACATACGCCAGCATACCACAAAGAAAGCACGGTTATATCTAGGAGATGCTGCGCGGAAAGCGTCGGTGAAAGCCAGCATAGGCGCGAATTGACCTGGTTCGGAATGCTTTAGTATGTGAAGGCGCGTTTAGCAATGAGCACTTTCCGGCCATCACGAAGCAGGTATCGGCGAATCCAAGGGCCCTGTTTTGAGTAATCGTAACTGTATTCCGGCTGGTCACCGGAGTTGTCCAGCCACCAGTTACTGCGTGGTTTGGGTATCACAGTGCGGTTTTCCTTGATTAGGTCGCCCCGGGTGTTGTACTGGTATGTGACGGTGTAGACTGTGGCTCCTTCCTCGCCGTTATCAGTGCGGCGGTAGGTAGCCAGTTGGTTATTCACATAGGTAAGTTCGGTTGCTTCGATTATCTCGCGCTTTAGTCCCTTGGCTTTTGTAAACCTGATCGGACGGTTGGCGGAGTCGAATTCCAAGTTGTGAAACACGTACATCGTATCAGCGCCAGATAGTCCAATCTCGCGGATAATGCGGGTAGAATCGGGGCTATACTGGTAGCTGTACCGGAAAATCTGAACCCGCTTATCTTCGGTGGTCGTAATTCTTTCCTGACAGAGCACACGGCGGTTTGTAAAGAAATACTGCTCGGCTTCAACAAGTTTACGGCCAGCATAACTCCAACTCGCACTTACCCATCCTTGCTCGTCAAACATATACTCGGCCCAGAAACCACTTGGCCCCCGCCCAAAAGCCTGCACTTTTACCCTTTTAGCTCCCGGAAAATGTTCAGCCCGAACATCAAATTCCTGCGCTTGTACTGCCAATGAAAACAGTGGAAATAGGCTCGTGAGCAAAGCAACACGCATAACCTGAAAATAAGCAATCATAGCACAAGGCCAGAATTAAGCAATGTGATAATAGTCTTCTATCACAGCTTCATTTGCTGCTCGCCCCGGTCTATGGCCTGTAGCCACCGGGTGAGGCCGCGCATGTAGGTGGGCTGGTCGTCGTAGAAGCTCATGTGGGAGCCGTTGGGGCAAATGAGAGCAGTGCCGTGCTGCACTTTCTGGGCTATCATGCGCATGTGCTCGGGGTCCATGGTGTCGTGCTTCCCCCCGATGCTGAGCACTGGCACCGTTAGCTTAGGCAGGTCAGCCACCCGGTCCCAGTTTTCCAGTTTGCCGGTGGCTCCAAACTCGCTGGGGCCCTGCATGGTCACGTAGAGGGAGCGGTTGGTTTTGCCTAATGAGCGGGCCGCCGGCTCGGGCAGCGGTACCCGGCACAGGTGCTCCGCGTAGAAATTGGGTTCCAGCAGCTGCATGTAGCGCGGGTTGTCAAAATCCTTACGGGCCTCAATCTGCCGAATTTCGCGCAGCACCTCAGGTTTCATCTGGGGAGCCAGCACTTCATCGGCGTACTTGTTATAGGCCGGGATGCTCATCATCATGTTGCTGATAACAAGGCCTTTCAGGTGCTGCTGATGTTTGAGGGCATACTCGGCGGCCAGAATGCCGCCCCAGCTGTGGCCCAATAGGTAGAAGTTGTCTTTGTCCAGCTTCAGGGCCTGGCGTACCTGCTCCACTTCCTCCACGTAGCGCGGCAGGCTCCACATGCTGGTATCCTGGGGGTTGTCGGAGTTGCCGCAGCCCAGCTGGTCGTAGTAGATAATCTCCACGCCTTCCCGAGGCAGGAAGCTTTCCATGCACTCGAAGTACTCGTGCGTGGCACCCGGTCCGCCATTTAGTAGAAGCAGCCGCATGCGCGGGTTGTTACCAAACCGCTTGGTCCACACGTTGAACTTGCCCTTGGGTGTCGATATGGAAACCATCTGCACGCCACCGGTTTGCACCTGCGTAGTATCGGGGGCGGGGAAGTAGGTGGTGAGACTAAGCGCTTCGGTAGCCTGTTTAGCGGTGGGGGAGGAACAGGCCACGAGGGCTAGCAAAATGCTGGTCAGTAGGCAACGGAAGGCGAGCATAAGGAAAGTATTTGAGGGGAACTAGCAACGCCTTCAATACTACTCAATACAACGCCATTATTGGTGTTGTTGCAGAAACTCTGTTTCATTTTCTGCTAGCTGCATCAGGTGGCGGCGGCCGTGCTGGGCCAAGAAATAGAGGTATTCGTACACAGTAATTTTGCCCAGACCATTAACCGACATCGTAGTTTTATACAGCACCCCTTCCCCGTTTTTCAAGTCAGCAAGTAACTGCAGGCATTCCGTTACTTGCTGCCGTAGCTGCTGCCGCACCTCAGGCAACGGGCGGGTGCCGGTAGGCACCATGTGTTCGGGCCGGATCCAGGCAAACGAATTGAGTACGCCAACTTCCGCCAGCTTTTCTTCCTGAAACGTGTAGGCCGCCAGTTCGGCAGAGAGGTCGGCGGTAGGGGCTTGCTGCAACGCCTTACGCGCGCCCTTCCGGATCAGTAACAGCAGGAAATGATTGGTTAAGGCTGTGTGCTCCAGAATTTCGTTGGCCGTCCAGCCACCGTCGGCAGGGCGGTAGTGCTGGAGGGCGGCGGGGGCGTCACACCAGGTATCCAACGCGGCGAATGTATCGGTAAGGGCCGCCTGAACAGATGCAATATGTGTATGAATTGTCATGAGGATAAGTTGTTATGAGTGGAATAAAAGGAAAGCGGGCCGCTCCGGTAAGGGGCGGCCCGCTGCAAAAGAACGTTTTGCGGAATGCTACTCTTACCCGAGCGTGTGGTACACGGCCTGCACGTCGTCGTCCTCTTCGAACTTCTCAATCAGGTTCATCACTTCCTCCAGCTGTTCGCCTTCCAGGTGTACCGTGGTGTTCGGAATGCGCTGCAGCTGGGCCGATACCACGTTCAAGCCTTTTTCTTCCAAGGCCTTCTGCATCTGGCCGAAGTCAGTAAATGCCGTTTCCACCACAATGTACTCCTTCACCGAGCCGTCTTCCTGCTCTTCCTGGTCGGTGTACACGTCCTCGGCACCGGCGTCAATCAGCTCCAGCTCCAGCTCCTCGGCGTCGAGACCCTCGGCGGCCAGCTTAAATACGCCCTTGCGGGTGAAAGTGAAATCCGACGAACCGGCCGTGCCCAAAGCGCCGTTGCCCCGGTTGAAGTACATGCGCACGTTGGCCACGGTGCGGGTGGGGTTGTCGGTAGCGGTTTCAATTACAATGGCTACGCCGTGAGGTGCATAGCCCTCGTACACCACTTCCGAGTAGTTACCTTCCTCCTTGCTGCTGGCGCGCTTAATGGCAGCCTCCACGCGGTCCTTGGGCATATTTACACCCTTGGCGTTTTGCATGGCCGTGCGCAGGCGAGAGTTGGTATCGGGGTTAGGGCCGTTTTCTTTGACGGCAATAACAATTTCGCGGCCGATACGGGTGAAGTCTTTCGACATCCGGTCCCAGCGCTTCATTTTGCGGCCTTTGCGGAATTCAAACGCGCGTCCCATCTATCAGTGAGTTGGTGAAATAGTGAATGAGTAAACTAGCCGTTCGGCAGGGTGGAGCCGAAAGGGGCCGCAAGTTAGCCGAAAGGCTCGGCAAGGACAACCTCCGCGCCCAGCAGTGGTGTTGGGTCGCCAGCCAGGCAGAGGTTGCCCCAAACGTAGGGCATTATTGCAGCGTTACGTTGCCGTTGTCGTCGAAGGAGCGACGCACGTTTTCGGTGCCTTTTACCACCAGCCCAAACACTTCCCGGCCGCCCTGGGCGTCTTCGTTCAGAATCATGGCCATGCTCAGCGAGGACACATCGAAGTGAAAGGTGCCGCCGTAGCTTTGCGGCTGCCCCTTGGAGTTGTTGTAGGTGAAGTTGATGCGGTTGCCGTTCACTGTATAGCGGCCCGACTCATCGAAGGTATACGGGCCGTAGGGTCCCGGAATCTTCAGTTTTTTCTCGTAGGTGCCAGCCGGGCCCAGCCACAGGGTGCCGCTCACGCCGCGGGTACGGGTGGGCTCCTTACTGCGAGCCGGGTCGAAAATAACGTAGGCTACGTAGGTGTGGGTACCGAAAAACTGTGCTGGCAGCTTGGCAGCTGGTGCCACGGCTGGTTTCGTTGGGGCTGTTTTGCTGGCCGAAGCAGTCGGGCGGGCTGTTGCTTTAGCTGCCGGCCTCGACTGCCCGTTGGCACTTGCATGCAGCATCAACAGCAGGGCGCCTAGCGTAACCGTACGGAATACCATAGTAAAGGGGAGGGGAGGAAGAGTGGAGACAGGGGCTCAGCCGCACCGGTGTTAGCGAGGACCGGGCTTCACGGCCGTTAGGGTGTAAATGCTCTGGTTGCCAGCTGGAAAGCCAGCAAGGGTGATGGTGAGCAAACCGTTGCGCAGCCGGAACGTGCCCCGGTCGGTGCGGGGCTGGCCATTTTTGCTGTACACAAACCGGATACTATCGGCGGCAAACGTGAAGCGGCCATCCTGGTCGAAGCGCAGGGTGCTGCCGTTGCCGGCCAGCGTCAAGCGTTTCTGGTAGGTACCATCGGGGTTGAGGCGCAACGTGCCGCCTACGCCCTTAGCCGCCATAGGCGTGGAGCTGCTGCCCTTGTCCAGAATGGAATACGACTGGTACGTGTAGGTAGTAAAAAACGAGGGGCTGGTACGGGCCTGGTTGGGCTGACCCGGATGCGCCAGCAGGGCCACGCTCAACGCCGGAATAAGGAACTTCATACGGAAAGATACACGTCGGCCCGGCTTCGTCAAACCGGAAGCGTGAGTAGCCACTGCCGGGCCTCTTCCTGCTGGTCAAAGTCGAAAATCCGGATTTGCGGGCCGCGGGCATGGAGCATGGTGGTAGCCACCCCAAAGCGGGAGGGCCAGTCCATGGAATTAACCCAGGCGAGGGCCTGCACACCGGTTGTGCTTAGCTCCGGCAGAAATTCCTGGCCAATCCAGGCCGCCAATGGCCACCATTCGCCAAAAGCTTCGCTGCTGTCGTTCAGTATCTTGCGGCAGCCCGTTCGACGGACGCTTTCCAGCATCCGCCCGCAATCCTGCCGCACCGATTCAGCATCGTGCGGACCAATCCAATGCACCACTAACATCTCTTCTTGGGCGTTGTACTGGATGGTGAGCGAGGGGGTATCGAGAAGCATAGCAGCAGCCTTTGACTTGTTATGTACGGCCGGCTCTTAAAAATAGTGATTTTTGAATACAGTTCAGCTGTAAGAATAATTCCAGTAAGCTAAGCTGCACCGAGTAGCGCGCAAATTCCCCCTACATTTGAGCATGCCCACCTTTATCCGTGACCTGATTCGGTCTGCCCACGAACTGCCCGAGGCCGATGTGTGCCTAGTTGGTTTGCCCCTTGATTTTGGAACGGTGCTGGAAGGGGGGCGGGCTGGGGCCGCCGGGGCGCCCGATGCCATTCGGCGGGAACTGCGCCGCTACCACAAAACCTACAATCTGGAGCATAATGTGCGTCTCGACGGTCTGCGCATTGCCGATGCCGGCAACCTGGACCTGCGCCACCCCGACCACGAAACCAACCACCAAACCATCCGGAGCGAGCTGGCCCGGCTGCTGAACCAGTACCCCCGCGTGGTAGTGCTGGGCGGCTCCCACGATGGTACGTATAGCACCGTGCGCGGCCTGCGCGACGCCACCGGTGGCTCGGCCGTGGGCGGCATCAACCTGGATGCCCACGCCGACGTGAAGGACCGGCCCGGCTTGCTCAGCAGCGGGACGCCCTTCGGCAAGCTGCTGCGGGAGGAAGTGCTGGCCGGCCCCCGCTTCACTGAAATCGGCTTGCATTCCAACCTCAACACCTGGGAGGATATTGACTTCCTGCACCAGCAGCAGGCCCGCATTGTGCCCCTGGCCCACGTGCAGCAGGATGGCATGCCCGAATACATGAGCCGGGCCCTGCGCCACGCTACCGCTGAGGGGCCCGCCTTCGTGAGCTTCGACGTGGATGGCTGCGCCGAGGCGTACGCCCCCGCCGTAAGTGCTCCCAGCGCCGATGGATTTACGCCGCGCCAAGCCACGCAGGCTGCTTTCCTGGCCGGTAAGGAGCCGGATGTGTTGCTGTTTGAGGTGGTCGAGTTCAACCCCGTTTTCGACCGGGACAACCAAACGGCCCGGCTGGCGGCTACCGTTGTAGCGGCTTACCTCACGGGTGTAGCGGCCGGGCTGGAAGCGTAGACGGTCATTCTTGGGGAGGGGAAGCCGCGCCGCTGCATTTCCCGAGGCCGGTAGTAGTTTAGGCGCAGCATTCCTCCCTGGCTTGCCCTACCTAGCTCATTTTCATGAAGTGTTCTTTACTCTTATCAGGTCTGTTGCTCGGCGCTTTGCCCGTGGCTGCTCAGCAAGCACCGGCCCTGAGCCTGACTTGTCCGGCCCCAACGGCTAGTTCTGCACTGCAAAAGCTGTACTGTGAAACCCGCGACCTGACCCTGCCCGCGCCAGCCGAAACCAGCACCCTGACCGTGGACGCACGCACCAACGGCGGTATTACGGTGCGCGGCTGGAGTGGTACTACCGTGAAAGTGCGGGCCCTGGTAACCGCCCGGGCAGCCACCGTAGCGGATGCCAAAGCGCTGGTAACTGCCGTGAAGGTGACCACCCAGAACAACACGCTCCGCGCTGGCCGGGCCAATGAGTCGTTGGATGGCTGGGCGGTGGACTATGAAGTGCTGGTGCCCGCCCGCACGAATCTGGAGTTGAAGGCAATGAACGGTGGTATTACCATTGAAAACGTAGCGGGCACGTTGCGCCTCACTACCACTAACGGCCCCCTGCTGCTACGCAACGTGAACGGTGACGTGCGCGGCCAGACCACCAACGGCAGCCTCATGCTGCAGCTGGATGGCCCGGCGTGGACCGGGCCGGGGCTGGATGTCAGCACTGTAAACGGGAGCGTAGAGTGGCAACTTCCTGCAAGCTACGCCGCTACCATCCTGGCCCGCACCACGCACGGAAAAGTCAAGGCTGAGCTCAATACCAAGCGCAAAAGCGTGCTGCCGCACAACTTGGCGGCTACCCTCGGGAAAGGAGGCGCGCAACTAAAAGTTAGCACGGTACACGGCAGCATCTCAGTGCAGCAACCCGCCCCGGATACCGTTCCGGTCTCCCCGACTTCGGCGGAGTAAGCAACCTGATAGAATGCGAAAAGCGGCCCTGGCTGTCACAGTCAGGGCCGCTTTTCGTGTTGTCAAGATACTTCGCCGCTTAGCGCGCTACCTCTTCGGTGCGTTGGCGCTTGGGTTCCGCTGCCTTGGGGCGGGGATACTCGTTCTGCTTGTGGGTTTTGTAGCGCTTAATTAGCCAAGCGGCCCCTACCAACGCACCTAGGCCGGCCGCCGCCACTGCAAACTTTGCCCGGATGGGGTCGTGCGGGGCGGGGGGGAGGTAGGCTACGCCGTTTTCATCGGTGCGGGCGGGTGTGCTCACGTAGCGGCCGTGGGCCGGGGCTTTGAAATCATCAGCCAGCCTTTGCAGCTGCTTCGTGTATTTCTCGCCCGCTACGGCCGGACCATGACCGCACCCGATAGCCTCGGGGCGCAGAGCGGCTAGTGCCTTTATCGACTCGCCTACTTGCTGCCAGTCGTAGTTGAACGGGGCCCCGGCAATGCTGATTTCTGGAATCTGCAGCAGCAGCTCCGGTACCGACTCGTGGTTGGCGGTGGCAAAGGCGTCGCCGGCCAGTAGCGTACGGTCCTTTTCCCGAAACAGGGCAATCTGGCCCGGGGCGTGGCCCGGTACGTGCTGCCACTGCCAATCGGGCAGGAAGGGCGGGTCTACGTCGTTGGCCGGGAGCTGTTGCACGTAGTCGCTGAGCTGGAACGACTGAGGCGGGAAGAAGCGGGATACGAAGGCCAGGGAGCCGCCACCGGCCACGGTGGGGTCGGCGGGCGGGTACACGGCCCGGGCCGTGAGGAAGGGCAGTTCCAGCGGGTGGGCCAGTACCGGTACCTTCCAGTGTTCCGCTAAGGCCTGCGCTGAGCCGGAGTGGTCCATGTGCCCGTGGGTCAGAATAATGGCCTCGGGGTGTGTACCAGGATAGAAGAGGTGGTCGGCGGCGGCAATGATGCTTTTCTCGGAACCGGGCAGACCGGTATCCACCAATACCCACTCGCCGGGCGTGCCGGTTTCCACAAAATATACATTCACGAAGCGCTGAATGGTGAGCTGGTGAACCCCAGCGGCTACTTTTTTCATGAGTTCGGGAGGTAGATGAACGGATAGAGGCAGTACGCACTCCGCCCAGCCTTAGATATCCTTTCCCCACAATTTGTACCTCCGCAGTAGGGCCACAACCACCAGATTGAGTACTTTGCCGCTACCAGATGGCCGGGGCATCTACGTTCCTTGGCCACTTACTTTCCCCGTTTTCGCCACTTTTTAGTGCTGTCCACAATGGCCGACTCTTCCAAATCAGCCCTATTCTCACAAACTGAGCAGCAGCTGCAGCAGCAGGGTTTCCGCGTTGAACGCAAGGATGAAAACCGACCCTGGGGTGGCTTCTTCGTGCTGGATGAGAATCAGGCTCAGCAATTTGCAGATCAGTATTTCGATGGATTATCGGTTGATAACCTGCGGATTTCGGGCAAGCTCAGCCCCAAAATCCTGCTGGTGGCCCCGCACCAACGCCTCAGCTGGCAGTACCACCACCGCCGCGCCGAAATCTGGCGCGTGGTGAGCGGC
Organism: Hymenobacter pini; assembly: GCF_020421205.1. Lineage (GTDB taxonomy): Bacteria > Bacteroidota > Bacteroidia > Cytophagales > Hymenobacteraceae > Hymenobacter > Hymenobacter pini. The sequence continues at coordinate 911,201 of NZ_JAIZZH010000001.1, forward strand.
ACGGTGGGCGTCATTACCAGCCCCACCGATGAGGAAGGGCCCCTGAAAACCTACGGCCCCGGCGAGCAAATCACGCTGCAACAAGGCGAGCGGCACCGCCTCATCGGCCTCGACGGCTGGGGGCAGATTGCCGAAATCTGGCAGCACACCGACGCCACGCAACCCTCTGACGAGGACGACATCGTGCGCGTGCAGGACGATTTCGGGCGGTAAGCTTTAGGTGCCAGCGCTTTAATCAGGCAGTAACATACCCCGGCTGTTCACGGCCGGAGGGTGTAGCGTGAGTATGAAAAATTATCTTATCCGGTTTAGTATAGTTCTGTTGTTTAGTACAGTTAGCCATATTGTTGCAGTAGCCCAGCAAGTCCGGTTTTCTGAGCTGGTCAGCTTTTTTGAAGGCGGACCGGCCGTGGCTCAGCAGGTATTGTTCCCACGTGGTTGGGTGCATGCCGGGTTCGATACTTTCCAGGACTCGGTACAGCATTGTGCTGGTAAAAGCTACCTGTACGGCTTCCCGCTCACCCCGCCCGATTCGACCGGTTATGGGCAGTGGATCAACGTTGATACAGAAGGTACTTGCCCTCAGGTCGTTGGTTATCAAACCAATAAGCAAGCGGCCATTGAGCTGATGAGGCGCGAATTAAAAAGCCAGTACCGGATGGCCCTCGACAAGAACTACCCTACCTGGGCAGGCCGTCGGCGGGTGACGCATTCTGTCTATGTTGGCCCGGTCTATCGGGCGCAGGTAATTGAGGAGATTGAGAAGGTCAGTAAAGTAGCGCTGAGTGCTCGTTACACGGTATATGTAGGAAAGCTGCTGTAAACCACCCGGCAACACGCAAAAGCCCCAACCGACAGGCTGGGGCTTTGTGCTTATCAACTATTAGTATGCTTTACGCCAGCGCCTTTTTCAAGTCGCTTAGCAACTGCGCCACGCCGGCTTCTTCACCTACTGAGCCGAGGTGTACGCGCAGGGTGCGGCGGCCGGTGTTCTGCAGGGCCTCCAGGTCGCCAGCGGCCTGGGCGTTCTGGAAGGTGCCGAAGGTGTAGGGGCGGCCGGGCAGGGGCAGGTCCTGGGCGTGGTCGGTGGTGAGCTGCAGGAACAGGCCGGTGTTGGGGCCGCCTTTGTGGTACTGGCCGGTGGAGTGCAGGAAGCGGGGGCCGTAGCCCGAGGCCGTGGCAATGTGCAGGCGCTGCTGCACCAGCTGGCGCAGCTCATCCAGCTCGGCGTTCAGCGCCGGGGTTTCCATCAGGTAGGCTTGGATGCAGAGGAAATTATCGGCACCGGCTTGCCCGAAGAAGGCTTTCAGCACATCAACAGCCGTGGCCGTGGAGCCGGCTACAGTGGTATAGTAGCTCAGGCCGTTTTTCTCCAGCACTGGGGCGCTGGTTTGGGGCAAAGAACCACGCTCCACAACCACCTTCATCAGCTGGTCGGTGGCGGTTTTGGCGGCCTGCACGTTGGGCTGGTCGAAGGGGTTGATTTCGAGCACGGCGCTAGCTACGGCCGTAGCTACTTCCCAGCGGAAGAACTCTGCGCCAAGGTCCAGTGCGTCCCGCATCAGGATGGTGATTACCGGGTGGCCGGCGGCTTGCAGAGCAGCTACTTTCTGGCGGTTTTCCGCGTCGGGCTGGTTCTCGTAGCCCACGTATACAAACACCCGGTCCTGGCCGTATACTTCGGGCGTGCCCAGCGGGTCGCCGGCTACGGGCAGAATGCCTTTATCCTCTTTACCGGTGCTTTCCGCAATGAGCTGCTCCAGCCACAGGCCCAGGTCGGTGAGGTTGGAGGGCACTACCAGCGTAAGCTTGTCGCGGCCCTGCTGGGCCAGTACGCCCAGGGCCACGCCCAGCTCCAGGCCGGGGTTGTGGGCCACGGCGCCTTCCGAGCCGGTGGCACGCATCATGGCAATGGCGCGCTCCAGCAGGGTTTTGATGTCAATGCCGTACATGGCGGCGGGCACCAACCCGAAGTAGGAGAGGGCCGAGAACCGGCCGCCCACCTCGGCAAAGTTGAGGAAGATGCGGCGGTAGCCCTCGTTGGTAGCCTGGGTTACAAACTTGGAGCCCGGGTCAGTAATGGCCACGAAGTTCTCGCCGGCTTTCTCGCCCTTCAGCTCCTTCAGGCGGGCGTAGAAGTAGTCGCCGAAAGCCAGGGGCTCGGCCGTAGTGCCCGATTTGCTGGCGACTACAAACAGCGTTTCGGGCAGGGAAACGGCTTCCTCAATCTCGCGCACCGAGCCGGGGTTGGTGGTATCCAGCACCAGCAGGGGCAAGCCGTCGGCACTTTTCTCGAAAGCCTGTTTAAATACGATGGGCGTCATGGTGCTGCCGCCCATGCCCATCACCACCACGTGCTTGAAGCCGGCGGCGCGTACTTCCTGTGCAAATTCCTCAATCTCGCCCACGCGGGGTAGCATGGTTTCGGCCACGCGTAGCCAGCCCATAAAGCTGCGCACGCTCTGCTGGGCTTCGGCGTCCTGCACCCACAGGTCGGCCTGTTTTTGCCAGAAGCCAGCAGTGAAGTCTTTGGCTTTGAAATCCTGAATCTTAGTTTCGACGGCAGACTGGTACGAGCCCAGTTGCAGGGTCATGGCCGGGATAGAAGAAGGGGTGTCCATACAGGGGGTTGGGGTCACAAATGCAGTTCAAAAAAGCAGCCCGACGCCGCAAAATCCCAAGGGTATTCGCTGGCGCAATGCCGCATATTGCCTGCCGAGGTCCAAAACCCGGCGGCCGGGCAAAGGTAGAGAAGTCGGGACATTCCTGCTTTATCGGGCCGGAATATGCCCTTTTTCGGTCAGGAATGGCCGGGCAGCGCCAGCAGGTGGGCTTCCCATTCCTGCTCCAGCCCCGGCTGGGCACCCTGGGGAGCATACTCCAGCATCCAGTCGAGGGCGCCGGCTACGTTGCTGAAAAATTGCACCTCGTAGCGAATGAACGTGCGGCCGGCATACAGCAGGCTCTCCACCACCATGTTGTTGTACACATTGCTGGTGGGCAGCACCAGCGCCACGCGCTCCACGGCCGGCACCGATACCCGGCCCAGCCACTGCGTAGCCAGCCACAGCTGGTCGCTCAGACTCAGGGGCGGCAGCTCGTGCAAATCCAGCACTACCGACCGGACAACTCCGTGCTCAACGAGCTGGGCCACGGCGCTCATACTCAACTGAAACCGCGGTAAGGCGGCATCGGCGGGCTGCCACTGAAAGCGCAGCAGCGCGTATTCGGGAGCAAACTGGGCCCGAATATCGTGTAGCGTCAGTAGCATGTAGGAGAAAGCAGAAAATGCTGGGGTACAAGGGGCAGCGAAAATACGAAACGGTGGAGCTTTCGGATGAGGGTTCTGGAAAAAAAGTAGGTACATGGGTAGGGCTGGCTGGCGCGGGCCGATATTTGCCGGATGAATCCGCCCGTTACCCCTGCGCCCGCTCCAGTTTCGGTGGGCTTGTCGTTGCTGCGCCTGAAATTCCGGCTGCTGAGTATCCTGTCAACAGAATGGGCATTTGCTGAAGCCTGGAAACTGTTTACTACGCCTCGCCGGCTACCCGAGAAAAGCTGGGAAGCGGCAGCCCTGCAGGCAGCCCGCCCGTTTGGAGTAGCGGTGGGCGCCCGTACCGTGCGCGCCTACGAGTGGAACTCTGGTGGGCAACGCACCGTGCTGCTGGTGCACGGCTGGGAGCACCGGGCCAGCTTTTGGGGAGTAGCCGCGCAGGCGCTGGTGAAGGCGGGGTTTCGGGTAGTGGCTCTGGACGGCCCGGCCCACGGCGCTTCTTCGGGTAGCCGCACGACGCTGCCGGCCTTTGCGAGGGCCGTTCAGGCCGTGGCCGATACGCTGGGCGAGGTGCACGGCGTGGTAGCGCACTCGTTCGGGGGAGCGGCCACGGTAGGCGTGCCGGTGCATTTTAACCAGGCCACTGGCGGGCGGTTGCCCCGGCTGGTACTGCTGGCCGTGCCGGGCAGCACCACGGCGGTGGCCCGGCGCTTTGCCGAGCTGCTGCGGCTGCCAGCCGCCGTGGTACAGCGCATGGGGCGGCACATCCGGGAGCAGCACGGCCGCGACGCCGAGAGCTTCAGCCTGGTGCAGGTAGGCCGACAATTTCCGGCGGATAAAGCCCTGCTGCTGCACGATGAGCAGGATGAGAGCATCCCATTTGCCGAAGCCCAGGAAATTGCCAGTAGCTGGCTGGGGTTAGTGTTCCAGCGCACCACGGGTTTGGGACACAACCGGATTATGCGCGAGCCAGCGGTACTGCAACGAATAGCAGATTTCCTCCAATGAGAATTATGGCAGTAGCCGTTCCAGCGCTGGATGACTTGGCACCCTGAACATTTGGAGGGGCGGCGCGTTTATGACGCTAACGCGGCGGATACCTAGCAACGGGTCTGCGGCTGAGGTTCTCATTTCACTCCCAAATCCCATTTGCGTATGTCCGCTTCTACCCGAAACATTATTGCCTGGATTCTGCAGGGGCTGCTGGCCCTGGCGTTTATTGCCTCTGGCGGCAAAAAGCTATTGGACTTACCTGGTACCGTGGGCATGTTCAGTCAGCTGGGGTTGCCCGGCGCATTGGCATACGTGGTGGCCTTTGGCGAAGTGCTGGGCGGTATTGGGCTACTGATTCCGCGTTTCGTGCGGCTGGCCGCTGCCGGCCTCATCATCATTATGATTGGGGCAGTAATCATGCACGCCACCAAAATACCAGGCGGACTGGCGGGCGGCATGCCGGCTATTGTGCTGCTGCTGCTGTTGCTGGTAGTGTTGTGGCTGCGTCGTCCGGCTCCCACTATTGTGTAGCTTTTCCGCAGTTTCCGCTACGGCCGGCCCACTCTCAGCAGTGGGCCGGCCGTCGTTTTTTTACAAGACGTCGTGCCCCTCGGTGGCCAACTCCCGCAGTAGCTCCCGCAGGCTAGCGGGCTCCTGCATCATCCGGGCGGCGTGTAGCAAGTACTCGGCTTCGGCGCGCAGGTGGCGCTTTATTACCCGGATTTCCTGCTCCCGCTTTTTACCGGTGCTGCCACTGAAGCCATTGTCGCCGTACTTCAGCTCGTTGAGCTGCTGCTTCAACTCCAGCAGCTGCTGGTGTAGGGCCTGGGTGTAGCGGGCCAGCGAGGTTTCATCGGTGGCGGAGGTGGGCGTGGTGTCCGAAAGTAACTGCAGCAGGGTGTACAGGTCGTTGGTTTCGTAGGCTTCCGTAATGCGCTGCATCAGCTGAGTGCGGTGCTGCTGGGTGGCTTCGTCGCGGGCCAGGTCGGGGTGGTGGGCGCGGGCCAGCTGCCGATACAAGTCTTTGGTGTTGGTGAGCAGTTGTTGCTCGGCGGCGCGGGAGGCCTGGGCTGCGGCTTCCTCAATGCGCTGCTGTTTGGTTTTACGCCGGGCCCGCGCGGTAGCGGCGGCCTGCTCGTGGGGTGGCAGGGCAGCGTCGAGTGGTTCGGTTGCGGGTGAGGTAGGTGTTACTTCGTCCTCATCATTGGCGGGGGTAGGGCGGCGCGGGGCGTACTTGTGCAGGATGTGGCTGGCATCTTCTCCAAACCGGTCCTGCAATGCCCGGGCGTTGCCCACAATGAGAGTCCTAATCTGCTGTTCTTCCAGGCGGCTGAAATAGCCCAGCAGCAACGCGTTTTCCAGCGGGGCGAGTAGGGCTTCCCGTGCCTGAACCACGGCCTGAGCCGCCGGCCCCACTTGCTGCCAGTAGCGGCGGCGCGCTTCGGCCTGCTCCGCCCGGAGCTCCCGCAGCCGCTGCCGCAACCCCTCCACCTGTGCCACGGCCTCCCGAAACGCCTGCTGCGCTGGGGTGCCTGGCGCTTCGGCCGGGGCCGGGGTGGGCAGTTGGTTGGCAGCTGGCAGGTCGGTAAGCGGGTTGTGCAGGTTCATCCGGCAAAGGTAGGGGGATGGGTGGGTAGGTGGTTGGATGGTTAGGTGGTTGAACGGTCATTGCGAGGCGAAGCCGAAGCACCCGAAGGACAGCGCAGCTAATCCTTCCTTTTTCGAAGTACAATTTCCCTGAGCTACTCAAAAGCCCCTGACGTCCGTGCTGGCGGTGGGGTGTTGCGCTTCTTCATGGCGTAACACTCAGGAAAGGACGGGTTAGCAGCGTTGTCCTTCGGGTGCTTCGGCTTCACCTCGCAATGACCACCCAACTACCCATCTACCCATACAGCTCATACGCCACCCGGAAGGTGTTGCAATGGGCATCTACAATATCGCGCAGCTGCTCGGAGTAGCCGCCGCCCATACTCACGGCCACCGGTAGGCCGGCCTGCTGACATTGGCTGAGCACGTAATAATCCCGCTGGCGGCAGCCAGCATGAGTGAGGGCCAGCTTGCCCAGCTTGTCGGTGGCCAGCACATCCACCCCGGCCTGGTAGAAAACAACATCAGGCTGAACCTCGCATAGCAGACGGGGTAAGGTTTCTTGTAGAATGCGCAGGTAAGTTTTATCGTCGGTTCCTAAACCAAGGGCCAGGTCCAGGTCCGACTGCTCCTTGCGCAACGGGTAGTTGGCCCCGGCGTGCATGCTGAACGTGAACACGCGGGGCTCGTCCCGGAAAATACTGGCCGTGCCGTCGCCCTGATGCACATCCAGGTCCACTACCAGCACCTGCCGGGCCAGGCCGTGGTGCAACAGGTGGGCGGCGGCCACGGCAATGTCGTTGAGTACGCAAAACCCCTCGCCCCGGTCCCGGAAGGCGTGGTGGGTGCCACCGGCCAGGCTCAGCCCGACCCCGTCCCGCAGTGCTCGTTTCGCCGATTCGACGGTGCCGGCCACGCTGCTCAGGGAGCGGCGTACCAATTCGGGGCTCTGGGGGAGACCCAGGCGGCGCACCTCGGCGGCTGAGAGCTGCAACTCGCGCACCCGGTGCCAGTATTCCGGGGAGTGCACCCGCAGAATGTCTTCCTCGGTGGCCAGGCCGGGGTCGTAGAAATCCTCGGGGGCGGCAATGCCCTGCCACAGAAGCTGTTCCTGAATGAGGGCGTATTTGGCAATGGGAAAACGGTGACCTTGGGGCAGGCTGATGCTGTAGCGGACGGAAGAAGCGAGGCAGGGCATAGGGTTTCGCTCAACGCAACCAGGCCGGGGCAGGTTGGTTTATGTCAACAGCAGGCCGTTCAACGGGAGTGGTCCGACGACTTTGAGCTGTCGGATTACTCTGATGTCCACCGGGGCCGCTAGTGCATGTTCCGCTCCTCAATCAGCTTAAAGAAGGCCTCGGCGTACGACTCCCCGATGGGAATAATGACCTCACCCATATAGATGCGGTTTTTGCGGATGGAGTCGATGTGGGCCAGGGCCACGATGTAGGAGCGGTGCACACGCACGAAATCGGGGCTGGGCAGGCGGTCCTCGAAGGCTTTCAGGGAGTTGAGGGTGAGAATGGGCTTGCCGCCGGCGTAAATCTTGATGTAGTCTTTCAGCCCTTCCAGGTAGCGGATGTCGCGCAGGTTGAGGCGCTGGGTGTGGTAGTCGGCCTTCACGAAAATGTAGTCGTCGGCGGACGCTGGGGGCGTCGGGGCCGGTGGTGGGAGCGGGGCCGGCTCGGCGGGGCGCGGAGCCAGGCGGTCCTGGGCTTTTTGGGCGGCCTGCAGAAACCGCTCGAAGGCAATGGGCTTCACTAGGTAATCCACAGCGTTAAGGTTGAAGCCCTCCAGCGCGTAGTTTTCGTAGGCAGTAGTGAAGATAACCAAGGCCTGGGGCTGCATGCTGCGCACAAATTCCACACCCGTGAGGTCGGGCATCTGAATATCCAGAAATAGCACGTCCACCGGCTCGCGTTGCAGCACCGTAAGGGCATCGAGGGCGCTACGGCAGGTGCCCACCAACTCCAGGAAGGGCACGCGCTCCACGTAGGAGCTCAGCAGGCGCAGGGCCAGGGGTTCGTCATCCACGAGCAGGCACCGGAGCATAGGCAAGCAGCAGGGTTAGTTCAATGATAAATTCGTCGGAGGTTTCCTCCAGCAGCAACTGGTGGCGGCCGTCGGGGTAGAGCAGGTTGAGGCGCTGGCGCACGTTGGGCAGGCCAATGCCGGAGTTAGGGTCGTGGGTGCCGGTGGACGCAAAACGGGAGTTTTGCACCGTGAACAGCAGCCGGCCTTCTCGCACCAGCACATCTACGGCAATGCGCGAAAACTCGCGGGCACTCACCCCGTGTTTAAACGCATTTTCCACGAACGGAATTAAGAGCATGGGCTCAATGAGGGCTCCGTCGAGCGGGCCGTCCACGGTGAGGCGGATGTGCACCTGCTCCTCGTCGAGGCGCAGGCGCTGCAGGTCCATGTAGTTGCGCAGGTACTCCACTTCCCGCGCCAGCGGCACCCGCGCGGCATCCGACTCATACAGCATATAGCGCATCAGCTGGGAGAGCTTAAGAATGGCCTCCGGCGTGTCATCGGACTTCAGGTGGGCCAGCGAGTAGATGTTGTTGAGCGTGTTGAACAGGAAGTGCGGGCTCACCTGCGACTTCAGGAAGGCCAGCTCGGCCGTGAGCTGCTTGTTGGCCAACTCCTGCCGGGCCCGCTCGGTGGTAAACCACTCGCTGGTAATGCGCATGCCCGAGCTGATAATCCAGGCCAGCACTCCAATCAGCCACAACCCCCGAGGCGGCCGGGAATAATGGATGGCTCCCGGGGGCAGCGGGTGGTGCGGATGGTGGCCCAATAGCCCCGCCATGCGCACCAGCATGGGCAGGTACACCAACGCCAGCAACCCGGCCGCTACCAGGAAATACAGCCCAAACCGCTGCCGGGCGTACAGGCGCGGAATAAGCACGTAGTAGTTCAGGTAGAAATACCCGGCCACCGTGAGCGGCAACAGGATATTGTGTAACCGGAACGGCGGCGGGTTTTCGGAGAGTAGGCGCGGTACGGCCGCCACGGCCACCCACGCGGCCACGTGCACCACAATGCGCAAAACCTGCTGGCGGGTAACGTGGGAAAAGGAAAAAGCCATGCTGCGAAGAAAGAGAACTACACATACGGAACCGGACCGAAAACCGGCCCAACGGCTACCAAGCCGTTATGCTTAGGGAGCATAACGGCTTGGTGCCTGTGCGGGGCAAGTGCGCTTTAGCGGTTGCCGCCGGGGGGCGGGCCCATGCGTTGCATCCGCTCCTGCTGCTTGGCCTGGTACTTCTGGTACTGCTCCGGCGTCAGTACTTCTTTCAGCTTGGCATCGGTAGTGACGCGCTGAGCCTGCATTTGCTCGCGCATAGCGGCCCGGTCGCCGCCCTGGTTGTTGGCGCGGGCGGCCTGCATGGCCTGCATTTGCTCCTGCCAGATGGCCGTTACCTTAGTTTGCTGCTCGGGCGTAAGGTTCAACTCCTGGGTTAGCTCGGCCATGCGGTTGCCGCGGCCACCACGGCCCTCGGGGCGGCCCTGGTCGGCAGGCTGTTCGCCCTCGGCAGCCTTCACTTTAATCTTGTCCTTCTTGGCTTTTACTTTTTTTACGGGCTCCGTTTGGGCCTGCGCCAGCGGCGCGGTGGTGGCCATGGCGCCGAGCAGGAGTGAGGCAATCAGCAGCTTTTTCATGGAACTGGAAATAGGTTGAGCCACTACCGGAGTGGCGGGGTTAGGAGAATACCCCAAACTTATTAGCCCACCCGCTTCCGTGCGAAAAACATCTGCCAACCCCGTAGTTCCCTCGACGCGCCAACCTCCCCCAACCGACGTAGGGCTGCTGCGGCCAGTTGGGGTGGGTTGCGTACCTTGGCACTGATGAGTTTCGGTTTCACTTCCGCCCCTGTTTCTTCCGTTTCCGCCGATTGGCTGCTGGAAGCCATGCCCATTGGCCTGCTGGTGCTGGATGACCAGGGACGAATTCAGCGCCTGAATCAGCAGCTGGCTACGTGGCTGGGGCTGCCAGTCAGCCAGCTTGAAGGCCAACCCTTTGCCGCCCTACCCACGGCCGCAGTGCCCGCCCCGCTGCTGCTGGCACTGCAGCAACTCATGGCACAAGGTACAGTGGCACCAAGCCCGTATTTGCTGCCCAAGGCGCAACAGTGGGTAACGCTAAGCGGGCGTAGCCTGGCAGGGCAGCACGTTGTGTATTGGCAGGCCGGTGAGCCGCCGGTTCCGCCCGCCGCCCAACCCTTCACGGCAGAACTGACGGCGGAGCTGAACACGTACCGGGCCCTTTTTGAAGCCACGGACGATGGTTTCTGTGTCATCGAAATGCTGTTTGATGAACAGGACCGGCCCGTTGATTACCGCTTTCTGGATACCAATCCATCCTTCGAGCGCCAAACCGGCCTGCGCAATGTGCTGGGCCGGTGTGTGAGTGAGCTGGCCCCGGCCCTGGAGCAGCACTGGTTTGAGATGTACGGCCATGTAGCCCTGACCGGCGAGCCGCGCCACTGCCAGCAGTGGGCCACCGACCTGCACCGGTGGTTCGACGTATTGGCCTTCCGGATTGGCGAGCCCGCCCAGCGGTGCGTGGCCGTGCTGTTTCGGGATGAAACCAGCCGGAAGCATATCGAGGATGCGTTGCGGAACTCCGGGGAGCAGTTCCGGCTGGTGGCCAACCTGGTGCCTGACCTGCTCTGGACCAACACTGCCAACGGCTACACCGACTGGTGCAATCAGCGCTGGCTCGACTACACCGGCCAGACTCTGGAGGAAGTGTGCGGCTATGGCTGGGTAGAAGCCATTCACCCCGACGACCGGGCGGAGTCGCAGCGGCGTTTTGCGGCGGCGGTGGCCACTGGGCAGGCGCTGCACCTGGAGCACCGAATTAAGAGTGCCTCGGGTGAGTACCGGTGGTTTCTGGTGCAGGTAGTTCCTTTTTCGCAGCAGGATGGCCATGTTACGCAGTGGGTAGGGGCCGCTACCGACGTGCACGAGCTGAAACTGGCCGAAGAGGCCATTAGCCAGCACAAGCAGCAGCTGGAGCAGGAGGTGGTGGAGCGCACCCAGGCCCTGCAGGAAAGCCAGGCCCTGCTGCATTCCGTCTTCGAGGCCAGTATTAACTCCGTGACGGTGCTGGAAGCCGTGCGCGACGCCTCCGGCGAAATCATCGACTTCACTTACGTCCTGTCCAACCAGATTTCCCGCCTGTATAATAACGGCAATAGTACCCCCCCGGGTACCAGCTACACTACGGTACACCCCGGCGTTCGGAAAACGCCCGTGTTCGAAACCTTCAAGCACGTGGTAGCAACCGGGCAGCGGCTGGATATGGAATTGTACTACGGCCATGAGGATATCAACCAATGGTTTCGGGTGGTAGGCGCTAAGCTGCGCGACGGCCTAGTGGTAACCGCCGAAAACATCACCGACCGAAAAACCTACGAGCAGGAGCAAACCCGCAGCCTGCACCTCTTGCAGCAGGCCGAGGAGGTTGCCGTAATGGGGAGCTGGGAATACTACCCGGCCACCAGGCATATCCAGTGGTCGGCCGGAATGTACCACTTGTATGGCTGGCTGGCCACGGTACCGGCCACCCCGCTGCTGTACCTGCAATACGCGGCCCCGGAGTCGGAGGCAGCGGCCCGACAGCTGGTGGCGCAACTGCAGGCCGGGGAGGCCGGGTTTGAGCACACACTACGGCTGCGGCTGGATAAGGCCGAAAAAACGGTGCGCGTGAAGGCGGTGCTGGTGCCCGGCCTGGAAGGTCGCCCCGCCCGTTTGGTGGGCATGGATGTGGACATTAGTGAGCGGCAGCGGCTGGAAGAGGAAAACCTGCGCCTGCGCCTCACCCAGCAGCAGGAGCTGTTTGCAGCCGTGCAGCAGGCCCGGGAAGCCGAGCGGCGGCGGGTGGCCGAGGGCTTGCACAATGGCGTGGGGCAGATTCTGTACGCCACCAAGCTGCGCCTGGAGCAGCTGGCCGTGTTTGCCCGGCAGTTTACCCCGGAGGCCAAAGCGGCTTACCAGGAGTCCAGCCAATTGCTGGGCGAAGCCATGCGCCAGATTCGGGGCCTTTCCCACGAGCTGGTGCCCCACATTCTGGAGTCGTTTGGGCTGGCTAGCGCCTTCCTGGACATCGGCCACAAGCTTAGCAGCCCCCAGTTGCGGCTGGACTGCCGGAGCACGCTGGGGGAGGAGCAGAACCTATCGGCAGCGTTGCAGCTGGCGCTGTACCGCATGGCCCAGGAGCTGGCCCACAACATTGCCAAACATGCCCAGGGCGCTACGCGGGCCCGGGTGCAACTGGAGTCCGTTGAGGAAGGCGTGCTGCTGTGCGCCGAGGATAATGGCATCGGCTTTACTTCCGACCCCGCCCAAAGCACCGGGCTGGGCCTCCGCAGCATCCGCAACCAAGTGGAGCTGCTGGGTGGAACCATCACCATTGGTGCCGGGGCAGCTGGCGGAGCCAGCATACGGCTATACATCCCGCTCACCGGGCCGGTAATTCTGTAATTCAGTATTTGCTATAAGATGCACGCCTCAGGGTGTGACGTGTAATTATTTGAAAATACAGCGCAGTAATTACGAATTGCCTTAAATAGATGAATAATAAATAATGAAGTATAAGAAGGGTTAATAAAAAAATATAAAAATATTTTTCAATGCTATTGACATTGTGAAAATAACCTTTCTATCTTTGTCCCGTTCAAGAGCACCAACACATCCTCGAACGCCTAATTCTCATCTGTCATGCGCAGTCACTTCAACGAATATCAGCCAATGCTCTGCGGCGCGGATCAAAAGATCCAGCCGGGGTTCGGCGCGCATGCTACCAGATGAGGTTTCCTTAACCGACTATCATCTACGCAAACGCCCGAACCCCACCTGGTTCGGGCGTTTTTGCTTTCATCCTTCCACGACGTATTCTCTATTCCAATGTTCCTCTTCACTGCTTCGTCGCCCAACTACCGGCCATTGCTTGCTGCCCACGGGTGGCAGGTGGCCACCCCGGGCTCCGCGTTTATTTCGCAACTGCACCGCGCCTTTCCGTTCCGGTAAACTTCCGCTGGAGCGGGTGCTGAAAAAATAAACTGGTTGGTATTTATCTGCTAAGTAGCGCAAGAAAAATGCGCTGATGGAAAAATATTGCCTGTTGTTTTTGGTTTGCTAAATGGCTGTTTATTGTAAAATAAGTGGCCGGGAAACGTGCGCCTATTTTTTAAATAAGACATGATTCAGATAACAACACGGGGTGCCAGTGGCGCACCTTTTTCATCGGCTGCTCGGCCCCTGAGCAGCACTTTCCGATGGCAAATCGAAACAAGCCCCTCTCGGTGGAAGCCCAGACTGCCCGCCGCGCGGCTGCGGTGCTGGCCAACCGCCCCGCCGGACACAAATGGTCCGTAGCTCGGCAAATTGATTTTATCTGTACGTGCAGCTCGGTAGCCGAAGTGCACGCCCGGTTAGAGCCCGATACCGTGGCGGCCCGGCTGTACGGCCACTGCCTGCACGGCCTCCCCGCCGCTGAGCAGGCCATCAGCCGGGAAGCACTGCGGGCCCTGGCCCAAAGCCGCACCCACATCCTGACCCGCCCGGAGCTGGTGCCAGCGGTGGCGGCCATTACCCGGCTGTATCCGCGACGCTGCCGCGAGGTGGCGGCGTGGCACCCGCACCGGCGTAACGCGTTTCGGCAGCTCTACAGCCTGGTGCGCCACCTGTTCGATGCGTTTTATGACGTGCCGGGGTGGGTGGTGGAAGCCTGGGCAACCGGGCAGCTCACCCAGCACGAGGTGGACATGGCCCAGCTGACCGTGCACCTGGGCAGCGGCCAGGCTCTTCGGAGTTTTCCGAATCTGCCCGTGCCGCTGAGCCGCCGCCTGGAGCACGAAATGCGCCAGGCCCCCTACGAGTACACGCTGGTGCAGGCCGTGCGCTATGCCCAGCTGGCCGCCACCGATGCCCTACACCTGCTGCCGCCGGTGCTGGGTACGCGGCTGGGCCGCGAAATCACCCCGCAGGATGCCGCCTGGTTGCAGGTGGTGGCGTTTTTTCGGTCGGCTCCGCTGCCCGCCGGCGCGCAGCTGGGGCGGGTGTGCGAGTGGATTGAAGCCGTGCGCACGGTAGGCATCAACGGCCAACCACCGCACCCCGGCTTCTCGCTGAAAGGCCGCCGGCCGGCCGCCGTGCTGGCCCAGGCCCGGCAGTGGTACCGCCGCACGCAGCGGGCCCGGGAGTACTGGGGCTACAATGTGGGCCTGGCTACCACCTGGGAAGGGTTGCCGTTTGCGGGGTACACCGCCCCCGGCCCTCACCGGGTGCACATCATCCAGCTGCTCAACTACGCCGCGTTGGTGGAGGAAGGCAGCCTGCAAAAGCATTGCGTGTCGTCGTACGTGTACTACTGCCTGCGGGGCCACTGCGGCATCTTCTCGCTGCGCATCAACGGGGTGCGGGCCCTCACGATGGAAGTGGAGCCCAACCGCCAGATCGTGCAGGTGCGGGGCCGCGACAACCGCTCACCTACCGAGCCGGAGCTGCACTGGCTCCGGTGCTGGATGGCCGAAGCCGGCCTCAGCCTCAGCGCCACGGCCTACTAACCGCCCTGCTCATGCCTGCTCCCTCCAACACCACCCGGCCGGCCACCTCCGCCGCCGATATCCGCTCCTTCATCAATTACCTCCTGTCCTTGTCCTCCGTTCCACCGCCGCGCCCCCCGCACTAGCTCTGCTGCTTATCCGGTCGGGCGCGCCACTATCCTCCCATACGATGCGTTTCAACTATACTCCCGTTCCGGCGGCTACCGCCGTCAACCACGCCGGCGCACCTGCCTACGTGCTCACGTCGGCCCTGGAGCTGTACGCGGCCGTTGCCATGGCGGGCCTGCAGGACCAGTTCTACGAAAAAGCCGACACCCGCCTGGCCCGCCTGCGCCACCTGGTGGCCCATAACGATGCCCGGTTTGTAGCCCAGCTGGCCGTGTACGCCCGCGAAAAGCTGCACCTGCGCTCTGTGCCATTGGTGCTGGCCGTGGAGCTGGCCCGCCAGCACCGGGGTACCAGCCTGGTAAGCCGCCTGGTGGCCCGAGTGGTGCAGCGCCCCGACGAAATTACCGAGCTGCTGGCCTACTACGCCGCCGCCAACGGCCGGAGCGGCCCCAAAACGCTGGGCCGCCTGTCGAAGCAGGTGCAGAAAGGCTTGGCGCTGGCGTTCAACAAGTTTGATGGCTACCAGCTGGCCAAGTACAACCGGGCCGGGGCCGTGCGTCTGCGCGACGCGTTGTTCCTGGTGCACCCCCGCCCGCACGACGACGCCCGCCAGGCACTGTTCGACCAGCTGGCCGCCGACACGCTGCCCACGCCCTACACCTGGGAAACCGAGTTGTCGGCCCTGGGGCAGGCGAGCTTTGCCACCGCCGAGGCGCGCACCGCCGCGTTCCGGCAGAAGTGGACGGAGCTGATTGACAGCGGCAAGCTGGGCTACATGGCGCTGCTGCGCAACCTGCGCAACATCTTGGAAGCCCAGGTACCCGCCGAAGCCCTCGGCCGGGTGTGCGCCACCCTGGCCGACGCCCGGCAGGTGGCCCGCAGCAAGCAGCTGCCGTTCCGGTTCCTGGCCGCCTACCGGGAGGTACTGGCGCTGAAAACCGGCGTGCTGACCTCCGCACTCACGGCCCTGGGCTTGCAACCCAACCCGGTGGCCCAGGTGCTGGCGGCCCTGGAAACGGCCATCGGCCACAGCGCTGCCAACCTGCCCGGTTTCGGCTCCGAAACCCGGGTGGTAGTGGCCTGCGACGTGTCGGGCTCCATGCAGCAGCCGGTGTCGGCGCGCAGCAAGGTGCTGCTCTACGACGTGGGCCTGGTGCTGGGCATGCTGCTGCAGAGCCGCTGCCCGAACGTGGTAACCGGCATCTTCGGCAACGTCTGGAAGCGCATTGCGCTGCCCGCCGGACCGGTGCTGCGCAACGTGCAGGAGCTGTACAAGCGCGAAGGGGAGGTGGGCTACAGCACCAACGGCTACCTGGTGATTGAGGACCTGCGCCGCCGCCGCGAGGTGGTGGATAAGGTACTACTCTTCACCGACTGCCAGCTGTGGAACACTCACCTCAACGGCACCAGTATGGCCCAGGAATGGGCTGAGTACCGCCGCACCGTGGCCCCCCACGCCCGGCTCTACCTCTTCGACCTGGCTGGGCACGGCACCACTCCGGTGCAGGTGAAGCCCGAGCACGGCGCGTACCTGCTGGCCGGGTGGTCGGATAAACTATTTGACGTGCTGACGGCGCTGGAAAACGGCGGTTCGGCCCTCACCGAAATCGAGCAAATCGACTTCTAACCTATTACTCGTGCTATCCTTATCCAGCCGGTTGCTCGTGCCCTGATTGAATATGTTTACCGCGGCCCCGGGAGTGGCTTTGACACCTGTTATCCGCGGTGCCACTCCCGGGTTGCGTCCCGAAATTCCCACCTCCTTCCTGCTCCTTCCCATGAACCGAGAATTCCGCCAACAGATTGCCCAAACCACCCTGGCCGCCCTGCAAACCGGCTGCTACCAGTCCGGTGAGGGCCCGGCCGTAGACCTGGCCACCGCGCAGCGCGCCGCCGAAACCGGCAGCCGCCTTTACAGCCCCGCCGATGCCGGCCTGCTGCTGCGGGAGCTGCACCCGGTGCCCGGCCCCCCGGCCGATATCCGGGTGTATGCGGCCACCACGCTGGAAGCCGCCGCCCGCCTAACGGCGGAGTACCGGCGGGTGGGCTGCCTCAACTTTGCCTCGGCCCGTAACCCGGGCGGCGGGTTTCTGAATGGCAGTCAGGCGCAGGAAGAAAGCCTGGCGCGGTCCTCGGGGCTGTATCCGTGCCTCACGCAGTTCAAGCAGATGTACGCCCACAACAAGCGCCCCGACGGCACGGCCCTCTACAGCGACTACCTGGTGTACTCGCCCGGGGTGCCGGTGTTTCGCGGCGAGGCGGGGGAGTGGCTGCCGCAGCCGTTGCTGCTGGATATCATCACGGCCCCGGCCGTGAATGCCGGGGCGCTACAGCGCAACTCCCCGGAGCTGATGCCGCAGCTGGAGCCGGTGATGCGCCACCGCCTGCGGCTGGTGCTGGCCACGGCCATACGTCACGGCGTGGAAGCCCTCGTGCTGGGGGCCTGGGGCTGCGGGGTTTTCGGCAACGACCCGGCCCAGGTGGCCCGGCTGTTCCGCGAAGCCCTGGCCGACCCCGCCATCCGCAACCGGTTCCGCCGCATCGACTTTGCCATCTTCGACCCCAAGCCCCCGCACGCCGTGCTCCGGGCCTTCGAGGAAGCCTTGCAGGGCGCGTAGCCGGGTACGATATGTGACCTACCGCCCGTCATGCAGAGGCGCAGCAGAAGCATCTCGCTTAGCTGACGTCTGAATACCATCACAATAGCAGCACGCACGATGCTTCGGCCTCTGGCCTCTGCATGGCAGTTCAGTAACTTCAAAAACCGCTTAAATCATTTTTATTTCCATGTTCAAGGATAGATAATGTACGTTTTGGGAAGGTGGCTGCCGCTCATTGGGCATCCACCGGCCGGAATGGCTCCGATGCCGTGCGTTGCGGCCCGCCCATTCCACCCCGACTGACGCTTTCCGGCTACCCGTAGCCGGTGTCGTAGGCAGGCGTTCCTTCGTCTGGTTGAAGCCCACCTTCTTGGTGGGTCAGGGTTCGAATCCCCGCCGCGGCCTGGCCGCGGTGTACCGCCTGCCGCCCGTTGCCCGGCTACCGGGCCGGAAGCGCAGTCGATGGTTGTTTTTCGGGTAAGGCGGGTGCCGTAGCTGTGGCCTACTTCGCGCTCTTAACGCCCAGGTCGCGGGTTCGAGTCCCGCCGGTTTTTCTCTCGCGGGGAAGGCCGTAGCTCAGTTGGGTAGAGCAGGTCCTGGCCCGGCGCTTGTTGCCCCGCCCCACCCGAAACACCGGAAGCAGTGTCGTACGGTTGCCCTCCTTCGCAGGTCAATTTCGAGTAAAAAGAAATTCGCGGGTTCGAATCCCGCCGGCCCGCACACCCGGGCCGTGGCTGAGTGGCTGAAAGCACCTTTTTCTAGCGGGCAACCGGCCTGTTACTTGCTTCTGTTTATAGTGCCAAACGCTGCCCCGCCGGGGCCGGATGCCGTAGGGCGGCCATACTTCGCAATAGGGTTGCCCGGGTCGCAGGTTCGAATCCTGCCGCAGCAGTTGCCCCCAAACCGGGCGGCTGGTGCGTAGCTCAGCTGGTAGAGCAGGATAGAGGCCGCCCGCCTGTTGCTCTGGCCCGCGGTGGGCAGCGTTTGGAAGGAAGCACCTGCCCGGTGTCTTATAATCGGCTACTGGCTGGCTCACTTCGATTAGTTTGAAGCGCCGGTTTGGCCGATAGCCCGGGTAGGGTTTCCTGGATGAGTGGGTGAGTTCCGGCTGTCGTAAAGCCGCGTTCCTTCGACCTGTTTCGTCGCTACTGCTTTGGCGTAGCTGCACGCGGCTTGCTGGTTACGCCGGAACTCACCTTTCCGTCCTGTTTCTTTCTTCTTGATATAATTCGTTATGGCCTCACAATTACGCGGCAACGACCTTCGCCAACTGGGTTTCCCGGAAGGTCGGGCCATTGGGCTGGCGCTGGCTCAACTGCAGCGCAAGCACCTCAAAAAACTCTCGCAAACCGACCAGCTGACCTTGCTGAAGGAACTGCTGGCTAACCCCCAAACCTACCTCACCCACCTCGACTGGAGCCACACGGCCGCCGCGCTGCTGCCCCCGCCCAGCCGCCACATTGCCCTTGCCGAGCGCAAGGAGTACACCATCTTTGGGGCTGAGCACATCGAGCAGGGGGCCATTCATCAGATGGAAACGGCCATGAAGCTGCCCGTGGCGGTGGCCGGGGCCCTCATGCCCGATGCCCACCACGGCTACGGCCTGCCTATCGGGGGCGTGCTGGCCACCGATAATGCCGTAATTCCCTATGCCGTGGGCGTGGACATTGGGTGCCGCATGGCCCTGTCGGTGTTTCCGTTGCCGCCTAAGTTTCTGGAGCAGCGGGTGCAGGAGCTGCGCAAGCTGCTGCTGGAACACACCCGGTTCGGCGGGCGCGACGTCTTTCGCCACGGCCAGCGCCTCGACCACGCCGTGCTGAGCAGGGCGGAATTCCAAGACATTCCCTTCCTGCGCAATAAGCTGGACACAGCCGCAGCGCAGATTGGCTCCTCCGGCGGCGGCAACCACTTTGTAGAGTGGGGCGTGGTGGACATCCTCGACCCTGCCAACGAACTAGGCGTGCCGGTGGGCCAGTACTTGGGCCTGCTCTCGCACTCCGGTTCCCGGGGATTGGGGGCCAGCATTGCCAACCACTACACCAAGCTCGCGCAGGATACCTGCCAGCTCCCGGCCGAAGCCCGGCACTTGGCCTGGCTGAGCCTGGAGGCCGAAGCGGGGCAGGAATACTGGGCGGCCATGAGCCTGGCCGGGGACTACGCCTCGGCCTGTCACCACCAGATTCACCACCGCCTAGCCAAAGCACTCGGGGAAAAGCCCCTGGGAAAAGTAGAAAACCACCACAACTTTGCCTGGAAGGAGCAGCTGGTCTCGGGCCAGCAGGTGGTGGTGCACCGCAAGGGCGCTACCCCGGCCGGGGCGGGGGTACTGGGTATCATTCCCGGCTCCATGACGGCCCCCGGCTTCATTGTGCGGGGCCGGGGTGAAGCCAGCTCCCTAAGCTCGGCCTCGCACGGGGCGGGCCGGCTGATGTCGCGCACCCGGGCCAAGCAGGAGTTGGGCGAGGCCGAAGTGCGCCGCTACCTGCAGCAGCACGGGGTGGAACTCATCGGGGGCGGCCTCGATGAAGCTCCGCAGGCCTATAAAGACATCCGCCAGGTGATGCAGAGCCAGACTGGCCTAGTAGACGTGCTGGGTTCATTCACGCCGCGCATCGTGCGGATGGAAGGCGGCGTGTAGCGCCACCATTTGTTACGAAAAAAGCCCACCTGATAGTTCAGGTGGGCTTTTTTACTTTAGAAGTTCAGGAGCGGTGCCGCCGGTGCCGTTCGGGCGCAGTTTCCAGCGCCGCGCTGAGGGCACTGGGCCGATAAGAATCGGCTACCGGCAGCAGATTGGCCAACAGTAGCAGTGCTACCGCCGTGGTGGCCAAGTTGGGGGTGGAGACGCACGGTTCCATACAAAATGGGCTCTGATATACATAAGAACTGGACGACGGCCTGCTACCGGTGCGTGGGCGCTAGGCAATAGGATAAAAGAGGGCGGCTGCCTGCGTAGCGTTGCGCACTACTCAGGCTACTCGTGTAGGTGTACCTACGTGCACAAAAGTAGTATCGGTTTTTATGGAAGCCACTTTATTTCAGATAAGCTGGAGGTCGTGGTCGGTGAGTGAGGCTAATTGCTCGTTTAAATTAAGAAAGCTGAAGAACAGGGCAAGGCAAATAAGGAGTTGACGGATGTCTCTCTTCAAACTGAATGCATGTACATACTTGAATTGGATTTTCGCCAGCTATTGTGTTGGCTCAATCTGCACCACGTCGCCTACCCGCAGATTGCCGCCCTGCACAATGCGGGCGGTTAGGCCACCGTGGCCGCGCATGGCGTTGTAACCGCCGGGCCCTAGTTCTTCCTCCATGCGGGAGCAGGGGTGGCACTCACCCGTAATTTCCAGTATCACGTCGCTGCCAATGCGTACCCGGCGGTTTTTCAGCGCCAGTAGGTTCAGCCCGCTTACCACCAGGTTACGCCGTAGGCGTTGCGGGGCCACTGGTTCAGTCAGCCTCAGAAACCCGGCCACGGAAGCCAGGTGCTCCTGCTGAATGAGGGTAATCTGGCGCTTACCGCCGGCTTTGGGGCGGGCATGGTCGCCGTGGAGGTGGCGGTCGGTTTCGGCCGTAGCTTCAGGTACGCTCAGCATGCTCTCTCGCCGGGCGGGGCGCAAGCCAATCCACTCCAGACGGCCTTGCTGGGGTAGGGTGTTGAGAAGCCGGGCTATCGTCGATTTATCGTCGCCAAAAAACGGGAAGGGCATACAGTCAGAGGGAAAAGGAGGTACAGAAATCAGCGGATTTCGGAGTGGCGGATTTGGCCGCCCAGGTTGCCGGCTCGGGCCAGCAGGCCAAAGCTCAGTAATGCCCCCGCTAGAGCCGCCAGCGTAAACAGCCGGGCCCGGGTGGTCACCAGCAAAGCCAACAGGGCCAGTGCTCCGGTGAGTTCAAGGGCCCAGAAACCCAGCTCCGCTGCCTCCTCATGGGCATGAATCAACTGGTGCGTGATACCGGGAATCTTTTCCACCACTTCCTCGGCACCTTCCCCGGTATGCTGGGTAAGAATAGCCAAAGCAGCGGCTCCCAGCAAACTAACGAGCCCAACCCGGGTGATGGTGGGGTTGCGGCGCACCACGCCAACGGCCAGCACCAGCAGGCCAAATAAGCTGCCCAGAATAGGCGTGTGGTTCAGAAGCAAGTGCAGATGTGCTTCATTCATAACAGGAAGTGGAGGGAGAAAGAAGAAAAAAGGGAATTAGTGCGACTCAAACTGCCGGGCTACCAAAAAGGCGGCTCCTGCAGCTAGGGCACCGGTGCCGGCCATTTTAAGGGCTCCCAGCACGGGCGGCTGGCCCGTCAGGCGGCTTTTCAGGTAGCCGAAAATCAGCAGGCAGACCAGCGTAATTACCGCCGACCACAGCAGGCCCTGCGTGGGCGTACTGGTAAAAAAATAGCCACTCAACGGAATTAGCCCGCCCAGCGCATACGCAATGCTGATGGTAACGGCACTCTTGGGGGCCTGCTTGGGGTCCGGTTTCTCGAGCCCGAGTTCGTATTTCATCATGAAGCGCACCCACTGGTCTCGGTCGTCGGTGAGTTCCTGCAAGGCTAGCGCCCGGGTTTTTTCCGACAGCCCCATTTCAGCCAGTAGCTCATCTACCTCGGCCCGCTCCACGTGCGGTACTTCGTCAATTTCCCGGTATTCGCGCTGCAGCTCCGAGGCGTAGTGCTCTACCTCGGTGCGGCCTGCCAGGTAGCCGCCCAGCCCCATGGCAATGGAGCCCGCCACAATTTCGGCTAGCCCCGCCGTAATCACCAGCCCCGACGACTGCACGGCCCCACTCAGCCCGGCCGCCAGCGCAAACGGCACCGTAAGCCCATCGGATAAGCCAATGACAATATCCTGCAGCATGGCCGAACTGGTCAGGTGTTCTTCGGGGTGGGGATGCACGTGCTGCATGGTCAAAAAAAAGGCCTTGGGATTAACCTGGAGCGGAATATACGCGTATGCTGAGCAAACGAACGGCTTCTCCCGCCCGCCGTTATTTCTTCGACCCTATTCTTTCCTCTGAACAGTATCATGGCTAAATCAACTGCCAAATCGGCCCCGGCTGCCAAAGCCGCGCCGGCCGCTGCTCCCAAAGCCCCCGCTGCCAAGCGTACGGCCGCCGCTTCTGCCAATGGCCAAAGCGCCCCCAGCGTGCAGCCCATCCTGAACCAGCAGTTCAACGCCCCGGCCCCGCTGCAGAAGTACGGCACCGTGTCGCAGCGCCTGCCCATCGGCCTCGATGAGAAAACCCGGCAGCAGAGCGTGACCCAGCTCAACCAGCTGCTGGCCGATACCATTACCCTGCGCGACCTGTACAAAAAACACCACTGGCAGGTAGTAGGCCCTACTTTTTACCAATTGCACCTGCTCTACGATAAGCACTACGAGGAGCAGAGCACTCTGGTAGACACTATTGCCGAGCGAATTCAGATTCTGGGTGGGGTGGCCGTGGCTATGGCCGCCGACGTGGCCGAACTAACCAGCATTCCGCGCCCGCCCCGCGACCGGGAAGAGGCTCCCGTGCAGGTATCTCGCTTGCTGGAAGCCCACCAGATTATGCTCAAAAACTGCCACGATTACGCTAAGCAAGCCGATGAGGCCGGCGACGATGGCACCAATGACTTGGTAGTAAGCGACGTGATGCGCACCAACGAAATGCAGGTGTGGTTTATCTCGGAGCACGTGGTAGACACCCCGCTGGCCCGCGCTGAGTAGGTCGCAGCCATTTTGGTACAGTAAAGGCGGCTCCCAGCCCGGGAGCCGCCTTTGTTGTTATTGATGGTGGGCGCGTCGCTTTTCCTGGTGGTTTTCCTCCGCCTCTTCCACTGAGTGGGTGCGGCCTAAATCGTGGTCCTGTTTGGCTTTGTCGGCCAGCAAACAGAAATAGCCGTGCAACAGGTTGATTTCTTCTTCCGAAAAATCCTGGGCATTAATCAGGCGGTTGCTGGCTCCCTTGTGCGCGGCAATCAGCTCATTCAGCTTCAGGTGCAGCACCAGGGAGTCCTTATTCTGGGCCCGCTGAATGAGGAATACCATCAGAAAGGTTACGATGGTGGTACCTGTGTTGATGACCAACTGCCAGTTTTCGGAGTAGTGAAACAACGGCCCCGTAACGGCCCACACTATCACCGTACCTAAGGCCAGGCAGAAGGCCAGCGTGGAGCCCGACCACGTGGTAACCACCCCAGCAAACTGGGCAAAAAAGCTGGAATGGGTGGGCTCGGTTGGATTAACGCGGTTCTGCATGATCAGGAGAATGGTGAGAGAAGTGACTTTTGGGTAAATGTGAAGCTGGCTACGTGAGGACAAAATGAAATTTTATTGTCTGACAATGAGCCTTCAACCCCTGTATGGGGCATTGAAGTGGTAAAAAATAGGGCAGGGGCTTGCTCGCTTCGTCGCAACCCTCTACTTTTGTCCTCGATTCGCCGCCTCAGTGAATCCGGAAGCTAAAGCTTCTGCCCAAGTAAAGGAGTGCTAGCCGTCATCTGCGCACGTGGTGAAACTGGTAGACACGCCATCTTGAGGGGGTGGTGCCTTCGGGTGTGGGAGTTCGAATCTCCCCGCGCGCACTCTGGTAAAAAGCCGCTTCGGTTCGCCGAGGCGGCTTTTTTGCTCTCTGGGTGGGTTGAGGTAAGATTCCCTCAAAGCGGGTATTAGGTCCGGTTCTTTTCGTTTCTTAGCGACCTACTCCCGTGCTTTCATGAAACTACCCTCCCTGCAGTACTTGGCTGCCGAAGCGGTTCGCGTGGTGCGGCGCTTTCCCCACGTGTTGTTGTGTGCCGTGGTGCTGTGCGGCGTGGGCATATACACCAACCACCTTAACTACCAGGAGAAGCATCACCTGGATTGGCTGTTTCCGGTGTTGTCGGCGGCGGGGCTGGGCTTGTCGGGTACACTGGCCGTGGCCCTCACAGCCGAGCGGTACCGCTGGCGGTCGGCCACCCGGTGGGGTGCTTTAGCGGTAGTGCTGGGGCTGTTGGCGGTTTGGTATGCTATGGCACCAGCCGAGCCTACTCCTGAGTGGGGTGCCCGGCTGGCCTTATTGCTGTTGGGTACGCACCTGTCAGTAGCCGCCGGGCCTTACCTCTCCGAACTGCGTCGCCAAGCCGATACGCCGGGCTTCTGGCATTATAACGAAACCCTGTTCCTGCGCATCCTTACCTCTGGGCTGTACTCCGGAGTGCTGTTTGCGGGTTGCGCGCTGGCTTTGGTAGCCATTGAAAACCTCTTTTTCGTGGATATTAGGCCGCGCGTCTATGCCGATTTGTGTGTAGTGCTGGGCTCCATCTTCAACACCTGGTTTTTCCTGGCTGGCGTACCGCGTGATTTTGCGGCGCTGGAGCAAGAAACCAGCTACCCAAAGGGGCTGAAGGTATTCACCCAGTTTGTGCTGCTGCCGTTAGTAGTGCTGTACCTGGGCATCCTGTACGCTTACATGGGGCGCATCATCCTGCTCTGGACGTTGCCCAAAGGCTGGGTGTCGTTGCTGGTGCTGGCGTTGGCGGTAGCCGGCATATTCGCCCTGCTCCTGATTCACCCCATCCGCCATGCCGCCGAAAACACCTGGATTCGCACGTTCGGGCGGTGGTTTTACTTGGCGTTGTTTCCGTTGCTGGGGTTACTGGCCGTGGCCATCAGCACCCGCATCCAGGCCTATGGCATCACCGAGGAACGGTATTTCGTGCTGGTGCTGGCCGCCTAGCTGTTCGGTATTGCCATGTACTTTCTGGTGCGGCGCGGGCAGGGCATTATCTGGATTCCAGCTTCGCTGGCGGTAGTGGCTCTTATGGCGGCGGGCGGGCCCTGGGGCGCCTTTGCCGTGGCCCAGCGCAGCCAATTAAGTCAGTTGCAAGAAATCAGCGTGGAGTATGGGTTACTAAAGGATGGTAAGCTGGACGGGTCTGGGAAGCGGGTGAAGAATCTACCTGAAGAGGCTCGCAAGCGCATCAGTTCGGTGTTCGACTTCTTCGCGCACCGGGAAGCAGTAGATGAGTTACAGCCGTTGTTTGTCGCAAAGCTTACCGTGCCGGATTCGCTCCGCAGTATGCCTCGGTGGTTACGCACACGGCAGCAAACCAAGCAACTCTACGCTATCAGTGGGTTCCCAGAGTGGAATGAATACGCTGATGATTCAGAAGAAAACTCAGGCATCATTTCTTTCTATACCGAAAACCCTGAAGTGCACACCTTAGGGAATGGACGCTACTGGGTGCCAAACGTCAATTCAGGTGTAGTTGAAGTAGGAGGCACTATTCCGCTAACCCTCCTGGAAGGCAACTACCGCCTGCGTATTCCGGATTCGGGTGAGGAAGTAATTCTAGAGCAGGAACGAGCAACGGGGCAATGGCAACCGCAACTAACGGCACATCTGAACCGTCTGGCCGACTCATTAGTGGTACAAACTAATGCTCAGCGAAATACTTCCCAAGAATTGCCGGCCCGGTCACTCACGCTAGGTACCACCCAAAGCAGATACACGCTACATCTTTATTTGCAACGGCTAACCTGCGACATACAGCACAACAACAGCTACACTTTTGAGGGCAGCGCGTTGCTTGAAATAACATCTGCTAGTGGGAAACCAGCGAAATAACCCAATACAAAAAGAGCCGTTGGCAGCACGCCAACGGCTCTTTTTTCAAGTAACCAGATGTATTATTCCCACTCAATGGTTGCTGGTGGCTTCGAACTGATGTCGTACACCACGCGGTTGATGCCGCGCACCTGGTTGATGATTTTGTTGCTCACCTCGGCCAGGAACTCGTAGGGTAAGTGGGCCCAGTCGGCCGTCATGCCATCCACGCTGGTTACGGCGCGCAGGGCTACCACCCGCTCGTAGGTCCGTTCGTCGCCCATCACGCCCACGCTCTGCACGGGCAGCAACATCACGCCAGCCTGCCACACTTTCTCGTAGAGGCCGTGCTCTTTTAGGCCGTTGATGAAAATAGCGTCGGCGCGCTGGAGCAGGTCCACTTTCTCCGGGGTAATGTCGCCGAGGATGCGGATACCCAGGCCGGGGCCGGGGAAGGGGTGACGATGCAGGATGTTGGCGGGCAGCTCCAGGGTATGGCCTACTTCGCGCACCTCATCCTTGAACAGGGCCCGTAGCGGCTCCACAATCCGCAGGTTCATCTTCTCGGGCAGGCCGCCCACGTTGTGGTGGCTTTTGATGGTCACGGCCGGACCCTTCACCGATACCGACTCAATCACGTCGGGATAAATAGTACCCTGGGCCAGCCAGCGGGCTCCCTCCACTTTCTGCGCTTCCCGGTCGAACACCTCAATGAAGGTGCGGCCGATGGCTTTGCGCTTCAGCTCCGGGTCGGTCAGGCCCGCCAGCGAGTCGTAAAACTCCTGGGAGGCATCCACGCCGCGCACGTTCAGGCCCAGGCCCTGGTAGGAGTGAAGCACCTGCTCGTACTCGTCCTTGCGCAGCAGTCCGTTGTTCACGAAAATGCCGTGCAGGCGCTTGCCAATGGCCTTGTGCAGCAGCAGCGCCGCCACCGACGAATCGACCCCGCCCGAGAGGCCCAGAATCACCTGGTCTTCTTCGCCAATAGTGCGCTGCAGAGTTTCTACCATCGAATCCACGAAGTGCTCCGGCGTCCAGCTCTGGTCCAGTCCGCATATGTTCACCACGAAGTTCTGCAGCAGCGTTTTGCCGTCGGTGGAGTGCGTTACCTCGGGATGGAACTGGATACCGTAGGTTTCCTGACCTTCAATTTTGAAGGCGGCCACGGCTACCTCGGGGGTGCTGGCAATGATATCGAAGCCCTGGGGCAGGGTCTTAATGGTGTCGCCGTGCGACATCCACACCTGCGACTCGGTGGGTACACCGTGCAATAGGGGCGAGTCGTGCAGGACGCGGCTGAGGCGGGCCCGGCCGTACTCCCGGATGGTGGCGGGCAGCACCTCGCCGCCTTGCTGGTGGGCCAGCAGTTGCGCGCCGTAGCACACGCCCAGCACTGGCACCTGGCCCAGGTAGCGGCTCAAGTCAGGATTGGGCGAGTCGGCGTCGCGCACGGAGCAGGGGGAGCCCGAAAGCACAACGCCCCGGATATCCTCAGTGAGGGCCGGGGCGTGGTTATACGGATGAATTTCGCAGTAAACGTTCAATTCCCGGATGCGCCGGGCAATGAGTTGGGTGTACTGCGACCCAAAATCGAGAATCAGAATTTGTTGCGGCATGGGCAAAAGTAGCGCACAGATGTCAGAACCCCCGAATCCATGGGTAAATTTTTCATCCGGCAGCGCTACTGCTCCAACCCTTGCCCTGGAGAACCAACTGTTATCTTGGTCTCAAGCATGGAGTGTCACATTTGTTAGGGGGCAGCAAAGTAGAGAGGCTTTCATACAGCTATACATGCTGGATTTACTGCCAGAGTGCCATGGAATTTCGCTGGAAATACAAGTCACAAACAGAGCAGTATTTGCCTTTACAGTAGGCAGCGTACTCCGCATTTTTGTGAACGTCCGATCTGGTTTGCTAATCCCCTCATCATGCATTCAACTCTACCTTTAGTGGCCCTTTCCCTGCTGGGGGCGCTGGCCCTGCCTACCACCACCGTGGCACAGCAGTCTGCCGAGCCCGCCACTGCGGATGCGGCCAAGGCACCGCTGCTGGCCGACGCCCGGGCGCAGTCCGTCAGCCGTACCGAAAAAAAAGTGCTGGCTGGTAACGTGGTTGACGAGTGGGGCAACCCACTGAAGGGGGCTACGGTGATGATTGTGGGCGACCATCTGCACTCCGTTAGTACCAACTCGGCCGGTGACTATCTATTGCCCGTGGGGGTGGCAACCCCCGTTATCCGGGTAAGCTTTGCCGGTTATGAAGATGCAGAGCGGGTAGCCCGTGGCCCCGCCGACCTGCTGTTTAAACTGGAACCCATAAAAGGCTACCGCAAGGAGCTGAAAAAGCGAACCAAAGCAGCCACCCGGGCCTGGAAACACTGATTTTGGGGGTGCTAGCGGCTGCTTTACGCAAAAGAAAGCCCTTGATTGCCTTGCTGATATCCTCCCGAGTAAGAAAAAAGCCTGCCCGATGTGCCGGTTTCGCTGAAAGGGTTTCTATCTTTGCAACGGCGAGTCAGAACGACCAGCTCCTGCTGAACTCCCCCAGGACCGGAAGGTAGCAAGGGTAAGTGGTTGAGCGGTGCGATTTTGGCTCGCTTTTTTTATCACGGATTGAGCCGGATTCTCCGGACTGCACGCTTAGCGTGACCAATTCGCCTCTAACAGAAAGCGGCCTGATTTCGGGCCGCTTTCTGTGTTTTACAGCCTTTGCCAGCCTAAGGCCCGGGAGCTGGCGGTACAAAATCCAAGCAATCCGCTAAATCCGATAAATCAGTGCTTAGCTTTGCGAGCATTGTTGTTTTCCAACCTACCCGCATGAAATTTTTCATTGATACTGCCAACCTGAAGGAGATTCAGGAAGCTGTGGAGCTCGGCGTGCTCGACGGCGTAACCACCAACCCCTCCCTGATGGCCAAAGAGGGCATCAAGGGCACCGACGCGGTGATGGCGCACTACCGCCAGATCTGCGAAATTGTGGACGGCGACGTGTCGGCGGAAGTAATTGCTACCGACTTCGAAGGCATCATTCGGGAAGGAGAGGCCTTGGCTGAGCTGCACCCCAACATTGTGGTGAAAGTGCCCATGATTCGGGACGGCGTAAAGGCTATTCGCTACTTCTCCGATAAAGGCATCAAAACCAACTGCACCCTGATTTTCTCGGCTGGGCAGGCGCTGCTGGCTGCTAAAGCCGGTGCCACCTACGTGTCGCCCTTCGTGGGCCGCCTGGATGACATTGGAGCCGACGGCTTGCTGCTCATTCAGCAGATTGTAGACATCTTCTCGAACTACGGCTACCCCACGCAGGTGCTGGCCGCCTCGGTGCGCCACGTGCCGCACCTGATTCAGTGCGCCGAGCTGGGTGCCGACGTGGTAACCTGTCCGCTGAACGTAATTACCGGCCTGCTGAACCACCCCCTGACCGACAAAGGCCTGGCCGCCTTCCTGGCCGACCACAAGCGGGTAAACGGCTAATTGCATACAGGAGCTAGGAGTGAGAGGCTACGTACTGAAATTGCCGAACTTGGCCGCCAGCATCTATCTTCTCACTCCTAACTTCTAGCTCCTCCTCTATGTATATTATCAAAGTAAAAGGCAAGGCCAAAATTCCGGACTACATTCAGTTGCGGGACGAGGCGTTTGTGCTGATTGCCTATTTCCGGGCCGACCGTCCCCTGAAGGACCTGAACCGCTACGGGCTGGAGGGCAAAGAAGAGGCGCTGGCCGCCGTAATTGCCGGTCTGGAGTTTGGCAAGCTGCAGAAGCTGACCATCTGAATCCGTTAGCGTCAGGGTTTTCTGGCGGTGCCTTTAAGAAACAACTATGACTGTACTGGAGCTGCACGACGCCTACATCATGCAGGACGTGAATACGGTGCTGCGCAACGTGAGCTTCGCACTGGAGAAGGGCGAGTTTGCCTACCTGGTAGGGCGCACTGGCTCTGGCAAAAGCTCGTTGCTGAAAACCCTGTACGCCGATTTGCCATTGCCGGCCGGTACGGGCACCGTGGCGGGTTTTCCGCTGCCCCGGGCTGGCTCCTCCGATAAAGTGCCGTACCTGCGGCGCAAGCTGGGCATCATCTTCCAGGATTTTCAGCTGTTATTTGACCGCACCGTGGCCGAAAACCTACTGTTTGTGCTGAATGCCACCGGCTGGAAAGGCAAAGCCCGCAAGCAGCAGCGCATTTCAGAGGTGCTCATGCGTGTGGGGCTGGCCAGTGTGGCCGCCAAAATGCCTCACCAACTCTCGGGAGGCGAGCAGCAGCGCGTGGTTATTGCCCGGGCCCTGCTGAACGAGCCGCTGCTGTTGCTGGCCGATGAGCCCACCGGTAACCTCGACCCCGACGTGGCCGACAGCATTATGCGCCTGTTCACGGAAATCAACAACGCGGGCACGGCCGTGCTCATGGCCACGCACAACTACCAGCTTATTCAGCAGTACCCGCACCGCGTGCTGAAGTGCGAGCAGGGCCAATTGGTGGATTCGGCCAAGACTCCATTTGAGCTGAGCTAGCGCGTGCCGTGGGAAAGGGGCAATCTGCTGGGCTCCGGATGTCGTACACGAGTAAAAAACATCTGCCTAGCTTGGGCTGCTGACAACCATTTGGGCGCGGGTGGGCTCTTGTGCAAGGGCTTTCCATGTGGTTTCTTGATTTTTCGTTTGCTTCTCTAAAGAATGACAGGACTTTCGGTACTGATTCCGGTGTTCAACTACGATGTGCGGCCCTTGGTGCGCGCCCTGTTGGCACAGGCAGCCGATTGGCCGGGGCCCGTGGTCATTCATTGCCTGGATGATGGCTCGGAGGAGCAGATTCGTCGGTATAACCAGGAGTTGGCGCAGCTGTCCGGGGTGAGGTACCAGGAGTTGGGTCGGAATGTGGGCCGGTCGGCCATCCGAAACCAACTGGCCGCAACGGCGGCCCACGAGTGGCTCCTGTTGCTGGATAACGACAGCCGCCTGCCCGATGCGCAGTTTCTGGCCCGCTATGCCGCGGCCCGGCAGCTGGCTCCAGTGCTATCGGGCGGTACTGCCTACGAGGCCGCGCCGCCCCCCGAAACCTCTTTGCGGCTGCGGTGGCTGTATGGCCGGCACCGGGAGGCGCGCCCAGCTGCCGTGCGGCAGCGCGCCCCGCACGGCCAGCTCACGCTCAACAACCTGCTGGTGCGCAAAGACGTGTTCTGCCAGCTGGGGCTCGATGAAACGCTGACCCGCTACGGCCACGAGGATACCAAGTTTGGCTGGGCCCTGCGGCACCGCAATATTCAGGTGTACCACCTCGATAACCCGGTGCTGCACGACGGGCTGGAGCCGGCTCCGGTATTCCTGCAAAAAACCCACGACGCCGTACGTAACCTGGTGCTGCTGTACCAGGCCGAGGGGCTGGGGGCAGATACCAAGCTGCTGCAAGCCGCTTTGCGCCTGAAACGCTGGGGACTAAGCGAAGCCGTGCGAACTGCCTTTGGCCTGCGCCGCGAGCAGGTGCGCCGCAACCTGTTATCAAGCCGACCCAGCCTGCGGCAGCTGGATGCGCTAAAGCTCTACTGGCTGCTGAATGAGCTCCGTTGAGGTGCAGGAGATACCATAGCTCAAAAAAAGCACCAAGGCCCGCTTCCTGAGGAAACGGGCCTTGGTGCTTTTAAAATAGGCGCGGCCTTAGTCTTTCTTATCGTCTTTGCCGTCGAATACGTCCTTTACGGCGCCGCCTACTTTCTTGCCGGCATTCTTCACGTCCTTGGCAGTATTGCTAGCGGCGCGGCCTACAGCCGAGCGTTCATCTTGGGTTTCGTCGGCTACATTTTCGGCACCTCGCTCGGTGGCGTTACCTACTTGTGCCGCCCGAGCTTCGGCTTTATCATACGATTTGAAGGCCGCGTACTTCAGCTTTTCTTTCTGAATCTCAGCCAGGTCGCCCGCCGGAATGTCCTTCTTCACTTTGTCGTATGCCTCATCCAGGGCCCGCCATTCGGCGTTGATATTGCGCCAGTCGTCAATGTCGTACTGGTCTTCATTGCGCTTGATGTCGTTTACGAAAGCCTCATAGGTCTGGCGGGCATTAGCGGCGGTGAGGCGGCTAGCCGGTGAGCTGGGTTTATAGTATTTTCCCAGCTTCATGGTGCCGGAGGTGCTGGTGCTGCCATTCATGGCGGCGGTAGCGCCGGGGCGGTTACGCCACGTCATTTCGCGCTTGTCGTAGGCGGTGGTGTAGCGGGTGCGGAGCTGCTCAATTTCCTGCCGGCGGGCATCGTCGTACTGGTCGGCGTAGCGGTCCACGGCGGCTACTTTGGCATCAAAATCAGATTTGAGCTGCGTGGTTTCCCGGTCGTAGTCGGCCTCCGCTTCCGAGGCTACTGCGTCGGCTTTGGCTTCCGTATTAGCTACAAAGGTTTTAAAGTCATTGTAGGCCTGCTCACTGTCGGCCGATACTTCCTGCTGCTGCGACTGGTTGCAGCTGCTAAAAGCGGTGCCGCCCAAAACGAACATGGCCAGCAAGGCATTGCGGGTGAGGGTATTTCGAATCATGGCAGAAGAGGGTAGGTTGGAGAGAGAAAAAAGCAGGTGATGCCGGGAATATTTCTGAACCTAACGCAACCTAATTGGCCCTGGTTACACCCGCCCGCGGACGTGCCGGCTGGTGGGTTCTATCTTTACCCGCCGAAGGTCTCTGCTATCCTATGTCTGTTCCAACCTCGCCTATTCCCAAAATTCAGCTGCTGGACCTCGCCGCCCAGCACGCACCACTGCAAGCCGCCCTGGAAGCCGCCGTGCAGGAAACCCTGCAGGAAGCGCACTTTATTCAGGGGCCGGCCGTAGTAGAATTTGCGCAGGAGCTGAGCCAGTACCTTGGAGGCCCGCACGTGATACCCTGCGCCAACGGTACCGATGCGCTGCAGCTGGCCCTGATGAGCCTGAACCTGCCAGCGGGCAGCGAGGTAATTGTGCCCGCCTTTACCTATGTGGCTACGCTGGAGGCAGCGGCGGTATTAGGGTTGGTGCCGGTGCCCGCCGATGTGCTGTCGGATACCTTCAACCTGGACCCAGCCGCGGCCGCGGCTGCCGTAACCGGCCGCACCGGAGCTATTATAGCAGTGCATTTGTTTGGACAGTGTGCCAACCTGGAAGCCCTGCGCCAGGTAGCCGACCGATACCACTTGGCACTGATTGAAGACAATGCCCAAGCCATTGGGGCCACGTACCGCACCAGCACCGGCGAAACCTGGGTGGCCGGCACAGTGGGCGAAGTGGGTACCACATCCTTTTTTCCCAGCAAAAACCTGGGCGGTTTCGGTGATGGCGGGGCCTTGTTTACTCGCGACGCCGCCCGGGCCGATTACCTGCGCCAGCTGGCCAACCACGGCCAGACGCGCAAGTATCACCACCAGCACGTGGGGCTTAACTCCCGCCTTGATACGCTGCAGGCCGCCTTGCTGCGCGTGAAGCTGCCGCACTTGCCTGCCTGGACGGCGGCCCGCCAGCGCGTGGCCGCTCATTATGATGCGCTGCTACGGAACGTGCCGGACGTGCAGGTGCCACAGCGCGACCCGCGTAGTACCCACGTATTTCACCAGTACACCATCACCGTGCCCGATGCGCCCGGCCGCCGCGACGCGCTGCAGGAGTTTTTGCGGCGCAGGGCAGTGCCTACGCAGGTATACTACCCACTGCCCAACCATTTGCAGCCAGCATACCAGCACTTAGGATATCAAGCGGGGCAGTTTCCGGTAGCGGAGCGCCTATGCCGTACTGTCTTGTCGCTGCCGATTCATCCGACTCTCTCCGAGCAGCAGGTGGCGCACGTGGCGGCGGCGGTGCATGAGTGGGCGGGGACCTGAGCCCTGCGCCAGTGCCCCAGGTTGGGACGCTGAGCAGCCGAAAATCCGCGTTGGGTGGTCTGCCATGCGGGGTGGGTGGAAAACTTTTTCCCGGAATTGGACAACTGCCGGAAACCTGTTTACTTCCATCTCCACTATTTCCCACCGGTAGCTTAGTCCTGCATGAGTACACCTTCTACTCCCTCCGCGGCGCGCACCCCGCTGCTGCGCTTACTTCAGCACGCTTTTCACGCGGCTACGGCCGCTAATGCGCCGGGAGCCCCTACACCCGATGCTCTGGCTGAACAGCTGGTAGCCCAGAGCCGCCGCCGCTTTATGGCCCGCACGGCTCAGGCCGGCGTGTTGCTGGCGGCGGGCTCCGTGCTCAGCGCCTGCGCCGACCTGGCCGAACCCGTGGCTCCGCGCGGGGCAGCTACCAGTGCCGCCCAAGCAGCCAAAAGCGGCCAGCCCCGCATTGTAATTGTGGGCGGGGGAATGGCCGGCCTCAACTGCGCTTACCAGCTGCAAAAGGCCGGGCTGGTGGCGCAGGTGTACGAAGCCAGCAACCGCCTGGGGGGCCGCATCTACACGGCCCGCAACCTCATGGGGCAGGGGCTGACTACCGAGTTGGGCGGGGAATTCATTGACTCCGGCCACCGCGACATGCTCACGCTAGCCAATGAGTTTGGCCTGCCGCTGTACGATGTGGAGTCGGCCAGCGAAACGGCACTGATTAAGGATGCGTATTTTTTCAACGGGCGCCAGTACAGCCTCAGCGAAATCATCAGCGCCTTCCAGCCCTATGCACAGCAGATTGGGGCCGACTGCCGCTCCCTCCCTAACGTCATCACCTACGACAACCTGACGGCCGCTGCGGCCCGTTTTGATGCCCTTTCCATTGCCGATTACTTCGACTCAGTGGGGCTGACGGGCCTCATCCGGGAGCTGCTGGATGTAGCGTATGTGACAGAGTTTGGCCGGGCCATCAGCGAGCAAACGGCCATCAACTTCCTGTGGATGTTTTCGGCCGATACCCACAAGGGCACCTTCGACATCTTCGGCATCAGCGACGAGCGGTACAAGGTACAGGGCGGCAACAGCCGTGTAATTGAGGAGCTGGCCCAGCGGCTGCCGGGCCAGTATACCCTGGGGCATCGGCTGGTGGCAGCCCGCCGCACTGCCGCGGGGCCCTACATCCTCACCTTCGAGCAACCCAACGGCCGCCGCGTGGAGGTAACCGCCGACTACGCCGTGCTGACTCTGCCCTTCACCATTCTGCGCACCCTGGACCTGGCCGGCCTGACCCTGCCCACCTGGAAAACGCAGGCTATTCAGCAGTTGGGCTACGGCAACAACGCCAAGCTGATGCTGGACTTCAATGGCCGCCCCTGGCGCGAACGGGGCTACACTGGCTACTTCTTTTCCGACCAGATTACCCAGGGCGGCTGGGACAGCAGCCAGCTGCAGCCCACCAGTCAGGGCACGTTTACGGTGTACCTGGGTGGGCAGCCCGCCGTGGACCTGGGCAGCGGCTCGGCACAGTCGCACGTGAATGAGCACCTCACAGTGCTGGAAGCGGCCTGGCCCGGCACCAGGGGCCGTTACAATGGCCGGGTGGAGCGCTTTCACTGGCCCACGCACCCCTACACGCGCGCGTCCTACGCCTGCTACCGCGTGGGGCAGTACAGCACCATTGCCGGGGCCGAAATCAAACCCGTGGGCCAGCTGTATTTTGCTGGGGAGCACTGCAGTGCCTGGTACCAGGGCTACATGAATGGCGCTGCCGAAACCGGCCGGATGGCTGCTGAAGGCATTGCCGCCGCCATCCGTACGGGTAGCACGGCCGCAGTGCTGCGCCAGCGCCTACGGTTGCGCGCCGAGCAGCTAGTCTAATACGATACGTATTCCGTCATCTGCGCCACTCCGGGCCTCGGCCGGGGGTGGCGTTTTTGATGGCCGCCAACCGGCTCAAGTTGCGCAGGGTCGAAGGGTTTGGCACCGTTTTTTCTTTTCTGCGTATCAGTAACTCATTTCTCGACCTAACCTTTCCCTCATGCGCCGTTCTTTGCTGACTGTGCTGCTGCCGCTGGCCGGCGCAGCCGCTATTACCACTGCCGCCATCAACAAGCCTGCTCAGGGCTTCAGCTTGTTTTCCATCGACCAGGATATTGCCCTGGGCAACCAGGTAGCGCACCAAACCGACTCACTCTACCAGGCCAAAGGCCAACTGATGACGCGCGCCAGCAACGCCCGCGCCTACCAACTGCTGGACGGGGTAGTGAAGCGGGTGTTGGATAACGGCAACATCAAGTACCGCACGCAGTTTCCGTGGGATGTGAAACTGATTAAGGATGATGCCGTCCAGAATGCCTTTGCCACGCCCGGGGGCCATATTTACGTGTTTACGGGCCTGGTAAAATACCTCGACAACGAAAGCCAGCTGGCCGGGGTACTGGGCCACGAAATTGCCCACGCGGACCGTCGGCATAGCATCCAGCAATTGCAGAAACAGTACGGTACCAGCCTGTTGCTGGGCCTGCTATTGGGCAATCGTTCCAATAACCAGCTGGTGCAGATTGCCGCTGGCCTGGGCCAGTTGAAATTCAGCCGCACCTACGAAACCGAGGCCGATAAGTACTCCACCATTTACCTCAACGGCACCCGCTACTACGCCTGCGACGGAGCCGCCGGCTTCTTCATCAAGGCCGAGAAGGAGGGAGGAGCCCGCACGCCGGAGTTCTTGAGCACCCACCCCAACCCCGGCTCCCGCATTCAAAGCATCCAAAAAAGCGCCCAGCAGCTAGGCTGTACCAACCGGAGCGTCAGCAACACCAACTTCAACGAGTTGAAGCGAATATTGTAACGGCGAATATGCTTGATGGCATTCCCGCAATTGGAGTATCTGGCCTAGGTACCCCGGTTGCGGGAATGTCTGTTTTAGTCGGCATCCGGCGGGGTGCCGGGGGCGAGGCTGACTTCGTTGAGTGTGGCTTTGTGTTGTTGCCAGTCGGGCATGAACTGGTCCATCAGGCCCCAGAAGCGGGCGTTGTGGAGCCGCTCGTGCAGGTGCGTGAGTTCGTGTACTACCACGTATTCTAGGCAGGGCAGGGGGCGCTTGATCAATTCCAGATTCAGCCAGATGCGGCGGGCCCCAATGTTGCAGGTGCCCCAGCGGGTGCGCATTTGTTTCACGCCCCAACTGGCCGCTTGCCGGCCTACTACGGGTTCCCACTGGGCCAGCAATGTCGGTAGTAGCCGCTTAATTTGCTGGCGGTACCAAGCGGTAAGCAGGGCCTGGCGTTGCTCCAGGGTGCTGTCGGGTGGGATGGAGAGGTGCAGGTGCCCGGCGGTTTCATCCAGCCATACCTGCGGGCGGCCACCGGCTTCGGTCACCTGGAGTTCGTATAGTTGGCCCAGATAAGCGTGCTGCTCACCGGAAACGTAGTGCAGTACGGGTCGGGGAGCCTGGGCAGCAAATTTCTGCTGGTGCTTGGCAATCCAGCTGTGGCGGGCGGCCACGAACTGTTCCACGGCTGCTGCCGGGGTGTGCAACGGTACTGCTACCCGCACGCGGCCACCGGCGTACACGGTCAGGCGGAGGCTGCGCATGCGTTTGCGCACCAGGTCAATTTCGAGGCCGGCAATAGTAGTTAAGGGCATACGGACCCCAAAGGTACAGGTGAAATACCAGGTTGCAGCGCCGATAAGACGGTATAACCGGCCGTTTTTTCGCAGTTTGCAGCCTCGATTTTCTACTGCACTGCTGGTGTCCGTTTCTGCTGCTTTTCCACCTGTTCGTTTTGTTATCTGTGGCGTGGGCCACATTGGCCGCCGCCACGCCGCGCTGGTGGCCCGCCACCCCGCAGCCCAATTGGTGGCCCTGGTTGATGTGCGCCCCGGGTTAGCGGCCGGGCTAGCCCAGGAGTTTCCGAGGGTACCGTTCTTCTCTTCCCTCGATGAATACCTGGCTCATGGCCCCGCCGCCGATGTGCTGACGGTAGCCACTCCCAACGGCCTGCACGCCAGCCAGGCCCAGCAGGGCCTGCGCGCCGGCCTGCATGTCGTCATCGAAAAACCCATGGCTCTGCACCGCGCCGAGGCCGAAGCCGTGGTGCAACTGGCCCAGCAAGCCAACCGCCTGGTGTTTGGGGTGATGCAGAACCGCTACTCGCCCCCGGCGGCTTGGCTGAAACAGGTGGTGGATGAGGGCCGGCTGGGCCAAGTATATCTGGTGCAGCTCAACTGCTTTTGGAACCGGGACGAGCGGTACTACACACCCGGCAGCTGGCATGGTACCCAGGCCCTCGACGGCGGCACCTTGTTCACGCAGTTCAGCCACTTCGTGGATTTGCTGTACTGGGTATTCGGGGATATTGAGAACATTCAGGCCCGCTTCCAGAACTTCAACCACCAACACCTGACCGAGTTTGAGGACAGTGGACTGGTGACGTTTGACCTGCAGCGCGGGGGCAGTGGAACGCTGCAGTACAGCACCGCCGTGTGGGACCGGAACCTGGAAAGCTCCCTCACGGTGGTAGCCGAACATGGCAGCCTGCGCCTCGGCGGGCAGTATATGGATAAGGTGGAATATTGCCACCTGCGTAATTATCAGCTGCCAGAGCTGCCGCCTACCAACCCCGCCAACCAATACGGTCCTTACCAGGGCTCGGCTGCCAACCATGTGCACGTCATCGAAAACGTGGTAAATACCCTGCACCACGGCAGCCAAGCCACCACCAATGCGCTGGAAGGCCTGAAAGTGGTAGAAATGATTGGGCGGATATATGCGTTGAAATAGGAGGTCAACCGCTTATGAAAATTGTTGCTTGCCTACTAGTGTTTATCAGCTCATTAAGCTGCGTGTATGCTCAAAATGCGAAGTATGAACAGGCCGCATTTGATTATTTTTTTACTTCTGTCTATGAGCATAAGAAAAATGTAAAATGGGGTTTTTCTGGTTTAATGGAAGCAGCAAATACCCAATGCTTTCATCTAAATGCACCCTGTTTCAAAGACAGCTCAGGAAAGAAAGAGGATTACACCGTTTCGTTGGCTTTGTGCAACAAGCTTGATAGTATAGCTAGTATAAATAACATACTACCAGAGCCAGTAAATACTGAAAGCGGCAAGGAGTATTTGCGTTTAAAATACAGATGGTTACATCGGAAGTGGATGATGAAATTATATCCGGCTTCGGAAGTGCTGAATCGACATTACGTAATGATTTCTCTTATTCATGTCTATGAGTCTACTTCCCTGTATTTATTTGAGCTTGATGATAATGGCAAAGTTTTAAGATGGTGTCTTCGGGCAGATACTTGGTAAAATAGGAAATACGTTCAACGGCTCCCGTTAAGACATATTATGCACCCTGACCAGCAAGCCCTGAACGACCTGCGCACCTGGCAGCGGCGGATGCAGCAGAAGCCCACGCTTCTGAACCGCGTCGCGCGCCGTGTGCAGGCCCGGCTGAATGCGTTGCTGCCCGAAAAGGTACACGTGGCCATTACCGTAGCTATCCAGAAAATGGTGCAAGGGGTGCTGTTCGGGTCTATGCACACTACCCAGAAACCAGTGCTGGAAGGCACCTTGCAGGAGCGGGAAGAGCGGGTACGGGCCCGTATTCGGGCGTACCGGAACACGGCGGCGGTAGAAGGAGGTGTAACCGGAGCCGGCGGCTTTCTACTGGGCCTGGCCGATTTTCCACTGCTGCTCGGCATCAAGCTGAAACTGCTATTTGATATTGCAGCCCTCTATGGCCACGATGTGCGCAGCTTCCCCGAGCGGTTGTACCTGCTGCACATTTTCCAACTGGCGTTCAGCAGCCAGCACACCCGCCGCGAAACTTACCGTCAGCTCGCCGACTGGGCCACCACTGAGGCTACCGTTACAGCTGAAACCTTCGACTGGCGCACTTTTCAGCAAGAGTACCGCGACTATATCGACCTGGCCAAACTGGCGCAACTATTACCCATTATTGGGGCCGCCGTGGGAGCCGTGGCCAACTACCGGCTGCTCGTGCAACTCGGCGAAACGGCCATCATGTGCTACCGCATGCGGTGGTTTGCGGACCACCAGCCGCTGCCGGAGCCGCAGTAGTAGCACAAGGTAGGTATAGCTACTCTGTCATCCTGAGCGCTGCGAAGGATCTTCTCACCTGAGAATGGGTCGTTGTGCTGTAATAAGGTTCTTCGTAAGCTCAGGATGACAGTTCTGATACTAAATCAGCAACAAAAAAGCCCCGACGAATACGCCGGGGCTTTCAGCAGAAAGGGAGAGAGGGTTAGCTTTTGCCTTGTTTCAGGCCGGGTTTCATACCCTGGCGGTGAGCTTTGTGCTTGGCCATTTTATCGGCCTGCATCTGCGTGTACTTGGCGTACTGGTCGGCGCTCAGGATTTGCTTGAGCCGGGCTTCGTACTGGGCTTTTTCGGCCTTCATGGCCTCATGGTGCTGTTTTTTGTCGGCCGCAGTGGCGGTGCCAGCCTGAGCTTTGTGGGCCTGCATCTGCTTGGCCCGTTCCAGGTGCAACTGGCGTACCTGCTCGGTTTGGGCAGCCGACAGACCTAGTTTTCTGGTGAGGCTCTGGGCGGCGTGGTCGGCGCGCTGCTCAGGCGTTTTGGCGGTTTTGTCGCCGTGCATTTTACCGCCTCTCGTATGCTGACCGTGGGCGGCTTTTACCGGGGTGGTTTGGGCTGAGGCAGCAGCGGCAGACAGGGAGAAGGCAGCGAAGAGAACGAGGAGCTTTTTCATGATGCTATGTGGAAGAAGTTGTATGCGTGAAAGAGGTCCGCTACGAGCTGTACTGACGAGCGGGATGCTGCCAGAGTGTTTGCAACTCCGATGCCAGTTTTGAAAGAAGAAGGGCAAAAAGGCCTAGTTGAAAAATTTAAATTTTCGCGTTAAACCTTCGCCTATAAGCTGCGTCGTGGGTTTTTGCCTACCCCAGTCCGCCACTAAATGTGCCCGGCCGGTTGGCTTTGTACAGGCGTGAGCCGGTACTACTCAAACCTGGTAGCATGTACACCTGCAACAGCAACCGGTCCAGCGCCGGATGCGGCGAACTGGGGCGCGGGTTGCGGGGGCAGCAATCCGGCCGTACCTTTGCCGCATCAATTCTTTCTAGCCCAAAGGATTGTTTTTATACAGAGGCGCTGAGAGACAGGCTCGAAGACGCGTCGGCAACCATCCGCAAGCTCCGGAACGGTGCCAATTCCTGACCATATAAAAACAACTTGCCGTGGACTTTTTGCCCCGCTTTACTACCTGCTTCGCTGTTTCTGCTGCCCTCTCGTGCTCATCTGTAGCGCCCGAGGCGTGTTGTAGCTGCGCGTGTTGTTGTAGCTAGTTTGGTTGCCGGGCCGGTCTCCCGCTAAGGCGGCAGCGGCCCTATTCTCCTGGTTCCGGCCCGCCGTGGCCCGTACGGCCGCGCGCCCATTGAGGCGGCGCGGGGGCTTCATCTGCTTTTCTCTTTCTCCTTTTTACGACCTGTCGGGCCGCGGCCCGATGCATCCCTGTATGCTCAGAAAATCATTGGAACTGCTACGGCAGGAGGCCGCCGAAACCGGCGCCGGAACGCTGAAACGAAGCCTGAACGGTTTCAACCTCATTGCCATCGGCATTGGGGTAATTATTGGGGCGGGTTTGTTCTCGCTGACGGGTATTGCGGCGGCTAACAACGCCGGCCCGGCCGTGACGCTTTCGTTTGTGGTGGCGGCCATTGGCTGCGCCTTTTCGGCGCTGTGCTACGCCGAGTTTGCCTCCATGGTACCGGTGGCCGGCTCGGCCTACACCTACGCTTATGCCACCATGGGCGAGCTATTTGCCTGGATTATTGGCTGGGATTTGGTGCTGGAGTACTCGGTGGGCGCGGCCACGGTAGCCATCAGCTGGTCGCAGTACCTGCTCAAGTTCCTGAGCAAATACGGCATCAACCTGCCCCCGCAGCTGGTGATGTCGCCCTTTGAAACCGCCAAGCTGGCGAGTGGGGTGGAGGTGCACGGTTTCGTGAATATCCCGGCCATGCTCATTGTGCTGGCTATTACCCTGATTATTATTCGGGGTACCTCGGGCTCGGCGTGGTTTAACGCCTTGGTGGTGACGCTGAAGGTGGCCGTGGTGCTGGTGTTCATTGCCCTGGGCTGGCAGTACATCGACCCCACTAACTACCAACCCTACATCCCGGAGAATACCGGCGTGTTCGGGGAGTTTGGCTGGAGCGGCATTCTGCGCGGGGCGGGCGTGGTGTTCTTCGTGTTTATCGGGTTTGATATTGTGGCCACCATGGCCCAGGAAACCAAGAACCCCCAGCGCAACATGCCCATTGGTATCATCGGTTCTCTACTGATTTGCACCGT
The DNA here is from genome assembly GCF_020421205.1 of Hymenobacter pini. Classification (GTDB taxonomy): domain Bacteria; phylum Bacteroidota; class Bacteroidia; order Cytophagales; family Hymenobacteraceae; genus Hymenobacter; species Hymenobacter pini. The sequence continues at coordinate 953,077 of NZ_JAIZZH010000001.1, forward strand.
GCTGTTCGTGCTGTTTGGCCACGTGATGACGGGCCTAGCCAACTACACCGAGTTCAAGAACAGCGCCGCCCCGGTGGCCATTGCCATCGAGAAAACGCCTTATGCGTGGCTGTCGTCGGCCGTGATTCTGGCTATCATCATCGGCTACACCTCCGTAATTCTGGTGGATTTGCTGGGCCAGAGCCGGGTGTTCTTCAGCATGGCTAAAGACGGGCTGCTGCCCCCGGTTTTTGCTCGGATTCACGAGCGGTTCCGCACGCCGCTGCAGTCGAACCTGCTGCTGGGGCTGTTCATTGCGCTGTTTGCGGGCTTCGTGCCCATTTCGGTGGTGGGCGAAATGACGAGTATCGGCACGCTGCTGGCCTTCGTGATGGTGTGCGTGGGCATCCTCATCATGCGCAAGCGGGAGCCCGATGCCCCGCGCGGATTCCGCACGCCCTGGGTGCCGGTCGTGCCCATTCTGGGTATTCTCACCTGCGTGGTGATGATGGTATCGTTGCCCTGGGAAACCTGGCTGCGGCTGGCCGTGTGGCTGGCTATTGGCCTGGCCATCTACTTCGGCTACGGCCGCAAGCACAGCAAGCTGGGGCAGGCCGGGGAATTAACTGTGGAGAAGTAAGAATTGGCGGGATGTGCCAATAGTAACAGCCGGGGCCTGAAGGTTCCGGCTGTTTGCGTTGCGGGGTAGTTTGCCCGTAGCTTTAGGCGTCGTTCTATCCTGCTTTTCGTGGAATCTATTATTATCGAAGCGCCCGTGGTGGCACCCAACCCGCCGGCTACGGTGTACCCGACTATCAAGGAAAGCTGGGCGTTTCTGGGGTGGTACCTCTTGCTGTCGTTGCTGATAGGGTTACCTATCATTCTGATTGGGGAGAAGTTGCTGGGAATGCCGCGGTACTGTACGCTGCTGCTTGTAGGTGTTGGCACCAACTGTGGCGTGTTGGGCTTTATGCGGTGGAAACAGGGCCTTCGTTGGCCCGGTATCAATCTGCACGGCCGGGTGCCCGGCTGGCTATTGCTCGCATTGCCGGTGCTGGTGCTGTCGGCCGATATGGTGCTGACGCTGATTCAGTTTCTGCATCTGCCCAAATTCTCCTCTGGCGAAACTTACCGGGAACTGATGAAAGTGCCGGTCATCGGGTTCCTGATGCTGTGCATAGTAGCCCCGGTGCTGGAGGAACTGCTACTGCGCGGGGTGGTACTCCAAGGCCTGTTGCGCAACTTCCCCAACCGTCCCTGGATTGCCATCGGCCAGTCGGCCCTGATTTTTGGGATAATGCACATGAATCCGCCCCAAAGCCTGGCGACGTTTGGGCTGGGGCTGTTGATGGGCTGGCTGTATTACCGCACCCGTTCTCTGTGGCTGTGCATGGGCGCACACTTTGTTAATAACTTCTTTGCTTTCAATACTATGCTGCAGGACAAAGCAGGTAAGGATACCGACGATGTGGTAGCCGCTTTCGGCTCGCCCTGGGCCTACGCCGGGGCAGTGGTGCTGAGCGCGCTGGTGTTGTTCGGCCTGCTGTGGCAGGTGCAGCGTACCACGTCGCCACCACTTCCTGACCACCCTATGCCAGCCAACTAAGAACCGCTTTACTCAAAAAAATCCCGCTAAAGAGTTCCAGTAGCCAACTGCTACGGCGTAACGGTCCGAGCGCGTGTTTCAGGTGCGCGAGGCGAGTTTGTTTCTGCATTTAATCCTTCATTCCAAGTAGTCTATTCCATGCGTTATTCAGCCCTTGCCCTAATAATTTTCAGCGGTATGTTCTGTGCCAAAGCTGGCCTAGCTCAGCAAGCGCCAGTTTTGGTGATTACCAATACCAATGTGGTACCGCTTAATCAGAATACTGTACTACGCCGGCAAACGGTCCTGATTAAACAAGGTCGTATCCAGCAAATTGGAGACGCTGGTAAAATTCGTATTCCCCAAGGGGCCGTAGTCGTTAAAGGTGACAACAAATACCTGTTACCCGGCCTGATTGATATGCACGCGCATCTGCCTGGGCCCGAGGGCACGCCGCATACGCTAGACACGTATTTCCGGCTTAACCTAGCCAGCGGCGTAACGGGGCTACGCAGTATGCGTGGTGACACCAGCCACTTGCGCTGGCGCGACAGTCTGCGCCGAACTGCTGCCCATGCCCCGCATTTGTACCTGGGGTCCCCCGTATTCACCCGCGACAAAGCGTATTCGGCTCGTAAGGGGCAGCGCCTGCTTACCCGCTACAAAGCCAGCGGGTATGATTTTATTAAGTACCTGGGCGGAATGAGTGCTCCGCAATACGACTCATTGCTAACTGATGCGCACCGCCTGGGCCTGAAAGTAGCGGGCCATGCGCCCAAGAGTGGCCTGCGGGGCGCTATTGCAGCGGGCATGACTTCCGTGGAGCACATTGAGCCGTTTATCGAGGCTTATCAGCAGGACTCCGTGCAGTTTCGGGCGTTGGCGCGCCAAATGGCCGCGCAGGGTATCTATACTTGCCCCGATTTATATTGGTATAAAGTCACGTGGCTGCAATACTCATCTGAGCAGCTACAACAGCTTCCCGGACTGAACTACATTGACCCGAAGCTACGCGAGGAGTGGCAAACGTCGCAGGCCGCCCGAATTCAGCAGTTAACGTCTCAGAATGCACTTATTGCCGCTCACGCTCAAATCAAGGTTTTGTTGCAGACCTATCAGCGGGCGTTTCGGATTATGCACGAAGAGGGAGTGAAATTTTTGATCAGTCCCGGCGACGGCAACTTTGTGGTACCCGGCTTTGGCATGGCCGAAGAGCTGACACTATTGGTGAAACAGGGACTAAGCCCGTACGAAGCGCTACAGGCCGCAACAGTCAATGCCGCTACGTGGTTGGGGGAGCAGGATCAGCGTGGCACGGTAGTTCCGGGCAAGGCGGGCGATTTGGTGCTACTTGACGCCAACCCGTTAACCGATATTTCCAACGTGCGCAAGGTGAATGGGGTCGTGCTGAACGGCCGGTGGATACCAGTAAGACAACTGCTGCCCCCTCAGCAATAGTATAGCCTAAAAATTTGTCATTCTACTGAGTCAGCAATTTTTGACAAACTAATTTTTAACGTTGGATAGATAGCAAACAACGCACCCACCGAAGCACTTCGGCGGGGGCGTTGTTTGCTAAGTAAACCTCTATGTCGTCTACATAAACACCTTGCGCAGCGCCCACAGGCTCCACACAATCACCATCAGGCCCACGCCCACGAACATCCAGCGCACGGGCAGGCGGCCGGCCAGGCGGGCGGCCAGCGGCGCGGCGGCCACGCCCCCGATGATGAGGCCCAGGATAATCTGCCAGTGCGAGATGCCCAGGGTGGCGAAGAACGTAACGGCGCTGGCAAACGTGACGAAGAACTCCGTGACGCTCACCGAGCCGATAACGTACTGCGGCGTGCGGCCCCCGGCAATGAGCGTGCTGGTTACCAGCGGCCCCCAGCCGCCCCCGCCAAACGAATCGAGGAAACCGCCGGCCGCGGCCAGCAGCCCCAGTTTCCGGTGTTTTTTGCGCTGCTGCGTTTGGGCAAAGGCTTTGCTGATGATGCGCACGCCCAGCAGCAGCAGGTACACGGCCAGCAGCGGCTTCACGTAACTGCCGTATTTCTCGCCAAAGTGCGACAACAGATACGCGCCCGTAATAGCCCCCAACACGCCCGGAATCAGCAGCACTTTAAACAGGCGCTTGTTCACGTTGCCGAAGCGGTAGTGGTGGTAGCCCGAGGCTCCGCTGGCAAACATTTCGGCGGTATGAATGCTGGCACTCACCGCGGCCGGGCTGATATTCAGGCTCATCAAACTGATAGCCGTAACTACCCCGTAGCCCATGCCGAGCAGCCCATCTACGAGCTGCGCGCCGAAGCCAATAGCCACAAAAATCCAGAAGGTTTCGGCGTGGGTAGCCGCGCCCCACACCTGCTGCCAGGTGAAGTAGTAGCTCAGAATGTTGAACACTAGCATGGCCGCAAACGCCAGCAGCGCCCCGGTGGCAATTTTGCGCCACCGCGCCGCAGCAGGTGATTCGTAGGCCGGGCCGCCGGTCAGCTCGGCTGTTACGGCGTTCAGAGATTTTACCTTGTGAGCGAAGTCGCCGCCCACCTTCTCCCGGATCTGGGCCATGCGCTGGAGCACGTCGTGCAGCTCGTCGGGGAGGGTGTGGGTGAGCATTTCGCGCAGGCGCTTGGCAATGGTGGGCGACTTGCCGTTGGTGCTGATGGCAATTTTCAGGTCGCCCTTCTGCACGATGGAGCCCAGGTAAAAGTCGCAGGCGGCGGGTGTGTCGGCCACGTTGCAGAGCAGGCGCTGGCGGGTGGCGTCGGCCTTGATCTGCAGGTTCAGGGCTTTGTCGTTTGTGGCCACAATCACCAGGTCGTGGCCCACCAGGGTGGTGGGGTCGTAGGGTTGCTCGCGCAGCTGCACGGCGGGATGCTGGTCGGCCAGCACCCGCAGCTCGGGCCCGAACCAGGTAGCCACCACCGTAATGGCCGCGTTGGGGCTGTTGGCCAGCATGGCCGAGAGCTTCTCGAAGCCCACGGCCCCGCCGCCCACCAGCAGCACGTGCAGCTGTTCCAGCTTCAGAAACACCGGAAACAGCCGGTTGCCATCGGATACCGCGGGTGGCGGCTCGGGCTGGGGCAGGGCGTTGTTGGAGGAAAGAGGCATGGTGGTTGGTTGGGGGCGGATGCAGGAAGGAAGTTGGCCGTCATGCTTCGGCAAGCTCAGCATGACGTTCTATCGGTTACTCGTGAAACGTGAGGCCGCTTTCGGTGGGCTGCACGTAGCCCTGGCGGATGACAAAATCACCAAACCGCTCCTGGGGCTGGCGGTTCTGGGCGTAGTCGGCGAGCAGGGGCGTGAGCTCCCGCACGATGCCATCTTCGTCCAGCATTTCCTTGTAGAGCTTGTTCATCCGCTCCCCGTTGAAAGCGGCACCGAGGTACAGGTTGTAGCGACCCACGGCCCGGCCCACCAGCCCGATTTCACCGAGGTAGGGGCGGGCGCAGCCGTTGGGGCAGCCCGTCATCCGCAGCAGAATATCATCTTGAGCCAGACCCTGTTGGCGAATCACCCGGTCCAATCTATCCAATAATTCCGGAAGATACCGCTCGGCCTCTGCGAAGGCCAGCGTGCAGGTGGGCAGGGCCACGCAGGCCAGGGCCCCGCGCCGCAGCCCGGTCAATTCCTTACCGGCTTCCACGGCCACTCCGTGCCGCTGCAGCACCGCCTGCACACTCAGCCGGTGCTCGGGGGCAATGTTGGCGATGATAAGGTTCTGGTTGCCGGTGAGGCGGAAGTCGCCGGTGTGGAAGGCGGCAATTTCGCGCAGGGCGGTTTTGAGCGTGTAGCCGTCCCGGTCGAGGATGCGGCCGCCTTCCACGAACAGCGTGAGGTGGGCCCGGCCATCGGCCTGGATGGACCAACCGTAGGCATCGCCGGAACTGCGGAACTGGTAGGGGCGGGCGGGCTCCACCGTAAAACCCAGGCGCTGGTCCAGCTCCTGTTTGAACACGTCGAGGCCCACGCGGTCCACGGTGTACTTGAGGCGGGAGAACTTGCGGTTTTCCCGGTTGCCCCAGTCGCGCTGAATCGTCACGATTTTCTCGCAGGCATCCACCACCTTGTCGGTGGGCACGAAGCCGATGACGTCGGCCAGTCGGGGGTAGGTGTCGGGCATACCAAACGTCATGCCCATGCCGCCGCCCACGGCCACGTTGAAGCCCACCAGCTGGCCCCGCTCCTCAATGGCAATCAGGCCCAGGTCGTTGGCGAAGATGTCGGTGTCGTTGTAGGGCGGGATGGCCAGGGCAATCTTGAACTTGCGGGGCAGGTAGGTTTTGCCGTAGATGGGTTCGGCGTCCTCCTCGCCCTCGTTGGGGGCGCTGCTGAACTGCGGCTCCCCGTTCAGCCACAAATCCCAATAGGCCGAGGTGCGGGGCGTGAGGTGGGCGCTGATCTGCTTCGACACCTCGTACACGGCCGCGTGCAGGGGGCTCTCGTGCGGGTTGGGGTTGCACATCACGTTGCGGTTCACATCGCCGCAGCCCGCAATGCTGTCGAGCAGGGCCTCGTTGAAGCCCTGGATGGTTTTTTTCAGGTCGCGCTTGAGTACGCCGTGCAGCTGGAAGGCCTGGCGGGTGGTGAGCTTGAGCGTGTGGTTGCCGTACTCGTCGGCCAGCTCATCCATGCGCAGCCACTGCGACGGCGAGGCAATGCCACCCGGCACCCGCACCCGAATCATGAGGGAGTACAGCGGCTCCAGCTTCTGGCGCTTGCGCTCCGAGTCCAGGTCCCGGTCGGTTTGCTGGTAGGAGCCGTGGAACTTAATCAGGTGGGTATCGTCGGGGTAGAGGGCGCCGGTGAGCGGGTTCACGAGGCTTTCGGCCAGGGTGCCGCGCAGGTAGTTGCTGGCTTCCTTGACGTGCTCGACTTCGGAAAGTTTGGGGGTATCAGCCATGAGAATCAGGGTGCTGGGGAGGATGCCGGAGCAGCCGGGGCTGCCGGGCGCAAATCGAAGTTGTGGAAGTAGAAAACCCGGATAGTGTGCTGGTTGCGGTAGGTGCTGCCGGCCGGCAGCTGCTGAAACAGGTGCATGTAGCCGGCCTGCAGCTGGGCATTTTTGCTGAAGGGATACACCACCCCCGCAAACAGCCGGTTCTGGTCGAAGTAGTTCAGCCGAATCTCCTTGCCAAAATTCATCATCACCTCGTTGTTGAGCAGAAACTGCCAGCCGCCGGGCTCAAAACCCCGCTTGGTAAGCGGCAGAAACAGCGCCGCGTTGTAGCGGGTGCGGTAGTTGAAATCAAAGTCATCGGTGCGCTCATTCTGCCGGATAGTGCGCCGGAATCGTTCTTCCAGCCGTACCCACTGCATCAGGCGGGCCTTCGGAAACTTGCTGAACCACTGTACCTGCTGCCAGGGCCGGTGCTCGGGCTGGCCCACGGTGCGGGCCCCGTCGGGGTAATGGTGCACGTAGGCATAGCCCCCGGTCAGGCGCACGTCATCGGTGAGGTAGTACGTCAGGCCCACGCGGGCCACCGTCTGGTAGCTGGCCTGCACGAAATGGTCGTGCAGGCGCAAGTGCAGGTCGGTCCAGCTGCCCCAGTGTTGCGAAAACCGGGTTTGGTTGAATATGCCCAGCCACGTCTGCTGCTCGCGCACGTACTGTTTCTGCGCCAGCAAAGGCCTGGTCAGAAGCAGCAAGCCACAAAAGAGAAGGAGTCGTTTCATCACACTTACCGCAACACGGTATTATCAAACGTCAACGCCACGTAGTACAGGCCCCCGATGGTAGGGCCGGCGGCGTACTGGTAGTAGCGGTTGTTGAAGAGGTTGGCGCCGCCGGCTTTGATGGTGGTTTTGAGGGCGGGCACGCGCACGTTCACCTGAGCATCCACGGTTTGGTAGGCGGGCACGCGGCCGTTGGCCAGGGGGCTTTCCCAGAAGAAGGTGCTCTGGTGACGCCACACCACGTTGAAGCCCACGTTGCGCACAATTTCGCGGTTGCCGAAGCTCACGTTGGTGACCCAGTGCGGGGTGTTGAAGCCCGTCACGAAGATGTCGGGGGCGTTGTTGGCCGACAGGGCGTTGTAGTTCACGTTGCCGCCCAGGGTGTACTTCTGATAGAAGTTGTAGGTGACGCCCAGCGTGGAGCCGTAGCTGCGGTAGTTGTTGCGGGCGTTGGTGTACACCCGGTACCGGTCCTGGCGGGCGGCGCGGTTGCTGTTGAGGGCAGCCAGCACGGCATCGTCGGAGCCTACCTGCACCTGCTGGCCGGCGGCGTTTTTGGGCACGCTCACCTCCACCTGGCCCAGGAAGCCGGAGTAGATATTCACGTAGGCGTCGGCGTCGATGGAGAGGCGGTTATCCAGCAGCACGCTGCGGTAGCCCACCTCGTAAGCGTTAATCTGCTCGGGCTGCTCGGTGGGCAGGTTGCCGACTTGCAGCACGCCCCGAATTTCGGGGCGCAGGGCGGCCTGACTGGCGGTGGTGCCAGCGTTGGCGGCCACGTAGGCATTCACGGCGGCGTTGAACTTGGAAATAGACGCCAGCGTGTAGGAGTTGTCGAGGTAGTTCAGCCCCTCGTTCACCCGAGCTAGCCCGCCCACCCGGCGCACGTTGCCGTTGTTCACGAATGACAGCGCCTCAAACAGTGACGGGAAGCGCCAGCCGTTCTGGTACGAAGCCCGGAAGTTGTGCAGGCCGCCGGCCGTGTATACGGCCGCCACCCGCGGGTTCAGCTTGGGGTTGAACTCGGGGTTGTAATCCAGGCGCAGCGAGGCGGTGAGCTTTAGGCGGTCCTGCAGCAGGCGCTTGGTGGCCTGCCCGAAGCCCCCGATTTTCTTGTAATACTGGTTCTGGCCGCCGGGCTGGGTGCGCTCGGTGAGCGGGCGGCTGAAATCCACGAAGTTGTTGCCGTCCGGAATTACCTCGTAGAGGCGGGCATCGGCCCCCAGCAGCACATCGGCAAATTTCACCCGCGGGCCCAGGTTCCAGATGGCGTCGGAGTGATAGGTGCGGCTGCGCTGGGTGAGGGCGGCCCCGCCCGGGATGGGCGCGCCGGGCACGTTCACGCCGCTGTCCCAGTTGTTGGTTTTCACAATCTGCGCTTTCAAAGCATCAAACTCGGGCGTACCGGGCTGGGCGCGGCCGGCGTCGGCAGCTACTCGGGCTAGGCGCATGGCGTCGGCCAAGGTGGCACCTGCTCCCAACTGATTCTGCAGCTCGGCCTTGAACTTGTTGCTCCACACGGCGTTGGAGCCGTTTTGCAGGTCCAGGTTCAGGGCCAGGGGGTTGAGGTTGTAGGAGTTGCCGGTGTTTTCGACCAGCATGTAGGCCCGGGCCGTGAAGTTCTCGCCCTTCAGCTCCACCTTGTGGTTCTGCACCGTCACGCCGTCGAGCTGAATCTTATTGCCGCGCTGAAACACGCCGTCCATCAGCCCGAACCGGTAGCCGTAGCTCAGTTCCAGCTTGTCGGTGAGCTTGTAGTGCAGGCTGGCATCGGCCTTGATGTTGCGCACGATGGGGTTGGTGAGGTCCCGCTCATAGTAACCCGTGCGGCGCACGTTGAAGGTTTCGTTGCGGCCGTTGTAGGGGATGGTGATGCTCACGTTGCCGGCGTTGTCGTCGCCGTAGCGGTTCCAGAGGTCGGCGGCGGGGTTGTTGGCCCCGCTCAGCTCCGGAAAGCGCGGGTTGGCCGAGGCTAGGTTCTGCGGGTTCTGGTCGTTCTGGGTGTTGGCAAGCCAGTCGGTGCCGCGCAGGAAGCTGCCGTTCACCTTGTAGGCCCAGCGGCCCGAAGCGCCCAGGCTCTGGGCCCAGCGCACGGCCGTTTCCGTCAGCACGCTCGGGTCCCGATCTTTGCCGTCCACGTGGTTTACGCCTACCTTCTGGTACACGCTCAGTCCCTGGTAGTTGAAGGGGCTTTTGGTGGTGAGGTTAGCCATGCCGTTGATGGCGTTCATGCCGTAGAGGGCCGAGGCCGCGCCGGGTGTAATTTCCACCGAAGCCACATCCAGCTCGGTGGGCCCGATGGCGTTGCCCAGCGGCACGCCCAACGTGGCCGCCTGCATGTCCACCCCGTCCACCAGTTGCATAAAGCGGAAGTTGTTGGGGATGTTGAAGCCGCGGGTGTTGGGCACTTTGAAGGTGAGCGAGGCCGTGGTCATCTGCACGCCCTTCACATTTTCCAGGGCGTCGTAGAAGCTGGGGGCCGGCGTTTCCTTGATGGCCCGGATGTCGAGCTTTTCAATGGCCACCGGCGAGGTCAGCCGGCTTTCCTCCACCCGCGACGCCGACACCACCACCTCGTTCATCGACACGGCCTTCGACTCCAGCTGCACGCTGATGGGCTGGCTGCCGCTGGCAATTTCCAGCTCCCGCGACTCGTAGCCCAGCGTGTTGAACACCAGCGTAAACGGGAACCGAAGCTTGGCTTTCAGCGCAAACTGGCCGTTGCCGTCGCTGAGCGTGCCGGTGGTGCCACCCTTCACAATAACGCTCACGCCCGGCAGCGGCTCGCCGGTAGTTTTTTCGCGCACGGTGCCGCTCACCGAAATGAGGGCCTCCTGGGCGTGCAGGCCAGTGGCGCTGGCTGCAACCAGCGCCGGTACTAGGAAGGAAGAGGAAAGAAGATGTTTCATCAAGGGTTGAGCAAGAGAAGAAAGGACCCGGGACGGGGCAGACGGCAGGCCGGCGCAGCCCCCGCGCCCGGGGCACAGCGGCCGTTACCGGCTACAACATCGTCTTGGAAAAACGGCGGGCATGGGTTGTTCTGGCGGTTTGCCTCACCCCCCGGCCCCCTCTCCAGGGGGAGAGGGGGAGCCACGGCGGGCTGGGAGGTAGTAGAAACGCGACACTTCGCGTCTCATCGTTGCTGAGGTTGTCTTGACTGGTTCAGTATCAGTCGTTCTGGCGGGAGACGCGAAGTGTCGCGTCTCTACACTGTTCGTCCGTTTGTTCAGTACCGGCTGTTCTGGTGGGAGACGCAAGATGTTGCGTCTCTACACCGTTCAAATCGTCAGGCTCCCCCTCTCCCCCTGGAGAGGGGGCCGGGGGGTGAGGCACCTAATACACATCCTCCAAAAACCGGCGCGACTTCTTGAGCTGGCGCAGGTACTCGGCGGCGTAGTCGGCGTCGTGGCCGCTTTCCTGCTGAATGATCTGGCGCAAGGCCTGCTGCACGTCATGGGCCATGCGGGATTTGTCGCCGCACACGTAGAAGTAGGCGCCGTTTTCGAGCTGCTCGTACACGCGGCGGCTCTGTTCTAGCAGGCGGTGCTGCACGTAGAGCTTCTGGGCCTGGTCGCGGGAGAAGGCCACGTCGAGGCGGTCGAGGGTGCCGCGCTTGAGGTGCTGCTGCCACTCGGTCTGGTACAGGAAGTCGGTGGTGAAGTGGGGGTTGCCGAACAGCAGCCAGTTACGGCCGGTGGCGCCGGTTTCGGCCCGCTCCTCCACGAAGGCCCGGAAGGGCGCTACCCCGGTGCCGGGGCCCACCATGATGATGTCGGTGGCGGCATCCTGCGGCAGCTTGAAATACTCGTTGCGGTCCACCCACACCCGGGCCGTGTCGCCGATGCTGAGGTGGTCGGCCTGGTAGCCGGAGCAGGCCCCGTGCTTGGCGCGGCCGTGGGTTTCGTAGCGCACGGCCCCCACGGTCAGGTGCACTTCCTCGGGGTGGGCCAGCAATGAGGAGGCAATGGAGTAGGCCCGGGCCGGCAACGGCCGCAGCACCGCCGCCAGCTGCTGCCCCGACAGCTCCACCGGAAACTCGGTGAGCAAATCGGCCACGTCGCGGCCGTAGAGGTAGGTGCCCAGCCCAGCCGTATCGGCCAGAATTTCGCGGAGGCGCGGGTGCTGCGGGGCCACGGCGGCGTAGCGCTCCAGCACGTCGCGGGTAATAACCGACAGCTCCAGCCGCTCGGTCAGGGCGGTTGTCAGGTCCAACTCGTCGGCTTCGAGGCGCACCGGGGCGGCTTCGGAGAGGCGGGCAGCCTGCAGCACCTCCTGCACCAGCGCGGGGCGGTTGCGGGGCTGCACCATCAGGGCGTCGCCGGGCTCGTAGGTCAGGCCCGAGTCAGCCAAAGAAAACTCCAAATGGTAGGTTTCCTTGGTGGAGCCCCGGCCGTTGAGCTGAATCTTTTCCAGCAGTTCCGCCTCAAAGGGGTTGCGGGCGTTGTACTCCACGGCGGCGGGCAGCGGAGCCACTTCCGGCGCGTAGCCCGCACCCATTACCGCCACTACCGGCGCGGCCACGGCGGCACCAGCCGTTACGGGGGCCGGAGCGGGCTGCAGCTCGGCAATGCGGCTGAGCACCTGCTCGGCCCACTGGCGGGTTTCGTCCTCGAAGGTTACGTCGCAATCCAGCCGCTCCACGAGGCGGCGGCCTCCCAGCTCGGCCAGGCGTTGGTCGAACTCGAAGCCGGTCTGGCAGAACTGCAGGTAGCTTTTGTCGCCCAGGGCCAGCACTGCGTACTGGAGGTCGGGCAGCTTGGGGGCGCGGCTGCTGAGCAGGAACTGGTGCAGCTCCTCGGCCGCAATGGGCGGGTCGCCTTCCCCCTGGGTGCTCACCACCACCAGCAGCAACTGCTCGGTTTTGAGGTCCTTAGTGGGGTAGTCGTTCATGTCGCGCACCTGCGGCTGCAGGCCCCGGCGGCGGGCCGCCTCGGCCACTAGGCCGGCGGCTTTCTTGCTGTTACCCGTCTGAGAGCCGAACAGGATGGTGAGCCGACTAGCCGCGGCTGCTTCCGCCACCGCCGGAGCCACGGCCGCAACGGGGGCCACGGCCGTGGCCCCAGCGCGGCCGTACAAGTAGCCGCTCAGCCACACCAGCTGTTGGGAGGTGAGGCCCGCCGTCAGCTGCTGCAGTGCCTGGTCGTCGAGGCCAATGGGAAGCGTGGGGGAAGCTGAAAGAAGAGACATAGGAGGTTGTGGTTGGGAGGGCGTTAGGCTACCGCTGCGTATAGTTCCGGTAGCAGCGCCAGCTTCTCCGGGGTGGCCAGGCGGGTTACTTCACCGATGATGATGATGGCCGGAGCACCGATTTCGGCGGCAGCGGTGCGGGCGGGCAGCTCGGCAACCGGGCCGGTTACCAAGCGGGCGTGGGGTAGGGTGCCGTTCTGGATGATGGCGGCCGGGGTGTCGGCGTGGCCCTGCTCGCAGAAGGCCTGCACAATGCGCGGCAGCTCGCCCAGGCCCATCAGAATGACGGTGGTGCCGCGGGCGTCGCGGGCGGCTTCCCGGATGCTGCCGGCCAGTTCGCCGGTGGCGGTGGTAGCCGTAATTACCCGGAATCCTTCGCTCAGGCCCCGGTGCGTGACGGGAATACCCGCGGCCCCGGCCGCGGCCACCGCGCTGCTGATGCCGGGCACATAGTCCGTGAGCAGGCCGTGGGCTTCAGCGTAGAGCATTTCCTCCCGGCCGCGCCCGAACACGAACGGGTCGCCGCCTTTGAGGCGCACCACGTGGCCGTAGCGGCGGGCATAGTCCACAATTAGGGCGTTGATGTCGTCCTGGGAGTGGCTGCGCATGCCGCGCCGCTTGCCCACGGGTACCAGCACAGCCTCGGGGCGGGCGTGCCCAAGCAGGGCGCGGTTGGCCAGCGCGTCGTACAAAATCACATCGGCTTCCGACAGCACCCGCGCCCCTTTGAGCGTGAGCAACTCCGGGTCGCCGGGGCCAGCACCCAGTACCGTAAGGCGGGGCGTTTGCATCGGTGAATTAGAGAATGAGTGATTGAGTGAATTGCCGATCATACTGAGCTTGCCGAAGCATCTCTACCGCTTTGCTTGGGCGGTTCAGTAGCCCAGGGTTTAAACCCTGGGCTATGGAGCGGTTATCGGTGCTGCCATCTGATTAGCCAGAGGTGGAGATGCTTCGGCAAGCTCAGCATGACGTTCGTCAGCAGCCTAAATTGAAAAGGCTACCGGAGGCGCTACCGGCGCGGTGAAGTACTCGGAGTTGGCGGCTTCTACCAGGCCGGCGGCCAGGGTGTCGCCGGTCAGCTCGTCTACCAGGATGAAGGAGCCGGTGGTGCGGTTGTCGGTGTAGTTGTCCACGGCCAGGGGCAGGGCGGTTTTGAGGCGCACCCGCACGATGTCGTTCAGCTGGGCCTGCTCGGTGTGCACCCGGGCGAAGGTCTGCACGTTCACCTTGTAGAGAATGGCCGACACGGCCGCTTTCGAGAGGGCCGAGTGGTGCTGCACCAACAGCTTGCGGCCGGGCCACAGGGGCTGCTCGCTCATCCAGCACAGGGTGGCTTCCAGCTCGCGGGTGAGGGCCGGCTCCTCGGGGCCTGCAGGCACCAGGGCGTCGCCGCGGCTCACGTCCACGTCGTCGCGCAGCCGGATTACCACGGCCTGCGGGGCCGCGGCCGTTTCCACTTCCTGCTGATTTACCTCAATGGCTTCGATTTCCGATTCCAGGCCCGAGGGCAGCACCCGCACGCGCTGGCCGCGGCGGTACTGGCCGCTCAGAATCTGGCCGGCGTAGCCGCGGTAGTCGGGCAGCTCGGGCGTCTGGGGCCGAATCACGTACTGCACCTGGAAGCGGGGCGCGGCCTCGGTTTCCTGGGCGCCGGGCACGCTTTCCAGGTGCTGGAGCAGACTGGGGCCGGTGTACCAGGGCAGGTGCTGAGAAGGCCGCACCACGTTGTCGCCCTGCAAGGCGCTCAGCGGAATGGCCGTGGCGGCGGGCAGGTGGAAGTGGTTGGTCAGCTCGGCGTAGTCGGTGGCAATGCGGGCAAACACGGCCTCGTCGTAGTTTACCAGGTCCATCTTGTTCACGGCCAGCACAAAGTGCCGGATGCCCAGCAGCGCGGCAATGAGGGTGTGGCGGCGGGTCTGCTCAATCACGCCCTGGCGGGCATCCACCAGCACAATGGCCAGGTCAGCGTTGCTGGCGCCCGTCACCATGTTGCGGGTGTACTGCACGTGGCCGGGTGCATCGGTGATGATGAACTTGCGGCGGGGCGTGGTGAAGTACTTGTAAGCCACGTCGATGGTGATGCCCTGTTCCCGCTCGGCGCGCAGGCCGTCGGTCAGCAAAGCCAGGTCCACGGTGCCATTAGAAGCCTGCCGCTTCTCCAGCGCCGCCAGCACGTCCAGCGACACCGATTCGGAGTCGTACAGCAGCCGCCCAATCAGGGTGCTCTTGCCGTCGTCCACGCTCCCGCAGGTGATAAATCGAAGTAAGTCCATGATCTTAGTGCTTAGTTGTTAGTGCTTGGTGCTTAGTTTGTTTGGGTGGTTGTTGGCACTTAGTGGGTAGGTTCTTGATGAACCCTTTGTCCGTCACTAAGCACTACCAACCAGGCACTAAGCACTAGAAATACCCGTTCCGTTTGCGGTCCTCCATGCCGGCTTCGGAGATGTTGTCGTCGAGGCGGGTGGCGCCCCGCTCGCTCACTTTGGCCAGCAGCAGGTCCTGAATGATGTCTTCCACGGTGCGGGCATCGCTTTCCACGGCGGCGGTGCAGGTGGAGTCGCCCACGGTGCGGAAGCGCACCTGCCGGGTCACGATTTCGTCTTCTTCATCCAGCTGCAGGTGCTCGGTGAGGCCCAGCAGCTGGCCCGAGGGCAGCACCACGCAGGTGCGCTCGTGGCCGAAGTAGATGTCGGGCAGCGGAATGTTTTCGCGCTGGATGTAGCGCCACACGTCCAGCTCCGTCCAGTTGGAAATGGGGAATACGCGCATGTTTTCGCCCTTCTGGATGCGGCCGTTGTAGATGTTCCAGAGTTCGGGGCGCTGGCGCTTGGGGTCCCACTGGCCAAACTCGTCGCGCACCGAGAAGACGCGTTCCTTGGCCCGGGCCTTCTCCTCGTCGCGGCGGGCCCCGCCAATGCAGGCGTCGAACTCAAACTCCTCGATTACCTCCAGCAGCGTGTAGGTCTGCAGCGGGTTGCGGCTGGGATACTTGCCACCCGGCTCGCGCAGGCGCTGCCGCTTGATGGTGTCTTCCACCTTGCGCACCACCAGCTTTTCGCCGAGTTGGTTAGCCAGCTGGTCGCGGTAGGCCAGCACCTCGGGGAAGTTGTGGCCGGTATCCACGTGCACCAGCGGGAAGGGGAAGCGGCCGGGGCGGAAAGCCTTTTCGGCCAGGCGCGTAAGCACAATGGAATCCTTGCCGCCCGAGAACAGCAGGGCCGGCCGCTCAAACTGCCCCGCCACCTCCCGCAGGATGTGGATGGCTTCGGCTTCCAGCCGGTCGAGGTAATCGAAAGAGGTACTCATATTTGTCTGGATTTTAGCTTTTAATCTGTCATCCTGAGCTTGCGAAGGACCTTATCTCGTTTGCACGATGGTCGTTCAGGGTTTTTAGCCCGCAGAGGACGCAGAGGATTTCGCAGAGGGCGCAGAGGTTGTTTTTGCCTCGTGCTATCCGGCTGGTACCGGCTCCACCACCGGGTCGGGGCCGTCGTGGGGGGCGGTGGCGTGCAGGCCGCACTCCTTGGCCGAAAGGTCTTCCCACCACCAGCGGCCGGCCCGGAAATCCTCGCCGGGCCTGATGGCGCGGGTGCAGGGGGCGCAGCCGATGCTCACGAAGCCCTGCTGGTGCAAGGGGTTAACCGGAATGCCCTCCTGCTGCACGAAGGCCAGCGCCTGCTCCCAGGTCCAGTCGAACAGCGGGTGGATTTTCACGAGCTGGTGCGCCGCGTCCCACTCCACGGGGTCCATCGTCTGCCGGTTCTGAGATTGTTCGGCCCGGATGCCGGTGACCCAGGCCCCGCGGCCGGCCAGAGCCCGGTTTAGGGGCTCCACCTTGCGGATGTGGCAGCATTCCTTGCGGTTGTCTACGCTCTCGTAGAACGAGTTAGGGCCTTTCTGCAGAAGCAAGTTTTCCAGGTCCTCGCGCTGAGGGGCGTACACCGCAATGGGTTTCTGGTACCGGATCAGCGTCTTGTTCCAAGTGGAATAAGTTTCCTGGAAGTTGCGGCCGGTATCGAGGGTGAATACCTCAATGGGCAGGTCGTGGGCGAAAATCAGGTGGCTGATAATCTGGTCTTCCAGCCCGAACGAGGTGGAAAAAACGGCCTGACTGGGGAAGGTGTCGGCTACCAGACGCAGCCGCTCCAGGGCGGAGGCGGCCACTACGAGAGGGCGCAGGCGGTCCAGCTGGGCGTGGACGGCCGGCGCAGCATCAGCTGCAGGCATGGCAGGAAGAGGGGGAGGAGGAAGCGGCCCGCCTGGGGCGCGGCATTCCGGCCGGAAGATGGTTCCACAGCAGGTGCCCGGCCGCACGCAGACGGCAGCCAGAAGGCAACAGGCGGAACAGGAATACACGGGGGCGCTACTCCGACGCGGCACCCGCTAGGGCGTTAGTCGGCCGAAATCAGCACCCGAACCAGCAAAAGGGAAGTGGTTCGTGCCTACTTACAACAACAGGGCATCACCATCATCGCACAACAGCCATGCTGTACAGCACAGGAGGTAGCGGATGCGGCGGCGAAGTTGAAGAAGCGGTTCACGGTTCGTTGTTTTTATATGGTCAGGACTTGGCACCGTTTCGGATTTTCCGCTGGTTGCCGGCGCTTCAGGGAGCCTGTCTCTCCACGCCTCTGTATAAAAACAATCCTTTGTGGGTAAAAGAATTGGTGCCCCAAAGGTACGGGACGAAATTTTACACTTGCAAATTTTTCTTTTTCAGAACGCTCGGGTTAGGAAGCAGAACAGTAGTCAGGAGAGGGGTGAGGCATAAAAAAACGTCATCCTGAGCTTGCGAAGGACCTTATCACGTCGGCGCAATTCGTTGCAACGTGGTAAGGTCCTTCGCAAGCTCAGGATGACAGGAGGGTGGAAAACGCTACAGCCCCAGCCGTTTTCTCATGTTCTGCAGCAGCGCCGTGGCCTCCGGGGCGGTGCCCGTCACCAGCACGAGGCCGCCGTACACGGCCGTGAGCACCGCGGAGCGCAGCAGCATGGTGAGGAAGGGCGAGCCGACGGCCGGCACCAGCCAGGCAGCCCCGCCGGCCACGGCCGCAATGCCCAGAATCAAGGGAATACGCCAGGTGAAGGGCTGCATCCGGAAGCTGTGCCACACAAACCACGTACGGGCCAGGTTGATGCTCACCTGCGCCGCCACCGCCGCCACCGCCGCCCCCACCATACCCAGCCGGGGGATGAGCACGAGGTTCAGCCCGATGGTGAGCAAGGAAAGCGAAACGTTGAAGATTAAATCAAACCGGTAGCGGGGCGAGGTAACCAGCAGTAGCCCGTTCACGCCCGTTACGCCATCGAACAGCCGGCTGCCCAGCAACAGCAGTACCACCAGGGTGCCCTGGGCGTAGTCGGCGCGCATGAGGGAGTAGATGAAGTCCAGATTCAGGCCGATGCCCAGGGCCAGGAAGCAGCCGATGAGGGTGTTGAGGCGGGTGGTGCGGCGGTAGAACTCAGCCATGCCCGTCAGGTTCTGCTCCTTCCAGTAATCGGCCAGCAGGGGGAAGGCAATTTTGTTGAGCGAGCGGGCCGGAATGGCCAGCGCCGTGCTGATGTTGAAGGCAATCTGGTAGATGCCGGCGGCGGCCAGATTCACTTGCGCACCCACCATCAGGGTATCGAGGTACATGATAATGGAGCCAGCCAGGGAGCTGAGCAGCGTAAACGCGCCCACGCCCAGCAGCTCGCGCACCGGCCGCACCGCCAGTACCGCCCGCCGGGGCCGCCAGTGCAGCTCACCAATGCGCATGAGGTAGCCCGTGAGCAGCAGCACCAGCACCCCGTTCACGCTCACATACCACAGCACGTAGCCGTGAAATGTGAGCCACTTGCCCGCAAACAGCAGGGCCCCGGCCAGAATCAGCACCCGCAACAGCACATCCTGCAGAAACGAGGAATACGCCGTGTGGTACAGGCCCTTCAGGTAGGCATCGAGCAGGGAGTAGAGCAGGGTAAACAGCGCAAACACCGCCCCCCACAGGTAGTAAGTATTCAGCAGGGTGGCATCCTGCTCATAGAACCCCAGGATGGTAGGCCGGCCCAGCAGATACAGCCCCAGCACCACCGCAAATCCCAGCAGCGGCACGCCCACCAGAAACGGCAGGAACCCGTGGTGCCCGTTCTCCCGGTTGCGGAAGTAGGGGAAAAATCGAATGCCCACGCTGGCAAACCCCAGCGCCGCAACCTGCGCAAACAGCGTAGCTAGGCTCGACAACGTGCCCGTGAGCCCCAGCTGCTGCGGTGCCAGAAACCGGGGCAGCACCAGCGTGGTGCTCACAAACCCCAGAATTAGCCCCACATACGAAATAACCGTGTTGCGCAGCCCCTGCCGCTGAACGATGCCCAAAAGGTGAAATGGTGAAAGGTGAAATAGTGAGATGGTGAAATAGTGAACTGGTGAGTTTCCTCTTTAAGTCGCGCATGCTGAGCAGAAAACTCACCAGTTCACTACTTCACCATCTCACTTACTATATCCGAGCCATTGACGAAGGCCACGTTGCGGCTGCGAAGGTACTCCATGAGTGCGCGGAACTCGCTCGGGCCGTTGCAGTGGTTAGCCGGGTCGAAGTTTTCGTTGTGCCAAAGCACCGTACACACGCCCCCAAACCGCTCAATCTCCTGAAACATGGGCGTGAGGGCCGGCAGAATTTCCTCCGGAGCCAGCTGCAGATATTTCGGGTGGTGCAGGGTGGCGTCCATCACATTGAGCGGGATTTCGAGGAAATCAGCTGCTTCGCCTAGTTGGAAATTAAATAAGTTAAATGGTAGACAGTAGGAATTACGGAAACCGTAGTGCTCGGCAAAGCCTAGCGTAGAATCGTAACCATTGGTTAGATTATCCACCAGATCTGGTGTCACACGCGGCTCCCATTGCAAGTAGTGGAAGCGCAGTCCCCAACCTGCGGAGTCGAATGAAACTACTTCATCATACAACCTATCGGGGTCAAGCGAAGTGCCTAAACTGCCGTGAAGCGCTACTTCTGCGCCGTGCTGTTTCAGAGTGGCTATGACTGGCAAGATTTGCTTTACTTGATAATCCGCATTGGGCGTGCCGTTGGGGGCCTTGCGGTGCTCGGGAAGGAAGAAGAATGTGCTTTTGGCGCCATACTCGGCTACGGTTTTCTGCACCTCAATTAGGTTGTCCCAGGCGTCTTTCTGGGTGAAGTGCTGCCAGTAGCGGCGGGCGAAATCCAGCCAGTCGCGGCGCTGCAGGGCGGCTTTGGCGGGGGCTTTCCAGGCGCTGTAGAGGTTGTCGATGTCGTGGGTGATAAAGGCGGCCCAGGCGCGGCCATCGGCCCAGCGGCGGGGGCGCAGGGGCTGGCCGCCGGCGTGTTCCACGGCCGCCCGCAACACCTCGAAGTAGTGGTTCACCACCGGCACCGTTACAAAGCCGTAGCGCTGCTGCACGCTGGCCGCGTAGGGGAAGCGCCCATGCTGGTCCCGCTCGTCGGAGTAGAACTCCTGCCAGCCGCTGAGCAGGTAGAAGGCCGCCGAGACCACATCGGCCTGCACCCGGACCCGGCCGTTGGGCAGCAGCTCCAGCAGCGGCCGGGCGGGTTGGTCGTCGAAGAAAAACGGGAGCTGCCGGCCCTGCCACTCCCGCCACACTGGCGGGGCCGGATAGGGGGCCGTACCCGCAAAAAAACCGTGCTCCACGGCGGCTACCTCCACCTGTGGCTGCGTACCGGCATACCCAATACTGACCGTTGGGACGGTATCATACGCCTGCCAGAAGTGCTGGAGCACGTAGTGAAGTCGGCTTTCAGCAGTAGTTGCGGGTACAGAAGGCAGCGGCGGTAACATACCGCAAGGTACTACGCAGAACAGCTCTGCGTCCTCTGCGCAACCCTCCGCGTCCTCTGCGGGCTAAATTCTTCTATCTTATTGCCCGTTAGTCTGCAGCCACTCATCCAGTAGCCGCACAGCCCGTTGCTGACTGTGGCCTTCATCGGGCGTGCCGAGGGTGGCGTTGTAGTAGGCGGCGCGGCGGTAAAGGTCCAGCGGCTTGTGCTGCCGGTAGCGGCGCAGCCAGGCGCCCAGCTCCGGCAGCGCATCGGCCCGCTCGATGAGGTTTTGGGCCACGAATCCGTAGTAATCATCGGCCACGCCCTGGTTGCCGAAGCGCACGTACACGCTGGCTAGGTTGAGCAGCACGGCTTCCAGGTGGGTACTGGTATCGGCGGCAATCAGGGCGTCGTGCTCCCCGAGGAACTCAAATACGTTCTGCTGCCGCGCATCCGAGAACCGTAACCCGGGGTGGCGCTGCTGCAGAAACGTGAAGTCGCGCGGGTCGCCGGGATGGGGGCGCAAGGTGAAGGTGAGGTCGGGAAATTCGGTGAACAGGTACTCGAGCGTACCAGCCAGAACCGGCAGGTCATCAAGGGTGTTGCAGGCCAGTGCTACCCGGCGCACCTGCGGCTCCTGGTTTCGGCGGGTCAGGAAGGCATCAGCTTTGGGCATGCCTACCAGCTCCGTGCGGCCGCGCACGGTGCCGCAGAGGCGGTACTTATCGAGGGCATCCTGACCTTCCAGCAGACTTAGGTCGAACCCCAGCGGCGGGAAGCTGGTGCTCACGCTGGCGTGCTGGATGTAGGCCGTGGGGATGCCTTCGGCCTGGCAGGCTAGCAGCAGGGCGCGGGCGTCGTCGTTGTGGTCGTTGGCAAACACCACGGCCCGGGGCCGGTAGTGGCGCAGGGCCCGCCGGTACACCTCGTAGTAGCCGATAGCGTTGAAAATGAGGTCGAAGAACCGCCAGGCCCGCTCGCCCTCGGTGCGCCGCAACGCGCGGTACACGGCCGGCAGCTGCCCGTAGTACAGCAGCTTGCGCCGCAGCGAAAGACGGTTTACCTGCCGGTTGTAGCGGCCAATCTGCTTGCTCTGGCCGGCCACCAGCACGGCATCGGGCCGGGCCTCGCGCAGGAAGTGTAAGGCGTCGTAGTTGTTCTGGCTCACCACGTACAGCCACACTTTGCCCCGCAGCTCCTCCGGGTTGCGCACCTTCCGGAACACGTTGCCCACCAGCCGCACCACTGCGTAGACCGCCACCTTCAGCAGCCGCTTCCAGGGGCTGCGGGGCGAAATGGACTCCAGGGTGTGCGCCGGCAGGGAGGCAAACAGGTCGGTAAACCGCAGCTGCAGGATGTCGCGCAGGCGGGTGGCCTCACCCCCCCGGCCCCCCTCTCCGGGAGAGAGGGAGGAGCCTGACGGACTCGGGAGAGGGGGATGGGACATGGTTGACACGTGAGAGAACGGCAGGGAATGTGACGGGATGTGAAAATGTGCCGAATGTGGAAGGGTATACTGCCAGTGAGGCAGCTTGTGAAAATTCAGGCACTGCTGGTAGAGGCTTCACGCTTCACATTCAGCCATATTCTGCACATTCCACCACATTTCTATTACAGCGCGTCCCAGGTGAGGGGGGTACCGGCTTTGAGAAGCTGGCGGGCGGGCTTGCCCAGTAGCTGGTCGTAGTAGCGGGGGGGCAGACCGTCGCCGGGGCGCACTACGCGCAGGTTGTCTTTGGTGAAGACCTCGCCGGGGGCAATATCCTGGGCTACGTAGAGGCTGCGCTTGTAGAGGCGGCTTTTCTCCTCGGCCCGCTGCACGCCGTACTGCACCTGGCCCAGCGCCTGCCAGGCCCGCTCGGTTTCGGTTACCAGCTGGGTCACTTCCTCGGGCTCCAGCGAGAAGGCGGAGTCCACGCCGCCGTCGGCGCGGCGCAGGGTTACGTGCTTTTCTACCACGCAGGCCCCTAGGGCCACGGCGGCCACGGCTGCGCCCACGCCCATGGTGTGGTCGGAGAGGCCCACCAGCGCGTCAGGGAACAGTTGCTGGAAGTGGGGCAGGGTGCGCAGGTTGGTGTTGATGGGCGTAGCGGGGTAGGTGCTAGTACACTTCAGCAGCACCAGCTCGCGGCAGCCGGCTTCGCGCAGCACCTGCACGGCTTCGGCCACCTCGGCCAGCTGACTGGCCCCGGTGCTCATAATCACGGGTTTGCCGGTGGCGGCTACACGGCGCAGCAGCGGCCAGTCGGTATTCTCGAAGGAGGCAATCTTGTAGGCCGGCACGTCGAGGGTTTCAAGGAAATCCACGGCGGTTTCGTCGAAGGGCGAGCTGAAAGCCAGCATCCCGTGCTGCCGGGCCCGGTCGAACAGGGGCTTGTGCCACTCCCAGGGCGTATGGGCCTCCTGGTACAGCTCGTGCAGCTCCCGGCCAAACCAGAGCGAGTTGGGGTCGTCGATGCGGTAGGCCCCGGGCAGGGTCATGGTATCGGCGGTGTAGGTCTGGAGCTTGATGGCGTGGGCGCCGGCGGCAGCCATGGCATCCACAATGGCCAGGCCCCGGTTGAGGTCCTGGTTGTGGTTGCCGCTGAGCTCGGCAATGATGAGCGGGGGCTGGTCGGGGCCAACGAGGCGGGAACCGAAGGAAATGGTCATGCCGCAAAAATACGAAGCCGGCCGCAGCTACAGGTACAAATCGGGGTCGGTGGGGGAGAGGGAGGCCGGTTCCGGGGCCGCCAGGCCCAACTGCTGCACGTTCAGGGTAAGCGCCAGCTGCTGCTCAAACTGCCTGATGCGGTTAATCATGCGGGCCGTTACCCAGGCCGCCAGCGCATCAAACAGCAGCGCCGCGGCCGTAAACTGCAACGAGGTACGAATGGCTTCCAGCGTCATCATGCTGGATGCGGCCGACACCACGATGCCCAGCACAGTCCGAAACAGAAACAGCGCCCACCATATCCGCACCAGCGCGTGGCTGGTAACGTAGCCGAAAGCCCGGTACTGGGTTGAACGCCAGATTTCCCGGATAATGCGGTAGGGCTGGTAGAGGCTCAGAACGGGAACAAACCAACCAATAACCACTTGGCTATGCGGATACGTGGTATCGACGCCCACGGCCGCCAAGTTGGCGTACGCCCGCCGCGACCAGCTAATAAAGCTCACGATACTGGTCAGCAGCAGCCCGGAATTGATGACGATACCCGCCTGATTCGCCCAGCCAAAGGCCAGCAGCGGCCCGGTAGTCAGGTCATCAGGCCCAATGTTTTTCAGCTGGAAGGAATATACGAAGTTGAACAGCGCGTACGACAGTGAAAACAGGCTGACTGCTAAGAATACAGTATGGGCTGTCTGCCCCCGGCGCTCATTGTTGCGTAGCATGTGATAGTAGAATACAGAACTGTTTATAGAGGCTCGGGTTAGTGCGGAACTGCCCTTCTGAGCGCAACGAAATACCTTGCCACACCATACTAAGGTGTTCCAGGGTAATTTAGAAATCAGTAGACAACCACGAAAAAGTAACCGAGTCGGGTGCTGCGGCTACGTCTGCCGTCACCGTAAAGCCGGCCCGCTCAAAGGCTTTTACCGATGCCGTATTTACGCGCTGCACGTGGCCCAGCACCCGGCGCACCTGCGGGAAGTGCTCCAGCACCCGGCGCGTACCGGCCAGCAGCAGCAGCGGGGCCAGCCCGCGTCCCCGGAAGCCCGCATCGAGCAGGTAGCTGAGGGTGGCATCTTCTCCGCTCACGGCAAACCGGATGAGGCCGGCCGGGCGGCCGGTGGCGGCATCCTGGGCCAGCAGCAGCAACGCGTGAGGGTCCTGGAGGCGGGCGGCCAGCCACTGCTCGTGGTTGGGGCGGGCTACGGGGTTGGGGTTGAAGGAGAACTGCCGCACGGTGGGCTCGTTGGTCCAGGCCAGGAGCTGGTCGGAGTCGGCGGGCTGTACGGGGCGCAGGTAGAAGGGTGGCTGGGGCAGCAGCAGGGCCCGCAGCTCCTGCCGCAGCCGCACCGGGGCCAGCCCATCGAACACCCTGCGCTGGGCCTGCTGCAGGGCCACGGCGAGGCGGGCGGCTTCGGGCGAAGTGAGGATGTTGGCGGCCGACGCGTAGGGACGGGCCAGCCCCGCGCCGCGCAGGTAGTGGTCGATATCGTGCTGGTTGTCGGCGGTGGGCAGCAGCAGCAGCAGGCCGCCCCCCGCGGCGCAGTACTCGTAGCTGACGGTGCTGGCCGAGCACGCGGCCGCGCCGCACTGGCGCATGAGGGCGGCCAGCTCGGGGGCCGGCAGGTTGCGGTGCAGGGTCAGGCGGGGCTGCTCCAAGGCCCACGTCTGCAGACTTTCCCAGCCCACGTAGGCGCTGCCCACCACCACGTGCACGCGCCGTACGGCCGGCAACGTCAGCAGCTCGGCGGCCACGCGCTGGGTCTGGTGGGTAGGGTCGGCCCCGCCCAGGCACACCAGCACGGTGGTAGGGTCGGGTGGGGTGGCGGCGGGGGGCGCGGTGCGGAAGGCGGTGCGCAACGGCGCGGTGGCCGGCCCGCTGAGCAGGCGCGCGCCGGGCTGGCGCATCTCATACTGCCGCAGGGTGAGGCCTCCGGCGGGGTTCAGCACCAGGTCGGCGGCCAGGGGGTAGGCGTGCAGGTCGTCGAGGTACACCAGGCGGGCCAGCTTGCCGCGCACGGTGTTCTGGTAGTCGTAGCGAAAGTCGTAGCCATCGAGCACCAGCACGTCGGTGGGGCGCAGCAGGTGACGCACCAGGTAAGCGGCTTCCTCGGCCAGCGGCTGGGCGGGCAGGGCCTGCACCGTGAGGCCGGCCGCGCCCAACTGCTCCGCCAAAGCCGCATCCGGCTCCCGAATCAGAAACAGCTGCTCCGGAAAATCGGGCCGCAGAATTTCGGCCAGCGCCAGCAGCCGCATCACGTGGCCCAGCCCGATGCGGGAGTTGCCATCAGCCCGAAAAAGCAAGCGCGCCATGTGGGGAAGTTATGAATGATGAGTTATGAGTGATGAATTGGGCCGTTGTGAATTGGTAGAACGTCATGCTGAGCCTGCCGAAGCATCTCTACCGCTTCGTGGCAATACCAACCCAACGAAGCGGTAGAGATTCTTCGACAAGCTCAGCATGACTGTTTACTCATCAGAGGCTTCAGGTTGCTACAGCTTCTTCTGCTCGATGTGGGCGTTGAGGGCTACCAGCTCCGGGTGGGCGTCCAGCAGGGCAATCAGCTGGTCAGCGGATAGCGCGTCGGCGTGGTGCTTATTAATCAGCTGTTTAATCAGTTCGAAATCCTCAGGGGTATCTACCGTGAGGCGGTAGTCGCTGCGGCCAGGCTCCCGGCGGATGTGGGCAAACTCTACCCGGCCCGAGCGGTTCTGGTGGATGTAGGGCGTCACGTGCTCCCGGTCGGAGGCCGTGGTGGCGTGCTGGTAGGCTTCATTCAGCAGCTCCCTGGAAAACACCTCGAAATCAAACCCCCGCGGGTAGGTGCGCTCCAGCACGTTGGAAAGGTACAGACGCGGATTGTCGGCGGCCAGGTACTGTTGCACGGCCTCGCCCACCAGCGTGCCGTCTAGCAGGGGGCAGTCGGAGGTGACGCGCACGATTACGTCCAGCTCGTGAGCGGTGGCGCACTGGTGGTAGCGGGCCAGCACGTCGTCCTCGGGGCCCCGGGTGCAGGGCAGCTGGTGAGTGGCGGCGTATTCGGCCAGCGGGTCGTCGGTGGGCCGGTCGGTAATAGCCAGGTACAAGGGTTGCCCGGCCGCCCGCAGCCGCTGCACGTGGTACTCCAGCAGCGGCCGGCCCGCCACCGGGCGCAGCACTTTCCCCGGCAGCCGGGTGCTGGTCATTCGAGCCTGAGAAATAATACCGACGCGTTGCAAGGGGTAGGTGGTTGGGTGGTTAGGTGGTTGGGTGGTTGGGTGGTTGGGTGGTTAGGTGGGTGGGTGGTTAGGTGGTTAGGTTGTTAGGTGGGTGGATAGGTGGTTAGGTGGTTGGGTGGGTAGGTAGTTGGGCCTATGATAGGATTACTTAACCACCCAACCACCTATCCACCTATCCACCCACCTAACAACCTAACCACCCAACCACCCAACTACCTATCCACCCACCACTTCCCGGATGCAGTCGATTACGTACTGCTGCTCCTCGTCGGTGAGGCTGGGGAAGAGGGGGATGCTCAGGCAGTGGGCGTAGTAGACTTCGGCCCGCGGGAAGTCGCCGGGTTGCCAGCCCAGGCCCTGGTAGTAGGGCATGGTGTGCACCGGAATGTAGTGCACCTGGGCAAAAATCTGCCGCTCGCGCAGGGCGTCGTAGAGGCCTTTGCGGTCGGGCACCTGAATCACGTAGAGGTGGTAGGCGTGGCCCGGGGCCCCGGCCAGCGGCGTCACCTGGGGCATTTCGGCAAAAGCCGCGTCGTAGCGGGCGGCCAGCTGGCGGCGGCGCAGCAGGCCCTCGTCGGCGCGGCGCAGCTGACTGATGCCCAGAGCGCAGAGCATGTCGGGCATGCGGTAGTTATAGCCCAGCTCCTGCATCTCCATGTACCAGCCGCCGTCGTTGCGGGTCATCTGAGCGGGGTCTTTGGTGATACCGTGGGTGCGCAGGCGCAGCAGGTGCTCGTAGAGGTCGGGCCGGTTGGTGGTAATCATGCCGCCCTCGCCGGTGGCAATGTGCTTTACCGGGTGGAAGCTGAAGATGGCCAGATCGGCAAACTGGCCGTTACCGCAGCGCTGCTCCTGGCCGTGGGAGTCGGTGAAAAAACCACCCGGGGCGTGGCAGCTGTCCTCAATCATCCAGAGGCCAAACTCGTCGCAGAGCTGACGGGCGGCTTCCAGGTTCACGGGCAGGCCGGCAAAATCCACCGGAATCAGGCCGTGAAAGTGCCCTTTGGGGTGGCTTTCCAGCAGCCGGCGCACGGCCTGCAAATCCATAAGCGCCGTGGCGGGGTCGATGTCCACGAAATGCACCTCGCCGCCGCAGTACCGCACACAGTTGGCCGAGGCCGAAAAGGTGATGGGGGTGGTGATGACGCGCTGGCCCGGCTGCACGCCCAATGCCAGGGCGCACAGGTGCAGGGCCGCCGTGCCGTTGGCCACGGCCACGGCGTAGCGCGCCCCCACGTAAGCGGCAAACTGCTGCTCAAACTCCGCCACCTTGGGCCCCTGCGTCAGGTAATCCGAGTACAGGGTTTCCGTCACGGCCTGCACGTCCTCGGGGGTGATGTGCTGGCGGCCGTAGGCAATGGGGCGGGTGGGCTGGAACGAAGAAGTGCTCATACGGGGTCAAAAGTAAGCGCGGGCCCGGGAATTGTCATGCTGAGCCGCCGACTCAACTGCGGGTTGGCAGTCGGGCCGCTACGTGGGCCCCAAAAACACGACGGCCGCCCGGTAGGGCAGCCGTCGTGCTTCTGAAAAATAGTTGGAGCCTTACGCGGCAAATTCCGGGTCCACGTGCTGGCGGATTTCCTCACGGATCTGCTCGGCATCCAGCCACTCGGTGTTGTTGCTGGAGTCGTAGTGGAAACCGGGCTCCACGCGGCGGCCGCCGAAGTGGCGGATGAAGTCGTCCACGTCCCAGCGCGGGGTGAAGGGCAGAATCACGTAGTATTTAGCCAGCTCCACCGTGCTCAGGGCGTCGGTTTCGGTAATCATTTCCTCGTGCAGCTTCTCGCCCGGCCGGATGCCCACAATTTCCTGGCGGCAGTCGGGACCGATGGCTTTGGCCACCTCGGTAATTACGTAGCTCGGAATCTTGGGCACGAAGATTTCGCCGCCCCAGCTGTGCTCCAGCGCGTACAGCACCAGGTCCACGCCCTGCTCCAGCGAGATGTGGAAGCGCGTCATGTCGGGGTGGGTGATGGGCAGCACGCCGGTTTCGCGGCGCTGCAGGAAAAACGGCACCACCGAGCCGCGGGAGCCGATTACGTTGCCGTAGCGCACCACCGAGAAGCGCAAATCCCGGCTGCCTTTCATGTTGTTGGCGGCCACAAACAGCTTGTCGGAGCAGAGCTTGGTAGCGCCGTAGAGGTTGATGGGGGCCGCGGCCTTATCGGTGCTCAGGGCCACCACGTCCTTCACGCCGCAGTCGAGGGCGGCGTTAATCACGTTTTCGGCCCCGAAGATGTTGGTTTTGATGCACTCCATCGGGTTGTACTCGGCGGCGGGCACCTGCTTGAGGGCGGCGGCGTGCACAATGATGTCGATGCCCTCGCAGGCCCGTTTCAGCCGCTCGCCGTCGCGCACGTCGCCGATGAAGTAGCGGATGGCCGGGTACTGGCTGTGCGGAAACTGCTGCGACATTTCGTACTGCTTCAGCTCGTCGCGCGAGTAAACTACCAGCCGTTTTACGTTCGGAAACAGCTCAAAAACCGTCTGCACGAACTTTTTGCCGAACGAGCCGGTGCCGCCGGTTACCAGGATGGATTTGTTGTTGAGGTCGAGGGCCATGCTACAGGAACAGGGCCGGCCACCAGGCCGGCCGGGGTAAGGAGGGCAAAAGTAGGCATTCCGGCCGGAGCTTGCGTAGTTTTGTGCCCATGACGGCAAGTCTGCTTACTGTCATGCTGAGCGAAGTCGAAGCATCTCTACCGCTTCGTGGCAGCAGTATCCCAACGAAGCGGTAGAGATGCTTCGACTTCGCTCAGCATGACGCCCGATATTTCTTCTGCCGATTTCGTTTTCCCCCAGCCCATCAAACTCGTCATCTGGGACCTGGACGACACGTTCTGGCGGGGTACGCTCTCAGAGGGGGACGTGGAGGAGGTAGCGGAAAACCTGGCCCTGGTGCGCGACACGGCCGCCCGCGGCCTCATTCACACCATTGTTAGCAAGAACGACCTGGCCCCGGTGGAAGCCCGCCTCACCGAGCTGGGCGTGCGGGACCTGTTCGTGTTTCTGCGGGTGAGCTGGCAGCCGAAAGGCCCCATCATCAAACAACTGCTGGAAGACATGCAGCTGCGGGCTCCCAACGCCCTGTTTCTTGACGATAACCCCATCAACCGGGCCGAGGCCCTGCACTACAACCCGGAGCTACAGGTGGCCGACCCCATCGACCTGCCCCAGCTGGCCCCCGCGCTGCGTACCCAGGGCAAGCCCGACCCCACCTACTCCCGCCTGGAGCAGTACCGCCTGCTGGAGCGCCAGCAGCAGGCCCGCGCCGACTATCAGGGCGACAACCTGGCGTTCCTGCGCGACGCCCAGGTGCGGGTAGAGCTACGTGAGGGCAAAGACGCCGTGTGGCCTGATTTCAACCGCATCGAGGAGTTGATTAACCGCTCCAATCAGCTGAACTACACCAAAAAGCGCGTGGTGTACCAGGAACTGGAAGCCAGGCTGGAGGCCACGCGCCTGCGCTGGGGCACCGTGCGCGTGCGGGACCGGTTCGGCGACTACGGCCTGGTAGGCGTGTACGCCCTGAATACCTTTACCAACGAGCTGGAGCAGTTCACCTTCAGCTGCCGCATCCTGCACCTGGGCGTGGAGCAGTGGACCTACGCCCACCTCGGCTTCCCGAAGCTACAGGTACAGGGCGACGTGGCTACCGAGCTGAACCAGACCGAAATTCCTGACTGGATTGAGCTGGAAAGCCCCGCCGAGGCGGCAACGAAAGCGGCCGCGTCGCCCCCAGACCCCACCAAGCGCCTGCGCATCCTGCTCAAGGGCGGCTGCGACCTGGGCCAGCTCACGCCCTACCTGCAAACCTACCAGGTGGAGGTAGTGGAGGATTTTAATTATGTGAACGACAACCAGGTGCCGGTGCACACCGAGCACACCGAGCTGCTGCGCCTGAGCCGCACGCTGCCGCCTGAGGAGCAGCAGCGACTGGCCGCTAGTCTGCCGTTTCTGGATGCCGAAGCCTTCCGGCCCCGCCTTTGGCAGCCCGGCTACGACGCCGTGGTGTACAGCCCGCTGATGGATTACACCCAGGACCTGTACCGGGAAAACGCCACCGGCCTGCTCATTCCCTTCGGCGGCTACCACGACCTGACGCAGACCGACCCCGCCGAGCAGGCCCGGCGCTACGCCCAGCGTAAGTTTCGGGGGATGGATGAAGCCTTCCTGCGCCGCTTCCGGCAGGAGTACACCTACGCCGGCCCGCTCACGCCTGCCCGTTTCCAGGAAAATCTGGCGTGGCTGCGTGAGCAGCTGCCCGCCACCGTGCCGCTCCTGCTGCTCACCGGGGCCGAGGTGGAGGTGCTCGACTCAGCGGAAGTGGGGGCCGTGCAGCGCCACCAGCAGATGAACGCCGCTCTGCTCGATTTCGCCGCCCGCACCCCCAACGTGGAGGTGGTGGATGTGCGCGCCATCGTGCGCACCCGCGCCGACGTGACCAATAATCTGCGCCACTACCAGCGCCCCCTTTACAAAGCCCTGGCCGACAAGTTGGCCGCCAAACTGGCCCGCCACCAGGGGCAGGAGCTGAAACGCTCCGCTATGGGCCAAGTACGCGCTGCGCTGCTGGATGCCCTGCCCAAGCCCGTGCGCAAAGTCTGGGACCGGCTGACACAGTAGCGCGCAGCTCCGCTCCGCGCACGAGCCGCAGGCGAGTTCTCCCGCGAATGGTGTAGTGATGGATACTCGCTTCGCTCGTGCCCGCCACCGGCCGCAGCCGCTACTTCCGTCGAATCAGCTGCACCAGCTGCTCGGTGAGGCCGCGGCGGGAGTAGCGGCTGCGGCCGGTGGCGGGCACCGGGATGGTGGGATTCAGCTGCCAGGCGGCTACCAGCTCATCCAGATAGGTGCGCATGGCGGTGCGGTCCTCGTACTCGACGCTGCGGCCGGCCTGGCAGCTTTCCAATACTTGGTCGGCATCGGAGCCGGCGGGGCCGATACAGAGAATGGGGCGGCCGGCGGCGAGGTACTCGAACACCTTGCCCGGCAGGATACCCCGGTTGTGGGCCACGTCGGGGATGCCCAGCAGCAGGGCGGTGCAGCGCTGCATGTATACCACCGCCTCGTCGTGCGGCACAAACTCCACCAGCTCGGTACGCACCGTGAGGCCCGCCGCCGCCAGCTGCTGCTCGATGTCCTTGGCTACCCGCCCCACGAAGCGCAGGCGCAGCGGCACCTGCGGGTGCCGGGCGGCGCAGGCGGCTACTTCCTCAAAAAATGGCCCCACGTGGTACTGCCCCGTGATGGTGCCCACGTACGTCAGCAGCAGGGTATCGGCCGGGGCGGCTTCCGGGTGCTGAAAATCCGCTTCGTCGTAGCCATTGGGCAGCACGGCAAACTTGCTGGCGGGCAGCTGGGGAACCTTGCCTTGCAGCAGCCGGCCGGTGTCGGGGCTGGTGGTGATGACCACGTCGGCGGCCTGCAGCACTTGCTGCTCGTAGCGCGCATCGAGCCAGCGGGCCACGGCGGTGCGCATCAGCGTCTGGGTGTAGTAAATGTCGGTCCACGGGTCGCGCAAATCGGCCAGCCAGTGCCAGCCGTAGCGCCGCTTTAGCTCCAGCCCGATCAGCTGGGTGGAGTGGGGTGGGGAAGAGGTCAGCACGGCGTCGAACTGCTCGCCGGCGGCTACCAGCGCGGCCACCTGCCGCAGCGCAAACCGGTTCCAGCCCCGGCGCGGGTCGGGCAGAAACACGTTGCCGCGCACGAAGCGGGCCACCCGCTGCGCCACCGACACCCGGCCCTCGTTGGCAAACCCACCGTGCGGAATGGGCCGGTTGGTGAGTTTCTGGTAGGCCCCGAACGGCTCGCGGGTGCCCGTGCGCAGCACCCGTACGCCGGGCGGCACGTCGGCGGCCAGCGAGTGGTCCAGCACGGGGTAGGCGGCCTGGGCGGGGTCTACGGTAAGTACGGTGGGCTCGACGCCCAGCGCCGGCAAGTGCTTCACCCACTTGAGGCAACGCTGCACCCCGGCCCCGCCCGAGGGCGGCCAGTAGTAGGTAATCACCAGCAAACGAAGCGGACGCACAGCAGGCTCGGGCACGGGCAGCAAAGGCAATAGTGAAGCCGCGAAGGTACGCACCCGCGGCCTTTCGGGGTTTTCTGGTTACTTTTGGAGGCTGAACCCGGTTTCCCGCGCCATTGTAGTGCCGCTGCCCTCTGGGCCCGTTTCGCGGGGCAGTAGGCCGCAACCGGAACCAGCTCTTCATCATCCATAGCCGTACATCATCCGATGTTTGATAACCTCAGTACCAAGCTCGACCGGGCGTTTAAAACCCTGAAAGGTCAGGGCTCCATCACCGAAATCAACGTGGCTTCCACGGTTAAGGAAATCCGCCGCGCCCTGGTGGATGCCGACGTGAACTATAAGGTAGCCAAGGAAGTAACCGATAAAATCAAGGATGAGGCCATGGGCCGCGACGTGCTCATCAGCGTGTCGCCGGGCCAGTTGATGACCAAAATCGTGTACGATGAGCTGACCCAGCTCATGGGCGGCGAAAAGCAGGACATCGTCATCAAAGGCGAGCCGGCCGTGGTGCTGCTGTCGGGTTTGCAGGGTTCGGGTAAAACCACCTTCGCCGGTAAGCTGGCCAACCACATCAAAAAGCAGGGCCGCAACGTGTTGCTGGTGGCCTGCGACGTGTATCGTCCCGCTGCTATCGACCAGCTGAAGGTGCTGGGTGAGCAGGTTGACGTGGAAGTGTACTCGGAGCCAGAAAACAAGAATCCGGTACAGATTTCGCAGAACGCCATTGAGTACGCCCGCAAAAACAACAAGAAAGTCGTCATCATCGACACCGCCGGCCGCTTGGCCGTGGACGAGCAGATGATGGCCGAAATTGAGCAGGTGAAGCGGGCCATCAACCCCTCGGAAACCCTGTTCGTGGTGGACTCCATGACCGGTCAGGACGCCGTAAACACGGCCAAGACCTTCAATGACCGCCTGAACTTTGACGGCGTGGTGCTCACCAAACTCGATGGTGACTCCCGTGGTGGTGCGGCCCTTAGCATCCGGGCCGTAGTGGAGAAACCCATCAAGTTTATCTCCACCGGGGAGAAGATGGAGGCCCTCGACCTGTTCTACCCTGACCGCATGGCCCAGCGTATCCTGGGCATGGGCGACGTGATTTCGCTGGTAGAGCGCGCCCAGCAGCAGTTCGACGAGGAGGAGGCCAAGCGCATCAACCAGAAGATCCGCAAAAACCAGTTCAACTTCGACGACTTCCTCTCCCAGCTGGAGCAGATCAAGAAGATGGGCAACCTGAAGGATCTGGTGGGCATGATTCCCGGCATGGGCAAAGCCCTAAAGGACGTGGAAATCGACGACGACGCCTTCAAGCCGATTGAGGCCATCATCAAGAGCATGACCCCGCAGGAACGCGCCCAGCCCGAGCTGCTGAACGGCTCGCGCCGCCGCCGCCTCGCCAAAGGCTCCGGCACCGACATTCAGCAGGTGAACAACCTGATGAAGCAGTTCGAGGACATGCGCAAAGTGATGCGCACCATGAACAAAATGAGCCAGACCAAAGGCGGCATGCAGCAAATGGCCCGTATGATGGGCATGAAAGGCCCCATACGCTAACCCCGGATTTCGGCTAATCCTAAATAAAACCGCGCCCGGTGGCTTCGGCTGCTGGGCGCGGTGGCGTTTTATGTGGGAAATTTAAGCCTTTACTATAACAGTCCCTCTGGGTAGCAGCCGGCTTGAATGTTAGCCAATTGCCCAGTGGAATATGGGGCACTGCGCACCTGAGCATCAGCGTGGAAGGCACGGAATAGCGCGAATATGTACCGCATCCGCTCTTGAATCTGAGTCCAGTCGTGGGCAGCAGTGCCGCTTAGGTCAGGTGCTAACGAAGAGCCGCCGACGGTTTCCAGCAGGGCCACCGCCGAGGAGGCGCGGGGCAGTGGCAGCGCGTGCTGAGCAGGAACATCTTGTGCCACTGCCAGGCGAGTGGAGCCAATATCGAACTGCAGCAGCCGTTGCGTAACACAGCGGCGGATGATGAGCGGCATAGCGCCCCTGATGAAAGGCTCCAACCGGACGTGCTCATGCCATACGGCAAAGCAGTTTCCCAAGTACACCGCCTGCTGCTTTTGCGTGGCATCAGTGGCAGAGTAAGCTCTATAGTACTGACTGAATGCCTGATACAGCAGATTATAGTTTGTGCCGGGCGTTGGTGGGAGTCTGGAGAGAAAACTTTCAATAGACGCTGTATCCGAGCTGGAGTTGTGCTGGAGTAGTTCAATAAACCGCGCCGACTGTAGCCCAATATCTTCAAGGACGGTACGGTTGCCAGCCAGAATCAGGCGTGCCGATACTCGGCGACTCCGTCGAACGATGAAGCGGCCGGCAGCCGCGCCGCAGCCGGCCCCCAGCAGGGCTGCCGCCGGTAGCCACCCAACTGGGAAATGCAGCAGCCACCCGCATCCCAGCCCGACTAGACTCCCAACTATCCCGCCAGCTACCGTGCCATCGCGCTGAGCTTGGTCAATATCATCTTGCCGTATAGTAACACCAGCCTTGCGTGAGCCCCACACGGCCCAAGAATGAAAATTGGCACCGGCACAGCCCCCTAATAATTGTTCCAGAGCCTGACCCAGCAAATAATGACAACGTGTAATCCGAAGATTTGCCAGTACAGGGTCAGTTTCCTGTAAGGCAGCATGAATTTCCTGTGTCAGATAGTCGGCTGAAGGCGAGTAGTGGGCACACATAATCGGGTACAATAAATTCGCTTCAATATAAGCGGGGTAGGTAAGTAGATGCTTAAGGAAAATAAAAAGCCGTTGCCTAGTTGAGGCAACGGCTTTAAAAGGCTGGATAGCCGATGAATTACTGCTTTACCATCGGCAGATTGATATTCACCGTTTGGCCGGTGACGCGCATCACATACGAGCCCATTGGCAGAGCAGGAGCCAACGGGTGCTCCTGCCCACCAGCGAGCTGCGTGTGGTACACGCGGCGGCCGGCCAGGTCCAATACATCAACCTGGTAGGTGCCAACCGGCAGGGCCTGCAGATCCAGCATGAAGCGGCCTTGGTGAGGATTGGGATACACGGCGGCGGTACCTTGCAGGCGCTCGAAGCGCACCGCGCGCACCATAGAGTACGTGGCAGTGCCATCCGTATCAACTTGGCGCAGGCGGTAATACAGTGCTTTCGACGATAGGCGACCCGCGCCAAGGTCAACGAAGCGGTAGGGAGTAGCTACGGCGGTTGTTCCTTGCCCTTTCACAGTTCCGGCTTTCTCAAAATCGGTACCGTTCAGGCTTCTTTCCACCTCGAAATACTCGTTGTTTACTTCCTGCGCCGTGGCCCAGGTAAGCACGGCATTTTGGCCGGCGGTTTTGGCGTCGAAGCTGGTGAGGGTAACGGGCAGGGGCCGTACAATGGTTACGTCCTCGGCCGAGGAAGTGGAAGCCAGATAGTTGCTGCCAAGCGCAGTAATGCCGCTTTCCATAGCGGAGCCGGGGCTCACCGTACGGTTTGCCGTAGCGCGGGTGGGGTCGAGGTAGTTGGTGGTTCCGTCGGCCTGATATGCGGTGCCATTTTCGGCAGTGCCAGCAATAGCCGCTCGGAAGGAAATCCGCAGTGATGCTCCCGACGGAATCGTCAGGCCCGAAAATACCGGGCTGCTGGTCGTAGCAGTGGAAACGGAGTAATTCGTAATCGGGGAGGTGGTGCCATCGGCCTGTACCAGCTCTACTTTGGTGGTATTGCCGACATTAATGTACGTGAACAGCGGATTGAGCGCCGCCGTAACGGATGCGCCGGATACACCGCCCCCGGTGTTGGATACAGTCAGCACATACGCTGCCTGCATGGCGGCTGAGCGGTTTACCTGCGGGGTAGTAGTGCGCAGCGTAGCCGTAACCGTCGGCATACAATCGGCACCGAGTGTGGTGTTGGAGGAAATGGTGCCGGCTGTACCGCTGGCAGTATTTCCCACTCTGCCGCCAGCCGCTGTTGCACTATTGGTAGCGTTGTTACTCAGAATCACACCGCCGCCACCGCCGCCGCCGTTGCCTTCGTTGGAGCTGGTACCGCCGCTGCCGCCGGTGGCCGTAACGGCAAGCAGGTTAAGCGTGGTGTTACCCCGTAGAACAACTGTGCCGCCGCCGCCGCCACCACCGGAGCTGGTGTTATTGGCAGTAACGTTAGGGGAGCTTACCCCATCGGCCGTAACGGTTCCGTTGCCAGCCACTACGCCCGTGCGTAACAACACTGCCCCGCCGCCGGGGCGTCCGCTGGAAGGCAATACCGTATTGCTGTTGGTTGCACCACTACCGCCACCACCGCCCAGGTATACCCGACTAGCGGCTGAGGGGTTAGCCGAACCGGCTCGGCCGCCCAAGTAACTGCCAACCGTTTGGCCAGTGCCACCTGTGCCCCCGTTTGAGCCGCCGCCACCGCCAGTATAGTTGTTGCCATTGCGGAAACCGCCTCCGCCCCCGTTGGCTGCTTTACCAATGGCGTAGCTGCCGCCCGCAAATTTTTCAAACGTGGCATCACCCCCCGTTGCAGTGGCACTGCCATCAAATATTTCGGCCGGAGAACCGGTAATACTTTCTCCCTTGGTACCGTATGGCGAGCTGTTGGTATTGGCCCGGTACATATTGCTTGCACCGTTGCCGCTGTTGGTTCTGGCGGCGCCGCCCCGGAAGCCCTTGCCATCCATGCTCAGGGCCGCGTTTGTGTTGAAGGTAGTTTTACCGGCAACTTCCAGGGCCAGCACGCCGCCTACGCTGCCATTCCAGGCGGTACCGGTTACGGTACCACTCAGCGTAAGGGCCGAGTACTGCGGAATCCGGATTACCTGAAAGGTCTGGTATGCATCCTGGCTGATGTCCGTAGTAGCGGTGCTGGTAGAGTACGTATTCTGCAGTGCACCCGCTAGGTTCAGGCGGCCCGTAGACCCATCCACCGGGCCGGCGGCAATAGCATACTCGTAGGTGCCAGCTGTTACGCTGGTTACATCCCCGTAGGTGCTGCTGTTGTCCGTGGTCATGAGCGCGCCCTGGGTCTGCAGAATCAGCAGCATATCACCGACGGCAACGGGAGTGCTGCTGCCCGAAGGTGTGGGATTGACCGTCAAAAAACGGCTGCCAGATGCGGCCGTACCAGTGCCGGCGTAGTACGTATTCGGAATAGTAGCAGCCGTGAGGGTGGCCGGGCCGTCCTTGCCGGGCACCGAGCACACGCCCACAATATTATCGGTCCCCGCCACTGCCACCGTCAGCGCGGTGCTATTGTTGGCGGCAATGGCATCCGGCACTGTGGCCCCCGCTGGATAAGAGTAGTTGGAGGTGAGCGTGTAGCTGCCGATGGAGGCGGGCATGCGCACCACCAAGTTATTTACCACTGATTGGCCGGAAGCCAGCGTGGTTTGGGGAAACGACACAACCCGGCTGGCTGCATCGTAGCTGCCTCCCGAAACAAACGTGACACCGGCCGGAAGCGTAACCGTCGGAATCAGGTTGATGGCCGTTTCCTGCCCGTTATTCGCGGCCGTGACGGCATAGGAGGTAGCAGCATTGGGGTTCACCGAAGCCGCCCCGCTGATAGTCGTGGCTACATCGGCCCCAGTTACCGTTACCTGAATATTCGCCGGGCTCGACCGGTCGCCGAGCACTGATGCTACCGTGTACGGAATGGTAACCGTGCCCGAGTACGTGCCGCTGGGGGTGAAAGTAACCACGCCGCTGGCATTCACGCTAAAAGTGCCCTGACCAGCCACCGTGAACGTATTGTCAACGGCCAAGGTGCTGGGGTCCAGGTCAACAGAGGTGGGGTTCAGGTTGCTGCCCTGTGCCACGTCGTTGTTCAGCACGGCAATGGTAACGGGCACGTCGTACTTGGTGCCGGCCACATCGTCGTTGGCAAATGGCGCCTTTACAATAGCCAGGTTCCGAATTTCGTGGAAGTTGTTGTTGCTGCCCGTTGAGCCCGAAAAGCCAATCCGGAGGTTGGAAGGCGGCGTCGAAACAGTTACCCGGTCAACGGCGGTGGCTACAGCATTGCCGTGCTGAATGCGTACCGTAATCTGGTAGGTACCATCGGGTTGGGGAATCACATCAATGTAGGCCCGCCGGAAATCGGCAGTGCCCTGCTGAGCCCGCGGGGTGGCCACATCGAGGCTGAAAGGCAGAGTGCCGCTGCCCGCCAGGTAAGGGTAATCGGTGTTGCTGCGGCCGTTGCCGGGGCCCCGTAACGATACGGCATCGGGCCGCGAGCCAGGGCCGCCCACCCGGCCCTCGGAGGGGTTCGCAAAGTTGCCGAACTCATCAATGCCAATCCCCACGTACCCATTTGGTACGCCGTTGCTAATGGGACTCACCGTTTTCTGAGCGTAGCCCAGCGAGCCACCCGAAGCACCACTAGTGAAACTGGCTGCCGGAGTTTTATCGGCATCTATCAAAAATACCGAGAAGCCATCGGCCCCGTTGCCCCCGTAAGAGAAGAACTCGAAGGAGATGCTAAAGCCTGAAGGTGCTGGGAAAGACGCATTATCAATAGCAAAACCCGACTGGTCGTTGGCGTTGGAGGTGAGGCGTAAATAGCCGTCCCCGTTGGCATCAACCCCGCTGGCCGCCGTCAGCACCGCTGCACCGGGGGTGCCACCCAGCCGAAAGCCGGTTCCCGACGTCGTGTTGTTTTTAAACGATTCTACCCGCGGAAACTGGGCTTGGGCGGCAGTAGAGCAAACCAGCCCAGTGCCCAGCGCGGCGGCCAATCGGAGCGCTGGGCGGCCGCTAAGCCAACGGGGTGTCAGGAGGAGAAAAGGTGTTTTCATAGTGCGCTGATAAGGAAAAGTGAAGCAGAGGTAATCCACCTAATCAACGCCAGGCCATAGCTAGCCCGATTTGGTGGCGTGCAATGTTATATAACTTTTCCGTTGCTGCTGATATAGTATGGTATCATTTATACATTGTGTTTGAATAGTTCTAATGGCTATGTGCCGAGTACAGGTCATGTTTGTAAGTGGTTGATAAAAAGGTGTTTTATTATAAATGGTACGTGTTGGATACAGGTGATTTTATTATGTATGGTATTTGTTTATCTGTTGATACATATTTTTGATTCCCAAAATGGTTGTTGAATATTTGTTAAAAATTGTCTTTTTCTAATTTTGGGACATACGTTTTTATATGGCGCGCTGAACTATCGGCACGCAGGTGCTGGGAAAATTGAAAACCTTCTAAAAAATATGCGCTTCGCCCTGGTAGTCCTTGGTGTTCTGGCAAAAACAAGCTGAACAGCAAGTCAAATTCGATTTGCCACTCCCATTTCAGGAAAAGTGAGTAGGAATGAGCTATTCTCGCTCAAAAGGATTGGTGGGAGTGACCAGCAGCACTTGCTCCCGCTCTACAGCTACCTGGCCGGGCTGGGCGCCTTTAGGCTTGCGCACAAATTTTTTGGGCGTGTAGGTAACTGGGCACAGTGTGTCGGTTTTGCGCCGGGAATACCAGGCGGCCAGCTGCGCCGCCCGCTCCAGCACCGGCGCGGGTATTGGCTGGCCCGGCCGCTGTCGGATAACAACGTGGGAGCCGCTCACGTCCTTGGCGTGCAGCCACAAGTCGTCTTTGTGGGCGTAGCGCTGGGTGAGCAGGTCGTTGTTCTGGGCATTGCGGCCCACCAGAATGGTAAATCCACTGTCCTCGAATACCTTGAATGGGAGCTCCTGGCTGGGTTTGGCCATGGTGGCCGGGTCGAGGCCGTGCTGCTTGCGCCACTGGCGCAGGGCGCGCAGCTCACCTTGGGGCAGGGCCGCCAACTCTTCCAGCCTTTCCAGCGCCTCCAGGGCTTCAGTTTCGCGCCGCTCGGCCCGGGCCTGTAGCTCCTGCGTTTCGCGCTGCTGGTTTTTGGCTTTACGGTACAGGTTTTGGGCCGTGCGCTGGGGTGTTTCGGCGGGCTTGAGCTTGATGATGCGCGGCCGATTGTTCTGGTAGAAATCCACTACTTCCACCTGCGCGGCACCGGCCGGAATCTGGCTGAGGTGGGCCATAATTAGGTCGGCGGTCTGGCGGTAGCCCACCGTGTGCTCCAGCGCGTGCAAGCGGCGGCGGGCGTGCTGGGCGGTGGTGGCGGCCTCATCGGCCCGCTTTTGCAGCTGCTGCTGTACCTGACGCAACTCCTGCTCATAGGCCCGGCGGTTAAGCAGCAGCGGCACAAACCGGCGGAGGGCTCCAACCGGGTCATCGGCTGGTAGCGTCTGCTCAATTTCGCCCACCGGCAGCAGGCTCAGGCGGGTGCGCCCATCTAGCCGGATAATGTAATACGCCTCAGGCTGCTCCAGAAGCTGCACCACCTGCCGTACCAGCTGCCACTTGGTTTCCAGCGGTGCCGGGTCGAAGCCCTGGGTGCGCAGGTAGGCTACGGCTACATCGTTGAGGCTGGGGAAGGCTTTGAGCGGATTGAGCGGCGAGGTTTCGCCAGCAGCTGAAGGAGCCGGCGCCAGCTCCGCATCGGCGACGTAGCGCTGGTGAAACAACTGGGCCGACGCATCGGGCCGCAGCCGAAACACGGCGTTGGGGCGGGTACTGTACAGCTTCAGCAGCAGCGTAGCCCCACTCCGGAACGTGAACTGCACTACCCGGTCTTGGGGCCAGGCTTCCACGGTAGCTACTTCCTGGCCCAGCAGTTCCGGCAGCAAATCCACGGAGTTCTGCCGGGCCCGGTGAAAGGATTCCGGAAGCGCCAGCAACGTGCCAGCCGCCGCCAGCGTGATTTTCAGCCAGAACTCGGCCGTGCCATTCGTCAGCCCAATCACCAGCTCATCTTTTTCCTGCGAAAAGCACGTGACCACACGGTAGCCCTGTAACTGTCGGGTCAGGGCCGGGGACAGCTGGCGCAGAAAGTAATAGTTGGTGTGCATATGTACAGAATAGACTGACTGGCCGATTGTTGCTGCTTCAACAGCTACTTAATATTCGGCACTTATGTAAACTCTCAAGAATAGAATGTGAGCCTTGCGCACAAACAGGGGCTTGGTTTCAAGGCTGTGGAATCCTATTGACGTGAAACGCACCGTATAGCGTCCGGGAGCCACTGGCAGGGTCAGTTTACCGGTGGCTGGCGCGTTGGTGTTCAGTACTACTTGATGCAGGGAGTCCAGCACCGTAACCGTCACGCCGAGCGGCTGCTGATTGATTTCTTCCTCGATTTGCAAATGGAAACTACCACCGGCTTGGTTTTTAGCCGGGCGAAACTCTTCCCGCACAATCCGGTAGGTACCCCCTCCAGGCGCAAGTGCGTGCCACCGTTCGTACGAGGAGGTAACACAGCTTCCCAGCAGTACGGTTAACAGAAAGTACCATCCTCTGGGGGCAACCATAGCAAAAATGATTTCCAGTAGTTGGTTACCTAATTACACCGTTACCCGCAGCCCGTCATAGGCCAGTCGGATGAAATCTGGTAGTTCGGCTTCTACCTCGCGGTGGCGGCC
Organism: Hymenobacter pini; assembly: GCF_020421205.1. GTDB lineage: Bacteria > Bacteroidota > Bacteroidia > Cytophagales > Hymenobacteraceae > Hymenobacter > Hymenobacter pini. Next base: position 994,623 of record NZ_JAIZZH010000001.1, read on the forward strand.
CAACTGGTGGCTGATATGGGTGAGGTAAGCCCGGCGCGGGGCTAGGTCTTCCAAGATATCCACGGCTTCCTGCAGCGTGAAGTGGGATATGTGCTTCTCGTGGCGCAGCGCATTCAGCACAATTACCTCCGAGCCGCGCATCCGTTCCAAGGCCTCCGGCGAGAGGTGGTTGGCATCCGTCACGTAGGTGAAGTTGCCCACCCGGAAGCCTAGCACCGGCAGTTTGTAGTGCAGCGCCCGGATAGGCTGAAACTCGACGCCCTCCACCCAGAAGCTGTTAGTGTCACTGAGAATAGGGTGCAGCTGCACCTGCGGAATGCCCGGGTACTTGTGCTCCGAAAAGATATAGGCGTATTCCCGTTTCAGCTGGTCCAGCACGCGCGGCTCGGCGTGCAGGGGCATGTCCTGCTGCTGCCGGAAGTTGTAGGCCCGGATGTCGTCGAGGCCGCCGGTGTGGTCTTTGTGCTCATGGGTGAACACCAGCGCATCCAGGTGGTGGATGTTCTCGCGCAGGGCCTGCTGCCGGAAATCGGGGCCCGAGTCGATGATGATGCTCTTGCCCTGCACCTGCAAGTGCACCGATACCCGCAGCCGCTTGTCGCGGTAGTCCACGGAGCGGCACACGGCGCAGGAGCAGCCAATGATGGGCACCCCCTGCGACGTGCCGGTACCCAGGAAAGTTACATTCATAGTAGCTGTTAGCTGCTGGCTGTTAGCTGTTGGCTCATAGATGAAAAGCTAATAGCCAACAGCCAGCAGCTATGCTTTACCCAACGTACTGCTTTACCACCCGCACCAGAGCATCGAAATCGAGGGGTTTGGGCAGATAGTCGGTTACGCCGGCTTCGCGGAACTGCTCCATGGAGTAGTTGTTGGCGTTGCCGGTAATGGCAATTACCGGAATGCGGGCAATGCGGGGGTCGGCGTTGCGGCGGATTTCGCGGGTACATTCCATCCCGTCCTTCACGGGAATGTTGATGTCCATCAGTACGCAGTCGATGGGCTGGGTTTCAATCTGCTTGATAACCTCGCCCCCGTTTTTAGCCGATACTATTTTATACTTCTGGAGCTCCAGAATTTTCTTGGTCAGGTTCAGAATAACGGAGCTGTCCTCGGCAATCAGAATCGTTTTAGAGTCGGCCATGGGGAGGGAAAATGGAGAGGGGTTCGTGTAGTTTGCGTGGAGAAAAAGCAGAGGTTCACCAATTTACAGTGGCCTCGGCGTACTCAGGGGGCCTGAGTGAGAGCAGGGTATGCGGCCTTAAATTGTGCAAAAAAACCAAGTAATTGTTGAAATGATTCCGGCGTACCTTCCGTACGGCCATTTTTCAGCTCATGTTCCAATTGCTTGGCGCTTTCTGCCATGTCCCGGATACCCAGCGTGAAGCCCGTGCCTTTTAGCTGGTGCAAATGTGGTAAAATCTGCTCGTACTGCCCAGCGACAACGAATTCGGCCGCTTCTGAGAGCACCTGCTCGGCCTCCTGCTCAAAGTCGGCGTAGAGCTGGGCGGCAAACTCGCCGCCCCCTAACTGGCGCAGCTGCTCCACCACTTCTAGGTCGATGCAGTCAGCCACGGCAGGCTGCGGTTCGGGCTCGGGGCCGTTGAAGCCGGGAGCGGGTTTGAGCGAGTCGGCCACGGGCGGCCCGGCCGTCCAGCGGCGCAGTACCGAGTACAAATCCTGGCTCTTCACAGGCTTGGAAACGTAGTCGTCCATGCCCTGCTGCACAAACCGCTCGGCATCCTCCTTCATGGAGTAGGCCGTCATGGCCACAATGGGCGGGCAGGCCTGGCCCAGCCGCTGCCGGATTTCCTTCATGGCCGTCACACCGTCCATCTCCGGCATCTGAATGTCCATGAAAATCAGGCTGTAGCTGACGTTGGGCGCAGTAGCCCGGCTAATGGCTTCAAACCCATCAGAGGCCACTATCACGTCGCAGCCCAGCTTATCCAGCAGGCGGGTAGCCACTTTTTGGTTGATGGGGTTATCATCCACCAGCAGTACCCGCGGGGCCGTTTCAAAGCGTACCACCTCCTGGGGCCGCTCGCGGGCCAGCAGCCGCTCCTGTACAATTTCTTCCTCGTTGCGGGCTACCCGACAACGCATGGTAAACCAGAACGTGGAGCCCTCGCCCACGTTGGAGTACACCCCGATTTCGCCGCCCAGCAGCTCGGCCAGCTGCTTGCTGATGGCCAGCCCCAGGCCGGTCCCGCCGAAGGCTTTGGTGGGCGTAGTATCGAGCTGAGTGAAGTTGGTGAACAGCAGTTTTTCGTTGTCTTCGGAAATACCAATGCCCGAATCTTGTACGGCAAACCGCAGCAAATGCTCCTCCCCATCTGTAACGGTGGAGGAAACCACGATGCTTACCGTGCCCTGAGCCGTAAACTTGATAGCATTGGAAGTGAGGTTGCTCAGAATCTGGAGCAGGCGCGTTTCGTCGGTGATGATGAAGCGCGGCGTGTGGTTGGCAATGTGGTAGGTGAAGGTAAGATGCTTCTGGTTGGCCCGGTTGGCAAACAAGGAGTGAATCTTATCCAGCGTGTAGTGCAGGTCGATGCCCGCCTCATTAAGCTGGAGCTTGCCGGCCTGAATCTTGGACAGGTCCAGAATATCATTCAGAATGGCCATCAGCGCGTCTGACGACTTGCGCAGCGTGTCCACGTACTCCTCCTGCTCCTCGGAGGCCACTGTCTGGTGCAGCAGGTCAATCATGCCGATGATGCCGTTCATGGGCGTGCGCAACTCGTGACTCATGTTGGCCAAGAATAGCGTTTTAGCCTCCAGGGCCTGCTCAGCCGCTTCCTTGGCTCGGCGCAAATCATCCTGCATCTGCTTGAGGCCAGTAATGTCACGGGCAATGCCTTCGGTGCCGTTGCCAGCCTCGTCGGCCACGCGGCGGGCATTTACCAGCACACTCACGGCGTGGCCGTCCTTGTGGCGCATGGCAATTTCGAAGTTGCGGGCCTCGCCGTAACGGCGCACATTTTCCAGCAAATTGGCCCGCTCCAAGGGGTACATATAGTAGTCGCCGATGTAGCGGCCAATGGCCTCTTCCGGCGAGTATCCCAGCATTTCCTGCACTGAGGGGCTGAGCAGCGTAATCATGCCCTGCCCATCGGTGCGGTAGTACACGTCCTGGAACGACTCAAAAATGGCGCGGAATTTCTCTTCCTGCGCGGCCAGCTCCAACTGGCTCCGTTTCTTATCGGTAATGTCGTGGGCAATACCGGAAATTTCCTCGAAGGAGCCGTCGTCGAGGTAAATAGGGTTGAGGTAGATTTCGCGCCAGGTATCCAGGCCCCGGGCGTCGCGCAGGCGCACCTCAAAGCGCTGGGGGTGCCCCTGGAAGGCTTTGCGGTAGTTTTCAATAAAGGCCTCACGCGCGTCATCCTCCATCAGGGCCACGTCGGCCTGCCAGAGGTTCACGTTCAGGGCGGGGTACACGCCGTTGCGACGCAGGAAATAGGCCGCATAGTTGCGGTTGAAGGAGGAAAGGCGGGAGTGGGTATCCACGCTCCACATCAAGTGGGAGCCACTCTCAAAAATAGCGTTCAGGCGGGCGTTCTGCTTCTGAATCTGCACTTCGTTGCGCTTTCGCTCAATGGCCAGCGCCACTTGGTTGGAGATGAAGTGCAGAATCTCAATATCGGTGGGGGCATAGGCGTCGGCCTTCTGGTAGTCCTGCACCGCAATAACCCCGATAATCCGTTCCCCAATGCTCAGGGGCGAACAGAGCATTACCTCCGGCATGAGGCCGTAGGCGGTAATGGTCCCGTTAGCAATCAGCTCCTGCAATTCCTCCTTCAGCAGGTACTGGGGCCGGCCCGTGCGAATGATATACTCCGATACCCCCGAGGAAAATGGCCGGGCCATCATGCCCTGGTCGCCCTGGGAGTTCTGGTCCACGAAGTAGGCAAACTGTAGCTGGGTGCGGGCCTCGTCGCAGAGGGCAATGTAGAAGTTATTGGTTTCGATGATCTTACTCAGCTCCCGGTGAATGGCCCCGTACAGGGAGTGCAAATCCTTGGAACTGATGGCCAGATTGGCGATGCTGTAGTACACCTTCTGCAGCCGCTCGGCCTTGATGCGGTCCGTAATGTCGTGCAGAATGGCGCGGGTGCTCACCGGCTCGTTATCCTGCCAGGAGCACGAGATAGAGCCGATGAGGTGAATGGGCTTGCCGGATTTGGTGAGGAACACCGTTTCCAGCTTGTTCACCTTCTCGCCCTTATACAGGTTGCGCAGTTGGTAGAGCAGCTTAGCCTTGTAATAAGGATGTACCACGTCGGAGAGGGTGAGGTGGGGCAGGTCGGCGTCGTCGTACCCGAGCTTTTCTTTCCAAGCCTTATTCACGAACAGGAACCGGTTGTCGATGCTCAGGTTCTGAATTAGGTCGTGGGCGTTGTCGAGGAAGTCCTGCAGGCGGTTGCGGTTATCGGTGAGGGCCCGCACGGCTACCTGCTTGTCGGTAATGTCGCGCCCCACGAACAGGATGCCGTTGATGACTCCCTGGCCGTCACGCTCAAACTCGGAGTGCCAGAAGAACGTGCGGCCCTGCCCGGAAATCGTGAGCAAGGAGCGTTCAAAGAAATCCTGCAGCTGCTCGTGCTCAATAGCCCGGTGGAAGGCGAAGCGGCGGGGAGCCTGCTCGGCTTGCGGAGCAAACAGAGTAAAGTAGTCGCGCCCGATGAGGGTAGAAGCCGGGCGGCCCGTCACTTCGCAGAAGTACTCATTTACGTCCTGAATGCGGGCTTCTTTATCCAGCAACAAGTAGCACATGCCCGCCCGGCTGAGCACGTCGCGGAACTGCCCGCGGGAGAACTGGCTGAGCGGCACGTTGGCGGCGGTGGCTGGCTGAGGCGCAGGAACAATGGCTCCCGGCTGCACGTACTGAGCAATATCGCGCAGAGTAAGCAGCACCAGAGCCGAGTCCCCCTGCCCAATGCGGCTTAGCGTAACCCAGGCCTCCAGGCCCAACCCGTCGGAGCGGTGGCCGCTCCAGCGAAACGACTGGGGCTCCCCGCTGCGGGCGCAGGCCAGCACCCGTTCCCGCAACTGCAGTTCAGAGGTGAGCTGAATGGACTGGGCCGGGTCGGGTACCAAGGCAAACGCCATCAAGCCGGTGCCCAGCAACATGGGGCGCGTCGTGTGCAGGTAGCTAACTATGCGCTGGTTGCAGTCGAGCAGGGTGCCGGTGGCGTCGTAGAGAAGTAGTCCGTCGAAAGACTCCTCGAATAAGGCGCGGTACAGCTCCGGTGCTAAGCTGGAACCCGGCGACGCGGCAACGGCGGAGGTGCTGGAAATGATTGACATGGATAAGGCAGATGCGCGGCTGAATGGGCCCGGCGGGCGCCGACACCGGTTGAAGTTCTTAAATTTGCGACAATTCCCGAAAATATCGCCGGCTCAGGTTGGCTTGGTTTGCTGCTTGCCGTGCCTACTCGCCTGGTTTTTACCGTTACCACCGACTTAAACTACGACCAGCGGATGCAGCGCATCTGCGGTTCGCTGGCCCGAGCCGGCTACGAGGTGCTGCTAGTGGGGCGAGAGTGGCCCGCCTCGCAGCCTCTGCAGCCGCAGCCGTACCGGCAGCACCGACTGCGGTGTTGGTTCATGCGGGGCAAGCTGTTTTACCTGGAGTACAACCTCCGCCTGCTCCTGTACCTGCTGGGGCGGCGAGCCTCGGCCTGGTGCGCCATCGACCTGGATACGGCCCTGCCCGTGTGGCTACGGGCCCGGCTGGGAGGCCAGCCCTTCGTGTACGATGCGCATGAGCTGTTTACGGAAGTGCCGGAGGTAGTGGCGCGGCCCCGCATCCAGCGCATCTGGCGGGTTATTGAAAACTTCATTGTGCCCCGCGCTCAATTGGCTTACACCGTGGGGCCGGCACTGGCTCAGGTGTTTGAGCAGCGCCATGGCCGGCCATTTGCGGTAGTACGCAACATCAGCCGGCTGGACGCTGAGCCGGAGGTACATGAGGCCCCGGAGCGTGACCTGATTGTGTATCAGGGAGCCCTCAACGCTGGTCGGGGACTGGAAGCATTGCTGGAAGCTATGCCGCAGGTGAACGGTCGGTTGCTTATCTGTGGAGAAGGAGACCTGTCGGAACAGCTGCGCGAGCAGGCCGCCGGGCTGGGGTTGCTGCAGAGTGGGCAGGTGGAGTTTGGGGGGTATGTACTGCCTGCTGACCTGCGCGTGCTGACGCGTAGGGCTGCAGTGGGGGTGATGCTGCTCGAAAACCAAGGGCTGAGCTACTACTATTCCCTGGCTAATAAATTCTTCGATTACCTGCACGCAGGCGTGCCGCAAGTAGTTATCAACTTCCCAGAGTACCAGGCCTTGAACGAACAATACCAGGTGGCCGATTTAGTTGCGGACTTACAACCGGCTACACTGGCAGCTGCACTCAACCGCCTGCTGCCGGGCGGGGATACCGCGCACTATCATATGCTGGCCGAAAACTGCCATCGGGCGCGGCAAGTGCTCAACTGGCAACATGAGGAGCAGCAACTGCTGGCCTTATACGCCCGGTTGCTCCCTCATACTCCTACTTCTGCCTCATGAATCTGCTGACTGACCTAGCCGCTACTACCGAGCCAACCTTGCTGGTTATCAGCGGACCTACGGCTGTAGGCAAAACGGCCCTGTGCGTGCAACTGGCGCAGCGACTGGGTACGGAAATCGTGTCGGCTGATTCCCGGCAGTTTTTCCGCGAGCTGACGATTGGTACGGCCAAGCCCACTCCCGAGGAAATGCAGGGCGTACCGCACCACTTCATCAACTCGCACAGCATCACCGAGGAGTACAACGCCGGCCGCTTCGAGCAGGATGCCCTGGCCTTGCTGCAGCAGTTGTTCCAGCAACACCGGGTAGTCATTCTGACGGGCGGCTCCGGACTGTATCTACAGGCCGTTACCGAAGGTTTTGATGCTCTGCCCGCCGTAGACCCCGCCGTGCGCCAGCAGATCAAAGCTGAGCTGGAAGCTGGGGGGCTGGAACCTTTGGTACAGGAGTTGGCTCGCCTCGACCCGGTTACCTACCAGCGCATCGACCGGCAAAACCATCAGCGGGTGGTGCGGGCCCTGGAAATCAGCCGGGGCACCGGGCAGCCGTTCAGCTCTTTTCATGGCCGAACGGCTGCCGAGCGGCCTTTCCGGACTGTCAAAATGGCCCTTCACCGGGACAGGGAGGAGCTATACCAGCGCATCGACATGCGCATGGATCAGATGCTGGCCGAAGGTTTAGAAGCCGAAGCCCAAGCCATGTACCCATACCGCCACCACAATGCCCTCCAAACGGTAGGCTACAAGGAGCTGTTCGATTACTTTGAGGGCCAGTACGACTACACCGAGGCCGTACGCCTGCTCAAGCGCAACTCCCGGCACTACGCCAAGCGCCAGCTCACCTGGCTCCGCCGCGACGCGGAGTACCAGTGGCTACACCCGGAGCAGTTTACCACGCGTGGCTAAGCTGGAACTGTCCACCGGGCAAAATATTGGCGCGCGTATCATTTTGCAGGGCTACCCGGAGACCAGCGCGCCAAGTGTGGGCCTGGTTGAGTGCGCAATCCAAGTAGGCAGATGCTATATAGCCAATGTGTAGCCCTTTGTGATTGTCGGGTATGTAATAAAAGCTCTGCTGCTCATTAAAGCCAGCTACTGAGAAGCTTTTAGTTTTAGCATAGCCCACAAAGCCTCCTCCGCCAATACCAAATTCTACTGTTCTGTTGGCCCCAAATGGCAGCCAATGCAGCTCCTGCTCCAGATTTGCCCCCCGATAAGATTGTGGAATGGTATAGCCGCCACCAAAGTTATAGGGCTTTGAACCGGTAATAATGGCTACCCGCGACGCCAAACGGGCATGGCCTCCCAGTTGCGGCGCATATTCAAGATGCACCTTTGTAATCTGGTAATCCCCTGAGCCATTCAGGCTACTGCCAATGCCTACTCTTACCATGTTCTGTTTGATAAGAGCTGCAGGGGTAGGGGAGTCTTGCGCCTGAGCGCTGTAGCCTAGTAGTGCGCCTACAATCAGAAGTGCATACTTGTTAATCATACTACTAAAAAATAAATGGTGGAAAGGAAACTATTTCTGATAACTGGAAATACAAATTCCCTACCAGAAACTGAATTCTGATAGGGAATACTTGGAATTTTTGAAAATACCGTAAAAAAGTAGCTACACGCTCAGAATTTCTACCATGCGCATGAAGCTGGAGTTGATGAGCTTCTTCTTGTGAATGGTATCAGTGAAGGGGGTGTACACCAGCTTGCGGTCTACAATGCCGGCCATTACGTTGCGCATGCCGTTGAGTAGGCCTTCCACGGCGGCAATGCCAATCTGCGAGGCCAGCATACGGTCGGCTGCCGAAGGGGAGCCGCCGCGCTGAATGTGGCCGATGATGGTTACGCGGGTGTCCAGCTCCGGAATAGCTTCCTTCACGCGCTTCGCCACGTGGTGGGCGTTGCCTTCTTCCTCACCCTCGGCCACAACTACCAGGAAAGAGGTTTTGGAGCGCTGCCAGCTGGTTTTCAGGTTATCGATAACAGCTTCCGTGGACATCTGCGTCTCTGGAATCATCACAATTTCGGCCCCGCCACCAATGGCGCACGGAATGGCAATGTAGCCCGAGTCGCGGCCCATTACCTCCACGAAGAAGCACCGGTCGTGAGAGTCGGCCGTGTCCCGAATTTTATCAATGGCCTCCAGAGCCGTATTCACGGCCGTATCGTAGCCGATGGTGTAGTCGGTGCCGTACAGGTCGTTGTCGATGGTACCGGGGGCACCTACCGTAGGAATGCCAAATTCCTGCTCGAACAGCATGGCTCCGGTGAAGGTACCATTGCCGCCGATAGCCACCAGCCCGTCAATACCATGGTTTACCAATTGGTCGAAGGCCTGTTGACGGCCTTCCTTGGTCATGAATTTCTGGGAGCGGGCCGATTTGAGAATGGTACCGCCCTTTTGAATGGTGTTGGCTACTGAGGCCGAGTCCAGCTTCACAAACTCGCCCTTAATCATGCCGCTGTAGCCGCGCATGATGCCATATACTTCAATACCGTGGTATACAGCCGTGCGGACTACTGCCCGGATGGCGGCGTTCATGCCGGGCGCGTCGCCCCCGCTGGTGAAAACTGCAATACGTTTCATCTATTCTAAAACTACTCTTCAGTACGCAAACGAAAGTCCGGGCTAAGCCGGAACGGGCAAAGGTGGCAAATCCGACGGGAAAGGTAAGCGCCTACTCCGGGAAATATAAATTAACCCCGATAAATGACTGTTTTGGAACTTGCTGCGTATGCGGGTTATTGTAGAAATGCCCGGTTCTGAGTATCTTCCCTACCTAGTGCCGCGGCCCCTGCCAGGGGCCGTACTCTTTTGTTCCTGCCTGCCCCCAACTTCCCACCATTCTCAACCTAGCTGCCCGTATGTTTGGTTTCTTTGAAAACGAGCAAACCCGTAAAGTGAAAAGCCACCTTATGAACCTGGTGGCGCTGGCCAAAGCCGATGGTCATATTGACGAGCGGGAACTGAGCTTTATTGCGGCAGTAGGGAAACGAGGTGGCCTGCGGGCTGATGAAGTGCGTTCCATTGTGGGCAACAGCAGCAATATCAACCTCATCATCCCCGACAATGACTCTGAGCGGTTCGACCAGATTTTCGACCTCGTGGATATGATGCTAGCCGATGGCATCGTAGACGATACGGAAATCAGCTTTTGCGTAGACATGGCCGAGAAGCTAGGCTTTCGCAAGGAAGTAGTAAGCCGCTTGGTGCGCCATATTTCTCAGTGCGTAAAAGATGGTATGGAGCGGGACCAGATCAAAGACGATGCTTTGGCTTTATTGAAGAGCAATTAAGAATTGAGAATAAAAAATGGGCCGTTCAAGTATCTCTTTCGGAATGCTTGAACGGCCCATTTTTTATTCTCAATTCTTAATTGTTGAAACCGCCCGCAACAGCCCGGCGCAGGCTTCGTCGATTTGCGCCTCGGTGATGGTGAGGGGTGGAGCAATGCGCAGGGAGTTGTCGCAGAACAGGAACCAGTCGGTGAGCAGGTGCTCCTGCCAGAGGGCGTGGTCGATGATGGGCTTGAGCACCTCAAAGGAGTCGAACTCCACGGCCATCATCAGCCCGCAGTTGCGCACCTCCCGGATGGCCGGGTGCTGCAGCTGCTGCCGGAACCGCTCGGCCTTGGCCGGCACCGCGGCCAGCAGGTTTTCCTCCTGAATGACCTGCAGTGTAGCCAGCGCCGCCGCGCACGACACCGGGTGGCCCCCAAACGTAGTGCAGTGGCCCAGAATGGGGTCGGTTTTGAAGGCGGCCATGATGTGCTGCGGCGCCACGAAGGCCCCAATGGGCATGCCACCTCCCATGCCCTTGGCCGTGAGCAGAATGTCAGGCTCGATGTCGAACTGCTCGAAGGCCCAGAACGTGCCCGTGCGCCCAAACCCCGACTGAATCTCATCCAGAATGAGCAGTGCGCCCACCTCAGTGCAGCGCTGCCGCAGGGCCGTGAGGTAGCCGGGCGCAGGCAGCCGCACGCCGGCCTCGCCCGCCACGGTTTCCATTACCACGGCGGCCGTGTGCTCGTCAATCAGCTCCAAATCCTCGAAGTGGTTGCGGCGCAGGTGGTGCACATCCGGCAGCAGGGGCCGGAAGGCGTTCTTGAATCCCTCGGAGCCGGTGATGCTGAGGGCCCCGTGGGTGGAGCCGTGGTAGGCGTTGAAGCAGCTAAGCAGCTTGGTGCGGCCAGTATAGCGTTTAGCCAGTTTAAGGGCCCCTTCCACAGCCTCAGTGCCCGAGTTGGTGAAGTATACGTTGTCGAGGTGGGCGGGCAGGGTGGCGGTGAGGGCCTGGGCGAGCCGGGCCGGCGGGGCCTGTACCACCTCGCCGTACACCATCAGGTGCAGGTATTTATCCAGCTGGTCCTGAATGGCCTGCAGTACCCGCGGGTGGCGGTGGCCCACGTTGCTCACGCCAATGCCCGAAATTAAATCGAGGTAGCGCTGTCCGGCGGCATCGTACATGTACACGCCCTCGGCCCGCTCAATTTCCAGCAGCAGCGGAAAATCGGAGGTTTGGGCCTGATGACGCAAGAAAAGCTGGCGGGGGGTAAGCATACGCGGAAAAAAGCAAACAAAAACAACGCTGCCTCGGCTACTAGGCTGCTAAGGCAACCACAAAGGTACGGCCGCCTCCTGGTTTGCAGCGGCCAATACGCAAACAGGCTGCCGAAGCAGCCTGTTTGGAAGGGAACTAGGAGGGGAGTGAGTTAATCATCCAGCCCATCGGCGGGAAGGGGCGCCATGCCGGGCCGGTTGGCTACGCGCTGCAGTACTTCCTTGGTAAACTGCCGCTCCGCCAGGAACAGCTTGCCTACTTGCCGTACGCTGATAACCCGCTGGAATTTATCGAAGTACTCTTTCTCAAGGGAAACTTCCTGTTGGCGCAGCGCAAACACCTGGCTCAGGTTGTCCCGAATCTGCTGGTCGCTGAGGCCGTCGAGGTTAGCGGGGCGGAGCAGGCGCATGCGGCGGTTCAGGTCGCGGCGCTTGGCGGTGAATTCATTATACACGGGCCAGAACTTCTGGGCCTGATCGGGGGTAAGGGCTACCTGCTCGGTGAGGTAGGCAATGCGGGCGTTTTCCAGCTGACTAAGCCGGCCCTGGCGGCGCATTCCGCCCTGAGCATGCGCCGGGGCCAGGGGCAACCACGCCAGTAAGCCCAGCAGCAAAACAGTTCGAAGTAAATATTTCATGGGAGAGGAGGCAGAAGGGTAAGGTAACACGGTAGTTATAGGTACGATTCGTCGGAGGGCTGCCCATCCAGTACTTCCTGCAACTCATCGGGCGAGGCGTGCAGGTAGGTTTCGGCGGGCAAGGTCTGGGTGGCGGGCAGTTCGGCCAGGTCGGAGAGTGTAACACGCTGCTCACTGGCCATCAGGTACTGCACCAGTTCCTCCCGCGGCACCTGAGCCAACGTGGTAGTAGCTACGGGCTGAACGGTGGCCTCCGGACTCAGCAGAAAGGAGGCCGCAAAGCCGCCCAGCACCAGCACCGAGGCCAGGACCGTCCGCAGCGGGGTAGGCAGCGCCGCAAACCAGTTCCAGGTAACGGCTGGGGCCGGGTTAGTTGCCTGCACGCGCTGCATCACGCGCATGGGCAGCTGCTCAAAATACCGGTCTGGGGGCGGGGCCAGCGGCGGCTGGGGCCGGCGGCGGTGTTCATCCAGACGAAAAGGCTTGTTCATATCGGTTAGAGGCCACGGGGGCCGTCAGGTTTAATCGGTGATGGATTCGTCGTTGATGTACTGCTCAATTTTTTTGGCGGCGTGGTGGTAGGAGGCTTTCAGGGCCCCCACACTGGTACCAGTTACTTCGGCCATCTGCTCGTAGGGCATTTCGTCGTAGTAGCGCAGGTTGAACACCAGCCGCTGCTTGTCGGGCAGGCGCAGGATGGCTTTCTGCAGCTTCAGCTCCACCGCGTCGCCGGCCAGGCTGTCGTCGGCCTCTAGTTTGGTGGTCAACTCGGCTCCTACATCGTTGAGGGGCAGGAAGAACTTGCGGCGCTTGCTGCTCAGAAAGCTCAGGCACTCGTTGGTGGCAATGCGGTAAATCCAGGTGAACAGGGAGGCGTCTTGGCGGAAGTTCTCGAGGTGGTTCCAAACCTTCACAAACACGTCCTGGGTGAGGTCGTCGGCGTCGTCGTGGTCCACCACCATTTTGCGCACGTGCCAGTACACCTTGCTCTGGTACTTGCGCACGAGCTGGTTGAACGCCACGTTGCGGGCGGCGGGGTCACGAAACTTGACGAGTATCTCCTGGTCTTCCAAGGCGCAGGCAGGGCGGGGTTAGAGCGGCGGTAGTGCGGGGTTAGAGCCGTAATCGGGAGAGAGGTTTAATTCTATTCCGGTAAAAATATTCGAATGATCAGAACCGGCAGAGTTTGAGCTAATACAGTAATAGTGGACTCCTGGAGAAGCTGAAGAGCGAGAAATATAGCAAAACGGCTACTTTTACCCCCGTTCTACTACCTCCACGACCACCAGCTATGAGCAGCATGATTCAGTTCGTTGCCAACCACGACGACCTCAGCACCGACAAAGGTTTCCAGTTCAAATTTTACTGCGACAAATGCCGCAACGGCCACATGTCCCGGTTTCAGCCCAACAAAATTGGTATTGCCGGGGAGTTGATGCGCGCCGCTGGTAGCCTGTTCGGCGGTTCCTTCTACGATGCGGGCACGGCGGCCTACCACGTGCAGCGCGCCATCGGGGGTAAGGCCCACGACGATGCCTTGGAAACGGCCGTGCAGGAAGGCAAAACCTACTTCAAGCAGTGCACCCGCTGCGGCCACTGGGTGTGCCCCGATGTGTGCTGGAACCACACCGCCGGCCTCTGCGAAGACTGCGCCCCCGACGAACACGAGGAGCTGGCCGCTCAACAGCGCCAGGCTGCCCGGGAGCAAATCCACACCAAAACCCGGGAGCAGGACTACACCCAAAACCTCGATTTTCTGGGTACGGCTTCATTGGTGCAGTGCGCCAAGTGCCAGAGCAAGCTGGCAGCCGGCCAGAAATTCTGTCCCAGCTGCGGCACGCCCAGTGCCGCCGCGCAGCCCCGGGGCAAGTTCTGCGGCGACTGTGGCGCGGCCGTGAAACCCGAGCAGAAGTTCTGCGCCGAGTGCGGCGGTAAGCAGTAATCTGTGGCAGAAAAACCAATACAATCAACCGTCATTCCGAGCTTGCCGAGGAATCTCGCGTGCTGATGTTACAACGATAATCCAGACATCAGCACGCGAGATTCCTCGGTCCCTGGCTTGATGCGCCACATGCTCGGAATGACGTTCCGGGATACATTATGCAGAACGCACCCCTCTCCCTGAGGAGAGGGGCTGGGGGTGAGGTTACTTTGTGCTGTAAGCCACGCCAATGGTGACGTTGGTATTGTCGCGGGGTTTGCCTTCCGGGATGCGGTTTTCGAAGGTATAGGTGTAGGTGCTGGTAATGGCGAAGCGCGGGGTGAAGCGTAGGGCCAGAGACGAGGCGTGCGTGACGCGGTAGTCGGAGAAATCCTGGAGGTTGGGCTGGTAGAAGGTGGTGGAGTTGAGCGTGAACACGCGGTAGGAGTAGGTCACCTTCAGGCGGGTAGAGCTTCGCGACACCGTGCGGGAACTGCCATCCTGAAAGTACGTGGCCTCCCGAATGAGCAAATTGCTCACGGCCACTTCCCGCCCCAGAGAGTCCTGGTAAAATGCCCAGCCGGGGCCCGCGCCCAGCTGGTAGCGGTTTTCAATGCCGCGCAGGTTGCTCCGCTCGTAGCCCCCGATGCCGTAGAAGCGGAAGTGGCCTTTCCAATAATACGGCGTGGCGTTGAGCAGCCATTCCCGCTCCCGCAGCCGCCGCTCCTGCTTCCCAAACGTGAAGCTACCCGTGACGGGCGCCCCAAAGTGCAGCCCCCGCAGCAACGTAACCGAGTGGGAGGTAGCAAATAACGTGCGGTTCACGCCGCCCGATGTGTACTGCCCTGAGAGCTGCCCGCTGTAGCGGATAATGGTGGTATCGGCCTTCTGAGCCTGGGCTGGCAGGGCCGCGCCTCCGAAGAGCAGTGGTAAAAGAAGCAGGTGAAAACGCATCCGGAAAACAAGCTGCAACAGGCAGCTTACGGGCAAAGGTAGCCCCAGCGGGCGGGAATAGGGGCCACGGTTATTCACGCGCCCCTCATGCGGAGGGGTTACCTTTGAGGCCTGAGCCACTTGCTGTGGCCTGGTAGATATTCCCCTCGCCCTGTTCCTTTCTGCATGCTGCTACCCGAACCGCTCCGCCTTCAACTCAAAGCCTGGTACGATGCCATTGCCAACCACCACATCAAACGCGACCTGCTGAACGCCCTGCCGTTTTGGGTGGGAGCGGTGGTAACGGGACTGGTGGCCGTGCTCTATGCCAAGCTGTTTGCCTGGGCCGAAGCGGGCACCCGCGCCATTTACCACTACTCGCCGTGGGCGTTTCTGGCCGTTACGCCGCTGTGCTTTCTGGTGGGCTGGTGGCTGGTGCAGCGGTACGCGCCGTACTCGCGGGGTAGCGGCATTCCACAGGTCAGCGCCGCCATCGACCTGACCAACCCCCGCCACCGCTATAAGGTTAGCCGGCTGCTGAGTTTGCGCATCATCTTCGTCAAAATCCTGTCGAGCCTGGTGATGGTAGTGGGTGGGGCCGTTATCGGGCGCGAGGGGCCCACTATCCAGATTGCGGCTTCTATCTTCAAGAAAATCAACGACTGGCTGCCCGCCTGGTACCCCAAAGTGTCGCGGCGCAACATGGTGGTGACGGGGGCGGCGGCCGGACTGGCTTCGGCCTTCAACACGCCGCTGGGCGGTATCGTGTTTGCCATCGAGGAGCTCACCAAAACCCACTTCAACTACTTCAAATCGGCCCTGCTCACGGGCGTTATTATTGCCGGCCTCACGGCCCTCAACCTGCTGGGGCCCTACCTGTACCTGGGCTACCCCAAGCTCGACCACCTACCCATCTGGATAATTTTTGTGGTGATGCTGGTGGCGGTGCTCACGGGGTTTGCCTCCAGCGGGGCGGCCGAGGTGATTTTGTGGGTGATGCGCCAGAAGGCCCGCCTCACTGGCCCTGTGCAACGGGCCTTATACCCGGTAGCCTGTGGCCTGCTGATTGCCTGTATGGGGGTAGCTTTTGGGGAGCAGGTATTCGGCTCGGGCAAGGAAATCATGGTGCGCACTTTGTTCACGCCCGATAAGCACGTGGCCTGGTACCTGCCGCTGCTGCGCATTATCGGGCCCGTGGTGTCCTTCACGTCGGGGGCGGCGGGGGGCGTGTTTGCCCCGGCGCTCAGTGCTGGCGCCAGCATCGGGGCGTTGCTGGCTGAATGCATGTACCTACCCGATACGGCTACCAACCTGCTGGTGCTCTGCGGCATGACGGGCTTCCTGACGGGCATCACCCGCAGCCCGTTCACCTCGTCTATCCTGGTGATTGAAATGACCAACAGCCACAACATCATCTTCTACCTGATGCTCACGGCGCTGCTGGCCAACCTGGTTTCCAACCTCGTCACCCGCCATTCCTTCTACGACCAGCTGAAAGTGCAGTACATCCAGGAAATCCACCGGACGGAGGAGCAGGCGGTGAAATGATGTTGAGGTTATCGGTTTACAGTCATATAAAGTATCTTGACTTTAAAGCGACTCTCTCCAGACCCATGAAAGTAATGCGTTACTACTAAACATTAGTATCAGTCATATGAAAGAAGAACACAGAGTCATACTTGAAATGATAAAAGACTATCTAGATCAGCATCCAAGTCAAAGGTTTGGACAGGCAATCTTCAACTTAGGAATTAATGAATTCAAACAAACTGGGGAATTTCAATTAAGGGACATATACAATGATGCTGATTCCGAAATCATAGAAAGAATTAAGAATAGACTTGAATTGACTGCATCAAGAAGTCAATAAAAACAATTGTGCCGATTCAAGGCCACAGTGCAGTTGATAATAAAAAAGCTCCTGTAACGCTACGTCACAGGAGCTTTTTTATTATTATCATTCCTACTTCCGACGAGTCATTACTTTCTCCACGGCGGCCACAATGGCGTGCTCGTTGAGGCCGTATTTCTCCATGAGCTGGTCGGGGGTGCCGGACTCGCCGAAGGAGTCGTTGACGGCGACCATTTCCAGGGGCAGGGGCTCCTCGCGGGCCAGCAGCTGGGCGATGGAGTCGCCGAGGCCGCCGTGCATCTGGTGCTCCTCGGCCGTTACCACGCAGCGCGTTTTGCGGGCCGATTCCAGAATCAGCTGGGCATCGAGGGGCTTGATGGTGTGGATGTTGATGATTTCGGCGTTGATGCCTTTCTCGGCCAGCAGCTTGCCGGCCAGGATGGCCTTCCACACCAGGTGGCCGGTGGCGAAGATGCTCACATCGGCACCTTCGTTCAACACGATGCCTTTGCCTACCTCAAACTGCTGGTCGGCGGGGGTGAAGTTGGGCACCACCGGGCGGCCGAAGCGCAGGTACACTGGGCCTTCGTAGTCAGCAATGGCAATGGTAGCGGCTTTGGTCTGGTTGTAGTCGCAGGGGTTGATGACGGTCATGTGGGGCAGCATCTTCATCATGCCGATGTCCTCCAGAATCTGGTGGGTAGCACCGTCTTCGCCCAGCGTGAGGCCGGCGTGCGAGGCACAGATCTTCACGTTCTTGCCCGAGTAGGCAATGCTCTGCCGAATCTGGTCGTACACCCGGCCAGTGCTGAAGTTGGCGAAGGTGCCCGTGAAAGGGATCTTACCGCCAATGGTGAGGCCGGCGGCCAGGCCCATCATGTTGGCCTCGGCAATGCCCACCTGGAAAAACCGCTCGGGGTTGTCCTTGATGAAGGCATCCATCTTGAGCGAGCCGATGAGGTCGGCGCAGAGGGCTACCACGTTGGGATTGGTGCGGCCCAACTCCTGCAAGCCAGCGCCAAAGCCGCTGCGGGTATCCTTCGATTCAGTGTAGGGAAAGTCTTTCATGAAGTATGGTAGGGAAATGGGTTTACAAAGAGGTAGCACAAGCTTCAGCTTGTGCCGTGACTAGATACAATGGAAACATCCTCAACCGCACAAGCTAAAGCATGTGCTACTGGCACCTCCCGCCGCTCCCGCCACTGCAGACCCGTCGGCAGCTCAGCGGCGCTGAACTCCAGGTGAATCACGCGGCGGGGGCGGGGGCTGGTGCTGCGTTGGGACGCATGCAGCGTGAGTGGCTGCATCAGCATGAGTCCGCCGGCCGGCACCTCGCAGGTAACGGCCTGGGGCGTGAGAGCCGGGTGCTGCTCGTTCGGGATGACGCCGAGGCGGTGGGAGCCGGGTACCACGCGCAGCGCCCCGTTGGTGGCGTCACAATCATCAAGGTGCAGGCGCACGGTGACGATGCTTTCCAGGATTTCGCGGGGCGGTAGCACGGTGGTTTCGCCGCCTTTGCTGGTCCAGGGGCCGTAGCCGGGCAGGTCGAGGCGCTGATCCACGGCCACCATCACATCCTGGTGCCAGGCCACCAGCCAGTTGGAGCCGGCTGGTTTGTCAAAGTAAATGGCCTTGACCAAATGCGGCGTCTGCTCCGGAAACAGCTCCGCCAGCGCCGCCCGCAGCCGTGGCGTGAGCAGCTGGGGCCACAGCTGCGGCAGTTCGCCCAGTAGATTCCGGATAGCAAACACATCCTGACTGCGCCGGAAATTGGACGAGCTGGTCTCGGTCGACTCAATGGTGCGCAGTAGCCCGGCCGTTTCCTCAGGGGTGAAAACGTCGGGCAGAATGGCGTAGCCGTCGGTACGGAGTTGAGCAGTTCTGGTCATGGCTGCTGGCGTTTGGCTTGCAGATGTGACCGGACAGCCTGCGCCGCTGCGGGATCATTCGAATGTTGAGCTTGGTATATCATCTTATCCGCCAATACAGTATCGTCGCGGTGAAAATACCGGATGAGGTCAGCCTCTGGGACGCTGTATAAGATGAGCCCCAGCGCCGCTATTGCACCAGTGCCACGGCTGTACCGTCCAGCTAAAGCCTGGTACAACCAAGAGCCAAGTAGTAATACACCGCCTATCAGCATCAGTGGTTGGTAACCTGCCCAAGTCATTAGTTTAAACAGCATACCCACGCACACAATGCTGGCTCCGATATGCACTGTCTTCGGCAGAACGACATTGAGTAAAAAACTAGATGAAGCCCGGTAGTTAACAGGTTCAAGAGGTGAAAGCCGTGGTTTGAATGCCAGAAGCAAGACACATACTGCCAATAGATGCATCCCAATTACCAACATGTGGTTGCCAACAGGTTGTAACGCCGATTTGGCAATAAAACCAGCAATTGTCAGCAACCAACTAACCACATACATCCTCGGCAGTAGCGTATCATAGAGCAAGCTGCCTCTGATAGTTGTATTATCCACAGGGTAGCTCATCGTCCGAAAATGCTGACCGAGGTGGTTTGACCGGGGCGGATGGTGAACGTGCGCACGTCGGTGAACCGGCTGCCAGTGGCGGTTTTGGTGCGGAACACGAGGCGGTAGATTCCGGGCTGCATCGGCAGGTTCACTTTGCTGCTGGTTTCGGGTAGGTTGTGCACCCACGTCTGCTGCTCGTCCTGGCCGAGCCGGTAAATACTGCCGTAGCCTTTCAAATCCGACACGATATTGAGGATGCCAGGGGCTTCGTAGGTAACGGTCGTTTCCTGGCCCTGCTTCACCGTGATGCGCCGCAGCTGCCGGGGCAGCGTGAGCAATTCTACCTCGTAGTTACCGGCCAGCAGCTTCTGTCGCGCCCCGAAGGGCAGGGCCACCACCGTGGCCGGGTTGCCCTGGGCCCGTACCACCGCCTGCACCGTGCCGTAGGGGTTGGGCGAGGCAGCGGGGTTTTGCAGCCACAGCGTGCCCTGGGGCGTTTTGTAGCTCAGCACATTGGCCCGGCCCGGCCGGATGGGCAGGTTCTGCTGCCGCACCGGGGGCACGGTATTAATCACCAGGTCGTAGCTCTGCAGGGCGTCAATGTCGAGCACGTCGGGCTTGCCCTGGGCGTCGCGCCAGTGCACATAGTTGTATTCGGGCAGCTCCGTCACGTTGTTCATGAACGTCATGTTCACGCTCGATTCCACGGGGCGGCCCGCGTCGTCGGTGAGGTTCACGCTCACGGTGGTTTTGGCCAGCGTCTGGGCTACTACATCGTTGAGGATGGTGCGAAAGGTCTTCACATCGGCCGCGTTGTAGTACTGTCCCAGGCATTCCAGCTGCTTGCCAAACTCCCGCTCGGCCCCGATGCCAATCACAAACGGCTTCAGAAACACCCGCTTGCGCTGCAGCGCCACGGCCGTGGCGCATGGGTCACCCTTGCACGATTCCAGCCCGTCGGTAATCAGAATGAGTACGTTACGGGCTGTTTTGTCCACTGGAAAATCTCCGGCCGATTGGAGCAGGGAGTAGGTGATGGGTGTGTTGCCCTTGGGCTCAATCGTTTTGAGCCGGGCCTTGATGGCCGCCGCGTTTTTGGGCGCGAAGGCCACTTCCAGCCGTGAATCCTCGCAGTTGTTCTCCTTGTTTTCGTGCTGATGTCCGTAAGCCCGCAACGCCAGCTCCAGGTGTGGGTAGGCGTTCAACGAGTCCACCATCTTCGACAGCATCCGCTTGGCCACATCCCAGCGCTGCTCACCTTCCCAGGGCGCCCGCATCGAGCCGGACGCATCCAGCACAAACAGAATCCGCGTGGTTTTGGGCTGGGAGGGCGCTGCGTTCTGGGCACGTGCAGACCCGGAGGCCAGCAGCCCCGCAAGCAAGCACATAACCAGAGTCAGATGGCGCATTTTGGATATAGCCGCAGGAAACGAACGTCATGCTGAGCCTGCCGAAGCATCTCTACCGCTTCGGCAGGCTCAGCATGACGGTTTTAGGAGCTTAGTAGTCGCCGGCTTTTTCTACGGCCAGCTGCTGCAGGGCTTTTTCCAGCTGCTCATCGTTGGGGGCCACGCCGTGCCACTTGTGCGAGCCCATCATGAAGTCCACACCGTAGCCCATCTGGGTATCCATTAGCACCAGGATAGGCTGGCCCTGGCCGAGCAGGCTCTGGGCTTCCTCGATGGTGGGCAGCAGGGTTTCGAACTGGTTACCGTCGGTTTCGAGTACCCGCCAGTTGAAGGCTTCGAACTTGGCGCGCAGGTCGCCGAGGCCGCCGATTTTGTCGGTGGGGCCGTCAATCTGCTGGCCGTTGCGGTCCACGAAGGCAATGAGGTTGTCGACCTTGTGGTGCGGGGCGTACATGGCCGCTTCCCATACCTGGCCTTCCTCCAGCTCCCCGTCGCCCATCAGCACAAATACAGTTTGGGGGTCGTTGTTGAGCTTTTTGGCCTGGGCCGCGCCCACGGCCACGCTCAGGCCCTGGCCCAACGAGCCCGAGGCTACCCGTACACCGGGCAGGTGCTCGTGGGTAGCGGGGTGGCCCTGCAGGCGGGAGTTCAGCTTGCGGAAGGTAGACAGCTCGCTTACCGGGAAGTAGCCTGAGCGGGCCAGCACCGAGTAGAACACGGGCGAAATGTGGCCGTTGGAGAGGAAAAACAGGTCCTGCCCGATGCCGTCCATATCGAAGGGCTGGGGCGTGTGCTTCATCACTTTGAAGTACAGGGCTACCAGCAAATCGGTGCAGCCCAGGGAGCCGCCGGGGTGGCCCGAGTTAACGGCGTGCACCATGCGCACGATGTCGCGCCGCACCTGAGCGGCAATTTGTTTCAGCTCGGCTACCGATTTGGTGGCTTCCGGAGCATGGGTTTCGGATGAAGCGGCGAATGACGTGTCCTGCGACATGGGTTCGGGTTGAGAATGGGTTTAGTGAGGCAAAGGTAATTACCCCACCCCAACCCCTCCCCATAAGGGAGGGGCTCTAGCTCTAAAAACTAGCGGTTATAAAAGCTAGAACTAGAGCCCCTCTCCCGGAGGGGAGGGGTTGGGGTGGGGTACAAAAAAGCCCCGCCGAGAGAGGCGAGGCTTTTCGAAAAAACTACAGCAGCTGAGCGGCGTGATTCTTGGTATCGACTTTCGTAATGACTTTCTCAATCAGGCCCTTTTCATCGATGAGGAAGGTGTAGCGCATGGTGCCCATGTACTTACGGCCGTACATGGACTTCTCCTGCCACACGCCGTAGTCCTGCACCAGCTTCTTGTCCTCATCTACCAGCAGCGGGAAGGGCAGCTCGTGCTTGGTGGCAAACTTTTGGTGCGACTTCTCCGAGTCGATGCTCACGCCCAGCACTTGTACGCCGGCAGCCAGCAGCTGCTGGTAGTTGTCGCGGAGGTTGCAGGCCTGGGCGGTGCAGCCCGAGGTGTCGTCCTTGGGGTAGAAGTAGAGGGCCACTTTGCGGCCCGCGTAATCCTGGAGGCGGTGAATGGTGCCGTTCTGGTCTTTGGCTTCGAAGGCCGGGGCCTGTTCGCCAGCTTGGGGTACTGCCATGCCGCGAAGATAAAAGGGTTTTTTGGGGATTCAGCAACGAAATAACACCCGTCATTGCGAGCGAAGCGAAGCACCCGAAGGACAGCGAAGCTAATCTGTCCTTCGGGTGCTTCGCTTCGCTCGCAATGACGCGCTTATTCTTACGGCTTGCTTGCCACAGGCTGGGGCGTGAAAATCAGATTATCAACCGGGAAACCTAGCTCCCGGCCTTTGGCCACCAGTTGGTCGCGGAGGTTGCGCTCCAGGTGGGGCTTGCGGCTCAGAATCCAGAGGTTTTTGCGCTCCGGCTCACCTATCAGTGCGTATTGATAATCAGCCTCATCCAGGTCCAGAATCCAGTAGTCGCCTTCGAAAGGCCAGAAAAACTGCACCTTCAGTTTGGCATTGGTGGCATCCACGGCCCGGGCTACGGCGGTGGCCACCTCGGCGGGACCGTTAAGGCTTTCCTGATGGCAGGTGTTACGCACACTCACTTTGCCATCGGGGCGGAGCTTGTACTCGGCCGTTACGTGCTGGCAACCCTTCTCGAAGCGGGTTGGCAAGCGGGCCACCTCGTACCACAAGCCCGCATATTTGTGTAAATCAACGTGGGGCACGGTGGGCAGCTCGGGGTGCAGTTTGCGGCGCGCATAGGCATACGCGGCTACGCCAGTTGCCAGTACAGCAGCAGCGGCACCGAGCAGCACAGGCTGGCGGCGTTTGAGCAGATTTTTAGGCATAGTGTTGAGGTTGAAAGTAGCCGCTGTATACGCAAAGCCGACAGTTGCGGCCTGAAGAATTGCCGAGGCGCTCGGAAACCGAAAAATCCAGTAGGTTCACAAACCATACTTTGCCTGAACCACAGAATCAAAAATACGCCGGTAAGCCAGCGCAAATACGTCTTTGAAGAAGTTCATGAAACTTGAGCTTCTACACGTTTTGTATGCTTTGGTTACTTGAACCAGTTTGCCGAACTCAAGCTAGCCCGTAGGGCGGGTTTACAGATCGTACCAGCACCCTATTGGAGTGGTTTACTAAAACGAGCGTCATTTTAGAATACCTTTTTCGTAGCAGAGCCGCTGTAGGCTGAGGGGCAGTTTGGCGTGGTGAGCCCGCAGAAACGCCCGTTTGAAGGGGGAATCGGTATGGAACTGCAGCAGCCGGGCTTCACGGCGGTTCATGGGCACCAAATCTCCCTTCTCATTAACCTTCCGTCTGACGCCCGTAAAGCGCAAGTTGTGGATGGTTAAGACGGAGTCAATCAGTCCGTCACGCTGGTTGACCCACACCGCCACCAAGGGCTGGAAGCCTCTTCCAGGCGGGCCGTAGCGCATACAATTTCCCCACAGTCGCAACCGTGAAACCCCTGGCCGCTCGACGGGTTCAAACTCGAAGCGCGTCGAACCGGCCCCGCGTTCGAATGCGACCAAGCGCTGCTCGAGGCTTACCAGCTCTTCGAGTGTGCGCCACACCGAGTCCCCAGGGGGCTGCCAAAACACGGTGCTATCCAAGAAACTGGTGGACACGCTCCACAGGGCCGTTTGGTAGCGTTGTGCTTCGCCCGCCTGCACCACAGCCGCGGGACAAGAAATGGGCGGAGCGTGCTCAGTACACCCCGCCATGCACAGGCTGGCTCCCACGAATACCAGTAGATTTCGACAGGTCATAAGGGAGCTCATTAAAAGACAAAGCCGACCAAAATAAGAGCTAGTGAGACGTTCACCTAAACGGTTGGATTCCTGAACGTGCGATATATACCGCTTTTTGAGAGGATATTCCATATTAGAGACGCAACAGTCGGAACCTCATCATTGCTGAAGTTGAGCGGCAACTTAACCGCTCAACTTCAGCAATGCGAGTATGCTTCTGCAAACCGTTCAGAAACCTTCTTACAGCACCAAATTAATCACCTTCTCATTCCCGGCCTGGTCGGTGAGGCGGAGGGTAGCGGGGCCGTGGAGCGGCGGGCCGAGCTTGTCGTCCCGCTCCGAGTAGATGGTGGCATTCTTGTGCTCGAAGCGCAGCAGGCGGAACTGCCCGTTCACTTCCAGCTTGTAGCTGGCCAGGCCCGAGAGGTCGTCGCCTACTTTGAACACCACCCCGCCGGGGCCGCGGCTGATGAGGCGGGCCGAGGGGGGAATGGTATCGGTCAGAAGCTTGAACTGGCCGAACACCTTGATGGGAGCCGTAATGGCCGTGGCATCGGCATTCCACTTGCCGCCCACGTAAGCCCGGCCGCCTTTGGGCGTTACGCTGTAAATAGCCGTGCGGCGCGGGTCGGCGGCTGGGGTTTCGGGCTTGAGGGTGAGGGCCAGGGTTTCGTAGAGTGGAGTACGGGGCAGGTGCACCGTCCAGAGGCCCTGCTTGTAGCTGGTTTGCACGTACAGGGTATCGAACAGCGTTTTGGGGCCGAAACCCAGGGCCAGGTTGGTCGTGCTAAACCCAAATTCCCGGCCCGAGGGAATCAGGGCCTGCCGCTCGAACCGCTTGGTGATACGCCCAAACTGCAGGGAGTCGGGGCGGCCGGCGCGCAGGTCGTAGAGGTACACGTTCTGACTTTGCTCGGTGTAGCTGGGCTTGAGTGTGAGGCGGCGGTTGCCCCGGAACAACGTGAGGTTACCGCCCACGGCGGCCGTATCGGGGTCCTGGGCCACGGCTACCAGCAGGTTGCGGCTAATATCATAGCGCAGGCCCTGCGTTTTTACGGCCGATGAGCGGGTTTTGTGGTAGCTGTCGGCCACGCCGCGCAGTACAAACCGCAGGGGCGTGAGGTTGCCGTACGAGTCGCTCATTCGTACTTCCACGGTGTAAAGCTGACCCGGCTCCACGCGCAGCTTGCCTTTGCCGGGGCCGGTGGTGTACATGCTCAGGTCGTTGCCGTCATCCACAAATAACTTTTCCAGCTGTCGGCCCTGGGTAGCGCGCCACTCATAATCCAGGTGGCGGTTAATCTGGCGGGAACCTTCCGGGAACGGAATGGCATCAATGACGTGCTGGTAATGGGGTTTACCGTTCACCAGCACCTCCACCTTCTGAATCCCATTCTTGTTCCACACCTGGTCGAACCGGTCGAAGCCCTGCATTAGCAGGCCCACGGTACCATTAGCGGCAATAGTATCGGCCCACACGTAGCCGCCGCCGTTGGGTAGGGGTGGGGCTTTGGGGATGAAAACCGACTTGCCAAACTTGCCCTGCACCCGGGCATCAATGCTGAGCGCCTCTACCCCGAAGGCCAGCAGCGTGGGCGCCACGTGGTCCTGAATTTCGGGGAAGCCGCCCCACTGCAACGGGTTCAGCTGCTCATCCTGGGCGGTGCGTACCTCCCAGTGCAGGTGCGGCCCGGCCGAGCCGCCAGTATTGCCCGACAGCGCTACTACCTCGCCGCGCTTCACCGGAAACTGGTCGGGCTTGAAAAACAGCTCCAGTTCGTATGTCTGCTTCTCGTACTGGCGGCGGCGCAGCTCCTCGGCCACGGGGCCTTTAAAGTGGTTGAGGTGGCCGTACACCGTAGTGAGGCCATTGGGGTGGGTGATGTAGAGCACATTGCCGTAGCCGTAGCTGCTCTGCTTCATCCGGGAAATGTAGCCATCGGCGGCGGCGTACACTGGCAAATCCACGCGCCCGTCGGTTTTGATGTCGAGGCCCCCATGGAAGTGGTTGGGCCGCAGCTCGCCCATACTGCCCGCCAGAAAATTCTGCTGGCCAGGTTTGATGGGAAACAGAAAATATCCTTGCGGTACCTCCGGCCGGCCCGTCGAGGCTTGGGGCTGGGCTGCTTTTGGCTTCTCCGTAGAATCGGGCTCCTGCCCGCCGCAGGCGGTGGGCTGCAACCCCAGTAATAGTAAAAACGGCACCGCTACACTCAGCAGGCGGCGGGGCCGGGTAGTCAGGAAATCGGGCATTCGGGGAAAGAAAATCGGCAGCGGGGAAAGGAACGGTGTATGCCGCAGCAACGCCAGGGGCAGACACTATCGTGCCTTCCCGGACGGGAAAAACCAGGAGAAGGTTATTTCTCCCAGAGAAAAGTCAACGCCGGCCAGCCCGTATCCTTTTTCAAGTTCGGAAGAAAACGGGCTGCTATTCAGGCATGCAGTACAGTCCTGGAGCCTACTTTACGCCCAGGTCAAACATCTTCTGCTCTCCAATAAAGCCCGTGAGCTGGTCACCGATTTTTACGGGGCCCACGCCGCTGGGCGTACCGGTAAAAATCAGGTCCCCCATTTTCAGGGTAATGAACTGGGAGATGTAGCTGATGATTTTCGAGAAATCGTGCAGCATCATGCCGGAGTTGCCTTTCTGCCGCACTTCGCCGTTCACTTCCAGGTGGAAGTCAATGTTCTTCAGGTCAGTAAACTCGGCAACCGGCTTGAACTCCTGCGAAATAGGAGCGGAGCCGTCGAACCCCTTAGCCAGCTCCCAGGGCAGACCCTTGCTCTTGAGCTTGCTCTGCAGGTCGCGGGCCGTAAAGTCGATGCCCAAGCCAATGGCGTCAAAATAGGTAGGGGCAAATTTCTCCTCGATGTTCTTGCCATTCTTGCAGATGCGCAGCACCAACTCTACCTCGTGGTGAATATCCTGGGAGAAATCGGGCAGGAAAAACGGCTGGTTGCGCTGGAGCAGGGCCGTATCAGGCTTAGCGAAAATGACGGGGGCGTCGGGCGTTTCGTTCTGGAGTTCGGCAATATGTTCGGCGTAGTTACGGCCGATGCAGAGGATTTTCATGCTCAGGGAGTTGAAGAGTACGGGGCGGATAGAAACCACCGGAAAGTCGGGCCAGCTGGGGAAAAGCTGCCGCAACCGGTCAAAAATAGCGTTTAATTCGCGGGCTGAAAACCTAAAATCAGCGTGCATCCGGTGGCTCTACACCACGGGTAAACATTTTGCCCACCGCCGCACGTATAGCAACGCAGCCAGCCGGGCCGTTGCGGGCTGGCGGCATTTCTCTCCGTTTCCTTCCTCTCCACAGCCTATTCTCATGCTCAAGAAAATTGCTCTGGCCAGCTGCCTGTTCGTGGCCGCCGCCTGCTCCACCGTTCCCATCACCGGCCGCCGCCAGCTTAGCCTCGTTTCCGATACGGAAATGAACACCATGGCCGCACAGGAGTACCAGAAAGTGCTGGCCAGCAGCCGCGTCATCAACAGCGGCGAACAGGCCGCCATGGTAAAGCGCGTGGGCCAGCGCATTCAGCAGGCCGTGGAGCAGTACTTTCGCCAGCAAAACCAGCAGGCCCAACTGGAAGGCTACCAGTGGGAGTTCAACCTCATTGATGATAAGCAGGAAAACGCCTGGTGTATGCCTGGTGGCAAAGTGGCCGTGTACAGCGGCATTCTGCCCATCACGCAGGATGAAAATGGCCTGGCCGTGGTAATGGGCCACGAAATTGCCCACGCCGTAGCCCGGCACAGCTCGGAGCGTATGAGCCAGCAAATGGCGGCGCAAGGGCTGGGAGGAGTAGTATCGGCGGCGGTGGGGCAGAACCCTACGGCTACCCAAAGCGTGTTCTTGCAGGCAGTAGGCGTGGGCTCTTCGCTCGGCCTGCTGAAGTATGGCCGCAGTCAGGAGTCAGAAGCTGACCACTTAGGGCTTATCTTCATGGCCATGGCCGGCTACAACCCCGATGGAGCCGTACAGTTCTGGCAGCGGATGGACGCCCGCGAAAATGCTGCTTCCCCGCCAGAATTCCTGTCTACTCACCCTTCCAACGGCACGCGTATCGCCAGCATCCAGAAAGAGCTGCCGGAAGCTCGCCAGTATTATAAACCCCGCTAGTGGCGGGCTGCTCTATCCAATACCTAATGAAATACACGCTGCGCCCTGCGCTCTATATACTAAGCTCCGGCCTGCTTTTGCTGGGCGGGCTCACCGCCTGCGAAACCACGAAGCGAGGATTCCCGGAGATGAGTGCACCTACTACCGACACCGAAGAAATGCGTCGGAAGCGGGAAGTGGTTAGTAAACAGATAGCCGAAGTATCGGAGGGGAAAATACGGTACGTAATACCCCGGGAGCAACTTTCGGCGGCTTTTACCCGGGAGTTTGGCGATGGTACCGCCATCGATAAAACCATCATCCGAAAAGTGCAGGAAACGCCCAAGGATAAGGCGGTCTACTACATTGTAGGAATGGGGCTGCGCAACGGCATGTACCGGGCCATGGCCTTACCCCTGCAAACCTCCTCCGACAACAGCCTGTACCTGCCTTCCAATGCGGCCCGCTACATTATTACGGGGGTAGGATGCACGTTCTGCTTCTTCAACTTCGAGAAAAATGAAATTGTGGGTACCACCTGTGAGGAAAACACCGGCGGCAGCCGTTGCGACCTGCGCGTGGAGTCCAATAATGGTTTCTTTTCCCGCAAATAGCCATGCTTAGCCGCAAATGGATTCTGCGCCTCTCGCTCACAGCCCTGGCCCTGCTGGTTACTACCGACCGGCGGCGCCCTAAGCCGGCTGCCGACAAGCCAGAAGCCGACGGTAAGTAGGCCAGGCGCGGCAATGGCGGGTATTGGAGCCAGTGCACAACATAGTAACGCAAAACGCCCCGGCCAGCAAGCCGGGGCATTTTGTTTGGGATTACGGGCTGCTGCCGTACGCAGCGGGTTAGTTCAGCTGACTGGCGTGGGCACGTAGCACTTCCCGGGCAATGGCCAGGTTGGTGTCGCGGGAGTTAACTACCAAGTACAGGAATTTGGTGCCGGTGTTGGTGAGCCGCAGGAGGTGGTACTGCGAGGAAAGCGTGAAGAGCAGATCTTCAATAGTTTCGCCCGTTAGCTTAAGAGCCGCCATGGCTTTTTGCTTCTGCTTGATTACCTCCGTGTTGTAGGCCGCTGCCGTGTCGGGGTTGATGCTGGGCGAATTGGAGTGGGAAGCCAGGCTCATGCCCGAAGCAGTGTCAACCACCGCAATGGCCAGCAGCCCTGGTAAATCAGTCAACACGTTATCTACTACTTTGCCAGCGGGGTTGTTTACGGAATACGCCATTGTTAGAATGGGAAGAAGGGAAGAAGAGAATTAAAGCCTTCGACTGCGGCTACATGTACCAGGCAAAGTGCAGGGCACAGGTAACTCGGTGGCTAGAGCGCTTTTGTAAAGCAAAATTCCCCTTATCCGGCTGCGTATAAAATGATCTGTATCACATGTAGGCATGAAGTTGCTCACTAATTCACTCCCATCTTGCTCATTGCTGCGTGCCCACACCGTAGCAGAATGCACGTATGGGGTAGGCGCAGTTCGATACGAAGGTATGTTGCGCCTCTACTGCGGGCGTACGGCCTGCCCGGATGCCCTGGCCCGCTAAGCACGTCAGGCCACCGGCTCCTATTCAGCCAAACTGCATGGCGTGTTGTAGGGGCCGGTGGCCTGAGCTATTGCAACAGTCTACTACCTATGCCATTCCTTCCTGCACCAGCTCAATAAAGCGAGCCAGACGGTTCACCAGCAAATCGGGGTTTACTTTTTCCAAGGGGTGGGGCGTGTTCATGATGATTTCGAAGGTGCCCCTGGGCAGGTAGTCGGCGTAAGCCCGGGAGGCATCAACCCCGGCTGTTTTATCCAGTTCACCAACCAGCACCTGCACCGGAACTTCCAGCGTGCTCAGGTTGTGGGCGGTGAGCAGGGGCGCGTCGCCCAGGCCGCGCATGATGGCGGCCGTGGCGGCCAGTAGCTCCGGGAGGGGAGTGGGCGCGTGCAGCTGCTCCAGCTGCTCAGCGTACTGCGGCACTTTTTCCCGCATAGTGGTGGCATCCAGAAAGCTGGTAGCCTGGGCAGCGGAGGCTGGCGTCCAGTCGAATTTGGTGCCCAAGGTAGTAATGCTGCGGAACAGTTCGGGCCACGCTACGGCCGCTGCTAGGGCTGCGTACCCACCCATACTGTAGCCCAACACGTGCACTGGCTCCAGATGCTTGTCCAGCACGTACTGCCGGATTTCGTGCACCAGCTGTTTCATGGAGGGCTCTGCGGGCAGAGGCTGCCCCCCGTGCCCGCCGAAGGAGAAGGAGTGCACATCGTAAAACGGGGGCAGTTCCCGCTTCAGGGGCTTGAACTGTGCCTCGGTGCCCAGGGCACCGTGCAGCAGCAAAACGGTATGTTTCATAGCTCATCGTGCGCGGGTCTCACAAAATAGCGGGCCCGCACAGCGTTATTTCGTCACTTCAGTCGCTAGCTCGTTCAGGTCCAGCCCATCAAATGTGCCTGATGACATCATCAATAGGTTGGTGTTGGACCAGCTCTGGCCGTGCAGAAACTCGGCCAGCTCCTTGCTGTCAGTAAATACCCGCAGGTCGGGGCGCTGGAAGGCTTGCTGCACGGCCTCAGCCGGCAGGGGGGGCAGGCGCTTGTGCTCCAGCACGTGGGGGTTAAAGTACACCACGGCCACGTCGGGCGCATCGAAGGTGTGGGCGTACTGGGGCAGGAAGGCCGGGTTGAGCGAGCTAAACGTGTGCAACTCCAGGCAGGCTATCAACCGGCGCTCGGGGTACTGGTTTTTGAAAGCGGCGGCAGTAGCCTTCAACTTGCTGGGAGCGTGTGCGAAGTCTTTGTATACCACAGAGGTAGCGCCTTCCCGCACCTTCTCCAAGCGGCGGGCCGCTCCCTTAAACGTAGCCAGAGCCTCGTAGAACTCCTTGCCTTTAATGCCCAGCTGCTTGCACACCTCTTTGGCCGCCGAAATGTTGCGCAGGTTGTGGGCGCCGAATACCTGTACGGGTACTTCCTCATCCTTCTTGGTGATGAGGAAAGTTTTGCCGTCCCGGATTACGTGCTCGTGCGGCCCATAGCCGATGTACTTCACATCGGGCGAGCTGGGCACTGTCACCAGCTGCACCTGTTCATCGTCCTGGTCGTAGATGAGCACGCCGGCCTTGGGCGTCATCTCCGCAAAAATCTTAAACTGCTCCCGGTACACCTCTTCCGTCGGAAACACGTTGATGTGGTCCCAGCTGATACCGGAAATCACCCCAATGTGGTGCTGATACAAGTGAAACTTCGGGCGCCGGTCAATAGGCGACGACAGGTATTCGTCGCCTTCGATGATGATGATGGGCGCATCGTCAGTAAGCTGCACCATCAGGTCGAATCCTTCCAGCTGAGCCCCCACGGCGTAGTCGAACTTGCGGCCCAGGTGGCGTAGTACGTGCAGAATGAGGGAAGTAATGCTGGTTTTGCCGTGCGAGCCACCAATTACGATGCGCTGCTTGTCGCGGGAGGCTTCGTAGATGAATTCGGGGAAGGAATACACCCGCAGGCCCAATTCCTGAGCACGCAGCAACTCGGGGTTATCGGCTCGGGCGTGCATGCCCACAATTACGGCGTCAAGGTCCTGGGTAATCTTCTCCGGGAACCAGCCTTCCGCGGCTGGGAGCAAACCGGCAGCGGCTAACCGGCTCTTGGCGGGCTCAAAAATCTCATCATCGGAACCCGTAACCTGTGCCCCGCGCCGGTGCAGGGCCAGGGCCAGGTTATGCATAATACTGCCCCCGGTAGCAATCAGGTGCAGGCGTTGGAGCGAAGAAGGAGTAGCAGCCATTCAGGTAGCAAAAGGAATAGAGCCACAAAGGTAATTAGGGAAAGGCAAGCGAAACGCGGAGCCGGCCGGCCGGGCAAGCGGAGGGAACAGCGCCGGAATCTGGCGGGTAGCCCGCTACAGTCCTTCCAGTGCCCGAAGCGTTACCCCTTATTGGCAGGTAGTTAAGCTCACTGGCACCCTATCAGCATACAAAAAAGAAACCTTTTCTGCCAGTCCCGGATTGTAAAGCCCAGCCGTTAGATTTGTGCCCCTTTGGCTGAAAAGTTGAAGAGACCGGGAAGAAATCTACCCAAAACCGGCCCAACCTGCTTACCTTGTAGTGCTTAGTTAGTAATGAACGACCGGATGGATGACCGCCTGAAACTTTCGGCCTCGCGGGCCAAAGCAGCCTGGAACAGCCGCCCGGCGCAGCTGCCCATGGGTGGAGCCGCGGGCAAACTGCCGCCCCAGGCCCTGGAGCTGGAAGCCGCTGTGCTGGGGGCCCTCATGCTGGAAAAGGATGCACTGACCACGGTTATCGACATCCTGAAACCCCAGAGCTTTTACAAGGAAGGCCACATCCGCATCTTCAAGGCTATCCTGAACCTGTTTGACAAGTCGGAGCCGATTGATATTCTGACGGTTACGCACGAGCTGCGGGAGATGGGCGAGCTGGAGGCAGCGGGCGGCGCGCATTACGTGGCCAACCTCACCTTCAAGGTAAACTCGGCGGCCAACATCGAGTACCACGCCCGCATCATTACCGAAAACGCCATCAAGCGGGAGCTCATCCGTATTGCCTCGGATATCCAGCGCGACGCGTTTGAGGACACCACCGACGTGTTCAACCTGCTGGACAGCACGGAGCAGTCGTTGTTTGAAGTGTCGGAATCCAACATCCGTAAGAACTTCGACGACATGCGCAGCCTGATGGGCAAAGCCATCAAGGAGCTGGAAGAGAAGAAGGACCAGAAGGACGGCCTGACCGGCGTGCCCTCCGGCTTTTCGGCCCTGGATCGGGTGACTTCCGGTTGGCAACCATCTGACCTTGTGATTATTGCCGCCCGACCGGGTATGGGTAAGTGCTTGGGTAAAGGCACTAAAGTGCTGATGTTTGATGGTACGTTGCGCAACGTGGAAGATGTGCAGGCCGGAGAGCTGTTGATGGGCGACGATTCTACCCCACGCCGGGTGCTTAGCATTGCGCGGGGCCGCGAAAACATGTATTGGGTGCGCCAGAACAAGGGTGAGGCCTACCGTGTGAACGAGAGCCACATCTTATCCCTGAAGCGAAGTCGCACGGAGGGGCCGCACCGCCACGGCGACGTGCTGAACATCACCGTGAAGGACTGGCTGAGTAAGTCGGAGAAGTTTCGCTCGAATTACAAAGGCTACAAAGTGGCCGTAGAATTTGCCGCACAGGCCTTGGCAGTGAACCCCTATTTCCTGGGCGTATGGCTAGGCGACGGCGCTTCGGATAACTGCCGCATCACAGGGCAAGATCAGGAGATTATCGATTACCTGCACGAGTATGCCGCTGAGCTGGATATGCAGGTGACGGTGGGGCTAGTAGGAAACCGCTGCAACAGTTACGGCATCACCCGCGGCCGGCAAGGGGGCAGCTTGGCACAATTCTCTGTACAAGATGAGTTGCGTCAGCTAGGCGTACTCGGCAACAAGCACATTCCGCAGCAATACCTGAGCAACAGCACCGAGAACCGCCTGAGCCTGCTAGCGGGTCTGATTGACTCTGATGGCCACCTTGATCCGGTATCCAACGGCTACGAAATCACGCAGAAAAACCACCGCCTGGCCCGGCAGATCAAGTTTCTGGCCGACTCGTTAGGCTTCCGCACGTCGCTGAAGAAAAAACGGGCCGCTATTAGCACCATCGGCTACGAAAGCGAGGTATACCGGGTACGCATCTACGGCGACATCAACCGGGTGCCGGTGCGGGTGGCCCGCAAACGGGCCCAGCCCTGGCGTAGCCCCGTGGATTGGCGCATGACAGGCATTTCGGTGGAGCTGGACAAAGAAGACGATTACTACGGCTTTAGCATTGATGGCAACCGCCTGTTCCTGCTCCAGGATATGACGGTTACGCACAACACCGCCTTCGTAGTATCAGCCATGCGCAACGCGGCGGTGGAATTCAAGAAGCCGGTGGCCATCTTCTCGCTGGAAATGTCCTCGCTGCAGTTGGTGAATCGTCTGATTTCGGCGGAGGCGGAACTGGATTCGGAGAAAATCAAGAAGGGTAACCTGGCCGACTATGAGTGGGCCCAGTTGAACCACAAGATTTCGGCCCTGTCGTCGGCCCCAATTTACATTGATGATACGCCGGGCCTCAGCATCCGGGAGCTGCGCACCAAGTGCCGCCGCCTCAAAGCCCATCACGACATCCAGATGATCATCATTGACTATCTGCAGCTGATGTCGGGCAATACGGATGGGGGCAAGGGCGCCGGCAACCGTGAACAGGAAATTGCCTCGATTTCGCGGGCCCTGAAGGGGATTGCCAAGGAGCTGAATGTGCCGGTGCTGGCCCTGTCGCAGCTGAGCCGCTCGGTAGAAACCCGCGGCGGCGACAAGAAGCCTCAGCTCAGTGACCTTCGTGAATCGGGCTCCATCGAGCAGGACGCCGACATGGTGGTATTCCTGTACCGCCCCGAGTACTATAAGATTACGGAGGACGAAATGGGCAACCCTACCCAGGGTACTGGTGAGGTAATTATTGCCAAGCACCGAAACGGCTCCCTGGAAACCGTGCAGCTCAAATTCATTGGCAAGTTCACCAAGTTTGCCGACCTCGACGGCGTGGGCGGCTTCGGTGATGCTTCCTTCAACCCCGGCGCTTTCCCCAGCAGCACTTTTGATGACGATGCCTCGGGCTTTGCCCCGAATACCATTCGGTTGGGCTCCCGCATCAACAATGATGGTCCGCCGCCCGCGCAGCCCTTCCCCCGCAGTACCTTCGACGACGGCCCGCCGCCGTTCTAAGTTGTATAAAACAAGAACTGCCCCGTCAACAGGCATTGGCCAATTGACGGAGCAGTTCTTGTTAGAGCGGATATAGCAGTGGTTATACTCCGCTGCCAAAATCAACATCAGAGCCGCGGCCTAATTGAGAACTGCTGGCCGTAGAAGCGGAACCGGATTGTTGATAGGTGGCATCAGGGCCGCTTTGGCCGGAGTTCCACCAGCCAGGGCCTTGGTCGAGGCGGCGGCCAGCATCGGGAGTATTGCCGGAAGGCCGGGCGGGGAAGCTGCCGGCCCGGTAGCTCTGCGTGGTACGCTGGGCGCTGCCCCAGGGGCGTTGTCCGGCGGTGGCACTTTTAGGGCTTTTGTACGATGATTTATCGTAGCGGCTGCTGGCTTTTTTGCCTTTGTTGGAGTTGAAAGCCAAGTAGCCAAGGCCGGCTAAGGCCACTGCGCCAGCTACTTTCTGGGTGGTGGAGAGCTTATTGAACTGCTCGGCCGGGTTGGCGCAAAAGTCACGTACTCCCTGCGGCAGCTGATTCACAATTTTCTGCAAACCAGCATATTCCGTCCAGCTCTTGCCATCACCAATTGACTTAGGTGTTTGAGGCTGCTCCGAGTTTTGCTCGGTGGTAGCGCCGGCCGAAGAAGTCTGGTTAGGCTCCTGGTACTGCGTTACGGGTTGTTGAATATCGTGGGCCTGGGGCGCTTCGGGGGTTGCGCCAGTATTGGCGGAAGAAGGGGCTGATTGATTCGGGTCCATGCCTATGGGTTTAGAAGTATCAAACAGGCAGCCAACTTGGCTGTCAGGCATCTATCCGCGGAAAATCGGGATTAGGTTGCGGTGGAGTCCGTAAAAAATCACGCAGCTCCGACTAAGTGCATCAGCCAAACATGCCCACCGCATCCTTGCTGGGCAGGGCGGTTTTGCCCATCAGGAACAGGTCTACCTGACGGGCGGCTTCGCGGCCTTCGGAAATGGCCCACACCACCAGCGACTGGCCGCGGCGCATGTCGCCGGCCACGAAAACGTTGGGCTGAGAGGTGAAGAAGTCTGTGTCGGATGGGGTGCGCACGTTGCCCCGGTCGTTGAGGGCTACGTCGAGCTGCTGTAGCAGCCCTTCGTAGCGGGGGGAGGCAAAGCCCAATGCCAGTAGGGCCAGTTGGCAGGGAATTTCGCGCTCCGAGCCTTCGATTTCAGTGAAGGCGAGGCGGCGGCCCAGCACGTCGGTTTCCCAGGTTACGTCGGTGACCAGCAGGGCCCGCAGGCGGCCGTGCTCATCGGCCAGGAAAGCTTTGGTGTTGATGCCCCAATAGCGCTGGCAGCCTTCCTCGTGGGAGGTGCTGGTGCGGAACACGGCCGTGGGGTAGTGGGGCCAGGGCTCGAAGTGGGGCCGCTCGGGGGCGGGCTGGTGCATGAGGGCAAACTGCGTGACAGAGCGGGCCTGCTGGCGGTTAGCCGTGCCCACGCAGTCGGAGCCGGTGTCACCGCTGCCGATGACCACCACATCGAGGCCGGTGGCCTGAATTTCGGTTTCCGACAGCGGCAGCCCGCTTACGCGGCGGTTGTGCTGGGTGAGGTAGTCCATGGCGAAGTGGACGCCGGGCAGCTCGCGGCCGGGCAGGGGCAGGTCTTTGGGTACCAGGGCCCCGCCGGCCAGCACCACCGCGTTAAATTGCGCGGCCAGCTCCCGAGCCGGCAGGTCGCGGCCTACTTCGGTGTTGCAGCGAAACTGCACGCCGTCTTCTTCCAGCAGGCGCAGGCGGCGGTCAATCACCCACTTATCCAGCTTGAAATCAGGGATGCCGTAGCGCAGCAGGCCGCCGGGCCGGTCGTCGCGCTCAAATACCGTCACGGCGTGGCCGGCCCGCACCAGCTGGGCCGCCGCCGCCAGCCCCGCCGGCCCCGAGCCCACCACGGCCACTGATTTGCCGGTTTTGAGCACCGGGGCGGTGGGCCGCACGTAGCCCCGGGCAAAGGCGGTTTCGATGATGTGCCGCTCGATTTCCTCAATAGCCACCGACGCGGCGTGGATGCCCAGCACGCAGGCCGACTCGCAGGGCGCGGGGCAGATGCGGCCGGTAAACTCGGGGAAATTGTTGGTGGCGCTCAGAATCTGGTAGGCCAGCTGCCAGTCCTGGCGGTATACGGCGTCGTTGAACTCGGGGATGATGTTGCCCAGTGGGCAGCCTGCGTGGCAGAACGGAATACCACACTCCATGCACCGCCCCGACTGCTGCCGGAGCTGCGCATCGGAATACTGACCCACAAACTCGCGGTTGTGCGCCACGCGCTCCTGCGGGGCGGCCTTGGCGGGCAGCTCCCGCTGAAATTCCTTGAAACCGGTGTTATTGCCCATGTGTGTGGTGCCTCACCCCCGGCCCCCTCTCCAGGGGGAGAGGGGGAGCCAGACGACGTTGGCGGTTGTAGAGACGCAACATCTTGCGTCTCGTCGTTGCTGATGTTGTTTTGACTGCGTGGTGCTGATTGTGCTGGCGGGCCATGCCGGCTGGCGGCTCGTTCTGGCGGGAGACGCAAAATATTGCGTCTCTACATCGTGCCGTCAGGCTCCCCCCTCTCCCCCTGGAGAGGGGGCCGGGGGGTGAGGCATTACCCCACCGCCACGCGGGCCTTTTGCAGCACCTTTTTGTATTCGCTGGGGAACACCTTCACGAACTTGCCGGCTTCCTCGGGCCAGTTGGCGAGCAGGAAGGCGGCCAGCTGGCTACCGGTTAGCTCGTGGTGCTGGCGGAGCAGGTGCTGGATGTGGGTTTCGTCGTCGGCGTCGAGTGGGTCCAGCTCCACCATTTCGGGGTTGCAGTTTTGGGGGAAGGAGCCGTCGGCGTCGTACACCCAGGCAATGCCCCCGCTCATGCCGGCGGCGAAGTTGCGGCCGGTGGGGCCCAGGATGAGGGCTCGTCCACCGGTCATGTACTCGCAGCCATGGTCGCCCACGCCCTCCACCACGGCCGTGGCCCCGGAGTTGCGCACCGCAAACCGCTCCCCGGCCTGCCCGCGCACGAACAGCTCGCCGGAAGTAGCCCCATATAGGGCCACGTTGCCGATGATGATGTTCTGCTCGGGCGCAAACCGGGCGTCGAGGGCAGGGTGAATGATGAGGCGGGCCCCGCTCAGGCCCTTGCCCACGTAATCGTTGGCCTCGCCTTCGAGCCGGAAGCTCAGCCCCCGCACGCTGAACGCCCCAAAGCTCTGCCCCGCCGACCCGCGGAAGGTGTACTCGATGGTGCCCTCGGGTAGCCCGGCGGCGTGGTAGCGCTTGGTGATTTCGTTGGAAAGCAGCGTGCCGATGGTGCGGTTGGTGTTGCCCACGGCAAACTCGGCCCGCACGGGCTGCTGATAGTCCAGGGCCGGACGGGCGTGCTCCAGCAGTTGCCAGTCGAGGATGTGCTGGAGGCCGTGGTCCTGCGCCTCGCTCTGGTGCAGGGTGCTGCCGGCCGCGGGGGAGGTCAGGTACAGCAGGTCGCGCAGGTCGAGGTGGCGGGCTTTCCAGTGCGTGATGTCGGGGCGGGGCTTGAGGAACTGGGCCCGGCCCACCATTTCGTTCACGGTGCGGAAACCCAGCTCAGCCATGATTTCGCGCAATTCTTCAGCCAAGAAGCGGAACAGGTTCACGATGTGCTCGGGCTGTCCGCTGAACAGGCGGCGCAGCTCGGGGTCCTGGGTAGCCACGCCCACGGGGCAGGTGTTGAGGTGGCACTTGCGCATCATCACGCAGCCCCCGGCTACCAGCGCGGCGGTGGCCACGCCCCATTCCTCGGCCCCCAGCAGGGTGGCAATGGCCAGGTCGCGGCCGGTTTTCAGCTGACCGTCGGCTTGCAGCACCACCCGGCTGCGGAGCTGGTTGCGCACCAGCGTCTGGTGAGCTTCGGCCAGGCCCAGCTCCCAGGGCAGCCCGGCGTGGCGGATGCTGCTCAGGGGCGAAGCGCCGGTGCCACCGTCGTACCCCGCAATCAGAATCACGTCGGCGTGAGCCTTGGCTACGCCGGCGGCAATGGTGCCCACCCCGGCCTTGCTCACCAGCTTCACGTTGATGCGGGCCTGGCGGTTGGCGTTCTTGAGGTCGAAGATGAGTTGGGCTAGGTCCTCAATGGAGTAGATGTCGTGGTGGGGCGGGGGCGAGATGAGGCCGACGCCGGGCGTGGCGTGGCGCACCTTCGCAATCCACTCATCTACCTTGTGGCCGGGCAGCTGGCCGCCCTCACCGGGCTTGGCACCCTGGGCCATCTTGATTTGCAGCTCGTCGGCGTTGGTGAGGTAGTGGGCCGTCACGCCGAAGCGGGCCGAGGCCACCTGCTTAATGGCCGAGCGCATGGAGTCGCCGTTTTCCCTTACCTCGTAACGCATGGGGTCCTCGCCGCCCTCGCCGGTGTTGCTTTTGCCCCCAATGCGGTTCATAGCAATG
Organism: Hymenobacter pini; assembly: GCF_020421205.1. Lineage (GTDB taxonomy): Bacteria > Bacteroidota > Bacteroidia > Cytophagales > Hymenobacteraceae > Hymenobacter > Hymenobacter pini. The sequence continues at coordinate 1,033,496 of NZ_JAIZZH010000001.1, forward strand.
GCTAGGGTGCTGTGCGCCTCATGCGAAATCGAGCCAAACGACATGGCCCCGGTGGCAAAGCGCCGCATGATGCTCTCGGCCGGCTCCACCTCGTCCAGCGGTACGGCCGGCCGGTGGCGGGCAAAATCCAGCAATCCGCGCAGCGTGAAGGCCCCTTTGCCGGGCTCGTTCATCAGCCGGGCGTAGCGCTGGTAGGTAGGGTAGGAGTTGGTGCGGGTGGCGTGCTGCAGCAGGTGCACGGTTTCGGGGTTGAACTGGTGGGCCTCGCCCCGCCGCCGCCACTGGTACACGCCACCTTCGGGCAGCAGCAGCTGTTCTTCCAGGGTGCTGCTCCGGAAGCCCTGGAAGTGCTTGAACAGGGTTTCGCGGGCAATTTCATCGAGCCCCAGCCCGCCAATGCGCGTCACGGCCCCGGTAAAGTACTGGTCCACCACCGCGCGGTTCAGGCCCAGAATCTCGAACACCTGCGCGCCGTGGTAGCTCTGCAGGGTGCTGATGCCCATCTTGGAGAAGATTTTCAGCAGCCCGTCGCACACGGCCTTCTGGTAGTTGGCTTCCAGCTTGGGCACGCTCAGGCCCGCGCCCAGCCGCCCTTCGTAGTGCAGCGTGCGGATGGTGCTGAGCGCCAGATACGGGTTGATGGCCGTGGCGCCAAACGCCAGCAGACAGGCAAAGTGGTGCACCTCCCAGGCGTCGCCGGCTTCCACCACCAGCCCCACCGAGCCCCGGTAGCCCTTCCGAATCAGGTGGTGGTGCACCGCCGACACGGCCAGCAGCGACGGAATGGCGGCGTGCTCCGAATCCAGGGCGCGGTCCGAGAGAATCAGCACCTCAAACCCGTCGTCTACCGCATCCTCGGCGTAGCGGCAGAGGCGGGCCAGGCCGGCGGCCAGCGCGCCGGGCTTGCCATCGGCCCGGAAGTAGGTGTTGATGGTTTTGGCGTTGAACAGGCCCGTATCGATGCTGCGCAGCTTTTCCAGCTCGTGGTTGGTGAGGATGGGCTGACGCAGGGCCACGCAATGGCAGTGCATCTTGTCCTCGTCGAGGATGTTGCCGTTGTTGCCGATGAAGGTGGCCAGGCTCATCACCAGCCGCTCCCGGATGGGGTCGATGGGCGGATTGGTGACCTGGGCGAAGAACTGCTTGAAGTAGCTGCTCAGGTGCTGGGGTTGGTCGGACAGCACCGCCAAGGGCGAATCGACGCCCATGGAGCCGATGGGCTCCTTGCCCTCCACGGCCATGGGCGTGAGAATGGTGTCAATATCCTCGCGGGTGTAACCGAATACCTGGTGGTACTTGAACACCGACTCGGCCGACAAATCGGTGAATACCAGCCGGGGCTCGGGCAATTCTTCCAGCCGAATCTGGTACTCGCTCAGCCACTGGCCGTAGGGCTGGCGGGTGGCGGCCTGGGTTTTCAGCTCCTCATCGGTGATAATCTGGCCCGCCACGGTGTCAATCAGCAGCATTTTGCCGGGCTGCAGGCGGCCCTTGCGCACCACCCGGACTTCGGGTAGGCCCGCGCCCAGCACCCCGGCCTCGGAGGCCACCAGTACCCGGCCGTCGTCGGTGAGGGCGTAGCGCAGGGGGCGCAGACCGTTGCGGTCCAGCATGGCCCCTACCATGCGGCCATCGGTGAACAGCAGGGCCGCGGGGCCGTCCCAGGGAGCCATAAACGTGGCGTGGAACTCGTAGAAGGCCTTTTTGAGCGGGTCCATCTGCTCGTTGCCGTCCCAAGCCTCGGGCACCAGCATCATCATCACCTGGGGCAGACTCCGGCCGCAGTGCAGCAGTAGCTCCACAATGTTGTCGAGGCAGGCCGAGTCCGACTGGCCGGAGTCGATGACGGGTAGCAGAATCTCCATTTCCTCGGCCGAGAAGTAGGGCGAGAGGTAGGAGGGCAGGCCAGCGTAAAACCAGTTGAGGTTGCCGCGCAGGGTGTTGATTTCGCCGTTGTGGGCCAGCAGCCGGAAAGGCTGGGCCAGCCGCCAGCTGGGGAAGGTGTTGGTGGAAAACCGGCTGTGCACCAGCCCCAGCCCCGAGGTTACGCGCTCATCCGACAGCTCGGGGTAGTAGCCGCGCACCTGGTAGGTGGTCAGCTGGCCCTTGTAGATGATAACCCGGCAGGAAAACGACGTCAAGTAGACTTCTTCGCCCGCGAGCTGGGCGGCGGCTTCCCGGTTGATGAGGCGGCGCAGCACGTAGAGCTTGCGCTCAAACTCCTCGGGCGTGTGCACGCCGGCGGGGCGGCCCACAAACACCTGCTCCACGGCCGGCTCGGCGGCCAGGGCTGTGGGGCCGATGCCGGCGGGGTTCACCGGCACCGGCCGGTAGCCCAGCACCGGAAAGCCCAGCCGGGTGGCGGCTTGGCTGATGATGTCGCGGCTGATGTGGCGCAGGGCCTCGTTTTTGGGCAGAAAGGCCATGCCCACGCCGTACTCGCCGGGCTCGGGCAGGCGGATGCCCAGCGTGGTACACTCCTCCAGCAGAAACCAGTGGGGCAGCTGTAGCAGCAGGCCGGCCCCGTCGCCGGAGTCGGCGTCGCAGCCGCAGGCGCCGCGGTGCTCCATATTTTCCAGAATCGTCAGCGCATCGGCCACAATCTGGTGCGAGCGGCGGCCATCCACGTAGGCAATAAAGCCAGTGCCGCAGGCATCGTGCTCAAATTCGGGGCGGTATAGTCCTTGCGGGGCAGTTTGCTCCATCGGATTGAGGTGTCGTAGGTTCAGGCAAGCGTGACCCCCGGCAGCAGGTCCGGGCCCAGTATACCGCCGCCGCGCCGGACCAGCCGATTGGTCCGCGGTTGTTTTCCGGTTTCAAACCCCGGCGGCTTTTCTGCGTTCAGCAAGCTCGAAACGGCCCGCTGGCCCTGGCAGCGGCCGTTTTTGGCAATAGCTCCGGCTCCGGCCGCTACGATTTCCAACCCCCGCCCAAACTCCGATATTTGCCCGTATGAAAGACCTGCTGCGCCCCGACCTGACCTTTCGCCTGACCGGCCGCCTGTGGGTGGAATCCGCGGACGACCGGTTTATGGGCATCGGGCGGCTGGAGCTGCTGCGCCAGATTCAGCAGCACGGCTCCATCTCGAAGGCGGCGCAGGAAATGGGCATGTCGTACAAGCGGGCCTGGGATTTAGTGTCGTCCTTGAATGCTCAGAGCGCCCGGCCGCTGGTGCTCACCCAAACCGGTGGCAAGCGCGGCGGCGGCACCGTGGTAACGGCGGAAGGGGAGGCGCTAATTGCGGAGTTTGAGGCTCTGCAGGCCCGGTTCCAGGCATTTCTGGCGGCGGAGGCGGCACGGCTGTTCTAGCGTCGGTTTTTCGCGCAGTGGCTCGCGGTGGTTTGCGCAGGGTCTCGCCGTGAACAGCCACCCCGAACCACTGCGCCTTCCACCGCGAGCCACTGCGTAAAAACCATAAGTCCAGTTATTCGTTATGTTTGGAAAAATATAACGCATGAAACACGTTACCCCCGCTCTGTTGCTGCTTCCGATACTGGCCCATGCCCAAGCTCCCGCCGACACCACGCGGCTGGGGGAGGTGGTGGTAACGGCTTCGAAGGTGGAGGAAAGCATTTTGCAGTCGCCCGTAACGGTAGAGAAGCTCAACGCTCGGCAACTGCGGCTCACGCCGGCGGCTTCGTTTTTTGATGCCATTGAGCACCTGAAAGGGGTGCAGGTGATTACGCCCAGCCTGGGGTTTCGGGTGCTGAACGCCCGGGGCTTCAGCAACACCACCAACGTGCGCTTCGCCCAGCTCGTGGACGGCATCGACAACCAAGCCCCGCACATCGGCGGACCCATCGGGAACGTGCTGGGGCCGAGCGACCTGGATATTCAGGCCGTGGAGCTGGTGCCGGGCACGGCTGCGGCGCTCTACGGGCTTAACGCCATCAACGGGCTGGCCAATTTCAGCACCCGTAACCCGTTTCTGAGCCCGGGCCTAAGCGTGCAGCAAAAAACCGGTGTCAATCACCTGAACGACCCGAACACGGGGGCACGCCTCTTCTCCGAAACCAGTGTGCGCTACGCCCGGGTACTGGGCCCGAAGTGGGCTTTTAAAGTAAACGGTACTTACCTGCGCGGCTACGACTGGATTGCCAGCGACATGACTGACATCAACCCCAACGGCAACGCCACTACTGGCCTGTTTGGGGCCGATAACCCGGCCCGCGACCCGGTGAGCAGCTACGGTAATGAGTCGTCGGACCGCTCGAACCTGACGCTGGGGGGCAAAACCTACCAAGTGGCCCGCACCGGCTACCGGGAGCAGGATGTGGTGGATTATCAGCTGCAGACGCTCAAGTACGATGCGGCCCTGCACTATAAACTCACCGACAAAACGGAGCTGGCCTACACCTACCGCGGGGCCAACTTCGACAACGTGTACCAGCGCAGCAACCGGTTTCAGCTGGACAACTACCACCTGCAGCAGCATGCCCTGCAGCTGATGGGTCCCGTGGTGCAGGCCCGCGCCTACTTCACCCAGGAAAACACCGGCCAGAGCTACAACCTGCGCAGCATGGGCGAAAACCTGGACCGGAGCTTCAAGCCCGATGCCCGCTGGAACCAGGACTATACCGCCGCCTGGAACGCCGCCACCCAAGCCGGTCAGTCGGTAGCCCAGGCCCACGCCACGGCCCGCACCGCCGCCGATGCCGGCCGCCTGCAGCCCGGCACGCCGGAGTTCAAGCAGCGCCTGCGGGAGCTGGCCGACATCAATAACTGGGACCAGGGCGCGGCCCTGCGCGTGCGGGCCCAGATGCTGCACGCTGAGGGCCAAGTGAACGTGGGAGAAGCCCTGCGGCGGAGGGGTGGCAAGGGCCTGCCCGCTTGGACGGATGCGCTAGTGGGTCTCGACCACCGCACCTATTTCATTCGGCCCGACGGTAACTACTTCATCAATCCCGAACCGGGTGAGGACCCCTACAGCACGCTCTCCTACGGCAAAACCGGGGGCTTCGTGCAGGCCGGGGCCCGACTGCTGCGCGAGAAGCTCCGCCTGACGGCCACGCTGCGGGCCGATAAGAACGATTATTTCAGTACCCGCTTCAACCCGCGCTTCACGGCCGTGTATTCGCCTACGCAGCGCCACAACTTCCGGGTGAGCTACCAGAGCGGTTACCGTTTTCCGAGCTTGTTTGAGGGGTTTTCCAACGTGAACAGCGGGCAGGTGAAGCGCATTGGGGGACTCCGGGTAATGTCGGACGGGGTATTTGAGAACAGCTACCTGCGCAGCTCCATTGATGCCTTTAACGCGGCCGTAACCCGGGACCGGAACACCAACGGGCTTACTCAGGCCCAGGCCATCAGCAAAAACCAGGGGCTGCTGGTGAAGAACCCGTACACTTACCTCCGGCCCGAGCACATCAAGTCCCTGGAAATGGGCTACAAAGCGGCTCTGCTGCCCGGCGGCCGCCTACTGGCCGACGTGGACTTCTACTACAACACCTACCGGGACTTCATTGCCCAGGTAGAAGCCTACGTGCCGCTGAACTCCGCCGGCCAGCCGCTTACTACCGGTACCGACCTCAACACCGTGGCCACGGCCCTGAATGCCCGCGCCGGCCAAGCCCGCTACCGCCTCTGGACCAACTCCCAGAGCCAGGTGTACAACTACGGCGGCTCCCTGGGCCTGCGCTACGAGGTGGCCGGCGGCTACCTGGCCGGGGCCAGCACCACCTACACCCGCCTCGACCGCACCGAATCGGGCGACGGGCTGGAAGATGGCTTCAACACGCCCCGCTGGGCCTACAACCTCAGCCTGGGCAACGAAAACGTGGGTAAGAACATCGGGTTCGGGCTGAATTTCCGCTGGCAGCAGCGCTACTATTCCCAAACCTTCCTGGTAAACGGCTACGTGCCCGCCTATAGTACCTTTGACGCCCAGTTGAGCTACCGCCTGCCCGAGCCCGACCTGCGCTTTAAGTTGGGTGCCAGCAACGTGCTCAACCACTATTACGTGAGCTACCTCGGCGGCCCCAGCGTAGGCGGGCTATATTATTTACAGGTTACCTATGGGTTGTAGATGGTCTAGGACGCTATAAAACTGGTTCCCTTCCTCAGATGAGGAGGGGTTAGGGGTAGTTGATGAGAGTTGAACGATACTAGTTCTATGATCTAGCTCTAGTTGTCAACCACCCCTAACCCCATCCTTAGATGGGGAGAGGAGCTGGCTTTCTAACTTACGCTCTACTTTTAGTGCGATGCTCGACGCCCTCCGCACGTACTTCCACGGCAAGCTTCCGCTCACCGAAACGCAATTCTCCAGGCTGGCTAGCTTAATCACGCCGCGCCACTTGACGAAAGGGGAGGTACTGGGGAGGCAGGGCGAAACAGCACGCTTCGGGGCGTTTGTGGTGCGGGGCTGCCTGCGCAGCTACGTGACGGATGCCCGGCAGAAGGAGCACATCCTGCAGTTTGCCCCCGAAAACTGGTGGATTGCCGACCAGCATAGCCTGCGCCACCACCAGCCGGCCTTGTTTACCATTGAGGCCTTGGAAGACTCGGAGGTGCTGCTGTTTGGGGCCGGGTTCTATAACCAGATGGAGCAATTCGGACCGGCGTTTCAGCAGGTTTTTTACGAGCTGCTCCAGAATAGCTTGGTAGCCATGCAGCGCCGGCTGATTGGGGTGCTCAGTGCCCCGGCCGAGGAGCGGTACCAGGAGTTTCTGGAACTGTATCCTTCCCTGGCCCAACGCCTGCCGCAGCGCCACATTGCCGCCTACCTGGGCATTACGCCCGAGTCGTTGAGCCGTATTCGCGGGGAGCGGGCCCGGGGCTAACTGGCTAGTAGCGTGGCCTGACGGCGCTGTGCAGCAAGAGGCAGGTAGTTAACCGTTGTGTTTAAGTATATATAGCGAAAGGCAGGCAAGCTGCTGTGGTGAAGTAGCGTCCGGGGAAGTTGGTAAACCAGTAATCCGGCTGTATTCTTTCGGAATTGAGCGGGCGGCTAGTGGGCGTGCATAGAGGCTGCGGATTGGATTTAGGAGTGGAGCAGCCGCAAGCTGAAGTATAACGTGAGGCTCAACAATAGCGTAGACCAACCTACGCATCTCTCGGCCCTAACTTCGCGGCGGCTACTCCATCACCTTTATTCTGTCTTTCTATGCTTCAACAGCCTACCAACTCCCCGGCTGGGGGAGTAGCGGCCCCGCCGCCTCCCGGCCAGGTTCGCCTCACCATCAACGGCGAGCAGCACACCCTGCAGATTGCCCCCTGGACCACGCTGCTCGACGCGCTGCGCGAATACCTGCACCTGACCGGCACCAAGAAAGGCTGCGACCATGGCCAGTGCGGGGCCTGCACCGTGCTGGTTGATGGCAAGCGCATCAACAGCTGCCTCACGCTGGCCGTGATGCACGAAGGTGAGAACATCACCACCATCGAAGGCCTCGGCACCCCCGAGAACCTGCACCCGCTGCAGCAGGCCTTCGTGGACCACGATGCCTTCCAGTGCGGCTACTGCACCCCCGGCCAGATCTGCTCGGCCCAGGGCCTTATCAACGAAGGCAAAGCCCGCACCGAGGACGAAATCCGAGAGCACATGAGCGGCAACGTGTGCCGCTGCGGCGCCTACGTGGGCATTCTGAATGCCGTGAAGGAAGTGGTGGACGCTAAAGGTGAGGTGGTGAAATAGTGAACTGGTGAGTTTGCTGTTCCGATGCCCTATGAGTGCAGCGGATGGCAGACGACCTTTTACTCCCTCATTCCAGAGAACTCACCATTTCACCACCTCACCATTTCACTGACATGAACTCATTTACCTACCACCGCGCGACGGCCGTTCAGGACGCCGTGCAGGACAAGGCCGGGCACGATGGCTCGGCGTATATCGGGGGCGGCACCAACCTCATCGATTTGATGAAGGAAAACGTGGCGCGCCCCACCCACCTCGTGAGCGTGGGCAAGCTGCCGCTGGCCGACATTGAAAGCCTGCCCGACGGCGGGCTGCGCCTGGGGGCCACTGCCTCCAACGCCGATACTGCCTGGCACGACGAGGTGAAAAGCCGCTACCCGCTGCTGAACCAGGCCATTCTGGCCGGGGCCTCGCCGCAGCTGCGCAACGCCGCCACCAACGGCGGCAACCTCATGCAGCGCACCCGCTGCTACTACTTCTACGACCTGGCCACGCCCTGCAACAAGCGGGAGCCGGGCTCGGGCTGCTCGGCCATCGGGGGCTTCAACCGAGTGTGCGGTATCCTGGGTACCAGCGAGTCGTGCATTGCCACCCACCCTTCGGATATGTGCGTGGCCCTGGCGGCCCTGGCCCCCACGGTGCGCGTGAGCGGGCCCGGCGGGGAGCGGAGCATTGCCTTCAACGACTTCCACCGCCTGCCCGGCAACCAGCCCGAGAAGGACAACACCCTGGAGCCCGGCGAGCTGATTCTGAGCATCGACCTGCCCAAGGAAGGCTTCAACAAGAACTTCAGCTACCTGAAGCTGCGCGACCGGAGCAGCTACGCCTTTGCCCTGGTATCGGTGGCGGCGGCGCTGGAGTTGGACGGCAACACGATTACGGATGCCCGCCTGGCGCTGGGCGGCGTGGCCCACAAACCCTGGCGCGACCAGGCCGCCGAAGACCTGCTCAAAGGCCAGCCGGCCACCGTGGAAACCTTCGCCCGGGCCGCGGCCAAGGTGCTGGAAGGGGCCCAGGGCCACGGCTCCAACGACTTCAAGGTGGAGCTGGCCCGCCGCGCCATTGTGCGCGCCCTCAAGCAGGCCGCCGAAGGCACGCAAACCGCATCCGACGTCTTTCAAAACTCCAATCCATGAGCACGACCAACTATATAGGCAAGCCCACCAGTCGCGTTGATGGTCCGGCGAAAGTAACCGGCACGGCCCGGTACGCGGGCGAGTACGCCGTGGCCGACCTGGCCTACGGCTACGTGGTCAGCAGCCCCATTGCCAAGGGCAAAATCACCAAAATCCACGCCGACGAGGTGCTGGCCCTGCCCGGCGTATTGCAGGTATTCTCGCACGAAAATGTGCCCTCCCTGGCCTGGTTTGATAGGAGCTACAAGGACCAGGTGGCTCCCGGCGGCTCGCCCTTCCGGGCCCTGCACGACGCCGAAATCAAGTTCAGCCAGCAGCCCGTAGCCTTGATAGTGGCCGAGAACTTTGAGCTGGCCCGGTACGCCGCCTCGCTGCTGCGGGTGGAGTACGAGCAGGAAGACCACGAAACCAACCTGGAAACCCAGCGCGCCAAGGGCTACGAGCCCGGCCGGGGCAAAACCGGCTTCCAGCCGCCACCCCCGCCCCGCGGCAACCCCGACAAAGCCTGGGAGGAAGCTCCGCACCGCATGGAGGCCGAGTACGTGCACGGCGCCCAGCACCACAACCCCATGGAGCTGTTTGCCACCACCGTGGAGTGGCGCGGTGACGGCAAAATCACGGCCTACGACAAAACCCAGGGCGTGTACAACGTACAGCAGTACCTCACCAAAATCTTCGGGTTGAAGAAGGACGACTGCCGCGTGGTGAATGAGTACATGGGCGGGGGCTTCGGCTCGGGGCTGCGGCCCCAGTATTCGGTGTTTCTGGCCGTGCTGGCCGCCCTGGAGCTGAAACGCTCGGTGCGCCTCACGCTCACCCGCCAGCAGATGTTCTCGTTCGGGCACCGCCCGCACACGCTGCAGTACCTCAAGCTGGCCGCCAATGCTGATGGCTCCCTGGCCGCCCTGCAGCACCACGCCCTCCACGAAACCTCGCACTTCGAGGACTACACCGAAAACGTGGTGAACTGGAGCGGCATGCTGTACCAGTGCGACAACGTGAAGCTGGGCTACCAGCTGGCCAAGCTCGATGTGTACACGCCCCTGGATATGCGCGCCCCCGGCGCGGCCTCGGGCTCGGTGGGGCTGGAAATTGCCATGGACGAGCTGGCCTACGAGGCCGGCCTCGACCCGCTGGAGTTCCGCCTGCGCAACTACGCCGAGCGGGACCAGAACCAGGACAAGCCTTTCAGCAGCAAAAAGCTGCGCGAGTGTTACCACCAGGGCGCGGCCAAGTTTGGCTGGGAAAAACGCACCCAGGCCCCCCGCTCCATGCGCGACCAGGATGGCAAGCTCATCGGCTGGGGTATTGGCGGCGGCGTGTGGGATGCCACCCAGCAGAAATCGGCCGCCAAAGCCTCCATCACCGCCGATGGGAAGCTGACGGTGCTGAGCGGGGCCGGCGAAAACGGCGCGGGTACCTACACCATCATGACGCAGATTGCGGCCGAAACGCTGGGTCTGCCCATTGAGGCCGTCACGTTTAAGCTGGGCGACACCGAACTGCCCGAGGCCCCGCTGCAGGGTGGCTCCTGGACGGCCGCCTCGGTGGGCACCGCCGTGAAAAACACCTGCGAGGCCCTGGGTGAAAAGCTGCTGAAGCTGGCCCAGAAGATGGAGAACTCGCCCCTGAAGGACGCCAAGACCGAGGACGTGGAGTTCGTGAACGGCCAGATCCGGCTGCGCGCCGACGCCAACCAGGCCGTGGTGCTACGCGACGTGCTGCAGGCCAGCGGCGAAATCAAGGTGGAGGCCGATAGCTCGGCCATGCCCAACATGCTCAAGCAGCAGCAGTACTCGCTGCACTCCCACAACATCGTGTTTGCGGAGGTGAAGGTAGACGAGGAGCTGGGCACCATCCACGTAACGCGCGTGGTGAATGCCGTGGCTGCCGGCCGCATCCTCAACCTCAAAACTGCCCGCTCGCAGGTGCTGGGCTCGGTGGTGTGGGGCATTGGAATGGCCCTGATGGAGGAAACGGTGATGGACCACAAGTTTGGCCGCTACGTGAACCACAACTTCGCCGAGTACCACGTGCCCGTTAACGCCGACATCCACGACATCGACGTGCTGTTTGTGGAGGAGGAAGACGACATCGTGAACCCGCTGGGCGTGAAGGGTATCGGGGAAGTGGGCATGCTGGGCGTGGCCGCCGCCGTGGCCAACGCCGTGTACCACGCCACCGGCAAGCGCGTCCGCGACTTACCCGTCATGATTGACAAGCTGCTGTAACCGCCGCCGCTTGCCGTAACGCAAACCGCCCCGTAACCGTGAGGTTGTGGGGCGGTTTTGTGTGTTTAAAACAGTTCTGTTTGAGTAATGTCTTTTTTCTTAGATCTTCTGTAAGACTTGCCCTGCTTGGTTTCAATAGACTTAGAATCATCAAATATATCTAATACTACTAGGACTTTGGAGTTTTTGATTTGTATCGTGCCAGAATCGTCAATTTTTCTGCTTTGAGATAACACACATCGAATTGTAGTTCCGTTGGTGAACTCTATTTTTTTGGAAAAAACTGAGTTTTTAAACTTGTTATCATTCATATCAAAATTGAATATTTCGCCTTTGTATATTCCTCTCCATTTATATCTTCCTTCAATTAGTATAGGTGCAACTATTTCTATTATGGCTTCTTCGTCTAATTGATCTGATAATATATCTTCATGAATAATGAACTTATCAAAATCATTCCTTTCTATTGATTCGTCATCAGTAACTGGCTTTTCATCTTTGAATAGTTTTGTTGATACAGAAATTACTTTGGGGTAGTTATTTAACTTTGTATAAAAATTTGACTTGTGAATGTTTATTTTTAAATCATTTGAAATTTTATCTGCTGCAATTTTTATTTGTTCTTGCTCGATTTTTTTAGCCTTTATACTGTCTTTCATTATTTTTAAAACTTCTTTTCTCTTGATTGCATTATCTAGTTTAAGATTTTCAATTTGTAGATTTGTAAGAACTTGATTCTCTACTGGTATTCTCGATATAATTAAAACGAGTATGGAGAGAAAAAATGTTATTTGATTATTATTCTTGCCTAATGCCTTCCAGGTGTCTATAAGGCTGCCTTGTTTTAAAGCTTCGCTCTCTATTTCTAATTGTATATTTAATATGGTAGTTAATTCCTTGCAGATAAGTAGAAACTCTTTTTCGCATTCATTATGAACAAAAGCATTCATTGAGTGACTTTGATCATTAAAATGATATTGAATTTCAATCTTATTGACTTGTGTAATCATTTCTGGTTTGTCTATGTGATTTAGCTTTCTTGTTCTGCCTGATGTACTGTTATCTTGCTATATTAGTTTGTGTTGTATGTTATGGTGTTGGGTATAGCCAAGAGATGTGAGAAATCATGGTTGTATTATACTAAAATATAACTGTACTACTTCTCTACCCGCCTTCCCCGCCACAACGCCCACAGCTTGAGCACTGGTCCGAGGGCTAGGGGCAGCAGCAGCTGAGGCGGCAGGCGCGGGGCCAGCCAGCCGGTGAGCTGCTGGTCAGGGCTGCGCCTGAATGACTACCGGGCCAATGGGTAAGCCGGGGCTGCCCAGCTGCTGCCGGACCTGGGCCGACAGGGCCGTGAGCACGCTGTATTGGTTGATGGGAGCCGATAGCACGAAAACGGTAAGCGTGTACTTGCCGAAATTCTGCTGGTACTGCAGGTTCTTGTCGAAAGTGAGCAGGGCGTCAAAGCCCTCGGCCAGCAGAAGTTTCAGCAGCTCCCCATTTTTCACGCCGTTCCAGCCTTTGTCGCGCACGGTGTACACTTCGTGCTCCGTGAAATCGTCTTTCAGCCGTTTCGGCAGGTTTTCGTCAAGCAACAGCCGCATACCAGTGCGCCGCGTTGCGGGAGGTGAGCAGCTTGTTGGCTATTTCCAGCACGGCCACCGCCTGCTCCCGGCTCACCGTGGGGAAGTCATCCAGAAACTCCGCCAGCGAAACGCCAGCCTCCAGGTGGTCGAACAGCGAATCGACGGGCACGCGCGTGCCGGCAAACACCGGCTGTCCGCCCAGCACGCCTTCATCAACGGTAATCAGGGTCTTGATATCCATAATGCCTAAAGATACGGCTTCGGGAGCGGAACGCTTACGCCATTCACACTCCGCCTTCCCCGCCACAACGCCCACAGCCCCAGTGCCGGGCCGAGGGCCAGGGGCAGCAGCAGCAACTGAGGCGGCAGGCGCGGGGCCAGCCAGCCGGTGAGCTGCACGCTCCCGATGGTGAGGGCAAACCCCAAGCAGTTGACGATGGTCAGGGCCGCGCCGCGCGATTCGGGCGGGGCGTGCCGGGCCACCAGGGTGGAAAATATGGGTGAGTCAGCCACTACCATCAGTCCCCAGAACGCCAGAAACGCCACCAGCCCCGCCGCCGAGCCCAGACACAGCACTACTCCCGAGGCCACGCAGCACCCGCCCGACAACGCCAGCGCCCCGGCCGCCACCCGCTCGGGGCCCAGCCGCCGGGCCAGCAGCCCCGCACCCACGCAGGCCAGGCTGCCCCCGCCAATGATACCGAACGAGAGCAGCGGCACCGGCAGCCCCGCCGCCGGGTACCGCGCCTGAAACGCCGCCAGCACCACCGGCACAAACGCCCAGAAGCTATAAAGCTCCCACATGTGCCCGAAGTACCCGAACGCCGCCGCCCGGAACGGCGGCTGCCGGAACCCCGCCAGAAACGCCGTGAGCCGGGGCCGCTGCCCGGGCCGGCGGTAGGGCCCATCGGGCACTAGCGCCCACAGCGCCAGTCCGCCCAGTACCGCCAGCCCGGAGGTAGCCCCCGTCACGTAGTACCACGGTAGCGCCGCCGTGAGGCTGCGCAGCAGGTGCGGAAACGCCGTGCCCAGCACCAGCGCCCCCACCAGCCAGCCCAACGAGCGGCCCAGGCCCTCCTGATAGTAGTCGGCGGCTATTTTCATACCTACCGGGTAAATGCCCGCCAGGAAAAAGCCCGTGAGGAAGCGGCAGGCCAGCAGCTTCTCGGCCCCGAGGCCGCTCAGGTGCACGCCCAGGTTGGCCGTGGCCGCCGCCAGCGCACTTACAAAGAATACCTGCGAGGGCGAAAACCGGTCGGCCACGGCCAGCAACGCGAACAGCAGGGTGGCGCTGATGAAGCCCAACTGCACGGCGCTGGTGAGGGAGGCCACGGAGCCGGGCGGCAGCCGGAACCGGGCCGCCAGCTCGGGAGCTACGGCATTGCCGGCAAACCACAGCGAGGTGCAGCAGAACTGCGCCCCCACAATGGTGGGAAGAACACGGGACATGAGAGCGGGTGGGAGAGAGGGCAGGTGAGAGCGGCGAAAATACCAATTCCCCCCAACTGCCGAGCTCAGCGGCCCTCCACAGAACGGTGTAGAGACGCAATACTTTGCGTCTCGTCGTTGCTGACGTTGTTTACCCTAAGAGTGTCCGTTAAAAAGCAATCGAACACCCCTGAACTTCATGCCGAGGCCGGAAGCCGAAGCATCCCGCGTGCCGCCGTTGCAGGGTTAAGCCTGACATTGACATGCGAGATGCTTCGACCTCCGGCCTCGGCATAGCGGGTGGCAACTACTGAGGTGGGCTTTTGTTGCCGAAGCAATTCTACCGGGTAAGCTGGTACACGTTTTTTAGGGAGCGGCTGGCGGTAGTGAGTTCCTGCGTCAGTACCAGTTGGTTGCCAGTTACCTTGAAGGTGTATTCCTGGCCTAAAATCAAGGTCCAATCGAAATCAGCTGTCCAGGGACATTGATTGGTGAACTTGATGTGCGAATCATCCACCACGGTGTAGGTGCCGTGGCAAAGGCCGGGGTATCTGGGCGTCTGGCCCTGGCCCGTCCAGGTGCCATTGCTGAACGTGAGCGAAACCGCAGCCACACCGTTGCTGCCGCTGCCCTGCCGCTCAAATGTGCCGGTGTAGGTGCCATCGGCAATGGCAGATAGCGTAGTGTTCTGCGTAGTATCCGGGGCGGGCGTGGCCTCTTTCTTACAAGCCGATAAGGCAATTGCCAAGGCCAAGCTGCTGATAGTAAATGCGTGTTTCATGACAAAAAATACAGGAGGGGAATAATATTACTGTGACACAATATAAGAAAGCAGCGGCTTTCTGAAACAGGCTTTGCCTAGGGCATCCAGGCGGCCGGTAGTTCTCAATATCACCATGTGAGACCAAGGCTGCACCTCTGCATGATGGGCTTTTGCCCAGCCTTACCAAAACCGGTTGTTACAGACTACCTGGGTCTTTTTCTTGAGACGCAGGCCCACCAGTACCTCGTGGCTGCCGCCGTGGTAGGCGGCCAGTTTGGAGAGGCCCGCGTCGTAGGAATAGCCGAAGGTGAACTGCTCGTAATTCAGCCCGCCCAGCACCACAAACGAATCAAACGCCCGCCACGACACCCCGCCCCAGAGCAAATCCTGGTACTTGAGCTTGGCGTTCAGGTCGAGGGAAAGCGGGGCCGGCTGAACGGCCTTTACCAGCACCGAGGGCACCAGCGACCAGTCGCGGGAGAGGGGCACGCGCACCCCGGCGGTGGCAAAGTAGTGACGTCGGAGGTAGTTGCCGGCCCCGTCGGCCAGGGTGGTGGGGCCGTAGGAGAAGTTGAGCTTGTTGCCCAGCAGCTGCGCCCCCGACACGCCCACGTAAAAATCGGAGCTGTACACCCACAGGCCCACGGTGGCATCGGGCACCCGGGCGGCGTCGCTGGGAGCCACAGTGGTAGGGTCAAAAAACCGCAGCTGCGAGCCATCCACTGCAAACTGCTGCATCCCCGCCGACACGCCCAGGGCCATCCGCAGGTTGGGTCGCAGCACCAGGTTGTAGGCGTAGGAGAGATAAGCGCCCTTGCGGCTGGTGGGCCCGGTCTGGTCGTTGTACACCAGCCCGCCGATGGCGTGGAAGGGCCGCCGCCGGTCGTAGAGGGTGCGCTTGCTGGTGGTGCGCCACTTGCCCAGCGAGGAGCTAGCGCTGAGGTAGTAGGTTTTGGGCGCGCCCTCCAGCCCCGTCCACTGGGTGCGGTAGCTGGCTTTTACGTCGATGTAATCCTCCACGCCCGTGGTGCCGGGGTTGAGGATGTAGTTATTGTTCATGTACTGGCTGTACTGGGCCTGTTGCTGGGCCAGGGCCGGGGCGGCGGCCAGCAGCAGCAGGGGCAGCAGCAGTGGTAGAGCTCGTTTCATACCCATGGGGTGGTAAGGCTGTCGGTGGCAGAAGGGCGGTAAAGCCGGCCGCGCAAGAGGTGCGGCCGGCCGCCGCAGTTAGTACAGAATGGTAATCGACCCGCTGTAGGACCTACCCAGCGGCCCCTTCGTGACGACGACGTAGTAATAAGTGCCCACCGGGGCGGGCTGGCCGTTGATGTCGCCGCGCCACTCGTTGGAGCGGCCGTAGTTGTTGGCCGAGAAAATCTTGGTGCCCCAGCGGTTGAACACCGTCACGGTGTTGTCGGGAAACTGCTCGATGAACTCAATCTGCCAGGTATCGTCGCGGCCGTCACCGTTGGGCGTGAAGGCGTTGGGAATCCGAATGGGCGGACGCACCACCACCGTCACCTCGTCCGAATCGGCGCAGCCCCCACTCCCGGCCGAGAGGGTGTAGGTGGTGGTAACGGTAGGCGAGGCGGAGGGCTGTAGGGAGTCGCCGGAGAAGCGCAGGGTTTGGGAGGGCGTCCAGCGCACGGGGTAGCGTCCATCGGCCCGGCCTTCCAGCGTTACCGAAGTGCCGGCCAGGATTTCCTTGTCGGGCCCGGCATCCACGTTCACGGGCGGCTGAATGCGCACCGGTATGGCGTTGGAAGTGGCCGTAACGGGCTGGGCGCAGGTGTTGGTGGTGCGCAGGCGCAGCGTTACCAACTGGCCCTGGCGTAGGGTGGTACTGGTGAACACCGGCCCCGTGGCCCCGGGCACGTCGGCCCCGTTCACCTGCCATTGGTACTGCGGCGCGGCACCGGCCCCGGTTACGCTAGCAATACTGAACGTGAGCGGAGCCCCCAGGCACACCGGCCCACCCGGCTGCACGGCAATGCTCAGCGTAGGCGCGGGTGTGGGCGTGCGCGTAACGGTTACCGTAGCCGTGGCCGGACCGGTGCTGCACAGGCCCGCGGTGGGCGTTACCTCCACCCGCACCTGGTCGCCGGTAACGAGGGTGCTGCTGGTAAAGGTGGGCCCGCTGGCTACGGCCACGTTGTTCACAAACCACTGGTAGGTGGGCGCGGCCCCCGCGTTGGTAGCCACGGCCGTGAAGGTGAGCGGGGTGCCGGGGCATTCCACCGGCGGCGGAGCCAGCGTAACGGTAGGCGTCACGCGGGGCTGCACCCGCACCGTTACCACGTTGGAAATTGCCGTGGCGCAGGTACCGGTACCTGAGGTTACGCGGCGGCGGAAATAGGTAGTGGCCGTCAGCGGGCCGGGGGCGTAGGTAGCGGCCGTGGCTCCGCCAATGGCGGCCCAGCTGTTGTTATCCAGCGACGATTCCCACTGGTAGTCATAGGTGCCGGTACCGCCAGTCGCCCCGCCGCCCGTCAGCGGACTCGGGGCCGTACCGGCGCAAATGTCCTGGTCGGCGGCAATGGTGCCAGCCGTGAGAACGGGCAGCACCGTCAGCGTGACTGCGTTGGAATACAGCGGCCCGCAGGCTCCGGAAGTTACCCGGCGGCGGAAGTAGGTGGTAGCCGTAAGCGGGCCCGGCGCGTACGTAGCGCCGCCAGCTCCTAAAATGGCTGCCCAGGTATTGTTATCCGGCGACGATTCCCACTGATAGGTGTAGCTGCCTGTGCCGCCGGTAGCGTTGGTGGCGCTGGTGAGCGGAGCCGGAGCCGCGCCCGGGCACACCGTCTGGTCGGCCGCAATGCTGCCCGGTACCAAGGCCGGCGTTACCGTCAGCGTCACCACGTTCGAGTACACTGGCCCGCAGGCTCCCGCATTGGCCCGGCGACGGAAGTAGGTGGTGGCGGTGAGCGGGCCCGGGGCGTACGTGGCCCCGGTTGCCCCGCCGATGGCGGCCCAGTTGCTGTTATCCAAGGAGGATTCCCACTGGTAGGCCACCGCCCCAATGCCGCCGGTAGCAGGCCCGCCGCTGGTGAGCGGGGCGGCGGGGCTGCCGGGGCACAGCACTTGGTCGGCGGCAATGGTGCCGGCTGTCAGCTCCGGGGCCACGGTAATGACCACGGAGGCGGTGTATTCCGGCCCGCAGCTACCCGAGGTAACGCGGCGGCGGAAATAGGTGGTACTTGTCAGGGGGCCGGGGACGTAGGTTTCGGCGTTGGCCCCGCTAATAGCCGCCCAGTTCACATTATCGGTTGAAGACTCCCACTGATAGGTAAAGGTGCCCGTGCCCCCACCGGCTCCCGCGGTGCTGGTGAGTGGGGCGGGCGTAGCACCGTTACAAATGCTTTGGTCGGCGGCAATGCTACCGGCTGTGAGGGCCGACAGCACCCGCAACGTCACCACGTTGGAATACACCGGCCCACACGTTCCAGCCGTGGCCGCCCGCCGGAAAAAGGTAGTAGCAGATAATGCCCCTGGAGCGTAAGTGGCGCTATTGGCTCCAGAAATAGTGGTCCAGCTAGCATTGTCCGGCGACGATTCCCACTGATAGGCTACGGTACCGGACCCCCCGGCGGCCTCAGCGGAGCTGGTGAGCGGGGCCGGCGTGGCACCGGGGCACAGGGTCTGGTCGGCGGCAATGGTGCCGGGCGTCAGCACCGGGGCCACCGTCAGCGTTACCACGTTGGAAAAAGCCGGATTGCAGGTACCCGAGGTAGCCCGGCGGCGGAAATATGTGGTAATGGTCAAGGGTCCGGGCGTGTAGTCGGTGTTGGTGGCCCCGGCAATGGCCGTCCAGGTTGCATTATCCAAGGAGGATTCCCACTGATAAACTAGTGCGCCCACGCCGCCCGTAGCGGGCGTAATGCTGGTAAGTGGCGCGGGGGTGGCCCCGTTACACAGCGTCTGGCTGGCGGCAATGGTGCCGGCATTCAGGGCCGGGGCTACGTTGATAGTGATGGTATTTGATACGTCGGTGCAGGGCCCGGCGGTGGCCACGCGGCGGAAGTAGGTAGTAGCCGCCAGCACACCTGGAGCGTAGGTTTCGCCGGTGGCCCCGCCGATGTTGCTCCAGGTAGCATTATCCGGGGAGAACTGCCACTGGTAAGCAGGTGCACCGGTGCCCCCGGTAGCCGGGGCGCTGCTGGTGAGCGGCGCGGCTGGGCTGCCGGCACACACCGTCTGGTTGGCGGCAATGGTGCCGGCCGTTACTGCGGGCACCACCGTTATGGCCACCGAAGGGGTAAATGTAGGCGTGCAGTACGGGCCTGAGCCATCCGGCAGTAGCAGCTGAGCCCGCCGCCGGAAATAGGTGATGCCGGCCGGTAAGTTGCTGGCTGGTTGATAGGTGGCCGCCGTAGCGCCCGGAATTGCCGTCCAACTGGTATTATCTGGAGAGGTTTCCCACTGATACACGAGCGGCAGGCCCGCGTCGCTGAACCCACTGGCGGAGCTGGTAAGCGCGGCCGGGGCCGTGCCGGCGCACAGGGTTTGCGGGCTGCCGATGTTGCCTGGGTTCGGCAAATCGGGGACCTGAATTATCCCCGAGCTTTCCCGGCAAAAACACTCCGTATCAATGCGCAGGGTAACGGTGTAGTTGCCAGGGGTGGCGTACACGTGCACCGGATTTTCCAGGGTGGAAGTCGCCCCGTCGCCGAAGGTCCAGAGGTAGGTTTTGTTGTCGAAGTCAATGGGCGGGGCGGTGAAGCTGATTTGCCGGCATCCGGTTATCCGGAAGCTGGGGCCCACGCGCAGCAGGGAACTTTGGTTGAAATTTACCAGCCCCAGCCCGCTCAGGCGGCCGCCTAAGCTCAGGCTGTCGTCGCCATAACGGACTTTGGGCCCCAGGGAATCGGGGTAGGCAATGAGGCCCAGCGCCGGCTGATTGTCGCGGGCCACGTAAATCTTGCCATTGGGCGCGGCCTGCATGGAGCCCAGGTCGGCCGGCGTCTTCTGCCGGAGCGGAATGTCCTCCTTCGTAACCGGCCCGGTCCCGCTGATGTCGAACTGCAGCAATTTGGCCGGGTTGCGCACCGTGGCGTACAGGTAGTTACCGGACGAAAAGCTCACCCCGTAATATTTGCCCGCGCCCCGGTCTACTACAAACGGTACCCGTGGGTCAACGCTTACCTGGCCCGTGCCGGTATCAAAGGCAAACAGCTCCACGGTACTGGTCGTGTCGCCAACTGCTTCGCTGTAGCGGGCCAGGGCCAGCCGCTTGCCTTCGGGGGTTATCGTCATCTGGCCTTTGTAGCCCAGCGCCGCCACCGTGGCAGCGTGCAGGCTGCCCACGGTTGAGGTAATAGGCGCATCGATAAGAACCGGCCCTACGTAACCTGCGGAGGGCCGCACACGGTAGGCCAGAAAGGCGTCGCCCCGGTTATCAGTACCCGTTTTGGCGTCGCCCCAGCCGTGGGTAATCACCCAGATGTCGCAGCCGTTTTTGTGAAATACAGCCGTGAGCTTTTCCGCCGTACCCCGGGCCAGGGGCGTGTTTTTGGTAGCGGCCACTACGGTGCCCGGCCCGCCCCCGGCGGGTATCTGAATTTCCGAATAGCTTAGCCCCACGGTGCTGTTCAGGGTGAAAAGCAGGTAGCGGGTAGGCTGGCCGGGCGTGGGTTTACCGGGCAGCTTAATGGGTAGCGGGCCGTCGGTGGTGAAACGGTTACCTGCCAGGCCGGTGCCATTGGTCATAACAGTGCCGTCGCCGTTCCATACGGTTTCGCCGTTGCTGTAAAACAGAATCCGGCCGTTGGCATCCGACATTACCCCCGAGCCGGCGGGGGCATCCATGGCCCCATTGGTAAGCACCGTAGGCGGAATGGTATCCGTGGCCTGATTGAAATCCAGTCCGGCCTTGAAGCCGAAGTACCAGGTATTGGCAAACTTCTCATCAGCAGCACACTCCGGCGGCGGGGTGCCCTGGCCCAGTGCTACCGAAGAGGCTACCAACAGGAGCAGCAGCGGCAGCAGCCAAATAGCCGCAAATTGGGCCCACCAGCGGCGGGGCCGGCCTGGCGGAGAGTGTAAGGACGAAGCAAGGAAAGCGGGTGGGGCGGAAAGCAGTAGCTCTGTGGGCATAGAGGCGCGGGTCAGGAGGCAGATAGATAATCAACTGGCTAGGGGAAAGGTGCCAGCTGTTCTGCTTATTTTAAACGAAACGGCAGGTCTGGCTATTGCCAGAAAGAACAGTATTTGACGGGTCTGCTAAAGCTACACACTACCGGATAGGTTTGTGCAAGGCAATGTGTGAATAGTACAGCGGAAGGTAGCAAGGAAACAATGAAGAGGTGAGGAGAATGGCAGCTTGGTTATAGGACAATACCGTCTCAATTTCTTATCCTACATCAAGGCACCGTCGTCCAACACAGGCTAGCTTTGTTATCAATAACTTGATAACCGCATGCAGCGACGTCACTTCCTTCAACTACTTGGCGCGCTGCCCCTTGCTACTGCTATGAACTCTCTGCAAGACCTCCACAAAACCGCCAGCGGCTTCCAGAAAACGGCCAAAATGCCAGTGCTTTTCGTGGGGCACGGCTCGCCCATGAATGCCCTGGCCGATAACCCGTTTACCCAAACCCTGCACCAACTGGGCCGCGACATTCGGAATCTGCAGCCGCCCCGGGCTATTCTGGTGGTGTCGGCGCACTGGCTCACGCGGGGCACCTTCGTGGCCGTAAACGAGCGGCCCGAAACTATCCACGACTTCGGCGGCTTCCCGCAGGAGCTGTTCGATATGCAGTATCCCGCGCCCGGAGCCCCCGATGTGGCCCAGGAAGTACTCCAAGCCCTGCCCGACGCGCACCCCACCGATGAGTGGGGCCTCGACCATGGCTCCTGGACGGTGCTGCACCATATCTTCCCCGAGGCTGATATTCCGGTATTCCAGCTCAGCATCGACTACTACAAGCCCATTACCTACCACGCCGAGCTAGCCCGGCAGCTGCAGTTTCTGCGCCGCCGGGGCGTGCTGATTCTGGGCAGCGGCAACATTGTGCACAACCTGCGCCAGAGCATGCCCAAGCTCATGCAGGATGATGCCACACCGTACCCCTGGGCCACGGAGTTTGACGAGTGGGCCAAGCAGAAAATCAACCAGCGCGACTTGACTGCGCTGGCCCACTACCAGCAGGCTGGGGCCAGTGGCCCTCTCTCCGTACCCACCCCCGACCACTATATCCCCATGCTTTACAGCCTGGCCCTGGCCGAACCAGACGATGATATCCGCCACGCCTTCGAGGAAGTAAGCTACGGCGGCATGAGCATGCGCACGTTTGTAGTAGGGTAAGACGGAGCCGTAAGTACGTCATGCAGAGGCCGGAGGCCGAAGCATCTCGCGTCCTGATGTCTGGATTCGGTCCACAACGTCAGCACGTGAGATGCTTCGGCCTCCGGCCTCTGCATGACGAGTCTATATATTTTCTGAAAACTGCCTGCTACTTGGCAGCGCGTGCGGCTTTTACCTCGACGGGCGTAACTACGCTGGCTTTGTTGCCGAAGGAGTTGCGGATGTAGGTTAGCACGTCGGCAATTTGTTTGTCGGAAAGCTGGCTGAAGGAGGGCATCACATTGTGGTACGGCTCCCCGTCAATGTCCTGGTCCTGCATGCCTTTGAGCAGCACGTTAACGAGCCGGGACTTGTCGCCGAGCACGTAGGAAGTTTTGCTGAGCGGCGGGTTCATGCCGTCCACGCCGCCGCCATCGGCCTGGTGGCAGGTGAGGCAGTTTTGCGTGTACACCGTTTTGCCGGCCGCCAGCACGGCAGCGGGTGCCGCGGCGCTGGTGGCTCGGGGCTTGGGTTTGGGGGCGGGTTTGCGCTGGGCGGCGGCCGGCAGGCTCAGGCCCGCCAGCAGCCCCAGCAATGCAATAGTCTTAGTAATCATGTGAGGGGCTTATTTCTTGGCGTACACAATGCGGTAAACGGTGCCTTGCTTGTCGTCCGTCACATAGAGGGAGCCATCCGGGCCCTGAGCCAGGCCGCAGGGCTTGTGGTCGGGGCGGCCGGCCGCAGCTTTTTCCGGGGTGCCGGCGAAGTTATCGGCAAACAGCTCCCAGTTGCCGCTGGGCTTTCCATCCTTGAAGGGCTGGAACACCACGTAGTAGCCCTTCTGGGGCTCGGGGGCCCGGTTCCAGGAACCGTGGAAGGCAATGAAAGCGCCGTTGCGGTACCGCTCCGGGAACATGGTGCCGGTGTAAAACAGCAGCCCGTCGGGGGCGGTGTGGGCGGGGTAGGCGGCAGCGGGCTGCAGGTAGTTGCCGGTGGCGGGTTTCTTGCCGTCGCCGCCGTACTCGGGGCCCTGCATCAGCTTGTTCTGCTGCCCATCATAATACACGTAGGGCCAGCCGGCGTTGTCGCCTTTCTTCAGCGCGTACAGGCACTCCGCCGGCAACTCCGCCGATTGTTTGCTGGTGTACAGGGCCGGGAAGTTGTCGGAAAGCTGGTCGCGGCCGTGCTGCATCACAAACAGCTGGTTGGTTTGCGCGTTCCAGTCGAGGCCCACCACGTTGCGCAGGCCGGTGGCGTAGCGCACCCCGTCGGTGTAGGTCTGGTTGAGCTTATCGGCCCGGAACTGCCAGATACCGCCCGCCGAGTCCAGCACGGGGCAATTCGGAATGCCCATCGAGCCCTTCTGCCGGTCTTTCACCTGGCAGGCGTTGGAGTAAGCCCCAATATTGACGTACAGGTTGCCGGCTTTATCCAGGGTAATCGACTTGCTCTCGTGCTGGCGGCGGTTGATGAGGCCCGTTACCAGCTTTTCGGGCTGCTCGGGGTTTACGACTTCTCCTTTCGCGTTGAGCTTATAGCGGAATACTTCCTGGTCGGAAGAAGCGTACAGGTAGTCGGCGGTGCTGAAGATGCCCGTGCCGCCATAGTTGCCAAAGGCTCCGGCCTGTTGCAGTTGGCCGTTTGGGCCTTCACGCAGCATCAAAATGCCTTTACCCGCCGCATTGGGGCGGTTCAGCTTCACATACACCACGCCCTGCGGCGTTACGGTAATGTGGCGGGCCCGGCCGCTGGTTTCGGCCGCTTTCAGGGCCCCAAAGCCAGCGGGCAGCTTCAGGCCAGCGTTGTCGGCGGCGGGTACCACGCGGGTTTCGGGGCGGAGGGCCGCCAGGGCCAGGCTGCCGGCTGCAGCGGTTGTGAGCAGCAACAGGCGGGGGGAGAGGATTGACATAGCAGGCAGGAAGATGAAAAGTAAACGCTATACGAATGTCCGACACAAAAGGCGCCGCCGGGTTGCGTGCACCAAGTCAGCGGCAGAAGAGGCCAGAACCGGTGGTAAGCAAGCAAGATACCGGCTACCAGGCAAGCCGAACTATAAGCTGAGCGGTTTACATGAGCCGGAAAGGCGGTAGGGGCTACTGGCCTGTTGCGGGCCTTCCGTGTTGGATTGACGGACAATAGTACTGCATGTGCCGGTAGGTGGCAAATTCACAACCAGCCACGCCAGAACACGTACCAAGGCGCTTGGAGCAATCTGGCCGACTGGACATGACGCAAGAACAACTACGCCTGCAGCAGCACCGCACCGGCGCGGCCCTTTGGAAGAAATTTGGCCCTTACCTCACCGAACGGCAGTGGGGCACCGTGCGCGAAGATTACTCGCCCGATGGCAATGCCTGGAATTTTCTGCCCCATGAGCTGGCCCGCAGCGTGGCCTACCGCTGGGGCGAGGAGGGCCTGGGCGGCATCTCCGACGACCAGCAGCACCTGTGCCTGAGCGTGGCCCTGTGGAACGAGCAGGATGAAATGCTGAAAGAGCGGCTGTTTGGTCTCACCAACGGCCAGGGCAACCACGGCGAGGATGTGAAGGAGCTGTACTACTACCTCGACAGCACGCCCACGCACTCCTACATGAAGATGCTGTATAAGTATCCGCAGCAGGAGTTTCCGTACGAGGAGTTGCGCCAGGAAAATGCCCGCCGCACCCGCCTGGAGCCCGAGTTTGAGCTGTTGGACACCGGCATCTTCGAGGAGAGCCGCTACTTCGATGTGTTCATTGAGTACGCCAAGGCGGGGCCCGATGATGTACTGCTGCAGATAACGGCCCACAACCGCGGCCCCGAAGCCGCCGCCCTGCACGTGTTACCTACGCTCTGGTTCCGCAATACCTGGGCTTGGGGTTACGCGGCCAGTTCGGCCAAGCCCATTCTACAGGCTACCGGGCCCGCCTCCGCCACCGCCGACCATCCCAGCCTGGGCCGCTACCATGTGTACACCGATGCCCCAGCAGGCCTGCTGTTCTGCGACAACGACACCAACCACCACCGCACCGGCGACCCATTCAACCCCACCAGCTCGGGCCGCTACTTCAAAGACGGCATCAACGACTACCTGGTGGAAGGCGACTTTACGGCTGTGAACCCCAAGCGGCGCGGCACCAAAATGGCCGCCCACCACGCGCTGGAACTGGGCCCCGGCGAGTCCCGGGTAGTGCGCCTGCGCCTGAGCCGGGAAGAGCAACCGGCCCCGTTTGCTGATTTCGAGTCGATTATGGCCTCCCGTCTGCAGGATGCCGATACGTTTTATCAGTGCATGCAGGAGGAGCTGCCGCCCCAGCCCGAGGTGCGCAATGTGCAGCGCCAGGCCTTTGCGGGCATGCTCTGGAGCAAGCAGTTCTACTACTACGATGTAACCCAGTGGCTTGACGGGGACCCCACGCTGCCCCGGCTACCGGCCCGCCGCCGCAAGGGCCGCAACAGCAACTGGCGCCACCTGCACAATCAGGATATCATCTCAATGCCAGACAAGTGGGAGTACCCGTGGTATGCGGCCTGGGACTTGGCGTTTCACTGTATCCCGCTGGCTATGGTGGACGCCGACTTTGCCAAGGCCCAACTGCGCCTGCTCTGCCGCGACTGGTACATGCACCCCAGCGGGCAGCTGCCGGCCTACGAGTGGAACCTCAACGACGTGAATCCGCCCGTACACGCCTGGGCAACCTGGCGGGTATATCAGATGGATAAGAAACTGCACGGTGGCCAGGGCGACGCTGCTTTTCTGGAAGCCGTATTTCATAAGCTGACGTTAAATTTTACCTGGTGGGTTAACCGGAAGGATAAGAGCGAGCGGAACATCTTCGAGGGCGGCTTTCTGGGGCTGGACAACATTGGCGTGTTCGACAGGAGCGCCCCACTGCCCACCGGCGGTTATATTGAGCAGAGCGACGGCACCAGCTGGATGGCCATGTTTGCCCTGAACATGATGCGCATGGCTATGGAGCTGGCCAGCCACAACGCTGTGTATCAGGAAATGGCCGGCAAGTTCTTCGAGCACTTCCTCTACATTGCCGATGCCATGACCCGGGGCGGCGACGGGCAGTTCAACCTCTGGGACGACGAAGACCAGTTCTACTACGACGTGCTGCACACCCCCGACGATGCTCGTACCAAGCTGCGCGTGCGGTCCATTGTGGGCCTGATTCCACTGTTTGCCGTGGAGGTCATTGATGAGCAGCTGCTCAACGCCCTGCCCGAATTCACGGAGCGGGCCCGCTGGCTACTCGAAAACCGTCCGCACCTGGCCCAGCTGGTAGCCCGTTGGCAGGAGCCGGGCCAAGGCGCCCGCCATCTGCTGAGTTTGCTGCGCCGCAGCCGCCTGCGCCACCTGCTCAAGCGCATGCTCGATGAGCAGGAGTTCCTGTCCGAGTTCGGCATCCGGGCCCTCTCGCGCTACCACCTCGACCAGCCCTACGTGTATAGTACCGCCGATACCGATTTTACGGTGCAATACGTGCCGGGCGAGGCCGAGAGCAGTATGTTCGGGGGCAACAGCAACTGGCGGGGGCCCATCTGGTTTCCCATCAACTACCTCATCATCGAGTCGTTGCAGCGCTTCCACGCCTACTACGGCGACTCCTTCCGGGTAGAGTACCCCACGGGCTCCGGGCAGCGCCTCAATCTGCAGCAGATTGCCGAGGCCCTGTCAGAGCGCCTTACCCGGCTGTTTTTGCCGGATGCCGAGGGCCGCCGCCCGGCCTTTGCCGATGATGAGCTGCTCCAGACCGACCCCCACTTCAAAGACTACCTGCTGTTTCACGAGTATTTCCACGGCGACACCGGCCGGGGCCTGGGCGCCAGCCACCAAACCGGCTGGACAGGCCTGGTGGTGCGGCTGTTACGATACCACCGCCCCGAAAGCGAACCAGCTAGTTGGGCAGCGGGAGCAGCCACGGCAGAGTAAGGGCTTGGTCGATGGGGCCTTTGAACATGAGGCGGCTGTTACGCAATGAGCCAGCGTACACCTCAACCCCTGAGCCATCGGCTGGAATGAAAATGCGCACTGTTTCGGCCGCCCGGGGACGCACGTAGGTAGTGCCGGGCAGGGGTGGTTCAACTGGCCCGGAAATTTCAAAAAATCCGGCGTTAGTCAGTTGGGAATCAAGCATGTACTGTGGTATAGTTGTTTCAGCAGCACAAATCCCAACAAGCCTGTACTTAGTTCCAGTAGTGTAAAAACTTCTTTAAAAATTACAGCTCTAGCATAGGGGGCAGTTGTTGAGCGTAAGTATGAATAAAGAAAGGATAGATACAATTATTAACTGCCGAGGTATGCGGTACATACCCCATAAAACAATGGGCCCGGCAATACTGCCGGGCCCGTTGTATATACCTAAAGTGCAAGTGCTATTGTTTGCTTTGAAGCAGTTTCAGCACCTCTGCATTGCCGCCTTCTTTGGCATTGGCCAGCACATCCTTACCATCTTTGTCCTTGGCTTTGGTGTTGGCGCCGCTGGCTAGCAGAGCCTGCACAATTTCCAAGTTGCCCTTAGCGGCCGCCGCCATCAGGGGAGTGGCCCCGAATGAGTCCGGCTTATCAACCTGGGCTTTGTGCTTAAGCAGGGTTTTCACCACTTCAGGATGGCCGTTTTCGGCGGCCAGAAACAGGTACGTGGTGGGAAAGCCCGGCATCATTTCCACGGTGGCATTCACATCAGCGCCGGCAGTCAGCAAAGCCTCGACGGCGGCGGCCTGGTTTTTCACTACGGCCGTGTATACTTTCTGAGTTGGGGTTTGAGCCTGAGCAGCAGCTACGGTTGCGAAAAATAGAGCGAAACCGAGAAGAAGTTTTTTCATGCCGGGAAATACACGCGAAGAGGGAGAGCAAACTCAAAGATACACCCAGCTTGCCGGAATATCCCAATTCCAGTGCATCATCCTTTGTGGTGATACTGGCAGAACTGGTAGCGTACGTGCACTGAATAAATAAATTGCACTATACTTCTACTTGCCGTCCCATGTGCTGCGCCATCATGCTGGCCAGGATAATTTGCAGCGCGTGATACAGCATGAGGGGCAACAGCAGTAACCCGGTTGCGGCCATGCCGGGAAACAGCAGGCTGGCCATTACACTGCCGTGCACCAACGACTTCTTGGAGCCGCAGAATAAGGCGGTAATCCGGTCCTCGCGGGAGAAGCCCAGCAGCCGGCTCAGCATCCACACCACCCCAAAGATGGCCAGGTACAAGCCCACCATGCCCAGAGCCAGCAGGGCTACGTCGCGGGCGGCGTAGCTGCGGAAAATGCCTTCCTCGAAAGACTCGCAGAAAGCGGTAAACACAATCAGCAGAATCACCACCTGGTCGGAAATGCGCAGCGCGCCCTTGTGCTGCTCGGCAAACGCCCCGAAGCGACGGTTGAGCAGCACGCCCGCCACCACCGGCACTATCACCTGCCAGAGCAGGCTCACGGCCAGGCTCCAGAGATGGCCGCCGTCGGCGGAGGTTTGCAGGAACAGGCTGGTCCAGAGCGGAGTGAGCACAATGCCCAGCAAACTGCTGATGCTGGCATTGAAAATGGCCGCTGGCAAGTTGCCCCGGGCCATGCTCACCATCACCACCGACGACGACACTGTGCTGGGCAGGGCGCACAGAAAGAAGATGCTCTGCCACAGCTGCTGGCCTTTCAGCCCATCAAACAACGGCCGCACCGCCAGGGCCAGCACTGGAAATGCCACGAACGTAATGAGCTGCACTACCACGTGCAGCCGCCAGTTGCGCAAACCGGCCTTGAGCTTATCAAGGCTCAGCCGCAGGCCGTAAAAAAAGAAAATTAGTGCTACCCCGGCCGTGGTTATGGCTTTCCACGGAATGGGGCTGGTTTTGCTGCCTACGGCCGGAAAGAAATACGCCAGTACCACCATTCCCAGCAGCCCCAGCAGAAACCAATCGAGCAGGCCGGCCCGGCGCAACAAGGCAATCAGGCGGTTTTCGGAAGGAGGTAGGGGTGAGGCAGGCGAAGAGGAAGGTTGAATCATACCGGGCAAAATAAAAGCGTCGGGCTAAAGTGTAGCCCGACGCTCCGGAAACGTACGGCTGCAGCCGTTGGAAGGTTAAACGCTAGGCTAGGCGGCCACCGCCACGCGGCGCAGCTTCTTCCGCTCCTTTTTCAAGCGGTTCAGCCACAGAACAAGGCCGGTGATGGGAAAGGTGAAACCCAACATGCACACAATCAGGCTAATGATTTTCGAGGGCCAGCCGAAAATGGCGCCCGTGTGCACGGGCTTGAACAGGCCCCGTACGCGCTGGCCCAGGTTGCGCTGCTCGTAGGTTTGCTGGCGCAGCACCTGGCCCGAGTACTGGTCGAGGTACACTTCATCGGTGGCGTTTTCGTACACCGCATTGGGCCGCAGGGTAACTACCCGGATGCTGCCAACGGAGTCTTTGGGAAGCTGCAACGCATAGGAAACAGCCAAGGGAGCTAGTTGCCGGGCGCGGGCCAAGGTAGCATCGGCGGTGAGGGCCCCGGTAGGAGCCGCAACTACCGGAGCTGCTGATACCGGCGGCTCCGGCCGCTCCATGGGGGAGTTAGTAACGGCGAAAATGCCCCTGTTGAACCACTCAAACGACCAAGCCAGCCCCGTAAACGCAAACACGAACAGGAACAGCGCCGAGTAAAAACCCAGCACGATGTGCAAATCGTGGTTGAGGCGC
Organism: Hymenobacter pini; assembly: GCF_020421205.1. Taxonomy (GTDB): domain Bacteria; phylum Bacteroidota; class Bacteroidia; order Cytophagales; family Hymenobacteraceae; genus Hymenobacter; species Hymenobacter pini. The sequence continues at coordinate 1,063,227 of NZ_JAIZZH010000001.1, forward strand.
TTCCAGCCCCCGCTCCACTTCACTTTCAGCCGCTGCTTCACCGCTTTACGGCTGGCCGGCCACCACAGTACAATACCGGTACCGATGATGAACAGGAACAGGAGCGTGCTCACGCCCACAATGAGCTTGCCAACCGGCCCACCCACCATACCGCGGTGCAGGGCCATGACGGTGAAAAACACGGTTTCGCGGTAGTTCAGCTCCCCAGTAACGGCGGCTGTGTAAGGGTTCACGAAAACCACCGGGCCCCGGCGGCCTTCACCGCCCTTGCCCCCTTTCACTGCCTTGCCGACACCGTCTTCGCGCTTGCCCTCCGGCCGGCGGCTACGGCCTTCCACGGGGCGGGCGGTTTTGGCCCCGCCACCTTCCGGCTTTTTACCGCCTTCGGGGCCACCGGCCAGGCTGAATTCCACGGTGCGGGTCGGGTCAGCGTACACTTTCACGCCCGCAATTTTGGCGTCAGCTTTGTAGGCCTTCACGGCTTCCTGGAGGCGGGCCAGGGGCAGGGCGGGCGTGCTGGCGGCCTGCACAAAATACCGCGCAGGGTGCCAGGCTTGTTCCAGCTCCTTTTCAAAAACCAGGATGCCGCCCGTCAGGCACACCACGGCAATAATTAACCCCGAAACTAGGCTGAGGTAGAGGTGAATGTTGCGGAAAAAAGTCTTCATAGCGCAGAAAAACACAAGATTAGTAATGTGGCTCAAAAACCCGGAGGCGACTGGTTGCAGCCAGTAGCTTCCGGGTTTTCTCACTCACAAAATCACTTTCTCACTCAACTGATTTACAGGCGGTAGCCCAGGGTAGCGGCAAACTGGCGCGGGGCAATGGGGTTCACGCTGTTGTCGTCGTGCACGTTGTAGCTAAGCTTGTTCAGCACGTTCGAGAGCTTCATGCGCAGGCTCAGCCGGTCGTAGGTGTAGCCCACGGAGGCATCGAGCTGGGTATAGGCGGGCAGCGGAATCAGGCGATAGTTGTCGTTCACTATGTTGCCGCGAGTGCTGCGGCCGGCTTGCCGCTCCCCAATGTACAGGGTGGTTACACCCAGGTTCAGCCCGTTCAGCACGCCCCCATCAAAGGTGTAAAACACGCTGACATTGGCCGTGTGGTTGGGGTTGTAGCGCAGCAGGCTGCCCACGGTGTACACGTTGCTCTTGGTGTAGGTGGTGCGGTTGTAGCTGTAGCCCGCAATCAGCGACCAGCCCTGCATGGGTTTGCTCTGCACATCCAGTTCCATGCCCTTGCTGGTTACCTCGCCGGCCAGCTCCTGCGCTGCTGGTATATTGATGTTATAATTAGGTGCGTCAGCAAGAATCGTTTGGGCTAGGTTGCTATTCACGATGCGGTAGCCCGTGAGATTGGCTGAAAGCAGGCCGTTAAATAGCTCGTACTTCACGCCCACTTCGTACTGGTCAATCAGAGAAGGTGGCAGAGCACCCCCGGTATTATCCGTGCCAGCGTTGGTGTTGAAAGAATTAGCGTAAGAGGCGAAAACCGACGTGGTTTTGATCGGCTGGTACACCAAACCTACCCGAGGCGAGAAGGCGTCGTCGTAGCGTTTGCTCAGGCTCAGGGAAGCGGGTTGTTTGGCGGTAGCGTAAGTATAGCGCTGGTTGCCAGTTTCCTGGTAGCTGTAGCGCACACCGGCCAACAGTTTCAGCTTCTCGGTAATTTCGATGAGGTCCTGCACATACACCCCAACCCGGCGGATAGGTGCATAGGTGCGGGTGTTGCGGGTGAAGTTTGGGACGGTGCTGTTCTCGGGGTAGCGGCTTGGCTCAAATACGTTAATGGAATCATACTTGACAATGGCGTTGTAAGCAATAGAGCGGGTGTTGTACTTATCGGCGTCCATGCCCACCAGCACCGTGTGCTTCAGGAAGCCGGTGCGCGCCTTGCCCGTTACATCTAGCTGGCCCAGGAAGTAGTCCTCCTTCGCCTCGCTGGCCTGCAGGTTGCGCACTAGGTTGCCGTACAAGGCCGGGGTGCCGGTCATTATCTTGATGGGCTTGCCGCTCTTATCCACCCCGCTGTAAACGTCCACCGAGTCGCGGACACTGCTGGGGCGGGCGGCGGAACGCAGGTTGTTGCTGAAACCTTGGTAGGCAGCCACGCCGCGCACTTGCCAAGTATCGTTGAGGTGGTGCGTGAGCGTAGCCGTAGCCGATTTCTGCTCCGTACCGATGTTGGCCCAGTCAGTGTTTAAGAAGCGGCCGCGCGGCACATCCGGAATGCGGTAGTTGATGGCACCTACCCCAAAATCAGGCGTGCGGTTGTCCTTCAGATAGTCGCCTTCCAGCAGGAAATCCGTCTTTTTACCAATCTTGAAGAGCAGGGAGGGGTTCACGTAAAACCGTTCCCCCTTCACCTCGCTGCGGAAGCTGCGGCTATTTTCGTAGGTGGTGTTCACCCGAAAGGCTACATGCTCGCTGCCGTTTACGGCCCCGTACACGTCCAGCATGGGCTTGTAGAAGTCGTAGCTGCCCACGCGCAGGCCAATGGAGCCGCCCGACTCGAAGCGGGGCTTCTTGGTTACCAGATTCAGCACGCCCCCGGCGGCCACGTTGCCGTACAGGATGGCGTTGCTGCCTTTCAGCACCTCAAACCGCTCCAGGGAGCTGGTTTCGGGCAGAATGCTGTTGTTGTAGCGCACCCCATTCTTGAAGGTGTTGCTGCTGCCGAAGGTGAAGCCCCGACCCGAAATTTCCTCCTGGTAGCCGCCCGTGTTGCCGCTCACATACACGCCGCTCACGTTGGCCAGCACGTCGCTCACCCGTAGCACTTGTTGCTGCTCTAGTGTCTGGCGCTCTACGGTAAAGGTGCTCTGGGGCAGGTCGAGGGGGGCAATGGCTACTTTGCCCACGGCCACGGGCCGCTCGTTGAGGCTGCGGCTGCCGGTTACGCGCACCTCGTTGAGCTGCTGCTGGGTTTGCTGCACGGTGAAAGCCGGCAGAATAGTAGTTTCGCCGGCTACAACGGTTGCGGCAGTTTCCTGCGTGCCGTAGCCCAGGCTGCTCACCACCAGCTGATACGTGCCCGCTGGAGCCGAGAGGCGGAAGCTGCCATCGGCGTTAGTAGTAGTACCGAACGACGTGCCCTTTAGCGCTACCATTACGCCTTCTACTGGTTGTCCTTTTTCATCCAGCACCCGGCCCGTCAGGCGGCCCCGCTGGGCCGTGTCGTCGCCGCCGTTGTGCAGCTTGCTAACAGTAGCGTTGGAAACGATGGGTGCGGTGGTTGTGAGAGAAAGGAGAAGCAGGAGAGGTAGCGGACGGGCCATCAGAGCGGAGAAGCTTGTTTAGATTGATTTAAAACAATGCAAAGCTCGGCTCTATTTAGATAGATTCAAAACAGTAGCTTAGAAAAAATCTATATAGTGAATTTGAGCTTTGATTACTAGGGAGTTACAGACTCGTATTGGTATGTGAATGTCAGTGTCAACTCGGAATCATAGGCATAAAACAAACTGCCCGACCCCGCGCACTGGCGGAGTCGGGCAGTTTGTAACGGAGGAGGAGTAGGGCTGCTTAGCTCTTCACATCGTAGCGGTCCAGCATCATCACTTTGTCCCAGGCTTTCACGAAAGCCTGCACAAAGCGCTTATGCCCGTCGGCACCGGCGTACACCTCGGCCACAGCCCGCAGCTGGTTGTTCGAGCCGAACACGAGGTCGGCGCGGGTGGCGGTGAAGCGTTTCTGGCCGGTTTTCCGGTCGTTGAGGCTCATGACGTAGCCGTGCGGGTCCACCTTCTTCCACTCGAAATCGGTGCTGGTAAGCACGGTGAAGAAGTCGTTGGTGAGCACGCCCACGCGGTCGGTGAAGATGCCGTGGTCGGAGCCGTCGTAGTTGGCATTCATGGCGCGCAGGCCGCCGGTCAGGGCTACCCACTCGGGGGCGGTGAGGCTGAGCAGCTGGGCTTTGTCGAGGAACAGCTCCTCGGGAGCCACTTTCGGCGCAAGCTGGCTAAAATCCGCGTCGAGGTAGTTGCGGAAGCCGTCGGCCACGGGCTTGAGCCAGGTGAACATTTCCACGTCGGTCAGCTCCTGAGTGGTGTCGCGGCGGCCGGGGGTAAAGGGTACCTCGGTGGGCACGCCGGCATCGGCGGCGGCTTTTTCCAGGGCCGCGCAGCCGCCCAGCACGATGAGGTCGGCCAGCGAGACTTTCTTACCGCCGGCCTGCTCGTTGAACTGCTGCTGCACCGAGCGCAGCTTCTCAATGACGGGCACCGTGCGGCGGTTTACTTCCCAGTCTTTCTGCGGGGCCAGGGCCAGGCGCCCGCCGTTGGCGCCGCCGCGCTTGTCGCTGTGGCGGTGCGTGACGGCGGCCGAGAAGGCGGTGAAGACCAGATCCGAATTCGACACGCCCAGGGCCAGAATGTCTTTTTTCAGTGCTTCCACGTCGGCCGCGTCGATAACAGTGTAATCGGCGGCGGGGATGGGATCCTGCCAGAGCAGGTCGTCTTCCACGCGCTTTTCGGGGCCGAGGTACCGCTCCCGGGGGCCCATGTCGCGGTGGGTGAGCTTGTACCAGGCTTTGGAGAAGGCCTGGGTGAAGGCGTCGAAGTCATTGAGAAACTTCTCGCACACCTTGCGGTACTCGGGGTCTTCCTTCAGCGCCAGGTCGGTGGTCATCATCATCAGCGCGTGGGTTTTGCCGGGAATGTGTGCGTCGGGCGTGCGCGGGGCGTTGTCGTCCACGGGCGTCCATTGCAGGGCGCCGGCGGGGCTGCGCGTCTGCTTCCACTCGTGGTTGAAGAGGTTTTCGAGGTAGCTGTTGTCCCACTGCGTCGGGTTCTGAGTCCAGCTACCCTCGATGCCGTTGGTCATCGTGTGTTCGGCGTTGCCCGAGCCCACGGGGTTGTGCCAGCCCAGGCCCATCTGCTCCATCGGCGCAATTTCGGGCGGCATCCCGATTTTGGCGGAGGGCACCATGCCGTGGCTTTTGCCGAAGGCGTGGCCGCCGGCAATCAGGGCCACGGTTTCCTCGTCGTTCATAGCCATGCGGGTGAAGGCCACCCGAATGTCGCGGGCCGAGCCCATGATGTCGCCATCGGCGTAGGGGCCTTCGGGGTTCACGTAGATGAGGGCTTGGTGCGAGGCGGCCAGCGGGTTTTCCAGGTCGTAGTCGGCGTCGCCGTTGCGGCCGCGCCAGCGCTTGTCCCGGTTCACCATCTTGTCGGGGGCCTCGGCGGTGCGCAGGTCATGGATTACCTCCGGGCCCCAATACGTCGAATTATCGGCCTCCCAAGCGTCCTCGCGGCCCCCGGCGAAGCCGTAGGTGGGGAAGCCCATGATTTCGAGGGCGCAGTTACCGGTCAGCACGATGAGGTCGGCCCAGGAGAGGGAGCTGCCGTACTTCTGCTTGATGGGCCACAACAGGCGCCGCGACTTGTCCACGTTGCCGTTGTCCCACCAGCTTTCGATGGGGGCGAAGCGCTGCATGGCCTGCCCCGCGCCGCCGCGGCCATCGGCAATGCGGTAGGTGCCGGCCGAGTGCCAGGCCATCCGGATCATCTGCGGGCCGTAGTTGCCGTAGTCCGAAGGCCACCAGTCCACCGAAGTGGTCAGGAAGGCCTTGATTTCCTGCTTCAGCGCCTCGTAATCCAGGCTGTTGAAGGCGGCGGCGTAGTCGAAGTCCGGGCCGAGCGGGTTGGCCTGCGGGCTGTTCTGGTTGAGCACCTCCGTGCGCAGCCGGTTGGGGTACCAGTCCGACAGTGTGGGTGGGGTGCCTTCTGCCCCGCCGATCCGGTCGCCGCCGAAAGGGCACTTACCGAGCATCTCGAAGCTACTGGTGTCAGTTTTGTCGTGGTTGATGTGCAGCATAGCAGGGGAGCGTATTGAGGGTAAAAGGAAAGCAGCGCGAACGGCCTAACGTAAAGCCTTGAGTATGAAGAAAAGATGGATTCGGGTTTGCGGAAACAGGCCAAGCGGCTCAACTGTACGCGAATTGTTCAGCTTCGGGGGTACATCATTCATACATAATTCGGGCATTGTTGAGCTCCACTCTTCTGCCTGAAAGCCCGCTGCTGCGTTTGCTCAGCATAAAGGATTGAATGCAACTGGGCTATAAGAAAAAAAGCCCCGGCTCAGCGGCCGGGGCGTTATAAGGGCGAATTAAAATACGTTAACTACTCACACAAACCGGGCCGCCGTGACGGCCGGCGCGGCTTGCTGAGGCAGGGCAAAGGCATCGGCCAGCAGCTCGTAGGAGCGCAGCCGGTCGTCGTAGTCGTGGGTGATGGTTACAGCTACTACTTCATCCACCCCGTAGGAAGCGGCCAGGGCTTCCAGCTCAGCCTTCACTTTATCGGGCGTGCCGCTTACAATGCGGGTGTGGTGGTACGCCAGCCGGGCCTGCAAATCGGCCGAGAGGTGGCGGACGTTCACCGTTTCAACGGCTTCGATGGGTGTGAACTGGCCGGTTTCCAGCTTCAGCATCTGCAGGGCCAGGTTATCAGCCAGGGCTTGGGCGTGGGCCGTGGTATCGGCGCATACCACAAAGGTGGCTACGTTGGCCTGGGGTGCCGCCAGTTCGGGCGAGGGCCGGAACCGCTCCCGGTAGGTCTGCACCATGCGGGGGCCACCGTTGGGGTTGATGAAGTGGGCGAAGCTGAACGCCGCGCCCACGTGGGCCGCAAACAGCCCGCTCTGCCCGCTGGAGCTTAGCAGCCACATTTCCGGCACCGCATCCACAAACGGAGCGGCTTTCACTTTGGCGTGGATAGTGTCCTCCACCACTTCGTCGCGCAGAAAAGCCCGCAGGTCCATGAGCTGCTCGGCAAAATCCTCGTCGCGGAAGGCGTTGTGGGGGTTCAGGGCGTGGGCCGTAATCCGGTCGGTGCCGGGGGCCCGGCCAATGCCCAAGTCGATGCGGCCGGGGTAAAGGGCCTCCAGCAGCCGGAAGTTTTCGGCCACTTTCAGGGCCGAGTAGTGGGGCAGCATCACCCCACCCGAACCCAGCCGGATGCGCTGGGTTTCGGCCCCCAGCCGGGCCAGCAGCACTTCCGGCGAAGAGCCAGCCAGCGTGCGGGTGTTATGGTGCTCTGATACCCAGAAGCGGGTAAAGCCCATTCGGTCCGTCAGGCGGGCCAGCTCCAGGGTGTGCTGCAGCGCCTGTTGCGGCGTGCGCCCCAGCGGCACCGGCGACTGGTCGAGCACGCTGAGTTGTATAGTCGGGGAAGTGGAGTCAGTGGAATTCATAGCTGCTATAACCGCCGGGCCGGCGGGTTAGTTTACAGCCAGTCTGGCATGCCTACCGGGCCGCCGGTTATTCCGCTTGTTCCAGCGCGGCTATGTTCGGCTCCGGGGCGTTGAGCAAAGCCAGGTGGCGGGTAATTTTCTCCACGGGCCAATGCCACCATGCCAGCTTTTCCAGGCGGGCAATGGTAGGCTCATCAAAGCGGTACCGCACCACTTGTGCGGGGTTGCCGGCCACTACGGCATACGCCGGCACATTCCGCGTTACCACGGCTTTGGTAGCTACTATGGCCCCGTTGCCGATGTGCACGCCCGGCATGATGGTAGCCTCGTGCCCAATCCAGACGTCGTGGCCCACCACGGTGTCGCCCTTGGAGGGGTATTTTTCCGCCACAGTTTGCCCCTGCATAGCTGCTTCCCAACCACCCCCGAAAATAGCAAACGGGAAGGTGGTAACCGGTGCCGTTTCGTGGTTGCCGCCGTTCATAATAAACTTCACCCCCGAGGCCAACGCGCAAAAATTGCCGATAATCAGCCGGTCGCCGATGAAATCGAAGTGGTAGAGTACGTTTCGCTCGAAGTTAGCCGGGTCGTCGAGGTCATCATAATAGGTATAGTCGCCCACCAGAATAGTGGGGCGGGTTACCAGGTTTTTGAGGAACACCAGCTTGCGGTGGTGGGGCAGGGGATGCAGGGTAGCCGGGTCGGGACCAGTCATGAGTAGCAGGGTAAGGTCCTAAAAGTAGGCGGTTTTCCCTGGCCCGCAGTGTACCTTCGCGGCCTATGATTTCTGTGATTACCCTGGCCCTGCTGTGCGGCGCGGCCTTTCTGGCTGGTTTAGTAGATGCCATTGTGGGCGGCGGCGGCCTCATTCAGCTGCCCGCCATGTTGCTGCTCTTGAAAGGCACTCCCACACCTACCATCCTGGGGACCGGCAAAGTATCCTCGTTGATGGGCACGGCAGCGGCGCTGCGGCGCTACGCCGGGCAGGTGCCCATCCGGTGGCGGGCGGTAGGCACGGCGGCGGTAGTAGCGGGTACGTTTTCGTTTCTGGGGGCGCGGGTGGTCAGCCAACTGCCGCAGGAACTGCTGCCCAAGCTGGTGCTGGGGCTGCTGGTGGTAATTGCCATCTACACCTTCTGGCGCAAGGATTTTGGCTCCCTGCACGCCCCCAAGCTGCCACCCCAGCGCGAGCCGCTCTACGGCGCGCTGGTAGGTATGACTATCGGGTTTTATGACGGGTTTTTCGGCCCCGGCACGGGCTCCTTTCTGCTGTTTGCCTTCGTGGGGCTGTTTGGCTACGACTTCATTACGTCCTCGGCCTCGGCTAAGCTGGTAAACGTGGCTACCAACCTAGCGGCGCTGGCCTATTTCGCCTACACCGGCCAGATTCTGTGGGCGGTGGCGGTACCCATGGCCATCAGCAACATTGTTGGCTCCACGCTGGGGGCGCACCTGGCCCTGCGCCACGGTACCGGCTTCGTGCGGGGGCTGTTTCTGGTGGTAGTCAGTGCCTTTATCCTGAAGCTGGGCTGGCAGATGGTAACTTCCTGAATGCAGAAACTCGGCTCATCTTTCAAACAGACAGCCCCTGACGATATTTCTCGTCAGGGGCTGTCTGTTTGAAAGATGAGCCTTCTGGTTCGGTGACGCTATTCCTCGTAGCGGTTGGGCAGGCCGGGAGCGGCAGTGCCCTGGGCGCCTTGCGTATTCGGAACACCCATTTTTTCTTCCCGCTTCCGCTGGTACTTGTCAAACTGGGCCGGCGTCAGGGTTTCTTTGAGCATTTCGAGGCGCGACTGCCCGATGTCGTCCACCACGGCGCCCATTTTGCGCACGTCCTGGCGGTAGGTTTGGCGGGCAGTTTCCACGCCCCGCACGCTAATCAGGTTGATTTGGCGCACCTTCTCGATTTGCTGTGGGTTCAGTCCCAAGGCCTTCTGCATATTGTCTGTAAGAGCATTGGCCCGAGCCGCAATTTGCTGCTCATTGAGGACGGGTGCCGCCGGACGGCTGGCAGATGCGGCCGGCTTGCCGGCAGGTTTGGGGCGAGGGGCCGTTTGGGCTAGCGCCGCAGGAGCCGCAGTCAGAGCTAGTAGAGCCGCTAGCAGAGAAATCTTCATAGGAAAAGCAACAAAAACGAACCCGGCGACAATTGCCGGGGTGGGTTTGCAACAGTAAAGATGGTGCCAGTTTTTGGGAAACGGACTGTCACAACGCCGGAACAGGCAGTTCTATTCCCCGGTAAGCAGAAAAATATTCGTTAGGCCGGATATATACGGCGTAACCTTTCAGCGGGCATTCCCTTACAACACTGCATTCCTCCCCCTAATCCTTCTTGGTATGAAGTCTGATACTCGTAACTCCCTGTTGGTGGCCGCTGCCAGCGCCATCGGTTTGCTGGCCGCTACGCTCTACGTGCACCGCCGCGGCTCGTATGATTTGGCTGGTCGGGTGGTGCTCATTACCGGCGGCTCGCGGGGGCTGGGGCTGATTCTGGCCCGGCAAGCGGTGGCCGAAGGGGCTAAAGTAGCCATCTGCGCCCGCGACGCCGAAGAGCTGGAACGAGCCCGGCAGGAGCTGGCCGCCGACGGTGCCGAGGTGCTGGCCCTGGCCCGCGACCTGACCGAAGCCACCGAAGTGCGCACCCTGGTAGCCGAAGTGCAGCAGCGCCTGGGCTCTATTGACGTGCTCATCAACAACGCCGGGGTTATCAGCGTGGGGGCCCTCGACCACATGGAGGTGCGTGACTACGAGGATTCGTTGAAAGTCCATTTCTGGGCCCCGCTGCACGCCATGCAGGCAGTATTGCCGGATATGCGCCGTCGGGGCGAAGGCCGGATTGTAAATATTGCCTCGGTGGGGGGCAAGGTGGCTGTGCCCCACCTGGTACCCTACAGCGCCGGCAAATTTGCCTTAGTAGGCTTGTCGGAGGGCTTCCGGGCCGAGCTGTTGCAGTATGGCATTCAGGTAACCACCGTGTGCCCCGGCCTGATGCGCACGGGTAGCCCCCGCAACGCCACCATCAAAGGCCAGCACCAAAAGGAGTACGCCTGGTTCAGCATTGCCGATTCGTTGCCGGCTATTTCCATGGATGCCGAGCAGGCCGGGCGCGAAATCTGGAATGCCTGCCGCCGCGGCGACGCGGAAGTAATTCTGGGCTTACCGGCCAAGCTGCTGGCGGGCTTCCACGGCCTGCTGCCCGGCACCACCGCCGATTTGCTCAGCTGGGCCAACCGGGCCCTGCCTGGTCCCACCGAGCGTCACCTCGGCAACGAGCGACGCTACGGCTACGAGGCCGAGTCGGCCGCAACCCGCTCATCGCTTACTACCCTCACCCGCCACGCAGAAGCGGAAAACAACGAACGGTGAAGCTGGTGCGAATAGCCAATAGTGAGTAGCCAGTATAATATAGAACGTCATGCTGAGCGAAGCGGAGCGTAGTCGAAGCATCTCGCGTGCTGATGTTGCAATAGTATTCTGACGTCAGCATGCGAGATTTCTCGGCTGCGGCTCTGCCTTCGCTCGGAATGACGTGCTACTGAGATGGAGTAGGGTTCTTCGTATACTTGCCGCCAACAACCGGCAACTCATTTGATCTATCCTGTTCATCTTTCGCTAGGGCCGCTTACGCTGCCGGTGCACTTGGTGCTGGAGGTGCTGGCCTATTCAATTGGGTTTCGGATGTACCAGTACCTGCGCCGCCGCACCCACGACCCGATTTCGGAGGATAACCGCCTGTGGATATTTGTGGGTTGCGCAGCCGGGGCGTTGCTGGGCTCCCGGGTGCTGGGGTTGCTGGAGCACCCGGAGCTGCTCGTGCACCCGCCGGGCGGCTGGCTGTACTACTTCACCAACAAAACCATTGTGGGCGGGCTGCTGGGCGGGTTGGTAGGGGTGGAGCTAACCAAAAAGCAGCTCGGTGTTACCACTTCCAGCGGTGATTTGATGGTGTACCCCGTCATCCTGGGCATGTGCATCGGCCGGCTCGGCTGCCACTTCTCCGGCCTTGAAGACGGTACCTTCGGCACGGCTACCACGCTTCCCTGGGCCATCAACTTCGGCGACGGTATCCAGCGCCACCCTACCAACCTCTACGAAATTGGCTGGCTGCTCTTGCTTGGGGCGACGCTCTGGCTGCTGGAGCGCCGCGGGCCCCTGCCCAATGGCTGGCGCTTCCGGTTTTTTATGGTGGGATACTTAGTGTTTCGCCTGCTGGTGGAGTTCCTCAAACCCACGCCCGCGCCCACCGGCTGGGGCCTCACCGCCATTCAGTGGGCCTGCGTGGCCGGGCTGGGGTATTACGCGTGGTTGTTCCTGCGCGGCCGACAGCCCGTTCCGCAAGAGGCCTACGCCTGATTGCATTCCGATAGATTCAAAGTCTGGACCGATTCATTCACCGGTCCGGGCTTTATCACGGCACTTTGGGCAGAGTGTTGAGCGGCACCATCACCTTATCGAGTACCAGCTGGTAAGCGTCGGGCGTCACGCTCACGTCCCCGAGGTAGGGGTGGTCGAGGGCGACGATGAGGAAAATCATGAGGGCCACCATCAGCGCCAATAGGCCCGTTAGTAATGCGTGGAAGCGCAAATTCTCCACCACGAAGCAGAAGGAAAATACAATGGTGATGACGGCGCCCAGCAGCACCACGAACCACAGCACGCCGGGCACCCCATTGCCAATACTCTCAATGCGTTGCCGCCGCAACTCCACCAGCCGGTTGAAGGTGCCAATGGCCTCCCCATGCAGCACCTGCAGGGCGGGCGTTTGCACATTGGTGCGCAGCAACTGCAGCTGAAAATCGGTTAAAACGGCCCGTTCAGCGTCGTTGGCCATGCCCCGGCGCTGGGCCGGCCACGACTTCTGCACAATAAACTCGGTGTACTCGCGCAGTTCGCGCTGGAGGGGCCGGCCCACACTGTCGGGGTAACCGCTCAGGTCACGGTACAGCACCGCCAGTTGCGCCGCTTCCTGAGATGCAATTTCCGAGGCCCCCGAGTAGTTCTGCCAGGTAGCGACGGTGAGCAGGCCCAGCGTAAGGCCATACAGCACCGTCACGCCCGAAAAAAACCAGCCTACTGTACCGTTATCAATCAGCGTTTTGACGGAGCTGGTGTGTAGCCGACGATGGGCTAGGTACAGCCCGCCCAGCGAAATCAGCAGCGTGACGCCAATAATCAGCAGAGCCAGCAGCCAGGTAGGAATTTCGTAAAGCCAAAGCATGTAGCGCAAAGAGGAGTCCACGGAATACAACGCGGCCTCCCAGGACGGGCTAGGTTCCATTGGTAGAAGATGAGGGGAAGAAGGATGCAGGAGGCGGTATGATACCGTAAACTGTTGAGTTTGGTTGCCACCCCGGCCAGGGCTATGCGGGAATTTTGAAAAATTATAAGACCTTCAGGCCACCTCTCTTCTGGCTGCAACAGCCCCTATTCTATGCCCGAACGTCCCTATACCTACTACGACTTCACCCTGAGCCTGTGCCCGTACTGCCTGAGGCGGGTGGAAGCCAAGATTGTGTTTGAAGATGGCAACGTGTACATGCTCAAGCGCTGCCCCGAGCACGGCCGTCAGCGGGTGCTCGTGGCCACCGATGTGGAGTACTACAAGAGCATCCGCAACTACGTGAAGCCCAGCGAAACACCCCGCCGCTTCAACACCGCCACCCACTACGGCTGCCCCTACGACTGCGGCCTCTGCACCGACCACGAGCAGCACAGCTGCCTCACCGTCATCGAAATAACGGACCGCTGCAACCTCACCTGCCCCACCTGCTACGCCGAAAGCAGCCCCCTGAATGGCCGGCACCGCACCCTGGAGGAGGTAGAGGCCATGGTGGATGTGCTGGTGCTCAATGAAGGGGAGCCCGACGTGGTGCAGATATCCGGCGGGGAGCCCACGCTACATCCGCAATTCTGGGAAATTCTGGATATGTGCAAGCGCAAGCCCATCAAGCACCTCATGGTAAACACCAACGGTGTGCGGCTGGCCAAAGACGAAGCCTTTGTGGCCCGGCTGGCTACCTACGCCGGCGCCTTCGAGGTGTACCTGCAGTTTGATTCGTTCCGGAAAGAGGTGCTGGAAAACATGCGCGGGCGCGACTTGCGTGAGGTACGCTTGCAGGCCCTGGAGCACCTCAACAAGTACAACCTCAGCACCACGCTGGTAGTCACGCTACAAAAGGGCCTCAATGATGATGAAATGGGCGAAATCATCGACTTCGCCCTGAAGCAGAAGTGCGTGCGCGGCGTCACGTTCCAGCCTACCCAGGCTGCCGGCCGCCTCGAGCACTTCGACCCCGCCACCGACCGGCTCAGCCTCACCGAAGTGCGGCAGGGTATCATCGACCAAAGCTCCGTCTTCACGGCCGAAGACCTGCTGCCCGTGCCCTGCAACCCCGATGCGCTGGCCATGGCCTACGCCCTGAAGCTGGATGGAGAAGTATTCCCGCTTACCCGCTACGTGGACCCCGCCGACCTGCTGCAGAGCACCGGCAACACTATCGTGTACGAGCGGGACCCGCGCCTGCGCCAGCACCTGCTCAAGCTGTTCAGCACGGCCAACACCGTGGATACCGTGTTGCCCGAAATGAACCAGCTGTTGTGCTGTCTCCCGCAGGTGCAGGCCCCCAATCTGGGCTATGACAATCTGTTCCGCATCATCATCCTGCAGTTTATGGATGCCTGGAACTTCGACGTGCGCGCCATCAAGAAGTCCTGCGTACATATTGTGAGCAAAGACCTTAAGATTATCCCCTTCGAAACCATGAACATGCTCTACCGCGACGAGCAGAAACAGCAACAACTGGAGGTGCTGCGGGATATTCCGGTGCTGTAACTTGATAGTATGGAACCCTCGGAGCAACCAACACCACCCGAAAAATCAACGGGCCAGCTGCTAGGCTTAGTGGTGGCTGCCAACTTTGCGGCTCTGCTCGTATTGGGCGGGTTGGGTGGCATAGCAGGCATGCTGGCCTTACCGGTACTGAATGTGCTGGTGGGAATTGTCTTGCTGTTTGGTACCCACAAAAAGCTGGGTAAGGTGCTGGTGGTTTCCGGATTGGTGGTAGCCCTGCTCGGGTTGGGCACCTGCGCCCTGATTCTCTCTAACCTGCACATCAACCACTAGACCCTAACCCCGAAAGCTATGTCCGATAAGCCATCTACCTCCCGTATCCTGCGCAACAACCTGCTGGCGGTGTTGGGCGCGGCTGTGGTGCTGGGCCTGCTGGCCAAGCCTACCGATGGCTCCACGGTGGTGCTGTTTGTGGTGGTGTACCTGGGCCTGGCGTTGGTAAACGTAGTGCTGGGCATTGTGCACTTCCGGCGCGGACCGGCCTCGTATTTCCTCAGTGCCCTGCTGGTATTTCTAATTGGGTTTGGCTCGTGCGCAGCCATGTTCATGCTGGGAGGGCTGGGCAAGATTTAGCTTTCCCTTGCCAAGGAAAAATAACACGGCCCCGCTGAAACCAGCGGGGCCGTGTTGCATTATGAACGGTGGTCGGAAATCAGGGAGGCGCTTAGCGCGAGAATACGGAAGTGTAGGTAGTGGAGGCACCCTGTTCGCCTTTCTGCGTCAGCTTAACGCGCAGGGTGGTGGTGGTGAGCTCCTCTACGAAGAAATGACGGGTTACATCCGGCTGGCTGATGGTGAGCGAATCGCCGGCCAGTTTCCAGGAGCCATTGATTTGCTGGGGAGCCTGCGGGTGGGTTTTCAGCTGAGCCTCGTCCAGCACGTAGCTGCCATCGGCTTTAAAGGTATGCAGATTGTCGCGCTGAGCGGCTTTCATGCGGGGCAGCAGGTCTACGTCAGGAGTGCCGGCTGCGCCGGGGGTAGTGGTGGTAAGCGTTAGGCCGGTAAGGTGCCAGGGGCTGGCAGCCAGCAATTCCGGTTTCGATTGAACATTTGCAGCGGCAGCTGCCACTTCCTGGGCGGGGTCTTTAATCTCATCAATCTCTTTCTCGCACGATGCAAACACGAGGGTGCTTGCCAACAAGCTCAGGAATACGGGCAGTTTCTTCATGAAAACGGGTTTTGGTGAATGTGCAACAACACGCTTTTCGGCGTAGTACATCTGCGGCATGAGCCTCACAATTAAACGTCCAACTTCGCTACTACTTCGGCTGCCTTCGACTGCCGGTGTGCAAATCTAACTGATTATAAATCATGCTGGTTCAGGTAGTTGCGCAATTTGGTCGTATCTTCCAATGAAGTATCTAAGAAGTTATATAATTGGCGTATTTTCTTGATTGTTTGATTGTTAAATCCTTGAAAAATGTAACAGACCAACCCGGCAACCGGGTTGGCCTGTTAGAAGTGGCAATAGTACTTTTTTGACTTTAAAATGTCGGTTGGCAAACTGGGCACGTATAAGTAGCTCGCCCGCCTACGTAGGTTTTTACAATTTCGGTCTTGGAGTGGCGTGGGCAGTAGTGGTGCTTGTCGGTACCGGGAGTCGCGGAATCATCCCATTCGCGGGCGTGAATGAGGAAACTGGCCGGAAAATACCGGTAGTTGGCCTCATGCTCGATGGCCGTGCGCAACACCAGCTGAATGGCACTGTGCAGCCGGCGCACCTCAGCCGGTGTGAGCGAGGCAGCCACCCGCTCCGGGTTGATTTTGGCCTGAAACAGCACTTCATCCACAATCCAGTTGCCCAGGCCGGCTGTAAGGTGCTGGTCCAGCAGCAGGGGCTTTATCAGCGTTTTGCGCTTGCCCAGAGCATTCTGCAGTTGCTCAGTCGTAATATCCAAGGCATCGGGTCCTAGCTTTTTGGCCTGTTGGTACTGCGCCACCCCATCGGCCAGCCGAATACGGCCAAATTTGCGTGGGTCAATAAAGGCCGCGCAGAGTCCCGACCCCAAATGCAGGGCCACCCGCGTGAAGCGGGGCCGGTCGGCCTCGTCACGGTAGGCCCCCACGTCGCCGGTCATGCCGAAGTGCAGCACCAGTACCCGCCCGTCGGGCAAGTGCAAAAAGCAGTTTTTGCCGAGGCGGGAAGTGCGCGTAATCGTTTGGCCTACCAACGCAATCTGCAACGTGGCGGCATCCATAGCCAGCACGTGGGCATCCAGCACTTCAAACGCGGTAATAGTTTCGCCTACTACCAGTTCATCCAGAAAGCGGCGGTAGGTCTCAACTTCGGGTAATTCGGGCATTAGTAGGGTAGTTGATGAATAAAGATTGAGTATCAACCCAACGAGCCCCGAAGCTCAAGGGTTGAAGCTGGACAAAAAGAAACCGGCCGGCTCCCTAAGCAGGAAGCCGGCCGGCAGGTGTAAAGTGCTAAGTAAGGCTAGGAAGGGTCGGAGAGGGACGCTACCTGCCGGCCGTTGGTATCGAAGATGCTACCTGTCCGGCTGATGTACAGACGGCGCTGCTGCCCATCTACTAATACATACGGGTAGTTTACACTCTCGGAGCGGGTGAGGCGGCCTACCACCTGGGCCGTGCGCTCAGCGGGGTCCAGGCGCACCACGCTCAAGCGGTTGGTGATGTAGTAATCCTCCCCCGGATTGTCGCGGAAGGTAATCTTACCCAGCACGCTCACCGGCGAGGCTGAAGTAGCGGCCACGGTGCGCACCGGAGCAGTGGCGCGGTTGGCCAATACAGCCGGAGTAGCCGAAGGGGCCACCACGCGGTTGCTGGCCACAATCTGCTGGTTGGCCCGCAGCCATCCGTCGCTGATGGCCGTGAGACGGGTGCGGCGGCCAGGGTGGGTTGGAGACGCCTCATCATCGGATACTACAGCCATGCCGGCTTGGGCATCGGCCAGGCTGGCGCCCATCTTCCGGAGCACGAAGCCCGAGAATTCGTCGGCTTCCAGCTCGTCGGCGGGGTTGGAGCCGCCGGGGCGCAAGGTGTGCCCATTGAGGTGGTGACCCATTTCGTGCGCCAGAATACTGATGCCGGCCCAGTCGGTGCGGCCGGCCCGGTTTACGGCGGCCACAAACTGCGGATTATATAAGAGGTAACGCTGGCCACCGTACACCACGGCCGCAGCGTTCTGCACCTGAGAAGTAGCGCGAAGCTGGAAGCGGGGTTTCAGGCCCACCACGTCGGTGATTTCGCGCAGTACGTCGCGCTGGCCAGTGGTTGATTGGGCCTGCGAAGTGGAGGCTAGCCCGAGCCACCCGGCAAGCACCAAGCCTGCAAAGCGGCGAAAAAAGCGAAGGTGGTTCATGGAAAAGTGCTTTTTAGGAACTATTGACGTGGCAATTACCTTGCCGAAAGTACGCAAGCCATGCTTTAAGAAAAAACGAACTTAAACCGA
This sequence comes from Hymenobacter pini, assembly GCF_020421205.1. GTDB lineage: Bacteria > Bacteroidota > Bacteroidia > Cytophagales > Hymenobacteraceae > Hymenobacter > Hymenobacter pini. The sequence goes on from NZ_JAIZZH010000001.1 coordinate 1,080,694, forward strand.
AGTTCTGCGGTTGTTTTGCAAATATTAATTACTTAAGATATTGCGCCAGACCTTGCACTTGGTAGGTGGGGAGAAATCTGATTTTTTTCGTCTCTCATGAAAAAAACACAATTGATGCGGGAAGGGTTCCGACGGATTAGCGTACTGTTGTGGTTGCTGCTCAGCGGGCTGGCGCTCCAGCCGTTGCGGGCCCAGGAGGCCTGCTTGCTGGAACCTGTGCCACTCGCCCAACGAATTGCGCAGGCGCCGCTAGTGGTGGAGGCCTGGGTACAAAACGTGCGCAGTGTGAACGACGGTAACCACATCGTAACTCTCAACGCACTGGAGGTATTTAAAGTATTTCGGGGGAGCCTGCCGGCCGGGACGCTTACGCTGCAAACGCTAGGGGGCACGGTAGGGCTCCGGCGCGAAGAAGTATCCAATGAGCCGGTGCTGGCGGCCGGGGAGCAGGCGGTATTTCTGCTGGAGGCTAACCCCACCGCGGCGGGCACTTACCGCTTGGTAGCCGGCCCCCAGGGGCTACTGCGCTACGACCTGGGTACGGCCACCGCCTCCGACCCCTTCCGGCGCTACAATTCTATTCCGGCTGAGCTGTACCCTGAACTGATGAGCCTGACTAACCAGAATTTCCGCCTGGTACGGCCTAATGCTCCGCTCGAAGCCCGCCTGCAGCAGGCCAGCCGGCCGGGTGCTGCAGCTACAATCAGCGGGTTTAGCCCCGCTACCGTTACGGCGGGTACCCGCACGGTGCTTACCATTACCGGGTCCGGTTTTGGCGCTACCCAAGGTAGCAGCACCGTGGGATTCAGCAACGCCAATAACGGCGGCACTTCCTACGTGGTGCCCCTAGCCACTGATTATCTGAGTTGGTCAGACACGGAAATTCGGGTGCGGGTACCGGGCACAAGTATGAACAACGCCGGGCCGGCCGGCACCGGTAAAATTCAGCTGACTATTGGGGGAGCCACTGCCCTCAGCCCGGAGGCGCTAACTGTAAACTACGCGCTGGCAAATGTGAATTATCAGGATAACGCATACCCCGTGGCTATGGTGGGTACGAATGGGGCGGGCGGCTACACGCTCACCTATAATCAGGCATTTGCTGCCAACACGGCCGCAGTAGCGTCGTTCGGGCGGGCCCTGGCGGTGTGGCGCAACGGGGTAGGGGCTAACCGGATTGTTGCCGCTGCTACTACTGCCATCAACACTAATGCCAGCGACGACAATGTGAACGTGGTGAGCTTCGACGACGCGACGGAGCTGCCTACGGGCGTACTGGGCGTTACATACTCGTATTACTCCGGCTGCTCCAGCAACGGCGCCATCAACTGGGTACTCACGGGTACCGACTATATTTTTGACGGGGAGCGAAACTGGCAGTTTGGCCCGGCTGCGCCTACGGGTGGGCAGTTTGATTTTGAAAGTGTAGTCCTGCACGAACAGGGCCACGGGATTCAGCTGGGTCACATTATCAAACCCGGTGCCGTAATGCACTACGCCATTGCCGCCAACACCCAGAACCGGGTGCTCAACGCTACCAACGATGTAGCCGGGGCCGCTGCCGAAATAGAGTTCAGCCTTACCGCCCCGCGCTGCGGTAACCCAGCGTATGCCCGCTTGGCGGCGGCCGTCCCGTTGCCCGTTACGCTGCTCAGCTTCACAGCTGAACGAAATGGGACTGAGGTAGAGGTACGCTGGCAAACAGCTGCCGAGTTGGGCAGCGCCTATTTCGCGGTGGAAACTACTCTGGACCCCACCGGGCAATGGCAGGAGCTCACGCGCCTGCCGGCCGCCGGCAGTAGCACCATGCCCCGCACGTACCGCTACCTGAACCAAGCGGCCCCAGGTATGCAGCACTACTACCGCCTGCGCCAAATAGATACCGACGGTAGTCAGCAGTATTCTGCAGTGGCAAAGGTAGGTCCGGTCAGCGGCGCAGCTACTTTCAGTGCTTACCCCAACCCGTTCACCGACCAGCTGCGCATCCAGCTGCCCGTGCCAGTGGCTGGCGAGTTGCGGCTGTTTGATATGGCCGGCCGCCTGCAGCAGCGTCAGACCGTAACTGCCGGCTCGGCCGAAGTATCACTGCCCACAGTGAATATCCGACCGGGAGTGTACGTGCTCGAATGGCAGCCGCAGTCGGGTCCCCGCGGCCGGGTGCGCGTAGTGAAACAGTAGCTAGGTATGCAGCATAAGGCTTTTCCGCCGCTGGCTCAGGCTTTTTGTGCGGTTGTTCGGCGTACTTCCCGCTCGCCAATCTGCTGCCGCCACATGGCATAGTACAGGCCGCCTTGCGCTAACAGCTCCTCATGCCGTCCCGATTCGGCCACGTGGCCGCGCTCCAACACAAAAATCCGGTCAGCGTGCAGAATGGTGCTCAGGCGGTGGGCAATGAGGATGGTGATGTGCTGACGAGAGCCGGACAGCTCCCGCACGGTCTGGCTGATTTCCTCTTCCGTAAGCGAGTCCAGGGCTGAGGTAGCCTCATCGAATACGAGTAGAGTGGGGTGGCGCAGCAGAGCCCGGGCAATGCTGAGGCGCTGCTTTTCACCGCCGGATACTTTCACGCCCCCTTCCCCAATTACGGTATCAAGGCCCTGGGGGGCGCGGGCCAGGAGGGAGTCGGCGGCGGCCTGGCGCAGGGCGCGCAAGCACTGCTCGTCGGTGGCGGTGGGGGCTACAAAGCGTAGGTTCTCCCGGATGGTGCCGGCAAACAGCTGGGTGTCCTGGGTTACAAAGCCAATCTGCTCGCGCAGTACATCCAGATCCAGCTCCTTGCCGGGCACACCGTTGTACAGAATGCGGCCACGGGCTGGCGGGTACAGGCCTACCAGCAGCTTTACCAGCGTGGTTTTGCCCGAGCCCGATGGGCCCACGAAGGCAATGGTCTGGCCCAACTCGGTGCGGAAACTAATGCCATCGAGGGCGGGTGAGGCCGCCGTGAGATGCTGGAAATGCACGTTGTCGAACTCCAGGGTCCGAATCTGGCCAATGTCGCGGGGGTGCGTAGGCTTTACTTCCTTAGGCGTGTCCAGAATCTGCTGATAGTTGGCCAAGGATGCCTCCGTTTCGCGGTACACGTTGATAATGGTACCCAACTCCTGCAGCGGCCCGAAAATGGCGAAGGAGTAGAAGAAGAACGTGATGAACTTGCCCGGCAGAATCACGCCCTGCACCACTAAGAACACCAGCATTAGCAGAATCACGTTGCGCATCAGGTTCACAAACGTGCCCTGCACAAACGATAAGGAGCGGAGGTAGCGCACCTTCTTGAGTTCCAGCTTCAGAATCTTGTCCGTAGTAGCATTCAGCCGCTGGGTTTCCTGCTGGGCCAAACCTAGGCTTTTGATCAGCTCAATGTTACGCAGGCTCTCGGTGGTGGAGCCGGCCAGGGCCGTGGTTTCAGCCACAATAGTTTTCTGAATAGCCTTGATGCGTCGGCTCAGAAACAAGCTCAGCGTAGCCAGCAGCGGAATGGTCAGGAAATATACCAGCGCAATGGGCTTGTACACGCTCAGGGCATACCACGTCACGAACACAATGCCCACCAGCGAGATGAACAGGATGTTGATAAAGCTTTGAATGAGCTTTTCCACATCGGTACGCACCTTCTGGAGCTTACCCAGGGTTTCGCCCGAGCGTTGATCCTCAAATACCTGGTACGGTAGCTCTAGGGAGTGCCGCAGCCCATCAGAGTACAGGGCCGCTCCCAGTCGCTGGGTGATGACGTTGGTGTAATAGTCCTGGAAATTCTTGGCAATACGCGACACCATGGCCACGCCTAAGGCCTGCAAAATCAGGAGGCCCGCCCCGCCGGTAAGAAACTGCCAGAAGGTGGGTGATTGGGTTGTTTTCAGCGCCGGCGACACATACCGGTCAATGATTTTGCCCAGAATCAACGGGTCGAGTAGACTGAAAATCTGGTTGATGGCGGCCAGGAGCAGCGCCAGGGCCAGCAGCCCCCAATAATTGCGCAGGTAGCTGTATAGAAGTTTCATGTGCGGCAGAGAGAGGAGAGAGCACACAAGCCGCAAACCCCCCGGAAGGTTTTCGCTAGGCTTAAAACCGTGCTTTCACGCGCCGCTCTACCCACATCAATATCATGCTATAGCGCGGTGTAATGAGTTGAAGAAAAGCTGAGTACGGCGTGAGAGGCTAGCTGGCGGAAGTTTTATTCCAGTGTTGCAGAATGGCCGGTACGCTGCTTTCAATCCAGTCGGCGAGGCTGCGTACGTGCTGGGCTGCCTGCTGGCCCAGGGGCGTGAGGCTGTACTCCACGTGCGGGGGCACCACATCAAAGGCCAAGCGGCGCACCAAGCCGTCGGTTTCCAGCCACTGCAGGGTTTGAGCCAGCATCCGCTCACTCACGCCTCCAATCAGGCGACGCAACTCGCTGAAGCGCCGGGTTTCGCCATCCAGCACCATCAATACCAGCACGCCCCAACGGCTGGTAATGTGCTTCATTACGGTGCGTGAGGGGCAGGCGGCGGACAATAAGTCGCCGCGTCGCATCTTTTCCGTAAGCGTAACGGCTTCCGGCGCAGGAGCTAGTTCGATTTTTTTCATACTTACCTTTTTGTGCGTACTTACTTTATGTAAGTATACAACATACTTTTGGGGCGTTCATCATTTAACTGCTGAAATCATGAAAATTGCCGTTACCGGAGCCACTGGCCAGCTGGGCCGTTTGGTGGTGGAGAAACTGAAAGCCCGCGTACCCGCCCACGAGATAATAGCTTTGGTACGCAACCCCGCCAAAGCCACCGATTTGGGCGTGGAAGTGCGGGAAGCCGACTACGCCCAACCCGCCACGCTCAGCGCTGCCCTGGCCGGGGTAGATAAGCTGTTGCTGATTTCGTCGAGCGAGGTAGGCAAGCGCGCTGAGCAGCACCGCAACGTGATTGAGGCTGCCAAACAGGCCGGGGTGAAGCACATTGTGTACACCAGCGTTCTGCACGCCGATACCTCACCGCTGAGCCTGGCCGACGAACACCGGGCTACGGAGGCCGAATTGAAGAACTCGGGTGTGGCCTACACGCTGTTGCGCAACGGCTGGTACACCGAAAACTACACGAATTCAGTAGGCGGGGCCGTGGCCGGCGGGGCTTTCATTGGCAGCGCCCAGGACGGTAAAATCTCCTCGGCCACCCGCGACGATTTTGCCGATGCCGCCGTGGCTGTGCTGACCGGCGAAGGCCACGAGGGTAAAACCTACGAGATGGCCGGCGACGAGTCGTACACGCTGACGGACCTGGCCGCTGAAATTTCGCGCCAGACAGGCAAGGATATTCCCTACCGCAACCTACCCGTGGCCGACTACGCCGCCGCGCTGACCAGCTTCGGGGTGCCCGAAGGATTTGCCCACGGCATTGCCAGCTGGGATGCTGATGCCGCCGAAGGAGCTTTGTTTGATGACAGCCGCCAACTCTCGGCGCTAATTGGCCGGCCTACTACGCCCCTGGCTACGGCCGTTGCCGCTGCCCTGAAATAAGGGGAAAGACCAAGAAGGATGAACCCGCTGTTGGCATTTGGGCCAGCAGCGGGTTTTTGCTTGCTGCTGCAAGTGTTGAACTCATCCGTGCTGCGGCCCTGAGCTTAGGCAGTGGCCTCCCCGGCGGTGCTGGCTACCAGCCGGGTACTGCCCGGCACCATAACCGGGGGCGCGGCAGTGGGGCGGTAGTGTTGGGCCAGTAGGTGGGTAACCAGGGGCGGCTCGGGCCCCTGGTGCAGCGGCCAGATGCGGCTTTTCAGCTCGGCCTCGTCCCGGCTTACGCCCCGGTCGTGCTGCTGCTCGTGCTCCTCCCACGATTCCACCAGGAAATACTCTACCATGCGCGTGGGGTCGGCCAGGTCGGCATACAGGCCCCAGCCAATGGCTCCTTCGCGCCGCCGGATGCGGCCCAGCTGCTCCATCAGGTACGTGAAAAGCGGGCGGTTTTCCGGCGGAATGTGATACGTGGTGGTAATGATAACGGGCCCTTCGGTGGGGGCTGGCTCCGTAGCCAGTACCGGTTCGCGCCGGGCCCGGGCCGGCGTGTGGTCGAGGGCCTGCGGTGAGTTACGCAGGGAAAATTTCAGCACCAGCAGCGTACTCAGCCCCAGCCAGCCGGCCGCCCCGGCTAGCGCTATGGGCAAGCCCATTTGCTCTGCCACTGAGCCCCACACCACCGAGCCCAGCGCCATGCCGCCCTGAATAGTGAGCAAGTACAAGCTGATGGTGCGAGCCTGCACCCAGCGCGGCACCACCGTTTGCACACCCACGCTGAAGGAGTTGAGCACCAGCATCCAGGCCATGCCTACCAGTACCAGCAAAAGGTAAAGCAGCCACCGATTGTCGGCAAAGCCTAACCCCAGCAGGCCCACCGCAAACACGGACGTAGCCAGCGTGACACGCCAGTTAATGGAAATGTGGCGGTTGATGCGGGGTAGGGTAACGGCGGCAATAACGGCCCCCAGCCCCATGCAGGAGAGCAGCATAGAGTAGAAGGAGGTGGGCAGCTGCAGCCGCCGGGCTACCACGGCCGGCATCAGGGCAAACAGGGCGCTGGCCCCGAAGGTGAAGCTCACCCCGCGCACCAGGATGTGCTGCACGGCCGGCGCAAAGCGGGCGTAGCGCACCCCGCCCCGAATGGCGGCCACCACCCGCTCAGTAGCTAGGGTGGCTGTGGCCTGGGGCTCCCGCTTCCAGCTATACACCATGTAAATCGTGGCCAGAAACGATATTCCATTCAGCAGAAACGCTGCTCCCGCCGAAAAATACCCGATTACTAACCCGCCCAGCGCTGGCCCAAAAGCGCGGGCCAGATTGAAGCTCACACTGTTGAGGGCAATGGCCTGGGGCAGCTCCTGGCGGGGTACCAGTTCCGGCGTCACGGTTTGCCACACGGGGTTGTTCAGAGCTCCGCCCAAACCCAGCAGAAACGTAAGGGCCAGCAGCAGCCAAGGCGTGGTGAGGTGCAGCAACGTAACCGCCGCCAGCAGCAGAGCCACCACGGCCATCCAGGTTTGGGTGGCCAGCAGCATTTTGCGGCGGTCCACCAAATCGGCCAAGGCACCAGCGGGTAGGCTTAACAGAAATATCGGTAGGGCCGAAGCCGTTTGCAGCAAGGCAACCAGCACTGGCGAAGTGGTTAGCTCCGTCATTAGCCCCACCGCCCCCACGTTCTGCATCCAGGTGCCAATGTTCGACACGAACGACGCAATCCACAGCATCCGAAAAAACGGGATTTTGAGCGGCGAAAACGGCGAGGGAGTTGCAGGGGAGGCGGGTGCAGTAACGGGTGCTGACATATTCTATGCGTACGTAAGCCCACGGTGGGAAGATGGTCTAAAACAGTACCACCCACTAAGCAGCTGGTGCTGAGTGGGCGGTAATACTGATTGGTGGGCTAGCTCAGCAGCTTACAGCCGCAGCCCAATACCGGGTCCTAACAGAATAAAAGGCTTGCCTTTAGAGAGCAAATAACCGCCGCCCAAGTACAGTGGGAAAGTGAGCTTAGCGTCGCGGCGGGTAGGAGAGATAGAGCCTAATAGTACAATACCAAGGTCACGGCTAGCTTCCTTATTGCTGCTACTGGTGAGGTTAAAGGCGTTCAGTGCCACGAAGCCTGCTCCAATTTTATAGGGACGTAAGCGGTTAATTTTCTCGGGATGATAAAAGCTCAGCTGCCCCAGCATGGCTAACGAAATGCCCCCGAACGAGGTGTAGCTCGACTCGCCTGAGTACTTAGTCAGCAGGCCGCCCGGGAAGCTCACATCAATGTCGAACTTCATGCGGCGCTGCAGCACCAGCTCCAGCTTCTGCGAGAAGCCCGGCTCCGAATACTGGCTTTGCGTGTGGCGCACCGTTACGATGATGGTGCTCCAATCATCCAGGTCGTACGTTTTGCGGGAGTTCAGCAGACTGTTCAGGCTGATATTCCCCACCTGGCACTGCTTATCCTGATAGAAAGCGGCCCGCACCGAGTTACCATCGGGACAAATAACCACGTTGTCCACGGTGCGCATTTCAATCAGCTCACCCTTGGCATTCTGGGTACGAATTTCGAAGGTGAGATATTGCTTACCATACAGTTGTTGGTCGGTATCAATGGCCCCGGAGTTGAAGCTGAATACCACGTCGCGGATAACCCGGTCGTACAACACCGGGCCATTGAGCCGGGTAATGGGGCGGGGAGCTTCACCGAATGTTACACCTACAAAATCAAGCGGATGGGGCCGCTGAAACTCCCGTACCGCCAGGCTCTGACCAGTAGGCTGACCCGTGTTGAAAATGGTAATCCGCTTCTTATCAATGGTAAGCGGAATCTTAATGCGGTACACTACAGCCGCATCCGAGCGAATACTCGAATCGGAAGGAATCACCTGCACATCTTCAAAGTGGAACCGCCCCCGCGTTAGCGACTCACCTTCCAGGCGCACATCCACGGTTTCGCCGGGGTTTACGGTGGTGTTGCCGGTCCAGTCGCCGCCCCGGTGCCGCACGCTTACGGCGTTGATGGTGGTTTTGGGCGAGATGTTGAAGTTGGTGATGTACTTGGCCTGGTCGTTTTCCTTGATGTAGAGGTAGCTTTCCGTCTGGCGGTGGGTGTTGTACACGCGCAGCCAGCACAGTACCCGGTCGTTGGTGAGGTACTGACGCGTGAACAGCTCGGCAATCAGCGCGCCCCCGGCTTCCTCCTGGTCCTCAATGCGGTAGGTGCGCTTCAGGTCGAAGGTGCGGCCGTTGTCCAGAATCAGCTCCACGCCCTTCCGGCGGGAAACTTCATCCAGCGTGATTTCCTTTTTATCCACGCTCAGGAAGCGCAAGCGCGAGGCTTTCACGGTGAACTCCTGGCGGATGGGGGGGAGGGCGTAGGTAACGCGGCGGTTATTATCGGTGAGGAAAGGCCGCTCGGTTTGGGGCCGCAGCGTGAGCTGGCGGGTGCCCAGGGCGTTGGGCAGCACGTGCAGGCGCAGCACGCCTTTTTCCTGCTCCAGGCGGTAGTCGATATCCTGGCCGTGGGTCCACTCGGGCGTTACCCGGATGTTCTTGGCGTTGTTGCTAGTGAGGTCGAATACCTTTTCTTCGCCCACAAACAGCTCCGTATCCGAGGGGCGGAACTCCAGAGTGGTGCGCGTAACGGGCAGCAGCTTCACCGTTTCGGTGCGCGGGGCAAAGCCCACGGAGTCGGACGGCTGGCGGAAGGTAAGGCTCAGAAACTTATTGCTGCCCAAATCCTTGAAACGCAGCTTGGCGCGGTAGTACTGCGCCCCATCCACGGGCGAAAGGGAATCGAGCAGGGTAAAATCGGCGGAGCGCTGCAGGCGCAGGCCCTGGCGGCCGGGCGTTTCGGGGTACATTAGCAGCTCGGCCGTTTCGTCGTCTTGCCGGTAGTAGAAATACAGGTGCGGTTCGCCCTGCACCAGCACGGTATTGCGGCTCAGGCTATAGCGGGTGGTATCGGTGCGCAGGCTTACGTCGCGCAGGAGGGGGGCACGCTGGGCGCGTACGGAAACGGCACAGAGCAGCAGCAGGCTCGTGAGCAAACCCCACGAGAGCCCACGAAGTCCGGAAAAGTGTAGCACAGCAAGCAATAAGGAAAGCGTGCCCGACCCAACCGGGCACCGTACAAAGGTACAGGCAGTATCCCGGCCGTTGAACGGTAGCGGTGGGTTTTTCTTTAGACTGGTGCCTCCGGGGCAAAACAAAAGCGCCTCCTGCCTGGGTAGGCAAAAGGCGCTTTCTGTAGTCCGTAGGGGAATCGAACCCCTGTTGGCAGAATGAAAATCTGCAGTCCTAACCCCTAGACGAACGGACCAGACTCCCAAACCGGCGTTGTTTTCCGTTTTGGTGATGCAAAAGTACAGGGTTTCTGGTTCAATGCAATAACTTACCTTGAAAAAAATGCGCGTAGCGAGCTAACTGCACCACTATCAGGGAAATTAATTTCAACAATGGCCTACGACTACAGCAAGCTCCGCAACAGTTTGCGCACATCGGCCGTGGATGCCACGTGGTAGCGGGCCAGGGAGCGGGGCGTGATGCCCACCTTCACAGTGTATGCATCCGGGGGCATAGCCCGGAAAGTGTCCTCATCGGTACGGTCGTCGCCGATGGCCAGGGTAAACTGCGGTTCGTAGGCGGCCTGCCAGCGGGCGGCAGCCGTACCCTTGTTGATACCGGAGGTTTTTATTTCAATCACCTTGTTGCCTTCCATCACCTGCAAGTCGGTGTTAGAGGTCATAAAGGTGAGGTGGTTGAGCAAGTCACGGGCCCGCACGGCACCCAGCTCCGCATCGGCCCGGCGGTAGTGCCACACCAGAGAGTATTCTTTGTCCTCAATGAATGAGCCGGCCGTGCGGGACACGTACAGCTCCAGAATCGAGCGGATTTCGGGCTTCCATTCGTTGCTGAGCGGCTGAAACAGCTGCCACTCCTGGCCCGCGGCCCGCAGCCATACCCCATGCTCGGCAATAAAATCAATGGGCAAATGCCCCAGCCACGCTTCCAGCGTAGCCCGGTCGCGGCCACTGATGATGACAACGCGGTTCTGCGGAATATCGGCTAGTGCCCGGAGCAACAGACGCAGCTCCTGGTCAGGCTCGGCTCGCTGCGGGTTGGCGTTGAAGGGGGCCAGCGTACCGTCGTAATCCAGCAGCAGTAGCCGGGTTTCGGCCGCGTGGTAATCATCAAGCAATTGGGCGGTAACCGGCGGAGTTAGCAGTTCCGTGGCCAGTGTGAGCTGCTTGATTTTGCTATACTCCAGGCGGTCCATGAACAGCTTGGTCCAGGCAAACACGTTGTATTGCTGCACCAGAGCCTGCATGGCGTTCATGCGCTGAATTTGTTCCTCCTCCGGCATTACCAGAGCATCGTGCATGGCTTCGGCCAGCTCCGGGAGGTTGGTGGGGTTGATAATGAGGGCGTCTGACAACTCACGGGCGGCCCCGGCCCGCTCGCTCAAAATCAACACGCCGCGCTGGTTGTATTTGCTTGCCACAAACTCCTTGGCAACCAGGTTCATGCCGTCGCGCATGGGTGTCACCAGCGCCACCTCGGCCAAGCGGTACAAAGAAGCCAGCTCTTCCAGCGGAAACGACCGGTAGAAATAGTGAATAGGCGTCCAGCGGATGGTGCGGTACTGGGCATTGATGCGGCCTACCAGTTCGTCAATTTCCTCCTTAAGGGCCGCGTATTGGGCCACTTGGTCGCGGGAGGGCACTACCACCATAATCAGGCTCACCTGCTCGCGCCACTCGGGGTAGCGCTGCAGCAGTATCTCAAACGCGCGTAGCCGTTGGGCAATACCCTTGGAGTAATCGAGCCGGTCGATGCTCAGAATCACGCGCACCTGCTGCAGGGCCTCGCGGTAGGTAGCCTCGTGCCGGATGGCGGCCTCCGACGTGGCGGCCTGCACGTACCGCCCGTAGTCAATGCCCATCGGAAACGCATCAACCAGCACCGTGCGCGCCCCCACTTCCAGCTGCCCGTTCTGCGACGAGATACCCAGAATCTGCGACACGGCGCTGAGGAAGTGCCGCATATAGCCAAACGTGTGGAAACCCAGCAAATCGGCCCCCAGCATACCCTGTAGGAGCTCAGTGCGCCAGGGTAGCACCCGAATCAGCTCATAGGAAGGGAAGGGGATGTGCAGGAAAAAGCCGATGGTGGCTTCCGGCCGCGCCTGTCGCAGCAGCTGGGGCAGCAACAGCAGCTGGTAATCGTGCACCCAGATGGTGTCCTCGGGGCCAGCCAGGGCCAGCACGGCCCGGCAGAACTTTTCATTGACGGCCACGTACGCCTCCCAGTGTGCCTGCTCGTAGGTGGCGTACTGGGTGAAGTAGTGAAAAGTAGGCCAGAGGGTGGAGTTGCTGAAACCCTCGTAGAAGTCCCGGATTTCGGCTTGCGTCAGGAACACGGGCACCATGCTGTCCTGGCGCAACTGCTCGCGTATGTACTCCTCCTCGGCCGCGTCTTCCACAAACAGCCCCGGCCAGCCCACCCACACGTTGCCTTCCTGCCGATAGATAGAGCCTAGCCCGGTAGCCAGCCCACCTTCACTGGGCTGAAACGTGAGGCTTTCGTCGGTGCGGAAGATTTTGGTAGGGAGGCGGTTCGAGACAATAATGGTGCGCGGCATAGGCCAAAAAAGGTTGGTGAACCTACCCGCTTACGGCAGCAGCCGGCCGATGGCCATTATTTTCTTTGCCACTTTCTGTTACCACGCGCGCCCCGCAAGAGCCCGTAACTGGCTAAGCACAACAGTAAAACGCCTTCTTAGAGCCGGGTTGGGGCGGCAGTCTGTGGCCGGCCAATGTGGCCCAGGTGGGTGTCCTGAAAACCGGTACGGTACTTGAGCCCATAACCCAAGAGCCGGTCGAAAGCCGAGTGGAAGAGTAGCACTGTGCCGGCTAGCAGCAGCACTGGCTGGCCCAGCCCCCAACCAAGCCCACCCACCAGCAGCGCCAGGGCTTTGTGGTGAAAAAAGTTGTAACTGGCCGCGCCAGCACTAGGCCCGACCAAATAGCCCAGCATACTCACATCGGGCACTAGAAACAGCGCCGGCAGCCACCACCAGGCGTAGGGCAGCTGAGCAAACAGCAGCACGGCGGCCAGCAACTCAGCCAAGGCTTCCAGTTTGAGAACGGTTTTCATAGGGTTTAGGATGAAGTTCAACGACATCCCAAAGGTCGGGCCCAATGAGCCGGCTGCTCGTTAACAAAAGCTAAGAAATGGTTTTGCTGCCTGCCTGCACGCGTGCTCGGATGCGGCTCAACGACACCGGCGTAATGCCCAGGTAGGATGCAATGTACTGCTGCGGTATGCGCTCCAGAATCTTGGTTTTGGGGCCGTTGAGCAGGGCCAGGTAACGTTGTTCGGGGCTAAGCAGCAGCAGTTCCGCTAGCCGGGCATCAGTACCCAGCAGGTGGTATTCGGCCAAAAGCCTTCCAAACCGCTCATACACCGGGTACTCGTCATACAGCTCCCGCAACACCGCGTACGGAAACGCAACCAAGTGAGTAGGCACCAGCGCCTGAATACCGAACTGGCTGGGCTGGCCCGTAAGGCAACTCTGGTAGCTGCCCATCAGGTGATTTTCAAAGAAGAAGTAGGTGGTGCGCTCCTCCCCATCGGGGCGGGTGTAGTAGAGGCGGCAGGCTCCGGAAAGCACCAGCGCCAGCTGTGGCGCGGGCACACCCTGCGTTACGAAAAGAGCGTGGCGGGTGAGTTGCTGCGTTGTCAGAGCAGCGGCCAGCGGAGCCCATTCGGCTTCCGTGAGTGGTACAAACCGGTGGATGTAAGCGCGGAGCGGGTGCATGGGGCCAAGGTACTACATGGCGGCTTGCGGCCGTGGCCGCCGTACCGAGTACCCTACTCTACTCGGGTGATACGTAAGTAGTCGAGCATAGCCTGGTTTACTTCCCCGTTCATGTTCTCGTTGGCGGATTCAAAGCTGAGCGTCAGCGTATGTTGTCCTTTGGCGAGCTGCACCAGCACGGGGTTGGTAAAGCCCCAGTTCGACCACTCGGCCACGCCGCGTTGGGGCAGCACCACGGTGCCCAGCGGCTGCCGGCTCAGCCGCAGCGTGCGGATGGCGCACTTGTTGTCGGTGTTGAGGGGGCCGTTGCCGTTGGCGTAGCGGAAATCCAGGGCGTAGAGGCCGGTTTCGGCCACCGTAACCGGAATAGCCAGGCGGGTATTCACCGTTTTGCTGATTTCCACGAAGCCCGCGCCGCTGAACCCTTTGTACGGCTTGCCCGATTTGGGGGCACTGCTTTCCAGCTGCACCAGCTGGGCCGGGCGGGCAGCCACCACTAGGGGCTCACTGGCAAACGACTCCAGCCCCTGCCCATCCACGGCTACCACCTGGTACTCGGCGTAGGTGGCCGGCATTACGGCCACGCTGGTTTCGGTGGTGCGGGCGGCAAACCGGCCGTTGCGCAGCACCTGGTAGGCGCTGGCCCCGGCTACCGGAGCCCAGCTGAGGCGGCCAGCGGTGTAGCGCACGGTGGGCGTTTCGGGGGCAAACCGGTTCGGTACGTGGTTGGGGCCCACGGAGAATAAGGCTTGGTTTTTCAGGGTGATGCGCACGGTGTGGCGGCCGGTGAGCGTCGTGGGAATTGTGGCGTTGGGTAGGGGTTGGCCGTCGAGGGTGATGGTGCTGATTTCGTTACCGAAGCCCTGCAACTCAATGTCCAGCACCGCACCACGGTAGCGGAAGCCGGTCAGCTCCCGGCGGCCCTGCAGCGCCTGGGGCACAAACGGCCGCAGCACCAACCCTTCGGGCGCAAAGCGCATCCCGAACAGTACCTTGTACACTAGTGCCAGGCTGCCCGAGAGGCTCCAGAGCATGTTGCTGCTGTTGATCTGGGTGCCGGCGAAGTCGCCGTTGTCGGCCACGAAATTCTCCTTATTGGTCAGAAACAGCGCCGCCGGCCGATACACCGCCGCCATGCTTTCCAGCACCGACGCCTCATTGCCAACCTCGGCCCCCGCCAGCGCCCAGAAGCTCTGCACGAAGGGCCACACGGCGTTATTGTGATAAGGTGGGATGCCCGGAATCTGGGGGTAGATGCACGGTGTGCCGAAGGCGGTGGTGGGCGTATTCTGCACCACAGACTGGGCCCGTGCTTCCTCCGCCACGCCAAAAAGCACGCACAGGGCTTCGCCCAGCGTTTCTGCTTTAGGCGACAAAGTCAGGTAATTACGGCCGTAACGGTACTGGCCGTAGTAGCCGTGGTCTGTCCATAGAGTATAGTTGATGCCCGATTTAATATGTACGGCAGTTGCACTGTGAAATTGCGCTACCTCCTGCTGTCCCAGCCGTTCGGCCATTTTAGCCAGCACCACGTTGGCTTGGTAATGCACGGCATTGGTGCCCAGGTTCTCACTCTGGTAAATGTCCACCGGCTGCATCCAGCGGGGATACGTCTGCTCCCGCCAGTCCAGAAACGACGATTCGCCGCGCACCAGAAAGGTCAGACTGCCCTGTGGATAAAACGAGGGAATATCCTCCGGCTTTAGGTAGGAAGGATTTCTCCACAACAGTGTGCTATTCGGGTCATACGCATTCTGCTGGTCGTCTTCTATGGATCTTTTGATAATCGGGTACACCTTGCGCAGCCAAGCCTCGTCGCCCGTCACCAGGTAGATTTCCCAGGCGGCCACGGCCCAGATCATCCGGTCGGTGGAGCAGGGGTAGGCCCCGCCGGTACCGGTATCCTGAATGATGCGGCCGTTGGCGCTAACCTTGCGCAGCAGGCTGTTCATGGCCACTTTCGGCTGCAAAGTCGCCTGGGCCAGAATGATAGAATAGCTGATGTCGCGCGTCCAGACGCCGGCCCACTCCTGGCCGGTGCGGAAGGTGCTGTCGGGCTCCACGGCGCGGCGAGCTTCCTCCAGAGCCAGGTTGTAGAGGGCGTCAGTCAGCGGGTAATCGGAGCGGTACTGCGGAAAATCGGCCGTGTTCAGGGTTTGCTGCCAGCGGCCGGCCGTAGATTTGGCAGCTTTGGGCTGGTTTAGCACCAGCGTTACCTCGTAGATGCCGTTGCCGTCGGGGTCTTTGAGTTCCAACTCCTGTTTGCCGGCCAGGTTGGCAAAATCCCAGCTTAGCGGAGCGGTGTTGCCAGCCACGAATACGCCTTTAAAATCCTGGGCGTAGAGCTTCTCGCCGGCATAGGTGGTAAAGTAGCCCTGCTTCTTGAACGCCGCCAACACCGGCCGCATATCCAGCCGGATCGTCAGCGGCGTGTTGGGGGCCAGATAGGTGTTGGCGGACACCTCCGTTTTATCGACAAACTGCTGCCCAAACGTAAGCACCGGCGTTTCTAGCGCCGTGCTGCCGGCCCGGGGAAGGGCCACGATGCTATGGTCCCGGCCCGGGGCCATTTCGTTGTCGGCTCCGTTGAGGCTGAACTTGAACGTAATGCGCGGGTCCTGGTAAGCGTTGGCCGGGCTCTGGTAATTGGACGTCAGCTCCGTGCGCGACACGGCCCGGCCCACGTACGGGCCCTGCTCCACCCGGTCGGCGTAGAGAGCATAGGCTTCGTTTTTCCAGATCAGGGGGGCTTCGGCCGGGAGCGGCGAAGCGGGCACGGCGGCAGATTTCACGGGGGCAGCGGGTTTGGGCGTCTGGCAGGCACTCAGCAGGGCCAGAGCCAGCAGGCCGCCCAGCGCGGGGGCAGAATACGACATCACCGCTAGCAGACGCAGAAGCCCGCCCGGCGGTTGCGCGGAGAAGACACTACCACCGAGCCAAAAACAAAAAAGCCTTCCGCTGGGCAGCAGAAGGCTTTTTATGTAGTCCGTAGGGGAATCGAACCCCTGTTGGCAGAATGAAAATCTGCAGTCCTAACCCCTAGACGAACGGACCAGACTATCAGAAGCGGAGCGTTGTTCCGTTTTGATGATGCAAAGATAGGTGGCTGAACATTCGGCGCAATACCCGGTTTTGAAAAAACTTTACCGGATGGCGTAAATAAGCTGATTTTCAGGTAAAAATTTTTGCGGCGGGGCTTTCCTGCGCAGTCAGGTGGGTGGGTTTTCGGGGCATTGACCGCCCATTCGGGCCCGAGTTGTGGTTTGATTTGGCGAAGTACCCCCAGCCCGTTACCTTCGCTCCGCGTTTTCACCCGGCCCTCCCGGACCGATAAACCTCCCATTTCCCCAACTTATTATGGCTAAAATCAAAGTTGCCATCAACGGCTTCGGCCGCATCGGCCGCCTGACGTTCAAGGCGCTGCTCCAGCGCGAGAACGTGGAAGTCGTGGCAATCAACGACCTGACCGACAACAAAACGCTGGCCCATCTGCTGAAGTACGACTCCGTACACGGCCGTTTCGATGGTACAGTAGCTTACGACGAAGAAAGTCTGACTGTAAACGGCCAGCGCATTGCCGCTTTGGCCGAGCGTGACCCCAAGCTGCTGCCCTGGGGCCAGATGGGCGTTGACGTGGTGCTGGAATCCACGGGCCGCTTCGTGGACGAGGCCGGTGCGGGTCAGCACCTGACCGCCGGTGCCAAGAAAGTGGTTATTTCGGCTCCCGCTACCGGCAACATTCCTACGGTAGTACTGGGCGTGAACGAAGACATCCTGACGGGCGAGGAAACCATCCTGTCCAACGCTTCGTGCACCACCAACTGCCTGGCCCCCATGGCCAAGGTGCTGGACGATGCTTTCGGTATCGAGAAAGGCTACATCACCACGGTGCACGCCTACACCTCCGACCAGAACCTGCAGGACGCACCCCACAAAGACCTGCGCCGCGCCCGCGCCGCTGCCTACAGCATCATCCCCACCTCAACGGGTGCGGCTAAAGCCGTTGGCCTGGTACTGCCCCAGCTGAAGGGCAAACTGGATGGTATTGCCATGCGCGTACCCATTCCGGATGGCTCTACTACCGACCTGACCGTAATCCTGAAAAAGGAAGTGTCGAAGGAGGAAATCAACGCCGCCGTGAAGGCTGCCGCTGAAGGCCCCCTGAAAGGCATCCTGGAATACAGCACCGATCCGCTGGTGAGCATCGACATCGTGGGCAACCCCCACTCATGCATCTTCGACTCGGAGCTGACTTCGGCCAACGGCACGCTGGTGAAAGTAGTAGGCTGGTACGATAACGAAACCGGCTACAGCACCCGCACCGCCGACCTCATCCAGAAGCTGGGCGAGAAAATGAATGGCTAATCCTCCGGGATTTAGCGTAAGTAAAAAACCGCCTGCCCGGGAAACCGGGCAGGCGGTTTGTATTTTGCAGCCTGACAGAAGCGGCCTTGCTTTCCGGAAGCGCAGGAACACGTTGGCGTGCTTGTCTCCTCATTTCACTATCTCACCACTTCATCGGCCGTGCGCATCTGCTTTATCCTGAACCCCACTTCCGGTACCAACCGCACCCAGGATGTGCCGGCGCTGCTCACGCGCTACGCCACGGCCGCCGGGGCCGACTTCGAGATTCAGCTGACCCAGCGGGCCGGGCATGCCACCGAGCTGGCCCGGGAGGCGGCGGCGCGCGGCTGTCGGGTGGTAGTGGCCGTGGGCGGTGATGGTACCGTGAACGAAGTAGCCCGGGGCCTGCTGGGCACCGGGGCCGCCCTGGGCATTGTGCCCCGGGGCTCGGGCAACGGGCTGGCCCGCCACCTGCGCCTGCCGCTGGATCTGCCGGGGGCCGTGCGCCGCGCCTGCCAGCCCACGTTTCAACGGATTGATGCGGGCCAGATTAACGGATACTGGTTTTTCTGCACGGCGGGGCTGGGGTTTGATGCCCACGTGAGCAAGCTGTTTGCCCAGGCCGGTACCCGCGGGCTGAGCACCTACGTAAAGGTGGCCCTGCGCGAGTACCGCCGCTACCGCCCCACGCCGGTGCAGGTGGAGCTGGAAAACAGGCAGCTGCTGGACACCCACTGCTACGTGCTGGCCTTCGCCAATGCCGCCCAGTACGGCAACAACGCTTACATAGCGCCCCAGGCCAATATTCAGGATGGCCTGCTGGATGTGTGCCTGATTGATGCGCTGCCCATGCTGCGGGCCGTGCGGGTAGGAGTGGGGCTGGCGTTGGGCACCCTGGCCACCTCGGGCGGAGCCACTTACCACACTAGCCGCCGCGTGCAGGTGCATGCCGCCCAGCCCCTGGGTTTTCACGTGGATGGCGACTACGTTGCCGACGCCACCGAATTTGCCGTGGAGCTGCACCCGCTGGCCCTGGAGGTAGCGGTGTAGTGGTGATTTAGCGACTTCGTGATTTAGTGAGTAGGTAATGCCGTTTCTTTGTTGGGTGAAACAGGCACACTCGCTAAATCACTCAGTCAGTACATCACCGCATGAAAGCCAATAAAAACCGCCGGGAAGGCGTAGTATACTCTACCAACCCTGACTTCGAGTATCAGGACACCCACGAGCCGGCCGCCGTTACGCTGCCCCCGCAACAACAGAATCTGCGCGTGCAGCTGGATAAAAAGTCGCGGGGCGGTAAGCAGGTCACGCTGATTACCGGCTTTGTGGGTCAGGACGAGGACCTGCAAACCCTGAGCAAGCTGCTCAAAACCAAGTGCGCTGTGGGCGGCAACGCCAAGGATGGCGAAATTATCATCCAGGGCGACTTCCGCGACAAAGTGCTGGCCGTGCTGCTGGAAAAAGGCTACAAAGCCAAGAAAGCCGGCGGCTAGTTGAGTACATCCACGAAGAACAGTAAAAAGCCTGCCTGTCATCCTGAACAGGTCGCTTGGTACGCAACGTGCTTAGGATGACAGGCAGGCTTTTTACTGTTAAAATCAATACCGCGGGGGAATTGGGTAACGGCAGCGTAGTGGTTCCGCCAGGAGAGTAGCAATTTGCAGCTGATAATCTTTTCCCGGCCGCACAGGCCGCTACGCACTCCTTTTTTATCCGCATGAACCCACTCCGTAATCCTGTTTCTGCCCGTCGTCTGGGGCTGTTGGGGCTGCTGTGCCTGCTCTGGGGCACGCTTCGGGCCGAAGAAATTAAGTCGCCGAACGGGCAGCTGACGCTCAACGTCACGCTGGCCGAGGGCGGCGTGCCCACCTACTCACTCACCTACAAAGGCCGGCCGGTTATCAAACCCAGCAAGCTGGGCCTGGAGCTGAAAAACACCACCAGCCTGCAAGCCGGCTTCACCCAGACCGACAAGCAGACCCGCTCCTTCGATGAGACGTGGACGCCGGTGTGGGGTGAGGCAAAGACCATCCGCAACCACTACAACGAGCTGGCCGTGACGCTCACTCAGGCCGCTACTCAGCGCACCATGCGCGTGCGGTTCCGGGTGTTCGACGACGGCTTGGGCTTCCGCTACGAGTTCCCGCGCCAGCCCAAGCTGGACTACTTCACCATCCAGGAAGAACGCACCCAATTTGCCCTGGCCGGTGACCACAAAGCCTTCTGGCTGCCCGGCGACTACGACACCCAAGAGTACAGTACCGTTACGTCCAAGCTCTCGGAAGTGCGCGGCAAGATGAAAGCCGCCACCACGCCCAACGCCTCCCAGACGCCTTTCTCGGCCACCGGCGTGCAAACCCCGCTGATGATGAAAAGCCAGGACGGCCTCTACATCAACATCCACGAGGCGGCCCTCATCGACTACAGCTGCATGCACCTGGAGCTGGACGATAAGAACATGGTGCTGGAAAGCCACCTGACGCCCGACGCCGTGGGCGACAAAGGCCTGATTCAGACGCCCGCCAACTCGCCCTGGCGCACGGTGATTGTGAGTGACAAAGCCGGCGACATTCTGCTCTCCAAGCTGGTGCTCAACCTCAACGAGCCTACCAAGTACCGGGACGTATCGTGGATTAAGCCGGTGAAGTACGTGGGCGTGTGGTGGGAGATGATTACGGGCAAGGGCACGTGGTCGTACACCAACCAGGAGAACATCAAGCTTGACTCCATCGACTACAAAACGGTGAAGCCCAACGGCACCCACAGCGCCAACAATACGCGGGTGAAGCAGTACATTGACTTCGCCGCTCAACACGGCTTTGACGCGGTGCTGGTGGAAGGCTGGAACACCGGCTGGGAAGACTGGTTCGGCAAGCACAAGGATTATGTGTTCGACTTCGTGACGCCGTACCCCGACTTCGACGTGGCCGAGCTGAACCGTTACGCCGCCAGCAAGGGCGTGAAGATCATCATGCACCACGAAACCTCGGGCTCAGTGCGCAACTATGAGCGGCACTTGGATTCGGCGTTCCAGTTCATGAACAAGTACGGCTACAACGCCGTGAAAACCGGCTACGTGGGCGACATCGTACCCCTGGGCCACCACCACTACGACCAGTGGGTGAACAACCACTACCAGTACGTGCTGGAAAAGGCCGCTGAGCACAAAATCATGGTAAACGGCCACGAGGCCGTGCGCCCCACCGGCTTGGCCCGTACGTACCCGAACCTCATCGGCAACGAGGCCGCCCGCGGCACCGAGTACGAGTCGTTCGGGGGCAACAACGCCGACCACACCACCATTCTGCCCTTCACCCGCCTCATCGGCGGCCCGATGGACTACACGCCCGGCATCTTCCAGACGCGCATCAGCACCTTCAACCCGCAGAACACGTCCTTCGTGCACAGCACCCTGGCCCGGCAGCTGGCTTTGTACGTGACGATGTACTCGCCCCTGCAGATGGCGGCCGACATGATTGAGCACTACAACGAGCACCTCGACGCGTTCCAGTTCATCAAGGACGTGGCCGTGGACTGGGATGATACCAAAGTGCTCGAAGCCGAGCCCGGCGACTACATCACTTACGCCCGCAAGGCCAAGGGCAAGAGCAGCTGGTTTGTGGGCAGCACCTGCGACGAGCAGGGCCGCACCTCTCGCATTGACCTGAGCTTCCTGGAGCCCGGCAAGAAGTACACCGCCACCATCTACGCCGACGCCAAAAACGCGCACTACGAGAAGAACCCGCAGGCCTACCAGATCCGCAAGCAGACGGTAACCAGTAAAACCAAGCTGACCCAGCTTTGTGCCCCCGGCGGCGGCTACGCCATTAGCATTATGGAAGCCGGCCGTTAAACGCTTCTTGTTTTCCTGGTGTGGGGGTGGTTTTTCGGGGGTAGATACCGAAAAGCCACCCCCACATTGTTAGCGAGAACTAGTGAATTTGCTGCTGTAATCAGCCTTTCTCAACTCCTGGCCCTGTTGCCTGTTTGTATCCCGGGTAAGCTGTGCTTGACACAGCTGTGCCCGTCCATTACCACATGCTAGAATGACCTTATCGGAACCGAACCCATTGGCTGGCCTGACACTGCAAGCCCTGATTTTTGACATGGATGGCACGCTCGTCCACAATATGCATTTTCACCGTCGTGCCTGGGTGAGCTTTCTGGGCCGATATGGCTTTGAGTTAACGGAGGAGGAATTTGAGCGCAGTAACCATGGTACTGCGCTGGAAATCATTCGGCGCTTTTTCGGGGCCGAGTTGCCCGCCGCCGAGGTGCAGCGCCTGGCCCAGGAAAAGGAAGCACACTACCGCGAGTTGTACAGTCCTCACCTACGCGCTTTGCCCGGCACCCGAGAGTTCCTGGAAGAAGCCCGCACCCAAGGGTTGCGCCTGGCCCTGGCTACTGCCGGCGACGCACCGAATATCGACTTCGTGCTGGATGGCCTGCAGCTACGCGCCTGCTTTGATGTGATAGTAGGGGCGGAGCAGGTACGCCATGGCAAACCCGACCCGGAAGTGTTTCTGCTGGCCGCCGCTCAATTAGGCGTAGTGCCCGAGGCGTGTCTGGTGTTCGAGGATTCGCTGACGGGTATTGAAGCGGCCCGCCGGGCCGGTATGGCTACCGTAGGCCTTGCCACCACCCACCAGCCTGAGGAGTTGCAGGCCCTAGGTCTAGTGCAGATAGCCGAAGATTACACCCACTTGCATCTGCCCAACCGTCGTGAAGCAGTAGCGCGCTAGGTATGGCCGGTAGCTGACTACCAGGCGCTACAGTGCGGCAGAATCAGGACTTACTGCCCAGGAACTGCAGCGCCCGCTCCACATCTTCCGGCGTATCGATACCAGTAGTTTCCAGCTCGGTTTCGGCGGTTTGGATGCGGTAGCCGGCTTCCAGCCACCGCAGCTGCTCCAGGCTCTCGGCCAATTCCAGCGGGGAGGGCGGGAGTTGGGTGATTTCGCGGAGTACGTCGGGGCGGTAGGCGTAGAGGCCAATGTGACGCAGGTAGCGGTGGTGCTGGAGCCACTCGGCGTGCGGGTGCTGGCGCTGGTAGGGCAGGGGGTGGCGGCTGAAATACAGGGCCTCGCCCCGCGAGTTGAGCACTACTTTAGGCAGATGGGGGCTCAACAGCTCCTCCTCACTCACCACGGGCTTCACCAGCGTGGCCAGCTGCGGCGGCTCGGGGGCGGCAAACAGCTGCACCAGCGCATCAATCTGGACAGGATGAATAAAGGGCTCGTCACCCTGAATGTTGATGATGCAGTCGGCCTGCACGCCCAGTTGCTCATAGGCGTCGCGCACCCGGTCGGTGCCGCTGGGGTGGTCGGGGTTGGTCAGTACGGCTTCTCCTCCAAACCCCAGCACGTGCTCCAGAATCCGCTGGTCGTCGGTGGCTACTACCACCCGGCTCAAGGCAGATTGCCGGGCCTGCTGTACTACCCGCTGAATCATGGACTGGCCGCCCAGGTCAACCAGTGGCTTACCGGGCAGGCGGGTAGAGGCAAAACGGGCCGGGATAATACCAATAGCGTACATAAGAAGCAGTGCGGAGGGACGAGTAAGGCGCAAAAAAACGGGAAAAAACCGACAGAAAACGCTAGCCGTAGACCCTGCGCGCTGCCTGTCGCGGAATTTGTCCCGAAAAGTATCAACTAAATACCGCTACTATGATAGAAAAGCGGTGTCTTCGGCCCGAATCCGTAACTTTCGGCAAATTGTATGCAAGCGGGGCATTCTTTACCGATATTGCTTTGCTCCTGTTTTGTGCCTGCCGATTAGTATGTTCCGATTTCCATTGCTGACTGCCGCGTTTGTTTTTGCCGGTGTTTCTGCCTGGGCTGCTACCGGCCCCGTTGCCCCCCCCGATTCCATTGGCGTGGAGTACCGGGGAAATAAGCTGCTCATCAAACACCGCGTAACGCCCGGCGAAACCCTGTACGGGGTAGCACGGCGCTACAAAGTACCCGTGGAGGACATTGTGGAAGCCAACTCCGGGCAGAAAGGGGCATTGGTGACCGGGCAGGTCATTCTGGTTCCCCGCAACCGGGTGGTGCTTACCCAACCCGCTACCCCCAAAACTACTGCTGCTACACCGGCGGCTACCACCCGCAGCCTGCCTACTGATGGGCAAGGCAACAAGGTATACAAGGTAGAACCCGGCATGACGCTGTTTGCCATTGCCCGGCGCTTCCAGACTACCCCTGCGGAACTGGCCCGTCTCAATGGTTTTCCGGCCAACTACAATGTACGCGTAGGCCAATCGGTGATTGTAGCGGGCACTGCTGCTTCCGCTCCGGCCACTCGCCCTGCCCCTGCAGTTGCCGCTACCCGGCCAGCCCCTACGGCCCGGCCGGAGCGCGACGAGGAGGCCGAGCGTGATGCTCGGGAAGCTCGGGAAAAAGAAGCTCGGGAACGAGCCGCCCGGGAACGGGCCCGCGACTCGGCGGCCTCCCCGGCCGTAACGCCTACGCCCGCGCCGACCACCACGGCGGCAGCCCCGGCTCCCGAGAAAGAAAAGGCACCAGCCCGAGCCAGTGAAATTGTGCGCCGCGTGTCGGAAAGCGGTTTGGCTACGGCCATCCAGACGGACGCCTCCGACAAATACCTAGCCCTGCATAAGACGGCCCCGGTTGGCACTATTATGGAGGTGAAAAACATCATGAACGGACAGTCGGTGTACGTGCGGGTGATTGGACAGCTGCCCGACACGGGCGAAAACACCAACATTCTGGTGCGCCTGTCCAAGCGGGCCGTGCAGCGCCTGGCCACCCCCGACCAGCGCTTCCGCGTCGAAACCAACTACGTACCGTAGGGTAGTAGTGAGTAGTTAGTACTGAGTACTGAGACTCGGCTGAGCTAATACTGACAACTGTAGAGCTTACGTTTTACTACTCACTACCAACTACTCACTACTAAAATATGAACCACGCCCAGGTGCGGGCCCTGCTCGACGAGAAATACCGGCACTACGACCAGCCCGGCTTTATTACCCTTGACCCCATCAGCATTCCGCACCAGTTTACGCTACGCCAAGATGTAGAAATCAGCGGGTTGTTTGCGGCGCTGTTGGCCTGGGGCCGCCGGCCCACCATCATCAGCAAGTGCCGGGAACTGCTGCAGCGCATGGATAACGCGCCTTACCAGTTTATCCGCCAGCATCAGGATGAGGACCTGAAGCGGCTGCTGGGCTTCTGCCACCGCACCTTCTGCGACACCGACCTGCTGTACTTTGTGCATTGGCTGCGCTGGTTTTACACCAGCCATGACACGCTGGAGGATGCGTTTCTGGTAGGTAGCACCCAAAAAGAGCGGCTCGAAAACTTCCACAACCTGTTTTTCAGCCTCAACGACGCGCCCCAGCGTACCCGCAAGCACGTGGCCACCCCTGCCCGGGGCTCGGCCTGCAAACGCGTGAATATGTACCTGCGCTGGATGGTGCGCCGCGACGCCCACGGCGTGGATTTTGGCCTCTGGACGCGCCTCTCACCCGCCGACCTCATCTGCCCCTGCGACGTGCACGTGGAGCGCGTGGCCCGCCGCCTGGGTTTGCTGGAGCGTAAGCAAGTGGATTGGCTGGCCGCCGAAGACATCACCGCCCACCTTCGCACCTTTGACCCCCAGGACCCCGTGAAGTACGACTTTGCCCTGTTTGGGCTGGGAGTGGAAGGGGAGATGTAGGGTTGGTTAATTGTTATATTACAAGTAGTGAATCTTTCCGCTCCCATCTACTGTTTATCTTCGCATTCCATTCCGATTTCCAAGACTCCCCGATTTGATTTTACCCCAGAATTTCGAGCAAAAGATTGGCTTCACGCAGCTGCGTGACATGCTGGATGGCCTGTGCCTAAGTGCGCTGGGCCGGCAGTACGTGGCCAAAATGAGCTTTCAGACCAATGCCGACCAGCTGGAAAAGCTCCTGCTGCAAACCGACGAGTTCCGGCAGCTGCTCAACAGCGGCGCGGAGTTTCCCGGCTCCCACTACCACGATGTAAACCAGCACCTGGTGCGCGCCAACCTGCCCGGCTCCTACCTGGAGGTGGCGGCGTTTTATGCCATCAAGATGAGCCTGCGCACCATTCGCGAGGCCCTGACGTTTTTTACCAAAGCCGAAGAAGACCTGTATCCCACGCTGCGCCTGCTGGGCATTGGCGTGCAGGTCGACCGTAACCTGCTGGCCGCCCTGGATAAAGTAGTGGACGACGAAGGCCTCGTGCGCGACGATGCCTCGCCGCTGCTGCGCCAGATTCGGCAGGAGCTGATTACCCGGCAGGTGCAGCTACGCAAGCAGATTGCCGGCATCCTGCGCCACGCCCGGCAGGAAGGCTGGGTGCCCGAGGGCTCTGAGCCTACCATCCGGGGTGGCCGTTTGGTGCTGCCGGTAATTGCCGAGCACAAGCGCCGCGTGAAGGGCCTGATTCACGACGAATCGGCCTCAGGGCAGACGGTGTACATTGAGCCGGAGGCCGTATTCGAGCTCAACAACGATATCAAGGACCTCGACAACGCCTACCACCGCGAGCTGGTGCGCATTCTGCTGCAGCTCACGGCCCAGCTGCGCCCCCACATTCCGGATTTGCGCAAGGCCTATCAGTACCTGGGCCTGCTCGACTTTATTCGAGCTAAGGCTCAACTGGCCCGACGCTTGGAAGCTACCCTGCCCACCCTGCACCCGCGCCCGATGATGCGCTGGCAGCAAGTGCGCCACCCGTTGCTGTACCTCACCTTCCAGAGCCACCCCAAGGACGATCCGCGCGAAGTGGTGCCGCTGGATATTGAGCTCACGCCCGAGCAGCGTGTCCTGCTGATTTCGGGGCCCAACGCGGGTGGTAAGTCGGTGAGCATGAAAACGGTGGGCTTGGTGCAGTACATGCTGCAGTGCGGTCTGCTGATTCCGGCCGGTGAAAACTCGGAGGCCGGGCTGTTCGATGATATTTTCCTCGACATCGGCGACGAGCAGAGCCTGGAAAATGACCTGAGCACGTACTCCTCACACCTGCTCAGCATGAAGCAGTTTGTGACGCTGGCCAACAAGCGCAGCCTGGTGCTCATCGACGAGTTTGGCACCGGCACCGAGCCCAGCCTGGGCGGAGCCATTGCCGAGGCCGTGCTGGAGCAGCTCAACCGGGCCCGGGCCTTCGGCGTCATCACTACCCACTATACCAACCTGAAAAACTACGCCGAGCGCACCCCGGGCATCGTGAACGGGGCCATGCGCTACGACCCCGACCAGTTGCAGCCCCTGTACCGGCTGGAAATTGGCAAGCCGGGTTCTTCGTTTGCCATCGAAATTGCCCGCAAAATCGGTCTGCCCAAGCAGCTGGTGGAGCGCGCCACGCAGCTGGTGGGCAAGGATAAAATCCGCTACGACCGGCTGCTGGAGGGCCTCGAGAAGGAAAAAACCGAGTTGGAGCAGCGCACTGCCGAAGCGGCCAAGGCCGAGCGGCGCATGAAGAAAGCCGCCCAGGAATATCAGGACCTGAAAAAATACCTCGACGATACTACCCTGGAGGTGCTGCGCGATGCGAAGGCCAAGGCTAAGCTCCTGCTCAAGGATGCTAACCAGCAGATTGAGGCTACTATTCAGGAAATCCGGATTGGTCAGGCGGAGAAGGAGCGCACCAAGGAAGCCCGCGGCAAGCTGGATACCTTCGTGCGGGAAAAGCTCCACATCGAGCCGCCCAAGCCCCGCGCCACCCGCGAAATGGCCGACCCCAACACCCTCAAGCCCGGCGACAAAGTGGCGCTGCTGGGCCAGGAGGGCCACGGCGAAATCATGAGCGTGAAGGGCAAAACGGCCGAAGTGAGCTTCGGCGGGCTGAAAACCATCGTAAAAGTCAGCCAGCTGGAGAAGCTCACGCGCTCCGAAATCCGGGAGCGGGAGAAAACGTCCGCCCGCAAAGCTCCGGCCCAGCACGCTACCCTGGACATAACGGGCCGTATGGCCGGCTTCGATACCACCCTCGACCTGCGCGGGGAGCGGGCCGAGGATGCCCTCAACCGCATTATGGCCTACGTGGACGATGCCGTGATGCTGGGCGTGCCGGAAATCAAAATCCTGCACGGCCGCGGCAACGGTATTCTCCGCCAGATTGCCCGCGACTATCTGCACCGCGTGAAAGAGGTAGCCAGCGTAGCCGACGAGCACGCCGACCGAGGCGGCGACGGGGTGACTATTGCCGTATTGAAGTAAAACGCCACATCTTTGCTGCCCGCTCCGGTACCCAATTGGGTACCGGAGCGGGTTTTATTTTGTGTCCGGCTTAGACAATGAAAAGATCTTTAACCCGCGCGGTACTTATTGTTACGGTGTTGCTGACCACCCTGGCTACCTATGCACTTCTGACCGACCGGGTGATGCCCTGGAACAAGCAGGCCGCCATTGACACAGCTCTGGCATGGGGAGGGCTGAACCCGTTACCTGTACAAACAGTAGACGTTGATGTACGGACGGAGGGCAGTATGTTCAGCCGGAAAATCATTCTGGGTTTCGCGTGTGCTCCGGTGGAGCTGGCCGCGTGGATTGCACGGAATAAGAAGTTGGCTACCGCTCATTACAGGCTTCAAAACGGAACGAAAACGTACGAAATACGCCCAGGCGAAGCAGGCGCTTATGGAGGCACTATCGTTGTTAAAGGGCAGATTGTAAGAATTGAAATGAGTTGGAGTTGATAGTAGCCTACGTGTACCCGCTATTCTGTTAGTTTTTGATTGACTGATGCCAGTTTACCGTTACACTAGCTCATTATCCGTTAAGGAATTGATGAAGAAAGCGCATCTGTTTATTGAGCAGGAAGGCGGACCATTGCACAAACATTCCTACCGGGCGTGGTGGTCTGGTGAATATGAGTTGTCAATTGAGCCATTCCTTGCCTTCGGCACATCCGTAGGTGGCAGGATATACCGTGAGCCGGCCGTCTTGTCGATTTCCAGGCCCGCCGATGATTCGGTAATCGAATTGCGACTTTCAGATTCAACCAGCCGCACAAATGCCAAGCGTGCTCTGCTGGTTATTGCTGGCGTAATGCTGCTTGTAGCAGCCCAAAACCAGCAATGGCCGGCCGCAGTTGCCGCCGTAGTGGTGGCGGCCGCCGGATTTTATGCAGGGAATGGTATTGGGAAATCGACGCATGCAATAATCAAGTATGATTTGGAGCGGAGTTTCCACCTTTGTCCTGCGTGAACACATACACCCTTTACAACTAGCCGATGTGTACGGGGTAGAGTTGAACTTCTACTCCGTATGCAACAGCACGTCTCGCCGCCCTATGCACCCCCGTAACCCCCACAACGCCCGTTACGATTTCGCCCAACTGCTACAGGCCTCGCCGGAGCTGGCAACCTTCGTAGTGCCCAATCCGGCCGGCGACCAGACTGTGGATTTCAGCAACCCCGCTGCTGTGAAAGCCTTGAACCGGGCGCTGCTGAAGCAGTTTTACGGGGTGCAGCACTGGGATATTCCCGCGGGCTACCTGTGCCCCCCCATCCCGGGCCGGGCCGATTACCTGCACTACGCCGCCGACATACTAGCCGAAACGAACGGGGGGGAAGTGCCCATTGGCAAAACGGTGCACGTCTTGGATATTGGCGCGGGGGCAAACTGTATCTACCCGATTATTGGCTCCCAGGCGTATGGTTGGCGCTTTGCTGGCTCCGAGATTGATGCCGTTGCCCTGAAAGCGGCCCGCTCCATGGTAGCGGCTAACTCTGGGCTGGCTGGCCGCATCGACTTGCGCTTGCAAACGCACGCGGCCTTTATTTTCGAGGGCATTATAAAAGCGCGGGAGGAGTTTGACCTAGTGGTCTGCAACCCGCCGTTTCACGCCTCGGCGGCCGCGGCGGCAGAAGGTAGCAAGCGTAAAAACCGCAACCTGGGATACGCCAAAACTCCAGAGCCAGTACTCAACTTTGGGGGGCAGAACACCGAACTGTGGTACGAAGGCGGGGAGGAGAACTTCCTCAAGCGGATGGTAGCGCAAAGCGTAGCCTTCGGCCCGCAGGTGCTGTGGTTTACCACCTTAGTTTCCAAGAAAGAAACGCTACCCAGCATCTACCACTTCCTGAAACTGGCTGGCGCTGTGGAGCAGAAAACGAGTAATATGGAACAGGGTCAAAAAATCAGCCGCCTCGTAGCCTGGACGTTCCAGACGCCCGAGCAGCGGCAGGCCTGGGCCGCACGGCGGTGGAAATAAACTAACTAATTCAGAAGCAGTGAAGAATTATAGAGCAATGTGTCTGGTAGTGCTAGTGGGTTGTCAAAGCCCGAGTACACCAGCCAACACTATTGATATTGTGGAATATTCGGCGACGAACGTCGACTTGCCAAAGCTGGTCAGCCAAAGAATAAGAACTGGTAAAACGCCGATTCTCTACTTCTACGCAGACTGGTGCGGGCCCTGCCGACGGTATCGGGAGTCGTTGCCTGATCCTGCTTTGCAAGCAGCTCTGTCGAAAGCTACTCTGGTCAAAATTAACATTGATACAGATTCCATATATTCTTCTTTGTACAACATCCAGGCGGTACCTACATTCGTCAAAATAGATAGCGCAGGCAACGTCCTAGCTCAGATTACCTCCGATGAGTGGAATGAAGACGTCCCGGAAGCCATTGCGCCGGTTATGCGGGGCTTAGCAGAGGGGCACACTTATGATAGTAGAACACAATAAAAAGGCGGCTCCCGGTACCGGGAGCCGCCTTTTTACATACAGGGAAACAAAAGTGTAATTTCTATTCTCTCGTTTCGGAACTTCAGCAACCTACTCGACCACCACGCGGCTAACCTGCGTCGATTCGGCGGTTTCGATTTGCACCATATACAGGCCGGCGCGGAGCTGCGAGGCATCCACGCTTACGTCCTGACCATTGAGGGCTTTGGTCTGGTCGAGTACTACGCGGCCAGTGGCATCACGCAGGATTACGCGGGCCGTGCGGGCGGCACCCGACTGTACGCGCAGCTGGAACTGGCCACGGGTAGGGTTGGGGTACACCTGCACGCTGCTCTGCTGTACCGTAGCAGTTTTATTGCTCAATACTAGGTTACATACCTGCACACCGTTTTTCTCATCGGCAATGCGCTGAGCAAATTCCTGGTAGTATTGGTTGGTTACGCGGGCATCGTGCACGATGAGCGTGTTTTCGTCATTTTCGGTGTTAGCCGAGAGGCTCCAGTTGTGCGAGCCCACAAACACCTGCGGGTCCGACTGGGCGGCGCCGGCGTCGATGATGGCATATTTATGGTGCATAATGCCGGGGCCGTTGTACACCATAATGCGGTTGCCGATAACCCCCTTGATGTTGTCGAAAATGCTCTGGGCAGCCGTGTTAGCGGTTATTTCATTCAGCAGCATCTCCGAGCAGTTGCCGATGTTCTTCTGCTGAATCTGGTTGCGGATGGCGTTGCCGATGTCGCTCTGGGTGAGCAGCATGGTGGCAATGTGCAGGTCATTGTCAGCCGTTTGAATGGCTTGAATGAGGCGGCCGTTCACGTTATCGGTGGGCGAGAACCACGACTCTACCAGCTTGCCGCCGATGTTGAGGTAGTGAGGCGTGTTATCGGTTTTGCGCGAGCCAAACAGGGCCGTAGCCTGCGTGCCCGAGCCCCACATCTCGTTGAACTCCACGGTGTACACCTTCGCCAGCGACTGGTCCTGGATGGCAATGGAGTTGTTGCGGTCGGTGCTCAGCTGAGCGGGCGTCCAGTTGGTTGAGCCCGTCCATACCCAAGGTTGATTGGGGTTGGTGCTGTTGGCATCAATCACCACAAACTTGTTGTGCATGATGTTCTGCTGGGTCTGGCGGCCGAGGCGCGGAATGCTGCTATCCATGTTCTGGATGCTGGCATTAGCGTTGTCGTCCTCGTAAATCACGCGTACGGCCACACCCCGGGCTTTGGCAGCCTGTACCGCCGTCAGAATGGTGGGGCTGTTCCAGTTGTAGATGGCAATGTCCAGCGTTTGCTTGGCCAAGCCAATGTAGCGGGCAATGGTATCGGCCACGGCACCATTAGCGAGGTACAGGGCGTTGTTGCCGGGGCTGGCCAGGGTGGTATTCACCGGGTTGGTGAAGTACGTACGCATCTTACCCGTCGATTGTGAAGCCGTAATCATGGGAATCACGCGCGACTCGGAGAGGCCCACGGCGTTGGTGCTGCTGGCTTTCACGTAGTAAATGGTAGCCGGCTGCAGGCCCGAAATAGCCAGCGTGTGGCTAGTGGTGCTTGTGGAGTTGGTTACGGCCGTGAACGGGCCAGCTGCCGAGGTGGCGTACTCCAGCTTGGTGTCGCCGGCGTTCTGGGTGGTGTAGTTTACCGTGAAGCCCGTGGTGGTAATATTGGTGGGCGCGGGCACGTTCACGAAGTTGGGCGTATTGCCCTGCTGGAAGTCGGCGTAGAGGCGGGGCAGCAGCTGGTAGCCCGTGTTGCCGGCCGTATTGGTGAACTGGCTCATGATGCCGACTACGTCAAACGTACCCGTGGGGGAGGGCTTGCCAATCAGCCCGTCGGGGCCGGTGGAGCCGGCATTCACGTACATAATAGTGGTGGCGTTACCACTGATACGGTAGGTAGTGCTGGAAAACGCCGTTACGGCGGCCCCGGCCGTGGTGGTCACGGTGGTGGCGTTGGTGAGCTTTACCAACTGGCCTTCGTAGGCTTCAGCGTAAGCAGCGGAGGCATTGGCAGCCGAAAACGACACCGGCGTAGGCAGTGGCTTGTTGCCGGCCACAACTGTCAGCGTCGTTACGGGGTCCAGTTCCAGCAGGCCTTTGTAGTCTTTCAGGGTACCCGTCACCACAATGGAGTCGCCGGGGCGCACGTTGGTGTTCAGGGTAGCCGAGTACACACCGATACCGGCCGTTTTGTCCTGGATGTACCGGATAGCGCCCAGTTCGGGGCCGTTGGTTACCACGCCCGTGAGCGTGACGGTGGCCCCGGAGGTGCCGTAGGCGGGAGCTTGCGCCCGGGCCTGGGAAATAGGAATGACCGCTTGCGCGTGCGCAGGCAGCCAGCCAGCCATGCTAAGAAGCAAAACCAACAAGGGTAATTTTTTCATCAAAGAAGAAAAAGGTTTGGGGGAAGGTGTGCTACTGAAAAACGGAGACAAATATCCTGATTTTCAGCGTAAATATTGGTGCCACACAGATGAAGACTTCATGATGCCCGCGTACCGGCGGGAGCCTGTCTTAGCGGCCCACGGGTTTCTTTTTGTTGTCGGTGAGCATAGGCACGGCCGGGGCAGCGGAGGTACCGGCCGTGTTGGTGGAGGATACTCGTACGTAGTAGGAGGTATTAGGCTCCAGGTTGTTGATTTCCACCGAATGCATGCGGGTAGGCGTGGGCAACTCCACCATGGTGCCTAAGGCGGCCGTTTTGCCGTATTCCACTTTGGAAGTGCCGGGGTTTACTGTTTGGAACACCACCGTAAAGCCATTGCGAAACACGTTGGTAGGCACCGGCTCTCCGGTAATAGCCGGCAGTCCGCCCGCCACCACAAAATCCGAATACAGGCGGGGCAGCAGTTGATAACCGCCCATACCGTTCTGAGTAAACTGGCTCACAGTACCCACCATATCGAAGGTGCTGCTGGGCGGGGTTTTATCCACTAGGCCTTTCTCGCCGGTGGAGGCCACGTTGATGCGAATGGGATTAGCTTTCTGCCCATTCAGCAAGTAGTTGGTGTTGCCCTTTAGGGCTTCGGCCGGGGTGCCGGTGCCCGTGGTAAGGCTGCTCACGCCTTTGATGCGCACCAGCCGGCCCTCGTAGGCATCGTCGAACACGGAGTTCATATCGGTAGCTGGCACATCAACTACAGTTACCGGGCGGCCCGAGGCTATTTTGGTTACCGAGGCAACGGGGTCCATCTCCAGCAAGCCGTTGTAGTTTTTGAGTGTGCCCGTGATATGCACACTGTCGCCGGGTACTAAGGA
The DNA here is from genome assembly GCF_020421205.1 of Hymenobacter pini. Lineage (GTDB taxonomy): Bacteria > Bacteroidota > Bacteroidia > Cytophagales > Hymenobacteraceae > Hymenobacter > Hymenobacter pini. Next base: position 1,114,261 of record NZ_JAIZZH010000001.1, read on the forward strand.
GTGGAGCGAGGTGTTGGTAGTCGAAAACACGGCCAAGCCAGCCATGCGGTCTTGCACAAACCGGAGCTGGCCCAGTTCCGGGCCATTAGTAACGGTGCCGCGAATGGTAACCGTGGCCCCGGGGCCAGCCGCCCGGGCCGCCGTAATGGTAGGCGGGGCCGGGGCTGCGGTAGCAGGGACCGGAGTAGATGAAGAAACTGGTTTGGCCGAAGCCGTTTTACGCTGGGCCTGAGCTGAAAGCACTACGGAAGCCAACAGAACGGGCAGAAAAACGCGTTTCATGTAGAGAGGAGGTTGTGTGGGATGAACCCGGAAACAAGTGAGGTTGCCGGGTAAAAGCAGTGCAGTAGGGTAAGCAGTCGAGTTTAAAATTACGGTGCTGCTCGCAAACGTGTGAAGTTTTTTTCCGGAACGTCCAAAATCTTGAAAATCAAACGGCCCGGTCGCCTATAAAGCAACCGGGCCGGGTCAGGCACTTACAGAATGTTTACCTCGGGATGCAGCTCAATGCCGAATTTTTCGCGCACCGAGGCAATAATATCGTAGGCCAACTCCCGAATGTCGTGGCCCTGCGCCCCGCCGTGGTTTACCAGCACCAGGGCCTGTTTGTCGTGCACGCCGTGGGGGCCCCGGCGCAGGCCTTTCCAGCCGCATTGCTCAATCAGCCAGCCCGCGGGTACTTTCACGCCGCCCGGCACGGGGTAGCCCGGGATGCCCGGGTGCTGGGCCCGCAGCTCATCGAACTTGGCTTGGGACACCTCCGGGTTTTTGAAAAAGGAGCCGGCGTTGCCAATCTGGGTGGGGTCGGGGAGCTTGCTGCGGCGGATGTGCATCACGGCCTCGCTCACCTGGCGCGGGGTAGGCTCACCACCTATACCCATGTCTTCCAGCGTGGTTTGGATGGCCCCGTAGCTGACGTTAGGCTGGGGGCGGCGGTGCAGGCGCAGCACCAGGCCGGTTACCACGTACTGGTTTTTGAGCGGACCCTTGAACACCGATTCCCGGTAGCCGAAGCCGCACTCCGAGGCCGAAAACGTGCGCACCTGCCCGGTGGCTAACTCCAGGGCCTCCAGGTGGTCGAAGGTGTCTTTCAGCTCGGCCCCGTACGCCCCAATGTTCTGGAGCGGCGCGGCACCCACCGTACCCGGAATCAGGGAGAGGTTTTCGATGCCGTTGAGTTCCTGGTCGAGGGTGAACTGCACCAAATCGTGCCACAACTCACCAGCTCCGGCCCGCACCAGCGCGGAATCCTCATCTTGCCCGGCAACTTCCAGTCCCCGAATCTCATTTTTGAGCACCACGCCGTCGAAATCCTGGGTGAAAAGCAGGTTGGAGCCTCCGCCCAAGATTAGCTTTTCAGCTTGCTGCACTTCGGGCAGGGCCAGCAGGGCGCGCAACTCTTCCACCGAGGTAAATCGGGCAAACAGCCGGGCCTTCACATCAAGCCCAAAGGTGTTGTAAGGACGGAGCGAAACTGCCTGGTCAAGTTGGGGAGCCGGAGCCATAAGTACGGAAAGCGGATGTTACAGGCGCAAAGGTAGCCGTTTGCCGCGTTCAGCTGCGCAGGCTCTCTGTGTAGGCGCTCATAAACCAACGCGGCCGGCTCCTAAGGAAGCCAGCCGCGTTACAAGTCGAGAAACTAAGCAATTAGCGCACCTGATAACCACGCATGGCGTAGTACAGCAGGTAGGCGTAGCACAGGGCCGGCAGTACGAAGGCCACCCGCAAGCCGCCCGCGTAGGTAGCCACGGCCCCCATCAAGAAGGGAATAACGGCTCCGCCTACAATGGCCATAATCAGATACGAAGAGCCTTGCTTGGTGAGCGGGCCCAAGCCTTTGATGGCCAGCGGGAAGATTACCGGCCACATGATGGAGTTACAGAGCCCGCACAGCACCACCAGCCACAGGGCCGCCTCGCCCCGAATTAGCACGGCGGCCAGCACGCTCAGCAGCGCTACGGTACACACTAGCACCAGCGCGTAGCGGGCATTGATGCGCTGCAGCAGCGGAATGCCCGCCGCCCGGCCCACCAGGGAGCCAAACCAGTATGACGATACCAGCACTGCGCCCACCGCCTTGGTGAAGCCGGCCGTGGTATCCACCGGGGCCGGGGCCTGCCCAAACAGCACGGCCATGTAGTTCACGGCCACGTTGAGGCCCCGTACCAGCGCCTGCGTAAAGCCCGATAGTTGATTGATATTTTGGGCTTCGCCGAAGCGGATGAGGTAGTCGCCTAAGCCAACCTCTACGCCCACGTACAGGAAAATGGCGGCTACTCCCAAAGCTAAGTGAGGGTAGCTGAGCGCCGAAGCTCGGGCCGGCAGCGTGGTGTCGTCCGAAGCAGTTTCCTCATCGGCGAAAGATTCTAGTTCCGGCAGCTTCAGCAGGGCAAATATTCCGGCCAATACTGCCAGAAACACTGCCAGGCCAATGTAGGGGCCCTTTACTAAAGCAGCTTCCTCACTCAGGCGCTGAGCGACGGGCATAGCCGCCAGCCGAGCTTTCAGTATCTCCGAACCACCAAACAAGAGCATCCCGCCCAGCAACGGCGACAACGTGCCCCCGAAGTTGTTGGCCACGCCCACCAGGCTCACCCGAGAAGCGGCCCCACTGGCCGGCCCCAGCACCGATACGTAGGGGTTGGCCGCTACTTGGAGCAGCGTAATGCCGGCCCCCAGCACCGCCAGGCCCAACAGAAATACGCCGAATACCCGCGAGTTGGCCGCCGGAATAAACACCAGTGCCCCCACGGCCATAATCAGCAATCCTACCACGATGCCGCGCTGGTAGCCCAGCCGTTTCAGCAGCACCCCCGCCGGCAGCGACATCAGGAAATACGCCCCGAAAAACGCTACTGACACTGTAGATGACTGAAAATCACTGAGCTGACACACGTCCTTCAAGTAAGGCATGAGGACCCCATTGAAGTTGGTAACGGCCCCAAACAGGAAGAACAGGCTCGTCATGGCGGCCATAGGCAGCGCGTAGCTGCGGGTGGCCGTGCTGGTTGTAGCCGTGGTAGAGGAAGAAGTGGGAATAGCCATAAAAGGCGGAGTTGAGAGAAACAAAAAGCCGGCCCGAGAGGCCGGCTTAGCAATGCTACGGAGTTTTTTTGGGAAAACGGCACTACCTGGGAGGCGCAGCCAGCGGCCAGCCAAGCCGTTGCAGGTATTTGGCGCACCTGGCGCAAAAGCCGGTTTCCGCGTCGGTTGGGTTGCCGCCTTCAGCGTCGCGCATAAAGCAGCTGGGCACCGGGCAGTGGGGTAGGCCCTGCGTATGCCCAATTTCGTGGAGCACCACTTTATAAAACTGGCTGGATACGTTGCGCCGCAGCCGGAAGCTGGATACCACGGCCGCCCGGCCCGGCTGGTACCCCAACCCCAGCACGCCCCAGTCGCGGCGGCCGTTTTTGGAAGTGCTGATGTCGCGTTGCGTGAGGCCGATAACTACGGTGTCGGGCTGGTACTGCCGTACCAGATAGCGCAGCAGGGAATCGGCGCGGTACCGGTGGCGGGGCGGGTAGTAGGACGCCTGGGGCAAGCCGCGTGGGCGAGCCAGCACGACAGCTACCTGTTGTCGTTGCAGCTGATGCCGCACCGAATCTGCCAACTGCTTCGGAAAGCCTCGGAAAGGTTGCAGCACTAGGACTGGCGGCTGGTTGGGGGGCCAGTGACAGCCGATAGTGCCAAATAGGAGCAGAAATATACTTGTGCGTGAGAACAGCACTGGGCTAGGAAGCAGGTGCGGGTGCCGGCCGCTCTACGAAATAATACAGGTCCCGTTCCAAGTTGTAAGCCACCTCCTGCATACTGCGCCGCGCCCTGAAATATGGAATTCCAACGAAGAATATGCCCTGCACCGACATGATGAGCAGCAGGATACTCAAATTGACCAAGCCCTTACTCCGTGAAATCAAACTGATTAGTGCAAACAGCACGAAGAACAGATAAAAACAGGCGGGAGCCAGCACAAAAAAAGAGGCACCATTCAGTTCACCTTCAAGCCGCACTCCGGATTCAGTTTGAAGAAGATTAGCTTCGATAGTAGGCAGAAAGGCCTGATTGCCATCTGTGCGAGGCTTTATCCGTATAAAGTTAGGTTGAATAGTCCCACTATATGGCGCAATTGTAGGCGAGAAAATGCGGCCCAGCCTGCCGAATGGATTGATATGCGGTGGGGCAACGTGCGGCTTCAGACGCTGCAGAAACTCGTCTTTGCTAATAGGGAAATCAAATACCAGAGGAGTAATTAACTGAACCCGCCGAAGTAAGTCTTTCATAGAAAAAGATAGTGCTGCCCAAATAGGAAGGCAGTCAAAGATACATGCTGGAGCCGCCTACGCGCCGTATCTTTGCGCTTCTTTTCGCGCTTATTGCCCAGTATCATGCCTCAGCCCAGCCGCCGCTCCACGCCGTTTTATATGACTGCCACCACCCAGTTTGGGCTGGAAGAGGTGCTGGCGGAGGAGCTGCGGCAACTGGGCGCCAAGATTGAGAAAGTGGGCCAGCGAGCCGTCGAGTTTGTGGGCGACACGCAGCTGCTCTACGAAGCCTGCCTGTGGTGCCGCACGGCCATGCGCATCCTGCGCCCCTTCGCCGGCTTCTACGCCCGCGACGAGCGGGCCCTATACCGCGAAGTAAGCCGCATCGACTGGCAGCGCTACATCAGTCCCGACCAGACCTTCGCCATTACGGCCGTGGTCAACAAGTCCACCTTCGACCACTCCTTGTTTGTGGCCCAGCTCACCAAGGACGCCATCGTGGACCAGTTCCGCAACCGCCTGGGCCGCCGCCCCAGCGTGGACGTCAAGAACCCCGACATCCGGCTGCACCTGCACATGATTGAAAATGAGGTGACGCTCAGCCTCGATGCCTCCGGCGAATCATTGCACAAGCGCGGCTACCGCCAGCAAACCAACGTGGCCCCCCTCAATGAGGCCCTGGCCGCCGGCCTGCTGCTGCTAGCGGGCTGGGACGGCAAAAAGACGCTCATCGACCCCATGTGCGGCTCCGGTACCCTGCTCACGGAGGCCGCCATGCTAACCCAGCGCATTGCCCCCGGCCTGTATCACCAGGGCAAGTTCGGCTTCGAGAACTGGCCCGATTTCGATGCCAAGCTCTGGGAATCGGTGCAGCTGGACGCCCGCCAGGCCCGCCTGGAGGAGCCCCAGGCCTACCTAGCCGGCTCCGACCTCTCGCGCGAGTACATTGAGCTGGCCCGGCAAAACGTGGCCGCCGCTGATCTGGAGGATTTTATCCGCCTCGGGGTGCGCGACGTGAAAGAGGCCAAGGCCCCGGCCAAGGAGGAGCCCGGCATCGTGATTATGAACCCGCCTTATGGGGAACGAATCGGGGAGGAGTCGGAGATGGATGCCCTGTACAAAACCATTGGCGACACGCTCAAATCGGGCTTCCAGGGCTATGATGCCTACATTTTCACCGGTAACCTGGAAGCGGCCAAGCGCATCGGCCTGAAAGCCAGCCGCCGCATCCCGCTCTACAACGGCCCGATTGACTGCCGCCTGCTGAAATACGAGTTGTACCAGGGCACGCGAAAGGTGAATAAGCCGGAGTAGGTGGTAGCACAGTAGAGTGCATGTAGAACATCATTCCGAGCTTGTCGAGGAATCTTACGTGCTGATGGTGGCTTACCATAGAACGACCACCGCATCGTAGCCCAGGGTTTAAACCCTGGGCTAATGCAGCAACGTCAGCACGCAAGATTTCTCGACAAGCTCGGAATGACGTTCTTTATTCATAGCCGCCTCGCCCGTATCTTCCGCTTCCCAATTCCCCCTGAAGATGAAGAAGACCCTATTCCGCCTGCTGGTAGCGGCGGCCCTGCTGCCATTCACCACCTCGGCCCAATCCATCACCCGCCTGAACCCCACCAACTGGTGGGTGGGCATGAAGCACAACACCGTGCAGCTGCTGGTGTACGGCCCCCAGGCCGGTACGCTTACCTACACTGTGAACTACCCCGGCGTGAAGCTGGTGAAAACCAACACCGTCGAAAACCCCAACTATGCCTTCCTTGACCTCGTTATTGCGCCCACCGCCAAACCCGGGCAGGTGGCGCTGGTGGGCAAGAAAGGCGCGAAAACCGTAACGCAGAATTGGGAGTTGAAAGCGCGCGACAACTCGGTAAAAGCCCAGGGTGTCACGCAAGCTGACCTGATTTACCTGGCCATGCCCGACCGGTTTGCCAACGGGGACCCCTCGAACGACAAGTTCGCCGACATGGCCGACCCCAGCTCCGACCGCGCCAATCCCTTCCTGCGCCACGGCGGTGATTTGCAGGGGGCCGCGCAGCACCTCGATTACCTGAAGGAGTTGGGCGTAACGGCCGTGTGGTTTACGCCCGTCATCGAGAACAATCAGGGCCTGACGGATGAGGGCGGGGTTAAACGCTCGGCTTACCACGGTTACGGCTTCACTGACCACTACAACGTGGACAAGCGCCTGGGCGGCAACGCGGCCTACAAATCCTTTGTGCAGAAGGCCCACGGCATGGGGCTGAAAGTGGTGCAGGATGCCGTGTACAACCACGTAGGCAACAACCACTGGTTTGTGCAGGATTTGCCCATGAAAAGCTGGCTGCACCAGTGGCCCACCTACACCAACACCAGCTACCGGCAGCAGCCCATCACCGACCCCCACGCCGCCCAGATTGACAAGCGTGTGACCCTGGATGGCTGGTTTGTGCCCTTCCTGCCCGACCTCAACCAGCAGAACCACTATGTGGCCAACTTCCTTATCCAGCACGCCCTCTGGACGGTGGAGAATTTTGGCGTAGATGCTTGGCGCATCGACACGTACATGTACAACGACCAGCCCTTCATGAACCGCTGCAACGCGGCCTTGCTCACAGAGTATCCCAAGATTCACATTTTCGGGGAGTCATCGGTGAACAATGTGGTGGACCAGGCCTACTACGTGCGCAACAAGGTGGATTTTCCCTTCAAGTCCAACCAGCCCGGCGGGCTTGATTTCGTGCTGGAAAATGCCATGTTGGCCGGCCTGCGCGAAGTGGGCGGCAAGGATGCCACCGGCTGGGACAACGGGGTGCAGCGCGTGTACCAGGCCCTTGCCCAGGATGGACTGTATGTGGCTCCGGAAAAGTTGGTGACCTTCCTCGACAACCACGACCACAACCGGTATTTGTCGGAGGTTGGGGAGGACATCAACAAGTTCAAGATGGGCCTGACCTGGCTGCTGACCACCCGCGGCATCCCCAGCATGTACTACGGCACGGAAATCCTGATGAAGAACTTCAAGGACCCCTCGGATGCCGAAGTGCGCCGCGACTTCCCCGGCGGCTTCCCTGGCGACCAGCAAAACAAATTTACCGCCGCCGGCCGCACCGAGGCCGAAAACGAGGCTTTCACCTTCGTGAAAACCCTGGCCAACTACCGCAAAACCCACCCGGTGCTCAGCTCCGGCAAGCTCATGCAGTACCTGCCCGAAAACGGCCAGTACGTGTACTTCCGCTACTCCGACGCGGGCACCGTCATGGTAACCACCAACTCCACCTCTGCAGCCGCCAGCCTGCCCACCGCCCGCTTCGCGGAGCGGATGAGCGGCTTCACCAAAGCCCGCAACGTAGTTACCGGCGAAACCATTTCGGACCTGAAAACCCTGCAGATCCCCGCTAAAACGGCCGTGGTGCTGGAGTTGTTGAAGTAAGAGGTCAGTGAAAAAAAGCAAACCGTCCAGGCCGACAGTTATGCTGTCAACTTGGACGGTTTGCTTTTTCTATGTGGTTTGTGAAACCCTAGCCCGCATATTCCCGGCATGCCTCGGCGCAGGCGCGGCAAGCTTCGGCGCACTGCTGGCAATGCGTAGCGTTGTGCTTGCCGCACTCGTTGGCGCATTTGGTGCACACTTCAATGCATTCTTTGATGAGGTGCTTGGCGTGTTCGGAGCCCCGGGATACCAGGCGGGCCACTAAGGCGCAGATGTCGGCGCAGTCCCGGTCGAGGCGGATGCAGCCGACCATGTGTTGCACGTGTTCTTCCAACAGGCAGGAAGTGGCGCAGAACTCGCAGGCGGCTACGCAGCGGTTCAGGGCATCGAGTAAGGCTTGGTGTTGAGCGGGGGAGGTTGGCTGAGTCATAGGACAGAAAACAGAATGGACAATGCTTCATTCTACGGCAAATACTGCCGGTGCGGCCGTTCAGGATTTGGCCGCCTGCGTGCACGATTCCTGCCCCGTAATGGTTAACTGAGCACTTTCACCCCGCCCGGTTTCGCCGTATCTTTACCCCATGTTATTTGCCCCCGAACAACTTGCCCCGACCATCGAATCTGCCCGCCTCGTACTGAAAAAGTACTACGGCTACGACAACTTCCGGCCCATGCAGGAAGACATCATCGGCACGATTCTGAGCGGGCAGGATACGGTGGTGCTGATGCCCACCGGCGGCGGCAAAAGCATCTGCTTTCAGGTGCCGGCCGTGGTGCAGGAGGGCGTATGCGTGGTGGTGTCGCCACTGATTGCCCTGATGAAAGACCAGGTGGAGGCCCTGAAAGCCAACGGTATTTCGGCCGCCTACATCAACAGCAGCGTGGGCCAGAGCGAGCAGAACAACATTGCCGCCGACTGCCTCAACGGCTACCTCAAGCTGCTGTACGTGTCGCCCGAAAAGCTGCTCTCGGAAGGCTTCCTGCAGTTTCTGCGGCGGTTGCGCATCAGCATGTTTGCCATCGACGAGGCCCACTGCATTAGCTCCTGGGGCCATGATTTTCGGCCCGAGTACACCCAGCTGCGGGTGCTGCGGGAGCAGTTTCCGCAGGTGCCCATCATTGCCCTCACCGCCACCGCCGACCGCCTTACCCAGCGCGACATCCAGCAGCAACTGCGCCTGAACCAGCCCCGGGTGTTCCTCTCGTCGTTTGACCGGCCCAACCTCAACCTGATTGTGCGCCCGGGCCAGGACCGCATCAACGGCATCATCGAGTTTCTGGAGCGCCACCCCGGCGAGTCAGGTATCATCTACTGCCTCTCGCGCAAGCAGTGCGAAACCCTGGCTCAGAAAATTCAGGCCAAGGGTATCAAGGCCGGCTACTACCACGCCGGCATGACGCCCAACCAGCGTGGGGCTGTGCAGGAAGCGTTTCTGAAGGACGATTTGCAGGTGATTGTAGCCACTATTGCCTTCGGTATGGGCATCGATAAGAGCAACGTGCGTTGGGTGATTCATTACAACCTGCCTAAGAACATCGAGGGGTATTACCAGGAAATTGGCCGTGCCGGCCGCGACGGGGCGCCGGCCACGGCCGTGCTGTTCTACAGCTTCGCCGATGTGATGAGCCTGCGCGACATGCTCACCAAGGAAAATCCCAACCTCACTCAGCTTAACCTCACCAAGCTGGAGCGCATGCAGCAGTTTGCCGAGGCCGCCGGCTGCCGCCGCAAAATCCTGCTCAACTACTTCGGGGAAGTGCTGCCCCAGGACTGCGGCAACTGTGACATCTGCCGCAACCCGCCCACCACCTTCGATGGTACCGAGCTGGCTCAGAAAGCCTTGTCGGCCGTAGTGCGGGGGCGGGAGCGGCTCAGCATTAACCTGCTGATTGACGTGCTGCGCGGCATGCGCAACCAGGCGGTGCTGTCGGGCGGCTTCGACCAGATTAAAACTTACGGTGCCGGCCGCGACCTGCCCTACCTGGATTGGTACAGCTACGTGCACCAGATGCTGAACGACGGCCTCGTGTACATCGCCTACGAGGAAGGCTACACCCTGAAGCTGACGCCGCTGGGCAAGGAGGTGCTGCAGGGCCAGCGCCCCGTGTCGATGAAGAAATTCCAGCCCGCAGAGAAGGTTGAAAAGCCCGCTAAAGGCCGCAAAGCTGCCGCCGCCAAAGCCGTGGCCGCCACGCCCGAGGCGACGCTGTTCGAGGCGTTGCGGGCTCTGCGCAAGCGCATTGCCGACGAGCAGGGCGTACCACCTTACGTTATCTTTACGGATACCACCCTGCAGGAAATGGCGGTGGAGCGCCCCGTGAACCGCAACGCCATGCTGGCTATTTCGGGGGTGGGCATGAAGAAGTTTGAAACCTACGGTGAGGCGTTCATCCGGGAGGTGCTGGCTCACGGGGGCAACCCCGCCGCCCTGGCCGACTTGGATGAGGATGACCTGCCCCTGGGCTTGAACGGTGACAGCGCCAGCCCTGCCCGCGCCCCACGCAAGCGCGCTGCCAAGGCCGCGCCCACGGAAGCAGCCGGGGATGGGAATGGCACCATGGAAACCACTTTCCAGCTGCACCGCATGGGCCTGAGCGTGGAGGATATTGCTGCCCGGCGCGACCTGGCCGTATCCACGGTACAAACCCACCTTACTACCGGCTACGCCAAGGGGCTCGACATACGCATCGAGCAGTTCCTCAAGCCCCAGGAGCTGGCCGAAATCCAGACGGCCCAGGCTCAGCTCGGCGGCAGCCCCATGCTCCGCGACCTGTTCGACCACCTGCGGGAGAAATACGACTATTTTCGGCTGCGGCTGGCGCTGCAGTATTTCAAGCGCCTGCGCGGGGAGTAGCTAAGAGTTCAAATCTGGTCATGATACACCGGCCCTGGTTACTCTCCGCTCAGGAAAGTGCTCAGGGCCGGTCTTATTCTACCAACTGAATTTTCTAGCTTTATTCCGCCTAGCTCAATCCCCTGATATATGCCTGCTACTTATCCGCTCCTGAAACGCTCCGTGCAGCTGCTGGCGTTTCTGGCGGTGACTGCCTTCAGCCTGCGGATGCTGACGATGGTAGTGCCCTACCTGGGCTTTGAGAAGGGAATTCTGTTTCTGACTACCAAATCACAGGTTATCAATGATAATCCGTGGTTTCGGGTGGGGTTTTATGTGCACATCACCAGCAGCTGGTGGGTGCTGGTAACGGGGCTGGTGCAGCTGGTGCCAGCCCTATACCGCCGCTGGCCGCGCCTGCACCGGCAGCTGGGGCAGGTGTATGTAGTGAGTATTCTGGCACTGGCGGCTCCCTCAGGGCTGGTGCTGGCTATGTATGCCAATGGCGGGCTTTCGGCCAAGGTGGGCTTCACCCTGCAATGTGTGGTATGGTGGTTGGTGACCTGGCAGGCTTACCGCGCGGCCCGGCAGCGGCGCTGGCTGCTGCACAGTGAATGGATGCTGCGCGCCTACGCCGTAACGCTGGCCGCCATGAGCCTGCGCCTGGAAAGCTACAGCATGCATTATTTCTTCCAGACCAAGCCCATTGAAACCTATCTGACTGTGGTGTGGCTTTCCTGGGTGGGCAACCTGCTGCTGGCGGAGGTGCTGGTGCAGGGCGGGCTGGGCCGCTGGTATCTGCGGGCATTTGGTTCCTTGGTTGCTCCAAAAACCGCCCGGTCGCAGCCAATGGTTGCGAAGGGTATTGCATAAGTTGTATATTTCTTCTGATAATTCTCCCACACTACTTTATCTGCCGTTGCCGATGCGCTCCGCTTATTACTCCGCCCTCTCATTGGTCCTGGTGGCCGCCTGCCAGCAGAAACCGGCTAGCACCGTTTCTATCCCCACTACTACTTCTCGAGCCGCAGTTACCGAAACCATAGCTCCCGCCGCTACCCCGGCGGCGGCCCCCGCACTGTCGGCAGAGGAGCAAAAATTCTTCAAGGACTACGATTTAAGCAGCCTGATTGCCAAGGAGGCGGATGATTCGGAAGTGATGAATGGCTTCTATGGTGCCGACCACTACCGCATTGAGTTTGCCATGCTGGAAGTACGGCGCGACCCCGCTAATCCCATGCATTACTTCGTGAAAGGCAAAAACCGGTTCAAGAAGGCTGTCACGCCGTTCCAGGGGGATATTCTGTTCACGCAGCTGGGTGGGCAGGCGTTGGTCAAAAAAGCCCCCGAGTATTTATCGGCCAAGGATGCGAAAAAGTATCTGGCCGATGCGAATGCCATTAATGCGTACACGACGCTTGGCAAGTTCACCCTCCGGGAAGATGTCAGCTACAAAGGAGCCGGCGTATTTGAAGGCGAAGTGATGGTTGATTTTTCGGTAGCAGAGCGTGGGGAGGTTGAAGCATATTGCCGGGACGACAAGCAAAACACCCGGGGTGGTTTTGTGGTATTTGACGGTACCTGGACGAACCCCGAAACCAAGCAGCAAAAACCCGTGCTGTGGGTGCAGAATGTCTTTGAGTACCAGCAGGATATATTTCGGGATTTTATGGTGGGGGAGCGGGACCGGGACTTCAACCCCAAGTACGCTAAGTTGGGCTGGGATACGTACTGGCAGAATGAGGAGTGGTGGGCTGAACCGGGACAAACCACCATTCAGGAATCAGAAACGGCCGCAGAGGTAGATTCCGCTACTAGTATTAGCACATCATTGTAGTCGTATGCGCTCCGGTATTCTCCTTATAGGTGGGTTGCTTGGGCTAGTAGGGGGCTGTCAGCAACGTGCTTCAACCGGGATACAAGTGGCCAAGTCCACTGTGGCAGCCGCCCCGTTACCGCCGCCGCCGCCCACTCGTTATCAGGCTTCTTTGCCTGCACCACCGGTGTTGCCAGCGCCCCTGCCTGATCAAGAGCTAACCCGGTTTCTGCAGCAATACGCCGTGGTACCGGTGTTGCAATCCGTGCGTGAGGGGGGCGAAACTATGCCGTACAACGGCTTTTTTGGTACTGACCGCCACCGTATTGAGGTGGTGTTCCTGCAGGTTCAGGCCGACCCCGCGCAGCCCCGCCTGATTCACGTGTCAGGCAAAAGTCGGTTTAAGGGTAAGATAAAGGACTTGCAGGGTACCATAGAGTTGACGTCAATTCGGTTGCAGCCTGCTTTGAACCAGGCTGAGCAAGCCTTTGAGGCCGAGCAAGAGGCGATGCGCATGGTAACCGTTGTGCGCTTGCCAGGCGCCGAAAAACCAGTAGCGTATTACACACTTTCCGGCCGTTTCAATTGGCAGGAGCTACCCCAGACCGCAGGTGGAACATTCACAGGCAGTGCCGAGCTGGATGTGGCAGTTACGGATAAGCACCGATTACAGTCGACTTCTCTGCGCCAGACGGCTGGTGCGCGTGGGGCCGACTTGTTGTTTGACGGTAGCTGGACAGCCAATCGTTCAGGCCAGAAGAAGCCGTTCCTCTTGGTTGAGAATGTGGCCGGCTTTGCTGAACACGTGTTAAAGGAGTTTGAAGTAGGAGAGCGGGACGTTGTGATAAACCCTAAGTACGCCAAACTTGGCTGGGATACTTACTGGGAAAATGATGAGTGGTGGATCGGCTCTGCATCAACCGCCCGTTCTCTTCCGGCTGCTGCCAGGCCGTAATACTGCCCTAAAATTTTAGTAAATTTTTCAGCTAATTGAATTAGTATTCTCGTATGTTGGTTCGTACCTTCGTGAGCCGGTACTTGCTTGCCATTGCAGTCCGTTTTCCCGGCTCCCCTGCGTTATGATTAATACCAACCTTAAATTCTGGCGGCGCGAACTGAGCCTGACGCAGGCGCAGATGGCCGAAAAACTTGGCATCAAACGCTCCCTGGTAGGCGCGTATGAGGAAGGCCGGGCCGAACCCAAGCTAACCACGCTGGTAAACATGGCCCGCCTGTTCGGCATTACGCTGGATGCACTGGTTACCACCGACTTTACCAAAAAGAAGAACGCCAAAACGGCGGCTCAGCTGCAGGCCCAAACGGCCCAGGCTGCCGCTGAGCAGAGTAACCGGGGTAATGGCCTGCGTATTCTGGCCCTGACCGTGGACCGGGAACAGAATGAAAACATCGAACTGGTGCCCCAGAAAGCCGCCGCCGGCTACCTCAATGGCTACGCCGACCCCGAGTACCTGGAGGAACTGCCCAAGTTCCGGCTGCCCATGCTGGGCAATACCGGGACCTACCGCGCCTTCGAAATTGCCGGCGACTCCATGCTGCCCATTGCCAGCGGAACCGTTATTGTGGGCCGTTACGTGGATGATTGGCTGAGCATTAAGGATGGTACGCCCTGCATTGTGGTGAGCGGCAAAGAGGGCATTGTGTTCAAGCGGGTGTACAACCGCCTGAAAGATGCTGCCCGCCTCACCCTGCACTCCGACAATACGCTGTATTCACCCTACGAAATTGAGGTGGAGGATGTGCTGGAAATTTGGGAGGCTAAGTCCTACATCAGCAGCACGTTCCCCATTGCCGATCTGTCGCTGAACCGCTTGGCCAGTATTGTACTGGATTTGCAGCAGCAGGTGAGCACCATGAAGAAAGTGTAAGTACCTCAGCCTTGTTAGCAATCCTGAAAGCCTCCGCCAGCGCGGAGGCTTTTTTGTTGGCGATGGGGTAGTTACAGTGGTAGTACAGCCGCATGCTAACCACCGGCTCCCGGCTTGCGTAAGGCTGCTGTAGACCAACCCTGACTCCCAATGCTCAAGCTTATTCCCGCCACCGACCGGTACCATGCCTCGCCCGTGGCCTGGCTTAATAGCTACTTCCTGTTCAGTTTCGCCGATTATTATGATCCGCAGAACGTGCACTTTGGTCCGTTGCGGGTGTTCAACGACGATACGGTGCAGGGCAATGCTGGTTTTCCTCAGCACCCGCATTCCGAAATGGAAATTGTGACGCTGGTGCTGGAAGGCGAACTGACCCACGAGGATACCATGGGCAACCGCCGCAGCATTACTAAGGGAGAGGTGCAGCGCATGACAGCGGGCACTGGCTTGGCCCATTCTGAGCATAACGAAACTGACAAGCCAGTACACCTCTACCAACTGTGGTTTCTGCCCAATCAGAAAAACCTGGCTCCCAGCTACGAGCAGAAGGACGTAAACTTCCTGGATTCCAAAAACGAACTGGTACCGCTGGTATCCGGCCAGAAAGTGCTGGAAGACGTGGTGTATATGAATTCCAACAGCAGCGTGTACTGGTGCAATCTGCGCGAAGGCAAGTCCGTGTCGTTTAAAACCTTCCCGATTCGCAACACCTTTCTGTATGTAAAAGAGGGAAAGCTGTACGTCAATGGAGTGGACATTGGAGCCAACGACCAAATTCGGGCCACTGATGAGCATGTGCTGGAAATACAAGCTACTGCCGACGCACAATTCATCCTCATTGACCTGCCTGGTACTGAGGCCAACTATTAAATCTTGATTAAATGCAGGATTTTCGTGGCCTGCAGCAAACTTTATTGCCAGCTGAACGGTAGTGTAACGACCTACGTTCAGCTGGCTTTTTTACATGAGCACAACTTTTCCCGCCTCCCTGATTCCGGCAAATGAGGCGAGCCGGCTCCGGACTCTGCATCTGTACCAGATTGCCAATACCACTCCCGAGAAAATTTTTGACGAGTACGTGGCCTGGGCAGCGCAGTTGTTCAACACGCCTATTGCCCTGATTTCCCTGGTAGATGAGGAATACGTGCACTTCAAGGCCCTGACGGGGGCTGAGGGCGTGCCCGGTTTACCCCGTACGGAGAGCATGTGCTCGGCCGCTATTCTGCTGGATACACCCATCATCACCTCCGATTACAAAGCCGAAAGCTGCCGGCTGATTAAGCCTGATGTGGCCCAGTCGCTGGGACTAAGTTTTTACGCCGGCTCTGCTTTGCAGATGCCCGGCGGGGAGCGGATTGGGATGATGGCCGTAATTGGGCGCGAATACCGAACCCTGACAACGGCGGAGGAAGATGTGCTGAAGCGGTTAGCTGAACTGGTGAGCCGGACCATTGAGCTGCGTTTCCAGTACCTGAATGCCGGCCTTACCGAGGAATGGGAGGCGGCACAGCACGAGCTAAGTGCCACGCTGGATGACAATGCCGCCCTGACGCGCTACTTGGCCACCCGCAACAACGGCATCAACCTGGACGACGAAGAAGTGCTGGATTTAGTGTCGCGCCGATTGGCCGGGGTAGGGAAGGTGCTGGACCGCCGCTCGAAAGATACTCCCCAGGTTTCCTGACTACGCGTGCTGCCTACTTAGCCGCCGGAACGGGTTTGAAAACCTGCCGGAATGCCCGCAGGGCTGCTGGATGGTAGATAGTCCCGTGTGTTTCCTGCGGCATGGGCTCATAGCGCCATTGAATAGCTGGGTTGCCGGCCGCTTGCAGAGCCTTCACAAACTCGCCGGCATCGGTTACTATTTCGGGCTCGTTGCTGGTGGCGATGAACAGGGTTTTGGGCGCGCCTTTATAGGTGGTCAGGAACTTAGGGGCCTGCTGTACCAGCTGGCGGTTGTTCCACCACAGACTGGGGTCGAAAGCCAGATAGGTACCGAATAGGTCGGGTTCCAGCAGTAGGGTTTCCACTACAAACAGCCCCGCCAGCGACTCGCCTACCACGGCCCTTTCCTCGGTAGTGCGGTAGCGCCGCTTGATTTCGGGCATCAACTCAGTGCGGATGAAGCGGCGAAACGCGGCCGAACCACCCACCCGCGGGGCTATTTTCTTGTCCTTCTCGTTGGTGGTGGGGCCGGTCATGTCGCGGCGGCGCTCCGTGTTTTCGATGCCCACCAGCAGATAGGGCCGCATGGTGCCGTTCCCTACTGACACCTGCACCAGCCCCGCTACGTGCAGAAAATCCTCGGCCATGCCGCCATCCGGCATATAGAGTACCGGCACCTGCTGCGTCGTCGATTCTGCGTAACCGGCCGGCAGGTACACGTTGATGCGCCGCGTTTCGCCCAACACTTTAGAGGCAATGGTAAACGTCTGGCCGATGCTGAGTGGGGCGGCC
Source organism: Hymenobacter pini (assembly GCF_020421205.1). Lineage (GTDB taxonomy): Bacteria > Bacteroidota > Bacteroidia > Cytophagales > Hymenobacteraceae > Hymenobacter > Hymenobacter pini. Next base: position 1,130,940 of record NZ_JAIZZH010000001.1, read on the forward strand.
GATGTTTGGGCGTGAGCTGGCGAAGCATATAATGCCAGAAGAAGCACTAGCAAAAAGTAAATTCTGCAGGTATTTTTCATCCTTTATTAGTTAGATCTCTACCACAGAAATTTCTCCATTAGTAGTAAGCATGAACTCACACAACGCTTTGAAGATTAGCGCTGAATCTGCACCAGGAAGAAGATTGTCGCAGAAGTAAAAACCGTCGCTCTTCACTGATAAAAAGACTGGCGGCCAAGCTGTAGATCCATTCAATGAAACTGAATCTGACTGTTTGATAAAAAGCCACAAACCTTCTTCCGACACATTATGGGGCACCACGTAGAAACGGCGCTGCACGAACTGCAACGCTGCTTCTGGGTTGAATTTCTGGCTACTAAGCCGTAGTTCCTTACCCATCACATCGTGTACTTACGGCCTTTGTTCTGCTGCTTGAGGTAGGTCATCAGTGGCTGGAAGTACTCCACCATGGCGCGGGCGGAGAGGTCCTCGCCGGTTTTTTCGCGGAGCACGGCGCGCCAGTCCTTGCTGGAGCCGGGGCGCATGATGTCGGCCAGGAACGCGCCTACTTCTTTGTTACCGTAATAGTTGGTGGCGTGCGGGTCCTGCTTCAGGATTTTCTTGCTGATGTGGTCGTGCAGCTGAAACAGGATGACGTACGACAGGGCGTAGTCGTAATACTGCGCGGGGTCGTCGTTGATGTGGGTTTTAGTGGCCGGGTCGAGGTACTGCTCCCCGCGGGTAGTGGGCGGCACGATGCCCTGGTACTGCTTCGCCAGCTGCCACCAGCGGGCGTTGAGCTGGTCGGCGGGCAGCTTATCGGCGTAGAAGCTGTTTTCCCACTCGCTCATCACGCCCGAGGCAAACGGGATGAACACGGCGTAGTTCAGCGCTTCCTTCAGTAACGTTTGGGTTTGGTCGGTTTGGGATTTGGCATCTACCAGCCCCAACCCGGCCAGGAAGGGTTTCTGGGTGGCGGCCAGGCCCATCAGGGAACCCATAGCTTCGTGGTAGGCCCGGTTAGCACCCTGGCGCAACAGCGGCGGCACCTCGGGGTTAGTGTAGGTGAGGTAGTAGTAAATGTGGCCAAGCTCGTGGTGGGTAGTTTCGTACCACTCCGTGTTGCCTTCCACGCTCATCAGGCTGCGCACGTCCTGGTTCAGGTCCATGTGCCAGGCCGAGGCGTGGTTGTTTTTTTTAAAGGTAGCCCCCTTGGGCAGCGGGTACAGGCTGGATTTCTCCCAGAACACGGGCGGCAGGGCCTGGAAGCCCAGGCTTTGGTAGAAGCGCTCAGCCTGCTGTACCTGCCATTCGGCGCCCTTTTTGGCCAACACGGGGTCGAGGTTCAGGCCTTTCACGTCCACCATGGCGCTCCAGTCCTGACCCCAGCGGTTAGGCAGCCAGGAGGCGGGGAGGTAGTCGGGTACCTGCTTCACGCCGTACTTTTTGGCCAGCTCGTAGCGGGCGTAAGTGTGTAGCTCCCGGTACAAGGGGCGCAGCTCCTCGTTGATTTTACGCACCAGCTGCATCATTTCCTCCCGGCTCATGCCGTAGTCGGAGGCCTGGTAGGTGAAGTAGTCGGGGTAGCCCAGGGCCTGCACAGTTTGGTTACGCAGGTCGCGCAGGTTCAGTAGGCCATCTTTCAGAGTAGGGCCGATGGCTTTGCTGGCTTCCCAGATTTGCTGGCGCTTTGCGGGGTTCTGCTCCTTACGCAGCAGCTCGTCCAGGTCGTTGGTGGTGACGGACTTGCCCTGGTACTTGTAGTCGAAGCCGTAGAGCTTTTCGGTCTGCTGGGTTTCGGCTTTGATGCGGCGCTTTACCACATCGGCCACGGTTTGGGGCGAGTTGGCCGCGTTGTACAGGGCCGTTTGTAGCTGCTTTACCTGAATTTCCGAGAGCTGGTCTTTGTGCTCCAGCAGCTCCCGCAGGCGCTGAATGTTTTGGGTAGAGCCCGTAAAGGCCGCCATCCGCTCATTGGCCCGGGCGGTAGCCCCGGAGTTAGCGGTGTCGCCGGTTACAATGTGCGTGTTGGAGCGCCACTCGGCCTCCGAGGACTGGGTGTACAGCCGCACGTATTCAGCCGAGTAGTCTTTTAAAAAGGCATCGGCCTGCTCTGCCCACGAGGGGGCAGCGGGTTGCGTGGCGGGTTCCGGCTGCGTGGTATCTGGGGCGGTAGCCGTGGGCGTTTTGGCCGTGGGGGCGCAGGAGGCCAGTACGGCAGCCGTGAGGGCGGGCAGGACGTATTTTTTCATGAGCAGGAGGCAGGGTGAATTGTTCGCTAAAATACACCACCCGCCAACAACAAGCCGCAACCCCGGCCAGACCAGAGTTGCGGCTTACAAGAGAGAAGAACAGGAATAGTGAGTTTATGCACCTGCTGCTTCTTGCAGCAGGTGGCAGTCCTTATACTTCTTACCACTTCCGCAGGGGCAGGGAGAGTTGCGGCCGAACTTTTGGCGGCTGCGCAACTGCTTGAGCCACTGCCGCGGGTCGGTGGCCCAGCGCAGGAAGCGGCTCTTGGGGTTCTGGCGGAAAGCGAGCAGCAGCAGGCCATACAGCTCGGGGTGGTGCTCCTGCAGCTTCTCGGGCTTCTCGAAGAAATACTCGGTTACCACCGCAAAAAATTCGGCTTCGTTGGTACCCGCGTAGTCGTTGATTTCGGAGTTGCCGGCCCGGATGGCTTCGATTTCCCGGTGCATCACAGCTTCCCACTCGGGGCGCAGGGCGGCGGGCAGGGCCAGGCCGGGTACCCCGTCAATTACGCCGTCGGCTTCATCCAGCAGGTGCGCAAACTCATGGATGCCCACGTTCTGCCGGTCCAAAGAATCTTGGAAACCTTGTTCCAGGGAGGCCTTCGACAAGCGCATGTAGTGCGAAGTCTGAAACCCCTGCACCGAGCCCAGCAACGTGCCTTCCAGCCCTACAAACTCCTTGTTCGGGTCGCGCTGCTGAGTCCAGGCGTCGGGCACCACCAGCACCTCGCTCAGGTTGCTGTACTCCCACTCGGGGAAACCAAACACGGGAATAACCGCTGAGGCCGCCACCAGCACCCGGGTGATATCGTCAATATCCGTCTGAATGCCGGTAATGCGCGTTTGGGCCAGAAATACCTGCAGGCGGCGCTCAAACCGTTGCTTGTCCACATCAGATAGTGCCAGGTAATAGGCGACGCGCTGCTGCAGCGTCTGACGCCACTCGGCGGGAAACTCGGCCTGCAGAGCTTGTTGCTTCAGGCGGGCGTCGCGGGTGAGGTAACGGTAAAAGAAAAAGGCGACTACCGCTACCAGCGCGGCGAAAATGAGGTACTGCATGGTGTGCCTCAACGCAGGCAGCGGCGGAAGGTTGGAGTAAACGTACTAGCCTGTTGGTGGCTATAGGCAAGCCTCCAACAGGCTAGTTTAGCGCGAGGAGGTTGGCTAACTGATGCCGTACACTACCGTCGGCGGCGCAGGGCCAGGTAATCGAGGTAGTACAGCACCTTCACCGAGAGGGAGTTATTGTGCGGGGTGTTGATGGTGTTGTTGAAGTTCTCGAAGTAGAGCGGGGTAGCCTGTTCGCCCAGCAGATAGGTGCTGCCGGCATTCTTCCACACAATGCTCACCTGCGAGCCGGGCGCAAACCACCAGGAGTACACGGCATCCACGTTGAAGGCGTTGTAGGTGTTGTCCCGGTTGCGGCGGTAATCAGCCAGGTTTTCCTGCCCATCTTGCTGCAGCACCATGAAATCCTGGTAGCGCACGTTGCTGGTGTAATGGCGGGCCCGCAGCGTAAACGACATGCGGTTGGTGAAGGTGTAGGCCACCGAAGCCACGTTGGTAACGGTGGCCACGTTGCGCCGGCCCAGCAGAATCTGGCCCATAAACGGTTGGTCCAGTTCTTCACCGGCGCTGAGGCCCCCGTTCACGTAGCCAATCTGGTGGCGCTGCAGGCTCCAGTCGAGGCTGTAACGGAAGGTGAGGTGGTTGTTCACCCGGAAGCGGGGGTAGAAGCCGGCCCGGTAACGCAGGCGGCGGGGGCGGGGCAGGCGCTCATCCTCGGCGTAATAGGTCAGGCCCGCGTTTACGCCCAACGACAGGCGTTTGCGCGTATCCGAGTTCAAAAAGCCAATCCAGTCGGCGTTGGCCGGCACCCGCACGTAATACTCGCCCAGCGGGTAGGTGCGCGGCTCGAAGAAATCATGCGTGGTAGGTGAGTACATAAAGTCGTAGCCCACCTGCAGGAAGTTCTTGGTGAAGGTGGTGTTGAAGCCGTTGTAGAAGTACATGCTCTGGTAGCGCGTGGGCCGGTATAGCAGCGTCTGGCTTATTTCCGAGTAGAAACTCATGTTGTTCACCTTCCAGAACGGCTTATAAATGCGGTAGTTGGCGTAGGCGCTCTGGGTGATGTTGTTGTTGCCGAACAGGATGCCCAGGTCGTTGGGGTTGTAATGGTCGGACTCGATACGGTGGTTGAGGCCCCAGGTGAAGTTGCCGCTGATTTTGCCCACGCCCAGAGTGTACTTGTAGCCGTTCTGGTCGTCAATTGCCTGGTCGGACCCGAACTTGTTGCCCCGCCGCCGCGAGTACACCACGCTGCCGTCCACGGCGTAGGAGTTTTTCTTGTTGGCAAAGCGGAACAGGCCACCCGTCACGTTGGCATCGTAAGTGCTACCCCAGCGCGTGACGTTGGTATTGATGAGCGACACGTAGGAGTTATTCTTGAGACTTTGGTCCAGCACCGCAATGTTGTAGTTGCTGAACGGCTGGGTGAGTACCGTGCGCTCCTCGCCGCTTTCGGTGTTGCGCACGGTGGCGTACACGTCGTTGCTGAGGGCGTTGAACAGGCCAATGCCCAGGCCATTTTTGGTGCGGCCCGAAATCTTGGTGGCGTTTAGCAGGCGGGTTTCAGCCGGGTTGCGCACCACCTTCTCGTTTTCGGCTAGGCCCACTCCGTAGAAGCCGATGGGCGTGGCACCCACCCGGCGGGAGTAGAACAGGTTGCCCTTGTTGAACAGCTCGGTACCCTCGGTGAAAAACTGCCGGTTTTCCTGAAACTGCACCTCAAAAGGGGAGAGGTTGAGCACCTGGTTGTCGCTCTGCACCTGCCCAAAATCGGGCACCAGCGTAGCATCCAGCGTGAAGCTCTCGTTGATGCCCCACTTCACATCGGCCCCACCGTTGAAACTGGTCGTGGTGCGGCGGGTACCCTCTGCATTCAGTGGGTTGTGGTTCACGTAGCCCGACACGTAGGGCGTGAGCGAGAGGCGCAATGGTGGTTTCAGCCCTTTCAGGCCGGTCAGCTCGCCCCATTGGTTTACAAACCCATCCACCTCGGGCTTCACCTCACTCCAGAAAAATCCCTGGCGCAGGGCCTGGCGCTGGCGCATTAGCTGCAGGCCCCACTGCTGCACCTCGGCGGTGCTGAAGCGGATGGCCGAGTAGGGAATACGCATTTCGGCAACCCAATCGGTGCCGCGCAGGGCGGTGCGGGCGTCCCACACGGCATTCCAGGCAAAATCCTCGCCGCTGGCCGGGGAGTAGCGGGCATCGGCCTGCACCCCGCCCGCCGTTACAATAAAGCCGTAACCGTTCAGCTTGTCGTGGTAGGTGTCCAGGAAGATGCCGAAGAAGTCAGTGTTGGGCAGGTTGTCCCGGGCCGACAGCTCCCGCTTGATGGAGTCCGGCGACACATCGTGCATCACGGCGCCCACATATAAGGCGGCATCATCAAAGAGGATGCGCACCTCGGTGGGGTGTTGCTCCCGGGGGCCGGGCTTGGGGCGGTTCTGCACAAAATCAGTGGCCACCGGGGCCTGCTGCCAAACCGCTTCATCCAGCACCCCATCGAGCTTAATGGCCTCCGTGATGCGGATGGCCTGCAGTTGGCGTTTAGGAGTTGCGGAGGCTGCCGGAGCTGCCCCCGTCTGCGCCCAGGCCTGGGGCTGGCATACAGCCAGTAAAACCAGGGTAAGTATCAGATTAATAGACGTTCTCATAGCGCAGAAGGCGTAAGCGGCGGAGAAACAAACAGGCATGGTGGGGGCTGGCAGCCGCAACAGCGGCGCTACTCAGGAAGCCAGCAAAGGGGGAGGAAGGAAGCGCGCTGCTGCGCCCAGCCTGACCGGCAACCAGTGGGCGGGAGTCACTCACCACAGCTACCCGCATGGGCGGCTGCCAGGGCTGGGCGCAGAGCGCAGGCCGGTTACTTGGACCGGCGGATGTAGATGTTGCCGTTCAGGGTTTTTACCATGAACTCGGGGCCGCCGCCGTTGATTTTACCATAGGTCCAGGTATCCTGGGCCACGCGGTAGAGGCCGTCCTTGGCCGTGCGGGTTACTTTGGTGGGCGTGCTGTCGGCCGTCAGGTCAAAGTCGCTGTAGATTTCGCCGTGGTCCGATTTCAGCTTCACCGATACCTTGGCCCGGGCGGGTAGGGTCACGTCTACCTTGCCGTTGATGGTAGAAAAGGCCATGGGCGCGCCGGCAGTTACCTCCTTGAAGTCGGCAATGAGCTCCCCGTTCACCGTGTTCAGCACTGCTGAGCCCGCCACGTCGTTGAGGCGGATGGAGCCGTTTACGTTGGATATTTCCAGTTCCCCAGCCACGTTGTCCACGGTAATGTCGCCGTTCTGCACGGTGGCTAGCTGCAGGGAGAACTGGCGCGGTACTTTGATGGTGAAATCCACTGGGGTTTGCCAGGATTGCGTTTTTACGTACACGTGGTTATTGCGCTCCTGAGCCGTTACATCCAGGCCGCTGACCTGCGAAATGCGCCGCATACCCGAGGCGTTTTCGGTGGAGCTGGTTTCGCGCCGCTCATTGCGGGAGGAGGCTTCAATTACCACCTCCTTGCCCGCGTAGCCAACTATTTTGATGCCGCCGCCCACCAGCTTCAGGTGCAGGGTGCCCGGCTTGCCCGGGGAGCTCAGCGGCACCACCAGCTGCTCTTTGCTCGTTTGCTGGGCCAGGGCTGGCTGCAGACTGAACAGCGTGAGGAGGGCAAAAAAAGTGCGAAAAAGAAGCTGGTTCATCGGGTTTGCTGTTTGATGGTAACGTCGCCGTTCAGGGTTTCCAGGCGAATGTCGGGTCCGCCTTTGCCCAGGCGCACGGCCGTTTCCTTGCGAATTTTGTAGGTAGTGCCGGCGGCTTGGCGCTCGGTATTCTGGGTAACCTGCACGGGCAGCACCTGCGTCTGCGGAAAGTCGGTATACAGTTCCCCGTGCATGCTTTTGAAGTAGAGGTCAGCGGAGGCAGTGGGCGGGTAGCTCACCACGATGTTACCGTTGATGGTCTTGTAGGAAGCGGCGGCCGCGGGTGCGGCCGTGAGGGCCACTTCCACTTTGCCATTCACCGTGTGGGCTTTCGAAACCTGCCGCACGTTCTGCAGGGAAATGCCCCCATTTACGTTGCTGGCCTGTACCAGCCCATTCACATTCTCCACCTGCACCTCCCCGCCGTTTACCGTCGAGACGGTTACGTTCATGCCCTGGGGCACTTTCACCGTGAAGTCGAAATTGAACTGGTAGTGCCGGTCCTCGTTGCTCCAGTGCTGGTTGCGGCGGGGACGGGAGTCGAAGGGGCCTTGCTGGTACACTACCAGGCTGTCGTTGCGCTGCAGGAAGCCCAGCTGCACTTCTTTCTGAGCCTGGGCGAGGGAGGCCGCGTCTTCGGCTTTCAGGGTTTTGGTAGCTTCTACCTCTATTTTGTTGCCGCTGCTGCCCACAATCCGCACCGAGCCCATGACGTTATAGAGGGCCAGGGTGCTGCGGCCGGCATCGGCGGTCAGGGTAAAGTCGCGGTTGATTTTTTCCGTGGCTTCACGGTTCTGGGCTTGCAGCGAGCAGCTAGGTAGCCACAGAAGTATCCAGAGTACCAGGGTTATCGGGAAGGGTTTCATGGGAGTTCGAAGAGGTTGGCGGGGCCGCGGGGGCCCGCTCGTGGGACAAAGTCTGAATGCTTTGCTCGATTTTGTTTTTCACTTGCTCGTTGAGGTTATCCTGCTGAAGCAGCTTGCGCAGGGGGCGCACCGAGCGGCGCTCCTGCAGCTGCACCATCAAATCGGCCAGGGCCGACTGCACGAGCGGGGACTCCTGGTAGGCCAGGGAGCGAACCAGCCCTAAGCGCACCGTGGGGTCGTCGGCCAGGCCGGCCAGCGCATCCAGGGTAGCCAGGCGCACGTTCACGTTGGGGTCCTGATTGAGGGTGCTGAACAGCGCCGCCAGCACCCGCTCGTTGGTGGGGGCCACTTCCTCGGCTTCGCTCACGGCCTGCAGGCGCTGCACGGCGGAGGGGTTGTTGAGCCGGGAAATCAGGCCTACCTGCCGGGCTGTAGCCTCGGTAGGGGCTGGCGGAGCCGACTGGGCCAGGGACTCGTCAGCCCCGGTGCCCATTTCGCTCCCTTTCAGCCCGTAGCCAATGCCCAAGCCCACCAGCAGCAACACCGCGCTGTAAGCCAGGCGCTGGGCAAAGGCGGGCTGCCACCACTGCCGGAGCCGCTGCAGCAGCCCCGCCACCGACCAGCGCTGCCGGCGCTGCTCTTCGGCCTTGAAGTCGGCCAGCATGGCGTAGAAGGTAGGCCGAAGCTCCTCGCTAGTCGCCGGAACCGGCAACGCGCCCATGCTCGTCCAGAGCTGTTGCAGCGAGTCCAGCTCGTGCTGGCAGCCGGGGCATTGGGCTAGGTGGGCGGCTATGGTTTGCTTATCCGTTTCCGGCAATTCGCCAGCCAGCCAGCCCATCAGCTCCTGCTGCACTTCCTCACAGTTTCTGAACCTTGCTTCCATTATCTAGTTGCAAATAGATGTCTTTCAATTGGCAGAGGGCCCGGTGCGCGCGCACCTTCACGGCCCCTACCGTAATGTTGAGCAGCTGCGCTATCTGCTCGTATTTCAGCTCCTGAAACCGGCTCAGCACCAATACTTCGCGCTGGTCGGGGCTGAGGCGGGCCATGGCCTGATGGAGCTGGGCCATTTCCTGGGTGCGCTGCAGGTGGGCGTCGGCCGATGCGCCGCCTGCAATTTTTTCGGCCCAATCAGCAATGTCCTGGTGGTGGGCCGAGGGTTTGTTTTTCCGGGCCGTATCCGCCAGCACGTTGCGAGCCAAGTGATACATCCAGGTCCGGAATTCGCCTTCCCCCGAGTAGGTGTGCCGGTATTTTAGCATGCGGTAGAACACCGTCTGCACCATATCCTCGCTGGCCGTAGCGTTGCCATTGGAGTGGTAAAAGAAGGCCAGCAACGGCCGGTGGTAGCGCTCAAACAACAGACCCATCTTCTCCACTTGGCCAGCCTTCACCTGGAGCATGAGCGAGTTGTCGGTAAGCGAGTTCAAGACGTTGGCAGCTGAGTGAGTGGCGAATTCGGGCGTGGAAACTTCGCCTTTCGGGGAAGGTTACAGCCAACCGAAAAAATATTTTTCAGAAAGCACTTAGTAGTGGCGGCACAAATCGTCAGGATTATAGAAAAATAACCGGGTACAGTATTTTTATAAGTCTTAGCAGAACGTCATGCTGAGCTTGTCGAAGCATCTCTACCACTTCGTTCAGGCCTCATTAGTTAGCCAGTGGTAGAGATGCTTCGACAAGCTCAGCATGATGTTCTGCTTGCTTCATGCCCCCACAATCTGCCTCATCGGCAAAATGCGCGCGTACAAAAGCCTCTCAGCATTATAGTATATCGTCGCCCAGGTGCTCCCGGAGCCGCTCTTGCAGCAGGTTCTGCAGGATGTGATCCATGAACTGAAATTTATCGGGGATGCGCAGGGTGATGAGCTGTTTGCCGGCCAGGGCCTCGGGAAATTTCTGCCGTAAATAGTCGGCGTGCTTGCGCTCCATCACCAGCACTACATCGGCCCAGCCGAGGTGGCCGGCCGTAACGCGCACCCGGGCCCCCGGCTCAGTGCCGGCCGAGCGGGCTTCCATCGTAGGGTGATTATCGAATAGCCGCTCAGCCGTGAGGCTGCGCCAGCGGTTCTGGCTGCAGATAAAGAGAAGCTTGGTGGGTGAATCGGCCAAATGCAGGGCTGCTGGTAGTCGGGCGAAAGTAGCAGAATCCGGCCGGGCCCACTATCTGGTCAAAAAAATATCGGTCCCAGACAGCCCACCTAGGGCCAGGCCGCACAGGGCCTTTACATCACACGCAAAAGGTCCCGAAAATAGAGTTGATTGAGTGGCAATTTTCTGAAAAACAGAAAATTATACTAGCACTTTTGGGGCCTGCTTTTGAGCCGCAAAATCGGGGCCGACGCTTACGTAACACGTAGGGATACCCGCTGCCCGAATGCATGCCAGGTGGCACCGCGGCGGGTGCCGGAGCCAGTTTTTACTGCTGCGGCGGATGTGCTAGTATTGTAGAGCAGCCGATGTTTTTCCGGCTTCGGCCGCTCCGGATTTTACCCGCGGCCACCCGCCCCGCGCCGCCGGTGAGCCCCTGCGTCAGCCGCCGCGCTGGCCAATCTTCCCTACTTTACTTTATCCTGTTCATTTCCACATGAAACGAGTTTTCCGAACCGCCCTGCTCATGTCGCTGGGGCTGCTCACGCCGCAGCTTCAGGCCCAGAAAACCACCGTGCCGTCGGCCGCCTCGGCTATGGCCGACGACCCGAAGATGACCAAGTTCATCGACGACCTGATGCAGAAGATGACGCTGGAGGAGAAAATCGGCCAGCTGAATTTGATTACGGTGGGCTTCGACGTAACCGGGCCAGTAGTGAGCAAGGATGTGGACGCCAACATCCGCAAAGGCAACGTGGGCGCGGTACTGAACACGTTTACCCCGGTGGCAGCGCGCAAGCTGCAGGAAATGGCCGTAAAGGAGAGCCGCCTGCATATCCCGCTCATCTTCGGCTACGACGTCATTCACGGGCACCGCACCATTTTCCCCATTGCCCTGGGCCTGGCCTCCAGCTGGGACCTTACGGCCATTGAGCGCAGCGCCCGCATTGCCGCCGAGGAAGCCTCCGCCGACGGCATCAACTGGGTGTATTCGCCGATGGTGGATATTGCCCGTGACCCGCGCTGGGGCCGCATCAGTGAAGGCTCGGGTGAGGACCCCTACCTGGGCTCCCAGATTGCCCGCGTGATGGTGCGCGGCTACCAGGGCGACGACCTGAGCAAAAACAACACCGTTATGGCCTGCGTGAAGCACTTCGCCCTGTATGGGGCCGCCGAGGCCGGGCGTGACTACAACACCACTGATATGAGCCTAGTGCGCATGTACAACGAGTACCTGCCGCCCTACAAAGCCGCCTTCGATGCCGGGGCCGGCTCGGCCATGTCCTCGTTCAACGACATCAACGGCATGCCCGCTACCGGCAATAAGTGGCTGATGACCGACCTGCTACGGGGGCAGTGGGGCTTCAAGGGCTTCGTAGCCACCGACTACACGGCCATCAACGAAATGACGGCCCACGGCATGGGCGGCGACGCCCAGGTATCGGCCCTGGCCCTGAATGCCGGCATCGACCAGGACATGGTGGGAGAGATTTTCCTGCGCAACCTGGCCCAGAACCTGAAGGATGGTACCGTGAAGCAGGAGCAGATTGACCTGGCCTGCCGCCGCATTCTGGAAGCCAAATGGAAGCTGGGCCTGTTCAAAGACCCCTACCTCTACACCAACGAGAAGCGCGCCAAGGCCACCATGATGAAGAAAGAGTTCATCACCGATGCCCGCGACATTTCCCGCAAGAGCATGGTACTGCTGAAAAACAGCAACAACGTGCTGCCCCTGAAAAAGCAGGGCACTATTGCCCTTATCGGCCCACTGGCCACCCGGCAGCGCGACATGATTGGCTCCTGGAGTGGGGCCGGCGACTGGAAGCAGGCCGTGTCCTTGGAGCAGGGCATCCGCAACGTAGCAGGGAGTGGGGTGAAGATTGTAACGGCCCAAGGCGCCAACTTCACCGACGACCAGCAGATGATTGACCGCCTAAACGCCCACGGTGGCGAGCTGAACGTGGACAAACGCAGCTCGGAGGAGCTGATCCGGGAAGCCGTGCAAACAGCCCAGGGCGCTGATGTAATTGTGGCCGCCGTAGGCGAAAGCCAGGGCATGACCGGCGAGGCTGCCAGCCGCGCCGATATTGGCCTGCCCGGCCAGCAATTGGAACTGCTCAAGGCCCTGAAGAAAACCGGCAAGCCCCTGGTCATCGTGCTGATGAACGGCCGCCCCATGACGCTGCCCTGGGAAGATAAAAACGCCGATGCCATCCTGGAAACCTGGTTTGCGGGCACCCAGGCCGGCAACGCCATTGCCGATGTGCTGTTTGGTAACTATAACCCCTCGGGCAAGCTCACGGCTACTTTCCCGCAGCATGTGGGCCAGGTGCCACTGTACTACAACCACAAAAACACCGGCCGCCCCTACGCCGGCGTGGCCCTGGACAAGTACAAGTCGCGGTACATGGACGTAAGCAACGACCCGTTGTACCCCTTCGGCTATGGCCTGAGCTACACCACCTTCGAGTACAGTAAACCCGAGCTGAGCACCACCACGCTGTCCATGAACGGTACCCTGGACGTAAAAGTAACGGTGCGTAACACCGGCAACTACGACGGCGAGGAAGTGGTGCAGCTGTACACCCGGGATATGGTCGGCTCCATCTCGCGGCCGGTGCAGGAGCTGAAGGGCTTCCAGAAAATCATGCTGAAGAAGGGGGAGAGCCGCACGCTCACCTTCCGCCTCACGCCCGAGGACCTGAAGTTCTACAACGCCGACCTGCAGTTTGTGGCCGAGCCCGGCGACTTCCAGGTGATGGTGGGCGGCAACTCCCGCGACGTGCAGATGGCCGCTTTCAAGCTGGCTGCTCAGTAAGTCATGTCAGTCATCAGCTCCAAACCGCACTTCCCGGCCCTGGATGGTCTGCGTGGGGTGGCTGCCCTGATGGTAGTGGCCTTTCACCTGTTTGAGGTGCACTCCACCAGCCACCTGGACCAGCTCATTAACCACGGCTATCTGGCCGTAGACTTCTTTTTCCTGCTTTCCGGTTTCGTAGTTGGCTATGCCTACGATGACCGGTGGACCCGCATGAGCGTGGGGGAGTTTTGCCGGCGGCGGTTGGTGCGGCTGCAGCCGATGGTGGTGCTGGGCATGCTGATTGGAGCGCTTACCTTTTACGGGCAAGCAAACCCCCAATGGCCCCTCGTGGCCCAAACTTCCGTAGGGAGGCTGGTTCTGATTACGCTGCTGGGTTGCCTGATGCTACCGGTGCCTCCATCCTTGGATGTGCGCGGCTGGCAGGAAACGTTTCCGCTCAACGGCCCGGGCTGGTCCCTGTTCTTTGAGTACGTAGCCAACCTGCTGTATGCCGTAGTAGTGCGCCATTTCCCGCGGTGGGCTTTGGCAGTGCTGGTAGCAGTGTCGGCCGCGGCCCTGCTGCATCTGGCCCTTACCAACGGCGACGTGGTGGGCGGTTGGGCGCTGGAGCCCGTGCAGCTGCGCATTGGCTTTTCCCGGGTGATGTTCCCCTTTTTTGGGGGGCTGTTGCTGTTTCGCACGGTGCGGCCGGGTCGCATTCCGCACGGGTTTCTGTGGAGTAGCCTGCTGCTGATTATACTGCTGGCTATGCCCCGGATTGGGGCGGCCACCCAGCCCTGGCAGAACGGCCTGTACGAAGCGCTATGCATCCTGGTGGGCTTCCCGCTGGTGGTGTACTTGGGCATCAGCAGTGTGCCTAGCGCAGCGCCAGCCGAGCGGGTAAGCCAAGTGCTGGGGGAGCTTTCCTATCCCTTGTACATCACGCACTTTCCGTTCGTGTACCTGTATTTTGCCTGGGTGCACAGAAATGGGCTGAAGCTGCAGCAAGGGACCCCCGTGGCCGCAGCCGTACTGCTGGGTACGGTGGCCCTGGCTTACGCTTGCCTGAAGTTCTACGATGAGCCGGTACGCACCTGGCTAAGCCAGCGGGTGTTGCGGCCGGCCAGGCCGGTAAGTCAAAAAGGATGATTATGAACAATTACCACCCCAACCTGCGCCTCGTGTGGGACGAATGCGCGGGGGCTTCCGGGAACCAGAAAGCTAGTTAGGGGAGCGGACTGATTTTCCGGAAGCCGTATAAACAAAAAGGGCGAAGCCACTATGGCTTCGCCCTTTCTGTTTGTGTCATTCCGAGCGAAGCGAGGCATCTGAGTTACTCCCTCAAGGCCAAACTTAAATTCCTCGCTTCGCTTGGAGTGACACTCGTTCTACTCAAACTGAAGGCGCTGGTTGAAAAACGGTAGTAGCTTCTGATACATGCGGCCTTCCCGACCCATAATTCGGTTGCCGTGGTTGCCCTGGTAGCTTTCAGCAGTATGCGGAATACCGTAAGCGGAGAGTTGAGTATCCAGCATGCGGCAGGTGGCCGGAATGTGCTGGAATTGGTCCTGCTCACCCCAATCGAAGGCCAGGCCGCGCAACTGGCGCAGGCTAGCCAAGTGGGCAGGGAGCAGCTCCGTGGGCGATGCGGCGCCCCACTGGGCCAGCACCGCGTCGCGGTGACGGAGGCTGTCGGCGCTGAATGAGTAGGGCAGGGCCGCGCCAAACGCCCCTTTGCCGGGCGTGGGCGAGAAGGCCCGGGCGCAGGCTACCAGCCGCACGGCGTTAAAATCCTTCAGCAGCTCAGCCCGGGAGGTGGCCCGGCTGGCCAGCGCCTGACTAGGCCGGGCGGCCATCCACTCGGGGTGGGGGGCCGCAAAGCCGGGACTGAGGGCGTAGGCTGCGGCATACGTGCTAGGGTATAGCATAGCCAGTCGCAACGTGCCGTTTCCACCCATGCTGTGGCCGGCCAGGCCCCGGCTGGCGGGCCGGGCCAGGGTGCGATAGTTCTTATCAATGAAGCTCACCAGTTCCCGAGCCGTAAAATCGGCCCAGGGGCCGTTGGTGGCCGAATTGGTGTAGAAGCTGCCCTGAAACAGCGTCTGCTCATTGGGCACCACCACTAGTAAAGGGCGAATCTGGCCGTTGGCAATAGCCTCATCCAGCAAAGCGGCCATGCCGTCGGCGTGGAAGATGAGGCTGTCGTTCCAGGTGAAGCCGTGCAGGTAGTACAGCACCGGGTAGCGCCTGGCGGGGTTGGCCTCATAGCCGGCCGGCAGGTACACGCTCACGCGCCGCCGTGGGTTTTCGCCGCCCGGGTTACCCTTCAGCAGCTTGGAATCCAGGTACGTGACCACCACACGGCCCTTGGCGGGCGTTTGGGCCCGGGCTGGAAGCTGCCCAAATAGCAGTAGCAACAGTAGAAAAGAGAAAAGGCGCATGAATAAGAGAGAAGTAAGACTAAAAACAGACCGTCATGCTGAGCTTGCCGAAGCATCTCTCCCGCTTCGTCCTCTCGATAGAGATTAGCCAGAGGTAGAGATACTTCGGCTCCGCTCAGCATGACGGTCCGTGAATCATAAGCCAGTACAGAGGACTTAATTCACCACCATTGTCATGATGGAGTGGGCCGGGCTGGTGGTGGGGGCGGCCTGGCCTTTAATCCAGAGCTGGAAAGGCTGCTCTTTCTCGGTCTGGTTCATCACTACTACAGCTACTTTGCCATCCGTGTTCAGGAAAGCCGTGGCCTGCAGCACGTCGCGGCTGGAGGTAACAGCCACGCGCTTGGCCCCGGGCCGGATGAACTTGGAGAAGTGGCCGATATAGTAATAGGCGTTGGTGTAGATGAGCTTGCCGCTTTTGGTGTCGCCGATAACGGGGGCGTAGCAGAAGTTGCCCACGTGGTTAGGGCCGCCGGTTTCGTCCAGCAGCACGTTCCAGTCGGTCCAGGCCACGGTGCCGGCGTTGAAATCGTTGATCATGGAGTTGCCGTACCGCTCGCCCAGGGTCCAGTCCTGCACGTTGCTAAAGTCGAATTTCTCTACGCACCCTTCTGTGAACACCAGGTTTTTATCGGGGTAGGTTTCGTGCACACGGCGCAGGTTATCGAACTGCATGGCCGAGCCGGTCCAGGTTTCGTACCAGTGGTAGCCCAGGCCCCAGTAGTATTTGCTGGCCTCAGGGTCGTCGAAGAGGGTGCTGGCGCGTTGAAACATCAGGTCCCGGTTGTGGTCCCAGCCGATGAGCTTTTTATCCCCCATACCGCCCTTTTTGAGGGTGGGCCCGAGGAAGTTCTTTACGAAGTCCCGTTCCTCTTCCGCCGTGAAAATGCAGGACTCCCAGCGCTGCTTGGCCATGGGCTCGTTCTGCACCGTGAGGCCCCACACCGGCATGCCCAGCTTCTCATAGGCCTGAATAAACTTCACGTAGTGGTTGGCCCAGGCCTGCCGATACTCGGGCTTCAGCTTACCGCCCTGCACGAGGCTGTTATTGTCCTTCATCCAGGCCGGAGGGCTCCAGGGGCTCACGTACAGCGGCAGCTTGCCGCCCGCCGCCTGAATGGCCTGCTTTATGAAAGGAATACGGTACTGCTCGTCGTGCTTTACCGAGAAGGTTTTCAGCTCCTTGTCGCCCTCCTGCACGTAGGCGTAGCTGCCGCTGCTGAAGTCGCAGCTGGCAATGTTGGTGCGGGCCAGGGTGTAGCCGATACCGTTGGTGGGGCTGTAGTAGGCCTGCAGAAACTCCTGCTGCTGCGCCTGCGGGAGCTTGGCAAAGGTTTCGGCTGAGGCATCCGTCAGCGCCCCGCCAATGCCCAATAGGGTTTGGAAAGTGTGGGTGGGGTCCACGAATACTGTAGGCTGGGTTTCCAGGGGCTGCCCAACCTGCTGAAAGGTAAGCTTAGTGCCGGCCGCCAGGCGCTGCTGGGTACCGCTGGCCGTGGTATAAACCTGTACCTGCTTGCCGGCGGCGGAATACGTTTTGGGGGCACTGGTAGTTTTAGACTGAGCGGAGGCCACCGTGCTGATACCAGCGGCCAACAGAGCAGTGAAAAAGGCTTTTTGCATGAGAAAGGAAGGAAGAATCATGAAGGGGGCTTACCACACGTAGGTGCCGGCCGAACCCGCATCCAGCGTGGCAGTAACGGCCTTACCCCGGTACTGAATATCGAAAGTTTGGGTGGAGCCGCCCGTATTCATCACCAGCAGCACCTTTTTGCCATCGGGGTTTTTGAAGGCTACGTTGGGCAGGTTGTTGGGCGAGTTGGTGTTGATGCGCGTGGAGCCGGGCCGTACAAACTTGGCGGCGTGGGCAACCGTGTAGTAAGTGGCGTTGCGCGTTACCGTGTTTCCGCTGATAGTAACGGCACCCATACAGGTGCTGCAGCCGCCCGGGGTATGCGGCCCAAAATTCTGATCAGAAGCCAGGTTCCAGGCAATAACGTTGCGGCTCCAGTTGCGCGGGGCCCCAATCATGAGATTATTCATATGAAACCGGAAGCTGTTGTTGAACGTGTCGCGCCCATCCGTCCACTGCTCCGTGAAGTACACATTCTTATTCGGGAAGGCATTGCGCACGGTGCTCATATCGTTGATAGAGCCGCCGTACAGGTGAAATGCCGAGCCATCGACGTACTGGTTGGCCTGCGGGTCGCGGAGGACTTCCAGGGGATAGTCGGTCCGGTCGAGGTTGTGGTCGTAGGCAATGATTTTGGTGGTGATGCCTGCCGCCCGGAAGGCTGGCCCCACATGGTCGCGGATAAAGGTAGCCTGTTCAGCGGCCGACATGAGCATGCTGGGGTTGTTGCCGCCGTACAACGGCTCATTTTGCAGCGTTACGGCGTCAATGGTAACCCCCTCGGCCTTCATTCCCTGAATGTACTTCACGAAGTACTGGGCATACGCCGCGTAGTACTCCGGTTTCAGGGAGCCGCCCACCGAGTTGTTATTGGTTTTCATCCAGAGTGGGGCCGTCCAGGGCGAACCCATAATCTTGATGCTGGGGTTGATGGCCAGGATTTCCTTGAGCACCGGTAGCAGGTGCTGACGGTCCGGGTTCAGAGTGAAGTTGGCCAGGGTGGGGTCGGGGCCGGCATCATCGTAGGTAAACACCTGCGGGTCCAGGTCCGAGGCTCCAATGCTCAGGCGCAGGTAGCTGGTACCAATGTTGGTGCCATCGGTGGCAAACAGCTCCCGCAGCAGGGCGGCCCGCTCGGTGGCCCCCATCTGGTGGAGCACCTGCGCACTGCCTCCCGTAAGCGCGTACCCGAACCCATCAATGGTCTGATAGGTTTGGGTAGTATCCACGAAAATGGCCGTATTCTGCCCGTTGGTAGTGGCAAAATTCAGCGGAATAGTGCTCTTATAAAACCGCGTGGTCTGGTCCGTAGTCGTTAGCCACAGCTGTACCTGGGAAGGACCGGTTGGGGCGGGCGGCAGTGGCGGGTCGGGGGTTGGGTCAGAGGGCTTACTATCATTGCCACAGCCGGCCAGTAAGCTCAGCGTCAGTAAACCAGTGAGACTTACCGACGACACAAAGGGTATTTTCATATACGGGGAATGGATAAAGCAAGGGCTGCAGTGCCAGGGCCGGCAAGGCTAGGGAGCCGGCTGCGGGGGCCAGGTATCGGAGCGGAAGGGCGGGGCCGGCAAACCGGCTTTGTTGTAGAGCGTGGCCGGGCGGTTGTTGCCCCAGGCGTAGCGTACGGCTACGGGGTTGGGCACACCCTCCGCCTGCAGCACCACGGTGTTGCCCTGCACTTCGGCCCGGGCCCACACGAAGCGTTTATCAGGCCCCGCAATGGCAAAGGAAGTAGCGCCATCCGCCGTCGATTTGAGTACCAACCCGCCTCCCAGATTACTAAAGCTGAGCGTCAGCCTGTTGCCAGTGGTTATCAGTTTCTCAAACGTGGGCCCCGAGGCGGCCACAGTGTTATCGGCGTAGGCTACGCGGCGGGCCTGCAGGGCCAGGCGGTGGCCCACGTCCTGCTTGTTCCGGGGGTGAATGTCGTCGGCATTGCCCAGGTCGAGGGCTACGGCCATACCGGTGTGCGGCACTGTGCGGCTGGTGCGGCGCTGAGCTTCCCGGAGGCGGGCCCAGTCGGGGTCCGAAGGCGAGGCGGGGTCATATTGGTAGCCGGCCAGCTGCACGAACAGGAACGGCAGGGCCGGCTGGTGCCAGCGCGTACGCCAGTCCTGAATCATCGTCGGAAACAGCGTCTGGTACTGCTCGGCCCGCTCGGCGTTGCTCTCCCCCTGATACCAGATTACGCCCTTGAGGGCGTACGGCAGCAGCGGCGCAATCATGCCATTAAATAGTGCAGTCGGCTCGTTTTGGGGGCCGCCGGGGTAGGGTGGTCGGGGCCGGGAGCCGGGGGCGAAGGCGGGGCGGTACAGCCACTCGCCCGCAAGCGGTACCACGGTGCTACCCACAGTGGCCGACATATCATTAGGTTTACCCCAGATGCCGCCGCCGCTGCCGGTGTCCGTCACGCGCACAGTTACCATATTACGGCCGGCGCGCACTAGGTTAGCGGGCACCGTGTAGCGGCGCAGTGCGGAGTAGCCCCGGGTGCCCCCCACAGCCACCCCATTGAAAAAGGTGCTGTCGGCATCATCTACCTGGGCCAAACTGAGCGTGAGTGGCTGACCGGCCGCCGAAGCCGGCAGCGTCAGGTCGCGGCGGAGCCAGACGATACCGTCAAAGTCGTGCAGCTCCGGGGTAGAGGCTTCCCACAGGCCGGGCAGGGGCATGGTTTTCCAGGTGGCGGTGGGCAGGTTGGGGTCGGCCCAGGTAGGCTGGCCGGGCAGCAGGCCCTGGTCCTGGCCCTCGGGGCTGCGCTGCCAGTTGCTGAGGCGGGTGACGTAAGCGGTTTGTTCCTGGGCAAAAGAGCCGGTTTGCTGAGCCAGGGAAGCCAGGCGGGGTTGAAATTCGGGCAACTTCCGCAGGGCCTCGGCGCTGGTCCAGGCCTCGGCTACGGTGCCTCCCCACTCAGCCGCAATCAGGCCCACGGGCACCTTGTACCGCTCCTGCAGCTCCCGCCCAAAATAGTAAGCCACCGCCGAAAACCCGGCTGCCGACTGCGGGGTGCATACCTGCCAGTCGCCACCAGCCAGCTCGGCCTGGGGCCGTAGCTCGGCGCGGTTGGGCACGTTGAACAGGCGGATTTGCGGATGATTAGCCGCCGCTGCGGCGGCCGCGCCCCCCGCCGCATCCCGCAGCGGCCATTCCATGTTCGATTGGCCCGAGGCCAGCCATACGTCGCCCACCAGCACATCGGTCAGCTGAATGGTATTCGTGCCTTGGATAGTCAACGCAAAGGGCCCGCCCGCCGGCTGCGCCGGCAGCGTCAAGGCCCAACGCCCGTCACTGCCCGCTTTCGTCTGGGCGGTTTTGCCCCGAAACGTCACCTTCACGGCCTCGCCCGGCGCGGCCCAGCCCCACAATGGGAGCGGGGCGCTGCGCTGCAGAACCATGTGGGAGCTTACCAGGCGGGGCAACCGCACCGTGGCCCGGGCCGCTGGTGGGGCCGCCACGAGCAGCAGGGCAAGAAGGGAAAAGCGGGAGGAGTAGGTCATTGTCAGAAGGAAACCACGGCGGCCGGTATTCAATTCCGTAGGCTGAGCGCCAGGCAGCCAGGAAGGCGGTAAGTGGCGTAAAGTTGAATCGATAGGCAGATGAATAATGCCAGCCCCGGCCAGTTGCCGGGGCTGGCAGCGGAGGTTTATTCGTGGCTGATGACTACCCGGCGGGTGAGCTGGCCGGCGGGGGTATCCACCTGCAGCAGGTAGATACCCGCCCGCAACGAGGCCACGGGCAGTTTCAGGAGGTTTTCACCGGTGGTGACGGCCCGCTCAGGTTGGTTTACCACCAGGCGGCCCGTCAGGTCGAGCAGGCGCAGGTGCAGGCGTTGGGCAGCCGGGGCATTGTAGTGCACGCTCAACTCGGCATCGGCGGTGGTGGGGTATACCTGCAGGCGCAGGTCGTCGGCCGAGCCGGCTGCGGCCAGGGCCGTGCGGGCCGCACCCTGGTCCGAGAACCACCAGCGCTGGTTGTTGCCGCCCCCGTAGGTCCATTGGTGGATGGTGGCGCCATCGGCAGTAGAGTTGTCTTTCACATCCAGGGCCTTCCCGCTGTATTTGTTAATAATGCGGTAGGTGCCGTCGCCGTTGCTCAGAATCTGCCAGAACTGGCTATCCTGCGTCAGCCAATCCCACTGGTGGATCAGGGCGCCATCGGCGGTGGAGGGGCCGGCCACGTCCAGGCTCTTGTTGCTATTCAGGTTCACGATGCGCACGTAGCCACCGCCGGCATCCACCAGCTTAAATTTCTGGTTGGCCGTGCCAGCCCAGGTCCACTGTTGCAGGCGGCCGCCGTTGGCCTGCGAGTTGCCGTCAATATCCAGGGCCTTCCCGCCGTTCTTGGAGCTTATTTCGTAGATGCGCCCGATGGCCGGGCCGCTGTAGGTACTGCCGGTGCCGTTGTAGTTGCCGCCGCCGGGGTAGTTCACAATGCCGTTCTGGTTGGGCGATACGGCCGCTACCGTGGTGTTCGGCACGCAGTTGGCAAACTGAATGTTGGTGAGCACCTGGTTGAGGCCGGCGGGCCCATCCACCACGTAGGGCGGGTTGATGTGCATGAAGGCCGGGTTGCTGCGGTCCTCGAAACGCTTGTACGTCCAGTGGCACCAGCCAATACCCACCGAGTTGAGGTTCCGGGCCGCGTCGCGCATCCAGGTGTCGGAGTTTTCGCCGGTTTCGCCCACCCAGATGGGCACGTTGTGGGTGTTGCGGAAGTTGCGCAGGTTGCCGATGAAGCGCAGGTCGTTGGCCCCGCCGCCGGTGGAGTTCACGCCGTTATCCATCTCGTAGCCCGAGCCACTGTAGCGGTGCGAGTTGTACACCAGGTTGGCGCGGTTCGGGAAGGTAAACGGCTCCATGTAGTTGTAGTCGTTGCCCCAGCCGTTGCCCTCCACCAGAATCAGGTGGTTGTCGCCCTGCCCCCGAATTGTGGTAATCAGGCGCTGAAATACGTCGTGAATCTTCTGGTTGCTGGGGTAGTTGTTCGGCTCGTTGATGAGGTCGTACATGGCCACCCGCGAGTCGTTCTTGTAGCGGTTGGAAATAAACGACCACAGCCGGTTGAGCACATCCTGGTTGATTTGCCGGTTCCAGAGGTCATTGGCCACAATCTGGTCGGCAATGTTGGCATCGGTGCCCTGGGAACCGGGCACGGCGTGCATATCCAGCACCACGTACATCTGGTTGGCCTGGGCCCAGGCCAGCACGTTATCAATCATACCCAGCGCCGCCATGTTGTTGGGGTCGGTGAACAGCTGGTTGTTGTTGTACCAGCCGGTCAGCTGGCTTACGTAGGAGTCGTACGTGACGGTGCCGCGCATCACGCTGCTGCGCACGGCCCGCTGGCTGGGCGTCAGAAACAGCTCGTAGTGCAGGGGCAGCCGGATGCAGTTGAAGCCCTTGCTGGCAATGTAGTCGATGTCGGGCCGGGTGATGAAGTTGGCGCGGTAGTTCTGGTAGAAGGTTTCCACGGCCGCGTCGCTCATGCCCGCGTTGTAGAGGCTCTTTTTTACCGCGCCCTGCGTCTGCTTCGTGGCCCCATTTATCGTGGCCCCAGGCCAGCCCACTTTCATCATGTAGCCCTCCTGCACGGCCCAGTTGCCCAGGTTCATGCCGTTGAGAATCACCTCCTGATTGCTGGCATTCACAATGCGCTGCCCGTCGGCCCGCAAGAAGCTCTGCGCCTCGGCCGACTGCCCGAATCCTAAACCGGCGAGTACCAGCGGCACATACCGCCACGCCCGGGCCCAGCGGCCCCCTGAAAATGTACTGGTGTTCATAAAAGTGGGAATTGGTTGTGAAAAAGGAACTGAAAAAAGGCCTTGGGATGGCCCGGAAAAGGTCAGTGGCAACCAGCCCGGGGGCTGGTTTATTTCGCTAGGTCACTACCATTTCCCACGCGGTACAGGAGGGGGCGGGGTACTCTGGGTATTCGGTTAATCAGGCAATGAGGCAGCTGAGGAGTGGCCCGGCTGCTTGGGGTTCAGCCGGGCCACTCCTCAGCAGGTTTACCACACGTAGGTACCGGCCGCGCCGGGCTGCAGGATAGAGGTGAGGGTGCGGCCCTGGTAGCGGAGGCTGAAGGGCTGGGCTTGTTTAGTGTTGTTCTGTATCAGCAACACTTTCTGGCCGTTGGGGGCTTTGAAGGCCACATTGGGCAGGGTTTCGGAGGCGGTAGAGGCAATGCGCACCGAGCCGGGCCGGGCAAACTTGCTGGCGTGGGCCACGATGTAGTAGGCATCCTCCCGGGTGACGGTGCTGCCATCAATGGTGAGGGCGCCCCGGCACTCGGTGCAGCCCCCGGGCGTGTGCGGGTTCTGCTGGGGGTCGGCGGCCAGGTTCCACTCCAGCACGGTGCGGGCCCAGTTGCGGGTAGCCCCAATCATGAGGGTGCGCACGTGCCAGGGGAAATTCTCCTCAAACTTGCTCTTCGAGCCCACCCACTGCTCGGTGAAGTACACGTTCCGGTCGGGGTGGGCGTCGTGCACTTTGCTCAGGGCCTCAATGGGGCCGGCGTAGAG
This sequence comes from Hymenobacter pini, assembly GCF_020421205.1. Lineage (GTDB taxonomy): Bacteria > Bacteroidota > Bacteroidia > Cytophagales > Hymenobacteraceae > Hymenobacter > Hymenobacter pini. The sequence continues at coordinate 1,154,302 of NZ_JAIZZH010000001.1, forward strand.
GTGGAAGGCCGAGCCATCCACGTACTTCTTGGCCTCGGGGTCGTTGAGGATGGTCAGGGGATAGTCGGGCCGGTCGGCGTTGTGGTCGTACACCACAATCTTGGTATCGATTTTCGCCGCCTGGAAGGCCGGGCCCAGGTGCTTCTTCACAAACTCGGCCTGCTGCTCGGCCAGCATCAGCAAGCTGGGGTTGTTGCCGGGGTGCAGGGGCTCGTTCTGCACCGTAATGGCGTCGATGCGCACACCCCCGGCCTTCATGCCCTGCACGTACTTCACGAAGTACTGCGCGTAGGCCGGGTAGAACTCTGGTTTCAGCGAGCCGCCCTTAGAATTGCCGTTGGTTTTCATCCAGGTCGGCGGCGACCAGGGGGAGCCGAGTATCTTAATGTTGGGGTTGATGGCCAGGATTTCCTTGAGCATCGGCAGCAGGTGCTGCTTATCCGGCGCGAGGCTGAACCTGGCCAGCGTGGGGTCGGTCTGGCCCTCGGGCAAATCGTCGTAGCTGAACACCGTGGCGTCCAAATCAGAGGCCCCGATGCTCAGGCGCAGGTAGCTCACGCCAATGTTGTTGCCATCGGTGGCAAACAGCTCCCGCAGAATGGCCTTGCGGGCCTCGGGCGTCATGCGGTGCAGCAGCTCGGCGCTGCCCCCGGTGAGGCAGTACCCGAACCCGTCGATGGTCTGAAAGGTCTGCTTATCGTCTACCTCAATCACCGGCGTGCCGGCCGCGGGAGCCGCACTGCTCCAGGTTGGGGCGGCCTGCGGCTGAAACAGCACCGATTTATCAGGGTTGGTGAGCCAGAAGCTGGCCGCACCCTTGGCCGGGCCCGACTGCGGCCCGCGCTGGCAGCCAGTGCCCAACCCAAGGGCCAGCAGCAGAAAAGCGGAGGAATAGGAGCGGGAAAGGAAAGACATAGGGCGGATGATAAAGGCAAGCGGGTGGCCGTCGGCCGGTATAAACCGGCTGAAAACGCGTGAAAACCAGGAAGCAGCAAAAAGGGCCGGCCTAGGCCGGCCCTCGGTTACTCGGCGGCCGGCTTATGGCCCCGGGCGCCGTACCACATAATGTACAAGTAGCAAGCAGCAGGTAGCAGGAAGGCTAAGCGCAGGGCGTGCACGCCGCCTCCGCCCAGGGTGCTGTCAGCAATCAGGCCGAACAGCGGCGGAATTACGGCTCCACCCACAATGGCGGCCGACAGCATCCCCGACGCCTGCTCGGTGTGGCGGCCCAGCCCGGCCACGGCCAGCGTGAAGATTGTCGGGAACATAATAGAGTTCATCAGCCCCACGGCCAGCATGCTGTACATGGCCACTGGGCCGGTGGTGTTTATCGACACCAAGATGAGCGCCACTGCCGCCACCGCGTTGAAGGCCAGCACCCGGGCGGGCCGTACTCGGCTCAGCACCGCTACCCCAATAAAGCGGCCCACCATGGCCCCGCCCCAGTATAGCCCTACCTTGTTGCCAGCGGCCACCGACGTTAAGTCCATTACCTCCTTTTCTTGCAGGTAGTTGAGCATGATGGAGCCAATGGCCACCTCGGCCCCCACGTAAGCGAAGATGCCAACGAGGCCCCGCAGCAGGTGGCCGTAGCTCCAGGCATTAGTGATGTCGCCGGGGGCCGCCGGTGCGTGCTCAACCACGGGCATCTTCAGGAAAAACAACACCCCGCTAATGACGATAAGCACCACCCCGATATAGAGGTACAGGGTCTGCACGGGGGCCACATCAATGGCGGCGGCCTGGGCGGCGCTCATAGTTTTGAGGTCGGGCAGTTTACTCAGAATGAGGGCGGTGCCCAGCGGCGGTGCAATGGTTGTAGCCAGTGAGTTGAACGCCTGCGTGAGCGTGAGGCGGGCGGCGGCCGTTTCGGGCGGACCCAGGATAGCCACGTAGGGGTTGCCGGCCACTTGCAGCATCACCACGCCGGAGGCCAACACAAACAGTGCCCCCAAAAACAGCCCGAACACCCGCTGTTCGGCCGCCGGAAAAAACAGGAAACAGCCCAGCGCAGCCACCAGGAAGCCCACCAGCATGCCGCGCTTGTAGCCTAGTCGTTTAACAACGTAGCCGGCCGGCAGCCCCATTATCAGGTAGGCCCCAAAAAAGCAGGAATTAACCAGCATGGCCTCGGCGTAGCCCAGGCTGAACAACCCCTTCAGGTAAGGAATCAGGATGTCATTCAGACAGGTAATAAACCCCATCATGAAAAACAGCACCGTGAGCGAGGCCAGGGCCGGGGTGTAATTGGGCGTGGCTGCGCCGGGGGGCGTAGCGGGCGTTTTGGGAAGGGTAGAGGCAGATACGGGAGCAGCCATGTTGGGGAATGAAGGGGAAAAGGGTATCGGGGTAAAAAGGAGAGAACCTGCAAAATCGGCTCTTTTCAGCAAAGTAGTCGATTATGGGCGGATGGTTGCCGCGGCTCTCCCGGAAGGACCGGCCCCGCTCCCCTTTAGCGAAGCCGGCCCAAAACCCTGGTCAGTCTAGCGAAACCAGCCGGGGACGGAGAATCCCGGATATAGCTAGTATAGCCGGGAACGAAGGATGAAGTGCAATGATGCGGCGGTACGGTGCGCTAAGCGAGGCAAATATTCTGCTTAGGGCGTAGGCGCCAACGGATGCCCGACGGCGGGTAACCTGGTCAAATATATCGGCCGGGTTCTTCAGAAAGCAAACCTGAAAAAGCGGTTATTTCTCAGCGCAAGCGGGTTTTATACACTTACCACACACGGCCAACGGGTTGTTTTTAATAACTGAAAAGCCAGATGCCCCCTCCTCAGACCTACCCGTATCGGATAAGAAACAACGAAAAAAATGCTGTATCAGTCACAGACAAGTGTCGGCGTTTCATCCAAACGCACAAAACCGTCCGAATAGTGAGCGTATCACCACCCGGACGGTTTTGCGGAGCGCGGGGCCGGGGCGGTTACGCCACCACCGACACGCGTACTTTTTTGCCTTTCACCTTCGCGCCGGCCAGCCGCTCGGCCACTTCCTGGGCCTGCTGGCGCGGCACGGCCACGTAGCTATAGTAATCGAATACCTCAATGTGTCCGACCTCCTCGCGGGCCACGCCGCCCACGTTCACGAAAGCCCCTACCAAGTCGTGAGCACTCACTTTATCCTTCTTGCCGGCCGATACGTGCAGGGTCACGTTTTCGGGGCGGGGGGCTTTGGGAGCGGCGGGCGGGAGCTTAGGGGCGTGCATCTGCTTCCACTCGATGCCGGCTGCCACGGGCCACTTCTTCACGTGGGCCAGCTCCTTGTCCGTAACCAGAATGTGGGCCGTACCCTCGGCCCCGGCGCGGGCGGTGCGGCCGGCCCGGTGCTGGAAGGCGTCGGCTTTATCGGGGGCGTCGTACTGCACCACCGTATCCAGCTGGGTCACGTCAATGCCGCGGGCGGCTACGTCGGTGGCTACCAGGGCCTGGCTGGAACCGTTGCGCAATTTTAGCAGAGCTTTATCCCGCTCGGGCTGGGGCATTTTGCCGTGCAATACCTCAGCGGCTACGCCCCGTCCTACCAAAAAGCGCGTCAGCTCCATGCACCGCTCCCGGGTGTTGCAGAAGATGAGGGCTCGGCCGGTTTCGGGCTTGTTGAGCAGGTGCAGCAGGGCCGCCGGCTTCTTCTCCAGCAAACCAATGTGGCCCACCAGCTTCAGGTTTTCGGGCAGCTCATCGGTGTCCTCGCCCGCGTTGACTACCCGGGGGCGCGTCAGGTTCTTGCGAATCAGCTCCAGCACTTTATCCGACATAGTAGCCGAGAACAGCAGCGTCTGGCGGCGGCGGGGCAGGCGCTTCACAATTTCCACCAGCTCGTCCTGAAAGCCCAGTTCCAGCAGCTTGTCGGCCTCATCCAGCACCAGCACTTTCAGGTTATTGGGGATGATGCTGCGCCGCTCCAGGTGGTCGAGGAAGCGGCCGGGGGTGGCTACCGCCACGTGCGGGGCTTGGGTAAGGGAGGCGGTTTCCTCGCGGAAGGCGTGGCCGCCATAGAAGGCCGCCACCCGCAGGTTGGGCAGGTACTTACCGAGTTTTTTGAGGGCGTCGCGCACCTGCAGGGCCAGCTCCCGGGCGGGCACCAGCACCAGCATCTGCACGGCATCGGTTTTTACATCCAGCTGCTGCAGCACCGAAAGGCCATAGGCAGCGGTTTTGCCCGAGCCGGTGGGGGCCTGGCCCACCACATCCTGCCCGGCCAGCGCCATTGGAATTACCTGCTCCTGCACAGCGGTGGGGGCCTGAAATTCAAGTTCGTTCAGCGCTTGCAGCAGTTCCGGGGCCAGGCCCAGATCGGCGAAGGAAGGAGGGGTTACAGTCATAAAGCAGTAGTTCAGCCGACAAAGGTACGGGTTATGACAATGAGTGAATAGGTGAATGAGCGAATGACAGATTCATTCTCCCATTCACTCATTCGCTCATTCACCTATTCACTCACCTCCGCCACGTCCACCAGCTTGTAGCGCACGGCCGTTTTCTTAGGCCTAATATCGAGGCCTACGTAATGGGCATAGGCTTTGGTGAAGCAGGCGCCGAAGTAGAAAATCATGGCTGAATAGAACACGAACAGCAGCACTAACACAATGCTGGAGGCCGGCCCGTAGATGGGGCCCAGGTTGCGCGGTACCAGCAGCAAGCCCAGCACGTTCTCGCCCAAATCAATAAGTACGGCCGTGAGCAGGGCCCCGCGCCACACGGCTTTAGATGGCACCTTGGCGCTGCTCAGGTTCCGAAACGTAACCCCGCACCAGGCCGTCAGGATCAGCAGAGAAAATATCTGGTTGCCAATCTGAAACAGCACCGACGAAAAGGCGGCCCCGAAATCCTGGGCGTAATGGGAGATGAAAGCCAAGGCCGCATCCGAGAGGAAAGCCAACATGCTCAGCAGCCCAGTTACCAGCAGCAGCCCTAAGGAGCGGCTCCGTTCCTTGAGCACCTTATGGAACTGCCCGGTGCTGCGGCGCACCCGCACCTGCCACAGCTGGTTCAGCGAGTTCTGAATAACCCCGAACAGGGTAGTGGCAATGAACACCAGAAACGCGAAGCCCAGCCACGTCACTAGCCGGCTCCGCTCCACGTTGGTCACGTTTTGCAGGATCTGCTCTACCAGCCCCGCCGCCGAGGAGCCCAGCAAATGCGAGAGCTTGCTGAGCAGCAGCACCCGCACCTGTGAGCGGGAATACAGGGAGCCCAGCAGCTGAATGAGAATAATGACGATGGGCGGCAGGGCAAACGTGGTGAAAAACGCGGTGGCCGCGCCCAGCCGCAGCGGGTCGTTGGCCGCAAACTCGCGGGCCGCCCGGCGTAGCAGAATCAGGATGTCCTGGAACAGATGGCGGCTGGCGTGGCCGGACTCGTGTACTTTTGTCATGAGATGCGCGTACTATCTGCAGGCGCGCCGCCAGCGCAGACATCGGGGGTACGAAGGTACTACCCGGTTTCGGCATCACCGAGCCCCAGTTTTCGTCAATTCCAGTATTTGTGCAGCCTTCATCCTCCAGCCCTTCCGTTACTGCCCCGCCCGAAGCACCCCAAAGCTGGTGGCGCCGCCGCCTGGTGCAGCCGTTGCTTAACCTGCTGAAGCAGGGCCTCACCCCGCATCAATTGGCCCTGACGGTGGTAATTGGCACGGCAGCCGGCCTGATTCCGGTGCTGGGTACCACCACGGTGCTCGCCACGGCTGCCGCCATGCGGCTGCGCCTGAACGTGGCTGCCGCTCTGCTAATTGCGCACCTGTGGAGCCCCGTGCAGCTGCTGCTCATGATTCCGCTGCTGACGCTGGGCTCCCGCATGTGGGGCAGCAGTGGCCCGGCCCTGACGCTGGCGAAAGTGGAACACCTCTTTACCCACGACCTGCTGGGGGCGTTTCATTTGCTGTGGCATTCTATGGTGGGGGCGCTGGCCCTGTGGGCTGTCGGGTGCTGCGTCCTCGGTCCGTTGCTGTACTTCGGGCTCCGGCCAATACTGGCGCGGGTAATGAGCCGCCGGGCCGCCGAGGAAATTCAAGCCTGAACAGACACCTGCAAAAAAGAGGCCCCGCCGTAACTACGGCGGGGCCTCTTTCATATACACTAAGCACTAAGCACTAAGCACTAAGCTTCAGCGCGCTTGTACACGGGCTCCGAGTTAAGCAGGTACTGTACCAGCGGCTCCTCCGAGGTAGTGTCAATCAGCATCATGTCAACAAACTGGTTTTCGACGATGTTGCCCTGGATAACCGGGCCCAACTCCTGCAGGAACGCGGGGTCTTGGTCATCGGTTTGGAAAGCCAGCAGCAGGCGGCTTTCCTGGGGGTTGTGCTGCATGCGCATTTCGGTGAGGTACACGGCCTGCACTTTCTCATTGCCGGCGCTGTACTCGCGCAGGGCGTCTTTGAGTGCGGTGGGCTCTGGCTCCGGGTCGTGCAGCGACACCTGGATATCCTGCTGCGGAGGGGCTTCAAACAGCTGACCCGCTAGCAGCGCATCAATTTCGGGGGCTTCCAGCAGCTTACCTACGGCCGAGAAGGGATTCAGGGCGCAGTCGGCGCCTTTCACCATTGTGAAGAAGTCGTGGCCGCGCAGGCGCATGAAGGCTACACTGCCCTCAGGCACGGCGCCGTTGTCAAAAATACGCTCGGGAGCAGTGAAAACGGCAATTTTACCGTCGTGCAACGCCTGGAGCTGAATTTCCATGCCTTCGGTGGGCGTGATTTCGCCGGGCTCCTGGTCTTCCTTGGCAGCCATTACCACGGTTACTTCCTCGCCCAGCAGGGCCTGATAGAAGGGGCTGCGGAACTGGGGCTCCATGGCGGCCTGCATCAGCAGCTGTTCCAGGATGTTGAGGGGCTGGAAATCGGGCATCGGCGGCACAGGCGCGTCGCCTACTCCCGGCAGCGGGATGGGCGGGGCCGGCGGAATAAACGGAACTGGCGCCGCCGCCGGGGCCGGAGCGGCCGGCATCTGGTAGTTGGAGCCTTTATAGCGGGGGCCGGCGGGCTTATCGGCTCCGGTGGCGTCGGGCGTGGGAGTGGTGCCGGGAGTGGGAGTAGAGGCGGGAGCGGGGTTGCCCTCGTCTTTCTTTTTCAGGAAGTCAAACAGACCCATAACAAAACAAACAGATGAAGATGCAAGCTAAGCAGGTTTAAGAGAAGATGCACGAAATAGTGGTTGGGTAGGTGGGTTGGTGGTTGGGAGGTTAGGTGGGTAGATTGTTAGTTGGTTGGGTATTTGGTCATTGCGAGGCGGAGCCGAAGCAATCCGTCCTTTTTAACGCGCTAAACCTTGCTTTGCAGAAATCCCCTGACGCCAGAACCAGTCATCAAAGGTTTTTGAATAGGTCAGGGAGTTGCACTTCGAAAAGGACGGATTGCTTCGGCTCCGCCTCGCAATGACCGTTCAACCACCCAACCACCCAACTACGCTTCCGGCTGCTGCCACTGGCGCAGAAATTCCTGCCGGAAGGCGGCCCCGAGGGGTACTACGGCCCCGGCAATGGTAAGCTGGTTACCCTGCAGCTGCTCAACGCGTTCCAGCGGCACCACAAACGACTTATGCACCCGCAGGAACCGGGCCGGGGGCAGCTCCGTGAGCAGCCGCCGCAGGGTATCGGGCACTACCAGGCGGCCGGTGGGGGTGTGTACTTTCACGTAGTTGCCGTAGGCCTCCAGGTAGGTAATATCGGCCAGGGGCACGCGGTGGGTGGTGGGGCCGTCGCGCAGGAGCAGGGCGGCGGGGGCGGCCTGAGGGGCTGCAACCGGGGCGGGCGGGGCCACGGCAGGAGCTGGTTCGGGCGCGGGCAGGCGGGCAATGGCCTTCAAAAAGCGCGGAAACGGAATGGGCTTGAGCAGATAATCAATGACCCCGTACTCGTAACCTTCGAGGGCAAACTCGCTGAAAGCGGTGGTCAGGATTACGCGGGGGGCGTGGGGCAGGGCCCGCAGCAGTTCCAGACCGCTCATTTCGGGCATCTGCACATCCAGCAATACCACATCCACGGGCTGCTGGTGCAGAAAGGTGAGGGCCTCCACGGCCGTGTAGCAGTGACCGGCCACGCGCAGGTGGGCCACCCGTTCCACGTAGGTTTGCAGCACCTGATGGGCCAGGGGCTCGTCGTCCACAATCAAAACCTGCAGCGGGGTCATAGCGAGAGGGTGAGTTGGGTGAGAAAGGCCGACTGGTCGGGGGTGGGGGCGGCGTGCAGGTGGTGGCGGCCGGGGTAGAGCAGGGCCAGCCGCTGGCGGGTGTTGCTCAGACCGGTGCCGGTGCCGCCGCCCGCGTCGGTGGGCGGGGGCAGGGCGTTGCGCAGTGCTAGGTGCAGCTGCTGCTGGTGCAGCGTGAGGGCAATTTCCACGAAGCTGCCGCTGGCCCGCCGCGTGCCGTAGGTGAAGGCGTTTTCGATGAGGGCCAGAAACAGCAGCGGGGCCACGGTGAGGCCGGCCGCCTCCTCCTCGGGGGGCAGACTCAGCTGCACCGGGCAGCGCGGACCCAGCCGCAGCTCCTGCAGCTGCACGTAGCTGCGCAGGTAGTCCAGCTCCTCCTGCAGGGGCACCTGGGCCCGGCGGGTGCTTTCCAGCTGGTAGCGCATCAGCCCCGACAGCGCCAGGAGCATATCGGGCGTTTGGGGGCTTTGGGTGAGGCTGAGGGCGTAGAGGCTGTTGAGCGTGTTGAACAGAAAGTGCGGGTTCACCTGGGCCTCCAGCAGCCGCAGCTGCTGCTCGCGCTCCAGCAGCTGCCGCCGCAGCCGCTGCCGGTGCTGCGCCACCGACCGCCAGATGAGCAGCAGGCCCATGGCTATCAGCATCGTGAACAGGCAGTTGACGGCGGGCTGATGGGCAGCGGCGTGGACCTCGGGCCACAGCAGCCGGCCCGCCACGTGCAGCAGCAGCGTCCAGCCCAGCAGGGCCAGCGCATACCAGCCGTAGCGGCCCCGGTCGAACAGGGTGGGTACCAGCCCCAGGTTGTTGCCGTACACCGCCACCATGCTCAGCCCCACCGTTACCAGTACCGCGTGCTGCAGCTGGGCCAGGTTGCCATTGGGTACCAACGGCAGGGTCCGCCACAGCAGCAGCAACAGTAACCCCCAGATAAATGCGTCGCGGAGGACCAGCCAGGGCCAGCCAATCCGGGTTGGAGGAAAAGATGCGGAAGTGGAGTGCATAGGAATATGGGGGCAGCGGAAACCGGCTCTGCGAAGGTATCAGCCCGGCGGGCCGCGCCCAAATGCCCGGGACGATCCACGTTCGTCAGCCGCGGGGCCTTGGTCGTCAGCGGCCGGGCAGGGTTCGTCATTCTCTTTAGGGCCGCAGCCCACTGGCGGGCACCTTTGTATCAGTTCTCTGGCCGGCCAGCAGGCCCCGTGGGCTGGTTTCTCCCTTCGTCTCCCTAACCCTTAATCTTTCTCGCTATGAACTCCACGTTCCGCCACCTCGCCCTTGCCGCCGCTCTGCTGACTGCCTCCGCGGCCACCGCCCAAACTTCCGACCCCGCCGGCCTCTGGCAGGGCAGCCTCAGCGTGCAGGGCACCAACCTGCGCACCGTAGTGGAGCTCAACGGCAGCGGCTCGGCTTGGCAGGGTAAGCTCTCGGTGCCGCAGCAGGGCCTGCAGGGCATGAGCCTGAGCAGCGCCGTGGTACGCCACGACAGCCTATTGCTGCGGGCCGATAACATCCAGGGGCGGTTTGCGGGCCGCTTCGCGGCCGATGGGCAGTCGGTGGCCGGCACCTGGTACCAGGGCGGGATGCAGCTGCCGCTCACGCTGCGCCGCAGCTCGGCGGCGGCCGAGGCCAGCGCCGCCCCCCGCCACCCCCAGGTGCCGGTGGCGCCCTTCCCGTACCGCAGCCAGGACCTTACTTTCCCCAATGCCAAAGCCGGTATTCAGCTGGCCGGTACGCTCACGCTGCCCGCTGGTAAGGGGCCATTTCCGGCGGTAGTGTTGGTGAGCGGCTCGGGCCCCGAGGACCGCAACGAAACTGTGTTCGGCCACCAGCCCTTTTTGGTGCTGGCCGACTACCTCACCCGCCAGGGCTTTGCCGTGCTGCGCTACGACGACCGGGGCACGGCTCAGTCGGGCGGTACGTTTACCGGGGCGCTGACCACTGATTTTACCGCCGATGCCCAGGCGGCGCTGGCCTACCTGCGCACTCGCCCCGACATCCGTGCCAGGCAGGTGGGCCTGATCGGGCACAGTGAAGGCGGGGTGATTGCCTGGCAGGCCGCCGCCCAGCCCGCCGGCCCCGATTTTGTAGTGTCGTTGGCCGGCCCCGGCGTACCCGGCGACGCGGTGTTGCTGCGCCAGCAGGCCGACCTGGCCCGCGCCGCCGGGGCCGATTCGGCCACCATTGGCCAGAGCCAGCGCCTGCACCGGGCCCTGTTCGCCGAGCTGCGTCGGCAGCCCGCTACGCTCAGTGCCGATGCGCTGACCCCCAAGCTGGCCGCCGTGGTGCAGCAGCGCGTACCAGGTATCAGCGCCGAGGTGGCCCAAAAACAGGTAAAACCCCTGACTTCGCCCTGGCTGCGCAGTTTCCTGCTCACCGACCCCGCTACCTATCTGCCCAAGGTTAAATGCCCCGTGCTGGCCCTCAACGGCAGCCACGACCTGCAGGTAGCCGCCGACCAGAACCTGCCCGCCATTGAGCAAGGCCTGCGCGCCGCGCACAACACTCATGCCACCGTGCAGACGCTGCCCAACCTCAACCACCTCTTCCAAACCGACCCCGCCGGCACCAGCCAGTACGCCACCATCGAAGAAACCTTCGCCCCCAGCGCCCTCCAGGTCATCGGCAACTGGCTGAACCAACAGGTAAAGTAGATGGGTGGTTGGGTGGTTTATGGTTGGGTGGTTGGGGGTTGGGGGGTATGAACTGTCATCCTGAGCGCAGCGAAGGACCTTATCACATCAGAACGAGCCTTTATGGCAGTTGTCGTTCCAGCGTGATAAGGTCCTTCGCTGCGCTCAGGATGACAGACGTTTTTTCTACCCAACTACCCAACCACCTAACAACCTACCCCTACTGCCCATCCGAGCCGTTGCAGCGGCCTAGCAGGTCGGAGGCTTCACGGATGGTGTAGGGCTGGTTTTTGTTGCCCCAGTTGGTTTGCAGGAAATTCAGCAGGTTGGTAATCTGCGAGTCGGTGAGGTCTTCGTGGCCGGGCATCACCTGCTGGTAGCTCACGCCATTCACCACCAGCGGGCCGTTCATGCCTTTGCGGATGATGCAGGGCAGCTCGGCGCGGTGCTGGGCAATGTAGTCGGCGCCCGCCACTGGCGGAATCAGCCGCTGCAGGCCCTGGCCCTGGTCGCCGTGGCAGCTGGCGCAGTGCGCCGCGTACAGCTGGGCGCCCTCGTTCCTCCGCTCGGTAAAGCACCCGCTCACGCCCACGCCGGCTGCCGCCAGCAAGGCCGCTGCCAGCAGCCCGCGCTTCATTGGGCGGCGCCTTTTGTTTCCAGCTTTTCTTCCTTCAGCAGCACGGGCAGGTCCTGAATCAGGCGGTCCACCTGCTCCTTCACCATGCCATCGTACACCCCGCGGATGCGGCGTTGCGAATCAACGAGCACAAACGAGCCATCGTGCGAGAAACCCCCGGCGGCCTTCTTATCGGCCTGGGCCCCCGAGAGGTAGTTGCTGGCCAGCTTGAACACGGTGTCCTGCTCGGTACGGGCGAAGTGCCAGCGCGAGGCATCCTTGATGCCTAGCCGCTCGGCGTAGTCGCGCAGCACCGGAATGGAGTCGTGGTTGGGGTCGATGGTGTGACTCAGGAACAGCACGTTGGGGTTACCTTCAAACGCCTTGTACACCCGCAGCATCTCGCTCTGCATTTTGGGGCAGATGCTGGGGCAGGAGGTGAAAAAGAAGTCGGCAATGTACACCTTGCCGGCAAACGTCTGGTTGGTTACCGGCTGGCCCATCTGGTCGGTGAGGCGGAAAGTGGGTACCGGGTCGGGAAGGGTATCGGCGGGCGAGGTAGGAGCGCTGTGCTTGATACCCAAAACGGGCAGGCGTTCGGGTTCCGACGAGGACGGAGTGCAAGCCAGCGGCAACAGGCCTACGCTGAGCAGGGCAGTCAGCCGCAGCAAGCGGCCCGCCGACAAAGCAGGAAAGTGGATCATTTACGGGAAGAAGCGGATGAGGCGGCCAAATAGTTTCGGGCGGAATCCTGGCTGGCGCGGAACAGCCGCCCAACGGAGTCGATACGGGCCTGCTGCGCCTCGTAGTAGCGCAGGCGGCTATCCACGGCGGCCGTATCGGCCGGGCGGCGGTAGTGATGCATCCAGAACATCATGCCGGCTTCAGCCCCCAGCAGGCGGCCTTCCAGCGTGGCTGCCCGGGCAGTGTCGGGGGCTGTTTTAAGCTCCTGGCGCAGCTGGTACAGTTGGTCCATCTGGGCCATCAGCTCGTCGTGGCGTGCCAGTAGGGCTTTTTCGGCGGCTTCGGCCTTTTGCTCCTCACTTTGCAGCGAGAGGCACGCCGACACCAATAGGAGCACGGGGGCAATGCGGAGGATTTTCACGGCCGCAAAGGTACGACAGGAATGCCTGAAACCCCGCCGCAATGCCCATTTGCCGAAGAGGCTGCAACGCTACACGCGCGCCGCAATCCAGTGCCAGAGCAACCAGCCGCCCCACACCAATGCAGCGGCCAGCGCCAGCAGCAGCACCAGAATCAGCAGGATAAGCCCGCGTCCGGAGCCTTGGTACCTGCCCTCCTGATAATGTGCCCGCAGCAGGCGCACGTTCCGGTCGTTGGCTTTATAGGCGAAGTCGAAAATATTGCCGACCACCGGAATAGCCCCGATTACGGTATCAAGCACCACATTCAGCACCATGCGCACTACCAGGTTGCCACTGGCTCCGTGGCGCATCATCGTCAGAATCAGCACGCCGGAAATAGCCAGGGACGGCAGCCCGCCCACCACCGGAATCAAGCCCATGATGGGGTCGAGGCCAAAGCGCCACGTGGTGCCGGGCACCCGGAACTGACTGTCAAGCAAGTGAGAAACCCGCTCTACCCAGCGCAGGCGGGCATCTTGATCAAAAGAGGGAATAGCCATACAAGGAGTTGAACGCACGGCCCCGCGCTAGGTTGGGCCTGCGCTACAGCGCCGGCTTCACCTCGAAGCGGTAGCGCGTTACGCCAACCCGGCCAGTAGCCGAAACGCCCTGCACTTCCACCACGTAGGTGCCAGGCTGGTCCGAGGTGTAAAACTCCAGTTGCCCAGTACCAGTGGTGGAGGTGCGCAGTTCCGGCTGCCAATGCAGCAGGTTGCGGAAATCGGCCAGGCGGCTCTGCCGGGCCTCGGGTGTGTCGTAGCGAGGAGCGTAAAACTCCCGGTATTGCTGCAGGCCCTGGTATTCCTGCAGCAGCACGTGCGGGTTCAGCTGGAAGCCGCTCAAATCGCCTTGGTACGTGGTGTAGCTTACAATACCGTCGTAGCGCATGGCCCCTTGGAGGTAAGGCATCGTCACCACATCCAGCGTTTTCACCTTTAGCGGGCTAAATGCCATTACCCGGTTGATATCGTACACGGGTACCCCATCTACCAGCACCAGCGGATTTTCCTGCAGAATGGTGGAGTTCAGGTGGTCCAGAATCATAAAATGGTACCCATCCTTGCGCAGCCGCACCTGCACACCCGGTACGTACTCGCGCATCACTTCCTCCATCACCTTGAAGCGGGTGTAATCGTCGAGGCGATAATGCTCATCGGCCTTGCCGAAGAATGGGATGCTGTCAGCTGGTTGGGGCGTGAAGCGCGTCAGCAACTTGCCGAAATAGGCGCGTTGCGTTTGCACACCCAGGCTGCGTTCCTGCAAGGCGGCCGCATCCGCCGCACTTGGCGTGAGAGCCGCCGAAACCGGCTCGGAGCGGAATTGGGTTGAAAACGGGTTCAGCAGCTCGAGTTGATACGTGGTATCCTTCGCGGCACTGGTTTGCACGGAAATAGTCCGGTCCCCAATCAGGTCATGGGTTTCGAAACGCAGGATACCGGCCGCGTCGCTGAGGGCCGGGTAGGGGCGGGCCACGCGGCTGGGAGCCGCCAGAAACGCCGGCACACCGGCTACTGGCTGTTTAGTAGCGGGGTTCGTAACCCGCGCGTACACCAGCTGGCCATTGAGCTCAGGCAGGAAGGATACACTGGGCTTGCCGGCCAGCACCTGGTTCCAGGTGAAGCGGCTCCAGCCCTGGGTCAGCATCAGGTTATCGGCGGCGCTTTCTGCCTCCGGGCCGGTATGCGTAAGGTAATACTCTGGCTGCTCCACGGCCCCACGCACGTCCGACGTGAGCCATAGGTAGCTGCCAATGCTAGAGCCGGCTGAACGGTTAAGCGAATCGAGCCGGTACACGGCTACCGATACGTTGGTGGCCTGAGCGGCCGCTGCTTCAGTGGCGGTGGCCACTTGCAGCTGCACTTTCTCGCGGGCAGAATACGCCGATTTGTCGGTGCGGGCGGTTATCTGCAGCTGGGTAGTGGGGCGCACAAATACCAGCCGCTCACAAACGGGGCGGCGCTGCGCATCAAACAGAGTAAAGTGCGTTATGCCCTGAGGCAGCCGTTGCTTGTCCAGCGTGAGGCGGCCCGTGCCATTCTGGAGCGGCAGGCGCTCAGAGGCGACCAGGTGCTGGCCGGCGTGGGCCAGTAGCCACAGCTGCCCCTCACTCTGCCCAGGCACGTTGGTGGCTGCCTCCACGCTCAGGCGCCCAGATGCATCCGGGGCCACATGTAGGCTGTAGCCTTGGGGCTGCACCGCCGGGAGCTTCTGCGTTACCAACCGCCGGTTGGGCAGTTCAATAACGGCCGTATAGGCAGCGCCGGGCTTGGGAGTGAATTGGAAGCGGCCGAGGCCAAACCGCTCCGTGGCAAACTGCGCCACCGTTACTCCCGCCTGATCTAAAATGGTGCCCTTGGCTGCCAAGCTCCGACCTTGCTTGTCGGTCAGCTTGAAGCCAACCGTGCTGGGCAGTCCTTGCACTAGTTCACCGCCTTCCGGAAAAAACCGGGCATCAACCGCCAGGGAATCGGTAATCATCTTCAGCCCCAGCGTTGAACCGGGGTTTACGATGCGCACTGCCGTCTGGAAATACTGCTCAGGAGCAAAGTTTTTCATCCAGCTGGTGTAGGCCCGCACCGTGTAGGAACCGGACAGTAAGGAAGCCGGCAGCACAAACGAGCCTTTACCCGCAGCGTTTTGCAGGGCCACTTTGGCCTGCAGTACCGGGCGTTGGGTTTCATCCAGTACTTCAACGTAAGCCACCTTGCTCACGCTAAGGGGTTTGTGCAGGGTAGCATCCACTGCATACACTTTAAACCAGAGTAGCTCCCCGCTCATGTACAGCGGCCGGTCGAGGTGCAGGAACAGCTTTTCCTGTAGGTTTTGTCGCTGATATCGGGTAAACTGGTTGGTCAGCGAATCGGTTTGGGCTATGGCTCCGGTAGTGGTGGCCGCCGTTAGGGCCAGCCCGCCCAGCGCCATACGCATAGCAATAGCAGGAATACGCAACGTAGCCATACAGCTAGAATTTGAAATTGTAGGTAATCGTCGGAATCGGGGCTCCGAACACCGATAATTTATAGCCGCGAATCTGGCCATTTACCGTTTTGAAATACACGGAGTAGGGGTTGCGCCGGCCGGTGAGGTTATACACCGAGAAGGACAGGGAGCTGTGCGCCAGCTTTTTAACCTTGTGGTTACCCTCCATGTTGATGCCGAAGTCCATGCGGTAGTAATCGGGCACGCGGTAGGCGTTGCGGTCCGAGTAGTACACCCGCGTGGCACCGCCGATGTAGTACTTGGCCAAGGGCAGCGTAATAGGGCGGCCGGTGCTGTAGGTGAAGTTGAACGAGGTGCTGAACCGGCGGCTAAACCGGTAATTGCTGATCATGGTGAAGTCGTGCGGCTTATCGAAGTTGCTGGCGTAGAACTTACCCCCGTTCACAAAGTCCAGGGTAGCAGGGTTGTTCACCTGCACCAGGGAGCGGGAGTAGGTGTAGCTGGCCCAGCCATTGAGCTTGCCCGTGAGCTTACGCACCATTACCTCAACGCCGTAGGCTTTGCCCAGCGCGTTAATCACGTCGGTTTCAATGTGATGGTTCAGCAACAGCGTGGCACCGCTCTTGTAATCCACAAAGTCGCGCGTGTTCTTCCAGTACGTCTCAATAGACGTTTCAATGGTGTTGTTTTTGAAGTTCCGGTAGTAGCCAACGGAGTACTGGTCGCCTACCTGCGGGCGGATGTTCCCGTCGCTGAGTTTCCACACGTCGGTGGGCGACATGGAGGTGGTGTTCGACAGCAGGTGAATGTACTGGCGGGTACGGTTATAGCTCAGCTTCACCGAGGACACATCCGTGAGGGCGTAGCGCATGGAAAGCCGGTACTCGGGCCCGTGGTAAGTGGCCAGTACCTTGTTGTTGGCGTAGGTTACCGTGTCGGTTATGGTTGTTTCCGACTTAGAAATGTTGGGCAGGTAGTTGTAAGTAGTGCGGGGGCCCAGCGCATTAAAGAGGGAGTACCGCAACCCCACCGATACCGAGAAGCGCTGCGAGAAATCAATTTTATCGGAGATGTACAGGGCGCTTTCCAGGCCCTTTTCCCGCTGCAGCGCATCCGGCGTTATCAGCGACTTTTCGCCCAGGGGCTGCAGGCTGCCGCTCTGGATATTGTACAGTACCGAGCTGCCCCCGAAGTCCAGGGTATGCTTGGGAGCCACGAAGTAAGTGAAGTCGGCATGGGCGCTTTGCTGCTCCAGCGAGAACTTCAACTCCGAGGCATTCACCGGGTTTTCGGTGCTCTGGATGTTATAGCCATACTTGGTGGCCGTACCCGTAAGCACGCCAAACAGCTTGTTGTTGAACGTGTGCCGCCATTTGGCGCTGGCGTTCAGGTTGCGGTACTGATACACCGTGTCACTGGCCAACCGAAAACGGTCTTGGCTGGAGTAGCCCGTCAGATAAATGGCGTCCTTCTCGCTGAACTCGTGAGTGAGGTGTACGTTCAGGTCGTAGAACGAGGCGGCACTTTCCTTGAGGCGGCTGTTAGGTATTTTCTGCAGCAGCCAGTTGGAGTAGCTGGTGCGGCCCCCAATTAGGAAGGAGCTCTTATCCTTTTGAATGGGACCTTCCAGCGACAAGCGGCTGGTCAGGAGCCCAATACCGCCCGCCCCGGAGAATTTCTTCTTGTTACCGTCGCGGGTGGTGATATCCAGCACCGACGACAGACGGCCCCCGTATTTGGCCGGAATAGCGCTTTTGTACAACTCCACCGACTTAATCACGTCGGGGTTGAAGGCGGAGAAGAAGCCAAATAAGTGCGACGGGTTGTAGATGGTAGCATCGTTGAACAGAATCAGGTTCTGATCTACCGCGCCCCCCCGCACGTTCAGGCCGGTGCTGCCTTCACCCACCGATTTCACACCCGGCAGGGTAAGCACCACCCGCAGAATATCGGCTTCACCAAAGGCCGTGGGTACCTGCTTAATGGTCCGGATATCCAGCTTTTCAACGCCCATTTGGGTGCTGGCCACATTCTTGTCTTTCTCGGCCTCAATTACCACCTCGCGCAGCGGCGTGATATCCTCCTCTACCTCAATTTCCAGCCGTCCGTCGCCGCGCAGTACCACCAGGCGCTTAGTGTTGTTGATGCCGATACCGCGAATTTTCAACTCGTGCCGACCCAGCGGCAGCGTGATGGAGTAGGTGCCAAACTGGTCGGTGGTGGCTCCAATGTTGGGAGATTCAACAAACACCGCGGCCCCAATGATGGGCTCACCGGATTTTATGTCGCGCACGTGGCCAGTCAGCGTGGCCATGCCCTTATGCTTTTCGTTGGGGGCAATGCCTACCTCGTAGAGCTTTACGGCGCTCCGGGCGCGTTGGCGGGCCGCTTCCTCCTCCGTCGCATCATCGGGGGCGTCATCAGCCACGGCAACGCTGCCCGACGAAAGCGGAATGAAAAATCCCTCGGGTAGGGTAGTCTGCAGCGGTGCCCCTTCCGTCAGGAAGATGCGGTTCTGGGCATCAACGGCCGCGTGCAGCTTGGTGCCTTTCAGGGCCTGCTCCAGCACCGCAGCTACCGGCTGGCCCACCAGCTGCGCCGGCACTTTCACCGTGCGAATAGCATCCGGAAGATAAAAGAAACGGTAGGGAGTAGATGCCTCCACCTGCTTGATATACGTCTCTAACGATACCTCCGACGTCGATGTCGTGCTTGGGGTTGGCGGTGCAGTCTGACTATATGCCGGTAGCGAAGCACACAAGGTAGCCGCACTCAGGATGAGTAAGTAATTTTTTTTCATACTCAGATACTACTGCAGGGTATTGGTATAGGCAACGAGAGAGGCCAGGCTGGCCGCGCGGCTATCCTTGCTGAACGCCAGCTTGTGCTCTTTGGCGAACTGTTGAATCTGCTTTTTGTGGTCAGGAAACACCTTTGCCAGGCTGCCCGCACTGCTCACCGGATAATATCCCTGCCCCGTGTACACATAGTATCTCGTTTTGTCCTGAAAAGTATATTCCACAATGTTATTGCGGGCTCGTTTGGCCATTGTTTTGGTATAGCGGCCCAGCAACGCATTTTTGCCAGCCAGCAGTACCTCGTAGAATCCGGCCGTAGCGGGCATTTCTACCGTTGAGTTGCCCGGGTAATAGGCAAAC
Organism: Hymenobacter pini; assembly: GCF_020421205.1. Classification (GTDB taxonomy): domain Bacteria; phylum Bacteroidota; class Bacteroidia; order Cytophagales; family Hymenobacteraceae; genus Hymenobacter; species Hymenobacter pini. Next base: position 1,172,927 of record NZ_JAIZZH010000001.1, read on the forward strand.
TGGTGCCCATTGACGGTGAAAGAATTGACCTGTGGGCTGATCAGGCTCATAAACAAGGTGCTGGAAGGGTGCTGCACAACCAGCTGGTCCAGGCGTGTGTCGTAGAGGAGGGGTATTCCGTCGTACCGGTTATTGGAATACACAATGGTGCCGGGGCGAAATTGGTCCGTCTCGAAATAGGGGTTGCCTTCGGTTTTGCGCGCCAGCTTGGTATAGAATACATACTGTGGCCCGTTGTACAAACTGCTATTGGCAAAGGTGGCGTGGTACAGCGACGACGCCTGCCCGATGCTGGCTGCAAGGAGAGTAGTATCGGAAGCGGTAACCTGAGCAATGCTCTCGTGGGTGGTAAAGGCTGCAACCAGTACCCCTAATAATGCAATGTGCTTCATCGAAATAAGAACAATAGCCGGCCACGATTGGCCAGTAATTACTGTATAAAGGCGTAAATAAGACATTTTGCAGGTAAAACAGGCAGATTGCCAGCAAATATTCCTGCTTTTTGAATGTGCCTGCGAGGCTGAAGATACTAGTGACGAGCTTGAGTTTTCACTAAGTGTCCGGTGGGCCGATAAACTTTTGGCTGGCTGGGCGAGTACTATCAGGGGTAGCTGCAACGGGCGTATTGGTGCTACCAGCACTTGCAGCAGCTACCTGATTCATATAACAAACTACGAAAAAGAAACGCATGAAAACCCGTCAACTGGGCCAATCTGGCTTGCAAGTATCAACTCTGGGTTTGGGCTGCATGGGTATGTCCGATTTCTACGGGGAGCGGGACGACCAAGAAAGTATCCGGACTATTCACCGGGCGCTGGAACTGGGGGTTACGTTCTTCGATACGGCCGATATGTACGGACCCTACACCAATGAAGAGCTGGTGGGCCGCGCCCTGAAAGGGCGGCGGCAGGAAGTAGTGCTGGCCACCAAATTCGGGATTCAGCGCGACCCGAACGACCCTGCCAAACGCGGCATCAACGGCCGGCCGGAGTACGTGCGTCAGGCGGTAGAGGGTTCTTTAAAGCGCTTGGGCACCGACTATATCGATCTGTATTATCAGCACCGGGTTGACCCTGCTACGCCCATTGAAGAAACCGTGGGGGCTATGGCCGAACTGGTGAAGGAAGGGAAAGTACGCTACCTCGGCCTCTCAGAAGCTGCTCCCGATACACTACGCCGGGCCTGCGCGGTGCACCCTATTGCGGCGCTGCAAACCGAGTACTCGCTCTGGAGCCGCGACCCGGAAGATGATATTCTGCCCACTTGCCGGGCACTGGGCGTGGGGTTTGTGCCGTACTCGCCGCTGGGCCGGGGCTTCCTGACGGGGCAGATTCAGCGCTTCGAGGATTTGGCCCCCGATGACTACCGCCGCCACACGCCCCGTTTTCAGGGAGAGAACTTCCAGAAAAACCTGGATCTGGTGGCTCGTATCCAAGAAATGGCTACCGAGAAAGGCTGCACCCCCGGCCAGCTGGCTTTGGCTTGGGTGCTGGCGCAGGGGGAGGACATTGTGCCCATTCCGGGTACCAAACGGGTAAAATATCTGGAAGAAAACGTGGGTGCGGCGGATATTCTGTTGTCACTCGAAGATTTGGCCCGCATCAACCAGCTGGCTCCCCAACACGTGGCCGCCGGGCAGCGCTACCCCGAGGCCATGATGAAAAGCGTAAATGGCTGAGGTAGTATGCTAGTGCCGGAGTAAAAGGCCGATTCAGTCAAAATACCCTGGTCGTCAGGAGTAGCTCCTGATGGCCGGGGTATTTTCATGTTTGGTTGCTGAGCCTGCCGTTTACCTCCGTACAGGCGGAAGCAGGTCAATCCAGCCATCTTCGCTAACCACCACGGCCAGCACCGGGTAACGGCTGCTTTCTACGTAACGCAGAGCGGAGTTGTAGCGGGAGCCGCGGCTGGAGTCGCCTTTCTCAGTTGCGAGGCCGTCGAGGATGGCCCCGATGGCGTAGCAGGTGCCGGCGGGGTCAATGAGTACGGCCCCGTCAATATTGGTCACCAGCCGCAGCACCGAAGGCGTCATCAGGCGCGGGGCTACCCGGAAACACTGGCGCGTGAGCCGGGCCGCCTCCTGGGCCGCGCCCTCCGAAATCAGCAGGATGGTACCGTTGGTTTGGGTAGTGGCTTTCAGCGTCAACTCCCACAGATAGGCAATGCCGGCCGTATCCAGACCGGGGAAAACCCGCCGGATGGCTTCTGTGAAGTTGAATTCATCAACAGTACCCTGGGGCAGGCGGGGGGTGTTCGACACCACCCGCATCATTACTTGCCCGTCGTGGCTGAGCTCCCAGCTGTAGTGCTTGGTAAAATGCACCGTAAACAAGGGCTCATACTGCGGGTCGGTGGGCTCTACCAGGTAACCTAGCCCGAATACATCAGTAGCGTCGGTAATCAGCGAATTTCGGTCTTCGCTGAGCTCCAGTAGTTTCCGGATGCGGCGGTAGTCGCGCAGTGGAATGGGGCTTTCCAGCGTCAGAATGGGTACCACGGCCGGGTGGTTGCGCCGCGAAACCAGCATAGTTCCCACGCCTTCGTCGCCCTCGTGGCGTAGCGCGGCCACGCCATTGCAGGCATCGTAGAGGCCGTGCGAGCCGGCCGCAGCTCGCAGCATAAAGCGGCGGCCGGCCGCCCGCAGCACCTCGTTGTAGTCCCGGTCCAGCACGGGCCGGTCGTCGTCGGTATCCGATTCGCGCAGGGCCCGGGAGGCATCCTGCAGTACCTCCTGCACAGTGGCGGCCAGCAACGAAGCCGGCCGGGTAGGGCCAGCCGGGCCGGGTAAGGCGTAGTAGTTCTGAAAAGCCTCCTGGTTGAGCTGCAGAACTATAATTACCAAATATCCACCCACGCTGACGGGCTGGGAGCAGAAGCTCACCCGGTCTTCCTGTCGGGTCGCAACTAAGTCGTTGAGGGTGTGTTCCGTGGCGCGGCGCAACAGTTCATACCACCGCTGCTTCTCAAACCGGTCGTGGTCGAGGGGGTGGAGGTGATACACCACTTCGCGGGGGCCATCGGGCTCCAAGGCAGCCGCCCGGGCTTTCAGGGCCGCAAAGTCGTGGGGTTGGTAGCGGTGCATACGGGGTTCCAGCACCACGGCTTCGGGCTCGTCGGTTTCTCGAGCCGTAGCCAGTCCCAGCAGAAATACTTCCGGCTTCAGCGTCCGGTCCAGCAAATTGAAAACACCATCAGCAAACAGTTGCGCCGATACTCGGAATAGACTTTGGTTTTCCCACATACGGGAGGGATAAGCAGACAAAAAGAGGGGCAGTATCTGCGCAAATACGGAAAAATACGGGGCGAGGCTGCCAAACCCGAAAATGTTATGAATTCCGGCCCAATAATCTAAACAACCGACGGCTGTGGTGCGTTACTATCTGGCTGCCAGAAGCCTGAACTCCATCTGGCCCACATTCTGTCATGCTGAACCTTACTGTCATATCCGGCTTACTCACGCTGCTGGCGCTGGTGGCGGGGTTAGTTATGCTGGGCTTTACGGCGGGCTACTGCGCGCGGAGCCACGGCCGGTCCTTCTGGCTCTGGACGGTATTAGGAGTGGTGCTTCCTATCATTTCCTACTGCGTGCTCTTTGTACTTATTCTGCACGATGAGGTGCGGCAGGGCCAACGACTACTGCGCGAGGCCCAAGCCATTTTGGCCGCAGCCGAACAGGCGGAACACCTGTAAATGGTCCTTACTGTTGCTGAAGCCAGCGCCTGATGCCTTGTGCCGCCCACGCGCCAGTGCTGAAACAGCCTTGCAGCAGGTAGCCACCCGTGGGCGCTTCCCAGTCCAGCATTTCGCCGGCTATAAATGTGCCGGGGCGCTGGTTCAGCATCAGGTTCTCATTCACCTCCGTGAAGGCCACGCCACCGGCCGTGCTGATTGCTTCGTCGAGGGGGCGCAGTCCGGATACCGGAATGGGCAGCTCCGTCAGTATAGTCAGCAACTCGGCAGCCGCGGCGGGCAGCGTAGGCGGGCCCAACTCCCGCAGAAGCGTTGGTACGGGTTGGCGCAGGCGTAGTTCTTCCTTCAGAAAAGCCGCCCAACTGGTTGTGCTCCGTCGTCGACTGAGTTTGGTGGCCAATTGCCCTGCCACTACATCAGGCTTGAGGTTGAGGTGTAGCCAGGCCGGGCTACCCGTGGCCAGGGCGGCCCGAAGCGGCGGGGTGAGGGCGTACACGGGCGTACCTTCTAGCCCATACTCCGTGAGTAGCAGCTCGCCGCGCACAACGTGGGAGCCACAGCGCAACGCAATGTTCTTGAGAGGTTGCCGGCCAACTTTCTCCCGGAAGTACGCCGACCAATCTACCTCGGCTCCGCAGTTGCTAGGGGCAAACGGCTCACAGCGGATACCAGCAGCCTGCAGCAGTGGCATCCAGGTGCCGTCGGAGCCGGTTTTGGCCCAACTGGCCCCGCCCAGCGCCAGCAGCGTTGCGGCCGGATACACGGTAAATTCCTCATCAGTAGCTTCCTGGCAAATGCGCAGGCCGTTGGAGCCGCTGAACCCCAGCCAGCGGTGGCGGGTATGCAGCTCAACGCCTAGCTCCTGCAGCCGCGCTATCCAGGCGCGGAGCAGGTGGGCCGGCTTATGGTTGGCGGTAGGAAATACCCGGCCGCTGGTGCCCACAAAGGTGGCGATGCCCAGCGCCGCCGCCCATTGGCGCAGGGCAGCGGGGGAGAAGTGCTGCAGAAACTGCCCGAAACTGCCGGCCTGCGGCCCGTAGCGGCCCTGGAAGCGGCTTGCCTCCTCAGCATTGGTGAGGTTGAAGCCGCCGTGCCCGGCCACTAGAAACTTACGGCCCACGGTAGCCTGCGCCTCATATACCTGCACCGCATACCCGGCTTCGGCCAGGTGCTGGGCCGCCAGCAAACCGGCCGGCCCGCCCCCAATTATGGCAATGCTGCGTGATGAAATCTGCTGCATCCGGCAAAGGTAGCAGCGACGGGGGGCTCAGCCCTAACCCCGCCCATACTCGGCCAAAGCGCGGGCCGGTGCGTATAGCCCCCACATGGTTGGGTTTATTTCCGCTGCATGGGTTCCTATTCTATCCTGATTGGCCTCAGCCTGGCCGTCATTCTCTCCTACCTGTTCGATCTGGCCGCCCGCGCCACCAAGGTGCCTTCGGTGCTGATGCTGCTGCTCTCGGGCATTGCCTTGCGTCAGGCCGCTGAGTACTTTGATTTTACGTTGGCCATTCCCAAGGTGGTGCTGGAAATCTTCGGCATCATTGGGCTGATTATGATTGTGCTGGAAGGCGCCCTCGACCTGAAAATCAGCCGGGACAAAGGTCCGTTGATTCGTCGCTCGTTTCTGGCAGCGGCGCTGATTCTGGTGGTGCAGGCCGTGGTTATTGCCTGCATCTTGCACCTGTGGCTGGGCGTGAACTTTCAGAGCTGTCTGGTAAACGCCATTCCGCTGGCCGTCATCAGCTCGGCCATTGCCATTCCCAGCGTGGCTAATCTGCGGGGTGAGAAGCAGGAGTTTATCGTGTACGAAAGCACGTTTTCCGACATCCTGGGTATTATGTTTTTCAACTTTGCCCTGCAGGATAACTTCGCCCAGGGCCGGTCGGTGGTTACGTTTGGGGCCGATGTGCTGGCTGTGCTGGTGGTCGCCGTACTGAGCACCGCCGCCCTGGCCTTCCTGCTCGACCGGATTCGGCTGCACGTGAAGTTTTTCCTGATTCTGGCGTTTCTGGTACTACTCTACAGCATCGCTAAGAAGCTGCACCTCTCGTCGCTGGTGCTGGTGCTGGTGTTTGGGCTGGCCGTCAACAACGCCGAAACCTTCCTGAAAGGCCCGCTACGGCGCTGGTTCCGGCCCGAGCGGCTCAGCGAGGAAGTACACCAATTACGTAGCATCACCGCCGAATCGGCGTTTCTGATTCGAACATTCTTCTTCTTGCTGTTCGGGTTCAGCATCACGCTCAGCAGCCTGCTCAGTGCCCAGCTACTGCTGCAGGGCGTACTCATCGTGGCGGCTCTTACGGCCATCCGCTTTGTGTACCTGCGCTACATTGCCCGCACCGACCTGATTCCGGAGTTGTTCATTGCGCCCAAGGGCCTTATTACAGTGCTCTTGTTTTACAGCATTCCTGCGCAGCACCTCATCGGGGAAGTCAGCGAAAATATCCTGTTCGTGGTTATTCTGCTTACGGGCGTGCTGATGATGGTGGGCCTGCTCATGAGCCGTCAGCAGCCGGAAATAGGGGAGTATTGAGGGAAGGAAAAATTCAACGCCCCAACGGTGTCATCCTGAGATTGTGAAGGACCTGAAAACAGCAGAACGACTATCGTATTAACGACTCGTGCTAACGTAATAAGGTCCTTCGCAGGCTCAGGATGACACCGTTGGGGCGTTGACTCTTAGCTTCTCGTTAAAAATTCGATTTGAACAGCTTGATGGCAATAGCCAGCAGAATCACGCCGAACACCCGGCGCAGAATATCCTCACCAGCTTTGCCCAGCTTCCGCTCAATCCAGGCGGAGCTTTTCAGCACCAGATATACAAACACTAGATTCACCACAATACCCGCCAGCACGTTGGGTAGTTGGTAGGCGGCGCGCAAGGAGAGGAGGGTAGTCATGGTGCCGGCCCCCACAATCAGCGGAAACGCCAGCGGCACAATGGAGCCGGTGCCAGTGAGCGGGTTGTGCTTGAACAGCTCTACCCCCAGAATCATCTCCATGCCAATCAGGAAGATGATAATGGCCCCGGCTAGGGCAAACGACTGAAAGTCAACCCCGAACAAACTCAGAATACTCTGGCCCAGAAACAGAAAGGCCACCATCAGCATGCCGGCTACCAGCGTGGCTACCTCAGCGTTGATACCGCCTTCCCGCTGCCGAATCTGAATGATGATGGGAATGGAACCCAGAATATCAATGATGGCAAATAGCGTGAGCGTAACGGAAGCTATTTCCTTGAGGCTGAACATAACAATGAGGGAATAGGTGAATGCGTACATGGGTGAATGAGCATAAGAGGGCCTTTAACTCATTTTGCTCATTCACCCATATACGCATTGATTTTAGGCAAATTCCCGGGCAAAAAACTGCACCAGCTGCTCGAAGGCGGCGTCGGGAATGGCGGGAAAGTTGGCAATGCGTAGGCTGGAGGGCTTCCAGTTGCCGTAGCCGCTGCCCAGTTGCAGCCCCTGCGCCAGGGCCCGGCGCTTCACTTCATCGATGAGGGCCGGAGCCCCCTGCAGGCCGATAACCGTAGTAGAGCGGGTTTCGGGGTTGCTGACGAGGGGCGTGAGCTGGGTGGCCTGGTCGAAGTAGTCGTAGAGCTTGGTGGCGCGGTCCTGCAGGTGCTGGTGTACCTGCTTGATGGCCGGGCGGTCGGCCAGGCTGCGGCTCAGTAGGTAGATACCCAGCACATTGGGCGTGTGGGTGGTCTGGAAGTTGAGCATCTTCTCGTACTGCGCCGTGAGCGAGTTGTAGTGGCTCCGCTCGTTCACGCGGCGCAGGCGCTCCACGGCCCGCGGCGAGAGGAACATCACCGACAGGCCCGCCGGCAGCCCGAAGCATTTCTGCACCGAGGCATACCACACATCGGCTTTGATGTACTTGAGCTGAATACCCGCCATTGACGAGGTGGCGTCAACGGCCAGCAGCGCATTGGAGGGCAGTCGGTTGTAGATGTTCAGTACCACGCCGTCGCGCAGCTGGGTTGCGTTGCTGGTTTCGTTCTGGGTGATGCACACCAAGTCCGTCTGCTCGTCGAGGCCGGGCAGGTTTTGCGCGTCGGGCACCTCATCAATGCCGAACTGCAACCCCGTGGTGGCCGGGCGCAGAGCTTTGGCATACTCGTACCACTTCTCGCCGAATGCGCCGCTGTACAGGTGGAAGCTCTTGGTGGGCGTAAGGCTCTGGGCCAGCACTTCCCAGCACTCGGTGGCCGAGCTCATGAAGAACACGGTGTAGTCTTGAGGTACGTTGAGCTTGTTTTTGAGCTCCTGCACGGTTTGGCGCATCAGCTGTACAAACCGCTCGCCGCGGTGCGGGGCCGAGAGCCAGCCCTCATCGAATGCATCCTGCAGATAGCGGCGTACCTGCGGGTACACCTGAGAAGGGCCAGGGTTGAACGTATACATAGGTTGGAAAGGCTAGGAGGAAGAACGAGTGGCAAAAGTAGCACACGTGGTAGCTTGTGCTACCAACTGCTAAAACTGTTCGGGTGGGAAAAGACAACGTGCAATAGTCCGGAACGGATACACGCTACCTCTTATACTGGTGCTACACCTTAAACCCAACGCGCTTGGGGCGCTGCCCATCGAAGTAGTGCAGGGCCAGCTTGTAGCTGTCGAGCTTGAAGCCGCTGATGCTGCCGATGCAGTTGCGGCCCAGCAGGCTTTTCTGGCGGAACTCCTCGCGGGCGTGCAGGTTGCTCAGGTGCACCTCCACCACGGGCGTGCCAATGGCGGCCACGGCATCGGCCAAGGCTACGCTGGTGTGGGTGTAGCCGCCGGCGTTGAGCACAATGCCGTGGTAGCTGAAGCCCACTTCGTGGAGCTTGTCAATCAGCTCGCCCTCGTGGTTGCTCTGGAAATACTCCAGCTCCAGGTTGGGGAAGGCTTCGCGCAGCTCAGGCAGGTAGTCCTCAAACGAGCGGGTACCGTAGATGCCCGGCTCGCGGCGGCCCAGCAGGTTGAGGTTGGGGCCATTTATCAGCAGAATTTTCATGGTAGAGCGTAGAGGTTAGTGCCGGGTGCCTGGAAAATAGTAGGGCAGACCGAAGGCAGAGTGTGTAGCTTGCGGAGGAAGCTGCTGCCGCAAGCTACGGCTGCCGCGCAAGTAAAGCGAAGTTTTACCTGCTTTACAGGAGCATTTGCCCGTGTGCCAAGCACTGGGCACCAACAACCAAGCACCACCCCAATATGTCCACCTGGACCATCACCATAAAACAATTTGCTGGTTACCTGCAGCTGGAAAAGTCCTTGTCGCCGAACTCCGTGGATGCCTACGTGCGCGACGTGGAGAAACTGCGCCAATACCTGGAGCTGGAAAAGCTGCCGGCCTCGCCCCAGCAGGTAACCACCCGCATTCTGCGCGACTTCCTGACCTGGCTGGGCAGCCTGGGTATGGAGGCTACCTCGCAGGCCCGCACGCTGTCGGGCATCAAGGCCTTCTACCGGTACCTCATCATGGAGGACTTGCTCACCATTGACCCCACCGATACGCTGGACGCCCCCAAAACCGGTCGCAAGCTGCCCGATACGCTCAGCTACCCCGAAATTGAGCAGGTGCTAGGTGCCATCGACCTGGGCACCCCCGAAGGCACCCGCAACCGGGCCATGCTGGAGGTACTGTACAGCTCGGGCCTGCGCGTGAGTGAGCTAACGGGCCTGCGCCTCTCCAACCTGTTTGCCGATCAGGGCTTTGTGCGCGTGACGGGCAAAGGCAATAAGGAGCGGCTAGTGCCCATTGGGCGTGATGCGCTGAAACACCTGGGCTTCTACCTGCAGGGGGTACGCGCCCACCTCGACATCAAGCCCGGCCACGAGGATACAATTTTCCTGAACAAGCGGGGCTCGGGCCTTTCGCGGGTGATGGTGTTCAACATTATTAAAAGCGCGGCGGCGGCGGCAGGTATTCAGAAAAGCATTAGCCCCCACACCTTCCGGCACTCCTTTGCCACCCACCTTATCGAGGGCGGGGCTGATTTGCGGGCGGTGCAGGAAATGCTGGGCCACGAGAGTATCACCACCACTGAAATCTACACCCACCTGGACCGGGACTACCTGCGCCAGATTATCACGGAGTTTCACCCGCGCAGCTAGCGCAGGGCCTTACTCATGTTGCTGCTCCTGGCAGCTGCTGAGCCACTCCACGGCTTCCGGCGCGTTGTCGAATAGCTGAATTTCAAATGCGTTGAACAGCATGTGCAAAGGGGTAGCTGTGAAGGAGGTAGCGAAATTGTTGGCCCGGGTAACGTGCGCCACGTAGCGCAGCCCGGCCTGGGCAGCGGCCGGTCCCCATTCGTGCGTCAGCCAGTACATTGAGTCAAACCAGGGGCCTTCCAACCGGCTGTTGTCGTTGAGCAGATAGGGGCAGTGAAATTCGTTCAGCATCTCCAGGCTGGCCGTGCCGCCCTGATGAGCCAGGTCGGGGCTCACGTAGCCTTGCCAAACGGTGTGCAGCCACTGGCTCTCGGGGTAGTAGGAGATCTTACAATACACCGAATTGTCGGGCGTGCGGAGGAGGCGTTGGTTCATAGCGGCAGATAGGACAAGGACAATTCTGTTCAACGCACAAGCGCGCCACAGGGATGCTGTTGAGGCAACGAGTATTTTTGCCGGCTCTTCGCTGATTTTATCCTATGCCTGCTTTCGGGTCTGTTCGTGCCTTGCCCTTTCGGGCGGTCCGGCCGCTGTGGTGGGCCGTGCTGGTTTTGCTGCTGCTCAGCGCCGCGTACGTGGCCCCCGCCGGCCGTACCTACATTCTCATTGATGACAACCTGGATACGGAACTGGCCGTGCCCTACGTGCTGGTGCAGGAAGGCAAGGCCCTGGACTATAGCCCCGGCACCGAGGTTGCACGCCTGCTAGAGGGCATACCCCGCAATGCGCTCCGGCCGGGGCTGCAGCCGCTGGTGGGGCTAATGGCCGTGCTGCCGCCGCTGCCGGCCTATTTGCTACATGAACTGCTGGTGCGGTTGGCCGGCTTGCTGGGAATGTACGCGTTGCTGCGCCGCTACTGGCTCCGGCAACCGGCCTCCGCGGCGGATTGTGCCGGTTTGGCGCTGGCTTGGGCCGTGTTGCCTACCTACACCGCCTATGGCCTTTCTGTGCTGGGCCAGCCGTGGGTAGTGTGGGCCCTGCTGAACCTGCGTGCCCGGCGGCAGATAGGGCTCAGTTTTGCCGCGTTGGCAGGCTTCGCCTTGTGGTCGAGCCTGGTGCTGGCGGGCGTATTTGTGCTGGGAGCAGGGGGTGTGGCAATACTGGCTGACGCAGTACGTACCCGGCGTGTTGGCTGGTACCCCGTGCTCGGATTGGTGGTGATGAGCGGGGCCTATCTGGTGGTAGAATATCCGCTGGTATCATCATTGCTGGTTCAGCGACAGTTCGTCCCCCACCGCCTCGAGTTTGATTTTGCCCGTTTAGCACCGGGTGGGGTAGGGGCGGGGCTGGCAGGGGCGGTACGCTATTTTCTGCTGGGGCAGTACCACGCCGGGTTATTTGCGCGGGTGGTGCCACTGCTGGCGGCCGGCTTGGCGGTGGGGCTGAGCCGCGGAGCCGGCGTAAGCCAGCTTCGGCGGCAGCTGGTGAGTATACTGCTTGTGCTGGGTGCCGCGGCGCTGTTCTGTGGCTTTTATCCGCAGTTGGTGGGCGTGGCCCAGCGGTCAGTGCCCGCATTGGCGGCGTTCAATCTTTCCCGTATTCATTTCCTCACGCCATTGGCCTGGTTTGGGGTGTTGGTGTTGAGCCTGCAGTATCTGTCAACCGGTCGGGTAGCCGGGGTGCTAATCGGGCTACAGCTGCTGGTGGGGCTAGGCATGAATACCGAGTGGACGCTGAATGTGCGCCACCTGCTGGGCCGCCTGCCCGCCTCCGAGCCTACTTACGCTGCTTTTGTGGCGCCTAATCTGTTCCAAGAAGTGCAACGGGACATTCTGGCCCGAACCGGGCAAGCCCCAGCCGACTACCGAGTGGCGTGCCTGGGGCTGCCGCCGGCCGTGGCTTCGCTCAACAACTTCTACACCCTGGATGCCTACCTGAACAATTACCCACTGACATACAAGCACGCCTTCCGCCCCATTATTGCCGGCGAGCTGGCTAAAAGCCCCGAGCTAGCGGCGTATTTCGATGCCTGGGGCAACCGGTGCTATTTGTTTTCGGCGGAGTTGGGCAAGAATTTCCGGGTAGCGTCGTTACCCGGCCGCACGGTGCAGCGTTGGGCCTTCAACGCGGCCGCTTTCCGGCAGCTGGGCGGGCGCTACGTGGTGTCGGCGGTGCGGCTGGCGGGGCCCCAGGAAAGTGGGCTGCGGCAGTTTGGGCACTATGCCCGGCCAGGCGCATACTGGCAGCTGTGGGTGTACGAGGTGCAGCAGTAACGCTGGCCCGCTGGCAATGAGGCTGCTCCGGTTGTGGGACTGTCCTGCGCCGCTGGCGGGATGGGGTAGCAGGCCAGGGCAGAGCACAAAAATACAGTGGCCTCCTCCCGGTACTGGGCAGTTACTCATTCATTGATTATGCCTAGATTTGGTCTTTGGCGTGTATTCTGATGGCTAAAAATACCTACAAGCAACAACCCGACTCTGTAACGAGCCGCTCCAACGAGCCCCGCCCCGTTGCCGAGCCCAAAGCGGCGCGTAATCAGCCGCGTGCGGCTGCCGAGCCTGGCCGGGAAACCCGCCGGAACGAGCCCCGCACGGCGGCTCCCAAGCCCCCCCGGAAACCCGTGAAGCTGCCGGCCCTGAAACTGGGCGGGCTGTTCGACTTTCTGCGTGACCGGCGGTTCCAGCTGTTTCTGGGCTTCTTCTTTCTGATTGGCTCCATTTACCTCACCATTGCTTTCATTTCCTTCCTGTTCACGGGCCACGCCGACCAAAGCGTGACCGAAAATGTGGGTGGTGCCTCCATCAACCAGGCTGGGCAGGAAACCAGCAACTGGCTGGGGTTATTGGGTGCCCTCACGGCTCAGTTTCTGATTCAAAATGGGTTTGGGGTAGCAGCCTTTGCGGCTATTCCCATCGTGTTTTTCCTGGGGTACAAGATTGTATTCCGCCGGGCCGGGGTATCGTTCACGTACGTGCTGGCCCTGTGCCTCTTCATCATGGTGTGGCTGAGCGTGTTGCTGGGCTACGTGGTATTGAGCTTGCAGGGTCCCGGCGCCGACCCTTCGCTGGCGCACAGCCTTGATTTCCTGTGCGGCCGGGTTGGCTACGAAACGGCTTTCTTCCTAGATAGCCTCATTGGCTGGGGCACGGTGCTGCTGCTGGCCTTCGCCCTGATTTCCTTCGTGGTGTTCTTCTTCAACGTTACCAGCCTCAACCTCAACCTGAGCCGGGGTGCCGATGATGAGGACCTGGACGCGCAGCCTGAGGTACCCGTGGCCGCCGTCCGCACCCCCGAGCCAGCGCCCTGGACCGATGATGAGCCCGAAGAAGAACCTGCTCTTAGTATCACGTTGAAGCGGGTGGGCCCCCTGGTCGCGCAGCCTGAGCAGCCGGAGCCCGTGCAGCCCGAGCCAGTTCGTACCGGTTCGGTAGCATCTCCCGCCCGGCCAGCCGCGCCCAGTATCGGGGCCGATGTATTAGCTCCGGCCGCCGCGGCCGCTTCGGCTACGGTAGCAGCGGGCGGTATGGCGGCTTCGGCTGCTGCCGTTCCCCTGAGCGTGGCTGCCCCGTCGGTAGCGGCCGTTCCCGCTTCTGGGCCCAGCTTCTCCTTCGAAGTAGCTCCTGAAGAAACTGCCCGGCCGGCTGCGCCTGTGGCCTCCGCCAGCGTGCCCACACCCTTGTCACTGGCTGATCTGGTAGACGACGATGCCCCGCTTTCCGCGCCAGTAGTGCCGGCTCCTGCGGCGGCTGCTCCGGTTGTGTCCGGGTTATCGTTTGAGGTGGAGGATGCTACTACCGGTCCGGCCGAGCTGGACCCCTCCGCCGGGGCTGATATGGCCGTAATTGCCGAGGAGGACGAGGAGGAAGAAGCCATGCCCACCGGCGAGTACGATCCTACCCTCGACCTGCCCCGCTACCAGTACCCCACCCTGGAGTTGCTCAACGACTACGGCATAGCGAAGGCTCAGGTAACCAAGGAGGAGCTGGAAGCCAACAAGGACCGCATTGTGGAAACGCTGGGCCACTACGGCATCAACATTGCCAGCATCAAGGCCACCATCGGCCCCACCGTTACGCTCTACGAAATCGTGCCCGACGCCGGGGTGCGCATCTCCAAAATCAAGAGCCTGGAAGATGATATTGCCCTGAGCCTCGCGGCCTTGGGTATCCGCATCATTGCGCCCATTCCGGGCAAGGGTACCATCGGTATCGAGGTGCCGAACACCAAGAAGGAAATGGTGAGCATCCGCTCGGTATTCAACACCGACAAGTTCATCAGCACTGAAATGGACCTGCCCATTGCCTTCGGGCGCACCATTACCAACGAGGTGTTTGTGGTGGACCTGGCCAAGATGCCGCACTTGCTGATGGCCGGGGCCACCGGTCAGGGTAAATCGGTGGGCCTGAACGTAATTCTGGCCTCCCTGCTCTATAAGCGCCACCCTTCGCAACTCAAGTTTGTGCTCGTCGACCCCAAGAAGGTAGAATTGAGCATCTTCAACAAGATTGAGCGCCATTTCCTGGCCAAGCTGCCCGAGTCGGAGGAGCCCATCATCACCGATACCAAGAAGGTGGTGAACACGCTCAACTCCTTGTGCATGGAGATGGACCGGCGCTACGACCTGCTGAAGGACGCCGGCTGCCGCAACCTCAAGGAGTACAACCGCAAGTTTGTGGAGCGCCGCCTCAACCCCAAGAAGGGCCACCGCTACATGCCCTTCATTGTGCTGGTGATTGACGAGCTGGCCGACCTGATGATGACGGCCGGCAAGGAGGTAGAAACGCCCATTGCCCGCTTGGCCCAGCTGGCCCGCGCTATCGGTATTCACCTGATTGTGGCCACCCAGCGCCCTTCTGTGAACGTAATTACGGGTATCATCAAGGCCAACTTCCCCTGCCGGATTTCCTTTAAGGTGACCAGCAAAATCGACTCCCGCACTATTCTGGATGCTGGTGGGGCCGATCAGCTCATCGGCCAAGGCGACATGCTCATCTCGCAGGGCTCCGACATCATCCGGGTGCAGTGCGCCTTCATCGATACGCCCGAGGTAGACCGTCTCTGCGACTTCGTGGGTGAGCAGCAGGGTTACCCCAATGCCTACGAACTGCCCGAAGTACCCGGGGAAAGTGGCAGCGGTAACGGCGACGCCGACGAGTTTGACATGAGCGACCGGGACTCAATGTTTGAGGAGGCCGCCCGTGTAATTGTGCTGCACCAGCAGGGCAGCACCTCCCTCATCCAGCGCAAGCTCAAGCTGGGCTACAACCGCGCCGGCCGCCTCATCGACCAGTTGGAGCACGCCGGCATTGTGGGCCCGTTCGAGGGCAGCAAAGCCCGGGAAGTATTAATTCCGGACGAATACAGTTTGGAACAGTTGTTGAATAGCCTACCGAAGTAAACCAGGAAAATAGAACTTTGAGCCCGGAAATTGTTCTGCATAAGCTAATTCTCCGTTAAAGGATTTCTGAGCTCCGCATCTTGGTTATAGGCTCTCCAATTCACCACCATCTTTTGCAATGAAAAAATATTTCGCCCTGCTTGCCCTGTCTGTTTCCCTCTCCTCGGTAGCAACGGCGCAGCAGGACCCCAAGGCCGGCAAGATTCTGGACCAGATGAGTGCCAAGTATCAGGCGATGAAAGCCTTCAAGGCCACCTTCACCCAGACGCTGGAAAATGACGCCGCTAAGGTGAAAGAAAACCTGACCGGCGACATTACCGTGAGCGGCCAGAAGTTTCGGCTAAAAATGAGCGGCCAGGAGGTCATCAACAATGGCCAGACTATGTGGACGTACATGAAGTCGGAAAACGAGGTGAATATCTCCGACTACGAGCCGGAGGATCAGGAAATCAACCCTTCGCAGATTTATACCCTCTATAAAAAGGGCTACAAGTACGCCTATGTGCAGGAAGCCAAAGAGGGCGGCGAAGTGGTGGACGTAATTGAACTCTCGCCCGAGGACCGCAACAATCCAGTGTATAAAGTGCGCCTGAAAGTGGGTAAAACGGATAAAGCCGTGAAAAGCTGGCAGATGTTCAAGAAGAACGGCAACCGCTATACCTACCGCATTAGCAAGTTCCAGCCCAACATCCCGGTGGATGCCACCACTTTCAACTTCGATAAGAGCAAGTACAAAGGCGTAAAAGTGATTGACCTGCGCTAGCGCGCACCGCACTGCCGACGTAGCCGGCCCGCTTCTGCAGATTCAGCAGAGGCGGGCCGGTTTGTTTTACATGATTAACTAAGCTTTTTCAGCACAAATCACCTTCAATAGAGGCGAGTCGCCAAGCCGCTTTTTCGTGACCTTGATTAGCTGCCTCCTGAAACCAGAAGCGAGCGTCGGCCAGGTTGGGCACTGCATCCCAGCCTTCCTCAGCCCATCGGCCCAGCAGGTACATGGCGTGGGACTGGTCATTTTCCGCCGCTTGCTCCAGATAGTGACGGGCCTGAGGGAAATCTTCCAGAGTAACGTATTCTATGCCCAGCCCAATAGCAGCTTTGGCGTCACCAGCGGCTAATGCCCGGCGAAACCAGCGTATAGCCAGGGCAGAATTGCGCCCGCCATTTACGTTGCGCTGGTGAATACGGCCCAACTCCTGCATGGCGGTTGCGTTGCCACTTCGGGCGCTCCGGCGGAACCACTTTTTGGCCTTTGCATAATCTGGCTCGACCCCATGCCCCCAATAATAGTAGCTGCCTACAGCGTACATGGCCTCAGGGCAGCCTGCCCTAGCGGCTATGGTGTAGTACCGGCGTGCCGTATTCGGATTCTTCGCAACACCGGTGCCGTTATCATACAGGACGGCCAGGTTGAAGCAGGCCAACGGATGCTGTTCAGCGGCTGCTCGATGTAGCCAGTGTGCGGCAGCAAGTGCATCCGCTGGTACTCCCCACCCTTCATAGTACACCATCCCCAGCATACTGGCGGCGCTGATATTGCCAGCTTTGGCAGCAATCAATAACAGCTCGACGGCTCTGGTGGCGTAGCGGGTACGACGGTTATTAGCGAAACGAGCCCGGTAAAAATACTTGATGGCTCGTTGAGTGGTATCTGGCAAAAAGCGGTTGTCGAAATGGACTCGAGGCAATGAGGAGAAGGTATTGTACTCGCGGAATTAATAGGAAGATACACTAGAAAAGCTATCTTTCACGGCTTGTGCTTCAAACTTATGTTATGCCCTGATTCATCTATGAAAGAGGATTTTCTGCATTATGTGTGGCAGCAGCAATACCTTGATAAAGCCGACCTGCAGACCGAGGATGGTCAGCCCATAACGGTGCTCCGGCCTGGCCACCGCAACTCCGATGCGGGGCCCGATTTTCTGAACGCGCGGTTGCGGCTGGGCGAAGTAGAGTGGAACGGGGCCGTGGAAATCCATATCCGGGCCTCCGACTGGTACCGCCACCAGCATCAGACGGATGCCAAATACGACCAGGTAATTCTGCACGTGGTGTACGCAGCTGATGCCCCCGTGGAGCGAACCAACGGCTCCGCCATTCCAACCCTGGCCTTGCAACCGCGCATTGCCCCGCCACTACTGGCGGCCTATGAGCGGCTGAGTAACCAGCCCCCGGAAGCCGCGCTGCCCTGTGCCCCGCTGCTGGACCAAGTGCCGCAACTGGCCCGCACCATGATGCTGGGCCGCGCCTTGTTGGAGCGGGTAGAGCAGAAAGCCGACCGCTTAGCTGAGCTGCATCAGCAAACCGGCCAGGACTGGGAGGCCACCACCTGGCAGGCGCTGGCCGCCGCTTTCGGGTTTCAGAAAAACTCGGAGCCCATGGGCCGGCTGGCTCGCGCCTTGCCCTGGAGTCTGCTGCGCCGCCACCGCCACGATGGTACCCAGCTGGCCGCGCTGGTACTGGGACAGGCCGGGTTTCTGGCTGAGGAACCCGCCGATGATTTTATCAGCCAGCTACGGCAGGAATTTGCGTTTATGCAGCATAAGTATAACCTGCACGGCAGCGGCCTGGCTCAGCACGACTGGAATTTTCTGCGGTTACGGCCAGCCAACTTTCCATCGGTGCGCTTAGTGCAGCTGCTGGCGCTGTTACAGGCCCGGCCCACGCTGTTCGATGCCCTGCTGACGGCGCTGGATATGCAGGCGCTGGAGAGATTTTTCGCGGTACCTCTGCCGGCATATTGGCAAACCCACACGCGGCCGGGCAAGCCCGGAAAAACCGGGCCGTTGGGCAAAAGCAGCATTCATCTGCTCATTACCAATGTGGTGGTGCCGTTGCGAGTGGCCTATGCCCGCTCGGTTGGCAATCCGGAGCAGGTGGAGGCGGCCGTAACGCTGCTGGATCAGCTCCCGTCGGAGCACAACCACCTCACCGAGTTGTACGAAGCTGCCGGGTTTCGCAACAAATCGGCCACCGACTCGCAAGGGTTACTGGCGCTGCAAAAGGGGTATTGTGCGCCCCGGCGGTGTTTGGTGTGCGGTATCGGGGCCCGGCTGCTGCGCCAACCCGCTTCGTAGCCAAGCGCCCGCTCCTGTTACCTTTGAGGCAGGCTAACCATCGTTTCCTTGCTGCCACTGCTATTTGCTCTTATACTGAATATTGGGTTGCTGCTACTGCTGTGGGGGTGGCTGGCCCGGGTGCGGCAGTTGCCGGTGGTCGGGCAGTGGGTGCTGCCCACGCTGGCTTTAAAGCTACTGGCTACCGCCTTGTCGATATGGCTGATCAGCGAGGATGCCCGATATTTCATGCTGTGGTCGAACCGGATGACGGACCAATTGTGGCACGCGCCTGGGCAGTGGGTGCATATGCTTGGTCAGGATGAGTTTCGGTGGAAAGGCCGGGCGCTGGTTTTTCATGGCTTTTCCAACACGCTTTTTCTGGTTAAGCTGCTTTCGGCGCTTAATCTGGCCAGCCTTGGTACTGCCTGGTTGAATGGGTATTACCTATCTGTGTGCAGCTTTGTGAGTAGTTGGGAACTGGTGCGACAATTGCGCCTGCGGTGGCCCGAAACCCCGGCTGGCGCGGCGGTTATAGCCTTCCTGTGCTGGCCCACAGCAGTTTACTGGACCTCAGGCCTGACCAAGGAAAGCCTGCTGGTGGGCAGCGGAGCCCTGGTACTGGCCCTGATGATGCACCTGGGCTACGGCGGCGAACAGCGGCGGGGGCGTGCAGTATTGTGTCTGGTGCTGATGGCCGCGCTGCATTTCAAAATGCGCTATTTTTTTGCGGTAGTACTGTTTGGCGTGCTGGCAGGCCTGGCCTTGGTGCTCACGCTGCAACGGCTGGGCACTGCCCGTTCCCGCCTGGGGCAAACCATTGTGATGCTGGGCCTGCTGCTGCTGGGGGCGTGGGCGGCCAGCGAGGTCAGCCCAGTGTTCCGGGCTAATAAGTTTACCTCTCAACTGCAGCGTAACTATACCGAGTTGCTGGCATCCTCCCGGCAGCGCCCCCATCTGGAGTACGAGCATCTGCAGCCCACCACCGAAAGCGTAATCCGGCACATGCCCGAAGCAGTGTTTAATACGCTCTCAAGGCCTTGGCCCTGGGAGGGCGGCACGCTGCTGTACGTAATTGCGGGCCTCGAAAACCTAGTGCTGCTTGCGTTGCTGGCCGTGGCAGTGTGGGCCACGGTGCGGGGGCGGGCGGGCCGGTTGCCGTTTGGCATCGTGCTGGCGTTGGTACTCTACTGCCTTATTCTGGCTACACTGCTGGGGCTCACCACGCCCAACCTCGGCACGCTGAATCGGTACCGGGTAACCTTTCTGCCGTTTCTGGTGTTTCTGGCCCTGCAAAACGATTACGCGGCCCGACTGTTACGGCGGCTAGGATTGTAGCCGTGCCGGCAACAATGGCCGCCTGAAAACTGGTGGGCTACCCGTATCTTTGCACTTTCACTTGCTGAACTCTTACCGGCCGCCCCGCGGCCGTTTTTGCTACCGATGGAAAATCCCGTAATCATCCTGGGCGCGCAAGCCGTTGGCACCGCCGCCCTCGATGCCTTTCAAAGCAACGATGTAGTGGTGTACTGCCTGCTCGACGACAAAGCCGAGCTGCAAAACACCGAGCTGAACGATGTGCCCGTGATGGGCAACACCGACGACAAGGAACTGCTGAAGCTGCTGGGCAAGAAGTGTGAGGTATTCGTGGCTACCGAAGACACGGCCAGCCGCCGCAGCCTCACCAACATGCTGCGCGAGGAGTACACGGTAGCCCCGGTAAATGCTATTCACCAGCGGGCCAGCGTATCGCCGCACGCCTGGTTGGGGCACGGTAACCTCATCGGACCCAATGCCGTGGTGGCCGGCACGGCCAAGCTCGGCGACGGCTGCATGCTGGGGGCCAACGCCGTGGTAGATGTGAAAGCCGAAGTGGGCGACTACGTGCAGCTGGGTGCCGGGGCCATTCTGGGTGTCGAAGTACAGGTAGGGGAGCTGGCCTTCATCGGCCCCGGAGCCGTAGTGGTGGCCGGTGTAAAAGTCGGGGCCAAAGCGCGCGTAGGTGCTGGCTCCGTAGTAGTGGCCGATGTGCCCGCCGGCCAGACGGTGTTCGGAAACCCCGCTCAGAAAGTTTAGAGCCAAGAACGTAGACGTGAGAAACAAGCTCCTTGCAGGTGTTTAAGTTCTCGCGTCTACTAGCTTACTTCTAGTAAAAATGGACTACCTCGTATTACTGTACTACTGCTACACGCCCATCGAAAACCCGGAGCAGTTTCGGGAGGAACACCACCGGCTGTGCCTGGGGCTCAACCTGCTGGGCCGTATTATTGTGGCTGCTGAGGGGCTCAACGGCACAGTTTCGGGCCGGCGTGAGGACTGTGAGGAGTATATGCGCTTGGTAAAGGCCGACCCGCGCTTTGCGGCGTTGGAGTTCAAGGTGGAAGAAGCCCCGGCCCACACTTTCCAGAAGCTGCACGTGCGCGTGAAGCCGGAAATTGTGCACGTAGGCCTGCCCCACATCAAGCCCTACGAGCGCACCGGTATTCACCTGGAACCCCAGGAGTTCCGGGCCATGAAGGACCAAGACGATGTGGTGGTGCTGGACGTACGCTCCGACTACGAGCACAGCTTGGGCCGCTTCAAAAATGCTGTTACGCTGGACATTGAGAATTTCCGTGAGTTCCCGGAGAAGGTGCAGGAGCTGGAGCAGTACCGGGGCAAAAAAATCCTGACCTACTGCACCGGCGGCATCAAGTGTGAGAAAGCCTCGGCTTTCCTGCTGGAGCAGGGTTTTGAGGATGTGTACCAACTGCACGGCGGAATCATTAAGTATGGGCTGGAAGCCGGTGGCGAGGATTTCGACGGCAAGTGCTACGTGTTTGATGGCCGCGTGGCGGTGGATGTAAACAGCGTCAATCCCACCATCATCAGCCGGTGCCATCACTGCCATACGCCTTCCGACCGCATGGTGAACTGCGCCAACCCGCACTGCAACGCCCACGTACCGTTGTGCGAAGCCTGCGCCGAACAGCTGGATGGAGCCTGCTCCACCCCTTGCCAAGCCCACCCCGACAAGCGCCCCTACGACGGCACCGGCACTTACCCGAAGTTGAGCAACCACTACAACCCCGAACAGGGTTTGCTTTCCTACCGCGCCCCGGCCCGGTAAGTATTTGCTGATTGCAAAACCATCATCCTGAGCGCGCAAAGGATCTGGCTGCCTGAAAACTGAGCCTCGTGCAAACGACCAGTTTACGTAGGCGCAGATGCTGGTTCGCTCAGGATGACAAATTTTTGGTCCCGCGCCAACTGCGTTTTTTCCCGTACCATTGCACCTTTTCTTTCCCAAAATTCCCCCGCCATGCCCATCGCCGAATCGGAACTGATCCTGAACAAGGACGGCAGCATCTACCACCTCAACCTACTGCCCGACCACCTTTCCGAAACCATCATTACGGTGGGCGACCCGGAGCGGGTGCCCTCCGTCAGCCAGCATTTCGATTCCATCGAAACCAAAATTCACAAGCGTGAATTTGTGACGCACGTGGGCTACTACAAGGGCAAGCGCATCAGCGTTATCAGCACCGGTATGGGTACCGATAACATCGATATTCTGATGAATGAGCTGGATGCTCTGGTAAACGTGGACTTGGTAACGCGGGAACCTCGCCCCCTGGAGGAGCGCATTAGCCTGCGTATTGTGCGGGTGGGCACCAGCGGCTCTCTGCAGGCCGATATTCCGGTGGGCTCCATGCTAGCCTCGGAGCACGGCGTGGGCCTGGATTCGCTGATGCAGTTTTACCCGTTGGTAGAAACCGGCTTGGAGGTAGAAGTGGCCACCGGCATCCAGCAGGCCCTGCAGTTGCCCTACCGCCCGTATTGCGTGCGAGGCTCCGATTTGCTCCGCGAGCAGATTGGGTTTGACATGGTGAAGGGCAATACGCTCACCTGCCCCGGCTTCTACGGGCCCCAGGGCCGGGTGCTGCGCCTCGATTTGCGCCTGCCCAACCTGATTCAGGAGTTCCAGCAGTTCCGCCACCAGAGCGCTGAGGGCGAGTTCCGCCTCACCAACTTCGAGATGGAAACGGCCGGTTACTACGCCCTGGGCCGCATGCTGGGCCACGAGGTGCTGTCGCTGAACGCCATTGTAGCCAACCGCGCCACCGGCGAGTTTGCCACCAACTCTGAGCAAGTGGTCAACGACCTCATCGTAAAAACCCTGGACCGCCTCTAAGACCACTGATTCCACGGATGTGGAGCCGATTCCACGGATTTTGTGGACGATTTATTAGTCGTCTCATCTGCGCAAAAAAGGCTTGCCATTTGGCAAGCCTTTTTTGCGTGGGTTTGTTTTAGCTGTACACAGCACAGGCGGTAACGAATGCCAAAATCGTCCACAGAATCCGAGGAATCCGCCCCACATCCGTGGAATCAGTGGTCTTAGTAGAAGTCAAAGCTGAGCACGGCCCGCAGAGGTAGCGCAATGCCCGATTTCAGGGTCAGATATTCTTCGTGCAGCGCCCACACAGTAGTGTACACGCGTTTGACAACTCCGTCGGCCGTTTGGAAGTAGATATCGAGCTTGCCGTGGTAGGCGTTGCCCAGCGTGGTGGCTCGTTCGGCATCGTGGCGGCGGCGCTTGATAGCCACAGGGTCCTTTAGAACATCCTGGCTGGAAAAACGCATGGTTGGGATGCTTTCCTTGTCAATGGTTTCAATGGCAGCGTCGGTCGGCTTGAGTTCAGGTATCATCGTCGAAGCAGAAGTTATAGCAGTAAGCAACATGACTTGCCCACAGCTTACGGCAGGCCGGATGGAGGACAGATGAACATTTCCGCCGGCTTGCGGACGCGGAAATGAGCACGGAAACTGAAAGAGTGTACGCAGCAATTCCGCGTAAGGTGTACCTACAATCGTGCCTAAAATACCGCCGACGGACACTGCTGGCAGGGTAAAGCTGATTGCCTCAGAGAGTTAGCCTACAGAAGCTCCGCCAGAAAATTCATAGTGTCCACCCCGTCGGCATAATCCGCCACGCCTGGATGCTGGGCCTGACCAAAGGCTACGCTACCCGGGTACAGTGCCCTCGCCGATACCAAGCACTGCGTTTGGGCCGCCACGTCCGTTAATTGATCCAATAGGTCTACCTCGCTGGTGTAGGCAGCGTAGTGCAGTACCGAAATAGGGGAAACCAACTGGGCGCTTTCCGTAAGGAGCAGGAAGCCGGAGTCGAGGTGGGGTACCCGATTCACCAGCAAAATGCTCTTATTGTAGTCGTAGTTGTTCTGGTAGCGGTTGTGCTCCAGCACGCGGTGCCAGGGCTGCAGGGCATCGAGCAGGGGCGTAAAGTTGTAACCCTGGGGCACGTAGAGCTTGCTTACGTTGCGGCAGCCCAAGCCATAATAGCGGAAAATATCCTCGCCCAACAGGCCCAGGTCGTGGTCGGTTTCCCGGCCGGTGAGAATGGCCAGGCTGGTGCGGTTGCGCCGGATAATGTGCGGCTTCTTGCTGAAGTAATACTCAAAGTACCGGGCCGTGTTGTCGGAGCCGGTGGCAATAAAGGCGTCGGCCGCATTTAGCCGCTCCACCAGCCGGATGTGCTCCGCGAAGCGAGGCTCCAGCTGCGTCAGTTCGTCCAGTGCCCAGCGCATCAGCACCGTATCGTCGGAGCTGAGCTTGGCCAGCAGGATGTGGCCGGAAAGCAGCACGCACAGGGCATCGTGAAACCCAACCAGCGGAATATTACCCGCCATTACCACGCCTACTTGCCGGGGTGTAATAGGCTCGGCCGGGTAGCGGGCGGCCCAGCGGCGCAGCGGTTCCTCGCGGAGCAACTCGGCTACCCCGCCCAACGCGGCCAGCACGTTGGGGCGGTCAAACCAGGGGGTTTGGTTGCGGGCCCGGCTGAACAGGGCAAGCAATGTATCGTCGGGCTCTTGGGCAAGAAGGGCGGAAAGACGGTGGCCCAGGGCCACAAAAGCGGCCAGGCGGTCGGCGTGCTGCATATAAAAAGGGGGGAAGAAGCGTCGGTGGGAGAGAAAAACAACAACGGAGCCGGCAAAATTACTCAACTGTGTACGGCTTATTCCTAATTTTGCCGGGTCGCATCCTGCCAGGGGCTGGTTGCGTACTCTCCCTAAGCAAACTCTTTCTACTCTCTTACCTGAATTCTGCGGCTATGGCCATCATGATAACCGACGAGTGCATCAATTGCGGTGCCTGCGAACCGGAATGCCCGAACACGGCTATTTACGAAGGCGGCGCTGCCTGGCGCTGGGCCGATGGCACCAGCCTAAAAGAAGTGCAGCAGGACGGGGGCAAAGTAGTATCGGGCGTGGCCCCGCAAACGCCCATTTCCGACGAGTACTACTACATTGTATCGGATAAGTGCACGGAGTGCGTAGGCTTCCACGAGGAGCCCCAATGCGCCGCCGTGTGCCCCGTGGACTGCTGCGTGGACGACCCCGACTACCGCGAATCCCAAGACAAGCTGCTGAGCAAAAAGCAGTGGCTACACCAGGAAGCGTAGGTTACAGATTCCTGCACATTAAGACGGATGTATGGGATTTCGTAATTCCTGCATACCAACACAAAAGCCTCCTATTTAGGAGGCTTTTGTGTTGAAGAACATCTGGTGAGGATGGCTAATAGTGGAGCTACGGACCAAAGCGGAGGGTGCGGCCGGCCGCTTGCTCCTGGGCCAGCAGGGCCAAGAACTCCCGGCGGCTGACTTCCTCAGCGCCCAGCGCGGCCAAGTGGGGCGTCAGCTGCTGAATGTCGAGCAGGCGGGCACCCTGTTGGCGCAACGCGTCTGCCAAGGCCAGCAGCGCCAGCTTGGAGGCGTTAGGGCGATGATGAAACATGCTCTCCCCGGCAAAAACGCCCCGCACTGCTACGCCGTAGAGGCCGCCGACTAATTCAGTGCCGTCCCACACCTCCACGCTGTGCGCGTAGCCAGCCTGGTGCAAAGCCGTGTAACCACGTAGCAACTGTGGCGTAATCCAGGTGCCATCCTGGCCGGGGCGGGGTTGTTGCTGGCAGGCGCGCATTACCTGCTCAAATGCCTCATTAAAGCTGATGCGCCACGTAGAGTGCCGCCGGGCCCGCGCCAGGCTGCGACCCACGTGCAGGCGCTCCAGCCACAGAATACCGCGCCGGGGCGGACAAAACCAGGGTAGCACCGGCCAGCCCGGAACCGGCCATGGAAAAATACCGCGGCTGTAAGCGGCCACTAAATTTTCAACGGTG
This sequence comes from Hymenobacter pini, assembly GCF_020421205.1. Classification (GTDB taxonomy): domain Bacteria; phylum Bacteroidota; class Bacteroidia; order Cytophagales; family Hymenobacteraceae; genus Hymenobacter; species Hymenobacter pini. Next base: position 1,198,360 of record NZ_JAIZZH010000001.1, read on the forward strand.
GGTGCCCCGCCCGCCAACACCAATCCATCCAGGGAGTCGTCGGCGGCGGCATCGGGGTTGGCAGGGAAGGGTAGGAGCATGGGCATCAGGTGCCGCAGTTGAAATACTTATCGTAAGCAGACTCGGGGATGAGCCGTAGCTGGCTGAGAACTTTAATGGGCCAGCGGAGCCGCCGGATGAGGCTGTAATTGTTGGGGTAGTCGCGGAAAGTTTTGGGCGGAGCCACTACAATTTCCTCAAACTCCTGCCGGCTCAGGCCCAGCCGCTTGATACATAGGCTAATCACCTTTTCGTCTTCGATGCTATTCACGTGCTGCACCCGCTCCAGCGCCACCGCCCGCGGCATTTGCCCCGAGCGCACCAGGGCCGAGTAATTAAACAGCCGCCGGTCGATGCCGAATTTGGTGCGATTGAGGTAGTAAATGACGCTCTGGTACAGGTCGTCGAAGTAGTGAGCACCGGGGTTTACCCAACTCAACTCCCGGGCCAGGAGCTCGTCCACCTCAGCGCGCACGTAGTTCACGTGGTAGAGCAGCGTGATGGTTTTGATGCGGCGGATGAAAGCGTAGTAAAACATTTCCCGAATGTCCAGGTGGAAGCCCGGGTCGTCGGGTTTCCAGGGGCGGAGCGGCACGGTGCCAAACTTTTGGTGCACGGCTTTCAGGTACTTGCCATCCAGGTAATTCCAGCTAAGCGGGGCAATGCCCTCTGTGCGGAACGACTGCCCGATAACAATGCGCTGAATGCCTTCCTTGGCCGCCACGCCGTACAGGGCTGTGGCAATGCCTACATCGGTGCCCTCCTCCATATCGGGCACGGAGGCCTTCAGGAAGGCAATTTTGAGGTCTTTCGATTCGCGCCAGTCGGAGGTGATAGTGCGCATTTCTACGCCCAGCTTTCGGCAAGCCTTGGTCATGTTCTCACCGGCTACGGGGTTGCCAAAGCCGTCGTTGAAGTGCACCGCCAACGGGCGCAGGCCCAGCTTCACTACGCAGTACCACAGGGTAAACGATGAGTCACGGCCTCCGCTCACACCCAGTACGCAGTCGTATTTCCGGCCTCGGCCCAGGCGCTTCATGTCAGCCACCATGGCCTGCACGTGGCGGGCACCGGCTTCGCCCAACGGGAAAGCCCGGTCCATCCGGTCGTGCAGCGCACAGAAATTACACTGCCCGCTACTGTCAAACTGAATACCGGGCACGGTGGTATCCATGATGCAGCGGGTACATTGTTGGTAAAGTTGCTTCATAGCAAAAGTGTGGCGGAGAGGAGCAGGCGTAGTTTGCGGGGGCACAAGATACGGAACAGCTAGCCGGGTAGCCGGTCAAACGCAAACCCTTTGCGGCCGAGCATCTGGCCAATCTGGGTACCTTGCTCGGCCCGGACTGGCCGCTGCAGGTCGGCCACAAGCAGCTCGCCGGCAAACTCATTGAATACGCCCTGGGCCCGAATACCGGTAGCGTCCACGGCCAGGGAGCAGCCCACGCTCTTCTTGCCCTCATAGGGGCCGCCCACAATGTAGCCCACGGAGGTAGTGCCTACCACCACTACGTTATAGAGCTGGGCCAGAATGGAATACGGCTTCACCCATTTTTCCTGGTAGGGGTCGTGCTCCTCCGTGATAGAGTAGTCCACCGTCCAGGATGAAGGCGAGAGAATAAACTCGGCCCCCATGCGGGCCAGCGTGTGGCCGATGGGCAGCCCATCCAGGAAGTTATCGGCGCAGATGTTCACGCCAATTTTACCCAGGGGTGTATCCACTACATTCAGTGTTTGGCCTACCGCATAAAAGGGTAGCTCAACCTCCAGTAGGTTAATCTTGTGGTACTTACAAATGATATGGCCCTCCGGATTAATAAGGATGGCCGCGTTGTAGTTACGGCCATCGGGTGCGCGCTCGGTGAGGCCCGCGCAGATATACACGCCGTGTTGCACGGCCGCCTGGCAGAGCCGGTCGGAGTAGAGGCCGGGGATGGGCTGGGCCTCGGTGAGGGCGCTGGGGTGCGTCCAGGCAAAATCCAGCGTTTCGGGCAGTAGCACTACATTGCACGCTTGGCTGGCGGCCTGGGCAATCATACGCTCGGCCCGCTCCAGGTTCCGCTCCGGCTCCCCTCCTTCTACCAGCAGCTGGCCCATGCCCACGCGGAGCGAGCCGGCAAAAACTGGCGTTGCAGCAGGAGCAGTTACTTTCTTCTCGGCACTAGGTGTTGGTGCAGGCCGCTCTGCTGAGGATTTACGAAAGGAAAATAAGGGCATAAGATCAGCGCAGCACGAATGGAAAGGTAGGGGAGAGTAGCAGCCGATACCGGCCAGAGCGGAGCCACTAACAAGAAGCAGTGGTTGAGGTTCAAAAATAAGGAATGCCTGGGTTGCCGCTAGTGCGCAGCTGTTAAATAACCAGCGGAGCCTTCGGGGCGGACCAGAATCTGTTGCACCTATTCAATTTCCAGCCCCCGCCCGAAATGCCTACTTTTGCAGCCATATCTGAACTGACTTTCCCGCCGATGTCCATCGCCAAGACCTATACGCCCGCCGATGTTGAAACCAAATGGTATCAGCGCTGGCAGGAGCAGGGCTTTTTCAAGGCCAAAGCCAACCCGCGCAAACAGCCCTATACTGTAGTAATTCCGCCGCCCAACGTGACGGGCGTGCTGCACATGGGCCACATGCTCAATAATACCATTCAGGATGTGCTGGTGCGTCGGGCCCGTATGCAGGGCAAGGAAGCCTGCTGGGTACCCGGTACCGACCACGCCTCCATTGCTACCGAGGCCAAGGTAGTGGCGCTGCTGAAAGAACAGGGTATTGAGAAAAAGGACCTGACCCGGGAGCAATTTCTGGAGCACGCTTTTGCCTGGAAGGAAAAGTACGGCGGCATCATTCTGGAGCAACTTAAGCAACTGGGGGCCAGCTGCGACTGGGACCGGACGCGCTTCACCATGGAGCCCGAACTGACCGAGGCCGTACTCCGCGTGTTCGTGGATTTGTATCAGAAGGGCTTGATTTACCGCGGCGTACGCATGGTAAACTGGGACCCGCAGGGCCAAACTGCCTTGTCCGACGAGGAAGTAATTCCGAAGGATGTAATGGCCAAAATGTATCATTTGAAGTATGAAGTAGTGAGTAATGAGTATTTAGATCCTGCCCAACAGCAAGGGGAAGAAGCTCAATACTCAGTACCAACTACTCAATACTTAACGGTAGCCACCTCGCGCCCCGAAACCATCATGGCCGACGTGGCCGTGGCCGTAAACCCCAACGACCCGCGCTACACCCACCTGCACGGCGCCAAGGTGCGGATTCCGCTGCTGGGCCGGGAAATTCCGGTAATTCTGGACGAGTACGTGAGCATTGACTTCGGGACGGGCGCGCTGAAAGTAACGCCGGCCCACGACCTAAACGACTACGAGCTGGGTCTGAAGCACAACCTGCCAGTTATTGACATTCTCAACAACGACGGTACGCTCAACGAAAAAGCGGTGCTATATGTGGGCCAGGACCGGTTTGCGGCCCGCCGCAACATTGTGAAGGACCTAGAGGACGCCGGCCACCTGGTGAAGGTGGAGGAGTACGCCAGCATCGTGCAGACCTCGGAGCGCACCAAGGCCGTTATTGAGCCCCGCCTGAGCATGCAGTGGTTCCTGAAAATGGAGCACCTGGCTAAGCCCGCGCTGGAAGTGGTGGAAAATGACACCGTGAAGCTGCACCCCGCCAAATTCAAAAACACCTACCGGGTGTGGATGGAGAACGTGCGCGACTGGTGCATTTCACGGCAGCTGTGGTGGGGTCAGCAGATTCCGGCCTACTACCTGCCTGATGGCTCCCACGTGGTAGCCCTCACGCCGGAGGAAGCGCTGGTGCAGGCCCGCACGCACACCGGCAACGACGACCTGCAACTCTCCGACCTGCGTCAGGACGAGGACGTGCTGGATACGTGGTTTTCGTCGTGGCTGTGGCCGATTTCGGTATTCGACGGCTTCAAAGACCCGGATAATGCCGACGTCAACTATTTCTACCCCACCAACGACCTAGTAACCGGTCCGGACATCCTGTTCTTCTGGGTGGCCCGCATGATTATGGCGGGCTTGGAGTACCGCCGCGAGGTGCCCTTCCGCAACGTGTATCTCACGGGCATCGTGCGCGACTCTCAGGGGCGCAAGATGAGCAAGCAGCTGGGCAACTCGCCCGATCCGCTCGACCTCATTGCCCAGTTTGGGGCCGATGGGGTGCGGACTGGCATGCTGTTCTCGGCCCCGGCCGGCAACGACCTGCTCTACGACGAAAAGCTGGTGGAGCAGGGCCGCAACTTCTGCAACAAACTCTGGAACGCCTTCCGCCTCATCAGCGGCTGGGAGGTAGACGCTGCATTGCCCTTCGCCAACGAGAAGCCGGTAGAGTGGTTCTCGGCCCGCCTGCAGGCTGCCGTGGCGGAGCTGGATGAGCACTTCGAGAAGTTCCGGATTTCGGATGCCCTCATGACGGTGTACAAGCTGGTGTGGGACGACTTCTGCTCGGTGTACCTGGAAATGGTGAAGCCCGCCTACCAGGCCCCCATTGATGCCGAAACCCTGCGCCACACCACCGGCTTCCTGGAAACCCTGCTGAAGCTGCTGCATCCCTTCATGCCCTTCATCACCGAGGAGCTGTGGCACGCCCTGAAGGAGCGCGGGCCCAAAGACTACGTGTGCGTAGCCGCCTGGCCCAAGCTGCAGCCGGTAGCCGGAGCTGCCGAGGTGCTCAGCCGCATGGAAAAGGCGCTGGACATCGTGGCTGGCATCCGGAACATTCGTAACCAGAAGGGCCTGGGCCCCAACAAGCCCCTGACGCTGGCTGCCAAAACCGACGACGCCCAACTGTTGCAGGACTACGACGCCGTAATCCGCAAGCTGGCCGCCCTCACTGAGGTATCGGTGGTGACGGAAGCGCCGGCAGCTTCGGTGGGCTTCGTGTCGGGTGGCTCGGAGTTCTTCGTGCCCCTGGAGGGGCAGATTGACCTGGGCGCGGAAAAGGAACGCCTCAACAAAGAGCTGGAATATGCCCAGGGCTTCCGCGACTCGGTGCTGAAAAAGCTGGCCAACGAGAAGTTCGTGGCCAATGCCAAGCCCGACCTGGTAGAGCGGGAGCGGCAGAAGCTGGCCGACGCTGAAGCCAAGATTACTGCCCTGGAGCAGAGCCTGGCCGCGCTGTAAGCCGCACCATCCTGTAGAGACGCGACACTTCGCGTCTCCCGTCCGAACGACCCGCATTGCTCGGCATCGTTCAGCGAGGAGACGCGAAGTGTCGCGTTTCCGCATTCCAGGCAATGACTTTGCAGAATGCTGGGAGTAATTTCTGCCATTTTTCAAACGCTGCCGCAGCCCTTCGCAAATTCCCCGTTTCTTTAGAGCACATTCACCCTTAGTTTGTTGCCCTATGAAACCACTATACACTTGGCTCACGGGCGCGGGCCTGCTGCTAAGCGGCGCGCTGCACGCCCAAAGTTCTTCTCCTACCATGCCCAAACCGCCCGTTGCCGCCATCAAGGCCAAGGAGCTAAAGTCGCCCTTCGGTACCCGCACCGATAACTACTACTGGCTGAATGAGCGGGAAAACCCGCAGGTAATCAGCTACCTGAACGCCGAAAACGCCTACTTCGAGCAGCAGATGGCCCCGGCCAAGGCGCTGGAAGAAAAGCTGTTCCAGGAAATTAAAGGTCGGATTCAGGAAAAGGATGAGTCGGTGCCGTACCGGGAAAATGGGTATTACTACTATACCCGTTTTGAGCCGGGTGCCGAGTACCCCATTTACTGCCGTAAGAAAGGCAGCCTGAGTGCGCCCGAGGAAATTTTGCTGAATGCCAACGAGTTGGGCAAAGGCAAATCCTACTACCAGATTGGGGGCTTCGAGGTGAGTGACGACAACCAGGTGCTGGCCTACTCCGAGGATGTGGTGAGCCGCCGCCTATATACACTGCGCTTCCGCAACCTCAAAACCGGCCAGCTCTACCCCGAGCAAATCACCAACACCAGTGGCAACGCCGTGTGGGCCGCCGACAACAAAACCGTTTTCTACACCAAGAAGGACCCCAACACCCTCCTCGATTACCAGCTCTACCGCCACACCCTGGGCACCGACCCCAGTAAGGACCAGCTGGTGTACGAAGAGAAGGATAACACCTACCGCATCGGCGTGCACCGCTCCAAGTCGCGGCAGTACGTGTTTCTGACCATCGGCAGCACTATGTCGTCGGAAACGCGCTACCTGGATGCCCGCCGGCCCACGGAGGCGCTAAAGGTGTTTTTGCCGCGGGAGGCCGACCACCTGTATGAGGTAGAGCACTTCGGCAATGACTTTTACGTGCGCTCCAACGCCGGGGCGCCCAACTTCCGGCTGCTGAAAACGCCCGTGACTAACACGGCTAAAACCGCTTGGCAGGAGGTCATTGCTCACCGCCCCGACGTGTTCCTGGAAAACATGGAGCTGTTCAAGGATTACCTGGTGCTGGGCGAGCGGAAGGAAGGGCTACTGCAGCTGCGCGTAATCCGGTGGAAGGACAAGCAGGAGCACTACCTCAACTTCGGGGAGCCCGCCTACACCGCTGGCATCAGCATCAACCCCGAGTTTGATACGCCGGTGCTGCGCTACAGCTACTCCTCGCTCACCACGCCCAACTCCACCTACGACTACGATATGGCCACCCGCAGCAAAAAGCTGCTGAAGGAGCAGGCCGTACTGGGCGGCTTCAAAAAGGAGGATTACGTGACCGAGCGGGTGTACGCCACCGCCGCCGACGGCACCAAAATTCCGGTGTCCATTGTGTACAAAAAGGGCTTTAAGAGGGACGGTACGGCCCCGGTGCTGCAGTACGCCTACGGCTCCTACGGCTACTCCACCAACCCTACTTTTAGCTCCGCCCGTCTGAGCCTGCTGGATCGGGGCTTCGCCTACGTGATTTGCCACATCCGTGGGGGCCAGGAAATGGGCCGGCAGTGGTACGAAAACGGTAAAAAACTCAAGAAGAAAAACACCTTCACCGATTTCACCGACTGCTCCAAATTCCTCATCGACCAAAAGTATACGTCGGCTGACAAGCTGTTTGCCATGGGCGGCTCGGCCGGGGGCTTGCTGATGGGCGCGGTAGTGAACAACCACCCCGAGTACTACAAGGGCGTGGTAGCCGCCGTGCCCTTCGTGGACGTGGTGACCACCATGCTGGACGAAAGTATTCCGCTGACCACCGGCGAATATGACGAGTGGGGCAACCCCAACCAAAAGGAGTTTTACGACTACATGCTTTCGTACTCGCCCTACGACCAGGTGAAGGCCCAGGCGTACCCGAACATGCTCGTGACTACCGGCCTGCACGACTCTCAGGTGCAGTACTTTGAGCCGGCCAAGTGGGTAGCCAAGCTCCGCACACTGAAAACCGACAACAACCTGCTGCTGCTTCACACCGATATGGCTGCCGGCCACGGCGGGGCCTCCGGCCGTTTCAAGTCTATCCACGACACGGCTCAACAGTTCGCCTTCATGCTGATGCTGCTGGGCGTGAAAGCCTAGCACAAGTAGCGCGCAGCTCCGCTTCGCATACGAGTCACAGGCGGGTTGCCACGCGCAAGCACCACCCGCCCGATACTCGCTTCGCTCGTGCGCGAAGCGGAGCTGCGCGCTACTTTACGCCCCTCCGGCTTCCAGAGGGGCGTTTTGCATTGACGGCCGGCCAGAAACCCAACAAATATTCGGGCATTGGTGCCACCTCGAGGGCAAAGTTGCGTCTGTGGCTGCGGTTACCCGGTATTCGTCCGATCTTTTTTCGGGCTCCGCCGCAGAAATCAGCCGGTTGGTCGGCTTCGTTTCCGGGGTGGGGCCATGGAAGATAGGTTTGTATCGATACGTGGCTTACTGGCTCCGGCGGGCCAGCAGCCCGCCGGATGATAGACGCTTCCCCTCTTGTTCATGAAAAAGTACTTCCTCCCAATTCTTCTTCTTTCCGGCAGCCACGCGGTGCTGGCCCAAATGCCTGGTGGCACGCCGCCAAGCGGGGCCGCTCGTCCGGCTGGCGCAACCCGGCCGGCTGGTGCTGGCGGGACGGCCATGGCCCCGCAGGAAGGAGCGGGCCGCATTACCGGCACCGTTACCGATGCCACCTCCAAGCAGCCCGTGCCCTTTGCCACGGTGGCTTTGGTGAACCCCGCCACCGGCAAGCCCGTGGACGGCACCGCCGCCGACGACAACGGCAAATTCACCATTGCCCGCATTGTGCCCGGCACCTACACCGTGCAGATTACCTTCATCGGCTACAAGCAGGTGGAGAAAACCGGCGTAGTGATTACCGAAGGCGGCAACACGGTAGCCCTGGGCACGGTGGCCCTGGAGTCGTCGGCGCAGGCGCTGGGTGAAGTGCGGGTAGAAGGCCAGCGCAGCCTAGTGGAGGAGAAGGTGGACCGCACCGTGTACAACGCCGAAAAGGACGAAACCACCCGCGGCGGCGACGCCACCGACGTGCTCAAGCGCGTGCCCAACCTCTCGGTGGACCTGGATGGCAATGTGCAGCTGCGCGGCAGCAGCAACATCCGGGTGCTCATCAACAACCGGCCCAGCACCATTTCGGCCAACAGCATTGCTGATGCGCTGAAGCAGATTCCGGCCGACCAGATTAAGACGGTGGAGGTGATTACCTCGCCCTCGGCCAAGTACGATGCCGAAGGCTCGGGCGGTATCATCAACATTGTCACCAAGCAGAACAACCTGCAGGGCTTCACGCTGGACCTGCGCAGCAGCGCCGGCCTGCGCAGCTCCGACTTGGGCCTGAACGCCTCGTACCGCTCCGGCAAGATGGGCTTCTCGCTGGGAGGCGGAGGCCGCGCCCAGTACAACACGCCCGGCTCGTTCCGCAACGACCAGACGACCTACTCCATCAACGGCACCGACGTGGCCAACCGCCAGCTGCTGAGCCGCACCCTGCAAACCGCCGATACGCGCCAGCAGAACGTGTTCGGGCGCTACTCGTTGGGCTGGGACTACGACATCAACAAGTACAACTTCCTCTCGGCCTCGGTGCAGCTGGGCCTGCGCAACGGCACCAACTACCAGGACGACCAGACCTCGCAAACCACGTTCTACAATGGGCTGCCTTCCCGCTACTCGGTGCGCGACATCAAAGTGCTGGACAACTCCAATACCCTGGACGCCACGCTGAACTACACGCGCACATTTGAAACCCCGCAGCGGGAATTGAGCCTGCTGGGCCAGTACAGCCGCAACACCCGCACCAACAACTTCACCAACACCACCCAGGAAGGCGACGGGGCCGGTAACTACCTGCGCAACCTCAACGACAGCTACAACCAGGAAGTAACCCTGCAGCTCGATTACCAGACGCCCTTGAGCAAAACCCAGTTGCTGGAGTTTGGCGCTAAGGACATCATGCGGAAGGTGAACAGTGACTACGCCACTTTCCTGAATGGCCAGCAGCAGGTGGGCACCAGCCTCTCTAACGTCTTCGACTACAACCAGAACGTGGCGGCCGGCTACGCCAGCTACACGCTGGGCTTCCTCAAAAGCTACACCCTGAAAGCCGGGGTCCGCTACGAGTACACCACCATCGACGCGAACTTCCGGACGGAGAATGCGCCGTCTATTCCGTCGTACGGGGTGCTGGTGCCCAGCCTGAACATCTCCAAGAAGCTGGCCAATGGCAACATGCTGAAAGCGGCCTACAACCGCCGCATCCAGCGCCCCTCGTTGCAGTTCCTGAACCCGAACCGGCAGATTCCGAACCAGCTGAGCGTAATTCAGGGTAACCCCGAGCTGCGGCCCGAGTACACCAACAACTTTGAGCTGGGCTACAACACGTTCATCAAGCAAACTACGCTCAACTTCACGGCCTTTGCCCGCAACACCACGGGCTCCATTCAGGCCATCCGCACGCCCAACGGCGACACCATTACCACCACGTACGCCAACATTGGTACCGAAAATGCCTACGGAGCCAGCGTGAATGCCAACGTAAACATCCAGAACAAGCTCACGCTGGGCGGCGGTTTGGACGTGTTCTATGCCACGCTCAACAACAATGTGAGCAATCCGCTGTACGCTGCCAGCAACCAAGGCTGGGTGGCCAGCGGCCGCCTGATGGGCGGCTACACATTTGCCAAAGGCTGGGGCATTCAGGCGTTCAGCTTCTACCGGGGCCGGCAAGTGCAGCTGCAGGGCTACCAAGGCGGCTTTGGGGTGTATAGCGTGGGGTTGAAGAAGGACTTTGCCGACAAGAAAGGCAGCATTGGCTTCGGGGCCGACAACTTCTTCACGCCCACCAACAAAATCCGCAACTCCATCAGCACGCCCGCCCTCGACCAGTACAGCGTAAACGTGCTGCGTCGCTCAGGCTTCCGCGTGAACCTGAGCTACCGCATTGGCAAGATGAGCATGGCTCAGCCCAAGCGTCGCCGCTCCGTGAACAACGACGACCTGAAAGACGGCGGCAACTCCGATGGCGGTAACGGTGCCGGTGCCACGCCCGCCCAGGGCGCCAGCGGCGGCCGTCCGTAGAAACGCCGTTGCAATAGCACTGTTGTCTGAAAAAGGCCTTCCGGGTTGCGGAAGGCCTTTTTTATTGCCAAATACCGGAAACATCTAATGGCCGGTGCGGCTTTATAAGGCATGACACCTTCCCAAGATGCGCCCCAACCCTTTAACGCCAATCAGATAACCCGCCTCATCCGGAGCCGCCGGAGTATGCAGCCCGTGCTGTTTGATGCCGGCCGCGAGGTACCGGAAGCGGTGGTGCTGGAGTTACTTGAAAACGCCACTTGGGCCCCTACGCACAAGCGGACCGAGCCCTGGCATTTTGTGGTATTTGCCGGAGAAGGCCGTCAGCGCCTCGCCGATTTTCAAACCAACTTGTACCGGGCCACGGCCGGCGTAAACGTGGTGGAGAGCAAGCTGGAGAAGCTGCGGAGCAATCCGATACTTAGCTCGCACGTAATTGCCATTGGCCTGAAACGCAATGCCGAGGTGCCGGAGGTAGAAGAGGTGGCCGCCGTGGCCTGCGCCGTGCAAAACCTGCACCTCACGGCCGCTGCCCATGGCTTGGCTGGTTTCTGGAGCAGCGGCGGGGTTACGTACCACCCCGAGGCCAAACCCTTCTTTGGCCTGGGCCCCGACGACCGGTTACTAGGTTTCTTCTACCTGGGCTACCCCAAGCCCGGAGCCACCGCCCGCAGCACCCGTCGCCCGTTGGCCGAAAAGGTAACCTGGGTGCGGGGGTAAACCGAGCATCCTTAAGGGCGCGGGGAGAAGCTGGTTTTTGGGGTGATAAGCTCTGCAGTGCTTGAATACGCGCTGGCCGGCAACAGGCGCAGGAGCAGGGATAAGCCACTCTCGCCGAGCTGCGTGAGAATATCAGCCGAGAAGCCGCACCAATACACCGTAGTGCCAAGGGTGCGGGCGTGGTTGTCGGCCCAGAGCAACGCGCGCTGCCCTTGGTACGAAATCCGCGCTAGGTGTTGGCAGTCAACCCAGAGCTGGCGGCCAGCCAGGGTCGGCAGTTGCAGGAAGGCGTCATGCAGCAACTGGATGTCAGCCTCCGAACAGCAGTTGCCGCGCAGGCTAATGCCCGCAAACCGGGGCGTAATGCTAGGTTGAATCGACAACGAGGGCATAGCACAGAACAGAGTCAGGGGGTGATTAACTGTCTGATGAACTGAAAGGTAAAGCTACAAGCCCTGCGTCCGGTCCGGCTGCGTTGTTGTACGGATTTAGGGTCCGTATATTCCCCTAAAAGCACGCTGAGTATTTCCTGATAGAAGCTTGAGGCTACTACCCCACAGGTGTTCCAACCCACATGCCCAGCAGCACTACAGCCCTGCTACCGTCCAAAAACACCGGGGTAGCAGGTCTGCTGCGGTAATGCGTAGAAGTACGCGGGCTCAGCGACGAACCTGCAGGCTATCCGGCACGGCGCGGCCCCGGGTGGCCTGGGTGAGCTGGTTCTGTAGCTGAAAATTTACTTGTTCACAATCATTGAAGCGTTTCTGCGCCATTTCCAGGGCCGCTTCGGTAGTGCGCAGGCGCTGATACAAAAACAGGATAAGCCCAAGCGCCAGCAGCAGCGCCATCAGAGGCAAGGCTTTGTTCATAAGCAAGAGAAAATACCCGCGGAAAGCAGGCCATGAAAGCACAAAAATACGCCATTGGCCGCGCAATCCGCACATAAAAAAAGCTCTACCGGAACCCGGCAGAGCCTTTTTCATATACACTAAGCACTAAATGCTGGTATTGGGGTCGAACTGCTCGAGGTAGTCGGCCACGCGCCGCACGAACATGCCACCCAGCGAGCCATCCACCACGCGGTGGTCGTAGCTGTGTGAGAGGAACATGAAGTGGCGCACGCCAATCAGGTCGCCCTGCGGGGTTTCAATAACGGCGGGCTTCTTCTTGATGGCCCCCACGGCCATAATGGCCACCTGCGGCTGCATGATGATGGGCGTGCCCATCACGTTGCCGAATGAGCCCACGTTGCTGAGCGTGTACGTGCCACCTTCCAGGTCTTCGGGCTTCAGCTTGTTGGCCCGGGCCCGGTTGGCCAAGTCATTTACCTTCTTGGTCAGGCCGTTCAGGTTCAGCTGGTCGGCGTTGTGAATTACGGGCACAATGAGGTTGCCGGAGGGCAGCGCCACGGCCACGCCTACGTTGATGTCGCGCTTCTTGATGATGTAGTCCCCATCAACCGATACGTTGATGTTGGGGAAATCCTGAATGGCGCGGGCAATGGCCTGCACGAAGATGGGCGTAAAGGTGAGGTTTTCGCCTTCGCGCTTCTTGTAGGCATCCTTGTGCTTGTTGCGCCAGTTCACAATGTCCGTCACGTCGGCCTCCACGAAGGAAGTAACGTGGGGCGAAATCCGCTTGCTGTCCACCATGCGCTGGGCAATCATCTTGCGCATGCGGTCCATTTCCAACAGCTCCTGGTTGCCGCTCACCGACGGGGCGGGCTTGGTAGCGGGGGCAGCCGGTGCGGCGGCGGGTTGCGCCGGGGCCACGGGAGCCGGAGCGGCCGGTGCTGCTGCTGCTGCCGGAGCAGGTGCAGCCGCCGGAGTTTCCGGGGCGGCTTGCGTAGCCAGGGGCTGCTTGCCGGCGGCTACGTAGTCGAGAATATCTTTCTTGGTAACGCGGCCTTCGCTGCCGGTGCCGGGCAGGTACTCCAGGTCGGCCATGCTGATGCCTTCTTCGCGGGCAATGCTCAGCACCAAGGGCGAGTAGAAGCGGCCCGCCTGCGGTTGCGCAGCGGCCTGCGGTGCCTGGGCAGCCGGCACGAAGGGTACCTCGGCGGGGGCAGTGGCAGCACCGTTGATGGCCGGAGCCGGAGCCTCAGCAGCGGCGGTAGCAGTAGCTGGAGCCGAGGTGGAAGCCGCGGCTGCATCCGTTTCAATTACCGCAATGGGAGCACCTACGGCCACTACCTGACCTTCCTGAACCAGAATTTCCTGGAGTACGCCGGCGTGTAGGGCAGGTACTTCGGTGTCCACTTTATCGGTGGCTACTTCCAGCACCGATTCATCCTGTTCAATGGAGTCGCCTACTTGTTTGAGCCATTTCAGGACGGTGCCTTCCATGATGGATTCGCCCATCTTGGGCATCGTCATTTCCACTCGTGCCATGCGGTTGGGGGTCGTTTGGGAAAAAGGGTGGGGTGGGGTTTGGAGCCCCAAAGGTAAGTGAAATGGTGAATGAGGTAGATAGGGGTGGAAAGAAGTCAACGGTAGAAAGTAAAAAGCCAACTGTGCTAGCTGTTTGGCTGTGCGTTTTACTTCCTCTTCCTGACTTTTACGCTCGTCCTACTTCCAGCCGGAGCAGGTTCAGGGCCGCCGTGGTAGTGTACTCCAGGTTAAGCTGTCGGCCACGGTTGAAGCTGAGCTGGCGGGTGATGGTGTGGTGGGCATCGGCGTAGGCAATGCAGATGGTGCCCACGGGTTTGGTGGGCGTGCCGCCATCGGGCCCGGCAATGCCACTGGTAGCCAGGGCTACATCCACGCCCAGCCGGCGGCGTAGGCCCTCGGCCATCTCGCCCACGGCAGCTTCGCTTACCGCTCCGTGCGCGGCCAGCGTTTCGGCCTTTACACCCAGCTCCCGCATTTTGAGGTCGTTGGAGTAGGCAATGATGCTGCCCTGGTAGTAGCGGGAGCTGCCCGGCACGCTGGTAATGCGCTGGGCCAGCAGGCCGCCCGTGCAGCTTTCGGCCGTACCTACCGTGAAGCCCCGCTCCGCCAGCAACGTGCCCACGGCAGTTTCCAGGTTTACTTCGCCTTCCGCAAAAATATGCTCGCCCAGCAGGGTGCGCAGCTCCGGTAGCAGAGCTTCCATGCGGGGGCGCAGCTCGGGCTGGCCATCGTCGTAGCCAGTGAGGCGGAGGCGCACCCCGCCCAGCGAGGGGAGGTACGCCAGCTTGACATTGGCGGGCAGGCGGTTTTCCCAGTCCTCGATGCGCTGGGCCAGAAACGACTCACCCAGGCCTACAGTTTGCACTACCACGTGCTCAATAGCGGGCGTCTGGAAGTGTTGCCGGAGCCGGGGCAGCACCTCGTCAGTCATCAAGCCTTTCATCTCAAACGGCACGCCTGGCATACTCACAAACACGGTGCCCCGGTCCTCAAACCACATGCCTGGAGCCGTGCCCAGGGCGTTGTGTAGCACGGTGCAGCTGGCCGGCACCATTGCCTGCTGGCGGTTTACCTCCAACATGGGGCGGTTGAAGCGGGCAAAAATGCCTTCTACGTGGCGCAACGTGGGCTCGTGCAGCACCAGCTCCGAGTTGAAATACCGGGCCAGTACGTGCTTGGTCAGGTCATCTTTGGTGGGGCCCAGGCCACCGGTCATGAGCACTACCTGAGCGCGCTGGCGGGCCAGGTCCAGGGCCTGCACAATCTCATCGGCCCTATCCGACACGCTGGTAATCTGCCGCACGCGCAGCCCCAGCTTGCCCAACTCCTGTCCCATAAAGGCCGAGTTAGTATCAATGACCTGCCCGTAGAGCAGTTCATCGCCAATTGTCATGATTTCAACGTCCGGTATGAGGGGCATGGGGCGGTTAGTTAGGAGGAATGCTGGATTTGGCGCAATATTGGCACCTCGCCCGCTAACAACGCCATTTCGGCTTTCAGGTTTTTCTACCGCTTTCATTCATGACTCCCCTTCGCACGCTGGTTCTGGGTTTTTCCCTCGTAGTAGTTTCCGCGCAGCTCGCCACTGCCCAAACCAAAACCACTACTAAAAAGACAACGACCACCACCAAAAAGACTACGACGGCCAAGAAAGCCACGCCGGTCAAAAAAACGGCCACTACCACCAAAACGGCTACCAAAACCACCACTCCGGCGCCGGTGGTAGTGCCACTCACGGCGGAGGAAGCCACTACCGGCTTGCGTGAGGCCCTCACGCAGGGCGTAACCAAGGCCGTAGCCGAAGCTGGTGCCACGGATGGCTTCAACGGCAACGCCGATATCCGGATTCCGTTTCCGCCCGAAGCCGAGCTGGTAGCCGTAACCCTGCGGAAGCTGAAAGCCGGGGCGCTGGTTGATAATTTTGAAGTGGCCCTGAACCGGGCTGCCGAAACGGCCGCTGCCCAGGCTAAACCAGTGTTTCTGAATGCCGTGCAAAACCTGAGTCTGCAGGATGCCCTCACGCTGGCCGCCAGCCGCGAATCGGATGCGGCTACCACGCTGCTTTACGAGAAATCGTCTGCCGACCTACGCACCGCGTTCCAACCCACCGTGCAGCAGGCCCTGGACCAGACTGGTGCCACGCGCCTGTACGCCGAGATGGTAGCCCGCTACAACAAAATTCCGCTGGTTACCCCACTCAACCCCCAGCTGGTGCCCTACGCCACGGAGAAAACGGTTGACGGCCTGTTTGCCCTTATTGCTGCCGAAGAAGGCCGGATTCGGCAAAACCCGGCGGGCCAGGGCAGCGCTATTCTCAAGCGCGTGTTCGTGAAATAAGGGAGTGCTGCGCGTTGAAGGAAATAAATCAACGCGCAGCAGCAAACTTGGTCTGGTTTCTGCAAACTGCCGCTGGGGCCCTTTCCATCACCCCGCAACTGCCATGAAGTACCGTCATTTCTTTGCTCTATCGGCCGTGCTGCTGGGTGTGCAGCTCTCCGCCGCTGCCCAGATTAAGCTGCCCAAACTGGGCGATATTCTTCGCACTACTACCTCCACCACTACTACCACCAAAACGGGCAGTACCGGCAGTCTGAGCCAGGACGAAGCGGCGCGGGGACTGAAAGAGGCCCTGACGCAGGGTATCAGCAAAGGAGCCGACCAGGCCTCGCAGCAGGATGGCTTCTACCTGAACCGCCTGATTCGGATTCCGTTTCCGCCCGATGCCCAGCGCGTGGCTACCACCCTGCGCTCCATTGGGCTAGGCGCACAGGTAGATAAGTTTGAGCTAACGCTGAACCGCGGCGCCGAGGATGCGGCCAAAAGCGCCAAGCCCATCTTTCTGTCGGCTATCAAGAGCCTCACGTTTAAAGACGTGTGGGGAATCCTGACTGGCGAGAAGGATGCAGCTACCAACTACCTCAAGCGCACCACCACCGAGCAGCTCACTACCGCTTTCAAGCCCATCATGCAGCGCAGCCTCGACCAAGTAGGTGCGACCCGCTACTACACCGACCTGACTACCCGCTACAACCGCATTCCGCTGGTAAAGCCCGTGCAAACTGACCTCAACCAGTACGCCACCGGCAAAGCCATTGACGGGCTGTTCACGCTGGTAGCGCAGGAGGAGGCCAACATCCGCGAAAACCCCGTGGCCCGTACCACTGAACTGCTTCGCCGCGTGTTTGGCCGCAAGTAAGCACATACCGCAAGTCCCGTTCTCAATACCACAGAGGCCCCGCGCTCAGCTGAGTGCGGGGCCTCTGTGTTTTCAGTAGCCGATAATACGGCTAGAAATCATCATCGTCGTAGCCGGAGCTGCGCCGGCCGCTGCCAGTGCGGTGGCTGCCGTAGCCGCTGTCTTCGTCATCGTCGTCGCCGAAGTCATCATCGTCGTCGTCGAGAGAGCTGAAGCCGCGGCTGCCGTCGGGGTCTTCGGCGGCTTCGGCAGTGGCATATTCGTCTTCTGTCATGCTAGCCAGGTCTAGGGCCTCATCGTGCGAGGAGCCGGTGTCGCGCCACATCAGGTAGTCGGCGTACTTGGCCGAGAGTTGGTCTTCGGAATTGCCACGGGTAGCATTGCCGCCAGTAGCGGCAAAATTATCTAGCTCATCGTCATCGAAGAGGTCGTCGTCGAGGTCGTCGTGTTGTCTCATGGCCTTGCTTAGGGGCGGTAAAGAGTGAAAAATTCCAGAGAAACCAGGGCAGTGTTGCAGGTGCGAAGATACGAGCGTAACGCCTGCTAAGGTTGCGGCAGCTGCTTCGAAAAACGTCCGGTCACGCTTTTTACACGAACAGAGGAAGTTCTGTTTGAAGTTTTTTCTCAGGAAGAAATGCCACAGCTCGGCTGCGGAACTAGCGGGCGGCCTGCGCGCCAAAATCGGTTATCCGAATCTGCTCAGGGCAGAAATCATACTCTTCGGGTACGTTGCTGGACACCAACACTGTGCGTCCCGGCAGCGTAGCGTGCACGTGTTCCAGGTACCAGGCCACACCGGTGCGGTCGAGGTTGGTAGTGGGTTCGTCCAGCAGCAGCAGGGGCGTATCGGCGTACAGGGCCAGAGCCAGCTTCAGGCGCTGCTTCATGCCGCTGGAAAAGTCGCGCACCAGCTTGTGGCGGGATTTCTCTAGGTACATCAGCGTAATCAGCTTCTCGGCCGATAGACCCGGCCGCAACGGCTTGAAGCGGGTATGAAACCGGATTAGCTCGGTCAGGCTCAGCTCCTCAATCAGCTCCAGGTACGGGGCCGCATACGACAGCAGGGGCGGAATATCATCCACGGCTACTGCGCGGCCGGCCACTTCATACGTGACGCTGCCCGCCGTGGGCAGAATCTGACCCGAAAGGGTATTAAGCAGCGTGCTTTTGCCTGCCCCGTTCGGACCCAGAATAGCTGTGGCCGTACCCGCCCAGAAGGTGTGCGTCAGGTTCCGGAAAATCCATTCCCGGGCAAACCGCTTGCTGAGGCTGGTGGCGGTAATCTGCATGGTGTATGGAGCTGCAAGCCACAAGCGGCAAGCTACAAGCGGCTAAGGGCCTAATTCATCGGCTAAATGCACGAGGAAAAAGCTAGTGGCTTGTCGCTTGTGGCTTGCAGCTATGATTCTTTACTCGCCTCCGCCGTTGCCGCCGCGGGAGTAGCCTTTGATAACCCCGCGGCCGGAGTTGCGGATGAAGTTAACTACCTCGTCGCGCTCCGGGGAAGGAGCCAGCTCCAGCTCAATCTGGTCGAGGGCGGCGGCATTGTTGAGGCCGCTGAGGAAGAGCAGGCGGTACAGCTGCTGAATTTCGGCAATCTTCTGGTCGGAGAAGCCGCGGCGGCGCAGCCCGATGCTGTTAATGCCCACATAGGTGAGTGGCTCGCGGCCGGCCTTCACAAAGGGTGGCACGTCCTTACGAATCAGGGAGCCGCCCGAAATCATGGCGTGCGGCCCAATGTGCACAAACTGGTGAATGGCCGACGACCCACCCACAATGGCGTAGTCGCCGATTTCTACGTGGCCCGCTACCTGCACCGTGTTGGCCAGAATGCAGTTATTGCCAATTACGCAGTCGTGGGCCACGTGCACGTAGGCCATCAGCAGGCAATTAGCTCCGATGACGGTTTTGAGCTTGTCCACAGTGCCACGGTTTACCGTCACGCACTCCCGAATAACGGTGTTGTCGCCGATGTGTACGGTGGTTTTCTCGCCGGCAAACTTCAGATCCTGGGGCTGCGCGGCAATAACGGCACCCGGAAAAATCTTGCAGTTTTTGCCAATGCGCGCCCCCGCCATAATCGTGACGTTGGGCCCAATCCAGGTGCCTTCCCCAATTTCCACATCCTTGTCAATGGTCGTGAAAGGCTCCACTACCACGTTCTGGGCAATGCGGGCTTCGGGGTGAATATAGGCGAGCGGCTGGTTCATTCTTTTCAATTAAAAATTGAGAATTAAGAATTTCGGGTGAAGGCTGTGGCTCTATCGTAAGGGATAAAGCCAGGGGTAGCGCTTCCTTCTTAACTCTTCTTCACAATGCTGGCCGACATTTCGGCTTCCATCACCACTTTACCGTTCACGTAGGCTTTGCCGCTCATTTTGGCAATGCCCCGCTTGATGGGAGCGGTCAGCTCGCATTTGAACAGAATAGTGTCGCCGGGTTTAACCATCCGACGGAAGCGGCAGTTTTCAATCCCCAGAAAATACGTCCAATAGTTCTCGGGGTCGGGCACCGTGTTCAGTACCAGAATGCCGCCCGTTTGGGCCATGGCCTCAATCTGCAGCACGCCGGGCATTACCGGGTTGCCGGGGAAGTGGCCGGTAAAAAACTGCTCGTTGAACGTTACGTTCTTCACGCCCGTCACCGTGGTTTCATCCAGATGGATGATCTTGTCAATGAGCAGGAAGGGGTAGCGGTGGGGTAGGGTGGCGGCAATCTTGTTGATGTCCATCACCGGCTCACGGGCGGGGTCGTACACCGGCACGGGGCTGGCGTGGGCCTCCATCATTTTCTTCTTGATGCGCTTGGCGAAGGCCACGTTGGCAGCATGGCCAGGGCGGGCCGCCAGAATCTGGCCCTTCAGCGGCCGGCCTACCAGGGCCAGGTCGCCTACCAAATCCAGCAGTTTGTGGCGGGCGGGCTCGTTTTTGTAGCGCAGGTCCACGTTGTTGAGGATGCCTTCCTTCTTTACGGCCACTTTGGGCTTGCCCAGCATGGTGGCCAGGTCGCCCAACTCCTCATCGCTCACCACGCGGTCAACCACCACAATGGCGTTGCTCAAATCACCGCCTTTAATAAGATTGGATTTGTAGAGGGCCTCCAGCTCATGCAGGAAGCAGAACGTGCGTGACGACGCAATTTCCGAGGCAAACTGGTCGATGTGGGTGAGGGAGGCATGCTGGGAGCCCAGCACCGGCGAGTTGTAATCCACCATCACCGTGAGGCGGTAAGAGTTCAGCGGCAGGCCGGCAATTTCCACGGCCCGGGCGTTGTCCACGTACCGGATTTCGTCGGGAATTTCGAAGTAGTTACGCAGGGCGTTCTGCTCTTCCAGGCCCACTTCCATCAGGGGCTTAATGAACTCAAAACTGCTGCCATCCATAATGGGCGGCTCGGGGCCATCCAACTGAATCAACACGTTATCCACCTGCAAGCCTACAAGGGCGGCCAGCGTGTGCTCCACGGTGTTTACGCGGGCACCGTTCTGCTCAATGGTTGTGCCGCGCGAGAGGTCTACTACGTTGTCCACGTCGGCATCCACGATGGGCTGGCCGGGCAGGTCGATGCGCTGAAACTTGTAGCCGTGGTTGATGGGAGCGGGGCAGAACGTCATGGTGGCCTGCACGCCGGTATGAAGGCCAATGCCACTCACGGTGACGGGGGCCTTGATGGTATGTTGCTTGTCGTTCATTTTCTGAGTTGACAGTTGTCAGTTGCCAGTTGCCAGTTATCAGGCCATCGGAACAACTGGATGGCCTAATAACTGACAACTGGCAACTGACAACTCAAATAGACTGCAAAGCTAGGGCTTTTCCGTTGCGCTTTGAGCACGCTCCAACTGGGTAAGGCGGCGCTCCAGGTCGGGTAGGTGACGGAATACGGCGTTGGCGCGCAGGCTGTCGCGCAGCTGGAAGGCGGGAGAGCCCTGCAGCAGAATACCTTCTTCCTTAATGGATTTGCCCACGCCCGACTGCGCCGTAACGGTGGTGCGGTTGGCCAAGCTCAGGTGACCGGCAATGCCCGTCTGGCCGGCCAGCACGCAGAAGTCGCCAATTTTGGTGGAGCCCGAAATGCCCGTCTGAGCCGCTACCACCGTGTGGCGGCCGATTTCCACGTTGTGGGCAATCTGCACGAGGTTATCAATCTTGGCTCCCTCGCGGATAACGGTGGAGCCCATGGTGGCGCAGTCGATGGTGGCGTTGGCCCCGATACTCACGTTGTCCTGTAGCACCACATTGCCAATCTGCGGGATGGTGCGGTAAGAGCCATCGGGCTGGGGCGCGAAGCCAAAGCCATCGGAGCCGATAACGGCCCCGGCATGCACCGTGCAGCGGCTACCAATAACGGTTTCGGCGTAGATTTTAGCGCCGGCGTACAGGATAGTACCGTCGCCAATTTTCACCCGGTCGCCGATGAACACGTGGGGGAAAATCACCACGTCGCGGCCAATTTCGCAGTTCTCGCCGATGTAGGAAAACGCCCCGCGGTAGTGGTTTTCGCCGATGCGGGCGCTGGCGGCCATGTAGGCCGGCTCTTCCACGCCGCGTTTGCCTGTGCGGGTGGCCTGCTGGTAAAACTCCAGCAGCGTGGTGAAGCTGGTATAGGGGTCGTCCACCCGAATGAGGGCCGCCTGGGTGGGCTGGCGCAGCTCCAACGTGCGGCTCACAATAACGGCCGTGGCCCCGGTGGTATACAGATGATGCTCGTATTTCAGGTTGGCCAGAAACGACAGGGAGCCGGTCTGGCCCTCTTCAATCTTGGCTAGTCGGTCGATGCGCAGGGAGGCGTCGCCTTCCACATTTCCGCGCAGTACTTCTGCTATCTGGCCTACGGTAAATTCCATCGGGCAAAAGTAAGCAAGTTTCTAGTTGCTGGTTTCTGGTTGCTAGTTTCTGGTTATTGATTGGAAATACTGCTGAGCTTCAGGTTACACTTTCCCAACGGGAACCAGCAACTAGAAACCAGCAACCAGCAACTCACAGGATTTCCTTGGGGTAACAGATGTAGTGCTTTTCCACGCGCTGGCTAATGGCGCGGATGTTGGGCAGGTCGGACGCTTCAGCTACGTTAACTACCCGGCCGCGCTTGGTAAGCACGTCGATGGGGTCTTCGCCGCCAATGTCGTAGGCATTGTTGCTGATGCGGCCGGTGAGCATGAGTTGGACGGCATCCTCGTGGGGTAGTTGGAAATGTTCAGCAATCAGCTCCACAATGCCCAGCTGAAATTCCTCATCAAACGGCTCCGACTGCAGCGTGATTTTGAACAGGTGCCGGTCTAGCAGGCTTTGGGCCAGGTAGTTCAATACTTTGTCGGGATGGTCGGCCCAAAGCTTCACAGCGCCCCACACGTCAGTATCATCCAAGCGGGTGAAGCGGCGCAGAATCTGGTCGTCATTCTCGAACTCCTGCTGCGTGACGTTGCGCGACAGGAAGAAATGCAGGTTGGGCGAGGCCGGCACCTGCACACCCGCCCGCACCAGGTCGCGGGCCCGCTCCATAATCCGAATCACCATCTGCTCGGCCGAGGTTACGGTTTTGTGCAGGTACACCTGCCAGTACATCAGCCGCCGGCTTACCAGAAAGTTCTCGATGCTGTACACGGCCTTTTCTTCCAGCACCAGCTTCTCGTCCACAACCGTCAGCATTTTGATGAGGCGGTCGGCGCCGGGGCGGCCTTCCTGCACACCAGTGTAAAACGAGTCCCGGTTCAGGTAATCCAGCCGGTCCATATCCAACTGGCTGCTCACGAGCTGGTGAAAGAACGGCCGCGGGTAGGTGCCCTCAAAAATCTGGATGGCCAGGTCCAGGGCCCCCTCAAACCGGGCGTTGAGCTTGTGCATCAGGTGCAGGCTAATGGCTTCGTGGTGCACATCATCAAAAATGCTGCGCTCCAGGGCGTGGGAGAGGGGACCGTGGCCGATGTCGTGCAGCAGAATGGCCGCCATAGCCGCCTCGCCTTCCTTAGCCGAAATCTTCACGCCTTTATCCTTGAGCGTGCGCAAAGCCAGCGTCATCAGGTGCATGGCGCCCAGGGCGTGGTGGAAGCGCGTGTGCAGGGCCCCGGGGTACACAAACATGGTGAGCCCCAGTTGCTGAATGCGGCGCAGGCGCTGGAAATACGTGTGCTCAATCAGGTCAAACAACAGCTCCGTGGGGATGGTGACAAAGCCATACACCGGGTCGTTGAAGATTTTCTTTTTATTCATGAGAAGGAGGGAGACCAGGGCCACGGAAGCGTCTGAAGCCCGGTAGAAAGGAACGGGAAAGTGGTTTTGGTGTTGTTAGTAGTTCCCGATACGCTGGGCCGGGTTAGAAGCCGCGGCCGTTGGTGTCGACATTTTTCGGCTACTTTACCACTGAGTTGGAGCGAAGTATAGGGCGGAGCGAATTTTATAAATCAAAAACCACGGATTGGGAGTAAAGCTACTTACGAAACTTCAGTTGCATTTTGCAGCCCATACTTGCAGCTACTGCGCAGGAATTGGTATCTGTATTTCGTAACGTGCGTTTAATGACGCGCCGGGCAGTGCCGGGCGCTACACCCCAAGTCCCCACCACATGCAATATTCGATTCTCTGGGCCGATGACGAAATCGACCTCCTGAAACCCCACATTCTGTTCCTTAAAGACAAAGGCTACGACGTAACCGGCGTGAACTCCGGGGCCGATGCCATTGAGGAAATTCAGGAGAAGACCTACGACATCGTATTTCTGGATGAAAACATGCCCGGCCTCACCGGCTTGGAAACCCTCACCGAAATCAAAGCCGTGCGGCCCACCGTGCCCGTAGTGATGATTACCAAGAGCGAGGAGGAGCACATCATGGAATCGGCCATCGGGGCCAAAATTGCCGACTACCTCATCAAGCCGGTTAACCCGAACCAGATTCTGCTGTCGGTGAAGAAAGTGCTGGATAATAAGCGCTTGGTGAGCGAGGCTACCAACAGCGGCTACCAGCGCGACTTCCGCCAGCTAGGTATGCAGCTTTCTGACCGCCTGAGCCCCTCGGAGTGGGCCGATGTGTACAAGAAGCTGGTGTACTGGGAGCTGGAAATCAACGAGACGGAGGGCAAAAGCATGGCCGACGTCTTCAACATGCAGAAGGACGAGGCCAACACCTACTTCGGCCGCTTTATCACGGAGAACTACGAAGACTGGGTGAACGGCGACGATGATGAAGCCCCGCTGATGTCGCACCAGCTGTTCAAGGAGCGGGTGTTCCCGATGCTGAAGGAAACCGGCGACACGCCCGTGTACTTCGTGCTCATCGACAACCTGCGCTACGACCAGTGGAAGGTGCTGGAGCCCATCATTGCCGAGCTGTTCACCGTCGATTCGGAGGAAACCTACTACAGCATTCTGCCTACCACCACAGCTTACGCCCGCAACGCCATCTTCTCGGGCATGATGCCGGGCGAAATCCAGAAGAAATACCCTAACCTGTGGGTATGGGATGACGATGACGAGGGCAAGAATATGCACGAGGCCGAGTTCATGGAAATCATGTTCCAGAAGAACAACCAGAAGGCCAAGTACAGCTACAACAAGGTGACCAACCTGCAGGCCGGCAAGGATTTGCTGGGCAAAATGGCCAACCTGCACAACAACTATAAGCTCAACGTCATCGTCTACAACTTCGTGGACATGCTCAGCCACGCCCGCACCGATATGGCCATGATCCGGGAGCTGGCCGCCGACGAGTCGGCGTACCGCAGCATTACCCGTAGCTGGTTTCTGCACTCGCCGCTGTACGAGATGATGCAGCAGATTGCTGAGCGCAAGGGCAAGCTCATCATCACCACCGACCACGGCACCATCCGGGTGAAGCGGCCCTACAAGATTGTAGGCGACCGGAACACGAATACCAACCTACGCTACAAGCACGGCAAAAACCTGGGCTTCGATGACTCCCGCGACGTGTACACCGTGCGCAAGCCGGAGCGCATCTTCCTGCCCCGCGAAAACGTGAGCACCGCTTATGTGTTCACCGTGGGCGACTACTTCTTCGCCTACCCCAACAACTACAACTACTACGTGAACTACTATAAGGACACGTTCCAGCACGGCGGCATTTCACTGGAGGAATGCATTATCCCGTACGTGGTGCTCAGCCCGAAAGGGTAGTGGTACAGTAAGTCAAAAAGCAGAAAAGGCCGGTCACTTGACCGGCCTTTTTGATTAGTTACATAGCCAATGGCCGTTGTGCCGGTGATGATATGGAAAATGTACCTCAGTTTCGTCAGCACCTTGCTGTAGCTGAATCAGAGCCGTGCGGGTTTGGCTGCGGTGCCGCGCCCAAAGCAATCGGGTAAACACTTTACCTGGTTGATAAAGCCGATACGCAAAGCTGCTATAAAGCCGGATGCGTCCACGTTGCCGGGCTGTCCATGCCCAGCGCTTTTTGGGTTGTTTCATGTGAGTGTAGGTTGGTACCTACAGCTCATGCCAGGTAGCTGAGTAACGCTGCATCGGGAAATAAGTAATGGAGTGGCACTGCAGAAGCTAACTTACAATAATTACTCAGCATGCTGCGCATTACACATACGTGCTGGATTAACGTAATCATAACCCAATAACAATCAGTGGGCTATTGCGGAAGCGGCAGCTGTTCAGTAACTTGATCCTCCCGCGACCCTAACGCCCTGCTACTATGAAACCAACCACTACTGCCGTTGTGCTCATTGAGTTTCAGAACGATTTCACCACGCTCGGGGGCTCCCTGCACGAGGCGGTGAAAACGGTGATGAAGAAAACGGATATGCTGGCTAACACCGAGGAGTTAGTGCGGCAGGCCCGCAACTTCGGGACACTCATCGTGCACGTGCCCATCCAATTTTCAGAGAACTACCAGGAACTGAGCCCGCGCCCGTACGGCATCCTAAAAGGCGTGGTAGATAGCAACTCGTTTCGAAAGGGCTCCTGGGGCGCCGATATTGTGGATACGCTTAAGCCCCAGCCCGACGATATCATCATTGAGGGCAAACGGGGGCTTGATGGCTTTGCCAGCACCAATCTGGATTTCGTACTACGGCAGCGCGGCATTACCCACGTAGCCTTGGCCGGCTTCCTCACCAACTGTTGCGTCGAATCCACGATGCGCACGGCCTATGAGCTGGGCTACCAGGTGCACACCCTCACCGATTGTACGGCCACGCTCAGCGAGGAGGAACAACGGTTTGCCTGCGAAAAAAACTTTCCCATGTTCTCTAGGCCCGTTACGCACCGGGAGTTTCTGGAGCAACTCTCCGCCCTCGAGCAGCCTGAGCCGGTGGGCGAGGGGCGGGGCTATTATTAAACAAGATATTAATCTGTAGAACTTGTCATTCCGAGCGAAGCGAGGAATCTGGGTTTGCCGCCAGAGGCCAAACCCAGATTCCTCGCTTCGCTCGGAATGATAGTGTATAGCCAGTTATTGCCCACCGGCGCGGCGTTTCTCATCCTCGGCCCCGCCACCCCGGCGTTTGGCAGGAGCCAGCTTGTCATTACCGAAGCGGTAAGTGAAAGCCACCGTACCCTGCCGGGAATCCTGACGCTGGTAGAACCGCTCCACGTAGGTATCGTACTCCGACACGGCATGAATGGGGCTGGTGAAGAAAATATCGGCCATGCTCAGTTTCAGGGTGGCTTTGCGGTTCCAGAAGGTTTTCTGCACCCCGGCGTTTATTTCGCCGTTGGGCCGCACTTTCAGGAAGCCGTAGATGTCGCGGGCCTGGTAGTCCCCATTCAGTTCGGCGCTCCAGCCTTTACCCAGCGTAAAAGTGTGGTTAGTAGTAAGGGTGAAGGAGCCCCGGCCCCGGTTCAGGTTCGTGCCGGCCAGGTTGCCCTCAAAGCGGCTGTAGTAGAACACGGCATTGTTGTACATGGTCCACCACTTAGCCACTTCTACCGGTACAGTGAGGGTAAGGGCGTAATAGCGCTGGCGGCTCAGGTTCTGGGTCGTCGATACCACGGTGCTGTCCGTTTCCGGCTGCACCACCTGAATCAGCGGGTTGCTGGTGACGCTATAGCTGAGGCCAGCGCTGTACTTCTGCCGGAAAGTGTGAGTAAGCTCGGCGTTGTAGCTGGTTTGCGGGCGCAGGTTGGGGTTGCCGGCCCCCGAGGTTGTCTTGTCAATTATCACCCGGAAAGGGTTCAGCTGCCCATAGGATGGCCGGTCGATGCGGCGGCTCAGCGAAACACTGGTTTCGTGCTTGTCTGAAAACGTCCGTTTCAAGGCGGCACTCGGGAATAGTTGGAAGTAATGCCGGCTAAAATTGGCCGTCTGGCCCGCCTGCACCACATCCTGCCGGCCCTCGGCGTTGGTCTGCTCGCCACGCAGGCCCGCTTGTAGCGTGTACTTAGGCTGAGAATAATTCAGGTTCACGTAGCCCGCGTTAATGTTCTCATCGTAGCGGAAGCGGTTGGAACGGTTAGGGTCTAGCTCCCCATCCGTGAAAAACTGCACGTCGTTGTCTGCTGATACCAGACTGGTTTTGGCCCCGGCATCTACCCGCAGCTGTTTGGTCAGGAACTGCGTGTAATCCATCTTCGCCGACTGGATGGTGAGCGTGCCCTGCTGGTCGCCGGTAATTACCTCACCCACCTGCTCATCCCCGTTGAAACGGGTTTCCAAGCGCTGGTCCCGGTTGGTGCGGTAGCGGGCATAATCGGCATCGGCCGATAGTTCCCGCGTGCCTAGCGTATCCTTGAAAGTGTGGCGCAGGCTAAGGTTGCCGGCCGCGTTGGGCGTACGGCCCACCCGGTAGTTGGTGGAGTTGTACTGCTGCAACTGGTTGCGCACCACATCATTGATGTATGTGGTGTTGCGTCCCTGCTGCACGTTGCGGTTAGCCAGCCCACTCACGGCCCCGCCAAGCACCGTGCGCTCCGTCAGGTTGTAGTCGATGCCGGCTTTCCAGGTGTGCGCGCGCAACTGGAAAGGGGAGCGGTTGTCCTGGTCGGTTACTTGCACTAGCTGGCGGTTTGCCTCGCCGGCAGTACCCGGCTGGTAAAAATCCCGGTGAATGGTCAGGCGCGGCTCTCCTGATCGGTCAGTGTAGTTGTAAGAGCCAAACAGATTGTACTTCTGTTGGCGGTGGTTCAGGCTCAGGCCCGCGTTGTACTTGTTGTACTGCGTGCGGCCGTAGCTGGTGTTCAGGCTGCCATTGGTGCCTACCCGCTGGTCTTTTTTGAGGTTGATGGCAATGATGCCGGCCCCCCCCTGGGCGTCGTACTTGGCCGGTGGGTTGGTAATCAGCTCGATGCTCTTGAGCTGTTCGGCTGGCAAAGCGCGCAAGTAGTCGGCCAGTTCAGTACCCGTCATGGGCTGGCGCTTGCCGTCAATGAGCACCAGAATTCCCTGCTTGCCGCGCAGGGCCAGGTTGTCGTTGCCATCAATGGTAACGCCGGGGGAGCGGCGCAGCACATCCAGGGAGGTGTTGCCGGCCGCCAGCGTCGAGCCTTCCACGTTCACAATGGTGCGGTCGGCTTCCCGCTCAAAGGTGGGGCGCTGGGCCGTAACGGTTACTTCCTTAAGGGCAGTAGCAGCATTGGGCTGCAGACTGAGAGTGAGCGGAATATCCTGCCCGGCCACGGTAAATGGCCCCGCCCAAGCCCGCACAAACCCTACCTGGGCTACCGATACCAAATACCGTCCGCTGGCTGGCTGTTCAAATTGGAAAAGACCTTTTTCATCGCTGAATTCGGTTTTCACGGCTACGGAATCGGTGGCGCGGTGCAGTACCACCGTGGCAAATTCTACCGGGCTACCATCGGTGCTTTTTACCAGTCCGTTTACACGCTGAGCCCAAGCCCCCGAGCTAAGCAGAACGGCCGGAAGCACCAGCCAGCCACCACGTGTTGGTTTCATAGGAATAGAGAGAAAGAGTGGGAAAATGAGGGCAAAGCTTCGCCAACCACCCCAGGCATGCATTTTTTGCCGGATAGTAGAAGCGGGTTGTTATGAAGTACGAATTGTTTCGTATCAAACGTACGAAAATATTCGTATATCAAACTATTTCTATTCGGTTTTTTGTGGGAAGGACTATTCTGGGGGCTTGGCGCAGTTGGTTGCTATTTGTTCCAGCAGAAACCGCAGGGTATTCAGGTCATTCTCGCTGAGCCCCTGCAGCGCAACGGCCCGGTTATTGAGCACCACCGGCTCAACCGCCGCCAGTGTTTGGTGCCCGGCCTTGGAAACTCGCAGCCGGGTGCGCCGACCATCCTGAGGGAGAGGCTCCGCCTGCAGCAACCCTCGCTCCAGCAACAGCCGGATGATGCGGGCCACCGATGCCTGGTCCTTAAATACCCGCTCCGCAATGTCGGTCTGGGTAAGGTCGTCGGTTTCCTCAATCACCTGCAGCACCAGCCATTGGTCGATGGTAATGGCAATACCGGCCCGGTCGATGTTGGCTTGGGCCATGCGCCGGTATTGGCGGATGGCTTTGTCCAAAGAATAGAAAAGGATGGAAGACAGCATACTTGTATGATATATCATATAGATGCATGATATATCATAAAGGTTGCCTTAGAGTAGAAATGATTTCAGCCGATAGCGCAAATACACACTCAAGCCGCCATTCTCCCGGTGAGAAGCATCGGCGGCTCAAGTAAGAAACAAGAGCAGCGTGTTACTGAACCCCAGCGGCGCGGCGCTTTTCGTCTTCGGCGCTGCCTGCCCGTCGCCGGGCAGCCGTTACTTTGTCGTTGCCAAACTTATAGGTTAGAGATGCCGTGATAACGCGGGAATCCTGGGCCGAGCGGAACGATTCGCTGAGCGGGGCGTAGCGGGCAGTGGCGCGCAACGGCAGGGTGTACAAGGCATCGGCGGCGTTGAGCTTCAGAGTAGCCCGGCCTACAGTTTTCTGCACGCCCAGTCCCACCTGCCCAAAAGAGTGCACCAGTTGATAGCCGTAGCGCTCCAGCGAGTTGTAGCTGCCACTGAGCTCGGCGCTCCAGCCTTGGGGTAGCGTGAAGGAAGAGTTAAGGCTCAGCACCGCTCCGGGCTGGCTGGGCGGCAGTGCCGAGCCTTGCAGGCGGCCCCGGAACCTAATGTAGAATACCTCGGCGTTGGCGTAGAGCTTCCACCAGGCCGTGGGCGCGAAGGGCGAAGCCACCGTGAGGCCCCAGTAATCCTGGCTGCTGAGGTTGACGTCGGTAGCGGCAATCAGACCGTCGGCATCCAGCAGATACACTCCCAGAATAGGCCGGCGGGTGTGGGTGTAGCGTAGCGCGGTAGTGGTTTGCTGCCGGAATGTGTGGGTCACCTCAGCCTGGGTGCTTATTTGGGGCCACAGGGCGGGGTTGCCCACGCGGTAGGAAGTGGGGTCAACGTAGGAGCGGAAGGGGTTGAGTTGGTTGTAGGTGGGCCGGTCGAGGCGGCGACTGAGGGAAAAGGCCAGTTGATGCGCCTCGTTGAGGGGCCGCTGAAGATTGACGGACGGGAACAGCTGGAAATACTGCCGGCTGAACTGTTGGTTGCTCACCGCCTGCCGGCCCAGCGTACTGGTGTACTCGGCCCGCAAACCAGCCGATATACTGAGTTGGGGGCGGCTACGGCTCAGCGTCAGGTAGCCCGCCCGAATGGCCTCTTCGTAGCGAAACTGATTGGAGAGTGTCGCGTCGGGCTGCGTCGGGGCCCCGTTGAGGCTGCGCTCAAACAGCACATCATTGCGCGAGGTTACGCGGCTGAGCTTCAGGCCGGTTTCCAGCCGAATACCGCGGCGCAGGTTGCGCACGTAATCGGTTTTGGCACTGAGCAGGGTAAGGGTGCCGTGCTGGTCACCGAGCAAGCGGCTGACCGTTGGTGTGCTCCGGAGTATCGGAGTGGCTACTAAATCAAGCGTGCGGGTAAGCTGGTAGCGGCCGGCGTCGGTATCCACGGTAAGCACCGGAGTGCCTAGAGAGTCTTTGGGGAAGAGGTGCCGTAGCAGCACGTTGGCCGTAACATTGGGCGTGAGCAGGTTGCGCTGGTTCTGCGCCACCACGATATCTGCGAGCTGGTGCTGGCCGTCAAACACCCGCGACTCATTCTGGCCGTCGGAGGGTAGACGGCTGACCAGCCCACTCACCAGCAGCCCCAGGTTGGTACGGGAACTCACAGCTACATCGGCCCCGCCCCGCCAAGTGTGCGACTGCAGGTGGCCGCGGGTGGTATTTGCCTGCTCCAGGTAGCGCGCCGCCCGGTTGTCTTCCAGGTACGTCCGGTCAATAGTTAGGCGCTGCCAGGTCTGGCGGTCGGCGTAGGCGTAGGAACCGTACAAATTAACGTGTTTGCGGCGGTAGTTCAGGTTTAGGCCGCTGCTGAACTTGCCGTAGCGGCCCCGGCCGTAAGCGGCGTTGGCGCTGCCGTTCAGGCCCAGGCGCTGGTCTTTTTTGAGGTTGATGGCAATAATGCCGGCCCCGCCCTGGGCATCGTATTTGGCGGGTGGGTTGGTAATCAACTCCACGGTAGCCACCTGCTCGGCGGGCAGGGCCCGCAGCATGGCAGCCAGCTCAGTACCCGTCAGCGGTACTCGTTTGCCATCCACCAATACTAGCAGCCCCTGCCGGCCCCGTAAAGCCAGGTTATCGTTGGCGTCGAGGGTGACGCCGGGGGCCCGACCCAGCACATCCAGAGTGGTATTACCGGCGCTGAGTACGCTGCCCTCCACGTTCACCACGGTGCGGTCGGGTAGCCGTTCGTACAAAGGGCGTTGGCCGGCTACGGTCACTCCGCGCAGCTGCGTGGCGGTACCAGCTTCCAGCCGAAATTCCAGCGGGGAGAGAGGTACGTTGCCAAGAGCCAGCGGGCCCTGCCAGCTGCGGCCATAACCTACCTGACTCACGGAAACCAAGTAACGCCCGGCGGTAGGAACCAGCAGTTGAAACCGGCCTGCCGGGTCGCTAAATTCGGTTTTGACTACTGCCGAGTCGGCCGCGCGGTGCAGGGTGATGGTGGCAAACTCCAGAGGTCCGGTGGTGGTACTCACCACGCCCGATAACAGCGCTGGCCCACTCTGGCCTTGCGCCATGCCAGCCATCAGGGCCAGCGCCGTACACAGTATAGAACCAGCCAGCGGCCGGGTTAGAAAGCAATGCATTGGTACACGTTCCGGTTGGTTGTGAGAATCGGAAAGTGCAATAGGAGCGGGAGGGGCGGAGGAATGGCAGAGGCCCTATAATCGGGGCTAAATAAGTAATCAGCCCAGAAAATATGGCAGTTGCGTAGCGAAAGATAGAAAGTTTGGGCTATAGCAGTGCAAAAAAAATTTTTGAAGCGGATTGCTCCGATAACCCCGCCAGGCATAGCGAAGCCGGCTGACCGGGTGCATATCAAGTACCCCGCCAGCCGGCTTACACTCAAGCAACTGCCCTTATTAGCGCAATACCTCCAGAGCCGCCCGCAAACGGGGCATAGCCGCTTCAATCGATTCAAGGGAAGCACCGCCCACCGACATCCGGAACCAAGGGGCGTTACCATCGGTGCCGAATGCGCTGAAGGGCACCAGAGCCAGCCGCGCTTCGTTGATGAGGTACGAGGTCAATTCCTTGGTAGAGGTGAGTACCTGGCCAGCCGGCGTGGTGCGGCCCAACACATCCAGCTTGGCCGTGAGGTAAATGGCACCCATGGGCACCATGGAGTCTACGGGTAAACCATCGGCTTTCATGGCTTGCAGGCTCTGGTGCAGGGCATCGAGGCTGTGCTGCACTTTCTGTTTGAACGAGCCCAGGAAGCCATCCACGGCGGCCGTCTGGGGCAAATACTGGGCCGTGGCCACCTGCTCGGCCTTGGGGGCCCAGGCACCCACGTGGCCCAGAATGGCTTTCATCTTGTCAATTACCGTAGCTGGCCCGAATGCATAGCCCACGCGCACACCGGTAGCCGCCAGGCACTTGGAAATGCCGTCGATGTAAATGGTGTAGTCGCGCAGCTCAGGGCGCAGGTTCACCGGGTCGTAGTGTTCTGTATTGCCGAAGGTCAGGAGCCAGTAAATCTGGTCGTAGAGCAGGTATAGCGGCTTTTCATTGGGGCCCCGGCGCTTGTTTTCAGCCAGTACCAGGTCGCAGATGGCTTCCAGATCCTCGCGGCTGAATACGGTGCCGGTGGGGTTGAGCGGGGAGCACAGGGCCAGCAGGGTAGCGCCGGCCAGGTGGGGCGCCAGCTCATCAGCCGTGGGCATGAATTTGTTTTCGGGGCGGGTTTCCACCATTACAGCCTCCGCTGAGGAGAGGTGGCAGTAGTGGTTGTTGTTCCAGCTGGGCACCGGAAACACCACTTTGTCGCCGGGGTCCACTACGGCCAGGTAGGTAGCATAAATGAGCGGACGGGAGCCGCCGGCCACCAGAAAATCGTTGGGCGAGTAGGAGAGGCCCAACCGGGTTTGGGTGAAGGCCGCGGCGGCCTCGCGCAGGGCGGCCATGCCGTTGGCCGGCGGATAGTTGGTGTGTCCCGCTTGGTAGGCCGTGGTAATTTCCGCCTGCAGCTCCGCCGGAATAGGGAAAATAGACGGATCAAAGTCGCCGATGGTGAGGTTGCAGATCTGCTCCCCCTTGCGGATCATATCGTTGACTTCGTTGCCGATTTTGATGATTTCGGAGCCAATCAGGCTGCCGGCCATTCTCGAAACTTGCATGGGCTGTCGTAGGTTGAATCGGCCAAATGTAAGAGACGAAACGAGGAAATGCCGGAAATGCTAGCCGAAACTACGCGGCGTTGCAGTTCGGCGGGCACTCAACTCCGCGTACCTTTGCCCCCATGCTAACCATCGAAATTCCGTCGCTCGAAGGATTGCCCGAAGCTGCCGAGCAGGTGCGGGCTGCCATCCAAGGGCACTCCATCATTTGCTTTGAGGGCGAGATGGGCGCCGGTAAAACTACCTTTATCAAGGCCCTTTGTCGGAGTCTGGGGGTAGAGGAGGAAGTCAGCAGCCCCACCTTCTCGCTGGTGAACGAGTACCGCGACGCCCAGAACCAGCCCATCTACCACTTCGATTTTTACCGTCTCAACAGTCCCCGCGAGGCTGAAGGAATCGGGGCCTTGGAGTACTTCG
The DNA here is from genome assembly GCF_020421205.1 of Hymenobacter pini. GTDB lineage: Bacteria > Bacteroidota > Bacteroidia > Cytophagales > Hymenobacteraceae > Hymenobacter > Hymenobacter pini. Next base: position 1,232,205 of record NZ_JAIZZH010000001.1, read on the forward strand.
ATTCTGGCTATCTTTGCCTGGTTGAGTGGCCTAGCCGGATAGAAGCCTTGCTACCCGCTGAGCAGCTGCTCATCACGCTTACCGTTACCGGCCCCTCCTCCAGGGAATTAAAAATTGAGAATTAAAAATTAAAGATTGTCCGCCCCTGCGCCTGCAGGCTGGGCAATTGTTGCAATTCTTAATTTCTAATTTTTAATTTTTAATTGAATCCAATGCCCGAAGCAGTGCCCCCCGGATTTGAGCAGCTAGCTACCAGCCGCGCGTATTTCACCCAGGAATCCATGCTGGCCGTGGAGACCCGCAAGCGCAAGCTGTTTATCGGGCTGCCCCGGGAAACGTCGCTGCAGGAAAACCGCATTTGCCTCACGCCCGAGGCCGTGAAGCACTTGGTTGAGGCGGGCCATGAGGTGCTGCTGGAAAGCGGGGCTGGGGAGCCCAGCAAGTACTCCGACCACGACTACTCCGAAGCCGGGGCCACGGTGGCCTATTCCCAAAAGGAGGTGTTTGAGGCCGATATCATCCTGAAAGTGGCCCCGCCCACCTACGACGAGATGGAGTATATGCGGGCCGGCCAAACCCTGATTTCGGCCCTGCAGTTTGGCTCCCTTACGGCGGAGTACATTACGGCCCTGCTACGCAAGAAAATCAACGCCATCAGCTTTGAGCTGATCAAGGACCCCTCGGGGGCGCGGCCGGTGGTGCGGGCCATGTCGGAAATTGCCGGCTCTACCGTGATGCTCATTGCCGCCGAATACCTGGCCCGCTCCAACGAAGGCAAGGGAATCATCCTGGGCGGCATTACCGGCGTGCCGCCCTCCCAGGTGGTTATCCTGGGGGCCGGTACGGTAGCCGAGTACGCCGCGCGGGCTGCTATTGGGCTGGGGGCTGAGGTGAAAGTGTTTGATAATCATCTGTATAAGCTGCGTAGGCTCAAGCAGAACTTAGGTCAACCGCAGCTCTATACCAGCACCCTGGATACCTTCGCCCTGAACCAGCAGATCCGCCGGGCCGACGTGGTAATTGGGGCGCTGAATGCCGAGGAAGGCCGCATTCCGTTTATGGTATCGGAGGATGCGGTATCTACCATGGCACCCGGCTCGGTGATTATCGACGTGAGCATCGACCAGGGCGGCTGTTTCGTGACCAGCGAAATGACCAGCCACAGCAAGCCCGTGTTCCGCAAGTACGACGTGATTCACTACTGCGTACCCAATATTGCCTCCCGGGTACCGCGTACCGCTACCAACGCGCTGAGCAACATTTTTACCCCTATTCTGCAGGAAATCAGCCAGCACGGCGGCATCAACGAGGTGCTGTTCACTAACGAGCATTTCCGCTCGGGCGTGTACGTGTACAAAGGCTCGCTCACCAACGCCAGCATTGCCCGCAAGTTCAACATGCGCTATAAAGAACTGGCCCTGATGATTGCCGTGCGGAACTAAGACCGTAAGCCTCGAGAATCCAGAAGGGTTATATAAGCAGGCCGCTATAATCGGCGCGAATATTGCGCGCGGTGCATACAACTTCTACCATCTTCTGTATGCTTCTACCTATACGTACGCTTATTACCGGCGTGTGCTTAGCCGCTACCACGGCCCTGCACGCGCAAACTACCCCAGCACACTCTGACCTGAGCACGGCGCGCTACGACCGTTCCGATACCTTGCGGGCGGTGCGCTACCTGTTTATGCAGCGCAGCAAGGCTACGCGCGGCTGGCTGCAGACCGGTGTCGGGCTGACGGCTACGGCCGTGGTGGAGAAAGGCCTATTGGCTACTACCAGCCTTAAGCAGCAGGATAAGCCGTACTACCAAAGCCTGCAGCAGCATGCCAACAGTAATATTTTTATCGGTACTCTGATAACCGGCTACGGTCTGCTGCGGCTCAGCCGGTTCGGACCCCAGCGCTACCAGAGTGTGCTAAATGCTTACCTGCAGGGCGGCCCGCTGCCGCAGTACCTCACGCGTCGCCTGAAACTGAAGTACTTCCGGATGATGCCGCCGGTGTAATGAAGACGATAGATTTAAAGCCCGTACAACTGTACGGGCTTTTTGCGTTTTAGAACTATGAGAATACACCGAGTACTAATACCGATTGTGTGTTGGATGACAAGCTGCCAGCAAGGTTATGAGGTGCGGGAGCAACGGCTTAACAGAGCCTTGGAAAGCCAGCAACGCGGAAATGAACTGCTGCTACAGGCCACAAAACGCACAGTAAAGTCAATAGCCGAGCAGGTAGAAAAACAGAATAATAGACCAGTTGATGTTGCAATTCTTCAGGATGCTCAGGCTATTCAACATCAGAGTAATCTACTCATATCAAAGTTGCGCAAGGTTCGGAGGGCAATGCATCGAAGTGCACAACCTATATCTGAGTCCACTAACCGGAAAGCTGTAGCAGAACTAGTTATGCGACCAGCTACTACTGTCGATTCTCTCTATATAGGGCTGCAACAGTTTGCAGCACACTGTGGTGAATACCTGCCGTCTGAACAGGTGGTAGATTTCTGGCACCAACTCCATCTTACTCCTTCTGCCAAGACAACCGCCATACAACAATACCGTGAGACGTTTTTTGAAGGAGCGACTGTGGCGGAAGCGTCAACTGGGTTAGCACAGCAGGAAACTGAAGTTATTCAGCTCGGCAACAAAGTTTTACAAGCACTGTCTCAGAAAGTATCGTGCTGCTTCGATGGGTTTCTTACAATCAAAGCACAAGCAATACCTAAAGCGCGTACTGTGAAGCCAGGCGATGTGTACGAAGCGGAGCTTATGCTGCTGCAAGGAATACACGTGCGTAACCCGCGGATGACTGCTAATGGCCGGTCAATTCCGGTTGATGACAAAGGGCACGGCCATGTAGCATTCACTGTCCCAGATAACCTACCACCTGGAAAAAACAGTGTGAATGCATTCTGGGATGGCACTATCCGCATTACTACGTACGGCCGGGACTCTACTTTTCGGGTGCGGGTACCCTATACAATTCACCGCTAGCACCTACTCTGCCAGCAGCAATACCTTCCAGGCATCCAGCAGGCGACCTTCTTCCAGCAACTGCTTACCCAGTTGCATTAGCGCCGCTTTTTGTTCGGCGGCTTCGGGGTGCTTGCTGATTGTGTAGCTCACGATGGGCTCGTGCCGGAAAGCGGCCACGTCGTTGGCGGTTGGGATGGACGGAGCTTCGATGTTGGCGAGGCGGCCCAGGTTGTTGCCTGTGAGGATATCGGAGGTGCGGATATGCTCCGGGAGCTGGTCAATGCCAATGCCGAGGTGGCGGTTGGGCTTGGGTACTTCAAACAGGCTGCTGCCCGAGGCCCGGGTGTACCAGTCGCCGCCGAGGCGGGCAATGGCGTCCAGCTTGTGCGGGTCGATACCGATACCGGAGGGCAGGATGATCTCTTCGCGGAAGTGGGCCAGCACTACCCGACACAGCACCAGGTTGCCGGCCCCGTTATTCTGGCCCAGCTCAATTACCTGCTCCACTACGCACTCAAACGCGGCCGGCGCTTCCAGCACCCGGGGCGGGCGTACCTGCTGGCTGGCTACTTCGGTGAAGCCGGCCTTCACAAACTCATTCACGCCCTGCGCATACTCGGTGCTGGCCAACGACATCTGCTCCACCATGGCGTAGTCGCAGATATGAATAACGCATTCCGGTACCTCGCGCACGTTCTGCAGGGTGTGCTTCTGGGAGTTGTCGCGCACCCGGTTGGCGGGCGAGAAGGCCAGAATAGGCGGGTTGGAACCGAAGCAATTGAAGAAGCTGAAGGGGCTCAGGTTCACGCTGCCATCCGCGGCAATGGTACTCACAAAAGCCACCGGGCGCGGTGCCACGGCCCCGACCATAAACGGGTGCCAGTCGGAGGGGGAGAGGCTGGACGGAACGATGCTGCGGAACGGGGTGGGAGTAGACATGGGTGGAGGTTGGCGCGATACCGGTGGTACGCGGCCGTTTTGTAGCTTGGGGCCCGCAAATTAGAGTAATAATCCTTGATCTGATGCAGAATATCCACCTGAGCAAGCTCCTGAGTTACGCGCTGCGCCACCATCCCCAGGAACTGGATCTGACGCTGGATGCCCAGGGTTGGGTATCCGTTGACGAGCTGCTAACCGCCCTGCAAACCCGCGACGCCAGCATTACCCTGGCGCGGCTGCAGGAGGTGGTAGCCGACAACGATAAAAAACGGTTTGCCTTTTCTGAGGACGGCCGCCGGCTGCGCGCCAGCCAGGGCCATTCGGTGGCCGTTGACCTGGGCCTGACGCCCGTAGTGCCCCCCGAAACCCTGTACCACGGCACCGCTACCCGGTTTCTGCAGACGATTCTATCCGAAGGACTACGGCCCGGGAGCCGGCAGCACGTGCACCTTTCGCCCGACCAGGTGACGGCCGAAGCCGTGGGCCGTCGGCACGGCAAGCCAGTTATTCTGGCGGTGTCGGCAGGGCGTATGCACCAGGCTGGAGCAGAGTTCTACCAATCGGCTAATGGGGTGTGGCTGACGGCTGCTGTGCCACCACAATATCTGCAAACAGAAACAGCCTCGGCTAAATGAAGCACTGGCTGAGCCTCACGTTGGGTATATTCTTGGCTAACACAGGTGCGGGGCAGAGCCGGGTGCAGCCAGCTGATACCGCGCAATTACGCCAGCATATCGTAGCCCTGACTTCTACGCCCGAGCCCCGCAACTACCTGCACGAGAGTAGCCTCAACCAAGCGGCCGACTATATTAATGCGGCGTTTGCCGCAGCGGGTGCCCAGCCTACAGAGCAGACCTATCAGGTGCAGGGCCGCACGTACCGAAATATTTTGGGGCATTTCGGGCCGGAAAATGGCCCGCGTGTTATCATTGGGGCGCACTATGATGTGTGCGGGGAGCAGCCCGGCGCCGATGACAACGGCAGCGGCGTAGCGGCCTTACTGGAACTGGCCCGGCTGCTTAGTCAGCAGAAGCAGTTGCCCTGCCGCATTGATGTGGTAGCGTACACGCTGGAGGAGCCGCCGTTTTTTCGCACCCGGCAGATGGGCAGCTACGTGCACGCCGAGTCGTTGCGAAAAGCCCGAGTGCCGGTACGGGGCATGGTGGCGCTGGAAACGCTGGGCTATTTCGATGACCGGAAGCACACCCAGGACTACCCAGTAGGCCTGCTGAAATGGGTGTACGGCACGCGGGGCAACTACGTGACGGTGGCCCAGAAATTCGGGAACGGGCGCTTCGGGCGGCAGTTTGCCCGGCACTACCGCACGGCGGCCACGTTGCCCATGAGGCGGTTCAAAGCGCCCGCCTGGCTGCCCGGCATCGACTTCTCCGACCACCTCAACTACTGGCACTTCGGCTACCCGGCTCTGCTTATTACTGATACCGCCTTCTACCGCAACAAGCACTACCACAAACCTACCGACACCCTTAGCCGCTTGGATATGCGCCGGTTGGGTCTGGCCGTGGATGCCCTGCTGGCTACCATGATGCAGCCCTAGCCCGCGCCAACCCCGGCCGGTTTCAAGGCGTATGGGAGGCTGGCTCCGCACCTGCGGGGTAGCTGTTCATGAAGAAATACCTCTGCCTGCTGGGCTGCGGCCTGCTGCCGGCTACCGGTTTCTGCCAGCAGCCTCGCCTCCTCGACCAAAACACACTGGGCTGGCTAGTGTACGCCGGCGACCATAAACTAAGCGCTAATTGGGCTCTGCACACCGAGTACCAATGGCGGCGGGTGAACTGGCTGCGGGCCCCGCAGCAACAGCTGGCCCGGTTGGGAGTGGTGCGCAAGTTGTCGGAGCGGGTAAAGGTTTCGGGGGGCTACACCTATTTCCAGACCCACCGGTACGGTGAGTACCCCACAGTACCCAACCGGCCGGAGCTGGAGCAGCGGCTGTACGAAGATATGTCTCTGGACGACCAGCTGGGCCGCCTCACGCTTACCCACCGGCTGCGGCTGGAGCAGCGCTGGCTGGGTACCCGCGCCGCGGAGGGCAGGGGCCCGGTGCAGGCGTGGGAATATCAGAACCGCATCCGCTACCAGCTGTCGGGGCAGTGGCCGCTGCAGGGGCCTACGGTGGAGGATGGGGAGTGGTACCTGAATGCCTTTGATGAACTGTTCATCAGTTTCGGCCGCAACGTGGGCAGCAATGTGTTCAACCAGAACCGCATTTCCGGCGGCCTCGGCTACCAGTTCACGGACAAAGCCAAGGTGGAGCTGAATTACCTCAACCAAATAACCCAGCACCCCGAGCCAGAGCCCGTTTCGCAGCGCCCTGTTTTCGAAATAAACCACGGTTTCCGGCTGAATGTACTGTACAGCCTGGACTTTACGGGCCAGTAAGTTCCGGCAGTTGCCCTACCCATACCCAGCCGGATTGCACTATCAGAAAGAGCCGACCATCGGAATACTTATGCTCGTGATGGGGGTGGCGGAGTAAGCTAGCGGGCCAGCCGGCCGGGAAATCATCCGCGTCATACCAAACCTCCCAAGGGTGAGTCTGCCACGTTAGCCTGTCTGCGCCGGGTAGTTCCTGATACTCCGCCGGTAGGGGCGGGCCTTCGGGGTGCGGTTCCCCGAACATGTTCTGATGCCTTTCAATACTTTGCCGAATGCCCACGGTTACTTCGGAGCTATGCGCAAACTCCGGCCCCGCAAGCCACACGGCAGCATACGCTGGCTCCCTGAGTGACGCCAAAGCAGACTGCCACGCGAAAAATGTGGTGAGCAGATGTTGCGCCGCCAGCTGCCGCACCCGTTTCGGAGGCTGCAGGTGGTGCCAGTGCCAGGGATGCAGCCCCAGCTTCTCGTCCATGTACTGATATTCTTCTAGCAGAGTGAGGCTCAGCGGTGCAGGTGTTGTGCTGTTTACTTGCAGCCTCTTGAGATGTCGTTTGCCACCGCGTACTTTTTTGTTCCGCATATATCCCATACCCAAACATGGTATATGAAAGTGAAAACTATTTTATTGCTAAATAAGTATATGTTTACTAAATAACTATAGCTAGTCCGTAAGTCCTTACTCACTGCTGCATGTCCCAGTTGCGTTGCCCTAAGTGCGAATCGATGGAAGCCACCAAGAGTGGGGTAGTGGGTGGGCGGCAGCGCTACAAATGTAAGAACTGTGGCTACCATTACTCGGTAGCTAAAACGGGCAAGGAAACCAGCCCATATTACGTAATTAAGGCTCTGCAACTATACGTGGAGGGCGTGAGCTACCGTGAAATTGAGCGGCTGCTGGGCGTAAGTCACGTATCGGTGATGAACTGGGTGAAGAAGTACGGAGTAAAGGCGCCGCGGCAGACGGATTATCATCCTACCTACAAAATCCTCAACCAGAAGGAACTGGCGGAGTTTTTTCAGCGACCTGAGAACCTGAAAGAAGCCGGCCTGATAGTGACGGAATTGGGGGATAAGTATATGATGATCAGGTGGGAGAGATTCAAACAAGCGTAAAGCTATACCTGGGTTAGCATAACTATAGCTGGGGTGCGGCTTCTCGGTGAGGATTTTTCTACTTGGCAACGGTAGACCGGGGCCGCAGGGCAACTGGTCTGCCAGTGCAGCCTGCCTTCCCTCACCTCAACCCCACCCGTTATGCCCAACGCCCGTTACGCTCTGGCTTTGAGTGCGCTATTCGCTGCTGCTTCTGCAACGGCACAGGTGCAGCCCGCGCCTGCTAGTCCGCAGCCCGCCCCGCCACCGGCTGCCCCGGCACCGCCACCTGCGCCGGCCACGCCTGCTAAATCGGTGCCCTACGGGGCGGGGATGAAGGTGAATCTCTCGCCCGACGGCTCCAAGTATATCCGTTTCCTGACCTGGCACCAAGTATACACGCGCTACACCGAGAACAACACGGGTACGCTGCGGGCCCCCGGCAAGCCGCAGAAAAGTCAAGTGGATTTTGGCCTGCGCCGCTCTCGTCTGGTGCTGCTGGCCCAGTTGAACCCGCGCTTTGTCATCTACACGCACCTGGGTATCAACAACCAAAACGCCGTGAGCGGGGGCGTGGCGCCCACCACCGACGGCAAAAAACCCCAGTTCTTCATTCACGAGGCCGTGACGGAGTACAAGGTGAACAAGTACCTGAGCCTGGGCGGTGGCCTGCACTACGTAAATGGCATTTCGCGCCTGACCAGCGCCAGTACCACCAGCATCATGCCTATTGACCTGCCGCTGACCAACTTCCCTACCATTGAGCAAACCGACCAGTTTGCCCGCTGGCTGGGCATCTACGCGAAAGGCCGTATTCAAAAACTGGACTACCGTTTCTCCGTCAGTGACCCGTTCCTGACCAACCAGACCAGCACCCCGCTGAGCCTGGGCACCAGCAGCACCGTAGGCGGCGTTACCACCAACACCGGCACCGGTATTGCGGCGTACAGCCCGCAGAATACCAGCCACGTGTACCAAGGCTACGTGAGCTACAACTTCCTGGAGCCCGAGGCCAACCTGCTGCCCTACTTCCAGGGCACGTACCTGGGTACCAAGCGGGTGTTCAGCGTAGGAGCGGGCTTCCTGTATAACAAGGATGCCATGTACGCGCGGCCTACCTCCAGCGTAGTTACCGTTACGCCGGCCGTTGCCGCCGACCCCTTCGGCCAGATTGCCACCAATAAGTACAGCATGAAGATGTTTGGGGTGGACGCGTTTTACGACGTGCCCCTGGATACGGCGGCTCGCACGGCCCTCACGCTCTACGGCGTGTACTACAACTACAACATGGGGCCCAACCACGTACGCTTCATCGGACCCGAAAACCCGGGATACGGTACCTCGCCGGTGCGCGGCAACGCCGTGCCGCAGTCGGGTACGGGTAGCTCATTCTACGGGCAGGCTGGTTTCCTGCTGCCCCAGCGCGTGCTGGGTCCGAAAGCTCGTTTGCAGCCCTACGTGGCCTATTTGCACAGCAACTACGAGGGCCTGCACAATAGTAGCGGCGACACCAAGGGCGTGAATGTGTACGATGCCGGCGTGAACGTGCTGCTGGACGGACACAACGCTAAAGTGACCCTGAACTACCGCGCCCGCCCCGATTTCTCCGGCCTCAACCTGACTACCGGCGTGGTGAACAGCGTGAACTACAAGCCCGAAATCACCCTGCAAACGCAGATTTTCCTGTAAGGAAGTCAGAGTACAATCTCTCCTGCTTTGCTGCACTTGGCAGGGCGCTCAACTAGCAACCGGCAACTCCCAATTGCCAACCAACAACACACGAACCAATCAGCAACCCTAAAATCCCACTATCAATGGACCATACCCAACCGCAGCGCAGCGCCTACGCCGGCGCGGTGCCCGTGGGCGGCCCGGCACCTGCCGATGATGCCCTGGCCCACGACAACAACACCGTTTCCACCAGTAAAATCTGGCAGGTGATTACCGCTTCGTCGGTGGGCACCGTCATTGAGTGGTACGACTTCTACATCTTCGGTTCCCTGGCCGCCATTATCGGGCCGGTGCTGTTTGGGCACGCCGGTAAGTTAGAGGATTCGTTGCTGGGGGCGCTGGCCGTGTTTGGGGCCGGCTTCGTGGTGCGGCCGTTTGGGGCGCTGTTCTTCGGCCGCCTCGGCGACATGATTGGCCGTAAGTACACCTTCCTGGTGACGCTGCTGATTATGGGCGGGGCCACGTTTATCACCGGCCTCATCCCAAGCTATGATACCATTGGCATTGCCGCCCCGCTGATTGTGGTGGTGCTGCGCCTGTTGCAGGGCCTGGCCCTGGGTGGGGAGTATGGGGGGGCCGCCACCTACGTGGCCGAGCACGCCCCCGATAAAAAGCGGGGCTACTTCACCAGCTACATTCAGATTACGGCCACCGGTGGGCTGATCCTAAGCATTTCGGTGATTGTGCTGACGCGTAAGATTCTAGGTGAGGATGCTTTTAAGGAGTGGGGCTGGCGCGTGCCGTTCCTGCTGTCGGGTTTGCTGGTAATTGCCTCCTACTACATCCGTCGGAAGCTGCACGAGTCGCCGCTGTTTGCCAAGGCCAAAGCCACCGGCACCACCAGCACCAACCCCCTGCGCGACTCCTTTATGAACCCCGTAAACCGCCGGCTGGTGCTCATCGCCCTGTTCGGTGCTACCATGGGCCAGGGCGTTATCTTCTACACTAGCCAGTTCCAGGCGTATTCCTTCATGAATAACACCTTGAAAATGGACCTGGTAGATTCCAGCACTATTCTGGTAGTGGCCATGCTGCTGGCTACGCCGCTATTCGTGTACTTCGGCTCCCTGTCAGACCGCATTGGGCGCAAGCGCATCATCATGACGGGTATGATCTGCGGGGCTTTGTTTACCATTCCGCTGTTTTACGGCATTAAGGCATTTGCCGGCCCGCTCACCGAAATTACCCCCGCCACCGTGGATGCCGCCGGCAAAGCCGTACCGGCCGTTATGAAGGCCCTTACGCCCAACATTCCGGCCATGATTGCGCTGACGTTCATTCTGGTGCTGTTTGTGACAATGGTGTACGGACCCATTGCGGCTTACCTGGTAGAGCTGTTCCCCACCAAAGTGCGCTACACCAGCCTGTCGGTGCCCTACCACATTGGTAACGGCGTATTTGGGGGCTTTGTGCCGCTGGTGGCTACCTGGATTGGCGTGTGGGCTACCACGCAGCCGGAAGGTACCTTCGCTAAGGACCACAGCAGCCTCATTGGGCTAGCGTACCCCTGCCTTGTGGCCCTGATTTGCTTCTTTATTGGGGTAGCGTATATGCGCGACGTGCGCAACGTGCGCATCATGGACTAATTGCGGCCGCGCACCTACTGAAGTCCGCCGCGCCGCTGGTTCGGCGGACTTTTGCGCGTTGGTCCGGCTCCGGTTTTCACTAGCTTGCCGCGTATGGCTTCTCCACCTTCCCCCGAGCGCACCGAGCAGCGCCGCGGCCAGCGGCTGCTGTTTGTGGCCCTGCTGTTTGCCGTGCTGCTCAACTTCCCCTTCCTGGGCGTATTCAATCACGCCACCCGCGTGGCCGGCATACCGGTACTGTACCTGTATGTGCTGGCCGCCTGGGCATTGCTGGTACTGCTAACGGGCTGGCTGGTGAAGTCCTCGAAGAACTAAGGGAAGCTGGTTCGCCAAGCTGTCAAACGCATAAGCTGGCATTCTATTTTGCCGGGTTTTTACGCGGCTAGCTGTTCATCATTAACTGCCTGAAAAGTGCCCACCCTGCTCGTCATCGGCTTCTCCTTTGGGTACCTCGTGCTGTTGTTCGGGGTGGCCTACGCGGCGGAGCGCCGGTCGGCGGAGCGGCGCAGTTTGGTGAGCAACCCTTACGTGTACGCCCTGAGCATGGCTGTGTACTGCACCGCCTGGACGTACTACGGCTCGGTGGGGCGGGCGGCGCATTTCGGGCTGGAGTTCATCGGCATTTACTTGGGGCCTACGCTGATGGCGCCGGCCTCCTGGCTGGTATTGCGCAAAATCATCCGCATCTGCCGGGGGCAGCGCCTCACCTCCATTGCCGATTTTATTTCGGCCCGCTACGGCAAAAGCGCCGGGCTGGGGGCCCTGGTAACGGTAGTGTGCGTGCTGGGCGTGGTGCCCTACATTTCCCTGCAGATCAAGGCCATTGCCGCTTCCTTCGACATTCTGACCCGGGACGTGGCCACCTTGAACCTGCCGGTACAGGATGCCTCGGCAGCGGCGGGCTCGGCGTTTTACACCACCGTGGCGCTGGCGTTTTTTACCATCGTGTTCGGGGTACGCTCCATTGAAGCCACCGAGCGGCACGAGGGCATGGTGCTGGCCGTGGCCCTGGAAAGTCTGGTGAAGCTGGTCGCGTTTCTGGCAGCTGGCCTATTCGTCACCTACGGCCTGTTCAATGGGTTTGCCGACGTGTTTGAGCGGGCCGCCGCCCGGCCCGAGCTGGGCCGGTTGTTCACGCTGGACGGAGCCGGCACCACGCCCGGGCAGTGGTTTACGCTGCTGCTATTGAGCATGGCGGCTATTCTGCTGCTGCCCCGGCAGTTTCAGGTATCGGTGGTGGAAAATGTGAACGAGGACCATCTGCGCAAGGCTATGTGGCTGTTTCCGCTCTACCTCATCGTTATCAACCTACTGGTGCTGCCCCTGGCCTTCGGGGGCCGCCTGCTGGACCCCACCGGCCGCTTCGACGCCGATACGTTTGTGCTGGCCTTGCCGCTGCAGGCCGGGCATCCGTGGCTGGCGCTGCTCATTTACCTGGGCGGACTTTCGGCGGCCAGTAGCATGATTATCGTGGAAACCATTGCCCTGAGCGTGATGATGAGCAACCACCTGCTCATGCCCCTGCTGGTGCGGATTCCGGCGGCCCGGGGACAGGCGGCCCACTGGTTTGCCCGCCTAGGACAGGTGGCGCTCAACAGCCGCCGCATGGCCGTAGTGCTGGTACTGCTGCTGGCTTTCGGGTACTACGTGGCGGTGGGGCACCTGCTGCCACTGGTGAACATTGGGCTGGTATCGTTTGCGGCGGTGGCGCAGTTTGTGCCGGTGGTGCTGGGTGGGCTGTACTGGAAGGGTGGTACCCGCCAGGGCGCTACGGCCGGCATTTCGGCGGGGTTTGCGGTGTGGTTTTTCACGCTGGTGCTGCCAACCATGGTGGGCCCCGATTTGCTGCCGGATGCCCTGCTGACGGAAGGATTGTTTGGGTTCCGCTGGCTGCGGCCGTTTGCGTTGTGCGGGCTGGAAGGGCTGGACTACCTCTCGCACGGACTGTTCTGGAGCTGGTTTTTCAACCTGGGGCTGTACGTGGGCGTATCGCTGCTGCGGCAGCCCTCGGCCCTGGAGCAGCGCCAGGCCGAGCTATTCGTGGATGTGTTCCGGCACGGTACGGGCTTCGAAGGTCCCACCGGTTGGCACAGCGCCGCCGCCCTGCCCGATGTGCGGGCCCTGCTGGTGGGCTTCCTGGGAAAGAAGCGGACCAACCAGGCCCTGCGGGTCTTCGAGACGCGCTTTCCCGATGCCCACGTGACCGACGCCGTGGCCCCGCCCCAGGCCGATCCGCGCCTGCTAGCCTACGCCGAAAAGCTGCTGGCCGGCTCCATCGGGCCCGCTTCGGCCCGGCTGCTGCTGCGCTCCTCGGTGGGGGTGGAGGATATCAGCTTTGATAACGTGGTGGGCATCTTGCGGGAAAGCCAACAGCTGCTGGAGGCCAACCGCCAGCTCCAAAAGCAGCAACGCCAGCTCCAGCGCCTCACCCAGGAGCTGCAGCAGGCCTACGACCAGCTGCAGGAACTCGACCACCACAAGGACGAATTCCTCTACACCGTCACCCACGAGCTGCGCACCCCACTCACCAGCATCCGGGCCCTGGCCGAAATTCTCTCCGATAACCCTGATGTTGAAGAAGAAGAGCGCCAACGCTTTCTGCTCACCATTACTAAGGAATCAGAAAGGTTGAGCCGTTTGATTACGCTGGTGCTGGATTTGGAAAAGTACGAATCGGGCAAAGCCACGCTGGAAGTAGAAGCCGTGGATGTGGCTGATGTGGTGACGGACGCCCTGGACGCCGTGGGGCAGCTCCTGCGCGACAAGCAGATTCAGCTGGACCTGGCCGTGCCGCCCGCCCTGCCCCCGCTGCCCGGCGACCGGGACCGGCTGATGCAGGTGCTGGTAAACCTGCTCAGCAACGCCGTCAAATCGTGCCGTGCCGATGGTACGGGGCGCGTTTCGGTAGGGGTGGAGGCCTTGCCCAACGGCTTGCGCCTCACGGTGCAGGACAACGGCAAGGGCATTGCCCCGGAGTTTCATCAGCTCATCTTCGATAAGTTCTTTCAGGCCCGCCACCAAACCATGCGCAAGCCTGAGGGCTCGGGGCTGGGCCTGGCCATCACCCGCAAAATTGTGGAGCTGCACGCCGGCCGCATCTGGGTCGATAGTCAGCCCGAGCAAGGTGCTCGGTTTTCGGTGGAGCTGCCTTTCCTCGTTTAAAATGGAGTTCTACAAACTCAGCGGTAACCCGCTACTCCACAACCTGACACTCCTCAGATACTGCTCTTCTCCTTCGAAAACAAACCCCTGTTATGTCAACGACGCCCCATATACTCATTGTCGATGACGAGCCGAACATCGTCATGTCCCTAGAGTTTCTGATGCGCAAGAGCGGCTACCAGGTCAGCATTGCCCGCAACGGCACCGAGGCCCTGACGGCCGTGGATGCCACAGCTTTCGACGTGGTGCTGCTGGATATCATGATGCCCGATGTGGATGGGTACGCCGTGTGCCGCCATATCCGCCAGCGCCCCGACCGGGCCGGAACGCGCGTCATTTTCCTTTCGGCCAAGAGCAAGGAGGCCGATGTGCAGAAGGGCTACGAGGTGGGGGCGGACATGTACATTCCCAAGCCCTTCAGCACCCGCCAGCTCATGACCACGGTAAAAAACCTGCTTCAACCCACCGCGTAGCGGCAGTCCGCTCGTTCAAACTTGTATCTTTTGGCCACTAAAGCCCCCATTATAACCCCTGTGCCACCCATGCCCGAACACGCCCGCATCCGTAGCATCGAAGGCTACCACGAAGCCTACCACCTCAGCATCAACCACCCCGAAGAGTTCTGGGCCTCCGTGGCCACCCCGTTTACCTGGCGTCGCAAGTGGGATACGGTTATGACCTCCGACATGCCCGCCGGCCGCAACGAGTGGTTTTCGGGCGCCCGCCTCAACATCACCGAGAACTGCCTGGACCGCCACCTGGCCACCCGCGGCAACAAGCTGGCCCTCATCTGGGAGCCCAACGACCCCAAGCAGCGCCACCTGCGCCTGACCTACCGGGAGCTGCACCAGGAGGTGTGCAAGTTTGCCAACGTGCTACACAACAACGGCGTGGAGAAGGGTGACCGGGTGTGCATCTATATGCCCATGATTCCGCAGCTGGCCGTGGCCGTGCTGGCCTGTGCCCGCATTGGGGCGGTGCATTCGGTGATTTTCGCCGGCTTCTCGGCCACCGCCATTGCCGACCGGGTGAACGATGCCCAGGCCAGCGTGGTGCTCACCGCCGACGGCCTCAACCGGGGCCCCAAGCAGATTCCGGTGAAGCGCGTGGTGGATGAGGCCCTGGAAACCTGCCCCTCCGTGCGCCGCGTGATTGTGGTGGAGCACCTGGGCTGGCCCGTGTACATGGAAGAAGGCCGGGACGTGTGGTACCACGAAGAAGCCGAGGATGTAGCCAAAACCTGCCCCGCCGAGGAAATGGAGGCCGAAGACCCGCTGTTCATCCTCTACACTTCGGGCAGCACCGGCAAGCCCAAGGGCGTGGTGCACAGCACCGCCGGCTACATGGTATGGGCCGATTACACATTCCGCAACGTGTTCCAGGTGGAGGAAAACGACATCTACTGGTGCACCGCCGATGTGGGCTGGGTGACGGGTCACAGCTACCTGCTCTACGGCCCGCTGCTGGCGGGCAGCACCTCGCTCATGTTCGAGGGGGTGCCCACCTACCCCGATGCTGGCCGTTTCTGGGAGGTGATTGACAAGCACTCGGTTAGCATTTTCTACACCGCGCCCACGGCCATCCGCAGCCTCATGGCCGCGCCCCTGGATAACGTGCTCAGCTACTCGCTCGACTCGCTGCGGGTGCTGGGCTCGGTGGGCGAACCTATTAACGAGGAAGCCTGGCACTGGTACCACACCCACGTGGGCAAGGAGCGGTGCCCCATTGTGGATACTTGGTGGCAGACGGAAACCGGCGGCATCATGATTTCGGCGCTGGCGGGTATAACGCCCAGTGTACCGGCCCGGGCGGGTCTGCCGCTGCCGGGCGTGTGGCCGGTGCTGCTCACCCAGGAAGGCCAGGAAATCGAAGGCAACGACCAGGAAGGCTACCTCGCCATCAAGCAAAGCTGGCCCGGCATCATCCGCACTACCTACGGCGACCATGAGCGGGCCGTGCAGACCTACTTCAGCACTTACCCTGGCTACTACTTCACCGGCGACGGTGCCCGCCGCGACGAGCAGGGCCTCTACCGCATTATCGGCCGTGTAGATGACGTGATAAACGTATCGGGCCACCGCTTCGGCACAGCCGAAATCGAAAACGCCATCAACCAGAACCCCAACGTGGTAGAAAGCGCCGTGGTGGGCTACCCCCACGACGTGAAAGGCCAGGGTATCTACGCGTACGTTATCTGCCGGGAGGGTGCCTGCGACAATGACGCCGACAAGCCCCGGGTAGAGGCCAGCATCATCGAAACGGTGGTAGCGGAAATCGGTAAGATTGCCAAGCCGGATAAGATCCAGCTGGTATCGGGCCTGCCCAAAACCCGCTCGGGCAAAATCATGCGGCGCATCCTGCGCAAAGTGGCCGAGGGCGAAACCGGCTCCCTCGGCGACACCACCACGTTGCTCGACCCGGCCGTGGTGGACGAAATCATCAAGGGCAAGAAGTAGCCGCTCAACATTCATAAGACAACAAGGCCGGCCTCAATTGAGGTCGGCCTTGTTGTCTTATGAATCGAAAAGTCTCCGAGAGTGAACTGCCAGCAGTAACGCTGCTAGTATCGGTAAGAGTGGTGTTTCTTTTCTTTTTTGTCCTTACCTGATTTCAGCCAGAGTACCAGACCACCCGCCACCAGTGCAGTAGTGGCCAAGCGGGTAATCAGGCCGGTCCGGTCATGTTTCCAGGAGGCGTTGTAGCCTTTCTCGGCCCAGATGTTGGGTAGTTTCCCGTGGACCAGGTCTTCCAGTACGCCTTCTACCACGTTCACCCGGTCGGCCAGAAGTAGGGGGAGCCAGTGGAGGTATTCATTCTCGCTGTAGCGGAAGGCAAACCGTCGAATCAGGCCGCTCAGGCCCATGGGCGGGGAGGCAGTGCCAAACACGGCCGTTACGTTGGGCCGCTCGATGGAGTGCAACACCTCAATATCCACGGGTTGCTGGGTGGGTCGTTCCCACGTGTAGCCCGTCTGCTCCAGGTCGGTGCGGTGGGGCTTCATGGGGTAGGTGGGGTCGTTCTGCGGGTCGGTGTCGATGCCCCAGCCGGGCACCGATTTGGGGTCAATAACGTGCTTTTGCATACGGGTAGGGGCTGAAGATTAACGGGCAGAAGGAGGCAGCAGCACCGGTTTGATGCAGTTGTCGAGTTTATCGGAGAACAACCGGTATCCATCGGCTATTTCTTCCAGCGGAATGCGGTGGGTAATCAGGGCCTTGGGGTTGATTACGCCATTCTGCACGTGCTCAATCATGCGGGGCAGCAGTCGCTTTACCGAGGCTTGGTTGGCCCGGATGGTCAGGCCTTTGTTGAGCACGTTGCCGATGGGCACCAGGTTATCGGTAGGACCGTACACACCCACAATGCTCACGATGCCGCCTTTCTTCACTGAGTTGATAGCCCAGTGCAAGGCTGTAGCCGAGCCGGCCTGCAGCAGCGTTTTGCGGCCCGTAATGGTTTGCATAGCGTTGCCGGCCGCTTCGGCCCCCACGGCGTCAATCACGCAGTCGGCGCCCATCCAATCGGTCTGCTTTTTCAGAAACAGTACCGGGTCGTCCATGTCGGTTTTGAAGTTGTAGGCCTCGCAGGGCGCGTAGTTGCGCACAAACTCCAGACGGTAGTCAATGTGGTCGAGCACAATGACGCGGCCGGCTCCAAACAGCCAGGCGCAGCGTGCGGCCATGATGCCTACCGGTCCAGCCCCGAATACCACTACCGTGTCGCCGGGCTGGATACCGGCCATTTCGGCTGCCTGGTAGCCCGTGGGCACCACGTCGGTGAGCAGTACCGCGTCGTCGGGGTCCATACCGGGCGGAATAACGGTGGGGCTCACGTTGGCGTAGGGGACCCGGGCGTATTCGGCCTGTCCGCCGTGGAAGCCGCCGGCCGTGTGCGAGTAGCCAAAAATGCCCCCCACGGCCGTAGCCATCGGGTTGGATTCGTGGCAGTTGCCAAACAGGCCCTGCTTGCAGAAGTGGCACTTGCCGCAGGCAATATTGAAGGGCACCAGCACCATGTCGCCCACTTTCAGCTTGGAGACCTCCGAGCCGATTTCTACCACTTCCCCAATGAACTCGTGCCCAAAGGTGGTGCCCACCCGGGTGTCGGGCACGTTGCCGTTGTAGAGGTGCAAATCGGAACCGCAGATACAGGAGCGGGTTACCCGGACAATGGCATCCTCCGGATGCTTGATTTCGGGCATGGGTTTCTGGGTGGCGCGGACCCGTTTTGGGCCCCGGTAGTCCATTGCAAGCATAGCTCAGTAGGGTTAGATGAGAAGTTCAGATCAGCCGCACCGCGCTTGATGCTTCGAGGAGTAAACCGTTAAAGCAGCAGGGTGTGTAGCTGTATTACTTCTGCCAAACCTCAGGGTTGCGAATGAGCCGGTGTTACCGTGTAAATCCGTATTTGTCCTAGTTGAGTTGCGGTAAACACGTATTGCGAATGGTTGAGTATTTGAAAAAGACAAATTTATGTATTGTTGCGGAATGTGCTCCACGCGTATTTTGGCAGAGCAGCAAAACAGCACAACCCGGGAAATCAGCCGCTATAAAGCAGCTGACTTTCCGGGTTGTGCTGGTAGTACTAGGGTGTAGATTTTATAGCGCGGAAGCAGGTAACACTTGACCGGTTACTTCGCCAAATCCAATGCGCAGGCCGTCTTTCTCACAATAGCCGCGCATGGTTACCCGGTCGCCATCCTGCAGGAACTTGCGCTCCGAGCCATCGGCCAGCGGCACGGGGCGGGTGCCACGCCAAGCCAGCTCCAGCATGGAGCCCAGCGAATCGGGCGTGGGGCCTGAGATGGTGCCCGAGGCATACAGGTCGCCCACTTCCAGGTTGCAGCCGTTGGAGGCGTGGTGGGTGAGTTGCTGGGCCATGCTCCAGTACATGAGCCCGAAGTTGGAGCGGGAAATGGTGGTTTCGGGGCCGCCGTCGGGCTGCAGCGCCACTTCCAGCTGCACATCGAAGTTGTGCTGGCCGGGCTGGCGCAGGTACAGCAGGGGCTCGGGCTCCTGCACGGGGCCGGCCACCCGGAAGGGCTCCAGCGCATCCAGCGTCACCACCCACGGCGACACGCTGCTGCCGAAGCTCTTGCCCAGAAACGGGCCCAGCGGCACGTATTCCCAGCTCTGGATGTCGCGCGCGCTCCAGTCGTTGAACAGCACCAGCCCGAAGATGTGCTCCTCGGCATACTGAATCGGCACGGTTTCGCCCAGGTGCGTGCCTTTGCCCACAATGAAGCCCACTTCCAGTTCAAAATCCAATTGCTGTGAAGGGCCAAAGGTAGGAGCGGCGGCATCGGGGGCCTTGCGCTGCCCGTTGGGCCGGCGCACGTCGGTGCCGCTTACCACAATGCTGCTGGCCCGGCCGTGGTAGCCAATGGGAATGTGGCGCCAGTTGGGCAGCAGGGCGTTGGCCGGGTCGCGGAACATCATGCCCACGTTGGTGGCGTGCTCAATGCTGCTGTAAAAATCGGTGTAGTTCTGGGGCTTCACGGGGCGCAGCATCCGCACCTCCGGCTGGCGCAGCAGGCACTCGTGCATCACCTCATCCGAGCGCAAAGAGCCGTTGTCGTGGCGCAGCAGTTCCGATACGCGCTGGCGCACGGCCCGCCACGCCGGCCGACCCAGGGCAATAAACTGGTTGAGGGAGCGGCGCCGGAATACCTTGGGCAGCGCCTTGCCCAGGTCCAGGTCATCAAAGAAGCCAAACTGGGCTACGGCGTACAAATCCAGCACGTACTCGCCAATGGCTACGCCCAGCCGTGGGCCCCGCTCCTCCGTCTCGAACACGCCAAACGGCAGGTTCTGAATGGGAAAGTCGCTGCCGGGGGCAATATCAATCCAGGAATGCAGGACGGGGTCGTTGGGGTTAGCCATTCGGGGTGGAAAGTTGATGGTAGGAGCGGCAAAGGTAGCGGGCCGGGCGGAATGGGGCGGGTGAGTGTAACTGATGGACTAATAGAAGGTGCTATCTTTATATGGCCGGCTGGCATCCACACCTTGGTTCTCGAATTCGAACAGTGTTTGACGGATTGTCGTTGAAGTAGTTAGAGTGTCATAATAGATTCAGCTGCCTTTTTACTCATGGAAAAACTGACTCGATACAACAACTTTATTTCCTTAAAAGCGCAGGATAAGCCTAGCAATTCTGCTGAGCCTAATAAGAAAATGACCCAATTTGAGGAGCTGCTGGCTTCGTTAGCAACTAGTGTCTCGATGAAAAATAAGCGTGTAGTAAGTGGAAAATAGTCTTCTGAATACTATTTCAAAAGTCTGCTCGGCACTGCAGAAATATTCTGTGGAATATATGATTGTTGGTGGTACTGCTGTTGCCCTGCATGGATACTTCAGATACTCTACCCTTTCATCTGGAGCAGTTGCTGAAAAGCCAGATTTAGATTTCTGGTATAATCCATCATACACGAACTATTTCAATTTACTAAATGCTTTAGAAGCTCTTGGTCAAGATGTTTCGATCTTTAGAGGTGAGCAACAACCTAATCCTAAAAAGTCGTTCTTCAAATACGAGTTCGAGGATTTTACACTCGACTTATTGCCTGAACTGAAATCTTCAGTGCGATTTGCCGCCGCCTTTGTAAATAGAGAAATAGTTAACTTGGGTGATATTGAAGTTGCTTTTATCGGCTACAACGATTTGCTGACTGATAAAGAAACCAGTGCCCGCCCCAAAGACTTAATGGATATTGAAGAGTTGAAAAACAAGCGGGAGAAGGGAGCCGAGTAATACTAGAATCTGCCTCGCCCAAAACCCACAGCGCCCCGCCCCATCCGGAAAAACCGGCAGGAGCGGGGCGCTGCTATTGGGAAACAACTGAAACCTAGAACTCCGGCGTAGGCACTGGGGCAGGTGATACAGGGTGGCCGGTTTGACCAGCGGGCTGGGCCGACATGGGCGTGAGGTTGATGGCCTCCACCGCCCGGATTTCGGGTACGGCTTTCTTCACCGATTCCTCCACGCCGGCCTTCAGCGTCATCGGCGACATAGGGCAGGTGCCGCAGGCTCCCAGCAGCTCCAGGCGCAGCACCATGTCGTCGGTGATGTCCAGCACGCGCACGTTGCCCCCGTCGGCGGCCAGGTAGGGCCGGATGGTATCCAGGGCCTGTTCGATGCGGGGCAGAAGCGGATGGGTTTCCACGGCGGGTGATACGGTCATGAATCGTTGAGTTACGCGAGAAAAGGACGCTGCCGCTACGCATCAAGCGTTGGCAGCGGCGGTAGTCTTACAAAGGTAGGACATTCGTCCGAGGCAAGTAATAAACCGGCCAAGGTGGGGAGAAGTTCAGGTAGGAATACTTGGGAATGGCTGTCAGCTATGTTTTACTGCTCCACCAATTACGACTTCATCTCCACGATGTTGGTTTTTGGGGCCATGGCGTTGCGGATGCTCACCTGCCGGGCGAGGTCCTCGGCCAACTGCTCAAATACGGCCGCGGCCGGGGTGTTTTCCTCCAGAATAGCAGGCGTGCCCTGGTCGCCGTTTTCGCGGATGCTCTGCACCAGCGGAATCTGGCCCAACAGCGGTACCTCATGCTTGGCGGCTAGGCCCACGCCGCCGCCTTCGCCAAAGATGAAGTACTTGTTGTCGGGCAGCTCGGCAGGTGTGAACCACGCCATGTTCTCCACAATACCCAGCACCGGCACGTTGATCTGGGGCAGGCGGAACATCTGCAAACCCTTCTCGGCGTCGGCCAGGGCTACTTTCTGGGGCGTGGTTACGATGAGGGAGCCGGTAACGGGCACCGTCTGCACCATCGTGAGGTGAATGTCGGAAGTTCCGGGGGGCATGTCCAGGAGCAGGTAGTCCAGCTCGCCCCAATCTACCTCCGTGATAAACTGCTTAAGGGCCGAGGAGGCCATGGGCCCGCGCCACACAATGGCCGATTCGGCCGGGGCCAGGAAGCCAATGCTCATCAGCTTTACGCCGTGGGCAATAACCGGCTGGATGAGGTTTTTGCCATCGGGGCCCTGGAATACGTGGGGCCGGGCATCCATCACGCCAAACATCAGCGGCATACTGGGGCCGGAAATATCGGCGTCCACCAAGCCCACCTTCGCGCCCGACTTGGCCAAGGCAATGGCCAGGTTGGCCGTTACGGTGCTTTTGCCCACGCCGCCCTTGCCCGAGGCAATGGCAATAATGTTTTTCACGCCGGGCAGCAGGTCTCGATTCTGGCGCATGGTAGTCACGCGCGAGGTCATTACAATCACCACTTCAGCGCCCGGGTCCACCATCGTGTGGATGGCCCGCTCGCAGGCATCGTGAATGAGTTGCTTGAGGGGGCAGGCGGGCGTGGTGAGCACCACCGTGAACGAGACGCGGCGGCCGTCAATCTGCACATCCTCAATCATGTTGAGCGTTACGAGGTCTTTGCCCAGGTCGGGCTCCTCCACGTAGCTCAGGGCCTTGAGGACGGCTTCTTTGGTAATGGGTTCCATTATAGTCAGCGGGGAAAGTTCGGATGTAAAGCGCAAAGATAACCCGGAAACCGGGCCGGTGGTTGCCGCAAATAAATGGCCCGCTACGGGCGAGCTGCCTATCTTGGAGACCAACTCGCTAGCCTATCACACCATTCTTCATGTTCGATTCCTTTCTGCGCCGCCGGTTGGGCCGCCTGACCGTCGCTGTGGCGCTGGCGGCCTGCAGCCTGCCGGCCCGCGCCCAGGCTCCCGCCGATACCACTTTTCAGCGCCTGATGCGCACTAATCAATTTGCGCTCAGCCAGACCGGCACCCAGTTCAGCGGGCCTGGATGGGAAAAATTGCAGCAGGATATCCGGCAAAGTACCATCGTGCTGCTGGGTGAGGACCACGGCATGGCCCAGATTCCGCCGTTTGCGCAGGCCGTGGCCGAGGTATTGCGGCCGAAAGTGTACGTGGCGGAAATTGACCGGTACCAAACCCAGGACCTCGCCCGGCTGGCGGCCCAGCCCGGTCTACCTTCGGCCTTTTTGCGGCAGTATCCCATGAGCCTGTCGTTTTACAGCTGGGCTGAAGAGTTTGAGCTGGCCCGCTCACTTCGGGCCCGGAACACGGCCATTGTGGGCATTGACCAGCTGGGCTTCGCATCAGTGGGGCGGACGCTGGCACTGATGGCCGAGCAGGCCAAGGGCAAAACGGCCCGCGCCTACCTGCGCCAGCAGGCCGCCGCCCTGCAAGCCCGCGACCGGGCCGCGCTGGTAGCCGGCAACTACGGCGGCGTCAGCATCAACGGGCTACGGCCTTCTATGCTGGACAGCCTCCGCCGCCTCACCCGCACCGAGCCCTTGCCGGTGCGCCAGATGCTCCAGGATATGGAAGCCAGTGAGGCCATTTTTCGCGTAAACGCGGCCGGCAAGCCCGGCGGCCACCAGGCGCGCATCAATCTGATGAAGCGTAACCTGCTGCAGGAGTTGCAGCCGTACCAGCCTACCACGCAGCCGCTGCCGCCCATGCTGTTCAAGTTCGGGGCCTACCACGTGGGGCGGGGCCGCAGCATCTGGGGCGACATCTACGACGTGGGCAACCTGATGGTAAACCTGGCTGACGCCCACGACCAGAAAACCCTGCACATTTTCGTGGTGGGCAAACAAGGCTTCCAAACGGCAGGCCAGAACCCCGATGACTTCAGCAAAAATGCCATGAAGTACTCCAATGCCGAAGCACCCATGCTGCAGCCGTTCATGGCCGCCACGCCTGCCGGGCCGAGTTGGCAGGTGTTCGATGTGCGCCCGTTGCGCCAAGCCATGGTACGCAAAGGGATGCCTGTAACGTCGCAGGAGTTGCAGGCTACCATTCTGGGGTTCGATTACGTGGTCATCATTCCTGAAACCACCGCCAGCCGGAACTTCTAGAGTAGCGCGCAGCTCTACTTCGCGCACGAGCCGTAGGGGAGTTCCGACGCGTGTAGTTCTTATACTCCGTTGCTCGTGCGCGAAGCGGAACTGCGCGCTACTGCTGTGCGCTAGTAGCGCGGGTTCCTGCCTACCTTTGTGGTCCTATGGCCCGCATCCCCAAAGAAACCGTTGATCAGATTCTGCACTACGCCGACATTGTGGAGGTGGTGGGGGATTTTGTGAGCCTGAAGCGCAAGGGCCAGAACATGTGGGCCTGCTGCCCCTTCCACCACGAAAAGTCGCCGAGCTTCTCGGTGGCGCCGGCCAAGGGACTGTACAAGTGTTTCGGGTGCGGCAAGGCCGGCGGGGTGGTGCAGTTTATCATGGATATTGAGGGCACCAGCTACGTGGAGGCGCTCAAGTACTTGGCCAAGAAGTACGGTATTGATGTTCAGGAGGAAGAAAAAACGCCTGAGCAGCAGCTGGCCCAGAACGAGAAGGACTCCCAGTTTATCATTTCTAACTGGGCCAAAGACCATTACCACCACCTGCTGCTCAACACCGACGAGGGGCAGGGCATTGGGCTGAGCTACCTGCGCCAGCGCGGGCTCAACCAGACCACCATTAAAACCTTTGAGCTGGGCTACTCCCTGGATCAGTGGGATGATTTGCTGAAATCGGCCACGGCGGCGGGCTACGAGCAGAAATATCTGGAGAAAACCGGCCTTGTGATTCGGCGCGAGGACGACCAGGGCCAGGACACCGGCCGGCGCTACGACCGGTTTCGGGGCCGGGTGATGTTCCCGATTCACAACGTATCGGGCCGCGTCATCGGCTTTGGGGCGCGCACGCTCAAGCCCAACGACAAAACGGCCAAGTACCTCAACTCGCCCGAGTCGGAAATCTACCATAAGTCGGATGTGCTGTACGGGCTGTACCAGGCCCGGCAGGCCATCCGCTCGGAGGAGGTATGCTACCTGGTGGAAGGCTACCTGGACGTGCTCAGCCTGCATCAGGGCGACATCAAGAACGTGGTGGCCTCCTCGGGTACTTCGCTGACTGACGGGCAAATCCGCCTTATCAAGCGCTACACCGATAACGTGACGGTACTCTACGACGGCGACGCGGCGGGCATTCGGGCTTCGCTGCGCGGCATTGACATGCTGCTGGAAGGCGGCCTGAACGTGCGTGTGGTACTATTCCCGGACGGTGACGACCCTGACAGCTACATCCGCAAAGTAGGCGACCAGCGCTTCAAGCAGCACCTGGAAAACGCCAGCCAGGACTTTATTCAGTTCAAAACCGACCTGGTGAGCCGGGAAGCCGCCCAGGACCCGGTGAAGAAGGCCGAAGCCATCCGGGATGTGCTGCAAAGCATTGGCAAAGTGCCCGACCCCATTAAGCGGCAGGTGTTTCTGCAGCAAACCTCGCAGGCTTTCAGCATTGATGAGCAGGTGCTCATCTCGGAGTACAACAAGCTGGTACGTAATGCCTCCGGCAAGGCTGCCGGTGGCCAGAGCACTAGCAGCGGTGGGAGCGGGGCTGGTGCCTCAGCGGGCAGCTACAATAATGGCCAGCCCGCCACCAGAAACCAGCAACCAGCAACCAGAAACTTAACCCCCGAGGAAGAGGCTGAAGCCCTGATGTACGGGGCCTCGCCCGAGGACCTGGCGGGCGGCGACGCCCTGACCGACAAGGAGGAGCTGGAACCCGTGCCCGACGTGCTGGCCCAGTGCGAGCGGGAAGTGGTGCGGCTGCTGCTGCTGTATGCGCCCCAGCCGTTGGCCCCCGAGGTATCGGTGGCGCAATACCTGCTGGAGCAGCTGGAGGATACCAACTTCAAAACCGGTTTGTACGCCGATTTGCTGCACCTGTGCCGGGAGGAGCTGGAGCAGGGCCGCTGGCCCGAAGTACGCACGCTCATCCAGCACAGCCGCTCCGATATCCGCAGTCTGGTAGCAGAGCTGGCCACTGAGAAGTACGAGCTTAGCCCCAACTGGACCACCCACCAGATTTACGTGCCCCGGGAGCTGGACCTGCTGCAAACCGCCTGCGACAATGCCATTCTGCGCCTCAACAAAGTGAACGTGGAGCGTGAGCTGGCCGCCCGCCTGGAAGCCCTGCGCCACCCCATGGACGAGGCAACCATGATGGAAAACCTGCAAACCATTCACCTGCTCAAGCAAATGGATAACCAGCTGGCTGGCATGCTGGGCACGGTAATTCCGCGGGCCGCTATGTAAGCCTGCCGCTGGGCACGCGCGGTGGTTGCGTTGCCAGGGCTCTGATTTGATGTGCTACCTGCTCGGCGGAATAAAGTAGCCACGTATAACGGCCACCGGTTGCGGCAATGGTGCTTACTGCCGAACTTACCGGGCCAGAATTCCGCCGCCCGCTTCCCCTCCAATGCCTGTTCCTCCGCCCGTTCAGTCGGCCGCCTTGCGCTACGTGCGCGCCGTGTGGCACCGGTTCAACCTGAGTCGTTTTGTGGGTGCGCTCAGCCTCACGGCCATTAGCTTTGCCGTGGGCGTGGTGGGCTTTATGTGGCTGGAGAAGTTCACGTTCGTGGACGCGTTTTACATGACGATGATAACCGTGTCGACGGTGGGCTTCGGGGAGTTACACCCGCTCACGCCCGCTGGCCGGCTGTTCGTCTCGTTCTATATCTTCTTCAACCTTTTGATGCTGGCCTACCTGTTGTCGGTGCTCACCACCTACATCTTCGACGGGGGGCTGCGCAACATGTTCGCCATGCTCAAAAACGACCAGGAAATCCGCCGCTACTCCGACCACGTGATTGTGTGCGGTTTCGGGCGCAACGGCCGCAAAGCCTATCACGAGCTGCGCAGCAGCGGGGCCGATGTGGTAGTAGTGGAGCAGAACGAGGCCTTGCTCAAGGAAGCCACCGAAGCCACCGGCGAGGCCATTGCCGCGGTGTACGGCGACGCCACCCTCGACGACACGCTGCGCGCCGCTGGCGTAGACCGGGCCCGGGCCCTCATCACCGCCCTGCCCAAGGACGCCGACAACGTATTTGTGACCCTGACGGCCCGGGAGCTGGCCCCCAACATTACCATTGTGGCCCGCGCCAGCCTCAAAAGCTCGGAGCCCAAGCTGCTGCGCGCCGGGGCTGACTCGGTGGTGATGCCCGATGAAATTGGCGGTTCGCACATGGCCAACCTCATCACCCGCCCCGAGGTAATCCGGTTTTTGGATATGATTTCGGGCCTGGGACCCAACAAGCTGCGGCTGGAGGAGTTGCGCACCGAAGAGCTGCGCGGCGAGTGGCGCGGCCTGAGCATCCGGGAGTTGGATATTCGCAGCCGCACCGGGGCCACCGTCATCGGCCTGAAGCACCAGCGCGGCGAGTTTACCGTGAGTCCCTCCGCCGATACCGTACCCGTGGCCGGTGACATCTTTCTGTTTCTGGGTACCGATGAGCAGATTACCAGCCTGCTGGACCAGTTTCGCCGGTAGCGCGTAAGTACCACGCAGCTCCGCTTCGCGCACGAGCAAAGCGGGGTACCGGGTACCGCCCCATTCACCTAAGAACTCGCTTTGCTCGTGCGCGAAGCGGAGCTGCGCGCTACTATGTAGCTTTGCGGTCAGACCAGCCATTTCCCTTCGTGCATATCCTGCAGCTTTGTCCGCGCGTTCCGTACCCGCCCCACGATGGGGGCGCTATTGCCATGTACGACGTGGCCGCCGGACTGGCCCGCGCCGGGCACCGCGTTACGGTGCTGGCCATCAACACGCCCAAGCACCACCAGCCCGCCACCGTCCTCGACCATCTGGGCCCCAACGTGCGTTTGGTTACGGTGGACGTGAACACCAACCTCTCGCCCGTAAAGGCCCTGCGCAACCTGCTGTTCAGCGAGCTGCCCTATAACGTGGAGCGGTTTGTGAGCAGGGTGGTTCAGGCAAAACTGGCCGAGTTGCTGGCGCAGGAGCAGTTTGACGTGGTGCAGATGGAAGGCACCTTCGTGGCCTGGTACGCCGGCTATTGGGCCGCAGCCGATAAGGAAACCGGCCGGCCCCTGCCGCCCGTGGTGCTGCGGGCCCACAACGTGGAGCACACCATTTGGCAGCAGCTGGCCGAGAATACCCGCAACCCGCTCAAAAAATGGTACCTGCGGCAGCTGGCTGAACGGCTGCATCAGTTTGAAAAGCGGATGCTGCACCGCTTCGATGGTATTGCGGCTATTACCGAAGCCGACCAGCAGCGTCTGCGCCGGCTGGGCTGTCCCGAGCCGGTAGTGTTCATCCCGGCCGGCGTGGACCTGGGGCGGTTTCAGCGCGACGCCCGCCTCCAGCCCCGCCCGTGCACCCTATTCCTGATCGGCTCCCTGAACTGGTTGCCGAACCTGGAGGGGCTCGATTGGTTTTTGCGGGAAGTGTGGCCTCAGGCCCGCGCCCAGTACCCCGAGTTGGAGCTGCACATTGCCGGCAAGGACACCCCCGAGCATATCCGGCAGCTGCAGCTGCCCGGCGTTACGGTGCACGGTTTTGTGGAGTCGGCTCAGCAGTTTATGCAGGAGTATGAGCTGATGTTGGTGCCCTTGCTGAGTGGGGGCGGTATGCGTATCAAGATTATTGAAGGCATGGCCCTGGGTAAGTGCATTCTGAGCACCGCGCTGGGAGCCGAGGGCATCCACGTGCGGCCCGGGTTTGATATTGTGCTGGGCAACTCGCCCCAGGAATGGCTTGCGCAGCTGGGGCGCTACTACCGCGGCGAGCTGGGCCAGCAGGCCATCGGGGAGGAAGCCGCCCGCACCATTGCCCGCCTCTACGATAACCGCCGGGTGGTGGAGAGCTTCCTCGATTTGTACACCATTCTGCAGCCCGCGCCCCGTGTTGCCGCTCGTTGAGGCCGTAGCCGCTACCGGCCTGTGGGGTGGCCTGGCACTAGTGGCCCACACCTACGTGGGGTTTCCGGTGCTGCTGAGCCGCCTGGCCCGGGGCCGCCATCAGAACACCAACGTGTACGCCCCCGACAGTCCAGAGCTACCCACGGTGGATATTCTGCTGGCTGTGTACAATGAGGAGCAGGTAATTGAGGAGAAAATCCGCTCCACCTTCGCCACCACGTACCCGCTGGATAAGCTCACCCTCTACATCGGCTCCGACAACTCCCAGGACCGCACCAACGCCCTTATAGAGCAGCTGGCCGAGGAGTACCCGCGGCTGCAGTTTAGGCAATTTCGGCAGCGTACCGGCAAGCCCGGCGTGATGGAAGCTTTATCCAGGGAGGCCACGGCCCCGGTGTTAGTCCTCACCGATGCCAACGTGTTTTTCACGCCCGACACGCTGTATCATCTCGTCAAGCACTTTCGCAACCCGCATGTCGGCCAGGTGGGAGGCAACATTCTCAACCCAGCGCATCGCCAAGACGGTATTTCGGGTCAGGAAAAGGCTTATCTGGAGCGCGAAAACCTGATCAAGTTCCAGGAAGGTGTGGTGTGGGGCAGTATGATTGGGGCCTTCGGAGGCTGCTTTGCCGTGCGCCGCCGCTGCTACCATCCGGCTCCGGCCTCTTTCATCGTCGACGACTTTTTCATTTCCATGGCCGTGCTACAGGATGGCTACCAGGCCATCAACGAGCTGGAGGCGGTTTGCCACGAAGACGTATCCGACAAACTACCGGAGGAGTTCCGGCGCAAGGCCCGCATTTCGGCCGGCAACTTCCAGAATCTGGTGGCGTTTCGGCGGCTGCTGTGGCCGCCCTGGCGGGGCGTGAGTTTCGCGTACTGGTCGCATAAGGTGCTGCGTTGGCTTACGCCGCTGCTGCTGCTGCTCATGCTGCTGTGCAACGTAGTATTGGTATTGGGCGGAGCCGGCTGGTTCTACCAGCTCATGCTGGCCGGGCAGCTGGCAGCTCCCGCGCTGCTGCTGCTGGATGGGGCCCTGCACCGGCTGGGCAAGCATCTGCGGCTGCTGCGCTTTATCACCCACTTCTACAGCATGAACATGGCGCTGTTGCTGGGCTTATGGCGGTTTTTGCAGGGCGTGAAAACCACCGTATGGGAGCCCACGCAACGGTTTCAGCATAAGCGGTAAGATCTGTCATTGCGAGCAAAGCGACGCAATCCTTCCTTTTCATCACTCCAATCCTAGGTAAATGAAAAGTCCCTGACGTCTAGCTCTGACGTTAGGGACTTTTGTTTTCATCAGGGTTCTACGCTTGGTAGAGGAAGGATTACTTCGCTCGCAATGATAGCGCCTGCTCAGCCCTACATCTTCGCCAGTTTCTCCAGGTCCATCTGCTTGGCCACGGACTCTACCAGCTGCAGGTCGGGCTGCTGGTCGGCGGTGATTTTCACCATGAAGCGGCCGCCCATAGTGAGCATCAGTTCGGCCTGGCGGTCTTTTTTGCGGTAGGTTTCCATGCCGGATACCCCCTCCACGCCCAGGTCGGTGGATTTCACCAGCTCCTCGTCGTTTTCACTTTCCAGGCCCATGCCCAGCAGGCCGGCGGCACCCTGGTACAGCTGGTTGGCTCCGTTGTAATCCATCAGCTCCACCTTCACCGTAGAGTTGTCCTTGGTGAAGTCGCGGCTGGCGGTGGAGAAGGCCAGGCCGCTCATTTTGGTGGATTGGCCGCTCGGGTTGGCCGCCGTGTAGCCGCTCACTTCGGCCGGTAGATAAGCCTGCAGCTCTTTATAGGGCAGCGAGAGAGTGTCGCCGCGCTTCACGCGCTCCTCGCGCTGCGTTTTCACTTTGTCCATTGAAGCCTCCAGCTTTTCGCCGGTTTCCTTGAGCTTCGAAATGGCCGTGTACGACTCCTTTGCCTTCTGGGCCTGCTCGCAGGCGGTGGTCAGCAGCGTGGCGCTCAGCAGGACAGTGGTCAGTTTGTTCATAGCAGTTCAGGTGAGGGAAGAGAATATAGGTGCGCGCAAATATAGGAAGTTGTTTTACCTGACCTCGGGATGCAGCAACGCGTACGTTGAGTTCTGCATAGCGCCAGTTGCTTTGCGGCGCGCGTACGTTATGGTTAGCGTTGCAACGTCAGCCGAGCGAGATGCTTCGCTGCATTCCGCATAACGTTCGGCTAGTTGCTCAGCAGGGTCTGAATTAGCCTGGCGGCCACCGGGCGTAGGCATAAACGAGGTGCCTTCACGGGGGCCTTTGCCGATTCCTGCTTATGTTGCCCACCTGAACCTACTGGCCGTTACGGCTGCTTCGGTATGAAACCATTGCGTATTGCCATTTTAGGCTGTGGCAACATGGGCATGGCCTTCGCCAAATCCTTTCTGCACTACAACCTCGTCAGCCGCTCCGATTTGCTGTTGCTGGGCCGAAGCCTTGACCACTGCCAGCGCCTGACGGCTGCCCACCCTGGCCTGCCCGTAGCCGAAACCAGCGCCGTCGTAGGTAGTTACGATGTGGTGCTGGTAGCCGTGAAGCCCCAGGATTTCGGGAAAGTGGCCGAAGGGCTGCGGGCCGTGCTGCTGCCGGGCCAAGTGGTGGTATCCATCATGGCGGGCATTCCCATGGCCCGCCTGCAGCGCGAGCTGAGCCACCGGCAGGTAATGCGGGCCATGCCCAACACGCCGGCCTTGCTGGGCATGGGTATTACCGGGTTTTCGGCCGCGCCGGAAGTAGAGCGCAGCCGCCTGCACCAGGTAGAAAACCTGCTGAACGCCACCGGGCGCTCCATTTTTCTGGAAGATGAAAGTCTGCTCGACGCCGTAACGGCCGTGAGCGGCAGCGGACCGGCCTACTTCTACTACATCGTGCAGGCCATGATGCGCGCCGGGCAGGAAATGGGCTTTTCGGAGTCGGTGGCGGCGCTGCTGGTGAAGCAAACCATGCTGGGGGCCTATCACCTGCTCAACACCTCCGACAAAACCCCCGACGAGCTGATTGCCGCCGTGGCCTCCAAGGGTGGCACCACCGAAGCGGCTCTGCGTGCCTTCCGCGCCGGTGGCCTCGCCGAAACCCTGGCCGCCGGTCTGCACGCCGCCCAGCACCGCGCCACTGAGTTGGCGAAGGAGTAGGTGGTTGGATGGTTGGGGTAGTTGGATGGTTGGGGTTTACAGTGCTTTAACCGCCCGTCCTGCAGAGACGCAGCCTCTGCGGGACGGGCGGCTACCCCGCATTTCTGCTGTTTCACCAGCTCATTAGTTGCCCGTTTTATGGCCAGGTAGCCACAATTTCACCCGCTCGCCCTTTCCCCTTGTCCTGGCTTCGTAACTTCGCGGCACCGTTACGGGTTGTAGCGGCGTAACGCGGATGGAAATCGGCTTACCCGAGCCGTTTCCAAATCCGCGAAATCCTTTAATCCGTTTAATCCGCGCTCCATGCTGGATTCCATTGAAGACGCCATTGCCGACATCCGCGCCGGCAAAGTCGTAGTAGTCGTTGACGACGAAGACCGTGAAAACGAAGGCGACTTTATCTGCGCCGCCCGCTGCGCCACGCCCGAGGTCATCAACTTCATGGCCACCCACGGCCGCGGCCTGGTGTGCGCCCCGCTCATTGAGCAGCGCTGCGAGGAGTTGGGCCTGGAGCTGATGGTGGGCCGCAACACGGCCCTGCACGCCACGCCCTTCACCGTGAGCATCGACCTGCTCAAAAACGGCGTAACTACCGGTATTTCGGCTTCCGACCGGAGCAAGACCATCCTGGCCCTCATCGACCCCGATACCAAGCCCGAGGAGCTGGGCAAGCCTGGCCACATTTTCCCGCTGAAAGCCCGCAAGGAAGGCGTACTGCGCCGCGCCGGTCACACCGAGGCCGCCATCGACCTGGCCCGTCTCGCGGGTTTTGAGCCGGCCGGGGTGCTGGTTGAAATCCTGAAGGAGGACGGCGAAATGGCCCGCCTGCCCGAGCTGCGCAAAATTGCCACCAAGTGGAACCTGAAGCTGATTTCGGTGCAGGACCTGATCAAGTACCGCCTCGAAAAGGAAAGCCTCATCACCCGCGAAATTTCGGTGAAGCTGCCTACGGATTACGGCGACTTCGACCTGATTGCCTACACCCAGCGCACCACCAGCGCCCAGCACCTGGCCCTGGTAAAAGGCGATATTTCGGGCCCCGAGCCCGTGCTGGTACGGGTGCACAGCTCCTGCGTCACGGGCGACATCTTCGGGAGCTGCCGCTGCGACTGTGGCCCCCAGCTGCACCGCGCCATGCAGCAGATTGAGCGGGAGGGCCGCGGCGTAATCGTGTATATGAACCAGGAGGGCCGGGGTATTGGCCTGCTCAACAAGCTGCGCGCCTACAAGCTGCAGGAGCAGGGCCGCGACACGGTAGAAGCCAACCTGGAGCTGGGCTTCGGCATGGATGAGCGGGACTATGGCGTGGGCGCCCAAATCCTGCGCGACCTGGGCATCAGCAAGATGCGCCTACTCTCCAACAACCCCCGCAAGCGCACCGGCCTCATTGGCTACGGCCTGGAAATCGTGGATTCGGTGCCGATTGAAGTGGAGCCTAACGAGCATAACGAGCGGTACCTGACCACCAAGCGTGATAAGCTGGGCCACACCATTCTGCACAAAGACCGTCATCCGCATCCGGATACGGCGGCTACTACGGCGGAATAGCACAGCAGCAGATCAACTAAGCACGAGCCCCTGTCGGATATACATTCGGCAGGGGCTCGTGCTTTGCGCGGAAAGCCGTAACTATCGGTAGTACTTCTCCCCACACTCCAGTGTCTGAATCCCGAACGTTCCGCTTCTCCGGTTTGCTGGTAGCTGCCGGCCTGTTTTCATTCCTGACCGGACAGGCGCAACCAGCGGTCCGCCGCCCGCCCACAGCCAGCGAAGTGAAGAAGGCCGTGGAGCACCTGGCAAACCTGCCGAATGGAGAAGGGGATAATGGGGAAGCAGTTGGGTATGTGGCCCGTAAGCTGGTGGCGTACCTGCGCACTCATCGGTTAGATGATCTGCAAGCCAGCAGGCTGGGCATTACGCTGGGGGCTGCCTCCGATGACCAGGCGCAACTGAGCGTATACTCCTTCACGCACGACTCCGGCGGCACCCGCGGCACGGTTGATAATGTGGTAGTGCAGTGGCAAAACGCGGCCGGCCAGCTCTTTGCGTATCACGTACCAGTGGAGTGTGCTTTCAGCGAACTGTACCCGCTCCAAGCTCCGGGCCGCAAGTTATATCTGTTGCTAGGCAACGAAAAAGGGAGTGGGATTTGTCTGGGATATACGGCGTATGTGCTGGAGTTGAAAGGCAATTACCTGATTCTGGATAATCAGGTGTTCAGCGTTAAAGACCATAGCAACAAAAATGAGCTGACCATCTGTAACGTGGCAATGACGTTTGATCCGGCGCGGCAAATCCTGTCGTTGGATGCGGATGAGGGGCCCAATGACCCGGATGTGTACGCCGATGAACCCTTCAAGCCGTTCAAACTTATATTTCGGCAAGGGCGTTTTGTACCAGTGCCGTAATCGGTAGCTTTTCAGTATTCTGCGGTATGAAAAAAATCTTCGGCTTCCTTCTGCTTCTGTTACCCGTAGCCGCACAGGCTCAGCGTGGCGGGGAAGGCTTCACCCAGCAGTTCAACCGGGGCTCCGTGCTGCTCAGCACCGGCGACACGCTCTCGGGCCCGGTGATGCTGCACCGCACCGAGGAAACCCTCACCATGAGCCTGGCCGACAATACCGTCCGCACCCTGCCCGCCGTGAACGTGCAGAGTTTTGCCGTGCAGGGCGAGCGGTACGACCGAAGCCGAGAGCGTTTTTACTACGACGACTTTTACGCCATGCGGCAGGGCTACTACTATGGCAACCCGCTGTACACCATGCCCGCCCCTCGCCGCCGGGAGCGGCCCGATACGGCTTTGGTACGGGTATTCCGCACGTACCGCTGGAACCGTGGTAACGACTACAGTGACTTTCGGGCACCAGGGTTCTTCGAGCAGCTGAGCAGTGGCCCCATTATTCTGCTGCGGCGTGAGGGCTTGGTACAGCGCCCCATCAATTCGGGGGTGGGTCCGTACGGCTACGGCGGGTACGGCTACGGTATGCCCAGCCGCACTGTGGGCTATTATACGGATGTGCAGGACTCTTTTTTCCTGGGCCTGCCCAACGGCAACGTGGTTACGCTGCGCAACCCTAAGAAGGACGTGCTAGCCTACTTCCGGGATACCAGCCGCCGCATTGAGCAGTACGCCAAAGACAACAAACTAAGCTTCACGGATGCCCGGGAGCTGGCCTACATCATCAACTACGCCAACTCCCTGAACTCTGTAAAACAGTAAGCGGGTTATGCCGCGTTTCATCCGGCATAACCCGCTTACTGTTTCAATAAACCAAGCCGACGCCTAGAGTACGCGCAGTACCGGGTAGCGCAAATGGCTGGTTTCGTAGTGGTCTGATTGGCGGTATACCCAATCGAGCTGGGCGGCGGCGCTGGCGGCAAAAGCGGGGTCGGTTTTCTTCTTTTCTTCCAGCTGCGTGCGGAGCTCGGGCCGACGGCGTAGCAAGTCGGCGGCTACGTCCTCAAAGACATAATCCGAGAAGTACTCCTTCTGCTGCAGAATGCTGTCGAAGAAGCCCCAGGCAAAAAACGAGTCGGTAGCTTGCGGCTCCAGGGTTTCAATGAGGTACCGGGCTGCGGGCTGATTCAGGGATATTACGTAGTCGCCGCGCAGGAAGGGGCGGGGCTGGCGCGCGGTGCGCACCTGTACCTGGTTGTGCAGGTAGTGACCCTCGTAAGGGCGCGGGCCGGTTTTGTAGTCCTGGATGTAGTAGGTTTCGCCGGTGATGACCGTATCGGCGGCCAGTTGCCGCAGCTGCACCCCCGAGAGGCGGAGGCGTTCTACCACCTCGCCCCAGGCCTGCGGCACCACGTAGGCGCGGGGGCGCTGCACCTGCACGGTAGGCCGGAAGGTATTGCGGTACGGAATGGATTTGGTGAAGGGAGCTTTCCGGTCATAGTACAGCCGGGGCAGGCCGCTCACCTCACTGGGCTTGGATTTGCCTTCAAACCCGCGGAAAGTAAACTGTTCAACCTGGGTGGTATCCAGTTTCCAGCCCAAGGCAAACTGCTGTTGCTCCGCTAGCTGGCGGTTGGCCTCGGCCCGGGCCTGGGCAATGGCCGCCCCATCCTGGTGCACCTGCCGGATGAGCAGCTCCAGAAAATCATAGGTAGCGCGTACCCGCGGCGTGTAGGTTTTGAGCATGTGGGTTTCGGTTACAAACCCGATGGTGTTGAACAGGGTGGTGTACCCGGTAGAGTAGCGGGGCGTTTCCAGAAAGCCCACCAGCCCCCGGGCATCGGGAGTGCGGCCCTCAAAATCCACGTAGGGCGTGAGGTACCATTTCTTCTTATCCATTCCTCCGTACAAAGCCGGCAGCAGTTGCTGCTGCATGTAATGGCTCAGGGCCGGGTGCAGCTTGTCCTTCTGGGTGGCAATCAGCGTCATGGTGTACTGGTAGTCGGCCCCGTTGGAGGTGTGGGTGTCCACGTACACATCGGGCTGCCAGCGCTGAAACAGCTGGGCAAACGCACGGGCATTGCGCGAGTCCTGCTTGATATAGTCCCGGTTCAGGTCGAGGTTGCGGGCGTTGCCGCGGAAACCGTAGCTCTCGGGGCCGTTCTGGTTGGTGCGGGTGGTGGAGTTGCGGTTGAGGGCGCCATCCACGTTGTAAATTGGGATAAACACGAGCACCACGTCAGCCAGCTGCCGGCGCAGCTCTTTTTTCTGCACGTAGTCGCGGGCCAGCATCATGCTGGCGTCAATGCCCTCAGGCTCCCCCGGGTGAATGCCATTCTGAATAAACACTACCCGCCGGCCTTTAGCCCGCAGTGAAGCCGGCTCAAAATCCCCGTCCAGCGAAACGACTACCTCATGCAAAGGCCGGCCGCTGTCGGTCTGACCCGCTTCGCGCAGCTGAATTTCGGGGTAGGCGGCATCCAACTGCTGGTAATAGCTGATGCATTCGGCGTGGGTAGTGGTGGTATTGCCGTTGCCTTTTTCAAAAGGCGTGCGCCAGTCAGGTGCGGGGGCGGTAATCAGCAGAAAGGCGGAGAGGAGAGGTGCCAGCATAGAAGGATGAAGATACAGTGGCCAAAAGACGCAGGTTGCCCGCAAAGGTGGCCTGCAAAGCAAAGCCGTTTCGCGCGGGGCACGAAACGGCTGTACAAGCTAGAGTAAAAGGAACAGGTTAATACAACCGTCGTGGGGCTGGGAACAGCATCTGGTCGAGGCTGTACTTGCCGGGCCCGATGAAGGCCAAGCTCAGGAACAGAATGGCCGACTCAAGCGCGTGCGAATATTGGTTGAACCCGTCGCCGCTGCTCAGGTGCACCACCGTGGCTACCACCATAGTGCCCAGCAACAGTGCGCACGTAAACCGGAAAAACAGTCCAATAGCCAGCAGCTGTCCGCCCACGGCTTCGGCAAAAGCGGCCAGAAATCCCCAGAAGGCCGGTGCAAACTTGATACCCAGCAGCTGCATGGAGCCGCCCAGCTCCGTCCAGGTAGCCACGCCGCCCGTGAGCTTGGGGTAGCCGTGCACGGTGAACATAATCCCGATACCTACGCGCAGAAGCAGGAGCCCTAGATCATGGGTACGGTAGCGGTTTTCGAACAGTGCCATAGACAGATGCAGGTCAGGCCAGGAGCTATTGGAAAGGAAAGGTGCGCTTGAGTTTTGCCAAAGTACAATATTTGTTATTAAATGCAATCAGTCGGGCTAGAAGTTTACCGGTAAAGTAATACCCCAGTGATGCGCGAAGCGGGCGGAATCTCCCCCGAAGTAATTTGCTCCGGGGGCTTATTGGGTAGCGACTTAGGGTCAATCACCCAAGCTAGCTGCACCTGCCCCGACACGGCGGCCAGCCCAGCCGGCGTGTTACGGATGCGTGTAAGCCCCAAGTTTTGGCGGGCCGCCCCAAACGGCGAGCCAACCCCAATGCCCTCAGCCGTGCGGTAGTGCGGCGAATATATTCGGATGCGCCGGATGCGGTAGCCGGTGCGCGCGTCCCCAATCATTTGCAGCATGGAAGCGGGAGCATCGGGGTACGCAGCATCCCGCAGCTGGTAGGCTGGCAGTGTCTGGCCGTTGTCTTGGTAAGTGGCAGGCGTAAGCAGTTCCGCCGGTACCACTTTCTTCAGCTTGGCCTCCGACATACCCAGGCGTAGGCGGCCTGCCCGGCCGGGGCTGATGAGGTGCAGGGAATCGGGCAGTGGGGCTCCGGTATCGGCGGTGCCCAAGGCAGCGCCCTGAGCTACCGGGGCCGAGCCCGGTGAAACCGGGGCGGGGCTGCCATCAGCAGCGGCGAAGGGCGGAGTGCCGGGGTCGGTGGCCGAGCGGGTAGTAGTGCCAGTGTCGCAACCGGCCAGAGAGCCGGCAATAAGTGGCAGGGTTACAAGTAGAAATCGGGGCAGCATAGCCCGCTATACGCGGCTAACGGCGCAGTTGTTGAAAACCTGAGCCTACTGCCCGGCGTTAGGCAAAGCAGCTCCAGGCTCCACTCGTTGCATTGGCGCTGCCTACCTTTGTTCCATATCTGACCACTACTTGACTTTGCTTCCCGTGACGACACCAGCCCGCAAGCCCCTGATTCTGATTTCCAACGATGACGGTATTACCGCCCCCGGTATTGCTACGCTGGTGCGGGTGATGCGCCGCATTGGTGAAGTGGTGGTGGTAGCGCCCAACTCGCCGCAGTCGGGCATGGGCCACGCCATTACCATTGGCCACCCGTTGCGCCTCGATGCCAGCTCCATTTTTGAAGGCGTGGAGGCCTACGAATGCAGCGGCACCCCCGCCGACTGCGTGAAGCTGGCCAAGCACCATGTGCTCAAGGACCGGCGCCCCGACCTGGTGGTATCGGGCATTAACCACGGCTCCAACTCCGCCGTGAACGTGCTGTACTCCGGCACCATGTCGGCGGCTATTGAGGCGGCGGTGGAAGGGCTGCCCGCCATTGGCTTCTCCCTCTGCGACTACGGCCACGGCGCTGACTTCTCACACACCGAGGAGTGGATTGAGTTTCTGACCCGGCAGGCGCTGGAGCATGGTATTCCGCAGGGCACAGCCCTGAACATCAACATCCCCAAAAAATCGGCGGAGCCCATTGCCGGAGCCCGGTTGTGCCGGCAGGCTCGGGCCAAGTGGCAGGAGGAATTCGACCTGCGCCATGACCCGCACAACCGGCCGTATTACTGGCTGATTGGCTCCTTCGTGAATGAAGACCACGGCCAGGATACCGACGAATACGCCCTGTCCCACAACTATATTTCCATTGTGCCCTGCCAGTACGATTTGACGGCCCTCTACGGCCTGCGCGAAATGAACGCCAGCTGGGAGCTGAGCCCCACGCCTAAGGGCAGTCAGGCACCGACTCCCACCGTGGGCAGCGCCGAGCCGGAACCCGGCGAATCGGCCGAGGGCATTGGCTAGCACTAGGCGGCAAATCAACTAAAATCGTCGCCCCGGCTCCCACAACGCTATGTTGCAGGAACCGGGGCGCGGTTGTGAGCGTGACCAATGGCTAGTGGGGAGGCAGCGAAACGTGCTTCGGACGGGCCACCGATGGGTGATCAGGTTTTCGCACCACCGGCACGGCCGCCATGTGCCGTGCGGTGGGCAGAGCCGGGGGCAGTAATCGGCTCAGCAGCCACAGCAGCCCCAGAAACACCACAACCAACAGCAGGATTTTCTTCATACAACGAGGGGCGGGGTAAAGTAGTCAGGCGCGAAGCCAAACATACCCGCTGGCGTATGAAGAGTGCGTGAACCTAGTGCTGCATTGTGTGCGTGCTATGGGCCGAGTTGCGCTTCGTTGTGGTGGTTTTGCGGGTGCTGCTGGCAGCTGGTGTGGTTACCGTCTGGGTTTTGGCCGTGGCGTTGTAGTTGCCGCTGGGCGTGCTTACCTCGTGGGTACGCACAGTGGTCCGGGCCGTGCCGCTGGGGGTAGATTGGGTGCTGGTGGCGGTGGTTTTTTTCTGCACAGCTTGGGCATTGGCGGAGGTAGCAGCGGCGGCCAGCAGGACCAGAAACAGGAGCTTTTTCATGGGAGTTGAGGGGGATTATTGGTGAGACGCCCCTTGTACGTAAGCTGCTCCTTCGGGATGCTCCGGCAGCGCGTTGCTCACGGAAACCACAGGGAAAAGGTAGTGCCCTTGCCTTCCGTCGATTCTACCGTGAGCGGGGCTTTGTGAAACTCGGCAATGGTTTTGGCAATGGGTAAGCCCAGCCCGTAGCCTTCGGGGGCCGCCGCACCGGCCTGGAACCGCCGGAACCGGTCGAACAGATGGGGAAGGTGCTGGGCCGCAATGCCCGGCCCGGTATCCGCCACCGACAGCCGGTAGCCGTCTGCCTCGGGGCGGCCGCTTACGGTAATAGTGCCGCTTTCCCGGTTGTATTTCACCGCGTTGCTTATCAGGTTGAACAACAGCGTGAACAGCAGGGTACGGTTGGCTTGGCGCACGATGTAATCGGGCCGCAGGTCTTCCATAAGCCGGATGTCGCGCTGGGCCAGTCGGTCTTCCAGCTCGGTCGTCACGTCGGCCAGTACAGCCGCCAGGGATACGGCTTCGTCGCGCAGGTACTGCTCGTTTTCGATGTTGGCAATCAGCAGCAGGGTTTTCACGGTGTTGCGCAGGCGGTACAGCGTCTTCTGCGACTCTACAATCTTGAGCGAGTGGGCGTGACCCAGCTCGGGGTCCTGCAGCATATTCTCAAACCTCGACTGCAGAATACTTACCGGGGTAAGCAGCTCGTGCGATACGTTGGACATAAACTCCCGCTCTTTCTCGAAAGCCGTTTGCACCCGCCGCATCGTGTCGTTCAGGCTGTCGTCGAGGCGGCGGAAGTCGGTGGTGGTGGTAGCCAGCGGCTCGTAGGAAAACGCCGAGGGATGGTGCACGCCCTGCAGCTTATTGCTGATAAGCCGCCGCAATGGGCGCAGTAGGTAGTGCGCAAAGGCTGCGTCGGTTACAATCGTCAGCAACGCCCCAATCACCAGCACCCACAGGGCCATGCGCCGCAGCGTGTCGGTGAGCAGCTCCACCGTAGCCAGCGACGAGCCGATTTCCAGCCGGTAGTTACGGCCGGCCGTGCTGAACTGCTGGCTCAGGATGCGGAAGTCCTCAATTTGATTGTCAACCTGCCGGGGCTCATCGAAAATGCGGGGCGGGTGGGGCAGGTGGCGCGGGTCGGCGCTGGTGGGTAGAGGCGTAAGCGTAATATACTCCTGCTTCAGAATGTTATAGTCGGCGTATTCCTCGCCCTGTACAAACGCCGAAATACCGTCCCGCTCAATGAGGTCCAGCACTTCTTCCCGCTTCTCGTGCAGGCGCTGGTCGGTGTGCGACACCGCCACCCGGCTCACAATGGGCGGAATCACCACGGCACCCAGCAGCACCAGCAGCAGCTTGGAAAGCGCGTTGAACAGGGCCAGCTTGGCTTCTAACCGCATGGTAATTTGAGATGTAGGTGAGTAGTTGGGCGTGGCGCATTGCGGCAGAATACCCAGATGCCAAGATGTGTTGTACCGTTGGCATCCGGACACCTGCCGCGCCGTCTTCTGTATGAAGCCGTTATTCCGTCACCCGGTACCCAATGCCGCGCACGGTTTCCAGGAAATCGGTGGGCGCAAACTGGCCGAGCTTCTTGCGGATGTTCTTGATGTGCACGTCAATATAGTTGGAGTCTGAGTCGTCCTCCAGCACATTGCCCCACAGGTGTTCACCCAGCTGCAGGCGCGTCAGCACGCGGTTTTTGTGCAGCAATAGGTAATGCAGCAGGTCAAACTCCTTCTTGGTGAGAGACACGTCCTGGTCATGGTAGCGCAGGGTGCGGCCCGTGGCATCCAGCTGGAAGCCGTTGCCGAAGACCAATTCCTGCCGCTTCAAGCCAAATTTGCGGCGGGTAATGGCCTGCATGCGGCTTTGAAGCTCCAGCAAGGAAAAGGGCTTAGGCAGATAATCGTCGGCTCCCAGATCCAGCCCCTTCACCCGGTCGTCGATAGCGCCGCGGGCCGTCAGAACGATGAACGAAGCCTCCTGCCGGTCGTTGCGGCGGGCTTCACGCAACAGGTCCAGCCCGTCGCCGCCCGGTAAGCCCAAGTCAAGCAGAACAAAGTCGTAGCTGTTGACAAAAATCTTCTCGGAGGCCTCGGCGTAGGTGTAGGCCGAATCGACGAGGTACTGGGACTGCAGCAAAAACTGACGGATTTCCTGGTGGAGGCTTTTCTCGTCTTCGACGATGAGAACGTGCATGGCAGTGGCGGAATGGGCTTATAGATGCTGCAACATACGCAGCCCGGCGGTGAAGGACGAATGAAGCTCCCCTGATTTGGGATGAGCGGGGAGGACGCGTCCACTAAGAGTAGCCAGCCCGCGCCCACGTGCCACCAAAAAGGCCCTCCCGTTGGGGAGGGCCTTGCAGGCTGTTCCAAATGAATTGGAGGGTTATTTCTTCTCTACCTTCAGCACGGTGAGCTTCCCATCAAGCACCACCCGGGCCAGGTACAGGCCAGCGGGCAACGCGGGCAAGCCGGGCAGCTCCAGCACCGCCGCCTGGCCGAGGCCACCACTGAAGGAGTGCGTGTACAAGGTGCGGCCGGCCAGGGTAGTGAGCGTTACGGTAGCGGAAGTAGGTGCCGCATCGGGGCTGCTCACAAACAGCTCCAGCTTGTTGTGGAAGGGGTTAGGCGCGGCAGTTACGGTAGCGGTTCCGGCCCGGCGCTGGGGGGCCAGGGTTACCACCGAGGAGTAGGCGCTGGTGCCATCCAAATCCAGCTGCCGCAGACGGTAGTAGCGGGTGCCGGTCCGGGTAGTGAAGTGGCGGTACGCGTAGCGGCGGGCCTGGGCCGAGCTGCCCGCGGCGGCTACCCGGCCCACGGTCCGGAACGTGCGGCCATCGGTGCTGGCTTCCACCTCAAAGGCTTCCGAGTTTACCTCTTGCGCCGTGTTCCAGGTCAGGTCCGAATACGTGGCTGTGGCCTGCCCCCCAAACGAGGTAAGCGTAACGGGCAGCGGCGGATTGGAGAAGGTGGCCGTTTGCGCGTTGTAGGCTACAAAAGCCAAGTCACTGTTGCCGCTCAGCAGCACCCGGAACTTGCGGATGCGGGTTACATTGGCGCTGGTAATACCAAAAGCACTCAAGTCGGCGGCCCAGAGGCGCAGGTCCCGGTCCGTCTGCCGGAAGCCGGCGTTCAGGCTCATGGGGCGCTGGGAAGCTTCGTAGAAGTCGGCCGTCCAGCTGCCCACCGGGTCAATGCTGGTAAAGGTCACCGTTACCGTATTGCCGATTACCTGGTTGTTGGCATCCAGGAACTGGTATTGGTCCTGGGAGCCGGCGGGGTCGGCAATCTGCGTAACCAGAATGTCCGGCGTTCCATCGCCCAGCGCCGAGGCTACCACCTCGGAAATTGAAAAATCGAGGGTGCCGCTGGGTACGTTGGCCGCGCCGGTACCCAGGTTGAGGCCGTTACGCCCGTCGCGCAGATAAAACGGAATGTCGTTGGCGGGGGGCGGGGAGCTGGCTCCGTTGGCCACATTATCGTAGAGTGCCCCAAGGCCAACTTTGGTATTGCTCCCAATAGTGCCGCTTAGGGCTAATACGGGCAGCGCCTTGAATTGCGCCGCCGTAAACGCGAGGTTGTTCGTGCTCAGCAAAGCATCATCAACGCCGGTTGAATACCGGATACCGTTCAGCGAAAAAGCCAGCAAATCGTGCGAATTGTTGGGCTTGACGGGGTTTTTGGCAGTAGCCGAGCTTTGCCAGAGGCCGCCGAAGCTGGTCACAACTTCTGTTACGTTGTTCACGGCTTGGGCGCGGACATCGGCGGCTCCTACCACCAGGGCCGCCGCAAGCAGAAAGGATTTGTTGAGCATACAAACGAAAGAATGCGGGTGTGTAATTCGGGATTAAGAGGTTGCCATTCAGTAGGATGATGGCCGGGCGGGGTAGGATTGTGCAAAACTATGGCATAATTTCGAGGCGCAACAACACAGCGCGCAGAAATAAGCCAGTACTATTCCGCTGAT
Source organism: Hymenobacter pini (assembly GCF_020421205.1). Classification (GTDB taxonomy): domain Bacteria; phylum Bacteroidota; class Bacteroidia; order Cytophagales; family Hymenobacteraceae; genus Hymenobacter; species Hymenobacter pini. The sequence goes on from NZ_JAIZZH010000001.1 coordinate 1,275,896, forward strand.
TTTTCGGTAACCGAGCCGCCCGATTTGTCCGGAAAGTAACTTGCTTTGCGGAGTAGCGGTTTACGGCTGCTTGCAGTCCGCAGTACCTCAACTTATCTTCTGAAACGTATGAAACGCCGCATTTCTCCGCTGCTGATTCTACTGGCTTTTCTGTTGTTGCTGCTCGGCAGCGGCTGTGGCCGCCAAGCCTTACAGAACCACTTAGCCAAGGGTTTTGACACGCACGTGTACATCGTCCGCCACGCGGAAAAGGAGCTGACGCCCGGCCTGCCGGATCCGCCCCTCACGGCCGCCGGCCAGCAGCGTGCTTTGGCCCTGCGCGACACTCTCCGCCGCAACGGTATGCTCAGCGGCATTTTTAGCACCGCTACCACCCGCACCCGCAGTACCGCCCAACCCTTGGCCGATGCTCTCAGGCTGCCTGTGCAGGCGTACGATGCCAAGCAGTTGGCCGCGCTGGCCCGGCGCGTCCGGCAGGAGTACCGGGGTAAAAATGTGCTAATAGTGGGACACTCCAATACGATTCTGGAAACGGTGGAGGCCTTCGGGGCCGCCCGGCCGGTACCCACCGTCAACGACAACGAGTACAACTACCTGCTGGAAGTCACCATGCCGCGCGACTCTACCCAACCGGCCCGGGCCACCGCTCGCCGCTACGGCCCGGCCAATCCCTGAGTAGCAGCCGTGGCTGCTGCAACCTCCCAGCCGTTTATTTCTCTATTAGGCGCTGTTAAGGCCTATTTCCAACTTTCTCTCCCATGCGTTTTCTTTCCTTTACCCGGTCACTGGGTCTGGCGGCCGGTCTGCTGGTTGCCACTGCATCCGGCGCTTCGGCCCAAACTTCCATCGACTCGGTAGCCATCCGCAAAATTTACGACGAGGCGCTGGCCCGTGGTCAGAGTTATGACAACCTCCGCTACCTCACGGGCCAGATTGGCGGCCGCCTCAGCGGTTCACCCCAGGCCGAGCAGGCGGTGCAGTGGGGTAAAACGGTGATGGAAAAAATGGGCCTCGACCGGGTGTATCTGCAAGAGGTGATGGTGCCGCATTGGGTGCGCGGCGCCAAGGAAAAAGCTCAGGTGAAAGGCTCGAAGGGCAAAGGCCTGGCCCTGAACGTGTGCGCCCTGGGGGGCTCGGTAGGCACCAATGGCAAGCTGAAGGCGCAGGTAATTGAGGTGCAAAGCCTGAAAGAGCTGGCGGCCCTCCCGGCCGAGAAGGTGAAGGGCAAGTTTGTGTTCTTCAACCGCCCCATGAACCCGCTGTACGTGGAAACGGGCCGGGCCTACGGGGAAGCCGGCGACCAGCGCCGCAGCGGGGCCGCCGAGGCCGCCAAGCGCGGGGCCGTAGGTGCCCTGGTGCGTAGCCTGTCCCTGGCCCACGACGATTTTCCGCACACCGGCACCATGCGCTACGAAGACAACGTAGCCAAAGTACCGGCGGCGGCCCTGAGCACCAACGGCGCCGATGAGCTTAGCCAACTGCTGAAAGCCGACCCGAACCTGACCGTGGAGCTGGAAATGAGCTGCCAGCAACTTCCCGAAACCAAGAGCTACAACGTGGTGGGGGAAATTAAAGGCTCGAAATATCCCGAAGAAATAATTAGCGTAGGCGGCCACCTCGACTCCTGGGACTTGGGTCAGGGTGCCCACGACGACGGTACGGGGTGTACCCAGAGCATGGAAGTGCTTCGTCTGCTGAAAGCGACGGGGCTGCGCCCCGAGCGCACGGTGCGGGCCGTGTTGTTCATGAACGAGGAAAACGGCGTACGGGGCGGCACTAAATACGCCGAGCAGGCCAAAGCCCTCGGTGAAAAACACCTAGCTGCTATGGAGTCGGATGGGGGCGGGTTCACACCCCGGGGCTTCTCAATTGAAGCGGAGCCGGCCACCGTGCGTAAAATTCAGGCCTGGCAGCCGCTGTTCCGCCCCTACGGTAGCGGCGAGTTTACGGCCGGTCACTCCGGTACCGATATTGAGCCCCTCAAGGAGCAGGTAAAGGCTCTCATCGGCTACCACTGCGACTCTCAGCGCTACTTCGACATCCACCACACCGCCGCCGATACCTTTGACAAGGTAAACCGCCGGGAATTGGAGCTGGGCGGGGCCAGCATGGCCGCTCTTATTTACCTGATGAGCAAATACGGCCTATAGTCTTAGCTGTGGCAGTGGCCCCAAACGCCCGTCGGCCGGATGCGTAGTAGCACGTATCCGGCCGACGGGCGTTTTGTGTGCTTAGCAATTGCTAAAATGGAGTTGTATCTCGTAGCATTCCTGTTGCCCCCGGTAGTCAGTGAGCAAGTTTGGGCACTGAAACAGCAGGTGCACCAGCTTACTGGTAGCCGCAACGCTGTTCGGCTGCCTCCGCACATTACACTGATGCCGCCGTTGCGGCGCCCGCCGGAGTTTGGCGAGGCTCTGGCCAGGATGCTTGCCACCTATGCTGCGGGCAACCGGGCCTGTCTGGTGCAGCTGCGCGACTTTGCCTGGTTTCAGCAGCGCACGTTGTACGTGCATGTGCAGCAAACCCCTGGACTGCTAGCGCTGCATCAGCAATTTTATCAGCTCTGCGCCCAGGAACTGCCAGCTGTGCCCCAGCCAGCCCGGCGTTTTGTGCCCCACGTTACCCTGGCCACCCGCGACATACCCCCGCACCAAGTGCCAGCCTTGCAGGAGCTATTTGCCCACCGGCGCTTTGCCGCAGATATGGAGCTGCACGAGTTGGTCCTGTTTCGGCATACCGGGCAGCAGTGGCTGGCGGAGGTGCTGTTTCAACTGGCACCTGCTTCAACTGACTACCCGGTTTGAAACGCAACGCCCCGGCTTGTGCAAGCCGGGGCGTTGGTGGGAGAGAATATAACTGTCAGCCAAAAATATTATTCAGCGCTGGCATTTTTGCGCGGGCGGCCGGGGCGCTTACCGCTGGCGTTGGCGGCGCGGGGTTTACGTTCCTTCTTAACCACCTTGTAGCCTGGTTCGATCATTTCATTGAGCTCAGTCATCAGCTCATTTACTTTTGCAATCTGCTTCCGGATTTGCGAAAGAACAGCATCGTTCTCTTCTGCGTTAGCCAGAATTTGTTGCAGTTTGTTTAGGTCAGCAGTTGCCATTGGGTGAAATTTATTTTGGAGAAAAAATAAGGCCAAATGTGCATGTTTTTTCTGAAATAACAACCGCTAGGTTTTACGTAATCGGTAAAATCCAGCTTGTATTCATGCTTCCGAAAGCAAAATAAATTATCATCTATTTACCTGAAAACTGATAGTTTAATCAAAATGCTGCTGCTTCATACGGCAGGCCTTTCAGTAAGTTGCTTGCTTAGGACGAAAATGATTCCGAATCAAATTACCGTACTAAAGCAACCAACAGTATGGCAAAAACGAAGCCACTACTACCTAATATTTGTGTGGCCAAGTCTTAGGGTTGTATGCTGAGTTGTTAATTCTGCTCCAGAATCTGAAATAGCTCGTCAAGCTTCGGGGTCAGAATAATTTCGGTGCGGCGGTTCAGCGCCTTATTGGCCGGGCTATCATTGGTGGCTACAGGCACGTATTGCGCCCGGCCCGAGGGGGTTACCTGCGAGGCCGGCAGGCCGGCCTGCGTCAGGATGCGGGTAATTTCAGTAGCCCGTAATACGCTTAAATCCCAGTTGTCGCGCATGCCTGCGGTGCCTTTAGCAATGGGTACATTGTCGGTATGGCCCTCTACCAGCACATTTACATCCTGGTTTCCTTTGAGGGCGGCTGCTAGTTTGGTTAGGGCTTCTTGCCCTTTGGGGTCAACCTTGGTGGAGCCGGATTTAAATAGCAGTTGCTCGGAAAGAGATACGTACACCTTGCCGTTTCTGACGTTGACCTGTAAATCCTGCGCGTTAAATCCGAGCAGGGCGTCGCCTACTTTTTGCCGGAGTGCTTTTACGGCGGCGTCCTTCTGATCTAGAATTCGCTGCATTTCGGCAATTCGCTGCTCTTTGCTGCGTAAGTCGGCCGATAGTTGCGAATTCTCCTGCTGAACGCCACTCAAATTCGCGTTTAGCTGATTTACCTGTTGATTTTTCGATAATAAGCTAGTTCGCAGCGCCTCCTCGTTGCGGGCTTTCTCCTGCTCAAGGGCACTCTTCTCCGCCTGCAGCTGGTCGCGTGAGCGGCTTGCTTCCGTAAATTGGTTTTGCAGCGCCGTGTATTTCTTTTGCGATACACAGCCCGTCGCTCCCATGAGAATTCCCGCGCTGCATACTGCGTAGCGCAGGGAGGAATTTATGAAATATTTCATATTGAGAATCAAGTAAAAAACAAGTCTGCTATAGTGCAGCGACCCATGAAACGTGCTGCAAGGCTGGGTTGTTTCGCCCGCTTATTTTACATTATTGGTAATGCGCTTGAGCAATCAGCAAAAAGAGTTGCGTGCTTTGGCGTATTTTGGGGCCATTAGGATATTCCTCCCAAATCACACACCGTATTCCGTTGTATCTGTTCATACTTAGTTGGGTGCTGTTATTTTCGGGAGCGGAGCAGAGCCTGCCCGAGCCTCCAGCCACCCGGTACTGGGTTACATTCCGGCACAAGGCGGGGCAGCAACTGCAGCCGGCCGCGTATTTCAGCCCGGCGGCCCAGGCCCGGCGCCTGCGCCAGCACCTGCCCCCAGCCGATAGCACCGACTTTGCGGTACGGCCCGATTTTGTAGCGCACGTGCGGGCCACTGTCGATACGGTTACGCTGGTAAGCCGGTGGTTTAACGCGGTGGCCTGCCGGGCAACCCCGGCCCAGGCCGCCCGGCTGCGTTTGTTACCGGAAGTTGCCGAAGTAGCTGCCTGGCCCATTGAGCCACTAGTGCCCGCCGGACAAACGGCCGTTGCCCGCCCGCTCACGGCGGCCGACCGGTCGTTGGCGCGGCGACAAACGGCTTCCCTGGGAGCGGCCGGTTTTCGGCGGGCCCGACTTTCGGGTAAAGGCCTGCGTATTGCCATTTTCGATGTAGGTTTTAACGGGGCTAATCAACACCCGGCCCTTGCGCACCTGCGCCGCAAAGGAGCCATTGTGGCTACCTACGATTTTCTGCGGCGCACACCCGATGTGTACCAGGGCGGTAACCACGGCACGGAGGTATTGTCGTGCATTGCGGGGCAGCTACCCGATAGTTCGTACTTGGGGCTGGCTCCCGATGCCGAGTTTCTGCTAGCCCGCACCGAACAAATGCACCGGGAGAAGTACGCCGAGGAAGAGGCTTGGCTGGCTGCCGCCGAGTGGGCCGACCGCAACGGGGCAGATATCATCAATTCCTCGTTGGGTTACACCGACCGGCGCTATTTCCCGGAGCAAATGAACGGCCGCACCAGCCTGGTAGCCCGGGCCGCGGAGCTGGCCGTGCGCAAAGGCATGCTGGTGGTAAACGCCGCCGGCAATGACGGCGACGATCCGCGCTGGCGCACCGTGGGTACGCCGGCCGATGGGGACTCCGTGCTGGCCGTGGGCGGGCTTGACCCTGATACGTACTTGCACATTGATTTCAGCAGCTACGGGCCCGCGCCGGGCAAACGCCTGAAGCCGAACGTGGCCGCCTTTGGTGCGGCTATTGTGGCGTTGCCGGGTGGGTATGCCCGCACAGAGGGTACTTCGTTTGCCAGCCCGCTGGTGGCGGGCTTTGCGGCCTGTGCCTGGCAGCAGCAGCGCAACCTCACGGCTATGGAGCTGTTTCGGCGCATTCAGCAGGCGGGGCAGCTGTATCCGTATTTCGACTACGCCCACGGGTATGGGTTGCCGCAGGCCAGCCGCCTACTGAATGCGCCGGCCGATGTTGCTCCCACATTCGATTTTGTGCGGCAGGATTCCGTGCTACGGGTAATCATTCGTACGGAAGCGGCTACGGTGCCCGCCCGGGTGCTGCCCCTGTTTGCCGATTCGGTGCAGGCCGTTACTCCGGCCGAGGCCCGGCCCGTGGCAGCAGTGGGGCAGGAGCAAGCCCGTGCGCCGCAGCCCCCTCAGCCCGATGAGATAGTGCCAGCCACACCACCCAACTACCTGTACTGGCAGGTGCTGGACGCCGCTGGCCATCCGATGCGCTACGAGGTGCTGGAAGTTAGCCAGCGTGCCGTGCTGCGGGTGCCGCTAGCGGAACTCGGGCAGGGCAAAACTATTCGTGTACATTACCGGGGATACACGGCCACGTATCCGGCTTCACGATGATGCACCGCTGTGTACTACTGACTTTGCTGGGGGCGCTGGCCGCTTCGGGCGCACAGGCGCAGCGGGTGCTGCTGCGTGCCGAACCCGCTACCGATTCGATGGAAGTGAGCTTCGGCCCAAACCGGGCGTTCTACCGGCATTTTTTTCTCGGCTACGCGCCCGTGGTGGGCCAGCTAGGCGGACCAGGAGCCGATTTACGGCCGTTTGCTTCGAATGAAGGCTTTGCGGGCGTCCGGCACAAGTTTCGGCTCACGAATACGATGGCGGCGGGCTTTGATGTCCGTTACGCCCGGCTGGTGTACTCCTTGCAGCAAAACGCCGGTAAGCGCGTGCCCACTGCCCAACTGCACCAGCAGGAGTCGTTGGTACTCTCACAGGTGCAACTGGAGCCTTACTGGCGGCTGAACTACGGCCGACGAGGCAACGTGATTGGGCACTACCTAGACGTGAGCGGCTGGGGCGGCTGGGCCATGGCCGTTACGCACCGCACCGAAGACCGGCCCGGACCCAACGGTAGCAAGCGGGTTACCAGCACCGAACACGGCTTGCGGTACCTGCGCCGCTGGCCCTACGGGGTAGGGGCCCGGCTGGGGTCGGGGCGCTACGCCCTGGTGGGGCGCTACCGGCTCTCCCGCACCTTTGTCGCCGGGGCCAGCCCTGAGTATGTGGAACTTCCGCGGTGGCTGGTGGGGTTTGAGCTGGGATTATTGTAAAACGCCAGAAAAAAGCACGTTCAACGCATCCAAACGGGTAGTTGGTCCCGTAAAAAGCAGCAACAGGCAGCCCGCCCAGATGGTTATCAATACCTTCTGCAGGCGCGTTGTTCTAGTAGCCCCCAACTCCTGAAACCTCAGGTTCACCCTGCATTTTCGGCTGACGGTAGTTTTTGTATTTTGCCGAACTGATTTGACGATGGTTTTCTTCCCCTTCATGAAAAAGAGTATACTTCCTGCCGCTGGAGTTTTGGTTCTGCTTCAGCTTGCTTCCTGCATCAATACGGAGCGGGAAGTTGGGACCTCCAAGAACGCCGACCGGGTGTTCACGCCCACGCCGGAAGCCAATCGGGGCCGGGTATCGGAGCGCACGGTGCTGCGTACGGTAAATGCCCAGCACAATTTCTCCTCCACCAAGGCCAAAGACAACTTTGTGCTGCAGCTCCGAGGACCTAAAATTGCCACTTCCCAAGCCTATTTTATGATTGTGAGCAGCACCGGCGACACGCTTCGTAAGGAAGTAATGCCGGCTTCTGCCCTCATCAATCAGCGAGATATGGATGACCCCCAGGCGGCCACCGTGCGCGACAAGGAAATTGCTATTCTGCAAGGGATGAACAGCTTCTTCCGCGACGACCGGTTTGTGCAGCCCGCCGTACCTCGCACCGCTACCCAGCCTGAAAACGTGGATGCTCAGTCTTGGACCTCGGTAAAGGAGGACACCCGGGCCGTCGGCTTCGATTATCCCTCATCAGATGGCCGGGAGCGACGCGTAGCGTATTCCAAGAAGCTGGGCCGCGCAGTAGTTATTGCCGAGTAAACACTACTATTTTCCTCTTTTGGAACACAAAAGCCCGGCTGCTGAGCGGCCGGGCTTTTGTGTGTTGGTTGAGCAGCATAATGAGCCTTAAGGCATGGTAAAGGCCATGTCGAAGCTGATGATGTTGGCGTGGAAATTCACGTTGCGCTGGTAATAAGCGTAGCGCACATCCAGGGATTTGAATTTAGCCACCTTACGGCCTCCCTGGGCGTCTTTGAACGGCGTTTTAAAGCGCGACAGGCCATAGACCGGCGAGTAGCGCAGCCCCAGCCCGTACTTGTTGGCGCTGAAGTTGGAGAGGTCGTAGTCGGAGGTGTAGTACTCATCCTGCAGCGTGTGCTGAGCGTAGGGCGCAAAGTATTTGGCCGCCGTTTGAGTGTGGTACCGGTAGAAGGGGTAGGCCACGAAGAAGGGCGTAATTTTCAGGGGCGTTTCCAGCTCCAGCGTATGCGCCTGAATGCCGAAGTTGTCGTTGTAGAAGCGGTAGAAGCCGCGCAGCTGCACAAAATCAGTAGCGTAGTAGCTCAGGCGCAGGCCCACGGGGTATTTGAAGCGCTGCTGGGGTAGCTGCTCCACTTTCGGCAGGGTTGTGTTCTGGAAATACACCCGGTGAAACGGTGTACTCAGCAGCCCGTGCTGGTATACCAGCTCGGTACTCACCGCCACCTGCAACCGCTGGCTGATTACCTGCGAATACACTAAGTTGAGGTTGTAGCTCTGCCGCTTATCGGTGGGCACCAGCATCTGGCCGGTACGCAGCTCTACGGGGTAAATCAGCTTGGCCTGGTCGATGAAAACCTGCCCGGCCACGCTCAGCTCCCGGTTGCCATCCTGCGAGGCCTTCGACCACGAGCCGGCCACATTCACCGAGAAATAGTCGTACTCCTTTGACACCCCGGCACCAAACCCCACGATGCGGTGCTTGGCCTTATTTTCCCGCGAATAGCCCAGGTCGGCGTGGTAGCGGGCATCGTGCGAAGACGGAGTAGAGAGGTAGTAGCCCTCCACGCCGTCAATCCGGTCAGTGGAGGCCGAGGCGTAAAAGTCGGCCCCGATATTGGCCGTGAGGCGGCTAACGGTATCCAGCGGAATGTTGAGGATGATGGTGGGCGTCACGTCGGTGAGGTACTCAGTGCCTTTGCCACCCTGCACGGCACCGTGCACGCCATCCTGCTGGTAGTAGCTGCCGAGAATATTTACCTCGGTTTCGCCGGGCGAGGCCGTGCTGACGTTGGTAGTGGTAGGAGTAGTGGGTATGCCCGAGCCGTCGATGCGGTTGGGCGTTACGCCGCCCTGGGCCAGCGCCAGGCCGGGCAGCAGCAAGCCGGCCACTAGCAGCCCGGTGCCCTGAGCAGCGCGAAGAGTAAAGGATATTTTCATACAGGAATGAGAGGAGAGTGTGGCTAATGCGCCCGAAACAGGGGCAATAACCGCCAGTGCATTAATTGCAGCCGCAGCCGCCGCCAACTTTGCCGCCGTTGGCACCGCCAGCGCCTTCACGGTAGCTCTCAAAATTGGTTTCGTACACTTCCACTCGCCGGTTGGCGAGCTTCATGTCCTCATCGTTCAGGTACATTTTCTGGTAGGCGGCCACCGATACGCAGCCCGTAAGGCTGGAAGCGGCAGCCAGCAAACCTGCCAGGCCCAGCAGGGGGCGGCACAGGCGCTTAAAAGTAGGAGAGCAGGTCACAGGCGAGGGGAGAAAAAGGGCGAAAAAAGGTCGGAAGCGGCGCTAGGGCCGCGTTGCGGGTACGGCAGGCACGGGGGCATTGTTGCGCAGGTAGCGCACCTGCATGTTCCTGGAAACCAGCGTGCGGTTGCCGTCGGTGATGAGCGTGCAGTCTACTCCTTTCAGCGTGTTGATGAAGGCTAAACCGTCGACGGGCCCTTTCACAAAGACGACCTCATCCAGACAATCGGCTAACTCCACATCGGGGCAGATGATGGTAACGGAGCGCAGGCCGGTAGCGGGTAAGCCGGTAGCGGGGTTGATGATGTGGCCGTACACCTTGCCGCCCGAGGTAAAATACTGCTCGTAGTTGCCGGCCGTTACCACGGCCACATCCGTCACCTGCACCCACGACGAGATACTGCCCGGGTGGTCCGGGTCGCCGATGGCCACGCGCCACAGCGAGCCATCGGCCTGCCGGCCCCAGCACAGGATGTCGCCTGAGCCGTTGAGCAGGCCGCCTTTGATGCCTAGCTTATCCAGCACCTGCCGGGCCCGCCGGATGCCGTAGCCCTGCAGCACCCCCGCCAGGTTCATACGCATGCCCTTTTCCTTGAGCATCACGGTGCGCTTAGCGGGGTCGAGCAGCACGTTGCGGTAGTTGATGCGGGCCACGGCGGCCTTCATCACCTCCGTCGAGGGCAGCGCGTGTTCCTGCCTATCGAACTTGTAAATCTTATCAGCCGAGGCAAAGGTGATATCAAAGGCCCCGCCGCTCAGCTCCGAGATGCGCAGGGTGCGCTGAATCAGGTCGAATACTTCCTGGTCCACCACTACCGGGCGCAGACCGGCGGCGCGGTTGATGCGGGTGATTTGGGAGGTAGAATCCCAGAACGACATGAGCCGGTCGATGCGGCGGGTTTCGGCAATGGCGGCGTTGAGGGAGTTCCAGCCCAGCGTATCGTTGTCGGCCACCACCGTGTAGGTGAAGTGGGAACCCATCAGGTGGGCTTCCTTAACGAAATTGCGCGGGTGACCCAGCCCGGCCAAAGTGGTGAGGGGCAGTAGCAGCGAGAATAACAGAAACAGGCGCAGCATAGCAACGGAGCGAAAAAACCGGTGCCTCCGCACGAGGGAAGCACCGGCAGACGCGGTAAGGTAGGTTACTTCTGGGCCAGCAGGGTGTTCAGGTAGTTGGTGTAGGCCGTGGCCCCGCCTGCCCGGTAGCCGGTTTTGGCCAGCACCGTGCCATCGGGCGAGAGGAGTACCACCAACGGAAACGAGCCTTCCTTGTTCAGCTTGGCAGCCGCCTGCTCGTTTTGCTTGGTTTGCTCGGCGGGCAGCTTGTTTTTCTTGCTACGGGGAAAATCGAAGCGGGCCAGCACCAATTTGTCCTGGGCGTAGCGGGTGAATTCCGGCTTATCAAACACCTCCTGCTTGAGCATGATGCAGGGTTTACACCAGTCGGAGCCCGAGAAAACGGCCAGTACGGGGCGGTTAGTGGCTTTGGCCTGCTGCAAGGCTGCATCAAGCGTGGCGTTCCAGGTAACCGGGGCGGCCGTGGCAGCAGTGGCCGGAGCCTGCGCCCGGGCGGCCGGGGCGGTTGCGGTCAGAGATAAGGAAAGTGCGGCAAGAAAGAGGGGAGTGCGCATCGGAGAGAAATTGTAGAGAGACAAAAAATTCTGAACCGTGTACGTGGCAACCACCGTGCCGGTAAAACGGAAAAACGCGGAGCGGCTTTTCTGTAAAAGCTACCCCGCGTTCTTTACTCCAATCACCGGTTCAAACGTACGCGCCGTTGCATGAACACCGGGTGAAGAAATGGACTATCCGAAAAAATAGTTTGCGCCCGCACACCAACTGAGCGTCAGACAGGCTTTAAGGCCACCCAGCCCGTCCGCCCATCGGCCTGCCGAACCAGGCGGTAGCCGCCATATTCACCCAGCACCGACACCGTAGTAAGGGCCGGGAGTGAGGCAATGGCCGGAGCACCCGGCAGCGGGAACGACTGCAATTCGGCTACTGCCGCAACATTCTCTTTGCGCAGCGGAGCGGCTGTTAGGACCGCCTTGGCGGGCACATACCCGGTACGGCCAGCCGGCAGTTGCACCCGCAGCCACTCAGCGGAAGCCCCCAGCACCAGCAGTGGCGTGGTGCGGGTAGCCGCGGCGGCCACTGCGGCCGATGTAGCCGGCATCAGTCGCAGATTGAGCTTAGCCTCGCGCGCCCGCACCCACTGGCCCAGCCGGGCAAACTGGGTTTTGGGCGCAGTCGGCAGCACATCGGCGCGGCGTACAAAGGGGTAGGGGTCCACGGCGCCGTTGCGGTACACGCCAAAATGCAGGTGAGGAGGCGTTGTTTTGGCGTTGCCGGTGTTGCCTACCAGGCCCAGTACGTCACCGGGCTGCACCTGCTGGCCCGGTTGCACCAGTTGCTTGTCCAGGTGGGCGTAGTAGAGGTGCTGGCCGTGGTCGGTATCGGCCAGCCATACTACCCGGCCGCCCCGGGGCGTCTCGTTTACGCGGGTGATGTAGCCACTGGCTGCCGCCACTACGGGTGTGCCGCGCTGGGCGAAGATGTCAATGCCTTCGTGGCGGCGGGTTCCCCCGTCGCGCTCCATGCCCCAGAAGGAGCCCACAGCCACATCATTCTTGCCCCGCACCGGAAAGCCCAGGCTGGGCTCCCGTTGAATGCGCAGGGTGTAACGACCCCCGCGCAATAGTTCAGGCTGCACCCGCAGCAGGTGCTGGCGGTCGGCATCGGCTACGTAGCGGAAGCTCAGGTCGGCGGTATCGGCGGAGGCCAGGGGGCGAGGCGTTTTCTGGTCAGGGCTCAGCTCGAAGGCATCCACAAATACTTTAGGAGCTTGCGTGCCGGGAGCCAGCGTGAGGCTGATGCGGATGGCCTCGCCCTGCCGCACCTGATAGCGCAGGCCGGTAGCCACGGCCCGGTCGGCGGGGAAAAACCCAACTTCCTGGAAAGGCAGCTTTACCACCAGCGAGTCGCGCAGGGCCTGGTCGGCGGCCCGGAGCCAGTCGCGGCCCAGGGCGGTTTCGGCTAGCCCCGCCTGCTTCAGCTTGTGGGCGTATGCCTCGTGGGGGGTGCGGGCCTGAAAGATTCCCTGCAGCGTCTGGCTTTGGCTGCAAGCAGTAAGAAATAGGACAAACAGAACGGCGGGCAGGGCCCGGAGTCGGTGCAACATTGAACGGGGTTGGATAAAGCGAAACGGGTAATTGGATAAACCCCAGCCGCCGCGGAGTAGTTCGGCTTCCGTCATTGCGAGGAGGCACGACGAAGCAATCCTTCCTTTTCAGGGTGATACGCCCTGTAATTCGAAAAGCCTATACCCTGTGGTGAAATCTGAAACCTATATGCGGCAACCACCTACCTCGATAAATACAGACGTCTGGGTTTTAGGAGTAGGTCAAGGATTAGGCCTCTGATAAGGAAGGATTGCTTCGTCGTGCCTCCTCGCAATGACAGGGCCGGTACTTTGCCTTTCGACTTTCTACCTTTGACTTCAAACTTCCCGCCCATGCTCTACCTCACCGAATGCCCCCGCGACGCCATGCAGGGCTGGCCCACGTTCATCCCTACCGCCGATAAAATCAACTACCTCAACGCCCTGCTGCGGGTGGGGTTCGATACCCTGGATTTCGGCTCCTTCGTGTCGCCGAAAGCCATTCCGCAGCTGGCCGACACAGCCGAGGTGCTGGACGGGCTCGATTTGAGCCAGTCGGGCACGCGGCTGCTGGCCATTGTGGCCAACCTGCGCGGGGCCGAAACTGCCGCTCAGCACCCGCAAATCCGGTTTATCGGCTTCCCGCTGTCGGTGTCCGAAACCTTCCAGCAGCGCAACACCAACAAAAGCATCGCCCAAGCCCTCGACGACGTGGCCCGCATGCAGGAACTGTGCGCCCGCACCGGGCAGGAGCAGGTGGTGTACCTGAGCATGGGCTTCGGCAACCCCTACGGCGACGCCTGGAGCCCCGCCGTGCTGGGCGAGTTCACCCAAAAGCTCGATGCCCTGGGCGTGGGCATCGTGGCGTTGTCGGATACCATTGGGGCCAGCACCCCGGCCACCATTGCCCCCGCCTTCCGGGAGCTGACGGCCGCTTACCCGCACATCCGCTTCGGGGCGCACCTGCACACCACGCCCACTACCTGGCGCGATAAGGTGCAGGCCGCCTACGAGGCCGGCTGCCGTCACTTCGACGGCGCGCTGGGCGGCTACGGCGGCTGCCCCATGGCGGCAGATGAGCTCACCGGTAACATGCCCACCGAACGGCTCCTAGACTTCGCCGCCGAGGTAGGTGTTGCGCCGGAGTTGAATCAGGAAGCCCTAGCGGAAGCACTGGCGTGGAATCAGCGCATATTTGCGGGGCATTAGCCGTATTTTGCCGCCTGTCATTCCGAACGAAGTGAGGAATCTGGATTAGCCATTGGATGAGTAACCCAGGTTCCTCGCTCTGCTTGGAATGACAGTACCTACCTTACCTGACCACACCATGCCAGCCCCTCAAGTCGACCTGTTCATTCCCTGCTTTGTTGACCAGCTTTTCCCGCACACGGCCCTGAATATGGTGAAGGTGCTGGAGGCGGTGGGCTGTCAGGTGCACTACAACGCCAACCAGACCTGTTGTGGCCAGCCTGCCTACAACGCCGGCTACAAGGAGCAGAGCTGCGAGGTGGCCCGCAAGTTTCTCAATGACTTCCCAACCGAGCAGGAACACTACATCGTGAGTCCCTCGGCCTCCTGCATTGGTATGGTGCGCAACACCTACGCCGATTTATTTGAGGGTACGCCCGACTCGGGCCGCTACCACGGGGTGCAGCGGCGGGCGTTTGAGCTGACGGAGTTTCTGGTGGACGTGCTGGGCGTGAAGTCGATTCCGCAGGCCCAGCTCAGCGGCAAATACACCTACCACGACTCCTGCTCAGCCCTGCGCGAGTGCGGCATCCGGGAAGCCCCGCGCCAGCTGCTGGACGCAGTGCCGGGCCTGGAGCGGCTGGAAATGGCCGAAACCGAAACCTGCTGCGGCTTCGGTGGCACCTTCGCCGTGAAGTTCGAGGCTATTTCGGTAGCCATGGCCGAACAGAAAGTGGAGCATGCCCTGGCCACCGGTGCCGACTACCTCATCAGCACCGACACGAGCTGCCTCATGCACCTCGACGCCTACATCCGTCGCGAGAAGAAGCCCATCAAAACTTTGCACGTAGCGGATGTACTGGCTAGTGGTTGGTAAGTTGTGGCAACGAGCTTTATAGAGTTTCGAAACTTCGGATTTTGGTGCGAAGACAGCTTACTGGAAACGTGGCTTTCGTATTTTCTTCAACAAATTGATGAAGCCGATAGCACTGACGACTGGTTGCTGCAACTCAAGCAACAGTGGCAGTTCCAGGCAACAGCAGGGCTTGTAGGATGTATTGATCTTGAGTTAGACGATTTCGCTGATAGTCAGGAACACATATTCGTATTGCTAAAACTGGCAGCGCAAACTCATCGAGTGTTAATTGCCAGCGGGGGATTACTTACAGCGGAAATTCTTAATAATCGTCGTTATAAAGCTGCTGGCGTAATTTGGACGGAATCAGTTGCTAGCACCTATTTTCTTAAAGTTGGTCAATTATTCAGCCAACTGTTAGAAGGTACACTTCAAACTAAGGTCGATAGTCCATTAGACTACTTAGAGCCTCAAAAATGGGCTGGTATTCACAATTAGACAAAGGCCCCGTCTTGAATAAAGACGGGGCCTTTGGTTAGCGAGGATAGGCAATTAAATGTCTACACCAACTTCCCAACTCGTTCCTTGAGCCCCTCAGAGCCCTCCACCAAAGGCAGGCGCACCGCGTCGTCGCAGATACCTTGGGCGGCCAGGGCGGCTTTCACGCCCACAGGATTGCTTTCCTCATACATCAGCGGGTTCAGTTCTACGAAGCTGAACAGCAGGCGGCTGGCTTCTTGGAAGTCGCCGGCCAGGGCGGCGCGGGTCATGTCGGAGAAGCGGCGAGGGAAGGCGTTGGCCAGCACCGAAATGATGCCCACGCCCCCGAAGCTGATGAGGGAAGTGGTCATCATGTCGTCGCCGGAAATGAGCAGGAAATCGTCGGGTTTGGCGGCGGCAATGGCAATGCACTGCTCCAGGTTGCCGCTGGCCTCCTTAATGCCGATGATGTTGGGGTGCTTGGCCAGCTCCAGGGTGGTAGCGGCGGTGAGGTTGGAGCTGGTGCGGCCGGGTACGTTATATAGCAGCACCGGCACCGGCGAGGCATCAGCCAGACGCTGGTAATGCGCAATAATGCCGCGCTGGCTGGGCTTGTTGTAGTGGGGAGAGGCCGAGAGCAGGGCCGCAATGCCCGAGAGGTCGGTGTTGCGGATGGTGCGTTCCACGGCGGCCGTATCGTTGCCGCCGATGCCGTACACCAGCGGCACGCGGCCGGCTACATGCTCCTTGGCCACGCGCAGAATTTCGGCCTTTTCCTCGGTGGTGAGGGTCGGCGACTCGGCCGTGGTGCCGTTAATAACGAGGTATTCCACCCCGCCGTCGATGGTGAAATCTAGCAGCCGACGCAGGGCCGCGTAGTCCACGGCGCGGTCGGGGGTGGGAGTGAAGGGAGTGACGAGGGCGACGCCGGTACCACGAAGGTTGTCCATGCGGAAAATTAGCGGTTGATTTGTAGAGGGAAGTCCTGCGGCGAAGATACAATGCCCTTGCCCAAGGTCGGCCTATCATCCTTAAAAGTACGGTCCAAAGCTCCTGAGGCCGCGTTATTCCTTTTCATGAACTTCCCAAAGTACCCCGTGCTGGCCGCCGCGCTGGCAACTTTAGGCGCCCTCAGCGCCTGCAACGATGCTAAAAACGCCACCGCCGCCGAAACTTCGGCCGTAGCCAACAAAGCGCAGGATGCGGCCGACTCGGCCAGCACCGCCGCCACGCCCACGGCCGGCAATGCCTCGGCCGCCAGCACCAGCGCCGGCTCACCGGCTACCATCCCCGCCGGCCAGCGCGCCGATGCAGCTACCATTCTGGCCCGCCCGCAGGTGCCGATTTTGTGCTACCACCAAATTCGGGACTGGCGCGCCAAGGACTCGCGTGGGGCAAAGGATTACATCGTGCCCGTGGAGCAGTTCAAGGCCCAGATCAAAATGCTGGCCGACTCGGGCTACCACACCATCCTGCCCGACCAGCTGTACGCCTACCTCACCACCGGTGCGGCCCTGCCCAGCAAGCCCATCATGCTGACCTTCGACGACACCGACCTCGACCAGTTTACCGTGGCCAAGCCCACCCTTGATAAGTATGGCTACAAAGCCGTGTACTTCATCATGACGGTGAGCTTGGGCCGCCCGCACTACATGAGCAAGGCACAGGTGAAGCAGCTTTCGGATGAAGGCAACGTCATCGGCTCGCACACCTGGGACCACCACAATGTGAAGAAGTACGAGGGTAAGGACTGGGTTACCCAGATTGAGGAGCCTACCAAAAAGCTCGAAGAAATTACCGGCAAGAAAATCAACTACTTCGCTTACCCCTTCGGTTTGTGGCGTCCCGAGTCCATCCCCGAGCTGAAGAAGCGCGGTATGGATGCGGCCTTCATCCTGGCTGAGAAGCGCGACCAGCAGGATCCGCTCTACACCATCCGCCGCATTATTGCCAGCGGCTACTGGAGCCCCCGCACCCTGCACAACAGCATCGTGCAGAGCTTCTAGCCAAATGACAACCAGCCCCACCAGTCGGCGGCGGTACTTGCACCGTGACCATCTGGTGTATGGCCTAGTGGCCGCGGTGGTGGGGGGAGCTGGTTTAGGCTACAGCGTGTTGCATGCTGATTTCTCCCAGCCTGAATGGTATTTCGGGCTGGGAGTTTTTGCGTTGAGCGTGCTGGGTGGTAGCGGGCTGCTGTGGCTGGCGTACCGCTACAGGTTCGAGCCAGCTATTCAGGTTGCCCAGGCGCAGTATCGGCCTAGCATAGCCATCGAAACGGACGGGCTGCGGCGCGTCCGGCGCTACCCGTTTCGGGCCGCCAGCATCCATGCAACTCCCTGGATTCCGGCTAATGCTATTGTGGAAGTAGGTGTCGGGCTGTCGGGGCCGATAGTGGTGCTGAACGCCCGAGAGGTGATTTTTTTGCAGGCTGAGCAAAAGGAGGAGCTGCTGGCATTTGCCGCACGTCACCAGATTCCCGAGTGGCAGCGGCTCGATATCTGGGCGTTGATTGCCAGCCCTTACGCCGATACCGAAACCACGTCCGCCGAAAAGGAGGCCACCCTGCAACTACTGGAGCAGCAAGGCGTGAGCCGGGAGGAAGTAGCCAACGTTCAGCATACAATTGGCTGGCAGTTGCTCTTAACTACCTACCACTCGCTGGAATGGATTGGTTACGACCATTTCGACGTGCTCAGCCGGTGCGTTGTGCTGAAACGGAAGCAGTTTTATTGGTATACAATGGATATTGCGTTGCGAAACCTCCCACCGTACTTGCCCGCGCCGGCCCAGCAAGCTTAGCCTGAATAAACACTGAGCGTTCCGTATAGCTTCTCCTACTTCTAGAGTACAGAAAAGCCTCATCCCTGAATCAAGACATGAGGCTTTTCTGTACTCTAGAAGGCATGTATTATTTCTTGACCCCTTCCTTCGCCAAGGTTTCATAAGCACCGGCATTCAGCACTTTCTTGAAACCTTTGTCCTGCATTACCAAACCAGCTTGGTTGCTGCGGTTGCCGGAGCGGCAGTACAGTACGTACACTTTGTTGGGGTCGAGCGACGCGAGGCGGGAGGCAAAATCAGGGGAGTTGAAGTTGAGGTTTTCGGCCCCGACAAGGTGGCCGGCGGCGAATTCCTCCGGAGTACGTACGTCGAGCAGTACCGTGCCGGGTTGCTGGAGCAGAACCTTGGCTTCCTGGGGCGGAATTTTGGTAACGGCCGGTGCGGCAACGACGGCCGTTTCACCCCGAAGTGCGACATTCTTGGGGAGAGGAGAAGCCAGCTTGGCATCTTGAACCACATTGGTTTGCGCCATTGCGCTCAGTGAGGCCACAGCAAAAGCGAGGGTAAGCGAATAGCGGAGCATAGGATAGATGGATTGATGGAAGAAACTGGTTGAAAGACGAGCGCTCAGCGGAAAGCGTTGCCTGCCGGAAAGAATGGTTTTCCCACGGCAGCACACAGAATTGAGCGTTGAATTCAACCGGCAGTCATGCAGACACTCTGCTGCGCCTGCGCACGACTGCCGGTTGAACTCAACGCCCACTTATTGCCTGTTTAGAATAGGCTGGTTTGCTGACCTGCATCAGCTTTGGGCTGGGGAGCCGGAGCGGCTGCTTCCTGCTGTTCCTCCGGGGGTTCGGCCTCGTCGGTGGCGGTGGGGAGCATGGCCAAGAGGTCCGTTTCACTGATGATGGGCACGTTGAGCGAGGTGGCTTTTTCCCGCTTGGCGGGACCCATTTTGTCGCCGGCCACCAGGTAGCTGAGCTTCTTGCTGATGCTGCCCGTAATTTTGCCGCCGTGCTGCTCAATCAGGTGCTGCAGCTCCTCGCGGCTGTGCTGCTCAAATACTCCTGATAGCACAAACGTCAGGCCCGCTAGCCGGTCACTGTGGGGCTGCGGGGCCTCGCCCGTGAGGGCCAGTTGCAAACCCGCCGCCCGCAGCCGGTCCACCATGTCCCGGTTTTCGGGCTCCTGAAACCACGCCGCCGCCGACTCTGCAATAACCCCGCCCACCTCGGGCACGGCCGCCAGCTCGGTGGCAGTGGCTGCTTCCAGCGTCTCTATGGTGCGGTAGTGATTCACCAGTTTCTCAGCCACGGTTTCGCCCACGTACCGGATTCCCAGCCCGAACAGTACCCGGTCGAAGGGAACCTGCTTGCTGGCTTCGAGGCCGGCCAATAGCCGCTGCACCGATTTTTCGCCCATGCGGTCCAGCTGGGCCAGCTCGGCGGCTTTGGCCGGGAGGTCGTAGAGCGACGCCGCGTCCGTCACCAAACCCAGGTCGAAGAAGCGCCCTACGGTTTCGGCACCTAGTCCGTCAATGTTCAGGGCCTTGCGCGACACGAAGTGCTCCAATTTGGCTTTGCGCTGGGGCGGGCAGCCCCGGTCGTTGGGGCAGCGGAAGTGGGCCTCACCTTCCGGCCGAATCAGTGGGGTGCCGCAGGCCGGGCACTGGGTGGGGTAGATGATGGGCTGGCTGTCGGCGGGGCGGGCAGCCACGTCGACCCCCGTAATCTTGGGAATGATTTCGCCGCCTTTCTCCACGAACACCATGTCGCCGAGGCGCAAGTCGAGGGCGGCAATCTGGTTGGCGTTGTGCACCGAGGCGCGCTTCACCACGGTGCCGGCCAGCGGCACAGGGTTGAGCAGGGCCACCGGCGTAACGGCTCCGGTGCGGCCCACCTGGTACTGAATGGCCTGCAGCCGGGTGCGGCCGGCCTCGGCGGGGTACTTGTAGGCAATGGCCCAGCGCGGGCTCTTGGCCGTGAAGCCCAGCAGTTCCTGCTGGCGGAAATCATCTACTTTGATGACGATACCATCGGTGGCTACCGGCAACTCAAACCGCTTCTTGTCCCACTGATGCACGAAATCCAGCACTTCCTCAATAGTACCGCACAGCCGCCACGTATCCGAAACGGGCAGACCCCAGGCGCGCAGGGCTTCCAGCGAAGCGCTGTGCGTGGGGAACTGGTTGCGGCCGGGCATCAGGAAAGAGTAGGCGTAAAAGCGCAGCTTACGGGCGGCTACCAGAGCGGAGTCCTGCAGCTTGAGTGCGCCCGAGGCAGCGTTGCGCGGATTTGCCAGCAGGGCTTCACCGTTGGCCTCCCGCTCCTGGTTGAGCTCGGCAAATACCGGTAGAGGCATGAAAATCTCGCCGCGCACCTCAAACTCGGGGGGCTGGGGCGCGCCCTCGGGCCGCAGGTGCAGCGGCAGGTTCCGGATGGTGCGCACGTTGCTGGTTACCACGTCGCCGCGGGTACCGTCGCCGCGCGTGACACCCTGTGTGAGCTGGCCGTTCTGGTACGTCAGGCTCATGGCCACGCCGTCAAACTTCAGCTCGCACACGTAGGCCACATCGGCCCCTTCCAGGCCCCGGCGCACCCGCTCATCAAACTCGCGCAGGTCGGCTTCGGAATAGGTATTACCTAGGCTGAGCATGGGGTAGCGGTGCTCGGCCGTAGGAAACTGCTTGGTGATGGTGCCGCCCACGCGCTGAGTGGGGGAGTTGGGATGGGCTAGCTCGGGGTATTGCTTTTCCAGCTGGGCCAGCTCGGCCAGCATGTGGTCAAACTCCTGGTCGGAAACCTCCGAAATATCGCGCTGGTAATACTGGTAGTTGAGGTGGTGAAGCCGCTCGGTAAGGGCGGTAATCTGCTGCTGAATATCTGGCATGATAGGGCTGTTCGGGTGGTGAGCGGCGGGCGTTTCGTCAGTGGGGCACATGGCCAAAAGCCCATGGTGCAAGCTACGGCTTTCTGCCAAGCTCTAAAACAGAAAAACCCGTCAGTGGTAAAATCTGACGGGTTTTCGATGAATGCAATAAGGAAATTAAATGCCTATAACTGGCCCTGAATCAGCACCCCGTCAGCCTCAAAATTGAGCTGCTCCTGAGGCTTGGTAATGGCGGCAATTTCCTTTGCCGATTTGCCGGCATCCTTGGCGTAGTGCTGCTGGGCCGCTACCGATACCACTTCGCGCTGCGCTATGCCGTTGACTACCACGGTGCGGCCGGCAATGTCCTTGGGCACGAAGAAGGCATAGTCCTTGAATTTCACGCGCATCTTCTGGCCATCGGGCAGGGCCAGGGTCAGCCAGCAGCCTTTGGCCTGGCACACGGCGTCGGCTTTGCCTACCAGCGTGAGTGGGGCTGAAGAGCGGCTGCCCAGCAACTGCCGAACCTCACCCACCGGGCGGGCCTTAGCTGCAGCAAAGCTGGTGCCGTAGATGGTGCCGGGCGCCACGGTTTTGGCTTTTGCCTGGGCTGCCGTTTCGGCTTTGTTATCACAGGCCTCGGCTACTTTAATCGACTTTTTCTGGGCCGATACGCTTAGGGGTAGGCTCAGGGCCAGCGCGGCGGCCGGAATGCTCAGCGAAAGGAAAGAACGCATAACAGGCGACGAAAAGGATTGGTTGGAGGCCTGAATTTACGATTTTTTCACCTTGATTTTCTCTTTCACCTTGTGCTGGCCGTTGGTGGCCGTGCCGCTGTTGATGGCCGTCAGGAGCTGGGTTTGGCTCAGCTTGCCCTTCTTGTCATACAGCTCCGTTTTCACAATGCCTACCTCCGGCGAGTAGTACTGCACCAAGCGCGCTGCGTCGCGCATCACCATGTCGGCCCGCGCTACTGTAGCAGATTCCTGCTGGCCTTCTACTTTATAGCACTGAAACGTGCCAGCGGGCGTGGTTACGGCCTCCGTGCCGGTGATTTTGCGGTTTTGTACCAGGGCATTCACGGTGGCAATGTGTACCGCCGAGCTGCGCACATCCACCGAAACGCCTCCGCTGGGCAGGCTGCTACCTACGGTGGGCTGGTTGGGCCAAGCAATAGGCTGGGGCGAATACGTGAAGAGCCGTTCCCGGAAGGAGCGGAGGGCGTCGGGGGCCAGCAGCACCATACCATCGGTGAAAGTGGTATCCTGGCGGCAGCGGAATGTAAGGTCCTGTTGATGCTGCAGGCGGTTTTTGGCATCGTACAGGCCTTGTTTAAGCAGTACGGTGTTGGTCGTGACGGTTTTCTTTTTGTTCTGCTCCGAGCCCATACTCACCACGCGCTGCCGGATGCTGCCAGCGGGTTTGCCAGCGGCATCCTGCAGCTGGTACACGCGCTCCATATTATCGTGGAGGCCGAAAGGATTTGGGCATTCAGTTGTAGGGGCCTGGGCGGCTACAGCGGCTGGCAATAGGGTAGCCAGCGTAATCAGATATCGGCTCATGGGGTACTGTAAGTGGGTGGGAAACCAACCGTTGAGGCTGCATACGAAACCGGCTTCATTTGGATTTTGGCCTGATACCGGAACTGCTATACTGCCCTGTGGCAAAGGCCTTGCCAACTCAAGCGTGTAACTTGCCCCCGTGCCCGCCGTTTGTGCTAGCGGCAGTGCCCACACGTATTCGCTCACCCTTCTTTCTCCCAACCACGAACTATGCCTGACCAATCAACCTCCTGGGCCGATACGGCGGCCTCGTTACTCTCCAAGCTTTCAGGTGGCGTAGAGCTGGTCCTCAACTTTGAGCAGATGGAGCTACAAATGCCTAACCCCCAGAACCCGGCGGCTCCTACCACGTTCCGGCTGAATGGTAGCCTGCGCATCCGCACGCGCGGCGAAAACCAGCCCAATCAGCCCAGCAACTCCCTGCCGCCCGCCAACCCCTCCAGCCTTGGCTAACGGTATTGATATCGAGGCGCGGCTAGTTATTAGCTTCGATGGCGACGACATCCAGATAGCTGGCTCGGGCGGGTACCTGATTGTGAACCTGCCCAGCCAGCGCGTGCTGGACAAGCTCACCAGCGGTCCGCCCAAAGACCCTAACGCCCCGTCCGAGCCCCGCACCGGCCCCAAACTCGACCCGCTGCAGCAGTTGAACGACTTGGCCCACCAACTGGGCCTGGTGCTGGATCTGCGGGTGGGCGGCAAAACCTACGTCACCTTTGGAGTAGGGCGCTCGGCCAAGATTACCCTTAACGCCGTGCTGGGCAAAATTGGCTCTTTTTTCCGGTAGAGCTTCCGTCGAAAATAACTTTGAAAACAGGCCCGCAGCCCGAAAAATCGTACACCGGAGCTGAATGCTTTTCCGTATCTTGGTCAATGGCCTAGTCTGGCGTTTCCCTCGTTTGCAGCCGGAACTAAAGGTCAGGTAATTGGTTTGCTACTCCGTACGCAGTTCTCCTTCACCTCCATGAATTCCGACTTTGAACGCAGCAATACGGTAGGGGCCAACCACCCGGTTTCTTCCTTTCGGCGCCTGGAGCGCGTGCCGCTGTTGCTGATGATGCTGTACGTGGGGCTGGCGGGCATTTCGGCTCTTTTTCTGGTACTGATTGGGGCGTACGCCTACACCCGGCTGCACAACGGAGAGGGTAATGGCAGCGGTTATCCGCTGCCCCGCTTTTTCTCGCTGAGCACGGTGGTACTGCTAGTGAGCAGCTACGTGCTGGCACAAAGCAAGCGGCTCTATGCCCAAGACGATTTGCCGGCCCTGGCCCGTTGCCTGGGGGCTACGTTTCTGCTGAGCAGCATATTTGCCGGGCTGCAGTTTCAAGGTTGGCAGGAGATGCTGCAGCAGGGCTTCAACTTCACAGGCAAATCCAGCAGCACGTTTGTATACCTCATGTCCGGGTTGCACGTGGCGCACGTGCTGGGGGGCATGCTGTTTCTGCTGGTGCTGCTGGTGCGCACGCATCATGCCTCCCGCGACGCGGTGCGTAGCCTAGTGTTCATCCGCAACCCCTACCGCCGTCTGCAGCTGCGCATGATAACGCTGTACTGGCACTTTATTGATGCAGTTTGGATTGCACTGTTCGCGTCGTTTTTATTTCTGTATTGAACAGGCAGCACACAGCCTCGCAACGCTCATCGCACTAAAATCTGAGGCCTTGGCTTTTATAAATCGAATGCTTGGAGCGGGTAGGGGCTAGTTGGCAATTGTTACGGTGCCTTTATACTTCTTACCGTCCGTAAACTCAATCAGGTAGAAATATACGCCCGCGGGCTGGTGGCCGCCGTCCCAGCGGAATGCCCGGTTGTTGGTGCGGAATACCTGATTACCCCAGCGCGAGAAGATGAGGATATCGGCGAAGTTGGAGTCGCAAAAGTCCGGCGGCAGGTTGGCCTTGGCGTTGTCCAGTGTGAATACGTCGTTTTTGCCATCAACCTGATAGGGTGTGATGATGTTGGGCGGCAGAAATGGCTTGGGAGCGGGCGGCTCCACTTCAAACCGTACCGTGCGGGTGCGGGGCTGCGGCCGGCAGGTGTTTTCCTGCAACTGAAACGTGACCTCTAGCCCATTGCGCCGTACGGCCTCGCAATTGCTCACCCAGCGGAACGTGGCGTTGGCGGCCCCGATGCCGTTGCGCGGCGTAAACGTCATGCCGGCCGTGGCCAAGTCGAAGCCGTTGCCGGTGGCGCCCAATACCAAGGCATCCTGATCAATGTCGGTGCCCGCCAGCGTTGCCTCAAATACACCATCCAGCGGCCGGCGTATTACCGTAATGGAGTCGGCCGCCGTGGGGGCGGGGAAGGAGCTGGTGAGAGCCGGGGGCGTATTCTGGTAGTCAATCCGCACCGGAATAACTACCGTGCTAGCCTGCCGCTCGTTGCAGGGCGAGGCCGCAGCCGTAAAGTCAAACTCATACAAGGGCTTATCTACGGCCCGGCAATCAACGCGCCAGCTGAAGCGGCCGTTGAGCTGGCTGCCCGCGCCTTGCTGGGTAAGGTTGGCGCCCAGGCTGGCCGGCGCAAAGCCTCGTCCGGCCATGGTAAGCGTGAGTGGGTCGCCATCAGGGTCGGTGGCGGCCAGGTCAAACGTTATCAGGTCGCCCACCCGAGCCCGGATGGGTAGCGCCGCGGTGGTGGTGAGGGTTGGGTCACCGTTGGGGTTGGGCACGGAGGTGAAGGCCACCCGCACGGTGTCGCGCTTGGGCAGGCTGCAGCCATTATCGGCCACTATCACATCCAGCAGGTACACTTTGCCGCGAGTATTAAAGCACTCCGGAAAGCACAGGCGCGATACAACGGTATCGGGCACGCCGGGGGCGCGCACGTTACCCTGTTGCACGCTGAGAGAGGGCAACACGCCGCTAAAGTTCACCGGGCTCAGCGACAGAGTAAGGGCCGAAGCCTGGTCGGCATCGGTGAAGCGCAGGGTGACGCAGCGACTTGCACCCGGCGTGAGGCGCAGGGTGTCGCGGCCGGGCTGGTAGCTGCGGGTGGTGCCGGGCGCCTGCAGCAGCACTTTAGGCCGGGCGTTGGTAGGGCAGGTGATGACCTTGAGTTGAAAGTCGCGCCGTACTTCGCCCAGCCGCACGCCTTTGCGGTACTCGGTACACCGGATGGCAAATACAAACAGCCCCACCTGGGTGGGGCGCACTTCCAGCCGGCCGCTCTGCCGCCCAATCCGCAGGGTCGGGTTGCCCGGAATCTGGTTGGTTTCGCTCAGGCCCGGCAGCCAGGTAATGGGGGCGTAAGGAGCGGGGTCGGCGAAGCCAGGGTTGGGAAAGGCAGTGGTGGTGTGGCCGTTGAGGGGCGTTACGAGGTCATACACCAGGGAGTCACCGTCGGCATCCTGCCCCCCGAAGTTGTAGTAGAATAATTCGCCCCGGCAGGCATAGTCGCTGAGGGGCGGGAAAATGCGCGGGGTGGAGTTGCGCAGAACCCCGCCGTTGCGGGTGATGGGCGGAATTTCCAGGTAAAACGCCTGCGCGGCTCCGGCCGGATTCACAATATTGCTGATGCTATTGTTGCGGCAGCACCGCTCCACGGCCACGTAGTACCCGGCCGCGTTGGCGTACGACTGGGGCGCGAGAGTAATAGCGCGGGTGTACACAATGCGGCGCGTAACCAACTCGGAGTTGGCACAGGCCGGAATGGTGTAGCTTACCAGCGTGTTGCTGGTGAGCGGCAGCGCAACGTCCATTACCCGTCGGTTGGAGCCCTTCTCAAAAATGCTGGCTACCATTTGTGGGTCCAGGGCGCCCGGGTCGCCCTTTACGGCATCGAAGTACAGGTTGAGGGTAAGCTGATAGGAGTTGCCACTCAGGTACTGCAGGTCCAGCTCACCGCCCACAATGTGCGTGGCCCAGGCTGCCGGGGCCAACAAACAGCACAACAGTAGCAGAAGCAAAAAACGGCCGAAAAACGAGAAGCGAGGTAAAATTGACTTCATACACGCACAAAAAGCAAGCTCTCCGGTAAGGTACAACTACTCCGGCCAACTATCTGCATCCGGTGCCGGCGCCGTACAAGCATTTGCACCGTACCTTTCGCTTCCATCCTCTACCCACTTTCATATGCTCCTTCGTTACTATGCAGCGGCAGTTGCGGCGCTGGGCCTGAGCGTCCCGGCTCTGGCGCAGATTCCTGCCTATCAACCCGACCTCACGGACTTCAGCGGGGCTGCGGCTACGGCCTGCGCTCAGGCCCATACCGGTGCGGCCCGTCCGGCGTATGCCAGCCTCAGTCACCGTCAGAAAATGGCCCGCTACGATGTAAAATACTACAAGCTGGACCTGAACCTGACCAATACTACCCGGGATGTTAGCGGGGTGGTGACCATTAAAGGCTTGGCCGGCGCTGCCGGGCTCGATTCGCTGGCGTTTGAATTGTACACCTCGCACACCATCGACTCGGTGGTGGTGAATGGCCGCCGGAGTGCGGGCGTGCGCCGCGTGGGGCTGGGCGACGTAACCGTGGGGCTGACGCAGCCGGTGGCGGCCAACGCCCTGTTCAACGCCCTTATTTACTACCGGGGCACCGCGCCAAACGGCAACTCCGCCGCCATCGGGAATGCTCTGGACACCCGTGTTGTTTCCACTTACGGCGTAAGTACCACCTGGAGCCTCTCGGAGCCCTACAATGCCTACGAGTGGTGGCCCTGCAAGCAGGTGCTCACGGACAAAGCTGATTCTTCGGATGTCTGGGTTTCTACCGCGGCTTCCAATAAGGTAGGCTCCAACGGCATTCTGCAGCGCAGCACACCCCTGGCCGATGGCCGGGTGCGGTACGAATGGAAGTCACGCAACCCCATTGACTATTACTTGATTTCGGTGGCTGTGGCGCCCTATGTGGAATACGTGAACTACGCCCAGCCAGCCGGTGGGCCGCGCATTCCCATCGTCAATTACGTGTACAATCAGGCGGCCCTCAACACGTACCGCACGGAAATCGACCGGACTCCCGGCTTCATCGAAAATTACTCGGAGCTGGTGGGTTTGTACCCGTTTGCCAACGAGAAGTACGGCCACAGCATGGCCCCCATTGGCGGTGGTATGGAGCACCAGACCATGACCACGCAGGACGGCTTCACCTTCACCCTGACGGCCCATGAGCTGTTTCACCAGTGGTGCGGCGACAACGTGACGTGCGGGGCCTGGGAGGATATCTGGCTGAATGAGGGCTTTGCTTCCTACGGCGAGTACCTGTCGTTGAACCGGTTCAGCTCGGCCGCTGCCGCCCGCTCCTGGATGGACCAGGCCCATACCACGGCCATGAGCCAGCCCGGCGGCAGCGTATTCGTAACGGATACCAGCAGCGTCAGCCGCATCTTCAGTACCCGCCTCTCCTATAAAAAAGGTGCTTCGCTGGTGCACATGCTGCGCTACCTGCTCAACGATGATGTGAAGTTTTTCCGGGCTTTGCGCACCTACCAGAGCACGTATGGCGGCCGCACCGCCCGCACCCGCGACCTACAGCGCATTTTTGAGGCGGAAGCCAACCGCTCCCTGCAGTATTTCTTCGACCAGTGGTTCCGGGGCCAGGGCTACCCCACCTTTACGGTGCGCTGGAACCAAGCCAATGGGCTGGTATACATTCAGAACACTGAAATCACGTCTATGCCCACGGTAACGCCCTTCTTCAATACCGATGTGGATTACCGCCTGACCTTCACGGATGGCACTACCCGTACGCTGCGCCTCAACCAGTACCAGGCGGTAGTATCGGCCGCCGTGGCTGAGACGCGCCCCATCAGCAGCATCAGCGTCGACCCCGACCAATGGCTGCTGAACGGCACCGGGACCATCACCCGGGATACGGGCCTGATTACCGGTACCCGCTCCGGAGTGGCCCTGGCGGCGCTAACCGTATACCCCAACCCTTGCCGTGACCAGCTAAAACTGGCCGATTTCAGTGGGGGGCAGGCCACCGCTGAAGTACTGGACGCCACCGGACGCGTGGTGCTGCGGCAGCGGGTCACGGCAGCGTTTCCCGTGCTGCACACGGCGTCGCTGGCTCCCGGCCTGTACCAGCTGCGCCTCCTGACGCCGGAAGGCGTAGCGGCCCAGGCCCGCTTCGCCCGCGCCGAATAGCGGTAAGCTCCAAACAAAAGCCGCCGACTCTTGCAGTAAGAGCCGGCGGCTTTTGCTTATGGGCTGCCTGAAGGCCGATTTACAGCTTCCGGTATTTCGGAATCAACTGCTCGATTTCGGGAGTTGGCGCGGGCTGGTTAAACACGGCGTCAATCAACTCATCAAACGATGCTGCGGGGGTGAAGATGCTATCCGTGAACGGGTTGCTGAACAGCCGGATAAAGCCCGGCTGCCCATTAATGCGCACCAAGTCAACGGTAATGTTACCAAACAGCTGGTTGCAGCGGCCGGAACTGCTGCAGTCGTTGGGGCGGGGCTTCAGGAAGTACTTCTGCGTGGATTCCGAAAACGACTCGTGGCGGGTGGTGCGCTCATCGGCGGCTCCTAGGTGGTAACCCAGGCTCAGCACCCGGTCGCGCAGGTAATCGAAGAGGTGCTGAAAGTTGCCGGGTCCAATGCTGGGGTCATAAAGAAATACGGCCCCGTGGCGGTGCTCCTCCTTAATAAGCTGCACCCGAAAGGGCGCTCCGGGCAGCCCCGCTTTCTGGTAATGATAAGCCTTGAAAAACGGGGCCATCCAGTTCCGGAAAACCTGCTGCTCCAGCCACTGCTGCCGCACCCGCTCGTGCGCCGGGCGGCGTTGCAAGGGCTGCCACTCCGCCGAAGCAGAAGCCGGGCCGGCCAAAAACCGTTTCAGAAAATTCAACAAGGGTAGGCAGGTGGGTTTGGAGAGAAACACGGCCCCGCGCAAATGGTTTAACTTGGAACCACGTCGGCACCGGGCCGTGGGGTAGTACCAAACAATGCGCCATATTCCGCCGAGCTGGCTAACTGCAACAAAAAAAGCCCCTTCCGTTCGGGAAGAGGCTTTTTGATGAGTGAGGCGGGTATTACTTAACCCGCGTCCAAGTTTGCGACTTGCCGATGAGCGAGAAGCCGATGTAGCCTTTCACCTCCATGGTGTTGGCGTTTTCCATTTTCATGT
Organism: Hymenobacter pini; assembly: GCF_020421205.1. Lineage (GTDB taxonomy): Bacteria > Bacteroidota > Bacteroidia > Cytophagales > Hymenobacteraceae > Hymenobacter > Hymenobacter pini. Next base: position 1,305,272 of record NZ_JAIZZH010000001.1, read on the forward strand.
AGCAGGAGTACGTTTTGCCACTTTCGGGGTCGTAGATCTTGCCATCGTCCCACTTGTTGTCACTGTCGTACTCAAAGCCCTGCATGAACACCAGGCCCAGACGCGGACGGCTGCGCAGTTTGGGGTCAGGGTTCATCGAGTCGGTTTTGGGTTTGCCGGTTTTGGGGTCGTTGGGCACCGTCAGGGTCACAATCTTGCCGCACAGCTTGTTGCCGCACTTGTAGATTTCAAATGTAGCCTTTTTCTCCGCATTCGTCCACACGCCCAGCGGGGAGAGGGACTGGGCCGAGGCAGCGCCAATCAGACCCAAAAACAGGCCCAGGCAGAGGAACAGAAATTTTTTCATGGTGGTGGTGATGAAGTAAATGTGGGGTTTTCGGGAAAAAGATAGAGGAAAAGTTGGGAATGACGGCAATTCATAGCTCAACCATATCCTGCCGATGTAGAGGCAACTTTGGGGCCAGCCTGCGTGAATGGTAGATGCGCTGAAAAAAGTAGTTCTGTAAAGCCTTTGAAGATCAGGTAGATGAATAAAATATGGCGCAAAGGCCCTAAAAAAAGCCCTTTTTATTTTGAACCATCCCGAGGGCTTTTAACTTTACCTACCGTAGTGAGTGCTACAGCCCCCGCCAAGCAACCCTAAGGTGCTGGGAAGCGCGGCCCGGGTTATGTCGGATCTAAAGAAAGGAGGTACAAAATGTCTAGTAGTCCCAAACAAATCCTGCCAAGCCTGTCGAATGTAGTCCGCTTCACCGCCGGACGCGCGTAACAAGAGCTTCGCGCGGAACTCGCTCCTAACTGAGTAATTTCCCGCATTCTGGCAAGGTCTTACCTGATACGTAGATGGCGGGCCTGTACCCCAGGCCAACCGCTTGGTAAGATTTGAAGGATTAGATGCCCGGTCGCCCAGCACCCTCAACTTGGAGGTCTGCATAGGCAACCGGGCATCATTGCGTTTAGAGCAGTTACAATACCCGCCGCACCTGCATGAAGCGCCGCTCGTAATCAGAGCCCTCTACCTGGCTGATTTTAACGCCTGACTCGTGGCGGGCCGAGGAGGAGTGGATGAAGCGCAGCGGCTCGCCGGGCTGGCTGAGCACGATGCCGGCGTGGCCGGGCGTGGTGGAGGTTTGAGCCGTGCCCGTGAACACTACAATATCGCCGGGGCGGGCCTGCTGGCGGGGCACGGGCCGGCCAGTATCAATGAGTAGCGCCGTGGAATGCGGTACCGGTACTTTATAGCGGGCAAACACGTAGTTCACAAAGCCTGAGCAGTCGAAGCCGGTTTCGGGCGTGCTGCCAGCGTAGCAGTAGTTGGTGCCCAACTGGCGCATGGCAAAAGCCACAATGCTATCAGCACGGGGTGAGGCAGCGTTGCTGATGACGTAGGCCGTTTTGCGGGCCGGTAGCGGAGCCTGCGTTTCCGGATGGGTGGGAGAGGAGTGCAGGCGCGCGTAGCTAGCCCAGCCAAGCAGCCCAGCAACCAACCCTAGAAAAACCAGCCAGACAAGACGCATACGGGTACAATTCACAGTTGAGCTGCTCCCGTAACGGGCCGGCCCCGGCATAGGTTGGGTAAAACCTAAAGCTGATGATGAAGAAAGTACCATAGACACAATAGGGTGATGTAGGAGTATCGCGAGGAGGCATAATGGCAATTTTGCGGCCAGGGTTGCAGCCTTCCACGGTTTTCCCCGTTCTTTGGCGACTCGGTGGTGGCAACCGCCGCACCAGTTTACCCTCTCATCTCCCTTCCCGTTCATGCGCCTGATTTCTGCCCGCTACCTGACGCTAGCTGCCCTGGGTGGCCTGCTGAGCACGGCCAGCGCCGCCTCAGCGGCTCCCGCCATCCGCTACACCCTGTCGATGCCTGCCCCGCAAACCCACTATTTCGAGGTGGATATGCAGCTCGACGGCTTCAGCAAAGCCTACACCGACGTGAAAATGCCCGTGTGGGCCCCTGGCTCGTACCTGGTACGCGAGTTTTCGAAGAACGTGGAAGGATTTGAAGCCTCGGCTGGCGCGCAAAAGCTGCGCACTGAGAAGATTTCGAAGAACACTTGGCGGGTGTACCACTCCGGGGCCAAAAACTTCCGGGTGCACTACCGCGTGTACGCTTTCGAACTGAGCGTACGCACCAGCTTCATCGACGCGGCCCACGGCTACGTGAACGGCACCAGCGTGTTCATGTACCCCGCCGACAGCAAAATGCTGCCCAGCACCGTGGAAGTGAAGCCCGCCCAGGGCTGGAGCCAGGTAAGCACCAGCCTGAAGCCCGCCGGAGGCACCTTTACTTACACTTCCAGCAGCTACGACGAGCTGGCCGACTCACCCATTGAAATCGGTAACCAGAAACTCTACACCTTCACGGCCAACGGCACGCCCCACACGGTAGCTATGTTCGGCGACCCGAAGGTGGATGAGCAGCGCCTCACCCGCGACATGCAGCGCGTGTGCGAGGAAGCGCATAAAGTAGTAGGCCGCAACCCGCTGGACCGCTACGTATTCATCGTGCACAACATTGACCGGGGCACCGGCGGCTTGGAGCACCTGTTTTCCACCACCTTGTCGGTGTCGCGCAACGCGTATTCCTCAGAAGCTGGCTGGAAAGGCTTCCTCGGGCTGGTGGCCCACGAGTACTTCCACCTCTGGAACGTGAAGCGCATTCGGCCGGTGGCCCTGGGACCGTTTGACTACGACCAGGAAAACTACACCCACATGCTGTGGGTAAGCGAAGGGGGTACCGAATACTTCTCGAACCTGATTACCCAGCGGGCCGGTTTCCTGAGCCCCGACGAGTACCTGGGCGACCTGAGCAACGGCATTTCGCGGGTGGAAAACACGCCCGGCAACAAGCAGCAGTCGGCCGCCGAATCGAGCTTTGACGCCTGGATCAAGTACTACCGCCCCAACGAAAACTCCTCGAACACCGGCATCAGCTACTACGACAAGGGCGAGGTAATCGGGGCGGTGCTCGACCTGATGGTCATCAACGAAACCAGGGGCCAGAAGCGCCTCGACGACGTGATGCGCTACCTCTACGACCAGTACTACGTGAAGCAGGGCCGCGGCTTCACCGACCAGGAATACCAGGATGCCGTGGCTAAAGTGGCCGGCCGCCGCTTCGATGACTTCTTCCGTCGCTACGTGTACGGCACCGAAACCCTGCCCTACGAGCAGGCCCTGGGCTACGCCGGCCTGAAGCTGACCGTAACCGGCCCTGCGGCGTCCGACGCCAGCTTGGGCGCCAGCATCAGCCCCGCCGGGGGCAAGCAAACCGTGAGCAGCGTACTGCGCGACGGCAGCGCCTGGCAGGGCGGCCTGAGCGTGGGCGACGAAATCCTGAGCATCGACGGCACCCGCGTAACCGACGACCCTAACAAGCTGCTGGCCGGCCGGGCCGTGGGCTCGGAAGTAAAATTCCTAGTGAACCGTGACGGTCAGATCAAGGAAATCAGCTTCCCGCTGCAGGCTTCCGTGATGCGCCGCTACCGCATCGAGCGCCAGGCCAACCCCACCGCCGAGCAGCAAACGGTGCTGGCCAAATGGCTGCCGGTGAAAAACTAGATCTGAGACGACTAGAAGCAAGAAGCGAGACTTCCGTTCTGGAACCCGACTGGGCTTCGGAACGGAAGTCTCGCTTTTCTCTATTGTATAGACTTAGTTCCTAGTTCACCAAGGCCCCCACGGCCGAGGCCAGGTTTACGCGGCCCCAGCCGAAGTTGGCGTCGCGGGCGGCGCGGTTGGAGCTGGCGGCTACCAGGCGGCTCATAATCTGGGCGCGGGTTTCAGTGGGATATTTCGACCAGACTACGGCGGCCATGCCGGCCATGCTGGCCGTAGCCACCGACGAGCCGCCGATGGTGCTGGGTGCGTCGCCGGTCATGGCCAGGGTGAGGGGACGCAGGTTGTTGCTGCTACGCTGCATTACCACCGTAAACTCCACGTCGGTGCCCACGTGGCACTCGTCGCAGCGTGTGGGCGCAGTGAGGTTATCTTTCATGCCGGTAACGGCTACTGCCTCTGCTAAAGAGGCCGGGTAAATAACGCCTACAAAGCCCGCCGACCAGTCGAAGGAGGTGCCGGCGGCGCAGAAAATCAACTTGCCCTTGCCGTATGCGTAGCGGATGGCGTCGGTCATCTGCGACGACGAGGTGAGCCGGCCCATGCTCATGCTGATGATGCGCACGTCGGAGCGGTTAGCCGCCAGTAGGTAGGCGTCCGTTACGCCCTGCACTTCGCGGCTGGCATCCAGAAACACGTCCTCGGCGGCGCGCACCGTAATCAGGTTGGCGTTGTAGGCCACGCCCACGCTGGCTCCGTCGGTGCCGCGGGGTGCGGCGCAGGCCCCGGCCATGCCGGTACCGTGGCCGCAGCCATCGTTGGGCGTTTCGTAGCTGCCGTAGGGAATGCCGAAGATGGTGTTGCGGGGCAGCGTCACGAGCCGCTCGATGGTGCGGCCGGTACTCAGGCCCTGATTGAAGGCCGAGCCCAGGTTTTCCTGCCCGTCCGACGCGCCCGTATCGATGATGAGCACCTTGGTACCTTGGCCGGTGCTCTGGCTCCAAGCCGCCCGGATGCCATGGTACACGTCGGCCTGATTCCACGACGATTTGCTGCCGTTGCTGAGTACCGTATAGTCGGAGCCGGCTGCCAGGCCCGCAGTGGCCACGTTGCTGCCGCAGCCGCTGCTGCTGAGCGTAGACGCTGGCCGGTTGGCCGTCTGGCGGTGGGGCTCATAGCCGATGGGCTCGGCGTAGCGCACCAGCCCAGAGGCCCGCAGCGCCTTAATGGTGCTCAGCTCGCGCACCGTCACGGTAAGCACCGGTAGAGCGTTAGCCTCGTACACCTGCAGTTTCTCGGCCGTCAGCTCGGGGTGGGCAGCCTGCTCCTCGCGCAGAATCAGGGCCAGTACCGCGGCGCGGGTCTGCTGCCACTCGGGGCTGAGGCGGGCATCCTCGGGCAATGGGGCCGTAGCCCGCACGGTTGCCGGCCGGTAGCCCACCGACAGCACAAAGTCGGACTGCTGCAGGGCGCTCCACACGGTGTGGGCGGGGGCGGCGTTCCAATCAAACTGCCCGGTTTGGCGCAGGGTGCTGTAAATCTGCTCGTCGAGCTGCTGGGGTGTGAGGGCCGTGGTGGGCTCAGGCTGGGGCGTGGGCAGCTGCTCGGAGGTGTTGGGCTGACAGCCGACTAACGCCAGAGCCAGCCCTGCCGTAGTGGCCAGGGGTAAAAAACGCATAGTATGGTGGGTTTTGGTTGGGAAAAGATCAGGTATTCAATAAACTGAATATTAGTCGGTTGAATGGTGTAGAATTATGTTCGGCTTGCCGACTACCTAGTACCAGCTAGACCCCACCAAAACGCAACACGCCCCCCGGCCGGGCGGCCAGGGGGCGTGAATGTTCAGGAGCAGGTGCCGCCTTACGGAATGCGTTTCAGGGCCACGTCGCGCACGGGGGTAAGTACCAGCGGTACTTTCTCCACCTTCACCGAGCTGGTATCCAGCCCAAAGTATTTGTCTTCGGAAGCAATGAACTGCTTGATGTAGAAGTAGGCCTGCATCACCAGTCTCTCCACCATCGGGAATTCGTTTTCTACCGACAGGAACTTCTCCAATACCACGAAGCGGAAGTCGCCGGTTACGTGCTGCTTGCTGAGTGATTCGTAGCGGGAGGTAATGTCCACTTCCTTGTTGCGCACCAGATCCTCCACCACTTTGCGGAAGTACAGGTTGATGCGCTGCTCCACCCGGAAGCCCAGGCGGAAGGTGATGCGGAACACGTCGTCCTTGGCCAGCTCCGTCACTTTGTATTCCATGGTGTACGGCTCGTCGGTTGTATCCACGTGCACAAACCAGTAGATGTCGGCGCGCTTAGGGCGCTTCTGGAAGATGGAGTAGATGATCTTCGACTCGATTTCCGACTGCCGCTCAGCCGACGACATAAACACCAGGTGGGTGGCGTATTTGGAAACGGTTTCGTCGTTGCTGAGCTCCTTGAGGGCCTCAATGTAGGGCTCAATTTTGACGAACTCCGTGAGACGGCGCTTGATGTAGAAGGCCCGCAGCCACACGTACATCACCGCAATGAGGCACAGGCTAATAGCTACCGATACCCAGCCACCCTCGGGGAATTTCACTAGGTTGGCTACTAGGAACGAGCCCTCAATAGCCCCGTACACCAGCACAAACAGCACGATAACCGCCATAGGAGCCCGCTTGCTGCGCAGCCACATGGTGAGCAGCAGCGTAGTCATGAGCATCGTCACGGTGATGGCCAGGCCGTACGCCGCTTCCATCTTGCTCGACTCCTTAAAGTACAGCACCACCGCAATGCAACCCAGCAGCAGTAGCCGGTTCATGCTGGGCACGTACAGCTGGCCCTTCACGTCGGTGGGGTAGTTGAGGCGCACTTTGGGCCACATGTTCAAGCGGATGGCCTCGGCTACCAGCGTAAATGAACCAGTGATGAGCGCCTGCGAGGCAATGATGGCGGCAATAGTAGCAATGCCGATACCGATGAGCAGAAACCACTGCGGCATCAACTCATAGAACGGGTTGCGGCCGGCCAGCGTCTTGCCCTGCTCCGAAAGCAACCAGGCACCCTGGCCCAGGTAGTTCAGCACCAAGCAGGTTTTTACAAAAATCCAGCTGATGCGGATGTTGCCCTTACCGCAGTGACCCAGGTCGGAGTACAGAGCCTCAGCCCCGGTGGTACACAGGAACACGGCACCCAGCAGCCAGAAGCCGCGGGGGTAGTTTACCAGCAAATCGTAGGCGTAGTGGGGGCTGAGGGCCTTCAGAATCTCCGGGTGCTTCAGAATCCAGGAGCCGCCCAGCACGGCCAACATCGAAAACCACAGGAACATGATTGGCCCAAACGCCTTGCCCACAATCTGAGTACCAAAGCTTTGCAGCAGAAACAGCCCAATCAGAATGGCAATTACAATCCACTCGGTAGGCAGGCCGGGGTACACGGCTTCCAGCCCTTCAATAGCTGAGGAAACTGAAATGGGCGGCGTAATTACGCCGTCGGCCAGCAGGGCCGAGCCCCCAATAATAGCCACCGCCGACAGCCAGCCGCCCCGCCGCCGCACCAAAGCATAGAGCGAGAAAATACCACCCTCGCCGTTGTTATCGGCGTTTAGGGTCAGCAGCACATACTTGATGGTAGTTTGCAGGGTGAGCGTCCAGAATACGCAGGAAATACCCCCGTACACAAGCCGCGGGTCGATGTTGCCCGGCACAATGGCCTTCATTACGTACAGCGGCGAGGTGCCGATGTCGCCGTAGATAATGCCGAGAGCAATGAGCAAGCCAGCCGTAGATATGGCGGTGTGCTGATGTTTGGCGTCCATGGGAGGAGTACTAGTGAGAGAATAGCCGGTTTTTTACAAGCGGGGCCAAAGGTAGCAGTTCAACCGGAATGCCGGTGCTAGCTGCCCGTACGCAACACAGCCGGAAACGGCTAACCGGAACCCGGACAAAACTATTGCTACCAGGAGGAAGCCGCCTGCTGCGCGCGCCAGTCGGCTAGGGCCAGCGCGTAGGCCGCTTCGGCGGCCGCTTCATCGTGGCGCCGCCGGATGCGGTAGTTGGCTTCCTGCGCCAGGCGCGTCCAACTGGTAATGGGGCCGGCTAGGGCCACGTGGAGCGGCTCCCGCCCGGGCCGGTACAAGCGCCACCGGTTGGTGCCCCGGGCCCCCCAGGCCAGCAACCCCAACGACCCGGCAATGCCCACCGCAGCCGGTACCGTGCGAAGCCAGAACTGCAAATATGCCAGCAAAAAAGCCCCGAGCAGAAACACGCCCAGCAGCACCCCCAACAGCCAGCGCACCGGCCGAACGTCTACCCCCTCAAGCTCGCGCCAGCCATACACCTGGCCGTTCAGCTCCAGCGCGTCGCTGGTGAGCACCACTCGGCTGTCTTCGCTGCGGAGGGTAGGGAAAACTTCGGGTGGCGCAGGCGGCAATGGAGCTGGTATTAGCTCCGGGCCGTAAGGCTGCCCGTTGACTGGGTGGCTAGCGGGCTCGGCAGAGTCAGAGGGGGGGAAAGAATCCATAGATATAAAAGCCCCGCGGCCAGTAGTGGTTCGTGCCCATTGAGGAGGCACGAGGCGCACGGGTGGCAGCGGGGCTTTCATTTAGTTGAAGTTTAAATCACTTGGTGTAATGCATTGAATTTAAATACATTGTACCAGATGATTTAGCTTGGGCTATCGGTTTACTTTCAGCAGCTCCACATCAAAGATGAGGGCGGAATCGGGGCCGATGTCACGGCCGGCGCCACGCTTGCCGTAAGCCAGATCGGAGGGGATGTACAGGCGCCACTTCGAGCCCTCGGGCATCAGCTGCAGGGCTTCCGTCCAGCCAGCAATTACCTGGTTTACGCCGAAGGTGGCGGGCTGGCCGCGCTGGTACGACGAATCGAATACGTTGCCATTGATGAGCGTGCCGTGGTAGTGGGTGGTAACCGACGAGGACGGGCCGGGCTTGGGGCCAGTGCCTTCCGTCAGCACCTCGTATTGCAGGCCGCTGGGCAGGGTGGTTACGCCCGGTTTCTTGGCATTCTCTTGCAGGAAGGCTTCACCTTCTGCTTTGTTGTTGTTCATGGCGTTGGGGTCTTGGTTGGATTCCTCGTGCGCTTCCATTTGCTGCTGCAGCTGCTGCATGGCGCTTTGCATCTGTTCGGGCGTGAGGCGGCTCGGCTCGCCGGTCAGGGCCTCTTTCATGCTCTGGGCGAATACGTCGATGTCCAGATCAAGACCCTGCTGGGCAAAGTTGCGGGCCATGTCGCGCCCAATGATGTAGCTGATTTGCTCTTTCAAGCCGGTCAGGTTCATAAACCACTGAATAAAGCTGCTGGAACTATTTGGGTAACCCTAGAGAGAAAGGTACCCCAGCCCGGCAGCGGGTGAGGGAGAATTTTGCACAGCCGACTACCGGCTGCCGCTGTGAAGTACCGAAAACCGCCGCGAATGGATATGGTTTTTTTTGCGGCCCATCGGTAATGCCCTGATTTTGAACGAGAGTTTGTAGATGCTAAAAAGCACTGCACCCCACCGGATGGGTGGGGTGCAGCAGGAAAAACGAACCGGTGGGCCGCCTAGCAGAAATGCATTTCCTCTTCGTCGCGCAGATCGAAAAACAGGTTCAGGTCGCGGACTTGCGCAGCCAAGAAGCTCAAGGAGCCCAGGCCGCCCAAAACCAGCAGCGAAGAAACGGCAGCAGTGGTCTTTTTCATGGTATATGCTAGAATGATGGTAGTCAGTTTGTTGACTGCAAAGGTACTACGCAGTTGGCAATAAAATGTTATGCAAGCATCATTTTTTATCTGTAAATAGGTCCACGCGTGGGTTTTCCAGCTCCAGCAGGCGTTGCTTGCGCCACAGACCGCCGGCGTAGCCCGTAAGCCGGCCATCGGCCCCAATCACGCGGTGGCAGGGAATGAGAATAGCTATCCGGTTCTGGCCATTGGCCGCGGCTACCGCCCTAACCGCCTGGGGGCGCTGCAAAGCGGCGGCCTGCTGTCCGTAGCTGCGGGTGTGGCCGAAAGGGATGCGCTGCAGCTCCTGCCACACCTGCTGCTGAAAAACCGAGCCGGGCATGTGCAGCGGTACCGAGAATTCTTGCCGCTGACCGGCAAAGTATTCGGTTAATTGGGTGCGCAACTTGTGAAAATGCATGTTGTCGCCCTGGATTACGGGGGCCTGCAGGCGGCGGCTCAGCTCCTGCAACTCGGTTTCAAGCCCTCGGCGGTCGGTGAACTCCAGCAAGCATACTCCTTCGGTGGTAGCGGCGGCCAACATAGGCCCCAATGGCGTATCTAGCCGGGTAAGGTCGATTACCTGCTGCTGGCGGCTGTGGCTGGGCGCAGCGCCAAACAACGTTCGGAATGACTCCTGAAACCCGCTCAGCGACTCGTAGCCGCTACCAAAGGCGGCATCCGTAACCGGGGTACCGGTTTGAAGCTGTTTGAAGGCGGTATTGAGCCGGTACAGGCGCTGGTAAGCTTGGAAGGTGAGGGCGTGGGTGAGCAAGAACCAGCGGCGCACGGTGGCCGGCTCCAGGCCCTGGGCCCGCAGGTGGGCGTCGCGGATGCGGGTAGCGGGGTCGGCCGAGAGCTGCGCGAGCAGCTGCGCTACGAAGGCAGGCGCATCGGGGCCGGTAGCAGCCAGGGGGGCACACACCTTGCAGGGGCGGTAGCCGTGCACCAGGGCCTCGCGGGTAGTGGCGAAGAACTCCACGTTTTCAGCCTTGGGCTTGCGGGCCCGGCAGGTAGGCCGGCAGAAAATACCCGTGGTACGCACGGCCGCAATGAACCGGCCTTCATACTCGGGGTTGCGGGCTACCAACGCATGGTAGCACTCGGGGCTGGGTGGCAAGGGAGGGAGCATGGGGCAAAGTTCAGGCAAACAGTGGAGTAAGGCTACGGGTACGGGCCACATGCTGGGCCAAAGAGTGGGGCGAGGCTGCTTCGTACAGGAAATTGCCCATGCTCACGCGGCGTATGCCAACAGTGGCCAGGTCGGCCAGGGGCGGCAGCTGGGGTAGGGCCATTACGTTGAGGGGAAGCGGCGTGCCCTGGTGTAGGGTTCGGATATCCGTCAGGTCTGTGAGGCCGGGCACGAATAGCCCATCGGCCCCGGCAGCAGCGTAAGCGGCGGCCCGGGTCAGCGTTTCGGGTAGCGGCGGTTTGCCGGGCAGCAAGTACGTATCGGTGCGCAGGTTGATGAACACGGCCAGTTCATGCTCGGCGCAGTAGTGACGCAAATACTCCATTAGGGCCACCATATCACCCAGGGGGCGCATACGGCGCTGACCGGTTTCCACTACAGAGTCCTCTAGGTTGATGCCGACTACACCCAGTTGCAGCAGGGCGTGCAGGTGTTCTGCCACCTGTTGGGGCGAGCGACTGTACCCACCTTCAAAATCCACCGTCAGGGGCAGAGGAGTGGCGGTGCGCATGCGGCTCACCAGGTAGAGCAGGGTAGCAAAAGGCAGCTGCTCACCATCGGAGTAGCCCAGCATATCGGCCATGGCGGCGCTGGAAGTACCCACGGCCGCAAAACCGGCCACCGTGCAGGCTGCGGCGCTACGGGCATCCCAGGCGTTGGGCAGCAGTAAGGGCTCGGCCTGGTGGTGCAGGGCGTGGAATCGGAGAAAGGTGTCGGTCATATCGGGTTGTCAGCTTGGGGTAGAACTAAGCACAAACCTCGCCCCACCCGCCGTGCTGTCGCAACCGGAAAATGAACACCTATTTTTTTTCTTAGCACAGGTATCAAAATGCCCCCGCATTCTTATGCAGCAGGAGTTGCATAAGAATGCGTAAAAACTCGCTGATCAACTACATCACTTAATTAGTAAAACTGGAAACCGCATACAGTGCTGATGCCGACTGCGTCCGTTTTCCATAACTGCCAACGCAACTACTGCACCTGCTGCACCTCTACGCGGCGGTTGCGGGCGTCAGGTGAGGGATGAAGTGGGCGGGCGTCGCCGTAGCCCACGGTGCTAATGCGGTCGGCAGCTACGCCGCTTTTCACCAGGAAGCTCTTTACAGCCTCGGCCCGTTGCTCGCTAAGCACCTGGTTTTTCTGGGGCTCGCCAATTTTATCGGTGTGGCCGGCAATCAGAATCCGTAAGGTAGGTCGGGACAGCAGTTCGGCGGCCAGTTGGTTCAGGGCCGGGCGGCCTTCGGGCAGCAGCTCCGGAGTGCCCAGTTTAAACAATACGGTAGGCAGTACCACCAGGCGCTCCGATACTACGGGGGCCGTGGCAGCAGTAGTGGGTAGCGTAGCCGGCAGATTGGGCAGGGCAAGTGCCGGGGGCAACGTGGCAACAGCTGGCCGCGGAAGTGGCTCAATGGCCGCTGACTGCCGCCCGGGGCTGGCAGCAGTAACCTGAATAGTAATGGGCACCACGGCGCTTTCGCGGGTGGGGTAGAAGCCTTGAGTCAGGTAAAAGGTGGTGGTCTGGCTGAGCTTGGTGCGGTAGGTGTTGCCGGTAGCCACGGGCTGCTTCAACTCCGCATCGGCGTACCATAACACATTGCGGCCCGATACGCGGATAGTGGTTTCAGTAGCCGCGGGTACCGTGGGGGCTGATTTCAGCTTTACCCGGTACAGTACAAACGTGCCATGGTCACAGTCGCCCACGGGGCGGTAAGTGGCCTGGCCAGTTAGCTTTTCCTGGGCGGCATCGTAGGTGAATGTAATGGCGCCGTCGCACCAGTAGCTAAAGGGGCTGCGGCCGGTTTCCTGGAGTTTGCGCACGTGCTCCAACTGCAGGCCAGCTGCCGTACGGGTTGCCCGAACCTGAAACGTAACGCTGACCTGCGGGGCCTCGCCCACCTCCTGGTACAACACGCCCAGTACGCCGCCCGATTTGCTCTGCTGCACCCGCAACAAAGCCGGCCAATACCCGTCCCGGTCGCCGGTATCAGTTTCCACTCCCTGCCACACTCCCGATAAGGACTGCGCCTGCCCGCCTGAAGCGGTGAAAGCAATAAATAGCAGCGAGGCAACGACGTTTTTCATAGCCATAATTACATCAGAACCCACCCCGGTCCCGAGGCAAGGTCAGCAGCATGAGCCATCCAATGGGCCCCGGGTGGCAGGCTCCGCTGAATAACTATCATTTCAGGCTGAAATATCGGCCGGAGATGAGGTTGCACGCAAGCGGGCCTGGTGTGGTTCAGGGCTGCCCGAATACGCGGCGCAGAAACTGCACGGTGTACTCCAGCGTGGGCGCAAACCAGGGGTTGAACAGCGGGAACGGGTGCGGAGCCTCGGGGAAAGTATGGACCTCAGAATAAATGCCCAGGGCCGTGAGCTGCTGACGCACATCGTCGCGGCCAGCATGCATCCGGGCTACTCCGCTGTTGATGAAGAGAATGGGGGGCGTGCCCGGGCCAACATGGCTGAGAGCCGAAGCCTGCTGCCACAGCGCGGGGTTGGTAGCCCGGCTGCTGCCCAGCCATTGGGTGGCCGCCGAAAGCCCCTTGCTATCATCTCCCTCTCCCGACTCCGGGTGCGTAAAGGCCAGAATACCATCTACATCCACAATAGCCTGCACCTGGCTGGAGTACGTACGGTAACAGGAGCCGGCCTCGTAGCGCGGGTCGGCGTTGGTAGTGCCTATCAGGGCCGCCAGCTGTCCACCCGCCGAGAATCCCCACACAGCTACTCTCATGGTATCGAGGCTGTAGGTGCGCGCATGGGCCCGCAGCCAGCGCAAGGCAGTCTTCAAGTCCTGCACTGCAGCCGGATAGGGCACTTCGGGGCTGAGCCGGTATTCGGCCGTGGCCGCTACAAAGCCCTGAGCCGCTAGTTGCTGGGCCATGGCGTGGTGCTGGCTCCGGTTGCCGGAGCGCCAGCCGCCGCCGTGTACCAGCAGTACCGCCGGGTGGGGTCGCCGCCGGTGGCTTTGGGGGTAGAACACATCCAGCAGCAGCGGCCGGCCCGAGGCTTCGCAGTAGGGAATATTAGTCTGGCTGCGGATGGTGGTGGGCACCGGCGGCCGGGCAATGCTGCTATTGGGGTGCTGCTTGCGGACCTTGAGGAAGGCGCTATACGTGGTAAACGAGGTGTCACGCGGCAGGGTGGACTGCTGGGAATAGGCGGGAGTCACCAGCAGTAGGCCGCCGACGAGCAGCAATGGGGTTAGAAATGCAAAAAGAGGACTAAAGCGCGGCATACGGCGGGTTAAGAAACAGGAGGCAGCCGAAAGCTACACAAGCTGCCGAATGATTCGGCCAGGCGCTGATTCCTGTGTAGCTTGCGCCCCTCGTTTTCTACCATACTCTCCCACATGAAGTATATCATTACTCTTACAGCGGCCCTAACTATCCAGCAGGCCCAGGCCCAAATTAGCCTGATTATGAATGCAACTCGCGCCGCCACGGCGGCTGCCACGCTGGCTTCCCGCCAGAAAAAGAATAAGGCGGCCCAGCAGGCGGCCGGCACTACCGAAACTCCAGTGCTGGGCCGCGGGGTTACGCTATTCACTTACCGGGGCGAGAGTATTCAGCGCAAGCGTACCGCCCCCGAAACCTTCAAAGGCAAAGGCGGCCCCGAAATTCAGGCTCTGGAAGCCCTGTTGGAGGAACGCCACCAGGCTTTGTTGGCCGATTCTACGACCTCTGTCCTGAGCTCAGACCAACTAACGGTCCTCACCACGGCCGCCCGTACCGCCGCTACTGCCCGCCCCGACTGGAACTACGCGCCTTACCGGCAGGAGCTAGCCTTCTATCAGAAAGAAGAGGCGCGTCGCCACCCGGCTGCAACACCCGCCGCGGGCAAGTAAAGAATTGGTCGGCTTCTGGCACCACGTCATCGGGGCCCGAACTCGCTGCCAATCCACCCAACACACGAAAGCCGCCGCTCCTGCATGCCAGGACGGCGGCTTTCTTATGAATTAGCTGCTATGTGAGAGTGAGCACTACCCCAGAAATGCCATATCCTCCTCACTCAACCGAATGCTGGCTGCGGCCATATTCTCGCGCAGGTGGGCCAGCCGGGAGGTGCCCGGAATGGGAAGTATACAGGGTGACTTGTGCAGCAACCAGGCAATATTGACCTGGGCGGGCGTTGCCTGGTGGCGGCGAGCTACTTCGGCAATCCGGTCCGACTGCTGGGGCAGGGCGTGCAGCAGGGAGAAGAACGGAATTAGTGGTAGCTGGTGCTGCTCGCAGAGGTCTAGTACTTCCTCGCCGCCGGGGTTGCTGCCGTGGGCATGCTGTAGGGTGGTGCGCTGCGCGTAGCTGTACATATTCTCAACGGTGGCAATGGGGGCAAGCCGCAGCCCTTCTTCCAGCTCGGCCCGCGTTACGTTGCTCAAACCCAGGTGCAGGATTTTGCCTTCCCGCTGCAGGTCCAGCATGGCGCCCAGCTGCTCGGCCAGCGGTACTGGGCCCGTACCCATCAGCCGCAGGTGCACCAGCTGAATCTGCTCCTGACGCAGGGTGCGTAGGTTGTTCTCGATGCTTTGGCGCAACTGCTCCGGGCGGTTGAAAGGCACCCAGCTTTTATCGGGGCGGCGGGTGGCCCCCACTTTGGTGCAGATAACCAAGCCGGCCGGATAAGGGTGCAGCGCTTCCCGAATGAGGCGGTTAGTCACATCCTCGCCGTAATAATCAGCCGTGTCGAGGAAGGTAACGCCCGCTTCCACAGCTTCGCGCAGAATCTGCAGGGCCTCGGGGCGGTTGGCCGGCTCACCCCAGATATCGGGCCCGGTGAGCCGCATGGTGCCGTAGCCCAGCCGCGCCACGGTAAGCGGGTGCGCGGAGTGCGGGGCAATGGTGATGGTGGACGTCATAGACGAAAGGATGAGGAGGAAGAGTATCGAGCCAGGCCCTGACCGGCGCAAATGCGCGAAAAACGTCCTACATCAGCCCAGCCGGAGTGTCAATATATGAATTGGCGCACCGGAAGGCGGGGAGTTGCCGTGCTTTGGCTCAGTTCCCGGCTGCTTCGGCCCGGATAAGCCCGACACGTTTTTTTCATTCACCCTCAGCCTTCGCCGCCATGCTCCGCATCCTACGTCCGCTTTTCGAACCGATTATGCTGCCCCATTGGTGGCAAGATGCCCTGTTGCTGCTGCCCCGCGCAGTGTGCGGCTACCTGCTCACCGCCGAGTTTGGGGCGGCCAAGTTCGGCCTGCCCTGGTCACCGCCCGACAACAACCTGGGCCTGTTTGAGGTGGCCTTCTGGTTTCCGCAGGACGTGGCCGCGTATGGTGGCATCTTCGCCGTGCTGCCCGGCTTCTTTGCCTGGATGGGGGCCTTCAGCGAAGCCGTAGGCGGCCTGCTGCTGCTGGCCGGGCTGGGCACCCGCGTGTCGGCCTTCCTCATCAGCTGCACCATGCTGGTAGCCATTTTCATGCAGCAGCTGCCGCAGGGCATGTGGAACACGCTGCCCGCCGCCGGTTTCCTGTGGGTGAGCCTGATGGCGCTGGTACTCGGCTCGGGCCGCTTCGGGCTCGATTACCTATTGACCCGCTGGCTCAGCCGCCGCCCGGCCGCCCCGGCTGCGGCCCCATTGCGCCCCGCCGCGGCCCTGGCGCTGCTGCCCGTGCTGGCGCTGCTGCTCCCCGGCTGCGTACAGCCCGCCCACGATAAAACGGTGGTGTACCTGCTCGACGTGAGTGGCCACGGCCCGGTGCGGCAGGTGGGCCTGCGCGGCCGCGACAAACCCCTGAGTTGGGAGCAGGACCTGGCCCTCACGCCCGCCAACTCCGACAGCAGCCTGTACCGGGCCGTTGTGACTACGTATACCGGTTATCTCATCACCGAAGTCAAATTCACTCTTAATGGCGAGTTTGAGCTGGCCGGAGCCGATAACCGCCGCATCGAATTCGGCCCCGGCGACACCACCGTGTACAGGGCCCGGTTCAACGTACGGCCTTAGGTTTCAGAAACCAGGCTAAGGAAAGTAGGTGCACAACCTCGCAGTGAGGGTGGGCGTTACACGATTCTGTCACGTCCTTACTCCCCTCAGCACTCATGCACCCAAATCCTTACCGCCGTTTCTTTCTCATGCTCGCCGTGTCGTTCGTAGTGATGTACGTGGTCATGTACCTCAATACCTACGAGCTGGGCGATGTGTACCCGAGCCTGATGCGCTTCTACATGACGGTGCTGATGGTGGCACCCATGGCCCTGATTATGCTTCTGTTCATGCGGCACATGTATACCAATCAGCGCCAAAACCTGCTGATTGCCGCGGGCTGTCTAGGGGTGTTTGCGGGTACGTTTGCTTTGATGCGGACGCAGACTTTCGTGAACGACCGGCGCTGGGTACAAGCCATGATTCCGCACCACTCCATTGCCATTCTCACCAGTGAGCGGGCCAGCCTGCAAGACCCCGAAGTGCGTCGTCTGGCCCATGACATCATTCAGGCCCAGCGTCGCGAAATTGCTCAGATGAAGCAAATGCTGAAACGCCTGAAATAGCAGGGGGCCGGTACGCAAAAGCAACATGGCTGCGTGGGTGGGCATCTCAATTCAGCACCTACTGATTTAACCCGGCCCGCCAACGGATGCGCTGGTCCCAATGCTCATATCCCCTTCGCCTACCATTGAATCCCGCTTAGGCTACTTCTTGCCCGCCTGCATCACGGGGTGGCGGCTGAGGTCGAAGGGCTGAGCGAAGGGCACACCGGCCAGGGCGGCATCGTTCTGCTGTTGTAGGGCCTGGCGGGCCGCGTTGGGCAGTAGGGTGTGGGTAGCGAGGGGGCGGCCCTGGGTATCCTGCACCTGCACCCGCAGCTCCCGGGCCGACTGGCGTAGGTGCAGCGTGGCCCCATCGGGCAGCTGCACTTCTTGGGTGGGGAAGGGCGCTACGTCCACCACGGCGGTGGTGCTGAAGCCGTGCAGGGTGTAGCTGTGGGCGGCGGTGGCGCCGGGCTGGTATTGGGCATCCAGCTGGCCTGCGCCGAGGCGCACGGTGTAGCTGAGGGCCGGGCAGACCTGGGGTAGGCGCGGGGCCAGCGTGAGGCGGCCGGTGCCCAGGTTGGGGCGGATGCCGAGGAAGTACTGGTACCACACGCGCAGCTGCTCGGCGTTGGACCAGGCCTGCAGGTAGGTGCCGGTGAGGCGGGGCCAGGCTTCGCCGGGGTGCGGGTAGGCGTCCATGTTTTCGCTCAGGCCGCCCACCACGCCGCGGGTCAGGGCCTGGCGGTTCATATTCTCAAACAGCTGCCAGGCCGTGGCCGACTGCCCGGCCTCCAGCATGCGCTGCATGGCAATGCCGTTGTTCCAGAGCCACACGGCTCCGCGGTGGTAGGCCGCATCCTTGTGGTACACGCCGGGGGCGAGGTGGTAGGGGTGGAAAGCCGGGTCTTGTCGGTTGAGCGAGGCCACGCCCCAGGGGTACACCAGCTCCTGCCAGCACTGGCGCACCACTTGGCGGCGCAGGGCCGCATCGGGCACCAGGTCGAGGGCGTAGAGCTGGTTGGGGCGCAGGGTGAAGTCGGGGCGGTTATGGGCGTCGAGGCGGTCGGCCAGGTAGGGGTGTTGGGCGTCGGGGGCGTAGTCGCGGGCGAAGTGGGCCTGCACCCGGTCGGCCAGCTGCTGCCACTGCTGCTGGCGGCCGGCGTCGTGCAGTAATGCCGCAAATGCCGCACCGGCTCGCAGCTGCTCCACCCACAGGGCCTGAATGTCGTTGGCGCGGGTGCCGCGGGGCGTGTAGGCCACCAGGTTCTGATCACGGGCATCCATCCAGGTTTCGTTGTCCTCGTGCAGCAGGTAGCCTTTGTTGTCGGTCCAGTACTTCAGCGCCCCCTCAATGCTGGCCCGCACGTTGGGGTAGAGCTGCCGCACCAGGGAGGTGTCGCCGGAGTAGCGCACGTAGTCCTGCAGCCCCAGCACGAAGCGCGGGGTGCCATCGGTGGTGTGGTAGTCGATGTTGCTGGGGTTGACGATGTTGGGCACCCGCCCGTAGTAGCGCGAGGTGGGGTCGAGCTGCTGGTACTGGGCAAACGACAGCAGGATGCGCCGGGCGGGCCCGAACTGCCCCGTCACCAGGGCCGTGCCGGGCAGGGAGATGAACTCGTCGCGGCCCCAGTACTCGTTGAACCACGGCAGCCCGGCGTAAATGCCCTCGCCCTGCTGGTGGGTGATGAGCTGGTCGGTGGTGGCGTGCAGCCAGCGCAGGGCCCGAGTCAGCGAGTCGTTGGGGCTGTATAGGTACACGGGGCCGCGCAGGTACTCGCCCATGCGCTTGCGGCGGGCCTGCTTCAGCTCCTCGCCCCGCTGCTGCGCCTCCCGAATCAGGGCCGTAGCCTCCGCCTCATCCTTGCCCACCGCCACCAGAAAGCCGGTGCCGCCGGTAGTCTGGGCGCGTTGGTTCTGTACCGTCAGCGCCTGCCCGGTTTGGCGCGGGGCCACGGCCAGCAGGAAGTTGCCCTCCCGCGCCGAGAAGAACGCCACGTCGGCCTGCTGGCGCAGGAAATTCACGTTGTCGCCCTTCAGGTGCAGGGCGAGGGGCGCGTTGTGGGTCTGGTCGAGGTCCACGGCCAGCACATTGCGCTCATCCAGCAGCCACAGGGTTTCCACCGCGCCGCCGGCGTACCGGCGCTGCAGCTGGTGCGGGTACACGGCCACTTCGGTGGCGGCGGCGTTGTCGAGGGGCTGGCCGTCCACCCACAGCTCGTAGCCGCCGAACACGCGGTTTTTGGCTACGTTCAGGCCCTCAAACCAACTCCACTCGGGGTGGTCGGTGCGGTGCGTCTGGGTGAAATAATAGGCGGCGGCTTTGTTGGTAAACGACACCGGGCGGTTGGCCGCGCGGGGCACCACCATGCGCATCTGCGCCAGCAAATCGGGGGCCGAGGGACGGGACATGGCAGTGGGGCGGCCGGGGCGGCCAGCGGTGCAGGCGGCGACGGCCACCAAGAGCAGCGGCGCGGCCCGGCGAACCAGGAAGGAAGACATAGGCAATCGGCTAGGACGGTAAAGGTACGTGCTCAAACACACGCGCCGAGCCAACTACCCCTTCTCCGTTAACCGTGTTTTGTGATTACTCCCGCCTTGCCCGGCTTATAATGCGCCGCTCCCAATGCTTACGCTTGGGGGCAATGTAGCCGCGCAGGTATTTCTCCATCACCATCACGGCGCAGGGTGCGGCGGCGGTGGCCCCGAAGCCGGCGTTTTCCAGGTACACCGCCACGGCAATTTTGGGGTTGTCGGCCGGGGCAAAGCCTACGAAAGCTGCGTGGTCGTCGCCCTCGTCGTTTTGTACGGTGCCGGTTTTGCCGGCTACGGTAATGCCCACGTCGGCCAGGCTGGAGGCGTCGGCGGTGCCGCCGCGCTGCATGACGGCCACCATACCGGGTACCAGGGCCGCAAAATGCACGCTATCCACCAGCGTGTGGTGCTTTTCGGTGAAGCGGGAGAGGGGGCCGCCCTTGCCGATACCGCGCACCAAATGGGGCGGGTAGTACCAGCCCCGATTGGCAATAATGGCCGCCATGTTGGCCATCTGCAGGCCCGTCAGGTTGATTTCGCCCTGCCCGATACTGAGTGAGTAGATGGAGCGGTAGGTCCAGCCCCGGGTGCGGCGGGCTTTGTCGTAGTACGCGGGCGTGGGCAGGAAGCCGGGCGCCTCGCGCGGAACGTCTACCCCCAGCGTAGTAGCAAACCCAAACGAACGGACGTAGCGCCGCCACTGGGCCAGGTTGGCGTGGCGGGCCGCCACGGTATCTCCGGCCAAAGAGTCAGGCACGCAGTCGATCAGGCTTTGCATCACCTGGTAGAAGTAGGGGTTGCAGCTGTACTTGAGGCCGGCGGTGAGGGTGCGGGCCGGGCGGTGGTGGTGCACGCAGCTCACCAGCTCCTGGTTGCAGGGATACGCGCTGGCCGGCGTAATGGCACCCAGCTGCAAGGCCACGGCGGCATTCACCAACTTGAACACCGAGCCCGGCGGGTTGGCCAGCGTGGCCGGACGGTTGAGCAAGGGCAGGTCCTCGTGGTCCAGCAGCTCGGCCCTTACCCCGGCTTGGTCGGGGGCGGTGATGGTGCTGGCCGGGTATACCGGGGCTGATACGTAGGCCAGGATTTCGCCGGTGCGCGGGTCCAGGGCCACCAGGTAGCCTTTGCGGTTGCCCAGTAGCTTTTCGGCGTAGCTCTGCAGCTTCACGTCGATGGTGAGGTGCAGGTCCTGGCCCTGCTGAAATAGGGTGTCTTTTGTCCAGCTGCCGTGCTGCCGGCCCTGCTTATCCACTAACGGGTGCAGGTAGCCCCGGTGCCCGGCCAGCAGCCCATTATAGTAGCTCTCCACCCCACCGTTGCGCAGGCGGTAGAAGCGGCCGCGCTGAGTGCGCCGGGCCTGGCCCAGGAAGGGTTGGGCCTCGGCGTAGGTGTAGCCCAGCACCGGGGCCCCGGCCGGGGTAGTATAGGTGCGGCGCGGGCGCTCCGTCAGGGTCAGGCGAGGCACGGTTTGGCTACTGTCGCGGCGCACCCGCTCGGCTTCGGCCACCGTCAGGCGCAGCTGCACGGGGTAGCCGGAGCCCAGCCGATACGCCGGCACGGCCTCCCGAATACGCTGGCGGACGGTGGTAGAGTCCCAGCCCAGCAGCTCACCCAGCTTCAGGGTATCTAGCCGGTTGGGCAGCTTCAGCAGAAACTGCGGCCGGGTATCCACCAGTACCGAGTCGTGCCTATCCAGAATGCGGCCGCGCTGGGGCACGTCGGGCAGGACCACGCGGCGGGCCTGGTAGCGCACCCGCACATCCTGGGCCGGGGGCAGCTGGGTTGACTGATCGGGGGAGGAGCAGGCGGCCAGTCCGGCCAGCAGTGCCAGCAGACCGTCTTTCCACCTGTTAAGAGCCGTGCGCATGGGGTAAAGCTAGCCAATTGCCAAGCTTCGGCGGCGCGGCTCTCGGTGAACGGACCCTCCTGGCGGTCCGAATCGGGCCAGGGACCGGTATTGCCCGGTAGGTTTGCTCCTTACCCGGCCTCTGGCACTCTACAAAACGACTGGAAGAGGTGAGGCGAAGATTTGAAGAATTGGAGCGAGGCTTTGGGATGTTGGGGCTAGGCTTTGGGGAGGTGGGACTAGGGTTTGAGGGGCTGAGTCCAAGCTTTGGATGGTTGGGGCTATGCTTTGGAGGACTGGGGCCGGGCTTTGGAAGACTGAGGCTAAGCTTGGGAGAATCGGGACGTACGTTTGAACAATTGGGGCGTGAGTTGGGAGAGCAACGCAGCGGTGAGGTGGCCAGGTGCGGTTGTAGTGACGCAACCTTGCGTCTCGTCGTTGAACGAAGACGCCGGAGTTCGTTCAAGGTACACAACATCAGCAACGATTGAGACGCAAGGTTGCGTCTCTACAGCCAGCGACACCCTACAAGAAAGCGCCGCCCGGCCGACTCCGCGCGGCGCGGTACCGGCTGGCCGCTGCGGCGGCTTTGGGAGGCTGGCGCTTCTAGCTGACGGGCACCGAGTTATGGTATGAGACAAGAAGATTATTTCCTCTGGCTTTTACGATAATTCTCTCGCGCCTTCTTCAAGCGCCTTTTATCAGCTGACGAAAGTATTCTACATGCTATAGTCATGCTGCTATTCATGTAGCACTCGTAAGGAATAGTTGCGGTAAATGATTTCCATTCGTCTTGGGCGCGAGCCAGCATTGAAGCATCTTGAACAAACCGGTTCACCATAATGGCCTCTTCAAGACTGCCCTGCGCGGTAGGAGTCCAATAGGTTTTTAGATAATACTCGTTACTATCAACTGTCTCAATAATGTACTCTATGCCATCAAAACCTTGACGCCATTCTTTGATTTGCTCTTGGTCAGGCAAGTCCTGAATGCTGCTAGTGATAATTAAATGATATAGTTTTCTGGTAGTGACTGTGTCAAAAGGGACAGCACGCACTGCTATTCTATTTGTTGGTTCTTCCCCTTCAGGTGAGTGCTCCTTAGCCCATGAAACTAATTGCCCTTGAAAGCTGCCTGTAGACTCTTGCCATATCTCAATGGCTTGTCTGTCCATCCATAGCCGGAAATGAAATTTATGCGTGGATTTAGGTAAAGCAATGAGTGATAATTGTTGTGCTAGCTCACTCTGATATTTGTACCAGAAGGTTGTGTCGCCTCGCTGATTCAGAGGTATATGTAATTTTCTTTCCTGTGCTATGCCTATAAAAGGAGCCAGCAAAAGAATCAGCAAAACCAATTGACGAAATAATTCCATAAAAACGGGTGCTACCTCTCGCAAGGTAGCACCCGTTTCCATTTCATCCAAAGCTGCCCATAGTAGCGCGAGTCAAGCCTAGCCTAACGCGCGCCAGATGGGGAATGTAGGATGTTGCATCAGCTATAATATACCTTAATTCAAGAAGCTCTACTTGCTTTTACAGCAGCTATGAAAACAGCAGAATCGACAAAAGAACGTTTTATATGCGGCTCTAAGGTTTCAATCAGTGATGCTTCATCATCATTCAAGTCGAGAAACATTATCTCACTTTCATGATTGATATATGTTGCAATTAATCGTTCACCACTGAAAAAGTAGGTGCAGTCGAATTCGTAATAGTTGAGAAATTTCTTGCTTTCAAAATGATGAACTGCAAACTCATATTCTAAGAGCTTAGCCCGACAATTGTCATTGAGCTGAAATTTACAAACTATATCACCATCGGCTTCAGACAAGCCAATAATATTAAGCTCCCAGTCAGCAAAATAATTTAATCCATCTGGGAATAAATCTGCTTTTTTAAAAACGCTGTCAAAAGCAAAACTGTCAGCAATTTTGAATACATAATTGCTAAGCACGTTTTTCCATTCTTCGTCGGATATGGAATCCCAAGATGGAAAACCGGCGGTTTCCAGGTTAAGGTTGCTGAAGAATGATTTGTTGTGCAGCGCCATTTTGATGCAATCAGCAATTACATATTCCGCCGGTACTGACCGCCTACTTCGAACAGGGCGTTGGTAATCTGGCCGAGGGAGCAGGACTTGACCGTTTCCATCAGTTCCTCGAAGAGGTTGCCGTTTTGCACGGCCACCTGCTGCAGGCGCTTCAGGGCGGCGTCGGCTGTGGAGTGGTTGCGGGCGTGCAGGCGCTGGAGCATGCTGATCTGGTACTGCTTTTCCTCCTCGGTGGCGCGGATAACCTCGGCGGGCTGCACCGTGGGCGAGCCTTTGGAGGAGAGGAAGGTGTTCACCCCGATGATGGGCAGCTCGCCGGTGTGCTTCTGCATCTCGTAGTAGAGGCTTTCCTCCTGGATTTTGCCACGCTGGTACATGGTTTCCATGGCGCCCAGCACGCCGCCGCGCTCGGTGATGCGGTCAAACTCCAGCATCACGGCTTCCTCCACCAGGTCGGTCATTTCCTCGATGATGAAGGAGCCCTGCAGCGGGTTTTCGTTTTTGGCCTCGCCCAGCTCCCGGTTGATGATGAGCTGAATGGCCATGGCCCGGCGCACCGATTCCTCGGTGGGCGTGGTAATGGCCTCGTCGTAGGCGTTGGTGTGCAGGGAGTTGCAGTTGTCGTAGATGGCGTACAGCGCCTGCAGGGTGGTGCGGATGTCGTTGAAGTCGATTTCCTGGGCGTGCAGGGAGCGGCCCGAGGTCTGGATGTGGTACTTCAGCATCTGCGAGCGGGCGTTGGCCCCGTACTTCAGCTTCATGGCCTTGGCCCAGATGCGGCGCGCCACGCGGCCCATCACGGCGTACTCGGGGTCCATGCCGTTGGAGAAGAAGAAGGAGAGGTTGGGCGCGAAGTCGTTCACGTCCATGCCCCGGCTCACGTAATATTCTACGAAGGTGAAGCCGTTCGAGAGCGTGAGGGCCAGCTGGGTGATGGGGTTGGCCCCGGCTTCGGCAATGTGGTAGCCCGAAATCGACACGGAGTAGAAGTTCCGCACCTTGTTGGTGATGAAGTACTGCTGCACGTCGCCCATGAGGCGCAGTGAGAATTCCGTGCTGAAGATGCAGGTGTTCTGGGCCTGGTCTTCCTTCAGGATGTCGGCCTGCACGGTGCCGCGCACCTGCGAGAGCGTGCGGGCCTTGATGGGCTGGTACACCTCGGCGGGCAGCACCTGGTCGCCGGTCACGCCGAGCAGCATGAGGCCCAGGCCGTCGTTGCCCTCGGGTAGCTGGCCCTGGTAGCGCGGGCGCTCCTGGCCCAGCTCCCGGTAGATGGCGTCGATTTTCTGGTTGACCTCGGCTTCCAAACCGTGCTCCTTGATGTACAGCTCGCACTGCTGGTCAATGGCCGCGTTCATGAAGAAGGCGGCCAGCTGGGCGGCGGGCCCGTTGATGGTCATCGACACCGAGGTGACCGGGTCGGCGAGGTTGAAGCCGGAGTAGAGCTTCTTGGCGTCGTCGAGGCAGCAGATGCTCACGCCGCTGTTGCCGATTTTGCCGTAGATGTCGGGGCGGTGGTCGGGGTCTTCGCCGTAGAGCGTCACGGAGTCAAACGCGGTGCTCAGGCGCTTGGCGGGCAGGCCGGCCGACACGTAGTGGAAGCGGCGGTTGGTGCGCTCCGGGCCGCCTTCGCCGGCGAACATGCGGGTGGGGTCTTCGCCCTCGCGCTTGAAGGGGAACACGCCGGCGGTGTAGGGAAACTCGCCGGGCACGTTTTCCTGCAGCATCCACTTCAGCAGGTCGCCCCAGGCTTCGTAGCGCGGGGTGGCCACCTTGGGCACTTGCAGGTGGGAGAGGGTTTCGGAGTGCGTCTTGATGCGGATTTCCTTGTCGCGCACCTTGAACACGAACTCCGGGGCTTTGTAGGCGGCTACCTTTTGCGGCCAGGTTTCCAGGAGTTTCCAGTTTTGCCCGTCCAGCCGGAGCTTGATTTCCTCGAAGGTTTTCTCCAGGCCGGTTGCGAGCTGATCGGGCTGGAGTCCGTCGCGGCTGCTCCCCCCGGCTCCGTTTGCGGCGCCAAGGCTCCGGACGGCGTCAAGGCTTTGGCGGAGTCCGTAGAGCTGCTGAGCGGTTTCGGCTTGTTTATCGACCCACTGGTCATATTGGCGGATGGTTTCGGTGATTTCGGAGAGGTAACGCGTGCGGTGGGGCGGAATGATATACACCTTCTCGCTCTGCGCCTCCGTCGTCTCCAGGGTGGAGTGGAAGGGCGTACCGGTTTTCTGCTCGATGGTGCTGAGCACGGCCCGGTACAGGCGGTTCATGCCCGGGTCGTTGAACTGCGAGGCGATGGTGCCGTAGACGGGCAGCTCGTCCAGCGGCCGGTCCCAGAGCTGGTGGTTGCGCTGGTACTGCTTGCGTACGTCGCGCAACGCGTCCTGGGCACCGCGCTTGTCGAATTTGTTGAGCGCAATGACGTCAGCGAAGTCGAGCATGTCGATTTTCTCCAGCTGGGTGGCCGCCCCGTACTCGGGCGTCATCACGTACAGGCTGGCGTCGGAGTGCTCGATGATTTCGGTGTCGCTCTGCCCGATGCCGGAGGTTTCGAGGATGATCAGGTCGAAATCGGCGGCGCGCACCACGTCCACCGCGTCCTGCACGTAGCGGCTCAGGGCGAGGTTGCTCTGGCGGGTGGCCAGGCTGCGCATGTACACGCGCGGGTTGTTGATGGCGTTCATCCGGATCCGGTCCCCGAGCAGGGCCCCGCCGGTCTTGCGCTTGGAGGGGTCGACCGAAATGATGGCAATGGTCTTGTCGGGGAAGTCGAGCAGGAAGCGGCGCACCAGCTCGTCCACGAGCGAGGATTTGCCCGCGCCGCCGGTGCCGGTGATGCCCAGGATGGGGGCGTGTTCGTTTTTCGTTTTTTGTTTTTCGTTGTTCGGGGTGGTGCCGGCTTCGGCCGTCTGCTGGCGGCCGCCCTCGAAAAACGAAAAACGATCAGCGAGCAACGAAGCCTTCACGCGCTCAAACTCCTCGGGGAAGTTTTCGGCGGCCGAGATGAGGCGGCCCAGGGAGCGGGCGTCTTTTTCCTTGACGTGGCCGGCTTCGCCGTTGAGGTTTTTGCCGGTGGGGAAGTCGGCCTTTTCGAGCAGGTCGTTGATCATGCCCTGCAGGCCCATGGCGCGGCCGTCGTCGGGGCTATAGATGCGGGTGATGCCGTAGCCCTGCAGCTCCTCGATTTCGGAGGGCAGGATGACGCCGCCGCCGCCGCCGAAGATTTTGATGTGACCCGCGCCGCGCTCCTGCAGCAGGTCGTGCATGTACTTGAAGAACTCGTTGTGGCCGCCCTGGTAGCTGGTAATGGCAATGGCCTGGGCGTCTTCCTGGATGGCGCAGTCCACGATTTCCTGCACCGAGCGGTTGTGGCCAAGGTGAATGACCTCGGCGCCGCTGCTCTGGATGATGCGGCGCATGATGTTGATGGCCGCGTCGTGGCCGTCGAACAGCGCCGCCGCCGTGACGATGCGGACGTGGTTCTGGGGTTTATAGGGCGCTACGGGAGCTGGGTGCATGGTAGAGAGAACTACGTGGGTGGTTTTTCGGGTAGCGAAAGTACGAAAAAAGCCCCGGCGAGGGAGGCGCGGGGCTTTATGTGGAAGTGCCCTATCTTTAATACTTGTCAGTGGCTTGCTGGCAACAATTCAAATGCTCCGGCCTGAATGATATCTACATGGACGATATAATTTCAAAAGGCCAACTGTTGGAGGCCTACCGTAACGGCCAACGCCACTTCGAGTCTATAGAACTGAATACTGAAGATGATTTTAGTAATGTCGTGCTCAGCGGAGCTGTCTTTAGGCGCTGCTGGATGGAAGTGCTGTTCGTCGGTGCTGACTTATCCAGTTGTCAATTTATTGAGTGTTGCTTGAAAACAGCAGACTTCAGATATGCTACCCTGACGAGAGCTGTTATAACTGGTTGCACTGTCGAAAGCACTCGTTTTAAGTACGCACTTGTCGACAGGTTTGTCTTCAGCAATAACTCATGCTATGGACAAGAAGCTGGGCAGGAAGATTTCGACACCTTTCATTTCTTTACTTGAAACCCTACTCGTTTTCCTAAATGTCATTAGCTGCTGCCGAGGCGGCAAGGGACGGTGGCGGGGTGGCAATGCCTCGTTACCCAGTGGCAACGCCCTGTGACGAGGTGGCAAGAGCTGCTGACTAGGTGACAACGGGCACTGACCGGGTGGCAAGAGCATCTGACCTAGTGGCAATGAACACTGGCGGGGTGACAAGAGCTGCTGACCTGGTGACATTGAGGGTTGACCTAGTGACAAGGCGTAGTGACTTACTCACAACAGTATCAGACCCGTTCACAATGGCTGCTGACCAGCTGACAAGGGGCGTTCCGGTCCGGCGGCTGCAAGCCGTCGGGTTGGTGCGTTGTCGGGCGGGTGTCAGCTATCTTCAACCGGCCCGACGGGCTCCGCCCGCCGGACCGGGGCCGTGCCGGCGTCATCTACCGCAACTCCGAGAGGCGCAGCCGGAAGCCGGGCAGCACTGGCTCGCCGGCCAGCTCGTTATCGAAGCCCTGCACGATTTCGGGTTCGGAGTGGGTAGGGCGGTAGAGGTAGGCCGTTTCGGTTTCGGGGTTGAGCAGCCAAGCTAGCTGCACGCCGTTGCGGAGGTAGTCCAGCATTTTGGCTTGCAGGGTCCTTAATGAGTCGGTGGCCGATTTCAACTCCACCACGAATTCCGGGCACACGGGCGCAAACTTGTCCTGCTGGGCGGGCGTGAGGGCGTTCCACTTGGCGGCCGAAACCCAGGACGCATCCGGCGACAATACGGAGCCATCGGGGAGGGTGAAGCCGGTATTGGAGTCGAATACTTCTCCCAAGTGCTCATGCTGAGCAAACCAGCTGTATAGTTGCCCGGTCAGGCGGGCGTTGCGTTTGCCGGAGCGGCTGCCGGTGGGTGACATAATCAAAATCTCGTGTTGGGCCGTCCGCTCGATGCGCAGGTCGGCGTTCAGCTGGCAGAAGTCGAAGAACTCGTCGTCCGACATATTGGCCAGCACCGGGCTGCGGAGCGTGATGACGTCTTCGGTGATGGTGGGGCGCATACGGCTAAGCGGGTTGTCTTCCGGGAAGATACGCAAAACGGCTACCGCTTGTCCACTTCCTCCAGCACTGTGAAGTACAGGCTGGGCTGCAGGGCATTCACCGTCCAGATGGCCTGGCTGTTCTCCCGCTCCACCATGACCTGCTTTTTGTCGCGGCGCACCGGAATGGAGAAGTACTTGTCCCAAGGCTCCGTCCGCTCGCTTTGCAGCCACTGAATAGTAGCTACCACGGGCTGGGCTTCCAGCCGGATATCATAGTTGCTCACGTCCAGCGTAACCCAGCCCCGCTGCTTGTCGGTGGTTGTCAGCTGAATGTCCTGGGCCAGCAGGGCCCGGCCGGGGCGGCCGTTTTCCAGCGCGTACAGGTTCAGGCGGAAGCGCAGGTGCTCGTAGGTATTCGTGGCTAGGTACACGTGCAGGGCATCGAGGTAGGCGGGGCGCTTAGGTGTGAGCACCGTACCCAGTTCCCAGCCCCACTCATCGTCCACGGTTTCCTTGCCCGAGGAGCCGGCCGTCCAGAGCACGTCGCCGGTGGGTTGGGTGCGGCCCAGTAGGCCGGTTTTTACCCGACGGCGCTGCACCACCACGTCGGGCAGGGCTTGCTCCAGCGGCACCAGGGTAAACTCCCGCTGTCCGTTTAGGAGAGCCTGCGGCGACACAGCCGCCCGAAAAAAGCCCACGCTGGTGATAATCAGTGAATCGGTAGGGGCGGCCGGAAACCGCAGAATATAGCGGCCCTGCTCATCAGCCACCGTACCAATGTTGCGGCCAATGATGCCGAGGGTAGCAAAGGGTATCGGTTGGTTGGTGCGGGCGTTCCGCACCTGGCCTTCCAGGGTAAACGCCTGAGCGAATAATGAATACGATGATAGGCAGAGCAGCCAGCTCAACAATAGCCGACGAAGTAACACGGGCAGAACTACGGAAAGGAGGGATGGGGCCGCGAATTAACACGGTTTTTCGCCGGGAGTTGCCTTAGTGGGCGGCTTTCTTTTCCAAGGCTTGCTCCAATTCATCGGCCGCTTTTTCAATGTCGGCGTAGCCTTGCTGGGCGGCCCGCTCTTTGGCGGCCAACAGCCCGTCCCGGTGCACTAGCTGGAAGTCGCCGAACGGGAATTTGTACCGGCCCTTCGTGTCTTCGCCCTTGCTGGTATCCTCGCCCAAGTGCCACTTGGCGTACTCCTCTATTTCATGCTTCTGTAAAAAGTGGTTTTCCTCGTCGGTGCCGGGGTTGTGCTCGTGCCAGTGGCCGGAGTCGTTCTTGATTTTACCTGCTTGGATTAGCTGTTTGGCGTAGGCAACCGCTTTGGAGTTTAGGTGAATGCTCATAGGAAAGAGAGGGAAGTTGGGTAGAACGGAACGGGGTGGCGGCCCGGTGCCGTTTGTACGGAACAGGTGCAACCCTGTTGTAGTCGAGCTTGCATGCTAAGAGGTCGATCAAGCGGGCTGCTAGCGTTTTTGGGGCCTTTTGCGTACCTTCGCCCTCGGAAAAAACCGCCTCTAGTGAAGAACATTCGCAATTTCTGCATCATCGCCCACATCGACCACGGCAAAAGTACCCTGGCCGACCGCCTGTTGGAATTCACCAGCACTGTGGCTAAGCGCGACATGCAAGCCCAGCTGCTCGACAATATGGACCTGGAGCGGGAGCGGGGCATTACTATTAAGAGCCACGCCATCCAGATGCAGTATCAGTACAAGGGTGAGCAATACACGCTCAACCTGATTGATACGCCCGGCCACGTCGATTTCAGCTACGAAGTATCCCGCTCCATTGCCGCCTGCGAAGGCGCACTGCTGATTGTGGACTCCTCGCAAGGCATCGAAGCCCAGACGATTTCCAACCTCTACCTGGCCATTGGCTCCGACCTGACCATTATTCCGGTACTCAACAAAATCGACCTGCCGCACTCCATGCCGGAGGAAGTATCGGACGAAATTGTGGACCTGATCGGCTGTGACCGGGACGAAATTATCCCGGCCTCGGGCAAATCGGGTATCGGCATCGAAGCTATTCTGAATGCCATCTGTGAGCGGATTCCTGCCCCCCAAGGCGACCCGGAAGCCCCGCTGCAGGCGCTTATCTTCGACTCCGTATTCAACTCCTATCGGGGCATTGAAGTACTGTTCCGCATCAAGAACGGCACCATGCGCAAGGGCGACAAGCTCCGCTTCATGGCGACCGGTAAAGAGTACGGTGCGGACGAAATCGGTATTCTCGGCCTCAACCAGGAGCCCCGCCTTGAAATTGGCGCCGGCAACGTAGGCTACCTGATTTCGGGTATCAAGGAGGCTCGGGAGGTAAAAGTAGGTGACACCATCACGCACGTAGCCCGCCCCACGGCCGAAGCCATTGTTGGTTTCGAAGACGTGAAGCCCATGGTATTCGCCGGTATTTATCCGGTAGATACCACTGAGTATGAGGAGCTTCGCTCGTGTATGGAGAAGCTGCAGTTGAACGACGCCTCACTGGTGTGGGAGCCGGAAACTTCGGTGGCCCTGGGATTCGGTTTCCGCTGCGGCTTCCTGGGCATGCTGCACATGGAAATTGTGCAGGAGCGCCTGGAGCGGGAGTTCAACATGACGGTAATTACCACCGTGCCCTCGGTGCAGTTCCACGCTACCGGTACCAAAGATCAGCTGCTGACCATCAACGCCCCGAGCGAAATGCCCGAGCCGAACATGATCAAGCACATCGAGGAGCCCTACATCAAAGCCCAGATTATCACGGCGGCCGACTATGTGGGACCCATCATCACCCTGTGCATGGAGAAGCGCGGCATCATCAAAGGCCAGAGCTATCTGACCAGTGAGCGGGTGGAGCTGACGTTTGAGCTGCCGTTGTCAGAAATCGTGTTCGACTTCTTCGATAAGCTCAAAACCATTTCGCGCGGCTACGCCTCGCTGGACTACGAGCTGATTGGCTTCCGTGAGTCGGACATGGTGAAGCTGGACGTGATGCTGAACGGGGAGAAGGTCGATGCCCTGTCGGCCATTGTGCACCGCAGCAAGAGCTACGAGTGGGGCCGCCGCCTCTGCGAAAAGCTCCGGGAGCTGCTCCCGCGCCAGCAGTTCGAAATTGCCATCCAAGCCTCCATCGGGCAGAAAATCATTGCCCGTGAAACGGTGAAGGCCCTGCGCAAAAACGTAATTGCCAAGTGCTACGGCGGCGACATCTCGCGGAAACGCAAGCTGCTGGAAAAGCAGAAAGAAGGCAAGAAGCGGATGCGCCAGGTGGGCTCCGTGGAAATTCCGCAAGAGGCCTTTCTGGCCGTTCTTAAAATCGACTAGTAGCGAAAACGCGGCTCCGGAAACGGGCCGCGTTTTTTGTTTCCCTATACTCTTTACCTCATTTTCTCACCTCATACACTTCTTGACACGGCGTGTATTGATTAATCACTTCAAGAACATGTCCGACACCCTTCTCAAGAACTGCACGAGCCCGGAGCAACTGGAAAAAATCATCAAAGGCCAGGAGCGCAAGTTCCGGTGGCGCGACGACTGGCCCGCTATGGAAGCCGCTCTGCAGGCTGCCGGAACCGCCGCCATTGCCGCCCACGCCAACAGCCAAATCCCCGATCAGCAATAACCGCAACCCAGCATGACAAACAACCCCGAAGCGACCACCTACCAACTCATCGACGGCAAACAGACTGCCGAGAACATCAAAGAGGAAATTGCCGCCGAGGTAGCCCAACGCAAAGCCGCCGGCCAGAAGGTGCCGCACCTGGCCGCCATCCTGGTGGGCCACGACGGCGGCTCCGAAACCTACGTGCGCAACAAGGTGCTGGCCTGCGAGCGGGTAGGGTTCGGCTCCACGCTGCTACGCTTCGAGGACGACATTACTGAGGCCGAGCTGCTGGCCCAGGTGGACCGGCTGAACAACGACCCGGAAATCGACGGCTTCATTGTGCAGCTGCCCTTGCCCCGCCACATCGATACCAACAAGGTGATTGAGGCTGTGCGACCCGAGAAGGACGTGGACGGTTTCCATCCCATGAACATTGGCCGGATGGTGGCCGGCTTGCCCGCCTTACTACCCGCCACACCCTCCGGCATCGTGGAGCTGCTACGCCGCTACGAGCTGCCGACTGATGGCAAACACTGCGTAGTAATAGGTCGAAGTAACATTGTGGGTACGCCTGTTAGTATACTGCTAGCTAAGAACTTAGAGCCGGGTAACTGCACGGTTACTTTATGCCACTCCCGCACCCAGAACCTCGCCGATATTACCCGTACTGCCGATATTCTGGTAGCTGCTCTGGGCCGCCCCGAGTTCGTAACGGCCGACATGGTGAAACCCGGAGCCGTGGTTATTGACGTGGGCACCACCCGCGTGGAGGACGCTGCGAAAAAGTCGGGTTGGGCTTTGAAGGGCGACGTGAACTTTGGTGAAGTAGCTCCGCTGGCTTCCTATATCACGCCGGTGCCGGGCGGGGTCGGGCCCATGACCATTGCCATGCTGCTACTCAATACCTTACGCGCCGCCAAAGGGGAAGTGTACCCAAAGTAAACTCAACCGTAGCGCCGTTACGGGACTAGCTGGCAGGAGTGGGGCTAACCCGTCTCAACCGGTGCTCAGCCTCGATAAATCCAACTAAAACCGCCTCAGGCTTTTAGTTTTCGGGGCTGTGTACTACTTTTAAAGTCGGGCCGTTAGGGAAGGGGCCGCGCGCAACTGCGGGCGGCACCCTTCCGGCGGCCCGGCTTGTTGTTTTAGAGAATTACTGTTTTGCTGCACGAACTACCTGTTACGTCGGCGGCCCCGGCCCAGGGGACGGCGGCACCCGAACTGCCCGTAATGGAGCAGTTTTACACCATCCAGGGCGAAGGATACAACACCGGCCGGGCGGCTTACTTTATCCGCCTAGGCGGCTGCGACGTGGGCTGCGTGTGGTGCGACGTGAAAGAATCGTGGCCCCTTGATGCGCACCCGCGTCAGGCCATTTCCCAGTTGGTTGCGGCCGTTACGGAATACCCCGGCCGCAACGTAGTAATTACCGGCGGCGAGCCGCTAATGCACAACCTTGTCCCCCTCACGGCTGCCCTGCACGCAGCCGGCTGCCAGAACTGGATTGAAACCAGCGGGGCCTATCCGCTCAGTGGGGAGTGGGACTGGATTTGCGTGTCACCCAAGAAGTTCAAGGCTCCGTTGCCGGAGGTGCTGGCCGCCGCCCACGAGCTCAAAATCATCGTGTTCAATAAGAGCGACTTCGCCTGGGCTGAGCAGCACGCCGCGTTGGTTGGACCAACTTGCCGCCTGTATTTGCAGCCCGAGTGGAGCAAGTCTGCCGACATGATGCCGCTGATTGTGGAGTATGTAAAAAGCAACCCCCAGTGGCAGGTTTCGTTGCAGACGCATAAATTCCTCGATATCCCGTAGCGCCCTACTTCTCCCACCTATGCGCCGTTCGATTGTTGTTCCGGTAGTTTTGCTCTTTACAATGGGTGGGCTACTGCCGCTTTCTGCGGCGGCCCAGGCCCAGCTTGGTACCACCAACACGAAAGCCCGCAACCTGTGGGAGAAGGCCCAGCAGCAGGCCAAAGACCGGGACTTTAACAAGGCCCTGGAAACGCTCACCCAGCTCAATCAGAAATTTCCGTCGCTGGGGGAGCCGTACGTGCTGAAAGGCTCTTTGCTCAAAGCCATGGGCGAGAATCAGCTGGCTTTCGACTCGTATCGGGACGGGCTGGCCAAATTGCCCGTTGATGGCAGCCGCGCCAACGACTATTTCACGCTGGGCGAGTTGGCCATGACGTTCGGGGAGTACCAGACGGCCGCCGACAGCTACAAAAAGTACCTGAAAACGGCTGCCAAGAACCAGCGGAACGCGCCCCGGGCGCAGCGCCAGCTGCTCAACTGCGAGTTTGCGCAGAAGGCTATGGCCGCGCCTACTGGCATCCAGCCCGAACCACTGCCGCAACCGCTCAACACCTTCCGGTTTCAGTATTTTCCGGTGCTCACTGCCGACAGCCGCTTCCTGCTGTTTACGGGCCGCCCTACGGCCGAAAGCGGAGAAGACCTGTTCGTGAGTCGCCAGAATAAGGATGGCACGATGGGGGAGCCAGTATCTATTTCTCCGGCCATTAACACCTCCTACAATGAGGGTGCTGGTGCTATATCCGGCGACGGTAAGACGCTGGTATTCGCCTCCTGCGACCGGCCCAGCTCTGTGGGCAATTGTGACCTGTACATCTCGCGCCGCACCGGCAACACTTGGAGCAAACCCCAGAACCTGGGCCGTAACGTAAACTCGCCGGAATGGGACTCTCAGCCCTCACTATCGGCCGATGGGCGCACGTTGTATTTCACCAGTACCCGCCGGGGTGGCAAAGGGCAGGAGGATATCTATATGACCACCCAGGATGCCCAGGGCAACTGGACGCCCGCCCGTAACCTGGGCGCACCGGTTAACACCGCCGGCAAGGACATGGCTCCCTTCATTCACGCCAGTGGCACTACGCTTTATTACGTAACAGATGGGCTCGTGGGCAT
Organism: Hymenobacter pini; assembly: GCF_020421205.1. Taxonomy (GTDB): domain Bacteria; phylum Bacteroidota; class Bacteroidia; order Cytophagales; family Hymenobacteraceae; genus Hymenobacter; species Hymenobacter pini. Next base: position 1,340,201 of record NZ_JAIZZH010000001.1, read on the forward strand.
GGGGGGGCTGGATGTGTACCGCTGTGAGCAGTTGGCCGCCGACAAATGGAGTATCCCCCAGAACCTGGGCTACCCGCTGAATACCTACGAGAACGAGGCTTCACTATATATCACCTCCGACAACCGCCGGGGCTTCTGCTCCCGCTCTAAGGCCACGGTATCGGGGGTGAAGCAGGAGCGGGACCGGCCGGTGGAGCTATTTGGGTTTGAAGTACCCAAAGAGGTGCGCGCCCGGGAAACCAGTACCTATACACAGGGCCGGGTATTCGATGCCTTCACCAAGAAGCCCATCAAGGCCGACGTGCAGCTCTACGACCTCAATACCGATGAGTTGGTGCAGTACGTGGGCTCCGATGCCGAGAACGGCGAGTACACCGTGGTGCTCAACGAAGGCCGGCAGTACGCCATGTACGCCTCCGCCGATAAGTACCTGATGCGCAGCCTCAGCTTCGACTACAGTGACAAGCGCAGCTTCGACCCGCTCACCCTAGATATCTACCTGGAGCCGGTGCGCTCCGGCCGTAGTATCGTACTCAACAACCTGTTCTTCGATACTAAGGAGTATGAGTTGAAGCCCAAATCCCGTACCGAATTGAACCGCTTGGTGGGCTTTATGAAGCAGTATCCGGATATACTGGTAGAAATATCCGGCCATACCGATGACGTAGGGTCGGACGACGACAACTTGGTTCTTTCGCAGAACCGCGCTAAATCAGTGTACAGCTACCTCATCAGTCAGGGCGTAAAGGCCCAGCGCCTGCGCTTCAAAGGGTACGGGGAAACCAAGCCCCTCAACCCGAACGATACCGACGAACACCGGCAGCAAAACCGACGGATAGAACTCCGGATACTGTAGCCCGTCAGCCCCTCCCCCGAAGCCCTGCTCGTACTTCTCGAGCAGGGCTTTTTGTGTTTTAAACTGTCGGGTATCACATAAGTAATTATGTGTCAGTTATATGCAAATCAAAGCTTTGAAAATAAAATCAAAAAATTTATAATAAATCTTTGTATTATTAAATAAATGCTTTTATGTTTGGCTATCCTCTACCTCCCCTATCGGGTGCAAGCGTTTAGCGCAACACGTCCGATCGGAACCTTGGGGTACCAGGAATCAACTCGTCATTTCAACTTCAACAGAACACTTAAACCACTTACCACCGTGAAAAAAATTACTCTCTTTATTGCCTTGTTGCTCGGTCTGCAGGGTGTAAGCTTGGCCAACACCCGTGGTGAAGGCACCGGCCTGCAGGCTCGGGCTACGGCGCTTACCCGCTCCATTGCTGAGAAGGCCCGTCTGGATGAAGGCCAGATTGTCCGCGTGAAACAACTCAACATCCAGATGCTGACGGAAATGGAGGATATCCAGTCTCGGTTTGCAGCCGACCCGGCCATGCTAGACCAGAAGCTGGCTGAAGCCCAGCTCCGCTACGAAAACACATTAACGGCTTTGCTGCGCCCCGCCCAACTGGCCCTGTTTCAACAGAACCGGGCCAACATGACGGCGCTAGGACAGCACTAGCACCCTTGAACACTTCCACTCACTCTACTCCCAAACCCATGAAAAAGCTAACGATTCCCGTAATGCTGGCAGTTCTGACGTTGGCCTCGCATCGAATGCTGGCCGCTCCGGGCAATGGTAACCGGGACCTGCAAACGCGGGCCTCCTCTATGACGCGCTCCTTGGCCGAGCAAGTGCACCTGAATGAAGGCCAGTATGTGCAGGTAAAGGCCCTGAACCTGCGTCTGCTCCAGGAAATGCTGTCGGCCAAGGCGGTATTCGTGCACGATGCCGAGCTGCAAAATCGGGCTATTGCTGATGCCCAGCAGCAGTATGAGCATGAACTAGCCACGCTACTGCAGCCAGCTCAGCTAGCACTTTATCAGCAAAATCGCGCCAGTCGCACAGCGCTTAATACCGGCAACTAATATTGAGAGCCCTGACTCTGAATAGGAGTCAGGGTTTTATTTTATTTCAAATTATTATTGTAAAGTTTATAATAATGTGTATTTTTAAATAGAATTATTAGTTGACCACTCTTCACTTTTCCTCCAGCCCAACCACCGTTATGAAAAACGTCTTCGCTTCACTTTTATTTGCTACTCTAGTAAGCCTCTCTTTCACCTCTTTTGCTACGGCAGGCGATGGTAGTGGTAAAACGGCCGTTCGGGCTTCTGAAATGACCCGACGGATGGCCGAGCGCACCAGACTCACCGAAGGCCAGTACGTAAAAGTACGCGCCCTGAATCTGCGGCTGCTCACCGAAATGGCTGAGTTGCGTCGGCAGTTCGCCGCCGACGCAGCGCGGATGGACGAGGCCATGGTGGAGGTTCAAGCTCGTTATGAGTGGGACCTTGCCAATATCCTGCGGCCTAAGCAAATGCTGGCTTATGATGAAATGAAATCCAATTTCACGGCCGTAAATTTGCGCTGATTTTTAACGTGTTATGCAACGTCATTTGCAGTGTAAAGTGAAATAAAAAAAGCCCGCATTTGCGGGCTTTTTCGTTGAAATATGGAAGGGTGCTGACTACGAGCGGGCTTCGATGCTTATGTAGTCACGCTCGGTTTCGCCGGTATAGATCTGACGCGGACGGCCGATGGGCTCTTTGTTTTCGCGCATCTCTTTCCATTGGGCAATCCAGCCGGGCAGACGGCCTAGAGCGAACATCACCGTGAACATCTCCGTGGGGATGCCCAACGCTTTGTAGATAATGCCCGAGTAGAAGTCCACGTTCGGGTACAGCTTGCGCTCAATGAAGTACGGGTCGGTGAGGGCAGCTTGTTCCAACTCCTGCGCAATTTTCAGCAGGGGGCTATCCTCGAGGCCCAGGGCGGTCAGTACCTCGTCGGCAGCCTTCTTGATGATTTTGGCACGGGGGTCGAAGTTCTTGTACACACGGTGACCGAAGCCCATCAGACGGAACGAATCGTTCTTATCCTTGGCCTTGGCAATGAACTTGCTGGTGTCGCCACCGTCACGCTCAATGGCCTCCAGCATCTCAATTACCTCCTGGTTGGCACCACCGTGTAGCGGGCCCCACAGCGCGTTGATACCGGCCGAAACCGAGCCGTAGAGCGAGGCATTGGCCGAGCCTACCAGACGCACCGTGGAGGTAGAGCAGTTCTGCTCATGGTCGGCGTGCAGAATGAGCAGCTTGTTGAGGGCGCTGACAACTACCGGATCGATTTCATACTTCTCCGTGGGGAAGCTGAACATCATGTACAGGAAATTGGCGCAATAGTCGAGGTCATTGCGCGGATAGTTCAGCGGGTGCCCCATGTTGTTCTTGTAGGTCCAGGCCGCAATGGTGGGCATCTTCGCCAGCAGACGAATGATGTTCAGCTCCATTTCCTCGGGGCTCAGGTCCGGCGATACGCTCTGGGGGTAGAAGCCAGTAAGGGCGCAAATCAGCGAAGAAAGGATGGCCATGGGGTGCGTAGCCGACGGGAAACCGTCGAAAATCTTCCGCATATCCTCGTGCACCAAGGTGTGCTTGGTAATCTGGCCCGAGAAGTCCTTCAGCTCCGCCTCGGTGGGCAACTTACCATAAATCAGCAGATAGGCTACTTCCAGGAAGCTCGACTTTTCAGCCAACTGCTCAATCGGGTAGCCGCGGTAGCGCAGAATGCCTTCCTCGCCGTCCAGGAACGTAATGGCGCTTTTGGTGGCGCCGGTGTTTTTGTAGCCCGAGTCGAGGGTTACGTAACCAGACTGGTCGCGCAGCTTGCCAATGTCAAAGGCTTTTTCGTGCTCGGTACCTTCAATAACGGGGAGAGAGAAGGATTTCCCGTCGAGGATCAGTTCAGCAGATTCTGCCATAAAAGTGGGTTGAAGGGTGGGTTGCAGGGCGAAACTAAAGAATTACCGGTTTAGCCGGAAACCCAGTGAGAGTTTGATGCCTATACTACAACCAAGCCTAGGTTGTTGTTTGAGATAGGGAAAGCGCAAAGAAACGGCCCCCTCGTTAAAAATGCGGCATGCAGCGCAAGGTTTTTACCTGTACACCAGCATTTTTTCGCCGGTAACGATACCGGAAGCCGTCCGCTGCCTACTTGCCGATGCAGAACTGCGTGAAGATGCTGGTAAGCAGGTCGTCGTTGCTGATTTCGCCCGTAATCTGGCCCAAGGCGGCCAGGGCATGGCGCAAATCGGCGGCCAGCAGCTCAGTGCCTGCACCAGTGCTCAGGCCCACCAGCACAGCATCGAGGTGGCGGGTGGCTTGTTCTAGGCTTTGGGCGTGGCGCAGGTTGGTAACAATGGTGCTGCTGCCGGTGCGGTCAAGGCCCTCACCGCGTACCTTGGCCAGTAAGGTCTCCCGCAGGTCGTCGAGGCCGTCGCCGCGGGAAGCGGCAATCAGGATGGTATCGGAAAGGGACTGAAAGCTGGTGAGTTCAGGATCGGATGCTACATCGAGCTTGTTGCCCACGGCCACCACAGGTACTTCCAGGGGTAGGTTCAGGGCTTCAATTTCTGCTTTAAGTTCAGATGGGGTAGTAGTGGTTATATCAAATAGATATACAACCAAGGCTGCCTGTTGTACCCGTTTGAGAGTACGTTCCACGCCGATGGATTCCACTACGTCGGTAGTGTCGCGCAGGCCGGCTGTATCTACAAAGCGGAACCGAATGCCGTCAATGCTCACCTCATCCTCAATCAGGTCGCGGGTGGTACCGGCAATGTCCGACACGATGGCGCGCTCCTCGTTGAGTAGGGCGTTGAGTAGGGTGCTTTTGCCAGCGTTAGGCCGCCCGGCAATAACGGTAGTTACGCCATTTTTGATGACGTTGCCCAGCTCAAACGAGCGGAGCAGGCGGCGCACCAGTTGTTGTACCTCCTGCAGTAGCTGCACCAGCCCGGTGCGGTCGGCAAATTCTACATCTTCCTCGCCGAAGTCCAGCTCCAGCTCCAGCAACGCCGCAAACTGCACCAATCGGCCCCGCAGATCTTTCAGCTCCTGGGAGAAACCGCCCCGCATCTGGCGCAGGGCTACTTGGTGCGAAAGGGCCGAATCGGCGGCAATCAGGTCGGCTACGGCTTCGGCCTGGGCCAGGTCGAAGGCACCGTGCAAAAAGGCTCGTTTCGTAAACTCACCGGCTTCGGCCAGGCGGGCTCCGCGCCGCACCAGCAGCGCCAGCACCTCCTGCACAATGTAGTCAGAGCCGTGGGTGCTGATTTCCACCACGTCTTCGCGGGTGTAGGAGTGCGGGCCTCGGAACAAAGAAACCACCACTTCGTCCAGAATACGCTCACCGTCGCGGAGGGTGCCGTAGTGCAGGGTGTGGCCCGGCTGGTCGCGCAGGCGCTTGCCATTGAACACCTCGTCGGTTAGCCGAATAGCATCGGGGCCGGAAAGGCGAACCAGGGCAATGGCACCGGCTCCGGGCGGGGTTGAGAGGGCAACAATGGTATCGGTGAGAGAAACGGGAAGTACGGGGGCCACAGCGCGCTGGAATGGTTCGGGTGGCAAAGGTACAGCTATGCGGGCGGTAAGCGTGGGAGCAGTTGCACTGGTTTTCACAGCAAGCCTGAAAGACGCAAGGCGAACTGGCGCAAGCCAACGCTCAGCTTCAGAAAGCAGGGGCAGCAAGCAGCTTAATCCGTGACGAACAGGTTGCGGCTAACTTCCGCAGAAATCAAATATTTGTTCTGTTTATTAATATTGATTTCTAGCGAGTTGTCAAATATGACTTTATCAATTACTTCAATAGAAGTGCCCAGGTTGATGCCTACTTTATCGAGGTACTGCAGGAAAGGAGCGGAGGTGTTCTTGACGGCAATAACCCGGCCCTGTTCGCCGGGGCGCAAATCGGAAAGTAACCGGTGCTGCGGGCGGTGTAGTACACCCTCGGCCGTCGGGATTGGGTCGCCGTGGGGGTCGAGCTGGGGAAATCCCAGGAACTCATCGAGGCGGTGCACCAGCAGGTCAGAATCGATGTGCTCCATCTGTTCGGCCACGTCGTGCACCTCATCCCAATTGAAGCCCATATGCTGCACCAGAAACACTTCCCAGAGGCGGTGCTTGCGGATGGTGAGCAGGGCCAGCCGCCGGCCTTCCTGCGTGAGCGTGACGCCCCGGTAGCGGGTATAGTGCAGCAGACCTTTCTCACCGAGCCGGCGTAGCATATCCGTCACCGAAGCGGGCCGGGTCTGCAACTCGTCGGCCACACTGTTAGTGCTGACTTCCATGCCCGGCTGGGCTTCGCTGAGCTTGTAGATGGCCTTCAGGTAATTTTCCTCGGTGTAGCTGGGCATAGGGCGGAAATAAAACGGAAAAATCAAAAAGTCAAAAGTCTGGTGCTGCCTTGGGTTCCGAACTCAGAACCGGGGGCCGCCTCGACTTTTGACTTTTTGATTTTGGGCTAAGCAGAAATTACCACTTAATCAGGGCAGAGGCCCAGGTGAAGCCGGAGCCGAAAGCGGCCAGGCACACCAGGTCGCCGCGCTTGATGCGGCCTTCCTGCACGGCTTCGCTCAGGGCAATAGGCACGGAGGCCGCCGTGGTATTGCCGTAGCGCTGGATGTTGCTGTAGATTTTGCTGTCTGGCAAGCCCATTTTCTGCTGCACGTACTGGGTGATGCGCAGGTTAGCCTGGTGCGGAATCAGCATGTCGATGTCCTGGGACTGGTAGCCGTTCTGGTCGAGAGCTTCCTTGATTACCTGCGGGAACCGCACCACGGCATGCTTGAACACGTTCTGCCCGTTCATGTAGGGGTACATGTCCAGCTCATTGGCCATCACATACTCTACCCGGTTGTTGCGGTTGGAGCCGGGCTCCTTTACAATCAGCTCCTCGGCGTGCTCGCCCTGGGCGTGCAGGTGCGTGCTCAGGATACCGTGACCTTCCTGGGTGCTGGGGCGCAGCACCACGGCCCCGGCGCCATCACCGAAAATCACCGAAACGGCCCGGCCGCGGGTGCTGATATCCAAGCCCGAGGAGTGAATCTCGGAGCCCACCACCAGCACGGTATCATACATGCCGGTTTTGATGAACTGGTCGGCCATGCTGAGGGCGTACACGAAGCCCGAGCACTGGTTGCGCACATCGAAGGCCGGAATGGGAGCCTCAATACCCAACTCACGCTGCAGCAATACCCCCGAGCCCGGGAAGAAATAGTCGGGCGATAGAGTAGCAAATACAATCATTTGCACATCGTTGGGCGAAAGACCGGCCATTTCCAGCGCTTTGCGGGCTGCGTTGGCCCCCATATTGGCGGTGGTGTCTTTGCCTTCCTCAAACCAGCGCCGCTCCCGGATGCCGGTGCGTTCCTGGATCCACTCGTCGGTGGTGTCCATCAGGGTGGTCAGGTCAGCATTCGTGACTACGCGCTCAGGCACGTAGTGGCCAACGCCGGCAATTTCAGAGTGTCGGAGGGTGTTGTTCATCAGTAGGGGAATTTGCGGAGCAGGGCAGAGAAAAATAGGAGAGCCGAAGGTAGAAAAAATCGGGCCCCGCTCCGTAAACGGGCCGCAAAGGTCGGTAGTTACCGGATAGAATCCATGAGGTGAAGCAACTTTCCGGCTTCGGAGTTCCAGAGTGCCTCTTGCACCACGCCAGCGGGGTAAAACGTAGTGCCCTGCAGCTGAGTGGCAAAGTCATGAGCCGAAGGGTGCGCCGAGGCCTGAAAGTCGAAAGGCAGGCCCGCGCCGGCCGCCGCCACCGGAGCCGTCCACAAAGGATTGGGCGGAACTACTACGGGTAAGCCGTTGGCTAAGTATTCGAACAGCTTAGTGGGCACGCACCGGGCCGTGCTGGGGTGCGGACGGTAGGGCAGCAACCCCAGGTGACTGTCCCGGATGGCTGCTACCACCTCGGTGTGAGGAACTAGCTCAGCCCCGCCAACAAGCCGCACTGCGCCCGAAGCCGCTGCAACAGCCGCGTGGAGTTTCGCCAGTAGGTCAGGCTGCTGGCAGGCCCCAATAATAGTGAGCCGGGCCCCGGGCCAAGCCTCCCGTAGCCACTGCGTAAACCGAATAGCCTCCCACACCCCATTCAGCTCCGAAATGGTACCGGAGTACAGCAACTCCAACGGCGCTGGTGACAAGGGCAGCCGCTGCCGGGGTGTTGCGGGCAGCTCCTCATAGGGTTGATACTTGTTTTCAATGATGATGGCCCGGTGAGCAAAAGGCAACTCCTCGGCGTAGCTCCGCTCCGCCAGTATAATGCCGGCGGCCCGGCCGGTGGCCAACGTTTCCAGCCTACGCACCAGACCTGCCAGCAGCCCCCGGGCCCAGGCCGGGTACACGGCCTGCGTGAGGATATTGAGGGCATAATTCTCGCGCACATCGTACACGAAGTGGCGGCCGGAGCTTAATAGTTGCCACAGCACCGTAAGTGGCAGCAACTCGGGCGCATGTACGAATACCACCTGGGGCCGCAGCCGCCGCAGCAACTGCCAGTAGCGTACTTGCGCGGCCAGTCGGGCCCAGCTTAGCCGCCCGCCCTGCAATAGGACATGGGTATGCAGGTTGGCCGGTAGGTGAGCGAGTGCGGGTGCCCAGCGGCCGGCAACGTGCACCGCCGTGTCGACCCGCTCAGCTAGGGTACGGCCAAACTTTCCCAGCATCCGGGTATCATCCAGGGGCTTTAGCACGGAGGCCAGTAAAATGGTAGCGGCAGGCGGCATATTGGGTACGAAGATGGTACTTTTGCCGCACGAGTTGCCAGTTTTCGGTTGCCAGTCGGCAGCGACTTTCTGTTTCGACGGGTGGCTAACCCCAACTGACCTCTACAACCGACACTTCATTTTCATGATTGAACTACAAACGCTCATCGAGGCTGCCTGGAACGACCGGAGCCTGCTACAACAATCTGCCACCACCGAGGCCATCCAGCACGTAATTGAGGAGCTGGACAAAGGCCGCTTGCGCGTGGCCCAGCCCGGCGCTGCAGGTGCCGAGTGGCAGGTAAATGACTGGGTGAAGAAGGCCGTTATCCTGTACTTCCCCATCCGTCAGATGGAAACCATCGAAGTGGGCCCGTTCGAGTTCCGCGACAAAATGCGGCTAAAAACCAACTACGAGCAGCAAGGGGTACGCGTGGTGCCCCCTGCCGTAGCCCGCTACGGCGCTTACCTGGCGCCCGGCGTTATCATGATGCCCAGCTACGTGAACATTGGCGCCTGGGTAGGCGAGGGCACAATGGTGGATACTTGGGCTACCGTAGGCTCCTGCGCCCAGATTGGGGCCGGCGTGCACCTGAGCGGGGGCGTGGGCATTGGCGGCGTGCTGGAGCCCGTGCAGGCCGCGCCGGTTATTGTAGAGGACGGGGCCTTTGTGGGCTCGCGCAGCATTCTGGTAGAAGGCTGCTTCGTGGGTAAAGAGGCTGTAATCGGGGCGGGGGTAACCATCACCGGCAGCACCCGCATTATCGACGTGACGGGTACCGAGCCCAAGGAGTACCGCGGCTATGTGCCGGCCCGCTCGGTAGTAATTCCTGGTTCGCTGCCCAAGCAGTTCCCGGCTGGGGAGTACCACGTGCCCTGCGCCCTCATCATTGGCCAGCGCAAGCCCAGCACCGACCTCAAAACGTCGCTCAACGACGCCCTGCGCGAGCATAACGTGGCTGTATAGTCCGCAAGCTGTAGTAATGTAATTACCCGACGCCCCGGCCGGCTTCCTTGAGGAGCTAGCCGGGGTGTTGTGTGTTCTCCGCAGTCCTTATCCGGATTTGTGCCAGCCAAATCCCGCTGTTTCGTAGGACCGCACTACCAAATCTACTAACATTGTAAGCGGTGGCCAACCTGAACTTCCTACCCGGCTACCTGACTATTCTTTCTTCTTTTGCTTGATGAGTACCCATAGCTCAGTTGTATCGGCCGCACAGGCCCGCGACGAAGTGCGCGACTACATTGCCCAGGAACTGGAAATTGCTCCTGATACCATTCAGACGCGCGTGGCGTTTAACCGGGAGCTTCCGTGGGTAGATGGCCGCACCCGGCCGTGCTTTCTGGTGGAGTGGGCCGAGGCTAACGGCCGCGACGGAGTGGCCATTGCCGGCCCCTACACCCACAATTTCTTTGAGTTCACCCGCGCCGATGCCTATCATCTGGGGGCGCAGAATGCGTGGCGGCAGCAGCTGCTGAATCTGTACGCCGGCTGCGAGCTGGTGGCCCAGGCCCGCCTCACTCAGCCTCTCACCGATACGCCCGACCCCGCCCGTCTGGCGCTCATCAAACAGGCGCTGGAGGAGCGCACCAACTGGCGCATTGGCGTAAACGTGTCCTTGCGGGACTTCCTGCGCCTAGGTACCGATGAGTACTACATCTTCAATGGCAGCTGGGTGTGGAACCCGCAGTATCGCTACTCGCACCTGAAAGGCTTCATCCCGTACGGCGAGAAGACACTGATGGAGCTGCCCAAGAGCGAATTTATCCCCGTCAAGAATACCTCCCCATTTGAGGCAATTCCGCCGCTGGGCGAGGATGGAGCGTATCCGGGCGAGCTGGTGAGTTTCATCATTGTGAAAAACAACCAAATTCTGGAAACCCGCGCCCTCGACTTGTACGCGCGTACCCTCATGAACCAGGTTGCCATGTTCTATGCCCTGGGCCGGGAGCATGGTCCTTTCCAGATTGATCTGGTAGAGCAGCAATAAGCCGCCCGGCAGCCATAACATAAAAGGGCCGCTCCGAATAACTCGGAGCGGCCCTTTTTAATCATAGAAAGCTCTACTGCTTAACAGCGGCTGGTTTCAGCTTATCAGCAAACACCTGCCGTACCTTGTCTACTTTCGGCTTCACCACAAACTGGCAGTAGGGCTGCTGCCCGTTCTGGTTGTAGTAGTTCTGGTGATAATCCTCGGCGGGATAGAAGGTGGTAGCGGCCGTAATTTCCGTCACAATGGGGTTCGGGAAAGCATGGGCGGCGTTCAGTTTCTGCTTGTATTCCTCGGCGAGGCGGTGCTGCTCGTCGTTGTGGTAAAACACCGCCGAGCGGTACTGCGTGCCCGTATCGGCCCCCTGGCGGTTGAGGGTGGTGGGGTCATGGGTTTTCCAGAATACCTCCAGCAACTCCGCAAAGGAGATAACGCTGGGGTCATAAGTAATCTGGGCTACCTCGGCGTGGCCGGTGAGGCCACTGCACACTTCCTTATAAGTGGGGTTGGCAATGCGCCCGCCCATGTAGCCCGATACCACTTTGTCTACGCCTTTGAGGTCCTGAAAAACGGCTTCGACGCACCAAAAGCAGCCGGCACCAAATGTTGCCTGTTCCATTCGTGTTGATTTCTTAAGTGAAGTAGGGGGAGTACGCTGTGCAAGCACTGTGGTGAGCATACCTACGCTTAGCACAACCGTCATAATAGCTCGTAGCATACGTGTATAAGGGGTTTTGGGCGAAAAAAGTTTGGTGCTGTCCAGAATAAACTCAGCCCTGCCGCACCCCGCACCGCCTCAATGGTCAGGTGTGGAGCAGGGGCAGGGCTGAGGTGAAACAGACCCGCTCACAGGTGTTCTACAGAGGTTATTTCTTAAACCGGTCGGCTACTACCAAGTCTTTGGTGCCGTGGCCCCAGCTGTAAAAACCTTCCCCGGACTTCACACCCAAGCGGCCGGCCGTTACCATGTTTACCAGCAGCGGGCAGGGGGCGTACTTCGGGTTGCCAAAGCCTTGATGCAGCACCCGCAGAATTGCCAGGCACACATCCAGCCCAATAAAGTCGGCCAGTTGCAGCGGACCCATGGGGTGGGCCATACCCAGCTTCATCACCGTGTCAATTTCCTCCACGCCGGCTACTCCTTCGAACAAGGTGTAAATAGCCTCATTGATCATGGGCATTAGAATGCGGTTGGCCACAAAGCCGGGGTAGTCATTTACCTCGGTGGGCGTTTTCTCCAGTTGCCGAGAGAGGTCCATGATGCGCTGCGTCACCTCGTCGGAGGTGGCGTACCCGCGGATAATCTCCACCAGCTTCATCACCGGCACCGGGTTCATGAAGTGCATGCCGATAACCTGCGCCGGCCGCTTGGTGACGGCCGCAATCTGGGTAATGGAAATAGAAGAGGTGTTGGAAGCCAGAATAGCCTCAGCCGGCGCGTGCTTATCCAACTCGCGGAAAATGTTGAGTTTCAACTCCACGTTTTCCGTGGCAGCCTCCACCACCAGTTCCGCGTTGCGGACGCCTTCAGCAATGCTCGTGTACGTGGTCAAACGACCCAGGGTAGCCGTTTTGTCATCGGCCGAGAGGCTGCCTTTAGCTACCTGACGGTCCAGGTTTTTGCCGATGGTGGCAAGGCCCTTGTCCAGCGCGGCCTGGTTAATGTCGATAAGGGAAACGGCGAATCCGTGCTGGGCAAAAACGTGGGCAATACCATTGCCCATCGTGCCCGAGCCAATAACGGCTACGTTCATGTGAAAGTGAGAATTGGGTGGGAGGTGTAGCCAGCTAACCGGCTTGTGGCCGCAAAGCTAACCTTAAAAGCAGAAGTAGCCCAACGGGTAAGCAGAGGATGGTAGCGGTAAAATACAATGATGATGATAGAAAGTTTTGTTTTGTAATTAATTGATAATCATATGTGTAAGTGTTTATCGGTAGATATATGTAAAAAAATTATCAGATGTTATAAACCTTTTGCGGAAAGGCCCGCGTACAAAACCGCAGATCGGCCTTCATAGCTTCATCACCCAATTCAGCTAGGAGGCTACGCGTTCCACTCTCCCTATCTTTCACCAACTCTCTCCTCTTTTCATCATGGGAAATCTGCTGTATATCATCGCCGTAATTCTGGTCATTCTCTGGGCTGTTGGCTACTTCGGTATGCACGTTGGCGGCGGCCTGATTCACATTCTGCTGGTAATTGCCATCATTGCCATTCTGCTGCGTGTGATACGCGGTGGTAGTGCGGTGTAACCACTCTGCCTTTCCACTGTAGTAGGTGGAAATCATAAAGTCCAAAAACACAGAACGCCCCGCTCAAATGCTTGAGCGGGGCGTTCTGTGTTTAGCAGTACAAGCAGCGACTACTTCAAGTCAAAGAGGAAGCTAAAGCGGATTACGGGTTGCCCGTAGATGTCGTTAATACCATCGTTGAAATTGTAGAGCACCGTAATATCGGCGGCGGCCCGGTCGCTGAAGCGGGTGCGATACCCAACGCCGGCTAAGGGAGTATTCACGTTGAGTTTACCTTTGAAAAGCTGCCCGCTGGCTGGGTCCTGAAACAGCACTTCGGCTTTGGTCACCTCGTACTCAGCATGCAGAAAAAATTGCTGATACACGATAAACTGGGCAAATCCTTTCACGCCCACGCTGTTGGTCTTGATGCCATCAAAGCCGCGGGCCGAATAGCTGTTATATGCGTAGGAGATGCCCGGCCCGGCGGCAAAGCGCTCCGTAAACCGGTACCCTATGGCCGGTGCCGCACTGGCACTAAACTGGCTAAACCCATAGATGCTGCTGAAGCCCAGCCCGAAGTTGGAGTACAAAAACCAACGGCGCAACGGTGGAGGGGGAGCCGCTACCCCGGGGCGCTGAGGCAAATCCATCCCCGACGGCTTATTCGGGTCGTAGGGCATGTTCGACGCCGGCACGTTGGGGTCGGGGGTGGTGGGCGCCACCGGGGCGGGCTGGTACACCGGCTGCTGGGGGCGCGGTGCCGGAGCCGCACCGGGCGGGGCCGTATTCAGCTGGGGCTTAACGGTGCGAGTGGTATCGGTGGTTTGGGCTGAAACGGTAGGAGCCAGCCCTACCAGGCTGGCTCCACCAATCAGCATCAGGAAAAACAGTCGTTTCATAATGCTTCTTTGAACGTAACTACGATACCAATTGGTACATGCGCTGGCGCTGCGCTTTGATATTTTCGTCGGCCAGGTATTCCTCGTAGCTCATGCGCCGGTCGATGATGCCGTCGGGCGTCAACTCAATGATGCGGTTGGCCACCGACTGAATCACCTGCAAGTCGTGGGAGGCAAACAGCAGAGTGCCGTTGAACTCACGCAACGAGTTATCAAGCGCCGTAATGCTTTCCAGGTCCAAGTGGTTGGTCGGGTCGTCGAGCACCAGCACGTTGCCGGCTTCCATCATCATCTTGGAGAGCATGCAGCGCACTTTCTCGCCCCCGCTGAGCACGTTCGATTTCTTCTGCGACTCCTCACCCGAGAACAGCATGCGGCCCAGGAAGCCCCGGATAAACGATTCGTCCTTCTCGGTGCTGTACTGGCGCAGCCAGTCCACCAAGTTCAGGTTGGTATCGAAGAACTCGGCGTTTTCCTTAGGGAAGTAGCTGGGCGTGATAGTGGTGCCCCACTTAAAGTCGCCGGTGTCCGCTTTGATCTGCTCGAACAGGATGTCGAACAGGAGCGAGGCGGCTCGGTCATCGCGGCTGATGATGGCTACTTTATCCTTCTTATCGAGCGAGAAAGACACGTTGCGGAAAATTACCTGGCCATCCACCGACTTACTCAGATTCTCCACCGTCAGCAGCTGGTTGCCAGCTTCCCGCTCGGGTTTGAAGGCAATGTAAGGGTACTTGCGCGAGCTAGGCTTAATCTCCTCCAGCGTCAGCTTCTGCAGCAGCTTCTGGCGCGAAGTGGCCTGCTTAGACTTAGAAGCGTTGGCCGAGAAGCGGCGCACAAACTCTTCCAACTCCTTGCGCTTATCCTCGGTTTTCTTGTTTACCTCCTGGCGCTGGCGCAAAGCCAACTGCGACGACTCGTACCAGAACGAATAGTTGCCGGGGTACATGGTAATTTTGGAGAAGTCCAAGTCGGCCATGTAGTTACACACCGCGTCGAGGAAGTGACGGTCGTGGCTCACTACAATTACCGTGTTCTGGAAGGAGTCCAGGAAGTTTTCCAGCCACAATACGGTTTCAGCGTCGAGGCCGTTGGTCGGTTCGTCCAGCAACAGCACATCGGGGTTGCCAAACAGTGCTTGAGCCAGCAGCACCCGCACTTTGTCGGAGGTACCTAGGTCGGCCATCAGGGTGTGGTGCTTGTCTTCGCCAATACCCAGGCCCGAGAGCAACTCGGCCGCTTCGTACTCGGCATTCCAGCCTTCCAGGTCGGCAAACTCGCCTTCCAGCTCAGCAGCCCGCTCCCCGTCAGCGTCCGAGAAGTCAGCCTTGGCATAAATGGCATCCTTCTCCTCCATTACTTTCCACAAGCGGGTGTGGCCCATGATAACCGTTTGGAGCACTGGGTAAGCATCGTATTCAAACTGGTTCTGCTTCAGCACTGACAAGCGGGCACCTTTGGGCATATCCACCGAGCCGGTGTTGGGCTCAATCTCGCCCGATAGAATCTTTAGGAAAGTAGACTTGCCAGCGCCGTTGGCCCCAATGAGGCCATACACGTTGCCGGGCATGAACTTGATAGTAACGTCTTCGAACAAGATGCGCTTGCCGTAGCGCAGGCTTACGTTGGAGGTGCTGATCATAGAAAGTTGGTTGGGAAAAACCCGGAAAAGCCAGTGGCTGAGCAACCGGCCCGCAAAAGTACACAAAAAGGCCCGGCTCCCGGAAATCAGACTGATTCTGGTTAAGTAAGCCGAAAAAAAAGGGTTGGAATCACAACCGTCTACTCCTCAGCTCGGTATAGAAAAAGTAACTGGCAGCTTATCTGGGAGTTGGCTATAGTACCCAACAGAATTGGATACGTAGCGAGTTCCGGCCGACTGTAGTACACCTGTGTTTTCACCCTCACACCAAAACCATCACCTGTTATGGCTACATCTCACCTCACCCCTGAAGCCAACGGCGTCCGGTACGGGCTGTTCACAGCCGGCGGCATGATGCTCTATTTCCTGGTAGCTTCTCTCTTTGGGCTGACCGAGCACATTGAGTTGAGCTTCCTGAACGGACTTATTCTGGCCATTGGCATTTGCCTGGCCATCGTACACTACAAAAACTACCGGCACGGACGGATGCCGTACCTGCACGGCTTCGGCACGGGCATTATTACGGCAGTAGTGGCCTCCGTTGCCTTTGGCTTCTTCTTCATTCTATACGCCGGAGTGCTCAACCGCCATATTATGGATGGCATCCGGGCTCAGGACCTGTTTGGGTTTGATCTGTCGGTGACCATTGCCTTCCTGGCCATTGTACTGCAAGGGGCTATGTCGGGCGTGATTATCTCCCTGATTGCCATGCAGTACTATAAAAGTCCTGACCATAAGCCACTGACTGGTCTTGAGTAACAGCATCCTGTGTAAGCGAGACAAGGCCGGACACTAAAAGTCCGGCCTTTTTCGTTTAAGCATAAACTGCTATAATTCTATATTTATGGATATTTGCAATAAATAATTTGACTAAATCTATAGAATGTCATTGTATATGTTATTTATCTTTTATTAATTTGTACAAAATAAGTGCTAATCAGCGGAATCTTCTTTAAATGAAACTGGTTCTTGCTACACTTATTATGTCTAATTACCTGCCCGCTTTCCACCGTTTTATGAAAGCTTTGTTTGTTGCCCTGTTTTTGTTGGGAACCTGCACAATGGCGCAGGCCCAGATGAAGGACCGCTACGCCGAACGTCCCGGAGACCCTGAGCCTTTTGCCGTTCAGGTTGAACAGATGACCCGGCAGATGAGCCAGCAACTCCATCTGAATGAGGCACAAATTATTCAGATGCGCGCTGTGAACCGGATTAAAGTTTCCCGAGCCGAGGAAATTCAATGGCAATTCCAGGACAATACGGAGCAGCGCACCGCTCACCTCGCCGAACTGGAAGCCCAGTACGAAAATGAATGCCGCCGCATCCTGACGCCTTCCCAGCTAAGCATGCTGCATGATGATAAGCAGCACGACAGCGTGCCAGTGCCCGTAAACTCTACGGAGGGAGGGTTGGGCTAAGCAACCCGCCGCCGGCCATTTGTAGAAGGCCGTCTATCCAACTTGGATGGGCGGCCTTCCTTTTTGCTAGTGCGGACGAGGCAGCCGAAGCGCCCAACGAGGATTGAATGATCAGCTTGCAACTAACTATTGGAATAGTTTAATTATTGCTTTTGCAGAACCGGTGTGATCATCTCAGTAATGGTACCGGTAGCACCGCTGCGTAGCAACAGGCGGTTTTGGGCAGAACGAGGATGACCGGGTTGGCAGTGCATGCCGGGAGCTACGTAGTAGATGTATACCTTGTCGCTCTGCTCACCAAGCTCCTCCTCATCGGGATGGCCGAGTAAGGCGGTTACATCGTTGATTCTGGCGCCGTACAGGTCATTGCGGTGCTTCTCGAGCACGGGTAGCAACGCGCGGCGCTGGTTTTGGCAACCGTATGGATCAGCCCGCCAGGTAGTTGAATTAAAATCTGGCAGCTCGGGCAGAGAGTGGCCACAACTGGAGAAAACGAAGCCAGCAGCTAGCAGAAAAAAGGAGGGAAGCCGGAGAAAGGAAACGATTTGCACTGGTAAGTAGTTGAGCCGGATGATGTTGGTTTGAAGCAAAAGTACTATTTTTGGTCAGCCCAACGTTCTGTTAGGTGTTAAACTGCCTCTTGTTACTTCGCCCCGACTATTCTAGCCGATGACGAACTTGCCGACGGTTGCTGCCGGACTTTTTCTTGCGTGTTTTCTTGGATTGACATCGAACAAGGTACTAGCTGCCAGCGAACCAGCACGCTCCGCTGCTGTTGCTGCCCCCGTGGCGCTGAACGCTGCGGAGCGAGCGTATTATACGGCTGCCTTTGAGCAGCATGTTGCCGCCACGTACGCGCAGGCGCAGTTGGTGCAAGCTGGTTTGCCTGCCGATACGTTTCGGAAAGCGCTGATTGGGTTTTATAGCCTGCAACAGCGCGGCTTGGTGAGCGGCACCTGCCATGTGTTGACAATCGTCGATTTTGGCCGTTCCAGCACGCAGGAGCGGTTCTGGGTGGTTGATCTGGCAACCGGGCGCCTGATACATCACTCGCTGGTGGCGCACGGCAAAAACACCGGCGAAGAGTACGCCCGTACATTTTCAAACCAGGAAGGCTCCGAAATGAGCAGCCTGGGCTTCTACGTTACCGGCAACACCTACCAAGGCAAGCACGGGCTTTCGTTGCGGCTTCAGGGGGTAGATGCGGGGTACAATACCAACGCGCTCAGCCGCTCCGTGGTGGTACATGGGGCCGACTACGTAAGCCGGGAGTTTGTGCGCCAGCATGGCCGGCTGGGACGTAGCCAAGGGTGCCCGGCACTGCCTACCGCCCAAGCCCCCGCTATTATCAGAACCATTCAGGGCGGTACGGTGCTGTTTGCCAACGCCCCGGCGCAAACGGCTTACCAATCGGAATGGCTCGGGCTGGACCGGGCCCTGGTAGCCTTTGCTCAGCAGAAGAAACTTGTACTGCGCGCCAGCTAAGATAAGTTCACTACACACAATACGCCACTCGGCCCCGCCTTCGGATGTTGATTCCGAAGGCGGGGCCGAGTGGCGTATAGACCGGAACAGTAGCTAGGCCCGGTCGCCGGTGGTGCGGACGAGGTTGATGCCGGCGAAGAAGAAAATCAGGCCGACAACGAAGGGTACCAGGGAGTTCATCTTGCCTAAGCCCAGGCCACCCAGGCCCAAATAGCCCAGGGCACCCAGAATGATACCGACAATGCCCAACACGGTAAGGATGCTGCCGAAGGTGCGTTTCTGATTCATAATAAAGAAAATTTCGGTGGAGGAGAGAAGCTGCGCACTACGTGGCAGCCGGGATACCGCCTCATACGCAGGCCACCCAAATTTAGGTTTCGGTGGGGCTGGTAACCCTGCGGAAAGTGGCGCGTTACAAGGCGCACGGGGCTTTCCGTCCCGCGTACACTCATTTCTCCCTTTCCCATAGTTCACTTAATCATGAGAGGCAACCTACGGTACATAATAGCCCTGGTAATGGCCGCTTTTGCGTTCATTCCGTATTACTGCAACACCCAGAAAAACGAAGTAACCGGGGAAGTGCAGCACGTGGATATGTCGGCGCAGCAGGAAATTGCACTGGGCCTGCAGGCTGCCCCCGAAATGGCCCAACAGTACGGCGGAATTCACCCCGACCAGCAGGCGGGCGCGGCAGTGGAGCGTATTGGCCAGCAGGTGGTGCGCAGCACCAAAGCGGCCCAAACGCCTTACAAATTTCAGTTTCATTTGCTGGCCGATGAAAATACCATCAATGCTTTCGCTTTGCCCGGCGGCCAAGTATTCATTACCGCTGGCCTGCTGAAAAACCTGAAAACGGAGGGCCAAGTAGCCGGGGTTTTGGCGCACGAAATCGGCCACGTGGTGGCACGTCACTCGGCTGAGCAGATTGCCAAGTCTCGCCTGACAAACGGCCTCACGGGGGCCGCCGCCATTGGCCTCTACGACCCAGACCGCCCCGGTACGGCCGCCAGTGCTGCGGCGGCGGCCATGGTTGGCAAGCTGCTCACCCTACGCTACGGTCGGGAAGACGAGCTGGAAGCCGATAAGCTGGCCGTTGATTTCACGCCCCCGGCTGGTTACGACCCCCGCTCTATGATTCAGGTGATGGAAGTGCTGCAGCGGGAGGGCGGCGGTAGCAACCCACCGGAGTTTCTGAGCACGCACCCCAACCCCGGCAACCGAATCCAGGAGCTGCAGCGGGATATTGCTGCCGACTTTCCGCAGGGCCTGCCCGCTAATCTGAAGCCTTAAGGCATCAAAAGCTCCCCGGTTGCCATGTGCAGTCGGGGAGCTTTTGGTATTAGGTAAGTACGGTGATTAACTCTCTTGAATCTCTATGGCTCCTGCTCAATTGCGGCATCTGCTGTTCGTATTGAACCCCATTTCCGGCGACGTCGATAAATCAACGCTGGAAGCTACCATTGGCGCTTACTGCACGGAGCGAGGACGGACCGTTGGTTTTTTTTACACCACCGGCGAACAAGACCTGGCAGAATTGCAACAACTCCTGGCTGCCCGCTCCTACGATGCTGTATTTGCGGCGGGGGGTGATGGCACTGTTAGCCTGGTTGCGGAAGCATTACACGGCACTTCACTGCCGTTGGGTATTCTGCCCCTAGGTTCTGGCAATGGCTTGTCGAAAGACCTGGGGATTCCGCAGGATGTGGAAAGTGCCCTGCGCCTAACCTGGGACTATAAGGTGCGGATGCTGGATACATTGCAGGTAGGGGGGCGTTTCACCGCGCACTTGGCAGACCTGGGCTTTAACGCACTGATAGTGGAGCGGTTTGACCAAGGCACGGTGCGCGGCCCGGGGGCATACGTACGCATTGCCACTCAGGAATATGCTGCCTACGAGCCCGCCACGTACCGAATCGAAACCGACCAGGAAACCTGGGAGGGTCCGGCTTTCATGGTGACTATTGCCAACGCCAATACGTTCGGCAGTAACGTGGTCATCAACCCCGACAGCCAGCTCGATGACGGGCAGTTTGAAATCTGCCTGATTGCGCCTTTTCCTAACACCGCCGCGCCCGCGTTGCTTTACCGGTTGTACGCCAGCGAGTTTGACGCCTCAGACTACACCCAGCGGCTGCGGTGTCGGCGGGCTTGCATTACGATACCCGGTACCGCGGATGTACTGGTACAGATTGATGGCGAGCCGCACCGGTTAGCAACGCCCATCCAGGTAGAAATTCAGCCGGCTAGTTTGCGCGTGCTGGTGCCGGCTAACGACTGAAAAACTGCTCCAGCCGATCAGACAGTGGCACCATGGGAGGCGTGGCGGCCGGGAGCGGAAATAGCTGGAGCCGGAAAACCTCGGAGGTAGCCTCTGGCTCCAATACTCGCAACCACGTTTGCCCGGGGTAATAATCGAGACTGAAAAACCCCGTGTGCTCGTGCACGAACGTTGCCTTGCCACCCTTCTGCACGAAGGCGGTTTTGCTGCCCGAGCCGCTCACCAGATAGTGGCCGCCGTGCCGTTGAAAGTACTGCAGGTTGTGGTCGTGGCCAGCGGCGTACACCACGTTGGGAAACTCGTGGAGTACCCGTAACAGGCGGCGGCGCATTTTGCGGTAGCGGGGGTGAGCCATGTCCTCGGCGGCCCCCACCAGCTTGCGGTACAGCGGCAGCAAGGAGCCAATGATGGGGAGCGGCAGATACGCCTGCTTGTGCACCGTAGTAAGCGGAAAAACGTGCTGCTTAGCCGTGAACTTGCCTCCGTGAAGCGCATTGGAATACAGCGGGTGATGCCCGGCTACCAACACCCGCTGGTGGCGGTTTGCCTCCAGCAACTGGCGCAACTCCCGAAAAGGAGCTTTGGAATCAGCGGCTGGTTTGGGGCCGCGCTGCACCCACCATTGGGTATTCAGCACCACTAGCAGCAGCCCATCGGCCAGCTGCAGTGTTACGGGGCCCGGCGCACCGTTGGCTGGTAGAAAATGGGCGGTTGGCAACTGCTGGCGGGCGTAAGCCTCCTGGCGGAGCAGGTATTCCCACCCATCGGGCCGGCCTTTATTCCAATCGTGGTTGCCGCCGAGCAGCACCACGTTGCCGCTGAACCGGCGCAGCGCATCCAGGAGCGCCGTAAACCGGGCTTCCGCCAAGGCCCGCTTGGGGTGGTCGGGGGCAGGCATGCCCACGGGGTAAATGTTGTCGCCGAGAATGATGATGGTACCGTGGGGGCCGGTTTCGTCCTGCCAGTGGGCCAGCAGTTCCAGTACCGGGTCGGGGCCGCTGGTGGCCACGGCGCCTGGGTCGCCTAGCAGCGCTACCCGGTGCATTGGGGCCTGAGAGGGTGGTTGGTGGCTTGCCCAGTTGTTGTGTGCTGGTGCCACGTAGGGGCGGCGGCGGTAGCGTCGCTCAGCCAGGTACCGCCGCAGCAGCCACAGGAGCAGCAGGCCGGCAAGTAGCAAGAGGACAATGACTACACTTGACGAAACAGACACGGGAGGCAAGGTGCGTGGGTACATTCCGTGTACGCAACACGGCCCTGATTTGCTGCCACCGCCTAAAAGGCAGGAGGGGTAAGGTTCTTGAAATGGCCGTTCAGCCGCACCCGTTCCTTCAGCCGCTCGGTTTCCTGAAGCACTGGCAGCACGGTTTCCAGGTGTTGAAGTACCAGCTGTTGGCGTTCAATTTCGGTTTCCGCTTCCAGTAGCTGGTACTCCTGCTCCGTGCTCATGCCCAAGTGGTGAGCTACATCGTAGGGTCGAAAATTTTCGGGCAGTTCCAGTAGTAGGCGCTGCAGCCCCAGAATGCTGTATAGTTGCTGAATAAGCTGCCGGGTTTGGTGGTACATGGTCACATCGGCTGCCAGATCGTCGGGGAGGGGCTCCACGGTGGCTCCGGCGTACAGCTTGCCGGGTAGCTCATGAAAGAACTCCCGCACTCGAAACAAGCCCACGGCCTTCGTCCGGATGTCCGATTCGCCGGTGCTATACGTTTTCTCTATGCCCACCAGCCGCATTTCGGTGCCAATGGTGCTCACGCCGCCGTTGATGTAGGGCGGGATGCCAAACGTGATACCTTCCTGCACGCAATCCTGAATCAGCTGTCGGTAACGGGGCTCGAAGATGTGGAGATTAAGCTTTTCGCCGGGAAACACCACGAGATTGAGCGGAAACAGGGCCAGTTGGCGCATAGCGGATGGGCGGGTTGAGAGGGGGCAGGTGAGGCAAATAGGTAGGAGTGCCAATATGGGTAAATAATTATGACTCTGCCCACAAATGGGGTTGAGACGCCATGGAGGTGACCCAACAGGTATGCCGGAAATAGTAAAAAACGTCCCGGCAACGTGGCAGCTCTGGCGGAGCCGCTATTTTTGCGCTAAGCATGGCTTCCGAGCCTTGCTACCCATTCCGCTCAGCTCACACAACTTCAACCCGTGACGGATTACCGATTACTAGCCCGCCGAACCGGCCGGATAGCCGCTCAGGTACTGGCTGCCCTGTTTCTTACCTCGGTGGCCTGGGTGCTGGCGTACCGGTGGGTGAGCCCCCCGGCCACTTGGCTGATGCTCGACCGGCGCGCCCACGCGCCCGTGGGCAAAGGGTACTACGGTATTCGGGAGGAGGACCGCCGCATTCGGTATAGTTTCCGCACGCTTGAGGAGGTTTCGCCGCAGCTGCCGCTGGCCTTGGTAGCCGCCGAAGACCAGCGCTTTCTGTTGCACCACGGCTTTGATGGAGATGCCCTGTTGAAAGCAGCCAAATCGAATATGAGCGGTAAAAAGCAGTTGCGCGGCGGCAGCACTATTTCCCAGCAAGTGGCCAAAAACGTATTTCTGTGGCACGGCCGCAGCTACGTGCGCAAGGCCGCCGAAGCGTACTTCACGCTGCTCATCGAGTTGCTCTGGAACAAGCGCCGCATTATGGAAATGTACCTGAATGTGGCCGAAATGGGCGACTGTATCTTCGGAGCGGAGGCGGCTTCCCAGCAGTATTTTCATAAATCGGCCAGTAAGCTAAGCCCCCAGGAGGCGGCGCTGTTGGCGGGCGTGCTGCCCAACCCGTTGCGGTTCCGGGCCAGCAACCCCGGCCCGCAGGCCCGCGCCAAGCAGCGCCGGGTGCTGCGCCGGATGCGGCAGCTGCGCGGCTCTGTGTACGTGCAGGAGTTGATGGAAGAATAAGCCATTGTATTTTTTGCCAAGCCCCGCTGCTGACTAGTTCGGTAGCGGGGCTTTTGGTTATTTGGCGCTCCACAATCTTTTTCTGCCCATGAAATACCTGCTCTTAGCGGCCGGCCTTACCGTAGCTACCGCCTGCTCCACTTCCCGGCAACTCTCGGCCACGGCTGCAGCAACTGCCCGTCAGGATATTTTGCGGGTGCTGACCACCCAAACGGCCGCCTGGAACCGCGGCGACGTGGCCGGGTTCATGCAGGGCTACTGGCAGAATGATTCACTGGTGTTCATCGGCAAAAGCGGGCTTACCTACGGCTGGCAACGTACGCTGGATAACTACCGGCGCAGCTACCCAACCCCCGCCGCCATGGGGCAGCTTGATTTCTCCAACCTCCGTATTCAACCTATCAGCCCCGATGCCGCCCAGGTAATTGGCCGCTGGCACCTAGCCCGCCCCACCGTCGGCGACCTGCAAGGCCATTTCCTCTTGGTGATGCGCCGCATCAACGGGCAGTGGGTAGTAGTGGCCGACCATTCCAGCTAGGTAGGGACGACAGGTGATAGGGAAGAAAGTCTGTAATCCTGAGCGGAGCGAAGGACTTTGTTACGTGCGCTGTATTAGCGTGATAAGATCCTTCGCTCCGCTCAGAATGACAGTGCGTTTTCTACTTAACTGTTATTCAATCAGCGCATTACCGGCTGGCCGGAGCCTTCCCCGTCCAGGCCATCTTCATCGTCTGAGGCGGCTTCATCTTTTTGTTTTTCCTGCTCCACCGCCGGTATGGCTTCGTGGAAAACTAGGCCGGTGCGGGCGGCGTGTTCAGCCGCCTGTACGGTGTCCTTCACCAGCAGCATTTCCACCTTGTCGTCGCGCAGCTCCTCCGATACTTTCTCGACCATGGCGGCGCGTTCGGGCAGGTTTACGTCGCGGATGTAAATGGCCAGCACCCGGCCGGGGTGGCGGCGCACCACTTCGCGGTAGATGTTGGCGTCTTCCTGACCCGAGTCGCCGATGAGTACGAAGGGCAGCTTGGGATACGTAAGCAGTAGGTTGTCAATTTCCTTGAGCTTGTGGCCGTGGTGCTCGGAGGCCGCGCCGGCTTGCTTGCGCTTCAGGGCCATGTCACGCAGCAGCAGCGGGCCGGGCGGAATATCATTCAGGTGCAGGAAGTCCTCCAGCAGGTCGTAGAGGTTCCAGGGCGAGCTGCTCACGTAAAAAAACGGGTTGTTGCGCTTGCCATTGCGGCCCAGCTGCAGCTGCCGGTAAAACTCGGCCACGCCTTTAAAGGGTAGGCGCGAGCGGGCATTCCGCAGCAACACCGTACGGGCCATGCGCAGCAAATCGGTGGCCGAGGTCTGGATAACGGTATCGTCGAGGTCCGAAATAATGCCGTATTCCGCATCGGCGGGCGGAATCAGCACCATGGAACGGGTATTGAGGCCGGGCGGCGTAGGGAAGGGCGCCGGGGCTTGGCGCAGCAACACTTCTACCGGGTACCACAGGTAGTCAACGGGCTCCGGCAGGGCCTGAGGAGCCAGGTTCAGGGTATAGTACCCTTCCGCATCCGTTACCACCGTGTGGTCTGAGCCATCGGCGGGCAGCACGCTCAGGCAGGCTCCGTTGATTTCGTTGCTGTCGAAACGGCGGTACATGTTCAGCAGGTTATGCCAGCGCGAATCCGAAGGGTCGGGCTCACTAATACCTTTGTCGGTAAGCAAACGGCCTTTCACATATAGGCGCTCGGGCGTGCCGTAGCTGCGGTACGAAATCAACTGCAGCGGATGCAGCAGGCCCAGCCGGGCCCGGGTGCGCGTCAGGGCCTCATCGGCCCGCTCCGCCCACTCACTCAGTTTATCTAGAATTGGAGCCATCGGGAGGTAAAATAAGCACGGTACTATGCTCTGACCTACGCAGAACGACCCCGCTGGTGTTGTGCTTGCCCCAATTCCTGTTCACCGGCTCTGACTATCAGCCAGAAAAAAAGTCCCTAACCGAGCGGCCAGGGACTTTTAGTAGCGTGAGTGGGGAGCTTACAGGGAGCTTTTCAACGTGGCAAAATCGGTGTTGCCGGCGGTGCGGTTGCGGCAGCCCAGCTGGTCGGCTTTCGTCTGGATGTTCTGAATGCGGGAGCCTGGGTCGGGGTGGGTGCTCAGGAATTCGGGTGGGCTCTGCTGACCTTCGTTCTGGGCCTTAATGAAGAAGCCGGCCGCTCCGTCGCAAGCGTAGTAGTTGGTGCCATTGAGGTATTCCACGGAGTACGTGTCGGCCTCCGTTTCATAGTCGCGGCTGAATTTCAACTGGCCCAGGCTGGAGGCCACATCAACCAGCGTGTTCTGGTTTTCGCCCAGCAGCAGGCTCAGCAGCACGCTTATGCCGTATTGGTTCTGCAACTGCCGGGAAGTGTGCCGGCGGTCGGCGTGGGCAATTTCGTGGCCCAGCACCCCGGCCAGTTGGGTTTCGTTGTCGAGGTACTTAATCAGGCCCGAGTACACGTAAATGTGGCCGCCGGGCGTGGCAAAGGCGTTTTGCGTCTGGTCGTCGCGGATGATTTTTACATCCCACGGAAACTCATTGCGGTACTGGAGCTTGCCATTATCGAGCACCCGCGTTACAATGCGGTTGAGGGCCGCATAGGCCTGGGGGTTGCTGCCGGGTTCCAGCAGCTGGCCCTTGGCCCGGAAGGTAGAATCGGTTTGGGCGGCTACTTTTTGGCCGAGGGCTTTGTCGTCTTCCACGGAAAACAGCAACACCCCGTCACCATCTTTGGAGCAGGAAGCCGCGCCGCCCAGCGTAAGGGCCAGGCCGGCCAGCAGTCCGATTTTGTGCAGAAGGTTACGCATACTATAACTGAACAGGTGAGTGAGGAAAGGAACAGGTGTACGGGCCGCTACTAGAAAAAACAGTGCCAGAGCCAGTAGGGGCCTAACGCAGCCACCCCGCGGCGTGTTGCGCCCCAGTAGCATGGCCAGCCCGTAGTGCGCGCAGAATCAGCGGGAAAAAACGAGCAGCTGCACCCTTGCGCACCCGCCTGCGTACAGATAACTGCCGCCCGTTTTGGCGGCCCCGTAACTACCCACCCCTTCCCGACTCCGATGGCTACCGCCACTACCCCCGCCCGCCCTAAAACCAAGAAGAAGCGTCTCGATCCGCTCGACGAAGCGCACGTTCTATACAAAGACCCCGCCCGGCAAGCCGAACTGGCCGGCCTGCGCTACCTCACTGATACCAAGCCCGGCCTGACCCGCACGGCCACCAAAGCCGGCGAGTTTTGCTACCTCACGGCCAAGGGCGAGCAAGTGCAGGATGAGAAAACGCTGCACCGGATTCAGGGCTTCGTGATTCCGCCAGCCTGGACGGACGTGTGGATTTCGCCCTCGGCCAACACCCACCTGCAGGTAACCGGCCGCGACGCCAAGGGCCGTAAGCAATACCTTTATCACCCAGCCTGGGACCAGGCCCGCGCCCTTACCAAGTTTAGTCGGTTGCGGGCTTTCGGCGAGAAGCTGGCCGAACTCCGGGCCCGCATGCATCAGGACCTAGGCCGCCCGCAGCTGGATAAGCGCAAAGTAGTGGCGCTGGTGCTCACGCTCATGGACCAGTCATTTATTCGGGTGGGCAATAAGGAGTACGCCAAGAAAAACAAAACCTACGGCCTCACCACCCTGCGCGACAAGCACGTGCAGGTTTCCGGGGCCGATGTGCGGTTCAGCTTCGTGGGTAAGAAAGGAGTACCGCACGACCTCACGATTCATGACCGAAAGCTGGCCCGCCTGGTGCAGAAGTGCAAGGAAATTCCGGGGCAGCACCTGTTTCAGTACTACGCCCCCGATGGCCACCGCGAGGAACTGGAGTCGGGCGACGTGAACGAGTACCTGCACGAGGTAACCGGCATGGCCCTCTCGGCCAAGGATTTCCGAACCTGGGGCGGTACTGTGAAAATGGTGGAATGCCTGGAACGGATTCTGGCAGAAGAGCCCGATTTTCCCAAGCCTAAAACTCTGAAGCGGGCCGTTAAGGACGTAGCGGAGAATTTGGGCAACACGCCCACCGTGTGCTCCAAATACTACATTCACCCGCAGGTAATTGAGCTATTCAACTCCGACAAGCTTATCGACTACCTACGTCGCCACGATGCTGACCCGACCGAAAACGACTTGCTTAGTCCCACCGAGCATATGGTGCTGGATATGCTGGCCGAGCTGGATAAACAAGTCAAGAGCCACTAGTCAAAAAACAACGCCCCGGCCAAAAGTCGGGGCGTTGTTTTTCAATGATGGAGGGCAATTTAACCCCCTTAGTTACCGCCCGGAGCCGTCCCGGTCAAAGGCGTGAGCCAGCACATTGTGCTTGGTGCGGTCCTTGGTTTCGGGGCCGGGCTCCAGCACGTTGTTGCGCTTGGTATCGAAGAAGCGGGTGCGCTTGCGCAGGCCAGCCACACGTGAGGAGTCCTGCACGGTATCCTCATCCGGGCCACCATAGATATCAATGAACGGTGACTTGCGCACCTGACCGGAAACCACAAATTCGTCCTTGCCCTGCAGGCCGTGCAGCAGCACCGTTTTGGTGTCGGCTGGGTTAAACGTGCGTTGGTACAGCAGTGAGGCTGTCGGATTTTTTAGGTTGAGAGGCAACGAGTAAACCGACACGACCGTGGCAGTATCGGCTACGCGCTGCACCACAAACCGCTCGGCGGCATCGGTGCCAGCTACCAGTACCTGGCGGGCTTTGAGCTGATAAAAAGTACCCGCCACACCGGGTAGCTCGGCCCGACGGGCTTTAAGCGTTTGTA
This sequence comes from Hymenobacter pini, assembly GCF_020421205.1. GTDB lineage: Bacteria > Bacteroidota > Bacteroidia > Cytophagales > Hymenobacteraceae > Hymenobacter > Hymenobacter pini. The sequence goes on from NZ_JAIZZH010000001.1 coordinate 1,368,431, forward strand.
TCATCCGGGGGCCTTCCAGCTTGAACACTTCCGGGGGCAAGCCTTGGCGCACAGCCTGCTCAATTACGGTATCCGTCAGTCGTTGCTGCAGGTCCTGGGCGGTGCGCAGGTAGGTGGTGCGGGGTACGGCAGCCAGTGCCCGCTCATCAATAAAAGCGGCGTTGCGCGTGTAGCCCTCCACGCTTTCAAAATGCGGGCGGAACGTGCGGAACTTCGCCACCAAGCGGCTGGCTAACCAGGAAATTACTCCGTCATCAAACCGGAAGAACACTTGGTCCCGGTCCTGCGGAACCGGCTTCCAAAGCGTGCGGCCGCCGGGTTGCTCGTAGGCGGCCCAGCTCCATTGCCCTTCGTGCCGGTCCCAGTCGCCCAGCCAGAGGTCCAGCAGCCGGGCCCGGACGTAGGCCTCGCCATCCAGTCGGTGCTTTGCCGAGGCATAGCGCTCCGCCAGCACATCTTCCGATTCCTCCAGATCCACCGCTCCGGCCACTGGTCCGGCAATGTTCTGCTTGCCCTCGTATTTCTCTTCCAGCAGCACCACCTTGCCCCGGAACCTCTCCGATGCCGGGCCCAGCCCATCTTCATCCGAGCGTACATAATACGCCCGGGGGGCCGTGTGCGGCACGCCGGCCGCATCGGCCAACGGCGGCACCACAAACGCGCCGTAGGGCATGCCGGCTGAGGTGGCGTCACGCACGGTGGTTAGGATAAAGCCTTGGCGCAACACTTTGGGTAAGGTGCGGTAGGGGTCTTTGTCGAGGCTGCGCAAGGCATAGTTTCGGCCGTTTGCGCCAACCAGCGTCATGCTAGTGGTCTGAAATCCGCCCCCGATTTTACCAAATTTTAGCCCTCCCGATACGGCCGTTTGCGGATTGAACACGGGCAGCATCACGGGTTGGGCCCAGGTGCTCCGATAATGACGGCCCAGAAAAAAACGACCCAGCGGCCCGCGCCGATAGTGGCGGCCGGCCGTAACTAGGGCGCTATCGGCGTTGGCCGGAAGCGGCGAGCTGTAGGCCACCCGGGCATCGGGCTGAAAATACGTGTCGCGGCTACACGCGGCGGAGAATAGCAGTAGAGAAAGGAGGGAGGTTCGGGGCGTCATGCAGGACGAAAAAACGCGGCTTGGACTCCTTCAACGCAACTGCGCCGGAAAAGTCCACGCTCGTGCTTACAACCGCCGGGCCCAGCTTTGCGCTATAAGTCCAACTGCTCGGGTTCGGGCAGGGCAATTGCGCTTAAAATCTGCTTCTTCGTGCCACTTTCCCTCCATACCACGCGGGCTGCCAGTTGCCTGAGCGGTGGCTTACTGCTGATTTCGTGTTCGGCCCCGGCGCAGCCCGCGCCCTCGGCCGCGCCGCCCACCATCCGCCCCGACTCAACAGTGCAGGTGGCGGCTGGTCTGCAGTACGATAGGGGAGCTGTGCACCGTTTTTTCTGGGGTACCCACTACCGTGCGTTATGGAGCCTGCCCGTTACCGTTCCGGTTTTCAACCTGCGCACGGCAGTGCCGGGAGGCCTTACGCCCGTGCGCGAGGGCGGCTCTTTTCAAACCAAGAACCTGCGGCTGGTTGACCGGAACGGGGTACAGTACGTGCTGCGCTCCGTGGATAAAGATGCTACCAAAGCATTGCCTGAAGGCTTGCAGGACGGGCCCGTCGGGCGGCTAATGAAAGACCAAACCAGCGTTATCCACCCGTACGGAGCCTACATCGTGGCCCCGCTGGCTCAGGCGGCCGGGCTTTACCACACCAACCCCCGGTTGGTGTACGTGGCCGACGACCCCGCCTTGGGTGAGTACCGTCAAGGCTTCGCCAATGCCCTTTACCTGTTTGAAGAGCGGCCCGAAGGCGACCAGCGGACGGTGCAGAGTTTTGGCAACTCCACGGCCGTTGAAAGCTCCCGTAAGGTATTTACTAACTTGGTAACCAGTTCCCAGTACCACATTGACGCCCGCCAGTATCTGCGTAGCCGCCTGTTTGATATGTGGCTCGGCGACTGGAGCCGCCGCGAGGACCAATGGCGCTGGGCCAGCTTTCCTGCGGCGGGTGGCGGTACGGTGTACCGGGCCATTCCACGCGACCGGGACCATGCCTTTTTTAAATTCGATGATGGCCTGATTACGCACATGGTGGGCTGGGTGAAATCCAACTACCAGAGTTTCCATGAACGTATTCGGCTAGCCGACGTGGAAGGACTTAACCGTGCGGCCCGACCCATGGATAAATCCTTGCTGGCGTACCTGAGCCGCGAGGATTTCCGGCAGGTAGCCGACTCGCTGCGGCAGGCATTGCCCGACGCGGCCATTGCCAGCGCTATGCGCGTGTGGCCCGCCGAAGTGCAGCAAATGAGTGCCGCCGAGTTCAGCCGCAAGTTGCGCAGCCGCCGGGAGCAACTGCCCGCCGTAGCCGACAAGTTCTACCAACTATTGGCAAAGGATGTGGAGCTGCCCGGCACCGATGGTCCGGAGCGCTTCGTGGTGGAGCCGGTAGGTGAGGGGCAGGTGCGCGTGCAGTTGTATCGGCTCACACCCCAAGGTGCGGTGCTGCTTAATCAACGCCAGTTCAACCGCCGCGAAACCCGCTCAATTAAGCTCTTTGGGCTGGGCGGTAACGATGAGTTTGAGCTCCGGGGCCAGCCCGATGCACACTTTGCCATTGGAGTGTATGATGGCGCTGGTCAAGATCTAATTGAGGCCAGTCCCGCCCCGGCTAAGCACCCCAGCAGCCGCCTCACCGTGTACGACAGCGGCGACGGCAACACCGTGCGGATTGGCAAGCTCAAGCTGGAAAAATATCAGCCCCAGGCCCAGGAGTTCGACGCGGCCGGCTGGCTGCTGCGGCACCGGCTGTTTTGAGTACACTGTCGATGGTCTCAGCTCAGAAAATCAAATAGTGCTTCCTGAGCCTATATTTGGGGCCTATTTTTCTATATGCGCACTTTCGACGCTCCAGACTATCTGCAACTTTCCTTCCGGAGCGACCTTAATTTCCTGGTTGCCCGTTGGCTGCGGCCAGTATCTGGCGCCGAAACCCGGCAGGGCTACCAGCTAATTCTGGCCGCTGCCCAGCAGTGCCGCTGCCCGTACTGGCTGCTGGATGGGCGGCGGCGCCTGCCTGCCGACGAGGAAACTACTCGCTGGGGGCTGCAGGAGTTTTTTCCGCGTCTGTCCGGGCTGCTCGGTCAAACGGTGTACCTGAGTCAGCTTCTTTCCCCATCCTACCAACAACTAACGGATTCTTTGCCGGCCTTTCACAACGCTGACCACGACCAGCAGCGGACGTACCACATGCGCCGCTTCAACGACGAAACCACGGCCGTGCAGTGGCTGCAACAGATGCAGCAGGAACACTAACCACGTAGCCTAGCCGAATACTTTTACCTTATCCCGGTGCTCTGTGCGCAGGTATTGCCGGATAATCTGCTGAGCGTCCTTATTGTCGTTGTAGCGGGTAATGGCGTCCCGAAAATCGGTGAAGCGTCGAGCCGTGAAAGATTCGTCCACGTAGCCAAAGCCCATGTAACGGCCGTTTTCCACCACCACCAGGCTTTTCTCGTCGGGTCGGCGGCCGGCCCCAATCACCACGAAGGAACCATGCTCGTAGGTGAATGACTCAATGGCTTCCTCCACGCGCTTGTTGTACTCCTCTGGTGGCTCCAGGCCCAGGCAGGCCCCCTTGCAGCGGTGTACCTGGTAATCGAAGCACGAGCCCTGGGTTTTGTACAGGTCACAGAGCTTCTGGCACAAGTTAAACTTGGCCACTTTGTGAAACAGGAAACCTTTGGCCTTGAACTGGTTGCCCAGGGCAATCAGTGGGTGCGATTGGGCGTGGTCGTCGGCACGGCCGTAGTAGAGGCGTTTGTAGCCGTTTTCGTCGGTGCGCAAGAAAATACCAGCCGGAAACACGGAGCGGCGCAACTTGCGATTATACAGCGGCTTCAGCCGTTTAATCTCGTGCGATTCATACAGCAACGCCACCAGCTCCGAACCCGTCAGCTCCCAGGTGATATCCGAAATAGAGTTCTTGAACTCAATACTCTTGCGCGACTTGTAATCGACGGCGAAGTGCTGTTGAATGCGTTTGTAGATGTTGATGCTCTTGCCCACGTAGATTACTTCGCCGGCCTCATCGTGGAAGTAGTACACGCCCGCTTCCTGGGGCAGGGAGGCTACTTTTTCGGGGGTGATGTTGGGCGGGAGCAGGGCAGTTTTAATAGCCTCCTGCACGGCCTTAATCTTGCGGGCCGATGGCTGCTTGGTGGTTGCTGGCTTGCGCCCGGCCGGGGCCGTTGCATCTACGGCGGCCAGCGTGTCGGCGGGGGCACGGCTGCTGTCGGGTTCCTGCTCCTGACTGATGGCCAGCAGCCGCCCAAACAAAATGGCCGTGGCGGCGGCGTCGCCGGCGGCGCGGTGGCGGCCGTTCAGCGGAATGCCAATATTCTGGCATAGCTTACCCAAGCTGTAGCTGGGCTGGCCCGGCATCAGGGAGCGGCTCAGGCGCACCGTGCACAGTGTTTTGCGCGAGTAGTTGTAGCCCAGGTCGGCAAACTCTTTCTTCAGAAACGAGTAATCGAAGCGCACGTTGTGAGCCACAAATACACAGCCCTCGGTCATTTCCACCACTTTGCGGGCTACCTCGTGAAACTTCGGAGCATCACGCACCATGTCGTCGGTGATGCCGGTGAGCTGGGTAATAAAGAAGGGAATATTCCGGCCGGGGTTGAGCAGGGTGCTGAACTCATCCACCACTTTTTCACCATCGTGAATGTAGATGGCAATTTCCGTGATGCGGTCCTGCGTGGGCTGGCCCCCGGTGGTTTCAAGGTCGATGATGGCGTACAAAGGCGGCGTGCTACGAGTGCGGCGGTATAAGCTAAACAGATTGGTAACAAAGATACCCGACCAGAAGGTTGCAACCGTTACGGGCCGACTTGCCAGCCACGCAAAAAGCCCGCCGGTGGGGCGGGCTTTATAGTGCGTGAGGCATAAATAAGATTAGCGGGTGCCTTTCTGCTGGGTAATCCAGTTTTTAGCCGACAGAATTTCGCCGTGCTGTTTCTGAATTACGTTGCGGGCTTCCACGGGCAGCTCATTGGAGCGCAGAGCCGTTTCGTAGGTTTTCAGTGCGGTAGCGTCGCCGGTTTCGCACTCGCCCAGAATAGCCGAGTCGTCCTGGCCGGTTACGGCCGATTTGATGTTGATCCAGCCACGGTGTACGGCGGCGGCGGCATCGGCTACCAAGCCTTCTACCGTGCCCTCGCTTTCGGGGTTGATGCCATACTGGTTAGCATGCTGGCTCAGTTCCGAAGCAAATTGGGCGCGTTGCTGGCTCAGCTGGCTCAGCTTCGATTTCAGGTCGGGGCTTGAAACGCCTTCGGCGGCTTCCTGGTAGCCTTTAGCAGCAGTTTTGTTGATTTCTACGAGGTCGTTGTATGCGCGGGCGGTTTCGCCGGTGATAGTTGCCATGGTGAAAGAAAATTAGGGTGGTAAAGAGTGAGTTGTTGGTTAGCTCGTTGTGCCAACCGACATGCGGTATACCGTACAGGCTTGGGTTGAGGTTGCGTACAAAATTTAGCCAACTAATCAATTAGCGGCTGCAGCCGAAACGCAAAGACCACCAACGGATAGCGTCGGTGGTCTATTGAAAATCGTTTGTCGAACGGGTTACTCCGCCCTATTGAGCAGGCGGTTCCAGAGGCGTTGCAGGCCGCCCGGCTGCTTGTTTTCGGGTTTCACGGAGTCCTCGCCCTCAGCAGTGTCGCCCAGCAGGAAGCCCCAGGGTTCTGTGGTTTTGTTGGCGTCCAGCACCACTTTCGCCACGGCCATCAGCGGAATGCTCAAAATCATGCCGGGCGTGCCCCATAGCTCTCCACCCAGAATCAGGGCCAGAATGGCGGCCAGGGGGTTGATGCTTACTTGCGAGCCGGTAATCATGGGCGTAATGAAGTTGCCTTCCAGAAACTGCACCACCACAAACACCCCGATTACCAGTGCCGCCTGCACCACAGAGCCCGTTTCTACCAGCGTGATGATGGCCGGAATTGTAGCCCCAATCATGATGCCGATGTAGGGAATAACGGCCAGCACCGAGGCGAAAATGGCAAAGAAGATGGCAAACTTCACGCCCAGCGCCAGCAACCCAATGCCGTTAAGGATGGACACAATGATAATCACCTTTACCAGGCCCGAAATATAGGCCTGCACCACCGTTTGAATGTTATCAACGGTGTGCAGCACGGCCGTGCGCTTGTCTGGTGCCACAAACCGGAACATAAACTGCCGCAGGTGGTCCCGGTAGTACAGAAAGCAGAAGATGTAGATGAGCACCTGCGCCAGGTTGCTGAGCACGGCAGTGGTGGTGTTGAGCGTAGTGCCCAGGTAGCTACCCCCCGATTTTTTCAGGGCCTTGATAGAAGTTTCCTTCAGGTCGTCAATACTCATTGGCTGGTAGCCAAATTTCAGATGGGCCCATTCCTGAATTTCAGTGAATGACTGCATCATCTTGGTCTGCAGCTTCGGAATCTCATTTTTGAACTGCGCCAGTTGGGACCCGAAACCCAGGATGATGCCTACAAATACAGCTATGACCAGCAGCAGGCACACAACGATGGCCAGCACCCGGGGCAGGCCGCGCAGCTCCAGCCACCGGCAAATAGGCAGCAGCAGCAACGTGAATACCGCCGAAAACAGCAGGGGCAGTAGAATATCATCCAGCACCTTGAGCGTGTACACCAGCAGCACCAAGCCCACCATAAAAAAGGCGTACTGAATGATGGGCGTTTGCCTTACTACCGGGTTGGGCTTGTGCCCCGAAGGTGGCAGATTATGTTGAACGTTCGGGTGTAGCATTTGCTAATATTATTGGTATTGGTTTGGCGGAGGAAGAAGAGGTTGTAGCAAATGGAAGCGAATTATTTTCGCCGTTTTGCCGTTTAAATTGGCGTTGACGCTGGTAAAATGCTAACTTTACTAGCGAAAAGCGACGCGGAAAAGGTCAATTTTCTGCGTTATTTTACCTCGAATCTGATTTCTGGTTTTTTCTGATGGCTGAACAGCAAGTTTCTTCCGCTTCCCACGCATATACCGAAGACAGCATCCGCTCCCTCGATTGGCGGGAGCACATCCGGCTGCGCCCCGGTATGTACATTGGCAAGCTCGGCGACGGTAGCAGCTACGATGATGGCATTTACGTGCTGGTGAAGGAGGTGATTGACAACTCCATCGACGAGCACGTGATGGGCTTCGGTCGTACCATCGACATTAAAATCTCCGATAGCCGGGTGCAGGTGCGTGACTATGGTCGGGGCATTCCGCTGGGCAAAGTAGTGGAGGTAGTCAGCAAGATTAACACGGGCGGCAAGTACGACAGTAAGGTCTTCCAGAAGTCTGTTGGCTTGAACGGCGTAGGTACCAAAGCGGTTAACGCCCTCAGCAATTATTTTCTGGTCCAGAGCGTGCGCGACGGCCAAATGAAGGCCGCCGAGTTTGCCCAGGGCCAGCTCACCAACGACCCCCAACCCCAGCCCACCAGCCAGCGCAATGGTACGCTGATGGTGTTCCAGCCCGACGACAGCATCTTCCGTAACTACCGCTTCATCCCAGAGTTCCTGGAAAGCCAGATCTGGAACTACTGCTACCTGAACGCGGGCCTCACTATCAACTTCAACGGCCAGCGTTACCACTCCGAGAACGGCCTCAAGGACCTGCTGGCCCGCAAAGCCGACCCCGAGGCCATGCGCTATGATATTATCCACCTGAAAGGGGAGGATATTGAGCTGGCTCTCACCCACGGCAACGACTACGGCGAGGAGTATTACTCGTTCGTAAACGGGCAGTACACCACCCAAGGTGGTACTCACTTGGCTGCCTTCCGCGAGGCCGTGGTAAAAACCGTGCGCGAGTTCTACAAAAAAGAATACGACGCGGCCGACATCCGGGGCTCCATTGTGGCCGCCATTTCGGTGCGGGTACAGGAGCCGGTGTTTGAGTCTCAGACTAAAACCAAGCTGGGTTCCCTCAACATGGGTCCCGATGGGCCTACTGTGCGGGGTTTCATCCTCGACTACGTCAAGGAGCACCTCGACAACTACCTCCACAAGAACCCCGCTGCAGCTGAAGCCCTGAAAAAGCGTATCGAGCAAAGTGAGCGGGAGCGGAAGGATATGGCTGGGGTGAAGAAGCTGGCCAACCAGCGCGCCAAGAAAGCCAACCTGCATAACCGTAAACTGCGCGACTGTCGCCTGCACCTGGGCGAAACCAAGGACGAGGAAAAGGCGCTGCTCACCACCTTGTTTATCACCGAGGGTGACTCCGCCTCAGGCTCCATCACCAAGAGCCGCAGCGTAGAAACCGAGGCCGTTTTCAGCCTGCGTGGGAAACCACTCAACTGCTTCGGACTCAAGAAGAAGATTGTGTACGAGAACGAGGAGCTGAACCTCCTGCAGCACGCCCTCAACATTGAGGAAGGCATTGAAGGCCTGCGCTACAACCGCGTGGTAATTGCCACCGACGCCGACGTGGACGGCATGCACATCCGGCTGCTGCTGCTCACGTTCTTCCTGCAGTTCTTCCCTGATCTGGTGCGCAACGGCCACGTGTTCATTCTGGAAACGCCGTTGTTCCGGGTGCGCAACAAGAAAACCACCATTTACTGCTACAACGAGCAGGAAAAACAGGCTGCCATGCGCCAGCTGGGCCGCAACCCCGAGGTTACGCGCTTTAAAGGCCTGGGCGAAATCAGCCCCGATGAGTTTGGTAAGTTCATTGGCGACAACATCAAGCTGGAGCCCGTGATTCTGCAGTCGGACCGCTCCATTCAGCAGGTGCTTACCTACTACATGGGCAAAAACACCCCGGCCCGTCAGGAATTCATCATCGAAAACCTGCGCCAGGAGAAGGATTTGGTAACTTCCGACGTATTGCCCGTTGCGGAAGTAGTTGAAGCGGAAGTAGCCTAATGCATGAGTTCCCTCGGCCGGCCACGGTCGGGGAGAGGTACAAGAACAATAACTGTGGCAAGGGCCACACCCTACTGTGTCAGAAGAAACGAACCCCCAGGACCCGAACTTTGAAGAGCAGCCCAACCTGTTTGGGGCCGGCGACTCCTTCGAATTCGGGGCTGCCCCAGACCCGGCCGATGAAGCTGCCACCCAACTCAGCGTAAATGAGAATGGGGAGCTATTGCTGGAAATGGCGGCTATAGAATCAACCACCGCCGAGCTGGCTGCCGAGGAGGAACCCGCGCCCGAGGAAGAGCCCAAGTTTGCGCCCGGCGAGATGATTCACGACGTGGCTACCGTGAACGGCATGTATCAGAACTGGTTTCTGGACTACGCCAGCTACGTGATTCTGGAGCGGGCCGTGCCCGCTATTGAGGATGGCCTCAAGCCCGTGCAGCGGCGCATTCTGCACGCCATGAAGGAAATGGACGACGGCCGCTTCAACAAAGTGGCCAACGTTATCGGGCAAACCATGCAGTACCACCCCCACGGCGACGCTAGCATCGGCGATGCCATGGTGAACCTGGGCCAGAAGGATTTGCTGATTGAAACCCAGGGTAACTGGGGCGACATCCGCACCGGCGACGGGGCGGCCGCGCCGCGCTACATCGAGGCCCGCCTCAGCAAGTTTGCTCTCGACGTGGTGTTCAACCCCGACGTGACGGAGTGGCAGATGAGCTACGACGGCCGCAAGCGGGAGCCCACCACGCTGCCCGTGAAATTCCCGCTGCTGCTGGCGCAGGGCGTGGAGGGCATTGCCGTGGGCCTGAGCACTAAGATTATGCCCCACAACTTCCGGGAGCTGTGCAAGGCCAGCATCGACGTGCTACGGGGCCGCGACATTCAGCTGTTCCCGGATTTCCCCACCGGTGGCCTCTGCGACGTCACCAACTACAACGGCGGCCTGCGTGGCAGCAAAATTCGCCTGCGCGCCACCATTGAGAAGGTGGATAAAACCCTGCTCGCCATCCGCGACATTCCGTACGGCACCACCACCACGGCGCTGATGGAAAGCATCGTGAAGGCCTCGGAAGCCAATAAAATCAAGATCAAAAAGGTGGTGGACAACACCGCCGCCGAGGTGGAAATTCAGGTGCACCTGCCGGCCGGGGTCAGCCCCGACCTGACGATGGACGCCCTCTACGCCTTCACCGACTGCGAAATCAGCATCTCGCCCAACACCTGCGTGATTATTGAGGAGAAGCCGCGGTTTGTGGGGGTGGAGGACATGCTGCGCCTGAGCACCCAGAAAACCGTGCGCCTGCTGGAGCGGGAGCTGGAAATCCGCCAGGACGAGCTGCAGGAAAAGTGGCACTCGGCTTCGCTGGAGAAGATTTTCATCGAGAACCGCATCTACCGCAAAATTGAGGAGTGCGAAACTTGGGAGGATATACTGCAGACTATTGACGCCGGCTTGCGCAAGTTTGTGCGCGTGGACGGGGAGAAGCCCAAGGCCAACGACCAGCGCATTGTGCTGCGCCGCGCCATTACCGAGGACGACCTGACCCGCCTGACAGAAATCCGCATCAAGCGCATTTCGAAGTATGACGGCTTTAAGGCTGAGGAGTACATCCAGCGCCTGGAAACCGAGCTGGCTGAAGTGGCCGACCACCTGGCCAACCTCACGCGCTACGCCATCAACTACTTTGAGGGGCTGCTGAAGAAGTACGGCGCCGGCCGGGAGCGGAAAACCCAGTTGCGCACCTTCGACGTGGTAACGGCCCAGAAAGTGGCTATTGCCAACCAGAAGCTGTACGTGAACCGCCAGGACGGTTTTGTGGGCTACGGCCTCAAAAAGGACGAAAAAGCAGAGTTTGTGGTGGACTGCTCCGACCTGGACGACATCATCAGTATCCGGCGCGACGGCACGTTCATGGTGAGCAAGATTGCCGAGAAAACCTTCGTGGGCAAGGACATCCTGCACGTGGGCGTGTACAACAAGAACGACGACCGGCTGGTGTACAATATGATTTACCAGGATGGGGCGTCGGGCATCAGCTTCGCCAAGCGCTTCCTGGTAACGGGCATCACCCGCGACAAAACCTACGACCTCACCAAGGGCACCAAGGGTACCAAAACGCTGTACCTCACGGCCAACCCCAACTCCGAGTCGGAGGTAGTGAGCGTGCAGCTCTCGGATAAGGCAGCGGCCCGCGTGAAGCAGTTTGATTTCGATTTTGCCGAGCTGGCCATCAAGGGTAAGGGCTCAATGGGCAACATCGTAACCAAGCAGCCCATCAAGAAAATCGTGCAGAAAAGCCTGGGCGACTCCACCCTGGGCGGGCGCGAAACCTTCTTCGACAGCGTAGTGGGCCGCCTCAACCACGCCGGCCACGGCCGCTACCTCGGTGCTTTCGATACCGATGACACGCTTCTGCGCGTGTTCAAGGATGGCAGCTACGACCTGCAGTCACCGGACCTAGCCCTGCACTTTGATATGGCCAACATGGTGCTGCTGCGCAAGCTGGAATCCGACACCGTGCTGACGGCCGTGTACCAGGAAGGCGAGTCGAAAACCTACTTCGTGAAGCGGTTCAAAATTGAAACCAGCACCCTCGACAAGCGCTTCGTATTCATTTCTGAAACCAAGGGCTCAAAGCTGATTGCCGTGACGGCCAACCCCGAGCCGGAGGTGGAAGTGAAGCTGCAGCGCGACAAAAAGGCCGACAAAGAAACCGAAAAGCTGCTTCTGCACGAGTTTATCGACGTGAAAGGCTGGAAGGCCCAGGGCAACAAGCTCAACTACTTCAAGGTGCACGCCGTCACGCTGCTCACCGACGAAGGTCCCGAGCCCGAGCGCAAAGCGGCCAAAAAGAAAGCTGGCCCGGCCACCATTCCGCGCCCGGCCGCTGCGCCGGCGGCCGCGCCGCTAGCCGAGCTGACCGGCCCGGTAGATATTTCGGACGCTGACATTGCCCAGGCTCAGGCCGTGCTGAAAACACCCAAGTCGCAGCTTAAGCTGTTCTAGGTCCCTGAATTTCGGGTGAACCCGAATAAAAATGGCCGCTCATCTAGTCTGAGCGGCCATTTTGTTTCTGAATGCACAACTTTACGGCCGTTATCCGCTGTTGCTTTTGAACAGCCAGTTGTAGCCCTCATTTTCTCACCGCCTTTATGCCGCCACTGGGTCGCGCCTTGATTTGCTGGATACTGTTGGGGTGGGGGGCAATACCACTGAGCGAGGCGCAGTCGGCTTCGCAGACAGCTTCGGTAGCGGCCGCCTCACCCGACCCTACGATTGACCGGCTACTCACCGAGGCGGTTCGGCTGCAGAGCGAATACCACGAATCGGAGGCCTTGGCTGTGTATGAGCAGGTACTAAGCAAAGCTCCGGCTACGTACGAAGCGTTGTGGCAGGCATCCGTGCTCAGCATCCGCATTGGCAGCCGCTACACCGATGAAACCCGGAAGTCAGCGTATTTCTCCGCGGCCCGCCTGTATGCCAACCGCGCCCTAGTGGTGCGGCCCAACGGGGCCGAGGGGCATTATGCTGAGGCTCTGTGCCTGGCTACGCAGGCCCCGTTGCTCACGGCCCGGGGCCGGTTGCTGGCCTACCGCGAAATGCGGGAACACGTGTTCCGGGCCACGGAGCTGCGCCCCCAGTGGTCGGATGCCTGGCAACTGCTGGGCCGCTGGCACTACCGCGTCGACCACTACAACATTCTGGAGCGGATTTTCAGCCGTGTTTTTCTGGGCGGCATGCCTACCGGGGCCAGCACGTTTATGGCTATTGATGCCCTGCGCAAAGCCCACGAGCTGGACCCCCACCGCATCCAGTACGCTTATGACCTCGCACGCGTGTACCTGAACCGGGGGCAGCAAACCCGGGCCACGGCCGTGCTCCAGGAAGCCGTGACGCTGACGCCCGTAACGGTGGATGAGCTGGAAACCAGCCGCCGTTGCCGCCGCATGTTGGAGCTACTGAACCGGAAACTACGCCGGCAGGTGCATCGTCACCTCAAAAAGCTCTGAGCCCTAATTCCCCCGAAAGAGGGCGTATCTTTGTGCCGGTCTATGTTATTGCCGTCTCCCGCTGTGCCTGCCGTGCGTTTGTTTTGGTTTCCTCTTCTGCTGACTGCCGGTATGCTGGCCGGGTGCTCGGACACGCCCGAGGAGCTACCGGAAAAGATGGTGAACCTGAAAACGGTGCAGAGTGGTCCGCGTATCCAAGCGGAGGAGCTGGATGGGGCCATTCAGCGCCAGCCCCGCAACGCCTCTCTGTACGCCCGGCGAGCGGCTTTTCGGCTGGATGCCGGGCAGGTTGATGCGGCCTTGCAGGACATCAATCAAGCCCTGGAGCTGGATGACGCGCCGGGCAATTTCTATTTCACCAAAGCCCGGGCGTTGCGGGCTCAGGGACGCATCAAATCGGCCTTGGCCGCCACCGACGAAGCTGCCCGCCGCGGATTTGCCTCGCCTGATCTAAACTTGCTGGTAGGAGAGATGCACTTGGCCACCCGGCGCTACCAGGATGCGCTGGACCAGCTGGACCGGGCTCTGCAGCAGGAGCCTGATCTGGCGGCGGCCCTGTTTTACAAGGGAGTAGCGTATGTGGGCTTGCAGGATACCGTGCAGGCCCTGGATTACCTGCGGGCCAGTCTCGCCCGTGACCCTCGTCAGCCCGAAACCTTGCACCAGCTGGCCTTCTTGCTCAACGCCTTCCGGCAGCCGGCCCAGGCCGCCCAGTACGCGGCTCGTGGCCTGAAAGTGGCCCCCACCTACGGCCCGCTGTGGTACGATTACGGCCGCCAGTTTGAGCTCCAGAACCTGCCCGACAGCGCCACCCGCATCTACGCCCGCACCGTGCAGCTGGACACCACCTTCTACCGCGCCGATTACCGCCTGGGGCTGGCCGCCTACAAGTCCCGGCAGTACGCGCAGGCCATCCCGCACCTGCAACGCGCGTTGCGCCGCGCCCCCCGCCTCGAAAACGCCCGCCAGATGCTGGCCGAGAGCCTGGAAAGCCTGGCCCGCTGGGCCGAAGCCACCGACCAATACCGCCAGTTGGTGGCCGAAAACCCCGGCAACCGGCACTGGACCTACAAAGTGTGGAAGGTAGGCAATCGGGCCCGGGGCCTTATCGTGAACGAAACCCCGCGCCCGGCCCCCGTCGAAGCCATTGAGCCTATTCAGGCCCAGCAGCCAGGGTTATAGATAGGAATTGTTCGTTGTTCAATTCTCCTTCCGACTAGAATCGAACAACGAACAACTAAAAACGAACAACTAACTTGCGGCTTCACGGCTGTTTGTATAGCCACAAACCCCATTTTATGCTCAATATCACCCTCCCCGACGGCTCGGTGCGCCAGTTTGTAGATGGCGCCACGGGCTACGACGTTGCCGCCGGCATCAGCGAAGGTCTCGCCCGCAATGCCCTCGGCGTACGCGTCAACGGCGAAGTGCGCGACCTGCACCGCCCCATCGAACACGATGCTGAGGTGGCCATTCTCACCTGGAACGACCCCGACGGTAAGTCCACGTTCTGGCACTCCTCGGCGCACTTAATGGCCGAGGCCCTCGAAGCCCTGTACCCCGGCGTGAAGCTGGGCATCGGCCCCAGCATCGAAAACGGCTTCTATTACGACATCGACCTGGGCGAAGGCCGCACCATCTCTACCGACGACCTGCCCGCCGTGGAGCAGAAGATGCTGGAGCTGGCCAAGAAAAAAAGCCAATATCAGCGCCGTGAGGTAAGTAAGGCCGATGCTATTGCCTACTTCACCGAAAAGCAGGACCCCTATAAGCTCGACCTGCTGGAGCGCCTCGAGGATGGCTCCATCACGTTCTATACGCAGGGTGATTTTACCGACCTCTGTCGCGGGCCGCACATTCCCGATACCTCACCCATTAAGGCCGTAAAGCTGCTGAACGTGGCCGGGGCGTATTGGCGCGGCGACGAGAAAAATAAGCAGCTCACGCGCATCTACGGCATCACCTTCCCCAAAGCCAAGGAGCTGACCGAGTACCTGGAGAAGCTGGAAGAAGCCAAGCGCCGGGACCACCGCAAGCTGGGCAAGGAGCTGGAGTTGTTCACTTTCTCGGAGAAGGTGGGGGCCGGTCTGCCGCTGTGGCTGCCCAAGGGCACCGCGCTGCGCGAGCGGCTGGAGCAGTTCCTGCGCCGGGCGCAGGTGAAAGCCGGCTATTCGCCGGTGGTTACGCCCCACATCGGCTCCAAGGAGCTGTACGTGACCAGCGGCCACTACGAGAAGTACGGCGCCGACTCGTTCCAGCCCATCAAGACGCCGAACCCGGGCGAGGAGTTCTTCCTCAAGCCCATGAACTGCCCGCACCACTGCGAAATTTACAAGTCGAAGCCCCGCTCGTACCGCGACCTACCGGTGCGTCTGGCCGAGTTCGGCACGGTGTACCGCTACGAGCAATCGGGTGAGCTGCACGGCCTCACGCGGGTACGCGGCTTCACCCAGGACGATGCCCACATCTTCTGCCGCCCCGACCAGGTGAAGGAGGAATTCACGAAGGTGATTGACATCGTGCTGTACGTACTACGCGCCCTCGATTTCCCCGACTTCACCGCCCAGATTTCGCTGCGCGACCCGGAAAACAAAGCCAAATACATCGGCACCGACGAGAACTGGGCTAAAGCCGAGCAAGCTATCATTGAAGCGGCGGCCGAGAAAGGCCTCAACACTGTAACCGAGCTGGGTGAAGCCGCCTTCTACGGCCCCAAGCTCGACTTCATGGTGCGCGACGCGCTGGGCCGCAAGTGGCAGCTGGGTACCATTCAGGTCGACTACAACCTGCCCGAGCGGTTCGACCTGGAGTACGTAGCCCCCGATAACTCTCGCCAGCGGCCGGTAATGATTCACCGGGCCCCGTTTGGTTCGCTGGAACGCTTCGTGGCCGTACTCATCGAGCACTGCGGCGGTAACTTCCCGCTCTGGCTCTCGCCCGAGCAGTTTGCCGTACTGCCCATTTCGGAGAAGTACCACGACTACGCACAGCACGTGTACGACTCGCTGGTACAGGCCGAGCTGCGCGGCACCGTTGACCACCGCGACGAGAAAATCGGCCGCAAAATCCGCGACGCGGAGGTGGCCAAAATCCCCTACATGCTCATCGTAGGGGAGAAGGAGCAGGCCGAAGGCGTGGTATCGGTGCGCCGCCACGGCCAGGGCGACGTGGGCAGCATGCCCATTTCCGAGTTCATCAGCAGCTTCCAGCAGCAAGTGAACGACATGATGGACGGCAAAGTAACTGCCGCTGAAGCCCACTAGTCCGACCAGTCACATAATCGGCTTACTTGATGTTGCCTAGCCCCCCGTTTTCCAGCTGAAAACGGGGGGCTACATTGTTTTTAGCCAGTTCTGGAGCGTAATTTTATATAGTCTTTTTTGAGCGTTTGGAAAAAAAGCCGGATATTCGCCCGCTGATTGAACCCATACGGGCCATTTCGTGTCCGGTCAATCACGCACAAAACCGACTTTCACCTTAAGGAGAAAACGCCATAGCTACCCCAAACCGCCGCTATATCCCTCGCACCCAGGTCGAGGAGCCGTTTAAAATCAACCAGAAGATTACGGCCCGTGAAGTCCGCCTCGTTGGCGACAACGTGGAGCAGGGCATTTATTCCACCGACCAGGCCCGCCGCATGGCGCAGGATCAAAACCTGGACTTGGTGGAAATTTCGCCTACGGCCGTGCCACCGGTGTGCCGCATCATCGACTACTCGAAATTCAAGTACGAGCAGAAGAAGAAAACCCGCGAGCTGAAGGCTAAGCAAACCAAAGTAGTCATCAAGGAAATCCGTTTCGGACCTAACACCGATGACCACGACTTCGCTTTCAAGCTGAAGCACGCGCAGGAATTCCTGCGTGAGGGAGCCAAAATCAAGGCATACGTGCACTTTGTGGGCCGTAGCATCGTGTTTAAGGAGCGGGGCGAAATCCTGCTGCTTAAGTTTGCTCAGGCCCTCGAAGATCTGGCCAAGGTAGAGCAACTGCCCAAGCTGGAAGGCAAGCGTATGTTCCTCTACTTGGCACCGAAAGCTGTGGCTCCGGCTAAACCGGCCAAGGCTGCTGCCCCGAAGGAAGGGGGTAAAGAAGCTCCCAAGGAAGCTAAACCTGCCGCTGCTCCCGCCGATAAGGCTGCTGAATAGCTTTTCCGGAGCTTCGGCTCCACTTTTACGCTGGCGCACCGGCCCTAGGCAGCCGACCGCCGCAGTTTTTCACCTTTTATCACCACCACAATGCCGAAAATGAAGACCAAGTCCGGCGCCAAGAAGCGTTTCTCGCTGACCGGCACGGGCAAGATCAAGCGCAAGCATGCCTTCAAAAGCCACATTTTGACCAAGAAAACCACTAAGCAGAAGCGTGCCCTCACGCACGTTGGTCTGGTTTCCTCGGCCGACATGAACCGCGTGAAGGACATGCTCAACCTGTAATTGGTTGCTGGTTTTTGGTTTTCGGCGGACTTGATCAACCGACAGCCAGAAACGAATTACCAATAACAAACAACCCATTTTTCACCAGGCGTCCGGTAGACTCCAAGCTGCGGCAGATTTGTCCGCCGCCGGCCGCCAAAAACAACTCTGGTTATGCCAAGAAGTGTAAACCACGCGGCCTCGCGCCACCGTCGGAAAAAAGTAATGCGTTTGGCGAAAGGCTATTATGGCCGTCGCAAAAACGTATGGACCGTTGCCAAAAACGCCGTTGAGAAAGGCCTGCTCTATGCTTACCGTGACCGTAAGGTTAAGAAGCGTGAGTTCCGTGCCCTGTGGATCCAGCGTATCAACGCTGGTGCCCGTGAGCACGGCATGTCGTACTCGCAGTTGATGGGCGGCCTGAAAAAGGCTGGTATCGAGCTGAACCGTAAAGTTCTGGCCGACCTCGCCCTGAATCACCCCGAGGCTTTTAAAGGCATCGTGGAGAAAATTAAGTAAGCGGTACGTACAGCTGCTTTAGCAAAGCGCCCAACCCCGAAAGGAGTTGGGCGCTTTTGCTTTTCTAGTACTATGCGAGAGCAATAATCAGCGACAGAGCATAATTCAAATTGCTTGTTAATCTAAACCTTACACGGAAATATTGCAATGCATACATAATTACCCCCTAAACATTTTAAAGCAGAGGTGGGCCTGCTCTGCAAGTCAATAGGAGGTGACTCAAACTGGATTATTTATCACTGACAAGCAGATATACTCAGAATAACAAGCACAAAAAAACGGCTTCTCCGTTTTGGAAAAGCCGTTTTTGTATGTAGCGGGGACGAGAGTTGAATTAGTGAACACACTAAAGGAAGCCCGTTTCCAGCCTGTGAAGGGCATTTTTATGGATGATGCGATGCAGGTTTTTAGCACGTCTGTGATAAAAGTGTGATACCCGTGATGCCCCGTACAGGAGCCCGAAACGACAAGTTTACCACCTGTATCACCAAACTACGCAACCAGGCAAAACGCCGGGCTACTGGCCCTGGCCGGTGCGGCGCTTCGGGGCCGGGGCCGTGCGCTTTGCCGCGGCCCTGCCCCAGAAGGGCACCTACGTGCTGCCGTGGGTGGGGCAGAGCCAGTTTCAGACTCCGGCCTATACGACCGTGTGGGAGGATCTGCTCTGTATTCGGGGGTGAAGCTAGAACGCTGTATTCTTTGGTCGAAAGGTATCTCTGAAGGAGAAATAGATGATGCCAGGAATTAGCAGAAAGGCAAATAGGTTGCGCGCTACGGCTGGATAATTAAGTGTTGAATTCAAAAGGCCTGGTACTTGGCGCAGAATGAAATAATACGTCACACCAGCGTACACTAGAAACAGCAATTTTGCCCACAATTTGCCCGCTCGCATGCCCACGCCCGTCCAAATAGTCAGACTCAGAATCAGAACCCACGTTACCAGCAAGAGCAGGAGAAGAAGTTTGTCGGAGCCGGGCCTGCGTAGGACGGGGTCCAGTATAGAGAAGAAGGTGTAGGCATTGATAGCCATGTTCACACCCATCAGAATAACATACAGGTAAAACGCTATTCGGGTATTAGAGCGTGTGCTAGGGTATGTTGTAGGGGGCATATATTATTTCGTAAGATCCTCCAGCCGCACATACGCCGCGTACTCCTGCAGCCGTTCGGAGCTACTGGCGAAGCTTTCCAGCCTAGCGCGTATAATGATCCTCCACCTCCTGGTACGAGGCGCCCGCCTTCCGATTCGGGTCAGGGAAGCGCAGGGTCAGGTGGTGCTCATCCAGGGTAATGATGCTGGCTTGGTAGGCATTGCGGCCATAGGTAATCGTGTTGCCCTGCCGGGTGTAGGCGTGGCTGCCCTGGGAGCTGCCATCCCGAACACTGCGGTAGTGCATCGAGTCCTGCTTGATTTCCAGGTAAAAGGTCTGGTCCAGTACCTTGTCCTCACTCAGGAGCTGACCGGCCGCGTTGTAGGTAAAGCCCGTGGAGCCCTGAGCATTCCAGCGGCCGACCAACTCGGGCGAGGCCGGCTTCGGCGAATCGGTGTCGCAGGAGGTGGCCACCAGGGAGATGCCGAGCAGAAGGGTAAAGAGGTGTTTCATGATAGTGGGGTAGAAGTAAACAAACGTGTAAACAGGCGATGGACTAGGAAGCCGGCTGCGCCTGACGCAGCCACTGCTGCGCCTCGGGCAGGTTATCAAACATATGCATCTGCAGCTGGCCCTCGAAGCCCAGCAGCATGGACGTGGCGGACTGAGCCGCCAGCGACTCGGGGCTGACGATATGGGCGAAGTGGGTGAGGCCAGCGTCAATGGCGCGCGGAGCCCAGTTGGTCACAATCCACTCCACGGCGTGGTCCCAGGGGCCGAGCACTTGGCGGTTGTCGTTGAGCAGGTAGGCGCAGGCGTTTTCCTGCAAGGTGGGCAGGCAGGCATCGGCCCCGGCAATGATGCCGGTGTAGGTCTGATACCCGATCCAGTTATTGTAGACCCAGTGATTCGTCGGGTCGTAGTCGATGGTCAGGTATACTTTACCAAAGCCGTTAACTAGTTCAGCAGGCATGGGATGGGCTAGGGGGGAAGCGAACAAGGAGTGGCGCGAAGATACCAGATTACGACGTGGCACTTGGCCGGCGCAGCAGGTCGCGGGCAAGAATTATAACGGCCGCCATCCAAGGAATAAGCGAAACCGTCAGGACTATAAACTGCGGCGTAAACGGAGGGATTTGTAGCCTTGAGAAGTGAAAAAGAGGTTTGACAAACTCATACAGACTCATCCCAATGACCAGGAGCTTGACCCCGTAAGCACCCCGCCACACCGCCCAGCAGACTATGCCAATGGGAACAAGCGTGATTAACAGGCTGAGCAGGTACCCAAGTGAGTAGTCCACAGCGCGCTCAGCCGTGGGAAACACCGCGTAGCCAAGCAACACAAGAGCAAGGCTGGTAAGCAGCAGCCACACCGCGCGGTGGTCATTTTTGGGTATGGTAACGGCCATATCAGCTCACATGATTGCGCCCGCTCCCCACCGTGCCCGCCTGAGCAAGAGCCGGGCGGCGCGTGAGCTGCTGGCGGAACAGGAAGAAACCCACGCCCAACATCAGGGCCAGGGCAACTACTTCCTTCGTCATAGTCCAGGCGCTGTGCTGGAGGAAAAAGGGGAAGGCGCGGGCAAAAACGTAGCCTGCGTAGGCAAGCAGCAGTGCGTAGACGACTTTTGCCCATGGCTTACCGGCACGGATGCCCAGGCCCAGGGCAATAGCCAGTGCGAATTGCATGAAGACGGTCAGCAGCACTGGCCCGAGTACCTCCGAAAGCGGAATGTTGGCGTGACGCGCCGGGCCGATAGGCTCCGGCAAGAAGAGATAGAGCGCAGGCACCAGGTACAGTACCAGGAGTACGAAATACAGGCTGGCGGCAATCAGGTAGTCTTTGCGTAGGGATGGCTGCATATCATCGAACAAAGTAATAGACCGTCTCCTGGCGCTTGAACGGCGCAGGGGGCGGGGCCAGGTAGTAGCGCTGCTCCTCCTGATACACCAGCTCCTTGGCGGTCAACCGCTGGATGACCCAGGTGGAAATGCCCTTGATGCGGATTGTATCGCTGCTGCGGGTGTAGCGGGTGGTCTTGAGCAGCCCGAACTCTTCGAGCTGCACCGTGGAATCGGTGAAGGCCACGGCCTGCACGCCGGAGCTGTTGGGGCGGCGTGGCTCCAAGCGGCGGGACGTCACCTTGCCCTGCTCGTCGTAGTGCGTGACTACCTGATGCTCCAGCTGCCACGCGCCGAGCAGGTTGCCGGTCTTGTCCGCAAACGGGGGCTCTTCGGCGGCTATCTCCTTACACGCCACCAGCAGCAGCGGCAGGCTCAGCAGCAGTAGGAGGCGTAGGGATGCGGGCATAGTAGATTCGAGATTTGGATCTAATACACGTCCATCAGCCTGATATTGCTACAATAAAGGCTACCTAAGATAAGGTAGCCTTTATTGTAGCAATATCAGGCTAGCAACAAAAGGTGGTAAAGACTTTAGCGACCTGCATTTTCAGCAGCTGCCGTAATCCAATCATCAATGTTAAACCGACCTAAATCTCCAAGCCAACTGTATGTTTTGTATTTGCCAAGAGAAGCCAATGACCGCCCAGAAGAGTCCTTTGCGGTTGCAAGAGGGTTTATTCCACTTGGATCAATGTGTCCAAACATATTCTTCATACCTGCCATATCAATACACACAATTCCTCTATTTTCTGAATGAGCCTTCTCAAGCTCATACTTGACCCATCTACGGTTATACGTTTCGTATCCAGCCAAAACTACAATAACAGATGCACCATGCATATTACTGTCGATCCAGTTTCTTATAGCTGTATCACCTTGCCTTTCAATGGTTTCCCATTTTGCATGATCTAAGAAAGGAACTTCTTCAAAATGATTGGATATAACATTGCAGTTTCTTATTTGAGAAACTCTATGTGAATCTCGTTGGAAATGAAAGCTGAAAAATACACGTCGTGCCATTTTAGGGTTTTTTTATTAATGAAAGTATTTTATGAATTGTTTCTAAGTGTGAAGAAAGTGGTATTGTGTTGTTAGATAGTGATGTAAATAGTGTATTAAATACTTTTGAACGACTAGGAAAATAATATTTGAGATTATTGTAAACCTCTTCCCATAGTTCGAAAGACATATATCCAGTTGCGCCAACAGGAAGCAATAGTATATTTTGTTTTTTTGCTATTTCAAATTCTTTTCTGACACCATCAGAGTTGATAATTTCATCACCTTTTTCTTTATTGCCAAATAGAAAAATGGCAATTCCCGCAAGATTAAGCATTCTTTCTCTGTATTCATGCCATAAGGTGTCCTTATCAAGCTCTCCTATAACTAATTGAGGAAATGGTCGAATAGTTAATTGTTTGTCAGAATATTTTTGAGAATCAGAGTATATCGCCTGTAAAGCACCATTAATCACTGCGCTTCCTACTCCCCATCCAAATCCTGTGACAATATTATATCCTTTTTCAATTAAGCTATGACTAAGATTATGGATAAAATTTGTTGCTTCATCTTGGCTGTAAGTATTAAATCTTACTGCACTACCAGATATATATATTGTTTTTTGTTTATAGCGTCTTTCTACTTCAAGTAATATATTTGTTATATCCGAGTATTCGGAAATTAGGACTGTGTGTATGTTAAATCGTCTTAGGTCTTCAATAAGAAGCTCTTGTTTTCGAATTGCATATTCAAAATCAGCTTTTTTCTTATATTCTCCCTCTTGTTTAACCTTTCGAATTATACAATAATGAGGCCTTGCATTTTTGTCAATTTCTAACTTTACACGACTTAATATATAGTCAATATTTGGATCAGTAAAACTAAAACCTAAAAACAAAAAAGTTTTAGTTATAAAATGGCTAACTAATGTGTTGGTGAATTCTTGTCTTCTTATATGGTAAGATTGATAATCATCTTTTATCAGCACAGCTTCCTCAGGGCGGTCAACATCACCATGCATCTTAAACACAGTAACGTCTCTGCCCTTTTTATTGTTAGCTAAACTACTAACTGTTGTTTTTACATCAGCTCGCTTATCAGCTTTTTCTATACTCTTCTCTATAAGTTTGTCGTAGTTAGTTGTCCAAATTGTGTCAATTGGAATTCTTGCTATGATCTGATGGTTCTTAGATTCAACGGCCTTTTTGCTATATTCGTCGATTATTTTTTTATTGATAGAATTTCTACCAAACTTATTGAAGTGAAATTGTGCAACAGATAATAAGTCATACTCCTTATTAATCTCAAGTTTAAGGTCGTCAGCAATTTCTCTTAATAAAGATCTCCAATCAACGAATCCTTGGCTAACAGACATACCTGCGCCGATGAATAAGGCTGCATCGCCTTCTTCAATATGTTCAACGTATTTTTTGATGAACGATTCCTGGTCAATAATCATCTTTCTGAAATTAGGATTTTTGTGATGGTTCTTCGTTTGCGTCTACCCAATTGTCAAATAATACATATTCTTTGTCAGATGACCTTATCCATAGTTTGACTTCTCTTGCAATGTTGGGTTGAATGGTGACATAATAATATAATCCTAAGTATTCACTGCCAATAAACTTGTTGGAATAGTCAGTGTTGTCTGTTACTGGTAGTATAGCAGATTTACCTTTTAGTCCATCAAAAAAACCTAATTCCCAAGGCATCCATTTTGAGTTGGAGGAATTAGGTGAGAATGCATAAAACAAAGATTTGCAGGATTTCATACGTTCTCTTAGCTGAGATGCTGTATGCTTATTGACCTTGCTTCGATCTAACTCAGGATCATCTATCCAATCTATATAGACACTGTAACCTAAATCTTCTAATGTGTATTTCAAGCCGACTACTTCTGTTACGTCATTTGAACTATGTGAAAGAAATATGTCATATATTTTATCTTGTTTTGAAAGTTGAAGCTTTATTGATTCGTTAATTAATACTTTGCCTTTGTATTGCTCGCTAAAAAGCCTGTCTTGGGATTTTAATAAGACTTTTGATATTTCTTCTTTGCCTCTCTGTCTGAGATTAGTCTTTGAAAAAAGGGCCATTTTTTATAATGAATTAAGCATTGTATTTACTTCTTTACCTGCATCTCCAGCAGTTGAATGATCCGCTCCTTATCCCGGAGCTGGGCTTCCAGTAGAGCAACCTCGCGTTGAAGCGTCTTTATCTGATGCTCACTATCTGAGGTATCCCCACGCTTCGCATCCACCACCTGCACCTCGGCCGCTCCATCGAGAAACATCTCGCCACGGCCGAGTAGGAGCCAAGCGGGATTTAAGTTCTCAATCGAAAGGAGCAGCGCTGATAAATAGTCTGCATTAGGCAGCGAGTTTCTATCAGTGTAGTTCCGCGTTGTACCTTCTTTAAGGTTGTACTTGATACTGAAGCTTCTGACATTCAAGCCAAGAGCCTTTATCAAATCCCTAAGACGCTGATTGATAGTGCCTTCAGACATATTAAAGTGCTAATCACAAATTTTTATTTGTGATTGGGTGTATTTTATTTCTAATCTGACGTATGTTTGTACGTACTCGCTGCCCAAGTAAAGCAACCGGCAGCCAAATCGTCCAAACACGATGGAAGACCTCGCCCCGTACTGCCCCGACAACGTCCGCCAGCTGAGCCAGCCGATTCTGATACTGCTGCGGGCGCATGGCTTTGCCAGCTCCGAGCTGTATTCCCCCACGGGCCAGGTGTCCGTGCAGGGCTCGGCTATCAGTGCCGGCCTGACCTCGTTTCTGGCCCTCTACCAGCACGACACGCGCGCGGGCAAGAGGACGCTGGAACTCCAGGCGTACTACGGGCCCTTCCGGGCGGGCACGGGCCGTCTGCTCGTGCGGGATGCGCAGGACGTGGCCTTTCTGCTCGGCAGCTGGGAGCCGCTGGCCGAGGCCCGGCTGCTCACCCTTGAGGAGGTTCACGCAGCCACACCTGGTGCAGCAGCGTCAGCCCCTCCAGTACCAGCTGCCGCTGGCCCGCCCACGAGTGATGCACGTGGGGCGAGGGAGCCAGCAGCTCCAGCAGCTCGTCGGCCCGGTGGGGCACCGCGGGCTCCTGCGGCAGGTAGGTAAACAAGAACCGTTGCGCCGCATCCAGGGGCCCCCGGCCCCCCGCTTCCTCGGCCTCCGTGGCTTCCATGAGGCGTTGCCCCAGGGTTTGGAGTTCAGAAAGCAGGGCAGGAGCTAGCATCGGGCAAAGACATACATACGCGTTTCAAATCTACTCTTTTTCCCTGTTTGACTGCTGTTCTAAAAGCTGTATTATCCGCTCTTTGTCCTTCAGGTGGCTACTGAGCTGGTCTATTTTCTCTTGGGCCAACTGTAGTTCATTCTCAAGTTTTGCCCTCTTATTAGGATATGGTACAATCGGCCAAGGATGCTCCTTGCCAGTGTCTATATCAATATACCGATCAACTGTGGATTGACTTTTTTGTCTGTTAAGCATGACAGAAAAGCCATCAATGGGCTCTCTACCCTGCATCAAAAACTCAATTGAGATGTCATAGTGATTCATCATTTTGACGATGTTCGTCAAATCGATGTGTCTTTCTCCTCTCTCGTACTTGCTCCAGTTGCTATAAGAGATACCCACATTTTGGCAGAAGTCTTTCAAACTGCCCACTCTGTCCATTTGAATTAGGTGAGCATGCGCGCGCATAAATCGCTGGTGTATAGCTTCTACCGTCTCTTTTTTTCCGTTTCTCAACAAAATGGTGATTTATTTTAGTCAAAATGTTGACTATGGGAAAATCTTACGCGTACATTTGTACGTATTCGGTGCTAAGTAAAGCAACAGTTAGCCAATCTGTCCAAACACAGTGAGGGGCCAATTCAGCAGATGCCTTCTCTGCGGTAAGAGGTAGCAACAGCCTACTTTATCAGGTAGTTCTGCCTACTCAGAAGCCATACATACGCGTTTCAAATCTACTCTTTTTCCCCATTGCCATGACGGAGAAGCAGAAATACTATGCCCTACTCGCACTGGTCTGTGAGGACCTGCCGCACTTCGCCGTGGACCGGGCCATTCGCGCCGGCTACGGCCAGCAGTACGCCTCGGCCTCCACGCGTCTCTCGCACGTCAAGCAGGGCAAAGTGGCCTGCCTGCCCGATCTGCTGGCCCTGGTGGAGCACTCCCTGCCGGAGTTTGCCGTGCCCGCGCACCTGCGCCCGGAGCACGCCCCGGCCCCCTTATTCGAGAAGTAGTCCCCGTTTCTCACCTATACCCCCCGCTTGCTATGCACCTCAACACTGAGCCCCCGGCCCCGGCCCGCCGCCCCTGCCTGCGCGATTTGGCGCGCCTGACCACCACGCTCTTGCCCCCGGCCGTGGTGATGCTCACGTCTCTGGACGAGCTGGAGCGCCGCTGCCAGGAAATTGACCTGACTCACCCGGAGTACCGGGAGGAAACCCCGCTGGTGCGCCGCTACGAGCAGCAGCGCCGGGCGGCCCTGCGCGGGGAGCTGCGCCTGGTCACGGCCACGGCCACCGAGGCCCCCGCCTTTCCCGATTCTGCCACGCGTGCCTAACCCGCCCCGGCCATGTCCAAACAGCTATTCTTTCCGCCGATTTCCCTCACCGATGCCCGCACAGGCAAGCGCGTGCGCGTGCAGCAGCTCCCGGAAGGGGCCGCCCTGGTGCCCGCCCCCGAGCCCATTCTGGGCTACAGCTACCAGCAGGGCCACCTCACCGTGTACGTGCGCGGCACCATGCCCCCGGAGCTGCGCACGGCCCGGCAGGAGGGCACCACCCACCAGGAGGTGCTGCTCGTGCCCGAGCTGCCCAGCGGCATTCGGGAAATCGACTGGACCGACTGCCGCCGCGAGTTTCAGCTGTTACTGCCTACTGCCGCCTGATCATGACGCCTTCTGCTTCCCTGAGTCCCGTGGCCCACGCCCTGGCCCTGGTCTTCGGCACGCCGCCCTTCACCAGCGAGTACACCACCGAGCACATCGGCAAGGTGCTGGGTAAGCTCCTGGGCGAGACGCTCACCGAGCAGACGGTGCTCGAGGAGCTGCGCGCGGCTCCCTACGCCACCCCGCGCCCCGGCCGGGGCCGTCACCTGCTCAAGTGGCGCTTTTCCCGGGCCGAGCTAGGGGAGAAGCCGGCGCGCCCGGCCCGGGGCCGCCAGCGCCTGCCCCGGCAGGAGCGCTCCATTGCCGAGTCCATGGGCCTGAAACGCTCCTAACCCCGATTGTGATGGCTACTGCCGCCTACGCCCTCTACACGGCCCGGCCCGCCGCCGGCCCCCCGCGCTCCTTCCGCGACTTTCTGCTCTCGGAGTACCAGCAGCCCGTGCACCTGCTCGGCCTGGAGCACCTGCGCCCGCCTGCCGGCGTGCGCCGCCCCCAGCTGCTGGTGGAGCGCGGCCAGCTCACGGAGCAGCTGAACTCCGTGCGCTTTCTGCTCTCGGTGGCCCGCCAGCACCCCGGCCGCTTCCCGCAAGAGGAGCAGCTACTCCAGGCCGACGAGCAGCGGCTCACCGCGCGCCTGGCGGCCATTGCCGCCGCCCTCAACGAAGGACGGCAGGCGGCCTAGCCACGTTTTCCCGCCCCCCGCACACCTACTGCACCTACTGCCCCCATCGGCCGCGCCCAGAAGGCGCACGAAGCCGACCGTTCCCCCAGCGGGTGGGAACAAGCTACGGGACCGGGCCAGCTCGCGCTGGCTGGGGGCACGGAGGGTCTGCATCGCAGCCCGGGCCAGCGGCCGTCCGCACGGGAATACCCGCCCGCCGGACTTGCCCCGGCCTTCTTATTGGTGCCTTCGGGCATGTAGTACACATTCACAACACTCGTCCTGGTTCGATGCTTCGTCCTACGCTGCTCTCCCTTGAGCACATTCGCCTGTCCTGGCACAGCCTGGTGGAAAGCCTGCGCCAGCAGCAGCGCCCCCGCGTGCACACCCGCGCCGCCCACACCGTCAACGGCGTGGCCCGGCCGGCCACAACCATTCTGACCCGGCCCAAAGCCGTCTGCGACGGGGCCAAGCAAACCGGGCTGCTCCTGATTCGCTGGGTGCGCCGCCTGGTGCAGCGCCTGCTCAGTCAGGCCGTGCTCAGCGAGGCGCTGGTGGGAGCGGACGGCCGCTGCCAGCTGCCCCCGCTGCCGGTGAATGCGCGCAAGCTCATGGAGCAGCGCGGCCTCTCGGAAGTGACCATGCGCCACCACCTCAAGCAGCTACAGGCCTGCGGGCTGATCCTCTCGCGCAAGTTCCGCGGCACGCGCGCCAACTTTCACCTGTGGCTGAATCCCGCCTTTGTGTGGGAAACCCCCGTGGAAAGCCCCCAGCCGGCCGGGGAGGCCGATTCCACGCCCACTGCCGCGCCCGCTTTTTCGGGGGCCAACCATAAGAATCTTTCGCTTACTGAGGTTCTTGAACCACTAGAATCTCAGCAAGAGAAAGTAGGGCGAGTGGATAAGTTGGCACCCGCCTCCGCAGCTGGAACCCCCTTACTGGAACCGGAGGGCCGCATCCAGACCCCGGGCAGCGCCGCCGGCCAGGCGGCGAAAGGGCGGCACCAGGGGCGGGCGGCGGCCCGGCAGGCCCGGCTTGCCCCGCCGGAGCAGGCCCCGGCCCAGGCCGCCCGCCTGGCCCGGGCCGGGGCCTACGTCAGCCGGTTTTACCAGTATGCCCGCACCATGCTCTACGCCGGCCTGCCCCCGTTCTCGGAGCTGGAGCAGCGCTGGGCCAAGCTGGCCATCTGGCAGGGCCAGTACCGGCCCCTGCTGGAGGCCACGCCCGAGCCGCACTGGGACCGGGTGCACGAGCAGCTGCTGCGCCGCGTGGACCAGGCCTACTGGTATTTCCAGCGCCACCCCGACAAGTACCCGGCCCTGCCCTGGGCGGAGGTGCACACCGGCCGCGGCTACTTCGACGCCGGCAACCCCAACGGCTTTGCGCGCACCCACCTGTGGCTGGCCCGCAAAGTCAACCGCAAGCAGGGCGGTCTGACGGCCCTGGACAAGGCCCTGGACTGCGCCGAGCGCGAAATCCGGCAGCGCCGCGACCTGGACCGGGGCCTGCGCGTGCAGGCTTCCGACCGGGCTAGGCGCCTCTCGCTGGAAACCCTGCACTGGACCCACCGCACGCTGGTGCGCCGCCTGGCCGGCGAGGCGGGGCTGCACTGCCTGGCCGCCCGCCTGGAGCACCTGGGCTTCACGCCCGCCTAACCCGACTCACGTTTTCCCATTTCTTTTTACCGACCTACCCGTATGCCCGCCACCGTCACCGCCGTTCCCTCCGTTTCCGCTCCGGCCAGCTGGCCCGCCACGGCCCTCACCCGCGCCTGGGTGGTGTGGCAGAACGGGGCTAAAAAAACCTTTCACTCCTACGATACCAGTGGCCGCTACCTAGTGGACGACCCGCTGCGCTACGGCATCCGGGGCTTTCGCAGCCGGGTGCTGGACAAGGCCTGGGGCTCGCCCATCAAGGAGCTGCGCATCTACGATAACCAGAGCGGGGCGCAGCTGGAGGTGTGGGTGCAGAACGGCGTGCGACTGGTATGAACCTGCGCGCGCTGGAGCAACGCGTGGACCTCTACCACGACGAGGCCGAGGCCCTGCACGGGGCCCTGAGCATGTACCACCGGCTGCTGGTCTGGCGCTCGGGCCAGCGGCCCCTGCTGCTGGAGGAGACCATGAGCATCCGCGCGACGCTGCGGGTGCGCGAGCGGCTGGAGGGGCTGCTGCGCGGCCCCTGGCCCCGCACGGCCCGCCTGGGGCGCAAGCCCCGCCGCTGGCGGGTGGAGTTTGATGAGCTGCTGCAGCTCAATGCCCTGCTGGTTGCGGGCGAGCTGTTTGCCCCGACCGTGGCCCAGCGCCCGGCGTTCGGGGCCCTGTACCTGAAGCTAAACCAGAAAGCGCTGAACCTGCAGGCGCATTTTCAGCTGTGAGCCGGCAGGTGAGCGGCGGCCGTGAACCGGGGGCGGGGCGGCGCTGGTTGCAATTCCGAAATGTCCTCTGAAAAGGAGCCGCCCTTCGGTAGGTTTGATCACTATGCCAACGACTAGACAACCCGTTACCCCGCCTGTTTTTATTCTCTCGATTGCCGTGCGCTCGGCCGTGCTCAAATACCTGCTCAAGAAGATGAACCTGATCGGCAGGCAGGAGCCCTTCCGCCTGAGCAAAAGCAGCCAGGCCGGCCGCCTGCTTTACCATTTGCTGCGCAAACCCGAGCAGGACCGGCAGTATGACACGTCCGTGGGGCAGTACCCGCAGACGCTCACGGTGGCCATTTCCAAGAAAATGGTCTGGCTCGATGGCTGCCGGCACCTGACGGCCCAGGCCATTCACGACTTCAACCGCCAGGTGGAGGACATGCTGGAGGAGGAATTCTTAAGCTCCCTGCGCGTGCTGCGCGAGTACGGCGTGCCGATTGAGACCAAGCAGTACGCCAAGGATTTCATGGCGCTGTATGACTTCACGGAGGACGACATCAGCCTGGACGCGCTGATCAAGGCCGACTACCGGCGGCGCAAGGCTGCCGGCCAGCGCCTGGCACCCGTAAAACCGGCGGTTTCAATGCCGAAATGTCCTGTGGCCTCCCGGCCCTTGCAGCCGGCCAATGTCTGAGACGCACCCCTACCAGCTGCGCAACCTGGAGCAGGTGGCCGGCGACAACCTGGGCGGCATCGAAACGTGCTGGTACGTGCCCGTGGAGCAGGTGCTGCAGGTACCCACGCCCGACGATCCGATCCTCTTCGACGACATCGAGCTGCGGGCCGGGGCCAACTGGTACCAGCTCTCGGCCGTGCTCGACTCCATCCGCTACAGCCAGCCCGGCAAGAAGGACCGGCACGGCGAGTATTTCCAGCCCAAGCTCACGGGCGTGCTGGCCAAGAACACCAGCGGGCTGGCCGCCGGCCTGGAGGCCATGCAGGGCCACCTTTACATGGTGCTCTACCGCGACCTGAGCGGCCAGGTCTGGCTGGTGGGCGACGTGGACGAGCCGCTCACCTGGAGCGAGGTGGTAACCACCGGCTCCGCAACCCAGCGCAACGAGGCCACCTTCACCTTCGCGGCCGACACCACCCGCCGGGCCCGGGCCTACTTCGGCACCTGGCAGGTGAGCGAGTACGGGCTCCATCAGCCGGTGGGCATGCAGCAGGGCCAGGGCGGCACCATTGAGCTGCGCACCCAGGGCGGCCAGCTGCTGGCCACCGTGCCGGCGGGCAAGCGCATCATTTTAAAATCCGGCTTTAAGCTTTCCTACCAGATCATCTGATGGCCACGACTACCGATGTGATGACGCCGGCGGCCTTCCTGGCCAAGTGGCGCCTGCGCTACCAGAACAACGACACCTTCCAGATCGGGGAGGCCGACCTGCGCGAGCAGGCCGAGGACATGACCAAAGCCTTCGTGGCCAGGGCCCAGCTCACGGTCAACTCCATCCGGGGCAACACGCTGCTGCTGGAAACGCTCGACGACTTGCCCCTGGTAGACTCGAACGTGCTGGCCGTGGGGCAGGGGGCCACTGTGGCCAACGCCACGGACATGGGCTCGGCCGCGGCCGGCGTGGAGGCCGGCCCGGCCAGCTTCCGCCTGATCAAGGATTCGACCGGGCCGCTGCTGGCCTACGTCAATAGCCTGCCCGCGACCACCCAGCGCGTGAAAGCCAGCTGGGTGCGCACCGATGGCTCGGAGCAGGACAAGGTGGGCTCGTACCCGGTGTTCATCGAGGAGGACCACTTCTACGACCCGGGCGACGTGTTTCAGTTCACCTACCCGGATGGCTCGACGCTGCTGCACCAGGTAAACGAGCCAGCCCCGCGCAGCTACCAGAACCCGCTGCCCACCGGCCAGTCGGACGTGAACTACACGGTCTTTGCCCCGCTGCCGGCCCCGGCCGCCACCGGCTACGTAGCGGGCACGGCCCTGCTGGAAGTGCAGAGCAGCGGCCAGTTTGTGGGCTCCACGGACGTGCGCCTGTCCGCTACCCCCATAGCCCTGCGCATCGACGCGGCCGGCACCCTCACGCGCTACGCCACGGCCCAGCAGGCGCTGGACAGCATGCAGCTGGAAACGGATGCCTGCTACATCAGCGGCTACCACGCGTTTCTGCGCTTCTACCGCCCGGGCACCTACTACTGCACTGGCGCTGTGGTGGAGGGCGCGGATTTGGGCTACTACCCCAATGGGGACGTGCAAGGCCAGAAAATCACGGTGTACGGCCTGAGCTGGCGCAAGCGCCTGTGCCTGCTGGTACAGGGAGCCGGGCCCAGCACGTACCGGCTGGTGAACTGCACCGGTGGGCCCAATGCTTGGGTCGACTTCTTCCTGGGCTTCGGCCACCGCTACTACTCCCAGGGCGACGATGCGTGGACCTTCGAGGGCCTCCGGATGCACTATAGGGGTGCCTACGTGCCCTACATGCAGCCGCAACCCGGCGTGGGCACCGTGACCGGCCGCGGCTCGGGCCTGTTCCGCTACCCGGCCGGCGTAAACCCGGCGCAGGTCTGTAAGCTCTCGTTGCTGGATTGCGCCTTGAAGAGTGACTCCGGGCCCATCTTCAGCGGGGCCGCCTACCAGGCTGACACCATCCGCCTGCAGGGCTCAAGCACCGTCACGCCGGGTGGCGGCAAGCCGGTCGCGGAGTTTACCGACCTGCAAACGGGGACCGACATGACAGCTCCGACTCTGGCGGCACTACTGCTTGATGAGCGGCCGGTGCAGAGCGGGGGTACTGGTTCGGGCAACGTGGACCTGAGCAACTACTACACAAAATCCGAGAGCAACACCCGCTTTGCCTCCTACCTGCAAATCCGCTCCACCGCCACCGCGCGGGTGCGGGAAGTGCCCGTGCCCTCGCCTCTGCAGATTCAAAGTGAAACCCTGGACCTGAACGCGGCTAGCATCTCCTACCAGCTCGACCACAACACGCGGGTCGGAACGCGTCAGTATGGCACGCCTGACCAGACACTGGCGCAGGTTAACGCGCTGCTGTCCAGCCTGAGCGCGGGCGAGCTGCTGGCGGGCGTAAAGCTCTACGTCAAGACCATTCCGAACGTGGCGGCCGACGCGGCCACGGTGGGCCTAACCCTGCTGTAAATGAACCTGCAATTCCTCACCGCTGACCTGAATAGTTTCCCAGGCGAGGCGGCACAGATCGATAAAACCCGCTTCGCTACTTTCCTGGAAGCGGATTCGGCGGGCAATACCGCCACGCAGTGGCTCGACCAGAGTGGCCACGGCAAGGACGCGGTGGCCAATGCCGCCTTCAACCTCACGTTGGATGCGCAGGGCCGCGCCTGCTATGAGGCCACGGGCACGCAACTGTTCTCGCTGTCCACGCTGCGGGCCGTCCCCTCGGATTACACGGTGTACCTGGTAGTGCGCAAAAGCAGCGGGACGGGGGTACGCCTGGTCGACAGCGTGAGTGACAGGTGGATTGTGCAGGTGAGCGAAGGAGCAGTGCTCTATAACAGCGTGGGCGGCACCATGACCAACTACATCATGCCCCCCGACGACGTGCTGCGCCTGCTGGTGGTGCGACTCAACAGTGCGGGGGCGACGCTGCTGGTCAATGGTGTGATTGAGGCCAATGGCCAGTGGGTGCAGCAGCCCACCACCAGCCCGACCTACCTGGGTGGCACCCCGGATGGGGGTGGCCTCTACGGGGCTCTACGCGGGGGGTGGTACGCATTCGGGCTGGTGGTAGGCAATGACACAGATGCCCAGATTGAAGAGGTGCGCCAGTACTTTGCTGCCAAGCTGGGCACCTCTTTCCTGTAACCCTACTGCACATCCTGATTCAAGCCCCGCCCACCCCGGCGGGGCTTTTTTGTGTCCTTCGCGAGGCCCAGCCTGACTGGCAGATTTGCATCGATCAATACCAGCTGATGCAAAACAGTCTCATCCTACGTGCTATTCTGGGCGGTCGGTTCCTTATCGAGGAATCGGCTGCCCAGTCCTATTTGCCCCTGGTGGCCTCGCTGCTCAACGGCACCTTCAAGGCCGAAGACTGGACCCAACCCCGGCTGCTGGCCAGTTCTACGGCCTTCCACGGCATTGCCTTCGACGCCACCAGCCTCTTCTTCGAGGGCTATGGCAGCCTGAACGAGATGCCGCCCAACAGCATCAGCGTGCTCAGTGTGGACGGCGTGCTGATGGAGGAGGATAGCTGCTTTTCGGCCGGTACGCGCACGATGGGCCAGCGTATTGAGGAAGCTGACAGCCATTCGAGCATCGTGGGCCACCTGGCCTACGTGAACACGCCCGGCGGCACGGTGGCCGGCATCGAGCGGTTTTCCAGCATCGTGGCCGCGACCCAAAAGCCATTCGTGGTGCTGGCCACGCAGCTGTGCTCGGCCGGCGTGTGGGGCTTCTGCGGGGCCGACCACATCATGATGGAAGGCCGCACGGCCCTGGCCGGCTCCATCGGCACCAAGTTCGACACGGCCGATTACAGCGAGTATTTCAAGATGCAGGGCATCACGCTGCACTCGCATACGGCCACCAAGAGCTTCAACAAGAATGCGGCCTTCGATGCTGCTGCTGCCGGCGACCCGGAGCCGCTGCGGGCCCAGCTGCTCGACCCCATCAACGAGGTATTCCTGAGCACGGTGGAGCAGTACCGGGGCGAGAAGCTGCCCAAGGATGCTGCCCAGCGTGCCGAGGTGCTCAGCGGCATGTGCTACCTGGGCGACCGGCTCGTGGAGCTGGGCCTGGCCGACTCGGTGGGCACGATGCAGCAGGCCCTGCAGCTCTGCTTTGATCTGGCCGCTGAACAGATCCCTTCCTAAGACTTTTTTTCACCCCAAACCCCCAATCCTATGTCGCTATTTGGCGCAAAATCGAAGTTCCCGAAGCTGGAAGCACTGTCGGGAAAAACCACCATCACGGCCGAGGAGGCCAGCGCCGCCAACGAGGAGTTGCGCGCCGCCGGCATCACCACGGCCGCCCTGATCACGGAGGGCAACTACAACGCCCTGGCCGAAAAAGCCAGCAAGCTGGGCGCTGTAGAAAAGCAGGTAACGGACCTGACTGCTTCTAACAACGACCTGACTACGAAGCTGGCCGCTTCGGAGAAGGAAGTGGCCCGCCTCGGTGCGCTGGGTGGCGACAAGCCTACGGATGCTACAAAGAAGGACGGCGACAAGCAGGAAGAGGGTACGAAGGCATCGAGCTTCTTCGACCCCAACGCAGAGCATAACCTGGAAGCCGCCAAGCTGCTCAGCTAAGCGGCAGCACCTCGGTACATCCATTTCTTCACGTTTTATTCTTACCCCACTATGGCTATCAATGCCACTCAATTAAAGGCCGAACTGGGCGCGTATGCCCGCACCAACAACAAAGAGGTGCGCAGCATGGCCTACCAGAAGTCGGTAACGGCCGGCTACATGCGTACCGTCGCCGCCATCAAGGGCAAATTCCCGGCCTTGCAGGCAATTACCGGCCACGTTGTGCAGGGTTTCAAGTCGGTATGGAATCCGCTGGGCGTAACGGAGTTTCGGGTAAACGAGCTGGTGAATTACCGCCAGAAGGTCAACTACCCGATTAAGCCGGACGATATTCAGTCTTCCTGGCTCTCACATCTCTATGAGGAGAACAAGAAGCCCCAGGACATGCCCATTTCTAAGTACATCATCGACTCGCAGTTGATGACGAAGGTGGTGGATGACCGGGAGTACCTGCTCTGCCGTGGCGTGTATGACGCCAACGATCTGGGCACGTTCGGCAAGTCGATGAACGGTATCGTGAAGATTATCGAACTGGGCTTGGCCGCTAACAGCGAAAACCCGGTGTACCAGATTCCGATGGAAGCGGTGACCGTGGCCAACATCACCGATCAGGTAACCGAGTTCGAGCTGGCCTTGCCCGAAGTCATCAAAGGCTTCGTGAAGCGCATCTACATGTCCAGCAGCAACCTGGAGCGGTACCGCTTGGACTTCTTCAAGAAGTACGGCTCGTATCCCACCTATACGGCCAACCAGGGCTTCAAAACGATCCTGGGTAACCGGGAGCTGATTGGTCTGCCGGGCCTGAATGGCACCGACCTGATCTTCACCACGCCCGACGACAACTTCCTGCGTCTGATCGATCTGAACGACGAGCCGGTGATTACCGACGTGCAGGCCCAGGACTACGACGTGAAGATTTTCATGGAGTGGTGGGAAGGAGTGGCCTTCTGGACCAACCAGCTGGTGTGCGCCGGCGTCATCGGTGGCAACATCACCGGTCTGGCTCCGGCCGGGGCTAACGAGAAGTACTATAACACCCCCGCCGTAGTCGCCCAGCCCTAATCTGATACGATAACCCGCCCACCTGGCCACCCTGTCAGGTGGGCACATTGTAGTGCCGTATGCCACTTAAAGTAACAATCACCTCCGAGACCAAAACCAAGGGCATCTTCAACGCCACCGGCGTGGTGACCAATCCGGATGGCTCGGAGAAGGGCAAAGCCAAAGTGCTGGTGCAGGCCGGCGAAAAAGGGCCCCGCCTGGTGGTGTCCACCGAAGCCAAAACCGTCATCTGCAGCAATGAGGTGAAGGAGTACAAGAGCTTCGACGGCCCCACCATCGAAACGGTGCCGCAGCTGGCGAAGGACGTTGAGCTGACCTTCTCTAACCTCCTTTACGCTATCTAGCCGTGCCTGATTTCGTTCTAGAAGACATCGAGTGGGCCGAAGGCCAGGACAACACCGCCGGCATTCAGCAGACGGTGTACTTCATCCGCAAGTCGGATGTGCAGGAGTTTCCCGCCCTGCCCAAGTTTGAGGGAGCCACCTCGCTGAAAGATCTGGCCATCGTACCCGGCGACATCAAGCTGAAGGAAGGCAAGAAGGCCATCGGCTTCTACTGCACGCTGGAGAAGTCCGGGGCCACCTCGGAAACCCAGGGCGAGATGGATGGCATGTCGTTCAAGAACGCGCTGAAGCTGTTCCATCCCGGCAACACGGCCGAGGCTGACGGTTTCGCCCGTTTCGCCAAGAACGGCTCGTTCTACATCCTGTATGCTGACCTAGATGGGGCTACCTTCATGCTGGGCCACCCGGGCTATCCGGCCAAAATGGTAGCCGCCCCCGGCACCACGGGCGAGAAGACGGCCGACGCCAAAGGCCGCACCTACACCTTCCAGAGCGTCTGGAGCGGGCCCACGCCGCGCTTCACGGGCAAGGTGATGGTAGGTTCCACCGAACAGGTGCTGGTGTTCCTGGCGTAACGTGCTGGCAGATAAGAAGTGGTAGCCCCGCTGCCACTGCCCAGAAAGGCCCCCGGCGCTTGCCGGGGGCTTTTTTTTGTCGTGTTTCGCCTAGCTTTGGCCTATGAAATATCTACTTGGTTTATCTGCTACTGTTTTACTGGCTGGCAACGCTCAAGGACAGGTCAACTTGAACGTAGGTCCCAGAATTGGTCTGAACGTGGCAACCGCTCGCTATGAAGCCTCTGATCGTATATTCAACACCACTTCGCTGATTGCAGGAGAAGCCGGAGCTATGGCGACCATTAGTCGGAACCATGTTGCACTACAGGTATCTGCTCTCTATGCCCAGAAAGGCTTTCGATTTGATCAGGAATTTCGTGACCCAAGCACCTACCAGAGGAGCAAGCAGATGTACCGGCTTAATTATCTGACCATCCCTGTGAGTGTTGCCTACTCGCAGCGTCCTAATGGGCAAGGATTCCAAGTATTTACTGGTGGCTATGCCGCAATGCTGTTAAACGGCCAACACACATTTGACGACTATACGGATGTCTATGGAAACATACACACGGTAAAAGGCGATTTGGATGTGCGGATAGATGATGTAGTGGAACTGAAAGAAGGAGGAATAGCCTCGAAAAGATTTGATGCTGGCGTGCAGGCGGGTATAGGCTATGGGTATAATCACTGGTTGCTACAGATTGGCTATAGCTACGGACTGAGAGACGTCGGCGCCGAATATCGTCAGTCAGACAATACCAGCCTATATGCTATTCACTTCGAAAATCGCGTCGCTCAGCTATCTGTCGCCTACCTATTCGGAGTAAACAGGAAAGAATAATGTGAGTAAGAGAACAAAGCCTCCGGTACATTTTGGGGGCTTTTTTCGTAAAAGGGATGCGTTAACTTGCCTTGAATTTCTACTAGGAGTTTATGAAACCAGCTCTATACCTACTAGGCTTTGCCGTCCTGATTGCATCCTGTACGCATGATTCGGAACCGAAGCCCACGCCAGAGGAACCAGGAGAGTACAAGGGTATCTGGAAGCTGGAAGGAAAGCGTCGGCGCGACTATCACCGGGCCGATAACGAGTTTGTTGGGGAGTATGTAGAGTCCACCCATTTTCCGGATGACAATACAGATTACTTTGTATTTACTCCTAGCGCATCCACAATGAAGCTTGCGCATACCCAGCCAAAGGGGACCAATCTGGATACGATGTTCATAGGGCCATTTAGCTATTATGGAACCCAGCAGAGTCTAACAATAGATCATCAGGGCTCCATGTATGGTCCTGTTCAGCCAACTGCCCAGGGGTGGTATGCTTATACCGTGAAGAAATTCACCCGGAAAGAATTAGAGCTGGAGTTTCGCAGAGAGTCTAGCCTATCAACGTATTCAGTTCACTATTATACCTACGTCCGGGTGAAGTAACCGGTAGCTCCGGGGGCTTTTTTTCGTCCTTCACTTTTGGTAATTGCCGGTCGAATTTTGGGGTATGACACCCCAGCAATGGCTCCAGAGTGAGCGAGACTACGAAACCGGCCGGCGCATCTACGAGGCGCTGGGCAGCAATGCCCACCTGAAGCGCACGCTCAGCTCCGGCCCCAACAGCTACAACCGCGAGGCCCTGGCCTACGAGGTGGGCAAGCTGGCCAAGGCCGGCGTGCAGATGGATGTGCTGCCGGCCATTGCCCCAGTACTGCCAGTGCTCAGCAGGACAGCCCCCGCGCCCCCGGCACTAGCTCCAGAGCCGGCAGATGCCGACCCGCTGCAGGAGCAGGTGCTGCAGGAGCTGGCCACGGCCCGCCCGCCGCTCTACGATGAGCGGCGCTACCTGCATGCCCAGCTGGCCGGCCTGCCCACCGATGCCGACCGCCTACAGGCAGCCCGGCGCATTCAGGCTATCAGCCGCCAGCTCAACGAAAGCTGGGCGGCCACGGCCTACGTGAAGGAGCACGGCCATTTGCCCGTGCCGGAGTCGCTACCCTTCGACGTGAAGAATGGCACCCTGGCCGAGCTGATCGGCCGCCGGGCCAACCTGCGCAGCTGCATCAGCAAGTGGAAGAAGAAACCGGCCCGGGCTGCTGATCTGGCCGCCGCGCAGGTGGAGGAGCAGGCCCTGTCGGCCCGTATCGAGCAGCTGAAAGGGGAGGAGGTAAACCGTGGCTAAGCAGGAAAGCCTTGTGGTGCCGGCGAAGCTGGAAACTACCTTTGACCGCATCTATTTCTCCTATCTCAGCGACGAGGTGGAGCGCACCCTTACGCCCCAGGAGTTGGAACGCCGCGCCCGCATCGACGAGGCCTGGCACCACATGCTCCAGCGCAAGTCGCCGCTGAAAACGGCCGAATACCTGCAGGAGAAGCTCGGTGTGAGCCGAGCCACGGCGTACCGCATCGTGCAGGACGCGCTGCACGTGTTCGGTAACCTTGTGCAGACCACCAAGGCCCAGAAGCGGCTGCTGCTCTGGGAGTACTCGCTGCGGGCCCTCGACCAGGCCGAGGCGCTGGGGGATATGCGGGCCTTCGCGGCCATTCAGAAGAACATGATTGTATTCGAGGGCCTGAACGTGGAGGATAAGGACAGCAACCTCGAAGCCCTGCAGGCCCATACCTATCTGATCGAGCTGAAGGGTGCCGGCGGCCCCGATGCGCCCGGGGTGCGCTTCAACGTGGAGAAAATCGAGGAACTGGAGGAAGCCCAGTACGCCGAAGTGGTTGAGGCCGTGGAAAACATGAGCATTCCGCTGGAGGACATGGAGCAGCTGCTGGATAAGGCCGAAAAGAAAGGAAAACCGAAGAAATGAGCACTGAGCTGAAGGTTACGCCGCTGAAGTTCAACCGGCCCCAGCTGCGCTTCATCGTCACGCTGATGCAGTCGGCCATCAGCATCTGGGGGCGGGCCACCGGGAAGTCGAGCCTGATTGCCTGGCTGATGCACCTAGTTATCCAGCAGCTGCCCCGCTCGGCGTGGGCGCTCTGTGGCCAGACCTACCAGCAGATTCTCACCCGCACGCTGCCGAGCACCATTGCCTCGCTGGAGCGCATCGGCTACGTGCAGGGCATCCACTACGTGATTGGCGTGCACCCGCCCAAGCACTTCCTGCTGCCGTTTGAGCCGCCGCTGAAGTGGAACCACACCATGACCTTCTACACCGGGGCCTGCTTTCACCTGATTTCGCTGGATGGAGGTGGTGGCAGCGCGCGGGGCCTGAACCTGGACGGGGTGATTGCCGACGAGAGCCTCACGCTCAATAAGGAGAAGTTCGACGACGAGGTAGTACCGGCTAACCGGGGCAATGAGCGCCGGGCGTGGTCCGATAACCGGCTCCACCACGGCATCTTTCACTTCTCGTCGATGCCCTACGGCCAGCAGGGTAAATGGTTGCTGGAGGGCTCCAAACACTACCAGGAAGCCGGCAAGGATTACGAAATACTCACCAGAGAGCTGATCAAGCTGCAGGTGAAGTACATCGACACCAAGGACCGGGAGGCCCGGCGGGCCATCTGGGTGGATATTCAGAAGCTTACTACCGAGCTGCGCTACTACGTGGACAAGGACGGCCAGCTCTACTCGGAGGCCAACGTGTTTGAGAACATCCACAACGTGGGCATCCGCTACCTGGAGCAGCAGCGCCGGGTGCTCACGGACTTCACCTTCCGGGTGGAGGTGCTCAACCAGCGGCCGTTTGCGGTGGAGGCAGGCTTTTACCCCACGCTCGATACGGCCAAGCACGCCTACGAGGCATTCAACAATGACTACCTGGAGGGCCAGGTGGATGGGCTCAGCTACAACCTGAAGAAGCTGCAACGGCTGGGCGACAAACCCGATAGCCGCCAGGATGCCGACTGTGACCCTACGTTGCCGCTACGCATCGCTCCGGACTGGGGCGGTCGGGCATCGTTTCTGACAGTTGCCCAGGTGCACAGCAAACGGCGCGAGTACCGCTTCCTGATGGGCCTGTACGTGAAGCATCCGCAACTGATCCGGCACTTGGCCGAGAAGTTCACCACCTACTACGCCTACCACATCCGCAAGCAGGTGGACTTTATTGAGGATGCCGAGCATGGGAACAACCGCGTGGCCAACAGTGACGAGACCTACAACCAGATGTTTGCCCGGCTGCTGCGGGAGGCGGGGTGGAAGGTGAAGGTGGTGAAGCTGGGACGCACGCCGGGCCATCATGCCCGCTACCTGCTGGCTCACGAGCTGCTGGCTGAGCTGGACCCGCACAACCCCATCATCCGCTTTAATAAGCACCACTGCAAGGAGGTGCTGCTGGCCATGCAGCTGACGGAGATGAAGGAGGGGCCGCGCGGTATCGAGAAGAACAAGAAGTCAGAGAAGCTCACCAGCGTGCCCGCTGAGGAAGCTCCCCACTTCACCGACACCGTGGACCTGCACCTGCTCAGCATCGACGACACTACCCTCAAGCCGGCAGCTGACTTCAGCGGCTTCATTATGCAGGTAGGGTAGGTCCACCGAGCAGACAGCTGGCAATTGGTATTCAAAACCGCGTTTCCTGCATAGAAACGCGGTTTTTGTTTGCGTGAACCTCATTCATATATCCCTTTGGGCCGGGTGGCAATTGCCGGAAGGTGTTAGTGCAAGCTGGGGTGATTTACCGCAGCGTGAGACAAAATTTTCTGTTTTCGGGCGAAAAACGGCGTTTGCAGCACGCAGGAGCACTTTGTCGTGAGACTGGGTTTTTTCGGAGCCGATTGCCAGCCCTTAGCGGGCTTTTTTCTGTCCTTCGCTTTCGGGCTTGTAGATGGGAGTTTCGCAGTGTTATGACAGGTCAGAAACTCATACTACTGAAGCAGGTGCTGGAGCAAATGCAGACGGCGAAGGAGCCGTTTTCACTGCGTTTCGTGAAGCTGAATGAGGGGAAGCAGGAAGGCGGCGAGGTCGTGTTTTACGACGCCGTGCGCCTGAGCAGCCGGGCGCAGCCGGAAGGAGGTGCTTCAGCGGTAGAAGGGGAGGGGGCGTCGGAACGAGCGGACGACATGCACCAGAAAACAGCCGCGAAAGGTACCCGCGCCCCCAACCATTCTGATCATATGACCCGCAACCTGGTGAACACCCGCAACGGGCGCTTCCTGAAGGTGCACATCTATCTGCTACTCGAATTCAACGGTAAAAAAGTACTACTCTAATGCTCAATGCCTACGTCAACGGCGACCTGTCCTTCGGCTATATCGAGGGGCTGAACGCGGTGGTTCAGACCGGGGCCGGCGGGAGGCTGGAGCCCGGCGCTACCACCACCATTTCCCACGTCAAGGCCTCGGGTGGCTCCTCGGAGGTTGCCAACTGGGGCGAGGATAACCAGTTCCCCCAGCAGGTGGTGGCCGACACGGAGAAAAACACCTCCCTGCCCACCATGCTCAGCTGGAAGGCCAAGGCCTGGTACGGCGGCGGCCTGATCTACGGGCTGGCCGACATCGACGAGCAGGGCGAGGAAACCTTCAAACGGGTGCGCCTGCCGCAGGTGGAGGCGTTTCTGCGCAACAACAACCTGGGGCGCTACGCTTTCGAGGCCGCCAAGGACCTGAGCTACTTCGCCAACGCCTTTGTGGAGCTGATTCTCTCGCGCAACCGCCAGCAGATCGTCCACGTGAGCACTATCGACGCCTGCTACTGCCGGTTTTCGCGCCCGAAAAAGCCCGGCGACGCGCCCATGCAGCACGTGTACGTGAATGCCAACTGGGCCAACGGCGGCCGGCACGATGACGAGTACGCCACGAAGATTCCGGTGCTGGAGGTGTACTACAACAAGGTGGAGGCCCTGCGCCAGCGCACCGACGGCTTCAAGTACATCTACCCGATCAACATTCCCAGCCCCGACAAATCGGAGTACCAGATGGCCGACTGGAACACGTTCCGCCGTTCCGGCTGGGCCGACGTGGCCAAGGCCGTGGTGGAGTTCAAGAAGATGCTGCTGAAGCAGATTCTCTCGGTAGAATTCATCATTGAGGTGCACCCGGCCTACTGGGAATGGAAATACAAGGACTGGGACGATAAGACCGAGGAGGAGCGCCGCCGCCTGATCACGGCCGAGCTGAAGAATTTCGGCGAGGTGATGAGTGGCAGTAACGGGGCCGGCAAGTCGCTGATGACGACGACCGTGAAGGACTCCAGCGGCAACGACGTGTCGGCCTTCAAGGTGACGGCCATCGACAAGAAGCAGAGTGATAAGCTCAACGAGGACTCGCAGGAGGCCGCCAGCCACGCCTACACCGCCGGCGGCGTCGCGCCTACGCTCATGGGCATCCAGCCCGGCAAGAACATGGGGGCCGGCAGCGGCTCCGATGCCCGGGTGGCCTTTAACAACTTCATCAGTACCAGCACCTTCGAGCAGGACCTGATTCTGGAAGTGCTGCACTTCATCCGGGACTATAACGGCTGGCCCGAAAACCTGGAATTCCGCTTTCGTCAGCCCCTGATCATGACCATGGACAAGGGCAAGCAAGTCCAACAAGAAACGGCCTGACCCATGCCCGACCTCTCCTACAACGCCCTGCAGCTGCAGGGCCGCACCCTACTAGTGGAACTCCAGGCCCTGCCGGCCTCTGACCCGCGCCGCACCCAGCTGCAGGCCCAGTACAATCAAGTTCAACAGCAAATCCGAGCCATCCGCTCACAACTCCGTCAAGCATGGCTTTGATTCAGGACATCGACCAATTCCGCGCCCACGTCACGCTCAACAGCACGGCCGACGAGGACACCTACACGGCCCTGCAGGCCGACCTGCTGCTGGTGGAGGACGAGCACATCCGGCCCATGCTGGGGGACGAGTTCTATCAGCAGTTTCGGGAACAGGTAGAGGAGGGCATCGAGCAGCTGAATACCCCGGCTAAGAAGCTGCTGCAGCTGCTGCAGTCGCCCCTGGCCAACCTCACGATGGTGAGCTACCTGGACATTGCCCAGGTGCAGATCAGCGGGGTCGGCGTGCAGATCATCAGCGACACCACCCAGAAAACCGCCTTCCAGTGGCAGATCAACGATCTGAAG
Organism: Hymenobacter pini; assembly: GCF_020421205.1. Classification (GTDB taxonomy): domain Bacteria; phylum Bacteroidota; class Bacteroidia; order Cytophagales; family Hymenobacteraceae; genus Hymenobacter; species Hymenobacter pini. Next base: position 1,412,527 of record NZ_JAIZZH010000001.1, read on the forward strand.
GTCAATTTCTCGCGCAAGGGCTTCAACGGGCTGGAAAAGGTGCTGGCCTTCCTGCAGCGCAACGAGTCCGAGTTTCCGACCTGGCAAAGCTCGGAAGCCGCCCGCCAGCACCGTGAGCTGTTCATTAGCACGGCCACTGAGTTTTCGCAGCACTACAACATCAACAACGCCCGCACCACCTTCCTGTCGCTGGCCTCGCTGGTGCGCAAAACCGAGAGCTTCGCCCTGGAGCCGGCGCTGGGTTCCCCGTTCTTCGACGAGCTGAAGCAGCAGCTGGCCGACGAGCAGCTCACGCCGGAGAATGCCGCCCTGGTGGAGAAGTACCTGCGCCCGGCGCTGGCCCACCTGACGATGGCCCAGGCCATTGGGGAGCTGGGCTTCTCGCTGAACGGCCAGGCGCTGGAGCTGAATGTGTACCGGCCCGACAACGCCAACAGCAAGGAATCCGACCCGGGCCTGCAGCGCCTGCTGGATATGAAGCAGGAGCAGGCCGTGGACGACGGGGCCCGCTACCTGCGCCGCATGCGCAAGCACCTGAACGAAACGGCCTCGGCCGACCGCTATGCGACCTATTTCGGCTCCTCGGCCTACGAGGCCCCGCTGAGCGGCCAATCCTACCTGACCGAATCCACCGCGCCGATGTTCGGCGCCATCTAATCCGCCGTGACCTTACTGATCCAACTCACCGAGCTGCTGCAGCGCAGTGGCTCGGCCTTCCAGAAGTACGTGTTTGCCGACTGGAATTTCATCGGCTACCTGCTGGTGGTCTTCGTGGTGGATACCGCCCTGGGCGTGTGGCTGAGCATGAAGCGCCGCCGGCACCACAGCCGCCAGTTCCGCGGCATGTTCGAGAAGTTCATCCAGTACGGGGCCGTGCTGATCATGGTGCACGTGCTCTGCGAGTTCACGGTGGACGGCCAGAAAAACAGCATTCTGAATATGCTGGTGCCGCATTTCAAGGCCGTGATGTACCTGGCCGTACTCTGGGCCGAAGTGAAGTCAATCGACGAAAACCTGCGGGGGCTGGGCTTCAGCGGCCTGCCGTTCCCGGCCTTCCTGCGCAAGCGCCTAGCCGACTGGGAAGAAACCGGCCAGCTGCCGGCAGCACCAGCGCCATCACTACCCGAATCCCTTAACCCGGCGGCTGAACCGGCCGCCATCACCCCCGATCCATTATGAGTGTATCCATGAAAACCGATGCCGCCGGCCGCGCCTTCATCACGAAGGAGGAGGGCGAAGTGCTGACTGCCTACCGCTGCTCGGCCGGCGTGCTCACCATCGGCGTGGGCCACACCGGCCCTGATGTAAAAGCCGGCCAGACTATTACCCGGGAGCGAAGCCAGCAGCTGCTCACCTACGATCTGCAACGGTTTGAAGCCGCTGTGAACAGCCTGGTAACGGTGCCGCTCACCCAGAACCAGTTCAATGCGCTGGTGAGCTTTGCCTTCAATCTGGGAGCCGGGGCGCTGCAGAAGTCCAGCCTGCTCACATACATCAACGCCACGGCCAACGCCAACCGGGATGCGGCCTACCTGAAGAACGCCTTCCGTATCTGGCGCAATGTGAACGGCAAACCGAATGCGGCCATTGAAGCCCGCCGGCTCCGGGAATTTGCCTTGTTCCTGAAATGATAGGCCGCCTACTTCTGGCACTGGCCGGCCTGCTGCTGGCCACCAGCTGCCGCGTCTGCCCGCCCACCGTGGCCGGCCACGTTTCGCGCTACGGGGCGGCCAACACGCCCACCAAACACTTCAAGCCCAACCGTCGCATCTGATGCTCCGTCTCGCTATCTATTTTGCCCTTCTTGGCTGCCTGCTGGCCAGCTGCGCTTCGGAGCGGCTTCCGTTCACTGCTGGCTTCGAGCGGCGCGTGGACTCCACCCGGCTGGCCCAGGCCGGGCTACCGGTGCCCACCGAGCCGGCCCGAGCTGGTGGCCTAGTGGTGCTGCAGGACGTGGGCAAGAAGAACACGTTCATCATCCAAACGGCCCCAGGCAACACGGCCAGTACCACCAAAACCGACAACACCGGCCGCAATGCCAGTGAGGGCGCGAATGGTGGCCACGCAGTCGTCGAGAACAGAGGTCCGGGCTTCGGCACGTTTGCCGTGGTGGCCGTGGTAGGCTTTGCTGCTGGCTTTCTTGTATGTCGGCGCTGGTTGAAGCACAACGTGTCGAATTAATAAGTGACGTTCTGGCAGATGTAGCTTAAATGCGGTATAGTGGTAGACTTCTTGTAGAACAGGCAACAGTATTTCATTTTAACTCCTTTTTATGTCTGTCTCTCACCAAGATTTTGTTAACAAGTTCCGTCACTTCATCACTACTGAAAAGCAACTGCATTTTGCAATTCGGAAGGTGAATGGAATGAATGCTTCTCTTCCAAAATTACCTATGACTGGTAACTATATGTCGTACGAAGACATTGAGGTTGCTGCTCCGTTTGAAAAGTCCCTTCGTGAAGCAAAGGGTGAAGTAGTCTTTCGTCAGAAAGAGTATGACCAAGCTTTGAATGATGTGCTGGAACTGTTGCCTGAAGTGGTGAAAACGAACATGGCACACGGAATTCCATTTGTTGTTCATAACCTACCCGGTGAAAATATTGCAGATGGGCATTATGCTGCTGTCTTTGTGGGAAATACCTTGCGAGTAGTCAATTTTGACAATACCGATACTTTGACCTCATTGCTGAAAGCAGTAGGTGTACACTGGTTAGGTAACGCTGATTTCTAAGTAATACTTCATAAAAAGTATTGATGCCCCCGGCCACATGGTTGGGGGCTTTTTTGTGTCCTTCGCTTTTGGCACTAGCTAGTGGAATTTCGGGCTGTTCTCAACGATACACCCTTATGCACGACGTACAAATCGGCCGCCGGCACCGCAAGATGGCCCGCACATGGAATGAGCTGACCGGCGAGCAGCTGCTGCAGGTGTGCCGCATTTACGGCAAGGACTTCAACCTGCGGGCCCTGCTGCACCGGGCGATGCTGGGCGTGCTGCTGCAGGTGCCCGCCCGCGTACTCCGCAAGATCAACCACGTGCAGGTGCTGGAGCTGAAGCCCTTCTACCGCTTCCTGTTGGAGCCTGACCAAGGCCGCCCGCTCACTGCGCAGCTGCTGCCCCGCCTGCCGGTGCGCAGCTGGCGACAAGCCTTTTTCGCGCCCACCCTCTACGGCCCGGCCGACTCGTTCCGGAACCTGAGCTTTTCGGAGTTCATCTTCGCCGACACCTACTTCCTGCGCTACCTGCAGACCACCGAGGAAGCCGCGCTGGACAAGCTGGTGGCCGTGCTCTACCGGCCCCAGCGCCGGGACTACAACCCGCTGGCCGTAAGCTACGGCGGCGACCGGCGCGAGGACTTCAACGAGCACCTGCTGGCGGCGCGCGCCCGCCACGTGGCCCGGGTGCCGCACTACGTCAAGTTTGCCGTGCTGCTCTACTACCGCGGTTGCCGGCGGGAGCTGGAGCGGCGTTATGCCCGCGTGTTCGAGGGCGACACCAACCGGAAGGCGGCGCTCAGCGGCTGGCAGGCCGTGCTGCACGGCCTGGCCGACGGCGTGCACCGCATCGACGCCACGGCCCAGCAGCGCCTGCACAACGTCATGCGCGAGATGCAGCGCGTGCTGGAAAACTACGACCGGGCCAAGGAGGCCCAGCAATCCACCTAACGCTATGTTCGCCAATCTGGAGTATACGGCCCTGTTTGAGGAGGCCGCTTCCCGGCACAAAGAAATTGGCCACCGGCCCACCGAGTGCCACTTCGTCAAGCTCGTGCTCTCGGCCGACCCGGTGCAGAAAGCCATCAGCTGGACGCCCTTCTTTACGAAGCTCAAAAACACGCTGAAGCCCGGCCCCTCGCTGGTGTGCATCAGCTACGAGGGCGACTACGAGGATTCGGGCGACGATAAGACGCTCACGCACCGGCACGGCTCCTTTATCATTCTGGAACATGCCAAAGTCGGTAACGATGCCCACCGCGACCAGGTGCTGGAGCGCACCGAGCGCATTGCTCACGAGGTGATGGCCTTCGTGCTGAAAGCCTTTCGCAGTCCGGAAGCCCGCCGGCAAGGCCGCTTCATTGACCGCTCCAACATGCAACTCGACTTCATCGGCCCGGTGGCCGACAACCACTACGGGGCCCAGTTCACCTTCAAATTCACCCAGCCCGCGACCAAGGCCCTGGCCTTCAACCCGGACGCATTCCACCTCGACTAAGATGGCCGGCGAACGGTACGCATCCCTCACTTTTCAGCACGTTTTCCCCGGTGACGGCCAGCAGATTCAGCTCTGGCTGGGCGGGGCCTACCGCACTTTCACGGCCCGCTACGGCTACACCGTTGCCACGCGCGAATACACGGTCTACACGCAGCCCAACGCGGCGGAAAACCCGCTGCTGAGCACGGCCAACTCCCTGCGCTATGCTATCGAGCAGGAGCTGACCCGGCTGGGCCTGGCTGACAAGTACCAGCTGGCCTCTACGCTGGTGCGGGACACCACACCGGAAGACGCCGATGGCGACGGCTACGTGGACGACCCCTCGGTGGACTCCACCGGCATGTACAAGGGGCAGGTCAGCCTCACGGCCCGCTACTACGATGCCGCCCTGGACTTCCAGCCGCTCGTCGATGGGGGCTTCGGTACACCCGGTAACGACTACCCCCGCTTCCGGGAGGTGAGCCGGCTGGCTACGGCTCAGACCGTCATCGTGGAGCCCGCCGTCACGCTGGCCACGTGCTGGGGCTCGGCCACCGGTACCATCCTGCTCAGAGTGCGCAACGGCTCCACCGGCCAGTATACCTACCTCTGGAACGACGGCAGCACCGAGAAGAACCGCTTCGGTATACGGGCCGGCCAGTACTCGGTCACCGTCACCGATGCCAGCGGAGCCAACACCACTGTGACGGTGCGCGTGGGCCAGAACACGCAGATTGTGCTCGACATTCGTAAGGAAAACGGCGGGCTATCGGTATTCCCCAGCGGCGGGGTGGGGCCCTATACCTACCTCTGGAACGATGGCATCCGCACGGCCGTGCGCCCCAACCTGGCTGCAGGTATCTACACCTGCGTTGTCAAGGATAGTCTGGGCTGCGGGGCCCAGATATCGGCCTCGGTGGAGCAGAACCGCTTTTTCTTCAGCCACGACCCGATTGAGCTGCGCCTCGATGCCGGCGACGACTACCGGGACGACCCCACCACCAAGCCCAACCTGAGCTTCGTGTGCTCCGTGCACGTGGAGCGGGAGTACCTGAGCGGCCATTTCGAGCTGGCCGGCCAGCCCCAGGAGCAGCCCGCCGACCGGGACGGCCGCACCGTCTTCGAGGTGCAGGAGCTACTGGAGCCCTTCGTGGACTGCCAGTTTCCGGCCGTAGCCGGCGGGCTGGTGCCTGATATCGTGCAGGCCCGCCGCAACTTCTGCCGGTTTTACCTGAGCTACCAGGAGCGGGTGGACGGCGAGCTGAGCGCCGGCATCACTTCCGAGCTGAGCTATTTGGTGCACGGCGGGCTCTCGTTTGAGGAAGCGGCCCGCGGCACGTGGTTCAACGGCTTTCAGGACGTGCAGAAGCCCTTCCTGACGTGGGAGCCCCTGCGTAAGCGCGTGACTCGGGAGCAGCCCGAATGGCTCTACCTGCTCGTGCCGGCCGATACCACTTCCGTGGTGCGCCAGGTGCGCGTGTACCTCTCCGATGGCAGCAGCCCGGCGTTTGCGCTGGGCCGCTACGACGACGTGCGCCGGCACGAGGTGTATATCCTGCCCTGCTCGTTTGCGGCCCTGGACCTGGGCCGCTTTGAGCTGAGCGCCGTGCGCGTGCTGCGGTGGGAGGTGTGGGCCTCGGATCAGGATGGCTCGCCCGTCTCGGAGGTGCGCACCTACGAGCTGGACGGCCGCTACCAGCACACGCCCCGCTACTTTCTGTACGGCAACTCGCTGGGCGGGGTCAACACGCTGCCGGCGTTCGGCCGCTCCGACGTGCAGCTGGCCACCAAAACCACCAGCTCGCAGCTGGTGCGCGTGGCCGGCTACGATGCCGAGCGGGGCGACGTGCAGGTGGACCGCAAAACCGGGCTGCCCACGCTGAAGGTGTACGCCGGCCCCCGCAGCCGGGAGCAGCTGCAGGCCGATCAGGACTTCATGCTCTCGCCCCGGGTGGTGCTCTACGACGGCGAGAGGCTGCAGGCCGGCACCGTCAAGGACCGCACGTTCACGCCCTACGACGAGGATGAAACCCGGCGGCTGCTGCCCTTCGACTTCGAGCTGCCCCGCCAGCGCCACTACACCCCGCGCCTGCGCCTGCCGGTGCAGAGCACGCCCATCGAAACGCCGCCCATTGTGCCACCTGTCGATGCTCCGAGCGAATGATTGGCTTCCGCGTACACGAGGAGTGGCTGGACTACAACGCCACCCTGGGGCTGGAAATCCGCAGCCCCCTGTTTGAAACCGATGCCGTGCCGGGGACCAAATCCTATCCGACCGGCTTTCAGGATACGCCCCGCAACCGCCGCCTGCTGCAGTTTCCCGCCGTGCGGGCCCGCCAGACAGGGCCGGTGCCGCCCATCCCGGCCGACTGCTATCTGGGCGGCTCGCTCTGGCGGCGCGGCCTGCTGCGCTACCAGCATTACGACAGCGCCAAAAACGAGTACCAGTACCAGTTCGAGGCCGATTCGGACGCGCTGGCCACCCGCATCGAAGGGCAGAGCTTACCCGGCCTGGCGCTGGGCACGGTGCCGGTGCAGCTGCAGGTGGAAACCGACGATTACGTGCTCTTTCCAGTACGCAACAGCACGTTCTACCCGAAAGAGAAAGCGCCCGACTGGGGTAAGGTGGCCAACTACTACGACGGGGCCTTCCCCCTCAACACCGACAAGCTGCGCACCACCTACACCCCGTTTCTGAAGGTGGTGCCGCTGCTCAGCCGGGTACTGGGCCAGTTCGGCTACTCGGTGGCCGGCAGCTGGGTAGTTGATCCGGAGATTCGGCAGCTGGTGGTGTATAGTACCCGCAGCCTGGATACGGTGGAGGGGCTGGGCAACGTGGCCGAGGTGGCGCTGGCCGGCCTGCTACCCGACATCCGGGTGGCTGATTTGCTGATTCTGCTGCAGCAGACCTTCGCGCTGGGCTACCTGTTCAACCCCGTGCGCAAGGAGCTGACCATCCGGCCCCTGCGCGACATCATCACCGATCCGGTGTATCTGGAGCGGAAAGTGCGGGCCGGCTGGCGCGACGTGGCCACCGAGGTGGAGGGCTTCACGCTGGGCTTCACGGTGGACAGCGGCGACGACCTGCTCAAAAACTTCAGCTGGCCGGAGGTGCGCCTCGGCAATGGCAAGGAGGTCATCCGGCCCGCCCTCGATACACTCCGGATGGTGCGCGAGGCCGACCCCGTAAAGCCCGGCCGGAGCTGGCTGGTGCCAGCGGCCGAGCAGGCCGGGGGCTCCGACCGCAAGGACTTCGATATGCAGGACAACCGGGTGGGGCAGCTGCGGCTGCTCTTTTACCGGGGCCTGCAGCCCGACAGCCAGGGCCAGCTCTACCCGCTGGGCAGCGCCGGCACCGTGAACTACGGCGGCCTGACGGTGGGCCAGTACGCGCTGAGCTGGGACGGCCCGGACGGCCTGTACGAGCAGTGGCACAAGGACTGGCTGGCTTTCCGCCTGAACGCCCGCCAGGAGGAGCGGGTGGTGCCGCTCACGCTGGCCGAGTTCCTTTCCCTTGATCCGGCCCGGAAGGATCGGGTGCAGGAGCTGCACTTTCTCTGGGAGCGGATCAGCGTGCAGCTGGGCGGCGACGACACCATTGGCGAGGCCCGCTTTACCTACCACCAGACGGCGCACTGATGGCAGCGACCCAGCAAATGACGGTGGAGCGGTGGCTCGAAATCACCCTCTCCAACCTGCGGGAGCAGATCATCCGGCTGAAAGTGAAGGATACCGGCGAGCTGCTCGACAGCATCAAGGGCCACCTGGTAGCGGCATCCGACGGGGACGTGCAGAAGCTCTCCATTGCCTACGCCCTCTATGGCAAGTTTGCCGACATGGGCGTGGGCCGTGGTATGGGTGCCGGCGTGCGCAAAAGCAACAGTGCCTACACCCGCATCCGGGATGAAAAAGGCCAGCTCTACCGCTACTCGCGCAAAAAGCGCCAATGGTACAGCAAGGAAATGGGCCGGCAGACTTTCCGCCTGAGCACGCTGCTCAGCGAGTTTTACGGCGACACGATGATTGCCTTGGCCCAGGACGCGGCCACGGCGGGAACCATAGAAATTACCTTATAAGTGAAGTCGTAATGGCAGGCAATACGGATACCAGAACCGTCGAGATAATTCTCAAAGGCCAGCAAGCCACCGCATCCATCAAGGAGATGGGGGCCGCCGCGGCCGTAATGAAGGCCCAGCTCGATAAGATGAGCCAGGATGACCCAGGCCGCGAAAAGCTGCAGCGGGACTATGCCGAAATGAGCCAGCGGTATAAGGAAGCCAATACGGCGGCCCGCACGCTGGTGAAAACCACCGAGGAGCTGGCGGCCGAGCAGGCCGCGGCTAACGCCGAGGCCGTGCGCATCGTCGTCAACGGCAAGAAGGTGTCGGCTACCTACAACGAGATGGATGCCGCGGCAAAGCAGTTGGAGAAGGACATCAAGGACCTGACGCCCGGTACGGCCGAATTCATCAAGAAAAGCAAGGAATTGCAGGAGGTGAAGGGCCGGATGGACGAAGTGGACAAGTCCATCAAGGGAACCGAGAAATCCACCTGGCTGGCTAAGCTGGGACTCGACGGCATCACCTCAGCCAGCGGGCTGATGAAGGCCGGCTTCCAGGCGGCCATGGCGGCGCTGCTGCCCTTGCTGGCCATTGAGAAAATCTGGGAGATGGTGCAGGCCTTCGTCGGCCTGGTCAATGAGGTGGACGAGGTGAAGTCGGCAGTGACCACGGCCACTGGGGCCCAAGGCGAGGCCTTGGATGGGCTTACCGTGCGCGTGCGGGCCCTGTCGAAAACCTTCGGCGACGAGTACGGCGACGTGCTCAAAGCGGCCGACGTGCTGGCCAAGCAGATGGGCGTGAGCCACGAGCAGGCCTTCGACCTGATCGAGAAGGGCTACCTGGCCGGGGCTAACCGGTCGGGCGAGTTTTTGGACAACATCAAGGAGTACGCCGTGCAGTACAAGGCGGCCGGGGCTTCGGCCGAGGAGTTCATCACCAGCGTGACCCAGGCCGAGCTGGGCGGGGTATTTTCGGACAAGGGAGCCGATACCGTGAAGGAGTTCGGCCTGCGTATCCGGGAGCAAACCACGGCCACCCGCGACGCACTGGACGGCGCGTTTGGTCAGGACTTCACCAACCGCATCTTCGCCGGCATCAACTCCGGCAAGATGACGGTGGTGCAGGCCCTGCGCGAAGTCAGCGCGGCCATGAACGACACCACGGTGCCGGCCAGCAAGCTCCAGACGGTAGTAGCCGACGTGTTCGGGGGCCCGGGCGAGGATGCCGGCACTACCTACCTGCAGTCCTTGTACAAGGTAGGCGACGGCATCGACAGCCTGATTGACCGCACCAATATGTACACCCAGATGCAGCAGGAGCAGCTGGCGGCCAACAAGCTGCTGGCACAGGCTGAGGAAGACCTCACGCTGAGCTTTGCCGGATCGGGTACCCAGCTGGAAAACCTGTGGGCCATCACCAAGGCCTACGTCTACAACGGCATCACCGGCTTCATCAATGGTATGGAGCAATTGCGGGCGGCCGTGATGGGCAGCATCAGCTATCTGGGCTCGTGGGCCGTGACGGTGGGCAAGGTGTTTACCATGCTCAAGGATCGGGACTTCTCCGGGGCCCGGCAGGCGTTTGCCACGGCGGGCAAGGATGCGGCCGACGCCTATACCACGGCCTTCAACAAGTCCATTGCCGAGGGCAAGAACCAGCAGCTGGCGGCGCTGGCCGCCGATAAGACCAAGGAGGGCAAGCCCCCGGTGCCATCGGACGTGAAAACGGGCGGTTCCTCACGCCAGGATGATGAGAAGGCCGAGAAGGAGCGGGAAGCGGCCCGCAAAAAGGCCCACGATAAGGAGCTGGCCGAGCAGAAGAAGCACCTGGCCGAACTCAAGAAGGCCCGCGAGGATGCTGAGAAGGCGCAGCTCACGGCCCAGCAGAGCCTGGAAGACCTGCGCGTGGCCGCCGTGAAGAATAAGTACGAGCGGGAAATTCAGGAAATCAGCCTGCAGACCGACCGGAAGATGGCCGCTCTGCAGGGCGACGATGAGCAGATCATGGCCCAGTGGGAACTGCTGGAGCAGCAGCGCCAGGAGCGCATTGCCGCCGTGCGTCAGAAGCAGAAAGAGGATGAGCAAAAGCTGAAACAGGAAGACCTGGCCCGGCAGGTGGAGCAGGAGCAGGCCGACGAGGAGCAGCAGGCCGCCCAACTGGAGCTGGCCTTCACCAACGGCCTGCTGGCCGAGCAGGCGTACCAGGATGCGCTGTATGAGCTCAAGCGTGTGTCGATGGAAAACCAGCTGGCCTTGGTCAAGCAAATGAAGGGGGAGGAGTCTGTCGAGTATAAGCGCCTGAACGCGCAGATTCTGCTCAATGAGGCGGCCCGCATCAAGAAGGAGAAGGAGCAGAAGGAAGACCTGCGCCTGTTTGAGACGCGGCTGGCGCAGGCCGGGGCCGGGCTGCTGAAGGAGGGGCTGGCGCTGGTAGAAGACAACCTGAACAAGAAATCCGCGGCCTACCAGCTGTTCAAGATGCTGCGCAAGGGCGCGGAGCTGGCCGAGGTGGGCATGGGCGTGATTGCCGAAACGCAGGCCAACGCCCTGAACGCGGCCCGCAACCCGCTCAACGCCGTGCCGGGTGGCTCAGCCCTGGTGGCCACGCAGCTGGCCATCCAGAACGGCTTTGCCATTGCCCGGGGCGTGGCCGCCGGCATTAAGATTGCCGCCTTCAAATCGGGTGGTAACACGATGCGGCCGGGCGAGGTATTTGGCGTGGGCCAGCTGGCCGGCCTGCTCAGCGGGGCCAGCGGAGGTAGCTTCGCCGGCGGCGGCCCGGTGGGCAAGGCCACCATCGGCCTGATTGGCGAGGCCGGGCCGGAGCTGGTAATTCCTAACTGGCTGTATTCGGACCCGAAGCAGGCCGACCTGATGGGTTTCCTGGAAGCCCAGATTGCCAGCCGGGGCAATGCCTTCGCCGCCGGTGGCTCCACGGTGCCTGGCACCTCGGCGGTGAGCAGTGGAGGCAGTGATTCAATAGGGGACTTGATGGCCCAGTTGGTGCGTGTGTTGGGCCAGCTGGATGGTCGGCTGGAAGGAGTGGAGCACTGGGCCCGCAATCTGGAAGTCTCACTCGACCTGGTGAAGACGAAGCGCGGGCTGGAGGTAGTGGAGAAAACCCAGAATGGTGGAGGCATCCGATAGGGCCAAAAAGGTGGACCTATCCGGCCCCCAACTTGACCGACCGGATTTATTTCCGGTAAGGGGCCAAAAAGTAGGGCCAGATAGGTAACTTTATGAACCAACCTTTTTGACCTGTCAGGATGAATTTTGGCTATGCCCGGGTGTCGTCGAAGGATCAGAACCTCGATACCCAACTAAAGGAGCTTACCGATGCCGGGGCCGACCGCATCTTCCAGGAGAAAGTATCAGGTGCCAGCACCAGCCGGCCCGAACTGAATAAGCTGCTCGGCGTGCTCCGGGCCGGCGACACCGTGACGGTGAACCGCCTCTCGCGCCTCGGCCGCAATGCCGCCCACGTAATGCAGTTGGTAAATGACTTCAATGAGCGCGGGGTGCGCTTCGTCTCGCTCGACCTCGGCATCGACACTAACACGCCGGCCGGTCGCCTGGTGCTGGCCGTTTTCGCTTCGCTGGCCCAGTTTGAGCGGGAGAGCAATGGGGAGCGGCGCACCGCTGGCATTGAGTTGGCCAAGGCCCAGGGTAAGCACATGGGCCGCCCGGCTGGCGTTGATGAGGAGAAGCTGAAGAAAGTGAAGACTTCCCTTGCAGCGGGGCTCTCAGTTCACCAGATTGTAGAGGTAACGGGCATCAGCGAAAGCACTGTAAAGAGGTATAAGCGAATTGTAAGCAATTCAATCATTTAATTGGAAAATTGAAGATTCATTAATGTTTCACAACTGTAACAAGATAACTCTATGATACCCGAAAAAGTAAGAAAAGGTATGGCTGATCCAAAGTATGTTAGCCAAAACACTAGATATGTTGATGTGTCATTTGATCTGCCCTTTTTAATAGCTGTGAATGATGGATTTACCGACAGTCAGCTACAAGAGTATGTTGAGGCACGTGACAGAGGTGAAAAACCAAGAAAAGAATCTAGTCATCAGCCGCTAGAATATGATCTTGCAGAACTCGAACCATCAAGAATAGCCATAATTGATGTAAGTGGTTTGTCAAAGGATAACGTCAAATATGGTGTTTACTTGCCAACACAACTTAGTGACTGGTATCGTGTGAGAATTACTGATAATGTTATTGTTGGATTATCATTCTTATATAGAATTAATCAACAAAGTGACCCTGTCTATATTGGCTTTCCGTTAGGTGATTCTGTAGGAAATATCGCTTTTTCAACTGTTTTGATGCGATTGAATTACAATGATTTAGATAACATCAAGACTCTGCTTGAATCTCAGATTTTCGATCATGACGTAATTAATACAAACCCTAAATATTCAATTTATAATCAAAAAAAGGATTTTGTAAATGATGCTAACGGTGATGTATATCTCGCATTATCCGAGATTGTTATTAATAAATTCATTGAAAAATATAAATTTATTAATGATGTATATTTTATAAATAATATTACTAAGAATGTATTTAGAAATGTTATCATAAGATGGTACGATAGTTTAAATGATATTATCAAGGAGCTGGCCATATTACCCGTGCCAATACTTGAATTTGCTTCTCAAAAAGTATCTTCGGAAGCAGATGCGCTGTTAAGGGCATCACTTATTGACAATGAAAATTTAGATATAGTAAAAGTGTTGGATTTAGAAATAAGAGGAAGACTAGATCGAGGGGAGTGGCGATTAGCTGTTGTTGATAGCGCAGTTATGTTTGAAACTTGGATACATCCTAAGCTTGTCTATCATTATCGCACTGAAAGAGGAATGGGTAAGGGTAAGTATGATAAAATGATGTCGTTTAATGATGCGGATGGTAAAAGGCACCCACTGCCGATAAGCTTGATTCTCGAAAACATAATACCTAATGTTATCGGAGAGAGTTTTATTGATAAAACGGAGGCAATAGATTTAAAAAAGAATGCCATTCAACTAAGAAACGATATCGTTCATGGTAATACTCATATAATTAATAAGCAGCAGGCTGTTAACGCTTATCTCAGCGTTAGGAAAGCAATAGAGTATTTGGAAGCTCATTTTTCGAGAAGTAAAGACTAAGTGTATAAAGGCTTTTTTCTGTCCTTCGCTTCTGGCTTATAAAAAGTGAGGTTTGGGTTCTTCTGCTACCCCAAACCTCACTTTTGCATTATGAAGCGCATCTTACTTGCCGCCGGTGGTCTGCTCAGCCTGTTCATGGCCAGCACAACGCCACTTTCCTCTACTGTTGAAACTGCTGACATGCAGTCCGTCTCGGAGCACCGAGGTAGGCCAACTGGCCAGGACTCGCTTACTTTGAAGCAGGAGGCAAACCCGATTGCCTTTTCGGCCCGCCCGGATAGTAGCTTCATTCGCACCCATTTTCGGGATGTGTCCGGCCCGCGCCGAGTGAAGTACGGCAACCGCCGCTGGGTGCAGCTATCGTAAAGGATAGCTTTTGTAAGCCTTCAGTAAACAGAACGCCCCGCTTCCAACCGTAGCGGGGCGTTCTGTTTTGGGGAAACGGGGAAACAGTAAAATGCCACTGCAGGGAGCGTAACTTCTGCACCGGTTCTGGTGCTACCTGTTGGGGACGCACCCCAAGCAGGCTGTTAAAAGTCCGGCATTTTGGCCAGCTGCTCATCATCATCGAACATCCCTAGCTTGCGCAGATAGGTTGCCGTGATGCCGGCGTGGGCGTGTCGGCAGTGCCGCCGCACCAGCTCAATATCGTGCGTGGCCAAGTACAGGTTGATAGCACCAGTGTGCTTATAGCCATAGACAGTGTGTTCCCCATCGTTCAGGCCCACGGCGGCCAATACCTTACGGTGCCGCTTGGCAAACCAGTTTTTTCCCACGGGCTCTGGCCCCGGCTGGTGCGTCTTGGTAAACACGTAGGCATTGGGCGGGTAGGAGCGCAGGCCCGCTTTTTCGATCAAGGCCTCGAGCTGGCGCACGATGGCCACGTGCTCGGCCTTGCTGTTCTTGGCCCGGGCCGCTGGCACGAGCACCGTGCGCGGCTTGATGTCGCGCACGCGCAGCAAACGCAGCTCACTGCCACTGCGAATAAAGCCGTAGTAGATGAAGCTTATATATAGGAGTAGCTGCTCATCGCCCCGCCGTAGAATCTCGGCGGTGATAGCCTGCCGCTCGACCTCCGTGTAGGGAACATGAATAGGGGAGGCTTCCACCTTGCGCAGCTCGGTGGGCGCGCAGGGGTTGCGGGTCAGGATTTCCTGCTTGACCAGGTAATTAAAGGAGGCGTTGAGGCTGTTGCGGTAGTTATTATAGGTTTTGGCCGTAATGCCGCGCTTGCTCTGCTGGTCCAGGAAGCTGGTGATGTGCGCCAGCGAGAGAAACTTGAGCGGGAGGGACGCAAAGGGCGCATACTCGCGGATGCGGCGCAGGGCCACGTTGTAGAACTCCGTGCCCACGCCGGCCGCGGCCTTACGCTCTACCACCCATTCCACGGCCTGCTGCACGGTCGCCTTTTTCGGGTCAATGCCCAGGGTAACGGCCGGGGTCTTGCCGGCCGTGTAGCCTTCCTCCAGCAGCTGCCGAATCTCGGCCAGCTTCTCCTTGCACACCCGCCGCCGCTCGCGCAGGGTGGTGTACTTGTTCATGCCCGTGTACTGCTTGCGCACGAAGGCTTGTTTATCAGTATCCCAGATTCGGTAGTCAATATACCACCGCTTGGACAGGTCGCCCTCGGCATCGAACAGGCGGGGTTCGTACTCAGGGGCGTACATGGGGCTGTGATAATTTTGTGATAAAAAAGTAACAAGCACAAAAAAACGGCTTCTCCGTTCTGGAAAAGCCGTTTTTGTATGTAGCGGGGACGAGAGTTGAACTCGTGACCTCAGGGTTATGAATCCTGTGCTCTAACCAACTGAGCTACCCCGCCCTGTTTTGGTGGTGCAAATGTAAGAACAAGATTTAACGTAATGCAAGTGTTGTGCAAAAAAAAACCCGCGTATATTGGCTGCCGGGCCACTTTCACCAATCAGGCCACCGCCCTAAATTCTTTACTCTGTTCTGCTTATGCCCCTTTCTGCCACTCGCCTCAAACATCGGTTTACGGTTGAATACCCCATAAATGCTTCCCCAAAAATCCTGTATCCATACTTGGCCTCGGCTTCGGGACTCTCTCATTGGTTTTGTCAGGATGTAAAAATTGAAGGCGGGCACCTGTACAACTTCATCTGGGATAACCAGCCGCACTACGCCGAAATGGCCTCGCACCGCACCAACCGCTCCGTACGGTTTGTGTTCCTCGATGAAAACAAGCGCCATACCGCCGATGCCAATTACCTGGATTTCCTCGTGGAGGAATCTCAACTTACGCAGGAGGTGTATCTGCGCGTAGTGGACTACTCAGAAGAAGCCGACACTGTTGAGCTGCAGGAAATGTGGGACAGCCTCATCCAGAACCTGCGTGAGCAAGTAGGCGGCTAATCCACCCAGGCACTCTTCCGGAAAGGAGCAGGCACGAAACGAACCGTATCTTCGTTTCCTGTTTGCTCCTTTACGTTTAGAACCCTGCCTGACCGGCCAGGGCAACTGGCGGTACTTCGTATGAAAAAATTAGATAAGCTTATTCTTAAGGCCTTCGCGGGGCCGTTTCTGCTCACCTTTGCGGTGGTGGAGTTCATCTTCCTGATGCAGTTCATGATGAAGTACATGGACGATCTGGTAGGGAAGGACCTGGGCTTCTCTGTTATTGCGCAGCTACTTTTCTATTTCAGCGTGCTCATCGTACCTATTTCGCTGCCGCTGGCGGTGCTGCTGTCGTCATTGATGACCTACGGCTCACTGGGCGAGCACCACGAGCTGACGGCCATCAAAACGGCTGGTATATCGCTCACGCGGATTCTGCGCCCCGTTATGCTGTTTAGCCTGTTTCTAGCGGGCGGCGCATTCTGGTTTAATAACACGATTGTGCCGATGGCCAATCTGAAAGCATACAGCCTGCTGTGGGATGTACGGCAGCAGAAACTGGCGCTGGACATCCGGGAAGGCGTGTTCTACAACGGTATTCCGGGCTATACCATCAAGGTGAACAAGAAGCTGGGCGAAAACGGGGATATCCTGAAAGGCGTGATGATTTACGACCACACCCAAAACCGGGGTGGCAGCGCTGTTATCCTGGCTGATTCCGGGCGGATGTACACGCGCTTCAATGGGCAGTATCTGGGCTTGGAGCTGTTCCACGGCCGCACCTATGTAGAGCAGCCCAGTGCTCAGGGTGGGGCCGGAGCCAGCTACATTCGCCAAAATTTCGACCGAAACCTGATTACGCTTTCCTTGGCTTCCTTTGGGCTGGACCGTACGAAGGAGGATCTGTTCAAGACCAATAAAATGATGCTGGACCTGGGTCAACTAGCGAGCTATACCGATTCGTTGCACAACCGGGTGCTGCTGGAGCGGCGGCAGTTAATTCCGCAGCTAAATCCATACTACACCTTCCTGCGCCTAGATACGGCCGGCCGCACGGCCATTCAGCGAGTAGAAGGCTGGCGGGTGCCCGAGGCGGAGCTGCGGCCCGTGAGCCAGAACATTGCCCAGCAGGCCGCCAACCGGGCCCGTAACGTGCACTCGTTCCTGGGTACCTCGGCGGAGCGGCTGAACAACTTGGCCAAGGAAACAGCTAACTACCGCATTGAAACCTTCCGCAAATACACGCAGTCGGCGGCCATTCTGCTCATGTTCCTGATTGGGGCGCCGTTGGGGGCCATCATTAAGAAAGGCGGTATTGGGGTGCCCATTCTGGTATCCATCGTGTTTTTCATTATCTACTACGTCATCTCCATCATGGGTGAGAAATACGGCCGGGAGATGGTGATGCCCGTGGGCGCAGGAATGTGGATGTCGGGGGCGGTACTGCTGCCTATTGGACTGTTTTTCTTGTACCAAGCACGCCACGATTCGGGTATTCTGGAAGTGGATTGGAATCGGTTTGTGCCCAACTGGCTACGCTGGCCCCTGCGCGGCTACAAAAAATCAGCTTAGTAGGTGCGCAGAATGCACGTAGAATGGCGCATTGTTGATAATAAACCCATACCTTTGCGGCCACCCCGAAATGCGGGGTGGCTTTTTCTTTTTTCATTTTTTAATCTAAGACGGGGAAACCTATCTGCCGATGCAACTCACCACTGAAGCAAAACAGGCTATTTTCGAAAAAAACAGCCTGCAGAAGTCCGCTAATGACACCGGTTCGGCCGAGTCGCAAATTGCCCTGTTCACCCACCGCATTGCTCACCTGACCGAGCACCTGAAAGTGAACAAGAAGGACTACTCGACCCGCCTGGGTCTGCTCAAACTCGTTGGTAAGCGCCGCCGCATGCTGGACTACCTCCAGCACCGCGAAATCAACCGCTACCGCGCCATCATCAAGGAACTGGGCATTCGTAAGTAAGCCCACGGTCCGCAAGCAGGGAGCTTTCCTCCAATGGGAAGTTCCCTGCTCTTTTTTTGTCCGAAGCCGGCCGCATTATTCTGCCGGTTTCGTTGTTTACCCCCCGGAAACAACCCAAATTCCCCAGAGCAAATCAGTTGCCACTGCCGGTGCTGGTTTTACGGCTGCTCGCCCGCTGCACGCTTTTTCAAGCAATCCTAGAAGATGCCCAATTACACCGCGGTTACCAAACACATTACGCTGCCCGACGGGCGGCAGATTTCCATTGAAACCGGCAAGCTGGCCAAATTCGCCGACGGTTCGGTAGTCGTGCGCATGGGCGACGCCATGCTGCTGGCTACGGTCGTGTCGCAGCCCAGCTCGCGCCCCGACGTGGATTTCCTGCCCCTGTCGGTTGACTACCAAGAGAAATTCGGTGGTGCCGGCAAAATTCCCGGCTCGTTCCAGCGCCGCGAAGGCCGCCTGTCGGATTCCGAAGTGCTGGTATCCCGCCTGATCGACCGTTTGCTGCGTCCCATGTTCCCCAAGGACTTCCACTACGAAGTGCAGGTGATGGTGTCGCTGATTTCGGCCGATAAAGATGTACAGCCCGACGCGCTGGCTGCTTTGGCCGCCTCGGCTGCCCTGTCGATTTCCGACATTCCGTTTGCTGGTCCTGTATCGGAAGTACGCGTAGCCCGCATCGACGGCAAGCTGCAGATCAACCCCAAAACGGCCGACATTGAGCGTGCCGACATCGACCTTATCGTGGGTGCTACCATCGACTCGGTGGCTATGGTGGAAGGCGAGATGAACGAAGTGAGCGAGGAAGAAATGGTAGAAGCCATCTACTTCGCCCACGAAGCCATCAAAGAACAAATTCGCGTGCAGCTGGAACTGGCCGCTGAAGTGGAGAAGTCGCACACCAAGCGCGAGTACCCCAAGTACGACGAGAACGACGACCTGAAGAAGCGCGTACAGGAAGGCGTGTACCAGCAGGCCTACGAAATTGCCAAGTCGGGCAACACCAGCAAGTCGGGCCGCAAAGAGGCGTTCGGTGCCGTGAAAAAGTCGCTGATCGAGAAGCTGCTGGAAGAGCAGCCCGAACTGGACATGAAAATGTTCGGTCGTTACTACTCATCGGCCGAGAAGAAGGCCATCCGCGACATGATGATCAAGGAGCGCACCCGCCTCGATGGTCGTCAGCTGACGGAAATCCGCCCCATCTGGAGCGAGGTAAACTACCTGCCTGGTGCGCACGGCTCGGCCCTGTTCACCCGCGGCGAAACCCAGTCGCTGACCTCGGTAGCCCTGGGTACCAAGCTCGACGAGCAGATTGTGGACTCGGCTATGGTGTCGGGCTACAACAAGTTCATGCTGCACTACAATTTCCCGGCTTTCTCGACCGGTGAGGTGAAGCCCAACCGCGGCCCCGGCCGTCGGGAGGTAGGCCACGGCAACCTAGCCATGCGCTCCATCAAGAAAGTGCTGCCTTCGGAAGACGAGAACCCCTACACCATCCGCGTAGTGTCGGACATCCTGGAATCGAACGGTTCGTCGTCGATGGCCACGGTGTGTGCCTCGTCGATGGCTCTGATGGATGCCGGTATCAAGCTGAAGTCGGCCGTATCGGGTATTGCTATGGGTCTTGTGCAGGACAAAGACACCGGCGAGTACGCCGTACTGTCGGACATCCTGGGTGACGAGGACCATCTCGGCGACATGGACTTCAAGGTAACCGGTACCGAGAAAGGTATTGTGGCGTGCCAGATGGACATTAAAATCCAGGGTCTGTCGAAGGAAATCCTGACGCAGGCGCTGCACCAGGCCCGCGAAGGTCGCCTGCACATCCTGGGCGAAATGGCCAAGACCATTGCTACCCCGGCTGCCGACCTGAAGCCTCACACGCCCCGCTCGCACAAGATGCTCATCGACAAGGAGTTTATCGGTGCGGTAATCGGGCCCGGCGGCAAGGTGATTCAGCAGATCCAGAAGGATACCAACGCCACGGTTATCATCGAGGAGAAGGACGAAAAAGGCCACGTAAGCATCTTCGCTTCCAACCAGGAAGACATGGAAGCTGCCATCGGCCGCATCCGCGCCATTGCCGCCGTGCCGGAAGTGGGCGAGACCTACAAAGGCAAGGTTCGCTCGATTCAGCCCTACGGTGCTTTCGTGGAAATCATGCCGGGCAAAGACGGCCTGTTGCACATTTCGGAGGTAGCCCACGAGCGGCTGGCCTCGCTGGAAGGTGTGCTGGAAGTTGGGCAGGAAATCGACGTGAAACTGCTGGATATCGACAAGAAAACCGGCAAATACCGCCTCTCGCGCAAGGTGTTGCTGCCTAAGCCGGAGCGGGCGGCCGACTCAAACGGCGCAGCTAAGTAAGCACTCCCCGAACTTTCGCGGGTACCGCTGTGTTGCACACTGGCAATACCGGTACCCGCGTTAGGGTATCCGTCCGTATAGCGGACAAAGACGACGATAAGCAACCATAACTCCATTCTCACGCGCCCGCAATGAGACAGTTAAAAATCAGCAAGCAGATCACCAACCGCGAAAGCCAGTCGCTGGATAAATACCTCCAGGAGATTGGTAAGGTGGATCTGCTGACCCCCGATGAGGAGGTAACGCTGGCGCAACGCATCAAGGAAGGTGACCAGCAAGCGCTGGAAAAACTGACCAAGGCTAACCTCCGCTTCGTGGTGTCGGTAGCCAAGCAATACCAGAACCAGGGCCTAAGCCTGGGCGACCTGATCAACGAGGGTAACCTCGGTCTGATTAAGGCGGCCAAGCGTTTCGACGAAACCCGGGGCTTTAAATTCATTTCCTACGCCGTATGGTGGATTCGTCAGTCCATCCTGCAGGCCTTGGCCGAGCAGTCGCGCATCGTGCGTCTGCCCCTGAACCGGGTTGGCTCGCTGAACAAAATCAGCAAGTCGTTCTCGGAACTGGAGCAGAAGTTTGAGCGGGAGCCTTCGCCCGAGGAAATTGCCGAAGTGCTGGAACTGACAACTTCTGAGGTAGTGGACACCCTGAAGATTTCGGGCCGCCACGTATCGGTGGATGCTCCCTTCGTGCAAGGCGAGGAAAACCGTCTGCTCGACGTGCTCGAAAACGAGGACGAGGAAAGCCCTGACACCGGCCTGATGAACGACTCGCTCCGCAAGGAAGTGCAGCGCGCCCTGAGCACGCTCACCAAGCGTGAAGCCGACGTAATCACGCTGTACTTTGGCCTGAACGGGGAACATTCGCTCACGCTGGAAGAAATCGGGGAGAAGTTCAACCTCACCCGCGAGCGGGTTCGTCAGATCAAGGAAAAGGCTATCCGCCGCCTGCGTCACACCTCCCGCAGCAAAGCGCTGAAACCCTACCTGGGGTAAGCTTTTCTACCCCACAGCAAAAAACCCTGACCGTTGGTTGGGGTTTTTTGTTGCAGTATGGAACGGTGCCTTTGGATTGTCCAGCTTTGTCGATCTTTCAGACAAAGTGACCAGTCAACACGTTTGGCTCAGTTTTGCAGCAACGTGTACTGAGGCCGGCAGATTATGCGGGCCGCGTGTACTTTTGCACCCCAACTTCACACTTTATGGCGCCGAGAAAGTCCGGCGTTACCTAATTTCTCATGGCAACCACCACCCCAGAACACATCAAGTGTTTGATTATCGGCTCCGGCCCGGCGGGTTATACCGCTGCTATTTACGCCGCGCGGGCTAACCTCAAGCCCGTCATGTACCAGGGGCTACAGCCCGGCGGACAGCTCACGATTACCAATGATGTAGAAAATTTCCCCGGCTACCCTGATGGCATTATGGGCCCGGAGATGATGGAAGACCTGAAAAAACAGGCCGCTCGCTTCGGCACGGACATCCGCTACGGCATTGCCACGGCGGTTGATTTTTCGGGCCATCCGCACCGGGTGACGATTGACGAACACCTGGAGCTGACGGCTGACACTGTGATTATTGCCACCGGCGCATCGGCCAAATGGCTGGGCCTGCCTTCGGAGCAACGCCTGAACGGCTCGGGCGTATCGGCCTGCGCCGTGTGCGACGGGTTTTTCTACCGGGGCAAAGAAGTGGCCATTGTAGGGGCTGGTGATACGGCCGCTGAGGAGGCTACGTACCTGGCTAACCTGTGCTCCAAGGTGTACATGATTGTGCGGAAAGGGGAGATGCGCGCCTCCAAAATCATGCAGAAGCGTGTGCTGGATAACCCCAAAATTGAGGTGCTCTGGAACACCGTGACCGACGAAATTCTGGGTGAACATGCCGTAACCGGTGCCCGCCTCAAGAACGTGGTAGATGGCACCACCCGCGACATTGCCATTGAAGGGTTTTTCGTGGCTATCGGGCACGAGCCGAACTCTAAAATCTTCCAGCCCTACCTGCACCACGACGAGCAGGGCTACCTGAAAACTCTGCCCGGTACTGCCAAAACCAACGTGGACGGCGTGTTTGCCTGCGGCGACGTGCAGGACTTCACCTACCGCCAAGCCGTAACGGCCGCTGGCTCGGGTTGCATGGCGGCCCTCGACGCCGAGCGGTACCTGGCCGCGCTGGGAGACCATTAACGGTGAATGAATGAGTGAGTGAATGAGTGAGTTGGCCATCAAACTACACTTTACCGACTGGGAAGTGCGTTCATGCTGCCAACTCACTCATTCACTCATTCACTCATCCGCTCACTCACCCATTAAATTTTCGCTCTTGCTGCATTTTGTGAAACATTGGCTGCTGCCGCTGCTACTGATCGGGCTGTTTATTGGCTTGCCCGGCCAGCTGCAGGCCCAGCGGCGCAAAACACCCGAGCCCAAGGCCAAAGCCGGCTCGGCCGGCAAGCGGAAGGACTTTTTCCGCATTAAGTCGCCCACCATCCGCTACGTGCGGCCCGATACTACTATCCTCATCGAAACCGAGGAGTTGCCCGAGGAAAACTCCGATGCGGCCAAATCCATCTTCTTCAACCCCGCCAAGAAGCTCTCTATTGTGAGCGAGGATACCAGCACGCTGAACGAAGGCGGGCAGGAGATTGTGGAGGTGTCGGAGCAGGTGCAGATTGACTCTTCCTGGATTAAGGTGGCGGGTTACTACGCCATCTGGGACACGCATAACATCAACCCCTACCGGGTAGACGGCCGCCGCATCAAGGATACGCTGAATCTGCGCCTAACCGAGCCTGAGAAGCAGCGCTACGCCAAGATGCCGCTGACCAAAACGCCCATGACCTCCGACTTCGGGTTCCGGGGGTACCGCTGGCACTATGGCGTGGACCTGGACCTGGAAACCGGCGACTCAGTGAAGGCCGCTTTCGACGGGGTGGTGCGCATTGTGAAATGGGACGGCTCGGGCTACGGCAACTACATCTTGGTGCGCCACTACAATGGTATTGAGACTCTGTACGGCCACTTGCAGAAGGCGCTGGTAACACCGGGCACGTTTGTTAAAGCTGGGGAGCTGATTGGCCGCGGGGGCAGCACGGGCCGCAGCAGCGGCTCGCACTTGCACTTTGAGGTGCGCTACGAGGGTAACCCCATCGACCCGGAGCGGATGTATGACTTTCCGGATTACCGGCTCATCAAGGATAACTTCCAGATTACCTCCAGTCTGTTTGCCTACTACAGCAAGTCGCTGCGGTACCGGGGCGGCAGCGTGCCGGGCGCGGGCAGTGGGGGCGGTAGTAGCAGCCGCAGCAGTAGCGGCCGGCCCACCCAGGCCCGGCGGGTAGTCACCCACAAAATCCGAAGCGGTGATACGCTGTCGGAAATTGCCGATAAATACGGCGTGTCGCAGGCCCAACTTCGCCGCCTCAATGGCAATGTTGGCGTGTTACGGCCGGGTCGGAGCCTGCGAATTAAATGAGTTTCCGGTTGTGCGTTGCCAGTTGCCAGAACGGTACTGACAACTCGCAACTGGAAACAGGCAACTGAACACACATGAAACTTGATATTCTGGCCCTCGGGGCGCACCCGGATGACGTGGAAATGTCCGCCGCAGGTACTGTGCTGGCAGCTGTAGCGGCGGGCAAGAAGGTAGGCATCGTAGACTTTACCCGGGGCGAGCTGGGCACGCGCGGCACGCCCGCCACCCGCGCCCAGGAGGCCGAGGCGGCCAGCCGCATTCTGGGACTGAGTGCCCGCGAAAACCTGGGCCTGCCCGACGGCTTCTTCCGCAACGACCGGGAGCATCAACTGCCCGTTATTGCCGCCATTCGGCGCTACCAACCCGATATTATCCTTTGCAACGCCATCCACGACCGGCACCCCGACCACGGCCGGGGCGCGCAGCTGGCCTCGGAGTCGTGCTTTCTGAGCGGGCTGCGCATGATTGAAACCCTGGGCGACGATGGGCAACCCCAGCAGCCCTGGCGGCCCCGCTTGGTGTTTCACTACATCCAGGACCGGCAGATTCCGGCTGATTTCGTGGTGGATATTTCGGCGTACTGGGCCAAGAAGTGGGAGAGCATCCAGGCCTACCGCTCTCAGTTCCACGACCCCGAAAGCACCGAGCCCGGCACTTACCTCTCTACGCCGGTATTCAGCAACTTCATGGAGGCCCGCGCCCGGGAATTCGGCCACCTGATCGGAGTAGAGTTTGGGGAAGGATTCACGCGGGAACGTCCGTTGGGAGTACGCGAAATCACCGAGCTGATTTAAATATTCGGTAAAGCCGAAAACCGAGAAAGCCTCGCCAGTCTGGTGAGGCTTTCTCGGTTTTTAGGTAGTTGGATGTGCCGCATCTGTATTTTTTGAAGTCTAATTTTCTGGCCTGAAAACGGCTTGCAGAGCTTGCCTGTGGTTATTGTGTATGCTGACGAAAAGTCTGATGGAGGCGTAGATTGAACTGGCGAAGCCGAATCCAGCGTGCTACTTCGGGCATCCTCTCAGCGCAACGCCATGAGCCGCGTGGCTGGAGGACCAAGAGTTGTTTCGTCCCTCATTCTGCTCCGCTCATGAAACGTGTTCCTGCCCGCTTGCCGCTTTGGTTGAAATTGGTATTCACCGCCTTCCTGCTGGTGATGGTGCCGGTGTACTGGGTGAACTACGGCCCCACCAACTTCCTATACTTCTGCGACGTGTCGCTGCTCTTGTGCCTGGTGAGCGTGTGGACGGAGCGCCGCCTGCCGGCCTCCATGGCTGCCGTGGGTATTCTGCTGCCCCAAGTGCTGTGGTGCGCCGATTTTGTGGGGGAACTGTGCGGCCACCATCTGCTGGGCATGACGTCCTACATGTTCGATGAAAACCGCTCGTTGTTTCTGCGGGGGCTCTCGTTCTTCCACGGCTGGCTGCCCTTCCTTATCCTGTTCCTGGTGAAGCGCCTGGGCTACGACCGGCGCGCCCTGCCCGCCTGGACGCTGCTGGCCTGGGCGCTGTGCCCGGTGGCCTACTTATGGCTGCCCGCGGCCGGTACCGTACTGCCCGACCCCAAGATTCCGGTGAACATTAATTACGTGTTTGGCTTTGACGATGCTCACCCCCAAACCTGGCTGCCGGCTCCGCTCTACCTGGTGGGCTGGATGCTCACGCTGCTGGTGATGATTTATCTGCCCACGCACTGGGCCCTGCGCCGCTGGTTGGCCTCGAAGCCCACAGGCACTGAGGAGCAAGGTACGCCCTCGGGGCAGTTGGTCTGGGAGCAGATGTAGAGTTCGGTAATTGTTAACTGGTACAGTATCTTGTTATGAAAATCACGCGCCTCGCTCATCCTCTTACCCGGTTATTGCGAATGTCTGTTTCTAGTCCGGAGCCCGCCGCTGATGGGGCTTCCCATTCTGCCGCCCGCCCCGGCCGCCGCCAGCGCCTGGTAGGGGCCACCGCCACCCAGCTGCTGCCCCTGCTGAAGCTGCTCGACACCATCCAGCCCCAGGTGTGCAGCGACTCGGTGTTTCACCTGCGGCGGCTGAAAATTCAGGCCCACTTTGCCGAGGTACGCCAGGAGTTGCGCACCGAGCGGCCCCGGCGCGAAGCCGTCCAGTTTGCCTTGCACGCCCTCACCGAGCTGGTGCGTGAAGAAGTGCGGGACATCCACCGCGACGAGCTGCAGCAAGCCGCTAAGGAAGTAGTGCTGGCTACTCTTAAGAACGCGCCGGCGTTGATTAATGTGGCCAATCAGGCGCGGCGGTTGTTATGATACATCTACAGATGCCTAGATTGGCGCCATGCCGCTGCAATAAGTAGCAGTGCTCCACTGGTACCAGAGAGGAGCACCGTGCCCCACAGCAGCCAGTCTTCGTGCATATGAGGCCGAAACTGCCAGTGCCCATGATTACCTAAGCCCATTATCATTAAGGTTAGGATGCATACTATGATGAGCAACAAAGCAATGTTCTTCATTAGAGGAAAAAGTCTAAACCAGGAGACGATAGATTTACTTTGCTTTCAACTGGCCTTTCGCAGAGGCTTGATACTTTTGCTTTGTACACTTAACCCGCCTTTCTAAGTAAAGCTATTCTCTAGTGCCGGCCAACAACATTACCACACAAAACAACGCCCTGACGTTGCTGAGTTATTACAATCTGGTTGGCGGCATTGCTGGTCTGGTCATCCTGGCTACTTCTCTATCTTATTTAAGCCAATCAGCCCTAAAGATTGGTAGTGGGCTATACACGGTGTTGTTCTTTGTGCTTTCTATTTTCTCCTTTATCTCATATCGGAAGCGTCAAGACCCCACATTGATGGGTGTTGTAGCCGTTCTGCAACTACCAATTATTCGGTATGAAGGGCTAAAGTATGTGCTTAGTAATGGGGTACTGGCCATTTTTGGCCTTGATGCCTTCAGTAACATAGGCTTGACTCTGGATGCTCTCTATGAAGTCAAGTTTAGCTTTGCAATAGCCAATCAGGAAGAGTGGTTTTTTGGTGTAAATGTGGTGCCAGCAATTATACTATTGTACCTGATGATGTTCTATAAACCAACATATTCGGCAGAAATTACGAAGCCATAGGCACAGCAGATACGAGCAAGATAGAGGCTTCTCAGTTCCGCTTCCCAGTCAGGTAGACCAGCCAAAAACACACGCAAAACAAAACGCCCGGCCATATGGTCGGGCGTTTTGTTTTGCAAATAACATATTCGTTCTACCGCACCCCCAGTCGGTTCCGCTTCCAGGCCGAGCCGGTAGCGGCCGGCACATCAGCCGAGGCGGCGGTGGCGGGCTTTTTCTCCGTCAGGAGCATGGCGGTGAGCACGGCGGCGAGCTTGGCAGTAGCTTCATCCGGGGCGGCGGGCTTCAGCACTTCGGGCGTGAAGTGGTCCTTGATGAAGTTGGTGTCGAAGTTGCCGCTCACAAAGGCCGGGTGCTGCAGCACATAGCGGCCGAAGCCCAGCGTGGTTTCGATGCCGGTAATCTGGTACTCGTCGATGGCGCGCAACATCCGGGCAATGGCTTCCTCCCGGGTGGCCCCGAAGGTGACGAGCTTAGCAATCATCGGGTCGTAGTAAATCGGAATGTCCATGCCCTGCTCGAAGCCGTCATCCACCCGCACGCCGGGGCCCTGGGGGCGCACGTAGGTAGTCAGCGTCCCGATGTCGGGCAGGAAGTTGTTCTGCGGGTCTTCGGCGTACACGCGCAGCTCCAGGGCGTGGCCGGTGATGCTGAGGTCTTCCTGGCGGAAGGCGAGGGGCTGGCCCTGGGCTACCTTAATCTGCTCCTTCACCAGGTCGAGGCCCGTAATCTGTTCCGTTACGGGGTGCTCCACCTGCAGGCGGGTGTTCATCTCCAGGAAGTAGAAGTTGCGCTGGTCGTCCAGTAGGAACTCCACGGTACCAGCGCCGGTGTAGTTGCAGGCCCGGGCCACGTCCACAGCGCAGCGGCCCATTTCGGCGCGTAGCTCGGGCGTGAGCACCGAGGAAGGCGCTTCTTCAATTACCTTCTGGTGGCGGCGCTGGATGGAGCATTCCCGCTCAAACAGGTGCACAATGTTGCCGTGCTCGTCGCCCAGCACCTGAATTTCAATGTGGCGCGGCCCGGTCACGAATTTTTCAATGAACACGGCCCCGTCGCCGAAGGCTGATACGGCCTCGTTCACGGCCAGCTGCATCTGCTCCTCAAACTCCTCGGGCTGGTACACTAGGCGCATGCCCTTGCCGCCGCCCCCGGCCGAAGCCTTAATGAGCACCGGAAAGCCCACCTGCTCGGCCACGCGCTTGGCTTCCTGCACGTCGCTGATGGCCTCATCCAGGCCCGGTACCAGCGGAATATCGTAGGCTTTCACCGCCTGCTTGGCCGAGAGCTTGTCGCCCATGATGTCCATGGCCTCGGGCGAAGGACCCACGAAAATCAGCCCGGCTTCCTTCACCATACGGGCAAACTCGGCGTTTTCGCTCAGGAAGCCGTAGCCGGGGTGAATGGCATCCACGCCAAGCTCACGGCATACTTCCAGAATTTTGTCGCCGCGCAGGTAGCTGTCTTTGCTGGCGGGCGGGCCCACGCACACGGCCTCGTCGGCGTAGCGCACATGCAGGGCGTTGCGGTCGGCTTCGGAGTAGATGGCCACGGTTTGTAGGCCCATTTCCTTGGCTGAACGCAGCACGCGTAAGGCAATTTCGCCGCGGTTGGCGATCAGCAGCTTGGTAATTTTCTTCATAATAGGAGAGAGTGGGTGCGGGTGGGAGAGGACAACGCCGGCGGCCCAGAGGCAAAACCCTGAGCTCAGCAGAGAGTTTACTGTTCTGCTGCGCAGTGCAGGGCGTCAACCCCGGGCCGCCGGCGCAATGTAATGCCAAAGAAACGCCATTCCGGCCGCACCAGAAAACGCACCGGGCCAATTCCTATAAGGTTGGATGCCTGCCCGCGGCGGGCTACCTTTGCGGATTGCCATAACTTTGTACATTCCCCGAGCGTTATGCCCCCCAAGCATAACCGCTTGTTTTCGTTTCACATTCAACCTGTTCCCTCGTGGATCTATTTGAGAAGATTGCCGCCAACCGCGGCCCGCTGGGTAGCCATTCACACTACGCGCACGGCTATTTCACCTTCCCTAAGCTGGAAGGCGAGATTAAGCCCCGCATGATTTTCCGCGGCAAAGAGGTTCTCACCTGGAGCCTGAACAACTACCTGGGCCTGGCCAACCACCCCGAGGTGCGCAAGGCCGACGCCGACGCCGCGGCCGAGTACGGCATGGCCCTGCCCATGGGCGCCCGCATGATGTCCGGCAACTCCAACCTGCACGAGCAGCTGGAAAATGAGCTGGCCGAGTTTGTGATGAAGCCCGACTGCATGCTGCTCAACTTTGGCTACCAGGGCGTGGTGTCCATCATCGACGCCATGGTGGGCCGCCACGATGTGATTGTGTACGACGCCGAGTCTCACGCCTGCATCATTGATGGCGTACGCCTGCACGCGGGCAAGCGCTTTGTGTACGTGCACAACGACATGCAGAGCCTGGAGAAGCAGCTGGAGCGCGCCCAGCGCATCATCGACGAAACCGGCGGCGGCATTCTGGTTATTACCGAAGGTGTGTTCGGTATGTCGGGCAACCAGGGCGACCTGCGCGGCGTGGTGGCGCTGAAGGAGAAATACCAGTTCCGCCTGTTCGTGGACGACGCTCACGGCTTCGGTACAATGGGTGCTACTGGTGCCGGAACGGGCGAAGAACAGGGCGTACAGGACGGTATCGACCTATATTTTTCGACGTTTGCCAAGTCGATGGCCAGCATCGGCGCTTTCGTGGCCGGCCCCGAGAACGTAATTGAATATTTGCGCTACAACATGCGCAGCCAGATTTTCGCCAAAAGCCTGCCCATGCCGCTCGTAGTGGGCGCTTTGAAGCGGTTGGAACTGCTGCGCACCCGCCCCGAGTTGAAAGAAAACCTCTGGACAATTGTGCACGCCCTGCAAACTGGCCTGCGCGAAAAAGGCTTCAACATTGGCTCTACCACCTCGCCCGTAACGCCGGTACTGCTGGAAGGCCAAATTCCGGATGCAACCCAGATTACGTTCGATCTACGTGAGAATCACGGCATTTTCTGCTCTATTGTGGTGTATCCCGTAGTGCCCAAGGGCGTAATTATGCTCCGCATCATCCCCACGGCCGTGCATACCCTCGACGATGTGGCCGAGACCATCAAAGCTTTCGAAACCGTACAGGAGAAGCTCTCGAAAGGGCTTTATTCCAAAGCTGAAGTGCCCGAGGGCCTACAACGCTAGTTTGAGCTTCGCTAAGTGCAAAAGCCAGCTATCGGTTGATGGCTGGCTTTTTTGTTTTAGGATTATTCCGTTGATGGCGTGGGTGTGAGGTGAGGTGCCGGATGGATATGATTGGGTAAAAAGCCGGCCTATGGCCCGGAAAAGGCGTTTGAAAAAAAACTTGGCAACTTGCTTGTATTTGAAATCCCTGTATATTAGGCCCGGTTAAACACTTTTTCCACACCATACAACCCCTCCCAACCATGAGCAATTTCGCCCAACTGAAAGACCTCGTTATGTCGCTGGAAGCTGACTTCGAGAAATTCTACGACAAAGGCAACTCGGCCGCTGGCACCCGCGTGCGTAAAGGCATGCAGGAGCTGAAGAACATGGCCCAGACCATCCGTACCGAGGTTCAGAACAAGAAGAACGACGGCGCTGGTGATGCTCCGGCTGCTAAGGCTGCTCCGAAAGCTGCTGCTAAAGCTGCTCCCGCTGCCAAAAAGGCCGCTCCCGCTAAAAAGAAGTAATGAACCGCTACGCCCGGCGTAGCGACCTTCCTTACAAATAAAAGGCCCTGCTGATAACCAGCAGGGCCTTTTTTATAATGGTACAGCTAACAGAGCTTTGCAAATACAACAGGTTTCGCTCCGAATGACGGATAGTGTACTAGCTACACCAGCGTTATGAGGAAGTAGTTTTTGCCCTTCTGCGCCACGAGGTACTTGTCCAGCAAAGGAGCCACGGCCGTGGCGGTCTGGTCGAGGGTTACTTTCTGGCGGTTGAGCTTCACGCCGTTGTTCTGCACCATTTTGCGGGCCTCGCCCTTGCTGCTGAAGATAACGTTGCCGGTGGCGGTGCTCAGCAGGGTAAGAGCATCCTGGCCTTCCAACTCCGCACGCGAAACCTCCACGCGAGGCACGCCAGCAAATACGTCCAGCAGAGTAGCCTCGTCGAGGCTGCTCAGCTCACCACCGCCAAACAGCACTTGCGAGGCGGCCAAGGCCGCCTCGAAGGCGGCTTCGCCGTGTACTCGGATGGTGACATCTTTGGCTAGGGCTTTTTGCAGCACTCGTAGGTGGGGAGCGGCGGCGTGCTCGGCTTCCAAGGCTTCAATTTCCGGCTGACTCAGCAGCGTGAACACGCGGATGAGGCGGGGCACGTCGGCGTCGGCGGCGTTGAGGAAGAACTGGTAGAACTGGTAGGGCGAGGTCATGGAGCCGTCCAGCCACACAGTGCCGGTTTCGCTCTTGCCGTACTTGGTGCCGTCGGCTTTGGTGATGAGCTGGCCGGTGAGGGCGTAAGCCTTGCCCTCGCCACCCGACATGCGCCGGATCAGCTCGGTGCCGGTGGTGATGTTTCCCCACTGGTCAGAGGCGCCCATTTGCAGGGTGGTGCCCAGCTCCTTGTAGAGGTGATAAAAGTCGTAGCCCTGCAGCAACTGGTAGCTGAACTCGGTGTAGCTGATGCCCTCGGCGCCGGTTTCCTCGTTGCCACTGATGCGGCGCTTTACCGAGTCCTTGGCCATCATGTAGTTCACGGTGAGGTGCTTGCCCACTTCGCGCAGAAATTGCAGGAAGCCAAACTCCTTGAACCAGTCGTAGTTGTTCACCACGCGCGCCCCGGTGGGCGAGTCGTCGAACACCAGGAACTTCTCCAGCTGCGCCCGAATGCCGGCCTGGTTGCGGCGCAGGGCTTCCTCATCGAGCAGGTTACGCTCGGCTGATTTACCCGAGGGGTCGCCAATCATGCCGGTGGCGCCGCCCACCAGGGCCAGGGGCCGGTGGCCGGCCCGCTGCAGGTGCACCAGCAGCATAATAGTGGCCAGGTTGCCGATGTGCAAAGAAGGCGCAGTGGGATCGAAGCCGATATAGCCGGTGATGGGGGCATTCTTCAGCAGGTGCTCCTCAGTGCCAGGCATCATGTCGTGAAACATGCCCCGCCAGCGCAGTTCGTCTAGTAAGTTCAATGCGTGAATGAGTGAATGAGTGAATGAGTGGCCAGACACGGCAACTAAAGCATCCGGCTGTAATGGAGGGCAAAGGTAAAGGCTGCAATGGTACCTTTGTTTATTGGAGTAAAAACGCCCGCCGCGCCAGGGCCTTCACTCATTCACCCATTCACCCATTCACGCATTGACCCTCACGCCCGACGAAATTCTGAAGCAGCTCCAGCAGCGGCAGTTTGCGCCCGTATATTTTCTGCAGGGGGAGGAGCCGTATTACATCGACCTGATTACCGATTTGCTGGAGAAGCATGTGCTGCCTGAGCACGAAAAAGGCTTCAACCAGGTGGTGATGTATGGCAAGGACACCGACGTGGCCGGCATTCTTGGCCAGGCCAAACGCTTCCCCATGATGGCGGAACGCTCGGTGGTGATTGTGAAAGAGGCGCAAGCTGTGGCCGATCTGGAGGCGGAGAAGTCGTGGCCGTTTCTGGAGGCTTACCTGAAAAACCCGCTGCAAAGCACGGTGCTGGTGTTCTGCTACAAGCACAAAACCCTGGATGCGCGCAAAAAACTGGGCAAACTGCTGGCCGGCGACAAAAAGGAGTCCGCGCCCGCCGGTACGGTGCTCATGACCAGCAAGAAGCTCTACGACAACCAGGTAGCGCCCTGGATTCAGCAGTACGTGCGCAGCAAAAACCAGCAGATTACGCCCCAGGCCACCGCCATGCTGGCCGAATACATTGGTACGGAGCTGGGCCGCCTCACCAACGAGGTGGATAAGATGCTCATCAACCTGCTGCCGGGCCACAGCATTGATGAGGATTTGGTGCAGCGCATGGTGGGCATCAGCAAGGAGTACAACATCTTCGAGCTGCAGAGTGCCCTGGTGCGCCGCGACGTGCTCAAGGCCAACCGCATCCTGCTCTACTTCGAGGCCAACCCCAAGAACAACCCGCTCATCCCCAACCTGACGCTGCTGTTCAACTATTTCTCCCGCCTCCTGGTGCTGCACCAGTTACCCAACCCCACGGAGGCCGACTGGCTGAAAATGGGCCTGCGCTTCCCCGTCCAGCGCAAAGACTACCAGACCGGCCTGAAAGTATTCGACTTCCACCGCACCCGCGACATTGTGCACCTCATCCGCCGCGCCGACGCCCAGAGCAAAGGCATCGACAGCGGCTCCATGACCGACGGCGAAATCCTGCGGGAACTGATCTGGCTCATCATCCACCCGGTGCCGCTGCACGCGGTGGTGGGGCAGTAGTAGCCAGTAGCGCGAAGCCTTTGCTTCGCGTACCGTTGCGGGCTTCCGCTATGCATCGTTCCGCCACGCACGAAGCAAATGCTTTGCGCTACATAACTGCTATGTGTCCTGACTGCTTCCCGACCGGTATTTCACAATTTTCCTCGTGGTGGGCCTATGAGGCGTTTGAGCAGCAACTGCTTCGCAAGCCGCTGAAGCTGCTGCCCGGTGAGGTAACGCGTAACCGGTATACCTGTGCGGTATGCGGGGAGGTGTGGGTATTGTCTGAGCCAGACAATGCGTGGCGGGGCTATTTTCTGCCGGAACAGGAGGCGGAAAAAGCAGAACGCCGACGAACATTCAGCATCTGGCGGCTGATAGGGCCGTAGCGCGCAGCTCCGCTTCGCGCACGAGCCGCAGGCGAGTTCCTACGCGGACGGAGCGGTACTAGGATACTCGCTCCGCTCGTGCGCGAAGCGGAGCTGCGCGCTACTTTTGAACCGAAAGAAAAATTTCCGCGTTAAACGGAAAAATTTCTATATGTTCGCTCCATCAAACCCGCATCTATGGCTACTGCTGCACACCAACCCAAAATAACGGCCGTTATGCCGGCGGCCCTGCGCAAGAAATGGGCGGCCTGGGGCCGGACCGGGCAGGACGCTTACGCCCTGGTGATGGAAGCTCGCAAGGGCGTGCCGGCCGCTACGGCGTTTGAGGTAGCCGAGGCCTACCAGCTGCAGGCTCAGGAGCTGGAGGCCATCTATGAGCTGTCTACCAAAACCCTGCGTACGTACTCCCAGGAGAAGAAAAACCTGAGCGCCGCCAGCAGCGAGAAAACCCTTAAAATCATCAGCCTCTACAACCTGGGGGTGGAAGTATTCGGGGAAGCCGCCGCGTTTTTGCGCTGGCTGGATAAACCGGCCCACGGCCTCGACCAGGAAATTCCGCTGCGGCTGCTGGAAACCAGCGGGGGCATTGACCTAGTGGCCGAGGAGCTCACGCGCATTGCCTACGGCGACTTATCCTAGGGCCCCAAGTATGCTGGTGTATCGTATCTGCCTGGCCAAATACGCCGACGACCTGTTTGCCTCCGGCTACCGGGCACGCTGGAATTACAAAGACCAGTTTGTGATTTACACGGCCGCCACCCGGGCCCTGGCCTGCCTGGAAAACGTGGTGCACCGCAGCGGGGAAGGCCTCACCGGGCAGTTTCGGGTGCTGGTGATTGATGTGCCCGACGACCTGCTGGTGGAGGAAATACCGCTGGCCCAACTACCCCGCGACTGGGAACAGGCCAGCCGCTACGCCGTGTGCCAGCCGCTGGGTGCCGAGTGGTACACGCGCCGCAGCTCGGCCGTGCTGCGGGTGCCCTCGTCCATTGTACCTCAGGAGTTCAACTACGTGCTGCACAGCCGCCACCCCGATTTCAAGCGCATCCAGATTGTGAGCCGGGAGGAGTTTCGGTTTGATGCACGCATTAAGGCCGATGAGGTAGGGTAAATATGATTCAAAAACTGGGCATAATACTATTGCTGATAGGCCTAACTTCTGCAGACGGCGTAGCACAATCACCACGGAAAGTAACTCGCTTGCGAATAGTTAAAACGGAGTTTTTAGGCTATCGGGAATATGTTATTACAGATAGCACTATCCGGGTTGAAATACATGATGTAGCAACTACAGATTCGTTGCTGGTAAGAAAACTTACTTCGGTTGAGCGAAATCAATTGTTGACCTCGCTAGACCAAGTGTACCTGTCTGGTCTTAAGAGTAGTTACCAAGGGAAAAGCACAGACACAGATATGCCTGGTTATACCTTTACTGTAGTGAAAGGAAGCTTTGTCAAGCAAATCAACTTATATGAGTATCGGCTACGCTGCTTATATGACGTTTCTGTAAAACTGGATGCTTTGCTTCCTGAAGCTTTCCGTCTGAACTACGCAACAAATACAGCTAAGTAGTTCACTGTGCCGCATACCGTTCATCTCTCCCAGCCGCTTCCGGACCTGACGCTGCCTCAGCTACTGCAACTGGCCCCGCGCAGCTTTGTGCCGGATACGCGCCAGTACCGGGCCGTGACGCCGCTGGAGCTGGCCGTAGCTACTGGGCAGTTTTCGACTGGGTCGGTAGTAGGAGGAATTGCCGGGCCGGAAGTGGCGGTGAGTCAAAGTGCAACTGGTCTGGCCCTGACTTGCACCTGCACAACTGGCGTAGAGAACGAAGTGTGCGAAAACCAGGCACTGACGCTGCTGGCCTTGCTGCACCGGCCGGAGTTGCGGGCGTTTTTCGACGCGGAGCTGCGCGAGCAGAAACTGCGCGCTACGGCTCAGGAATACGGATTGGAACAAGCTCCCGACCTGGACGCGCACTTTCAACTGACGTTTGCCAACGGGGCCACACCCGTAATGCCGCGCCGGGCGGATTTACTGCCCGTGACGCCGGCGTCCAAGCAGGAACTGATGCGCCAGCTGTTGCCCGTCAGGCCGGAGCCGGTAGTGCCAGCAGCGGGCGGGCAGCGGCTGCTGGTACTGGCCCGGCACCGCTACTACAGCCACCTCACGCTGCATCTGGCGGAGGC
Organism: Hymenobacter pini; assembly: GCF_020421205.1. Taxonomy (GTDB): domain Bacteria; phylum Bacteroidota; class Bacteroidia; order Cytophagales; family Hymenobacteraceae; genus Hymenobacter; species Hymenobacter pini. Next base: position 1,448,142 of record NZ_JAIZZH010000001.1, read on the forward strand.
CAGCCTCACGGCGGCGGGCAAACCCAAGAATCCGCTGACGCTGCTAAATCCCCTGGACGGTATCTGGCAGTTGACCAACCCGGCGGAACTGAAGTTCTACACCGGCCTGGCCCGCTTCCAGCACAACTACGAAGAAAACCGCACCCCGGCGGCCGTGGAGGCTCTGCGGGCGGTGGTGCAGAACCCGTTTCGGCTGCCGGTATTTGCCCACCGCGGCCCCCAGGGCGACAAGCTCACGGCCGCAGCCCTGGTGCCGGTGCGCCTGCACAGCGCCCGGTTGCAGTTGCGCCTGCAGGTAACCCAGGAAGACGAATTCTACCAGATAACCGGTCAGCTGCTGCTCCACGACCAGGCCCTGAATCTGGAAGAACTGACCGTGCACTACGACTATTTCGTGGCCCTGCACGACGACCTGTACCTGCTGGATGACCTGGACGTGTGGCGGGTGGTGGAGTTCTTCAAGAAGCGCAACAATGCGTTGCTGATTCACCAGTCGCAGTTTGCAGAGTTCCGGGAGGACGTGCTTGTGAACCTGGAAAACCGCCTGCAGATTCACTACACCTACTTGCGCCCGGCTACCCGGCAGCAGCTAGCGGCCGAAGGCTTCGACGAAGCGCCCGAGCCGGTGCTCTACCTCTCCGATGCCGGGCCCCACGTGGAGCTGCTGCCAGTAATGCGCTACGGGGAGCGGGAAATATCGGTGCTGACCAAGCAGCAGCTGCAGGCCACCGACGCCCTGGGCCGGGCCTTCACCGTGAGTCGCAATGCTCTGGCTGAAGACCGATTGGTGGCGGCGCTGCTCCGGCACTGGCCCGAGCTGGCCGGGCAGCAGACCCCCGATTCCTTTTACCTAGCCCGGAGCGGGTTTCTGGACGTTGATCGGGTGCTGCCGGCTCTGGCCGACTGGCGGCAGGAGGGCATCCGGGTGCTGGGGTTCAGGCAGCTCAAGGATAACCGGCTTAACCCGCACCCGGCCCGGGTGTCGGTGCAGGTGAGCAGTGAAACCAACTGGTTTGATACCCGGCTGGCGGTGCGGTTTGGGAAGCAGCACGCCACGCTGCCGCAAATCAGCCAGGCCCTGCGCAACCGCCGCCGCTACGTGGTGCTGGATGATGGCAGCCACGGCGTGCTGCCGCAAGAGTGGCTGGAGAAGTTTGCCCGCTACTTCGTCGCCGCCGAGCTCATCGACGGCCAGTTGCGCACCCCGCACAGCCAGTTTGCGGCGGTGGAGGAGCTGTACGCGGAGGATGAGCTGCTGCCCTCGGCCCGGCAGCGGCTGGCCGACACCCGCGCCGCCGTGGCCAATTTCACCGGTATTGCGCCCGTGCCGGTGCCCACCGGTCTGCGCGCCACCCTGCGCGACTACCAGCAGGAGGGCCTCAACTGGTTGAATTTCCTGGATACGTTCGGCTTCGGCGGCTGCCTGGCCGATGATATGGGCCTGGGCAAGACGCTGCAGGTGCTGGCCTTCGTGCTGCACCTGCGCGAAACCGGCCGCACCGGGCCCTGTCTGGTGGTGGTGCCCACGTCGCTGGTATTCAACTGGCAGGCCGAAGCCGCCCGCTTCGCGCCGGGGCTGCGGGTGCTGGTGTGGCACGGCGGTGGCCGCAAGCGTACCCCAGTTGATTTTACTGACTACGACCTGGTGCTGACTACCTACGGTACGCTGGTATCGGACCTGCGCCGGCTGAAAGGGCAGGAGTTTGAGTACGTGTTTCTGGATGAGGCCCAAGCCATCAAAAATCCGGCTTCGTTGCGCTACCGAGCGGCTTGCCAGCTGCGGAGCCGGGGCCGGGTGGTGCTGACGGGCACGCCGCTGGAGAACAATACCTACGATATTTTCGCCCTGCTCTCGTTTGCCTGTCCGGGGCTGCTAGGCACGCTGCGGCAGTTTCGGGCCCAGTATGCCACGCGCATTGATAAGTTCGGGGATGAACAGAAGGCCCGGGAGCTGCAGCAGCGCATCCGGCCATTTGTGCTGCGCCGCACCAAGGCCCAGGTAGCCCAAGAGCTGCCCGAAAAGACGGAAATGGTGCTCTACTGCGAGATGCCGCCCGAGCAGCGCCGCGTGTACGAGGCCTGCCGCCAGGATTTTCGTAACCTGCTGCTGGGCCAGCGCGAAGATGTAATGGCCCGCAACCATGCCTCGGTACTGCGGGGCCTCACGCGCCTGCGGCAAATCTGCGACTCGCCCGCCCTGCTGCCCGATCTGGAGGATTACGGCTCCACCTCGGCCAAGCTGTCGGTGCTGCTGGAGGAAATCCAGAACCACGCCCCGGAGCACAAAATCCTGGTGTTCTCGCAATTTGTGGGCATGCTGAACCTAGTGCGGCCCATGCTGGACGCCCACGATATTCCCTACCAGTACCTCACGGGCCAAACCCGGCAGCGCGGGGCCGCCGTGCAGGCATTCCAGCAACGCGACGATGTGCGGGTATTCCTCATCAGCCTGAAAGCCGGCGGCACCGGCCTCAACCTCACCGGCGCCGACTACGTGTACCTGCTGGACCCCTGGTGGAACCCCGCCGTGGAAAACCAGGCCATCGACCGGGCCTACCGCATCGGCCAGACCAAGCCCGTAGTGGCCGTGCGCCTCATCTGCCCCGGCACCGTGGAAGAAAAAATCCAGCACCTGCAGCAGTCCAAGCGGGAACTGGCCCAGGGCCTCATCCGAACCGATACCGCCCTGCTCAAATCCCTCACGCCCCAGGAGTTGCTGGCGTTGGTGGGTGAGGAAGCGTAAAGGTGAAACCATAGCCCGTCATTCCGAGCGCAGCCGAGGAATGACAGGTGAAACGCTTCCCATAAAAATCCGCAGCTTTACGCTTCCGCAACCAAGCCCGCCATGTTCCAGACCTCGCCCGATATGCAAGTCGTTGATATTATCCAGATGTCGCCGAAAGAGGTGTTTATCGTCGGGTATTTGACTGGGGATGCTAAGTCAGGGACCTGGGAACTGCGGCGCAACGGGGAGGCGGTAGTTACGCTGCAGGCCACTGGCGAGGTGCAGGTGGAAGCCGGCCGCAAAGGCAAGCTGGCCCCGCCCCGGGTAATCAGCTGCCAGGGCCAGGTAGATAAAAAACAGTTTGATTTCACCCAGAACGAAGTGACGCTGGCGCGGGTGGAAGCCTAAGGCTGTCGGAAAAACTGCAGCACTTCCCGGTTAAATACGTCCGGCACTTCCTGCGGGGCGTAGTGCGTGACTCCTTCCAGCAGCCGCAGCTGGCTGTGCGGCAATGTCCGGGCAATAATCTGCGTGTGTGCCTCCCGAATCACGTCACGCTGCCCGGCCATTACCAACACCGGGGCCTGAATAGTGCTGATTTGCGGCAGGGTGAAATGCGGCTCCTGCACCAGCAGCCGGAGCAGCCGGGTTGCGGTGGAGGTAGTGCTTTGGGCCTGAGCCTGCCGGAGCTGGTGCTGAAACCGGGCCAGCACGGCCGGCTCGATGGCTTCGGGAGTGGGGAAGAGGTTGGCCCCCATAATGACCAGGCGGCCCACGTACTCCGGGTGGTGCAGGGCCAGGCTCAGAGCCGTATTACCTCCGTCGCTCCAGCCTAAAATGTTCACCTGGCGCAGGTGCAGGGTGTCCAGCAGCAGGCGCACGTCGTCAGCAAACAGCTCGTAGCTGTACTCCTGGGTAGTAAAATCCTGGCTGCGGCCCTGGCCCCGGGTGTCCAGCGCTATAACGGTGAAGTGCCGGGCCAGCTCGGGAATCTGCAGCTGAAAATCGGCAATGGACTGCCCGTTGCCGTGCAGCAGGAGCAGCGGTGGGCCCTGCCCGTACCGCTCGTAGTAGAGCTTGCCGCCCCGGGCCTGCAGGTAGCGGCCGGCGGTGGAGTTGCTGCCGTAGTACTGCGGATTGGTGAGCGGGGTGGTCGGGTTGCTGAAGAGCATGGATTGCAGGCTGTCCGCCACCACGTAGTTTTCGGGAATATCCTCAGTTGATGCAGTGGCTACGGGCTCTGGCTCGGTGTGTTTGCCGGCCGCCTGGTAGGTATCAGCAGTCAGATAGATGCTCAGGTAGCCGGGCGTTACTTGCTGCCAGCGGGCCTGGCTTTTGTCGCGGGTGAATACGCTGTGGCCCGGCAGCGGCACGGCGGCAATGCCGAAAGCTTTGAAGTTGCCTTCCTGTGCTTCGCTCTGCAACCACTGTACCGTTACGGCTACTTCTTTCAGGCCCTGCAGATACAGGTTGTAAGGCAGCAAATCTACGCGTACCCACCCCCGGGGCTGGGTCACGGTGAAGCGGATATCGGGCTGGGGCAGGGGTTCGGCGGGCCGGCCCTGGCGCACCCGGTACAGCAGCAGCCGGAATGTAACAGACCGGAACCGGTTGAAGGACACGAACAGGTTCACGTCGCGCAGGCGGCAGTCCGTGGTCAGCGGAATGATGGTGCCCTGCTCTTTGCCCAGCTCGTCACTCACTAAGTCAGGCTCGGTGTAGAGACGGGCCGTCATGAACGAAGACGCAGCCGTGCGCCCGAATGTGCGGGTGCGCACCTTGCCGGGCCGCACCGTTACGCCCCTGAGTTGCTGGCCCAGCGGCTTCAACCGGACAGGGCCCCCGGCCTGCAGCGCCGCCACCGGCACGCGTTGGGTAGCGTAGCCCACGCAGGAAACCAACACGGGCCCGACCACCGAATCAGGCAGCGCAAACCGGAACCGGCCGGCGCTATCGGCCACCGTCCCGAAGGGCTTACCCGCCACGCCCACTGAGGCAAACGGCACCGGAGCCTGCGTAGCAGCATCTTGCACGGTGCCCCGCAGCTGGCGGGTTTGGGCGAAAGTAGAGCCGGAAGCCAGTAAGAGTAGAGCTGTAAGAAGAAAGATAACCGGGCGCATATAAGGGAAGGATGTGCTACCGAGAGTAGCCTCCAGCCTGAATCGTTGCGTGCGCCGGGCACATTTCATCTTCATGCATAATGCGCCGACTGGTAGCTGCTACTTAATGGGGCCACCAGTAGTAAGGCCGCTGCGGGTGCCTCAGCGTGCGGAAGGTTGCCGTGGCAGCCGAGCACTCATCCGGTCCGTCATGCAGACCGGACGAGTGCTAAAACTACCATCGTGCGAAGAGCCTAGCGCAACAATTTGTACTGAATGGGCGAGGAGTGGCCCCCGGTGAGCTGCACGTAGTAGAAGCCGGTGCTGAACGGTACGCCCGCCATATCCAGCTCGGCTCGGGTGCTGCCCGTAAGTACCTGCAGCTGCCCCCGAGCCACTACCTGGCCTACTGGCGAGAGTAGCGCATACGTGAGCGGTCCGCTTTGCGTGGGCGGAAATGTGAGGGTGTACCGTCCATCTGGCGAGGGGTTGGGGTAGATGGCCGAAGGTGGGGCCATCCTCCGGCTATTGTCCGCGGCCAGCGGCCGGGCCGCTGGCGTACCGGTGGCCTGCCAGACTTCCAGGCCGGAAAGGTTGCAGGTGCCACCGCTGGTGGTCAGCTGCAACTGGCCGGTGGTGATGCTCACATCGAACGGGCCCAGCTTGCGCCAGGTGCCGGCCGGGCCACTGTTATAGTTGGTCTGTACGGTTTGCCCGTTGAGTGCTAGCGAGAAAGTTTCCGCGTTGTTGTCCTCCCACACGTAGGCCCACACCCGATACTGGCCGTTGGGCACCTGGCTCATCGTAGCCGATAAGCTGCTCAGGCTGTAAGCCGAGCTGCGGATCATGCTGGTGCGGGCAGCATCAGTGGCCGGCAGCAGGGCCACATTGTTGTTGGCGAAGAAGGTGCCGTTGGTGGTGAAGTTCGGGGCCGGCGTGCCGCTCCAGGCGTTGCCGTCCAGAGTCAAAGCGGGGCCGCCCAGGTTCACCGCCCGGTAGAAGGTATAGGTACCAGTTGGAGGAGCAGCGCTGACGGTGATAGTCACTTGGTCGGCCGGGCTGCTGGCCCCGGCGTTATCCTTCACTACTAGGCTGAATACATAAGTGCCGGCCACCAGCCCGCTGACGGTAGGCGCAGCCGCTGTCAGCGAAGAAAACGCTACCGTATTAGGTCCGCTCACCTGGCTCCAGCTGTAGCTGCTGATAGTACCATCAGGGTCGGTGCCGGAGCCGGCCAGTGTGGCAGAACTAGTCGGCAAAGCAATTGTCTGGTCGGGGCCGGCGTTGGCCGTGGGCAGCTGGTTGGTAGGCGGCGTACTGGTTGCCTGCCAGACTTCCAGGCCAGAGAGGTTGCAGGTGCCACCGCTGGTGGTCAGCTGCAACTGGCCGGTGGTGATGCTCACATCGAACGGGCCCAGCTTGCGCCAGGTGCCGGCCGGGCCACTGTTATAGTTGGTCTGTACGGTTTGCCCGTTGAGTGCTAGCGAGAAAGTTTCCGCGTTGTTGTCCTCCCACACGTAGGCCCACACCCGATACTGGCCGTTGGGCACCTGGCTCATCGTAGCCGATAAGCTGCTCAGGCTGTAAGCCGAGCTGCGGATCATGCTGGTGCGGGCAGCATCAGTGGCCGGCAGCAGGGCCACATTGTTGTTGGCGAAGAAGGTGCCGTTGGTGGTGAAGTTCGGGGCCGGCGTGCCGCTCCAGGCGTTGCCGTCCAGAGTCAAAGCGGGGCCGCCCAAGTTTACCGCCCGGTAGAAAACGTAGGCCGGAGCGGTGCTGCAATCTGGATTCAGGCGGATTTCCTGGGTGGTAGCCAGGCCGGCGGCATCCGTTACGGTCAGCACGACGCGGTAATAATAGGTTTCGGCCCCGCAGCCCAGCGGTGAGGTGGTGAGGCTGCCAGTGGGCGTGTTCTGCACGGGCTCGGGGTGCTCGTGGTCGGCGTGGTGGAGGTAGCACTGCCAGAGGTAGCTCAGCTGCCCGGCCGTGTGCTCTTGGTCCGTTACGGTAGCCGTGAGGGGGAAGGTGGTTTCGGCGGCAATGGAGTACAGCGCGTTGGCGGCCGGACTGGTAATAGCAACCTGCGGCGGGGTATTGTTGGCCGAAATCAGCAGCGTAGCCTGGCTGGTGAGGCCCTGGTTGTCGGTTACCGTCAGCTGCACCGAATACGCCGTCGGGGCCGCGCTGGGAGCCGTAAAGGTGTGCGCGGGATTGGCGGCCGTACTGCTGGTGCCGTCGCCAAAGTCCCAACGGTAACTCAGCGGCTGGCCTTCGGGGTCGGTGGAGGCGCTGCCCGTAAACTGCACGGCCAGCGGACTGGGCCCAAATTTCTTATCCGATGAAGCCACCGCTACGGGCGGCTGGTTGGCCGTGGTGTAAGTGATTTTGCGGATTTCGGATGGAAAGTTCACGTAGTACAGCCCCGGCTGCGAAGGATGCACGGCCATACCTACCACCACGGCTCCGGAGGGCACGAAGTCGCGTACCACCGAGGGCACATTGCTGCCATCCACGGTCATGTTGCGGACCCAGCCCCCCGAGTAGTCGCCGAAGAAATACGTATTGCGGTACTGGGCCGGGAAATCGGAGTAAGGGTAGAATACGCCGCCCACGCTGGCGCTGCCCCCAAACTGCGGCCCCGCCACCGGCGAGCCGGCCGCCCCCAGGTTGGCCACCGTGGCAGTGCTGCCGCTGAACGTGCCCGTGCGCGAAGGCCCGGTGCCGTGCTTCCAATCGATGAGCGGGCGGGAGTGCACGAAGGTAGGTACCGTGGCCGCAATAGCTTGGCCACCGCAAGGGTTCAGGAAGGTAGCCGTACCGGTGGGCGTGGCCTGGGTCAGCAAATCCTGGAAATAATAATACTGCTGGGTACAGCCATTTATGCCGTACTGCGGATTGGGCAGATAGTAGTTGTAGCGCTTCTGGGCCACAAACGAGCTGTTGGCTTCCAGCCCCTCAAACAGCGGCCAGCCCAGATTCTGGCCCGGCCGGCTCACCACATCTACTTCCTCCCAGGTAAAAAAGCCCACATCACCGATGTACAGCGTGCCGGGGTTGCCGGCTGCCGCCGAAGTGCTGCCGGTGCCGGGCCGCAGTGTCATCCGGAAGGGGTTTCGGAAGCCCAGGGCCCACACTTTGGAGCGCGGGGCCTGCGGGTCGGCGGCGTTGTAGAAAGGGTTGCTGGGCACACCCGCGCCGGTTTCGGGGTCGAGGCGCAGAATTTTGCCGTTGAGGCAATCCACCATCTGGGCCCGGAACGCGCCCACGTTTTCCTTGTCGGTGATGATGCCATCGGCCAGGGCTTGGGTGTAATAAGTGCCGGGGTTGCTGCCGAAGTCGGCATCGGCCCCGTTGGCCCCGTCGCCGGTAGCCACCAGCAGCGTCCCATCCGTCCCAAATACCAGACTGCCCGTTACGTGGCTGCGCTCCGTGGAGGCCACGCCGGTGGTTTTGGTGGCCCCCAGCAGTACCTTGCGGCTGGCTGGGTTTACCGTATATACGCCCCCGCTCAGAGTAGCCGTGTAGCGCGTGAGCCGGCCAATAGTGGCGCTGAAGTAGTCGTTGGTGGCGGGGTTATAGGCTGCCGTGCCGTAGCTGAGCAGGTAGTGGCGGTCCACCAGGTAAAAGAGGTAGAAGTAGCCGTTGGTTTCGAACTGCGGGTGCAGGGCAAAGCCCAGCAGGCCGTGGTCGTGCCAGGCTCCCACTTCCTCACTGATATCCAGCAGGAGGCGGCGTTGCCCGTTCTGCACCGTCCACACCTTACCGGGCCGCTCCCACACAAACATGTGCGAGCCGGAAGCCGTGAACGTGAGGCCCACGGCCTCATTCCATTGGTCGGATACCAGGGTGGAGGAGAAGCCCGAGGGTGGGGTTTGGGCCGGCAGAGCCAGCGGACCAAGCAGGCTCAGCAGGAGCAGGCAAAGAATACGGTAGCGCATAACGGAGGGGAGTTAAAATGAGACATGCCGCCTCCCAGCCAGCTGCCGGGCCGGGCAGCGGAACAAAGCCAGGAAAGTGGGGTGGTGGAGTAAGGCGCGGCCTGCAGTCCGCGCAACAACAGGCTGGAAGCAGCCTGCGGTCAGTCCGTTCGAGTTCAGAAAAGCGTTTGTGCCGGCCGCTCTACTATTGGCGGCCCGATACAATTGATGTACTATACCCTGCACCAGTGCCGGCCACTAGGGCGACACCACACCTGCAAATCAGCCCGGCTCCCGGCCGGGCCACCCAACGAGCCTCACGCAGCACTGAACGGTGGTGGTATAAGTAGTAATTTACAGTAATTTTTAAATAAAATATATAGCTTATTTAATAAATAGAAAAAGAGGCATTGTTCTGCTGTTCTGAGAAGGGGTTCCATTAATACCGCTTTTCCTTTCGTGCCGTACTCAGTTCCAGCAGATACTCGCAGGCCCGGCAGAAGGTGTCTGGTCTATCGGGGCTGTGGCGGAGTACCGCGTGGTAACTATCGGCCGTGTGGGCCTCCAGAATCCAGTAGGCCCCGTCCACTACAGTACTGGATTCACAGACCGTTTGTCGTGAAAAGCCACCCCGTTGCAGGAACTGCTGAAACTGCTGCCACTGCTGCGGCGTGAGGAGGCGGGTGGTTTCCAATTGCGGCAGTTGCTCGGCCGGGCGGTTCGTTTCGGCTAGCTTGCGTTGCACTTCCGGGTTTTTCTGTTCCAGGTCGAACTCGCGCTGTAGCCGGGCTGCTTCTTGGGGTGAGGCTGTTGAGGGAATGAATAGAATTACGGCAAGCCTGGGAGTTAAGGCTGATTTGGTGAGGAACTGAGTCCGGAGCGTGGCTCCGTCGGCCTGCTGGGTGAGCGTCAGTAATACGGGCCGATGAAAAGACCGAAGCCACAAAAACCGGTAGGTATCGTGGCCCAGGTAGTAGTTCGACAGCACCGGCGCCTCGAAACAGTGCAGATTAGCGGAAACCACACCGAATACCTCTCGGCAGTATTCAGCCAGTGCATTCTGTTCATCATCAGTCTGCTGGCTAACTGATGAGCCAGGCCTATTCATCGAAACAGCCGCCGGAAAATAGAATGTGCTGGAGTCCCGCGGCTGGCCCTGCGCATCCGAAACGGCCGGGTTCTGCGGGTAGCGTGACTGGCTGACAGCAGGCGAGGAGCAGGCTGCCAATAGCAGCGGGAATAGCAAACGGATACGGGGCATGGTGAATAGACTTAATACCGTTCCTCGTCCTTAACTGAGCTCAGATCAATCAGATATTCGCAGGCTCGGCGGAAGCCATCCTGTTCCTCAGGGCTTTGCCGTGCCACCTGATGGTAGCCGCTGGTCGTATGAGTTTCCAACAGCCAATACGAACCATCAAGCTCTCCGGGGCGCGGCTGGCAAGGACACATTTGGGGAAACTCAGTTTGCGCCAGCAGTTCTTGTAGATGCTGCCACTGCTCCGGTGTCACCGGTACCGTCGTTTCTTCCGCCTTTACCTGGGCTGCCCGGCGTTTGCCTTCCGCTACTTTGCGTTGAAACTCCGGGTCAGCCATGGTTTCCTTGTGATACTTCCAAGCCTGAGCCCGTCTCCGGGCCGAAGCAGTTGCGGGTAAGCTGTTGGGATGTAAAACGGTCAGGGTATGAAAGCCAGGATGCTTGTCTAAAAGCTGCGTGTGAAGAGTTGAGCCAGCAGCATCATGACGCAACGTAAGCAGCACGGGCCGATGGAAAGAACGTTCCCAAAGAAAACGGACAATATCCGTCCCCAGATAATAATTGGAGAGAACAGGTACCTCAAAATAAGTGAGTGTGTAAGAGGCACCTTCTAAATCACCCGCGCAGTTGGCAAACCGGACGGACGTCCGTATTCCAAACAACAGAAAGCCGTTTACTCTTCGGGAGGTAAGCAGGATGCAGAGAATCTGCGGCCGGAAAGTAGAACGTAGTAGAATCCCGCGGGTGGCCCTGCGCGTCAGATACAGCTGGGTTTTGCGGGTAAGAATGTGCTGAATCATAAGGCGAGGAACAGGCCGCCAGCAGCGGCAGAAACAATAAACCAATACGGAGCATAGATGGGCAGATAGAGGATAATCCAGTCGGCTGCAAGGTAGCATTCGGCTCCGCTGTACACCAAACCCACCCGGCCCCGCGTTAAAACCCGCAAAAAGGCCTATTCCGGGGCAACCCCGCCCGAACTTTTCGCTACTTTTGGCTGCCCCCGTTGCGGCTTGCCGCCGGGCTTCTCTTGTGCGTAACGCTTTCTGATGAAACTATTCCCCCGCCTGGCGCTGGCCGCCTCCCTTTCCGCTGCCGCCCCGCTGGCAGCCTCGGCCCAGCAAACGCAGGTGTTCACCGCTGATGAACGCCACTTCCAGGAAGGCCTCGAACTATTCGACCGTGGCAAGTACGGCGCGGCCCAGCAGGCTTTCCAACGCTACCTCGACCTGACCCAGCGCCGCACCGGCGAGCTGGCCCCCGGCCGCACCACCGACGCCGAGTACTACTACGCCGTGGCCGGCCTCTACCTGTTCCACCCCGACGCCGAGGACCGCATCCTGGGCTTCGCTACCCAGAACCCGGCCCACCCCAAGGCGGCGCAGGCCTACTTCGAGCTGGGCAAGTTCTACTTCGATAAGAAGGACTACGTGCGGGCCATCGACTACCTGCAGAAGGTAGGCCCCGATAACCTCTCCGACGACCAGCGGGCCGAAGCCGAGTTCAAGCTCGGCTACGCCTACTTCGCCCAGAAGGAGTTCGACAAAGCCAAGCTGCAGTTCGACCGCAACAAGCAGGGAAACCACCAGTACCGCTTCGCCAGCTCCTACTATGCCGGTTACCTGGCCTACCGCGCCGGCGACTACCCCGGGGCCCGCAAAGACTTGGCCGTAGCCGAGCAGAACGACGCCTACAAGCCCGTGGTGCCGGCCGTTATGTCGCAGATTTACTACAAGGAAGGCGACTACGACGGGCTGATTGCCTACGCCACGCCGGCCCTGCAGCAAACCCCGCCGCCCCAGAGCGCCGACGAGATTCAGCTGCTGGTGGGCGACGCCTACTACCAGAAGGAGGACTTCAAGCAGGCCGCCGAGTACTTCGATAAGTACGCCGCCGGCCGCAAGAAAATCGAGCCCGAGGTGCAGTACAAAATCGGGTACGCCAACTTCAAGCAGGGCGACTTCAAGGGGGCCATTGGCAACCTGAAGGGCGTGGCCGCCCGCCGCGACTCGCTGGGGCAGAATGCCGCCTATCACCTGGGCCTGAGCTACCTCAAAACCAGCCAGAAGCCGCTGGCCCTGAATTCGTTTGACGCGGCCCGCAAGCTCACCTTCGACAAGGTGATTACCGAAAACGCCACGCTGAAGTATGCCCAGGTAAGCTACGAGCTGGGCAACACCCAGGAAGTCATCAACTCCCTGCGCGACTTTGGCAAGCGGTACCCGCGCTCCAAGAACCGCGCCGCCGCCGACGACATCCTGAGCCAGAGCTTCCTCAACTCTTCCGACTACGCCCAGGCCCTCAACTACCTCGACAACCTCGACGACCGGAGCCAGAAGCTCAACGCCACCTACCAGCGCGTGGCCTACCTGCAGGCGGCCACCCTCTACAACGACAACCGCTACCAGGATGCCCTGCCAGTACTGGATAAGAGCCTGAAATACCCCGAGGATGAGGCTCTGCGTGCTGCGGCCCAGGTATTGAAGGGCGAAATCTACAGCATCGGGCAGCAGTACCAGCCCGCCATTACGGCCTACACTGCCGCCGCCCGCACGGCCCGCACCGGCACGGCCTCCGAAACCGACTTCGACCAGAAGGCCCGCTACGGCCTCGGCTACGCCTACTACAACACCAAGCAGTACGACCGGGCCCGGCAGCAGTTCCAGGCCTGGCTGCAGGACCCCGTTGCCAAACCCACCAGCCCCAACTACTACGACGTAACCCTGCGCCTGGGCGACACCTACTACATCAGCAAGCAGTACCAGCAGGCCCTCGACCAGTACAACAAGGTCATTCAGGCCAACGCCGCCGACAAGGACTACGCCTACTACCAGAAAAGCGTGGTGCTGGGCTTGTTGGGGAAGCGGGAGGAAGCCAGTGCTACCCTCAGCACCCTGCTCAAAACCTCGCCCAACTCGCGCTACGCCGACGACGCGGTGTACCAGCAGGCCCAGCTTGACTACGAAGCCGGCTCCTTCCAGCCCGCCGTGGACGGCTTCAGCAAGCTCATCAACAACCGCCCCAACTCGGCCCTGATTCCGCAGGCGTTGCAGAAGCGCGGCGTGGCCTACCAGAACCTGGACCAGCACGACAAGGCCGCCGAGGACTTCAAGCGGGTGCTCACCCAGTTCCCGCGCACCAAGGCCGCCAGCAGCGCCATTTACAGCCTGCAGGAAAGCCTGAGCGCCCAGGGCAAGACAGAGGATTTCGACCAGTACCTGGCCCAATTCAAGCAGCAGAACCCCGACAGCAAGGCCACCGAAAGCGTGGAATTTGAGGCCGCTAAGTCCTTGTATCTGGCTGAGAAATACGCCCAAGCCATTCCGCGCCTGGAAAGCTACCTCCAGCAGTACCCCAGTACCGCCCTGGCCGCCGATGGCCGCTACTTCCTGGCCGATTCCTACCTGCGCACCGGTCGCAAAACCGACGCACTGCCCCGCCTGAAAGCGGTGGTAGAAGAAGGCAAGAGCGAGTTTGTGAACCGGGCCGTGGGCCGGGTGGCCGACCTGGAGTTTGAAAACAAGAACTACGCCGAGGCCGCCAAGTACTACGGCCGCCTGCGCGAGGTGTCGCAGAATAAGCGCGAGGTGGCCAACGCCAGCATCGGGCTGATGAAGAGCTACTACGAGGCCGGCGACCTGGAAGGCACCCGCCGGGTGGCTCAGGAGCTGCAGGCCCAGGGCGGCGCTTCGCTCAACGCCACCAACCTGGCCCTACTGTACCTGGGCAAGGCCAGCTACAAAGCCGGCAGTCTGGAGCAGGCCATTGGGGAGCTGACCACGGCCGCCGCCACCGCCAAGGACGAAAGCGGGGCCGAGGCCCAGTACCTGATTGCCAGTGCCCTCTACCAGCAGAAAAAGTACCCCGAGGCTCTGGATGCCGCTTATAAGAGCAACTCCGACTTCGCCAATTACGACCTGTGGCTGGGCCGGGCCTTTCTGCTGATTGCCGACGTGTACCGGGAGCAAAACGAAATCTTCCAGGCCCGGGCCACGCTCAATTCCATCATCGACAACAAATTCCCGGTAGCTGAAATTGTGGCCGGAGCCAAGGAGCGCCTGGCCACCCTGCCCGCCGACCCGGCCGCTACCCCGGCCCCGAACACGCCGAAAACCACGCCCAAATCGGCCCCAACTACCACGCCCAAATCAACCACTAAACCCGCTCCGACCACCAAGCCGACCGGCAAAACCACCACGGGCAAAACGCCGGTGCGCAACTCGCTGGCTCCCTCGGAGGCGCAACCCACCGACACCACCAGCAACCCCAGCACCACGCCCCGGGAGGAATAGCAGCGCAGCAACTGTAGCTACAAGCACTGCTTGAGGCAAAGCGCAATAATTGGTTGATAATAAGAACTAAACCCTGAGTAATAGGAGAGAGGCTGCCAGCAGCTTACAGGCTTGGCCCCAGCTTTTTTCCTTACTTGAGTTTCCCAGATAGAATGACAAATTCGTCGAAACTGCTGGCCGCTGCGGCCCTGCTGACTGCCACCGCCCACGGTACCGATGCCTGGGCGCAGAAGACCCGCGGCAAGATTGAGGATGCCGAAATTGAGATTGTAAAGGAGCGGGTGAACGAGCTGCCCGAAGCCACCCGCAACTTCGAAAAGGTAAAGATTGAGGCGCCTACCAAATCCACCGAGCCCGTCAATTACTCCTTCCAGGATTTCCGCCTGCCCGCCGATAAGCTCAACCCCTCGGTGCGGGTGCTCACCATCCGGCAAGAGGAGCTGGCCCCGCTCACCGGCAACTACCTGAAGGCCGCGCTAGGGAACTACGGCACCGCCTACGGCCGGGCCTACCTGCACAACACCCGGTCCGAAACTGGCAGCTACGGCCTCGACTTCAAACACCTTTCCTCGGCCAACGGCCCGGTGGACCGCCGCAACTCCGGGCAGAGCCAGACCAGTCTAGGCCTGAACGGGGAAACCTACCAGGGGCCACTGGTGCTGGGCGCTAAGATTGACGTGGGCCGGGAGCGGTACAACTTCTACGGCTACAACCGCAACGTGCCCCAACTGCCCAAAGAAGACAGTATCAAGCAGGTATTCAAGCGCGCCGCCATCAAGGTGTACGCCCGCAACCGGGCCCGCGACGCGGCCTTCCAGTACGACCTGGGCCTGGGCTTCAACTACTGGTCGGACTTCTACAACGCCCGGGAAAGCAACGTGTACGCCACCCTGCGCTCGGGCTACAAGCTGGGCGAAACCAGCCGTGTGAGCGTGAACGGCGACGTGTCGTTCATCTCTCACAAGGACTCGCTCACCGTAAGCCGGCCCTTCGTGCAGGTAACGCCCGCCTACGAGGTCAACTTCGATAGGCTGGCCCTGTCGGTGGGGGCCACCCTGGGCTACACCGGCGACACCATTCAGCGGGCCCGGCAGTTTAACGCCTACCCGGCCATTCGGGCAGCCTACACCGTCACGGAGGATAAGCTGGTGGCCTACGCTGGCCTGGGCGGCGCTATCCAGCGCGTGACCATGTACGATTTGACCACCGAAAACCCCTGGCTGGCTCCCAACGTGCGCGTGGCCGATACCCGCCGCGGGCCCACGCTCTACTTCGGGTTCCAGGCCACCCCGGCCCGGGCTCTAGAGGTGAATGCCCGCGTCACGCTCAGCAACGACCGGAACCTGTACTTCTACAACAACTCCCGCCGCGACTCCAGCAAGTTCGACTTGGTGTACGACCCCAAAGCCACCCAGCTGGTAAATGTGCACGGCGAAATTATCTACAATGCCGCCGAGCAGTTTCGTCTGGGCTTCAAGGCCGATTACAACGGCTATAACGTGAAGACGCTGGCCAAAGCCTTCCACCGCCCGGCCTTCCAGTCGGTACTGTTTGGCTCCTACAACTTCTACAACAAGCTGCTGGTGGGCGGCGAGCTGTACACCTACAGCTCCAGCTACGGCACCGGCCTGCTGCGACACTCAGGCATAGGCCTGCCGTACCGGGAAGTAGTGCGCCCCACCGACACCGTAATCGACCTGAATCTGCGCGCCGATTACCGGATTATGGAAAATCTGAGCATCTTTGCTTTAGGCAACAACCTGGTCGGCCGCAAGTACGAGCGGTTCCTGAACTATCCGGTGAAGGGAATCAACGTACTGGCCGGCGTGACGTATGACTTTTAATCCGGCACTGCCGCAATGCAGCAAATCCTAGCTAATTCCTTGTCATCCTGAGTGCAACGAAGGACCTTGTGCCGCCGGAGCGAGTCGTTAACCTGACGCCGTTTTGCCGGAACAAGGTCCTTCGCTGTAAGCAGGAGGACGGGATTTGCTCCGTTTTCGCTTAGTGCTTTTTTCTTACCAGTACCCGCAACCGAATGCTTTCTGACCATATCCGCACCTTGCTCCGGGACCATGACTGCGTCATTATTCCTGATTTCGGCGGCCTGATTGCTGATTATGCCCCTGCCCAGATTCATCCGGTGCGGCACACGCTGGCTCCCCCGGCCAAGCGCGTGGCCTTCAACCAGTCGCTCACCCGCAACGACGGGCTGCTGGTAGATGCTCTGAGTGCCCAACTGAGCATCAGCACGGCCCAAGCCCGGCAGCTGGTGCGGGAGGCCGTGGTACGGATGGAGCAGGAGCTGGAAAGCGGCCTGCGTACCGAACTGAGCGGTATTGGCGTGTTTCATCGGGCCCCCGGCCGCGGGCTGGAATTTGAATATACCGGTGCCCAAAACCTACTGAACGCCAGCTTTGGCCTGCCCGAGCTGGTGTCGCGCCCGGTGCGGGCCACCGACGCTCTATTGGCCCGGGAACGGCCCGCGGCGGCTCCACTGCTGGCCTCTTCCCGGTCCCGGTGGGCTACCCGCGCGTTTCGCACGGTAGGCACCGTGGTAATTGCCGGATTGGTACTGTCGGCCAACTACATCTTCGCCGATATGTTCGGCTACCTGCCCGAGCAGTTGCGGCTGCCCCAGGCGGGCGTGACTAGCGCCGCACCCGCTCCGGCCGTGCAGCCGGTTCTCAGCCAGCAGGCCGCCCTGGGCAACCCTTCGTCGGAGCTGGCGGCTACGCCTGAGCCCCGCATGGCTGCTACGCCTGCCGTGGAAGCCAGTGTGCCCGCTGCCAAGCCGGTAGTGGTGAAGCGGCCCGTGGTGGCGGCTACGGTAACCGCCAAGCCAGCAGCCACACCCGCTCCGAAGCCGGCGGTACAAACCGTGAAAGGCAAAGCGGCGGCTAAACCAGCCACCAAAGCCCCGGGTTGGGAAAAAGCTGCGGCTACCAATGCAACCAATGGTGCCGCTTCCTCGACAATTAATCACCGCACGGGTCGTTACTACGTGGTAGCCGGTTCCTACACCACGCTGGCCAACGCCGAGAAGGGCCGGCAGGCACTGGTTCGGCTGGGCCACCCGGCCC
The DNA here is from genome assembly GCF_020421205.1 of Hymenobacter pini. Taxonomy (GTDB): domain Bacteria; phylum Bacteroidota; class Bacteroidia; order Cytophagales; family Hymenobacteraceae; genus Hymenobacter; species Hymenobacter pini. The sequence goes on from NZ_JAIZZH010000001.1 coordinate 1,465,516, forward strand.
GCGTGATTCTGCCCGCGCCCGGTAGCCGCCAGTACATGCTGTCGGTAGCCGACTTCCCGGATCGGGCCTCGGCCGACCGGCAGGCCAGCATCCTGCGCAAGCGCATGGGTGACCTGTGGATCAAAAATTACTAACCTCCCACTTGAAGTAATTACTACGCATTTGTGAAAAGCTAAAATACTCAGGGTTACCTTGTTAGGGCCTTGGTATTTTAGCTTTTCTTTTGCTTCTCACTTTCTCTCCCGCATGACGCACCTGCTTTCCTTGCTGCTGCAACTCCAGGTAGGCGACGCGGCTCCCGCCGCCACGCCCGCCGCTGCTGCCGACTCCGCGGCCACGGCTGCCAACGCTGCCGCGGCGGCCGCGCCCGGCCTCTCGCTCATCGACCTGATTCTGGCCGGGGGCTGGATTATGGTGCCGCTGTTCCTGCTCTCGTTTATCTCCATTTACATCATCATTGAGCGCTACATCACCATCCGC
>NZ_JAIZZH010000002.1 GCF_020421205.1 Hymenobacter pini
GCTGGATTATGGTGCCGCTGTTCCTGCTCTCGTTTATCTCCATTTACATCATCATTGAGCGCTACATCACCATCCGCAAAGCCGGAGCGGTGCCGGAGTCGTTCATGCCCGGTATCCGGAACCTGATGGTGAAAGGCGACCTGCAGGGCGCTAAAATGCTGTGCGCGCAGAACTCTACGCCGCTGGCTCGCATGATTGAGAAAGGTATCCGCCGGATTGGCCTGCCGCTCAAGGAAATCGAAACCAGCGTGGAAAACGTGGGCAAAATTGAAATTGCCCGCCTCGAGAAGAACATCAACGTGCTGGGCATCGTGGCGGGTATTGCGCCCATGCTCGGTTTCGTGGGTACCATCATCGGGGTAATTAAAATTTTCTACGCCATCAGCTCCACCGGCGACTTTGGCATTGCCCAGATTTCGGGCGGTCTGTACACCAAAATGGTGACGTCGGCGGCTGGCCTGATTGTGGGTATTATTGCCCACATCGGCTACCACTGGCTCAGCATCATGGTGGAGCGCATGGTGTTCCGCATGGAAAACTCGGCCATCGAGTTCATGGACATTCTTCAGGATAATTAGCGAATGAGTATGTGAGTGAATGAGTGAGGTAACTTCTCGGACACTCTTTCAACATTCACTCATTCACTCATTTACTCATTCACGCAATGGATTTAAGCCGGCGTCGTAAGCTTTCTTCCCACGTCGAGACCAGCTCGATGAACGACATCATGTTCTTCCTGATGCTGTTCTTCCTGATTGTATCGACGATGGTGAACCCCAACGTTATCAAGCTCATGCTGCCCAACGCCCGCTCGGGCAAACAGGCCATGAAGCAGCCCATCACCGTTTCCGTGGATGCCTCCGGCAGCTACTTCATCGACCGGCAGCCCATTACCCCGGACCAGCTGGAGCCGGAGCTGCAGCGCCGGGTGCAGGGCCTGGAAAGCCCGACGGCTGTACTGCGGGTGGATGCCTCGCTGAACGTGCAGAAGCTGGTGGACATCCTCGAAATCGGCAATAGGCTAAAAATAAAGATGGTGATGGCCACGCAGGCGCAACAAGCGTCCGGCAAGTAGCCTGAAACTCACTGAACCAGGAGCGGCCATTTGGCCGTTTGAGAATAAGGACCGCGCCCCGTCTGCCGTTTTTCGGAGCGGGGCGCACTGTTTAACTGCATGGGCCTCGGCTATCCCAGCCGCCGCCTCCGAACTACTAGCATCATGGCAACTGACTATCGGGAAGAACATCGGCGGGAGGCGCTAATTGGTACCGTGGTAGTACACGCTGCCCTGGCCGCGCTGTTCATCTTCACCGTTTTCAAAGGCCCCGACCCGCCCTTGGAAACCCTTGGGGGCGACGGGGTAGAGCTGAACTACGGCGTGGATGAAGTCGGCTCCGGCGACATCCAGAGCCAGGCCCCGGCCAACGAGTCGCAGAACCGGGAAGACAGCCGTCCGCCGGCTTCCCAGCCCGACCCTACACCGCCCCAGCCCGCCGCCCAACCCGACCCCACGCCACCCAGCGAGGAGCGGGTAGTAACCAGTGAGGCCGAGGAAAGCCCCGTAACGGTGCCGCCGGTAGAGAAACCAGCCCCCGTAAAAGAGGTGGTGAAGGCCGAGCCGCCCAAGCCCAAGGTGGACCAGCGCGCCGTATTCACGCCCCGGGCTAACCGCGCCGATGGGGGCGGTAACGGGGTAAACGGCACCAGCAACGCACCCACCGGCAACAACAACGGCGACAACCCCGGCACCGTGGGCGACAAGGGCGACCCACGCGGCACCTACAACGGCACAGCCTACTCCGGTGAGCCGGGCAGCGGCGGCCGTGGCACCAGTCCCGGCAGCGGCGGCCTGGAAATGGCCGGTTGGGCATTTGCACGTAAGCCCAATGCGCCGCCGATTGACAACAACCCTGGCTTCGTCCGCTTTAAAATCAAAATCAATGCGGATGGAGAAATTGAGTCCATCAACAAAGTATCAGGCAATGTGTCGCCTGCTCAAGAAAAGCTGTTCCGGGACGCGTTAGAAAATGCGGAATTCCGTCGGACAAGCTCCGCAGAAGGGGGCGCTACAGGATTTATTACTTTCCGAGTAGCAGTACAGTAGTAGACACATAAAAAGCAAAAGCGCCACTTCAGCAATGGAGTGGCGCTTTTGCTTTTTACGTGGCGGTGGATGCAGTTTCGCAAGTCCGCTACCTTTGCGGTCCACCTGCCCAGCGCTTCTATGACTTACCAGCAAACCCTCGACTTTCTTTACCAGCAGCTGCCCATGTTTCAGCGGGTGGGGGAAGCGGGGTATAAGCCAGGACTGCAGCGCACGGAGGAACTGGCCGCGGCCATGGGCAACCCCGAGCGGCGGCTGCGCTGCGTGCACGTGGCCGGTACCAACGGGAAGGGCAGTTCTTCCAACCTGCTGGCTGCCGTGCTGCAGGCTGCTGGCTATAAAGTGGGCTTGTACACCTCGCCCCACCTCAAGGAGTTTACGGAGCGCATCAAAGTCAACGGCCAGGACCTGGACCCCGACTACCTGGTGCAGTGGGTAGAAAAGTGGCGCGGGTTGTTCGATGAGGTGCAGCCCTCGTTTTTTGAGATGTGCGTGGCCCTGGCCTTCGACTATTTTGCCGAGCTGCAGGTAGACGTGGCCGTGGTGGAAGTAGGCCTGGGGGGACGCTTGGACTCCACCAATATTATCCGGCCGATGGTGTCGCTCATCACCAACATCAGCCTCGACCACCAGAACCTGCTGGGGGATACACTGCCGCAGATTGCGGCCGAAAAAGCCGGCATTATCAAGCCCGGCGTACCGGCCATCATCAGCCAGACCCAGCCCGAAGTGGCCGAGGTATTCCGGCTGAAAGCCGAAGCCGAAGGTGCCCCGCTGCTCTTCGCCGATGCCCACTACCGCGCCGAGCTGCGGCGTGAGCCCGCCCCCGATGATGCCACCCAGCTACTATTGGCGTTACGCAATGAGGAGGCGTACCTCGATAACCTGGAGCTGGGCCTGGTAGGCGACTACCAGCGCCTGAACCTGCCCGGCGTGCTGGCTACCGTGGAAGAACTGCGCCGCCAGGGCTACCACATCAGCGAGGAGGCCCTGCGCCGCGGCTTGCGCGAGGTGAGCCAGCTCACCGGCTTCCGGGGCCGCTGGACGATACTGGGGCGCCGCCCGCTGGTAGTCTGCGACACGGGCCACAACGAGGCCGGTATCCGCTTCATTACCGGGCAGCTGGCGCGGCTGCCGTACCGCAGGCTGCATTTCGTGCTGGGCGTGGTGCAGGACAAGGACGTGAGCAAGATGCTCAGCCTGTTGCCCCAGGAGGCTACTTACTACTTCTGTCAGGCCAATATTCCAAGGGCCCTGCCGGCTGATGAACTGGCCGCCAAAGCTGCGGCGGCGGGCTTGTCCGGAGCAGTGCACGGCCCCGTGCCCCACGCCGTGGCCGCAGCCCGGGCCGCCGCCCAGCCCGATGATGTGGTCTTCATCGGGGGCAGTACCTTTGTGGTGGCGGAGATTGAAGAGCTGTAAAGCCGTTGTTCGTTTTTGGTGGTTCGTTTTTCGTTGGTGGCAGAACGCTGCCACAGCGGCTGGCTACTGAAATCGGGCAACGAACAACCAAAAACAACTAACGAAAAACCAACCCAGTGAGTCGCGTAAAACTGAAGCGCTTTGCCGAGAATGCCGAACGGCCCGATGTAGTAGAACCTGGCAAAGCCATGTATCAGCAGCTCGGCGGGCGCTGGCACGAGGAGTTCTTTCATAACCCCAATCCGATTACCCTGGAGGTAGGCTGCGGCAAAGGCGAGTACACCGTGGGCTTGGCCGAACGGTACCCGGAGCGCAACTTCCTGGGCTTGGATATCAAGGGCGAGAGAATCTGGCGGGGCAGCACTCGGGCCGAGGCGCTGGGTCTGAAAAACGTGGGGTTCATCCGCACCCGCGCCCACGACCTGCTCACCCATTTCGCCCCCGGCGAACTGCACGAAATCTGGATTACCTTCCCCGACCCGCGCCCCCGCGACCGGGACATCAAGCGCCGCCTCACGGCCCCGCGCTTCCTGGATCTGTACCAGCAGATTCTGCGGCCCGGCGGCCTTATCCACCTCAAAACGGATAACGAGGACCTGTTTGATTACTCGCTGGAAACCGTGCAGCAGCGCCCCGGTGCCACCGTAGTAGCCCACACCAAAGACCTGTACGCCACGCCCGAGCTACTGCCCCACGCCGAGGATATCCAGACCACCTTCGAGCGGAAATACCGCTCTGTAGGAGTGCCCATCAAGTACCTGCAGTTTCGGGTGAGCTAAGCCTCGGTCTAATAACTTTTACCAAACCAAAACGGCGCGGCCACTGCAGGTCGCGCCGTTTTGGCTATACTTGACGCCTAAGCCCGACTCTTATGCTACCAGTCCCTGTTCCGCAAACACTGCCGCTTTTCCCGGTGCTCGACGACCTGTTACTGAACGTACTGCGAGGCCTATCGGCGGCCGACTGGCAGCGGCCTACGCTGGTCCCAGGCTGGACGGTGCAGGACGTGGCGCTGCACCTCCTGGATGGCAGTTTGCGCAGTTTATCCATGTTGCGCGACGGTCATTTTGCCGATTCGGGCCCGGCCAGCGGTGGCTATGCTGATGTAGTGACGTACCTAAATCAGCTAAACAACAGCTGGGTGGCAGTAGGCCGCCGACTGAGCCCCGCGCTGTTGCTGGAGTTGTTGGCGCTGGCCGGGCGGGAGTATACTGCGTTTCTGCACACTCTGGACCCGGCTGCCCCGGCCACCTTTGCCGTGGCCTGGGCCGGGCAAGAGCACTCCACCAATCACTTCCACGTGGCCCGCGAGTACACCGAAAAGTGGCATCACCAGCAGCAGATCCGGCAGGCTGTGGGGCAGGAGCAACCGTTGTTGAACCCCGAGTTGTACCGGCCTTTCCTGGAAACCAGTTTGCAGGCCTGGCCTTTTCAGTATCGTGCCGTGGAGGCTCCGGCTGGGGCCGTAGTCCGCCTCACGGTACCCGGGCAGGGCCGCTGGGAATTGCTGCGCACTACGGCCGGTTGGCAGCTTGGGCACTCATCCGAAGTGCCGGCTACTGCCTCCGTTGCGTTGCCGCCCGCCGTGGCGTGGCGGTTGTTTACCAAGAGCCTTCCACCGGCGGAGGCCCGGCAAACGATAACGCTGGAAGGGCCCCAACATCTGACGGAGCCATTTTTGCAGCTGCTCACCGTAATGGCCTGAGTGAGCAGTGAAGTGTCATAAAGCGAAATGCCCGTTACTGCTGCAGTAACGGGCATTTCGCTTTGAACGATGAGAGTGAGCTTACTCGATTTCGAGCTGCTCAAATACGGCTTCCATTTCGTCGAAGTCGCGCAGGCCAGGCTTGATTTCGTCGCCGCCCTGCAGCACTAACCCGGCCGGGCGCACGGTTTCCGCCAATGCGCGCACCGAGTCAGCGGCAAAGCCAGCACCCAGCCAAATAGTGTACTGGCGGGTTTGCTCCGTGAGACGAAGCATGGCCGCCGCGTTGGGCAGGGGCGAAGGAGGCGTGGCCAGCACAAAACCCTGGTAGTGCGGGGCCTGCTCCCGGAAGCGCAATTCCACATCCTCGGGCATCATGTCCGGAATCCACGAGGTGAGCTTCAAGGCCGGCACCGTCAGTTGGGCCAGCTCATCGGCGGGGCGGCGGCGGTGCAGCAGCACGGCGTGCAACCCGCACTGCTGTACCAGCGCATTAATATCCTCGATGGGCAGCGTGTCGAATTCGCCAATCAGCTGCACGCCGGCCACCCAGCCGCTGAGTTCCTGTACGGCCTGGGGCGTCAGGTAATCGGCAAAGGCTGGGTCGAGGCGAAACGTGAGGGAGTCAGCGCCCATACCGGCGCAGTAGCGGGCATCCGAAAGGTTGTTGATGCCGCGCACCATCACGGGAAGAAGCAAAGCCATATACTAAACTGGGGGAGGAATAACGAAGTGAAAAGCAACCGGCCGGGTTGGGGCACGGTTGCGGCTGCAATATTCGGGACTTCTGCGGGAAATCGTTGAATGGGAGAATGGAGGAATGGCTGAATGGAGGAATGCGAGAATAAAAATCCCAGCCACCCTGAATATTCAGTCATTCTCCCATTCAACCATTGTCCCATTCACTCTTTCGTATCTTTGCCCATTCGGCCGGAACCTTTCACGCTTCGGGCGCAATTTGATTCACGTATGAATACAACGAAAGGACGGGTGCTCGTCGCTATGAGCGGCGGCATCGACAGCTCCGTGGCAGCCGTGCTGCTGCACGAGCAAGGGTATGAAGTGGTGGGCATGACTATGAAAACCTGGGATTACGCCTCGGCGGGCGGCAGCAAAAAGGAAACCGGCTGCTGCTCCCTCGACAGCATCAACGACGCCCGCCAGATTGCCGTGGAGCTGGGCTTCCCGCACTACATCATCGATATTCGGGACGAGTTTGGCGACTTTGTCATCAGCAACTTCACCGAGGAATATCTGGCGGGCCGCACGCCCAACCCCTGCGTGCTCTGCAATACCCACATTAAGTGGGATGCCCTGCTGCGCCGTGCTGACCAACTGGGCTGCGAGTTTATTGCCACTGGCCACTACGCCCAGGTGCGCCACGAAAATGGCCGCTATGTCATCAGCAAAGGCCTCGACGACAACAAAGACCAGAGCTATGCCCTGTGGGGCGTAACGCAGGAAAGCCTGGCCCGCACGCTGTTCCCGTTGGGGCAGCTGCGCAAAACGGCCATCTACGATTTTGCCCGGCAACGGGGCTTCACGGAATTGGTGAACAAGCCCGAGAGCTACGAAATCTGCTTTATCCCCGACAACGACTACCGCGGGTTCCTGCGCCGCCGGGTGCCGGGCCTGGAGGAGCGCGTGGCCGGGGGCGAGTTTGTGCTGCGCGACGGCACGGTGGTGGGCAAGCACGAGGGCTACCCGTTCTACACTATCGGCCAGCGCAAAGGGCTGGGCGTGGCGCTGGGCTTCCCCGCCTACGTCACGGCCATCGACCCTGACACCAACCGCGTGGTGCTGGGCAATTTTGAGGAGCTGGCCAGCACCCGCACGGTAGTAGGCAAGCTGAACATGGGCAAATATGCCTCCCTGGAAGGCCTCGGCCTGGTGCCCAGCATCACCAAAATCCGCTACAACCACGACGGCTCCCCGGCCTTTCTGGAACAGCGCGGCGACAAAGTGTACGTGTACTTCGAGGAGGCCGTGCACGCCGTAACGCCCGGGCAGGCGGCCGTATTCTACGAAGGGCAGGACGTGTTGGGCGGGGGCTGGATTGAGCGTCACACCATCGGCGAAATTCCCGAGCCCTCCGAAGCAGTGACGGTGGGCTAGCCAGTGGATAATAATGCAGGGAAGCCGGTTTTCTGACAGCAGAAAGCCGGCTTTTCTGCGTTCAGAAGAATGAAGAGTACCCTACGGAACTGAGCAGGGCCCGGCCCCGTTCAAACGGACGAAACCGGAAGTTGCCAAAGGAAGTGTACTTTCAGGCAGTGAATTCACCGATATGAAACAGATATATCCTTCCTTCTCACTACACCCGGTGCGGTGGGTACTGGCCGCCACACTACTCGGCGCTAGCGTAGCTGGCTGCCGCAACGAAACGGAAGTGCTGCCCAACCCCGGCCCAGAATATTATCCGCTGGAAGTGGGTGCCTACCGTATTTATGACGTGGCCGACACCACGTGGCGCAACAACGTGCCCACCGCTAGCCGCTTCCAGTTCCGGGAGCAGGTAGCCGCCGAACTTAGCCCCGACGCCACGGGCCAGCCGGTGTACCGCGTGGTGCGCTCCCGCCGCAGTACCCCCGCCGATGCCTGGGCCGTCGATTCGGTAGTGACGGTGACGGTGGGGCAGCAGTACCTGACGGAGCAACGCAACAACCGTCGCTCGGTGGAGCTGGTATTTCCGGTGCGGGAAGGCAAAGAGTGGAACATCAATGCCTATAATGCCCAGGACACGATTATCGCCCAAAACCGATTCTACCGCAACGTAGGGCAGCCGTTTAGCATCACCAGCAATGGTATAACCTATTCCTACGACAACACGGTAACTACCATCAACGACGTTGCGGCGGACGTTAATGCGGCGTATTACACCGTTCTGCGTACCACGTTTGCCCCGAACGTGGGTCCGGTTTACCGGGTGCGCCGGCGCCTGCTTAGCTATTGTGACGCGGTTGGGTGTAACCCAACCATTCGGCAACAAGGCCAGTCGCGGAGCGAGGTGCTCATCGAAAACGGTAAGTAGTGAGCCTTTTGAGGCTAGTGCCTTTACGCCCCGGTCCGGAATTGTTGTCCGGACTGGGGCGTTGCTTTTGGAGCAGGTTACCAATCCGGGTTTAAGGCCGGAAACTGTGAATTTTCCGGATAGCGTTGTATCTTCCGGCACGTCAATCCTGTTTCGAATGACCCTTACGCGCCCTTTGCTAACCGCCGGCTTCAGCGCCACCGCACTTCTCTTGGCCTTTACGGCCGGAGCTCAGCAGGTTACGCCTGCTTCTTCCGCCAAAACCACTGCCACCGTCCGCAAGCACCTGATATACTTCAAGGACAAGGCGGGTACTCCGTTCACTGTAGCTAACCCGCAGGCTTTCCTTTCGGCCCGGGCCATTCAGCGTCGGCAACGGCAGAATATTGCCGTACTGCCCCGGGATTTGCCGGTTTCGCCGGCGTACGTGCAGCAGGTAAAGGCTGTGCCTGGGGCGCAGTTGTGGTACACGTCCCGGTGGTTCAACGCCGCCATCATCGCCTGCGACTCGGCCACGTTGCAGAAGGTACAGGCGCTGCCCTGCGTGCGCTCCGCCCAAACCCTGAACCGGGGCCTGCCAGGCAAACGCAGAGCAAAAGGGGACGATGCTGAGGGCACGCAGGTGCTGGAGCGGGGCACCCGCAGCCAGTATGGCAAGGCCTACACCCAGGCCCAGATGGTGGGTGCGGTGCAAATGCACGACGCCGGCTATCGGGGAGAGGGAATGCAGATTGCCGTATTTGACGCCGGCTTTCCGGGCGTGAATACGGCCTCGCCCTTCGCTTCCATTTTTACGGAGCAGCGGCTGGCCAGCACGTTCAACGTGGTTGATAAGAACATGCAAGTGTTCACGCGTAACAACCACGGCACGCACTGCCTGTCTATCATCGGCGGCAATCAGGAAGGATCTTACATCGGTACGGCGCCTAAGGCAACCTTCCGGTTATACATTACCGAGGAAGCGGCGGATGCGCAGGGTTTTCCTACCGAACATCCTATTGAAGAGGCAAACTGGCTGATTGCCGCCGAAAAAGCCGATTCCGCCGGAGTAGATGTGATTAGCTCTTCGCTGGGGTACAGCACCTTTGATTACCCCTCGATTGACTACACCTACGCCAACATGAATGGCCGCACGGCCCTCTCCACGCGCGCGGCAACCGTGGCGGCCCGTGTGGGGATGGTGGTAGTAAGTGCGGCTGGCAACGAAGGCAGCGGCAGCTGGCGCTACATTACAGCCCCCGCCGACGCCGACTCCATTCTGACGGTGGGCGCTACCGATTCGCTGGCTGTGGTGGCGGGCTTCAGCTCCCGCGGGCCCACGGCCGATGGCCGCATCAAGCCCAACGTCAGCGCCATGGGGGTACAAACGGCCTATGTAACGTCATCCGGGGTGGTATCGCGTGGGAACGGCACTTCCTACGCCTGCCCCGTAACGGCGGGTATGGTAGCGGGCTTTTGGCAGGCCAACCCCACGCTCACGGCCCAGCAGGTCATCAGCTTCATGCAGCGCTCCGGCACTCGGGCGGCCGCCCCCAACGACGACATCGGCTACGGAATTCCCAACTTTGTGCGGGCTTACAACCTAGCCAATCCCAACGGACCACTGGCCGCGGCCCCGCCCGCGCCGCGGCAGGATTTGCTGATTTACCCAAACCCCACCAAAGACGACGAACTGTACCTGCACTTGGCCGTCAATTACCAATCGGTGCCGTTGCAGGTGCGGATTTATGACAGCCGCGGGGCGCTGGTTTCAGAACAACGCATTGCGCCCACCTCAGCCGCGGCCGTGCGCCTGCGCCCGGGAGTACTTACCAAGGGCGTGTATACCTGCCACATTGGTAACGGGCGCGAGCAGCGTGTCGTGCGGTTTGTGAAGCTCTAGACAACGTAACAACTCAGTAAAAAAAGCAGCCAGTCATGAGCTGCTTTTTTTATTGCTTTGCTAACAATGTTGGGTGTGTATTTGCGAAAAATATTAGTAAATTGTAGCAGATTTTAGCCGGGCAGAAACCGGCTTCTAATCCTGGTTTTGCATTCACTTAAATACGTTTGAATATGCTGCAAATGATGGTAACCAAGCGCCTGGGCAAGCGCCAGTTTCACTTCACCGTTCAGGGGAATAACTTTCACGAAGTAGTAGCCGAGTACGACCGGCTCAGCTTTCCGGACGTGGCCAAGTGTGGGATTTGCGGCTCCGACAATCTGGACCTGACCAGCCGCGTGGCGAAGGACAAGTTCAAATACACCAGCCTCAAATGCCTGGATTGCCGGGCTGACGTGACCTTCGGAAAGCGAGCGGATGATGATAACACCTATTTCCTGCGCAAAACCGAAGACGGCAAGCTGGACTGGCGGGCCTGGGAAAAAGAACCCGCGGTAAAGTAGCCCCGCAGATAGTTGTGCTTTACCAAACTGAAAACCCGGTGCCACGAAATGGTGCCGGGTTTTCGGTTTGCTGGCATACTACGTTAAACGGCCTTTTCGTTAGGTGCGGGCCGCTTTTCCCAGGCTTTCCGTGTTACTATCCTCGGCTATTCAGTTACTTTCGCGCTATGAATCCACAACGTCGAATGGCGCCGCTGCTGGCCCCCTCACTTCTCGCCGCTGATTTTGGCAATCTGCAATCTGAAATGGAGCGGCTGGCTGGCTCCGCCGCCGACTGGCTGCATTTTGACGTGATGGACGGGCGCTTCGTGCCCAATATTTCCTTCGGAATTCCCGTACTGCAGGCCGTGCACCGCCATTGCCAGCAGCCCATTGATGTGCACCTGATGATTGAGGAGCCCCAGCACTACCTCAGCGCCTTCCGCGACGCTGGGGCGGCCAACATCACAGTGCACTACGAAGCCTGCCCGCATTTGCACCGCGTGGTGCAGCAGATCAAGCAACTGGGCTGCCGGGCCGGCGTGGCCCTGAACCCGCACACGCCGGTGAGCGTGCTGGAGGATGTAGCCGCCGACCTGGACCTGGTACTGATTATGTCCGTAAACCCAGGGTTTGGGGGCCAGGCCTTCATCCCGAATACCCTGCGCAAAGTGGCTGCGCTAAAGGAACTGCTGATAGACTGCGGCTCGCAGGCCCTGATTGAAATTGATGGCGGCGTGACCCTGGACAACGCGGGAGCTTTGGTGGAAGCCGGCGCTGACGCTCTGGTAGCGGGCTCCTTCGTATTCAACTCGCCCGACCCCGTAGCCACGCTGGCCGAAATGCGCCGGCAGCTGGCCGTGGTAGTCGGCAATGAGGAGCTTTCTTAATCCGGCACGAATGGCAGGATGTTTCCGCGCCCACTCGGTGCTGTACCTGCGGCTGCTGTTGGTGGCTGCCGCGCCGGCTGTTGTGCCGGCCAGCGTGCAGGCGCAGCAGGCTGCCCGGGTGCTCATCACGGGCACCGTGCGCGATGCGGCCGGCCAGCCGCTGGAGCAGGTGGCGGTAGGGGTGGAAGGCATGCCTGGCGGCACCAGTACCGACGACAAAGGCCGGTTTGCCCTAAACGTAGTACGCCCATTAGGCAGCAAATTGCCCGTGCTGGTAATCCGGCGGCTGGGCTACCGCACCGAGCGCATCTCCCTGGACCTGGGCAGCCAGCGGGAGCTTACCCTAACGATGCAGGAAGATAGCCGGGCACTGGGCAACGTAACGGTGCGCGGCCGCTCCGACGCGGCCGATACCCGGGAGCAGGTGAGCATGCTGCAATTGGAACCCCGCACGGCCAAGGAAATTCCCTCGCCCTTCGGTGATTTTTCGGCCATCGTCAAAACCCTGCCTGGGGTGAGCACCACTAACGAGCTAACTAGTACGTACTCGGTGCGGGGCGGCAACTATGAGGAAAACCTCGTGTACGTGAACGGCTTTGAGGTGTACCGGCCGTTTCTGGTGACGGCTGCACAGCAGGAGGGCCTGAGCTTTGTGAACCCCGACCTAGTGAGCCGGATAGAGTTTTCGACCGGGGGCTGGCAGCCCAAATACGGGGATAAGCTCTCCTCCGTGCTGGATATCCAATACAAACAGCCGGGCAAATTCGGGGCTTCGGCCACGGCCAGCCTGGTAGGCGGCACAGCGCACGTGGAGGCGGCCTCTCCCAACCGGCGCGTGAGCTACCTGGCCGGGGTGCGTTACAAAAACGCTACCTACGTGTTCAACTCCCTGCAGCAGCAGCAGGGCCGCTACAACCCCACGTTCTACGACGGGCAGAGCCTGGTTACCCTGAATCTGGGCCCGAAAGAGAACATGGAGCGCACGGGGTTGAGCATTTTCAACACCTTTGCCCACAACGATTTTCGCTTCAATCCGGAAAGTGGGCAGAGCACGTTCAGCACCGGTACCAACCAACTCTCGCGCCTGTACATCGGCTACGACGGGCACGAGCGGATGCAGTACGATATGTACCAGGGCGGGCTGCGCCTGCACCACGATGTGGGCCGCAACCTGCGTCTGGAGCTGCTGGGCGGGCTGCTCTACTCCCGGGAGTTTGAGTACCGGGATGTGGAAGCCGCCTACAGCATTGCCGAAATTAACCGGGACCCAAGCTCGCCCGACTACGGAAACGACATTAACCGGCGCGGAATCGGTAGTAGGTTTCAGAACTCCCGCAATAACCTCACGGCCCGCATTGCCACCCTGGAAACCCGCGGCACCTGGACGCCCGGCGACCGGAATACGGTGCGCTGGGGGCTGAAAACGGGTCGGGAGCGAATTGAGGATGTGCTCAATGAGTACAGTTTCGTAGATTCCGCCGACTTTGTGCCGGAGGCCCGCCGTACCCGGTTGCTATCCAACCTGAACCTGGAAAGCTCCCGCACCCAAGGGTACGTGCAGCACACCATCCGCTTCGATTCGCTACGTACTCTCACGTACGGGGCGCGGGCCAGCTACTGGACGGTAAACCGGCAAACCACGTTCAGCCCCCGGGTGCAGTATGCTTTTACCAGCGCCCGTAATCCGCGTTTGTCGTGGAAAGCGGCGGTGGGCGTGTACCATCAGCCGCCATTTTACCGGGAATTGCGCTACCAGACCGGTGCCCCGCAAAGCCAGCAGGGGAACTTAAATCTTGAATTACGGGCGCAACGCTCCCTGCATTTTATTGTGGGCAATGAGCTGCGCTTCACCCAATGGGGCCGTCCGTTCCGCTTTACCGGCGAGGCGTATTACAAGTATCTCACCGATGTGGTGCCCTACGACATCGATAACGTGCGGCTGCGCTACTTCGCCAAAAACGAAGCCCGCGCGTACGCCGCTGGTGTGGATGCCCGCGTGAGCGGGGAGTTTATTCCCGGTACTGAGTCGTGGTTTAGCCTGGGTGTGCTGACCACCCGCGAAAACCTGGCCGGCGACTCCATCAACACGTTTGACAACGCTGGCAACCTCACCGGCCGAGTACCCAAGGGCTACATCCGCCGGCCAACCGACCAACGGCTGAACCTGGGCGTGTTCCTGCAGGATAACCTGCCCGGTAACCCCTCGGTGAAAGGCTACGTGAACCTGGTATTCGGCACGGGCCTGCCCTTTAGCCCACCCGATTTGCCCGACTTGCGCGGGACCAGCAAGCTTACCCGCAGCTACAAGCGCGCTGACCTGGGCTTCACCAAAGTGCTAAGCCTGCGCACGGCAACCGAGGAGCAGCAGGGGCGCACCGTGCAGCTGCGCAGCCTCTGGATGAGCCTGGAAGTGCTGAACGTGCTGGGGGCCGACAACCTGGCCGGCTACAATTACATTCAGGACCTGAACGGCGTAACCTACTCAGTACCCAACTTCCTCTCCCGCCGGCTGGTAAATCTGCGCGTCATTGCCCGGTTTTAATCACTACAGTATCTGAAATGTAGAACACCCGGTCATACATTTGGCCGGGTGTTTTGATTTGGTAACTGATCGGGAAGCTACTATTCAAGAACGACGGGCGCGCAGGCGGCTGAGCGTTTCCGGCGTCAAGCCCAGGTGGGAGGCTAAGAGTTTCAAAGGTACCCGTTGCGCTACCGTCGGAAACGCCTGTAGCAGCAACTCGTACCGCTCTGCCGCCGACAGCATGCGTAAGTGCAGGGCGCGCTGCTCGCTGAGCACATAATACTGCTCCGTAAGCACCCGGCCCACGTAATTAAATTCCGGAAACTGCTGGTAAAGCTCCTGAAGCTGCGCGTGCGTGATGGACCACAGCACGCAGTCCTCGAGTGCCTGCACGTATTCGTGGGAAGGCTGGCGGGCGAAGAAGCTCAGGATGGCCGCTACAAAATTGCCCTCAGGCATAAACCACGCCGTAATTTCCTTTCCGTCTTTCAGGTAGAAAGCCCGTATTAGGCCGCTTTCCAGAAAGTACAGCTTCTGAGCCGTTTGACCGGGCTGCAGCAAAAATGCGCGGGCGGGGGCGGTTTCACGGCTCACCCGCTGGCGCAGGGCCGCCTCCAAGGCAGCAGGCAGAGGAAAAATGGCGTGGCAGCGGGCTATGAATGCATCCATAGTCACAAAGAAAGCCAACGCGCTGCCGACATCTAAGTGAGTCGACAGCGCGTTGGCTATTTCTGGGTGCCTGGCTGGCGTATGCTCAATAGGCTTTGGCCTGCCACTCGGTGAGGGCAATACGCATGTTAGGGAGCTGCGACTTAAACGCGGCATCTTCCTTGTCGCCGAGCTTGATGGCCTTGCGGGCGTACACAATGGCCGTCCCGAAATCCTGCTGCTGGGCCAGTAACCGGGCCTTTATCCAGTTATTGCTGGCGGCATCCTGCAGTTTCAACGACTCATTAATATAAGCCAGGGCCCGCTCCGGCTGAATGTTGTTCTGCACCAGGTAGTCGGCGGCCTGGGCCAGCAGCTGCCAGTCGCTGGGCTGCTGCTGCAGCACTTGGTCGATTCCGGCCATTACTTGCTTATGTACCTCGGTTTCTACGGGAAGCATGAGGGTGCGCTTTTCCCAAGTAAGGTTCAGGTGCGCCCCCGTGGGCTTGATGTCGGAAAACCAGTAGGTGAGGTTTTCGTGGAAGGGCGCGGTTTCGGGCATCACGGGCACCCGGATAATATCGTCGCGCTGGTCGTAGCCCTCGTTGCCCCAGTGTGTCGTCACTTTGTTCAACACCAGTTCCCAGTCCCGGTCCTGGTGCGGCACCACATAGTAGGAGTAGCGCCCGGCGGGCAGCAGCTGCTGTTTCAGGAGCACCGGCGTGGAGAAGGTGATAATAGTATTCTCGTTAGCTCCGGCCCGCCATACTTGGTCGTACGGAACCAGCCCGCCCCACACGTTGCGGCCCCGCACCGCCGGCGAATGGTAGTCAACGGAAATTTCAGTAAGTCCCACGGTTTGCATTACCTGGGCATGGGGGCTGGCTTGGGGCACGGGCAACTGCACCGAGTTGGTAGGAGCCATGCTGGCGCCCGCTGCAGGAGTAGCGGTAGACGGAGCTGCCGCAGCGGGGGCGGTAGGAGCGGGCGTAGCCGCCGGAATAGGCGTGGCGGGTTCTGGTGTGCTGGTTGGAGCGGTAGTAGGAGCAGGCGTGGTAGCAGGAGTGGTTTGTGCCTGCGCCAACGAAGCCGCGCTGCACAGGCCAAGCCACACACAAATACCAACGCGTTTTATCGAATTCATAAGCAGTTGCACTAGGAAGAGGAAAGCGGAAAGTAGGGCACTAGGAACCTGACTACCGAAACAATGGTGCCAGAATGCTGGTTATGAGGGCAGCTAAACCACAAAGTTCTAGCTTTCGGCTAACTTTTTCCGCGGAAAATTTTCATCCTACGGATTGCCTCCTACCTTTGCCCTATCTTTTGAAGTCTCCGATGGTGTTCTCCGCGCTATTTCTGTGCCCCACAAGCCACCCGGCTGCCGCTCCGGCAGGTCGCCTGGCCGGGCTGCGCGCGTTTGAGACGAAGCACTACCATCACCACGGGCATCATTCCTCTTTCTAGAGGAATGCACGCATCATATTGACCCCGTTGGGCGAACCGCACTTGGTTCCCCGGCCCCCAAAACCAGGTGGCCCGGCCAACTTTTGGCCTTTTTCCAACGCAAGGGTCTGCTTCCCCGTTCTCCCCGAAACTCATCCGGAACTCCAGTAACGCCTCGGCTGCTCCAGCCAGCTCGCCACTGCTAGTCCCTCCTTATTAATCAAAACGACATATGCTCCGTCTGGCCATCCAGAAATCGGGCCGCCTCAGCGAAGACTCCCTGAACCTGATTCGGGAGTGCGGCATCAGCTTCCTCAGCTCTTCCTACAAGCTCAAAACCGAAGCCACCAATTTCCCTCTCGAAATTCTGTACCTGCGCGACGACGATATTCCCGGCTACGTGCAGGATGGTGTGGCCGACCTGGGTATTGTGGGCCAGAACGTGCTGGTGGAAGCCGGCCTGCCCCAGCTGGAAATTGAGGGCCTGGGCTTCAGCAAGTGCCGCCTGAGCCTGGCCGTGCCCCGCGCCGCCGCCTACGATTCGGTGCAGGATCTGCAGGGCAAGAACATTGCTACTTCGTACCCCGAAATTCTGGGCCAGTACCTGCGGGAGCGGGGCGTGAAAGCCAACTTGCATACCATCAGCGGCTCGGTGGAAATTGCCCCCAGTATTGGGCTGGCCGAGGCCATTTGTGACATCGTGAGCAGCGGCTCCACGCTGCTGGGCAACGGTCTGCGTGAAGTAGAAACCGTGTTTCGCTCGGAAGCCGTGCTGATTGCCAACCAGAGCCTGAGCGAAGAAAAACGCGAACTGCTGGAGCAGCTACAGTTCCGGATGCAGGCCGTACGCCGGGCCCGTCGCAACAAGTATATCGTGCTCAACGCCCCCGTAGCGGCCTTGGATGCGGTGAAGGCCCTGCTGCCCGGCATCAAGTCGCCGACGGTAACCAGGCTGGCTGAGGAGGGGTGGGTGTCGGTGCAGTCGGTGGTGAACGAGGACGACTTCTGGCACATCACCAGCCAACTCAAAGCCGTCGGCGCCGAAGGCATCTTGGTACTGCCAATTGAGAAAATGATCAGCTAATTCATGGCTGTTAGCTACTAGCTGTTGGCTGTTAGCGTCCGTTCAGGATGCGGCGCTGATAAGCTAACAGCTAACAGCCATCAGCTAACAGCTAAATAATGAACATCTTTCAATATCCGGTACAGGCTGAGTGGGCGGCACTACAGCAGCGGGCCTTGCAACAGGAGGCTCAGGACGTGGAGCAGCGCGTGCAGCAGATTTTCGACGACGTGCGCCAGCGCGGCGACGCGGCCCTGCTCGACTACGCCCGGCAGTTCGACGGGGCCGACCTCGCGGGCGGCCTGCGCGTGGGGCCCGAGGAGCTGGCTGCCGCCGCGGCCCAGGTGCCGGCCGAGCTGCAAACGGCCATCCGGCAGGCGCACGCCAATATTCTGCGGTTTCACCAGGCGCAAATTCCGCAGGAGGAGCGGGTGGAAACCATGCCGGGCGTGATGTGCTGGCGGCGGGCGGTGCCCGTGCAGCGCGTGGGCCTCTACATTCCGGGCGGCACCGCGCCGCTGTTTAGCACCCTGCTGATGCTGGGCGTACCCGCCCGCCTGGCCGGCTGCCCTGAAATCGTGCTGTGCACTCCGCCTCAGAAAGACGGCTCGGTGAACCCCATCATCCTGTTCACGGCTGAGCTGCTGGGCATTACCACCATCGTGAAAGCCGGTGGGGCCCAGGCCGTGGCCGCGCTGAGCGGCGGTACCGACTCGGTGCCGGCCGTGGACAAGATTTTCGGGCCCGGTAACCGCTACGTGACGGCCGCCAAGCAGCTGGCAACCCGCTACGGCGTGGCCATTGACATGCCGGCCGGCCCCTCCGAGGTGCTGGTTATTGCCGACGAATCGGCCACGCCGGCCTTCGTGGCCGCCGACCTGCTCAGCCAGGCCGAGCACGGCCCCGACTCCCAGGTGATTCTGCTGTCCGACTCCCTGTCGATGCTGGAGCAGACCAAAGCCGAGGTGGAACGCCAGCTGCGCGAGCTGCCCCGGGCCGAGGTGGCCGCCCAGGCCCTCACCGAAAGCCGCGCCATTCTGCTGCGCACGCCGGAGGAAATGCTGTACTTCTCGAACCAGTACGCGCCCGAGCACCTGATTCTGGCCGTACGCAACCCCGAGCAGCTAGCCGAAGGCGTCACCAACGCCGGCTCCGTGTTTCTGGGCCATCTCACCCCGGAAGCCGTGGGCGACTACGCCTCGGGTACTAACCACACGCTGCCCACCAACGGCTACGCCCGCAACTACAGCGGCGTGTCGCTGGATTCGTTCCTGAAGAAAATCACCTTCCAGCGCCTCACCCCCGAAGGGCTGCTTAACGTGGGCCCCGTAGTAGAAACCATGGCCGAAGCCGAAGGCCTCCGTGCCCACGCTCGCGCCGTGACCCTCCGCCTGGAAGCCCTGGCCGGTGGGGAGGAGTAGAAACAGATATAAATAACCTGTCATCCTGAGCGAAGCGAAGGACCTTATCACGTCAGAACCAGACGTTCGGTAGTAACCCAGACGTGATAAGGTCCTTCGCTTCGCTCAGGATGACAATAAGAACCAACCGATGTTCAACCTTGATAGCCTCGTACGCCCCAACATCCGGGGCATGAAGCCCTACTCGTCGGCCCGCGACGAATTCCAGGGCGAGGCCCAGGTCATGCTCGACGCCAACGAGAACAGCCTCGGCAGCGCCGGCCCCGACCATTTCAACCGCTACCCCGACCCGCTGCAGCGCGCTGTGAAGCAGGAGCTGGCCCAGCTCAAAGCCGTGCGCCCCGAGCAGATTTTCCTCGGTAACGGCTCCGATGAAGCCATCGACCTGCTGGTGCGCCTCACCTGCGTGCCCGGCCACGACAGCCTGCTCATCCTGCCGCCCACCTACGGCATGTACGAGGTGGCCGCCAACCTGAATGATGTGCGCGTGGAGCGCCAGCAGCTAACGCCCGACTTCCAGCTCTCGCCCGAAATCGTGGCCGGCGTGCTGGCGTCGGATGCCAAAATCGTGTGGCTCTGCTCGCCCAATAACCCCACCGGCAACCTGCTTCACGCCGAAGCCATCGAGGAAATTCTGCGCGGTTTCCGCGGGCTGGTGATAGTAGATGAGGCCTACGCCGATTTCGCCGCTGCCCCCAGCTGGACCACCCGCCTGGCCGAATTCCCCAACCTGGTGGTGCTGCAAACCTTCTCTAAAGCCTGGGGCCTGGCTGGCCTGCGCCTGGGTATGGCCTTCGCCTCGCCGGAAATCATCGGCTACCTCAACAAAATCAAGCCGCCCTACAACGTGTCGGAGGCCACGCAGCGCTTTGCATTACAGGCCCTGCGCGACGCCGACCGGTTTGAGGCGCTGCGCCAGCAGTTGCTGGTAGGCCGCGACTGGCTGGCCGAGCGCCTGCCCGCGCTGCCCATCGTGGCGGAGGTGTTCCCCTCAGATGCCAACTTCCTGCTGGTCCGTTTCCACCCCGACGCCACGGCCGTGTACGATTTCCTGGTAGCCCGGGGCATCATCGTGCGCAACCGCACTACCCAGCCCGGCTGCGCCGGTACGCTCCGCCTCACCGTGGGCACCCCCGCCGAGAACGAACTGCTGCTCCAGGCTCTGCAGGAGTTCGACGCATAATTTCTCAACGCCAAGTTAGTGGTGCTATCATGCAACTCGTGCTGTTCTGCGGAATTCAGGCCACCGGAAAATCGACGTTTTACCAACAGCGGTTTTTCCATACGCACGTGCGCATCAGCATGGACCTGCTGCGCACGCGCCACCGGGAACGGCGGTTGCTGGAGTTGTGCCTGGAAACCCAGCAACGCTGCGTGATAGATAACACCAACCCTACACAGGCTGAGCGGGCCGTATATCTGGCGGCGGCTCGGGCGGCGGGGTTTGAGGTAGTTGGCTATTTCTTTCAGTCGGTGGCGGCGGAGGCCCTGGTGCGCAACCAGCAGCGTCCGCCGGAGCGACAGATACCCGATAAGGGTATTCGGGCTACCCGTAACCGGTTGGAGTTGCCCACTCGCGCCGAAGGATTTGACCAGTTGTACTTTGTGCGGGCCCTCGGTAATCAGGAATTTGACGTGACCACTTGGCAAGATGAAATTTGACGACCTCGACGCGCGGATGCGCGTGTTTGAAACCGCCCACGACCACTGCGCGCTGCCCGGCCTCTACCTGGTGGCACGTTTGGATGGGCGGGGCTTCACCCGGCTAACCAAGGAAGTACATACGTTTGAAGCTCCCTTCGATGTGCGCATGCGCGACTACATGGCCGAAACCACCCGGCATTTGCTGGAATGCGGCTTCCGAATGGTGTACGGTTATACGCAGAGCGACGAAATTTCTCTCTTGCTGCATCCTACTGAAGATTCATTCGGGCGCAAGCTGCGCAAGTATACCTCGGTGCTGGCTGGCGAAGCTTCCGCAAAGTTTTCCTTGCTGCTAGGTGATGTTGGCGTTTTTGACTGCCGGATCTCCCAACTACCCCGGCGTGATGATGTAGTTGACTATTTCCGGTGGCGACAGGAAGACGCGGCCCGCAACTCGCTGAATGCCCATTGTTACTGGCTGCTGCGCAAACAGGGCCGCACCGTAGCGGAGGCCACGGCCCAAGTGAAAGGCCAACGCACCGCTACCAAGCACGACTTGCTGTTTGCAAACGGTATTAACTATAATGACTTGCCAGCCTGGCAAAAACGGGGGCTAGGTGTGTATTGGGAGGATTACCGGAAAGACGGATATAATCCATACACGCAAGAGCCAGTACAGACAATACGTCGCCGGCTCTCGCTAAATACAGAACTACCATTGGGCGACGCTTACGCGAGTTTCATTCGCAGCCTATTACCTGCGGCCGACTAAGGGCTGCACCTTTCTTTTTGTTTGTCAAGCCGCAGAGCACAGTGTACTCACGGCATGTTTTCTCTCCATGAAAAAAGTACTCTTCATTGACCGCGACGGGACCATTCTCATCGAGCCGCCGACGGATTTCCAGGTGGACGCGCTGACGCGGGAAAAATTTCAGTTTGTGCCCGGCGCCATCACCGGTCTGGCGCGCATTGCCCGCGAGCTGGACTACGAGCTGGTGCTGGTGAGCAACCAGGACGGTCTCGGCACCGAGAGCTTCCCGGAGGATACCTTCTGGCCGGCGCACAATATGATGCTCGACGTGCTGCGCTCGGAAGGAGTGGAGTTCGTGCGCGAGCACATCGACCGGAGCTTCCCCCACGAGAACCTGCCCACCCGCAAGCCTGGCACCGGCATGCTTACCCAGTACCTGAGCGAGGGAAGCGGCTATGACTTGGAAAATTCCTTCGTCATCGGTGACCGGCTGACCGACGTGGAGCTGGCCCAGAATCTGGGCTGCCAGTCCATCCTGCTAAAGCCGGAAGGGGAGGGCGACGAGCGCGCCGCGCTGACCACCATGAGCTGGGAAAAAATATACCAGTTTCTGCGGCTGCCCGCCCGCACCGCCGTGGTACAACGCGACACGAACGAAACTAAAATCCGCATCGAGCTGAACCTCGACGGCAACGGCCGCCCCGAGATGCACACCGGCCTGGGCTTTTTCGACCACATGCTCGACCAGCTTAGCAAGCACTCGGGCGTGGATATGAAAATCACCGTACAGGGCGACCTGCACATCGACGAGCACCACACTATTGAGGACACGGCCATTGCCCTGGGCGAAGCCTTCACTCAGGCCCTCGGCGACAAGCGCGGCCTGGCCCGTTACGGCTTTCTGCTGCCCATGGACGACGTGCTGGCTCAGGCCGCCATCGACTTCTCGGGCCGCCCCTGGATTGTGTGGGACGCCGAGTTCAAGCGCGAGAAAGTAGGGGATATGCCCTGCGAAATGTTTTACCATTTCTTCAAGAGCTTCTCCGACGCCGCCCGCTGCAACCTCAACATTAAAGCCGAGGGGCAGAACGAGCATCACAAGATCGAAGCCATTTTCAAGGCCGTAGCCAAGTCTATCAAAATGGCTCTGGTGCGCGACGCCGGCCGCATGGAAATCCCCAGCACGAAAGGCGTTTTGTAGTTTATTCATTTGTTTAAACATATGGATAAACGGTTGTTCGTGTGTACGTTGCGAGTATAATTGTCATTCTGGGTGGAGCGAAGTACCTTATGACATCGGAACTAACCGCACATACGTGGTAAGGTCTTTTGCTCCGCTCAGAATGAAATATTACCAGCCTAAACGACTTTATACATTTGTTTAAGCATAAGAATAAACACTTGCTGACTTCTGATATTTTCAAATGGAAATAGCCATCATTGATTACAAAGGCGGCAACGTGCAGTCGGTGCTGTTTGCGCTGGAACGGCTGGGCGTGCAGGCCACGCTCACGGCCGACCACGACGTGATTCGCCGCGCCGATAAGGTGCTGTTCCCGGGCGAGGGCGAGGCCGCCTCCGCCATGCGGGAGCTGCGCGCCCAGGGCCTGCACGAGCTGCTGCCCACGCTCACGCAGCCGTTCCTGGGCATCTGCCTGGGCATGCAGCTGCTGGGCCGCCACACCCAGGAAGGGGGCGGTACCGACCTGCTCGGTATTCTGCCTTTCGACGTGGTGCGGTTCCCGGCTACGCCGGAGTACAAAGTGCCGCACATGGGCTGGAACAACCTGCAGGCCTTGCGCGGTCCGCTATTCGAAGGCCTCAGCGCTGAGGACTACGTGTACTTCGTGCACAGCTACTACGCTCCGGTAGGTGAGTATACCATTGCCGAGGCCGCGTACCCCGCGCCGTTCAGCGCCGCCGTGCAGCACGAGAACTTCTACGCCGTGCAGTTCCACACCGAAAAGAGCGGCCCCGTCGGCACCCGCATCCTGGAAAACTTCTTGAAAATGTAGTGCGCAGTGCTTGGTGCCTAGTGCTTAGGCTGGCGAACAGTTTAGGCACCGATTGGCTGTTAGAACGGTATAAGCACCAAGCACTCGGCACTAAGCACTAAATCCACATGGAAATCATTCCCGCTATTGACCTCATAGGCGGCCAGTGCGTGCGCCTGACGGAGGGCGACTTTGCCCAGCAGACCACCTACGATGCCGACCCGCTGGCCGTGGCCCAACGCTTCGAGGCCGCCGGCGTGAAGCGCCTGCACCTGGTGGACCTCGACGGGGCCCGCGCCAAGCGCCCCGTGAACCTGCCCGTGCTGGAGCGCATTGCCCGCCACACTAGCCTGCACATCGACTTCGGGGGCGGGCTGCAAAGTGAAGAAGCCGTACGCCAGGCCTTCGACGCCGGGGCCCGGCAGATTACCGCTGGCAGCATTGCCGTGCGCGAGCCCGAAACCGTGAACGGCTGGCTCCGCGCCTTCGGGGCCGACCGCATCATCATCGGGGCCGACTACCGCGACAACCACATTTCCATCAACGCCTGGGCCGAGCAGAGCGAACGGACGCTACGGGAGTTTGTGGAGGGCTACCTGGCCAGCGGGGCCACCACCTTCATCTGCACCGACGTGAGCAAGGACGGTAAGCTCCAGGGCCCGTCGCTCGCTACGTACACCGAGCTCCGCGAGCAGCTGCCCGCCGCCCGCCTCATCGCCAGCGGCGGCGTCACCACCATTGCCGACGTGGAGGCCCTGGCCGCCGTGGGCATGCACGGGGCCATCATTGGCAAAGCCATCTACGAAGGCACCATCACGCTGGAGCAGCTGCAGCCCTGGCTGTAGATTCGTTTTTCGTTGTTAGTTGTTCGTTTTTCGCCCGGTTCATTTAAGAGGAAACGAGGTCTGCCGACGAACAATCAACAGCCGAAAAACGAACAACCACTAACGAAAAACGAGCAAGTATGCTAACCAAACGAATCATACCCTGCCTCGACGTGAAGGACGGGCGCACCGTAAAAGGTGTGCGCTTCGAGGGTCTGCGCGACGCCGGCGACCCGGTGGCGCTGGCCGCCCGCTACGCCCGCGAGGGGGCCGACGAACTGGTGTTCCTCGATATCACCGCCACCAACCAGAAGCGCGCCACGCTGGTGGCCCTGGTGCGCGACGTGGCCCGGGAGCTGGACATTCCGTTCACCGTGGGCGGCGGCATCGGCACCGTATCCGACGTGGAAGCCCTGCTGATGAACGGGGCCGACAAAGTGAGCATCAACTCGGCCGCGTTGGCGCGCCCCGAGCTGATTGACGAGCTGGCCGCCCGCTTCGGCTCCCAGTGCATCGTGGTGGCCGCCGATGCCCGCTACCATGACGCCGACGGCTGGCAGATCTACACCCGGGCCGGTACCCACAACACCGGCCGTGACGCGGTGCAGTGGTGCCGGGAAGCTGCCGAGCGGGGTGCGGGCGAAATCCTGTTAACCTCCATGAGCAACGACGGCACCAAGGACGGCTTTGCGCTGGACATTACCGGGGCCGTGAGCCGGGCCATCACCATTCCGGTGGTAGCCTCGGGTGGTGCTGGTTCCAAGCAGGACTTCACCAACGTGTTCCAGCAGGCCCACGCAGACGCTGGCCTCGCCGCCAGTATCTTCCACTTTGGCGAAATCGGTATCCGCGAGCTGAAAGAACACCTGCGTCAGGACGGCATTGCCGTGCGTCTGTAATGTAGTATTGAGTAGTTGGTATTGAGTAGTGAGAAACTACTTACTGTGCATCAAACCGATTACTCACTACTCAATACCAACTACTCAATACTAACCCAATGGATTTTGCCAAAATGCCCGATGGGCTGATTCCGGTGATTGTGCAGGATGCCCACACGGGGCAGGTGCTGATGCTGGGCTACCAGAACGAGGAGGCGCAGCGCGTGACCCGCCAGACCGGGCGTGTGACGTTCTTCTCCCGTTCCAAGCAGCGCCTCTGGACCAAGGGCGAAACCTCCGGCAACTACCTCACCGTGGTGAGTGAGCACGCGGATTGTGACCAGGACGCCCTGCTCATCCTGGCCCGCCCCGACGGCCCCACCTGCCACCGGGGTACCACCAGTTGCTTCGAGCAGCCCCAACAGACGCGCTACCCGGCCCCGGCCGTGAGCTTCGTGGCGGAGCTGGAGCGCCTGGTGCAGCGCCGCCACCAGCACCCCGACGAAGACCCCAAGTCGTACACCGCCTCCCTGTTCCGCAAGGGAATGCCCAAAATCGCCCAGAAAGTGGGAGAGGAGGCCGTGGAAACCGTCATCGACGCGGTGGGTGGCAACCTGGAGGGCCTGAAAGGCGAAGCCGCCGACCTGTTGTACCATTTGTTGGTCCTGCTGACGGCCTCCGGCCTTTCAATGGAAGACGTGGTGGACGTGCTCAAGCAGCGCCATACCACCATTTCCGGCGGGGTGAGGCGAGAGTAACGCCCTTTGCTTCCAAACAAACCTGAAAACGCTGCCGGTGCCTTCCGTAGGTTCGGGCAGCGTTTTTCCATTTCTTCAACTCTGCCAGTTCCGTTTCCAATGCCTTCTGCCGCTATCCAGTTATTACCCCTGCGAATTGACCAGGCTGCAACTTTCCACCGCTGGCTGCAGGACCCGGAGGTTATTCTTTACTCCTTGAATGCCTTCCAGCAAATGGATTCGCCGGTGAAAGTTGCGGATTGGCTGGAAGCCACGCTGGTGGATGCGCGCTGCCTGAACCTGGGTGTGTACCTATCGGAAACCCAGGAGCTGATTGGCCACGCGGGTATATCCGGCATTTCGACTGTTAATCAGGCCGGCGAATATTTCATTCTGCTAGGCGAAAAGCGGTACTGGGGCCAAGGTATTGCCACGGAAGTAACCCGGCAAGTGGTGGCGCGCGGTTTCGATGAACTGGGCTTGAACCGGATTATGCTCACGGTTTCGGAGCCGAACCAGGGTGGGGTGAAAGCCTACCAGCGGGCAGGATTTCAGCTGGAAGGCCGGTTGCGGCAAGCGTGCTACCGAAACGGTACCTTCCATGATAAGCTGGTGATGTCGGTGTTACGTGAAGAGCAGAGCGTGTAGTGTACGTAGGGTGCCAGAACCCACCTGTTCGGCCGCTTTTGCGTATGGGCAGGTACCGTGCTCAAAACCTTGCGTACCTTGCGCCCCGTTTTACCCCTTTGCTTCTATGTCTGCTGCTCCCGACCGCGCTGCTTATCTCGCCTCCCAAAGTCTCACGGTGCTGGTACCCGTGTATAATGAAGAAGAAAGCCTGGGGCAGTTTGTGGTGGAGATGGACAAGTTTCTGGCCGAAACGCCCGTGCCTACTACTGTGCTGTTCGTAAACGACGGCTCCACCGACGGTTCCCTGGCCATCCTGCGCGACGTATGCCGGCAGAAGACCCAATATGAGTTCATCAGCCTGAGCCAGAACCGGGGCCTGAGCACGGCCGTGAAAGCCGGCATCGACCACGCCCGCACTACGCTCATCGGCTACATTGACTCCGACATTCAGACGACCCCGCTCGACTTCCTGACGTTCTTTGAGTTCCTCCCGGAGTTCGATATGGTGAACGGCATCCGGGCTAAACGCCAGGACACGTTCGTCAAAAAGATGTCGTCCGTAATTGCCAACACGGTGCGCCGCACGCTCATCAACGACGGTATTCAGGATACGGGCTGCCCGCTGAAAATCATCAAAATAGAATATGCCCGCCGGATTCCGTTGTTCCACGGTATGCACCGCTTCCTGGGGGCGCTGGTGCAGCTGCAGGGCGGCCGGGTAAAGCAGCTGCCGGTGCGCCACTTCCCGCGGTTTGCGGGCACGGCCAAGTACAACCTCTGGAACCGGGCCTGGAAGCCTTTGGTGGACACCTTCGGGTTTCGCTGGATCCGAAGCCGCTGGAAGAACTACGAAATCGGGGAGGCCCACCGCCAGGAAGCTGGCGTGGCCGCCGCCAAGTAACCCCGAGGCGCTATGACGACGCAAACCGTTGCCCTGGGTATTGGGCTGGTGTCGCAGCTGCTGTTCTCGAGCCGCATTGTGCTGCAGTGGATTCAGAGCGAACGGGCCAAGCGGGTGCTGGTGCCCACCCTGTTCTGGCAGATCAGCCTGATTTCCTCTTTTCTGATGATTGTGTACGGCATCCTGCGTCATGACCCCGTGATTCTCGGGGCGCAGGTAATCAGCTACGCCATCTACATCCGGAACCTGCAACTCCTAAAGGAATGGGACAAGCTGAACCCCTGGTTTCGGGCCGGGGCCTACGTTTTTCCGGTGGTTATGTTAGGTTGGTTTGTGGCCGGTACTCAGCACTTCAGCCTGCGGGCCATGCTGGGCAGCCGTATTCCGGCTGGGTTACTGGCCCTGGGCGCCGTGGGGCAAACTATTTTCCTGCTCCGCTTCGTGTATCAGTGGATCTATTCCGAGCGGAAAGGGGAGTCCTCGTTGCCGCTGAGCTTCTGGGTTATCAGCTTCGTGGGCTCCGTACTGATTCTGGTGTATGCCTTCCTGCGCTGGGACGCTGTGCTCATTATCGGCAACGTATTCGGTACGGTAGTGTACGCCCGCAATATTGTGCTGCTCCGCCGCGAATTACGCCGCACGGGTCCCAATGAACTCAGAGCCCCGGTGCGGTAGATGAGCTTAGCGAAGCAAAAAAGCGGGAGTGGTGACTAGTCACCACTCCCGCTTTTTTGGTATTATATGCGTCCTTAATTCCTCCCATACTGTCCGTTGTTAGCACGAAATGCGTGCGTATCTTTGAACCAAGCGTACGGTAAACACCCCGCCAACACGGTAGCCTATAAACGGCGAAACCCCGACTGTTGGCGCAATCGGGGTTTCAAGAAGCGGGTGAATACACACCCTATCTTCTTACTCCATGAGAAAGGTGCGTACGAACCCGAAACAAACCGTACGGCGGTTTCTTCGGGAGAACAAGTCCCTGCTGCTGCAGGTGACGCTGTTTGTACTGAAAGAGTGGCTATTGCCGCTGTTCCACCACAAATAGCCGGTTCGGACAGGGGGCGGGGCCTGGCCCGGCTCCCTGTTTTAGCGGGGCCGTCTGCCACGCTTTGCAAACATACGCAGTTCCCCAGATTTTGGTGCGCGAAACTTCTAATTTTTCGGTCGGATAAGTAGACTAGTGCGGCTGCTGGTCAAGCCATTGCACAAATTGGGATAACCCATCCGATAGTGTAGTTTTAGGAGCGTAGCCAAGCAACTGCTGCGCTTTGCGGATATCGGCGTAGGTAATATCAACGTCGCCGGCCTGCATAGGCTGAAACTCCAATTGAGGCTCAACCCCCACGGCCTCGCCCACGGCGGCAATGAGTTCCAGTAGCGGCACAGGGCGGCTGTTGCCTAGGTTCACGGTTTCGTACACGTGCTCACGGCTGAGTAGGTACTGTACGCCGGCCACAATGCCCGCCACGGTATCCAACACAAATGTGTAGTCGCGGGCCGTGCTTCCATCTCCGAAAACAGAAATAGGGTGGTTTTCGCGTAGCAGCCGCACAAACTTATGGATGGCCAGGTCGGGGCGCTGCCGGGGGCCATACACGGTAAAAAACCGGGCATTCAGCACGTCCATCCCGTAGAGGTGGTGGTAGGTATAGGTGAGCTGCTCACCACTGAGCTTGGAGGCGGCGTAGGGCGAGATGCAGGCGGCCAGCAAGGGCATATCCTCCCGAAAAGGCTGCTCCGGGGTGTTGCCGTATACCGAGGAGGAGGACGCGAAGAACAGCTTCTGAATGTCGCGGTGGCGCATCCATTCCAGTAGGTGCGTGGTGCCCAGTACGTTTGCTTCCAGGTAGCCAACTGGATCTTTTACCGAGGGACCCACTCCGGCCTTGGCAGCCAGGTGAACCACTACATCCACGGGGTCGGCGGGCAGGGCATCTACCAAGGCATCCAGTCCGTGGCGCAAATCGGCCTCATGAAAGCTGAAACGGGGGTGGGTGAGGCAGGTAGCCAGATTCTGCTGCTTCAGGGCGCGG
Organism: Hymenobacter pini; assembly: GCF_020421205.1. Lineage (GTDB taxonomy): Bacteria > Bacteroidota > Bacteroidia > Cytophagales > Hymenobacteraceae > Hymenobacter > Hymenobacter pini. Next base: position 29,011 of record NZ_JAIZZH010000002.1, read on the forward strand.
TCATAAAACGGGTCAAAATTATCGAGGCCGATGACACGATGTCCGTCGTGCAGCAGCCGTTCAGCGAGATGCGAGCCAATAAAGCCCGCGCAGCCCGTTACCAGAATGGATGCCATGCGTGGGGTGCAGGGAGAAAAGGAGGGAGAAAGATGCTTGCCCGGAGGCGGGGCGCAAAGGTAACCGGAATTACCCGCGGCCGGTTATGCTGCGTATACAGGGGGGTGCCGTTGCCGGTTGTCTGTTGCGGGCCGGGGCACGCTTCTGCTTCTTTCCACTGCTCCTGTCATGAACACATTGGTATCCGCGTTGCTTCGGCCTTTGGCCGTGAGCTGTACTCTGCTGGTGGCCGCTGCCCCGGGCCGGGCAACCGACGAACCAACTGCCCCAGCCCCGGCCGCGCGTTCGACGCTCGTTATTGGCCACGCAGGGTCCGGCTTTTTTCATTTTTTCAATCCATTACCTCCCAGCAGCCTCCGCAGTGTGGAGCGGGCGTTGCATCGGGGCGCCGATGGGGTAGAAGTGGATGTTCGCCTGAGTCAGGATAGCATCCCGGTGTTGTACCACGACAATACGCTGGCGTCGATGACCAATGGGATGGGCTGCGTGAGCCAAACTCCCGCGGCTGTTCTTACCCAACTACGCTACCGGGGTGGCTGGCCCTATGACTGGCTGCAGCACGAAAAGCTGCTCACTTTCGAAACCTTGCTCCAGCGGCTGAGTCAGGAGCCCGAATTTCCCTATCTGCACCTGGACCTGCACGAGGATGATGACTGCAACGGCAGCGACGTGGCCCGCAGCCAGGCCTTAGCCCGTCGGTTGCGGGATTTGATAACCAAGTATCAGGTTCCAGCCAGCCGGCTGCTTATCCTTACCAACCGGGCCAGTACCCTGGAGTATCTGCGGGTGCTGCTGCCTCAGGTGCCGTTGGGTTACGAAATGAACAACGAGTTTGCGCAGGATGTAGCCACGCTCCGGCAGCTTCCGCAGGTGCAGGTAGCCGTGTTGCACAAGGATGCCATCAACCCCACCCGCGCGGCTGAGCTCCATGCGTTAGGGCGGGAGGTAGTCGTTTTCGGTGGGCGCTCAGCCCGGGCCGTTAGCCGCGTGGTAGCCACCGGCCCCGATGCCTACGAGGTAGATAACGTTCGGCAGCTGCGTACGACGCTACGCCGCCAGCAGCCCTGATACTTGGTTAGCCGGATCAACCTATGCGCTAGCCCCGTAGTGTGTGCTACGGTGGCTATTCTTTGTCTGTATGTTTTGTCTGTATGCCCTCATTTCTACACCAAGTATCCTCTAGTCGATGGGGGCGAGTTGCCACGGTATTAGGAGTATGTGCCTGTAGCTTCTTCTGGCATGGGTCGGCTCCCGCCGTCAGCCTGATGGAAGCGCGCAACTTTGTAGCCGCCCGTGAGATGGTAGCTGGGGGTTCTTGGCTGATACCTACCATGAACGGGGAACTGCGCCTGGCCAAGCCGCCCCTACCTACCTGGGCTACCGCGGCCGTACAACTGGTTACGGGCCCCACCCACGATTTGGGTATCCTGCGGCTGCCCGCTGCCATTATGGCTACCTTGCTGGTGGTATTCTTCTGGGGATTGGCCCGGGAACTGACGCGAAATCAGCCGGCCGAAACCGCCGCACCCGGTCGCACGGCCTGGCTAGGGGGATTGATATTGGCCAGCAGTCTGTTGGTCATCACCACCGGCCGGGAGGGGCAGTGGGACATCTTTGCCAATAGCTGGATGGTGGGCTGCCTGTGGCTTCTGGTGCGGGGGTGGCAGCGCCCGGATGGTGGCTGGGCTAGTATAGTAGGTGGTGGGGTGTTAGCTGGTCTGGCTATTCTGAGCAAAGGTCCGGTTCCGCTCTATGGGTTGTTGTTACCATTTCTGGTGGCATACAGTGTGGGGCAACCTGATAACCGGGCTAGGGTACGGGAACACTGGAAATCCACGTTGGCCGCAGTGGTGGTGGCACTTGGTATCGGTTTGAGCTGGCCAGCGTATATCTGGTGGCACGTAGCCCCGGCGGCGCGAGCTGTGGCCCACACCGAAATATCATCGTGGGCCGAGCGGCACGTACAACCCATCTGGTACTACTGGTCGTTTTTCGCTTTCACCGGGTTGTGGGCCCTCACGGCGTTAGCCGGGCTAATTCCTTCTTATGCCCGACGGCGCGTTTCCCCCTACATCCCCTACATGTTGGCACTAGGGTGGGCAGTAATCGGGCTGATATTACTGAGTCTGGTGCCGGAGAAAAAGGAGCGGTATATGCTGCCGTTAATGCCTCCGTTAGCCCTGCTGGTGGCGGGGGTGCTGCGACACTGGGAGTCAGGTCTCCTGGCCCGTACCGATAAACTTCTGGTGCGAAGCTGGGGCGTGCTCCTGGCCAGTATAGCCCTGGCTTTACCCATTCTGATGGCCGTTACCAGCCTGCCGGGTTTCGGGCTATGGTCCACGCGCTGGATAATGGGCGTAGTGTTGTTTCTAGGAGTGGCCGGCTGGATAGGAGGGTGGGGACTGTGCCGGCCACGGGTCAAATTACTTACAGGAGCTACGTTTTTGCTGGCTGGCGGCATTCTAGGCCTATTGATGCCAGCGTATCCAGCCTGGGAAGCCCGCCGGGACACGCCGGGTCTGGTGCGTATCACCGATGTGCGTCGGTTACCAATGGCTCAGGGTATATCCCAGTGGCGGAGCCTCGATACCGTGCACGTTAAGCAGGTGTGGAACGTTGGACGTACCGTGCCGGTGTGGCATCCAACTATCGATTCATTGAAGCGTCTGTATCGACCAGTCATGTTACTGGCAGGCTCACCCATCCATCGTAAGCTGCCGGTAGGGTGGGATAAACATGTCCGACTACACGGTGTAGATAGCTTTTATCTGGGCCGTAATGCTTCTGCCGGATATTGGTTCGTCGCGAGGATAGATCCAATTTTAAAGTAGGAGTGCTTGGTTAATGTAGGCTGGTTATGAGTTACTTGTAAAAAAATCTATTTAACATAATTCATTAACATAAAGAATCTTTGGTACAGGTTTAGAAAAATCCCCCACCTGACTGCTACTGGTCTGTCAGTAGTCGAGTGGGGGATCCTGATAGGATAATGGCAGGACGAGGCCGCTTACGCTTTACGAAGCAGACAGGCGTCGGCGTATCTGCTTCAATAGTACCTCTACAATATCAAGGTCATCCGTTTCCTGCAGGGATAGTTGGGTATCAATGCCTGGTCCTTGAATGTGTATGGAGTAAATGCCCGGTTGTGTTTGGGTGGCTGGTTGATGGTTTCGCTGAGCCGTTGCAGCGGTGGATTCAACGGGTGGCTTTGGCGGAGCTGCTTCGGGCAATACACTGGTAGCTATAGCCTGGGTAGGTGCACTGTTGAACGAAACAGGTGGTTGTTCCTGGTGTAGCTCGGGATGTTCCAGGAAAGGAGTTTCATCCAAGTCATCCGTATCCAGCCCAAACAAGCTCGACACCGCATCAGCCGTACGGGAAGGAGCTGTAACGGGAGGCACAAAGCCCGCAAGCTGGCTAGGACTTGAATGTGTGTTAGTACTTACGTGAGTAGGAGGTGTACCAGCGGCTGCAGATGCTGACGTAGCAGAAGAAACCCCCCGAAAGAGATTCGTGGGCATTTCAGTACTCGCCAGCTCTTTACGCGGTGCTTGTTGAGCAGCTAACTGGTCGATGTCAGCTATGACATTGTGCTCATCGAGGATACCGGCCATCCGGGCACCATCGATAAATGCTTTGGCTACCCCCTGCGCATTAATTTCCTCAACCCCGAACTCCCGTACCAGCATTACATCAAACATGTGCACCGGTAGCTCGCGGTTGCGGAATTTCCGACAGATCTGATTGAACAGAGGAGGGTGCAAGAACGCCTCACGGTGGTAAATACGCTCCTCATTTTTATCGTAGGCATGTTTGATGCGACGAAAGAGGTTAGTAGTAGTCAGGAATTCACGCTTACTGGTAAGTAGCCCAAACTTTACAGCCGAGCCAATGATGGCTTTAAAGGAGCCGCTTACTTTACGATTGAGTTTCCGCGCTGCTGTATCAATGGCACACTTTCCACCAGTGTCATCGACAACCTCAGCTACTTCCCAAGCACTGATATAAGTGGTGCGTGGATAGTCTATGGTCTTAGGCATAAAAAAGAGTGAAAGTCAGAGTGAGTAATACAGGAGCAATAATACAGATATACGAGATATAAAAGTATATGTTAGCAGTATAAAGTATATAAAAGTTGAACTTTCTTATACTTTTTATACCAATTTATACTATTGTATATTTGCTGTGGATAATAACGGATGAAAACTTAAGTACATTAATATTTAATACCCTCTATTATAGGGGCGGGGAGGACGGGAGAGCACTAAAGGACCCTAAACATCACAATACTGCCTTACAGCACGCTTTGAGCCTGATTTGCAGGAGTTAACCCATATAATATTTGAGTCGCACAAATGCCATGATAAACGACTATAATGAGTGGCTGCTCAACTGCAGCAATGTTCTCGCCAGTGTGCTTCCTATGTAAGAGTTTGCCCGTAGGATATCCGGTGAAAACCGATATGAGTAATAGGAGAGAAGCTTCAAAGCGAGTTCTTATCCTAAGGACAAGCGCCTGGCCCCACACCCAGGATTATCACTCCGCATGCATCCCTGTCTACCTGTTCAATCCTGGATAAGCGCGTACATACCTGAAACGCTAGAAACGACCGTGGCTTCCGCAGCTGCAGTAATAACTGTCCAATAGGCAAAGTCGTAAATATTCTTAATGCATCCGTCACTGCAGTTTCGTTAAGCCGCTGCAGCATCAGTCTTCCTATGCATGACGTAAGTACTGATGCTGCAACAGCTGGCAGTTACTCAGCCAACCACTAGGATATTTTACAGATACCTGTCGGTGGAATTTTGCTAACCAGCCACAGCATAATACCGCTCCGCAGTACAACAGTAGAATCCGGACGCTACTTTCTCATTGGGCTATTCGAGCAGTATAAGTCCTGAACATTCTTTGCAAGCACACATGCTTAATAGAGAGCAGGACAAACTCTCGTCGACAGGCCGGTTAACGGCAGATAATACAGGGTAAATAGAAATATTCAACTGTCTTATAATTTATATTATGTTAAGTGTAAATTAAGAATAAAGGCCGAACCTCCCGATCCGGCCTTTTTATAACTCCCCCACTTATAATACAGTGAGGTTGTTCTGCACTTTATTTCTTGGCGTCCAGCTTAGCTGACATACGCTCTGAGTCCGCCGTGCGGCCCACTCGCAGGTAAGCTTTCTGCAACGACGAGATGGTAGAACGGTCATCGGGTTGGATTTGCAATGCCTTCTCGAAGTAAGGAATTGACTCCTGGAACCACTTCTTGCCATCGGCTTCGTATTTCTTACCGCTCTTCTGGTATTCGGCCAAGCTCATCTTGCTAGCCTTAGTGAACAACTCCGCGCCTTTGTTATAGTTGTATACACCAAGGTTAAAGTTGGCATCAAAGTTATTCGGCTCGACTTCCACTGCTTTCTTGTAAGCATCCATCGCTTGGGCTGGCTGCTTAGCAGCATCAAGCAGTCCGCCTTTTACAGCATACAGATTCGCATTTTTAGGATCGGCAGCAATAGCCGCGTCAATTTTTGCCAGGGCATCTTTACTACGGCCCGCGCTGATATCCATATTCAGCTCTTCCAGCATAAAGCCTTTGTTTGAAGGGTATGCGGCCCGGGCATCTTGAATGGCTTTCATTGCACCAGCCTCATCCTTATCTTGACGGGCTATTTGCAGCAGGCGGCCGTACATCTGCGGAGACTTATACCCAATGCCTTGCAGCTTGCCATACATTTCCTTAGCTCCGGCGAAGTCCTGATTGGCTTCAGCAGCATACGCAGCATATAGATACGCTGTGGAATCCTGCGGGCGAATCTGCTGAGCCATTTTATAGGATTCGATAGCCTTGGCGAAATCCTTGCCGTTGTAGCTCTCTACACCGGAGTTCAGGGCCAGACCATACAGACCGTCGAGTTTGGCGGTAGCCATCTTGCCGTACTCACTGTCTTTACCCTCCAAGCTTACTGCCTTGGAGTACGACTCGAAAGCCGTTTTGGTAGCTTCCGCGGCAGGCACTGATTTACCGTAAATGGGGCTGGCTACAATGCCTTCGTAGATTTCACCCCGCGTATACCAGGTTTTGGCTTTGCCCTGGGTTTTCTCGTTGGTGATGGCCTTATCGATTTCCGTGCGGGCTTTATCCAGCGTGCCTTGCTTCTGATAGAGAATGGCGTTGGTAACGGCAGAATTTTGAGCGGAGGCCGTGTGCAAAGCAGCGGCCGCCACGAGCGTCAAAACAAGCTTCTTCATGGGAGTTTTGCTGAAGAATTACAGGTAAAGTGAAAGGAATTGCAAGACAAACGGCAGAACCCGTTTCCGAGTTCTGCCGCTGCAAGTTAATTAGCGCTGATTAAATCAGGGTCCGTCAGGTCGCTGAGCCCGGCTCCCGGATTCCCGGTAAGCCCCTCCCCGTCCGGATTTGAGCCGTTCGACTCCCCTGACTGCGTGAGGTCTAGCTCAGCATCCGGCTCTTTCTCCTCAGTAGCTACTTTAGCAACCGAAGAAATTTCGTCGCCCTGGCTGATTTTGAGCAACCGCACACCCTGGGTAGCGCGGCCAATGCTTCGCAGCTCACTCATCCGCAGACGAATGGTGATACCCGATTTGTTGATGATCATCAGGTCATCGGCGTCGCTTACCGACTTGATAGTTACCAGCAAGCCCGTTTTATCGGTGAGCTTCATGGCCCGCACGCCTTTACCGCCACGGTTGGTGATGCGGTATTCCTCCAGCGGGCTGCGCTTCCCATAGCCGTTTTCGGAAACTACCAGCAGTTCATCCTGGCTGTCTTTGTCGATGCACACCATGCCTACTACCCGGTCGTCAGACATTTCCTCCGACAAGGTAATGCCACGCACACCGGCGGCCGTCCGGCCCATGGAGCGTACTTTTTCCTCGGGGAAGCGCACGGCCCGGCCGGAACGCAAGGCCAGTACTACCTCGGAATTACCGTTGAGCAGCTGCACGTCGAGCAGCCGGTCGCCTTCGTTGATGGTAATGGCGTTGATACCGGCGGTGCGGGGGCGCGAGTAAGCCTCCAGCGGGGTCTTCTTCACAGTGCCCTGCTCGGTGCAGAACATCAGGAAGGTATTATCGAGGTAGTCCGGGTCGCGCAGGCCGCGCACGTTCAGCACGGAACGCACATTGTCTTCGCGCGGAATTTCGATAAGGTTCTGGATAGGCCGGCCTTTGGTGTTCTTGCCACCTTCGGGCACTTCGTACACCTTCAACCAGAACACGCGGCCGGCTTCGGTGAAGAATAGCAAGTACTCGTGAGTGGTGGCCACAAACAGATGCTCCGTGAAGTCGTCCTGCTTGGAAGCCGCCCCGCGGGCCCCTACTCCTCCCCGGCCCTGCGCCCGGTACTCGTCCAGCGCCGTGCGCTTGATGTAGCCCTCGCGGGAGATGGTAATTACCATGCTCTCGTCGGCAATCATATCCTCCATCGAGAAGTCGCCGCCGGCGTACTCGATGCTGGTGCGACGGGCGTCGCCGTAGCGGTCCTTGATATCCACCAGCTCCTGACGGATAATGTCGCGCTGCATATCCTCGGAGGCCAGCACGGCCTTCAGGTGGTCGATGAGCTGCATCAGCTCATTGTACTCCTGCACCAGCTTGTCGCGCTCCAGACCCGTGAGGCGCTGCAGACGCATATCCAGGATGGCGCGGGCCTGCACCTCACTCAGCGAGAACCGCTCAATGAGCTGGGCCCGGGCCACGTCCCCGTCGCGGGAAGCCCGGATGAGGGCAATTACCTCGTCGAGGTGGTCGAGGGCAATCAGCAGACCTTCCAAAATGTGGGCCCGCTTCTGAGCTTCGGCCAGCTCATAGCGGGTCCGGCGCACCACCACGTCGGCCCGGTGCTCCACAAAGTGGTGAATCAGGTCCTTGAGGTTGAGCGTCATGGGGCGGCCTTTTACCAGCGCCACGTTGTTGACACCGAAAGACGACTGCAGCTGGGTGTACTTGAACAGGTTGTTCAAGACCACCGTGGGCATGGCGTCCCGCTTCAGGTCGTACACGATGCGCATACCGTCCCGGTCCGATTCGTCGCGCAGGTCGGCAATGCCCTCAATCTTCTTCTCGTTGATAAGAGCCGCCGTCTTCTCAATCATCGAGGCCTTGTTCACCATGTAGGGAATTTCGGTCACGATAATCTGTTCCTTGCCGGCGGGCGTGGTTTCGAAGTGGGCTTTAGCCCGCATCACCACCCGGCCGCGGCCGGTTTCGAAAGCCTGCTTTACCCCTTCGTAGCCGTAGATGATACCACCGGTGGGAAAGTCAGGAGCCGTTACGTGCTCCATCAGCTCGGCAATGGTAATGTCGGGGTTGGCCAGGTAGGCAATGATGCCGTCGACTACCTCCGTGAGGTTGTGGGGGGCCATGTTCGTGGCCATACCCACGGCAATACCGGTGGTACCGTTGACCAGCAGGTTCGGAAACTTGGCCGGCATCACCGACGGCTCCTCCAGGGAATCGTCGAAGTTGGGCTGAAAATCCACGGTTTCCTTGTCCAGGTCGCCCAGCATTTCATCGGCCAGGCGCTTGAGGCGGGCTTCGGTGTAACGCATAGCGGCCGGCGAGTCGCCGTCGATGCTGCCAAAGTTCCCCTGTCCATCCACCAGCGGGTAGCGCAGGCTCCAGTCCTGGGCCATGCGCACCATGGTGTCGTACACCGAGGAGTCGCCGTGGGGGTGGTACTTACCGAGCACCTCCCCCACGATACGGGCACTCTTTTTATAGGATTTGTTGTAGGATACGCCCAGTTCCGACATACCGTAGAGCACGCGCCGGTGCACGGGTTTGAGGCCGTCGCGCACATCGGGCAGGGCCCGGGAGATGATAACCGACATCGAGTAGTCGATGTAGGCCCCACGCATCTCATCTTCAATGTTTATCGGAATGATCTTTTCGCCTTCCGCCATAGGGAGAATGTAGTCGGCTGCGCGCCGCCAGCAAGTGGCGGCGCGCAGCCCGTGAGAAGTTACTTGGTTAAGTCTGCAAGATAGGTAAAAAACCCCGTTTTACCTAGCCAGAAGCCCGATTTACCCCGTTATTTAAGGGTGTTTTTTCGGTCGTTTTTGTGCTTGCCGTCCTGCTGCTTGTGCACCTTGATTTTTTCGCCGATGGCAGGATTTTGCTTCTTCCAGAGAGGCTGCCCACGAAACTTATTTCCGCCGTGCAAATGCACCTTGCGGGTATGGCAGGATTCAATGGGGCAAGTACGGCAGGAAGCCACCAGCAAGACCACTGCGGGCAGCAGCCAACGGGAAACAGAGGAAATAACACGCATGGGGTAAAGATATAGGATTAGGCGCGGGCCACATCCTGGCCCTCCCACTCGCGCAGAAACTGCGTGAGGAAATGCTCCATGAAGGCATGGCGCTGCTCCGCCACGCGGCGGGCGGCCTCTGTGTTAAGCCGCTCCCGCAGGTGCAGCAGCTTCTCATAAAAGTGGTTGACGGTGGGCGCCGTGTTCTGCTTGTAGCTCTCGAAGGTGGCGTGCGTGACGGGCGGCACGGCGGGGTCGTGCAGGGGACGGCCCTTGTGGCCCCCGTAGGCAAAGGCCCGAGCTACCCCAATGGCCCCAATGGCATCGAGCCGGTCGGCATCCTGCACCAGCGCCCCTTCCACCGAGCTCATGGGCGTGGCCACGCCGAGGCCCTTGAAGCTGATTTCACGGATAATGGTTTCGACGGCCTGAATAACCGGTTCGGGCGCCAGCTGGCTTTCCAGCCACTCCCGGGCCGCTTGGGGACCAGCTTCTTCGTCACCGCCGTGGAATTTCCAGTCTGCCACGTCGTGCAGTAGCGCACCTAGCTCTGTCACCAGCAAATCAGCGCCCGGTGTATCCTGGGCCAGGGCCCGCGCCACCTGCCACACCCGCCGGATATGCTCCCAGTCGTGGCCGGTGCCTTCGTGCAGAAATTTCTCGCGGATAAAGTCCGCCGTACGGGTTATTAAATCAGCCGAAGCAGCAGGTACCTGCGTCATATTGTGCGTTGTTAGTGTCAGCAAAGAGGAAGCAAAGGTACCTTCTTCCCTTCGTACGCAGGCCCACAAGTCAGCGCAATCATCACGAGTTGGGCAACCTGTCTATCCCAAGGGTTGAGCAATTCTCGGAGCAGCGGTTACAGTGGTGGTTATGGTTGAGGCGGTTGGTGGACCACATCCGTGCTCAAAGTAGAACAGTACCGCTCTAGGATTTACCCATTTTTATCTCGAAATTATCTGAACAAAGCACCGATTCCGCTCCTTCCCATTTCCTGCTCCCGGAGTCTATGCTCTGAGCTTTACCTACCTCGCTTTTCCGACACCTTCTTACCCCTGGCATCATGGATTGGCTAAGAAGTACCCTGCGGCTTGTTTTGGCGCTATGTACATTGCTTAGCTGCGGCAGCGCACTCCCCCTGCTGGCGGCTCCTCGGGTTGCGCTAGCGCCGGAAGCCGAATCAACGGCGGCCCAGCAGTCGGTGCGGGTGCTGTTGGCCAACCCGGCAACCGATGCGAAGCTGGGTCTGCAGGCGGGACAGGTGGTGCGGCTGTTTTACGCCCGGCACGAATACCGCACACATTGGGTTCAGCCAGCGGGCTGGAACGAACCGGCCCAATCGGCACTGGCCGTGCTGGAGCGAGCCGCCGATGTGGGGCTGGACCGTCGGCGGTACGCGTGGGCTGTACTGCGGGCGTTGCCCGATTCTTTGCTCCAGGTTCGGGGCGCGGCCCGTAGTGAGTTACTAGCCGTTTCGGAAGTGCGCCTCACCGACGCCCTGCTGCATTACCTGCAACATGTGCGCTATGGGCAATTGGAGCCGAACACGCTGCTACCAGCCGCAGCCCCCGATAGTAGCCGGGCCGAACTGCTGACCCGGCAGCTGCAAGAGATACTTACAACCTCCAATCTTCCCGCGGCCCTGCACGCTTACCAGCCCGGCAGCCGCACATACCTGCGGCTGCAAGCCGCCTGGCAACGGGCACTGCACGCCTCACCGGCCGATTCTAGCCGGCTGATGCAGGACACAACGGGTGGGTTTCGGCGGGTGGCGCTTAACCTGGAGCGCCTGCGCTGGCAGGTACCCGCCGATACGGAATACGCCGTCGTCAATATCCCCGCTTTCCATCTGCAGCTTGTGCGCAATGGGCAGGTGGTGCAAACGCATCGGGCTATTGTGGGTAAGCCCGAAACCCCAACCCCCGTGCTGAGCGGCCGGATAGTGGTGTTTGTCACGGCTCCCGAGTGGCGGGTGCCGTACAGTATTGCGGTACGGGAGTTCCTGCCGGAACTTCAGCGCGACCCAAGCTACCTCTACGATAACCATTACCGCCTGTACGACTGGCAGGGCAAGCTTAAAAACCCGTGGCGGGTGGACTGGCAGCGGGTAACGCCGCAGAAGTTCCCCTACACCATCCGCCAAAAAGCCGGCTCCTATAATGCGCTAGGAAACGTGGTGTTCTACTTTCCTAACCAGCAAACCGTATTCCTGCACGACACCCCTGCCCAATCCGCCTTCACCCGCACTGATCGGGCCCTCAGCCACGGGTGCATCCGCATTGAGAAACCACTGAAACTAGCCGATTATCTTCTGCGCCGTGAGGGGCGCGCTAAAGAGTTACCGACGTTTTACCAGAGTATCCGGACCCACGAGAAACACCGCTTCGACCTGCGCAGCGGCTTGCCCATCTATTTAGGCTATTATACCTGTGAGGTTGAGAATGGGAAAATCGTTTTCTTCCCCGATATCTATCAACAGGATTATCCATTGGCTCAGGCTCTGTTTGAAAAATAGATTATAGGGATTGGTGCGCTATTTTTTCATCCCATAATTCACTGACTTATTTATTTATACATGATTCTGTAAAATATTTTCACCAGGCAGTAAATCCAGCGAAAGGAGTGGTGGCGTACATGCCGGCAAATAGATTCACCTTACAATCATTTGCCACCTCTCTCCTCATGAAAAAGCACCTGCTTTCTTTCGCTCTGGTTGCCCTGATGGGCTCGGCCGCCGCTACAACAGCCACTGCACAAGCTAAACTCACCCCCGGCACTGTTTCGGTTGGCGGCGAGGCTATGTACCCCAACAAGAACATTGTCGAAAACGCCGTTAATTCCAAAGACCACACCACGCTGGTAGCCGCTGTAAAGGCCGCAGGCCTGGTGGAGACGCTGCAGGGCAAAGGCCCCTTCACCGTGTTTGCGCCCACCAACGCCGCCTTTAATGCGTTGCCCGCCGGCACGGTAGAAACTCTGGTGAAGCCCGAGAACAAAGCTACCCTGACTAAAATCCTGACCTACCACGTGGTAGCCGGCAACATGACGGCCGATAAGATTATGGCAGCCATTAAAGCAGGCAAAGGCACTGCTACCCTGAAAACGGTAAGCGGCGGCACACTGAAAGCCATGATGAATGGCCCCAAGAATATTGTTCTGCAAGATGAGAAGGGAAATATTTCCACCATCTCTACGTACGACGTTGTTCAAAGCAATGGCGTAATTCACGTAATTGACAAAGTGCTGATGCCCTAATTGCATAATTAATTAAAAAAATAATATCGGGGCAGCCGGGTAAATTATTTACCCGGCTGCCCCGATATTATTTTTTCTATAGTCTTGAGACAAATAGTCAACAAGTTGGTTACTAGCTGCACTCTTACACGCGCCAATATGCCCCACCTGACCGCCGCCGACATTGCCCACCTGGAAAAAGTATACCGCCTGAACTTGGTGAATGCCATAACAGGCTTTAAACCGGCGAACCTACTGGGCACGGTGAGCGAGCAGGGACAGGAAAACCTGGCCATCATCAGCTCAGTGGTGCACTTGGGGTCAAATCCGGCCTTGCTGGGGCTGGTGATGCGGCCGCCTTCTGCTGAAAGCCACTCCTACCACAATATCCGCGCAACCCGCTGTTACACGCTCAACCACGTGCACGAAGGCATTGCCCGGGCAGCCCACCATACTTCCGCCAAATTCCCACGGGAAGAATCAGAGTTTGCCGCCTGCGGGTTAACTCCTGCCTATCAGGATGACTTTCCGGCCCCTTACGTGCAGGAGAGCCGCCTGCGCATTGGCCTCAAACTAGTACAAGAGCTACCCATTGAAGCCAATGGCACAGTACTGCTGGTGGGCACCGTTGAGCACCTGTATTTACCTGAAAACGGCACGCTCCGCCCGGATGGCTCCCTGGATCTTACCGCCGCCGGCACCGTGGCCCTGAGCGGATTGGATACTTATTACCAAGCAACGCCCGTGGCCCGCTTCGGCTATGCTCACCCGCATCAGCCCCTACCAGAGCTGCCGCTGAAATAGGCTATCTTAATTGAGCCATTTTCCAACCTACAAAAAGCAACAACAGACCAATCCAAACCACAGCATAACGCTCATAACTGCTTGCCAGTGAGTAGGAATCAGTGGCTTTTCCGCAATAATACAAGTAGCAGGTTTAGCTGGGTGGTACAAAACCCGCAACTTATTGCCCGGGCCAAATCCCATAATGGCAGACGTGTTCTGATCGGTGAGTGTACACACTTCCTCGCCGCTGGTATCGGTAAATGCTACACGCGCTGAGCGTCGCCGGCTCCGACCATATCCTTCCGTATGCCATTCTAGAAAAATTGCAGGGGCAGGTAGCCAGGTTTGCCAAATAATGAGACTTCGCCGATAGGCGAGGATACTGGAACATATTTGCCACCCAGTAAACACAAGCACCAGTAAGGACCAAACGAACATTATACTACACTCTCGCAACGTCCAGCTTCACCAGTTCCTCCCACACCCGGTGTACGGGCAGGCCCATTACGTTGAAATAGGAACCTTCTAAACGGGTCACGGCTACCATGCCAATCCAATCCTGGGCACCGTAGGCCCCAGCCTTGTCCAGGGGGTGATACTGCTGCACGTAATGCTCAATTTCCGGGAGGCTAAGTGGGCGGAAATGCACGCGCGTCTGGTCAGAAAAAACTACCCGGCGACCGTCGCCGTGCAGCAGGCACACGCCGGTATATACATCGTGGGCGCGGCCCTGCAGGCGCTGCAGCATCTGCACCGCCTCGGCTTCATCGGCGGGCTTGTTGAGGACATCGTTATTCAGGCACACGATGGTATCGGCGGTAATTACCAACTCATCGGGGGCCAGATCTGCAGCGTAAGCTGCCGCCTTGTGAGCAGCTAAATACTCGGCTACTTCCGAGCGCACCAGATGCGACGGAAAAGACTCGTCCACCTCCCGCAGGCGGATTTCATAGGTCAGGCCTAGCTCGGTGAGTAACTGGCGGCGCCGGGGCGAGTTGGACGCCAGCACCAGCCGCACGGAGGATGGTGCGTGGGAAGAATCAGCCATGAAATGCGGCAAAAAAAGGCGACTGGGCTTCAACAGCACTGATGCTGCTGAACAGGAAGCCACCGATGGTTTTGGGGTAAAAGAACGTTGATTTGGGAGGCATCACCGCGCCCGAATGGCACACCCGCTCCACCTCCGCCATGGTTACCTCATTGGTGATGAAAGCCGCCCGCGCCTCTCCCCGGTCAACGCGGGTCAGGCATTCCGGGAAGTTGCGCACGTAGGCCACACCGGGCCACTGCCGCTGCGCCTCCGGGCCCACAATACCCAGCGCTTTTTCCAGCACAAAGTAATGCAGCACCGTCAGGTCCAGGGCCTTCACCTCCGGAGTTGTATCCCAATCAAGCAAACCGTGCACCTCGGGCCGCAGGCGAATCTTGTACACGTGTCCTTCACCCAGATACAGGCCAAAAGCCCACGGCTTGCCGGCAATTCGCTCGGGCAGGTCGTACGGGTCATCGAGGGGTAGCACCGTAAAATACGGGGCCAGCCGGGCCAGCAGCTCGGCCTCAGTGAGCCCGCCGGGCAACTCCAGTACCAGCCGGTGCGTGGGCAGAATACGCAGGTCGTCGGCCGCGGCGTTAGTTAGGTACATCAAGTGGTAGTTCCACGGCTCCCGGCCCGTGTAGGCTGCCCCGGCCGCCTGCTGCCGGGCCTGCCGGTACGCCAGGGAACCTTCGTAGCGGTGGTGGCCGTCGGCCAGGATTACCTGCCGCTCCGCCAGCACCTGCTGAAACAGCCGGATGGTCCGGGCATCCTGAATAACGGCCAGCACGTCGCGTGCGCCCTGGTAATCTTCCTCCGTCTGGTAGAGCGGGTTGCGCATAGCCTCATCCATGTAGTGCTCCAGAGAAAAGGCATCGTCGCGGTACAGGCCATGCGTGGCACTGGTCTGGAATTCGGTGCGGGCCAATAGCTCGGCCCGGTCGTTAACGGCGGCGGGCAGAGTGTTTTCGTGACGAAGCACCACCTTTTCCGCCCACTCATAGGCCCGAATGTGGCACATGAAACCCTTGCGGCAGTACTCCCGGGTGCTGCCCGGCAGGCGGAAATACTGGTAATACACGTAAATACCCGGCAACTCGTCCTGACGCAGAACCTCCTGCTGTATCCACTCCTGCAGACGGATGCGCGCCTCCCCAGCCGGATCAGTTCCCCGGGGCACCGACAGATGAATGCTGTTGAGCGGGTTGCGGTACAGCGCCTCCCGCTGCTTCACCGATACCACATCAAACAGCGGGGAAACGTATTCGTCAATCTGCTGGCTTAGCTCCGGGTTGTACCGCCAGCCGCGCACGGGTTGAATTTCAGCCAAGGAATCTGGTGTTGTTTACGGAGAAAACTAGGTTCATTAGAAGCGTACGTGCACATCGGCCTGTATGGCTCCATCTAATCTTCCCTCCTATTGCCCGATCCTTTTCGGGCACCTATGTACGTTTAAAGTATTCCGGTAACCGCCCCTGTTCAGGGAGCCAGGCGGCTGATGCGCCAGCCATCCGGGTGCCGCTCATACACCAGCCGGTCGTGCAGGCGCGAGGGGCGGCCCTGCCAGAACTCAATCCGGTGCGGGCGCAGCACATAGCCGCCCCAGTGCTCGGGCCGGGGCAAGGGCTCCTGGCCGGCAAAACGGGCCGCTACCTCTTGCTCCCGCTGTTCCAGTTCCTCGCGCGTGTGAATAGGCTGGCTTTGGGGTGAGGCCCAGGCCCCGATCTGACTGCCCCGGGGGCGGCTCTGAAAATAGGCCGTGGACGCATCGGGCGCGGCTTTCTCTACCCGGCCTTCTACCCGCACCTGCCGCTCTAGCGCCGGCCAGAAAAACGTGAGGGCCGCCAGTGGGCTGGTAGCCAGCTCCTGCCCCTTGCGCGACTCATAGTTAGTAAAAAACAGGAATCCGTCGTTGTTGGGCAGGCCTTTCAGCAGTACTATCCGGGCGGCGGGCTGGCCTGCTTCGTTCACCGTGGACAGCGTCATGGCTGAGGGCTCCTCCACGCGGGCGGCCAGGGCTTCATCAAGCCAGCGCTGAAACTGCACCACGGCATCGGCCTGTACATCAGTTTCGGTAAGGGTTTGGCGGGAATAGGTCTGGCGCAAGCCCGCCAGTTGCTGGTCGGTCATGGAATTGGGGTGGTAAGTAGCAGGTTATCACCAAGGGGCGCAGCCGGCAACCGGACGCACCCACTAAATACAACCGCAAGGTAGCACAAATGATGGGCCGCCGTGGAACCTCAGCCCCCTCGCTCCTCGTACCTGTAGAGAAGTTGCGGCCGGCACAGGGTATACTGCCCGCCTTGCAGGGTTCGTTGTTTCTCTACCGGTCCTCACCTGTTACCTACTTGTTATGGCTCGTCTGCATCCTGGTAGTCTGCTGATTTCACAACCTTTTCTGGGCGACCCAAACTTTGAGCGCACGGTCGTACTGCTGTGCAGCCACTCCGAGGAGGAAGGCTCTTTCGGGCTAGTGCTCAACCGCCCATCTACCCTGCAGTTGGGCGACGTGCTGGAGCTGCCCGGCGGGCAAGCGTTGCCCGCCGCCCAAATTCCGTTGGGAGTTGGTGGCCCCGTTCAGCCCGATACTCTCCATTTTCTGCACCGCGCAAGCCAGCTTCCCCAGGCTCAGCCCCTAGGTGATGGGGTCTTTTGGGGTGGAGAGTTTGGCGAGTTGTTGCAGAACCTCATAACGGCCGCCATTCCTCCCAACGACGTACGCTTGTACGTGGGCTATTCGGGCTGGACTGCGGGGCAACTGGCTGAGGAAATTCGGGAAAATGTCTGGATTGTGCACCCCGATGCTGCCGCGAAAGTATTTACTTTGACCACCGATGCCTTCTGGCAATCCATTTTGCGGGAAAAAGGCGGCCGCTACCGGATGCTGTCCAACTACCCCACCGACCCCCGCCTTAACTAACGCTCCTCCACTTACCCGGCCCCGAGCCGGGTGTTCTTGTCGTTGAATATGCTACCTGACCAAGATACCCCCACGCCCGCCGAAAATGGTGGCAACGCCGAGTCGCCACAGAGCATTTTAGAGCGCCGCCTCGCCGAAATTCGCTCCCGGCAGTCGGGCCCCGATGATATCACCGAGCGGCCGCCCCAGGGCACGCCCCCGTTGCCAGCGGAGCCCGCCGGGGCCGGAACGGCCGAGCCTGAGGCCGCTGAAAACGAACCGGCTCCCGGCACCCCTGAAGCTGCAGCCGCTACCGAATCGGCAGCGCACGTACCCGCCGAGGCACCCGTTGAAGCTCATTCTGCCGGTGAGGCCCGCGCCGTTGCGCATTACGGTACCACTACCCCCGCCGATGCCTCAGCCGATAACGCAGCGCAACCCACTGCTGCTACTGAGCCTTCCTCGGTTGAGAGTTCAGCCACTACTGCTCCCGAGCCAGAAGCTCCGCACGTAACGCCGGTAGTGGAGCTGCCAAACAATGCGTCGGTTGAAGCCGCATTGGAAACCAGCCCCGAAGTAGGCTCACTACCCACTTCTTCGGACGCGGCGGCAGTGGAGGACGACGAAGAATACATTTCTGAAACTCCGGCCGCGGATTTTGACTCCCTGGACCGCCCGGCGCAAACTCAGCATCTGCTCACGCTGCTGCAGCGCCCGGACGCCCGCCAGAACCGCCGTCAGATTATGGACCTGCACCGCCAGTACGAAACCGGCGTACAGGCTGACCGCACCGCCGCCCGCGAGCGGTACCAGGCCGAAGGCGGCGCCGCTGACGACTTCAACTACCCCGGCCCCGCTGGTTATCCTGAGCTTACCAAGGCCGTGCAGGGTTTCCGGGAAAGCCGGGCCCGCGACGCCAAGGCCGAGGACGAGCAGCGCGCTAAAAATCTGGCGCATAAACAGTACCTGCTATCACAGCTCCGTACGTTGGTAGAGTCGGCGGAAACGAAAGACAGCTCCGCCCGCATCAAGGCTTTGCAGAATGACTGGAAGGCCACCGGCCCGGTACCCCAAAAAGATGCCCAGGAACTGTGGAACAGCTACCACGCCCTGCTCGACATCTACTACAACAACCGGGGGCTTTTCTTCGAGATGAAGGAGCTGGACCGCCGCCGCAACCAAGAGGCGAAAGAGGGCCTTATCACCCGGGCGGAAGCTCTGCAGCAGCAGCCCAGCATTAATAAAGCACTGCAGGAGCTGCGGCAGTTGCACGAGGACTGGAAGCACATTGGCCCTGTGCCTAACGAGCAGCGCGAAACCCTGTGGCAGCGCTTTTTGCAGGCTTCGGAGCAAGTACACAACCGCAAGCAGGAGTTCTTGTCAGCTCGTCAAACCCAGGAAAATGCGAACCTGGAGCGTAAAACGGCGCTTCTGGAACAGCTTCGACCCTATGGCGAATTCCAGACCGAGCGGGTAAATGAGTGGCGCACCAAAACAGACGAGCTGCAGAAGCTGAAAGAAGCCTGGGACGCAGCCGGCCTGGTTCCCCGTGAGAAGGCGGAGCAGCTGAACAAGCAGTTTTGGGGAGCTTATAAAGGATTCTTCCAGAAGAAAAATCAATTCTTCAAGGCCCTCGACGAAGAGAAAAACGCCAATTTGAAGCGCAAACTGGCCCTGTGTGAGCAAGCTGAAGCCGCATTGCAAAATCCGAACTGGGAAGAAGCCCGGGAAACGGTTATCCGCCTGCAGAAAGACTGGAAGCTGATTGGCCGGGTGCCCGAAAAACAGTCGGACAAAGTGTGGAACCGCTTCCGCACGGCCTGCGACGCCTTCTTCGACCGGAAGAAAGAAGAGACCCGGCAGCGGGAGCACCACGCCCAGCAACTCAGCCAGGAGCAGCAGCAACACCTGGCCCGCGTGGCCGATACCGTCGCCGCTTTATCAGCCGACCAGCCCGGCACGCTGGAAGGCTTCCGCCAGCACGTGCACGAGTGGCGGGCATTTGATGGGGCCCGTGTTAGCCACCAAGCCGATGAGAAGTTCCAGTCCCTGATGGCCTCCTATCTGGATAAAGTGCCCGGCCTTACCTACCCTGAGCGGACAGACTTGCTCTTCAGCCTGCAAATTGAGCGTTTGAAAGCCGCACCTGATGCCCAGCAACTGCTGTATAAAAAAGAGCAGGCACTTCGCCGGGAAATCAACGAGCTGGAAAACGACATTTCTACCCTGAAAACTAACCTGGAGTTCTTTGCCCGCTCGAAAAACGCCGGCCAGTTGCGGCAGGAATACCAGGGCCGCATTGATGAAGCCCAGTCCCGAATTGATGGACTGAAACGCCAGCTTAAAGCCGTGCGCAGCTAACGCCGCTTCTGCTTCGTAAAAGAGGCCTACGGAACACCTGTAGGCCTTTTTTTATTTTCCGACTACTCAGACACTTATCGGGTGCCGCAATAAATTATGGACAGAATATTTGCCCTGCTCGTTTTCCGCATCTACTTTTGTGCCACCTGAATGCCTCCATAGCTCAGCTGGTAGAGCAACTGACTTGTAATCAGTAGGTCGTTGGTTCGATTCCGACTGGGGGCTCACAGTACTTAGAAGCCGTTGTAACTCAATGAGTTGCAACGGCTTTTTTCTGTCTGTGCCTTTTTCTGTGCCCTTTTGACGCAGTTTGAGTGCACTGAGTCTGCTATTCTCTCTCCTGCAACAGCTTTTGAATGTCAATGCGGTCAGCATACACCTGCAGCTGCGTTACGCTGCGAAAAGTACGGCAGTCGTGCAGCACGTTCATCTCGGCATCGTAGTAGAGCTCGGCAAAGAAGTCGCCCATGTGGTAGAGGTTGATGTAGTCGCCCTCTTCCCCCAGGGGGTTGCAAAGGAAAGTGCCCTCGAATACCACAATGCCGATTTGGGTCTGGACTGGTAGCTGGTTAAAGCTGTAGAAGCTGGGAATGGGCATAAGTCCAAGAAACGAAAAAGTCCCGACTGCTGCCGGGGCTTTTTGTTTTGAAATAGTTGCTATTTCTTTAAAATACATAATTCATGTAATTAGCGGGCTCATCCCAAACTCATTTTTTGAAGTATCTATGAAGCGTACAGTTTACCAGTTAGCTACCTTATTACTGCTGGTTGCAGTAACCAGTTGCGAACAAGCAGTGTTGGATAGCCCATCACCTGTAGCACAACGCCAGACGGCAGATTTTACTTCTGAAACGAATATCCCAGTAGTTGAGCCGATGCGAGAAATTGCTGTTGGATACACCAGCAGTGTTAACTCTGAGGGAGGAGGCATTGTGACTGGATTAGGTCAAACGATGGTGCCGGGAGGATATAAAATCTGGCGTCGCATTCCACCAGCAAATTTGGTTCAAGGCACTTGGGTTGCTATTGATGGTCCGAACGGTGGTGGAGCTGTCAAGATTGCAGGGACAACAGGAGATGGCCTATATGCTGTAACCAATACAAATGAGTTATGGCGTTATGCTGGCGGCAATTGGTCTAAGCTGCCATTTAATGCTGTTGATGTAGCAACGTCTGTTACAAGTAGCGCAGTGTACTTCCTAAGCACTGAGTCCCTGCATGGTGGGTACCGTGTTTATCGACTGATTTCAAATACTAGCGCCGAAGAAGTAGTCTATGGTGGCGCAGCAACAAGCATTGGCGTAGACCAATTTGGGCGTCCCTGGATAACTACCAGCATAAACGAAGTGTATTTGGGCCCATTGCCACAAACTCCTCGGGCTGACCGGAGCTGGGCGCTACAGTCCGGGTTAGGCAAAGACATTACCTGCACAGGAACTTATGCCGCCTTGATAGGGCTGGACAATCAGATTTACTATCGACCCACTAACGGCACGTCGAGCGACTGGGAGTTCCAAGGCGGGCTCAATGTGTCACAGGTGACGGCCAGTGTTAGTGACAATGCGGTGTGGTATGTAACAGCTTCTGGACAGGTATATTTAGCTTCCAAATAGTTTCACAAACTAATAGCGACGACACTATGTAATAACTATTGGAAAAGCCCCGGCACTGGTCGGGGCTTTTTTTAATGATAGAAAAACATGATAGCCTAACCCGGCCGCGCCCAGCTGGGCCACCAGCTCCACGCGCTGGCTTTGCCTCGCAGCAGCCAGCCCCCTACCACCCCTCCGCAGATGAGGAGGGCATACGCCCACCAAGGAGTACCACCCTTTTCGCTTTCATTGCTGGCTGAGCTACCAGCACCCGAAGCTGCCGAGCCGTTGCGCTGGCCGGCCTTGGTGTTGTCTGTGGCCTGCTGCTGGTTGCCAGCACCAGCCTGCACCGGCGCCTCGGGCTTCTTTGCCTCGACGGCTGTAGCCCCGGCACCCGTCGCCACCGGCCCCGGCTCCTGCGCGGCCGTAGTCGTGGCCATGTGGCCGGTACCGGTCTGGTTGATGGTGGTTTCAATAGTTTTACAGGCGGCAAGGCTCAGCACACCGAGCAATAGGATGTAGCGCATCAGTAGCTCCAGTTAGCCCCCGCGTAAATCTGGTATGCGGGGTAGTTCACGTTATACACGCCGGCACCATCCCGACCACCGCCCCGGCCGGTGTTACCGGCATTTACCAGGTAAGTGCGCGGGGCCCGGCCAGCGCGCACTGGTCGGCCTAGCGCTATCACCTTGCCGACGTGGCCCACTCTGCCGAGGTTGGCGTAGTAAAACGTCACGATGTGGCCCGGCCGGATGCTGTCGAGGGAGCCACGCAAGCCGCGGATATAAAACGTGCGCGGACTAGCAGCCTGGCTCCAGTTGCGCGCCGCCGCCGGCCACTGGGGCGAGGGCAGCCCGCAGCGCTGTTGCTGCACGAACATTTCACACCCACACCACGGGTCGCGGGGCTTTGCACCGGCGGCTTTCTGCGCGGCCAGCACCTCGGGGCCATCATTGTTGCCGGTAGCCTCCCGAACGTGCAGCCGGTCGGTGGCTGCCTGCAGCTGGCACGTCACCGCCCCGGACTTGGCGCGGTGGGCTACCTGGGCAGCGGCCGCGTGGCTGAGCAGTAGAGCTAGCCCAAGAACAGCGGCCCGCATTACGATACCAGGCAAGCGGCCAGCACGCACACGGCGAAGTAGCCGAGCAGCGAGAGCCAGACCGTGTTGAACGTGCGTACTTGTACGTCTCCATCCAGCGCCCCAAAGGCGGGGCGGTAGCCCACGCGGGCCCAGTCTGGCAGCACCGGGGCCACGAAGCGCAGCATTAGCCACACTACGGCCAGGCCGGTGAAGAAAATAGCCAAGGCGAAAACGAGTTTGCCCGTCACCAAGCCAAACGGCGGCACGGCCGCGTTGGCGGCGGCGGCCACCTGCGCGCCGTCGGCATTGAGCCGACCGGCCTCCACGGCGGCGGCCAGCGCGGCACGCTCGGCCTGCTGATGGGTGGTGTACTGGTAATAGGCGGCGCAGAGCACCAGGGCCACGAGGGCGGGGAACCAGCGGCGGAAGATGCCGCGCAGGGTGATGAGAGCTTTCAGCATATGAAAAGAAATTATTTGTGAGAAGCCATGAATTGGTCGTGGATAGCTACCCGCTGCTCGACCGAGCGCAGGCGCACATCCAGGTTGTTGTGGGTAGCCGCTGCGTTAGCCTTCTCCTTTTCCAGTTCCGTCACCCGCTGGGCCAGCGCCTCGTTACGGGCGTTCATCACCTGCACGGCCGTGAGCACCTCACTCAGGCTTTTGGAGTAGGTGTCCATTTTCGTGGCGGCGTTGCTCATGATGAAGGTCATGAGCGCCTGCACGAACAGCAGCAGCACCCCAATCACCCCCACCAGAATCCAGTTGCGGGTGATCAAACTTTCCCGGGCAGCCACTTTTTCGGCCACTGCTTCCGTGCGAGTCGTCATTCTATACCGGAGATGAAATGCGTGAGAATTGGAACTGGCTTAGCGGGGCAGCGGGCGAATGCGCTGCACCACCGTGGTAGGCGTGCGGCTGGCTGTAGCCCCGCCGGCGCAGTGATCGGCCGTGGGGTAGAAAGGCTGGTAGTCGGCGGCATTGGCAATCAGCCAGCTGCGCAGCTCTATCTCGTGGCTCAAAGCCTCACCGTCGAATACGGCCGCCTGGGTAGCTAGCGTGCGCGCGTCAATGGGCTCCGAGTACTGGCTGGTTTTGCGCACCACCGAAGCCCCCGTAACCGAAGTCTGTGAGAACGGCCAGTAGGCGGCCAGCGTAGCGTTGGCCAGCGCCGGCACCAGCCGGGCCCGCAGTTCGGCCCATACCTGCGGAAGCGGCCCGGCCTGCGTGAGCCGTAGCAGCTCGGCATACAGCTCAGGCCCCAGGATGGGCTTCAGCCGGCGCTGGGCCCGGCGAATGTGGGCGTCGATGCGCGCCTCGCGGAAAGTTGCGGGAAGATCGGCGTAGGGCAGACAGTCGGCAGCGCTAAGCAGCAGCGGTTCCAGTTCCATTATCGGGCGTAGTAGGTACCGACACCCCAGCCAAGGCGGCAGCCTGCTGGAGAGTCAGATTTTGAATGGAGAAATCCTGCAATGCCTTAAAAGGCTGGCTGCCGTCGCGGTTCTGGAAGTCGCGAAACACGGCCTCAAAGCCGCGCTCCAGGCTGCGCTGGGCAGAATTCACTACCAAAGCCTGCACGTAGGCCACCGCGTCCTGCAGTTCCTGCCAGCTGCCCAGCTTGCCGGCAATCTCCCGGCCCAGCAGCACGCCCGGCATCTGCATGGCTTCGCGGATGTTCTGTTTGATCGCATCCTCGTCGGTCTGGTAGCGCTTGCTGGCGTCGGGAGCCGTGATGGTGTCAATACCCGGCTTATTCTCGGATCGGTCGGCATACTGCACCAGTACCTTCCCTCCTTCCGGCCCCACAAAACCACCATACTTGATGGCGTTGGCATCCAGGACTTCCTGGGTAGGCTGGTTCGTGCCGTACTCCGTAATCATCACCTTGGCTGAATACCCTTCCATGATGTCGGAGGCTCGGCTGCGCTTCAGAGCGGGCTCAGAATACACGTCGTCAAGCACGGCATCAATCAGCGGGCGCGGGTGCAGGTAAGCCCCGGTACGTTGCTGAAACCAGTAGTAGATTTCCCCCGGGTAGCCGGCCAGCCCCACGGTTTCACCCTTCTCATTCTTCCATTCTAGAGCCCGCTTCAGCCGTTCTTCGGGCTTTTCACTGCCCCGAAACACCGGCACTTTCTGCAGGCCCGAGCGGCTGGCATAGGTCGCCCCACGGCGGGCTACGGCGGCCGGGTTGCGCACCAGCCCGCACCAGCGGGTAATGCCGTCGCCTTCCGGATGGAACGGCCGCACCTGCTCCACGGGCTGGTGCAGCACCTCGCAGGGCAGACCGTTGGCGTTGATGTTCACCCGCACGGCCCAGCCTTCCAGATAGCCGAGGTTATTGGTCACCGGCTGCAGCAGCGCGTCAAGGGTGCCGCCGTTGCGGTTGATGACGGCCCGGTAAAAGGTGGTATCGGTGAACCCGTTGCCCTCAATAAACTGGGCCTTGCGCTCAGCACACACCGAGGCGGTACCGCTGGCGGCTATGGCCTGCAGCAGGCGCTGGGGGTACTGGTTGTCGTCGCCCCACTTCGGATAGTCGGTGGGCGTGCTCAGCGTGATAATGTCGGGCCGCAGGGCCTGGGCGCGAATCACCTGGCGCTGGGCCTGGGCCATCGGGGGCAGAGCAGGTGCAGAGGAAACGGCGGCAGTGGACACGGGTAGCAGAAAGCAGGGAGAGAAGAAGAAAAGGCCCGCCCCGAAGCGCGGTGCGGGCCTTTTACAGGTAGGCAGTGAGCGAACTGGCTTAGGCTTTCGCTCGGAAGTCCAGCAGCGAATTGATCAAGTCCTCTTTTTTGGCGAAGTTTTTCGGGTCGCTCTCGGGTACCTCCTGCACATACAGCTTGTCCAGTTCAACCCGAGTAATGGCGTCGAGCTGCTTGAACTGCTCCGCGCGCAACTCTTCGGCCGTGGGCTCGGGCTGCGTACCAGCATCCACAAACGCTTGGCCTTCCTCTTCGGAAATACCGAAGTGGGCAGCAGCGGCTGGGTCGGCTTTGAGGATGGTGCGCACCCGCTCATCCGTCAGGTTGGCGTTGTTGTACACCGTGGGCGAGTTGTGCGGGCGGTAGGTCTGCTTATCATCCGCAAAGCGGTAGGTCAGGGCCTGTTTCATGGCGGTCTGGGGTAAAATGGAAGTAGTTGGGGAGGTGTCGGACTGGGTGCGTAGGTAGCGCAGGATGGCCTGAAAAGCATCAGAGACGCACTTACGGCAGGTGATGCGTACCGCTTCGGCGGAGGGGTACAGTCCCGCGTGCACGGCTCCGATTTCGGCGGCTGAGGCGCGGTTGAGGCCCAGCAGTTTCACCTGCTGAGCCCGCTGCCCCCACGCATCCATTTCACCCTTCCCGAGCGTTTGGGTAGTCATGGCGGCTTACTGGTACAGCGCCTCGAACGCAGCTTTGGTGGCCGCGGCATCATAAAGCCCGCCGGTATCCAGCACCATGAAGTAGTCAGCCAAGCCGATTTCCTTCTCTGAGGCCAGCGTAGCGGGAATACCACCTCCCAGGTCCGCATCTTCGCTGTCTGTTTTCATGGTGGAAGGCCGCAAACCGGCATTTAGGCCCAGCACCTTGTAGTAGCCGTTGTTGTCGGGCGTGATGGATACCACGCCTTCCGGTTCGGCGGCCAAATCTTCCATCGTTTCCGCCTGCTCAGGCCCCGGGTCGAAGGCTACCAGGTCAAACTCGTGCTTGTAGCTGGGCTTGTATTTGCCCGGAACCAGTTCCGCGCGGGCGGCATTGCTGCTACCCAGGCCCTGAAACAGGAATCCTTTCTTACCAGAGGCCAGCGTGATGGTCACGGCCTTTTTGATGGTGGCGTGGCGTGCTACCCCCACAATATCTTCTTTGCGAATCAGCACGGCCTTGGGCTTCATGCCCGAAGTACCGGTTTCGCAGGGAGGGGTAGCTCCCCCTTTTAGTTGACGGCAAGCTGCCATAGTAGTCTACGAGGTTGCAGGTGAGAGAATGGCCCCGGCCGGTTGCAGCCAGCCGGGGCGCTTTCACAGCGGATAAGCTTAGTAGGCAGCCAGCATCAAGTCCGAGGTCATCACCTTCACGTCCATCTTGAACATGGCACGCAGGTGCGTTTCTCGGGTCGGACGGTCATAGAAGGCATCTACTTCCGTGGCGGCGTCATAGCTGTCGAAGCCTGCGCGCAGGTTGCCGCGCGTGGTCAGGATGGCCCGGTGGGGCAAATCAATTTTGCCGTTCAGCTTGAAATCCGATTTCAGCAGCTTGTCTAGGTCCTTGATCTTGATGATCGGAATGTCGCGGAAGGTGGGCGCTACGAGGCGGCCTTCCTGCAAATCCCAGCTCACCTGCACCTTGTCGTTCGACTCGCGGTAATCCTGCCAGTTTTTGGCAATAGAGCTGGTTACCAGGAACACCTTGTCGTCGGCATCTTCCAAGTCACCTTCCGCGGCGTTGTCCAACGCTTTGAAGATTTTGTAGGACTCGCCGGCGGGCAGTTCCTGGTCGGCCGTCTGGTTGGCCGCAATTTCATACGCCCGGTTGTCGGCACCGGCGGCAAACACCTGCGTGAAGGCACCATCAACGGCGTTGTAGTTCTTCACGTCATCGGCCCCCTTCGTGAGCTGAGCAGCCGTAATGGCTTTGTTGCCGAGCAGGGCGAAACGGTAGATGTCGCGCTTGATGGCGCTGATGAACATGTCCTGCACGAACTCGTTCCAGTAGTCGACCGTCTGCTCCGTGCCGGCATCACCGGGTACCAGGTTACCGGTTTTGATGCGAATAATAGCGTTCTGCAGGTCGTCGCGCTTGTAGCCCACGTCCAAACCCCAGGCCATGAAGGTGCGGTCCAGGTCGGTAGCGCATTCCTTGATCCAGGCCAGCATGGGCTGCGGGTCCCAGGTCAGCTTGTCGAACGGGATACGGGGCGTGCTGGGCTGGGCGCCGCAACCCGGGTCGAGGTGAGTTACCTTCTCGAAACGACCCACGAAGGGCACGTCCATTTTGGCTTTGATACCGTCCTCAATCACCATGATGGCGTTGAGTTCAGGATCTTCCTGAATGAACTTGAGAATGAAGGCGCGGAACTCTTCCGGGCCGTAGAAGGGGGCGTTACCCGTCACCCAGGCGTAATCCAGAATCTTGTCAGCCATGGCTGTAGTCAGAGAAAATAGTGATGGAGAAAGAAGAGAGCTGGATTACAGCTTGCGGTTTTGCTTTTGCTTTTCAGCCCGGCGGTCAGCCGCGGATTGGCCCGTTTTGATGGTGGTCTTGCCTTGCTGGCTTTGCGTGGGCACATCATCCGCTTCCACCACGGCAGCACTGCCCGTGGCAGCGGCAATGGTATTCATGCGCTGATTGGTAGCTGCCTGCTTTTTGCTGATGGCCGTTACCTGGGCTTGCAGCCCCGTTACCACGGAGGTAAGGCCCTGAATGGCAACCAGAATCTGGCCGTTTACACCATCAGCATCCGAAGCCGTAGCGGGCGCACCCTCTTCCGAGGCGGTAGCGGCGAAGGCAGAAATGGCCCCGTCCGTTACCGTGATGGTGTTGCCGTCCGTCACGTCGTAAGCTCCATCGGCAGCGGCCTCCGTCATGGCCTCATCGGTGTACACGTTGTCACCCACTTCGTAGGTATCCCGGTCGCCGGTGTCGATGGTTAGCGTGGTGGGCGAGTCGCCGGTAGTGGTCACGGCTAGGGACGTCACGGGGGCTTTGCCTAGGTTGCTGATGCTGGCTACCAAGTTCTTGGCCTGAGCGAGAAGAGTGGACATAATAGAGGGGGCCGGCGCGGCCGGCTGCGGTTCAGAAGTAGCGGGAGTAGCGCCCACCGTGACGGCGGCGGTTTTGGGCAGGGTGGCCAGCGCGGTGATGGGCTGCACAACGGCCGTGGCAAAGCCCAACGACAGGCATTCTTCGGCCGTCAGCTCGGTTTCGCGGCGCATCACCTCCATGATGGCCGTGGCGTCCACGCCGGCGCGCTCCACATACAGGTCAATCAGGCTCTGCTGGCAGCGGGCCATAGCCGTGGCGTACTCCTGAATGGTTTCTGCCGTACCGAGCACCCCGCCACTGGGCAGGTGAATCATGAACTCGGTATGCGGGTGAATCAGGCGCTCGGAGCCGGCCAGGAAAATGGCGGTGGCAATGCTGCTGCACTGGCCGATGGCTTCGGTTTTGATGGTCACGCCCGGGCCCAGGCTACGCAGGAAGTCGTAAATACCCATACCCTTATCCACCCGGCCGCCGGGGGAGTTGATGGTCACGTGCACCGTGTCGAAGGGCTTTTGCCAATCGAGCTGGGCAATGACATCTTCCAGCAGCGTAAACGGCCAAGCGTCGCCGGCTTCTTTCGAATCACCGACAATGGGGCCCGTAATTAAAACCTTCGCTTCAGCCATGCTACGAAGGTGCTAGGACGCTGCCCGGAAGACTGGATTTTTACCGCACCGTTCTGCGTCAAGCGGTTATGTGCGCGGCGGTTTTCTACGCCGCCCGCTTCTCCATGCTGGCCACGGCCCGGTATACCGTGTCGGTGCTCACGCACATTTCCCCGGCCACCTGCCGCACGGCCCCGGCGTTATCCTGGGCATAGCGTACCGAGGCCCGCAGGGTTTGCCAGCGCAAGTACAGGTCGCGCTGGCTGTAGGCGCGGATAGTCAGTACCCCAGCCTGGTAGAGGGCGGTCAGTTGGCCGCCCTCTTCTAGTTTATTCAGAATGTCGATAACGCGCATTATCTGGCAATTAGAGGTTGCCCCGCGCTTCGTTGCGGGCTTGTTTGTCCTGTTTTTCGCGCAGCTCACTGAGCACCACAGTTTGGCGAGGCAGAGCTTTGTTGGCCGCGTAGAATACTGGCCCAACCTCCTGCGCCACTGCGCGGGCCAGCTGTTGGTAGTCAATCTCGCTACCGCCTGAGCGGCCGGCCATAGCGGCCATGTAGCTGGCATCATAGCGCACCACCCCGCCCTCGGCGTAGCGGGCCATGGTAGCCGTCGGCATCGGGTCCCGGTAGCCAAAAGACTTGCCGCCCCCGGCTTGGTTCATCCAACTGAGCATGGGGCCGAATAACTGCACGGCCTGGGCTGTCATCACGGCTTCGCCGTTGCTCAGGTAAGCAGGAATTAAATCGTCCTTCGGACCTCCCGGTCCCAGCACCAGTCCCCCGTCAGCAAAGGCCAGCACCTGCGCGGTGGCAAACGCCGCCTTGGCAATGGCAATACCAGAGAGAATAGCAGACTGTGAAACGCCCGCAACGCCGGCTGTTACCGCGTTTGCAGGGTTGGCCGCTGCGGCGGCGGCAATGGCTGACAGTTCCTTCTGCAGGTTCAGGGCAATTTCTGTCACAGCCAGCACCTTTTTCACTGCTAAAGCGGCTTGCCCAGCCGCGGATTCCTCCCCAAACAGGTTGATGATAGTGTCCGTGCCCTGCTGTGTAGCAGCCACCACGGCAAACCGAATCTGTATTTCCTGCTCAGCAATCTGCTGCTTCCGGTTCTTTTCGTTATCGGCTGTCTGTACCCGTTGCTGGCTTTGGTTCTCTTCCTCCGCTATGGTACTACGACCGTAGTCCTGCAGTGTAACAATGCGTGCAGCTTGGCCCGACCGCTCAATCGCCGCCAACGCTGCTTCGTGCTGCGCCTTAGTAATTTCATTGTTCGCGTACTGTTGATTGGTCAGAGTGCGCTGCTGGGCTAAATAGGCTTCCAGCCCAGCCAGCGCGTTTTGATACTCCAGTTCCGCCTGCTTTTGGGCAGCCTCGGCCCGTAGTTTATCAGCCTGCGCGGCCTGCTGCTCCTTGCTCTGACGCGTATCAATAGCGGCCAGCCCGGCCTGCAGGTCAGCCTGAATAGCTTGGGCTTTCAGCAAAAACTCCTCCTGGCTACCCTCTCGGGCGCGGGCCAGCTGGGCGGCAATGGCTATTTGTTGCGACTCAGCAGCCTGCTGACGTAGCCGCTGCAGGTGCTCCCGGTTCAGGGTTTCCAGGTCGCTACGGTATTTCACCTCGATAGCCTGCTTGGCTTTGGCCGTCAGATCGGCTTCGTTCAGCGAGAGGGCCCGCTGTTTTTCCAGCTTGGCTTTTTCCAGCGCCAACTGCCGGTCGGAGTTTTCCGTGACGCGGGCCAACTCGGCATCGATGCGGGCCAAGTCGTAGTTCAGACTGTCGGCCACGAGCTTGCGGCGTTGCTCCTCGGCTTCCTTCTGCAAGCTCACGCGGTTGGTAATGAGTTCGTTCTGTTTGCCATTGCTGTCCTCAATGACATCGTAGTACTCGTTTTCGGCTTCACCCAATGCCCGTCGCTGTTCAAGCGTGGCCTTTGCCTCACCACCACGCATCTCTATTTCCTGCCTGATGATATCCAAGTTGCGTTTAGCCAAGTCAGCTAAAATATTTTGCCGCTGCATTTCCAGTTTATAAGCCTCCTCATTGGCCTGGGTGCGGCGGGCAATGGAGTTGGTTTCATCATCCCGAATATTTTTAGCGGCCTCCACCTGAGCCAACAGTCGCTTATTGGTGCTGATGTTGCGGGCTTGGTCGATTTCCAACTGCTGGCGGGCTTTGCTCAACTCCAATGACAACCGGGTTTCCCGCTGGATTTCGTCACCCACGCCCCGGAAGCTGGCCTTCGCCGTTTCAGCGGCCCCGGCAAAGTCGCCCTTGAACACCTGTACAATGGCTTTGCCGAAGGTGCCAATGCGGTCCGTAAGCACATCCACCACGGCCCCGAGCTGGGCAAACACCTGCTCGACGATACGCCCACCCTCGGCCGTCTGGGTGAAGTAGGTAACCAGGCTACCCAGCACCACCAGAAACACGCCGATGCCAGTAGCGGCCAGCGCCACCTTCAGAATCTTGGCGGCCCCGGTGCTGGCACCCATGGCCAGGCGTGCGAGGTTCTGGAGCTGGATGTACTTCTCCTGAAAGCCGTTAAGTTTTTGCACGGTGCCACCCAACACCTCACTTTCCCCAGCCGCCTCTACCAGCGCCCCGGCAAATGATTTCGTTTTCGGGGCGGCCTCCTCGATGCTCTTATTAGCGGCCCCAATCTGAAAACCGATTTTGCGCAGCGCCTCGGCCGAGCCCTCACCGGATTCTATCAGCCGGGCCTGCTCGGCTTCCAAGTCCACGAGCTGCTCCACGGCCGGCTGAATGGCCTTCGTGTAGTTCTCAATGGTTTTGGTGGCCTCCTCGTAGGTCTGCCCGGCCTGGGCCGCGGCTTTCTGCGCGGCTATCTGAAAGCCGATCTGCCGTTTTTGGTTCTGAGCCAGCTCCTCGGAGCCCGCGGCCAAGTTTTTTTCCTCGGCCCGGAGCTTAACCATCTCCTTGACCAACTGCTGCAGGCTGCCCGAGTAGTTGCCCACGTTGCGGCGGTTGTCGCCCACGGCCGATTCCAACCCTTTCAGCTCATCACTGATGGCGCGGGTGCGGGCCTGCAGGGCTTTGCCGGCCTCGGTGTTGTCGCGCTCCTCCCTGCTCAGGGCGTTGTAGCTGGCCGTGGTGAGGGCCAGATCCGCCCGGAGCTGGTTGATAGAGCCCTCGGCATCCCCCGAAGCGCGACCCAGATTTTCCAGTTGCTTACTGGCCTGCTGTTGCTCCCGGGTCTGGGTGCGCAGCTGCTCACTGAGCTGCTGGGCCTGGGTGGCGTAGTCGGCCTGGGTAACGGTACCGGCCTTGTACTCGGCGGCCAGTTTCTTCTGGGCGGCCCGGGTGGCGTCAATGTCGGTAGTGAGGCCGCGCTGCTGGGCACGCACTTTGTCGGCCTCCGCCTTAAGTTGCTCCGCGTTGAGGCGTACCTCAAACAGTACCTTTTCGGTTTGATCGTTGGCCATGCTAGTAGGTCAGGCGAAGTAGGTCCACGCGGGTTGAAGGCTGGCCCTCTTCCCACTGGTCGATTTTGTTGCAGTAGAAGTAGCTGCCCTCAGTTTCCAGCCACACCGGCTGCAACTGGTCGAAGTCCGTTACCTCCGCCACCGAGAGCCGCACCGAGGGCCGTAGCAGCAGCGGGCGGGCGTACACGGCGCGCAGATGCCCGTACCAAGCGGGCAGCAGGTCGGTGGTGAAGTTCAGCCCCAGGAAGGTGCTGATGCGCGGGCTGATGGCCGTGCCAGCGGCGGTGCTGTCGGTGAGTAGCACGCGGCGGGTTAGGGCGGATTGCACCACCAGGCGCGGGCCCGGGCTGGCTTTGTCATATTCGGGCTCTACCGACACGCTGCCCGTGCGCAGGGAAAACACGGGCAGCAGCGGCAGCCCATTGGTGCCGGTGGTAGTGGCTGCCCAGGGCAGCGTGAGCAGGTCCCGCTCCGACTCCAACGTGGTATTGGGGCACGGCAGAAAGCCATCCCCCAGACCCCGCGCAGCTTCAGGATTGGTATCATCCTCTTTCCAGCGAAACCAGTTGCGCTGGGCCGTATCCGGCAGATGAAAGTAGCGTGGGGCCTCCGCTTGGGCATCTGCTTTCCCCTGCCAGTTGGGGGCGCTGGGCAGAGCATCCTCCAGCGCAGGACCAGTGGGCGTGAAACGCACGAAGCGGGTGTACGGGTCGGTCTGCTGGGTAAGGCCAAACAAGCCGACAATGCCTTTTACAAAATCCTTTTGGGCTATATCGGGCAGCAGGTCCTGCACCCGCACCCGGCCGCCGGGCGGAAAGTCGGGCAGCACCTCTACAGTGAAGCTGTCCAGCGGCAGTGTGTTGCCATCTACGACATGAATCTGCCCATCAAACATGGAATAGCCCCACTTATGAGTGCCGTAAATGCCCTGCTTAGCTTTATTGAGCTTAATGCGTAGGGTTAGCTCGTCTCCCTTTTCCAAGAGCAGGCGCTGGCCCGAGCACGTCGCTGTTACCCAGGTGCTATCGGCGCCCTTCTTGCTTTCGACGACAGGGCCGCCGCCCACCTCGCCGCCATTCTTGTAGAGGAATAGCTGGGCCTGGGCAGAGCCGAAGGGGCTACTCAGTTCCACGGTGGTAGAGCCGCCCACATTCACATAGCAGGGCTCCAGCGCCTTCCAGCTATACGTTGCCGGATTCCACACCAGCGCGGCCGTGGGTGCTTGGTAGCCGTAGCGGGCATCGGTATAATCGAAGGGCACGGTGCGTACCACCTCGGGCCGGCCTTCGTAGGCGCGGCCATAGTCCGGGCGCTGGCCACTGATGCCAGCTACCAGCTTGCGGGCTTTTCGGAACTCCTCCCCGTAGCCGGGCGCTACGGCCGTGGGCAGTAGTAGCCGGTCCAATAACTCGGGCATCAGCCCGGACCACCGAAAGCCCGCCTCGGCAAATACCTGCTCCCACACGGCACGGGCGTACACGCTGGGCAGCATACCACTTTCGAACAGGTGTACGGTGCTGCCCTCAGCAGGCCCACCCTTGCCCCGGTCGTAGAGGTCGTAGCAGTACGATTGCCGCCACTGCGTATGCGCCGCACCAGCAACGGCGGAGGCCAGTACCCAGTCATGCTCCGTTACCGCTGGGAACGTCAGGTCGCGTAGCTTTTTGCCTTCCAGAGCGGCGTAGAAGGATTTATTACCGCCTATTACCTGGGCTTCGAAGCCGGTGCCGGTGGTGTGTTGTTCCACGATGGCCACGGCCCCGGGCAGTAGCTCCCGGCCGCCGACTTCCAGCGTGCAGGGCAGCTGCTGGTACGGCAGCTCAGTCAGGGCAGTACCGCGCTGGGCCTGCTCCAGGGCGGCCCGCACCTCGGGGCTGTCCGGCAGCATTACCGTGCTGCTGAAATCAGCCTGCACCGAAGCGGCTTGTAGGATATTATTGGCCTGCAGCGTCAGGGCTACGCGGCTATCTTCCGAGAGCGGCAGGCGCTGACCATCTGCTAAAACGAGGGAGCCAGCCATTAGATTCGCGTAAGAGCATTGGAAGCTGGCAGCTCAATTTCCACGTCCAGCTCGGTGCGGGTGGCCGAACTGGTACGGCCGGCTGCGGCTGGCACTACCAGCACGGGCGTCAGCTGGCCGGCGGCATTCTGCACATACACCTGAGGGGAATCCAGCAAGGAAGTCAGGGCTTCGTGCTGGGCGGGCGTCAGGTTGCCGGCCCTGAGCAGCCGGCGGCGGGTGCGGGTGCGCTGCAAGACCTGCACGGAACCAGACGCGGTGCGCAGAACGCTGTCCGCTTCAGGCTGGGTGGTATCGTCCGTGTCGCCGGTGAAGCCCCAGCCTTCCCAGTTGCCGAGGGGCGAGAGCCAGCGCAGGTACACGGTGCGGGCCGGGCAAGCGGGCGTGAGCTGGATTTCGTAGGGCTGCGTGAAAACTTGCATGTTGGCAAGGTGCCACCATGGGCTGGGGGCTGCAACGAGTCGCCCGCCAAAACGCCGCCGAGCTGGGGCAAAACGCCGGGCAGTTAGGGAACAGGCATAAAAATGCCCCGCCTGGTAGAGCGGGGCATTTTTGCATAACGAAGAGAGGTTGCCAGGTTATTTCACCTTTGCCGGTTTGCCCTTGCCGTTTTCCTTGTTCGTCAAGGTGAGCTTGACAGTGCCCGACGGCTCCGTTACAGCCACAGTATTGAATGAACGGGCTACTCCATCGGTAGTCGTCTCCTGCCAGGTCGAGTTATACACAACCCGTTTGCTCGGCCGGGAAGCGGCTGGCACGGTCCCTACCCATACGGACATAATATTACCGGAAGGCGTACCCAGCAGCTTCTCCTGCGTCATATTCAGGCAGGAAATACCCGGTATTCCTAGCAGCGCATTGGTGATACATTCAGTCCGTTCGTTTTTCTGTATATAGGCGCCATTGCCTTGTTGTACAGCACCGGAAATCGTGTTCTGTGCGTGTAGCGAAGTAGCGGTTGAGAGGCCAGCAAAAAATGCAACTGCCGTTATTTTCTGAACGAAGCTTTTCATGAGGGTGGAGTTAAGTATTAGATATGCCCAATCTTTTCCAATTACTGTGCCATCGTTGTCACGCCATATCGTTCGCGGCAGCCGTACGATAGAAATAAATAATAGTTGAGCTCCTATCATGCTACAACACCACGCTACACAAAAGCCCCGACGTACGTCGGGGCTTTTGTTTCTATTACCTACACCAGCCCGTGGCTCATGGGCTTGTGCATCCCGGACACGGGCTCGCCCGCTAGTTTTAAATGGAAGTAGGCTTTGCCGGTGACGTTGCCGAGCTGTCGCACGTAGGACCAACTGCCGCCGGCCAGCCGCTTTTTCAGGATAACCGCGCCCTGATCATCTACATCCAGTGTGAAATCGGAGCCGAACGGTACGTTATCAATGATAGGCGCATTGTTCGGTCCCTCGCCAACATTGATGCCCAGGATGCGCCGCAACATGTAGCCGCTATCGGTACCGGGGCGCGCTTCTACTCCCATCGGCACCTGGTACTCAGGTAGCTCATCCTGACTTTCGCTTACGCCCAGCACAAAGTAAATCGACTTCACGGAGTCCGGCACCGGGGCGGGCACGGTGGCTTTCACCCCGCCTACTGAGCCGAAGGGCACGCCGCGGGTCGTTTTGGCCGCTGGAGCATAGTTGCTGCCATTGGGACGGTTGGTCACCAGCGAGTCGTTGACAAACGACACATCATTGCGCAGAGAGTCGAACAGTTCCGCCGTGTAAGTCGGCCCGTCGCCAACAGGTGGCGGCGGGGGCGGTGGCGGGGTGTAGGAACCCGAAAAGACGGAATATTCCAACGCTCCCAGCCGAATCATGGAATCAGCAGTGTAGTGTAATCCGTCACTCAAAAAGGCGGGATTGGGCAAATCCACCAGCGTAGCCTCTGAGTGTGCTTCCACATACTGAGCTTGGGCAGCGGCTTGGTTCGGGGCCGCGTGCTGTTTTTTAGCAATTAGCTTGCGTACGCCAATGCCCGATATTTCACTCTGAAACCGATTGATCAGGGCCGTGTACTCCGTGAGGAAGTCGGGATTGTTCGCATCCCCTTCCCCCAGGCCGGAAATGAGTACAGCCACCCGCACGATGTAGCCCTGAGCTTCCAGCGCAGCTTTATAGGCATCCCATTCCTGCTTGAAGACGGGAAAGAGGTCCGACTGCCAGAAAGCGCACGTTGCAGAGTTGGTACTTTGCGGTGGGGTAACGTCCTTTTTGAAGATAAATAGCTGCTTGCCAATGTTGGCCGCATCATCTCGCCATGCTTTCACAAAAGCGGCATCCGGCCCAAAGCCCCGTTCGTAGCCGGGTACCAGTGCTGGCGTTAGCGGATTATCATTCACGCCCACCTGGTAGGTCTGTACTGCGTTGGCCGTTTTGTTCCAAATTTTTACCCGCGAATCGGCCGTTTTGTATTCCGCTGGCAAGCCGGAAGAGGGGCTGAGTCCGGAGCCGTTGGATTGATCGAGCCCGAAAACAACTATATCTGCATAGCCCGCTGAGCCAGCCCCGGCCGTAGGCGTAGCCGTTACCACCGCTCCCGCCGTGCTGGTACCCGCCGAGTTGGTAGCGAAGGCGCGGAACTGGTAGCTCACCCCATTAGTCAGGCCGGTGATTGGGTGGCTCAGGTTGGCGGTGGTGCCCGCCACCAGCCAGTTGCCGGACGTGCCCGGTCGGTACTCATAGCGGTAGCTCTGAATAGCGGCACCATTGCTGGCCGGCGCTTCCAGGTTTACCACCACCTGGCCGTTGCCGGCCGTAGTATCCAGTTGCGAAACGGGGGCCGGCGCGGTGGGCGTAACAGTGGCGGCCGTAACAGATACTTGGCGCACGGGGGAAATCTTCACCGCCCCGGCCGAGTCCGTTACGGTGGCAGTCAGTTCGTAATTGCCGGCTGTCTGGGGCGTCCAGGAGCCCGATGCAGCGCTGCCGATGCTCACGGGGGCCCCGGTAGCCGTGTTGGTGGCCTGGGTGGCGTACGTGTAGGGGCCAGTGCCACCATTAGCCCCAGCGGTATAAGTTACCGCTGTGCCTACGGTTACAGAAGCGGTTGAGGTGGTGAGGGTCGCCACCAATGGGTTGGGCGTGGGCGTAACCGTTGCCGTGCCCGAGCTGAACACCAGCCGCCACTGCCCTGAAATATGGGCGTACCGGTCGTAGCTGCTCGTGGACTTGGTATGAAACCACTGGTCACCCTCCTGATAGCCTATATTGTCGGTGCTGGTAGGCGCGTAGCCCTTGTCCACAATCACGTTGCCGTCGAGGCCATCCTGCCCGTCTACGTAGTCGCGGCCCTTAACTGGTGTGGTACCAGGCTGGCCCTTCTTGCTGAACTGGAATATCCAGTTACCGCCGGCCTTCACGTACTCGTAGCCGGTGGCTTTGTCGGTATACGTGTCGTTATCAGCACCCATCGCAGCTGAGGGCACACCTACGCCGTAGCGCACTGTACCGCCCCGCTGCACCTCTTCACTCATAATGTTCATCAACCGCACGAGCAGGGCCGATAAGCCCGGGCCGGAGAGGTTGGCCCCGCTTACCAGTGTGGCCTGCGTTTCATCGCGCAGCAGCTGCAGCGCTTGTAAATTCTGGGCTTGTGTTGCCATCGTTTATAGGAAATCGGGGTCTGAGAAATCGGGAATCTTGAAATCGTGGCCACCGGTGCCGGGGTCGGGCGGCACCACCACGCCGCCCTGGCACGTGCCAGCATAGCTGCGGTCCGTGTCGCAGAGGGTCAGCACCGCCCGGGCCGCGCAGGCCAGCAGGTCGCGCGGCAGGCTCAAGCGCGTGACGCCGGCGGGCAGGTAGTCCGGCAGCGGCACGGCACGGATTTCTACCTCCTGACCCAGCCCATCCAGGTAGCGCCACTCGGCAAACCAAGTGCTACCTGGGGCCCGCTCGGGCAGCCACACGGCTACATCCAGGGGCAGGCCCACCGCCTGCACCAACTGGCCACTGGGAAAAGCCGAGAGCGGGGCCGCTGTGGGCTGTCCGGCCAAATAGCGGCCCGTGGGAGTGTTCGGTGCTGGGGCCGAAAGCAGCGCATAGTGGCGGCCGGGGCCCTCCTGCCAGTTGCCCGCCGAATTGGCATCCACTTCCCGCCAGCGGTAAGCGAAAGGCAGCGTAGCGGCGCTATCGTACACGGCGGGCAGGCCTGGTGGATAGGTAATTTGGGGCAGCAGTTCAACGGCGAGGTCAGCCGCCACGTCTACCTGTTCCGCTTCGCGCCGCACGGTTTTGCGCAGGCGGGCAAAGGGAGCCAGCGCGCCCACCCGCAGCAATTCTACCTGCACGTGCAGGCCGGGCCGTGGCTGGCCCTCGGGTGTGAGCAGCGCCGTAACAGGCGTATCGAGCAGCGCCGGGCGCGGTAACCGTCCACCCACGGCGTAAAATGCCGGCGCGGGCTCTGGTGCGGGTGTAGGAGGCTGCACGGGTACCAGCTCCACCACAACCTGCTCGGTTACCTTGCAGCCGCGGCTATCCTCCACCGTGAGAGTGTGCGTCCCCTCAGGTACCAGGATAAACAGCAGTTGGCCGGCGGGCGTACCGGCCGGATAGTCACTGAGCGGGGTGCCATCGGCGGCTACTAACGTCGCTTTTACCCAAGCGGCCGTGGTGCTGGCCGTTACCTCTACCGAGGCGCGCGTAGTGCTGGGCATCACCTGCAGGCCGGATAGGGCCAGGTCGCAGGTACCGGGGGCTGGCTCAGCCGGGCCGGCTGCGCCGCAACTGATGGTATAGGTGCGGCTGGCCCGTTTGCCCGCGTAATCCGAAGCCTCAATCGTGTACTCACCATCCGCTACCGGGGAAAACCGGAACGTATTGCTGAAACCGGCACCCGTATCGGCCAGCACCACCCCATCTGGCCCGCTCACGGTGCAGGAAACCGAAGGGTCGCCATCCAGCGAGGAAGTGCTGCGTACGGTTACGCGCAGCTCAGCACCGTGCCCAAGACTCAGGCAGGTATGTTGTACGCCCAGCGTAATGGAGTCGAGTGCAGGCATTAGTAGGCAGTGGTTTGCGTTAGGTCAGGGAATAGATCGGAACCCAGGGAGCGGCGCACTTCAGCCGAAAGGGAGCCCTGGAGGCGCGCCCGGCTCTGCTGCAGCACCAGCCGTAGCGTGCCGGTGGGCTTACCGAAGCGCGGGTCCTCGCCCCGAAACAGGCGCGTACCC
Organism: Hymenobacter pini; assembly: GCF_020421205.1. Classification (GTDB taxonomy): domain Bacteria; phylum Bacteroidota; class Bacteroidia; order Cytophagales; family Hymenobacteraceae; genus Hymenobacter; species Hymenobacter pini. The sequence continues at coordinate 68,394 of NZ_JAIZZH010000002.1, forward strand.
CGGCGCAGGATGCTGGTGGCCACAGCCCAGGGGCTGGCACTAGAGCCGCGGGCGGCCAGCCAGGCGGTGATGTCAGCTATCATCGCGCGGCCCGGCTTGGCTTGCGGGTCAGCGGCGGGGCCGCTACCGGTTTCCAGCGCCCCGATGTGGGCGGGGCCATAGAGGCGGGCCAGCTCAGGGGCGGATTCGGAGCGCAGGGCGGCAATGGTGCGGCCCGTGGCCCGCTGGCCTGAGCGCGTGATGCTCTCGCCCAGCTCGGCCTGGGTACGGTTGATTTCGGTGCTCAGTAGCTGGGCCAGGTTCATCACTTAGCAGAGGCTGGCCCGCTCCCGGGGCGTGAGGGTTACCTGTAGCACCACCCCGTCGAGGTTGCCGTCGAACTGGTTGTAGGCGCTGACGATGTTGCCGGCCGTTACCTTCTCCAGGTCGGGGTGCTGCTCCAGGGCAGTGAGCAAGGCGAAGGCGGCTGTCAGCAACTCATTCATGCGCGGCAGTCGCTGCTCAGCCGACTCAGCTAGGGCAGAGTAAGCCAGCACGCTGATAGTGGCCTGAAAGCTGGTAGAAGTGCGCGTCCCGTATTTGTTGCGGTTGGGGGTAACGAGCATCTTATCTTCTACCAGCACAATGGTTTCGGTGAGCGTGAGCCGGTCCAACTCAATGTTGGCCTCTTCCTTTTCACCGTGGGCAAAGTGGCAGCCGGGAATGGCAGCTTCAGCGCAGGCGCGTAGGGTTGGGATGGGGTACTGCATTGGGTTGCTATCTTGGAGGCATGCGCCGATTCTTCCTGTATGTATTCGCCGTGCTGGTGCTGTTCGCTGTGCTGGCGCAAGTCGGTTATTGGCTGCCGTTGAATCTGTTATTCACCTTCCTGCTCTGGACTTCTCCGATCTGGGCACTTGTCCTTGTGCTACTCCTCTTCAGGAAGCTGCTGCGGTAGGCGTATCATTTCTGCAGCCGCTCCTGCTGCTTGTGCACCTGGTAGCGGTAGTAGGCTTTGTGGTTTTCTAGCTCAATCATGGTGTTGACTTCGGGCCATTTCAGGCGGTAGAAGTAGTCCCACTTGCTTTTGTCGCCCCCGGCCAGCGCATCCACGACGGCCAGCGTGTCCCATTCCTGCGAGAACTGGCCGATGTTGGCGCTTCGCTCGGCGGCACTGAGAGGGATGCGCTTGAGTCGGGCGGCGTGGGCGCGGCGGATCCGGTCGAACTCGGCAAAAAAAAATCGGTGAGCGGCAGCGCGTCGCGCAGCTTGACGTCCCCGCAGAGCGCTTCCAGCACGGCTACCCGGTCCGAGTCGTAGGCGGTGCCGTCGTAGGCGGGTTGGAGGATGGTAGCCAGCACCCGCAGACGCAGGGCAGCCACATCCTGGCTCAGTTCCTGAATGGCCGCGCCGATATCGGCGGCCTGCCCGAAGGTCAGTTCCGAGAGGTCAGCCAACACAGGGACTTCTATGCTGCCGATGTGCAGCGCCGTAGGGCGCAGCCACGCTTCCCGGTCTGGCATCGGCTCGGAGAGGAACAGCACGGCCTGCAGAGCGCGGCCCAGATGCTTCGGGTTCAGCTGCAACAGCTCGGCCGGGGAGCAGTCGAGCAGCACAGCCAGGCAGTCCTGCACGCTGGCCTCGCCCAGGAGGGCCAGTTGGGCGGCCTGGGCCAGGGTGACGCTACCCCAGTCGGTGGGCAGGGCAGCCAGGTGCGTGGAGAGGGAAACGGCGAGTACGGGCATGGCTTAGCGGCGGCGGTAGGCGCCGAAGGATTGGTGAGTGGTGATGGGGGTACTGGTCTTGTGCTGTAGGGCGTAGGAATAAGTGCCGTAGCGGCCCGCGTCGATTGCGTCGTCGTTGACTTTCACCGGCTCATCCAGAATGACGCCGGTGCGCAGGGTTTTCCACTTATAGGCCCGCAGCTCCTTGATCAAGTCCACGCTGTCGGCCGTAACGAAGAGCGGCTTGCTCTTCACCTCGTCAATACCGGCCTTCACGGCTTTGTCGGCCTCGGTGATGGTAAATCCGGCCCGGCGGATGTCCTCAATAGTTTCGGGGCGGGCTGGGTCGGCGTAGATGACGTCGCGCTTATTGGGGATCTGTACTTTCAGAAGCTCAATCAGCTCGGGCGTCGTCAGATGCGACTGATACACCCGCTGCTGCCAATAGCGGGCCTCGGGCGTTTCCGTGACTTCGATCAGGGAGTTGGGGTGGTTATACCCGAAGTCCAGCCCATAGCGGCGCTGGCCGGCGTGGGCGGGCACCACGGCGCACTGCTGCCAGTGGGTGAAGATGGTGGTGCCGGCTACGCCTCGCTCGCCCAGGCCGTACACGCGCCAGTAATTGGGGTCGGCCTGCTCCAGCAGCTTGATTTCGTGCAGGATGGTAGCGGGCAGAAACGGGTTATCCCGGTAGGTGCTCTGAATGAACACGCAGTCCGGGCGGGGCAGTACCTCGTCGTATATCCAGTGGAATTCCTCGCTGGGGTTGTAGTCGATGAACAGCACCCGGCTGGTGCGGAAGATGAGCTGGCGCCAGTCGTCGAGGCGCAGCTCATTGGCTTCGTTGGCCAGCAGGTAGTCGCGCTTGCGCCCCCGGATTTTCTGCGCGTCGTCGATGCTGAAGTATTCGACCTGGCTGCCGTTGGGGAAGGTGTAGAGGTGGTCCTTCTTGTTGTGCGAGTCCAGCACCTGGTGCAGGCCCAGCGCATCCAGCTGCTCCTCGAAGTCACGCAGCACGGTGGCCGTCAGCGCTGGCAGGGTTTCGCGTACGATGCTGAAGAGAATGCCGGCTTCGGTTAGGCAGAGGTAGATGGCTAGTTGCACCAGGCTCACCGTTTTGCTGCTGCGGGTGCCGCCCTGGTTCACGACGATGCGCGTGCCCGGGGTCTGGACCGCGTCGAGGTTGCGCGTAAAGACGCTGGTGTGGCGAATGTCGAGGGTACTGCTCATGGCTGGCTCTCTCGTTTCACCTCCGTTAGCCGGATAGTCTGCACCTGAATCGGGCCGCCGTTCTCGCCCGTGTGCTCCTTCCGGCTGAGCTTGGGCCGTACGTACTCCTGCAGCTGCAGAAAGGCTTCTACCCGCTTGGCAGGGGTGAGCTTCTCGATATCCTCTAGCAGCGTTTCGTCCAGCTTGTGGAGCACGTCCTCGATCCGCTCCACGATTGCCGTGGTGAAGCGGTTTTTGGAGCCCTTTTTACGGCCCCCTTGACCGGGTTTGAAGGATGTGGCGTTTTTCGGCATTGCCTCAGAAGGCCCTAGTTTGGGGCACTCCTGCAAGCTGCTACCCTACTCCGGGGCCTGCAACTGGCTCAACCCCAAAACGCCGCGAAGGTGGGCCAAAACGCCGCGCAGCTTCGCCTACTGCTCGACGTGGCTGAGCATGCGCCGCAGCTGCACCGTGCTAACGCCTAGCTCCCGGGCGGTTTCGCGCCGGGCCTTGGCCTGGGTCCAGCTCGGGTGCGTGGCCAGTAGCTCCGCCACCCGGCGGCCGGCCCGCATGCAATCGCCAATCGGGTAGGCCTTGGGCTTGGGCGGCTCCGGGGGCATGGTGATGTAGTCCAGGATGCGGCGGCGCTCAGTGGGTGCCAAGGAAGCCAGGGCCTGCCGTAGCTGCTCAGCGTGCTGCTGCCAGGCGGGGCTGGTGGCTTGGGCCGTGATAGGGAGGAACGTAGCGGTGGTGTGGGCTAAGGACATCGGGGTAGCGGGTAACGGTGGATTAGCAAGGGCAGAGCACGGCGGGTGCTACTGACTTTTATCGTGCGGGCGAAGCTGATGAAGCCGTAACGATGCGTAGGGCTTCCTCTACCGTCTCCACGACGTGGTAGGGGGAGCCCCGCCACTGGGCTCGGAACTGCTCCTCTCCTGCCGTGAGCTGGCGCTTGCTCGGCGGCTGGCTGGGATCTTTCACTTCCAGGATGAACGTGCGCCCCCGGTAGCCGACGAGCAGGTCGAAGCAGTTCTTGAGCTGGTGCACGTGCAACACCGAAGCGCCGATGCCCCGGAGGGCACCGACGATGGCGGGCTGATTGGCATCAATGCGGGAGGCGGTGCGCATTTATTCCAACAGGAGCTTGATGTGCTGAAAGTCCGCGCGCTGTTCGACCAGCTCTTTCACCCGCATTAGGTCGGCAGCGTAGGACTGCATGAAGAACAGCTCCTCTACCGTTGAGAGTAAGGCCGTGTCTCCTACCCGCTCCACTTCGGCCGGCGTCATGGGCCGCACCTCGCCCGACTCGGTAACGGTCATCAGGATTTCCCCGTCCTGCACCTGCACCGTTGATTTTCGACGCTGCTCGGGCATGCGCTCTACGTAACGCAGCAGTTCCTCACTCAACGCCAGCGTACCGAACGGGCTGGCCGTGGTGAGCAGCAGGCGCATGTCCTCGTAGGCATCGTAAGGGGTGGAAGGCTTGGTCGGTTCGGGCCAGCCCTCATACCCCTCCTCGGCGTAGTAATCAGGGGCCGTGCCTAGCAGACCGTGCTGGCAGGCCTCCTGCAGTTGGGGTAGATAGAACAAGTGGTCTTCCACCTCTCCTACCCACACGGCGGCTTGGCCCACGTGCAGCAGGTGCTCGTTGTAGGTGAACCGGTCCAGCCCGACTCCCAGCGGGGCCAGCACACGGCGGACCAGGGAGTGGCTGAGGAACTGTAAATGCGACTTGATGGCCCGCAGGCCGGCTAATTTGCTCATGGGGTGGGTAGATTAAAAGGGAAGCGTGTCAGTGGCATCGGGCTGGGCGAAGGGCGCGTCGGGATACGGGTTGTCGAGCTCATAACTGGGGCACTGCAGGGGCATGCGCTCGGCCTCGCCGACGTACTGGAGCATGTTCTTGCGCTCGGCTACGTAGCTGTAGAGGTCTTTGCGCAGGGCGGCGCAGGTGAAGACCGTACGCTTGGCCGTGACGAGTTTGCCCTGCTCGTCGACGGCGGCTTCCTCGGTGGTGCGCACCAGGTGGGCGCAGCTGAAGCAGGCGTGGCGGTTGTCGGGGTTGTGCTTGCAAAATTGCTCGTGGCGCAGGGCAGCCTGCTTGGTGAAGCGCTTGGTCGTGCAATGGTCGCACTGGTAGACGGTGCGGTTCGATAGGACTTTCATGGCGTAGGGCGTATCGGGTTGATTAGAAGGGGTCGTCGTCTTTGGCGGCTTGGCGGGCTTTCTTGGCGTATTCCCGCACGAAAGCGTCATGGTCTGGGTAGTTGAGCAGCGGGGCCGGCGAGGGGGAAAAGAGCTTGCGCAGGCCGTCGAACTCCAGCAATTGGTTGAGCATCTTGCCCGATCCCCGCTTGTTGTAGTACTTCACGTGGGCCAGGTGGGAGCAGTAGTGGATGTTGTCCGGGGTACTGCGGGCCACGTCGATGATGTTGGCAAAGCAGATCGAGAAGTCGGAGTTGTCCAGGATCTTCTCCGAGCCCCGCACGAACGGTCTAGCGTCGCGGGTATGGGCGGCGCAGGCTTTAGTGGTGTGGCAGATAAGCAGGATGAAGAGGTTGTAGCGCTTGGCCAGCTCCTTCAATTCCAGCGTGGCCCGGCTGTAGCGTTCCGTCTCCTCTCCCTTCCCTCCCATGGCACTTAGCCCGTCGATGGCCAGCCCGTCCAGCGAGCCGTAGAGGGCGATGGTGCGCTGAATGTCCCGCTCGTAGTCCTGCACGGTTTTCCCGCCGTTGCTAGTCAAAATGAGCTGGTCGGCGACGGTTTGGGAACCCTGGCGCAGCAGCTCCCGGGTTTGGTCCTTGTTATCCCGGGCGTAGCGCTGCAACACCTTACTGGCGGGCACACCATCTTCGGCGTCGAAGTACATGTCCAGAAAGCGGTTGACGGTTTCGGGCTTGCCCATCTCCATGGAGGAGTACAGGAACCGGTTGCCGTAGCCGAGCACGTTCTGGGCAATGACGTTCTGCAGGAAGTAGCTCTTACGGGTACCGCCCGAGCCGATGAGCACGCAGAGCTTGCCCTTCAGGCTCATTTCCTGGTCGGCGTCGATGTCCGGTAGCAGGCAGGTCATCGGTGAAGGAGCCTGGGTGTAATAGTCCAGCCACTCCTCCGTCCAGTCCGACCAGATTTCTACCTTGTCGCCGCTGGCGGCTTCGGGAGTCAGCACGGTCGCCCCGGACTGGCCCTTGGTGCGCTGGGTGCGGGTAAAGGCCGATTTGACGATTTGCCGTACTTCCGCGTCGGGTAGCGGGGCGTGGCTGGAGTGGTTGATGCCGGCAATGAGCTGCAGCACGTGGCTTTCGTAGAGCTCGGAGTGGTCGAACAGGTGGCAGGCCTGGCGGAACAGGTCGTTGTTGCGGTTGCCAGGCTGGGGCGGGGCGAAAAAGTCCCGGTCGATGGCCGTACCCTTCCCGCTCTGCGTGCCGTGGGCCTTGGTGAAGGCGGCCGCGTCGAAGGTGCGGGCATACTCCCACAGCTGGGCCAGCTCCGGTACGGGCGTTTGTCCCGTCAGACGGCACTCGGGCCGGTAGTCGGGCCGGGGCTGCTCGGCCAGGGTGAGCAATTCCTCCAGCGGCAGGGAAAGCAGTTCCTGGCTGGTCAGGCCGATTTTGTAGCGCCCGCTCTTGGCGTTGCGGGAGTTGATGACCCGGAACAGCCGGTTGGGGGTGTAGATGCCGAAGTCGACGTCGGCGAAGTTGCCCTCCCGGTTTTTCTTGCGGGTGGCGTGCTGGGTCTGCATGTCCGAGAGGCTCAGGCCGTGGCACTCGGCCACGAGGCGGGCTACCAGGATCTGCACGAACTCGGGCAGGCGGGGCGAGGGCTCGAAGCCCCCGAACAGGCTTTGGTGCAGGCCGATGTGAAAGCCCTTGCTGCCAGAAAAGCTCAGGTAGAGCTGCTTGGGCGAGAGCTGAAACCGGGAATACAGGCGCTTCACCAGGTCCCGGGCCGACTCCAGGCTACCGGCCAAATCGCCGTCCCGGTCCAGGTCGAAGTACAGGAACTCGGCGAAGTAGCTGCCGGCAAAGCCCGCGACGGTGCTCTTGCCGGTCTGCGGGTCCCGGTGGACCTCCAGATGCTCGAAAATGGTGTTGTCGAAGCCGAACAGGCTCAGGTAAAATTCCTCGTCGGTGGGCAGTAGCTCGATCTGGTGCTTGGGCTGGACGAGGCCGCGGTTGGTCAGGGAGCCGCGGACGATTTCGTAGTTCACGGGTTGGGGCGGTTAGGCGGTGGAGAGATGGGCTAGGCCGCGACGGTGTGGCGCTGCTGGCGGCGGCGCAGCCAGCTCTGGGCCGTCAGGTTGGCCGAATCGTACTCGGTGAGCAGCTTGGGCCGGTTTTGCATGTCCAGCAGCACGCTGGTGACCGGCCCGGCCCCGTGCTTGCCGATCAGGGCCACGAGCTGGCCGGGGGTCAAGGGCTCCTTCATCCGGAATAGCTTGCTCAGGGGGTTGTCCTGCTCCCAGGCCAGAAACTTCTCCCAGATCGTGCGCTCGGCATCGGTGAGCACGGCCACCTGGTCCGGCCAGCGCTCGGCGAGGGGCAGTTCGGCGGGGTGTTTGTCCCGTTTACCCGGGGTGGCCGGGGTGGAGGTCGGTTCAGCGGCCGGCGGTGGGGTGGTTTCTCCCTCCAGGGGCAACTCAACTTCAGCCCCCTCACCCACTCGCTCGGCGGCGAGAGCCGGCGTAGAGGGAGAGAGTGTAACTCTCTTCCCTTTACTTTCCTTTTTGAATACGGTAGTATTCTTTCCTTTTCCTTTTCCCCCGTTTTCCAGAGGTTTTCCAGCGGAAAACTCCGGGCTATCCTCCACATCGTCCTCTGCTTTGCGGGAACGGTCTTTTTCACGCAGGCCGGCTACCCGTTTGCGGCGCTTTTGCACCCCGTTGGAGGTCAATACCTGCCGCTCCGTGAAGGCTGTTTTATCGAAAAGTCCGATGGCAAACATGGTTTCGAGGAGTTGTTGCAGCGTTTCCACCGACATATCCAGTTGTTTTCCGAGAGTTTTCCAGCGGAAAACCACGGACATATCCAGCTCCCCGGCTTCGGTCTGGTAGATGTGCTGCAGCAGCTTGATGTAGGCGGCGAAACCGATCAGGCCGTGCTCGGCCTCCAGCATCTCTACTTTGTCGTCGAGCTGGCAATCCAGGGGGAAGTATTCCAATCCGACTTTCTTCGGGCGGGCCATGGCAGGGAGAGGTTAAGCGCGTTGGATGAATGGCTGGGGCTGGCCCACGTCGTAGCCTTCCGACAGTAAGCCGCTTAGACGTCGGCCCGGCTGCAGGAAGGTGACGGGCGGCGTGAGCAGGGAGCCCTGCGGGTAGGTGTGCGAGAGGCCCACCCACCCCTGCCGCCAGAGCTGGGTAAACGCCTCCCGCACGGCCCATTCGGGTTCGCCCGTGTTGTAGGCCGTCAGCGCGTCGTCGCGCAGCACGGGCGTGGCCAGCGGAAACGGGGGGCTGGTGCGGGCGTGCAGTTCCAGCAGCACCAGCTTCAGGCGGGCGGGTAGCACCTCGGCGGGCAAGCCCAAAATCAGGGCCTGCCCCCGGTTGTATTCGGCCCAGGCGGCGGGCAGCACCGCCACGCGGGGGCGCAGGGCCAGGCGGCAGCGGTTGTAGAGGTAGCGAAGCGAGTGCATGGCAGAGACTTAAGCGGCCAGGGCCAGCTCCTGGGGTTGAGTAATAGCCTGCTGGCGCAGAGCCAGGGCGGCTTGCCGCTTGGCTTTGCGGGCCGCTTTCTTTTCCTGGTACTGCCGGTCACTTTCCAGAATCTGGGCCCAGGGCCGCGCGGGAAATGCCTTGGTCGGCAGCTGCAGGCCGGTGAAGGAGTGGTAGTGCAGGAAGCGGTACAGACGCCAATCAGGGGCGCCCAGGCGCAGGGCCCACTGGTCCCGATGCCCGGCCGGGCAGGGGTCGGCGTCGTGCTCGACAATCAGGATGTCCCCCTGCTTGGTTTGCTCTACCCGAATCAAGCGGAAGAGGGTACCGCCACCACTAGCGAGGGGCACGCCGAACTCCAGGCGGTAGACGCTGCCGGGCACCAGTTCCTCCCCGGGCAGTACTTCCTCCATCACGAAGGACACGCCGTTCAGGAAGCGGGGGGCCATGCTGTTGGCAACCCAGTGGTTCACGTCCGACAGCGTCCCGTGGCAGATCCACTTGTCGGAGTCGGGGCGCACGGCCTGCACTTCCGGCTCCAGCCAGTAGCCCGGCTCCTGCTGGGTAAAGCCGTGTAGGGTGGCGGGCAGCGAGTCCAGGAAGGCCGTGGGCAGCAGGGCCCGCACGCACTGCGCGATTTCAGCCTGCAGCGTGGTCATCTTGGCGGCGCGGGCGGCCTGTTCGGTTAAGAGCTCGACGACTTCCCCCAGGTGCTGGGGCTTGGCGCGCAGCCCGGCCAGCAGATCGGGGCGTTGCTGCAAGAGGGCCAGGGCCTCGGGCCGGCCAGCAAAGGCAGCGAAGAGTTCGGCGTCGGATAAAACCGAGGGTAAGTCGATGGTAGTGTGCGCGTTTTTCATGATCTTTGGCGTGAAGAATTTAAGGTTTGTTGTGAAGGCGGGCGGCTGTAGGAAGCCGTCCGCTTTTTTTTGTGGGGTTGGTACTCCTTAGGCGGCTTCGGGCAGCTCGCCCAGAAAGGCCCGGACCTGCCGCTCCGTGACGCGGTAGCCCTTTTTCTCCCCGACCAGGGAGTAGCCGATTTTGCCTTCCGTGATGAGCGTGCGGGCCGTTTTCTCGCTGATGTCCAGCCGGTCGGTCAGCAGGCCGTTCCAGGGCCGCGACGGATCGGGCTCCCCTCCCACCCGGTACACCACGCTCATGGCCTTCTCGAAGCCTTCCGTGCGGGCCAGTTGCTGGGCGTGGGCCACCAGCACGGCCTGTTCCAGATCAGGGTTGGACACTTGCAGCGTACCGCCCCCGGCGAGTGGGATGCTGAGCATGGCTAGGCGGCGAGTTTCAAGAGCAGCGGTGTAGTTTCGGTAGCCGCTACCGTCGGCGTGTCGCCGAACAAATCCCGCACGGCCTGCTCCGAGACGATGTACTTGTTGCCGACGCGCAGGTGGCGCAGCCCGCCCTGGCTCGGGCAGACCTGCAGCAGCTCGTAGGCTTTGGTTTTGCCGCAGCCCAGCCGGGCGGTGAGCCGGTCGTCGTAGCCCAGGCCGGCCGTGCGTTTCGGGCTCAGCAGGTAGCGGCGGTTGAGGACTTCCGCCTCGGCCTGGGCGGTGGCTTGCAGGCGTGCCAGCGTTTCCCACGGCGAGGCTGCCGGGGTGCCGCCGGCGGAGGCGGTCATGAAGGGTTGGGGTTGTGTGGGGAAAGACATAGTGCGGGAAGGTTGAAACGTGAATTTTTATGAATTATGGAACAAAACGTGAAATTCAAGGCAAAAAAATTTAGGCGGCTACTGGGTGCTTAGCACGCTCTGTAAGCCACATTGCAACAACCTCGTTGAGAGAAGGTCGGCGTCCTAAAAGCTTCCTCAGACGCTCCTGCTCATCTTTCATGGCTTCTTTCGTCGCAGCGTCTACTTCTCCCCGAACGGGGTGTAGCTTTAGTTCTTCTGTGTCTTTCATGGCGGTAAAGCGTGAATTGATATGGCAAACATACGTGATAAAACGGAACAAAAAAGGATATGTTGTGAAATATTTTCACAACCTGTTCCAAACCGTGTTGATTTGTTCCATAAATCACGAATTCGATGGCAAATTCACGCGCTTTGAGGCTCGCACGGCTGAGAGAGTCGGTAGATATGACTCTTGAAGAAGTAGGCAAGTCTATTGACAAAAGCAGACAGACCGTTCACCGATACGAAACAGATGATACTGCTCGAATCAGGCGCACCGTCTTGGAGAAACTTGCCGAGGTGTATAAGACTACACCAGATTATATAGAAACTGGTAAACAGCCAGCTATGGCGGTAGTGCCCGACGAGCACCCATTGGGCCCCCTCATGTCGGATAAGAGCAACGCACGATTCGCCTCTCACTTCTCCAAGAAGGAACTGAAGTACTACCGCCGCCTGGAGTTCAGTGCCCGCGCCACGTTCGCCGAGTCCTTTGCCGGAGACTACGACTATTCGGACCTGCCCCTATTCCCGGTGGTACACAACGAGGGCGACCCGGAGGAAGGACTGGTAGTAGATATTGCGGGCGACTCGATGGAGCCCCAGCTGCGGGCCGGAATGAAGGTGCTGGTCGAGGAGTTATCCGACGTTGATAAATGGAAGGAAGCCCGGCCGGGTGTTTACATCGTCATCTTCAAGCACCACTTCGTCATCAAGCGCATCAAGCATAATACCCTGGCCTCAACCGGTAAGGTGTTGCTTGAGTCAGATAACCCAGAAGGTGGTGTGGAGGAAGTCATTATTGATGACATCCATGGCATGTGGCGGGTGATTCGTGGTGTAGACGTACCAATCCGTTAGTTATAAAAAAATAACAAGTAAAATCCAGCACTACATCATGGCAAAGACCAAAAAAGATCAGGTAGCAGTCAAGAAAAACACAACTACTTCTCATCTAGCCGACATATTATTTCCAATTCGTAAAGAGGATGTAGATGTCAATGACATACCTCTTGAAGAAAGAAAAGTCCATACAGAAACATATGATTTTTCTATTCATACTATTCACAGGTATCTGTTAGATGAAAGTATGGTTGTTCCCAATTTTCAAAGGGAATACGTATGGTCAAGAAACCAAGCATCCAGGCTTATAGAGTCTCTCATTATTCAATGCCCTATACCTGTTATTTATTTATCACAAACATCGGATGAGCAACTATTGGTTATAGATGGCAACCAAAGGCTCAGTAGTATTAAACTTTTCTTAGAGGACGAATTTGCATTATCGGGCCTAACAACTTACCCAGATTTAGAAGGGTTCAAATTCTCCGAACTAGATCCAAGGTTCCAGAGACACATTACTAACAGAACATTAAGGTGTATTACTTTACTAAAAGAAACACATCCACAAATCAAATTTGATGTATTTGAGCGTTTGAATACTGGAGCTATTCAGCTATTACCTCAAGAACTAAGGCACGGCATTTATTATGGCCCTCTCATTCAGCTAACGTCAAGATTGGCTGAAAATGAACTATTTCAACATTTAACTAAAACAAAGGACAACAAAAGAATGAAAGGCGATGAATTAGTATTGAGATTTATCGCCTTTTATAAAGAATATGAAATTTACAAGCTCCCGTTAATAGGATTTATAAACAGATTTACAGAAGAAAACAGGAACATAGACAATATTCAACAAAAAACACTGTCTAATATTTTTGAAAAATCACTAAAGATTTTAAACACGTTCTTTGGCGATAAGACATTTAAAATTTTAGGTGACAAGACAAAGTCACCTTCATTTAACACAGCCTTGTTTGATGCAGAAATGATATCAATAGCAAGGATCAATCCAAATATGTCACTTGTAAATCAAGTAGACAAGGCAGAGTTAACCAGAGATGTAATAGAGTTGATGAACGATGAAAATTTTTACAGATTTATAAAAGCTTCAACTAGCAACGAGGCTGCAATAAAATATAGAATAACAGCAATGGAAAATATTTTTCGTAAGCATTTGAAAATGCAGTAAACATGAATTATTCTTCCAGCAAATCAAAATATTTTGCATTAAAGAAAATCAAAGAGTCGTACAAACAAGTAATAATCATCAATGAACTGCACAAATCAAGCTCTATTAATTATGATATTCAACAAATGACTTTTCAGTCAGCAATTATCATAGCATGTGCATCACTAGAACAATATATGGTATCATTTATAGACGACTGGTTTATTCAGCTAGAGCAAAACAAAGCTAAATTCAAGCATATACCATTATCACTAAAAACTTACTTCCTAATGCAACAGCAGATAAAAAGCATCAGAACGCTGATTGCGTATGGAGACGAAATGAAATACGTTTCTGAAACTATATTATCAAACGATTACTATATAGTTCATAATCCAAACAAATCGATAAAGAGCGTATCCGTATTCCGCAATTTCAAGCTATATGAAAACAAAAGCTTTCCAAGTGACAGAAATATTAAAAAAATATTTACAATACTTGGACAACCCAAAATATTTGAAGAACTAAGATCAATAAGCAATATTTCTTTCTTGTACCTACTTACATCATTCCTAGATGTAAGAAATGCAATTGCTCATAGACAAGCTCCAGATTTAACAATCAGCGACATGGAAAAGCATTTTAGGAATATAAGAAGATTAATCAGATACATAGACATGTATTTATTTACACACATATGCCAAATATCAGAATCTCGATTTTGGCCGAGTGCTTTAAGCAACTAAGTTTAAATTTTCATGTAGTGCATTTACATTATCTAACTCCTTCAACTTCCCCAACTGCTCAGCAAGTTTTCTTATATCTAACCGTTGTAGCAACCCACTGGTAATAGGCCTTTTAGCATCCCAATAAATAAAGGAACTGAAGAAGCTAATTGATATCTCAGAATTCAACATATCTGCAATTAGATTGGCTTCTGCTTCACTGTTACAACTTAGAAAGTACGTTGTATCATCAAGAACAACACCTTTTCCCTCAAATGGACCAATAACTTTGAATTTAAAACGCTTATAAAGACCTGATATTGCTACTTTCCAGGAAGAGAAAGAATATAGGCCTACACCGAATACAGAAAATCTAGGACGCTTTTTATATATCATACTTTTTCTACTATCTAATCTTTCGCCATGGGCTACTAAGTACGCCCACGTTTTTGGCGCAATGTCTTTAATCACGTCTGTACCCTCTCCGGTGGTCTGTTGAGGTACTAACATTCTTCTGGTGGGAATGAGTATGTTCTCATTGTTCACCTCTGAAGATTTGAACATAGGCCATAAGTAGGTATTCTCAAGATTAACTTCTTCGTTTAGACCATTGATATATGATATTGCTCCGGAATTATCCTGTACCTTCAACTCCATAACAGAGGTACAGTCATGCTTAATACCTGAACGCCATTTATAACTACATTTTCCTTCACTCTGAAGATGGCTCCAATGATCATAATTCTCAGTATTAGTAACCAGTTTCCCATCTTTATACGCTAAAGAGGTAGCTGGTTCAACACTATAGAGAGAATCGAAAACTTGGCATTCTGCGGTAGGAGAAATGTCAGATGCAAAGGTTCTACAAACCATCAAACATGCATTCACATTTGCCTTAAAATGTTCAGAGGCATTAATATGGTAGATAGAAGCATTGTGAATGTTGAGCCCATTTTTCCAACCATATACTAAGCCTTTGTGGGCAACTGCCGTCTTAACTAATATAGCCAACGTTGCGTCACGAGAACTCATCCATCTAAGCATATCCAACAGCATCCACTCCGATATATCAAAGTTGCTCCGACCAGTAAGCGCATCTAACCCTGAGAAATTCTGAAAATTTACCCTAACAGGTTTGTTGCCGCTGCCTAAAACAGATAATTCGGAATTAGTTACCCAAGGTGGATTACCCAATACCAACAAGGGGCTACTTAATGAATCTGCAACTCCTTCCCAATCACAAGTGAAGTAGTTCTGTTGCTTTACTTGAAACTTGTCCTTGTCTGTTCTTTCTTCAATTATGGCTTGTAGCGTTGCTATATGTATAGGAGACAGCTCTGCACCAATGAGAGTTTGTGCTTCAGGAAATTCATCTGCTGCAGCAACCAATAGGTTTCCAACACCACAAGTCGGTTCGAGTATAGAAACTGGAGGAACAGGCATATACCTACGCACCAGCTTGCACACTTGACTAGCTAGTGATACAGGGGTTTGAAAGTCACCGAACTGGGATTTGTCCTTAGTTTTCGCCATTAGAGCATGCTCAACCCGACCTTGCTGTACATTCATTGCACCTTTTCAAGGCTCGCTGCCTATTGGTGCACTGTGGTTATCTAGCTTAGGTCTAATAGGTGTATTATCTTGCAAGGTACGGCTCATATGCTGTTTTATTCTGCTTCTGCATTTGCGAAGAGCTAGTTATGTTTCTAGGTGCGTAAGGATCAGTCAGTAAAAAAACGTAGCTGCTTCGAAGCAATTTTTATAGTACTCTTCCTTACTTCATAAGTCTCCTCATCTTCCCCTAACTCAGTAAAATGATTAATGAATCATAAGAGCGAGACGCCCGTTTCTAAGCCGGAACGGTTCGTCGCTCCCGTCGTACTAAAGCTCAACCTCGGCCAACTGGGCGCGGCGGCCGTTCCCTACTTGATATTGGCGTCGCTCTGCTACGTTTCAGGTTACTGGTCGAACGTAGGCATTGACGTTTTCAATTACTATCAGGTCCAAGACGTGCTTAAGAGCTTGGCCAACCCGCTGCTCAGCTTCATCGGCCTGACGTTCTATCCGCTACTGACCATCGCCTCCGTACTCGGCACTTGGCAGAAGAAGGCTACGCCTCCTACCAAGCTCAGCTGGATCACGTTCGAAGACGGCGAAAAATGGTACGAACGGGCCATCATGCACGTACTGACCGCCTTGATGGTGGTAGCAATAGTCGGACTAGTGCTAGGCCTTGTCGTGGGCTTCGTCGCATTGGTTTCCCTTCTGCTATTCCCAGTGGAAAACCTGGCCCCTTTTACGGTAACGTATTTGCGGACTCTCGACTGGCTCGACTTGCTGCGCCTACCCGTGTTGATTTTCTTTGGGCCGTGGCTTGCAGCCCTACTTTTGAGAGACTACGTACGCAAATCCACGACCGAATTCGGCTCCCTGATCGGCTCCGTCGTGATACCGCTTATCCTAGCCTACCACTTCGGCCGTATGGAATCCTACAAGGCCCTGTCCGGCTTGGAGTTTCGTTACGTGGAGACGCCGAAGGGAGCCCTCAAATACATGGGCAAGGTGGGCGACTTCTATTTCTTCTCCGAGGACGGCGGCTACGTACCGTACCGCAAGCGGGAATACGACGGATTGGTGAACGACCAGTACGTGCGTACCATCCGCATCGTATCGTCGGATAGTCTGAAACAGCTAAGGCTGTTGCATTACACCAGTGCCAGGAAAGCCAGTCTGCCGCCAGATAGCTTCAGAAAGCGTTTATAAACAAAAAGCCCCTCCACACCGGAGGGGCTTTTCCGTGTGTAACTATATGTTATGCTTCGTATATGGTGTCGAAGCCTTTTTCTGTTAAAGTCATAACATTCATATGAGAGGTCCCTTCCTCAATTAACCCATCTTCTATGAGGCTCTGAACTGCTTCTTCGAATACATCTACCTCTCGAGGGGAAAGCATAGGCCCAAGAACGAAGTTCAACCACCGTTGGTCTAGTCCATGGCCTGCCTTAGAACGTTGTTTGGCAAATCCTTCTAAAATCAACTGCTTCACCCTTTTAATTGAGACTTCATTGTCAAGGGGAAAAATTTTCTCGTAACCAGCCTCGGTAAGCACTATACATTTTCCTCCCATACGGTTATCTTCAGTAACCAGTCCCTGCTCAATTAAACTAGCTATTGCAGGTTCTACCAACTCTTGTTGCTTAGGATTTAATGTAGGCATATAGTTGTATTGGATCCAACGATATGTAACTGGGTGATTTGGCTTGGACTTTAAGCGCTTGAACTCATCAAGCAGCGATTTTTCAATATCCTCTTGTGTCATGATTTAGATTAGTAAAAGGGTGAGAATTTAGTTTCTATTCAGCTAGATATGCCCGTACCACATATCCTTCCCGGTCACCGAGTAGCGCACTAGCAGCCGACACCCGCGCCCACTTCTCATCCACCAGTTCCAGCACGGTTACGATGTCGCCCTGCTCGAGCACCCGCAATACCTGCGCATCTGCCGACGGGGCTTCCCGCAGGTTGAGCGTCGTAGCGGCCACATAGTAGGAGACGCTTTCAACCAGTACCGTTTTCGGCCGGGACGGCGCAGTGCTGCGAGACGAACCGCCCCCGGAATAGCTGCGCGAGGAACTACTGCGCGTGCGGGCTGGGGCCCGATACGTGCGCACCGGAGCCGAGTAGCTGGCACATACCCCGCAGGTACCACCGCCCCCGGCACAGTGCCCGCAGGCGCTACAGTTGCGGCAGGCTGAGCAGTACGCGTTGCCGGAGCAGCGGCCTAGAACAGATGCTAAGGTCTTGACGGGACGAGTAGCGGGTTTGCGCGAAGTGGGGCCGTCGTGACTCCCGGAAAACAGGCCGGCCCCCAGGGCCAGCAAGAGGATAGATTTCATGAATAGGTACACTACAAGCGAGGAAATAGCACCTCGCCTGGGGTAAATTTCTACTAGTTTTTGCCGAGATGCTATCCGTACTGGCACGGATATTTACAGGCCCAACAAGCAAAAAGCCCCTCCACACCGGAGGGGCTTTTCTGTTACCATAGTGTGAATGCGAATAGCCCCACACACTTTGTCATTCCTAGCGAGAGTGGAAAGTATGCACTAAGAGTCGATATGGATGCGCAAGCCGCGTTTCATAGGCAAGGGCGCTTCACTTCTATTTGCTCTTTGGTAGACGTTAGCCTGTCACGGCTTCATACACTTCCGCGTACAAGTCGTCGTCGTTCAGCAGCTCCTTGATAATCGCCAGACCGTCCGTATTGAGTTGCCCTCTTAACAGATCGAGTTGGCCGTCTTCCTGCAGGCCACGCAACGCTAGATGCAGATCTTCCTCATCTCTTTCTTCAATGGCTGTGAAAACAGGGAAGGCAGACCGCAGGGCGAGGAGTGTTTCGTCTGCTTGAACCGCGGATTTGCGCCTTACCCGTCGTGGCAGGTCGACGGCCTTTTTGGTGGTCGCCTTCTTTTTGGTGGTTGCCTGCTTCTTTGGGGGAACTTTGTTTTTCAGATACCCGGTAAACAGCCGGAAAGCATGATCCGGCGCCGGCTTGCGCCAGGCGGAAACTTCTGCTTCCGTCAGATATAGTTTCTCTGTCTGGATGTCTAGCTCTTCTCCATCTTCCGATGCCAGCACGGTGCGCTCATACTGCTCTTCACGCAACTTGGCTTTTGACTTAATGAATCTATTATCCGTACTGTCTGTATCAAACCGGGCTTCTCGAATGCCTCGTACCTCCTCTTCATCGGCCCCAGGCGGATACATGGGGGGGAAGGTATTGGGAGCATTCTCCTCTGGTAAGAACAGGTCGGTATAGTAGATGAGCATGTCCGCCTTCTGGCCCTTATGGGCTTTCTTCCTTGCTTCGTTGAGAATAGGCGTTTCTTGTTCCTCCCGCTTGTATGGCTTGCTGTCATCAGACTCGTCCATCCGGTGGTGATGGAACTGATACCCTTCAGGATGAGCGTTGGGGTTGTTCGTGGCGAAGGTAGTTCGTGGCGTTGCCAAGGTTTTTTCGTCATCATCCTCGTACTCGCCACGAATCAACTGATTGAAGGTTTTGGTATCGGCATTTTCCATGTAGAAATCGCCAATGGCAAAAACAGCGTCGTATTTATTGGTTTTTCTGGCCGCCTCAAGCGCTTTCAGGATAGTTTGGTTTTGCTGCTTCATCGGCGCGCCCTTTGAGCTACCCGTTGGGTTTGTATGCACGTTGATCACAGCAAGCTTTCGCTCTTTCGGGGTGCCCGCGAGATACGTCAAGTTGGTAATGATTGGGTCCCGCGCCTGGTAGTTCTTGGAGCCTTTCTTCTTCACTTCCCCAAACGGTAATATGTCAGTCGGGTCAACTTCTTCCAGCGATGCGTCTTCTAGGCCTTCTCTCGTATCATACCTATACATTTCATCACTCGGGCTGATTACCGCAGAATTGATGATAATTGCATTTTTTTCACTGAATGTACCCGCCTTCCATGTTGGTTGCTCAATTACTTGGTACTGAGAGGCCACTTTCAGCTTTATACTCTTATCCCTCTCCTTTTGTAGCTGGTCGAGACCAGTCACAAAAATACCCTCGTCGTTTTCATGGGCGACAGAAAAAAGCTGGCGATTGAATTCCGCCTTGAACTCGGCAAACCCCTGTATTTCCTGTATGACCAGTATGTCGGGATTATTGGTGCTCAGTAGGTACACAATCTCCCGCATCCGTAAGTCGTTTTTCTTCACGGACATAACCTTACCCATTCCTCCTTTCGTCAACCTATCCGGCTCCGACTTTGCAGAACTTTTCCCCCCCGAGTAATGATCAAGATTTAGCGTTGCTAACCTGAGAGGGTCTCTGTCACTCCATTTATCGTTAACTCCCATCCTAGGCGTGACTCCCTCCGCCTCGTCCAGCATACGACTAAACTCGTCTTCTTCTTTCTCGGCTGCTTCGTGTTCCATCCGGACATCCTCATCCGACTCCGAATATTCTTCATCTTCCTCGTCTTCCTGCTCGATTTTCCTTTTTTTGGCTTTTGGCTTCCCCAATTCTTCATCAGAGGATGATTGTGATTCTTCCTCACTTTCCAGGTCTTGAGCATCTACTTCATTGAGAGGCAGCTCGTACTCATCGTCCATTTTCAGCACGGTAAAGTCATCCAGATACCGCTTGACGGCAGTGCGCTTTTTTGCCGTCTTCGGTTCGGTCTGTTGTCTACCCTTTTTGCGTTTTCGTTTATTCGGGCCACTTCCCTTCTTGATGTCAATGTACAGGTTACCCACCGGGGAGTAGCCCTTATTCCATTTCTTCAATAAGCTGTCCCGATGGCGCTTAGGGTTGGAAGTATTTTGGATATAGCCCAAGACGTCTTGTTTAGTGGCGCTGATTCCAAGTTTTTTCTCCTCAATATATTGCCTGGCGTCCGCCGCTTTCATCTGTATCGTAGGCTGCACCCGGCCCTGTTTCTGCTGCACCACGTGCCAAGCTTCATGCGGCAGGTGCTGTTCCTGCCCCGGGGCGAGGTGAATATCCGTTCCCTGAGCGTAGGCGTGGGCCTGCAGCTGGGCGGGTTTGCTGGAGTTATAGTGCACCCGCACATCGTCCAGGGAATGGCCAGACAAGTTCTCCACACCCGCTTTCAGTGCATCCGGCAGCCCCGTCCGATTAGCGGCCGGCAGGCGGCTTACTAGCGCCCCCTGCTCCTGCTGGCGAGGGCTTGCGTCGATGGCCTGCTGCTGCCGCTGCTGGTCGGCCAGCCGGGGGCTGGCATCCAAGGCCATCTGCACAGGTGAGGTGGAGCCAGCACTACTCTTAGGCTCGGCTGCATTTATTTCCTCGGTGGCACGCGCGGGAGAGTAGCTCATACAGTAAATAGAGGCACGCTGGATAACGACGGAATGAGCGGTAGCGGCTACTTCGCCCAACCGTAAATCTGTACCGGTTTGCACTGCTATCCTATCCGTACTGGTACGGATATTTACAGATACGGCAGCCAGGCCCTTTCAGCGCGGAAGGGCCTTGTTGTTTCCACCAAAAACGTGGCAAATATGGATTACTCAACGGCGTGCACCGTGGAGAAGCAACCCATCCGGCACCGGTGTATCTTTATCCCCCTTTACTTCCCTCCCCCTTTGCCTATGGCCTTTTCTACTTCTTTCAAGCTGGCTGCTTTCGTTGGCCTGTTCTCCTCCACCGCGGCGCTGGCCCAGACCCCAGCGCCTACCCGCCATTTCTATTTCGGCAACCTGCACGCCCACTCCGCCTACTCCGACGGCAACCAGGATGCCGGCTCCTCCGGCGCTTCCACCCCCCTGCAGGACTTTATCTATGCCGATGCGAGCCTGCACTCGGACTTTTTGGGCATTGCCGAGCACAACCACGCCACGGCCGGCATGAGCCTACCCAACTACGCCAAGGGCCTGCAGCAGGCCGAGCAGGCCACCAACGCCCAGTTCGTGGCCCTCTATGGCATGGAGTGGGGCGTCATCTCCGGCGGAGGGCACTTGCTCGTGTACGGGGTCAACCAGCTGCTGGGCTGGGAGTCGGGCAACTACGACGTGTACGTGCCCAAGAATGACTACCAGTCACTCTTTAAGCAGATCAACAAACGCCCCGGCGCGTTTGCTACCCTGGCCCACCCCTCCAGCGGGGACTACAACAACCTGGTGGGCGGCGCCTTCAACCCCCGGGCCGACTCGGCCGTGGTCGGCACGATCATGCGCTCAGGTCCGGCCAGCTCGACTAACACGACCTACTCCAACGTGTCGACCAGCAGCTACGAGAGCACCTACACGGCCCTGCTCAGTAAGGGCTACCACGTGGGCATCAGCTACGACCACGACAACCACAACACGACCTTCAACCGCACTACCCCGGGCCGCCTGGTAATCGTCGCGCCGGCCCTTACGCGCCCGGACCTGCTCACGGCCCTGCGCCAGCGCAGCTTTTACGCCTCCGACGACTGGAACGCGGAGGTGACCTTCTCCTTGAACCAGCAGCCGATGGGCAGCATCTTCTCCGGCGCTACGTCTCCGGCCGTGACGCTCTCCATCAACGACCTGGACGGGGAGGCCATCCGCTCCATCACCTTGATGAAGGGCACGCCCGGCAGCGGGCAGCTGGCCCAGAGCGTGGCCACCGTGTCGGGCCCGACGGCTCTGAGCTTTTCCGACGCTTCGCTGGCAGTAGGCAGCACGGCTTACTACTACGCCGTCATTATCGAGCAGGACGGGGACCGGATCGTGACCTCCCCCATTTGGTATACCCGCACCACGGCTACGCCGACGCTGCAGGCTCGGCCGGAACTGGCACTGGAGCTGTTCCCCAACCCGGCCTCGCAGTCGGCTACGCTCTCGTACTTCCTGCCGACAACCTCCCAGGTAACGGCCGACGTGCTGGACATGACGGGGCGCACCGTGGCCGTACTGGCCGCTGAGCAGCAACAACCGGCCGGCCCGCATACGCTGCCGGTACCGACGCATGACCTGCCTGCCGGCGTGTACCTGGTACGGCTGCACTACGATGGCAGCACCAGCGTGCAACGCCTGCTCGTACAGCCTTAACCAAGTAGTAGTGTAATCGCAAAAAAGCCCCGTCTTTCATCAGACGGGGCTTTTTTTGTGGATATGTTTACGTCAGGCCGTTACCGTACCACGTGCGGCCTAGCCTTGGATTCCATCGTTGTTGATGAAAAAGTTGTTCGTCTGCGGATCGTAGCGCACGGAAAACAGTACGCCGCGGTCGGTGGTCGTCATCAGAAACGGCATGGGCGCGGACTTGATAGCCCCCGAGCCCAGCTCAGAGTCGAACAGCACCCCGACCGTGGCCTGATAGGTCGCCGAGTTACCGGCTGCCGGCTCCGGCACGGTAAAGCTGGCCGTAAACTGCCCCAGCTTATTGGTGCCCGGCATTTCGCCGGCGGGCGCTCCGGGTCCTTCCAGCTTGAACAGGGCTTCCTTGATGGCAATGCCCGATTGCGCTGTTACGATCATGTTTACCAGGTTGGTACCCTGGCTCCCGCCGGGCTGCCCGCCTCCACCGGAAGGAGTCGCCGGGGCGACGCTGACCTTGGCGACGGCGGGCTCCTTCCGGTAGCCCGTGTTCGTAATGGCGCCGAGCTCCGTTTCGACGGTATAGTCGCCGGGTTCGTTGAGCGTGAACGTGAACCAGCTCTTATCAATTTTGGCCACCTCCTGGCCGTTGCGGCGGAAGTAGACCGGCCCGCCCAGGTTTATCCCGGCCCCCCCATGGTTTTTCTGGACGCTGATCACCAGCGGCGCTTTGCCGGCCTGGGGAGTAACGGTAAAGCTCCAACTCCACGGGGGCAGTGCTTCCAGCCGCTGAATGACTTGCCGCATGGAAATGGGATAGCCTTTATTTACGACCATGCCGCCGATGTTTCGCAGGCTGGTCGTAGGTCCCATCGGCTGCAAGGTCGTAGAATCCAACTGGACAAATTGCCGAAGTTGTCGTAGCGTATTCATTGTCGTATCCGGATAAGGATGATGGGCCAGATACTACTGCAGCACGCCGATTTTCTTCTCCAATTCCGCTACCTGGTTTTGCAAGGCCTGGATGGTATCCAGCAGATTCACCTTGACCACCTTGAGCACGGGTGCCGAGAAGCCCCCATTGGGCATGGGCTTCCCGGGCTTCACCACGACGGTGTATTCTACGGTAAACGATTCGGCCGTCGCTGCGCCTGCTTGAAGCGTTTTCGTTTTCAACTCGTCAACGGTGAGGGTTTTTGCTTTCACCCCGTCGATTGCCAGCGTTTTGTCCGCAACGGTCAGGACGTCGCCGAGCCCTTCCTTCCACAAACGTACTTTGTTCGTGTTGGCGTAGAGCACGAAGCGTTTGCTGGCATCGCTCCGGTCGCGGAACGAGAAACCGGCCACGGGGCCCGTGCTGGAAATTTCGTTGTCCATGGCGACGACGTTGCCGCGGAGCTCAAGGGATTCCCCGTTCAAAATGATGTCTGCTTCCATAACTGTGTAGAGTTGGTTGTGTGAATGAGTTCGACTGCGGCGAATGTATACAGCAATTATCACGACCCACACCCAATCACATGATTATGTGATAGTTGGAAAATTTATACTTAACCTGGATACTTGGAATGTTTCGGTAGTATCCAGATCGTATAACTACTCCGATTAGCAATTTACTACCTTCATTGTCCAACCTGATGTAAGACAATGCCCATCCGCTTCTACATACACACGTATACCCGCGCCGACGGCCGTTCCCCCATTTACGCCGATATTCGCTGGGGCCGGGGCGACGCGGCCACCGAGGACCTTTCCCGTCTGCGCACCAGCACCGGGCAGAACTGCCTGCCCCAGCACTGGAAAGGCGAGCGGGTGAAATCCGCCCAGACCGGCTACCTGAAAATCAACAACAAGCTGGCCGAGTTCGAGCAGGCCGCCGGCAAACTCATCGATGATGCCGAGCGGGCAGGCATCGTTTTGTCCCCCGAGCAGCTACTCGCCCAACTCAAGCCCAAGCAAGCCGCCAAAGTCCGCGGGGCTACCACCGTCGACGCCGAGGCAGCCCCACCCGTTCGGACGCTGGCTGACGTGTACGCCGAATGGAAGCAGGCCTACCGCGTGCGCTTGGCCGCCAAAACGCTCAGTAACCCCCAAGGGCTCATCAACCGCCTCGCGGAGTGGCGCCCCGACCAGCCCGCCACGCCGCTGGAGTTCCAGCCCGACACGCACGGCCGCTGCAAAGTATTGGAAGACTTCTGCACCTGGCTGGTGGAGGAGGCGCGCCTGCCGGGCAAGAACGGCACCAAGCGCGACCGGGGCTTTTACAATAACACCATTTCCTCCTACCTCAAGCAGCTGCGCAAGCTGCTCAAGTTCGAGCGCCTGCCCTTTGACTGGATCGAGGACGAGTTCGGCGAGCAGATCGAGCGCGACCCGCTCACCTTTGAGGAGGTCATGCAGCTCTACCGCCACCAACCGCTGGAAGTCAAGGAAGGCAGCACCAATTTTCAGCCCCGCCGCCACGTGCTGGACGTATTCGTCTTCAACTGTCTGACTGGCCCACGCTACTCCGACCTGGCCCGGCTGAAACCCTCGGACGTGGTGCTGGAAACCTTTCACCGAGAGGACGGCAGCACGCACCAACTGCCCATCCTAGTGTACGACCAGCAGAAGATCAAGCGCGACAAGAAGAAAGTCCGGGTAGCGCTGGACCCGATTGCCTACGACATCTGGCAGCGCTACCAGGGCAAGCTGCCGGTACCGACCAACAAGCACATGGTGGCCACCATCAAAACCCTGTGCCGGGCGGCCGGCCTGAAGCGCAAGGTCACCCATGTGCGCGGCCGCGGCACCGAGCGCATCAGCCGGGAGGTAGAGCTCTGGCAGGTCGTGAGCTGCCACACGGCCCGCTACACCTTCGTCACCCTGCAGTTCGAAGGCGGGGCCGACATCGTCTTCATCCAGGACTCGGTCGGCCACGCCAACCTCAACACGACCCGCGGCTACCTGAAGACCAGAGCCAAAGAACGCCACACCTCTACCCTGGCGGCCTTTGACCGGTTGCGGGGAATACAGGGCACAGAAAAGGCACAGTGAATCTGTGCCCTTTTTCTGTGCCTCTTTTCAAGGAAATCGGCGCTAGTTTCCTCTTAAATGCCGGTTTTATGCTCCGCTAATTTACAGCGTTCACTGGCAGTACAAGTACGAGCCAGAATAGAGAAGTAAACTACGTATTTCGACTGGGGGCTCACAGCAGTCTAAATGCCTTGTAACTCAATGAGTTGCAAGGCATTTTCGCTTAGTATGCCCGCCAGTGTGTCCGTTTGATGAAAATAGAGCTCACTTCGCTCCTATTTGGTAATGGAAGCGCCCCCATTACCAGCATCTTCGGCTGGATTAAAAACAGGGTGTAGCTCATCAGACATTACTGTCCTTCTATCGTTTTCGAGGTGCAGATTGCAGGACTCAGTCAAATTTGCCTGTAACTCTGTCAGACTCCGGGCTGACTGTACATACTTCGTACTGAATGGCGTAAGCAGAATAGTTGGTGGCGGTCCGTTCCACGATGATTTCAATCTATTCCAACAGGCTATACCTTTTTAAAACTTGAGGCGCTCTATTCACGCTACAGACGGCTCCGGCAGGGTTCAGCTACGAGCCGGCTATTCTGCTATCTGGTAGACGATACACCCTAGGTCGCCGAACGGCAGTGCTACATGCAAGACCTGAACCACACCGTACTCAGCCTTTTCGTCGCGAAATTGGAATCGTCGAATATGGGTAGAAAACAACGGAATTAAGCGCTTTACGGACACAAACCAGATGTCACAGATAGCCTAAATTCGTCCTTGTTAACTGGTAGCTATGTGCATAATGTTGGGCATCCATTCACTATCCTACTGTAACCATCATGAGAACAGGTATTCGCGTCGCTTTACTAGCCCTGTTACTGGCTCCAGCCGTTGGCGCACAACAAGAAGTTGCTGCCTCCTCGACCACGCACAGTACAAAGCGTGCCCATCCGGAGTTCATTCGTGGCCGGGCTGATGCCACAGGTGCTGTGCAGGAATTGTATCAGGAGTGCGGAGGCTACACCGCCGAGTTTTACGCCCGGGTTGACGAGATTCGCCAGTTTTGCTACGAGTGTCGGCAGGAGGCAGTAAATCTGGGCATGTATGACGATGTCTTCTACTGGGACGGGCAGCTTAATGTCTGGAACCGGTACCAATAAACCGCTCAGCTTAGAAGCCCAAAAGGCCCCAGCATCGGCTGGGGCCTTTTGGGCATGATGATATGACTAGCCTGTTTCATTTTCCGGACTCCGGCCGCGTCTGAGCAACAGCCGCAGCATCCACCCTGCACCAAGCATTGTAAGAGCTTCCAATGAAGCTTCAACGGGCAGCGGGCAAGTAAGCTCCTCGATGCTTCCCGGACGCAGCTTAATTCTGAAAACGCCCCTCCGAAATAGAGGGGCGTTTTCAGAATTAAACGAAATAGATAAAAAGAACTTAACGCCGGAGAAAGCCTTTGGCTTCCCAGACCGCCACGTTCTGCGTGCGCACGAAGCGCGTTTCTATGTGCCCCCAGGCATCAACCTTGTACATGACCGTTTTGCCGGCCTCCCGCTCGTGCAATGCCTTTGTTTGCTCGGCATGCGAAAGAGTAGGCTTGACAATTTCCTCGGTGGCTCTGCGGGGGCGTTTACTAGCTGCTGACATATCCTGCCCAACGCGCCGCGTAACCAAAAGGGTTCATCCAGCGCCTGACTACCGGAATCGTCTACTTCGGCTTATTCATCTGCTCGTGCATCGACGTCATCATGTCCAAATACTGCTGCAGCGGCTCCATCCCCAGCGCAGCCCGGCGCTTATCCACGTTCTTGGGGTCCCGTAATAAGCGGGATACGGCCTTGCCTATCCCCGGGCCTTTGTATTCCAGCTGCGTACCGTACTCCTGCGGCTGGCCCGCGCCCACGGCCACCCGGTCGATCAGGTAGGCGTAGTTGACCCCGCTGGCGTTCTTGCGCTTCACCTCTGGCAGCATCAGCTTCAGCACCTGCCGCTGAAATTCCGGATGCGCGTCGGCGTGCTGCACCAGCAGCCAGAAGTTAGACGAGCTTTTCTCTCCTACCTGTCGGAACCCCGGATACCCCACCTGCCGCACGATCTTCTCCAGCACGGGCTGGTGACGGGCGTAGTTCTCCTTCTCCACCTGCACCAGATTTCGGCCCGCACTGTCGGGCTGCTGCTTAAACAGCTGCTGCATCGGCCACTGATCTACGTACGCCAGGCTATCGAGCGTCTTGCTCAACTTCGGATACAACACGGGTTTGATCTGGGCATTGGCCCCTAGGCTCAGGCCCCACAGGGCCGCTACTACGAAAGGTCGTTTCATCCCCGGTAAGCTAGCAAATCCAGGAGAATCTCAATTTACACTGCTTATCTCAGCACACAACCTCCCCGAAAGACACCGCTTCTAGGCTAGCTTGCTTCTTGGTTGTACAATATGCAGCCCCGTCCTTTACCGGGACGAGGCTGCATGCTGTGTAGGGGATGTAGTTTGATTAGTAAGCCTCCTCAGCTGGGCGGTCCAGCCCGTCGATGAAGCCAGTCCAGAAATCCACGTTGTGTTGATCGTTATCAGAAGCAGCCTGCGAGCGAGCCTGACAGGCCCGCTGGTATTCGCTCTCAATAGCAGCCGCGTAGGCGGGCGTGCCAGCACCGTATTGGCGGGCGTAGTAGTCGCGGTAGCCTTGGCCTGTCGCCAGACCACTGTAGTAATCGGGCGGAGATGCTGCTAATTGCCGGAACGGGGCAGCCGCAGCCTGCACGGGAGCCCCTGTCAGGCCGCCGAATACCAGCCCGCACAGGGCCAGTGAATACACAATGCGCTTCATACTAAAAGGAGATGGAGTGAATGAATAGGCCGGCAAGATGGTTGCCCGCCGCAACGCTGCCAAGGCCAATCTTCGCGGAAATGTGACGTCGGACTTGAATATGACCAGCAAATACCGGCCAGCCGCCTCAGAACCCCTTTTGCCGCCCCACCTGGTGGCACCTGATGTCACAATCGGCAGCAAACCGGGGTTGATTGAAGCCTGAGCTGCCACTAGCTTGTCACACCGTTTACCCATCCGTCACATTTTACTATCTTTCGTATGAAGCGTCTTTTAGGTATTCTTCCCTTGGCCGCAATGCTGGCCTTTGTTCCTGCCATAACCCAGGCAACTCCCCAGCTGGCAGAGCGCACCTTAATGACAGCCGCCTTTCCAACTGAATCCTACCAGGCCGGCTACCATATTGGTATAAGCGACGCGCAATACTTTGCCGATGCGTATGCCAACGGTAGCATATCCTATCAGAGTTACCTCTACAACGTGGAAGCGACACGAGCCCGCGTCGAACAACTACGCGACGAAGCAGCAGTAGGCAGCGACGAGTGGGCCTATTTCAATGGCTACCTCGATGGTTTCCGCTAAGCCACGCTCATCCTAAGCACGAACAGCGCAGCCTTTCATACGGAGAGCTGCGCTGTTCGTGCTTAGGATGAGCATTGTATCAGCAAACAAATGGCGTCAACAAAAGCACCGCTGCTACTGAACACCTGGCAACGCCCCCCGCTTCTGACAATCCAGAGGTCTATTCATTGCCTCCTGTGGTGAACTGTGACGACCCAAACGCTTGCAGAGCCTAATTTGCAGCAAGTCTTGCTAAAAAAGTTAGCCGTTTGTACTTTTACTAAAAAGTCTGCTTCTTATGGCTAGCTCCAAATCCCGTACCGTGGTGCTGGACCCGACCAGTGACCTTCCGCTTTTGGCGCCTGCTTCCGGGGAGGAAACAATTGAAACCAACGACGCCATTTGCCCGGCATGTGGAGAGCTGCTGGCGTGGCATGAACAAGCGTGTCTGGCCTCGTCGGCAGCCACCTCAGTTCAGTCCGCTACCTCAACGGCCAGCACTTTCGAGTATGAATTGGGCCAGCCCGTGCGCCCGGCCGGGCAGCCAGTGGCCCGGCGAATTGTGTGGCGGGGGCAGGTGAAAGAACGGCGACCCGATACGGGTTGGCTGCATCGGGTAAATGTGTACCGCCTGGATGATGGTTACTGGGACTGCTACCACGAAACCGAACTGCAGGCGGCGTAAGTGTACCGGGTAGTGAGGCGGAAATTCGAAAACCAAGCCTATCTTCCGTGCGTTAGTACCGGCTACTGAACAATAGGCTCCTCATGATTTCACACAGCAGCCCCTCGCTTGAGGGCATGAAACATATTGTGTATATAAGCCGCGCAGTTCGTCCACTGTCGGATACAGACCTGCAGCAGCTGCTTGACCAATGTCGGCGGGATAATGCCCAGAACGGCATCACCGGCATCCTGTTTTATAGCCACGGCAACATCGCCCAGCTGTTTGAGGGGGAGCCGCGCACCGCCGACGCCTTGTTTGACCGTATTGCCGTAGACGGGCGTCATTCGCACGTGCGCAAGCTTATTGACCGTCCGATTGTAGAGCGGAGCTTTTCCGACTGGTCCATGGCATTTCACCCGTTGGAGCCGGCTGGTTTCGAGGCTTTGCAGGGCTTTCTGCTGCCGCACCATGTGCCCGCCGTGCCCCAGTCGCTCTCCATTGCCGATGCCATGCTGGTAGAGCTGGTACGGCTGGCCGTATTTGGCCCCGATCCTTCTCAGCCTTTCCACCACACCTTGCCCGTTTTTCCGCTACCTGAGGAATAAAATACGTGTCGATATTCCCACCCATTCAGTACCGCGTAGTATCTTGCTAAGCTGAACAGTACCTGCCGATACTGTATGAGCCGCCCGATAGCAGCGGGCCGTGTATCTTGACCCAGTTAATGACGTCCCCCCCCTTTGAGCAAATGCTTCGCCAGCTGCAGGCAGGTGTAGCAACACTGGCTGGTACCGACCTGCGCTACAGCTTCGTGAATACCCTCATGCACGAGTTGGTGGGCACTAACGCGGAGGGCAAGCGGGTAGCTGAGCATCCAGGACATTTTCCGGAGGCATTCGTGGAGGTGCTTCCGCGCATTCTGGCCAGCGGGGAGCGATACGTGGCTAAATCCTGCGCCTGCGGCCCCCGGCATGCCAACGGGCATTCCCGCTGCTTCGATCTATCGGTGGAGCCTTACCATATGGCCGATGGCGTGGTGGCGGGCCTGTTGATTCTGGCCGTGGATGTAAGTGAGCAGGAACAGGCCCGGCAGCGCGCCCACGAGTTGGCCCTCACCACCCGCCACCTCGACGCCCGCCTGCGAGTACTCACGGAAACGGCCCCGCTCATTACCTTTTCTACGGATGAGAATGGCCTAGTAACGTACGCTAGCCCCCAATGGTACCGCTTCACGGGGCAGCCGCCTACTGCTGATTTAACGGCCATCTGGCCCCTGCTTATCCATCCCGATGACCGGCTGCGGGTGCTCTACGAGGCCGAAGCGGCACGGCGCACAGGTACGGGCTGGAGCTTTGAATACCGGCTGCGGCGCTACGACGGGCAATATCGGTGGATACTGAGCCGGGCCCTGCCCGAAGTGCACCCGCCCGACCCACCCGTATTCTGGCACGGGGCCCTCACGGAAATTCACTCCCAGCGGGAGCTTAGCGAAGCTCGTCGCCGGGGTGAGGCTGCCTTGCAGTTCCTGGCCGATAGTATTCCGGAGCTGGTTTGGACGGCTTCGGCTGAAGGCTTAGTTGATTACTACAATCAGTACACGCTTGACTACACTGGCCTGACCAAAAAAGAGTTGGGACCCACCGGCTGGGTGGGTTTGCTGTACCCGGAGGAGCAGGCCGCTGCGGCCCGCCGCTGGGTGCAAAGCGTGGCCAGCGGCGAGGATTTTGAGGGCGAATACCGCCTGCGCCGCCACGATGGCTCTTACCGCTGGCACACCATCCGGGCCCGGCAGCTTAGCGACGAAACCGGCCCCCGCTGGTTTGGCACCTGCTCCGACGTGGAGGAACAGTACCGGCTGCGTCAGGTACTCCAAACCCAGTACGACGAGCTGGCCCGCGCCCACCACGACCTAGACACGTTTGTGTACGCCGCCTCGCACGACCTGCGCCAGCCTACGCTCAATCTGCGGGGGCTATTTGATGAGCTCCGCCGCTCCGCCACCTTCGCCGACCCCGAACAGGGCGTGATGCTTCGTATGGTGGACGCGGCCCTGGGACATCTGGATACGGTTCTGACGGACCTGGCAGCCACCGTACGTACGCAACGGCAGCAACAGGAACCTATCGAGTTTCTGGATATGGCGCTGGTGCTGGAAGAGATTCTGCTGGGCCTGCGCCCTCAGATTATGCAGCGGGGGGCCCGCATGGACGTGCAGGTGCTGGAAGCGCCCGGGCTGTACTACAGTCGGGCCAATCTACGCTCTGTAGTGCATAACCTCGTCAGCAACGCACTTAAATTCAGTCATCCGGCCCGGCCACCGCATGTGCTCCTGCATGCCTACCTCACCCCGGACGATCAGCCCGTGCTGGAAGTGCGCGACAATGGCTTGGGCATGCACATCGAAAACCCCTTGCAGCCGGTTTTTCAGCTGTTTGCCCGCCAGCACACCCACGTTGACGGCACCGGCGTGGGCCTGTACCTTGTGCAGCGGATTGTGAGCAGCCAGGGAGGGCACGTAGAGGTAGCCAGCACGCTGGGCGAAGGCACCACGTTTACCATTTACTGGACCAAACCAGCGGCCGGCAATTCTTAACCAAGATTTTGGCATGGCAGCAACCTTTCCGGGCGCGCAAAAGTTGTAGTAGCAGCCAGCGCTTACTGACGAGCTACCTGGTTGTTGAAAGGGGCTTGCGCAGCGCAAGCCTGCCCCTTACTCGCCCGCATGCACCATATCATTTATTTGAGTCGCCCCACTGCTGCCTTGAGCAACGAGGAGCTGATGCACCTGCTCGACGCGGCCCGTCGCACCAACCAGGCGCTGGGCATTACAGGCATTCTGTTTTACGGAGAAGGCCAGATTGCCCAATTGCTGGAAGGCGAACAACAGGCTGTGGAGCAGGTATACGCCAAAATCTGCGCCGACCCCCGCCACGCCGACGTCATCAAGCTGGCCGATAAGGATATTCCCGCCCGCGCCTTCGATTCGTGGGCAATGGCGTATGAGCCCGTTACGGGCCAGGCATTCAAGGCCGTGAGCGGTTATCTGAACCCGCATCAGGCGCAGGTGCCGCCCGCTCAGCTCACCGCCGCCGATGCCTTGCTCTACGACCTGATCCGGAACACGATAACTCCGCAAACATAGCGTCGGCGTCAGCCACACGTTTTTATTGGCAAAAAGTCAGGCCGCGCCTAACTCCCGAAATCGGGGTGAGACGCGGCCTGCTGCTTAACGAGGCGGCAGAAGCCTATATACTTCCCGTATCCACGCGGCTTTCCACTATTTGTTGCACGGCCGGGTCCACTGCCGACAGCAGGTCGAGGCCGGTGGCGGCTTCAATGGCATCCACAGAGGTGCGGTATTGCCCCCAGTTAGTGTTGATGGAATTGTCGTTGGGCGTATCCACGGCAATAACCCGCGTTTCAGCCGTTACGCGGGTTGCGTCCTTGTCGCCGGTGGGCAGAATCACCACCACTTTCCAGATGCGGGCGGGCACGGTTACGCGGCCTTGGTCGAGGGCAGTTTTGTAGCCGCTGGAGCCGGTACCGCCTTTGCCGTAGCTGCCGCAGATGATGTACAGTTCGTTGCTGCCATTGGATAGCTGGGCCCGGCTGAAGTTTTCCAGGTTGGCCCAGGTCTGCTGATTGTTACGCGGCGCCTGGGGCATCATATTCGTCATCAGAAACGTAGCCGAGTTGTCGGCAGCCGTCGATGTCCAGTCGGCGGACGGGCAGTTGTGCCCCCGGTCGAAGCCCGAGCCGCTGTAGCTGTTGGCCTGCACCTGATACCAGCCAGCCGGTAGCGTTGCATCGGGCCGGAAATCATCCTGCCGGTCAACGCTGCCCCGGTGCGAGATGGTCAGGTGCCAGCTCACCCAACTGGGAATACCCCGGTCCCGGTGGTAGCTGAGGGCGTACTGCGGCTTCAGCAATAGGTAGTTGGTAGGCTGAGCCTCATCCGCAACGGCCCCACTGGGGTTGCCCAGGGTAAGGTGCTCGGGTAGCTCCACGGGCGGAGTAACCGGCGGCGGGGTTGCGGGGGCGGGGTCAGAGGTAGTGGCGCAGGCACTCAGCCAGAGCGCGGCGGGTACAGCCAGAGCAATAGGTAAACTCCGACGGAAGGCAACAGGTGTGTAGAGCATACCCCAAAGGTACAACCTCATTCTCAGCCAGTGGCCCGTGCTCGGCCAGCCCACCTACTGCGCCAGCAGCCACTCAATAGCCTGGGCTTCGCGGGAAAAGTACTGCCGGTGGACCCGGCTACGCGTATAGGCCGCCTCCAGCGTAGCATCAGGCACCATGCCAGGCTCGGCTGCAGTGGTCAGTACGGCGCTCCACCGGTAGGCTCCCTGCCCGGTAGCGCGCGGCAGCCAGCTGCTACTCAGCCACTGAATCATTTCCGGTGAAAAAGCCTGGGTATGAGTCAGCACCCGGCCCCAACCCGTTTGTTTCAACAGGTGCAACACCTGCTCAAACAGGTGTTGCACCGACGCTTGGTCAGGAGGCTCCGGGGCCCAGACAATGCGCAAAAATCCCTGAGAGTCGGCGTAGAGCTGGCCCGCTGCATTACCGTATAGCAAGCGGGGTGGTGTTGCGGAAAAAGGCATTGAACGGGGACAGAGGGCCCCGCCTCCTTAACGGGAAAAGCGAGGAAAGCAGGGCCAGAGCAGAAACGAAGGTGTGTAGGAGACAAATATATCGTGCGGGTGAGTTAAAGCCTGTTCTGTTCCTGAAAAATACCATTATAATCGTGTTATTTGTGGGTTGTTCGTCCAGCGTATTTTTCCGCCGGCCCGTTGCGGCAGTTGCCTCGTAAGCCACTGTATTTTGCCGTTGATTTTCATGATACACCGTTTCCCGGCTCTGGCATGCGCCTTTCTGTACCTGTTGCTCGGCTTCAGCGCTAAGGCCCAAAGTCCCCAGACCCGGCCGCTGCAACACCGCCTAGCCGCTGCTACCTCCGATACTGCGCGGGTGCTGCTCCTAGCCGACTTAGCCGCTACGTACCGCTATTCCCGCTTCGACTCGCTCCAGGAATATGCACAGCGCGGCCTGGCCCTGGCCCGGCAGATTGGCTACCCGAAAGGAGAAAGCCGCAACCTGGCCCGTTTGGCCATCTTGCCCGGTGAGCGGGGCAACCTGCCCCAGGCCCTGCGCCTCGATTTGCAGGCTCTGCACTTAGCCCAGGCCAGCCACGACGCGGAGGGCACCGCCCGCCTGCTTAACCAAACCGGCCTGCTGTATTTCGCCCTCGATGATTACCGGTTGTCGCTGCGGTATTACTACCAGGCCCTGCGCCTCTACCAGGCCACTGCCGCCCCCGATACCTCCCAGCTGGTAAGCGTACTCACGAACCTGGGCGCCAGCTACGAAGGCCTTCACAAATACGATTCGGCGGCCTTTTTCCTCAACAAAGCCTGGAGCCTGACCGTCCACTCCCGCTCCGTGCACCGCAGTTGTTGGGGTAACCCGGCTCCGTACGTGCTGCGCGAGCTTGGGCTGCTGCAGCAGGCCCAGGGCCACCCGGAAGCAGCGTTGTCATTCTACCGCCGCAGCGCCCGGGCAGCGCTGCCCGAAAACGACCGGCGCAGCGCCAGCCGCACATTTCAGTACATGGCCGAGCTGTTTCAGGACCGCCACCAAACGGACTCCAGCATCTACTACGCTCAAAAATCGTTGGCCCTGGCCCAGACCCTCCCGTTTATGCTGGGAGTGGCCCGCAACAACAAGCTTTTGACCGAGGCGTTTGAAACCCTGCACCGCCCCGACAGCACGCTCCGCTACCTGCGGGCTATGCTGGTAGCCCAGGACAGCCTGTACAACCCCCGCCGGATTAAACAGCTGGACGCGCTGGAATTTGCCGAGCAGCAACGCCTGCAGGAGCTGGAAGCAGAACGGGAGCAGCTCTACGAGCGAGTGTGGCTGGCCGCGCTGCTCACCGGCCTAGCTGGACTGCTGGTAGTTTTGGTGGTGCTATGGCGCAACAACCGCCAGCAGCGCCAGGCCCACCAGCAGCTGCACCAGCTACACGACCAGGTCAGCATTCAGACCCAGGCCCTGACTTCCCAGCGCGACGACCTGGCCCGGACGCTGCAGGAGCTTAAAATTGCGCAGAGCCAGCTGATACTGCGGGAAAAGATGGCCACGCTCGGCGAACTGATGTCGGGAGTAGCCCACGAAATTCAGACTCCGGTGAACTGCGTGCGAAAGTTTGCCGCCATCAGCGTGGAGCTGTGCGAGGATGTGCGCCAGGAGCTGCATAAACTGACCCTTCCGGTTATGGAGCAGGAAATTGTGGACGAGATGCTGCAGAATCTTGGGCAGAATCAAGCCAAGATTGCCCAGTACGGGCAGCGGGCTGAATCCATTGTGCGCGGCATGCTGGAATACTCTCAGGATGGCACCGCCCCCCGCCAACCCACCGACCTCAACCGCCTGGCCGAAGAGTACCTACGCCTAACGTACCAGGATTTACGCACCAAAAACCGGCATTTCAACGTGGCACTGCTGGTGCGGCTGGATCCCAATGTCCCAGAGGTGCCGGTAACCCGCCTGGATATTGGCCGGGCGCTGGTGGGCATATTCAGCGCGGCCCTGCTGGCCACGCAGCAACGCCTGATCCACGCCGACGATGAGTACGTACCCCAGATTGAACTCAGCACGAGCTACACGCAGGAGCACCTGCGCATTCAAGTGCGCGACAACGGCGACGGTTACGCTCCGGAAACGCTGAGCACGTTGTTTCAGCGGTTTCAGGGAGGCACCGATGCCCATCTGGGGCTGGCCCTGAGCTACGACATCATCACCAAAGGCCACGGCGGCACACTGAGCGCCCAGAGCAAGCCGGGCAGCGGCACCACTTATATTATCTCGTTGCCGATAGGCGACGCAGCTTTGGCGGTGGCTTAAGGTTGCTGCTGCAGCCAGGCGGCGGCTTCGCTCGCTTCGGTAAACGTGCGATACACCAGCGGCATATTCTGCACGGAGGTGGTGATGTACGCCGTGGCCAGCCGGGCAAACACGTTTTCGGCCACTACTACGGCGCCGTACCGGTACCCGCCCTCCTGCACTGCCCGGGGCAGCCACTGCTGCACAATCCACTGCTGCTCGGCGGTGGTGAAGGCTTGCATCTGCCGCTGGTCCACCAGGATTTTATGCCAGCTCCGGCGCTGCAGCGCCAGCACCATGTGATTGAACAGAGCCCGAAACACCAGGTCGTCGCGTTCCGCTGAGGACCACTCCACCCGTAGAAATCCTGCGGGATCTTCCAGGAGCCGGCCGGCTTTGTTTTCAAAGTACAGGGAAGGGTGCATGGAGCGCATAATGAGCGCAAAGTACGCGTGAATTCCCCCGTTTTCAGCATGCTAGCCCCTACCATTCCGATAACCAACCCTTCCAAAACGGAAGGGTTTTGTGTTTTAAAGCCCTAGTCATTAACGCTATAAAAAATCACAATAATCTAACAAACAGTCTATTAACCGCAAAAACATTCCCTATTACCAGGCTTCGGCACTGCGCTTGGCATGAGGGCTATATCCCTGAAAAACTCCTCCGTAGCAATGCCACTCTTCGACAACATCGCCAAAGCCGCTAAAGACTTCTTCATTGAGGAAACCTCGCCCGAGGGCCCGTCGGTAGCGGCCCCGCGGCCGTTGCCTGGGCTGGCAGGGGCCGGTAGCCCGGCTCCGGGTGGGCAGGCCACACCATCGACTGTTGCCCAACCCGAGCAGCGCCACCTCGACCACATCCGGCAATTGCTGGCTGGCGACGGGAAGGACTTCATGGCTTTCACCAAGATGGTAAGCAGCCTGCAGGCCAGCGGCCTCAGCGGCCCCATCCTGTACCAGACGGCCTTCAACGCCTTTACAGCCGTGACGGGGCTGGACTTGCCGGCGCTACTGCAGTCAAGCGAGCAGTTTGAGCTGAAGCTGACCTCGGACCGCAACGGCATTCTGGAGCGGCACCGGGAGAAGGTGGGCGAAATCCGGATTCCAAACGTGCCGCCCAGCCCCTTGGTGCAGCTGCAGTTGCAGGAGCAGCAGCTGCAAACCGGCTTGGCCGACCTGGCCCGGCAGCTGGAAGAAGCCCAGCAGCGCCTGCAGGCCGTGCGCCAGGAGCTGCAGCAGCAACAACAGAAAGCCACGGCCGCCCTGGCCTCCTACGAATTAGCCCACGCCACCGCCTCGGCCGAGCTAAAGGCCCATCAGCAGGCCGTGCAGGCCTTTTTGCTGAAGTGAAGCGGAGCCAGCCGCGGCAAAATCCTGGTCCTTCCCTCCGACTTCTAACCTTTCACTATTACACCCATGAACTCTCTTTCCACTTCCGATTTTAAAACCGGCGAGCTACCCAAGTGGCAGCAGCCGGAAAAAGTAGCCGGCTGGATTTTTCTGGCCGGACTAGCCGGAGCCGGCGTGTACTGCTGGGGTACCATTGTGCCTTTCCTGGTCGAAATGGTATTCGATACCGTGAAGCTGGGCATCGGACTGGGCGTGCTGCTAGCCTCCTTCCTGATTCTGACCAGCCCCCGGGTGAAAGCCGGGCTCTGGTACGCGGGGCAGCGCATTTTCCGCACGGCCGCCGGCATCTTCGTCAACACCGACCCCATCGGCATCATGGAGGACTACATCAAAAGCACCTCACAGGAGGCGCGTAAGATGGAGGAAGAAGTGGGCCACGTGGAGGGCGCCCACGAGTTGGTGAAGCGCAAGCTGGAAACCAACACCCAGCAGATGCGCGAGTACCTGCAGCTGGCCGACGCCGCCACCCGCCAGCGGGAGCCCGACGCCGCCGAGCAGTACGCCAGCCGCGCCGCCCAGCTGCAGGAGTACAACCAGCGCCTGCAGCCCATGCTCACCACCACCCAGAACGTGAGCCTGGTGATGCGCCAGATTCTGAAAGCCGCCCTGCGCCAGATTGACGGCAGCAAGTTCAAGGTGAACCTGCTCAAGGACGAGTACCAGCTGGTAAAACGCACCAGCTCCGGCATGCGGGCCGCTATGAACATCCTGCGCGGCGACCCGGACAAGAAGTACTTCTTCGACCTGGCTACCGACCGGGTGGCCCAGGATATGGCCCAGCAGCTCGGCCAGATCAAGCAAGCCATGCGCTACAGCCAGGAGTTCGTGAAGGAAATAGACATCCAGAACGGGGTAATGAGCGAGAAGGGCCAGCGCCTGCTGGAGAAGTACCAGAAAGGCGACTTCAACGCCCTGCTCGACGAAAAGGCGGCTCCCATGACCACCGCTCAAACCCGCGTAGCCACCAACGACGCCTACAAGAGCCTGCTGGACTAACCAGCCTCTGCACCCCGGGCCTCCCAGGGCTGAAGCCCTGGGCTACGCAACGCTTCAAATGCCCGCTCACGCCTCAACATTCCCTCTAACTAGCCCAGGGCTTCAGCCCTGGGAACCGGGAACCGCGTGCTGAAATAGCAACGAAAAACAATCAACCAAAAACGAATAACGACAATGACAACCCGTGGTAAACTGGTACTGGGCGTCCTTTTTGCGGCGCTGCTGTACTTCGGCATCAACAAGCTCGTGCAGAGCGGAGTACTGTTCAAGAAAGCGGCCACCGAATCGGTGCTGCTGAGCTCCATTAACTTGCCGGCCAGCGCCGGCGGCTCGCGCACCAACGTGGCCGTGCCCCTGGCCCCGCTGCCTTCTGAAACGCCGGCCGGTAAGGGCACCCCGCTGGTGTGGGAAGTAATGGCCTGGAACTCGCAGATGGCCGGCATGCTGGCCAACGGCGGCCCCCGCACCACCCAGGGCTCCAGCATGGCCGCTAATGGCCTGGATATGCAGATTGTGCGCCAGGACGACGTGGCCAAAATGCAGGCCGACCTGGTGAAAAACGCCCTCGACCTGCAGCAAAACCCCGACACGCCGGGCCTGCTGGTGAGTATTATGGGCGACGGGTTGCCGGCCTTCTCGGCGGTGCAGCCCCAGCTGGAAAAAGCCGGCACCGGCCTGCAAGTCATTCCCTACTCGGTGGGCAAGAGCTTCGGCGAGGACAAGCTGATGGGCCCCAAGGAGTGGCTCGATAACCCCAAAGCCGCCCTGGGCAAAACCATTGCCTGCTACCTGCGCGACGGGGACCAGAACATTGCCCTGAAATGGTGCGCCGACAACGGCCTGAAAGTGAACCCCGACGAAACCACCTACGACCCCGAGGCCGTGAACTTCCTGGCTGCCTCCGACTTCCTGGTGGCCGCCGAGAAATACATCATTGGCAAGCCCGAGCAGCGGGTGAAAGTGGTAAAAGGCAAGAACACCGGCGTGAAGGTGGACGTAGTAGCCGATGCCGTGGCTACCTGGACGCCCGGCGACGTGAACATTGCCCGGCAAAAAGGCGGCCTAGTGAATATTGTGAGCACCAAGGACTACAGCAACCAGATGCCCAACATCATGGTGACTACCAAGCGGTGGTATGACGCCCACCCTAAAGAAGTAGAAGCCCTGATTACGGCCCTGGCCGTGGCCGGCGACCAGGTGAAAAGTCACCCCGAAGCCCTGAGCCGCGCCGCCGATATTTCCAGTGTGGTGTATGGCGACAAGGACAAGCCCGGCAGCTACTGGCTGCGCTACTACAAGGGCGTGAGCGAGGCCGACCGTAACGGCGAAGTGGTAGAGCTGGGTGGCTCCAAGGCCTTCAACTTCGCCGATAACCTGGCCCTGTTCGGCCTCAATGAGGGCGGCACCAACATCTACGCCGCTGTGTACAAAACCTTTGGCGACGTGCAGCACCAGTTGTATCCGAAGGAGCTGCCCTCCTACGTGCCTCTGGAGCAGATGCTGGACCTCGCGCCCCTGCGCAAGCTGCAGGAGAAATACCGCGGCAAAACCCTGGCTCCGGCCGAGCAGCAGCAGTTTGCCGCTGATGATGAAATTCGCCAGAGCGTGAGCAAGCGGGCCTGGAACATCGAGTTTAATACCGGCCAGAGCTCCTTCACCCCCGCCGCCGAGCAGCAGCTCAACAAGCTGTTCAACGACCTGGTAGTAGCCGGTCGCCTGAAAGTAGCCGTGCACGGCCACACCGACAACGCCGGCGACCCGCAGCGCAACCAGCAGCTCTCCGAAGACCGGGCCCTGGCCGTGGAGCACTGGCTGGAGCAGCGCAGCGCCAGCGCCTTCCCCGCCGGCCGCGTGCAGGTGTACGCCCACGGTGCCCAGGAGCCGGTAGCCTCCAATACCACCCCTGAGGGTAAAGCCCGTAACCGCCGCGTGGAAATTGTGCTGGGCAACTAACTCCCCGTCATTGCGAGGCGAAGCCGAAGCAATCCTTCCTTTTCAAAGCGCGGAACAAGGGAGTTCCCACTAGCCTCTAGAAGGCACCAACAGTAACGCTTTTGAGTAAGCCGAAGCTTCGCACACTGAAAAGGAAGGATTGCTTCGCTCCGCTCGCAATGACAAAAAACACTCCCTCATGAAATCTCTCTTCCTCCCCAACGCCCGGCCGCCGCGCACCACGTTTCTGCTAATGACCGGCGGCCAGGCGCTGGTACTGCTGCTGCTGTGGCTGTGGATGCCCCTGCGCATCTTCCCTTCACTCGGGGAAGTGCTCCGGGCGCTGGCCGACCTGATTACCACGCAAGGCCTCATTCCGGAGCTGTGGGCCAGCATGACCACGGCGCTGCAAGCGTTGGGGGTAGCCACCATACTGGCGTTGCTCATTTCCTACCTCACGGCCCTGCCGTTCTTCCGGCCCCTAGCCTACGCGGCCTCCAAGATGCGCTACCTCACCCTCACCGGCCTCACGTTTTTCATGGCCCTGCTGGTGAGCTCCGGCCACGAGGTAAAGCTGTCGGTGCTGATTTTTTCCACCACCGTGTACCTAGTAACGGGCATGACTTCGGTAATTCTGACCACTACCCAGCAGGAAATGGACCACGCCCGCACGCTGGGCCTAGGCGAGTGGCGCAGCTTCTGGGAAGTGGTGGTGCTGGGCAAGCTGGATGATATGCTGGAGGTGGTGCGCCAGAACTTTGCCATCATCTGGACGATGATAACGCTGGTAGAAACCCTTTATCAATCGGAAGGCGGCATTGGCCTTTTGCTCTACAAGCAAAACCGCTACCTCCACCTCGATGGGGTGCTGGCCATCCAGCTCGTCATCCTCGCCGCCGGTGCCGCCCAGGATTACGTTTTTGGCCTCCTGCGCCGCGTGTTTTTCCCATACTCTGAGTTGGCTGCCGCGCGGTAGATGCCTCGCCAGAACTGTAACTCACCATTTCACTATCTCACCATTTCACTATCTCACCATTTCACTATCTCACCATTTCACCGATGACTTCCTATTTCTACAAAACTCCGGTGCTGACGCTCGACAACGTGTCGATGGAGTTTGCGGGCGAAACCATCCTGCGCGACATTTCAGCCCAGGTGCTGGACGTGAGCCGGCCGGGCATGGAGCAGGGCCAAGTGGTAGGCTTTTACGGCCGCTCGGGGCTGGGCAAATCGGTCCTATGTCGCATTACGGCGGGACTGATGACGCCCAGCCACGGCACCGTGCTAGTGGGCCAGGAGCAGGAAGCTGTGTCGCCCGGTGCAGTGGGCTTCGTGCAGCAGCAGTACCCGCTGTTCAACCACCGCACCCTCCACGACAACCTGCTGCTGGCCGCCGCCCGCAAATACCCCGACGCCACCGAAGCCCGCCGCCAGACCGATGCCTACTTGGAGCGGTTTCAGCTCACGGCGCACCGCCGCAAGTACCCGGCTCACCTCTCCGGCGGGCAGCGCCAGCGTGCCGCCATTGCCCAGCAGCTGCTCTGCTCCGACCACCTCATCCTGCTCGATGAGCCGTTTTCGGGCCTTGATATTGCCATGATTGACGAGGTCAAGAAAATCATCCTCGAAGTAACCACCATGGACGAGCTGAACACCGTCGTCATTGTTTCCCACGACATCCAAACTACCACCGCCCTCTGCGACCGGCTCTGGCTACTAGGCTACGAGCGAGACGCCAGCGGCCAGCTCCTGCCCGGCGCCACCATCAGTCCCGAGCACCAGTACAACCTCGCCGAAATGGGCCTCGCTTGGCACGAAAACGTGGAAGCCGAACCGGAGTTTGTGCGGTTTGTGGAGCACTTAAAGGAGGAGATTCGACAGAGCGCGTAAGAATAGAAACTG
The DNA here is from genome assembly GCF_020421205.1 of Hymenobacter pini. Lineage (GTDB taxonomy): Bacteria > Bacteroidota > Bacteroidia > Cytophagales > Hymenobacteraceae > Hymenobacter > Hymenobacter pini. The sequence continues at coordinate 110,315 of NZ_JAIZZH010000002.1, forward strand.
GTTACAGGCGTATGGCCCATATGACACCGGTCAATAGCAAAATCAATCCCACCACGCCAAATAGCCATTCAAACCAGATTTTTTCATCGTCTGCTACAATAAAATCATGAGGATTTAGAGCGTTATATCGGACCGATACAATTTGCCCCTCGGTCAAACGGCTAAATGGATTTCCACCGTCATGTCGTAATTCCAGCCATTGTTGATCAACCCAAATCCCAATTACAGGAACATAAATTGTAGCATCATCTATACCTATGCCCTCTTCCATTCTGAGAACTACACCGTCCGCTTGTGCTCCATGGTTCTGAAAGTATAACCGCTTTTGGCGCTGTCGGAAGCCTGTAACAATAAAGAAGGGGCTTGCAAGAATTAGGGCTAGTGGGGCTAAAAATTCCTGTGTAAACCAGTTAGTCATTGCTTATAATCATTTCCCGTGTGTCAGTTCTATCATCCGACTATCCCTGGAATCCAGAATTATTATGAACACACCACCCATCCAGTCCTCTGGTAGCGTGCCCATTACTACCCAATATTTATCAATCAGATATACCTCGTAAGGCCGTTCATGTACAATGTTCTTCTTGCCATACGTCCGAAACAAGATGGGCTCCGCAACTCGCACCGCGGCAGCACTATCTGGTAAAGGTTGTGGTACGGTGGAACACACAACGTTTGCCTCATGCATCAAGGCCTCTTGTAATTGCTCTTTAGCCACTTCTCGTCCCAACCGGCTATGCTTCTGAGCACAGCTGCTGAAGCTATGCGTCAGCAGTAATAGGAAACCATAAAAGCCTAAGCGTAATGACATGAGAGAAATAGCTGGATGAATTGTATGGACGTAAGATACCGGGCCTTTATAATTCATTCTATCATTTCCCAGCAAGCCGGTACTTTCGCACCCGAAGGTTCAATTCTTCAGTTTTAATTCTTAATTTTTAATTGAGTTCATGCCCACCGGTACCCTGCTCCTGATTGACGACGAAGCCCGCCTGCGCCAACTGTTGGCGCGGGTGCTGGAGCTGGAAGGCTACACCGTGCTGCAGGCCCCCGATGCCAGCCGCGGCCTGGAGCTGCTCCAACACCACGCCGATGAGGTGCTGGTAGTGGTGTCGGATGTGAAGCTGCCCGACGGCCACGGCGTGGACCTGATGCCCCGCTACCGCGCCAAGGCCCCCGACTGCGAGATTGTGCTGCTCACGGCCTTCGGCACCATTCCCGACGGGGTGCGGGCCATGAAGCAGGGCGCGTTCGACTACCTCACCAAGGGCGACTTCGAGCAACAGCTGGTGGTAGTAGTAGAACGGGCCGCCGAAAAAGCCCGCCTGCGCCGCCGCGTGGCCGAGCTGGAGCGGCGCATGAGTCAGCGCTACAGCTTTGCCAGCATGATTGGCACAGCCCCGGCCCTGCGTCGCGCCCAGGACCTGGCCCGGCAAGTAGCCCCCACCGACAGCACGGTGCTGCTGGAAGGCCCTACCGGCGCGGGCAAGGAGCTGTTTGCTCAGGCCATTCACGAGGCCAGTGAGCGGAAGCTCAAACCGTTCGTGGCCGTGAACTGCTCGGCTTTCCCCAAGGACTTGCTGGAATCGGAGCTGTTTGGCTACAAAAAGGGCGCGTTTACGGGCGCGCTGGCTGACAAGAAAGGCCTGCTGGAAGAAGCCAACGGCGGCACGCTGTTTCTGGATGAAATCGGGGAGCTGGAGCTGAACGTGCAGGCCAAGTTCCTGCGGGTGCTGGAAACGCGGCAGTTCACCAAGCTCGGCGACACCAAGCCCACCAGTGTGAACGTGCGCATTGTGGCCGCTACCAACCGTAACCTCAAACAGGAAGCCGCCGCTGGCCACTTCCGCCCCGATTTGTACTACCGCCTCTCGGTGTTCACCATCAATGTGCCCAGCCTGCAGGAGCGCGCCACCGATGTACCCGCTCTGGCCGCACACTTTCTGCAGCATTTCGCCGCCCAGCTGCGCAAACGTCTGCCGGGCCTGGAGCCTGAGTGCGTGGAGCTGCTGCAGCGCTACGAGTGGCCCGGCAACGTGCGGGAGCTGAAAAACGTGCTGGAGCGCGCCGCCATCCTCGCCCCCGCCGACCAGCCCCTCGCCGCCGGTTACCTTCCCGACGAATTCCACACCCTGCCCGCCTCCGGCAGCCCCGACGCCGACCCCGCCGACCAGAGCCTGCGCGCCGTGGAAGCCCGCCACATCCGCCAGGTGCTGCACCAGTGCCAGGGCAACAAAACCGAAGCCGCCCGCCGCCTCGCCATCGGCCTGACGACGCTCTACCGCAAGGTGCAGGAGTACGGGCTGTAGTATGTGAAGGTGTGTGGGTAAGCGGGTGTGTGTTGAGGAGTTATTGTCATCCTGAGCTTGCGAAGGACCTTACCACGCCAGAATAGAACAGCTCTGCATCCTCTGCGCCAAACCTCTGCGTCCTCTGCGGGAACCTCGCTACAACGACCCATTGCCGTGTGATAAGGTCCTTCGCAAGCTCAGGATGACAACCTGTTCCTAACCTGCCCCCAACTCCTACCCTCATACCCGCCGACCCTCACACCCTAAAAACAATGTCCCTGAAACTCAAAATCCGCCTCAGCATCCTTACCATGCTGACTTTGCTACTCGGGTTGGGCGGGTATACTTTTTTCACGATTCAGCGGCTGGAAAAGGGGGCGCGAGGGATTCAGCAGGCTAATTTCCGCTCCGTGGAATATGGGGAACAGATGCTGCGGGCCCTGGAGCAGTTGCAGGAGCAGCCTACCGCCCAGCCCCCACTGCAACAGCTGCGCCGCGCCCTCACCCGCGAGGCGGCCAACATTACCGAAACCGGGGAGCTGGAGCTGGTGGACACCCTTACCCAACACCTGGCCGACTACCAGCGCCTGGTGGACGACCAGGCGCCCACGGCCCAGCAACTGATCCGCCTGCACCAGCTCCGCGCCGAAACGCACCGTATGATGCAGCTGAACGCCGCGTCGTTCAACCAGCAAACTGAGCATGTCACCCGACAGGCTGCCCAGGAACGCCGCACGGTACTGCTGCTGCTGCTGCTGAGCACCGCCGTGGGCCTGGGGCTGATTGTACGCTTGCCCCGGGTGGTGCTGCGCCCCCTACGCCGCCTGCGGGCCGATGTAGAGGATGTAGCCAGCCCCGGCCCAACCACCCAGGTATCCATTGCTAAAAACGATGAGGTAGGCGCCGTAGCCCTGGCCCTGAACCGGGCGTTTGGCTACATGCAGGACCAGCGCAGCGTAACGCGGGCAGCCCTGGCCACGGAGCGCAGCCGCCTGGAAAGCCTGATTGAGCACCTCGACGAAGGCCTGCTCCTGCTCGACCCTGACCGCACGGTGCTGCTGGCCAATCCCGCCGCCCGGGAGCTGCTCGGCCGGGAAGCCGCCGATTTGGTGGGCCGCCGCGCCGAGGAGCTGAGCCAGCAAACCGAGCTGCTACATCAGCTGTTCCGGCCCTTGCTGGAGCAGGAAGCCGTGCGCGCCGGCGACACGCCCGCCCCGGTTACCCTCACCATCACTCGACCCAGCGGCGAAACGGCCTATTACCAGCTCACGCTCAACCACATCGTCAGCCGCAACCGGGAAACCAGCCGTACCGAGTTTGTGGGCCACATCCTAAGCCTGCGCAACGTGTCCGACTTCAAGAAGCTGGACGAGGTGAAATCAAACTACCTGGCTACAATTTCGCACGAGCTGAAAACCCCGCTGGCCAGCATCAAGCTGAGTTTGATGCTGCTGCAGGATGAGCGCACGGAGCCAGAGGAACGCCAGCGCCTGGCCGATGGTATTCGGGATGAAACCCAGCGCCTGCTGGGCATGGTGGGCCAGCTGCTGGCCGTGTCAAGGCTGGATGCGGGGGCAGAAATTCAATTTGACGTACAACCCATTCCGCTGGCCGAAGTGGTGAATTATGCCATTGACACCGTGCGGCCGCAGGTAGACGACAAAGAGCTTCGCCTGCGCCTGGAACTGCCCGCCGACCTGCCGGCTGCCCACGCCGACCTGGAAAAAACAACCTGGGTGCTCATCAACCTGCTGGCCAACGCTATCCGCTACAGCCCCCGCGGCGCGGAGCTTTGCGTACGGGCCACCCGCCGCGGTGAGCAGCTGGAGATTGGGGTACAGGACTGCGGCCCTGGTATTGCACCGGAGTACCACGAGCGGATTTTTCAGCGGTTCTCGGAGGTGCCCGGCAACAGCAGCGGCCACAAGGGCGGTTCGGGGCTGGGGCTGAGCATTTCGCGCGAGTTCATTGAGGCGCAGGGCGGGCGCCTGTGGGTGGAAAGCATTCCAAATCAAGGCAGCCGGTTCCTGTTCACACTGCCCAGCGCATTCTGATATCTTCGTTACTGCGAAAAGGCCCATGTCACAATTAAGCGGTACCTGGTCCTGTTCTCATCTCTTTAAAGCCTGTCTGACGCCGCTTGACAGCAACACCAAGGATAATCCCTGAGTGCCAGCACGACGGTGGGCATGTCACAAACTCGCTGAAACTGGGCTTGGCACGAGGCCAGACATGTACCACCTTTGTGCATCCCTCTGGCCTACTCTGCAATAGTAGGCCAACGCCGTCCCCTTTTCCGCAACCAAACAGCACAACCCGAGGCCCCGGCCCCGGGTTGCGCTGTTTACGAACCTTCCGGCCCTACAACCCCGAGTACCAGTCGTAGCCCCGGTCGGCCCAATAATCGGCGGGGCGCTCCGTGGGGAAATCGATGCTACCCAGCCGTTTGATGTGCTTGATACCGTACTTTACGGGCGTTACCAACCGCAACGGTGCCCCATGCTCGGGCGTCAGGAGTTGGCCGTTCATCTCGTAGCAGAGCAAGGTTTGCGGGTGCAGGGCGCTGGCCATATCCAGGCCCACGTAATACTTGCCGTCGGGCGTGGTCATGTACACATAGGGGGCCGAAGCATCGGCCAGGGCGTGCCGCGCCACGAAATCGGCGAAACGGGCACCAGCCCAGGTAACTACCACGCTCCAGCCTTCAATGCATTTGAGTTCGGTGGTCATTTCCACCCGGGGCAGCGCCTGCACGTCGGCCAGCGTAAATTCGCGGGCCGCGCCGCCGTTGGCCGGCGTTATGCGCAAGCGCCAGGCTGCCGGGTCCAGGGCTGATTTGAGCCCAACTTTTCCGTTGACGCGCGGCTCCAGGGCACGGCTTTTGGGAAATACCGGCGCCAGATGAGCGGAGCTGAAATACTCCTCGGCTAGTTGGCCGTTGGCATCCAGCACGCGGCGCAAGGGCCGGGAAATGCCATCGGCTTCGTCGCCGGTACTTACCCAGCGCCAGCCCAACAGCCCCAGCAGCGCGGCGGTGCCGCCCACCACAAAGGCCCGGCGGGAGCGGCGGCGGGCTTCCTGCAGCACCGCTTCGTCGGAGGAATTTTGCGGCGAATTGGGTGAATTAGTGGCCATGCGAGGACGGAATAGATGAATCAGGAGTTGGGGAAGCAGCAGGCTGGGCCGGGTTGTCGACCACCTCAAAGCCCGCCACCATGGAGCGGAAATTGTTCCAGCCAGCGCGCACTACCTGGGCTACGTGTACCACAAAAAACAGCACGTAGCCAATTGTGAGAATGAAATGCTCCATCCGGGCGGCCGCGTAGCCGCCCAGTGCGGTAGTCAGCCAGGCCAGTTGCGTGGGCTTGTAAATGGCCGCACCCGTGAGCAGGGACCCTACTCCCATCAGCACCACGGCCGAGTAGGCAATTTGCTGGGCGGCATTGTACTTGCGCACGGGCGGCGGGGTCTTGCGCAGGCCTAGGTCGTGCAGAATCACCTGGCCCGCCTCGCGCAGGGCGTGGCGGCCGGGCACCAAGGCCCGCCACTCGCCCGAAACCAGCGTGTAGAGCACGTACAGCAGCCCATTGAGGGTAAATACCCACATCAGCACAAAGTGCCAGCTCATGCCCTTAGCGAGTTTATAAGGCATATCGAAGGCCTCGTAAAAGGACTGCGGGAAGAACTTCAGCAGCGTGGTAGAACCCCAGCCGATGCGGTACACATCATTGGCCCAGTAAATCCAGAGGCCGCTCCAAATCATGAGGGCCAGCACCGGAAAGTTTATCCAGTGAAACCACCGAATGGCCAACGGGTGCTTTTCATACAAACGCTTCATGGGGTTACCTACGAGATAAACGGGGCAAACAGGTTCAACGGTAGTACTGGTTTTCGGAAAGCAACGTACAACTCACTTTTACACTGGCTGCTTATGTGGTGGATGTACGCGTTGCTCTCGGCGGTATTTGCGGCTCTCACGGCCGTACTGGCTAAAGTAGGTATCCGGGGCGTCGATTCGACGCTGGCCACGGCCGTACGCACGGTAGTGGTGCTGGTACTGGCCTGGGGGCTAGTATATGCGCAGGGCGGGCTACCGGGCCTAGCCCAGCTTACGCGCCAAAACTGGCTGTTTCTAGCGCTGTCGGGGCTGGCCACGGGCTTATCCTGGGTGTGCTATTTCCGGGCGTTGCAGTTGGGCCCCGTATCCAAAGTGGCCCCGGTAGACAAGCTAAGCGTGGCGCTGGCCATTGGGCTATCGGTGCTGTTCCTGGGAGAGAAGCTCACGTGGCAGACTGGGCTGGGTGCCGGGCTGATTCTGGCCGGAACGCTGGTCCTGATTCGGTAGCAGGCCGACACGGAGCCAGCTTGCCCGATGGCCGGAGCTTGGATTACCTCAACTGTTGATGCGCAAAGCCGCTAGTGCCCCCGGGCCAGCAGGGCAATGCCCACCACAATGCACAGCAGGCCCGCCGCCTGTGGCCACGATAGGGCTTCGCGCAGAACCACCAGCCCCAGCACGGCCGTGAGCAGCACCGAGCCCCCCACAATTACCGGCGTACCCACCGACGAGGGTACGCCCCGGCTGAACACGATAAACGTCAGGATTTCGGCCAGACCCACCCCGGCCCCGGCCAGCACGGCCAGTCCCACGCCTTTGCCGCTCAACTCCAATGGCTGCCCTTTCAGGCGAAGGATAAGCAGCCAAACGCCACCTAATGCTGCTGCCACCAGCTGCAGAATAACAGCCCCGGCCGCCGCCGAAATGTGCCCGGCCGCCAGCTTGATGAAGAAGTTATAGCCCGCCAAGCAAAACGCCGTGAGCAGGGCCAATATCAGCCACGGCACCTTATTCAGCCGCTAAGCGGGCCAGCAAATCCTGCTGCTGCTGCTGCCACTGCGGGTAATCGGGCGAGTTGGCCCACTCCTCCTGCAGCTCCGATTTGCGCACTACGGCTTCCACGGCCTCTACGGCCAAATCAGCTAGGTCGTCATCTACCTCCATGCCATTCACGGCCAGCAGCAAACCGGGCAAAAAATCTTCGGCCGGGTGGCCCAGAATGGCGGCCACAATTTCAGCAGCGGCCAGGGCTTCGGAGGCTTCCGGTATTTCGAGGTAGTCTTCAGTTTCGGCGGCCGTGGCTAGGGCCTCGTACAAAACGGCCTCGTTGGGGTTCTGGCGGAAATTCTCGGCGAAGTCCGCCGCGTCGTCGTTATCGAAGTTGTGGTAATCCCAGGTGCCCATGTGGTGTGTAGTAATGATGAAGTTAGTCAAGAGCAAACAATGCAGTGTCCGGCCCCATAGCATCCTCTACGATTCTCCAACGGCCTCGTTTGGCTGCTATCCATCGATAATCATTCTTATCTGGGGTATGCAGGTTCCATTCCGAATCTTCGGCCCAGTAGAGCGTTTCATTCTGCCACAAACAAACAGCTTGAAAAATGACACTTAGACCGGTATCGGTATTTCGTTCATCCTGTACCCAGTTAAATGTTATTACGTCCTCGAATATCAAATCCAACACTGTATTATCGTTGAATTGACTCTGGAAACGCATCCTTACTATCGTTTGATTATCGAAGTGCATAGCTCGCTTTGTGTCTACGTATTCCCGCAACTGCACTCCTAATTCTTTAACGCAGCTATCATGGAAGCCGCGGTATGTGACCATCATATGGTCAACGTCGGATTGATTTTGCAGCGCCTGCCACATAGAAATAATCTTTCTACTTAAACTTCTCCTTCAGCAGCTCAATCTCAATGGCTGGGGAAATCTTCTCGTAGAGGATGTGGTAGGCGGCGGAGGTAATGGGCATGGTCACCTGCAGCTTGCGGTTGAGTTCGTAAATGCTCTTGACGGCGTAGTAGCCCTCGGCCACCATGTTCATCTCCAGCTGGGCTGATTTTACGGAGTATCCCCGCCCCACCATGCTACCGAAGGTGCGGTTGCGCGAAAACTGGGAGTAGGCCGTCACTAGCAAGTCGCCCAGATAAGCGGAGGCCGACAGGTCGCGGGGCTGGGGATTGAGGGCGTGCACAAAACGGCGCATTTCCTGCACGGCGTTGCTTACCAGTACCGCCTGGAAGTTGTCACCGTAGCCCAGGCCGTGGGCAATGCCGCCGGTGAGGGCAATGATATTCTTCATCACGGCGCAGTACTCAATGCCATCAAGGTCCTCGGCGGGGTTGGCCTTCACGTAGCGGTTGCGCAGCAGCTGGCAGAACTCCTCGGCCAGGTCGGCATCAGGCGAGCCGATGGTGAGGTAGCTCTGTTTTTCCAGGGCCACTTCCTCGGCATGGCAGGGGCCGGCTACCACGCCCAGGCGGGTATGGGGCAGCCGGAACCGCTCGGCCACGTAATCCGTCACCAGCACGTTTTTGCCCGGAATCATGCCCTTGATGGCCGAAATAACCCGCTTGTTCTTCAGCTCGTCGCGGCCCAGCTTGTCGAGGGTACTCTGCACGAAGGCGGCGGGCACGGCCAGCACCAGCCAGTCGGCCTCGCGCACGGCCTCGTCGAGGTCGGTGGTGGGCAGCACCCGGCTCAGGTCGTGGGCCACCGACGACAGGTAGCGCGGGTTATGGCGGGTGCGCAACAGGTGCTGCACGTCGTCCTTGCTGCGCATCCACCAGTGTACGCGGCTACCGTTTTCAGACAGGATTTTCGTGAGAGCAGTGGCCCAGGAGCCGCCGCCGAGCATAGCTATTTTTTCCAAGGGGTGGGATGTGGTGAGATAGTGAGCGGGTGAAGTTCTCCGTCAATCTTAGCCAAAAAAAACGGAAGGCGGGCCCTCCGGTCAGGAGAGCCCGCCTTCCGGCCGGGGTTAGCAACTACTACTCAGGCAGTAGCCGCCGGGCCGATTATTTGCCTTCTTCCTCGGCGGGGTCTTCTTTCATGGCGGCCTTATCAAGGCTCTTGGCGTCCTTCACTACCACCGTGGTGCCATCCTTCAGGGTTTTGGATACGGCCCGGAACGGCCCGCTCACTACCTGGTCGCCGGACTGCACCCCGCTCAGCACCTCAATGTTCTGGAAGTCGCTGATACCGGTTTTCACGGGTGTCATCATGGCCTTACCGTTGCGAATCAGGAATACCACTTCCTGCGCAGCGGGCTTGATGCCGGTAGCCTCCGGCTTTTCAGCGGGAGCCGAGGAGCCACGGCTTACCTTAATGCCCGAGCCACCTTTTTTGTCCTCCGTCTTGGTGCTGTCGGAGCGGGTGGTTACGGCGGCCAGCGGTACGCTCAGCACGTTGGCTTTGCGGTTGGTGATAATGTCCACGGAGGCCGTCATGCCGGGGCGGAACGGGACGATGGTGCGGCCCTGCACCGTGCGCGTGAGCGTGCGGTACGACTCGGGCAGCAGGCGGATGCGCACTTCAAACTCGGTTACGGCTTCGGCCGTGAGGGCATCCTTGGCCGTGTTGGCAATGGCCGTTACAATGCCCCGGAACTTCTGGTCCTTGCTGGCGTAGCTGTCCACTTCCACGTCGGCCGAGTCGCCAAGGTCCACGTTGATGATGTCGTTTTCGTTCACGCTTACCCGCACCTCCATGTTGTTGAGGTTGGCAATGCGCATGATTTCGGTGCCGGCCATCTGCGAAGTACCCACTACCCGCTCGCCCTTCTTCACGTTGAGCTTGCTCACGGTGCCACTTACCGGCGCGTAAATGGTGGTTTTGTTGAGGTTTTTGCGGGCTTCCTCCAAGCCGGCCTGGGCACTCCGCACGCTGCTCTGGGCCGCCCGGATGTTCTGGCGGGCCGAGTTGATTTCCTCCTGTGAGGCATCGTAGGCGGCCTTGCTGGCCTCGTAATCGGCCTGCGAAATCACCTTTTGCTTGTAGAGGGAAGCGTTGCGGCGGTAGGTCAGCTCGGTTTGGCGGGCGTTGGCAATCAGCTGCTGCAGGCGGGCTTGGCTCTGGCCTACGTTGGCCTGCTGGGTGCCCACCACGGCGCTTTGCTGGCTTACCATCGCTTGGTAATTATCGGGGCGGATGCGCAGCAGCAGCTGGCCTTTCTTCACAGAATCACCTTCCTGCACGTACAGCTCGGTGATTTCGCCGGATACGTCGGGCGAGATTTTCACTTCGGTTTCGGGCTGCACTTTACCCGAGGCGCTGACCTTCTCCACAATGGTAGCCGGGGCCGCTTTGGCCGCCAGCACTTCGGTGCCGGCCGGCTTCCCGATCAAACCCATCTTTTTCGCCACCACAAAGCCCCCAATCAGCAGCACCAGCACGCCGAGCAGGATAAACAGGGTACGGTTATTCTTCATGTTCTAGGAGAGAATTTAGAAATCAGGTGCTTGGCAACTTGCGACCATTCTGCAGAACTTCTGCTTGAACAGCCGCCTGGCTCCAGCGCATCGGTTATGCTTACAACGCCACGGGGCGGCCCTGGTAGAAATCCAGCACTTTGCGGCGGAAGATGAATTCGTATTTAGCCTGAATCATCGTGGATTCGGCGGCTGTGAGGTTGTTCTTGGCAATGTTGAACTCGGTGCCATTGAGCAGGCCGTTGTTGAAGCGGATTTCGGCGTTGCGGTAGGCCGTGGTGAGGGCCTCCACCTGCCGCCGCGACGAGAGGTAGCGGCGCTGGGCGGCAATGGCATCGGCGTAGGCCTGCTGAATGTTCTGGCGCAGTGTGAGGCGGGTTTGCTCAGCCCGCAAGGCCTGCTGCTGAATGTTAATCTGGGCCCGCTGCACCGAGGTGCGTACCTGCAGACCATTCAGTATGGGAATTTGCAGCGAGAACTGAATGTTTTTACCCAGGTTGTCTTTCAGCTGCTGCGAGAAAGCCGTGGAGCTAAACTCGCGGCGGGGCTGTACGGTGAGCAAACCCAGCGTGGGGTCGGGTAGGCCAGTCTGGCGGTTGATAACGGGGATAAACGTGGAGTCGAGCCCGGTTTGAATAAACGAGGAGCGCGCCGACGAGTAACCGGTGAAAATACCGGCTCCCAACCCCAGGCGGGGGTAGTAGCCGCCCCGGGCCACGTCGAGGCTGCGCTGGGCGGAGCGCACGCGCAGGTCGGCGGCCTTGATTTCGGGCAGCAGGCTCTGGGCCGTTTGGTAGGTACCATCGGGGTCGGCTTCCAGCAGGGGCTCGTCGTCAGGGTCGGCCAGCTGGGGAACGTCAATGGTAAAGCCCGCGGGCGAAGGGAGGTTGAGCAGCTGCGTGAGCGAGAGGCGGGCCAGGTCGCGCTGGTTCTGGGCCGTAATCACGTTCAGCTCATCGGAGGCCTGCTGGGCCTGAATATCCAGTAGGTTGCTTTCCGGAATGGCGCCGGCCTTCAGCAGCTTCTGGGTACGCTCTACCTGGCTGCGGGTGCTGCTCACCCGAATTTCGTTGGCGCGCACCAGCTCCTCGGCCAGCACCAACTGCAGAAACGCCGAGGCCACGTTCAGAGCCAGGTCGTTGCGGGATTTCTCAATATCCAGGACCGAGGCTTCGGCGTCCAGCAGGTTGCGCTTCACCGTGTTGCGCAACTGGAACCCCGAAAACAGCGTTACCTGCGAGTTAGCCGAGAAGTTGTTGGACCGGATGGTCTGGCTCTTGAACTCGTTGGTGAGTGGGTCAATGCTGGTACCAAAGTTCCAGGCTTGGGTGCCGCTCAGATTGGCCGAGGGCAGCAGCGCGGCGCGGCTTTGGCGCAGGGTAGCATTCTGCAGCTCGGCCGTGAGCTGCTGCTGCCGCACCGAGAGATTGTTCTGCAGGGCATAGTCGATGGCCCGCTGCAGCGTCCAGGGGCCGGTGGGCGCGGTGGCCGATACGGCTCCGGCCGGCGGTTGCGTGGGCAGCTGCTGCGCCTGCGCCGCGTGGGCGCCCGTGAGTCCGGCTGTCAGCAGAACCCAGTAAAAACGCTTCATAGAGAAAGGAAGTGAAGGCGTGAACAAGCTCATCCGTGGGCCGCCGGGGCAATTACGCGGGTGGCCTAGGCCACCAAAGGTACACGCCACCGGTAGCCAGCCAAGCCGAAAATCAACCAACCGCGCAAATTCGGGCGTTAACCCAGCGGATTCCGCCTTTAGTCGATGGTGGGAATGTACGTGACGCGGTGCACCCACCGTAGCTGGCGCAGATAGTCCAAGGTGATGTCGCGCAGGCCCGAGTCGATTTCGATAAACTGGCGGGCCGCGTCATTTTTCCCTTTCCGGCTCACAAACATAGTGGCAATGTTGCAGTCATCGTGGGCAATTACGCTGGCAATGAAGGCAATGGAGCCGGGCACGTCGTCGGCATCAATGATGAGCGTGTGGAGCGAGGCTGAGAAGTCCGACGGGAAGCCATCTACCTCCACAATCCGGATAACGCCCCCGCCCCGGCTCTGCCCGATTACCTCTACGGCGTGGCCCGTACGCTCGTCGCGCAGCTGCAGCCGAATGGTGTTGGGGTGCATGGTGGACGCATTGCCCACGCCCTGAAACGTGTACTGCAAACCAGCCTCCTTAGCATGGTCGAAGGCCTCGCGGATGCGCACATCGTCGGTAGGCATGCCCAGCAGGCCGGCCACAATGGCGCGGTCGGAGCCGTGGCCCTCGTAGGTGCGGGCGAAGGAGTTGTAGAAGGTGATGGTAGCGTGGGTGGGCACGCTGCCCAGAATACGGATGGCGGCCCGCGCAATGCGTACCACCCCGGCCGTGTGCGAGGAGCTGGGTCCTATCATCACCGGCCCTATCATGTCGAAAATGCTGGATTTTTCTGCCATAAGCAGGGTAAAGGTAAGGAAAGTGGTGAGCTGCAAAACAGATGCCCGCCGCGCTCAAACCGTTGCCTGCAGCCGGGCTACAAACGAATCGGCCACACTTGCAGCCCTTTTCCCATCTTTGTGCCTTGTAGCACCCACTACTCTCCTTTCCGCCCCCGCCGCATGACAACTTCCGAATTTCAACCCTCGCCGGCTGTGCTGGAGCAGCTGCAGCGCCTGCAGCAACGCTACGCCGCCGACGACCAGGACTTGGCCGCCTACCTGGAGGGCCTGTACCATACCCGTTACCTGGGCTACTGGGATTATATTCAGCTGGAAACCCTGCTGAGTCTGCAGCGCCCCCTCACCACTATCCCCGACGAGCGGATTTTCATCATCTACCACCAGATTACGGAGCTCTATTTCAAGCTCTGCCTCTGCGAGTACGAGCAGCTGGGCGACCTGGCCGCGCCCACCGTGGAGGCAGTGACGCGCCGGGTGGGCCGCATTAACCGCTACTTCGAAAACCTCATCGACTCGTTCGACGTGATGGTAGACGGCATGGATAAGCAGCAGTTTCTGGAGTTTCGGATGGCGCTGATGCCGGCCTCGGGGTTTCAGAGCGTGCAGTACCGCATGATTGAGCTGGCCAGCACCGCCCTGAGCAACCTGGTGCCCGAGGAGCAGCGCCGCCTGCTGGGCGAAGCCGCCGCGCACGATGAGCTGATGGGTTGCATCTACTGGAAATCGGGGGCTACGGTAGTTGAAACCGGGGCCAAGGCCCTTACTCTCACGGAATTCGAGAAGAAGTACGCCGACCGGCTGCTGGCCCACGCCCGTGAGTACGAACACCGCAACCTCTGGGCCGTGGTGCAGCGCCTGCCCCCCGGCCCAGAGGGCCGGGAGAACCCGCGCCTGCTCCGCCAGCTCAAGCAGCTGGATGTAAACGTAAACGTAAACTGGCCCTTAATGCACTACAAATCGGCGGTGCGCTACCTGGAGCGCCGGCCCGATGCCATTGCGGCCACCGGCGGCACCAACTGGAAGCAATACCTGCCTCCCAAGTTTCAGCGCCGCATCTTCTACCCCCAGCTCTGGACCGAGCAGGAACTGGCCGACTGGGGCAAAGGCTGGGTAGAGAGCGTGCTGGGCGAAGGCTAATGTTAAGCTCAGGAAGCATATTCAAGACTAACTTACTATCTCACGCTATGCGTACTTTTTTACTGGCCAGCGGAGCCGGCTTACTCAGTGTAGTTGCCCACGCCCAGCAGCCCAACCCTATTCTAGTAACGGCCACCGACTATAAGGGCTCCGGCGTGATTGTGGAGGCCCAAAACACCAGTGTAGTTCCCTACACCGTGGTGCTTACCGTGGATGGCATCAATCTGCAATCCAGCGCCACGCTGCCGCTGCGCAAAGTGGTGCAGCCCTCGAAGAAAAAACAGGTACTCACCCGGCTCACCCCTACCGGCGGCCCTTACAAATACTCCTACAACTTCCGCTACTACCTGGGCAATACCATGAACACGGTACCCAACGCGGCCTACGTGTATGAGTTGCCCTTCGAGGCGGGCAAGGAGTACCTGCTGATGCAGGGCAACAACGGCACTTTTTCCCATTCCAACAAGATGGCCGTTGATTTCAGCATGCCGGAAGGAACCGTGGTGTGCGCCGCCCGCGCCGGAGTGGTGGCCGAAATCCGGCAGGACTCCAACGGGGGCTGCCCCACCGAAACGTGCAAAGAGCAGGGCAACTACATCACTATTTTTCATGAAGACGGCACGCTGGCCTCCTACTACCATTTCCGGCAGAACGGCAGTCTGGTGCAGGTAGGTCAGCAGGTAGCCGTGGGCACGCCCATCGGGTACAGCGGCAACACGGGCTGGTCGTCGGGCCCGCACCTGCACTTTGAAGTGGATACACCCACCGAAACCCAGCGGCTCAGCCTGCCGGTGAAGTTCCGGGTGCAGGAGCAGGTGCTGGAGCAACTGCAGGCGGGCTCCCGATACAAGCGGTAAGCATATTCGCTTTGGACTTCGCCTACTTCACCACAAACTGCACCTGGGTTTTCTCCCAGGCCAGCGTTACCTGGCCGGCTTTATGGGTGGTGATGGTGAAGCGTTCCAGCGGTGCGGCTACCGTAGTTGGCTTAGCTTTTACGCGCAGGATATCGTCGGCTTCCTGATACTCGTAGGCGCCCCACTGGTTGGGAGTTTTGTTGAAGATGATTGTCCATTCCTTTTGCGTGGGAATGGTAAACAGGGCATACTTGCCGGCGGGCAGCGGCTGGCCCTGCACCGTAACCGGCTGGTTTACCTCAAACGTAGTGGCCTCATTGGCCCCGGTACGCCAGACCTGCCCATAGGGTACCAGCCCGCCAAATACGGTGCGGTCTTTAGCAGAAGGACGACTGTAGCTGATTTGCAGGCGAGTGCCCGAGGGCAACGTAGCAGCCACCTGCGCCGGTGGGCTGGGGCGGTCAATCTTGCGGGCCGGTTTATCTGGCTCGGAACAGGCTAACAAGGGCAACAGCACCATTGCCAGCGCACGAACGGGAGAAAGAACAGAAAAGGTAGAGGTAAACGGCATACTGAATGGTAAGGAGCACAACCCCGGCTCCCTGAGAGGCGCACAGAGCATCGAGTACTTTCCGCAATAATTATACCTTAAGTGGAAAGTTAGGTTACTTTTACCTGACATCTTTTCCTGGGCAAACCGGCTCTGCGCTGGCAGAGCGCCCACAATCGACTCGTTACTCTCGCACCGGATGATATCCTTCACCCCACTTTTCCCGCGCATTCTTGGTGGAGCTGCCTTGCTCGCTTGCCTGGCAGCCTGCTCCCCCACGGCCGATGAAGCCAAATGCTCGGCCGACGTACTGGCCTCCGTGGCCTCCGTAAGCAGCGCCCGTACCGGTAAGGTAGGCACGCCAGTACCAGTGGCCTACACCGTTAGCATTCCGAACAGCTGCGGGCAGTTTATGGAACTCCGCGAGCAGAAAGAAGGCAACAAAACCTACCTAGTTCCTACTGTCCGGTATGAGGGATGCACCTGCCCGGCGGTAAAATCCGACTACCAGGGCACCTATCAGTTTACGGCTGCGCAACCGGGCAAATACATTCTGCTGTTTCCAAACGCTACCACTCAGGTAGTAACCGATACCATTACAATTCAGTAGCGGCACGGGCTTCTTCCTGGCTGATACGCGAGGTGGTGCGTGTATCAGCCATGCGCCAGTACACCAGCAGCGAAGCCGCCGCACACGCCGTTACGTACCAGTAAAACCAGTGCTCCACGCCGTGGTCTTTGGCCAGCAGGGCCAGGTACTCGGCGGAACCACCGAAAATAGCTACCGTGAGGGCGTAGGGTAGCCCCACGCCCAGCGCCCGGACTTCGGTTGGAAACAATTCTGCTTTCACCACGGCGTTGATGGAGGTGTAGCCACTCATGATGAGCATAGCAACCAGCAAGTAGCCGAAGGCGGCGCCCACGCTGGCCGGGTGCGCCAGCAGGGTGAGCAGTGGCACCGTGGCCAGGGTGGCTCCCACGCCAAAAAATAGCAGCACCGGCCGCCGCCCCACCCGGTCCGACAATGCGCCCATGAGCGGCTGCAGCAGCATGGCCACGCCCAGCGCCCCGAAAGACACCAGCGTAGCCTGGTCCTTGCTGAAACCGGCGGTATTCACCAGAAACTTCTGCACGTAGGTGGTAAAAGTGTAGAAAACCACTGTACCACCTAGCGTAAGGCCCACCACGGTAAGCACCTCCCGCGGGTGCTGCAGCAGTAGCCGCATCTGGCTGGGCTTTTCGGCTGGAGCGGCGGTAGTCTGCCGTTGAAAGGCATCGGTTTCCTCCATGGTGCGGCGCAGATACAGGGCTACCAGAGCGGCCAGGGCACCAATTACAAACGGCACCCGCCACCCCCAGGCCGCCAGCTCCTGGGGGGTGAGTAGCTGCTGCAGGGCCAGTTGCACCAGCAGGGCCAGCAGCTGCCCGGCAATAAGCGTGACGTACTGAAAGCTGGAGAAAAAGCCCCGGTTACGAGTATCAGCCATTTCGCTGAGGTAGGTGGCCGAGGTACCGTACTCCCCGCCCACACTCAGGCCCTGCAGCAGCCGGGCCAGCACCAGCAGCGCCGGAGCGGCCACGCCAATCTGGCTATAGGGTGGCGTGAGGGCAATAAGCAGGGAGCCGCCGCACATCAGCAGCACGGAGGCCAGCAGCGCCGCTTTGCGCCCGGCTCGGTCGGCGTACACGCCCATCAGCCACCCGCCCAGGGGGCGCATCAGAAAGCCCACTGCAAAAATGGCCGCCGAGTTCAGCAGCTGAGCTGTAAGGTTACCTTTCGGGAAGAAAGCCGGCGCGAAGTACAAAGCAAACGCCGAGTACACGTACCAATCGTACCACTCTACCAGGTTGCCCACCGAGCCGCTGAAGATGGACCGGATGCGGGAAGCCATGGTACGGGGCGCAGTGGAAGGCAGCATAAAAGTGGCAGATAACGGTGGTTGGCCGGCTCAGATGAGGCTGGCAGAAGCGGTAGTGGCCGATTCCGGCAACGGTAGCGCCGGTGGCTGCTGGGTCAGCCGGTAATGCGTTTCGGCGGCCACTACCACAAAGCCGTACCCGAAGATGAACAGATTCAGGCTGATTTGCAGGCTCAGGATATCCACTACCAGCATTGCCACCGCCTGAGTCCCGACGAAAACCCACGCCGCCGGGTTGCGGCGGGTGGCCCGGCGGGCCAATGGCCCCAGCAGCAGCCCCAGCCAAAGCACCAGCCCCACCACGCCACTACCCACCAGCGTACTCAGGTACTGATTGTGCACGTTCACGCGGTTCTCGGGCCGCAGCCCAAAATTCTGCCAGCGGTACTGGTCCTGCATGGCCGCGTAGGCATCGGCGGGGCCTACCCCAATCAGCCAGTGCTGCCGGATAATGGCACCGGCCGTTTCAACGGCGGCCAGCCGCTGCGCCAGTGAGTACTCGTTGATATCGTGGCCCTGCGTGTACTGCTCAATGTCGTAGAGGGTGGCGCTAACGCGCTCCTGCACCGAACTAAGGGTACGGTAAGCGGCCCAGGGCACCAACGCCAGGGCTGCCAGCAGCACAATGCCGGCTGCCACGTGGCGCTTCAGCAGCAGCCGGAATACCCACCCCAACAAGCCGGCGTAGAGCACCAGTAGACCTGTGCGGTAGGCCAGCACGTGCAGCGCGAGCACACTGCCTACCGCCGCAACCAGCAGCCCGGCCCGCAGCACACGCCCGGCCAGTGGGCTGCGCCGCAGCAGCAGCCCCCAGAAAAACGCCTGAGCCAGCATAATTCCGAAGGCAATGTGAAACGTACCGGTTATAGCCTGCATATTCTGGCCCATCCGAATGGCCGCTTCGGCTTCGGAGGGGCTTAGCAGATATTGGCCCAGTGTGGCAAGACCCACCGCCGCTGTCGTCAGTACGTACCCCGCTCCCACTACCAGCCGTTGCCGGACGCTTAGGGGCACAGCCAGCGTGAAGGCCAGTGGTACGGCCAGCCACGGCAGACTCCGCAGCAGCTCGTGCCGCCACACGGCCCACTCACTGGTGTACAAACCACTTAGCAGCAGAAACCCTACCAGTGCGGCGGCCCACCGGGCCGCTCCGTTGCGCCAGTACCGGGCAGCCACCTGCCGCAGCGCCGGATTGGCCAGCACGGCCAGCACACCCACCACCGGGCTCAGCGCAATCAACATCCGGAAGGCCAGCAACCCTGCAATTCCGGCCCCACAGGCCAGCCACAGTAAATGCTGCGACATTCGCCCCGAATGATAATAATGGCCCCAGGAAAAGGGAGTGCCTTGTTGCTGCATGCTGCGCGGTGTGCTGAGTTGAGGTGGGCACCGCTTGCTAGCGGGCCACCTTCCGGCGTGAAATTCGGGAAGAAATCCGTCCGCTGACTCCCCAATGTTGAGAAATGGCGAATTTTCGGGCCAGAACTAGCTGCTTTCAGGTGCACGAGGCAGGTGCTGCTTGTCAGATAGCTGCAGAAATCAACTATTCCGTGCGTACTTTGCGGCCACGTTCTTTGCCTGTATTGTTCAGTCAGACGAGCGGCGAGGTGGCTTTTTCTATCAAGAAGAAAGCCCAAAAGGGAACCGGGTGCAACTCCCGGACAGACGCGCTACTGTAAGTGCCCGCGGCCACCGTAACCGGCCGCCACGGCATCCCCACGCAGCCCATTGCCCCTTGCCGGGTGAGAAGGGCGGGATGCCGGGCACAAGTCAGGATACCTGCCCGCCGCTTTTGATGATGAGGCCTCTTCGCGACCTGAGAGCCTTATTGGGTGCTGCCATTGCGGGCCGGCGGTTGCCGGCTCGTCCGGCCTGGGTATGGCCGGCGCGGCGGAGCCGTGGGCGGGGTATTCAGCAAGGATTTAGGTAAAGAGGCCTCGAACAGTGGGCTTGGAGCGGCATGTTCCACCTCTTTTTCATCCCGTATGCTTACCCTCGACGAGAAAATTACCCAAGCCGAAACCCGCATTTTCAAGGCCGTATTTCCCAACACCACCAACCACTACGATACCCTGTTCGGGGGCACCACCCTGCACCTGATGGATGAGGTGGCCTTCATTACGGCTACCCGTTTCTCGCGCCTTAAGATGGTGACCGTATCATCCGATAAGGTGGACTTCACCCACCCTATTCCGGGCGGTACGCTGGTGGAGCTGATTGGGCGCGTTGAGCACGTGGGCACCACCAGCCTGAAGGTACGGGTGGAGTTGTTTGTGGAGCAGATGTATTCCGAAGAGCGTATCAAAGCGGTATCGGGCCTGTTCACCTTCGTGGCTATTAATGACCAGAAGAAGCCCATTCCTATTCTGAGCCCGACGCCGGCCGGTGCTGAGGCATAGAGGCCAGATAAACAGTGAATGGCATTTAAAATGGGATGCAGACAAGAATTATTCGGGTTATCCCGAACTATTTGGCCTAGCTGAGCGGTTTGGTTGCCACTCCCCGTTTCTACTATGCACTATGGCTTCTGACAACACTTCAACCCCGCAAATGAACGAACGTCTGGAACAGTCTTTCCGGGACGCCGACCAGGCCCGGGAGGAACTCACCGAGTCCTTGGCCAACTCCGTGGCCGCCAACTGCGACCTGCTGCACCACGGCCTGGTAAGCGCCAGGGGCTTGGAAGTAACCACCGAAATGTACCGGCACCTGCTGGGCCAGTTGCTGCGCCACCCTTCCGGCGAAGTGCGCAACCAAACGCTGGCGCAGTTCAATGAATCCATTGAGATGTTCTGGCCCCGCACCAAGGGCGGCAAAGCCAGCGCTTCTCTTTCCGACGACTAGCTGCCTTCCCAGCCATTACCGCAAGCCTCCCCTCCCGCTGCCCGGATTTCGTTTCGGGCGTAGCGGCGGCGGGAGGCTTGCCTGTGTATCTTTGCGGCCCCTTGCGTACCCGTTTTGGTTCAAAGGCTAACTCCCTTTCACCTCTCAGCTATGGCTTCCCCCCAAGAAATTGAGTTGCTTCTGACTCCGGAAGTAGCCTACGATGAATTGGCCCGTTACCGGGCCCTGTTGCATGCCGCCGGCCTCGTGCCCGGCCAAGCCGATTTCGTGCATTTGCGTAAGCGCTCCATTGATGCCCGTGGCCGCCAGCCTCTGGTGCGTCTCCGCGCCGATATTTACCGCGCGGCCCCGCCCGCCGAGCTGTTCGGCCCCTGGTTCCAGTATCCCAACGTCAGCCAGGCCACCCGCTCGGTGCTGATTGTGGGAGCGGGTCCGGCCGGGCTGTTTGCTGCGTTGCGGGCTATTGAATTGGGCATTAAGCCTATTGTACTGGAGCGCGGCAAAGACGTGCGCACCCGCCGCCGCGACCTGGCCGCCCTCAACAAAGAGCATGTGGTGAACCCCGACAGCAACTACTGCTTCGGGGAAGGCGGGGCTGGTACCTACTCCGATGGCAAGCTCTACACCCGCTCCACCAAGCGCGGCGACATCCAGCGGATTCTGCGGATTCTGGTGCAGCACGGCGCTACCCCCGATATTCTGGTGGACGCCCACCCCCACATCGGCACCAACAAGCTGCCCTACGTGGTGGCCGCCCTGCGCGACAGTGTGCTGGCCGCCGGCGGCGAGGTGCGGTTTGATACCCGGGTAGATGATTTGATTTTGACGGGCAAGCACCTGCGCGGCGTGGTAACGCAGACCGGCGAGGAACTGACCGGCGACGCCGTGATTCTGGCCACTGGCCACTCGGCCCGCGACATCTACGAACTGCTGCACCGGCGCGGCGTGCTTATCGAGGCCAAGCCTTTTGCCCTGGGCGTGCGCGTGGAGCACCCCCAGCAGCTCATCGACCAAGCCCAATACCGCCGGGCCGACCGGGGCGAGCTGCCGGCTGCTTCCTACTCCCTGGTGCACCAGACGCAGTGGCAACAGCGGCAGCGGGGCGTGTTTTCGTTCTGCATGTGCCCCGGCGGCTTTATCGTGCCCGCCGCCACGGCTCCCGGCGAGGTGGTGGTGAACGGCATGAGCCCCTCCCGCCGCGACTCCCGCTTTGCCAACTCCGGCATTGTGGCCGCCGTGGAGCTGGAGGACATGAACGTGCGCCAGTACGGCGCCCTGGCCGGCTTGCGCTTTCAGCAGGAAATTGAGCAGCGCGCCTGCCAGTTGGCCGGTGGTACTCAGGTAGCCCCGGCCCAGCTGTTGGGCGACTTCCTGAAGAAAAAAGTATCCGCCGCGCTGCTGGAAACCAGCTACCAGCCGGGCCTTGTGTCCGTACCGATGGATAAGGTGTTGGGCGTGGGCCTGGCGGAACGGCTACGCCAGGGCTTCCAGAACTTCGGCCGCAAGATACCGGGCTATGCCACCAATATGGCCCAGATTGTGGGTGTGGAAAGCCGCACCTCCTCGCCCGTGCGCATCCCCCGCGACCGGGACACGCTGCAGCACCCCGAGGTGCGTGGACTGTTCCCCTGCGGTGAAGGCGCGGGCTACGCCGGCGGCATTGTATCTGCGGCTATGGATGGAGAGCGGTGCGCCGAGGCGGTACTGGCGCAAGTGGCGGCTGGGTTATAGTCACCTGGCGGGCAGTTTGCCGTATACTACCCACATATAATGTTCGATTTCCACCTTTTGCAGCTGATTCCTCCGGCTGTCAGCTCACTTTCTGACATGAAAAAGACCCTTGTGCTGGGCGCTACCGATAATCCCGCCCGCTACGCATACCGCGCCGTACACCAACTCAAAAACCACGGCCACGAGGTAGTGCCCGTGGGCATCCGCAAAGGCTCCGTGGCCGGCCTGGAAATCCGCAACGACCGGCCCGCTGCCAACGATGTGGACACCGTGACCCTGTACGTAGGCCCCCAAAACCAGCCCGCCTGGTACGACTACATCCTGGACCTGAACCCGAAGCGCATCATCTTCAACCCCGGCACCGAAAACCCGGAGCTGGAGGAACTGGCCCACCAGCGCGGCATCAAAACCGAAGAAGCCTGCACGCTGGTAATGCTAAGTGTAGGACAGTACTAGCCTAATCGTAAGTACACAAAAAGCCGCCATGCCTTGGGCACGGCGGCTTTTTGCGTTATAGAGTTTGCAGAAAGCTACTCGGCGTTGCCGTACATATTGGACTCGCCGCCGTCGATGGCAATGGTCTGGCCACTTAGGTAGGAGGCGTCTTCGCTCAGCAGGAACGCCACTACTTTGGCTACTTCCTCGGGTTGGCCCAGGCGGCGCGTGGGGTTGTTGCTGGCGTACTGGGCCTCAGCCTGCTTGGGGTCGGCAGGATTTACCTGTTTAAACGCCTCGGCCACCATGGGCGTAAGGATGGCACCGGGCGCAATGGCATTGGTGCTGATTCCGTAGCGTCCGTACTCCAGGGCGGCGTTTTTCGTCATGCCCGATACGGCGTGCTTACTGGCCACGTAGGGCATCTGGTTCAGCACGCCCCGGATGCCGCCCACCGAGGCCACGTTGACAATCCGGCCGAAGCCCTGGCGCTGCATCACCGGCAGCACGTAGCGCAGCCCGTAGTACACCCCCATCAGGTTGATGTCGATAACCTTTTTGAAAACAGCCACATCGTACTCCGTAATGGAGGCCTGCTTGCCTTCAATGCCCGCGTTGTTGTAAAATCCGTCGATGCGGCCGAACCGGCTTACGGCCTGCTCCACGTAGCTTTTCACGGCGGCCTCGTCGGATACGTCCGCTTTTACCATCAGCACCTCTACCTCCGGATATTCCTGCTTGATGCTTTGCTGCGCGTCCTGCAGGCTTTGCTCATTATAGTCCACTAATACCAGTTAGGCGCCCCGGCTGGCCAGTTCTTTGGCCGCTGCCAGACCCAGACCCATAGCCGCCCCCGTAATCACCATTACCTTTCCTTGCATCGTTTTCATACTCAAGAAACTTATGTTGGTACATAGTACATACCAGCAACTACCCTGATTGTTGGCTGTCACCGATAGGTTATCGTTGTGCTATACCCGGGCAAACAGCAGCGCATTTTTTTACGATGTCAGGCAACCCTCAGTATCTTCCGCCCATCTAGCCCCTCAAACGCCCTGCTTCTGACTGCACTTTACCCTTTCTTTCCGTGACTGAAGTAGAACTTATTGCCGCCTGCCGTGAGGGCAGTAGCCGGGCCCAAAAGCTGCTCTATGAGCGGTTTGCGGGCCTGATGCTGGGCGTATGCCTGCGCTACCTGCGGCGGCGCGAGGATGCGGAAGAAGCCCTGATTGTGGGCTTTACCAAAGTATTCCGGGCCCTGGGCCAGTACCGGCACGAAGGCTCGTTTGAAGGCTGGATCCGGCGCATTGTGGTGAATGAAGCCTTGGGCATGCTCCGCCGCAAGGAGCCCCTGCACATGGCCATTGACGATCTAACCTACGACGTGCCGGCCACGGCCGCCGAGGCCGAAAGCCAGCTTAACGCCCAGGACATGATGGCCCTGCTGCAGGAACTGCCCGCCGGTTACCGCACCGTGTTCAACCTCTACGCGCTGGAAGGCTACACCCACCCCGAAATCGGCGAGCTGCTCGGTATTTCGGAAGGCACCAGCAAGTCGCAGCTCAGCAAGGCCCGGGCCATGCTCCAGCGCCGCCTGGCGGTAGCCGGGGCGCAGGCCCGGCCCACTCCTACCACCCTCTACAGCTACTAAACCATGCACCCCGAAGATATTGACAAGCTGTTCCGCGAAAAGCTGGCGGACCACGCGCCTACCCCACCCGCTTTTCTGTGGACCGAAATTGAAGCTGAAATCCAGCCCCGCAAGCGGCGGCCGGTAATGTGGCTGGCGGCGGCCTCGGTGGCCCTGCTGGCTTTGCTGGGCGGCCTGTGGTGGACGCTGCAAAACGGCGCGGGCCTCCGCCATGGCGGCGCTGAGCTGGCCGTTTCCGCGCCCCGCCACTCCGCCACTCCAAGCCTCGAAAATATTTCGCAACCCCAGGCAACCCCCTCTACGGCTTCTCCATCTAGCCCATCAGAAGCCCCGGCCACCGAGCCGACTGCCGCAGTGGCCACTGCGGTGCCCGCCGCCAAAACCCCGTCCGTGGGTGCACAACCGGACCCGGTTTTGGTAGCCCGCCGGCCCAGCCGGCCTCGTGCTTCGGCCCAGCGCCAAGACGTGGCGCAGGCCACCCCGGAGCCCGCTGCCACCCGGCAGCTACCCTCCACGCCTGAGCCGCTCGCTCCGGAGCAAGCGCTGGCCCAGGCCCCCACGGAGCTACCCGCCCGCACGGTGGCAGCTACCGGCCCCATTGAGGTGGAAGTACGGCCCGCCGCCGCTCCGGCTGCCCCCGTAGTTCCCGCTCGCCGGCCCCGGTTGGTGTCGTTGCTCCGGCAGGCCCGCAACGTGGTGCAGGGTGAGAAGGTGAGCCTCACGGCCGCCGGCTTACCCGAAACGGTGACGGTGCAGGCCCGCGTGGCGGGCCACACGCTCACCAAAGTCATTCAACTCTAACTCTCCCGCTTTCAGCGCCTTTTGTCATGAAACGCTTCCCCGTTCTTCTCACCGCCCTCCTGCTGGGGGCCGCCTCTGCAGCCCAGGCCTCCGATTTCGCCCGCCTCTCGCCCCGTCCGGCCAACGACGACACCATTGTGGTGAAGCTGCCCAACCAGGCCAGCATGACCTTGTTCGTGAAAAACAAAGCCCAGCTGCGAGAGCTGCGCCAATACAAGCTGGACTCCCTCCTGGTACTGCTCGATGGCTACATCACCCAAGCCGAGGCCGCCGGCAAAAACTCCAAGTCGGAGCAGGTAACTATGGAGTTCTACCCCGCTAAGGAGCAACCCGGCAAGCAGGTACCCGAGCAAATCCGCATCACGGTGCGCAACCAGGGTACTGGCTCCAAAACCAAATCGGCCGACCACGTGGACGTGACGCTGGGCCGGGTGTTTGGGGTGACGGTGGACGAAAACACCGACGGCGGCTCCGACCACGTATCGGTACGGGTAGGTACCTCGGCCGCGTCCGACTCGGTGCGGGAAGCCCAGCGCAAAGCCAAGCGCGAGGAGTATGCCAACCGCCCCGTGCACAGCAATTTCGACATCGACCTGGGCGTCAATGCGCTGGTGAACAAATCCGTACCCCAGAACCAGTTCGCCCCCGACCTCCGTCCTGTGGCCTCCCGCTACATCAGCCTCAACTGGCACTACGATATCCGCCTGGGCCGCAAAGGCTCGGCCCTGTTCCTGCGCACTGGCCCTGAGCTGGCTTTCAATAACTACATGCTGGAGGGCAATTATCAGTTTGCCAACAACAACGGCGTAACCACCATCGTCAAGCCTGAGCCCGGCCGTGACCTCGAGAAAAGCAAGCTTTCCGTCACCAGCATCAACCTGCCCCTGATGCCCATGCTCAACTTCCAGGATAAGAATGGCAAAGATGCTTTCCGGCTTGGTGCCGGTGGGTTTGTAGGCTACCGCCTGGGCTCCCACACCAAAGTCAAATACGAAGAAAACGGCACCAAAAAGGACAAAGACCGGGGCAGCTACAACCTGGAGGATTTCCAATACGGCGTGCAGGGCATCATCGGCATCCGCGGCATCGATTTGTTCGTGAAATATAACCTCAACGACACGTTCAAAAACAACCGTGGCCCCCAAGCCCAAACCCTCAGCTTTGGCCTAGCCCTGCTGAATTAAGGCAACCGGGAAAAGCAAAAGACCAAGCGCTGGCGACACTTGTAAAAGTTGCCAGCGCTTGGTCTTTTTATCTTATTTACTTCTCGCTTCGCAACTAACGCTCGTTGCGGTAGAAGTTATCCAGTAGAATAGCGGCCGACACGGCCACGTTCAGGCTTTCGGCCTGGCCCCGGCCGGGAATGTGCAGGCGCTGGGTCAGGCAAGCCTCCACCGGAGGCGTAAGGCCGTGGCTTTCACTGCCCATGATAAGCACACCCGTGGGCCGCAGGGTAAGCCGGTGCACATTGTCGCCGTGCAGGTCGGCCCCGTATACTGGCACCTCGCGGGGGAGGCTGTCCAGCCACTCGGGCAGGTTGCGCTGCCACACGGGCACCCGGGTGAAAGAGCCCATGGTGGCGGCCACCGTTTTGGGCGCCCAAGGGTCGGCGCAGGTATCGGAGCAGACTACTCCCGCCAACCCGTACCAGTCGGCCAGCCGGATGAGCGTGCCCACGTTGCCCGGGTCGCGCACTTCGTCCAGGGCCAATACCAGGTTTTGCCGGGGCTCCAGCAGGGGCTTTTCGGCGGGCAGCTGGGCTATGGCCAAGGCCGTATTGTTGGTGCTGAGCGTGCCTAAACGGGTCAGTTCCTCGGCCGAAACAACGTCAACCGGTACGCTCACCGGTAGCTCCGCGCGGATTTTCTCTTCGAATTCAGCCGTTAAGATGAGTCGTTCCGTTAGAATCCCGGAACTTAGCAGCTCCCGTACGCTTTTGCCGCCCTCTACTAGGAAGGCACCGTGCCGGGTTCGGTACTTTTTCAGGTGCAGCGCGTGCACGTATTTCGCTACTGCTTTTGAAACCATTGGCGCAAATAAACAGAGGCCCCTTCGGGGAGCATTTTTTGAATAGAAACGTAACCGGGCTGCGGCTGGGCACTTTGCTGCTGGCCGGCGGTTTGAGTGCCTGCTCGCCCACCAAGCTGCTTAAACCCGGTCAGCGCCTGCTGAGCCGCGTAAAGATAGAAGGGGCCAAGCAGGCCGATACGGAGCGGATGCAGGCGCTGGTGCAGCAGAAGCCGAACAGCACCTTCCCGCTGCCAAAGGTAGCCATCTACCAGCTAGGGCGCTCATTTTATAACCAGGAGCGCATTCAGCGGAAGCTGGACGAGGACCGTACCAAGTACGATCAGCTGATTAAAGCGGCCGGCACCGACTCAGCCGAGGTAGGCAAGCTGCTTACCAAGCGGGACCGGCACACCCGCCGCCACCAGCTGGCCCTCGACAAGGGCAACGCCATCATGCGCCTGGGCGAGCCACCCGTCATTTACGACTCCTCGCTCACGGCCACCTCGGTACAGCAGTTGGGTATCTATCTGAAATCGAAAGGCTTTTTCCGCAGCTCGGTTTCGGCTACCGATACCGTGCCCACCGAGCGGTTTGCACCCTTCCGCATTTTTGCCCTCAAGTCACCGTTTCACGCCGACTCGCAACGCGTCACGGTTACCTACCGGGTGAAGGAGGGCCCGGCTTTCCACTACTCCCAGCTGGATTACGACATTGCCGACTCGGCCGTGGCCCGGCGGGTGCTGGCCACCCAACCGCAAAGCCAGTTGCGCGTGGGCCAGCAGTACGATGAGGAGGTAATTGGCACGGAGCGCAACCGCATTGAAACCCTGCTCAAAAACCAGGGCTACTTTGATTTTAGGGAGCAGTACATCACCCTGGAGGCCGATACCAGCTTTGCGCCCACTACCGTGCGCCTGCGCACCATCATCAGTAAGCCCGCCCGCGGCGAGCAGCACCGGCTTTACACCATCCGGGGTGTCAACTTCATTACCGATGCCGGCATTGTGCGCTTTGGTCAGCAGCGCGACACCATTGTGCGCGACTCGGTGAACTATCTGGCCTATAAGCACCGCTTCAGCACCCGCGCCCTCGACCGGAAGTTGCTGGTGCGGCCGGGCCAGCCCTACAGTCTGGCCAAAACCCAGCAAACCCAGCGCCAGCTCAGCAGCTTGGATATGTTCCGGTTCAGCACGGTTACCTACCGCCGCGTGCGCGGCAGTGAGGCCCCCGCTGACTCAGCCAAGGGCCTGCTGGATGCCACCGTGAATGCCTCGCCCGCCAAAAAATTTCAGGAAACCACTGAGTTTGGTGGTACCTACGTGGCTGAAAGACCAGGTCCGTTTGGCAACGTCCGTCTCAAGGTCCGCAACGTATTTGGCGGGGCTGAGGTGCTGGAATTTGGGGTGCGGGCTGGCTTTGAAGGACAGTATAACCTGACCAATTATACTAAGCCCGAATCAGGCAAGGATACTGGTCCCCCTAGTCAACTCACCACGCAATTAGGGGCCAATGTAAACCTCGTGCTGCCACGTTTTTTAGTACCCTGGAAGAGTGGACGCTACTTTGCACGCTACAACCCACGCACCCGTTTCAATACTGCCTACACGTACGTAAGAAGGCCAGAATACACACGTACAAACCTCGAAGGCACACTGGACTATCTATGGCAGCCTTCAGCTTATGCTCAGGTGGTGCTTACGCCCATCGATGTAAGCGTTATTCGGACGGCTAGAATTGACCAAGCTTTTCGGGATACGCTGGAGCAACTGCGCATCAACCAAGGCTCCCCCTTGTACCGCAGCTTTGACAACCTGTTTATTCCCAGTTTCAACGCTACGTACCTATACAACTCCAACAACTTCACTCAAACGCTCAATGCCCAGTACCTGCGGCTATTTGTAGAATTTGGCGGCCTCACCCGCGGGCTATACCAGAAAGAGCCGCTCACCAGCTACCGCGACGATGTACATAGCAACCGACTGAAAGTATATGACTTCGGCAAGCTAACGGCCGATTATCGGCGCTACTTCAAGCTTACTCCCAGCACGTACTTTGTATATCGACTATCCGGTGGAATAGCAACTGCCCTGACCAGCACTCAGCTCATTACCAAAAACAAGGATGGCTCGGATGCTGTAACCGAAACGCTGTATTTGCTTCCGTACGATAAGTCCCTGTTTGCGGGTGGTAGTACCAGTGTGCGTGCCTGGAAACCCCGGCGCTTGGGCCCAGGCTCCTACGCTACTACCCGTATCCCCCGCAACTCTACCACGCCGGTGCGCGACTATAACACGGAGCAACCGGGAGAAGTATTACTGGAGGGTAACGTAGAGTACCGTTTTCCCATCTATAGCTTCATCAAAGGCGCTTTGTTCACCGATTTTGGCAACGTCTGGACGCTGCGTAAGGACCCACGTCCAGGGGCCGAGTTCAAGCTAAATCAGTTTTATCGGCAGTTTGCCGTGGGCTCCGGCATCGGCTTCCGCTTTGACTTTGATTTCCTAATTCTGCGCCTAGATGTAGCCACCAAGGTGTACGACCCCTCGGCCAGCGGCAGCAAGTGGGCAATACGCAAGTTTAGCCTGCGCGAAGACCAATCGGCCTTCAACCTGGGTATCGGCTACCCTTTCTAATCTAGTTAGAAAGCAAAAAGAGCGGCCTATCCGGTGGATAGGCCGCTCTCTTTTTATGGGCCGATCAATTAGTAGTTCAGCAGCTCCTGCAGCGCGGCGGCTACTTTATCGGGATTGGGCAGCATCTGCTTTTCCAGCTCCACGTTGAGTGCAATAGCCGGCAGGTTGGCCGCGCCCAGCGTGAACACCGGCGCATCAAGCTGCTGGAAGCAATGGCGCTGGATGCGCCCGGCCAGGCTTTCCGCAAAGGAGTTCAGCAGCGGTTCCTCGGTGAGTACCAGGGCCTTCCCGTGGCGGCGCACGGCGGTTTGCACCGTTTCCCAATCCAGCGGATTGAGCGTGCGCAAATCCACCACTTCTACCTGCCCCGGAAACTGACGGCTGGCCGTTCTGGCCCAGTGCACACCCATACCGTAGGTGATTACCACGCAGGTTTCGCCGTTACGCAGCTTGGTGGCGTCGGCCTCTTGCGCTATGGCTGCCTGGCCCAACGGAATTACGTAGCCGGCAGCGGGCTCCACGGTTTTGGCATCCTCGGTACCGGGCACCTTGCTCCAGTACAGGCCCTTGTGTTCCAGCAGCACCACGGGGTTAGGGTCGAGGAAGGCGGCGCGCAGCAGGCCCTTCATATCGGCGGCGTTGCTGGGGTACACCACTTTGATGCCCCGGATGGTAAGCAGCGTGCTTTCCACGGAGCCCGAGTGGTAGGGCCCGCCCCCACCGTAGGCCCCAATGGGCACCCGAATCAGGCTTTGCACCGGGAACTTGCCGTTGGTGAGGTAGCAGGATTTGCTCAACTCCTCCACCAATTGGTTGAGGCCGGGCCAGATGTAATCGGCAAACTGGATTTCCACGATGGGCTTGGCGCCCACGGCACTCATACCGGCAGTACTACCCACAATGTAGGCTTCCTGAATGGGCGTATTGAACACCCGAGCGTCGCCGTACTTTTTGGCCAGCAGGGCAGCCTCTCGGAATACGCCACCCAGCTCTCCGCCCACATCCTGGCCGTAGAACAGCGCCTCCGGAAACTCCCGCAAAATGTCATCTACGGCGTGCAGAGCCGCATCCACCATCAGGACTTTATCGGCCCCGGCGGGAGCCCGCTCTCCAGCTTCCTCGTTAACGGCCGGAGGGGCAAACTCATGGTCCTGAAAGGTGGCTGGGTCGGGGTTGGGGGCGGTTAGGGCCCGCTCGTAATCCTGTTGCACGGTAGCCCGGGCCTGACTGGCCAGCTCGGCCAGCTCATCCTCGGCAAAGCCCATTTCCAGCAACTGCTGATGGAAGCGGGGAAGCGGGTCCTGCAAGGTGTGCTGAGCCAGATTGTCGCCGCGGTACCACTCCCGGCGTACCCCGCTGGTGTGGTGGCCTAGCAACGGGCATTTGGCGTGCACCAGCACCGGCCCGCGCCGTTGGCGCACGTACTCAGCGGCTTGCTGCATACCAGCGTAGCTGGCTACAAAATCGGCCCCATCAACCTGCAGGCGGTGCAGACCTTTGAAGCCCGCCGCAAACTCGTAGGCATCCATGCTGCGCATCTCGCGGCCGGTGGCTGAAATGCCCCAGTCGTTGTCCTGCACGAGGTAGATAATGGGTAATTGGTGCAGAGCGGCCATTTGCAGGGCCTCGGCCACTTCTCCCTCGGTCATGGCGCCGTCGCCGATGGAGCACAGAACCAACGGCAGGCCGGTAGCGTTTTCTGAGCCTTTGGGCGTCAGCTGCTGGCCTTCCAGGTACTTCATACCATGTGCCACGCCGGTAGCCGGAATGGCCTGCATTCCCGTGGCCGAACTCTGGTGCGGAATTATCGGTACTCCTGTCCGCCGCAGCGAGGGGTGGCTGTAGTACGTGCGCCCACCCGAAAACGGGTCGTCGCGCTTGGCCATGAGCTGGAGCATCAGCTCGTAGGGTGCCAGTCCGAAGCCCAGCAGCATGGCATCGTCGCGGTAGTAGGGGGCGGCGTAGTCTTGGCCGGTAAGGTGAAACGCGGCGGCCAGCTGGATGGCCTCGTGCCCGCGGGCCGTGGCGTGCACGTAGCGGGCCGTTACGGCTTTGTTTTCCTCGTAGAGGCGAGCCATTTCGGCAGCCGTTTGCATGAGCAGGTACGCCCGGCGCAAGGTGGCCGCATCGGGGCGGGTAAGAGTAGCTTCGGTTTGAAAAGCAGCAGCAGTTTCAGCAGTCATGGGTGGGTGGTGAGTGCGGGGCGAAGGTACACAAAGGCAATGATGAGGGAAACCGGCTACGGCAGTGGGTAGTTCAGGCATGTAACCTGCTTTTCCGACCAGTACATTTGCCCCATGCTCACCAACCTGACCTTCTCTCCCGCCACCAGCGCCGATATTCCGGCCCTCAACCGCCTTGTAAACCGCGCCTACCGGGGCGAAGCCGCCGAGCAGGGCTGGACCACCGAATCATATCTGCTGGCTGGCCAGCGCACCGACGAGGCCGATTTGCTGGCGCAGTTGCACACACCCGGCGCAACCTTTTTGCTGGCCCGCACCGCCGCCCCGGAGCTGGTAGGCAGCGTGTTTCTGCAGCAGCAGGGTTCCGGTTTGTATCTGGGTATGCTGTCGGTAGAGCCCACCAAACAAGCGCAGGGCCTGGGCCGCCAGCTGGTAACCGCCGCCGAGGAGTACGCCCGGCAGCTGGGCTGCACCGGTATCCGCATTACCGTTATTTCAGTGCGCCACGAGCTACTGGCCTGGTACGAGCGACTGGGTTTTCGCCGCACCGGCGAAACCGTTGATTTTCCCACAGATACCCGCTTTGGTATCCCACGCCAGCCTGAGCCACTGGTATTGCTGGTGCTGCGGAAAGTGCTGTAGCAGTTCTGTTAGCGTGTTCCACTATCATTCCGAACGAAGGGAGGAATTTGGGTTCAACACCTAAGTGGATCAACCCAGATTCCTCCCTTCGTTCGGAATGACAGTTCTACATCAATCAAACCCCCACCATTCTTCCCGCAGTGGCGGGGTACCCAGGGTATAGGGCTGGCCGATGCGCGGCACCGTAACCGGTAGGCCGGCGGCATCAGCGGCTTTCAGCACCAGTTGAATTGGCTCATTCCAGGGGTGGTAGGCCAGCGTGAACTTGGCCCAATGCACCGGCAGCAGCAGCCGGGCACCGAGGTCTTGGGCCGCCAGGGCCGTTTCTTCGGGCAGGCAATGAATAGATTGCCAGCTCAGGTTATACTGCCCGTTTTCGAGCAGCGCCACATCAAACGGGCCATATTGTTGCCCAATGGCCCGGAAATGCGGCCCGTAGCCACTGTCGCCACCCAGAAACAGCCGATACGCATCCAGCTGCAGCACGTAGGACGCCCACAACGTGCGCTGTGGCGCCAGGCTCCGTCCCGACATGTGCTGGGCCGGCGTGGCCGTCAGCCGCACGCCTGGAGCGGGCTCGGCGGTTTCGTGCCAGTTTAGCTCCGTAATCTGTTCCGGTTGGTAGCCCCAGACCTGCAAATGCCCACCCACGCCCAGCGGCGTTACCACTTGGGCCACGTTGGAACGTAGCTGGGCTACGGTAGCGTAGTCGAGGTGGTCGTAATGGTCGTGGGTGAGTACCAGCACGTCGATGGGTGGTAGGTCGGCCACGGTGTAGGCATCGGCGCCGGGGTAGGCTTTCACGGCAAACGGCACCGGCGAGGCGGCTCCGCTGAAAACCGGGTCGACCAGAATGTTCAGGCCGCGGGCTTGAATTAGATAGGATGAATGCCCAAACCAGATAATGGTCGGCAAGCTGGTGGCTGGCTGGTGCAAATTGGTGCGCACCGTGGGCAGCAGTCGGGAGGGCGTCACGGTACGGGGCTTGCGCAAAAAATCCAGGAGCATCTTGCCCATTGGGGCCTCGCCAAGATTAAAACGAACTCCGCCCAGGTTTTGAAAACGACCTTCCTGAAAATTGGCCAGCGCGGCAAATTGGCGCTGTAAAGCGCGGGTGGGATTTTTCCCGAATACGTGGAGCATAGCAAAAGATGAACAGCCAATCAGCGTTGGTTAGTAAGTCAGACGTTTTCCGCTCCGTTTTACTTTACGTGCCGGGCTGCCGCTCTCAACCTACGCAGCAGGACAAAAGCCGGCTGCGGGCCCGGCTACGGTCAGATATTAGCTACCTTTGCAAGTTGTACCACCGCCTTACTTTTTGCCGCCCCGGCGTTTTTGGCATGCAGATTCCCGCCCTCACTCCTTTTCCCCAACCGCTTCCTCATGCCCGCTTCCGCGACACCGTGGAGCACTGGATGCGCCAGTTCCAGGACTGGCTGTGCCAGCAGCTCGAAGCGGCCGATGGCACTGGCCGCTTCCAGGAAGACGCCTGGCAGCACCACAGCGGCGGCGGGGGCCGCAGCCGGGTGCTCACGGCGGGCACCATCATTGAGAAAGGCGGGGTGAATTTCTCGGCCGTGGAAGGTGTGATGAGCGAGCAGGCGGCCCGGCAGCTGCTCATGCCCGATCCGCATTTTTTCGCCACGGGGGTGTCGGTAGTACAGCACCCGGGCAGCCCTATGGTACCCATTTCGCACATGAACGTGCGCTACTTTGAGGCCGGCAACGGCCAGGCCTGGTTTGGCGGCGGCCTCGACCTTACGCCGATTTACGTGGATGAAGAGCAGGCCCGCTGGTTTCACGAGCAAATTAAGCTGGCCTGCGACCAGCACCGGGCCGACTACTACCCGCGCTTCAAGCAGTGGGCCGACGACTACTTTTACCTGCCTCACCGCCAAGAAACCCGCGGTATTGGCGGTATTTTCTTCGACCGGCTTATTGTGGATAAGGAAGCTGACGCCGAGAGCCTATTTGCCTTCGTGCGCGACGTAGCCCAGGTATATGGCCGCACTTACACCGCCCTGCTGCGCCAGAATGCCGACCTGCCTTACACCGAGCAGCAAAAACAGTGGCAGTTGGTGCGCCGCGGCCGCTACGCCGAGTTCAACCTGGCCTTCGACCGGGGCACGCGCTTCGGTCTGGAAACCGGGGGCCGCACCGAGAGCATTCTGATGAGCCTGCCCCCGCAGTGTGAGTGGCACTACAACCTGCAACCCCAGCCCGGCTCCCCGGAAGCCAACACCCAACACTGGTTGCGGAAAGGTGTAAATTGGGTAGAGGCCCAACCCACGGCCGCGTGCTAGAGCAGTTGCAGACCCTTGACCGTTGGCTGCTGGTGGCAGCCAACGGTCACCGCACGCCCAAGCTGGACGCGTGGATGATTTTCTTCACCGAGCGGTTTGTCTGGTTTCCGGCATACTTCGTCATGCTAGTGGTGTTAAGCTACCTGTACGGCCGCCGGGCCCGGTTGTTGCTGCCCCTGCTAGGTCTGAGCGTGGCCCTGGCCGACCTGATTTCGAGCCGTTTTTTTAAGCCTTATTTCGCCCGGCTCCGCCCCTGCCACGACCCCGACCTCTCGGCCACGCTCAACCTGATTCACGGATGCGGCGGGCAGTTCGGGTTTATTTCCTCGCACGCGGCCAATGCTTTTGCGTTGGCAGTTTTTGTGGCCCTGGTATTGCCTCGCCGCTACCGCGTGGCCAAAGTGCTATTGTTTGTATGGGCCGCGCTGGTCAGCTACAGCCGTATGTACCTCGCCGCTCACTTCCCCTCCGATGTGCTGGCGGGTGCTCTGCTAGGCTCCGGCCTGGCCTGGCTCTGCGCTTGGGCGTATCAGCGGCTGGCGGTGCGGTGGTTCGGCTCGGCGGAACCTGAAGGAAGCACCATTATCCGGGGTTGAAGCCTTTAGCTTCGGCTACTCGTCGGGGCAGCTGCTATTTTATCCAGCACCTGCTGCAAGGCGGTTTTCGTAACCACGTCGCCTTGCAACAACACGCGGTGCGCCTGCCACAGCAGCAGCTGGCGAGGATACTCAGATTCACCAACTAAACAATACAACGGGCCACCATTAGCGGTGAGGCCGGATTTGGTATAGAAGCCGCGCCGTACTTCCCGGAAATGGTTGAGTAGCAGTATATCGTGAAAGTAGCCCATATCATAGAAAGCCCCTGTAACGCTGGTTGCAGGGGCTTTTTGGTAAGCTGAATTAGTTAGCGGGCTTGCGGTTACCGGTGTGGCCGTCGCCCCGGTCGCCCTGCCCGGGCTTGCTGGTGGCTTTGGAGTTCGTACGGTCGTCGCCGGACAGGGAGCGGTTTACATCCACTTCACTGGTGAATTGCCCTTGCTTGTTGCGGCGCACGTAGCGCTTGTCGCCGGGCGTCGGCTCTAGTAATTCGCGTTTGCTGGACATAGCGGCAGATAGTTGGTGGTATATCTGCGTACGTGTCTTACTGTCTGCGGTTTACTGTTCAGTTAGTGAAGCAGTGCTGTAATCAGCTATTCAATCCTTCGTTGATCAGCCCGCGACCATATTATCGGAAGCAGGCGTTAAATCTCGAATCATTCGGACGCAGCCGATCAGACAGTACAAATACACGCTTGACAGGAATACAATAGCAACTGGATTGTTTCCGAAGCATAATTCTGCGACTATTCCCAAATGGGCATTTCTAAACATCGACATGAGTTCAGGATTATAATCGTAAGACAGTATCCACCATTCACCAGAAAATAACAAGTGAACTAACTTGCTCAACTTATAATCTATCAATACAGCTGCCAATAGCCAAAACAGCCGTTTCTCTGTGTAACTAATGGCGAGGAGTAACACATAAGGAGCTATACTTCTACATAGACCATATAAATGTCTTCCAGGTAAGTGCTGAAGCTCAGAATTAGTTACATCAAGTTTAGGATACCATTTGACAAACCATACAAGCTTTCCCAACAGCACAATCATACCCAGCACCATCCACCAGCGACGCAGGTACGTGAGTTGCTGCGGTAACGGTGCTATTTTCAGGTATCGACGTAACGGCATTCTGCACACGCTTTAGGGTGATTACTATAGCTCAAGCGCCCTGCCCCAGCTAACCACACCTGTTGGTAGCCGGGGCAGGGCGCTTGAGTTCATTGCTTAGGTAAGCTCTTGGCTGGGTTTGTACTGGGGCTGAATAGCCGATATTTACTTTCCCAAGAGCTTGGCCACGTACTTGCCCACAATGTCGAACTCCAGGTTCACTTTGTGGCCGGGGCGCAGGTCCTGGAAGGTGGTGTGCTCGTAGGTGTACGGGATGATGGCTACAGAGAAGCCGTCGTCGGTGCTGTTGAAGCAGGTGAGGCTGGTGCCGTTCACGCAGATGGAGCCTTTCTCCACGGTAACGCGGCCGGGACCGGACTCGTGTCGGAAGCGGAACAGCCAGCTGCCGTTCTGGTCCTCCACTGATTCACACTCGGCCGTGAGGTCCACGTGGCCCTGCACAATGTGGCCGTCGAAGCGGCCGTTGGCGGCCAGGCACCGCTCCAGGTTCACGCGGCGGCCGGGCTGCCACTGGCTCAGGTTGGTTTTTTGCAGCGTTTCGTCAATGGCCGTCACCACGTGGGTGCCCGCCATGCCGTCCACGGCCACCACCGTCAGGCACACGCCGTCGTGGGCCACGCTCTGGTCAATCTTCAGCTCTTGGGCAAAGCCCGATTGCACGGTGAAATGAATATTGGTGCCCTCACGGCGCACGTCAGTGATGGTGCCAAGGGTTTCGATGATGCCGGTGAACACAGCGTTTGACTTAAGAATTAACACTAGACACTTGAAAAGCGAGCATGCCGCTATTTGTTTTCGACTGGCTAGCAGTCAACGGTAGCTTTTCTCTGTTCCCCTGTCCTATTTTCCGCGCCCTTCAATGATGATTTTGAGCGTGTAGAGCAGCACCCGGAAGTCCATGGCCAGGCTCATGTTTTCGATGTAGAGAATATCGAATTTGAGGCGCTCCACCATCTGGGTAACGGTTTCGGCGTAGCCATACTTTACCTGGCCCAGGCTGGTAAGGCCCGGCCGCACCCGGTGCAGGTGGCGGTAATGCGGAGCAATCTGCACAATCTGGTCGATGAAGTACTGGCGCTCCGGGCGGGGGCCCACAATGCTCATGTCGCCCTTGATGACGTTCCAGAACTGGGGCAGCTCATCGAGGCGCACTTTGCGCATGAAGCGGCCCCAGGGCGTAATGCGGGGGTCGTGGTCGGAGCTCAGGGCCGGACCCATTTTCTCGGCGTCCGTGTACATGGAGCGGAACTTATAGATGCGGAACGGGTGTCCCCCGCGCCCAATGCGCTCCTGCGAATAAAATACTGGCCCCGTTGACGACAGCTTGACCATAATGGCTGTGAAAGCATACACCGGCCAGGCCAGCAGCAGAAACAGGCAGGAGGCTACTACATCAATGATGCGCTTGAGCACCCGCTGCCACAGCGGCAGCAAATCCTGCTTGATTTCGATGAGCGGGGTACCAAATACGTGGCTCACCTTTACCGAGCCCAGCAGCATCTGGTAGAGGTCGGGCAGAATGCTCACGCGGGCGGGCGTACCGGCCAGCAGCGTCAGAATTTCCTCAATGGTGCGGTGCTCGCTGGGCTCGATGGCAATAATTACCTGCTCAATGTGCAGAGCCCGGATAAGGGCGGGCAGCCGCCGGAACGTACCCCGCGGCGGCAGCTCGGCGGCCAGCTCGTCGTCCACTACGTCGCCCAAGGGGGTGAAGCCCACCAGCTGCAGGCCCAGGTGGCGGCCGGTGCGCCGCAGCTCCCGGGCCGTATCCCGGGCCAGTGCCCCGGAGCCAACCAGCAGGGTATTGAAGGTGATAACGCCCCCGCGCACCAGCTTCTGCACGCTGCTCACGGCCCACAGCCGCAGCACGGCCGTAAGTGAGAAATGCAGCAGGAAGTAGGCCGAAATGGTTTTGTAGTAGCTATGGTAGTTCTGCACCCCCTGGTCATCCAGAAGCAGCACGAAGAAAATCAGAATGGCCCCGAGTATCGACACCCGGCCTAGCCGGATCAGTTCGGCCAGGCGCGACTTACGGAAGATGTCGTTGTACTCGCCCAGCAGGGCGTACAGACCGGTCCAGAAGGCGGCAATCATCAGGGCCGAGCCGGACAGGAACGCTGCGTCAGCCGCGAAGTGATAATCGGCGCTGATTTCGCGCAGCAGATACTTGCGCAGCAGAAAAAAACATACCCACGCCAACAGGGCCGCGCCGAAATCGGCGGCTATCAGCTTCAGTTTTTGGAGAGTACGAATCAAGAATACACGAACTACCCGGCCGGGCCGGTACCTGGGGTGATTTTATGGCCCCGCCGCCGTAATTTTGCGCTTCGGGAAGGGCTTCGACAGCCTACATGGGCTGTTTTCGAAGCTGCGCAAAGGTAGGAAAACCCCGCAATCCGGCACTTGGCTTCGGCTTCCATTTCTTACTTCCGGTGTTTTCTACTTCGCCTGCCTATGTCTGCTGATACCTACCGCCACCGAGGAATGCGCCGCACGCTGGTGGAGGAATTGCGCCGCAAAGGTATCCGCAGCGAGCCGGTGCTGGCGGCAATCGGCACGGTGCCGCGCCACTTGTTTTTCGAGTCAGCGTTCCAGCCCCACGCCTACCAGGACAAGGCCTTTCCCATCGGCGAGGGCCAAACGATTTCGCAGCCCTACACCGTAGCGTACCAGACCGAACTACTGCAGGTGCAGCCCACCGACCGGGTGCTGGAGATTGGTACGGGCTCGGGCTACCAGTGCAGCGTGCTGCTGGAACTTACGCCCCACGTATTCAGCATTGAGTACAACCAGGTGCTGTTTGAGCGCACGGCCCGCCGCCTGACCAGCTTGGGCCGGCACCCCCACCTATTCTGCGGCGACGGCTCTTTGGGTCTGCCCCAGCACGCGCCCTTCGATAAGATTCTGGTAACGGCCGGCTCGCCCACCCTGCCCCGGCCCCTGCTGCGTCAGCTGCGCGTGGGCGGGGCCCTGGTTATTCCGGTGGGCGACGAAACTACCCAGCGCATGATGCGCGTGGTGCGCGAGAGTGAGGATGAGTTTTCGCGGCTGGAACTGGAGGAGTTCCGCTTTGTGCCGCTGCTAGGCCAGGCTGGCTGGGGCGGTTTGTAAACCGCCCTATTGGAGCGGTCAAATCAGGAGTAACCCTGTGGGCGAGGTGTTATATTTCTAAGTCTAGTAAAGGACTTGGAGGCGTTATTTCAACTGAACAAGTACTTAACTTGCCCTATCCTACAGCTATTATTTCGTGTACATGCAAAAGCACTCATTCCTGGCCCTTATCCTTGGGCTTTCAATATCCGGCGCTTACGCGCAAAAAGCGGCCCAGTGCCAGGTGAAGGGCAATATTGAGGGTTTGGGCAACCGGAAGGTGGTATTCTTCTACAATTGCCAGGGCCGGCAGCAACGCGACACCGTGCAGGCCCACAACAACCAGTTTACCTACACAGCTCGCCCCACTGATGATGGCCAGTTCAACCTTAAGCTGGTGCCTGGCAAGTTTAGCTCTGTTTGGCTTGAGCCGGGCACCGTAACCATTACCGGAAGTTTTTCGGCGCCAACGGCTATATCCATCACCGGCACCCCAGAAAACGCGCTTACCACGCGCTATGAGCAGCAAGTAAACCGCCCGCTTGAGCAGCGCGCTGCCGCCCACCCCGACTCCGTTGCGGCCCTTCGGGTGCTGCATGGGCAGGCTACCCGGGCTTTTATTGCCGCGCATCCGGCGGCCCGCACCAGTGCCGACTTGCTGTACCAAGAGGCCAAGTATAACAATGACCGGCCGGTAGCCGACTATCAGAGTTTGTTCAATAAGCTCACCCCGGCGGTGCAGGCCAGCGCCCAAGGCCAGAACGTGGCGCGCCGCCTGACTATACTGCGCAAACAACCCCAGGTAGGCCAGGTGCTACCCTCATTTACCATACCGGATACGGCCGGCGTGGCGGTGTCCCTGAGCAGCTTCCGGGGCCGCTACGTGCTGTTGGATTTCTGGGGGCACTGGTGCGCCCCATGCATCAAATCGATGCCGCACCTAAAGCAGCTGCAAGCCCAGTATGCTACCCAGCTGGCGGTAGTAGGTATTGGCATGGAAGCGGCGGACGACAAGCCCCTGTGGTTGAAGGCCATCCGCAAGCACCAGCTTACCTGGACTCAACTCTCGGAGCTTAAAAGCGACAAGGGCGTGATTGAGGCGCTGAACGTGGAGGGATTTCCAACCTACATGCTCCTTGACCCGCAGGGCCGGTTGCTGGCGAAATCCTTTGAGCTTGACGCCATCGACGCAGAACTTAAGCGCCGACTCAAAACGCCGTAATCAGGGTTTTGCCGGTATCTTTGCCGCATCAAGTAGTACTCTCAACTCTGCCGCATGCTGCGCAAACAAAAGCCCGTACAGGATTCCTTTGTCCGCATGACCGAACTGGTCCTGCCCAACGATACCAACACGCTCAACAACCTGATGGGGGGCCGCATGATGCACCTGATGGACGTGTGCGCTGCCATTTCGGCCCAGCGCCACTCCAACCGCATTGTGGTAACGGCTTCCGTGGATAACGTGTCGTTTCGGGAAGGCATCAAGCTGGGCAGCGTGGTCACGCTGGAGTCGCAGGTTACCCGCTCGTTCAGCTCCAGCATGGAGGTACACATCAACGTGTGGGCCGAGGATATTCCGAGCGGCACCAAAATCAAGAGCAACGAAGCCTTTCTGACCTTTGTAGCCGTGGACCAGTCGGGCCGCCCGATTGATGTGCCGGATGCCGTGCCCACCACCCCCGAGGAAATTGCCCTCTACGACGGGGCCCTACGGCGGCGGCAGCTGCGCCTGGTGCTGGGCGGCCGCATGGCCCCCCACGAAGCTACCGAGTTGAAAGCCCTGTTCGAAGGACTGGAATAATCTCCCCGCTGACGGAAACTTCCGCAACCCGTATTCACCTAAGGTTCTGTTATGGACACTGCTGCCACTCTTTCTTTCTTCCAGAGCTTCTACACCGGAGCGGCTCTGTACGTGGTGCCGGAGGTGAATGCTCCACGGGCCACAGAACCGGCTCCGGCGCCGGCTGCCGCCACGGTGCCAGCAGTAGTTGCCACAGCTCCGGTGGCCCCGGTAGCGGCACCGCCTTCCCCGCCCAAAGTGGTGCCCGTTGCGCCACCCGCACCGCCGGTAGCGGCAGCCGCTCCGGTTCAGCCACCCGCGCCATTGTCCGCGCCCGTAGCCCCGGTAGTACCAACTCCGGCCGCACAGGCTCCGGCCCCGCCGGTGGCCCCGGCCGCAGCACCGGTAGCCGCGCAGCCGCTGGGCACGCTGCCACTCGCTCAGCTACCGGCCGCTGCTGCGGCTCCGGCCGGGCGGGTGCAGCCCACGCCTACCGAGTCGCCGGTAGCACACATACCGTTTGGTACGCTGGGCAGCAATCCGCACGGGCTGGTGCTGCTGGTACGCTTGCCCCCGGAACAATTCCGCAAGCTGCCCCGCAACGTGTTCCTTAACAACCTACTCAAGGCCCTGCGCCTGGTGATGGAGGATGTGGTGCTGGTGAACGTGGAGCACGATAAATACCCGGTGGCCCTGTGCAGCCTGCGCCGCGAAATTGCCGCCCGCCAAATTCTGGCCTTCGGCAAGAATCTGCTTGATGTGGCCGTATACACCACTCAGCCCTACGAGCCGGTACTGCTCTACGGCGACACCGCTTTCCTCGGAGCCAGCGAAATAGATATGCTGGAGTACGATGCCGGCCGCAAAAAGCAGCTTTGGCAAGCCGTACAGCGGATGTTCCTGAGCTAGTTGCCAGTTTGCCAATTGCGCACTGACTGGAAAGTGAATTGCTACAAAAAAAGCCCGCTATTTGCGGGCTTTTTTAATTAGGTCTGGTAACAGACAACTTGCAACTGGTAACTCAAACTGCTACTTCAGCACCGAGGCCAGCTTGGCTTCTAGGGCCTCGCCGCGTAGGTTTTTGCCGATGATGCGGCCCTGGGGGTCGAGCAGAATGGAGGCAGGAATAGACTTGATACCGTAGGCCTGACCAGCGGCCGACTCCCACCCTTTCAAATCCGATACGTGCTTCCAGGTGAGGCCGTCGGCTTCAATGGCTTTCAACCACTTGCCCCGGTCCTGGTCGAAACTCACGCCGTAGATTTCGAAGCCCTTGCCTTTGTACTTGTTGTAGGCTTTCACCACGTTGGGGTTTTCGCGGCGGCAGGGGCCGCACCACGAAGCCCAGAAGTCAATGAGCACGTATTTGCCCCGCAGGCTGGTCAGCGGCAGGGCCTTGCCATCGGGGGCAGCCAGGCTGATTTCGGGGGCGGTGGTGCCCAGGGCCGTAGCGCGCAGGGGCTCCAGGCGGGCCACCAGGGCTTTGGTGTAGCGGGAGTTCGGCTGACTGGCCTTCAGTTGGTTAGCCACCGAATCGGCCAGGGTGAAGTTATCATCAGGGTTCAGCACGCTGCTCAGCACAAACGCCGATACTACCGAGTTGGGCTGCTGGCGAACCAACCGGGCCACCTGCCGCTGCCCGAGACCCTGCAGCGCCTCGGCCTGGCGCTGAATGGCCTGCATAGAATCCTGTCGGCCAGACTGAGCAGCGCGGGTGTAGCGCTGCTCCAGTAGCGGCATGGCCCGCTGCATTTGCTGCTGGCTGGCCTGCAGCGTCTGGTTGATGTTTTTGAGCAATTCCGAATCGGGGGAGCCTTTTACCGTGTAGGTATTGGCGAGCTGCTGCGCGTCGCCGGTCAGCTCCACGCGGCTGCCGTTGCCCAGCACCACCAGCGCCTGGCTTTGGTCGGAAGTTTTTACCTGATACAGGCCGGTTTCGGGCACAGAACCCGTGAACTTGAACTGGCCCTTATCGTCCACGGTGGCCGTGTCGCGGGATACAAACTGGGTTTCGCCCAACTCCGCCAGATACACCTTGGTACCCGCCGGAGCGTTCTGAAGCTGGCCGCTCAGCTGGTAGCTGGCTGCGCCATCCGTGCTGCCCGTGGTGGGCGTGGTGTTCTTATTGCAGGCATTGGCCATGCCCAGCAGGGCACCCATATAGAGCAGGCTCTTCATTTTATGCATCATTCAGGAGGCAAAACCGGTCGGGGCCGGGAGTAGTTCAGCTAGTGACGGAGAAATGGGCCGCAAGTTGCCACTTTTGCCCGGAATTATGCCCCGGCTGCCTTACTTGGTCGGCTTGCCTAGGGCAGTAGCTTCGCCAGCCGTTTTTCCAGGGACTCGCCCCGCAGGTTGCGCGCCAGCACCCGGCCATCGGGGCCAATGAGCACGGTGTAGGGCACGGCCAGCACCCCGTACAGCTGGGCAGCCGGCGAATCCCACCCTTTCAGGTCCGATACCTGCGTCCAGGGCAACTGGTCCTGCGTTACGGCCTTGCGCCATTTGTCCCCGTTAGCATCCACCGATACGCTCACAATTTCCAGCCCCCGGCTCTGGTATTGCTGATAGAGGCTGCGCAGCCGCGGGTTCTCGGCGCGGCAGGGGCCGCACCAGCTAGCCCAGAAATCAACCAGCACGTATTTGCCCCGCAGGCTGCTAAGGGTAAAGGCCGGGCCCGCCACGGTTGGCAGGGTAAAATCCGGAGCTGATTCGTTGCCTTTTTCCGTCAGCGCGGCCGT
The DNA here is from genome assembly GCF_020421205.1 of Hymenobacter pini. Lineage (GTDB taxonomy): Bacteria > Bacteroidota > Bacteroidia > Cytophagales > Hymenobacteraceae > Hymenobacter > Hymenobacter pini. The sequence continues at coordinate 154,354 of NZ_JAIZZH010000002.1, forward strand.
ACGGGTGCGAGCCGTAAGGGCCTGCGTTTCGGCCAGAGAAGGCTGACGCTGCGCCAGCACGGTGGTCATAGAGTCCACGAATGCCTGTTGGCTGGCCTGGCGGCTGAGGTAGCTTTTGGTGAGGTAGGCCGCCAGAAAATCGTCGGGAGTACGGCGCACCAGGGCCCGCAGCTCCCGCAGGCCCCGGTGTTTGGCCGGAAACTGGGTTGATCCAACCAGCTGCAGCATGATGGTGCGCTGAAACTGCTGCCATTGCTCCACTCCCACCGAGCCCTGGGCCGTGAACCGCATAAATTCCTTGCCGGGCTCAGGGGCCAGGGCAAAGGTTAATTCATCACCGGGGTGCACGGGCAGTTGATACAGGATTTTCTGCCCCTTAACCTTGACGGCGGCCAGCACCGGGGTGGCCAGTTGCCCGCGCAACGCACAGCGCCCCGCAGCATCCACCGTAGCCGAATCGAGCGTGTGCCAGCCATCTTGGTAATGCGTCAGGTAGATGGTGGTACCGGCGGGCACGCCCGTTAGCTGGCCCTGCAGGGCATAGTTAGGCGGGGTAATTGCCGCGCTCAGTAGCCAGGGCAGTATACTTTGAAACATATATCGGGATAGAAAAGAGAGTGAATGGAAGCGCGAAGCTGCTGGTTTGCTTCCACATTTCCCAATAAGACACCTCCGGCCGATTGCACACCCGGCACAAAAACTTCGGGGCTTGATGCCAAGGCTTAATCGAGCGGAATATACCCGGCTATTTTCTGGCCCAGCGCCCGGCCGCGGAGGCCAGTAGCCAGCACGCGACCCTCGGGGTCCAGCAGCACCGAGTACGGGATGGAATGCACCCCGTAGGCCCGGGCGGCGGCGCTCTGCCAGCCCCGCAAGTCCGATACGTGGTACCACGTCAGCTCATCAGCGGCAATGGCCTGGTGCCACCGCGCCCGGCTGTCGTCTAGTGATACGCTCACCATTTCCAGCCCCCGGGAATGAAACTGCCCGTAAATCTTGCGCAGGTTAGGGCTTTCGGCCCGGCAGGGGCCGCACCACGAAGCCCAGAAGTCGATGAGCACATACTTACCGCGCAGGCTGCTGAGCCGAAACCGGGAGCCGTCGGCTGCGGGCAGGTCGATTTCCGGGGCGCGGGGCAGCTTCGAAGCCGAAACCTCCGCTGCGGCAGACTGGTCAGAGCCATTTGCCCGACTGGCGGGGCGCTGGCACCCGGCCCACGGCGCGGCCGACAAGAGCAACAGTAAAGCAGCTGGACGTAACTTTGTATATCGAAAAACAGACCTGGTCATAGCGCTAACCAATAAGTGCATGGCAGAAAAAAACCCTTCAACTGCAAAGCTGAAGGGTCCTTTACTTAGGAAGTCACAGCATTAGGCATCCAGTTTCTGGCGCAGCAGCTGGTTGGCCAGCTTGGGGTCAGCCTTGCCGCCGGTGAGCTTCATCAGCTCGCCCATGAACATGCCGGTCAGGCTCTTTTTGCCGGCGCGGTACTCGGCTACCTTGGCGGGGTTGGCATCCAGTACCTGCTGCACCATAGCCTCCAGGGCGCCGGCGTCCGACTGCTGCATCAGGCCCTGGGCTTCGGCGGCCGCGGCGGCAGTTTGGCCGGGGTTGTCGAGCAGGTACGGGAACAGCTGCTTGCTGGCTACCGAGTGGCCCACCTTGTTGTCGTCGATGAGCTGAATGATGTCGGCCAGGTGCTGGGCCGTGAGCGGGAACTGCTCCATGGTGAGGGCCCGCTCATTAAGGAAAGCCTTCACGGGGCCGGTTACCCAGTTGGCCGCGGCCTTGGCGTTGGTGGTCAGGCGCGTCAGCTCATCGAAGAACAGGGCCACGTCCTTATCGGCGGTGAGCACGTTGGCGTCGTAATCCGACAAGCCCAGCTCGCCGGTGAAGCGGGCGTAGAGCTGCTGGGGCAGCGCCGGCAACTCGGCCTGCACGCGGTGCAGCCACTCATCATCAATAACCACCGGGGGCAGGTCGGGCTCCGGGAAGTACCGGTAGTCGTTCATGGTTTCCTTGCTGCGCTGGCCGCTGGTGGTGCCGGTAGCCGCATCAAACCCCCGGGTTTCCGAGTCTATTTCGCCCCCGGCCTCCAGAATGGCAATCTGCCGCTCAATTTCGTGCTCAATGGCCCGCTGCACGTTACGGAAGGAGTTCATGTTTTTCACCTCCACCTTGGTGCCGAACTTCTCGGCCCCATGCAGCATCACCGAAATGTTGGCGTCGCAGCGCAGAGAGCCTTCCTCCATGTTGCCGTCGCAGATGCCCAGGTATTGCACCAGCTTTTTGATTTCAGAAAGGTAGGCGTAGGCTTCCTCCGACGTGCGGATATCCGGCTCCGACACAATTTCGATGAGCGGTACACCGGCCCGGTTCAGGTCCACCAGGGTTTCGGTTTCGCCGGCCAGGTGCATGCTCTTGCCCGCGTCTTCCTCCATGTGGATGCGGGTAATGCCAATCTGCTTGGTTGAGCCGTCGCCGAGGCGCACCTCCACATGGCCGCCCGTGCAGATGGGCGTTTTGTCCTGGGTAATCTGGTAGCCTTTGGGAAGGTCAGGATAGAAGTAGTTTTTGCGCGCAAACAGGTTGTCGCGCCGAATCTGGCAGTTGGTGGCCAGGCCCATCTTCATGGCATACTCCACGGCCGAGTAGTTCACGCGCGGCAGCGTGCCGGGGTGGCCCAGCGTGATTACGCTCAGGTTATTATTAGGTAGGGCACCGTACTCATTCTCATCGGAGGAGTACATTTTGCTGCGGGTCAGCAACTGAGCGTGTACCTCCAGGCCGATAACGGGCTGATATTTTGATTTGATGCTGTCGTCCATTGAATCACAGATTCGCGCCACGTATGCTGCTGGCGCTGATTTCTGATGCAAAGTAAGCACTATTCCGCCGGAGCCATACACATGCAGCTTTCTGGCTGAGTATGCCTAGCTTAATCGTTGAAAACCGGGATGTAGGAGGATTGCATGGTGTTGCCGGCCTGGTTGTAAGCCTGCGCCAGCTTCTGGTTCTGGGTGTTGTAGTAGCTGATGAAGCCGTTGAACTTGTCGGCATCGGCCTTGGTGAGGGCGTCTTTACGGTCGAGCAGGGCCTTCATTTGGGCAGCTTGGTTGGCGGCAAAAGCGGCGTAGAACTTCACCAGGTTACGGGCCGCGTCGCGGTACTGGGCGTCTTTGCCACGGAAAGGTGCAATGGCTGTGAGGGCCGCAGTAGCTGCTTTGGTATCCTCTAGCAGCTGCAGGCGGGCGGCTTCAAAGGCGGCGGCATCCTGGGCGCTGAGGGCGTCGGTGAGGCGGGCCGAGGCTTTTTCGATGCGGAACTGGGCCAGGTACACCCGGTGCTGGTAGCTGTTCACCTCCGATACCTGCCGCATGTACTGGGCCAGGCGCTTGCCCTCAGGGTCTTCGGAGAGCTTCATGCCGTGGCGTTTGGCAAAGCGCAGCTGGGCCGCATCCACCGAATCGTTGATGACCTGCAGCTTGGCTTCGGCAATTTCCTGGAGCTTGAAATACTGCTCCATGTTTTCCACGGTGGCCGTGCGGGTGGCCGCCAGCAGATCCACGGCCTTGTAGTCCTCCGAGTACACCTTCAGCAGCTGGTAAAACGCCTCAGTGGTTTGCTCCTTGAAGCCTTTATCATCCTGGAATGCTGGCAGCTTGGCAATCTTGTTCAGCGACGCCTCGGTCTGCTTAATCAGGTCCTGACGGCGGGCGTCAATCTTCTTCTCGTTTTCGGAGTGGGCCGCCTTGCTGATGTAGCGCAGGTTTTTCTTGAGCATGGCCCGCTGCTCGCTCACGATAAAGTTATTGTATGCCCCAGGGTCGGTAAACGTCTGGGCTTGGGCGGTGGTAGCAAGGCCCAGCAGTAAGCCAGCGGAAATGAGGAGGGTAGAAATGCGCATAGATTGTGGGTTAAGAGGGTGAGAATATTACTTGAGGGCAAAAGTGACAGGTACAGTGTAGTAAACTGCTACCGTTTCGCCGTTCTGAAGCCCAGGCTCAAACCGAGGCAGGCTCCTCAGCACACGCAACGCCTCCGCATCCAACTCCGGCGATACGCCTTGTTGTACCTGCAGGCACCGCACTTCACCCGTTTCAGCCACCACAAACGTCACAAATACCCGGCCTTGGTGCCGCTGTTCCAGGGCCTTGCTAGGGTAGCGCATGGTGCGGGCAATATAGGCTAGCATGGCTTGAGAGCCGCCTGGATATTCTGGCATCTTCTCGGTGTATACATAGTTGCTGCAAGGGCCTGGGGCACCGGTTTTGGTATAGCACTCCGAGGCAGATTTTTTACCGTCCAGGTAATTGGTTTTTTCGCGCAAACGACCCTGCGTATCGTAGTTCAGATATTCGCCGTGTGTTTTCTTTCCCCGCTGGTGCCGCACATAATTGCGCTTCCCATTTTCACGCCAGCCTTCCACTACAAGCAGTGTGTCGCCGTTCAGAGCCCATGTTATAGTGGCCACCGAGGCTAGCCTACCAGAAGCCACGAAGTAGATGCTGTCGAGGCGCATCTGCCCTGGCACCTCAATGAGCTTGACGCGGTATACTGCTTCCTCAGCCGAGGTTACGGCCCGGTCAGCAAAGCCCTGAAAAATAGTTGACCGGATGGGCTGGGGTTGGTTTGTAGCCCTTAGTGGTAGTTGTTGAGCCTGTGCCATGAGGGCACCATTACCCAATACCCCACACACGATACTGCGCAACAACCAGGCTTGTGGTACTCTTAACATAAATAAATAAAGTCAGATACCACGTCGTATAGCTATATAAGGGCTTGGTTATAGCAGCCGGTAAGGCAAAGCTACCATTTGCTCATTCCAGGCGCCATACGAGTAACTATATTTTTTTCGCTAACCGTCGCCACCTCTGCTCTACTCCCACTAGCTACCTACTCTCACCAATGGTCACCTTTCAGAGAAAATGCAGCCAGCATATGGCAATTAGCAGAAGGCAGATTTATATAATTTACTACATATAGAATATTACGATTATCTAGCAGCCAGTACCCTTTACACTTCAGCTTCTTCCTGTCCGATGAAGAAATTTATCCTCCGCGCGCTGGCCGTCATCCTGTTGGTCGTGGCTGTGCTAGTAGTCAATACCATCTGGTTTAGGCCGTTTTTTATTCGGGCGTTCTACGAGCGGGTGTTTGCCGAATTTGCCTTTGACTCACCGGAGCTGCTTTCCCGGCTGCGGCTGGTGGAAGGCTTGGGCATCCAGGGCCACAACAGCAAGCTCAATGATGCCTCCGAGGCCGAAACTACCCGCCAGATAGCCAAGCTGCACGAAACGCAGAAGATGCTGCACAGCTACGACACCACCGGCATGCGCGGGCAGGACCGCCTCAACTACCAGGTGCTGAACTGGTACCTCGCCAACGAGGTGGCCGCAGCGGCCTTTCGCTACAATAATTACCCCGTCAACCAGATGTTCGGGGTGCAGAACGAGTTTCCCGGCTTTATGGCTAACGTGCACCAGGTGCATAACCGCCGCGACGCCGACTACTACAACGAGCGGCTGGCGGCCGTGCGCGTGAAGTTTGCGCAGGTACTGGAAGGGCTTCAGCTCCGGGAGCAGCGCGGTGTAGTGCCCCCTACCTTCGTGATTGATAAGGTGCTGGCCGAAATGACGGGGCTAGTGGCCCAGCAGCCCGAGCAAAGCATCCTCTACACCTCGCTGGTTGAGAAGTTGCAGAAAGTGAAAGATCTGAATGCCAATGAAAAAACGGAGATACTAGCTGAAACCAAGCGCCAGATAACCACCAGCGTGTACCCGGCCTACCGGGAGCTGATAAACTACCTTACGTCCCTACGCGCCCGCTCCACCAACGACGCGGGTGTGTGGAAATTTCCCAACGGCAAGGCCTACTACGCCCACTGCCTGCGCAGCAACACCACCACCAACCTCACCGCCGCCCAAATTCACGCCCTGGGCCTGAGCGAAGTCGCCCGCATCACGGCGGAGATGCGGGCCGTTCTGCAAGCGGAAAAGGTGACCGGCGCCGACAGCGTAGGGCCCACCCTGGTGCGCCTCGGGGAGGAACCTCGGTTCTCCTACCCCGATACCGACAGTGGCCGCAGCCAGATTTTAACCGACTACCGGCGCATCCTCAGCGAAGTAGACAAGGGGTTGAGCGGCGCATTCCGCATCCGGCCCAAGGCCGCGCTGGAAGTACGCCGGGTGCCCGAATTCAAGCAGAAAACCTCGCCGGGGGCCTATTACGAGGCCGCCGCCCTAGACGGCTCGCGGCCGGGCGTGTTCTATGCCAACCTCTACGACGTGAAAGCCACCCCTAGGTTTGGCATGCACACCCTGGCCTACCATGAAGGCATTCCGGGCCACCATTTTCAGATTGGCATTGCGCAGGAGCTGACGGGCCTACCCACGTTCCGCACCGTGGTGCCCTTTGTGGCCTACGGCGAAGGTTGGGCGCTGTACGCCGAGCGCCTGGCCTGGGAACTGGGCTTTGAGAAAGACCCGTACGACAACCTGGGCCGCCTCCGGGCCGAGCTGTTCCGGGCCGTCCGCCTCGTGGTGGATACCGGTATTCACGACCAGCGCTGGACCCGCGAACAGGCCATCGACTACATGCGCCGCACCACCGGCATGGCCCTCTCCGACGTGACAGCCGAAGTAGAGCGTTACATTGTTATGCCCGGCCAGGCCTGCTCCTATAAAATTGGCATGCTGAAAATCCTGGAACTGCGCGAGCGAGCCAAGCAGCAGCTCGGCCCCAAGTTTGACCTGCGAGACTTCCACGACGCGGTGCTGAAGAACGGCGGTATGCCCCTGGAAATCCTTGACCAAGTAGTAAACGACTATATTAAAGCAAAGAAAACGGCTGCTTGATAGTTGGCCCGCACATACCTGCCAAGCCAAGTACCCAGAATGTCCTGCTTGCTGAGCGCAGCCGAAGCATCTCTACCGCCTTCGCCGGCACTGGTATACAACAAACCAGTAGAGATGCTTCGCAGGACTCAGCAGGACAACAAAGAACCCGGCCGCATCTGATGCAGCCGGGTTCTTTGTTTATTGTTTACTAACTGGTTACCTGGCAACAGAAGCACCTACGTATCCACCTACTTTTCTCTACAGCGACTTGGCTACCAGTTCCTCCGCCTTGCCAATGGCGGCGGGCAGCCCAGCGGCGTTTTTACCGCCGGCGGTGGCGAAGAACGGCTGGCCGCCGCCGCCGCCCTGGATTTCCTTGGCCAGCTCGCGCACCAGCGTACTGGCATTCAGCTTACCCGCCTTGGCCAGCTCGTCGTCGAGCATCACGGCCAGTTGCGGCTTACCGTCAATTTCGGCACCGAGTACAGCTACCAGGTTGGGTACCTGCTGGCGGAGCTGGAAGGCCAGGGTTTTGAGGCCGTCGGCCGAGGTAGCCTGCACCTGCGCGGCCAGGAAGTTGACCGTACCGAGTGGCTTTACCTGGCTTACCAGTTGCTCACGCTGCTGGATGATGCTTTGCTGGGCAAACTGCTCAATCTGCTTGCGCAGGCCGCCAATTTCCTCAGTTTGCTTCTCGATGCTGGGGATGAGATGCTGGGGGTTGCCCAGGGCTTCGCGCACCTGCGTGAGCAACTCCAGCTGCTGGTCCACGTAGGCTTCGGCAGCCTCGGCGGTGACGGCCTCAATGCGGCGCACGCCGGCCCCCACGGCACTTTCGGAGGTAATTTTGAAGTAGCCGATGCTGCCCGTGTTCTGCACGTGCAGGCCACCGCAGAGCTCCACCGAATAGTCCTTATCGAAGGTGATAACGCGCACGAAGTCGCCGTACTTCTCGCCGAACAAGGCCATGGCGCCCAGGGTTTTAGCCTCGTCGATGGGCACGTTGCGGCGCTCATCCAGCGGAATCTGCTGACGGATGCGCCGGTTCACGAGCTGCTCAATCTCGCGCAGCTGCTCGTCGGTTACTTTGGTAAAGTGCGAGAAGTCGAAGCGCAGGAGCTTGTCGTTCACCAACGAGCCTTTCTGCTGCACGTGCCCGCCCAGCACCTGGCGCAGGGCGGCTTGCAACAAGTGCGTAGCCGTGTGGTTGTTGCGGATGAGGGCGCGCCGGGCCGCGTCGGGCCGGGCTAGGAACTCCTCGGTCAGCTCCTGGGGCAACTCCAGGGTAGTGTGGATGATGAGGTCGTTTTCCTTCTTCGTGTCAATCACGCGCACCTTGCTCATGGCCGACTCCAGGTAGCCCGTGTCACCAATCTGCCCGCCCGACTCGGCGTAGAACGGGGTTTGGTCAAGCACTAGCTGGTACTCGGTTTTGCCCTTCTTGTCGATTTTGCGGTAGCGCAGCAGGCGGGCCGTAGCCTCATCCTGGTCGTAGCCCACAAACACGTTGGGCGCGTCGTGCTCGGTTACCGTTACCCAGTCGCTCTGCTCGGTTTCCTGGGCGTTGCGGCTGCGGTTCTTCTGCTGCTCCAGCTCCTTTTTGAAGCCTTCCTCGTCCACCGTCAGGCCCTTTTCGCGGGCAATGAGGGCGGTGAGGTCCAGTGGAAAGCCGAAGGTGTCCGACAGCTCGAAAGCGGTTTTGCCGTCGATGCGGTTGCCGTTCTGGCGGGCGGTTTCTTCCAGGGCGTCGAGGCGACGCAGGCCGGTTTCCAGGGTTTTTAGGAAGGCTATTTCCTCCTCCTCAATCACGCGCTGCACGAAGGCCGTCTGGGCTTTCAGCTCGGGGAAGATGCCAGCCATCTGGTCGGCCAGCACGGGCACCAGCTTATACAGAAACGGCTGCTTCTGGCCCAGCGACGAGAAGGCGTAGCGCACGGCCCGGCGCAGGATGCGGCGAATCACGTAGCCGGCCTTCACGTTGGAGGGCAGTTGCCCGTCGGCAATGGTGAAGGCGATGGTGCGGATGTGGTCGGCAATTACCCGGATGGCAATGTCCGTTTTCTCGTTTTCGGTGGCCGGCTGGTCGTTCACGGTGGCCGGGGCCGTGCCGTGGTACTCCTTGCCTACCTCCTTGGCAATGAACTGGATAAGCGGCTGAAACACGTCGGTGTCGTAGTTCGACTTCACCCCCGACACGGCCATCATCAGGCGCTCGAAGCCCATGCCGGTGTCCACGCTCTGCTCGGGCAGCTTAATCAGGCTCTTATCGGCCAGGCGCTGGAACTCCATGAACACGTTGTTCCAGATTTCTACTACCTGCGGGTGGTCGGCGTTTACCAGCTCGCGGCCGGGCTTCTGGGCCCGCTCCTCCGCGGAGCGCAAATCGATGTGGATTTCGGTGCACGGGCCACACGGACCCGTGTCGCCCATCTCCCAGAAGTTGTCCTTCTTGTTGCCGGGCAGAATCCGGTCGTCGGTGGTATACTGCCGCCACAGGCCCTGGGTCTCGGTGTCGGCGGCGGTGCCGTCGTTCTGATCACCCTCGAAGTAGGTCACATACAGGCGGTCCTTATCCAGCTTGTACACCTCGGTGAGCAGTTCCCAGGCCCAGGCAATGGCGTCCTTCTTGAAGTAATCACCAAACGACCAGTTGCCCAGCATTTCGAACATGGTGTGGTGGTAGGTGTCGTAGCCTACCTCTTCCAGGTCGTTGTGCTTGCCCGATACGCGCAGGCACTTCTGCGTGTCGGCAATGCGCTTGTAGGGCGCGGGCTTGTTGCCCAGGAAATAGTCCTTGAACGGGGCCATACCCGAGTTGATGAACAGCAGCGTGGGGTCGTCCTTCACCACAATGGGGGCCGAGGGCACGATGTGGTGGCCTTTGGAAGCGAAGAAGTCCAGGAATTGCTGGCGGACGTGCGAGGCGGTGGGCAGTGACATGACGGGATATGTGGCAGCGGACACCAGAAGTTGGCGGCCGCCGGGATTTTGGCTATTTTTCGCAACTAAATTTAATTGCGCCAACGGCAAAGGTAGCCGACTTTACAGAAGTGAGAAATTAGAACGAGGAGCTTAGATTGGTTTTTCAGCGCTTCTTTTTCACTGGGTATTCTCCCTCTCTGTTCTAAACTCTCAGTTCTGAGTTCTATAACATGCCCTACAAAGAGCGCGACATCGAGAAGCAGTATTACACCATTGGCGAAGTGGCTGCGCAGTTCAACGTGGCCCCCTCGCTGATCCGCTTCTGGGAAACGGAGTTCGAGGAGTTGCGCCCCCGCAAAAGCAAGAAGGGCAACCGCCTCTACACGCCGCAGGACATCGACACATTCCGCAGCATCTACCACCTGGTAAAGGAGCGCGGCTACACCATCCCCGGGGCGCGCGACATGCTCAAGCAGAAAGGCCCCCAGCTCAAGGAAAAAATCGACGTCATCCAGAGCTTGGAGCGCATCCGCAAATTCATGATGACGATGAAGAAGGAGCTGGATGCCATTGGGAAGGCCCAGCAGCAGGGGTAATGCAGGCAGTAATACTTTATGCCAGTCGCAATGATGTGCTCGTCAGTTTCCAGCAGCTAATGCGCAGAAACTTTCAGGATATTGTTTATTATAAGATGATTACGCCAGGGGATTTTGCAGTTGAGAGAAACAAGGATGAACGACTCTATTTTGAGTACTATGGTCTAGACGAATTTTATGGTATCAAAGAATATGAAGTAGAGGATGACGAGCAGGTTTTGATTAACCAGCACTTCTCCGCTCCACCGCATGTGTACAGTCTAGCGTATCGAGGTATAGAAATCATTAAACAAGTTCTAACCGTCGTCGCCAACTCCCCAGATTATATTGTGAACAACGACTGTGGTACCCAGCTACCAGGCAATGAGTTTGTGCTTACAATGCAGCAAAACCCTGGCTGGTACTGGTTTGATGACTTATAGACTAGAAGTACACTGCATTATCATAGTTATGAATACTGTTACTTCCGACGACCTCCTCCACGAAGTCGCGTTGACGCTGTTTCCCGGCGTGGGGCCGCAGCTGACGCGGCAGCTGATGAGCTATGGGGGCTCAGCGCGGAACGTGCTGCACCTGCCGCCGGGCAAGCTGCTGAAGATTCCGGGCGTGGGGCCGGCCACGGTGAAGGTGCTGACAGGCCCGGAGCGCACCGCCGCGCTGAAGCAGGCTGAAGAATCGGTGCGCAAGGCGGAGAAGGAAGGCGTGCAGCTGCTGTTCTACACCAGCAAGCAGTTTCCGGCCCGGCTCAAGCAGATTCCCGACGCCCCCGCCCTGCTCTACTACCAGGGCACCGCCGACCTCAACCAGCCCAAAACCCTGGCCCTGGTAGGCACCCGCCAGGCTACCGACTACGGCCGGGAGCAAACCGAGCGGCTCATCAAAGGCATTGCCAGCCACCGCCCGCTCATCGTCAGCGGCCTGGCCTACGGTATCGACATTGCCGCCCACCGCGCCGCCTTGCAGGAAGGGCTGGAAACCGTGGGCGTCATGGCCACCGGCCTCGACGTTATCTACCCCCACGCCCACCGCAAAACCGCCGAGAAGATGCTCAGCCAGGGCGGCCTGCTCACCGAGTTTCCCTTCGGCGCCCCGCCCGATAAATACAACTTCCCGGCGCGTAACCGCATAATTGCCGGCCTCTCCGATGGTACCGTGGTAGTGGAAGCCGCCCGAAAAGGCGGGGCCCTTATTACAGCTGATTTGGCCTTGGATTATAACCGGGAGGTGTTGGCCGTGCCCGGCCCGCTGGGCTCTCCTGCCTCCGAAGGCTGCCACGATTTCATCAAAACCAGCCGGGCCGCGCTGTACGCCGAGCCCGCCGACATCGAGCAGGCCCTGAACTGGGACCTGGCCCTGCGCCTGCAAGGCAAGCCTATGGTTCCCAGCACCTACGATGCCGCTGAGTTTACCGGAGAAGAATTCGCGCTGATTACGGTATTACTTGCCGCGCAAAACCGGGAGGAACACCTCGACAACCTGGCTTGGAAAGCGCAACTAGCCGTGCACGCGGTGGCGTCGCTCCTGCTGGGGCTGGAGTTTCGGGGAGTGGTGAAGGCACTGCCTGGTAAGCGTTTCGGGCTGATTTAAAAACTTATTCTTACCTGCCCAACGCGCGCACTTCCTGTCCTCACTGCTCCGGTATACTATGCCGCTAATGCCTGATATACTACGATAAAAATCGTGGAACACCAAAATGTTCCACGAGGAACATTAGCTAAAAAAGCGCGTTTTCACGTCAATTACGAAAAGTATCAGCCACTTACTACTGTACCATCCACGCTCAACAAGCTGTAAGAAAGTACGAATAGACCGCTAACAGGTCGAGCCTTACTTTCCAGCCCAAGCTGCTCCTGTCCCCTACTGCCTGTGTTGCTGTACAACGACCACCTCCTGCCCGAAGCTGATTTTTCATTGCCGCTTCCCAACCGTGGGCTGTTCTTCAATGATGGCTTCTTTGAAACGATGGTATGGTCGGCGGGACAGTTGCGCTACGCCCCGCACCACTTGGCGCGCATGCAGCGGGCCGCCGCCGCCCTGGCACTGGAACTACCGGCGGCAGTAGCAACCACGGAAACACTCACTACTACTGTGCAGCGCCTGATTAGCACCTGCCCCCCAAGCCCTACGGGCCACCGCCTGCGGCTGCAACTGTGGCGGAGCGGCGGCGGGCTCTACACTCCGGGCACCACTCGGGCTGATTGGCTGCTAACCCGGCAGGCTTTTGTGGAAGCATCGGCCTCGCTGCTGCACGTTGGCTTCGCCCACACCATCCAAACCCAGGTTTCGCCGGTTTCCTTCTGCAAGGGCCCTAATGCGCTGACGTACGTACTGGCCGCGCAGGAACGACAGCAGCGGGGGCTCGATGAATTGGTGCTGATATCCTCAGCCGGGCACGTGGCCGAGACGGTGGCGGCAGCCGTTGCCTGGGTGCGGGGCACTACCGTGTACACCCCAGCTGAAGGCACCGGCTGCGTGGCAGGCACCCGCTTGGCACACCTGCGAGACACAGCCACGCAAGCCGGTTTCGGCTGGGAAGCCGGCCTTTTCGAGCCTTCGGCGTTGCTGGAAGCAGAGGCTGTTTTCACGGCTAATATTGCCGGTATCCACCCCATTCTGCGTCTTGACGACACCATCTTTGCTTCGGATGACCATTCGGTGGTGCAACGACTGAGAGAGCTGGAGCGCTAGCCACCTGTACTGCTAGTGGGCCCGTAACAGTTGCCTGCCTGGAGCAATATGTCATCTAAGCAGCAAGTGCCGTAACGCGGCAGCGAAGCCGAAACCAACTCTCAAAAAACTCCGCTAGGTCGGCCTCGGTTACGTTGTTCTGCTGAAGCACTGTAGCCCGGTCCTGACGCCCGGCATCAAGGGAGTATAATGCAATCCAGGCGCGGTGGCGCCGGCTCAATGCAGTAGATATGACGGAAACCATGTGTGTGACGTAGCAGTAGCACCATACCCCAACTACGAAACCGCATGATTTATTGGATTTTAAGAAGTCTGAAGGACTTTACAATTTCCCAAACTGGAAAATTTACTTACTCCTCCAGCAGATTGCGCCTTACCTGCATTTTAAACCAACTCTCCTGATACTCCTGCAGGTCGGCCTCCGTCACATTGTTCTGCGCTAATACCTGATTGCGTTGACCAGGCACAAGTTGCAGCGAATATAGGGCAATCCAGGCACGGTGCTGGCGCGGCAGGGTAGAACTGGCAGAGACGGCAGAAGACATAGTTGAATCAATTAACTGCAGTAATCTACGGGCTATGTCCTATTATCGGATTGCTACTTTCTCAAAATGGTTCAGAAAAAAATGCCTCATTGGAACTTTTTAGCAAGTTGAACTATCCCAACCTACTCATTTAAAACAATGTATCAACACGCATTATCAATTAGTTAACTCTCGCAAAACATCGTTCGGAACGAGCAACAATAATTGAGTACGGTACACTAACCGCCGCATGTGAGCATCCCAAAACGAGGGGAATAACAGCTATACCGCCACTGGAGCTTTGATGGCCGGCCAGGGGTTGTAATTCTCCAGCGTGAAGTCCTCGAACTGGAAACTAAAGATATCCTGCACGGCGGGGTTCAGGCGCATGTGTGGCAGCGGGCGTGGCTCCCGGGTAAGCTGCAGGCGAGCCTGCTCCAGGTGGTTGCTGTAGAGGTGAGTGTCGCCGCCGGTCCAAATAAACTCGCCGGGTTGCAGGCCTACCACCTGGGCCAGCATGAGCGTGAGCAGAGCGTAGGAGGCAATATTGAAGGGCACACCCAGAAACACGTCGGCGGAGCGCTGGTAGAGCTGGCAGCTCAGCTTGCCATCGGCCACGTAGAACTGCACCAGGGCGTGGCAGGGCATTAGGTGCATTTTGGGTAAATCGGCCACGTTCCAGGCTGAGAGGACAATGCGCCGGGAATCGGGCGTGTCACGCAGCTGCCGCACGATGTCGGCAATCTGGTCAATGGTCTGGCCGTCGGGGCCAGTCCAGGCACGCCACTGCTTGCCGTACACGGGGCCCAGCTCCCCAGCGGCGTCGGCCCACTCGTCCCAGATGCTCACGCCGTGTTCCTTGAGGTACGCAATGTTGGTGTCGCCGCGCAGAAACCACAGGAGCTCGTAGATAATGCTCTTCAGATGCACCTTCTTGGTAGTTACCAGCGGAAAGCCCTCCTGCAGGTCAAAGCGCATCTGGTACCCGAATACCGAGAGCGTGCCGGTGCCGGTGCGGTCGGTTTTTTGGGTGCCGTGGTCGAGGATGTGCTTGAGCAGGGTGTGGTACTGGTACATGAGAAGGAAAAGTCAGGACGAAGGTCAAAAGTAAAAAAACTCCGGTTGCCCCCTCCCACGCACAAACAGTTTCCTATCATCAAGCACCGTGCGCCACTTATCAGTTTCGGCGTAGTGCTTTACTGTGCGTCCCCGCTCCGTCAAGAATTTCCGGAGGTAGCGCTTCAGCACCACCGCATCTACCGCTCGGCCCAACCAGCCCAGTGGGGATGAGAATTCAAACACGTCCTGCATCAGGGTACCAGCACCGTGCTCCTGAAAATGGTGCTCATGGCGCATGTATTTAAAAGCGCCCCACTGCATTTCGTCGCAGAAATACCTTGGGGGCTCAAACGCTGTTACTTTGCTCGTCAGCGTCTGCCACACGCCGAAATGCCGCGCCCGGAACGTCACAGAGTCACCGAGCTGCAGCACGCCACGGCGGACCCCACCAATGATTTCTTCCTGCGTTTGGCTGGCCGAAATAGTATGCAAATCCATGCTTAGCGCCAGTTGAAAACAGCGGGCCGGCGGGGCGTTGATGAATGTCAGGACTTCGATAGTGGGCATACCGTGCTTACAGTTGGCCGCTTGCTCATTTTATACTGTATGCCAGGTATGCTTCACCTAAAACGAATGCCTCACGCATGTAAAAATGCGTGAGGCATTCGCTCACTTGAAATAACTTGCACTACAGCGACTTAACCGGGGCGGGCGTGGTGGCAGTAGTTTTGGCATCCTTCTTCATGCAGCAAGAGGGCGTGCCGGCAGTGGCGCCGGTTTTGGCGCACTTGGCGGCCATATCAGCGGTGCAGGCTTCTTTTTTCTTGCCTTTCTTGCTGGCATTGTGGCCCTCGTGGGCGGTGGCGGTGCCAGCAAAGGCGAATAGGCAGAGGGCGAGCAGGACGTTTTTCATGGGCAAAGACGGAGGAAATGAGGAAACAAAACCCCGAAAGCCGGGGTTGGCTTCTGGTTGCCCTAAAGTAACGCGGATTTGGTAGAAACCCGCGCCGGGGCGGCCCTAACTTTGCACGGGCTGTCCCGCGGCCTTTTTCCGTTCAACGATGCGCGCGGCCTCGGCGGCGCGGTACTGGTTTCTATGCCCCTTCGCAAACTTGCGCACCTCACGCTGCTGGCCCTCGGGCTGCTCACGGCTCTGGCCGTGTTCTTCGTGGTCCAGCTGCGGTTCAACTACAATTTCAACGACTTCTACCCCGCCGGCGACCCGGACCTGGATTATTACCAAGGGTACTCAGAGCGGTTTGGCAACGACAACGACTACGTGCTGCTCGGCCTGGAAGCGCCGGCCGGCCAGACGATATTTGCGCCCCGGTTTCTGCAGCGGGTTGATTCGCTGACGCGCTTCGTGCAGGGGCGGCGGCACGTCACGCAGGTATCGTCGCTTACCAACGCGGCCAACCCGGTAGTGGAGGGGCTGGGCGTGTTCAACGTGCCCTACGTGCATCCTCAGCAGCCCGCGCGCCGCACCCAGGATTCGGCGCTGGTGTTCCGGACGCCGGGGCTGGTGGGCAACCTGGTTTCCCGAGATGCGCGGGCCGTTGCCATCCTGTTCCAGACCTCGCCCAACCTCAGCAAGCCCCCCGGCGACTCGCTGCTGGCCGCTGTGCGCGGTGAATTACAGCGCCAGGGCTTTGCGGAGGAGCAGTACCATGTGGCCGGTAAGATGGTGGCCCAGTCGGTGTTTGTGGACCGGCTGCAGGTGGAGCTGGCCGTATTCATGAGCCTGTCGGTGGTGCTGGTGACGGGGCTCTTGTGGCTCACGTTCCAGACGTGGTGGGGTGTGGTGCTGCCGCTGGTGGTGGTGCTGGGGGCCATTGTGTGGGGTTTGGGTGTGATGTCGGCGTTTGGGGTGAGCATTGACCTGATGACGGCGCTGCTGCCGGTGATGCTGTTCGTGGTGGGCATGTCCGATACCATTCACATCATCACGCGCTACGTTACGGAGCTGGGTTACGGGGCCAGCAAGCGGGATTCCCTGCTCATTGCCCTCAAGGAATCGGGCTTCGGCTCGGGGTTGTCGGCGCTGACGACCAGCATCGGGTTCTTTACCCTCATGACCAGCACCATCCGGCCGATTTACAACTTTGGGCTGTTTACGGGCATTGCGGTGCTGCTCACGTTTGCCCTCAGCTTCACGCTGCTGCCGGCCATGCTGGTGCTGCTGCGCAAGCCCCAACTGCGCGTTCCGCGCCAGGAAGGCCACAGCTGGGACGGGGTGCTGGGCCGAATGTTCCGCACGGTGCTGGCCCGGCGGCACTGGGTGGTGGCCATCAGCGCCGTGGTGCTGGGGCTGTCGGTGGCTTCGGCCTCGCGCATCCGCATCAACTCGGCGCTGCTGGATGACTTGTCTAAAAACGACCCGGTAAAGCTGGATTTCCGGTTTTTCGAGCGGCAGTTTGCCGGTGTGCGGCCGCTTGAGCTGGACTTGAAGCCCGCCGCTGGCCGTACCATTTATGACCTGCAGGTGCTGCGCCAGACGGAGAAGATTGAGGGCTACTTGCAGCAGCAGTACGGCCTGAACTTCGTTGCCTCGCCGGTTACCATCATTAAATCGGTGCGCAAGGCCCTGAACGGCGGCCTGCTGACCGAGTACCGCCTGCCCGACTCGGAGGCCGAATTGCAGCGGCTGACGCGCAAGGTGAAGCTGTTCCGGAAGAAGCCGGAGTTCCGGGCCCTGGCCCTACCCGATGGCTCGGAAGGCCGCCTCACGGGTCGCATGCCCGACGTGGGTAGCATCCGGGCCGATGCTCTCAACGCCGGGTTGCGCCGCTTTCTGCGCACCTCCGTGGATAGCACCGTGCTGCGCACCCGGCTTACGGGCTCGGCCAACCTCATCGACAAGAACAATGAGAACCTCACGCTCAACATGATTACGGGCATGAGCATCGACATTGTGATGGTGACGCTGATTGTGCTGCTGCTGTTCCGCTCGGTGCGCATGACGCTGGTGGTCCTCATCCCCAACCTGGTGCCCATTCTGATTGTGGCGGGCGTGATGGGCGCGGCCGGCGTGAGCATGAAGGTGAGCACCAGCATCATCTTCACCATTGCCTTCGGCATTGCCGTGGACGATACCATCCACTTCATTTCGAAGCTGAAACTGGTGCTGCTCAAGGAGCCCAGCCTGTTCAAAGCCGTGCGCAAAACCTACCTGATGGCCGGCAAAGCCGTTATTGTCACCTCGCTGATTCTGGTGGGCGGATTCTCCACGCTTATCTTCTCTTCCTTCGACGGCACGTTCTACGTGGGGCTTTTAATTGGTCTGACCTTGCTATTTGGGGTGGTAGCCGAGCTGACCTTGCTGCCGATTCTGATTCTGTGGTTCTACCGGCACAAGCCCCGGGAAATCCGGCAGCCGGTGCCGCTGCTAGAGGCCTAACGTCAATTATGCGCGCACCGGCCGGTGCTGTTTACAGGGCAACCCAGCGCCTGAAAGGCGAATTTTGAGCAGGCTCACAAAACGGATTTGCTGCATAGTCCATTTGCTGAAATTGCCGTTTAAAGTGTCCGCCAAGCAAAAGTGCATTTTCTAGAAACCAGATTCGCTTCAGATTCTGCTGCTACTTTTGGCGCTTTCCTGCTCCGGCTATTGGACTAGGCAACTCCTTTTTACTACTTAGTTAGTACTGCATGTCACTTCTTTCCTATTTCCGAGCCGTGGCTGCGGCACTGCTGCTGGGGCTTACGCTGCCAGCGCAGGCCCAAATTCCCCAACCTACCGTACCCGCCATTTCCGCCGACTCGCTCCACAAGTTTGAGACTCCGGCGGTGCCCGCGCCGGTGGCCGCCAAACCCTGGTACAAGGGCAAGCTGGTGAAGGCCACCATAGTGCCGGCCGTGCTCATTGGCTACGGCGTGTATACCTTCAACGGGGGCGGATTCTACACCAACCAGCAGGCCAACCGTGACATTCATAAGCTCTTCCCAACCTACCGCACTTCCCTCGACAACATCCTCATCTTCGCGCCCTACGCCGAGCTGGGGCTGGTGGCGCTATCGGGCGTAGAGTCTCGGGACGACCGAATTAATACCCTGCTGGTGATTGGCAAGTCAGAGCTCTTTATGCTGGCCTCGGTGTTTGCCGTCAAGAACCTGACCCGTGAAACCCGCCCGGACGGCTCCGATAATCTGTCGTTTCCCTCGGGCCACACGGCGCAGGCCTTTCTGGCCGCCAGCATTGTGCACACGGAGTTTCGCCACAAAAGCCAGTGGTACGGCATTGGGGCCTACACTATTGCTACCAGCGTAGCGGCCCTGCGCATGATCAACAGCAAACACTGGCAGAGCGACGTGGTGGCCGGGGCCGGCTTCGGTATCCTCTCGGCCCACTTGGGCTACCTCACGCACCGCAACCGCTGGGGCCGCAAGCCCAACCTGGTGGGCCTGAATGTGGCCCCAGCCTATTTTGCCGGCGGCACTCCGGGCGTAACCATTAGCTGGCGCGCGCACTAATTACCCCGAGTTTTCCCGAGCCCGATGAACCCTGCCCTAAAAAAAATTCCGGAGGTTACGCTGCTGTTTTGGGTGATGAAGATTTGTGCCACCACGCTGGGCGAAACGGCCGGGGACCAGCTGGCCCAAACCATGAACATCGGCTATGCCGTTAGCTCTTTACTGCTGCTGGGCTTTTTTCTGATAACGCTGCTGGGGCAGTTGGCTGCCAGCCGCTACGTCCCCGTTCTGTACTGGGCCGTGATTCTGGCGACCAGTACGGCCGGCACTACGCTCTCCGATTACATGGACCGCACGCTCGGCCTGGGCTATGCCACCGGCTCGGCCATCTTGGCAACCCTGCTGCTCGTAGTGTTAGGGCTCTGGTGGGTGAGTGAAAAGTCATTATCAGTTACCCAGATCCGCAGCCGCAAAGCCGAGCTGTTCTACTGGACCGCCATCCTGGTTTCCAACACCTTGGGTACGGCCCTGGGCGATTATCTGGCCGACGACTCCGGGCTGGGCTTTGGCGGCGGCGCGTTGCTGCTGGGAAGCCTGCTGGCCCTGGTAACGCTGGCGTATTACTTTACCCGGCTGCCGCGGGTACTGCTGTTTTGGGTGGCCTTTGTCCTGACGCGCCCATTCGGGGCCACGTTCGGGGATTTGCTCACCAAATCCCCCGAAAAACACGGTCTGGGCTTCGGTACCAGCGGTTCTTCCCTGCTGCTGCTTGGTATTCTGGTGGTGCTGATTCTGGTTGACTCCCGCCAGCTGCGCCGCAGCCGGGAACTAGCCGGGTAGCAGGCCAAACGGCCGCTGCGCTGCCCCCAGATTCTATATAGCAGGCTGTTAGGCTACCCGGCATTCCCTGATTTTCACCATGACGTACTCCGCTCTGCTGGGCTATACCCGGTTGCTCTGGCGCAGGCATTACCGGCTGCTGCTAACGCTGGCCCTGGGCTTCGTTGTGCCTTGGTTTGTCTTTCTGAAGGTTGGGCAGGAGGTGTGGGAGGACAAGGGGTTTATGCTGGACCGGTTGATTCTGCAAGGGCTGCATCAGTTCGAAAGCCCCCGCGGCGACGCCTTGGCGGTGTGGCTGGCCCAGGCCGGTGGCACCCGCTGGACGCCCGCACTGGAAGCAGCCTTACTAGTGGGTTTGTTGCTGGCCCGCCAGCGCCGGGCCGCGCTGTTTTTTCTGGTAGCGGTGGGGGGAGCCGGCTTGCTGAACTTATTTGCCAAACTGCTGCTGGCGCGGGCCCGCCCTGCTTTCTGGGTATCTATTGCGCCGGAAACCTCCTACAGTTTTCCCAGCGGGCACGCAATGGCTGCCACCGCCCTGGCCCTGACGCTGGGCATCCTGCTCTGGCCTACCCGGGGCCGCTGGGTGGCCGTGGTAGTGGGGGCCGGCTGGGCCCTGCTCATGGGCTGGTCGCGCATGTACCTGGGGGTGCATTTTCCGTCCGATGTGCTGGCCGGCTGGGTGGGCTCCGTTGGCTGGGTATGGGGCGTGCATCTGCTGTTTTCCCGCATCGGGCTGGCCCTGCGTGGGCTGTGGGACGACACGCAATCCTACTGGTCTGTGCATCCCGGCTGAGCGTTCGGACGGAATATTTGGCCTGCTACGCTTCCGCAACTTGAGCACGGGAAGCCCATTCTTCAGAATGCGCTCAGAATTGACCACCTACTTTGCAGCCTGTTTTTCCCGTACACTGCCCCCATGAAGCTCCTACTGGTTGAAGATGAAGAAGCACTGCGGCTGACGCTGGTGGAAGCCCTGCGCCAGAGCGGGTACGTGGTGGAAGTAGCCGCTACCTTCGCCCAGGCCTACGAGAAAGTCCGGCTGTACCAGTATGACTGCGTACTGGTGGATTTGACCCTGCCCGATGGCGACGGCCTGGACATTGTGCGGACGCTGAAGGCGGAAGGCTCCACGGCCGGAGTATTGATTCTCACGGCCCGCGACGGACTGGACGACCGGGTGCGGGGTCTTGATCTTGGGGCCGATGATTATCTGACTAAACCCTTCCACCTCTCCGAGCTGAACGCCCGGGTACGGGCGCTGCTGCGCCGCCGCCAGTTTCAGGGCCAGCACCACATTGTGTTCCGCGACCTGCTGGCCTGGCCCGAACTGGCCGAAGTGTACGTGCGCGGGGAGCCGCTCGCCCTCACCCGCAAAGAATACGACCTGCTGCTCTACTTCCTGGCCAACCCGGGGCGGCTGCTGACCAAGGAGGCGGTAGCAGAACATCTGTGCGGCGACCAGATTGACGCGGCTGATTCCTTCGACTTCATTTATACCCACATGAAAAACCTGCGCAAAAAGCTGCAGGAGAAGGGCGCCGACGGCTACATCCGCACAATCTATGGCATTGGCTACAAGCTGGCCACCGAGCCGGCCTAATCTATTTCCCGCCGCATGAAGCTGCTCACGGCTACTACCCGCCACTACCTGGGCCTGACGGTGGGCCTGCTTGCCCTGGCCAGCATCCTGCTGTACGCTGGGTTTGGTTGGACGCTGCGGCATGAGGTGGATGAGCTACTTTATAACCGCCAGCTCCATATTCAGCAGCAGATTGCCCGCGGCCTGGCCCTGCCCGCCGCTCCCTTCGCCGACAACCTAGACCGTAGCCGACACCCTCGCACGCTGGGCTATTCTGATACCTTACTGCTCGACCCGGTAGAGCAACAACTGGTACCGCACCGCCAACTTACCTTCCGGCTGCAACCGGCAAGGGCGGCCAGTGCTCCGGAGTGGATAACCGTGCGCAAGTCGCTGGTAGAAACCGAGGAAGTACTGGCCGTGGTGGTGGGGGTACTGGGTAGTGTGCTGGTTCTGCTGTTGGGCGGCGTGGTGCTCCTGAACCGCTGGCTCTCCCAGCGTTTATGGTCGCCCTTCCGGCAAACGCTGGCCACATTGCGGGCGTATGATCTGCAGCAGCACCAAGCGCTAGCCTTGCCGGCTTCAGCCATCGACGAGTTTCGGGAGCTGAATCTGGCCCTGAACACGCTCAGCGAGCGGCTGGTGCGCGACTACGAAAGTCTGCGGCAATTTACTGAAAACGCGGCCCATGAAACCCAAACGCCGCTGGCCATCATTCAGGCGAAGCTGGAGCAGCTGCTGCAGGCCCCGGCCCTGCAGGAAGATGAGCACCTAATAACGGTGGTAGGCGATGCGCTGGGAGGAGTGCAGCGTCTCTCGCGCCTGCACCAAGCCCTAACGCTGCTCATACGCCTGGAAAACCAACAGTTTGCGCCTGCCCAAGCCGTTTCCGTTCAGTTGGAACAGTTGTTACGTGACCGGATTGCGCTGCTGGAACCCTTGCTTGAAGCCCGGCAAGTACAGCTAACCTGGCGCGTACACCCGCCTGTAGTACCGCTCACGATGCATATTGGCCTGGCGGATTCGCTGGTGCAGAACCTGCTGCACAACGCCATCAAGCACAACTACTCCGGCGGCCGGGTAGATGTACAGCTGGCTGGGCAAGTGCTCGAAATCAGCAATACCGGCCCGGCTGTTACAGGAGACCCGACGCAGTTTTTTGAGCGGTTTCGTAAGCAAAATGCCGCTTCCCCCTCTCCTGGCCTAGGGCTGAGCATCGTGCAACACATTTGTGCATACTACGGGTTCAGTATTTCCTACGTCTTCGATGCAACTAGAACACGTCATATTCTGCGTGTTCAATTTGTTTAAAGCCCATCTATTCCACTGCTGGCCAGTGTCGTATTAAAATTTTAGTGCGTTGCATGGAGTTCCGCCTTCCGATGCTGTCATGAATCTGAGAAGCCGTTTTGGCAGGTATACACGCCGTCGGCATCTGTAACGGCTGATAGACTTAACGAGTAGAATATTCGTTTCATAGGTTCAACACAGGCATAATTGCCCTTTTTACCACCTCAGCCCCTGTTTCGCTTTGATTTGCTTGCCCTTTTCGCGTCGCTTTAGCTTTCTGGTTCTATCTACAGGTTTAACGCTTGGCTCAGCCCTTGCCCAAACTCCGGCCGCTGCTCCTGCCACAACCCCCGACCCGCTGCCCCGCCTAATTCAGGAGCGCCAGCAGTTGGTGCAGGGATACGAGTCGGCCAATGCCCAGCGCAACGCTTTCCTGGCAAACAAGCCCAGCAAGAAGGATTTGCAGGAGGTGATTGACGCATTGAAAGGCATCATTCGCAAGGACACCGAAATAGTGCGGGCTGTGCAGGAAGGCACCCTGCGCAAAACGGCCGCTGTGGTGGCCGAAAACCAGCAAGCCCGCCAGCAGATAACGGTAGCCCAAACCGACCAGACCAGCACCCGGGAGCGGTTTCACGACCTGGAAAGCCAGATTGCCAACCTGCAGGAGCGGGACCGGCAGCGCGAGAAGAAGCTGCTGGACCTGCAAGGCACCGCCGACGAAGCCACCCAGGCCCGAACAAGCCGCGAGCTGCTGGCCGCCGCCTTGGCCGTACTGAGCGCGGGCCTGCTGTTCTACGTGCTGAAACTGCGTGGGCAGCGCAGCGTGGTGCCGGCAAAACGGCGGAAGTAATCACCCGCACTTCCTGTCATCCACCCTTACCCATGCTAATCCCCGTTGCCCAGTTCCTGACCTACGCTGAGGCGGTGGCGCTGTACAATCAGCTGAAGGATGTGGAGGTCGATGCCCTCGTAAAAACCTGCGGCCCGCCTTCGTTTCCCTTCGGTGAAGGCCGGTATTATCAACTGTTGATTGAGGAAGCCGACGTGCCACTGGCGCAGGCCACCGTGGAAGTGTTTGAGCAGCAGCGCACCACCCCGGAACCCCTCCGCTGCCCACGCTGCCGGGCCGAAGGAGCCGAGCCGGTAGCCCGGCTGGCGTGGTGGAAACGGCTGGTGTATGCGGGTACCAGCCTGCACAAATGCCCGCAGTGCGGCGCGGAATTTCCGGTCTGAACCCCTACTTTGCCCCGGTAACCGTCCCGCCCCGGCGGGCTCAACCGAGACACCGTTTTGACCTGGACCGAAGAACAGGCCCGCGCCCTCATCACCGACTCTGGCACGCTGAAACGGGGCCAGGAGCTGGCCGCTCCTGCCAAGTGGCAGAACCTGGGCCGCACCGAAACCGCCGCCTGGGGCGAGTGCAAAGGCAGCGGCAGCAAGCCCTACCAAACCGGCCTCGACCTCACCGAACCCGCCTTTAAGTGCAGCTGCCCCAGCCGCGTATTTCCGTGCAAACACGGGGCCGGTCTGCTCCTACTGCTGGCCCGCCAGCCCCAGCTGCTGAGTGGTACCATGCCCCCGCCCTGGTTGCAGGAGTGGCTCGATAAGCGCCAACAAACTCAGGAAAAGAAGGTCATCAAACCAACTAAAGCCGCCGGCACAAGTTCAGGGGAGCAACCATCCGAGGCTGCTTTACCGGAGAACGGGCCGGGGGCTGATGCTGCGGAGGCGGCCCGCCAGAAACGGGAAGCCCAACGCCTGGCTCGGATGCAGCGCGGGGCGCAGGAGCTGGAAACCTGGCTGGTAGATTGTATACGGGCCGGACTGGCTGCCACCGACCAGCAGCCCCGCTCCCACTGGGAAAACCAGGCCGCCCGCCTCGTGGACAACCAACTGCCCGGCCTGGCTACGGTGGTGCGCGAACTGCCCACCCTGCGCCACCAGGGCCCCGACTGGCCCGCCCGCCTACTGGCCCGGCTGGGCGAGCTGTACCTGCTAGTGCGCACGTTTCAACGCCTGCCCGAGCTACCGGAAGATGCCCGGCAGGAAGTGCTGCAGCTGGCGGGCGTGAATCTGAAAAAAGAAGATATCCAGGCCACCCAACCCGCCGTAGCCGACCAGTGGCGCGTGCTGAGCCAGACAACCACGGAAGAAGAACGGCTCACGGTGCGCCGCTCCTGGCTGTGGGGCCAGCAAACTGGGCGCTTTGCGCTGGTAGTGGAGTTTTCCTTCGGGGGGCAGCCGTTTGCCACGCCCCTGCTGCCCGATGGCCGCTTTGAGGGTGAATTGACATTTTACCCGGGGCTGCTGCCGCTACGGGCTATTCCCGGCCAGCTCACGTTTCGGGGTACTGTTCCGGCCACACAGGCCCCTACCGGTGGCAGTGGCCCTACTGAATTGCTCACCGGTTACGCCGCCGCCCTGAGCCGGCAGCCCTGGCTGCGCGAGTGGCCGGTACTGCTCGCGGGCGGAATCCCCTTGCCCGGCCCGGATGGTTGGACGCTGCTTTTTGCGGATGCGGCTCCGGCGGGCAACGGCCACACCCTCCGCCTGCTCTGCGACGACCTGTTTGGCTGGGAGCTGCGGGCTATCAGTGGTGGCCAGCCCGTGACCTTGTTCGGGGAGTGGACCGGGCAGGGCCTGCGCCCCCTGGTGGGCTGGAATGCCGTGGTTGAACTGCAAACTGTCTAGCCGATGTCAGAAAGCCCTTCTACCCTTGAAACCACACTGCGCCCGGCAGCCGACTGGCAACGGCTGCAGCGCGTAGCCCTGCTAGGCACCCGCCAAAGTCCCGACGAGCTACCCGCCGTGCCCGGCTTCACGCTGCCCCCGGAAACCACCGACCACCGCGAAAAGCAAGCCCTGCTCACGGCCGGTGTGCTGAGCGCCATCCGCAAAGCCGGCTACCAGCCACCAGCCACAGCAGCCCCCGAAACCACCGTAGCGCCCTCTGAAACGCAGGACTCACTGGGTCCCAACGGCACCCAACTGTTGCAACAGCTGCTGGAAGGCCAGTACCCCGAGCTGCTGCCGGAATTTCTGACGGCGCTGGCCGACAACCAGCGCCGGGCACCGCACCAGCTGCTGGTAAAGCTCCTGGAATACGCCCGTACCCGCCCTCAGCTGCACCGGCCCGCTGCCCTGGTGCTGGGCCAGCGCGGGGCGTGGCTAGCCGCTCAAAACCCGGCCTGGCAGGCTATGCTGGCGGCGTCGGAACAGGCTACTGAGGAAACGGCCTGGGAAACCGGCACCATCGGGCAACGGGCGCTGTACCTGGAAGCCCTGCGCCGCCGGGACCCCACCCATGCCCGCGAACTGCTAGCCGCCGTGCTACCCCAGGAACCGGCCAAGCACCAGGCTCAGCTGTTGGACACGCTGCAGGAACGGCTTTCCGGCGAAGATGAAGCCCTGCTCACCCAATACTTGGCGGCTAAGAGCAAGGAAGTGCGCCAAACCGTGCTGCCGCTGCTGGTGCGCCTGCCCGGCAGTCCGCTACTGGAACGACTGTGGCAACGTGCCGAGCCCCTGGTGCGGCTGAAGCGCAACCTGCTCAGTAAAAAGCTGCTGGTAGAGCTGCCCGCCACCGACTGGGACAAAACCTGGCTGCTGGATGGCATTGAGCAGAAGGACAGCCGGTTTCAGGGCGAAAAAGCGGGTGTATTGGGTCAGCTCCTGGCCCTGCTGCCGCCCGCCCGCTGGGCCGAGACCTGGCAACTTTCACCGGCCAAGAGCATAGAACTGGCCGCCGAGACGGAGTGGTCGGACTTGCTGCTGGTGGCCTGGACTGAGGCGGCAGTATTGCACCAGGACGCGGCGTGGGCCGGGGCGTTGCTGGAGTGGCTGCACGCTCAGCCGCGCAAAAAAGCCCCCGCCTTGCCCGTTACCCGGCTGGCGGCCGTGCTGCCCCCGGCCCGGCTTACTGAGTTGGTATTACCGCTACTCAACGCCACCCCGCACTTCTCCACCGATGCTCCTTGGCAGCAGCTACTGCAGCTGGTGCCCCCGCCCTGGCCCGAGGCCCTCACGCGCCGGGTAGTGGAGCTGCTGCGCCGGGCCCTGCGCCAGCCTACTGATCTCTACCGCATTCAGTACGCGGCCTCCCAGTTGCTGGAGCACATGGCCCGCGTGGTGCCAGCCACGCAGTACAGCCTTTGCGCCGAGCCGCTGCAGCCCCTGCTGCAGGACGTACCCTACCTGCACAACAGCCTCGCCCGCCTGCTCAATACCCTGCATTTCCGCCAGCAACTGCAAGAAGCCCTGCACGAGCCGCCTGGTTTTGGCTAAGACAGAACATAGCTCCCCTCTTTGGATAAGCAGGAGTTGGGGGTGGTTGATCAATCGTTGAACAACCCTACGCAAACACCCATCACGTCATGCTGAGCTTGCCGAAGCATCTCTACCTCTGACTACCTCAATCGTGCAAATGAAGCAGTAGAGATGCTTCGGCTGCGCTCAGCATGACGAACTACTAATCGTTCTGCCAGCATCAACCACCCCTAACCCCTCCTCAGCTGAGGAGGGGAACTAGCTCTAGCCTCTAACTTCTAACTCTCCTTTCCTCTATGTCCACTACTCCCGCCACCACCGTTCTGCGTCCGCACGCCGAGGATGTATACGCCGAAGAACTGGCCGCCCTGCGTGCCGCCGACCACGACCGGCCCAAGCCCCCGAACTGGCACCTCTCACCCTGGGCAACCGTCACGTATCTGCTGGGTGGCAAGCTGGATAACGGCTTCGAAATCGAGCCCAAGTACATCGGGCAGCGGCGGCTGATGGAAATTGCCGTGGCTACCCTAGCTACCGACCGGGCTTTGCTGCTGCTGGGCGTGCCGGGCACGGCCAAAAGCTGGGTTTCCGAGCACCTGACGGCGGCCATCAGCGGCCGCTCAGACTTGCTGGTGCAGGGCACGGCGGGCACCTCCGAGGATGCCATTCGGTACTCCTGGAACTACGCCCGCCTCATTGCCGAAGGCCCTTCCCGAAGTGCGCTGGTGCCCTCGCCCCTGTTCAAAGGCATGCAGGAAGGCCGCCTCGTGCGCCTCGAAGAGCTCACCCGCATCCCCTCCGACGTGCAGGACACGCTCATCACCATGCTCTCGGAGAAAGTGTTGCCCATCCCCGAGCTGTCCACGGAGGTACAGGCCACCAGTGGCTTCAACGTCATTGCCACCGCCAATGACCGGGACAAGGGCGTGAACGAGCTGAGCAGCGCCCTGCGCCGCCGCTTCAACACGGTGGTACTGCCGTTGCCTAACTCGGCCGAGGAGGAAGTGCGCATTGTGCAGACGCGGGTGGAAAAGCAGGGTAAGGCGCTGCAGCTGCCCGCCGAAGCCCCGGCCCTGGAGCAAATCAGCCGCCTCGTCACCATCTTCCGGGAGTTGCGCTCGGGCGTGACGGAAAACGGCAAAACCAAGCTCAAAAGCCCCAGCGGTACCCTCAGCACCGGCGAGGCTATTTCGGTGATGAACAGCGGCCTGGCCCTGGCCGCCTACTTCGGCGACGGCAGCCTGCGCGCCCACGACCTGGCCGCCGGCCTCACCGGCGCCGTGGTGAAAGACCCCGTGCAGGACCGCACCGTCTGGCTGGAATACCTCGAAACCGTAGTGAAAGAGCGTGACGGCTGGAAAGACCTGTACCGCGCCTGCCGGGAAGTGGTGGAGTAATGTATAGCCATACCCCGAACATCATCCGGAGCGGAGCATCTTATTCAACCTTTTATTTTCTGTTTTCACTAAATGCAATTTCTGCGCACGAATAAGAATCTTATCCCAGTGCTGCTTATGGCTGCGCTTAGTATCTGCACTATTCTCACTGTTCTATTTGTGCCAGTGTACCAGGATGGGGAAGCGTACCAGCGGGCTTTCACGCTTGCCCATTATGGTGCCTTTGTGGCTGTAGTGCTGAATCTTCTAGCCTATTTTCTTCGCCGCCCATTTTTCAAACCGTTGCTTTTGCTGACGTTGGGACTCACCCTGCTCAGCATTATCAACTTTTTACCGGATGATTTTCGGTTCAATTTCGGTTTTGGCGACGTCGGAGTGGGATTCTCAATTCTGGGGCTGGTCTTAGTGGTGCTGTATTATTTCATGAATAAGCCGACCGCTCATGCCTTTGTCAACCAGCACATTATTCCTACGCCAACACCCGAACAAGCGGCCCGCCGCCGCAGGCAACGCATCGACCAGTTCAAAAACACTTTCGCCAAGAAGTCGGATGAAAGCCTACGACTAATGCTTCAGGAGAAGAAAGTGCTGCCGGATGCTTTAACGGCCGCGCGGGAGTTGCTGCAGGAGCGGCAGGCTTCCACTACAAGCACAAGTAATTAGGTTCCTATGTCAGATAAACAGCCTGAATCCTATTGGACAGCGGTTGGCAATATTATTCGGGAACGGCCTTACGGGCCGGACGGCGCTGAAACTCGCTACGGGACAAAGCATTTTGCACCGGGTGCTAAAGTATACATCATTGACTGGTATCCGGGCATGTGTGAAAGCATCGTGGTAGTAGGCCAACACCGCAAATCTAAACGCTTGATAACGCTGTCACTTGACGTTCGGCTGGTGGAAAACCTCCGTGCTAAAGTCTGTTATAACCCTACGGTAATTGCCAAGTTCAAGGAACATTACTCTCCAAAGGCGCACTATAACGCGGGCCCCATTAACGCCCTAACCAAGGAGTTGGCGGAAACGATGTGCCGAGCAATTCCACAATGGCAACGGAACTACAAAACGAAGTCTAGAGCAAGTGTGGCTCTTACTGATGAAACTACTCCAACTATCTCATTCTTGGTTTGGCTTCAGAAGTTGTTCCGCTGATTTTTGGGATATAAGTTCTAGTCAAGCTGCTCCATTAACTTCCTTTCGTAATGTCACAATCCCATCCCAATTATACGGACCTAGGGTTCTCAAGCCGCATGAGCCCCGCCTTGCGCAGCTTAGTGGAGCAGCAGTTGCTTACTGACTTAGCTTACTACGGAGTTGATCAGACAGGGCTAAAATTTGATTGGTCAGAAAGCTGCATTGAAGGCCATTTAGAGAATTATTTGGACAGCAGTCTGGAAAACTACTCTGGTATTGCTGTGTACAGTTCAGATAACAAGTGTGTAGCTGATGGGTGGATGGAGTTCATTGTGGCGGGTGAGTTCTTTCTGGTTTTTTGGGACTATTTGACTGTTCGGGAAAACGGCCGGCAGATCTTTGACAAAAGCCAGCCTGGCATTCCTGACCATGTATGGCAACAGATTCCAGAGGA
This sequence comes from Hymenobacter pini, assembly GCF_020421205.1. Classification (GTDB taxonomy): domain Bacteria; phylum Bacteroidota; class Bacteroidia; order Cytophagales; family Hymenobacteraceae; genus Hymenobacter; species Hymenobacter pini. The sequence goes on from NZ_JAIZZH010000002.1 coordinate 184,355, forward strand.
TATCCGCGGCAGCTACCAAACAGACCGAATGAAACGGCCGCCCTTCAATCAGCCTGCTCTTTAACCCCATGCCCACCGACCTCCGCCTTTTCGGTATTCGCCACCACGGGCCCGGCAGCGCCGCCAGCCTCGTGCACGCCCTCGACGCCTACCAGCCCGATATGGTACTGCTGGAGTGCCCCGCCGATGCCGAAGCGGCGCTAGCGGCGGCCACGCACCCCGAGATGGTGCCGCCGGTGGCTTTACTCGTGTACAACCCCAAGCAGCACCAGCAGGCCTCGTTTCTGCCCTTCGCCGAGTTTTCGCCGGAGTGGCAGGCCATCCAGTGGTGCCACCGCCACGGCGCGCACCTGCGCTGCTTTGATTTGCCGGCGAGCATGCGTTTTGCCCAGGAGCTAGTGGCGGAAATACCGGCGGTAGTAGCCCCCAGTGAGTCCCTTGCAGCGGAAGTTCCCTTTGAAGCTCAGCTGCCGGAGCCAGAAGCCGAACCGCTCGATACCCCGGAACCAGCTGAACCGCCTCTACCCTCGCCCAAAGCCGACCCGATTTCCTACCTGGCCGAGCTGGACGGGTACACCGACGGGGAGCGGTGGTGGGAGCTGCGCCTGGAACACGCCCCCGGCCACATCGACACCTTCACGGTGGTGCTGGACATGATGACGGCCCTGCGCGAGGAGCTGAACCAACCCGAGACTGAGGAAACCCTATTGCGCGAGGCCTTTATGCGCGAAACCCTGCGTGCTACGTTGCAGCAGGGCTACCAGCGCGTGGCCGTGGTGTGCGGGGCCTGGCACGCGCCGGTACTGCGGCCCGAGCTGCTCAAGAAAGAAGACAAAGCCCGCCTCAAGGGCCTGAAGAAAGTCGCTACTGCCGCCACCTGGATTCCGTGGACGTTTGAGCGGCTGTCCTACGCCTCGGGCTACGGGGCGGGCATCTTGTCGCCGGCCTGGTACGAGCTGCTATTTACCACGCCCCGGGCCGAAGTGGTGACGCACTGGATGGTACGCGCCGCCCGCCTGCTGCGCACCCGCGACCTGGACGCCTCCGCCGCCCACGCCATTGAGGGCGTGCGCCTGGCCGAAACCCTGGCCGTGGTGCGCGGCCGGGAGCTGCCCGGCATCGAAGAGCTGCAGGAAGCCGCCGTGGCTATTCTGGGCGGGGGCTACGCCGAAGCCCTGGACCTGGTGCAGCGGGAGCTGGTGATTGGGGAGCGGCTGGGCGCAGTGCCGCCCGAACAGCCCGCCACGCCCCTGCAGCAGGATTTGCAGCTCCAGCAGAAAACTACCCGCCTCAAGCCCGAAGCCACCGCCAAAACCCTCGACCTGGATTTGCGCAAGGAACTGGACCTGAGCCGCAGCCACCTGCTGCACCGCCTGCGCCTGCTGGATATCCGCTGGGGCGAACCGCGCCGAGCTCAGGGCAAGGCTGGCACCTTCCACGAGCTGTGGGAATTGCAATGGCAGCCCGAATATGCCCTCAACGTGCTGGATGCCGGCCGCCTGGGTAATACCGTGCTGGCCGCCGCTGCCGCCAAAGCCGCCGCCCGCGCCGCCGAGGCCCCCGACCTGGAAGCCGTGAGCAAGCTCTTGGAAGAAGCCCTGCAGGCTGACCTGGGCCCGGCCATTGGGGCGCTGGTGGCGCGGCTCGAAACCCTCTCGGCCGGCACCCGCGACGTAACCCACCTGCTGGCCGCCCTGCCCCCGCTGGTGAACGTGCTGCGCTATGGCAACGTGCGCCGCACCGAAACCGCTCAGGTGTCCACCGTGGTGCACCATTTGGTGCCGCGCCTATGCATCGGGCTGCCCCAGGCCTGCACCGGCCTCGACTACGACGGCGCCCGCCAGCTACTGCCCCGACTCGAAGGCACCCACCAGGCTATCCGGCTGCTGCAGGACGACGCCCAGGAAGCCGACTGGTACGCGGCTCTGGCCGTGGTGCTGCGCAATCCGGCGTCCTCAGGGCTACTGGCCGGAGCCGCCGGGCGGTTGCTGTTCGATGCCCACCAGCTGGCCCCGGACGAAGCCGCCACGGCCCTCGGCCTGGCCCTGGCCCCCGCTCAGCCCACCGACTACGCCACCGCCTGGATTGAGGGTTTCCTCAGCGGCAGCGGGTTGCTCCTGCTTCACCACCGCCCCTTATTCGATTTGCTCAACAACTGGCTCGGGGAACTGCCCGAAGACACGTTCCGCGAAATTGTACCCTTACTGCGCCGCGCCTTCACCGATTTCAGCCTCCCAGAACGTCGCCAACTGCTAGATCTGTCCAAGCAAGGCCACCAACCGGCAGTGGCAGCCGTGGAGGAAGATTTCGACCTGGAACGCGGCCTACTGGTGCTGCCGGGGCTGCGGGAGCTGCTGGGCTATTGACCCATCATAGCACGATGTAGAGACTCAATACTTTGCGTCTCGTCGTTGAACGACCGGCTTCGCGCAGATCAAACAACCTCAGCAACGACGAGACGCAAGATGTTGCGTCTCTATACGGGTCATAATCCGATAACACTATTTCCACCGGACCAGCAACCCATCCACAAAACCGCTCTGTTCTAATCAAACCAACGTGCTGCATTTCTTACGAAACTTCTTTGCTTCAAAGCGCCCAGAGGCCATTCAGCAACTAGAGGCGCAACTCAAAAGAGTGTCTATAAAGGGCCGAATGGCTTACTGCATCACCTGTCTGGAAAACGTGTTGGCATGCAAGCAACTGCAGGAGCCTGCGCTTGATAAGCTCCTGCAGTGTCTCTGGGACTTTACCAGCAACCCCGACCTGAGCGACTGGGAGAAAAAAATCATGGATTTCTCGCCGGAAAGTATCTTAGAGGAGCCATTGGAAGAGTGTTCCTATTTGACGCTTTCCGAAGCTCAACACCTACGGACAGTTTACATGAGCCTCTCAAAGAGCCTGCTCATCTGCATAGATGATACTATCGAGGTCGGGAGGGGCAATTTGTACGGAGGTACGAGCGGGTATAGTCCCCACAGCTTGATACCAGCCATGCAGGTGGTCAGGTACATGGTTGCGCACACTTATCCGCTGCCGCCAATGGAGAATTTTCTCCGTTCTCCCTTCACAGAGGAGGATCAGCATGGCTGGGGAAAACGTGTTGACAGAAGCTACTTTCAGTAGGCCAATATCAAGACCATTACAGGAGCCAGATGCCACGACTATTTGCTCAGAGGGACGGAGTTGTTTGAGCCATTAAATTTTCCCAGCTCCAAAACTCGCCCTATGGACCTGCAAGAACACTACACGGCCATGCGGGATGCGACGGTGCACCGGCTGCTGCACGACGGCGCCGACCCGGATCCGCTGCTTCACTCCCCGCAGGATACCCGCCGGGGCATCACGCTGCTGGCCCGGCCGCCAGCGGCTGTTACCGCGGCTATTGAAGCTATTCTGGCTGATTTCCGGAGCATCGAGCCGGCGCAGTATTATTATCCGGCCTCTGATATTCACCTTACTATTCTCTCCATCATTTCCTGCTACGCCGGTTTCACGCTCGGCCAGATTGACCCCGTCGCCTACCGCCAGGCAGTGCAGCAGATTGCGCGGCTGGTGCGGCCGTTTCGCATCCGCTACGAAGGTTTCACGGCTTCGCCCGGCGGTATTATGGTGCAGGGCTTTCCGGAAGATGACGGACTGGAGAATCTGCGTGATGTCACCCGGGAGTTTTTCCGTAATTCCAGCCTGCAGCAGTCCATTGATACCCGCTACAGTATTCACACGGCTCATTCTACGGTTATCCGTTTCACGGAGCCCCTCGCCGATGCGCCGGCGCTGGTTGCCAGGCTGGCCCAGTACCAAGGGCTGTACATCGGCACATTTGAGGTGCAGGAGGTAGAGCTGGTGTACAACGACTGGTACCAGCGCGCCCGTAACACGGTGCTGCTGGAAAAGTACCCGCTTGGCCGCAGCTAACTACCTTGCTGGCTCATTCTGCCCGTTTTGCCTATGTCTACCACTTACCCTTTCCACGTCGCCGATTTAGCGGAGAAGGCCGAGCCCGGCCGCCAGGAGCGCATTGTGGTCAACCTCACTAACCTGGAGGAGTATTACAACGTGTTTGAGAAGTACGGCTTCAGCGGCAGCGGAGCCAGTTGGGCCGAGCACATTGAAACCATTCTGGAAGAGCACGCTCCGGCCCTACTGGACCACGTGGAGCTGGCCGGCCAGGGCGACATCTTTCTGGCCTTCACCGATGGGCCCGCCGCTACCGAGCAGTTCCTGGCCCTCATCCAACCCATTTTCGGCGACTTAGGTAGCCTCAACAAGTACCTCAGCCAAGCCGACCCCGGCGACTTTTTCGAGTAGTGTTGGTATGAATCAGCAGGATGCCACTGCTGTTGCGCAGGATTATATAACCCTTCAAAATCAGGATACCCCATTTCATCCGGAGTATGAATATGAAGTAGCTGCTCCGGACGAATATTTTGATTGTTGGTACTTCGACTACCGTATTGTCAGCCGGCTAGGAGTACCAGAAAATGAGCAAGAATTATTTGCTGGAGCCCCAGGTTTTACCGTTTCAAAGGCCAATGGAAGCATTACCGTAATCAGCTGGGACGTTCAACGGAAGCTGCCCCAACGGGAGGCACTGTTTCAGAAATTCTCCATTCTAGCCGATACACTGACCAGCAGCAAGCTAGATGTACGCATGCTAAGAAAGCATTTTACGACGCCGTTGGCCGAGCTTGCGCAGTTTAAACACTCTCTGGATGCTCCCAGCTTGACTCAGCTACAAAAGAAAGAATTACTCATTTCCCAGCTAATGCAGGAAGCAGAGTTACCATTGTAAATACCGCCCCATGAAAACCGCCACCGACAACGCCACCCGCTGGAAGCTGGTACTTGGCTCCGAGACCGATGCTCAGAACCAGATTTCCTTCGATGCCGACTACAAGGGCATGGACGACGTGTTGACCTCGCTCTATGATCAGTCGGAGCGCAAGGCGGGGCTGGGCGGCTCCGCACCCCGCGTGAGCCGCTGGCTAGGCGACATCCGCACGTACTTCCCCTCGGAAGTAGTAGCCGTGATGCAGCGCGACGCCATGGACCGCCTGGGCCTACAGCAGCTGCTGATGGAGCCCGAAATCCTGCGTACGGTGCAGGCCGACGTGCACTTGGTAGGCACGCTAATGTCGCTGAGCCGGGTGATGCCCCAGAAGGTGAAACACACGGCTCGTGAAGTGGTGGGTAAGGTGGTGAAGGAGCTGGAAAAGAAACTCTCGAACCCGCTGCGACAGGCGGTGCAGGGTGCCCTGAGCCGGGCCGTGCGCAACCCCCGCCCCCGCTACCGGGAAATCGACTGGGCCGCCACCATTCGGGCCAACCTCAAGCACTACCAGCCCGAGCAGCGCACCATTATTCCGGAGCGGCTGGTGGGCTTTGGGCGGCGCGGGCAGGCCCTCAAGGAAATTGTGCTGTGCGTGGACCAGAGCGGCTCCATGGCCTCCTCGGTGGTGTACGCGGGCGTATTCGGGGCGGTGCTAGCCTCCATAAAAGCCGTGAAAACGCACATGGTGGTGTTTGATACCAGCGTGGTAAACCTCTCGGAGGATTTGCAGGACCCGGTGGACTTGCTGTTCGGGGTGCAGCTGGGCGGCGGCACCGATATCAACCTGGCCCTGGGCTACTGCCAGCAGCTCATCACCCGCCCTACCGATACGATTCTGGTGCTCATCAGCGACCTGTACGAGGGCGGTAACGAGCGGGAAATGCTCAAAAAAGCCGCCGCCCTACGCGCCGCCGGCGTTACGGTGGTGGCCCTGCTGGCCCTGGCCGACGATGGTGCCCCCAGCTTCGATAGGCGCGTGGCCGAACAGTTTGCGGCCCTGGATATTGCCAGCTTTGCCTGCACGCCAGGCCAGTTTCCGGGGCTGATGGCGGCGGCAATTCAGGGGCAGAAGCTACAGGTGTGAAGTCAGAACCCACCGGGCCGGGCTGAAATAGCCGGACGCGGTGGCGGTGCGTATAGGCAGGCTGCGTTACTTTACTGCCCGCATGAAAATACTCCTGGTGGAAGACGAGCCTAAGCTGGCGTCTTTCGTGAAAAAAGGCTTCGAAAACGAAGGATATGACATCGAAGTGGCCTACGACGGCCGCGTGGGCCAGTCCCTGATTCAGCAGAACCGCTACGATTTGGTGATTCTGGACGTGAACCTGCCCTACGTGAACGGCTTCGAGCTGTGCCGGCTGGTGCGCCAGCAGGATGCCCACGTACCCGTGCTGCTACTCACTGCCCTCGACAGCCTCGACGACAAGGTAACCGGCTTCGAGGCCGGCACCGACGACTACCTGGTGAAGCCCTTTGAATTCAAGGAGCTGCTGCTGCGGGCCCGGGTACTCACGCGCCGCCATACCGAGGCGGCCACCGTCAAGCAAGCCCTGCGCATTGCCGACCTGGAACTAAACCTCGACGCCAAAACCGTCACCCGCGCCGGGCAGCGCATCGACCTGACGACCAAGGAATATGCCTTGCTGGAGTATCTGCTGCTGAACCGGGGCAAAATCATTTCCCGGGTAGATATTGCCGAGAAGGTCTGGGAACTGAATTTCGACACCAACACCAACGTCATCGACGTGTACGTGAGCTACCTGCGCAAAAAGCTGGACAAGGGCTACGCCGTGAAGCTCATTCACACGGTGGTAGGTATGGGGTATGTGCTGCGGGAAGGGTGAAGAACAGCCGTATTTTGTCGGTCATTTCTGAGTAGCGCGAAGGACCTTTTCACGCTTGAACGAGACGTATCAAGCAAGAGGCTCTGACGACGCTTGATGCGCGGAAACCTTCAACCGATAGCACCCAAAGACTCACCCATTCACCTCCCCCATGCTCATCCGCAACAAGCTGGTTTTGCGCTTTACCCTGCTGGTGGTGGGCATTCAGCTGTGCTTTTCCGTCTTCATCTACTACTTCCAGGCCACTACCCGGGAGCAGCGCTTCATCAACCGCCTGGCTGGCAAGGCCACCATGACGGCCCGGGTGCTGGTGCGCCACGACAGCCTCAACCACGAACTGCTGCGCACCATGCACCGCCGCGACCTGTTCACGGTGCCGGGCGAGCAAATCAGCATCTACGGCCCCGGCCAGCACCTCATCTACACCAGCGCCGACGACCTTAGCCAGAAGCTGAATTCCCACTATTTGGGGCAGATTCGGCCCAACCGGCCGGTGCAGTTTACTGATGGACTGCTGGAATCTATTGGCCTGTATTATGAGCGCAACGGCCAGCCCTACTGGATTTTTGCGGCCGGCCACGACGACTTCGGGCACCGGCAAATGGAAAAGCTGGGCCTGATTCTGCTGGCCGCCAACCTGGGGGCGCTGGTGCTCATCATTCTGGCCGGCTGGTACTTCGCGGAGGAATCGTTGAAGCCAATTTCGCGGGTTATCAGCCAGGTGGAGCGCATCACCGCCTCCCGCCTGAATGCCCGGGTGGATGAGGGCAACGGCACCGACGAAATTGCCCAGCTGGCCCGCACCTTCAACCACATGCTGGGCGGGGTGGAGCAGGCATTCGAGTCGCAGAAAAGCTTTTTGAGCAATGCCAGCCACGAGTTGCGCACGCCTCTGGCCTCGGTGCTGGGTACGCTGGAAACCGCCTACGCCTACGATACCGACCTGACGGAAGCCAAGCGCAGCATCAGCTCGGCCACCGAGGAAATCAAGAAGCTCATTGAGCTGACCAACGGCCTGCTGAGTCTGGCCAAAGTAACCGATGCCTCCCCCCGCCGCGACCTGGTGCGGCTGGATGAGTGCCTCACCCAGGCCATCGACTCCTGCCAGGCCCGCTACCCCGGCCGCTTGGTGCAGCTGCAGTTTGGCCTGCTGCCGCCCGAGGTGGAGGATATGTTTATGGTGCGCGGCAACGCCCAGCTGCTCACCACGGCCCTGCTCAATCTGTTGGATAACGCCTGCAAATACTCCCGGCAAACCGTGCGGGCCGAGTTGGGCTACCTCTCCCCGGAAACCGTACAGGTGCGCGTAACCGACCAGGGCATTGGCATGGAGCCCCACGAGCTGGCCCGCATCTACGAGCCCCTGTACCGGGCCGGCACCGATACCACCGCCCCCGGCTACGGCATCGGCCTGCCCATGACGCGCAAAATCGTGCTCCTGCACGGCGGCCGCATCGAGCTGACTTCCGCCCTGGGCCGCGGCACCACCGCCACTGTGCAGCTCCCGGCGGCGGAGTCGTGGTGATTGAGAAGCTGTTGAGAAAGTCTAAAATCAATAGAGCGTCATGCAGAGCATGTGACGCATCAAGCCAGTGACGAAGCACTGTTTTTTAACGGCTTTGAGGTAAATGCTGACTCATCACGCCCATTTAACATCTTCTAATTTCCTTCTCATACAGTTTTAATGTCGGCGGGCGTGTTTTGCGCCATGGCTGGACAACCAACCGCATCTGCTACTGCCTCGCGCAACCGGCTTCTGCTTGGGTTGCTGCTGGCTACGCTGCTGCTGTCCACGGCCCTGAACCTGTACCTGCTATTCCGGGGGCCGGAGTACGCCACCGACTACGACCTGGACACGCAACTGCCTGAGCTGGTCACGGAAGTGGAGTTGCAGCAGGTGCGCCGTGCCCTGGCCGAATGCCAGGCTGGCCACCCCGTTACCCCCGACACCCTTACTACTGCCACCGTTTCTCGCCACCCCTGACCGGGGCGGCCTTGCCGCTGCCAAGCGGCTTTTTTGTTTTCTCCCTTCCTCATGCTCCCTCGCCAACAACACGTTCTGAATGCCCTGGCCATCTGCGCGGCCGCCTGTGACAACTGCGCCGCGCTGGGCCTGCCCGCCCTTGCCGCTACTCCCACCCAACTCCGCAGCCTGCAGCTCAGCCGCGACTGTGCCGACCTGTGCCGGCTGGCGGCGGCCTTCGTGGCCCGCGAGGCTGAGCACGCCGTGCACATTCTGCGCGAGTGCGCCGAGCTCTGCCGGGCCTGTGCCAACGAGTGCACGCAGTTTGCCACCGACCACCACCGAGTATGCACTGAAGCCTGCCGCCGGGGCGAAGATGCCTGCCGCACGGCCTTCGTGTAGGCCGGTTTTAATGTTTTTTAATGTGAGCCTCACGCGGCTCTAATCCCGACGCAGGACTTTTACCACACTAGCTCTTACTCCGCGCTTTCCCCTTCGCATCGTATGTCTGCTCCTATTCTGAAACCTATCTGCTGGCTCTTGCTCCCCTTGGCCTCGGCTACCCTGGCCGGCTGCGGAGCCAACTCCCAGGCCGAAACCACCAAAACCGAAGCCCCGCCCACGCTACCCACCACTCAGCTCACGGCCCGCGACACCATCCTGACTCACGACTACGTGGCCGATATTCAGGCGGTGCAGAACGTGGAAATCCGGGCCCGGCTGGAAGGCTTTTTGGAGCAGATTTACGTGGATGAGGGCCAAGCCGTGCGCAAAGGGCAGCCGCTGTTCCGCATCAATGACACCGAGTACAAAAGCCGGCTGAGCCGGGCGCAGGCTGAGCTGAGCAGTGCCCAGGCCGCCGCCCGGGTGGCCCGCCTGGAGCTAGAGCGGGTGCAACTGCTAACCAGCAAGGACATTATTTCCAAAACCGAGTTGGAGGTAGCCCAGGCCAAATACCACGCCGCCCAGGCCGATATTCAGCAGGCCCGCTCCACATCCGCCAACGCCGCCCTCATGCTTTCTTATACTCTGGTGAAGGCCCCGTTTGATGGGGTCATCAACCGGATTCCGCTCAAAAAGGGCAGCGTAATTGAGGATGGCACCCTACTCACTACGGTGTCGGATATCAACGACGTATTTGCCTACTTCAACGTGTCGGAGGCTGAATACCTGGCCTACGTGAAGAAAGCCGGCCGCGACTCGGCCCGCAGTACCAACGTGGCCCACCTGCTCCTTGCTGATGGTTCCACGTACTCCGTGAAAGGCAAGGTAGAAACCGTGGAAAGCCAGTTTCAGGCCAACACCGGCTCCATTGCCTTCCGGGCCCGCTTCGATAACCCCCAGGGCCTGCTGCGTCACGGGGCCAGCGGCAAGGTGCGCTTGAGCAACACGGTGGAAGATGCCGTGCTGGTACCCCAAAAATCGGTGTTTGAGATTCAGGACAAGAATTACGTGTTCATGGTGGACAAGCAGGGCCGGGTGAAGCAACACGCGTTCCAGCCCCAAACCCGCCTTTCCGACTTCTACGTGGTAAAAACCGGCCTCAAAAGCGGCGACAATATTGTGTACGAAGGCGTGCAGGACCTGCGCGACGGCGCCACCATCCGGCCCCAGCCCGTGGCCATGGACGAGCTGATTGAGGACGCGCGGTAGAAACTGCGCCCCCCTCCGCTTCAGCAAGGCGGGAGTAGGGATGATTAACGGCACCAGCAGCTAGCTGGCCCTGGTTTTTGCACGCCAAGCTGAGGGGACTGGCAGGCAACAAACCAGCGGAGAGTCCACCGTTCAACACGCCGGTTAACCACCCTATTCCCCCTTGTTCGGGCACTATGCTTCTCCAGCCCACTTCTTAGCCCTCCCCAATACCCCGCACCCTATGCTCGCACTCTTTATTCGCCGGCCGGTTCTCTCGCTGGTGATTTCCCTGTTTATCACGTTTCTGGGTGGGCTGGCGCTATTTTCGCTGCCCATTACCCAGTTCCCGGACATCGTACCGCCCTCCGTGACGGTAACGGCCCGCTACACCGGCGCCAACGCCGAGGTGTGCGCCAAGGCCGTAGCCACGCCTTTAGAGCGGGCCATCAACGGGGTGCCGGGCATGACCTATATGTCGTCGGTGAGCAGCAACAGCGGGCTGACGGTGATAACCGTGTTTTTCCAGGTGGGCACCGACCCCGACCTAGCCGCCGTGAACGTGCAGAACCGGGTGCAAACCATCATTGATGAGCTGCCCGAGGAAGTAATCCGGGCTGGGGTGAGTACCGAGAAGGAGGTGAACAGCATGCTGCTCTACCTCAACGTGATGAGCGAAGACCCCAAGGTGAGCGAGAAGTTCATCTACAACTTCGCCGATATCAACGTGTTGCAGGAATTGAAGCGCATTGACGGGGTAGGCTTCGCCGAAATCATGGGCCAGCGCGAGTACTCTATGCGCGTATGGCTGCAGCCTGACCGCATGGTGGCCTACAACGTGTCGGCAGAGGAAGTGGTGGAGGCCATCCGGGCCCAGAACGTGGAAGCGGCCCCCGGAAAATCGGGGGAAAGCTCGGGCCAGGATGCCCAGATGCTGCAATACGTGCTGCGCTACACCGGCAAGCTCTTCGAGCCCAAGCAGTACGAGGACATTGTGCTGCGCGCCAACCCCGACGGCTCGGTGCTGCGGCTCAAGGACGTGGCCCAGGTGAAGTTCGACGTGCTCAGCTACGGCATGGTGTCCAAGATTGACGGCAAGCCCTCGGCGGCTATTATGCTCAAGCAGCGCCCCGGCTCCAACGCTTCGGATGTAATCAAGCAGGTGAAGGAGCGCATGGCCGAGCTGAAGCAGACGTCCTTCCCCCCCGGCATGACCTACAACGTGGCCTATGACGTGTCGCGCTTCCTCGATGCCTCCATTCACGAGGTGTTGCGGACCCTGGTAGAAGCGTTTTTGCTGGTATTTGTGGTGGTGTACCTGTTTTTGCAGGACTGGCGCTCCACGCTGATTCCGGCCCTGGCGGTGCCGGTGGCGCTGGTGGGCACGCTGTTTTTCATGCAGCTGCTGGGCTTCAGCATCAACCTGCTCACGCTGTTTGCCCTGGTGCTGGCCATTGGTATCGTGGTGGATAACGCCATTGTGGTGGTGGAGGCCGTGCACGCCAAAATGCACGAAAAGCACCTCTCGGCTATGGATGCCACCCTGGAAGCCATGTCGGAAATCGGGGGGGCTATTGTGGCCATTACTTTGGTGATGTCGGCGGTGTTCGTGCCGGTGTCGTTCATGGAAGGCCCGGTGGGCGTGTTCTACCGCCAGTTCTCGCTTACGCTGGCTATTTCCATCGTCATTTCGGGGGTGAATGCTCTGACGCTCACGCCGGCGTTGTGCGCGCTGATGCTTAAGCCCGTAGCGCACCAGGAAGGCAAGAAGCTGGGCGTAATGGACCGGTTTTTTGCCGGCTTCAACCGCCGCTACGAGGCCTTGGCTACCCGCTACCAGTGGCTGGTGCGCACGGTGGCTAGCCGCCGCCTCATCACCATTGGCCTGCTCATCGGCTTCTGCCTGGCTACCTGGGGCGTGAACTCCATTCTGCCCAGCGGCTTTATCCCAACCGAGGATCAGGGCATGGTGTACGTAAACGTAACTACGCCACCCGGCGCCACGGTGGAGCGCACCGAAAAGGTGCTCGACGAAATTCAGAAAGTAGCCGCCAAGCTGGGCCCGGTGGAATCGGTGTCGACGCTGGCGGGCTACAGCCTCATGAACGAGGTGGCCGGGGCCTCCTACGGCATGGGCATGATCAACTTGAAAACCTGGGACGACCGCAAGGAGTCGGTAACCGACCTGATTGCCCAGCTCAACGAGCAAACCAAGCACATCCACGACGCCGACATCCAGTTCTTCCCCCCGCCCACGGTACCGGGTTTCGGTAACTCCAGCGGCTTCGAGCTGCGCCTGCTCGACAAAACCGGTCGCGGCGACCTGCCGGCCACGGCTCAGGTAGCCGACAAGTTCATCACCGCCCTCACCAACACCCCGGCCGTAGGCGGGGCCTTCACCGGCTTCGATGCCAGCTTCCCCCAGTACCTCATCCACGTCGATCAGGACCAGGCGGCCAAGAAGGGCGTGACCGTGGACAAGGCCATGAGCACCCTACAAACCCTGATGGGCTCGTTCTACGCCTCCAACTTCATCCGTTTCGGGCAGATGTACAAGGTGATGGTGCAAGCCGCCCCCGGCTACCGCACCAGCCCCGAGGATGTGCTGAAAATGTACGTGAAAAACGACCGGAACGAGATGGTGCCCTACTCCAGCTTCGTGCGCCTGGAGCGGGTGTACGGCCCCGAGCAGCTCACCCGCTACAACATGTACACCTCGGCCATGCTCAGCGGCGACGCGGCCCCCGGCTTCTCCTCCGGCGACGTAATTAAGACCATTGAGGAGGTAGCGGCCAAGGAGCTGCCCCGCGGCTACAGCTACGAGTGGAGCGGCATGACCCGGGAGCAAATCCAGAGCGGCAACCAGGCCATCTACGTGTTTGCGGTGGTATTGCTGTTCGTGTACCTGCTGCTGGCGGCCCAGTACGAGAGTTTCCTGCTGCCGCTGCCGGTACTCCTGAGCCTGCCTACCGGCATCTTCGGGGCCTTCCTGTTTCTGAAGCTGCTGGGCCTGGAAAACAACATCTACGCCCAGGTGTCGCTAGTAATGCTCATTGGCCTGCTGGGCAAGAACGCCATCCTCATCATTGAGTTTGCGGTGCTCAAGCGCAAAGAAGGCCTTTCGGCCCTGGAAGCAGCCGTGCAAGGCAGCTACTCCCGCCTGCGCCCCATCCTGATGACCTCCTTCGCTTTCATTGCCGGCCTTATTCCGCTGACCATTGCTACCGGCGCGGGCGCTCTGGGTAACCGCTCCATCGGCACGGCCGCGGCGGGTGGCATGTTCATCGGTACCCTGTTCGGCGTGATTCTGATTCCGGGCCTCTACGTGCTGTTTTCGCGCCGGAGCAAGCAGGAAAAGAAGCGTAAGCAGCTCACCGAGCCCACCGAAACCCTGGAACCCGCCCACGCCTGATGAATCAGGCCTCGAGGGTTTAAACTCTCAATTTTTCTGTCATCCTGAGCAGAGCGAAGGAACTTACCACCTCAAAACGAGCTGTTCGGTGATAATCCAAGATAGGATAAGGTCCTTCGCTCCGCTCAGGATGACATAGTAGAAGTTTTGCCAGATTTATGACCTTACCAACCTCGATACGTCCTCTCACCCACCGCGTAGTGCCGGCACTGGCTGCGCTGACCCTGGCGGCCAGCTGCCGGATAGCTCGGCCTACCGTGCAGCCCGCCGCGGCTACCATGCCAGCTGCTTTCCCGACTGCGGCGGCCACTACTGATTCTGCCTCATTGGCCGACCAGCCCTGGCGGCAGTTTTTTGGGGACCGAAACCTGGTGGGCCTGATTGATACGGCCCTGCAAGCAAACCCCGATTTGCACACGGCCATTCAGCGCATCGAAATTGCCCGGGCCACATTGCAGGTGCAGCGCGGGGCCCTGCTGCCCACCGTGAACGGGGTGGCCAGCGCCGGCGTAGAGAAGTTCGGTGACTACACCCTCAACGGCATCGGGAACTACGACACCAACCTCTCGCCCAACATTGAAGGGCGGCAGCGCATCCCCAACCCCACGCCCGACTTCTTTCTGGGGTTGCGCAGCTCCTGGGAAATTGACCTCTGGGGCAAGCTGCGCCAGCGTCGGCAGGCCGCCTACCTGCGGGTATTGGCCTCGGAGAAGGGCCGGCATTTGGTCGAAACATCGTTGGTAGCCGAGGTGGCGCGGCTGTATTTCAACCTGCTGGGGTTGGATAACGAACTGGCCGTGCTCACCAAAAACCAGCGACTGCAGGAGCGGGCCCTGGATATTGTGCGGGTGCAGAAGCAGGCCGGTCGCGCCAACGAGCTGGCCGTGCAGCAGTTCACGGCCCAGCTGCTGCGCACCCGCAGCCTGGAAGCCGAAACTCAGCAGCGCATTGCCGCCTCCGAAAACGCGCTGAACCGCCTCCTGGGCCGCTACCCCCAGCACATTGCCCGGGGCCTGCCCATTCTGCAGCAGCCCCTGCCCACCCAAATACAAGCGGGCCTGCCCGCCTCCATGCTCCTGCGCCGCCCCGATGTGCAGCAGGCCGAACTGGAGCTGGTGGCTGCCCGCGCCGATGTAGCGGCCGCCCGGTCGGCGTTTTTGCCCTCCCTCACGCTCACACCGTTTGTGGGCGTGAATGCCTACCGGGCCTCGGTGCTGTTCAACACGCCCGGCTCGCTGGCCTACGGGCTGCTTTCGGGCCTGAGTGCGCCTTTGCTCAACCGCAACGGTCTCAAAGCCGACCTGCGCCGCTCGGCCGCCGAGCAGCAGATTGCTTACAACGACTACCAGAAAGCCGTGCAAACCGGCTTTGAGGAAGTAAGTACCAGCCTGCGCGGCATCGGCAACTACCAGCGTATGTTTGAGTTGCAGCATCAGGAAGTAGCCGCCCTCAACAAAGCCGTGAGCGTATCCGACGACCTGTACAAGGCTAACTACGCCTCTTATTTGGAAGTAGTAACCGCCCAGCGCAGCGTGCTGGAAGCCGAGCTGAACCTAACCGACACCCGTCGCCAGCAGTTCCTACTCCTCATCGACCTCTACCGCGGCCTGGGCGGCGGCTGGACGCCGACTGCAGCGGCGGAATAAGTAACAAGCCATGTTTAAAACAGAAAAGCGGCGCCACTGATGCAGTAGCTCCGCTTCTCTGTTTAAGCCGTTTCATGGAACGTCACTCTTCGGCTTTGCTCGAAAAGAAATTTGTACTGCATCTTCCTTATAGCGTTCCACAATCATCCGAGCCGATGGGGGCGCCGTCGGGCATGGGAAGGGCGGGCGCGGGCTGGAACTTCTCGGGGATATCCTCGAACTGCCGGATGGTGCGAAGGGCGGCCAGGGCGGTGGCACGGCGGCTTTCTTCTTTGACTTTCTGATCCTTTTGGAGCTGCTTTTTCAGGTCTTCGACTTTCAGGGCTGCCAGAGCTTTCACACCAACGGGAGCTTGTGGGGCGGCGGCCAGGGCCAGCAGCTTTTGCAGGGTGAGCATCTGCACGAGGCGCTGCAGCTCGCCGGGGTAGCCGGTTTCAGGTTTGGCCTGCCAGGTAGCGGCCAGCAACTTATCCAGCACCGCCCCCAGGCCGGGCTGCTCGGCCTGGCGGGCGTGGTACTCTTCCAAACGCGCCGCCCGCTGGGGGTTCAGCAGAAATTCCAGCGTAGTAGCCGCCACCGATTCGGCCGCGCCCAGGGGGTCGAAGGTGAGGCCGGTGCGAGCGGGAAAGGTTTCTCGGCTGCGGCCATAGTTCACGGGCCGGGGCGGAATCTTCGTCAAGAGTTCCTCCGACAGAGCCAGCTCCCGGGGAGAAATCGTGCGAAGCAACGCGTCCAGGGCCTTCCACTGCTCGGCGGGCTCCAATAGCTTGGTGGTGGTTTGGCCGTCGCCTTTCACGGCGTAGGTGTAGTAAAGGCCGCCCAGTTCCTTGGAAGCCGCCTCCACCTGGTAGCGCTGCAGCAGGTACATGGGCACCAGCACTTCCTCCAGCATGGCCATGGGCTGGCCGGGGGCTAGGGCTTTTTCGGAGAAGCGGGCCAGTAGCTGCCGGCGCACATCCAAGAGGCGGTTGAGCTCGTCGGCGGCGTTGGGGCCGTCGTCCCAGAGGTGAGCCGTGGGGTGGGCCCCGCCGGCGGCCCGGGCATCGGCATCGGCCATGAACACGTAGCCATCGTCCAGGGTCTGCTTCATAACAGCGTCCAAAGCCGCTTTTTCATCGGCCTGCGGGCCGAAGTCCTGGTAGCCGTAGAGGATGGCGCGCTTGTCCCAGCTGCCGATGCCGGTGGCGTACGCCTCGCTCAAATCAATGCTGCCATCGGCGCGGGTGTTGATGCGGGGCATGGGGTAATCCATCACCGACGACCGATCTTTCGTGCTGGCCGAGTAGTTGTGGTAGAGGCCCAGGGTGTGGCCCACCTCGTGGGCGGCCAGTTGGCGCAGGCGGGCCACGCCCATCCGCAGCATGTCGGGCGGGGTAGGCTTACCGTCTTCGTAGGGCTGCAACAGCCCCTCGGCAATCAGGAAATCCTGACGCACCCTGAGCGAGCCCAACGACACCTGTCCCTTGATGATTTCGCCAGTACGCGGGTCTACGATGCTGGCCCCATACGACCAGCCCCGGGTGGAGCGGTGCACCCACTGAATGAGGTTGTAGCGAATGTCCATGGGGTCGGCGTCCTCGGGCAGCAACTTTACCTGAAACGCGTTGCGGTAGCCGGCCGCCTCAAATGCCTGGTTCCACCACGCGGCCCCTTCCATGAGGGCGGAGCGTACGGGCTCGGGCGCGCCTCTGTCCAGGTAATACACAATGGGCTCCACGGCCTCGCTCTGGGCCGCCGTAGGGTCCTTCTTGGCGAGGCGGTGCCGCACCAGCTGCCGCTTGAGAATGGGCTGGTCAATGGGCGTGGCGTAGTCCATATACTCGTTGGCGAAAAAGCCGGCGCGGGGGTCGAAGGCCCGGGGCTTGTAATTCGCGTCGGGCAATTGCACGAAGGAGTGGTGCATGTGCACCGTCACGGCGTTCGGGTCGGGGGTAACCGACTGAATTTCGCGGCCTTTGGCTCTACCGGTAAGGGTGATGATGGCCTCGAACTCGGAGTTCTGGGGGAAGCCCTTGGTATTGGGCAGAAACACCGCCGAGCGGCTTTCTTCAGCCTTGAAGCTGCCCTGTTTGAGGTCTTCCAGCTTGTCACTGATCTGGTGGGAGTCGCGCAGCAGAAAGGGCGTGAGGTCGATGAGCACTTTGCCGCCCTCCTGGGCCTCGGCCTTGAAACCCCAGATGACGGACTGGGCAAACGCCTGCTCCACCGATTTGCGCTCCTCCGGGTTCTGGCTCACAGCTCGGAAATCATAATTGGGCTGGAGCAGTAGAATCTTGGGGCCGCTTTTCACGAACTTTACAATGCGCGTCTGCCCGATCTGGCCCCGGTCGAGGCCCAGGTCGTTGGAGCCTACGCCCTGAGGCAGGCTGCTCACGTACAGGATTTCCTGGTCGAGCTTGTCGATTTCCAGCAGGATGCGCCCGCCCTTCTCATCCCAATAAAACGGGAAGAAACCGGGGAATTTCTGGAGGCCTTTCGTCTTCTCGGTCAGGGTTTGGGCCGAAGCCAGTGGTGCACTCAGCAGAAAGCTACCGAGCAATAATGCGTAGAGTTTTTTCACGCGGAAAGGGAGAATAGTCGGGGCCGTAAGGTAGAAATGGAAGTTGGGAGTTGAGCGCATGCCAGGCGGGTTTTATCGGACTTGGCCTCGGTTTGCGGATGCTATTCACCAGACCGTCATTCCGAGCTTGCCGAGGAATCTCGCGTGCTGAGGTTGCCATACTAAATCGTCATGCTGAGCGAAGTCGAAGCATCTCTACTGCTTCGTTGAATCATCACGCCAACGTCAGCACGCGAGATTCCTCGGACCCTGGCTTGATGCGCCACATGCTCGGAATGACGGTCAAATTGGCGGAAACACGCCGGTTTCAGCATGAAATGTAGCCGGGTTGAAAAGCCTAGATGGAATGCAACGCGCAGCAGAGGGCATGTATCTTACAGCTTGATTCCTCTCCTCTATTTCCGTGCCTTTTCTACATTCCGCTCTGCTGCTGGCCGCCTTATCCCCAAATGTCCCAGCAGCGCCTGAGCCTCTCACAGCCCGCGAAACCCGCAACCTCTCGGCCCTCACCAGACTGGTAGGCGACGTGAAATACTTCTACCCCAACCGCCACACGGGCCGCCTGAGCTGGGAAACGGTGCTGGTGCGCAGTATCCCGGCCGTGCGCCGGGCCCGCACCGATGCTGCCCTAGCCCGCACCCTCGACAGCCTACTGCGGCCTCTAGCACCAGAAATTCGGCTTAGTATAGTCAAGCCACCCGCATCCCCGACGCCCTTTTTACCGACAAGCGCGGGGCCCTACTACTTCTGGGAACACCACAGCCTGGGCCAGGATAAAACCGGGTTACCGGTAGTCCGGCTGATGCTGAAGCTAGCGGGCATTCCCTACGCCAGCACCATTCAGGCCACTTCTGGGCCGGTGGCCGACAGCCTGTTTTCCGGTACACACCAGTACTTCGAAGCGCTTACTGATTCCGTTCAGCTGACGTTACCACTGGTACTAACCAAAGCCCAGCACCAGCAGCGTCTTTCGGGCCGGCTAAAGCGGCGGGTCCGGCGGTTGTCGGCGGCTACGCCGGAGCAACGGCTAGCCACGGTGATGCTTACCTGGAACATCATTCGGCATTTTTACCCCTACCGAGCGGTGCTGGAGCGGGCCCGGTGGGAAACCGCCCTGCCCGCTGCCCTGCAGCAAGCCGCCCAGGCTTCTACGGAGGCCGAACTGCTGGCGGCCTGCCGCACCCTGCTGGCCCATCTGCCCGACCGGCACGTGGCCATCGGTCCTAAAACCCGCACCGGCCTGCGCATCGTGGACCCGCCCTGGGCATTGCAGCTGGCTTGGATAGAGGAGCAGGTAGTGGTGCGGCAGGTTCCGGCGGCGCTGCAGGCGGCGGTGGCCCAGGGCAGCGTCCTCACGCACGTACACAACCGGCCGGTGGACCTGCTGCTCGACTCGCTGCAAACCCATATGCCGGCTACCTCTGCGGCTGTGGCCCGCCAGCTAGCCACCGAGCAGCTGCTTACGACTATTGCGGCAACAGCTCCCGTCGCCACTTTCACTTTCCGCGACTCCCTGGGCCGCAGTGCCAGTACCCAATGGATATTCCGGCAATTGCGGGGCAACTTCTACAACCAGGCCCCGCCCGTGCAGGAGCTGGCACCCGGGCTGGTGTACCTGGATGCGGCCCGGCTGCGCTACACCGATTTTCAACGTGCCCTGCCCCAGTTGCAGGCGGCCCGGGGCGTGGTAGTGGACCTGCGCCAGCGCCCCCACTACGACCTGCTGCGTATCCTGCCCCACTTCACTCAAACACCGTTACTGATGGACAGCCTGGCTATGCCGGTGCTGCGCCAACCGGCTTTTCAGCACGCTGATTTCGCGGGGGAGAAATCAGCCTGGAAAAGCCCGCAGTTGCCGTTGGTTGCTGCGCCCAAAGTGTTTCTGATTGGTCAGCATACCTACAGCTACGGCGAAACCATTACCGAGCTGGTGCGGCGCTACCAACTTGGCCAGCTGCTGGGCCAAACTACCGGCGGTGCCAACGGGGAAATGAATTTTGCGGCCATCGGGCGGGCTTATCTGTTGAGCTGGACCGGGCGGCGGGTGGTGAGCCGTAGTGGCTCCTACCAGGGCCAGGGCATTGCGCCCGACGAAGTGGTCATGCCCACGCTCCGTCAGGTAGCCGCCGGGCGTGATGCGGAAATAGAGCGGGCCGTGGAGCTGCTGCAGAAGAACCGACGGGCCAATTGAGATTTTGCGGGTAGTCGTTGTAAAGCCACAACGGAGGAGTTTGAGACTTTTGGCAGGTTCAGCGGTTATCTACCATGGGCATCTTCGGAAAGCCCGGGCGTACCTCTCACCTCCTACCTCCCTTCCATGACGACTACCAACAGCACCTCTCCCGCCAAAACCTTCACCCTGGGCAACGACCTAACCGTGAACCGCATGGGCTACGGCGCCATGCGCATCACCGGCGAGGGTATCTGGGGCCCACCCCAGGACCACGCCGAATCTATCCGGGTGTTGCGGCGCGCCGTGGAGCTGGGCATCAACTTCATTGACACCGCCGACAGCTACGGCCCGAACGTATCGGAGGAGCTCATTGCCGAGGCCCTGCACCCTTACCCGGCTGGCCTGGTCATTGGCACCAAGGGCGGACTACTGCGCACCGGCCCCAATCAGTGGCCCATTGATGCCAGCCCCAAACACCTGCGCGAAGCCCTGGAAGGCAGCCTAAAGCGCCTGAAACTGGAACAAATCGACCTGTACCAACTCCACCGCGTTGACCCGAACGTGCCGTTCGAGCAGACCCTGGAGTTTCTGCAGCAAGCCCAACAGCAAGGCAAAATCAAGCACATCGGCCTCTCTGAAGTAACTGTGGAACAGATTCAGCAGGCCCAGCAAGTGGTGCCGGTGGTATCGGTGCAGAACATGTACAGCGTGGACAACCGCAAGTGGGAAGATGAACTAACCTACTGCGAACAAAACGGTCTGGCCTTCATTCCATGGTATCCGCTGGCTGGCGGCAACCAGGAGGCCCTCAGCAAACTCACCGAAATCGGGCAGCGCCACAACGCCAGCACTCAGCAGGTGGCCCTGGCCTGGCTACTGCACCGCTCCCCCAACATCCTGCTGATTCCGGGTACATCCAACGTAAAGCACTTGGAAGAAAACGTGCAAGCCACATCCATTCAGCTTACTGCGGAAGATATGGAAGCCTTGAACAAACTAGGCAAGTAACTTTCGCTTATTGATTTTGATAGAACGGTCATTCCGAGCGAAGCCGAGGACTCTCGCGTGCTGACGTGAGGATTACAACCACAACGTCAGCACGCGAGAGTCCTCGGCTTCGCTCGGAATGACGTTCTAGGTTTGTTCCGACGCTAAACCTTCTCCACTATGCCCCAGCCACCTAACCTGCAACGTTTCCTCGACGCCCAGCAGCGCGACTACGCTACCGCCCTGGGCGAAATCAAGGGCGGGCGTAAGCGCAGCCATTGGATGTGGTACATTTTCCCGCAGGTGCAGGGGCTGGGTTACAGCGAAACGGCCCGGTTTTACGCCATTCAAAGCCAACAAGAGGCCCAGGCCTACCTGCAACACCCGGTACTGGGGCCACGC
The DNA here is from genome assembly GCF_020421205.1 of Hymenobacter pini. Taxonomy (GTDB): domain Bacteria; phylum Bacteroidota; class Bacteroidia; order Cytophagales; family Hymenobacteraceae; genus Hymenobacter; species Hymenobacter pini. The sequence continues at coordinate 205,808 of NZ_JAIZZH010000002.1, forward strand.
CTGCAGGAAATCAGCGCGGCGCTGCTGACTTTGGAAAGCAACGACGCCACCCGCATCATGGGCAGCCCGGATGATGTAAAATTGAAGTCGTCGATGACGCTTTTTGCCGCGCTGGAAAACACCAACCCGGTTTTTCAGCGGGTGCTGGATAAGTTTTTCGACAGTGAGCAGGACACAAAAACACTACAAATTCTGAGGCAGAATCCGTAGCAACCAACGCCATAATACCACCTGTCATTCCGAACGAAGGGAGGAATCTGGATTAACTGTTTGCAGGCTAACTCAGATTCCTCCCTTCGTTCGGAATGACAGGTTTAGGGCTTCAACACCGCTTCAATCTGCGCCAATTCTTCGGCGCTGAATTGCAGGTTGTCCAGGCAGCGCAGCGAATCGGTGAGTTGCTCAGGCTTGCTAGCCCCGATGAGCACGGAAGTAATCCGCTCGTCGCGCAGAATCCAGTTTAGGGCCATTTGAGCCAGACTTTGGCCGCGCTGCTGGGCTAGCTCATTCAGCTGCTGCACTTGCCGCAGGCGCTCAGGCGTAAGCTGGGTTTCGGTGAGGAAGCCTACCCCTTTGGCCACGCGTGAATCCTCGGGAATACCGTGCAGGTACTTGTTGGTGAGCAGGCCCTGGGCCAGGGGTGAAAACGGGATGCAGCCCACGCCTTCCTCGCCCAGTAAGTCCAGCAAGCCATCTTCCACCCAGCGCTCAAACATGGAGTATTTGGGCTGGTGAATCAGGCAGGGCGTACCCAGCTCCCGCAGAATCCGGATGGCCTCGGCGGCTTCCCGGGGCTGGTAGTTGCTAATGCCCACGTACAGCGCCTTGCCCTGGCGCACCACGTGGTCGAGGGCCAACATGGTTTCCTCCAGGGGCGTATCCGGGTCGGGGCGGTGGGAGTAGAAGATATCCACGTAGTCCAGCCGCATGCGCCGGAGGCTCTGGTCGAGGCTGGAGATGAGGTATTTGCGGGAACCCCACTCGCCGTAGGGACCTTCCCACATGTGGTAGCCGGCCTTGGTGGAGATGATCAGTTCGTCGCGGTAGCCCCGGAAATCTTCTTTCAGGATGCGGCCAAAGTTGGTTTCGGCCGAGCCGGGCGGGGGGCCGTAGTTGTTGGCCAAATCGAAGTGGGTGACGCCACTGTCGAAGGCGCGGTGCAGGATGGCCCGGAAGTTCTGGAGCACGTCCACGTCGCCGAAGTTGTGCCAGAGGCCTAAGGACACGGCCGGCAGTTTCAGGCCGCTGCGCCCGCAGCGGCGGTAAGGCATATCGGCGTAGCGACCGGGGTTGGGTTGGTAGGGCATGTTGGGAAGGAAGTTGAATTGGAGCCGTAAGTACGCAGGAAGCCCCGGAAAGCAAGCTCAGCCGCAGCCATTTTTCGCCTGGCCTCCCTTACTTTTCCGGTGTTTTACCTCATACGTGGCCCTATTTCTACCTCTGTCTTCCTTCACTAACCATGAGTACTCTGATTCCTACCTACCGGCTGCAGGAGTTTTCTCATTCCGGCGCCGCCTCGGCAGAGGTGTTTTTTCTGGATGAACACTCCCACACCACCGGGCCGCCCCTGGGCGTGCCGTACCGGGGCAATTACTACAAAATCGGGATGTGCCTGCGCGGCACGGCGGAGCTAAAAGCCAACCTGGAAACCTACCGCATCGAGCCGGGCAGCCTGATGCTCATCACTCCCCACATTATCAAGGAGTGGACCTCCTTCTCCGCTGACCACGACAGCCTATCGGTCTTTTTCACGCCCGAGTTCATCACCACCCGCAACCATATTCCGGTCGACAATTTCCAGTTCCTGGAGACAATTGCCCACCACGTACTGCCCCTCCCGGCGGCCGAGGCAGCCAGCATTACTGCTTCCATGCGCCTGTTGCAGCAGAAATTTCAGGCCCCGCACCCCTACCGCAACCAGGTTATCAAGAGCCTCATCAACAGCCTGCTCTACGAAGTGGTGGGCCTCTACGATCAGCAACACGCGGCATTGCAAGCCACCCAGACGCGCAGTCAGCAGCTCACCGCTGAGTTCAAGTGGCTGGTAAACACACACTGTACCACTGAGCGGAGCGTGCAGTTCTACGCCGGCCGCCTCTGCATCACGCCCAAGCACCTCACCGAAACCGTGAAGCAGACCACCGGCAAAACCGCCGGCGAGTGGATTGAGGAGGCCGTAATGCTGGAAGCCAAAGCTCTGCTGCAACACGGGCAGCTCACCGTTGCCCAGGTAGCCGACCTATTGCACTTCGCCGACCAATCCGCCTTCAGCCGGTTTTTCCGCAACAGCCTCGGCCTTTCGCCCACTGCCTTCAAGCAGACCGGATAGGATTTTGAGGAAAAACCTTCGTGTTAGGCTTTTTGTAGCGCCTTCGTACTTATAGTTTCACTAAATCAGTAGTCATGTCGACTTACCTCTCTATGCCGGAATTAGTAGCCCGAATTCATCTTGGCAATGAGGTTGAACAATGGCTTTCACATGAGAAGAATGTAGAATATACCTTGATAAGGTGGTTGGTAATTGGCAGAGAAAAAGGCCGAATTGCCGTTACCTATCATGAGTCGCTCGATGAAGGTGATGAAGATTCTAGTGATGTCTACGAATTTTCAGCGCTTGACCCAGAAAACACTCCGTATGGCGTCACACATGGGTTTGACTCAGTAGAGAAAGCGCTTGATTTCGCTACTACAACTTATGGAGCCTCAAATAATAAATTCGTGGCGGGTGGGATGATTCAGGAAGAGTACGTTAAGAATCTGCTGTAAGTAGATTAGCCCTGATACCTCAACGAAGCGGGAGAGATACTTGGGCTTAGTTGTTGCTACTTGTACTCACCAGCAATACTCTTTCCGCCTTATTGCCCAATCTTCCCGCCTTTTGGCTATAGGTACGAGGCCGCCGGCCGGCCACCTTTGCAGCACCTGCTTCCCGCCATTCTTAGAGGAAGCCGGAATCGGTGTCGGCGCTGGCCGCTTTTGTATCCTAACCCATCTAGCAGTATGATTCTAATAACCGGCGCTACCGGCCACATTGGCGCGGCCGTACTCAACCAACTCCTGCGAATTGCCGCTCCCGGCCAAGTGGCTGGTTTGGTGCGCGACGAAGCCAAAGCTGCCCGCCTCAAGGCGCAGGGCGTGCAACTCCGGGTGGGCGACTACCGCGACCCGGCCTCTCTGGAGCGCGCCATGCAAGGCATTAGCAAGGTGCTCCTGGTTTCCGGCGGGGCCGACGAGGATGGCCTACAACAGCATTACAACGTAGTAGATGCCGCCAAAAAAGCCGGCGTAAGCTGCCTGGCTTATACCGGCCGGGCCCTGCATAATCCTGCCACCCTGGCCAATGAACTGATGATGCGCCACTTCCAGACGGAGGACTACATTCGGGCCAGCGGCGTGCCCTACATCCTGTTTCGTAATATTCTGTACATGGATACGCTGCCGCAGTTTGTGGGGCCGCAGGTATTGGAGCAGGGCATTCAGCTGCCGGCCGGGCCGGGCCGCGTGGCGTTTGCCCTCCGCCAGGAAATGGGCGAGGCCATTGCCAACGTGCTGGCCGACAGCCGCTGCGACAACCGCATCTTCACCTTCACTGGTACCACCACCTATTCATTCGCCGATGTTGCCGCGGCTCTCAGCGAGTTATCGGGCCGGAAAGTGGAGTACACGCCCATCGAGGAAGCGGCGTTTGCCGCGCGGCTGCAGGCCCAAGGACTACCCCCTGCAGTAATTCAGCGCATCAGTGGCTTCCTCATCGACATTAAAAACGGGCAGGAAGCAACTGTCAGTGCTGACCTGGCCGACTGGCTGGGGCGCCCGCCTACTCCGCTGAAAGCAGGTGTACAAGGTATTTTCAACTTGTAGACCCCATTTTCGAAGCAAGCCTGACGTGTTGGTTGGGCTTGTTTGCGTTTGGGGAATGGGCTGGAATGGCTGATAAGCTCCATATTGCCGCGCAATAATCTACGCCTACACTGCCGCAACTCCTTCCACTCCCGACGAAAGATGATGTCCCCACAAATCCGCTCCCTCCGCCCCTTTATTGGGTCCAAAGATTTTGCGGTTTCGCGCCGCTTCTATAGCGCCTTTGGCTTCACCGAAACGGTAATAACCCCAGCCATGTCCCTGTTTACGATGGAAGGTGTGAGTTTCTACCTGCAGAATTACTACGCGGCTGAGTGGGTAGATAATACCATGCTGTTTCTGGAAGTGGAAGATGTGGAGCAATACTGGCAGCAGCTGACGGCCCTGGACCTGCCCGGCCAATTTCCCGGCGTGAAACTGCTGCCTATCCGGCACGAGGATTGGGGCAAAGAATGCTTCGTGCACGACCCCTCCGGCGTACTCTGGCACATCGGCGAGTTTAATAAAGGGCAATAAGCCTGTAAACGCCTAAACCGTCATGCTGAGCTTGTCGAAGCATCACTACCGCTTTGCCTGAAGATTGCTCAACGAAGCGGTAGTGATGCTTCGACAAGCTCAGCATGACCGATCGTAGAGTTAATACTGACTTTCCGAATAGAAATCCACCCATGCCTGCCCAAGACATTATTCGTGACCTGCAACTGCTGCCCCACCCCGAGGGCGGCTACTACCGGGAAACCTACCGCTCCGCTCAAACCCTAACTACCGCCGAGGGCCAGTCCCGCAGCGTCAGTACGGCCATCTACTACCTGCTCGAAAACGAGGACAAATCCCACTTCCACCGCATCAAGTCCGATGAGTTGTGGTTTTTTCACCAGGGCCAGGCGCTGGAAATCGTCCTGCTTACTCCTGGCCAGCCCACCCGCCTCACTCTCGGCCCCGACTTTGCCGCGGGTGAGCTGCCCCAGGCCGTTATTCCGGCGGGCGTGTGGTTTGCGGCCCAAGTAAAGCACCGCCCTGGCTACGGCCTCGTCAGCTGCACCGTGGCCCCCGGCTTCGATTTCGCCGATTTTGAACTGGCTGAACGGGCCGCGCTGCTGCAGGAGTTTCCGCAGGCCGCGGAGGTGGTGGAGCAGTTTACGAAGGCGGCACAGTAGTGCCGTTATGCTGAGCTTGCTGAAGCATCTCTGCCGCTTCGTTGAATACTCGGCAAACCATTGACAAGCACTACATCTTCTCCTGTATGAACGAGGTTTGGGTATTCCACGGAGCCGGCAGCCGTTTCACCAGCGGCGTATTCACATACCGACAACAAGCTGAAGAGTTCATTCAGCAGTATCAGCTGAGTGGTATACTGACCAAACATCCTTTAGGAATCAGCGCCTACGATTGGGCTCAACAACAAGAACTCTTTCAGCCAACCAAGCCAGAACAATACTCTACGGGCTTCATCCAGCGTTTCACATCGACCAGCCAGGAGCATTATCATTATGGGGATGGGAAGCATGATACATAACAAAGCTCTGCTGAAGCGCTATTGGATTGAATTCGCAAACACCGCCGGAGGCTGCGGGAATGCTTACGGCATAACTGCCTATACACTTGAGGATGCATTGTCCATTCTCCAGAAGAAGGTATTTCGAGGTGCTTCTATGCCTAGTGTGGTGCGCTTCATTGAGAATGTTGACGTTAGCACCCTTGATGCCAGCCATGTTCTTCCGAACATGGCTTCTGCATTTTGGCGAGGCATCTGGTACCCGCAAGGTTTTCAGGAAAGTCTATGAGGACTGCCTGCTCATTTGCGAAGCGGCCACGGCCATTGTACTGATGCAGGACTGCATGACCCGCTTCCAGAATCATGGCGGCACAACTGCGTTACCTTATGTCGAACTTGAATTCAAAGATGAAGCAGCAGCCCGACAGCGGGTCGCAGGCATCCTGCATTATGTATCCAAAAGTAGAGGTAACCATTTACGATGAGCAGATGCACTACAGAACAATGTTACCAACCGCTGACTGATCAACGGCTCATTCCCAAATTTCTTCCGACCTCGGCCACCTTTTTCTGGCTTTAAACTAAGCGAGCGGGCGCATGGCTTTTAGCAGTTCAGAGCGCCCAGCCATCTTGTTTTGCCCGTTACTCCGTTCGCAAACTTAGCACGGGGTTGCGGCGGGCGGCTCGCCAGGCCTGCACGCTCACCGTAAGCCAGGCCACGAGCAGGGCACCCATACCAGCTGCGGCGAAGTACCACCACTGCCATGCCACGCGGTAGGCAAAGCCTTCCAGCCACCGCTGCATCAGCAGGTAGCTCAGGGGCAGTGCCAGGATGATGGCTACGACAACTAGCCAGGTTAGGCTGCTGGTCAACAGCCACACGATGCCCAGTTCGCTCGCCCCCAAGGCCTTGCGGATACCGATTTCCTTGCGCCGCCGCTCGGCCGTGAAGGCCGCCAGCCCCAGCAGGCCCAGGGCGGAAATGAGAATGGCCAGCCCGGCAAAGTAGCGGGCAAGCATCGCCACCCGCCGCTCGGCCACGTACTGGGCCTGGTAGTCATCATCCAGAAACGTGTAATCAAGCGCGAAGCCGGGGTTGTAGGCGGCGTATAGTTGCTGAAGCCGCGCAATGGTGGCCTGCTCCTCCTGAGGCTGAATCTTTACCAGGACCGTGTTAATTTGGGGGTCGAGCTTGAGCAGCAGGGGTTTGATTTTTTCGTGCAGGGACTCGTAGTGGAAGTCGCGGACCACGCCCACAATGCGGGCACCGCCGAGTTGCTGGCCCACGGGGTCCGGCATCCCCAGGCCGGCCACCAGGGTTTGGTTGACGAGGATGGCGGCGCTGTCGGCACGAAACTGCGGCGCAAAGCTGCGGCCGGCTACCAGGTGCAGGCCCATCGTTTCCACCAGGTCGTAGTTGACTAGCATCGTTGCTACGGGCAGGCTCTTATCCCGCCAGCTCATCTCCGTGACGTAGCGCCCCCCAAAGAAGCCGCCCAATACGCTGGACGCCTGCACGACGCCGGGCAACTCCTTCACTTCGGCTAGAAAGGCCTTCTGCTGGCGCGCCGCCTTACCGCCCGTATCAAAACGAAGCACGTGCGCTTTGTCGTAGCCCAGCGACTGGTGCTGCACAAACGCGAGCTGGGCATTAACCACCACCACGGCCACAATGAACAGCACCGAAAGCGTGAATTGCAGCACCACCAAGCCCTGCCGCGTCCAGACGTCGCCGGCCTTGGTCGGCAGCTTGCCTTTCAGCACGGCCGCCGGCTGGAACCCCGACAGGTAAAACGCGGGGTAGCTGCCCGCTAGCAGCCCCGTACCCAAGGCCAAGGCCAAGCCGGCCCCCACCAGCTGCGGCTCCCACCGCAAGGCCAGCGGCTTGCCCGTCAGCTCGCTGAACTGCGGCAGCACGAGCTGGACCAGCCCCACGGCCACGACCAGGGCTAGCAAGGCCATCACCACGGACTCGGTCAGGTATTGCCCCACCAGCGCGGCGCGGCTTGCCCCCAGCGCCTTGCGAATACCTACCTCCTTGACCCGCCGCGAGGCCTTGGCGGTGAACAGGTTCATGAAATTGATACTGGCAATGACCAGAATCAGCCCGGCAATCAGAGCAAATAGCCGCAAGTAGGTAATGCGCCCGCCGGTGGCGACGCCATTTTCGTAGGTGCCGTGCAGGTACCCGTCTGCGAACGGCCGCACGAATAGGGTGCGCCCTTGGGCCTGGGCCTGCGCGCTTTTGGTTTTCAGCAAGCCCGCCAGCTTCGCTTGAAACTGCGCGGGGTCGGCCCCCTCCTTCAGGGCCAGGTAGGTGTTGAAAGGGCCGTCGTCATCCCATTTGATGGTCTCGCTCATCTGCATCAGGTCCTTGAACGCGGCAAACGGCAGCACACAGTCAAACTGCTCCGACGAGTTGCGGGGCACTCCGGCAAACACTCCGGCCACCAGGCAGGTCTGTTTCCGGTCGGCCATCTGCCATTCCACGGCTTTGCCCAGGCTGTTCTGCGGCGACCCGAAAAGCTTAGTTGCCAGGGCTTCGGAGAGGACCACGGCGTTTTTATCCCGCAGCACCGTAGCGGGAGTGCCTACCAGCAGGGGATAGGAAAACAGCTGGAAGAAGGCTGGGTCTGCGTACTTGGGGACGGCATTTAGGTGCTGGCCGCCCGCCGCCAGCGTGAACCCGGGGAAGAACGGGACCGGCGTGGTGGTGGCCACCAGTTCAATCTCCGGCATTTCCCGCCGCAGGGCCTCGGCCAGCAGCGGCATGGTGCCAGTCTGCGTCTCGATGCCATCGGCCGTACGGCGGTTTTCCATCACCTGATACAGCCGGCCGTCCAGAGCGTGGTAACGGTCGAAGCTGTACTCGTCGCTACTCCACAGGTAAATAAGCAGCGCGCTGGCCAAGCCGGTTGAGAGGCCAATCAGGTTGATAAAAAACGTGCTTTTGAACCGCTTGAAGTTGCGGTAGATAAGTAGCAAGGGATAAGGCAGCATGGCCGAAGAGGAGGAAACGGTTAGAATTGGCTGCGGCTGTTTTCCAGCACTACCTGCCCATCGAGCAGGCGAATGACGCGCCGGGCGTACCGGGCATCGTGCTCGGAGTGCGTGACCATGAGCACGGTGGTACCCGCCTCATTCAGCTCGGTGAGCAGCCCCAGCACGTCGTGGCCGCTGGCCGAGTCGAGGTTGCCGGTGGGCTCGTCGGCCAGAAGCAGCGGCGGGGCATTCACCACTGCGCGGGCCACGGCCACGCGCTGCTGCTGCCCACCCGAGAGTTGCAGCGGAAAGTGGTTGCGCCGGTGCAGCAGCTGCATTTTCTCCAGCACCTGCTCCACCCGCTGCCGCCGCTCGACGGCCCCCACGCCCAGGTAGCGCAGGGGCAGCTCCACGTTCTCAAACACCGTCAGCTCGTCAATCAGGTTGAAGCTCTGAAACACGAAGCCCAGGCTGCGCTTGCGCAGCTCGGCCCGCTGGCGCTCCGAGTAGCGGCTGGTTTCGGTGCCCAGCAGTTGCAGGCTGCCGCCGTCGGGTTCGTCGAGCAGGCCCAACAGGTTGAGCAGCGTCGATTTACCGCAGCCCGAGGGGCCCATGATGGCCACAAACTCCCCCTGCTCCACCGTCAGCGAGACGTGGTTGAGCGCCTTGGTCTGCACCTCCTCGGTGCGGTACACCTTGTCCAGGTTTTCGGTCTTAATCATGCGCAGTAGCCTTTTATGGGCAAATAGTTAGTAAAAATCCTAGGGCTGGCTATTGTCCAGCACCAGTTCCTGTTGGTCGGCGTAGCCTTCGTAGCTGGAGGTTACGACCCGGTCGCCGGGCTGCAGGCCAGCCAGCACCTCGTAATAGTCGGGGTTCTGCCGCCCTAGCCGGATGGCCACCCGCTGGGCCCGGGTGCCGTCGGCACTCAGCTTGAACGCCCAGTTGCCCACGGTTTGCTGGTAGAAGCCACCTTTGGGCAGCAGCACCGCCGGGGCCTTCGCACTCAGCGCCAGCCGGATGGAAAGGGTCTGGCCCCGCCGCAGGCCCGGTGGGGCCGCACCGGTAAAGGCCACGTCGATTTGCAGACCTTTGGCTACCTGGGCGAATATTTTGGTCACGCGCAAAGCATACGCCTGGCCGTCCACCATTACTTCGCCCACCTGACCGGCCGCAATGCGGGCAATATAAAACTCGTCCACGGCGGCGTGGAGCTTCACGCCCGCCAGCCCGTCAATCTGCCCCAGGCGCTGGCCCCGGGTTTTGGCCTCGCCCACTTCCGCGGCCAGCGAGCTGAGCCGTCCGCCGACCGGAGCCCGTAGCAGCAGGTCGTCCATCTTGCGCCGCATCAGAGCCAGATTGCTGGTCATGCGCTGCACTGATTCCTGCATGGTGCCCAATTGCTGTTGCATGGCCACCGAATCCTGGCGCAGGGTCTGCTGCGTGAGTTGCCGCCGGCGCAGCTGGTAGCGGTAGGCGTTCTGGCTTTGCAGGTAGTCCTGCCGCGCAATTACCTTCTGGTCGTAGAGCACCTGGTTGGTGTCGAACACCCTTCGGGCCTCGGCCAGTTGGAAGTCGATGTCGGCCAGCTGGTTTTGGCGCAGGATGCGGTTTTGCAGCAGTTGGTTACGGGTGTTGCGCAGGTTGTTCATCAGGTCGTACACGGCCGTTTCGCGGTTCACCATTTCCAGTTGCAGGTCGGGGTTGGCCAGCCGGAGCAACGGCTGGCCGGCCGCTAGAGTCGCGCCTTCTTCTACCAGCACCTCCTGCACGGTGCCGGCCTCCGCCGCGTCCAGGTACACGGTGTGTAAGGGCTGCACCACCCCGTCGATGGCCGTAAACTCCTGAAAGTTGCCCCGGGTGACGGGACTGATAGTCAGCCGGCTGGCCGCCACGTGCAGCCGCTGGCCCGGCCTCGGCCAGTAGAAAGTGGCCGCGCCCATACCTGCCAGCAGCACGGCCCCCAGCCACCACCAGCGGGTAATAAACGACCATTTTCGCTTTGGTATCAGGACATCCATTCAATTGGGCGCAGGCACTAATCACATAAAACTATGGACCAGCGGTGCCAAGAACGATGCCCTGCTTGCAAGCAATTGCAAATCAGCACAATGACAGGAAAGCCTACCGAATGACCGTTGTCAAACGTCCGGTTTTGATACAGTTGACCGTTCGGTTTCGATACACTCCATGCAAGCCGCTGCGCTAAGAGCAATGTGGCAGGTTGAAAACCAGTATTTTCCAAGGCCTGCACGGTTTGTGTAGCCTGAGTTGGTACGGCACCTGTTATCCCCGACTTTTACGTTTTACCAAGCCGCTTTTTCATGAATCTGAAGCACGCCCGCATCCTGGTGGTAGACGATGAGCCTGACGTGCTGTTCGCCCTCAAACTGCTACTCAAGTCGGAGGTGCAGGAAGTGGTGACGGAGCGCAACCCAGAACGGCTACTTTCTCTGCTCCGCCAGCAACACTTCGACGCCGTGCTGCTCGACATGAACTACCGTAGCGGACAGGCGACCGGCAACGAGGGTTTCTACTGGTTAAGCCGCATCCGGGAACAGAGCCCCTCCACGGCCGTACTCCTGCTCACGGCCTACGGCGACGTGCGCACGGCGGTGCGCGCCCTCAAAGCCGGCGCTACCGACTTTTTACTGAAGCCCTGGCACAACGACCAACTGCTGCAGACGCTGGCCGCCGCCCTCCAACCTACCCCCCTCAGCAAAAGCGGGGGCAGTCCGAAAAAACAAGCCGCGCCAGCCGCAGCTACTGCTCTATTGGGGGAATCAGCCCCCATGCAGGAAGTGCGCGCCATCATTGAAAGGGTCGCCCCAACGGAGGCGAACGTGCTCCTATTGGGCGAGAACGGGACCGGCAAGGAGCTGGCTGCCCGGTCCCTGCACGAGCAGTCCCGCCGCGCGGCCCGGCCTTTCGTGACCGCCGACGTGGCTGCCCTTAGCGAGGGAGTGTTTGAAAGCGAGTTGTTCGGGCATACCAAAGGCGCGTTTACAGATGCTCAGGCAAGCCGCGTGGGCCGGTTTGAGGCGGCCAGCGGGGGCACGTTGTTTCTGGATGAGATTGGCAACATCGGCCTGGCGCAGCAAGCCAAGCTGCTCACGGCCCTGCAAAACCGCCAAGTGGTGCCCGTGGGAAGCAATACCCCCGTGCCGGTGGACATCCGGCTGGTGTCGGCCACTAATGCGCCGCTGCACGCCCTGGTAGCCCGCGGGGCTTTCCGCCAGGATTTGATGTACCGCCTTAATACGGTCGAAATCATGCTGCCGCCCCTACGCGAGCGGGCCGACGATGTGGAGCTGTTGGCCCGGCACTTCGCCCAGGTATACGCCGTCCGCAACCGGCAACCCGTGCCGGAATTCAGTGGGGCCGCGCTGCGCAAGCTCCGGGAGCACGCCTGGCCCGGCAACGTGCGGGAACTGCAGCACGCCGTGGAGCGGGCCGTTATCCTGGGGAATGGCGCCACGCTGCTGCCGGCTGATTTCTCGTTTCGGAACCCCGAACCGCTGGCTGCTTCTGCGCCTACTTCGCCCGTAACTGAGAATCCGCTGCCGTTGCTGGAAGTGGAGAAAAACGCCATCCAGCAGGCTATTGAGCGCCATCAGGGCAACCTCACCAAAGCAGCTAAGGAACTAGGCCTTACCCGCACGGCCCTATACCGCCGGCTCGACAAGCATGATATGTAACCGTTTGGATATTCGCCTGCTCGGGCGGCTGGTACTATTGGTAGCCGTGCTGGCCGGAGGCGGATACGCGGCGCTGCAGCATGCCTACGGGCTGGCTTTGGGGGCCCTGGGGCTGCTGGCAGGACTGCTCCTGGAGCTGACCCGCTACTTGATGCGCGGCCAGCAGGCCCTGACCGATTTTACGCTGGCCCTGAAATACCGGGATTTTTCGCGGCAGTACCCGGCGCAGTCTGGGTCGGCGGCACTGCGGGCCCTGCACGAGGCCTTCAACCAAGCTAACGCCACGTTTCGGGAATTGCGGGCCGCGCAGGAAGGGCAGTTTCACTACCTGCAAACCATCTTGGCGCTGCTTGATACCGGTATTGTGTCCTACGACGCGACGGGCACCGTGGCCTGGGTGAATGAGGCGTTTAAGCAGACCTTGCACCTACCCTACCTGAAAAATATCCGGGCGCTGCAGTCCCGGCAGCCGGTTCTTTATGAGGCCATCTGCCGGGCCGTGCCCGGTCAGCCCGAGGTGGTGAAACTTACGGTGGACCGCCAGATGGTGCAGCTGCTCGTGTCAGCCACGCAGTTTACGCTCCGGGGTGAAGCATGTACCCTGCTGGCTTTCAAGAATGTGAGCCAGGCCCTGGCCGATACCGAAACGGCCGCCTGGCAACAACTATTACGGGTCATGACGCACGAAATCATGAATTCGGTGGCTCCCATTGCCTCGCTGGCGGATTCACTGAGCCGCCACGTGCAAAGTGACCGGCAGCACGCGGCTTCTGATGAGCTACTCGACGATGTGGGCACTGGCATTCGCATTATCCAGCAGCGCAGCGAAGGGCTGCTGCGCTTCGCCCAGGTATACCGGGACTTTAGCACCCTGGCCCCGCCCCAGCGCACCACCCTCAGCGTGCAGGAATTGCTCCAAACCACCCGGCAGCTGCTGGCGCAGCAGCTGGAAGCACAAGGCATTGACGTTACCCTCAGCGTCCGGCCCACCCACCTCGCCCTGCACGCCGACGGCCACTTACTGGAGCAGGTGCTCATCAATCTGGTGCTCAATGCGGCGCAGGCACTCGGACAAACGCCCGCCCCGCGCATCAGCCTGTGGGCCTGGCCCGATGAACAGGAACGGGTGATTATTGAGGTGCAAGACAACGGGAGCGGTATTGCGGCCGACGTGCTCGACAGCATCTTCGTTCCTTTTTTCACCACTCGCCCTCACGGCTCCGGCATTGGCCTGAGCCTGGCCAAGCAGATCATGCAACTGCACCAGGGCAACATTCAGGTTCATTCGGTACCAGAGGCGGGCAGTACGTTTCAGCTACGGTTCCCCCCTTCAGGTACATTCTAGGGCTGGCCGAGCGCGCCGCGCTGCTACGGGAGTTCCCGCAGGCGGCGGAGGTGGTAGAGCGGTTTATGTAATTTACATCCCGCTACACAAGTCACTAATTCCTGCAACCTATGCCAAACAAACTGATCCAAGAGCTAGAAGCTGTACTGCCCGAAGGAATGCACATTCCGCACCCTATTATTCAACTGTATGAATGGATTGAGAGCAAACAGCTTTATAAGGAAACAGAGAATGGCACCTACGGCTTTCTATTTCCAGAACAAGAACAACGGGAAAGCTGGACTGACATCGGCCGAAAGGGAGGAACTAATATTGAATTTGTGGCCTCAGGCAATGTCAATTTGAAATATTGGTTTGGGAAGGAGAGTGAAGAAGTAGATAGCCGGTTATGCGTTTTTGGGCAGACTGGCGCTGATGGTTCTGAATGTGCCTTGTGGCTGACGGATAGTGGTCAGACCAAAATCGTCCATTTAGGGTCTGGATCAGGCTCTATTCTAGCGTGCGTTTTGGCCGACAATGCTGTCGATTTTCTACGTCTATTAGCTATTGGTTACGACGAAATTTGCTGGCCTGAGGAATTTGCCTTTCCCCCTAATACACTAGACAAAGATTTTATAGTCGAGCCCAATACGGAGTTTCAGGAATGGGTAAAAGACACTTTTGATGTGGCTATTCCTTGGAACGCATTAGAAATTATAAAACATCCTGCAGAAACTTGGGATGCTGCGTCAGAGGATGAATTCTTCAATTGGTATAGAAAATTTACTGATTAAAGTTAGTAATAGATAGAAGCATGTGGTACACGCCAGGCAAAAACCATTAGACAAACAATAGCAACTGAAAGATTAGGCAGCTTCATACTCGACAGGCTCATATAGGCCTGCCAAAGTAAAGTTTCCTCCCGACCTTCGGCCACCTTTTCCCCGATTTCGTTGTTACCAACGATTCGAACAAGAACCCCCAAAGTTGGCTGAACAACCTACCTATACCGACCCGTACGCGCTGGAAAAAGAGCTGCGTAAGGTGCAGGCCCTCATGAAGCTCGAGCAGCAAGAGGACCTCGAACAATTCAAAATCAAAAGCGCCCAGGCCACCATTGCCGAGCGCCAGAAGCGGGGCCTCACCTGGTACCCCGTCAAAATAACCTCGGAGGATATTGGCTTCGGCGGCAAGCTGGTTGTAGAGCTGGAGCGCCAGGGCGGCGGCGGGCTGCACCTGTTTCAGGTGGGCAAAAACGCGGCCCTGTTTGGCAACATCCCCGGCCGCTCGGGCTCCGACCGGCCTACTCTCTCGGGCGTGATTACCAGCGTGAAGCGCAACAAAATCACGCTGGCCACCACCAAGGAAGACCTGCCCGATTGGGTGGATGAGGGCAAGCTGGGCGTAGACCTGACCTTCGACGAGGTGAGCTACCGCGAGATGGAGTACGCTCTGGGCAAGGTAATGGGTGCCTACGAAGGCCGCCTAGCCGAGCTGCGCGATGTGCTGCTGGGTGTCAAACCTGCCCGTTACAAACCGGAGGCTGAGGTGCAGCTTTACTACCCCTCGCCCCTCAACGACTCCCAGCTGGCCGCCGTGCGCCACGTGCTGGCGGCTCAGGATGTGGCCATCATTCACGGCCCGCCCGGCACCGGCAAAACCACCACGCTGGTGCAGGCCATTTTGGAAACCATCCGGCGGGAGCGGCGGGTGCTGGTGTGCGCCCCGAGCAATACAGCCGTGGATTTGCTCACCGAAAAGCTGGCTGAGCGGGGCGTGAACGTCATCCGCATGGGCAACCCCTCCCGGGTTTCCGACCTGCTCCTGCAGCATACGCTGGACGCGCAGATCATGGCGCACAAAAGCTACGCCGAGCTGCGCAGCATGCGCCAGACGGCCGAGCAATACCGCGAGGAGGCCGGCAAGTTCAAGCGCCACTTTGGTTGGGAGGAACGGGAACAGCGCCGCCAGCTCAAGCAGCAGGCCCACGACTTGCTGCAGGAGTCGGACCAGCTGGAGCGCTACATCACTGAGGACCTGTTGGAGCAGGTGCAGGTGATTACCTGCACGCTGGTGGGCGCCAGCAACCGGGCCATCCGCCACCTCACCTACGAAACCGTGTTCATTGACGAGGCCGCCCAGGCCCTGGAGCCG
Organism: Hymenobacter pini; assembly: GCF_020421205.1. Classification (GTDB taxonomy): domain Bacteria; phylum Bacteroidota; class Bacteroidia; order Cytophagales; family Hymenobacteraceae; genus Hymenobacter; species Hymenobacter pini. The sequence goes on from NZ_JAIZZH010000002.1 coordinate 221,322, forward strand.
GGCTGCTGGATTCCGATAACCAAGGCCAACCGCGTGGTGCTGGCCGGCGACCATCAGCAGCTGCCGCCCACCGTGAAAAGCGAGAAGGCCGCCGCCCAGGGTCTGCGCGAAACGCTGTTCGAGAAGTGCATCAAGCGCCAGCCCGACACGGCCCGCATGCTGGAGGTGCAGTACCGCATGCACGAGCAGATTATGGAGTTCAGTTCGGAGCAGTTCTACGAGGGCCGCCTGCAAGCCGCGCCCACCGTGGCCCACGCCGATTTGCCCGCCTACGACCTGCGTTTCGCCCCGGACATGGCGGTGGAGTTCCTGGATACAGCCGGCTTCGGTTTTCAGGAATTGACTATTGAGGAAAGCCGTTCCACCGCCAACCCCGAGGAGGCCGACCTACTACTCAAACGCCTGGCCCAACTGCTGGAGCCCTACGACCCCGCCGACCACACCGACGACCTGCTCACCATCGGCGTCATTGCCCCCTACCGCGCCCAAATCAACTACCTCAAGGATGCCATTGAGGAGAATGACGAGCTGGTGGGTCTGCTGGAACACCGCATGCTCAGCGTCGGCACCGTGGATGCCTTTCAGGGTCAGGAGCGTGACATCATTGCTATCAGCCTTACCCGTAGCAACCCCCAGGGCGAAATCGGCTTCCTCTCCGACATCCGCCGCATGAACGTGGGCATGACCCGGGCCCGCCGCAAGCTTCTGCTCGTCGGCGACTCCAGCACCCTGGGCGCCCACCCCTTCTACAAAGCCTTCCTTGACTACGTGGAAAGCATTGGCGCCTACCGCACCGCCTGGGAGTTGCAATGAGGTGAGGTGGTGAAATGGTGAGTTTGATGTTCAGATGGCGCAAGTCTGCACAAGCGGCGCAAATAGAACGTCAAACTCACCATTTCACCACCTCACCATCTCACCCCCTCCGTATTTCTACCCACGGCCCGTACTAACACGGAAAAGCCCGGTTCCTTGGAACGGGGCTTTTTTTTGTGCGTACCACGCCCACCAACCTTTCCCACTTTTGCTATGAAAACCTACGCTATTGTCATCCACGGCGGGGCCGTAACCATGGACCCCAGCGAGCTAACTCCAGAAGACGAGCAAGCCCAGCGCGAAGGCCTCGCCGCGGCGCTGCAGGCTGGCTGGGAGGTATTGCACCGCGGGGGCGCAGCCCTGGATGCCGTGGAAGCCGCCGTGCGCAGCCTCGAAGACAACGAGCATTTCAACGCCGGCCGGGGCTGCAGCCTCAACAAGCAGGGCGAAGTGCAGATGGACGCCGCCATCATGGATGGCCGCACCCTGCGGGCCGGGGCCGTGGATACCGTGCGCTACGTAAAAAACCCCATCAGCCTGGCTCGACGGGTACTGGAGAAGTGCCCGCATGTGTATATGTCATCAGATGGGGCGCTGGAGTTTGCCTTACAGCACGGGGAGCAGATAGAAGCCGTGCACTACTTCGAAACCGATAAGGCCCGGAAGGAGTGGCTGGAAATCATGCAGGATGAAGAAAAAACGCCGCAAAAGGATACCGTGGGCGCCGTAGCCCTCGACCAGGACGGCAACTTAGCCGTGGCCACCAGCACGGGCGGCATTGAGGGCCAGCTGAAGGGCCGGGTGGGCGACAGTCCGGTGCTGGGCGGGGGCACCTACGCCGCCAACGAAGCCTGCGCCGTCTCCTGCACCGGCGACGGGGAGGTAATTCTGCGGGGCGCGTTGGCCCACGAAGTGTACGCCCTGGTGAAGTACAAAGGCCTCACCGCCCCCGAAGCCTGCCGCGAAGCCCTCCACCTGCGCGAAGCCGATTTGAAGGGCGATAAAGGGTTTATTGCCATTGATAAGGACGGTAACGTGGCCCTGGAAACCAACTGCAACATCATGCGGCGGGCGTACCGGGTGGGCGAAGCCGAACCTTTTGTGGCCATCTGGCGGGACGAAACGCCCGGGTAACGGTTAGTACCAGATACGGAGCACTACCCGCACTGCCTCAGGCAAGGAACTCCGCTAACCAGCGTCACTAAAACGGAGTATCTACTTGGCATGCGGCCGGAATTACGGGCCATTTCCGTAACTAGCCATTCAAATCATTTCCCAACCCCAGCCTGGACTAGCAGCGTCCATCCTACCCCATGACTCAAATCAGCGAAAACAAAGTCGTTACCATCACCTACGATCTGAGCGTAACGGACGAGAATCAGGAGAAAGTACTGGTTGAATCGGCCGAGGAAGATGCGCCGATGGTGTTTCTGTTCGGCATGAGTGGCCTGCCCGACGAGTTTGAGCGCCAGCTCAGCGGCAAACAGCCCGGCGACTCGTTCACTTTCTCCCTCACCCCCGAGCAAGCCTACGGCGACTACGACCAGCAGGCCGTGGTGGAAATCCCCAAAAACGTATTTGAAATTGACGGGCAGATTGACGAGGAAATGCTGCAAGTCGGCAACTTCCTGCCCATGGCCGACAACCAGGGCCACCACATGCAAGGCAAAGTGGTGGAAATCGGCGACTCGGGGGTGAAAATGGACTTCAACCACCCCCTGGCCGGCATGGTGATGCACTTCGACGGTAAAGTAGAAGCCGTGCGCGACGCCACCCGCGAGGAGCTGGACCACGGCCACGTACATGGCGAAGGCGGCCACCACCACTAAGCCGATGGTACGCTCCAATAAAAACCCGCCGCCTGCACAGGCGGCGGGTTTTTTGTTTTAGAAAGTCATTGAAAGTCTTGAAAAACCCAAAAGCATGTCATTCCGAGCGTAGCCGAGGAATCTCGCGTGCTGAGGTTGCAACGGTAATCCTGACATCAGCACGCGAGATTCCTCGGCTGCGCTCGGAATGACAGTTGATAGTACACCATCGACAGAACTAGTGGCCTAGGTTTTGCCTCAGCCTTACTGCCACCCTTGCACCGACGTTCCGCCGAAAATACCCTTCTGGATAGCCGGGGTGAAGATACCGTAGGGAAAAACCGGCGTCAGGGCGCTGGCTTCGTTGAGTTGCTGCAGATGCGCGGGGTTCAGGTGTAGGTCGAGGGCGGCGAGGTTATCCTGCAGCTGCGTGAGCTTGCTGGCCCCCAGAATAACGGAGCTGATGCCGGGCTGGGCCAGCACCCAGGCCAGGGCAACCTGCGCGGCGGGGCGGTTCAGTTCCCGGGCTACCTCCTGCACCACCGCCAGCACCAGCCAGTTGTGCTCTGTGAACTTGCTGTCCTGGAACGGGTTGGGTCCGCTCAGCCGGCCTTCGCCGCTGGCTTTGGCCCCGGAGCCACTCGCCCGCTGGTATTTGCCGGCCAGAAACCCGGCTGCCAACGGGCTCCAGGGCGTAATGCCCAGCCCACACTCCCGGGCGGCAGGTACGTGCTCCTGCTCAATGTGGCGCTCCACCAAGGAGTATTCCAGCTGCATGGCAATGGGCCCCGGCACGTGGTGGGCAGCGGCCAGCGTAGCGGCTTTGGTGGCGTACCAGGCCGGCACATCCGAGAAGGCGAAGTAGCGGATTTTGCCCGCCCGCACCAGGTCGCCGAGGGTTTGGAGCACTTCCTCCACTGGTGTTACCATATCCCACACGTGCAGCCAGTACAGGTCCACGTAGTCGGTTTGAAGGCGGCGCAGGGAGGCGTCCAGGGCCTGATGGATGTTTTTGCGGCCGTTGCCACCAGCGTGAGGATTACCCGCCTCACCACTGTGAAAGGCGAATTTGGTGGCCAGCACCAGCCGGTCGCGCAGGCCACCGGCGGCCACGTACTGGCCCACCAGCTCCTCGCTGCGGCCCTTGGCGTACACGTTGGCCGTGTCGATGAAATTTCCCCCGGCTTCCACATACGCCCGGAAGATGGCCGCCGATTCTTCATCCGAAGAACCCCAACGTGGGGTGCCAAACGTCATGGTGCCCAGGGCCATGGGGCTAACTACCAGACCGGAGCGGCCCAGGGTACGATACTCGGTCAGATGCATAGTAAAATGGAATAATGAATGGTTCAGGAAAAGAACGCCCCGCTGAACGCAGCCGGAGGTGTAGTCGAAGTAGCCGACGTGCTGAGGTTAAACAAGAACGTCATGTTGAGCGCAGCCGAAGCATCTCTACCTCTGGGCTAACCCAATAAATACAACGAAGCGGTAGAGATGCTTCGGCTGCGCTCAGCATGACGTTCATTATCAGCCCCTACCCTATTCCTACTGCGCCGACAGCCGGAAAGCGGCCGGGGTGAGGCCGGTTTTGTTTTTGAACAACCGGGTGAAATACTGCGGGTACTCGAAGCCCAGTTGGTAAGCGGTTTCGTTGATAGATTGAGAAGTGCCGAGCAGCAGCACTTTGGCCTTCTCGATAAGGGCTTGGTGGATGTGCTGCTGGGTGTTCTGGCCGGTGAGAGTGCGCAGCATGTCGCTGAGGTAGGCCGGCGACACGTGCAGGGCATCGGCGAAGTGCTGCACGGTGGGTAGCGGCTGCTCCTTATCCTCCGCAAAATACCCGCGCAGCAGTTCCTCGAAGCGGGTGAGCAGGTCGTGCTCGGCGGGGCGGCGGGTGAGGAACTGGCGGTGGTAGAAACGGTTGGCGTAGCTGAGCAGCACCTCCAGCTGAGCTACCAGCACATCCTGGCTAAACTCGTCGATGGGTTGGGCGTGCTCCCGCCGCAGCACGTCCAGCACACCATCCAACAGCTGCTCCTCCCGCTCCGAGAGGTGTAGGGCCTCGTGTACCTGGTAGGAAAAGAACCCGTAGCCGGCAATTTTGCTACCCAGCGGGTACTTGTGCAGCAAATCGGGGTGAAATACCAGCATCCAGCCGCTCAGCTCCGATACGTCGATGGACTCGTTGTTTTCGCAGAGCTGCCCTGGCGCGTAAAACGCCAGCACGCCCTCATTGAAATCGTACGAGCGGTGCCCGTATTGAATCCGGCCCTTCAGGTTCTTCTTGAGGGCAATGATGTAGAGCTGCCGCAGGGCCGGCCCCACCACCGGCGGGTGGCGGTGCTGCGCCAAGTCGATAACCGTGAGCAGCGGATGCGCCGGGGCCGGAAACCCAAAATGGTCGGTAAAGTCACTGACCGAGGCCAGGAGGCGGAAAGGCGGGGCGGCAGGTTTCATGGGCTAATAACAAAACTGTTTAGAAATTCGTCAAAAGTATTAGCACGTCATGCAGAGCGCAGCGAAGCATCTCGCGTGCTGACGTTGCCAAACTATGTGTCACGCTTCATCTGTCGTCCGCTTGTCGAAGCATCTTTACCGCTTCGTCCGGATTAGCCTGCAACCTCAGCACGCGAGACTCCTCGACTTCGCTCGGAATGACGTTCGATTACACTTTGCACAGCTTAACAGCTGAGTCAGATGGTTTGCCGGATGAACCGGAGAATTTCCGGATACAGCTCTTCGTGAAACTGGCTTCGATTGAAACCAGGCGGGTCCTGAGACGGCGGGAAGGCCGGACTGGTGCGCGCCGCCGGAAACGGGCTGAGAAAAGAGAAATGCCCGGCATCTTTGACTACTCGGTAGGTTACCTGGCCGGCGTCGGGCACCCCGCGTAGCACGGTTTCCACGTGCTGAGGCGGGATAAACTCGTCCTTCTCCCCGGCCAGCAGCAACACCGGCACCCGCACCTGTGCCAAGGAGCCAGCAACCCCAAACCACGGCACGGCCGGGGCCAGCAGCACCAGCGCCTTCACCCGGGCATCGGCCGGGGGCACCGGAATAAGCTGGGGCGGCGCGGCAGTAGGCTCCCGGGAAACCGACCAGGGCTGCCCCCCAACGGCGGCCAGCGCCGTGTAGCCGCCCAGGGAGTGGCCAATCAGCACCACGCTTTCCGGCTGTAAAACCGACGACACGCGCGCATCCTGGAGCAGGGCATCAAGCGCCAGCTGCAGGTGTCGGGGCCGGGCCGGGAGGTTTTGCGGGGTGTGGGCCCACGTGTCATCAGCGCGGTTATTGTGCGGGTGCTCCGGCAGGGCTACCACCACGCCGTGGCGGGCCAGGTAGTGCGCCAGGTTGCGGTGGGTAAGCCCCGAGCCCCCGGTGCCGTGCGAAATGAGCACCACCGGAAACCGGCCGGCCCGCACGGGCGCATCCGGGGCTACTTCCAGCTCATACAAGCCCACGGGGTGCAGCCGGGCGGGCGTATCGGTGGGGTACAGAACGGTCAACGGAAAGGTCAGGTCCAGCTCCGGGTCGGCCACTTCCGCCGCGCAATAGCCTACAAAATCGGGCATACAGGTCAGGGGGTTGAGGCCCGAAGTACGTCATTGCGCGGGGGAGTTGAGCCCGGCGCTGCCTTTAAAATCCTTCGGGGTACGCCGCGCCCACGGGGCCGCCCACGGGCACAATGGCGTCCAGCTCGGCTAACTCCTGCGGGCTGAGCGTGATGCTGGCGGCGGCTACATTCTGCTCCAGATACTTGCGGCGCTTGGTACCCGGAATGGCCACCACGCCCTGGGCCAGCACCCAGGCCAAAGCCAGCTGCGCCGACGTTACGCCTTTGGCAGCGGCCAGGGTTTCCAGCTTCCGCACCAGCTCCAGGTTCTTGTAGAAATTCTCGCCCTGGTAACGCGGAAAAAACCGGCGGGAATCGTTGGCCTCGAAGTCGTCGGGGCTCTTGATGTCGCCCGACAGAAAGCCCCGGCCCAGCGGCGAATAGGCCACGAAGCCAATGCCCAGCTCCCGGGCCGTTTGCAGCGCGCCGGTTTCTTCCACGCCCCTGTCGAACAGCGAATACTCGGTTTGCAGGGCAGTAAGGGGGTGCACGGCGTGGGCCCGGCGCAGCACGTCGGCCGGCGTTTCCGATACGCCCAGGTAGCGCACTTTGCCTTCCTCCACGAAGCGGCTCATCTCCCCGATGCTGTCCTCGATGGGCACCTGCGGGTCTTGGCGGTGCAGGTAATAGAGGTCCACGTACTCGGTGCGGAGGTTGCGCAGGGAGCGTTCCAGGCACTTGCGGGCGTAGGCCGGGTGGCCGTTGAGCTGGCCGGTAAACGTGCCGTTGTCGTCTACTTCAAAACCGAATTTAGTGGCCAGGATAACCTCCTGGCGGCGGCCGGCAATGGCCAGGCCCACCAGCTGCTCGTTCAGCAAGGGGCCGTAGAGGTCGGCAGTGTCCAGCAGGTTCACGCCCAGCTCCAGGGCCCGGTGCAGGGTGGCCAGGCTTTCCTGCTCGTCGGCCTCGCCGTACACGCTCATACCACCTACGCCGCTGGTCATGCCCATGCAGCCCAGACCTTCTACCGGAACTTCCAGACCCTGGCTGCCCAGGGGTACTCGTTTGAGGTTTGTCATGGTGCTGTATATCAGATAAGTGATTGAACAGCACAAAGGTGTGGCCCGGCTGGCCCGGCAGAGCTACACAAACCCGCGCATCTGCAATACAAACCGCCGGAAACTCACTGGTAGTAGCTGCTTGCTACCCCATTCCTTGTTTCTTTGCTACAGTGTTCCTCCTATCCTATTTACACATGTTCCTTTCCACCTCATTCCACCGTTTATCAGTTGGAGTAGTTCTACTCTCGCTCGGTACACTTTCCGCTTGCTCCGAAAAACCCGACGAACCCGCTCCGCTGCCGGGCCGCTGGAACCTGGTAACCCAACACAGCATCAACACCGACGTAACCACGGGTCAGGTAGTGGCTGAGCAGCACTTGGCCGGTACGGCAGCTGACTATCTGGTCATTTCCATCACCTCTTTCGACGAGTACCGGGACAACCAACTGCACTTCACGGCCCCCTACACCTACGCCGGCTCCACCATCAGCATGCAAAGCACCAACCCGCGCACCGATTTGTCGCGGGAAGTTCGGGAGTTGACCAGCAACAAGCTCGTGCTACACTACAAGCTTCCCGTTATCGTCAATAACCAGCAGGTTACGATTGACGCCACGTATTCGCGCTGATTGGCAGCTGCCTAACTTTCTACGCCCTAACTGATGATACTATCCATCTGTTAGGGCGTTCTTTATTATGAGGAACTCTGCATTTCCTCCACCGCCCCCCGCAACTCCGGCCAGAACTCCGCGAAATCCGCCTCGTAGGCGAGTAACTCCGCCAGGAACGCGGCGGCTCCGGTAGCCAGCACCCCGGCGGCGGGTACGCGGCGGCTCAGGCCCAGCAGGGCGCGGTGCAGGCCTTCGGGGCGGGCGTAACCGGTTAGCCAGTCGTGCTGGCGCATGTAGTGCAGCATGTGCTGCAGGCGCTCCGGCAACTCGTGGCGGCGCTGGTGCAGCAGCTGGTACTGGCGCTGGGCGAACTGCGGCAGCGGCTCCTCGGGGTGGTACTGGGCAAAGTCGCGGGCCAGCAGGTGGTCGAACCCCACATCCGACACCACCCCGGCCCACTTGCCCAGGCCGGCCTCCCGCAGACGGGCGGTGGTGCGGCGCACGGCTGGGTGCTGGTCGGTGAAGGAATCAATGAAGCGGTGCAGCCGGATGCCGCGCTGCACGGGCTCGGGGTAAGCCAGCAGGCCGGCGCGGCCCCGCACGGCCTCGGCCGCGAAGTTGCCTACCACCACATCGGCGTAATGGGGGTTGGTGGGAGAACCGGAAAGCAGCAGGTGGGCGAGAAAATTCATAGGGTGCGGAAGGTCGGCAAAATACGGCCGGCGGCCCGGTTGAGCTCAACCCGGGGCCGGGCCCGGCCGTACAGGCAACAGGCCAAGCCGGTTTTCGGCTGCCTTTCCGTTGATTTTCTATTCTTTCCCCACACTCGCTTCCCATGTCCACGCAACCCAACGTCACCAACGACCTCTCTACCCTGCTCGATAAAATCAAGGACGTGCGCATTGCCATGCTCACTACCCAGGACGAGGATGGCAGCCTGCGCAGCCGCCCCATGTTCACCCAAAAGCCCGATGGCAGCAGCGCCTTGGTGTTCCTGACCGATAAGGATTCGGCCAAAGTATACGAGGTAAAAAAAGACAGCCACGTAAACCTGAGCTACGGCAAACCCGACGACAACGTGTACGTGTCGGTATCGGGCCGCGCCAACGCCTACCGCGACCAGGCCGAAATCGACAAGCTCTGGAGTGAGCCCATGCGCGCCTGGTTCCCCAAAGGCAAAGACGACGAGAGCATCTACATCCTGAAAGTGGAGATTGAGAAAGGCGAATACTGGGACACGCCCAGCAGCCTCCTCACCCAAGCCGTAGCCTACGTGAAAGCCCTGGCCACCGGCGAGCGGAGCACCTCCGACGATGTGAATGAGCACGCCAAAGTAGAAGTGAAGTAAGTTTACCTCACTGAACCCGCAAGAAGGGCCGGAAGCAGTTCCGGCCCTTTTTTGTTTTCTTGAAGCCTCAGCAACTCTCACTGTGCCACTCACTACCCTTTCCATCCTTACTCTCCTTCCTAACCAGCGGCGCTGGGGCTTTGCGCAGATGGGCACGGCCCAGCGGCCGTTGCAGCACGTACCGGGCCTGCGGTTTCAGAAGCTGCTGGGCAGTGGTGCGGATGGCTTTGGGGCTTTGCCCAACCTGCGACGCTACGGGTTTATGGCCGTGTGGGACTCGGAAGAAGCCGCTCAGGAGTTCTTTACCAAGCACCCGCTGTGGCAGCAGTACCAGCAGCGCACCTGGGAAATCTGGACGGCCCGGCTGGCGCCTGTCAAGTCGCACGGATTATGGGACGGGGTAAATCCGTTTGACTACGAAACTGAGACGCAAGCAGCGGATGGGCCGATGCTGGTGCTTACCCGGGCTTCTATCCGCTGGCAGAAAACGCCCCGGTTCTGGCGCTACGTGGCTCCGGTAAGTGCCACCGTAGCCGATGCCCCCGGAGTACGGGCCGCCATTGGGCTGGGCGAGCTGCCCATTGTGCGCCAGGCCACCGTCAGCCTCTGGGAATCCCAGCAGGCCATGCAGGACTACGCCTACCGCAGCCCCAAACACAAAGAGGTGATTCGCCTCACCCGCCAGGAAAACTGGTATGGCGAGGAACTGTTTGCCCGGTTCCGCGTGCTGGATGCGGAAGGCACCTGGGACGGCCACAATCCCGCCGCGCAGTAGCCAGCAACAGGTATATCAAACAACGAGCTACTAGCCCGTCATTCCGAGCGAAGTCGAGGAATCTCGCGTGCTGACGTTGAATTACTAGCACCACATCAGCACGCGAGATTCCTCGACTTCGCTCGGAATGACGTTCAAAAAGTTACGCAAGAACCCGCCAACATACTTCAACCCTACCGCAACACCGGCTGCACCAGCAGCTGCACCCGGGGCTGATTGGTGCGCACGCGCAGCCACTCGCCTACCCGCTGCCGCTCGAGCCGGAGCAGGGAGTCGCGCACATCTAAGCTCACTACTAACACCGTGTCAGCTGGTAAGGAGTCGGCCAAAGCCGGGCGGGGCAGGCGCGTGAGAGCCAAGCGGCGCACGGCGGGGTGCTCTACCTGCACCTCGCGCAAGAGAGTGGAGGCAGCCGGCAGTCCGACCCCGGCAGTGGCGGCCAGCTGTTGCAAACGGGCCACTTCGGCAGCGGCTGGTGCCGGCTGCGGCGTCTGTCGGGCGCGCACGTCGTTTAGCAGGCTGCGGCGGAATGCTTCTGCATCCAGCGAATCATAGGCCTGTAGCCCTTGGCGCACTACCAGCGTGGTGGGTGCCAGGCGGTAGCGGCCCAGCTGCCGGCGCACCTGGCCCAGCCGGGCCGTGTCTACGGGGCGCCCCACCAGCAGCAGATTGATGCGGCGCTGGCGGGCGTCAATCTGGCGGGTAGCCACGTAGGCCCCCGGAAAGCTGAGCTGCTCCTCCACAAACTGCTGGGCCTGGTGCTCGTACACGGAGCGCTGCACAATGCCGTAACCCAGCCACACGCTGGGCGCGGCCACTACCACGGCGGCGGCCAGCATCAGGCGGCGCACCCGTCGGGCCCGGCTCTCATCCTCGAACTGGTGCGCGGGCAGCCGCAGAAACCGCATCACCAGAAACGCCGCCAGCGTGATAAACACGCAGTTGATGGCAAACAAGTAGAACGCCCCGGCCGCGTAGCGCCACTGGCCCGAGGCCAGCCCGTAGCCCACCGTGCACAGCGGCGGCATGAGGGCCGTGGCAATGGCTACGCCGGGAATCACGTTACTTTTCTCGCGGCGCGTGAGGCCCACGGCCCCGGCCAGCCCCCCAAACAGGGCAATGAGCACGTCCCAGATGGTGGGCTCGGTACGGGCCAGCAGCTCCGACTGTGCCTCGTTCAGGGGCGTGAGCCAGAAGTACAGGCCCGAGGTGAGCAGGCTGATGCCTACGGCCAGCAGCAGGCTCTTTAGGGCCCGGCGCAGCAGACCGGGGTGGTTGGTAGCCGCGCTGTAGCCCAGCGTCACCAGCGGCCCCATCAAGGGTGAAATCAGCATGGCCCCAATGATGACGGCCGTGGAGTTGACGTTGAGCCCCACCGAGGCAATGAGAATGGCGAAGATGAGCACCCACAGATTGGTACCCCGAAAGGTGGTGCTGGACTCCACGCTTTCGGCAATATCCTCGGGCGCGGCCATGTCATCCCGCAAATCAAAGCGCTGGCGCAGCCAGCGCAGCAGCAGGGCCGGGTACTCAGATAAAGGCATACTGTTCAGATTTAGCTCTTCTCCTACGGCTCAGCTGGCGGGGCGTTCGGCCGGCCCCAATGGCAGTTGGCATAAAAAAGCCGCCCCGCCCCCGTTTTTCCGTAATTTCGCCCGTTCCGATTAACCGTACCCCGACTGCCCATGCCCGGCTACCATCCCCAGGATATTGAGAAGAAGTGGCAAGCCCACTGGAAAGAGCACAATACCTTCAAGGCTGACAATCAGTCCGAAAAGCCCAAATACTACGTGCTGGATATGTTCCCGTACCCCTCGGGCGCGGGCCTGCACGTAGGGCACCCGCTGGGCTACATTGCCTCCGATATTGTGGCCCGCTACAAGCGCCTGCAGGGCTATAACGTGCTGCACCCCATGGGCTTCGACTCGTTTGGCCTGCCCGCCGAGCAGTACGCCATCCAGACCGGCCAGCACCCGGCCATTACCACGGAGCAGAACATCAGCACCTACATCAAGCAGCTGTCTTCCCTGGGTTTCAGCTACGACTGGAGCCGGGAAGTGCGCACCTCCGACCCGGAGTACTACAAGTGGACGCAGTGGATTTTCCTGAAGCTGTTCAACTCCTGGTACAACCTCGACACCGACCGGGCTGAGCCCCTCAAAACCCTGCTGGAGAAGTTCGAGCAGAACGGCAGTGAAGGCATCCGCGCGGCCGGTGACGAGGAGGAGCGCCACGCCTTCACGGCCGGCCAGTGGAAGATGTTCACGGAAAAGCAGAAGCTGCAGGCCGTGCACCCCTACCGCCTGGCCTACCAGCAGGATACCTACGTGAACTGGTGCCCCGGCCTGGGCACAGTGCTCAGCAACGATGAAGTAAAAGACGGCCTCTCGGAGCGGGGTGGATTCCCCGTGGAGCGCCGCCTGATGCCCCAGTGGAACCTGCGCATCACCGCCTACGCCGACCGCCTCCTCCAAGGCCTCGATACCATCGACTGGCCCGATGCGGTGAAGGAAATGCAGCGCAACTGGATTGGCAAGAGCATCGGAGCCGAGGTAACCTTCCAAGTACAGGGCCACGAGCAGGCGCACATCAAGGTGTACACCACCCGCGTGGACACCATTTACGGCGCTACCTTCTTAGTGCTGGCACCCGAGCACGAGCTGGTGCAGGAGTTGACCACGCCCGCGCAGCAGCAGGCCGTGCAGGACTACCAGGACGCCACCAAGCGCCGCTCGGAGCGGGACCGGATGGCTGATACTAAAACCGTATCGGGCGCTTTCACCGGGGCCTATGCTATCAACCCCTTCACCAACGAGCCCATCCAGATTTGGATTGCCGATTACGTGCTGGCCGGCTACGGTACCGGCGCCGTAATGGCCGTACCCTCCGGCGACCAGCGTGACTACGTGTTTGCCAAGCACTTCAACCTGCCCATCGTGCAGGTAGTGGATCAGCAGCAGATTGACGAGCAGGCCGACCCCACCAAGGAAGGCACCTACCTCCACGGCCTCATCCAGGGCCAGAACTACAAGCAGGCCACCCAAACCCTGATTCAGGAGCTGGAGCAGCGCGGCATTGGCAAGGGCAAAACCAACTTCCGCATCCGCGACGCCATCTTCGGCCGCCAGCGGTACTGGGGTGAGCCCATTCCGATTTATTACAAGGACGGCGTGGCCTACGGCGTGGCCGAAGCCGACCTGCCCCTAGTGCTGCCGGAAATCGACGAGTACAAGCCCACTGAAACCGGCGAGCCACCCCTAGGCCGCGCCAAGAACTGGAAATACAAGGGCCAGTACGAGTACGAGCTGAGCACCATGCCCGGCTGGGCCGGCTCCAGCTGGTACTACCTCCGCTACATGGACCCACACAACGCCGAGCGTTTCGTGGGCGAAGAGGCCGAGCAATATTGGCAGAACGTAGATTTATATCTCGGTGGCGCAGAGCATGCTACGGGCCACTTGCTCTACTCCCGCTTCTGGCACCTGTTCCTAAAAGACCTGGGCCTGGTAACCGCCAACGAGCCCTTCCAGAAGCTCATCAACCAAGGCATGATTCTGGGCCGCTCGAACTTTGTGTACCGCATCAACGGCACTAACACGTTCGTGACGCTGGGCAAGAAAGACCAATACGAAACCACCGCTTTGCACGTGGACGTGAACATCGTCAACAACGATGTGCTCGACACTGAGGCTTTCAAGAAGTGGCGGCCGGATTACAACTCGGCCGAATTCGTCTTAGAAGATAATGGCACCTATGTGTGCGGCTGGGAAGTTGAGAAAATGTCGAAAGGCAAATTCAACGTAGTGAGCCCCGACACGCTAGTGAGCCAATACGGCGCGGATGCGCTGCGCCTGTACGAAATGTTCTTGGGGCCGCTTGAGCAGTACAAGCCCTGGAATACCAACGGAATGAGCGGCGTGGCCGGCTTCCTCAAGAAGCTCTGGCGCCTCTACCACCCCCAGGATGGCGACTTCGCCGTGACGGATGAGGCTGCCAAACCCGCCGAGCTGAAGGCCCTGCACAAGGCCATCCGCAAGGTCGAAGAAGACATTGAGAAGTTCTCGTTCAACACCACCGTCAGCGCCCTGATGATTACCGTGAACGAGCTGACCGCCCTCGACTGCCACAAGCGCGCCATTCTGGAGCCGCTGGTGGTGCTGTTGTCGCCCTACGCCCCGCACCTCTCGGAGGAGCTGTGGCAGAAGCTGGGTCACGCGCCCGGCTCCATCAGCCAGGCCACCTACCCCGAGTTCCGGGAAGAATACCTGGTGGAAGACACCGTGAACTACCCGGTGGCCATCAACGGCAAGGTTCGCGAGCAGCTGCAGTTCCCGGCCACGGCTACGTCCCAGGAAATCGAGGCCGCCGTGCGCGCCACCGATATTCTGGCCCGCTTCGCCGAGGGCAAAGAAGCCAAGAAGGTGATTGTGGTGCCCGGCCGCATGGTGAACATTGTAGTGTAGAGAATTTGAGCTGTTAGCTGCTGGCTAGTAGCTGTTAGCGAAAAGGCCCGCCGGTTTATCCGTCGGGCCTTTTTCATTGTACGTCTTTCGTATCGAGCAGCACTTGTACAGACTGACACGCTGGACCTACCAGGGACTGATACCGGTTTCCGGGGCGTTATCGTCGCTGAAGAACTGGCTGGTGGGGCCATCGGGACCTAGTAGAGCGGCTTTCACTACGCGGGCAGCAGCATCGTGCACGGTGCCGGGGCCGCTGTGGTGGTTGAAGTCGGTGGCGGTGTAGCCGGGGTCCACGGCGTTTACTTTGAAGGGCGTGTCGCGCAGCTCGTAGGCCAGCATGATGGTGTAGGCGTTCAGGGCGGCTTTGGAGGGCTGGTAGGCAGCTCCTTTCACCGGGTAGTATTTCCAGGAAGGGTCGTTGTGCAGCGTGAGGGAGCCCAGGCCCGAGGTGACGTTCACAACGCGGGGCTCGGTGGAGGCTCGTAGCAGGTCGATAAACGCCTGGGTTACCTCAATTACCCCAAATACATTGGTTTCGAACACTTCCTTAATCACGCGTACATCGGTGCCCAGCGCCGGCTGCGACATGCCGCCCAGGATACCGGCATTGTTAATGAGCACATCCAGCACCGGCGTTTTCTGGCCCAGAGTCTGGCGGGCGGCAGCAATGGAGGCGCGGTCAGTTACATCAAGCTGCAGCGGCTCCACATGCAGGAAACCTTCGGCGTGAAGTTGGGCGGCGGCCTCCTGGCCTTTTTGTAAGTCGCGGCTGCCCAGGTACACGTAGTAGCCGTTTTGCAGGAGCTGGCGGGCGGCTTCAAAGCCAATGCTTTTATTGGCCCCGGTGATAAGTACGGTTTTCATGGTAGTGAAGTATCTGTAAGTGAACAGCACAAAACTACCGGGCCCCGTTTGCGCCGCTGGCACCCATTCCGCGGTATTACTGGTACATTTCCCGGATGGTGGTGCGGTAGGCGGCCGGCGTTACGCCGGTTTCGCGCTTAAAAAACCGGTTGAAGTACGAAGCGTCGGCAAAGCCCAGGTCGTAGGCAATTTCCTTGAGCGAGTGGTGCGAGTAGAACAACAGCCGCCGGGCCTCCAGCACCCGCCGCTCGTGGATGTGCTTAATGGCCGATTTACCGCTTTGCTCCTTCACTACCTCGCTCAGGTGGCCCGCCGAAATGTTCAGCAAAGCCGCGTAAGCACCCACCTCGTGCAGCTCCCGGAAGTTCTCCTCGATTTTGGCTTGGTACGCATTCAGCAAAAACTTGTCTACCGAAACCTCCTGGGCCGCAAACTGCTCGGTGTAGAGGCGGCTCAGGTAGGTCAGCAGCACGGCCAAATGGGCGCTGAGCATGCGGTGCTGCCACTCGCCGGGGCTGGCGTACTCGGCCTCAATCTTCCGCAGGGTTTCTTCCACAAAGGCCGCATCCGTGGCAGATAGCCGCAGCTCGTGCCCATTGTGCGGGTTCTGAATAAGCGGCAATTCCAGCAGTGCCGCGTTCTGCTGCAGGGCCAGAAACTCGGGAGTGAAGGAGAAATGGGTTCCCCAGAAAGGGGTAGGGTCCTCTTTCACCAGCACCTGCTGAGGCGTACTGAAGTAAAAGCTGTTGGGTGCGTGCTCGTAGGGAATCGTATCTACCCAGTGCCGCCCCACGTTGCGCTGCACAAACACCAGCAGGTAGAAATCCTTGCGGTGCGGCTGCAGCAAATCCGCCTCATACACAATGTCTCCCTCTGAGCGCGTAAGGCTGAAGAACTTGTTGCCGGGTTTGGCTCTCTGCTCAAATGCATGAACAGGAACGGATAGCGCACTGTATAGCGTGTACATAATTCCAAACAACCGTTTCCGACAAACAGCCCGCGTGCACCAGGGTAGTAGCGGCGGGTATGGCCCCTCTACCCCCATGATGAGCTGGCCCCTATCCTCGGGCAGTGCTTTCCCTTACAAACTTATTGCTCGGCTTCGGCCAGCTCCTCGCGCAGTTTCTTGGGCAAGGAGGCGCGCACCAGTTCATAGGAATGGTCGATGAGCTCCCGCAGTTGGCCGTTGGGCACGCCGGTGCCAATGAGCACGGTGTTCCAGTGCTTTTTGTTCATGTGGTAGCCGGGCAGCACGTAGTCGTGGGCCTCGCGCAGCTCCACGGCCCGCTCCGGGTCACACTTGAGGTTGATACTGCCGAACGTGTCGATATCGGTGAGGGCAAACACTTTGCCGCCCACCTTAAACACCAGCGTACTGGGTCCGAAAGGCGTTTCTTCGGTCACGCCGGCTTTCAGCAGGCAGTAGTCGCGGAAATCTTCAATGTTCATGGCAGCAACAACATTATGGCCAATCCAAGCTCAACAGTAACCGGCTGGTAACGGAGTAGGTATAGCAATTTATCTATTCTTCTTTTTCTCTTTTTCGCATGACTCGCCCCACCATTACCAAAACCCGTCTTCCGCTGGCTCTGCTGGGCCTTTTGCTTATCCTAGGGCTCAGCCGCTGCGGTATTTCCGAGCAGGTACAACAGGCCAAAGCCTTTAAAAACGCGCAGTTCCGACTGGCTTCCGTGCAACAGGCTACCGTGGCCGGCATTGATGTAACCGGCGTGCGCCAACCCGGCGACCTGAGCACCCTCGACAAAGCCCGGCTGGCTTCGGCCTACGCCACCGGCAACCTGCCCCTGCGCATGCTGGTGAACCTGGAAATCCGCAACCCCAACGACGAAACGGCCGCCCTCAACGAGCTGGACTACATTGCCCTCATCGACGGCAAGCAGGTAGCCACTGGCCGCACCACCCAGCGTATTGAGGTAGCCCCCAACGGCACCACCATTGCCCCCATAACTGTGGAAAGCAACCTGCGCGAAGCCATGGGCGAACGGTCGGCGGAAGCGTTGGCCGACCTAGTACTGGGCCTGGCCGATCGGGACCGGGAACCGCTGCGCCTGACCATGCGGGTGCGCCCCACCTTCATCACCAGCAACGGCCGCCGTATTGCGCCCGCCGGCTACGTTGACGTAAACAAGGAGTTTACCGCCGGGGAGGTGCTGGATGCCATTGACCGCCGCCGCGACTCCGTTAACGCCCGCCCCTAGCGCCAATTCCGCTTTCAGCCAAAAACGGCCCCGCATCTGTTACACGTCAGGTGCGGGGCCGTTTTTGGCTGAGCACGGGCTTAGCGCAGAAACCAGCGGTAGAGCAGCACCAACAGGGCCACCAGAAACATGGCCATGCTCAGCTTATTGATGAAGTGCATGGTGCGCAGGTTGAAATTGGTATGGCGCGCGGGGTCGTTTTTCCGAAAGAAATAGCCGAGGGCCGGGCCGAAATTAAACAGGTCTTTCCGCATGAGGCAAAGGAGCTTGGAGTTGTAAAAGTAACACCGTCGGCGGCAGAAAGATTTACGCGGCGCGCTATTTACCTTGGGGCCGCAACCCGCGCTCTGGGTGGCCGTCTTTTTTGCTCACCCTTCACTTCCTGCCCCTATGTCCAAATGCTACGCTCTGCTCGCGGCTACGCTCCTCTTCACGGCTGCCACAGCCCAAGCCCAAACCACCGCCTCCGAAACGGCCGCCGTGCAGGCTACTATCAACCGCTTTTTTGAGGGCATGCGCAAGGGCGACAGCACCGTAGTACGGTCTACGCTGGCTCCCGGCGCAGTGTTCCACGTAATTTCGGCCCGCCCCGGTCAGCCGGTCCGGCTGCTGCCCGAAAGCCCAGCGGCCTTTTTGAAGGCCGTGGGCACGCCGCACAAGGAAGTTTTTGATGAGCGCATCACCTTCGACAAGGTGCTGATTGATGCCAACCTGGCCAGCATGTGGACACCCTACGAGTTTTACCTGGGCAGCACCTTCAGCCACTGCGGCTACAACTCGTTTCAGCTGGTAAAGCTGGCCGAGGGCTGGCGCATTGCCCACATCATTGATACGCGGCGCAAGGAGAAGTGTAAGTAAGAACGGTGTAGAGACGCGAATACGCGTCTCGTCGTTGACCGACTGTAAGCGCAGCCGGTAAACAACATCAGCAACAACGCGACGCGAATACACGTCTCTACTCCTTTGCCGCTGCCACAACATCCGGCACTTCCAGTACCGGCTTGGAGTAGCCGCGTTGCGCTACGTGCAGCATGGCCTGGCCCAACTCCTTTAAGGTAGAAGCAAACTTGGGCGCTACGCCCCGCAGCACCGGGTACAGCCAGCCGAAATACTTGTAGTAGGACAGCACGTGCCGCTGGCCAGGAGTAGCGCGCAGAAAGCCCGGCCGGAACATAAACGCCTGCCGGAAACCCAGCTGCCGCAGCTCATTTTCGGTTTCGCCCTTCACGCGGGCCCACATCTGCCGGCTGCGTAGCGTGTCGTCGGTGCCGGAGCCCGACACGTAGCAGAACGTGAGGTCGGGGCCGTTGTGGGCCAGCAAGGTGCGGGCGAAGTGCAGCGTGAGGTCGTAGGTGAGGCGGCGGTATTCCGGCTCCTGCATCCCCACCGACGATACACCCAGGCAGAAAAAGCAGGCATTGTAGCCCGTAAGCTGATCGGCAATGGGCCCCAGGTTCTGAAAATCCTCGTGCAACAGCTCCCGCAGCTTGGGATGCTGGTGCCCACTAGGCCGCCGGCTGATGCTGAGCACCTGCTCCACCTCGGGGTTTTGCAAACATTCCAGCAGCACTCCTTCCCCCACCATGCCGGTCGTGCCGGTTAATATCACGCGTAGTTTCATGCTGGGGAGGACGGATGAGCGGCGCGGATGTTTTAACACTTAAAATTCAGCGGCGGATAGTCTAAACGTTGAATGTCGCACTTGCCGCACTCTATTCTTATCGACGGCAAATGGTCAATAGACAAAGTAACTGCCATTGCGCATCCCTGTTGAGAGGACGACTGTTTCACACACTTAAATTCATCTATCCGAAAACCCAAGCTATGCCGTGATGCTTTGGCAAGAGCCGCATTCACCGAATCTTGTATCCACTGGACCTTACTACCATTACTGATGCCGGATATAATTAACTGCCACCATGATATCCGCCTATCATCATTTTTCCAAATGACCACTTGAAGCCGGGCACGCCCAGGATGAAACAGAAACTGATCCACCACTGCGTCATGCAATGATGGATCAGTTTCTGAATTACGGAAGTCACGCATAGCACTACCTGGTGATAGTCAGAAAAACATCTTCTTCCAACTCGAAACCGTAACGCTGGATTTCATGAAGACTTGTGCTTTTTCGCTCAGTTGGGAGTTGCCATTGATTACCAGCCCAGCAGGTATGAAGCTCTACTGTGTCCTCCTGTGAGAGTGCAGAATCAATGAAGGCCAGCAAGGCATTTACTGAACTGGAATTCTTCGCGACTAACTCAGCATCTTCGAAATCAATGTCGTTGGCAAATCCGCAGGAGCATCCTTGCCAGGAGCCCAGATGGTATATGTTCTTTTTAGTGAAGTGCGGGGCTACTGCCGCATCAGAAGCAGCAATTGGCTGCACGCTAAAAACAGGTTCTTTAGCATCTAACGCCACCAAAGGCAAATCAGCATCTGCTCCGAGGTAAACGTAGTAGCACATATTAAAACGGTAATCAAGCCGCCTACCCCACCACTGGCTCTTCCAGCAGCACAGGCTCAATCCAGCGGCCGTCTTCGCGCATGAGCTCGATAAGTTCGTCCACGGCGCGTTCTTCGGGGACGGATTTCTTGATGACTTCCTGGCCGCGGTAGAGGGCAATTTTGCCTTTGCCCACGCCCACGTAGCCGTAGTCGGCGTCGGCCATTTCGCCGGGGCCGTTCACTATGCAGCCCATGATGCCGATTTTCACGCCCTTCAGGTGGTCGGTGCGCTTGCGGATCATGGCGGTGGTTTCCTGCAGGTCAAACAGGGTACGGCCGCAGCTGGGGCAGCTGATGTACTCGGTTTTGCTCATGCGGGTGCGGGCCGCCTGCAGAATGCCGAAGCTGAGTTGGTTGAGTTGGTCCAGCGTGGTCAGCCACTCCTCCTTGCTACGCTCGGGCAGCAGCTCGGTGCTCAGCACCACCCCGTCGCCGAGGCCGTCGAGCAAGAGGCCGCCCACGTCGGTGGCGGCGTAGAGCTGGGTTTGCTCGGGTGTGAGCTCCGGATACTGGCGGTTGACGATGACGGGGTTGGGCACGCCGTGGTTCAACAGCTCGAAAAACGCGCGCCGGATTTCGGGCATGGCGTGGGCGTTATCGGTATAGAGGATAATAACGGCCGTGGTATCCTCGCGCAACTGGGCCAGCGCGGAGGGCGTGAGGGAAGCCAGGTTCTGGAACACGAAGTTCAGCTCTGGGTGGCGGGGGCCAGCCGTGGCGTACTCCGTCGGGGTGAGCACCGGAAAGTGGTCGGGGCGCTGGCCGGCATCCAGCCAGGCGGTGTAGTCCACGGCTTCCTTGAGGCCGTTGGGCAGCATAAACGGAATGGGGCGCTGGCCCGAGTACACGTAGTCGGCCCCCAGGTCGTTCATCTGAAACTTGTCCAGGAACGCCGAGTACAGATGCCCCACGGCGCGCAAATCGGCGTATTCCAGACTGGGCAGCCGCGAGAGGTCGGCCATTACGCGGGGCACGTTCTGCCCGCCCAGGTTCAGCACCTCCCGCGTACTGCGGCGGTGGTACTGGAACGGGTCGATGGGGATACCTGCGGAGCTGTTAGCTGATGGCTGTTGGCTGTTGGCTTCGTTCGACGGAGAGCTATCAGCTAACAGCTCTGAGCTAATAGCTGAAATGGGGCTAATAGCTTTAATAGGCTTGGCCTCGGCGGCGCGGTTTGTATATCTATCAATCAACGCCTTGGCAACCGGCGCTTCGGCTTCGGGGGCTTCGGTGAGGGATACGCGCACGGTGTCGCCGAGGCCGTCTTCGAGCAGCGTGCCAATGCCCACGGCCGACTTGATGCGGCCGTCTTCGGCCTCGCCGGCTTCGGTTACGCCCAGGTGCAGCGGGTAGGGCTGCAGGCCTTCTTCATCGAGCTTCTGCACCAGCAGGCGGTAGGCCTGCACCATCACCTGGGTGTTGCTGGCCTTCATGCTCAACACCACGTCGTAGTAGTTTTCCTCTTCGCAGAGACGCAGGAATTCCAGCGCCGACTCCACCATGCCCAGGGGCGTATCCCCGTACCGGCTCAAAATCCGGTCGGACAGGGAGCCGTGGTTGGTGCCGATGCGCATGGCCGTGCCGTACTGCTTGCAGATTTGCACCAGCGGGCGGAACCGCTCCCGGATGCGCTCCACCTCGGCGGCGTAGCTGCTGTCGGTGTACTCGATAACGTCGAACTTCTTTTTGTCGGCGTAGTTGCCGGGGTTCACGCGCACCTTCTCCACGATTCGGGCGGCCAGTTCGGCAGCGTTGGGCGTGAAGTGGATGTCGGCAATGAGGGGCACGTTGCAGCCCCGCTTTCGCAGCTCCTTTTTGATTTCGAGCAGGTTCTGGGCCTCCTTCACGCTGGGGGCCGTGATGCGCACGTACTCGCAGCCGGCCTCCACCATGCGCAACGTCTGCTCCACCGAGCCCAGCGTGTCCATCGTGTCCACGGTAGTCATGCTCTGCACCCGGATGGGGTTGAGCCCGCCCACGGGCACGTCGCCGATTTTCACTTCACGGGAGAGGCGGCGCTTGTATTCGGTGAGGCTGGGGCAATAGATTTTGTTCATAACCCGGTTGGGAGGCGTTTTTCTAGAGGATAACAAAGGTACGCAAGGTTTGTGCTCTACGAAGTAGCGGCCGGAACGGTCCGGTTTCGCAACTTCGGGCGGCGTTCCGCTGTCTTATGCTGCATACCCCCTTTTCTGTTAACATGAAGTACCCCAAATTCATTGCCCTGCTGGTGGGCCTGTTGCTGGCCACTGCCGCCCAAGCTCAACAGGTACAGGTAATTAAGCTACCCGAGCTGCAGAAGCGCCTCGCCCGCCCCACCGATACTACCTACGTGGTGAACTTCTGGGCTACCTGGTGCGGACCCTGCGTGAAGGAGCTGCCCCACTTCGATAAGCTGACCACCACCTATAAAAATCAGAAAGTGAAAGTGCTGCTGGTGAGCATGGACTACGCCTCCCAGCTGGATAAAAAGGTGAAGCCCTTCGTTGCCAAAAATGCGCTAAAATCGGACGTGGTGCTGCTCAACGAAACCGACCCCAACCTGTACCTGGCCAAAATTGACCCCAAGTGGACCGGCTCCCTGCCCTTCACCCTGCTACTCAACAACGCCCGCCACAAACGCCAAACCTTCGAGCAGGAATTCACCGCCGAGGAGCTGCAGAAACAGCTGCAGGCGTTTATGCAATAATCGTCTGTTATTCCGACCGAAGTGAGGAATCTGAGTTTACTACCTGAATAGCTTAACCCAGATTCCTCTCGCTGCTCGGAATGACAAATTCCACTCACCTCTTTTCCTCTTCAATCCCATGAAAAAGCTACTTCCCTTGCTGGCGGCCTGCCTGGTGCTGGCTCTCAGCAGCTTCGTGTTTCTGCGCCCTGTGGCCGAGGCCGGTTACAAAATAGGCGACACAGCCGCCGACTTCAAGCTCAAAAACGTGGATGGCAAGCTCCTGTCCCTGGCCGATAACAAGGCCGCCAAGGGCTACATTGTGGTGTTCACCTGCAACACTTGCCCCTACGCTCAGGCCTACGAGCAGCGCATCATTGACCTGCACACCAAGTACGCGCCCCAGGGTTACCCGGTAGTGGCCATCAACCCCAACGACGCGGCCACCGTGCCCGGCGACTCCTTTGACGAGATGCAGAAGCGGGCCAAGGCGAAAAAGTACGCCTTCCCCTACCTCCAGGACGAGACCCAGCAGGTAGCCCGGCAGTTTGGCGCCACCCGCACGCCCCACCTCTACGTGCTTACCCGCCAGGGCAACAGCTTTGTGGTGAGCTACATCGGGGCCATCGACGACAACTCGGAAGATGCCAAGCTGGTAAAGACCAAGTACCTGGAAAACGCCATGACGGAACTTGTGGCGGGCAAGCCGGCCACCGTGAGCACCACTAAAGCCATTGGCTGCACCATCAAGTGGAAGAAGGCCTAGTATAAGGCCAAAGTAAGCTGCGCAATTAGGTAGCGTCTACCGTTGAGGTAGGCGCTTTTTTGTTGCCCGAAGTTTGGCAGCCCATGAGCAGAATCCGTACTTGCTCAGATAAAGAAATGCGCAAACTGAACAGTAAGCCTACTTTTTGCGCGGCCGTCCCGGATCTACCCGGCCAAAATTCATGCACCTGGCAGCCCCCTCGCGCATCTCTTTTTGCCCCCTTTTCTGCTGCCCGATGCTCCAAACTACCCCCCTTCCCGGCACTGCCTTTTCGGCTGCGCCTCCTCCCGAACTGCTGGCCGCGCTAACGGACGCCGCGCCCCTGGGCCTGGTACTGGTGCGCAGCGTGCGGAATGCGCAAGGCCAGATTATCGACTTTGAGTACCGCTGGCTGAATGCGCACAGCCAGCAGTTGGCCGGCGCCAACATCGTGGGCCAGCGGATGCTGGAACTGTACCCGCACGTGCAAGCCATTGGCTTGTTTGATGACTTTGTGGCGGGTGTGGAGCACGGCCAGGCCGTGGATGTAGAAGAAAACTACGCGGTGGCCGGGCGCTGGTTCCGCTGGCAGGCCAGCCGGTACGAGGATGGCCTGCTGATAGCCGTAGAGGAAATTACCGCCGGCAAGCTGGCCCAGCAGGAAGCTCTCCGGCAGGAAAGCCAGCAACCCCGCAACCAATACCGCGCCCTGTTCAACACGATGGAAGAGGGTTTTGCGGTTTGCGAAGTGGTACGCAATGAAGCCGGCGCGGTGACGGACTGGCGCTTTCTGGAAGTCAACCCCGCCACTGAAAAGCACGCTGGCATCCGCCCGGAGCAGGTATTGGGACGCCTATGCGGCGAGGTGCTGCCCGGCCTGAGTGCGGAGTGGTTTGAGCAGGTAGCGCGCGTTGTGGACACGCAGCAGGCCGAGCACATTGAGCAGTACGACAACGTATCGGACCGGTGGCACGAGCTGACAATGTTCCCGTTTGGGCCCGAGCGGTTTGCCGTGCTCTACCACGACATTACGGAGCGGCGGCGCAACGAGGCCCGGCAGGCATTCCGGCTGGGGCTGCGAGTGGCCCTGAGTACCGTGGTGCGGCCCGTGGAGGTAGAGGATGCCGTTACCCACGCTGCCCGCCTCCATTTCGAGGCCGACCGGTGCTACTACTGCGAAATTGAAGGCCCGGAGGCTATTATCCGCCGCGACGCTTCCGGCCCGGGCCTACCTTCCGTGGCGGGGGTGTACCCGCTCGAGCAGTTTACGGTGCTGAAAGCGGTTATTGAGGCCGGCCGGCCGTTTATTGTGCCCGATGTGCGCACCACCAATACTGTGGACGAGGAGCTTCGGCAAATCTGCCTGGCGTTGCAGGTCATATCTTACCTGAATGTGCCCGTGGTGCGTGCCGGGCAGGCCGTGGGCGTGTTGTGCCTGGTGCAGAGCACCCCGCGTGAGTGGACTACCGCCGAGGTAGAGCTGGCCCAGGAAACCGCCGAGCTGACCTGGACGGCCGTAGAGCGGGCCAAGGCGGAGGCCACCCTGCTAGAGAGCGAGGAGCGCCAACGGTTTTTGCTGCAGCTCTCCGACGCCCTCAAACCCCTGGCCTCGCCCGATGCCATTGCCAACTGCGTGTGCCAGCTGCTGGTGAGCCATTTACAGGCCAGCCGCGCGCAGTACACGCAGGTAGAGGGCGAGCCCGGAGACGAATTTGGTGTAGTCAGCGGAGAATTTATTCAAACGGGCCAGCCCATGCCGCGGCGGCACCGCTTTGCCGACTACGGCGAGTCGGTAGTGGCCGTGTTGCGGGCTGGTAAGTCGCTCGTTATTACGGATGTTGCCCAGGACGCCCGCCTGACCGCCGCGCAGCGGGCCGCGCACGTTGCCGTTGAATCATCGGCAGCCATTGCCATTCCCCTCCTGAAAGAGGGACGCCTAAGTGCCGTTTTCACCGTGCACCATGACGCTGCACGCCCGTGGACGCCCGCCGAGGTAACTACTGTAGAAGAGGTAGCTGAGCGCACCTGGGCCGCCGTGGAGCGGGCGAAGGCAGAAACTGCCCTGCGTGCCTCGGAGGAAAAGTACCGTACCCTGTTCAACTCCATAGATGAGGGCTATTGCATTATCCAGGTGCTGTTTGATGCCACTGATCAGCCCTATGACTGGCGCTTTCTAGAAGTCAACCCGGCGTTTGAGCAGAACAACGGGTTGCACAACGCGGCCGGCAAAACCATTCTGGAGCTTACGCCCGACATCGAGCCTAAATGGTTTATGCACTACGGACAAGTAGCCCGCACCGGCAAGCCAATCCGTTTTGAAGAACATTCATCCGCTCTTGGCCGGTGGTTTTCACTCTACGCCTTTCGGGTTGGAGCACCAGGAGACAACAGAGTAGCCGTCATCTTTACCGACATCAGCCTCCGGAAGCAGACGGAACAGTCGTTGCTGGAAAGCGAGGATAGATTCCGGAACCTGGTTGAGGCCAATGCCCAGGCGGTTTGGGAAACCTCCGCCGATGGTTTGATAGAGCAGGACAGTCCGAGCTGGCGGGCCTACACCGGCCAAACGCTGGCGGAATTTATGGGCCATGGCTGGATTACAGCCGTGCACCCCGACGACCGAGCCCGCGTGATGCAGTACTGGCGACAGGCGGTGGCGGCGGGCCATAATGCCAATACCGAGTTCCGCATGCGGCATGCCCTCACGGGCTACCGCTGGACGCACGTGCTGGCCACTCCCATCCGGGATGCGGCGGGCCACATTCGCAGGTGGGCCGGTATGAATATCGATATTGACGACCGGAAACAGGCCGAGCAAGCCTTGCGCACCTCCGAGCAGCAGCTACGCATTGCCCTGGATGCCGCCAAGCTGGGTACCTGGGACTGGGACCTGCCTACCAACACCATCCGCTGGAACGCCCGCCACTACGAGCAACTCGGCCTGGAGCCCAGCTCTGAACTGCGCCGCCCCGAAGACTTTCTCCAGTATATACACCCCGACCACCAGGCCGACGTGCAGCAACGCCTGCAGGCGGCCGTGGAGGTCCCACAGTTGTTTGAGGCCGAATTTCGGATTGTCACGGCCCAGGGCGAAGAGCGGTGGATGAGCGGGCACGGCCAGGCCACGGCCTCCGCCCCCGATGGCCGCACCCTGCGCATGAGCGGCGTGATGCTGGATATTACCGAGCAAAAACAAGTAGAGCAGCAACTCCAGGACCTGGCCAAAGCCCTGGAGCGCAAAGTAGAGCGCCGCACCCAGGCCCTGCAGCAAAGCCGCGACCTGCTGCAGTCGGTGTACGACACCAGCCTGGTGGGTATGAGCGTGCTGCACGCCGTGTGCAACGAGGCCGGCACCATCCAGGATTTCACCTTCGTATCCGTCAATCAGGAGCTTACCCGCATCATGGGCCGCCCCAACGTGGCCGGCCGGCGCTACCTGGAGGTTTTTCCGGAACTGCGGGGTTCGGCCCTGCTTGAAGCCATGCAACGCACCGTGGATACGGGCGTGCCGGAGCAGTTGGAGTACCTGTACCCGGGCGGGCCTACCCCGCTCTGGCTGGCCTGCATGTACGTGCGCCTCGATGATGGGCTGGTAGCCACGGTATTGGACGTTACGGCCCGTAAGCTGGCCGAGGAAGAGCGGCAAAAACACTTGGCACTGCTGCTGCAGGCCGAAGACGTGGCCGGGCTAGGTAGCTGGGAGTATAATCCCGCTACCGATACCTTCACCTGGTCGGCGGGGATGTACCAGCTTTTCAGCCGCCCCCCCCACAGCGCCGTGCCACCTGCCGTGTACCTGGAGCACGTGCTGACCGACGACCACGCCGTGGCCGAGCGCCTGACCGAGCAACTGCGCGCCGGTACTACGCACGTAGAGGAAACATTGCGCATCCGGGCTGGCAGCGCCGTAAAAACGCTGCGGGTGAAGGCCATCCGCCAGCCCAGCGTGGCCAGCCTGCCCGGCTTGCTCCTGGGCGTGGATCTGGATATCAGCCAGGTACGGCAGCTGGAAGAAGACAATCTGCAGCTTCGGCTGGCGCAGCAGCGGGCGTTGTTTGAAGCCGTGCAGCAAACCCAGGAAGCCGAGCGGCAACGGATTGCCGAGGCCCTGCACAACGGTGTGGGCCAGCTGCTGTACGCCATCAAGCTGCGCCTGAGTCAAGTGCAATCATCTCCCAATCAGCTGGCGCCGGTGGCTTATACCGAAGCCAGCCGGCTGATTACGGAGGCCATTGCCCAGACCCGCGCCCTCTCCCACGAGCTGGTGCCCTTGGTGCTTAAGGAATTCGGGTTGGAAGCCGCCCTGCAGGACATCTGCCGCAAGCTTAGCAGCCGGCAGATGTACATTCGTTGCCATGTTCAGCTGGATGACCCAAGGCCAACGCCTGCACTTCAGCTGGCGCTCTACCGTATGGCTCAGGAGCTGTGCCAGAACGTAGTAAAGCACGCCCCTACCGCCACAGAGGCGTATCTGGAAGTTGAAACTATGCCCGGATTTGTGCTGCTGCGGGTGGAAGACAACGGCCCCGGTTTTCCCGATAATCCGGGCGGCATACCCGGTTCGGGCCTGGGGTTGCGCACCATTCGTGACCGGGTTGCGTTACTGGGCGGAACACTGGAAACGGGCAACTCGCCCGAGTTCGGTGCTTACGTTCGAATCCGTATTCCCCTTATCTCCTCCCACCTATGATTCGAGTTGTTTTAGTTGATGATCATGCCGTGCTGCGCGACGGATTGCGGGCACTGCTAGCAAGTGAGCCCCTGCTGGAAGTGGTGGGCGAAGCCGAAAACGGCGAGAAGCTGCTGGAGCTGCTGCCCTCTGCCCCGGCCGATGTGGTGCTGCTGGATATGAACATGCCCGTGCTGGACGGCCTAGCCACGGCCCTGCGCCTGCGCGAGGAGTTCCCCACGGTTCGGGTCATTATGCTGTCGATGGTGGACAACGAGTTCAGTATTGGGCAGGCCCTAGACGCCGGGGTGGCCGGATACGTGCTGAAGAACGCCGACAAAGCCGAAATTCTGGTGGCTATTCAGATGGTTGCGGCCGGCAAGCGGTTCCTGTGCTCAGAACTGGGGCTGGTCATGCTGCAAAAGGTGCTGAGCGGCAACATGACCAGTACCCCTAAAGCCCCGGATGAACTCTCGCCCCGGGAGCGGCAAGTGCTGCGCCTGGTGGGCGAAGGCCTCACCACCGCCCAGATAGCCGACAAGCTGTTCACCAGCCCCCGCACTGTGGAAACCCACCGCCAGAACATCATGGAGAAAACCGGCGCCAAAAACACGGCGGCCCTGGTGCGCTACGCCATGGAGCGGGGCTGGCTAGACTAGGCAATACGCCTGCAGCCCACCAGGCAACTCACGGTAGCCACCTGGTTGCCTGCCGCTGTGGCCGCGCCTCAGGCCCCGGCCCGGGTAAATACGTCTTCCAGCGTATCGGTTTGCACACCGGGTGTTTCGTCGAGGGCGGCGTTTATCATGGCCTGGGCCACGGTACGGCCGTGAATGGGCCGGTACTGGTGCAACAACGGCAATGCCCCCGCAACGGTAGCCAGCAGAATGCCGGCCTTCTCGCCGAGCCGGGGCTCCTGCCGGTTGCCGGCCAGGATGCCAGGCTGGATAATGCGGATACGCTGAAACGGCAGCCGCTTCACGTCGCGCTCCAGTTCGCCCTTCATGCGGCTGTAAAATACCAGCGCATCGGCATCGGCTCCGGCTGAGGAAACCAGCACGTACACGGGCACGCCGTTTTCGGCCGCCGCTTTGGCCGCCTGGAACTGGTAGGTATAATCAACCTGGTACTGGGCCTGCTGGCCTCCCGCCTGCCGCAGCGTGGTGCCCAGCGACGAGAACAGCACGTCGCCGGTGAGTAGGTGGCTCCACCTACGGGGCTGGTCAAAATCGACAATGTGCTCCTCCAGCTTGGGGTTCTGGTAGCCGGTGGGCCGGCGCGTAAAAACTTTCAGGTGCGTAAATCGGTCGTCGAGCAGCAATTGGCCGAGCAGGTAGTTACCTACCAGGCCAGTGGCGCCCACTAGAAGTGCCGTATACATACGTTGAGCAGAACAAGAGAAAGGAAGGAACAGACCTCAGAACCGGCAGGAGCTGCCGCCTCCGAGGATGGCTGGGCTTTATAACCAAGCAAGACGTATTTCGTTACCAGAAATTGTACAGTCCTGCCGGAATATTCTGATAATGACCAAGATTAAGCCATTTCAGAAAACGCACAACTGACCTGACACCTCTGGTTTAGCCCACAGTAAGTACCAGCTTGCCAATGTGGGCGCTGCTTTCCAGCAGCTCGTGCGTCTCGCGGGCCTGGGCCAGCGGCAGCGTGGCGTGCACCACCGGGCGCACGGCCCCGCTGGCCAGCAACGGCCACACGTGCTGCTCCACGGCCCGAGCCAGCGCGGCTTTGAACTCGGCGGAGCGGGGCCGCAATGTGCTACCCGTAATGGTCAGGCGGCGGCTCATCACCTCCAGGGCATTAAACTCGGCCGGGCCGCCCAGCATGGCATTGATGAACACTAGGCGGCCATCCTCGCGCAGCAGGCGCAGGTTTTTAAGGGTGTAGGGGCCACCCACCATATCCAGTATCACATCTACCCCACCGCTGGCCTGCAGTACGGCCTCAAAGTCCTCGGTGCGGTAGTTGATAACGGGCTCAGCCCCCAGGGCGCGTACGGCGGCGGCCTTTTCCTCGGAGCCTACGGTGGCGGCCACGGTGCTGCCCAAGGCCCGAGCCAGCTGCACGGCCAGCACCCCAATGCCACTGCTGCCCCCGTGCACCAGCAGCCGCTCCTGGGGCTGCAGCTGCCCCCGCTGAAACACGTTGTGCCACACGGTAAAGGCCGTTTCGGGGAGGCTAGCCGCTTCCGCCATGCTCAGGCCCGCCGGTTTGGGCAGGCAGTGCCGGGCATCTACGGCCACATACTCGGCATAGCCGCCCTGGCTGAGCAGGGCGCACACTACGTCGCCGGGGTGCCAGCGCACTACCTCGGCCCCGCACTTCACCACGGTACCGGCTATTTCCAGCCCCGGCACCAAACCGGTTACGTCGCCGCTGCCGCGGTATTTGCCCTGGCGCAGCAGCACATCGGGGCGGTTTACGCCGGCGGCGGCTACCTGAATGAGCACTTCGTGCGCGGCGGGCTCCGGGGTGGCCAGCTGGCGCAGCTCCAGCACTTCGGGGCCGCCGGGCTGGCGTATAGTAATGGCGTTCATGTGGTAGAGAGGAAAAGAAGTACTGTTCAGCAACAAAGGGCCCTACCCAAGCGTAGAGCGCAACAGAACCATACGCACAGGTTTCGCAAAAGTATAGCGCTCCGCGTACTGCGTTGGTTGCCCTCTATCATGAAGTCCCTGTCCCGCCTACCTCGCTTTCTTCGTACCGCTGGCCAGCTCACGGGCCTAGCGGCCTGGCAAACCGGGCGCCTGTTTCGGCAAGCGGCCCGCGCCGCCCTGGACTCAGTGCAGGATGTACTGCGCGCGGAGGTAGAAAAGGGCAACCTGCGGCAGGTGCGGGAGTTTCTGGCCGATAAGGCGCTGCCCGCCGCCCGGGCTCTGTTGCTGGAGCGCATGGCCGCCCGCTTGCTGGTTCGCCTGGGCCTGCGTGGCGCGCTGGCCAGCAACGTGGTGGGCTGGGTGCTGCCCGTTGTGCTGGAGCAGGTGCTGAAAGCTGCCCACAAATCGGGGCTGCTCGATAAAATCCGTACTCACGCCACGGTGCAGGATACCCTGCAGCGCCTCGATGAGCTAAAACTGGCCGCTTGGAAGCGGCTGGCACCCGACCACGGCACCGGGGCCGAGGTGCTGCCCGACGATACCCAACTGCCCCCGCAGCTTTCGGCCTAAACTGGCGGTAAACCCACTTTTCTTCGTAAAAATTCCCGTTTCACCCGTTCATTTTTTTTATTGTTTGTGCGGTACCGCTTCACAATCCAACCATTAAAAAGGCCACGTACATGGGGCCAATGAAACAAACCCCTGAGCGGCCGTTGGGCGAAAATCCTGCTTTCCCACCGGCCCGAACCGCTTTGCGCGACCTGTACCGCTCGGTTCGTTGCTTGTCTTCCACCGACCCCTACGCCCCGGCCCGTTTGGCCCGGGTTGCCGACCAAGCCGAGTATTTCCTGCTGGCCTGGCCGGCCGAGGAGTGGCCCGCTTCGCTTCACTCCAGCCAGCCCTTACCTACCCGTCAGACCTTACTCACGTGGGTACTCACGGCCCGTCACGAAATCAGCCAGTTGGGTACTACGCCCACCGTTGCCTGGACGTACCCCTCCTGGCACCGGATTTTTACCTTGCTGCTGGCAGCCCTGGTGCATTTTGCCTGACGCGTATTTCCGGCTCCTTTCTTTACCTGCGCCCTGCCCACCCGGTAGGGCGCTCTTTTTTAGTCCGCGCTGATACCGGATGATTGGGAGCTACCGTTTATTTCCCGCATCTTCCTCCGCTCCACTCCATTTCCTAGCCGCAATATGTACGCCCCCCGCCCCGATGCCCGCGCGCTGGCTCAGCAGCGCCAAGCCGCTGAGTACGCCCGCATGGCTGCTATGGCTCAGAAAGGCCGCTGGCTAAACCGCGCGGCCGTGCTTTTTTGCTTGGTACTGGCGCTGGACTGGGCCCTGCCGCTGCAGCAGTTTGTGGATGAGCCAGTACTGGAGCGGCGGCCCGTATCGGTGGGTGCTTACCTCTCCAACCCGCAGATGGCGTACCGAATCCGCACGCCGCACACCACGTTTGAACTCCACACCAGCCAGGCCTACAAAATCCAGGACGCCCCGCGCGTGACGGTGTGGCGCACTCCCCTGCTTCACGTGGTGCGGCTGGTGAAGGCCCCCACGGTGCTGGAGGGCCGGGAGCCGTTTGCACCCTACGGGGGCGGGGTGTACAAACCTACCACGGCCATCTTCCCAATTGCGCTGTTACTGGTGGCGGGCGTGGGCCTGCTACTGCCCTTCGAGCCCGAAACCCGCCTGAACACGTCCATTGTCAGCGGGCTGCTCTGGCTGATTACGCTGGTTATTATGGTGCTGTTCTAACCCAAGGCAGCTGTAATGAATAGTCTGTGTACTGATAGCTCAGGCTAGTGGGCATGTACCCAGGGCAAATCTGCCCACTGCGTGGTATACGCCGGGGTGCGCCAACGGCAGCGGCCCGCCCAGGGTGGCGTAGCCACCTGCGGGGCCGACACAGCGGCGGCAAAGCGAATCATACCGGCCCCGTAGCGCCCGTTCAGGCGGTCTAGCTCCTGCATCAGTCGGGTCCGGCGGGCCGTGTCCTGCGGCGGGGGCGCAAACAGATGCTGCTGTTGCTGGCCCGCCGGCTCCAGCCCGCTAAGCACCACACCCGCTTTTTTGTACACGCCACCGGCCGTCATCATTGGTTGCAGCGCGGCCAGGGCCTGCAGCAGCAGCACCGTGGTATCGGCCGTGGCCATAAGCAGGGTGTGCGTGGCGGATTGCGTGTGCGGCGGCGGGGCCACCCCGTACCGGTCCTGGCTGATAAACACCGTTAGCACGTTGGCCACCTGGCCCTGCTGCCGCAACTTCTCGGCTGCCCGCGAAACAAAGTGCGCCACCGCTACCTGCAAATCGGCCAGCGTGGTGAGCGGCTGCCCAAAACTGCGCGAGTACGTAATGCTTTTTCGGGCATTTTCCTCCCCCAGCTCGCTAATGGACAAGCACGGTATGCCCCGCAACTCCCGCACCAGCCGCACCCCCGTTACGCCGCCCAGGTAGCGCCGGGCCCAGGCCTCGCTCTGGGCCGCCAACTCGGCGGCCGTGGTAATGCCCAGTTCAGCCAGCTTTTGCCCGTAGCGCCGCCCGATGCCCCATACCTCATTTACGGGCGTGTTCTTAAGAGCCCACTGCTGTTGGGCATCGGTATCCAGCAGCAGCACACCCGAGGGCACACCTAGTTGCTTGCTGAGGCGGTTGGCCAGCTTAGCCAGTGTTTTGGTAGGGCCTAGCCCAATAGTTACCGGAATGTGAGTACGCTTCCTGATGGTATCCCGCCAGTGGGCCGCCAGCTCCGGCAAGCTCTGCCCGGGCTTGTAATAGGGTTTGAGGCCGTGCAAATCCAGGAAGCACTCATCAATGGAATACACCTCTACGGCGGGTGCCACCGAGGCCAGGTAGCGCATCACCCGCCCCGACATGTCGCCGTACAGGGCGTAGTTGCTGGAAAACACCCGCACATGGTGGCGCTCCAGCTCCTGCCGTACCTGAAAGTGCGCCGCCCCCATGCGTATGCCCAAGGCCTTGGCCTCGGCAGACCGGGAAATAATGCAGCCGTCGTTGTTGCTGAGCACTACCACGGGCTGCTTTTCCAGATCGGGCCGAAAAACCCGCTCGCAGCTCACGTAGAAGTTGTTGCAATCAACTAACGCGTACATGGCTGGAGAGGCGGCTGCGCCGCGTTTCGGTTACCACGTGCGTTACCACGCCCCACACGCTGAACAAATCCGGCTCGTCAATGGCCAGCTCCGGAAAGCAGGGGTTATCGGGTACCAGAAACCAACGGTCACCGGCGCGCTTCACGAGGCGCTTCACCGTAAATTGCCCCTCCACCACGGCAATAACTACGTCGTTGTGGTCGGCGCGCAACTGGCAGTCAACGGCCAGCAGGGCCCCGTCCCGAATGCCCGACTCCCCGCCCGTCATGGAGTCGCCCATCACCCGCACCAGGTAGCTGGAATCGGGGTTAGGCAGCAGCAGCTTGTTCAGGTCCAGCTTCATACCGCGGTGATCTTCCGCGGGCGAAGGAAAGCCCGCTGGCACGCACGAATCAAAGAAAGTCAGCCAGATTGGCTCCCGCACCACTGGCACAAATAGCACTTCACACATAGCCCGTCAGGTTTGGTATACGTGCAAGTATACGATTTACTAATTTATTTAGTTAGTATATCTAAATAAATTAGTAGTTAATATTCGCTATAAAATTATGCAGGCATCAACTCCTAGCACTACCCCTGCAAACCAACTAATGGTGTACTGTACGTAGCTATATCTGTACCTGAATTATCTAGCAGCAGAACTATAGAAGCTTCTGGCCGTACGTGTACGGCTGTAGCATCAGGAGTTGTCACCCCGTCAAGCTACCAGTTTATCCTATTTCTAGTCCGATCTTATAGGCGCCTTTGCCCTCTGCCCCGATGGTACATCTTGCCTCTTTCCCGTTTGTTACCTTCTACCTGCACGATATTGGCTGCAAGGCCCTGGAAGCCGTGTGGAACGATTACGTGAGCAGCGCCTTCTTTCGTGAGGCCGTGCTGCAGGCCGTCGCGTTTGTGCAGCAGCATCAGGTCACGGCCTGGATAGCCGACGACCGACGCCTGGGTCCCATGGAACGCGACGACCTGGCCTGGATTGGCACCACTATTCTGCCGACGCTGGCGGCTAGTGGCCTACGTCGGCTGGCCTTGGTTGAGTCAGATGATTGGCTGAACCGCGCCCTGATTCAGGAGGAATACACTTTCCCCGTGTCGAGCCTCACGCTTGAACTCCGGCATTTTGCCGATGTGCCGACCGCCCGCGCCTGGGCCTGCAGCCCACTGGGCATCCAGGAGTGAACACCAAAGCTACCTCCAATAGACCGTCAGCTATAACCTTCACACAAAAGCCCCGTTGCCAGGGGCAACGGGGCTTGTACGCACACGCAAATTACCTGTGCAGGAGCTTATTTGCAGAAGCCGGAGTAGTTCCAAGTCAGGTTCCGGGAGTTGAGTTCATTGCCCCAGAATTCAGAGTACATTCCCCCCTTAATCTGTACGTAGTTGATGCAGTCTGCTGGCAGGTAGACGTTGCTTACCAGCGTGTTATTGCCCCAGGTGGTTTTGTAGGTGCCGAAGTTGGCCTGGCCGGGACCACCACTGCCGAAAACAGTGAAGGAGCTGCGCCAGGAAATGCTCATGGGAGCCATTTCCTTGTAGCAGTTCGTACTCTCAATTTCCCAGGTATCCGGACCGAAGGTGCGCTTCTTCAGGTACTCAAACTTGTTGCGGGCTTCCACCACCAGGAACCACCGGTCCTGCCAGCCTATCACTTCATGAACCAGCTTGCGGTTGCGGCCCTGGTAGGAGAATTGCTTTTGCACATTGTAGTTGCCGCGCTGCTGCACGGTAGGGTCTGACTCATAACCCTCGCCTTCCGGCTGGAACGGAGCGGCGACCAGTTCCATGCTGGGCAAGCCCTCTACCTTGCCCGAGTAACGAATCTCCTCGTATTCGTTGGCATTAGCAACGAACTCGCGGCCTTTCTGGTAAATGGCTACTTCGTCACCAACCTGGAAGGCACCCTCCTTATTGAGCACGCGGTTGTAGGCCAGCGGCAACTCAAAGGTTGAATCCTGGATTACGTAGCTGGTAAACTCTCCGCCGCTAACAGATTTCAACCAGCCCTGGAATTCCTCCTCATTCATCTCGCCGATTTGACTCAACGCTTTAGCGGCGGATTCACGGTTTTCAAAAATGAAGCGGCCGTTGTCTACTTTGACACCTTCGATGGAACCGATTTCCTCATTGTTACTTTTCTGCTGGGCGGCTGAGGCACTGCCGGGCTGGATAGATGCTTCCTTCTCGCAGGAGGCCAGCAGTACAAGGGCACTGAGAGCGGAAAGCACGAGTTGCTTTTTCATAAACGGGGTACTGAAAGGGATGTAGGATTGTGGTGAATACTGCTGCAAACCTACCAGCCCCTTTGAGCTGGTCACAAGCCCTAACTGCTGAGCTTTGTGACATGTGTTTAACCCATATTCCCTTGTCTTTCCAGCCCTGCACCGATGGTTGCTATTGAGCTATGTAAATGCTCTAAGCTGCTGCCTGAGGCCTTCATTTCGCACCAGATCTTTACTCTTGTGCCCATAAATCAGCCGGGTAGGTTTAGCTAAATGCGGTGGATCATTCTGTAACAGCATTACGCAGTAACGCCTTATTCACCTCATGATAATTAGAGTGTTATACAGCGCTGAATTATTCGTCCAACTAGGCCATTGCTTACACAGCCATTGGAAACACTACCACTCTTTGAAGAGTACACTTCGATTTATCCTGCTAATCCGGTGACGTGCTAATCGAAAACTGCAGTGTTTGCATACTAGGGTTGCCTAGCACCTTCGGTAATTCGGTTTCAGTATGGAAAGCCCGTTTTGTGACGAGTCAGTAACGTTACCATTCTGTTATCAGCCATTCGCACCAACCAAAATCAGTAATTGACTTTCCTTAGTACACAACTACTTGTTACGCCATATTGCTGGATGCAGGGATGCACCTACCTCCTTGCCCAATGCCGCAATACAGAATTGGTGGCTACACAGGGCACGAGAAGGCCTTTATATGCTGCCCCTGAGTCAGATGAAGGCCCGCCGTTTTATTACAAAGCCCTGACGCATGGGCTATATGTTCAAAACAACAGCCCGGTTACAGGAGAGAAAAAGCGCAGGACCTTTTCTCTCCTGTAATCGGGCTGTTGCCTACGAATAAGAAATACTTACAGGGGTAGGCGCACTCGAAACGTAGTGCCAACGCCCAAGGTACTCTCCACCTGGATAGTCCCGCCTTGATTTTCAATCAGGCGCTTGATGGAGTACAACCCGACGCCTGAGCCCTCCACGTGGTCGTGCAGGCGGGTGAACAGCCCGAAGAGCTTTTTCTGCTGGCTGCCGGACAGGCCCAGCCCGTTATCCTCAACGCGTAACTCCACCCACTGCGCGTCGCAGGTGGCGGTAAGCCTCACCCGCGCCGGCCGGTCGGGAGCCCGGTATTTGATGGCGTTGCTCAGCAGGTTGAAGAGAATACTGCGGATGTCTTTGGGCGTGCCGCGCACCACGGGGCAGGTAGCCACGTCAATCAGTAATTCTACCGGGCCGTTGGCCAGCAGCGGGGCCAAATCCAGCCGCACATCTTCCACCAGCGCCGCCAGTTCTATCGGTTGGCGGCCTTCACCGGTGCGCTGCTCTAGACGTACAATGTTGGTCAGGTGCGAAATGGTTGTCTGGAAACGCTTGACAGCCTGGTCAATCAGACTGAGCATGTACTCCACATCCGCCTTGGCCACTGGCTCATCGAACAGCTCCTGCCGCAAGGCTGCCACCAACCCCTCGATGTTCAGCACAGGGGCGCGCAAATCGTGCGAGGCGGTGTAGATGAACGTGTCCAGGTCCACATTCACGCGGGTGAGCTGCGCATTCACCTCGGTGAGTTCCTGATTGGAGCGCAGCAGCTCCTGGTTCACAGCGGCCAGGGCGTCGTTCAGCTTCTGCACCTGCTGCCGGCTTACCACGGAGGCCGTCACGTCAAAGCCAAACACCACAATCCCATCAATGGTGCCCGCGGCATCGTAGCGGGCCTGGTACACGAAATCAAAGTAGCGGTTGTGCTCCCGCCCATCTGGCCCCATGAAGGGAATCGGGTACTCGCGCCCCTCAAATGAAATGCCCGTCCGGTACACGTCCTGCAGAATGCCCACCAGCGGCGTTTGCCGCAGTTCGGGCACCGCGTCCAGCATTGACCGGCCCAGCAGCTCCCGTTCCGGAAACAGGGCCTGGTAGCTGGCATTCAGCAGCTCGAATACAAAGTTGGGGCCATTCAGCAGGGCAATGGCCGCGGGAGCTTGCTCCACCAAGCGCAGCAGGCGCTGGCTTTGCTGCCACACCTCCTGCGTACGCTGCTGCACGCGCGCTTCCAACTCCTGGTTCAGCTGCTCCAGCTGCCGGCGGGCCAGTACCTGGGCGGTTACTTCGTTGGCCACCACCATTGCCCCGTTGATAATGCCGTCCTCGGCGTACATGGGCACGTACACGAAGTCCCAGTACACCGTCTCGCGCCGGCCGTTCCGGTCATGCTGGGCTTCCATTGCGTGGGCTATGTGCGGCTCCCCAGTGGCCATCACGTGGTCCAGCAGTTGCTCGTAGCCCATGCCGGCTACTTCGGGTAGCGCCTCAAACAGCCCTTTCCCGAGCAATTGCTCCTGGGTGCGCCCCCACAGGCGGGCCACCGTGGCGTTGGCCAGCTCAATAACGTAGTGGGGCCCCCGGTACACGGCAATAGCCGCCGGGGCTTGTTCAAAAACGCGCTGCAGCTCGCCGCGCTGCCGTTCGGCTTCGGCGCGGGCCGCTTCCAGCTCACGGGTGCGGCGCTCCACCCGTGCTTCCAGGCCCTCGTTCAGCTGGGCCAGCTGCCGGGTGCGCTGCTCCACCCGCGCTTCCAGCTGTTGGTTCAGCTCCTGCAGGGCCTGCCGGGCCCGAACTTGCTCACTCACGTCCACGGCCACATCAATAACGCCCAGCACGGTTCCCTGGGCATCCACCAGGGGCTGATACACAAAGTTGTAGTAGGTGGTCTGCAGCCGACCGTCGCGCAGCAGGGTAGCCGGCGTTTCCGTGCCCGTTACCGGCACCTTCGTTTCCCGCACGTGCTGGAGCATGTGGTCAAATCCCTGGCCTTGCAATTCAGGTACCGCCTCCAGCAGAGGCCGGGCAAAGACCTGTTCCGGGGTGCGCCCCCACATGGTGGCCATTTGCTCGTTGGCCGCGGTTATACGCAGCTCTTCGCCCTGAAACAAGGCCAGGGCAACCGGTGCCTGCGCAAGTAAGGCCTGCAGCAGGCTGCGTTCCTGCTCGGCCTCGGCGCGGGCCTGCCGCTCCCGGGCCTGGCTTTCCCGCAGCATTTGCTCCACGGGGGTGCGGGGCTGCTCGTTGGTATCGGTAAAATTGACAACCAGCAGGTTTTCGTGGCGCTGGGCTACGAGCAGAAAATAGCCATCCAGCCCATCGGCCTGATAGTTGGTCTGATGGCGCTGCTGCTCACCGGTTTTGTAGGCGGCGCAACATTTGGCAAACACACCATCTTGCTGGGCCGTGGGAAACAACGACAGCAGCGAAAGAGGTGGCTGCTCCGGCTGCTGCAGCATACGCTGGCCCGCCGGATTAAGGTACACCCAGGCAAAATCCCGAATATGGATCTGATCCGCATCAAAGAGCGGTTTCAGAACAGCCACTGCCGTTAGCGACATGGTGAGCAGCGTGTCCAACAGTTCCGCTGGCGGACCTAGCTCGGCCGGCAATACGGGTTCAGAAGCAGTAGACATGCAAAATGTGGAACGGAGCAAGCGTGTAATTCCCCCGCAAGATAGTCTCTTCCAGGTGCGCTGTCTCCTACGGCTGCCGTACCAGGATGTTCAGGAAAGAATGCACAGCCTCCCGCCGGCCCGCCCGAAGTTTACGAGGCGCTTATGGCTTCGCAATAACCCCGGTACACTTCTTATACGCAAAGCACTGACCATAATAACCTTCGCATAGCGCGTGAGCGGCATAGAGAAGGTCACAAGGCCCAAATCAAAACATTTTAGGAGCTGGACCGTTCAGGCGCTAGCAATGGCATTCCCGTACCAATTGCGCATCATTCAGCGCCAGCAGCAGCTGGTGAGTACCATTACCCAGGGCTCGGAGCTGGAAAGGCGGGCGCTGGGCATGTATGTACGCGAGTGGCAGCAACATCTGCAGGAGGTCTGCTGGCAACGCACCGGCCTGAGCCGGCACCAGCTACCCCGGATAGAGCAGGCGCTGGCCCAGTTGGAGGGCCTGCGCCAGGAAGCCCACCTGCTGGCTTGGCAACAGGTGCAGGCGCGGCTCCTGACCGCCGCCGCACTGCTAGGCTAACTCAGGCAGCAGGCAGCCTTTGATAACCACGCCCAGCAGTTGGCTCAGGCGGACTCACCCACCCCGCCAAGGACGTTCTGGCTTACAGTGAAGTACCGCAATGCCTTGCAAATCAACATCTTTAGGACTGTATTCTTGTTTTTATGGCATGCTCCCAAGGAGTAGATTTAAGGCAAATAAACATTTCCTCGTCCGATGGTAGCCCCTGCCCTTCTTCTTGAACTTCAGACCTTGGGACAACGCCTGGCCGAAGCCACGGAAGCAGAAGAACTCGGCGGCCAGGGGCCCTTGGATGCGGCGCAGCGGTTTTTATTTACTTATCTGCCACAGGAACCGGCAGTACCGCACCGCGCCGATGAGCTGCTGGAACTGCTGGCCCCCTCACCCCACGTGTACCACTCGTGGGCGGGGCAGCGGCAGCTGGTACTGGAGGGGCTCACGCTGCTGCAGCAGGTGTGGCTGCGGTAAGCTGCCTCTGCTTCTTCCCGTCTGTTTCCCCCGTAAACCTACCAGAGCCGCTTCTGCCTGACATCATCCACCTGGATGAGCACTATCTCATCCCGCCTTATTCTTGCCCAACATGTCAGAGCGGCTCTCTTTGCCAGGATATAGAAAAACCAGAATATGGAAGAATAGTGTTTGCGCCAAGCCTGATTCCTAAATACACCAGAAGCCCTTAGGATGGCACGTGCTGGCCCCCTGCCCGAAATCGGGCGCATATTTTTCCGGGGCTTTCCCGTAGTCGGCAGAGCTTGCGCAGTAAATTGATAGTACAGCAGAGGCTTCTTATTCGGAACAGTTTTTCTACTTTAAGAAGCTCCGCTTAGAACTCGGTTAGTTAGGCTTTCTACGTAGTGGCAGGTCCAACGGTCCTGAATTTTATTGCTATACTTTTACATTCTAGCCAACACTGCAGTAAAAATTATTACAAAATAATCTATATTTGTTGCACTTTTTTTTAAATCATCTCCCAAGAATTTCTTGAGTCATTCTTGGTTCCTCTCTGTTTTTTGTGATTGAAGTCACTACTAGTTTTTTGCCTCCGCTTGAGGAATATACGGAATGGCTTTCGGCTATCTGGAATAGCAATCGAATAACCAACAACGGCCCTCTTGTTCAACAACTGGAACGGGAGTTGTCTGCCACTCTGGACGGATTGTACGTGCAGTTAACCACGAACGGCACTACAGCCCTGCAGCTGGCCTTGCAGGCCCTGCAGATTACGGGGGAAGTTATTACCACTCCGTTCTCGTTTGTTGCTACTACTACCTCAATATTGTGGGAGGCCTGTACTCCTGTATTCGTCGATATTGATCCGGATACACTTTGTATTGATGCCCGGTTGATTGAGGCGGCCATCACCCCACGCACCCAGGCTATTCTTGCCACGCATGTGTATGGTTATCCGTGCGATGTAGAGACCATTGCGGCCGTTGCCCGGCGGTATAACCTGAAGGTGTTGTATGACGGCGCACATGCTTTTGGAGCCAGGTACAACGGCCGTTCACTTCTCAGCTACGGTGACCTGACGGCCTGCAGTTTTCACGCTACCAAGCTCTTTCACATGGGAGAAGGCGGGGCCGTGGTCACGCAATATTCGGAACTTGCGGAAAAAATCGGGCTCCTGAAGTCGTTTGGCTACAATCAGGACGAACATCACCTTGCCGGCATCAATGGCAAGGCTTCTGAGATTCATGCAGCGCTGGGCCTGTGCCTGCTGCCACGAGTTCCGGCCTTTATACATGCCCGGTCCCACTTGTATGCTCTCTACCGGGAAGAATTAGCCGGCTTGCCGCTGGCCTACCCTCACTTACCCGATTCGCTGGCGTATAACTACGCGTATTTCCCCGTCATCTTTGCCACGCATGAGATGCTCGTACACACGCAGCAGGCGCTTGCCCGGCAGGATATCGAAACCCGACGCTATTTTTTCCCCTCCCTCAATACTTTACCCTATTTGCCCAACTATACTCCGTGCCCGGTATCCGAAGCCATGTCGATGCGGGTGCTGTGCTTACCCTTCTACCAACAGTTGCAGCCTGAGCAGGTGCGTTTAATAACCACGTGTATACGGTTGGCACTTTCTGAGCAACCTACCACTGCCGCCTGAGATGCCCCACCTGCCGTTGGTGAGCGTGCTCATGCTCACCTATAACCACGCCGCTTTTATCGAGCAGGCAATTGAGAGCGTGCTCACGCAGCAGACCGACTTTGCGTACGAGTTGATTATTGGGGAAGATTGCTCCACCGATCAAACCCGTCGCATCATCGAGTCGTATGCGCGCAAGTATCCCGACCGGATTTTACCGCTATACCACGCTCATAACCAAGGCATGGGCCTTAATTTAAAGGCCTGCCTGGCCGTTGCGAAAGGTCGGTTTGTGGCTCCACTGGAAGGCGATGATTATTGGCTTGATCCGCGCAAGCTGCAAAAGCAGGTGGATTATTTGCTTGCCCATCCTGAGGTGGCGTTGTGCTTTCACGAAGTGCAGATTGTAGAAGGAGCCCATGCTCACATTCTGCGCGTTACCAGCAACCGGGAAAACTATACTATGCAGGAGCTGGTTACCTACGGCCGAACTATTCCGATGACCTGCTCCATGCTGCTACGCCGTGAGCAATTGCAGTTGCCCGAGTGGCTGTTTACCGTAGCGCTGCTTGACTACCCGATTGTTATCATGCAGGCAGCCCACGGTGTAATCAGCAGGCTGCCAGAAGTTATGGCTGCGTACCGCCGCCATGCCGGTGGGGTGTGGTCAGGTGCATCACCCACTACCAACCAGCGCCGCTTTATTCACATGTTTGAGCAGTTGGCCAAGCATTTTGCACCAACCGCTCACGCTGCTCTGGTTCGCCAAGCGCTGTACACACATGCCCTCTCTCTGGCCGATGGCCTAGTACGTGAAGGCTCTCCACGGGAGGCTACCTATTTTCTGGTACGGGCGTTGCGTGCGCGGCCTGGAGTGCGCTTCCAGAACCTAAAGAGCCTGGTTGGTGTGGTCAGCCGTTGGGCCGGCAGCCAGGTACTCGCCCGCAAGAAGCGCCCTGTTCTCACTTCATATTCCGATTGGTAAATCACAGATCATGAACATTGTCATCTATGGTACTGGTACGCAGGCAGAGCTTGCGTATTACTTTCTCGCTCAGGACACGGAGCACGAAGTAGTAGCGTTTTGTGTGGATGCTGCCTACATCGACCCACATAAGCCTACCTTATTCCACTTACCTATCATCAGCGTGGAGGACCTGCCCTCGTTATTTCCGCCTCTGGCATACCAGGTTCACATTGCCCTAGGGCATAACCTGCGGCGTGCTCAGGCCTTTTCCCTTATTAAAACATTCGGCTATACGTGCTTCACCTACATCGGCTCCAGGGCATTAACCTGGCCCAATGTGGTGATTGGCGAGAATGTGTTCATTGACCCTTCTACCGAGCTTCATCCATTTGTGCAGATTGGAGATAATTCGATTATCGGCGGCACGCAAATTGGTCATCACGCACGGGTTGGCTCTAATATTATGGCAACCAGCTGCCTTGTCGGAGCCAAATGCACAATCGGTGATGGCACCTATCTGGGCCTGAACTGCGTTATTCGGGAGGGTGTCACTATTGGCAAAAACAACCTGATTGGTGCCTGTGCCTACATAGACCATGATACGGAGGATGATGCCGTATACTCTGGGCCCAAAAGCACGAAA
This sequence comes from Hymenobacter pini, assembly GCF_020421205.1. Lineage (GTDB taxonomy): Bacteria > Bacteroidota > Bacteroidia > Cytophagales > Hymenobacteraceae > Hymenobacter > Hymenobacter pini. Next base: position 265,113 of record NZ_JAIZZH010000002.1, read on the forward strand.
AGAGCTGTTCCCTCAAGCAGGGTATCATTTTTTAATGTTTAACGCGGCAATGAACTCATAACTCCCGGACATCAATACCTGCCCAGTTAACACACTGAAAAGCCCCTGAAATCAATAGCTCGGGGGCTTTTTCAGTGCAGGTAAAGGTAAGCGCGCATCGTCCGACTTCTGCACAGGTAACCTGCATCCTCTGCTGCCCGAAGCCGAATGAATAGGCCACCGAAAGCTCAAAGGTATGGCTGTAGCAAGTGGGTAGTTCCAAGTTTGTGCGACCAGGCGCGTACTTGGAGCCAGAATAATCAGCATCCTGCTTAGCTATCAGCAAGGAGGACATCCTATGTAGAAACTGAAAAGCAGGCACAAAAAAAGCCGTCCCCACCCGGACTTTTAATAGAGCAGTAAAACCCGCTTCAAAATCATTTGAGGCGGGTTTTAATAAAAAGTGGTGGCGGATACGGTGTCGGCAACGCCCTAGTGCCTATACCCTTTTCTCTACCTAATATCGAGGCTCATCGCTCGCCTTTTCGGTAAGTAAAGTAATACCAGCGGCCATGCACACGACGCCATCTTTGGTAGAAACGCGGCCGGGGTACTTCGACTCCAGTGTTTGGCGTGGCTACCTGCGTCACGCGCACCTGCTCAGGAGCAGGTGCTTCGGCAGAATGATCCACCGGTGAGAACTTGCGCTCCTGGTAGAAGTAGTCCACCGGTGCCGGCACCACTGGGGGCGGCGCTGGCCCGCCACAGACCGTAGCCAGGATAAAGCAAAGGCTGCCGAACAGCAGAACGATGTAACATCTCATAAGCTGAGGGTTTGGTTTTGGGTTGATTGAGGCCCAAAACTGCCACCCCCTGCCTCGGTCAAAAAGGACAGTAAACCTGATGTATTTTCTACAGATGTGCTAACTGATCTGATAGCTTTGCTAGTGTAGTTTCCCCCTGTGCATAGGATTCAAGCAAGGCTGTTTGCTGCTCCGTAACGGGTTCAGCATATTGACCGGATAGGGTTATCAGGAGTGCTACAAACTCGATACGAGCTTGTTCTGTAGTAGGAGGAAATGGATGCTCCGCTGCCCAAGTAGAGAGATGGTTATTCATCCTACTAAAATATCGCAGGGTGAAAACGGAAGCTATCCTGATAAAATGGTATTTGACTCAAATAAATACTGAAACTCAACTCGTAATAGTACTGACCTGAATCACGAGCAAGGCTCTGATAGCAGCTTGCCTACAGTGGTCGGTGAAAGCCCCAGGGCGGTGGCAATGGCCCGATTGCTTATACCGGTGGCCTTGAGCCGCAGCACGTGCTCACGATGACCATCAGCTGATGGCCGGCCCAGCACTTTGCCATTGGCCACTGCTTTGGCTAGGCCTGTTTTTGTTCGCTCCCCCTGCCGCACCCGTTCCTGCTTGGCAATCGTGGCCAAGATACCGATGATGGCATCCTTGAAAATGCCGGTGCTGTCCAGATACTGCTCGGTAAAGGATAGAAATTGTACGCCGGCAGCCGAGAGCTTCTGCAGGTAGTTGAGTGTCTCGACCACGCCCTCACGGCTGAAGCGGTCCAGAGCCCAGAATATCACCACGTCGAAGCGGCGCTGGTGCGCATCCAGGAAGAGCCGCTGAAACTGCGGCCGTTCCGCTTTGCCACCCGACTCCTGGTCGGTGTACTCCTTGTAGATAGTGTAACCCTTGCGCTCCGCGAAGGCCCGCAGCTCACGTAGCTGGTTCTCGTTATCCTGACCTTTGTCCCGAGTGCTCACCCGGGCGTAGATAGCGGCTGTCATATCCCAAATCTACCAAACATCTAGTCAGCAACTGGCTACTTACTCGCATCTCCCTCCAACTTTCACACACCAAAATGTGTAGTTTTGTTAGTCAATCATTTCTAGTATCGTTCAAAGTATGAGGCTTTTTACTTATTGGTTATCGTGTGTTGTTGCTATACTACTGCTCAGCTGTACCAGTGTGGCATTCGGGCAAAGCTGGCAATGGGTTGCGGCAGCACCCGCAACAGATACCCGTGGCAGTTCCGTGCGGGTGACGGCCTTGGATAGAGACGGCAACATTGTAGTTGCCGGTACGTTTTCGGGTACGCTTACGCTGGGCAGCAGCACCCTCACCTCAACGGGGGAGGTAGAAGGATTTGTGGCCCGTATGAGCCCGGCGGGCGCGTGGCTGCAGGCCAATGTCATCCACGCCCAAAAAGGTGGATCAGTCTTTCCGCGAGCTATAGCGGTGGATGCCAGTAATACAGTTGTGGTGGGGGGAGACTTCAGCGGGCCATCCATCACCTTTGATACTCGTAAGCTTTCCAACACGGATCTGGCCATCGGCTCCGTTTCCACGGATATTTTTGTCGCCCGACTGAGCCCCGCTGGAGTCTGGACGCAAGTAGTGCAAGCCGGCGGAGTTAAGGCAGATTACCTTACTGAGCTCACTTTGGATAGAGCCGGAAACGTGGCCGTGGCGGGAAACTTCTTTAGTATTCCCTGCCGGTTTGGTTCCCTAAGCGTCACGAACATTGACGATTCCAAGTACCCTACAGGGGATTTCTACGTGGCCCGGTTAAACGCGGCTGGCACATGGACGCAAGCAGTCAGCGCCGGCAGTAGTGGCTCAGAATTAGCAGTCGGTCTTACTGTTGAACCAGATGGAACCCTGAATGTACTCGGCTATTTTACTAGCTATTACCTGCAGCTGGGAAACACCAACATGATGTCTAATATCGGCACCTTCTTTGGCAGCCCGGGTACGTTTCCTACCCCGTTTATGGCAAAACTAAGTACAGCGGGAACGTGGACCCAATCCTTTGCCGTACTGGGCACGAATAGCATCGTACCCACTGCCATGGTGGCGGATACTAACGGAGACCTGCTAATTACGGGCCTTTTCTACGGTACGGCCCGCTTTATGGAACCGCCCCTGTCCAATGTAAATGCTCCGTACGGCACATCTACTACGGCTGACGTGTTTGTCGCACGTTACAGCAAATCGGAGGGCTGGAATATGGCCGTACGGGGCGGCGGCCGTGGACATGAAAGTGCTAGCAGCATTGCGCTGGATGCCCAGGGCAACATTCTCATCGCCGGTACTTTTCAGGGAGCTACGACAACTTTTGGGGCTTTCACCCTCACGAATTCAATGGCCCCGGCTGGGACAGACCTGAGCGGTTCGGCTGATATCTACGTGGCCCGCCTCAGCCGAGCCGGTCAATGGACGCAGGTATTAGCGGCCGGTGGGCAAGGTTCGGACACAAATTCAAGCATCCTGACTGATCCTACTGGTGCGGTAGTCATTGTTGGAGGTGATTTTGCCCCTCCGGCCTCGTTTGGCTCACTTATCCTTACTTCCGCCTCATCTGTTTCGGGCGTGGGCTACGTTGCCCGCGTAGGCGGACTCCCACTCCGGTCTTCAGGCCAGCAGGCTACGGCATCGGTACGCCTTGCCCCAAACCCAACACAGCGGTACACGACGCTCACTTTACCAGCCGCAGCAACCACCCAGCGCATCGAGGTATTGGATGCCCTGGGCCGGTTGGTACGCACCCAAACAGTGCCTGCCCTGGAAACAAGCACGCAGCTGGATGTGCTGGGCCTGAAAGTAGGCGTGTACTTCGTACGCTCTGGTAGCTCCACTGCCAGATTGCTGGTAGAGTAAATGGCTTGTGCTAATGCGTCCGCGTAGTCCTGCCCGAATAGTGGCCGTTTTCCAAAAAAGGCTCGGCTTCTGAGTACGAATGACTGTCCAGAAAAGGGTATCAAAAACGCCCCCGAAAAACCGCGTTTTCGGGGGCGTTTTCATGTCCGGTCAGACTGTCCGTAAACCGTCCGTTTTCTGGACATGTTGACTGAACCCTCATATAGGTAGTAAATGATGTCACAATTTGGCAGACAGTAGCCTTGCTCTTCCTTTCAGTTGCGTGGATCTTGGATTGCTCATCCACCTCTTTTCCACTGCTATGAAAAAGCTTTCTTTCTCAGTCCTGGCCGCCTTGCTTCTGCTTGGAGCAACTACTCACCTGCAGGCCGCTGAAGCCACTGGCCGCACGGAGCAGGCCGCAAGCAATGCCGACTATCATCGTGGGGTGATTTATGGTGGGTACGTGCGGTCCGCCGCCGTTACCAACGATGATTTGATCGGTCCCTATGAAACGGCGCAAGCCGAACGTACGGCAGCCGCTCAGGCTGGGGATTGGAATGCATTTGACTACTGGAGCGGTTACATTGATGGCCTAGGCCCGGTACTGCTACCCTAACGCAGCAGCCGCCTACTCACCAAAAAGCCCCCTGCCCCGGTTATCTACTCCGGGCAGGGGACTTTTTGGCGGATAGTGACACCTAGAGGGATGCACGCCCCTAGGATGAGCACTTCTTCAACAATCGCCACAGGTGATATACTGGAACTACCTACGTAGCACTGGCAAAGGCTAAACATCGCCCCCGCTTTGTGGCAGCAGCACGGCAGCTGGCGAAGAACACCTCGTTGTACGAGCAGCCAGACTGCGTCAGCCTGGCTCACTTGTGTTTCCGAATTGTTATCATCCCATAGCCCGTTCTGGCGCAACTGCAAAATCTAGCTAGCTTTAAGGCTGCGAAACACTTGTTCTTCGCTAAGTTCTTTCCTTTCAGTCTAGTTGATGCACTCCTCTACGCTCCCCCGGGCCCTCGGCATCCCCCTGCTGCTGGCCTTGACCGGATGGCTGGCCCCGAACGCCCGGGCCCAGACGACCACCACGGAATCATTTGATTCCGGCACGAAAACCACCTACCCGGCCGCCGCCGTCACGCTGGGCACCGGCTCCTGGATCTTCGACGACGCCGTACTCGGTGCCGAAGCTCAGGACCACCGGGCCGGCACCCAGGCGGCCCGCCTCCAGCAGCGCGGTACGCTTACGATGGACTTTTTCCTGCCCGATGGGGCTAGTACCGTCACCGTGCAGCACGCCGCCTACGGCACGGATGCCACCGCCGCCTTTGAGCTCTGGTACCAGACGCAGGGCTGTCCCGACTGGGTGCGGGTAGGCCAGCCGGTGGTGGCCACCGGCTACGCCCTGCAGACGGCTTCCTTCGCCGTGGATGTGCCCGGTAGCTTACGCTTCCAGTTGCGAAAAGTCAGTGGGGGAGCCGCCCGCCTCAACCTGGACAACTTTACGGTCGCCGGCTACGCGACTTCGCCCCCGCCCGTGGCCACGGGGGATGATCAGCACCTGACCATGGGCAACCCCAGCGGGGCCGTAGCGGATGTGAACCAGCCGACCAACTACCTGTTGGAAAAGCCCCAGTACGCGCTCAGCTATCACCGCGACCAGGGCAAGCCCAACTGGGTCAGCTGGTACCTAGCCCCCAAGTGGATTGGCTCCACTGCCCGCCAAGACAACTTCCGCAACGACCCGACGCTGCCCGCCGGTTGGTACCAGGTCGGGGGCAGCAGCTATTCGGGCTCCGGTTTCGACCGGGGCCACAACTGCCCCTCGGCTGACCGTACCAGTTCCGTGGCGGACAACTCGGCCACGTTCCTAATGACCAACATGATTCCCCAATCGCCCACTAACAACCAGCAGACCTGGGCGGCGCTGGAAAACTACGGCCGCACGCTCATCAACGCCGGCAATGAGCTCTACATCATTATGGGCTCCTACGGCAAGGGGGGCAGCGGCGTCATCCGCGTGAGCGGCCAGCCGGACCGGCCGGTGTACGCCGAAACCATCGACCAGGGCCGCATTCAGGTGCCCAAGCGCGTCTGGAAAGTGATTGTGGTGCTGCCCATGGGTACCAACGACATCAGCCGGGTAAACGCCGGCACCCGCATCATTGCCATTGACACGCCCAACGATAACGGCATGACTTCCAACTGGGGCCAGTACCGCACCACGGTCGATGCCATCGAGGCGGCCACCGGCCTTGACCTGCTTTCGGCCCTGCCCGTGAGTGTGCAGCAGGCAGTGGAGGCCCAGGTTGATAATGGTCCCACCAACTAAGGCCGCGGCTATTTCCCGTCCCGTTTTTCTGACTTTCCCATGCGGTCTTCTACCTTTCGCTTTCTCTTCCTGACCCTCTGGCTGCTGGGGCAGCTGGGCCTGAGTGCCCGCGCCCAGACGCCCTACGCGCTAAGTAACGGCGCGTACTCCGAAAACTTCGACCAGATCGGCAACTGGACCACCAATTTTGCTTCCGGCACCGGGGCGGCCACGTTCGGCGTGGCCACCCCCAGCCCGACGCTACCCAACCAGAACACCGTCTTTAGCACCGGCAACGGCGGCGGCGTGCAGAAACTCACCGGCTCCATCGTGCTGCTGGCCACCGGCTCCACCGACAATAGCGCCGCGGCGGCGTTCGATCTGAGCCTGGACTTTAGCAACACCACCGCTGGCACGCTGACTGTGGACTGGGCCAGCGTGGCCAACTCAACCGGTAACCGCCAGTCCACTTTCAAGCTCCAGACCAACACCGGCACCAGCGGGGCCTGGGTGGATCTGCCCGGCTCCAGCGTGGTGCTCACCAACAATGTGGCCACCAACGGGCAGCTTACGGCCCTGGCCCTGCCGGCGGCCTTTGACAACAAGCCCACGGCCAAAATTCGCTTCTATCTGCAGAACACGGCCGGCGGCACGGGTACCATTACCGGCTCCCGTCCCAAGGTCAGCCTGGATAACCTTAAGATTACGGCCACCGCAACTGGCATCCCGGCCGCGCCCACCATCACGACCGGTACCATCGCCGGCAGCCCCTTCTGCGTGAGCGGCAGCGGCGCAGCCGTTTCCGTACCATTCACCGTTACCGGCGGGCTCACCGGCTCGTTTGCCGCCCAGCTTTCCGATGCCAGCGGCGCCTTTTCCGCCGACCTGACTCGGAACCTGCTCGGCACTGGCTCGGCCTCCCCCATCGCGGCGACCATCCCGGCCGGCACGGCCGCGGGTACGGGCTACCGCATCCGCGTGGTGCACGCGGCCTCTTCTACCCTGGGTACCGCCAACACCACGGACCTGATCCTGACGGCCCCGCCCGCCAGCATTACCGTTACGCTACAGCCGGACGGGCCGCAGAGCCTGACTACTACCGGCGCGGGCACAAGCATTGATGCTTCGGCCACTGCGGCCTCCACCTTTACCTGGGCGTACAGCACTAGCAGCACGGGTCCCTTTACCACCACGATCAGCGGGGCCACCGCGGCCAGCTATACGCCCAAGGGCGCGGACTTCGGCGCGGTGGCCGGCACCTATTACCTCGTCGCCCGGGCCACGAGCACCTGCGGGAGCGTGACCGGCACCAGCACCCCGGTTACCATTACCGTAAGCGCGCCCCCACCCACAGTTTCCGCTACGCCTAACCCGGTACCGGACTTCGGCAACGTAGCCGTGGGCGCCGCTTCGCCCCCCAAGACCATAACCTTGACGGGCAGCAACCTATCCGGCAGTGTAACGCTGAGCCCACCCGCCGGCTTCCAGCTGCGTGCCGGCTCGACCGCCTTCAGCTGTGCCACCCTCTCGCTCGCACCCACCGGCGGCAGCCTCTCGGCCACGGTTGAAGTGCGGTTCGTGCCGGCGCTGGCGCAGGCCACCACCGGCAGCATCACCGTCGCAACGTCGGGGGCCAGCTCCCTGCCCGGTATTCAGGTATCCGGGACGGGCATTGCCCCGGTTTATCCGCCCAGCCTGCGCACCGCAGCGACTACCGCCGTGACGGCGACCACCGCCACCAGCGGCGGGGAAGTGCTCGAAGACGGTGGCAGTCCGGTTACCGTGCGCGGGGTGGTGTACGCCACCACCGAAGCCCCCACTACCCAGGACGAGTTCACCCAGGAGGGTAGCGGAACGGGTTCCTTTACCAGCCAGCTGACCGGCCTGCAGCCCAGTACCACTTACTACCTGCGCGCCTACGCCACCAATGCCCAGGGCACCAGCTACGGCGAACAGGTCAGCGTGACCACGCCGGCCGTGGTCCTGGCCGTGGAGCCGACCCAGGCCAGCACGCTCACGGCCACTACCGTGGCGCCCACCAGCGTGACGCTCAGCATCAGCGGGGGCAACGGGGCCAAGCAGCTGCTGGTGGTCACGCCCGGCCCAGCCCTGTCGTTCCAGCCCACGGACGGGACCACCTACGCCGCCGATCCCGCTTTCGGTCAGGGGGACCAGCCTACGCCCGGTACCTACGTCGTGCTGGCCGGCAACGCCTCCACGCTAACGGTGACCGGCCTTGCGGCCGATACGGAATACACGTTTGCCGTCTTCGACTACAACGATAACGCGACCAGCGGGGCGGAGAATTACCTACTCACTCCTCACGGCGAGCTGACGCTCTCCACCCCGGCCCCGCCGGCCGGCCTGCTCCTGGCCGACAACTTTGACTACCCGGCCGGGGACCGGCTGACCGACCATGGCTGGACGGCCCACAGCGTCCCGGGCACCAATGCCATCCTGGTTGCCGCACCGGGTCTGAGCCAGACCAGTTACACGTCGACGGCCGCCAACCGTCCCGCCGCCGCCAATGCCGCCGCTGCCCTAACGGCTTCGGGTGAGGACGTGAACCGGACCTTTGCCAGCCAGGGGGCTGGCACGGCCGTGTACGCCTCCGTCCTGGTCAACGTGAGCAGCGCCTCCACTGCGGACTATTTCCTGCACCTGAGCCCCGACCCGGTGGCCAGCACCTTCCGGGCCCGGTTGTTTGTGCGCGCGGCGACTGGGGGCAAGGTCCAGTTCGGCGTATCCGGCAGCGGCACTACGACCCAGTGGGACCCGGCCTTCTACGAGCTGGGCACTACTTACCTGCTGACCTTGCGCTACACGTTCGGGCCCTCTGGCACTGAAACCCGCCTGTACGTGAATCCCGGGCAGAGCGAGCCCGCGACTGCCAACGCTACCAGCACGGAAGCGGCCAGCTCGGCTCCGGCCAGCATCGGGGCTGTCGCCCTGCGCCAGGGCTCCAACACGTCGCCTCTGCAGCTGGACGGCCTGCGCGTGGCCAACAGCTACGCAGCGGCCCGGGCCTTTGTGGCCCCCGCCGGCCCGCTACCCGTCACCCTGACCCGCTTCGACGTCCAGCGGCAGGCCGGGGGAACCGTGCAGGTAACGTGGGCGACGGCCCAGGAGGTGGGTGCCCAAAGCTTCCAGGTGCAGCGCAGCCTGGACGGCCGCACTTTCTCGACCGTCCTGACCCGGGCGGCAGCCGGCACCAGCAGCCAGGCCCGCCAGTACCAGGCCCTGGACGCATCGGCCCCAGTGAGCCAGCTTTATTACCGCTTGGAGCAGCAGGACCAGGATGGCAGCCGGCACTACAGCCGCGTTGTTGCCGTGGGCCCGCTGGGTAGCAGCGCGACGGCCGCGCTTACCGTAGCTCCCAATCCCGCGAGTCCGGACCAGCCCCTGACGCTAACTGTTACCGGCCGCGCTGGACAACGCCTGGCCCTGCAGGTGCTAGACAATGCGGGCCGGCAGCTCGCTACCCAGCCGCTGCTTCCCGCTACAGATCAGGCGCAGCTACCCGTGCGGCTGCCTGTTACCCTGCCCGCGGGCACGTATGTGCTGCGCCTAATCGGCCCCGGTGCTACCCCGCTGCACACCCGCCTGGTACTGGTCCGGTAGGCTGACAGGAAATCCGCTTTCACGAGAACGGCTACCCAGATTGGGTAGCCGTTCTACGTTTTGCGCTAACCCGAAACTCGCCCGGATGCCATTAAGGCTAAAAGCCGGGCAAAGACCCGTCCTTGCACTTGCTCCCCTGGCATCCTTCAGAGAATGCCTGCGCCATCGGTCTGCCGTCATCCATTGCCATTGAAAAGGCACAGTAGCGAACTCAAACGTCTGAGCAGCGCATCCACATTCGCTCCGCCGAATTCCTTTATTGCCTAACGGCCTCGTCCTCCCCGTTACCGGCGCCGGTAACGGGGAGGACGAGGCCGTTAGGCAGAGAGGCTGCCCAGTCCTCTGTTTCGGACAGATACCAGCTATCTACTTGCCTTTTCTAGCCTACTGGTTCGCCTGCTACACGTAGGCTGGCAGAATCGGCGTAGTGGTGGGGGGCGCAAAGGGCATTGTCTTCGATTGCTTGACCGTGTTCCACAGCGTAGTGCCCGAATTCAGTAAGCCCGTCGCGACACTACCCGCCGCTAGCAGCTTCTCCCACACGGACCCCGACGAGGACGCCGGGGCTGGACTGGGCTGATACACGACTTGGGGGGCCGGCACGTAGCGGGGCGGAGCCGGTGCGGCGCTCCGGGCGGGCGTCGCTGTCTGGCGAAGGGCGGCGTAGAGAATCAGGCCGATGCCGCCCATGAGAAGCAGGTCTTTTTGCTGCATATAAGAGGAAGAAAAGAATGAAAAGCCAGCGTAACTTCCGTGGTGGCCAATGCCAAGCCCTACTCCACGGGCTGCTGGTAGAGGCCCGGCAAGCCGAAGTGCTGATAGAACTGCGTGACCTGCCCCACCGAGAGGCGGCTGCGTCCGTGAATGCCCACCTGCTCGCACCACACGCGCAGGGTATTGCGGTGCAAACCGTATTCGCGGGCTAGTTCATACTTGAATTTGGCGCGTACTGGCAGACTTGCCGGGGCCACAGAGCAGATCATAGAGCAGAAATAAGGCGGACGTAACACTGGAAGCGGCCGCCAGTACCGGCCCCGTTACTGGGCCGATACTGGCGGTTCCCTTCACCCTGTGCTGGACCCGGCAAGCGCCGATCTAGTAGCCGGCGGGTGGCCGCAGGCCCCCGCTGCCTGGCGCTACATGTTCTTCTGGTACGCGCCTCGCGGAAAGCAGGAAAGTGGGCCGGGACCACACAGGGGTTCACCGGGCCCCGACGCGAAAGAAGAGGCGCGCAGAAGGACTCGGCCAGCAGTGGCAGCCGCTACCGCTCGACTCGCCGCGCTTGCCTAGCACAGTGCCCGAAAGGTGGCGGGTGCGGCTTCGGCGCTGTGCGAAAATGCTGGATAATGCCTGGAAATAGTCTAGTATTCTGGTAAAAATGCTAGTATCTTGCATAACGTGCGCCGCACCCCCACCCGGCCGTCTCGTGTCATTTTGCCACTTTCTCTTCCCATTACTCGTGCAGCAACTCACTAGCCAGACCACCATGGGGGTGCGCCCCAAATCCAAGAAAGAACTCGCCCAAGAGTACGACATCCATACCGGCACCATTGCCCGCTGGTGCCAGAAACTTGGCATTCACACCCACGGCCGGCTTACCGTACACCAAGTATTAGCTTTCTACCAGCATTACGGCCTCCCGGGCCAGTACGAGATGAAAATTCAGCTCTCCTAACTGGTTGATGGGCTGTCGTAGTAGCCAGTAGCGGCCAGTAGCGGTACCACAACGGCCGCTACTGGCCGTTACGCTATTGTAGAAGTACTGGAGGGCTGCGAGCCCTCGGCCGTAGGGATATGTATCCCTACAGCCCACCACGCGGTACAGCACTGATCTGCCAGCAGAACCTTTCGGTCCCCACCTACTTGGTTGGTTCTGACCAGACAGAAAAAGATGCGCAAGGAGGTAGCTAAGCAGCCGTTTACCGGGCCACTACTGGCCCGCTACCGGGGGCTGCAGCTGGCAATACCCTGCCAGGCCATAGCGCTTTCCGGTGCAGTTTGCCCTACACTGTGTTCAGGAGGCCGCGCGCTTCGGCCGTGACTGCCCGTAGTTCTTCCTGTGCCAGGGACGGTGGTAAGGCCTTCACGCAGGTGGTACATGTGCCGGGCTTTGCCGAGTGCGTGCGCCTCGTCGTCGTGCAGGGCCACTATCTGGTCCAGCTGCGGCACGCTCATCGGGTCCAGGTTCCGTTTTCCTTCCGGCAGTACTCGGGCCGGCCGGCCGTGAGGTTTTCGTAAATCACGCAGCGGGCCACTTTCGCTCCCAGCTTGTCCACCAGTTTGCGCAGCCCTGCCAGGCCATAGCGCGCGGGGTCGGCTACGGCAAAGCGGCCACTGCTGTCGAAACTGTAAAAGTCCATCTGCCCGGCCTGGCCTGGGTTCACGTGGCTCCAGTACACGCGAGCCTTCCAGAGCGCGGTGTTTTTGAGGTGTGCGGGCCCGGTAGTCGGGCAAGCGGTTGTGGGTACCATGGAGAAGATTGGAAGAGTAAAGCGGCTGGCCTTAGAGCAGCGCCAGCACACGTTTGTTGAGTTTATCGGTGCCCAACTGGCCAGCCAGCTGATCGAGTCGAGCAATGTGCTGCTGATAAAGTGCGGCGAAGCTGGTGGCCTTGATGCGGGCCGCGAGGCGTAGGGGCGTTTTCTGCCCCCGATCCAGCTTGCGGCGCAGCGTAAGCTCCCGAATAGCCTCGGCTACCGCTTTGTTAAGCTGGCTGAGCTGGTAGGCTTTACGGTCAGCGACCAGCCAGGCGATGGTACCCCGGAAGCCTTTCGCGTTTTCCGCGTCGAAATAGCCCTTTCCCTTGATCATCTCGGCCCAGGGCATGCCGGCTTTGTAGCGGCCCTGGTGGCGGGCGAAGTGCAGCTCGACTAGCTCCAGACGGCGCAGCACGCCCCGGTGGTAGGCATCGTAGTTAAAGTGCGGGTCCTGAAAGCCAGCGTACACCCCACGCAGTATTGCCTGCTGGGCCAGCTGCTGCTGCTGCTCGTTGAAGCGAATGCCCGGGTAGACGCAGGCCTGAGCCTTGAGCCAGGCCTCGGTGAGGTACCCGGCGTATTTGGCCTGGTTTTCCCCCACTGCGGGCCACTTATCCACCGCCGGCGGCAGCGCCGGTTGCCGGCCGCCGCCGCCGCCAGTGCCCCATTCCGACGCGTGGGGCCCTTTTCTGCCCGCCTGGCGACCCTCCGTTTCCGGAAAGGGTCTTTCGGCCTCATCGTCCGAGGCATTTTTTCCACACCCACCGATTTCATATTTCTGCGTTTCTGGAAGGTCAGGAAGCTCATTAACCGGAAATTTTGTACCGGTTGTGGCATCTTCCGCGCAGCTTGTTGCCTGCCCAACAGCCGGCTCATCGAGCATTTCTGGGGGATTCTGGGCGGGTTTCAGAATGAAGTCGGGGTTGATCCACAATTCAAAGCTGCGCTGGCGGCCATGCCACTTTTTGCGCACGATAAAGCCAATGTCGATAAGCTGGGCCAGGTGGGTGCGCATCGTGCGCTCCGTAAGGCTGCGCTTCTGCATGAGCTGGCGAGCATCCACCAGGATGCTGGGCAGCAGCAGTTGGCCGGTATCGGTGCGGTGCGCCTGCAGCAGCAGCGGCTGCGCAAGCAGTCGCTCCACGGTGCGCCGGTACTGCTTGAGCAAGGCCTCGCCAGTGGCTTTGCCGCCATCGGTCACGGTGCGCCGGCCCCGGCGCACAATGGTTTCTTGCACCCCAGCCCGGGGTCCTCGCGTGATGCAGCGCTCGACCTGGATGCGTGGCGTTTGATGCCAGAGGGCGTCGACGCGACGGTGCCAGTACAACAGGCAATTACCCAGAGAAAGAAGTTGAACGGACATAGAAAAAATAGAGAGCAGAACGCGGGGTAAAAGTGGCCGTAGCGGGCACCGGGGGGCGGGTATTCCCGTCCAGGCCGCTACGAGCCGGGCTGCTAGCTGGCAGACCCTCCGTGCCCCCAGCCAGCGCGAGCTGGCCCGGTTTCCATCGTTCGTTCCCACCCGCTGGGGAACGGTCGGCTTCGCTCGCCCCGGTCAAAAACAGGCCGGGGCGCGCCGATGGAGGCAGTGTACAACTAGGTGTGGGCGGGGGAAATGGTCGACTTAGCCTCGTTCGTGGATCTGCAGGTACAGCCCATAGCGGCCGGGAATCGGCTGGCGCGTATCCTTTGTTTGTAGCTGGCTGCAGCTCACCCCTAACCGGGTTGTGCGGCTATCCTCGAAACGTAGTAGCCAGTTGTTGCGCGAGAGGAAATCCTTGATTTCGGGCATAGCCCCACTCACGCGAATGCTAAAATGCTCGATGGCGGAACCCCGGTTGCCGTAGGGAATGGGCTGAATGCTGCCCGAGCGATTTTCCGGCAACTCCTCCCACATCTTCAGCACATCGCGCTTGGCAATGCTTCCCGAAGCCGTCACATCCAGGCCGATGGGCTTGCGGCCGGTAGCACCTGGTTGTACTGGGGGTGCTTTACCGGCCGCTACGGGCATTCGACGGGTTCTGGGGGCCTTGGACCGGTCTGGCGAGTCCCGTACCGGGCACTGGCCTGAGGGACATATACCCTCCCCGCCGCAGTGCGGGCAGGCGGCAAACCAATTAGTAGTCGTCTTAGCCATTACGCGGCCCTCCTTCCTGGACGCTGCGCATACGTGCATAGGCCTGTTCCTCCCCGGCTTGATGCGCAAGTCCCAGCAACGTTTCTATCACTTGGTACCCAATGCCGATTTCTGGAGTACCCGCACTATCACGACGGAAGAAGAGCACCTGCAGAAAAGCAGCGTACTTGAGCAGCCCTGCTTTATAGAACGGCCAAGCAAAGGATGAAATAGAAAACTTCACTCGTTGGATGGGCAGCCACGAGGACTGACGGGACTTTAGAAAGCTGCGCAAATCGAAGGTGAGGTACGCTTGAACGTCGGCTTCTTCGCGCTCCAGCGTCTCATCGTTGATTTCCCCTTCCACCTCTAGGTCTTCGCTGGTATATAGGCCCGCCTCGTAGTACACAAGTAGGGCCGCCCCCAGCGCAGCGTAATCGCAGAACATGGTTTCCACCAGCTGCTCCTGCTCGCAGCCGCCCACGTTGTGGATGGCCGCGGGATTTTCCCGCACCTCGGCTATATCCCTCTCCCAGAGCTGAAAGATGCCGGGCGTTTCGCGGTCTGCTCCCTCAGCCATTCGACATCCCTCCTTCCCGTAGTAAGCCGGTAACGGACTCCAGGCGCTCCGTGAGCCGCTGCTCACTGGCAAGCAGTACCTGCTCCTGCTCTAGGAAGCGGCCGGGGTGCTGGCGAGCCACCGAAAGCAGAAAGCGCACGGAGTCCAGCTGCTCACTGAGCTGGCCTTGCTCGACAAGCAGTTGGGGGCGGCGCACGCTGGTACGCGGGCGCAGGTGCTCCAGGCCGAGCAAGTGTATGGGCTGCTGGTATTCGGCCAGCAGAAAGTCGCGGAAAGAGCGCGGAGGGCCGGCGGCAGGCCGGGCCGTGTAAAGGGCGTAAGTAGCGGGCATGGGTAAGAAAGGGGCGTGACAGATAGATCAGTTACGCGAGCGGGTCGCCCGGGCCGGCGCGGGCGCGGGGGCGGCCGCGCCCAGATTCAGGGAACTCAGGTCGAAGTCCAGGCCCTGGCCGAAGGCGGCCAGCGCCGGCCAGGGAATGCTGGGCTGAGTGGGGCTAAACCAGTAGGCCTGCAGCGTGATGGTAGCGCCTTGCCGGCCGGCCTTGCCCTTGTGCAGCCAGCGCTGCACGGTGGCCCGGCTCACGCCGCAGTGCTCCATGACCTGCTCAATGCTCAGCAGGCGGGGCAGCGGCGTGCCGCCGGTGGGCAGCGCCTGCTGCAGCTGCTCCAGGCGGGCGAGCAGGGCCTGAAAGTGCTCGGCAATGAAGCCGGTAGAGGCAATGTCCGTGAGGTGCATGAAGTGGTGGAAAATAAGGGTCGTACCAGCGGCGGCCGGCCGCCGCGCGCCCGTGATAAAACCCGTGATAAGAGAGGTAGCAACACGCGTGCGTGCTCTGTCGTAGGGAGGATACTTTGCCCCCGCCTTGCTATGGATCTATCGCTACTGCCGCGCCTTCAACAGCTGCACGCTGAGCTGGAAGCTCTTGCCTGCTCGCCCACCAGCACCAGCGTGCTCTATGCCATCCGGCGCGAGTTGCTGCGCTACTACCGGCAGATTCCGGTATTCGACCAAAAAACCTGGCCGGCCTCGTTCCAGCGCGGATTCGTGCACGAGCAGGCGCTACTGGCGGCCGCCGTGCCGTTTCCAGCCCCAAGCTTGGAGCAGCAGATTGCCGCCGTGCACCAGTCCCTGCACATGCTGCGCCAGACGCTGCAGTACCCTTCCAATCCACTTTATGCCGCTGCCCGCCATGCCCGTATTGGAGCCCAACCGGCCAGCCGCTGAGCTGCTGCCGCTGCTGGTCGTTGCCCGGCAAGCCTCGCTGGTGGAGCAGATCACCCAAGGCACCCACCTGGAGCAGTTGCTGCTGGGCGTCTACCAGCGCGAGTGGCTGGGCCATGTACGCGAGGCCCGGTACCTGCCCCTGGCCGGCTACGATCAGCCGAAGATTGAGCAGGCACTTGCCCAGCTCGAAATCCTGCGCCGGCAGGCCCACGCGCTCAGTTGGCAGCAGCAGCGAGAGCAGTTGCTGGCCGTAGCTGCCCTGCTGCGCTAGGCGGACCAGGTCTGCTACCCACCCGGGCACACTCGGGCAGTCTGCCCCATCGCAGGCGACCCGGCTAGCAGCCCGTATCGCCGAGAGAAGGGGTGCACCGAACCGATTGCTTCCCTGCTTGTGAAGCTCGACCATATCCTGTATATTCAGCTTGGTCGCTCTTCTGCCTACTCCCCTATGCACCTGCCACACCTGCTGGAGCACTTGCCTCACCTGCAACAGCTGGCGCAGGCTCCCACGCTCACACCCGAGGAATTGCAGTTGCTGGAAAGCAGCCTGCAGCGTGCGCTGGAAAATATGGCCACCTACCGCCTGGTGTCGGCCACTCCCCTGCAACTGCAGGAATATTTTTACCTGCTGGATGCCTACGCTCGGGACATGAGCTGGCAACACATGGGAGCCCGGCAGCGCCTGGCCCAAGATGCCCTGCGGCTGTGCCAGGCCCTGTGTCACCTGCCAGTTAGCTGAGTGGTAATACCGGTGTACCATCCTCAGGCCGCTTTTGGCAACAGCAGCTGAAACTCGCGGCGGCAGTCGGTCCAGTCGATTTCCCGAATGCCGCTGGGCAGCTCGGGCACGAGCAGCACCTCCTGGTGGGTGGTGCCCTCCTGCCGGGCCGTGCGCAGCTCCGGGGGCATGGTGCCGCGCACGTACACGGTGAGGTGGCCCTGCTGGTAGCTGTAGCCCAGAATGGGCTCGGGGGCGGGCACCAGAGCGGCCCCTTCCGGGAGCTGCTGCACGCGCACGCGCTTGCCGGTGCGGGCATCGGTGAGGGAAATCGGCGGAAAGAATAGCTGTTTGGACATGGCCGGGGCAGTTAGGCACGCGTGGCGGATTCGGGAAAGGCGGGGGCCTCGGTGGCCGTGGCCGTGACCAGGCGCAGCTCCCCGCGCAGGGCCGCCCGGCGCTGCTGCTCGTAGCGGCGCACCAGCGGGGTTTCCTCCCGGTACTGGGGGTGCGTGGCGTCAATTTCCTGGCAGCGGCGCTCCAGCTCGTCCAGGGACGTGAGCATGACCACGGCCGGGGGCAAGAGCGTAGTGGTCAGGCGCGCTAAATCGCGCAGGCACGGGCGGCGGGCCGGCTGCCGGGGGTCGGTGTTGAGGTGCATAGCAAGCGAAGGGTATAGAGGGAAAAGTGGACTACTTCTCGAATAAGGTGGCCGGCGCGTGCTCCGGGCGCAGGTGCGCGGGCACGGCAAACTCGGGCAGGGAGTGCTCCACCAGGGCCAGCAGGTCGGGCAGGCAGGCCACTTTGCCCTGCTTGACGTGCGAGAGGCGCGTGGAGGCCGAGGCGTACTGCTGGCCATAGCCGGCGCGGATGGCCCGGTCCACGGCGAAGTGCGGCAGGTCCTCGCAGACCAGCGCCAGGAGGGCATAGTATTTCTGCTTTTCCGTCATGACAATGGGGAAAAAGAGTAGATTTGAAACGCGTATGTATGTCTTTGCCCGATGGCGGTAGCCCCTGCCCTGCTTCTTGAACTCCAAGCCCTGGGGCAACGCCTCATGGAAGCCACGGAGGCCGAGGAAGCAGATGGCCGGGGGCCCCTGGATGCGGCGCAGCGGTTCTTGTTTACCTACCTGCCGCAGGAGCCCGCGGTGCCCCACCGGGCCGACGAGCTGCTGGAGCTGCTGGCTCCCTCGCCCCACGTGCATCACTCGTGGGCGGGGCAGCGGCAGCTGGTACTGGAGGGGCTGACGCTGCTGCACCAGGTGTGGCTGCGCTAGACCGGGCGGCGGCGCGGGCTTCGGCCAGCGGCTCCCAGCTGCCCAGTAAAAAGGCTACATCCACCACATCGCGCACGAGCAGACGGCCCGTGCCGGCCGCATAGGCCCCCTGCTGCGCCCGCAGCTCCAGCGTTTTGCGCCCCGTGCGGGTCTGATGCTGGTAGATAGCCAGAAACACCTGCTGGCCCGGGTTGATCCAGGCCCCCTGCACGCCCACCGAGCCATCGGGGGCGAACAGTTCGGTGCTGACAAAGCCATGTTCCCGGAGCACGGCCTTGACCGGCTGGCTGAACTGGCGGATGGTATCGGGGCAGTACGGGGCAAGGTCTTCCATCGTGTTTGGACGATTTGGCTGCCGGTTGCTTTACTTGGGCAGCGAGTACGTACAAACATACGTGCAATTGTCTAAAAATAGACAATTGTCCAGAGAAATAATTTCCAATTGCTCACAAATATGAGCCAAGAGACTATAAGTCAGCGCCTTTCAATTCTCATCAAGGCTTTAGGTCTGAATCCTAGAAGCTTCAGCGAGAAATTTGGTGTGAATGAGGGCACTACCAGAGGATATACAACTAGAGGTTCTGTCCCCAATGCTGACTACATAGCTACACTTCTCCGAGCAATTGAGCATTTGAACCCAGCTTGGCTCCTACTCGGCCGTGGCGAGATGTTTCTCGATGGATCGGCCGAGGTGCAGGTGGTGGATGCGAAACGCGGGGGTGCGCTGGCGGAGCTGGAGAAGGAACTTGCTACCGTACGCAGGGAGAATGAGCAACTGAAGGCACTCATAGCCGCGAAGGATGACCTGATTGCGGCTAAGGAGGAAGTACTAACGCTGCTGCGTAGCTCCAAAAACTTACGCAGCTGATGGCAACTGTTCAAAAGCACAGATTTGATGTCTGGGCATCCAACCTTCTGTTCCTGGCCTTTGGCCTGAGTGTCCTGATGAACTATCTGCGGCATACGGGTTACTTCGCCCCTACTTTGCAGACCAAGGACTATATCATGCTATACCTGATTTCTCCTGTCCTGCTGGTGGCGTACTACTACATCAGGAAGGGCTTCCGCGAGGCGAAAACGTTAGTCCTTGCCCTCTGCGGTGTTACTCTCCTGAATACTCTCACCAGTTCGCACAACTTCATATCCAGCGAAGACCCACTCAAAACCTTCGATTTCCTTTCGCAACCACTGCTGTACCTAGCTGCCAGCATCCTGCTACTTCTAAGTTTGTGGTCGTTTCGGCGTTCCAGTACTGCACATGAAGCATAGTTTACACTCTCTCCCCAAGCAGCCCAAGGCACTCATAGCCGCGAAGGATGACCTGATTGCGGCGAAGGAGGAGGTGCTGGCGTTGCTCCGTGGGGGGCATAACCGGCCGAACTGATGCGACTGCTGAAAAGAGTCCTAATTGGGCTAGCGGTCCTGCTTGGGCTGCTGCTTCTTCTCAACCAATTCATTCCTGATGTTGATTCCAGCGCTGATATCGACAGAGAAATGGGCAAGATGTAAGTGTCCACGGTAAGAAATACTGCTCCGCGGCCAGGTACAGAATAAGGAACTGATTATTTAACTGCTGCGCGGGCAGCAGAAGTAATTGTATATGAGGCTGCTACTATAAGTTTTCGTATACGCTACAACAATGCACAGTGAATTAATATGGAGCCAAGTGTTAAAACCGAGCCAAGACAGAAGTTAGTTACATTCATCGGGGATTATTTAGACCGAACTTCCTATAAGGTCATTGCATTTATCATAGCCGGCATTATCCTATCCAGCGCCTTTCTATTTTGGGTCTTAGGTGCTGCCAAATTAGCTAGTCAAGCAGATCCTGTATGTTTTCTAGATGCGCTGTACTTCAGCGTTATCACTTTTACCTCCCTAGGCTATGGTGACATAGCACCCATTGGTGCAGGAAAAATAATTGCTGCGCTAGAAGTGCTTAGTGGCCTTGTGTTTATTGCTGTTCTAGTAGGGAAGTTAGCGTCTGAACGGCAAGCAGCACTTCTATTACTCGTCTACACAAGTGAGCAGCAGCACCGCTTATCTGCCTTCTCAAAAGGCATCCAGGCTTATGATATCAAGCTTAATAAGGATGCAAACAATTATGAGCATGAAAAACTAAATAAACATTCCAAAGCGCTTTATAAGTATATAACAGGTCTACAACTCTACCTCGAATTTCAATCAAATGAGGGCCGTCTTGCCTCATTTGGCAATACATCTACACTTACTAAGCTTTATAAGCGTTTTCTCTCCTTATATATAACTACGCTTGACATCCTTTTCACTGCTGGTATAGAGCCGAAGACGTACCGGAAGTTGGAGCGCATACTCAATCGTATGTCAAGAATTAGTTCGGGAATGAAGAAATTTCATAGTGCCGACGAACACGCAACTGCGTTGTTTAATGAACTCGAAAATCAGAGATTACGACTCGTCAAATGGAATAATCTTAGAGCCCAGAATAAGGAAGCTAGTATGTTCTTTGATCGCCCCAACCCAACAAAACGGTTGGTCAAAAAGGTAGAGGCATTGAACCCAATATTTCCCTGGGACAGAGATTTAGACAAATTTATAGCATCGGAACTCCGCATTCCCAGGAGGCTTGCAGGTAGATGTCTTGATATTATTAGGAAGAAAAATAACTACCAGTACCCAGAATAGACTATTATTTACAATGCCCACCTCCCACTCCCTCTTCGACGCCCTACCCTTTGAGCAGCAACTGGCGCTGGTCTGGGAGGAGGGCCGCTTCTTGGCCCGCCGCTGGGAGGAAGAGGACGGCGTGAGCTTGTACCTGATGGACGGGGGCTTTTTCTGCGAGGTGTACCTAGAGCTGGAGCACTACACCGTACTGCGGCTGGAGAGCTTCGCTGATAGCTCCGAGCGGCTGCAGGATTACGCGGCGTATGTGCGGCTGGGAGATTTGCTGGCTTGAGGCACAATGCGTTCTATGCGGCATCAAAACCGCTCGTTCAGGTGCAACTGTCCATTAATGTAGTAAGTCACAATGTGGCCGCTGAAGCGACTCTTGGACAGTCGCTCCGCCTCCTCATGCGCATGCTGCTCCGACGTGGCCAGCACTGTCAGAGACTCCTCAAGGCGCGGTAGTGGCTGAGCGCGAAACTCCGCGGGCAGCGTTGGATTATCCTCTCCTACAATCTGCACCTGATAAATATGGTAGCCAGATGGTAGATCCTGCAACTCCTGCGCTTTTCTATTCCCACACCTCTTACATTGTAACTCAAGCGTCACATGCTTGCTAACTTCAGTGACTACACGACCTGCTCGGTGCGGAGTGATAGTCTGCTCGCGTGAGCAGGTAATATTGAGCACAAGCTGCTTTGTCATAGTAGTTATCAGGCGTGTATTGTGGTCAAATCTAACACTATTCCCTGTTGCAGCTTTAGGCATAGCATATTCATAGCCCTGCTGCATATTCGCGCAATCTGTTACAGTGGGCGAAAAAAGTGTCATAGGAACGTATATACGCACTTGAAAAAGTTTGTAGCTTGCCGAATAGCAGGGTATAACACCTGCTTACTTACCGACCTCTCCTATTGCATATCCTTGTAAGCCCGTAGCACCCAGCGGGGTGTTATGTAAAACCGTAATTACCTTCCCTTACCCCCAGTGCCATGAATTCCTATATTGCCCGAGTAGTACTCCATCGCACGGATGGCAGCGACGACTATGCGGACTTACACGCCGAGATGCTGAAGATTGGATTTCGGCGTGACATTGAGGATCAAGAGAAGGTCAAGTATCGACTGCCATCAGGCACGTACCACTATGACGTAGCCAGGCCTGTTTCTGGTGTTCAACACAGAAGCATTGACGCGGTCTATAACAGCGTTAAGGCAGCAATTGAAAAGGTGATGGAGGATGAGACACTCTACATCAGACAGGCTAATAGGCCGCCATCCATCCTGATTTCGCAGGCGGATGAGACTACTTGGAGCGGCCTTGCCCCCTTACCCACCCCGAAGATACTGCCTAGGAGAAAGAGCTAGGATATCTCTCCAACTAGCCTATCCAGGGTCTCCTGCCTGATAGCAGCCTTCAGTTCACACTCCCAGACAACTAAGACCTTCCAGCCAGCCTCACGAAGGGCCTGCTGATGACGCTGGTCACGAGCTACGTTTCCCTTGAGCTTCGCTTCCCATTTCTCCGGATTCGTGCGCGGCTTACCTGGGCGAATATTACACTGTTCCCCATGCCAGTGCCAAAAGCAGCCTTGTACAAAGATGACAGTCCGACGACTTGGAAATACTATATCAGGCTTTCCTGGAAGCCTAGGATCATGCAGTCTATAGCGGTAACCTAATCCATGAAGATAGTGTCGCACCAACATTTCCGGCTTTGTGTCCTTGCTGCGAATTTTACCCATCAGGTTACTTCGCTCAATAGGTGTAAGATTCGCAAAGGGGGCGTTCGGCTGCATAGAATAAAAACAAAAAAACGAGACTGCTAATTCCCAACTCAGGCCTAACTAAATTAATATAAGCACATGCCCACTACTGATGCCAACGCAAATACCTTGATAAGGGATGCTGAACAAGACCCGAAGAAAATTGATGGCCGGCCGTTCAAGGATTTCTTCATCAACATGCTAATAAGGGACTTACAACTTCATGATGCTATCGCAGATCTGGTTGACAACTCTGTGGATGCGGCACGCGCACTTGTTGCAGAAGATATCGAAGGCCCCACTACTCCCGAACAAAGACTGAGAAGCTTCAGGCTTGACAATTTGGAAGTCAATATCACAACTGCTCCTGATGAGTTTGTAATTCAAGATAACTGCGGTGGGATGGAAGCATCTGTTGCTCGCAACAGAGCATTCAGGTTTGGTAGAGATCCAGAAGCAGAGCATACGCCTGGATCAGTTGGCCGATTTGGCATCGGGATGAAGCGGGCCTTATTCAAAATTGGCCGTAATATCCATGTTAAGTCGGTTGCCGAGCACTCTGACTTCATTTTAAAGATCAATGTGGATAATTGGGCCAGCCCCGATATGCAAAACGATTGGGGATTTGAATTTTCTACTCTGCGTGAAACCAGTGATAGTGCGCCTATCAACAACCCATTAAACAAGCGCGGATTAAAAATTAAAATAACAGATCTTAATCCAGATGTATCACAAAGATTTGGAGACGATTCAGTATCCAGCGAAAATGGAACAACATTCGAATCTGATTTAGGCAATAGACTCAGCTCGCAGAATTTATTTAATATTAACAGAGGCTTGAAAATAAGCATAAATGGCTCAGAATTAAACACTAAACATATGGATATTAAATCCAGCGATGAGTTTAATGCTGGGCAATTTACTACAACTCAAACAGTGAAAAATGAAAATAATGAAGATGTAGAAGTACAGATTCATTTAATAGTTGGCCTCAGCGATGCAGTATTGGAAGAGGGAGGGTGGTATATCTTCTGTAACGACCGTCTTGTTGTCGGGCCAGAGCAATCCTGGCGGACTGGTTGGACAGGTAAAGGTGGTGATGGTTTCGCCAAATATCATGGCCAGTTTTCTAGATTTAGAGGATATGCATTCTTCACAAGCGTTGATGCTTCGGTTCTGCCTTGGACGACTACCAAAACTGATTTGGATATGGACTCACGCCTGTATCTGGCAGTACGTGCTAAAATGATAGAAATGTCCGATCCTGTCATTACATTTTTAAATCAGCTTAAAGCTGAAAGAGAAGGAGGTGAAGATGTTAACCCTTCTTCAAATTGGGTCATGAATCAGAAGGTTGAAGAAGCTCCATCAGTTAGCCTAGTGCAAATTGTGAGTGCTCCTCAAGACACTCGAGATGGGGATTTCAGTGCCCCAACGCCAACGCCAAGAGCTAAGCCAGCCAAAACCGAGCAATCAATTCAGTATTCAATATCCAAGAGCAAAGCCGATAAGGTGAAACGCAAACTCGGCTTGAGCTCCTATAGAGAAGTAGGTCAAATGACCTTCGACTATTACTATCGTTACGAAATAGAAAAAGTAGGATAGTATGCTTAATCATGAGGCTGTTAATTATCGTCTGCGTCCAGCAAAAGGCGCGGAAAGAAAAATGCTATGCGAAATCATGGCACGATTAAGTGTATTTGGTAGATTAGAAGAATACTTGTATATAGGATTTGGATCTATTTATTTCACCGATTACCTTCTATTCCATAGAATATTAGGAATAAATAATATGCATAGCATTGAGCAAGAAATTACTGATGAGCCGGACGAATTCACAGTTAATCGATATGAATTCAATCGTCCTTATTCGTGCGTCAATATACATTTCGGCACAGCCACAGAGCATCTGCCAAGAATGCCATGGCGTACGGGTAAGGCGATAGTATGGCTTGATTATGTTAAGGGCCTAAAAAATGATTTTATACATGATCTTCGCATAGCTACTCAACGAGCACTACCTGGCTCTTTCTTACTAATCACTGTCAATGTAGAAGCAGAGACCTTACCAGGTGCTACTCCTGAACAACAAGAAGCTTACAGGTATAAACAGTTAACGAAGCGGCTCAATGGCAAGTATATTCCCGCGGGCACTGATAAGAAGGCCTTATCAACCCCTGAATTAGTAGAACTGTATCACGGCATTTTAACTGGCGTAATTAATGAGTCGTTGAATGCACGTAACGGGCTTGCAAAAGAGGAAAACAAAATCGTAGCTCATCAAGTGGTAAATATCCAGTACGCCGATGGCCCGACCATGGTGACATTCGGCTGGATACTTGTAAGCAAAAAGGATACTGAAACCTTTGATAAAGCAGGCTTTAAGGACATTGGCTTCTATCGACCTAGCTTCGAGCCGTTTGTCGTGAGTATTCCAAACCTCACTATCAAGGAGCTAGGCTGGCTGGAATCCATGATCCACTCTGTGCGAATAGATGACGATGATAATGTTACCTATGAGAGCATTATTGGGAAGGCACCAGCTCTTGATGCAGCAGATATTAGGATGTATAGGCAGATTTACCGCTATTTTCCGACCTTCGCAGAAGCAATTTTGTGAGTAAATGTTGGAACTCTCTGTAGTAGATGTCTTTGCTGGCGCGGGCGGGTTCAGCGAGGGCTTTCGCCTCGCTGGATACGAGGTTCGCGCCTGCGTAGAAATAGACAAGTGGGCGGCGCAGACGCTGCGCCGCAACTTTCCCAAGGCAACCATAATTGAGGAGGATATCCGGAAGGTATCTACGCGTGAGAAAGTCCGGGCGCTGGTAGGCCAGCGCCCGGACGTCATCATCGGTGGGCCACCCTGCCAGGGGTTTAGCATGGCTGGCCCGGTAAAGAATCCCAACGACCCTCGCAACTCGCTCTTCAATAACTTCGCCAGCTGGGTGGATGCCCTTCGTCCATCCGTGTTCGTGCTGGAGAACGTGTATGGCCTGCTTTACCGAGCCAATGAGAGTGGTGAGCAGGTTATCGACGTGATTCGCCGGACCTTTCAGGACCTGGAGTATCATGTTACGGTCTGGCAGCTGAACGCCGCGCAGTATGGGGTACCACAGCTCAGGCAGCGCGTATTTATCGTTGGCTCGCTGGCCGCGCCCATCGAGCAGCCCCCGCGCCCCACGCACTACCTACCCGTTGCGGAGGGCCAGCTGCGCTTCGACGCGGATCTGCTACCGCCCGTCACCGTGTGGGACGCCCTATCAGACCTGCCTCAGATCAGTGCCGGGGAGGGAGCTGACGTACTGCCTAGCTACGGCATGCGCGCCAGCACTCCCTACCAGCGGTGGGCGCGACGCGGTAGCCGGAAGGTATATAACCATGAGGCCATGAAGCACACCAAGCGCCTGGTGGAGCGCTTCCGGCTGATCCAGAGCGGCACGGCCCTAGCGGAGATGGAGGAACAGTACCGCGTATTCAGGCGCGGCGCTAGCGGGGAGCTCTCCGCTGCCACGTACAGCTCCAATTACCGACACCTGCGACCTGGGATGGTTTCCTATACCATCCCGGCCTCCTTCTACTCCACCTTCATTCATCCTACCCTTCCCCGTAACCTGACGGCCAGGGAGGCTGCGCGCCTGCAGTCATTTCCTGACACCTATGTCTTCTGTGGCAAGCGCACGCAGGTATCCAGCAAGCTGCTCAAGAGCAAGGGGCGAGAGGATGAGAACTACCTGTCCCAGTATAACCAGGTAGGCAACGCCGTGCCCCCACTCCTATCAATGGCTATTGCCCAGCATGTGCAGGCACACATTGAGCAGGTCATGGGCACGACCTGTGAGGTTGAGATGCCCGCTGTCCAGCCCGAGCTGACCCTGGCGGCCAGCGGGCGGGAGGAAATCGCGGCGTAGGGCAGACAGGCAGGGCCTGTCTGCCCTCACCCCCGAATACACAGAATATCCTCCCACACGGTCGTATAGGCCGGGGTCTGAAACTGACTCTGCCCGACCCAGGGCAGCACGTAGGTACCCTTCTGGGGCAGGGCCGCGGCAAAGCGCACGGCCCCGGCCCCGAAGCGCTGGTTGATCTTATCCAGGTCGGCCATGAGCTGGGTGCGGCGCTCGGCCTGCTCATTGGCCTCAAAGAGCAATAGCTGCTGCTGGCCGGCCGTCTCCAGCCCGTCCAGGACTACCCCCGCTTTCTTGTACACCGTGCCCGGCTCCCAGATGCGCTTCAGGCCCGCCCGGGCGTAGCGCAGCAGCTCCCCCGTGTCGCTGCTGGCCGCCGGCAGCGTGAGCACCGCCGAGCGCGTGTGCGGCGGGGGCTCCAGCCCGAAGCGGTTCTTGCTCAAGAACACGGTGAGCACGCTGGCCGCCGAGTTCTGCCGGCGCAGCTTCTCGGCCGCCCGGCTGGTAAAGTGGGCCACGGCGGCCGAGAGGTCGGCAAACTCCTGCAGGGGCTCGCCGAAGCTGCGGGTGCAGGCCAGGCTCTTGCGCGAGAGGCTCCCGTCCTCGCTCGGCAGCAGGCCCTGGCAGGGCGTGCCCTGCAGCTCGCGCACGAGGCGCGCCCCCACTACCCCGCCCAGCTGCTTGCGCGCCCAGCCCTCACTTTGCGCCGCCAGCTGCGCGGCCGTGCGAATGCCCTGCTCCTGCAGCTTGCGCCCGTACTGAAAGCCAATGCCCCACACGTCCTCCACCGGGGTGCGCTCCAGCGCCCACTGCCGCAGTGCCGCACTGTCCAGGCACAGCACGCCCTGCTGCTCGGGCAGCTTCTTGGCGAGGCGATTGGCCACCTTGGCCAGCGTCTTGGTGGGGGCCATGCCGATGCAGACGGGAATGTGGGTGCGCTTGCTGATTTGCTTGCGCCACTCGGCGGCCAGCTTTACGAGCGTGCCGCAGTAGGGCTCCAGCCCGTGCAGGTCCAGAAAGCACTCGTCGATGGAGTAGATTTCAATCTCCGGCACTACCGAGGCCAGGTAGTGCATCACGCGCCTGCTCATATCCCCGTAGAGGGCGTAGTTGCTGGAGCACACCTGCACCCCGTGGCGCACGAGCACGGGCTTGACCTGAAAATAGGGCTCCCCCATTTTCAGGCCCAGGTCCTTGGCCTCCTGCGAGCGGGAGATGATGCAGCCGTCGTTGTTGGACAAGACCACCACGGGCCGGCCCAGCAGCCGGGGCTGAAAGGCCCGCTCGCAGCTCACGTAAAAGTTGTTGCAGTCAACCAGGCCGTACATCAGCTCACGCGCACGTGGGCCGAGAGCCGGCCGCGCCGGGTTTCGGTGAGCACGTGCGTCACCACGCCCCACACGTCAAACAAATCCGGCTCGTCAATGGGAATCTCCGGGAAGCTGGGATTGTCCGGCACCAGAAACCAATGCTCGCCTTGGCGCTTCACGAGGCGCTTGACGGTAAACTGCCCCTCCACCACGGCAATGACCACGTCATCGGGCCGGGCCTCCAGCCGACAGTCCACGGCCAGCAGCGCCCCGTCGCGGATACCGGACTCGCCGCCCGTCATCGAGTCGCCCATTACCCGCACCAGGTAGCTGGAATCGGGGTTGGGCAAGAGCAGCTGGTTTAGGTCCAGCTTCATGCCCTCGTGGTCCTCGGCGGGCGAGGGAAACCCCGCCGGCACGCAGGAATCAAAGAATGTCAACACGAGCGGGCCCCGCACGACGGGGACAAACAATACTTCACACATGGCCTTCAAATGAGTTGGTTAGGTGCAAGTATACGCCCTGCCAAAATAATTAGTTAATTATCTACTAAAATAATTAGTTATTTACGTATTTCCAGCCTGATGCCCGCCGGCCGTGTTTGGTAGCTTTCGGGCGGGGCTTTCTAGTTTCGAGCCTTTACCTTATCGCGCTTATTTATGGAAGTCACGTACCAGCTGCGCACGGAGCGGTTGTCCAAGAAAAAGGGCACCGCCCCTATTCAGATTACCTTCTGGTGGGATAACCGGCGGCTGCGCCTGAGCTCCGGCGAGTACTGCCGGCCGGCTGACTGGAACGGCAAAACGGGCCGGGTGAAGGATAAGCCCGGCGCGTACGCCGACGCCATCAACCAGGTGCTCAGCCGCTGGAACCAGGCCGGCCAGGAAGCCCACCAGGAAGCGCGGCGCAACTGGCTGCGCCTGGATGAGCAGCAGATGGAGGATGCCCTACGCACGCGCTACCAGCAGCTGCTGGCCGAGGCCCGGGGCCTCACGCCGGCGGAGCTGCCAATACCGGTGCGCCGGCACGTGAGCCTGCTGGAGTACATGGACCAGTGGTGCGACTTTATGGAGAGCGTGGTCTCGGAGAAAACCGGCCGCCGGTTCAGCACCGGCTACCTGCGCCAGCTCCGCCACGTGCGCCAGGA
This sequence comes from Hymenobacter pini, assembly GCF_020421205.1. GTDB lineage: Bacteria > Bacteroidota > Bacteroidia > Cytophagales > Hymenobacteraceae > Hymenobacter > Hymenobacter pini. Next base: position 293,859 of record NZ_JAIZZH010000002.1, read on the forward strand.
GCTGGACAACTTCAGCCAGCAGCAGAAGTACCCGCTCACCTTCCAGAGCATGAATGCGGATTTCTACGCGAAGTTCCTCACCTACCAGGTAGAGGTGCTGGATAACGGCACCAACACGTTTGCCGGCTACATCAAGCGCATGAAGCAGTTTCTGTACTGGTGCGAAGACCGGGAGCTGCCCACCACGCCCAAGTTTCACGACTGGAAGGCCCGCGAAACCTACGTCGGGGCCGATTTTCTCACCGCCGCCGAGCTGCGCCGCTGGGAGCAGGTCGAGCTGGATACCCCGGCCGTGGCGGCCCGCCTGCTGGAGGCCTTCCCCTTGAGCACGGGCACCCACGGCCGGCGCAAGCTCACCCTGCAGGATCACCTGCAGCGCCTGCAGCACGCCCGCGACAAGTTCCTGCTCTGCGCCTATACCGGCCTGCGCATCTCCGACGCCGACAGGCTCGCCCCCGAGCACATTCAGGGTGACCTGATCAAGCTGGAAGCCGGCAAAACCGGCATTCTCTGCTACATCCCCTTCCTGGACGATGAGGTGCTCAAGCCGGTGCAGCTGGTAGAGCAGTACGCCGGCCAGGGCCTGGCCACGTGCCTGCCCGCCACCTACGACCTGGACGAGTACCTGCCCCACATTGCCCAGCTCGCCGGCATCACGCGCCTGCACGTGACCTCGCGCATCGGCCGCAAAACCTTCGTGACCACGCGCATCTACCAGGGCGTGCCGCGCACCCAGGTGATGCTGGCCACCGGCCACCAGACCGAAAAGAGCTTCCTGCGCTACCTGGGCACCAACGAGAAAGAACTGGTCGAAAGCTACCGACGCGTGGCCAAACTGGCCGCCTGAACTGGTGGCGGATTTGGCGGCGGAACTGGTGGCGGATTTTGCCTGCCAAATACCCCAAAACTGGTGGCGGATTTGGTGGCGGCAAAACGCCTAACGCCGCTTACTGCTGCCTAATACCGAAAACAAAAACGCCCTGCTAGATATCAGCAGGGCGTTTTTATTAGTCAGCAAAAAGCAGGGCACAAAAAAAGCCGTCCCCACCCGGACCAATGATGTTAACCAAAATCGGCCTTATCTCCGCCTAATCGGGGTATACTGCGACTATGTGGCAATTTATGTGGCAAACCGGCCCGCTTATCCCCTAGCCTGTAGGTAAAGTGGTACCAGCGGCCATGTACGCGACGCCAGCGCTGATAAAACCGGGGACGTGGTGCAGACACGTCGGTGGTGGGAGCCGCAACTTGGCTCACGCGCACTTGCTCCTGCGTGGGAGCATCAGCCGGGTGCTCTACGGGTGCGCACTTTCGCTCCTGGTAGAAGTAGTCCACCGGTGCCGGCGTCACTGGAGGCGGTGCCGGCCGGCTACAGGCCGTGGCCAGGATGAAGCAAAGGCTGCCGAAGAGCAGAACAATGTAACTTCTCATAAGCTGAGGGTTTGGTTTGGGTATGTGTGAAATGGACCCAAAACTGCCACCCTCTGCCACGGTCAGAAAGGACACAAATTGTTCTCTAACTTGGAACTCACATTCATCTAGTTCAAATGGAGCAAGCGGACATATTATCCAAAGTGTACTACCTGGTCGGTGCTGTAGGAGGAATAGGCGTTATCCTAATAGGAGCATCTGTATTTATCAGCAGCTTAGTACAGCAGAAGCTGATTTATAGACTTCAGAGTCAAAACAATAGAGAGATTGAAGACATCAAGGCCATAATAGCCCAGAACAACACGTTCATATCCAGTCTAAACTCAAACCACAGTGCTGTATATCAAAAGTTACAGGCTAAAAGATTAGAGGTAGTAGATGAATATTGGAAGTGCATATTAAAGTCCAAGAATAGTATACCAGGCTGTGTATATCTAATGCACCGAGTTCTAAATGACAAAGAGCTTACAGACGTTGAGCAAATTGGGCGATCTAAAAGCTGGGGTCGTGATCTATCGTCCCTTTCAACAATAGAAGTGAACCAAATAATATTTGAAGCAACCAACCCTATCGACTATCAAAAACCATTCATCTCTAGCACCCTTTGGACTCTCAAGTATGCTTACGGGTCTATTATTGGAAGAACGACCTATCAGTTGATTGATGGCTATCAAAAGGGAGAGATAAAACCATGGAAGGAGGACAAACTGATAAATCAGTCTATGTCACTAGTTCTATCAGCAGAAGAAATAAATAGCATAAAGGCTATGCCTTATGGTGGGGTCAACTATATGTTGGAATTACTAGAAAATAAAATGGTGGATGAGATCCAGAGATTTATTTCTAATGATGATTTTATAAAAGATAGTGCTGATCAATTTAAAAGAATAACTCAACTCATAGGTCATAATCCGAATATCAATTCTTAGCAGCCATATACTTATGCACAGTGCCCACTGGCACTCCAGTAGCTATGCTGATTTTACGGACGCTCAGGCCCTCGGACTGCAGCTGCTGGATATGCTCGACCAACTCAGGTGCTAGTGCACGACGGCCGTGGACATACACCTCCCCTTTCTCGGCGGCCTTTTGCTTCTTTCTGGCCAGGCCCGCACTCACATTTTCGCTCAGGCGCTGCGAGTAGTAGCCGGCGGCCCAGGATATCATGGCCTTCATCAGCTCCTTCATCGGGCCGGTGGTATTGAGCAGTGGTTCCGAGTAGCTCCAGAAGCTGACGCCGCACTGCTCCAGCAGCGACGTGTGCTCAAACACCTTCTCGATACCCTCGCGGCTGAAGCGACTTAGGTCCCATACGCGCACTAGGTCGAACTTGCGCTTCTGGGCGTCGCGCATCATTTCCTGGAAAGCCCGGCGGTTGCTCTTGCGGCCGGAGTCTTCGTCGACGTACTCTTTATATACAGTGTCGCCTGCTCGTTCAGCCTCACGTCGTAAAACCATCAGCTGATTTTCGGGATCTTGGTCTTTGTCAGCGGTAGAGACGCGTGCGTAAAGGGCAACTCTCATTTCGATGCAGCATTAGACAAGTCCCACGCCTTCTCGTAGATGTTTGCCTTGTCAGATAGAAACTGATTCTTCATCTGCATCATTAACGTGAAGTTTTTAACAGATTCCTCCTCTAGCACGGTTTCTACTGGTTTTATAACCATGATTGATTCTAAAGGCATGATGCATTCGTTGTGATACTTCCTAACTACGAAAAGTTTATATGCTGCAGGAAAATCATCGCTAAACACCTTATTATAGCATAACGACAATAGCATTGCGGCCTCGAATAGCTTTTCATCCTGTATTGCTAAATTTCTATTAGCCTGTGGAGCAAAATCAGATTTGGTCAGGAATCGGTGCGATTGAACTTGTTCGTCAATCCTGCTTATCCCAGAAGCAATGCTTCTGATATCTGCTAACCGTTGCTTTATTTCCCCCCCTGCACTTTCTATAATCTGCTCTGTCGTCTTTACCACTATTTCGCTTGACGTTCTGCCGATTTCGAGTTGCAAGGCTTCATACTGGGTGGTATTTGCATTCAATTGCTCCTGCAAGGAGAAATACACAATGAGCATTCCGGCTAGGTTTAGTAGTGGCCCGGCTATACCGCCGATAGTATCACCCACGGTGCCGAGCGTAGCGAAGTTTGTTTTCGCGGAAGCAGGTAAATAGAAATAGGCCATTGCCACAGCTCCGATTGCCGCGAGAAATCCAACGAAGAAGGTCAGTAATGCCTTAGTAGTAGTTGTCATAGTATGGTTTAGTTAGTTCTCAAAATTACACCGCTGCCTGCTGTTTCGGGTGTTCAAATTACCTATTAAAAAACGCCCCCGAAAAACGGCGTTTTCGGGGGCGTCAGCATGGTATGAAAAAGTGTTCGAAAAAGAGTTCTAATCTGAACGCTTCGGTTACTTGATTTCAGCTTGCTTCCGGGTGGCCTCCCGTTCCTCCAGTATCCGCTCCAGCAGATGCACGTCCAGGTGCACGCCCAGCTCGCGGGCCCACTGCTCCACGTCCTGCAAGCGTAGGTCCAGGCGGCGCAGCACGTCCACCAGCTGCTGGTCGGCCGAGGCCCCGCTGCCGGCGGCCGGCTCTACGTCGCCCGAGGTGGAGCCACCTTGGCGGAAGCCCGGGCCGCCGAGGCGCTTCTGCTCCAGCCATTGCTCGACCTGCACCACCTGCGGGTCGGCACGCATCCACTCCGGAATCACGTACTCATTCTCGTGCACGACGCCGGCAATCGGGAAACCCTCCGGATCCAGGAGCTTACCGCTGCTGCCCACGCTCAGGCCCGAGCCGGTGGCTCCCCCCTTGCGGAAGCCCAGGCCCAGGATTTTGCTGATACCCACGCCGGCGGCCGCGGTGGAGGCAATGTTGGCTCCGATGGTGTAGGCCGTGCCCAGGGCAATCGTAGCCGGCGGCGCCAGGGCCGAAATCTTGGCCCCAGCCTCGGCGTTGGCCGCATACTGCTTGGGCACGCTCATGCCGATTTCGGCAATGGCCAGCGCCTTCTGCGCCGCCACCCCGGCTTTATAGAGGATAGTCTTTTTGTTGGTCATCTCCAGCAGCGCGTTGAATTCATCGGAATTCAGCAGCCGGCGGGCGGCGGTGAGACCCTTCTCGATTTTATAGTACCCCTCATCCATGCCCTTGCGAGAGGCTAGGAAGTCCGCTTGGTTCCGGAGCTTCTCGGCCTGGAGCTTCTTATACTCGGCCGACTCCTCCCCGCCCTTCTGCTTGACCAGTTCCAGCTCCCGCTCCAGGGCCGCCTGCTTCACGGCGTACACTGCATCCTGAAAGGCCCACTCATCCATAACGCCATTGGCCAGCTTTACCTCCAGCTCCGCTAGGCGCTGTTCTTCGTCAGCCTGGGCCCCGGCGATGCGCTTGTCCAGCTCCTCCTGTTTCTTTTTCTCCGACTCGGCATCGAAGGTAGCCTGCAACTCGCGTAGCTTCAGGTCGCGCGCCAGCAGGATATCCTCCACGCGCTGCGAGTAATCATTCTCCAGCCCGGTGAGTTTATCGACCTGCGCGCTGGCGTCCTGGAAGATTTTCTGCCGCTGCTCCTCGCGCCGCAGCTGCTCATCCGTATAGCCTTTCTGGTCCAGCTGGCTGCGCAGGGCGTCGCGGCCGCTGAATACAACTAACTCGTCTTTTACCAGCCGCTTCAGATCATCCAGGTGCTGCTGGTCGGCTTTGTCCTGGGCGGCTTTGGCTTCCTTGCGTGCCTTCTCACGGGCCGCCTGGGCCTCCTTGGCGGCTTTCTCGCGCTGCTCCTTGGTCGTGCCGTCGCCGCCGGCGCCAGGCCGGGTATCGGGCGCATCGCCCCCATCCTGGCTGGTGGCCGCCGCCTCGGCAGGGCGGGCCGCCCGGGTAGCATCAAACGCTTTCAGGTAGGCGCGGCCGGCGGCGCCCCCGATTTTATTGAACTCATCGACGGCACCGCTGATGTCGCCGGCCAGCACCGCTTTCCACGCCCGACCCACCTGGGTGAACGAGGCCCGGGCCGCGGCCGAGAAACCCTCAAAGAACGCCGGCGAGTCGCGCAGCATGTCAAAGAGCAGCCGCAGCGGGGCAATCATCAGGTAGATGACCGCCCGGGCGTCACTGGAGCTTTTCACCCACTCGATGGTGGACTTGGCCATGGCGGCAAACGCCTCGTAGCCCAGCCGCAGGGGCGTGAGCAGCAGGCGCAGTACGGCCCCGATGCCGCTGGCAATATCCTTGACCAGGCTGCCCTCCTTGCTGACCAGGCCCATGCTCTCGCCCAGCTCCAGCAGCTCCTGCCACACCTCCTGCACTGGCGCGTACAGTTCCTTGAACGTGGCCCCGAGCGAGGCCAGCAGCGTGTAGAGGAAGGTCATCGACTCATTGGTGAGAATATCGATGCTGTTGCCGGTGCCCTCAAACTGCTTGGTCAGCTCGTTCTGGGCCTCCGCCAGGTCGCGCTGCGAGCTGAGCAGGGCCTGCTGCTGGCGCACGTAGGGGTTGGTCTGATCGATGAGCGTTTCCACCCCGCCCCCGATGTTCTTCAGCGACTGCAAATACTCCAGGCCGGCATCTTCGCCCGGACCGCCGAACACGTCGGCAATGACGGTTTGCAGCTGCGAAGCCGGAATCTTGGTGTCGTTCATCTGCGTCGACACCAGTTGCAGGGCCTGCACCGACGAAATGGAGCCGTCATTGATGCCCTTGAACAGCTTCTGAGTAAACTCAGTACCGAAGGCCGCCTCCATGGCGTCGCCGGTGGCCTTGGTCTGCTCCCGGATCCGCAGGCCGAACTCCTTTACCACGTCGGCCCCCTTATCGGAAAACACGCCCGAGGTCTGGGACTTGGTGACAATGCCGATGAATTCAGAGGCCGACACGCCGGCGGCCTTGAACTGGGCGGGGTATTCCTTCACCTGGTCGAGGAACTCGCCGTTCACGTCGGCACCGGCCACAAAGCCCTGCTCCAGCAACTTGAGCGCCTCCTTCTGGGAAATACCCATCTGCTTGCTCAGCGCGTTGCTGGCCACCAGCACTTCGTTGTATTCCTTACCGAAGGTTTGCGAGAGGGCGCGCACGCCCACGGTCAGCTCATCCAGCTCGGTGCCAGTGGCGCCGGTGAGCGAGTTGATATCGGCGCGCATCTTGCCGATTTCCTTCGTGGTGTTAATCACCTCGGCACCCAGCTCCTTAATCATGTCCAGGGCGGCCTCGGCTGTGACGGCCACGCCGGCGAAAGCAAGGGCATCCTTGAAGGTCAGGGCCGGCTCAGCAGCCTCACCCAACTCCTTCTTCACGCCCTCAATCCGCTCTTTCAGTTCTTTGTAGTCCTGAATCAGCTTCGCCCGGCCCGGGTCGTTGGCCGCCACTTCGTCCAGTTGCTTCTCCAACTGGGCAGCAGCTGCCTTCATTTGCCCGAAGGTAGCCTCCACTTTCTGGCCATTCAGGATAACCTGGCGGTTTTCCTGGTTCATGCGCTCGGTGGCCTCGGCGAGTTGCCGCTGCTCTTCGGCCAGTTCCTCGGCCGTTTTCTGGTAGGTACGCATTTCCGTACCAGCAGCCTGGATACGCTGCTGAAGTACCTGGTAGTCGCGCAGCAGGGCGGCCCGGCCCGGGTCGTCGGCCGATACCTCTTCCAGCTGCTTGGCCAGAATGCCGGCGGCATCCTTCATCTCACGCATTGATGCCGACGACTGCTGGCCTGTGCGCACGGTCGCCGCCTGAGACTGGGCCAGCTGCTCGGCCTGCTCCGCCAGCTGCTGCTGCTCAGCCGCCAGCTCCTCGGCCGTTTTCACGACGAGGCGCATTTCGGCGCGGGTTTCCTGGATACGTTGGTTCAGGCGGGCATAATCATCCTGCAACTTGGCCCGGCCGGGGTCATCGGCCGCCATTTTGGACAATTGACTATTGAGCACGCCCAAGCCTGCCGCCATCTCTTTGAGACTGGCGTTGGGCTGCTGCGCGTCGACGACAATCTTAACTTTCCGCTCTTCGGGGGTCTCCGCCATGGGGCTTTACTTATAAGTTAATCTGTACTGTTTCAGAGGGTAGCCCCTCGCTTACCGCCGAAATGAGCAGCGTGCCGTGCAAGTCCGACATCAGCTCGGCCAGGCGCTTGGTCTGGTAGCCAATCTCCCGGGCATACCAATTGCGCTTCTTGCGTTTGTAGCGCTTCAGGCTGCCATTGCTGTTGCGGATGCGGTCGTAGCCATCATCGGGTTTGCGGATGCCAGCACCCATACCCCGGCCCACGCCCATGTCGACAAACTTGCCATACAGGGCATAGGAAAGCTGCAGCTGCAGCCGTCCCTCCGCAGAACTCACCACCTGCTTTTTAAAGCTGGCCATGAGCGTGCCGGTGTCCTCAATGCGCAGCTTGCGCATGTTTTCAATAAAGCGCTCAATAGTGATATCAAGCCACTTTTTCGCTACTTCCAGCTCACTTTGTAGCGCGTCCTGATTGCTCATCGTCTGATGGGTCGGTAGGTGAAGCGGGCCTGCTCCAGCCGGCGGGAGGTGCTCACGCTGAAGGCTACTTTTTCCCACAAATACTTGCGCCCCGCCACCAGCTCCTTGCGCTTCGGATCCAGGCTCAGCAGGTCGGCCACCCGAAACTCCATCGTGCGCTCCTCGCGGCCGGCCCGGTCCAGAAAGTCCAGCCAGGGCTGGTAATTCCGGGCGTACAGGCCCTCCAGGCCGGGCCAGCTCAGCGCCGGCAGCATGCCATCGGGACTGGCGCTGGTGGCCATCGGGTAGGTGCTGCCCTGGTAGGTGCCCACGCCCAGGTCGTAGAGCAGGCGCAGGCCGGCCCGGCTGTCCTCACCCGCCTCGAAAGCCGGCGAGGCGCCCTTGGCCAGCACCGCCGGCACCAGGCGCGTTGAGTTGTCGCTCTTGTCCAGGGCCTCGAGCACGTGCAGCGTGCCGGCCTGGGTGTCGATGGTCGTTTTGCCGTTGCCCACCCGCAGCTGGGCCCAGCTCGTGTCGCGGGTTTTGTTCAGGTCGTCACTCTCCAGCCCCAGCTTGAGCAGAAAGCCGCCCCCCTCGGCCACCGCCAGGCGCCCCGGGCCGCCCCGGCGCTCCACGTAGGCGTCGTCGGCCACCACGTCGCGCAGGCGGGTGATGCGGAGCTCCGGCCGCACGGGGTGAAAGTCGAAGCCCAGGCCGAAATACTTCTGCACGCTGACCAGAAACTCGCCCACGCCCTGGTCGGGCACGTGCGCGCTGAGCGCAAACGTGGCCGGCAGCACCGGCACCGTATCGGTGGGCGCAGCCAGCACTTCGGCCGCCCGGTCAGAGTAGCAGATCAGTTGCTCGGCGTCCTGGAGCCACTCGCCCGACACGCGGTACCCCACCGCCCCCAGCACCCGCCGGAGCAACGGCACAACGCGCGGGAACGGCACAATCGGGAATTGCCAGGTGCCGCCGGCGTTGAGCCGGTAGCTGCCGGCGCGGTAGTCGTTGAGCAGGCCCGCCCCGGCTTTAAACGCGTCGTTCTTGTCATAAAACTGCGGATTATAGACGGTGGGCAGGGCATACAGAGCTGCGTCCGGACGCAGCTCCAGGGCTACGGACCCGAGGTCCAGCTGCCGCAGGGTGCGGCCGTTGATACGAGCCTGCAAATCGGCCGCATCCGCGGCGAAGGTGTACTGCCACGTGCGCTTCTGCTCGTCGCACTCCCGGTAGAGCAGGCTGCCCTGCCGCCAGAGTACCCCGTCGATGTAGAAGCCGCAGGCCTCCGGCTCCACCACCTCGCCCTGGGCGGCGCGCACGTGGGGAAAGTTCAGGGCCCGCAGGTTCTGGGGGCTCCAGGGCAGCGAAAACGAGTACGACGTGGTGCCGGGCACGGCATCGAAGCGAAACAGCGGATTCTGGATTTCCAGGCTGATGGTGGTGCCGGCGGCCAGATCCAGGGCGCCGGCACTTGTGACCAATTCAATCATAGCGCACCGGAATCAGGCCCCACGGCTACGGCTGACTGGCCAGCCAGCAGCGGGGGCAGGTACGGGGTAAACTGCCGCTCAGCGGGCAGTACAAAGTCAATTTCCAGCGTGGGTACCGGCCGGCCGTCGTCGAGCACGTTGACCGTTTTGGTCTTCACGTAGCCGGCCAGCCAGCGCCCCGCGTTCCAGAGCAGCGCCCGGCGGGTCAGCAGCAGCTCCTGCAGGCCCAGCTGCCGGACCCGGCCCAGGTGCACGCCCGAGGCCAGCTTGAGCACCGGCCTGAGTTCTCGCTCCAGCACGGCCGTGTCGCCGGCAAGTGGGTCGTAGTCCAGCGGCAGATTCAACTCTACCTGGTCGCCGGTTACTTCGGCATCGAGCTGGGCTTCCCCTTCGGCCACGAACGTGTTCATGCCCCCCAGCGAGTTGGCGTAGAGCACGTAGCGGCGCAGCGGGGCCTGCCGCTGACTCAAGTAGTAGGTGCGCACCTCGCTCACCACAAACCCGTCGTCGTCGGCCACCCACACCCGCCAGCTGCGGATGCGGGCCCGCTGCTCGGCCGGCAGCCGCTCCAGGCGCAGCTGGGCAAAGCCACAGCCGAAACAGAACACCTCGTACCGCTGCACGCCGCCTTCCACTTCGCCCACGTTCAGCTCCTGGGTGGAGTTGTCGTCGAAGGTTAGCTCCACGACCAGGCGCACGCTGGGCGTAGCTGTCAGAGCCTGGTAGTAGAGAAACTCCGGCTGGTCGGCAAACACCTCCTTTTCCCGGGGCTCCCAGGTCAGGAAAGGACGAACTTGCTGCTGGTAGCTGTTGTGCCAGGTGCGGGCCCGGGCCTCGGTAAAGCTCAGCCCCCCGAGCAACACGTAATGCTGCTCGGCCGAGAGGGCTGCCGCCCGCACCGGCGGGGTGCCGTAGACCTGGGCATAGCGCAGGAAAAACCGCTTAAATAGGCTCTCGGCCCGCTCCGCCACCGGGCCCACGGCCGCTGGCACGTGGTACTGAAGGTAGGGCGAGAGCAGCTCCTGCACCTGAAACGCCGTGCGCCCATCCTTATCGGCCGGCTGCTCCAGCTCCGCGCCCACGGCCGTGAACTGATTGCTCAGGTACTGCTCCTCGACCAGCACCTGGCACACGAAGGTGAGGTTGGGCTTCAACGTCGGGTCCTGGCGGTATAAGGCACCGGCGTCGAGGCGCAGCGGAATGGGGTTGCGTACCAGGTAGCAGTTCAACTTGGAATACTCCACCACCACGTCGGCCGTGCAGCCCTTGGCGTCGGTGATGGTACAGGCGTGGGTGCCCTCGCCCAAATCATCCCGGAAGGCATCGGTGCTGCCATCGTCCCACAAAAACGCAAGTGGTGGAGTGCCACCGGAAGCCTGGAGCGTGACGCCAGCCTCGGTTTTCTGCACCACCACATCGATGCGCGCATTCTGGCCCACCACTACGTCACGGTAGAAGCTGGCCTGGTTGGCGTCGGTCAGGGTGACGCGGTAGGTGCCGGCCGGCAGGTTGCTGCGGCTGAGCGTCGTCACATTATCATCCCACTTAACCGAGAGCGGGGCCTGCCCTCCACTCACGGCCAGCTGCACGGCGGCCGTACTGCTACCGTAGCAGGTGGCCACCGTCACGGTGGGCGTGATGGTCAGGGGCAGCAGCGTCGGGTTGCGGCTGATTTCCCGGAAGCGCGGGTAGTCGTTGCCCGGGCTACCGAAACCAAAGTCCACCAGCGGGCCAAGGTCCAGGGCCGCGTCGTAGTAGCGGGCCGTAATGGTAATCTGGCCCTTGTACATGCCGGTGGAGTCCACCGAGGGGTCATCGACGTAGCCGTCGCCATCGGCGTCCTCGGGCGTGGTGGCCGGTAGCAGCTCGTGCACCATCTGGTACTTGTCGCCCAGGCCCCGGCCGGCCAGTACCTGCTCAATGGCATACCGCAGGCTGTCGGCCGTGGTGAGCAACGGATTCGTCGTGCCGGCCTGGGTAGAAACGGTGTACTCGCCAGGCACGGCAGTGTAGCCGTGGCGGGCCGTGAACGTGTGCGCCTGGCCGGCCAGCGTGAGTTGAATCTGCTGACCGTCGCCGGGGAATACAAACTGGAAAATCAGCCGGGAATACCGTTCGCCTGCCATGCTAGTTAAAAACTGAAGGGTTGTAAGCCAGCGCGGCCGTGGCCGGCGTGGTAAAGTCGAAGTCCCAGCGGGTGCCGTACCAGGTGCCGTCGCCGATGGGGCCAATGGTGTCGCTGGTGATGGATTTCTCATCGATGCGCACTTTCACCTGGCCACTGAGCTGGTGCAGCACGGCCGCTAGGATCTGCTCACCGGTCTGCTCTGTGGCGTCAATGGCCTGCTCGATTTGGTCCTGGTTATTTGAATCGGCAATTTTCTGGAACACGTAGAAGGCCCCGGAGCGGCGGCGCTGCTTGTTGTCACCCCCGTTATCTAGGTACTGCGTGTGGCAGCTTTCCACCACCAGCATCTGGTTGGTTGCGCCAGCCTTATAGTAGCGGCCCAGCTGGGTTCGCGCCATTTCGGCCAGATCCACCTGCTTTTGAAACGGGTCGATGCTCACCACCACGCGGGCAAAGCGCGGCTGCGCGGGCGAGTGCTGGATGAGCTGGTGGCGCGTGGCCAGGTCGCGGAACACCGCAACGTATTGGGAGTGTCGTAGCATTAGCGTTTCTGTTTGCGGGCTTCCTTGGCCCGGTCATTCATTTCAGCCAAAATGGTGCGCAGGTGCTGGCCGGCGGTCTGCTCCAGCGGGCCGAAGGCCCCGCCGGAAAGCAGGCGCAGCACGCGGCCCCAGTCGGCTGACTCCTGCCGGCTGCCGGGCGCTGCCTCGGTGGCCACGTCGAATACTTCCGGAAACTCCTGCACCAGTTGCTGCCGGCAGCCGCGGTACCAGGCCAGGATGCAGAGCCGGTCCACGTCGGGCACCTGGTTCAGATAGCGGGCGTAATAGCCCACGTTGTGCTCGTTGAACCGCTCCCGGGTGTCACCAGTCCACTCCGGGTGGCCCGGGCGAATGCCGGGCCCGCGGCGCATCGGGCGGTACAGTGCGGCCAGGAAGTGGTTAAAGGCCGCGGCTGACTTGCGCTTGGCGTACTGGCAGAAGTAGGTATCGGCGAAGATGAACTCGCCGAAGAGCACGCCTTGCAGGGAGTCGCCCGGGCCCAGCAGGCGCAGCGGCTTCGGTGCCGGCACCCGCAGCTCGGGCACCAGCTGGCGCGTGAGGTAGTGCTCCTCCGTGAAAATAAAGTCGGTGAGCGGGTAGAGCTGCTCCACCTGAAACTTCGGCAGCTCAATGAGCTGCTCCAGGGGCGCGCCACTCACAATGCTGAGCAGTCGCAGCTTGGCGGGCCAGAACTGCTCCGGCCCGTAGAGCACCTCGATGACGCCGGCGAGCTGGCCCCGGGTGAGCTCGTCCCAGGTACTGGCCGGCGAGTACTGCTTACCCCAGATTTCTAGTCGTTCCATGGGGCAAAACTGCCGCCGGCTGCCACGGTGAAAAAGGACACAAAAAAGCCCCTCCGCACGGTGCGGAGGGGCTAGTCGATGGGGAGCATGGGCAGGCCGCCCTGGGCATTTCAGTGCGTAGCCGAGCGGCCAAACTACGCACGCCAAACCATCTGCCTGGCCCGAGGGCCGCTCCCCGCTGTCGGGAGTGGTTTATGCGGGGATAAGGAACCCGAACTGCTTCAGGTCGCTGACGAAGTTAGCAATGGAATCGATACGAATGGTGTCGCCGGTTTGGAACTTGGCGCGTTCGGCCATGCCTTCCATAAAATCTTCGATACCGACGCTGGGTAGCCAAGGCTGGGCGTCTTCACGCAGGGCCTGTACAATGCCCAAATCGGTGGAGGCCTTCAGCTGGCCCCCACCGAGTATGTTGTATGTGGTCATTCTAGCGGGTTTGTAGCGCCGTGCGGCGGCGGGTGTAGTAGGTAGCGATGTCGCGCTGGTTAAAGTTAGCAAAGTCCGTTACGCTGTTGGTGGCGGGTACTTCGTGCTGGCGGCTGTACTCTACGAGGTTGAGCAGGAAGCGTACCCAAAAAATTACTTTGTCGGCGTTGGTGCTGCCGCTATGCTGGCGGAATTCGATGGTACCGTGGCGGAAGAAAGCCTGCAAATTTACCTTGTAGTAGCGGCTGGTGCCGTTGATGGCCGTGGCCAGGGCCTGGGTAGTCGTGGCGGCGCGTATGGCCTCCTCGGTGGCGGTTAGGGTACGTCCGCCCTGGATGCTCCGGCAGTAGGTGTTGTTGTTGGCGCGGCGGCTGCTGGGCATCAGCTGGTCGATGGTCCGCTCCAGGCGCAGGTAGTTGAGGCAAATCCGGCGCAGGTGCTCCAGGGTCAGGTCGCGGGCGTCTATGTGCACGTGCAGGCCGCAGGAGTCGTTTACGTTGGCGTTGGTGGTATTCAGGGCCCGGCAGGCCCGGCGTACATCCTCCAGCCCGTCGCAGCCGTTCAGTACGGGGCTTACCAGTTCGAAGGCGTTCTGGCCGCTTACGCTGGCGTCCGATACGATTTTCCAGTGGGGGCGGGTGGTGTGGTTGTAGCCTTCGCCCTGGGCTTCAATACCCTGGGCCTCCAGCTCGCCGAGCAGGGCGGTGCGGGTCGGGCCGAAGGCTTCGATTTCTACGCCGAAGTTGCGGGCTACGGTGCGGGGCGTGAAGGTTGCCCAGGTAGCGGCGGCGGGGGTTGGTACCGGCGTGGCCAGGGCGGCGGTGGCGCGGGTAGTTACCCAGGCGGCGTACACGTTCTGGGCGAAGCCGTAGCCTACGTTCATCATGGTGGCTACTTCGCGGCGGGTGTGGCCCAGGGCGAAGAGGCACTGCATTTTCCAGGTTTTCGTTACTCCGGTGGTGGCGAGGATTTGGGCGGCGGTCATATTCGTAAGGCGTTGTTTGCGTGTCGTTTAGTATGACAAACAACGCATCACTTGGCCCGACGAGTCAAGTCACAAAACCTTATTTCCAGCTCAAAAACGAAGATTCCATGCACGGTGCAACACACCGATTAGGCGTGTGCAATCGTGCGCGCACGTGGCCAGTGCCGCCGGCGTTACCCAGGCAGAAAGAAGGCGTTTATCGGGCGGGCTGCTCGACAGGATTCCCGTTCCAATCCACCCACTTCACCTTCCGGGCGTTGGCTTCCGCAATGAACTCTGCCACGCTCTGGCGGTGGCTAACGCGTTTGCGCTTGGGGGTGGCGGCAGGGGTTGAAGGCTGGCTCATGACGTGGCGTTTTCGTGTGGTAGTGGGACAAACCACGCATCGTTTTTCGGCCGTTCCAAGTCAAAAAACCACTATTTCAGCACGCTGCTGCAGATTCCAGGCACGGTGCCATGGTGTGACTGGAATGGTGCAATCCGGCACAAAAAAAGCCCCGGGCCGTCGCCCAGGGCTTTCGTGTTGCAGTAGGTGTTGCTCTGTGCCGGGCCACACACCTGTAAACCCGGCAGGCAAACTTACTCCGATTCCAGTTCTTCGATGCGTTTTTCCAGACCGGCCACAACCTGAATCAATCCCTGCTCCAGGTTGCTCAGCGGCGTGAGTGGGTACAGGTCGTAGGCACCCAGGATGGCCAGGCCTTCCCCCACACCTACAAACACCGGGGCAGCCTTGGGCTGGCGAGGCGGCGGCTCTGGGGCCGCCTCCTGCTCGGGAGCTGATGCGTCGCCGGGCTGCCAGCGAAATCCGTCGTCGGTACCGTTGGGGTCCGGATCTGGGGGCCGATTGCCGAAGCCAATCGGGCGCTTGGGTGGGGTTTTAGCCATGGTACAGCAGTCGTGGCAAGCCGGGGTAATCGCTGCGAACACCAGTAAACTCTTCCGAGCACCTTAGCATACGGGTCATGCTCCCGCTCTACACCCCGGCCGTATGACGACGGCCGAAGTGCTCGGATTGTGATTTTACTAGTAGTTCGCGTGGCGAAGGTAGGAAACCAAACTGCCCCGGCAGCACGGCCGGGGCAGTTTATTTATTTGCGCCAGGGCTTCAGCCAGCAGACCAGGCTAATAGCACCCAGAACTACCAAGCCAATCGTCAGCTGCTGGCCGGTAATCCCCTCCTGCACAGTACTGGTGGTTTCCGGGTTACCAACATTCTTCAGCTTCACTTTGCGGGCAGCCGGCGCATTCACGTTGGCCAGGGCCTGGGTCTGGGCGGCCACCCACTTCTCCCGCTGCTTCGGCGTGGCCGCCGGCGGCGGCGGCACCAGGTACGCCGGCAGCTGGGCCTGCGTCTGCAGCTGCTCGGGCGTGGGCGCCGCCACCAGGGGCGGCACCTCCCGAGTGGCCGCGCAGCCGGCGGCCAGGTAGAAGATCAGCAGGATGAAAGCAATCAGGGCCCAATCCCGGAATTTGAGTTCTTTTAGTGCATTCATGACGCCGCCGGTTTAGGAACTACACCACCCGGAATGCCCAGGGCCTTGGCGGCCACCAGGAACCGGTTCATTCGGTCCGCATATCCGTTGGTGCCCCCGTTGATGCGCTTGGTGATGGTATCGAAGAAGTTGCCGTCGGCCAGCTCATTGAGGTTGCGGCTGTTCCAGTACCAGCCGGCCGACATGGCGGCATGCAGGGGCTGCTCCAGCAGCAGCGGGTTGGCAATGAAGTCCACGTTGAACGCCTTGCTCAGGGCGAAGTAGTTGGCCCGGCCGGTAATCTGAATCAGACCGCGGCCGCGGAACTTCACCCCGTCCCCTTTGTAGACGTTGCCCAGATCTTTGCGGCCCTCGTAGGCCGCGCCGGAGGCATATTCGCGCACGGCATCCAGGCCGCAGGACTCGTGGCCAATCTGGGCCAGGAAGTGGGCCACGCGCAGGGGCGTGTCAATTTTAAACACCGCCAAGGTGGTGTTGATGGCGCCGAGGAACTTGTCGGCCTCGGCGGCGGTGGTGCCCACCAGGGCAGCCATCAGCAGTTGTTTGGTCAGCTGCATACAGTAAAATTTAACCAATGGAAACGTCTCGAACAGGTGGCTCCGGCAGGGCCGTACTCAGCTCAGCATCCGGCACCGCCAGCAGCTCCTCGGGCGGTATTTTGCTGCGGAACTGGCCGGTTTCTTCCCAGTCCTGCATGCCCTTGCGCAGAAACTTGGGCAGCGGCAGGCCGGCTCCTCCCAGGTTGCGCAGGTTCTCATCGATGCTCTTCGTTTCGATGATCAGGATGAAGAAGTAGATGGCCCCCTTGAAGCCGATGGCCAGGTAGGGCGCCAGGGGCAGCGGCTGGCCATCGACCTGCACCGAGCTGAGCACGTGGGCTACTACCAGGCCCACGGCGTAGTCGCGCAGCTTGGTGAACATCTGACGCATACCCCGGGAGTGGAAGCGCCCCTGCCGGAAGCTGCGCACCATGCCCAGGCTGGTATCGAGCAGAAACAGCACCATCAGAAACACCAGGGCATTCCAGTCGCTGAACACGTATTTTTCAATGAAGCGGGCCCCCATTTCCAGCGCCGGCGGCAGTAGTAAAGTCAGCATCAGATAGCGCGGTAAACCTTGGAGTCGGCGGTATTCAGAGGTACCACCGGTGCCGTGGCCGGCCGATATGGGCCCAGGGAGAAATAAGTGGCGTACCGGCTGGCGGAGGCCCGCTGGTTAAGAAACTGGCGCATCCGCTCCAGCAGGATATCGGCCGAACGCTGGGCCTCGAAGGCCCGGGCCTGGAGCAGTGCGTCCAGGCCGGCATCGGCTTCCTTGGAGTTATCGGTATCGATGCGGGCCACCATCAACTCAATACCGTCGCCGGTCAGGCGCAGGCCCAGCTCGGGCACGGCCCGGGCCAGCGTGAGGCTGGCCAGCGCCGGCCGGATGAACTGCTCCAGCAACTCCTCGTTTTCGGGTGTCAGGCTGCGGGTACGCACCTGGGTGCGCAGCTCATCCAGGAACTCGTAGCCCAGCTGCGGGGCCAGGATAAACAGCTCCTGCTTTTTTATGAGGGGTTTGAGGGCCTCGAACACCGGCCAGGAGTCCTGGATGTTCTCGAAGCGCGAAAACTCCGGCGCGCTGGTCAGCAGTTGCAGCCGCTGGTACTGGCTGGCACCGGTGGCCCAGGCTTGCAACTCGGGCGAGCTGGTGTAATTATCCTCCAGCCACTGGAGCAGCACGTTCAGGTCCAGGTAGCCTTTGCGCGTAAGGGTCTTACGCAGGGCCTCTATTTGCCATTGAAAGGCCGTTTTCTCGGTACCAGTACTCACAATGTGAATGCCGGTGTCGTCGATACTTACCTGGATTTCGTCCAGAGAGCCGGCCACGCTCAGCCGGACCAGCGGGGCCTGCACCAGCCCAAGCAGCTCGCCGGCCAGCGTGTCGTCGCCGGCCGTAGTGCCGGCCGAGTACTGCTCCTCCAGCCACCTGAGCAGCGGGGCCCCAAGCAGGGGCAGCAGCACGGTGCCGCGCAGGTGCTCGGCCTCCCGCTGCACCGCTTCCGGCACGTCGCTGGTATCGATGGTGACGTAGCGGCGCAGCTCGTCTCTAGTTGTCAGTAGGCTCTGCATCGGAAGGGTTGTCAGCTTGGCCGCCAGTGGCCGTGGAAGTGTTGGATTTCGAAACGTCGGCCGTCTGGGCCAATGGGTTGAGGAAGCGGAACTCCAGCTCTGCGGGCCAGCCGTTGTAGTCGCGTACCAGGTACAGCGGCTCCAGAATCAGGTCCTGGTGGAAGCGGTGGGTACTGATGAAGTTGTTGAAGGCAATGCGCTTGTCGGAGCCGGAGCCGGCCCCCATGCCCTTGCCCGGGCTGATGCCCACCAGGGTCGGGTCCACGCTCAGCGCAGTGTAGATGTGCGAGCTGGCCTCCTGCGAGTCCTCGATGTGCAGGCCCGACTTCACTTTGTCGTCGATGGCCGTCACCTTGAAGGCGCTGATGGTTTCCTGGCTGCGCGGATCCACCACGGCCACCGAGAGAATCGACTTGCCTGCGCCGGCGGCGCCGGTCATGGTTTTTTCGAAGTCACTGAGCTCGTCGCCGATAATCTGCCGGCGCTGCTCGGTGGTTTTCGTGTCCCAGTCAGGATATTTCCAGTTCCAGTACCGCTCGTCCGTTTCGATGAGGTACTTGATGCTGAGCTGGTTTTTGAACATGGCCGCCTTGAACTCCGGAATGGCCTGGGCCACGTCCAGCCAGCCCGAGCGGCGGATGCTGTTCCAGCTGGCCAGCTGGTAGAGCGCCTTACCCGGGCTCGGCAGCGCCAAAGGATACACGTATTTAAAGCCCCGAGTATCGGCTTTCAGCGCATCCACCGGCTCATAGTAAGGGTCCAGTACTGGCACACTGGTGGTGTACTCGTCGCCGGGTTTGGCATCGGGCCAGTTGGCGGAGATGTGCACGTAGTCCGGTACCGGCTGATTGGCTTTTGGCACGGAGTAGCGGCAGAAGGCCGTGTCCTGGGTGGTCAGGGTGGTAATCTTCTGCTTATTGAGCGACTGAATCAGCTCCGGGTAGCTCTGCGCGTAGGTGAACAGGTTTTGTAGGCCCTCGTAGGCGTAGCGGGGAATATTGCTGCGGCGGAAAAACGCCTCTACGTCGGGCAGCCGCTCCCGCTTGAAGATTTCATTCCCGTTCTTGTCGAAGTCGGTGACGCGGCCGTACACCACGCCCCCGCCGTACACGGCCCGGGTTTTCCACTCCAGCACGCTGGGCAGAATCGTATTCGACTCCAGCGACTTGAGCACCTGCTGTGGAAAGTCATTGGCCTCACCCCACAGGGCTACGTCGCCGCTCTGGCCCTTTTCTACCGGGGAGCTGGGCGTCGCGCCGTCCTGGGTGGTGCCGCCGCCTGAGCTGCCGGCGGCCGCTGAAAACCCCAGGCCGCGCACGACGGAACCAGCCAGGGCGCCGGTACCGCGCCAGTACGCGGTGCTGCCGGCAGAGCTGAAGAGTAACTGCTGCATTACAGAATGACTTTGCGGCCGGCCACGGCCACGAGTAGATAAATGTGGATTTTGATGATGTCGCCGGTGGCGGTATCCCGCAGGTTGCGCGTGGCGTTGGCGTAGTGGTCCGGGTCGCGGGCGATGCGGGCCACCGTGGCCACGTCGGTTTCGGCGTCGCCGGTCAGCACGGGCGCTGGCGGTTCGGCCTCCGGCTTGCCCGAGCCAATGCGCGCGGCCGCCAGTTCGCGGAACTCGCCGCCAGTGCCGCGGCGCCGGTCACACGTTACCCAGCGCACCGGCAGTGGCGTGCCGCTTTCAAGCAGGGCCAGCGCGTCTTTTAGGCGAATGGTTGCGGGGGTTTCCATGCTGCAAAACTGCCGCCCCCCTGCCTCGGCAAAAAGGACACAAAACCGCCCGTATCAGCCTGAAAACCCACAAAAAGCCAATCTCACAGGGTTTTGCCCTCACGCACTGGAAACGCCGTTTTTGGGCCACTTTGGCGCGTTGCAGTCTCACCAGTCTAGCAGAACGCCCCGGCTTGCACTGTCGTCTACCGGCAGCTGCCGGGGGGTGCCTCGGTGATATCTGTGGGGCGAGTTCATGTGATGGTCATGTGACAGAGGACACAAAAAAGCCCCAAAACAGCACGTTTTGGGGCTTTCGCTATGTGACGGACACGATGTCCGGGCTGTGTCCGACCTATACTACCAGCAGGCCACTGAAGTCCGGGCTGCTGTTGACCACGTCGGTACCGATGTAGTGGAAGTGCAAGTCCACCGTATCGGTGAAGTGGGTGGCGTGCTCCTGCGGGAAGCTGTTGTTCCGCTCACTCGTTTTGATCTTGCTGATGTTACCCTTGGTATCCTGGCCCACCGGGGCCAGCAGCATGGCCTGCACCACGTCGCGGGTGTTGACCTTGTTGAAGCGCACGCGCCACACCTTGGGATACTGCTTCTCCGCCAGCACTTCCTGCCCTACAACATACCGTGTGGGGTGACCAGGTACGCGGCCCAGGTTGGCCCGGGTAACGCGCCAGCCCCGGCTCTGGAGCACCTTGATAAAGGTCTCGTTCAGCGTCCAGGGGCTGTTGGGGTTACGGTTGTTACCCCATTCAGCATCCTCCAGGAAGATCAGCTCCTTGCGCAGGTGGTACTGGTAGTAGTCGCAGAAGGCATGCGCCAGGTCACTCACCAGCTTGGGATGCTTGACGTACAAGCCCTTCAGGATGCGGTACTCCCGCACGTCCTCGTGCTTCTGTCCTACCGTAAGCACCGAAATCTTACCGCCCCAGTCCACCGCTCCCACCAGGGGCAAGTGACTGCGGCAGTCCGAATCCATGCGGCTATCGGGCTTATCCTGGAGTGCCGTGAGCTTTTTGATGTTGTACTCCAGCCCCAGCACGAAATCATCATTGGCGCACTCCTGCACGTGGTGGCCCTGGTTCAATTGCGGATAAAACCCGCCCTCTACCGTCGTGGGCCGCCGATTCATGATTTCAATCATGAAGGTGAAGTCGGTCATGAACCGGCGCTGGTCGAGCAGGTATTGCAGGCCCAGGTTCTGGATGTTATCGAACGCATTGGCCTCCGAGTAGAACGTGCCCCGATTAGCCGAGCTGGGGAAATAGCGTATCTCCAGCATCAGCTTTACGACCTGCTCCCGCCAGATATGCAGCCGCTCCTCGTCCGTTTCGGCGTCGATGAAGCGCACCTGGGCCGCAATCAGCTCGTTTTGCCGCGCTACCAGGTCAACGCCGTCATTTTCGTAGTATTTGCTCTTCTCCAGCAACCAGCGACCCTGGTCGCCCCAGGGCATCGAGCTGAAGAGGAAAACACCGTGGTGCTTCGGGTTTTTACCGAAAACGTGGCCGTTGCCGCGGTTGGTGGCCGACAAGTCGGCATCGAGCTTGTCCTTGTTGAGCAGCAGGGCCTCGTCGCCGATAAAGCCGTCCACGTTCAGGCCCCGGGAGGCCGAACCACCGGCATCCAGGCTCACCAGGTGAAACCCGGTGCCATTCTTGAAGATGATGAAGTGGTCGTACTTCAGCGGGCCCTGGATGGGGCGTTCAAAGAGCTTAGAGGGTGGTGGGTGCCGGCCCACGTAGAAGTCGCGGTCCAGTTTGTAGCCCAGGGCCTCCAAACCGGCAATGGTTGAGGGCAAGGTGCGCGTGAGCACCTGCTTGTAGGTCGAGCCCACAATCACCCAGCAGCTGCGGGGCATGGTGCGCACGATTTCGTGCATGTCCCAGGCAATAACCGTGGACTTGCCCGTACCGCGGCCCCAGATGCTGATGCCCTCCTTTTTGCCCTTGGCCGTGACGTAGCGCAGCTGCGGCTGGTTGAACGTGAGCTTAATCCGATCAATGATTACCATCCCCACTCACCTCCTTTCGCTCCAGCAGCATCTTTTCCATCTGGTCGCCGCCGAACACGTTCTGCTGCACGGCGTCCACGATGAGCTCATAGTCGGCCTCCTCAATGCTATCCGGGTCCATCAAATTGATGGTGCGTGTTTTCGAGGAGCCGGCTACCGTGAGGTTAATCACGTAGCTGGTGTTACCACCACCAGAGCCACCTGCTTCCTCCTGGCCCGAATCGGCGCGCATCAGCCCACCTACTTTGGCCTCAAAGTTCATGGCCGCAATGGCCGCCCGCATGTCGGGCGGGCGCTGGGTGAGGGCCAGTTGCAGAATCTTGCGCGAAAACTCCAACAGGATGGCCTTACGGCCCTCCTTACGCACTTTCTTCAGGTCGCCCATCAGGTTCTGGGCATCAGCCAGGCGCCGGTAGCACGTGGCCCGGCTGATGCCGAACTGCTTCTGGAGCAGCGGCCACGCCTGGTCGAAGGTGTGGTAGTTGCTCAGCAAGGCGTAGGCGGCCTCGATCTGCTGGTTGACCAGCTGGTCGGCCGGCGAGAGCCGCTGTAGCGCGCCCACCTCACCATTGGCCTCGGCGATGCTGGCGGCATAAATACGCTCCACGGCCGTGCTCTTGTGCAGAATCACGTCCTGAGCCCCGGGCAGGTCTTTAGGCAGCAGTTGCGTCGACATACTCGCTCAGTTGGGCCTCGGTGAGTTCCTCGCCGTTGCGGATGATGGTAAAGCGCCGCTGATTATCCCGCATGAACTGCACGAAGCGGCGCACGTGCACGTCGACGTAGCGCGGATCCAGCTCTACCGAGTGGCAGCTGCGCTGGGTCTTTTCGCAGGCAATGAGCAGGCTGCCGGAGCCGCCGAAGCCATCAAACACGATATCATCCTCCTTACTGGAGCATTGCAACAGGTACTCCAGTATTTCCAGCGGCTTCATAGTCGGATGGTCCGCATTGCGGCTCGGTCGGTCAAATTGAAGCACAGTCGACTGCGTGCGGTCTGAGTACCAGGGATGGGCAGCACCCTCCTTCCAGCCGTAGAGGATGGGCTCGTGCTTCCAGTGAAAGTCCTGACGGCCCATTACAAACGACTGCTTTACCCACACCAGGCACTGGCTCAGCTTCAGCCCGGCCTCCTGCAGAGCCAGGCGGAAGTTGGCACCCTCACTATCGGCGTGAAACACGTAGATGGGCGCGCCCGGGGCCGAGTGGGCGTACACGTTGCTGTAGAAATCATACAGAAAGGCCCGAAAATCCCCGTCACTCATATTATCATTCTCGATGGTGAGGGCATCCTTGGTTTTGCCTTCGTAGGCGACGTTATAGGGAGGATCGGTATTGGTAAGGTTGATGAGCTTGCCCTGGAGCAGCGTGGCCAGCACGTCGGCCTCGGTGCTGGATCCACATACCAAGCGGTGCACCAGGCCGCGGCCGATGCTCTGAAACTCGTACACGTCTCCCAGCACGCTGATGGGCGTGGCTGGCGGTGCCGGGTCGAACTCCTGCTCCTCCGCCGGCGGCAGCACTACAGCCGTGAGCTGAGCCAGCTGCTCCAGCACCGGCGCGTCCAGGATGCTGCCCAGGTCCAGGTGGGCGAAGTTTTCCAGCAGGCTTTCGTAGTCCCACTGGCCAGCGCCCACATTGCTCGTCACGTTGTACTCGTCCAGCTCCTCTTTCGTCAGCTGACGATTCGGCACGCGCACGTCGATGAGTTCCTCGCCGCGGCCCAGGTCCACGAGCACGGCCAGGCGCTGGTGGCCGGCCAGCACCACGTTATCGAGGTTGATGGCGGGAATCTCGGCCAGGTTGAATTTGCGGATGCTGCGCGTGAGCCGCTCTCGGCCCTCGTCGGTGAGGGTGCGCGGGTTATAGCTCAGGGGCACCAGCTCGCGCACTCGGCGCTGCTGGGTAGTCCAGGACAAGGGAAGCAGTTCTTCAGTCACGTTGGGGGGTATTGAGTTTGTTTCGGATCAAATCGATTTCAGCCTCCAGGTCCGGCAGCTCACCGGCGCGCTCAGGCCGGCGGCGCACTTTGCTGCGGAGCGCCACTAGGTTGTCTAGGCGTCGGCGCAACTCGCCGGCATCCGTTACCTCCTCAGTGGCCACCTTACCCGGTAGCCGGCCATGCTCCAGCACGTGCTGCTCACTGGCCAGCAGCAGCTGCACCTGCTCAGTGAGGGCACAGATGCGGTGGGCCATCTCGCAGCGGGCCGTTACCCGCAGGCCTGGCGCCGTGAGCTGCGCATGCAGCTGGCTCCGCTCGTCGCGGGCGGCCTTGATCTGGGCCCGCACGTCGGTGAGCAGTGGCGAGTTGGGTTCAGCCGCGGCTGGCGGGGTACTATACACCTCCTGGCGAAAGGCTTGGTCACTGAGCTGCCGGCGCTGTTCCTGTAGGTAGTCCATTGAAAGGCGGGGCATATCCTCCACCGGGCCGGCTAGGCCCTGCAGCTGCTCTACCAGCACTTGGCGGCTGTACCCGGTCTCACCCAGGGCGAAAAGCTGCTGGTACACGGCACTGCCGCCCAGCTGCGCATGTAGGGCCACGCCGGCAGCCCAAGCCCGTGGGCCAGCCAGCCACTCCACCGCACTCATTCGGCCGAATAACTATTGCCCCACGTGTAATGCGTCCAGCGCGTGCGCAGGCGGGTGTAGGTTATCACGTCAGTGTCGTGCGCCACGGCATACCCAGTACTGCCAGTGCTTACCCGGGCAAGGCCCTCCTTGCTGCGCACGATTAGCACGTAGGAAGCAGAATGATAGACCGTATGACACGAGGTATGACCTTTTTTATCAGTGCTGCAACTCGTGGTAGTATAAGGCGGGGTATAGTGGTGCCCCTCTACAATACCAGTCACATGCTCCTTATGGCCACCGAAGCAGTCGGTCAGTAGCAGGCTGCAAGCCAAAATGCCAGCAACCCAGGGACTCCAGTCCCAGATATCTCTCCATTTCATACCCAAAACTGCCGCCGGCTGCCACGGTGAAAAAGGACGCAAAAAAGCCCTGGCCAATTGGCCAGGGCCTTTCCCCTCACTTGCCCGTTCTCTCACCTTCGGGTTACTCGCTTACCGCTGGTGCGGCCTTTCTGCGCTTTTCCTTCTTGCGCACCAGGTAGGTAAACTTGGGGTCCTGAACCAGCTCCTCGGCCTGCTCAAGCGTGAGCTGCGTGAGGTCAATTTTGCGGCCGATACGCTGGAGATGGATAACACAGGGCGTTATGGTGGCTGTGAACTTCTCGGCGACTTCCGGCCGCAGCAGCTGCTGGTTCAGGGATTGCTTGGCCATTACACTACCGGCTTCTCGACTACGTCACCGGTGTAAATGCGCAGGCCGGTGGCATACGCTTCACCTTTCACGATGCTGCCCCGGCGGCCGCTGGAGAGCTTGCCCGAGTCGTAGCTGGGCGCCAGCTCTACAGGCAGGCCCTCAGCGCCCACCTGAATGAGGTTACCATCGGCATCGGGCACCAGCAGGATACCGCCGATATTTTTCACCAGGTTCAGGAATTCCAGGCTCTGGGGCTTGTTGCCGGGGTGGAAACCCTCAAAGGCAATCTTCAGGCCGCGGCCGTCCCGCTCACCCACGATATCGGCTTTGAGCTGGTTGGAGTCGAGCGTGATGTAAATTTTGAGAAAGCCCAGGCCAGCTTTGAAAGCGTGGTTCTCGGTGATGAGCACCGAGTCGCCGGCTTTGGCCTGAGCGGCCGAATACTTCGGCGCTTTGGCAATGGTGGTGAACCACGCCTCCGGAGCGAAGAACACGTAGCCGAGCAGGCCGGGCGTGTTGTCCTCACCGTTGGGGCCCTCTAGCAGGCCCAATTTCGACAGATCCATTGTGTGGTTGTTATCGATTGCGAATGATTGAATGGCTACTGCTAAGCAGGCTTACTCGGCCGAAGCCGCTTCCTTGGTGATGAGCACCAGCAGGCCGCTCTTCGAGTCCACCAGGTGCTTGATGGCCTCCGGATTCTGCTCCAGCTCTTCGGCTTTCACTTCCTGGCCTTTCACCTTGAACTTCTTGCCCAGCACACGGTACTGCTTCTCCTCGTGGGTCACCACGATGGCGTCACTGGCACCCGCTACTGCTTCGGCTTTTTTCAGGGCGGCGGCCTGGCCGGCAATGACGATGTTGGCAGCGTTCAGCTCGCCCTGCAAGCGAATGTTCTCAGCCGTCAGCGACTCAATGGTGGGCTGGCGGTTTTCGGGTTTGTTGGTTTCCTTGGCCATGATGTGGCGGGGATAAAATCGGGGTGTAAACTCTGTTTAGTGGGTGTGAAATAGAGCCGGCCCCATGGCGGGACCGGCTTTACTTCTGCCGGCTTATACCAGCTCCTGGTCGTTGGTGAAGACGATTTCGGGGATGATGAAGCCGATGGCCATGCTGAAGTCGGTGAAGAACTTGAGCAAGCGGTCCACACTCTCTACCTGCACCTTGGTCTGGTTCTGGATGCGCTTGCG
The DNA here is from genome assembly GCF_020421205.1 of Hymenobacter pini. Classification (GTDB taxonomy): domain Bacteria; phylum Bacteroidota; class Bacteroidia; order Cytophagales; family Hymenobacteraceae; genus Hymenobacter; species Hymenobacter pini. The sequence continues at coordinate 319,920 of NZ_JAIZZH010000002.1, forward strand.
CAGCATCACGGCGTTGCCCTTGGGCGTGCACCAGATTTTCTGCGTGTTGCGGTGCGAAGGCAGCGGCTGCAGGGTGATGTTGGTGTTGTTGACCGTCAGGCCAAGGGCACCACCACCAGTGTTCTTGCCATACTTGCGCTCTTGGCCGCGCAGGAACTGGCGGGCCATCGTCTCCGAGCAGCCCAGCATCATGGGGATGTTCCAGTAGTCCTTGTGGATGCCATCCACGAAGGCCTCCACCTGGTCCACCAGGGCCAGCGGGTCGGTCAGCTCCAACGCCCCGGTCACGATGGGCTCGATGCGGCCGGCCGTGATTTGGGTGTTGATGATGTGCTTCAAGCCGTCGAGCGACGTGCCGGCGGCGCCAGGCTGGCCCGGCGTAGGTGCCACGTACTTGCCCTGGAAGATTTCGTTGAACTCGATGTCCTGCTTGATTTGCGGAATCAGGTACACTTCCACGTACCAGCGCACGAAGGGCCAGGTTTTGCGGTCAATGTCCTCGCCGTCGAGGAAACCCAGCCAGCTCGACTCCAGGTCGTCGGGGTACTCCTGGGCGTCAACCTTCATCTTGAACAGCTTAATTTCCAGCGGCGTGAAGGTCACGCCCGACAGGGGCGTAAAGCCGTTTTGGAAGGGCTGCACCACGCGGGTGAACAGGGCCTTGGCGGCACGCCACACGGTCTCATCCGTGTTGATGGGCGTGAACATGCTCTCGGTCGTGGTGGCCGAGCGCAGCAGGGTGTACAGACGCGACAGGTTCTGGCCCTGGTTGAGGTAGTAGGCGCCGAATTGGGCAACTACGTCAGCAATTTGTAAAGCCATCTGAGTGGGCTTAAATAGGTGAAAAACTCGTTTTTAGGCGCGAAGGGCAGCTTAGTCCTCCCCCAGCATTTTGGCGTGCAGCGCGTCCACCGTCTTCTGGTGGTCGGTGGCGCTGGGCTCCTCCACGTCGTTCTTTTCCTTCGACTTGCGGGGGTTGGTCACCTGGGCACCAGGCTGCTCAGCCATCCGCTCCATTTCGGCCACAGCTTCATCTGCGCGCTTGGTTTCGGCTGCCAACGCATCAACAGCCACTTTCTCAGCTGCTTTGGCATCGGTGGCTTCCTTCTGCGCAGTGGCCACCGCAGCTTCCGCTGTGTCGGTGCGGTTGGCTTTGGCCTCCAGCTCGGTGAAGGCTGCCTCGGTAATGAGCAGAGCGCCGGTGATGCCGGCCGTTTCCAGCTCCTGGTTGGCCGCAGTGGCTTCCTCAGCCGACACGGTTTGTTTGCCAACGAGAGCGTGCATGGCAGCGCCCAGCGTCAGCTTTTTTGCAAAAAGCGACATGGTATTGTCAGTTGAATTGGTGGCTTTTTTGCCGGCAGAAGCGCCGGAAACAGGCTTACCAGCGGCCAGGGCGAGGGCCCGCTGCACGGCATCGTCGAACGTGCCCATCACGTCGGCCAACCCGTTCTGCACGTTGGCCTCGCCGATGTACACCATGCCCGAGAGCAGCTCTTCCTCCTGCTCAGGATCGAGCTTGCCGGCGCGGTTCTGGCGCACAGTGTCCAGGAACACTTCATTCAGCGGGTCGAGCAGCTGCTGGCGAATGGGCTTATAATTGCCCTGCACGGCCTGCTCGAAGGCCGCATTCTTGTTGGTGGACTTGGTAGCTGCAATGTCATGATCTTCCACGCCGGCCCGGGCCATGGCTTTGGAGTAGTCGCGGAAGCTGACTTTGGTACCGATGGAGCCAATCATAGCCGTGCGGCCGCCCACGACGATACCCCCATTGGCGCTGGAGCCGGCCCAGTAGCCGGCCGAGCACATCTGCTGGGCATAGCTCACGAAGGGTTTCGTGGTGCTGGCAATGATGCCGGCGAAGTTTTCCAGCCCGCTGGTCGAGCCGCCGGGCGTGTTGAAGCGGCCCACGTGGGCGACAATGTTGTCGCTGGCGTCAGCTTCCCGGATCAGTTGGCCGATGGAGGCCGTGCCCAGCGAAAAGCACGAATCGTGCTCCATCATCACCCCCTCGATGGTGTGCACCGCTACCGAGCCGGCCGGAATGTCGGCCAAGTTATCGTAGCCCATGATGCCCAGTTCGGCCGCGTGGGGCGTAAATACCTGATAGGCGCGCACCGGGTCGTTTACCTCCCCTTCTACCCAGTCCGAGGCGCGGAACTTGCCCTCGCGCATCTGCTCGGCAATCGGCAGATAGGTGTGAATGGCAGATCCTTCCATAAGGAAGAAGCCATTCAGGACAGCCAGGAGTAGGTGGTTAACGCGCATCGGTTTTTCAGTTGAATCGATGCAAAGCTGCCGCGGCCGGCCACGGCCAGAAAGGACACAAAAAAGCCCCGCCGGGTGGGCGGGGCGCATGTAGTGCGGAAAAGAACTGCTTACAGGAAGGAAGTACCGAGCTTGGCGGCGAAATACTGGCGTACCTGTTCAATATCGGCATCTGTATCGTTACCCACCACAAAACCGAAGGCGTACCACGCCCCACGTAGCGCACCGTATAGCCCTCCACCATCGGGTGTACCTCCTAAGTAGAACGGGCTGGTCGCCGTTTTCTGCACCCATTGCCCGCTGGCTTCAATCACGCCGTTTACCAGCAGCGTCGCACCGGCACTGTTGAGGCGCACCACCAGCAGCCGAAGCTGGTCATCGGGCGGCATAATGTAGTTGCTCATGGTCCCACCGCTACTATTGTAGAGCACGGCTCCTTCGCTCACCTGCACAATCCAGCGGTCAGAAAAGCTGTCAATAAACCGGATGCCCGTACCGCTGCTCTTGCGCACGAGTAGATAAATCGTGTAGTCGGAGGGCACGGCCCGCAGGGTGGAGAGTGAAAACAGTTGTGAGCCGTCGGCCACGTAGCAGGCCCGGCCCTGCGCGTCCACCGTCAGGGAGAAGGCCGTGTTGGCCACGGCATCCTTGCCGTGCCCGCTCTGGTCCAGCCACTGGGTGGACGTGTTGCCGGGACTATCCGCTTCCAGAAACGTCGCAAAGCGGGTTTTATCGATCTGGGCCGTAGCCCCCGGAAAGGCGTTCAGGTCGGCCGTGAGAAATTGCAGGTTCATTTACAGCAGGGTTAGGCCCACCGTGGCCGCATCGGCTGCCACGTTCGGAATGGTCTTGACGTAGAGTTTCACGCCGGCCAGCAGCTCGCCCGCGCTCAGGCTGGCCAGCAGCGCGTTGACCTGGGCCAGCGTCTGGTCAGGCGTTCCGTATTGGCGGTTGCCTACCCGCGTGTTCTTATCCAGCTGGTAGGACAGACTGGCCGCGTTCTGGTCCAGCGTTTCGCTCTGAATTTGGAGCACTGTCGGTACTGGAACCTCACGTACCCGCGCGGTGGCGGTGGAGCGAATTTGCAGGTAGGAGGCAAACCGGGTGTTGCTCTCGGATTTTGTGTAGTAGTTGCTCAGGTCCACGTTGCCCGAACCAGTACCTCCACTTTGCACCGGCCGCTCATCGAGCAGCAGCGCAGCCAAGGCCGGAGCTGTCATGTCGGCCCCCGTTTGCAGGTCGGTAAACTCGGCCACCGGCTTGCCACCGCCCGGCGTGATGGTAGTACTGCCCTGCAAGCGGATGGTGTCGGCCTGGTACGCAGCTCCGGAAAAAATCGGCCCGGAGTCACTCTTCAGCGCGCAATCCAGCAACGAGAGCTTACAGACCTGCGCCGGGTTTACGCCGGCCGGGTAGCGGAACAGGCCCGAGCCGCGGCCGGTCACGGTACCCACGCCGGGTTGCGGCTGCGTGTAGGGCACGTAGGCACCCGTATAGTGCATCCGCAGGCCCTCAAACGTCCAGGCGTCATCACCGACACTGTAGTACCGGTGGCCGAAGCCCAGGAAGAAGTCCACCCAGGCATTGGGCCCACCGGTGCAGTTAACGAGGCGGTACGTGCTGGGCCCGGCTCCCTGCACCAGCAGGCATAGGCGCTTGCGCCAGCTCAGACCGTACACCGTGATTTTCTGGCCCTGCACGTCCCCGTTTGGGTAGTAGCCCAGATCCGCGCCCTCCACCACAGCGCCAGTGCAGTAGTAGGTACCCGGGCGGTAGAAGCGCAGAAACGCGTGGTAGCCGCTGATGTAGCAGGCATCCGTTTCCTGCATGCTGTCCAGCGCCTGCTGGGCCGTGGCGTAGCGCGTGAGGTTGCCGGCCGCGTCGATGCGCAGGGCAATCGGCGCGGCCGACAGGCGCACGTCCGTGGCGCCCACGAACTGGCCGCTGTTCTGCACTTCCAGCAGGGCCGTGCCCGCTACGTAGCCGGTGGCGGCCGGGGCCGGCAGCGGGGCAAAGACGGTGTAGTTCACGTCCGTCTGGCCGGTGGGCAGCGGGTTCTGGTAGCTGCGCGGGGCCGGCTCGTTTACCTGGTGCAGCAGTGTACTGCCGTCCGGGTAGGTGAACTGGAACACGTCGCCCGGGTCGTAGAAGTGGTCCTCTTCGATAAACACCGGGTACGAACCCACCTTGTCCTGCTCCGAGCCATCGGTGCGCACCCAGCTGGCTTTCACGCGCTGGGTGGTCGCGGGCAGGCTATTGACGTAGGCCAGCAGCGGCCCGGTCGAGTCCTTGATCAGGCGGAAGCTGGCCGGGCCGGCCTCCACGCCGGCCGCGGCCGAGCCCCCGTCCGTGGCGTTGGCCACGGTGGCCCCCTGCCCCACGGCCAGCACGTTCGGGTCTACCAGGGGCAAATCGTCGAGCGTTTCCAGCAGCAGCGTGTTGCCCCGGATGGAGTTGACCGTGAGCTGGGCCCTGGCCACGAAGGCTTTGGTCATGTCCTCGGCCTGCTCGCGCAGGTCCAGCTCCCGGATCAGGAAGTCGTCGTTGTCTTTGTAACGTAAGCGCCACTTGGCCAGGAAGGCCGCCGGCGTCATCACCTCGGTAGTCGTGGCCATCAGATGATCTGGTAAGAAAGTTTAAAGCCGGATTTGAGGATAATGCTCCGGCCGGCCGGCACGGTGGCCAGTAGCTGGCCCCCAGCGGTGCGCAGCTGCACCGAGCCGCCCACGCCGGGCTGCACGACGATGGGCGCACTCTCCTGCCCCCACTCGGCTACCTGCCAGGTGCCCAGATACGGCCGGGCCCGGCGCAGGGCCTCGCCCGAGAGCGTCCAGTCAAAGCCATTACGCTGGGTTTCCGAGCCGGCGGAGTAGGAGTCGCGCCACTCCAGCGGGTGCTCGGGCGTGCCCACCAGCTGCACTTCCCCGTTCAGGTCGCGGTACAGGGCCACGTAGCGCCCGCCCGCCACCAGCTCCAGGCCGGCGGCCAGCCCGGGTGTGTGCCGGGCCAGGCTGCCCTGCAACTTGGGGCTGAAGCCGCTGCCGTGGCGGCCGTAGTCCTTGGGGGCTTGGGTAAAGCGCACGGAGCCGCGCACCGACACGAGTTGGTACCACACCGCGCCCGGCAGCAGTTGCAGCTGCTCAATGGCCAGCGGCCCAAACTGCGGAAAGCCGACCAGGTTACGGGCCGGCGTGTACCACAGGGCCTCCACCCCGCCCAGGTTCTCGATGCCGGGCTCCTGGCGCAGGTTAACGAACGGAATTTCCATGCAGCAGGTCAATTATGGGAAGCGGCATTGTCGCAACGTGCTGACGCAGAGCGGCCATACGCGCCTGAAGGGACAATTCTGCTGTTTTTAAAGACACTTCTGCTGTTTTAGAGGACAAAAGTGCCGGTGTTTTTTTCGGATCCAGAAGCTGTTTTTTCCGCTTCCGGACGCGCACGCCGGCGTTGCGCTGCACGGCCTTCTTGAGCGTCTGAAGCGGCAGCTCCTCTTCCTGGATGTCGTAGATGGCGCAGAACGACAGGATGGCTTCCGTAATCTGGAGGCGGTGCATCACGCGGCCGCAGTTGGCGCGCACCCAGAAGTACAGCTCCTGGTGGATCAAATCATCCACAAAGCCATTGAATTGCGAAATGGTATAGTCACTGGCTCCCGTTACCCGGAACTGACGTGTGGGGTAGTTGCGCAGGTCGAAGGCAAACTTCTCGGTGCACTTATCCAGCTTACCCACGCCGCGCTGGCCCCGGGGCTGGCGCTGCAACAGGCCACTTAAATACAGGCCAAACCGGTCATTCTTGGATAGCACGTACTCTTCGCCCAGGTGAGCCAGCAGATACTTGCGTACTTGTGGCTTCACCGGCAGATGTAAGACTTTCAGCATAGTGGAGGCTTAGAATAGAACAAAACTATCTTCCACTTGCATCCGACTAAAGGACCAAAGGCCCAGCAAAACCGCTGGGCCTGAGAACGGTAATTTTGTTTTCATAGGGAGGAATTTCAGGGATGTTCGCAGGGGAACAATGTAGCTAATATCCAACCCTATGCCAAAGGTTCAAACGAGTATAACCTTCTGATATTTCAATAAATACCACATTACCTATGAAGTTCAGATTTACGCACACCAGTAGCTATATCTCTTAGCGCGGGCGGCAGCTCGTCCAGGTTCTCGATGCGGCTGGTGAGGCCCTCCCTGCAGAGGTAGAAGGCCATGGCTGCGGCCGTGCGGATGAAGGGGTTGACCTGGCGGCCGTTCTCCAGCACGGCCCAGCCCTCCTCGTCGCTAAGGTGCTCCAGCTGCAGCGGGCCTGAGCTGGTGGGCCCGGCCAGTCTCGCTGGCCGGGCGCCCAGGTTACGGGGCGGTTTCATGGCGCCACTATAGACTTGAGAATGTCAATAATGGCGAGCTGGGCTTCATTATCAGTGCGCATCCCATAACCAGTGCTTTGCACAACCTCCAGCAGTTGTCGGCCGTGCTCTGGCTTCAGTTCGCCTATAACAACGGCTAAATTTTCGACTGACGTAGGTATTAAACAATCTGCTATGGCTATGGCATCCCCCTTTGGAAATCGACCAAATGTCTGTAGCTGTATGCCCGGTACCATACCAGGGCACTCCGGCAGCTTGCATGGGCACTTAAATACACCAATACGGACGAGAAGCTGATGGCCCGCTGTTTCGAATAATTTTGAGTGACGTATCATTTGATGTTGAGTTTTTCGCGTGCTAGTTTTCTGTAATGCTGTTGTGCTTTTCCCGATGCCAGGTAGAAATCATCTCTGATAACACCTTCGATTTTTTGCACTCCAGGGCTTGCAAACCAGAGATTAATGGCCTCCTGTTGCACTAGCTGACTCTCTTGCTTTGTCATTTGATTTTGTGAAAATGCTTGCGTACCAGTGAAAGCGGCCAAGTGCTGTAAACGCGCTGACTTTCTTTGTCTTGTAGCACATAATGGGTTGTATAAGCCACACCTGAGAAAGCACGTCCACTTGACAACACCTGAAAAATTTTACCAGGCGTGAATTGACTTGACTTTGGTTTGACTTCGATTTCTACTGTATCAAGCAGATCTGAATGCTCTAGTCTTCTGGTCATAGTTTGAAGTATTGTGTGAGGTTTTGGGCGGTGCGGTTGATTTCGCCACCGATGTGCCAGAGGTCGAGACGGTGGTCATGCTCTTGCGGCAGAGCCAGCTTGCCATTCGTGTAGAGGCGGTTGAGCAGCAGCAGCTCATCGAAGCTCAAGCGCCACTGGCGCTGCTTGGGTTGGTAGCCTACCAGGCTGCGCCGTTGTGGCCAGCGGCTGGTGAGCATGCGGGTGAGCTGCTGCTGCACCCGGCCCAGGGGCTTCAGCTGCAACGCCTGCTCCAGCGTGAGCTGGCCATCGGCGCTGAGCTGGGCCAAGTGCTCCAGGTGCTGGTCGACCACCAGCTGCAGCGCCCGGGCCTCCGACCTCCACACCGGCACTTGTTGGGAGAGGTGAGTGAGGTCGAGCATCATTTGAAAATGGTGCCCATCTGTTGAAAAACATCTTCCAACTGCTTCTGCGTTGGGTTCAGGCATTTATCAATCACAACCTCGGCTTTTGACTTGATGAACTCCGTCGCCTTTTGCCGGGCCTGGGCCTCATTTTCGGCAGGTACTACCATTCGAATTTGAGCCGTTTTTATAGCCTGCGACTTGGAGGGAAATTCGATGTGCGCGGTGATGGTGAAGTCCTGCATTATGCTGCTTGTGTGGGGGTTGAGAGTTGAGGTGTCGAGTGATATTCGCCGGCCCATTCCAGGATCCGGAACTGGCGGCCCGTAGTTCGCTCACACAGCCGGTAGTACTGGAGCTGGTCGCCGAGTTGGTTGCGGAGGGTGTACAGCTGCTCCAGGCCCTCCTCGTCGTTGCTGTAGCAGTAGAAAGTGCAGCGGCGGTACACATTGTCGGCTACCCGGGAGCCGCGGGCCCGCTCGTTAAACACCACCCAGAGCCAGTACTGCGCGGTTTTGCTTCGTTCACTAGCTGGCGCCCGTCGCGGCGGCAGTGGCTTCGAAGGCGGCGTGTTGGTGAGCCAGTCGTTGAAATCCTTGAAGCCGCGGTACACTTCGTTGTGGGCCTTTACCCGTCCTGGCGGCATGGCCTGGCGCAGCACATGCAGGGCCCGTTCGCCGGCGGCGTCGTTGTCGCCCATCCAGTGTACCTGGTCGAACTCGCGCAGCTTCCCGAGCACGGTGCCCAGCAGGTTCACCGAGTTGAGCACCAGCACTGTGCTGTCCAGCGACGTCTGCTTCCAGTAGGTAAGAGCCGACAGGTAGTCGATGAAGCCCTCGAATACCACCAGCGACGACGAATTCTTACCAGGTATCCAGGTGACGCCCTTGTTGCCGATGGTGCCCTGGAAGTTCTGACTGCGCACTTCCCAACCCCCTTCCGTTTTCCACGCCACCCCGAAGTAGGGCTTCTGGCGGGGCTTGCCGGCTACCTGGTAAAAAATCTGCTGGAGGTGAGCCTGGTTGCGGTTGCTCTGGAGTACCAGGTTCCAGTTGATGCCGCGGCTGGCCAGGTAGTTCGTCAGCACGTTCCAGCTCAGCGGCTCCGTGCGTACATCCTCGAAGGTGGTTTTACCGTCGCTCAGGCTCTGGCCCCGCTTGGCCAGGGGCACGCTGGCCTGCTGCTCGGTAATCATGGCCACTACTTCCGGCAGGTCGGCGGCCCAGCTGACGAGCACTTGCAGGGCCATGGCTTCGTTCAGCTCCGTCAGCCGCATAATCAGCTTCAACACGTCACCACCGTACACTTTCTGGCCGGGCTCAGGCGGCTCGCCGAAATCAGACCAGACGTTTTTGGGCTCTGATACGACAAAGGAGGGCGTTTTTTCCGGCCGGAAGGGCGAGAGGAAGTAGTAGTTCCCGCCGGCAGCCTGCACGACTGGCTGGTGACCCAGCTTGGCCATGATGGCCAGCAGGGGTACTTGTTTACTGTGGAAGAAGGCAGCACGTGGCATAGCCCGTTTTTTTAAAATTTTGGAAATACCTCCCCCTACCCACGGCCGGGCGCCGGCGTGGCTGGGTGGTTGGCGGGCCTTTTTCGGGCCGCGCCCCGTTCTTTTTTTTTCAGCCGGCCTGCGTTATGCCCATCTGGACTGTGGAAAAGTCCGTTTGCAGACCGTCGTTCCTATGCTTCATAGTATTTATGAAGGCTCTTAGTAGGATCCCCTATAAGGCTTGGGATTATGCCCGAGTACTGTTTTTAAAAAAAGCGGGCGGGGGGGTTTGCGAAACCTGGGCGGCCAGGGCCAGCAGCGAGGCAAGGCCCGTTTGAGCCCCCTGCGGGGCCGCTGGTGCTACGTTCGTTGCGGGCTGGGGCTGCGGGGCCATAACGGGCGCAGTAGCGTCAAAAACCACTAAATCGGGGTTGATTAGCAGCTGGATGCCTGAGCGCACATGCACCTTGGCGCGCAGGAAGCCGTGCTCGATGAGCGTGAGGATATGCCGGTAGGCAGTCTTGGGGTCTTTGTTGCCGCAGCGCTTGGCCAGCGACGTGCACGTGGTGCGGATGCCGATGCTGATGGGCTGCTTGGCCGTGCGCCACTCCTTGAGGAAAATGCTCATGATTTGCCACATGGTGTGCTGCACGTTGCCACGCAGCTGGGGCAACTTGAACGAGTAGCTGGCGGTGGCCACACCCACCAGGTGCTCCGGCAATGCGCCCGGGCGAATCCGCTCCGGATTTTTGAACAGCTTGGATAGCAGACCGTTGGTTTTATCCCAATCGATCAGACGCTTCAGGAAGGAATTCGGACGGTGCATAACGGAGGTGAGTAGAGGTGAGAAATTGGGCAAAGAGGTGCCAGGGCACGGTTTTTCCGTGTCTGGAAAGTGCGCCCCCAGCCAGCTCACGCTGGCCCGGTCCCTAGTTCGTTCATCCACCCAGGTGGGAACGGTCGACTTCAGCCTCTGAAGGGCGTCGATGGGGGCGGTGTTGCAGGTAGGTGTGTGGGGTGGATTAAGAGAAAATCACGCGCAGCCCGGTACCAGAGCGCTTTATCAGGCAGTCCACCTTCGTTTCCTCGACCAGTGTCGTCAGCAGCCTCATATCGGTCACTGTCAACTCTGGCAAGGCACCAACGGATAGGCTTTCACCCTCCTCTCTGATGCTTTTATTGGGAAAAATGAGGGTAACGCCGTTGCGCAGGCGGCTTACATTTTGTGCAGTAATAGCCATGGTAATAAGGGTTGAGGTGAGAAAATGAAGCTCCGCGCCCGGCTGCAAAGCCGGCCCTGTCACTCTTCCGCCTTTCCCCAGGGGTATAGGCAGGTGCCCATGTGGGCACGCGGAGGTAAGTCAGGCTGCTGCGGGCCTGCTACTGGATGCTTACACCCTTGATTTGTGCGAATCACAACAAGAGCATCCTGGAGCCGGGAAGCCGGCAGCTGCAGCGGGGCCAGGAGGGCCGCGCTTGTGGTGGTGTGGCCAGCTCATTTGCGGCGCACGGTTAGCAGTAAAAGCCGCACTGCGAAAACCAGCAGTACGACGGCAATACAGAGGACCCACGTGCCCCAAATCGGAATGAGGGCCATCCAGTACGGCATGGTGATGCGGCCGGCGGCCACCAATACGACAAGCACCAGAGTGGTCAACAGGAGCAGGCCGGTGATGCGGTACACAATGGAGGTGGGAGCTGCCATGGAGTTAGCCGTTAGTTTTGGTGAGGTCGAGGAAAAGGGCCCAGGAGAGTGCGGCCGAGCAGGCCGCCCATCGGGTTGTAGCGCGCTGCGCCCGCACCTGCAGGCGCAGCACTATGGAGCGTGGGTATTCTGACTGCTTCATAGCGGTGCCTCTTCGATTTCAGTGGATCCCAGGAAGTCAAAAACCTTCTTTCCGAAGCTCACGCAGTATTTCCGGCTGTGCTCGTCGTACCGCTGGATCCGGCCAAAGGCACCGGCATATTTCCCCTTCAGCACGCGCACCCGGGTCTCGGCCGGTAGTACCAGCTTGGGCGCCGGCGCTGCGGCCTCCAGATGGTGGCCCTTTTGGTAGTGCAGCTTGCACGACGAGCAGGCATCCGCCGGGATTTTCTCGGTACCGGTGTAGGGGTGCAGAGTGCCCTCCTTTCGCTCGTAACTGCACAAGCTCTGGCCGTTCCCATCGTAGTAGTGGTACTTGGTGGTGCCCGGGTTCGTGCTGGCCCAGCTGCTGGCCACCGTGAGCGTGAGCTGAAGGGGTTGCTTAGCCATGCGACACCTCCTCCCCTAGTTTCGGTAGTAAAGCTGCCAGGGCCCGCATCGTATCGAGCGACACCGGTTTATCCAGCCGCCCGTCCCAGGTGGGCCGAATCATCCAGGCGCTACCAGTGTCGCTGAAGCCGCCGTTGAATTCGAAGCCCAACTCGGTGTATAGGGCAATGGCCGCGTCATTATCGGGCCGCACGTGCAGGCAGAGGTCTTTTTCGTTTCGGTCAGCCCAGCTGATGATGGCTTTCATCATGCCGTGGGCTGCGCCGAAACGCCGGTAGCTCTCCGAAACAAACACGTCGCCCACCAGGGGCATCGAGGCATTAGCCTCCACGACTCGGGCGGTACCCACCAGCGTGCTGCCATGCAGCGCTACTACCTGCACGCTGGCGTTACCGTCCACGAGGCAGGGCATCAGGTTTGTTACAAAGCCAGGCTTATTCATCGGCCTGCCCTCCTTTCTGCCGCAAAAGTGCGGCATGGGCTTGGCCCAGGTAGTAATAGTTGATGGCATTGCCGAGGCCGGCATCTAGGGTAAATAGCACTAAGGGGCCTTCTTTGGAAGTAGTTGATTGCTCCTTTACTATCTCAACTAGTTCAGTCGACACTAGCATTTCCCTAAATGCTGGCACATCACCTTGAGGGATGGAAATCATGATACTAGCCATCGGCCTGCCCTCCTTCCTGCACCGATGCTGGCAGCTGCTTGCGCACGTAGGAATAGTGCTTGTCGTAACCCTTCGCCTCGCTGTTCCAAACTCTGTGCACATAAGCGGCCTGTCCTACGGCCACGTGCAGCCGGCGCATCATCGTGAAGGCCACAAATACGTTGGCTCCCTCTGCAATACGCCAGTGCTGAGTGAAGCCCAGCGCCGGGCTCCTTTTCCCCATGTCGAGGTTATCCGCCGTAACACAACGCCAATGCACCGTGCCGGCGGCCGAAATGATTACCTCGTAATCAGCCCCGGCAGTGTCGTCTGTAGGCTCCTGCTGGTCGAAATCATCGGCCGAAAACTGTGAGGTATCCAGCTGGTAGGTAGTCGAGAAGGCTAGGTGCAACTGCTCGTCGCTGGCGCTTTTTACCGTTACCTGGTTCACCCACTCGCCGGAGGCGTAATCGCCGCGCTGGATGAAATTCAGGGCGTGAATTATGGATGCAACGGGTGAGGCATAGTCACGGCCGTCGCCACCGGGCAGGTTGGGCAGATCTGCCAGGCTGTAGAGTACCGGCGTCACTACTAGCGGCGAGTGCATAGCCTGAGCGCCCGCCTTGGCCAGTAGCACGTAGGAGGTGGAGAAATTCACGCCCACCAGGGTGTACTGGTCCGGGCTGTTGCGCAGCTGCATGGTCACCTTGTGTGGGGCATACTCGTTGAGCATGGCCAAGTGGTCCTCGATGTGCAGGAAGGGCTTATTCACCGGCCTGCCCTCCTTCCTGCTCATCCCGTTCTACAGCTTCCTGGATGCCCTGAATTATCTTTGAAAAAACACTCAAGGCTGTGTCGGGTGAAGAGCATCCCATCACGATGTTGATGGTTGTCCCACCTTTAGCCAAGTCAACAGTGACGGTATTCTTTCCACCACTGGCAAGAGTAGCACCCACTAAATGAGGCAGTCCGGGAGTCTGGGCTGGCTTTTTCATGCGGCCTCCCCTCCTTTCACTTCGCTCTGGCGTCGACGAATCTCAGCTGCTACTTTACCCAGTTCACGCGTTTGCTCTTGAGATGGTGAAGTCAGGTTATACAGGTAGGAATAACGCCCACGCAACGTTTCCATACTTGCCTTATCCACGCGAATAAGCGGAACCGCATCACCTTCCTTTACCGGCACTCGCTCAATTGGAGCTGCGTCGCCACCCTCTGCTTGCACGCTTCTGACCGTAGGCCCACCCATGAGGCTCACTGGCTTTATCAGCTCTAAGGCAAACCAGTTACAGCCCTGGGCCTGTATAGCCTCGCCAATAAGCCGGAGGCGTACACTCATTTTTTTAGCAGTGCCGATTGTAGAAGCGATGATAGCCCTAGAGGTGACTGCACTGCTACACAGCAATGCAGGGCTGTTTTCCTGCTTAGCACGTAGCGCAAACCCTTCACGTCCGGGCACGCTGCCAAAAGCGACGTACCAATCTTGTCCTGAACGGCCGAACGTAACTACACTATCAGGCTTCAGAGCATGTTCCTCAGCTATGGCACGATTGAAATTGATTGTGCCGCTCCGCTCAATGCTAATGAAAGCCTGCCCTACAGTATGGGTCTCACTCGGCGTACTACGGTCAAAGAACTCCAGCATCAACTCGCTCATGCGGCCACCCCTCCTTCCTGATTGAGCACCCCATCGATTTCCTGAATGCGGGCTTCGTACTTGCGTGCCTCGGCCTGCAAATCATCCGTTTCCGGGCCCATGCTGGGCACCTGGCTATACAGCGCAATCATATCGCGGCAGGTTTGCAGCTCCCGAGCCAGGTCCTTGCGCTCGGTGCGCAGGCGCTGCAGGTGCATCTTGTCCGGCGGCGGCAGCTGCGACAAGGGCAGCACCTCTACCGGGCCCGACAGGTTCTCGGCCAGCGTTTTGGCGAATGCCTGAGCCGCTGGCTCACTCGACGAATACAGGCGGATGGTGCTCATGCGGCAGCAGCTTCAGTGGTTGCACCATCGGTTTCGGCCGGCAGGTTCAGCAGCTCATTGAGCATTGCAGTGTGTAGCTTGCGCATGCTCTGGGCCACGCGCACCTCATGCTTCATCTGGTCTAGATGGCCATCGGTGAAAGGCTGCTTCAGTTGCCGCTCCAGCTGGTTGATGTGCTGCTGGTAGAGGTAAATGGCCAGCGCGTGCTCAGCGGGCCCGAGGGCCGCGAACTGGTCGCCGGTTAGCTTGTCGATACTCATAGTGGGGAAACTGGAAGAGTGATAGAAAAGCGCTTTTTTTAGCCCACCTTGCGCATAATCGGCGTAGCGGAAACCGCCGCCAGCGGAGAGGCTTTTGCCCCCAGGTTCAGCGTGTCTAAATCGAAATCCAGGCCCTGGCCATAAGCTGCCAGCGCAGCCCACGGAATGCTGGGCTGGTTAGAGCTGAAGTAGTAAGCCTGCAGTGTGATGGTGCTACCGTCGCGCCCGCGTTTGCCCTTATGCAGCCACCGTTGCACGGTATCCAGGCTCACATGGCAGTGCTCAGCCACCTGCTCTTTGCTGAGCAGCTGAGGCAAGCCAGCCACCGCCGGCAGCGCCTGCTGCATAGCTTGCAGTTGGGCCAGCATAGCCTGGAAATGCTCCGAGATGAAACCGGCGGTGGCGAGGTCAGTGGCTTGCATAGTGACTACTTCTGCTTGGTTTTTTTGGCAGCTACAGGCTGTTTCGCGGGGCTCAGCATGCTGAGCATTCCGCGCAGAAAGGGCTGGGCCTCTTCGCGTTTGAAGCCCTCAAACTCCTGGTCTCGCTTCTCGCGGGTATGGTAGGCCCCAGATAGCCGCAGGGTGCGGCCGTAGCGTTTGGCGCGGTACTGGATGCGCCAGGGCTTCTCCACATCGGGGTCATGGTCACGCTTGGTTTTCACGTGCAGCGTGCCGATTTCGAAGGTGAACTTCTTATGCGCCATGTACTTAGCTGGCCACCGCCATGATAGAGCTGCCGGGTACCGGATTGGTGCGCATGAGATAATGCAGCTCTTCGGCCAGGCTGGGGTGCCGATTCTCCAGCGTTTCGTACACCTGGTCGTACTTCTCGGGCTCGTGCAGCTCAATGCAAGCAGCGTCGAGCACCATGGCTGCTACAGGAATTTCGGCCGGATTAACCGGCCCGGCGGGTGCGGGTACGGTCAGCATCAGGCGGCCTGGCTATGGGATGGCACCATTACCCAGAAGTCCTGCCGGCAATCGGTCAGGTCAATTTCCTGGATACCTGAAGGCATGGGGCGCAGCAGCACCTCTTCCTCGGTGAACTGCTCCTCCACGGCCGTGCGCAGCTGCGCGGGCATCGAGCCGGGCACATACACCATAAGGTTGCCGGCGTGGTGGCAGTAGCCGACGATGGGCTGGGGTGCGGCCAGCTCTACTGGCTGGCTGTTGGTGAGGGCGCACACGGCGCTGCCCCGTTCGAACCCGGAAACGCGGATTCGCTTGCCGTTTAAGCCAACAAGGCTCACCGGGCGGCAAAAAGTCTTCTTCATGGGGAAAGGCGAAGAGTGAAAAAATAGATTTAGGCGGCCGGACGCAGGTGCGTCGGAATCTGGTAGTCGGGCATGGACAGCTCCACCATGTTCACGAGTAGCGGGAGGTTCACATTCCGCCCAATTCGTGCGTTGTTGAGTGTGCCGAGAGGGGCTTCAATGCCTGCGCGAATGGCTTTTTCCACTGCATCAGTGGTCAGCTTTTCGCACACTTCTCCCAGTAGCAGGTAGTATTTCTGCCGCTCTGTGTACATCGTGTTTGGACGGTTTCGTGAAACGATTGCTTTCTTGCTTTATCTTGTTCTGGATGGCTGTCCATCCAAGACAAACATACGCAGATTGAATGCGCCAAGTCAAAGCATTCACAAACATTTATCCACATTTGCGCACAAAAATGACGCAAGAAACTACTAGTCAGCGCATTAAAATTTTAATTAAAAAGCTCGGCTTGACTAGCCGAGCCTTCAGTGCGTCCATTGATGTTCCAGATGCTACTACTCGGAACTACATCGACGGCAGATCAAAGCCCAGCGCAGAGTATATAGAGAAGATAATACGCAGATATGCGCACGTAAATCCAACGTGGCTTCTCACCGGAGAAGGGGAGCCTCTACATGATGAGGCTGCCGAGCCGAGGGCTCTTTACCAAAAAAATTCTGGGGGTAATAACATCGGCCATAATGCAGCTGGAGGCCGGGTTACGCAGCATATCGCCCATGCTCATGCAATGCCCGGTCAAAGCAGTGTGCCCTGGACACCTGAGATGCGCGAGGAGTTTTATGAGCAGCAAATCGAACTACTCAAAGGCCAACTCGCCGATAAGGAGCGCATCATTCAACTACTAGAGATGCAGTTGAAGAAGTAATTTCTCAAGTCAAATTATTAAGCAATGAATGCACTAGACTACGCCTTATCAGCCTTAGGGGTCGTTTTATCAAGCAAGCCAGCCGTTACTCTCATTGAGAAAATATCTGAAGCTATGGGCGGCACATTGCGTCCATGGCAAATCAGGAGGATAGCTGCTGCCGAAGCGGATGCGAGTATCATCAAGGCCGAAGCAGATATTAAAATCACTGCTTTACAAGAGCGTGCTCTGAACCGTCAGATAGGTGAAACGATACGGGACCAACAGGCAATTGAGTCTATCACTGTTAAGACCTTGCCTAATCTCAACGAGGATGCCAAACCGGAAGATATAGAGCGGGATTGGTTAACTAATTTCTTCGATAAGGGTCGCCTAATATCTGATGATGAGATGCAAAATCTGTGGGCTCAGATATTGGCTGGAGAAGCTAATAAGCCAGGAACATTCTCACGCAGAACAGTAAATTTTCTATCTACTCTCTCACGCAAAGAAGCGCAGGACTTTCAAAAACTCTGTACCCTTCTATGCACAGCACAAAGAGATGATACGGACTTGAATCTCATTATTGATGTTCATAGGCTAGAAAGCCTACCAGTAGCTTTATCCTATTCAGAATTAGCCCACCTTGATAATATCGGGCTAATTGCAGTCTCTGCGGGTTTCATGCAGGGATATTCTTTCGATTCGAAAAGACTCGAGTTAAATTATAGAGGACAAGTTTTAATAGTTGAAGTCAGAGAAGGTGATGATAGAGACGGTATTGGCAGCGGAAATATCGTGTTAACCCAGTTGGGGAATGAGCTAGCAAGTATTTGTAATGTAGAGATTGATTCAGAGTGCCTCCGAAGCGTGATTGACTACACAACACAATATTTTGTAGGTAACGACTATCAAGTCAGAACTGAACTTCCTGTACCTAAACCAGACCAATTAAAAAGTAAATTCTCAGCTTAAAAACACACTTATGGCGCAGTTTATTGAACTCACTCGGGTATGGAATTCGGGAGGTCATACTACCTCTCTTTTGAACACAGATGAAATAAAAATGATAGAGCCTGGCCAACCAGGCGCTGTCGTTCATGTCTACTCTGACAAGGACTCAGAGAGTGATACTGAAATTTTTGTAGTGCTACAAACCTATAATTCGCTCAGAGAAGCACTGTTGAAATAAAGAAGCAATGGCATGTCGCCCAGCAGACCGCCTGGGCCACTTGCGGACAGTATTGCACCTAAACACGAGCGATATGGCGCTGTTGCTCGACCTGCCCCGGGAGCGAATGAAACGCATCCTGAAGAGCAGGGCCAAACCCAGCGTCACGCTCCTGGCCCGCGTCAGGCGGGCACTGCCCTACGTTAATCCCGATTGGCTCCTCACCGGCGAGGGGCCTGTGTTGCTAACCACACCTCCTGCCGATCCGCTCTACCACCTATTGCCAGTCGCACCTATTGCACCGAGCAACGCCATCCACACCAACAACGGCGTGGCTCACCAGACCCTCAATGTTCTGCATTGCCAGCAGGACCTGCACGTATGCCGCCAACACGTGGGCATGCTGCTCCAACAGCTTCAGGACAAAGAGAAAATCATTCAATTGCTGGAAAACCAGCTAAACCAAACAAATACCCATTAACATTTTAGCTCATCATGAAATTCGTTCGCTGGTTTTTTGGCATCTGCTGCATTATATCTGGCATTGGTAATATGTCAATATCCTCTGCTGTAGGAGGCTTAGCTCTAATCCTAGCAGGGCTGCTAATGCTACCCCCAACCTTCACTTTTATTTCTCAGAAAACTGGTAAAAGCTTCAGCCGGCCAGTTAAATATCTCTCGGTTATTGCGCTGATTATTATCAGCGGAATTTTCGTTACACGCGCTGCCGAAAAACAACAAGCTGCACAAAAAGCGGATGAGTTGGAGAAAAAGAAGCAAGAGCAACTGGCCTACGAGAAACTACCAGCTGCAGTAAAAGACAGCTTGTCCAAGGTGAAAGCTCGTGAGGACAGCATCGTTCAGGTACAGGAAGCTAGAAAGGTCGCTTATGAAGGTAAGAAGAAGCGAAAGGAGGAAATAGAAGCTCAATTCAGCGCCTATGACGGTTCCCACCGGGGTGTTGAACGGCTTATAAAAGAGCGTATGAATGACCCTGATAGCTACGAGCATGTAGCTACGCGCTATGTTGATAAAGGAGACCACCTTGCCGTTTTAACTCAATTCAGAGGTAAGAATGCATTTGGTGCCAAAGTGCTTAATACTGCAACAGCAAAGGTCGATTTATCCGGTAACGTACTGTCGCTTGAAGTACTGAAACTGTAGTAGTTGATGGAGGTCACGTACCAACTGCGCACAACGGCCGTCAACAAAAAGGGCCTCGCTCCTATTCAAATCACTTTTTGCTGGGATTCGAACCGCCTGCGCCTTGGCAGTGGCGAAAAGTGCCGGCCAGCTGACTGGAATGAGAAAACCGGCAAAGTGAAGGATAAGCCAAGCGCCTTCGCCGGCCAAGTCAACCAAGTGCTGGAGCGGTGGGCCACGGCCGGCAGCTCAGCTCACCAGGATGCCCGCCAGGCCGGCGAGTTTTGGGATGCCCCTCGCATGGAAACGGAAATCCGGGTCCGGTACCAGCGGCTGCTCGATGCAGCTGCCGGCCGGCCGGCGGCAACTGTGCTCACCCTCCCGGAAGTAGGCTTTAAGCCGCTCACCTTTTTCCAGCAGATGGAGCGGTGGCTGGAGTACAAGGAGGGCTACATTTCACTGCGTAATGGCAAGCCGCTCAGCCGAAACTACCTCAACCACTTGCGAAAACTGCAGGAAAAGCTGCAGGAGTTTGAACGCAGGCACCGCTTCCCCCTACGCTTTGAAAGTATGGATCCGGTGTTTTACGGCAAATTCCAGAGCTACTGCCTGAGCGAGCTGGGGCACGATGTAAACACCTTCGGCTGCATGGTCAAATACCTGAAAAACTTCCTGTATTGGTGCGCTGAGCATGACGTGCCTGTCAACATGAAGTTTACCAGGTTCGCGGCACCGGACCGCTATGTTGGCGTCGACGCGCTGACCCAGGCTGAAGTATTAGCCTGGGCCAGCGTAGACCTACAAACGCCCGAGGCTCGGGCATACTTGGAAGCCAATATTGACCTGAAGCAACGCAAACCCGGCCAGCGAGGCGGGCGGCCTCCTCTAACCCTGGAGGACCACATGGAGCGAATTGAGCTGGCGCGCGACAAGTTCCTGCAATGCGTGTACACCGGGCTGCGCATTTCCGATGCTGACCGAATGGCCCAGCAGCATATTCACGGGAAGCTGCTAAAAATCGAAGCGGGTAAAACGGGCATCACCTGCTTGATTCCCTTCTTCGATGATGACGTGTTCAAACCAGTTGCTCTGGTAGCGAAATACGCCGGCTGGGCCCTACTCACGTGCTTGCCAGATGTGCCTACGCTGGACGATTACCTTCCACTCATCCAGCACCTAGCCGGCATCCACCGCATCCAGGTAACCACGCGTATCGGCCGCAAGACGTTTGCTACCCTGAAGATTTACCAGGGTGTGCCCCGCACACAAGTGATGCTGGCCACTGGTCACAAAACGGAGAAGAGCTTCCTGCGTTACCTGGGCGTGGACGAGAAAGAGCTGATCGAAATGTATGAGCGTACCGCACGCCAGGTAGCCTGATTTTATGTGGCAAACTCTGTGTCAAAGTATGTGGCACCGGAATACATACCTCTGCATATCTCTGCATACTTTATAAAATAAAAACGCCCTGCTGACACACAGCAGGGCGTTTTTACTATGTACAAATATGCAGGGCCAAAAAAAAGCCGTCCCCACCCGGAAACGGCTTTTCTGAAATCGTGGCGCGGAGAAAATTCCCACCCAACTCCGGCCCGATTCTGACCTCGGACTTAGTGCCGGAACAACAGTTCGCGGTACTTTACCAAGGGCCAGTCCTCATCGGCCACCATCAGCTCCAGCTTATCCACGGAGCGACGAATGGTGTCGAAATGTGCTTTCACGGTGTCGCAGTAGGCCACAGCCCGCTCGCGCGTATCGTCTAGTTTGTTGGCCACTTTGCGGGCGTTGATCATCTCATCTACCTGGGTTTTGATGGTGGTGATGTGGCGCGAAATGGCTTTAATAGTATCCAACGTTACCGACGTATTCTCATCGTCGAGGCCCAGCTCGCGCAGGCCGCGCACGTTGGTAATCAGCTTGGTTTGGTAGGCAACCGCCGTGGGGATGATATGGTTCACAGCCAGGTCGCCCATTACGCGGCTTTCAATCTGGATTTTCTTGATGTAGTCCTCCAGCAGAATCTCGTGGCGGGCGTGCAGCTCCACGTGCGAGAAGATACCGTGCCGCTCGAACAGCGAAGCCGCGTCTTCTTTCACAATGGCATCCAAGGCGTGGGGCGTGGTGGGCACGTTGGAGAGGCCACGGGAAGCGGCTTCATCCTTCCACTCGTCGGAGTAGCCGTTGCCTTCGAAGCGGATGGTCTTGGAGCTGATTACGTACTCGCGGAGCACGTCTACAATGGCTACTTCTTTTTTCTTGCCCTGCTCGATGAGCTTGTCAACCGACTTCTTGAAGTCGATGAGCTGCTCGGCCACGATGGCGTTGAGCGTGGTCATGGCCGACGAGGAGTTGGCCGAGGAACCTACGGCGCGGAACTCGAACTTGTTGCCGGTGAAGGCGAAAGGCGAGGTACGGTTACGGTCGGTGTTGTCGAGCAGGATGGCCGGAATCTTGTCGATGCCCAGCTTCAGGTAGATGTTGTCACCTTTATCCAGCGGCACTTTAGCGGTGCGCTCCAGCTCATCCAGTACCGAGTCTAGCATCGAACCTACGAATACCGACATGATAGCCGGGGGAGCTTCGTTGGCGCCCAGACGGTGGTCGTTAGAGGCCGAGGCAATGCTGGAACGCAGCAAATCGGCGTAGCGGTGCACGGCTTTGATGGTGGTGATGAAGAACGCCAGGAACTGCAGGTTCTCCTTCGGGCGACGACCGGGAGCCAGCAGGTTCACGCCGGTATCGGTGCTCATGGCCCAGTTGTTATGCTTGCCCGAGCCGTTTACGCCGGCGAAGGGCTTCTCGTGCAGCAGCACTTTGAAGTTGTGCTTGTCGGCCACGCGCTCCATGATGTCCATGAGCAACTGGTTGTGGTCGACGGCCAGGTTGGCGTCCTCGAAGGTGGGGGCGCACTCGAACTGGTGCGGGGCCACCTCGTTGTGGCGGGTGCGGAGCGGAATACCCAGCTTGTTGGCTTCTTCCTCGAAGTCCAGCATGTAGGCATGCACGCGGGCCGGAATGGAGCCGAAGTAGTGGTCTTCGAGCTGCTGACCTTTGGCCGGGGCGTGGCCGAACAGCGTACGGCCGGTCATTACCAGGTCGGGGCGGGCGGCGTATAGGGCTTTATCCACCAGGAAATACTCCTGCTCGATGCCCAGCGTGGTATGCACGCGCTGCACGTCTTTGTCGAAGTACTGGCACACATCCACGGCAGCTTTTTCCAGAGCGGCCAGCGACTTCAGCAGCGGGGCTTTGTAGTCGAGGGCTTCGCCGGTGTAGGCTACGAAGATGGTAGGAATGCACAGGGTTTTGGCCCCGGCGGTTTCAATGATGAAGGCGGGCGAAGTGGGGTCCCAAGCGGTGTAGCCGCGGGCCTCGAAGGTGTTGCGGATGCCGCCGTTGGGGAACGACGAGGCATCGGGCTCCTGCTGCACCAGCGCCGAGCCTTTGAAGTTCTCAATCGGCCGACCGTCGGAGTTCAGGTCGAAGAACGAGTCATGCTTCTCGGCGGTAGCACCGGTGAGGGGCTGGAACCAGTGAGTGTAGTGGGTAGCGCCCTTGGCCATAGCCCAGGTTTTCATGGCCGAGGCCACGGCGTCGGCCACGCTACGCTCTACCGGCGAGCCTTGCTTAATGGCAGCTTGCAGCTTCTTGAAATATTCGCCGGGCATGGTGGCCCGCATGGCGTCGAGGTTGAAAACATTCTTACCGAATGTTTCGGAACGACGCTCACCCACAATGGTGACGGCCAGCGGCTGGCGCTGGTCAACTAATTCGAGAGCTTTAAAGCGAAGAATTGCCATGCTAGAGGTAGGCGTGAGAGATAATCAGGGTTATGGGCTCAAAGGTAAGATGATTTTCAGTCTTATCCATGAGAGCAATCTAAAATTAAGGCCCTCTTTTCTAAAATTTGAACCTTTAGTCCAGAAACACCACCTCTTTTACTAGCCATCCAGCCAAAATATACGCCTTTTAATCACTTCACCCCCTAATTTACCAAGCCTCTAACTAAGTAGACTATTATATCACCCGGCTAACGGCAACCAACCGGGTATTTGCAGCCTAGCAGACTCTTTTCGCTTAAAACTGCCGAACTAGGGCTGCAGATGGTTGGCCTGGCCGGTTACCTTTGCAGCGTGAGAAACCGCTTCACGTTTCAGCCCCGGTATTTTCTGTTTTGGCTGGCGTATTTCGTGGCGGCTAAGGCCGTCTTCCTGCTTTACCATGGCACCCACACAGCGGCCCTGTCCGCTAGTACGGTAGCCCGGATTTTTGGCTACGGTCTGCGCCTGGATGCGTCGGCCGCGGCTTACCTGTGCATTTTGCCCTTTGTGCTGCTGAGTTTGGGCAGCCTAGCCCCGCCTCGCTTCCCCCTGAACCGGCTACTGCGCTTTATTACGGCCGTAGCGGGCGTGGTAGTGGCGGTGTTCACCGTGGTCGACCTGGAACTATACCGGGCCTGGGGGTTCCGGCTGGATGCCACGCCCCTGCAGTACCTACGCACCCCCCAGGAGGCCGCAGCCTCGGCTGGCAGTGCCCCAGTGCTGCTGTTGCTAGCTATACTGGCGGGCATGTTGGGGTTGGGCTGGCTACTATATACTAAGGTAGTAGGGCGTCTGCCGGAGCTGCCGTCTGGCTTTGGGCGGGGGCGGGCTGCCTTAGTGGGGCTGCTGTACCTGGCGCTGCTGGTGGTGCCCCTGCGCGGCGGGCTGCAGCAGATTCCGGTAAACCAGAGCGACGTGTACTTTTCCAGCGTGCCCTTCGCCAACCACGCCGCCGTAAACGTGCCCTGGAACGTGGCCAACTCCCTGCTGCTGCAGCAAGGCCAGCGCAACCCCTACCACTTCATGGCCGACTCGGCGGCCCAGCGCCTTGTGCGGCCACTCTACGCCCCCGCACCTGATACCACCACCCTGCTGCGCACCCGCCGGCCCAACGTGCTGTTTATTATCCTGGAAAGCTTCACGGGCAAGCTGGTGGGTCACCTGGGCGGGGAAGCGGGCGTCACGCCTACCCTCGATAGCCTGGCCCGCACGGATGTATCGTTCCGGAACATCTATGCGGCCGGCGACCGGAGCCAGAAGGGCCTGGTGGCGCTGCTCTCGGGCTACCCTAACCAGCCGGCTACCTCTATTATAAAGTATCCGCGCAAGACGGAACGCCTGCCCCACCTGGCCCGGGTGCTGCGCGGCCAGGGCTACAGCACGGCGTATTACCACGGTGGCGAACTGGCCTTTGCCAACATGAAAAGCTACCTGGTAACGGCCGGCTACGAGCAGTTCACGGAACGCGCCGACTTCGCCCGCCAGGACCAGAACTCCAAGTGGGGTGCCCACGACCACGTGCTGCTGCGACGGATGCTGCGGGAGCTGCCCCGGCAACGGCCGCCGTTCTTTGTCACGGCCTTCACCCTCAGCTCCCACGAGCCCTTCGATGTGCCCATGCGCACCCGCTTTGCTGGTACGGATGAGGCCAGCCGCTTCCGCAACTCCGTGTATTACACCGACCACGTGCTCGGCCAATTCCTGGCCCAGGCCCGCCGGCAGCCGTGGTGGCCGAATACACTAGTAGTGCTGGTAGCCGACCACGGCCACCCCCAGCCCGGTGACACGCCCAACCATGCCCCCGCCAAGTTCCGGGTGCCACTGCTGCTCACCGGCGGCGCTCTGCGTCCGGAAGTGGCGGGCCGCAGCATCAGCACCTACGGCAGCCAGACCGACGTAGCCGCCACCCTGCTGCACCAGTTGCAGCTGCCCGCCACCGGCTTCAACTGGAGCCGCGACCTGCTGGCCCCCACTCCAGCCGGCTGGCCCGGCGGCGTGGCCTTCTACTGCTTCACCGATGGCTTCGGCGTAGCCTCGCCAGCAGGAACCGTGACCTATGACAACGTGGCCCGGCAGGTGATTGAGCGGGACGCCGGCGTATCGGATGCGCAGCTCCGGTTTGGGCAGGCGTATGAGCAGTTGTCGTTTGCCGATTTTCTGCGGAAGTGAGTATGCTATTCGGGGCGTATAGAGGTAATAATAGTGTGAAGCAGACGCTGATGGTTTGCATCCGTTGCCTTTGGCTCATTAATGGTTGTAAAACCAAATTGTGCCATACACCCAGATGATTGGACTAAGACAGCTGTTGAGCGCAGACGCAAATTCTGGGTAGTAAATTCATAATCAAGGACAACCATCGGAAGTTGATGAATAATGGTGTCCCGACGGCTGTGTAACGTATAACGCTCAAACTTCTCTCGGAAAGCCTCTTCCATAAGTGTCCCCGTCTCAGTTAACGACACCTCAGGAGTCGGTGTAGTTAACCGAATAACAACATTCTCACAAAACGAGGCTGCCGTATCGCAAGGGGGCTGAAATGCATATAAACCAGCTACACCCTGCCCCGCTTTCGTGGCAGATACGTCCAGTGGCTTCCATGTCGTAGGCAACTCTATTGTAAATGCCCCAACACGGTGACGCGAAAAAGGGACTCTTACATTTAACGGTTCTGAGTTATTTGACGTGCAACTCAACAGGCTGAAAATAATTCCAGTTAACAACATAAAATGCGAAGAATGGGTAGGACGCAAAGCAGTAAAATGTTTATCCGACTTCAAATTTAAGAATAGCTCTGTTTTTCCTGTGTGTAACGAAAGTTGAACAGTACTCACCTTTCAAATCCAAGTAGTACATGATATAGGCTTCTGATATAGGCTTCCGTATTCGGTAAGGCCGCCAAGCCATCTGCCTCGCTGCCGGAAACCTGCAACTTCTGCCGTATCTTTGCCGCCTTGTTTATGGAAATGGAAACCAGAAAAGTTGCCTTTTACACGCTGGGCTGCAAGCTCAATTTCTCCGAAACGTCGGCTATCGGCCGACAGTTTGAGGAGCACGGCTTCGTGAAAGCCGCTTTCGAGGATGCCGCCGACATCTACGTTATCAACACCTGCTCCGTCACGGACCACGCCGACCGCAAGTGCCGGAAGGTGGTGAAGGAGGCCCTGAAGCATAATCCCGAAGCCCTGGTGGCCATTGTGGGCTGCTACGCCCAGCTCAAGCCCCAGGAAATTGCCGAAATTCCGGGGGTACACGCGGTGCTGGGCGCGGCCGAGAAATTCCAGCTGGTTGAAACGCTGGCCGGCTTCCAGAAGCCCGAGAAGGGCCAGCCCGGCCAGGTGTTTGCCTCACCTATTTCCGAAGCCACCGAGTTTCACGCGGCCCACAGCTACGGCGACCGGACGCGCACCTTCCTGAAAGTGCAGGACGGCTGCGACTACAGCTGCTCCTTCTGCACCATTCCGCTGGCCCGGGGCAAGAGCCGCTCGGGCTCGGTGCAAAGTGTGGTGGAACGCGTAGAGAAGCTGGCCGAAACCGGTGTGAAGGAAATCGTGCTGACAGGCGTGAACCTCGGCGACTTTGGCCTGCAGGGTCCCGAACGGGAGCGGAAGGAAACCTTCTTCGACCTAGTGCGGGCCCTGGACGAGGTGGACGGCATCGAGCGGTTCCGCATCAGCAGCTGTGAGCCAAACCTGCTTTCCGACGAGATTATCCGCTTCGTGGCTCAGTCGAAGCGGTTTATGCCCCATTTCCACATTCCGCTACAGTCGGGCTCCAACAAGATTCTGGGCCTGATGCGCCGGCGCTACCGCCGCGAGCTGTACCAGGAGCGCGTGGCCCTCATTAAAGAGGTAATGCCCCACGCCTGCATCGGGGTGGATGTGATTGTGGGCTTTCCCGGCGAAACCGAGGCCGATTTCCTGGAAACCTACCAGTTCCTGAACGACCTAGAGGTAAGCTACCTGCACGTATTCCCGTACTCGGAGCGCGACAACACGCTGGCCCCCACGCTGCCCGGCCGCGTGCAGGACCGCCACCGCCACGAGCGCACAACCCAGCTGCGCAGCCTCTCGGAAAAGAAGAAGCGCTACTTCTACGAGCAGCACCTGGGCGAGGAAGCTACCGTGTTGTTCGAGGACGACGTGACCAACGGCCAGATGGAGGGCTTCACGCCCAACTACATCCGCGTAACGGCCAAATACGACCCGCTGCTGGTAGGTGAGCTGAAGCGCCTGCGCTTAACCCAGGTGAGTCCACAAACCCTGATGGAGGCGGAAGAAGTGGGTGTGGAGGTGTTCCACCATTCCTAAGCACCCGCTGCGAACTACGTTCCTGCTACCTAATGAAAAGACCCTGCAACCGGTGAGTGGCGGGGTCTTTTCATGTAAGCTGGTCACAGTTGAGCGGCCCTGTCGCGTTTGCCTATTAAGTTGCGGAGGCAATCCGATTAACTGACTATTCCGCTGTTGTATGCTATTTGGTAAAAAGCCCCGGCCGAAAGAATTTCGTCTCGCTTCGCTCACGTTTACTGATTATACTACCACTACTCCCCGCATAGTATCGGCTGCCGAGTTACCGGCGCTAAGATCGTTTGAGCTGCAGCTGAATGCGTACGTAACAGATCAGAACCGGGAATATCGGCTTTACACGGTTCGGGTTATTTCCCCCGACCTGTATCTGCCGCGAATGGCGGCCGCGCATGCCGTTTTCACAACGGGGTACTTGCTCATGCAACACCTCAGCCACGAAGCCTTGGTAGGCCGGCTGCAGCAATTACTGGCAGCGTCCAACTCGGCCACTACCTGGCCGCAATTGGATGTGGCAGTCGGGGGTTGTCTGCAGCCCATAGTTTATTCTCCGCATCTGCTCCCCGACCCTGCGGCACCTGTCGGCTACGCGCAAGCTGAACCTGCATAAAAAACGCCTGCCGAATTAAGGCAGGCGTTCTTATATTTCACAGACAATTTTAACCATTTGAATATAAAAAGAGAATATACTCAAATGATTTAAACTCAGTATAACACTAGCGGACCAGTTGCCGCTGCATCAGATCCATCATTTGCTGCATTAGCCGCTGCTGCTCCTGCAGGTGCTGGTTGCGCAGCTCGGCTAAGGCCAGTTGGTGGGCCATCTGCTGCGTGTACAATGCCGACTGCCAGGCTCCTGCATCGGCCACTGGGGGAGCAGAAGCCACGGGAGCAGGTGCGGCAACCAACTCAGCAATTGCAGGCTGAACTACTGACAGCGGCGCAGTTGGCGCGCCTGATACAGGCTCCGAATTGGTTACTGGCGACGTAGTAGTAACTATTGGCTCAGGCGACGGGGCCTGAGCCGCGAAGGTTTGCTGGACAGGCTCAGCGGGTACTTCCAACGCGGGCGTTACTGGAGCAGGAGTTGCAGCAGCCGGCGTGGTTGGCGTAGATGATTCTGGTACTTTAGCAGCGGAGGAAGCAGGCTCAGTGGTTCCCCACATTGGGCCATCCCCCTGCATTAGCCAATCCTTAGAAACATTTGGATATACTTCAAATATTTTGCACAAAAGGTCAAATCCTGGCTTATTCCGCTCTTCAACCAAATGTTGAATTACGGTTGCGGTTTTATCCAGCGAAATAGCAAAAGCATTCTTGCTCAATCCTAGCTGCTGGATGAGCTGTGCAATGCGTTGCCCTACGGTTGATGATTCGGTCATATACTCAAATGGTTATTTACACAAATGTATTAATAAAATAGTAATACCTAGGATTCTCTGCGTTTATTACACCCGCTCTGTTGTGGATAACTCTTCACAAAGGAGGAAATGCTAAAATTCCCACGCTAGAGCATGCTGTTGTGCTTCCCGCCTGGGTCAGTGCGCCTCGTGACGCCTCGCGCATTATCGCCCGGACTACTTACAGATGCGTGCCAACAAAAGGTGGAGTGATCCGCTCGGTATGCTTACTTCCAGAGCAGCTTCATTCTATCCGCTGCCCGGAGCAACCTGAATTTTAAGCTCTCCTTCCCTACCTAACTCTCGAACGCTCCAAAGCGGAGCCCAGACCGGCACCACGCCTCAAAAGCCAGTGTCAGCGCGTCCTCAGATTCAGGCGGTGGTGCCTGCCGGCCAAACCACAGGTATAGCTCCTGTTGCAGCAGGCGCAGCCGTTGCTCGGGAGTGGCGGCTTTGGGCAGTTGGTAGAGCAGGGTGCGGGCTAGCTCCGGATACAGAGGCGAAGCTTCGGCGTCGGCTTCCAGGCCCGCTGGGTCGTGCTGGATCAGCACTTGAACTAACGAATTGAGGTGAGAGCCAAACTCCTGCCGGGCCATATCCAGATTGGGGATGCGGGCGTGCAGCAGCTGCCGGCGCTGATGCGCCAGTAGCTCTTGCCGGAGCTGGTTTTCATCGGCTCGGCTGTGCTGCCGCCGGGAAATCAGGCGGAGCAGGAGACCAAATCCAGGAAACATAGGCGGAAAATACAGACCGTGAGTGGCATACCAACAGTGCCTCTTAGTAAGGCAACCGGCGCATCAAACCAGGGCCGAAGCATGATAGCACAGAGGAGATGTCAACCAAGATTTGAGTACGCTTGCTGCTAAGTGAGTGGCTGCAACGCTTCCCCCAGGCGCACCTCTCTCCTACCGACTACTACTCAAACCGCAACGACTCGATGGGGTCGAGGCCGGCGGCTTTGCTGGCGGGATAATAGCCCGAGGCCAGACCTACGGTTACGCAGATTACCAAGCCAATAAACATCCAGAGCCAAGGCACCACGAAGCCAGCGCTGCCCACCAGCAACGATACGCCGTTGCCCATAGCCACGCCCAGCAGGATGCCCAGCGTGCCACCCATCACGCAGATGACGATGGCCTCGATAAGAAACTGCTGCCGGATTTGCAGGGAAGTTGCGCCCAGCGCCTTCCGAATTCCAATTTCCCGGGTCCGCTCCGTTACTGATACCATCATGATATTCATGAGGGCAATGCTGGCCCCGAGCAGCGTGATGAAGCCCACCAGAAAGCCGCCCATCTTCATATTGCCCGACAGGGAATCCAGCTTGCCGGCCAGGGAGTCGGAACGCTCCAGCTCGAAGCTGTCTTCCTGGCCCAACTGGTCGTGGCGGACGGCGCGCATAATGCGGGTAGCCTCGCCTGTTAGGTAAGTCAGCTGTACGGGGTCGGTAGTGGCGGTTTTCACGTCGAAGGTAAGGGCGCGCTGCCGGGGCAGCTGGTTGCCGGTTTCCAACGGAATCAGCAGGAGTCGGTCGGCCCCTTTGCCACCCATGCTGCTGCCGCTTTTCTCCAGTTCACCAATCACCAAAAACCGACGGCCTAGCATATACACGTACTTGTCAAGCGGGCTTTGGCCAGGGAACAATTTTTCCTTTAGTTCAGCTCCCACAATTACCACGTTAGCCCCGTTGTCGAGTTCGGCCGGGGAGAATACCCGCCCGCTGCTCAGGTTGTAGTTCTGAATCATCAGGTAGTTTTCGTCGCCGGCTACTACCTGCATATTAGGATTGGTTTTGATGCCATTGGCCTTTACTTCCACGGCTCCCGCAATCTGGGCCGACACGCCTACTTTGGCCTCCTCGGCCAGCTGCGTTTTGTACTGCCGGGTCTGCAGGTAGGTAAGGGCCGGGTACTGCTTGCCCTGCACCCCGCCGCGGCGCACCCGGTTGGAGTAGCCTTTGGCCTTGATTTCGAACGAATTAGCTCCCAGGCTGGCAAACGTGGAGTTCAGCGAGGCTTTCATGGCATCAATGGCCGTAAGAATACCCACCAACGACATAATGCCGATGCTCACAATCAGCGCCGTCAGCACGGTGCGCAGCAAATTGCTTTGAATGGAACGAAACGCCTCTTTGATGTTTTCCAGCAAGTGCATAACGCGGCAGCCAACAAGGGAACAAAACCAGCCAACGCCCCCAACTTGCGGGCCGGGACAATGCGGGCTGGTAGCGCAAGGTAACGGGTTTCCGACGAAACTCCCATCCGGATTTGTTACCTTGAATCTCGGATTCTGACGTTTTTTTGAGTTACCCGGATTCCACCGGCCGCAGCCGCTCCCGTTTTGGTCAGCGCACCGGCCATCTGCCTCTTGACTTCCATCTGCCCATGAATTTCTCTCGCCTACTTGCCTTTCTGCTGGTGCTGGCGGCCGCGCTGAGCCAGCCCGTGGCGGCCTGGGCCAACCACATTCTCATCCCGATGGATAATACCCAGAAGGAGCACCTGAAAGCCTACGGCGCGGCGTACTGGCTGCTGGGCAAGCAGGTAGAAGTAGATTGGCTACTGAACTACCGCGGCGGGGCCTTTGCCTGCGACGTGGCCCCCGGGGCCGAAAACGAGCTGGCCGTACGGGGCGTCACGTACCAAGTCATTTCCGAAGCCCAGTATACCAGCATCCTTTCCGAAATAGCCGACCCGAACGCCAACATGGACGTGATGAAGCTGGAGAAGGTGCCCAAAATTGCGGTGTACACGCCCAAAGGCAAGCAGCCCTGGGATGACGCCGTGACGATGGTACTGACCTACGCCGAAATTCCCTATACCCAGATTTACGACGACGAAGTGCTGCGCGGCGACCTACCCAAGTACGACTGGCTACACCTGCACCACGAGGACTTTACGGGCCAGTACGGTAAGTTTTACGCTACCTACCGCTCCCGCCCTTGGTACCAGCAGCAGCAGCGCGACGCCGAAGCCGCCGCCAAACGCAACGGTTTTGGGAAAGTAAGCCAGATGAAGGGGGCCGTAGCCGTGAAAATGCAGGAGTTCATTGCCGGCGGGGGCTTCCTGTTTGCCATGTGCTCCGCCACCGACTCCTATGATATTGCCCTGGCCGGGCTGGGCGTGGATATGGTAGAGAGCATGTACGACGGTGACCCCGCCGACCCTCAGTCCCAGGCTAAGCTCAACTTCAACCGCACGCTGGCCTTCCAGAATTTCCAGCTGCGCATGAACCCCTTCGAGTACGAATACAGCAACATTGATATGGACCCGCGCGAGCGGGGCGTGTACGAGGACAACGACTATTTTCAGCTGTTTAACTTCTCGGCCAAATACGACCCGGTGCCCACTATGCTCACCCAAAATCATGAGCGCACCATTAAAGGCTTCATGGGCCAAACTACGGCCTTCCGCAAGCAGCTGGTGAAACCCGATGTGGTGGTAATGGGCGAGAACAAAGCCTCCGGCGAAGTGCGGTACATGCACGGCACCTTGGGTAAAGGCACCTGGACCTTCTATGGCGGCCACGACCCCGAAGACTACCAGCACTTGGTAGAAGAAGAGCCCACCGACCTCAGCCTGCATCCCAACTCGCCCGGTTACCGGCTGATTCTGAACAACATTCTGTTTCCGGCGGCCAAAAAGAAAAAGCAAAAAACCTGAGTTTAGAGAGCGGCAGCGCTAAGCAAGCAGGGCGCTTTTAGAAGTGAAGGGGCATTTTTTATCTGCTCTGGAGCATCCGGAGCCGGAGTTGCTACGTTGTTAAGCTACCACCTTGCCCTGCTGCTATGTCAACTTCCACGCCTGCTAACTACGGCTATTCCAGCAACCAGCACGATATCCGCACCGCTAACCCCCTGCCCCGCGCCGTGCTGCGCGCCAACAACTATCTGCTGCTGGATGGGGAGTGGAAATTTGCTCTGGATACGAACGACGTAGGTCTGCAGGACTCCTGGTACCTGGCGCATACCTACGACAGCACGGCCAACTGGCCCGGCTCGGTTGAAGAGCACCTGCGCCTGGCCCGCCCCGACTCCCCCGGCTGGCACGATAAGGTAGTGGTGTGGTATGAGCGGCAGTTTGAGCTACCCGAGCAGGACTCGGATGACGCGCACTCCTTATTCCAGCTCACCTTTGGCGCCTGCGGCTACGAAACACAGGTGTGGCTCAATGGCATCCAGCTTTCTACTATTGAGGGCGAAGCCATTCACTACGGCGAGTATACTTCTTTCTCTTTTGAGCTGCGCGAGGAGCATTTGCGCCCCATTAACCGCCTCACGGTACGCATCGTGGATACAATGGACGCCGAAACGCCCCGGGGCAAGCAGGAGTCGCACGTGTATAAGCGGGGGGGCATCTGGTACCAGACTTATACCGGGGCCGTGCGCAGCGTATGGCTGGAAATGGTGGAGCGCAACCGCCTCCGCTCCCGCGTAGGGGTGGATAGCGTGATTGAAGACCAGATGGTGCGCTTCACCCTCACCACCCGCATCCACGACCCTGGCAACTACACGTTGCGCCTACAGGTGTTTGACCCCTTGGTCACTACCGGTCAGCCCCTGGCTGCTGCTGATTTCCCGTTGCGCCTGGAAGTAGGCCAGCGCCAGCAACGAGTGGTAATGGAGCTAGCCGGCGCCCGGCTGTGGGCTCCCGGCCATCCCAATCTGTATAGGCTGGTTGCCCACCTAGTGGACGAAAACGGCTACTCGGCACAAATCGAAACCCATTTCGGCCTGCGCAAGATTGAGTCGCGGGGCACGTACGTATACCTCAATAACGAGCCTACGTATCTGGATGGCATTCTGTATCAGCCTGGTACCGCCACCTACGAGGAGATGCAGCGCCACATGCACGCCATGCAGGAGCTGGGCTGCAACTTAGTGCGTGTGCACATTGCCGGCGTCGACCCGCGCATTTACACCTTGGCCGATGAGTTGGGCCTGATGCTGTGGGTAGAAGTGCCCAGCCCCCACTCCAGCACGCCACGCAGCCGCGAAAACCACCGGGCCGAGCTGCTGCGCATGCTGGCCCTGATGGAATCCCACCCCTCAGTGGTAATCTGGAGTTTGTACAATGAGGATTGGGGCGCGCAGGATATTGCCACCAACCCCGACACCCGCCGCTACATCGTGGATATGTATCATTATCTGCACATCCACTACCCGCAGTTTCTGGTAGTGGATAATGACGGCTGGCAGCACATTTCGCAGGAAGGCCGGCTGAAGTCTGACTTGCTGACGGCCCACATTTATACCCCGGAGCTACCCCGCTGGACGGAGCTACTGGACCGCATGGTGCAGGGTGACTTGAACAACGTGGCGGTGCTTCCGCTGGTTATCGGTGACCCGTTCTTCTACGGCCGCCAGAAGCCCTTGATTGTGAGCGAATGGGGCGGTTTTGGCTTTGCCGACTACGGCGGGCCACAAAGCCCGGAGGACCGGACGGAGCGCATCCGGCAGTTCAAGGAAGAAATGCGCAAGCGCCCCATAGCCGGCGACGTGTATACGCAGGCTACCAACATTGAGGATGAACGCAATGGCCTGATTGACCCGCACACCGGCGAGTTGTCAGTACCGGCAGGGCTGCTGGCCTCCCGCGCGCCAACGCTGCCACCGCAGTAAGCAGCCTATCCCAGAGCTACTTGGATAGTTGCAGGATTTTCTGAACAGTCAGGGGTAAGTCGGCGGTTTTTTCCGGGTCTGTGGGCAGTACCACGTCTACCAATACCGGCTGGCCTTTGGCGGCCCCAAATACAATCAGCTCGTAGGCCATACCTCCCGTTTCGGTCGGGTAGCTTAGTCGGATGCCCTGGGTCATGGGGCCTCCCAGAATGCTGCATTCCAATGGCTGCTTTTCGGTGCCTTTATGCTTTTTCTCCGCCTGCTTGATGAATTGCTGCGGATACGTTTTCATCAGGCTGAAATCCAGGTACATCCAGTTCAACTGGTAGTTACCGCAGTTCAGCGCGTACTTCGACTCAGGCGTGCAGCCACTTTCGACGGGCAGTTCCACCCCGCAGAAGTTCATGGTGGTAGCGGCCACCTCAGCCGGGGCCTGTGCCCAGGAGTTGCGCGACAATCCAAACAGCGCAATAAGTAGCAGAAGTACAGTCTGTTTCATACGAGCAAAGTACAGCAGGAATGACCAAAGTATAAAATTCTATGGATATACTGCAAATTATATTCAAACAATTCTATACTCTGCTACCCTATTCTTTAGTGCATTCGGTCGTCGCGCACCGGGAGGTTAGTAACTATTTCTCCTTCAATTTTCAGGAGTTCCTGCAGGCGGGCATCCACTTCCTGTGGGTTGCAGTATTCCTTGGCTAGATCCACGTAGCTCACGAAGTGGCCGGCCTCGGAGGCCATCAGCTCGTAGTAGAATTGACTTAGCTCAGGGTCCGGAATATGCTTCCACAAGAGCTTGAACCGCTCACAGCTACGTGCCTCTATCAGAGCACTTACCAGCAGCTGATCCATCAGTTGCCGCTCCCGGGCCCCACCCTTACGCACGTGGCTCATCAGCTGCACCACATACTCGTCGCGGCGGGGCCGGCCCAGCTCATGGCCCCGCTTGCGCAGCTCTTGCAGTACCCGTGCAAAGTGCTCCCACTCCTCAGCTACAAGGGCCGTTAGCTCCTCAACCAGCCGGGTTTTCTCGGGATATTTCACAATCAGCGAGATGCCGGTGCTGGCGGCCTTCTGCTCACAATAGGCGTGGTCTACCAAAATATCCACAATGTTCTTGCTGGCAATATCCACCCACCGCGGGTCAGAGTTCAGCTTGAGCTTGAGAATGGTTTTTTCTTTCATGGAAGCGAGGGACTTGGGGACTTGGTTACCGTTCTGCCAAGAGGCATTGAACCGTAACCAAGGCCCTCAGTTAAAGAACTGCCAGCGCAGACCGAACTCGAAGCGGCGGGGCAGCGCGGCGTAATAAGGCGTAGCGAAATAGCCCGGCTGAGGCAGAAACTGGTTCACATAAGCCATTTTCAGGAAAATGCCCACCGTGCGGATGTCGCCGCTCAAGAACACGTCTACCACCGGCGTACTACGGATGGTAAAATGGTCCTGCACGTAGAACTGCTGGGTACTGGGGCTGTAGTCGTAGGCTTTCCAGCGCGACTGGAAATAGCCCTGTACACCCACCTGGCCCAGTAACGCCTTTTTGAACAGGTAACCCTGATAATACACCCGCGACTCGGCCACCACCGCCGGAATACGCAGGCCGGGGTTGTCGGAGCCCGCCCCTACGGTATAGGTTGCTTGGTTATCGGCTACAAACTTGCCCCAGGTAAGGCGGTAGCGGGCCATGAGAGTAGTAAGCTGGCGGGCCGTGCCCAACTGCTGGGGCGCACCAAATTGCCCGCCGGGCGCATTGGCCGTGTAATACACCAGATTCTGAATATTGGCTACGGTGCCCACGGCCTCCACATAGTGAATACCCAACTGCCGGGCCGCACGCACGCGTAACTGCTGTATCTGCGTATTGCTGAAGGGCTGGTCACTGCCCGCAGTATGGTCCCAGCTGTAGTGGTTGCCCTCGAAGCGTTGTTGCGTGAGCGTGGGGGCATAGCTGCTGAGCAGCAGTTCCCCACTCAAGGGGCCTAGCCGGGCAAGGCCTCTCGCCCAATATTCAGTATTGCTAATTGCTGAGAACTTCCCAGGCACAATAAGCTCGCCTGCTGTTTCAATAGCAAACTGCCGATATTGAAAGGCTGCTGTACCACCCAGGAACAGTTGAGCATCATGTACGGCCGGCAGCTTTTTGAGGGCTGGCTGAGCCGGTTGATCAGAGGCGCTGCGGGTATCTAACCCCACGTTGCGCAGGCGAGTATACAGGCGATAATTCACGGCGCGGGTGTTGCCCAATACTCCCAGCGTATTCTCCACCTGTCGGAACTCGGCCCGGTCGTCGGTTTGCACTGTACTGCGCCGGATCAGTGGGTAAAAACGCACTATCCCGTTGGTGCTGACCAGCGCCTGATCAACGTACTTGTTGAACTGGCGGCGGTAGTCGACCACGTGGTAAGCCGTGAGGCCTCGGCCCAGCAGCCGGTAGGTGTGTGCAAGCCGCAACTCGTCTCGGTCCTCATAGTTGATGGCTTTGGTTAGATTGACAACCTCGCGCTGATATTCAAATAGTTGAGAGAGAATTACATCCCCATGCTCATCAAAGTCACTGGGCGCGGCAGGATTGTTTGTCACCAATTGAGGCTGAATTCCCCCCTGCTCCACGGCCTTATGGCGTGAGGTATTGAAGTTGGCCATGGCATGGTAACGACCGTCGGGCGAGTCGTAACGCACGAAGAACAGGAAGTTGCTGTGTTCTACCTGCCCCGTTTTGGTATTGGTAACGGCCACCGCTTTATTGGACCCAAACCGCTCGTACGCGAAGCCCGCGTTGAAGTGCTTTTTCAGGCTGCGGGCATACGACAGCTCGAAAATCTGCTCGTAGGGGTTGCCCTGGTGAAACCGGAAAAACGTGTAGGGCGAGCGGGTATCGTAGTAGGGAATATCGGCCGAATTGCGGGCGTATTTATCAAACACGTTGCGCCCCAGGCGAGCCCCCAGTTCCAGATTCGGCTCCCAAAGCAGCCGCCGTGAGGCCGTGCCGAAGTTGCCTAGGTCCTGCTGAAACGTGGTATCGTGGGCCCAGTAACGCTGCTGCGGCAGGCGGGTGAGGGTCGTGTCAATCACTTGGCCCAGGGTGTCTTCGCGCAGCAAATCCCGCTCCTTCAGAATAAAGGTAGTGTGTGCTCCGTAGCGCACCTTGGTAGAGTCGTCGAGCACCTGGGCCTGGCTGGCGGCCGGCAACAGGCCGGCCCCGAGCAGCGCCACGGGTAACACCCGGCGCACCCGGCAACGCACCCGCCCCGGGCGCTTGGCAGAAGCGGCCACGGCGAAAGAAAAGGAAGTCGGCAGTGAGTCAGACAACAACGTGGGGCGGAAAGTAAGCGGTGAGCAGCTCCGTGAGCCGGGCAGCGCCGTCGGCCAGGAAGTGAACGTCAATAGGAATGTAAAATACGGGCAAATTGCGCACACTTGCAGCCAAATGCGGTTCCAGCAGGCGCGCGGCGTCCTTCTGCGTGGTCAGAACGCACTGACCCGGCTGTAATTGCGCAGCCAACGCCTGCAGGTCGGCCGGCGTGAAGGCGTGGTGGTCGGCGAAGCGGGCGTGGTGCCGGATGCGGTAGCCAGCTTCCGCCAGATACTCCACCAGCGGCCCGGGCTGGGCAATACCCGTCAGCAGCACCACTTCCGGCCCGGGCTGGATACTGGCGCCGGTGCCGGGCACCGCCACCGGCGCTCCGTAAGCATACCCCGAAAACAGCACCGGCACGTCGGGCCGGGCGTAGCGTCGGATGCGCCCAGTAATCTGCTGCTGCTCGGCGGCCCGCAGCTGCAGCGGGCATTTAGTTACAATAATCACATCGGCGCGGCGGGCCCCGGCGCGGCTCTCGCGCAGGCGGCCGGCGGGCAGCACCCAGTCCTCGTAAAATGGCCGCTGCTGCTCGGTGAGCAGAATGTTGCAGGCCGGGCGCACGCGGCGGTGCTGGTAGGCATCGTCGAGCACCACGGCCGTAAGGCCGGGCACCTGGTGCAGCAGCTGCCGGATGCCGGCCACGCGGTCTTCGCACACGGCCACCGGCACCCGCCCGGCAAAGTGCTGATACTGCTGCAGCGGCTCGTCGCCCACGGTAGCGGCCGTGTCGGCGGGGCCGGCGAGGCGGTAGCCGCGGGTGCGGCGGCCGTAACCCCGGCTTAGCAGCGCCGGCCGCTGCCCTTGTTGCCGCAGCCACTGCACCAGCCAGGCCACGTGGGGCGTTTTGCCGGTGCCGCCCACCCGCAGGTTCCCCACGTTCAGCACGGGCACTTCCGGGAAGGCCGTCTGCGGCTTCCAGCCTTGCTCGTACAGCCAGTTGCGCCCGGCCAGTACGGCCGCGTACAGCCAGCTCAGGGGCAGCAGCAG
Source organism: Hymenobacter pini (assembly GCF_020421205.1). Taxonomy (GTDB): domain Bacteria; phylum Bacteroidota; class Bacteroidia; order Cytophagales; family Hymenobacteraceae; genus Hymenobacter; species Hymenobacter pini. The sequence continues at coordinate 358,223 of NZ_JAIZZH010000002.1, forward strand.
GTAGGAAAGCAGGTGGGGCATAGCACAGGCAAAGGTAACGGTTGACCCGCGCCGAATGGCATGTGCCTGCCACCCCACCCTTCCACCGCCAACTGCCGTAAGGCCGTCTATGCCCTTCGCCGACCGCCTGCTTCGCTTCCTCACCCAGTTTCCGCTGCCGCCCGCGTTGCCCGAGGGCGTGGAGGCCGTTAGTCCGTACCAGCAGCCGGGGCCGCGGGAGCTGCTCACGCAGTTTGCCCGGCTCTACTACCGCGGCGAGCAGCCCCGGGTGGCCTTACTGGGTATCAACCCGGGCCGCCTGGGCAATGGCCGCACCGGCGTGGCCTTCACCGACCCCGCCACCCTCTCCGACTGGGGCATCCCGAACGAGTTGCCGCGCCGCCGGGAGCCCTCCAGCGAGTTTGTGCAGCAGGTCATTCTGGCGTTGGGCGGCCCGGCGGCTTTTTACGAGCGGTTTTTCCTGGGCTCCCTTTACCCGCTGGTGCTCTTGAAGGACGGCCGCAACTATAATTTCTACGACTCGCCAGCGGTAACCGACGCGCTGTGGCCCGGCATCCGGGCGTCGCTGCAACAGCAGGTAACGGAAGTGGGGCTGGCCCGGCAGGCAGTAGTGTGCCTGGGCCGCCGCAACGCCCGGTACCTGCAACGACTGAACGAGGAGCTGCAGCTGTTTAACCAGATTCACGTGCTCGACCATCCGCGGTTTTTGATGCAGTACAAACGCCGAAATCTGGCAGAAAACGTGGCCCGTTACGTGGAAGTGTTAATGGAATGTGAGCGAATGAGTTGAAATGTGAGCAATATGTCCGGAACCGTTGGGAAGCCGCCTGGTGCGCGTTTCTCCGTTTGCCATTCCTATGCATATCCATTCATTTTGCTCACATTTACCCCATTCCCCGGATTTCTCACCTTACCCAAACATGCCCAAGCTCCTTGACCTGATGCGGGTGCTGGAACAGGCTGCCCCGCCGGCCTACCAGGAAAGCTACGACAACGCCGGCCTGCAGTGCGGCGACCCGCAACTGGAAGTGCGCGGCGTGCTTATTGCCCTCGACTGCACCCCCGCCGTGGTGGACGAGGCCCTGCGCCGGGGCTGCAACGTAGTGGTGGCCCATCACCCGCTCATCTTCAAACCCCTAAAGCGCCTCACCGGGGCCAACGAGGTGGAGCAAACCCTGCTCAAAGCCATCCGCCACGACGTGGCCATCTACGCCGCCCACACCAACCTGGATAACGTGCGGCACGGCGTCAACCGCAAGCTGGCCGAGAAGCTGGGCCTGCAGAACCTGCGCATCCTCGACCCCAAGCCCGGGCTGCTGGGCAAGCTCATTACCTACGTGCCCCCCACCCACACTGAGGCCGTGCTGCAGGCCCTGTACTCGGCCGGCGCGGGCCAGATTGGGCAGTATGCGGAGTGCAGCTTCCGCTCGGAGGGCACCTTCACCTTTACCCCGGGCCCGGAAACAAACCCGTTCAGCGGCCAGCGCGGCCAGCCGCACACCGGCTCCGAGGACCGCGTAGAAGTGCTGCTGCCCCTGCACCTGCAGGCCGCCGCCCTGCGCGCCCTGCGCCAGGCCCACCCCTACGAGGAAGTGGCCTACGAGCTGATCAAGCTGGAAAACCTGCACCAGGAGGTGGGCTCCGGTATGGTGGGTGAGCTGCCCGAGCCCCTGATGCCCGCCGAGTTCCGGCAGCGGCTGCGCGCGGCGTTGGGCGTGCCCGTGGTCAAGCACACCGAGTTCGGGGAGCCCATCCGCACGGTGGCGCTGTGCGGCGGGGCAGGCAGCTTTCTGATTGGCAAGGCCCGCGCCGCCGGGGCCCAGGCCTACGTCACCGGCGACCTGAAATACCACGAATACTTCCTGCCCGAAGGCCGCCTGATGCTCTGCGACGTAGGGCATTTTGAGAGCGAGCAGTTCACCGGCGAAATCTTCCGGGATTTGCTTATGGGCAACTTTGGAAGTACTTTTGCGCTCTTGATTGCAGAGACCCTCACCAACCCAGTCCGTTATGATTTCTAATCCGTCCGTGGAAATTCCGGTAGCCAGCAAGCTGGAAGCCCTTCTGAACCTGCAGCGCATCGATTCGCAGCTCGACGAAATCCGGCGCGTGCGCGGCGACCTGCCCGAAGAAGTGCAGGACTTAGAGGACGAAATTGCGGGCTACGAGGTGCGCGTGAGCAAGTTCGACGAAGAAATTGCCGGCCTCAACGACCAGATTAAACAGCGCAAGCAGAACGCCAAGGACGCCGACGGTCTGATTAAGCGCTACGAAGACCAGCAAACCAACGTCCGCAATAACCGCGAGTACGAGGCCATTGCCAAGGAAATTGAGCTCCAGAAGCTGGAAATCCAGATTTCGGAGAAGAAAATCAAAGAAGCTCAGTACCAGATTGAGCTGAAAAACCAGGAAATCAGCGGCACCAAGCAGAAGCTGGACGAGCGGAAGAAAGACCTCGACAACAAGAAGTCGGAGCTGGAAACCATCGTGAGCGAGAGCGAAGCCGATGAGAAAAAGCTGATGGACGAGCGTTCCGAAGCCGTAAAACCAGTAGAGGAGCGCCTGCTGATGGCCTACACCCGGATCCGCGGTAACGTGCGCAACGGGCTGGCCGTGGTAACGGTGAAGCGCGACGCCTGCGGCGGCTGCTTCAACACCGTACCGCCCCAGCGCCAGGCCGACATTATCGCCCACAAAAAAATCATCGTGTGCGAGCACTGCGGCCGCGTACTGGCCGACGTAGAGGCCCGCAACGCCTAAGCTATTTTGCGTCTTTTAATAGAAGAACGGCCTTGTTTCGGGGCCGTTCTTTTTTTGTTCTTATGAGTTTTCTCGCAGTGGTTCGCAGTAGGTGGCGCAGTGGTTCGCAGTGGCTGTTGTGGTTGCTGCTGTGCACCCTTGTGCCCGGCCGTTGCCTGGGCGAGCCCCCACGCGATACGCTCACTCCCACCCAGGCCAAAGCCTACGCCGAAGTGCTGAACATGCGCCCCGCTGCGGCCCGGGCCCTGCTCAACGGCTCCGACGCCGGCACGCTGCTGGTGCAGGACTGCCTCGGCATCACGGAACTGCTGGTGAGCCAGGATGCCAGCCGGTACGCGGCCACCGTGCAGGCCCAGGACCAACGGCTGCAGCAGCTGGAGCAGCAGCCCGCCGGGGCCCTGCCGACCTACACCGCGGCCGAAATTCGGCTGCACCAGGCCGCCGCGCAGGTGGTGTTCGGGCACGAGGTACAGGGGGCTTGGAGTTTGCGCCAGAGCTACCTGGCCATGCAGCAGGTGGTGCGCCGCTACCCGCAGTACCTGCCGGCCCGCAAAACGCTGGGCATGCTGCAGTTTTTCATTGGCTCGTTGCCTGAGTCGTACCGCTGGTTTCTGAAGCTGCTGGGGCTGCCCGGCTCCGTGGAGGCGGGCCTGCACAACCTGCGCCGGGCGGCCGCCGAGCCCAACGACTTCCAGCTGGAAAGCCGGCTGATTCTGGCTTTGCTGGAGGAAACCTACTACAAAAAGCCCGAGGCAGCCCTTACGCTCATGGGCACGCTGCAGCGCCAGCAGCCCCGCAGTCAGCTCCTGAGCTACCTGCTCATCAGCCAGCTCAAGAAGCAGCACCGCACCGACGAGGCCCTGGCCGCCTACCGCGCCCGGCCCACCGGCCCCGAGTACCTGCCACTGCCCTACCTGCACCACATGGCCGCCGACTTGCTGCTGTATCAGGGCCAGTACGCGGCTTCGCAGCGCGAAAACCTGTTGTTTTTGCAGCAGTACCAGGGCCAGCACTACCGCAAGGATGCCTGGTTCAAACTGTATCTGGCGGCGTGGCTGGGCGGCAGCCCGGCTGCGGCCGATAAGTACCGCCGACAGATTGGCGCGGGCGGCCGCACGGTGCTGGAGGAAGACACCTACGCCCAACGGTTTCTGGAGGATAAGCAGCCGCTGAACCCGGTGCTTACCCGGGCCCGTCTGCAGATTGACGGCGGCTACTACCGCCCGGCCCTGGCCACCCTCGACGGCTTCGAGCCCACTGCCGCCACGCCCCTGCGCGACCGGCTGGAGGAGCCCTACCGCCGCGCCCGGGCCCTGCACCTGCTCGGCCGCCCCGACTCGGCCAGGCCCTATTACGCCCGCACCATTGCCCTGGCCGGCACCGCGCCCTACTATTTCGCGCCCCAGTCGGCGCTGCAGCTCGGCTACCTGTACCAGGCCGAGGGCCAGGCCGCCACCGCCCGCGCCTACTTCCGCAAAGCCCTGAGCTACCCCCGCCACGAGTACAAGAACAGCACCGACACCAAAGCCAAACTGGCGCTGAAGGAGCTGGGCGAGTGAGGCTGCTGAGAGCAGGATATAGAACGTCATTCCGAGCGAAGCCGAGGAATCTCGCGTGCTGACGTTGCAATGCTATTCAGACGTCAGCCGAGCGAGATGCTTCGCCTCCGGCTCTGTACGACGGCCTTTCTAGTACGCGGTCCACCGGTCCTCGTCAAAGCAAGTTGGCAGTTCGGTCCCGTACCTTTGCCCTGTGCTTTCCGTTCCGCTTTCGTCCCTCCCGCCCGACTTCCGCGCCCGCGCTTTGCGCTGGGCCGCGCAGTTTCCGCATTGCGCCTATTTGGAATCCAACGACCTGGCCTACCCCGAAGGCCCTTTCCGGCGGCTGCTGGGCGTAGCTGAGGATGCCCTCGCTGCGCCCCGCTCCCTCACTAAGCTGAGTTCCTGGCTAGCAGCTACCGATGGAGCCGCCCCCCGGCTGGGATTTGTCACCTACGACGTTAAAAACGAACTAGAGGACCTGCGCAGCGCCAACCCCTCGGGCCTCGCCTGGCCGGCGCTGCACTTCTTCCAGCCCCACACCTGGCTGCACTGGCGCGCCGACCACCTCGAAATCCACGGCCGCACCGCTGGGGTGCTGGCGGCTATTCTGGCCATGGCGGTGCCGACGCTGCCGCCCCCCGCGGTGCCAATCTTCACCCCACGGATGCCCAAGGCAGAGTACCTGACGGCAGTGCAGGCCGTGCGCGAGGATATTTTGAATGGGGAGGTGTACGAGCTGAACCTATGCCAGGAGTTCTACGCCGAAAACGTGCGGATTAACCCGGTAGACGTGTTTCTGCGGCTGAATGCGGCCTCACCGGCCCCGTTTGCGGGCTTCGTGCGCCACCACCACCACTACCTGCTGTGCGCCTCGCCCGAGCGGTTTCTGGCCCGGCAGCAGGCGCGGCTGGTGTCGCAGCCCATTAAGGGTACCATCCGCCGCGGCGCTACGCCGCCGGAGGACGAGCAGCAGCGCCAGACGCTGCTGCACGACGAAAAGGAACGGGCCGAAAACCTGATGATTGTGGACCTGGTGCGCAACGACCTGGCCCGCGTGGCCCGCACCGGCTCGGTGCAGGTGCCCGAGCTGTTCGGCCTCTACCCGTTCCGCCACGTGTGGCAGATGATTTCGACGGTTACGGCCGAGGCACGCCCGGGAATCGGCCTCGCCGACGTGCTGCGCGCCGCCTTCCCGATGGGCTCGATGACGGGCGCGCCTAAAATCCGGGCCATGCAGCTGATTGAGCACTACGAGCGGGCCCGCCGCGGCCTCTACAGCGGCAGCATCGGCTACGTGGACCCCGACGGCGGCTTCGATTTCAACGTGGTCATCCGCAGCCTGCAGTACCGCCAGGATACCGGCCACCTCAGCTTCCAGGTCGGCTCGGCCATCACCTACGACTCCGACCCCGAGCGCGAGTACGCCGAATGCCTCCTCAAAGCCCGGGCAATCCTGGAAGTGCTAGGCGCGGTGGTGAGGTAGGTGGTTGGGTGGTTAGGATAAGGTCCGTCATTGCGAGGCCGGAGGCCGAAGACATCCTTCCTTTCCCTTTTCTACACGCTGAACCCAAACGAAGCCCCTGGTATAACAGGTTTTAGAATAGGCCGGGGCTTGGCACCCTGAAAAGGACGGATTGCTTCGTCGTGCCTCCTCGCAATGACAGTACCCATCCACCTAACTACCCAACCACCTAACCACTCAACAACCCATCCACCCACTCCTGCCATTCTGTCATTTTCACCCGAAAAAGGCTACCTTTGCCGTTCTCTGAATTGTGATGCCGCTGCCTGTTGCAGGCCCTTTGCCATGTCCCAACCACTGATTACCCTCGATTTCCTCGATACGCCCACCCTGCCCACTCCCACTACGGAGGCCGCCACTCACGCCCATGAACCCTCGGGCGAGGTGCGCGTGAACCCCAGCACCCGCACGGGTAAAAGCCGCAAGCTCTACATTGAGAGCTACGGCTGCCAGATGAACTTCTCCGACTCGGAAATCGTGTCGAGCATCCTCTTCAACGAGGGCTTCGACACCACCGACCAGCTCGATGCTGCCGACTTGGTGCTGCTCAACACCTGTTCCATCCGCGAGAAGGCCGAGCAAACCGTGCGCATGCGCCTCAAGCAGATTAACGGCCACAAAAAGCGCAACCCCGGCCTGCTGGTGGGCGTGCTGGGCTGCATGGCCGAGCGGCTGAAAAGCAAGTTTCTGGAAGAGGAGAAGCTGGTGGACCTGGTAGTGGGCCCCGACGCCTACCGGGACCTGCCCCAGCTGATTCAGCAGGTGGATGGCGGCCAGAAGGCCGTGAACGTGCTGTTGAGCCGCGAGGAAACCTACGCCGACATCACGCCGGTGCGCCTGAACTCGAACGGTATTACGGCCTTCATCAGCATCATGCGCGGCTGCGACAACATGTGCTCCTTCTGCGTGGTGCCCTTCACCCGGGGCCGGGAGCGGAGCCGGGACGCCCACAGCATTGTGCAGGAAGCCCGCGACCTGGTAGCGGCCGGCTATAAGGAAGTGACCCTGCTGGGCCAGAACGTGGACAGCTACAAGTGGGCCTCCGAGGACGGTACCGAGCAGGTGAACTTTGCCCAGCTGCTGGAACAGGTGGCGCTGGTGAGCCCCGAGTTGCGGGTACGCTTCTCCACCTCCCACCCCAAGGACATCACCGACGAGGTGCTGCACACCATGGCCCGGTACGAGAACATCTGCAAATACATTCACCTGCCGGCCCAGAGCGGCAACTCGCGGGTGCTCAAGCTGATGAACCGCACCTACGACCGGCCCTGGTACGAGGAGCGCGTGCGGGCCATCCGCCGCATCCTCGGCGACGACTGCGCCATCAGCACCGACATGATTGCCGGCTTCTGCTCCGAAACCGAGGAGGAGCACCAGGATAGCCTTAGCCTGCTCGATTTCGCCCAGTACGACATGGGCTACAACTTCTTCTATTCAGAGCGCCCCGGCACGTTGGCCGCCCGCAAGCTGGAGGATGATATTCCGCTGGAGGTGAAAAAGCGCCGCCTGCAGGAAATTATCGACCGGCAGCAGCTGCACGCCCGAGCCCGCTACGCCCGCATGGTAGGCCGCGTGCACCGCGTGCTGGTGGAAGGCCCCTCGAAGCGTAGCCAGGAACACCTGAGCGGCCGCAACAGCCAGAACCAGGTGGTCATCTTCCCTAAAGGCACCGCCCAGAAAGGCGACTACGTAGATGTTTTAGCAACTAGCACGACGGGAGCAGCACTGCTGGGCGAGATGGTGTAGAGCCCGTTTTGCGTTATTCGTTTTCTGTTTTTCGGCCGCTGTATGAATTCTGGCTCAGCAGGCAGCACACAATCCTACAAAGACTTGGCTGTCTGGCAGCAAGGCCGCAAGCTGGTCAAGTCGGTTTACATGCTGACTAAAGGTTTCCCGGCCGAAGAACGCTACGATTTGGTAAGCCAGATGCGGCGGGCAGCCGTGTCAATCCCCTCTAATATTGCAGAAGGCTGCGGTAGACAGTACCCAAAGGATACCATTCAGTTTCTGGTAACTGCCCGTGGCTCACTGTACGAACTGGAAACACAAACTTACCTGTCATTCGACCTTGGCTATATCACTGAAGGCCAGCTAATGGCTTCTGTGCAGGAGTTCGAGAAGACCATTCAGCTACTGCAGGGTTTTATTCGCTACTACCGAACTCTTATAAAGTAGTATTCTGCCCTATCCGTCGATAAACAAGAAACAAAAAACGAAAAACGCCTTTGACACCTTCCGAAATACAATCAATCAAGCAACGCTTCGGCATTATCGGCAACGCGCCGGCGCTGAACTACGCCATTCAGGTGGCGGCCCAGGTGGCGCCTACTGACATGACGGTGCTGATTACCGGCGAAAGTGGCTCCGGTAAAGAGTCGTTTTCCAAGATCATCCACGCCCTGTCGCCGCGCAAGCACGGGCAGTTCATTGCTATCAACTGCGGGGCCATTCCGGAAGGCACCATCGACTCGGAGCTGTTTGGGCACGAGAAAGGCTCGTTTACCGGGGCGCAGGAGGCCCGCAAGGGCTACTTTGAGGTAACCAACGGCGGCACCATCTTCCTCGACGAGATTGGCGAGATGCCCCTGGGCACTCAGGCCCGCCTGCTGCGCGTGCTCGAAAACGGCGAGTTTATTCGCGTGGGCTCCTCCAAAGTGCAGAAGACCGACGTGCGCGTGGTGGCCGCTACCAACGTGAATCTGCTGGATGCCGTGCGCGAAGGTCGCTTCCGCGAAGACCTGTACTACCGTCTCAACACGGTGCCCATTACGGTTCCACCACTGCGTGAACGAGGCGACGATATCTACTTACTATTCAGAAAGTTCGCCACGGATTTTGCTGATCGTTACCGGGTAAAGCCCATCAGTCTCACCCCCGATGCGGTGCAGGAGCTGCAGCGCTTCCGCTTCCCCGGCAACATCCGCCAGCTCAAGAACGTGGCCGAGCAGATGTCGGTGCTGGAAACCGACCGGGAAATTGACGCCCGCGGCCTGCGTCGGTACCTGCCCCAGGAACAATCGTCGCAGCTGCCCATGCTGGTGCACGCCGCCGGCAGCGCCACCGACGGGGCCGGTAACGCCTACTCGGAGCGCGACCTGCTGTACAAGGTGCTGTTCGACATGCGCCGCGACATGACGGACCTCAAAAAGCTGGTGCTGGATATGGCCGGCGGGCCTCGCTCGGCGCAGGACGCCCAGGAACTGCTGCGCCAGAACAGCCACCTGTTCACCAACGTGCAGGTTTCCCCCTACGAGGGCCCGGCTGCCCGGTCCCTGCGCCCCGAGGTGGGCCCTTCCGAATTCATCCTGAACCCGCGCGAGCTGGCCGTGGAAGACGCCACCGACTACGAGGAAGAAGCCCAGCGCGTGGAGGATATTTCGCACGAAACCGAGGAAGAAACGCTGAGTTTGGAGGCCAAGGAAAAGGAAATGATTATTAAAGCGTTGAAGAAGCACAACAACAAGCGCAAATACGCCGCGCATGATTTGGGCATCTCAGAACGCACCCTCTATCGGAAACTCAAGCAATATGATCTGGAACAAGCGTAACTGGGCTTTTGGGCTGTATTTGCTACTGCAGCCGCTGTTCAGCGGCTGCGGAATTTACTCGTTCAGCGGCACCAATATTGACCCCACGGTCAAGACGATATCCATTGCCACCTTCGCCAACAACGCCAACAACGGGCCCTCGTTCCTGTCGCCGCGGTTTACGGAAGATTTCAAGGATTACTTCCAGCGCAATACCTCGCTAAAGCTGGTGCCCCGGGACGGCGACTTACAGTTTGAGGGTCAGATCATTGCCTACGATTTTGCACCGGCTGCCATCCAGAGTACCAATGGCCAGGACCAAGCCGGAGCCAACCAGCTCACCATTCAGGTGCGGGTGAAGTTCACTAACACCAAGGACCCCAAGCAGGATTTCGAGCAAACCCTGCAAACCACCCGGCCTTTCCCCGCCACCCGCGACATTACCAGCATCAACAACGACCCCACGGCCCTGCGGGAGTTGTTCCGCAACATCATCACCGACGCCTTCAATAAGTCGGTAGCCAACTGGTAAACGCTGCGCGGCTAGGGTAAATCCTGTAAATTGGCGCATTGTTGCGGCCCTTTGCCCAGGCCGGAGGCTGCAACTTTCTCTTCATTTCCCTTTGTACAGCCTGTTGGCCGTTGCTTCGGCGGCGGGCTGTTTTTAGCGTATTCCCTGCATGACCCGCGCGTCGCTTTTGCACATTCTGGACCACGTGAACGGAATTTCGGATGCCGAAATTCGGGAGCTGGAGCAATTGGCGGCGGCGTTTCCGTATTGCCAGACGGCCCATGTGCTACTGGCCAAAGCCTCCCACGACCGGGGTAGCATGCTGGCCAGCCAGCGCCTACGACGGGCCGCTACCTACGCCGCCGACCGGGAGTTGCTGCGGCAATTACTGGAGCAGCCTGTAGCCCCCCAACCCGTCGTCACCCCCGAGGTTCCAGTGGCTGCATCGGCCTTTGATGAACCAGTTGCGGTAGTAGCGCCAGAGCCGGAGCCTCTTCCGGAGGCTACACCAGTACAGGAATTGCCTGCCACGGAGGATTTACTCACGGCAGAGCCTGCCTCTACTCCAGCCCTTTTGCCGCAGGACGCTGCGGAATCTGTTACGCCAGCAAAGGTTGCAGATGCAGAGCCTATTGCCGAAGAAGTTGAGCCCTCGTCCACTGAAACATCACCGGCGTATGTATCGGATACAGAGCTATTTGAAATACCGCACCCCGATGTTATTACGGCACCAAAAGAGCCAGTAGCCGAATCAAGCTCTCCGGAATCATCTGCCCCTGCAGTGGAGGAACAACCGGCTGAGGTAGCCCTATCTAATACAGCTGAACCTGCGACCACCGAAACAGCGGTTCCTGAGGCCGCAGCAGAGGCGGACGACGATGTACTGCCGGCCGTGGCCCCGCCCATTCGCCCCCCGGCCGACGGCGGCATTTCCCGGTTTGAGTTTGGCCTCAGTCAGCCCGCATTGGCCGAGCCGGTTGGCTATCAACTGCCGGGCTTGGAGGACGAGGAGGACGATGAACTACCAACGCTCAGTTCTCTGACTACGGCCCCGGCCCCGGTAGTAACCGCCCCATTCCGCGCCGATGCCGACCTGGGGTATGCCCTTGGGGCGGGCAGCCGCTTAGGCTATGACTTGCAGGCCCACGATGGTTACACGCTGGATTTGCCTCTGGATGCTTTCTTCGAGCCCGATGCATTGCTACTGGCCCATTTGAAGTCTCACAAGCCCAAGCCGGTGTCGTCATCGCTGGATCTGATTAACCGTTTCCTCAAGACCCAGCCGCGCATCAAAACGCCGGCGGGCCTGCCCCTACCAGCCGAGGAACAGCCCGACTTATCAGTGCGCAGCACCAGTGCGGCCCCGGCCATAGCCTCCGAAAGTCTGGCCAAAATAATGGTACGGCAAGGCAAGAAGGATAAGGCCATTGAAATATATGAACGGCTTATGGCGCGCCAGCCGGAAAAAAAGGCGTATTTTGCCGAGCAAATCCAACAACTGCAACAACCTTCGGAGTAGATGTACTACGTTCTTATTGCCCTGATTCTTCTTGTGTGCTTCCTGCTGGCCGTAGTAGTGCTGGCCCAAAACCCCAAAGGGGGCGGAATTTCCAGCCAGTTTGGCGCTGGCGGTGCGGCCCAACTCATGGGCGTAAAACGCACCGGCGACCTGCTGGAAAAACTCACCTGGGGCTTCGCCATCGGGCTGATGGTCCTGAGTTTGGGCACCCACATGATTGGGGATGCCCCCACTGCAGGCCCGGCCCGCAGCATTAACCAGCAAAAAGCCTTAGAATCCCGCCCGGCTCCTGCCCCGGCTACTCCGGCTCCCGCTATGCCCGGTGCTGCCGCTCCTGGCGCTGCGCCCGCTATGGCTCCGGCCGCTCAGCCTACCCCGGCCCCGGCCCAGTAAGCTGCTCTTCGCATTGCACCTCAAACCGGTGGTTTCCGCGTAGGAAGCCACCGGTTTTTGTTTGCCCCGGTCTGCCTCCGGGATTTTGCCCGAACTTCTGCCGTTCCGCCGCGTACAGCGGCGGGCTGCTCTGCCGATTTTTCTGCCACACCTGACAAGCACCCGAATAATTTGGGCCGGAAAGCCGCCACAGGCGTTCATTCTGTCAGGTTTTGCGGAGCTGGCACAGGAAGTGCAGCACGCCCGGCAACACCCTAGATTTGTGTAACCTTTCAACCAAAACGTACAATATGTCGCTTAGCATCAAACCGCTGGCTGACCGCGTAATCATTGCGCCCGCCGCCGCCGAGGAAAAAACCAAATCGGGCATCATCATCCCCGACACGGCTAAAGAAAAGCCCCAGCGTGGTGAAGTAGTGGCCGTAGGTGAAGGCAAAGTGGCCGACAACGGCACCACCATCAAACCTCAGGTGAAAGCAGGTGACCAGGTACTCTACGGCAAATACGCCGGTACCGAAATTACCGTGGACGGCCAAGACTACCTCATCATGAAGGAGTCGGACATTTTTGCCGTACTGTAAGGTTTCCTTTCTCCCATCCCTCTCTGATTCCAAACACCCGAACCCACGATGGCTAAGAACATCCAATTCGATACCGATGGCCGCGACAAACTGAAGCGCGGCGTAGATAAACTGGCAAACGCCGTGAAGGTAACCCTGGGCCCCAAAGGCCGCAACGTGGTTATCGACAAGAAATTCGGTGCCCCCACCATCACCAAGGACGGTGTATCGGTAGCGAAAGAAATTGAGCTGGCCGACGCCGTAGAAAACATGGGCGCGCAACTGGTGAAAGAAGTAGCCAGCAAAACTGCCGACCAGGCCGGCGACGGTACCACTACCGCTACCGTACTGGCCCAGGCCATTTACACGGCTGGTTCCAAAAACGTAGCTGCTGGTGCCAACCCCATGGACCTGAAGCGCGGCATCGACAAGGCGGTACAAGCCGTAGTTGCCAACCTGAAGTCGCAGTCGAAGAAGATTGAAAACTCGTCGGAAATTGCTCAGGTAGGTGCTATTTCGGCCAACAATGACATGGAAATCGGCAAAATGATTGCCGACGCCATGGACAAAGTAGGCAAGGAAGGCGTGATTACCGTGGAGGAAGCCCGCGGCACCGAAACCGAAGTAAAAACGGTGGAAGGCATGCAGTTTGACCGCGGCTACCTGTCGCCCTACTTCGTGACCAACCCCGAGAAAATGGAGGCGGAGTTCGACAACCCCTTCATCCTCATCTACGACAAAAAGGTGAGCACCATGAAGGAGCTGCTGCCCGTGCTGGAACAGGTGGTACAAACCGGCAAACCGCTGGTCATCATCTCCGAAGACGTGGACGGCGAAGCCCTGGCTACCCTGGTAGTAAACAAACTGCGTGGCTCGCTGAAGATTGCCGCCGTGAAAGCCCCCGGCTTCGGCGACCGTCGCAAGGCCATGCTGGAAGACATTGCCGTGCTGACCGGCGGTACCGTTATCAGCGAAGAGCGTGGCTACAAGCTGGATTCGGCTACCCTGGAGTACCTGGGCACTGCCGAGAAGGTGATTATCGACAAGGATAACACCACCATCGTGAACGGCAAAGGCTCGAAAGACGCCATTACCAGCCGCGTAAACGAAATTAAAGCTCAAATCGGCACCACTACTTCCGACTACGACAAGGAGAAGCTGCAAGAGCGCCTCGCCAAGCTGTCGGGCGGCGTAGCTATCCTCTACATCGGTGCTTCTACCGAAGTAGAAATGAAGGAGAAGAAGGACCGCGTAGACGATGCCCTGCACGCCACCCGCGCCGCCGTTGAAGAAGGCGTAGTGCCCGGCGGTGGTGTGGCCCTGGTGCGCGCCATCGACGCCCTGGAAAACGTGGATACCCTGAACGCCGACGAGAAAACCGGTGTGCAGATTATCCGCACTGCCATTGAGGCTCCCCTGCGCACCATCGTGGCCAACGCCGGTGGCGAAGGCTCGGTAGTCGTACAGAAAGTTCGTGAAGGCAAAGCCGACTTCGGTTACAACGCCCGCGAAGACAAGTACGAAAACCTGATGGCCGCTGGTATCCTCGACCCCACTAAGGTTACGCGTCTGGCCCTGGAAAATGCCGCTTCTATTGCCGGCCTGCTCCTGACCACCGAATGCGTAATCTCGGATGAGCCCGAGGAAGACAAGGGCCACTCGCACGCTGGCGGTGCCCCCGGCATGGGTGGCATGGGCGGCATGATGTAGTAGCCGTTAATTCATAAAAAAGCCCCGCTGGACTTCGGTCCGGCGGGGCTTTTTTATGAGCTATAATTGTCAGTTCCCCTTAAGCAGCCGGGCAAACACAAGCGTGAAAAAGCCCGGCATTCCGAGCGAAGCCGAGGAATCTCGCGTGCTGACGTCAGATGGCAACTCTACTGACGCAATAGCTACTTCAAATGGTTCACCACTACACCTGACGTGATACGCATCCTGTAGCCAGAGTGCTTGCCTGCCAGCAACTGTATTATACCCACGAAAAAGCCCCGCCAGCATTGCTGACGGGGCTTTCAGTATTCCAGAACGAAATCCGACGATTCCGTTTGAAACTATAATCTAGCCGCGGCCGTGCATCATAGCAAACAGTTTTTTCGCAATGGCAATCAGCACCAGACCCGCTAGAATAACGAAACCGGCAATGAGGCCGAATACTTTCAGGGCACCCAGTTCCTCCACGTACGAGGCAATGTAGCCACCCGCAATCTGGGCCACGAAGGGTGCCAAGAACCATACCCCCATCAGCATAGAAGTGAGCGTGGGGGGCGACAAGCGCGACACCATACTCAAACCAATGGGAGACAGCATCAACTCGCCCACAGTGTGGAAGAAATACGTAGCAATCAGCCACCACAGGCCCGCTTTAATGGCCTGGTCCTGTACGTCGCCGCCGCGCTCCATTGCGGCACCTACCATGAACAGGAAGCCTACGCCCAGCAGCACCATACCCAAGCCCATTTTCACGGGTATGCTCAGATCTTTGCCTCTACGGGCCAGGCTCACCCAGAGGGCAGCTACCGGCGCGCCCAGCAACACAATGAAGCCAGCGTTAACGGACTGGAACCAGGAAGTTGGAATTAGGAAGCTGCCTACCTGCCGGTTGATGAATTTATCGGTGTAGAGCGTAAGCGAGGAACCAGCCTGCTCGAAACCGGCCCAGAAGAACACCACAAACAGCGTGATGATGAAAATAACGGCCATGCGGTCCGTTTCTTCCTTGGTCAGCGGAGTCTTTTCAACGACGGCCGATTTGTCGGCTCCCTGGCCCTCGGGGTACATGCCCACGTCGCCGAGGTACTTGCGGCCCAGCAGGTTAAACGCCAGCTGCCCAATGAGCATACCGATACCAGCAGCCATAAAGCCGTAGCGGAAGCCGTAGCTCATAATTTCGCCGGCAGCGTTTTTGGTAGCAAACAGATCTTCGGCCAGGTAACCGCATACCAGCGGCGCGAAGAATGCGCCCGTGTTGATACCCATGTAGAAGATGGTGAAGGCCGAGTCGCGGCGCGGGTCGCCCTGCTCGTAGAGCTTGCCTACAATCGTGGAAATATTGGGTTTGAAGAAGCCGTTACCCAAAATCAGCAGCAACAAACCCAGCAATGTGGGCCAGGGCATACCGAATGCGGCCGCCTGCGTAGACAGGTCCGGCTGCATGAACAGGAAAAACTGCCCAACGGCCATTGTAATGCCCCCAATGAGGATAGCTCGGCGCTGCCCGATGTACTTATCAGCCAGCCAACCACCAATAATGGGCGTGAAGTATACAAAACCGGTGAAATAGCCATACAGCAGCGTGGCACTGGCTTCAGGAATACCTAGGCCGCCCTCAAGAGCCGTTTTGGTGAGATAAAGCACCAGCAGGCCGCGCATGCCGTAGTAGCTGAACCGCTCCCACATTTCGGTGAAGAAGAGTAGGTAGAGGCCCGGCGGGTGGCTTTGCCGCATGGTGGGCTGCTCCTGAACGGCAGTGGTCGTTTGCATGAAAAGGAAAAAGTGAAGTGAAGAAAACCCTGCAGTTGCAACTGCAGGGCAGGTTGGTAAAGCTACAAAAGTTTCGCAACCCAACCGATGCAGGCAGGCTCCAGCTTAGCGGCTACTGACAAACATTTGTAAGTATGAAAAAAACCCAAGCGAAAATTCGCTCTTTTTTCACCTTTCACCGTACAGGGCTCGGGTTTTTGTCTATTTTTGTTCTCGAATTCCCCCATTTCCCACCCAAATCCCCCAACCCGTTTTCGGCCCTTTTTTATGATGGACTCCGCCGCCAACGCTCGCCTCGCACCTCTGGGCATTTCCCACGCCGCCCAGGTGCACCTCAACCTCACCCCCGCCGAGCTGGTAGAACACGCCCTGCGCCGGGGCGAAGGCACCCTCACCGACACTGGTGCCCTGATGGCGGATACCGGCCAGTTTACCGGCCGCTCCCCCAAGGACCGGTTTGTGGTACGCGACGCTGGCACTGCTGAGTCAGTGTGGTGGGGCGACATCAACATTCCGTTTGACGCCGACAAGTTCGACCAGCTGCACCAGAAGATGGTGAAGTACCTGGAAGACAAGGAAGTGTACGTGCGCGACGCCTACGCCGGTGCTAACCCAGATTACGAGTTGAAGCTGCGCGTGGTGAACGAGCTGGCCTGGCACAACCTGTTCTGCTACAACATGTTCCTGCGTCCCGCTGAGGGCGCCGATACCAACTGGACGCCTGATTTCAGCATCATCTGCGCCCCCGGCTTCGAGGCTGACCCGGCCGTGGACGGTACCCGCCAGAAAAACTTCGCCATTCTGAACTTCTCCAAGAAGATGATTCTGATTGGTGGCACGGGCTACGCCGGCGAGATGAAGAAGGGCATCTTCGGAGTACTGAACTACCTGCTGCCCCACCAGCATGATACCCTGAGCATGCACTGCTCGGCCAACGTAGGCAAGGATGGCGACACGGCCATCTTCTTTGGTCTCTCGGGCACGGGCAAAACCACCCTCTCCGCCGACCCCAACCGCGGCCTCATCGGCGACGATGAACACGGCTGGACGCCCGACGCGGGCATCTTCAACTTTGAAGGCGGCTGCTACGCCAAGGTGATTGACCTGAGCCAGGAGAAGGAGCCCGAAATCTGGAATGCCATCAAGTTTGGCTCTATCGTGGAGAACACCCGCTTTGTGCCCGGCACCCACACCGTGGACTATGCCAATAAATCGGTAACGGAAAATACCCGCACGGCCTACCCCATTCACTACATTCCGAATGCCATTGAGCCGTCGGTGGCCGGGGCACCCAAGAATATTTTCTTCCTGACGGCCGACGCCTTCGGGGTACTGCCTCCCATCAGCAAGCTGGATAAGTGCCACGCTATGTACCACTTCATGAGTGGCTACACGGCCAAGGTAGCTGGCACAGAAATGGGCGTTACCGAGCCGCAGACCACTTTCTCGGCCTGCTTCGGCCAGGTGTTCCTGCCCCTGCACCCCACCAAATACGCCGAGATGCTGGGCCAGAAAATGGAGGAGAACGACGTGAACGTGTGGCTGGTGAACACCGGCTGGACGGGCGGCTCCTACGGCGTGGGCTCGCGCATGAAGCTGGGCTACACCCGGGCCATGATTACGGCCGCTCTTAACGGCGAGCTGAACAACGTGGAATTCCACAAGCACCCGGTGTTTGGCGTGGAAGTACCCGCCTCGGTACCCGGCGTGCCCACCGAAATCCTGGATCCGCGCAACACTTGGACCGATAAAGAAGCCTACGACCGCACGGCCGCTGACCTGGCCGAGAAGTTCGTGCAGAACTTCCAGCGGTACGCCGACTATGCCAACGAAGACATCCTCGCTGGCGCGCCTAAAGTAGCCGTGGCCGCCGGCGTATAACGCCCCGCGCCTTCTGCTTTCGGGCATGTAAAAGCCCCTCGAGTTGCAGCTCGAGGGGCTTTTTGCTTAGCTTCTACTTTAGACAGAGCTGGATTGCAGCAGTTTACTGGCGGCTTGTTTTGCCAGAGTACCCTTGACAAGCAGGCCCGCTCCGAACAACACTATTCCTACATACACCACATAGCTCCCACCCAGATACAGCCAGCTCAACAGGGTGAGCACTACGCTACCAGCTACAAACACTGCCCCTATCGTTACCAGCATTTGGGCGGTTTTGAGCTTTTTGCGCGCATCTTCGGTAACCAGCCGCCGCTGCATCTTCTGATATTTTTGGGCTAGCTGCTCGACTTGTCCGGGTAACGCCCCCTCTTCTAACAGCATGGGTACCACTTCCTGGGGTCGGCCGGCGGTGTAGAGTTGGATGGCGCGTTTCTGCGCGTATTTTTCTCGGTACATGATAACGTAGGGATACTGGGAAAGGCGGCAAATCTAGTAAGTTTGTTTTCTGACTCCACTTCTTTCTCTCAGTTACTTGTATGCGTAAGCGCCTATTGCCGCTGCTGCTGGCCCTGCTGTCACCCCTGAGCCTGTGGGCCTGGGGCGCGGAAGGACACCGTACCGTCGGAAAAATTGCCGAACACCACCTGTCCCGCCATGCCCGCCGCGAGGTGAAAAAGCTGTTGGGCACCGAAACCCTCACCTTGGTGAGCACCTGGCCCGATGAAATCCGCTTCTACCCGGAGTTCAAGGACACGGCACCCTGGCATTACGTGAATACGCCCTCCGGCCTGGGCCACGATGCCTACATCCAAGCCGTAAAAACGCAGACCAATGCCAACGCATACTCGGCCTTGGAAACCCAACTGCGCATCCTCGGCGACGAGAGCAAGCCCCAGGCTGAGCGTGCCGCCGCCCTGAAGTACGTGGTGCACATTGTAGGTGACATTCACCAGCCCATGCATACGGGCCACGCCGAAGACAAAGGCGGCAACGACATCAAGCTGAAATACCGCGGCAAGGATACCAACCTGCACAGCCTCTGGGATAGTGGCCTGATTGACTACCAAGGCCTGAGCTACACCGAAATGGCCTGCCAATACGACCGGAAACTGCGCCACAGCCAAGTGCGGGCCTTCCAGAAAAGCACGCCCGAAGAGTGGCTGTGGGAATCGTATTCGGCCAGCGAGAAGCTCTACCAAGAAACTCCCAACGGCACCGACGTGGACTACAAATATTACCCCGCTCATTCCGAGCTGATGAAGCAGCGCATTGTGGAAGCCGGCGTCCGGCTGGCAGGGTTGCTGAACGAGGTACTATAGCCCTTCATTTTCGCTTGTATTCCGCATACGTGCTCCGCCGGCATTAGCCAGCGGAGCACGTGTCGTTTTCAGGGATTGGCCCTGCCGGATTCGTTCTACCTTTGCCTTATGCCGCACACGTTTTTTGCCCCCAACCTGACCACTGCTCCCACCTACACGCTGCCCGAGGACGAAAGCAAGCACGCCGTGCGCGTACTGCGTCTTACCGAGGGCGACGCGGTAGTGCTGGTGAACGGACAAGGCGGTGTGTTTGAGGCGGAAGTAGCCGAGGCCAACCCTAAGCGCTGCCACTTGCGGATAGTACAGCAGCAGCAGGTACCCCGCCGGCCCTACACCGTACATCTGGCCGTGGCTCCCACCAAAAACCTTGACCGCATGGAGTGGCTGGTAGAAAAGGCCACCGAAATTGGCGTAGATCAGATTACGTTTCTGCGCTGTGCCCGCTCAGAGCGCCGGGAGTTGAAGCTGGACCGGTTGGAGAAAATTGCCGTCAGTGCTCTTAAGCAGTCGGGGCAGGCGTGGCTACCACAACTCACGGAGCTGACGGATTTCAGCCGCTTCCTGCCAACCATAGCTCCGGAAACGACCTTTATTGCTCACCTCGAAGACGGGGAGCGGACCCCGCTGGCCCGCGTGGCAGCGTCGGGCACTGGTTGCTGCATCCTGATTGGTCCCGAAGGCGACTTTACCCCGCAGGAGATTGAAGCAGCGTTTGCCCGCGGCATCCGCCCGGTTACGCTGGGCGCATCCCGGCTACGTACCGAAACAGCCGCACTGGCTGCCGTGCACACGGCGCATGTGGCGCGGGAGTTGGCCGACTAGTGAACATCTTCACCAATATTCGCCGTTACGACTTATACTTCCTTTTGCTATGATGGTGAAAAAGCTGCTTCCTTTTCTGACGCTACTACTCCTTCCGCTGCTAGCTGCGGGCCCCGTAGCTCCCAGCTTCCGCATTGCGAAGCTGCACTACGGCGGGGGCGGCGACTGGTACGCTAATAAGACCAGCCTGCCCAACCTTATTCGCTTCTGCAACCAAGCCCTGCGCACCAACATTGACCCCGAGGAAGCCACCGTGGAGCTGGATTCGCCGGAGCTGCTCACCTATCCCTTTGTGCACATGACCGGCCACGGCAACGTTACGTTCACCGACGCGGAGGCCCACAACCTACGCCGCTACCTCATGGGCGGCGGTTTCCTGCACATCGATGATAACTACGGCCTCGACAAATTCATCCGGCCCGAGATAAAGAAGGTATTTCCGGAGCTGGATTTTGTGGAGTTGCCCTTTACCCATCCCATCTATCACCAGAAGTTCCAGTTCCCGGGAGGGCTGCCCAAAGTGCACGAGCACGACGGGAAGCGCCCCCAGGGCTTTGGGCTGCTCTACAAAGGCCGGCTCGTTTGCTTCTACACTTATGAGTGTGATTTGGGCAATGGCTGGGAAGATGTAGGCACGTACCCCGAAGACACGCCGGCCGTGCACGAGGCAGCCCTAAAGATGGGAGCCAACCTAGTGACCTACGCGCTGACGCAGGACTAGACTGACAAAAGGCCGACAGCCAACCTTCCAGACCTTTTGTTTAGGTACGCTGCCTAAAACCGCCGCTGCAGAATCTCGCCTAACACAAAGGCGGAACGCACGCTGGCGGGGTTTCTCAACATTTCACGGATACTAAGCTGGTTATCAGAAGCTGAAGCCGGGCGGGTCCAGTAATCGTCGGGGTTGGGCTGAGCGGCCGCCCGGGGCAAGGTGGCAGCCCGACGGGCTTCCCGGCGCGGCGCTTCCAGTGAACGGGGAGCGGCCGGTTGCTCCAGGGAACGGGCTTCTATCGAAGGCACTTCCAGATTTCGCACGGGCGGCGCCGTTTCGCGGGGTACCGCCCGGCCAGCCGGGGTGGTTGCCGGGCGGGGCTCGGGCGGCGCTGGCTGCAGCGGCCGGGGCTGGTTCTGCGCCTGCATCTGCTTGAGCAACTCATCAAAGCTGCCAGATGGCAAAGGCGGGGCCGTGCGCGTGTTGCGGGGCCGTTGCTGCTGCTCCCGCGCCGTGGTGGCGCGGGCCTTCTGAATCATCTGCCAGATAAATACTGCCAGGCCAATTATTACCCAAATCAAGGCTTTCAATTCCGCCATCAGCTTACAGAATAAACGCGTTGAACAAAGCAAGCGGCAACGCCTTGGCAGGACCGTTGCGCAGATTTACCGTACGCCTTTCTCGGGGAAACGGCCCTTCTTGGTCCGGTAAAAGGCCTTGATTTCCTCCAGGTCCTTTTCGTAGTCGCCGGTGGGCCAGAAAGCAGGGCCCACGCCGGCTTCCTTCTTCTCATAATCCAAGTAGCCCAGCAGAATAGGTACCCCGGCCCCCAGGGCCGCGTGGTAAAAGCCTTTGCGCCACTTGGGTTGGTAAGAGCGGGTGCCCTCCGGCGTGATAAGAATCACCAACTCGTCCCGCTCGTTGAACAGCTGCACCATACCATCTACGAGGCTGTTGTTTTTGCTGCGGTCCACGGCCAGGCCGCCCAGGCTGCGCACCAGTGCACCCAACACCGGAATGGTAGTCCACTCTTTTTTGATGGTGAGCTTCACGTCCACGTCCATCAGGAAGAAAGCCGCCCGCGCAAACATAAAGTCCCAGTTGCTGGTGTGCGGGGCGGCAATCATCATGCTTTTTTTGATGCCGGGGGGCACTTGCGGGCCCAGGTGCCAGCCCGTCATCCAGAACCAGAATTTCGAGAACAGGTACCAAAAAGTAGATGTCTTGCGCGCCATACTATGCAATAGCGGCAGCCGGGTGAGTGGGGAGATGCTGCCGAAGTTCAAAGCTAGGGAAATGTGCCGAAGGGCCCAGCAGCCTCAGGCCAGCAGGGCCGCCAAGTTAGCGGCCTGGCTTAGCGTATGCCGGTAGCCGGCCTCGAAAATATCAGCCGCCCGCAGAAAGCTCATCGTCCGAAACTCGCACAGTTCCGGCGGCTCCAGCAGCAGGTGGCACAGCCGCTTGCTGGGTACCGTGTTGCTGCCGATGGCCAGGTTAAACGTACGCTCCACCACGGCCCGCAGATTATTGACCTGCGCGGCCGGGTTGGGTGGGTTGCAGTGCACGCCCACAATTCGCACACCGGGCGGCGCTTCGTCCACCAGGGCCTCTACCGGCAGGTTGTTGAGCAGGCCACCATCCACCAATTGCCGGCCCTGATACTCAACGGGCCGGTACAGGATGGGCACGGCCGCCGACGCCAGCATTGGCGGGAGCACCGGCCCGCTGGAAAACCGCACCGATTCGCCGGCCAGCAAATCGGTAGCCACTAGCGTTACGGGCAGGCGCAGCTGCTCGAAGGTGAGGCCGGCACCCAAATGCTGTTCCAGCAAGCGGCCGGCCGCGTCCATGGTCAGAAGCCCATAGCGGCTCAGTGCCAGGCGGGCCACGCGGCTGATGCGCAGCTCCTGCAACAGCCGGAGCACCTCGCGGGGCGGCAGGCCCGCCGCGTACAGCACCGCCACAATCCCACCCGACGAAACCCCCGACAGCCGGGCTACCGGTAGCCGCAGCTCATCCAGCGCCGCCAGTACTCCCAGGTGCGCAATACCGCGCGCCCCCCCACCTGAAAGCGCCAGCCCCAGTGCGTTTTTCGTTGTTTGTTGCTCGTTTTTCGGAGCAGGATATTGGGGGAAAGTAGTATGAGTAGTGAGCGGCATGGGCAGTTACGGGAGGTGACCGATACACCAACTACGATAAACGAACCCCGAAAACCGAAGAACGGGCTACAATTCGCTGAGCCGGAACCGCTCGGCCACCCGGATGCCTTTTTCGGTATCCTGCACGGTGATGCATTCGGTTTGGGCATCGTGTTCCAGCACCAGCGCCCAGTTTTCCTGGGACGCCCGGCGCAGCAGCGCGTCTTTTTCGGCCATTGTCATCAGGGGGCGCATGTCATAGCCCATTACGTAGGGCAGCGGCACGTGGGCGGCGCTGGGTATCAAATCCGCCACAAAAGCCAGTGTACGACCTTTGTACTGCAGCACCGGCAGCATCATCTTCTCGGTGTGGCCATCCACCAGCACCAGTTCCTGAAAAGCCGATAGCGCAGCCGGTACTGCCCCGCCCGGCTCAATAAACTGTAGCTGCCCACTCTCCTGAATTGGCAAAATATTCTCTTTCAGGAAGCTGGCCTTTTCGCGCGGATTTGGGTGCACGGCCCAATCCCAGTGGGCCTGGTTGCTCCAGTAGGTAGCATTGGGAAAGGCGGGTAGCAAACGGTCGTCGGGGGTGCGCACCACGGCCCCGCCCACGTGGTCGAAGTGCAGGTGGGTCAGGAGCACATCGGTTACGTCGGAAGACGTGTAGCCCAGCTGGCGGAGGGAGTTTTCCAGTGTATCGTCGCCGTGCAAGTAAAAATGGCTGCGGAATTTGGCGTCCTGCTTGTTGCCGATGCCCGTGTCCACCAAGGTCAGGCGGCCGGCATCTTCCACCAGCAGGCAGCGCAACGCCCAGGTACACATGTTGTTGTCGTCGGCGGGTACCAGCTTCTGCCACAGGCTTTTGGGCACTACGCCAAACATAGCGCCGCCATCCAGTTTAAACAGGCCGGTATCGAGGGTGTGAACGGTCATATAGGGTGGGGTTGAGACAGTAAAGGAATAAAAAAATGTCATCCTGAGCAGAGCGAAGGACCTTATCACGTTGCGCCGATATGTTCGGTTGTGATAGGTCCTTCGCTCCGCTCAGGATGACAAGGAGTTATTAGACAGCTTGCGGTTACTCCAGCACCACGCCCATGTTCGAGAACTTATCAATGCGCTGGCTGATGCGCTCCTCGTGCGGGAGGGCTTCCAACTCGTCGAGGGTTTTGAGGATGGTTTTCTTCAGCGTTTTGATCATCGTGGCCGATTCGCAGTGGGCCCCGCCCAGCGGCTCTTTCACAATACCGTCAATGAGGCCGGCCTTCAGCATATCGGTAGCCGTGAGCTTGAGGGCTTCGGCGGCCTGCTCCTTGTAGTCCCAGCTGCGCCACAGGATGCTGGAGCACGACTCTGGCGAAATCACCGAGTACCAGGTGTTTTCCAGCATCAGCACCCGGTCGCCAATGGCAATACCCAGGGCCCCGCCCGAGGCACCCTCGCCAATGATGATGCAGATAACCGGCACCTTCAGCAGGAACATCTCCTTGAGGTTGCGGGCAATGGCTTCGCCCTGGCCCCGCTCCTCGGCTTCCAGGCCCGGAAACGCGCCGGGCGTATCAATGAGCGTAACAATGGGCTTGTTAAACTTCTCGGCCAGCTTCATCAGGCGCAGGGCCTTGCGGTAGCCCTCGGGGTTAGGCATGCCGAAGTTGCGGAACTGCCGCTGCTTGGTGTTACGCCCTTTCTGCTGCCCGATGAACATTACCGAGCGGCCGTCAATTTCGCCGAAACCGCCCACCATTGCCTTGTCGTCGGCCACGGTCCGGTCGCCGTGCAGCTCAATAAACTTATCGGTCATCCCGTCAATATAGTCGAGGGTGTAGGGCCGGTCGGGGTGGCGCGAGAGCTGCACGCGCTGCCAGCGCGTGAGGTTCTGGTAGGTTTCCTTTTTAAGGGTTTTGATTTTGGCTTCGAGGGCCGTTACCGCTTCCGATACATCTACCTGGCTATCGAGGGCCAGTTGTTGCATTTCGCGGAGCTTGCCTTCGAGAGCGGCAATGGGTTGTTCGAAATCGAGGAGCTGAGCCACGGCTGATTACGCTTTGAAGGTGCGGAGTGGTTGAGTTGACAAGAAAGCAAAGGTAAGCGACGCTCCCGATTTGGCGCACAGACAGCCCGACGGGATTTTGGCAAAAATTTTTCTACCTGACAGCCAGCCGAAAACATTTTTCCACCCTTCTTTTTTCCACCTTTTTTTACCGTGGTATTGCACAGTCCAATTCGGCCCTCTACTTTTGCATCATCAAAACGGAAGGACGCACGGTCTGCCCCAATGATGAAACGGTTCGGTAGTTCAGTCGGTTAGAATGCCGCCCTGTCACGGCGGAGGTCGCGGGTTCGAGTCCCGTCCGGACCGCAAAAAGCCCCAGTATCCTTGGATGCTGGGGCTTTTTCGGCTTTAAGCTAAGCCGCCAGGCCATATTATCCGAGCGGTTACGCTCAGCGCCTTTCAGTGTGTGACCAACGAAAGGCACTTTTCCTTACTGCGAGAATCGCTAGTTTTAGTAGTTATTCCGTTGCCGGAACGCATCTTTGGGTAGTGAAATTCCTTCTGCTTCTCTGCGTACTTCTGCTGAGCGCCGTGCCCCTTGTGGCGGTAGCAGGCACCAGTGAGCAGTTACTAAAGAAATTGCAGGAAGCGCTGGCGAATAAAAAGGACTACGACAACCGACGCTGGACCCGCATTTCGGTGCTCACCGACGCATTCAACTCCAGTACACGCGTCGACGAGGCTAAATTCGACTTGGGCCTGCGCATTTACGAAGAGTACAAGGCCTTCAAGTACGACTCGGCGTTTGTGTACAGCCAGAAAATCACGCAGATAGCCCGGCAACTGGATAGCCCCGAGAAAACGGAGGTAGCCAAGCTGAAACTGGCGTTCATCCTGCTGTCCTCGGGTATGTTCAAGGAAACCTTTGACACCCTGGAAAGCATCCGGCCCGGCTACCTGAGTCAGGCCGACAAGCTGGATTTCTACTTCCTAAAAGCCCGGGCCTACAGCGACTTAGGCGACTTTGATCAAGACCAGGTGTACCGCCCCCGCTACCACGCCCTGGCCCTGGCCTACGCCGATACGGCCCTGCAATTCAACCAGCCCGGCTCCTACGAGCAGCTGTCGATGCAGCAGTTCAAGGCCGTTAAAAACGGCAACTTCCGGGCAGGCCTAGCCCTGTACCAGCAGATTCGGCAGCTGCCACAGCTTTCCGTGCATCAGCTGGCGGTGAGTGCCAGCACGACGGCCTTCATCCATACCTTGCTGAAGGAGGAGGACAAGGCCTTTGAATTGCTGCTGGTGTCGGCAATTGCCGATGTGCAGTCGGCCACGAAGGAAACGGTGGCCATTTTTCAGCTCTCGGATTACTGCTACCGGCGCGGCGACCTGGAAAACGCCTACGCCTTTATCCGGGAAGCCCGGGAGCAGGCTGCCTTCTACAAGGCCCGGCAGCGGCAGATTGAAATCAGCCACATTTCCTCCATTATCGAGGGGCAGAAGATTACCATCATTGAACAGCAGCGCAAGTCGCTGAAGGTGTACGCCGTGGCCGTGACGTTGCTGGCGCTGTTCGTGGTGGGGTTTATCGTTATTATTTTCAAGCAGTTGCGCAAGCTCCAAAAGGCCGGGCGGCTGATTTCGGCTACCAACCAGGAGCTGCGGGGGCGCAACGAAGACCTGCGCCGGCTGAATACGGGCCTGAACGAAGCCAATAAGATTAAGGAGGAGTACATCGGCTATTATTTCCACAATAACTCTCAGCTGATTGACCGGCTGGAATGGCTGAAGAAGTCCCTGGATACGCAACTGGGTAACAAGCAGTACAGCGCCGTGCAGAAGCTGGTAGATGGCATTCACATCAAGCAGCAGCGCAATGAGTTACTCAAGGGTTTCGACACGGTGTTTTTGCGGCTGTTCCCTCATTTCATTGCCCAGTTCAACACCTTGTTCCGGCCCGAAGACCAGTTCCAGCTGCCCGATGACCAGCTGCTGACTACGGAGCTGCGGATTTTCGCGCTGATCCGCCTGGGTATTCACGATAGTGAGCAGATTAGCCGGATGCTGGGCTATTCCATTAATACGATATACACCTACAAAACCCGGGTAAAAAACCGCTCCATTATTCCGAATGAGGAATTTGAGTCCCGGATTCAGGCCATTGAGGCAGTGTGAGCGGGCCTCGGAGCCGGCCCCTGCACGGCCGCAGACTACCGGAAAATCATGTAAATCTCTGCTAGCTTCCGGCGGTGGCGGACGCGCCTGTTCTGCGGCCAGAAGCAGCCCGAGTACTGCCTTGAATTACCGATGTATGCCTGGTGTAGAGGTACCCTTCAAAGCATCAAGTGAGTAATTATCCCAGTGAAAAAAGCTACCAAATGAAGGCTAACGACAAGCCGGTAAGTAGGCAAAAAACGGCCTGGAAGCTGTCATACTTGGGTTATATTTCAGGCATCAAAAATTGTTGTAAATACTTGAATTAAAACACATTACCAATATAAAGCATCTATATTTTCTTGATTGAAGTTTGATAAGTTTTGGTTGAGGCCGGGTGGGCATTCTTTTGCTTTATTCTCAGTGGCCAAGAGGGCGCCGACGTGTATAGGTCTCCTGTTGCCGACGCTGGGAATTGCACCGAGTACCCCTACTTCCCACCATTCCTTTTCCTATGCTCATTTCCTTTACCCCATTGAAAGGTTGGTGCCTGACCGGGCTGGCCGCAGCCCTGCTCGGCCTCAGTACCACGGCCTCGGCCCAAACCCGCGTGCTGTTCGTGGGCAACAGCTTTACCCACGGCCAGTATGCCCCGGCCCTGAACTACAACGCCGCCGCCATTACGGACGTGAACTTTGGCTTACCCTCCACCAACCCCCGGGCCCACGATGCGGGCATGCCGGATGCGTTTGGGGGCGTGCCGGGTATTTTCAAGAAGTTCACCACCCAGGCCGGGCTGAATTACGACGTGCACATTGAGGCCGTGAGCGGCAAGTCCCTGGAGTTCCACCACACCAGCGCGCTGTCGGTTATTGCCCAGCCGGGCTGGGATAAGGTGGTGCTGCAGGAGCAAAGCACCCGGCCCACGCCTACCAACCGTGGGGGTAACCGGCAACTGTTCTACACTTACTCCACACTGCTGGAGCAGGCCATTCACGGGGCCAGCCCGGCCGCGCAGGTGTACCTCTACGGTACCTGGGCCCGGCCCGATTTCACGTACCCGGCCGGCAGCCGTTACGCCGGCCTGCCCATCGATTCGATGGCGCAGGACCTGCAAAAAAGCTTCAGGCAGGCGTTCATCACCAACGGCCATTTTGCCGCAGTGGCCCCGGTGGGCGACGCTTGGATGCGCGCCATTACGAACGGCGTGGCCACGCGCAACCCCTACTCGCCCGACGCCAGCAAAATTAACCTGTGGGCCTCCGACCAGGTGCACGCCAGCAAATGGGGCAGCTACCTCAGCGCCCTGGTGCTGTTTCAGCAGCTCACCAACGTAGACCCCCGCACGCTGGGAGCCAGTGAGCAAGCGGCCGCCGACCTGGGCATTTCGCCCGATAATGCCGTGGCGCTGCAGCAGATTGCCTACCAGCAAGTGGCGGCCCCCACCACCTCTGCCGCCTTCACGCCCGGCAACGTGGCCGTGGTGCGGGTGGGTGATGGCTCGGCTACGCTGACCACCGCCGCCACCGCCGAGTACGTGGATGAGTACACCCTGAGCGGTACGCTGGTGCGCAGCATTGCCCTGCCCACGGCCGACAACGGCAACGTGCGGGCCTTCACCAACAGCGGCACGGCCACTTCCGACAATATTACCCGCTCAGTGGATGGGCGTTACCTGCTGCTGACGGGCTACAACGCCGTACCAGGCACCACCGGCATCGTGACCAGTAACGTGACCACTAACAACCGCCTGGTAGCCCGCATCGGGGCCGATGGCAGCGTGGACACCAATACCCGCATCAACGACGCCTTCTCGGGCACCAACATCCGCACGGCGGTGAGCACCGATGGCAACGCGTTTTACGTGTCGGGGGGCAACAGCGGCATTCGGTACGTGCCGTTTGGCAACACGGGAGCTACTACGGCCCTGAGCACCGGTTCGGTAGTGAATTTCCGTATACTGGGCATCCACGGGGGTAACCTGTATGCTACCTCGGCTACGGGCTCCAACTACGGAGTTAATCAGATTGGCACGGGCCTGCCCACTGCGGCGGGCGCGGCCGTAACGCTGCTGCCGGGCTTCCCTACGGCCAGCGGCTCCAGCCCCTACGGCTTCTACTTCGCCGACCTCAGCCCCACCGTACCGGGCCTGGACGTGGTGTACGTAACGGATGATGCCACGACGGGCGGTATTCAGAAGTGGAGCTTGGTAAGCGGCACCTGGACCTCGAACGGTACCATTGGCGGCAGCACCACGGCCCTGCTGCGCGGCCTTGCGGGCCAGCAAACCGGGACCAACGTGCAGCTGATTGCCAGCGGCGGGGGCGGCCTGTACACCGTGACCGACCAAGCCGGTTACAACGCCGCTCCGAGCCCGGCCGCGCTGCCCGCGCCCTTCGTGCCGCTGCCGGCCAACACCTCTTTCCGGGGCGTAGCCTTCGCGCCGGTAGCCTCGGTAACGACCTCCACCAAGCCAGCCGCTGCGCCCGAAGTGGCAGTATTCCCCAACCCCGCTACCGACCAGTTGACGGTACAGTTGGGCGGGCTGGCCAGCCCGGTTGGCGCTGTGCGGGTTACGCTGCTCAATATGTTGGGCCAGGTTGTAAGCGAGCAACGCGGCTCGGGCAACACGTTCCGAGTTGGGCTGGCGGGCGTGGCACCCGGCGTGTACCTGTTGCGGCTGCAAACGGCCGCCGGCGTAAGCAGCCGCCGCATAGAAGTGCAACGGTAACCTCTGGCCGCTGGGGTGCTGGCAAGCGGCCGGCACCCCAGCGGCCAATACCGAAGGCCATCAGCTGATATTCACTAACCCTGTAACGACTGCCGCTACTCCCCAACCTCCTGCCGCCCTAACCACGGGGCCACCTTCACCAGAGCCAGCGGGCCGGAAAACATACCGCCCCCGGTGAACCTTCGCGCCGGGCTGGGGAGTTACCCGGTGCCAGCCGCACCAAACGGTAGTACCTTATTACAGGCCCTGGATGGCTGGGCAGCACCAGGGCCGGGCGCCGAGCCGCGGCCCCCATCTCACTGCCTAATTTTGCCAACTCAACTCGGGGAGTTCACCCGCTTTCTAACCATAGCAAAACTGCTCCCCGATACTTACCCGAATGAAGAACACTTTCCTGGTTGTGCTGCTGCTGGCAGCCGGCCTGCCCGCCACCGCGCAACAGTCTGCTCCCCTTACTGCCCGCCTCGATAACGTCAGCCTGACGTTTGCCCTGGCTCCGGATGGGCGGCCCACCTACGCCGTGCAGTTCGGCCCGAAATCCGTCATCAACCCGTCGCGCCTGGGCCTGGTGCTGGCCGATGGCAAAGGCTTTGAGGGGCCGCTGGAAGTAACCGGCTCCGAAACCAAAAGCGTGGATGAAAGCTGGAACCCGGTGTGGGGCGAGGTGAAAACCATTCGCAACCACTACCAACAGCTCACGGTGCACCTGCGCCAGCCCCAGCAGCCCGGCCGCCGCCTCGACGTGGTGTTCCGGGTGTTTGCCGACGGCGTGGGCTTCCGCTACGAAGTGCCCCAGCAGCCTGGCCTCTCTTATTTTGTGGTGCAGCAGGAAGCCACCGAGTTCAACCTGCCGGCCAACCACAAGGCCTTCTGGATTCCGGGCGACTACGACTCCAACGAATACACCTACACCACCTCCCGCCTGAGCGAGGTGAACACCACGCCCATTGAGCCCATCCAGCTTAAAGCCGACCCCACCCGGGTGCAGACGCCGCTGATGCTGAAATCGGACGATGGCCTATACGTGAACATTCACGAGGCGGCGCTGGTGAACTACCCGGCCATGATGCTGGACGTGGACACCAAACGCTTTGGCCTGCGCAGCCACCTGGTGCCCGGCGCTACCGGCGCGGCCGCTTACCTGCAGGCCCCCGAGCACACGCCCTGGCGCACCATTGTGGTATCGGACAAAGCGCCCGAAGTACTGACCAGCAAGTTGATTCTGAACCTGAACGAGCCCACCAAATTCCCGACTACCGACTGGATTAAGCCCCAGAAGTTTGTGGGCGTGTGGTGGGAGATGCACGTGAATAAAGCCAGCTGGAACTACGCCGACACCAGCAACATCAAGCTGGCCGGCACCAACTGGAACCGCCTCAAGCCCAACGGCCGCCACGGGGCCAACACCGCCAACGTGAAGCGCTACATCGATTTTGCGGCCCAGCACGGCCTGCAAAGTGTGCTGGTAGAAGGCTGGAACGTGGGCTGGGAAGACTGGGCCAATAACTGGAAGGAAGAGGTGTTCGACTTCGTGACCCCCTACCCCGACTTCAACGTGACGGAGCTGCAGCAGTATGCCCAGAGCAAGGGCGTGCAGCTGATGATGCACCACGAAACCAGCTCCTCCGTTACCAACTACGAGCGGCGCCAGGATGCGGCCTACCGCTTCATGCAAGCGCATAACTACGCGGCCGTGAAAACCGGCTACGTGGGCCGCATCATTCCGCGCGGGGAACACCATGATGGGCAGTGGATGGTGAACCACTTCAACCGCACCGCCGCCCTGCTGGGCCAGAACCAGCTGATGGTGGACATGCACGAATCGGTGCGGCCCACGGGCTTGCACCGCACCTACCCCAACTGGCTGGCCAGTGAGGCGGCCCGGGGCAATGAGTTCAACGCCTGGAGCACCGGCAACCCGCCCGAGCACGAAACCATCCTGCCCTTTACCCGCCTCATGGGCGGCCCTATGGACTATACGCCCGGTATCTTCCGTATTAAGCTGGAAGCCTGGAACCCCGCCCAGAACAAGGGCCGGCAGGTGCACACCACCCTGGCCAAGCAGCTGGCCCTCTACGTGACGCTATACAGCCCCGTGCAGATGGCTGCCGACCTGCCCGAAGCCTACGAGCAGCACCCCGATGCCTTCCAGTTCATTAAGGACGTGGCCGTGGACTGGGACGATACCCGCGTGCTGCTGGCCGAGCCCGGCGAGTATATCACCACCGCCCGCAAAGCCAAGGGCCGCGAGGAGTGGTACGTGGGCAGCATCACTGACGAAAATCCGCGCCAGCAAACCGTCAAGCTGGATTTCCTGACGCCCGGCCGGCAGTACGAAGCCACTATCTACGCTGATGGCAAAGGCGCCAGCTGGGATAAAAACCCCGAGGCCTACCAGATACGCCGGCAGAAAGTCAGCAGTAAGTCTACTCTGAAGCTGCAATTGGCTTCTGGGGGCGGAACCGCCATCAGCATCAAACCAGTTCAGTAGCACGCGTTTTCTGGCCGTCATGCTGAGCGAAGTCGAAACATCTCTACCTCTAGCTACTCAATAGCATTGCCACGAAGCGGTAGTGATGCTTCGACTTCGCTCAGCATGATAGTTCAACAAGTTTCCCGCATATATACTTCCCACCACTTTTCTATTTGCCGAATGTCCTTGTTTTCTACTGCCCGCCGCGCCAGCATGGCACTGTTGATGGTCGCCGGCTTGCTGGGCGCCTGCAAGTCATCGGGCTCCGACGACCCAACGCCCACGCCACCGGCCCCGCCTTCCACGCCCGGCACGCCTACTCCCACCCAATATGGTACCCCCTTCACGGGAGTGCCTAACCGGGAGGATGCGGTGCTGTACCAAGTAAATATGCGGGCGTTCAGCCAGGGCGGCAACTTTGCCGGCGTCACGGCCCGTCTCGACTCCATTCGGGACCTGGGCGTGAACGTGCTGTACCTGATGCCGATTTACCCGATTGGCACCGACAGCCGGTCGGTAAACTCGCCCTACGCTGTGAAAGATTATCGCGCGGTAAACCCGGAGTTTGGCTCTCTCACCGACTTACGCACGTTGGTAGACGGAGCCCACGCCCGGGGCATGGCCGTAATGCTCGACTGGGTAGCCAACCACACCAGCTGGGATAATGCCTGGATAACCCAGCACCCCGATTGGTACCAGAAAAACGCCGCCGGGGTTATCCAGCCGGTTTCCAACAACGGCACCACCTACAACGACGTGGCCCAGCTCAATTTCAGCAACGCCGATATGCGCCTGGAAATGATTTCGGCCCTGAAATCGTGGGTGTACACCGCCAACGTGGATGGGTTCCGCTTCGATTACGCTGACTTTCAGCCTAACGACTTTTGGAAGCAGGCCATTGACACGCTGCGCAACGTGAAGTCGCACAAACTGTTGCTCCTGGCCGAGAGCAGCCGCTCCTCCAACTTCGCCTCCGGTTTTGACTACAACTTCGGGTTCAATTTCTACGGCGGCATCTATCAAGTGTACAAAAATGGGGCCGCCGCTACTGCCTTCGACGGCCTGAACACCACTGAATACAACGGGGCCACCGGCACCCAGCAAGTAGTGCGCTACATCACCAACCACGATGTAAACGGCTCCGATGGCACCCCAGTGGAGCTGTTCGGCGGCAAGGCCGGAGCCATGTCGGCCTTTGTTATTGCCTCGCTTTACAAGGGCGTACCCATGATTTATAATGGCCAGGAAGCCGGCATGAGCCAGCGTATTCCCTTCCCGTTCACCGGCGTGAAAGTGCGCTGGGGCGTAAACTCCGACGTGAAACGGGCCTACAAACAACTGCTGGCCGCCCGGGCTGGTAGTGCGGCCCTGCGGGTGGGCACTCCTGCCGGCTACAGCACCACTGCGGTGTGCGCCTTCACCAAAACGGCCGGCACTGAGCAGGCCTTTGTGCTGGTGAACACGCGCAACAGCCCCCAGACCTACGCCGTACCCGCCGCCCTGGCCAACACCACCTGGACCAACGCCCTGCAGGGCGGCTCCGTAACGGTAGGCACTGAGGTAGCCCTGCCGGCCTACGGGTATCTGGTGCTGAAAAAGTAGCCGATTACATAGGGGTCAAAAAATAGTTGAAATATTTTTTGACCCCTATTCGATTTAGTAACAGAGCAATACACTCCCAAAAAGGCCTGTAACAGCTTCCCAAGGCAGTTTTTTGTTTGCACAGCTAAAATCGGTCTTCTATATTTGCATCATCAAAACGGAAGGACGCACGGTCTGCCCCAATGATGAAACGGTTCGGTAGTTCAGTCGGTTAGAATGCCGCCCTGTCACGGCGGAGGTCGCGGGTTCGAGTCCCGTCCGGACCGCAAAAAGCCCCAGTATCCTTGGATGCTGGGGCTTTTTCGGCTTTAGACCGTGGCGTTAACCAGTTGCCGGGCCAGCTGTTCGATATCAGCGCGGCGAGCCAGCACCTGCAGCCACTCGGGCGGAATGGCGGCCTCGCCGTAGGCTAGCCCGGCCAGGCCACCGGTTACGGCCCCGGTTGTGTCGGTATCGTCGCCGAGGTTGACGGCGGCCAGCACGGTTTCGGCGTACGTTTCGTGGCGCAGCAGGCACCAGAGGCTGGCTTCTATAGTTGCCATCACGTAGCCGCCGCTGTCGATGGCCGTGACGGCCACGTTGGGCAGGCGGCCGCTGAGGATGCGCTCAAACTTATCGGCTTCGTGGGCCGGTATGTTCAGCTCAAGTAGCTGGGCCGGGGCCTGCCGCCGCATATCGTCATAGGCCTGAGCGGGCGTGCGGCCGGCGCGCAGGTGGCGGGCCATTTCCAGGTACAGGAAGCACGCCACGGCCGAGCGAATGTGCCCGTGCGTAATGGCTGACACCTGCCGGATAAGCTCGAAACGCTCGGCCAGCGGCGCGTCTTCCTGGTAAAATGCCAGCGGCAGAATCCGCATCAGGGAGCCGTTGCCGTTGCTGTATTCATCGGTTCGGCCGGCCAGAATCAGGTCGGGGTCGGACTGCAGGCGGCTCAGGGCCTCACGGGTGGTAATGCCGATGTCGAATACCCGGCCGTGGGGCGTCCAGAGGTTTTCGTAGTACCAGCGGCGGCTGTATTCGGCCACCTTGCCCACACTGAAGCCATCGGCAATAGTATGGGCCAGGCAGAAGGTCAGCGAAGCATCATCGGACCAAGTACCAGCGGGTTGCAGGTGAGTGCCGTACTCGCGCATGTGCACCACGGGGTCCTGGCGGCGGGCGGCACGGCTCTGAAATTCCACGGGTACGCCCAGAGCGTCGCCCACGGCCAGGCCCAGCAGAGCAGCGCGGGCCTGGGCCTCGCGGGCAGATCGAATAGTCATAGCAGTTGTGAACAGGATAGCGTGATGCCTGGCAAGGTACGGAGGTGGCGGCGAAGCATACCGTTCCGTTTTTACCTCGAAGCTATTTACATGGTCAAAATCGGTGTCATCCTGAGCGCAGCGAAGGACCTTATCACTGCGCATCGGTTTCGTACTAGCGTAATAAGGTCCTTCGCTGCGCTCAGGATGACAGTCCTGAACTAAACCGAGGCTTTTTAAACAGCTTTCTCATTCCCTCCATCACTCAATAACCGCCTGCTTGCTGGCGGTGCGGCCGAAGCGGGTGGGGAAATACATCAGCTCGGCTTTGGCGGGGTTGAGGGTGTAGCGGCCCCGGTAGCGGGGCTGCAGGGCCACGCGGAAAGTGTGCCGGCCGGCTGGCAACACGTCGATGAAAATGCCCACCTGCTGCCGCAGGTACTCGCGGTGCACCTCCACGGAGTTGGGACGGGCCGGCTCGCCGTAGGAGCAGCCGGCCGGAATGGGCACCTCCAGCAGTACGTAGCGAGCTTCGGCGGGCACGTCCACGGTTACTTCCAGCTCGGCGGGCCGACCGGCGGGCAGCGGCACCCGGCTCCCACTCTGCCCGGCCAGCCGGGTGCTCACCCCGAACGGCGTGGCCACCGCCGCCGGCGCCGGGTTCCAGCGCGACTGATACGCCGTGGCGTACACCGGCAGGCCACCCTGTTTGCGCACCGTGAGGGGCCCCGCCCCGGCCGGCACCGTGGCCTCGAACGGAAATTTGACGACTTCCTCTGCCAATGCGCCGCTCAACTGGGCCCGGGCCGTGAGCCCCCCGCCGCCGGGCACCAGCAAATCGGGCCCAATGGTGGCCAGGATTTGCGCCGACTGATAGGTGCTGGCCCAGTGGCCCGTGGCGTCGCGCTGCTGCAGCAGGTAGGTACGCAGGCGCAGCAGCTCCGGCTCATGCCCACCCTGGGCGCGCAGCAACTGGTAAGCCAGCAGCGTGGTGCCCAGGCGCTCGGGCAGCAGGTAGCGGTAAAAGGTGCCCGGGTGCAGCGTATCGGCGTAGAACGCGCCACCCAGCTCGGTGCGCAGCCGGAAGCGGCGCAGGCTATCCAGCTGATACGGCAGGCCCAGCTGCTGGCGCAGGTGCGCCAGGGCCAGGTACCGGTCGAGGGGCTGGCCGCCGCGGGGCTCCCGCTCCAGGCGCTGAATGAGCGTAGCGAAATCGGGCTGGGCCCCGAGCAGGCGCAGCAGGTGCAGCAGCCGGATTCGGTCGTCGTCGGAGCGGAAATACCGGGCGTCGAGGGATTGGCCGGTGGCCGTGCCATCCAGGGCCCGGCGCACGGCGGCATCGGCAAAGGCCACGTCCAGCTGCGCCAGCAGGTACTGGCGCAGCGGGGCTTTGTCGAGGGGCACTTTGTAGCCCTGCTGCTCGGCGGCCAGCAGCGCCTCCAGCACGTGCAGCGTGGCCCAGGGACTCACCGGCGAGCGGGGCCAGGTGCCCCACAACCCCTCGGGCTGGTGGCGGCCCCGCAGCAGGCGCCGAATCAGCACCTCCACGTCGCGGCTGCCCCGGAAGGGTTGCTGCAGCCCCTGCCGGATGCGCTGCTCCAGCAGCAGGCCCTGCAGCTTGGAGGCGGCCTGCTCGTTGCAGAGGTAAGCGTACCCCTGTAGAAAGCGGATTTCATCGAGCACCACGGGCAGCGGGTCGCTTTCCAGCCGCACCGTTACCGGCCCCAGCCCGGGTTGCACGGGCAGCGTGAGGGTGGTATCGGCGGCCGACAGCACGGCGAAGGTGCCCACCCGCTCGCGGGTGCCAGCCGGCAGCACCGGCAGGTGGCGCAGCTCGCCATCCTGGTAGCCGCCCGCCTGCTCCAGGCTGAACCGCACCGCCACCGAATCGAGGGTGGCGGGGGCCGTGAAGGTGAGCGTATCCAGCACGGCCGTGGCCACCCGGTGGGTCTGCTCGCGCACCGGCCCTTCGCCCACCTGAAAGCGGGTGGTAACGCGGGCGGTGTCGGGCAGGTAGTTGAGGGTTTTGCCGATAACCTGGGGCCGGTCGCCCTGCACCAGGAAGCGCGGGGCGGCCAGCTCGGCCATCAGGGATTTAAAGGAGCGAAGCTTCTGGGTGAACGTGCCGGTGCGGGCGTGGTCGTCGGACGCCAGCACGAAGGTGTTCCAGCCGGTGAGGTCGTCGGGGATGGTGACGGTGGTGCGGGCTTGGCCCTGGTCGTCGGTGACGAGGGTGGGCCGCCACCAGCCCACATCGGAGAAGCGCTGGCGCAGGGCCAGGCGCGGGTCGCGGCCGGGCAGCAGCGGCAGGCCGTCGGGGCCCAGCGCGGCGGGGGTGCCACGCAGGCCCGGGGCCAGCTGGCCGCCCACCCCGTTTTTGGTGGTAATCAGAATAACGCCGTTGGCTGCCCGGGAGCCGTACATGGCCGTTGCAGAGGCTGATTTCAGCGCCTGTATGTTGACAATCTGCTCGGGGTCGAGGCTGCTCAGGTCGCCGCTGAAGGGCAGACCGTCCACGATAATCAGTGCCTGCCCGCCGCCGGGTGTAGTTCGGGCGCCGCGCAGCGTTACGCGGGTACCACCGGCCCCGTCGGGCACCGTCTGGATTTGCAGGCCCGCCACCCGGCCCATCAGCCCAACCGCCGGCGTGGTGCTTTCAATGGTGGCCCCTTTGCTTTTCCCGGAAGAAAATCCGTAGCCTGTCACCACTACTTCATTGAGCTGTTGAGTGCTGGGGGCCATTGAAATCTGCGTAGTCAGGCCATCAATCCGCCATTCCCGGCTCACGTAGCCAATCGAGGAAAACACCAGGATACCGCCCGCCGGCGGCGTAGCCAGGGCAAAGCTACCGTCGGCATTGGTGCTCACGCCGTGGGTGGTTCCCTTCAGCAGCACCGTTACGCCCGGCATTCCCTCCCCGCTCTGGCGCTCCAGCACCCGGCCGCGCACCACCACCCAGTCCGGCTGGGGAATAACGGGCTCAGGCGCGGCCACGGCCGCAGCTGGCGCTACGCGCGGTACCGGAGCGGGGCTGGCCGGCAGGCGGCGCTGGTCAATTTCCCGCAGAAAGCGGCGCTCTACTGGTTCCCAGATGGGGCCCGCCGCGTGGTAGTCGAGGGTATCGAGCTGCACGTAGGTGGTGCCGTTGGCCTGCACCTGCACGGGCGCATCGGGAGCAAACACCGAGCTGTCGGCCAGCAGCAAGGCTACACGGTAGCGGCCGGGCGGCAGGCCGTGGATGGGCACGGGCAGGTAGCGCAGCAGCCGGCTGAATGCCGCTGCGGGTTTACCGGCCGGTTTAGCCGCGGCAGGCTGCCACACCAGCGTGTATAGCACCGGGGGCAGGGCTCCGCGCCGGCTACCGGTTACCGGGGGCAGGCGCACTGCCAGCCGGCCTTGTCCAAGTGGGGTGCTGGTGGGGTTCACGAGCAACGACTCGGGCCGGGGGGCACGGTAGTAGCTGGTGGCGGGCCGGGGGCGCAGGTCGGCTTCGGTGAAGGCGAAGTCAGCAAACGGCAATTGGGTGAACGTGGCGGCTCGGTCCAGGTCGCCGAAGGCATCGGTGGGTACGCTGCGCATCTTCAGCAGCCCGGGCGCAAACGAGTACCGAAACCCGGGCTCCACCAGAAACCGGTGGCGCAGCCCGTCGGAGCGCCGCAGCAGCACCGAATCGGGGCGGAAGGGTCCGGCCCGGAACAGCAGGTCGTCATTAGCGCGGTAGCCGTAGGGCACCTGAGGCCGGCCGGGCAGCAGCGGACGGCCGGTGCCCAGGGCCTGCAGGCGGTTGCCTTGGCGCAGCAGCACCCGCTCGGCGGGGCCGTTGCGCTCCACTAGCAGCAGAAACCGGCTCAGCTCCTGCTCCTCGCGGGGCGTTACCGGGCCCGGCTTTTCCACCGTAAGCTCGTGGCAGGGGTGGTTGGGGTCGATGCTGAGGGTGAGCTTGTGGAGGGGGCGCAGGTACACGTCGCGCAGGGTGATGCGGCGGGTGGGCGTGCGGATGGCCACCGTGTGCCGGCCGCTGTCGGCCACCAGGGCAAAGGGCTCCTCCCCGTTCACGGCCGCCACGTACACCGGCACCCCATCCACCAGCACCGCCACCGTCGGCTGCACCCGGCCCGAATCCACCACGAACGGGGCCAGCTGGGTGAGGCCGCCGGGGGCCGGCCGGTACTCGTGAAACGTCCCAAACTCGGGGTACAGGAACTGGTAGAACCGCAGCGAATCGAGGCCCAGGCGCTGCCGCCACGCGCCCCAGGGCAGCGGCTGCCGGGCCGGCCGGTCGGGGCCGTGGTCGAAGTCCGGCGGCAGCGCAAACCGCCGCAGCGGAATCCGGCCCGTTACCGGGGGCGCAAAATCGGGCACGGCGGGCGGGGCGGGCTGCTCAAACTTGCTGGTGTAGGCGTAGCTGGTGAGGTCGGTGCGGGGCACGGGGCGGCCGGCGGCGTCGCGCACGGTGTAGCGCAGCTCCACCCGCTGGCCGGGGTACACCACCGCGGGCTGCTCGGCTTCAATGCTGAGCCGGTGGCGGTTGAAGGGCACGTTGTACTCGCTGGTGCGCAACTCGCCGCCCCATTGGTAATGCAGGGAAACGTACCAGGTATCGGCCGGTGCCGCGGGCAGATGCAGGGCCAGGGCCGTGGTGTACTGGCGGCGCACCAGCGTGTGGCCGCGGTAGAGGTAGTACCAGAACCCGAGCCGGCGGGGGTTATCCACGGCCAGCTCAATGGAATCGGCGGTACGGTCGGAGCGCAGCACCAGGCCGGCGTTGGTGGGGCCCAGGTCGAGCGTGGCCCGGGTTTCGGTGGCTTCCAGCAGCTGGTAACGCAGCACGCGGGCATCCACCGGCCGCTGCAATGGGAGCTGCACGGCCTCGCGGGTGGTTTGTTCCTGACCGTCGGGGCCGCGGCGGGTGAGCTGCAGCGTGGCGGCGCGGGGCAGAGCGCGGCCGCCTTCCAGGTAGCGGGCCACTACGGAATCCTGGCGCAGGTCCAGCGTCCATTCCCCCGCCGTCAGCCAGTAGCCCACCGTGGCCGACTGCGTGCGGCGCTCCTGGCTGCCGTTCAGGAACACGGCCTGCACCTGGTAGGTGAGGTTGGCGGCGGGCAGGGCGGCCGGGGGCAGGTTGAGGCGGGTTTCGCCGGTGGCATCCAGGGGCTGGCTGTGCACCCACAGCGTATCGGGCACAAACACTTGCCGGCCCGGAAAGCTCAGCACGCCCACCGGCGTCACGCTCAGCCGCACGCGGGCATCCAGCAGGTTCAGCTCGTTGGCATCCTGGCCGCGCAGAAACAGGGCCTGCCCGGTACCGGCCCGGTGAGTGGCCTGGCCGGGGCGCAGGGCGTAGCGGGTGCTGTTCAGCTCGTAGTCTTCGAGGCGGAAGCTGCTTTGGGCCAGCGGCCGGTTGGGGCGGCGGGGCCGTACCAGCTCCACCCGAATGGTCTGGTCGGAGCGCAGCCCCAGGGTATCCAGCAGGGGCAGCTGATATTCGTAGGAGCCGGGGCGCACCGGCCGCAGCACGGCTATGCGCCGGCCCTGGGGGTCCTGCTCGGCGCGCAAGTGCAGGGCCAGCGGCCGGCGGTAGGGCCGACCGTGGCGGCGCAGCACCCGGGCCTTCAGCTGCAGGGTATCGGCGGTAGGTCGGTAGCGGGGTTTGCTCAGGGCCACGTAGGCCTGCCACTTGGGCCCGCGCTGTTCGGCACGCCGCTCCTGGCGCTGGTCGCGCACCTCCTCACTGAAGGGGGCGCGCACCAAGCCAATCAGCCCCGTGCTCACGCCCGCCGGGTAGTGGAGCTGCTGCACCAGAGTGCGCACCGGCCGGCCCAGGTAGCCCAGCGGAAACCCGAACACCACCCGCTGGTACACGCCCCGCCACCCCTCAGGGCGGTAGTAGCGGCGGCGGCCCCGGGGCTGGGGGTAGGTTTGCTGCAGAGCATGAAACGTGGTTCGCCCGCCCTGCTCCACGGCCAGCAGCCCCGGCCGGGCCCGCCGGCCGGGCAGCCGATAGGTTTGCGTCGCGGCATCGAAGGGTACCGCCCGGCCCGAGGGCAGCAGCACCCGGGCATCGGGCAGCAGCCGGCCCACCGAGTCCTGCACCAGCAGCGAGAGGTCCTGCTGATTATCCAGCACCCGGAGCTGGCGACTGGTGCGGGCGTGCAGCCAGTACACCAGCTCCGGCCCATCGGCGTGGGCCACCAGGTAGTAGCCCAGCGGCAGGGCGGCCAGCCGCGCCCGCCCCAGCGAGTCGGCATCCGTCGGAAACGAATCGACTACCTGCGTGAAGAACTCCGGCTGGGCCGCCGCCAGCCCCTGCTGGTACAGGCGGCGGGTGTGGGCATCGGTGAGGCAAAATACTTTGGTGAGGTAGCTCTGCTGGCGGGCAGTTGTCAGCAGCTGCTGAGCCCGCAGGGGGTGGCCGATAGTCAGTAACAGCAGGCTCAGCAGCAGTGAACAGTGACGTAAACGGTAGGGCATAGAGAAAACGGAATAGAATTTCTGCTGGTCAGATGCCGGTTTTGGCGGGATTCCACAATCCGGCGTTGACTTTTTTTGCGTACTACTCGTATTCTGGCCGAATACTTGCCGTGGAGCGTCTTAACTTCGCCCCCCATTTTGCGGCTTACCTACTGTTCTATGCCCCGACTTTTTTTACTTCTCTGGCTGATGCTCATGGTCTTGGTGGACGTGAGCCCGGCATTGGGCCAGGCCGGCCCGGCGGCGCGCGCAAAGATGCGCGGTAAAGTGTACGTGCACCGCCCCAATTACCGTACCTACAAGGGCCGCAGCAGCAAAGTCCGCCGCAAGCGCACCGTGCGCTACCGGCAGAAGTGGTACCAGTTCTGGCGTCGTCGGAAGAAAACCACAACTCCCGCGCCGCAACGCTCCCGCAACCAGACGATTGGCGGGCAGTAGAGCGTAGCCCTCAATGTGAAAAGCCGGTCTTTCCTGGGTAATGCCCTAGGAAAGACCGGCTTTTTCGTGCCTTGCTTTGTGGTGTTTGCAGGAAGCCGACGGAGCCTAAACAAACTCTGGTACAATTTTTACCCGGTGGCGGGAGTTATCAGCCCACACTCCCAACCTGTACTCTGGCCTATGACTCGTTTCCTGCTCCTGGTGCTGGCCCTGCTGATGCTTGGCGGCCCCCTACTTCCCACCGCTGAAGCCGGCCGCCCTACCCGCTACGCCCGGGCCAAGATGCGTGGCCGCAGCTATACGCACCGGCCGTTCTACAAACGCTACAAAGGCAGTAAATCCAGCAAAAAGCGCCTGGGCTTGTTCCGGAAGAAAGCCCGCACCAGCCAGTCTACCTATAAGGTAGGCCGGCACTCCACGCGGTAGGTCTGCTGCAGGAAAACATAACCGCCGGTGTAAGGCGGTTTTGATGAAGGGGTACGCTGCGAAAAACCGGCTAATCGATTAGTAGCTGCGTAACGGCGGCCGGGTTGCGGGCCCACTCCCGGGTGTATGCCTCGTCGGCGGCTTCCGGGGTTTCCACGAGTTGCAGGCTCTGGGCTTCCGCTTTGAGGTGGAGTAAGGCCCCCACGCTGAGCTTGGCTTCGAGCCGCCGCAACAGAGCCTCCACGGCGGCCACATCCAGGTTGCCGGTGAGCTGGCCGGCAAAAGGTATTTCCAGCCAGATGATTTCCCGCCGCTCCACTGCTAGCACGCCGAATACCAGCCCTTTGCTTAGCCCTTGCGTTACGCGCACCTGGTGCTGCACACAGGAAGGGTCGTAGGCCACGCCGCTGCTATCAATGCGCATGGGCTGCTCATTGCTCATCCAGCCCACTACCAGATTGGGGGCCAAGGCACCGTTGGTGTAGGCGTTGCAGGTGAACACCACGTCCCGGGCCCCGGCCTGCATCAGCTTCGGCAGGTCCAGCTCAATGTACTCGGCCGTGCCCACTTGGTTTGGAATATACTGGATGTCGCCGCTGTGCCTGCAGCCAGTGGTGGTGAGCTGGTTGAAGGCGCAGTAGTCCATGCGGTTGTCATAGGCCACTCGGCAGCTCAGGTCCATATCCAAGTGCTGGGCGGGCAGGCCAGTACCCCACTGCAAAAATAGGCGCACGGCGTCGCCTTCC
The DNA here is from genome assembly GCF_020421205.1 of Hymenobacter pini. Lineage (GTDB taxonomy): Bacteria > Bacteroidota > Bacteroidia > Cytophagales > Hymenobacteraceae > Hymenobacter > Hymenobacter pini. The sequence goes on from NZ_JAIZZH010000002.1 coordinate 401,186, forward strand.
ACGGCAAAGCGGGTCCCCATCAAAGCAGAAGGCAAATCCTGCACCGTTTCGCTCCGGTCACCAATAGCCACGGGCAGATAGTGCAGTGTGGGGTCAATGAAGATGGTACGGCCAGACGTGGTCTGAGCCGCAAAACGGCGGCGCATTGCCTCCAGGGCCAACTCAGTTACCTGCTCGCGCATGGCAGCCAGCTGATCGGGCTCATAGAGGCTCAGCAGGTGGTTGGCCGAAATGCGCTTCCCTACCCCGCCCAAGGGCTTCACGACCCGCTGGTGCTGCGGGTCGAAGTAGGTTTCGGCGTACATGTTGAGCGTGAACAGCAGGCGGGCGGGCACTTGGTCAAGCACCTCGGTAAAGGCGGCTACCACCAACTCAGGCCCAAACCAGAGCATATTAGCAAACAAGGAGCGGGCAAACAGGCCCGGCCGCTGCTGCAGCAAGGTTAGCGTGCGGGTAGCATCAGCGCGCAGGCGGGCCTGCTGCACCTGCCCCTGCCACACCGGGTAGTCCTTGCGATAGAAACGGTCAAGGGTTTCGCGCAAGCGGGTGCGCCCTGCGCGCTGACTGTACTCGGCCAGCCGCAGGGCCCGGATAAAGCGCACCCACATGCCCCGCTTGGGATGCATGATTTCGCACTGCTGCACCGGCGACTGGGGCAACGCATTCAGCCAGTCGGCCACCATGGCGGCGTCGCGGCGGCTGTACTTCAGCTTGAGGCTGGCCTGGGCCTGCGCCCCGGCGGCCGCACTCTGGCTCAGAGTGGGGTGCAGGTTGCGGCTGTTTTTCTGCTGCCGCTGCCGAATGGTTTTGGGCTCTACCAGTTGCAGAAATCCGGTGTGCTTAAACCAGAGGTAGCGCAGCACATCGGTGGACGAAGAGAACAGCGGCTGGGCCCGCTCGGGTTGCTGCCGGGCCACATAGCTGTCGATGACGGCCATGCGGGTTTCCTTCATGGCAATGGGCACCTCGGCAGGCAAGGGCAGCACGGCCAGCAGCAGGCGCAGGCTGTCCTGTTGCGTGGCATCGAGGGCTGTTTTGCTGGTGAGCAGACTGCGCAGAAAATTCTCGGCATCGGCCTCGCCCCACAGTTCCAGCACTTTTAGCTTGCTGCTCTGCCCGTGCAGCGCCAGCGGCGCCGACCCAAAGGGCATGCCGCAGAACGGGCAACCGTTGTAGCGTTCCAGCGGAAAGGTATTGGGCGGAATAAGGTGGCCACAGGGCAAGCGCGTGCCTTGGGTCGGAAACAGATTGGCAAACCACGTGAGCAGATGGTCGGCCCACGACTCGCCGGTGGGCACGTCCCAGCCTTTCACCAGCGGCATCCAGCTTTTGCCAACGCCCATTACCTCCCGGAACACCTCCAGCAGCCGGGCCTGAAAGGCCGGCGTAGTACCCTGCAACGCCCGCAGCAGCGGCTCCGGTACGCCGTAGCCTAGCCGGGCCAGGCTGGCCACCAGTCCCGCCGTGGTGGGCGAAACGGTAGCAGAAGTTGGCGTTTGCACCGCAGCCGGCACGTACACGGCCTGCTGGCGCAGACTCACTTTCAGGAGTTCCTCTTGCATAACAGGTAAAGCGGCCGCGTAAAACCAAGCGGCGGCGGGAAAGGATAGGAAAGTGAAGCAGGCCGGACTCGAACCGGCGACCCAAAGATCCTAAGGGAAGTAAGTCCAACTGGTCCCGGCAGGCGGTAAGGGCCGCGCTATTTGGAGTTGAACCAAAACCCCGAAGGGTCTACCGAAGAAGTAAGCGCGGCTTGACCGCCACGGATAATTGTTGAACTGGCTTTTGCTCTACCAACTGAGCTACTGCTTCAATATGGAATTCTAGCCAGCCCAAAGCCCCAAAGGCCGGGTAAGTAAACAGCTATTTTCGTGACAGGAAGTGAAGTAAGCTGTTTTTGACCTGGCTTTTTCGGCTCCGGGCTGGCAGAATATCGATAATTGAGGCAAGATAGGCAGCTTTACCCAACCGCCAGTATCGGTAACTGCTCTTTTCTCAACCAGAATACGCCGCATACCAGGCCCGCCGCACCTGCACCAACAGGGCCTCGGCAGCTGGCCGGTCGGGGGTTTCGGGCAGCACGGAAGTAGCAAAGGCGGCTTCTACTTGCTCTACCAGCGCGTCGGCTTCGGCTACCAGCTGTTCATACTCAAACTCGCCCCGGCGGATTTGCAGCAGGAAGTCCCGGTCGGGGCGGCGCACGTGCAGGCGGCCGGTGCGGGCAATTTCCTCGGCCATGCGCAGCAGCCGGAACACGTGCAGCATGTTCTTGGCGTCGTAGTTTTTGCCGTGCTGCACGGTGTTCTGGTACCGCTCGGGGTTGCGCTTCTGCTCCCACTCCTTATATTCCCTGAATACGCGGCAGTAAGTGCTGTAGCCGTTGCGGTTGAAGCTCAGGTACGCCACCGGTTCCTCCCCTTTCGGCACCGCCGAGAGCAGCACATCCTGAGAGGTTTCCGCGTCGCGCACCAGGCCCCGGTAGCCGTGGCGCTGCTCGGGCGTTTCGTCCACAAACACGGCGTATAGGTCGTTGAGGTGGTTGACGTTGGCCAGGCCGCACTGCGCGGCCGCGTAGCCGCGCCGCTCCAGCCAGGTAGCTACTGGCTGCGCGCCCGCTCCCACCGTCACGTAGCAAAAATCCAGCACCGATTTGCGGCTGGGCGGCTCGGGGTGGTTGATTTTCTTGTTCAGCCCCCGCGCCTTCCGGATCTGGGCTACGGCGTACTCGGCAAAGCTCTGCCGGCACAGTTTGGAGAGGAAATCCTCGGCCCGGAACGCGGCAAACAGCGGGTGCCGGTACACCACGCAATCCTCCGGGGTGCCCAGCAGCTCCAGCACCGTGGGGTTATTCTTGAGTAGCAGCTCCACGAAGCGGCGCAGTTCATAAAACACCTCGTCGTTGGTGTCGTTGGCCACCTGAGGTACGTAGTCGAGGCCGTAGAACTCGGTTTCGGGCAGAATGAATACGCCTTTCAGGTCGGTATCGGAATGGGGCAGGTTGGTGCCGTAGGCACGGCTGCCGCTGATGGCTTCAAACAGGATGAGGCCGCGCTGGCGCAGGTCGGGAATTGTGAGCATATTGTTACAAGCGTATAGCCATAGGTTCAGGATGCAGCATAGCCACGTACAGCTTCGGCCCACCGAGGAAGCCGATTTAGCGCAGTTATTTCGTTTTCAACTGGATGAAGAGGCCTGTCGGCTGGCCGCCTTCATGGCACCGGACCACGCCGACTGGCCGGCCTACCTCGCCAAATACCGCCGCTTCCTCCTCGACCCCACCATTCACATGCAGAGCATCGTGGTAGCCGGGGAGTTGGCCGGTAGTATTGCCAAGTTTGAAATCGAAGGTGAGGCCGAAATTACGTATTGGCTGGACAGGCGCTATTGGGGCCAGGGCGTGGCCACCACCGCATTACGGCAGTTTCTGCAAGTGGAGCCCACCCGTCCCCTGCGCGGGCGGGTGGCTTTCGATAACTTCGGCTCCCGGAAAGTGCTGGAAAACTGCGGATTTGAGAGAGTTGGTACCGATACAGGGTTTGCCCACGCCCGGCAGGCGGAAATTGAGGAGTTTATTTACCAGCTCACGTAAGTTCAGGTAGCAAGTAACAAGCACGTCATGTGGAGGCGGAGCCGAAGCATCCCACGTGCTGATATCAGACTACCATTGTACCATCAGCACGCGAGATTCCCCGGTCACTGGCTTGATGCGCCACCTGCTCGGAATGACGTTCGATTTCAACATTACAGCCACGCCCGAAACACGGCGTCCAGCTCCGGCGTGGGGTTGGGCAGGCGCAGCACGGGCAAGGTGGTGCGGGCGGCCTTGCCAGCGGCGTATTCCTGTTCCAGAAATACCACCAGCTCCACCGGCCGGGGCACGTTGGTTTTCTCGTTGGCGGTGGCCTTTTGGGCCAGCAGTTCGTTTACGATGCCGTCCAGCATCGGTGGCAGCAGCTCCCGCAACTGGCTGAACTCCATGGGCGGCACCTCAGTGGGACGCTGCTGAATCCAGCGGGCGGCCAGGGCCGAGCGCAGGGCGTAGAACAGCCGTTTGAGGCGCACCTGCTCGCCGGTCAGCTCTTCTTCTACCCCGCGGCGCAGCTGGCCCAGGTAGTGGTGCAGCCCGGCCCGCGGGTTCCAGCAGGCGGGCAGCAGCGGCTGCAGCGCCGCCCGAAACCCGGCCGCCTCTCCGTACACCACCGGCGACTGGAGCCACTCCAATAAGGCCGCGTTGGAGCCGCGCAACAGCCGCAGCGCCTTGCGCAGCTCCCAGCCGGCCAGGTCCAGCTCGTCGTCCACGGGGAAATTGAGCGTGTCGGGCCCTTCGTCCAGCGTCAGGTACCAGTCGGCCGGATGGCTGTAGATAAAGCGCACGTCGAAGTCGGAATCCGGAGAGGGAAAGCCCCAGGCCCGGCTGCCCGATTCGCAGGCGTACAGAATGCGGATGCCGTGGGTAACTTGGAGTTGGGTGAGGGCGGTTTGAATACGGGCGTGCATAGGTCAACGGAACACGGGATTATACATAAAGCCCGAAAGGTAATACTGCTAATTTGCTCACACCGTGTCCAGCAATTCGTATTTGGGCACCTGTATATTTGGCCAACTGGCGGAGTATACCGTCGGCTATATTCGGGCTACTCCGTGAATAAAGCACTACTTCCTCTTCTTTTAGCCTTTGGGCTCGGGGCCTGCTCCGCACCCACCGAAAAACCCCTGGAACGGACCGCTGCGGCCCCGACCCCGACAGCACCTGCCCCAGTAGCCGCCCCGCCTACCGATACCCTGGCAACGCTTACCTGGGAAGGCGAATCTTGCCGGTACACCGGACGCTACAATCCGCGGCGGTACACGGCGTCGCAACTTTCCGGTACCTGGGAAGTGCTCGACCATAGCGCCAGCCTACGCTACCATGCCCTTACCTTCGAGCCCGCCGACATTGATAAGCTGAGTCTGGACTCGCTGGAAGCAGATTACCGCACCTTACACCACCACTATCAGCAGCTGCAGGTGGTACCCCAACCTGTGTGGCAGAAACTCAAACAGGCCCGCCTGCAAGAGCTGGAAGCCGAGTATAAAGCCAAGAAACTTTTGGTGCAGGCGTACACCACCCCGGAACTCCTGCTTACTACTTCGTACCCAAACAAGTGCACCCGCTATGTCCGCGGCCTGGCTACGCACAACGACAGCCTCACCCGCATAGAGTGGGAGCAACTGACGCAGGAGCAAGCCCAACGCAACGGCTACCCCCACACCGTGCGGGCCCGCTTTCGGGAGCAGTTGGAAAGCCCCGAATGGTACCGCTACGCGCAAGTGGCACTGCTGAACGACGGCTGGTGGAACTGCGTGAACTGGAGTCTGCCCCAACCCGAACCCACCCAGCGCATGCAGCAGCAATATGAGCAGCTATTCGCCAAGATACAGTCGGAGTGCGATGATGTGGACTAGATCATTTTATATACTGAACCAGTTGCCAGCTCCCCCCCTCGGCGGAGATGGGGAACTGGCAGCTGGCAAATAGAGAAGCCCTCTACGCAACTTTTGCTATTTTACCTCCCTGAGTTAACTCCCTGCCTGCATGTTATTTCCGCGCCTGCTCCCGGCCAGCCTCCTGCTTGGTCTGCTTCTAGCCAGCTGCCAGTCGAAGTCCACCGCCCCCGAAACAGCCGCTACGGCTACTACGGCCGCTACGCCAGATACTACTGCCACCATCAGCGCGGGCAGCATCAGCAAGTACCTGCAGGCGGTTTCCTCGGATGAGATGCTGGGGCGCAAGCCGTTCACGGAGGGCGAGCAGCGCAGCACCCAATATCTGGCCGATGAGTTTAAGCGCCTGGGCCTGCAGCCAGGCCCGAACGGCACCTATTTTCAACCGGTACCGCTGGTGGAAATTACGGGCACGCCGAGTGCTACGCTGCAGATCAAGGGCAACGCTCAGCCACTGAGCTTCCAGTACAAAACGGATTTTGTAGCCTTCACCCAGCGTGAGCAGCCCACGGTGAGTGTGCAGAACTCCCCGCTGGTATTTGCCGGCTACGGGGTGGTAGCCCCCGAATACGGCTGGGACGACTACGTCGGCCTCGACGTGAAGGGCAAAACCGTGGTGGTGCTGGTGAATGACCCCAGCAACGCGGGCACAGACACCACCCTGTTCAAGGGCCGGGCCATGACCTACTACGGCCGCTGGACCTACAAATACGAGGAAGCCGCCCGCCACGGCGCCGCGGGCATCCTCATCGTGCACGATACCAAGCCGGCCGCTTACCCGTGGAGCGTAGTGCTGAGCGGGGCCATCAGCCCCAAGCTGCGCGCCCAAACCGCCAATAAAGGGGCCGATAAGTGCGCCCTAGAAGGCTGGCTGAGCCTGGATGCGGCGAAAAAACTGTTCCAGGCCGCTGGCCAGAACTACGAGCAGCTCTACGCCGCGGCCAACACCAAGGGATTTAAGCCGCGCGCATTGGGTGGGCTCACGCTCACGGGCAGCATCCAGAACAAGCTGCGCCGCCAGACCTCCCGCAACGTGCTGGCCGTGCTACCCGGCTCCACCCGCCCCGGCGAGTACATCATCTACTCCGCCCACTGGGACCATTTCGGCATCGGCAAAGCCATTGCCGGCGACTCCATCTACAACGGGGCCGTGGACGATGGCACCGGTCTGGCCGCCCTGCTGAGCATTGCCAAGGCCTTCCAGAAAGCACCGAAGAAGCCGGAGCGCAGCATCGTGTTTCTGGCCGTGACGGCCGAGGAGCAGGGCCTGCTGGGCTCGGCCTACTACGCCCAGCACCCGCCCTTCCCGCTCAACAAAACCGTAGCCGACCTGAACATGGACATGCTCTGGCCCTACGGCCCGATGAAAGACCTCACCGTCATCGGCTACGGCCAGTCGGAGCTGGAGGACTACGCCCGCGCCGCGGCTAAGGAGCAGGACCGCTACGTGCTGCCCGACCAGACGCCCGAAACCGGCATGTTCTACCGCTCCGACCATTTCAACTTCGCCCACGTGGGTGTGCCTTCCCTCTACGCTTCGGGTGGCTTCGAGAGCCGCAGCGGCGGCAAGGCCAGCATTGCCCAGCAGCGTCAGAACTACACCACCAACATGTACCACAAGCCCGCCGACCAATTCGACCCCAGTTGGGACCTGACCGGTATTGCCCAGGACGCCCAGCTCTACTTCCGCGTGGGCCAGCGCTTGGCCTCGGAAACCACCTTCCCGCAGTGGCGCGCCGGCTCGGAGTTCAAGGGCGCGCGGGATAAGAGCATGGGTAAGTAACAGGCCCTCAACTCATCGAAATACCTCCACGAAACCTCTAATGCAGGTTAAAACTAGCCCTCTACTTATATGAGGAGGGTATCTAGCTTGAGCCTGTAGTCTGAACACTCTATTCTACTATTCACCGATTCTATCTGCGCTAATTCATGCTACTGTGTATCCGGATTATCTTGTGTGTTTGGCTGCTGCTTGGCGTAGCCCTTGTTCCCACTGCGGCCCGCGCTTCGGATGCTTTGGCCCGCTGCTGGCGGCAGCAAGGAGAACGGTTAGGTAGCCGCGCCCTACGCCTGAATTTCACGGAGAAAAGCAATGAGCTGGAACACAGCCAGTACCCGTGGCAGCAAACCAACTACGCCAAACAAGGTATTATAACGGTTAGCCCAACTGCGTTTGTAAAGCAAGATTCGCTGAGCCAGGGCGGCCGTGTATTGCGCGCCACCACCCAGCTCGGCCCTGCCGAGGTATTACGCCTGGATTATGGTGACAAGGACCTTCAGCCGGTCACACCCGCCCTGTACGCCGAGCATCTGCTCGGCACGGCCCGCTACTCGCCGCTGCTGTTGCTGCGGTATTTTGTGGAGCAAGGCGTAGCGCCGGCGGTATCCTCCAACCTCAATGTGGCCCGCTACGAAACTCGCTGGCACGGTGCGGTAGTCCGGCTTTTTATTGATACAAAGCAGAATCTGCTGGAGCGCGTTGAAATCCTGAGCCACGACGACCTGTTTGGGGACGTGCTGACCACTGTGGCGTACGACAACTATACCACGCTGCATAACATCCGTTTTGCCCGGCAGATGCGTATCAGCAAACTAGGGGGCAAGCTTCAGGACGAGGTAACCGTGACAAAAGCGGAATTGGTGGAGCAAGTGCCGACTATCCTCACGCGGCCGGCCGGTTATGCGTTGCAGAAACCCGCTGCCCCCCGGCCGCCGGTGGTACAGCACTACCGTCCCAATATCCATCTGCTAGAACTGGCTCATACCGACGACCGGGTGCTGGTGGTGGAATTTCGGGACTTTCTGGTGGTGGCCGAGGCCCCGCTTAACAGCCGCAACGGCGAAGCCATTCTGGCCGTAGCCCGCGCCATTGCCCCGCGCAAGCCCGTCCGGTACTTTGTAGCGGGCCATTACCACCCGCATTACCTGGGCGGGGTGCGGCCCTTCGTTCGGCAGGGAGCCACTATCCTCTGCGGCCCCGGCACTGCCGATTACATCCGGTACTTGGCCGCGGCCCCGCACGCCCTCCAGCCCGACAGCCTGCACCTGCAACCCCGGGCCGCGCAGGTGGAAGAAGTAACCGGCACGAAGACCATCACCGATGGGAATTTCAGCATGCAAATTCACCACATTGGCAACGCCTCTGCTCACACCAACGACTACCTGATTTATTACTTTCCCAGCGAAAAACTGCTGTTTGAAGACGACTTGGTCTGGGTTAAGCGCGAGGGTGTGCCCCGCAAGCCCAGCGCCCGCCAGGCAGGCCTTTACCAAGCCATTCAGGAACGGAGACTAGCAGTGGAAACAGTCATCCAGTCGTGGCCCGTGGAGGACTATGGCATCAAAACCATCATTCCCTTCACCGATATCGAGCAAGCTATGCGGGTGAAGTAGCCTGTTTATAACTGAAAGAACAGGCTACCAATGTATACATGTGAGCCTGTCGGCTTGAGTCTTGTTTAATTGAAATGGGTGCAACACGATAAAGCCGCGTCATGGCGCGGCTTTATTGTGTTGCACCCATTTCATAATCCTATATATCTACAACCGCGGGTCCACGGCTTCGCTTTCCAGAGCCAGCACGCCGAACACGCACTGGTGCACCTCCCGTAGCGGGGCGCCGGCCACGAACCGTTTCAGTCCTTCGACCCCGAGGGTGAATTCGCGGAGGGCGAGGTTGCGCTTGGATTTTACGTTTCGCTCGCGCAGGCGCTCCAGGTTGCCGGGCAGCAGGTAGTCGGGGCCGTAGATGATGCGCAGGTACTCGCGGCCCCGGCACTTGAGGGCGGGCTGCACCAGGGTTTTCTGGCCCGTGGGGATGAAGTCGTAGGGCTTCACCACCATGCCTTCGCCCCCGGCCGCGGTGAGGTCCAGCCACCACTGGGTGGCGGCTTCCACGTCGGCCACGTCACGCAGATGCACCACGCGGTAGGGCGTGGCGCGGAGCAGGCCTTCGTCCTGGAGGCAGATGGCGCGGAGGGTTTCCATGTGCCAGGCGTGGTCCTTATCGAAGTAGGTGCGGCCCTCAGTGGCGAGCAGGTGGAACGGAGCCAGGCGCAGATCCTCGACGCTTTCCACGGGCCAGCAGTAGCGGCGGTAGGCCTCGGCGTAGTGCTGGGCGGCGATTTGGCGGGCGCTGGTGCGGGCCAGCAGGGCCTCTACCCCATCCAGGCCCCGGCCGGCGGCCTTAGTTAGCGCGGCCATGGCCTCGGGCAGGGCGGCAGTAGCGGCGGCAGCCACGGCGGCGTACTGGTCCTTGATTAGTTGCTGGGCCTTGGCCGACCACGGCAGCAACTCGGCATCCAGGCATACCCACTCGGTATTAAACCGTTCCCAGAAGTTGCTGGCCATGAGGGCGTCCTGCAGGCGAGCAAGGAAGGCGGCTTCCAGGTTGGAATCGGTGAAGAAGTTGCGGCCGGTGCGGGTATACACTTTGCCCGGACCCTCGCCCACCACCCCGAAGCGGCGGCGCGCGGCATCTTCATCTTTGGCCAACACTACTACCACGCGGCTGCCCATGTGCTTTTCCTCGCACACCACCCGCTCCTGCCCTTGGCGGCGGAAGTAGTCGAAGGCTTCGGCCGGGTGCTCCAGCATATCGGGCAGGGCCGAGGTTTCGGAGGGGCTCATAGTCGGCGGTAGATACAGCAGCCACTTCGGGTTGAGGGCAAACCGGCTCATCACCTCCAGCGCCGCCACCGCGTTTTCCTCCCGAATCGTCACCGACGGCAGCAGGCGCGTTGTAATGATCTGCTTGCCGGTCACGTCCCGGATGTCGAGCTGGTCGTCGTGGGCTTGCTGGGCGGAGAGTTGATTGCTGGTTTCTGGTTTTTCGTTGTTGGCTTCGGCCAGGCGGCGCAGGTAGTCGAGCGGGCGCACCGGCTCCGAATACACCTGGGCGGCGGGTACCGAAACCAGTTCCCGCTCGGGGTAGCGCAGGGCGGTGAGGCGGCCGCCAAACACGCAGCCGGTGTCAATGTCGATGGTGTTGTTGAGCCATTCGGGGTCGGGTACGGGCGTGTGACCGTACACCACCATAGCCCGCCCCCGGTACTCAGAGGCCCAGTTGTAGCGCACCGGCAGGCCAAACTCGTCGATTTCGCCGGTGGTTTCGCCGAACAGCGCGAAGGCCCGCACGGCGCCCGAGCCCCGGCCCTGCATTTCCTCGCGCATACCCGCGTGGGCCACCACCAGCTTGCCCCCATCCAGCACGTAGTGGCTCACCAGCCCATCCAGAAACTGCCGCACCTGGCTCTTGAACGTGTCGGACTCGGCGGCCAGCTGCTGCACCGTTTCGGCAAAGCCGTGCTGCTCGTTTACCTGCTTACCGTTGAGGTAGCGCAGCAGTTTGATGTCATGGTTGCCGGGTACGCATAGCCCCTGGCCGCCCTGTACCATGCTCATGACCAACCGCAATACCTGGGGCGAGGCTGGGCCCCGGTCTACCAAATCACCCAAGAACAAGGCGCGGCGGCCGGCCGGGGCCGTTACGCGCACGCTCAGGTCGCGCACGTCCTGCACGGGCTGTTCTTCCACTACGTAGCCCAGCTCCGTGAGCAACTGCACCAGCTCCTGGTAGCAGCCGTGTACGTCGCCGATGATGTCGAAGGGGCCGGTATCCTGCTTGCGGTTGCTGTAGAGCGGGTCGCGCACGATTGTTTGCACGGCGTCCACTTCCTCGGGGCCCCGCAGGTGATAGATGTGGCGGAAGCCCTCCTGTTTGAGCGTTTTGAGGCTGCGACGCAGCTGCTGGTGCTGCTGGGGCACCACGTGCCGGCCCAAGTGCTGGCGCTCGGCGCGCTGGCGGTTACGGTCCTCGGCCACCCGGTCGGGCACGTCGAGGATGATGGCGGTGGGCAGCACGTGGTAGTCGCGGGCCAGCTGCACGAGGGTTTTGCGGGCTTCGGGCTGCACGTTGGTGGCGTCCACCACCGTCAGCAGCCCGCGCTTCAGGCGCAGGCCTACCAGGTAGTGCAGCAGCGCAAACGCATCAGTGGTAGCGGCTTGGTCGTTCTCATCATCCGACACCAGGGCCCGGCATTGGTCCGATGATACAATTTCGGTGGCCTGAAACAGCCGCCGCGCAAACGTGGATTTGCCCGCCCCGGAGGTACCGATGAGCAGGACGAGGGAGAGTTCGGGGAGTTTGAGAGAGGTAATGGATTGGGACATCAGAAAAGGCACTTACATGTGCTGCGGCTACCTATGTTGGCCGGATAAAGTATACTTGTTGGTCTGTCTACTCTTAACTCTCTATTGACATGTTTAATAAGCTACTGATGACCATAGGCATAGTCATCACAAGCCTACTATTCAGCTGTACGGTCACACAAAAGCGCACTCCACCAGTAAATAATCAAAAGCAGCAACGAGCTTCCTCTTCTAGTAGAGCAACTATTCTTGCAGAAACAAAACCGGGCGGTAAGTTAGATTTCTTTACGCCAATAAAAGGTCATGAATATGATGGTGTGCAAATAAAACCGGGCGTTTATAGCACCTTAGGCCATGCTGCATTTTATAAATGGGGTAAAGCTGTACGTGGACTCGGTATCACCGACTTGGAGGAGGCCTACGCAATATTCGCTGAGTTTAAAGGTCAGCCTATTAGTAGCCGCGACAAAGAATATATCAAATCGGGCTTCCTAAACGAGTAAGAGCATCTCCTACTTCCGCATGAAATTCACCTGCCCGTCTTTGTAGGCTTCCGACAGGCGGGGCTGGAGCTTGCCCCAGTAGGTTCGGGTGGTGCCTTTAGAGTCCTTGTGGAGGCGAAACAGCACGTCGCCGGGCTTAAACTGATTGTAGTCGGTGCCATCCACTAGCTGCACGAAGGCAATCCGGACGTCCTGGGCGCTACCTGTGGCCCGCACTTTCAGCTTCATGTACGTTTGCTGACCTTCCACGCTGAGCAAACCGCCCAGGACCTGGTTGTCTTGGGGTTGCAGGCGCAGCTTCCACATCATGCCCATGCTGTAACCGGCCAGCGCCTTCACGGGTGTTTCCTCATACTGGTAAGAGCCCACCCAGCTTTGCAAACCAGTAGCCGCCGGAATGCCAAAAGCCACAACAGACCAAAGCAGGGGGCGCACAAGCAACGTCATCATGAGCAGGGAGCAGGATGGTGAATGTGCTTCTGAAACGGCAACCAGCCAATAACGGTTGGGGTTGGCGGCTCCGCAAAGGCCTACCGCCCGCCCGTTACCCGCACTTCCACGCGGCGGTTGAGGCGGCGGGTTTCTTCCCGCTCGTTGCTGGCGCGGGGCTCGGCGCCGCCCAGTCCCAGGCCCGTAATCCGCTCGGGAGTTACGCCGCGGCTGACCAGGTAGGCTTTGACCACCGCCACGCGCTGCTCGCTGAGCTGCACGTTCAGCTGTGGGTCGCCCTGGTTGTCGGTGTGGCCGCGCAGCTCGATGGTGAGTTGGGGCGTGGCCGTAAGCAGGGCCAGCAGACGGTTGAGGTCGGGCGTGGAGGACGGAAGCAGCACGGCTTTACCTTGCTCAAACTGCACGTTATCGAGGCGCAGGGTGGTGCCGGCCTGCAGGGGCCGCAGCACTATATCGTGGCCCGAGGGCCCGGCCGGGAGGCGGTAGGTGGTATCGGCCGGGAAGTAGCCAGCCAGTTGGGCCTGTAGCTGATACGTTTGGCCGGCCTGGCCCGCCAGCAGAAACTCGCCGGCGGCAGTGGGGGTGCGGCTGCCGGCCGGGGCACCGGGCCCGCTGAATTGCAGCCGGGCCTGCGGGAGTGGCTGCAAGGTGGAGGCATCCAGTACGCGGCCCAGCCACGTAGCGGCAGACGGTGCAGTGGGCGGGGCCGTTGTTTCGGTAGTGGACCGGAACAGGCTGCAGCCGGCCAAATCGGTGTACACGCCGCGGCGCAGGCGCGTGGCCTGGCGCCGCTCCAGGTCTACTTCAAAGATGGATTTGGGCCCGGCCAGCAGCAACCGACGCCGGCCGGCATCATCCTGCTCCACCAGCACGTCGCTGTAGCCGCCCTGCTCGGGCAGACCATCCAGGGGTAGCAATTCAGGACCGGGCCGCTGGCTGGCTAGGTCTACGGTCAGCAGGGCACCGTCGGCGCTGTACACTTCGTAGAGCTTCCCGGTTTCGTCGAGGCCAAAGTTGGCGTGGGTGCCGGCCTTGGAGAAGCCGATGGCCGGGTAGTATGCGGCCTTGCGCAGGGGGTCAGCCTCCCACACCACCACTACCGAATCGGTGGCCGGACTCACGCGCACCAGCAGGTGGGCGTCGCTGGTCTGGAAATACAGGTCGCCGCGCCGGTCGGTGGCGGCGGAAATCCACACGTTGCCGGGGCCCTGGGCGGGCAGCTCCCAGCCGGTGTACTCGCCCTGGCGGGTGGCGGGGTTGTAGCGGTACACCCGCTCGGGCTGGTCGGTGGGGGATTTGGTGACGGAGTACAGGCAGTTATCAAAGCCCTTGGCCAGGGCGTAGGACTGAAACGGCAGCACCTTGCGGTGCACTTTGGGGGCCAGGGCCAGGTTCAGGCCGCTCCACTCGTGGATGGTGCGGCAATCGTCCTCCCAGATACCATCGTGGGCACGTAACGCGGCAATACCGTAGATTTTGTTGTCGCAGCGCTGGTCGGCGTAGCGGCGACTGGGCAGGCCGGGCCCGGCAAATACGAATGAACTCACCAGTTGCCGACCCGCCGCCAGATAATTCGCATCCTGGCTTGTAGCGGCCTGGTATTCTACCTGAAACTCGTAGCCCCCGCGCCAAAGCCGCCGGCCCAGCACCCGACGGCGAGCCGCCGAATCGGCAAAGGTGTACTCGTAACGCACTTCCTGAAACACGCCGGCATCGTGCTGTTCCAGCCGCACCACCTGGGCCTGGGGCAGGGCCGTAAGCGCCTGCCACAACGAATCGAGGTGGCCGACGGCCAAAGGCGGCAGGTTCACGCGCCCGGCCGGCAGCGGCTGCATCGTGAAGCGCACCACGGCCGGGGCCGCGCCCCAGCTGCCACCGGCGTAAAAACTTACGGCCGGAGTCTCCTCGTGTACCTGCCAGCCACGCGGATACGTGAGCTGGTAACCGGTCCGGGCATCGGTGAAGGGTTGTCCCTCGGCCGGCTGCTGCGCCCAGGCCAGCGGCCCGGTAGCGAGTAGCACCAAGAGCAACGTAATCAGCCGTATCAGCAGCCCGTCAGGAATAGGTAACATTCTTCAAAATTACGAAGCCTGTTGCTATTTCCGGGCTACTTTTCAGTACGGCAGCTTTCTATGTGGGTTCTATGATGCTGTCAGCAAATTCTACCTGCCCATAATCCTATAGCAGGCGTCAGCGCCTGATGCGTTTTGACCTGATGACTTACAGCTCAAATACGGCCAGTTGGGAGGGCGCGCCCACCTCGGCGTACTCCGGCCCCAGCGGCTCCAGGCGCACCTGGTAGCCGTGGCGTTGAGCCACACCGGCAGCCCAGGCGGCAAACTGCTCCCGCGTCCACTCAAAACGGTGGTCGGAGTGGCGGAACTCGCCCGCGGAAAGGGTTTCGTAGCGCTGGTTGTAGTCGGCGTTGGGCGTGGTGACGAGCACCGCCCCGGGGCGGGCCCGGGCAAATACCACCTCCTCGAAGGCATCTAGGCGGCTCTCGTCGAGGTGCTCAATTACCTCCACTACGGCGGCGGCATCGTAGCCGGCCAGGCGCGGGTCGTGGTAGAGCAGGGAGCCTTGGGTGAGGGTGAGCCGCTCCCGCTGGCGCGGGGGCATTTCCAGCAGATGCAGGCGCTGCCGGGCCCGCTCCAACTCCCGCCACGACACATCCATGCCTAATACGTGCTCCACCGCAGGGTTTTTCAGCAGGCGGCGTACCAGCTTGCCTTCACCGCAGCCCAAGTCCAGCACCCTCTTGGCCCCCAGCCGCCGGATTTCCTCCGCCACCCGGTCCAGGCGCAGGTCGTGCAGGGATTGAGCTTGAGTTGCCAGTTGCGGGTTGCCAGTTGCCAGGTTGGCGGACTCCTGGGGTTCGGGGGATTCCAGCGGCTCATCGTCGGAGGCTTCGGCGTCTACGGCCAGCAGGCGCGCCAGCGTGGGGTTTACAAACTCAGCGAAGCGCAGGTAGCGGCGCGTGATGAACTCCCGCTCAGGGTGCTGGGGCAGCCAGTCGCCGCCCCGGCGCAGTAGCTTCTCGGCTTCTTCCCGGTTAATCCAGTAGTGCTTGTCGCCGCGGTCCAGCACCGGAATGAGCACGTAGAGGTGGCTGAGCAAATCCTGCAGGCGCAGGGCCGGGTGGCTAAGGCGCAGCGTGTGGTAGCGGCTGGCCCCCCAGTCGGGCATGGTGGGGTCCAGGGGGTACGCTTCGATGCTGATTTCGTAGCCCAGGGGCGCAAACAGCCGGTGCAGCTGCTCGGGGCTGGCGGCGGGCAGGGCAGCCACGGTAGCTTCCAGAGGCAACAGTGCATCGGGCAAATCGGGGCGGTCCTTGCAGGTGCCATTCATAGCCGTATTGAAGGCCTTGGCCAGGGCCGTGCTCAGAAAAGACGAGGCCGCGTAAGGCCGGTCGTTCACGTACTGCTCCAGGGCAAACCCCTCCCCGGCCGGCCCGCGGTGGTTGCGCACCAGCCCAATTGGGTCGATGTCGAGCAGCAAAGCAGCCGTGCAGCGCTCCGCCGTGGCTTCGGGGTAAAACACGTGGGCCTGCCCGTAGGCAATATCAATCGACTGCAGCCGGGCCGGGTTTTTATGGAGCAGGTAGCCCAGGTCGGTGGCGGGCTGGTGGGTAGTGGTAATGGTAAGCAGCATCGACAAACTAGCGCTGATAGAACACGGCACCGCCAAACACGCGGGCAGGCGGCAAGATACAGGGTTTGCTGTTTTCAGTGTATGGAGTCTCTTGCTAGTACTATGGCCGTCATGCAGAGCGCAGCGAAGCATCTCGCGTGTTGATGTCAGGATTAGTTTGGCAACGTCAGCACGCGAGATGCTTCGCTGCGCTCTGCATGACATTCTAATGGCTTACTATTGTTGCTATTACCGCTGGGCAAGCGGCTGTACGGTGGCACGAACAGTTGGAGAACCAGAGGCCGTATCGGTGAGGGCCAGCAGGAAGGCTTTGAGGGCGCGCTGGTCGGCGGCGGTGAGGTGGAGCTTGTCGGGCGGCAGAGTTTGGTTGGGTACACGCAGACCCCGCCCCTGGCCGCCGCCTTCGTTGTAGAAGTCAATGACCTGCTCCAAGGTCTGGTAGGCACCGTTGTGCATGTAGGGCGCCGTGAGAGCCACGTTGCGCACCGTTGGGATTTTGAAGGAGTGGCGCAGCTGCGGCAGTTGCACGTGGACGTAGCGGCCCTGGTCAGCGTCGAGGCGGCGGGAGGCGGGCGCGGCCGGCACGCCCAGCACCTCCGATTCGGCCTCGGTGAAGCCGGGCGGTACCGTGCCGTTGAACAGGGGCGCGAAGTGGCAGGTACCGCACTTGCCCTCGCCCATAAATACGTTGAAGCCCCGAACTTCCTCCTGGCTCAATACCTCCCGCTGCCCCCGCACGTGCTGGTCGAAGCGAGAGTTCAGCCGCACTAGGCTCCGCTCGTAGGCGGCCAGGGCCGTTTGAATCTGTACGGGCGTGATGGTAGACCCCGCCCCTACCTCACTACCGGGAAATGCCTGCCGGAACTGCTGCACGTAGGCGGAGCTGCGCTGCAGGCGGCGGGCGGCCGCTTCCAGGGAGCCGTGCATTTCGTTGGGGTTACCCACCACGTCCACGGCCTGATTTTCGAGGGTGGTAGAGCGTAAATCGTAGAACTGCCCGGCCTGCAGGGCAGCGTTGAGGATGGTGGGCGTATTGCGGCGCACAAGGCCACCGGGCGTGAGGGTGGCATTTTTAGCTACGCCGTCGGTGAAGGCCTTAGCGGGCTGGTGGCAGCTGGCGCAGGAGCGGGTGCCGGTGCCCGACAGCACGGGGTCCTGGAACAGCTGGCGGCCCAGGGCCACACGGGCTTCGGTGCGGTAGTGCTGGGTAGTGGGGGCGTAAAAATCGGGGTTGAAAGCCGCCGAATCGAAGAGCGTAGCCGCATCCGGCCGCAGGGCCCGCACCTCGTCAAACGGCTGGATACCCAGTTGCAGCTGGCAAGCCAGCAGCGCCCGGCCTACTGGGTTGGCGTGGTCTGTAATAAACACTAGGCGGTCAAACGCGGCGAAATCCGGGTGCTGGCGGGCGTAGTGGGCAGCGCCGGCCAGCTTTTGCTGTGCCGCCGCGTAGGCCTGGCGTACCGAATCGGGGGCAGAGGCAGCAGGCTCGTAGGAGGCCAGCACGGGCTGCAGCGCGGCCAGCGCGGCGGCCGTTTCGGGGAAGGTGGCGGTGGGGCTCAAAGGTGTATCAAACCCGGTAATACCCAACGACACCACCCGAAACACCTGCAGGCGCAGCACGTCAAACACGTGGGCATCCGATAGCTCCTGCACCTGCCAGCGGGTGCGGGCGTTGCTGATTTCCCGGTCCAGGGCCCGTACTTCCCGCTCCAGCTCAGCGCGGTTGGCGGGGTCATACTCGGGGTACAGCAGGCCCTCAATTACCTGCAGGCCGCCGGGCTCAAAATCCTTATTTTCGGCCACTTCCACCTCTCCCACGGGCGGGCCGTTGAGCAGGCGGGCCGTGCCCGGCATGTAGTATTCCGTAAACGGCTCCACCCGCTTGTACAGCAGCCGGCAAGCCCGGAAGCGACGCCGCAGGGAGTCAGGAGAAGTACCGCGTCTAGCCAAGGGTAGCAATTGCCGCTGCACCTGTTGCTGCAGGCGGGCTAGTTCCCGGGCCACATGCTGCTGCACGTGGCTGGCAGGCGAGGTCGTAGTGGTAAAAGAGGCGGATTGCGTGCGGGAGCAGGCGCCCGCCAACGCCAGCAAGGCCGCTAGCAACAGCGGAGCGCACGCACGGAGGGCAACGGAAAGAGCAGAGAACATGACAAAAAGCAGACGTCAGGACCAGAGGAGAGGATAGCAATAACCCTCCGCCGATAATCGGCGAAGGGCTGCGTGCGGGATAAGAAATAAGTAGGAATAAAGGCTTAAGGATGCGCCATGCGGAGTATTCCGCGTGCTTCGCTGCACGATTCACTAGCCCAGGGTTTAAACCCTGGGCTACGGAACGGCTGCCGTTGGGTGTGGCAGAACAACATCAGCACGCGAGATTCCTCAAACACTGGCTTGATGCGCCACATGCTCGGAATGACGGTATGGTGCTCAGCATAACGGCTCAGAACCACCCTAGCGCTGCACGCCGCGCACGATGACTACCTGGCCGCCTTCCTTGTTCTTGTTGCGGGTTTCGCTGGAGCCGTCGGCGTTCAGGTACTTGTCGTCCTGCCAGGTGTGGGGGTGCAGGTTGAGCAGGAAGGTGTTGGGCACGCCCACCAGGTCGGAAATGTCCTGCATGGCCCCGTACTCCCAGGTGCTCAGGCGTTGGTCATTGCTCTTGTTGTACTTGGCGTTGAAAGTGGCATCCTGGCGGCGGTGGTTCATTTCCAGCATCGGCTTCAGCTGCTTGCTGCCCATACCATACTGCCACACGCGGCCGTCGTGGCGGTTGTTGGCGTAGAATGAGTCCCCGTCTTCCTGGATGTACACGTACTCCTTGGTCACGCACAGGTTGTCGGGGTTTACGATGCTGTTGCCGGGGGCGGTAGCGCCGTCCACGGCTACTTCCAACTTGCCTTTCAGCACGTTATCGGCCTGCAGGGTGAGCTTGTACACCCGGCCCCACATGGTAAAGCCGGTTACGGGCGTCACCTTATCCGACTGGCTCACGCCGGTGGCGGTGAAATATACCTCCCGGCCCGCACCGTTGCCGCCCTTGCGGTAGTCCACGTCCTCCACGCGGGCAAACTGAATGGCGTTCTTCGCTACCGACTGCGCCGCAATCTGGGCGCCGGTGGAGGTTTTGGCGTTGTCAATTTCCACAAACTCCACGTCGTACTGCTGGCCGGCCACCATGTTGGTTTCCACTGGGTCGGCGCTGGTGCGCTTGAGCATGTAGAGCTTGCCATTGTCCAGGTCGCCCACGGTGTTGCTCACGTAGGCAATCAGCTGGCCGTTGCCGCTGTCTTCGCCAATGAGGATGACGGTTTTGCCGGGGAAGGCATCTTTGGGCAGGGGCACCGCGTTTTCCATAGAGGCGTGGCCCAGGGCCGGCTTCATGCGGCTGCGGTCCTTCTTGTTGGCGGCACCCAGGGGGTCGAGAGCGTGCACCATGCTTTCGCCGTCGGTTTCGCCGGCGGTCAGGAACATGGGGCCGAAGCCATGTTCCTCGGGCGTGGCCAGCGTGGCCGAGCACAGGCGGAAGTTGCCCCCATCCCCGTCCAGCAGGTACTCGCCCTTCACCGGCTTGAAGGTTTTATCCAGGTACACCCGCGACACCGAAAACATAATTTCGTGGTTGTTGATCAGGATGTAGCCCTCCCCGTTGGGGTTTTTCAGCAGCCCCGAGCCGTCGGGCTGGGCCCCGAAGATAAAGTTGGGCGACTCCGGCAGCACGTCGTCGGAGCTGATCAGGGGCATAATTTCCAGGTTCTCGAAGCCACTCAGCGGCTTCACCAGGGCTGGGTTTACCGAATAGGATTTCAGCTGCACTTCGGAGGTCGGCGTCGACTCATTGGTAGAGTCCGAATCGTTGCAGGCGCTCAGCAGAGCCAGCAGCGCCAAGGCCGGCAGCTTGGGCCCGAAGGCGTAGCGGTTGGGGTACATACAGTGGGGAAAGAGGTTGGTAAAAGGATGCCGCAAAGAACTTCACCCGGCATTATTTCAGCTTTACCCACTTGTTACTGTAATGCTACTTTATGCGTCTCAACAATCTGATTTTAATAACATTACCACAATATAAATCAACTATTCCGCTGCCAAGACAATTGCCTGTTTACCCAAATAGCAAAACACCTCAACTGATTCCAGTCGAGGTGTTTTGACCTTTTGCAGATATAGTAATTCAAAGCCGACTTGTTACTCTAACGCCAGAGAATATATAGCCCATAACTGTGGACCGTCATTCCTCGACTTCGCTCGGAATGACGGTCCCAAGGCTACAAGCTATGCGCTTTACCGCACCACCAACTTGGAACTGGCTCCATCCTCGGCGCGCAGCACATACACGCCGGGCGTGAGGCCGGCGGTTTCCAGCTGGGTGGCTTTGCGCAGGGTGCGCACCGGGCGGCCCAAAGCATCATGTAGCGTGCCCGAAACGGGGCGGCTCAGCTGCACCCGCCCCTGCTGGGTGGGGTTGGGATAAAGCTGCAGGGGCGCGGCGTGGTGGGCCGAAGCCGTGGCCGTCACCGGGCCGCGCGTCTGGATGCCGTACACCGAAACCGTGCTGCTGACTTCGTTGGCGAGCAATAGCAAGGGCTGGCCGGTGGGGCTGTTGGAGCCCGAGATGAACACAATACCCTCGGGGCCCTGGTCGCCGGTGCCGCTGGTGAGGCTGCGGTTGTTCACGTACTGCACCAGGCGGGGCTGGGCGGGGTCGTTCACGTTGAACACGGCCACGCCCCCGATGCGCTCCAGCGAGACGAAAGCATACACCGTATCCCGGATTACGCCGGTGGTCACGCCCTCGGGCTCGGAGCCTTTGTCGTCGGAACGGTTCTTGCGGCTGGGGTTGCCGGTGGAGTTGCTGGCGTTGAAGATGGCCCCGTAGGTGGCCTCGGTGCTGGTGAGGCGCTCCAGCAGGTCGCCGCTGTCGTGTACCAGCGCGCCCGAGGTGGCGTTGAAAATGCTGAAGGAGCGCCCCCCGAAGGCGTAGATTTCGTCGAAGTCCCCGTCGCCGTCGGTGTCGCCGAGCTTGTTGGTGACGTTGAGGCGGCCCAGGGCCTGGGTATTTTTCAGCAAGCTGGCCTGCGGGAAGCGGGTGGCATCCAGCGGGTAAGCCGCGTCGCCGAGGCGCACGGCTTCGGTCAGGGCCGAGTACTCGCGGGCGTCACCCTCGTTGGCTGTCAGTAAATACCGTTGGCCGGCTACTTCAAAGGCGGCAATGGCATCGGGCTGGCGCATGCCTTTGATGGGCCAGTTGGCCAGCAGCACCTCCGGGGTCTGGTCGGAAGCATCCAGCGCGAAACCGGCCTGGGTGTGGTCCTGGTAGCCCACCGGCCGCAGGGCCGTGAACTGCTTGGTGGTGAGGTCCAGGGTAGCCATGGCGCTGTTTTCCTGGATGGTCACGTAGGCCGTGCGCGAGTCGCTGGACACAGCCACGTACTCCGGCTCCAGATCCTGGGCCACGGTGCTGGGCGCGGCCGTGGTACCGCCGTAAAGCCGGATACCCTGCTGGCGCAGCGCGGCGGCCTGCCCGTTGTAGCCCATGAAGCCCACGGTGGTTACGCTGGCCTGGGTAACGCCGGCCACGCCCCCGCTGAAGTCAATGACCGACACCGAGCCCTCGGGGTCCACGGAGTAATCCGACTTTGGCTCGCCCTCGTTGGCCGTGAGGATGAGCTGGCCGTTGGGCGAGAAGGTAATCATGTCGGGCATTGCTCCTACCATTACCTGCTTCAGGAAGGTACCGTTCTGGTCAAAGAACACCACCGAGCCATTCTGCTGGGGGTCGGCGTTTTCAATGGCGCAGGCCACCACTCCACCGCGCACGGCCACCGAGTTGATGCCGCCGTAAGGCTTGATATCAATGGAACCCACCGCCACGGGCACGCCCGAAGCCGGTAAGCTCAGAATATCCAGCTTGCCCCCCACCGAGTTGGCCACATACAGGCACTGGGTGCTGGGGTCATGGGCCACAATTTCAGCCGAATTGGTGCCGGCTGTACCGTTCTGGTAAGAAGCCAGCCGGTTAAACGTGAGGTTGCGAGTCCGCGCCGGAGCTACGCCGTCGTTGTCGTTGATATACACCAGCACCTCCGTAGCGCCGGCGGTGAGCGTGGCGTTGGTGGGGTTTTGCAGGCGCAGCGTAAAATACTCGGCCCCTTCGGCCAGGGCGT
The DNA here is from genome assembly GCF_020421205.1 of Hymenobacter pini. Taxonomy (GTDB): domain Bacteria; phylum Bacteroidota; class Bacteroidia; order Cytophagales; family Hymenobacteraceae; genus Hymenobacter; species Hymenobacter pini. The sequence goes on from NZ_JAIZZH010000002.1 coordinate 423,582, forward strand.
CCTCCGAAACGGGGATGGTGAGCGTCTGCGAGGCGGTGGCCCCAGCCGGGAAGGTCAGCGTCTGGGTAGCAGCGTAGGTGAAATCCGGGCCGGCCGTAGCGGTGCCCAGGCCGGGTACCAACGCCACCTCCACGGTGGTAGCTCCGGTAGCCGACGGATTGGTGATGCTCACCGGAATACTCACGGTGCCCGCATTTTCGTTGACCACGGCCGTGGCGGCAGCCAGGCGCAGCGAGGGTACCACGGCGGTGGTGGAGCGGCCCAGTTCCACTTCGTCCCAGGCGGCCCAGTCGTCGTTGCCGTTTTGCTTGGCGGCCAGGCGCAGGCGCACGTGGGTGGCGGTGGCTGGAACAGGCACCGTTACCGTCTGGTAAGCGCGGGTATCCTTGCTGAGTTGGGTATAGGTTTTGGTTGCTGGCCAGGTGGTGCCGTTGTCGAATACCACCGTATAGGCCAATGAATCGGCGCTGCTGCCGCTGTCGAAGCCGTTGCTGAAAAACCGGAACGACACTTGGTTGGCCGCCGCGCTGCCGCTCTGGATGGCCACCGGGGCGAAATCCAGGTAGTGCCACGTGGGCTGATCGTTGTTCGTGGGGTTCTGCAAATCCTGCAGGCCCCAAAGCAGTGCGCCAGCCGCCGGCACGGCCTGCACCCCGCTGCTGCCAGTAGTGCCCACATTAGCCACGGGGGCCCAGATATCGGTCAGGCTGGGGAAGTTATAAGTGGCCGGGGTAGCCGTGAAAGTCCAGGTATCGGCGGCGGTGCTTTCAAAGCCCTGGCGGAGCGTCTGGGCCAAAGCCGGGCCATTGAGCAGCAGGCCCAGCACTGACAGGCTCGCCCATTTGGGTAAAGGTTGGTGCATTCCGGGAGAGAATTGGTGAAGGAATGCGCCAAAGCTACCGGGGCACTGTTAGGCCAACTTTACGAGGCAGTTACCGAATCGTGAAGCCCAACGTGCGGGCCGGCGTGCACCTGCTGCCCCGCCAGAAACCGCCCGTACCAGTGGCCCGAGTCCTTGATGGTGCGCCGCTGGGTTTCGTAGTCCACGTGCACCAGCCCGAAACGGGGCCCGTACCCTTCGGCCCATTCAAAGTTGTCGGTAAACGACCAGGCGAAGTAGCCTTCCACGGGCACACCCTCCTGCCGGGCCCGCAGCACCTGCCCAATGCAGGCCTGCAGGTAAGCCTGCCGCGCCGCGTCGGGCACCTGGCCCATCAGGTTGGGGTAATCGGGAAAGGCCGCGCCGTTTTCCGTGATGAGCAGGCGGGGCGCATTGGGGTAGGCCGCAAACTGCTGCAGCATGTGGTACAGACTTTCGGGGTACACTTCCCAGCCCATTTCGGTATACGGTACGCCCCGGACTGCGGCCCCCACCAGCCGGGCCCACAGCAGCGGCACGTAAGGCGCGTGCCGCACCACCTCGCGGGTGTAGTTCTGCACCCCTAGAAAGTCGAAAGCAAACGGCAGCCGGGCTTCGTCGCCGGGCTGGTGGTAGCGGTCCAGCCAGCTAAGTACCGGCAAATCGGCCACGGGGTAGCCCAGGCCCAGGGCCGGCTCCACAAACAGGCGGTTGAGCAAGGCGTCGGCGCGGCGGGTGGCGCGCTCATCCCGGGCCAGACCGGGCCGGCTGGGGGTTACGTAGGAACAGGAAAACGTGGTACCAATCTGGGCTGAGGCCAGCAGGGCCGCGCGCAAGGCCCGCCCGCCCTCGGCCTGGGCCAGCGCCGCGTGGTGGGTAGCGGCCAGAAACGCGCCCAGACTGCGCCGCCCCGGCGCGTGTACGCCCAGCAGGTGGCCGGCCCCGGTAAACACCATGGGCTCGTTCAGCACCATCCAGTGCTGCACCCGGTCACCGAAGCGAGCCGCCAGCAGCTCCACGTAGTCCGTAAACCAGCCTACCACGCTACGATTGGTCCAGCCTCCCAGCCGCTGCAAAGCCAAAGGCAAATCCCAGTGGTAGGCGGTAAGCCAGGGCGTGATGCCCTGCTCCAGTAAGCCGTCAATCAGGCGACTATAAAAGTCTATTCCCTTTTGGTTAATTCCTCCTTTTCCAGCTGGCAAAATACGCGCCCAAGCCGCTGAAATACGGAAATTATCTATACCCATTTGTTTTAACAAATGGGTATCATCGAGCCAGCGGTGGTAGAAATCAGTGGCTACATCGGCCGTTTCACCGCGTTTGATGCGACCCCGGCGGCGCACGAAATCATCCCAAATACTCGGGCCTTTGCCATCCTGATTCCAGGCTCCCTCGGTCTGGTACGCCGCGGCCGATACTCCCCACTGAAAGTTCGGCCCGAAATCGGCGCGGCAGAAAGCAGTGGGGCCGGAAGCCGGGTAGAAAGCGGGAGGCAGCATGGGAAACGGGGAAGTTGTTGAGAATTTTCGGGCAGCGGCAGGCGCTATCGGAACGTCATTCCGAGCGTGTGGATCAGAAGCCCTGAACCGGGGAGTCGCACGTGCTGCCTTCGCAAGGGTAATAGCCGCTTTACGAACGGTGTAGAGACGGGAATACGCATCTCGTCGTTGAACGAACGACAATCGTGGTTCCCGCTCCCACGGTGGAGGCGCAAGTATGCGTTTCTACATGCCCAATACACCGTTTATGATACCCCCAGTTTCACCACTTCACCCCTAACTCCCCTCCCCGCTTCCAGCAGCAGCTTATCCAGTACGGAAGCCGTTTCATCCGGATAATCGACGGAAACGGGGCGCCCGTATTGCAGCCAGTGGTCCAGTACGGCCAGGGACTTGTCCTTGAGGTTCCTGACGACGGGCACGCCCATATCGGCCAGGGCGGCGGCATTGCAGGCCTGCTCGTACTGCTGTTTCATGGGCAGCACCAGCAGCTTTTTGCCCAGGTACAGCGCCTCGGCGGGCGTTTCGAAGCCGGCCCCGCAGAGTACGCCGGCGCTGCGGGCCAGGCTATCGGTGAAGGCCGCCCCGCTCACGGGCCACACCTGCACGTTGCCGTGCTGGGCGGGCTGCTGGCTATGCTTGCTGAATACCTGCCACTGCACCGTGCGGCTGAGGTAGCGCAGGCGGCGCACCAGCGTTTCCTCGTCAAACGCCGGCAGATACACCGTGTAGTGGCCGTCGTTGGCGGGCACCAGCTCCCGCACCTGCCGCCGGATAACGGGCGTGCTGATGTGGGGCTCATAGCGCTGAAAGTGGAAGCCATAGTGGCGCGTGGCCGGCGCGTAGTGGCGCAGCACGGCCCGCCCCACCGGGTCGAAGGAGGCCGGCTGGGGCGCGTATTCGCTCAGCACGGCTGCCTGATGGCTCAGGGCCACGCAGGGCACGCCCTGCTGCTGGCAGGCCCAGGCCGACACCGGTTCAAAGTCGCTTATTACCAAATCGTAAGCAGCCACCGGCAGCTGCCGGATTTCGCGCAGAAAGGCTTTGGAATTAAGCTGCACGAAGGTTTTAACGAAGTTAATTCCCCCTTTCTTGCCAAAAACAAACCCCAGCCCGTGGCAGCGGTAGCGCACCGGAAACGGCAGCGGAATATCGGCAGGCGGTCCGCTGACCAGCACCTCCACCTCTCCCCGCTGCTGCAGCAGCGGTACTATGTCCAGGGCCCGGCTCAGGTGCCCGTTGCCGGTGCCCTGAATGGCGTACAAAATGCGCATGAAGCGAGGTATAATAACGAGAATGACTACCCTACTCCCATTTCGCGCAGCAGACCGGCCAGCAGCTCGGCGGCCGGGGCATCGGCGGCGGCTTCCGCTTCGTCGGGGTGCGCGGGGGCGGGTTGCTGCATGCGGGGGTCGAGGTGGTAGTGGTAGAGCTGCCAGCCGGCCTCGGCGGTGTACTCCAGGGCCGTGAGGTTTTCCACCCAGTCGCCGGAGTTCAGATAGCCCACTTCGCCCTGTGGAGTGGTCAGTGGCTTGATTTCGGGGCAGTGAATGTGGCCGCAGGCGACGTAACGGTAGCCTTTATCGGCGGCAATGGTGGCGGCAGTCTGCTCAAAGTCGCTCACCAAACTCACGGCGCTTTTTACCCGGTTCTTCACCGCCTTCGACAGCGCCACCCGCGGCCGCCCCAGCCGGGCCAACCCCCAGTTCACGAAGCGGTTCAAGAGAATCAGCAGGTCGTAACCTTGTCCGCCCAGGCGGGCCAGCCAGCGCGAGTGGCGCATGGTCACGTCGAACACGTCGCCGTGAAACAGCCAGGTTTTGCCGTGGGGCAGGTCCAGCACCAGCTTATTGTCGATGCTGAGCGCCCCCAGCCGGGTGCCGGCAAACTTGCGCAGCAGCTCGTCGTGGTTGCCGGTAAGGTAGTAAATGCGGGTGCCTTTGGCCGCCAGCCCGGCCAGGTAGCGCACCACCCGCATGTGAGCCGGGGGCCAGTAGTTTTTGCTGAACTGCCAGATGTCCACAATGTCGCCGTTGAGCACCAGGATGCGGGGCCGCACGCTTTTCAGGTAGCGCAGCAGCTCGGGGGCGTGGCAGCCGTAGGTGCCCAGGTGCACATCAGAAATAACGCAGACCTCTAGCCGGCGCCGGGCCGGCTTGCGCGGGGGCTTGGTGGCAATTGTGGCGTCACTCATAAGGCGGGGCGGGCGCTCAGGCCGGTGCGGGGCCGGATGCGCCGTCCGGGGCGAATGGCCGCAGCCGGGCCGTCCTCATCGGCGGCGTGGCTGAAGTGCCAGGGCAGCCGCACAGCGCCCACGGAGCGCAACGCATAGGCCAGCATCAGGGCTAGCTGAAACACAAGGTACGCGGCGGCGCGCACGAGGCGGCGCAGCAACGATAGGGCAATGGGAGTCCGCATGCTTTCTACCCGTTTAATCCACTGCAAAAATCGATAGACAGTATGATGCTGGTGTTACTATCGGGTTACGATTTCGTCACGTTTGGCAGGCGCAATTGCAGCTTCGGGACTCCACAACAATTGCCGAAGGGCGGCGTTACCGCGGTTGAAATTAGCGCCGCAGCCAGACTTTCCGGCATCGGACCCTACGCTCTATTTGCTCCTGCATGCTGGCATTTTACAATTTTCACAAAGCCTACAACGGCCACACCATTCTTCGGCTGGATAATTTCACCATCGACTCCGGGGTGTACTGGATTCGGGGGCATAACGGGTCCGGGAAAAGCACTTTCTTACAGTCGGTGGCCGGCATTCTGTCTTTCGAGGGGGATATTGCGCTGAATAACCTGACCATAAAAAAGCATCCGGCCGCCTATCGTAGCCGGGTCAATTTTGCGGAGGCGGAGCCGGTGTTCCCTGATTTCCTGACGGGCATCGAATTGATCAGAATGTTTACATCGGCCAAAAATGCCCCGGCCCGGCAGGAGGAAAAGTACGTGGAAAGCATGGGCATGACCGCCTACCTGACGGACCCCATCAGTACCTATTCAAGCGGCATGCTGAAGAAGCTGGCGCTGGTGCTGGCGTTCCTGGGCCGGCCCAGCTGCATCCTGCTCGATGAACCGCTGACTACGTTGGACGCCGATTCGCTGCCCATCCTTTTTGGCTGGATCAGGGAGCAGCAACAGACAGGCACCATGTTCCTGCTCTCTTCGCACCAAGAGCTGGAAAACGATCTGCTCCCGAATGTGCGGGAAATTCGGGTGGCCGGGGCTACGCTGCACCACATCACATGAGCCAAGCCCATACCCGCGTGCTGTTGAAAGTGGTTGCCAAGGGATTTTACCAAGTCAACACCGGCTTGCTACTTTCCTTGCTCATCCTGGTTTTCAGCAATTTCTTTTACACTAACGTCTTAAACCAAACCCATCTCACGCCCGACAAAATCATTGAAACAGCTCTGCAGCTAGCCATATCCAGCGTGAGCGAGCCCCAGGGCGTAGTTATTTTTCTGTTGATACTATGGGTCTACAGTGCCAAAACCTGGCAGTACGTGGGCCGACGCCTGCAGGTCCCCGACGCTACGTTTTTGCGTTACAGCCTTAACGCCCTGCGGCCGCGCCAGCAGCTGGGGGCCTGGGCTATAGTGCAACTCGTCATGGCGCTGCCGCTGGTGGTGATGAGTGCGTATGGTATGTTGGTGGGCGTGGTGTATGGTCATTGGGTGGTTCCGCTGCTCCTGCCCGGGTATCTGCTGGTCCTCGTTGGGTACAGCGCCCGACGTTATTACCGCCTGACGAATAATCTGCACCCTGGCCCGGCCACCACAACCAGGCCCCGGTGGCTGCGCGGGTGGCCCAAGCCGCTGTTCAGCCTGTTCCTGTTCGAACTGCTGGGGCGGCAACGTCTGGCCTTCTTCATTACCAAAGTAGCCGCTGCTATTAGCATACTTCTGTTCTTCAGCGTCTTTCCCGACTCCCGGGCTGACGTACGGCTGATTGGACTTATGGCCCTGAGCGTGGCATTAATACACGTGTTGTTGCTTTACCAGTCGAACGAGTTTGAGCTGACGTATGTGCGCTTTGCCCGCAACTTTCCCTATAGCCAATGGCAGCTATACGGCCAGCAAGTGGCCCTATTCGGTATGCTGCTGCTCCCCGAAGCCCTGTGGATTTTCTGGGGTGCCGCTACACCAAAGGCGGTAATTGGGTTTTTAATGATGCTGAGTAGCACCCTGTTGTTTCGGGCCGTACTGTACCAAACCGGCCGGCACATGCAGCAGTACCTACGGGCGGTATTTGGGCTGTTCATGTTTCTGTTGCTGCTCGGGCTGTTCGGGCACACGGAGCTATTGGCGGCCGGCTGTTTTCTTGTTGCCGGGGGCCTGCAGTATCGTCGCCGCTACGCGGAGTAGCGCTATACCCGCAGCTAGTATGCTCTTTTGGCTACTGAGGCTGTAGAAGTCCTCAGCCCGATGTGGGCTGGTACCTACCGCTTTTCGCGGGCTGTTAATCGAAATCTGCGGTAGCGGGCCGGGCTTTATGTATCTTTGTATCCTCCAAAAATCAGCCGCTGTCGTAATCCGCATTTTACCTTCTCAAATGAAGAAAATTCTCCTCCTCGCCGTACTGGTGCTGAGCACGCTGGCCGCCTCGGCCCAGTACATGCCCGGCAAGCCCCGTAAAAAATACACTTTCCCCAAAAAGGACGAGGAAAGCCCCTACGTGCTGAACGTGACCAAAAACACGGACGAGGACGCCGAGGTAGACGCCTGCGTAACCCGCGTGGCCTACCGCCCCTACAGCCTGCTGCTGACGGAAATCAACGAGCTGAAGCGCATGAACAACTGGGCCGACTCGACCTATCAGCGTCGCTTCCAGCAGCTGCCCGCCGGGGGCCAGTTGGTAGTAACCATGTACCGCCGCGGCTCTCAGAACGCCGACCCGGCCTACCTGAGCGTGGTGGGCAAAACCAAGGATGGCAAAGAGGTGCTGAACGTGCCCGGCCTCACCGCCGGCAACGGCCGCTTCTGGAACCGGGACCTGTACATGAGCAAGCGCACTGTACCATTTGTTAAAGTCGATGCACCCCAGGATATCTACCTGACAATCAACGACGCTAAGACCAAACAGAATTTCGAGTATATCATCAAGGCGGAGTAACTTTACCTGATGTTGCCAAATGCAAAACCCCGGCTTTTCCAGGAAAAGCCGGGGTTTTGTGCGTTTCAGCCATCAGGATTTGGCGGCTTTTTGTAGCTGCACCCACTGCACGGCCAGCAGGGTTTTGCCATCCTCAAAGCGGGCTTTTACCAGCTCGTCCCAGGTGAGGCGCACCAGTTCAATCCGCTCGTTTTCCTCGGCCAGCCCGCCCCCGGGGCCCGACTGGTTGCTGACCTCGGCGTAGAACACGGTAATGGTTTCGGCGCTGGTGCCGGGCGAGGGCCACATGCGGGTAATCAGCTCCAGCCGGTCTACGTCGTAGCCCAGCTCCTCCTGAATTTCGCGGCGAATGGCGGCCTTTGGTTCTTCGTCGCCGTCAATCATGCCGGCGGCCAGCTCCACCAGCTCGTCTTCGGGCCCAATGCGGAATTGCTGGGTGAAGATGTAGTGCTGGGTGGCAGTGTCATACACCAGGGCCGCTACGGCCCGGCCCGGCTCAAACCGCTCCCGATTCAGCACGTCGGCCTCGTCCTGCACCCGCAGCTTGCTGAGTTTGTAGTGGCCGTCGTAGGCAATGGTTCGTTCGATAACGTGCATAGCGCAGAGAAAGTAGTGTGCAGCGAAAGTACGGAGCTGCCGTATACGAGGCTCCGCGGCCCGGTGCTGCGTTGGCAGCTACTAGTTTTGCGAGCCGGAAAGCGGCTTCCAATTAAAAACCCGACCTTTGCGGGCTCTTCTATAGCAGTATCATCTCCGCGGCCCCGGCGGCCCGGCTTTTTTCCCCTCGATGTCGTTCGACGAACTCAACCTGATTGAGCCCATCCTGAGTGCTTTGCACGAGGAAGGCTACGTTACCCCCACACCTATTCAGCAGCAGGCTATTCCGCAGGTGCTGGAAGGCCACGACCTGCTGGGCATTGCCCAGACAGGTACCGGCAAAACCGCCGCGTTTACCGTTCCTATCCTGCAGATTCTGCATCAAACCTCCCTGGTGGAGCGCCACGCGCCCGGCCGCATCCGCTGCCTGGTGCTCACCCCCACCCGGGAGCTGGCCATTCAGATTGGTGAAAGTTTCCGGGCTTACGGCCGCCACCTGCCCAAGCTGCGCTCCACGGTTATTTTCGGGGGCGTGGGCCAGCACCCGCAGGTACAGGCGCTCAAGCGCGGCGTAGAGGTACTCATTGCCACGCCCGGCCGCTTACTGGACCTCATGAACCAGGGCTTCATCGACCTTCGCCACCTGGAGGTGTTCGTGCTGGACGAGGCCGACCGGATGCTGGATATGGGCTTTATCCACGATATCAAGCGGATTCTGCCCAAGCTGCCCAAGCAGCGCCAGACGCTGTTCTTCTCGGCCACCATGCCCGGCCAGATTCAGGAGCTGGCCAACAGCATTCTGCGCCCCAACCCGGTGAAAGTGACGGTTACGCCCGTGTCGAGTACGGCCGATACCGTGACCCAGGCCGTGTACATGGTAGAGAAAACCGACAAGCCGGCTCTGCTGGAGCATGTGCTCCAAGATAAAGCTATCCGGCGGGTACTGGTGTTCACGCGCACCAAGCACGGAGCCGACAAAGTGGTTCGGACCCTGGCCAAGGCCAACATTGCCGCCGAGGCCATCCACGGCAACAAAAGCCAAAACCACCGGCAGCGCGCCCTCAGCAACTTCAAGGCCGGCACTACCCGCGTGCTGGTGGCCACCGATATTGCCGCCCGGGGTATTGACGTAGATGAGTTGACCCACGTGGTGAACTACGAAATTCCCAACGAGCCCGAAACCTACGTGCACCGCATCGGCCGCACCGGCCGCGCCGGCGCCGACGGTACGGCCCTGTCCTTCTGCGACGACGAGGAACGGGCGTATCTGCAGGACATCCAGAAGCTGATCCGTCGGCAGGTACCCGTCATCGAAGATCATCCTTATTATTCCTCAGCCGTGGCACCGGTGCCCCTCTCGGGCGGGCCAGCTATTAAGCGTCCGAAAGGTCCGGCGGGCCGGCCACCTCGTCCGGGCCGTGGGCCCCAGGGGGGCGGCGGTGGCGGCCGTCGGGAGGCGAATGGCGCGCCGCGTACGGCTGAACGGCCGGCTTCTGGCGGCAACCGGGAAGGGCAGCGCCCCGCCTCTACCAACGGTGCAACGGCTGGCTCCCGCCCCGAGTCGGGCGCGGCCAACAACGGCCGTAGCGGCCGGCGCCGTTTCCGCGGCAACCGGCAGGGATAAGCTTCCTGTTAATTTCGGCCCAACGCGGCCCGGCTTGTCAGTAAGCCGGGCCGCGTTGTTTTTATCGGGCCCGGAGACTTCGTTGACTATTGCCCGGGATATGAAACAAAAAGCGTCTCAGCCAGCTTCTATAGGTAGCAAACACCATAGTTTCTACTACTTATGGCTCACTCCACTTTCCCGGTTATTGAGGCCCTGCGCACCACGGCGCAGCGGCTAGCGAAGGAGGCTCCGTACGAATGGGGCCATATGGGCAGCTGTAATTGCGGGCACTTGGCCCAAACCGTTACGGCCCTGCCCAAAGGTGAAATCCACGCCCGCGCCATGCAGCGTTACGGCGACTGGGACCAGCAGCTGCGCGACTACTGCCCCACCAGCGGCCTGCCCATCGACGAAACCATTGACGCCATGCTGGCCCTGGGCTTTACCCGCCAAGACTTGGCGCACCTGGAGCGGCTCTCAGACCCGGTTATTCGGGAAGCTATTCCGTTTGAGCGGCGCAACGCCCTCCGCCACAACCAGCGCGACGATGTGGTGCTGTACCTGCGCACCTGGGCCGCCCTGCTGGAAGCACAGCTTCTGGAGAAACTACCACTACCGGAGGTAGCCCCGTTGCCACTGGTTGAAGCGGTATAGCCCGCTACTCAGCCGGGTAACATGCGCAAAAGCCCCGCTGGAACAGATCCAGCGGGGCTTTTGCTATTACTATCCCTTATAACGGAAAAAAGGAAGCTTAGTAGTTCACGTTGCTGCGCTGAGCCTCGCGGTAACCCTCCGGGCGGTGGCTACGCTTGTAGGCAGCATCAGCATTGGGGTCCTTCTCCGCATCGGGAGCCTGTGAGCAGGACGACAGGAACAACGAAGCGCCAGCGGCGAACAGGAAGAGCAGACGAAGTTTTTTCATAGCCCAAAGGTACGCACCACGCCGAAACGGGGCAAGCACTTTGCTGGCAAGTCCACCGGCTGTAATTGGGTGGTTACTATCAGCCCAAGTTAACAATACTGCACCTCCGCCGCCTTCCTGCCGAGAGTAATTATCAAGCAATCACTTGATAACATCTGTAACAGACTCATTATATAACCAGCACGCATATCATATACTTTACAATACTGCACACCCGAGCACCTGCCATTGCTTACAGTGCACACGCATGATTATGTACTGCACACCCATGACCTTGGCTTCTCTGATTTTTGTGTCGCCGATTTATGCTTCTGGTCAAGAACAGAAGTTCAATGCCGCTCTTAAGGCCAGCCCACGCTTATAATAAAAGCGATTTATTCAGCTGACAAATAAGTTAGCATTGAAGCCCTACTTCCTGGTACTAATTTAATCACGTTGCAACCGAAATATTAAATCAATTAGATATAACAAAACCCTTTCTAAACTGCTATAAAGCCAAAATCAATAACTCTAATTCACACTTCATGTCACTATCAACAATTACATGATTTACAACAACTTATATATCTATAACAACCTGTTTTATCAATTCGCTTAGTAAGAACCTGCATATCACGAAAACAATATGAACAGTGCTAATCCGCATTGCACAGCCATCAACCGATAGAAAACCTGTACTCAACCGCTGTACCAGGTTTTTAGCAGCCTGACAAATTGTATTCCTTTAATCCACCAAGATTCGTACCGGGCCGGAAATCTAGCGCCTTGCTGGGGAGGATGGCACCTCCGGCTGATAATCAGCGAATGTGCCGTCCTGGTAGAATATTACAATACGCCGGATTGTCTTTCCCGGTTCAGCTAATGCCTGTGCCCAATCGGCTCCAACTGGCTCATTAGCAGCCGCCTGCTCATTGGATACTACGGTTGCTGATGGGACTACTGCGGCACGGAGTGGAGCTTCTGTTGGCTCAGAAGGAGAAGCTGCCACGGACACATCCGGAATAGAGCTTGGTTTGGCCTGACCAGCGCTTCGGATAGGCTCATCAAGCAAAGTATCCTTCGATTGCGCTACGGATGCCTGCAGGGGCTCTGTTTGTGGCTCTGGGGCTGGCTCTGCTACCGCAGGTTGCGTTTGGGCAACACGGCGCTTGGGCGTAGCAGCATCATGGATGGCCGGGCCTACTGATTTCATGGCACCAGTTCCATTCAACAGCCAAGTAGTAGAGACGTCGGGAAATGCGCTTAGGATCTTCTGCACCACTTCCAGGCTAGGCTTGTTCCGACCGCTCAGAATATGGCTGATAACAGGCCGAGATACCCCAATGGCATCGGCAAACTGCGTGGAGGAAAGCTGGCGGTCGGTCAGCAATTGGCGAATCCGATCAAGCATGAGCAAGTAAATAGGTACGTTTACAAATGTACTTCAAATAACTAGGCCGTATCTATCCCAAATTCACTTGTTACATATGACAACCATTACCATCTTCTGTTTACATTTATAAAATTCTGCTTCATTGTCATTACTTTGTTTACACATGTTAATACAATTGTTATCTATTCACCCACTCCCATTCTCCTGCTAGAGCAAACGGGTTTCTTTAATCACCACTCTGCAGTGCCCGCAATTCTGCTTACCGTATACCTGAGCAGTTCACAAGTCCTCGATTGCCTACTTATAGTATGCGTATCCTCAGGTCACTATGTATAGATGGAATAGGCTGCCGCGTTATATGCATTGTGCTGGCTTCGCAACGCTGGCTTATACTGTGCTGAGCCAGCACAAGCTGCCGCTTCCCCAAGCTTCTGTAATGCCTGTGTAAACGAACAGTCCCCACCCCGGCACATGCCAGAGTGGGGACTGTTTAGCAACCGAGAACAGCTAGAAGCCGCAGGAAAGTTTAGTTGAAATACTCTTTTGCCAGCGCTTTATCGTGGCCGTAAATGTCGTCCCGGAAATGCACCTTGCCGGCTTCATCTACCCAGGTAGTGAAGTACACAAGGTAAACCGGAAGCTTTTCGGGGAGAGTCACGTACTTCTCGCGGCGGCCCGCAATGGTATCCAGGATGGCCGTCCGGTCCCAGCCGGGCTTGTCGCGGAGCAGGTACTCGGCCAGTTTGATGGGCTCGGCCACCCGCACGCAACCGTGGCTGAAGCCGCGCTTGGCCTGGCTGAACAGCTCGTCGTGGGGGGTGTCGTGCAGGTAAATATCGTTGGAGTTGGGGAAGATAAACTTCACGTCGCCGAGGTCGTTCTTAGGACCGGGGCGGCGGCGCAGGGTGTACTTCCACGTCTTTTCCGTGAGGTTTACCCAGTCAATGGTGGAGGGGTCAATGGGTGTCGCCTTGGCGCCCCACCCTTTCACCACCTCCATATCCAGCCGGTCGAGGGTGCCTTGGGGGTCGGCGGCCAGCTTCGAGCGAAGCTCTTTATCGATGATGCTATAGGGCACGTTCCAGTAAGGAGCCAGCACCACGAACTCCATTTTGTCGCTGAAAACGGGAGTTGCGTTCAGCGTTTTGCCCACAATAACCGGCATCGTGAAGGCCTCTTTGCCCTCCTCTACCACGTGCAGAGTGTACTCGGGAATGTTCACCAACAGGTAATCGGGCTCAAACTTTTTCGGAATCCAGCGCCACCGTTCCATGTTCAGCATAATCTGATCGATGCGCTGATTCACCGGAATATTGAGCAGGCGCAGAGTTTCGCCAGCCACAACGCCGTCGGGTTTCAGGCCATTATCAACCTGAAATTCCTTCACGGCTGCTACCAGTTCAGCATCGTATTTCTCGGCCGCTGGTGCGTTGGGAGCTGTGGTCTGACCCGTTTTATTAGATACCGCCACGGCCGGAGTAGTGGTGGTAGAAGCAGTAGCGGAGGCAGTCGATGCGGCCGCGTCTTTACCGAGCAACCGCTGGCGCAAAGTAGCCACGGCCGGTGAGGCGGCACCAGGTTTCAGGCGCGTACCAGCGGGCAGCGTCGGCCACCCGCCGTTGCGCTGGATGGCGCGGTAGTCGGCCAAGGCTTTGCGCAGCCGGTCGTACTCGGGGTGCAGCGGTTCAAAATCATAGTAGCCGTAGGTACTCTCCCGCTCCTTCAGGATGGTCATGAGCGCCTTGTGCAGCTTGATTTTGTTGCGCTTAACGTTCCAGTCAATAGATTTTACCGCTCGGGGGTCAACCGTACCGCGGTAAAAATCAGACGCATAGTTGAAATACGTGCCCGACAGGGCCACATCGATTTCCTTTTCCAGCGCATTGCGGCGGGTAGAGTCGCCCTGAGCCGCCTCTAGGTCACTGAAAAGCTTATCGAAGTTTTTGGTTTTGTATTCTTTAGGATCCAGGCCTTCGTCGGCGGCTTTGTTGATAACGCCGAGCATTGTTTTGGCCTGCGGTACCAGCTCGTGGTTGCGGAACCAGCCGAGGCGGAAGTCCCGCTCCCGGTAAAACTTCTTGGCCCACTCAATCTGGTCTTTGAATTTGGGCTCGGCCGTCATGTACTTTACAATGTACACGCTGTCGAGCTTGGGCTGCGCGCCGCCGGCTTTGGTGATGCCGCCGGGCAACGCCTCTTTCAACTGGGCTTTCTGATCCTGGCTGCACGACACCACGGAGGTGCACAGCAGCAGGCCCAGCAGCCAGCAGCAAAAGGTGGTGAAAAATGAAGGGCGGTGGAATGCAGACATAGGGGAATGAAGAGCGAGAATCAGTAATGAAAACTTCTCTGCTACGAGTTACCCAACGGCAGCTCAGAGCAGACAAGGCGTTGTACTGAATTCGGCACAGTGGAGTTGCCCACCGCGCCGTCTCCGGCTCATTGCGCAAGTTAGGCGTTTGGCTGCACCTTTGGATATCTGTTGGCAGTACTTTTCTCGTACAGCCAAGCTTTCCGTTGCGCATCAAGCAGCCCTGCCCGGCGGGCAGCCGTCGTTTTCCTTTCCGCTCATATGCCCCATTCTGTTCTTACCACCGACCCGCACAGTCACGCCCGCCCTGCCGAGGTAAGCGTGCATCACCTCCAGTTGGAGTTAACCGTTGACTTTGCCGCCCGGGTACTGCGCGGCGCGGCTACCTGGCAGCTCACCCGCTCGGGCACTAAAGCCACCGAGCTCCTGCTTGACACCCGCGACCTGCACATTGAAGCGGTTACGCTGAACGGTGGGCCCGAGCAAGTAGCCTTTGAACAGGAAGCTGCCGATGTCGTGCTGGGCCAGGCGCTACGCATCCCGCTCCGCCCCGACACCACGGCCGTTACCATCCGGTACCAGACCAGCCCGCAGGCGGCGGCGCTGCAGTGGCTCAGCCCCGAGCAAACGGCCGGCCGCCAACAACCCTTCCTGTTCACCCAGTCGCAAGCCATCCTAGCCCGTACCTGGCTGCCGTGTCAGGACTCGCCGGGAGTGCGCTTCACGTATGAGGCCCAGGTGCAGGTGCCGCCGCACCTGCTGGCCCTGATGAGCGCCGAGAACCCGCAGCAGCGTACCACCGACGGGCGCTACCATTTCCGGATGCAGCAGCCTATTCCGGCCTACCTGATGGCTCTGGCCGTGGGTGACGTGGAGTTCCGCCCCCTGAGTCCGCGCACCGGCGTGTACGCCGAGCCTGCTACCCTGCCGGTAGCGGCCAGCGAGTTTGAGGACCTGGAAAACATGGTGACTGCCGCCGAGGACCTCTACGGCCCTTACCGCTGGGAGCGGTACGATTTGCTGGTGCTGCCTCCTTCCTTCCCCTTCGGCGGCATGGAGAATCCGCGGTTAACGTTTGTAACGCCCACCATTCTGGCCGGCGACCGGAGCCTGACCAGCCTGGTGGCTCACGAGCTGGCCCACTCCTGGAGCGGCAACCTGGTAACTAACGCCACCTGGAACGATTTCTGGCTGAACGAGGGCTTCACGGTGTATTTTGAGCGCCGCATTATGGAGCAGCTCTACGGCCAGCCCTACGCCGACATGCTGCAGGTGCTGGGCCACACCTCCCTGCAACACACCGTGCTGGAGCTGGGCCCCTCTAGCCCTGATACCCACCTGCACCTCAACCTGGCCGGCCGTGACCCGGACGAGGGCCTCAACGATATTGCCTACGAGAAAGGCGACTATCTGCTCCTGACCCTGGAGCACCTGGTGGACCGCCCCGCCCTCGACACCTTTATAAAGGAGTATTTCGCGCGGCACAGTTTTCAGAGTATGGACACGGCTTCCTTCGTAGCTTACCTGCGCCGGGAGCTGCTGGACAAGTACCCGGGGCTGGAGCAGCAACTTCATCTGGAAGCCTGGGTGTATGGCCCGGGCATTCCGGAAGGCGCGCCGGCCGTGGCCTCCGAGCGGTTTGCGGCCGTGGAGGCCGCACTGCGTGCCTGGCAGCAGGGCGCTACCGCCGCAGAGCTGGACACGCAGGGCTGGAGCAGCCACGAGTGGGTGCACTTTCTGCACGGCTTACCGCGGGAGGTATCATCGGCCCAGCTCGCAGAGCTGGATGACGCTTTTCATTTTACCAGCTCCGGCAACTCCGAAATTCTGGCAGCCTGGTTTCCGCACACCATTGCGGCGGAGTATGCCCCGGCCCACGATGCCCTGCGCCAGTTCCTGACGCGGGTGGGCCGACGCAAATTTCTCACGCCGCTGTACCGGGCCCTGCTGGCCACCCCCGGCGGCACCGAGCGGGCCCGGCAGCTATACGCTCAGGCCCGGCCCAACTACCACGCCGTGGCTACCAGCACGCTGGATGCGCTGGTGGGTAACCCATCTATTTGAATGTATGTGGCGCCCGGTGGTGCCATGTTCCACTTTGGCGTAAGCTCCACTTTTCCGTATACTCGGTAGCACGTGGCCCGAAGCTTGCTTGCCACTTTTCCCGGGAGTTGGCTTCTTGTTGCTCCTGTTTGTTTTGCTAAAGCTGAATTCGACCTTGAAAAATCAAAAACCGCTCGGTAAGCTCATTGCCATTGGAGGCAACGAGGACAAGGGCACCTACCCCAATCCCCGCACCAAGAAGAAATACTACCTCAACTTTTTCGAGCTCGGTATTCTGAAGCGGGTGGTATTGGAGTCGGGCAAGGAAGACCCGCAAATTGAAGTTATTACCACAGCTTCCATGATTCCGGAGGAAGTGGCCCGTGTGTATTTGTCCTCGTTCACGATGCTGAACTGCAACAACGTGAACATTATGGATATCCGCACCCGCGAAGATGCCTTGCAGCGGCAGTACGTAGAGCGCCTGCGCCGGGCCGACATTGTGATGTTCTCGGGGGGCAATCAGTCGCGCCTCACCGAAATGTTCGATGACACTGACTTTCTGGCTACCCTGAAAAAGCGGTACTACGAAACGCCCAACTTCATTATTGCGGGCACCTCGGCCGGAGCCGTGGCCATGTCGAAAACCATGATAAAGGGCGGCAGCGTGCCGGATGCCCTGATGAAAGGCGCGGTAAAGATGGGCAGCGGCCTGGGCTTCCTGGATAACGTGGTTATCGACTCCCACTTTGTGAAGCGCGGCCGCTTTGGCCGTCTGCTAGAGGCCGTAGCGCTGCACCCCAAACTCATCGGCATTGGTCTGGGTGAGGACACGGGCGTGCTCATCACCGAGGGCAACCAGCTGGAGGCCATCGGCTCCAACCTGGTTATTATCATGGATGGGCACAAGCTGGAGCATAACAACGCCGCCGCTGCCAAAAAGGGTGAAGCCATTTCCATTGAAAACATGCTGCTGCACGTGCTGGTGAAGGGCAACCTCTACGACGTAACGGAGCGGGAATTCTACCCCGACCTAAAGCTGCGTCAGCAGGCCGCCGAGTCGGAGCGGCTCACGGCCGGCAAACCTGCCAATGCTCCGGCACCTGCCGGATAAGCAATGTAACCAAATGTACAAAAAGCCCTTATTCAAGCTGAATAAGGGCTTTTTGCATTTATCCAAATGCTACATAACCCGTGATGAGTGCCAGCAGCTATTAGCCGTGACCACTCCTTATATATATAGCCACCAAAAAGATATATATAGCCACCAAAAAGCTGTGTCGGCCACAACTCCGTAATCAGGGCTCAACCTTTGTAGATGGCAACCCAAGGCTTATCCTCAGCGGAGGTTTGCCAAGCCCGGTACATGCCTTCAGAGTTGAAGGGCAGAGCCACGTTGCCCAGTGCATCCACGGCTACCAGGCCGCCCTCCCCGCCTACGGGAGCCAGCTTGTCGTGCACCACAATGCGGCTGGCTTCGGCCAGGCTCAGCCCCCGGTACTCCATCAGGCAGCTGATATCATGGGCTACCACGGCCCGCAGGAAAAACTCCCCGTGCCCGGTGCAGCTGATGGCGCAGGTGCGGTTGTCGGCGAAGGTGCCGCTGCCGATGATGGGCGAGTCGCCGATGCGGGAGAACTGCTTGTTGGTCATGCCGCCGGTGCTGGTGGCGGCGGCCAGGTTGCCGTGCTGGTCGAGGGCTACAGCGCCCACGGTGCCCATTTTTTTCTTCGGGTCCTCGTGGGTAGGGTTGGAAAAAGCGGCCGGCTCGGCCACGGGGGCAGCCGTTTCGGGGTGTAGGGTTTCGGAGTGGTCGAGGCGCATACGACCTTCCTGCAAGGCTTCCTGAAGCTGGTCGTAGCGCTGCTGGGTGAAAAAATACTCCTGAGGTTGGGTGGGCAGGCCGTGCAGGCGGGCCAGCTCATCGGCCCCGGGCCAGGCCAGCAGCACGTGCTCGGTTTTCTCCATTACCAGGCGGGCCGCCCGAATGGGGTTCTGCACGGTGCGGGCTCCGGCCACCGCGCCGGCGGCGCGGTTACGACCGTCCATAATGGCGGCGTCCATTTCGTGGTGGCCGTCGTGGGTGAACACCGCGCCCCGGCCGGCATTGAATAAAGGGCAGTCTTCGAGGCTGCGCACGGCCTGCTCCACAGCATCCAGCGCGGCCCCACCCTGCCGAAGCACCGCATACCCGGTTTCCAGGGCAGCTTGCAGGGCCTGGCGGTAGGCGTGTTCTTTTTCGGGTGTCATCAGGGCGGGCGAAATGGTGCCGGCCCCGCCGTGCAGGGCCAGAGCGAAGGGAGCACTCATGGGCAAAAAAAGTTGATGGGTGAGCAAAAACGCAAGGTAAAGGTAGTCAGGCTATGGGCCCGAAATGGCCTTACGCGACAGGAACGAACCGCGTTTTTTTTCGTAGGTTTGGTTTACTGTTTTCAACTCCCCAACATATTTCATTCCTATGGCTTACGAAGCTACCGGCCGCCTGCACGAAATTTTCGACGAACAGCAGGTGAGCGAAAAATTCCGCAAGCGCGAGTTCGTGCTGGAGGTCGTAGACGGCCAGTATCCCGAGCATATCAAGTTCCAACTGGTACAGGACAAAACCGCCCTCATCGACTCCTACAAAATTGGGGACGAGGTGAAGGTTTCCTTTAACCTGCGTGGCCGCGGGTTCAACAAGAACGGCCAGATGCTGTACTTCACCAACCTGGAGGCATGGCGCATTGAGTCGGCCGCTGGTGGTGCTTCGGCTCCCCAGGGTGGTGGCTACCAGCAGCAGGCTCCCCGCGCCGCTGCTCCCGCTCAGAACTCCAACCCCAACCTGCGCGCTTCGGCCGCTCCCATTGCTTCGGACGACGACAACGACCTGCCCTTCTAAAGTGGGTCTCTAGCCGCACAACGACTGCCTGATTCGTTTTTTTAAAAGCCGCTTCTGAAATTCAGAAGCGGCTTTTTACTGCGCTGGACTTCCCGGCGTTTTTCACTTGCTTATGCATACGCTGCAACAATTGCGCGCCGGCGCGCTGGCCGGGGCCACCCGCCTGGACCTCCGCGAAGGAATAACCGAATTTCCTCAGGAAATTTTCGAGCTGGTCGACACGCTGGAAATCCTCAACCTCACGGGTAACGCCCTGCGGGAGCTACCAGCCGACTTGCCCCGCCTGCGCAAGCTGCGGATTCTGTTCTGCTCCGAGAATCAGTTTACCGAAGTGCCGGCCGTACTGGGCCAGTGCCTGGAGTTGGAAATGATAGGCTTCAAAGCCAACCAGATTCACACATTACATGGTGAGGCCCTTCCACCTCGGCTGCGTTGGCTGATTCTGACAGATAACCAACTCAAATCTTTGCCCCCGGAAATTGGCCGCTGCCAGCAGTTGCAGAAGCTGATGCTGGCCGGCAACCAGCTGCGGGAATTGCCCCGGGAGTTGGGCCAGTGCCAAAACCTGGAGCTCCTGCGCCTCTCCGCCAACCGGCTCCCCGGGCTGCCCGATTGGCTGCTGCAGTTGCCCCGCCTCACCTGGCTGGCTTATGCCGGCAACCCGTTTGCGGAGGCGGCCGAGGAAGCGGCCCTGGCCCACTCCCCCATCCGGGAAATCAACTGGAATGAAATTGAATTGCAACACGTGCTGGGCGAGGGTGCTTCGGGCGTGATTTCTCAGGCCAGCTGGCAAGGCCGGTCCGTGGCGGTGAAGCTGTTCAAAGGTGCTGTTACCAGCGACGGACTACCGCACAGCGAAATGGTGGCCTGCATCCGGGCCGGGGCCCACCCTAACCTGATTCCGGTACTCGGCAAAGTGGTGGGCCACCCAGCCGGGGCCGAAGGACTGGTACTGGAACTCATCAGCCCGGAGTTTGGCAACCTGGCGGGTCCGCCCAGCTTCAGCACTTGCACCCGCGACGTGTACGCACCGGGCACCACTTTTTCGCTGATGGCGGTGCTGCGTATTGCGCAAGGTATTGCGGCCGCTGCGGCCCACCTGCACGGCCGCGGCATTTTGCACGGCGACTTGTATGCCCACAACATTCTGGTCACTGCCGATGGGCGGAGCCTTCTGGGTGATTTTGGGGCAGCTGGTTTCTTTGACCTACATTCCCCGGCGGCGGAAGCACTGCAGCGCCTGGAGGCGAGGGCCTTCGGCTGCTTGTTGGAGGAACTGCTGGACCTGTGTCCCGAAGCCACGGCTACCACTGCCACGGCTGAGCAGCTGCGGCAGTGGCAACAGCGCTGCCTGCAGCCTGCCATTGCAGCCCGGCCCTTGCTCACAGAAATCAGCCAGGGGCTGCAAAAGCTGGCTGTTTCAGCGGAAGCCGCCCAACCTTCCACGTAAGTGCTACGTCTGTAAGTAGTACGTTACCGGCGCAGTAGCACTTTACGCCGGCATTTCGTTTTTATTCTCTTTCTCCTATTTCTGCATGACAACCGTTTCGGTGCTGCCCCTGGCCGGAAAAACGGCCCTCGTAACCGGAGCTACCAGCGGCATTGGGCTGGTAACCGCCCGGGAGCTGGCCCGACGCGGGGCCCGGGTGGTGCTGGTGGGCCGCGACACGGATAAGGCCGCCCGCGCCCAGCAGGCCATTCAGCTAGCGGCCGGCCCCGAGGCCTTGGTGCACGTGAAATGCTTCGACTTATCACTGCTGCGAAACGTGCATCAATTGGCCGATGAGATGCAGCAGGAGTTTGATAAGCTGGATATACTGGTGAACAACGCCGGTATCATGCCGGGGCACTTTGCCCTTACCGAGGAAGGCCACGAGCTGTGTTGGGCCACCAACCACTTGGCACCGTACGTACTCACCAACCGGCTACTGCCGCTGCTGGATGCCGCTGGCCGGGCCCGGGTAGTTACGGTTTCGTCGCTGATGCACTGGGTGGGCGAGATTGAGCCCGACCGCAACGTGCGCAACTCGCCCGATAACTACAGCTGGCTCACGGCCTACGCCGATTCCAAGCTGGCCAACATTCTGTTCACCAAGGAGCTAGCCCACCGCCTCGACCTCACCGGCATTACCGCCAACTGCCTGCATCCCGGCATGGTAGATACCGGACTGATGCGCCCCGATACCTCCGGCGTAATGAAGGCTCTCTGGTGGATGGCCCGCCCGGCCATGACTTCCCCGGAATTGGGCGCGCAAACCACGCTGTACCTGGCCACCTCACCCGAAGTAGCCAGCCAGAGCGGCCGGTACTTTGCCAACTGCAAACCTGCCCACTGTTCCAGCCGCGCCAATAGCGCCCAGGAGGCCAGCCGCCTCTGGCGCATCTCCGCCGAGGAAACTGGGGTGGAGTGACGTGCGTTGACTAATTAACAATGGAACGTCATTCCGTTGCCAACCCAATACCTTATGACTGAGCTACTGGAACTGATTCGGCAGGGCGAAGGTGAGCGGCTGGAGTTTAAGCAGCGCACTACACACCCCACCCGCATAGCCCGCACGCTGTCGTCGCTGGCGAATACGCACGGGGGGCGGGTACTGGTAGGAGTTGATGATAACGGCCGGGTGCTAGGGGTGCGCGACGTAGAAGAAGAACTGTTTCAGCTCCGGCAGGCCGCCCAGCATTATATCGACCCGCCCATTCGGCTGCGGTTTCAGGAAGTAGAGACCGAAAACGGCCGGGCCGTGCTCATTGTTACCGTACCCGAAAGCACCGAAAAACCCCACCGCGCCCAAGTGGCCGATGGAGAATGGAAAGCCTACGTGCGGGTGCGCGACGAAAGTGTGCTGGCCAGTTCCCTCACCGAGAAAGTGCTGGAGCGTCAGGAGCCCACGCCGCGTTTTGAGCGGCTACCGTTAAATAAAGAGGAACTAGCGGTGCTGGAATATCTGCAGAAGAACCCGCGCATCACGCTGCCCCAGTATATGAAGCTGCTCAACATCGGGCAGCGCCGGGCTTACCGCACCCTCATCAAGCTTACTTTACACGGCTACATCAAGCACCACGACAAGCAGAAAGAAGTGTATTATACGCTCTGAGCGGGCTCCAGTAAATCCCAGAGGTTGCCGTATAAATCGGCGAAAACCAGCACGGTACCATAGGTTTCCACCACCGGAGGCCGAACAATTCGCACTTCCTGCGCCAACAGGCCGGCATAATCCCGAGCGAGGTTATCAGTATAGAGAAACAGGGCCACACGGCCGCCGGTCTGGTTGCCGACAGCGGCTTGCTGAGCAGGTGTAGCCGCCTTAGCCAATAGCAATTCTGCCCCGTTTGAGCCGGGTGGTGCCACCCGCACCCACCGCTTATCGGGGCTCAGCGGCGTATCCTCAACCAGGATAAAGCCGAGTTTTTGCGTGTAAAAGGCAATAGCCTCATCGTAATCGGCTACTACCAGAGTGACGAGGGCTAGCCGCTGAATCATACATCAAAAGACAAAGAGGCTCGTCTATTTGACGAGCCTCTGCTAAATTAATCCTGCTGACGAGCTTTAGCGGCTTTTTTCTCGTCTTTGGCGGCCTTTTTTTCCTTGGCGGATTTGGCCGGCTCTTTCTTTTTCTCTTTGCGGGCGTCTTGTGCTTTAGCCATAGTGCGTGATGAGGAATGAGAGGTGGATTAGGGTATTCTTAACGCAGTGGCCGTAGCCAGTGTTGTGCGGGTTTGCGCAGTTAGCGCAGCCCCGGCAAGTACCGCTCCCGCAACAGGTTGAGGTGATGGGCCTCATGACCGGGCAGGATGTACGCCAAAGCCCGCACGCTCACCGGCTGCCCGCTGGCCGTACCCTGGCGGTTTACAGCTTCCTCCGTGAAGGACTCCAGCAGGCTCAGGGTAGCGGCTCGCACCGCATCATATTCCGCCAGAATATTAGCAAACGAGCGGGCATCGGCGCCGGATACGGGCACGTAGTTATCTTGCTCGAAACCAGGCAGCGGAGTAGCATCTCCCCGCCCGATGCGCAGGGCGCGGTAGGCAAAAATGCGCTCCGTGTCCAGCATGTGCACCAGGTTTTCCTTGATGCTCCACTTGCCCGGAGCGTATCGGAAAGCCCCCTGCTCCTCGGTCAGTCCGACCAACAGCTGCCGTAACTCCTGAGGCTGGCGGCGGAGGGTATCCAGCGGATTACCCGTAATAAGCTTCACGTAGGTATGGTAGTACGGGGCGTACTCCGTAGCAGCGGGTGGTGTGAAAGGGGTGCTCATGGCGGCGAATGTAGCGGAATCCGGATAACTTCGGGGCTGTTGCGAACTGTATCCTCTTCTTCTCCCTGATATCTATGTTATCTGCCTTCCGCCAGCGCCCGGTTCCGGGCTGGCTGCTTTGGGTGCTGATATTGTTGGTGGCAATTCAGCTGTTCGGGTATCTTAATCTGGAAATCAGTTATAAGTAAGAGGTGGACATTGCCGAGACGCTGGTAGAAATCAATCCGCCTACAGCCACAGCAAAGCAACAAGAGAGCAGCAGTACCGCGAAATTCGGGAAGCCCAGTTCCGGTGCTTGTTGTATGCTGCCCTGGCCGCCGGTACTGCTGTGGTTTTGGGCTTGCATAACAGTCGCCTGTCAACAACTACCTCATCCTCTACCGCCATTTCATAAATGCACTTTCCCGTTTGGCTGCGGCTGGCTGGCGGCGTACTACTACTGCTGCTAATCCACGCCGCCGGCATTGCCCTCGATGCCCTCACCGACCGCGCCCAGCCAGCCGACTGCCTGGTAGTGCTTGGCAATACAGTTAACCCCGATGGTAGCCTTTCGCCCCGCCTGAAGGCCCGCCTAGACGAAGCCCTGCGGCTGTACCGGGCAGGGATAAGTCCGCGCATTTTTGTGAGTGGAGGCTTGGGCAAAGAAGGTCACTATGAAGGCTCCGTGATGCGCCGCTACTTAGTACAGCAAGGGGTGCCCAATACGGCAATTTACACCGACAACCAGGGCACGAACACAGTAGCTACTGCGCAGAATTTTGCCCGTGTGGCCCAAGAACAGCACTGGCAGTCGGCGGTAGTGGTGTCACAGTTTTTCCATTTGAGCCGGACCAAACTGCTACTGCGGCAACAGGGAGTTACGGAAGTTTCGGGCTCGGCAGCCCGGTACGTGGAAGCCCGCGACGGGTACGCACTGTTGCGGGAGGTGCCGGCGCTGTATGTGGCTTGGCTGCGCTGATGAGCTGTAACGTCTGGTCGGCCGGAGACGTACATGCTGCACACAACCTCAACCCCTCCCCGATGTCTTCAATTACTGAAAAAGGCCTCTCTATTTCTAAAAACGCGCTGTTCAGCGTGTTCATGAACCGCGCCGGCAAGCTGCTGGGTCGCCCCTTTAAGGTGGTGATGGTGCTGAACGAAGTAGCCAACAAGCTAGCCAGCAAGGACAGCGGCGACAACAAATTCAAGCAACTGTTTGACATTGGAGCCACCGTTATTCGCCTGGTGCGCAACTACGTGAGCGGCGAGTACCGCCAAATTGAAACCAGCACGATTGTATCGGCGCTGGGCGTGTTGCTCTACGTACTCTCGCCCGTAGACTTGGTGCCGGATTTCATTCCCGTAATTGGCTTCCTGGATGATTTGGCCCTGCTGAGCTGGTTTGTAGATAAGTTTCAGGATGAAATTGCCCGCTTCCGGGAGTGGGAGAAAACCCACGCGGCTCAGGAAACCGACGATATTCCGGCGGCTTCAGCTACTCCTAAAGCCTCGAATACGAACAGCCAGAACACGCCTGCCGTAGCCGAGCTGGGCCATTCCTAACCACTGATTTCACGAATTTTTCGCGGATTTCACGGATTTCGTGGACGATTATTGAGCGCAGCGCCCGGCCCATGGTGGCCGGGCGCTTTACGTTTAACGGCCCTGCGTACCACTGCGCCACCCTCTCCGAAACACTGCGAGAAATCCTGCTTGCAAGCAGCCGAAGCCGTACTTTTACGTCTTTCCGACCACCTCCACCCCTTTTACCACATTAGAATGCAACTTCGTACCCGGCTGGCTTTGCTGGCTCTTACGCTCCTTTCGGCGCTGCCCCAGGCCCGCGCCGACGAGGGCATGTGGCTGCCGCTGCTGCTCAAGCAGCTCAACGAGGCCGACATGCAGAAAAAAGGCCTCAAGCTCACCGCCGAGCAGATCTACTCCATCAACCAGGGCAGCCTGAAGGATGCCATTGTGCAGTTTGGGGGCGGCTGCACCGGCGAGATTATTTCGGATCAGGGCCTGTTGCTCACCAACCACCACTGCGGCTACAGCCAGATTCAGAGTCATTCGTCGGTGGAGAAGGACTACCTCACCAACGGCTACTGGGCCATGGACCGCAGCCAGGAACTGCCTAACCAGGGTCTTACGGCCACGTTCATCGTGCGCATGGAGGATGTGACCAGTCAGGTATTGGCCGGCGTGCCCACCACGGGCATTGCCGAAGCTGACCGGGAGAAACTGGTGCAGACCAACTCCCAGCGCGTGGCTCAGGCCTCCGTGCAGGGCACGCACTACCAGGCGTTTGTGCGCCCCATGTTCAATGGCAACGAATATTATTTGTTCGTGACGGAGGTGTTCCAGGACGTGCGCCTGGTGGGGGCTCCGCCGAGCAGCATCGGCAAATTTGGGGGCGACACCGATAACTGGGCCTGGCCCCGCCACACCGGCGACTTCAGCATCTTCCGCATCTACGCCGGCCCCGATAACAAGCCCGCCCCTTACTCGGCCGAGAACAAACCCTTCAAACCCCGCCACCACCTGCCCATTTCCCTGGGCGGTGTGCAACCCGGCGACTTTACCATGGTATTTGGCTTCCCCGGCCGCACCAACGAGTACCTCACCAGCTGGGGCGTAGAGGAAACCTATGCGCTTTCCGACCCGGCCAAAATCCGCATCCGGGAAGCCAAGCTGAAAGTGCTGGACGCCGATATGAAGGCCTCCGACAAAGTGCGCATTCAGTACGCGGCCAAATACGCCAGCATTGCCAACTACTGGAAAAAGTGGATTGGTGAGGTGCGCGGCCTCAAAAAGCTGGACGCCGTGCGCGTGAAGCAGCAGCAAGAGGCCACGTTCCAGAAGTGGGCGGAAAGCGGTGACGCCGCCCGTCGGGCCACCTTCGCCACCCTGCTGCCCGATTTGCAGCGCAACTACGCTACCGCCCGCGACTATACCCTGGCCCGCGACTACGTGACCGAGGCCGCTATGGGCGTGGAGTTGATGACCTACGCAAACAGCTTACTGCCCTTGCTGGAGCTGGTTGATAAAAAAGCCCCCGCCGCTGAGTTGGCCGCCGCCGTGGAGCGCACCAAAAAAGGTACTCCCGGCTTCTTTCGCAATTACAACGCCCCCACCGACCAGAAAGTAGCCGCCCAGTTGCTGCCCCTGTACGCCACCGGTACCCCGGCGGCTCTGCTGCCCGCCTACGTGAAAAACCTGCAGAAGCAGTACGCTACCCAAGGTGGTTGGAGCGCCTACGCGGCCCAGCTGTTCAGCAAGTCGCGCCTCACTTCGCAGGAATCGGCCTTTGCGGTGCTGGATGAAGTAGCCCAAGGTAAAGCCGATGCGCTGCGCCAAGACCCTGCCGTGCAGTTGGCCCAGGCTATCATCAGCAACTACCGCACGGCTATCCTGCCCACTTACACCGCTGCCACCGACCAGATTGCCCTGCTCCAGCGCACTTACGTGGCTGGCCTGCGCCTGCAACAGCCGGAACGCAAGTTCTACCCCGATGCCAACTCTACCCTGCGCGTTGCCTACGGCCAGGTAGCCGGCTACCAACCCGCCGACGGCACGAAGTACGACTTCTATACCACCCTCGATGGCATCATGGAGAAAGCCGACCCCACCAACCCCGAGTTTGAGGTTCCGGCCCGCCTCGCCGAGTTGTACAAAAACAAGGATTTCGGCCCCTACGCCTACAAAGGTACGGTACCGGTAGCCTTCATTGCCACCAACCACACTACCGGCGGCAACAGTGGCTCGCCGGTCATCAACGGCCGCGGGGAGCTGATCGGCACCAACTTCGACCGGAACTGGGAAGGCACCATGTCCGATATCATGTTCGACCCCGACCGGGTGCGCAACATCACCCTGGACGTGCGCTACATGCTCTTCGTGGTGGATAAATTCGCCGGGGCCAGCCACTTGGTTAAGGAAATGACCCTGGTAGGCGGCTCTGCCGACGCTACCCCAGCCGGCAATGGCAAGAAGTTGGAGAAGATCAAAGTGAAGCGCAAGCCGGTCAAGGAAAAGGCATAGCCTGCCTGATTGCCTACGTAAAACGCCCGCCGGAAATGTATCTTCCGGCGGGCGTTTACTTTGCGACCCTTCATTACCAGTATTCAGTATGAGATACGTGTGTTTGCCCCTACTCCTGTGTGGCGTGGCCGTTGCGCCTGCATTAGCACAACGTGCGGCTCTTGACCGGCAACAGCGTGATATTTTGCAGGAGGGTCTGGCCCTTTATGAGTCGGAGCGCGCCTCCTGGGTAGCCACCGATGTGTTGCAGGCTCGGCATGAGGATTTAAGCCAGCTGGGCGGCTACCTTTCCTACACGGAAGGTGACTCGGTTCGGACCATTTTCTTTCGTCGGCCTGGTACCGAACCGGTAGCCGTGCTGTATACCTTTCAGTTTGCCCGCACCTCAATTGAGCCAACTACAGTGCGGGCGTCGGGCGGAAGGCCATTTACGGCGCGCGAGCAGCATCTGCTCACGATGCGCCAGGCGGTGTATGCTGAACTGTATTCGGGAAAAGTATTAGGAACAGCGTACCGGTTTCCAGCTAAAACCAACCCCAATGTGGTAGTGCTGGATCAGGGAGAGCCCCGAGCTTATGTTATCACTGGTCCCAAGGAAGGTCGTTTGCTACCCATAGGCAATGATTTTCGTTTTATACTTTCGAAAACCGGCGAAGTGCGACAAGTAGAACGTCTGCACAATTCATACTTGGCACTGGAAATGCCGGCAGGCAGTGAGCAGATTCAGGCCGGTATGCACTCCCATTTAGAACAGCACCCGTTCATCACGGCCACTGATATATGCTCCTTGTTATTATATAAAGCCATTTTTCCGGCATCTCAGCACTATGTAATGAGTAAGGATTATGTATCCCTCTTTGATGTACCAAAGCAGCAACTGGTTATTTTAACCCGCAAAGCTTTCGACAAAATTGGCAAGGCCCAAACCCCGCCTTCCAACGCATCAGAGTAGTTGCTCTAAGCATTATTCGTTCCTCTTTTGCCTTTCTGCTTTGTCTGTGCGCCCTGCTTTTCTTCTTGCGGCCTTGCTAACCAGCCTTTCTGCAATTAGCCAAACGCCTGCCCCTGCTCCAGCCCTGCTGCTGCGGCCCGCTGCCGTGTTCGACGGAGAATCCCTGCACCAAGGCTGGGCGGTGCTCACCGAGGGTGACAAAATAAAAGCCATCGGCCCGGCTGCCCAGCTTCAGGCCCCAGCCGGCGCCCGCACCCTGGAGCTGCCGGGCCTTACGCTGTTACCCGGCCTTATTGAAGCGCACAGCCACCTGCTGTTGCACCCCTACAACGAAACCACCTGGAACGACCAAGTACTACTGGAATCGGAAGCCCTGCGGGTGGCCCGGGCCACGGCCCACGCCCGCGCAACCCTCGATGCCGGCTTCACCACCGCCCGCGACCTGGGCTCGGAAGGCGCGGGCTACGCCGACGTAGGCCTCAAGCAGGCCATCGACCGGGGCCTGATTCCGGGGCCGCGCCTGCTGGTGGCTACCCGGGCGCTGGTGGCCACCGGCTCCTACGGGCCCAAGCTTTCGGTGGATGTAGAGGTGCCCCAAGGTGCCCAGGAAGCCGATGGTGTCGACGGCATCATCCGGGCCGTGCGGGAGCAGATTGGCAAAGGCGCCGATATTATCAAAGTGTACGCCGACTACCGCTGGGGTGCCAACGAGCCCAGCCGCCCCACATTTTCACAGGACGAGCTAAACCTGATTGTGCAAACCGCCCGCAGCGCTGGCCGCCCGGTGGTAGCCCACGCCAGCACGCCCGAGGGCATGCGCCGCGCTACCCTGGCCGGCGTGCAAACCATTGAGCACGGCGACGGGGGTACGCTGGATGTGTTTCGGCTGATGAAGCAGCGCGGCGTGGCCCTGTGCCCCACCGTGGCCGCCGGCGACGCCGTATCCCGGTATCGGGGCTGGCAACCGGGCACCGGCCCCGAGCCGGAGCGCATACGGCAGAAGCGCGAAACCATGAAACTGGCCCTGCAAAGCGGCGTGGAGCTGGCCGTGGGTGGCGACGTGGGCGTGTTCACCCACGGCGACAATCTGCGCGAAGCCGAGTTGCTGGTGCAGAGCTACGGCCTCACCTCAATGCAGGCCCTACGCGGCCTCACCGCCACCAACGCCCGCCTACTCCAACTCCCCGACCGGGGCCGCCTACAGCCCGGCCTCCTCGCCGACCTCGTAGCCGTTCCCGGCGACCCTACCCAGGACATCAAAACGCTGCGCCAGATTCGGCTGGTGGTGAAGGGCGGAATGGTGGTGAAAGAATAGCTTTAAAACGTGTCATTCCGAGCGAAGCGAGGAATCTGGGTTGCTTGCTAGAAGCAAACTTAGATTCCTCGCTTCGCTCGGAATGACACGTTTTATGATGCGGGTTACGGCCGCTCAATACCCAGTTGCTGCAGCTGCTCGGCGTAGTTATCGTAGATGATGCGCAAGTCCTGGGCGTGGTGGTCGGCATCTACGCCGATGCTCACGTTGCTGGTGTGGAAGCGGTGCAGGTGGCTGACATGGGGGCAGACAACGGGCAGATGGCCAGCCAGCAGAAACCGCACGTACAGGTCCAGGTCTTCGGCCATTTTGATGTTCTCATCGTAGCCGCCTACTTCGTCAAACAAGGCCCGGCTATAGCACACGTTACCCTGAATGAAGTGCTCGGCCCGAAAAATGGCCTGCAGCATCTCGCGGGGCGAGTTGAACTGCCAGGCATAGTAATCTTCATTAGGCAGGTAGCGTCGGTCCTGGTCCACGCGCAGAAAGTCGGCTACCAGCCAGGGCCGGCCAGGGTGGCGCTGTATCTGGTCGGCGTAGTGGAACAGAGTGCGCTGCAGCAATAGGTCGTCGTCGTCGAGAGGTACAATCCAAGTATCGGCGGGGGCCTCCTGCCCAATCAGGCGGTTGCGGGCAGGGCCGGCTTTGAGCAGCGTGGGCTGGGTATGCACGCGCAACGGCACGCCCGGCTGGCCAACGGCTTCTTGTAGCCAGGCGGCGGTGCCGTCGGTGCTGGCGTTTTCGCACACCAGGTGTTCAATGGAGAAGTCGAGGGGAGCCGAGACGCTGGCGCGCACGCTGGCCACGGCCTCCGGCAGGTAGTCGAGCCGGTTGTGGGTTGGGGTAATAACAGTAAAATGCATAGTTCCCTATTCTGCTAGCCGACAAAAAAAGTTACGGCCGAGCTTGCAGCTCAACCCTCCGGCCACCCGGCGCGTTATCACCACGAAGCTGTTGCATCCATGGCCAAATTTGTGGTTACCCTGCGCTTGCCCGATGTGTTTGACGAAGCCTTTATGGCTCTCATTCCGCGGCACCGCGCCTTTATTGACCGGTTAATCGAGGACGACATTATTGAGACCTACGCCATCAGCGCCGACCGCACCCGGGGCTGGGTAACCATGAACGGCCACAACGCCGAGGCCGTGCGGGCCGTGGTGGAGCAATTTCCGCTGTTTCGGTTTCTGCTGGGCATTGAGGTGGATGAGCTCTTTGTGTTCGACAGCAAAGCCAACCGGTTTCCGGCTATCAGCCTCAATTAAGCCGCTCACTACCCTTCTGGTCCCGGCATCTTGGCACATTTCCTGCCAATGCTCACCCTGTCGACGTTGCCTTGGTTGGCATCCGCCGGCTTTCCCCTATCTTCCCAACCTACCCTCCCTTTTTGCTTCGTTACATGATTCGTTATTACCGGCTGCTGGCCGTTGCTATGCTGGGTTTTTCGGGGCTGGCCGCCGCTCCTACCGCCCCCGCCATTACTACCGACCAACTTATCAGCCGCCTCAGCGGTGCCATCCAAGGACTCAAAACGCTGCGTTGCAATGTGCGCGCCCAGGAGCGCATTGATGGCGGCTACCAGCAGGCCCGCACCCTCATGAAAATGAGCTTCAACCCCTACAAGGTGTACCTGAAAAACCAGAAGGGCATTGAGGTGCTGTACGTGACGGGCCAGAACAACGGCGACGCCTGGGTATACCCCAACAGTTTTCCGTACGTGACTTTGAGCCTGGACCCGAACGGCTCGGTAATGCGCAAAAATCAGCACCACAGTACCCTAGATGCCGGCTACGGTACCATTGCCGAGCTGCTGCACGGCTCCAGCCAGCGCCTCGACCGCACGTTCGAGAAGAGCTTTCGTTACACCGGCGACACCACCGTGCTGGGCCACGCTGCCTACGTACTCCGCGCCGACTATCCGCAGTTTCGGTACGTGAGCTACAAGCCCGCTAAAAGCGAGAGCATCAGCACCATTGCCGATAAGTTTGGGTGTGGCGAGTACCGTATTATGGAGCGCAACGACCTAAGCCCCGGAGCCGTGGTGCCCGCCGGCAAAACCGTGCAGGTACCCAACGCCTACGGCCGCCGCATTGTGCTCTGCGTGGACCAAAAGCTGTCTTTGCCCTTGGTAGTGCAGGTAAACGACGACAAGGGCTTGTTCGAGAAATTCGAGTTTTCTGACGTGGTAGCCAACCAGCCCATCCCGGCCCAGGAGTTCACCAAGGACTTCAAAGGCTACAAACTATAATCACTGATTGCACGTCTTTTGGAACACGCATTTCGCAGATTTTGTGAACGATTGAGCAAGTACGTTTCTAGCGTATAGAGTGCTAAGATAAAATAGACCATTGCATCCTACGCACAAAAAAGGCTTGCTGTAGAGCAAGCCTTTTTTGTCGAAATCTAAAAACGAATCGTCCACAAAATCCGTGTAATCCGCGGCAGAATCCGTGGAATCAGTGGTTCTAGCGGCGCATGGTTTTTTCAATCTGGTCCCACATGTCGGAGGTCAGCAGCTCCAGCTTGTTGAACTCACCGGCCCCGTTCAGCCACTCGCCGCCGTCGAGGGTTACTACCTCGCCGTTCATGTAGGCCGAGAAGTCCGATACCATATAGGCGGCCAGGTTGGCCAGCTCCTGGTGGTTACCCACGCGCTTCAGCGGCACCGAAGCAGCCGGGTCGAGCTTGGAGGCCAAGGGCTCGGGGAACAGGCGGCTCCAGGCACCTTCCGTAGGGAACGGGCCGGGGGCAATGGCGTTGGAGCGGATGCCGTATTTGGCCCACTCCACGGCCAGGGACCGGGTCATGGCCAGTACGCCGGCCTTAGCCGCCGCCGAGGGTACCACAAAGGCCGACCCCACCGAAGCGTAGGTAGTC
Source organism: Hymenobacter pini (assembly GCF_020421205.1). Classification (GTDB taxonomy): domain Bacteria; phylum Bacteroidota; class Bacteroidia; order Cytophagales; family Hymenobacteraceae; genus Hymenobacter; species Hymenobacter pini. The sequence goes on from NZ_JAIZZH010000002.1 coordinate 456,206, forward strand.
ACAATGTTCAGGATGGTACCGGGGCGCTTATCGGCAATCCACCGCTTGCCAAAGGCCAGCGTGCAATTGTAAGAGCCCTTCAGCACGATGTCCACAATCACATCGAAGGCCTTGTGACTGAGGCGTTCCGTGGGGCTGATGAAGTTGCCGGCGGCGTTGTTCAGCAGCACATCTACGCCCCCGTAGGTATCAATGGTTTGCTGCAAAAGCTTCTCCACTTCGTCGTACTTGCGCACGTCGCACTGCACGGCCAGCACGTTCTGGTTGCCGGTTTGCTCGCGCAGCTCGGCGGCGGTTTTTTCCAGCACGTCCAGTTTACGGGAGCTGATAACCACGTTGGCACCCAGCTGCAGAAAATAGGTGGTCATGGCCCGGCCAAGGCCAGTACCGCCGCCCGTTACTACAATAGTTTTGCCCTGCAGGGCATTGTCGCGGAGCATGGGCTGGGCGTAGGGGTGCGCAAGTGACATAGGGTGAGAAACGTTGAAGTGGGAAAATGGTAGTCGGAAGAATCGGCGCTACGGCCGGGGTTCAAATAAACTCAGTATGCGGGTAACGGTGCCTTCTGCTACAGCTCGGCTGCCTTCGCAACAATAGAAACCGGTGCCGGCTCGGATTCTGGTCTGGTGCACGGCCCGCATGTGCTCCGAGAACACACTAATGCGCACGTGTAGCCATTCATCAGCCGGCAGTGGCAGTTCCCGCCAGGAATTACCAGTTTCCGGGTCGAAAAAATCCGGGTACAACCACATAAATAGCAGGCGCGGCTTGTCTTGGGCATACGCAAAATCCCACCGGATACCATTATAGGCCATGCTATTCCGTCCGCCTTCGTCAGCCCGCAGAATTCGCACACGGGCCTCAAAGTCGATTGGAAACTCAGGATACAGGCGGTCCGGGGAGCTCATAAATAGTATGCTTGCATACTGGTTTGGGCGCAAGGTAACAGTTTCCCAATTCCGGGGCGGCTTCTTGCTTGGGAAAGATTTTTTGCCACCTTTACCGCTGCATGAACAACTCCGCTGCTTCTGCTTCGCTCCCCACTGTGGCCGTGCTGGGCTGCGGCTGGCTGGGCCTGCCACTGGCCCGCGCCCTAGTAACGGCCGGCTACCGGGTGCACGGATCTACTACCACGCCCGGCCAACTTCTCACCCTGCGCGACGCCGGCATCCGGCCATTTTTGCTGCGGCTCGCCCCCAACCTTTCTCCCACCGATGCTGATACCCTCCAGGCTTTATTGCGCGGGGTTGAGGTGCTCGTATTAAACGTGCCGCCGTCCCGGTCCGCCGGCAACCCCGAAGCGTACCCGGCGCTGCTCAGCCAGGTTACGGAATCCGCCGAAACGGCTGGCGTGCAGCACACCCTGCTGATTAGCTCCACCGGCGTGTACCCCGATGACCCGCACCTGATGCGGGAAGCCGATGCCGTAGCCGATGACTTAGCCCCGCAACCGTTGCTTCGGGCAGAGGCATTGGTACAACAGCCGCGGCATACCGTGGTGCGGCTGGCGGGCCTGATGGGCCCCGGCCGGGCCCCCGGCCGTTTTTTGGCGGGCCGCACGGGCGTGGCCCACGGAGAAGGCCCGGTCAATATGATCCATTTGCAGGACTGCGTGGGGCTTTTGCAGTGCATTTTGGACCGGCAGTTGTGGGGCTATACGTTTAATGCCTGCGCGGCCACGCATCCCTCCCGCCGCACTTTCTACACCGAGGCTGCCACCCGCCTGGGCCTGCAACCGCCTACGTTTCAGGAGGCCACTACCAGCAGCAAGCAAATTGACTCCAGCCTGATTCGGGAGAAAACCGGCTACCAGTTTCGCCACGACGATGTTATAGCTGCCCTGGCATTCTGCTAGCTCCCACAGCTACAATACCTCTTGGCTTAAGGTCACGCTCAAATATTTTTGGCTGAGCAGGAACCGTATGAATTCCACATCAGGCTTCAGAACTTATTCGATACGTGCGAGGTGCCTGATCTGTGAAGTATCTTTGCCGCTGTGAATACTGAGCGTGATACGGTTGTGGTGCTGGGCGGCGGCGCGGCTGGCTTTTTTGGGGCTATTGCCTGCGCCGAGGCTAACCCGGCCCTACGGGTGGTCCTGGTAGAGAAGACGGGCAAGCTGCTTAGCAAAGTGCGGATATCCGGTGGAGGGCGCTGCAATGTGACCCACGCCGCCGACACGGCCGCGCAGTTGGTGCAGCATTACCCGCGCGGGGCCCGCCAGCTTAAGGAGCCGTTTAAGCAGTTCGGGGCGCTGGATACGGTACGGTGGTTTAAAGACCGGGGCGTACACCTCAAGACCGAGCCCGACGGCCGCATGTTTCCGACCACCGACTCCTCGGAAACCATTGCCCGGTGCCTGCTGGATGCGGCCCAGCGCGCTGGGGTAGAAATCCTGACCCACACGATGGCTGAGCACATTCAGCCCCTGCCCAACGGCGGTTTTCAGCTCACGCTTACCGGTGCAGCCGCTCAGACGCTTGCCGCTAAGCGGCTGCTCATAGCCACGGGCGGCGCGCCAAAGTCGGAGCAATATGAGTGGCTGCGGCAGTTGGGCCATTCCGTGCAGGAGCCCGTACCCAGCCTGTTTACCTTCAACGTGCCCAACTCCCCACTGCAGGAGTTGCCGGGCGTGAGCGTGCCCCGCGCCCGCGTGCGGGTGGCCGGCCAAAAGTTGGAATACGCGGGACCGGTGATGGTAACGCACTGGGGCGTGAGCGGGCCAGCCGTACTAAAACTTTCGGCCTGGGGAGCCCGCCGCCTCCACGAGCTGCAGTACCGCAGCACCGCGCTTATTAACTGGATTCCGGAGTTTACGGAGGATACCTTACGGCCTCACCTGCAGCAGTATCGGGAGCTGCACGGCAAAAAAACAGTGGTCAGCAACCCGCTGTTCGGCTTGCCGCAACGGCTATGGCGTACGTTGGCTGAGCAGGCGGGCATTGGGGCGGAATTACGCTGGCAGGATACCCCGCTTAAGCTTCTCAACCGCTTTATTGAGGCGTTGCTACGCACTGCTTTGCCAGTGCAGGGCAAAACCACCTACAAAGACGAATTTGTAACCTGCGGAGGCATTTCGCTCAGCGAAATCAACATGAGCCGAATGGAAAGCCGCTTGGTGCCGGGACTGCACTTTGCAGGGGAAGTGCTTGATGTCGACGGCATCACAGGAGGATTTAACTTTCAGGCGGCCTGGACAACGGGCTACCTGGCCGGTCGGGCCATGGCAGGTAACCAGCCCACTTTAAGATAATAAAGGCTCCCAACGCTTGTTGGGAGCCTTTATTATCTTACGATATTATCGGTTTAGTACCGGTCATCATCGTCGTCGCGGCGGCGGCTGTAGCGGCCCGACGAACCGTAGTTCATGTCGTCATCGTTCTGGTTGCGGTTCTGCCCCGATTGACCATATCCGCGGTTCTGGTTGCGGTTGTTATCCTGGTCGTGGCCGTAGCTACCGCGCATCGAACGGTTTCGGTCCATCGACGAATAATCGTCATTGGAATTGCCACGCGAATTATTCCAATCCTGCTGACCATAGCCGCCGCGGCCCTGGTTTTGCTGGTAGCCACCGCCGAAGTTACCGCTGCCGTAGCTGCTCTGCGAAGAGTTTGTCTGGTCGTAGTCATTACGGCCGCCGCCCATGCGGTTGTAGCTGTCCTGGTTGTAGCGGCCCTGTTGGTTCGAGCGGTAATCGTCTTGGCGCATATTGCTACTCTGCCCCAAGGAACGACGGTCTTGGTCGTAGCGGCCTTGATTGCCACTTTGGCCGTAGCCTGACGAGCGGTAGTCGTCATCGTGGCGGGAGTTCATACGGCCGTAGTTGTCGTTGTTGCCATAGCCACGGTCTGAGCGCACGTCGTAGTCGTTGCGGCCGTAATTATTATCGTGGCGCATATTGCTATTAGAGCCGTTCCAGCGCTGTTCGTCCTGGTTCCACTGGTTGGAACGTGAGTCGTTGCTGTTACCGTAGCGCTGGTCGCCCTGGCTGCCGTAGCGGTTCTGGCTCTGGTAGTTACTACCCGAGTTCATCCAACCGCCGCGGCTGTCGTTGTTGCCGTAGCTATTGTGGCCGGAGTTGCTCCAGTCATTCTGGTTTTGGCCTGAGCGGCCATAGCTATCCTGCGACGAGGAATAATCGTTGCGGCTGTTGTAGCTGCCTTGGTTATTGCCGTAGCTGCCGTAGTTCTGGTCGTTGTCGCGGTACTGGTTGCCGTAGCCGCCCTGGCCGTAGTTGCCTTGATTATGACCCTGGTTATAGCCTTGATTACCTTGATTATAATTCCCCTGGTTGTAATTGCTCTGGCCGTAGGAATTCTGATTGTGTTGATCCGAATTGCCGTAACCGGAGTTGCCATAGCCTGAGTCTTGCCGGCCCATGCTATTCATATTCTGTTGGTTCATATCGGAGTTATGGTCGTACTGGCCGCCCTGCATCGAACCGCCGTAGTTGCCCGACTGCTGGTTTTGGTTTTCGGACTGGTTCATCTTGCCTTTCGATTTCTGGGTGGAAGAAGTGCTAGAGGACGAAGTTGAAGCGGAAGGAGTTGAGGACTTCTTGCTGGCCGAGCTAGTGCTGCTCGATTTGGCTGTGGGCGTGGAAGACTTAGAGGCCGTCGAAGTTGCTTTCTTGGCCTCGGGCTTCAGACTGCTCGGGCTGGCAGCCTTGTTGGCCTGCGTCTGGCTGCCTAGCCCGCCTTGGCCGGCACTCATTTCAGAAGAAGCCAGTGACTGGCTGGAAGTAGTGCCGCTGGTGGGTGACGACGAAGTTGAATTCTGGCCGCTGTTCATGCCGCTCGTCGTGTTCATGCCCGACGTGGTGGAGTTCGACATGTTAGATTGAGCCTGGTTCTTTTGATCGTTTTCCATTACTGGGTGGGAATAAAAGTGAAAGAACAGATTGTCGACCTTCATACGCGGCCATTTCAGGCGCGGCCCAGAAATCAGCGTGTAAATTCTTGTTATTTGACAATTACCGCCTTTCTTTTCAGCCTCTTTCCGCTTGCCAGTTTATCCCCCGTAGTACGCATAGTATCAATCACCCACTACCAAAATGCCCTTACTTGGCTGCCTGTTACCTGGCTCTTCCCGCCGTATACTCAGGCGCTACTGGCTTCTACCAACTCAACCGTTCCCAACAACCCTTTGCAGGCTTTTGCAGTAAAGAGGCTCATCTACTCTTTTTCCTAAACACCCCCAAACGACCCTTTCTCATGGACTCGAAAGTATTGCAAGCCGGTCTGAACGAGCTGATTGAAACGCTGAAAGACGGCCAAAAAGGCTATGCCGAAGCGCTGACCGACGTGGAAGATGCTGATCTGAAAGAGATTTTCAAGAAATACGCCGCCCAGCGCGCCGAGTACATCACGGAGCTGGAAGACCAAATGTTCAAGCTGAACCTGAAGCCCGACGAAGAATCGTCAATTACCGGCACCATCCACCGCGCCTTTATCAACCTGAAAGGCCTGGTAACCAGCAAAGACCGTCACAGCATCCTGGCCGAGTGTGAGCGGGGCGAAGACTACGCCAAAGCCGCCTACGAGAAAGCCACCAAAATTGAAGGCGTACCCGCCGAGTTGAAGGCCCTCGTGGAAAAGCAGGCCGCCGGCATCAAACAAGGCCACGACGAAATCCGCAACCTGCGCGACGCTTCCAAGTAAGCAACAGGCTTTTTAAGTAAAGCAAAAAAGGCCCGCTACGTGTGTAGCGGGCCTTTTTTATTCTGGATTATTAGCGCCGACTATTCGTCGAAGCCGCCATTGTCGCGGCGGCCTTTGTAGCCGCCACCGTAGTTGCCGCCTTCGCGCCGGTCACCGCCGAAGTTACCCCGGTTGCCACCGTAGGAGCCGCCGTCACGGTTGCCTTTGTAGCCACCGCCGTAGCTGCCGCCACCCCGGTTGCCGCCGAAGCCACCCTCGCGCCGGTCCCGGTCGCCGTAGCGGTTACCGCCACCGTAGCTGCCGCCACCCCGGTTACCACCGAAGCCACCTTCGCGCCGGTCGCCACCGAAGCCGCCGGTGCGGCGCGGACGGTCACCGAAACCGCCGCGGTTGCCGCCTTCCTGCTGCGCGTCACCTTCTTGGCGGGGCGTAGCAATGTTGAAGGCTACCGGCCGGCCCTGAATGGTACTGCGGCCCAGTTGGCTTACTACTTCTTCCACAAACTCATTCGGCACTTCCACGAAGCTGAACTTGTCGTAGAGGGCAATATCACCCACTTTACCGGCCGTCAGGCTGGTATTTTCTGCAATCAGGTCCACGATGTCGCGGGGGTGCAGACGGTCTTTTTTACCCATCGTTACGAACAGGCGCGTGAAGCCGGGACGGGCAGCACCCTGGGTGCGGCTGGCATCGAGGCTTTCCTGGGCGCGCTTGTCTTCCTTCATCGTCATTTTGAGCAGGGCAGCGGCCACGTCCAGCGACGTCACTCCTTCTTCCTGGTCTTGGTCGATGAGGCGCTGCACGCGGGCAATGTATTTGTCGAGGTTGCCCTTCTCAATTACCTCCTTGATGGAGCCCAGCATCAGCGTGGTCTTCACCTCCGACACATCTTCAAACGAGGGTACACGCTCCTGCTTGATGGTGGCTTTGGTGTAGCGCATGATGTCGCGCAGCTTGTAAATGTCGCGGCCGCTCACGAAGGTGAAGGCTTTACCCTGCTTGCCGGCGCGGCCGGTGCGGCCGATGCGGTGCACGTAATACTCCTCGTCGGCGGGCAGGTCGTAGTTTACTACTACTTCCACATTGTCCACGTCGATACCGCGGGCGGCCACGTCGGTAGCTACCAGAATTTCGAGGGTGCCTTTGCGGAATTTATCCAGCGTGTTCTGGCGCTGCTGCTGACCCATGTCGCCGTGCAGACCTTCGGCGAAATAGCCTTTGGCTTGCAGGTCGCCCACAATCTCGTCGACCATGCGCTTCGTGTTGGCGAAGACGATGCCCGACTTGATGTTGTACATGTCGATGAGGCGGGTCAGCACGTCCTTTTTCTGGGGACCACGCACCTCGAAGTAACTTTGCTCGATGTTGGTAACCGTCATTTCCTGATGGTTGACCTTCACAATCTGCGGCTCCGTCTGGTAGCGCTTGGTCATCTCCATGATGGGCTTGCTCATGGTAGCCGAGAAGAATACCGTCTGGCGGTCTTCGGGCATTTGCTTGAGCACCGTTTCGATGTCGTCGCGGAAGCCCATGTCGAGCATTTCGTCGGCTTCATCCAGGATGATCACCTTGCAGGCCTCCAGTTTCAGAGTGCCCCGCTCAATGTGGTCCATTACGCGGCCGGGCGTGCCAATTACAATCTGCACGCCGCGCTCCAAGGCGCGGAACTGCCGGTCGTAAGAGCTACCGCCATAAATCGGCACTACCGACAGACCGCGTTTGTATTTGCCCAGCTTCTGGATTTCGCCGGAAACCTGCACGGCCAACTCGCGGGTGGGGCAGAGCACAATGGCTTGCACCTCACGGGAGTTGGTGTCGATGCGCTCGATGGTGGGAATGGAGAAGGCGGCGGTTTTGCCGGTACCCGTCTGGGCCTGGCCGATTACGTCGCGGCCCTGCAGCAATACGGGAATAGCGTTGGCCTGAATCGGCGAGGCTTCTTCGTAGCCAACCTCGCTGATGGCGCGCTGCATTTCTTCAGAGAGGGTCAGCTCGCTGAATTTGGTCTTTACAGTTTCGTTTTCCATGTCAGTTGAATGGAGTGGAGTGAATAGCTCTGAAAACAGCGGATTCAGCGACGCTCTTCTCTCCCACTCAACACAACGACAAGTGACGGAAGCAACGGACGGAAGACAAAGCCGGCCCAACAAGTTTCTTTTAAAGGCAGCTCACAAGCTGCGCGGAACGTGGCCGTTCTCAAATGCGGGTGCAAAGGTATGAATTTTTTAATTGTAAAATTAACTACACGGTACTGAATGCACTTTTGCTATTGTCTTTTCAGTAGCAGGCCGGCCTGATGCGAGGCCGTGGGCGCACAACAAAACGGGCCCGGAAAAATTCCCGGGCCCGTTATATAGAGTTTAGTAGCAGGCCTTAGCGGCGGTTGCCGCGGCGGTCATCGTCGTAGCTGGAAGATGACCAGTTGCTGCGGCCGTGGCCGGAGGTATACCGGCCCCGCGAGTCACGGTCTTGGTCGTCGTCATCGTGGCGGCGGTTGCTACCGTAGCTGTTGGAGTTGCCGCGGCCTTCGTACAGGTCGGAGCGGTAGCCTTGACCCATGCCTGCGCCGGGATGTTCCCGCTCGTAGCTAGACCCGTAGTTTGAGTTGGAGCTATAATCGGAGCGGCGGCCATAGCTACCGGAATAGCCCATGTCGTCATCGTCGCGGCGGCGGTTGCTGCCGTAGCTGGAATTGCTGTTTTGGCTGCTGCCGTACATGTCGGAGCGGCGGTTCATGCCGTAGCCGGAGTTTTCGCGGCCGTAGCTGGAATCAGAGCCATAATCGGCACGGCGGCCGTAGCTGCCGCGCCGGTCGTTGTCGTAATCGGATCGGTGGCTGGAACTGCCATAGCTGCTACCATACTGGTTGCGGCTGCCGCGGCCGTAATCCTGGTCGTCATTATCGTTGTAGCGGCCGTAGCTGTTGCCCGAAGAGTACGAGCCCGAGGAGCCGTACGAGGAGCGCATGTCGTCATCATTGTTGTAACGACCGTAGCCGTCCTGGCTCATGCCGCTTGAGCTATTGCGGTTCATAGATGAGGAGCCGTAAGAAGAGCCGCTGCCGTATTGGTTGCGGCCGCTACGGTAGTCCATATCATCATCGTCGCTGTTGGAGCGGTACTGGTTGGAGTATTGCCCCGAGTACTGGTTCTGATTGCGGCGGTTGTTGTTGTCGAAATAGTCGTTGCGGTCATCGTCCCGCGAATACTGATTACGTGCCATTGTGGTGGGGTTTTAGGTGGGGGTGAACTATGCTGAATTCTACCCCTCCCCCAGCAGATGGGTTGCAGAAAACCAACGTTTTACACGTTGACCATCGAGCCCGGCAAAAACAATGCAAATTTCACAAACTTAACATTACCAATAACTTACATCAACACATAGCAATTACTAACACCGAAATTATGTAAACTCCTCATTGCTGGTTAGTTACTAAGTAGTGAACCGACCATTTTTCGCAAAAAGCAAAAAAGCAGGTCCCGGTTACGGAACCTGCTTTTCTAGCAAGCGAAAGGAATCCGGGCACTAGGCCAGTTTCACTTTCACGGCGTTCGGGCCTTTGCGACCCTGAGCAATTTCAAACTCCACTTTGTCTTTGTCGCGGATTTCGTCGATGCACTCGGTTACGTGAACGAAAACGTCTTCGCCGGTTTCGTCAACTTTGATAAAGCCGAAACCTTTGGTTTCGTTGAAGAATTTTACAGTTCCTGTCTGCATGGTACTTGTGATGATGGATGATTCTGTAAGGAAAGCAGTACTCAACTCTGCTTTCCCCTCCTCACGGACGTACTCAACAGGCGGTGTAACCGCGTTTCTTAACTTGCCCAAAGATACAGGGATATTTTAGATATGGAATAGTTAGTGCAAGGAAGCCGATAGTTCTTTGGCCAGATACCCGGATTTCTCGTGGCCGTATCCGGCAAGTGCGGGCCTAAGTCGTAGCGCGTACTCTACCTTTGCTCCATCATGGAAACTCCCGCCACTCCCTTCCGCTTTGCCCGGCTCCTCACGGTACAGCCCGACGATATTGATGAGCTCAACCACGTGAATAACGTGCGCTACGTGCAGTGGGTGCAGGATACGGCCGCCGCGCACTGGCATGCCGCCGCCCCACCCGAGGCCCAGCAGCGCTACGTGTGGGTGGTGCGGGAACACCATATCCGCTACCTATACCCGGCCCTACTGGGCGAAGAAATTCGTTGCACTACTTGGGTGAGCAGCATGGAGGGCGTTACCTCGCACCGCCACGTGCGCATTGAGCGGGCTGCGGATAATAAACTGCTCTGCGAAGCCGAAACGCACTGGATTCTGCTGGACCCTACCACAATGCGCCCCCAGCGCATCCCTTTAGACATGGCCCGGTGGGTGCAGGAGCCGGTTGGGTTGTAGCCCGGTGGGAGCTGGCTATCTTGGCCGCCGGTTTATTATATCACAGAGTATTTTCTGACTGTATGCGCATTGCATTAGTATTTCTGCTGGCGGCGGCCGGCCTTAGCGGGTGTAGCAACTATGCCAAATCCAACCAGCAGGTGGTGGTATCCGACGACTGCGGCAAGAGCTGGGAGCTTATTCCGGCGGGTGAGGCCGTGCCTAAGGGCACCATCAACCCGTGCTACATGAAGGTGGTAATTCCCAACTTCCCAATGCAGGGCGACAGTCGCTTCGTGACCAACCTGAAGGACCGGGTGCGGGCCGCCGTGCATATCGACTACGACTATTCCATTATCGACCCGCTGGCCTTTATCCGGCAGGCTAAGTTTCTGGGTAAAGCCAATACCGATGCCGACAGTGAGGAAGCCCTAAACCCGCGGGCCTTCGAGGGGGCTGAGAACATCGTCATCGATAAGCGCATTCGGGACGTGAGCAAGGCCCTGTTTATCCACGAGGATATTGTGGAGCTGGACCAGGCCGACATCGAAAATAACCTGCTGGTGCAGTCGAATAAAGTGCTGGAGCCGCTGGGCGTGCACCTGAACTTCATTACCCTCACCTTCGACCTAGACGAGCAGACCCGGCAGGCCATTGATGTATCGACGGCAATGAAAATCTACGAGAGCCGCAACCTGGCCGACGTAGGCCGGCAGGTAATGGTAGCCCGCGCCGGCGCGGCCAAAGTAGCGGTGGAATCCCCCGCTACGGCGTCAGCCGCTCAGCCGGCTGAAGAAGAGAAACAGTAGCTTTCGACAAGCGCGGGCAATAGATCAATCGGCGAGCCTGAGCTACCCATCGGCTCCGTTTGCTATGCAGCACCAGCGGTGAATCCCATCCGTTACCAAAACTATCCTCACTAGCTTGATATCTATTTACCATGAAGCAGTGGTTTATCTTTGTCCTCATCTTGCTTTCTGGCAGTCAGGCCTTACAAGCACAGGACCAGCATCAGGCCTTCATTAAGCGCATAACCGACACAATTGCCCATATAGGGGTAGTGAAGTGTGAATTGGTAAGCCGCATTGGTTACAGGCCACGCCAGTATACTCGCTTCGATTCGCTGCGCCGCTTTTGTAGTACCGCAGAGTTGCAGACGTTGCTGAAGTATAAGTCGCCGGCTGTGCGTGGGTACGCTTTTTGGGCGTTGTCGGAACGGCCAGAGGTTGATTTGTACCCGTTGCTACTCCGGCATCAGCGGGATAGGGCAGAGACAGCACAGATGTGTGGATGTTTCGGCTCCGTAATAACCGTAGCCAGTTCAATGCTCAATAACTATGAAGAAAGCCCACAGTATGCTCTTGATTCGCTAGATCCTGAGCGACGCAGAGGATACCTAGTGCTACGTGAGGAAGCCAAAGCTCGATGGCGCAAGAAAAGTCAGCGCCAAGAAAAGATGACGTCTAGAGCGCGACACCGCGCGAAACGTCGTGACGATAAGCTCTGGGCTCACGACGACTTTTAAACTTCCACCAATGCCCCCCTCCTTCCGCATTTACTCCTCCTCGGCCGGCTCCGGCAAAACATACCAGCTCACCAAGGAATACCTGAAGCTGGCCCTGGCCACCGACGACGCAGCGTACTTCAAAACCATTCTGGCCATTACGTTCACCAACGACGCGGCCGGCGAGATGAAGGAGCGGATTCTGGGGGCGTTGCGGCGGTTTGCCCGGCTGCCGGTGGGAGTTACTGATGGGCTGCTGACGGAAATTGCCGACGAGCTGGCTCAGGAAGGCCCCTTGGCCCATCTGGAAACGCCCGAGGAGCGGCAGCAGGTGCTGCAGCAGCGGGCGGCGGCCACCTTCCGGCTGGCGCTATACCACTACGCCGATTTTGCCGTGAGCACCATCGACTCCTTCGTGCAGCGCATTGTAACGGCGTTTACGCGGGAGTTGGGGCTGCCCGCCACGTTTGAGGTGGAGCTGGACAGCACCACCGTGCTGCAAAGCGCCGTGGCCCTGCTGCTGGACAAGGTGAACCGGGACCCGAATTCCGCGCTGCTGTCCAAAACAATTTCTGACTTTGCCCTGAATAAGGCCGAGGAGGGCCGCAGCTGGAATAATCTGCCCGAGGAGCTGGTGCAGTTTGGCCAGTTTTTGCTGAGCGAACCGGTGCACGAGGCCGTAGAGCAGCTGCAGCAGCTGAGTCTGCAGGATTACCGCCGCCTCTACGACAAACTGCGCCAGCGCAAGCAGGAAATTGAAATACTGGTGCAGCAAACCGCCGCTGTAGCCTTGGAAACCCTGGAGCAGCATGGGCTGGAAGCCGAGCACCTCAACGGGGGCACGAACGGCGTGTACGGGCATTTCAGCAACTGGCACCGCTGGCTGGAATTGCCGGCTACGGGCGGTCAGTTTCCCACGGCTACGGCTTTGAAACCTTTGGAATCAGGGGCGTGGTACAGTGCCAAGGCCAAGGCCGGTGCGTTGCGCGAAGCCGTGGATGCGGCCGCGCCGCTACTCGAGCAGACGTTTCGACAGCTGCTGCAGCTACGGGAGCGGCTGCTGCCCGACTACCTAGTGGCCGCGGGCATGCTGCCCTACGTGTTTCAGGTGAGTTTGCTGAGCGAGTTGAGTAAGGCTGTGGACCAGCTCAGCCGGGACCGGGGCGTGGTACTCATTGCCGAATTCAACCGCCGCATTGCCCAGATTGTACTGCGCGAGCCGGTGCCGTTTCTGTACGAACGGCTCGGTGACCGGTACCAGCACCTGCTCATCGACGAGTTTCAGGATACCTCCGTGCTGCAGTGGAACAACCTGCTGCCCTTGGTAGAAAACGCCCTGGGTCACGGCAACCTCAGCTTGGCCGTGGGCGACGCCAAGCAGTCGATTTACCGGTGGCGGGGCGGGGAAATGGAGCAGATTCTGCGCCTCTACCAGAACCAGACCGAGCACCTATACCAGCGCGTGGCCGATGCGGAGCTGCGCCAGATTCTGACGGAGCGGTACCGTACTATCGACCAAGCGCTGGAAGCGCGTAACCTGAGCACTAACTACCGCTCGGGCGCGGCTATCATCCAGTTCAATAACGAGCTGTTTCGGTTTATCAGCGCCACCCACCCGTCTTTGCCCCTAGTAAAGGGCATTTACGACGCTGATTTTGTGCAGCAGGCCCCGGCCAACGCCCCCGCCAACGCCCACGTGGAGTTGCTATTTACCGATAACGACGCCCCCGCCTGCCGCTACGATGCCGCCCTGGGCACTTACACGCCCGAAATCTTGCCCGGCTACCTAGTGGGCCAGACGCTGGATTACGACGAAAGCACCCTGTACTTGACGTTGCAACTGGTGGAAAAGGCCGTGGCCGATGGGTTTGCGCTGCAGGATGTGGCCGTACTCTGCCGCACCCGCCAGACCAGCCGGCGCACGGCCAAATTCCTGAAGGAGCGGGGCTACGATATTATTTCGGCTGACTCGTTGTCGTTGGAGTTTGCCGAGGTGGTGAACCTGCTGGTGGTGCTGTTCCGGGTGCTCAACCAACCCGCCGATACCCTGGCCCGGGCCGAAGCCCTGCTGCTGGTGGACCGGGTAGTGCGCGGCCTCGACCCCTCACCTGAGCGGGCCCGCCACCACGCCGAGCTGGCCAACGCCGAGAGCGTGCAGCCCTTCTGGGACGAGCTGCGCGCCCTGGGCTACGATGTGCAGGAGCGGGAAACCGGCAACCTGGGCCTGTATGAGCTGACGGAGCGGCTGGTAGGCTTGTTTGGGCTGCTGGGCCGGGTGGCTGAGCGGGAGTACCTGTTCCGGTTCCTGGATTTGACGCTGGAGTACAGCCTGCGCTTCGGCAACAACCTTAACAACTTCCTGGCTTATTGGGACCAGAAGAAGAGTACGCTCAGCATCAACGCTCCGGCCGGGCGCAATGCCATTACCATCACCACGGTGCACAAGGCCAAGGGCTTGGCGTACGGGGTGGTGCTTGTACCGTTTGCCGACTGGACGCTGCGCCCGCACATGAACACGCTGCTGTGGGGCCGCCTGCCCACCGAGGCCGACCGGCCCGTGGCCGAAATGCCCGGCGTGGCCGTGGTTGGGCTCAAACAGGATTTGCTGCACACTCCTTTAGCCGACCAGTACACCGAGGAAGTTGAAAAAACCTTCTTGGAAGGTCTGAATACGCTGTACGTGGCCCTCACCCGGCCGCGCTACCGCCTCTACCTGATCAGCCGCCAGCCTAAGCCCACCAAAACCAGCAAGGACGAAACGCCCTCCGATAAACCGGCCGCTACCGTAGCGGAGCTGCTACACCGCTTTTTGGTGAGCACCGGTCAGTGGCACGACGAGCAGATGGCCTATGTGCTGGCCGACGCCCAGGGCCAGTTGCCGTTTGCGCAGCCTTCACCTACGAATACAGAAGCCAATAACGAACAACCGATAACGAATAACGAACTCGCCCTTACCAACCTCACGAGTACGCCCTGGGAACAGCGCCTGCGCCTGAAGCAGCATGCCAACGCCGTATTCGACTTCGACGACCAGCAAGAGCAGCGCGAATGGAACCGCCGGCTGCACTACGCCCTGCGCCGGGTGAAGCAGGCCGATGATGTGGAGCGGGTAGCGGGCCAGCTCGTAGCGGAAGGTATCATCAGTACCCGGGAGCGGGCCGGCTTGTTGGAGCGTCTGCAGGAAGTGGTGCGCAACCCGCGCATGGCCCACTACTTCAGCCCTCAGGTGGCCGCCGAAGCCGAGCGGGAAATTCTGGTGGGCGGCACCCGCAAACAGGACTACAAACCCGACCGGATTGTGTTTGAAGCCCTGCCCGGCGGCCAGGGGCGACGCGTTACTATCCTCGATTTCAAGCTTCCTCCGCCCCACCCCGGCCACCGCCAGGCCCTGCAGCGCTACGCCACGCTGTTTCGGGAGCTGCGGTTTGAGCAGGTGTGCTGCGTACTGTATTACTTCGACACGCAGGAGGTGCAGGAGTGGGAGGCGTAAGTAGCCAGTAGTTCCACCAAACAAGAAAGCCAGTGCCGATAAATGGCGCTGGCTTTCTTGTTTGGTGTGGGCCCCGAAGCCACTAGTTCATGCTGGCAATGCGTTTGAGTTCGGGGTTAGTAGGCTCATAAGTCAGGCCTTTGCGGGCATAGGCGCGGGCCCCGGCTAGGTCGTTGGCTTTGCCAGAGGCAATACTGGCTGCTAAGTACACGGTGGCTACTTGTTCAACATCAATCGTGGCATCCTTACGGGCATACGCCTGCTCAAAAGCAGTCAGGTATTTCTTTCCTTCAACGCGCTTACTGCCCATAAAGGCATCGTAGGCGGCACGGGCGTAGCTGTAGAGGTATGCCTGGCGCATGGGTGGTGAATTCCGCAGAAAAGGATACGTGGCGCTGTACTTATCGAGGCGCTGCAACAGCCCCACCGAGTTGCGGTGCACGTTGATTTCATCTTGCACTACTGCGCTTATCAACCCCTGTAGTTCAGGGCTGAGCCGGTTGTAACGGAAAGCCTGCAACAGCAACGGGAAGGCTTGCTCGGTGTGCTGCTGCATGGCCAGCATACGGCCGCGCTGCATAAAGTACACGTATGACAGTGAGTTACGGGTGCTGGTATCGGCTACGCTGTTGAGAAACGTACCGTACATGGTGCGATACGTGGCCGTGTCGCCGCGCTCCAGCAGAAACTTTTGGGTGATGGACCTGAAGGCATTCACGCATTCGTCGCGGTACTTGGTGGCCGGCTGCCGGGCGTAAAACTCCGTCAGCAGTTGCACATCTTCCAGCTTGTTGTAGTCGTTGCCCTGCAGGCGCGAGGCTAGACTTTGCGTGAGCAAGTATTTAGTTTCGGTGGCCGGAAACAGCTTCTCCGCCTTGCGCAGTACATGGTAGGCCTTCTCATCTTCGTCAGCCTGCAAGGCCAGCACGCCCTGGTTATAATACTGTAGCGAAATCAGTTGCGGCAGGGAAATGGTTTTGTCGGCCTGAAACTTCTGCTTGAAGATTTCTTCTATGCCCTGCTGCTGCACCTCGCTCTGGCTTACCAGCTTGCTCTCCACCAGATACTCCACGTACGCCTTTTTGAACTTGGCGTCGGGTAGAAAGTACCCAAAAGTGGGCGCGGTGGTCTCTACGGTAATGTTGCTGGCTTGCGGATCAGCCACCAAGTACACGTGAGTAGGCTTCTGGCGGATAGCATACGGAATGTGGTAATGCTCAAAAATCAGCGCGTACAGGGCCGAGGCGCTAACGCAGTTGTACACCCCGCTTTGCACCGTACGGTCGAAGGTGGCGGCATCCTCATACTTGGTCAGGAAGCGCTGGTGGGCCAGCTCGAAGATACTGCGCACCTGCCGGGCCAGTGGTTTTGTGGCAAGTTTTTCCTTATCAAGTTGAGCGTAGAAATCTGCCAGGCGAGTCTCGGCTTGTTGTAGCGAAGCGTCGGTGCTAGCTGGGTTTACGGCCAGTAGTTGGGCCAGATACTCTCGCTCGGTATGGGGCGTTTCGGGCGTTAGCGCCTGTTTCTCAAATGCCGAGGCATACGTCAGTTCAGTGGCATAACCGGCCGGCAAATTTTGCGCGAATACCGGCTCAGCCGTTAATAGCGCCAAAGCCAGCGCCGAGTAGCGTAGCAATGTTTTCATAGAATAATTGAAGTAAAGATGGGGCTACCCTTAGCCCCTAAATCCTCGCAAGTTACTATCCGGCATCGATGTATTAGTGACGAACTTCCGGAAAACATTTTTAGCATCATCTATTCATCCTGCCGAATATAAAACTAATTTTTTTAGCAAAAACATGTAATTAAGTATCACCAAAGCACTGGCTTCGCGCTACCTTTACGGCCCCTCCTTTCCTTCTGCTCTATGGCTGCTCCTCGTAAGGCCGCGCTTGGCTTCATCTTTTTCACGCTGCTGCTGGACGTAACGGGCATCGGCATTATTATCCCGGTAATTCCCACGCTCATCCGCCACCTCACGGGCGGCACCGTGAGCGACGCGGCCCGGATTGGGGGTTGGCTGGTATTTGCCTTCGCCCTGATGCAGTTTTTGTTTTCGCCGGTGATGGGCAACCTCTCCGACCGGTACGGGCGGCGACCGGTACTGCTACTGTCCCTGCTGGGCTTCACCTTCGATTATATTCTGCTGGCCTTCGCGCCCACTATCGGCTGGCTGTTTGTGGGCCGGCTGATTGCGGGCGTGATGGGCGCTAGCTTTACTACGGCCTCCGCCTATATTGCCGACATCAGTACGCCCGAAACCCGGGCTCAAAATTTTGGCATGATCGGGGCCGCCTTCGGGCTGGGCTTTATTATTGGCCCCCTGCTAGGTAGCCAATTAGTTGGGTTCGGGCCTAAAGTGCCCTTTCTGACGGCGGCGGGGCTAACGTTTCTGAATCTACTATATGGGTATTTCGTGCTGCCCGAATCCTTGCCCCAAGAGCGGCGGCGGGCGTTTGAGTGGAAGCGGGCTAACCCTGTCGGCTCCTTGCGGCTGCTGGGCCGCTACCCGGTTATAACGGGACTGGTGTCGTCGTTGCTGTGCATTTACATTGCCGCTCACGCCACCCAAAGTAACTGGACGTACTACGTGCTGGAGAAATTTCACTGGAGCAACGATGAAGTAGGCTATTCTCTATCTGCCATTGGGCTGCTGGTGGCTATTGTGCAGGGCTTGCTGATTCGGCGCATCAACCCGGCGCTGGGGGCCAAACGGTCGGTATTTCTAGGCATGGCGCTGTACGCGCTGGGCTTTCTGCTGTTTGCCTTTGCCACCAAAGGCTGGATGATGTATGTATTCTTGGTGCCATACTGCCTGGCGGGCATTTCGGGGCCGGCGCTGCAGGGTATTATCTCGGGGCAGGTACCCGGTAATCAGCAGGGCGAGTTGCAGGGGGCCCTTACCAGCCTGATGAGCCTCACCTCTATCGTGGGCCCGCCCCTGATGACCAACCTATTCTCCTATTTCACCGGCCCCAAAGCGCCCGTATACTTCCCCGGCGCCCCCTTCCTGCTTGGCACCGTGCTGATTTTGGTGAGCTTACTGCTGGCGGTCCGCTCGTTGGCCAGCTACGTGGAGCCCGCTAAAGCCGAGGTACCGGCCGAAGCGGCGGTGCCGGGACATTAGGATACTGGTTGGGTGGGGTACGCCTGCACCTCCAATCGGCTGCCCCCAGCCTGAATACCACTGAACTGGTAAGACTCTCCGACGGCATCTGGCAGAAGATAAAAACCACCGGTTTCCGCCACGCGCTGCCACTGTCGGGTGGCAAATTCCAAGTACACCAGCCAAGAGGTACCGGCCAGCTGCTGATTTGGCCGGGGCTCCAGCAATTGCAGAAATACTCCCGCGGCATCGAGTCGGCATAAGTCAGAAACCAGTTGCTGGTGAAGGCCCGGAATTTCCGGCTCGGTGTGCAAGCGGAACAGGCCGGGGTACCGGCCGAACTCGTGTTCCAGCTCTCCCCATAGGTCAAGCCAGTCTCTGAATTCCTTACCCTGCGTTTCCCAGTCCTCCTCAGTAGTCAGCAGGCGCAGCTGGGGAGTACAGAATATTTCTCTGGGTTCCGGTTTTATCGACATGGCCGGCAGCGGCGGTTGACACCCAAACAGTTGCCCCACTGCCAGCAGAAGTTTCCGACCGGCTTCTTTAAGCAGATACCAGCCCCCCGCCACTAAGCTAGCTACCAGCAGCAACGCGGCTACCGGAATAACGGCAACTAGCAGCAGTAAGATATTCTGCCATTGTTCCGCCCACGGAGTAGGGCGCGGAGGTGGCGGGAGCTGAATGGATTGCTGAACCCTGAAAACAGGGGGCATACGGCACGTCTATCCTGGCAAACAGGCTATAACTACTCGCAAAATACTTACCCGGAATTGACAAATCATTCCACCATCAACCCACCGTATCTTTACCCTCTATGCTTACCGCTTCCTCCATCCCCGCCCCGCTTTCCCCCGTGCTGCCTGCGCCCGATGCCACGCCGTTTCTCAGGCGTATGGCCCGGGAGCTGGTAGCCCGGTACGGGGCCTCGGGCGAGCTATCGGACCTAGTAGTGGTGGTGCCTACGCGGCGGGCGGTGGTGTACCTGCAGAACGAGCTGAGCCTAGCCGCCGAGGCCGGGCAGGCGCTGTGGAGCCCCCGCATTGCGGCCATGGAAGACTATATGGTGGAGCTGGCCGGCGTGCAGGTGGAGGAGCCCATTGCCCTGCAGCTGCTGCTGTTCGAAATCATGCGCGGCATTGACCAACGGCTGGAATTCGACCAGTTCGTGGGCTGGTCGGCGCTGCTGCTGCAGGATTTTTCGAGCCTCGACCAGAACCTGGCCTCGCCTCGCAAGGTGTTCGAGTACCTGAGTCAGGCAAAGGCCCTGGAACGGTGGGATTTAGGGGCCGAGTATTCGCCCCAAAGCACTACTACAGCCTACTTCCGCTTCTGGGATGACCTGGAGCGGGTGTACTACCGCCTGCAAAAGCGCATGCGCCAGGACCGGTTGGCCTACCCCGGCCTGGCCTACCGCCTGGCCCAACGCCGCGTGCGGGAGCGGCTGGAGGCTGGCGAAACCCTGCCCCGCCATGTGTTTATTGGGCTGGGCTTTCTTTCGAAGGCGGAGGAGCGGCTGATTCGGCGGCTGCGCAAGGTGGGGCTGGCCGAAGTGTACTTTGATGGGGATGCGTTTTATCTGGAAAAAGGCTCGCCCAACCGCGCTGGCCAGCACCTGAAGCAATACCAGGACCGGCTGGATTTGCCCTGGGACAACTTCGGGGGGCCGGCCGAGCTGTTGCGCCAGCTGCCGCGCACGGTACGGCTGGTGGGCATGGCCAATTCCTCCATACAGGGCAAAGTGGCCGGGCAGCTGCTAGCCGAAGCCCGTCGGCAACATCCCACCGGCACCGTGGCCGTGGTACTGCCCGACGAAACCCTGCTGCTGCCGGTGCTGCACGGGCTGCCGCCCAAGGAGGTGCCCGAGTATAACGTGACCATGGGCCTCAACTTCCAGAGCACGCCCCTGTTCAACCTGGTGGATTTGCTGTTTGAGGTGCACCTTACCGGCGTACGGGAAGGCTCGCAGGAAACCGGCTACGGCGTGCCCCGCTACCACCACTTGGCCGTCAGCAAGCTGCTGCAGCACCCATTTCTGCGCCGCTACCAGCAGTGGCTGGACAAGCAACCCGAGGCTGAGCACCCCGGCTTGCTCGACCGGGTGTGCCGCACCATCATCAAGCGCCACGCCGTGCTGCTCACGGCCGAGGAGCTGGTAGAAATGGGCCAGGATCACCCGCTGCTCACGGCCCTGTTTGCCACCTGGAACAACTGCGACGACATCATCCGGGCCTGCTACACGCTCATCGACCTACTCAAAAAGGCCTATCAGGACCAGCACTCGGCTATTGAGGCGGAGTACCTGTACCTGTTTTTCACGCTGGTGAAGCGGCTGGAATCGGTGTTCGACTGCCGGGAACAGCGGCTGTCGGTGCGCTCCTTCCGGCGGTTTCTCTACGAGCAGATGAAGAACACCCGCTTGCCCTTCAGCGGGGAGCCCATTGCCGATGTGCAGGTGATGGGCCTGTTGGAAACACGGGCCCTGGACTTCGACCACGTTATCATCCTGAGCTGCAACGAGAACGTGCTACCGGCCCCCAAGCGCCACAGCTCCCTGTTCCCCTACGACGTGCTCACCACCTTCGGGCTGCCCACCTACGCCGACCACGAAGCTGCCACGGCCCACCAGTTCTGGCGGCTGCTGCAGCGCGCCCGGCAGGTGGACTTGCTGCACATCCTGCCCGGAGCCGAGGGCGTGCGCACCGGGGAGCGGAGCCGCTTTTTGCTGCAGATTGAAAACGACCTGGCCCTGCAAAACCCCGCGCTGGAACTGCTGGATCTGACAGTTACTTCGGCTGACAGCCTGGAGCTATTAGCTGATAGCTCAATGGAAGAAGAAGCTAACAGCCAACAGCCAGCAGCTAACAGCCAGAAAGAAGCTACTGACCTCGTGCTGGAAAAAGATGCGGGCATGCTGCTGGCCTTGCGGGAGTTGCTAGACCGGGGCCTCTCGCCCACGGCCCTCAACCAATACCTGAGCTGCTCCCTGCAGTTCTATTTCCAGCGGGTGGCGCGGTTCCGGGAGAACGACGAAGTAGAAGAAGCGCTGGGCCCTGATGGCTTCGGCACGGTGGTGCACGAGGCCTTGGAGGAGCTGCTGACACCCTTCGCTCAAACCATCCGCCGCAACGCGGTGAACCTGCGGGCTCCACTGCTCACCGCCGATGACGTTGCGGGTTTGGTGAAGCTGGCCCCGATTATGGTGGCCAAGGCCCTGCGCAAGGAGGAAGCCGGCCGCCACGCCCGCGCCGATGAGGGCCTGAACCACGTACTGGGCCAGGTGGCCAGCCAGCTGGTGCGCCGCTACCTCGAAAGCCTGCTGGAACAGCCCGAGGCCCTGCCCCTGCAGATTCAGGGCTTGGAGGAGGAGTTGCACGCCACCGTATTCGTGCCCCTGCCCGAAACCGGCGAGAAGCTGCCCGTGCGCCTGCTGGGCAAAGCCGACCGGGTAGACCAGTTTCCGGATGGCCGCCTGCGGGTGGTGGACTACAAAACCGGCCTGGTACAGGCCCACGAGCTGCGCCTGCAGAAAAGCAAGGAATCGGCAGCCGATGCCGTGGCGCGCCTGCTCACCGATACTTCTTCCGCCGCCGATAAAGTGCGGCAGCTGTGGCTGTACCGCTTTCTGCTGGCTCAGCAGGGCCGCCCCGCCGCCGATGCCGCCATTATTTCCCTGCGCAACCTCGGGGCCGGGGCTATGTCGGCGGATATGAGTTTCCTAACGGCCGAAGGGCAGGACTTTGTGCAGCACAGCGAGGAGCTGCTGGGTCAGCTGGTGCGCCGCATGCTGGACCCCGCCGAGCCCATCCGCAAAACCGACGACCTGGATAAGTGCCAGTACTGCCCCTACCGTGGCATCTGTGCCCGTTAAAATAAGTTTCTGGTTGCCAGTTTGGGTTTCATTGCCCACTTTCAACCAGAAACCAGAAACTAGCAACCAGAAACTTTAATAGACATGGACGAATTCATGCAGGCCGCCATCGACGAAGCGCGGCAAGGACGACAGGAAGGCGGTATTCCGATTGGCTCGGTGCTGGTGCGCAACGGCAAGATTGTGGCCCGGGGCCGCAACAAGCGCGTACAGGAAGACAACCCCATCAAGCACGGCGAAATGGATTGCCTGTTCAACGCCGGCCGCCAGCGCAACTACCGGGATACGGTCATTTACACCACCCTCATGCCCTGCTACATGTGCGCCGGCACCATCGTGCAGTTCAAAATTCCGAAGGTGATGGTGGGCGAGTCGCGCACGTTTGGCGAGTCGCGGGCGTTTCTGGAAAGCCACGGTGTAGAAGTAGTGGACCTCAACCTGGACGAATGCGTGCAGATGATGGAGGAGTTCATCGAGGCCGAGCCCACGCTCTGGAACGAGGACATCATGGAGTTGTAAGCACAAGTACATGGCACGTCATTCCGAGCTTGCCGAGGAATCTCGCGTGCTGACGTTGCAGTAGTAACTCAAATGAAGCGGTAGAGATGCTTCGACTTCGCTCTGCATGACGATTAGTATGGCAACGTCAGCACGCGAGATGCTTCGCTTCGCTCTGCATGACGCGCTGTGACCATTCACACTTTCCCCACTCCCTTGGAAGCCACGAAGAAATGTCCAGCCTGCGGGTATTGGAGTAACTGGCAGCAGTTGGCTACTGACCGGTGTGAGCGGTGCGGGCAGCTGCTGGACCCGCAGCGCTTACGCAGCGAACAGCAGCGGGAGCGGCTGGCCCAGGAGCCGGTGTCGCCCATCATGCTCATCGAAATCAAACCCGATGACAAACCGTGGGTGCGCTTTCTGAAATACATTATTCGGGGCGGGCAGCTGGCGTTTGGGGCACTTATGGCATTTATCCTATGGCTGATAACACTGCTAGCCGGTTGAGGCTACCCGCCGAGCTACGGCACCCGCTGTTTCTGGTGGGCACAGTACTGTACTTCATTACCGTGCTACACAAGTACGGCGGGCCACTGTCGCCGCACTGGCCCCTGCCCGGTGTGGTCCGCTCCCACTTGGCCGATTTTCTGTCTCTGCCCCTGGAGCTTACACTGGTGCTCTGCGTAATGCGGCGCCTGTATTTTCGGCAGCCTTCATTTGTGCTGCCCACTTCCTGGATTTTCAGCACCTGGCTGGTGTTTTCCGTGTGGTTTGAGCTAGTGCCCTTGTTGCAATCTTCGTCAGTAGTACGCAACACGCCCGACCCTTGGGACGTGGTGGCCTATGCGCTGGGCGGCCTGGTGTTCTGGCGCTGGATGAACCGGCCAGCCCTGGCCTGAGGCGGTGCAAGCCAACCCCAACACGCAGTATCTACGTATAGCAACACTTACCATGGCCCCGCTGGCACACGCCCGCGGGGCTTTGCTTTGGCCGGTTTGCTATGAAACCGGCTGCTATTCTCCGCCCTAATGCTTTTGTCTATGCTCCAGGATTTGCACCGTGTCCTTTCTGCCTACTGGCAACAGTTCCTGTATGTGTTACCCAAGCTGCTGATTGCCTTGGTACTGCTGGTAGTGGCCATATTTATTGCCAACCGCGTCAGTGCCCTGTTAGGCGGGCGGTTACGCAAACGTTCCACTGACCCTCTGCTGGCCGATTTTCTGGCTAGTATTGGCAAGTGGGTGATGGTAGGCCTGGGCCTGATGCTGGCGCTCAATATCCTGGGGTTTTCGGGCATTGTGGGCAGCTTGGTGGGGGCAGCGGGCGTATCGGCGTTTATCGTGGGCTTTGCCTTCAAGGATATTGCCGAGAACTTTCTGGCCGGCGTTATTCTGGCTTTCAACCGGCCTTTCCACATCAACGATACGGTAGAAATTAAAGGGCTGATTGGTCACGTGGAAGCCCTGAACCTGCGCATCACGCTTATCCGCACTTTCGATGGCAAGCACATCTACCTACCCAACTCACTGGTCCTGAAGGAGCCGCTCATCAACTACACCCGCGACGGCAACCTGCGGCAGGAGTTTTTGGTGAGCGTAGACCTGGGCCAGGACGCCACGCCCGACGTGGCAACCAACGTCATTCTCAACTATCTGCGCACCGTGGCCGATGTGCAACAGGCTCCCCGCGCCCCGTACATCAACCTGGAGAAGGCCACTGCTACCACCGCCGACCTGCGCGTGTACTTCTGGGCCGACTCCGAAGACTACCGTCGGGGCGTGCTGCAGCTTAAAAGCCGCCTGATGCAGGAGGTGAAGCAGGAGCTGCTGGGCGCGGGCCTGGGGGTGCCGGCTCTTTCGAGCTAGTTGCTGGTTATTCGTTGCTGGTTGATAAAAGCATTCTTCATGCGGTTAGTAGTTGACAGCGAGTAACGGACAACTAATAACTCAAAGAAGTTTTCGTTAGGTTAGCGGCTACACCCGTTGGCTGCCACCCACCCCCTGCGCGCCCATGCCCCAGAATACCATCCATCGGCTACTTCGTCCGTTGCTCGTGTGGCGCGTGCGCCACGTCAGCGACCGGGTGTACCTGATTGTGGTGAGTATGCTGGTGGGCTTGCTGGCAGGCTTGGCGGCGGTACTGCTCAAGACGATGGTCCACGACTCGCAGAAAATGCTGAATGCGTGGGTACCCGGCGAATATCAAGTGTTTGCCAGCTCGCTTTACCCTATTATCGGTATTGCCCTTACGGTGCTGTTTACCCGGTATTTCCTGGATGGCAACCTGGGCCGGGGCATTGGGCCTATTATCTATAACATTGCCCGGCAGGGTAGCATTGTGCCCCGTAGTAAGCTGTACTCGCAGCTGGTTTCGTCGTTTCTGACGGTTACGTTCGGGGGCTCGGCGGGTCTGGAAGCCCCTATTTCCGTTACGGGTTCGGCTATTGGGTCCAACACGTCCCGCATTTTGCGGATTGGGCGGCGCGAAAGGCGGCTGCTCACGGGCTGCGGAGCCGCCGCGGGCGTAGCGGCCATTTTCAACTCGCCCATTGCGGGGGTACTGTTTGCCGTTGAAGTTATTCTGTCAGAGTTGTCGGCGGCGTATTTCGTGCCTTTGCTGATTGCCTCAGCTACTGCCACGGTGGTATCGAAGGCCCTGTACGCGGGTCAGCCCTTCGTTCTTATTACCACTTCCTGGCCCGTAGATGCCGTGCCGCTGTACCTGATGCTGGCCGTGTTTACGGCCCTGCTGTCGGTGTACATGATCCGGGTGTACTTCTGGGCCGATAAGTACTTTGAGCAGCTGCACGGCACGCTGCGGAAAGTACTGCTGGGCGGCTTGGCCCTGGGGGGGCTGGTATTCCTGTTCCCCCCGCTGTACGGGGAAGGCTACAATATTGTGCAGCTCCTACTAGGTGGCCACGCCGATCAGCTGATTGATGGCTCTTTGTTTGATGTCTTCCACGATGAGAGCGTGTGGCTGGTGCTGCTGGTAGCGGCCGGCAGTATGCTGTTGAAAGTGGTTGCTACTACTATTACCATTGGCTCGGGCGGCAACGGGGGCATGTTTGGCTCCTCACTGTTTGCGGGGGCCCTATGTGGCTTTGTGTTTGCCCGCCTTATCAATCTGAGCGGCCTCTACCCCATTTCAGAAGTACACTTTATTGTGCTGGGAATGGCCGGCACCCTGGCGGGCGTAGTGCATGCCCCGCTTACCGGCATCTTCCTCATTGCCGAAATTACGGGCGGTTATGCGCTGTTCGTCCCGTTGATGGTGGTTACCTCCGGCTCCTACCTTATCACCCGCTACTTCGAGCCGTACTCGGTGTACACCCGCAAGTTGGTGCAGAAAGGCGTGTACGTAAACCAGGACCGGGACCGGGGCCTACTGGCGCAGCTGGATGTGCGTACCCTGATTCAGACGGACTTTCTGCCCGTTCATCCCGAAGACACGCTGGGCGAGTTGGTTACCGCCTTCCGGCACGCTTCCCGCAACCTGTTTCCGGTGGTGGATAATGCGGGGTACCTGCACGGCGTAGTAAGCCTGGATACCGTGCGCGACGCCCTCTTCGACGACGAGCACTACACCACCACCCGCGTGCAGGATCTGATGACGGACCCACCTGCCATAGTGCGCCCCGATGATACCCTGCTGGATACTTTACGCTGCATGGAACAGCTCGGGGCCTGGGCCCTCCCCGTCCTCGACCTAAACGACCATTATCTGGGGTTTCTGCTGAAATCCACTATCCTGGCTAATTACCGTCGGCAGCTGATCAAGGAAAGTGAGTAGTTGGATGGGAGAATGGTTGAACTGATGAATGGTTGAATTGTCGGATTAAGCCAATAAGTACTAATCACCCATCCAGCCATTCACCCATCCAACAATTCTCACTTCGTACCTTGCGGGGGTTTTCTGCATTTACCGCTTTTCGCTTGATTTACCTGTATACTGATGGCTCCTCGCGGGGCAATCCGGGCCCCGGAGGCTACGGCGCCATTCTGCGCTTCGGCCAGCATGAGAAGGAACTCACCCAGGGCTTCCGCCTCACCACCAACAACCGCATGGAGCTGCTGGCCGTCATCATCGGGCTGGAGGCCATTACCCGTCCCGAGCTGCCGATTACCGTCGTCACCGACTCCCGCTACGTGGTGGATGCCGTAGAGAAAAAGTGGGTATTCGGCTGGCTGAACAAGCCGGACTTCGGCAAAAAGGCCAATGAGGACCTGTGGCGCCGCTTTGTGAAAGTGTACCGCCAGCGCAATGTGCAGTTCCGATGGGTGCGCGGCCACAACGGCCACCCCGAAAACGAGCGGTGCGACCAACTGGCCGTGTGGAGTGCCACCAAAGGGCCACTGCTGGTGGATGAAGGCTACGAGCTGATTGAGGCGAAACGCGGCTAACTCCGGGGCGTGGCGAATTCCTATTTTCAGTTCAAACAGTTCCGCATCGAGCAGAACGCCTGCGCCATGAAGGTGTGCACCGATGCCTGCGTGCTGGGAGCGGTGGCACCCGTAGCCGGGGCCCGGCGCATCCTCGACGTGGGTACCGGCACCGGCTTGCTGGCCCTGATGGCTGCCCAGCGCAACCCCACGGCCTACCTGGAGGCCGTGGAGCTGGACGAAGCCGCCGCGGCCCAGGCCGCCGCCAACTTTGCAGCCAGCCAATGGGCTGAGCGGCTGGTGTTGCATCCGGTTCCGCTGGCGGCTTTAGCAGCCACTCACCCCCAACCCTTCGACCTGATTCTCTGCAACCCACCCTTTTTCCGTAACTCCCTCCGCTCCCCCAGCGCCCAGCGCACTACGGCCCGCCACACCGCCGCCGATACTCTGACGTTCGGGGAGCTAGCTGGTTTTGCCGCCCGGTTTTTAATGCCCGGTGGCCAGCTGACGGTATTGCTGCCGCCACCTGAGATGAAGCAGTTTGAGCAGGAAGCCGCGGCTGTTGGTCTGCATCCCGTTTTCCGCTTAATCCTGTATCACCGGCCCGGCAGTAAACCACTGCGCCATATTACCACGTTCAGCCGGCAGCCGGGCCTCGTGCAGCAGCAGGAGTTACCGCTGCACGAAGCCACCTCCGAGGACTATTCTGCGTGGTTTCGGGAGGCATTGGGGCCGTTTTATCTGGCCATTTAGAGCACGTCAATCCGCCACTATAGATGACGTTAAAGCGTACGATTCCTCCACGAACCGAATTCCGTATTCCTGGGCCAGCTCCGTTAGAATGGGCTCGTACAACTCCGACTCGGTTGGGATAACCACGCCGCGCTGTTGCAGTTGGCCCTGCGTGAGCCGGCGCACGGCCATTGCCAGGGGCAGACCCACCGTTTTGGCCATGGCCGTGTGCACGGCATCATCGCCCAGCACCACCAACGACGACGTGTGGCCGTGCCGCTCCCCGTTCAACTCGTACTCAAACAGGTGCTGCATTACAATCATGTCCCGGTCGCGGGGCTGCAGGGCCCATTTTTCGGTGAGCAGGCGCTCCAGCAGCTGGGCGGGCGTGGCATTAGCCAAGCCTACGGGCCGCTCCGAAAACAGCTCCAACCACGCAAGACGCTGCATAATGTCATCTTCTGGCGTCAGCCCCAGATAGTCGGCCACCCGGGCGGCGGTGTTGCCGGAGCCGGTGGGCAGATAGGCTTCCACCAGCTCCCGCCACGTGAGGGTGGCGGGGTTGTCGAGGTGCACGGCATCATCGGTGAGGCCCAGGCGCACCAGCGCGTGCCACGCCGCGCAGTAGCCCGGCCGGCGCAGGGTGCCGCGCAGCATTGTGGGGATATTCTGTAGACCGTAAGGCGCGCGGTAACTCAGCGAGTCCCGGTTGGCGTACCCCTCGAACTCACCAAAGCCGGACACGGCCAGGGTTTCGGTACGGGCAAACATCTGCTGGTACGTAATGAAACGGGGGCGGCCGTTTTCCAGGAATTTAGCCGTACTCTGGCCAGCCAGCACCACGTTGCGCGGGTTCCAGGTAAACTTATACTTCCACGGGTTGTCGCCCTCGGCCTCGGGAGCCAACAGCCCCCCGCAGTATGATTTGAACGACGTAACTACACCGCCCCGGGCCCGGATATCGGTCAGTACCTGCATGGCCGACATGTGGTCGAGGCCGGGGTCAAGGCCGCATTCCATCAGAATGGCAATACCTGCTTCCCTGGCTTCGGTATCCAACGCCCGGATTTCCTCGCTCACGTAGCTGGCCGTGGCCAGGTGCCGCCGGTGCCGCACGCAGGCGCGGGCCACCGGAGCATGAAACAGAGCCGGCAGCATCGAAATAACCACGTCGGCCCGGGGCACCAGTTCTTCCAGCCTGGCTTCGTCGTGTACATCAAACGGTACCGCCCGGGCATACTCGGAGTGGGCAGCCAGCACGGGGGCCAGGTGCGCGGGCTGCACGTCGGCCACCGTCAGCTGCCACCCTTCCGTGGGGGCATGCAGCAACAGGTACTGAATCAGGGAAGTGGCCGAGCGGCCGGCGCCAAGCAGCAGAATAAGGGTCATGTGGGGTGGGTGGTGGGCTAGAACTCAGCCGCCAATATCGGATAAATGCCCGAGCCCGGCAGGCCTGCACCGTTCCTACTCTTGTTTGACAGCAGCAATTTGTTGTGCCGATCTGGAAGTCTGCAAAAAAGTTGTACATTCACCGCCCCTTTTCACTACCCGGGGCCGCCAGCCGGTGCCGGGCCGTTCTTTGCCTCCAATGGCCCAACCCCTTCACCTGACCATCACCGTTGAGGTGGTGGCATCCGAAGCTGACCTCTCTGCCGCCGAAGCCGCCACCTGGCAGGCGGCCCGCGCCGCCACCGACCACGCGTACGCGCCCTACTCCCACTTTCACGTTGGCACGGCGCTGCTACTCGATGATGGCACCATCTTTCGCGGCACCAATCAGGAAAATGCGGCTTACCCCTCCGGCCTGTGTGCCGAGCGCACGGCCTTGTTCGGGCTAGCTGCTACCCAGCCCAATCGGCGTATTATGGGCATGGCTGTGGCGGCCCGGCCCGCCAACGGGGAGTTTGTACCGGTGACTTCCTGCGGAGCCTGCCGCCAGGTAATGGCCGAGTATGAGCACCGCCAGAAACAGGCTATTCCGCTGCTGTTGCCCGGCCCCAACGGCAGCATCTACCGGTTCAATTCGCTGTCCGACCTGCTGCCCTTCGGCTTCTCGGCCGATGATTTGCCCAAGGCGCAATAAGCATGCAGGCCCGCGAGCAGCACATTGCCGTTACTCGGTCGGCCCGGTATTACCAGCTCGGTGAATTATCGAAGGCTACGCGGCGCGTGTGGTTTGTGGTGCACGGCTATGGGCAGTTGGCGGCTTATTTCATCCGTCATTTCGTCCACCTCACCACCGATGATCCGGCCTTAGTAGTTATTGCCCCCGAAGGATTGTCGCGCTTTTACCTGCAAGGTACCTCCGGCCGTGTAGGCGCTACCTGGATGACCCGCGACGACCGGCTAGCGGAAATTGCCGACTACGTCGCTTATCTTAACCAGCTTGCCTCCAACTTACTAATCCAGGCTGCACCAGAAGTAGAAATTACGGTGCTGGGCTTTTCGCAGGGGGCCGCCACTGTTAGCCGTTGGCTGGCCCAGGCTATTTTCCGGCCCAGCCATCTAGTACTCTGGGCCGGAGGTTTTCCGCCCGACATGGAACTGCCCACCGCCGCGCAGTTGCTCAGCCAAGTACCCGTAACGCTGGTTTGCGGCACCGAGGACGAGTTTGTTGCCGAAGACCAGCTGCAGCAACAGCGGCAGTTCTTGGAGCAACTGGGCGCCGCGCCCCGCCTTATCCGTTTCTCTGGCCGGCACACGCTGGATGCGGCCACGCTTACTCAACTGGCCCGCTCTGGTTCATAAAAAAAGGCTTCACCTGTTAGTGGGTGAAACCTTTTTTGGTTAATGGCTGCTAGGTGCGCCGGATGGTGGTAGCGGCTCCCTGCGCCGTGGGCAGCAGCAGCACCTCAGCCACATTCACGTGGGGCGGGCGCGTTACCATAAACCGGATAACGTCGGCCACGTCCTCGGCCTTCAAGGGCTCAAAGCCTTCGTACACCTTGGCGGCCCGCGCCGTGTCACCTTTGAAGCGCACCTCCGAAAACTCGGTTTCCACAGCTCCGGGGTTTACCTCGGCCACCCGAATGTTGTGGGGCAGCAAATCCAGGCGCATGCACTTGGTGAGTGAGGCCACGGCGGCTTTAGAAGCGCAGTACACATTACCGTTGGCGTAGGCCTCGTAGCCGGCTATTGAGCCGATGTTGATGATATGGCCCACGTTGCGGCGCGTCATGGCGGGCAGCACGGCCCGGCTCACGTACAGCAGCCCTTTCACGTTGCCATCCAGCATATCGTCCCAGTCTTGCGGGTTACCGTCCTGAATGGGCGCTAAACCATGGGCGTTGCCAGCGTTATTAATAAGCACGTCCACGTCCTGAAATTCGGCGGGCAAGCTCTGCACGGCGGCCTCCACGGCGGCCCGGTCGCGCACGTCAAACGTGAGCAGGTGGGTGGGCGTGTCGGCCAGTTGCCGGGCCAGTTCTTCCAGCCGCTCCCGGCGGCGGCCCGCCAGCACCAGCCGGAAACCGGCCTCGGCCAAGGCTACGGCCGTAGCCCGCCCAATCCCCGACGAAGCGCCGGTTACAAATGCAGTTTTCATTGTTCAATAGCTTGTAAGCACCTGCCCTGCGGGCAGTGCCCGATTGATCAGCCGGTTGCGAAACCTTCACACCTACCGGCCCGACCAGATGTTCAGGTACAGAGTAACGGTGTTGCTCTTCATGCTCTGCAGGCTGCGGCTGTACACATCGGTGTTGCCGGGCACGTACAGGTTGGTCAGGCCGTGAGAAAAGCGCAGTTCGGGCGAAAACTTGAAGAACGGATAGAACAGGTCCATTCCTACCCCGTACTCCAGCGCCACGTCGGAGCGGCCGGCTGTCAGCAGCGTCTGCTCACTCTCTTTCTTTCGGCCTCCAATAGTGAAACTCGGCTTCACGCCCCCAATCAGGTAAACTCGGGAGTTGCGCCGCCGCTGCGACTTCAGCTTGAACAGCAGCGGAAAATCCAGTTGCGTTGCGCTGATTTCCTGGTCCTCAATTTCCTTGGGGTCGTTGGGGTACTGGGCAGTATTCTGTGAGTACCCGTAGGGCTTAAACTCGATGCGCCGCGTCAGAAAGCTTACGCCAGGAGCAAAGTTGAAAGCCCCATAGTCCCCAATCCGCACATCGGCCAGAAAACCCACTGAACCGCCGGGGCTTACCACCGAGTTGGCCGAGACACCTGTGTAATTCGAGGCTGTTGGGTAAGCCGCTGCCGACTGCTCAATCTTGTAGCGCGAAAAGTTGGGGGCCACGTACATGCCCAGGTGCAGCCACCGACTGTCGTAGCCCGGCAGGTTGTTCACCGTCACCGATTTCACCCGACCGTTTTTTCCCCTACTTGCGCCGGTCAGGCTTTTTTTCTGGGCCAGGACCGATAGGGGCAGCAAACCCGCCACCGCCGCTACCGCGAGCAGCCGCACTATTTTTGAGCTGTGTAAATGGAGCTGATACCGAACGTGAGGGGTTGCCATGCAGGAGAGGTAAAGCCTACTTTACGCAGAATGGCCAGAAAATCCTGCCCATCCGGGAATGCCTGCACCGACTCGGGCAGGTACGTGTAAGCGGCGCGGTCTTTGGAAATCAACTTGCCGAATACCGGCAGAATGTTTTTGAAGTAGAAGTTGTAGGCCTGCTTCATGGGGAAGGCCGTGGGTTTGCTGAATTCCAGCACCACCATTTTGCCGCCCGGCCGCAATACCCGGTACATTTCGGCCAACCCTTTCTCCAGGTTTTCGAAGTTGCGCACCCCAAATGAAGCCGTTACGGCATCGAAATGGTTGTCCGGGAATGGCAGCGCCTCCGAGTCGCCGAGTTCCAGCCGGATGCGGTGGCTCAGCCCTTTCTGCTGCAGCTTGCGCCGGCCCACCTCCAGCATACCCTCCGAAATATCCACGCCCGTAATCTGGGCGTCCGGGGCTGCTGTGCGCAGGGTTTCGATGGCAAAATCGGCGGTACCGGTGGCTATATCCAGCACCCGGGCCGGCCGCAGCTGCTTCAACTCGTCCACGGCCTTGCGGCGCCAGTAGATGTCCGTGCCCACACTCAAAAAGTGGTTCAGGAAGTCATACTTGCCAGCAATGCTGTTGAACATCTGGGCCACCTGCGACTTTTTGCCGGCGGCGTCATCTTTGTAGGGAACTACGGACATACTTCTCAGGGCGAAGAACGAGAAAACTCGGGCAAAATTGCCCAATTACAACGGCCCGTCTACCATTATGTTAAAAAAAAAGCGGGCCGGGCTGCTGGCCCGACCCGCTTGCGCTTCTCAAAAACCGCGGCTTAGTCGTTGTCCGTCTTCACTTTGGTCTTCTCACCGTTGGCATCCTTCGCCTTCGAGTCAATGGTACCGTCTTTGGTTACGGTCTTGCTCTTCTCGTCGTTGGGGCCTTTGGTTTTCACTTTCACTTTGTCGCTGTCCTCGTCCACTTTGGTTTTCACCTTCGTGCCGTCGGGCAGCTTAGCCTTGCTTTTGCCGGGCTGTAGCGGAGCCGTGGTAGTCGTGGTCGAAGACGACGAACCAGTCGAGTTAGCGCCCGAGTTCGGCGTGGGGTTGTTCAGCACCGGAGCAGCTTCACCCTCCTTGGTAATCACGCGGAAATCGGTGCGGCGGTTCAGCTGCATGTTCTCCGGCGAATCGTTCGGGGCCACCGGACGACGCTCACCGTAGCTTACCGTTACCATGCGCGTTTCCGACACGCCTGATTTCTTCAGGTAGTTGTACGCCACGTCAGCCCGGTTCTGGCCAAGTACCATGTTGTACTCGTCGGTGTTGCGCGAGTCGCAGTTACCTTCAATCGAAATGTTGATGCCGGGGTTAGCCTTCAGCACTGCGCTGATTTTGTCCAGCTCCGTAATCGACTCCGGCCGCAGCTTGTACTTGTCGGTATCGAAGTAAATCGGCTTCATTGTAGCGTATACCCCCGAGGTGGTATCAACATACGGCACATAGAAGTCCTTGGTAATCGTGGTCGAGTCGTTGGTCGAAATCGGCACGGCAAACTCCTGCGTTTCGATATTCTTACCATCCTTCGACACGGCTACCTGGTAGGTACGGCCCGAAAGCACGCTCACTTGATAGTCGCCAGTTACCGGCTTGGTGATGTCACGGTAGCTCAGGGCCGTTTTATCGGCCTGAGTGCCACTGAACACCAGCTCCACGCCCGGAATTACCGTGCTGTCGCGCTGGCTCAGCACGCGGCCGCGGATAATGGCGTTTTTTATGTAGTTGATGGTGTAGATGTCCTTCTCACCGTAGCCACCAATGCGGTACGACGACAGGTAAGCGTACGAACCATCCGGCGACAGACGATAGTAAGTATCATCATCAGGCGTGTTGATGGGGTAGCCCATGTTCTCGGCGCGACCCCACTTGCGGCCCACTGAGTCCCACTCCGATTTGAAGATGTCGTAGCCGCCCATCGTGTTATGACCACGTGAAGAGAAGTACAGCGTCTTGCCGTCGCGGCTCAGGTACGGGCTGTCGTCGTCGTAGGGCGTGTTGATAGCCGAACCAATGCTTTTGGCCGGGCCCCAGTCGCCGCCAGGCTGACGGGTAGAGTAATAGATATCCAGCGTGTTATCCTCCGAATACTTGCTGGTTGAGAAGTAGATGGTTAGGCCATCGGGAGTGATATAAGCGTCCGACTCGAAAGCCGATGAGTTGATGTTCTTGTTGAGCTTTTTGGGCTCCGTCCAGTCAGCGCCCGATTTCTCCGAGTACAGGATGTCCCCATTCTCATCGTTGCGGTACATGAGCAGCTTGGTGTCGTTATCGAACACCTGAATAGAAGCATCGTGGCCTTTGCCGTTGAGCACGCCGCTCAGGGAGCGGGGCTTTTCCCAGTTCTCATCGTCGATGCGCTTGGCTTCGTAGATGTTCTCGTAGTACTGGCCGTCGGCGGCAATCTTGTTCTTATCCTTCACGGTGCCATCGGCCGATACAGCCGGGGCGTTGCTCATATCATCCGAGCGGGAAGTGAACAGCAGGATTTTGTCATCGTTGGAAATTACCGGGCTGTGCTCCGACCATTGCGTGTTGATGGTGGGGCCTAGGTTTTTCACGAAGATATCCTTGGGGCTGTTGAACTGCACCTTGGCGTTCTTGCTATGCTGAATCAGCTGAGCCAGTTCCTTTTTGCGGGTATCCTTGGACTTCAGCGTGGCGTTATACGTCTGGAAGTGGCCAATTGCCTCGTCGAAGTTGTAGTTCAGGTGGTCAACCCGGCCCAGCCAGTACTCCACATCCTTCGATACGTTCTTCTTCAGGCGCTGCGCTTTATAGATATAGTCGCTGGCTTTTTCCTTATCAAAAGACATATAGGCAATACCCGCCCGGAACAGCGCTTGGGCGTTGTTGGGCTCTTTAGCCAGTACCTGCTCGTAAAACGGCAACGAAGCCCGGTAGTTCTCTTGCGCGAAGTACTTGTTGGCCGTCTTCAGTTGCTTTCGTGTGCTCTGGGCCAGGGCAGGCTGAGCCACAGCAGCCGTTAGCGCGAAGGCGCACGAGGCGTTGAATAACCTTCTGACTAAGTTGTCCATTTGGGAGAATGTTAGGAAAATAAGGAGTTGCAAAAGGGGAGTGAAACCCGGCACGCCGACTGCGCGGAGTTGGGTTTTCAAGAGTTGCCTCTTATACTGAAAACCTGCCTCAGGGTTGAGGGAATCCTCGGAAAAAAAGTAAAGCCACCAACTAACTGGGTGATTTTGCTTTTTCAATCTGTATAATCTTCCCCGAAACCGGAGAATGAGCGGCCAAAGATAGAACTTTTATTATACGGCCTTGACCGTAACTAATGCGGTAAAATGCCTGATACTGAACCAGTAGAGAGCAGTAGTTTTTGTACTTAAAGCCTCTTCTGTAAGCATTACCAGTCGCACAAATATAGGCCGACTACTTAAATTACAATGTTTTTCCCCAAAAAATTATGCAATCCGCTGCCACTTATTGAATATGTACCTTTGCGCTTAGTATCATCCGCCAAACTGATGAATATTCAGACCGCTGCCTTTCTGATGAGTAATTCCCGGGTGGAAGATTGCCCGGCACCCACCCTACCGGAGTACGCCTTCATTGGCCGCTCCAACGTGGGCAAATCGTCATTAATCAACATGCTGACGAACCACAAGGGCTTGGCTAAGACATCTTCCCTGCCCGGCAAAACTCAGCTAATCAATCATTTTATTATTAATAATAATTGGTATTTGGTCGATTTGCCGGGCTACGGCTACGCACGCGTCAGTAAAGACTCACGGCAGAAATGGGGCCGCATGATTAATTATTATTTGCGCAAGCGGGAAAATTTGCTGTGCGTTTTTGTATTGATTGACTCGCGCCACGCGCCGCAGGCCGTAGACCTGGAATTTATTGAGCAGTTGGGCGAGGAAGGAATTCCGTTTGTGCTGGTATTTACAAAAGCTGATAAACAATCGGGCAGCCGCACGCAGCAAAACGTGACGGAGTACCTGCAGAAACTACAGGAAACGTGGGATGAGCTTCCGCGCCATTTTGTTACCTCGGCCGAGGACAAAACCGGGCGCGAGGAGCTGCTTGCCTTCATTGGAGAAGTGAACCGCCAGTTCGCCGAAAGCAGCCAATAATGCGTAAATTGGCCTCGTAATTGCCCGGCCTGGGCGAAGGCCTTTCTTCCGCTGTTCTGTGCGTTTTCTTGCTTATCTCCCCATGAAAAAAATTGCGTTCCTGCTGGGCATTGGTCTGCTAGCCTGCTCGGCTCCGGCTCTGGCCCAAAAAACCAAAGTGAAGGTAAAAACGGATGGTCCCGTGCCCGCCACTACGGAAACCACGGAAGCTGCACCGGCCGCGCCGGCCCATGCTCCCAAGGCCATTCCGGTGGCCGAGTATTACGAGGGTGGCCAGGAGGCTATGTATGCCTTTATTGAAAAGGAGCTGAAATACCCCATTATGGCCCGGCGCAACCGCATTCAGGGCACCTGCATTGTGAGCTTCACCCTGAATACCGACGGCACCATGTCGGGCATTAAGCTGGTGAAGAACATTGGCGGCGGCTGCGGTGAGGAAGCTCTGCGCGTGGTGCGGCTGCTCAAGTTCAACAAGCCGGATTATGCCATCCTGACCAGCCTACCCGTCACGTTTAAACTGCCGGCTCCCGGTCAGGCCGCCGCTTCTGAGTAACTTCGCACTTTCAACAACCGCTACTTAACATATGCCCTACGACCTGAAGGAAATTGCCGCTATCAGCGGAATGCCCGGTCTGTACCGCCTGGTAAAGCCCACCCGCGCCGGCGTTATCATTGAAGCCCTCGACGAGAAAGGCACCCGCTCCGTGGCCTCGGCACGCAACAAAGTATCGTTGCTGCAGGAAATTTCCATGTATACTCAGGATTACGACCAGACGGTGCCCCTGACGGAGGTGTTTGACCGCATCCATCAGAAGCACGGCAAGGGCCTGGCCGTAACCAACAAATCGGACGACCGGGACCTGTCGGCTTTCATGGCTGAAATCATGCCTGACTACGACCGGGAGCGGGTATACATGTCCGACATCAAGAAGCTGGTGCAGTGGTACCACGTGGTGAGCAAAAACCTGGAGTACCAAGCTCCGGCCGAAGAAGAAACAGCCTCTACCGATGCTCCAGCCTCTGAGGAAAAGCCCAAAGCCAAGAAGAAAGCGGCCAAGCAAGATGAGGCTGCCGCTGACGAAGCCCTGAGCACGGCCGGTGTTATTCCGGCTGCTGAGGAAACCAACGCGGCCGGCAACCCCGAGGCTGGAGAAGCCAAGCCTGCTAAAAAGACCACAAAAAAGAAGGCGGAGTAACCCTTGCTCCTCTTTACGCAAAAAGGCCACCCGAAATCGGGTGGCCTTTTTGGTTTTTGCCGCTTATCCAGACTGACTACAATGTCCAGCCTGTTTACACGGGCTTACGCTTTCAACACGGCGTCGTGAGCGAATTCCGGGGCCAGGAACTCCTCCGCCTTGGCTACCAGCTCCGGCGAGCCAATAAAGAGCGGGCACCGCTCATGCAGGTCGCGGGGCTCAATTTCCAGGGTCCGACGGCGGCCATTACTGGAGCGGCCACCTGCCTGCTCCACAATGAAAGCCAGCGGGTTGCACTCGTACATCAGGCGCAGCTTTCCGTTGGGTGCTTTGCGCGACGACGGGTACATGTAAATTCCGCCTTTTAGTAGGTTACGGTGGAAATCGGCTACTAGGGAGCCAATGTAGCGGGCCGAGTAGCTCTGCTCTTTGCAGTGAGCCACAAAGGCCTTCATGCCCTCGGAGAATGAATCGGACACGCCTTCATTGATGGAGTAGATGGCGCCCGATTTGGGAGTCTGGATGTTCGGGTGCGAGAGGAAAAACTCACCCAGGCTGGGCTCGTAGGTGAAGCCGTTGACGCCGTTGCCGGTGGTGTACACCAGCATGGTGCTGGACCCGTAAATCACGTAGCCGGCGGCTACCTGGTGAGTGCCGGTTTGCAGGCAGTCCTGGGTGGTGCCATCCATACCGGTGGGCGACACGCGGCGGTAAATGCTGAAAATGGTCCCGATGCTGACGTTCACGTCGATGTTTGACGAGCCGTCCAGGGGGTCGATGGCCACCACGTATTTGCCCTGGGTGTTGCCGGTCTGAATCATTTCGTCGTCTTCCTCCGAAATGATGGTGCACACCTCACCCCCGTTGCGCAACGCCCTGATAAAGCGAATGTTGGCAATTACGTCGAGCTTCTGCTGGTCTTCGCCCTGCACGTTGCGGTTACCGTATGCCCCAGC
The DNA here is from genome assembly GCF_020421205.1 of Hymenobacter pini. Lineage (GTDB taxonomy): Bacteria > Bacteroidota > Bacteroidia > Cytophagales > Hymenobacteraceae > Hymenobacter > Hymenobacter pini. Next base: position 494,548 of record NZ_JAIZZH010000002.1, read on the forward strand.
AATATCTATCAGGCCGGAGCGGTTGATTTCGCGGTTGACGATTTTGGCCGCCAGGGCAATATCGCGCAGTAGCTGAGAAAGTTCCCCGGTGGCGTACGGAAAATCCTCCTGCTTGCGCATAATAAAGCGGTCCAGGGTGGTGCCTACGGGCAGGGCCAGCTTGTCGTGGTTGGTCATGGGTGAGTGAGCGAAAGATGCGGGTGGGAAAGGTCAAAAGTAAGAAATTCCGCCGGAGCTCCAGCGAAATTTCGCTCCGGGTGCAGAACGTGGCTAAGGCTACCTGCCCAGCCGGCCAATAGGTGTAAGCCGGGGCTTCCTCCTACATTTGGGCCATGCAGTACGCTTCTCCCCTCCGGATTTTCAAGTTTGGCGGTGCCTCCGTGAAGGACGCCGTTGCTATTCGCAACTTGGTTGCCATTGTGCAGGCTCATGGGCAGGGTGGCCAGCTGCTAGTGGTGGTGTCGGCCATGGGCAAGACGACCAACGCTCTGGAAGAACTATTTCAGCTCGCCCACGCCGGTCAGGACTATACCGAGCCGCTGAACCGCCTGCGGGAATTTCATTTGCAGGTAGCCGCCGAGCTGGGCGTAACCGACAGCACGGTGGGCACCCCAGCCTTGGGGGAGCTGTTGGAACAGCTGCAAGACCGCCTTTCTACCCTGCAGCCCGGTGATTTTGATAAGCAGTACGACCAGATCGTCAGCTTTGGCGAGCTGCTGGCCACGCGCATTGTGGCTCGGGCGCTGCAGGCCCAGTGGCTGGATTGCCGCTCCCTCATCCGCACCGACCATACCTGGCGGGAAGGCCGCGTGGCCTGGGCTACCACGGAGCGGCAGCTCCGGGCGGTACTGCCCGAGCAGCTGGCTCACGGGCCGGTAGTCACGCAAGGCTTTTTGGGTGGCACTTCCAGCGGTCAGACTACCACCCTGGGCCGGGAGGGCTCCGACTACACCGCCGCCATTTTTGCCTATTGCCTGGAAGCGGAGTCCGTGACCATCTGGAAGGATGTGGCGGGCCTGCTCAACGCCGACCCCAAGATTTTCCCGGACACAGTACGCTACCCAGAAATCAGCTACCAGGAAACCATTGAAATGGCGTACTACGGGGCCTCGGTCATCCACCCCAAAACCATTAAACCATTGGCTGTAAAGCACATTCCACTGCTGGTAAAGTCGTTTGTGGACCCTACGGCCGAGGGTACCATCATTCACGACTGCCGGCACGGGCTGCTGGTGCCGGCTTTCATTCGCAAAACGGGGCAATGCTTGGTATCCTTTGAGTCCAAGGACCTGACGTTTATTTCGGAGGAAAACCTGGAGGTGATTTTTGGGGCGCTGGCCCAAGTGCGGCTTAAAATTCATCTGATGCAAAATTCCGCCATCAGTTTCTCCGTGTGCACCGATTTTTCGGCTTACCGTCTCGATAAGCTGCTGGGCCTGCTGCGCGACCAGTTTACCATCCACTACAACACGGGCCTGGAGCTGTATACCATCAAAAACTACGACGCCGCCAGCATTCAGCGTCTGACGGAGAACCGGGAGCTGCTGCTGGAACAGCGCACCCGCCAGACCTTCCAGTTTGTGTGCCGGGGCGAAGTGAATGAGTTTGTGAAGTAAGCTTATTGAGCTACCGGGCCGCAAGCCAGCGGCGTACCCCGAAGGCGCAATGTAATAGCCCGCTTTCTACCGGAAAGAGGTTTATGGTGGCTGGAAGAGCTGGAGCCGGATGAAACATTTTTTCCCGGCCTTGGCTTATAGCCCTATCTTTGCGGAGAATTTTTCTTACCTGTGAGCTTTTCCTCTGATCATTCGCACTCACACCCGACGCCGCAGCAACTGCGCGAACGGCTGGCTGCGGCCGGGCTACGGGCCACCCAGCAGCGCCTCCTGATTCTGGAGAGCTTGGTGGTGCTGCCCGGCCACCCCACCGCCGAGCAGGTGCACCGTCGCGTAACGGAGCAGGCTCCTTCCCTGTCGCTGGGCACGGTGTATAAAACGCTGGATTCGTTTGTGGCGGCGGGCCTCACCAAGCGGGTGGCCTCCGCCGAGGGCTCCTCACGCCGCTACGATGCCGACTGCACTGAGCACCACCACCTGTTCTGCACCGATACGCAGGAAATCATTGACTACTGCGACCCGCAGCTGGACGCCATCATTCGGGAGTTTTTTGCCACCAAGGGCCTGACGGGGTTTCAGCCCCATTCCTTTTCCCTGCACATCACGGGCAGCAAAGTTGGGTAAATCCCAGGGCTACCTGCGCCAAGCGTAGCGTGCGAGCCGACTTCTTCCCGGCCTGTTGATTCCATTCCTTTCATTCTATCACCTTTTTCACAAACTCATGGCAGTTCTTGTAGGTAAACGTGCTCCTTCTTTCAAAGCTACCGCCGTTATCGACGGCGAATTCGAGGAGGATTTCTCCCTCGACCGGTACTTGGGCAAGAAGCACGTTATCTTCTATTTCTACCCCGCCGACTTCACCTTCGTGTGCCCCACCGAAATCATTGCTTTCCAGGAGCGCCTAGCTGATTTCGAGGCCAAAGGTGTAGCCATCGTGGGCTGCTCCACGGATACGCACTTCTCGCACTTTGCCTGGTTACAAACCCCGCGCGACAACGGTGGTATTCAGGGCGTAACCTACCCGCTGGTGGCCGATGCTACCAAAACTATTGCGGCCAACTACGACGTGCTGGGCGGCCACTACGACTACAACGAGGCTGGCGAAATGACCTTCGTAGGCTCGCCCCTGGCCTATCGCGGCCTGTTCCTTATTGACAAAGACGGCATTGTGCGTCACCAAGTGGTAAACGACGGTCCGCTGGGCCGCAGCATCGACGAAGCCATGCGCATGGTGGACGCGCTGCAGTACTTTGAAGTAAAAGGCGAAGTATGCCCCGCCAACTGGGAAGAAGGCAAAGAGGCCATGTCGGCCACCCGCGAAGGCGTTGCCAATTACCTCGGTAAGCACGCTGCTCACTAGTAGTAGCACATTGCACGTGTAAAAAGGCTCCGTCGGTTTTCGGCGGGGCCTTTTTAGTTGGCTGCGGGCAAAACGCCTATTTTTGCGGTTTGCTACTGTTTCTTTGACCGTGGGCCTGCCTCCGGCAGGTTACGCGCCACAACCTAAGCATCACCTCTTGCGCTTTCTATATTCCGTAGGCCTATACCTGTACGCACTGCTGCTGCGGCTGGTAGCGCCGTTTGTGCCCAAAGCCGCCCAGTGGACGGCCGGGCGCCGCGGCCTACTGGAGCACATTCGGGCCGCTGTGCGCGCAGAAACGGCCCCGTTGGTGTGGTTCCATTGTGCTTCGCTGGGCGAGTTTGAGCAGGGCCGGCCACTCATGGAGGCCTACGCGGCCCGCTACCCTAAGCACAAAATCGTACTCACGTTTTTTTCGCCCTCCGGCTACGAGGTGCGCAAAAACTGGCCGGGAGCGGCGTACGTGTTTTACCTGCCGCTGGATACTGCAACCAACGCCCGCGTTTTTCTGGATGCCGTGCGGCCCCAGCTGGCGGTGTTTGTGAAGTATGAGTTTTGGTACTACTTCCTCACCGAGCTGCAGCGCCGCAGCATTCCCACCATTTGCGTATCGGCTATTTTCCGGCCCGAACAGATGTTTTTTCAGCCCTGGGGCGGATTTTTTCGCCGCATCCTGGGCCGCTTCACCCACATCTTCACCCAGAATACCGAGTCGGTGGCGCTGCTGCAACAGGCGGGCATTGCGCAGGCCAGCGTAGCCGGCGACACCCGCTTCGATACGGTGGTGCGCACGGCCACAGCCCCGCCCCGCTCCCTGCCGCTGGTAGATGCCTTCACCGACGACTGGGCTCCAGTCCTCATCATTGGCAGCAGCTGGCCCGAGGATATTGCTGTGTTGACGCCGTTGCTGCAGCAGTACCTGCAGGAATTGCGCTTCATGGTGGCCCCCCACGAAATCGGGGAAGCCAACCTACGGCAGGTGGAAGCGGCGCTGCCCGGCCAGGTAGTGCGCTACTCTCAGGCCGACGCGGCTACCGTGGCAAAGGCGCGGGTGCTGCTCATCGACAATGTGGGCTTGTTGAGCCAATTGTACCGCTTTGGGCACTTTGCCTACATCGGGGGGGCGTTTGGTAAGGGACTGCACAACACGCTGGAAGCTGCCGCTTTCGGCCTGCCGCTGTTCTTTGGCCCCACATACCACAAGTTCCAGGAGGCCCGTGACCTGGTGGAGCTGGGCTGCGCTTTTCCGGTTACCTCAGCCGATGAGCTCCTGACGGCCTTTGGCCCCCTGTATCACCGCGAAGAGGCCCGCCTGCACGTGCAGGACCTGAGCCTTGACTACGTACACGACCACAGCGGCGCCACCGACAAGATTATGCACTGGATTGGTGAAGTTGTGAAATGGTGAATTTATCGTTCAACCTGCCTAAGCGGCAAACTCACAACTTCACCATATCACAACTTCAGCTCCATGACTGGCATCATTGTTAAATCAACCGGCTCCTGGTACGTGGTGCGCGACGCGGCAGGGCAGCTGCACCGCTGCCGGCTGCGGGGTAAGTTCAAGCACAAGGGCCTGAAGGTGAGCAACCCCTTAGCCGTGGGCGACCAGGTGGATTTTACGGTGGAAGAACAGGCCGAAGGCGCCGGCGTGATTCATTATATCGAGCCGCGGCGCAACTACATCATCCGCCGCTCGGTGCACAAGAGTGAGCACGCCCACATTGTGGCCGCCAACCTCGACCAAGCCCTGTTGGTGGTTACGCTAGCCTCGCCGGCCACGTCGTTCGGGTTCATCGACCGGTTTCTGGTGACGGCCGAAGCGTACAGCATCCCGGTGACGCTGCTGTTCAACAAAACCGACCTGTACGACGAAGATCTGGCCGATTATCAGGAGCAGATTCTGAAAATGTACGCCCGCGTGGGCTACCCTGGTTTGCGCTGTTCGGCCCATACCGGCGAGGGCGTGGCAGCCATTGATGCACTGCTGGATGGCAAAGTATCCTTGCTCTCGGGCCACTCCGGGGTAGGCAAAAGTACCCTTATCAACGCCTTGGTGCCGGACCTGGACCTGAAAACAGCTGAAATCAGCGAATTTTCGGACAAAGGCGTGCACACTACCACCTTCGCCGAAATGCTGGAGGTGCGGCCCGGTACATTTCTGATTGATACGCCGGGCATCAAGGAGTTGGGGTTGGTGGATATGAAGCCCGGTGAGTTGGCGCACTACTTCCCCGAGATGCGCGCCTTGCTCAACCAGTGCCGCTACCACAACTGCCAGCACCTGCACGAACCGGGCTGCGCCGTGCGCGAAGCCGTGGACAAAGGCCGTATTGCCCTGCCCCGCTACGACAGCTACGTGAGTATGCTGGAAGCCGACGACAACCGGAAGTAGCATTGTGCGTTTGCCCATGTTAGTTATTCGTTGCTCTTTGTCAGTATCGAAAAACGGATAACGAACATCGACAAACGCACAACTAATACTTTTCTCTTGACACCACATAACGTAGCCTTCCTTGGCCTGGGAAACATGGGCGAGGCCATGGCCGAAAACCTGCTGAAAGCCGGCCACCGGCTCACCGTGTACAACCGCACGGCCCGCAAAGCCGCCGGCCTCAAAAAGTTGGGGGCCACCGTGGCGGCTACCCCCGCTGAAGCTGTGGCAGGTGCCGCCTTCGTGTTTACGATGGTAACCGACGATGCCGCCCTGGAAGCCCTCTGCCTAGGCCCCGATGGCCTACTGCCGGCCCTGCCGGTCGGGGCTGTGCACGCCTCCTGCAGCACCGTGGCCCCTGATACTAACCGCCGCCTCGCCGAAGCTCACGCCCGCCACGGCAGCGCCCTGGTAGCCACGCCCGTTTTCGGTAAGCCCGACGTGGCCGCCGCCGCCAAGCTGTGGCTAGCCATTTCGGGGGAGCCTGCCGCCCGGCGCAAGGTTACGCCCCTGCTCAACGCCCTCGGCCAGGGTACCCACGACTTCGGCGACGACCCGGGGGCAGCCAACATAGTAAAGCTCTGCGGCAATTTTATGCTGGGCGCGGCCATTGAAGCCATGGCCGAAGCCTTTACCCTGGCGCAGAAAAGCGGCCTGGAGCGGCAGCAGGTGTACGAGTTTTTCACCTCTACCCTGTTCAACACGCCCATTTACAAAAGCTACGGCAAGCTGGTGGCCGAACGGCATTACCTGCCCGTGGGCGCGGCCCCAGCCATCATCCGCAAAGACATGCGCCTGGTGCTGGATGAATCCCGCGCCCAGCTCGTGCCCATGCCCTTCGCCAATATCCTCCATGACCACCTCTCCACTACCGTTGCCAAGGGCGAGAAGGTAGACTGGGCCGGCTTCGCCGAGCGGGTAGCTCAGGACGCCGGGTTGTAGTGTTTACATGATATGAACCGGCACATCCTGCATAGGCGCGCAGCCGAAGCATCTCTACCGCTTCGCCTGCACTAGTTCAACGAAGCGGTAGAGATGCTTCGACAAGCTCAGCATGACGTGCTGTTTCAGCATTTGCCGCCTCCACGCTACCCTGACGCCACAAAAAAGCCCGGCTGAAGCAGCCGGGCCTTTTTAACCAATCAGGAAAAGTCAATTGTGTTACTGAGGCAAAGGCAGCAGCACACCGTCAATAACGTGCGTCACGCCGTTGCTGGAAATGACGTCGGGAGTCAGGATGTTGACGGGAGCATCTTTGCCGTTGCTTACCATGATTTTGCCGTCTTTCACCGATACTTTCAGTTTCTCGCCGTTCATGGTGGTCAGCTCCTGACCGTCTTTCAGGTCCTGGGCTACCAAGCGGCCCTGAATAACATGGTAGGTGAGCACGCCTTTCAGCTTCTCCTTACTTTCGGGCTTCAGCAGACCAGCCAGCGCCCCATTGGGCAGCTTGTCGAAGGCGGCATTGGTGGGCGCAAACACCGTGAACGGGCCGGGGCCGCTGAAGGCTCCATCAAGGCCAGCGGCCTGCACGGCTTTCACCAGCGTGCTCACGCTGGGCGCCATTACGGCATTCTGCACAATGGTTTTATCGGGCGTCATGGCCACGCCGTCCACCATTACACCGTCGGTTTTGCCCATACGGGCTGAGTCCGAGAGCATGGCGGTAGAATCGACGGTGGTTTCCATCGAGTCGGTGCGGGTAGTCGTGGTATCGGCCGTTTTGTTGTCGCCGCAGCTGCTGAGGCCGAGTACGGAGGCAGAGAACAGAGAAAGAGTAGCGAAACGCAGCACGTGGTTCATACGGAGGCGTGGCGAAGGGTTAGGGTGGTAGGACAGAACAGCGGGCCGGGGCCGCGCGGGCGGTATGCTTACGGAGCTCGGCCTTGGTTGGTTGGGCCGACCGGCAGTGGGCATTTTGGGCTACCTTTGTGCCCGGCGGTACCCGCCAGCGGCTCCTTATGCGTATAAGGGGCCGTTCCACCCTAGTTTCAACCCCAATGAAAACTGCTGAAATCCACACCAATAAGGGCGTAATGAAAGTTGAGTTCTACGAGCAGGACGCCCCCAACACCGTAAAAAACTTCACCGACTTGGCCCAGAAAGGCTACTACGACGGCCTGAAGTTCCACCGCGTTATTCCCAACTTCGTGATTCAGGGTGGCTGCCCCAACACCCGAGAGGGTGCGAAAGGCACGCCCGGCACCGGCGGCCCCGGCTACAAAATTGATTGCGAGCTGAACGGCGGCAACCAGCGCCACGACCGGGGTGTGCTGAGCATGGCTCACGCTGGCCGCAACACCGGTGGCTCGCAGTTCTTCATCTGCCACTCCCGCGACAACACCGCCCACCTCGACCGCAACCACACCTGCTTCGGTAAAGTGGTAGAGGGCCTCGACATCATCGACCAGATCAAAGCCAACGACTCCATCGAGAAAATTGTGGTAAGCGAGCAAGCCTAAGCAGCTACTTCCTTCCACGTAACAGGCCCGCCGGTACTACACCGGCGGGCCTGTTGCATTATCACGTTTGAAAGTCCGACTTGTGTATACATAAACATTTATTATTCAACATCATACATTATTCAAATATTCTAGCCGAAAGTCCTATGCTTAAAAAGAATGGTCAGGCGACGTGAGGCGGGCGGGCTATGTTCGGGACGGTAGCCTTTGGGGCCGTTGCGGTGCTGCGCCGCCGCTCCACTAGCCATTAGCCAACCATTCATACCCGACTATGCCTACTCGTTTATCTGTTTCTACCCACCTGCTGGCCGCGCTTCGCCGACGGGGGCCAGCCGCCGGGTTTGGCTGGCTATTGTTGCTGGCTCACCTTGTATTGATTACGGGGTGTAACTACTACCACACCCGACAGGAGCCCGTAGCCCCGGCGGGCCTCAGCAAACTGGCCGACGCCAAGCTATTTCTCATTCATGAGGGTGAAAGCGTGTGGCAGTTACGGAATCCACAGCTGCAGGGCGAGGTATTGGTAGGCCAGAAGGCTGAGCTCGCGCCGGATCAGCGCCTGTACGCCTCACCTGAGCCCCAGAAGTCGCCCCGCTACAAAGGCCGTGATAAGCAAACGGTGCTCAACCTGGTACACGTGCACGTGACGGCCGTGCAACCCAGTGAGGGTACTGAGGTACGCATTCCGCTGGCTGCCATGCAGCGCCTGGATGTGGTGGAGGAAGACACGGGCAAAACCATCCTGTCGTACGTCCTCGGCTCTGTGGGTATTGCGGTGGGCGTGTGTGTGCTGGTAGGCATCATTATTCTCCTGACCAAAAGCTCCTGCCCGTTCGTGTACGCCTATGATGGATCCAGCTACCGGTTTGTGGGCGAGGCGTACGGCGGGGCCATTTTTGCGCCGGCAGAGCGCGACGATTACATGCCCCTGCCCCTGATTCGGCCCGTTGACCAGGAATACCGCCTGACCATCACCAACGAGCTTCGGGAGCGGCAGTACACCAACGTGGCCGAGCTCTGGCTGGCCCACCACGCCGCCGACGTGCGCGTGTTGGTAGACCAGACGGGCAACGTGCACACCATTGCGCAGCCCCAGCTGCCCACCCGAGCCGTTTCGCAGGCCGGCCACAACTACCGCCAGCAGCTGGCCGCCCCCGACCACTCGGCCATTCTGTTCAACGAAAGCACCCCCGGCACCGCGCGCAACAGCGTGGAGCTCACGTTTGCCAACCCCACGCGGGCCCGCGCCGGCAAGCTGGTACTACAGGCCCAGAACTCGCTGTGGCTGGATTACCTGTATGGCGAGTTCACCAAGAAATTCGGGAGCTATTACCCGCAGTGGGCCCGCACGCAGCACGATGTACCAGCCCGAGAGCTGCGGGAGTGGTCGGAGCAGCAGGGCATTCCGCTGGAGGTGTTCGTGGAAACGCCCGCGGGCTGGCAGTCGGTGGCCCGGATACCACCCGTTGGCCCGCTGGCGGCCCGCGAGCTGGTGGTACCGTTTCAGCTGCCCGCCACGGCAGCAGCCGGGCCCGTGCGCCTGAAGCTGGAAACCGGGTTTATGTTCTGGGAGCTGGACTATGCCGCCGTTGATTTCAGCCCCAACCAACCCGTGCAGCTGGAAAAGCTGACGCCCACCACCGCCCGCGACGAAGCCGGCCGCGACCAGCGCGCCGCCCTCCGCCGCACCGACGGGCAGTACCTGGCCCAGCTTCGGGCCGGCACCGAGGTAGCCCTCACCTACCGGCCAACGGCGGCTTCCGCCCGGCCGCGTACCACGGCGTTTCTGCATACCCGCGGCTACTACGAGCACATCCGCCAGTACGAAGGCCTGCCCAACCTCCCAGAGCTGTACTCCTTCCGGCAGCCGGGCCGCTTCATCGAATTTTCGAAGGAACGCTACCAGCAATCTGCCCAGGCCCTCACGCTCACCGCTGCTAACCAGTAATCTGATGCCCGCTACCCTCATCCCCGACCTCGCTTTTCTGGATATGCCGGCCACGCCGCCGTACCCGGTGCCCACGCTGGCCCCTACCGTGGTGGCCTCCCCGTTGCGGCGCCGGTTGCTCAACCAGGCGCTGGTAGTGCTGGAAAACGGCCTTTCCCTGCGCCTGCTGCGGTGGCCCGGGCGCTTGGGCCGGGCGCACACTCTGGTGCAGCAGTTGCGCCGGCAGTACTACGGGCCACTGCAGGTGCACAAAGTAGCCAAGGTAGCCGAGCGGTATTACCGGGAGTTTCAGGTGCCCGGGTGGCCCTCGGCGGCGCACACCCGCCACGTGGGCACCACCCTGCACCGGCTGGTGCCATTTCTGCCGCAGCCGCGCACCTTGCAGATGGCCTTCGTGGCCGTAACCAAGAAATGCCCGCTGGCCTGCGCCCACTGTTTCGAGTGGGACGCCCTCAACCAGCCCGAGAAGCTCACTCTGTCCGATTTACGGCAGCTGGTAGCCGATTTGCAGGGCCGGCACACCTCGCAGATTTTCTTTAGCGGCGGGGAGCCCATGCTGCGCGTGCCGGTTCTGCTGGACCTGCTCCGCTCGGCCCGGCCCGGCACCGATTTCTGGGTGTTTACTTCGGGCTTCCACTTCACCCTGGAGAATGCCCGCCAGCTGAAGGCCGCCGGCCTCACGGGCGTGTCCATCAGCCTCGACCACCACGATGCGGCCCGGCACAATGCGTTCCGGGGCTCCCCCGAGGCATTTCAGCGGGCCATTCAGGCGGCCGTGTACGCCCATCAGGTGGGGTTGGTGGTTGCCCTCACCGTGTGCGCCACCCGCGAGTTTACCACCGCCGAAAACCTGCTGGCCTACGCCCGCCTGGCCCGGCAATTGGGCGTCACGTTCATTCACGTGCTGGAACCCCGTGAGGTGGGTCATTTTGCCGGCCAAGCAGTAGATCTTAGTCCCGCGCAGCTGCAATTGCTGGAGGATTTCTACCAGCGGCTCACGTACAGCCCCGAGTACGCTGACTGGCCTATTGTGCACTACTACGGCTACCACCAGCGGCGCATGGGGTGCAGCGGAGCCGCCGACCGGTTTCTGTACGTGGATACCGACGGTGACGTGCACGCCTGCCCCTTCTGTCAGCACAAAACCGGCAGTGCTCTGCACGGCTCCCTCGATGCGGCCGTGGAAGCGGCGTGCAGCGGTGGCTGCCACGCGTTCCGGGCTGCCCCCATGTGAGCCGCTGCCGCCCTGCATTTCAACCAACCGAGCCGCATGCAGCAACTACTTTTGGCTGCCCCCGAACAAAGCAGGCCCCGCGTACCAAACGGTGCGCGGGGCCTGCGGTGTGCAATAGGTAGTGCAGAAAAAAATGAACCGGGAAGGCGGCCCGCGCGGCGGGGGCTGCGGCCTAGCGCTTCTGGAAGATCCAGCGGCAGCCGGGCTGATATTTCTTGTACACGGGTCGGTGCAGGCCGCCTTTATAGAAACGAGTATTACCCACGCGGTTGGCCGAGGCAGGAAGGCTGGGCAGCAAAAGGGCTACAACCAAGGCGAGGCAGGCGAAACGGGCGGCGAGTACAGCTTTCATATTTGGGAGCAATGAGGAGTGTCAGAAGGAGAGTTCTGCGGGGTCTTGCCCGCCGGGAACACTACAAAGGAACACCACGTCTTCGGCCCCAATCGGACTCCTTCGCTGGGCCTAGACGCTTCCTCTCTGAACCAGTCGGTTTTCTATCTGAAGCGGGGAACTAGGGTTATCCTTCTCACGGCAGCGCCTCAAATGCAAATAGCCCACTCACAGCCTGTACAGCTGAAAGTGGGCTATTTCGATGAATGCCTGTTACCTACCGGCGCTTGCGCTTTTTCGACGACAGGTATTCCTCGTCGTCGTCATCGTCGTCGCCGAAGTTGGGCATGGTGAACATGCTGCTGAGCAGGTCCTTGAACTGGGCGCCGGCCGTGAGGCGGTTGCGCGAAATCAGGCTGTGCTCGGCCATGCCGTGCAGGGCAAACTCCATCCAGAAGTGCAGGTTTTCCTTGCTCAACTCGGCGGGTACGCTCTGCTGCACCATGTCCTTAAGGCCCGGCACTATATCCAGCACCTTGCGGTAGTCCTCGTCGGAGGCATCGTGCAGCAGGTCGATGGTGCGGGTACCGAACCAGTCCTGCACGGGCTTGTAGGGGTTGGGCTTATCCTTCTGCTTCTTGGTTTTCTCGGGGTCGGGAAAGTATTGCAGAAACTGGGTGCGCAGGGCCTTGCCCATCAGCTTCTCGGCCACGATACCCGCGCCTTCCTGCTCGCCTTCGTACACCAGCTCCACCTTGCCCGTTACGGCCGGCACGGCCCCCAGGAAGTCGGCAATGCGCACGTAGGTGTGGTTTTCGCCATTAAGCAGGGCCCGGCGCTCGGCGGCGGCAATTACCTGCTCGTAGGCCGAAATGGTGAGGCGGGCCGACACGCCCGATTTGGCATCCACAAACTCGGAGCCGCGGGCCTCAATGGCCACCTGCTCCACCAGGTCGTGCACCACGTCGTTGGTGGTTACCAGGCCACGCTGCTCCTCCCGGATGCGGGCCTCCTGCTTGGTGATGCGCTTGCCGATTTCGATGCTCTTGGGATAGTGCGTGATAATCTGCGCGTCGATGCGGTCTTTCAGCGGCGTTACGATGGAGCCCCGATTGGTGTAGTCCTCGGGGTTAGCTGTGAATACGAACTGGATATCCAGCGGCAGCCGCACCTTAAAGCCGCGAATCTGGATGTCGCCTTCCTGCAGAATGTTGAACAGGGACACCTGAATCCGGGCCTGCAGGTCGGGCAGTTCGTTAATGACGAAGATGCCCCGGTGGGCCCGCGGAATCAGCCCGAAGTGAATTACCCGCTCGTCGGAGTACGGCAGCTTGAGGGTAGCGGCCTTGATGGGGTCGGCGTCGCCGATGAGGTCGGCTACCGATACATCGGGGGTAGCCAGCTTCTCGGTGTAGCGCTCGTCGCGGTGCAGCCAGCTGATGGGCGTGTCGTCGCCCTGCTCGGCAATGAGGTTGCGGGCAAACACGCTCAGGGGCTGCAGCGGGTCGTCGTTCAGCTCGGAGCCGGCCACCACGGGCACGTACTCGTCCAGCAGGCCCACCAGCAAGCGGGCAATGCGGGTTTTGGCTTGGCCCCGCAGGCCCAGCAGGTTGATGTGGTGCCCGGCCAGAATAGCACGCTGCAGTTCCGGAATAACGGTTTCCTCGTAGCCGTAGATGCCAGGAAACACTTCCTGCTTCGATTTCAGGCGTTGGATCAGATTGTCGCGCAGCTCTTGTTTTACGGAACGGGGCTGATAGCCGCTGGCGCGCAGTTGGCCCAGCGTATGGATAGTTTCGTGGTTCATGCGGAGTGGTAAAGGAAAACTGGATTCCCAGCTTGGTTAACTGCTAAAGGTAGGCGGAGGTTCAGGATGTAATTACGCGAAGGGGCACCGGGGCATAATCAGTGGAGAAATAGCAAGGGTCGTAGCGCCGGAAACCTGCACTACCGGCCCGCGTGGTAACGCAAAAATTCCCCAGGCAACGCTTATTCAGCACTACGCATCTGCCAGCTGTCCGGCAGGTACCCGCTGCTGCTTCCACGCTTTCCCCCTCACTCTCCTCGCTATGATTACTCGTTCCATTTACGCTTCGCCCCGCGTGTATGCCCGCCTTGGCGGGGCACTGTATCTGCTGATCATCCTGTTCGGAGCTTTTGCCGAAGGGTTCGTGACCGATAAGCTGGTGGTTCCGGGCAACGCGGCGGCCACCGCCCAACACATTCTGGCCGCCCCGGGGCTTTGGCAAAGCAGCGTCCTAGGCAACCTGCTGGTAGTGGTAAGTGCCGTGCCGCTGATGTGGATTGAATATATACTGCTACGCCCCGTAAGCAAACCCGTGGCGCTGCTGGCCTTGCTACTCAACACCACCTCGCTGGCCGTTGAAGCCGTCAGCAAAGTGTTTTTGCTGCTGGTACTGCCAACGCTGACTACCCCCGAGTACGGCCAGGCCCTCGGGGCGCAGGGGCCGGCGGTGCTGGCCAGTCTGGCGCTAAAATCGCACGACGTCGCGTTTAATATTGCCCTCATCTTCTTTGGCGCTACCTGCCTGTTGAATGGCTACCTGATTTTCCGGTCGGGCTTTCTGCCGAAGCTGCTGGGCGTTTTGCTCCAGCTAGCGGGTGGCTGCTACCTCGTGGCCTGCTTCGCGGCCCTTTTTGCTCCCGCGCTGGCTAAGCAGCTTCTGCCGGGCATTCTGCTGCCTTGCCTGATCGGCGAAACGGCATTGTGCCTCTGGTTGTTAGCCAAAGGCGTGAACCGCGCCCAATGGCAGAGTTGCGCCCGTCACGCTCAGCAGCCAACGCTGGTACCTGCCTAGCATAGCTGCCAGAGCCAACGGCTACAACGACTTGCGCCGGTTCTGTTTGTAGTCCTCAAAAATCAGGTGGCCCAGGCCTTTGAGGGAGCTGTAGTAGGCCTTACCCTGATTTACTTCCGTGAATTCCTGCACGAAGCGCCGCAGATACGGGTCGTCGGCAATCATAAACGTGGTGATAGGCACTTTCAGCCGGCGGGCGGCGGCGGCCAGGTTCAGCGTGCGGTTCACCACCTTACGGTCAAGGCCGAACGAATTTTTGTAATACCCGCCGGGCTCCTTCAGGCAGGTGGGCTTGCCGTCGGTAATCATGAAAATCTGCTTGTTGGCGGTTTTGCGCTTGCGCAGCAGATCCAGGGCCAGCTCCAGGCCAGCTACCGTGTTGGTGTGGTAGGGGCCCACCTGCAGATACGGCAGCTCCTTTACCTCAATCTGCCAGGCATCGTTGCCGAACACAATAACGTCGAGGAAATCCTTAGGGTACTTTTGCTTCACCAGCTCGGCCAGGGCCATAGCTACTTTTTTGGCGGGCGTGATGCGGTCCTCGCCGTACAGAATCATGGAGTGCGAGATGTCAATCATCAGCACGGTGCTAGTCTGGCTTTTGTGCTCGTTTTCGCGCACTTCCAGGTCACCTTCCGTGAGCATAAAGCCCCCGTCGCCGAGGCCGTGGTTAAGCTGGGCGTTGCGGATGGACTCCGTCATCTGAATCTGCTCCAGCGAGTCGCCGAAGCGGAACTCGCGCATATCGGTGCTCAGCTCATCGCCCTGCCCGGTGTGGGGCGTGCGGTGGTTGCCGGTGCCCGATTTCTTGAGTTTGCCGAAGATTTCTTCCAGGGCCGAGCGGCGGATGTTCTGCTCGCTTTTGGCCGTGATGTTGAACGCGCCCGGCTCCTGCTCATTCTCATCGATGTAGCCTTTCTTCTTCAGGTCCTCGATGAAGTCGCCCATGCCGTACTCATCGTTGGTGAGGCCGTACTGCTTATCCAGCTCGTTGAGCCACTGCAGGGCCTCGCCCACGTCGCCGCTGGTGATGGTAACCAGCTGCATAAATATTTTCAAAAGGGAGTCGAAGCCCGTATTACCCGACTCCTCGGGCACGAAGTCCCGGAAACGAAAGCCTGCCGACATAATAAAAGGGGGAGTGAGTATCTAGAACAACAAGCCGGTAGAGTTAGTTTTTCGTTTGTCGTTTTGGTTTTGCGGGTGTCGCCTGCTCCGTTCATCCGAAACTTCTTCAACCAATACGAGCAGTGGAAAACGATTAACTGAAAACAAACAATATGAAAGCCATCTGGAACGATACCGTCGTGGCCGAAAGCAACGACACGGTAGTGGTAGAAAACAACCACTATTTCCCGGCCGACTCCATCCGGCGCGAGTTTTTTGAAGACAGTATTGCCGGCACCACCTGCCCTTGGAAAGGCCGGGCCAGCTACTACTCTTTGCGCGTGAACGGGGAGCTGAACAAGGATGCAGCCTGGTATTACCCCGAGCCCAAGGAGGCCGCAGCTGCTATTAGAGGCCGGGTGGCATTCTGGAAAGGCGTACAGGTAATGCCATAGCACGCCTATCATTTACCGGAATACTGCAACCGAATATAAACTACCGACTATTTAATCAATACATAATAGAAAAAATACAACTCAAACCTTCTACATTGCGTACCAAATTGCCAACCTCTCCCGGTTAGATAGTTGGCGGTAGCTAAACTACCGCCGCATTTTCAGCCTCTTCCCTAATTTCCATACACCATGCGTATTTCCTCTTTACCTCGTTTGCTGCTGGCTACCGGCGTGGTAGCGGCCACGCTGTCGGCCTGTGACTCTACACGACAGGTAACCAGCGAGGCATCCTCCGACACCGTTCCAGCGGCTCCGACCGTGGACGAAGGCGACGTGAGCTTCAACCGTGAAGTAACCCAGGGCGACTACCGCTTCACCGTGAAAACCTTCGGTTCGCAGGAGCCCAGGGTGGTAAGCATCCGCTCTTACCGGGGCTCAGCCCAAACCATTGACCCACTGCGGGCCGAGGTAATGGGTGCCGTAACCAACATTGCCGCCGCCGACCTGAACGGCAATGGCAAACCCGAGCTGTACATCATGACCGACAACAAGAAGGCCAACGGTGGACTGTACGCTTATGAATTTGCTGAGCGTGGCTATGCTCCCATTACCTTCCCTGGTACGCCCACGGGCCAAGCCGGCATGGGCTACTCGGGTCAGGATACTTACCAAATCAGCGGCAACAAGCTGGTGCGCACTTTCCCGGTAACGCCCGCCGATGCTTCGCAGGCAGCTACCACCCGCACCGTGGAGTACACGCTGGACCCCAGCGGCAAGCTGGTAATGGGCCAGATGATGGACGCCAAATAGAGCTTAGAGCTTAGAGCTTAGAGCTTAGAGCTTAGAGCTTAGAGTGTATGAAAGAGGCCCCGCCGTGGTTACGGCGGGGCCTCTTTTTTGGTCTTTGTTGGTCAGGTGCTAGGCACTGTGCACCAAGCGCCACTGACTCCAACTATTCAATCCATTTGAATTTGTATTC
This sequence comes from Hymenobacter pini, assembly GCF_020421205.1. GTDB lineage: Bacteria > Bacteroidota > Bacteroidia > Cytophagales > Hymenobacteraceae > Hymenobacter > Hymenobacter pini. The sequence continues at coordinate 511,293 of NZ_JAIZZH010000002.1, forward strand.
CAGCTTGGGTACGGGCATGCGGTCGGCTACGCGGCGCAGGCGGTTGGGCAGGGCCATGATGTACTCGCGGGCTTTCTCGGCGGCTCCATTGAGGCCGGTAATCTGGTCGATTTTCCAGTCGGCAATCAGCGTGTCCAGGATTTCGGTGTAGTCGTGGCTGGTATACACGCCCAGGCGCTGGGCGGCGTCGGTGAAGTGGCCGAAAGTTTTGCCGATATCCACGCCCATTTCGCGCATGTAGTGAGCGGGCATCACAATCTTCTTACGCATCATGTCCTCGAAGGCCAGCATCATTTCGGAAGGGTCGACCTCGAAAATCTTCTCCACGAATGTTTTGTAGACGCGGGCGTGGCGGGTTTCGTCGCCGGCAATCATCCCGCAGATTTTGCTGAGCTGGTCTTCGCCCACTTTGCGGGCCAGCGTGCCCACGCGGCGGTGCGAGAGGTTGGTGGCCGTTTCCTGGTACGAGGTGTACACGAAGGCCCGGTAGGGGTCGTGGGCCGTGCCCAGGTCAAAGCCATCGGCAATGAGGTACTGAGTGCTGACCTCAAACTCGCGCATGTTCACGCGGCCACAGAGGTACAGGTAGCGGTTGAGCAGGTCGCCATGGCGGTTTTCTTCGGCCGTCCAGCCCCGGATCCACTGGGCCCAGCCGTTGTCCGGGTCCCGATTCAGGTCGTCAAGCTCATGAAACCAGGCTTCGTAGTTGGGCAGCGCCTCCTCGGTAATGGTGTCGCCGATGAGCACGGCCAGCAAATCGTAGCTGAGCTCCTTGGCCCGCTCGCGCAACAGTTTTACTTCATCAAAGAACGAATCGAGGCGTGAATCGGGCAGGAAGTCAGCAGGCTGCCAGCTGCTTTCCACGCTTTTAAGGAAGGAGCCGAGGTTTTCTTTCACGAAGCCTTCCATATACTGGAGGACTTCGGAGCGCGAGGTGACGGAAGCGGTAATCATGGTGACGGGAGAAAAAGGTACTAGCGACTTCAAAGGTACAGTACCCCTACCCCCGCATAGCCGAAATAAGTCCTGGATGGACTACAAAATTTTGGCTTTCGAAGATGAATGCGGGAATTTTGCACGAAAAAGGTATGCATGCATAGCATTTTTCCGAGCTCGACGATTAATAGATGCCTGCACCAACTGCAGCATAGGCTGCCCGCCCGGCCGGCGTAAAGCCAGATGGCGGTTGAGTAGGTCCGCGCCTTCCGGGGAAAGCAACCAGACCACATCGGAGCGTTGACCTAGCCGCTGCAAAGCCCCGGTGAAGTCGCGGGAGCCGGTGAGTTGCTGCCGGAGCGCGGGCTGCGAAGGGTGCAGGGTTTGCCAGCCCACAATGGACAGCCGCAAGGGGAATTCTGTCAGCTTGCTTCGGCCGCTGACGGCCGAGGGCAACACCTCATCCTGTAGCGGAGAGGCCGCCTTGTACGTACTCTCCCACAGGTCTGTCACCACCACGCGGGCACCGCGGGCCAGCTCTGCCAGTTGTTCCCGCCTCTGGTTGTTACGCAACCGCTCCGCAGCCAGCACTTCGCTGCGGTGCCAGGTTTTGTAGCCGTATGGCACTGCAGCTACTACCAAAACCGCCAGCAGCAGCGGCAGGGCCAGCCGGCGCGGCACCACGCCCCGCCCGAATACGCACACCAGATTACCCAGCAGCCAGAAATTCAGCAGCGGCAGGGCCAGCCGGGGCGGCAGCTTCATCACGATGCCAAGGCCCAGCATCAACCCTGCATAGCCCAGCTGCACCAGCCCAAACCACCGGTTGCCGGGTTGCCGGCCTACCAGTGCCCAGGTAGCGGCCAGCAGCAGCAACAGCGGAAAATAGTCGTGTGGGAGCTGTTGTAGCAGGTGTAAGAATTTGGCTGGGGCCGTTTCCCACAGGAAATAGTCTGGCTGAAACGGCGCGGTGCGGGCAAACAGTTGCTCATTTACCAGCGTGGAATCGGGGAACATCCACGCGCGGGCTTCCACCAAACCCAGGCTGTCGGCCGATGAAAGGGGTTGTGCGGGCGGGGCAGCCAGCTGGAAGTCGTTAAGGTTGGATTTGAGCACATCGAGGCGGCGAAAGGTGACGGCGGCGGGCGGCCATGTGAGGTGTAGCCAAAGCGCCCCGGCTATGCTCCAGGCGGCGGCACCAGCCAGTACGGGCACCCCGCGCCGGCCCGCCAGCCACCATGCGCCGGGGGTAGCGGCCACGGCTCCCAGCACGGCAGCACTGGGTCGGATCAGCCAGCTTAACCCGAAAGCGAGGACTCCAACGGCCAGGGCCCAGCGTGCCGGGGCCCGTTGGGCGGCAAATAGTACGCCCGCCCCGGCCAGCAGCAGCGGCACCCGCATGTAGTTGAACCATAGGCTATGCTCCAGCCAGGCCACACTCCAGAAGAGTACCAGCCCCGCTACAACCACCCAACGGCCGGCGTGGGGCCGCAGCAACCGCCACAGCACAGCAAAAACCAACACAGTGGCCACGTACAGCAGCCCGTAGAGAGTGAAACCGTACCAGGAAACCAGCGGTGCCTGGGCGTACAGCCAGCTCCAGCCCCAGGCGAAGCCGTGGAAGTACAGGTATAAGTTGGACACCGGCGCGGCAGCCGTTTCGCCGCGCAGCAGGGCCACAATGGTCAGGTCGTCGTTGGTTTCAAAGTAGCAGCCCAGCACTGTACCGCCTAGCAGCAGCAACAGCAGCGGAAGCAGCAGCAGAAATACACGTCGACGCATCATATCCCGCAAGATAGTGAGGAGGTGACAGGAGACAGGCTAGTACGCCATTTCGAGCTTGCCGAGAAATCTCGCGTGCTGAGGTGGTGGAAGTAATCCTGACGTGTCGACACGCTAGATTCCTCGAACACTGGCTTGATGCTCCACATGCTCGGAATGACGTACCAACCTGTCCCCTCATCCCCTATCACTTCATCACCTGTTACCTGTCACCTCATTGCTATCTTGCCCCAGTGAACCGATTTGTACTTCGTTTGCCGGACTGGACGCTGCTGCTTGTGGTGGCTGTAACGCTGGCGTATTTCTTTCTGACCCATGAAGGACTCTATGCCCTCGATGATTATTACTACTCGCGCTACGCCCATCAGCTGCTAAGCGGCACTTTCCGGCTGGAGCCAGATCCGCAGGGGCAGTTGCACGATCCGCTGAAGGAGCGGTATCTGATTTTCGGGCCGGTGGCGGTGTTTTTTCAGCTTTTTGGGCTGAATATCATTAGTGCCACCCTTTGGCCGCTACTGGCTACGCTGGGTTGCGCGGGGCTGATCTGGGGGCTGTACCGGCGGCGGGAGCAGGTGGTGGCCAGTGGGGCCATGTTGCTGCTGGGGCTGCACTATTTCACGCTCAACCTCACTAACTACCTCTATCCCGATAATATCCTGATGTTCTGGTGCCTGGCCAGCGCCGTCGTGCTGCTACGGGGCCGGGAGCCGGGCCTCCGGGCCGGGTGGTGGGGTGCAGGTTTTGCGCTGCTTAACTTTGCAGCCTTGCTCAGCAAAGAGACTATTGCCTACTACCTGCCTTTTTATCTGGGAGTATTGGGATTCGATGCCTGGCACCGCCGCCACGGCAGGTTTTGGCTGGCTGCATTAGGCTTGGGCGCACTGTTGTTGCTCGGGTACCTGGGAGTGTATTGGCACTACACTAGCGATGCACTGTACCGGATTCACCTGATTGAGCATACCAACGAATACCTCAAAGAGGGTAATTTTCTGGTAGGCAACCGGGCGGCTTTGCTGGCCCGCATTACGTGGCAGCCACTTAGCTTTTTTGTGGGGGCTGGCCTGGGGCTGATGCTGGTACTGGCGGCCGGAGCGTTGGGTCGCCAGGCGTCGGGTGACAGCACCCCCGACCGGCGGTTTTGGTTGGTATTGGCCGGAAGTACGCTGCTCCTATACTGGGTGGGCAGTACCTCACTGAGTAGCTATAACCCTATTACCCTCCTGCCCCGCATGACAACGCCACTGCTGCCGCCGCTGGCCCTGGCGGCGGGTTTTGGCTTGCGACGGGCAGTACAGGAAGGCGGCTGGCGACTGTGGGCAGCCGGGTTGCTGCTGCTGGCCCTGGCGGGCTGGCTGCACAATGCCGTGGCCATCCTGTATGCGCTACCGGGTGTGTGGCTGCTGGCAGCGGCGGGCGGCAGCACACTGCGGCAGTGGCCCACCTGGATTCGGCGCGCAACTCCCGGGTTTGCGGCAGCCACAGTGGCGGTATTAGCTCTGGCACTAGCTATCCGACCGGTATATTTCATGCGGAAGCCATCCGTATCCGAGCACTTTGCGCAGGACCGGACTATCCGGCGGCATCTGCAGAGCCCGGCCCGGGGCACGGTGTTGGTAGATGACTACCTGATTGGCAATTACGACTTCTACTACGGCTTTCAAATGCCCGCGGGGCTGCAGTACCGCCGCTACTGGGCCCGCGACTCTGTGCAGTCAGCTCCCGACGAACACGCTTGGCTGCTCCTCAACCGCGCCACTCTCAGCAACGACGAACTAACCCGTAAGCTCATCCGCTACTCCCCCGATTCGGTGCTCAGCTGGTACCCGCGTCGGCGACTGGTGGCCCAGGATGGCCGCGTGGAGCTATATGAGGTGGAACTAGAACGCGGGGCGAAGAGCGGCAACGTTAGTCAGTAGCCCTAGGCTTAGTAGGGGAATAATACTCCGTTACTTTTTCCAACTCGCCGCTAATCCCAGCAGCCAATCCAGCGGGCGCACGGCACGCAGCTCCTGGAGCAGTTGATACAGGTCGCGGGCTTCGGGCAGGTTGCGGTAGCGCACGGCCTGGCGCAGCTCCCAACGCACCCGCACGGCCAGGGCGGCCCGCTCGGCGGGGGTGCGGCACAGGGCTTGCGCTTTGCGGCATACCCGGATGGTGGAGCGCAAATAAGGGTCGTGGGGGCGGTAGCCTTTGCTGGACATGGACTGCGGGTGCAGCCGTTTCTGGGTGGTTACCTTATCTAGGAACTGAAACTCCCACTCACGACTGGCCCGCACCCAGAAGTCAAAATCCTCGTAGGCCAGCGTTTCATCATAGCCGCCGAGCTGCTCCAAGGTAGCCCGCCGCATGAGCATGGTGGGCGCGCTGATAAAGTACCGGGCCAGCACCTCGGCAAACACTAGGCCGCTGGCCGGGCGCGGGTGCAGCTGCCCCTGCGCATCACGCCGGAAATGGTAGCGCACAAATCGGCCCGCTTCGTCAATCAATTCGGCATCGGAATACACCATGCCGCAACGGGGGCCGGCGGCGGCAAAGGCAGCAACCTGCTGGGCCACTCGCTCGGGCAGTAGCACGTCGTCGGTGGCAAAATCAATGATGAACTCGCCCCGGGCTTCGCGCAAGGCCGAGTTGAACGCCTGGCAGTTGCCCACGTTGCGGGGCAGCAGCCGCAGGTGCCAACTGGGGTGCGCGGCAGCGTAGCGGCGCAGGATTACGGCGCTGTCGTCGGTGCTAGCATCGTCTACCAAGAACACCTCCAGGTTCGAATACGTCTGGGCCAGAACTGAATCCAGGGCCGTTTCCAGGAACCGGGCGTGGTTGTGGCACAGGGCCACAATAGTAACGAGGGGCAATTCAGAAGCAGACATCGGGGGGCAAGATACTACCTGTGGGAGCGTGCCCGAAAAAACGCGGCTTCTGCATCAGGTGCTTGCTCTCCAAACTACCCGGCGCGCATGTCCCGCCGGAAATACCACAGGCACCAGAGCAGCAGCACGCCGTAGCGCGCCGCCTGCGCCAGTGGGGCTCCCAGCAACCCATACCGCGGCAGCAGCACGGCCAGCAGTAGAGCCAGCACCACTGCCGACGCAGCCTGAACTGCTACGTAGCGCCCTACCCGGGCCTGGGCCGTGAGCAGGAACAGCAATACCCAGGTCAGAAATTTGGCCCAGTCGGCCAGGAGCTGCGGGGCCAGCAGAAACTCGGCGGCGGCAAACCGGGGCTCAAACAGCAACGGCAACAGCCAGCCCCGCAGCAGCCACAGCCCCCCCAGCCCCACTGCCACCACCGGAGCCAGCAGGGCCAGCACCGTGCGCACCAATCGGGCCCGCTCCAACGGCCGGGCACTCAGCGCCGCCAACCTAGGATAGTACACGCTGCTCATCAGGGCCGAGAATACCATAGTGTAGTTGTCGGAGAGCTTGGCCACGGCCTGCCATAAGTCGGTGGTGGCGAGGCCGAACTGCCGGATGAGCACTTCGCGTAGGCTGAAATCAACGACCTTAGAAAAGAACACGATACTCAGGGCCATCAGCAGAAACCGCCCCAGGCCCCGCAAGGCTACTCGACTGACGCGCCCCCGCAACCGGGGCAATAGCCCCGCGCGGCCTGCCAGCCACACCGCCGGCACCAGCGTGAGGCCCTGCGCCAGCAAATACGCCAGCAGCGCCGTGGGTACTGAGCCCCACCCGGCCAGCACCGCCGCCACGGCCAGGGGCCCGGTGGCACTCAGCAGCACCGTCAGCAGCACATAGGCGCTTAGCTTGCCCTGGGCCAGCAACACCGTCACCACAAACGCGTGGCCCACCAGCAGCAAGAGCCCGAGCCCGAACAACGCCAACCAGCCGCCACCCTGCCCAAATACGCCCACCAGCGGGCCGGGCCATGCCAGCAGCAGCATTGCGCTTACTATCAGCGCCAACAAGTTCAGCGCCACTCCCGCACCTAGCCACGCCCGGTACCGCCCCGAGCCCGGGCGCAGCGGCGCCAGGTATTTTACCATGCCCACGTGCACCCCGTCGTTGGGCAGGGTGGTGAACAGGGCCATCAGGTTCTGGAAATGAGCCAGCAACGTCAGCCCTCCGCTGCCTCCGTATACGGCCAGGAGCTTGTTGAGCACCAGCGCCCCGGCCGTGCGGGCCGCCACCGCCACCCCCGAGCCCGCTGTGCCCCGCAACAGCCGGCCCAGTACGGCGGCGCGGGTTTCGGGCGGAGGTGAGGCATGAGGCATGGCGGCAGCTGTGAGGGCGCTAAGCCAGGTTTTTGGTCAGCGTCAGCTTGAGGCTGGGCACCCCGCCCAGGTGGCGCTTGAATTGCAGCAACGAGTGGTTGAGGCCTTCGGGCAGCGTGGAGGTGCCCAAATCGAGCAGGCGCATACCGCTGGCTTGCCCGAAGGCATGGAGGCCGGCATTCAGCAACACCACCGGGCTCAGCGTATTGTAGGCCAGCGGACTAGCCGGGTAGAAATTGTACAGCACGTCCTGGCGCACCTGAATGGCTATGGTGAGGGCAGCCCACTCGCCGGTGGCCGTGCGCACCGAAAACAGCAGCACCTGCCGGGGCAGCGCCTGAAATAGCGCCTGTAACTGCTCCAGCGTCATGGACAGCTGCTGGCCCTTCTCCTGTCGGCAGCGGCTCAAAAACTCGTAGGCCAGCGGCAGCAACAGGGGCGGTTCCTGCTCAAAGCGCAGCCCGTGCCGCTCACACTTCAGCAGCCGCCGCCGCTCGGAGGGGTGCAAGCGGCTACGGAAGTCCTGGTGCAGCGGGAGGTGGTTGTTGATTTCGGCCAAAGCGGTGTTGTAGCCCAGCTGGCGTAGCGCCTCAGTTAGCCGGGGTACGCCAATGGCCTCGTAGGCAAAAGCGGGTAGCCGGAGCGTGAATTGCCGGGTGCCCCGCTGGCGCAATTCGGCCTCTACCACCGCCAGCATAGCCCGCAGCACCGCTACCGGCAGCTCCGGCACCTGCTGCACGGCCCCGAAGGGCGCTTGCCAGGGGCTGCGGGCCTCCTTACCATCCGCACTCTGAGAAACGGCCAATTGCGCTACGGTGCGGTGACGGGCGGGCTCTTCCAGCCAGAAAAACAACGGCTCATTGGGGCTGGCCTGCAGCGCCAGATGAGCGGGTGTGTGGTACAGCCACGGCACGTACGCCACCGGCAGCGTGGGCTCGGCTGCTTCCGTCAGGCGCAACACGTACTGCTCCGCAAAACCAGGCAGTGGAAACAGGAGCGTAGAAGCAGCGGCGGGCAGGGGCACAGGCAAACGGCAAAGAAGGGCGAAAGTACGAGGATTTCCTGCCTGCCGCTGTACGTGCTAGCTTCGGGCCGCGTTTTCTGCTTGCCGGCGCTGCGGCTCAGCTTTTCGGCCGCAATACCGTACACTAGTGCTCTGCCCCGCTTTTCCGTATTCTGCATGACCCCTCCGGAAACTTCTGCTACTCCCCTCCCAGCCCAACCGGCTCCGGCCGGTTTCCCGCTCGATGATGACGACGAAACGCCCCTGCGCACCTCCATTACCGGCGACCGGGACGCTACCCGCCAAGCCCGCCAGCAGACGGTGGGCCAGCGCCCCGGCACGCTCATCGTGCGCGAGGATGCCCTGAAGCCGCGCCTGTTCCTGATTTCCTACGACGACACGTTTTTTGAGGAGCGGGAGTACCAGCAGTACGACGAGCTGCTGGCATATTTCAAGCAGCATCCCGAGCTAAAACACTGGGTAGATGTGCGCGGCTACGACGACCTGTTTCTGATGCAGCGCCTGCAGGAAGATTTCCATATTCACCCCTTGCAAATGGAGGACGTGCTCAACGACTACCAGCGGGCCAAGGTGGAGGAAACTGAGCACGGCCTGTTTCTGGTGTCGAGGATGACGGAGTTTACCCAACTGCTGGACATCGACGACGACCAGCTCAGCATTTTCACCGGGCCCAACTACGTGCTCAGCTTTCAGGACGACTACGAGGACTGCCTGGAGGCCGTGCGCCTACGCCTGCGCACTGGGCGCAGTAACATCCGGCGCCGCTCCCCGCTGTATCTGGCCTATGCCCTCACCGACGTGGTGCTCGACCACTACTACCCCACCATGGCCGCCATTGGCGACTACCTGGAAACCCTGGAGGAGCGCATTTTCCAGGGTCGGCCCGACCGGCGGGTGCTCAACCGCATCCTGCACATCAAAAAGGATATTGTACGCTTCCGGCGGCTGGTATATCCCGAGCGGGAGAAAATTGCAGAAATCCTGCGCATGCCCGACGAGGAAATTCCCGAAGACATTAAAGTATTCTTCAAGGACTGCTACGACCACGCCATTCAGGCCCTGGACCTGGCCGAAAGCTACCGGGAAACGGTGAGCAGCTTGGTGGAGCTGTACATGTCGGACCAAGCTAACCGGGCCAATGAGGTAATGAAAGTGCTGACTATCATCAGCAGCATCTTTATTCCGCTGAGCTTCGTGGTGGGTTTGTACGGCATGAATTTCCAGCGCGAAGGGCCCGACGGCCGCATCAACTACCTGAATATGCCCGAGCTGTACAGCCCTTGGGGGTACCCCGTGCTGCTGATGGTGCTGGCGCTTATTGTCGTTTTCCAGCTGGCGTATTTCTACCGTAAAGGCTGGCTCACAAACCGGTAAAGAGCCTCGCTGCCTACGCAGGCACTGGACCTGCGCGCAACGACCGGTCCGGCCGGGCCGTTAGCTGGCACTATGTCTGCTCCTACTACCGCTGCTGCTCTAACCCTCACCGAAGGTCCTATTCTGCGCGCCCTGCTCACGCTGGCGGTACCCATTGTACTGGCCAACCTGCTCCAAACGGGTTACCAACTGGTGGATGCGTATTGGGTGGGTAGATTGGGGGCTAACGCCGTGGCAACCGTGGCCGTGAGCTTTCCCATCAACTTTCTGCTGGTGGCGCTGGGCTCGGGGTTTTCGGTGGCGGGCTCGGTGCTGGTGGCCCGGGCTTTCGGGGCCCGCGACCTGGCCACCGTCAACCACGTAGCGGCCCAAACACTGGTACTGGAAACGGTATTAGCGCTGCTGCTGGCCGTGGGGGCGTACTTTGCCTCGCCCCTCCTCTTAGGCCTGATAGGCGTGGGCCCGGAAATTTTCACCGAAGCTAATCAGTTTCAGCGGGTGCTGTTTCTGGGCTTGCCCCTGAACTTTGGTTTTATCATGTTTCAGGCCCTGATGCGGGGCGTGGGCCAGGTCCGGATTCCGCTCTACATCAACCTGCTGGCCCTGGGCCTCAACTTCCTGCTCGACCCGCTTTTCATTTATGGCTACGGCTCGGTGCCGGGGCTGGGCGTGGCCGGGGCAGCCCTAGCTACTGTCAGCACCCAGGCCCTGTCGATGGTGCTGGGCTTGGTGGTGATGCTGCGCGGCACGGCCGGCCTAAAGCTCAGTTTCCGCGGTTTCCGGCCCGATACGGAACTGATGCTGCGGGCCTTCCGCCTCGGGGCCCCGTCCTCCGTCGATTTGTCGGCCAGGGCCCTGGGGTTATCGGTGATGACGACGCTAGCTGCCGGGTTTGGCACTACTGTACTGGCCACCTACGGTATTGGCTCGCGGCTGCTGGCGCTGGGCATTATCCCGGCCCTGGGTATTTCGCTGGCCTGCTCTACGCTGGTGGCCCAGAACCTGGGAGCCCGCCGCCCCGACCGGGCCCGGCAAACCGCCCGCTATGCCATAACCACCAGCTTTCTAGGGTTGCTGCTGGTAGGGCTGGCAATCTACTTGGCGGCCCGGCCGCTGGTGCAGTTTTTCCTCTCCGGCGACGAAGCCGTGGCGGCCGATGCCGTGGAATTTGTACGTATTGCCGCCGCCAGCCTGTGCTTTACCGGCGTGCAGCAGTCGGTTTCGGGGGCGCTGCGGGGGGCGGGCAACACGCTGGGTGCCATGCTGCTCACCATCATCAGTACCTGGGTGTTGCAGTTTCCTATTGCCTGGTACCTCTCCAGCCATACCACCCTGGGTTTCCGCGGGCTTTGGTGGAGCTTCGTGGCTAGCAACATATTGGCCGCCACCCTGGCCCTGCTCTGGTTTGTGCGCAGCAGCTGGCAGCAGGCTGATGTACTCCAGCCCGAAGTAGACGCCCGGACGGGCGCGGCGCAGGATGCGGGCTAAAACTTGCAACTGCGAGGAGAGTAAGCAGTACTTATTATCACTCACTTTAGTACCACACCATCAGAAAGACGCTACAGTTTCACGTCGGTGCGGCGCAGCTCGTTGCCGGCCACCCGGAACAAGTGGTAGGTATCGGTGGCGGGGTCGAAGGTGAGGGCCACGCGGGGGGCGGTGCTGGGGAAGGGCTGCCCCCCCACCAGCCGGGCGCGGGCATCGTAGAGGTAGAGGTTGCCCGGGCCGGTTTCGGTGAGGGCATACAGTTGCCGGCCCGCTCCAAAATTGAAATATTGCACGGAGCGCGGGGCCGAGGTAACAAACTGCTGGCGCAGCAGCTGCCGGCCGGCAGCATCAAACACGGCACACTGCCCGCCCTCCTCGCGCACCACCACAAAGGAGTGCTGCACCTGGTCGGGCACGAGGCGGAAGCGGCTGGTGCGGCTCCAGGTAGCCACCCGGCGGCGGCTCACAATATCCCCGCTCAGCGTGAAGCTGATGAGTTCCCCGTGCTGGTTTACCACCGTAAGACGGCTGCGGCTGAGCGTGGCCCCGGTTTCGGCCAGTACGCCCTCCGTCAACCGCCCACCCATGCTGATGGGAAAGCCTGGATAGGTGCCGCCGGCCTGGTCGAAGGCGTACACATAGCCGTTTTCGAGCAGCACCACCAGCACGTCGCGCCCCGCCACGGTGAGGTACTGCGGCGGCCCGGCCAGCCGGAACTCCAGCTGCTTGGGCTGCCACCCCGGGAATGTGCGGCCCTGGGTATCATACAAGAACAGGTTGCCGCTGCCCCCCGCCACCAGCAGCCGCCGCACCCCGCCCCCGGCCGGCGATACGCTCAAGGCCGTGGTCCGCACGGTATCGGGGAGGTTGAGCGGGAAGTTGGGCTGCACCTGCCCCCGGTTGTTGTACTGAAACAGCTGGCCGGGCGTGGCCAGCAGGAACCCACTGGCCCCCGGCAGCCGGTACGTGGCACCCACCAGCGGCCCCGGTAGCGTATCCGACCAGGCTACCACGTTATCGGGGGTAACGTAGTGCAGCACATGGGCCGTGTCCTGCACCAGCACGCCCGGCAGCTTGGCCCCGCTGATTAGTATGGCTTCGGGAGAGCTGCTCAGGGGCGTTTTGAAAGCCAGCACGCTGCCTGTGCCGTTCTGATTTTGGGGGCGGGCCTCGGCCGGGCCAACTACCGGATGACGCAGCACTACCTGCGTGAAATACTGTGCCCCGGCTTCCCGCTCATCGGCGGCGGGCACCCATTGCAGGCCCACCTGTGGGAAGCGCTTGAACAAGGTTTCGTTGCGCAGCAGCCCGGCCCGGCGTTCCTCCTGCAACCCACGCAGCAGCAAATTCCAGCAGTTGCGGGTATCCAGCAGTACCCGCAGCCGGGCCAGCGGCTGAGTTTCCTGCAGAAAGGCTACCTGCGTGGGCGAGCGGCTCCACACTTCCCCGGCTGCTACGTCGGTCAGCCACTGGCGCAGGGCGGCTTCGTCATCCCCGAAGGCCACGTAGTTGCCCACCTGCGCTACTACCGGCTGCGCAAACCCTTGGAACATGGTGCCCAGCAATTGCCGGGGCAGTTCGGGTACGCCCGTGTGGTAAAACTGGTAAGGGCCCACACGCTCAAACGCCGGGCTGGCGCCCACGGCGCGCCGCAGCTGGCCCAACAGTACGCCCACCTTACCCGGGTTGGCGGTGTAGGCCACAGCCAGCTTGCCCGGTCGGGCCCGGGCCGAGGGCGTACCCAGATAACACAAGGCCACTTCCTGGCTGAGTTGGGCAGTGAGGCTGTCTAGCAGCCCACCTGCCTGCGTTGCCACTGTATCGGTGGGGCTGGCGGTGGGGCGCGGGCCACGCAGGGCCGCAGCGGGCCCCAGGCCTACATGCACTACCAGGGCCGCGCGGAGCGGCAACACCTCCGCCATACGCAAGCGTTGCGCGGGTTGGCCCAGCAAGCGTTGGTGCAGCCCGTCGTGGATAGTTTCGGGGTTAGCAAAGCCGGTAAACACCACTTTATTGCCGGCCAGCTTCATCTCCGTGAGGCTGTTGCGGGCCAGGCTAGCCACAGTGGCCATTTCGGCGGTCAGCTCCTGCCGGAAAAATACCCCCAATAGCTGCGGCAGCCGCCGTTGGTTAAGCAGCAGGGTAGCATCCACGTCGCGCAGCTGGAAGAAATCGGTATTCTGAAAATCGGCAGCTACGGTAGGGGTATCGGGGTTTTCGAGGCGGCGGGCTACGGCCTCCACCAGCGCAGGACTGGCACTCACCAGTAGGTGGTTGCGGTAGTTCATCAGGGTAAGCCCCTCCCGGCTACCCCGGGGCCGTACATCAGTCAGCAACTGGCCCTCGTACTTGCGGTCCGTTACCTGAAAGTGCGAATCCCGCCCCAGCCCTTCCAGCAGGCTACGCACCTGCCGATATTCCCGCACGCTGCCAATCGGAATCTGAAACAGCACATCAAACCGGCCCGGCCCCGTTACGTGCAGCGAGGTAAACACCCGCTTGCGGCCCAGAAACCGCAGCACCACATTGCGCCCCCCGGTGAGGCTGTCGGCCAAGGTAAGCTGATCTTCTACCTGCTGAAAGTAGCGCACGGCCGAGAGATTGTCCCACAGCTGGGTTTCCTTTAGATGACGCACCAGCGTGGGGTGGTCCCGGGTAACAGCCACCAGCACGGCATCATCGGGCACCAGGGCCCAGGGGTCCACGGGAATGCGCGCCAGCGTACGGCGGTAATACACGTAGGAGCCCAGCGCCGTGAGCAATAGGAAAGCCGTTAAGAAAACCAGTACGCGGTTCGACATGCGGGAAACCCAGGAGGTGGGGCCGGCAAAAATAGCAGTTCGGCGCGGAGTGCACGGTTGCTACGGCCCAGCAGGTAGCGAGGTTTGCAGGGCAGTTTTCTATCTTCCGGCTCGAAACGTTTACTCCCTCCCCTTTATGTCAGAAAAACAAGGCCAGTTTCAGCGGGCCATTACGCTGTTTGATGCCGTTATGATTGTGACCGGCAGCATGATTGGCTCCGGTATCTTCATCGTCAGCACCGACATCAGCCGCAAGGTGGGCTCCGCCGGGTGGCTGCTGGTGGTGTGGCTGCTCACGGGCGTGATTACGCTGGCCGGGGCCGTGAGCTACGGCGAGCTTTCCTCCATGTTCCCGAAAGTGGGCGGCCAGTACGTGTACCTGCGCGAGGCCTACAACAAGCTAGTGGCCTTCCTGTATGGCTGGACGCTGTTTTTGGTTATCCAGACCGGCGTTATTGCGGCCGTAGCCGTAGCGTTTGCCCGCTTCACCGGTGTGCTGCTGCCCTGGTTTTCCGAAACCCACGTACTGTTTCAGCTGGATAATGTGCCGCTGCTGGGCACCTTCACCTTCAGCACGGTGCAGTTGCTGGCTATTGGGCTGCTGGTATTTCTCACCTTCATCAACTCGCGGGGCGTACGCTCGGGCAAGCTTATTTCTAACATCTTCGGCAGCACCAAGCTGGTGGCCCTGGGCCTGCTCATCCTGTTCGGCCTCACGCTGGGCGTGAACGGGCAGGCCGTGAGCCAGAACTTCCAGCACGTGTGGCAGGCCATGAGCTTTGATGCCGCCGGGCAAGGCACGCCCCTCACGGTAGCGGCCTTAGTATCGGCTATTGGCCTGGCCATGACGGGTTCCTTGTTCAGCTCCGACGCCTGGAACAACATCGGCTTTTCAGGTGATGAAATTGTCCGGCCCGAGCGCACCATTGTGCTCAGTATGGCTATGGGTACCGGCATTGTAACTGCCCTGTATATCCTCATCAACGTGGTGTACCTGCTGGTGCTGCCCCTGCACGGCGACCCCACGGCTACCGATGTGTTGGGCCGGGGCATCATGTACGCCGCCAATGAGCGGGTGGGCACCGCCGCCGCCGAGGCCATTCTGGGTGCACCCGGTGCCTACGTAATGGCCGTACTTATCATGATCAGCACGTTTAGCGCCGACAACAGCATTCTGCTGTCGGGGGCGCGGGCCTACTACGCCATGGCCAAAGACGGCGTATTTTTCCCCGGCATGGCCAAACTCAACAAGGCCGGCGTCCCGAGCGTGGCGCTGTGGGGCCAGTGCCTATGGGCCTGCTTGCTGTGCCTGTCGGGCTCCTACGGCGAGCTGCTCAACTACGTGATGTTCTCGGTGATTCTGTTCTACGTCATCACCATCATCGGCATTTTCGTGCTGCGCCGTACCCGTCCCGACGCTCCGCGCCCCTACCGGGCCTGGGGCTACCCGGTGGTGCCGCTGCTGTACGTGGTGCTGGCTTCCACCTTCTGCTTTATCCTGCTCACCGACCCGGCCAACTCTAAGTTTGCCCAGCGCGGGCTGCTGCTGGTAGCTGTGGGCGTGCCAGTGTATTTCCTGTTCGGAAAACGCTTCGCACCTAAGCAGGTGACTGAAGAATAATCAATTCTACCTAAAACAAAAAGCCCCGTTCCAGCGTGCTGAAACGGGGCTTTTTGCTGATAACGCGTTGGAGTCGGTTGCCTAGCGGCGCTTCCGGCGGGCACCCTCCCGGGGCAGCAGCGTCACGTTTTGCGGCTGGCTGCTACGCGTCCGGATTTCCTGGTCCTCGTAGCCGCCGTAGCCGTATACCAGCGTGTTTTCGCCGGCAGGTACTTCAATGGAATAGTTGCCATTGGCATCAGTGCCCACCACTTTTTTGGAGCTGCGCACCATTACGGTAGCGCCGGCCATCGGGCGGCCATTTTCATCCAGAATGCGGCCCGTCATGGTAGTTGTAGCGGGAGCCACTTCGGCAACGGCCGGGGCAGCGGGCACTGGCTCTACGGCTACGGGCTCATCGGCGGGAGCTGCCGTGGGTGCCTCCGCTACGGGAGCAGCCTCTGCGGCCTTCGTGGCGGTGGTAGTGGCCTTGGCGGTGGTGGCAGCCGGTTTAGCGGCGGCGGCTTCGTCAGTGGCTTCAGCCTCGGGCTTGGTTTCGTCGGTGGGCCGCGAGGCCGTCACGGTAGCTTCGCCGAGCTCCATAATAGGCATGGCATTGGCAATGCGGCGCGTAGCCTGGGCGGGCATCAGCATGTAGCCCAGCACCAACAAAGCCAGAATGCTACCCACGATAATAGCCAGCTTCCGGTTACCCGACGAAAAATCTTCCTCCTCGTGGTTTAGGTCGGAAGCAATTTCTTCGGTTTCAGCAGGAGTAGATGTGTTGGCATCCATAAAAGGGGAAAAATGAAAGTGGGAGTTGTGTAGGCAAAAGAAGTTATTGCGGCCGGCGTGGGTGTTCAAAAGGCATACCCGACACAAACGGCTGTTAAAGATAAATCTTTTGCGGGCGCTCCTCCTAGCATATTTCCAATTTTTGGATTGATTAACCAGCTGCATTTCACAAAAACACCCATTTTGCTGCCACATTCCAAACAGAACCGGCTGCCTCCCATACTGGGAAGCAGCCGGTTCTCCAATTGTGCTCTTAGGGCTTAACTTGCTAGTCGTGAGCGGGGCGAGCGGGGCCGCTGGGTGCGCTTTCCCCGAAATTCTGGTCCTTGGTACGGATGGAGTTTCCCATTTCGTAGCTACCCTCCACTTCAAAACCGGGGCCGCTGGCTTGCTCACCGGCGTCGTGGTGTTCGTTCCCGCCCTGGGGCTGACCTTCGCCGCCTCCGATATGGAGGTTTTCAAGCTGGTCTTTTTGGTCGGAGCGTTGGGTGTAGCCGCCGGCTCCGGTGTTGCGGTGCGCCGAGGGGTCGTCGGCCGCTTTGCCATTGCTCATGTCCTGCTTGAGTTCTTTTTCTTTTTCAAGCTGCTCATTCTGCGGAATGGCCTGGTTGTCGTTATGAATGATCTGCTTATTGGAAGTTTCGTTATCGGAAGCCATGGTTGTGGGGATGATGAGTGGAAATTACTATAGTGGCAGTACGCGCCCGGTGGCAGCAGGGTTGGTGTGCCGTCTTCGGTGCTGTTAGCTTGGCGGCTCCGTTAACCGGTCTGCGGGGCTCACCTCCGGGCTTTGGTTCTTGTACGTACTTTTGCCGGTGACTTACGTTGGCCTTTGATTTGGCCACACAAGCGCTGGCACCTCCTACTTGCTGCTTACCCTCATGGATTTTTCAAAACTCTACCGGCCCAGCGCCCTCAACAGCTTTCAGTACATTGCCGTGGTAGGTGCCATCATGAGTGGGGCTGCCCAGCTGATTATCCGGTGGCTGGGCCACGCGCAACCAACGGGCTACAACTACCTGTACCTATGCTGGTTGGGCCTCTACATTTTCGGCTCCCTGCTCAACCTGTTCGGCAAGCCCCACGACGAGCACGGACATCATCACCACCACTAATAACGCCCTGAGCAAGACGCACTACTTCAGAAATGCCAGCAGTACGCCGTGGAAAGAAGCAGTGGCCTCAAGATGCGGAATGTGCCCCACTCCTTTTAGCGGCACCAGCCGGCTCCCTTTGATGAGAGCGGCCGTGCGCTGACCCAAGGCCGGGTACTGACCCATCCGCGCCAGTACGGCGGGGTCTTTTATCAGCCCTTTACCCACCACCGTCCTATCATCCTGCCCAATGATGAGTAAGGTAGGCACTTGCAGCAACCCAAACTCGTAGCACACCGGCTGCTGATAAATCATATCGAAGGTGAGGGCATTGGCCCGCGCTACCTGCGGAAAATCGGGGTGACGGGTTTGGGCTACCAACGGCAGCAGCCACTCATTGTGGGCACTGGGGTAGCCGTGCGGGTAATAGGTAGCGTGATACTTACGGATGCTTTGCTCCGTGCTTTTGCGCTCGGTTGCTTCTGCCTGATCAATCGTCTGGAATGGCACCCCAACTCGGTAATCCTCCAGACCAATTGGGTTTTCCAGTACCAATTGAGCCGTTTGCGCCGGATACATCAGCGCAAAGCGAGTGGCCAGCATCCCGCCCATACTGTGCCCCACCACTACGGCTTTTCTCACGCCCAGCGTGTCCAGCAGCCGATGCGTATTCTGGGCCAATTGATGAAATGAGTAATGCACATCCGGCTTAACGGATTTGCCGAAGCCAATCTGGTCCGGCACAATAACCCGGAAACCGTGCCCGGCCAGAACCCCAATTGTTTCGCGCCAGTACGCCCCAAAGAAGTTTTTGCCGTGCAGTAGCACCACGGTGCGCCCGTTAGGAGTGGCCGTGGCCGGCACATCCATGTAGGCCATGCGCAGGCGCTGGCCTTCCAGCACCACGGGGAAATACCGCACTGGGTAAGGATACCCAACACCATCCAACGTAGCATTGAGAGCCGCCGGGGTTTGTTGGGCCACTACCGGAACCGCCAACCACAGCAGGTTACAGAGCAACAGCAGAAAACAGGTACGCGCCATACGCATCGGATTAATCAACGATGCTTCGTAAACTGCTTGCTGCGCTACTAAGTTACGCTTAGCCCTGGGATGTGCCCCGCTGCTTCAGGCGCAACTCCAGCACCCGGCTATCCTCATTGCTCCAGATGAAGTTCCGCACCTCCTCTACCCGAAATACCACTACGCCATCGGACAGGCCGTACTCGGTGTAGCATTCCATCAGCACCTGCTCGGCGGTGAGCTGGCGCACGTAGCCGTAGTAATCCATACCCAAGTGGGTGTACACGTTCACAAGCTGGCCCATCTGCTGGGCGCGCTCCAGCAGTAGCGGCACCGTGAGGTATTCCTGCTCCAGAAACGGTGGAGACTTAATCCCGGCGTATACCTTATCCAGGTTATCAGCCTTGAATTCCACGTGCCGGATGTACTGGTCGTCGTAATCCAGCTGAAATATTTCGGGGAGGTTGAAGGACTGGATAGCCGTGGGCATCCCGTCACGGTTGATGATGCGCAACACTACCACCTCATCGGAATAGCTCAGCACATACCCCACCGAAAAGCGGCCCGGGTCGCTCTGGCTAGTGCGCACACCTACCAGTCGTTTTTCCTGACGGGCCCGCTCAAAAATTTCCTGAAACAAACCAGGCATAATACTGACATATATAAGCTGAACAGTAAAGCTACAGCATTTTCTACTGCTCAGCAGCCAGTGCAGGCATCAGCAGCACTTACTCCGCCACGGTAGCGGCCGAATCGGCGGGCGGTGTGGTGGTGCTGAGCGGCACCCGGCGGAGCTGTTTCAGCCATTGCCGACGGCCGTCCCAAGTGGCGGCGCGCAGCAGCTCGTGAGGGTAAGCCTTTGCAAACCAATACATATTCTGACGCGTGTCATTCAGCCGCACGCGCACTTGCCAAGCATTTTGCAGCGAGTCGGCGGCCGGGGCTTCCTCCACCTGAATTCGGGCCTGGTACAGTACGGGCGGCTTAGCCGAGCTGGTTTGCTGCTGTCCGTAGATGCTGGCCCGAAAAGTCGGCAAGGCTGCAAAATCGAGGCTGCGCAGCGTGTACGGCAGCGCATCCTCAAACAGAGCCTGGTGCAGCAAGGTGCGCTGCCCCAGGCCTTCTTCGTCCCGGTATGAGTTGTACTGCTGCTGGTACTGCAGGCCATCATCCATGAAGGACTTGAAGCTGCTACCCGCCCACTCCTGCACCGAAACCGTGAGCTTATGAAGCTGTACGGGCTGGTCGCGCCGGAAAACCAGGCACACCTGCACGTTGCTCGGGTAGGCAGCCGTGGGCAGGGTATACTGCTGGGTTACCTGTAATACCGGAAAAACATCATTGCGGCCCGGTTGGGTGGTGCTCACGTTGTACTGCTGGTTGAACTCCCGCTTGGCAGTAGCCTGGGTGATGGTAAACCGGTGCGGTTCCCCGTCTACCTGCTGCTCGGCATCATACACGGCTATTTCCGCGCGGCCATCTTCCCACAACGGGTTCATTGCCCAGTCCAGTTGAAAGGGGCCACCATGCCGCGTCAGCGGATTATCCACCGGCACGGGCAAGGCCGCTGGGGGCTTCGGTTTGCCCGAATCAGAGGAGCAGGATAGCAGGCCCGTGCTCAGCCACAGACCTATCCAGAGTACAAAAACACGCTGCATACGCAAATCAACAACTCGAAACTGGACCTATTACGCACACACCCGGGCTAAATGTTGGCCCAGCTCTAATAACCGGGTGCGCTATACCGGCTGGCGCAGCACCCGAATGCGCACATGCTCCCCGTTTTCGGAAGTAGTGGGCTCTACGGTAATCTGGTCGGCCTCGTCGTAATATTTTGCTACGCCCCGCACAATGCCTACGGCCAGCGCCCCCATCCGGCGCGTTGATACATAATCAATAAACAGCTCATCCGGCGACACCCGCGTGACGTTGAGCACGGGCGGGGCATTATCCACGTGTTCCCGCCGTACCTGCCGGTGCATGGTGCCCTCCGTGTGCTCCAGCATATCCAGCGTGGTCCAGTGGGGCTGCAGCAAGCGCTGGTACATGTACATCAGGTCGGGCACCAGATACTCCCCAAATTTCTCGTGCAGTTCGTCCGCTGATAGGCCCGTCATGATGGCGGCTTCGCCTACCAGTCGATACATGTGCTCATCGGGGTACACGTGTTTGTGGTCGAAATCAGCGGCCGTGAGGCCCGATACTTCCAGTAGCCGTATCCAGGTGCTGTGGTCGTACTGAGTTTGAACGTAGCGCTTCAGCAGGGTAAAGATGGTTCCGTGCACGGGGTTCAGCTAAAAACTTCAAAGTGGCAAGCTAGAAAAACTCTGCGCAATGCTGCTGTACCGGCCCAAAACGCAGCAAGGAGCAGGCTGCTTGCGCAACCTGCTCCTTGCCTGTACTACCGAGCTGGCTTATAGGTTACCGATTACCGTCATGGTGCTCAGTGTGGGTGAGGCTACCCCGCCAGCGTCTTCCACCGTCATGGCGAAGGCCTGAGCACTGGCAATATCCTTCATCTGCTGAATACTGTCGCCGGATGCGGTGGTAGAGGCCAACACCCCAGCATCCACGGGCTTCCCATTGTCGAGAGCCCACAACTGGTATTGCTTGCCGCTGGGCGGAGCCGGCAGGTTGCGCACATCCACGTACACGGCCTTGGTTTTGGGGTTGTAGTATACCCGGGCCAGGGCTTCGGGCGCTTTGGGCGTGCCTTTCAGCTCCACGGAGCGGAAGTCGGCGCTGCGCAGCACGGCTAGTTCCTGGTCACGCTCCTTGAGGGCCGCCTGTTGGGTAGCCGCGTAGCGCGACTGCTCCGACTGGGCCACTTCCAAGTTAGCTTCCGTTTCCTGCAGCCGGTTGTAGAGCAGGTAATTGCCCAATCCACTCAGCAGCAACAGGGCCACGGAGGCGGCAATCAGCCACTTCAGGCGACTGGGCTCCGGGGCGGGCATCTGCCGAACCACTGCCTCCTCAGGCGCCTGGGGCGGCGTGGGTACGCCGTTGGCCTGCGGCGTTACCGAAGCCGTCATGAATGGAGCAGCCGCGGGAGTACCGGCGGTTTGGATCTGTTTTTCCTGCTCAGCGGTGTTGCGGATGGCTTGCTGCCAGCCCTGCAGTACTCGGTCCCGCATGTCGGCGGGGGGCGTTACGGCGTGGGCTTCGGCATAGGCGTCCAGCCCCCGAATCACCTGTTGCAGTTCCCGGCCTACTTCCGGGTATTCCTCGGCTACGCGCTCCACTTCGGCGCGCTCCGCCGCGTCGAGTACGCCCAGGGCGTACTCTTCCAGGATGCCTGATTCGATATATTCCTGAATATTCACGATTACCGAATCAATTTAGAGAGTACTTTAATAGCCGCCCGGGCCCGGGTTTTCACCGTACCAAGGGGCAGGTTCAATTCTTCTGCCACTTCGCTTTGCGTAAATCCGCCGAAATAAAGCAGGTCCACGATTTGCCGCTGTTCCGGATTCAGCTGGTTAGTCATTTCCTGCAAGCCAATGTGCTCAGGCCGGAACGAGGGCTCGGCGGCCTGCCGCAGCGCTGCACTTTCTTCGATGGGCTGCGTACGGCTACCTACGCGGTACTGTCGGGAGCGGATTTTATCGATGGCTAAATTTCGGCAAACATTCATCACCCACGTAAATAACCGGCCTTTTTCGGCGTCGTAGGAGGGAAATGAGTGCCAGATTTTAACCATGGCTTCCTGCAACACATCCTCGGCTATTTCTTCCTTCTTCACGATGCGCAGAATAACGCCATAAAGAGCCGCGGAGTATTTGTCGTAGAAGATGGTCATGGCCCCTTCGTCCCGGTCGCGCAGGCGCTGCACAAGCAGGTTTTCCGTTTCGAGGGCTACTGACTCAGGAGTGGTGGCAGACACGGGCAGCAACTAAGATAAACAGGGTGGCGTAGCACCGCCAGTCCCCGCAGATGGAACGAAAGTAAGGATATACCTGCAAAAGTGGTACGGTAGCATCAGAAAGTGCGACCATGTTCTTTAACTCCGCTGCTACGCGTAAAGCAAGTGGGCAGTTATAGCTCAGCTCCAACATAGCTTTGCCCCAATTGTTAGGCACGTGTACCTTTCTCCGCTCTACTTCTCTTTCCACTCCCATGCCCATTGAATCTCTGAACCCCCACACCGGCCGCGTGGTGCGGCGCTTTCGCCCTTTCGGCTGGGCCAAAACCGAGCAGATTGTAACCCAGGCCCACCGCGCGTTTGGCGAGTGGCGCACCACTACTTTCGGCCACCGGGCCACGCTAATGCGCCGCGCCGCTAAGCTGCTGCGGGAGCGGCAGCAGGAGCTAGCCGAGCTGATGGCCCTGGAAATGGGCAAACCCGTAACCGATGGCCGGGCCGAGGCCGTGAAGTGCGCCCTCTGCTGCGACTATTACGCCGAACACGCCGAGCAATTTCTGGCCGATGAGGAAATCAAAACCGAGGCCCAGCGCAGCTTTATTGCCTACGAGCCCATTGGGATTGTGCTGGCCGTCATGCCCTGGAATTTCCCGTTCTGGCAGGTGGTGCGGTTTGCCGCCCCGGCCCTGATGGCCGGCAACGTGGGGTTGCTCAAACACGCCTCCAACGTACCGCAGTGCGCCCTGGCCCTGGAAAAGATATTTCATGATGCCGGCTTCCCCCCTGCCACCTTCCGCACGCTGCTGGTGGGCTCCGATGTAGTAGAAAAACTGATTGAGGACGACCGGGTGCGGGCCGTGACCCTCACCGGCTCGGAGCCGGCCGGAGCCGCCGTGGCCGCCGCTGCGGGCCGTCAAATTAAGAAAACGGTGCTGGAATTGGGTGGTTCTGATGCATTTATCGTGCTGGCCGATGCCGACGTGGCCCTGGCGGCCAAAACCGCCGCCCAGGCCCGCATGATTAACGCCGGCCAGAGCTGCATTGCCGCCAAGCGTTTTATCGTGGAGAAGCCGGTGCTGAAGGACTTTATCAGCCAGATGAAAACCCACCTGCTGGCTTTCCGGGCCGGCGACCCGCTGGACCCGGCCACCCAATACGGCCCCCTCGCCCGCGCCGACCTGGCCGATGAGTTGACGCAGCAAGTGGAAGACTCCGTGAAACAAGGCGCCAAAGTGGAATTGTACGGGGGCCAAAGCAAGCCCGGCACCGCCCTGTTCCGGCCCATGATGCTCAGCAATGTGAAACCCGGGCAGCGGGCTTACTCCGAAGAGTTTTTCGGGCCGGTAGCCATTATCCTGGAGGCCAAAGATGCCGATGATGCTATCCGCCTCGCCAACGACTCCCGGTTTGGTTTAGGCGGTTCCGTATGGACACGCAACGTGGCGCGGGGCCAGGAGCTGGCGCGGCGCGTGGAAGCCGGGGCCGTTTTCGTGAACAGCCTCGTGAAGTCGTCGCCGGAAATGCCGTTCGGGGGCGTAAAGAAATCAGGTTACGGACGCGAATTGTCGCACCTGGGCATTCGGGAATTCGTCAACCAGAAATCTATTTGGGTGGCCCCAGAGGTGAAGCCCGAACCGGCGAAAAAGGTAGAGTAACACTGACGCACAAGCCAGCAGTGTTCCTACCCACAACTTTACATTCCAGAATAGCAGTTTCCCAAAGCCCACCTTACCAAGTACGATCTGGCAAGGTGGGCTTTGGCCTTAGCAGTATGCCGTATTGGTTGTGCGCCGCAGCCACCGTTCCAGCAGCAGCCCCAGCCCTACCCCAGCGGCGTAACAAACCAAGTCGCTCCAGAGGAAGCCGTGCCCCAGCACCAGCCCACCAAGGGCGGTATGCCGCACCGCTAGCAGCCACGGCGCGCGGCAGAGCTGGCTGATTTCAACGGCGTAGGCAAAGCCCAATGCCCCGGCAGCCGCTTTGGCGGGTGCCCATTGGGGCCAAATCCAGCGTACTACCCAAAACACCAGCAGATCCCAAAGCGCATCGCCGGCATACAGGACTACCCAACCGGGTAGTTGTGCTCCAAAGCGCCGGGAGCCAAGGCCCAGGATGGCCGTCAGCACCATCAGCAGCACGTAGGTAGTGCGCCGGCTCCAGCAAAAATTCATGGGTTGATGGAATGAATTTCAGCAAAAGTAATATTTACTTTGCAATGCAAAGTATTTTGAAAAATATTGACATTCTATAGCCTCTGCCTGGCAGGGACTTGACGCTGTACTGATGGAGTATTTCGTAGCGCCCGGCTCGGTGGTGCGCCGTATTTGGGGCAAGGCCGATACCGTGTTATTCATTTTCGCGGGAGCGGCCGCCGAGTTTGCCGTGAACAAGGCCGTAGACTGGCTCTACTTCACCGGCCGCCTGCCCGCCGACCCATTGGCCCGGCTGTTCTCGACGGTGGAATATGCCCGCCGCATTGTGTTTGCCAACCGGGCCGGGGCCGAGCAGGCCATTGATACTATTACGGCCATTCACAGCGCGGTGGAAGCCAAGCGCGGCCAGCAGATTCCGGCCTGGGCTTACCGTGACGTGCTGTATATGCTCGTTGATTACTCCATCCGAGCGTTCGAGCTGCTGGAGCGGCCACTCACGGAGGCCGAGCGGGCCGAGGTGTTTGCGGTTTTCGGCCGGGTGGGCCAGCGCATGGGTATTCCGGATCTGCCGGCTACCTACGCCGCCTGGCTTACCGACCGGGAGCAGCACCTGGCGCAAAACATCCTGCACAGCGCATTCACCACCGATTTATACCACCAGTACCGCCGCCATTTGGGACCGGTGCGCTACCAGTTGCTGTTGCAGGGCCAGCGCTTGGTGGTGCCTCCGCAGGTACGGGAGTTGCTGCGGCTGCACGGACCGGCGTGGCTGCGCCCGGTGGTGCCACTGTACCGCGCCACGTGTCACCTGCGCCTCAGTCAGTGGGTAAAAAACAGCCTGTTGCCCCTGGATTATCGGGCCCAGATTGCCGCATTGGATATAGTTACCCATGCTGCGGACTAGAGCTAAGGGCTAGTTCCCCTCCTTGGAAAGGAGGAGGTATGGGTGGTTGACTTCGCGTCAGAACGTCAGTTTAGAAATTAATTCTAGCAGTCGTTCAACGAATCAACCACCACTAACCCCTCCTTTCCAAGGAGGGGAACTAGCTTCTAGCTCTAGCCCGCATGACTTAGCTCGCGTAGCCCAACACCCGGTATACGGCGTAGCCGGCCATTTCGTGGAGCAGGATGCTCCAGAGGGCCAGCGGCTGGTCGCCGGGGAGCAGCCAGTAGGATAGCGTGGGTTTCCGGTCCGAGGAGTAGAAACCGGCCGGGAAGGGCGCGGGGTGCAGGCCAACTTTGGCAAAGCAGCCGATGGCCCGGCGTTGGTGGAAGGCCGAGGTAATGAGCACCGTGGAGTTGATTTCGGGGTGCTGGGCCAGTAGTTCTTTGGTGAACAGGGCATTTTCGCGAGTGTTGCGGCTGCGGGTTTCCAGCAGAATATCCTGCTTGGGCACCCCGGCCAGGCGCAACAGCACCTGTAGCTCCTCGGCTTCGGTGCGTGGCATCTCTCCTTTGCTTATCATGGGCTGTATTAAAGCCCCGGAACCGCCCGAAATAATGATGCGCCGGATACGGCCAGCCCGGTACAGCCACAGCGTGTGCAGCAGCCGGTCGGCTCCCGGGCCCACGTACACCCGGTCGTGGGGCGACTTCTGGCCCTCCGTAATGCCGGTGAGCAAGATGCCCGCATCGTGGCGACCGAGCTGGCGCAGCGTAACGGGCGGTTTCTCCCAGGCTAGCAGCGCCTCGTTTATTAGGGCTGGGTTAGTGAAGATGAGCAGGCCAATGGCTGCGGCCCACAGCAGGTGCTTGCGCCAGCGGGCAGGGCGGCCCAGCGCCGCCAGCACTACCAACCCCACCAGCCACACGGCCGGCGACAACACGAAATCCAGAAGCTTAGACAGGATAAAAAACATGGCCGCGAAGCTACGGCAGGAAATGCTGCCTTTGCTTCGCGGCCAATAAGTAGGGCGTGGGCCGGACTAAGCGTGTTGCGGGGCTACATCAGTGCAGCGCTGCAGGTTCTGCAGCATTTCCTGCACTTCGGCTTCGGTACGCAGCGTGTCGCACTCCATGAGCACACCCCGGCAATACGACACAAAGAACGGGGCCACTTTGGTGTCCATCATCTTGCGAGCTACCGGGTTTTCGTCGGCATCCAGCCGCAGGAAAGCCGTGTTCCGAAACCGCTCCTCCAAGGACAGTTTCTCGAAGGGCGGGGCCAGCAGACTGCAAATGTCGCAGTTTTCGGAGGTGAACTTGGCAATTACCCGGGGGTAGTCGTGAATGAGGGTACGCAAACCCTCGTCGTTCGTATCAATTACTTTCATGCAGAGACTGATTGGTTGAAGGGAACGAGCCCGCCGCACACCGGGACGGACCAGATTACCACAGCAGACAAAAAACCAGCTCCGGAAAATTCCTTCCCAGAGCGGTTTTTTTCAGTCCTAAAACGGGAAATTAGTTTTGCTTGTTGCCGGCCAGCATCATCTGCCGGATGTACTTTACGGGGGCGCTGCCGTAGCTCAGGAACTGCTCATGAAAGGCCTTGAGGTCGAACTTGCTGCCCTGCTGGCGCTTCAACTCCTCGCGCAGG
This sequence comes from Hymenobacter pini, assembly GCF_020421205.1. Lineage (GTDB taxonomy): Bacteria > Bacteroidota > Bacteroidia > Cytophagales > Hymenobacteraceae > Hymenobacter > Hymenobacter pini. The sequence goes on from NZ_JAIZZH010000002.1 coordinate 537,992, forward strand.
TCGTAGATTTCGGTGGAGCCGGTGAAGTAGCTGCTGAGTTGCACCTGGCTGAGGGTAGCGCGCAGCCACTTGTTGCGGGCCTCCGCCTCTTCCTGAAACCCGTCGCGGCGGAGCATGGCCACGGCGGCGGCTTCGGTGATGTTGCCGGCTTGCACCTCGTGGTCGAGGATGGCGTTGAGCGTCACGCGCATGTTCCACTTATCCCACATCAGCCAGATTTCGTCGGTGTTACCACCGTAGCCACTTTCCAGCATCATGCGCTCCGTGTACACGGCCCAGCCCTCAATCATGGCCCCGTTGCCGAAGATGGATTTGATGAGCGAGGGGCTGCGGTTGGCGTACACCAGCTGGGTGTAGTGGCCCGGAATGGCCTCGTGGATGTTCAGGATTTGCAGGGTGTACTGGTTGTACTCGCGCAGGTAGCTTTCGGCGCGGTCGGCGGGCCAGCCGGTGAGGGGCTCCACGTTATAGTAGGTGTTGGCGGCCTTATCGTAGGGGCCGGGGGCCGAAATGCTGGCCCCGGCCCCGCTGCCCCGCATATACAGCGGCGTTTCGCGCACCACCAGGGGCTTGGTGGGGTCTTGGGTGAGCAGTTGGTGGTCGTCCACCCACTTCACCAGCGTGGGCATTTGGTCCTTTACGGCCTGCACGAAGCCGGCGGGCGTGGCGTGCTGCTGCGAAAGGCGGCCGATAACCTGCTGCACCGCGGCCAATGAATCGGTGGGCTGGGGCTGGCCGGGGAAATACTTGGGGTAGAGCCGCGCGGCCCGCTTTTTCATGTCGCGCAGCAGCTCCTGCTTGTGCTGCAGGGCCTTGCGGTACACCTCGTCGGCGGAGTACGTGGACTGAATGTCCAGCGCGAACTTGCGGGCGAACAGGTCTTTGCCGATGCGGAACGAGCGGAATTGCCCGGCGGGCAGCACTTCCTGCTGCAGAAAGCGCACGTAGCCTTCCATGCTCAGGCGGGTGGTGGCCACGCGGGCCAGCAAGTCCTGCTTCTCCCGCGCCGACAGGCCCGATTTGGCTACCGAATCCTCCAGCGCTTTCCCGAATACTTCCAGCCCGCCTTGGTTTTGGCGAATGGCTAGGTCGGTATGCGCGCGGGTGGGCTGCTTGATGTTTTCCTTGGCGGCCTCGTAGTAATCGGTGGCGCGGCTGAGCTTGTGGCTGATGGCGCGCAGGCGCCGGTCGAGGGGCCAGTAGCGGCCGTTGAGGATTTCGGCCACCGAACCGCCCAGATTGTAATTGGCCGGGTTCCACTGCCAGTCGCGCAGGGTATCGGCGTAGAAGCGGGCCGACTCCAGATAGTTCTGCATCAGCCGGAAGTCCGTCTGGTTATTCACCGACAGGTCTTCGAGCTTAAACGTTTTCATTTCCTCCCGCCGGCGGGCCAGGGCGGCAGCTTCCGTCTGTCGGCGGCCGGCGGTGGGCACCACCAGCAGCGAATCGTAGCGGTGGTAACCGGCCCCGCTGGCCCACTCGGGGTTGTAGTACCACAGCGAGTCGATGAAGCGCTGCTTGTACCGGTCAAAGTCGGCATTCACGGTTTCGGGCGTGCCGGAGGTGGGCTTGCTGCCGGAATTGCAGGCCGCCAGCGCCAGCAGGCCGGCCAGGGGCAAAGTACGAGTGAGGGAGCGGTGGGGCATGTACAGTTGAGTTTACAGCGCAAGGTAGCGCCGAAAGGACGCGGGTTGCTACACGACGTTGCGGCAGTAGCGCGTAGCTCCGCTTTGCGCACGAGCGGAGCGAGTTCCTACGCGGATGGTGCGGAACCGGATACTCGCCCTGCTCATGCGCGCAGCTTTGCGGCGCGCTATGCCGGTCCGTCCACCCAGTAGCGCGCAGCTCCGCTTCGCGCACGAGCCGCATGTGAGTATCCCGGTTCCGCACCATCCGCGTAGGAACTCGCTCCGCTCGCATGCGAAGCGGAACTGCGCGCTACTGGACCAGGTAATGATAAGGCCACTGCTGCCAATCCGTTACCAAACCCGCTTTCACAGGGTTTTCAAGAATATATCGGATAATATTTTCAAGCTCCTTTAAGTTACGCACCACGTGGTCGTAGCTCTCCCGCTGCCAGAATTGCCCGGTACGGCCCAGCAGCTTATTGGCTTGCGTAGCGGTGTAGCTCTTGAACGCCTGCAACGTCCGGACTAAGGGCGGGGCGTTTTCCGGCAGCAACAGCAGCACATGCACATGGTTGGGCATGATGCAGTAGCACACCAGCTGGTAATGCCGGTCCGTGTAATACTGCAGCGCCGTTTGCACCAGTGTGGCAATGGCGGGCTGCCGGAGCCAAGTAGGGCCGTATGCATGCCCATCCAGCAGTTGATCAAACCGCCCGAAATAGCGCTTCTGCCGGACATACGAATCTTCCGGCAATTCCTCCGGCGTACTCTCCCGCTGCCACTGTTCCCGCAGCTGCTCCACCACCGCCCCCGGCAAAGATCCCGCCAGCCGGATTGTGATAAAGATGTGCTCCTGCGCCGGCAATATATGCGGTAGGTTGCGCTGGTAATTATTAAGATCAGCCGGGTTAGAAGCCATACCTTCAAGTAACGCACAACCAGTAACTCCACCAAAGCCACCCACCCAGTAGCGCGCAGCTCCGCTTCGCGCACGAGCGAAGCGAGTATCAGGCGTATGAATCTACCGCGTAGGAACTCGCTCCGCTCGTGCGCGAAGCGGAGCTGCGCGTACCCCAAGCACAACCACGTGCTACTTCCCGGCTACGCGCTACATTTGGCGCTGCTCCACCTGCATCTGCTCTCCCATGTCGCATTCTGTTTCCCGCCGCCGCTTTCTCTATACCCTCAGCCTCAGCGCGGCCGGCACCGCCCTGCTGCCCGCCTGTTTGCGCGCTGGGGCCGGCTCTACCGCAGATTCCTACCTAGTGTACGTGGGCAGCTACGGCCCCGCGGAGCAGGACAACATCTGGCTCTACCGGCTCAACTCCACTACCGGCGCGCTTACCCGCGTGGCCGGGGCCCGGGGCGGGGCGGCCCCCTCCTTCCTTACCGTAGATGCCCGCCACCGCCGCCTCTACGCCGTGAATGAGATAGATAACTACCAAAACACGCCCAACGGCGGCGTCAGCGCCTTTGCCATTGCCCCCGGCACCGGCGGCCTTACCCTGCTCAACCAGCAGGCCTCGGGCGGCACTATTCCCTGCTACATCAGCCTCGACAAAGCCGGCCGCCACGCCTTCGTGGCCAACTACGGCACCGGCACCGTGGCCGCTTTGCCCCTCACCGCCGAGGGCCAGCTCCAGCCCGCCGCCTCCGTGGACCAGCACACCGGCCACGGCCCCCACAAAAACCAAAGCAACGCCCGCGCCCACTGCATCCTGCCGGACCCCGCCGGCAAGTTCTTTTTCGCCGTGGATCTGGGCAACGATACCGTGTACGGCTACACCCTCAGCTCCACCGGCCAACTGGTGCGCCAGGCCGCGCCGGCCTTCCAGGCCAAGCCGGGGGCCGGGCCGCGCATCCTCACCTTCCACCCCAGCCGCCCGTTGGCCTTCCTCATCAACGAGCTGGACTCCACCCTTACCGCCCTGGCCTACGATGCCCGCCAGGGTACCCTTCGCGAAATCCAGACCGTTCCCTGTCTCCCGCCCGATTTTACCGGCTGGAACGCCTGCGCCGATGTACACGTGTCGCCCAACGGCCGCTTTGTAGTGGGCTCCAACCGGGGCCACGACAGTTTAGTGGTGTTTTCCCTCGATGAAGCCTCCGGCCGCCTCACCTTGGTGGAGCACGTGAAGCTGCCCGGCAAAACCCCGCGTAGCTTCACTTTCGACCCCAGCGGCCAAACGGTGCTGGTGGCCCATCAGCAAAGCAACACCATCGTGAGCTACCGCGCCGACGCCCGCACCGGCCGCCTCACCCCCACCGGCACCAGCGTGGAATTGCCTTCCCCCGTCTGCCTCCAGGTGTATCCCGATTTCCTGGCCGGCCGGGGGTAGGCCCGGCAACCCAGCCCGTCATTCCATTGACCCATCATTCCGAGTGAAGCCGAGGAATGGCGTTCTTGTAGGCCCCTGTTGTCTGATGACGTGGCCGGCGCTATTTCCCGCAAAAACCGCGGCTTTCCGGACACGTTTTTGCGGGCCCTCACGTTAGCGCCAAGCGGGTCCGTCGCCCGCCTGATTCTGCGTATGCGCCTCCTTCTACCCCTGTTTCAAGTGAAAGCCCGGCACCTGCTGCCAGTGCTGTTTCTGGTGCTGCCCCTGGCGTTGCGCGCCCAGCAGGGCTCCGTGCGCCGCCTCGATGAAAGCAACGGCTTCCGGGGCCTGCGCTTCGGCTCCCCGCTCACGGAAAGCCTGCACCTGAAACTATTGCAGGACAAAGGCGACGAGAAGATTTACGAGCGGGAAGACGAGGACCTGCGTGTGGGGCAGTTTTCGGCCGCCCGCATCCACTACAAGTTCTACAAGGGCCAGTTTGCCACTGTCACCATCATCGTGCGCGGCCCCGAAAATGCGCAGAAAGTGCTGCCCATGTTCGAGGCTCTTTATGGCCCCGGCCGCCCGGACGGCTTCAGCTACAAATGGCACGGCAGCTTAGCCGCCCTCTCCTGCGCCTCCCTCCCCAACGACCAGATCATTCTGGCCATGAGCAGCTTACCTCTGACTGCGCAGATGCAACAAGCCAAAGCTCCCTCCAACACCACCAAGCTCAAAATCAAACAGAAGTAAGCTTCTATCAAGGGTAGCACGAACTACAAAGCTCAGGCTGTCCCTGCCCGACGGCCGCAGCAAGCCAGCCGCACTTCGCGAAGCCAACGCTTCGCGTTACATTCGCCGGATAGAATTTCTTTCCGTTATGCGCTGCTTCTCCCCGCTTCTGCTTCCCAGCTTGTTGCTTAGCCTTTCGGCATCAGCCTGCTCACCCAACCAGCCCGAAACCACCCGCACCGCACCGCCAGCCGACGCTCCTCCTGCTATTCCGGTACAAACGCCCGTTGCGCAGGCCTCCGGTCGATTTCCCGAAACGTTTGAGCAAGGCGGTAAAGGCGCTTACTCGGAGGGCGACGAGCAACTAGGCTCCGGCTCCTGGCACTTTACTGAGGCTCTTATCGGCTCCTCCGACCAGGACCACAAGCGCGGGGAGCACGCCGCCCGCTTGCGCGCCCGGGGCCGGCTGCGCATGAACTTCGACGCGCCCAGCGGAGTGCGCACCATTCGGATTAGCTCAGCTGCCTACGGGCAGGATGCCGCCAGCACCTGGGAGCTGTGGGGCAGCCTGGATGGGGGGCGCACGTTCCGCCGCATTGGCAACCCGGTGCAGGCCAAGGGCCCGCGCCTGCTCACCACTACCTTCCAGGGCACTACCCCCGGCCCGCTGCGGCTGGAAATCCGCAAGACGGACGGTGGCTCCGGCCGACTGAATATTGACGACATCGAGCTGGAAACGGGCCGCGGCGCGCCCGTAGCGGGCGGCAGTACGGCTTCGGTGCCGGCTCCTGCGCCCCGCCCAGCCGCTCCAGCTCCTACGTCGCCGGGTGGGCAGGCTCCCGGTCAGGGTATTTCTACCGACAACGACAACCTGGGCTTGGGCAACCCCAGCGGGGCTACAGCCAACGTGAGCACGCCCACCAACTACCTGCTGGTGAAGCCGCAGTTTACTATTGGCTACAACGCCCTGCGTGGTACGCCCACCTGGGTGAGCTGGCACCTCTCGCGCACGGATATGGGCTCGGCCCCGCGTCAGGATGATTTCCGGCCCGACCCAGCCCTGCCCCGGGAGTTTTATCAGGTCACGCGCAACTCCTACTCCGGCTCCGGCTTCGATAAGGGCCACAACTGCCCCTCCGCCGACCGCACCCGGGAGCTGGATGATAACTCGGCCACCTTCCTGATGACCAACATGATTCCGCAGGCCGGCAACAATAACCAGCGCACTTGGAGCAGCCTGGAGGAATGGACGCGCGGGCAGGTACAGCGGGGTCAGGAGGTGTACATCATCATGGGCAGCTACGGCAAAGGCGGCACCGGTTCAGCCGGCTTCAAAACTACCATCGACAATGGTCACGTAACCGTGCCGGCCCGCGTCTGGAAGGTGCTGGTAATTCTGCCCGAGGGCTCCAACGACATCCAGCGCGTTGCCGCCGGCCAGGCCCGCCTGCTGGCCGTGGATACCCCCAATGAGCAAACCGTCAGCCCCGACTGGAGCCAGTACCGCACCAGCATCGACGCCATCGAAGCCGCTACCGGCCTGGATTTGCTCAGCAAGCTCCCCCTCGCCGCTCAGGACCGGCTGGAGGCCCAGGTAGATACCGCCCCCACGCGGTAGCCATCTGTAGGTGGGAGTACGCCCGGATTAAACCAGAACGGTGAATGCAGGAACTGGACGGCCAATCCACGTTCCTACATAGATGAAGGAACTATTCCGGTTTCGGGCGCGTACCTTTGCCCTGACGCGTCCCACCGCCTCATCGTTTTTTCCTTGAGACTTCCCCGCCCATTCTGCCCTTCCCTTGGGGTGGAATGGGCGTTTTTTTGGGCCTCCAGCCGCTTGCCACATGCTGACTCAATCAATTTCCTCACCCGCCTTGCGCCCCCGCCACACCTACCGGCTGGCGGTGGGCAGCACTTTCCTGCTACAGGGCCTGTGCTTTTCCACCTGGGCAGCCCGCATTCCCACGGTGCAACAGCAAATGGGCCTCACCGACACGGAGTTGGGGGGCGTGCTGCTGGCCGTGCCGCTGGGGCTGGTGACTTCGCTGCCGCTCACGGGCTGGCTGGTGGCCCGCTTCGGGAGCCGGCTGATGGCCGTGCTGGGCGTGATGCTCTACGCGCTGGGTTTGCCGCTGCTGGCCCTGGCGGCCTCGGTGCCGCAGTTGCTGGCGGCGCTGGTGCTGTTTGGGGTGGCCAGCAACATGGCCAACATCAGCGTGAACACGCAGGCCGTGGGCGTGGAGGGCCTGTACGGGCGCTCAATCATGGCCAAGTTTCACGGGGTCTGGAGTCTGGCCGGTTTTGCCGGTTCGGCTATCGGAGCATTCATGATTGCCCACCACGTGGCGCTGCTGCCCCACTTCCTGCTGATGTCCGGCATTGTGCTGCTGGGGCTGCTGGTGGCCCGGCCGTTCCTGCTACCCCAGGATGCGCCCCGCGAAGCCGACGCCCCCATCTTCGTATTGCCCGATAAATCGTTGCTGCTGCTGGGGGTGTTGGCGTTCTGCTCCCTGCTCTGCGAGGGCACGATGTTCGATTGGAGCGGGGTGTATTTCCGCAAAGTGGTGCAGGCCCCCACGGCGCAGGTAGGCGTGGGCTTTGCCGCCTTCATGAGCACTATGGCCGCCGGCCGCTTCATAGCCGACTGGTTTACGGACCGGTTCGGGCGCACCCGCACGCTCATGCTGAGCGGTTTTTTGGAAGCGGCTGGTTTGCTGCTGGCCGTGGCGTTTCCCGGGTTTGTTACGGCTACCATCGGGTTTATGCTGGTGGGCCTGGGCGTTTCGTCGGTAGTGCCACTGGTGTACGGGGCGGCCGGGCGGTCTAAAACGATGTCGGCGGGCGTGGCGCTGGCGGCAGTATCCACGGTGGGGTTTGCCGGGTTCCTGCTGGGGCCGCCGGTTATTGGGCTGGTAGCTGGTGCTACCAGCTTGCGTGTCTCATTCACCCTTATTGCGGTGATGGGCCTGGTAGTAGCCCTGCTGGCCCGCCGCGTAGAAGAATAACCGCTGACAGAATAGAACCCGCAGTACCAGCCCAGCTGGCAGCACCTCAGGTGTTGCCAGCTGGGCTGGTGCTTTTTGCTCACTCACCTCGGCACCCTCAGTTTTTCGGTACGCGGGTAATGCCGTTCTTTGGGCACTCTACTTGTTTTTGCTCCCATGCCCGAAGCCTCCTCCGAGAACATCTATACTCAGCGTCAGCAATACGTATTGCTGATTGTGTGCCTCTTAGGCCTAGCCACGCTGATTCTGGTGGGTCTGGGCAGCTACATAACGGCTTTCCTGGGCGCGGGGATTCTGTATGTGGTGTTTCGGCCGTGGTTTCAGGCGCTGGTGCACCGCCGCGGCTGGAACCGGCAGCTGGTAACAGTTGGGTTGCTCACGTTTGCCTTCGTGGTAATTATCCTGCCCTTCACGGCCCTCACCCTGATGCTGGTGGACCGCATCCGCGACTACGCCCAGGATACCACCCAGATTATGGCCGTGCTGCACAAAATTGAGCAGAAAACCGGCTACCGCTTCACCACCGAGCAGAACGTGCGCGGCCTGGTGCAGCAAAGCGTGAGCTGGCTTAGCGCCCGGATTCCCTCCCTGGCCAGCGGGCTGCTGCATTTCCTGGTCATCATCGGGCTGATGCTGTTTACCATGTATTTCATGTTCACGCAGGAAGAGGGTTTCCTGCGGGGGCTGCGGCGTTACCTACCTTTCCGCTCCAATACCCTCCGTGAGCTGGGCGAATCTTTGCGCAACACGGTAAACGCTAATGTGCTCGGCCAGGCCCTCATTGCGTTGGTGCAGGCGGTGCTCACGGGCTTCACGCTCCAGATATTCGGCGTATCCGATGCCGTTTTCTGGGGTACAGTGGCCTTTTTCATGGCGTTTATTCCGGTGCTGGGCACACCCTTGGTATGGGGCCCGGCGGCCTTACTCAAATTTACCCAGGGCCACACCGGCCAGGGCGTGGGCATTCTGCTGGTGGGCGTTATCGTCATCATCAACATCGACAACCTGCTGCGCATTTTCCTGGCCCGGCGCATGGGCAATATTCACCCCCTCATCACGCTGGCCGGCGTGGTGCTGGGCGTTGAAATCTTCGGGATTCTGGGCCTAGTGCTGGGGCCGTTGCTACTCTCCTACTTCATTGTGCTGATGGGGGTGTTTGAGCGGGAAAACCGCCTGCACCGCCGCAGCCGCTCGGGCCAGTTGCCGGCGGCCAACAATCCAGCAGAATAACCCAAGAAGCCAGGTCACCGTTGTGCTTACCAGTAAATTCTGACGGTAAGCTTATGCTAAAACTTGTGCTGCTTCGTCACGGCGAGAGTGTCTGGAACTTGGAAAACCGGTTTACGGGCTGGACGGACGTGGATTTATCGGAAGAAGGATCACGCCAAGCCTGGCATGCCGGCGACGTGCTCCGCCAGCACGGCTACACATTTGATGTGGGCTTTACCTCGGTGCTGAAGCGTTCCATCAAAACCATGCACTTGGTCCTCGAAGCCATGGACTTGCTCTGGATTCCGGTGCAGAAATCGTGGCGGCTAAACGAACGGTTTTATGGGGCGCTGCAGGGCCTCAACAAAGCCGAAACCATTGCCCAATACGGTGCCGAGCAGGTGCAGCGCTGGCGCCGCGACCCGCACGAACTGCCCCCCGCCATCACTCCCGACGACCCACGCTTCCCCCGCCACGATGCCCGCTACCGCCACCTCACATCCCGGGAGTTGCCCCTTACCGAAAACCTCAGCCAGACCATCGACCGGGCCTTGCCTTTCTGGACGGAGGCCATTGTGCCGGCCCTGCGCAACCATCAGAAAGTGCTGGTGTGCGCCCACGGCAACAGCCTGCGGGCCCTGGTGCAATACATCGACCACCTCTCCGACGCCGAAGTGGCTGAACTGGACATCCCCACCGGCACGCCCCTGGTGCTGGAACTGGATGACAACCTGAACCGCCTCAACCAATACTACCTAGAGCCGCCCACACAGCCTACTCCTAAGCAGGACTAAGTGGCAGTAAAACGAGTACCCCGAAGCTGTGCTCCGGCCTGCGCCAGGGGGTAATTACCTTCCATGCGCGAGGCCGGAGCACAGCCTAGGGGTACAGCTTCCATGGGGTGTTTCCGGCTTAGGTTTCCGTCAGCACGGTTTTGAAACCTTGTAGCTTGCCTCCTTCGGCCTCGCCTAATACCAGCGCGGTAATCTGTGGGCCGGTGCCCAGGCGGTATACCTGCGTGCCGCTCAGTTCCTGCTTCAGGTACATCTGCAGGGCTTTGTAGCGGTTGGCTTGCTCGGGGTTGCCCAGCACGCCGTTGTCGGCGGTGTGGTTGCGCAGGAAGTAGGTTAGCTCCTGCTTTTCCACTTTGGTATCGGCGGGTAGGCCGGCTAGTTTGGCCACGGCGGCATCGGTAAGGCCCCCTTCGGGCGCGGCAAAGCTCACCGGCTCCAGCGGGGCCTCGCCCTCACTCATGTATACCAAGCCCTTGGTCGTGTCGCGCAACTGCGCCAGCGTGGGGTCGTCGGACGTGGCGGGCTTCGCAGCCTTGTCGTGCTTGGCCTGGGGCTCTGCTTCTTCAATGGTTTCGCGGCCACCTTTGGTGTCGCGCGGGTCAGCGGGGGCGGCGGGCGTGCCGGTTACCTGGGCCGGTACTTGGGACCCAATGGCGGCAGCCAACTGGTTCATGCGCTGCTCGGCCACCTTGATTTTGGGGTTGGCGAAGTTCATATCCGCCACATTATTCATCGGAATCAGGTGAATATGAGCGTGGGGTACTTCCAGCCCAATAATGGCCACCCCTACCCGCTTGCAGGGCACCGCAGCCTTCACGCCTTTGGCCACGCGCTGGGCAAACAGGTGCAGAGCCGCCAGCTCGGCCGGGGGCAGGTCGAAGATGTAGTCTACTTCCCGCTTCGGAATAACCAACGTGTGGCCTTCCACCAGCGGGGTGATGTCGAGAAAGGCCAGATGGTGTTCGTCTTCGGCGACTTTGTACGCCGGCAACTCGCCGGACACAATACGGGAGAAAATGGAAGGCATGGGTGAGGTTGTGAAGGGTGAAGTTGTCAGGAACAACAAGCAGAGCTCAGCCAAAGTACGGGGCAAAACGCAAAAGGGCGAAGCCAGTGGCTTCGCCCTTTTATGGAGCCGGTGAAATTCACCAACTCACAACTTCACTATTTCACCGTTAGCGGCTGATTTCCAGAATCTCGAACTGCAGCTTGCCAGCCGGCACGGTAATTTCGGCGGTGTCGCCGGCCGATTTGCCCAGCAGGCCTTTGCCGATGGGCGACTTCACGGAGATTTTACCAGCGGCCAGGTTAGCTTCCTCCTCGGCTACCAGCGTGTAGTCGAGCACCATGTTATTTTTCAGGTTTTTCAGCTTCACTTTACTCATAATGAGCACCTTGCTGGTATCGAGGTTGCTCTCGTCGAGCAGGCGGGCGTTACCCACAATTTCTTCCAGCTTGGCAATCTTCAGCTCCAGCAGGCCTTGGGCTTCCTTGGCAGCGTCGTACTCGGCGTTTTCGCTCAGGTCGCCTTTGTCACGAGCTTCGCGCAGGTCCTCGGCCGCCTTGGCCCGGCCGCGAATTTTGAGGTCCTGGAGCTCATCTTTCAGCTTCTGAAGACCTTCGGGAGTATAATAGTTGATGGTAGCCATGGTGGGGTGATGTAAGCTCAAAAAACAAGGAGAACGGCCAGCGCGGCTGGCCGTTCTCCCCGGAACAGGTTTAGGCAAATATACGAAACGTTGGGGAAAGAGGCTACGGGTGGCAGGTGAATGGTCGAGGGGTGACATTCCGGAACGTCATTGCGAGGCATGTGGCGCGTTAAGCTAATGTTCGAGGAATCTCATGCACTAATGTTGGCGTGGTAACCCCAACGAAGCGGCAGAGAATCCTCGGTCACTGGCTTGATGCGCCACATGCTCAGCATGACGGTTACCACTGCAACCTCAGCACGCGAAATGCTTCGGCTGCGCCTCTACATGACATTCCCACCTGTCACCTGTCACTATTTATTCACTTGTCACCGCCCATTCAAAAACACCCGCAGCTTATCGGCCAGCACCCGGTTGATGCGCTCGTAGCTCTGGAAGCTCCAGCCGCCAATATGGGGCGAGAGGACAACGTTGGGGGCGGTGCGCAGGTAGTCGTAGCGCGCCTGCTGCTCGGGGGTGAGGGTGGTAAGCTTTTCGTTTTCGAGCACATCCAGCGCTGCGCCGCGCAGCTGGCCGGTTTGCAGGCGCTGCACCACGGCGGCGTGGTCGAGCACCTCGCCCCGGGCCGTGTTCAGCAGCCACAGCGGGTTGCGGAAACCGGCCAGCAATTCCTCGTTCACGAAATGATGATTTGCCGCCGAGTACGGAATATGCAGACTCAATACCTCGGCCCGTTCCTGCAGTTCGGCCAGAGTTACCAGCGTAGCATGGTGGTTGTGCTCCACCCGCGGGTCTTGGTCATAAGCCAGCACGGTGCAGTCGAAGGCTTGGAGGCGCTTGGCAAATGCCTTGCCCATGTGCCCATAGCCCAACAGCCCGATGGTTTTGCCCCCGATTTCCTCGCCCCGGTTGGCCTCCCGCCGCCACTGCCCCTGGCGTACTTCGTGGTCGGCGCGGGCAATGTTGCGCAGCAGCGCCAGCAGCAGGCCCACCGCGTACTCGCCTACCGCGTCCCGGTTGCCCTCGGGGGCGTTGAGCAGGGTTACGCTGGCTTCGGCCAGGGCCGCTTCGTCAATGTTGTCGACCCCGGCTCCGGCCCGGCCCACGTAGCGCAGGTGCGGGCCGTGGGCCAGCAGTTCCCGCGTCACGCGCAGCTTGGAGCGCACCACGAGGCCGTCGTAGGGGTGCGCAGCCAGCGCGACGGGCACTTCGGCCGCCTTTAAATCGGGGCGGTAGTGCAGCATCACGCCCAGCGGCTCCAGGTACTCAGGGAGACTGGGGTGCATTTCGTCGATGACGAGGCAGAGGGACATTTTCAACCAGAAATTGAGAAATAAAAACTACCGTCGTGATGTCTTGTAAATAGCATCCGCGCCACTGCCTTAATCCACCTTATGCGCCTCCACCCGCTGCGTCAGGCCCACGAAGTCGGCTACGCTGAGCTGCTCGGCGCGCTTGTCGAAGATGGGGTCGGTGGTAGCCTCAGCGGGCATGCCGAAGGGCTTGAGGGCGTTGCGCAGGGTTTTGCGCCGCGTCTGGAAGGCCTGCTTCACCACTTTGAAAAACAGCTTTTCGTCGCAGGCTAGCTGTTCGGTGTTGTTGCGGGTGAGGCGGATAACGGCCGACTGCACCTTGGGCGGGGGGCTGAACACGTGCGGAGGCACCGTGAACAGGTAGTCGATGTCGTAAAACGCCTGCAGCAGCACGCTCAGGATACCGTAGGTTTTGGAGCCCGGGCCCTCGGCGAGGCGGTCGGCTACTTCCTTCTGAATCATGCCCACGCACTCCCGCACCTGCTGGCGGTGGGCCAGCACCTGGAAGTAAATCTGGGAGCTGATGTTGTAGGGAAAGTTGCCGATGATACTGATGGGCTGGCCGTTATACAGCTTAGCCAGGTCCATTTTCAGGAAATCCTGGGAATAGATGCGGCCTTCCAGCACCGGGTAGTGCCGGCCCAGGTATTCCACTGATTCTCGGTCAATTTCCACTACCGAGGTGCGGTACTCGGGGTGCTGCAGCAGCGTTTGGGTGAGCACGCCCATGCCGGGGCCAATTTCCAGCACCTCCTGTACGCCGTCGGGCAGGCGCAGGGCTTCCACAATGTTGCGGGCAATGTTGGGGTCGTTGAGGAAGTGCTGCCCGAGGTGCTTTTTGGCTTTAACGGAATCCATGCTGTGCGCTGAAATAAGTGCGGGGAGTAAAGCGGGGCTCTGCGTGAACCTCGACCGGAAGCAAGTCCGAAGCGTACCCGTCAGAACACAGTCTAACTTCTCGCCTCTCTGTACTCACTTCTATAAATCGGCTACCTTCACGGCCAAAGATACGCCAGTCCCGGCCGTTTCTTCCTGCCCCGGGCCGGAGGAGCGCCCTGGCTTCCTCCTTATTTGCCTCCACTCATGCCCCTAGCCCTCGCCTACTCCGCCGATTTTCCCGCCATTGCCGATACCGTGTTCATTCTGCCGGCTGGCACCCAGGAGCTGCCCGTAACGGCCGCCGCTGACCTGCCCGAGCCCGCCCGCCAGTACGTGGCCGCCCGCCTGCAGGCCGATGACAAACTCATCAGCGTGAACCAGTACACCCACCACCATTACTACGTGGTGGCCGAGGACAAGAAAACGGCCGACCTCAGCACCGAAGCCCTGCGCAAAGCCGGCCATAAGCTGCACGCCCAGCTCAAGGCCGATGATGTGGCTGAGCTCTACGTCTGCAACCTCACTGCCCCCGGCGGGGCCCTGGCTCTGGCCGAGGGCCTGGCCCTCACGGCCTACCAGTTTGAAGGCTACAAAACCGACGAAAAATCGAAGAAGCCCGCCGTACTCCAGCAGCTCACCCTGGTAGGTCCCGACCTCTCCGCCGAGCAAGTGCAGGAGCTGGATGGCGTGCTGCAGGGCGTGTACCTGGCCCGCGACCTGGTAAACATGCCCTACTCCCACCTCAACGCCACCCAACTGGCCCAGCAGTTTGAGCAGGCCGGCGAAGCAGCTGGTTTCCACGTAGAGGTGCTGGATTTGGTGCGTATCGAAGCTCTGCGCATGGGCGGCCTGCTGGCCGTGAACCAGGGCAGCCCCGAGCCGCCCACCTTCACCATTATGGAGTACAAGCCTGAAGGTGCCACCAACGCCAAGCCCATTGTGCTGGTAGGCAAAGGCGTAGTGTACGATACCGGCGGACTCAGCCTCAAGCCCACGCCCAACAGCATGGATTTGATGAAGTGCGACATGGCCGGCTCGGCCGTGGTAGTGGGCGTCCTCACCGCCCTGGCTAAGAACGACGTACCCCTGCACGTCATCGGCTTGGTGCCCGCCACCGACAACCGCCCTGGCGGCCCCGCCCTGGCTCCCGGCGACGTGATTACCATGTATAGCGGCCTCACGGTGGAAGTCATGAACACCGATGCTGAAGGCCGCCTGATTCTGGCCGACGCTTTGGCCTTCGCCAAGAAGTACGAGCCCCAACTGGTGATGGACTACGCCACGCTCACCGGCTCGGCCGTGCGCGCCATCGGCATTGAAGGCACCGTGTATATGGGCACCGCCGACGAGGACACCATGCTGGCCCTCAAAAAAGCTGGCAACGCTACCCACGAGCGGCTGGTAGAGTTTCCGCTCTGGGATGAGTACGCCGACCACATCAAGAGCCCCATTGCCGACATCAGCAACCTGGGCAAGGCCGAAGCCGGCGCTATTTCCGCCGGTAAATTCCTGGAGCGCTTCACCGAGGGCTACCCCTGGGTGCACTTCGATATTGCCGGTCCCGCCTTCCTCACCGCCCCCGATTCCTACCGCGGCAAAGGCGGCACCGGCACCGCCATCCGCTCCACCTATGCGTTTTTGAAGGGCTTGGTTTAACTAGTAAGGACGTCATTCCGAGCTTGTCGAGGAATTTCGCGTGCTGATGTTGTAGAAGTAATTGTCATGCTGAGCTTGTCGAAGCATCTCTACCTCTGGCTAACTCAATTATGCAGACGAAGCAATAGAGATGCTTCGACAAGCTCAGCATGACGTTTTTCCTGTCACCATTTACCTCATTACCCCATCACCTCATTACTTCCCAGAATGCTTCCACGCATCGGTATATCTGTCGGCGACCTGGCCGGCATTGGCCCGGAAATCATCTATAAAACCTTCCTCGATAAGCGCCTGCTCAAGTTCTGCACGCCGGTAGTGTATGGCACTGCTGCCGTGCTGTTTGATGATTTCCCCCAGGACCCCGACCACGAGCCCCTTACCTTCCGCCAGGTGCGCGAGGCGGCCGATATTGCCCCCGGCAAGCACAACGCCGTGACGTGCTGGGAAGAGGACTACCACCTCACGCCTGGCCAGCCCAGCCAGGCCAGTGGCACCGCCGCCCGCCTGAGCCTGCAAGCCGCCGCCCGCGACCTGAAAGCCGGTCTGCTCGATGCCCTCGTAACGGCCCCCATCAGCAAGGAAAATACCCAGTCGGATGACTTCCGCTACCCTGGCCACACCGAGTTTCTCACCAGCTTCTTCGAGGCCAAGGAAAGCCTGATGCTGTTGGCGGCCGACGACCTGCGCGTGGCCACCGTAACCGGCCACATTCCGCTCAAGGACGTGCCCACCCGCGTTACCAAGGAGCTGCTGACCACTAAGCTGCGCATCCTGCTCAACTCCCTCAAAAACGACTTCGGCATTGCTAAACCCCGCGTGGCGGTGTTGGGTCTGAATCCCCATGCCGGCGAAAATGGCCTGCTGGGCACCGAGGAAGCCGATGTGGTAACGCCCGTGCTGCGCCAGCTGCAGGAAGAAGGCCACCTTGCCTACGGTCCCTTCCCCGCCGACGGCTACTTCGGCACCCGCCAATTCAAGCAGTTCGACGCCACCCTCTCGCTCTACCACGACCAAGGCCTGATTCCGTTCAAAACGCTGGCGTTCGAGCGGGGGGTAAACTTCACGGCCGGTCTGCCCGTCATTCGCACTTCCCCCGACCACGGCACGGCCTACGGCCTGGCCGGTAAGTTCCAGGCCGACCCGACCTCCTTCCGGGAAGCGCTGTACATGGCCTGTGAGTTGGTGCGCTACCGCAAGTCGGAGTCTGAAATCAAACCCATTACGCCTGGCCCGCCACTGCGTAGCGCCCGTCACGACTAAGATTGTAAGGGCAAGCGCATTATTGAGTTCTAACAACTGCTCCGGCGCGTTCCGGAGCAGTTGTTTTTTACTCCACAACGAAATTTTCTTTCCAAAAACGAAATTTACTTTGCGGTTTTAAAACCGTGCCGTACATTTGCATCAGTAATCAGCGGAACCGTTGTGGTTCCGTTTTGCTTTTTACCCGCTTTCATGACCCTGACCACCCCTACTGATTACCGTACTGCCCTGCGCCGCCTCGATGCGCTGGTAGCCGCGGGCGTGGAGGGCAACGCGGCCCTGGAAGCAGAATTCCGGGAGTTGATTACGGCCCTGGATGCCTATGAAAGCAAGCTGGGTTTGCTGCCGATTCCCAATCTGCCGACCTCCCTGGCCGAAATGATTGAGCTGAAGCGCCAGCAGATGCGGCTTAAGCAGAAAGAATTGGCCGAACTGCTGGAAGTACCCGCCGGCCGCCTCTCCCAGATTCTGAGTGGCAAACGGCGCGTTACCCTCGATTTGGCCAAGCGCCTATATGAGCGGCTCGGCATTCCGTCGGACTTTATTTTGAAGAACGCCTAAGCCACCTCAACTCAACTGCCGCTTTTACCAACCGGGGGAAACTTCCTACTTTTGCCCCCTTGCAACTGACTACCCGTGAAGAAGGATTCGCAATACGACATCAACATTGCCCGGCTGGCCGATAAAACGCACCATTTCGCGTTTGACCTGGACCGCTCCTTCTTTGAGCAGTTCGACCAGCAGCTCATTCCCGATGGCAACGTGCATGCCGATGTGACGCTGACCAAAACCGACCGGCTCATTACCGTAGATTTTGACCTGCACGGCACCGTGCGCCAGATCTGCGACCGGAGCCTGGATGAATACGACCAGGAAGTAGAGGCCCAGGAGCAACTGCTGGTGCGCTTCGGCGACCAGGCGCAGGAACTGGACGACAACGTGCTGCAAATCACGCCCGATACCCAGACGCTCCCCCTGGCCCAGCACCTCTTCGACTACATCGGGCTGGCCCTGCCGATGAAGAAGCTGCACCCGCGCTTCCAAAACGAGCCCGACGAAAACCCTGATGCCGACGCCAAGCTCATCTTCACCACCCGCCAGGAAGGCGACGATGACGACGAGGATGACGACATCGATCCGCGCTGGAATGCGCTCAAAAACCTGAATTAGGCTGTGTCTGGCTTAATTTTCCTCCTTTAACTTTTACCTTTTTAACCCTTTTTCAACCATGGCACATCCTAAGCGCCGGACCTCCTCCGCTACCCGTGATAAGCGTCGTAGCCACTACAAACTGACCCCGAAAGCTGTTACCGTATGCTCGAACACAGGTGAACTGCACCTGCGTCACAAAGCCTACGTAGTAGACGGCGACCTGTACCTGAACGGTAAAGTGGCTATCAAAGACTACGCTCCCGTAGCCGCTCCGGCCGCTACCGACAACGACGAAGAATAGTCGCACGTTAGCTGCTTATTGCCTCGCGGCTCCGCAGCCTTTTTCACCGCCCGGCCCCAGCCGGCTGATATAGCCTGGCTAGCCGGGCGGTGAGCTGCTGCCCGAGGTTTCTCTCCCGGACCTCTTTGATTCTGACGTTCATGAAGATAGCCCTGGACGCAATGGGGGGCGATTTTGCCCCTCAGGCCGCCGTCGATGGGGCCGTGCTGGCCGCCCAAGCGCTGGCCGGTAAAGCCCAGATAGTGCTTATTGGCCAGGAAGATGCCGTTCGTCCGCTGCTGGAGCAGCATGGCGCGGCCGCTGCCGAACTCACGCTTGTGCCGGCTTCCCAAATCATTGAGATGGGTGAGCACCCGGCGAAAGCCTATCAGCAAAAACAAGACTCTAGTATTGCCGTGGGGTATAAAATGCTGGCTGCCGGTGAGGTAGAGGCGTTTTGCTCGGCCGGTAATACCGGCGCTATGCTGGTAGGAGCTATGTTCAGCGTAAAAGCCGTACCCGGCGTGATGCGCCCGGCCATTGCCAACTTCGTTCCGAAGCTGCACGGCGGTATGGGTATCATGCTGGACGTGGGTGCCAACGCCGAGTGCAAACCCGAAATGCTGGAGCAATTCGGGGAGCTAGGCTCCTTGTACGCGCAGTACGTACTGGGTATTGAGAAGCCCAAAGTGGGCCTCATGAACCTGGGCGAAGAGGAAGGGAAAGGTACCGCCATTACTCAGGCCGCTCACCAGCTGCTGAAAGTGAATCCCCATATTCACTTCATCGGCAATATCGAAGGCCGCGACCTGTTCAATGATAAAGCCGACGTAATTGTGTGCGACGGATTTACGGGCAACGTGGTGCTGAAAATGGCGGAGTCGGTGTACGATGTTATTGCCGAGCGCAACATTCACGACCCCTTCCTCGACAAGTTCAACTACGAGGCCGTGGGTGGCTCCCCCATCCTGGGCATCAACGACAACGCTATCATCGGCCACGGCGTGAGCACGCCTACTGCCATCTGCAACATGCTGCTGCAAGGCTACCAAATGGCCAGCTCCGGCATTGCCGACCAAATAAAAAACACCTTCAAGTCGTAATCAGGACTTGCCAAGTCCGGCCCCTTGCGCCGGACTTTTCCTTTGCCGTCCCCTCTTTTTTGCTGATGAAGATTACCGCTGCCATTACCGGAGTTGGTGCCTACGTGCCCGACTACGTGCTTACCAACCAAGAGCTCGAAACCCTGGTGGACACCACCGACGAGTGGATTATGAGCCGAACCGGAATTCAGGAGCGACACATTCTGAAGGGCGAGAACCAGGGAACCTCGGTGATGGGCATCAAGGCCGTGGAGCAGCTGCTGGCCAAAACCGGTAACCGGGCCGAAGACATCGACCTGCTTATCTGCGCCACCACTACCCCCGACCTGGTATTCCCGGCCACGGCCAATATTATTTCGGCCGCTGTGGGGGCTACCAAGGCTTTCAGCTTCGATATGCAGGCGGCCTGCTCGGGCTTTATGTATGCGCTGGCAACCGGTTCACAGTTCATTGCCACCGGTGCCTACAAAAAAGTGATTGTGGTAGGGGCCGACAAGATGTCGAGCATCATCGACTACACCGACCGCGCCACCTGCATCATCTTCGGCGACGGTGCCGGGGCCGTGCTGCTGGAACCCAACACCGAGGGTCTGGGCCTGCTCGACCAGGAGCTGCACTCCGATGGTACCGGCGAGCAGTACCTGCACCAGAAAGCCGGGGGTTCTCGCCGCCCGCCGTCCCAGGAAACCGTTGCCAACCGGGAGCATTACGTGTACCAGGAAGGCTCGGCGGTGTTCAAATTTGCCGTGAAAAATATGGCCGACGTGGCCGCCCAGGTAGCCGAGCGCAACGGCCTCAACGCCGAAACCATCGACTGGCTGGTGCCGCACCAGGCTAACAAGCGCATCATTGATGCCACAGCCAACCGCGTAGGCATCGGGCCCGAGAAAGTGATGCTCAACATTCACAAGTACGGCAACACTACCAACGGTACCATTCCGCTGTGCCTCTCCGATTACGAGCAGCAGCTCCGGAAGGGCGACAACCTCATTATTGCCGCGTTTGGCGGGGGCTTCACCTGGGGCTCCCTTTACCTGAAATGGGCCTACGACCCCAAACCCGACCCCTCCGCAGCATAAGCTCAGGCGGCGCGAAAACGGAAAACCTCCTATACTTGCACTCCCGACGTGCCGCCCCCGCCATCAGTCTGGGGCGGCACGTCGCGTTTCCACCCTAGTAACTCATCTTCTGATTGTTGAAGTACCCGCGTACTCTACCGAGTTTCCGGGGCTTCTTTCTCTCAATTCCCTCTCCATGGCCACCACCGCAGATTTTCGCAACGGGCTAGTTCTCAATTACAACAACGAGCTGCACGTCATCACCGAGTTTCAACACGTGAAGCCCGGCAAAGGCCCGGCTTTCGTGCGCACCAAAATGCGCAACATCAAAACCGGCCGCACCATCGACAACACCTTCAACGCGGGGGTGAAAGTGGAAACGGCCCGCGTGGAGCAGCGTCCTCACCAGTATTTGTACAAGGACGACTACGGCTACACGTTCATGGACAACAGCACCTTTGAGCAAGTAGTGCTGCCCGAGGCCATGGTACCCTTTGCCGACCTGATGAAGGAAGGCCAGGAAGTTTCCATCCTGTTCCACGCCGAAACCGAACAGCCCCTCACCGCTGAACTGCCCACCACCGTGGACCTGGTGGTAACCTACACCGAGCCCGGCCTGCGCGGCGACACCGCCACCAACACCCTCAAGCCGGCCATCGTGGAAACGGGCGCGCGCATTCAGGTGCCGCTGTTCATTGATACCGACACCAAAATCCGCATCAAGACCAGCGACTATTCCTATGTCGAAAGAGTCAAATAAGCAGCCCACCAAGCCCTCTCCCGCGCCCATGAAAGCCAAAGAACTGCAGGACCTGATCGACTTCATTGCCAAGTCGGGTCTGAACAAAGTAAACATCGAGACTGAGGAGTTTAAAATCTCCGTGCAGCGCGAGCCTTCCACGAAAGTGGTAAGCGCCGGTATTGCCGCCGCTCCGGCTCCCGTAGCCGCGGCCCCCGCTCCGGTTGCCGCTCCCACCCCGGCCGCTGCTCCGGCTCCCGCCGCTGCTGCCGCCCCGGCTGCCGAAGCCGCCAGCGCCAACCACGTAGCCCTGAAGGCTCCCATGATTGGTACCTTCTACCGTAGCAGCAGCCCCGATACCCCGGCTTTCGTGCAAGTTGGCGACCTAGTAGAAAAGGGTCAGGTAATCTGCATCATCGAAGCCATGAAGCTCTTCAACGAAATTGAGGCCGAGCAATCGGGCCGCGTAGTGAAAGCTATGGTCGAAAATGCTTCCCCCGTGGAGTACGACCAGCCGCTGTTCCTGATTGAGCCCATGTAATTTTAGAGCTTAGAGTTGAGAGCTTAGAACCTAGAATCCGTGAGCTGGCCCAGCACCCCCACGAGTCTAAGTTCTAAGCTCTCAGTTCTCACATCTAACCCTGAGAGCTGTGTTCAAAAAAATACTGATTGCCAACCGGGGCGAAATTGCGCTGCGCGTGATTCGGACCTGCAAGGAAATGGGCATCAAGACGGTAGCCGTATATTCTACCGCCGATAAGGAGAGCCTGCACGTGCGCTTCGCCGATGAGGCCGTGTGCATCGGGCCGCCCCCCTCGCGGGAGAGCTATCTGAGCATTCCGACGCTGATTGCCGCTGCCGAAATTACCAACGCCGACGCCATTCATCCCGGCTACGGCTTCTTGAGCGAAAACGCCGAATTCTCGCGCGTGTGCCAGGAAAACGGCATCAAGTTCATCGGGGCCTCGCCCGAGATGATCAACAAGATGGGCGACAAGGCTTCGGCCAAAGCTACCATGATTGCCGCCGGCGTACCCTGCATTCCGGGTTCGGTAGGCCTGCTCGACTCAATAGAGCAGGGCAAGAAGGTAGCCGCCAAAATCAAGTACCCGGTTATTCTGAAAGCTACGGCCGGTGGCGGTGGGCGCGGCATGCGCATCATCAACTCCGAGGACGAGTTTGAGAAAGCCTGGAACGATGCCCGCACCGAGGCCAAAGCCGCTTTCGGCAACGACGGCGTATACCTGGAGAAATTTGTGGAGGAACCCCGCCACATCGAAATTCAGGTGTGCGGCGACCAGCACGGCCACGTGTGCCACCTCTCGGAGCGGGACTGCTCCATTCAGCGCCGCCACCAGAAACTGGTGGAGGAAGCTCCCTCGCCCTTCATGACGGAGGAGCTGCGGGAGCGGATGGGTGCCGCTGCCATTGCCGGGGCCGCCGCCATCGGTTATGAGGGCGTGGGTACCATTGAGTTCCTGGTAGACAAAAACCGGGACTTCTACTTCATGGAGATGAACACCCGCATTCAGGTGGAGCACCCCGTGACGGAAGAAGTTATCAACTACGACCTGATCAAGGAGCAGATTAAAGTTGCGGCCGGTATTCCGATTTCGGGTAACAACTACGGCCCGAAGCTGCACGCCATGGAGTGCCGCATCAATGCTGAGGACCCCAGCAACGGTTTCCGCCCCTCACCGGGCAAGATTACCGTGCTGCACATTCCCGGCGGCCACGGGGTGCGCGTGGATACCCACGTGTACGCCGGCTACCAGATTCCGCCGAACTACGACTCCATGATTGCCAAGCTCATCACCGTGGCCCAGACCCGGGAGGAGTGCATCGTGAAGATGAAGCGCGCCCTGAGCGAGTTTGTGGTAGAAGGTGTGAAGACGACTATTCCCTTCCACCTGAAGCTGATGGACAACGACGACTTCAAAGCAGGTAACTTCACCACGAAATTCCTCGAAACCAGCTTCGACTTTTCGAATCTGTAAGCTCCTTCGGCTTTAGCTGTTCAACGGCCCGGTTCTCGGTAGAGAGCCGGGCCGTTTTGCATAGGACAAAATTTTATAACCTGAGCTGTAGTCAACACAGAACGCATACTAGCTAATAGAACATTATCCAGAATGCCATTTTGAATAATTGCACTCATGTGGGCAACACAGTATCAAAACGTAGCTAATACACCACAATTTACAAGTTAGTGATTACTCACTTAATTTACTCATCAATTGTACCTAGCCGGTGAGTGACTACTATATTTGCCTCGTTCTTTCTTACCAACCAAAACACCCACTATGACTACCAAACTTACCGCCGCCCTGGCCGGGCTGTTGGCGGCCGGCACCGCCTTGTCGTCGTGCAGCAAAGAGGAGCTGCAGCCGGTTACCCGAGCCGCTGCTCCGGCTGCCACCGCCCAAAACGCTGTTGCCGTGAACGGCGTGATGCTGCAAGGCTTCTATTGGGACGTACCCATCAGCAATACCCAGGGCACTTGGTGGCAGGTGCTGGGCTCCCGGGCCACCGAATTCAAGAATGTGGGCTTCACAGCCGTGTGGCTGCCACCAGCTTATAAGGGGGGAAGCCAGAGTGACGTGGGCTACGGCGTGTATGACCGGTACGACCTGGGCGAGTTCAACCAAAAGGGCACCGTGGCTACCCGCTACGGAACCATCGGGCAGCTGCAGAGCTGCATTACCGCCCTGCACGGACAAGGCATTCAGGTGTATGAGGACATGGTAATGAACCACTTGGCCTGGGCCGACGCGCAGGAAACGGTGAATGGTAACACCGTGTACACCAAGTTCACCTACCCCGGCCGCGGCAACACCTACAGCAGCTACAAATGGCAGTACTATAACTTCAACGGGACGCAGCAGGGGCCCAACAACTCCTGGATTCAGTGGAACCCGTGGGATTTCAGCCCCTATGCCAACGGCGACGCCTACGACAACCTGTTAGGCTGCGAAATTCGCTACGCCGACGTGAATCAGCGTACCGAAACCAAGAACTGGGGCAACTGGATTACCACCAAACTGGGCCTGGATGGTTACCGCCTCGACGCCACCAAGCATATCCAGACCTCATTTGTAAACGAATGGCTGGATGCCGTGAAAATCAACGGCCGTTTTGCCGTGTCGGAGGCCTGGTTCCGGAACCTGCAGGACCTGAAGAATTACGCTTCGGCCACGGGCGGGCGCACCAGTCTGTTTGACGTGCCGCTGCACTACACTTTCCAGGATATGAGCAACGGCAACGGCAGCTGGGACATGCGCGGGCTGCAGTTTGCCGGTTTCACCGAAAGCAACCCGACCCTTTCTGTGAGCTTCGTGGACAACCACGACACTGACCAGCAGGGCGGCGGACTGTACTCGCCGGTCGTGAACCTGAAAATGCTGGCCTACGCTTACATCCTCACCCGGGCTAACGGCTACCCCTGCGTGTACTATAAGGATTATTACAACTACGGCTTAGGCTCGCAAATCAGTAAGCTAATGGCCATCCGCAAAGCCAATGCCTATGGTTCGGGCTTTGAGTACACCAGCGTAAACGACGCCGACGTGTACGTGTATTCCCGCTCCGGCGACTCGACGCACAAGGGCCTGCTCATGCTGCTGAATGATGGTAGCACTGCCCGCACCAAAGGCATCACCACGCCCTTCAAAAACGCCACCCTTACCGACAAAACCGGTAACCGCACGGGCACCGTCACGACCGATGCCAACGGCTTCGGCAACTTCCCGGTGAATGCCCGCAGCTACTCAACCTGGGTGCCCAACTAAGCTTCGCTGACTTTTCTACCGCACGGATTGCCGGCCGGTGTGCCCACCGGGCTGCCGGCTGGCAATCCGTGCGCTTTTCGGAGCAAGTGCCCGCGCTACAACGGGGCCAGCTCTTCCCATAACCTACCCCCTTTTTTTATGAAAACTCTCTCCGTAAAAGCCTCTCTGGTGGGGTTGCTGGCAGCCAGCACTGTCTTGTCGTCGTGTAGCAAAGAGGAGTTGCAGCCGGTTAGCCGGACGGCCATCCCCGCTGCCACCGCCCAAAACGCCACCGTGGTGAACGGTGTAATGATGCAGGGCTTCTACTGGAACGTGCCCCAATCGACGCCGGCCGGCACGTGGTGGCAAAACCTGGGCAGCAAAGCCGCTGAGCTGAAAGCAGCCGGTATTACGGCCATGTGGCTGCCCCCAGCCTATAAGGGCGGCA
The DNA here is from genome assembly GCF_020421205.1 of Hymenobacter pini. GTDB lineage: Bacteria > Bacteroidota > Bacteroidia > Cytophagales > Hymenobacteraceae > Hymenobacter > Hymenobacter pini. The sequence continues at coordinate 562,982 of NZ_JAIZZH010000002.1, forward strand.
GCGCCTCCGATGTGGGCTACGGCGTGTACGACCGGTACGACCTGGGCGAGTTCAGCCAGAAAGGTACTGTGGCTACTCGCTACGGCACCATTGGGCAGCTGCAGTCGGCCATTACCGCTTTGCACGGGCAGGGTATTGATGTGTACGAGGATATGGTGATGAACCACCTGACCTGGGCCGATGCGCAGGAAACGGTGAACGGCAACACCGTGTACACCAAGTTCAACTACCCCGGCCGCGGCAATACCTATAGCACCTACCGCTGGAGCTCGGCCAACTTTACGGGTACGCAGCAGGCTCCCAATAACGGCTGGTACCAGTGGAAAAGCTGGGACTTCCAGCCCTACGCCAACGGCGACGCCTACGACAACCTGCTGGGCTCGGAGGTGCAGTATAATGGCAACACCAGCAACCAGAACGAAACCATTGCCTGGGGCAACTGGATTACCACCAAACTGGGGCTGGATGGCTACCGCCTCGACGCCACCAAGCACATTTACACGCCCTTCGTAAACCAGTGGCTGGATGCGGTGAAAGGCAGCAGTGGCCGCTTTGCCGTGTCGGAGGCTTGGTTCCGGAACCTGCAGGACCTGAAGAATTACGCTTCGGCTACGGGCGGACGCACCAGCCTGTTTGACGTGCCCTTGCACTACACCTTCCAGGACATGAGCAACGGCAACGGCAGCTGGGACATGCGCGGCCTGCAGTTTGCCGGCTTCACCGAAAGCAACCCCACCTTGTCGGTATCCTTCGTGGATAACCACGACACCGACGACCAGACCGGGGCGCTGTACTCGCCGGTTTCGAACCTGAAAATGCTGGCCTACGCCTACATCCTCACCCGGGCCAACGGTTACCCCTGCGTATTCTACCGGGACTACTACGAATACGGCCTGGGTGGCCAGATTAAGACGCTGATTGGCATTCGCCAAGCCAACGGCTACGGCGCGGGCATCGAGTACACCAGCGTAAACGACGCCGACGTGTATGCCTACTCCCGCGCCGGCGACTCCTCCCACCCCGGCTTGCTGATGCTGCTGAATGATGGGAGCTCAGCCCGCACCAAAACCATCACCACGCCCTTCAAAAGCGCCACCCTCACCGACAAAACCGGCAACAGCGGCGGCACCGTAACCACCGACGCCAACGGTACCGGCGTATTCCCGGTGAATGCCCGCAGCTACTCGGTATGGGTACCCGGCAGCACCGGCGGCACCACGCCTCCTCCTACCTCGGGCACCACTGCCGTATCATTCAACGTGACCTACAGCAACACGGTATCGGGCCAGGATGTGTACGTGGTGGGCAGCACGGCCCAGCTCGGCAGCTGGAATACGGCCAGTGCCATTAAGCTCAGCGGCGCCAGCTACCCCGTGTGGAAGGGCACCGTGAACCTGACCAGCGGCACCAGCGTGCAGTACAAATACATTCGCAAAGACGCGGCCGGCAACGTGCTGTGGGAAGGCGGCACCAACCGCACCTTCACGCCCAGCGGCACCAGCCTCACCCGCACCGATACCTGGCAGAACTAACCGCCAACCTTCTCACATGTGAGTGAATCCCGAAAAGGGGCCGGCCGCTTGGTCGGCCCTTTTTTGTGCGGCGCAGCGGTTGTGAGGGCCATGCTTGAATGAAAGCCCGACAGTAGATATATTGGTTTTTATATCCTTGCGCCTATGCTGCCTCCAGCTTCTCTCCCGCCCCGGTCTGCGCCCACTGGCTGGCACTTGCTGAATACTATTGTGTGTACTGTAGCGCTGAGCGTGGTGCTGGCACCGCTGTGGTACTGGCTGCTCACTGCTACCGGGTTGCTTACGTCCTTACCCGACGTGCGGACCAGCTGCGGCGACTCGGCGCTGGAGTGGCTGGGGTTGCGGCTGGGCCTGTACTGGGGGCTGGCGGTAGGGGTAACCCTGGCCGGCGCACAAGTCCTGCGTCGCACGGCCTGGCCCGCACTGCCCGCTGTGCTGCTGGATATCATTGCCCTGTACCTGAGCCTGACGCTGTTTAGTTACGGGTTCAGCAAAGTGTTTGCCTCCCAGTTTCCGCACCTGTGGGCCAACCAGGATACCCCGCCGGGCGAACTGACGCCTATGCGCGTGGCCTGGCAATTTTTCGGGTACTCCCGGGCGTATCAGCAGTTTCTGGGCTGGGGCGAAGTGCTGCCGGCGATGCTGCTGCTGTGGCGACGCACCCGCACGCTGGGTGCCTTAGTGGCCGCCATTGTCATGCTCAATGTCTTCGTGATAAACCTGTGCTTTGATGTGTGCGTGAAGATTGGCTCCGGCACCTACCTGGTCTTGGCGTTGGTATTGCTGGCCCAGGATACCGACCGGCTTTGGCAGTTTCTGGTGCTGCACCGGCCCGCAGCGTTGCGCTCCTTGCCCGCTACAGCCGGGCGTTTTTCGAAGCGGGGGCGCATTGTGTACCGCGTACTGGGTGGGGTGCTCACGTTGGCCATGCTGTACTTCACCTGGGACTCGATGCAGCAAGCCCAAGCCTACGCCACTTCCCAAGAGAAAGTACTGCCGGTAACGGGCGTGTGGGAAACCACCCGGGCCGCGCGTTGGACCGATGGGAGCTGGCAGAGCATCACTCCCGCCGATTCCAGCTTCCCAACCCGCGTGTATTTTCAGGCGGCCCAAGCCGTCCTGCGCAACGCCATTCGCCGTGACCGGTTTATGGCCGCTCCCGACTCCGCCCACCCCGACGCAGCAGTGCAACTCACGGCCCGCAACGAAAACAACGACTTCGCCCCACCCCTCACCTGGCAGTTCCGGCGCTTCCCCTCCGATTCGTTGCAGCTCCAGGGCCGCTGGCACCGTGACTCGCTACGCCTGACCCTGCGGCTGCGCCGGGAGCTGATGCGGTGAAAAAATTAATTGAGTAATCAGGCTCCTGCGGTAATTTTCCGTGCCTTATAAATTCTGGGTATATGTTTATCGGATTCCTACTCGCCTGGCTCCTGGCCCTGCTTCTGCACAACTACCAGCAGGATGCTGGCCAGCACCGCACGGCAAAGCTGCTGTATGCTGCTCTACTTGTAATGCTTATGTCCTTTTATGGCAGCAGCTTGAAGTTCCTTATCAACCTGCCCTTTCACTACGACGATATGGCCGCCCGATACGCTGACCCCGTTGGCAGTATTAACAGCAATACGTACTGGGCGCTGGCCATATTGCACGTGGTACTCTCGGCGGCTTTCACCTACCAGCTTTTCCAGATGGCCCGCCGGCAGCCGAAGGCACTTGAAAAAACCAGCTATGTGCTTGTGCTGCTGCTCTTGACGGAGGCATTCAACTTTCACCGTGGGTGGTTGCGCGAGGACCCTCTGTCTTCGCAGGCCCTGGCGTTTGGAGCAGGCGTTTTGTGTTACGGACTGTTGGCCGGGGCTGGATTGTGGTTCTATCGACGCCCCTTCATGCCGCGTTTCTACCAGGCACCTGTGCCGGTTTCAATCAACGAGGCTTAACTGCCCTGCTCTTCTTTCTCAATTTCCGTCACCAATTCCTGGTACCACGTCTCGCCGTACTTGCGGATGAGGGGGTCTTTCAAAAACTGGTACACGCGCACACCCAGGTTGGCCCCGAAAGAGCAGGCGGGCGAGCAAATGCTCCACCGGTCGTAGTTCAGGGCCTCGAAGCCGTCGTATTTGGTCACGCGGATGGGGTAAAGGTGGCAGCTAATGGGCTTTTTGAATGAGGTGGCCCCGGCCCGCCAGGCATCTTCAATACCGCACTTCAGAATACCCTTCTCGTCGTAGAGGGCGTAGGCACACTCCCGGTCGTTGATGGTGGTGGTACTGTAGTCACCTTCCCAGTCTTTGATATAGAGACCTTGCTGCTCGATGGCCTGGCGGCCGGCTTCGGTGAGGAAGGGCTTGATGGCCTCGTACTCGTTCTGCAGAATCTGCAGTTCCTCTTCCTCCAGCGGCGCGCCCAGGTCGCCTTCCACGCAGCAGGCACCTTTGCAGGCTTCGAGGTTACAAACGAAGAAATTGTCCCGAACGTCGTCGGAAATGATGGTGTGCTGGATCTGAATCATGGCGTTTTCTCTCGCAGTGTCTCGGGGTGGGGTACGCAGGGTTTCGCGGTGGCCGTTCACTGCGAGACACTGCGCCTTCCACTGCGTACCACTGCGCGAAACCTAACCGCAAAGATACCGAATTACCTCAGGGCCCGGAGAATCTGCTCCGTCAATTCACACTGCCGGTGGTGCGAGTACGTGGCCAGTGCCTCGGCTTGCCCCGCCTTCCCCAGCCGCCCGCCCAAGCCCGGTTCGGTAAGCAGCCGCTCAATGCAGCTGGAAAACGAATCCAGGTTGCGCAGCTCGAACAGCAGCCCGGTGCGGTTATCGTCGAGCAGTTCCCGGGTACCACCAGCCGCCGCCCCCACCACCGGCCGGCCTGCTGCCAGCGCCTCTATGGTTACCATGCCGTAGGTTTCATTTATGGAGGCCGTCACCGAAATATCCAGGGCGCGGTAGGCTACTTCGGGCCGGGGCGTGAAACCGCGCAGGTGCACTACCTCGCGCAGGTCCAGCGCCTCGATACGCTGCAGCAGGTTGTCGTAGTAGGCAGTGCCTTCGTTGCGAGTGGGCTCGCCCAGCAGCAGCAGGTGCAACTGCGGAAACCGGGGCCGCAGCCGGGCCAGGGCTTCCACCACAAAGTCCTGTCCCTTACCCTCATCAAACCGCCCAATTACGCCCAGCAATACCGTTTCGGTGGGTAGTTCCAGATTTAGTTGGCGGCGGGCTTCGGCGGTGGTCAGGCCCTCATCCGTGAACTTCTCCAACTCCACGCCCAGCGGTACCACGTGCAGTTTTTCGGGAGCCAGCCGGGTTTTCTCCAGCACCTGCCGGGCCAGGCCGGGCAGCGGCGACAGCCAAGCGGCCAGGGCGTTGTAGCGCAGCGTGTGTACCAATCCACGCTTGGCTAGGCCCAACTGCATGTGCTGCTGGTACACGAGCGGTATGCTGGGGCTGAATAGCCGCTTAGCCAGCACCGCCACGCCCAAATCGGCGTTGCGGGTGATGAGTACGGCACCAGTGCCAAGCTGCTGCCAATGCCGGGCCAGGCGGCGGGCGGCGGGCACGTCCAGGGCTTTCCAGCGGTTCTCGAAGGGTACCACCGTTAGGCCCATTTCCTGGGCCCGCTGGGCCAGCGGAGAGCCAAGCCGCACCAGCAGCTGCACCGGCCAGCCCCGCGCCTGCATCCAGTCGGCAAACCGGGCTGTGTTCAGCTCCAGCCCACCCCAGCTATCCGAGAGGCACAGAATGGACAGCGGAAATACGGCGGCGGGCGAGGTGGCAGGGTTCATGGCGCGAAGATACGGGGCGTATGATGCGCGACTTTCTATCTTCACAACCCGCCCCCAGCTATTGCCAATACTTATTCCTGCTTATGCATATTCGTTTGCAGCTCCTATTCACTATTGTCGGCGTTTTGTGCTCGACCTGTCAGTCCCGTCCCGCATCGGCTCCTAATAGGTACGGACTCTACCGCTTAGTCGTGGCCGGCAGTACATGCTACGGGCCCTGCCCTGAGTTTGCCCTCGATATGGACAGCTCCTTGTTCTGTACCTACTATGGGGGTGAATTTGCCCGGCACCGAGATAATTACCGGGGCAAGGTCACGGAGCAATTTTGGATGGAAGCAGTAAATCAGATCAATCAACTCCATCTAGGCTCCTTACCCGACACTTACGCCCAGATGGAGGATGCTGCCCAGGTTCAGTTCATCCTATATACCTCCAAAGGAAAAAAGCACTTCCTAGGCTCCGATGGCGCTTTACCCGAACCATTATTTAAAATTTACACTTGGGTGATACGGAAGGATTCGGTACTGGCCCTACGTCCAGTGCCTGACAGCATTAGCTCTGACACTTTTGTGCAACGTCCATTGCCTCCACCGTCGGCAAACCATCGGCGTAATTTCCATCCCCCACCCCAAAGCCGTACCTTTGCTAACTAGCCAAAAAGCTTAGTTTCCGATTCTGACTGATTGCATGGGACTCGATTATCATTCGCTCTTGAACCCCTCGCAGGCGGCGGCCGTGCTCCACACCGAAGGCCCCTGCATGATTATAGCCGGTGCGGGCTCGGGCAAAACCCGGGTGCTCACCTACCGCATTGCCCACCTGCTGGAAAAAGGCGTGGACCCGCACCACATTCTGGCCCTCACCTTTACCAACAAGGCTGCCCGCGAAATGCGCGCCCGCATCGAGAAGGTAGTAGGTCCGGATGCTAAAAATCTGTGGATGGGCACCTTCCACAGCATTTTCGCCCGCATTCTGCGTTCCGAGGCCGACAAAATCGGCTTCCCCCGCTCCTTTACCATCTACGATACCCAGGACAGCAAAACGCTCATTGGGCAGATTCTGAAGGAGCTGGAGCTGGACGATAAGCTCTACAAGCCCAACATGGTGCTGGGCCGGATTTCGGCGGCCAAGAACAAGCTGATTTCGGTGCAGCAGTACCTCAACGACCCGGTAATTCGGCAGGACGATGAGGCGGCGCTGCGGCCCAAGCTGGGCGTGATTTACCAGCAGTACGCCACCCGCTGCTTCAAGGCCGGGGCCATGGACTTCGACGACTTGCTGTACCAAACCAACGTGCTGTTCAAGGACCACCCCGATGTGCTGAACAAGTACCAGCACGTGTTCCGCTACGTGATGGTGGACGAGTACCAGGACACTAACTACTCCCAGTACCTGATTGCCCGCAAGCTGGCCGCCAAGGACCGGAACATTTGCGTGGTGGGCGACGACGCGCAGAGCATTTACGCCTTCCGGGGTGCCGATATTCAGAACATCCTCAACTTCGAAAAGGACTACCCGGAGCTGCAGGTGTTCAAGCTGGAGCAGAACTACCGCTCCACCAAAACCATTGTGAAGGCGGCCAACTCCGTCATCAAAAACAACCAGGCCCAGCTACGCAAGGACGTTTTCTCCGACAACGAGGAAGGTCCGCTGATTGAGGTATTTAAGGCCGCCTCCGACAACGAAGAGGGCAAGCTGGTGGCCAACAGCATCTACGAGGACAAGATGAACCACCACTTGTCGTACGATGACTTTGCCATCCTGTACCGCACCAACGCCCAGAGCCGGGCCATGGAAGAAGCCCTGCGCAAGCTCAACATCAAGTACAAGATTGTGGGCGGCCTGAGCTTTTACCAGCGCAAGGAAATCAAGGATTTGGTGGCCTACCTGCGCCTCACCGTCAACCCCAACGACGAGCAGGCCCTGCGCCGGGTAATCAACTACCCCAAGCGCGGCATCGGCGACACCACCATTGCCAAGCTGGTAGAGGCGGCCGAGCATTACAATGAGAACCTCTGGGACGTGGTGGCCAACGCCGACAAGTTCCTGCCCACCCGCGTGGCCAACCCGGTGGTAGGTTTCGCCGAAAAAATCAAGGAGTACACCCAACTGGCGGCCGTAAACGACGCCTTCGAGGCGGCCAAGCAGATTGCCAAGCAGTCGGGCATGATTGAGGAGCTGTACGCCGACAAGAGCATTGAGGGCCTGAGCCGCTACGAGAACATTCAGGAATTGCTGAACGGCATCAAGGCCTTCGTGGAGGACCCCGAGCGGGACGAGAAAAGCCTGGGCGCGTTTCTGCAGGACATTGCTTTGGTGACGGACGCCGACACCAAGGACGGGCAGCAGGAAGGCGAGCAGGTGACCCTGATGACTATTCACTCGGCCAAGGGCCTGGAATTCCGCAACGTGTACATCGTGGGCATGGAGGAAAACCTCTTCCCCTCGCAGATGATGATTACCTCCCGGGCCGATTTGGAGGAGGAACGCCGCCTGTTTTACGTGGCCATTACCCGCGCCGAGAAGAAGCTGACCCTGAGCTACGCCACCTCCCGCTACCAGTGGGGCAACCTGCGCAGCTGCGAGAAAAGCCGCTTCCTCGACGAAATCGACCCGCAGTTTGTGGACTTCAAGTACTCGGCCGGCCCCGGTCCCGACCGCGCGGGTCCGGGCGAGTCGCCGTTTGGGCATGTGTTTGAGCGCCGCAGCAACCTGGTGCCCCCGGCCCCGCGCAAAACGGCCGCCACCAAGTACGTTGCCCCTTCGGATTTCAAGCCCTCCGATACCAGCAACCTGCAAACCGGCCAGCGCGTGGAGCACCCCAAGTTCGGGTTTGGCACCGTGAGCAAGCTCGAAACCGTGCAGGGCTCTACCAAGGCTATTATTCAGTTTGAGGAAGTGGGTGAAAAAACCCTGCTGCTGAGTTTTGCCAAACTGCGGGTGCATTAAGCCGTAAGGGAAACCGGAGCGCCTCGCTTCCTCCGGCTTTTCCCGTACTTTTAGAAGAGCCGCTGCCGTGCGTGCAGTGCCCTATTTTTCTTTTCCGAACCTTGCCCGGCTGGGTCTTGTCCAAAACAAGATGCTAACGGGGCAAGGTTTGGCGTATATTTGACCCTTCGAATACCATTCCCGATGACTTTACCTTCTCTTCATAAACACGAGCTGCTCCAGCGTGAATACGGCCAAAGCACCTTTCAGCTGGTGCAGCAGCTGCGCGAGGTGGAAGACCGCGCCGAGCGGACCCGCCGCGCCCAGCAAATCGTGCAGATGATTTTCCGAATTCAGCCCAGCCTGCGCGACCAGCCCGACGGCCAGCAGAAAGTGTGGAACCACCTCTACGAAATGGCCGATGGCGAGCTGGATGTGGACTCTCCCTTCCCGCTGGTAGCCCAAGCCCACATGAAAGCCCCGGCCCGCGTAGCCTACCCCAGCAAAGGCCCCAAGTTCCGGGCCTACGGCCGGGCCGTGGAGGAGTTGGTGGCTAAAGCCCTGACCCTGGAAGACGCTGCTGAACGGGAGCAGGCCACCATCATCATTGGCCGCACCATGAAGTTCCTGTACCGCTCCCACAACAAGGAAAACGCCAAGGATGTCACCATCTTGAAGCACCTGAAGGAGTTGTCGGGCGGGCAGCTGACCCTGGACCCGGCGCAGGTGGATGCACAAAGCCTGTTTGAGTTCACCAGCAACGGGCGCCCCACTCCCTTCATCGTGCCGCAGCCGCGCCAGGAGCGGGAAGGCCGCTCGGAGCGCAGCGGCTCCGACCGTCGGGGCAACAATAACCGCCGCGACAAGCAGCGCCGGGGTGGCAAGAAAAACCGCCAGGAACCCCAGCAACCCCCGCAATAGTAGTTTTGGGCTGTTAGCTAATGGCTGTTAGCTATTAGCTTTCCGCGCTAGGCAGTCAGGAACTCTGCGCTCTTGACTTCTTTCCCTTTAGAACATAAAAGCTAATAGCTAACAGCCATTAGCTAACAGCTACTCAACAAATGGCCTCTTTTGAAGTAATTGGCGGTAAGCCGCTGAAAGGTGAAATCGTGCCCCAGGGCGCTAAAAACGAAGCCCTGCAGATTCTGTGCGCCGTGCTGGCCACCGATGAGCCCGTAACGATTTCTAACATCCCCGACATCCGGGATGTGAACAAGCTCATTGAGCTGCTGCGCGACATGGGGGTAAAAGTGGGCAAGCTGGCCTCCGATACCTACCGGTTCCAGGCCGACGCCGTGAACCTCGACTACCTCGATACGCCCGAGTTCATTGCCCAGGCCGGCGCCCTACGCGGTTCGGTGATGATTCTGGGTCCGATGCTGGGCCGCTTCGGGCGTTGCCAGCTGCCCAAGCCGGGCGGCGACAAAATCGGCCGCCGGCCGATGGATACGCACTTCCTGGGCCTGGAAAAGCTAGGTGGCAAGCTCACGCTGGAGGGTACCGACTTCTACCGCATCAAGGCTGAAAATGGCCTGACCGGCACCTACATGATGCTGGATGAGGCCTCGGTAACAGGCACGGCTAACATCGTCATGGCTGCCGTATTTGCCAAAGGCACCACCACCATCTATAACGCCGCCTGCGAGCCGTACCTGCAGCAGCTATGCAAGATGCTGGTGCGCATGGGCGCGAAAATCAATGGCATCGGCTCCAACCTGCTCACCATTGAAGGCGTGGAGCGCCTGGGTGGAACCGAGCATCGCATGCTGCCCGATATGATTGAAATTGGCTCGTTCATTGGCCTGGCGGCCATGACGGGTTCGGAAATCACCATTAAAGACTGCCAGATTCCGGAACTGGGCATCATCCCCGATACGTTCCGCAAGCTGGGCATTCAGATGGAGTTCCGCGGCGACGACATCCACATTCCGGCCCAGGAGCACTACGAAATTGCCACCTACCTCGACGGCTCCATCCTCACCATCTCCGACCACACTTGGCCTGGCTTCACGCCCGACCTGCTGAGCATTGTGCTGGTGGTAGCCACCCAGGCCAAAGGCACGGTGCTGATTCACCAGAAGATGTTTGAGTCGCGGCTGTTCTTCGTAGACAAGCTCATCGACATGGGCGCGCAGGTGATTCTCTGCGACCCGCACCGCGCCACCGTTATCGGCCTCGACCAGCGCACCCGCCTGCGCGGCATCACCATGACCTCCCCCGACATCCGGGCCGGCGTGGCCCTGCTCATTGCTGCCCTCTCGGCCGACGGCCGCAGCGTGATTGAAAACGTGGAGCAGATTGACCGCGGCTACCAGAACATCGACAAGCGCCTCACGGCCCTGGGCGCACAGATTCGCCGGTTGTAATCGACCCTCAATTACCCTTATGCCCCGACCCGGTTGCCCAATGTGGCGGCCGGGTCGGCGTGTTTATAGGCTTGGCCCTATACTTCTGAGAATACACTAAGCGTTAGGAAGTAGTGTAGTAGGGTGAGGCGTATTGGATAACTCTTTATTCTATTAGTCTATGCGTATCACCCACCGTATTTCTCTGCTAGCCCTCAGCCTTATGATGGCCTGCAGTCAATCCGAACCTGCCAGACAGGATAGTGTAGAAAGCGCTGCCGAAGAGATACACGTCAACAACTACGAGGCCGCTCCGCCACCCCCACCAGAAGCGCCTGATGTATCAGATGCAGTGGCAGATGTACTACCTCCTTCATCTGCTACTGCGGAGCCGGTTACGGCACAGCCGCCCGCCAGCCGCAAGCTGGTGTATCATGCGGAGGTGAAGATGAAAGTAGCCGACGTACCCCGCACCAACGCCCGCATGGATAGCCTGACCAAGGCACTGGGGGCTTTCGTGCAGGAAGCCTCGGAAACCCGGGAAGACGAAGAATGGCGGCACCGCATGAAAATCCGGGTAATGCCAACCCGGTTCCAGGCGCTTCTTCAGGGCTTAGGCCGCCTGGGTACCGTGGAGCATCAGGAACTCAGTACCGACGATGTGACGGCCCAACACGCCGATATTTCGGCGCGGCTGCGCTCCAAGCGGGCCTTGGAGCAACGGTACGTAGCGCTGCTAGGTAAGGCCAGTAAGGTAGCCGACATCCTCGAAATTGAGGAGAATATGGGCGAAATCCGGGAGGATATTGAGGCGACTGAAAGCCGCTTGCGTGCTCTCAACGACGAGGTTGGTTTTTCCACTATCACCCTCATCTATTATCAGCCCCTTACCCGCCCTACCCCCGACCAGCCAGTCATTTCTTTCAGCAGTCGGTTGGTAGAATCCTTCTACAGCGGCTGGCAACTGCTGATTGACCTGGTATTGGGGCTGATATCCGTTTGGCCGTTGCTGCTGGGGCTGCTGGCTGGGATTGGACTAGTGCGTTGGTGGTGGCGTCGGCGCCGGGCCCGGCGCATGGCCTGAGGCAGCCTGTCCGGCTCCCACGCGCATGTACTGCTGAATAACCGGCAACAGCAGGGGCAGCACGCTTTCCACGGCATCGTGCTCGGCGGGCGTCCAGGGCCGGGGCAGCCCAAACAGGCAGGGCTGCAGGATGCCCCAGAGCTGTCCGTGCTCGGTAATGTGCGCGTGAATCAGGGCCCGGTGGCCGAAGGTTTCATGCTCGAAGGCGCGGTTGAGCACGGTGGGCGGCGCGGTTTCCACGTCCTCTACGTACACTGAGGGTTGGGCCGCCAGCGCCGCCCGAAACAGTGGGTCCTGCTTCGGTAAATCGGTCGTATCATCCTGCCAGTCGTGGCGCGGGTCGGGAACGGCCGGGGTGCGGCGCCAGCAGAAGGCAATACGGCCCCGCCCCACGGCGGGGTCGCGCACATACAGGAAGCACCGGTCGGCGTGCAAAAACTCACCCACCAGCCGTAGCGTCTCAGTAAAGCCCGTTTCCGGCGTAGTGGCCTCGGCAAAGGCAGCCTGCACGGCGGGGTGTAAGGAATCAGCCATATTCTCGGTTGAGAAACCCGCGGGGTTGCGGGCATCCGGCGGGTGTACGGTCCTGGGGCCTACCGGTTCACTGTTCCAGTAGTGGGTTACGTTTTGGCTGTAGGTCGTATCAACCTGCAGAAGCTGCGCAGCTTTTTCATCAACATTCTTTCCACATGTATCCCGATGAAAAAACTATGGCAACTGCTCCCGCTGCTGGGGCTGTTGCTGGGTAGTTGCGCCCAGCACAAAGAAGAGGCCACTGTGGCCGAAGAAACACCCCAACAGCTCGTTGTACCACCCGCCGCCAACCTGCCGGGCGTACCACTGGGCCGCCTGTGGCAAACGCACCGCCCCGTTATCTACCAAGCCGATATGCGGATGCGGGTCACGGATTTTGAAGCGGCTACCGTGCAGCTGGATACTCTGCTGTACCAGCACGGCGCGTACTTGGCCGAAGCCCACGAAGCCTCTGACGACGGCCGCCACTCGCAACACCTGACCATCCGGGTACCCTCGGCGCGGTTTCTGCCCCTCACTTTCGCACTAGGCCGCTTGGGCTACGTTGAGCGCAAAGACATCAGCTCCCGCGACCTGACCTCCGAGCAACTGCAGGTACGCACGCAGGATACCGTTACCAGCGTGTTATCGGCCCACGATAAGTTGCTGGCGGAAGAAGCCACCATGGGCACGCTCAACCTCGCTTACTATCAGCCCGTACCGGCCGAAATGGGGCCGCAGCCCCTACTGGCGCCCCGCCTGCAGGCTGGCTTACGCTTTGGGTGGCATTTGCTGGGGGAGTTTGTGGTGGCCCTCACCTACCTCTGGCCACTCACACTGGTACTGGCCGGCTGGCTGACCTACCGCCGCTGGCGCCGGCTACCAGCCTAACTGCAGCTAGCTAGCCTTAACACCAACGCGCCCCGCCTGTCTCAAAGGACCAGCGGGGCGCGTTGGGTTAGCTGCAGAAAAGTGGCTAGTCTACAATCATATCCACCACTGAGGTAACCAGCGAGAGGACAATACTGAAAATCAGCGCGGAGAAGAAGCCGTCCACTTCAAAGCCCGACAGCAGGTAGCTGGCCAGCATTACAATCAGGGCGTTGATGACGAACAGGAACAGGCCCAGCGTAAGGACCGTAATTGGGAAGCCGATGATTTTCAGAATGGGCTTCACCACCGCGTTCAGAATGGCCAGCACAATTACCAGGATAACGGCGTCGCCGAAACCACCAATCTGTGAACCGGGCAGGTACTTGGCCAGCACGTACGTGATGATGGCCGACAACAAAAACTTGAGAATGAAGCCCATACGAGCACAAGGGGTTAGGTGAGAAAAGTACAGTATTCGGGGAGTTGCATACTGTACGTAGCCGGCACAAAAAAGTAGCAGCTGCCGGCCAAGCTCAGCCGTAAAGGCCTGCTTTTTCTGGCAGCTGCTTAGCTTCTGGGTTGCTTTTGTGGCCTATTTCTCTGCGTCGCGGGCCTTCAGGCGGCCTTGCGACACGCCCATCCAGTTGGCCATGTGAAACAGTAGGCGGGCACCCACAATGGCATTCCATTCAGTGTCGCCGGGGGCCACTTCGTTCAGGTCGCAGCCGATAATGGTACGGCCCGAACGAACTACCATCCGGATCAGATACACGGCCTGCTCAAACTCCAGGCCGCCGGGTACGGGCGTGCCGGTGCCGGGGCACAGCTTGGGGTCCAGGCCGTCGATATCAAAGCTCAGGTACACTTTCTGGGGAAGCTGCGCCACAATCTTCTTGCACTCCTTTTTCCAGGATTTACCGCCCAGCATCTCATTCTGCAAAAACCGGTCGGTGAACATGGTAACGCGGCCGTTGCTTTGAGCGGCGTATTCGGCCTCCTGCTGGCAATAGTCCCGAATGCCTACCTGCACCAGCTTTTTCACCTGGGGCAGTTTTAGGGCATTGTACATGATGGAAGCGTGCGAAAACTCGAACCCCTCGTAGGCGGGCCGCAGGTCGCAGTGGGCATCAATCTGCAGAATACCGAACTCCTCGTGGCGCTCAGCCAGTGCGTGCATGTACCCCAGGGGCGTGCTATGGTCCCCGCCCAGCACTACCACGCCTTTACCAGCGTCCAGCAGCGCGCCGGTTTTCTGCTTCAGCCACTCCAGCAGAGCCTGGCCACGCTGGTTGATGCGGGTGGGCACATCCACAAACGAGGCGTGGGTTTCCTCCGGCTCGCCATCTTCCAGCCAGCCAATATATTCTTCGGCCAAGGGGCGCAGGCTGTGGCTTTCAGCCGCAATTTTTTCGTCGGGTTCCTCCATGGCCAGGCCCATACGCCAGGCGTCGGGCAGGTCTGGGTCGTAGAGGTCAACTTGCAAAGAAGCGGTGGCTATGGCCTCGGGGCCGGCAGCCGTACCGGCGCGGTACGATACAGTTACCTCCCAGGGCACGGGCACTACCACTACCTGCGCTTCCTCAGGCGTGAAGGGCAGGCCATATAAACCGCCCGCCGTATCACCCAGCGCATTAGGGTCGAAGCTGGCCAGTTTGCGTTCCAGAGCAGATGCAGAATCAGCCTTAGACATAGAAATGAGGGAATGAAAAAGTGAGTAAATCAGCCGAAAGCAGCAATGGCCCCGGTCCGCCAGTGCCGGTGCCGTAACGGCACGGCTCCGGCATCGGAGGCCATTTCGCCAATGTAAGGCCCCGTCGGCGCTGGGGCTTGTGTGGTTAGGAAGTAGCTTGTTGCCCGCCCATAAAATCGTAGGTGCGGATAATTTCCAGAATCTTTTCGAACGTGTCCCGATCAAAGAAAATCATCAGGGGCAGCTCCACCGAATTTTCTTTGTCGGAGAATTGGGTTACCACCGAGAAAATCAGGGGCTGCACCATCGGCCGGTCTACCAGCAGATTGCGCAGAGAAGCTGCCATGTCGCCGCGCGGGTGCGCGGGCGGCGCACCGTAGATGTGCGCTTTCAGGATGTTGGCCAGCTGCGTGACCAAGGCTCCGGTGATGATGTTGCTGATTTCCAGCAGCAGCGACTCCTGCATCTCGTCAATCTGCACGGAATCAGAGGTGTTCATGCGCAGGCACACGCGCGACAACCGCTGCACATGCTGCCCGGAGAAGAACATGAGGGTAGTCCCGTTAAAGTCGCCCCGGATATCCGACTGAATAACCACGTGGCCAGTTTGTAGGTCTCCTACTTTATCCAGCACGCTTTTACCTGAGACAATATCCAGATTGGGTACTTCCAACAGCACCTTTTCCTGGGCGATAACCGCGAATGAATCGGCCGCCCGAGCAAGGCCGATATTCAGGATTTCGCGGATAATGTCCCGCTCCAGCTCCGTCATGTGCAAATCCATAGATATCAGTTGAAGAAACAAACAGCCGTAACCGGTTGCTTCAGGTCTGCAATTACGAAAATTATGGCCGTTTGGCTAAAAACAGTCGAGTTAACGCGGGCACATCAAGCACCAGGCATACCTGCCCGCTGCCCAACAGCGTAACGCCGCCAAACAAGTCAATGGTATCCAGCGGTTTACTCATGGGTTTCACCACGATATCCTGCTGGCGCAAAAACCGGTCGACGATAAGGCCGAGCCGGCGGTTGTTGTAGTTGACAATGATAATATCCTGGCGGCCCTGCACGTCGGCTTTCACGGCGGGCGGCAAAGGCCCGTCGCCGTTGTGCAGTAGCTTGCGCAGAGATACTACCGGTACATTTTCTTCCTGAATGCGCGTGATGAGTACGCCGCCCACCACGTTGAAGCTCTCCGGCAGCAGAGAAACCACCGAATCGGTATGCATGAGCGGAATGGCGTAGTTGCGCTGGTCCAGTTGGAACAGCAGCGCGCCTTTCACGGCAATGGACGTAGGCAGCACCAGCGTAAACGTAGTACCCTGGCCCAACACCGACTCCACGCGTAGCTGGCCGCCCAGTGAGTCGATGGCCAGCTTTACCACGTCGAGGCCCACCCCGCGGCCCGAAATTTCGGTTACCTCTTTGGCCATGGAAAAGCCTGGCTCGAACAGGAAGGCCCGAACAGCATCGTCGTCGAGGGTAGCGGCCACGTTGGCGGCTACCAGTCCCCGCTCCACGGCTTTGCGCCGCACGCTTTCCACGTTGATGCCCCGGCCGTCATCCTGCACCTGAATCAGCACATCGTCCCGCTCGGTGCGGGCCATCAGGGTAAGGTGGCCTTGGGCGGATTTACCGGCGGCTTCCCGCTCGGCGGGCGTTTCAAGGCCGTGGCCGATGGCATTGCGCACCAAGTGCAGCAGCGAGTCGGTGATGATCTGCAGAATGTTACGGTCAATCTGGATGTCTTCCCCCACCATAGTGAGCTCCACATCCTTCTTCTCGGCCGTGGCCACGTCGCGCACCACCCGCGGAAACTTACTGAACAAAGAGCCTACGCCTACCAAGCGGGCGTCCATCACACTGTACTGCAGCTCATCGGCAATACGTGAGAGGTGGGTAGCGGCGGCCAGCAAGGCCGGGTTGCCAATTTCCTGGCTGAGCGTAAGCACCCGGTCCCGGTCAATAATCAACTCGCCCACCAAGTTCATCAGGTGGTCAAGCTTTTTGATCTGGATGTATACTAAGTCGGACAGCTCCAGTTTGCGGCTGGCATCCTCTTCATCTTCCTCCTCTTCCGCCTCCAGAATGGGTTCCTCTCCCTGCACCAGCCGGTCCAGGTTGTCCATGAGGCGGTCCACGGTGGGCATATCCTCGTTGGCCCCTACAGCCCGAATCATCTCGCCGATGGTATCGATGCCGCTAAACAGCACGGGCACCAGTGAGCCGGTGAAGGACCGCTCCTTGCTGCGAATCAGCCCGAAGATGGTTTCCATGTGGTGGGCCAGCTCGCCAATGGCGTTGTAGCCCATAGCCCGGGAGTTGGACTTGAGGTTGTGCATGAGCCGGAACAGCTCATTCAGGGCCGCTTCATCACCGGGGTTACGCTCCAGCTCACTGATGTGGCGGCTCATGGCGTCGTAGTACTCCAACGCCTCCGCCATGAAAATTTCCCGGTATTCCTGTTCCCGTGACTTCATTGGGCGCTGGCTGGTTGAAGGCGGGAACTAAACCGGGTGGCGGGAACGGGCCGGGGCTGCACGTACCGTAGCACGGTAGTGGCCATGTCTGATAAGGGTACTATTTCTGAAGCCAACCCCGCCTGAATAACCGATTTGGGCATGCTGAACACGGCGGAGGAAGCCTCATCCTGCACCAGCACAGTACCGCCGGCCTGCCGAATGGCGCGGGCCCCGGCCGTACCATCGTGGCCCAGCCCGGTGAGTACTACCCCTACCACATTGCGCCCTACCAGCCGGGCAGCCGACTGCATTAGAATGTCAATGGATGGTACATCTAGGCTGGCTTCACTCACAAAATTCGTTTGCCACCCCAGCCACGGGCTGCCAGTCATGGGTTGTACTACCGTATTGTGCCCACCGGGTGCTACCAGCACTCGGCCAGCCTGCAGACGGGTACCAGAACCGGCAGCCTCCACCGGTAGCACGCACGACCGACGCAGCCGTTCCACCAAGAAATCGGTGAAATGTGCCGGCAGATGCACGGCTACCAGGATAGCCCACGGAAAATGCGCTGGCACTGAGCGTAGTAATGTTTCTACTGCCGGTGCGCCGCCCGTAGAACCACCCAGCACAACAATTCCCTGCGGAGGCAGCGGAATAGCCTGCGTACGGATGCGCATGCTTGCAGGTGCCATTCCGTTGAGGCGAGGTCGGGCCGCCAGCAACTTACGCACTACCAACCGGTGCCACTCAGCCAACTCCGGGGTTGAAGCGGGGGGCGAGGTAATCCAGTCGTACACTCCCAAACGCGCGGCTTCGCGCAGCATACCCGGTAAGGGTGGCTGTGCACAGCACAGCAGCACCGGCACCGGATACTGGCGCTGCAACTGCTCCAGATCCGACAAACCATCTTCAGCCACCAGTACCACACCAGGCCGCAGCCGGCGGGCTAGCACGGGTAGTTGCCCGGCGGATATAGCCGTACCCACCACCTCCAGCTCGGAAATAGCGGGCAGCAAACGGCCTAGCGCCGTGCGAACGGCGGTAGGCAGATTACCAAGCAACAGGGTGAAGGGAGGAACGAACGTAGACACGGAGTAGGAAACACCAACGCGGCCGGGCTACGGTAGCCGGCCGGACAAACCGGAACTTAGGCCTGATCGGCGGAAGAAGACTCTTGCAGGGCGCTGCCCACAATTTCCAGCACTTTCTCCTCGGAGAAGGGCTTCACGATATAAGCAGTAGCGCCGCTTTCGAGGGCCTCGTTTACAATTACCTCCTGGCCTACGGCCGAGCACATTACCACTTTCACGTCGGGCTGCTCCTGCCGGATGCCTTTGAGCACGTCCAGGCCAGTGTTATCTGGCAGAATTACGTCAAGGGTAATCAAGTCAGGCTTAGTTTCAGTGGCCATTTCCAGGGCCTGCTGGCCATTGGCGGCCTCGCCTACTACCTCATAGCCAGCGTCGGTGAGCATATTCTTGAGCATCGTACGCATGTAAAAGGAGTCGTCGACGATGAGGATGCGGTTTTTCATGGGAAGTGCGAAAAGCAGAATGAGGAAAAAGCTGGACAGTCGGAAAAAACTACGCCTTTGTACGGCTGCCCGAACCGGAAGATTCCGCTTTGGGCTGCAGCTGCATAATTTCCGACGGGGTCAACAGCTTCAGCATATCGAGCACCACAATGATGCGGTCCTCGATTTTGGCGATGCCCTCGATGTATTTGTCGTGAATGTTAATATCCTGGATGAACTCGGGCGCTTTCTCGATGACGGATTGCTGAATAGACAGCGGCTGAGGTACCTCGCGCACCATGATGCCAATGGTGTACTCCTTGGCTTCGATGGCCATGGTGTACGATACGGCGGGCATATCCTGGCCGGCAGGCCGCAGCCGAAACCGCTCTTCCAGGTCGATAATGGCAATGATGTCGCCGCGCAGGTTGGCAATACCCTTCACAAAGGGAGGGGTTTTGGGCATGCGGGCAATTTCCGGAGTAATGGTTACCTCCTTTACCTGCTCAATGCGAATCCCGTATTCTTCCTCCCCCAGCCGAAATACAATCAGCTGAATGATGGGGTCTTGTTTGGCGTTTTTTTCAGAATCAGGCATGCCTGAGAGGGTAGCGTTAACCGAAATACTTGGGCAGCATTCCGGTAAACGAGGATGACGTCAGCTTATTTGGTTTTGCGCTTGGAAGCCCGGGCTTTTGGGGCGGCCGTTTCGGCCGGAGCCTCAGTTGCCGCGGCCGCTTTAGCGTTCCGGCGGGAGCCTGCTTTGCGGCCGGTTTCGGGAGCTTTATCCGTAGCAGCGGCTACTGGTGCTGCGGCCGGAGTGGCTGTGGTAGCAGCTCGGCGGTGGGGACGCTTCCGCTCGGTAGCAGGAGCCGGCGTTTCCACGGTGGCGGTGCGGCGGGTAGCGGCTGGAGTTGCCGGAGCGGCCGTTGCTGGCTGGGGGCTGGTGCGCCGCAGCAGCGACCGGCGCCGGATGGGCTCGGGTTCCGGCTCGGGTTCCGGTTCCACGTCTTCCATCAGCTGGAAGGCCGAGAGGCCCAGCTGCAGGTCGTCGGCAATATCCGTGAGCCTCTGGCTGCTGGTAGTCAGCTCCTGCATGCTTGTGGAGAGCTGTTTAGCGGTGCTGGCTACTTGCTGCGTACCCGAGGCCGTTTGCTCGGCAATGGCTACTACTTCTTCCACGTACTTCACCACGTCGCCAATCGAGGTTTTCTGTACCTCGGTAGCCGTAAGAATGTCGCGGGAAGTGCGCAGGGTTTCACCCGAGGAGGTGGCAATGTTCTTAAAGGCCGAGCTGGCCTCGAAGGTGGCATTTTTTCCTTTGAGTACCCGGCCTTCCATGGTGCTGATAGCGGAGGCAGCCGACGTAGTGTCCTTCTTCACGTCCTCTACCAGCGTGGCAATTTCGCCGGCCGATTTGCGGGAGCCTTCGGCCAGTTTCCGGATTTCCTCGGCTACTACGGCAAAACCACGGCCGGCTTCCCCGGCACGGGCGGCCTCAATGGCAGCGTTCAGGGCCAGCAGGTTGGTTTGGGCGGCAATGTCGGTGATTACGCCCAGCGACTTGCTGATTTCACCCGAGCGGGTGCTGAGTACTTCGATGGTCTTGGAGGTCTGGGCAGCAGCGTTGCTGATTTCCTCCATGTTTTTTACCACTTCAGCCACCGTTTTCAGACCCAGCTGCGAGGTTTGCTCACCCAGAATAGCCGCCTTGATACCCACATCGGCTTTACCGGCTGTTTCTTTGGTAGCCTGCATGATTTCTTCAATCAGCTTGAAGGCCTGGTCGGTTTTTAGAGCCTGGTTCTGAGCGCCTTCGGCCATCTGTTGCATAGCCAGGGCCACGTCAACGGTTACGCGGCTCATCTCCTGCCCTTTCACTACCATGTCCTCCGACGATTCGCCCACAATCTGCGACGATTCGTTGATTTCGCCCAGCAGCTCGTTGAGGTTGTCAACGGCTAAGTTGAGGGCGTCGGCCATGGCGCGGATGTCGCCGGTGGTTTCAATTTCCACCTGCTGGGTCAGGTCGCCTTCCGAAATGGCCCGCACTACGCGCGACACTTCCAGTACCGGCGAGGCAATGCTTTCGATGAGAGCGTTCAGCGTGTCCACCAGTTCTTTCCAGGAGCCCGATACGTCGGTTACCGTGGCGCGTTCCGTCAGCTTGCCCTCGCCCCCGGCTACGCGGGCCACGCGGCTTACTTCCGAAGCCAGACGGTTCAGGTCGTCCACCATGCGGTTGATGGTTTCGGCCAGGTCGGCCACCTCACCCTTGGCGTCCAGGGTCAGCTTCTGGGTCAAGTCACCTTGCGATACGGCCGTTACTACCTTCACAATGCCCCGCACCTGGGTGGTGAGGTTAGCGGCCATGGTGTTTACGTTGTCGGTCAGGTCCTTCCAAACGCCCGATACGTTGGGCACATCGGCCTGGCCACCGAGGCGGCCATCAGTACCTACTTCCAAGGCCACACGGGTTACTTCGCCGGCAAACACGTTGAGCGAGTCCACCATCTGGTTGATGTTGTCCTTCAGGTCGAGCAGTTCGCCTTTTACGTCAACGGATACTTTCTGCGACAGGTCGCCGCGGGCTACGGCGGAGGTTACGTTGGCAATGTCGCGCACCTGGCTGGTGAGCGAGGCGGCCATGAAGTTTACGTTGTCGGTGAGGTCCTTCCAGGTACCACGCACGTTGGGCACCACGGCCTGTCCGCCAAGGCGACCTTCCGTGCCTACTTCGCGGGCCACGCGGGTTACTTCGTCGCCGAAGGTGTTGAGCGAGTCCACCATCTGGTTGAGGTTTTCCTTCAGCTGCAACAGTTCGCCGCGCACGTTTACCGTCACCTTCTGGCTCAAGTCGCCGCGGGCTACGGCGGTAGCCACGTTGGCAATGTCCCGCACCTGACTCGTCAAGTTCGAGGCCATCGTGTTTACGTTGTCCGTCAGGTCTTTCCAGGTACCGGAAACGCTCGGCACGTTGGCCTGCCCCCCGAGGATACCTTCCGTACCCACCTCACGCGCCACGCGGGTTACCTCGCCGGCGAAGATGTTCAGGGAGTCCACCATCTGATTGAGGATGTTCTTCAGGTCGAGAATCTCGCCTTTCACATCCACCGTCATCTTCTGGGTCAGGTCGCCTTTTGCTACGGCGGTAGCCACGTTGGCAATGTCGCGCACCTGAGAGGTAAGGTTGCTGGCCATCGTGTTTACGTTGTCCGTCAGCTCCTTCCAGGTACCACCAACGCGGGGCACCGAGGCCTGGCCGCCGAGGCGACCTTCGGTGCCTACTTCGCGGGCTACGCGGGTTACTTCGTCACCGAAGATGTTGAGCGAGTCCACCATCTGGTTGAGGATGTTCTTCAGCTCCAGGATTTCTCCTTTCACATCCACGGTCATCTTCTGGCTCAAGTCGCCGCGGGCTACGGCGGTAGCCACGTTAGCAATGTCTCGTACCTGCAGGGTCAGGTTCGAGGCCATGTTGTTTACGTTATCCGTCAGCTCTTTCCACACGCCGGCCACATTCGGTACTGAGGCCTGGCCACCCAGTTTACCATCGGTACCTACCTCAAGCGCCACGCGGGTTACTTCGCCGGCGAAGAGGTTGAGCGAGTCCACCATCTGGTTCAGGTTCTGCTTCAGCTGCAGCAGCTCGCCTTTCACGTCTACCGTAATCTTCTGCGTCAGGTCGCCCTTTGCTACGGCCGTGGCTACGTTGGCAATATCCCGCACCTGCAGCGTCAGGTTCGAGGCCATGTAGTTCACATTATCCGTCAGGTCTTTCCACACGCCGCCTACGTTGGGCACTGAGGCCTGACCGCCGAGGCGGCCTTCGGTACCTACTTCCTGGGCCACGCGGGTTACCTCGCCGGCGAAGAGGTTCAGGGAGTCCACCATCTGGTTGAGGTTCTGCTTCAGCTGCAGCAGCTCGCCCTTCACGTCTACCGTAATCTTCTGCGTCAGGTCGCCCTTGGCTACGGCCGTGGCTACGTTGGCAATGTCCCGCACCTGCAAGGTCAGGTTGCTGGCCATCGTGTTTACGTTGTCCGTCAGCTGTTTCCACACGCCGCCCACATTCGGCACGCTAGCCTGGCCACCCAGTTTACCCTCCGTACCTACTTCCTGGGCCACGCGGGTTACCTCGCCGGCGAAGAGGTTCAGGGAGTCCACCATCTGGTTGAGGTTCTGCTTCAGCTGCAGCAGCTCGCCCTTCACGTCTACCGTAATCTTCTGCGTCAGGTCGCCCTTGGCTACGGCCGTGGCTACGTTGGCAATGTCCCGCACCTGCGAAGTCAGGTTGCTGGCCATCGTGTTTACGTTGTCGGTCAGGTCTTTCCACACGCCGCCTACGTTGGGCACCGAGGCCTGGCCACCCAGTTTACCCTCCGTACCTACTTCCTGGGCCACGCGGGTTACCTCGCCGGCAAACAGGTTCAGGTTATCGATGGTCTTGTTGATGGTTTCGGCCATCACCTTAAAGTCACCTGACACTGGAATCTGGAAGGTTTCATCCAGATTGCCTTTGCTGATGTTCTTGAGCACCTTGCCTACCTCCAACACCGGCACGGCAATGCTATCCACCAAGCCGTTGATGTTGTTGATCATGTCGCGCCAGAAGCCGGCGGCGTTTTCGCCGTTGGCCCGTGCTTTCAGGTTGCCTTCCACCCCGGCCACCTTCGAAATGCGCGACACTTCCCCGCCTACCCCGCCAATCATCTCCACCATGGAGTTGTAGGCCTCGGCTATTTCGGCAAAGATGTCGTCGTTCTGCTTGGTAAGGCGCACCGATACGTCGCCTTTCTTGAAGGCGTCGAGGGCGTAGAGCACCCGGTTCAGCTGATCGTTGATGTAGTCCGGGCTTTGGGAAGCATACACCCCAATATCCTGTCCTCTTTTGCGGGTCAGGTTACCGTTGGATAGCTCTTTTGGTGTTGGACTACCATTGGTTTTGGTAGTGACTGCATCGGGGGCGGCGGGGGCAGCCGAAGCCGGACGGGTGGTGGGTTTGGGCGTCTTAGCGGAAGCCATACACTAATAGAGGGTGACGGGGCCTGAGGAAGGAAGGCGGTGCACAAACGGAGCCCTTCGGGGTAGGGTTCCAGAACAGGCAAAGGTAGCAGATAAGCCCATTTGGCAGCTATGCAGCGCAAAATCTTATATCCGCACCATAACTCCCGGAAACTGAACCTCTTGTCTGTCACCGGCGTTGGAGCAACACTTCTCGCATACCTATAGTAGCACGCGGATATTTCGCGGCCCCGGCATCAGGGCCGGATTATTCCAGCATCTTTGCGGCAAAATTCAACTTTTGCACGGTGCCCCCCGTTTCCTACCGAAACCGCCTCGTGTATTCCCACCCCTATGGTCAAAAATCTAGTCATCGTCGAATCACCAGCCAAGGCCAAAACCATTGAAGGTTACCTGGGCAAGGACTTCGTGGTCAAGTCGTCGTTCGGCCACGTGCGCGACCTGCCTAAGGACAATAACGCTATTGATATTGCCAACGGCTTCCGGCCCACCTACGTGGTATCGGCCGACAAGCGTGAGGTAATCAGTCAACTAAAAAAGCTGGCCAAGGAAGCGGAAACCGTATGGTTGGCCAGTGACGATGACCGGGAGGGCGAGGCTATTAGCTGGCACCTGGCGGAAACGCTGAACCTGAACGATCAGAAGACGCGGCGCATCGTGTTCCGCGAAATCACCAAGAACGCCATTCTCAACGCCATCGACAACCCTCGGGAAATCGACCTGAACTTGGTGAATGCCCAGCAGGCCCGCCGGGTGCTGGACCGCCTGGTGGGTTTTGAGCTGAGCCCAGTGTTGTGGAAAAAGGTAAAAGCGGGTCTATCGGCGGGCCGGGTGCAGAGCGTGGCCGTGCGCCTGGTGGTGGAACGTGAGCGGGAAATCAACCAGTTCAAAACTTCCTCAGCGTACCGTGTAGTGGCCCGCTTTGATGCCGGCCGGGGCGCGGTGCTGGAAGCCGAGTTGCCCACCCGCTTCAAAACCCGCGAGGAAGCCGAAGCCTTCCTGACCCGCTGCGTGGGCGCTACTTACCGCATCGAGAATCTGGAGAAAAAGCCGGGCAAGCGCAGCCCCGCGCCGCCATTTACTACGTCTACCCTGCAACAGGAAGCCTCGCGCAAGCTGGGTTTCTCGGTGGCCCAAACTATGAGCGTGGCCCAGAAGCTGTACGAGGCCGGCCGCATCAGCTACATGCGTACCGACTCGGTGAACCTGTCGCAGGATGCGCTGGAGGCTGCTAAGCACGCCATTACGGCTGCTTACGGTGCCGAATACGCCCACACCCGCCAGTTCAAGACCAAAGCGGCTTCGGCTCAGGAGGCGCACGAAGCCATTCGTCCCACTGACTTCAACTTGCTAAAAGCGGGGGAAGATTCCCAGGAGCAGCGCCTCTACGACCTGATTCGGAAGCGGGCTTTGGCCTCGCAGATGGCCGATGCGGTGATTGAGCGCACAGTGGCTACCATTGGCATCAGCACTCAGCCTGGCACCATGCTCACGGCTACCGGCGAGGTTATCACTTTTGAGGGCTTCCTGAAGGCGTATACGGAGAGCAAGGATGAGGATGAGCAGGACGGCGAGTCGTCGTTTTCGCGCGGACTGCCACCGCTGAATGTGGGCCAGGATTTGCCGTTGCAGCAGCTGCGGGCTACCGAGCGGTATGCCGCTCCCCCGGCCCGCTATACGGAAGCTTCTTTGGTGAAAAAGCTGGAAGAAATGGGCATTGGCCGTCCCTCCACCTACGCGCCTACCATCAGCACTATTCAAAAGCGGGGCTACGTGGAAAAGGACTCCCGCGAGGGCAAGGAGCGTAAATTCCACGTGCTGACTTTGGACGGTGACGCGGTGAAAACCGAGGTTAAAACTGAAACCTACGGGGCCGACAAAGCCAAAATGTTCCCTACCGATACGGCCATGGTGGTTAATGACTTCCTGGTAGAGCATTTCCCGGTGATTGTGGACTACCAGTTCACGGCCAAGGTGGAGGACGAGTTTGACCGCATTGCCGACGGCCAGGAAGAGTGGACCGACATGCTGGCGGGCTTCTATGGCACTTTCCACGAAACCGTGGAGCGGGGCCAGAACATTGAGCGTAACACGCTGGGTAGCAACCGGGAAATCGGCATTCACCCCGAAACCGGCCAGAAGCTGACCGCCCGCTTAGGCCGCTTCGGGCCGTACGTGCAGATTGAGCCGCTGGAAGGTGCCCCCGAGGGGGAAAAGGCCGTGTACGCCAGCCTGCGCAAAGGTCAGTTCATTGAGAACATCACCCTGGAAGAAGCGCTGGAACTGTTTAAGCTGCCGCGTATTGTAGGCGCTTTCGAGGATAAGGACATGACGGCTGCCCTGGGCCGATTCGGGCCGTATATCCGCCATGACGGTAAGTTCTACTCACTTACCAAGGAGCAGGACCCTCACACCATCACGGCCCAGGAAGCCATTGACCTCATCGAAGCCAAGCGCAAAGCCGACTCCGAGCGGCTGATCAAGAGCTTCCCCGAGAATCCGGATATTCAGGTGCTGAATGGTCGCTTCGGCCCTTATATAGTGGCGGGCAAGAAGAACGTGAAGATTCCGAAGGGCGAAGACCCGGCGGGCCTCACGCTAGAGCGTTGCCAGGAACTGGCCGACGCCACGCCCGACAAGCCCGCCAAAGGTGGTCGTTTCGGCAAAAAAGCCGCTCCGGCTGTGGATAAAGAAGAAAAGGCCGACACGCCCACCAAGAAAACCGTCGCCAAAAAGCCGGCTGCCAAGAAGCCCGCGGCGAAGAAAGCGGCTGGTACCACGGCAAAAAAAACCACTGGCAAAGCGAAGTAGCAAACTGCTAGTACCACACAGAAAAGCCCCAACCAGCCGTTGGGGCTTTTTTGTG
Organism: Hymenobacter pini; assembly: GCF_020421205.1. Classification (GTDB taxonomy): domain Bacteria; phylum Bacteroidota; class Bacteroidia; order Cytophagales; family Hymenobacteraceae; genus Hymenobacter; species Hymenobacter pini. The sequence goes on from NZ_JAIZZH010000002.1 coordinate 589,602, forward strand.
CCCACTTGGGTAAAATAGCGAGGTCTAAAATTCGTTATTGCGCGGCTGTTCACCGCTACTCTTCCATCCTCCGGAATGCACTACGCTCTACTGTTCCTGAATCTGTTGCTAAGCGGCGCTGCTACCCTGACTGAAACCATCTCAGTTACGCCGGAAACCGAGCCCCAACCGGCCGCCTATGCCTGGCTGGCGGCTGGCCGCTACAACCCGCGCCAGACGGTGCAGGCCCGGTTTGCGCCGCCCGCCGGCTACCAGCGCGTGCCCGTGGCAGCCGGCTCGTTCGGGGAGTGGCTGCGCTACCTGCCTCTGCTGCCCGCCGGTACGCCCGTGAAGCTCTACAATGGCCAGCTAAAGGGCCGGCAGGATGTGCACGCCGCCGTGTTGAACTTGGATGTGGGGCCGCGGGATTTGCAGCAGTGCGCAGATGCGGTGATTCGGTTGCGGGCCGAGTACCAGTTCAGCCAGCAGCCCGACCAGATACACTTCCACCTGACCAGCGGCGACGATATCCGATTTCAGGATTGGTACAGTGGCACGGGGTTCCGGGTGGTGGGCAACGCCGTGCGGCCGGCCCCGCGCCCATCCGAAGCACCCACCCACGCCAGCCTGCGCCGCTACCTCGACCAGATTTTCACCTATGCCGGCACCCTGTCGCTGAGCAAGGAGTTGCGGCCGATGCTTCTGGCCCAGGTGCGGCCCGGCGACGTGCTCATTCAGGGTGGCTTACCGGGTCACGCGGTGCTGGTGCTGGATGTAGCTGTACAGCCCAATACGGGCCGCCGGGTGGCCCTGCTGGCCCAGAGCTACATGCCCGCCCAGCAGATGCACGTGCTCAAAGCCGGGCCGCGGGCCAGTGCGGGCGCCTGGTTTACTCTCGATCCGCAAGAGCCGCGGGTGATTACGCCGGAATGGACGTTTGAAAACTCCGAGCTGAGCCGCTTCAAATAGGAAACGTATCGGGGTTGCCAGGCCAGCTACCCTTATGCACGGTGCACCGGATGTTAGCCTTGGTTCGTATTAGCCTTTTCACAACCAACAAGTGTGCTATGACGAAGAAAAAGTTAGTGGCCCTGACCGGAGCCGGAATTTCAGCGGAAAGTGGGCTGGCTACCTTCCGGGCCTCCGATGGGTTGTGGGAAAACCACCGCATTGAGGAGGTGGCTACGCCGGAAGGGTGGGTCCGGAATCCGGGCTTGGTACTGGAGTTTTACAACCAGCGCCGCGCTGCTGCCCGCGCGGCCCAGCCTAACATCGGCCACCGTGCCTTGGCCGAGCTGGAACAGGACTTTGAGGTAGTAGTGGTAACGCAGAACGTGGACAACCTGCACGAGCGGGCCGGTTCCTCCCGGGTAATTCACCTGCATGGGCAGTTATTCCAGAGCCGCAGTTCCCACTTCGACCACTTGGTGTACCCGATGGAGAATGAGCGCATTGACCTAGGCGACCTGTGCGAGAAAGGCCACCAGCTACGACCCAACATTGTGTGGTTTGGGGAGGCCGTACCCCTGCTGGAACAGGCGGCGCACGAAGCCGCCACGGCCGATGTGTTTCTAGTAGTCGGCACTTCCCTGCAGGTATACCCGGCCGCCGGGCTGGTTGATTATGTGCGCCGTGGTACCCCAGTCTACATCATCGACCCCAGCCGCCCGCCCATCAGCCACCGGCCCAACCTACACTTCATCACCGAGCCCGCCACCGTGGGTGTGCCACAAGTGGCGGCCCAGTTGCGTCAGCAGGCTTAGTCTTCTGTCCGGTTTTTTCACCCTACATTTTTCTTCTATCCGTGGCTTCAATTATTGGCCATTGCGCCTTGGGCGCAACGCTGGGAAAACTGCTTTTACCGGAGCGGCGCTACTGGCCCTACTGGGTGCTGGCCGCTGCCTGCGCCTTCCTTCCCGATGCGGATGTTATCGGGTTCAAGTTTCATGTGCCTTACGCCAGCCTATGGGGCCATCGGGGGTTGAGCCACTCCCTGCTAGCGGCTGTAGTGGTAGCTACGCTGGCAGTTGGCATCTGCCGGGTGCGCCGCACCGCCGCCACTCCTCCGCAGGCCCGGCTGTGGCTACTGTTGTTTCTGGCCACGGCCTCGCACGGCGTATTGGATGCCATGACGACGGGCGGAGAAGGTGTGGCTTTTTTCAGCCCGTTTGATACGGAACGGTATTTCTTCGGCTTGCGGCCCATTGCCGTTTCGCCCATCGGCGTGAAGAAATTTGTGGGCGAATGGGCCGCCCGCGTGCTGCGCAGTGAAGTGCAGTGGGTGTTGCTGCCCTGTGCCTTGGTGCTACTGATGCAGTATGCCACGCGTCGGCTGTTGCAGCCGGCTCTGGCCCGATAACCAGAAAGTAATGTCGAGGTAAATCGGAATGACGGGTTTTGCGTAGAAGAGCCTTCTACACTCCCCTTCTATGTCCGTTCGTTACTCGCGCATGCTGCTGGCTGGTCTGGGCTTGGCAGCTTCAGTTCCGGTTTTTGCCCAGTCGGCCGCCCCGGCTCACACGGTGTTTTTCTTGGGCAATACGGCTACGGCCGAGCTGCCTACCAGCCACCTGCAGGCCCTGCGCCGCACGCTGGAGCAGCAAACCGGCCCGTTTACCGTAGTTCACCTCGGTGATATTGTAGGCAATGAAGGCCTAGGCTCGGCTAAAGATTCCAGCCAGGCCGGCCAGACGGCCCGCGCCGATGCCCTGATTGCGCTGGTGCAGGGCCTGCCGAACGGCAAAATCTATTTCCTGCCCGGCGATAAGGACTGGGCCAACTCCGGCCCCGATGGCCTTAAGCGGGTGCGCCGGCTGGAAAAGTACATTGAGGACAAACTGCCTAATCAGAATGCCTTTATCCCGACTGGAGGCTGCCCCGGTCCGGAAGTCGTAGACATAGCCCCTTTGGTGCGGCTGGTGGCTATCAACTCGCCTTGGTGGACGCACCCCTTCGACCGGCCCGAAGCTCCCGATACCGACTGCAAAACCCTCACGGTGGAGGAGTTTCGGGAGCAGCTGCAGGATGTGCTGGATGAAACCAAGGGCCGCAACGTGCTGCTAGTGGGCCACCAGCCGGTGCTTAGCAACGGCGTATACGGCGGCCACATGCCCCTGAGCCGCCACCTGCTACCGCCCGTGGCCGGCACCGTGTACGCCGCCTACCGCCAGAATGTGGGCTCCCCCCGCGACTTGGCCAACCCCGCCTACCAGCAATTCCAAAAGGAAATGCTGAATACCCTGCGTGACCACCCAGGGGCCGTGTACGCCGCCGCCCACGACTATAGCCTGCAGCTCACCGAGCAGCAGGGCAGCTACCACTTGGTATCAGGCTCCTTCGCCCAAAAACAACATGTAGGGGCCAACAGCAAGTCGCAGTTCAACGAAGCTGAGGAAGGCTTCTCCCGCCTCGATTACTACCCCGATGGCACCGTAAAAACGGCGTTTTACACCTTTGAAGGCGGAAATACGGCTCGGGAGGCGTATGCAGCTACTCTGTTCCGCTCGGCCTGCGGGCCGGAGCAGGCTGGGGTACCCGTCAACTCGTTTATTCCGGAATGCCCATCGGCTCCGATGGGCGTGGCTCAGGTGAAGCCTGATGTGCCCTTTGAAGCTACTCAGACGCTGGCCGCCGGCAAACAGTACACCGGCACGGGCGGCTCCCGGTTCTGGCTGGGCAAGCTGTACCGCACTTCCTGGACCCAGCCGGTGCAGGTACGCACCCTTAACCTAGCTACTGAAAAAGGCGGCCTGCGCCCCTTCGGGCCTGGTGGGGGCCGCCAGACCACCTCGCTCAAGCTGATTGCCGCCGACTCCTCGGAGTACGTTTTTCGCTCGGTAGATAAGGATGTGACCCGGATTCTGCCCCCGGAGCTGCGCGAGTCGGTGGCCGCCAACGTGCTGCGCGACATCACGCCCACGGCTCACCCCTATTCGGCGCTGGTAACGGGTTCGTTGCTGGACAAAACCGACATTCTACACGCTCGGCCCCGGCTGTTCGTGCTACCCGACAACAACCAGTTGGGCCCCTACCGGGAGCAGTTTGCCGGCCTGTTTGGCACCCTGGAAGACCGCCCCGTGGACCCCAAGCCCAACCTGCCCGGCTTTGGTGGGGCCGACGAGGTGCGCCGCTCCTTTAGCTTCTTCCGCCAACTCTATAAGGACAACGACAACCGTATTGATGCCGTGGCGCTGGGCCGGGCGCGGGCGTTTGATATGCTGGTGGCCGACTTTGGCAAGCACGAAGACAACTGGAAGTGGGCGGGCTTTAAAGACGGCAAGAAAACCGTGTACAAACCCATCCCGCGCGACCGGGACCAGTCGTTCACGCTCTGGAACGGGGTGCTCACCTACTTGGCTAACCGGGAATGGGCCATACCCAGCATTGAAGGGTTTCAGGCCGAATTTGGTGACATGAAAAGCCTGAACTGGCCCGCCCGTCACTTAGACAGGTTTCTGCTGCAGAGCCTGAGCCGGGAGCAGTGGCAGGATATTGCCCGTTACATGCAGGAGCGTATTACCCCCGCCGCCATCGACGAGGCCACCGGTGCCCTGCCCCCCGAGCTAAAAAACCTCTCCACCGACGAACTGAACCGCAAGCTGAAGGCCCGCATTCAGGAGCTACCGAAGGCCCTGGACAAGTATTACCTGCTGCTGGCTAAGCGCGTGGACGTGGTAGGCTCCAATAAAGCCGAGGTATTCCGGGTAGACCGGCAGGCCGACGGCCGCGTGCGGGTGCAGATGTTTGACAAATCCAAAGACGGTGACGAACCCAACGGCCCGGCCCTGTTCGACCGCACCTTCTCGCCCAAGGAGACCGAGGAAGTGAGCCTCTATGGCCTCGATGGCAAAGACGTTTTCACGGTAACCGGCTCGTCCAACAAGAGTGTGCTGGTACGCATCATCGGGGGCGACGGCAAAGACCAAATTTCCGACGATTCCCGTGTGAGCGGCCTGCGTACCCTTACCAAGGTGTACGATGTGCCCGATACCGACCTCAAATTAGGCCCGGAATCTGACAACCGCACTTCTACCCGGCCCGATGTGAACCGCTACGACCGGGAGCAATTTGAGTTTAATGGGTATAAGCCTCGGGCTACGGTTATCGTGAATGCCAACGACGGGCTGGGCGTGGGTGCTGGCGTGGATTTCGTGCGCCAGGGCTTCCGCAAGCCGGGATTCAAAAACCTGTACTCATTTGACGTACGCGGCTCCAGCGGCGGCAACTTCCAGGTATCGTTGGCTACGCGGCACCGCTACGCGTTTGGCAAGTGGGACGTAGGCGCCCGCACCGAATACGGCAACTTCTTCCCGTTCTACAATTTCTTCGGCCTGGGCAATGACACCCAGAAAGATCAGGGCCTGTACGACGATAAATATTACAAAGCCCGCTACAAAGGCTTCACCCTGAATGCCTTTACCGAGCGGGTATTCTGGCAGCGCAGCCTGTTCCGCATTGGGCCCACCTACGAGCAATACACCTCCAGTTACGCTGCCGACAGCTACCTAGGCGAGTTAGAAAATCGGGTAATAGAGGTTCCGAAGGATCGGATTCCGAATACCGACTTTCAGCGCCTCATTGGCCTGAACGCCCTATTGGACGTGGATTTGCGGGACCGGCAGAGCTTTGCCCGGCGCGGGGTGCGCCTGCGGGCCCAGCACGACACCTACCACCAGCTCAACGGCAATAAGGGCAACTTCGGCCTTACCCAGGGTTTTGCGGAGTACTACGGCACGGCCCGCCTGGGCATTCCGGTAACGCTGGTCGTGAAAGGCGGCGGGGCTAAAAACTACGGCAACGACGACGACATTCCCTTCTACAAATTCGCCAATATTGGTCTGCGGGAAGGGCTGCGCGGCTACTACCGCACCCGCTTCACCGGCGACGCCAGCCTGTATTTGAACACTGAATTGCGGCTGGCGCTGGGCCGGGTGCAAACCTCCTTTCTGCCCTTCTCCTACGGCGTGTTTGGTTTTTACGACCGGGGCCGAGTGTATTTCAAAGGCTACTCCCCGGGCGGCTGGCACGAGGGCTACGGGGCCGGTTTCTACATTGCCCCCGTTTCCGACCAGCTGGCTCTGTCAGTGTCCTACCAGAAATCGGTCGAAAATGGCCTGATTCAGTTTGGGCTGGGTTTCCGGATTGATAACTAGTCGGCACGCCGACTACTTTGCAGCCGCTATGAAATCTTATATTTGCCGCAGACTTCTTTTGCTCCACACCTTTCTGCATGGAATATCCGCTTCTGAAACTGGCCGCCATTGACATTGGATCCAACGCTGTACGGTGCCAGATTTCGGCAGTTTTGCACTACGGCGACCGGTACCGCCTCAAGCGCGTGGAGTACGTGCGCTACCCTCTGCGCTTGGGTGAGGACGTATTTGCCACCGGCCGCATTTCGGAGAAGAAGCAGCAGAAGTTCATCAAGTTTCTGCACGCCCTGCGGCTGCTGATGGAGGTGCACGATGTGGCCCCTAACCACTACCTGGTATGTGCCACCTCGGCCATGCGTACCGCCGAAAATGGCCAAGAGGTAGCTGCCCGCATTCAGCAGGAGTTGGGCATGACGGTGCAGGTAATTGACGGGCAAGCCGAAGCCGCCTACATCAACCGCGTCATCGAAAACTTGCTGGAAGACAAGAAGCACTATCTGCACATTGACGTGGGCGGCGGCAGCACCGAGTTCAACATCTACCACAACCGGCGCAAGGTGGCGTCTCAGTCATTTGAGGTGGGCAGCATCCGGCGCATGCAGCAGGAAGAGGCCGGCCTAAGCACCGAGGCCATGCGCGAAACCTGGCAGCGGATGGAAGAATGGGTGACCGAAAATGCCCGCCGCTACCACGTGTCCCGGGCCATTGGTACGGGGGGCAACATCAATAAGCTGTACAGCCTTTCTCAGCCTCAGCTAGATAAGCCCGTGACGCGCAAGCGCATTGCCACTGTCCTCGACCACCTCACCAGCATGAGTATGGATGAGCGGGTGAACGTGGCCCTGCTTAACCCCGACCGCGCCGACGTTATCGTGCCCGCCGGCCATATCTACCTTTCCGCTATGGAGTGGGCCGATGTGCACCAGATGATTGTGCCCGACATTGGGCTGAAAGATGGCATGCTACAGGCGCTGTTTGAGGACCATTTCGAGGAAATCCGGGCATCCGGTGACCACCGGCCCGGCCACCCGAAACCCACCGTGCAGCCCCGCCCCACCGAAGTAGAGTAAGCATCTGCGGCTTTCTGAAAAGTCAAAAAAACGAAGCTCCAACCAGCTATTTAACAGCTGGTTGGAGCTTCGTTTTTGCGCTAGGCCAGCTCTAAAATACTATCCTCTACGGTTGACAAGCTTGGTACGGATTCGGTAGGTTCGTACCACATTCCATTCAGGTATTATGAAACATCATCCATTATTCTTTTCTGGGTTACCGCTACTATCTGCTTTGGCGTCCTGCTCTGCCTATCGTCCCATTGCTCCGCATTTACCCACTGTGCACGCCAAGCACGAAGCTGAAGTTTCCGCCGGCGTTGATGGCAACCACTTTGCCGGTGTTCAGGCGGCCTACTCCCCGGCTAATCATGTACTGCTAACCACCACGGTTGGTGGCAGCCTAGAACGCCCAGGTAAGGTCAGCAAGCAGGATCAATCAACTCAGCGCCATGCCCGCGTAGGGCTGGGCTTCTACATCCCCCTCGATTCCACCTCTTGGCTGACGGTAATGGGCGGCGGGGGCATAGCCCGCAGTTTCCAGAGCGCACTCGGCGGGCCCTACTCAGATGAGTTCAGAACCGTTGACAGCCGACAACTATACGGCTTGGTAGGGCTACAGAAACAACTTTCCAGCCGGTACATTCTTGGCTCAATCGGGCTTTCCTACGAAGCCTCATTGCTGAACTACCGGCGCTATTCCATTCTTACCACCCGGCAAACTGAAACCGGCGAAACGTACCAGCGCGACAACGTACAATACCCGGTGCCTACCCTGCTGCGCCATGCCGTATGGGGGCAGTTGGAGCTAGGTTCCAAAAACTTCCCAGCGCTCCAGTTTCGCCTCAACGGGGGCTTCTCCACTGCCTCAGGTCCATCGGCCGCAACTACCACGGCGTTGCGTGGCGTTATCTGGCACGAGAAGAACAACGAGTTTCTGGGGCAGGCCAGTTTGGTATTTTATCCGCACTTGCTCAAAAAGAAGCGTTAGACGATCTACCCGCACACACTACGGCCCCGGTAAGCCTTTTGGTCAGGGCTTACTGGGGCCGTAGTGTTCTGTTGCAAACTAGGCTAAATCGGCTTCTGTTTCAGGGTTTTCCTCCGCTACTTCGGCGGCTACGCTTTCGGCCCCCTCCTCGGGCAGCACTCCTCCATCCGTGGATATAACTGCTTCGGCCGTGTCGGCGGGGGCGTCGCTCCGGATAGCAGCGCAGGATAGCCACTCTTCGTACAGGGCCGTTTCCGCTACCAATCCAAAGTTCTTGTTATAGAACTCTTTGTGCACATTGAACACGGGCTCATCAGCAGCCGGTAGCCGGCGGATATAAGCTCCGTCCTCGCGCATCACGTACGTATTCTGGTTGTCCTTCAGGTTGAAATACAACACGTTGATGGCCTCGCGCTTAAGCTGTGGGTTCACAATGAGGAACAGGGCCTCGATGCGCCGGTCGAAGCTGCGCACCATCAGGTCGGCGGAGCCGGCGTACACTTTGGGGTGGCCTGCCTGGTGGAAGTAGAACAAGCGGGAGTGTTCTAGGTAGTCGCCCACAATGCTGCGCACCTCAATATTTTCGCTCAGGCCCACGCGGCCCGGCCGCAGGCAGCAAATGCCGCGCACAATAAACCGGATGGGCACGCCGGCCTTGCTGGCCTTATAGAATTCGTCAATCATCTCCTTGTCCTCCAAGGAGTTCATTTTCATCACAATCCCACTGGGTAAGCCCTTCTTGGCGTTGCGGCTTTCCTCCCGAATCAAGGAAATCAGCTGCTGCCGCATATCCTTGGGGGCCGTAATCAGGTACTCGTAATCGTCGGGCTGCGAGTGGCCGGTAATTACGTTGAAGAATTCCGACACATCGTGGCCGTACACGTCGTTGGTGGTCAGCAGGCTTACATCGGTATAGATGCGGGAAGTTTGCTCGTTATAGTTGCCCGAGCCGATGTGCACGTAGCGCGTCACCTTCTCCCCTTCCTTCCGGATAATCATCATCATTTTGGTGTGCGTCTTGTACTTGCTCACCCCATAGATGACGAAGCAGCCGGCCTTTTCCAGCTTGGCTCCCTCCCGGATATTGCGTTCCTCGTCGAAGCGGGCCTTCACCTCAAACAGTACCGAAACGTGCTTGCCGTTTTCGGCGGCTTTCAGCAGGGCAGCCGTTACGCGCGAGTCGTCGGCCAGGCGGTAGATGGTTTGCTTGATACCCAGCACGTGCGGGTCCTCAGCGGCCTGCTCCAGCAGCCGCACCACGGGGTCGATGTTGTTATACGGGTGGTGCAGCAGCACATCATGGTGCTTGAGGTACTCAAACAAGTTATCCTCAGCTCCTTCCGGCAAGCTCAGCGGCGTGACGGCCGCTGGCTGCTTAAAGCCTTTGCCCCGGAAGTTTGGGTGCTTCAAAATCTGCAGCAGCCCTTTCAGGTCGATGAGCGAGTTGATGACAAACACGTTGCCGTTGTCAATCTTCCACCGCTCCTTCAGCACATTCATCAGCAGCTGCGAGGCATTGGGCTCCACCTCCAGGCGTACTACGCGGCCTTTCTTGCGGGTTTTCAGCCCCAGCTGAATTTCCTTAATGAAGTCCACATCAATATCGTCCGACTCCTCCAGGGTGAAGTCGCCGTTGCGGGTGATGCGGAACAAATCGGCCGATACAATTTCGACGTTGCGGAACAGCTTGGGCAGGTTTTCGCGCACAATCTCCTCGATGGGTACGAAGATGACCTTGTCCTTGCGCGTGAGCTCAAAGAAGCGCGAGAGGTTCTGCGGAATCTGCACGAACGTGAGGCGTTCCTGGCCCCGCTCGGCCTCGGCATCCAACCCGCCCCCAGCCCGCGTGACCACCCCGAAGATGAGCATCTGGTTCATCATCAGCGGGAAGCCGTGGTACGAGTCGTATACCATAGGCGTGAGCAGTGGGAAGATGGTGTTTTTGAAGTACCCATCGGCCTTCTTCAACTCCAGCTCCGTGAGCTCCTCCATTCTCAATACGTTGAAGCCGTTCTTCTCGAACAGTGGCTTCAGCTCGTTCAGATACGTGAGCGACTGGTCGTTGACGAAGCGGTGGGCAAAATCCAGCAGCTTGCGCCGGAACGGCAGCTCCCGCAACCCCGAGTAATCTACCCGCTCCTTGCCATAGTCGATGTAGTTGTAGAGCGAGCCCACCCGAATCATAAAAAACTCGTCGAGGTTACTGCTGGTAATGGCAATAAAGCGGAGCCTATCGAACAGGGAGCGGCTGGCATCCCGGGCCTGATCAAGCACCCGGTAGTTAAAGCGCAGCCAGCTCAGGTCCCGGCTGATGTATTTGCTTTTGCGGATGAGGTCGGCAGACTTGAAGAGTTTCATACGAGGCAGTGAACGGCCGGGCAAAATACGAGCAAACGGCCCTCCGGTGTACGTTTATTCAGGAATAATAGCCGTGGCTTCTATTTCAACCAGCAATTCGGGGGCAATCAGGGCCGCAACCTGCAGCATGGTGCTGGCCGGCCGGATGTGGCCGAACACCTCCCCGTGCGCCCGCCCCACGGCCTCCCAGTCCTGGATGTTGGTGAGGTAAATACGGGTGCGCACCACGTGCTCATGCGCAGCGCCGGCTTCGGCCAGGGCCGCTGTTATTTTCTGCAGCACGCGCACGGCCTGGGCATACGCATCGGTGCCCGTTATCGAGTCACCATCCTGGGCAGTGGTACCGGCTACTTCTACCACGTTGCCCACGCGCACGGCTCGGGAGTAGCCTACTATGGCCTCCCAGGGCGCTCCGGAAGAAATGTTCTGGCGCATACAAATAAGTGAAAGCACAAAAAAAGGGCCCGCTTTGCAGCGGGCCCTTCTTGACAGGCTGGTTACACGTCCAGCTTGGCGTATTTGGCGTTTTTCTCGATGAAGTCACGACGGGGAGCTACCTCGTCGCCCATCAGCATGGAGAACAGGTGGTCAGCCTCGGCGGCCGACTCCACGGTTACCTGCTTGAGCGAACGGCTGGCTGGCTGCATAGTAGTTTCCCAGAGTTGCTCGGCGTTCATCTCGCCCAGCCCTTTGTAGCGCTGCACGTTCACCGTTTCGGGTTTGCCGCGGCCGAGTTCTTCCTGCGCCTGGGCACGTTCCTCCTCGGTCCAGCAGTAGCGTTCCTCCTTGCCACGCTTCACCAGATACAGCGGCGGCAGGGCAATGTAGATGTAGCCTCGATCCACCAGCTCGCGCATGTAGCGGAAGAAGAAGGTCAGAATCAGGGTACGGATGTGCGAACCATCGATATCAGCATCCGTCATGATGATGATTTTGTGGTAGCGCAGCTTGGCCGTGTTCAGCGCCTTGGCATCGGCCTCAATGCCCTTCTCAGGGTCAGCAGGTACCCCGAACGTGACGCCGAGGGCCGTAATCATGTTCCGGATTTCCTCGTTCTCCAGGATACGGTGCTCCTGGGCCTTCTCCACGTTCAGGATTTTACCCCGCAGCGGCAGAATGGCCTGGAAGGCGCGGTTGCGGCCCTGCTTGGCAGTACCACCGGCCGAGTCACCTTCTACTAGGTAAATCTCGCAGATTTCGGGGTCCGATTCAGAGCAGTCGGCCAGCTTGCCGGGCAGCGAGGTAGAGCCCAGCACGGTTTTGCGCTGCACCATCTCGCGGGCTTTACGGGCAGCAATGCGAGCTTTGGCGGCCAGAATTACCTTCTCCACGATTATGCCGGCTTCTTTGGGGTTTTCCTCCAGGTACTGCGCCAGAATTTCGCCTACTACGGTGTTTACCGCACCGCTCACCTCGCTGTTGCCCAGCTTGGTTTTGGTCTGCCCCTCAAACTGGGGCTCGGCTACCTTCACTGAAATAACAGCCGTGAGGCCTTCGCGGAAGTCTTCACCCGAAATTTCCACCTTCGCCTTCTCCAGCTTACCCGATTTATCGGCGTAGGCCTTGAGGGTACGCGTAAGTGCGGCCCGGAAGCCGGCCACGTGCGTGCCGCCCTCGTGGGTGTTGATGTTGTTTACGTACGAGAAGATATTCTCCTGGTACGAGTCGTTGTATTGCAGGGCCACTTCCACGGGCGTGTTGCCCTTCTCACTCACCACGTGGATGGGCGTGGGCATCAGGGCGTGGCGCTCCGAGCCGTCGAGGTACTGCACAAATTCGGCCAGGCCACCTTCCGAGTAGAAGGTCTCGTTCAGGAACTCCGCACCGTCCTCGCCCTTCTCGCGACGGTCGGTGAGGATGATGGTAATGCCCTTGTTGAGGTAGGCCAGCTCGCGCAGACGCGAGGCAATGGTGGCGTACTTGTACACCGACTCGGTGAAGATGGTATCGTCGGGCAGGAACTCTACCTGGGTGCCGTGCTCGTCGGTTTCGCCGATTTCGCGTACCGGGTACTGGGGAGCCCCAATCTTGTATTCCTGCTCGTAGATTTTGCCGTTGCGGCGTACGGTTACTTTAAGGTCCTGGCTGAGGGCATTCACGCAGCTCACGCCTACGCCGTGCAATCCGCCCGATACTTTGTAGGTGTCCTTATCGAACTTACCGCCGGCGTGCAGCACGGTCATTACCACCTCCAGGGCCGAACGGCCTTCCTTCTGGTGGAAATCTACGGGGATACCACGTCCGTTGTCACGGACGGTGATAGAGTTGTTTTCGTTGATGGTAACGTGAATGGTGTCACAGTATCCGGCCAGGGCTTCGTCGATGGAGTTATCCACTACTTCCCACACCAGATGGTGCAGGCCCTTGATACCAATATCACCGATATACATAGCCGGGCGTTTGCGCACGGCTTCCAGCCCTTCGAGTACCTGAATACTATTCGCGGAATACTCAGCAGGGGCTTTCTTTTCTTTGGTTTCGCTCATGTTGCGGTTGGGTTCAGCGCTTAGTGCGTAAGTAGGCAAAGATACCGAAAAAATCCGGTTTTTACCAGCCCCAAGCCCTTTTCAACTTAGCAAAAGACTATAAAAAACGCCCCCGTTTTCCGAAGAAAACGGGGGCGTTTTGTGGGTAGTATAATCTGCTATTCAGAGTACCTGAGCCCGGAGGTGGCTTACGCCCGCATCGGAGGTCAATTTCACCTGGTACAACCCGGCTTTCTCGTGGCTTAAATCTAGCGTAGCCTCGCCAGTGCGGGTGTTCTCCAGCGTACGGCGCAGCACTTCCCGGCCTACGGCGTCCGTCACCGTTAGCGTAAGTACTCCTTTGTGTGCAACGACGGGCCACTGCACCCGAAACACGCCACCTACGCTGGGGTTAGGGGCCAAGCTACCGCCCAGAACAGCCGTTGCCTCGCGGGTTGGCAGCACCGTACTGGTGAGTTTGCCCGCCCCTAGCCCCACCGGGTCTCCGGCCGCGTTAAGCCCAATGGCACCCGTCCACACGGCCGTGGCGGAGGCGGCATCTATATTGAAATGGTTGAAACTGGTTTCGATGCTGGTCCAGGTCTGACCATTGTCGCGGCTGTAGGAAGAGCCGGCATCATTATTTCCAAAGTTTATGCCTACCGAAATGAAATTGCCGGTACCAGGCACATTGTCCAGCGCAAACCCGCGCAGTTGCCCGGTATAGTTCAGTTGGCTCCACGTAACGCCCCCATCGGTTGAACGATAAAGCAGGTGGTTGGTAGAATTTTGGTCACTGATCAACGCAAGGCCGTTTTGTGTATCCCGGAAAGCCAGCGTTTCGATTTCAGTGGATGCTACCTTCCGAGAAACCGTCCAAGTGACACCTTTATCCGTGGAGCGGAAAATGTCGCCCTTGTTATTCGGAATCCAGATGGAATTGCCCGCCACTGCCGGCAGTGCTATCGTACCAAACTCGTTGGCCGTACCTACCGGCACATTGGCAGCGCGTGTCCAAGTGGTGCCGCCGTTAGAAGTGTAGTAGATTTCCATGGCCTGCCCGGTCTCGGCCGGGTCGCCCATTACTACGCCATCATTGGAGTTGAAGAAGTGAATAGCGTTTGGGTAGCTGCGGTTGCCCTGGAACATAGTGGAGGTACTCTGCACCGTCCACGTGCTGCCGCCGTTTGTTGTTTTCAGCACCCGGCCGCCCAGTACATCGCTCAGGGTAGCCACCCACGCCGTAGTAGCGCTTACGGCCGAAAGGCACTCAATGCTTTCGGTAGCAGTATCTACCTGGGCAACCGTCAGCACCGTCCAGTTTTGCCCTCCATCAAAAGTACGCGCTACCTGGTTAGTATACTCACCCGTGAAATAGGGGTCTGATAAGGCCCAGGCCGTGTTATCATCCACGGCATCTATCTGCGCCAGGTTGCCGTCGGGGGCAAAGGAGAAGGGCTGTAGCACCCATTGCGCCTGGGCAGCCATGCTCACTGACAATGCAGCCGTGAGCGTGAGTAAGAGTTTTTTCATCTGGAAAAGGAATTGGCAAGACCAAAATTGCAGGAAGGTACACGGATAGCTGTAAGGAAAAAAGCCCAACTACCGGCGACTAGCCCCATTGTATCCACAAACACGCCGCTTACTATAGCTAACGGAGAGTTACCTGGCAAGGGTTGTCTAAACCCTACGTAATCTGCTTTCCGAGCTGGCTCACTGGGCTAAACTACCTGGCCACAAGCTGAAGCCGGTGGCACCAAGAAAAGGCCAAACAACTTGCATCCTGCCGAAACCGCCAACAAAAAAGCCACTTAGCAACGAAACTAAGTGGCTGATTAACAGTGTACCCCCGGCACGATTCGAACGTGCGACCGGCTGCTTAGAAGGCAGCTGCTCTATCCAGCTGAGCTACGGGAGCAGAAACACAAAAGCCGTCCACCCAAGTGGTGGGCAAACGGCTTCTTTGCGTCGGGGTGGCAGGATTCGAACCTGCGGCCTCCTGCTCCCAAAGCAGGCGCGATACCGGGCTACGCTACACCCCGAAAAAAAATCTGAGTTATGAACTGCGAACTATGAATAGCTGATTCATACTTCAACATTCATAACTCAGAATAATAAATGCGGAGAGGGGGGGATTCGAACCCCCGGAAAACTTTAGGTCTTCGGCAGTTTAGCAAACTACTGGTTTAAGCCACTCACCCACCTCTCCAGATGGCATCCTTTCCGGCTGAAAGGTGTGCAAATATACAAGTAGAATGGAGAAACAACTCTTTTCAGAAAAAAATATCTTCCATCTTGCCGTTGCAAATCCCGCTCTGTGACTTGCCTGAGCCCTTCAAACAGGTTTAGCTGACCGGCCTTAACAACGGGTTGCATTTTGATCATGAAGAAGTTACCCTCGTGCTAAATTGGGCATATCAGCCAACCTGGTTTGAGGGTGTGGCCGCCTTACTTTTTTTTCTGCTATACCTCGGATACGGCCTGCGTACCCGCCGGTTGGCCGCGCCGCTGCACCAAACGGGGTGGCCACTGGGCTGGAAACTGCTGCTGCGGCTGCTGTATCTGGGGTTGCTGGGCGTAGCTCTATGGGGCCCTGCCTATGGCCTCACCGAAACACCCGTGCGCACGGCCGGCAAGGATGTGTGGCTGCTGGTCGATTTGTCGCGTTCCATGGATGCGCCCGATGTGGCCCCAACCCGGCTGCAAAAAGTACAGGCAGAGTTGACCACCCTAATCAGCCGCTTCCCGGCCGACCGCCTGGGCCTGATTGTGTTTGCGGGCGAAGCCTACGTGCAGTGCCCCCTCACCTACGACCAAGCCGCCCTACAGCTGTTTGTGAGCACCCTGAAAACGTCGTTGGTGCCGCCGGGCAGTACTGATTTGGTACCGCCGCTTGAATTGGCGCTTACCCGCCTAGCTACTATTTCGACCACCACGGGGGCCACTACCCCACCCCGCACCACCGCTATTGTACTAGTAACGGACGGGGAGGATTTTGGCGAGAACCTGGAGCCCACGGTGCGGGTGCTGGCCCGCTCGGGGGCACGGGTATTCACCGTGGGAGTTGGCACCACTGAAGGCAGCCGGATTCCGCAGTCGGGGGGGCGCGGCTACGTGCGGGACTCCCGGGGCCGGGATGCGGTAACCAAACTGGTAACCCCACCCCTGCGGCAGTTGGCCGAGCAAACCGGGGGGCAGTTTTTTGAGTTATCGGATCAGCGCAATGAGTTTCCGCTGCTGCTGAACGCCCTGAACCGGGTAGAAGGCCTGATGCAGCAGGTGCGCACGGTATCGGTGGCGGACAACCGGTACCGGTATCCGCTGCTGCTGGCCCTGCTGCTGCTGGCGTTGGATGTAGTACTTACTGTCAAAGTCATTCGGCCATGAAAAATGTGGCGCTGCTGGGTGCGTTGCTGCTGGGCGCGGGGCAAGGCTTGTTTCGGATTCACGACCGGAATGAGGCGGTACAGCGCGGGGCTGCCGCCTATGCCCGCCAGCACTGGAGCGAGGCCGCCGCTGCCTACCGAACTGCCGCGCAAATGGATCGGGAGCCGGAGTCTGATATTTTGCTTAACCTGGCCCACGCCACGCTCCGGGCCGGCCGCCCCGCCGAGGCGCGCGGCTACTACAGTCGCCTTACCACAAATAGCGCCGGGAGCATCCGCAGTGTGGCGTTC
This sequence comes from Hymenobacter pini, assembly GCF_020421205.1. Classification (GTDB taxonomy): domain Bacteria; phylum Bacteroidota; class Bacteroidia; order Cytophagales; family Hymenobacteraceae; genus Hymenobacter; species Hymenobacter pini. The sequence continues at coordinate 606,273 of NZ_JAIZZH010000002.1, forward strand.
CAGCAACTGGCCGTTATTGCCGCCGCCAAAGCCGACTACGCCCAAGCCGCCGGCCTCTGCCGGCAAGCCTTGGTGGCCAACCCAACCAATACTGCCGCCCGGTACAACTATGAACTGCTGCGCGGCTTGCTGCGGCAGCCCCAGCTACCGCCCCCTCCCCCACCGGGCACCGATGGAAACCCCAACCAGCCTGCCTCGTCAGACGGGGGCAGCAAAGCTGGCTCTACTTCACCGGGCCAGAGTAGCGCGCCGCAACCAGCCTCTCAGGCTGCGGCGGCAAGCCAGCCCAAAGCTACCGGGCAAACTGACCCAAACCAGCCCTCGAACCAGCCAGGCCAGGCCGCGCAGGGCGGATTCCGGCTTGGCGCTGGAGCGTCCCGCTCCGTGGCTCGCGGCACCGAGCCAGGTAATACGCTGGGCCTGAGCGACGCCGAGACCGGACCCGAGGCTACGGGCGGCACCAGCCGACGCGGGGGCACCGAGGCGGCCTCCAACGCGGAAGCGAACCTGCAAACGCAGCAGGCCCGCCTGCAGCAAATGAATCTGAGTACCGGCCAAGCCCGGCAGCTGCTGGAGGCCCTGCAAGCCACTGAGCAGCAATACCTGCAGCAACTGCCGCGCAAAGCCAGCAAACCAGCTTCAAAAGACCGCCCCGGCTGGTAGCGGAGCTTCTGTGCGCGTCGTTTACCAAGAAAGTTACGGCACTAGCTTTACAGGTTTTCGGCTTCCCAAGGCCATCCCCCTAAACCTTTTTACCTTTACTCCCCGATTTCACTCATTCCCACCCAACCAACTCATGCAGATTAAAGAAGTAGTAATTGTGGCCGCCGTGCGCACGCCCATCGGTTCGTTTGGCGGCAGCCTGTCGTCGTTGTCGGCCACGGAACTGGGTGCTATTGCCCTGAAAGGTGCGCTGGAAAAGGCCGGTGTTGACGGCAAAGAGGTGCAGCAGGTGATTATGGGCAACGTAATTTCCGCTAACCTGGGCCAAGCCCCAGCCCGCCAGGCCGCCAAAAAAGCTGGCCTGCCCGATACGGTGGAGTGCACCACGGTGAATAAAGTGTGCGCTTCGGGCACCAAGGCTATCATGTTCGGCGCGCAGGCCATCATGCTGGGCCAGGCCGACGTGGTGCTGGCCGGTGGGATGGAGAGCATGTCGAACGTGCCATATTACCTCGATAAAGCCCGTTTCGGGGCCAAGTACGGCCACGGCCAAATGATTGACGGCCTGATGAAGGACGGCCTCTGGGACCCGTACCACGACTTTGCCATGGGCGTAGCGGCTGACCGCACGGCCACGCACTACGGCATCACCCGCGAGGAGCAGGACGCTTTTGCTCAGCAGAGCTACGAGCGGAGTGCCGCCGCAGCCCAAGCTGGTAAGAAGAAGGACGAAATTGTGCCCGTGACAATTTCGGTGCGCGGCAAGGAAACCGTTATCAGCGACGACGAGGAGTACACGAAGGCTGACTTTGCCAAGTTTGCTGGCCTTAAGCCTGCCTTCGGCAAGGAAGGCACTGTAACTGCGGCCAATGCCTCTACCCTCAACGATGGCGCCGCTGCCGTGCTGCTGATGAGCCGCGAGAAGGCCGAGGAGCTGGGCGTAAAGCCGCTGGCCCGCATCCGCGGCTTTGCGGATGCCGAGCAGGCTCCCGAGTGGTTCACCACTACTCCTTCGCTGGCTATTCCGAAGGCCTTGAAAAACGCTGGTGTAGAAGCTTCGGAAGTGGATTTCTACGAAATCAACGAGGCTTTCTCAGTAGTATCGTTGGCTAACAACAAGCTGCTAAACCTGGAAGGCGATAAGGTGAACGTGTACGGCGGCGCTGTGAGCCTGGGTCACCCGCTGGGTGCTTCCGGGGCCCGCATCGTAACCACGCTGGTAAACGTGCTGCAGAATGAAGGTGGCAAAATTGGCGTTACCGGCATCTGCAACGGTGGCGGCGGCGCTAGCTCGCTGGTAGTTGAGAAGCTATAATTCCGGCACGCACACCGCACTGTTTAAAAGCCCTGCCGCACTGGATGCGGCAGGGCTTTTGCTTGCACAGGACGCAGGTTTCGCGGCGGTGGCCAGGCGCATTTACCTAACCCGATGCTCTCGGCTTCGCTCCCCCGCGAAATACTACTTCCTGAATTAGCCCGTTCTTGCACCTATGAAACGAATGATGTTGGCCTTGCTGCTGCTATCGGCGGCCACGGCCCAAGCGCAGAAGCTGCGACGCTTCACCACGTATTACGACTCTACCAACGCGCAACGGCGCGAAATCTATTCGGCGCTGGTGGGGGCCGACACCGTGATGCAGGGCACCTACAAGCGGTTTTACCGCTCGGGCAAGCTGGAGTCGCAAACCAGCTTCCGAGACGGCAAGCGGGACTCAGCTTACGTGGAATTTCACCCCAACGGTGGCCGACGGCTGGAGGTGACCTACCAAGATGGTCAGCGCCAGGGCCCGTTCAAAACCTACTACGACAACGGCAAGCTGGCGCAGGAGGGCACCTACGACAACGACCAGCCCACCGGCACGCTGCGCTACTACCACCCCAACGGCGAAATCAAGCTGGAAACCACGCTCAGCAACGGGCAGCCGGCCGGCGTTATCCGGGAGCTGTATCCCTCGGGAAAGCCCCGCGCGGAAATCACTTATCAGAATGGGCAGGCCACCGGACCGGTAAAAACCTACTTCGAAAACGGCCAGCTGCAGAGCGAAGGCACTTTCAGCAAAGGGTTGTTGGCCGGCCCCTACAAAACGTACTACGACAACGGCCAGTTGGAAACCGACGTGCAGGCTGATAAGAGCGGCAAAGGAAGCTACCGCAGCTACTACCGCTCGGGCAAGCTGCGCACCGAAGGCACCTACGCACCGGCTACTTTGGTAGGCCGGGCCGTGAAGAATCCGCTGGCTGACGACCTCACCAAGCAGGCCAAAAGCCTGGCCGGCGGCACTAGCAACCTTGATGGGCCAGCCAAATCCTACTACGAAAGCGGGGCCGTGAAAAGCACCCAGACGTACCGTCAGGGTGTACTGGTGGGCACGCAGCAAGATTATTACGAGTCGGGCAAGTCGGAGCAGAAGATTGAGTACGCCAACCAGGGCCGGGACCGGAAGATTACCCAGTACTATGAGGATGGTACTGCCAAGGCCGAGCAGCAGTTTAAAAATGGGGTGCCCGTGGGCCAATGGCGCACCTTTCATCCGGGCGGTAAGCAGGTAGCTTCGCAGGAAACCTACACCAACGGTAAGCTGGCCGGCGAAAAACTCAGCTACTACCCTACCGGCACGGTGCAAAGCAAGCTGCTGTACGAGGCGGGCAAACCCACCGGGCTGGGTCAGGAGTTTTACCCTTCAGGCAAGCTCAATAAGGAAACGACCTATGTGAAAGGCCTGAAAACCGGCGCCTACCGGGAGCTGCGCGAAGATGGTACGCTGGCCATCAGCGGCTTCTTCCGCAACGGCAAAGAATCGGGCGTGTGGAGCTACTTTGGGCCCGATGGCAAAACAGTGCAGGAGAAGAAAACCTACCGCAACGGCCAGATTGTGAGCGACGGAGCCGCGCCTACCAACCGGCCAGCCCCGGCCCGGCAGCCCGGTAAAGCCCCGGTTAAACGAAAATAGCACGATTTTAGCAGCCTCGGAGCCGGCGCCACCAGTGCGTCGGCTCTTTGCTTTTTAGTCTCTCTTATTTCTCTTCTCTATTCACTGTTGCATGCAAAAAACCTTACGCTACTGTGGTTCTCTGTTGATTATGCTGCTGGCTACCAGCGGCTCGCTCCGGGCGCAGGTACCGGGTTTCAACTGGGCGGTTACCGGCCCGCAGCCCGTCACTTCCACCGATCAGGCGCAGGCGCTACATGCTGTTACGGATGCTAATGGCAACACCTACGTGACCGGCAGCTTTCGGGGCACGCTCACGCTGGGGCCCTCCACGCTTACTTCGGTTACAAGCTCCGACGATATTTTTGTAGCGAAACTTGCGCCCGACGGTTCTTATGCGTGGGCCGTGCAAGCCGGTGGCCCCGGTGATGACGTTAGCATGGCCATTGCCCGCGACGCCAGTGGCCGTCTGTACATCACGGGGCACACGGCAAGCTACACTGCCACCTTCGGTGCCCTACCCTACCAAAACAGCAGCAACGGGCCCAGTCTGTTTCTAGCCCGCCTTAATGCCGATGGCCGTTTTGAGCGCGTTTCGGCGGCTGGCGGCACCGCAAGCAACTTTGTATACCCCCGCGCCTTAACCGTAGATGCGGCGGGCAATGCTTACGTTACGGGCAGCATGCTGGGCAGTAGCATTGCGTTTGGCTATCATCCCCTCCGCAGCTTCAACTACAACGCCTTCGTGGCCAAGCTGGACGCTGCTGGTGAATGGCAGTGGGCCCGGGTGGTGAACGACCAGTACGGGTACGACTTCGGTAATGCTGTGGGGCTGGATGCCGCGGGCAATGTGTATGTGGCTGGCACCTTCAACGGCGAAGCGCCCCACTTCGACCAAATTGCCCTACAAGGCGGTGGCAGCATGGACCGACTGTTTGTGGCGCGGCTGGATGGCCGGTACGGCCGGTGGGATTGGGCGGTGCGCAGCGGCAATGGGGCATCCGGCTGCCAGGGTTTGGTGGTAAATGCTGCGGGTGCCTGTTACCTAACGGGCAGTATCCGGGGGCAGCAGGCCTCTATCGGCCCCATCTCGCTGCCATCTGCTTCTACCGGCACCGATGCCCTGGTAGGCAAGCTTTCCTCCGAGGGCGTTTGGCAATGGGCCCGCCGCTTCACCGGCACCGGCACCGATACCGGGCTGGACCTGGCCCTGGACTCGAATGGTGGCCTCACGGTAACCGGCAGCTTTACTAGTCCGCAGCTGGGCGCAGGCTCCTTGCCCACGCTGCGAAACCGGGGAAAGGCCGATGTGTTTGTGGCGCAGCTGGACACCACCGGGCAATGGCGCTGGGCGCTGAACGGCGGTGGCTCCGGCGACGATTTTCCCTTTGCCGTTACTACGGCTCCCAACGGTGACCTGCGCGTGGCCGGCTATTTCCAGGGCCCCGAGCTGAAACTTGGCCCGACGGTGCTGCCCGGTGGCGGGGTGTACGTGCGGGAGTACTACGCCAGCCGATTGTTCGTAGCCAACATCCACGATGCCGCCCAAAACTCGGCGGGTAATTTCACCATCTGGCCCAATCCCAGCCAAGGCACCGTGTGGGCCACTGGCCTCCCCGCCAATGCCCCGGTGCAGGTGTTTGATGCGCTGGGCCGTTTAGTAGTGCCCAACGCCCGGCCCACGTACGAGGCAGCAGGGCTGCAACTACCTATCCTACCCGCCGGAATGTATTTCGTGCGCTGCGGCAAGGAAACGCGCCGGCTAGAGCTGTTGTAAGACAACTCACCCACACAAAAAGGCCTGACTGCTCACTGCAGTCGGGCCTTTTTGTGTGGTGCTACAACCAAATAGTGAAGGCGGTGCGGCCGTTTTCCTGGGTTGCCAACTGAAACCGGAAATTATGTTGCAGCAGAATGTCGCGGATGAGGGTGAGGCCGATACCCTGGCCGTCGCGCTTGGTGCTGAAGAAAGGTGTAAACAGCCGCTGCTGCACTTCAGGCTCGATGCTGGGGCCATCGTTTTCGATACAGATGCTGGGCGGGTTGAGGCTGGTATGCACCCATAGATTGCCATCCTCATGAATGGCTTCCTGGGCATTTTTACAGATGTTCAGCAATGCCTGCTCCAACTGTAGAGGGTCGAGAGTTGCCACCAACGGCTCGGGGGCTAGGTGCCAGTGCCACCGAATGCGGCGGCGCTCCGCCTGCACGTGCAGCAACCGCTCGGTGGCGCGCAGCAGCTCGTGCACGTTGGTAAGCTGGGGCTGCGGGGGCGGCAGGCGCACCAAATTGGCGAAACCCGCCGTGAAGTTGGCCAGGTGGGTGTTGCGGTTGATAGCCACGTCCAGCGCCTCCCGGAAATCGGGCTGGTCGTCGGGGGTAAGCTGGGGAGCATAGTAATGGAAGCTCTGCAGCAGCGAGTTGATGGCCCCAATGGAGTTGTTCACCTCGTGCGACATCATCCGGATCAGCTTTTCATACGCCTTTTTCTCCTGTCGAATCAGCTCCTGGGTCAGCTCCTCCAGCACAATAAACCGCCGCTGAAAGCCCCGGTCAATAAACCGGGAGCAACTGGCCCGGTAGGTTTGCAGCCCCGAGAGCTGCACTACGCGCGGCTCCTCATCCGTGAGCGTAACCAGAGCCGGCCCCCAGTGGCCCGGCACCTCAACCGGTTGCCGGCCCAGCAACTCAGCCGAAGATTGGGCCAAAATACGCTCAGCAGCCGGGTTTACGCCCTCAATGCGGCCATCAAAGGAGAGCAGCAGCACCCCCGCCGGTGAGGCCTGAATCAGGCTTTCAAGCAGGTAGCTTTTCTCGTGCTGCGTAACGCGCTCCTTGCGCAGCTCGTCAATCATGTGGTTGTACACCCCAATGAGCTGGTCCATTTCGTGCTGGCCCACGGGCACGAATTTCATGGAGAAGTCCCGAGCCCGAATGGCCTCCGTGCCCGCCGCTATCAGCTGAAACGGCCGCACAAAGCCCCGGTATAGCTGCACCGTTAGCCAGATGCTGCCCAGCAGCAGCACTTCCAACCCCACAAACAGCGGCGCATTCGTGCGCATCACCTGCCCCGCCAGCACAATCAGCACGGCATGAATAATGACGACAAACAGCAGAAACTTGGTGCGCAGGGTCATGTATTTTGAGGCGTTAGGGGCTATAAGTAGCAAGCAAAAGAACGTCATACAGAGCGGAGCGACGCATCTCACGTACTGCTGGTGCAGAGCTATTTCTGACATCAGCACGCGGGATGCGTCGCTCCGCTCTGTATGACGGGCAAGTATCTATTTCCTACTCTGCATCAAATGGAATGGCGTATTTCTCCAGCCTCCGGTACAACGCTCCCCGGCTCAGGCCCAGGGCTTTGGCCACGCGGCTGATGTTGCCGTTGTAATGCTCCAGGGTTCGCTTAATCATCTGGGCTTCCAGCTCATCGAGGGTGATGGTGCCAGGCTCGGGCAGCTCGCCGGCTTCGGCGGGGCGCGGAGCCTGGCGCTGGAACTGGGCCTGGAAGTCGTCGGGACCCAACTCATCCTTACCCGATACCAGCACGGCCCGCTCCACCAGGTTTTTCAACTCCCGAATGTTGCCGGGCAAGGGTTGCTCCTGTAGCCAGTGCATAGCCCGGGTGTTCACCTTCAGGGCGGGGCGGTTGTAGGTGGCGCGCAGCCCATCCACGAAGTGCTGCACCAGCAGCGGAATATCCTGGGGCCGCTCCCGCAGGGCGGGCAGGCGCACGGTTATCAGGTTGATGCGGTAAAACAAATCCTCGCGGAAGCGGCCCTGCTGCACCATTTCGGCCAGGTTGCGGTTGGTGGCGCAGATAACGCGGATATCCAGGCGGCGCGGCTTACTATCACCCAGCACCTCGTAGGTGCGGTCCTGCAGCACCCGCAGCAGCTTCACCTGGCTACTCAGGTCCAACTCCCCGATTTCATCCAGGAAGATGGTGCCGCCGTTGGCCAGCTCGAAGCGGCCCACCCGGTCGGTTTTGGCATCGGTGAAAGCCCCGCGCCGGTGCCCAAACATCTCACTCTCAAACAAGGAAGCAGAAATGCCGCCCAGGTTCACCTTCACGAAGGGCTGGCGGCGGCGCTGGCTGTTCTGGTGCACAGCCTCGGCAATCAGCTCCTTGCCCGTCCCCGATTCGCCCTCAATGAGCACCGAGGCATCGGTGGCCGCCACCTGCCCCACGTTGCGCAGCACCTGCAGCAGGCGGGCATCCTGGCCCACAATGTTGCGCAGCTCGTACTGCTTGTCCAGCTGCCGGCGCGAGAGGGCAGCGGGGTCGGTTTCGGCCTCGGGCTCCCGCAGGGCCAGAATGGTGCGGATGGTTTGCAGCAGGGAGTCGTTCTGCCAGGGCTTGGTGATGAACTCGGCGGCCCCGGCCTTCATGCCCTCCACGGCCAGGGCAATGCTGCCCCAGCCGGTTATCAGGATGACGGGCACGGCCGGGGCCAGGCGCTTCACCTGGGCCAGCAGCCGCAGGCCGTCGCGGCCGGAGGTATCCAGCTCGTAGTTCATATCCATGAGCATCAGCTCGGGCGGGGTGGCCGTTACCACCTGCAAAGCCGCTTCCGGCGTGGCTACCGCCTCGGTGGCGTAGCCGTGTTGCTTGAGCAGCAGCCGCAGCGAAGTGCGCACGGCTACATCATCGTCGATAATCAGAATCATAAGGCGAGGCGAAGGACGGAAATTTCAACGGTATCCGACGGAGGCCCCGGTCCGTCAGGCCGGTTGACGTACGCTGACACCCGAACGACAATACCCGAACGACGACGCGCGCCACCGCAGCAGCCAAGCCACCGCCCGCAGCAACATCAGCGGGCTTCAACCGGCCCGACGGGCTGCGCCCGCCGGACCGGAGCCACCGCAAGCCTGTCCGTTGGCCCTTTTAGGCAACTGGTTTGACTCAGCTGCCAACCAGTTCGTTTTTGTCGCGAATCAGTTCATTCCTGACCTGAACCAGTTCGTTTTTTTGGTTAACCAGTTCGGGGCCGCCCCGAACTGGTTCGCATTTTTGGCCAACCAGTTCGGGTCGGCCCCGAACTGGTTAGCCTTTTTAGATAACTGATTCGGTCAGCCAGGCTACTCCTCCCGCAGGGCCACAGCCGGGCGGATCTGGGCGGCCAACATGCTTGGGTAAAGGGCGCAAATGGCCGTCAGCACGTAAATAAGCACGGTAGCCAGGGCCATGCTGGTCAGGTACACCGGCAGCCGGATGCCCATCACGCCCAGCAGCGGAAACTGCGCCGCAATGGCCAGCCCCAGCACCAGCCCGAAGGTGGTGACCACCAGGATTTCGCCCAGAAACTGCCCACTGATGCGGCGGCCGGTGGCCCCGATAGCGCGGCGCAGCCCAATTTCGGCGCGGCGCTGGCTGATGTTGTACCACAGCACCCCGAACAGCCCCAGGGCCACGTTGAAAATCAGGAAGCCGCACACCAGCACCATGCCGCCCATAGGAGCCAGCGCAAACTTCATGCGGGTAGTACGCTGTTCGGGCAGGGTAGTCACGGTGGCTTTCCAGCCGCCCGTAACGGCCGCAACTTCCTTGGTGAGGCGCTGCTCCAGCTCGGCGGTGGCGGTAGGCTGCACCCGGATTAGCAGCCGGGGCTGGTCGAAATTGGCCGAGTCGTTGGGGTCTACCAGACTTTCGCTGCGTCGGAAGATGGCCGGCGCCAGCTCCTGAAACTCGCCCCGGCCGCGGTACGACGACGCGAGTACCCCAATCACCTGAAACTCCTTGTCATCCATGCCCCGCACGATTTGGCCCACGGCCGGCCCGTCGGCAAACAGGGCCTGGCGAGCTTCTTGGGAGATGACCAGGGGCGGATGCGCGGCCGCTTCGTCGCGGCGGGTAAACCAGCGACCTTCCGCCAGCTCCAGGCTCAGCACGTCCTGCAGTTCGTCGCCGCCGCTGTAAATGTCGCTGTTGGTGGTGCGGGAGCCGGCTTTGAAGTCGGTGCTGCTGTCGCTGAACGAGAAGGGCGTATTGGAGCGGGTAGCCGCTACGCTGCGCACGCCGGGCAGGGTTTTCAGGTGCTGAATCAGGCGCTGAAACGTGGCGTCCTGCCGGCTGATGGGCTGGCCGTTGGGGTCCATATCCACCTGCCACACGTGCTCGTAGCTGTAGCCCAGCGGGGCGGTGTATTTGCGGTAGTTATCCACCAGCAGGCTGCCCAGCACAAACAGCACCACGAAGGCAAAGAAGATTTCGGCAACCAGCAGGAAATTCGCCCGCTTGCGGTTCCAGATCAGGGTGAACAGATGGCGTATCATAGGGGTACAGAGCAGAAGGGAAGGAATTAGTTACGGCCGCCTTTCAGGGCCTGCACCGTGTGCAGCTTCGACATTTTGTAGGCCGGATACACACCCGACAGCAACCCGAACAGCAAACTCAGCAGCAGCCCGCCCGCGAAAATGCGGGGGTTGAGCTTGAGCGTAGTGTAGGGAATAAAGCCGCTGCTATCAATAATGTGCAGCACCACGCTGGCCAGCACCAGGCCCAGCACCCCGCCCAGCAGGGTCAGAAACACGTTTTCGACCAGAAACTGCCGGATAAGCGTACCCGAAGTGGCTCCAAAGGCCTTCCGCACCCCGATTTCGGAGGAGCGCTCCAGAATGCGGCTCACGTTGACGTTGATGAGGTTGAGGGCCGGCAGCAGCATGAACAGCAGGGTCACGAGGGCCACTTTCCCCATGAGTTCGGCCACGCCGTCGTCGGGCTTGCTGTTGTTGTCGAACCAGCGCACCGTGGACGACAGCAGGGTGCCGGCGTACACGAGGACCTTCTCTTCATTCCTGGGGTTGGGCACGGGTACCTGGGCCATCACCCGGTTAAACTCGTCCTGCACGGCGGCTACGTCGGCGGGCGTGCGGGCCAGCACAATGGCCATGCAGTTGCCGAAGTAGTTGGGGTCTTTGGCGTCCTGGGTGCTGGTACTGATGGGGGCCCACATATCGGCGTAGGAGTTGAAGCGCATGCCGGGCACGTCCTGCACCACCCCAATCACCTGGTAGCGCACCCGGTCGGTTTCGATGGTTTTGCCCAGCACGTCACGCGTGGTACCAAAATACGCCCGGCAGGTCCGCTCGTTGATGACGGCCACGTGAGCCCCGCTCTGCACTTCCTGCATGGTGTAGGGCCGGCCCGCCACGAAGTTGAAATCCAGCACCTGCCAGAACTGGCCATCAGTGTACTTCAGGTCCACGTCCAGCTTCTGGTTGCCCACGTACGCGGCCGTAGAGCCGAAATACGTGCTGATGGAAACCCTCTCCGGGGTGCGCAACGGCCGCACGTAGCGCTCCAGAAAGCTGTAACTGATGGTGCCGTTGTTGGTGCCGTTGTCGTTTTTGAGGAGGATGGTGGCGCGGTTGATGAACAGCAGGCGGTCTACCTTTTTTTCGGGCGTGTGCGGCCCCACGGTGTGGTCGTACAACGCGTACACCACCAGCAGAATCATGAGCGTGAAGCTGATGCCGAACAGGCTGATGAAGGTAAAAAACTTGCGGCGCAGCAGCACCTTCCAGGCAATTTTGAGGTGGCTAAGCAACATGAGCGTAGGAATAGGAAGTGGGGAGAGAAGAATGCAGCGCCGCTACCTGCCGCTGCAGCAGGGCGCGGGCCTTGCTCAGCTGCGACTTGCTGGTGCCTTCCGAAATGCCCAGCAGCGCGGCCACTTCGGGGTGGGTGTAGCCCTCCAGGGCGCAGAGGTTGAACACGGTGCGGTAGCCGGCGGGCAGCTGCTGCACCAGCCAGAGCAGGTCGGCGGCCTGGAGTTCCACATCGGCGGAAGGTTGCTCCGTGGCCAAATGGCCGGTGTAGCAATCCTCCAGGCTAAGCGTAAGGCTCTCGCGGCGGCGGAGGTGGCTCAGGCACTCGTGCACCAGTATGCGGCGCACCCACCCGGCCAGGCTGCCGGTGCCCGCATACTGCTCCAGCCCCCGAAATACCTTCACAAAGCCCCGGGCCAGCACATCTTCGGCATCAAACTCGTGGCGCAAATACCGCAGGCACAAGGCCAGCATGCGGGGCGCGAACCGCTGGTACAATTGTTCCTGGGCAGCGGCATTCCCCTGGCGGCAGGCAGCTACCAAATCAGTATCAGAAAGTGGAAAGGCAAGCGTTTTCATAGCAGAAGGAAAATCCTGAACAGACTGGCAACTCGAAACTGGTAACTGGTAACTCAAGCCTAGCTGACCTGGCTACCGTCGAAGAAGCGGATGAGGCGCTGCGTTTTGTGGGCCTGCTGCTCATCGTGGGTTACCATCACAATGGTGGTGCCCTCCTGGCGGTTAAGGTTAAGCAGCAGCGCCATGATCTCCTCCCCCATTACCGAGTCGAGGTTGCCGGTGGGTTCGTCGGCCAGGATAATTTCGGGGCGGCCGGCCAGAGCCCGGGCAATGGCCACGCGCTGGCGCTGCCCGCCCGAGAGCTGGCTGGGGAAGTGGCCGGTGCGGGCGCTCAGGCCTACTTTATCGAGGGCGGCGTAGGCCCGCTGCCGGCGCTCCTTGCCGCCTACTCCGGGCCGGTACAGCAGGGGCAGCTCCACGTTATCCAGTACCGAGAGGTCGTTGATGAGGTGGTAGCTCTGGAAGACAAACCCGATTTTGTGGTTGCGTAATGAGGCCAGCTCCTTATCGGAGTAGGACTGCACCGGGCGGCCATCCAGCTCAATTACCCCGGCAGTGGGCTCATCCAGCAGCCCCATAATGCTGAGCAGCGTGGATTTTCCGCAGCCCGAGGGCCCCATAATCGACACAAACTCGCCCTTGTTGACAGTCAGGTTAACGCGGTTGAGGGCAACCGTTTCAATGGTTTTGGTCTGGTAGATTTTCTCAATGTCGCGCAGCTGAATAACCGGCTGAGCGGTGGCTACTGCGGCACCGTTGGCGTGTGGCCGGGCCACGGTTGGGGTCAGAATGTTTTCCATTATATGGCGGAGAAGAGAGTGTGGAAGGCTAGTGGAAGAAGGTGTGTCCGGTTTTGGGCAGCCTGCTATGGGTAGTACAAGGGTATAGCCAAGCGACGTGCCATTTTCACAAACGACTATGTTTCATATATTTACATACAATCACTGCGCTATCATTCTCACAAAAATTGTCCGCTTTCGGACAGTGTGTTCGGAATTGCCAGCACTACTGTCCACTTGTATTTCCGCGCGCATATGCAGTAGATTTACTGGGATTATGCTGGTCCGGAAAAATCCCTTCCAGCGCTCAATTTCTTTCTCACTTTTCTCACGTGCGCACACTCTACTGTTTTATCGGGCTGGCATTCGCCTCCATTCACGTTAGCCAGGCTCAACAGCCTAAAGCTGCTCATGCTCCCCGCACCTATTTAGTTGGCGGACAGCCGCTCGCCCTGCATTTTTACCTCACCGATACCGCTCAGGCTACTACCATTACCTTACCGGCTGGCAGCAACGCAACGGTAGTTGGCTCTCAGGGGCGCAACTGGGCCATTGTGAAGAAGGAGCAATTCCTGTATTATGCCCCGGCCACCGGCCTGCTCGATTTCAAGCCCCTCACGTACGAAGCAGCGGAGCAAGCCGCCGTTGGCCCCTTTCCTATCGACGCTACCACGCAGCACATCACCTATCAGGGCGTAGTAGAAGTGCCCGGGGTTACCAAGGATGAGCTATATACCCGCGCCTACGAATGGATGGCCAAAAACTACCGGTCGGCTAATGCGGTGATTCAGATGCACGATAAGGAAGCCGGCCGATTGGTGGGCAAAGGTGCCACGGTTATGGAAACGCAACGCCTCAGTGGTCTGCCCAGCTACGTGCGCCACACCTTATCCATCTACGTGAAAGATAACCGCTACAAGTATGTACTCACCGATTTTGAATATGTGTCCGGTGTCACTACGCTTAACGGGATGGTAAAAACGGGCCCACTGGAACAGGAAAACCTGGATATAGCGGGTGGCACTAAGCGCTGGGAGAAAGTACGAAGCGAAACTAAACGCGACTCGTACATGCTCACCACCAGTTTGCAAGAGGCCATGATGCCAAGCAAAGGCAAGGATACGAGTGACTTTTAATAAACAAGCTGCCCAACCAGACAGCCACGCATTCACGTGCGTTATGGCAATCTGGTTGGGCAGTTTGTTTATCGGGACACCAAGGGTTGTTGCCGCTCAAAATTGTAGAGGGTGAGGGCTCGGAGGCGGTAGTGGGCCACCCAGGCGGCCCGCAGAGCCTGGATGTAGGCGCGGCGGGCCTGGTCTTTTTCGGCCAAGGCAATGGTGAGGTCGGTGAGGCTGATGCGGCCCACTTTGTAGGTGGCCTGGGCAATAGCGTAGCGCTGCTGGGCCAGGGAGTCGGCGCGGGCGCTAAGGTCCAGCTGCTCGCTTAAGGTGGCCAGCTGGGTAGCCTGCACCTGCACATTCAGCTCGAAGCTGGTTTCTTCCTGGGCCACGTCCGTCTGCACTTGGCGGCGGGTCAGTTCGGCGGTTTTCACAATGGACTTCTGCCGGCCCCAGTCGAGTAGCGGCATGGCAAACGTGAGCTGCACCTGCTGCTGGTTCTGCAGGGCCTGGTAGGTAGCCCAAAGGTTGCCGGCCTGGTTTACGTAGCCCAGGTTGGCCGACAGCACGGCCTGCAGCCCGGTGGTACCGCGGGCCAGGGCCACTTCCCGCTCGGCCTGCAACAGCCGCCGCCGGAAGGCCAGCACCACGCTCCGGTTCTGGCGGGCCTGCACCAGGGCCTGCTCAGCGGATACCACCAACCGCGGCGTGGGAGCCGGCACGGCCAGGCGCAGGGCTTCGGCCCGCAGCCCGGTATAGCTCTGCAAACTCACGGCGGCGTTCTGGGCGTCCAGCTGGCCCTGAGCCCGGGCCTGGCGGGCATTCAGCAGGTTGAGCTCCAGCCGTAGCAGGTCGCTTTGGGAGAGGCGGCCGAGCTGGTACCGCTCTTTGCCGATGCGCAGCAGCTCCTCGTTGGCCTGCACGTTCTGGCCGGCCACTTCGGCGTTTACTTGCTGCTGCAGCACGTCAAAATACAGCTCTGTGATGCGCTGGGCAATGGTTTCGCGTTCCTCCGTGTACTGGCGCTGGCTTTCCTCGTAGCGCAGGGGCTCAATCTTTCGGTCCCATTTCAGGCTGTTGAATTTGCCAATGGGCTGGGTGAGGCCAATGGATACGGGCTGGTTGTTGTAGCGCTTCAACCGGCCGTTGAAATCATCGAAGCGCTGCACCTCCGAGGCCACAAACAGCTGCCCGCCCGTGAGGCCGATGTTCTGGCTGACGGTGAGGGCCAGGTTGGAGTTGTTGATGCGCACGGCCCGGAAGTCGGTGGTGCCATCGGGCTGCACCACGGGCGTGATGACGCGACTGAACCCCGGCACCGTGCCCTGCAGCCCCAGCTGGGGCCGGTAGTTGGCCTGGTAGGTCCGCCACTGCCAGTAGCTTTTGTCGCGGATGGTTTGGGTTTGCTTGGCCGCCGCCGACTGCGTGAGGGCCAGTTCAATTACCTCGGGCAGCGTGAGCGGGGCCGGCTGTTGTTGGGCCGCCACGGGGCCACCCAACAGCAACAGAAAAGGTAGAATGCGTTTCATGGCCGTTAGTCGTTGAGGGTGAGTTCGGGCGTATCCACGTAGTCCTTCATATCCGACACCACAATTTCCTCCCCTACTCCCAGGCCGCCGGTTACCTGCACAAAATCGAAGTTGCTGTCCCCGAACTGCACGGTGCGGCGCACGGCCTTCCCGTCCTTCACCACAAACACCGGCTGCTCCTTGCCGCCCTGGTAGAAAGGGCCGTTTTTCACGCGCACCACGTTGTGGTGGGCTTTGGTTACCACAAACACATCGGCCCGCAGGTTGGCGCGCAGAGCCGGGTGGTGGTCCTGCTGCAGCGCGGCATAGAAGGTCACCACGCCCTTTTCCACGGCCGGACTGATGGTGCTAATGGTGCCGCGCAAATCGGTGCCGTTGATGCGGATAACTACCGGGTCCTGCAGGTGCAGGGCGTCGGCGTAGGCATCGGAAATGGTGGCCCGCACCCGGAAGCGGCTCAGGTCGGCTACGCGGGCCAGCGGGTCGCCGGCCTGCACGGTAGTACCCAGGTCCTCGTTTACCCAGGTAAGCACGCCGGCTTGCTGGCTGCTGATGTTGGCCTGCTGCAGCTTGCCAGCCAGCTCTCGGATGCTGCGGTCCTGAATCTGCATGGTGAAGCCCAGCTCCCGCACATCGGCGGCGTTGGCAGCCCGCTGGTTCCGGATTTGCTCGCCCAGCCGTTGCAGTTCCAGTTGGGCCACCCGCAGGTTTAGCTCGGCCTGGCGCACACTCTCAGCAGTACCGCCGCCAATCTTTAGCAGGTACTGCTCGTCGCGCAGGGCCGACTGCAGGCTGCGCACTTTCACCTGCTGCACCTGCTCCTGGGAGCGAAGGTCGTTGAGGGCTTTTTCGAGGCTGAGCTGCAGCTGGCCGTTTTTGTTGCGGTTCTGCTGCTGCTCGTCCTGCAGCTTGGCCAGGGCCGTATTGGTCAGCTCCCGGTCCAGTTCCAGAATCGTCTGGCCCGGCTGCACCTTGCTGCCCACGGGCACGGCCACCCGCCGGATGGTGCTCGGGATGGGGCTGGTAATGACGGCTTCGTGGGCCGGAATAATTACGCCGGCCGCCGTGAGGGCCGCTTCTACGTCGCCGGTTTCGGTGCGGGCCGTCAAGATGCTACTCCGGTCAAGGCTAGGCTTCAGTACATTGCGGAACGCCAGAAGGCCGGCCGCCAGCACCAGCAGTATGCCCGCACCCAGCAACCAACGGCGGCGCTGGCGGCGGGTTTGGGTGGCGGAGGATATTGCTCTGTCCATTTTCGTACAGGTTGGAAAGGGTTTCCCTACCTGTCAGCCAATGGGCATGCCATTTTTATAAGTTATTGGCTATATGGCAATTGATACAAATATTACTCTCCTGTAAAAACGAAAACCTGTCCATTACTGGACAGATTGTTCGGTACTGATGCTTTGATAAAACGTCATTCCGAGCGAAGTCGAGGAATCTCGCGTGCTGACGTTGCAATACTATTCAGGCGTCAGCACGCGAGATTCCTCGACTTCGCTCGGAATGACGTTCTTTTTATTTACGTTACTGCTTCCCAGCGCGGCGGCCTTCTAGAATGCGGAAAAAAGAACGGGTTTGGATTTCGGCGGTGGTAAGGCCGGTGGCGCTGATTTCCTCCTCCGTAATGGCTCCGCAGTTCAGGGCTTTCAGGAAGAAGTTGAGCAGTCCCTGGCCGGTAGCGGCATCGTCGAAAATGTCGCCGGTGAGGGTGCTGATGGCGGCCCGCTCCACGAAGGTTTTAAGCCGGTGTACAGCGTCGTCGTAGCTGCTCAGGAAGAAGTGGTAGGTAGCCGCGTAGCGCATGGGCAGTTGAGCCGGGTTCAGGTCCCAGCCCTGGTAGAGGCCGTTGATGAGGGAGTGCGTGGTATGATGGAACCCCTGCCGCCAGGCGTTGTGCACCGATTCCCGGTTTTCGCGCAGCTGCTCAAACGTCAGGTTCTCACCCCGGTGTGGGCCAATGGGCATGACGTTGGTGGCCCCGTCAGAGAGGAAAATACCGCTACCGCCCAAGGCTACCTTGGTCATGTGGTGGGCAAAGTCGCAGACGGGGTGGGCCATGGTTTGGTAGCGTGCCGTAATGCCAGCCGAGGCAGTGTAATCATAGGTACCGAAGTGGGCCGCCACGCACCGCCCCTCACTGGCCCGGATGATGCGCATGAGCGGGTTACGCCCTTCCTCATCCATGATGATTTGGGTGGCCTCCACCATGGTTTCCATGCGCAGCGTGCCGGGCGCGAGGCCGTTGGCCTGCTCCAGCAGCTCAAACAGGCGCACCATGGTACTCATCTGCTCCGGAATGGTCACTTTGGGCAGCATTACCACGAAGTTGTCGGGCAGCTTTCCGCCGGTTTCCTGTAGCAGCGTGGTCAGGAAAATATCCAGGGTACGTACGCCCCGGTCCTTCAAATCCTCGGTGAAGGGCTTGATGCGGATGCCGATAAAGGGCGAAATGGTGCCCTGGCGCATGCCTTGGGCCAACTCTTTGGCAGCCTGCACGGCGGTGGCATCCTCCTCGTCGTTGGGGCGGTTGCCGAAGCCATCCTCAAAGTCGATGCGAAAATCCTCTACCGCTTCGGTTTGAAGCTTGCGCACCACTTTTTGGTAGATGGAATACGGCAGCCAGCCGGGCTCCTGCTTGCGGTCCTCAGGGCGCAGGTTCTGCAGGCGGTGCGTGAGGGCCTCAATATCTGCCTGCAGCGTGGGCAGATGTTCGTGGCCATCCAGCTTCAGCACGCGGGCCAGCTCCACAAAGTTGGGCGCGTAGGTGCGCAGGTTATTCAGAGCTATGTCGCCCATGCGCATGCAGGTATCGGCCTTGAACAGGTTAGCCCCGCCGTACACGGTGTGCACCGGCTGGCGGTCGGGCTTGTCGCCGGGGTAGGTTTGCTGGAAGCGGCGGTTGGCTTTGCCGAGCTGCTCCAGGAGCTGCGTTTTTTCGGAAGCGGGCAGGCTGAGTTTCATTGATGTAATTCCACTTTTCTTGCTTTGGCCTCTGCTGAGGCCTTGGCAAACCGAGTGGACTTAAATGGTGGGAAATGAGAAGAGAGCAATTAAACGATATGAGCAAACTGGCTGCGGTGCTGTTCGACGTACTTGCGAATAACAGTTGTTTGTTCATCCATCACCTCATAGAATCTGGATTCTAACGCCTCGAAATGGGGAAACTCACTATACAGAGCGGAGAATTGATCAAGCGTCCGTTTACGCTCCAGGAAGCTTTTATGCGATTGGTAAATAGCACCTGCTTCCCGGATGATATCAGCAACTCTTGAGGCGCCCCAACGCTCCAGATCATCCGCAAGCGGGCTGCCAAACACGAACTTGCCGTACCGGTTATGTATCAGTTGGACAAAGCCTCCATTGGTCACTTGCCCATGTAGTTCGCTGTAAAGAATAAGCGTGCAGGCAGCGTGCGGAAAAGTAATCAGTCGGTCTACGGGAATATCTGGTCGGGCCTGTCGATTGTAGGCTTCAACGAATACAAACAAATACTCCCAATCATCAGATTTCGCCTGGTCAAGTTCGGCCGCGGACACTGGTGGAAGCGTTGGCTCCTTAAGCTTGGTTACCCTTAGTGCCAATTCTTTGAGGTAAGAGAAAAAATTCACGAGCCGCGGTACGTGGAGTAGCCAAATGGATTGAGCAGCAGCGGCACGTGGTAATGCTCGGCTGACGTCACGAAAAACACGATTTCCACGAAGGGATAGAACGAGGCAGTGCCCAGCGTATCAAAATACTCCTGCACCAGGAAGCGCAGCTGGTACACGCCCGCGAGCAGCGTCTGGCCCTGGGGTAGCAGGTCAGGGATGCGGCCGTCGGCGTTGGTGGTGCCGCGGGCCAGTTCCTGCCAGCCGCCTGGGTGCTGCCCGGAGAGGATGATGGACACGCCCGCCGCGGGACGGCCCCGGGTGGTATCCAGAATGTGGGTGGTAATCTGACTCATGCGGCAAATAGTTTTTCCAAACGGATGCGGGTGATTTTGTCCTGCTCGGCGGCGGCTACGCGGATTTCTGCTTCGGGCGGATTGGCCAGTCGGGCCTGCAGCAGCGCCAGCATCTCGGCAGCCGATTTGCCAGTGGCACACACGATAAAGATGTAGCCAAACCGCTGCTCGTAGGCTTCGTTGCCGGCGGCCAGGGCCTGCAGGGTTTCCTCCGAAGCCTGCCGTACAGCGCCCTGCTCCCCTTCGGCCCAGGTGCTGGTACTGGCAAACTTCTCCCGCAGCGCGCCCACATCCCCGATTTTCGGATGATGCGTAAATGCCTCCCGCCAATCAGCTTCGCTCAGGCTGTTCCAAATGTGCGTAGCCGCTTTATAGAGCGTTTCAGCGTCTTCGAAAGGGAATAGTTGGTTCAGCGCCGCCACCCAGGCCGAGGAGCCGCAGCAGCGGCGCAGTTCCCCGGCGCGGGCCGGGGCGGGTAAGTTATTGAGGTCGGGAAGCGTCATAGGAAACAGGGAGGTATCTAGATAACGGACGTCATTTAGAGCGAAGTCGAGGAATCTCGCGTGCTGATGTTGTAGTAATTTAACCAAGCGGTAGAGATGCTTCGACTCCGCTCAGCATGACGGTTGGTATGGCAACGTCAGCACGCGAGATTCCTCGGCTTCGCTCGGAATAACGTTCTAATTAGTGCGCTAAACTACCGTCGGGAAGCGGTTGACGTTTTTGTAGTAGATGTACACGGAGGGCTCTTTGCCTACTGAGGTGGCCCACTGCTGGCAGTAGGGTGCCATCCAGATGGAGTCGCCCTTCTGCACGTGGTACCACTCCTGGTCGAGCACATAAATGGCCTGGCCGGCGAGGTAAAGCAAGCCGTGCTCCATGATGTGGGTTTCGACCATGGGCAGGTGGCCGCCCCGGTCGTAGGTGAAGATGTTCACGGCCATATCGAAGCCCAGCTCATTCGGCAGCAGCTCCTGGATGCGCAGAGCCTCATCGTTCATGTAGATAGGGGCTTTGCTGTCGTCCTTTTCGCCCCATACTACCCCAGGCGCGGTGTGACCGGCCAGCGGCTCGTACACTTTGTGGAAGGTGAGCAGCTGCGTACCCTCGGTGGGGCCGTGGAAGCCATACTCCTGCCCGGCCGGCACATACACAAACTGGCCCTGGGTCAGCTGCCGGGATTCGCCACCCGCCGTGGCCCGCACGGCCCCTTCCACTACGTAAAAGAAAATTTGCGAAGCCTCGGTGCGGCCTTCCAGCTTGCCGTCCGGGCGAAGCGTAACGATGGTCTGGCACAGGCGCGCGCCCATCTGCTCGTTGATAATGACGTTGACGGTGCAACCCGTCCAGCCCGGCACATTGCTGTTGATGTACCCATCGGGGGCAATGATGGCGTGGTTGCGCCGAACAACGGAGCGGGTAAACGAGGAAGGATTCATGCGTAATAAGGCGGGTTATGGGGCGAATGGAGAAGCTAAAGCTAGCTCCCCTCCTCAGATGAGGAGGGGCTGGGGGTGGTTGAAAAACTAGCGTTAGCAGCTAGAACTAGTAGCTCGTTCAACGATTGGTCAACCACCCCCAGCCCCTCCTTTCCAAGGAGGGGAGCTAGACCTAGCTTCCGGTTCTGATTTTCGAGGTGAGTAGCAAAGAAAGAAAACGCTCCGAGACTTCCACGGCGGCGGCCAAATCGGGCTGCTCCACGTTTTCCAGGGGGTTGTGGCTGATGCCTTTGAAGCAGCGCACGAACAGCATAGTAGCCGGGGCCACCTGCGAAACCGGCACCGCATCGTGCCCGGCCCCGCTTACCAGCGGCACCACCGGGTGGCCGGCCTCGGTAATGGCCTGGGCCAGCAGCTCGTTCAGGCCCGCGTGGCAGCTGACGGGGGCCGTGTATTGCACCAGATTCCAGGTGAGGCGGAGGTAACGGCGGGCGGCAATAGTTTCGGCCAGAGCCTGCAACTCCGCGTAGGCCGAGGCCAGGCGGGCGGCATCGGCGCTGCGCAAATCAAGGCTGCAGATGACCTCGCCGGGGATGACGTTGCTGGCGGCATGGCGCACGTCCAGCTTGCCCACGGTGGCTACCAGCTCGTGCGCGTGGGCTAGGCCGAACTGCTCGGCAGCCAGCACAAACTCGGCGGCTCCGGCTAGGGCATCCTGCCGCATGTGCATGGGCACGGTGCCGGCGTGCCCGGCCATGCCGCGCCACGTCAGCTCTACGCGCTGTTGCCCGGCAATGGCCGTTACCAGCGCCACCGGAATATTCCGCTCCCAGAGCACCGGGCCCTGCTCAATGTGCACCTCAAAATAGCCCAGCCAGTCGGGGGCCGGAATAGCATCCTGGGCGAGTTGAGCCGCGTTGCCGCCCATATCGGCAATGGCCTGGGCCAGCGTAATACCGTCGGCATCAGAGCGAGTCAGTAGCTCCGGCTCGAAAGCTCCGGTTACTACTTTGCTGCCCAGGTAGGTGGTGTGAAACCGCACTCCTTCCTCGTCGCTGAAGGCAATAAGCTCCAGGTGAAACGGCAGTGCTACGCCCTGAGCCGCCAGGTTTTCCAGCAGATCCAGCCCCAGCAGCACGCCCAGCGGCCCGTCAAATTTACCGGCATTGACTACCGTATCAATGTGCGAAGCCAGCACGAAGGTTTTGGCCCCGGGCACCGGGCTTTCCAGCCGGCCCCGCACGTTGCCAATGCCATCAAGGCGGGTGTGCAGGCCGGCGGCTTCCATCCAGGCGCGCACCAGCTGCTGGCCCTCTATGAAGGCGGGCGTACCGAAGCGGCGGGTTACGCCCTCGGCATCTTCGCTGATGGCGGCCAGCTGCTGAATGCGCTGCATGATGCGGGCGGCACGGGCCGAATAGGATGTAGGGAGAGTTTCCAACCGGCTTATCGGGTTAGGATGGTGCCTTGTTTAAGATGCCGGAACGCCGGCCGGTCGTAGGCCAGCTCACCGGCCAGGTAGGTTTGCTGCACCACGCCGCGCAGCTCCCGGCCCAGGTACGGCGACACTTTGTGGCGGTGATGCAACAGCTCCTCCGTCACGGTAAACGAAGCCTCGGCATCCAGCACCAGCAAATCAGCGTCGTAGCCGGGGGCAATGCGGCCTTTGCGGTGTTGCTGCCCGGCCAGCCGGGCGGGATTGGTGCTGAGCCAGCGGGCCACGTCCGAGAGAGAAGCGCCGCGGGCCTGGGCGGCCGTCCAGAGTACGGGCAGGGCCAGCTGCAGGGAGGCAATGCCGCCCCAGGCCGTAGTGAAGTCGCCAGTGGTGAGCTGCTTAAGGTCGGGCGGCGCGGGCGAGTGGTCGGTGGCCACAAAGTTAATCAGGCCCGACTCCAGCGCCTGCCAGAGCTGGTCGTTGTTGGCCCGCTCCCGGATGGGCGGGGCGCACTTGTAGGCGGTTTCCCCGTCGGGAATATCCTCGGCGCTGAAAAACAGGTAATGCTGTCCCGTTTCAACGGTTAGCGGCAGGCCCTGGGCTTTAGCGGCGGCAATGGCCGGCAGAGAATTGGCCGACGACAAGTGCACGATATGTACCGGGCAGCCCGTTTCGGCGCACAGCCGAATCATGAGGGCCACGGCCTCATCTTCCCAGTTCTTGGGGCGCGAAGCGAGGTAGTTCTGGTAGGATTGCCGGTCGCCCTGCTTCCAGGCGTCATCGTCCTGGCTCAGCTCGCAATGTACCAGCAAGGGCAGGCGGTGCCGGGCCAGCAGGGGCATTACCTGGCGCAGGTCGGCTTCGGTAGCGTTGGGAAAATCATCGATACCGGAGTGCGTGAGAAAGGCTTTGAACCCCAGCACGCCCGCTTCGATGAGAGCCTGCACCTCGGCCGCATTGCCCGGCACAATACCGCCCCAGAAGCCGCAATTCACGTGCATCTGCCCACGGGCTGCCGCCAGCTTCTGCTCCAGGTTTGCCACCGAGGTAGTTACCGGAGCCGAGTTCAGGGGCATGTCCACCAGCGTGGTAAGGCCGCCGGCCAGCGCGGACCGGGTGGCTGTGTCGAAGCCCTCCCACTCGGTGCGGCCGGGCTCGTTTATGTGCACGTGCGGATCGACGAGCCCGGGCAGGATGGCGTGGCGGCCTACGTCGTGCACTGGTACAGATACCACAGCATCCGCGGGCAGCACCTCGGCAATCAGCCCATTACGCACTACCACATAGCCCGGCGCTTCGCCGGACGGTGTTATTATTTTTTCACTTTTTAATACGTATTCGGCCATGAATTTTATCAAACAGACATCCAAAATGATAATATTTCAATTAACAAGCGGTATTCTAGCAAACTTTTCAACTCTCATTTTATCCTCTTTGGAGGTTTGTTTCTTAAGTGTGAAGGGTAGTAGGCTCATTCTCTGCTAGCTAACCAGCGGCAGCAGATGCGGCCACAGCTACTAGCCCGACCACACAGCAAGTGCTTTTTTACCGATGACGCAGTTTTTACTTCTGGGAATGGTAGCGGCCGTGGTGGGGTTGCTGGTAGCGGGCAGTTGGGTGCTGCACCGGGTGGCGCGCACGCACCGGGGCGGCGAGTTGGGCACGCAGGGCTTTACTATGCAAGGGTTTGCTTACGCCCTCACGGTGTTGGCTGTGGTATTTGTGCTGGCGGTGGGCTACCAGTTTGCGCAGGGCACGGCCTGGGAAGGGCACCTGATGGAGTGGCTCAATATTGTGGTGCGCCTGATGCACATCACCTTCGGCATTGCCTGGATTGGGGCCTCCTTCTACTTCGTGTTCCTGGAAAATGCCCTGAACCGCACCGATAACGTGCGCGAGGAGCTGGCCGGTAACCTCTGGGCCGTGCACGGCGGGGGCTTTTACTACCTTGAAAAGTATAAGCTGGCCCCCAAGGAAATACCCAAAGCCCTGCACTGGTTTAAGTATGAGGCCTATTTTACCTGGCTTACGGGTATGAGCCTGCTGTTTGTGGTGTACTACTTCAACGCCGGCAGCATGCTCATCGACCCCAAGGTGCTGGATCTGGGCCCGCTGACGGGTGTGGCTATCGGGTTGGGCTCGTTTGCCGTGGCCTGGCTGCTCTACCACATGCTGTGCCGTACCCCGCTGGTAAAAAACAACCTGGCTATGGCGGTGCTGGGCGTGCTGATTTGCACGGCCTTCGCCTGGTTTTACTGCCAGGTGTTCAGCGCCCGGGCGGCCTACATTCACTTCGGGGCCATGCTGGGCACGCTGATGGTAGGCAACGTGTACTTCATCATCATTCCGGCTCAGAAAGCTATGGTGAAAGCCGCCACCGAAGGGTTGCCGCTGGACCCCGAGCTGGGCAAGCACGCCGGGCTCCGGTCGTTGCACAACAACTACTTCACGCTGCCGGTGCTGTTTGTGATGGTGAGCAACCATTTCCCCAGCACCTTCGGGCACAGTTACCCCTGGGCGGTACTGGCGGCTATTGCCCTGGGCACGGCCGGCGTGAAACACTGGCTGAACCTGCGCGAAAAACACCAGGCTACCGGGCTGGTATTACCGCTGGCGGCCGGGCTGCTGCTGGCCGTGGCCTTCGTTACGGCTCCCCGCACGGAGGCTACCAGCGCCGCTGCGTGCACGCCCAACGTGACGATGGCGCAGGTGCAGGCCGTGGTACAGCAGCGCTGCGTAGGGTGCCACTCGGCTACGCCCACCGATGAAGTGTTCAAAACTGCCCCCAACGGTGCGGTATATGACACACCCGAGGACATCATCCGCCTCAAGGATAAGATTATGCAGCGCGTGGTCATCACCAAAACGATGCCCCAGAACAACAAAACCCAAATGACTCAGGAGGAGCGGGACTTAATCCGCTGCTGGATTGAGCAAGGGGCGCTGAACAAGTAATAGAGGCTACTGAGGCCACTTTAAATATAGAACGTCATTCCGAGCATGTGGCGTATCAAGCCAGTGTCCGAGGAATCTCGCGTGCTGACGTTGGGATAGTTATTCAACGAAGCGGTAGAGATGCTTCGACTTCGCTCAGCATGACGGATAGTTTGGCAACGTCAACACGCGAGATTCCTCGGACACTGGCTTGATACGCCACATGCTCGGAATGACGTGCTGCTATCATCGTCAATGTATTCCCCTCACCTGCGGCCCTGCACTTGCGTGTGGGGTCGCAGCATTTTCAGGCAGTAAGCAAAGAAATATAGTAAACCGGGCAACGCTTTCCAGGGGGATAACATCTGCCTGTATATCGGCCGATTTTACGAACCCTGCGGCCTAATACATTCCCCTACTAACCCAGCAAAACCCAACGTTTTCCAGGAAACGAAAAAATAATTTACCCAGTACCTTGCGTTGCATAGTACCTTTAACTACCTTTGAAACGTTGATTAGATACACTTTCTGCCGGGCCCCTCACTAACGGGAGCCGCCCGGCAGAATCCCGGACACCACCACGCGCCAATCGGGCCGGGTGAGCGGAGCCCCAGCCAGAAACCTGTGTTTCTCCCTGCTGCTCTGTTGTGTTCCGGCGCTTCGGTACCGGCTGCCCGTGCAGTTTGTGCCCCTGCTTTTCACGTTCGAATTTCTGGCAACCATGCTTCTCCCGGCGGAACCGCGGCCCCGGGACCCGGCCTCTCCTTGCCCGAATTTTTCTCCAACACCTCCCTTCCTATGAACGCCTCTTCCACTTCCGGCCGGGCCCTGCGGGGCCTGGGGTTCCTTGCTATGCTCTTTCCGCTGGCCGCCGCAGCTCAGCAGCAACCCGCCGGCGCCGTCCGCGGCACCCTGCTCGACCAAGCCAACGGTCAGCCTCTCCCCTTTTCTAACGTAGTAGTGCTGCGGGCCCAGGATTCCAGCTTCGTGGCCGGGGCCGAAACCCTGGAAAACGGCACGTTTGTGCTGGAGCACCTGGGGCTGGGCAACTACCTCCTGAAGGCTTCCTCCGTTGGCTACCAGGGCCTGCGCCGGTCGGTGCAGCTTACTGCCGCCAACCCTACTCTGCAGCTGGGCGCGCTGAAGCTCGCGCCCACGGCCCAGCAGTTGAAGGGCGTGACGGTAACCGGGGAGCGGGCCGCCGTGCAGGAAAGCCTCGATAAGAAGGTAATTAACGTGGAAAAGGACCTGAGCAGCGTGGGCGGTACGGCCGTAAACGTGCTCCAGAACGTGCCCTCCGTAACGGTGGCCCCCGATGGCACCGTGAGCATGCGGGGCTCCTCCAACATCACCATTCTCATTGATGGCAAGCCCAGCAACTCGGCCAACAGCGGCGCGGGTGGCAACCGCCTGGAGCAGATTCCGGCCAGCGCCATTGAGCGGGTGGAAGTGGTAACCAACCCCTCGGCCCGCTACGATGCGGCCGGGGCCGGCGGGGTGCTGAATATCATCCTAAAAAAGCAGAAAAAAGACGGCTGGAACGGCCAGACCACCCTCAACGTGGGTACTCAGGACAAGTATAACGGTAGCCTGAGCCTGAACCGCCGCGCCGGCAAAATCAACCTGTTTGGCTCCCTGGACCTGCGCGACGACCGGTACCGCAGCCGCTCCTGGCTGGACCAGTACACCACCCTCGAAAACCAGGAGCTGCGCACGTATCAGCAGGGCTCCAACATCCGGCACAACCAGAACTACAGCGGCCGTCTGGGCTTCGATTATACCCTGCCGGCTAACCAGACCATCACCTTCACGGTGGAGCCCAACATGAACCGGGGGCTGAACACCGGCACCCAGCTGGCTACGCTCAGCGGGGCCACCAATGCCCGCATCGGTAGCACCTTTGGCGTAACCGAAAACGTGGACAACGTGGATGGCTCGGTGGACTACCGCCACACCTGGGATGCCCACAAGGGCCGGGAGCTGACCGGTAACGTGAACTATACTTACCTGAACGCCGACGTGGTGGTGGGCCAGCGCAATACCGAAGGCACCGCCGACCTGCGCGAGTGGAAGCAGGACCTGGACGTGAGCCTGCACGCCGTGGGCGGCCAGGTAGATTACGTGCACCCGCTGGGCGACAAGGCCCGATTGGAAGCCGGCGCGAAAACCCAGTACCAGGCCAACCAGGGCACCGACGACTTCCTGCGTCAGCAGCTGGATGGCCCCGGCTTCGACCGGCTGGCGGACCGCTCCTACCAGTACACCTTCCGCGACTTTGTGCAGGCTGGCTACACTACCTACCAGCAGGAATTTGGCAAGTGGCGCGCCCAGGCTGGTTTGCGGGCCGAATACACCCGCACCCACGGCGAGGTGCTAAACGGCCAGGGGCCTTTCCGGCTGAGCTACCTCAACCTGTTCCCCTCAGCCACCGTGGAGCGCACCCTGCCCACCGCCGACCAGCGCGTGAAACTCAGCTACTCGCGTCGCCTCAACCGCCCCGGCTTTATGCAGCTGCTGGCCTTCCCGCTCTATCAGGACCAGCGTAGCTACCGCATCGGTAACCCCGCCCTGCGCCCCGAGTATATCAATGCTTTCGAGCTGGGCCACCAGATTACCATGGGCCAGGCTTCGCTGACCTCCACCCTGTTCTACCGCCACACTGACAACGCCATTCAGCGCCTGGTGCGCGTGGATACTACGGCCACCCGCCTGTATGGAGCCGGGGCGGTAATTACGGCCCAGTACGCGGCCAACTTCGGGCAGGCTACCAGCTACGGGGCCGAGGTTTCGCTGAACCAGCCGTTGGCCAAATGGTGGCGTGTAACGGCCAGCGGCTCCCTGTTCCAGAACATTGTGACGGCCGCCACGGGCAACGAGGCCAACCGCCGGGTAGTATCAGGTACAGCCCGTCTGATGAACTCCTTCACCCCCACGCCCAAGCTGGACATTCAGCTGACGGGCAACTACCGCGCCGCCGCCGTTACGGCCCAGGGCCGGGTGCTGCCGGTGGGCTCCGTGGATGTGGCCCTGCGCCAGCGCCTGTTCAACGACCGGGCGGCCCTTACCCTGCGGGTGTCCGATGTGCTGAACACCCAGCGCAACCGCTCCCTCTCGGCCACCGACAACTTCCGGGCGGAGAACTACAACAAATGGGAGTCGCGGGTAGGGTACCTGGGCTTTAGCTGGTACATGGGTTCCAACAAGCCGCCCAAACGCATTGAGAACCAACCGCAGGGTGGCGGCGGTGGCTTTGGTGGCTAGAACGTGCTGCACCTGGCCACCAATTTCGGACCTCACGCTTCTGGCCCGAGCCAGGGCGTGGGGTCTTTTTTGTTAGAGCATGACGTCTCTACTACGTTGATGGGTACATATAGACCGTCATGCAGAGCATTCTGCGGATGGAGCAGAGACGAAGCACCTTGCGTGCTGACATTATGAATCAGGCGGTAGTCATGCTGAGCTTGCCGAAGCATCTCAACTGTTTCGTTCTCTCAACTGAGTTAGTCAGAGGTAGAGATGCTTCGGCAAGCTCAGCATGACGGTCTAAAAAGCCTCTCTACCTCTAGCAGATTCATTTTCAATATTTTTTATTCCTCTCAGGCATCCCTTAAGAGCTATATAGCATCTATCCTATCAGAAGCGGCTGACAAGCCAATCTGTGCTGAGCACTGGTATTGATTACCTCCTCCCATACTTCTAGGTGAATGATTTAAACCTGAAATATATTTACACAGTACCTTGCTTTACATAGTACCTTTTATTATCTTCATTCTGTACTTCAGCACCGGCTCAACAACGCACTGCTAGCCGAAGCTGCCCGGCCTCGAGCCGGGACATTGCCCCACCTGGCGCCCGGCCTGGCCGCCCGCCTCTTGGGCTCGACAACACCACTTCTTGCCCTGACTTTCCTTGCCTTTCCCGAGAACGGAGCCGCGGCCGTTCCGGCAGCCTGAAAGTCACCGCCCCTACTTTCTTCTGTCTACTGCCATGAAAACCTCCTTTGCTTCCGCCGCCCTGCTGGGCATTTCCCTCCTCGCCACTGCCGCCGCTCAGCCCACCCTGGCCGCCGGACCTACCGCCGCTACAGGCACCGTATCGGGCCGCCTGTACGATGGCCAAACTCAGGAGCCCATTCCGCACTCCTATGTGGTGGTGCTGCGGGCTTCGGATGGGCGCTTCGTAAAATCGGTTGAAACGGATGCCAGCGGCCATTTCCGGGCTACCGGGCTGCCCCTGGGCCGCTACGTGGTGCACACCACGGTGCTGGGCTACCACGCCATTCGGCCGGCCGTGGCGCTGCACTCGGGCAAAACCCAACACGCGCTGGGTACCGTGGTGATGGTACCGCTGAACATGCCCTTGGTAGCCCGCGCCGACAAGCAAGCCTGGGCCAAACGCACCACGCCAGTAGCCGCTGTGGAGTCCCGCCGTCCCGTGTTGCGCACCCGCTCCTAGCGTTTCCTATCCCCGCTAACAAGTACGGCCCGGACGTTTCTACCTGAAAGCGTCCGGGCCGTACTTGTTAGCCATTGGCTGGTTCCTACATCCGCGGTGGGCGTGCGTATCTTCGCAGCAATTCGGAAATTGAGTATGAATGTTATGGTTGCTTTTGTGCTGTTGCTGATGACGGGAACATTGGTACCCCGCAACCGCCATTTCCGGCAAACGCCCGGCGGCGTGCAGATTTACGTGGTATCCAACGGCTTTCATACCGATGTGGTGCTGCCGATGCAGGAACCGCAAACCGGTCACAACTGGCTGCAGGCGCTTCATCAGCCAGCCCTTACGGCGCGGTTTGGGCGCTACCGGTACGCCGCGTTTGGCTGGGGCAATGAGGGCTTTTACCTGGGTTCCATGAATGGGCGCTTCCCGGGTCCCAAAGCCATTGCCGGGGCCGTTTTTCCTTCGAAAACCCTGATGCACGTGGATTTTTACCGTGCCGCCCCCGACTCGGGCCGCCACGTGGTGCCCCTGCGCATTTCTGCCGAGCAGTACCGCCGCCTCACCGCCTACGTGCAGCAGGGCTTCCGGACCGACAGCCTGGGCCAGCCGCAGCTGCGGCAGCCGACGGGCTACTCGCCGGAAGACTTTTTCTTTCTGGGAACCGGCCGCTACCACGCCCTGCGCACCTGCAACGACTGGACCAACCGGGGCCTGCACCGGGCCGGGCTGCGCGCGGCTCTCAAGGCTCCGCTGGCGGCTCCGGTGTTGTACCAGGTGCGGCGGGCTTTCACACGTTAGAGACGAAGCTGTTATTATAGCCGCAACCCTATTTATAATATCCTAACACAAACTTGTAGGCGTTTAATAAAATAGAGCTGCGCCCCGCCAAATTGCTATTCAGGCGCAACCCTGCCCTGGGTAATTACTGTATTATTTCCACCGCTCTATCCGTCTAACAAGTGAAAACATGCTCGATGTCCATCGTGAAGTGCTTCCGAACGGCTTTTTATTAATCCTCTCTCCCGATGCTGCTTCTACCGATGAGGTGAAACTTACCCGGGCCTTGCACCGGGCCAGCCGCAGCGACAAACACACGATTCTGGTAGACTTGAGCCTGATTGAGTCGCTGACCAGTGAGGCTATTGACCTGCTGCTGGCCTACGCTTTTCTGCTGCACGCCCAGGGCCGGCGGCTGATTTTGTGCCACGTGCCCCAGTCCGACCAGCATCATTTTCTGTACCTGGATGTAGCCTCGCAGCCGCTGCTGGTGCCTTCGCTGATGGATGCCATGCAGGAAATAGACTTTACCACCAGCGCGAATCAGGCCGCTGACTAGCTTACTACAGACCACTGCGCCGAAGTTCCGCCGGAAACTCCGACTTTTGCGGCCGTATTACCGCATCTGTTTTCCATCTGATGAGCATCCGCAAACCCAGCATCCCGCAAGGCACCCGCGACTTTGGCCCGGCCGTGGTGGCCCGCCGTAACTATATTTTTGGCATTATCCGCCGTGTGTTTGAAAAATTCGGCTACGCCCCGCTGGAAACGCCCACGCTAGAAAATCTGTCCGTATTGATGGGTAAGTACGGTGAAGAAGGGAATCAACTGCTCTTCAAGGTGCTTAATTCGGGTAACTTTCTGAAAAAACAAAAAGGTGACGTTGTAAAGGAGGAAGTTACGCCCGAAGACCTTGTAGCCGGCACCAAGTCAGTGTTGCCCAAAATTGCCGAAAAAGGCCTGCGTTACGACCTCACGGTACCCTTTGCCCGCTACGTGGTGATGAATCATAATACGCTCATTTTCCCATTCAAGCGTTATCAAATTCAGCCCGTATGGCGCGCAGATCGACCAGCGCGTGGGCGCTACCGGGAGTTCTACCAGTGCGACGCCGACGTGGTGGGCACCAACTCCCTGCTGTGCGAAGCCGAAATTGTGCTGATGATGTCGGAGGTGCTGACCACGCTGGGTCTGACGGAGCACACTATCAAAATTAACCACCGTGGGGTGCTGGGGGCCTTCTACAAAGCCCTGGGCGGCGAAGGCACCGAGGTAGACCTGTTCACGGCCATAGACAAGCTCGACAAGATTGGGCGCGAGGGTGTGGAGAAGGAGCTGCTAGAGCGGGGCTTCTCGGCGGCGGCTACCGAGCGGCTGTTCGACCTGCTGAGCGTGGGCGGCGACTTTGAGGAGAAGCTGGACCGGCTGTTGGCGGCCTTCGCCACGGCCGGCGTGGAGCCCGACAACGCCGACGGGTACCGGGGCCTGCAGGATTTGCAGCAGGTGCTGAACTACCTGCGCGGCTTTGGCTTCGAGCAGTGGCAGAACCTGGAGTTCGACGTGACGCTGGCCCGCGGGCTGAGCTACTACACGGGCTGCATTTTTGAAATCAAAATCAACAACGTGAACATGGGCAGCGTGTCGGGCGGGGGCCGCTACGACAACCTCACCGGGGCCTTCGGGCTGCCGGGTGTGTCGGGCGTGGGCTTCTCGTTTGGCGTCGACCGGCTGTATGACTGCCTGGAGGAGCTGCAGCTGTTCCCGGAGGCCGTGGCTACTACCACGCGCTGCCTGCTGGCCAACTTCGACGCCGAGAGCGAAGTAGCCGTGCTGCCCGTGCTGCGCCAGCTGCGCGAAGCCGGCATTGCTAGTGAGCTGTATCCCGAGCCCGGCAAGCTGGGCCGGCAGTTCAAGTACGCCGACGGCAAAGGCATTCCCTACGTGCTGATTCAGGGCTCGGAAGAGCGGGCCGCCGGCCAGTTCAAGCTCAAGACGCTGGCCACTGGCGCAGAACAAACGGTGACGTTGGCCGAAGCCCTACAGCTGCTGGCGTAACCAGCTTCTGCAACCTGATTTTCTACTGCGTGAACTGCGGATTTTCGGTCCGTAGTTCACGCAGTTTTCGTTTTGGGGCCGCGCCACTGGTTAGCAAAGGATGCTTTCTGCTGGTGGCCTACCCGGTTTCTACGGGGAGAATGGAAGGCGGGTAAGGTTGAGCTGGGCGTAAACTCGGCCTTAACGAGGTGCCAGTGGGGTGCGTATGTCTCGGAGGCTCACGCTGAGCCATTGTTCCATCACCTCACCTACTACCGCTATGTTCGACAAACTGGAGACCCTCGACGACCTGCTGGAGATGCAGCTCAAAGACCTATACAGCGCCGAGAAGCAACTCGTGAAAGCGCTGCCCAAAATGGCCAGCAGAGCCAAAGACCCGCAGTTACGCCAGGGCTTTGAGCTGCACCTGCAGGAAACCGAAAACCACATGGCCCGCCTGGAACAGATTGGCCAGGACCTGGGCGTGAAGCTGGGCGGCCACACCTGCCAGGCCATGGAAGGCCTGATTGCCGAAGGGCAGGAAACCATGTCGGAACGGGCTACTGATGAAGTAATGGACGCCGCCCTGATTGCCGCCGCCCAGCGCGTGGAGCACTACGAAATATCGGGCTACGGCACGGCCGCCCACTACGCCGAGCGCCTGGGCCACACCGATGCCGCCGCCGTGCTCCGTCAGACCCTGCAGGAAGAGCAGAATACCGACACCAAGCTCAACACCTTGGCCAAGGGCTACATCAACGCCCGGGCCCTGTAAGCCTGTTGGCCCGTGCGCGGGCTTATGTTCTGTTCCCCAAAAGCGCCCGGCAAACCACCCGGGCGCTTTTGGCGGTTTGCTCCTTTGATATCCTGTTCTCATGGCCTCTAAGAAATTTGCACCCTCCTCTTCCTGTCCAATTCCGCAAGGCAAGCTGCTGCTCATTGGCGGGCACGAAAGCAAGGGCGATGCGCCCGACACGGACGATGCGCAGGCCGCCTTCAACGTCAATTTTGCCCCCGAAACCATCCTGCGCCGCCTCAGCGACGAAATCGGTTCCCGGGGGCCGCTGGTAGTTATTCCTACGGCCTCGGGTGAGCCGGAAGCCGCCGTGCAGGACTACGTGGATGCTTTCCGCAAGATTGACGGCCCCGAGGTACTGAGCTTGGACATCCGCACCCGCGCCGATGCCCAGCAGGAAGACCATCTGCGTATGCTCGACAAAGCGGGGGGCGTGCTGTTTACGGGCGGCGACCAGCTGCGCCTAACGGCCCTGCTGGGCGGCACGCCCATTCAGCGCCGCCTGTACGAGCGGTACAGCCAGGGGCAGTTTATCATTGCCGGCACCAGCGCCGGGGCCACGGCCATGAGCACGCCCATGATATTTCAGGGCCGCAACGACGCGGGCATGCTCAAAGGGGAAATTCACATAACCACCGGCCTGGAGTTTCTGCACGATGTGGCCGTGGATACTCACTTTGTGGCCCGGGGCCGCATTGTGCGCATGGCCCAGATTTTGGCCACTAACCCGGCCTGCGTGGGGCTGGGCCTGGAAGAAGACACGGCCGTGCTGGTAACCGGAGGTCGGGAGATAGAAGTGCTGGGTAGCGGGCTGGCGCTGGTGCTGGATGCGCGCGAGTCAGGGGCCACCAACATTCACGAAATAGCCCCCAACACTCCCTTTTCCCTCCGCGACTTACGCCTGCACCTGCTGGCCAGCGGGGAGCGGTACACGCTGCCCATCCAGCCGCGGCTGTACGCCTAAGCGTGCCTAAAGAGCGCCGGAGCCTGAACGCAGCAAAAAAGTCCTGGAGCAATACTCCAGGACTTTTACATAAGTTTTGGTCCGGTTGGCGAGGACTATTTTGCTGTGGGTAGTACGGCGAAACGCCGGGTTAACCTTCGGAAAAGATGAGGGAGAACATAGTGGCTTGCATTGGGCGCAACGTATACGGCCTGCCGTACGCTGGTCAGGAGCAGCCGTAAGCAGGGCGGTTATCGGCCGCCGCCGCCATTGCCGCCACCGCCATTACCGCCGCCACCGCCGCCGCTATTTCCGCCGCCGCGGCTGGCCTGGCCACCTTTGCGGCCGGCTTCGCTGGCCTCTTCCGAGTTCCATTCGTGGCCGCGGCCGCTCTCGTGCGAGGCCCGGCCACCTTCGCTGGCTATGCGACGTTGCTCCTCGGGGTCCATGCCGGCAAAGCCCCGGCCCTGGCCGCTGCCCTGCGTTTGTTTGCCCTGGCCGCCGTGGCTGGCCTCACCGCCTTTGCGGCCGGCTTGGGCGTGCTGCTCTGAACTACCGCCGCGCTGGTTTTTTTGATTCTCTGCCATGATTGAAAGGAATTAAGGGTGGTGAAAAAGCTATGCTCCCTTAACGTGGCCGAGATAACCGCTTGTTGTCTTTTATCCCTTAAAAACACTTGAATTACAGATAATTACCATTAATCACGGAGCCTCCTATCCGGGTCTGTAACAGATGACCCGAATAAATCCCTACTCACTAAAAAATACGGATTGAGTGCCCAACTCCGGTAACCAGGCAGGGCCGAGTAGGGTATGGCCGCCGGGGTAGCGCCGGCCAAAAGCCAACGGCCGGAACCGGCCCGGAGCACTGAGGGAGCAGCAGCAAAATCCGTATTCACCACTCCGTTTTTGTTCGGCAAAATCAGTAGTAATCCGGACCGTAAACGACTGGTGAGGCGCGTATTACAAGAGGCTCCAATGCCTGAAAAGCAGCGGACCGCTGCACCTACCGCTCTTACTACTGTGCGCCGCGCCGCGCAGCCGTTCCTTACTTTCTAAGCTATGAAAACCGCTTTGGTGCAGCGGCCCGCCTGCTTTTCAGCTTAGTTACCGCTTTCTGCCCAAACACTGTCCGCATGCGTATCTCCACCATTCCACCCTCGCCCACGGCAACGCGCGCTACCACCACGGGCGTTTTCGAGGTAGCCCCCGATGTGTGGGGCGTGCGCAATGTATTCGTGAATTTTTACTTGGTGCAGGCCCCGGCACCGGCCACTGGTTGGGTGTTGGTAGATGCCGGCTTGCCGGGGGCTGGCCCATTGGTGGAGCGCACCGCCGCTTTCCTGTTCGGGCCCGATGTACCGCCCCGGGCCATCGTACTCACCCACGGCCACTTCGACCACGTGGGGGCCCTGCCGTATCTGCTGGAACGGTGGCCGCACGTGCCAGTATACGCGCACCCGCTGGAGCTGCCCTATCTCACGGGGCGCTCCAGCTACCCGCCCCCCGACCCCTCCGTAGGCGGGGGAGCCATGGCGGCCCTCTCGTTTCTGTACCCCAAAGAGCCCCTGGACCTGCACGACCAGGTATATGCCCTACCCCCCGCCGGTACTGTACCGGGCCTGCCGGGCTGGCGCTGGCTGGCTACTCCTGGCCACTCGCCGGGCCACGTATCCATATTCCGGGACCAGGACGAGCTGCTGTTGGCCGGCGACGCCTTTGTGACGGTGAAGGCCGAATCGGGCACGGCAACGCTGCTGCAGCGGCAGGAGGTGCACGGGCCACCCGCCTACTTCACCCCCGACTGGCCTCAGGCGCACCGTTCCGTGACTTTACTGGCGGCGCTGCGGCCCCGGGTGGCGGCCACGGGCCACGGTATTCCGATGCGCGGACGGGTGCTTACCCGGGCACTCAACCGCCTTGCTCTGGAGTTTGAGCAACTGGCCGTGCCCGCGCACGGGCGCTACGTGCAGCAACCGGCCCAGGCCTCGGCTGAGGGCGTAACCTACGTGCCGCCGGCCCCTACCCGGCCGCTGTGGCTGCTGGGCACTGGCATCGTGCTGCTGGCTACGGCTTTCTGGCTGCAGCGCCGAGGGTGATATTCCGGTAATTTCTCAAAACCTGCCCCGTCTTTCCAATACACAACTTCACAGCTCAACCTATTAACAATCAAGCTCATCCATAGAAAAAATATCCAAATTTTATCTATCAAATAAGTGTGTTTTTTCTGGCTACTCCGTATAGCCATCAACCTGGCAAGCAGCCAACCATTACTGACCATCATTCACCTAATCCTTTCACCTCATGACTACCTCCCGCACGTTTGCCTGGGCAGCTGGCCTGCTTCTGATGGCTGCCACGCTTGGCTCCTGTGAACAAAAACGCGACATGGACTCCGGCAATGGCCCCGATTCCAGCAGCACTACCGATATGAGCACCGATAACTCGTCTACCGGCACCAACGACAACAGCTCGGGTGCTATGTCGGGCGATACAACTGGCATGGGCTCTGATACTGGAACTGGTACCGGCACGGGTACTGGTACAGGAACCGGTACGGGTACCAACAACAATAACGGAAATGGCTCTGGCACCATGAACCAGTAGCCGGATCTTACCGAAGTGTACCGAAAAGGGCTGGGAGTGTATATTACCAGCCCTTTTTGATGTATTCGCAGTATGATGCACTAACGTAACAAGAGCACGACCGAGTACTAGTATCTTTGACGAGCTATATCCGTCATTCTTTCAATCGTGTTGCGTTCCGCTTAACTCTATTCCCGTTTTCTAGCACTCATTTCTTGGTTTTCTCGTGGCAAGGCTCTCTGGCTCGTGCGGGGCTTGTTGCTTGTTGGATGCAGTCTGTTCAGTAAGCAAGCCCGGGCGCAGGCTCCTGGTCCGGCACCTTTGCCGGAAATTCACTGGAACCGAACGTTTGGTACGATTGGAGACAACGACCTGATTCGCATCCGGCCGGCCGCTGACGGCGGCTACTGGCTGGGTGGCTTTACGGATGAGTTCGGGGGCGGCGACCGAACAGAACCCACGCGGGGCGGTGATGATTACTGGATCATGAAGCTTGACGCGGCCGGCAACAAGCAATGGGACCGTACTTTGGGAGGTCCTGGCTGGGATTATTTGCAGGACATATGCCCAACGGCGGACGGCGGGGCAATTCTCGGAGGCCGGTCCTGGTCGGGACAGGGCGGCGATAAGACGCAACCCTCCCAGGGTCAGGTCGACTGGTGGATTGTGAAGGTGGACGCGCAGGGGCGCAAGCAGTGGGACCGCACGCTGGGCGGCAGCCGCAACGACCACCTGTGGAGTCTGAAGCAAACGCCGGACGGCGGCTATGTCCTGGCGGGCAATTCCGACTCCCCGACTTCCGGCGATGTGACCACGCACCCCGATGGCATCGGCGGCTATTGGGTAGTTAAGCTGGATGCATCCGGCAATAAGCAGTGGGACCGGGTTTTCCGGGGCAATGGGTTTGAGTTGCCAACTGTAGTATTACTAACCCCGGATGGCGGCTATCTGGTGGGAGGCACATCCCAGTCGGGAATTTCCGCCGACAAGTCTGAGCCCGCCTTCGGCAGAAACGACCAGTGGATTATCAAGCTGGATGCCAATGGCCGGAAGCAGTGGGACCGGACATTCGGCGGCTACCAGGATGAGGACTTATTGGCTATGCTCGCTACCCCGGACGGGGGCTATTTACTGGGGGGATCTTCCTCGTCGGGAATTTCCAGCACCAAGACTCAGCCCAACTACGCCAACTCCGGGGACTACTGGCTGGTGAAAATTGATGCCCAAGGTCGGCAGCAGTGGGACCGGACCTATGGTGGTACCGGGTTTGACCAGCTCACGGACCTGCAGCTCACCGCCGACAAGGGATACTTAGTTGGGGGCTGGACCTTTTCCGGCATTTCCGGTGATAAAACCAGCCTTTCCCGGGGCGAGGAGGATGGCTGGGTACTTAAACTGAATGCCAACGGCGCATTACAGTGGGACCAGTCGTTCGGGGCTGCCGGCCATGATGCTATCAACAGCCTGCTACTCACAGCTGACCAGAAATTCATTGGGGCCGGCGTGACAAACTCGGCGGCCTTCGTGCCCCCGAAACCGGCGGGGTACGAGAAGAGGATAGACTGGTGGGTGTTCATGGCAGACCCTACTCCGCCTTCTTTGCGTATCACCGGCGATACGCTCCTGTGCGCGGGCGGGCAGGTAACTCTCACAGCCATTGCGGGGCCGGGTGCGGCCTCCTACCGTTGGAGCACGGGGGCCACCACCGCCGCCATTGAGGTCCGGCAAGCCGGTAGCTACCAGGTTACGGCCACCTTCGCTGATGGGCAGGTGCGCACGGCCCGCCGGGTTGTGTTCCCCTTTACCCCCACGTTGGTGCTGCAGGGCGATACGCTGCTCTGCCCGGGCCAGAGCATCCGGCTGGCGGCGGGCGGAACCCCGGCGGATTCCTACCGGTGGAGCACGGGGGCTAGTACACCCGCCATCCAAGTTACCCAGCCCGGGCTGTACACACTCACGGCCCGCTACCCTTCCGGGTGCGAAGTGACGCAGCAGCTCGTGGTACGAGCTCCGGTGCTTCGGCTGTTGGGCGCCCCGCTGCTATGCTCTGGCAGCGGAAGTCAAACTACACTGGAAGCCCAGGCACCAGGGGCCGTGGCCTACCGCTGGAATACGGGAGCAACCACGCCTACCCTGCGCATTACCAGCCCCGGTACGTACTCAGTGGCAGCAACCTTCAGCAACGGCTGCACGCTCACGGCCACCGAGCAGGTAACAGTACCGCAGCTCTCCATCCTCGGCGACTCTCTGCTGTGCCCGGGCCAGACGGTGCAGCTGGCAGCCGGGGGGCTCCCAGCTGTGTCCTACCGCTGGAACAATGGGGCCACGTCGGCCTCCATCCGGGTACAGCAGCCGGGCTCCTATTCGCTCACTGCCACCTACGCCAACGGCTGCAGCCGCACGGCCACAATCCGCGTGCTGGCGGGGGCCTCACTTCCCAGTCTTCCCTGGGTCAATGATACCACGCTGTGTGCAGGTAGTTCGCTGCTGCTCCGGGCCCCGCTCAGCTCTCAACCTTTAATGTACCGCTGGTCCGATGGCTCTACCACTCCCACGCTGCTGGTAAACACGGCCGGTACATATACCCTGACTGTCACCAGCCCCTGCGAGCAGCGCACGTACAGCCGCCGCATCAATCTGAAAAGCTGCGTATTTCTACCCAACATTGTTACGGCCAACGGGGATGGCCTGAACGACTATTTTGTGCCCACCGGCCTGGCGGGTGGCAACTGGCAGTTAACCATCTTCAACCGCTGGGGCCGGCAGGTGTACGAAGCTGCTTCGTATGCCAATAACTGGGGCCCGGAGGCCGCTCCGGGCACCTATTTCTACCTCCTGCAGCAGGCTACTACCGGTATCCGCTACAAAGGAACAATTGAGGTGGTGCGCTGATTGGAACGGCTGAAGACCCGACGGATTGCAATCCAGTTGCACCCGCTCGGTTCTCCTCCAGGGATTAAGAGCCGCCTTAACTGCCACGCTGGGGGTATCCTCTCCCTAAACACACCTGTGCCCCGTAATCGACTGCCGGCCAGCGAAGCTGGGCAGTTGATTACGGGGCACTTGCACTTTCGGTCGGCGCTATTACTCCGACTGGTTTGCCAGGGCCGGCGTACTGGTTTGAGGCTGATCCTTGGCGGTAGCTACGTCGGCCAGCGTCAACTCACTAACAAACTCCTCCATTGGGGTACGCACCTTTTTCATGTTCACCAGCCAGTCCTCTGCCTCCTGCCGGTACCCGAGCGGCAACAGTACCGTGCTGCGGTAGCCGCTACCCTTCAGCTGCAGCAGGGTATCCAGCTGGTCGGCGTTGAAGCCTTCGATGGGCGTCGCGTCCACCCGCTGTTCCGCCGCTGCCGTAATGGCCATGGCAAAGGCAATATAGCTTTGCTTGGCCGCGTGATGGGCCTGCCACTCGGTACCCAGCGGCTCGTACATAGCCAGCAGGTTCTGCTTGTACTCCGCCATGGTCTGGTACGGCAGGCCCCGCTGGTCCATAGTGTAGTTGAAGACGCGCGAAATGCGCTCTTCACTGTAGCCATCCCAGGCCGCAAACACCAGCAGGTGGGAGCAGTCCGTAATCTGGCTCTGGTTGAAGGCGACTTCTCGTACTTTCGCCAGCAGTGCGGGGTCGGAGATAACCAGGATTTTGTAGGGCTGCAACCCGGAGGAGGAAGGGGCCAGCCGGGCCGCTTCCAGAATGTAGGCCAATTTGTCGGCGGGGACGCGCGCTCCGCTCATTTTTTTGGTGGCGTAGCGCCACGTCAGATCCTCAAGTAAGGGCATGTTCAACAGGGTTGGAAAGAAAATATCCGGGGCAAAGGTAGAGCCCTGCACTGGCAAAGTGTACCTTTGTGACAAAAAGTAACCGTGACATGCGCGGCCCTTTGGTGACGTACAGGTAACCACTATCCTCATGGAGAAAACTTCGGCAAACCCGTCCTTCAGCAGTGCCTGTGCCCGGCGCATGCGCGCTATCGATGACACGCTCGACATCCTGAGCGGCAAGTGGAAGCTCGCCATTATTGCCCGCCTATGCCACCAGCCGATGCGCTATTCGGCCCTGCTGCGGGACGTAACAGGCATCTCCGGCAAGGTGCTGAGCCGCGAGCTGCAGGATCTGGAAACTAATGGGCTGATTGTGCGCCACGTGGCCCTGAGCAAACCCCTGACCGTCACCTACAGCATTTCCGACACCGGCCGCTCGCTCACAGCCCTGACCGATAGCCTGGCAGATTGGGGGCTGGCCCACCGCGCCCGTATGATGCAGGCCACCGAGTAGTTTTTTCCACTTGGCGCAAGGTTCTAGCAGTGGTGCGGCACTCGTCAACTGGTGCTGCCCGCAGCACCAGTTGACATCCGGAACTATCTGCTCGGAGCCAATAAAGGCTTAACGTCATAGCTGCTTCCATGCCGGAGAGGCAAGTACGGAGTTATCCCAAGCTAGCGGAGTGATATGGCCGTGGAATAGGGCGCAACAACCTGCCAGCCCAGGCTCAGATACAGCGCGCGGCCGTCCTCCGTTGCCACCAGCAAACGCTCTTTCACGCCGGCTTCCACGGCCAGGGCGTCGAGGCCGCGCATTAAGTAGGTGGCCAGCCCTTTGCGCCGATGCGCTTCCAGGGTTTTAACTCGGTCGAAAACCGCCGTTCCCTGGTGCAGCACAATCCGCCCGGTTGCTGCCGTTTGGCCGGTTTCATCCAGTACGCTGAGTACCGTGGCTCCCAATTCGGCGGTTAGCTGCGCGCGGTATCCGGTGAGTAAGCAGTTGGGGCCGGCCATAGCCCCAGAGCAAGACATCAAGTAGCGGGGACTTTCCAGCTGCCAGACGGCGGACAGAGCGCGCCGCAGCTGCGCCGGCTCAACCGTGGCCTTCAGGTGCACAAACGGCTCCCGGATGCCGGCGGCGCAGGCCTTCAGGGCTTGCCCAGCATCCGTGAATACATAGCGTCGCACCTGCTCGGGCCAGCCAACTTTTACCATCAATCCGCCCTGATAAGGTTGAGGCAGCGGCAAGCCCCGCGACATACTCCACCCAATTAACCAGCGCTCCAGTACATCCAAGTCTACGTTCATAGCATCATGCAATAGCGCAAAACAAACATATGTGAGGTTTGCAGCAGCATGTTGCTCAGGGCAGACTGCGCGCCATTGGGCTGGCCTGCCCGGCGTAGTCCGGCACCTCGTTGCGTACTTTCCGGCGTTCCTCAAAAACGTTGCCTTCACTGACGCAGAGTTTGATTCGGCTGCATTTGCCTCCAGCGCCAGTCCGCTGGTTGCGCCGGACATCCTGCGCACCGCCCTTGTTGATTGGTAGCTGCCCGGCGTACAACATGCCCTGACTCACCGGTTTGGAGCTGTTGTCTAGTGGGGTTTGAAGTAACGTCGATTATCTGCTCAAGCCAACAAATGGGCCGGAAGCTTACGCTGCCGGCCTATTTGTTGGCTGTTAAGCCACGCTAGTAAATTCGGTAGAACAGGGTTTTGCCGTTGCCGGTGCCTCCGCTGCCCGTGGTGGTAATATGGCCGGTGTTGCCGTTGCCATCGTAGCCGCTGGCTTTGTTGTAGCTGCTGGTGCAGCCCGTAACGGTGTGGGCAATGGTTTGGCCGGCGCTGCCCAGCTTGAAGCCGTTGCCGTCGCCGTTGCCCCCGAAACCGTTGTTGGTGGCCATGCAGTTGGTGATGGTTACGGTGTAGGGCTGGCCGTACAGGTCCCAGCCGTCATCGGAGTTGTGGTTAGCCGTGCAGTTGTCGAACTTGTTGTTGCGGCCCGCCGAGAGCTTACAGGCGAAACCATCGGCGTTTTCGCCCCCGTTGGCCGTGTCGTAGTTCTCGGTAGAAGTGCAGTAGCTGATGAGGTTATCGTGGGCGCCGTTGTACACCTGCAGGCCCGAGTCTTTGTTGGCCGTGGTGGTTACCTTGTATACGTAGTTGTAGCCGCCCTGCTGAAACACCAGTCCGCAGTCGGGGGCGTTTTTGATGACCATATTGGTGATGTTCCAGTAGCTGCCGTTCACCTTCACGCCCCAGCCCGAGCTGATGCCGGAGCAATCCAGCGTGCCGCCGGTGAAGTTGATTTTGGCGCTGCTGGTGCCGCTATTCAGCAGCTGCAGGGTGCTGGTAAGCCGGATGGTGCCGCTGATGGTGATAATGTCGCCGGGCCGGGCGTTGCTGATGGCCGTACGCAACGCCGCTTCGGAGGTAACCGTGGTGTTCACATTGGCCGACTGGGCCGTGGCCGAGGGGGTAGTAGGCAGGGAGGGGTCCTGCTGCTTGCTGCACGCGGCCGTAGCCAACGCCAGCAAAGCCAGCTTTGCAAGTGTTTTCATGTGGGAGTTGGTG
The DNA here is from genome assembly GCF_020421205.1 of Hymenobacter pini. GTDB lineage: Bacteria > Bacteroidota > Bacteroidia > Cytophagales > Hymenobacteraceae > Hymenobacter > Hymenobacter pini. Next base: position 649,105 of record NZ_JAIZZH010000002.1, read on the forward strand.
GGTTGTGGAAAAGATGTAAGCGCTTGACTAGTCGGGGATAAAGCTATTGTTCGGCTTCCCGTTCGGTTCCGGCCGCGGCCGATAAAAATGCGCACACGTTGCCGGCATCGTTCACGGCAACGTGTGCAGACACCGGGTGCGGTTTTTGCGGCTTCTCGCAACAAGCCAGGCAGTTACCCGTGCAGCACTGGTTCATTCGGCAATTTCTCGGCCCCTTATTTTCGGGATTACCCAGGGAAATCTACTGGCCCGCTACCGCGCGCATGCTACCGGCGCCCTGCCATCCACCCGATTTGAACTGCTAACTTGGGGCCCCAAAGTCGGCTTCGCACCCACCGCCGCCTCGTTCTGCTTCATGTCCAGCCCGTTTCAGCTTACTCCCTCCCACCCGCTCACCCTGGCCACGCTGGCCGATGTACTGCGCCACCGCCGCCCCGTGCAGCTTTCCGATGAGGCCCGCCAGCAGGTGGACGCCTGCTACCACTACCTGCACGACCGGCTGGAGCGCACCCCCGAGGCGGTTATCTACGGCATCAACACCGGCTTTGGCTCCCTCTGCGACAAAGCCATTCCAGCCAGCCAGCGCCAGCAGCTCCAGCAGAACCTGATGATGTCGCACGCCTGCGGCACGGGCGAGGAAGTGCCGGCCGAGCTGGTGCGGCTGATGCTGCTACTCAAAGCCCAAAGCCTGAGCTACGGCCACAGCGGCGTGCAGGTGAGCACCGTGCAGCGCCTGCTTGATTTCTACAACCGAGGCATGCTGCCGGTGGTGTACCAGCAAGGCTCCCTGGGGGCCAGCGGCGACCTGGCGCCGCTGGCCCACCTGTGCCTACCCTTGCTGGGCTTGGGCGAGGTGCACTACGAAGGCTACCGCCTGGCCGCCGCCGATGCCATGAGTTTGTTCAGCTGGCAGCCCCTCACCCTGGAAGCCAAGGAAGGCTTGGCTCTGCTTAATGGCACCCAGTTTATGCTGTCCTACGCCGTGCATGGGCTGCTGCGGGCCCAGCACTTGCTGCGCGCCGCCGACTACATCGGAACCCTGTCGTTGGAGGCATTTGATGGGCGCAATGAGCCGTTTGATGAGCGTTTGCACCGCATCCGGCCTCATGCGGGCCAGCTGGCCGTGGCCGGGCGCATTCGGGAACTGCTGGCGGGCTCGGAGCTACAGGCCCAGCCCAAAGTAGCCGTGCAGGACCCCTACTCGTTCCGGTGCATGCCCCAGGTGCACGGCGCTTCCCACGATGCCCTGGCGTACGTGCAGCAGGTAGTGGAAACCGAGTGCAACGCCGTGACGGACAACCCCAATATCTTCCCCGATGATGACGCCATTCTGAGCGGGGGCAACTTCCACGGGCAGCCGTTGGCATTGGCCCTGGATATGCTGGCCATTGCCACGGCCGAGCTGGGCAGTATCTCCCAGCAGCGTACTACCCAGCTCATCGGCGGGCAGCGGGGCCTGCCGCCCTTCCTGGTGGCCGAGCCGGGCCTGAACTCGGGCCTCATGATTCCGCAGTACACCGCCGCCGGTATTGTCAGCCAGAACAAGCAGCTGTGCACTCCCGCCTCAGTGGATAGCGTGGTGAGCAGCAACGGTCAGGAAGACCACGTGAGCATGGGGGCCAACGCCGCTACCAAAGCCCTGCGGGTGGTGCAGAACGTGGAGCAGCTGCTGGGCATTGAGCTGCTGAACGCGGCCCAGGCTTTGGAATTCCGCCGCCCCGCCCGCACCTCCGAGCCGTTGGAAGCCCTGCTGACTGCTTTCCGAGAGAAGGTGCCCTTTGTGAACCAGGACCGGGTGCTCTACCCCGATTTGCACGCCGCCGCGGCATTTGTGCGGGACTACAGTTTCGGGTTATAGCGTACCCCAACGCCTCATTTCGTTACTTTAGCCCCGCCCGGACACGCAATCGGGCGGGTGCTTCGTTTATGGGCCGGATGAACCGACTGTTGTTGCTGGTAGTATTGCTGCTTGGCCTGGCCACCACCGGGTGGGCCCAGGGGTGCGTGCCCACGCCCAACTCGGGGGCGTGCTTTAAGACCTATGATGCCGCTACTGGTCAGGAATTGCCCTTCTATCTGTGCGTGGGCCGCGCCGTGCGCCTGCGCGACTGTAGTGGCAAAAACCTCAATCCCGCCCAGATTTACTACCGCCAAGCCAGCACCATTGTGTGCTCCGGCTTCACCGATACCACCACCACCTTCACGCCCACGGCGCCGGGCGTGCTGGTGATTACCCAGAATACCCAAGGCCCACAGGGCGGCAGCCAGGGCATTATCTTCTCCCGCAATTTCGAGGTCAAGAGCACTCCCCAGCCCACCTTTACGGTAACTACCTGCACGCCTGGCTTCGTGCAGGTAACCGTGACGGATGCTACTTACGACCAGTATTTCGTGCAGGTGGGCAATGATGCCCCACAGCCAGCCCCACGCAATGTTGCCGTTACGTACCCGGCCACCAACGGCCCGACTTCGGTAACGGTCATTGGGCGCTATACCCAGACGGGCATTTGCACCGGGGCGGCTACCCGCAGCTTCACGCCCCTGCCCCCACCCCAGCGGCCCGCACTGCGCAACCTGGCCGTGCAGGGCAGCACGGTGCAGCTCCAGTTTGGGGCCCTGCAACCCGAGTACCAGTACAGCCTGCAGGTGACTGATGCCGCCGCGCCGGGCGGCTACCGCACGGTGGCGGCGGTGCCTAGTAACTTAACCAGCTTCACGCTCAACAATGCGCCTTTGCCCGGCTGCTACCGGCTGCTGTTGGAGGATAAGTGCCAACCGGCAGTGGTCAGCTCCTCGTCGTTTGTACTTTGCTCGGTGGCGCTGACAGGCACCACCCAAAACGGCCGCAACCAGCTCAGCTGGACCTCCGGCGGCACCGGCGGCTATACCCTCACCCGCACCGATGCGGCCGGCGCTACCCTCACCCTGCCCGTACCCGCCGGCACTACTCAGTACACCGATACGGCCGTTACCTGCGGCAGCGTGTACCGGTACCGTCTCACGCAAACGATGGGCACCACTACTTCCACCTCCGATGAAGTAGCCATTACCACTAGTTCCGGCGCGGCCCCGGCGGCCCCACGGCTGCAGGCCACCTTCAACCTGCGCAACCAAGTGGAGCTGACGGCCACGCTGGCCCGCAGCCCCAGTGGCGGCCAACTCACGTATCTGCGCAACGGCGAGGAATTACGCACGACATCTGCACGCACCCTGCGCGACTCGCTGCTGACGCCTAGTCTGGCTGACCCGCTGTGCTACGCCGTGCGCTTTCAGGATGCTTGTGGCAACCGCTCCGCCGACAGTGCCCCCGTGTGCCCGGTGCTGCTGGAAGCCCGCGCCGCCAACGATGAAGGCACCACCATCCGGCTGACCTGGACGGCCCTGCGCGGCCTCGATGCCACTACGCCCGTCAGCTACCGGGTGCTGACCCTTTCGCCCACCAACGCCGTGCTGCGCAGCGTCTCCGTCGCCACCGGCCTCACCTACCTCGATCTGCAGCCGCCCCAGGATCAGCAGGTGGTACGCTACCGGGTAGAGGCTACCGGCGGCGGGCTGACGGCAGCCAGCTACTCCAACGTAGCCTCAGTGTCCCGGCAGGTCAAGCTGTTCGTACCTACAGCCTTTACCCCCAATGGGGATGGCCTGAACGATGTACTGGAGCTGAAGGGCCGGTTCCTCGATAATTTCCGCTTTACCATTATTGACCGCAACGGCCAGCAGGTGTTTCAGGCCACCAACCGCGCCCAAACCTGGGACGGCCGCATTGGCAGCGCCCCGCCAGTGCCGGGGGCCTACGCGTGGCGTTTTGAAGCCGTTGACCAATCCGGCAAACGCACCGTCCAGAGCGGCTCCATTACCATTATCCGGTAGCGCGTCAGCGTATCAGGCATAGCTCCAAATCTGCCACCAATGCGCAACAGACCCATCCGGCCTCTGTACGGCGTCCAAAATGGCAGCATCCGGCTTGTGGCCTGAAGCTTGTAGCTTGCGCCATCTTTACCACCCTAACTACTGCATTCCGATGTTTGATATCATGGGCATGATGGGCAAAATGAAAGAGCTTCAGGAGAAAATGAAGCAGGCCCAGGACCAACTCCAATACATTACCACCACCGCCGAGTCGGGCGGCGGGCTGGTGCGCGCCACGGCCAACGGCCAGCGCCGCCTGCTAAAGCTGGAAATCGACGAAAGCCTGCTGCAGCCCCAGGACCGGGACATGCTGGCCGATCTGGTGGTGGCCGCCGTGAACAAGGTGATGGAGGAAGCCGGCGAGAAGGCCAAGGAAGAAATCAAGAGCAAAACCTCGGGCCTCCTTCCCAACATTCCCGGCCTCGACCTCGGCGGTTTTGGTCTCTAACCCCGCTGCTGGCTCCTGCGCCGATGTGGCGGTGGTAATCCTGAACTGGAACGGCCGCGCCTTTTTGCAGCAGTTCCTGCCCGGCGTACTGGCTCATTCCGACGGGGCCACCGTATTCGTGGCCGACAACGCCTCCACCGACGACTCGGTGGCCCTGGTGCAGCAGCAGTTTCCGGCGGTACGCATCATTCAGTTAGCGTATAACCTCGGCTTTTGCAAAGGCTATAACGCGGCTCTGGATGATGTACGGTGGGAAGGGCCGGCAGCTACGAAGCCTCAACGCGTTAGAACGCCAACTGAACGTGGTCGGGATTGGACAGATGTATTCGGGTTCCGGTACTACGTGCTGCTGAACTCCGATGTGGAGGTGACATCCGGCTGGCTGCGTCCTCAGCGGGAGCTGCTGGAAAGCAACCCATGCATTGCGGCTTGCCAGCCCAAAATCCGGCAGTTCGGCTCCACTATAGCCGAGCAGCAGCAATTTGAGTATGCCGGGGCCGCTGGGGGCTACCTCGACCGGTTGGGCTACCCCTTCTGCCGCGGCCGCCTCTTCGATACCCTCGAAACCGACCACGGCCAGTACGACGACCCGCGCCCCATTGCCTGGGCTACCGGTGCGTGTATGCTGGTGCGGGCCGAAGCCTGGCATGCGCTGGGCGGACTGGAATCAGCCTTTTTTGCCCACATGGAGGAAATTGACCTGTGCTGGCGGCTGCAGAATGCCGGCTGGCAGGTGTGGTACCACGGCGGCTGCACGGTGTTTCACGTGGGCGGCGGCACGCTGCACAAATCCAACCCGCGCAAAACCTACCTCAACTTTCACAACGGCCTGGCTCTGGTGTACAAGAATACCCACCCCGCCGAGTTGCCCTGGGTGCTCACGGTGCGGGTGGTGCTGGATTGGGTGGCCGCCGTGCGCCTGTTCCTGCAAAACCAGCGCGCCGATTACCGGGCCGTATTCCGGGCCCACGCCGACTTCTTTTTCCGCCGCGCCTACTGGCGGCAGCGCCGGCAGGCCCAGCCCCAGAAGCTGCGCAGCCGGGAGCGGCCGGGCGTGTACCAGGGCAGCATTGTGTGGGCGTATTTCGGGCGCAGCCAGCGGAAATTCTCGGAGTTGGACGCCCGGGAGTTGACATAACCACCTTACTCTCTTCTCCCGGAGAAAGGGGGAGCCGAAGGATTCAGGACTGCGCCGCCGTGGCTCCCCCTCTCTCCCGGAGAGGGGGCCGGGGGGTGAGGCAACGGGCACAAAAAAGCCTGCTTCCGGGAAGCAGGCCTGGCACAAGCTAAAGCATGTGCTACTACAAATCCCACACAGTGCGGCGCTGCTGGCGCAGGGCTCGGCGCGCATTCATCCAGAACGCCAGGGCGAAGTACAGCACAATGGGCGAGCCAAAGGTGAAGAAGGAGGCGTACACAAACGAGAGGCGCACGCTGCCGGAAGAGAAGCCAACCCGTTTGCCAATGGCTTCACACACGCCGAAGCTCTGCTTTTCGATAAAGTCGGTTAGTCGTTTCATACCATCTGAGTATTCAGCTGCCGGGAGTGGCTAACCTGATCCAAAATACGATAATTGGTGGCGGTAGTCAAGCACTTACGTACCAAAGCCGCAACAAGATACGTCGGTTGCGAAGGTTTTTCCGTTTGTTGTCTGAATTTAGCGTCTCGCTCGCCTGTTGCTCATGCCCATTTCTGCTTCCCGCTACTTTTCCGGAATTGCCCTAGCCGGAACCGTCACTTACTTGTCGGGCTGCTCGCCGCTGGCCAGCGTACTGAAGCAGGCCCAGGCCGGGCAGGCGCTGACGGTGCAGCCCACCGTGCTGGAAAGCAACGGCGAAAACGTGCTGTTTGAGGTAACGGCCAAGGTGCCCGCCAGTCACCTGCGCAAGGGCGCGGCCTACAACCTGGGGCTGAGCTACCGCTACCAGAACGGCCTGCGCCAGGACACCGTGGGCCGCCTCACGTTCATCTCGGGCGAGTACACCTACGATGAGCAGAAAAAGGACCAGTTGGTTATCCGGAAGCAGTTTTCCTTCCCTTACGCCCCGCAGAAAAGCCCCGGCGAGCTGGTAGCCCTGCCCGATGCCCGCGAAACCAAGCTCAACGGCAAGAGCGTGAAGGGGAAAGAGCTAGTAGTAGCCCGCGGCATCGTAACCACCAGCCGCCTAGTGGTGCGCCAGGATACAGCCATTACCCTGCTGCCCGAAACGGCCGACAACAACATGAGCGGCACCCGGGTGCTGCCCTTCTTCTTTGATGCCGGCAAGGCTGAAATCCGCAACTACCTGGGCACCAACGTGGCGGCGCTGGAAGATTTCATCGAAGCCAACCAGCACACCGAGAAGGTGATGATTGTGGCCGGCCACTCGCCCGACTCCCTGGACCGCCACGACCCGCGCCTGGCCGATAAGCGCGTGCAGGCCTTGCTGAAGTACTACAAAAACCGCGTCGATACTGACTCCTACCTGAACAAGGTCAGCCAGATTGACTTCGAAACCGAGGCCTACCACCGCCGCTGGGACCTGTTCCTGAACAAAGTGCAGCAGTCGGCCCTGAAACCGGCCCAGATTGACTCGGTGGTGCTGCTCATCAACGATACGCCCGGCACCTATGCCCAGAAGGAAGCCGGCCTGCGCCGCCTAAGCTTCTACGACTACCTCGACCAATACATTTACCCGGTGATGCGCTTCGGCACGGTGGCCGTGCGCTACTCGGCCCCCAAGCGCTACGACTCGGAAATTTACCTGCTCTCCAAAAAGATTGTGGAGAAGCAGACCGAGGCCGACGCTCTAACGCCCGAGGAGCTGCGCTACTCGGCCAACCTCACGCCCCTGCTGGCCGAAAAGCAGCGCATCTACGAAACGGCCGTGGCCACCACCGGCCTCTGGCAGGCCTACCATAACCTGGCCGTGGTGCTGCTGCTGCGCTCCGAAAAAGAGGTGAACCCTAAGGTGCAGAAGGCCTACCTGCGCCGGGCCGCCGTGAACTTCACGCTGGCCGCCCACCGCAACCCCACCGCCGAGCTGTTCTACCGCGTGGGCAGCGCCTACCACCGCGCCGGCGACAAGCTGGAGGCCCTGCAGAATTACGACTACGCCATCAAGCTAGGTGGCCCCCGAGCCGTGCTCAGCAAGGTGTTTGCCGATAAGGCGGCCCTGGAAATTGAGGTGGGCCAGCTGGATGATGCCCTGCGCAGCCTGAGCTACAGCTCCAAAACCTACCAGAACATCATGAACCGGGCCCTCATCTACGTGCTGAAGGGCAACTACCAAGGCGCGGCCGATATTTATGCGTTGGCCATCGGCTTGCGCCCTCAGGACCCACTGCTCTACTATTGCCTGGCCGTAGTAGCCGCCCGCCAGCAGAACGAGCCCGCCATGGCCATGCACCTGCGCCGCGCCGTGCAGCTGGACCGTACCTTCGCCAACCGCGCCGTGGAAGACCTGGAGTTCCGGGACTTCGCCAAGGGTAAGCAGTTTATGGAGTCGCTGCGGTAGCAAGAGTTTCCACTGCCTGCCTTTACTATTCACACATGTGCGTTTGAATACTACTGCTCTTCTACCGCAGGAGCTTAATTAGTAATCCATTTTAGTGAATGAATCACTTTTCGAAACAGCCTACGCTTCTCTAAATTCTCCTGAGTCGAACCTCTTCGCGCCATACTTATAATTGAGACAAATACCCCTTTCCTGTAGAAGCCCCCATAGGTGCATATTTGGTTAAGGTTTTGTGCTACAATCGTATTATCATAATCGACGAGAACAAGCCCACCATCCGCAAAAACGGAGTCTTGGAAGGAGAGCATCTTCACTTTGTTTTGCCCATGTACTTCCATGTTTTCGACGAAGCTGTCCTGTAAGCGCTTAAGATTAGGCTTCCCTTCTTTTCTCTTGATGGTGACCAGAATTGCATCCCCAAGAAGACTGTCCTTTTGGTGGTAGGGACCTATAAAGACGTATGGTTCCTCTGCACTCTCTGAATTTGGTTCATAGTCTTTCTTTTGCCAAGACGAGGGAATCAGGATTGTGGCTAGCTCAATAGTATAGGGAATAAACGACTCCTCTCTATGTTCAGGAACACGTTGTCGGTCCTGAGTGCAATTGCTACACAAAAAAAGCAAGAGCAAAAATCCGACGTAAGCTTTTTTGACTGACACATTCATTGGGCAATGATATGGTTTCCGACCATATCATTGCCCAATGAACAATGACTTATCCAGCCCCATCTGAGCAAAATGAAAGCCTAACTGAACAAATAGCTTTTTCATTTTATCCGGGTAGTTGCTGCTGGCTTGCCCGTCCCGGCTAGTCGTTGTAGCTTTACGGGCCGGACTTGCGCCGGCTTTTTGTTTCTGAGTTGACTTTTTGAATTTCCTCTGTGATTATGCGGACCATCCAATTCCGGGAAGCCCTGCGTGAAGCCATGTCTGAAGAAATGCGCCGCGACCCGCGCGTGTTTCTGATGGGCGAAGAAGTAGCCGAGTATAACGGTGCCTACAAAGTGAGCCAGGGCATGCTCGACGAATTCGGCCCGGAGCGCGTGATTGACACGCCCATTGCCGAGCTGGGCTTTGCCGGTATCGGCGTGGGTGCGGCCATTAACGGCCTGTTGCCCATCATCGAGTTCATGACCTTCAACTTCTCGTTGGTGGCCATCGACCAGGTGATTAACTCGGCCGCCAAAATCTACTCCATGTCAGGCGGGCAGTACAGCTGCCCCATCGTGTTCCGCGGCCCTACCGGCAACGCCGGTATGCTCTCCTCGCAGCACTCCCAGAACTTTGAGAACTGGTACGCCAACACGCCCGGCCTGAAAGTAGTGGTTCCTTCGAACCCCTACGACGCCAAAGGCCTGCTGAAATCCGCTATCCGCGACGCCGACCCGGTGATTTTCATGGAGTCGGAGCTGATGTACGGCGACAAAGGCGAGGTGCCCGAGGAAGAATACCTGATTCCGATTGGCAAAGCCAACGTGGTGCGCCAAGGCGAGTCAGTAACCATCGTGAGCTTCGGTAAAATGATGAAGGTAGCCCTAGCTGCCGCCGACGAGCTGGCCAAGGAAGGCATCAACGCCGAGGTAATCGACCTGCGCTCCGTACGCCCCATCGATTACGATACGCTGGTTGAATCGGTGAAGAAAACCAACCGCATGGTGGTAGTAGAAGAAGCCTGGCCCTTGGCCAGCATCAGCTCGGAGCTGTCGTACATGGTGCAGCGCCGCGCCTTCGACTACCTCGATGCTCCCGTGCTGCGCATTACCTGCCAGGACGTGCCCCTACCCTACGCGCCTACCCTCATTGAGGCCTCGCTGCCCAACGTAGAGCGCACCGTGAAGGCCGTGAAGGAAGTGCTGTACGTGAACAAGTAAGCGCCAGCGGCTTTCATCCCATAACCGGCCCCGTTCCTGCACAGGAGCGGGGCCGGTGTGCGTTTGTTGCGGCACTGCACTGCAATAAAATGTGCCCAGCCAGCACGACTGGCCTGATCTTGGCAGGTGATTTTGCGTACCTTTTGCTCAACCGTATTTCTCCTACTTCCCCCTCTGCACATGAATCACCGGTTGCATCTTCGTTTTGAGCAGCTTGAGTTGGCCACTACCCACCTGCTGGATACCGTAGCGGCCCTGGGGCCGCGGGCTACCCAGTCGCCGGGTCCGGGGCAATGGTCGGCGGTGCAGGTGGTGCAGCACTTGGTGATATCGGAGACTGGTATTGGCCAATACATGGAAAAGAAGCTGCTGCAGGCCGAATCCTTGGAGAAATCCGGCATTGGGGCGTTTCTAAAGTCCCGGCTGCTGCGGGTGTTGCTGCGGCTGCCGTTCACGCGTTTCAAGGCACCTTCCTACTTGGAGAGGATGACACCCACCGAAATTCCGCCGCTACCCGAACTGCAGGCCGAATGGGCAGCAGTGCGCCGGCGGTTGGAGCGCCTGCTCAATGAGTTTCCCAGCAACCTGCTCAACCGGTCCATCTTCAAGCACCCGCGCTCCGGCATGCTCACTATTTACCAAACCCTGGATTTCATGATTGACCACGTGCTGCACCACCAAAAACAGGTGGAACGCATTGCGCTGGCCGTTAAGTAACCGGATAGTTTTTCAATAAAAATGCCCGTTGCACGACTAAGTGCAACGGGCATTTTTATGTACTAAAAGGACGTTCAGGCCTTCGGCTCACGCACAATATCTTGGTAAGAAGCGTGGCGAGGCAACTCGCGCATCAGGGCGGCAATTTCGGCGGGCGGTACGGTGAGCTTTCGGGCGCGCAAATCCAGCCAGGCACCTTCCACGGCCACTGTGGCGGCGGGGCGGCCATCGGGCTTGTACAGGGTGTGGATGATGTTCCAGCGGGAGCCATCCTCGCTCAGACCCGACAGCTCACCGGTAACGCGCAGTTGCTCGTTGATATGCAGCTCTTTCAGGAAGCGGGTATCCTCGCGGAACAAGATGGGCCCCAGCCCAGTCTTGGCAAAGAATGGTAGGGTAAAGCCGTGTCCTGAGAGGTACTCGATGCGGTGCTGGGCGGCGTAATCGGCGTAGGCGGAGTGGCGCATGTGGCCGTTAGGGTCCATATCGGCCCAACGTACGGTGTAGGTTCTTTCGAAAGCGGACATACAAAAGGAAGAATGAGCACCCATAACCGCGGCAACGGTGGCAGGTTTGGTTTAGGGCAGCGTGAGGCGCACCAGGTATTGTTGCTGGTCGTCTTCCTCCAGGAATTCCACGGCGTAGCCAGCAGCCTCCGCGTAGTCCTGCAGCAGCGTGGGGTCGGCAAAAATCCAGTGAAAAGCGGCGCCGGTCTGGTGAGCGTACTGCATGGTGTACTCAACCTCCCCGTAGTAGGGGCCGTTCAGGTCGAACACCAGAGCCCCGTCCTCGTCTTCGTACAGGTAGCTGATATCGGAGGAAGTAGCCAGAATTTGTCCGCCAGGGGCCAGCAGGGCTTTAGCGTGTTCCAGAAACCGCTCCAGGCCGGCCAGTGTACCAGCCAGCCCGATGCCGTTCATGAGCATGAGCAACGTATCAAACTTTTCGCCCTGGGCCAGCGCCGCATCGAAAATATCGTGGCAGGCTACCTCCTTCACGCCGCGCTCCTGCATCACCTCCACGGCCCCCGGCGAAATATCCACGGCCTTCACGCTGAAACCCCGCTGCTGCAGCTCCAGGGCGTGGCAGCCGGCACCGGCGCCCAAATCTAGCACCCGGCCCCGGCATTCTTCCAGAGCGGTGCGCTCTAGCTCCGGCATTTCCCACAGCGAACGGAAGAAGTACGACGCGGGCAGCACTTCCTCATCGGCTACGGAGCTGTGCACGGCCAGAGTGGCACTTAAATGGCCGCGCTGGTAAGCCAGCAGGGCTTGGCCCAGGGCATCGGGGGCGGCAGAAACAGATGTTGACATGCCGCAAAGATACGGCGAGCGGCGGTAGCCAGCGGCCCAACACAACCCCGGGTCAGCAGAACGGGTAAAAGATAGCAAGCTCCTCTATGGCGTATGAAACCTGTTTCCCGACTTGTTAAAGGCAACCTGCCTACCAAAATCTGCCTCACGTGCGGGCGGCCGTTTGAGTACCGCAAGAAGTGGCGCAACTGCTGGGACGAAGTGAAATATTGTGGGGAGAAGTGCCAGCGCAACAAGCCCAAAGCGCAGGCTACCGCGCAGTAGCGTATCCTTCCGGGCCGGTTTTGCGTTTGGCCCAGCATCTCCCCCGTTCCTTAAATTTCTGTCCGTATGGCCAGCAACCTCGATTACCTTGACCCCGCTCTGCTGCCGCTTGAAGAAGTTGTGCAGACGTATTTGAAAACGGAAAAAGAGCTGGCTCAGGCGGAAATAGCCGCCACCATGTTCACCCAGGCTCCGGACCCCTCAACTGAAGGCTTTGAACAGCGCCCGGCTACCGGCAGCTACCCGCAGCACCTGGAAGAAACCCAGCAGAATCTGCAAAACCTGCGCGACGACCTCACCCGCTTACGTCAGCACATCATCCAGCAACTTCCCGTGCGCGACGAATGGGTGAAAATCAACCTGGGCTACGGCCCCAGCCGCATTGGGGCGTTTCGGATTGGAACCCCGTCGAAAGCCGCTACTGAAGAGTACGAGTTGCGCGTGGTAATCTGAATCTGCCTGGATCCGCTAGTTGGTATACAGCAAAATAGGCTTGTGGCTGTGGTCGATGTAGGTGCTGAGCACTCGCAAAAACGCCGGATTCACCGTGGGACAGCCCTGGCTGCGGCAAATGGCGCGGCGTTGCGGCTGAGCCGGCACGCAGTCATGGGAGTGCAATACGATAAACCGCTCGAATATTCGGCTATTGGTTTTCTGCAGCCCAACCAGCTTGTACGCCCGCCCGAATTTGCCCGTGTAGGCATACGACACCTGCGCCAGCCCATGGGAACTGCAGTTGGAGTCGGGCGTGTTGGAGTAGCGTACCCGGCCCTGTGCATCGGTACGGCCACTGCAACACAGTCCCGCCGCCAGTACCTGCTTGCGACGCAAATCCAGCACAAAAAAACGAGGCTGCCCTGATGGACGCCTCAGGTCAAGATAGAACCCGATGCGCTGGTTATAACGTGCAGTGGCGTGTTGTTTCAGTGTGCGCACGTACCCTGGTACCTGTTGAGCAACCGGGGAGGAGGCCCGTTTTTCGTAGCAGCCACATAGCAGTAGCAGGCTTACCCAATAGGCTAACTGGAGATATAAGCGCATAGCCACGAAGTATAAGTCGGAGAACTGGCAATAAAAAAAGGCGGCCCACTGGACCGCCCCTTTTCCACAACCAAAACACCTAAAAAACTATTCTTTCAGATTACCTCTGAGCAAGTATTGGGCCAAAGTGAACCAAACATGCCGAGCATCTCAGAAAGAACGCCTCTATAGTGTCTACACAATATAGAGTCACGCAAGTGGGTGAAGGGTTGCATCCGGTTGCAAAAAAAGATGTCAGGTATTTGCGCCGCTTGCACGTTCAACACTCTTAAAAGCACGACAAAAGCTGTATTTTGCGCAGTTTATGGGCCGGCAAGGCCTTTTTTGCTGTTTCATTCAGTTCTTCCCCATGGATACTCCTAACCCTGAATTTATGCGCGAAGCCATTCGCCTGTCAATTGAAAAAATGCAGGCCGGCTACGGCGGACCCTTCGGCGCAGTCATCGTAAAAGATGGCCAAATCATTGCCCGGGGTTTCAATCAGGTAACCAGCACCAACGACCCAACTTGCCACGCCGAGGTAGATGCCATCCGGAAGGCCTGCGCTACGCTGGGTACGTTTCAGCTGGAAGGCTGCGACCTGTATACCAGCTGTGAGCCCTGCCCGATGTGCCTAGGGGCCATCTACTGGGCCCGGCCGCAGCGGGTGTTTTACGGCAACACCAAGCAGGATGCCGCCGCAATTGGCTTCGACGACCAGTTTATCTACGAAGAGTTGGACCTGCCCTTGGCCGAGCGCCATATCCCAATGGTAGAGCTACTGCGCGACGAGGCTATTGCTGGCTTCCGGGCTTGGGAGCAGAAGGAAGGCCGAACGGACTATTAATGTCGGTTAGCCCATCTGTCTTGATGTGCCCGCGCTGTCATGTACAGCGCGGGCACGTTGTTTTATGCCTCAGCCCGATACGTGGTTGCCAAACCTCTTGGACCTTATTGCAGCAGCATTTCCACTTCCAGCAGCAGAGCGGTGTTTTCCAGAATATCGCGCAGCAACGTCAGCTCCGTCAGTGAGAACACCAAGGCCATCCGCGCAACTGGGGTGCGCAGAGCAATGTTGCGGGCTTCGGGGTCGGGGGTAGTCAGGCAGTGATGCTGCCAAGTGGCGTTTACATACTGCCGGAACTCCTGAAACTCATCGGTGGTGGCGGCCAGGGCCAGATTGCCAAAGCACACGTGCAAATGCTGCGTGCGGGGGCACCGGGCGCAGTAGCCGTATTCATTGTGGTGAAAAAACTGAGCCATAGAACTACAGACAGGGTGAATTGCTGCAAGTATAATTATTTAGAATTAGTATAAATAATAATTCTAGCGTTGAGCTTTCCTCAAATGATCTATTCCAGCGAGCTTTAACAATAGGTAGCCTATGCCTAGTACCCTGCGGCTTGGCCGCCGTGCTGTTATTTGCGTAGAATCCGGCAACCCTGCTACCGTCCTGCCTGCCTCATGAAATTTGCTACTTTTCGCCGTGTGCTTGCCCTGGGGGTACTGGGGCTTCTGCTGGCGGTAGTGGCGGGCATATGGTTACTGGGTACCCACTGGGGGCGGCAGCAGCTGGAGCGTATTATTCGGGAGCGGGTGGCCCAGCAGTCCGATTTGGTGCTGGGCCCGATGGACATTGATTTTTCGCTGTGGCGGGACTTTCCGCATCTCACGGCTTCCGTAGAAAATCTGGCCCTTACGGACACGTCTTTCCGTAGGAGTGTGCCCGTGCTGCGCGTGGGCCGGGCCGATATCCGGTTGGAGCTGCGCCAGATATGGCGGGGAGAGTTTCGGGTGCGGCACCTGACCCTGCGCGACGCGGAGTTCCGGCAACTGACCGACTCGCTGGGACGTGACTGGGGCCTGCGCGGCAAAGGCCCGCGCAAGCGCCGCCCCTCCGCCCCTCCCGATTTCGACCTTGACTCGCTGGTGCTGCTGAACGTGCGCGTAACTGACCGCAACGACCTGCACCACAGCGGCTTTTCGACCCACGTGCAGCAAGGCCGCCTGATTGTGCGCACCCGCAGCGGCCGGGCCCAGGTGCGGGGGCGGCTGCAGGGCCAACTCGAATACTTGCGCAGCAGCCGCGGCAACCTGTTCGAGCAGGAGCCCATTGTAGCGCGCATCCGCTACCAGTATGATTTCCGGCAGCGGCAGGGCACTTTCCGGCGCACATTAGCTACCCTCAACGGCGACACGGTGCAGATTGGCGGCACGCACCGCGCGGCCAGCCCCGGGGAGCCCCGCGGTACGCACCTCAACCTCACATTCGAGGGTAACCAGCCGTTGCTAGAGATTCTGCACACGGCCTTGCCACCGGGCCTGGAGCGGTACCTGCGCGGGGCCCGCAGCCCCAGCCATGCGCATATTCATTATTCCATCCGGGGGTTGAGCGGGCCCACCACCCGGCCCCGCACGGTGCTGCAGTTTGCCATGCGCAACGCCCAACTGCAGTGGGCCGATTCCAGCCGGCGCATCAAACGCTGGGATGCCCGTGGGGTGTTCGACAACGGCCCGGAGCACGACTCGCGCACCACGTATCTGCGGTTTGAGCAATGCCGCCTATATTCCGATGCGGGCCAGCTGGACGCCGCCATTACCGTGCGCGACTTTACCCATCCACATCTGTTAGGCCGGCTACGAGGCCGTACTGAGCTGCAAACCCTGGCGTCGGTGGTGGTGCCCACGCTGTGGCAGGCCCGGGGTGGGCGGGCCGCCATTGATCTACGTTTAAACGGCACCATCCCTAATATCCCGGACCGGGCTGCGCGCCGCAGTGCGGTGGCCGATACCATCCTCCCCCCTATTTCGGCCCGGGGAACCGTGCAGCTGGAGCAGGCCGCCTTTGATATTCCGAGCCGCCGCGCGCGCATGACCGGGCTCAACGTGCGCGTGCGGATGCTGGACAGTGAATGGCGCCTTGAAAACCTGACCGGCCGCCTCAACGGCATGCGAGTGCAGGCCAATGCCACCACGCACTATCTGCTGGCCTACTTCAGCGGCCAACACCCCACTACTTCGGTGGCAGGCACATTTGCGGTGGATGAATTGCGGCTACCCGAGCTACAACGGCTGTTGGCGGCTCCGGGTACTTCGCGCCGCCCGGCAGCGCGCCCTGTGCGGCGAGGCTACACCCGCAACCAGGCCTTGGCCAGCCGGGTGCTGAACGTGCTACCGCCGGGCCTGCGGCTGCAGGTGCAATTGCGCTGTGGCCGCTTGGTTATAGCTACTGACACATTACAGCAGTTAGCCGCTACTGTGCTACACGATGGTCGCCACGTGGAGCTCCGCAACCTGCAAGCCCGACTGTGGGGAGGCCAGTTGCGGGGTGGAGTCAGCTGGCTTACCGATACGCTGAACCTGCAACCCGTCACAGCACAACTATCCGCGCATTTCCCGGTGCTCAGCTACCAGTTGCTATTGCGGCGCATTACCCGGCCAACACCTCGTACTACGCCCCGCCGACAACCCAACCCTACCTTGCGGGACGTACTACTGGCCGCCAACGGCGAAGCTACCGTCACCATTGACCGGTTGGTGCTGCCGGCAAATGATGAGCTGACCAAGCTCCGGCTGCAACTAAAAAAAACGGCTACCCGCTTTCAGATTCCGGCTTTCACGTTCCAGACTGGCATGGGTGGGCAGGGCCGCATCAGCGCCGAAGCCCGCCTGAACCGCTCCCGGCTGGAGCGAGCCACCGGCCAGCTTGATTTGCAGTACCAGGACCTGAACGTGCAAAGCCTGTTGCAGCTACTGGCAGCCTTGAGCACGATGCCAGCACCCGAATCCAACAGAAAAGCTGCGGCCCGGGCAGCCCGTCGGGAAGCCGGGCAAGTGTCGCCGTTTCTGGATGGCACCATCACCGGCCGCGTGCACGTAACGGCTGCCAACATGCGGTACGGGGCCCTCAGAGGGCACAAACTTGAACTGCTTAGCTACCTCACTGGTGGTCAAGCCAAAGTGGAACGTTGCTCCCTCGATGCATTTGGCGGGCACGTAGAGCTACGCGGGGTATTGCGCACCGACTCCGGCGCTACCTACCACCCGTTGCACGCTCAGCTACAGGTGCAGCAGGTGCAGCTGCCGGAGGTGTTTGCCCTGGCTCAGCAGCTGGGGTTTGACGTTCTGGGACCCGACAACATCAGGGGAACCATGCAGGCGGAAGTGGAAATGAAAACGGCCCTAGGTCCTACTTTTCTGCCCGAGCTTGACCAAACCCAAGCCCTGCTCCGCACCGACCTGCACGAGCTGGAGTTGGTGGATGTGGAGGCCCTGATGCAGGCCCTGCGCATACTGAGTCCCCGACGCACCGGGCATCTGTACTTTGAGCCCGTGCAACCCCGGTTTATGCTGGACCGGGGCCGCCTGCTGATACCGGGCCTGAACCTGAGCAGCAACCTGACCGACATGCAGGTGAGCGGTGAATACTACCTCGATGGGCGCGCTAACCTGTACGTGGGCCTGAGCCCTTTGCAGGCATTGCTGGGCAACAACCAAAAGCGCATTGCCCGCATCCAGAGCGGTGAGGCCAGCCGCCGGGCCAGCCGGGGGCTGGTGTTTGTGAACCTGACCCGGGCACCGGGCACCCGCTACAAAGTGCGGCTATTCAAGAAAAAGGAACAGCAGGAGCAACAGGCCCGTCTGCTGCGGGAATACCAGCAACAGCTCCGCCGGCAGCTAGCTGATACGTCGTCGTTTTTGCTACAGTAGCGGCTAGCGGCTGGCTGGCAGCTCAATACCCCGCACCGAGCGGAACAGGCTCAGCGCGTTCTGATCCGTGAGACCTCCGATATAGTCCGTTAGCAGAATAATCTGCTCGTAGGCAGTGGCCTCCTGCTGCGGTCCGGCAGCCCGAAATTGTGCAGGCAGTAACTGTTGCAGCTTCCGCGAATTGGCGCTGCCCTGCGGGTCGAAAGTAGCGTGCAGAAAGGCATCCAGCAGGCCCGCCAGCACCTCAAAGCCAGCCGCCTCCGTTTCCAGCACGGGCCGGCTCTGGTAGAGATACTCCGACGTCAGCCGGTTCATTTCAGCTAGTTGCGGCCAACTTTCCAGCTGTTGTACTAACGGCTCATCGTAGCGTCCCAGCAGCAGTTGAGGGGCCCGGTCGGCGAACAGGCGGGCGGTTTGCTGTACCAGCCGGTTGATCAGGCGGGCCCGCAGGTAACCCAACTCCTCGCGCCAGTCGCGCCACTCCACCGAAGCTTGGCGGCCGGGCGCGTCGCTGAGCAACTCCCGGAGCAGCGCCAGGCCTTCGCCTGAGGGAATAAGGCCCAGCTTGAGGCCATCCTCAAAATCAATGATGCGGTAGCACAGGTCGTCGGCCGCTTCCACCAAAAAGGCCAACGGATGACGGTAATACGCCCCACTTTCCTCCTCACTCTCCGCCTTGTGTAGCAGCCCTAGCTCCCGCGCTACTTCCTGAAAGCGCGGGGCCTCCGTCTGGAAATAGCCAAATTTCTTCTCGCTAATCCCAATACCCCGCCCCGACTCCGCTACCAAGGACGGGCGCGGATACTTGCTGAACGCCCCCAGCGTGGCATAGGTGAGACCCAGCCCCGCCGAGCCGCTGCTGTGGGCCGCGTAGGTGTGCGTGAGCAGCCGAAACCCGGCGGCGTTGCCCTCAAACTGCTGCAAATCGGCGCGCTGGGCTGGCGTGAGCATGCGCACAAACGGCTCGGCCGCCGCCGAGCGGAAATAGGCCGAAATGGCGTCTTCGCCGGCGTGCCCAAAGGGCGGGTTACCAATATCGTGGGCCAGACAAGCGGCGGCCACAATGTCGCCGAAGTCGGCATCAAGGTGGGGCAGCTCCTTGGCTAAGCTCTCCGACTCTTCCAACAGCAGCCGCCCGCCCAACCGCCCCAGTGAGCGGCCCACGCAGGCCGTTTCCAAGGAATGCGTGAGGCGGGTGTGCACGAAATCGGTTTCGGGCAGCGGCATAATCTGGGTTTTGCGCTGTAGCCGCCGAAACGAGGAGCTGAACACCACCCGGTCGTAATCCTGCACAAAGGCCCCGCGCACGGGCGGCGCATCCGTTACTACGTGCAGCTGGGGTTGCTCGGGGTAGCGGCGGCGGCTTAGCAGGCGGGACCAGCTCATGGTCGGCTGATTTTGGTCGGGAGTGAGGTGGAGCATAGCGGCGGCAAGGTACTAGGTGCCTCCTTATTCGGCCAATGCTGCTGAGTGGTTATATGAGCGGCTAGTCAGTTGGGCCTGGGCGGTTGGAGTACGCATAAGTCAAGCCCAATTCTTGGCTCCGGATGATGTATTATGGCCTCGCTTACCCTAACTCCTGGTTTTCCTCCATCCGGCCCAGCAGGCGCACGGTGGCATAACCCAGCAGCAAAAACACGCCGTACAGAATGGTGACGCCCCAGGTGCCGCGGTGGCTGGCGGGGTGCAGCAGGCGGGTAACAATATCGTAAAACAGGCTAGCCGGGTTAGTAAGGATATCCCAGCTGTTGAAGCGCAGGTAGCGGCCCAGGTACACGCCGAAGCTGCTGAGCAGCAGGGCCACCGTGGCAAATGCCCAACCGGCCAGCCAACCCAGCCGGCGGGCCACCAAGTGCTGCATATCTATCAGGGAAGCGTAGCCCAGCATCAGCCCGTTCCAGGCGCAGCTCAGAATCAAGGCCAAATCGTACCAGTAGGGCACACCGGTGCGGGGCTCTAGGTGAAAGAGGTCGGTGAGGATGTAGGGCGCATTCGGGAAGAACAGCAGCCACACCGCCCCCACCGGCAGCAGCACGCGTGCCTTGAGCCGCCCGGCCGATAAACCCAGCATGGTGCTCAACCCAAACGGAATAAGAGCCAGAAACAGGTTCCAGAGCAGGAATACAAACGTAATCTTGTGCACCAGAAACACCCGAAACACAATCAGCACCACGCTCAGCGCCAGGGAAGCTCCCAAAAGCAGCAGCAGATGCAGGCGCTGCCGCAGTTGCGGCACGGTAACGGTAGTCAGGGATAAAGCCATAGGAGTAAGTACGGGAATTTCGCGGCGGCAATAACGCTGGCATGGCTATTCTGGTATATAGCGCCCCGGTATTAATTCAGAGTATGGCCCCGATATTGGCATATATCTTCCCGGCGGCAACTGCGTACCTTTGCGCGCCAGGCCACCTTATTGGCGGCTCTGTGTAGTTTCTTCTGCCTTCAATTGTTATCTGGTGTATGAGGTTTTCTGCTTTGCTGCCTGCTGCGGTGTTGTGTGTTGGATTGACTACCCCGCGGCCCGGCGTGGCTCAGCAAACCCCTGTTAAAAAGCCCGCCACCCCGGCCGCTGCCACTAAGTCCGCCCCGGCTAAACAGGCTGCTGTTACCCCGGCCAAACCCGCAACTGCGGCTCCGGCAAAAACCAGCGCTACTCCGGTTACGGCCAAACCGGCTACCAGCACACCCGCCAAACCCACCACCAGTACCGTCCCGGCTCCCAAACCGGCCGCGACCAAGCCCACCGGTCCGCCCCTGCCCGCCAACCTCGGCTCCGCGGACCCGAACGTGCGCTACCGCAACGGCAAAACCCTCATCGACCAGACCCGCTACGACCTGGCCATGCAGGAGTTGGAGCCGCTGACCGCCCCTACCGGCAAGTTCGGCAAGGCCCCTGAGGCCGCGTACCTGTACGCCGTGGCGGCCAGCCGGGCCAAAAAGTGGGCCGAGGCCGAGCAGATGCTCAACCTGCTGCGCAACGAGTATCCGCAGTGGCCCAACCTGCCCGAAGCCTTTTTCCTGCAGGGCCAGCTCTCCTTTGAGCAGGGCGACTTCGACAATGCCCTGCGCGTGCTGGCCCAGATTCCGGCCGGCCGCCTCACCACCGAGCAGGCCAACATGAAGGCCCAGTACCTGCCCCGCATCAAGGACAAGGCTACCTTTCAGAACCTGCTCAAAACCTACCCCCAGGAGCCCGCTCTCGGCCGCGCCTACGCCGATAAGCTGGCCAACGGCGGCTGGTACACCGACGCCGATAAAGACCAATTGGCCCAGCTGGTGCAGCAGTTTCAGCTCGACCCTGCCCGCTACACGCCCCGCCCCCGCCCGGCCCGCAAAAGCACCTACAACATTGGTGTGCTCCTACCCTTCGAGTTTGACGATACCAGCTGGGAGAAGCGCCGCAAAAACCAGTTCGTAACCGACCTGTATGCCGGCTTACGGCTGGCCCAGGACTCTCTGCAGCGGGAAGGCCACCCGGTGCAGCTGTTTGCCTACGATACCGGGGCCGATACGCTGCAATTGAAACAGGTGCTGGCGCTGCCCGAAGTAGCCGGCCTGGACCTGATCATTGGGCCGGTGTATAAGTCGGGCTCCAAGATTCTGGCCCGCTACGCCCAGCAGCACCAGATTGCCGTGGTGAACCCCCTCTCGCAGGATGGCGACCTGGTGCTCGACAACCCCTGGCACTACCTGTTCGAGCCCAGCACCGCCACCCAGGCCCGGCAGGCCGCGCAGTTCGCCTACACCCGCCTGGGTGGCCCCCGCACGGCCGTGGTACTTTACGAGGATACTAAGGATGAAGCCGCTTTCGGCCAAGCCTACAAACAAGCTTACGAGGCGCTGGGGGGCAAGGTGCTGCAGCTGCGCCGCATCAACTCCGATGTGCAGGAAAGCCTGTCGGCCGCCCTGGGCGACGTGGATTTGAAATCCATCGGTCATCTGGTGGTAGCTTCTGATGGCAAAGGCGCGGGCCCCTACGTGTTCAGCGCCCTGAAGCTGCAGGCCGCCCGCACCCCGCTCATTACCTACGCTTCCTGGCTGGATAACAACCGCATCGGGCTGGGCCAGCTGGATGCGCGCGACGTGTATTTCGTGCATCCTAAGTTCCTCGACAAAACCAACCCCGGCGTGCGCCGCTTTAAGCAATTATACACCCAGCGCCAGAACCTGCCGCCCTCGGTGTTTGCCTTCACCGGTTTCGAGTTGCTGTACTACTTCGGCAACGTGCTGCACCAGAACGGGGCAGCCTTCCAGCAGCAGCTGGCCAACGGCGGCCCCGTGTCGGGCGCGGTATTCCAGGGCATCGGCTACCCCGGTGGCACCCACGACAACCAGTACGTGCCCCTCACCAAGCTGGAGCACCTGGAAGTGGAAGTGCTGAACCCGGTCGGCATCCGGTAGGTTATGTCATGGGTTGCGGGGCTGAAACCCTGGGCCATGTAAGGCTCGATATGTTCCGCTGACTAGCCCAGGGCTGCAGCCCTGGGAAGACTGGCAGGCTATACCACCCCGATTTTTTTAACACCGCGAAGCCCGCTGCTTCGCGCTACCACCTTTTTCCATGTCCTCATCCTCCTCTGCCCACGACCTGAACCTCTCCACCTCCGACGCCCTGTTCACGCGGGCCAAAGACCACATTCCGGGCGGGGTGAACTCGCCGGTGCGGGCCTTCCGGGCCGTGGGTGGCCACCCGGTGTTCATGCAGTCGGCCAAGGGTGCCTGGCTAACGGATGTAGATGGCAACCGCTACCTGGATTTCATTAACTCCTGGGGCCCCATGATTCTGGGCCACGCCCCCGATGTGGTGCTGGACGCCGTGCAGCAGGCCATTGGCAATTCTTTGTCGTTTGGCGCGCCCACGCGCCGCGAGGTCGAAATGGCCGAGCTCATCAAGCAGATGGTACCCAGCATTGAAAAGGTGCGGTTGGTAAACTCCGGCACCGAAGCTACTATGTCGGCCATTCGGGTGGCACGGGGCTACACCGGCCGCAACAAAATCGTGAAGTTTGAGGGCTGCTACCACGGCCACGGCGACTCCTTCCTGATTGCCGCCGGCTCGGGGGCCCTCACCCTTGGCGCCCCCGACTCGCCGGGCGTAACCGAAGGCGTGGCCCAGGATACCCTCACCGTGCCCTACAACAACCTATCTGCGCTGGAGGAAGTGCTGACGGCCAACGAAGGCCAGGTTGCCGCGCTTATTCTGGAGCCGGTGGTGGGTAATATGGGGCTGGTGGCTCCCGCCGAAGGCTACCTGCAGGGCCTGCGCGAGCTGTGCACCCGCCACGGCATCGTGCTCATCTTTGATGAGGTGATGACCGGCTTCCGGCTGGCCCGGGGCGGCGCGCAGGAGCTTTACGGCATCACGCCCGACATGACCACGCTGGGGAAAATCATCGGGGGCGGTATGCCGGTGGGCGCGTACGGTGGCCGTCAGGAAATTATGGACAACGTGGCCCCGGCCGGCAAAGTGTACCAGGCGGGCACGCTCTCGGGTAATCCCATTGCCACTGCCGCCGGTATTGCCCAGCTCACCTACCTGCAACAACACCCCGAGCTGTACGACGAGCTGAACCGCATTACCACCCGCATTGCCGATGGTACCCGCCAGATTTGCCAGGAGCTGGGCTTGAACTACACGGTCAACCAGGTGGGCTCCATGTTCAGCGTCTTCTTCACCGATAAGCCCGTGACGGACCTGGAATCGGCCAAAGCCTCCGATACCGAAGCCTTCGGCCGCTACTTCCGGGCCATGCTGCACCGCGGCATCTACCTGGCCCCGGCCCAGTACGAGGCCCTGTTCGTGAGCACCGCCATTACCGACGACCTCGTGGACCACTACCTCACGGCCTGCCGCGAGTCGATGAAGGAAGCCCACGGGCTGTAAAGGAGTCTCTTGTTGTTGGTTTCTAGTTGCTGGTTTTGATTTACCACCCGTATTCTGATCTGAACGAGTAACCAGAAACCAGCGACAAGAAACTAGAAACCATTTCCGACCTTTGCGGCAACCATTCGTTGCTTCTATGTCCCGATTTCGCCGGCTGCTGCCGTTGTTGATGCTGTTGTGGTGCGTGGCGGCCGGGCCGCTGTGGGCCCAAACCGATGCACCAGCGGCGGCCAACAAGCAGCTCTTCGACAATACCATCGACGAGCTGAACTTCCGCACCATGGAAACCGTGTACGACAAGTCTTTTGCCCGGGGCAAGTTCCCGGCTTCGCTACGCACGACCAAAGCCCGACGCGAGTTCGATAACTTTCCCGGCCGCGACGATTTAAAGAAGCTGTTTCAGAACTATAACGGCATTTCCGACCGGTACAAAGGCCGTTTTGGCAAGGGCCGTACCGACTTGGTGGAGTTTGAGAAGCAGTTGAACTCCGTGCTGGTGGACCGCAACTTCGAGTTCTTTATCCGGGTGCTGCCCCGCGACGAGCGGGTAGCGTTGGTGCACAGCCTGCAACGGGTAATCAAGCAGGGCGCGGCCCGCTTCAACGCTTCCGAGGACCCCGCCCCCGAAGACCTGGCCGCCGACGGTGCCGCCGTGCCGCCCGCCGATGTGGATGCGCCCGCCGCAACCCCAGCCAAAACGACCATCGAAGACCCGCAGCCCCAGCCGGAAGCGGCGGCGACCGTTCAGCCCGAGTACACAGCCCCTCGTTCGCTGGATGTGGCCCCGCGCCACGACTGGATGGACTACCTGAGCCTGATGTTGTCCGCTGGCTCGTTCCTGCTGCTGCTCTACCTCATCACCAGCGTACTACCCGATTTGCGCCAGCGCCTCGACGCCCTTGGCGACGCCGAGGAGCAGCCCGCCCCCCAGCCCCGCCGCCGCGCTGCACTGCCCGAGGATAGCTACGAAGACGAGGAGTAACCCAGAAATTATAAGGTATGAGAGCTGAATGATGAATTTACGTGTGGCCCGGCCAGCACTACTTCATCATTCAGCTCTCATACCTTAACTCTCATCACTCAACACACTTTTCATGATTCTCACCGACCAGCAGATTCTCGCCGAAATGGAGCGGGGCACCATTGTCATCGAGCCATACGACCGAACCTGCCTGGGTACCAACTCCTACGACGTACATCTGGGCCGCTACCTGGCTACCTACCGCGACGCCGTGCTGGACGCCCGCAAACACAACGAAATCGACGTTTTTGAGATACCCGAGGAAGGCTTCGTGCTGCAGCCGGGCACTTTGTATCTGGGCGTAACCGAGGAGTACACCGAAACCCACGCCCACGTACCGTTCCTGGAAGGCAAAAGCAGCGTCGGCCGGCTGGGAATTGACATTCACGCCACCGCCGGCAAGGGCGACATCGGCTTCTGCAACACCTGGACGCTGGAAATCAGCGTGTCCATGCCCGTGCGGGTGTACCACCTAATGCCCGTGGGCCAGCTCATCTACTTCTCCGTGCAGGGCGACGTTGAGAACTTCTACAACCGCA
Source organism: Hymenobacter pini (assembly GCF_020421205.1). Lineage (GTDB taxonomy): Bacteria > Bacteroidota > Bacteroidia > Cytophagales > Hymenobacteraceae > Hymenobacter > Hymenobacter pini. The sequence goes on from NZ_JAIZZH010000002.1 coordinate 674,298, forward strand.
AACCCAACGCCAAGTACAACGAGCGGACCACAAAGCCGGTGGAGTCGATGATGTGGAAGAATAAGTTTTAGGGGGTTGACGGTATCCCAGAACTGATTTTCGGCCCGATGAAGGTGTGCCCCGGAGCAGTATTCCGGCTTGGTGCCAGGAGGCTTTATCCTCCCGCGCACGGGCCGCGGCACTGCTCTGGGGCACTCGTTTTTATCTGACAGTAAACTACCTGGCACAGTTTTTCGTTAGGATATACCTGCCAGCGGTTTTTCGTGTGATGAAAAGCTGCCGGTTTTCTCTGAACTGAACCGCTTCTGATACCATGACCAAGAAACTTGCCGCTGCGGCCGCTTTGCTCGTTGCTTCGCTTGGCGCTCATGCCCAGCAGAAGCCTGCCCTAGCCCCGCAGGATAAAACCCAGCCCTCCCCGCGCCTGAACCCGGTGCAGCAGCACGCCCGCCAGCTCTCCGACCAGATGGCCCGCGACCTGCGCCTGAACGGCTACCAGAAAACCCGCCTGCAAGCCATCAACGAGGATAAGCAGGCCAAAATCGTAGCCATCAACCAGAAAAACGCCGGCAACACTAAGCTCATCAAAGAGCAGTGTGATGCTGTGTGTAAGGAGCGTGATAAGGAGTTGCAGGCCGTGCTCAGCACCGACCAGTACAGCAACTACTACGATTCGCGCCGCACATACAACACGTTCAGCATGGATTACGGCTCTAAAGCCGCCAATGCCATCTTCGTAAATTCGGTGCAAAACCCGTTACCAGCAAGCAGCAACGGCGCCACCATTGGGCCGGCTCGTACCACGGCAGCACCTGCTACCCGCACCCGGCAGTAGCAAACGCTCTACACGCCAACAAAAAGGCCCCGACAATATACTGTCGGGGCCTTTTTGTTGGCGTGTAGAGTAGAAATTTAGCTCTGTTTGCCTTTCTCTTCCTCGATGTGGTCCGAGAGTTGACGACATAGGTCGCGCATTTTGGTGGCCATTACCACGTCATTGGTAGCCGTCATGATGGTTTCGGCCATGGAGCCGATGGTGTCCACTACGAAATACTTCATGGCATCCACGGGCATATCCTTGGTCCAGAGGTCGATTTTCATGGTACCATCTTGGTCTCGGTCCCAAATGGATACGTTGATGGCCTTGGCAAAGTGAATATCGGAGCCCGCATCGGTAGCCGTCCAGCTGATGGCCTCCGGTACCTTTTGGTCGTCGAGGGCAATGCTGAAGCGGATTTCAGATTTTTTCATGATTCAAAAAGAGTGAAAAAGAACGTCATGCCAAGCCGGAGCCGAGCATGACGTTCTCGTAAGTTTTCGGGTAAACCGCCGTTACACGTAGTTGTTCAGCATCACTGGCATTACCAGCATCAGGATGCTTTCGTTGTCGTCGGCCAAAGTAGGCATGAGCAGGCCGGCGCGGTTGGGGGTGCTCAGCTCCAGGGTGATTTCCTCGGAATCGATGTTACTGAGCATTTCCTGCAGGAATTTGGCGTTGAAGCCAATTTCCATGTCCTCGCCATCGTACTGGCAGGCCAGTTTCTCGTTAGCCTCGTTCGAGAAATCCAAGTCCTCAGCCGAAACTGTTAGCTCCGAACCCGCCAAGCGCAGGCGCACCTGGTGAGTAGTTTTGTTAGAGTAGATGCTGATACGCTTCACCGAGTTCAGGAACTCCTGGCGGCTGATGATGAGCTTGTTGGGGTTGCTTACCGGAATTACGTTCTCGTAGTCGGGATACCGCTCATCGATCAGGCGGCACACCAGGCGCATCTGGTTGAACGAGAAGAAAGCGTTGGAGCTGTTGAACTCCACGCGCACCGGCGTAGCCTCGGAGGGCAGCGCACCTTTCAGCAGGTTGAAGGCTTTACGCGGGATGATGAGGTTGGCCGTTTGGCCGGCCCCCACGTCGGAGCGGCGGTAGCGCAGCAGGCGGTGGCCGTCGGTAGCCACAAAGGTTACCTGATTATCGGCCAGCTGCACCAGAATACCCGTCATGGCCGGGCGCAGCTCGTCGGTGCTAACGGCGAAGATGGTTTTGTTGATGGCCCGGCTCAACGAGGACGACGGAATTTCCAGCGGAGCCGAGCCTTTCACCACCGGCACGCGGGGAAAGTCGGTAGCGTTTTCGCCGGCCAGCTTGTAGCGGCCGTTGCTGCTGGCAATTTCGATAGTATAGGTTTCCTCATCCAGCGTGAAGGTCACGGGCTGGTCGGGCAGGTTTTTCAGGGTATCAAGCAGGATGCGGGCGGGCGCGGCAATGCGGCCACTTTCACGAGCCTCCACGGGCAGCTCCGTCATCATGCTGGTCTCCAGGTCGGAGGCGGTAATCGTCAGCTTGCCGTCCTCAATTTCAAAGAGAAAGTTCTCCAGAATCGGCACCACGGGGTTGTTCGTAACCACGCCGTTGATGCTCTGAAGCTGCTTGAGCAGGGCGGAAGACGAGACGATAAATTTCATACGGAAGAGTCGTTTCGGGCTTGGTTGGGTAGATGGCAAAGATACACAACGGCCGTGGGGTTTTCTAGCAGTGCTAAGGGTTAGCACCTCAGGTTTCTTGCTTTCCCCGGTTCAACTCAGCAGCTTTTTGTTGGGTCCTATCTTAGGGCTGAAAGTAGGCTGGTTTCAACCGGCGCTGCAGCTTAACCGGTAAAGTGCCCGCCTGCAGCGCCTGCACCGCGCGCTCCTCCTGCCGACGATTGTACTGTCGGTGATACAGCCAGCTACCGAAGGGCAGCGCGGCACCCAGGGGTACGCCAAACATATACCCCAGTCCACGGCCCAATGGGTCGGTTTCTCGGCTGGCGGCTACCCCAGCAGAAACTGGTGCGGCCAGCAGCCCCACCGTCACAAGCGCCCCCACCTGCCGCTTGTGCTGAAAGTAGTGCCGCAACGCTGCCACGGAGTCCGCTTGGGTGTGAGCAGCGGGCGTAATTGGGTTGGAGGATGGAGCAGGTTGCTGAGCCAGCGTGGCAGAAGCAGACAGCAACAGGGCTAGCATAGCGCAATACGTACGCATAGTAATGAGAGGGTAAGGGCTGCCGAACCGGCGGCGTGAATGATTGGAGTAAAAGTCAGCCCTTCTTCACACTTCCACAACTCACGTTTCCCGCACAAAATACCTGATAATTAAAAATACAATACACTGACAATCAATGCTTAATTTACCAATACAACCAGTTTCAAAAGTCCAGTGAAGCTGCGTTTATTTCCTGAGCACAGCACCGGCTTCGGCATTATCTGCGCATTGCACAGTGTATATTATCTCTTTAGCCATGCGTGCAACGGCACTATCAGCAACATGCCCAGCAACGCCAGAATCAGCACTGCGGCCACTGTATTCAACGCTACTACTCTTCCCACGTTGGCGTATTCGTTCTCATATTCCTGCGCCAGCACCTGTCGGCGCTTGGCGCTGCCACGGTACCGGATGAACAGGTATAGTGCGCCAATTGGTGCGAACAACAGCCAGGCTAATAAGTCCCCTATTAAATCATCTAGCATTCTTTTTAATATTTATAGAAAATCGGCATTTTAGGAAGTGAGCTATCGGCTTCGCATTCAAAATCAAACCTAGTTTTACTAAGCACACTTTTTATAATAAACCTATTTGACCCTATCTCTTTCAAAAATGTATCCCCAACTGCAACATGTCTTTTCACAAATACAAACCACTTAGTACCTGAATCAAATGCGTATGGTTTGCGAGTATTTAAATCCACACCATAGAACTTGATTGCTGCTGTCGATGAATCTATTCTAGTTATTTTCATATTAGCATACATCTGACTAACATAGACATAGTCACGACTACACGATTTATTATCTACACTAGGAAAATCCCATAACAACCAGAAAATTGCTAAGAATAGTATTAACGTTATTTTAACAAAATCCTCTTTTTGCATATTTCAGAATAGCTTAATTCAGCCCTGCTATTTTTAAAACCGCGCGTACCGGCGCTTGCGCCGCCAGGCGCGCACGGCCCCGAACAGGGCCAGTAGCACCAGCGGCGCACCCAGGTTCAGCAGCTGCCAGCGGCGGCGCTCCTCGGCCACGCGTAGTTCGTCGAGGGGGCGCAGGGTGATTTGCTTGCCGCGCACGGCAATCAGGCCGGTTTCGTCGAGCATGTAGTCTACGGCGTTGAGCACCAGCTCCCGGTTGGCAAACTCGGTGTTAGCCAGCCTATCAAAGCCCAGGCGGAAGGGGCGGCCGGTTTTAGGGTCCACGTCGTTGCGCACGAAGTCGCCATCGGACACCACCAGCACTTTGGCGGGCTTGGCTCCGGCGGGCATGGCGGGCTGGAAGTTGGTAGTGCCGGGCTCGGCGCGGTTGGCGTACAGGGAGCTGAACTGGCCTTCGAGCAGGTAGCCGACGGGCTTGAACTGGGCGGTGTAGAGCTTGGGGTTGGGCTCCAGGCGGGCGTCGTTGAGGTTGATGGGCACGGGAGCCGGCAGCACCCGGGTGTAGCGCGAAGTAAACAGCAGCGGCGTTTTGCGGATGCCCACGGCCTTCACCGTATCAATGCTGCTCACGAACTTGGTGTACACCGCATCGAGGTTGCGGGTGATGGGGTGAGGGCTGAACTTGTTGATGAGCGGGTAAAACTGCCAGGGCATGGGCTCCACCTTAGGCTTGTTGCCCGTCATGCCGGTTACCAGCGGAATTACACCGGAGTTCAGGTCGAGCAGCAGATCAGGGTTCACGCGCACCCCGTACTTGAACAGCTGGTCCTCCAGGTTCAGGGCCAGCGGAAACGAGAGCATGCCACCGCGGTTGGCGCTATCCAAGTTCACGCGCATGGCATCCACGAAGAACAGTGCGTTGCCGCCCCGGGTGATGAACTGGTCGAGCTTGAACTTCTCGGGCTCGGTGTAGGCCGTGGCGGGCTTGGTCACAATAATGGCGCTGAGCGTTTGCAGGGCCTCGGGGCGCGACTGGGCCAGGTTCACCCGGAATACGTCGTAGTACTGGCTCAGGGAGCCAATCAGGTCGCCGGCTTCGGCGTTGCTCAGCTCGCCGTGGCCTTCCACCACGCCAATACGCTTGCGCTGGCCGGGGTTGAGCTTGCGAATGGCCGAGGCCAGCTCATACTCCAGCCCTTCGATGCTCTGGTTCAGGCGCACATCCGAGGGGGCGGCCTGGTTGCCACGCAGCAGCAGCACCCGCTGCTCCTTGCCTCCCGCCGACACGACGGCCCAGGGGAAGATGATTTTCTCCACGCGCTTGCCGTTCTCGTTGGCTCCCAGGTTGGTGGGTGCGAGGCCCTTCTTGAACAGCGTCTGGTAATACTGGTTGCGGGCCTGCTCAGTGCCGGCCGCCGAGGGGTCCACGAACACGTAGTGCAGGTTGGAGCCGCTGTACACCTGCATTTCGTTCAGGGTTTCGCGCACCGACTGCTGCAGGCGGCGGAAGGCCGGCGGAAAGTCGCCGTCGAGGTACACGGTTACCGTCACGGGCTGCTTCAGGTTCTGCAGCAGCGTTTTGGTGGCCCCCGACATAGTGTAGCGCTTCTCCTCCGTCAAATCGAGCCGGAAAAAGAACAGGCTGCCGAGGAAGTTCAGCAGCAGCAGCCCCAGCAGTATCGCCCCAAAGCGCGTCAGGTCGCGTTTTTTGGCTGTTAGCTGATGGCTGTTAGCTGATGGCTGTTGTTCTGTACTCACTTGAGAAGGTCAGTTGATTTCTGAGGTTGACTTCTACATTAAGAAGCCAGTCGCTAATTTTTTTCAAAAGCCAACAGCTAACAGCTAACAGCCATCAGCTAAAAAAGCCTTACCAGTTGCGGCTTTGCAGCACCAGGCGAGTAGCCAGCAGGCAGCCGGCAATCAGGCTCAGGAAGTACAGCATGTCGCGGGAGTCGATGAGGCCCTTGGCCAGGTCACGGTAATGGGCCGCAATGCCCAGCTGGCCGATGTAGTAGGCCAGACCACCATCGAATACCGAAGCCAGCGAATCGAAGCCGGTGTACACCAGAAAACAGCCCACCACCGCCGCCAGGAACGCCACAATCTGGTCGCGGGTGAGGGCTGAGGCGAAGATGCCGATGGCCGCAAACACCGCCGCCAGCAGCACCAGCCCCAGGTAGGAGCCCACCGTGGCGGCCGAGTCGATGTTACCCACGGGGTTACCCAACTGGTACACCGAGTAATAGTACAGCAGCGTGGGCACTAGCGCCAGCAACGCCAGCAGCAGGCAGGCCAGGTACTTGCCCCCGATAATCTGGCCATCGGTGAGCGGGCGTGTAAGCAGCAGCTCCATGGTGCCGGCCTTCTTCTCCTCGGCAAACGTGCGCATGGTGAGGGCCGGAATCAGGAACAGGAAAATCCAGGGGGCGGTGCTGAACAGGGTCTGCAAATCGGCAAACCCGTAATCCAGTACCGAGCTGTCGGGGAACACCCACACGAACAGCCCGGTAGCCACCAAAAACACCCCCAGCACCACGTAGGCTACGGGCGAGTTCAGGAAGCTGTTAAATTCTTTGCGAAGTATTGCTAGCATGTTGGCAACCGTGGTAATTGTCTTGAAAAGGCAAATGCTTAGTCGAGTGCTGGATTGAACATTTTTTGCCCCTTAATGGGAGCTAATTCAGCAAACTTGAATGGACTCAGCATATTAATCAAGTTCACAAGATCTCTAAATGATGTAACTCTGATTACCCCTTCTATATCATAATAATCAAGGTCAATCTTCTTGGCCTCATTAGCCTTGAATAAGTAGAGCTTGTATTCATTATCCCATTTCTGTACCCCTATTGACAATAAATATCTCTCGTTCCCTTCGTTGAAATAATCAGATTTTCCAACCTGTTTTCCAGCTTCTATCCACTCCTTTACTCTATCGAAACTTTCCATGAAAGATTACTTCGTCAGCTCCTGAAACACCTGTTCCAGCCGCTGCTCTTCCTGGCGCAAGCCCAGCAGCACCCAGCCCTGGGCGGCGGCCAGACGCGAAATGGCCCCGCGCTGGTCGGTGCCGGGGCGGGCCTGGATGCGGTAGGTACTGCCGGTTTCGGCCTCCACGCCCAGCACCCCGGGCAGGGCCCGCAACGGGGCCGGGTCGATGGGCAACTCAAACTCGGCGCGGATGATGGTTTGGCCGGCGGCGCGGGCCCGCAGCTCCGACACGGGCGAATCGGCCACGAGGCGGCCCCGGTTGATGATGACGGCCCGGCTGCACAGGGCTTCCACCTCGGGCAGAATGTGGGTGCTGAAAATGACCGTTTTATCCTCACCCAACTCCTGAATAAGGCTGCGGATTTCGCCAATCTGGTTGGGGTCGAGGCCGGTGGTGGGCTCATCGAGGATGAGCACGCCGGGGTCATGCAATAGCGCCTGGGCCAGGCCCACCCGCTGACGGTAGCCTTTCGAGAGGGCGCCGAGCTGCTTGTTCTGCTCGCGCCCCAACCCTACCCTATCCACCAACTGCCGCACCCGCTGGCGCAGCGTGCTGCCGCCCAACCCGTGCACCGAGCCAATGAATTCGAGGTACTCGTGCACGTACATATCCAAGTACAGCGGGTTGTGCTCGGGCAGGTAGCCCACCCGGCGGCGCACCTCCAGCGGGTCGGTCTGCACATCGAAGCCTTCCACTACTACCGTGCCCGCCGAAGGCGGCAGGTAGCCGGTGGCAATCTTCATGGTGGTGGACTTACCGGCCCCGTTCGGCCCCAGAAACCCCAGAATTTCGCCCTTCCCAACCGAGAAGCTGATGCCATCCACGGCAGTCTGCGGACCGAAGGTTTTGGTGAGGTTGGTTATTTCTACCATATACTATATTTCCAACCTGTCATCCTGAGCGGAGCGAAGGACCTTATCACGTAGGCCTAAATTACTGTAACGTGATAAGGTCCTTCGCTCCGCTCAGGATGACAGTCGTGTTTTTTACTTTACCAGCGTGGGCCGCATCTGCAGCTCCGACACCATAACGGTTTGCGGGGCTTCCAGCGCGTGCACAATGGCGGCGGCAATATCTTCGGGCTGCATTTTGTGTGGGTCGGGTTCCTGGCCGGGCTCGTTACCGTTGAAGTTGGTTTCTACCGAGCCGGGCATTACGCAGGTTACGCGTACGCCCTGGGGGCGTACTTCCTTGAATAGGGCATCGGAGAAGCCGCGCACGGCATACTTAGTAGCGCAGTAGCCGGCCAGGTTGGCGGTGCCCGCCGTGCCGGCCAGAGAGGCCACGTTGATGATGTGGCCCAGCTTCTGCTTTTTCATCTGCGGCAGCACGGCGCGGGTGCAGTAGAACAGCCCGTGCACGTTGGTATCGAACATCTGATGCCACTGCTCCGACGAAAACCCGTCAACGGGCCCGAAATTGCCCAGGCCGGCGTTGTTCACTAGCACATGGATTTCCTCGCCCGCAGCCTTCACAGTGGCCTCGTAGGCCTTCTGCACGTCGGCTTCCTTACGGATGTCGCACTTGATAAAGTGGAAGCGCGGGTGCTTGAAGTCGTCGGGGGCGGTGCGGCCCCAGCCAGCCACCTGCATCCCCTTTGCCAGCAGCAACTCGGCGGTAGCCCGCCCAATGCCTTTGCTGACGCCTGTGATAATGGCTACCTTGCCGCTGAGGTCCATAGTGCCGAGTTATATGGTGTGGTCAGATTTGAAGATGCAAGTTAGCGGGCCGGGCCGGGTTTTGCGCGCCCTAGCCCTATGCGGCTTGGTTACTTGCCTGTTGCCGGGTTGCAGCAAGGAAAACGAAGCCGGCTGTTTCACCAGCACTGGCAGCATCATTACGGAGCGCCGCAGCCTGCCGCCGTTCCGGGTACTGACTACCTACGACAACGTGCAGGTAACGGTGGTACAGGATACGGACACCTACGCCGAAGTACGGGCCGGCAAAAACCTGCAGGACGATATTCGGCTGGAAGTAAAAGGCGACGAGCTGATTATCCGCAACACCAGCCGCTGCAATTGGGTGCGCCGCTACGACACTCCGCGCGAGGTGACGCTGCACACGCCTCATATCACCAGCACCTTCCTGCGCGGCCAAGCCGATGTTCGTACCGAGGGCACTTTCAGCCAGGACACCATCTTCTTCCACCTCATCGGCTCCGGCGACTATCACCTGAACCTGCGCAGCCAATACGTATGGATCAGCCAGTACGAGTTGGGCGACTTGTACCTGAGTGGCACTTCGCAGGAGTTGCACCACACGCTGGGCGGCAACGGCAGCCTGTACGCGGCTGATTTTTCCATTGCGGACGCCTACCTCTATACCAACTTCGACAGCAACGGTAATCAGCACGTGCGAGCTGCCCAACGCTTGGTGGGTACGCACGCGGGCACGGGTACCGTCTTTTATACCCTCCACCCTCAGATAAACCTGAAAGTTACGGGCAAGGGTAAACTCCAACCCGAATAGGTGCGCTCTGATGCTTTCTGCTTCGTTTCTGCTTCCGGCCCTAGCCTACGGCCTTCTTCTGCTGGTGATCTACAAAGGCCAGTTGAGCATTTCCGGTTTTTTTGTACCAGTGCTTGTGGCCGTATGTGGAATGGGGCTAGGCTTTTTGTTCAAGCTTCAACACTGGAACGGAGCCTCTCACCTACTGATAGGAAGTGGCCTACTACTCGTTGGAATATATGGGGTATGGTGGAGCCGTAAACGGCAGCGCCAACGGCTGGATTGGCTGAAGCTAGGGTATGTGGTAGCAGTAGGCCTTTTCAGTATTTCAACGGGGTGGGGGTGGCGGCCGGCGTTGCCCTGGCTTGGAAGTGTGGTGCAGGCCACCTTATGGGCAGTAGTGCTTGACTTCTTGTACATCGCCTACATCCGCCGCCCCACCCCTCCACCGGCTGCCTAAATATCCCCCAGTTGTGGCCGAATCAGCAGTTCCTCCACCACAGCCTGCGACGATAGGGAAAAGGCTCCGAAAATAGCTTCAGCGACATCCTCAGCCCGGATGAACCGCTCGGCAGGCAAGTTTACCCCTTCCCAGCTAGCCGTGAGCGTGGCCCCCGGCAGCACGGCCGTTACCCGAATGCCAGCTTCTTTAAGCTCCTCGCGCAGGTTGCGGGTGAAGCCCAGCAGCGCGTGCTTGGCAATACCATACGAGCCGCCGTTGGGGTAAGCCGTAATGCTGGCCGTGGAACAGATATTGAAAATGTAGCCACTACGCTGGGCCAATAGCCCCGGCAGTAAGGCCTGTGTTACATCGTAGGCGCTGAGCAGGTTTACGTCAAGCATCCGGCGCAGTTGGGAGCCGTCCAGAGGTTCATCCTGCAACCGGCCGGGGACAAAGGAGCCCGTGTTGTTGATGAGTACCTGCACCGGTCCCTGTTGCTGCACAAACTCTGTGAAGCGAACAGTATCGGCACGCCTGCTGAGGTCGGCGGCGAAGGTGTGCAGCACGGCTCCGGGAATCAGCTCGGCGGCAACGGCTTGCATAGCTTCCAAGTCGGACTGAGAACGGGCACAGGTAACTACCGGACAGCCGGCCCGCAGAAACCGAAACACCAATGCCCGCCCGATTCCTTTGGTGCCTCCCGTGACAACGATATTTTTTTGCATTCCTTTGATTGCGGAAATGGTTTTTACGTAAGCACAGCGGCAGCCCGCCCCAACGGCTGGCCGGCCTCTGCGTAACCGCTGCAAGTTTCGCTTTTCCTTTTGTTTTTCGTTTGTATGGTCAAAGCCTTCGGTGAATTTCTGCTCTTTATTCAGAGCATGCTCACGCGGAAAGAACGCCTAGCGGTGCTGTGGCAACGCACCCTAGATGAGTGTATTATCATCGGTATCAACTCCATTTTCATTGTGGCCATTGTATCGGCCTTTATTGGAGCCGTAACCTGCGTGCAGATTGCCTACAACCTCACCAACCCGCTTATTCCCAAAAGTACCATTGGGTACATGGTGCGTGAGATGACTATTTTGGAGCTGGCCCCCACCATCACCAGCATTGTGCTGGCTGGTAAGGTAGGCTCCAGTATTGCGGGCGGTCTGGGTACCATGCGCATCACCGAGCAGGTATCGGCGCTAGAGGTAATGGGTATTAACTCGGCCTCTTACCTGGTGTTTCCGCGCATTCTGGCCTCCATGCTCATGTTCCCACTGTTGGTGGTGCTGGCCATGGCGTTGTCTATCATCGGCGGCTACCTGGCGGGGTCCCTCACCGGGGCGTTATCGGCTCAAGAGTACATTGAAGGCATTCGCACCGATTTCATCCCCTACAACATCGTGTTTGCCCTCATCAAATCGGTGGTATTTGCCTTTTTGGTATCGGCCATTTCGTCCTTTAAGGGCTTTTTCACCCAGGGCGGCGCACTGGAAGTTGGTAACGCCAGCACCACGGCTGTAAATAACTCCATCATCGCCATTCTCATTGCCGACTTCGTACTAGCGGCGGTGCTTCTGTAAGTTTCTAGTTGCTGGTTGCTGGTTTCTAGTTGTTTTTCAACGCCATACTCCAACCGCAACCAGAAACTAGAAACCAGCAATTAGAAACTTAAAATGATTGAAGTTCATAACGTCCAGAAATCCTTTGATGGTAACCAGGTGCTGAAAGGCATTACCTGCACCTTCGAAACGGGCAAGTGCAACCTGCTGCTCGGCGGGTCGGGTACCGGCAAATCGGTGCTGTTGCAGTGTATTGTGGGCCTGATGAAGCCTGACCTGGGCAGCATCACCTTCGATGGCACGGTGTTTACCAACAACAAGGTCCAGATCCGCCAGGAAATCCGCCGCAAAATTGGCATGCTGTTCCAGGGCTCGGCGCTGTTCGACTCCATGACGGTGCAAGAAAACGTGGAGTTTCCCCTGAAGATGCTGGCGCCGGAAATGGGTCGGGAAGAGCGGCGCGACCGGGTAGAGTTCTGCCTGAAGCGCGTGGGCCTAGAAAACGCGGGCCAGAAAATGCCTTCCGAAATTTCGGGCGGCATGAAGAAGCGCGTGGGCATTGCCCGCGCCATTGCGCCCAACTGTACCTACCTGTTCTGCGACGAGCCCAACTCCGGCCTCGACCCGCTCACCAGCATCAAAATCGACGAGCTCATCCACGAAATCACCCACGAGTACAACATTACCACCGTGGTTGTAACCCACGACATGAACTCCGTGGTGGAAATCGGCGACCATATCATCTTCCTCTACAAAGGCCTCAAGCTGTGGGATGGCAACAAGGATGAAATCCTGAACGCCCAGGTTCCCGAGCTCAAGGAGTTCATCTTCAGCAGCAGCCTGGTACGCGCCGCCAAAAAAGTGGACGATGAAACCGAAGGCGGCCTCGCCGCCGCCACCACCGACGAAGCCATCAATATTTAGGCCCCAAAGCGAAAAGAAAAAGCGCTTACAGAACCTTGTGCGGGGCCTGTAAGCGCTTCTTCTTTTCGCTTCGACTTCTTCTCTACCCTATCGTCTCCAGCCTTCCCGGCGTACCAACTCAGCAATGTGCCCGAGATGGTGCCGGCCGTGCCAGGCATACAAGACCAATACCTGATCCAGGGTAAAGGTGCGCTTTGATTCCGGGTGGAAGTAGGTGCGTTGCCACTGCATTTCATCCATGCCGCGCAACAGCTTTACCCAGCGAATGTGCAGGGCTTCCAGCAGCGCCAACGATACGGCGGGCGGCGTGGTAGCCACGTCCGGCAGCTCAGCCCAGGCCGCTTCGTCGTAAGGACGGATGGTAGGGTTATCCTCGGTGAGGGCCAGCCGGAAGCGCGTGTACGCGTTGAGGTGCGAATCGGGCAGGTGATGTAGGACTTGGCGCACCGTCCAGCCGCCGGGGCGGTACGGGGTATCCAGCTGCTCGGAGCTGAAACCCGCTATAGCCGCCCGCACTTGGTCGGGCAGGGTGGCTATCTGGGCCATATAGGCAGTGCGGGCGCCCCGGTCCAGGGGCTCGTCGGGTAGCACGGGGTGGCCAATGGGGTAGCGCAAATCAGGAGTAGATGCTTCCATGAGGGGGAGGAAAGAGGTGAAGGCTGACAGCCGCTGCAAACCAAAAGCCCCGAACAGCCAAGTAGGTGTTCGGGGCTTATAGCAAACAGACAGCGGCTTAGCCGTTGTTACGCTTATTCAATTCGTCGCGAATTTTGGCGGCTTTTTCGTAATCCTCGCGCTCCAGGGCCTGCGCCAGCATTTTCGTCAGCTCATCCAACGACACCTGCCCGCTGGGCTCTTTCGGCTCCGCAGGCTTAGGCGTGGGCCGGTCGTTGTCGTCATCCTCGTCCGTATCGTCGTCGTCCTCATCGGCGTTTTCGTCGAGGTCCGACAGAATGATACCGGCTTCACTGAGTACGCTCTCCACCGTAAAGATGGGCACTCCAAACCGCAGACCAATGGCAATGGCATCGGAAGGGCGGGAGTCCAGCTCAAAGGTGGTAGCTCCGTCGGAGCACACAATTTTGGAGTAGAACACGCCTTCTTTCAAGTCCGAAATCAACACCTCCAGCACCGTTACGTGCACCTGCTCGGCAAACGACTTGAACAAGTCGTGGGTGAGCGGACGGTTGGGATTGATTTTCTCGATTTGAATGGCAATGCTCTGCGCCTCAAACATGCCGATGATGATGGGCAGACGCCGGTTGCCGGTCTTCTCACCCAGAATCAGGGCAAAGGAGCCCGACTGTGACTGGCTGGAGGATAGGCCCAGAATTTCGAGCGGTATTTTTTTCACAAGTAGAGTCTTGGAGAATGTGCTGGTGTGAAGAATGCAAAAATGTGCGAAACCCGGGACTCGCCGCAGCGAATTTCCCGCATTTCGCACATTTACTTCACATTAGTTCAGTTCTTTTACCGCTTGCGTGAGCTTGGGCAGCACGTCAAACACGTCACCCACGATGCCGTAGTCAGCCGCCTTGAAGAACGGCGCCTCGGGGTCTTTGTTGATGACCACAATGACCTTCGAGGAGTTTACGCCGGCCAGGTGCTGGATAGCCCCCGAAATGCCGCAGGCAATGTACAGGTTCGGCGACACGGTGATGCCCGTCTGGCCTACGTGCTCGTGGTGAGGGCGCCAGTCAACGTCTGATACGGGCTTGGAGCAGGCCGTAGCCGCACCCAGAGCCTTGGCCAGATCTTCAATGAGGTGCCAGTTCTCGGGACCTTTCATGCCACGACCACCCGAAACTACTTTGTCAGCCTCGGGCAGCAGAATACCGCCGGCCTGGTCCTGCATCACTACCTGCTTGGGAGCATCCGCAAAGTCAGCATCCGACAGCTGAGCCGAGAAAGCCTCCACCTGAGCGGTTTTGCCAGCCTCGTGCAGGGCTTCGATGGAGTTCTTTTTAACGGCAATGATTTTCCGGTCACCTTCCAGCTTCACGTCGGCAAAGGCTTTGCCCGAGAAGGCACCGCGCTTCACCGTGAACGAGCCACCGTCGGTTTTGGGCAGCTCCACTACGTTGGTAGCCAGCGAAGCCTGCAGACGGATGGAGAGGCGCGAACCTACGGCAGCGCCGATGTTGGAGTTAGCCAGTACAATCACCTTGGCATCCTCTTTCTGAGCGGCGGCGGCAATCAGCTTGGTATAAGCACCGTTCACGAAATCTTTCAGGCGGGGCTCAGCGTCGTGCAGCACCTTGGTGATGCCCTGCTCGCCCAGCTTGGCCAGGTTAGCCTCGGTGGCTTCGCCCACGGCTACGGCCGTGGCCGTGGTGCCGAGCAGCTGCGCTACCTGGCTGCCATACGAAGCCACTTCCAGCGAAGACTTCTTTACTTCGCCGCCGTCACATTCAACAACTACTAATACAGACATTTCTTTCTTTAGAACTTAGACAGTGAGAACTTAGAGCCTAGTTTTGATCAGAGGCGAACGAACTTGACTGTTTGAAATTGCAGCTAAGTTCTGGACTCTAATCTCTAAGCTCTCCCAACTAGATAACCTTGGCTTCGTTGCGGAGCAGTTTGATGAGCTCACCGGCGTTTTCGGCGGGGATGAGCTTTACACCTTGCTTAGCCGGGGGCAGTGCGTAGGTCGAAACTTCGGTGCGGGCGGCGTCGCCGGTGGGCTCCACCACTTTCAGGGGCTTGGTACGGGCCGTCATGATGCCGCGCATGTTGGGAATGCGGGGCTCACACATCGGCTGCTGGCAGGAAGCCACGAAGGGCGTGTTTACCTCTACAATTTCCTTACCGCCTTCGATTTCACGCTCCAGCGTGGCGGTGTTGCCGCTCATGTCCAGCTTCATGGCCGGGGCCACCGTGGGAATGCCGAGCAGTTCGCCCACCATGCCGTGCACCTGGAAACCGTTGTAGTCGATGCTTTCCTTACCCATCAGAATCACGTCGTAACCGCCGTCTTTGGCGATGTTGGCAATCTGCTGGGCTACGAAGAAAGCGTCTTTGGGGTGGGCATTTACGCGGATGGCGTCGTCGGCCCCGATGGCCAGGGCTTTGCGGATATTGGGCTCGGTATCAGCCTCGCCTACGTTCAGCACCGTAACGGAGCCGCCACCCTGGGCTTCCTTGAGCTCAATAGCGCGAGTGAGTGCATACTCATCCCACGGATTAATCACGAATTGAACGCCAGCCTTGTTAAACTCTTTGTTATCAGGCGTAAAGGTGATTTTGGTAGTCGTGTCGGGCACGTTGCTGATGCAAACGAGAAACTTCATCTACGGCTGCTTATGGGGTAGAAACTAGGAGAAAGTGCCAAATTTGGGGGCGAAGATACTTAAAACTCACGCCCCATGGAAACCGCACCGAGCCGCCTGCAACAACTCCTGGCCTTTTACCAGGACGACCCCACCGATGCCTTTACGATTTATGCACTGGCTACGGAGTACCGGACTACGGAGCCGGAGCGGGCCATGGACTATTATCAGAAGCTGCTCGATGAGCATCCGGAGTACGTGGGTACGTATTACCACGCCGGGAAGATGCTCCAGCAGCTAGGAAAGCCCGAAGAGGCCGAAAAAGTTTACCGCAAAGGCCTCACCGTAGCCCGCAAAGCCGGCCAGATGCACGCGGCCAGCGAAATTCAGCAAGCCCTCAACCAGTTGCTGGGCCTGGATTATGAGGACGAGGATTAGAAATGAAGTGTTGGATAGGTGGACTGTTAAATGGCTGAATGGGTAGACGGGTGAATGATTATACTGTCATCCTGAGCATAGCGAAGGACCTCACCACGTATGCGTTCCGTCACTAGCCGTTCTGCTATTATAAGGTCCTTCGTTGCACTCAGGATGACAGTATAACCGTTCAACAGTTCATCCATTCAACCATTTACCCGTTCACCCATTCCCTATGAAAATCCTGCTGGTTGAAGACGAGCCGAAAGTATCTGCCTTTATCAAGCGGGGGCTGGAGGAAGAAGGGTTTGAGGTGGAAGTGGCCTACGATGGCCGTTTCGGGCGGCAGCTGGCCCTATCCCATTCCTACGAGCTGATTATTCTGGACGTGATTCTGCCCTACTTCAGCGGGTTGGAAGTGCTGGAGGCCATCCGGGCGCAGGACCAGCAGACGCCGGTACTCATGCTCACGGCCCTCGGCACCACCCAGGACAAGCTGCACGGCTTCGATGGCGGCGCGGACGACTATTTGGTGAAGCCCTTCGACTTTCCGGAACTGGTGGCCCGGGTGCGGGCCCTCACCCGCCGTCGGGGCCAGCAGGCCAAAGGCTCCACCCTCACCTTCGAGGACCTGACGCTGGACACGGCCGCCAAAACCGTGACGCGGGCGGGCCAACCCATCAAGCTCACCGCCCGGGAGTTTGGCCTCCTGGAACTACTGCTGCGCCACCCCGGTCGGGTACTAAGCCGGGCCGAACTGGCTGCCGACGTGTGGGAAGATTCCTTTGATGCCGGCTCCAACGTGGTGGACGTGTACGTGAACTACCTGCGCAACAAAGTGGATAAAGGCTTCTCGCAGAAGCTAATTCATACGGTGGTGGGCATGGGCTACGTGCTGCGCGTGCAGGAATAGCCTGAAGCAAAATGAAGAGAGTAGCATACTATTAAAATGTCATGCTGAGCTTGGCAACCTCAGCACGCGAGATTCCTTGGCAAGCTCGGAATGACGGTCACGTATAGCCTGTGCGTAGCGTTTCTATTTCCCCTCTCCCTATTTTCCTCTTTGCCGCATGACCATCCGTAACCGACTGACGTGGCTGTTTCTGGGCGTAGTGGCCGTAATCCTGCTGGCGGTAATGACCACTATTTACGTGCTGCAGGCCGATTACACCCACGAAGAGTTTCACCAACGCCTGCGCGACCGGGCCGAGGTGACGGGCTACGTGTTTCTGGAGCAGGATGAGCTACGGGCCGAAGCCTTCCGGGAGTTTCAGCGCCGCTACTTGCGCACCCTCACCGGCGAGGTACTGCAGATTTATAACAGCAAGCTGGAACCCCGCTTTATTGCCGAGGACGTTCGGATTCAGATTCCGGAGAATATTCTGGCCCGCATCCTTACCGAAAAAGAGGTCTACTTTGATTTGGGCCCGCGCCAGGCTGTCGGCATCTTTTACAGTGACAACCAGGGGCAGTTTATCATTGTAGCCGCTGCCCAAAACCGTTCCGGGGCGGCCCGCCTGGAACACCTAATTCTGATTCTGACGGGCATTTTTGTGGTAAGCCTCGTGGTAATTTACGTGGCCGGCCGCGTGTTTGCCGGTAAGGCCCTGGCTCCCATTGCCCGCGTAAACGACCAGGTAGACCGCATCACCACTCAGGATCTGCACCTGCGCGTGGATGAAGGCATCAGCCATGAGCAGGACGAAATAACCCGTCTGGCCCGCACCTTCAACCGGATGCTGGAGCGCCTGGAGGAAGGCTTTGAAACCCAGCGCACCTTTGTGAGTAACGCCTCCCACGAGCTGCGCACCCCACTCACGGCTACCATTGGCGAGCTGCAAGTGCTGCTGAACCGGGAGCGGGACCCCGCCGCCTACCGGGAAGGCGTGGCATCGGTACTGCACGAGCTGCAGCAGCTCAAGCTGCTCATCAACAACCTACTGGACCTCACCCAAACCAATACCGGCGCTACCGACGACATTCGGCTGGATGAGTTGCTGTGGGAGGCCCGCGAGGCTGTGCTACCGGAGCAGCGCCGCCGGGTGCAGATTACCCTGGGCGAATTACCCGAAGATGCGGAGCAGCTGGAGCTTCAGGGAAACCGCCAGTTGCTTAGCCGGGCGCTGACCAACCTTCTGGATAACGCCCTCAAGTACTCTCCCACTGACAAACCGGTGGAAGTGCGGTTGGATTACCGGGCAGGCCGCCGCTACATCCGGGTTCAGGACCACGGTATCGGCATTAGCGAAAAGGCGCTGCCGCAAATTTTTCAGCCCTTTTTCCGGGCTGATAACGCCCGCAATGTAGTGGGCCACGGCGTGGGCCTGCCCCTGGCCCGCAAAATCATTCAGCTACACGGCGGGGACCTTCTCGTCCGCTCAAAAGCAGGCGAAGGAACGGTAGCAGAGGTAGTTCTGTAGCGCCGACTTGCTACTGCTGCTGGCAATAAGCCGAGTTACCAGGAGTATAATGAAACCCATTTACACTTATTTTTTACTGTGAATATTCACCTAAAATTCACTTTCTAATCCGTTTCTAATCTACCTCTAACCCTGCCCTAATACCAGCGGCGTAGGCTTGCATTCCATTCCAAGTGCATTGCTTATGAACCGCTTATTTCATTTTACCAGCTTAGTTCTGTTACCCTCCAGCCTGGGGCTGATTGGCTGCACTGAGGAAGTAGCGGAAATAGTGCAGCCCGTTGCTACTCAGTCGCCGCTTGCGGCGCAGCTCGCTACTGACTCGGTGCGGATGGCTCCCGTACAAACCCAACTGCGCCTGACAGGGCAGATAGCCGCCAACACCGACCAGCTAACGGAAGTGTATGCCCTGGCGGGCGGAGTAGTAGAGCAGGTGCCCGTATCGTTGGGCGACCAAGTTGCGAAGGGCCAGACACTGGCAGTAGTGCGCAGTGCGCGGGTAGCCACGCTGGAACAGGAAGCCACCGATGCTGCCGTTTCGCTGGCAACGGCCCGGCAGCAGCTGGCCGCAACGAAATCGATGCACGCCGATGGCCTAGTTTCGGAGCGGGAGCTGGCCCAGGCCCAGGCCGCGTTGCGCACGGCCCAGGCCGAAACTAATCGGGTACAGCAGCAGCAAGCCGTTTTCACTACGGCCCAAAACCGATACGTGGTGCGGGCACCTCAGGCGGGCACCATTACCGCCCAGCGCATCAGCGCCGGCGCCCAGTTCACCCCCGACCAGGTTGGACCACTATTTACCCTCGCCAACCTGGATGAGGTGTGGGTGTTAGCCGACGTGTTTCAGGCCGATATCAACCGGGTGAAAGTTGGGCTGCCAGCCGAAATCCGAACGCTGGCCTACCCCAAGCAGGTATTCACCGGCCAGGTAGACAAGGTGTTCAACCTACTCCGGGCCGAAGGCCGCAGCCTGCAAGTTCGGATACGCCTGACAAACCCCGGCCATCTGCTCAAGCCCGGCATGTATGCCCAAGTACAGCTTACCAACACCACTCCGGAGCAGCTGCCCACCGTGCCCGCCGGCAGCCTGATTTTTGCCAACGGGCGGCGCTACGCCATGGTGAAGCAACCCAATGGCCAGCTTGCTACCCGGGAAGTAGTGCCGGGCCATACCGTAGGCAACGTCAGCTACGTGCGTAGCGGCCTTGCTCCCGGCGAACAGGTAGTAACTACTAATCCCCTGCTGGTTTATAAGGAGTTGAACGACTAGAGGACCAATGGCTGGAGTTACCAAGCCTTTGGCCCTGCATGGTCCGAATTATGCAGCCCTAAACCGGTATTTCAGCCACACCACATCGTTATCCAGCTGTTGCACCTGCGTTAGGTGCAGGCGCGTGGCGGGCCCTTTTTTCAGGTAGTCACTGACCTCAAATGTGGTGGGCGACTTCAGGGTGCCATCGGCAATTGGGAGGATCAGAAGGCTCAGCTCATCAATGAGGCCGGCATTGAGCAGGGACCCGTTGAGGTGGCCGCCGCCCTCCAGCATCAGCGTTTCAATGGGAAACAGCTCGGCCAACTGCTCCAACACTGAGGCAAAGTCAATTTCGTTCTTGCCCGCAAACAGGTAAGAGATACGCTGGCGCTGCAGATAGTACAAATACTCGTCGCTGACCTGCTCCGTCAGTACCTCCACGATATGGTCGCCACCGGTGGCGTTGCTGTTCCAGCCCAGCTTACCGTGCGCATCCACAGCCACGGCAAAGGACGTGGCGTTGGGGTCGCCAATGAACGGCTTTCGGGCAATGGGATGAGGAGCGGGCTGCAGGTCGGGCTTGGCACCTTTTGAAAAGTCACGCTCCATTGTGACGCGGCCGCACATCCAGGCTTGGCTGGTGAAGGTATCGTGGTACTTCTCGAAGTAGCCGGAATAGGTATCGGTGAGCTGTTGGTCCTGCCAATTGGCGGCCAGAATTTTGCCGTCCACCGTGGACATCATGTGGCAGATTACGTGGGGTCGTTTCATAGTAGGCCTTCAACGGAAAAGTAGCCCGTTGGATGGCCAGCACCGGCCGGGAATTTAAAAGGCAGCAAACCGTGAAACAAAAAGCCCGTTTGCAGCGTGCAAACGGGCTTTTATGCAGAGAGGATGGGATTCGAACCCACGATGAGCTTTAGACCCATACACACTTTCCAGGCGTGCTCCTTCAACCACTCGGACACCTCTCTGGGTATTGCGGGAAGTGGCGCAAAATAACACCCGATTTTCGGGATACGCAAGCAGGCTGGTGCTTTTGGCTACAGTATTGTGATTTCGCCGCGCAGGTCCTGGGTAAGTAGCTGGCGGGTAAGGGCGGGTTTCTCATTGAGGCCCAGCACAAACATGAGCTTGGTTATGGCGGCTTCCACCGTAATATCGGCCCCACCAAGTATACCCATTTCGGTGAGGTAGGCGCTGGTTTCGTAGCGGCCCTGCATCACGCGGCCTTCCTCGCACTGGCTCACGTTCAGGAGCAGCACGCCCCGCTCGGTGGCGGCGCGCAGGGCCTGCAAAAACCACGGGGCCGTGGGGGCGTTGCCAGCTCCATACGTAAGCAGCACCGCTCCGCGCAGCCCAGATGCCTCCAGCTGGGCCCGGAGCATGGTTTCAGTAAGGCCGGGAAACAGGTGGATGATGGCAACGTTTTCTTCCAGCTGCTGATGCACCTGCAATGGCGCAGCGGGCAGTGGCCGGATCTGCTTGTCGTTGAACTCCAGCTCTATACCCGCTTCGGCCAGGGGCGGGTAATTTTCGGAGCGGAAGGCATTATACTGCTGGCTTTCCACCTTCTTGGCCCGGTTACCCCGAATGAGCTGGTCGTTGAAAAACAGGCACACCTCCGGTACGCGCACGGTGCCGGCCTCGGGGTGGCGGGCGGCGGCCATTTCTAGGGCAGTTATCAGGTTGCGGCGCGCATCGGTGCGGATGCGGCCCACGGGCACCTGGGCCCCGGTAAATACGACCGTTTTGCCCAGGTTTTCGAGCAGGAAGCTGAGCGCCGCCGCCGAGTAGGCCATGGTATCGGTGCCGTGCAGCACCACGAAGCCGTCGTACTGGTCGTATTTCTCCCCGATGAGGGCGGCCAGCCGCAGCCAGTCCTGGGCGGTTACGTTGCTGGAGTCGATGGGGTCACCGAGGTTGGTAACATCCACCTGCATGTTCAGCTGGCGCAGCTCGGGCATCTTCTTCCGGATCTGCTCGAAATTCATCGGCACCAGCTCGCCGCGCTTATTGTAGGCCATCCCGACGGTGCCGCCGGTGTAGATGATGAGAATGGAGGTTTGGGGGTGGGTTTCAGCAGCTGACACTAGCAGGTGGTTGGGTGGAGCGGCAAGTTAGCAACCGAAACAGAACGTCATTCCGCGCGGCGTGAGGAATCTCGCGTGCTGAGGTTGCAGAGTAATTCTGACCTCAGCACGCGAGATGCTTCGGCTGCGCCTCTGCATGACAGCCGAATTTACTGCTTCAACCGGCTGGCTTCCCCGAATAGCTCCAACGTGTTGCGGGTGGTGGCGGCGGCCACTTCGGCGCCGGTCAGGCCCATGATTTCGGCTACGCGGTAGGCCACCAGCGGAATGTAGGCGGGCTCGTTGCGCTTGCCGCGGTGGGATGTGGGGGCCAGATAGGGTGCGTCGGTTTCCAGCAGCAAATGTTCCAGCCCAATACCGGGCAGCACCTTGTCGAGGCCACCGTTTTTGAAGGTAGCCACTCCCCCAATACCCAGCTTGAAGCCCAGGCGGATAACTTCCTCAGCTTCGGCCTTCGTACCGGAGAAGCAGTGAAACACGCCCCGTAGCGTACCATCCTGGGCGGCCGTGATGATGTCGGCGGCTTCGCGGAAGGCCTCGCGGGTGTGCAGTACCAGGGGCAGGTTGTGCTTTTTGGCCAGGGCTACCTGGATGCGCAGGGCTTCCTGCTGCTCGGCCAGCATGGTTTTATCCCAGTACAAATCAATGCCGCACTCTCCTACTGCCGCGAAAGGCCGGCGGTTAAGCCAGGTTTCCACCTCGTACAGCTCCTTTTCAAACTGCCGGGTTACGTGGCAGGGGTGCAGGCCCATTTGGGCAAAGCAGTGGTTGGGGTATTTTGCCTCCACCTCCAGCATGGCATCAATGCTGGTGTGGTCGATGTTGGGCATGAAAATAGAGTCTACTCCGGCTTCAAAAGCCCGCTGCAGCATATCGTCCTGGTCGGGCCGGAACTGCTCAGCGTAAATGTGCGCGTGCGAATCAGAGAATTGCATGGCGCAAAGGTAAGGCAGCGGGAAGTGGTGAGGTTGTGAAATTATGATGTGGTGAAGTGGTGAAACGTAATTGCGAGGCATGTGGCGCATCAAGCCAGTGTCCGAAGCAATTCGTCCTTTTCAGCGCGCAATGCCTTATCATAGAAAAGCCCCTGACGACCGGGTTGGCATCAGGGGCTTTGGAATAGGTCAAAGTTGGGAGCTTGGGGAAGGACAGATTGCTTCGGCTCTGCCCCGCAATGACGACTGCCTTACCACTTCACAACTTGACCGCTTACAGCTTCACCGTGGCGGTTTGGTGGATGGTGCGGGAGGAGCTACCGGCTTGCAGGGTGAAGGTGCCGGGCTCCAGCACCCACTGCTTCCGGGCTTCATCGTAGAAGCGGAAGGCATCGGGGCCGAGGGTGAGGGTGACGGTTTTCGACTCGCCGGGCTTCAGGAATACTTTCTCGAAGGCTTTCAGCTCCTTTTCGGGGCGCTTCACGCTGGCCTGGTCGTCGTGCACGTAGAGCTGCACTACTTCGGCGCCGGCTACTTTACCGGTGTTGCGCACCGTGAGCGTGGCCGTGGCTCCCTGGCCCGAGGGCTTTACGGTGAGCTTGCCGTACTCGAAAGTGGTGTAGCTCAGGCCGTGGCCGAAAGCGTACTGGGGCGTTACGTTATAGGTATCGAAGTAGCGGTAGCCCACAAACACGTCCTCTTTATAGGTTTGCTTCAGCTCGTTGCCGGGGGTGCTGGGGTATTCACCCAGCTTGTGGGCCGGGGAGTCTTCGAGCTTCACGGGCCAGGTCATAGGCAGCTTGCCGGAGGGGTTCACATCCCCGAACAGCACGTGGGCAATGGCGTTGCCGCCTTCCATTCCGGGGTACCAGGCCTCCACAATGCCCTTCACCTGCCCCTGCCACGCCGATACGTCCATCATGCCACCGCCCAGCAGCACTACCACGGTGTTGGGGTTGGCAGCTACTACGGCCTTAATCAGCTCATCCTGCCCGAAGGGCATTTTCATGTCGGGCTTGTCGAAGCCCTCGGCGTCGTAGGCGTTGTCGCCCCACTTGCTGTAGTCGTAGCCATGGGTGGAGCCGCCCACCACAATGGCCACGTCGGCAGCCTTGGCGGCGGCCACGGCCTGGGCAATCAGCTGAGGGTCGGCCTGCTGGCCCCGGGCAATTTTGTAGCCTTGGGCATACGTAACGGTAGCCCCGGAGCCCAGGGCTTTCTGCAGACCCTGCAGAGGCGTTACCTCATACTTGGCTTTCACCTGGGAGCTGCCGCCGCCCATGGCGTTTTCGCGGGTAGCGTTTTCGCCGATGACGGCGAAGGTTTTGGTGGTCTTCTTGAGGGGCAGAAAGTTGTTGTCGTTTTTGAGCAGCACGATGCCTTCCTCGGCCACTTTCAGGGCCGTGGCATAGTGCTCGGGGGTGTTGTAGGCACCGGGTTTGCGCTTGGCTCCGTCCAGCATGCTGATTTTGTACATCACGCGCAGGATGCGGCGCACTTTATCGTCCACCAGCGGCTCCAGGCTCTTGTCCTTCTTCACCGCCTCCAGGGCGGCATCAGCCAGGAAAAACCGGTCGTAGAGGCTGCGGGTGGCTTGCGCGCCGGTGGCGGTCTGGTCCACGTTGCCGTACATCAACGAGAGGTCAGTGCCCATTTCCAGGTCGGTACCGTTGCGCAGGGCCTTTTGGGTGTCGTGCACCGAGCCCCAGTCGCTAATTACCAGGCCTTTAAAGCCCCACTCTCCCTTCAGAATGTCGTTCATCAGGTATGCGTTTTCGGTGGCGTAGGTGCCCCGAAACTTGTTGTAGGAGCCCATGAGCGTGTACACGCCGGCCTCTTGCACGGCAGCCTTAAAGCCCGGCAGGTAAATCTCACGCAGGGCCCGCTCGCTCATTTCCACGTCGATGTCGTTGCGGTGGGCCTCCTGGTTGTTGGCCGCGTAGTGCTTCACGCAGGCCGATACGCCCTGGTCCTGTACGCCCTTGATGTAGCCCACTACCATTTTGGTGATGAGGTAAGGGTCTTCGCTCAGGTACTCGAAGTTGCGGCCATTGAGGGGCGTGCGGATGATGTTGATACCGGGGCCGAGGATGATGTCTTTGCCCCGGGCGGCGGCCTCACTGCCCATTACGGTGCCGAAAGCATAGCCCAACGCGGGATTCCAGGTGGAGGCCAGGGCGTTGCCTACGGGCAGGTAAGTGCCGGCGTCGTTGGCGTTTTTCACGCCTTTCCAGTCCCGGCCCTGCTCGGGGCGCACCCCGTGGGGGCCGTCGGAGGTCATGATTTCCGGGATATTCAGCCGCTTGATGCCCCCGGCCGCGAAGGCGGAGTTGGCGTGCAGCATGGCAATCTTTTCTTCCAGCGTCAGCTTTTTCAGCAGGGCCTCAATCTTGGCTTCGTTGCCCAGCAGCTCCTGCTGGCGGTTGGCTGAGGCAGCCGGCTTTTTGCTGACGGATGAAGATGCAGTTTGCGCAGTTGATACGAGCGGAGCCGCGCAGAACAAAGCTGCCGCCAGCAAAGACGCACGGTGGGATGGGAAACGAAACATGGACTGTTAGATGGGGAATGAAGACGGGCAAATCTGCAGCCCGGCGGGTAACCAAATGTAAAGCCCAAATTCCCCTAAATCCAGCCAAAAAAAGGCTTTTCACTTACCTCACCACCCGCGTTAATCAGCAGCAATACGCTTACATCACACGCAACCGCGCCCCGCTTAGTGGCAGACTTATCCCAACTCGCACGTAGCACGCGGATAAAAAACAATCCTTTTTTTACCGGTACTGCCGGCCTTTCCACTCGAACCGTAGGGGTAGTAGCCGGAATACCACCAGGCTGCCGGTCAGGGCTAGTGTGTAGAGTTCGAACAGGAGGAGCAGCTCAAGTGGCGGCCGACGACCCACCCGCCGGAAGCACTTGGCCGCCAGCCAGCCCTGCAGGCCTATCTTCGCTGCCCATACTCCTGCTGCCCAATGCCAGCCCGCCACCACCGCCAACACGGCCAGCAACGGGTAAAACGAGCCGTATAGGGCCAGGCAGGCCTGCAGCCAGCCGGGCAGTTGCTCTACCCCACGCAGCCACCGCCGCCGCTGGTGCAACAGGCCGCGCCAAGTGTACATGGGCAACGACTCGGCCAGTACTTCGGGTTGGAACAGGTTGCGGTAGCCGTAGCCCTGGCGCAGAATGGCCTTGAACAACTCGAAATCTTCGGTGACGGAAAACGGCAGCGCCTCGTAGCCGCCGGTAGACTCGTAGGCAGCACGGGTAACCAGCATATTGTTGCCCATGGCCGTTACGGGCCGGCCCAAATCGGTAACTACCTGCACCAACCCCAACGAAATCAGCCAGTCGAGGCCTTGCAGACGGTGGAACAGCCGGGGCCCGGTTACCAGCGTGAGGCCCGTAACGCTGCCGATGCCGGGCCCGGTGTGGGCCAGCAGCCCAGTTAGCCAGGTAGGTGGCACGGCAATATCCGCGTCGGTGATACAGAAGTACTCCGTGGTGGCGGCCCGGGCTAGATGGGCCAGCACGTTGGCTTTGCCCCGGGCCGTGCCCAGGGTTCCGGTGATGGGTAGAATCCGGAACGAGCCGGCGTACCCCAGCATAGCAGCCTCAGCTACACGGGCAGTAGCATCAGTAGAACCATCATTACCGAGCAGCACTTCTACCAGCGTGGGCGGGTACTGCAGTTCCCGGATGGCTTGCAGGCAGCGGCCGATGGCGGCTTCCTCGTTGCGGGCGGCAATGAGGATGCTCACGCGGGGCAGCGGCTGCGGGGGTGGTGGCGTAGTGGGTTTATCGCGCCCAAATAACACCGTAGCTGTGAGCAGCAGACCAAACCAGCCCAGAAAATACAGCGTGAGGAAAACCAGCATTCGGCTACAGTTTATCGAAGCGGTAGCCGAGGGCGGCGAAGTGTGCCAAGTAACGGGGCAGCACGTAGCGCAGGTTGCGGCGGGCCTTCAGGCTGTCGTGAAATACCACGATGGAGCCGGGCCGGGTGAGGAGAATGGCAGTAGCTAGGCACTGCTCCGGCGCAAAATTTGGGTCGTAGTCGCAAGTAAGTACGTCCCACATCACTACCTGATGGGTTTGGTGCAGTTGCCGGGCCAGGCCGGGGGTGATGCGGCCGTAGGGGGGGCGGAGCAGCGGCCGGGTCTCGGGCTGCACGTCTGCCAGCACCAGGCGGCACTGCTCCACGTCGGCCAGGTACTCGGGCCGGGAGTGACTCCAGCCACTGATATGATGATATGTGTGGTTGGCCAGCCGGTGCCCACCCGCCAGCACCTGCCGGGCTACCGCCGGGTGGCGGCGCACGTTTTCGCCCACGCAGAAAAACGTGGCCTGGGCCCCAAACTGCGCCAATTGTTCCAGCACAAACGGCGTTTCCTCCGGAATCGGGCCGTCATCAAAGGTCAGGTAGATGACCCGCTCCGTGGCCGGCATCGTCCAGAGGCACTCCGGAAACAGCCGTTGCACCAGGCCAGGCATTCGGTGTAAGTGCATCTTCGCTTTTCGGTGTTCGTTTGCTGTTTTCTGGTGTTCGTTTTGGTTGTCGATTGGTTGTTATCAGTTGCGAGTGGTCTTTTCCCAATAACTGATAACTAAAGACTACCTCCTCACGGCCCGCTCCACTTCGGCCCAAAGATGCCGGGCACTTTCGTCCCAACTGAAGCGCTGCAGGTTGCGCTGCCCCAGTTCCACCAACTGCTGCCGATACTCTTCGGATTCCCACACGCGCTGCAGGCCCGCTGCAATGGAATCCGGCGAAAATGGGTCGACGAGGCAGGCGGCGCCGGCCACTTCGGGCAGGGAGCTGCAGTTAGAGGTAACAACCGGCGAGTGACAGGCCTGGGCTTCGATGATGGGAATGCCGAAGCCCTCGAAATACGGCACGTAGCAGGTGGCCAGGGCGGCAGCGTACAACTCTACCAGCTCCGCGTCGGTTACACGGCCGGTCAGGTGCACGTCGTGGCGGTGCTGAAGCTGCTGGTATACTTCGAAAATGGGGCCGGCTTTCCAGGCCGTGCGGCCCACCACCAGCAGCTTGACGGGGGCACCGGTGGCGGTTTTGAACGCATCAAACGCCCGCAGCAGGTTCACCAGGTTTTTGCGGGGCTGCAAGGCTCCCACAAACAGAAAGTAATCCTTTCCGGCTGCAAACCGCTCCCGGGTGGCCTGCTGCACGGCGGGTGCCTGGGGCTGAAAATGCGCATCAGCGGCATTGTATACCACGCTGATTTTGTCGGCCGGCACCCCATACGTCTGCACGATGTCTTGGCGGGTAGCTTCTGATACCGCCACCAGCCGCTCGGAGGCCTGTGCAAAGCGGGGCGTGAAATATTGGTAGTAGCGTCGCACCAGCCGGTCTACATCCTGCGGAAAGTGCTCGAATGCCAAGTCGTGCAGCACCGTTACGCGCGGCACGCGGGTACGCAGTGTAGTATAGCCGTCGGTGCTCAGGAATACGGCCGGGCGGTGGCGGCGCAGCCAGCGGGCCACGGCTCCTTCAAACCAGGCCACCCACAACAATGGGTGCCGGGCCGGGGGGCGGAGCACGTGCGGCACCACGTTGGGGCCAAACAGGTACCGCTCATCAAACGGCCGGTCGAAAAGAAAATGAAACGTGTGCTCGGGATGCTGCTGCACCATGCGCCGGAGCGTTTCGAACGTGAACCGCCCAATACCCTCCAGCTGGTTGCCGGGCAACAGAAAGCGGACGTTGACGGCTATATCCATGCGAGGAATGGGGTATAGGGCAAGGGGCAAAACAGAATTCGCACAGCTTGTAAAAGCCAGTGGGTATACCGTTGGGTTTACTCCGTGGCGGTTTCCGGCTTCTTGCGCAGGGCTCGTACTTCAGAGACCCGCACGATGCCCAGGGCAAATATCAACACCAGCAGCCAGATACCCGCCGCGGCCGTTTCCAGCCACCACGGCAGCCCGGCATAGGTACGCAGTGCATACCAGCCCCCGCACAGCCCGCCAAACGCCGCAGCCAGCCGGAGCAACGTAGCCCAGGGCGGGCGCACCCCGGTGCGGCGCGGCACCAGCCACACGTAGCCAACGGACACAAATACGGCGCACAGCAGCGTATTGGCCGCCCCAGCCAAGGCCCCGTAACGCGGCATCAACAGAAAGTTGAGGCCGGTGTTGAGCACAATGCTGCCCGTTACCAGCCAGGAAACCGGTTTTTCGTGGTCGGTGCTGGTGAGCAGGGTGCTGTAGATGGCGAAGAAGGCGTGCACCAGTACGTTCAGGAACAGCACCTGCAGGCACTGCGTCATGCGCAGCAGCTCGGCGGGGGTGCTGTGCTTGAACTGGAAGAACAGCAGCTCGCCCCTAAACAGCCCGAAGCCGACTACCAGCAGCAGCGGCACCGTAACTACCCGCTGCCCAAACCACAACAGCTCCTGCTGCTCGGGGCGGCGGCCCGTGGCGTGGGCGAAGCGGGCGAAGAATAGCGGCAGCACCGTCCAGAGGTACATCATCACGGCATCTACCCAGCGGTAGGCGGCGGCGTAGTAGCTGGCTTCTTTGGCCGATACCAGCCGCTCCAGCATCAGCATGTCTATCCGCTCATTGAGGCCATACACCAGCGTAATAAAGGCCAGCGGCAGACTTTCCAGCAGCACCTGCCGGGCCTGCTGCCACCGGGGCCGCAGCGCCACCCGCCCATACAACCGCCGAATCAGGCCAGCCAGCAGCAAAAAAGTAAACAGCACTGCCACCGTGCGCACGCCCACGTACCGGTCTAGGTTCAGGCCCAGCGGCAGCAGCGCCAGCACTAGGCCCAGCAGCAGCAGCCGCTCCAGCACCGACAGCACCGCATCGGTATTGAAGCGCTGGTGGGCCTGCAGCACCCCGCGCAAAAACAGTGTGTATTGGGTGAGCAGCAGCCCGGCCGCCGTGAGGGCCAGCAGTACCAGCCAGTGGCCCCGGTAGCCCAGCACCCAGCCCGCCCCCACCGTAAGCAGCAGAAAACCCAGGCCCAGCCCGGCCCGCAGGGGCAGCAGCGTGGGAAAGAAATCGGCGAAGAAGCTGGGCGTGGCCGCCAGCCGCTTAGTGGTCAGCTGCGTGGTGCCTAGGTCGGAAATGCCGGCCACAATGGTAGCCAGGGTAAGCAGGGCCGTGAAAGTGCCAAACTGCTCGTGGCCGATGCGGTCCTGCACCACGTTTTCCAGCACCACCCAACCGGGTTTCACCAGCAGGTTCAGCAGCACTACAAAGCTGATATTTCCGAGGAAGCGTTTGATAAGCGGAGTGCGTGAGCGAAAAACAAATTGCCCTGAATCGGACACTAATCCAATTGGTAACTGCGGCAGGAAGACGCAAAACTACGCAAAACCCGCCGCCTAGCCCGACAAGAACCGGCACCGGCTGAGGGCCTTTTTCCTCTATATTTGCCTGCCGCCTACGGCTACCCCTTCACTTTCAGCCGCGCAGCCTTCTATTTCGCATGTCGGAGTCGTCTTATTCCCTCCTGGGCCTGTGGCCTATCATCAACCGCTGGAAAAAACTTGTAGGCGCAGCCCTACTCATGGCCCTGATAGTGAGTATGGTGGTGGCCCTGCTGCTGCCCAACGTGTACAAGTCAACGGCTGTTTTCTTCCCTACCAACCCCCAAACCACTGACCCTGACCGCATTGCCACCGAGGGCAGCAAGCTGGAGCTAGGCGGCCGCACCGAAGACCTGGACCGGGTTATTACCATTGGGGAGTCGCAGCCGGTAGCGGAGCTGATCATCAACCGCTTCAACCTGCACCAGCACTACAACACGGGCGCGGCCGGCGACGATGCCGCTGATGATGCCGCCCTGCGCAAATTCAGCTCCAACCTGGATATCGTGCACAACGAGCGGGACGCCATTGAGCTCACCTTTTTTGATGAGGACAAACAGCTGGCCGCGCAGATAGCCAATGCCTTGGTGCAGGTAATTGACTCGGTAAACCAGCAGCTGACCCTGGAAAACCGCCGCAACGTGCTGGGCCTGTACCAGCAGCGGTACCAGTTTCTGAACAAGGAGTTCGAAACCTCCCGTCAGAAGCTCATTCAGGCCCGCCGCCGCTACGGCATTTACGGGCTGGAGCAACAGTCGCGCTATCTGGCCCGCGAGATTATTGAGGTAGAATCCAAGCTGCGGCAGGCCGAGGGTGAGGGCGACGGGGAAAAAGCCGCCGGTTTGCGCCGGGCTCTGCGGGGCCTTACCCAATCCGAAGCCGGCAACGTCATCAACCTAGAAGACTACACCCAGGGCGTAGACTCGCTGAACCTATTTACGGCCCGCATGACCGACCTGCAGGCGCGGCTGGTAAAAGCTCGCGGCGACTACGAAACGGCCGACGTGGCACTGAAGGGCAAACTTTCCTCGCTATACGTGGTGCAGAAGGCGTACCCGGCCACCAAGAAAAGCAAGCCCATCCGCTGGCTGATTGTGGCCGGTTCCGTATTCCTGACGCTGGCCCTCTCCATTGTGGTGATTACGCTGCTGGAGCTGTGGCGGCGAACCACCCGCCGGCCAGCCAGTGCACCCGTGCTGTGAACCAGCGCCTAACCTCCTTTCTGCCCCAGGACCCGGCCCAACGCATTTTCGTGGGCTTTGTGGTGGTGTTGTTGCTGGGCGGAGCCACCGCGTTGTTGCTGAGCACGCCGCTGGCGCTGCTGCCGGTAGCCCTGGCCGTGGGGGTGTTGGTGGTGTTCACGGAGTGGCGGCTGCTCTATTACCTGCTGTTTCTGACGCTGGCCTTCTCCCGGGAATTGCCCCTACCCGGCGGGCTGAGCATGGACGTACCCTCGGAGCCGCTACTGCTGGTGCTCACGGGCTGCATTCTGGCCACGGTGCTGATGCGCCGCACGTTTATCCCGCGCCGGGAGCTGCTGCACCCGCTGGTTATTATCCTGCTCCTAATGCTGCTGTGGTCGGCCGTGTCGGCCGTGTTTTCGGTGGATACTACCAAATCCATCAAGTACCTGCTGGCCAAAACCTGGTATCTGGTACCGTTTGGGCTGGGTACGCTGCTGCTGGTGCGGCGCCCGGCCGATATCTGGCGGGTGGCGGGGCTGTACGCCATCAGTGCCTCACTCACGGTATTGATTACGGCTGCCAAGCACGCCACGCACGGCTTCAGCTTTGAGTCGGTAAACGAGGCGGTGCAGCCGTTTTACCGCAACCACGTTATCTACGCCACGGTGCTGGCGCTGCTGCTGCCGTTTGCGCTGTACAGCATCCGGAGTACCCGCGGGGCCACCAAAACGGCTTGGTGGGTGGGTTTGGGTATTCTGCTGTTTGGCCTGATTACGTCCTACACCCGGGCTTCGGTGCTGTCGTTGCCGGTAGCGGGGCTGTTTTATGGCGTTATTCGGCTGCGCCAGACGCGCCTGCTGCTGGTGGCGGTTTTGGTGGCGGTTTTCTCGGGGGCGCTCTACTTCCTGAGCCAGAACAACTATATGCTGTACGCGCCCAACTTCGAGAAGACGGTGTTCAACGGCCAGAACTTCGAGAAGCACCTGGAGGCCACTTACAAGCTGCAGGACGTATCGGGCATGGAGCGGGTGTACCGCTGGGTGGCGGCGGGCCGAATGGCGGCCGCGCACCCCATGGTGGGCAGCGGCCCCAGCACCTTCTACCCCGAATACAAGCGCTATACAGTACGCAGCTTCCGTACCTATGTGAGTGAGAATCCCGAGAAATCAACCACCCACAACTACTTTCTGCTGGTACTGGCTGAGCAGGGTTTCCCGGGCGTGGTGCTGTTCATGATTCTGCTGGGCGGAACGCTGATTACCATTGAAACGCTCTATCACCGCACCCAACCCAGCAGCCAGCCCCGCTACGTGCTGCTGGCCTGCGGCATGAGCTTCGTCATCATCGTATTTCACCTGCTGCTGAATGAGCTGGTCGAAGTTGACAAAATCGGCTCCTTCTTTTTCATCAACCTGTTCATGCTTATCCGGGTAGGCACTTGGGTGCGGGAGGGTGATAAGCCCTTAATAACGGAATAACCACGCGAACAACAGGCAATAGAAAAGCGCCACAGGCTAACCTGTGGCGCTTTTCTATTGCCTGTTGTTCGCGTGGTTATTTAAACCGGCAGCTGAGGATGGTTACATCATCGGCGAAGCGGGAGCCGTTGGTGTTGAATGCTTCAATTTCGCGGAGTAGCTCCCGGTGCACGGTGCCGAGCGGGGCGTACCGGTTGTGGCGCAGCACACGCAACACGCCTTCCTCCCCAAACTCCTCGTGGTCAGCATCGAATACCTCGGTGAGGCCATCAGTGTAGGTGAGCAGCAGGGCGCGGGGCGGCACCTCCAGGCGGCCCACTTTCAACATCGGCAACTCGTCCATCACCCCCAGCATGATGGAGCCTTCCTTGAGCAACAGCACGGGGCCGGCATCGGGAATGAGCAGCGGGTCGTTGTGGCCGGCGTTTACGTATTCCAGCACCCGGGTGCGCCGGTTGTAGAGGCCAAAAAATACGGTGATGAACTTGTCGCCGCCGGCGTTGCGGAAAATCAGGTTGTTGAGTTCCTGGGCCACGGTGGCCAAATCAGCCTGCTGGCGCATGAGGGTGCGCAGCCCCGCCTGGAAGTTGGACATCAGCAACGACGCGGCCACACCCTTACCCGATACGTCGGCCACGCAGAACAGAAACCGGTCGGCGTCAAGGTCCACCACGTCGTAGTAGTCGCCGCCCACGGCGGTGTGGGGCACGTAGCTGGCGTGCACGGCCACGGCGGCATCGTTGGGCAGCGTGCGCGGGAAGAGCATGGTTTGCACTTCCTGGGCAATTTCAATTTCCTTGCGGATGGCCGCATCAGCTACGCGTTGCCGGGCCAGGCGGCGGTTCTGGATAGCGCCCAGCAGAATATTGCTCAGCGTCTGCAGAAACTTGGTGGCCTCCTCGGTGGCGTAGTCTTCGTTAAGGTTACCGATGAAGACGTAGGCCAGCACCGCCCCTTTTTCAACCACCGGAATGCTGGTTTCCAAGTATTGCCACTCAGGTCCCAGACCAGGGAAATCCTTGAGCGGGCACGGCTGGCCGGCGCAGTGGTTCAGGATGGCCGCCGGCATGGGCACTTTGCGGAAATCAACCAGCCCGGCCCCAAACGACACCATGCATACCCACTGGTTATCCTCCTTCACATACAGCACCAGCCGCCGAATGTTGAGCTGGCCGAGCAGGGTAAACTGGAATATTTTGTAGAGGGCTGCCTCCGTCGAGTCCTGGTTGATTACCTGCGTGATATCCAGCAGCGCATTCAGTTCCCGCTCTTTCAGAAACAGGCGCTTTTCAAGAATACTGGTAGGCATATGCGGGGTTGGGTGAATGACGAAAGATAGTGAAGGAGGCCGGTTGGGCACCAAGATAGCACCACTAGAGCCCGTTTACGCAGAATCGGCCGGTAAAGCCACCGTGTAGCGCAGGCCGCGCGGCCTTGCCAGCTACCCCAGCGGGGTTTTGGGGTCGTAGGCGTCGCGCAGGCCGTTGCCCAGCAGGTTAAAGCTCAGCACCAGCAGGCTAATGGCCAGCCCGGGCAGCAAGGTAAGCCATAAGCCCGCTTCGGTGCCCAGCAATTGGAACCCTTCGTTCACCATTAGCCCCCACGAGGGAGCCGGCGGCTGTACGCCCAAGCCCAGGAAGCTCAGGCCCGCTTCCAGTAGAATAGCCGACGCAAAATTACTGGTGGCCAGCACAATGAGCGGACCCGTCATGTTGGGCAGCAAGTGCCGCCAGATTAGCCGGTGCTGGGGCAGGCCGAGCACCCGGCCCGCCTCCACGAAGGTTTTCTCGCGCAGGCTCAGCATCTGGCCGCGTACTACCCGGGCCACATCTACCCACATGGTGAGGCCCACGGCCACAAACGACGTCCAGACGCCCTTGCTGTCCAAGGCCAGCGAAATGGCAATTACCAGCATGATGCCCGGGATGCTCCATACCACCGTCATCAGCCCCAGCAGCACCGAATCGACCCAGCCACCCACGTAGCCGGCTACGGCCCCAATGAGCATACCCAGCACCACCGAAATAAGCACGGCCACTAGCCCAATACCCAAACTTACGCGGGTACCCAGCAACAGGCGGCTCAGTTCGTCGCGGCCGGCTTTGTCGGTGCCCAGCCAGTAGGTGCGGTGCTCAATGTGCTCCTCGGCCACTTCTTGGGCCAGTTCAGCGGCCGGGCCGGCATGGCCTACCACCGCCGCGAGTGGGTACGCCTGGGGCTTATCGGCCAGGGCCGAGTGATTTTGGTACGGTTGGGTATAGAGCGAATCGCCCTGAATGCGGTAGCTGGCAATGGGCACTTCCTGGAACCGGGCGGGCCGCCCCTGCCACCATGTACCGAGCCAGCTAGTACTTTGGTGGGCAGTATCGGCGGCGGGCAGGCGCAGGATGGTGGCGCTAAACCCTGGGGCTTCTTTTTGAAGCTGCACCAAGCCGTTGTTGGCGTTGGGCGAGTTATCGGGCAGCACCCAATAGCCCAGCAGGGCCACCAGCGTGCAGACTACAATAAAGCCCAGCCCCAGCATGGCCGGCGTGTTGCGCAGCAGCCGTTGCCGCACATAGTAGCCGGGCGGCCGGGCCGGCGCCGGGGGCGCCACGGGTGAAACGGCAGTTACAACGGCCATTAGCGGGTATTGTGCTGCAGCAGGCCTTCCTTGGAAGCCAGAAAGAAACAGTCGCGCACGATGGCCCCGAACGAGCTTTCCTCGAAGGCCAGCTCCGTGTCGGGGTCGGGCCAGAAGCTGCGGATGAGGCCCTGCTCCAGCAGCTGCCGAAGGTGGCTTTCCAGGGCAGCGGGTGCCAGCCCGGTTTTCTGACTCAGGTCGGAGAAGGAAGTGACGAAGTACAGCTCGTCGAGAATATCAAATTCGGCGTCGGTCACGGAAAGCAGAGGTTTGGAACAAAGGTAGCACTCCAGGCGGGTTCCTAGGAGGCTATCGGTAGCTTACGATTGTGCCGGGCGCATAAGCTACCGCATCGGTGCCAGCTTGTGCCACGCCTTCCTGGGAGTCGATGTAGGATACAATCTGCTGAATCTCCTTTTCCGACAGCTGGAAGCTGG
This sequence comes from Hymenobacter pini, assembly GCF_020421205.1. Taxonomy (GTDB): domain Bacteria; phylum Bacteroidota; class Bacteroidia; order Cytophagales; family Hymenobacteraceae; genus Hymenobacter; species Hymenobacter pini. The sequence continues at coordinate 710,001 of NZ_JAIZZH010000002.1, forward strand.
GCATCTGCTGCTTTTGGTACTGCTCAAAGATTTTCACGGCGTAGTCGTCGCCGCTAGCCACCAGCTTGCTGGAGTTCTTTACCCACGAAGTAATCCAACTCATGGGCCGCCGCTTGGTGATGCCCGCCAGAGCGGGACCTACTATCACTTCGTTTACAGCATGGCACTGGGCGCAGTTGCCTTTGAACAGGGCGTCGCCGGCGGCTACGGCAGCCGCATCGACGCCGGGGGGCAGAGGCCGGTCTGCAGGGACTGAATCGGTAAACGAGGCCATTGCGACGGCTTCGTTACCGCAAACCAGAGGTTCATCCTGGCTAAAATCCTGCGTTCCAGTCAACTGCTCGCCCAGCATTACTGAACATAGAACAATAGCCCCAGCTACCACCGTCAGGCTAGCGGGCATGATGATTTCCAACAGATTTTTCATACCGATACGACAAATGAATTACCTATTGAAATACGCCCCGGATGCCCGTAAAAGCAAGCAAAATCGTTGTTGATTTGCCGACGAAAGGGCAATAATTACGGCTGCACTTGCCGGCCCTTCCACTCGTAGCTGCCGCGCAGGCCAGCCAGACCGGTCAGCAGGGCATATGGGGCGTAGGCCAGCTGCAACACCGGTATCCACCACAACCACCGAGGCCGCCCCAGAAACCGGAGCACCGGGCGCAGCAGCAGCGCGTCGCCCAGGAGCTTACCGGCCCAGCTGAGCAGCACTGCCCAAGCCGGCACCGTACCGAGTAGCCACAGCCCCGCCCCCACCGGAAACAGCAGGTTGGCCAGCAGCACCAGCACCGCCAGCCGCTGCGGAGCCCGGGTTTGGTAATGCCGCCACTTGCTGGCCCAGCGCACCCGTTGCCGCAGCAACTGCCGTAGCGTGGGTTGGGCCGGGGTGCTTATCAGGGCGGCCGGATCGGCCAGGAACCGGATACTGCCGGGAAAGGCGGCGTGTAGCTTGTGCAGCAGAAACTCGTCGTCGCCGCTGGCCACCTGTTCGTTCCCCTGAAAACCCTGCACGGCAAAGAAATCGGCGCGGCGGTAGGCAAGGTTAGCTCCGTTGCACATGGTGGGCTGCTGCCGGGCAATGCCGGCGGCCCCGGCTCCCACCAGCCCAGCCAGCTCCAACCCCTGCAAAGTAGCCAGCGCCCCAGCGCCAGTGAGCAGCACCGGGCCACTGATAAACCGGGTTTCGGGGTGGCGGGCCACGGCCTGGGCGTAGGCCCGCACCCAACCGGCCGGCACCCGGCAGTCGGCATCGGTGAGCAGCAGCCAGGGCGCTTGGGCAGCTTGCACGGCCGCCTGTACGGCGGCTTTTTTGCCCGTGGGCGCATCGGGCTGCTTTGCCAGCTGTAGCAACCGCACCGGAAACGGAGCCGTGGCCGCAGCCTGTTGCACAACGCGGGCCGTGTCGTCTTCGGAATGGTCATCCACTATCAATACCTCAAACCCGCCCGGTACCGGCTGCTGTTGCTGTAGGTCAGCCAGAAGATGCGGCAGATTATGCGCCTCATTGCGGGCGGCCACCAGTACAGAGAAGGCCGGGGCAGCGGTGGATGCGCTAACTGCCGTATGCTCCGGCTGCGGCCTAGAGCTTGACTCGGCCACCTGCTGCCGCCACGCCCGCCCGAACCGGGCCATCTGCCGAAGATACACGCTGCTCACCAGCAATAGCCCGGCCGCTCCCAACCACGTTACCGCGTGCATCATGCTTCAGGAGCCAAGGCCGGCGCTGAGCGACGCTTGCGCAGCACCTTTAGCCGGAGCACGAAAACCAAGCCGATGGCGCTGGGCACGGCAATATTGAGTACCCACAAGCTCAGGCTGGCACTCAGCACCGGCAGCACCGGCTGGCCCAGCATCCCAAACAAGTGCGTGGCCGACAGCTCGCGCACGCCCACATCGGCCAGCGCATTCAGCGAGGGCACCAATGATTTCAGCAGGAATGTGCCCGCAATAGCCGCCAGGGCCGGGCCAGCCGCCGCCTGCACGCCGTAGGCCCACAGCAACGCGCCAAACTGCAGGCAGAACACCAAGTACCGCAGCCCCGAAATCAGGAGCACGCGCGTAAGTAGCCGGGCCGGGTAGGTAGGCATAACTGCCAGGTAGCAGCTGAAACGCCGCAGGGGTTTTACAGCCTGCACGGCCGCCACCAGCAGCTCGGAATGGTACAACGGCAGCAGAATACCCACATTAATCAGCAACGTGAGAACCACTACGCCCAGTTGAGCTGCTGGGTAGCCTGGCAAATAAAACCGCAGCAGAAAATACAGTAGCCCCACCGTACCGGCCGCTACCGTGGCTACCAGCTGGCAGTAGCGCCCCAAAAACACGGCTCCTAAGGCATCGAGCCGGCGGCCTTTCAGCTCCATGATGCGGCCAGCGTAGTCGCCCACGCGGTTGGGGGTTACGAAGCCCAACGTGAGGCCCACCAGCACCGCCCGGAAGCTGCGCCGGAACGACACCGGCTCCAGGTGCAGGGCCAGCCGCCACCATTTCCAGGCCTCCAGTCCCCAGTTTACGGGCATCAGCAGCAAGGCCGCCAGCACCCCGCCCCGCCCCTGCCCGCCCAGGGTGCGCGCCAGCAAGCCGCGCCAGGCCGCCGCGGTATCTGCATCGGCTACCACCGAGTGCCACAGCAGGCCCAGCGTCAGGAGCGTAATTCCCAGCTTGCCCGCCACAATCCAGCCTTTGTGCCGGACTGGGGCCGGTGGTTCGGCGGTTTGGGCGTAGCTTTGTAGTCGGGATGAAGGCAAAACGGCGGCGGTTGCGTAACTTTTGCAAGTTAGCGGGTTGTGCGCAGGCGGTGGCTGTTTGCCGCCAACTTGTGGCGGACAGCCGACGCGCACATACCCAAAGTTTCCCTTTATCCATCGTTAGCTTGTAGCTAACTGCCACAGCTAACCGCCTGCGTTATGATTCTGCCCCTGGCCTCTTCCTCCGAGCTACTGCCCAAAGTAATTATGGGCGTTGACCCCGGCACCAACCTGATGGGGTACGCCGTAATTGAGGTGCAGGGTCAGCAGGTGCGTCTGTTGGAATACGATGTTATTGATATGCGCAAGCTGGGTACCAACCACGCCCTCAAGCTCAAGCGCATTTTTGAGCGCATGACGGAGCTAATTGACGAGCACCTGCCCGATGAGCTGGCCATTGAAGCGCCGTTTTTTGGGGTGAACGTACAGAGCATGCTCAAGCTGGGTCGGGCCCAGGGCGTGGCCATTGCCGCCTGCCTGGCCCGCCAGATTCCGTACGTCGAGTACGCACCCACCAAGGTAAAGCAGAGCGTAACCGGTTCCGGCAACGCCAGCAAGGAACAAGTGGCCCACATGCTCCGCCAGACGCTGAAGCTGCCGCCCATTGAGGAGGCCCCCAAGTTCCTCGACGCTACCGATGCCCTGGCCGTGGCCATGTGCCACCACTACCAGAAGGGCAACAACGTGAAGGCCGGCGGCAAAAGCTGGGGCAAGTTCCTGGCCGACAACCCCGGCAAGCTGGCCGCCCCCGTTGCCGGCAAAAAGGCTCCGGCCGCGCGGAAGAAGCCGGCGGCGTGAGGAGAGTTGTTTAACGTAAACCGCCTTATCAGACAGCGAAAAACACACTAAAATCACCTTTAGTCGCAGTAATTGAGCATCTGCCGATGGCCGCTTAAATTCTATTTAAAACGCAGTGGCTGCTCAAGTAACTGTTTAAGTATATCGATGGCCAAGATAGTGAGAATGAGAAACGCCCTAACCACACTTACTATTTGGTTACTACTCTTCTGTCTTCATTCCTGTGGCCCGCAAGAAAGTGAAGTGCATGAGGCAGCATATAATGGCGACCTTAATAAGGTAAGAGAGTATGTGGAATCGGGATGCAAATTAGATACACTCGACCCATGGGAACGGACCATTATTGGAAATGCCTTGGCAGGTGGGCAGGTGGAGGTGATACGATACCTGATATCCAAAGGCATTGATGAAAATGGACGGGAAGATGGCCGCGCTTTCATTCACCGAGCTGTTACCAGTAAGAACGTGGATGCCGTACGGTTCTTGGTGGAGCGAGGGGCCGATATAAATAGTAGAACACTCGGTGACTCCGTGCTAGGGGATGGAGGACAGACCCCCTTGTTACTGGCGTCACAAGAGCTTGACTATCCGATGGCTATGTACCTAATTAGCAAGGGCGCGCAGGTAAATATCCAGGATGAGTATAGCAATACTCCTCTGATAACGGCCATTTTCCTCTCTCAGAGTACAAACTCTAGTCCGGCAAAAATCTTCCAATTTGTAAGGCTACTGGTCGAGCATGGAGCTGATGTAAACCAGGCAGACAAAAAAGGCTCAACCCCGCTTGCGCTAGCTGCGCTAACCGGACACAAAGAAGTGGTTGACTATTTAGTGCATAGGGGAGCTGACATTAATAGAAGAGGAGAAAATGGAGAAACTGCCTTCTCATATGCAGCTGGAGCAGCTAATAAATCTCTTTGTGAGTATTTTATACGATTGGGAGCGCACCCAAATGATCGTCTCGATGATGGCAGCACTGTGTTGATGCAGGCGCTTCGAAGCGATGATATTGTGTTTTTGCGCTGGCTTATTCCTACATATAAGTACAACATCCAAGATAGAGATACGAGTGGCCAGACGCTACTGATGTATGCTGTAAACAAAAGCTTGACAGCCACTCAGTTCGTGGTAAACGAATTGAGAATGGATGTCAATGCCAGTGATGCTTCCGGCGTAACGCCCCTTATGCTCGCTGCTAAGAACCTTGAGCTTGATCAAATCAAGTTTTTAGTAGAAAAGGGAAGCCGAGTAAATGTCCAAGATAAGAAAGGCCTTACGCCTATCATGTATATAGCGCAGGCAGCGCAGGTCAACGATTCAGCCCCACCTAATGATGAGGCTTGTCGTAATGCTATCAAATACTTAATAGAGCATGGTAGCCGCATAGATATAAAAGATCAATCGGGACAGTCAGCTGTTGATTACGTAAAAGACAAACCTTTTCCTGAGCTTATTGCTCTTTTAAAATAGGGAAGAGTATACAAGTGGAGCCACACAAAAAAACTTAGAAAGATCCTATTTCATTTTCTAGACACAGATTCATATATTTTGCAAACTTTACACAATCAATTTCCAATATGCAGCGCCGCCCCGTTCGTTCTACTTCCCTGAAAGCCGTGGGCTACGAGGCCGCCACGCAGACGCTGGAAATTGAGTACCGTCACGGCGGGTTGGTGCGCTACGCGGGCGTGCCGGCCGCCATTCACGCGGCGCTGTTGCAACTGCCCAACAAGCTCCTGTTCGTGGAGCAGGTGCTGGAACGCAACGGCTACGTGCGGGAACAGCTGCGCGGGTAGCGGCCCCGCCCCTACTTCGGCCACGCGTACGCCGCCGACCAGGTGCGGAACTCCTCCACGGTGGCGGTGTGGTTGGCCAGCCAGGTATGCACTTCAGGCGTGCGGGCCGCCCTCGATTCCTGCACCGCGTACGCCAAAGCCGGCAGGTAGCCCTGCTTCTTCAGCTCCACGAAATAGGGCACGACGTACTGCCAGGTAAAACCCTCCTGCTTTTCGGGGTGCAGTTCGTCCAGCACGCTGATCAACGCGTCCAGCTTGCGGATGAGCTGCTCGGTGGGCGTTTTGTCCTTATTTTCCTCGCTGAAATCCATGGCCCCGCTCATGCTCAGCAGCATATCGGCCTGCCCGAAATTGTCGGGGCGGCCCTTTTTGCCGGCGTTTTTCAGGGTTTCCGGGGAGATGTTGGTGGTCACGGCCTTTGCGCCGGTCTTCTCCACGCCCTGCCCCAGCAGCGCATCGAAGCGGGCCAAAGCGGCCTCGGCGCGTAGGCCGATGGGCTCCACCTGCAACAGCCGCAGCCGGACCAGCAGCGCCGGCACGCGGTTGCCTTCCTGCTGCAGCAGCAGGCTCAGCGCATTCAGCGAGCTGGCGTGCCCCGGCCGGTACCGCACCGACTGCTGCATGCTGCCAATGGCCTCTGCCGGCTGCCCCAGCGCCGTGGCCTGCGTAACGCCCAGGTTGAAGTGCAGCCCCCCGTCGTTGGGGTAGCGCTTTAGCCCTTCCTGGTAGATTTTGGCGGCTTCTTTGGGTTGTTGAAGGCCGTCGAGGGCGTTTCCGTAGGTGCTGTAGAATCCCGCACTGGGAGTGTAATTCTGCTTTAGAAGCTGCTTGCACAGCTCTACGGCTTCCTCGTTGCGGCCCAGGACGTTGCAGGTCAGGGCCAGCTCGTAGCGGGCCGTGGTATTGGCGGGGTCCTGCTTCAGGGCCTCTTTGTAGCGCAGCACGGCCTCGTCATACTTGCCCTGGTCGTGGAGCGCCACGCCCTGCTGCACCAGCTCCTGGCTGCTGGTTGTTTGGGCCTGGGCGGATAGTGTAGCCAGCAGCAGCAGCGCAACAAAAGAAACTTTCCAATGAACAGGCATATGATTTTGGGAACGATAGAGAAAGTAAGGAATAGGGTGACAGTTCGAGTATCCAACGTTACAGGCCACGTAGCCGCAACGGTTTTCTGAGCAATGTACTACTCATTGAATCGGATTTCACTGCCAGTACACCAGCAGAAAAACACTCGTCAGGTAAAGCCAGAATAGGGAAAACACGATGTGTACGGCAGTTTCGAACACCTTGCCGCGCCAGAGCGCCGGTGAATAAACGACAAATTGTACCACCAGCCGCATCAGCCAGAAAACGCCCATTCCTAGGCATACGACGCGCCCCAGATGCGTCTGCACCAATTCGGGCGCGAAGTTCAGGCACAGTAATCCGGAAAGCAGTACCAGCAGCGCGATGAACAGCGTGTGCACGTACATCATCTGCCGGTTAATCAGGCTGAGCGGCTTGAACTCAGTCGCCCAATTGAAATAGCTCGGAAAGCCGGCGTGTAGAAAGGCCAGCCCAATCAGCAATGCGCCGATAATTTTAAGATGTACTTCCATCAGTAGCACAAAGGGTAAAAGCGGAAATAAAGCGCGTCAGCTTCTGCTCCCCTTCCAACCGCAATCCGCCCGCCTGAAAAGCGGCCAGCCAGGTAGCCCGCGAATAGAAATGCAGAAACCCAGCGGTGTAGGCCATGAAATTGGCCGTATCCCGCAGATGCTCCACCACTACAGCCCGACCATCTGGAGCCAGCACCCGCCCTATTTCGCGCAGAAACGCCACCCGTTGGGCTGGTTGCCGGATTTCGTGGGCCGCCAGCATCACCACTACTAAATCGGCGGAAGCAGTAGTAAGAGGCAACTGGTCCGGACGCACGGCTTCGGCGCCGGAGTACGGTGCTACGGCGGCCCGGGCCCGCCGAATGGAAATTTCCGTGTGCTCAGCGGGGTCGTAAAAATCCAGCACCCGCAACGTAGCTTCCGGAAACTGTTGGCGCAGCAGGGCGCTGGTTTCGTCGAAGCCCGCGTGAATATTTACCACCCGTTGCGGCACCGCCGCATGTGGCAGCCACCGGAACTCGTACAGTCCCGAAACATCGTACACGTACCAGGATACGAGCAGGGAAACCACGGTGGGCAGCAGCACGGCCAGCAGCAAAAGCCACAACCCTAAGCGCCAGGTAGGATAGCTGCTGGCCGCGTCAACGCCCACAGCCAGCAACAGGGCCGCCAGCCCGGCTCCGGCGTAGAAATGCCAGTTGAAGCGTACGATATTCCAGACACCCTCGGCCCGCTTTCTCATCCGGCCCACGTTTCAATCCGGCCCTTTTTCCACCGGTAGGGAATGTTGTGCATAGTAAAAGCACTGGCCAGCCGGACTTCGCTGAGTCCGAGGCTGCGGATGAAGGCTACCTCGGCCGCTACCACGCGCACCGGCTGGGGCCGCCACTCTTTCCGCTCGCCTTCCACAATTACCACTTGTCTAGTAGCCGGGCTCCACGAAAAGGTAAAAGGCAAGGGGCCGGCAAACCGCCGGGCCTGCTGCCAGTTCCGAAATGGCGAACCAGCCGGCAATTCCGGCTCATCAGCCAAAGTTGCCACCTCGATGTGCAGTCCTGCCTGCCTGGAAAGGATAGTATGGCTGTTGGCAGCAGTCGTCTGGTGTATATCCACAGTCCGGTAGTGGTAAGAGGTAAGTAGGTTACCCAGCCACTGCATATGACGCTTGTCGGTTTCTGACCCCAGAATGTATAAACCGCGCAGCCGCTTACCGGCCGCCGTGGTGTAGCGCACGAATACCCGGTACCCAATCAGAAAGAAACTGTGCCCTAACCAGGCCGGCAGGCCCTGCGGGCGCAACTGCTGCGTTTGCACCAGCGCTACCGCCACAAAGCCCCAGGTACCATCCAGCGTATCAAGGGTCAGGCAAGGCGGCAGCAGGCGTTGCAGTTCAGCCGCCGGGGCGGCAAACGTCAGCACCGTGGTACGGCTCAGCAGCGCCTCTATACCAAAGGGATGATGCGCAATAGTCATAGGTTGGTAGAATAGTTATCGGACACAGCGGTGCAGATTATTCGCTTTTCACTACAAACCCCTGATAATATACCAGCGCCGCAAACGCCGCCGCGAAGCCCAGGTTCAGCCGGCCCCACAGCAACAGGTCAGGGGCCAGCCAAAACTCCAGCACGTTCATCGTCAGCACCAAGACTATCTGAAGGGCAGCCGTTAGCCTAATATGTCTGCCACTGAGTATCCACAAGCCCAGCGCTATTTCGGCTACTCCAATGCACTGCGTGAGTATACCGGCATGGGTTGGCCCCAGAATCCGGGCTACAATGGCCTCATGGCGCGGCACCAGGTGCAGTACTTTGCATAGCAACCCGTTTATCAGCCACACTGCCGCTATACAGCCGCGTAGTAGCCGCGCCCAGACCCAGGAGCGGCGGCCCCTCATCCGGCTACTTTAATTTCCCCTTTCAGGTACGTTACGGCGTGGCCGCTCATGCGCACCCGCTCGCCACGCAGCTCGCACCATAGGTCGCCGCTACGGGCCGATACTTGGCGGGCGTGCAGGTGAGTTTTGCCCAGGCGGTTGGCCCAATACGGTACTAAGGTAGTGTGGGCTGAGCCGGTTACGGGGTCTTCGGGCACGCCCACGCGGGGCCCAAAAAACCGGGACACAAAATCGATGCCGTCGGTACCGGGAGCCGTGGCAATAATGCCCCGGTACTCCACGGTGGCCAGCTGGCCCATGTCCGGGCGCAGAGCCCGCACCTCAGCTTCGGTTTCAAATACACACACCAGATCAGGGCCGGCCCATAGCTGCCGGGGCGTGGCGCCGAGGCCGCCCACCAGGCCAGCCGGTGTTTCCGGGAGCTGCCGGGGCGGGCGGGCCGGGAAATCCAGCGTCAGCAGGCCGTTTTCTACCTGGCTTACGTGTAAGGGGCCACTTTTGGAATGGAAGATGATGACCGGCTCCTGAAAATTCAGGTGGCGGTAGAGTACGTGCGCCGAGGCCAGCGTAGCGTGCCCGCACAGCTCCACTTCCACAGCCGGCGTAAACCACCGGATTTCATATTCGGCCCCGGCACGCGGCACGAAAAAAGCCGTTTCAGCTAAGTTGTTTTCGGCCGCAATAGCCTGCATCATTTCGGCGGGCAGCCACTCCGTGAGCGGGCACACAGCGGCGGGGTTGCCGGCAAACGGCCGGTCCGAAAACGCATCAATCTGATAGATGGGCAGAAGCATATGCAGCAGGCAAGAAAGTAAAGCGAAAAAACAGGTTAGGCAGTCCCTACTTTCCCACCAATGATAACCTGCTGCACCGGGTTTTCGCCCAGCCAGTAGGGTATTTCTTCCAGGGTAGGCACGTTCAATATCAGTATATCGGCGCGCTTGCCGGGCTCCAGGCTGCCGCACTCCTGCTGCTGCCCTATGGCCCAGGCGGCATTCAGCGTTACGGCCGCAACAGCTTCGGCGGGCGTGAGGCCCATCTTGAGGCAGGCCACTTGCAGCGCCAGCCACAGGTTTTTGCTAGGGCAGGAACCGGGGTTGAAGTCAGTGCTGACAGCTACGGGCAGGCCAGCATCAATGAATGCCCGACCGGGCGCGTACCGCTCCTGCCGCAGAAACAGGGGCACCAGCGGCAGCAGCACCGCCACGGTGCGCCCGTCAGCTTGGGTGGCAATGCGGGCAGCGGCGGCCGGCGTGAGGTAGTCGGCATGGTCGACGCTCACGGCACCCAGCGCGGCAGCCATTTCGCAACCGCCCAAATCGTGGATCTGCTCGGCGTGAATTTTCAGCTGGAACCCCATGGCCCGGGCCTGCTCCAGGTACCAGCGTGAATCGGGTACGGAGAAAGCCCCTTCTTCGCAGAAAATATCCACGAAAGGCACCGCAGCCGGCGAAATGCGCGGCAGCACGTCCTGCACCAGCATGTGCAGATACTCCAGCGGTCGGCCCCGAAATTCCGGCCCGGGCACGTGCGCCCCCAGAAACGTGGGCACCACCCGCACCGGTTGGCGGCGGCCCGCTTCCTGCGCTACCGCCAGCAGCCGCAGCTCCGTTTCCGCATCAAGCCCGTAGCCGCTTTTGGCTTCCAGAGTGGTAATGCCGTAGCGCCGGAAACACTCGAGGTGCTGTAACGCCTGCCGGAGCAGGTCGGCATCGGAAGTGGCGCGGGTGGCGCGTACGGTGCTCAGGATACCGCCTCCGCTGGCCAGAATATCCAGGTAGGTTTCGCCCTGCAGCTTGCGCTGAAACTCATGGGCACGGTTGCCGCCAAATACTAGGTGCGTGTGACACTCCACCAAGCCCGGCATGACTACCCGTCCCGCAGCCTCCACCACTTGGGTAGTAGCCGTTACCAAAGAGGCGTCAAGTTCGTGCATGGGGCCCACGGCCACTATCCGCTCCTGCTCACACGCCACGTAACCGTTCGGGATAATGCGCCAGCCGCCTTGCGCCGGGCCGGCTAAGGGCCTGTTGGTAGCGGAACTGCTGAGCGTTAGAAGGTGGCCGCAGTTGCGAATGAGCAGCGAGTATGCCATGGTGCTGAGCGTGGGACCAGCAAAGATGTGGATTGCCAGCAATATGCACAGTTTAGCTCGGTACAAAACTCGTCAAACAATAGTAAAATCCTATATAATGATGTAAAAATCAAACTGATACAACGCATCCATTTTTGAGAAACTACAGTTTAATGGCCCGAAGTTCGTACCTTACTACTCGCAGTAAATACTGTTTTCAGAGGTGGTTACGACTTTGTTTTTCTGCAAACTGGCTTCCCAAAATGAAAAAGTTACTACTCGCCGTTTTCCTGTTAGCCACTGGCTCAGCTTGGGCTCAGCTTCCTACCAGCAGCTATGCCGTATCGGCCGCTTGCCCGGCGTCGGCGCGTAACCCGTCCCAGCTATACCAGGTGTTGCAAGATGGTTCCATGCAAGGCATCGGCACTATTCGCAGCACGGCCAATGGCAACAACCTCATCATTAACGCACTGGGTTACGAGCAGAGCAACCAGTCGGTGCTATACGGCATGCGCGTAGAGCAGCAGAATCTGAACAATTTCACCACGTTCATTCCCCAGCTGTACCGCATCAACCTGAGTACAGCCCAGGCCGACTCAGTTGGTCCCATGACGCCCCCGGAAACGCCCCCGGCTGGCGAGCTGACTCAGCCCGGTAATGGCCAAACAACCTCCGACGTGCGCCAGACGCTGAACTTTGTGGCCGACAGCGGCCCCGATGGCACGTATTACATTGGCGGGGCTACTTTCCGGATTATTTTCAGCACCTTCTTCGGTTTTCCGCTGCCAAATACGGCCCAGGTGACCGATGTGCGCCTGTACGTGGGTACGGTGAACCTAGCCGCCGTTTCGGCTCCTACCTGGCGCCGGCTCGATACCTCTGACCCCGCTACTGCAGCCGTGGTAGAGAGCTTCCGTAGCCAAACCCAGGCTTACATCCGCTCCAACGGCTCCGGCCCCACTCCCGAAGGCGGGATTCAGGACTGGGTATTCGACAAGGAAACCGGCAATCTGGTCAGCTACCTGGGCCTCACCGACCAATATCTGACGGTGCGCAACCCCGCCACGGCCCCTGAGGGCATTACCACCACGGTAGCTACTCCCATCCCCCCCACCACGGCTTCCGACAAAAACATCGGGGCTATGTTCTCGGATAAATTTAACAATGTGTACGCCGTGCGGGCCGCCACTGGTGATATTTACCGCGTTGATAATCAAACCGGCAATTACACCGGCCGCTCGTACGGGGCGGCGCTGGGCTGCACCCGCGGCGACGCCGTGAGCTTCCGCGACGCGCTGCCTTTGCCAGTGAAACTGGTGCGCTTCACGGCCGCCGCTACTTCCGGGGCCACCCGCCTGAGCTGGGTTACCGCCAGTGAGCAGGATGCCGACTATTTTGAGGTGGAACGCAGCACCACCGCCACCCAGTGGCAACCCGTGACGCGCGTACCCGCCGCTAATGCCGCCGCTGGCAAAAGCTACTCGGTGCTGGATGCCCGCCCAGCCAGCGGTACGGTGTACTACCGCCTAGCCATGCACGACCGGTCCGGCGATGTAGCGTACTCATCAGTACAATTGGTTACAGCCAGCCCTGAACTGCAGGTGTACCCGAACCCGGCTACTACTTCCCTAAATGTGCAGGTGCCCGCTACTGAAATGACCACCGTGCTGGAGCTGCGCGATGCGCGCGGCCGTTTGGTGCGGCAGCAGCAACTAGCCCAAGGCATTACCAACACAGAGCTTCCCACGGCTGACCTGCCGGGCGGAATGTATTTGCTGCGGGTGCAGCAAGGGGCAGCGGCCCGCACCACCCGGGTACTGCTGGCCCATTAAGCGGGTCGTGTATCGGCCGAGGGCGGAGCTTCGTACAACCGGAATTTTCGGCCACGTATGACGCCTTCTTCCGAGGTTGCCCCGCTTATTCTCACGCTTACTCTTGAGGCGGAGGCGCATCAGCATTTCACCCGCCTGCGCCAGCAATACTTCCCTCCGGAGCGCAACTACCTAGAGGCGCACGTTACGTTATTTCACCATTTACCGGGGTTGGAGCAGGCGGCTGTGCTGGCGCAGCTCCGGCAGGTAGCCGCCACTACCCCGCCGCTGGAGCTGCTAGTGAGCGGTGTACGGTTTCTGGGCCGTGGGGTAGCCTATACCCTCGAAAGCAGCGCTTTGCAGCACCTCCACCGGCAGCTGCAGCACGATTGGGCTAATTGGCTAACGCCCCAGGACCGTCAGCCGCTCCGGCCGCACATCACCGTACAAAACAAGGTGGCCCCCGAAGCCGCCCGGGCCGTGCATGCGCAGCTACAGGCCACATTTGCCCCAGCCACAGTCCAAGGTACTGGCTTTACACTGTGGACCTACTGCGGCGGCCCCTGGCAGGAAATCCAACAAATTCCGTTTGTGAGTAGCGTATAGGTTTACCGCTTGCGGGCCGTAATGGTGTGCGTGAGGCTCTTGAACTGCCCGAGCGCCTGTTCCATCTCCTGCTGAGCAATGCCCAGCATGGCCACCGCCGTGCTGCCCACCACCGATACTTGTTGATACACGAGCACCCGCTTGCCATTGAGCTGCGCAAAACCCTCGGTTTCATACGTAATCAGGTCGTTGATTCTGCCGGAGGTCTGCTTGCGGGGTGTATAGCCGCTCAGGCCGGCTTGCTGCTGCAACGCCTGCCGGCTGATATCGGCGGCCGTAAGGGACGCGTTGATGGGAAACGAGATGATGGTAACCAGCGGCTCGGTGCCGTAGCTGGCCTTGCGCTGCCCTCCAACCGAATACACCAAGCGGTTCCGGTCCGTTTCGGCCAGCGCAAAGGGCGACTTTTTTTCGTCCAGCACAAAGGGAGCAGCCGATAATCCGGCGGGGACGGCTTGTTGGTAGGTGGCACTGAGCAGGCTGCGGCGCAGGGCCGTGCCTAAGGCTGTATCGGCGGCCGGGTAGCGGGCATCCAGCAACACGGCGTAGGTTGAGTCGCCGAACAACAGCTGCGACGATTCCTGCACCGGTGACAACCGCACCCGCACCAACCGGGCGGCATAAGGCCTGCCGGTAATATCCTGCTGCTGCAATACAGTCCCTCCTTTCGCTTCGAAACGAGCTTTGGTAAAGCCGCTTACCTGCCGGAAGTAGTTGCCGCCTTTCAGCTCAACTACCTGCAAAATGGCATCTCCCCGGCGCAACCCGGTAAAACCGGTGGCTGGCTGAAAGCCCGGTGGCGTTTCCAGCCATACCTGGGTACCGGCCACGGCGCGGCCAACGGTTTGCGCCCGGCCCGTAGTAGCCGCACACACGAGTAATACCGCACCAACCCACCCCGCAACAATACCTCTCATCATTGTTCACTGCTGTGCTCCGGCACCAAACCCGGAGCTGACCGCCCACAAGGTAAGGATTGCAGCCACAGATAGTGCTACGGACGCGGCGCTACTGCCAGCTGGTTGTGCCGCATGTGGTTGGCATACCGCTGAAAATCACTGAGCAACATACATAAAGCCGCGTCGGTGATGGTCAGCATCGTAGGCTGTAAGTCGTCGAAGGCTACGTTGGGGCAGTCGATGAACGTAACCAACCCCATCTGCCACCGTTCAAACTGGCGTTGCGCAACTGGCCCATCGGCCAGCACCAGCACCTCCGTATGGCGGCAGTCTTGCCGGATACGGGCAAATACTGCCGACACAGCTTCTGACGGGCCTTCCAATACCTGCAAGAAGCGGCTTCCGTCGTAGAGCAGCATGCCGGTAATGTCGGCGGCCTCGTTATGGCGGCGCGACTGGTTCAGCAAACGCTTTAGTTCAGCGCTGGAGAGCGGCGTGACGGCCTTACTCTGGTAAATGAGATGGTGTAGCGCTGGCATCATGAACAAAGATAGATTCGTGCGAAATCTTAACTTAACCGGTAAAAAATACGACAATATCTATATAAAGGATACTAGTAAGCTCAACCTATTTTGATTCCCATACTTCCCAATTTGCAACCTCGTTCTCCACTGCTACCATAGCCTGCCATGACCGCGCTGTTACTCATTGATATTCAGAATGATTTCCTTCCAGGCGGCTCATTGGCCGTACCCGGCGGCGACGAAATTCTGCCATTGGTGAACTCCCTGCAAGCCCATTACGACCTAGTAGTGGCCACCCAGGACTGGCACCCGGCCGCCCACCAGAGCTTTGCCAGCCAGCACCCGGGGCACCCCGTTTTCTCGCAGATTGACTTGCACGGCCTGCCCCAAACTCTCTGGCCCGACCACTGCGTGCAGGGTACGCCGGGGGCCGAGTTCAGTTCCCTGCTAGACCAGCACCGCATTGAAGCCATTTTTCGCAAGGGCACCTCGCCCGAAATTGATTCGTACAGCGGGTTCTTCGACAATGGGCACCGCAAAAGTACCGGCCTGGCCGATTACCTGCGGGGTCGAGGCGTGCAGGAAGTACACTTATGCGGGCTGGCCGCCGACTACTGCGTGTTTTTCTCGGCGCTGGATGCGTTGCGGGAAGGGTTTCGGGTGGTGTTTCTGGAAGATGCCACCCGGGCTATTTCGGCGGAAGGCTACCAGCAGGCCCGCCAGCAACTGGAGCAGCAGGGCGCCCAGGTGCAGTAAGGTACGGCTGAACAGGCTTTATCGGGGCTTGCGGGCCACCACCGAGTACATCAGGGGTAGCTTGCCGGGCAGGGCGCGCAGCTGATACTGCCGCTCGGCCCGGGCCTCCATGTCCAGGAAGCAGTTGTGGGGCGAGTAATCGTACTCGGCAAACTGCTCCAGCTGCAGCTCATACCGCAGCAGTGCCCCCAGCACTTCGTCCAGGCTATGATTCCAGGACACCGAGGTGATTTCGATGGGCGCGCTCCGGTCGGCGTAGGTGCCGGTTTCGGTTTCGACAATGGTTTGGCGGTTGAAGTACGAGTACTCCACTTCTCTGAATTTGGCGTCGAACATCCAAACTACTGGATGAAACTCTACCAGCACCAACCGGCCACCCGGCTTGAGAAAATGAGCTACTACCGCGGCCCAGCGGTCCATATCGGGTAGCCAGCCCAGCACTCCGAACGAGGTAAATACCACGTCGAACTGCTGCTGCAGGTGCTGGGGAAGCTCGTACACATCGGCGCAGAGGAAGCGGGTATCCAATTGCAGTTGCTGCGCCAGCTCCCGCGCCTTCGCAATGGCCTTTTCCGCCAAATCAACCCCCGTGGCCTGGGCCCCCAGCCGGCTCAACGACAGAGTATCCAGCCCAAAATGGCATTGCAGGTGCAGCACCTGCTGACCGACTATCGGCCCGAGCAACTCCTGCTCTACTGCGCTGAGCGAGAGTTGCCCGGCTAGAAAACCAGGCACATCATAAAACGCTGACTGCACATGGTACTCGGTTTTGGCATTCCAGAGCTGACGGTTCAGTGCCAGGTAATTGTCGGGGGCATTGGGGGTAGCGGACATTGCGCGGACGGTAGCTGGGCTTCGCCTGCAAGGTGCGGAAAAACCGTCGTTTTAGCCCGGCTGATAACCTTTGCGCGCTGGGGCCGGTAAGTAGCTGGTTGAAACTACTGCGCTGCCCATGCCCTTTCAGCTACCCGAGGAGGTGTTACCCGACCAGCTAGAGCTTTTTCTGCGCGCGGCCGGGGTGGTGGTGGGCAGTGCCGCCGTAGGCTGGGTGCTCAACTGGCTGTTTTTTGCGGCGCTGGCCCGCTATGCACGGCGCGAGCACGCCCGGTTGGCGCAGTCGGTGGTGCGGCACCTGCGCCGGCCGGCCAGCTGGTTTTTGCCGGTGCTGGCCATTTCCTTCACGCTGCCGCTCACGCTGCTGCAGGCCCAAGGGCTGGAAGTAGCGCGCCGGCTGGTAGAAACGGTCCTACTCACTACGTTTGCCTGGTGCCTGGTGAAAGCCGTGGATGTGGTACAGGACTTGGTGCAGCGCCATTACCGCATCACCGACGCCGACAACCTGCGGGTGCGCAAGCTGCTCACCCAGTTGCAGTTCGTCAAGAAGCTGGTCGTTTCGCTCATCATCTTTGTGACGGTGGCACTGGTGTTGATGGGCTTTGCCACGGTGCGGAAAATCGGGACGGGGCTGCTGACCTCGGCGGGCATTGCCTCCGTCATCGTGGGTTTTGCGGCGCAGCGCTCCATTAGCAACTTACTGGCCGGTTTCCAGATTGCCTTTACGCAGCCCATCCGGCTGGATGACGTGCTGGTGGTGGAGGGCGAATGGGGCCGGGTGGAGGAAATTACGTTCACCTACGTGGTGCTGCGCATCTGGGACGAGCGGCGGCTGGTGCTGCCCCTTAATTACTTCATCGAAAAGCCCTTCCAGAACTGGACGCGCACTACCTCGCAGCTGCTGGGCACCGTGTTTCTGTACACCGATTACACTATTCCGGTGGACGCGGTGCGCCAGGAGCTGCAGCGCGTTGTAGCGGCCCACCCACTTTGGGACCGGCGCGTGTGCGTGCTGCAGGTTACCGATTCCAAAGAGCGCACCCTGGAGCTGCGCTGCCTAGTAAGTGCCAGCAACTCCAGCCAGGCCTTCGACCTGCGCTGCGACGTGCGGGAGAAGATGGTGCGCTTTATTCAGGAGCATTACCCCGAAAGCCTGCCCAAAACCCGCACCCTCACCGACCCGCCCGGCTCCTCGCTGGCGGCCGCCAGCCTTGAGGGTTAACTCTCCCGGCTGCTCGTCAGAGTTTTGGTTGAAAGCCCAACGGCTTTATTTCTGGCAAGCGTGGAAACCTATTTAGCCGGCCGTACCTTCGTTGGTTACAACCTACCCCGAACGGCCCCAGTTGGGGCTTTTTCGGGAGGTTTTTTCCGCTGCATGATTCGTCTGGACTACTTCACCCCCGAAGATTTCTCCCAACTCATTACCTGGATTGATTCGCCCCACTTGCTCATGAACTGGGCCGGGCCGATGTTCAACTTTCCCCTCACCCCCGATAAGCTGGAATGGTACCTGCAGGACACCAATCTGTTGGGCGAGTCGGACGTATTTATTTTTAAGGGCGTGGATACCGTCACGGAGGCCGTAGTGGGACATATTTCTCTGGGCAGCCTTAGCCAGAAGAACAACTCCGCCCGCATCAGCCGGGTGTTTGTGGCCCCCGAGCAGCGGGGCCGGGGCCTGGCCACTCAGATGCTCACGGAAGTGCTGCGCTTTGGGTTTGAGCAACTGCACCTGCACCGCATCGATTTGGGTGTGTACGATTTCAACGTGGCGGCTATTCGGGCCTACACCCGGGCCGGTATGCACGCCGAGGGCCGCTCCCGCGACATTCTGCGCTACGAGGGCGAGTACTGGAGCCTGATTGAGATGAGCATGCTGGAGCACGAATGGCAGGCCCGGCAAGCACCGGCGGCCCAACCGCTGGCTACTCCGCCGAACCAGTAGCCAGCCGCTGCTGCCCTTCGGCCGAGAGGGCGCGGGTGCGGCTGAGCTGCTTTATGAACGTGGTGCGCCGGAAGCGCAGCGCCGACCAATCGGCATCAATGGCCACCATGCGCACCGGCTCAAAGCCTAACTCGCCCAGCATGGCCCAGCCGGTGTCCCGGTTGAAGTTGCAACGGTATTTTTTGGAGCTGCCTTTCGGGTAGACAAACCACAACACGGCGTCGCCGGGGGCTTGGGCCGCTAGCTTCGGGGCCGTGGCGTTGATTTCCTGCTGGGTGGTGGCAAACACCAGGGCGGCGTCCACGGGCTGATCCAAGGTTTCCGTAACGGTAGCCAGGGCGCGTAAATCGGCCAGCAGCTCGGGCAAATCAGCCGGGAAGTTTTGCACGAATACCGTGGTACCTTCT
Organism: Hymenobacter pini; assembly: GCF_020421205.1. Taxonomy (GTDB): domain Bacteria; phylum Bacteroidota; class Bacteroidia; order Cytophagales; family Hymenobacteraceae; genus Hymenobacter; species Hymenobacter pini. The sequence goes on from NZ_JAIZZH010000002.1 coordinate 728,693, forward strand.
TTGAGGTTAAGCTTTTTCAGAGTGGGGTTCATGCGGCGCGAAACAGGAGCAATAAGGGGAATGAAGCGCGTAACTGACAGCAAATGACGGCACGGAAGCAGCCCACGAAGCTAGCAGATTTGAGGGTCGGCGCTACCTCAACCGCAGATTTCTTCAAAACCCAAAGCCACCTTTTTCGCTTTCTGCCGTACTTCGTAAGTCCTATTCTGAACTACGCATGAGCACGACCGACAGCGCTGCTCCTCTCACCGCCGATGTGGTGCTGATTGGAGCTGGAATCATGAGTGCAACCCTGGGCCTGATGCTCAAGGAGTTGCAACCCGACCTCACCATTGCCATTTTTGAGCGGCTCGATGTGGCCGCCGCCGAAAGCTCCGACGCCTGGAACAATGCCGGTACCGGCCACTCCGCGTTCTGTGAGCTGAACTACACCCCCGAGCAGCCCGACGGCAGTATCGACATCAGCAAGGCTATCAAAATTGCCGAGCAGTTTGAGCAGTCGAAGCAGTTTTGGGCGTACCTGGTGGAGAAATACCAGGTAACGGGCGTTACGCGCTTCATTAACCACATTCCGCACCTGAGCTTTGTGTGGGGCCCAAAAAACGTGGAATTCCTGCGTAAGCGCCACGCCGCCCTCACCCAGTCGCCGCTGTTTAAGGGCATGGAGTTCAGCCAGGACCGCGCCGAGCTGGAGCAATGGATACCCTTGGTAATGGACGGCCGCGACCCGCAGCAGCCCGTGGCCGCCACCCGCATGGACTTGGGCACCGACGTAAACTTTGGCTCGCTTACTCGCGGCATGTTCACGCTGCTGCAGGAGAAGCCCGGCGTGTCGTTCTACTTCCACCACGATGTGGACAGCCTCAAGCGGAAGGAGGACGGCAGCTGGCGCGTGAAAGCCAAGGACCTGACCACCGGCGAGAAAAAGAAAATCCGGGCTCCGTTCGTGTTTATCGGGGCCGGTGGGGGCTCGTTGCCGCTGCTCATCAAATCGGGTATTCCAGAGGGGTCGGGCTTTGGTGGCTTCCCCGTGAGTGGGCAGTGGCTGAAGTGTATCAACCCCGAGGTAATTGCCCGCCACCACACCAAAGTGTACGGCAAGGCCGCCGTGGGCTCCCCGCCCATGTCGGTGCCGCACCTGGATACCCGCGTGATCAACGGGCAGCAGGAGCTGCTGTTCGGGCCCTACGCCGGTTTCAGCACCAAGTTCCTTAAGCAGGGCTCCTACCTGGACTTGCCCCTGTCGGTGAAGCTGAGCAACATGCGCCCCATGATTATTGCCGGCCTCAAGAACATTCCGCTCACCAAATACCTCATCAACCAGGTGCGGCAGTCGCCTGAGGACCGGTTGGCGGCCCTGCGCGAGTACCTGCCCGAAGCCCGGGCCGAGGACTGGAAGCTGGAGACGGCCGGCCAGCGGGTGCAGGTTATCAAAAAAGACGCCAAGGAGGGCGGGGTACTGGAGTTTGGCACCGAAGTGGTAGCCGCCGCCGATGGCTCCATTGCCGCGCTGCTGGGTGCCTCGCCCGGGGCTTCCACGGCCGTGAGCATCATGGTGGGCCTTATTCGGCGGTGCTTCTCCGATAGTGCCCGCACGCCTAGCTGGCAGGCCAAAATGCGGGAGATGATTCCGTCGTTCGGCAAAAGCCTCAACGACGATGCCCAACTGCTGGAGCAGCAGCGGGCCCGCACCAGCGCCGTACTGGGCCTTACCGAGACGGCCCCGGCCAGCTAATCACCCCACACGTTAACCTATTGCAACGGCCCCGCCTCCACTGGCGGGGCCGTTATTTTTCACGCGGCCGGCTCAGCTTCCACCACTTCCCGGGCTGGCAGGAACACCTCGGCCAGCATGCAGCGGGCACTGCCGCCCCCGATTGTTTCGATGGTGGGAATGGCGCAGGGCAGCAGGGTGGCATAATGGCTGAGGCGGAACCGCTGCGCGGGCGTGAGGACATCATACGCACTCTGTGACATCACCAGCAGCTCGGGGCCGGTGGCCGGGCGCAGCGTAAGCATATTGCCCGCAAACCGGCTCACCTGCGCCAAGCTGATGGCTATAATTCCGTGGCCGGTGCTGGTGAGTGAATCTACCACGGCGGCCCGTTCGGCTTCGCTGCGGATACTTTCCAAGCACACTACCGCAAAGCCCGTGCCCACGCACATCATCACGTTGGTATGGTAGATTTCCTGTCCCTGCGCATCGTAGGCCCGGAAAGGCACGGGCCGGTAGCCTAGGGCGGCGCACACCTCGGCCAGCAGTTCGGGAGCCGTACGCGCCGACAGTCCGGCGTACGCAACACGGTGCACGTGGTCGAACACAATGCTGCCGGTGCCTTCCAGAAATTGTCCGGCCTGCTCCCGGTCGGAATAATCCAGAATTTTCTGTATAGTGAACTGCCGGCCCAGCGCAGCCAGTACATCGGGCCGGCGCTCGGCGCGGCGGTTGGGGGCGCACATGGGATAGAGCAGCACCCGGCCGTCGGGGTGAAAAGAGCCCCAGTTGTTGGGAAACACGGCGTCGGGGGTATGCGGCTCGGGCGTGTCCTCAAACACTAGTACCTGCACCCCCTGCCCACGCAACCGGGCTACCATGCTGTCAAACTCGGCAAAGGCCCGGGCCTGAATAGCGGCGTCATCGGCTCCCGGCACAAACCCCTGAAAGTGGTTGGACAGGGCCGTTTCGGGGTTGAACGTGAACCGGGTGGGCCGCATCATGAATACGGTGGAGGTGGACTGCATACTGCAAAGCGTGGGTGGAGGCGCAAAGAAAGCAACCACCCGCCAAATAATCTGACTCCCGACGGCTGATTTGCAATTAGTTAAAGCTCGTTCATAGACAAGCTACGGACGAGCTCATTTTGGGAGAATCTTTGGGATGGGTTCCGCCGAAAACTCGCCCTTTGGCCGTACCTTTGCCTACTTGCTTATATCCTGTGCCCGGCTTGCTCCGGTAATCTGGCCTTTTCTATGCAACCCCAACTACCTACTGCTACCGAGTACTTCGACCTGTTCCGGGCGTTGCCCGACAAATATCTGCTCCTGTCGCCCGAGGGCGTGGTGCTGGATTTGAACGACGCCCACGCGGCGGCCTCCCTGCCCCAGCGCCGGCGCGAAGATGTGGTGGGTCAGGATTTCTTTGCCGTGTGGCCACCCAATTCGGATACTGAGGGCGACGTGGTGCGCCGCTCCCACGAGCACGTGCGCCAGCACCACACGGCCGATACCATGCCCCTTATCCGCTACGACCTACCACTCCCGGCCGAAGCGGGTGGTGGGTTTGAGCAGCGCTACTGGGAAGCCACGCATTTTCCGGTACTCACGCCGGAGGGCCACCTGCGGTTTATTCTGCAGAAAACCGAGGACGTAACCGAGCAGCAGCTGGCCGCCCAACGCCACGCCCAAGTACAGCGCGAGCTGGACGAGCAGCAGCAGCGCACCCGCTTTATCCTGGAATCGTTGCCCGTAATGGTGTGGACGGCCACGCCCGACGGCAATTGTGACGGCTCCAACCTGCGGCTGCAGCAGTTTACCGGCTGGACAGCCGAGCAGCTGCTGGGGCGCACCTGGCACGAGCTGATCCACCCCGCCGACCGGCCCAACTCTGAGCAGGCGTGGCAGCAGGCCGTGGCTACCACCTCCGATTTTCAGGTGGAGTACCGCATGCGCCGCCACGATGGGCAGTACCGCTGGCTGCTGGTGCGCGGCACGCCTCGGCTAACGGCCACCGGGGCTATCCAGATGTGGATTGGCAGCTGCACGGATATTCACGAGCAGAAGCAAATGGTGCAGGAGTTGCTAGAAGCCAACGAGCAGCAGGCCCTGCTCTCCGACCAAGCCTACGCCGCCTCCCAGGCCGCTACCAACCAGCGCGACGCCCTCTATGGCTTGCTGGAAGCGGCCCCAGCCATGTTTGCCATTCTGCGCGGCCCCGAGTACCGCTACGAGTACGTGAACCCCGGTTACAAGGCGCTGTTTGCGGGCCGCACCTTGGTGGGCCGCACCGTGGCAGAAGTAGTTCCGGAGGCTACCAGCCAGGGCTTTACTGCTCTCCTCGACCAAGTATATGAAACCGGTGTGCCTTTCTCAGCTACCGAAGCCCCGTTCTCGCTGGTTGGCTCTGATGGGCAGCTTCGGCAGGTGTACCTGAATTTCTCTTACCAGCCCTTCCGTGAGAATGGGCGCATTGTGGGGCTTTCGGCTTTCGCCTACGACGTGACCGACCTAGTATCGGCCCGCCGCACCCTCGACCAATTAGGCAATCAGCCGCGCGGCTAATCTCCTCTCTTTTCGCTTTTTACCCGAGAGGTCTACTCTCGCCTATATGGAACTTACCAGCCTGGACTTTCAGCAGGCCCGCATCAAACAGGTGCTCTTTAAGTCGCGCCTGCGCTCCGTGCTGTACGGAGTGCGGGAGGCGGACGAGGCCCTGTTTTCGGCGCGCGACAACCCGCTGGGTCAGTGGATTGAAACGGTCATCAAGCCACAGTCGGGCTCCACGCCAGCCGTGCGGGAATTGGAGCGCCTGCTCCACGACATGCTGCAAACCGGCCGGCAACTGGTAGCCATGCACCAGCGGGGCCAACTGGAGGAAGCCCGCAAGGGCCTGGAGCAAATTGAAACCTACGGCACCAAAATGGAAGACGTGCTCCGCAGAATGGAGCAGGAGCTGGTGTAGCCCGCTCGACTGACTTCCCCACGCTTATTCGAAGCCCCGCCCAACCGGCGGGGCTTCGTTGTATAAAATGGGTAGAGTTGACAGGAAGATACCAAGCCTGCTATATTCCGAGCATGAAACCCCGTACTCTTCTCCCCTCTCTACTGTTAGCCGGCACCGCCCTACTCCCCCTAAGCTTGCAGGCCCAAACGAAAGCGCGCCCGGTGGCCAAGCCTGCTGCCCGGCCCGTAGCGGCCCCGGCGTGGGCGGGGCGGCTGGTACACGCCTACTCCGGCGACCTGAACACGTATTCGTTTGCAGCTAAAACCGATCAGCTGCTGCTTCAGAATGCCGGTCAACCCTTTGTGGCGGCCGATGGCGACGTGTACTACGTGCACACCGGTTTCCCGAAGGCCAACGTGCTCATCAAGAAAAGCAACCCCACGGCCACCCAGTTTCGCAATGTGCTGGATATGTCCAGCGACAACCCCGACTACAAGCAGGCTCTTGAAGAGTACAGCGTTATCAGGGGGACGGGTATTTCGGCGGTGCTCAGCAGCCTGCACGACCCGCGCGTATCGCCAGATGGCAAGTATCTGTCGGTTACAATAATGGGCTACCCCGGGCAGGCTTTTGCGGCGAACTGCGTAGCAGTGTTTGACCGGGCCACCGGCAAGCTCGTCACCAAGTTTGATAACCGGTACTACGGCACCTGGCTGCCCGATGGCCGGCTGCTGATGTGCGGGGCGCACAAATCGGGCAGCGTGAATGGCAATGAGTACGCCCCCAAAGAGCCTGGCATCTTCCTCACTGATGCCAGCTTGGCTAATCCTAAGCGCATTGACCCGGGCCTGGACGAGCCGGCCCCCTACCATGCTCAGCCCAGCCCCGATGGTAAACAGGTGGCCTTTGTGCTCAACAACCACGTATGGGCCATGAACCTCGACGGCAGCAACCTGCGCCAGCTCACGGCCGCCGCCAACGACAACATCGAAACTTACCCTACCTGGTCGCCGGATGGCAAGTACGTGGCGTGCTGGGCCTACAAGAGCTTTGAGCGGAGCTTCTACACGGCCATTGCCGTGGTGCCGGCCGCTACGCCCACGCCCGTGTCGCTCACCGACGCCGCCCCCGTGTGGCCCCGCGACGGCCGCAACTACCGTATCAGTGGCGGCAGCGGGCAGTTCTCGTGGCGGTGAAGCGGGTGGTGCTACTGCCGCTTGTAGGCTACACTTTGAAAGTAGAATCGCACCACTTTCCCAGCTTTATCCATCTCAAACGGGAAAGCCACGCCCTGGCTGGTACCGCCCTGCGGATTGGTAAGCCGCAACTGCCAGCCCGTAAGCTGCCAGCGCCCGGCCCCGTTGCTGGTACCGCCCGTGGAAGCCGTGCTTTGATTAGAGGACACCTGGCTGCTTAGCACCCCCGATTGGGTGTAGGTGCCATCGGGCTGGAAAGTGTAGGTGTTGGAGGCCGCCGTGGTGCCCCCGCTAAAGCTAACGGAGTTGCCGCCCTCAAAGGTACCGACCAGCTGCTGCGGGCTGCTGAATGGCTTCACGCCCACAAAAATGCCCATGTCCCAGTTGAAGGCATCGGCGTGCACATCCTCCAGGGTACTGCTGCTTTTGCTTTTATCGGCCCAGGTAATGGTCATGTCGGCACTCTTTACGGTGAAGGTGCCCCGCTGGCCGGCCGGAAGGGCTGCCAGCTCAGCCGGGCCTAGTCCGGTAGGGTTTTGGTAGGCGTGGCCGTCGGCGGTGAAGTAGTAGCACGATTTCTCCAAGGAGCGAGTGGCAATCCAGTAGCGCGTCATAAAAAACAGACCCTGCGGCTTGCCACCCACTATTTTACCGGCCAGGCTCACCCCGGCCGCGCTACCCTCGGCGCTGGTATCGGAACAGGCCGACACCCAGAATAACAGAGCCCAGGCCAGGGCCAGCCGCCCAAACCGGCGCGGCAGCGTGCGTAAAAAGCTATGCATAACAATGTGGGGCGGTCTTATAGCGGGCCGGAGTCTGGTTCCCGGCCCGATGACCAACCACGGATAATGTATTAGCATGCCTACCGTGGAGCTAGCCAAGTCGAGTAAGCGGCCCAAAAAGTCTACTAAGTGTGCCCGGCAGCTGTTGAGTTCTAACCTTCGGGCAGCCGAAGCAGTACGTACTGGCGGGGAGCTACGGCGGCTTCCGTTACCGCTTCTTCGCTGCTTTTTGCTATGACCGTTTCTGAAAACTTCTTCGTTGTATTGGCTGGTGCTACCGGCGAACTGGGCCTGCTCATTGCCCACCACCTGCGCCAGCGCGGGGCCGCCGTGCGCGCCTTGGTACGGCCGCAGTCGGCCAATTCGGCCGAGGCCGAATCGTTGCGGCTGCAGGGCGTGGAGGTAGTGCCGGTTGACTTCAATAGCGTGCCCGAGCTGACCAAGGCCTGCGCCGGAGCCAGCTGCGTGGTATCGGCGCTGTCGGGGCTGCGCGACATCATCGTGGAAACGCAGGCTCGGTTACTCGATGCGGCTGTGGCGGCCGGGGTGCCGCGCTTTATCCCGTCGGATTTCTCGGCCGATTTTACCCGTCTGCCCGAAGGCGCTAACCGCAACTTTGACCTGCGCCGGGAGTTTCAGCGGCGGCTGGCCCAGGCCCCTATTCAGGCTACCAGCATCCTCAACGGCATGTTTATGGATTTGCTCACTGGGCAGGCGCCGCTGGTGCAACCGGGAATTGGGCGCATTGTGTACTGGGGAGATGCCCATCAGCCCCTCGATTTTACTACCATGCGCAACACCGCCGAGTACACCGCCGCCGCCGCTCTCGATGCTACCACCCCGCGCTATCTGCGCATTGCCGGGCAGGTGGCCAGCATTGAGCAGCTCCGCAAAGAAGCCGGCGCGGCGCTGGGCCGGGAGTTTAAGCTGCTCCGGGTGGGCAGCCTGGGTGTGCTGCAGGGTTTGATTGCCGTTACCCGCACGCTGGCCCCGGCCCCAACTGAGCCTTTCCCAGCTTGGCAGGGCATGCAGTACATGCACAACATGCTCAGCGGTCAGGCCAAGCTGCCGGAGCCCCTCGACAACGACCGGTACCCCGGCATCCGCTGGACACCCATCCAGGAGGTGCTGACCCAATTACGCTAGCCCCTGCGTGAACCCGCTGAAATATGGAAGCCGGGTTGCTATTTGCCTGCTTTTTAGTTTCTTCAGCCTATGATGAAGCTACTGCTCAGCGGGCTTGTGGGCCTGCTGCTTCCCTGCCTTGCTTTGGCGCAGCAAACTCCCGCCGCTACACCAGCGGCCCGCACCGCGCAATCCGGCAACCCGATCTTCCCCGGGTGGTACGCCGACCCGGAGGCGGTTATTTTCGGGAAGCAGTACTGGGTGTATCCTACTTACTCGGCGCCCTACAATCAGCAGGTGTTCATGGATGCCTTTTCCTCGCCCGACCTGGTGCACTGGACCAAGCACCCACGCATCATTGATACGGCCAGTGTGAAGTGGGCCCGCCGCGCCATGTGGGCCCCGGCCGTGGTGCAGAAAGACCAGAAGTACTTTCTGTTTTTTGGGGCTAATGATGTGCACGAAGGCGAAACCGGCGGGATTGGGGTAGCCGTGGCTGACCGACCAGAGGGCCCTTTCCGGGACTATCTGGGCAAGCCGCTTATCGGCAACATCCATAACGGTGCCCAGCCCATCGACCAGTTTGTATTTAAGGACACGGATGGGCAGTATTACATTGTGTACGGCGGCTGGTCGCACTGCAACATTGCCCGCCTCAAGCCCGATTTTACCGGATTTCTGCCCTTCCCGGATGGCACCGTTTACAAGGAAATCACCCCGCAGCAGTATGTGGAAGGCCCCATCATGTTCCGGCGCGGGGGCAAATACTACTTCATGTGGAGTGAAGGTGGTTGGACTGGCCCGAATTACTCGGTGGCTTATGCCGTAGCCGATTCGCCGCTGGGGCCCTGGCAGCGAGTGGGCCGGGTGTTGCAGCAGGACCCGGCCGTGGCTACCGGGGCGGGCCACCACTCGGTAATTCAGGTGCCCGGTACCGATGAGTGGTACATTGTGTATCACCGCCGCCCCCTCTCCGAAACCGACCAGAACCACCGCGTTACCTGCATCGACCGGCTGTATTTCGACCAGCAGGGCCGCATTCAGCCCGTTAAGATTACCCAAACCGGCGTGGCGGCCCGCAAGCTGTAGTCCGTGGCCCTTACAAGTAAGACAGCCACCAGTAGGTGTGCCGGCGTTTAAAGTTCCGGTACCAGCGGCAGGGCCAGTACAGCGCCAGCACCACCACGACCCACACGGCGTAGGCCCGCCACAAGCTGGGAGCGTAGGCAGCGGGCCAGGTGGGCGGCGCGGCAAACGATAGGTTGATGGCCGAGCCAAATGCCAACTGGGTCCAGACCCAAGCCCCGGCGCTGATGAGCAGCAGGTGCAGCACAAAATAGAAGAACGGCACCTGCCCGTACGTGCGCAGCCACCGCGCCGGGCGGTTGTCCGGGGTTTCCAGTTGGCTCAGCAGCAACAGGGATACGCCCAGCGTCAGGCTCAAGAACAGCAGGGAGGGCGGATATTTGCTCACATTCAGAAACGACAGTGCCGTAAACAGTCCGCCGCGGGGCTGCACGCTCCAGGGCGCGGAGTCACCGTACCAGTTGGTGGCCCGCAGCCCCGCAAACAGCATCAGCAAACCCGCTCCGGCCAGCCGCAGCAGCAGGTTCCGCTCGGGCAGCGGCTTGGCAAACCACGGCCCCACCACGTAGCCCGCCAGCATTACGCCCAGCCAGGGCCCCACAGAATACGCCACCAGCACCGCCGGCACCGATGAACTCAGCGGCACTACAAAAGGTGTATTGTGCAGCAGCGCCCACCCCAGATTGTGCTCCGTAACGGGCTGAATGAACGGCAGCGCATCATGCCCCAGCAGGATACCGGCCGCCAATACCGCCAGCACAGGCCGCGGCAGCCACAGCAGCCCCGCCAGCAGCACCATACCGCCCCCAATGGCCCAGATGACCTCCAGCACCAGCAAGTTGTAGCTCCATTCCAGCAAGAAGGTAATAACCAGCACCTCCACCACAATCAGCCACAAACCGCGCGTTAGTAAAAACCGGCTGGTAGCGCCCTTGCTTCCCTTCTTCTGCAAAAGCAGCCAGATGCTCACCCCTGACAGAAAAACGAAGGTAGGCGCACAGAAATGCGTAATCCAGCGCGTAAAGAACAGCCCGACGGAGGCTTTCGTAACGTCCTCCGGCCGGAACACCGTGGGGCTCCACAGTTCCCGCACGTGGTCCAGCGCCATGATAACCATCACCAGCCCGCGCACCGCATCCACGGCCCGTACCCGGGAGCTTTCAGAGCGGTTTAAGACAGTGGCGGGCAACTCGGCAGCTGATTGCATAAAATGAGGGGAAGGTTACAAGGAAACATGTGCCTGGCGGCACTAAACTGGCAGCGTCGGCACCAAGGCCCACCAACCGCTCGGCAGTGGCTACCGGGTAGCTGACCTACTATCCTTACTCTTCTCGAAGCCAGCGCTGGTAGGCCGGGGCTACCAGCCGCTGCCATTCCGGGTGCCGCTTCAGGTAGCTCGTCACAAAAGGGCACAGCGGAATCATCAGCTTGTGCCGCCGCTCCATTTCCAGCAGAACCTTCTCCACAATAGCCGTACCTACCCCCTGCCCCTCCAGCTGCGCCGGCACCTCGGTGTGGAACAGCGCCAGATTCCCATCCCGCTCCCCGTACTCCATGAAGGCAATGCTGTGGTTCACGGTCAGCTCGAAGCGGTGGCTGCCGTTGTTGTCAATGAGAGGCAGGTCTTGCAGTTCGGGTTTCATAGCGGGGAAGTAGCAGGATGCGTGAAGAAGACGGGCGGCGCGGGTTGCCAGCTAAATGTAGCACGGAAAGCGTATGCCACGCTTAGCTTTGGCCCCCAAACCACCGGGCCGCCGCTTGCCGCAGAGCTTGCACGTCCGGCTCCTCACTTGCCGCCCAGGCTACAAAGCCATCTGGCCGAACCAGCAGGGCCTGCAACCCTAGCTGCTGCTGCGCCTGGGCAGCCACGTACTTGAGCTGGCTGCCGTATTCACTTGCCAGCGCGGGCAGGAAGTTGTGGTTCCCGAAATCCAGCAGCATGCCCCGGCCGTCGTGCAGTAGCTCGTTGCTAGTTGTACCATCAAGGAAAGCGAAATGTGGCGCGCTGCGACCAACCAGTGGGTGGCTCTCGCCCAACTCATACTGCGTGGACAAGCCCCAGATACGGCCGGCAAAATAAGTGGCCCCGTCGCGGGTGTGGAGCAAATCCTGCAGAATACTGCGCAAGGCCTGGCTTTCCGGCGTGGGCTTCATTACGGCCACCTGGGCCCTTGACCAATCCAGCACCTGCGCACCCACGGGGTAACGCTCGGCGTAGTAGCTGTCCAGCAGGTCGGCGGAGGCGGTGCCCTGGATGGTGGCGGCCAGCTTCCAGCCCAGATTCAGGGCGTCGCCCATGCCCAGGTTTAGCCCCTGCCCGCCCAGCGGGGAATGGATGTGGGCGGCGTCGCCGGCCAGCAGCACGCGGTCGTGACGGTACTGGGTGGCCTGCCGGGCCCGGTCGGTCCAGGCAGTGGCGAGGTGCAGGGCCGTAACGGTTACGTCGGTGCCGGAAATGCGGCGGATCAGGGCCTGCACGTACGGTAGCGTGAGGGGCTGCCCAGCTTTGTGAAATGCGCCCCCGTCGAACTCCTGCAAAATCAGATAGCCGGGCTGGGACTGCCAGTACATACCCGCGGGGGTAAGCGTGCGGCCCGGGCGGAGCTTTTCAGGGCCGGCTAGGTCTACCTGCACGGAGTAACCGGTAAACTCGGGCTCAGTGCCGGCAAAGTCGAAGCCGCCTTGCTTGCGCACCACGCTACGGCTACCGTCGCAGCCCACCAGCCAACGGGCGTGCAGCACTTGGCTACCAGCTTGCACGGTTACCGCGTCGTCGGTCTGCTGAAAACCGGTAATCCCCAGCCCGCGCCGGATGGTGACGCCCAACGCTTCAGCGCGGCGGGCCAGCACCGCTTCTAGTTCCTGCAGCTCCGACATCAGCAGCGTCTCAGTGGAGCCGGGCAGGCGGTACGGCCACTGGGCGGCGTCCACCTGATCGAGCGGAAACTGCAGGCCGGCGAAGTGCCCGCCCGGTTTGGGCCGGGCCCCGGGGCTGCCCGCCGGGGCCGCTGGCAGCAACGTGAAGCGTTTGTGCAGCTCCAACTCCTGCAGCAGCCCGCGCCGGTCCAGCGCCTCCGTCGACAGTGCATTGAGCCCGCGCAGCCCAAACGGCAGTTGTTTCAGGGGCGACTCAGGTTGCTCGGCTTTTTCCAGTACCAGCACCGTGCATTGGCGCAGGGCCAGCTCGGCGGCCAGAAACAGTCCTACCGGCCCCGCACCGGCAATAACTACATCGTAAACGCCCGGTACTGAGGTAGCGGGCAGATTTTGTGGTGTCTCGCTCATACGTGAATGATTGAGCCACAAAATTCCGGCAGGCGTCGGCCTTAGGCTTGTAAAAACGCGACAAAAGCGTCGCTGAATACCTGCTGCCCCTGCCGGGCGTTGCGGGCGAAGGCCGCGGGCGAGGTACCGCTGTAGCGCTTAAACTCCCGGTTCAGGTGAGCCTGGTCGGAGTAGCCCAGCTCGTGAGCCAGCGCCGCCAGGTTGGCCTCGGGGTGCAGCCACAGGTGGTTGCGCACCTGCTCAAAGCGCAGCAGCCCCGACACATCTTTCACCGTGCGGCCCGCCGCCTGTTTAAACTTCCGCTCCAGGGTGCGCACCGTGGCGTGGGCCGCTTCCGCCACCTGGCTGACGGGCAACGTACCGCCCGCCGCCCGCATGGCTTCACCGGCTTTGGCCAGCGTGCTGTCGGGAGCCACGCCTTGCCGGGCTTGCACAAAGTATTCCTGCGTCAGGGCCAGCGCGGCCTCTATGCGGCCAGCTTCTACCAGTTTCGTCAGGAGCGGTTGTAGTCCCGCTATTGGGTGCGCAAACGTGCGCACGCCGCCCCCACCAGCGGGCAGGCCCAGCAAATCGAACACCGTCCAGGGAAAGCACTTCACCCCGATGATATGCAGCAGCCCCTCCCCGTGTAAGCGCACCGGCTGACTAAGCAGCCCCATCAGAAACGGCGACGGCAACGCTTGCGCGTGGCCCCCGGGAGCTGCAATGCGGCACGGCTGCCCGAAGTGAAAGATGATTTCCGCCGAGCCATCCGGCACAATCTCAAAGCCTGCCGGAAACGCCGCAAAGTCGATGCAGGTGTACCAGAAGCCCTGAATGGCATCCTGTAGCGCGGCCGGAGCGGTAATTGCCTGGTGGTGCATGAAGAAAGCTAGGGTAACGCATTCAAGGCCTACAGGCTAACGCCTGTCTGTATCGATGCTACTGCCCGACACTGCTGCTACTTCTCGCTTTAGCACGGGAAAAAGAACTCCACTTCCTGCAAGCGCCCGTTTCGGAACAACAAGCTCAAGGACGAATCGGTCATCTCGCCCTGATACCCGAACGGCAGGCTGACTACTTGCTCGGCGCGGCCATCGGTTGATTCTTCGGCTTGCTTGACGGCCAGGGGGTAGTAGCGCCGCAGGTCCTCCAGGGTGGTGCTTTGATTGAGGGTGACTTTGCCCAGCTTACCGCTGAACTTGCCCGTAGTTACGTCGAAGCTGTGCAGAAGGGCGTGGGAGCCGTTCACCTCGTACATGGTCTTGCCATAGAACCACCAGTCGCCTTCCGGGGCATCAGCGGGTAGGTCTAGCTGACTGCCGCACTCTACGGCACCTTTTTCTATGCGGTCAGGGCGGCCGAGCTGACGTTGCAGCGCCTGCGTGGTCAGTTCCCGGTGCAACTGCCCATTCACCGTAACCGAACTATCCTGTATGGCCTCGGAAGCAGGGGCCGCTAGGTTACTCTCCGGGGCTGGCTGCGGCTTAGGTGGCTCCGGCGCGGCCGTTTCTTGTGCAGCTGGGGGTGTTGGGTTACTCTGGCAAGCGGCCAGCAACATCAGCCATGCCGAGAGAAGTACAGTTGATTTCATAGAAGCAGATTAGCACGAACCACACTGGCGGCAAGAGCAGCACCGAGGTACCCAGTGGGCTTTCTTAGAGCGCAAGATAGGCTGACGAAATGACCGTGCGGTGGCGCTGAGCAAATCACCCACATAAAAACGTCATGCTGCGCGTAGCAAAGCACCTCTACTGCTTCCCCGGGCCAGTTGAGTAGCCAGAGGTAGAGATGCTTCGCTACGCTCAGCATGACGTGCTATACGTTGCCAGCAAGCTCAAGCTGCTTGCCAGCGGATGCTTTCGGCAGGCCCTTACTTCAGCTTGATGCCCTGGTCGGCCATAGCCTGCTCGGTTTTGGCGTGGTTGGCTAGGAACTCCTTGTGCTGCTCCTCGGTGCGCTCAGTGCCCAGGCTCTGCAGATGCTCGCGCAGCTTGTCGGCGGGCATATCGGCGCCGTAGGAAGGCGTGCCGGGCTGCTGCCGCCACGACTGGTGCAAAGTGCCGGCGTCCACGGCATCGAAGCCCAGTTCCTCCACCACGGCCATTACTTTCTGCTTGGCGGCGGCATCGTCGGAAGCTACGGGCAGGGCAATGCGGCCGGGCGTGCCCTTGGGCTGACCCTTATCCACAATGTGCTGGGCGTAGATGTTGTTGAACACCTTCACCACGGGGCGGCCCAGGTGCTGCTGCACCCACTCGCTCTCGGTGAGGCTGCCGGTTTCCAGCTCCGCAATCTTGCCGTCGCGCAGCATGGGGTAGTAGTTGCTGGTATCGATAATGGGCGTCTCGCGGGGCACGCCGGCCAGCAGGTCCTTGGGCAGGTCGGGAATGTTTTTGAGCGGGATGGTTACCACCACCAGGTCGGTGCCGTGCTGGGCGGCTTCCTCGGCCGTTACGGCTTTGGCGCCGGTTTTCTGCGCTACGTCTTTCAGGGTTTCGGGCCCGCGGGAGTTGGCAATGTATACCTGGTGGCCAAGGCTCGTCAGCCGCACGGCGAGGGCGCTGCCGATGTGGCCGGCGCCGATGATTCCGATGTTCATAGTTCAGTTGTTTGGTTCGTGCGCCGGTGATGTGCCGGTGCAGGGAGGTAAACAACGGAAGTGGGCGTTTTGCTTTTTTCTCGTTAGAGTGGGGCTAGAACGAACAACGCCGCCGGAGCGGGGCTCCGGCGGCGTTGAAAAGGACTATCACTCATGAACTATTAAGACCCTTTCTTTCTATTATTCCTTACGCTCTTTGTAACCGTTTTAGGCGTATATGACGGAGCGTATTGCTTCTTCATATATTCACTAATAAGTGAAGAAAAAGCTTTGTTTTTGCCTATATTCAGAATATTATCTTTCGGAAATTGCCTTTGATATTCGTTAAGTATTTTGATAAATATTTTAACTGATTTATCGAATTTATTTTTAGTATATTTCTTTAAATCCATATCCGCAACATCTTTTGCCTTATATCCACCCTTTCCTAATACAACTGAAGTAACTACTCTTGCAAGATGAAGTTTGAAATTCAATGTTTTTTCTTTATCGACACTTTCATCCATTTCCAACCAGTTGTCGAATGTTTTTTGAACAATCAAACATGAATTTAAATAGGCATTAAAATCAACATTTTTATCAAATATTTTTCTATATCTAGTTGTTTCTTTTGTTAATGCATTAGGCCTAGACTTAGCATTATGCGCACCTTCTAGCAATATAGATTCAATACTTTGAGCAGTATATTGAATACTAAATATTCTTTTTGATGGTTTACCAATATTACTATAGAAATTACGTCTTCTATCATAGAAATATCCTTTATTCAAAAAATACATTTCTATCTCTCTTTGAATTTGCTCAGTGGCGCGCAGTAAATCAGGAGAGACAGGATTTTGACTGTTCGTAGAAGCTATGATCTTATCAATAGTTTCCTTATCTTGACTAACTATAATTTTCACCAGCACAGAACGAGGGTCAATACCTATTTTATAAAATCTGCCTATTGTGTATGAAGTTTGCAATCCATTAACTATTTGCACATTCACTAAATGAAGGTCTTTCTCAACTTGGTTGACTTTATCCGCAATAATTGTTATTCCATTATTGAGCCACCAAAAATCTCTGTCCAACTCAGAATCTAAACTTTCTTTAATCCTGTTGTTAACATCTACTTCACCTCTATAGTGCCTGATATTACTTTCAAACAATTCCTCTCTAATCATCTTATTATCGTCAGTTATAAACTTGTAATAATCTTCAAGTTTAACAATTCCAACATATCCAACGCCACCATTTTTATCATATTTCGTAGACGCAGGTTGCTCTTTAAAGGTAAGAGGCAACAAAACTGATTTCTTTTTCTGAAAAAGATCAAGAAGCGCTTGAGCATCAATCAATTTAAATTCAACGTAACTACTTTTAGTTTTCAACTTAGTAACTTCAACTAGCTGTTCTATTTTTCTATAAAAAGCCTTGTTTATTTTTATCTCATCAGCAACTGATGCATAGCTATAATGAAATTTTATTTCACCACCATTTGCGATAGTTTTCTTCCATAACTCTCTTATTATTAATATTTTATCAACAAGATCAGCATTGAATCTCTCCAAAAGATATGACTGATCTTTGTCGAGTTCAAACACTATTGGCATAGTAGTTATTAGCTTATCTAAAGCACCTTCCTTAAAAGAATTCTCTTTTTTATATTGCGCTATATACACATCTAGCACACCATTACCTTGAAATTTAATACTCGCTATTTCATCAAATGATCTAACATATTCACCGTTAACAAATGAAGCAAAGCAATCTACGCCTCCATCAGATCCGCTGCCAACTATTGTACTAACTATTTCATCGTATGATAAATTATAAATTTTAAGAGTTTGGGCTGAAGAAAAGACCTCAAATATATTTACAGAGCTAAGCTCTATCTCATTATCATGCTTGTATTGCTCGATACAACCTTCCAAGATGATTTTTGTGTTGCTCATTTTATACTTTGTATTATGTGATTAGAATTTAAAATTACTGCGCTATTACTCCTGCCCTGGAATCTTCGCGCCGCGCTCCTGGGCTACCTGCTGAGCCAGCTCGTAGCCGGCGTCGGCGTGGCGGAAGACGCCCATGCCGGGGTCGGTGGTGAGCACGCGGCGCAGGCGCTCGGCCTTTTCGGGGGTACCGGTGGCCACGATGACCATGCCGGAGTGCGTGCTGTTGCCGATGCCCACGCCGCCGCCGTTGTGCAGGCTCACCCAGTCGGCACCGGAGGCGCAGTTAGCCAGGGCGTTGAGCAGGGGCCAGTCGGCTACGGCGTCGGAGCCGTCCTTCATGCCCTCGGTTTCGCGGTTGGGCGAGGCCACGGAGCCGCAGTCGAGGTGGTCCCGGCCGATGACGATGGGGGCCGACACTTCGCCGCGGGCCACCAGGTCGTTGATGACCAGGCCGAACGTTGACCGCTCGCCGTAGCCCAGCCAGCACACGCGGGCGGGCAGGCCGATGAAGGGCACCTTGGCCTGGGCCTTCTCGATCCAGCGGCGCAGCATCTTGTTGTCGGGGAAGGTTTCGAGCAGGGCGCGGTCGATGCGCAGGATGTCCTGCGGGTCGCCGCTGAGGGCGGCCCAGCGGAAGGGGCCTTTGCCCTCGCAGAACAGCGGGCGGATGTAGCCGGGCACGAAGCCGGGGTAGAGGAACTGCCCGTTCTCGTCGCGCACCTTGAGGCCGCCTTTTTCGGCCTGCCCGCGCAGATTATTTCCGTAATCGAGGGCCACGGCCCCGCCGGCCTGCATGTCGATGATGGCCTGGCAGTGCTTCACGATGGACTGCAGAGCCTGGCGCTTGAACTCCTCGGGGTTGTCCTTGCGCAGCTGCAGCACGGCGTCGATGTCGCCCTCGGGGATGTAGTCCATCAAGTCGTGGGCAGAGGTCTGGTCGGTTACCACGTCGGCCTTGAAGCCGCGCTGTAGCAGCTCTGGCAGCACGGTGGCGGCGTTGCCGGTCAGGCCGATGCTCCAGCCTTTGCGCTCGGCCTTGTACCGGGCCATCAGCTCCAGGGCATGGTTCAGGTCGCGGGCCTGCTCATCCACGTAGCCTTCGCGCACCTTCTGCTTCACGCGGGCGTCGATGGGCTCAATGACCAGGCACACGCCGTCGTTCATGCTCACGGCCAGCGGCTGGGCGCCCGACATGCCGCCCAGGCCGGCCGTAACGGTGACGGTGCCGGCCAGCGTACCGCCGAAGTGCTTATCGGCCACGGCGGCCAGGGTTTCGTAGGTGCCCTGCAGGATGCCTTGGGTGGCAATGTAAATCCAGGAGCCAGCCGTCATCTGCCCGTACATCATCAGGCCCAGGCGGTCCAGCTCGTCGAAATATTCCTGGGTGCTCCAGGCGGGCACGAGGTTCGAGTTGGCAATGAGCACGCGCGGGGCGTGGGCCCAGGTACGCAGCACGCCCACGGCCTTGCCCGACTGCACCAGCAGGGTTTCGTCGGCTTCCAGCTCTTTCAGGCTCTTGACGATGGTCTGAAACTCCTTCCAGTTGCGGGCCGCGCGGCCGGTGCCCCCGTACACGATTAGCTCGTCATAAACGAGAGAAACGGCCGGGTCGAGGTTGTTTTCGAGCATGCGCAGGGCCGCTTCGGCTTCCCAGGTTTTGCAGCGTAGCTCGGGGCCGTGCTTGGCCCGCACGGTTTCGGCGGGCTTGTACTCGTAGTACATGGGCCGCTGGGCGGGCTGGCCGGTAGTCGAGGATTTGCTGGTGGCTTCGAGGTTGAGTTCGGGCGTTTCGAGGGCGGAGTGCGACATGGGAATCGGGTGGAATTTGGGAGCTGGAAGATATTGCTTTTTTACTCGGCCCAACTGCCCTACCCTACTGCTTTCTGCTACCATTTACCCTACCGGTCCGCGGTTGGAATAGCCGGTTGATAGGCAGAAAGCCCTGGTTCATCTAATAATAATATGGCATTCCTATACCTGATGCCAGCTTTGCCGTATGAGTCGGCAACTGTGCTTCGAACAGTCCTTTCCGCCGACCTTTCCACTCTTGTTATGCAGCGTTTTTCCACTCTTCTCCGCTTCTTGGTTTTGTTTGCCTTGCTCATCGTAGGTGCTGCTAACCGCCCGCACAAGCAGCAAAACCCTTCGAGTATCCCGGCCACTGTTTCTCTGCTGCTCCAAAGCGTGCCGCCTATTAAAGGCTAGCTGGCAGTACCCAGTATTGCGCTCAGTGGGCTCATTTCTTACCAACTGCTGTGACACGGCGCATCACTCACATTTGGCCATACGGCCACTCGTCAGTAACCAATATTCCGATTTTCATATAACAGGTTTTGTTTGCATATTGCCTTGGCAAATAGGGACTACCTGTTATGAGCGAACTACTGCAACTTCTGAAAGACGGATTACACTGGTTGGGCGACGTGCTGCTGGATGGCCTGCTGGCTGATTTTTTCGCCTGGCTCAGCGACTGGCTGACCTCCTAGGCAGCCAACCACTACTTCTTCTTTTGACCTTCGGGCATGTTGCGCTACGCGCGACACGCCCGTTTCTTTTTTACGCATTGCTCAATTTGCGGCGCCCTGATAGGTACGGGCGTACACACCGGCTTGCACGGCATTCTGCATGAAGCGAAGCCCTTTTCCGAAAACGACCATAAAAAAAGCCCCGCTTGCGTGATGCAAGCGGGGCTTTTTAAGTGATTCCGCTGGGATTCGAACCCAGGACCCATACATTAAAAGTGTATTGCTCTACCAGCTGAGCTACAGAATCAGTTTCTTTGTACCAGCGGGCGTTTCTCGCTGATTGTGGCACAAAAGTAGAGGGCCAAACCTAACTACGCAACTGTTTTGCTGAAAAAAGCGCATCTTTTTTTCCTGTTCCTGGCGGTTTTTTCTCAATCCGTTCAGGCCCAAAAAGTTAGTTCAACCCTTTTAAAGGCAGATTCTTTGTACCAGGCGGGCCGCGTGGAGCAGGCCTACCCGCTCTATCGGCAAGCCCGGGAGCAGGATCAGCAGCAGTCGGTGCGGCAGCTGCTGCGCATGGCGTATGTGCAGGAGGAAGTGGGCCACTACCCGGCGGCTTTGTATTACCTCAGCGTAGCGCAGGCCTGGCAGCCTCGCCAAGCAACCTGGCGCAAAATGGTAACGCTGGCCCAGGAGCATCGGCTGACGGGTTACCCCGATACGTGGCGGCAAAACTTATTGATTACAATACAGCGCTACTACTACCGACTGCTGCAGGGGCTGCTTATTCTGGCGGTGGCGGGTGGCACGCTGCTACTCATCCGCCGGCGTACCGCCGACCGGGCCTGGTGGGCGGTGTACGTAGTATATCTGGGCGTAACGGGGGCCTTCCTGAACATCCTGGCACCGGGCCGGGTGGGGTTGGTGGCTCGTTCCAGCGCCCCACTTATGGCCGGGCCCAGTGCGGGTTCCACCTGGCTGACCACGGCCGCTGCCGGCGACCGGTTTGAGGTGCAGGGTCAGCAGGATATCTGGTTTCGGGTGCGGTGGCAGGGCCGCGACGCCTACATTCGCCGCCCCGATTTGCTGCTGGTAGATTAGAAATGCATTGGCGGCTATTCCTCTCGTTTTGGTTAAAAACTGAGAGAAAACAGCCGCCAATGGTGTGTACGCTGCTACAGTTTATGAATTAGCCAGGCGCTTGCGCAGCCAGGCCAGGGCCAAAGGCACGGCAAATACTGCTACTGTTAGGATGGTAAGGCCTGCCTCGGCCGTTTCGCTGGCCAGGAACTGGCTGAAGGGGTGAGCGGGCGCGAAATGCTCCACCAACGAAAGCAGCAGCTTGAGCCCCAGAATGCCAATAACCACGAAAGCGGCCGTTTCCAGAAACGGGTAGCGGCCCATGAGCACCACGAAGGCCTGGGCCACCAGCCGCATGGCCAGAATACCGATAAACACCCCCAGGCACACCAGAATGAGGTTGTCGGTGAAAGCTACCACGGCAAACACGTTGTCGATGGAGAAGGCCAGGTCCATCAACTCAATAAGAGCCACCGTGGCCCAGAACTGCCCAAAGGCCCCCAGAGTGCGACGGTAAATCCAGCTTTTCTCCTTGTCGGGCGCTTCTTCTTCGTTGCCGCCTTTCGGACGGAAATAGCTCAGGGCCAGGTACAGCAAGTACAGCCCGCCCAACGGCTTCAGAAACCAGATATTGACCAGGTAGGCGGCGAATACGATGCAGATGCCCCGGAACACGTAGGCCCCAATGATGCCGTAGCGTAGCGCCTTCTGGCGCTGCTCCCGGGGTAGGTCGCCCACCATGGTGGCCAGCACCGCCGCGTTATCAACGGAGAGCAAACTCTCGATGATAATCAGGTTGCCCACCACGGCCAGCGCGGCCAGGGGGTTGTCCAGAATTTGCTGCAGATGCTGGTTCATGCGCGAAAAGCCGTGAAAAGGCAGTGAGTCGGGTTAGAGTACGAAATCGGGCTCCTCTTTACGGAAATGGTTAAGCACCAGCTTATCGGCCAACCCGGGCAGCCACTTGTTCAGGAACACAGTAAGCTTGCCCTGGCTGGTGAGCACCAGGTCACGGCGGCGCTGGCGCACGGCTTCCAGCAGGTGCTGAGCTACTTCTTCGCTGCTCATCATTTTCTGCTCGTCCCGGGGCGACTCTCCTTGCTTGGAGCCGTCGGCGGCTAGGGCCACGTTGCGGATGTTGGACGCCGTGAAGCCCGGGCAGGCCAGCAGCACGTGTACGCCCTGGGGCATCAGCTCGGTGCGTAGCGCCTCCAGAAAACCGTGCATGGCAAACTTAGAGGCCGAGTAGCCCGTGCGGCCCGGCAGCCCCCGATAGCCGGCAATGCTGCTGATGCCTACAATGGAGCCTTTGGCCTGGGTGATGTAAGGCAGCGCGTACTTGGTGGCGTATACCGTACCGAAAAAGTTGGTTTGCATCAGCTGCCGGATGACGTCCAGGCTGGCGTCGCGGAACAGGGCCCGCATGCTGATACCGGCGTTGTTAATGAGCACATCCAGGCGGCCGAAAGCGGCAATAGTTTCGCGCACGGCCCGCTCCGAGTCGGCCTCCACGCCCACATCGGCCCGCACGGTGCGGTGCTGCACGCCCAGGCGGGCCAACTCGTGGCTGGTTTCCTGCAGACGGGCTTCGTCGCGGCCGGTGATGACTACGCGGGCACCAGCCCGGCCAAACTCCAGGGCCGTAGCCCGACCAATGCCGGAGGTACCGCCCGTTATCAGAACAACTTTATCTTTCATTTTGCAGTGCAGAAGGCGTTGCCAGCCCGGCAACGACGGCGGCAAAACTACGGGTATTTTCGGCAGGCCATCGGCGGGAAGCCGGCTTTTACCGAATTTCAACTGGGCAATTAACCGGTAACTGATATATTGAATTCGCAGCCGGAAAAATTGTATTTTGCTCCCCTTTCGGCGGCTTTTCAGTTCGCACTACTCTCTACTTTTCACCCCGTTTTATATGATGCAACCCTTACGCGCGCTGGCGGGTGAAAAGGTCCGGTATGCCGCTGGTATACTGGTGCTGCTTTTGCCATTTCTAGCTCTGCAGGCCCACGCCCAAACCTGCCCACCGGCCCCCAGCGCCTGCACGCCGGGCAGTGCCCCGGCCAGCAACTACACCTACGGCATGGGGATTCTGAATGTGAAGCTGGGCAGCATCAACAACTCCAGCGGGGGCGTGCAGGAAGGGTATCGGGACTACGCCTGCAGCCTTGGCGCGGCCACCCTCACCCTTGGGGTAGATGCGCCCATCTCCATTCAGACGAATAACAACGCCGACGAGAACGTGCGCGTGTGGGCTGACCTGAACAACGACGGCAGCTTCAATCCAACAACTGAACTGGTGTTCAGCTCCAACGCCAAGCGCCTACACACTGGCAACGTGCGGCTGCCGGCCGGCACCGTTACGGGCGTGAAGCTGCGCCTGCGCGTGGCGGCCGACTACGTGAACTCGCCCATTCCGACGCCCTGCTCCACGCCGCAGTACTCTCAGACGGAGGATTACGCCATTACAGCCGCCGGCAGTACGGTAGCGCCCACCGCCGATTTTGTGGTTGACCAGACGCGCACCTGCTCCGGCACCGTGCAGTTTACCGACCAAACCCAGAACGGCCCTACCAGGTGGCTCTGGGACTTCGGCGACGGCACCACCAGCACCCAGCAAAACCCCAGCCACCGCTACACCACGCCCGGCACGTACACGGTGGCCCTGACAGCCAGCAACGCCGTGGGCAGCACTACCAAAACCCGCACCAGCTACGTCACCTACGACAACGTGGTACCCGTGGCGGCCAGCTGCATTCCGGTTACGGCCGGCTACTGCTGCGGATACGGTATCACGCAGCTCAGCCTGGGTGGGTTCACCAAATCGTCGGCCGATGGGCAGGTGGGCTACGAGGATTTCACCTGCTCCAGCAAGCTGGAGCTGACGGCTGGCAACCGCTACAACCTGAGCGTGCTGACCGGGGCCGGCAACCCGCACGATATCCGCGTGTGGCTTGACCTCAATGGCAACGGCTCATTTGAGAATAGTGAGGTGGTTTTCCTGGCCCTGAATGCGAATAACCCCACCGGGAGCTACCTAGTACCCACCACTGCCCTGCTCAACCAGCCCCTGCGCCTGCGCGTGGCGGCCGATTTTGTGGGTTCTTCCTTTACATCTTGCAGCGGTATTCAATATGGGCAGGCGGAGGACTACACGGTAATTCTGCGCCAGAATACGCAACCCCCACTGGCCAGCTTCAGCTCGAATTACCTGGCGGGCACCTGCCAAACCACGGTGCAGTTTACCGATGCCAGCCAGAACGCGCCCACCAGCTGGCTCTGGAACTTCGGCGACGGCACCACCAGCACCCTGCAAAACCCCAGCCATACCTACCTCACGGCGGGCACCTATACGGTTACGCTGAAAGCGACCAACGCATACGGCTCCACTACCGCCACCCAGGCCAATGCTATTTCGGTGGTGTTGCCGTGCGTGCAGTATTGCGCTATATCGGGCGGCAATACTAACTTTTGGATCAACAATGTGTCGTTGACCTCTCCGCAAAGCACGTTTTCCAACGCATCCGGCGCCGACCCGAACGGCTACGGCAACTACACCAGCAAGGTGATAACCCTGCGCCTGGGTCAAACGGCTACGCTGTCGGTTTCCACCAACCAAACGGTGCAGCGCGTGACTACCGTGTGGATTGACTGGAACCGGGACGGCGCGTTTTCCACCTCGGAGCTGGTGGCAAACCAAATCAGCTTCAACCCGTCGCTGGTGACCATAAACGTTCCGACGCAGCAGAGCATCGTGGGCCAGACCCGGATGCGCGTCATTGCCCGGCTCAACAATAACCTGACCTACTCCTGCTCATCCACGCCGCAGCCGAACACGGAGGCCGAAGACTACACGTTGCAGATTGTACCGGCCACCGGTACGCTGGAAGCCAAGGCCTTTGCGGCCCTCACCGTGGCACCCAACCCCACCGCCACCGGCGAGGTTACCCTGTATCTTTCCGATGCCAGTGCGGCGGGCAGCTACGCGGCCGAAGTGACCAACGCCGTGGGTGCCTGCGTGTACCGCGCCAATCTGCGCCTCACGTCCACTGCCGGTACCACACTCAACCTTAGCCAGCTGCCCCAGGGTCTGTACCTGCTTCGTCTGCGGAATGCCCAGGGGCAAACGGCCACCCGCCGCCTGATTCGGGACTAACAGCATCTGCCTTCTCGGGGCCGGCAGCAGTGCGGCCGGCCCTCAGCTATTTCCCCTCTTTATTGCTTCTATGCACACAACTTTACTGCGCACGTGTCTGCTCCTGCTCGTGGCCTGGCTGGCAACCGTCTGCCCGGCGGCGGCCACTCACTTGCTGGGCGGCGAAATGAACTACAAGTACCTGGATGCCAATGGCCCGGCCACGGCCCCGTTTCGCTATCAGGTAACGGTAACGGTGTACCTGAACAAGGAGGCCGGCTCCGTAGCTCCGGACGGGCGGCCCTCGGTAGATATTTCGTTCTTCAATAAGTCGCAGGGCGGGGCCCGGATTTCGACCATTACGGTTCCCCGCACCAGCTTTATTGAGATTACGCCGCCTTCGCCCGGCGGCTGCACATTGCCCAACAGCCAGCCCCCCCGCGTGACGCTGGCTAAGTACATCACCATCGTCAACCTGCCCCTGTCGTTTGACGGCTATTATGCCGTGTACACTGATGTGGCCCGCAACACCGATGTAACAAACCTGCAGAACCCCGGCGGCACCAACATGACGCTGTACACGGAAATGGCCCCGCCGCTGTTGCCGAACACGTCGCCGGTTTTCTCGGATACGGCCGTGGCTGTTATCTGCCAGGGTGATACCAGCATCCTGCTCAACAACGCCTACGACGCCGACGGGGACCGGCTGATTTACTCTTTTGGGACGCCGTACCAGGGCGGGGTACCGTTTGGCAGTTTCACACCGCCCCCACCTTCTGTCAATTATGCTCAGGGATACAGCGTAACGCGGCCATTTGGCACAACACCGGGCAACTACGCGGCCCTGAATGCCAGTACCGGTCTGAGCTACTACGCGGCTCCTAACCAAGGGAAATACGTGGTGGCCGTGGATGTGAAGGAGTACCGTACCATCAACGGCCGGGAAATTCTGGTGGGTACCACCCGGCGGGATATTCAGTTGGTGGCGAGGCCCTGCCAGCCCAATAAGCCCCCGGTGTTTACGCCTCCTTCGGTGGCCGTGAAGGAGTTTTCGGTGGAGGAAGGGCGCATCCTCTCGTTTGCCGTCACCTCTACCGACCCGGAAGGCAAATCCTTAACTATGAAGGTCAACAGTCCGCTGCTGGATGGGAGCGGACCGTTCGATTTCAGCGTGAACGGCAACCAGGGCACAGTGCTGCCGGGCAGCCCCACGGGCAGCGCCTCCGTAACCGCTGTGGCCACGGTAACCGGCAATTTTGCCTTCAATACCCGCTGCGGCAATGCCCGCGCCACTCCGTACGATGTGGTGGTATCGGTGAGTGATAATACCTGCGGCAGCAAGACCATTTCGGAAATTTACCGCATTACCGTGACGCGGGCCGCCGGCCCCAACCGGATTCTGGGTGATACCGTGGTGTGCGACCGGACGCAACCGCTCACCTACATTGCGGCTGGTCCCTCGGCTAACTCGTACCGCTGGACGGTGCGGGGCGGTACCATTCAGGGCGACGGTACCGGCAGCTCGGTGCAGGTGCTGTGGGGAGCAGCGGGCACGGGTACCCTCACGCTGCGAGGGGTTTCGGCTCTGGGCTGCCCTACCGATTCGGTGCAGCGAACCATTGA
Source organism: Hymenobacter pini (assembly GCF_020421205.1). Lineage (GTDB taxonomy): Bacteria > Bacteroidota > Bacteroidia > Cytophagales > Hymenobacteraceae > Hymenobacter > Hymenobacter pini. Next base: position 754,648 of record NZ_JAIZZH010000002.1, read on the forward strand.
GGTGCGGCCGGCCTCTACCCTAGCCGTTAGCCCCAACGTGAGCGTTTGTCCGGGCACCCCGGCTACCCTCACGGCCAGCGGCGGGCAGAACTATACCTGGACCAGCAGCAGTGGTCAAACCTTCTCGGGCAGCGCCATTACCGTGACACCGCTGCAGACGACGACCTACACCGTGACCTCAACCGAAGGCGTGTGTAAAACCACCCGGCAGGTAACCGTAACGGTAAACCCGGCAGCGGTGGCTAATGCCGGTCAGGCCCAAACCACCTGCTCGGGTGTACCCGCTACGCTGGGCAGCCCTGCGCAAGCTGGTTATACGTATCAATGGTTCCCCGCCACGGGCCTGAGCAGCACTACGGTGGCGCAGCCGGTATTCACGCTGGCCAACACCGGCACCGCACCCCAAACCTACACGTACACGCTCACCGCTACCACGGCCCAGGGCTGCTCGGCTACCAGCACCGTCACCATCACCGTAAACCAAGCGGCCGTAGCCAATGCCGGACCTGATCAGGCCGTGTGCTCGGGCACCCCAGTTTTGTTGGGCAGTGCGCCGGTAGCGGGGCAATCCTATCAATGGAGCCCGGCCACAGGCCTGAGCAGCGCCACCTCGGCCCAGCCGACGCTCACGCTTACCAACACTACCGGAAACATTCAGGTATTCAGCTACGTGGTAACGGCCACCACAGCCCAGGGCTGCGTAGCCCGCGACACGGTGCGGGTGACCATCAATCCGGCCGCCGTGGCAAACGCCGGCAACAACCGCACCGTGTGCTCCGCCGAATCTACCGTACTGGGCAGCCCGGCATTGCCTGGGTACACGTACCAGTGGAACCCGGCCACCGGCCTGAGCAGCGCTACTCTGGCCCAGCCTACTTTCAGCCTGCCCAATACCGGTAACAGCCCCCAAACTTACACGTACACGCTCACGGCTACTACGGCCCAGGGCTGCGTAGCTACCAGCACGGTAACCATCACCGTAAACCCGGCAGCGGTGGCTAATGCCGGCCCCGACCAAGCCCTGTGTGACAAAAAACAGGTGACCATTGGTACGGCGGCGCTGCCCGGCTACACCTACCAGTGGAGCCCTGCCGCTAACCTGAATAGCGCCACCACGGACCGGCCCGTATTCACGGCGCACAATACCACCCAGTCGCCGCTGGTGCTCACCTACGTGGTAACGGCTACTACCGGCCTGGGCTGCTCCGCCCGCGACACGGTGCGCATTACGGTGAACCCCCGGCCATTGCCCGACAGCATCCAGGGCTCGACCTCCGTGTGCCCCACGGTACAAGGCGTGCAGTACAGCATCCGGAACCCGCGCAATGCCGCTTACCAATGGCAGGTAACGGGCGGCACCATTGCCAGCGGCCAAGGCACGCCCAGCATTACCGTTAACTGGGGCAGTGCTACCAGCTCGGCATCCGTTAAGGCTTTTCAGTTCAACTCGTTTGGCTGCTCCTCTGATACCGTGATATTGCCGGTGCGCATCAACCAGGTGCTGGCCACGCCGCGGCCTACGGGCCCCGTGCAAGTGTGCTTGGCCGATGGTCCTTTCACCTACCAGACGCAGTACACCAATGGCTCCCTCTATGGCTGGCAGATTGTGGGAGGCACGCAGGTAAGCACCAACTTGGCCTCAGTGCAAGTGCGCTTCACGCGCACGGGCCTGGCAAAGCTGGTAGTTACTGAATCGAGCAACCCGGCTGGCGGCATTTGCCGTGGCCAGAGTGACACGCTGTATGTGAACGTGCTGCCGTCCCCGGCCAGTAACCTTGCCATCAGCGGCCCCAGCCGAGTGTGCGCGGGCTCCGGCAACGTAGTTTTCTCGCTGCCAGGCGCAGCCAACTCTACCTACGCCTTTACGCTGAACGGGGCCACGGTAGCCGGCTCTGGCAACACTCTGACGCTGCCCGTACCGGCCGCCAGCACCATACCGTACACCGTGACCATTCGGGAAACCAATGCCAGCGGATGCGTGGGCCAACCCTACACTAAAACCTTCCTGGTAGTACCACCGCTGGCTATTACCGGTCCGGCCAGCTACTGCCCCGAAGCCCGTACTGGCCTCACATATTCAACGGCTGCACTCACTGGTGGTGTATATCAGTGGACGATTACGGGAGGCACCATTACTAGCGGACAGGGCACCAACACCATTACTATTGATGTACCCGCCGGTTCGGCCAACGCCACGCTCAGCGTAACCGAAACCACCAGCCAGAGCTGCGGGGCCACGTTTACCATCCGGCCCGACAATGCTAGTGTGCAGCTGAGCACGGCCTCGGTAGATGCCGCCAGCCAGGACCGCAGCATCACGCTGGCCCTGCAAGTGCCCAACAACACGGGCAACGGCAACCGGGTGCAGATTCTGCGCCGCGACGCCGGCAGCACCGGGGCCTACACCCCGGTGGGCAACGTGGCCAACACCGCTACTTCTTTTACCGATAACACGGTGGATGCCGACAGCAAAGCCTACCAGTACCAGCTCAACCTGACCAACGCCTGCGGCACCGTGCTGAGCAGCCAGACCCACACCACCATCCTCACCACCACCACCGCTACCCAAAGCACTGGGGGGCGCAACGTGGGCCAGGCCCAGGTGACGTGGACGGCCTACCAGGGCTTTCCGGTGCAGCAGTACCGCGTGAGCCGCGTGGCCGACAACGGCTCGGCCGAGCTGGTGGCCACAGTAAGCGGCAGCACGTTGAGCCTGGCGCTGCCCAGCAGCACGGCCGGGTTTAACCAATGTTTCCGGGTGCAGGCAGTGAGTACCGATGCTACGGCCCGCATTTCCGCCTCCAACGATGCCTGCGTCAGCTTCGACAATAAGCTGGGCTTTTACAACATCATCACCCCCAACGGCGACGGCAAGAACGACGTGCTCTACATCGACAACGTGCTGCTCTACCCGCGCAACACGCTCACCATCTTCAACCGCTGGGGCAAGCAGGTGTACGAAACCCGCAACTACCGCAACGACTACGACGGCCGCGAGCAGGCGCAGGGCATGTACTATTACTTCTTCCAGCTGGAGGATGGCACCCGTTACAAAGGCTGGTTTGAGATTGTCCGCTAGCACACACTAACCACCGGCGAAAGGCCGTTCGGAATGCATCCGGGCGGCCTTTTTCGTTTATCCTTAGTTTATTTTGTTGATGCGGCATCTGTATCTGCTTCTGTTACTGGCCTGGCTACCGCTCAGCGGCTCCGCACAGGCCAGGCTCAATCTGAATTTTGAACCCGATGCCAACCACCATCAGCCGCTGTTGCTGTGGCAGGCTCGCCTGCCTCCCCAGCCCAACCCGCTACTTCGGCTTGATTCTCTGACCAGCGCCGCCAGCGGCCGGGGCAGCCTGCTGGTGGATATGAGTACGGCCGAGGAACCCGTGGGTGGGGCCGTGTACACCAGCATTCTGTCTCTCGATTCGTTGCGGGGCCAGACCGTTACCATCAGCGGGCAGCTGCGCACCCGGCAGTTCCGCGGCAAGGCCTTCCTGTACGCCCACGCCCAATCAAACACCGCGGGCGAGAACCTAGCTAGTAACGATGACTTCAATTCGCCCGCCCTGCCCCTGAATTCGGATTGGCACCGCGTCCAGATTCAGCTGCCCGTACCGGCTGGGGCCGCCAGCTTGCTGCTGGGCCTGCGCTTTTATGGTCAGGGCCGGGTGTGGCTGGATGATGTGCGCGTAGAACGGGGACCCGGCCAGCACTACCACGATGCGCCGCTGCCGGGCACCGAGCCATTGCTGCTAAGCGCCGCCGCCCGTCAGGCCAATTGGGATTTTGAGCGCCCCCCGGTCCGGCTGGCTACCCCGGGGTACCGCCTGGAGTCAGACCCCACCAACCCCGCCCACGGCCGCGCCAGCTGGCGCGTGGAGCCTACCGCACCGGCCGCAGCTGCTTACGCCTATCTGGGCCAGGTGCCGTTGGATTCTACTGTGCGGGGCAAGTTGTTGGTGGTGCAAGGCCAGCTTCGCTACGCGGCTCCTACGCCTGCCCCAGCGCTATACTACACGCTGCTGGCCGAATCGGGTGGGGCGGAAGGCCGACGCGGTGCCCGAGGACCGTTGCGGGAAGTACCACTGCCGGCCAGCAACGGCACGCCTGCTACCTGGCGGCTATTCCGGGTAGAATTACCCACCACCTGGAACGACTATTACACCCAGCTGGTGCTGGGCCTGCACCTGCAGGGAGCGGGCCCGGTAGGCATTGATAACCTGCAGATTCTGGTGGATGGTAAAGCCTACGTGCCGCCGCCCGACCCCGCCGCGCCGCCCGTGCCTACCCCCGCCGAATTGGCCTGGCTCCGGCAAGCTGCCACTCCGCTGCGCACCGCCCTGCCCGACGGCGGTGATACCAAAGACCTGGCCGCTATAGGCACCCTGACAAGCAAGGCGCAGGTTATTGGGCTGGGTGAAACCACCTACGGCTCCCGGGAAATTGCCCAGCTCCGGGCCCGACTTTGCCGGTACCTGGTGGAGCAGAAAGGCGTGCGCACGTTGGTGCTCGAAACCGATGCCGCCACTTGCTTGGCTCTGAACTCCTACCTGCAACTGGGCGAGGGTGACCCGCGTCAGCTGGTGCAAGCCCTGGGCTCCTATAATTCCTCCGAAACGCTGGCCCTGGTGCAATGGCTCCGCGCCTACAATGTCCGCTCAACCGCTCCGGTGCAGGTGTGGGGCTTGGAATGCCAACAGCCTACGGCCTTGGCGACGATGCTGCAGGAGCTGTTACCGGAGCACGCCACCGGTTTGCGCACGCAATTGCGGGACCTGGGTCAGCAGGTGCAGCAGCTCTCCACGGCTGGTATCCGCCTGAATCCGTTCACGGAGCCCGGCGCCAACGATGCCCGCCTGACGGCCGTCCGCGCAGCTTTGCAACAGCTGCGCACGGTGCTGGATGAGCACAACCGCCTGCGCAGCCCCCTTCTGCTACCCGACGACGCCCTGTTGCGCCACGGGCTGCAGTTTCTGGAGCAGTTTGCTGAGTACACCACCCTCGACCCTGAGCTGGCCGACCGGTACCGCGCGAACCTTCGCGCCGAAAATGTGTACTGGCTGCAGCAACAAGCCCCCGGCCAGCGCCTCGTGCTACTGGCCCACAACAACGTGCTGGCAGCTACGGAGGGTACCGGCCAGCGGCTGCGGGCCACCTATGGTCCGGCGTATGTAGGCATCGGCACAGCGTTTGGAGCGGGTAGCTTCCGTGCTGGTACTACTGGAAGCAGCCCACAAACCGTGGCAGCCACTCCCGCTACACCGGGCAGCTACGAGGCCTATTTTCAGACGGCCGGGCTGCCCCTCTCCTTCCTGAACCTGCGCCCGGTAACGCTGACGGCGGGCACGCAGTGGCTGCACCAGAACCTGTTACTGCGCGACGTGGGAGTTTCCGCTTCTCCAACTCAGTTTCTGCGCCACGACCTCCGACGCGAGTTCGATGCTGTACTGTATCTGCCCACTTCCTCCCCTACCGTCCCGTAGCGTCTGCAGCACTTGTACCCCGGAGCTGTGCTCCGGGGTACAACTTCGGGAGGAACGAATCGGCACAAGCTGAGTAATCCGCCTAATCTCTGATTACCTTTGCCGCCGTGAGTAAAGCAGCTAAAAAACTTCCGGCGGAGGCGCTCCGCAATATTGAGATTCAGGACATGGTGGCCGAGGGCAAATGCATCGTCCGCCACGAGAACCTGGTAATTTTTGTGACGCAGGTGGCCCCCGGCGACGTGGTGGACCTGCGCATCACCCGCAGCAAAAAGAACTTCCTGGAAGCCGTGCCCACGCACTTCCACAAGTACTCGGAGCTGCGCGTGCAGCCCTTCTGCGAGCATTTCGGCGTGTGCGGGGGCTGCAAGTGGCAGCACATCGGCTACGAAACCCAGCTTCGCTTTAAGCAGCAGCAGGTAGAAGACACCTTGCAGCGCATTGGCAAGGTGGAAATTCCCCAGGTGCTGCCCATCCAGGGCTCGCCCCAGCAAACCTACTACCGCAACAAGCTGGAGTACACCTTCAGCTTCATGGGCTGGCTGACGGAAGAACAGATCAAGGACGACACCACGCAGTACGACCGGCGCGTGCTGGGCTTCCACACGCCCGCCCGCTTCGATAAAATCATCGACGTAAACCACTGCTGGCTGCAGCCCGACCCCAGCAACCAGATTCGCCTGGCCATCCGGGACTACGCCCGCGAGAACATGCTGCGCTTCGGCAACATCATCAAGCAAACCGGGCTGCTGCGCAACCTCATCATCCGTACGGCCGCCAGCACCGGCGAGCTGATGGTGATTCTGCAGTGCTACCGCCAGCACCAGGCCATTGAGCCCCTGCTGGACTACATCTACGAGCGGTTCCCACAGATTACCTCCCTCAACTACGTGCTCAACGACAAGGGCAACGAAACCTTCCACGACCTGGAGGTGGTGTGCTACAAAGGCAAGCCCTACATCGAGGAGGAAATGGAAGGTCTGCGCTTCCGCGTGGGGCCCAAGTCGTTCTACCAGACCAACTCCGAAGGAGCCTACAACCTCTACAAAATCACCCGCGACTTTGCCCAGCTGACGGGCACCGAGTTGGTGTACGACCTCTACACCGGGGCCGGCACCATTGCCAACTTCGTGTCGCGGCAGGCGCGCCACGTGGTGGGCGTGGAGTACGTGGAGCAGGCCGTGGCCGATGCCCGCGTGAACTCCGAAATCAACGGCACCACCAACACCGAGTTCTACGCCGGTGATATGAAGGACGTGCTCAACGCTGAGTTCATTGAGAAGCACGGCCGCCCCGACGTGGTCATCACCGACCCGCCCCGCGCCGGCATGCACGAAGACGTGGTGCAGCGCCTCCTGGAAATGCGCGCCCCCCGCATCGTGTACGTGAGCTGCAACCCCGCCACCCAAGCCCGCGACTTGGAACTGCTGGACACTGCCTATAAGGTGGTGAAAGTGCAACCCGTGGACATGTTCCCCCACACCCACCACGTGGAGAATGTGGTGCTGCTGGAGTTGAAGTAATACTGACTGTGGCTGCCCATGAGCTGATGTCTATTATCTGGCAGAACCAAGAAATTGGTGTTCTGCGGAACGTGGTGCCGGATATGTGGTATCTGGAAGGCGTTTGGGCTGGCAACAACAGTCCGGCGGCAAATTCCTTCGAAGCAGTAGCCAGGGCGTTGAACGCAAAGGCGATTTACAAAAACTTAGACAACGGAATAGAAGTGTGGTTACAGGATGATGAAGGCACCCTAACTGGCGCCGTTGTTCTTTCCTTGACTGAACCAAATATTCTATTTCTGCGAAGAATAACTAGCAGTTTACCTAATGGCCCCGCTAATCCAGCCATAAGTATTTTCAGTTCAATTCTTCAAAAAATCACTGCTTTACTAACCCAACTGCGGTAAAAAGCTGACTACATGGACTACACCAACGACCCTGAACTGAACGGCAAATACTTGGGCACCATCACCAAGGATTTTGCCACGGTATCGGATACGCTCAAGGAGGCCTCTTACCAAATTCGGAAGCGGGACATTTCCAAGTATCCCATCTTCATCTTTGCCCGGCAGGAGGTGCCGCTGGGCGGCCTGCTGGTGAATGCCGACGAACTGAATCTGGAGTGGCACGTGTTTGCCAGCTACCTCGAAATGCTGGTGCAACAGCGCGTCATCGGGCTGGAGAAGGTGGAGGACTTCCAGCAGACCTACAAAGACGCCGACGAGTACTGCTGCCTGTTCGTGCTGGATGAGGAGTTCACCAACTTTGTGTACGTGCCCTACCCGGAGGATTAATGTATAGAATAGCTGTCTACGCGCTACTGTTATTCGCTGTAGTCTCATTAGTTACAGCTCGTTTGGATGGGGCAGCAGACGGCTATAATCTAATCGGGTTTCCTTTCCGATTTTATTCCAACACCAGCGGCAAATGCTACACCTGTAACAATTGGTTTCGGTTTGATCTAGTTCTTCTTGATTTAGCCTGTTGTATTCTAATTGTTCTGTTGATAGGCATCCTCATCAAGCTGATTGCTGATTCCAAAAAAGAACGGCGCTGATAATATATCAGCGCCGTTCTTTCTTACTCTCTTGCTACCCAAAATGCTGAAAGCCCTGGGCGCGCAACGGGATGGGCTGGCCGGTTTTGGTGATGAGGTTGGCACCCTCACCCTTGTCCACCATGTGGCCGATGATGGTGATGTCTGGGTGGTTTTTGATTTTGGCGTGGTCGGCGAGGGGTACGGTGAAGAGCAGCTCGTAGTCTTCGCCCCCGTTGAGCATGCACATGATGGGGTCGAGGTTGAACTCGTTGGCCACTTCTAGGCTGGGGTTGGCAATAGGCAGGTTTTCGGTGAACACGCGCGCCCCGGTGCCGCTGGCCTGGCAGAGGTGCAGCACCTCGGAGGCCAGCCCGTCGGAAATGTCAATCATGCTGGTGGGCACCACGCCCAGGTCGCGCAGCTCATGCACTACGTCCATGCGGGCCTCGGGCCGAAGCTGGCGCTGCAGTACGTAGGGGTATTTGCCGAGTTCGGGTTGGGTTTCGGGGTCAGCTTGCCAGGCCTGCTTTTCGCGCTCCAGCACCTGCAGGCCCAGGTAGGCTCCGCCCAGGTCGCCGGTTACGCAGAGCAGGTCGTTGGCTCCGGCTCCGCTGCGTCGCACGGCTTTGCCGGCTTCGGCCAGCCCCAGGGCCGTAATGCTGATGGTAAGGCCGGAGCGGCTGCCGGTGGTGTCGCCGCCTACCAAATCCACGTTGTAGGCCTCGCAGGCCAAACGAATTCCTTCATATAATTCCTCCACGGCCTCCACCGAGAACCGGGCGGGCACGCTCACGGCCACTACAATCTGGGAGGGCGTGGCGTTCATAGCGGCCACATCCGATACGTTTACGGCCACGGCTTTGTAGCCCAGGTGTTTGAGGGGGCAGAACGTGAGGTCGAAGTGCACGCCTTCCACCAGCAAATCGGTGCTGATAACCATTTCCTGCCCGGCCGGCGGGGCCAGAATGGCGGCGTCGTCGCCGATGCCCAGCACGGTGCTGGGCTGGGTGAGCTGCACGGTTTCCTGAATCCGGCGAATCAGGCCAAACTCTCCTACTTTATCCAGAGGTGTCATAATAACTACAAATTGAGCGGATGCGAGCCGAATGGTGATGCAGAAACCACTATACGGTGTTGCCGAGGCGCAAAGGTACAAAACCAGTAGAGTGGGATGCGGGAGCTACCGGCAAACAAAAACCGCCGCTCCGTATCCCGGAGCGGCGGTTGAGTGATGTGCCGTAAGGCTGCGCAGTGAAATTATTTCACCATCAGCTCTTTGTACACTTTCAGCTGACCATCCTGCGAGATGAACTGCACGAAGTACAGACCGGGCGTGAGGCGCGAAATGTCCAGCGTTACGTTTTCTTCGCTCAGGCCGCGGGGCGTAGCCGAAATGTTCTGGCCCAAGCCGTTGATTACGGCCACCGAACCTACTTTAGCGCCTTTGATTTGTACGAACGCCTGGCCCGAAGCCGGATTCGGGAACACGCTAATGGCCGAGTTGAATTTCTCCAGTGTTTTCAGCGGGGCGTAGGAGCCGAAGGGGCCGGTGTAGTCGGTGTGCTCACCCAGGCGGGCGTAGCTCTGCTTCTCCGGCTTCGTCGATACGGGCGTGGTCGACAAATCGTAGGCCGAAGAATAGGCTTCCCACTCGGTAGCGGGCGTCCAGTTGCTGCCAACGGCCGGGCTGGTGCGCACGCCGGTAGATACCGTAGCCTTGCGCTTCAGCGACATGTTGGCCGAGTACACGGTGGAGTTGCTGCCCCAGCCAGTCAGCGGCTGCTCGCCGATAACACCGAAAATGTCAATCAGGATAGGCGTACCCTGACCCGCTACGGCACCCGTCCAGCGTACCAGCGCCACGGCGTCGTCGCCGTTGAAGTAGCCTACGCCACCGGTTTTGATAGTGTTCGGGCCGGGAGTTTGGTACTTGGCACCCAGCTGGTCGGCGTTGGTCAGAATCTGGGGAAGCGTAGCTTCACCGTTGGCGTACACGAATACATCGGTGGGGCTCAGTGTGTTAGAGCCGGTAGCGCGCTGCAGTTTCTCCTCTTCCGTAACGGTGGTAGAGCCGTTGGAATAGCGACGCACCGAGTACGGGTCCAGGTTCACGGCTGTGGTGGTGGGGTTGAAGATTTCGAGGCAACGCTCGTTACCGGTAGAGTTGGCGGCTCCACCGTAGTTAACGCCCGACTGGTGGGCACCCTCAATGTATTCGGAAAGGAACAGCTCGGTGCCTTGGCCAAACGAGGTAGTAGCCGCAGCAAATACTAAGGCCGAAGCCAGCATGTAGCTCTTTTTCATGCGCTTAATTTCGGAAAAGGTGTGGATGAACTGATGGCAAAGATAGGGCAATTACGCTGGGACTGGACAACGCCAAGACAGTAAAAAACCAGCTTACGCCATTTATTTACTGTTCAGCCTGTAAGCCAACTATCAATTTAACAATAAGTTAGCAACAACAAGCTGAAAAAATTCTCTACTCAGGCTATCCTCTCTCCTGCCCCTAACCATGCCGCCACGGCCGGAGTAGCGCACACAGTGACACTTCATTGAGCCAGTGCGGCTGCCTGACCAGTTGGAGCGGAGGCGCACAACTCTGCTCTATTTTTGATTGATTTTGGATTGTTTTTCGTTGAGCGGTTATCCTTGTTTCCGTACTGCATTTTCTATGTCCCGCGCTTCTGCCTACTTCTTGTCGTTAGTTCTGTTGGTCTCCCTCGGCTGCAACCGTTCATCCAAGCCCATCGACCCCGCTTCGGCGCAGGCGGTGAAGGTGCAGCTCAACATTTTGCAGGACAGCGTGGATGCCCGCTGGACCGAAATGCTGGCCTCCGACGATGCCAAGTTGCGCGACACGCGCCAGCTCCTGCGGGAGCTTACGGCCCAGCCCACCGCCAACCGCCAGCAACTGGCGCAGCTACAATACGCCAACGACCGGCTACCGCGCCTGCGCTACACGCGCCAGTCGATGGCCGAATCGGCGCGGATTGATGCCTACGATACCGCCCAGGACTCGTTGCTGCGGGTGGTGTACGGGCTGGTACCCAACCAGCCGGCACCCGGCTCGGTGCTGGAGCAGCTCACGGCCCGCATTCAGACGGCCGACACCGATTTAGTGACCTTCCGGGTGCGCTACGACGAGGCCGCTACCCGGTTCAACAACTACCTGCAGGTGCACGCGGCGGAACTGGAGCAGCTGGGCGGCAAGTATGCCCGCCTGAAGCCGCTGCCGCTATTTACTCTGCCAAACTAGCTGCCCCCGGCTTGGCCTTGGCTGCCGTGGATTGGCGCGCTACCAGCTCCGACTTCAGCACGCGGCTCTGACTGGGTAGCACGGCCTTTTTGCGCTCAATGGCCCGCAGCAGAATGCGGGCGGCCTCCTGCCCAATCTCGTAGGCGGGCTGCCGGATGGTGGTGAGTGGTGGGGCCAGTAGAGCCGCCACGCCCAAATTGGAAAACCCGATGATACGTACTTCGTCAGGAATGATGCGGCCCAGCTGCTGGCAGGCCAGGTAGCTACTGATAGCCAGCCGCTCCACGGAGGCAAAAATTCCGTCTATCTCGGGCCGGGCCGCCAGCAGGTCGGTAATCAGGCCGGTGTTGTGGTCGTCGTCACCGTCGCCGGTGAGCACCAGGGTTTCATCGAAGGGAATGCCGGCTTCGTGTAAAGCAGCTTGATAGCCCTGCAGCCGCATCCGCCCAATGGACAGGCTATTGGACAGGGACAAATGGGCAATGTGGCGGCAACCGGCTTCCAGCAGGTGGCGGGTGGCCTGGTGGCCGCTTTCGTAGTCGTTGGTGGTAACGGAAGCCGTGCCCAGTCCTTCGTATACCCGATCAAAAAATACCAGGGCAGGCTTGCTGGCGTACAGCTTTTCTAGGTGCGAAAAGTCGTGGCTGCCACTGGCTACCGACATCAGCAGCCCATCGGCGCGGCCACCGGTGAGGTACTGCGTAATGGCCACCTCCCGCTCGTAGTCGTCGTGGGTGAGGTAGATGAGGACGTGGTAATCATTCTGGCGGGCTACTTCCTCAATGCCGTTGATGGCTAGGGAGAAGAAGTGGTTATCGACTTCCGGAATAACCACCCCAATGGTTTTGCTGATGTTGCCGCGTAGGCTGCTGGCGTAGGCGTTGGGCTGATAGCCCAACGAATCGGCCAGGGCGCGCACCCGCTCCTTGGTTTTGGCGGATACCTCATGACTATCCTGCAGGGCTCTGGAAACTGTGGCAATGGACAGGTTCAGCTCCTGCGCAAGCCGCTTCAGATTAACCGGGGGCATTGAAAAACACGACTAAGTACTAGGGCTAAAACTAGCGGATTTTGGTCAGCCAAGGAAGTGGCTGCCCCATCCCAGCATCCGCAGACTGCAAGTAATGGTTCACTCACCCAAGAGTCATTTGCGGGCTTACTGTTGAGTTTTCGAGCCGAATTTCCGCAAACGGTTACGTAGATAAACTCGGGCAGAGGTGTTCCAACCAAGGTCGGTTGCTATGTACTTAGCAGTGTAGAAACACCCCCTAAGGCCGCGTTTTTACTACGGGCAGCGTCCTCCCAAACCGGGGGTTATCAAGCACTCACCTACTAGCTGGTGAAGAAGGATAGCTTCCTGCTGAAACGCTGCCGGTATTGCCAATCACCAATTCCCACACCCTATGACCCGTTTACTACCCCCCTTTCCGTTCCGCCGCGCCGCCGCCCCACTGGCGCTGCTGCCGACGCTGGGCGCGGGCCTGGCCCCGGCGGCGCAGGCTGCCCCGGTTAGCCTGCACGCCCCCACTCCCGCCCGCCTCGCCGATGTTACCGTGAAGGGGCGCGTAGTGGACGAAAAAGGCCAGGGCCTGCCCGGCGTGAATGTAGTAGTAAAAGGCACCAGCAACGGCACCCAAACCGACCCCAACGGTCGTTACTCCCTCAAAGTGGCCGACAACGCCACGCTGGTGTTCAGCTTTATCGGCTACCTGCCCCAGGAAGTGGCCGTGAACGGCCGGGACGCGGTGAACATTACGCTGGCCCCCGACAACAAAACGCTGAGCGAGGTAGTGGTTGTGGGCTATGGGGTGCAGGAGAAAAAGCTGCTGGCCACGTCGGTAGCCTCTATATCGGCCAAGCAGGTGGAGCTGATTCCGGTGGCCTCGCCCTCCGAGGCGCTGGTGGGCCTGGTGGCGGGCGCGCAGATTACCGAGCCCTCCGGGGAGCCGGGCGCGGGCGCCGTAATTCGGGTGCGGGGGCTGGGCTCCATTACGGCCGGCAATAACCCGCTGTACGTGGTGGATGGCTACCCCCTGAACTCGCCCGACAGCTACTACCAGATTCCGCCCGGCGACATCCAGAGCATCCAGATTCTGAAGGACGCGGCGGCCAGCGCCATTTACGGCTCGCGCGGGGGCAACGGCATTGTGATTGTGACCACCAAGCGGGGCCGTGCCGATGGCAAAACTCGTTTCAACTTTACGGCCAACACCGGCATTCAGCAGGTGGCCAAGCGCGTGGACCTGATGGACCGGGACGAGTTTCTGGACTACCTCCGCGACTCTTTCACTAACGGCAACAAAGCCATTCCGGCCAACCTGCAGCCCGGTGCCCCCGAGCTGCCCAACACCAACTGGCAGGATGAGATTTTCCGGACCGGGGTGCAGCAGCAGTACCAGCTGTCGGCCTCGGGCGGCACGGATAAGTCGCGCTTTTACATATCGGGCGGCTACTTCAAGCAAACCGGCACGCTGAAAGGCTCGGGCTTCGAGCGGTTTTCGCTGCGCGCTAACTATGACGCCCAGCTGAGCCCCAAGCTGAAACTGGGCCTGAGCTTAGCGCCCAACTTCTCGCGCACGGATGTGGTACCCGCCTCGGGCAGCTACAACGGCGGCAACATTACGGGTGGTGGCCCCGGCGGCGAAACCGGCGCCATAACGGCCGCCTTCATTATGCCCTCCATTGTGCCCGTTCGCCTGCCCAACGGCGACTACGCTGGCCTGAAAACCGGCACCAACAACGCCCTCACCAACCCCGGCGACCTGCTGAGCCCCGTGGCTCCGCTGGATTTGTACCAGGACCGCAACAACACAATTCGGGCCCTGGGCAGCACCTTCCTGGATTTCGAGGTAATTAAGGGCCTGAACCTGCGCACCAACTTTGGGGCGGAGCTGCTGAATTCGCGTCGGGGCATTTACGTGCCCGCCACGCTGGGCACGGCCGGCAACCAATCGGCCAACCTCTCCAACCCAGTGCTGAACAACGTGGATGCCCGACGCATCAACGGCACCAACATGAACTGGGTGTGGGAAAACACGGCCACCTACAACCGCACCTTCGGCACCAGCCACAACCTCACGCTGCTGGCGGGCTACGCGGCCCAGTACAATACTTCGGAAGGTAATACCGTAGTGGGCCAGACCGGCACCTACACCAACACCGATATTCAGTACCCCACCGCCGCTGGGCAGGTGCTGGGCACGAACCTCTACAACAACGAAAACGCGCTGACCTCGGTGTTCGGCCGGGTTGATTACGCCTTTAAGGAGCGGTACATCCTCACGGCTGCCCTGCGTTCCGATGGTAGCTCCCGCTTCGGACCCGATAACCGCTACGCTATGTTCCCCTCAGTGGCGCTGGCGTGGCGCGTGGCCGAGGAAAGCTTCATCAAGCAGTTCCCCACCATTTCGGAGTTGAAGCTGCGGGCTTCCTACGGGGTAACCGGCAACAACAACATCGGCGACTACAACTACCAGAGCTACCAGGAGCCGGCCAACTATGTGTTTGGCACCGGCAACGGCACCCGCGCCTATGGCTTCTCGCCCAACGGCGTGGCCCTGCGTAACTTGGGTTGGGAAACCAATACGCAGTTTGATGCCGGCTTTGACCTGGGCTTGTTCCAGGACCGCATCTACCTGACGGCCGCCGCCTACCAGCGCAACACCACCGATCTGCTGCTCAACCGCAACATCCCGGCTATTCTGGGCTTCTCGTCGCGGGCTTTGGCCAACGTGGGCGAGGTGCGCAACCGAGGCCTGGAGTTTCAGCTGAACACGGCCAACGTGGTGAAGGGCAACTTTACCTGGAGCACGTCGGCCAACCTCACCTTCAACCGCAACGAAGTACTGGCCCTGGCCGGGGCTAATGAGCAAATCACGTTTGATGCGGTGTTTGGCTACACCAGCTCTATCCGGGTGGTGCCGGGCCAGCCGCTGGGCGTGTTTTACGGCTACACCCAGGAGGGCGTGTACCGGGACCAGGCCGATATTGATGGCAGCCCCAAATGGACGGCCAGCAACACCAAAGTGGTGCCCGGCGACCTGAAGTTCAAGGACATCAACGGCGACGGGCAGATCAACTCCCAGGATATTGGGGTGATTGGCAACCCCTTTCCCAACTTCACCTACGGCCTGCAGAACACGTTTGGGTACAAAGCCTTCTCGCTGGCCGTTACGCTGCAGGGCTCCCAGGGCAACGACGTGCTGAACGGCACCGACCGGTACACCATCAACGGGGGCGGCGGCACCAACGGGCGCAAAGAGTGGGTAAACCGCTGGCGCAGTCCCGACAACCCCGGCGACGGCAAAACGCCGCTGGCTACCTCGGCCGGCTCGCTGCGCACCCAGTTCAACTCCTACTTCGTGCACGACGCCTCCTTCCTGCGCATCCGCAACGTGACCCTGCGCTACAACGTGCCCACCGACTGGGCCCAGAAAGCCAAGCTGCAGAGCGCCAGCATCTACACCAGCATTCAGAACCTGTACACGTTCACGAAGTACTTCGGCTACAACCCCGAGGCCAACAACTACGGCAACTCCACTACCCCCACGTACGGCGTGGACCAGGGTGCCTACCCCATGGCCCGCACCCTCACCCTGGGCGTTCAATTAGGTTTCTAGTTTCTGGTTTTGGGTTTCTAGTTGATTGCTGCCCGTAGCTCAAAAACCAGCAACCAGAAACAAGCAACTAGAAACTCACTTTCCTTCCCACCATGACATTCGACTACAAACAGATAGTTACTGGAGCGGGCGTAGCGGCGCTGCTAGGCCTGGCCGCCCTGGGTACCACCTCCTGCAGCAAGGACTTCATTGACCTGAACGACCCTACCCGCCTGCCCACCTCGGAGGGCTACACCGATTCCCTGAGCCTAGTGACGGGCGTA
This sequence comes from Hymenobacter pini, assembly GCF_020421205.1. Lineage (GTDB taxonomy): Bacteria > Bacteroidota > Bacteroidia > Cytophagales > Hymenobacteraceae > Hymenobacter > Hymenobacter pini. The sequence goes on from NZ_JAIZZH010000002.1 coordinate 770,813, forward strand.
ACGGCTGCTTACGCCTCCTTGCAGGACGTGTACGGCAAGGCCGCCGCCAACAACCGGGGCCTGTTCGTGTTCGGCGAGCTGCCCTCCGACAACAGCTACGCCCTCACCTCGGGCGAGCGGCTCAACGAGTTCAACGACTTCACCGTCATCAGCGACAATCCGCGCCTGCAGAGCCAGTGGCTGGTAACCTACCGCACCATTGCCCGCTGCAACATTGTCCTGAGCCGGGGCGGCGACATTAAACTTACCGAGGCTACCCGCAACCGGCTGTTTGCCGAGGTGCGCTTCATTCGGGCGCTAGCGTACTTTAACGCCGTACGGATTTGGGGCGACGTGCCGCTGGTCACCCGCGAAATTGCCTCCATTTCGGATGCCTATGAGTTTGGCCGCACGCCGCAAGCGCAGGTGTACGCCCAAATTGAGGAAGACCTCGCCTTCGCCGAAACTAACCTACCCACCGCGCAAACCGGCGTGAACCTGGGCCGGGCCACCAAAGGCGCTGCGCAGGGCTTGCTAGGCAAGGTGCTGCTTACCCAGAAGAAATACGCCGAGGCCGCTGCCAAGCTCAAGCAGGTTATCGACGCCAATACCTACACCCTGCAGGCCACCTACGCCAACATCTTCGCCACCACAAATGAGATGAACAGCGAGATTCTGTTTGCGGTGCGCTACTCCAAAGGTGGTTTGGGTATTGGCAGTGGCTTCACCACGTGGTTTATGCCGGCTTATACTACTGCTCAAACCACCTCCCTGATTGGCGCGGCCTTTACCGGCCAGCAGTTCAACACCGTGGATGCTGACCTGGTAGCGGCCTTCCAGGCCAGTGGCACTTCCGACGTACGCGCGGCCACCTCCTACGTGCTGCCGGCCGGCGCGGCCACTACTCTGGGTTACTATACCAAGAAGTACATTGACACGCCCACCAGCTCCACCGACGCCGAAAATGACTGGATTGTGCTGCGCTACGCCGATGTGCTACTGCTGTACGTTGAGGCTGTGAACGAGGCCGCCGGCCCGAGCGCCCCGGCCCTAAGCGCCGTAAACCAGGTAATCCGTCGCTCGCGCAACCTGCCGGCAAACACCGCCAACGCCACCGTGGACCTGCCCGCCAGCACCACCCGCGAGGCCCTGCGCAGCCGCTTGGAACTGGAACGCCGCCTGGAGCTGAGCATGGAAGGCCACCGCTGGTTTGACCTCGTGCGCACCGACCGCGCCATCCCGGTGATGAACGCCTTCTTCACCAAAACCAACTCCACCACCCGCGTCGACCAGAACGACCTGCTGTTCCCGATTCCGCTGCAGGAAATCCAGACCAACCCGAAACTGACTCAGAACCCGGGCTATAACTAAGTGGTGAATGAGCGAATGAGTGATGGAGTGAGTTTGACACCTGGCCAGCGCGGTATTGCTCAAATAGACTCCTCAGATTCCACTTAATTACCCATTCGCTCATCCACTCATTCACTGCTTGTACATGACTTTCCCCACCTCGCTGAAGACGCTGGCCACGGCCGCCCTGCTGCTGGCCGGCGCTTTCATCACCCAGCCGCTGCTGGCCCAGTCCACGCTGATTCAGAACGCGCCCGGCCGCCGGGTGCTGAGCCTGAACGGCCGCTGGAACTACATCATCGACCCCTACGAAAACGGCTTCTACGACTACCGCCGCGAGGCCTTCGACCAGTCGAAAAGCGGCAAGGGCGGCTACTACGACAACCAGAAGCCCAGCTCCCGGCAGGAGACCGAGCTGATTGAGTACGACTTCGACCACGCCGACGCCCTGCAGGTGCCCGGCGACTGGAACTCCCAGCGGCCGGAGCTGCTGTACTACGAGGGCACCATCTGGTACAAGAAAAGCTTCCAGCTGAAGCCCGCCCCCGGCAAGCGCTACCACCTGTATTTCGGGGCCATCAACTACGAGGCGCACGTGTACCTGAACGGCAAGAAGCTCGGCATGCACAAGGGCGGCTTCACCCCGATTCAGTACGACATTACCGACCGGCTGAATCCGGACGGGGAAAACTTCGTGGTGGTGAAGGCCGACAACACCCGCCGCCCCGACGAGGTGCCGACCATCAACACCGACTGGTGGAACTACGGCGGCATGACCCGCGACGTGTTCGTGGCCGAAACCCCGCAGACCTTCATTAGCGACTACAAAGTGCAGCTGGCCAAGGGCAACATGGGCCAGATCAGCGGCTTCGTGCAGCTGACGGGGGATGCCAAAGCGGGCCAGACGGTGACGCTGAGCATTCCGGAAGCCAAGCTGACGCAGCAGGTGAAAACCGACGACGAGGGCCGCGCTACCTTCTCGGTGCCGGCCAGGAAGCTCACGCTTTGGTCGCCGCAGACGCCCAAGCTGTACGCGGTGACGCTCAGCACCGGCGCCGACCAGGTGCAGGACCGCATCGGCTTCCGCACCATCGAAACCAAGGGCGCGGACATTTTGCTGAACGGCAAGAGCATCTTCATGCGCGGCATTTCGATGCACGACGAGAACCCGCTGATTCCGGGCCGGGCCCGGGGTGAGGGGGATTTGCGCATGCTGCTGACCTGGGCCAAGGAACTAGGCTGCAACTACGTGCGCCTGGCCCACTACCCGCACAACGAAACCATGCTCAAGCTGGCCGACGAAATGGGCCTGCTGGTGTGGGCCGAGGTGCCGGTGTACTGGACTATTGCCTGGCAGAACCCCGCCACCTACCAGAACGCCGAGCAGCAGCTTACGGACCTGATGGCTATGGGGAAAAACCGCGCCAGCATCGTCGTCTGGTCGGTAGGCAACGAGACGCCGCTGAGCGAGCCGCGCCTGCAGTTCATGACCAACCTGGTGAAGAAAGCCCGCTCGCTGGACGACACCCGCCTGCTCTCGGCCGCCCTGGAACTGCACCGCACCCCCGACAACGTCATCCACGTGGACGACCCGCTGGGCGAGTTTCTCGACCTGACCAGCATCAACGAGTACGCCGGCTGGTACTGGGGCGGCAAGCCCGGTGAAATCACCAAGTACACCTTCGACATCAAGTACAACAAGCCCGTCACCATCAGTGAGTTTGGCGGCGACGCGCTGGCCGGCTACCACGCCGACGCCGACACGCGCTGGAGCGAGGAGTATCAGGAGGCGCTGTACGTGAACCAGCTCAAGATGCTGGGCACCATCAAGAACCTGCGCGGCATGACGCCGTGGATTCTGGCCGACTTCCGCGCCACCCGCCGGCAGCACCCGGTGTACCAGCAGGGCTTCAACCGCAAAGGCCTGATTTCGAGCACCGGCACGAAGAAAAAGGCCTTCTACGTGCTGCAGGAGTACTACCGCCAGATGGCCCAGAAATACGACGGTCGTTAACCCCACCCCCGGCCCCTCCCCTCCGGGAGAGGGGTGCGTTCTGACGTCAAACCAAATGAATAAATCCACTTGCTGCTTTGCTAGTCGTCTGGCCCCCCTCTCCCGGAGGGGAGGGGCCGGGGGTGGGGTCCTGCTAGCCCTGCTCCTGCTCACCTTCGCCGCCCAGGCCCAGCAGCTCGACACCACCGAGTACACCCTGCGCGTCGACGCGAAGAAGACGCTCAACAACTCCCAGACCAACGGTACGGCCTCGTTTTCGCCCTACAAGAGCTACGCCACGCGCAACATCGGGCAGCTCAAAAACTTCAAGCCGGGCAAGACGAAGCTGAGCAAGTACGGCGGGCGGCTCGATAAGCGTACCACGGCCACGGGCTTCTACTACGTGAAGAAGGTGGACGGGCGCTGGTGGGCCGTGGACCCGGACGGCTACTTTTTCCTGCACAACGCCCAGAATAACCTGCAGCCCAACGGCTCGGAGCGCAACCAAAAGGCGCTGAAGGCGAAGTTCGGCGACAAGGCGGGCTGGATGACGCGGACCCGCAAGCTGCTGCTCGACAACGGCTTCAACGGCGCGGGCGCGTGGTCGGCCAACGAGGAAATCCGGGCGGAAAACGCCAAGGCCGACCGGCCCCTGGCCTACACCGTGAACCTGGACTTCATGAGCAAGTACGGGGAAAAGCGCGGCGGCACCTACCAGCAGCCCGGCCACAAGGGCTACCCCAACGACGTCATCTTCGCCTTCGACCCGGGCTTTGCCGAGTTCTGCGAGGAGTACGCCCGGCAGCTCAGCAAGTACAAGGACGACCGGAACCTGTTCGGCTACTTCTCCGACAACGAGATGCCGCTGCTGCGCAAAAACCTCGACGGCTACCTCAAGCTGCCCCAAACCGAGCCCGGCTACCAGGCCGCCAAACAGTGGGCCGACGCGCGCAACATCACCCTGGAAACCATAACCGACCAGAACCGCCAGGATTTCCTGGCCTTCGTGGCAGAGCGTTACTTCAGCACGGTGGCCAAGGCGCTGAAGAAGAACGACCCCAACCACATGTACCTCGGCTGCCGCTTCCACGGCGCCCAGCGCTACTACCCCGAGCTGATCCAGGTGACCGGCAAGTACGTGGACGTGGTCAGCATCAACTACTACAATAACTGGACTCCCGAGCCCCGGTGGGTAAGCGAATGGGAAAAGCTGGCCCAGAAGCCCTTCATGGTGACCGAATGGTACGTGAAAGGCGAAGACGCGCCCGGCCTGGCCAACACCGCCGGCGCCGGCTGGGTCGTCCGCACTCAGGCCGACCGGGGCCGCTTCTACCAGAACTTCACGCTGGGCTTGCTGGAATCGAAGAATTGCGTGGGCTGGCACTGGTTTAAGTACCAGGACAACGACCCGCAGGAACCCAACGCCGAGCCCTCCAACACCAACGCCAACAAGGGCATCGTGGACATCGAGTTCCAGCCCTACCAGCCGCTGGTGGACCAGATGCGCGAGCTGAATCAGCAGATGTACCGCCTTGCTGACTATTTCGACCACCGCCAACGCCCGCAGCCGTGAACAAACCCGTCGTTTTCGCTTTGAGCGCGGCCCTGTTGCTGCTGGCCCAGTGCGGCAGCAAGAACACCGCCACCGACCCAGCACCCACCCCGGCTCCGTCGCTGGGCAGCCTGCGCGAAGCCGCGTTTCCCTTCGGGGCAGCGGTGAATGTGAGTCTGCTCCGCAGCAACGCCGCCTACCGCGCTCTGGTGGTGCGCGAGTACCGCAGCGTGACGGGCGAAAACGCCATGAAATTTCGCAGCCTGCACCCCGACCAGAACACTTACACCTGGCCCGACGCTGACTACCTGATGCAGTTTGCGCAGCAGAACAACGCCCGCGTGCACGGTCACACCCTCATCTGGCACAACTCGCTGCCCAGCTGGGTGACCAACTTCCAGGGTGACTCCACAGCTTGGGAAAACCTGATGAAGACCCACATCCAGACCGTGGTGGGCCACTTCCGCGGGCAGGTAGTTTCCTGGGACGTGGTGAACGAAGCCATAGCCGAAGACGGCACCCTGCGCCCCAGCGTGTGGCGCCAGCACCTCGGCCCCGACTACATTGCCCGCGCCTTCCAGTACGCCCGCCAGGCCGACCCCGACGCCAAGCTGTTTTACAACGACTACGGCCACGAGTACGGTCCTACCAAGCGCACGGCCATTCTGAACCTGGTCACCGGCCTCAAAAGCCGCGGCATTCCCATCGATGGCATCGGCTTGCAAATGCACACCAACAGCAACCGCGCCGACGCCAACCTGGCCACCGCCATTACCTCGGCCGCCCAAACGGGGCTGCTGGTGCACATTTCGGAGCTGGACGTGGCCATGAACCCTGGCAAAACCGCCGGCCTCACCTGGACCAGCACCCTGGCCGACGCTCAGAAAGCCAAGTACAGACTCATCGTGCAGACCTACAACGCCCTGCCCGCCGCCCAGCGCTTCGGCCTCACCACCTGGAACGTCACCGACGCCGACTCCTGGGTGCGCGCCGACTGCAACTGCCCCGACTGGCCCCTGCCCTTCGACGACCAGTACCAGAAAAAGCCCGCCTACGACGGCATCGTGGAGGCGCTGAAATAACCCCACCCCCGGCCCCTCCCCTCCGGGAGAGGGGTGCCAGACGACTTCAGCGTCAGAACGCACCCCTCTCCCGGAGGGGAGGGGCCGGGGGTGGGGTCCTATCTTGTTGACTCACCTGGCGGCTGCCGGCCGCATTGGGGAATGGGAAAAGCAGCTGTTTCGCAGGGAACAGGGGCCGCGCACCTTAGTGAGTGGGGTGCCGGCGCCGATGAAGCAGTTGTAGCCAGCAGCCGCCAGTGAGTTCAACAACCCGTTTTTTTGCCGTCTCACCACGGCTCTTACCCCCGACACAAATGCCCGCCTACCGTCCGTCCCACCTCTTGCTCCTCGGCCTGCTGCTGGCCGCCTCGCCCGCCGCGCTGGCCCAGAAAACCAAGGTGAAGGTCAAGAAAACCACCACTTCAGCCACGCCGGCCGCCTCGACCGTCCCGACGATTTCCGCCGCCGACATCGAAAAGCGCATCGACGCGCTGCTGGCGCAGATGACGCTGGAGGAAAAAATCGGCCAGCTCAACCAGTACTCCGGCCGCGAAGTGACCGGCCCGGCCAGCAACCGCAAAAACGACCTGCTCAACAGCATCCGCTCGGGCCAGGTCGGGTCGATGCTGAACGTGAAGGGCGTGGCCGACACCCGCCTCATCCAGGCCGAGGCGCTGAAGTCGCGGCTCAAGATTCCGCTGCTCTTCTCCCTCGACGTTATCCACGGCTACCAGACGGTCTTCCCGATTCCGCTGGCCGAAGCCGCCAGCTGGGACCTGGCCGCCATCCGGCAGTCGGCCCACGTAGCGGCCCGCGAAGCCGCCGCCTCGGGCATCCACTGGACCTTCGCGCCGATGGTGGACGTGGGCCGCGACCCGCGCTGGGGCCGCGTGATGGAAGGCGCCGGCGAAGACACCTACCTCGGTTCCCAGATTGCCCGCGCCCGGGTGCTGGGCTTCCAGGGCGAGAAGCTCGGCGGCACCGACGCCGTCATGGCCTGCGCCAAGCACTTCGCGGCCTACGGCGCCGCCATTGCCGGCCGCGAGTACAATGCCGTCGACCTGAGCGAGCAGCAGCTCTGGCAAACCTACCTGCCGCCCTTCCGGGCCGCCGCCGACGCGGGCGCGGCCACTTTCATGAACTCCTTCAACACGCTCAACGGCATCCCGGCCACCGGCAACGCCTACTTGCAGCGCGACATTCTGAAGGGCCAGTGGAAATACCCCGGCTTCGTGGTGTCGGACTGGGGCAGCATCGGCGAGATGGTGAACTGGGGCTACGCCCAGGACAAGGCCGACGCCGCCCGCAAAGCCCTGGCCGCCGGCTCCGACATGGACATGGAAAGCGACTCCTACCACACCACGCTGGCCCAGTCCATCCAGGCCGGCACGGCCGATAAGGCCCTGCTCGACGACGCCGTGCGCCGCATCCTGCGCAAGAAGTTCGAGCTGGGTTTGTTTGATGACCCCTACCGTTTCTCGGACGAGCAGCGCGAAAAGCAGGTGCTCAGCGACCCGCAGCACCGCGCAGCCGCCCGCGACATCGCCCGCAAGGCTATGGTGCTGCTGAAGAACGAGAACAGCACGCTGCCGCTGGCCCAGCCGCGCAGCATTGCCCTCATCGGCCCGCTGGCCAAGGCCAAGCGCGACCTGGCCGGCAGCTGGGTGGTGCTGGCCGATACCGCCCAGATTACCTCGGTGCACGAGGGCCTGACCCGCCGCGCCGGCAAAAACGCCACCGTACGCTACGCCAAGGGCTGCGAGGTGCAGGGCGACTCCCGCACCGGCTTCGCCCAGGCCGTCGAAGCCGCCAAGGCCTCCGACGTGGTGGTGCTCTGCGTGGGCGAAACCTGGGACATGAGCGGCGAGGCCAAGTCGCGCACCGACATCGGCCTACCCGGCGTGCAGAACGAGCTGTTCCACGCCCTGAAAGCCACCGGCAAGCCCGTGGTGGTGGTGCTGATGGCCGGCCGCCCGCTGGTGTTCAACCAGATTGCCGACCAGGCCGACGCCATTGTGTACGCCTGGTGGCCCGGCGCAGAGGGCGGCAATGCCTTGGCCGACGTGCTCTTCGGCGACTACAACCCCAGCGGGAAGCTGCCGAGCACCTTCCCCCGCTCGGTGGGCCAGATTCCGATCAGCTACCAGCTCTACAACACCGGCCGCCCCGTCACCAAGCCCGGCGACATCCGCTACAAGTCGGCCTACATCGACTCGCCCAACACCCCGCGCTACGCCTTCGGCCACGGCCTGAGCTACACCTCGTTCAAGTACGACGGCCTGAAGCTCAGCCAGCCCACCATGACCGCCGGCCAAACGGTGACGCTGCAGTGCACCGTGACCAACACCGGCAAAGTGGCCGGCGAAGAAGTAGTGCAGCTCTACCTGCGCGACCTGGTGGCCTCGGTAACGCGGCCGCTCAAGGAGCTGATTGATTTCCAGAAAATCAGCCTCAAGCCCGGCGAAACTAAAACCGTCACCTTCACCATCAACCAGGACAAGCTGGCTTTCTATAACAGCAAGCTGCAGTGGCAGGCCGAGCCCGGCGACTTCCAGCTCATGCTGGGCTCCGCCTCCGACGACATCCGCCTGGAAAGCAAGCTGACGCTGCAGTAACGCCGGCCTAGCCGGCGCCATGCGCGTGCTGGTTGGCCTTTTAGTGGTATTTCGGCACGAAACTACCCCTCTCTTCCCGTTAATTTCCGTAATCATGAGCCTTCTTCCTGATACTCCCCCTGCCCCCGCTATGTCTGCCCTCAGTCAGTTCTCCCTTGAAGGGAAAGTCATTGTGATGACCGGAGCTACCGGGGTGCTGGGTGAAGCTCTTTCACTGGCCGTAGCCGAAGCTGGCGCCAAAGTGGTTATTCTGGGCCGGAATGCGGAGCGCGCCAACGCCCGCGTGGCGGCCATCGAAGCCATTGGCGGCGAGGCCATGCCACTGCTCGCCGATGTACTGGATGAGGCCCAAATGCAGGCCGCCTGCGACGACATTGTTCGGACCTGGGGCACCATTGATGGGCTGGTAAATGCCGCCGGCGGCAACATGCCCGGCGCCACGGTAGCCCCCGACCAAGACCTGTTCGACCTCAACATCGAGCACACCCGCCGCGCCGTGGACCTCAACTTATTCGGTACCATCATCCCCACCAACGTGTTTGGTCGGGTGATGGCCGAGAAGGGCAAGGGCAGTATTGTGAACGTGTCGAGCCTGACGGCGCAACGGCCTCTTACGCGGGTGCTGGGCTACACTCTCGGCAAAAAAGCCATTGAAGCCTACACCCAGTGGATGGCCGTGGAGCTGGGTCTGCGGTACGGCGGGGGTCTGCGCATGAACGCCATTGCGCCCGGCGTATTCCTGACGGAGCAAAACCGCAGCCTGCTCGTCAACCCCGATGGTACGCCCACGGCCCGGGCCCGGCAGTTCATTGCCGGTACGCCCTACCAGCGCTTCGGCCAGCCGGAGGAGCTGACCGGCACACTCATCTACCTGCTCAGCGACGCTTCCCGCTTTGTGAACGGCGAAACGGTGATTGTCGATGGTGGCTTCAACGCCTACAGCGGGGTGTAATTTGCCAGCCAAAATTTCTAGAACGTCATGCTGAGCTTGCCGAAGCATCTGCGCTGCTTCGTTGCAGGCTATCTAACGAAGCAGCGCAGATGCTTTATCAAACGGATGCCAGATGCAGCATGACGCCCATTCGTAACCCTCTTTCTCAAATGCCCATTATTCAAAGCTGGCGCTGGTACGGCCCGAACGACCCCGTCAGCCTCGCCGATATCCGCCAGGCCGGCGCTACCGATGTGGTAACGGCCCTGCATCACGTCCCGAACGGCCAGGTCTGGACCGTGGAGGAAATTCAGAAGCGTCAGCAGGCAGTAGCCGCCGCGGGCCTCACGTGGAGCGTGGTGGAAAGCGTACCCGTGCACGAGCAGATCAAGACGCGCACCGGCGAGTACCAGCAGCACATCGAGAACTACAAGCTGAGCCTGCGTAACCTGGCGGCCTGCGGCATCCGCACCGTCACCTACAACTTTATGCCGGTGCTCGACTGGACGCGCACCGACCTGAGCTACGAGGTGGAAGACGGCTCCAAAGCCCTGCGCTTCGAGCGGGCGGCTTTCATTGCCTTCGACGTGCTGCTGCTTCAACGCCCCGGCGCCCGCGCGGAATACTCAACCGAGGAACTGGCCGCCGCCGAAGCTCGCCTCAATGGCATGAGCGAGGCGGAGCGGCAGTTGCTGGTGCGCAACCTCATTGCCGGTCTGCCCGGCTCGGAGGAAAGCTTCACGCTGCAGCAGTTTCAGCAGGCCCTCGATACCTACCAGGGCATTGATGCGGCCAAGCTACGCCAGCACCTCATTTTGTTTCTGCAGGAAATTGTGCCGGTAGCGGAGGAAGTGGGCGTGGTGCTGGCCATTCACCCCGACGACCCGCCCTACCCCATCCTGGGCCTGCCCCGCGTGGTGAGCACTGCCGCCGACGTACAGGCACTAGCCGAAGCCGTGCCTTCGCTGAGCAACGGCCTGTGCTTCTGCACCGGCTCCTTTGGCGTGCGCCCGGATAACGACCTGCCCGCCATGGTGCGCCAGTTCGCCGACCGCATCCACTTCATCCACCTGCGCAGCACTCAGCGCAACGACGCCGGCGACTTCTACGAGGCCAGTCACCTGGAAGGCGACGTGGACATGTACAGCGTAATGCGCGAACTAGTGCTGACTATGCAGCACCGCCAGCAGAGCCTGCCCATGCGCCCCGACCACGGCCACCAGATGCTCGACGACCTGCACAAGAAAACCAACCCCGGCTACTCCGCCATCGGCCGCCTGCGCGGCCTAGCCGAGCTGCGCGGCTTGGAGCTGGGCATCACGCGCAGCTTGTAAGCAGTTTATTCCTTAATTCCGGTTAGCCCATCACTTAACAAAACAAAGACGGCGGCCCCAAGGATTTCTTGAGGCCGCCGTCTTTGTTTTGTTAAGTACTTACCCTGCTTCTACACACGTTTTTATAACGTATGTAACCACTATTTACGGGCTGGAACGCGCAGTACAGTGAGGGAGTACGGTGGCAGCGTATAGCTCACTTGCTGGCCCAAAACGGTTACCGGCTGGGTTACGGGGGCCAGTTTCTGGGGCTGCTGGAGGCTGTTCTCGGTTTGCAGGTCGGCGGCGGCCAGCACTTGGGCCTGGGCGGTTTTGGCGACGCGTTTGAGGCCGCTGAGGGTCAGCTGCACCGGGCGCGGGGTGGCGGCGTAGTTCACCAGCTTCACCACCACATCGGCCTTGTCGGCCACGGCACTGACGTAGAGGTTATCCTGGCCGTTTTTGGCCCCGGCGGGCAGCTGCACGGGCAGGATTTGGGTGCCTTTGTTCAGGGAGAACAGCTTCTGCACGTAGTAGCTGGGCGTGCCGTAGGCCTGCAGGTTGTCAAACCAGATCAGGTCGGGGGCCCACTGCCAGGCATCCACGTGGGCGAATAGCGGGGCGTAGGAAGCCATCTGCACGATATCGGCGTTGCGCTCCAGGCCGGTCATGAAGGCTGCTTCGGAAATGGCCGCGTCCCAGGTGTTGCGGTTCTTGCTGTTGCCAATGCCCTCGGGGTGGGCGGCGTACTCGCCGGCGAAGATTTTGGGGCCAGTGCGGGGGTAGTTGTCGTAGCGGCCGGCGTTCTGGCGGAACCACTCGGGCTTGGCGTAGTAATGCTCATCAATGAGGCCGACCAGACCGGTGGGCAGCTCGCGCAGAAACCTGGTAGCCAGGTCGAAGTTGGCACCGTCGGGGCTGGGACCGGCGCTGCTCACCAGTTGCACCTGCGGGTATTTGGCCTTTACGGCCCGGGCGAAGGGCTCGTACCGCTCCAGGTACTGGGGGCCCCACTGCTCGTTGCCCACGCCAATGTACTTCAGGTTGAAGGGAGCCGGGTGGCCCATAGCTACCCGCTTAGCGCCCCAAGGCGAGGAGGCCGGGCCGTTGGCGAATTCCAGCAAATCCAGCGCATCCTGAATAAACACCTCCAGCGAGGGGTCGTCCTGGGCGTGGTCGTGGGGAGCGGGGGCGCTGGGGCCGGGTGCGGCGGCGTGGCTCATCGGGGCCAGCTCGGCGGAGTTATACTGGCAGGCCATGCCCACGTTCAGAATCGGCAACGGCTCGGCCCCAATATCCTCCGACAGCTGGAAATACTCGAAGAAGCCCAGCCCAAACGACTGGTAGTAATCGGGCGTGAAGCGGTGGGCGAATTCTGTGTTCCAGCGGTTGATGATGGGTTGACGGCTGGCCACGTCGCCAATGGTTTCTTTCCACTGGTAGCGGTTAGACAGGGTGCGCCCTTCCACAATGCAGCCGCCAGGAAACCGCAGAAAACCGGGTTGCAGGTCCTTAAGTAGCTGCACCAAATCGGGGCGCAGGCCGTTGGGGCGGTTCTGCCAGGTGGCTTTCGGATAGAGTGATATGGCATCCAGGTCCACAGTGCCGGCCCCGTCCAGCACCAGCCGCAGGCGAGCTTTGGCAAAGGTAGCCGTGGGCCGGAGCGTGAGCATGAGTGGCTGCCAGCCAGCGCCAGTGGGCAGCGCCAAGTCCGATTCGGCCAGAGTGGCCCCTTTGTCGCCTTCCAGCACCACGCGCAGGTGTTGCACCGGGCCGGCCACGCGGCGGGCCAGCAGCGTGAGCGTGTAGTCCTCGCCCTGCTTCACTCCCATTCCACGGAAGCCTTCGTTGCTGATACCGGCATCGGGCGAGGCGGCTTTGGCCGTGAGGCGCAGGTAGTGCGGGCTGGCCGGGCTGGCGGCCCCTTCGGTGCGCACCTGGTAGGTTTCCAGCGCCGCGCCGCCCTTAATGGCGTGCCAGCCCAGTAGGGGCTCGGGCAGCTCAAACGACTTATTCTTCACCAGCTCGGGGTACAGCCCACCGTCGGCGGCGAAGTTGATGTCCTCAAAGAACAGCCCGAACAGCGTTTTGGGTACGGCCGCGCCGGGTTTATCGGCCTGCACGGTAATGCGGGTGGGAGCCGCCGACTGCGCCTGGGCGGCTAATGGGCCCGCCGCCAGCAGCAGGCCCAGCAGGGAAATGGTTGCGCGCATACGAAGGATGAATGGGCAGTGCATCCGCGGAGCCGCCTCAACGTTGAGACGGCCCCGCGGATGCTTTACCAGAATTTAATGTACAGAGCCGAAATCAGCAGCAGCGTTACCACAATGAGCGTGAGCGTCTGGCTGCTGACGCGGAACAGGCGGGCGTCGATGTGCAGGGCGCGGGCATTCACCACCGGGCCGGCCAGGCTTATGGCTATCATCAGCACAAAGGTGAAGGCAAACGAGAGGCCCATGCAGATGAGGAAGGGAATTTCGTAACCGCCTTTGCCATTGGGGAAGGCCGTGTAAAACAGCGTTTCGTGGCCGAATACGCTGGGGGCGTAGTTGTTGAAGAACACCGACAGCAGGAAACCCGCCAGAATACCGGCAATGGCGGCCGGCGCGGTGGTGCGCTTCCAGAACATGCCCAGCACGAACACCGCCACGATACCGGGCGAGATGAAGCCGGTGTACTTCTGGATGTAGGTGAAGCCGCCTGCGCTGCCGATGCCCAGCAAATCTTCCCAGGTGAGGGCTACACCCAGTAGCATGGCCACAAATACCGTCACGCGGCCAATCCACACCAGCTTTGCCTCGGGGGCTTCTTTGTTGAGGTAGCGCTTGTAGATATCGAGGGTGAAGATGGTGGAGATGGAGTTGACTTTACCGGCCAGGGAGGCCACAATGGCCGCCGTGAGGGCTGCCAGGCTCAGGCCCTTCAGGCCGTTGGGCAGGAAGGTGAGAATGGCCGAGTAGGCGTTATCGGGGTTGAAAGCACCGCCGGAGCTCATTTCAGTTTGCAAACCGCCGTTCTTGTAGAGCACGTAGGCCGCAATGCCGGGCAGCATCACAATTACCGGCATGATGAGCTTAAGCAGGCCGGCAAACAGGATGCCGGTGCGGGCCGTTTTGAGGTCGGCCCCGAGGGCGCGTTGCGTAATGTACTGGTTGCAGCCCCAGTAGTTCAGGTTCACAATCCATTGGCCGGCGGCGTACATGGCCAGGCCCGGCAGCATCAGGTACTTGTCCACGTCGACCTGCGCCGCGTTGGGCCCGGGCTTGTCGAACATCAAATGGAAGTGGTCGTTGGCGTCGGTCATCATGGCGTTGAAGCCGGCCAGGATGTTGTTGCCCAGCCCGAAGTGCTGGCTGACCATGGTGAGGGCAATGTAGGTAGTCAGCAACCCGCCCAGCAGCAGCACCAGCACCTGAATCACGTCGGTGTAGCCCACCACCTTCATGCCGCCCAGCGTAATGAGCAGGGCAAACACGGCCAGGGCCACAATGATGGCGTGGAAGTTGCCGCCGCCGGTGAGGTTGTTGATGGCCAGCGCGCCCAGATACAGAATGGCCGTGAGGTTTACCAGCACGTACAGAAACAGCCAGAAAATACTCATTACCAGGCTCAGCGTAGCGTTGTAGCGCTGCTCCAGAAACTGCGGCATCGTGTAGATGTGCTGCTTCAGGTACACCGGCATAAAGAATACGGCCACAATGATGAGCACAATGGCGGCCACCCACTCATAGGCGGCCACGGCCACGCCCACCGTGAAGCCATTACCCGACATGCCAATAAACTGCTCAGCCGAAATATTGGAGGCAATCATCGAGGCCCCAATGGCCCACCACGTGAGCGAGCCTTCGGCCAGAAAGTAGTCTTTGGTATCGAGCTGGGTTTTCTGCTTGCTGCGGTACACGTAGTACCCGTAGGCACCCACGCCCACCAGGTACACAAAGAACACCGCTAAATCGAGGGCGGTAAGATGCTGGGGCATATGCTAAAAAAGAAGGAGAGAATGAACAGGTGAAAGGCGCCTGGCGAGCTGGCGCGGCAGTTTACGGCTGGGTGGTGGCGTCCTTGGTCGGTTGCCACTCCTGGATGTACACGGGCTGGGCCGGCAGATTTTCCAGCCGCTCCCCGTCGCCCTGGCCGGTGCGCTGCACGAAGAGGCTCAGCACCCCGTCGCGCCGCCACCGCTCGGTGTCGTAGCTCGGCTCCCAGTTGCCCACGCTGGTGGTGGTCAGGTCCGTCACGCGCCACTGCGGCTGGCGCAGGTCGGCGCAGGCGGCCACCGAGGCCCGGTCCTGGCGCTCGGCGTCGCGGAAGATGAGGTAGGCGGCGGGGCGGCCTTTCTGGCTCGTTACCAGCAGCTGGGGGCGGGCAATGGGAATCTTTTTGGTACCGGCCCCGCTCAGGCTGAACGGCGTGGTGCGCTGGGAAATCTGCGTGGTTTTCCAGCTTCGGCCGTCGAGGTAAATCAGCTGGTACTGCGGCACCTGCGTGCCCGCGGGCCGCCAGTAAGTGGCTATGTAGGGCTGCCCGGCCGCGTCGGCGGTGATGCTGGTCTGGTTGATCAGCTCACTGTTCTGCGGAATGCGGGCGGCGTACTCGGCCGAGGCGGCGGTGATAGGCAGCTGGTAGGCCTCGCCGGTGCTGCGCTGCCAACTGCGGCCACCATCCTGGGAGCGGGCGTAGGCCATATCGTGGTTGGAGGCCACATCGGGCGACTCCCGCCACACCCATGACACGTGGATGGTACCCCGCGCATCGATGCAGGCCTGCCAGTAGGCGTTGCGCTGGCCTTCGCCGTCAATCAGCACGTCGTGCAGGCGCGTCCAGCGGCGGGTTTTCAGCTCGTAGCGGTTCAGCACCAAGTTGCCATTGCCGCTGCCCCCGTCGCGGTACAGGAACAGCAGGTCGCCGCTGGGGAAGCGGTGAAATTCGGGGTAAGTCACTTTTTGCTCGCGGGTGCCGAGCATGGGCTCCAGCGGGCCCATTTCCAGGGAGCCGGCGGCCTTGCCCCGGCAGTAGCGCAGCGGGTTGTTGTGGTGGTCGAAGGAAAGGTGCACGAAGCCGGCCCCATCCACCATCAGGCTGATGACGTTGTGGGCATCCTTGATATTGCCCTGATACGCCGTGCGTTGCGTCTGCCAGGGCCCGGCGGGCAGGCGGCGCTTGGCCAGCACCACGTAGCCCAGCGAATCATAATAGGCCGTGTACTGCTCCCGCTTGTGCGTCACTACCGAGTTCTTGCGGAAAACGGCCCCGTTCACGTTGTTCTTCGCCCAGCCCAGGCCAACCGGCGTTTGGGCCGCAGCCGCTACTGTCAGCAGACAGATCGTGAGCAGAGCAAGCAGCAGGCGGGCGGGGTGATTCATGGGGTGGGAAGTTGCCTCACCCCCCGGCCCCCTCTCCAAGGGGAGAGGGGGAGCCAGAGGTCAGCAACGATGCGGATGTGGAACGGGCTGTTTGACAGTTTGATATGGATGGTCCGGCACTACAGTTGAGGCAGAAATCCGGCAGTCGTGGGCTGCGGAGGCCCAAGCCGCTGCAATGTGCCCCGGTGCTGACTCCTGGCTCCCCCTCTCCTCCTGGAGAGGGGGCCGGGGTGAGGCCTTACCGGCGGCCGACGCTCGGGCTGGGTTTCGGGGCGTCGAGCAGGCGCAGGGTGTAGCTGTAGCGGTACTGCTTGGCGGTGAGGCGGTAGGCATCATGGGGCAGGGCACCCCAGCTGTTGTCGCCGCCCACGCCACGCTGGGCCAGGTCGATGTGCAGGGTGGTATGGTCGCGCAGCTTGATGTCAGTGGGGTGCTGCTGCTTTTTGCTCAGGCCGGGGTCCAGGTCCTCGGTACGCACGGGCAGGGCGCTGAAGCTCAGAGGCTGGCCGGCCGCTTCCACGCGCAGGCCGCGGCCGGCCGCATCCGTCAGGGTAAGCCAGCGCATATCGGTATGGTAGCCGTATTCCTGGGGACGGATGTAGTTGCTGGTGAGCGTGCGGGCCACCGAATCCTGGTACACGCCCAGGAAAGTAGTGGTGTTGCGGTCGGCGTAGTTTTCCCAAGGCCCGCGGCCGTAGTATTGCACCCGGCCAAACTGTTGGGGCACCTCCAGGCGCATCCCGAAGCGGGGCAGCTCGGGCAGCTCCCGGCCGGCCAGGTCAATGGCCGCCGTCACCTGAATGGCACCATCGGGGCCAATGAGGTAATCCACGGTGTAGGGCACGTTGATGTCGGTAAGCTGGTACTCCACCTTGATGGGCAGGCCAGCGGCCGACTGCTCCCCTACCGTCACGCGCTGCACTTTGCGGGCGGCGTGGGCCGAGCGCCAGGCACTCAGGTTCTGGGGCATGCTACTGCCGAAGTCGTTATCGGTGGGGGCGCGCCAGAAATACGGTTCAGGGTAGCCCCCGATAACCCACTGATTTTCCAGGCGGTAATCCGTCAGGCGGCCCTGCCGGGTGTTGAACTCGCCGCGCACGTCGCCGGCCGTGAAGGTCAGCTTGTCACCCTCGCGCTTCACTTCCAGGGTACCAACGGCCGGAGCCGGGGCGGCGGCGAAGTACGTGGCGGCGGGCGTGAGGCGGAACTGCTCCCGGGCTACCTCGTGGCCGGCGGGCAGCAAAGGCTGGGCCGTTTTGGTGGTGGCAAATACGTTGAGCACGTACTCGGCGCCGGGCTCGGCTTTCAGGGCGGGCAGCGGCAGGGCCACTTCCTTCTGCTGGCCGGCGGCCAGCTTCTTCACCTCAAAGTTGCCCGTTTTGCTTACTGCTCCGTTGCGCAGCAGCTCCCAGCGGAAGTTGTAGCCGTCGAGGTTGCGGAAGGTGAAGCCGTTGCGCACCGTCAGGCGGCCCGAGGCGGGCTGGGCGGCGCTGAAGCGGATATCCTGGTACACCTTCTTCACCTCGTAGAGGCCGGGGTGTGGGGTGCGGTCGGCGGCCACGAGGCCGTTGGCGCAGAAGTTCTCGTCGTTCTGGCGGTAGTAGCCGCCCAGGTCGCCGCCGTAGGCGTAGAACGAGCGGCCGTCGGTGGTCTGGGTCAGCAGGCCCTGGTCAACCCAGTCCCAGATAAAGCCACCCTGCATGTGGGGCTTGCTCCGGATCAGGTCCCAGTACTCCTGGAAGTTGCCCGAGCTGTTGCCCATAGCGTGTGAGTACTCGCACATGATGTAGGGCCGGGTTTTGTCGGTGGCCTCGGCGTACTTGCGCATCGAGCCCATGCCGGGGTACATGGGGCACACGATGTCGGTGTTTTCGTTTTCGCCGGCCTGCTCAAACTGCACCGGGCGCGAGGGGTCGCGCTGCTTCAGCCATTTATAGGCGTCGTGAAACACCGGGCCGTTGCCGCATTCGTTGCCCAGACTCCAGATAATAACCGAAGGGTGGTTTTTGTCCCGCTCCATCAGCCGCTCGATGCGGTCCAGATGAGCGGCGGCCCATTCGGGGCGGTAGGCCGGGTGCTGGGTTTTATCGAACCAGCCCTGCAGCTCGGCCCCGTAGCCGTGGGTTTCAATGTTGGCCTCATCCACTAGGTAGAAGCCCAGCTCGTCGCAGAGCTGGTAGAACCGTTCGTCGTTGGGGTAGTGCGCGGTGCGGACAGCGTTGATGTTGAACTGGCGCATCACTTCCAGGTCGCGGCGCATGCCGGCTTCCGTTACTACGCGGCCGGTGGTGGGCTCCAGCTCGTGGCGGTTTACGCCGTGCACCTCAATGGGCCGGCCGTTCACCAGCAGCTGGGCATTTTTGATTTCGACTTTGCGGAAACCAACGCGCGTGCCCGTCTGGGCCAGCGTCTTACCGCTGGCGTCCTGCAGGGTGAAGCGGCACTGGTAGAGCGTGGGCGTTTCGCCCGACCACGGCCGCACGTTCTTGATGCTGCCGCCGCTGAACTTCACCGTCTGCAGCCCGGCCCCCGAGGCGGCGGGTACCGGCTGCTGCTGGCGTATCACCGTTTTACCGGCCGGGTCCAGCACTTCCACCAGCAACTTGGCCGGCGCGGCCGAGCCCTGGAACTGGCGCACCGTCACGTCGGCCGCGAACTGGCCGTGCTGGTAGCTGGGGTCGAGGTCGGCGTGGGTGAAGACGTCCCAGATGGTTTGCTGGGGCAGGGAGGTCAGGTACACGTCCCGGTCGATGCCGGAGAGGCGCCAGAAGTCCTGATCTTCGAGGTAGCTGCCGTCGTGCCAGCGCAGCACCTGCACGGCCAGCTGGTTGTCGCCGGGCTGCAGGTACCGGGTAATGTCAAACTCGGCCGGCGACTTGGCCACCTTGCTCATGCCCACGCGCTGCCCGTTCACATACACCACCGCGTAGCCCGAAATGGAGCCGAAGTGCAGCAGCACCTCGCGCCCGGCCCAGCCGGCCGGCACCGTAAACGAGCGGCGGTAGGTGCCCACTGGGTTGTCGCGCCCGTCGATGAAGGGTGCGTTGCGCGGGAACGGGTAGGTGATGTTGGTGTAGATGGGGGTGCCGAAGCCCTGCACCTCCCAGCTCGAGGGCACCGGAATGGTCTTCCAGCTGGCATCGTTGAAGCTGGCCGGGGCGAAGTCGGTGGGCCGCTCGGCAGGGCGCGGGGCGTAGTGGAATTTCCAGGTGCCGTTCAGGCTCTGGAAGTAGCTGGAGCGGGCGTAGTCGTTGGCAGCTACATCAGCCGCCTTGTCAAAGAGCATGAAGGAGGCGCGGGGCTTTTCCTTGTGCTCCTCAATGAGCTGCGGATTTTCCCATTCGTTGGGGGCGGCGGTCTGGGCGGAAGCCAGGCCACTGCCCAGGACGAGAAGGGCGGTCAGGAAGCGGGAATGGAGCATAGCAAACGGGTGGAGAAGCGGAGGAAGCGGGCCGAAACCAGATGCTCGGCCGGAGCACAAAAACCCCTCAGCAATACTAGCGGACGAGCCGCCCCCGGCGCGGGGGTAATTCCGCAGAAAGCGGGGGGCAGATTCGTCAGGCCCGTCAGCTTCAGCGGCTTTCCCGGCATACCCGCAACCCTGGGAGGCCGGTGGTTTTGGGTATTGGGCTAGCTACCTGGGGTGTCGGGAGGCTTTTGGCGGCTGGGCTGATGGTGGCTGAAACAACCATAAACTGTCATCCTGAGCAGCGCGAAGGACCTTACCTCATCAGCACAAATCGTTGCAACGGGGTAAGATCCTGCGCGCTGCTCAGGATGACAGACGAGGTGCAGTAAGCTGTTCCCTCAGAAAGGCACCGCCGATTCTGCCCCGCGCAGTTGACCAACTCCCCCACCCTGGTCTGGCGGCGGGCCGGCGTACTTTGGGCTGCTTCTCTTCCACCTCCTGCTTCTTTCTTATGCAACTCCCACTTCCCCGGCTGGGCATCCTCCTCGGCAGCCTGCTGGCCGGCACCGCCGCGCTGGCCCAAGCTCCAACCGTCGGCAACCCCGACCAGCCGATAAACGTGACCCAGCCCACCCCGCTGCCCGTGTTCGGTAACCCCATCATCCGGGACAAGTACACCGCCGACCCGGCCGCGTTGGTGGTGGGCAACACGGTGTACCTCTACACCGGCCACGACAACCCGCCGCCCGGCAAGGAGTGGTACTACATGAAGCAGTGGCTGTGCTACTCCTCCACCGATATGCTGCACTGGACCGAGCACCCCTCGCCCCTGAACGTGCAGGCCTTCAGTTGGGCCAAGGCCGATGCCTGGGCCTCGCAGGTGGTGGAGCGGGACGGCAAATACTACTGGTACGCGGCCGTGGAGCACGGCAGCATCAACGGTAAAGCCATCGGGGTGGCCGTGGCCGACAGCCCTACCGGCCCCTTCCGGGACGCCCGCGGCTCGGCCCTCATTACCAACGATATGACCCGGGACACCAACATCACCTGGGACGATATCGACCCCACGGTGTTTGTTGATGATAAGGGCCAGGCTTACCTATACTGGGGCAATACGGTGTGCTACTGGGCCAAGCTGAAGCCGAATATGACGGAGCTGGACGGGCCCATCCACGCCATTACCACGCTGCCGCAGTTCACGGAGGCGCCCTGGCTGCACTACCGCAAGGGCTGGTACTACCTGAGCTACGCCACCGGCTTCCCCGAGAAGATTGCCTACGCCATGAGCCGCAGCCTGGAAGGGCCTTGGGAATACAAAGGCATCCTCAACGAAGTGGCCGGCAACTCCAACACTAACCACCAGTCCATTATCGAGTTCCGGGGCGAGTGGTATTTCATCTACCATAACGGCAGCCTCAACACGCACGGCAGCAGCTTCCACCGCTCCGTGTGCATCGACCGGCTGCGCTACAATAAGGACGGCACCCTGCAGCGCGTGCAAATGACCTCGGAAGGCCTGACTGTTCCGGCTGGCAAACGTCGTTAACCATACTTGTGCAGCAAAGCGAAGGACCTTATCATGCCAGAACAAGTCGTTCCAGCGTGATAAGGTCCTTCGCTTTGCCTAGGATGACAGGAGAATTTGCCCCGCTACTTCGCCGCAACGGCTGCCGACTGCAGCTGTACGGTAGCTGGCTTCAGCCCTTTGCCGGAAACCTTCAGCGTCAGCGGGCCGGCTTTACCGGTGGTTTGGACGGTGGCGACGAGCTGGCCGTGGAAGGCGTGCATGTGGGGCTGGTGGAACAGCTCCAGGCTGGTGGCGTCGCCGTTGGCTACGGCCCGGAAGCGGCCGGCCCCCTTCACCTCCATCTGCAGCTCGTTGGTGGCGTCGGGGCAGAGGTTGCCCTGAGCGTCCTCCACGCGGGCCGTCACGTAGGCCAGGTCCTGGCCGTCGGCGGTGAGGGCGGTGCGGTCGGCTACCAGGCGGACGTGGTGGGGCTGGCCGGCGGTGCGCACTTCCTCCTCGGCCACGGCTTTGCCAGCGGCGTCGTAGGCCACTACTTTGATGGAGCCGGGCTGGTACCTCACCTCGTTCCACATCAGGCGGTAGCGCGTCTGAGGTTGGGCGGAGGTGGCTTTGGTCTGCCGGCCCTGGCTTACGCCGTTCACGAACAGCTCGGCCGAGGGGTAGTTGGTGTAGGCGTACACGGGCGTGGTCTGACCTTCGCGGCCGGGCCAGGTCCAGTGCGGCAGCAGGTGCAGCGTGGGCGCAGCCGTGTTCCACTTGGCGCGGTACAGGTAGAACCGGTCCTTGGGCAGGCCGGCCAGGTCCAGAATACCGAAGTAGGAACTGTGCGAGGGCCACACCTCATCATAAGGAGTCGGCTCCCCGAGGTAGTCGAAGCCCGTCCACACGAACTCGCCGATAACGTAGGGCAAATCGTCCTGCTGCACAAATTCCTCGTCCGGCGTCTGCGACCAGACGCAGGCTTCCAGGTCGTACGACGACGACTGGTTGTCGGGATATTTCTTCTGCTTGGCCTTTTCTACCGGGAATTTGTACACGCCCCGGCTGCTCACCGTGGAGGCCGTTTCGGAGCCCAGAATGAAGCCCTGCGGGAGCTTTTCGTTGGCTTGGGCGTAGCGGTGGGGCTTGTAGTTGAAGCCCGCAATGTCGAGCACCGCCGCAAAGTTGTTCTTGAGGGCGTCGTCGATGCGGTCCATGCCCATGGTCACGGGGCGGGTGGGGTCCTCACGGTGCACCACGTCCTGCAGGCGCTTGAGCAGTTTGCCGCCGCCGGGCATGCTTTGGTCGGGCACCTCGTTGCCGATGCTCCACATAATCACCGAGGGGTTGTTGCGGTAGTGGCGCACCAGGTTCACCAAGTCCTTCTCGGCCCACTCGTCAAACAGGCGGTTGTAGCCGTTCTTCACCTTGGGCGTTTTCCACTCGTCAAAGGATTCCAGCATGAGCATGATGCCCATTTCGTCGCAGAGCTGCACCAGCTCCGGAGCGGGCATGTTGTGCGAGGTGCGGATGGCGTCGCAGCCCATGTCCTTGAGCAGTACAATCTGCCGGCGCAAAGCAGCCACGTTGATGGCCGTGCCCAATGGGCCCAGGTCGTGGTGGTTGCACACGCCCTTGAACTTGCGCGGCTGCCCGTTCAGGGAGAAGCCCTTCCCCGCCTCGAATTTGAAGGAGCGGATACCGAAGGGCGTGCGGTACTCATCGGCCAGCCGGTAGGTGGTGTCGGCCTCCGCCTCTTTCACGTAGAGCCGCGAAACGGCCGTGTAGAGCGTGGGCGTTTCCGGGCTCCAGAGCCGGGGTTGTACCACGGTGAAGGCCTGCTCGCAGGTGGGCAGGCCGCTTTCCAGCGGGGTGCTACTGCTGGCTACCACCCGGCCGCTGGCGTCCTGCAACTCGGTGTCGAGGC
Organism: Hymenobacter pini; assembly: GCF_020421205.1. Lineage (GTDB taxonomy): Bacteria > Bacteroidota > Bacteroidia > Cytophagales > Hymenobacteraceae > Hymenobacter > Hymenobacter pini. The sequence continues at coordinate 793,813 of NZ_JAIZZH010000002.1, forward strand.
GCAGGAACAGGGCGTTGCGCAGGGCGCCCCGGCCAATGTGCTCATCCCGGCTGCCTCTTACGCTGATTTTGGCGCCTTCGCGACCAACTACACGGCCGTCGGGCACGGCAATTTCGGTGGTGAGTTTTACCCGGGCGTAATCGGCCGTCACGTCGGGGGTAGTGAGGTAGGTGCCCCACACCGGAATGTGTACCTCGGGCGTCACAATGAGGTGCACGTTGCGGTACAGGCCCGCGCCGGGGTACCAGCGCGACTGTTCCGGCAAGTTCTGCAGGCGCACGGCCAGTATGTTGTCCTTGCCGGGTTGGATGGCTTCGGTGATGTCGACGCTGAAGGAGTTGTAGCCGTAGGCCCAGGTAGCCACTTCCTTGCCGTTCATGAACACGTGGGCGTCACTCATGGCCCCATCGAACACCAGCACCGCCCGCTGCCCGGCCCCGAAGCCCGGCACCTCCAGCTTGCGTCGGTACCAGCCCGTGCCGATGAATGGCAGCCCGCCCGTGCGCCCCGATTTCTGGGTGGCCTGCTTCTCCTGGTTCTGCTCAATCTGCACCGTTTGCAGGTCGTTGTTGCCATCGAAGGGGCCGTAAATGGCCCAGTCGTGGGGCACCTGCACGCGCTGCCACCTAGCATCATTGAACTTGGGATTGGCCGCGTCGGGCTGGTCGCCTTTGCTGAAGCGCCAGTCGGTGGTGAGCAGGTATTCGCGGCGGGTTTGGGCCTGGGCGGCGGGGCCGCTGGTCAGCAGCAGGCCGGTGCCCAGGGTCAGGCCCAGCAGGGCGCGGTAAGAAGAGGTAGAAAACACAGTGCGGAGAGAAGAAAAAACCACGGAAAAAGGAGCTAACAGCAGCAGCTTAGTTGCGCCGACGGACAATTTACTTATCGGCGAAGCGGGCCATTTCGCTGGCGGCCAGCAGGAAAGCGCCCACGCCGAAGTTGGAAGTGGAGTTCTGGTTGACGACCTGGCCGGGAATGGCCTTCTCGCCGATGGGCTGCACGTAGCCAATGGCGCCGTCGGGCTGCAGGGCGGTGGTGGTGAGGTACTGCCAGCCCTTCATAGCCGTGGGCAGGTACTCCTTCTTGCTCAGCACGCCATTATTGATGCCCCAGAGGTAGGCGAAGGTATTGAAGGCGGTGCCGCTGGTTTCGGGGCCGGGGGCATGGGCGGGGTCGAGCAGGCTGCGCGTCCAGTAGCCTTCGGGCTGTTGGGCGGCTTTGAGGGCGGCAGCCAGGCCCCGGAACTTGCTCAGGTATTCGGCGCGGTGCGGGTCGTTCTGGGGAAGGTCCTGCAGCACGCGGGCCAAGCCGGCAAACACCCACCCGTCGCCGCGGGCCCAGAAGTCCTTCTTGCCATTCACCGATTTGTGCTGGGGGTACACGTACTTGGCGTCGCGGTAGTACAGGCCGGTTTCGGCATCGAAGATGAGGCCGTTGGTGTAGCTGAAGTACTCGTGCAGCTTCTGCAGGTACAGCGGGTTGCCGGTGGCTTTGTGCAGCTTGGTCATCACCGGCATTACCATGTAGAGGCCGTCCACCCACCACCAGTAGTCGTTCTTGTCGGTGCTCATCTGGTACTCCATCACCTCGCGGGCCCGGGCAATGCGCTGGGGCTCGGGCTTAAGGGCGTAGAGGTCGGCGTAGGTCTGGAAGCAGATTTGCCAGTCGCCGAACAGCACGAACTCGGGGGCCTCGCCGTAGGGCTTGTACTGCCAGCGGGCCCTGTCGTCGGAGGTGGCGCCCTTCCACTGGTTGTGCACGGCCCAGTCCTCGGAGTACTGGCGGTACTTCTCGTTTTTGGTGGCAGTGTAGGCGGCCATGTTGCCGGTGTGGTAGGCGGCCACGTCCCAGAACGCCCGTTCCTGCGGCGGGTGCGCGGCCTGCCAGTGGTCATTCACCTTGGTAATCAGGGCCAGCACGTCGGCTTTCCTGGGCTGGGATGCGGTGGCGCTGGAAGCCGCCGCAGTTTTCGAGGACGCGCAGCCGGTGGGCAGCGTCAGCAGCAGGGCGGCACCGAGCAGATAGGCGGAGAAACGGGTCATAGAACGGGTAGTTGGGGCCTCACCCCCCGGCCCCCTCTCCAGGGGAGAGGGGGAGCCACGGCGGCGCGGTTCGGGTTTCGTTAAGTTTCTGTTTATCAGCAAGTGGCACCGTCTGTGCACTCTGCCAACTTTCTGCATTTAATAACGTCAGGCTCCCCCTCTCCCCCTGGAGAGGGGGCCGGGGGGTGAGGCACTACGGTTGCACCACGAAGCCACCCCGGGCCGGCACGGTCAGGCGCAGCGTGGGGCCGCTGAGGGAGCGGGAGGCAAATTGGCGGTTGGTTTCACCATCGAGGATGAGCGTACCGGCTTTCAGACCCAGCTTTGCGAGGTCGAGGGTTAGCTCGCGGGGTTGGTCGGTGGCGTTGATGCCGGCCACGTACCAGCGGCCGTCGGGGGCCTGGCGGGCCAGCACGGCGTACTCGCCGGGGAAGCCGTCGAGCAGCTTCACGTCGGCCCAGCCGTTAGGCAGCTGGCGCAGGAAGTTCTGCACGTAGGCCGGCTGCCGGGCCATGCCCTCGTCGGTTTCGGCGTAGTGCTGAATGCCCGACTGGAACAGCACCGACAGGGCCAGCTCGAAGGCATTGGAGGTGCGGCGCTGCTTGCCCGGGATTTCCGAGAAGCACACCGGCGTGAAGTCCATCGGGCCCACGGCGTTGCGGGTGAAGGGCAGCGTGGCGCAGTGGGTAGCTTCCTGGTCGGTATTCGGCTGGTCGAAGGTCAGGAACTCGAAGCCACGCACGGCCTCCATCGTCATCAGGTTGGGGTAGGTGCGCTGCCAGCCGCGCGGGATGGTGGTGCCGTGAAAATTCACCAGCAGCCCGGCCGCGGCAGCATCGGTCAGCAGGTCCTGGTAGTAGTTCATAAACGACTGCCCATCCCCGCCGAAAAAGTCGATTTTGACCCCGGCAATGCCCATCTGCCTGATGCGGGCAAACTCCCGGCGGCGCGTTTCGGGGTCGAAGAGGATGTTCTTGGGCGTCTGCGGGGCTTCGTTCCAGCTGCCGTTGGAGTTGTACCACACCAGCAGGCCCACGTTCTTGCTGCGGGCGTACTGGGCCAGCTCCTGCATCTTGTCGTAGCCGATCTGGGTGTCCCACAACGCATCCACCAGGCAATAGCGCCAGCCCATGCCCGCGGCGTAGTCGATAAAGCGGCGCTGCACCTCGTAGGTGGTGTTCTTATCCCCCAGCAGCACCCACGACCATGAGGCCTTGCCCCCTTCGGCCAGCTTGGCCGCAGCCGATGCCGGAGCGCTCAGGTCCGTGGTCAGGGTCGATTCGACGATGGGCGCCAGCGAGTTGCCCAGCACGATAACCCGCCAAGGCGTGCGCCAGGGCAGGCGGCCTTCGGGCGTTACGGCCGCCTCGGACGTGGTGCGCTCGGTGGGCTGGGCAAAGGCCACGGCGTACTCCCCGTTGGGCGCTTCGTGGGCCAGGTGGGAGCCGCAGTAGTTGCGGCCCATGCCGGCCTCGGTGAGCAGCAGCCAGTGTCCGTTGGCCTGAAACAGCGCCGGAAACGACCACCCCTGCCCCAGCGGCGACGCGGTGCCGGCGGCTATTCCTTTCTGGTAGTATTCCTCGTACGAGGGCTGCGTGTTGGCCCAACCCGTCTGGGCTTTGGCGTGGGGGTGCAGCCAGCCTCTGGCCCCGGCTGGTAGCCGGAACGTGGTAGCCTCCCGCGTGATGCGCTGCACATCCTTGGCCGGACCTTCGAGCAGGTACTGAAACGCCACGCCATCATCGGAAACCTGGAACACCACGCTCAGCTGCGGGCCGCCTTTGCTCTGAAAGCGCACCACACGGCGGTTGGCGCGGTAGCGGCAATGGGCCCGCTTGTCGGTGCTGAGTTGGTAGTCGTCCGTAACAGCTTCCACTTTTTCGGCCTTGTGCAGCGTGAGGCCTTGGCTGAGGTCGGCACCGGCCAGTACCAAGCCCAGGCGCGAGGTGGATAGCACCTCGGCGCGGCCGTAGCGCACGGCGTAGGTGGGCCGGCCCTGGGAATCCACGGCTATGGTGACCTGCACCGCACCGTTGGGACTGCCCACACGCACGGGTGTGGGCGCGGCTGGGCGGGCCAGCACGGCGGCCGTCAGCAAACTCAGCCCCAGGGTAAACAGCAGACGCATTGGTAACGCGGTAGTAAGTTGGAAACGGACTTGGCTAGGGTCGGTACGGTTTACCCAGCACCAATTTGTCGCCCACGGTGCTCACTTCAAACAGGTGCGGCACGCGGTGGTAGTCCCCGTTAATGTCCTTATGGCTGTGCAACGACATCAGCAGCTTGCCATCAAAGGTGCGGAACAGCATGCCGTGGCCGTAGTTGGGCGGGGTAATGGGCTCCGCTTCCTGTGTCCAGGGGCCATCCAAGGTACCGCTTTGGGAATAGGCTACGCCCTGCGTGTATTGGTCGTACACCCAGCTGGTCCAAATCATGCCCAGCCGGCCAGTACCGGTGCGAAACAGGTAGGGACCGTCGGTAACCTTGTTGGGCCGCACCGGGCCGGTGCGCGGGTTTTCCCGGCTCCAGGGGGCTTCGCTGGCCCGAAACAGCACTTTCCCCTTACCCACGGTACCGCTCAGGTCGGGCTTCAGCGCAATCTTCTCCACGGTGCCGTTCTGGTTCTGCAGCCACTCGTGACAGTACACCAAGTAGGGCTTCTGGTCCTTATCCACCCACAGCGTCGCGTCGAGGGTAGGCATGGTGGCGGGCAGGTAAGTGGCGTCGCGCATCGGCACAAACGGACCATCGGGCCGGTTGCCGACCAGCACGTGGCAGGCCCGGCGCTCAATCACCTGGCCCTGCACCGTGTCAATTTTGATGGCCGGGTTGGTGAAGGTAGCGAAGTAGTAATACTTGCCTTTGTAGGGGTGAATTTCGGCCGCCCAAATCATCGGCTTCGGCCCCATCCAGGACGCAGGGTCGGGTTTAGCTACGGTATACGGGCCGCTCCAGCGCTTCAGGTCGGGGCTTTTCCAGAGCAGGCCGCCGGTACCCGTCATATAATACTGGTGGGTTTTCTGGTCGGCCAGGATAAACGGGTCGCTCAGCCGGATAGAATCCAGCGGCAGGTTCTGGCGAACAACCGGCGGTTTGGCCTGCTGGGCCCAGGCCTCGGCCGGAGCCAGCAGGACGGCCAGCACCAGCCATTTCGCACCATTTCGCGTTATACTTCCTCGTTGATATACGGTGTGTATCATCTTCCTTACAGCTTGGCTCCGGTGACTGGCGTTTTCCGGGATGCACCTTTGGGCGCACTCAGGCGGTACAATACCGCGCCGTGCCGCCGCACGTAGGGGGCCAGTTCCCCGCCTTTCACTACCACGCTTTGGCCGCTCCACAAATCCGTGGCCGTGGTGCCGGCGGGCAGACCCAACTCCTTCAGGGCTACCGGTATGCGCACCGAATCGGCGGGTGGGGGTAGCATGGGTTTTTGGGTGAACACGAGGGCCTGGAAAGTACCACCGGTGTTCTGCCCGGCGGCGGCGCGGTCGAGGCCCACGGTGGCCGTGAAACGGGTGCAGCCGGCCGGCACGTCGTACTCGATGATGGAGTTAGCGTGGGTGCCGATGCCGTCGGGGTAGGTCTGCTCCCCTACCCGCAACGCCCCACCCGATACGCTTTTGCCCTGACTGACTTTGCCCCAGCCGGCGGTGGCCTGTAGCCAGGTCAGGCTGCGGAGTGGCAGGGCTTCGGTGCCGCGGTGCAGTTGGGGGTTCAGCCAGTCGGCGTGGTCCCAGGCCGAGCCGTCGCCCCCGTCGCGCACTACCAGGTAGAGTTTATTGGCCCCGTTCAGCTCCACACTCACTTCCTGCTGGGGGTGTTGGCGGGTGATAAGCTCACTACGCCAGGCGGCGGCGTTGGCCGGGGCGGGCTGCTGGTCCTCGGCGTTGAACAGGGCCAGGTACTGGTCGCCGGTGGCGGGGTCGTTGGCGGTCCAGGCTATCAGGTCGCCGCGGCGGAACAGTTGGCGGCCACCGGTGCTGCGCTGGTTTACCTGTAGCACGGCCCGGTTGGTGAGCAGGCTGAGGGTAAACGGGTCGTTGCTGGGCAGGTCGCCGCCAAACATGAGCGGGGAGCGGGCCATGCTCCAGAGCGTCAGCAGGGTGCGTTGCTCGTCGCGGGTGAAGCGGGTCATCCGGTCGTCGCCCCGCTCGGCCCGGATGCCCAGGCGGCCCAGCGGCAGCATGTCGGCGTCGGGCCAGTTGCCGGGGCGACTGTAGGGAGCCCAGCGGTTACACACGTCGAAGTGCTCCTTGAGCTGGTCCCAGCTGTCCCAGAAGTCGCCCACGGTGCGCCACATGTTGGCGTGCTGCTGGGCGTGCGGGGCGTTGGCAATGGGCGTTTCGCCCGGCGACATGCTCAGCACGATGGGGCGGCCGGTGCGGTCAATGGCTTTGCGAATCAGCTCGATTTCACCCGCGTGGTAAGGTTCCGAGAGGTCATCGACCTTCACGAAATCCAGCCCCCAGCCAGCGTACAGCTCAAACAGGGAGTTGTAGTACTCCTGCGCGCCGGGGCGGTCGGCCACCACCGTGTACATGTCGCGCAGCCAGCTGCACTGGCCTTCTTTCGAGTAAATATCGGCGGCCGTGAGCTGGGTGCCTTTGATGGGCAGTTTGCGCAGAACCGCCTGCACCGGCACCCCGCGCATGATGTGGATGCCGAACTTCAGCCCCTTACTATGCAGATAATCAGCCAGGGGCTTGAAACCCTGCCCGCCGGCGGCCGAGGGAAACCGGTTGGGCGCCGGCACGAAGCGGCCGTACGCATCCAGGTTCCAGTCGGGGTTTTGCTCGTTGTAGCCGTGAGCCGTGTCGTTGCCCACGTACCAGCGGATGTCCACCACCACGTACTCCCAGCCGAAGGGCCGCAGGTAGCGGGCCATGTAGTCGGCGTTGGCCTTGGTTTCGGCTTCCGTCACGGTGGGGCCGTAGCAGTCCCAGCTGTTCCAGCCCAGCGGCGGCGTGGCGGCCCAGGTACGGAAGGCGGGTGGCAGGGCTGTTGGCTTGGCCCGTTGCTGGGCGGCAGCCGGGGCCCCGAGCAGCAGGCCGCCCGCCAGCGCGGCAACAAGTGAGGTGGAACGGAAAGGCATGCGGTGGTGGGAGGCGTGGAGAATCGAACAGAGAAAAGGATAAGGCAAGCCGGCAGTTGCAGCGGCAGAAACGACCGGCTATTTCATCTTTACCGGCTGGATACCGGCGTGCGTGGGCACCACTTGCTTGATGCTACCGTCGGGGTTGAACTCCAGTTTGTCGATGCAGACCTCCCGGTTGTAGCCGGCGGCGTCGCCCATGGTAATGCCGTTGGGGAAGGCGAAGCGGTGATACACCAGATACCACTCGTCGCGGCCGGGGATTTGGATGGTGCTGTTGTGGCCGGTACCGTAGATGCCGCTGGCCGCGTCCTTGCTCACTACCAAGTTGTTGGCCGGCACGGTGATGGGGCCGAGCGGCGTGGTGGCCGTGCCGTAGCGCACCCGGTAGTTGGGGCTGCGGGTGTCGTCCTCGCTCCACATGAAGTAGTAGGTGCCGTTGCGGAACAGTACGTGGGCGCCCTCGCGGAAGGTATTGTCGGGCGTGAGCACGCGGGTGGTGCCGGGCTTGAGGCTCATCAGGTCGTCGCCCAGCTCGGCGCCGGCCATATAGCCGTTGCCCCAGTACAGGTAGTTTTTGCCGCTCTGCGGGTCGTGAAATACGGCCGGGTCAATCTGCTGGCCGCCCTTCACGCCCTCGGGCAGCTTGTCGAGCAGGGGCCGGCCGGAGTCCTTGAACGGACCGGTGGGGCTGTCCGAAAACGCCACCCCGATTTTCTGGGCGGCGCAGAAAAAGTAGGCGTAGCGGTAGCCGGTGGCGGTTTTCTGCTCCAGCATGCACGGGGCCCAGGCGTTCTTTTTGGCCCAGCTCACGTCCTTGGGCAAGTCCAGAATCACGCCTTCGTCTTTCCAGTTCACTAAGTCCGAAGAGGAAAACGCCTTGAAGTAGGTGCCCGACCAGCCCGTAAATCCGTCGGAGGTCGGATAGAGGTAGAAACGGCCGGTTTTCTCGGCGTAGATGATAGCCGGATCAGCAAAGTAGCCGCCCAGGGCGGGGTTGTGGGTTTCAGTGGCCGATACGGTGATGGTTTCGGCGGGCCGCTCCCCTACCCGCACGGTGTAGCGCACGGGACCTTTCGAGAAATCTTGCGGGCCGCTAGGCGTGAGCTGCGTGCCGGGAATGGGCCGGAACTGCGGGTCGAGGGCTTTGAGGTTGGTGCCCGGCTTCACGAGGAAGCGCACCTGACGGGCGGCGCTATCTACGGCGGTGTTGTTGGGCCGGATGGCGGGGTTCTGAGCCGTCAGCAGGGGCTCGGTGGCGGGCAGCCAGCGAGCAGCCAGGCGGGCGGCCTCCTGCTCGGTGATGGGCAGCACGGTGCCGTGGCGGGGGTGGAAGTTCATGCTCACCTCGCCATCCACCACCTTAAACGTGCGCAGGTCACTGGTGCGGGTAAACTGGTACTGGCCGCTCATGTACCGGTCGTACATCAGGATGTAGTCGGCGGAGCCGTTGAGCCGGAACGTGCCGGCACCCTCCACCGCATCCTTGGTTTGTTGCACGTACTCGTCGCGCAGCACGTAGCCGCTGGTCAGCTTATCCGACACGGCTACTTTGATGCCGTTGCCCTGGCCCTCGGTTTTGAAGAACAGGTAAAACTTGCCATCCTTGGCTACAATGTCGCCATCAATGCAGGAGCCGTTGGTGGGCGAAAAGAACAGCTGTTTCGGCTCGCCTTCCAGGTCAGTAAAATCCTTATTGGCATAGGCATAGTAGATTTTGTCGGGCTCGTCGCCGTGCTTCAGGGAGAAGTACACCAGGTACTTTCCGGCCTTCGCATCGTAAATGGTTTGCGGAGCCCACACGCGCTGCAGGTTTTCCTGGCCCTTGTAGCGCCGCTGGAAGTTGATGGCGCTGTGCGTCCAGTTCACCAAATCCTTGGACTTGAGCAGCACCATGCCCCGGTTGGAACTCCAGCCCTTGGCCGATACCATGTCGGTAGCCACCAGGTAGAACTGCCCATCGGGTCCGCGCAGAATGTGGGGGTCCCGCACGCCGCCGGTTTCGCTGATGGCGGCCGAGCTGATGACGGGCCGGTTGCCGTTGAGGGCGCGGTAGTGGTAGCCGTCGGGACTGAGGGCAAAGCGGATGGCCTCCTCCTTCTTCTCGTTGCCGGTGAAGTACACAAACAGGTAGGCCGTGGTTTTGGGCGGTTTGGGAACCTTGGCAAAGCCGGGCCCAACCGTTGCCACCCCAAGCAGCAACAGCAGCGCCGCAAGAGCAGTCCGGCGCAGCCAGCCACTGACCGGGGCAGCAAACGGGTTGGAACGAGTACCCCAATGGGCAACGGCAGAAACTAGAGGAGGCAACATGGCGGGTGGAAAATCGGCGGGAAGGAAGCTCCACGAAAAACTGGTTTTTCCAGCCAAAATCCACAACTACGCAACTCGCTGGCGAATTTCTTCCCCTACTTTGACCATTTCGGAGCCGTTAGCTCATACCTTTTTAAACCGTCAAGCTGCGCTTGTCGAAATATCTCTACCGCTTCGTTGTTCGGTAGAGATGCTTCGATAAGCGCAGCATGACGGTCTTCCTCCTTCGCTAGCTCAACCCTACCCCATGATTTTGAAGGCGTACGCCAGCCCGGCCGCCGGGGCCTGGGCAGGCAGCTGCACACGCAAGCCCTGGGCCGTTTGCTCGAAGCTCAGCGGCTGTCTGGCTTGCCCCAGCAACTTCACGCGGCGCACCGGCTGCGGGCGGAGCGAGTTGCCGGTGGCCAGGGAGGTGATGAGCAGCTGCCCATCGGTGGGCCAGCCCAGGGCGGTGGCGTACAGCACGTCGCCCTTGGTGGCGAAGCGGATATCCTGCGCCCCAAAGGCTTTCCCTTTACCCTCGTTGAAGCCCTGGGCGCTGAGGGCTACTGCCTGCGCCTGGGCGGGACCTTCCCCGAATACGCCCCAGGGCCGGGTGCCGTAGATACTTTCCCCATTCACCTGCATCCAGCGCCCGATTTCGGCCACAATGGCCCGCTCCTGCTCGTCGATGGTGCCGTTGCCGCGCACGGGCACGCTCAGCAGCAGATTGCCGTTTTTGCTCACCACGTCTACCAGCGTCTGCACCACGGTTTGGGCGCTTTTGTAGCCGTGCCGGTCGTATACGCCGCGGTTGTAGTGCCACTCGCCCAGGCAGGTGCAGGTTTGCCAGGGCAGCGGCTCGGTCTGCTGGCTTTGGCCCCGCTCAATATCCCACACCAGGCAGCGGCGCTGCGCCTCGGTGAGAATTTTGCCGGTGATGACGGCCTCATTGCGCCCCCGGTGCCGGCGGATGCTGGTGTTGTACTGGTAGGCCGCCAGCCGCAGCCCCACGTCACTGACGGGCCAGAGCGGCAGGGCGGTATCGTCGTAGTACACCAGGTCGGGCTCGTATTTGTCGAGTAGCTCGGCGGTGCGCCGGTAGAACTTCTCGCAGTAGGCCGCGTCGGGTTTGCTCGCCCCGTCGCCCCAGTCCCACTGCTGATGGATGGAGCCGGGGCCGCTGGGCGCGTGATTTTGGGCGTAGAGAGCCTGCGGGTCGAGGCCCTCCCACCACTGGCCTTTGCCCTCGGCGGCGGTGAGGCGGCCATCGTAGGGCACCCCGGCCAATGGGCCGGTTTTATCGGCTTGCCGGGCGGTGTCGTACCAGTTCCAGGCGTGGGCGGCGTGCACGCTTACCCCGAAGCGCAGGCCGTGCTTTTTGGCCGCCTTGGCCCAACCGTCCACCAGGTCCTTTTTCGGGCCGAGGCGGGTGGAGTTCCAAGGCTGGTGGCGGCTGTCGTAGAGGTCGAAGTTGTCGTGGTGGTTGGCCAGGGCCACGAAGTACTGCGCGCCAGCCTGCCGGTAAAAGCCCACCAGCTCCTCGGGGTTCCAGGATTCGGCCTTCCACTCCCGAATAATGTCTTTGAAGCCGACTTTCGACGGGTGGCCGTAGTGCTCCAGGTGCGACTTATACTGCCAGCCGCCCTGCTCGTACATGCCCCGGGCGTACCAGTCGCCCGACTCGGGCTGGCACTGCGGGCCCCAGTGCGCCCACAGCCCAAACTTGGCATCCCGAAACCAATCAGGCACCTGATATTGGGCCAGGGACTCCCAGGTAGGCTCAAAGCGCGGGGCCGTGGCGGCAGCAGCCGGCCGGCTCTGGCCCAGCAGGACACCGGGGAAATAAGCAGCCGGAGCAGCCAGCGCCAGGCTTTTCAGTAGTTCACGACGATTCATGGAAGGAGGGAAAATGGATCGGTGGTGGATATTTGAGCAGCAGCTAGAAGCCTGTCATGCTTCGACTTCGCTCAGCATGACATTGTTTGACAAAGACCAGTAGCAGGCAGTGCGGTGTTACTTCTTCTCTTCTTTCTGCACAGCCGGCTGCGTCACCAGGTCCACGTCCACTACTTTGGCCGGGAACCACACCGTCATTTCACCCTTGCCACGGTTAGCCCAAGCGTAGTACGGAATGGCCGTCAGCGTCTGCGGCACCGTCTGGATGGAGTTGGTGGCCTCATTGACCTGCACGGCAGGCACGGTGGCAGTGAGGGTGGTGACGCCGTTGAGCAGCTCGGGCTGGTAGGTGGCCGTGAACTGCGCCGTGGGCGGCACGATGAGGTTGCTGGCGCGGCCCTGGTTGTCGGTCCACTCGGCGCAGTACATCAGGGGTCCGCGCTGTAGCGCCACTTTGCCCAGGTCATCCTGCACGTGGGGGTTGGCTACCACGCGGCGCACTTCCATGGGCAGCGTCACGGTCACCACGTCGCCCTTGCGCCATTTGCGGGGCAGCACGGCGTAGCCGTTGCGCAGCTGGTATTGCACGGGATGGCCGTTTACTTTCACTTCCACCTTGGCGGCCGAGGGCTGGGCGAAAGTGTAGAGGTTGGTGGGCAGGGCCTCGCCCCGGGCCCAGCCGGGAATGCGGACGAGCAGGTTGAAGTCGGTGGCGCGGGCGGGGTTGACGGTGAACTGCAGGCCGCCGTCCCAGGGGTAGTTATTCTGCTGCACCAACTGCACCCGGTCCTTACCCACTTGCAGGTCGGCGGTGCTGCTCACGAACAGGTTCACAAACACGTCGCGGCCCTGCTGGCCGTACACGTACCCGGGCAAGGCCGGAAACAGGCGGGCCAGGTTGGTGGGGCAGCAGGAGCAGTCGAACCAGCCGGAGCGTTGCGCCTCGGGGTGGGCGTGGTCGGCGGCATTCTTCACCTGCATGGCGTTGGAGTAGAAGAACGATTTGCCATCCAGCCCCACGCCCGAAATCAGGCCGTTATAGAGCACTTTTTCCAGCACGTCGGCGTACTTGGCGTCGCCGTGGAGCTGCCACATGCGCTGCTGCCAGTACACGTCGGCCACGGAGGCGCAGGTTTCGTTGTAGGCCGTGGCGTTGGGCAGCTCGTAGTTCTTGCCGAACCGCTCCCCGTCGGAGGCCGCGCCAGTGCCGCCGGTTACGTACAGCTTCTTACCCACCATGTTCTGCCAAATGGTATCCACGGCCACCAGCAGCGGTTTGTCACCGGTAAGGGCGGCCACGTCGGCCATGGCGGAATACAGGTATTCGGCGCGCACGGCGTGGCCGCTGGCCTCCTTCTGGGCTACCACCGGCTGATGGTCCTGCCAGTAGGCGCCGTTCTTCCACACGTCCTGGCTTTTGGCATCGTAGCCCTTGTACTGACCGCGCTGGTCCAGGAAGAATTTGGCGGTGGCGAGATACTTGGGCTGACCGGTGGCGCGGTAGAGCTTCACCAGGCCCATTTCCACGATTTCGTGGCCGGGGGCTACGGCCCGCTTGCCGGGGCCGAAGGTGGCGCACACCAAATCGGCGTTTTTCAGGGCAATGTTCAGCAGGTTGCGCTTGCCGGTGGCCTCGTAGTGCGCTACGGCGGCCTCATAGAGATGCCCAGCATTGTAGAGCTCATGGCTCAGCTCCCGCTCCTTTTCCCACCGCTCCTCCCCGGCCCAGGCGTGCGGGTGCGCGGGGTCGATGGTACGAGCGGTGTAGAGGTAACCGTCGGGCTCCTGCGCCGCCGCTACTTTCTTAATCAGCTCATCCACGTAGGTATCCAACTTGGCGTCGGGCTCCAGCTGCATCGAGTACGAAGCGCCCTCGATGGTCTTGTAGATGTCGGTGTCGTCGAAGGGGAAGGTGGTGGCAAACTTGCCCGATTTGGCGGCGGCCATTTCGAAGTTTTTCACCCGGTTGGTGGCCTCGCAACGCTGAAACGAGGCCGGAATGGTCACGTCGGTGTTGGTTTTGAGTCGGGGCAGCCAGAAGTTATCGGCCAGCTTCACTTTAGTGAACGACACGGCCTGAATGGGGTAGTCGGCTTTCTGCTGGGCCAGGGAGGCAGAGGCGAGGCTCAGGCCCAGGGCTGTGAGCAGCAAGGGTTTCAGGGGGATGCGGGTAGCAGACATGGGAAGGGCTGATATACCGGATGTGGGGCAAGAACGAAGCAGGTTGATCTGGGCCAGATGCGCAAAAACCGCTCCCCGACCGGCACCCGCCGGCCAGGGTAGGTTCCCACTCCTACCCGACCGGCTGCGGCAGCTGTTTCTTTGTTCGGCGGGGAGCTAGTTTGCAGACCAGTGCCCCGTTGCTGCCGGCGGCGCCGCGCAGTGCGCGGTTTTCTCACCTTTAAATGTAGCCAATGGTCTGCCAACGGCAGACCACGCAAAAATGTAGCAGGCCACAAACCCGCGGCACCCGGCCGGCGATACTATTCCCACACAGTATCGCCGACGCTCGGATAACGACCTGCTTCTCTCAAAGCAAACGGGTCCCCTTCACCCTGGTCGTGCTGATGCAGCGCACCCAAGGCGCCGCGTGGTTTGTGGCCTGCTGAAAGCCGTTGGCAAAGTGGTTAACGGCACTTCGTATCCCGCTCTGCCTATGGCAAAGTTCAGCGCCCTCGGGGCAAAACAGGCGGGACAAATTGAGCGTTTAGCCGGCGCTTTTTCGTCAGCTGGTTGTTTTTCAGCAGATTTTGTAAAGGAACGTCATGCTGAGCGAAGCCGAAGCATCTCTACCTCCTCGTCCGAATCGTTGCAGCGAAGCGGTAGAGATGCTTCGGCTTCGCTCAGCATGACAGGCTAGATTATATGACTAGTCTGCAGATCAGTCCTACTCCCCAAACCGTACCACTTGCTTGCTGCCATCAGCCATTTGCACGGTAATGCTGCGGTAGTCCGAGCTACTCAGGCTGCGCACAGGCAACAGCTCAGCCTTGGTCCACTTCTCACCCGAGCGTTTCCAGAGCAGCAGCGTAGCTAGTAGTGGCCGGCTCGGAGCCGAAGTGCCCACCGCATTGAGCACCGTACTCTGGTTGCTGACGGGGTGCAGGCCGGTGGCGTCCACGGCTTCCACAGAGTCCCAGCCTTGCAGCGGCACCAGGGCCAGCTGGTAGGTACCGTTGTCGAGGAGGTGCACGGTGCGGCCCTGCACGCGGCGGGTGCTGCGGCGCACAGTACCGGTGAGGTTGGGCAGGGCGTAGTGGCCCAGGCGTAGGGGCAGCGTTTCGGTGCTCTGGTTGACATCGAGGCGCAGGATACCGTTGGGCAGGGGCACGTCGGCCAGGCGCAGCTTCACGTTGGGGTTGGTTTCCAGCACGGCGTCGCGGTAGTACACGCCTTCCTCGAAGCGGCGGAAGGTGTACAGGCGCAGCGGCTCCCATTGCCCTTTCTGATTTTTGAACACGTAGTTCATGGCCACCTCGCCGTTGGGGCCGTCGGCCTGCCAGGGGAAGGCCGAGTTGTAGCTCAGGCGGTTGTAGTTCTCGTCGCCGCGGTAGGGGTCGGAGCTGGGCTGGTGGCAGGGGGCGCGCAGCTCGGCCGCACCGGTGTTGGGGTAGTCGGTTACCAGAATGTTGGGGCCGGCCTCGAACTTGTTGAACACCGTGCCGCTGGCCAGGGCCGGCGTGGCCCAGGCACCTTCGTTCTCGGGAGCGGTCCAGAAGGGTGAGTCGGCGGGCACTAGCAGGCCTAGGAAGGCTTTGGCCAGCCAGTACACGCTGCCCCGGCAGCTGTAGGGCTGCACGGCCGGCTCAAAGGCCCCGTAAAAACCCAGCGTGGGCACATTGTCCTGCAGAAAATCGGGGTTCTGCAGAAACTGCAGCATAGCCCCCGAGGCAATGCGCCGCATCCAGCCGAAGTTGGTATCGGCGGCGGGGCGCAGGCCCATCAGCGGGAAGGGCACCACCGCCGCAAACCGGTACGTGATGCTGCGCCCCCACATAATCATGTGCCCGTCGCGCCCGAACTGGTAGGGGTATGTGTCTTTGAGCGGGGCAAAGTTCTCGTCGAGCTGCCGGGCAACCTCGGAGTAGCGCTGCCGGCCGTAGTACTCACTCCACAGCCGACCGTACATCTGAAACGCCCACATGCTGTAATAGTCATAGGTGGGCGCGTCGTTGTACCAGCCCTGGCCGTCGTAGTGGGTCAGCTGCTTTTGCAGGTACTCCTCCAGCAGCTTTTTATTAACCGGGTAGCCCCGGGTATCGAAAAAGCTGAGGATGAAAATGTTGAAGTAACGCCAGTTTTGCGGCACTGTTGGTCCGTCGCCGTAGCTGAGCATGGTGGCGGCCAGCGCGTCTTTGGTGGCCTGGGGCAACGGGTCCCACAGGATTTCGGGCGCGGCAAACAGGGCCACGCCCAGTCCCCCAAACTCCACCAGAACCTGACTGGGGCCGCCATCTTTAGCCCGGGGTTTAATAAAACTGGGGCTGGCGGGGTTCACCAGCTGGCTGAGCTGGTGGCGATAGTAATCGGCTACTTTGATGCCGTTGAGCGTGAGGCCCGGTTCTTCGCGCAGCAGGGGCGCGGCCATAAACAGCGTGCGACACAGACCCTCCAACTTTTCGGTGGGCAACTGGCTGGGGGTGCGGGAGTAGCTTTTGCCCGGCTGCTTCGGAAACTGCATCGGGTCGTCGAGCTTATGCGCGTAGCTGAACGCGCCGCTGAGTAGGTAGCGGGCCGCGTCCTGCCAGTGGCGGCGCGTCATGCCGGTAAACGGGCTCAGCTGCGTATCGGGCTGGTTGATTTCGAACGGGGGCAACTTCTCGGCGGCGGGCGGCACCGAGGGCATGCCCGCGTTGGTGGGCCCGGCCTGTTGGGCCCGGCCCGCCAGCGTCAGGAGCAGCAGCGCGGCGGTGAGGATGGGTTTGAGCACGGAGCGGTGGAAGGAGAATGGATGAGCTGATAAAACCGGCTGTCATCCTGAGCATGTCGCGCATCAAGCGAGGACGAAGGACCTTACCACGTCTGAACGAGTATCGTTGCAACGTAAAAGGTCCTTCGTCCTCGCTTGGTGCGCGACATGCTCAGGATGACAGAAAAGATGGAGACAGACAAAGCAAAACCGACGGCCGAAGCAGGGCTCCAACCGTCGGTTCAATTTCTTAATAACCGGGGTTCTGGCTCAGATTGGCGCTGATGTTCCGGTCCCGCTCGGCCTGCGGAATGGGCAGCAGCAGGTTTTTCTGGGTGAGGCCGGTGACGAAGGCGCCGTTGAGGCGGGTGGCACGCTCAATGAGCGTGCCGGTGCGCACCAGCGTAATGCGGCGCTGCTCCTCCCCAATCAGCTCCCGGGCCCGCTCATCCAGAATGAAGTTCAGGTCAATCTGGCTGGCGGTTACCTGGGCAGCCTGGGCCCGGGTGCGCAGCACGTTGATGCTGGTAGCCGCATCCGCGAGCTTGCCCTGCTTGAACTGCGCCTCGGCCAGCAGCAGGTAGGTTTCGCCCAGGCGCATCATCGGCAGGTCCTTGATGGTACCAAAGCCGAAGGTGTCGGTGGGGTCAAACTGGTTCCACTTGGTGGTGTAGGGCGTGATGTAGAAGATGGTATCCGAGCCCTTGAGGCCGGTTACCGGCTTGCCGAACGTGGCCGGACGCGAGGCATCATTGTAGTAAAACTTGCGCTTGAGGTTGTACTTGGAGTTGCGCATATCCGGGCCCGAGTTGTAGAGGCGGTAATCCACCCAGTTGCTCAGGCGCAGGCGGGCCAGCCCCCGGCCGCCCAGGGAGTCGGCCAGGGCCATGCCGGGCACGTTGTAGTAGGCCGGTACCCACACGCGGCGCTGCTGGGCGCTGGTAGTGCCGCCCGGAATCAGCAGCTGCTGCTCAATGCCCCAGATCAGCTCGGTGTTGCCCTGGCTGCGGCGCTGGTTGCCCACAATGAACATGTCGGAGAAGTAGTCACCGGGCTGGCTCGACTTCACCCCGTAGCGGGCCCGGATGAGCTGGTACACGTTGCTGTTGATCAGGTCCCGCAGCACCTGCTCGGCCAGGGCCGGCTTGTTGTCGCGCAGGTACACTTCCCCCAGCAGCTGCTGGGCAGCGCCCCGCGAAATCCGCCCCGAAATAACCCGGTTGCCGGGCAGCATGCTCGGAATGGCCGTGGTCAGATCATTGATGATGAAGGCGTTGATATCGGCTACCGGCGTACGCGTGAAGTCCGTGCGGGGCGAGGTAACGGGCTTGTCCACCAGGGGCACGTCGCCCCACAGCGTAGCCAGAAAGTTATAGGCGTAGGCGCGGAAGAAACGGGCCTCGGCGCTGATGCGGTTCTTGTAGCCCTGGCGCACCGTGGAAGGGGCCGTGGCCGCGCCGTCAATAATCTGGTTGGCGTTGTTGATGGTGCGGTAGGCCCAGCTCCAGAAAATTTCCGAGCCCCGGTCCTGGGCCGTAAGCTGGTTGTAGTTGTAGTAAGGCACTTCCACGCCCTGCACCTGCCCGGGCATGGCCACGTCGGTGCCCAGCTGCATGATGCTGATCAGCCCCTGCTGGTCGGAGTGGGTGTACTGCTCCCGCACCACCGACTGCAGGCCGGCCATGGCCGCCTCAAAACCCAGGGAGTCGGTAAGGACGGTTTGCGGGGTGTACAGGGACTTGGGGGTTTCGTCGAGGTATTCTTTGTCGCAGGAGCTAAGCACCTGAGCCAGGCCCAGCAAGCTGGCAGTGGCTAGTAAAATGCGTTTCATCGGTCGTCAGAGGGAATGCAAGGGTGGGAATTAGCGCAGGGTCACGTTCAGACCCAGCACGTAGCTGGCCGAGTTGGGGAAGTTGGGCGTACCGCCGTCCACGTTGCCCGTGCCGTTGCCCAGGGTGTAGTTCTGCTCGGGGTCGTAGCCAACCCACTTGGTCCAGGTGTAGAGGTTGCGGCCCGAGGCGTAGGCCGACACGCCGCCCAGCTTGAGACGCTCGGTGAGGCCGGCCGGCAGCGTGTAGCTCAGCGTCACGTCCTTGAGGCGGGTGAAGCTGGCGTTGCTGGGGTAGCCGTAGCCGCGGGGGTTGTAGTAGTTCAGGCCGGGGCGGTCCTGGCGGGCGTTATCAGGGGTCCAGTAGCCCACTTCCCGCGGGGTGTTCAGGCGGCCGCCCAAGTCCACCAGGTTCAGGGTGGGGTTGTTCTTGAGCACGCCCTGCACCGTTTGCAGGAACACGCGCAGACTCAGGCCCTTCCAGGTGAAGGTGTTGGTGAGGCCCGCCGTGTATTTGGGCTGCGTAGAGCCCTGGTACTGCCGGTCGAGGGAGGTGATTTTGCCGTCCCCGTCGAGGTCCGCAAACTTCAGGTCGCCGGGCTTGGCGCCGGGGTCCAGGGAGGCAGCATCCTCCCCTACCTGCCACACGCCCACCATGCGGTAGTCGTAGATGGCACCCAGGGGCTTGCCAATGAAGCGGCGGTTGCCAATATCATCGGTGCCGTTGCCGTACAGCTCCAGCACTTTGTTGCGAATCACCGACAGGTTACCGTTGGATTCCCAGGTGAAGTTGGCGGCCCGCACGTTGGTGGTGGCCAGCGTCAGCTCCACGCCTTTGTTCTGCACCCGCCCAATGTTGTCGAGAATGGTGCCGTAGCCGGTGATAATCGGAATTTGACGGGCCAGCAGCAGGTCCTTGGTTTTGGCATCGAAGTACTCCACCGTACCCGTGATGCGGTTATTCAGGACACCGAAGTCCACCGCGTAGTTGGTGCTGGTGGTTTGCTCCCACTTCAGGTTGGTGTTACCGATGTTGTTGGCCCGCAGCCCCACGGCCGTTACGCCGCCGTAGGCGTACTGCAGCAGGGCGTTGCCGGTGATAGTGCCGTAGGGCCCGATGCCTTCGTTACCGGTAGTACCGTAGCTAAAGCGCAGCTTCAGCTGGTTCAGCATCGAGTTACCGCGCAGGAAACCTTCGTTGGCCACGTTCCAGCCCAGAGCTACCGAGGGGAAAACGGCGTATTTATCGGCATTGGCCCCGAACACCGACGAACCGTCGCGGCGGGCCGTGGCCGTAAACAGGTAGCGCGAGTCGTAGGAGTAGTTCAGGCGGCCCATCTGCGACACCAGGGCCCGCCGCTCACTGTAGGAGCTGATGGTGGGCGGGTTGGAACCCGAGCCGATGCTGTTGAACCCGATCTGGTCGTTGATGAAGCCCGACGCGTTTTCGGTGGTCGTGAAGTAGGTGTTCTGCTGAGCGCTGTACAGAGCCGTCACATCGAAGTGGTGCTTGTCGATGTCGTGGTTGTAAATCAGCAGGTTTTCAATCGTGTAGTTGTGCCGCTCGTCGTTGGTCATGGTGGCCCCGCCGCGCAGGTTACCAAACTGCCGACCCTCGTAGTAAGCGTAGCGGTACGGCCGGTACGAGTACGTGCCGTTGATGCGGTATTTCAACCCTTTCAGGAAGGTGGGCTGCACCTCGGCGTAGGCCGTGCCGGTGAGCTGGTTCACGCGGCTTTCCCGGGTGGTAGTCAGGCCGCCCAACGGGTTTTTGATGAGCTGTTCCGGGGGCTGCGGGAAGATGGTGTAGGTGCCATCGGCGTTGTACACGTTGCCGTAGGGGCTGGCTACCTGGGCCAGGCCCAGGTCCACGCGGCCGCCGTCGTCGTTGTTGCGCGAGAAGAACGAGGAGGTACCCACCGTCAGCCAGGGCGTCAGGTTGGCGTCGACGTTGGTGCGCAGGCTCACGCGGCCAAACTGGTAGCCGCGCAGCACCCCGCGCTGCTTGAAGTAATCCGCCGACACGAAGTACTTGATGTCGTTGGTACCACCCGAGAAGGACAGGTTGTGGTCCTGCAGGTAGCCCTGCTGGCTTACCAGGTCCATCCAGTCCACGGTGCGGTTGTTGTTGTAGTTGTCCAGTTCGCCGGTGTTGGGCACGGGCGTCACGTTGATGCCGCGCTGCCGGGCAAACTCCTGGTATTTAGCCGAGTAGGCCGGCCCATCGAGCGGGTGCAGGCGGGTCACCAGATTCTCGAAGCCCGCGTAGCCGTTGTAGCGAATCTGGGGCTTACCGGTTTTGCCCCGCTTGGTGGTGATGAGAATAACCCCGTTGGAGCCCCGCGTACCGTAGATGGCCGTGGAGGAAGCATCCTTCAGAATCTCAATGGAGGCAATGTCGTTGGGGTTGATGTCGTTGAAGTTGCCCGGGAACGGCAGACCGTCCACCACCAGATACGGGTCGGTGTTGGCCGTAATGGAGCGCACCCCCCGAATCTGAATGCGCGGCTGGGCACCGGGCAGGTTGGAGCCCCCCGTGATGGTCACGCCCGCCACCGCGCCCTGCAGGGCCTGGGCCACGTTGGCCACCGGCAGCTTCTCCAGGCGGTCCTGAGGCACCGACACCACGGAACCGGTTACGTCAGAGCGTTTCTGGGTACCGTAGCCCACTACTACTACCTCGTCGAGAGCTTTGGCATCGGGCTGCAGGCGGATGCTCAGGCTGCTGCGGCCGTTCACCGGAATTTCCTGGGCCGCAAACCCGATGGACGACACCAGCAGCACCGCGTTGCCGTCGGGCAGGCGCAGGCTGAATTTGCCATCGGCATCAGTGCTGGCCCCGGTGGCAGTGCCTTTCACCACCACGGTAGCACCGGGCAGCGGCTGGCCGTTATTATCAGTCACGGTACCCGTTACCGTAACTTCTGGCGCTGGCTCGCGGGTGGGCAGCGCGGCGGCCGACCCGGGGGCGGCAACGGCCAGAGCGGCGGGGAGGGGAGCCAGGGCGCCGTACAGGAGTAAATGTTTTACCCTCATAGATGCATGGGTTGTGGGGGCCGGTGGGCCGAGTGGGAAAAAGGTGTGTAGAAGGCGAGTGAAGTCGGCGGAAGGCCAGGGCGGGCGGTGTGGGAACACTAGCCCCGGCAAGCCCCGCTGATACTGCTGAAAATCAGTTGATCAGCTGTCAAATGTATTGGGCTTAGTATCCGAACTGCGGGCGTTTTCTAGGCAATAAGCGGGGCCTAATTCGCCGGCTGCTGGTTCCTTAAGTGGTTTCTCAGGATTTCGTAAGTAAGGCCTTACTTCTTTGAGCACAAGGACCCTGCGCTGACACCTGAACCAGCGCCTACGCCCCTATTGCCCCGCCGACTTAGCGCCGAGTTGGGCGAAGAAGTCCAGGTTCCAGCGGTCCAGCCACTCAATGGTGGGCTGCCCCTGCCGGAACTGAACCGGCAGCCACAAGTAGCGGCTATCCTTCAGGTCCTTGGGGTTCCACCGGTCGGCCAGGAAGATGAATGAGCCCGGCCGCCCCGGGGCCGGCAGCACGTAGGTTGACTGCCCCCCAAAGGTTTTCTGGGCATTGGGCCCGCGCATGGGGTCGCCCAGTTCCTGCCAGGGCCCGAACAGGGTATCGGCGACGTGCAGCGTGGCCTGGTTGGGGTCCCAGCCGGTGCAGCCGCTGGTGATGAGGTAATACTTGCCGCCGGTTTTGAACACGGCCGGAGCCTCGCGGTGGTTGCTGAACAGCAGGGTATCCTGCTTAGTGGCGGTCAGAAAATCATCCGAGAGCCGGGCAATGCGCAGGTCGTAGTTTTCCCGGGCCGAGTAGATATGGTAGGCCCGGCCGTCATCGTCGAGGTACAGGCTCATGTCGCGCGACATGTGGCCGTTGGGCCGGAAGCTGCTCACGTAGCGGAAGGGGCCGGTGGGTTTGTCGGCCACGGCTACCCCGGCGCGGGCGGCACTGTAGCCCTTGCCCTTTAGCTCCAGGTGAAACCACATCACATACTTACCGGTCTTCTTATTGAAGAGTACCTTGGGCCGCTCCATCAGGCAGCCCTGCTCAATGTCGTGGCCGGGCTGGGTGCTGGGCTGCAGGGCCACGCCCTCGTAGCGCCAGTTGTAGAGGTCCCGGGAAGAGTACACCGTCACGCCTTCTTCCTGCTGCTGGGCGCGCTTCTCCCCGTACCAGTAGTACGTTTTGCCTACCCGCAGCACGCCGCCGCCGTGGGCGTTGATGAGGTTGCCGTCGGTATCGTGCCACTGCTCGCCGGGGCGAAAGGCCGTGTGTTTCACGTTGGCGCCGACAGCAACGGCGGGAGCAGCCGGAGCCTGGGCCAGGGCTACGCCGCTCCATAAACTCAGGCAAACGGCGGCTAGGTGGGTACGCATGGTGGCAGGGAGTAGTAAAACGCCAAACTCCTGTAGCAAAGAGCTATGCAGGCCGGCAGAACAAGTAGGCAGTTCGAGACTCTGGGAGCACCTGAGCCGCCTTGCTACCCTAAAAGTAGCCGGCCGCTTCCCCCGCGAATGGGGGGGATTTTAGGCGAATTAGGGGGGTGTATTTTGGCGTAGGCGCTTTCGGCCGCCGGGAGCTTCCTGGGCTGGTTGGCAGGGGGGAGTAATTCGCGGACAGAATGTTATTTTCGTAGCCACAGCTCCTCCGCAGGGCTTGTGCATTGGTCCGGACCGACTGCTTTGCTCTGGTTCCTTATTTCTTCTGCCGCCCCACCCCCACTCATTCGTGACGTTCCCGCTTCCCACCAAATGGCCCCTTGCCGGCCCGCTACTTTGTCTGCTACTGCTCCTGCTGCCCGCGGCGGTATGGGCCCAGAACACGGCCCCGGAAGACTTCCGCTTTGAGCACCTCACCGTCGACCAGGGACTGTCGCACAGCGACGCCATGGCCGTGGCCCAGGACCGGTCGGGCTTTATTTGGGTGGGCACCAACCGGGGCCTCGACCGGTACGACGGCTACAACCTAAAGCAGTACGTGCTGCCCGTAAACCC
Organism: Hymenobacter pini; assembly: GCF_020421205.1. Classification (GTDB taxonomy): domain Bacteria; phylum Bacteroidota; class Bacteroidia; order Cytophagales; family Hymenobacteraceae; genus Hymenobacter; species Hymenobacter pini. The sequence goes on from NZ_JAIZZH010000002.1 coordinate 816,882, forward strand.
GCGCAAAGGCGTTACGGCCAACCGCATCCAGGTGCTGCACGTGGCCCCCGATGGCCGGCTGTGGGCCGGTACCGAGCGGGCCGGCCTCAGCCGCTACGATGCCGCCGCCGACCAGCTGCTGAACCTCGACGAAACCACTGGCCCCGAGCGGCTGCGGCCCCTGCTGCAGAAGCTTGCCCGCGTCAGCGTTTCGGCGCTGGCCTCCGATAAGCGCGGCCGGCTGTGGATAGGCACTCAGAACGACGGGGTATTTGTGCTGACCTTCGACAAGCAGGGCGCCCTTACCGACCTTACCCAACTGGCTCCGCTCACGCCCTCGGCCCAGGACCAGCTGCAGGTAACCAGCCTGGCCGCCGACGTGGAGGGCAAGCTGTGGATTGGCACCCTGAACGGCGGCCTGCGGGTGGTGCGCCCGGAAAGCACCCGCCTCACGGCCGAAGCTACCGAGCTGACGGCCCCCGTACGGGCCCTGCACCTGGACCGCCGCGGCGACTTATGGGTGGGCACCGGTCAGCAGGTGTACTGGGTAGCCGCGGCCAACCGCCGCACCGTGCGCCGCCTCACCGAGCATCCCCAGAACCTCACGTATCCGCAGCTCCAGTCCTTGCTACTGGATTCGTTCGGGCGGCTGTGGGTGGGCACCATCTACGGGCTATATATCTGGGAGGCCGGGGCCGTTACGGGCACTACCCCGCCCCTGCGCCCGGCTCCGCCTACCCTGCTGCTACCCGAGGACGGGGAGCCGTTCAAGATCAACTCAGAGCGCGTCCACCAGATTTTTGAGGACCGCAACCAGATTGTATGGCTGTGCGCCTCGGCGGGCGGCCTCAATAAAGTGGACCTGCGGCAGAAGCCCTTCGGGCGGTTGCGGCGGCAGTTGGGCGGGCAGTCATCGTTGTCCAATAACTACGTAAACACGCTGTATAAGGAAGAGGCGCGGAATATCCTCTGGTTTGGCACCCGCAACGGCGTAGCCGCCTACGACCTGACCCGGCGCACGTTCCGCAACTACCTCAACCAGGAGAAAAACAGCACCACCCGCGGGGTCGATGTGGCCAATATTTTCCAGAGCAGCAACGGCACGCTCTGGTTTGGCACCCGGGGCTACGGCCTGGCCAGCCTAGTGCGGCGGGGCGGCCAAGATAAGCTCACCACCATGCGCCTGCTACCCAACGGCACCGACCTGGGCCGGGCCGGGGTGGAAAGCATGGCCGAGGACCGGTTTGGCACGCTGTGGGTGGGCACGTTCACCTCGGGCCTGGTGCGCCTCACCCCCGAGGGTAAAGTACTGAGCACCTACCGCGCCGGCAAAACCGGCCTGCCCACCAACCACTTCACCTATCTGCTCTACGACCGGCAGCGCGACGTGCTGTGGGCCAGCACCACCGATGCGGGCCTGCTGAAGCTGCGCCCCACCGCCGACTCGCTGCAGGTGCTGCGCCAGTTCCGCACCGACCCCACCGGCCGTACCAAGGGCCTCACCGTAAACTACGTGTGGCCGCTGCTGCTCGACCGGGAAGAAAACCTGTGGATGGGCACCATCGGTGGGGGTCTGCACCGCCTCAGCACCGATGCTCAAGGCCGAGAAACCGTGCAGAGCTACCGCAAATACCTGCCCGAAACCGACGTAGAGAGCATTCTGGCTGATGACGAGGGCCACCTCTGGATTGGGGGCACCGGCCTGTACCGCTTCACGCCCGGCACCCGCCAGTACCTGCGCTACGACGTGGCGGATGGTCTACAGAGCAACGCCTTCAAGATTGGCTCGGCGGCCCGGTCCCAGGATGGCACTTTGTATTTCGGCGGTGTCAACGGCATCAGCTACTTCCAGCCCCACACTATTCAACCCAACCCCTACCCGCCCGTGGTGCAGATTACGGGCCTGCGCATTGCCAACCAGCCGGTGGCTGTGGGCCAGGAGTTCAACGGCCGCGTGGTGCTGCAGCAGCCGCTTTCCAAGCCGCAAACCGTCACCATCAAGGCCTCGGAAAACGACTTTTCGGTGGAGTTTGTGGGACTGAACTACGCCAACCCCCAGAAAAACCGCTACGCTTACCGGCTGGTGGGTTACAACCAGAACTGGGTGTACCCCGTCAGCGGGCAGCGTACGGCTTCCTTTGCCAACCTGCCGGCCGGGCACTACACCTTCGAGGTGAAAGCCAGCAACGGGGAGGGCGTGTGGTCGAAACAGGTGGCGGCTATGCAGTTTGATGTGCGCGCGCCCTGGTACAAAACTTGGTGGGCCTACGTGCTCTATGGGGTAGTTGTAGTGGGCGGCGTGCTGCTGTACCGTCGCAACGAGATGGCCCAGCAGGAGCTGCAGAACCGCCTGGCGCTGGAGCAGTTCCAGAAGCAGAAGGAGAAAGAAGTAACCGACCTGAAGCTGGGCTTCTTCACCAACGTCTCGCACGAGCTACGCACCCCGCTCACGCTCATTCTGGGGCCCATGGAGGAGATTATGCGCAGCACCGGCCCGGTGCAGGACTTGCGCGGCAAGGTGAACCTGATGCACCAGCAGGCCCGCAAGCTGCTGGAACTGGTGAATCAGCTGCTGGACTTCCGCAAGGTGGAAACCGGCAACGTGCCCCTGCGCGCCGTGCCCGGCGACGTTACCCGCTTCCTGACCGACATCTACGCCATTTTCCGGCTGAAAGCCCAGGAGCGGGCCGTGCAGTACGTGCTGGACGTGCCCAGTGAGCCGGTGCAGCTGTACTTCGACCGAAGCAAGCTGGAAATCATCCTCACCAACCTGCTGGCCAACGCCTTCAAGTACACCCGCGACAAAGGCCGGGTGGAGCTGTCGGCCACCATCATTGGCAGCCCCGGCGGGGAGGCCGTGTACACCGGCGAGCAGCTCACGGGCAACTACCTCAAAATCAACGTCAGCGACACGGGCGTGGGCATCAAGGCCAATGAGCTGGAGCGCATCTTCGACCCCTACTACCAGGCCTCGCACACCAACACCCTGCGCATGACGGGTACCGGCATTGGCCTCTCGCTGGCCCGGCAGTTTGCCGAGCGCCACGGCGGGCAGCTCACTGTGGCCAGCACCGTAGATGTGGGCACGTCCTTCGAGCTGCGCCTGCCGTTTGGCCAGCAGCACCTGCGCCCCGAGGATATTCAGCCCGATACCGACGAGGCCACGCCCGTGCAAATCGACGAGGAGCAGCTGCTCACGCCGCTGGAAGAAACCGACCTGCCGGCCTCGGCCCCGGTGCATGCGGGCCCGCCCCGCCTGCTGGTGGTGGAAGACAACGACGAGGTACGACAGTATCTGCAGCAGCTGTTCGAGGGTGACTATATAGTGAGCACCGCCGAGGACGGCCTAGTGGGCTGGGACAAAGCCTTGCACCAGCTGCCCGACCTGATTATCTCGGACGTGATGATGCCTCGCAGCGACGGGTTGGAGCTGTGCCAGCGCGTGAAGCAGCACCCCAAAACGGCCCACATTCCGGTGCTGCTGCTCACGGCCCGCACCGCCGAAACCCACCAGTTGGAGGGCTTAGGCATGGGGGCCGATGATTACATGAACAAGCCCTTCAACCCCACGCTATTGCAGGCCAAGGCTGAAACTATGCTCCGCAACCGTCGCAAGCTGCACGAGTTCTACCAGCGGCAGATTTTGCTGGAGCCCACCGAAATTGTGGTGGCCGATGCCGACCGGGAGTTCCTGGAATCAGCTATGGCCATTGTAGAGCAGAACCTGGAAAACCCGGAGTTCAGCGTGCAGGTGCTGGTGCGCGAAATTGGCATGAGTCAATCGGTGCTATACCGGCGCATCAAGAGCATCACGGGCCAAACGGTTATCGAGTTTATCCGGGACGTGCGCATGAAGCGAGCTGCCCAGCTGCTGGCCCACACCCAGATGCGCGTGTCGGAAGTGGCCTTCCAGGTGGGCATCGAGAATGCCAAGTACTTCCGCACCACCTTCCAGAAGATTTTCGGCGTGGCCCCGTCGGAGTACGCCAAGCAGCACCGCCAGCGCCGCGAACCAGCCTCTCCCACCGAGTAGTATACACAAGGAGTTTCTACTCGGCGGGGAAGGCTGGTTTGCGGTTAGTTAGCGTTTACTTTGCAGAAGCCTCGGCGGGTATGGATTGGGGTTGGGCGGCGGGTTGCTGCAGGAAACTCAGCACCAGTTCCAGCACCTTGGCCGGCTTCTCCTCAAACATATAGTGCCCACTATCAAGAATCCCAACTACCTCTACATTCTCCGCCATGTATGGCAGGCTCATGCGCAGGTAGCCGTACGATACGCAGCTCCCGATGCCCAGCACCGGCATGGTGAGGCGGCTGTACGTGGCGGCATCGGCAATATCCTGGTTGAAGGCCTGGTACCAAGCGTTGGCCGCGCGGATGCTCTCGGGCTGGTCGTAGTGGGCGGCGTACACCGCCCGCTCGAACTCCGACATGTGGCTGTCGTCGAGCATCACGTAGGGGAACAGGTAGTCCAGCAGGTAGCGGAACCGCCCGGTCAGCAGCTGCTCCGGCAAGTGCTTCACCTGGTTCAGAGCCATCCACCACGCGTACGGCTGCTGCCCGTCCATTTTCTCCCCGAACGCGCCGGGGCTAGGCAGCAACGGCATTTGTCGCATCCCTTCGCTGGGGTGAGCCCCATCGGCCAGAATTAATTTCTCAGTAGCCTCCGGGTAATTGAACCCGAAGCTGGCGGCCACCATGCCGCCAATATCGTGGCCTAGCAGCGAGGCCCTGGTAATGCCTAGGTGGCGTAGCAGCCCGTGCACGTCCTGGGCCATCGTTTTTTTATCGTAGCCGGTGGCCGGCTTGTCTGAGCTGCCCATGCCCCGGATATCAAGGATGATGACGCGGTGGTGCCGGGCCAGCTCGGCGGCAACGGGGTGGTAGGAATACCAGGTTTGGGGCCAGCCCGGCAGGCATACCAGCACCGGGCCCTGGCCGCCCTCCACGTAGTGCAGCCGCACCCCGTTCACGGTGGCGTAGTGGTTGGTGAAGCCGGGTAGTTGTTTGATCAGTTCCTCATCGGAGTAGGCCGCGGGAATGGCAGAAAGCGTGTGCATGTACTTGTATATGAGGGTGAATCCGCTGCCAACCGGAGGCAGCCGGAACTACCCCAAAGGTCAGCGGCGGCCCCGCGGCACCACGCCCAATTCTTGCGCACTACTTGTCGATTCTTGCTCTTTTAGATTGCTCTACCCCCGCTGGTACGCCCGGGGGCTCTGGCCCACGGCCCGCTTGAAGGCCGCCGCAAAGTGCGCCGGCGAGGCAAAGCCCAGCGCATCGCCAATGGCCGCTACCGGCAGCGCGCCGGCCCGCAGCAACTCCCGGGCCCGCCGGATTTTCCACTCCAGCACGTATTGGTAGGGCGAGCGGCCGGTGGTGTGCTTGAAGCGCCGGGCGAAGTGAAACACGCTCAGGTTGGCCAGTTCCGCCAGCACCTCCAGCCGAACGGGTTGCTCGGCGTGGGCTTCCAGGTAGTCGTCCAGCCGGGCCAGCACCGCGGCGGGCAGCCCAGTCACGGCTTTGCCAGCCAGCTGCCGCTCAAACGAAGCGTAGTGCTGGATAAGATGGTAGCTGAAAGCGGTTATCAGCGACTCGGCGTAGAGCTGCCCCAGCGCGTGCGGTTGGCTGGCCGCCGTCAGCAAACTCACGCCCACCTGGGCCAGCAATCCATCCTCGCACCGAAACCGCTCGTGCAGGGAAAAATACCGGAGGTCCAGGTCGCGGCGGGCCCGGGTTTCCAAGGCGGCGGCATCCAGATTCACCTGCACAATGTCCACCGGTCCGTCCCAGCCGAAAGCCCCGTATTCGCCACCCGGGTAGATGCCCACATCCCCGCTCCGAAACTGGTCGACCTCTAACCGGGGTCCGGTCTGGCGGCTGTTGATGATGGGCTCGTTGCCCTGGTGTATCAGCACGAGGTGCTGCTCGTGGGCGTGGGCCGGCAGCGTCATGGCCTCCAGCTGAAACCGCTCCACCCGCACTCCCGGCCAGGCCAGCTCCGCACTGTTGACCAGCGCCGGGCGCTCATATAGCTCTGAGGTGTAGGTGTAGCGAGATGGTGCCTGCATGATGCAAGTAACGGCGAAAGGCTGAAAATGATGGGGCGAAAGTCAGCCACTGGAAGCAGGCGCTACTTCAACGTCCGACTAACCCATGAGCTGCCCCAGCCACTGTATGTTCCTTCGCAATCTGTATTCACCGGCTCGTGCCGGCCTGATAAACTGACGATTACCTGTAACGGCGTGCTCTTGCAGGAAAAGGGCTTACAGGCTACCGACGAATCTACCCCTGCACTTTCCTTAAAAAAGCCCCCGGTTCCGGGGGCTGCGTCTGCTACTATTGCTAGTGAATTTGTGGGTTCTTTGGATCAAGTAGTCCACTGACCGATTAACTGGGTATGCAACGACGTTCTTTCCTCACGGGTCTGGGAGCCGGAGTCTCGGTGCTGGCATTGCCGACGGCCGTTGCCGCTGCCGCTACCCTGTCCCCCGCCCCCAAACCCACCGACCGGGACTACTGGGTAGCTACGCTGCTGCGGGTGGCCGAACCGGTACTGACGGCCACCGCCCAGAACCAGCTGCGGGCCACCATGCCCGTGGAAACCGCCCCCGGTCATGAAGCCGGCCGCCGCCAGGTAACGCACCTGGAAGCCCTGGGCCGTACCCTGGCCGGCCTGGCCCCTTGGCTGGAGCTGGCCGACGTGCCCGCTGCGGAACGAGCCCAACAGCAGCGCTGCGCCGAGCTGGCCCGCCAGGCCGTTGCCAACGCCGTGAACCCGCAGGCTGCTGATTTCATGAACTTCACCCAGGGCGGACAGCCGGTGGTAGATGCCGCCTTTCTGGCCCACGCCCTGCTGCGGGCCCCTACCCAACTCTGGGAAAAGCTGCCCGAAACCACCAGGCAACAGCTCACGGCAGCCCTCCAGAGCACCCGTGTTATCAAGCCTTACTACAGCAATTGGCTCCTGTTCAGCGCCATAATTGAGGCCGCGCTGCTCCGTTTTACCGGCACCGGCGACCTGATGCGCATGGATTACGCCATCAAAGAGCACCAAACCTGGTACAAGGGTGACGGTACCTACGGCGACGGGCCCGACTACCACTGGGACTACTACAACAGCTACGTGATTCAGCCCATGCTGCTGGACGTGGTAGGCACGCTGGTGGCCGCGGGCAAGGAGAACAAGGAGCTGCTGGAGAAGCTGCAGGCCCGGGCCCGGCGCTATGCCGCCGTGCAGGAGCGCCTCATTGCCCCCGATGGCTCGTTTGCCGCCTTCGGCCGCTCCCTGGCTTACCGCTGCGGGGCTTTCCAACATTTGGCGCAGGCCTCGTTGCAGAAGCTGCTGCCCGAGGAGTTGCCGGCCGGGCAGGTGCGCAACGCCCTCACGGCCGTTATCCGCCGCACCCTGGAGGCCAAAGGTACTTTTGATGCGAAGGGCTGGCTGCAGATTGGGCTGTGCGGGCACCAGCCCGGTATCGGGGAGCAGTACATTTCCACGGGCAGCCTCTACCTCTGCACCACGGCGTTTCTGCCCCTGGGCCTGCCCGCCACCGATGCCTTCTGGAGCAGCCCGGCCCAACCCTGGACGGCCCAGCGCATCTGGTCGGGGCAGGACGTCAAAACCGACCACGCCTCCTAACGCCCACCTTTGGCTGTCTACCCGGCAGCCGAACCTAATCTGCTTTTCCCGATGAATATATCCGCCCTGTTGCTTCCTTTTACCGCCCTGTTGCTGGGTGCCCGCCCGGCTCCGGTGCAGCAAACCGTAACGGTGCGCAACCGCCTGCCGGTGGCCCGCGCTCAGGAAACCGTGAGCTTGCCGGTAAGCCAGCTCTCGAAGGCCATGCAGCAGCTGGGCCCCAACGGGCTGGTGGTGAAGGACGCGCAGAGCGGCGCGGTACTGGTCAGCCAATGGCTGGATTTGAACGCCGACGGCCGGCCCGAGGAGCTGCTATTCCAGACCGACGTGCCGGCCAAGGGCACCCGCCGGTTTGTGCTTACGGCCGGCACGCCCCCAGCGGCCTCGCCTACCCTCACCACCTTCGCCCGTTTCGTACCCGAGCGTACCGATGACTTTGCCTGGGAAAACGACCGGGTGGCCTTCCGCACCTACGGCCCCAACGCCCAGGAGCTCTTTGACCGCAAAGACCCCAACGGCACCCTCAGCAGCGGCATGGACTGCTGGCTGAAGCGCGTGCCCTACCCGATCATTGACAAGTGGTACGGCCGCCACGTGCACGATAAGCCCTTTGCCTACCACACTGATACCGGCGAGGGCTACGACCCCTACCACGTGGGCAGCAGCCGCGGCACCGGCGGCACCGGCGTGCTCGACGGGGATAAGCTGTACACCTCGCGGAACTTCACGGGCTACAAAGTGCTGGCCATGGGGCCCATCCGGACGGTGTTTGAGCTGACGTATGCCCCCTGGGATGCCAACGGCCGCCGCGTAACCGAAACTAAGCGCATCAGCCTGGACCTGGGCTCCAACCTCACCCGCTACGAGGAGCACGTATCGGCCAATAAGCCGTTGCCTAACCTCACCGTGGGCCTCACCCTGCACGAGCAGAAAGGCCAGGTGCAGGCCAACCCCAAAGCCGGCTGGGCCCGCTACTGGGAGAAAATCGACGAATCATACCTGGGCACCGGCGTGGTGGTAGCTCCCGGCTACCTCACCGATTACCAGGACCACCGCTCCACCCAGAAAGACCAGAGCCAGCTCTACCTCATCACTCGTCCCAGAGCCGACCAGGTAGTGTTTTACGCCGGGTTTGGCTGGCAGAAAAGCGGGCAGTTTGCCTCGCCCGAAGCCTGGGACGCCTACCTCTCCCATTTTGCAACCTGCCTGACCTCGCCCCTTACGGTTTCCGTAAAATAAACTGCCGCGCAGATTTTTCTCTTTTTCCCCTTCTCTTATGCAAGCCCTCGTTCACGCCATTGCCAGCGCCTTCACCGATGCTTTCGGCCACGATGCCGCCCTGCTGGTGCGCGCCCCCGGCCGCGTTAACCTCATCGGTGAGCACACTGATTACAATGGTGGTTTTGTGCTGCCCGCCGCCATCAACAAGGAAATTTTCTTCGCCGTGGCCCCCAACGACCTGGGCCGCATCCGGCTGGTTTCCTACGACAAGCAGGAGCGCCACGAGGTGGAGCTGACCGGCGAGCAGCTCACGCCCGGTCCGGTGCAGTGGGCCAACTACCTGCTGGGCGTAGCGGCGCAGTTTCAGAAGCGCGGCCTGGCCGTCCAGGGTTTCGACTGCGTGTTCGGCGGCACCATTCCAATGGGCGCGGGCCTGTCGTCGTCGGCGGCCGTGGAGTGCGGTTTGGCCTTTGCCCTGAACCAGCTGAACAACTACGGGCTGAACTCGCTGCAGCTGGCCCAGCTGGCCCAGAAGGCTGAGCACGAGTTTGCCGGCGTGCTGTGCGGGCTCATGGACCAGTTTGCCAGCATCATGAGCCGGGCCGGCCAGGTGGTGCGCCTCGACTGCCGCTCCCTGGAGTACGTGTACTTCCCCTTCGATACCCAGGCCGCCCAGGTGGTGCTGTGCAACTCCGGCGTGAAGCACAACCTCGCCGACTCGGAGTATAACGTGCGCCGCAGCCAGTGCGAGCGGGGCGTGGCGGTGCTGCGCCAGTACTACCCCACCATCCAAACCCTGCGCGACGTAACCCTGGCTCAGCTACAAAAGCACCAAGCCGAACTGGACGAGCTGACGTACCGCCGCTGCCGCTACGTAATCGAGGAAAACGAGCGGGTGCTGCGTGCCTGCGACTACCTCACGGCCGGCGACCTTACCTCCTTCGGCCAGCAGATGTACGCCTCCCACGCCGGCCTGCGCGACGACTACGAGGTGAGCTGCCCTGAGCTGGACGTACTGGTAGAAGCCGCCCGCGACCTGCCCGGCGTGTTTGGCTCCCGCATGATGGGCGGCGGCTTTGGCGGCTGCACCATCAACCTAGTGGCTCCCGAGCACGTGGAGGATTTCGTGACTGAAGTATCCCGGCGCTTCACCGCCCAGTATGGCCGTCCGCTGGAAACCTACCACGCCCACATTGTGGCGGGCGTGAGTGCCGTGCCCGCAACCGTTGGCGCTTAATTTCTGACTTGCTTTTTCTCTTTCGCTGTGGCTGAATTTGATCTGACCGAACACCCGCACCGCCGCTACAATCCGCTCACCGGCGAGTGGCTGCTGGTTTCCCCGCACCGCTCCAAGCGCCCTTGGCAGGGCCAGCAGGAGGCCACCGACGAGGCCGCCCGCCCCGCCCACGACCCCACCTGCTACCTCTGCCCCGGCAACGTGCGCGCCAACGGGGAGGTGAACCCCGACTACACCGGCACCTTCGTCTTCGACAACGACTTTGCCGCCCTGCTGGCCGATACACCCGTGGGCGAGGTCAACATTGGTGGGCTTTTGCGGGCCGAGGCCGAGTCGGGCGTAGGCCGGGTTATCTGCTTCTCCCCCCGCCACGATTTGACCTTGCCGGAAATGAGCCAGGAGGCTATCCGCGGGGTGGTGGACGTGTGGACCGCGCAGTTCCAGGAGCTGGGTGCCCGGCCGGATATCAACTACGTGCAAATCTTCGAGAACAAGGGCCAGGTAATGGGCTGCTCCAACCCCCACCCCCACGGCCAGATCTGGGCCCAGCGCACCGTGCCCGGCGAGCCGGCCAAGGAAACCCAGCAGCAAGCGGCCTATTTCCAGGAGCACGGCCGCAGCCTGCTTGCCGATTATCTGGCCCTGGAGCTGGAGCAGCAGCAGCGCGTGGTGCTGGAAAACGCGCACTGGGTAACGGTAGTGCCCTACTGGGCCATTTGGCCCTTCGAGACGCTGGTGCTGCCCCGCCGCCACGTGCAGGACCTGACCCAGCTCACCAACGAGGAGAAAGACGCCTTAGCGGATATGGTCCGCCAGCTCACCATCCGCTACGACAACCTGTTCCAAACCTCCTTCCCCTACTCCGCCGGCCTGCACCAGCGCCCCACCGACGGGCAGGAGCACCCAGAGTGGCACTTGCATATGCATTTCTACCCGCCGCTGCTGCGCTCAGCCACCGTACGCAAGTTCATGGTGGGCTACGAGCTGCTCGGCAACGCCCAGCGCGACATCACCCCCGAAGCCGCCGCCCAGCGCCTGCGCGAGCTGCCTAGCGTGCACTACAAAGCCGCCCGCCAGTAGCTCATCTGACTATCAGTAAAGTAAAAGGGAGCCGGAAATGAATTTCCGGCTCCCTTTTATTTCTACCCAATTACGCCTGCACGTCATTCCGAGCGGAGCCGAGGAATCTCGCGTGCTGACGCCTGAATACTCTGGCAACGTCAGCACGCGAGATTCCTCGGCTTCGCTCGGAATGACGTTCTTTTCGGGACTAGATAATGCTTCGGCAGTTCTAGAACGACTTGGTGAAATTGACTTTGATTTTCACCTGGAAGTCGCTGATGACCTTGAAGATTTCCTTGAGCGTGACCTGCTCTACCTGGGTGAGCTTTTTGGGGTCTAGGTAGTTGGTGGGGGCGGCGTGGTCGTTGATGAGCTGGCGGGCCTGTTTCTGCAGGCGCATGCCCATGAGGTAGTAGTAGGCCTGCAGCAGCTCCTGGTACTCCTGCTCCCGGAACACGCCCAACTCCCGCAGCCGGGCCAGCCGCTCGCCGGTATTGGTGAGGAACACCCGGTTTTGCAGGGCGTACACGCGCACCAGGTCCACGATGGGGGCCATGGCTTTTTTCAGATCGAACACCTGCTGCCCGTCCTGGGCGAAGGTGCGGAAGCCGCGGAAGAAGGTGAGCGGGGGCTCGTACTGCAGGGCGTTTTTGGCCATGTAGAACAGAAACCGCTCCAGGGGCTGGGCCAGCTCCTCGCGCAGAAAGCCCTGCAGCTCGTCAATCAGCGTGAAGTCGCCGTACAGGCCCCGGCAGTCAAAGAAAGTAGCCATCTGCATCACCGTTTCGGGGTTCGATTCGCTCATCCACTGCCGATAGTAGCCCTTCCAGTACGAGAGGGAGTGCGTCCACTTGGAATTTTTGGCCATGAAACCGCCCGTGCAGTAGTGCAGCCCAATGTGGTTCAGCTCATCCGACACGCGGGTGGCAAACCGCAGGAAATAGTCGCGCACCATGGTGCGCTGCTCGTTGGCCTTGTCCTCGTAGATGATGGCGTTGTCTTGGTCGGTGGCCAGGGTTTGCTCCTTGCGGCCCTCACTGCCCAGCACCATAAACACGAAGCGGGCCGGGGCCGGCCCCAGCTCGTCCAGGGCCTGTTCAATCACCTTCAGGGCAATGGTATCGGCCACGGTGGTGATTACCTGGTTCACGATGTCGGCCTTCACGCCCCGGCTCAGCAGTTGGTTCACAATGTCGGGCACCATCTCCCAGCGGCGCTTCAGCTCCCGGGTGCTCTGGGCCAGCTTCACGGCCTGAATGAACATAAACGGTGACTGGGCCAAATCCGCCAGCAGCTTATTGCGACTCAGAAAGCCCACGTACTCACCCAGGTTTTCCACCAGCAGGTAGCGGGTTTTGGTCTGGAACATCCGCAGCACGGCCTCGTACACAAAGGCATCCTGATTGATGCTCACCAGCGGGGTGGCGGCCACCTCGCCCACCGGCCCGCGGGCGTCGCGGCACTGGGCTAGTACGGCGTCGCGCAGGGTAATATCGGTGCAGTACCCGATGATGGGCCCGCCCGGCTCCTGCTCCACAAACAGGCAGCTCACCTTAGCGGCAGCCATGCGGCGGGCGGCTTCAAAAATAGGTTCCTGGCTGGCACAACGCACCAGCTCCCGCACTTCCAGGGTGCTGATACGGCGCGAAAACAGCTGGTCGGCCACCAGGAAATTCTGCTGGGGCGGCGAGTCGGGCTTCACGAAGTGGGCATACTCCTCATTGAGCATCCGCTCCCCGTACCGGGCCGTGAAGTAGGTAAAAAACGGCTCGTAGGCCAGGCACAGGGCCCGGAAGTCGCGGCGGGGCAGCTGCAGCACCCGCGTACCCTTCTGCACTACCACCGTGCGCAAGGAGCGTTTCTTGTTGAGCAGAATGGACATGCCCCCGTAGCAGGTACCCGGGCCGTACAGCTCGGGCAGGCGCTTGTGCTGCTCACTATCGAAGAAAAACGTTTCGTAGCCGCCTTCCACGATAATATCGAGGTGGCGCAGCTTAGTCACGTCCTGCTGGTACAGCAGCGTTTCGCGGGGGTGCTGCACTTCCGTCAACAACTCTCCCAGCCCACTCAGCACTTCCTCGGGCAGCAGGTTAAAGGGCGCAACGGTACGCAAAAAAGCGAGGCGGTTATCCATGCCAAAACAGGTAAAGCAGTACAAGCGCGCCCACTAGGCCCAGCACCCAGGGCCAGAGCGAAAAGCGCGGAGTGGTATCGGTCGGCTCCGTGAGCAGCGGCTGGCCATTAAGCACCGCATCCGGAATCAGCTGGCGGCGGCGCAGCTCAAAGAAGCACCGGGCCGTGGCTTCCGCATCCAGGCGCGCGTCGTGCAGGCGGGCCATGGGCTCCCGAAACAGCAGCTCGTGCAGCTCGCCCAACCGGAGCGGACGCCCGCCCGGGTGCAGGCCGGGGGCGGCGCTAAGCTGCATGGTGCAAAACTGCGGCAGGGCTGGCAGCGGGTTGGGCAAAGCCGCACGCCGCAGCGCAGCCCCCAGCACGTGAAAATCCAGCCGCAGAAAATGCCCTATCACCCGGGGCTGATAGCGGCGCAAATCGGCCAAAAAGGTATTAAGCACCTGGATGGGCTCTTGCCCGTGAGCGGCCAGAAAATCGGCCGTAAGCCCATGAATGGCCACCGACTGGGCGGGTAGCTCAGCTGCCGATATCGGCAGATACGCTTCAAATGCCTTCACCAGCTCGCCCGCTTCGGTGTACACCTGCCAGGCCACCTGCACTACCCGCGGCCACTCCCACTCCTCGCTGTAGGGGCGGTGCCAACGGGCGGGCAGGCCGGTGGTTTCGGTATCCACGAAGAGCAGGTACTTGCTGGTCATTGCAGAAGTTACTAACGGGCCGCAGCGTTGGCCTGCCTGCCCGAAACCGGTGGAGCCGCTGCTTCCCGCTGCGAAGATTCGCGGATGAGCAACTGGGGCGGCAACACCGTTTGGCGGGGCGTGAAGGGGGTGCCGGCGGCCTCAATCAGCTCCAGCAGCAGCTGTACCGCAGCCTGGCCCATCTCATTGCAGCGCTGGTCGACGGTGGTGAGAGTGGGCTGCGTGATAAGCGTGAAGGCCTCGTTGCTGAACCCGGCCACCGCTATTTCCTCGGGCACCCGGCAGCCCTGGGCCTGCGCCTCCTGCAGAGTCCCCAGCGCGGCATAGTCGCCGGCGGCGAATACGGCATCGGGCGGCTGCGGCAGGGCCAGCCAGCCGCGCATGGCCTGGGCAGCTTCCGCCTGAGTCATGTCGGAAAAGCAAATCAGCTCGGCGTCAGGTTCCAGACCGGCTTCGCGCAGCGCGGCCACGTAGCCCTGGTGGCGCTGCCGATAGATGCTCAGGTGCTGGGGCCCGGCCAAATGGGCAATGCGCCGGCAGCCCTGGGCCAGCAGGTGGCGGGTCGACTGGTACGCGCCCTCGTAATCGTTGAGGACTACGGCATTAACAGCAGCGCCCTCGGGGCTCCGGTCGAAAAACACCAGCGGCAGCCCCCGGGCCTGCACCTTGTCAAAGTGCGTGAGCTCCCGGGTGGTGCGCGACAACGACACCAGAATACCGGCCACCTGGGCGCTCAGCAAGGCCTCCACGTTGCGCTGCTCCTGCGCGGCATCCTCGTGCGACTGGCAGATGATGACGTTGTAGCCGGCCCGGCTGGCGGCCGTTTCAATGCCGTGTACCACCGAGGGAAAAAACCGGCCCTCAATGTAAGGCACGATGATGCCCAGCAGCTTGCTGCGGCCCTTGCGCAGGGCCGAGGCCACGCGGTTGGGTTGGTAGTTGTACTTCTTGGCCAGCTTCTGCACCTTCCGCTTCATCTCCGGCCCAATGCTGTGATGGTCGCTCAGAGCCCGCGAAATGGTGGTCATGGACACGCCCAGTTCCCGGGCCAGGTCGGCCATGGAAACGGGTGTATGAGGCGCGGCGTCGGTGTTTTTTTTACGAGGAGGCATAGCCGGTTGTCAGTTCAGGGCGCGGAAGCTGTTTGGCACTCGGGCAACCCGTCAGGCAGAGTGGCTTCAAACACAAAGGTAGGAGGAATGAAAGCTGACCACTTAAAACAAAAGCGTCATGCGGAGTTGATAAAAGCTGCTACTAGTGGTGTAGCCATAATCAACTCCGCATGACGCCCTAATCAGCTTCTAGCGCCCGCCAAAGGCCACCTCGTTGTAGCGCAGCTCGTTCTTGAAGGTGCGCAGCCTGGTCGCTTCGTCAATCACCAGGCACTCGATACCGGCCATTTCGGCAAAGTCCTCGAGGTACTCAGTGGTGAGGTTCTGGCTGTAGCCAGTGTGGTGGGCACCGCCGGCCAGAATCCAGGCGGCGGCTCCGGTAGCCAGGTCGGGCTGCACTTTCCACAGCACCCGCGCCACGGGCAGCTTAGGCAACTCCTGCTCGGGCGCCACGGCCTCTACCTCATTCACCACCAGCCGGAAGCGGTGGCCCAAATCCACGATGGTGGCGTTGAGGGCCGGGCCTGCCGGGCAGTTGAACACCAGGCGGGCGGGGTCGGCCTTGCCACCGATGCCCAGTGGGTGCACCTCTACCTTGGCCTGGCCCTCAGCAATGCTGGGGCAGATTTCCAGCATGTGCGAGCCCAACACCAGCTCGTTGCCGGGCTGAAAGTGGTAGGTGTAGTCTTCCATGAAGGAGTTGCCGCCGGGCAGGCCCGCACCCATCACCTTCATGGCCCGCACCAGGGCCGCGGTTTTCCAGTCACCCTCGCCGCCGAAGCCGTAGCCCTCGGCCATCAGGCGCTGGGTGGCAATGCCAGGCAGCTGGGCCATGCCGTGCAAATCCTCGAAGGTATCGGTGAAGCCAATGGCCTTTTTCTCCTGCAGAAACTGGCGCATGCCGGCCTCGATGCGGGCGGCCTCGCGCAGGCTTTCCCGCTGGCTGCCGCCGGCCCGCAGGCTTTCACCCAGCTCGTACTGCTGCTCGTAGGTAGCCAGCAGCTCGTTTACCTGCTCCTCGCTCACGGCGTTGATGACGGCCACCAAATCTCCGATGCCGTAGGTATTCACCTCGTAGCCGAACTGCAGCTCGGCCTCTACTTTATCGCCTTCGGTTACGGCCACATAGCGCATGTTGTCGCCGAAGCGCACGATGCGGCCACCCTGCCAGTCGGCCCAGGCGCAGGCGGCGCGGGCCCAGATGCTCAGCCGCTCGTGCACCCCGGCGCTCTGCCAGTGGCCCACTACCACCTTGCGCTTCAGCCGCATGCGGGCCCCGATGAACCCAAACTCCCGGTCGCCGTGCGCCGACTGGTTGGTGTTCATGAAGTCCATGTCAATGTCCTGCCAGGGAATGTCCCGGTTGAACTGGGTGTGCAGGTGGGCCAGCGGCTTCTGCAGAATCTTCAGGCCGTTGATCCACATTTTGGCCGGCGAGAAGGTGTGCATCCAGGCAATCAGGCCCACGCAGCCGGGCGTGGTGTTGGCCTGCTGCATCAGCTGGTAGATTTCCTGGGGGCCGGTGAGCACCGGCTTGTACACCACTTTCACGGGCAGCGCGGAGCCCAGGGCCTCGGCAATCTGCCGGGAGTGCCGGGCTACCTGCTCCAGGGTTTCGGGGCCGTAGAGGTGCTGGCTACCGGTGATAAACCAGGCTTCGTACTGCGAAAGGTCAAGCATGGAAGAAGGGCCGGCTGTTGTTGCGCAGGCGACCAAGCTGGCCTCTGGCATAAGCCGACGTATGAAGTGAAGGATTAAATTATCGATTGTGTAAAACGAGCAAAAAAACATCAGCAGGATTGCCCGTAGTAGGAGTTGGCGCCATGCTTTCGCTCGTAGTGCTTCTGCACAAGGGCTTCTTTCAGGCGGGGCACCTCCGGGCGCAGGGTGCAGCTCAGGTAGGCCATGCGGGCTACTTCCTCCAGTACGGCACTGTTGTACACGGCTTTGTCCACCGTTTTGCCCCAGGTGAAGGGCGCGTGGTTGCCCACCAACACCATTTCTACCTCCGTAGGCGTGAGGCCCCGGCGCTGAAACTCGTTGATGATTTGCCACCCGGTTTGGTGCTCGTAGTCGCCCCGGATAAGCTCGTCACTCATCGGTGGGGCGCAGGGCACGTCCACGGTGAGGTGGTCGGCGTGGGTGGTACCTAGGATAGGAATGTCCAACTGCGTTTGGGCCCAGGCCGTGGCGTAGGTGCTGTGCGTGTGCACAATGCCGCCAATTTCTTCCCAGTGCGAATAAAGCACGGCGTGGGTTTTGGTATCCGAAGAAGGCCGCTTCCCCCCTTCCACTACCTGGCCTGCAAAGTCCACAATCACCATGTCCTCGGGGCGCAGCGTCTCGTAGGGCACGCCGCTGGGCTTGATGGCAAACACACGGTTCTGGCGGTCCACCACCGAGGCGTTGCCGAACGTGAAGAGCACCAGCCCGAGCCTGGGCAGCTGCATGTTGGCCTCGTAGCAGGCCTGTTTGATGTCCTGGTACTGGCTCATGCGGGTTGGGTTTGGGCCGGTTCAACAACTTCAGCGGGGCGCTGGGCAGTGGCGTGCTCCACAAACTGCCCGAAGGCCAAGTACTGCTGGTAGCGCACCTCGTAGTCGGTCACGCGGGCGGGGTTGGGCGCGTAGGTGTCGGCAAAGCCGTTACCCATGGCCTGCTGGGCAGCTTCCACGCTGGGGTGCAGGCCGGCGGCCACGGCGGCGTACATGGCCGCGCCCAGGGCCGGGGCCTGGTCCGATTCGGCCACCTTGATGGGGCGGTTGAGCACATCGGCCAGGGTCTGCATCATAAAGGCCGATTTTTTGGCCACGCCACCCAGGCCAATCACCTGCTTGATGGGTACGCCCTGCTCCTCGAAGCGCTCCACAATGCGGCGTGAGCCATAGCAGATGCTCTCCACCAAGGCCCGGAAAATCTGCGGGGCGTCGGTGCCCATGGAGAGATTCAGCAGGGCGCCCTTCAGGGCCTGGTTGGCATCGGGCGTACGGCGGCCGTTCACCCAATCCAGGGCCAGCACCTGGGATTCTTCGGGCTTCACAGCCGCGGCGGCGCGGCTCAGCTCTACCAGCATCGTGTCGCTGAGCTCCTGGCGCAGGGCCTGTTGCTGCTCGGCGGTCAGCACCTTGGAGTGCGGCAGTACGGCCCGCAGCGGCCACTCCAGCATCTGCCGGTACCAGGCCAGTAGGTCGCCCACGGCCGACTGGCCGGCTTCCAGGCCCAGCATGCCGGGAATTACGGAGCCATCCACCTGCCCGCAGATGCCGAGCACGAGCTGCTGGCCCACCTCGTCCATGGGGGCCACCACAATGTCGCAGGTGGAGGTACCCATCACTTTCACCATGGAGTAGGCCTCGATTTCGCCCGCTACGGCACCGGCGTGGGCATCGAAGGTGCCCACGGCTACCACTGTGTCGGTGGTCAGCCCCAGGCGCTCGGCCCATTCCTCGGACAGGTGGCCGGCTACCTGGTCGGCGGTGTAGGTGTCGTTGAACAGGCGGGCACGCAGGCCAGTGAGTTTGGGCTCCAGGTGCTGCAGGAATTCCTCCGAAGGCAGGCCGCCCCAGCTCTCGTGCCACATGGCCTTGTGACCGGCGGCGCAGCGGCTGCGCTTGAAGCTGCGCAGGTCCTGACCGGTGAGCAGCAAGGTCAGCCAGTCGCAGTGCTCCATCCAGGAGTAGGCGGCCTGAGCCACGGCGGCATCGGCGCGGGTCACGTGCATGATTTTCGCCCAGAACCACTCCGAGGAATAGATGCCGCCCTCAAACTTCGTGTACTCAACGCCGCCCCAGGTACGGGCTTTGTCGTTGATTTCGGCGGCTTCGGCCAAGGCCGTGTGGTCTTTCCAGAGCACGAACATGGCGTTGGGGTTTTCCTCGAAGCCCGGCGTGAGGGCCAGGGCCACGCCCTGCTCGTTCACGGGGCCCGGCGTGGAGCCGGTAGTATCCACGGCCAGGCCCACAATCTGCTCGCGGGGCACCTTGCCGGCCACGGCCCGCACGGTGGCTTCCAAGCCCTCCAGGTGGTCGAGCGGGTGCTGGCGAAACTGGTTCTGGGCGGCGTTGCAGTAGCGCTGCTGCGCCCAGCGTGCAAACGGATGCACGGCCTGGGCCACTTCGGTGCCGGTGCGGGCATCCACCAGCAGCGCCCGCACGGAGTCGGTTCCGTAGTCAATGCCGATAACGTATTTCATCAAGGGTGAAGTTGAGGAGTTGCTGAATGGTGCGTTTGGGAGCCGTGAAGCCTGAATTTGGCGTTTCACGACTTCACCACCTCACTTATTTGCGCACGCCGAAGGTGTAGCTGGTGGTGGAGCGCAGCGTCTGGCCGGGCTGCAGGATGGTGCTGGGGAAGGCGGGCTGGTTGGGCGAATCGGGGAAGTGCTGGGTTTCCAGGCAGAAGCCCGCGTGCTTCCCGTACACCTTGCCGCCCTTGCCCTTCAGGCTGCCATCCAGGAAGTTGCCGGTGTAGAACTGCAGGCCCGGCTCGGTGGTGCGCACCGTCAGGGTGCGGCCCGTGGTGGGCTCGTACACCGTGGCCGCCTCGTGCAGGCCGTCGGTCTGGTTGAGTACCCAGTTGTGGTCGTAGCCGCCGGGCACCTGCCCAATCCGCTCCCCAATGGCGTGGGCTGAGGTGAAGTCAAAGGGCGTGCCCTTTACCGGGCGCAGCTCCCCGGTCGGAATCAGACTGGCATCTACTACCGTATAGCGGTCCGCGGGCAGGGTGACCTCGTGGCCCAGCACATCTTTGCCCCCGCCCAGGTTGAAGTAGCTGTGATTGGTCAGGTTGACGGGCGTGGCCTTATCGGTAGTGGCCGCGTAGTCAATCTGCAGCGCGTCGTCCGGGGTCAGCGTGTAGACCACCGTCACCTGCAGGGTGCCGGGGTAGCCCTCTTCGCCGTCCTTGCTCCGGTAGGTGAGCGTGAGCGTCTGCCCTTGCGCCGAGTGGCCGGGCTGGGCCTGCCACACTACTTTGTCAAACCCTTTCAGGCCCCCGTGCAGGTGGTTGGCGCCGTTGTTGGTGGCCAGCGTGTACTGCTGGCCATTGAGGGTGAACTTGCCCTTCGCAATGCGGTTGCCGTAGCGCCCAATCAGCGCCCCGAAATAAGGTCCGGCTTTCACGTACTCAGGGCTTTGGTAGCCGGCCAGGCTGTCGAAGCCCAGCACCACGTCGCCGAGCTGCCCTGCTTTATCAGGCACCAGCAGCTTGGTCACGGTGCCCCCGTAATTCGTGATGCTGACTTGCACGCCGTGGGCGTTGCGCAGGGTGTAGAGCTGGGCCTCGGTGCCATCGGCCAGGCGGCCGAAGGAGGAGGCGGTTGGGGATTCAGATAATTCCATTGTAGTAGCGGAGTTGCTGGAGGTAGTTGCAGAAGTGCTGTCGGCTCGTTCCGATGGGTTGCAGCCTGCTACTGCTAACGCAGCTATCAGTACTCCGGTGAGGCAGATTTTGTGCATGGTACAGACTGAAGTATTAAAGCTATGACTACTACCACTTTTCGATGTTATGAGCGAGCAGAATGGCCTACCATGGAGGTGGCGCTACCAGCCTGGGTACACGCACACTGTGGTTACCAGCTCGCTTCAGACTAAAAAGCACCGTAAAGTAAACTGCTGTTTTTGTTTACACAATCGTTTGTGTAAAAAATAAGTGTTTCAGATAGGTATCCATCTATGAAAAGTCTCTCCTGAAGACGTGGTCAGCTGTCTGCTACATGCGTAGCCTACGCGTCTGCACCGACCGTTTTACTTGGTGGGTTATCTATGATGCTCGGCCACAAACCGGGCACATGGTCTTACATCCGAGTGCTTAGGGATAATTCCACCTTTCCACCTATCTGCTTCACTTCCGGCTTCAATTAATATGCCGTGCGTTTTGGGAAGTAGACAGCTGGCAAACCTTGCTTGATCTATTGTCAGTGAACACGGCATTAGAAAAGGCTGCGCGAAAAAATTACCCACCCTTATGTGGTATCGGGCGTAACAATGCCGTAGTTTTGCATCGTGCTTCAACTCAAAAACCTGTTGATGGAGCGCGGAACCCTGCTCGGCAAGGAACCGCGAGAAGGCCGGAAGGTCTTGGCCACCATTGGTTTTTTTGATTTTGTCGCCGCTGTTTCTGTTGTTTTTTCTGGGTGTTGCCCCGCCGCCGTTTCGGATTCCGAAACGGTTTTTTTGTGCCCCGCCAGTTCGTTGGCCGCAGCCTTAAGGCCAGTAACAAGGGGCAACGATACACTTGCCCCGCGGCACATTCCTCACCTCCCCGCCTCTGCTGGGGCTGCAACTCTTGGCCTTTCAAGTCACATTGGCTGCCCGTTGCCTCGTCAGGAGCAGCATGTAAGCCTTCATATTGTTCGTTTAAGCTAAACGGCCTCATTTTTCCTCCCTTCCGGTATGGCACGTAAAGACCTCCTTGACATTGCATCCCTTCACCGCGAGGAAATCGAGTTTCTGCTCGACCGCACCACGAGCTGCAAGGACCAGTTCACCCACTCCGTCAGGAAGACGACTGCCCTGAAGGGTAAATCGGTGCTGATGCTTTTCTACGAGCCTAGCACTCGTACGCACACGTCGTTTGAAGTGGCGGCCAAGCGCCTCTCGGCCGAAGTAACCAACTTCAACGTGGCGCAGTCCTCCATCACCAAGGGCGAGTCGATTCGGGAGACGATTGAGACGCTGCAGGCCATGCATACCGACTATATTGTGGTACGCCACGGCCGCTCGGGTCTGCCCGGCATGATTGCCCGCCAGACCAAGGCCTCAGTTATCAACGCCGGCGACGGAGCCCACGCGCACCCCACCCAGGCCCTGCTCGACGCCTTTACCATCAAGGAGAAATTTCCCGACCCCACGGGCAAGAAAGTCCTCATCATCGGCGACATTCTGCACTCCCGCGTAGCCCGCTCCACCAGCACGGTGCTCAAAAAGCTGGGTGTGGAAGTGGCCTACCTGGGTCCCGGCACGCTGGTGCCCAAGCAGGGTCCGGAAAATATCCGGCTGTTCACCAATTATGATGAGGCCATGGCCTGGGGGCCCGACTTCGTGTACCTGCTGCGCGTGCAGATGGAGCGCCAGGACGTGCAGTTCTTCCCCAGCCTGCGCGAGTACCACCGCATTTACGGCATCACCAGCGCCCGGCTGGAGGACATCCGCCAGCGTGGACTCTACATCATGCACCCCGGCCCCGTGAACCGCGGCGTGGAACTCTGCGACGCCGTGATGGACTACGAACGGAGCCTGATGAACAACCAGGTGGAAAACGGCATTGCCGTGCGCATGGCCGTGCTCGACTGGCTCACCCCGGGCGGCGACTACCCCCGGCCCGAATCCACCTACGCCAGCCACCTCAACACGGGCTCCACGCTGGTAATGCCCTAGTTTTGGGTGACGAAAGCCGTTTCTGAGCCCTAACTCAGTAGTTTTTTACCTCTCTTGCCTCTTCATTTCCCTTCTCCACCCATGCTCCTGATTCAAAACGCCCGCATTGCCTCCGAACATTCGCCCGAACTCACGGAAGGTGATGTGCTGCTAGTCGACGGAATCATTCAGCAGATTGGCCCGGGCCTGGCCGTGCCGGAGGGCGCCCGCGTACTCGACGCCCGCGGCCGGGTGCTCATGCCGGCCATGTTCGACGCCCACGTGCATTTCCGCGCCCCGGGCTTCGAAAACAAGGAAACCATAACCACTGGCAGCGAGGCGGCCATCAACGGCGGCGTTACCGGGGTGGTGATGATGCCCAACACCCAGCCGGCCATCGACTCGGCGGCGGTGGTGTCGGCGGTGCTGGAGAGTGCCGCCAGCAAGGCCCGCATTCCGGTGTACACCTCCGGCTGCGTGACCAAAAACCGCGCGGGCAAGGAGCTGGCCGAAATTGACGGCATGCGCCTGCTGGGCGTGAAGATGCTCACCGACGACGGCGACACTACCAACGACCCGGCCGTGCTGCTGCGGGCCATGCAGTACGCAACCGAGTTCGGCATGTTCTTCGCCAGCCACTGCGAGGTGCCGGAGCTGGCCGGCCCCCGCGCCCTGAACGAGGGTGTAATGAGCTACCGCCTGGGCATCAAAGGCTCGCCGGCCTGCGCCGAGGAAATCATCATCGACCGGGACATCCGGCTGGCCCGGGCAGCCGGCGCACACATCCACATCCAGCACGTATCCAGCAAGCTGGGCATGGAAACCATTAAGTGGTGGAAGTCGCGCGGCGACGTGAAGGTGACGGCCGAGGTGGCACCCCACCACCTGCTGTTCACCGACGAGCACATCGGCGACTACGACACGAACTACAAGATGAACCCGCCCCTGCGTACCCAGGCCGACTGCGACGCGCTGCTGGAAGGGCTCAAGGAAGGCGTGTTCGACCTGATTGCCACCGACCACGCCCCCCACACGCCCTTCGAAAAAGCCCAGGACTTCATCAGTGCCCCTAACGGCATTACCGGCCTGGAAACGGCGCTGGTGTCGCTCTACCATTTCTTCGTGCGGCCCGAGAAGTTTGGGTGGGACTTGGTGGTGAAGCGCTACTCGGCTGAGCCCCGCCGCCTGATGGGCCTGCCGGTACCTACCATTGAAGTGGGCCAGCAAGCCGAGTTTCTGCTGTTTGACACCGAGGCCGAAACCACGTTTACCAAGGAGTTCATGAAGTCCAAATCCCAGAACACGCCCTTCATCAACCAGACCCTGCAGGGCCGGGTGGACCTGGTGGTGCTGGGCACCGAAATCCTGCTGGAACGCGAAGCCACGGTGGCCGTTGGCTAACTAGTCGCAACATAGACCGTCATGCTGAGCGTAGCCGAAGCATTTCTACCGCTTCGTAACAGTATCAGTATTTTCAATAATTGACTCTGATGCGTCACGCAGATTTACCTGAGCGCTGGAAAGCCAAAGTCCGTGAACATCTGACTGCCAATGGGGAAACTAAGTATGATACTCTTAGCAGCTGTCATTTTCCGTTGAACAGGCTGGTCAGAATCAATTTTGAAGATGGCTCCACGGTTGAGTTTAAGCATGCTTTCATAATGAAAGCTCCCGAATGGCAGGAGGTAGCCGTTTTTACAGAACACTGTGGCTACCACTTGTTTCAGTTGTATGACGAGCTTGACTTAGTAGTCTACTGAAGCGGTAGAGATGCTTCGACAAGCTCCGCATGACACAAACCCTTTTAGATGAGCAACCCTTCCACTTCCAATATTTCCACTTCCGATAAGCCCCTGATTGGGGTGGTTATGGGTTCCAGTAGCGACTGGGACACCATGCAGCACGCCGTGCAGATTCTCACGGATTTCGGCGTGGCCCACGAGGCCCGGGTGGTGTCGGCTCACCGCATGCCCGACGACCTGTTTGCCTATGCTGAGCAGGCCGGGCCCCGGGGGCTGCAGGCCATTATTGCCGGGGCGGGCGGCGCGGCCCACCTGCCGGGCATGCTGGCCGCCAAAACCACCGTGCCGGTACTTGGCGTGCCGGTAGCCAGCCGCCACCTGCAGGGCGTCGATTCGCTGCACAGCATCGTGCAGATGCCCAAGGGCGTGCCGGTAGCCACATTTGCTATTGGTACAGCCGGCGCGGCTAACGCGGCGCTGTTTGCGGTAAGCCAACTCGCGCTGCACGATGCCAGCCTGGCTGCCAAGTTGCAGGCGTTCCGCGCTGCCCAAACCGAAGCCGCCCGCGCCATGACGCTGCCGCTATGAGCCAGGAAGCCCTTAAAACTACTATGACGCCCATTTTTCCAGGCAGCACGGATGCCACTGGCCGGCCAGCCACGCTGGGCGTGCTGGGCGGGGGGCAGCTGGGCCGTATGTTTGTGCACGCCGCCCAACGCCTGGGGTATTTCACGGCCGTGCTGGAACCCGACGCGCAAAGCCCGGCCGGGCTGGTAAGTCACCACCACATCCAAACCCGCTACGACGACCCAGCCGGGCTAGCGCAACTCGCTCAGTTGTGCCAAGCCATTACTACTGAATTCGAAAACGTACCGGCTCAGGCGCTGCATACACTGGCCCGGACTCGCCCCGTAGCCCCCGGCGCGGCCGTGGTAGGTATTGCGCAAAACCGCATTGAGGAAAAAGCGCACTTCACGGCCTGTGCCGACGTATCGGGGGTAACCTGCGCACCCTATGCCGTAATTGAAACGCCGGAGCAGCTACAGACTGTACCGGCTGATTTGCTGCCCGGTATCCTGAAAACTGCCCGCATGGGCTACGACGGCAAGGGCCAGATGCGCGTGAAAACCACCGGGGAATTAGCAGCTGCCTGGGCGGAGTTGGTCGGCGTGGCCTGCGTGTTGGAAAAAATGTTGCCGCTCATGGCCGAGTGCTCGGTACTGGTGGCCCGCGGCTGGGACGGACAGGTAGTGAGCTTCGCCCCGCAACGCAACGTGCACGTTGATGGTATTCTGGCCGTGACTTACGCCTACGAAGGGAGCATGCCGCCCGCTCTGGCCGATAGAGCCCGCGCTGCCGCTGTGGCTATTGCCCAGCACCTGAGCTACGTGGGTGTGCTGTGCGTAGAGTTTTTTGTGGTGGATGATGGAACCGAACACGGCGGCCTGGTGGTCAACGAAATGGCCCCGCGCCCGCACAACAGCGGCCACTATACCATAGATGCCTGTGATGCGTCGCAGTTTGATTTGCAGGTGCACGCCATGGCCGGCCTGCCTTTGCCGCAGCCCCGCCAGCATTCCCCGGCCATCATGCTCAACCTGCTGGGCGACGTATGGTTTGACGCCAACGGGCAGCTGCGGGAGCCGGATTGGCAGGCGGTACTGAGCCTGCCCGGCACGCACCTGCACCTGTACGGTAAGGTGCAGGCGCGCGTAGGCCGCAAGATGGGGCACCTGACCATCACCGGCCCGGATATAGATAGTGTGCGGGATGCTGCGCGCCGGGCCGCTGATGTGCTTGGCTTGCCGGGACTGGATGCTAGGTAGCGGCCATTGCAGCTGTTCGGGAAGTGATGAACCATCATGCTTCATCTATCGTCCACTGGTCGAGGAATCTCGCGTGCTGACGTTGTAATGCTATCCAAGCGTCAGCACGCGAGATGCTTCGATTTCGCTCAGTATGACATTCTTGTGGCCAGGCATGGCCCCAGCTTTGCCTAACTAAGCGACTGAGCAGTGTATCAGGCAATTGAAATGGCCGCCCTGAAGCTGCGCAGCATACCCCTGCGCAAAAACGACAAGACCGCGCTACAGCAGCCCACCACCCCGGTACTGGCCGTTGTGGGCGGCGACGGCAGCCCCGCCCCTGAAGCCCCCTGTCGTGCGGCGGGTGTCCCAGAGGCCGGTAAGTAAGGGAGTACAAAAGCGGGCAAAAAAAGGCCCGCCGGTGGGGCGGGCCTGCCAAGTATCAGCCTCCTACATATGGTGGCTGTTCAATAGGACCTCCGCCCCCGCCACTGCCTCCGCAGAAGGGTTGCAGATTGTAGCCCTCGGCTAGTCCGTCGTAGTAGCCGCTCCAGTATTCGTAGGCCTCCACGTCGCCGGACTGACCGGCCTCGTCGCGGTAATAGGCCGCGTACGAGCGCCAGCTGTAATACCAGTCGTTGTAGCCTGCTTCGCTTCCTCGGAAGCTGCACTTGGCATCCCGGGCATCGTTCGAGCCCGAACTGTAGCCCGAGAGGTAGTCAGCCGTCGTTTGCTTGTGCGTCTGCGTTTTGGTTACCGACGTGGCCCGAGCCATCTGCACAGTGGGTACGGCCCAGCAACTCAGCAGACTTACGCCCAGAATCAGGAGTTTCTTTTTCATATGTCAGAATACGGAGGGGTGGTGATGGATACCCAAAGCAACGCTTCTGTTCAACTTCCCACAAGGGCAGTTCCCTCCTATTTGTGACTGTCATTAATTCAATAAAATCCTTCACAATGTATATGCATACTGCCTCCCGCGCGGCTGCTAGCCAGCCGGGAGTCGTTGGTGCCCTCCGGGGTACCAACGGCTTCGGGTGGCACGTGCACGCGCAAGAACTGCTTTTAGCTGTGCGTTGGCTACTGGGGCCACGTCTTCAACCGGGAAATCAAAGACTTCAGCAAGCGCCAGTTCGCTGAGGGCGAAGCGCTGCTCCAGCCCCGATGGCGGGGCTCCCCTACCACGTCGTGGAGACGACGGTAGAGGAAGCCCTGCGCATGGTTACGACTTTGGTACTCTAACGAAGAGCATGCTCCGGCTGCGGAAAGTGCTCCCTAAGGCGGACTCCCCAATCGTCTTCTGCAGCTGATAGCCCTCCGCACAGAGCCGGGCCATTACACGTTGATAGCCGGAAGTCACCTGCAGGGCACCTTTGCCAGTCACGATGCTGTCAAGCTCAATCAGCCCGGGCTCTGCACCACCACGCGCAATGGAAATATGCACTTTGTAAATTGACTCAACAACGCGCACTACGGCCACTTGGGAAGCACTTTGCGCCAGCGCCGGCGCGCTGCTCAGGGCCAGTAGGCAGCCCACCAAGAAGAAGCGCTTTCGCATACGGATTATTGCTTGGGGGACTTCACGAATAAGAGAGTTGTCGTCGCCTTAGTGGCTTGCATCGGCCCCTGCAACACATACCCCCTCTTGATACAGCTGCTTGGCCACCCGGTGATACACCGTCGTGACGTCGGCTACATTCTTATTGCTGATACCCAGCGGCAAGTCCAGTTCCTCGATGTTGCCCTCGCCCCGGTTGATGACCACTTTACTGCGGCCTTGTATTTCGATGATTTTCACAATTACCACTTCCGGGTCGGCTGCCAGCACCGGGAATACAACCAGCATCCATAAGTACGCACCTACAAAGAATAGTTTTTTCATGCCGTAGGAGAAAGAAACCCTCACGCCTGCCACAACCGCCTACCGGCCCGATACCCACAAAAAAGCCCGCCAAGAGGGCCGGCTTTCCGGGTATCAATGCCGACGATCAGGCGAAGGCCAGCCCATCGTAGTAGCCCTGGTAGTAGTCCTGTTGGTCAGGGTCCGGGGTTTCTGCCATACGCTGCAGGGCCGCTTGCCGCATCCCCCAAATGGCCTCGTCGTACTGGTCGCGGGTGATGGTGCCGCTCTGCAGCATTTGCTGGTGGTAGGCCACGTCGCCTTGGCCGACGTTGAAACCAAACTGGTAATCCTGGAACGAGGTGGTTTGCTCCGCGGCGGCAGTACTGGGAGCCGCCTGCACGGCTACGGCACCACTGGCCAGCAACAGGCCCAATACGGCGGGAAACAACTGAATACGCATAATAAGAGTGGGGTTGGATGAAAGAATGATCTGGCTAAGTACCGGCTTCTTTCTCCTCCATGCCAGGACAATCCGCATGGTTTTGTGACCCGCTATTCCGGCTCCCCCTGGCTGTCAGGCACCCGGTTCTGCCGGCTGCTCAGTAGCGGGCTGGTCCTTGTCCAGTTCATCCAACTGCTCCAGCTCTACCACAATCATTTCCGGATTAAACAACCCGGTTGCGGCGGCTAAATCCTCCAGAAAATGATCCTGCTGGGGAGTGTTTTCCGGTAATTCGGGGGTAGGGTTTTGCTCTGTCATGCCCCGCTTACGCAACCTGTCCTGCTACCGTTACTCCGGCTCTCCGATGCCAGTTACTGCTACTGTTCACCTCTGCCTGTTTATGGCTACAACCAGCACCTACCTACGCCGGTCTTCTGGCCGGGCATCACCACCTGAGAGCTTTTGTCAAAAATCAAACAGATACTGGCTGCTCACTTCCCTAGCCTGTTGGCAGCAAATAAAAAACCCGCTCTACGGGGCCGTAAAGCGGATTTTTGTGGGCCCAGCTGGAATCGAACCAGCGACCTACTGATTATGAGTCAGTTGCTCTAACCGATTGAGCTATAGGCCCTTGGCTGCAACTTCCCGCTTCGCAGTTGGTTTCAGCTGTGCAAACTTCGACTTTTGCGAGCGAATTTGCAATTACGCCTAGCAGGAAATACACTGCTTTTCCTGCTCAAGTCCAGCCACCGCACCCATGCCGCACCGTTTGCCGAACCTCCTCTTTGACTTTGGAGGCGTACTCATCAACATTGACTACGGCCTGACCGTGGAAGCCATGCGCCGATACGGCAGCGCTATTGAATTCACCCAGGCGACCCAGGCCGAGCTGTTCGACCAGATGGAAACCGGCCAGCTCAATCCCGCGCAGTTCCGAACGGGGTTGCGGCAGCATTACGGCCTACAGGCTACCGATGCCGAGCTGGACGCAGCCTGGAACGCTATGCTGCTGGATGTGCCGGCTGAGCGCCTCGCCCTCATTGCCGAGCTGCGGGCCCAAGGCTACCAGACGGCCCTGCTTTCTAACACTAACCAGATTCACATCGAAGAAATAAACCGCCGGCTCAAGCAGCAGTACGGCCTGGAGCACGGCATTGCCGACTGCCTGGACCGGGTATTTTACTCCCAGCAAGTGGGCCTGCGCAAGCCGGGGGAGGAAATTTTCCATCACGCGCTACGGGAGATGAACTGGAAGGCCGAGGAGACGTTGTTTATTGAAGACAGCCCCCAACACATTGCTACGGCCCAGCGCCTGGGGCTGCACACGCTCTTCCTTACTCCGCCGCTCACGCTGCTCGACGCTTTGCCCCCTGCCCTCCGTGCCTTTCCCAACCGAGAATCCACCACTTCTCCCGCTGCCTGAATCTTCGGGACCCGTTTTATCCTCAACTGCCGCCGCTCAGGATGCCCAGGCCGCTTTCCGGCGCTACGAGCGGCCACCCTGGCCCCGGCCTCTGCGCTGCGTTCAGCATCTGGGCCTGTTTCTGCTCACGGCCTTGACTACCACGCTGGCCGGGGTGCAGCTGATGCACAACCAGTTTCTAACGGAGTTGGGGCTGCCGTTTGAGCTACTGCTGCAGCCGGGAAAACAGGCCTGGTCGGCGCTGAAAGCCGGTTTGTGGTATTCGGTGCCGTTTCTGGGTATGCTCACGGTACATGAGTTCGGGCACTATTTCACGGCCCGCTACTACCGTATCCGGGCCACGCTGCCGTTCTTTATTCCGGTGCCGCTAGGTATTGGCACCTTCGGGGCAATTATCCGCATCAAGGACCGGATATTTTCCCGACAGGAGTTTTTTGATGTGGGCTTGGCCGGGCCGCTGGCCGGGTTTGTGGTGGCTGTAGGCGTGCTGGCCTACGGCCTGACGCATCTGCCGCCACTGGAGTATCTGTATGGTTTCCACCCCAAATACCGGCCATTTGGTGCTGAATACGCTCAGTACGTGTATCAGCATTTGAAACCGGGAAATAGCTTGGCACTCGCCCAGCCGCTGCTGTTTAAATGGATGGCGGCGTGGCTGGCCGA
Source organism: Hymenobacter pini (assembly GCF_020421205.1). Classification (GTDB taxonomy): domain Bacteria; phylum Bacteroidota; class Bacteroidia; order Cytophagales; family Hymenobacteraceae; genus Hymenobacter; species Hymenobacter pini. The sequence goes on from NZ_JAIZZH010000002.1 coordinate 847,239, forward strand.
CCCAGCCCGAATGCCGCACCCCAATGAACTGGTGCATTACCCCATGCTGGTGGCGGGGGTGCTGGCGCTGTTTTTTACGGCGCTGAATCTGCTACCCATCGGGCAGCTGGATGGCGGGCATATCGTGTACGGGCTGCTGGGGCCGCGCCGGGCGGCACGGGTATCGGTGGTGCTGTTCACGGCCTTTATCTTCTACGCGGGCCTGGGTCTGTTCACCTTGCAGTCGGATGCTGATATGTGGCTGTATGGAGCCGTACCCTATGCTCTGTACCTGTGGCTGGTGTTCCGGCGGGCGGTACCTACGGCCAGGCGGGCCGCGCTGCTGGCCGGGGCCGTGTGGCTGGGCCAGGTGGCCCTGGCCTCGGCGGTGCCGGGGTTGGAGGGCATGCCGGGCTGGTTGTTATTTGGGTTGCTGCTGGCCCGTGTGACGGGTATTTTCCATCCGGTAGCTCCACGGGAGCAACCCTTATCGGCCGGGCGCCGACTACTGGGGTGGCTGATGCTGCTTATTTTTGTGCTGTGTTTTACGCCCTCCCCTATTCTGATTCGTTGATAGTTTCTGCCCGTTTCCGGGAGTATCCGGCGGCTGGCATTTGTGCATGACTGTTCCCCAATTCACCCAAACCCGATTGTTTCGCGGGACTACCCGCATGCTGCTACGGCCCCACGGGCTGTACGTGAGCCAGGGCACCCAGCGCGGGGCTACCTGGCTGGAAACCGAAATTCCCTACGAAGAGCTGCTGCCTATTGGGCTCGAATACCACAAACCCGCGCCGCTGCGGGTGCCGGCAGCGGGCGTGTGGGTGGCGTGCTGGCTGGTGCTGCAGGGCCTGAGCCGTTTCCTGAAAAGTGAAACCACCTTCCCCACTGAGCTGTGGGTGGCGTGCTGCGGCTTCCTGCTGGGGCTATTGGCGGTGCTGCTGATCCGGCGATACGCGGGCCGGCGCGTGGTGCTTACTACCAACCGTATTCACCTCACTTTCCGGGATACACCCCGCCACCGCGCTGCTCTTGACACGTTTGCCGAGGCCCTGCGCCTACGGGCGCACGCTTATCTTCGTGAGGAATATGCCAGTGTGAATCCATTGGGCCACATTGAGCTGCAACTCCACCGGCTGCACTGGCTGCACCAGCTGCAGGTGCTCTCGGAGCAGGAATACCGTACCCTGAGCACCCGCCTCACCGGCCGCATCTCCCTGGATACAGTGAAGCTAATGGGCCAGGACCTGGAAACGCCGTACTTGAATTGAGAGCCTAGAACTAAGGCATTTAGAACCTAGAACCAACGAGGTGCCCAACGCAAAAGAGCGGTGCTTATCGTTCTGGCAATGTGCCAGTGGACGATAAGCACCGCTCTTTTCTTGGCTCTAACTTCTCAGCTTTAAGCTCTCATTTCTACACCTAGCCCAGCGCCGCTACGCCGGGCAGCTCTTTGCCTTCCATGTACTCCAGCAGCGCGCCGCCGCCGGTGCTGATGTAGCTTACCTGCTCCGAGAAGCCGAGCTGATTAACCGCCGCCGCCGAGTCGCCGCCGCCAATGAGGCTGAAGGCGCCCTGCTGGGTGGCATCGGCAATGGCCTGGGCCACGGCTTCGGTGCCTTTGGCGAAGTTGCTCATTTCGAACACGCCCATGGGGCCGTTCCAGAGGATGGTTTTGGAGTTGCGCACCACCTCGCTGAACGCCTTGATGGATTCGGGGCCGAGGTCGAGGCCCATCCAGCCTTCCGGAATCTGGTTGTTAGGGGCCACTTTGGTTTCGGCGTCGTTGGCGAATTTATCGGCAATGAGGCTATCGGTTGGCAGCACCAGGTTCACACCCTTCGCTTTGGCCTTCTCAATGAGCTCCAGGGCGAGGTCCATTTTGTCGGCTTCCAGCAGAGAGTTGCCGATTTGGCCGCCCTGGGCTTTGGCAAAGGTGTAGGCCATACCGCCCCCAATGAGCAGGTTGTCTACCTTATCGAGCAGCTTCTCGATGATGAGGATTTTGTCGGAAATCTTGGCTCCGCCCATGATGGCGGTGAAGGGGCGCTCGGCTTGTTCCAGCACTTTCCTGGCGTTGTCCAGCTCACCCTGCAGCAGGTAGCCGCCCACGCGGTCCTCGGGCGCGAAGGAGTCGGCAATAACGGCGGTGGAGGCGTGTTTGCGGTGGGCCGCGCCAAAGGCGTCGTTCACGTACACGTTGCCCAGCTTGGCCAGCTTGGCGGCAAATTCGGCGTTGCCCTTCTCTTCCTCGGCGTAGAAGCGCACGTTTTCTACCAGCAGAATCTGGCCGGGCTGCAGGGCCTGGGTTTTTGCCTCGGCTTGCAGAGCGTCATCGGCAAACTGTACTTCCTGGCCGTATTCCTGGCTCAGGCGGGACACAATGTGCTTGAGTGAGTATTTATCCTCGGGGCCACCTTTGGGCCGGCCCAGGTGAGATAGCAGCACCACGGAGCCGCCATCCTGCAGAATTTTCTTGATAGTGGGCGTGGCGGCCCGAATGCGGGTATCGTCGGTAATGGCGAAGCTTTTATCGAGCGGCACGTTGAAATCGACGCGCACCACGGCGCGCTTGCCGGCGAAGTTGTACTGATCAAGAGTTTTCATGGAACAGGAAATGGGTTTGGCTGGGGCGAAGATAGGTAATGGACACTGAGAGCATGAACGATTAGCTAGCGGTACGTGTAGAACGTCATTCCGAGCGAAGTCGAGGAATCTCGCGTGCTGACGTCTGAATAGCATTACAACGTCAGCACGCGAGATTCCTCGACTTCGCTCGGAATGACGGGCCTGTTTTCATCCGATGCCCTATTCCCTCCTCACCTCTTGAAATACTACCTTTGCAGTTGATATGAAAATTGGCATCTTCTTCGGTGGCCCGTCGCGTGAGCGGGAAATCAGCTTCGCGGGCGGCCGCACCGTGTACGATAATCTGGATAAGTCCCTGTTTGAGGCCGTGCCCGTGTTCGTGGACAGCCGGGGCAACTTCATTCTGCTGAACTGGGAGTATATCTACAAAGGCACCATCCGGGACTTTTACCCGCCCGTATCGGCGCTGCCGCGCACGGAGCTGCCGGTGCAGATGTACTTCGAAAGCCTGGGCGAGCTGAGCCGGGAGGAGCAGGACCGCATCATTTCGGAGGTGGGCCGCCGCGTGGAGCCTCAGGAACTAGCTAGCCTCATCGACTTTGCCTTCCTGGCCCTGCACGGTCCGGCCGGCGAGGACGGAGCAATTCAGGGCCTGCTGGAGTGGTACGGCATTCCGTATTCGGGCTCCGGTATTCTGCCCTCAGCTTTCGGCATTGACAAGATTGCCCAGAAGAAGCTCCTCAAAGCCCTCAACCGCCCCACGCCCGACTTCCGCCTCATCACGGCCGAAGAATGGGACGCCGCCGACGCACAGGCTACCCTCGACTACCTGGTACGGGAGTTGGGCCTGCCGCTGGTGTTTAAGGCCCCACGCCAGGGCAGCAGCATCGGCATCAGCATCCTGCGCGAAGCCGACGTAACCAAGTTCGCCGCCGCCGTGGAGCGCAGCCTGTTCCGCAAAACCGTGACCCAAACGGAGTGGCAGGCCCTGTCCGACACACAGAAAACCGTGTGGCTGCAGCAACTGGTGGACATCCGGGACGGTATTGGCCTGCCGGTAGTCCTTGAGTTACCCGCTGCCGGTTCTGAGTTGCCGGTTTCAAACGAGCCAGCCACTGTCCCTAACGGGCAACGGACAACAGGCAACTCGCAACTGATTTATCAGCCCGAGGAACTGTTGCGCGCCCTGGATACGCACCTGGCCACGGCCGAAGCTGTGCGCCTGACCAGCGTGGAAGGCGAAACCCAGGTGTTGGTGGAAAGCTTCGTGCAAGGCCGCGAGTTTTCCTGCATTGTGGTGGAAGATGCCAACGGCCAGCCACTGGCCCTGCCGCCCACGGAGATTGTGAAAGGCGAGGAAATGTTCGATTACCGCTCGAAATACCTACCCGGCCTCTCCCGCAAAGTCACGCCTATCGATTTACCAGAAGCCGATATTCAGCGCATCCGGGAAGCCTGCGAGGAAATGTTCCGCACCTTCGGCTTCCAAGTGTACGCCCGCCTCGACGGGTTTATCGGCCCCGATGGCAAGCTGTTCCTCAACGACCCGAATACGACGTCGGGCATGCTGCCGGCTTCGTTCTTCTTCCACCAGGCGGCCGAAATCGGCCTGAATCCTTCGCAATTCCTCACCTTCCTGATTCGCACCTCTTTGGCGGCCCGGCGGCGCAGTGGGCTACGGCCGGTGAAGCTGGCCGGTCTGCTGGCCCAGCTGGATGCCGCCGTAGCGGCCCGGGCTTCGGAGGAGCGCACTCGCACCAAAGTGGCCGTGATTATGGGCGGCTACTCCTCGGAGCGGCACATTTCGGTGGAAAGCGGCCGGAACATCTTCGAGAAGCTCAGCTCCTCGGTGAAGTACGAGCCGGTGCCTGTGTTCCTAACCGGCAACAGCCAAGAGTTCCGCCTGTACGTGCTGCCTATTAACGTGATGCTGAAGGACAACGCCGACGACATCCGCGAGAAAGTGGAGTACATGGAGGCCGGCCACGGCCTGCACCCCATTCTGGAGCGCATCCGCCGCGAGGCCCACGGCATCACCAGCACCTACGCCGGTCAGCCCACGGCTCAGCCCCAACGCGTGTCGTTTGAGGAGCTGGCGGGCATGGTAGACGAGGTGTTTATTGCCCTGCACGGACGCCCCGGCGAGGATGGCGCCCTGCAGCGGGAGCTGGAAAAGTACGGGCTGCCCTATAACGGTTCGGGCGTGGAAAGCTCCAGCATCACCATCAATAAGTTCGAAACCAACAAGCGCCTGCGCGAAGCCGGGCTGCGCGTGGCCGAGCACCGCATGGCCAACCGCCTGGAGTGGGACGCGGATGCCGAAAGCTTCTACCGCAGCCTCGAAACTCAGTTCCCCTACCCCTTCATTGCCAAGCCCGCCGACGACGGCTGTTCCTCGGCCGTGAAGAAAATTAAGAACCGCCAGGAGCTGGAGGCCTTCACCCGCCTCATTTTCCGTAGCCAGGAAGACCTCATGCCCGCCGACGCCACCACGCTCAGCCTGGGCTTCAAGGAGGAATTCCCGCAGAAAGACGCCTTCCTGGTAGAAACCCTGATTGACCGGGACGGCGCGGCCCACTTCCTGGAAGTAACCGGCGGCCTACTCACCCACTGGGACGAGAATGGGCAGCTGAAAATCGAGGTATTCGAGGCTTCCGAAGCCCTGGCTACTGGCGAGGTGTTGAGCCTGGAGGAGAAATTCCTGGCCGGCGAAGGCCAGAACATCACCCCGGCCCGCTACGCCGCCGAGCCGCAGGAGCGGCAACGAGTATCGGAGGAGGTGAAAAAGGAGCTGCGCCGGGTGGCCGAAATCCTGAATATCCAGGGCTACGCCCGTATCGACGCCTTTGTGCGGGTGCGCCAGAACGGAGCCGTGGAGGTGATTATCATTGAGGTAAACTCCCTGCCCGGCATGACGCCCGCCACTTGCATCTTCCACCAAACCGCCCTGGCCGGCTACACGCCCTACGACTTCATCGACCGGATTCTGGAGTTCGGCAAGCAGCGCACGGAAAAGGCCACAGTGTGAGTTGAACTGTCATTCCGAGCGAAGTCGAGGAATCTAGCGTGCTGAGGTTGCAGGAGTAATCCAACCTCAGCACGCTAGATTCCTCGACTTCGCTCGGAATGACGTTCTGCCGTTTAGGTTCTTTGCCCTCCAATTCTAATTTCTAGCTTTGTCGGCCCCTACCGACTTTTACTTTCTAGCCTCTCCCCATGTCCTTTTTTCGCTCCGATACGCCGGCCGACCTGCTCAAGCACGTGGTGATTATTCTGGCGGCCACGGCGGCCCTGGTGTTCGGGTTTTTCTTCGTGTATCTGCCCGTAACCACCAACCACGGCGAAACCATTGTGGTGCCCAAGATTACCGGCATGAACCAGTCCGACTTGGAAGACTACCTCGACGAGCGGGACCTGGCCTACTTCGTGGATGACAGCACCTATGACGCCAGCATCCGGCCCGGCACGGTGCTCACCCAAGAGCCCAAAGCTGGCGAGAAGGTGAAGGAAGGCCGCAAGATTTACGTGTCGGTGGCTATGAAAAACCCGCCCGTTATCAAGATGCCCAAGCTGACGGACGGCTCGGTGAAAAACGCCCAGATGATTCTGAAAAGCTACGACCTAGTGGTGGGCCAGCTGAAATTCGTGCCCAACATTCAGAAGGATGCGGTGCTGAAACAGCTGGTGAACGGCAAGGAAATAGCCCCCGGCGCCTCCATCACCAAAGGCACCCGCGTGGATCTGGAAGTGGGCGACGGCCTGGGCAACCAGGAATTCCCGGTGCCTAACCTGGTGAATATGCCCGCCGATGAAGCCACGACGCTACTGGTGGGCCAGGGCCTGCAGGTGGGTGAAATTTTCTACCAGGAGCCCCAGAACGGCGAAACGGAAGGCACCGTGGTGAAGCAGCGCCCGGCCGCCACCCCCGGCTCGACCATTCGCATGGGCCAGCTGGTTGACCTCTGGGTGGCGGGCAAGGAGCCGGTAAAAGCAGTGGAGTAAAACTCCGTCTTGAAATACAAGCAGCAAAAGGTTCGTTGACGTACAACGAACCTTTTGTGCGTTTTGCGCGTGCCCTAAGCGGGGCGCGCCCTGTAGTTACTTTCTTACCTTGCCTTCATGATTTCATCGTTACGCTCTTTACTGGGGGTAGTGGCGCTGCTGGGGCTGGCCCCGGTGGTGGGCCGAGCCCAGGTGGTGCAGCCACTGGGAGCCGAGCCGCCCCACGAGCAGCCTTTCCGCACTGCCACGGCCCTGCGCCCCACCGCCCTGACCATTCCCTTCCTGGATGATTTTTCGCGGCAGAAAGAAGGTACCCCCGACGTTCAGCGTTGGGAAACGGCCGGCGGCACGCTTATCAACAACCGGTTTCCACGCCGGCCCATCAGCCGTAACGTGGCTACGCTCGATGGGCTGGATGCCCAGGGCAAGCCCCGGGGTGGCATTTCCCAAATCGGCGACGCCGACGTGCTCACCTCCCAGCCCATCGACCTGAGCGGACTCACGGCGGGTAGCAATGCATTTCTGAGCTTTTTCTGGCAGGCCGGTACGGTGGCCGGGCCGCCGGCTACCAGCGGCACCCGGCCGGTGGCGCTCTATGTAGATTTCAAAGACTCCGGCAACCAATGGCAGCAGGTGTGGCAGCTGAACAGTCCCGGCGACACCACTAATTTTCGCTTCAAGGCCCTGCCCGTTAATCAGGCGGCGTTCCTGCACGCTGGTTTCCAGTTCCGCTTCCGTACCAGCGGCTACCTCTACAACGCCCGCGACGCCTGGAGCTTGGACTACGTGCGCCTCGACCAGAACCGCACCGCCACCGACTCGGCTTACCGGGATATTACGCTCAGCAAGCCGCTTCCCAGCGCGCTCAAGCGTTTCTCGGCTATGCCCGTGGTGCAGTTTAACCTGAATGCCACGCAGGAGCTGAACGACCGAACCGCCACCAGCATGAATAACCTGGACGTCGGCCCCGCACCAACGCCCATTTCCTGGGAAGGCTACCTGGATGTGGTGGGCGGCGGTAGCACCCGCTTTCTGCAGGGCAACCGCTCCCTCGATGCGGGCCTGCGCCAGCAGCCAATTATCGGCAATCCGCGCCTGGCAACCGTGCCTACTACTCCGGCGGCCAAGCAGCTGCGCCAGCGCATTGTGCTGCTCAGCAACGAAACCAACCCACTCACCCTGCCCAACGACACCATTACGCGGGTAACCGACCTCACCGACTACTACGCCTACGACGATGGTACCGCCGAGGCCACCCTGAGCCTGCCACCGGCCTCCACTGGGCCGGCTAGCTACCATGCTTTACGCTTTGACCTGAACCGCCCCGACCAGATTCGGGCTATTCGGCTGGCACCGGCACTTATTACAGCGGCGGGCCGGCTGATTACCGTGAACATCTGGGACGACAACGGTAGCGGGCAGCCCACTTCTACGCCCAAGGCCACCAAAAGCTACACCATTCCGGCCACGCTCCCGGCAGGTCAGACGTTCATCGAAATTCCCTTCGATAGCCCGGTACCGGTGAGCGGCCGGTTCTACGCAGGCTACGGGCACGCGCCTTCGCCGCAGTTCATCCAGTTTCAGGTGGATTTGAACAACGCTCCGCCTGCCAACACGTTTTTCCGCAGTGAATTCGGGACTTGGAGCGCGGCCTCCACAGCCTCGGCCTACACTCCCGCCGGCTCCCTGATGCTGCGGCCGGTGACCACCGGTGTAATAACCGCCTCCGCCGCCCCGGCCGAAGTGGCAGCACAGTATCAACTCTACCCCAATCCTACTAGTACCGGAGAGGTGCAGGTGCAGGGCCGTTACGCCCGGGCCGTTGTGCTGGATGCGGTGGGCCGCGTGGTATGGGAGCAGCCCGCCTCCGAGGCGGGCCGGCCCACGCTGCAACTGCCGCTGCCCGCAGGGGTGTACATGGTGCGCCTCACGCTGGCCGATGGGCAAACGGTTACCAAACGTCTGGCCGTAGCCCAACACTAACCCAGTTACTTTGTTGGTTTCTTAGTAACCTTACATACTCCGGGCCGATTCGGGCCGATTTGCCACCCCTCACTTTTGCACCTGTCATTATGAACGACATCACCTCCGCCGAGCTGAAAGAGCGCCAAGCCAACGGTACTGCCCCCATCATCATTGATGTGCGCGAGCCCTGGGAAAACGAAGAAAGCCGCATCGAAGGCAGCCGCCTGATTCCGCTGGGCGAACTGCCCGGCAAGCTCGACGAGCTGGAAGACCTCAAGCATCAGGAAGTGGTGGTGCATTGCAAAGGCGGCGGCCGCTCGGCCTCGGCCAAGGCGTTCCTGGTGCAGCACGGCTTCGACCACGTGCGTAACCTGATTGGCGGAATGCAGGGCTACCAACAAGCGTAAATCAGTATTTGCCCTTTGTAGAGAGGCCGAGTTGCTCAGTGCAGCCCGGCCTTTTTCTATGCATAACCATCAATAAAATAGCGCGTAACGAGCATCATTCTACAGAGACAATAAAATTTAATTGCTCGCAATTGAATTTTATTCAACCAAATACCATTCCTTTGTCCATATGAAAGCGCCATCTGCTTCGGCACCATCTGTGAATCCGATTCAGCAACTGGAAAACCAGCTGTGCTTTCCGCTCTATGCCGCCTCGCGCATGATTACCAAAGCGTACCAACCCCTGCTGGATAAGTTCGACCTGACGTACCCGCAGTACCTAGTGCTGCTGCTGCTGTGGGAATACCAGGAGCGCACGGTAAAAGAGCTGGGCGACCATCTGGCCCTTGACTCCGGCACGCTCACGCCGCTACTGAAGCGCCTGGAGCAGCGCCAGCTCATCAGTCGCCGCCGCGACCCGCGCGACGAGCGGTCTGTTATCATCGGGCTGCTACCGGCGGGGGCGGCGCTGCAGCAACCGGCTTGTAAGATTCCGGCGCAGCTTTTCGAAAAAATGGGCATGCCCCAGGCCGAGTTCGAAGCCCTGCGCGACCAGCTTACCCAATTGCTTACCCGGCTGAGATAAATCAGCCTTTCTACTTCAGTTTCATTCTTTCTTCTCCCTTCTCATGAAAATCGAGAAAGTATTTACCGCCCAGGCCAAAGCCAAAGGTGGCCGCGACGGTGCCATCAGCACCAACAACGACGTGCTGAACCTCACCCTGAGCACCCCGAAAGAAATGGGCGGCCCCGGCAAAGCCGGCGCTACCAACCCCGAGCAACTGTTTGCCGCTGGCTACGCTGCCTGCTTCGAAGGTGCGCTGGGCGTTGCGGCCCGTCAGGCTGGTGTGAAGCTGCAGGACGTAACGGTAGAAGCCCTCATCGGCTTCGGTAAGGCGGAAGATGGTGGCTACGGCATTTCGGCCGACCTGCACGTGAATATCCCGGGCGTGGAGCAGGGCCAGGCCGAGCAACTGGTAGAAGCCGCCCACGGCATCTGCCCCTACTCGCGCGCTACCCGCGGCAACATTGAGGTGAACCTCACGACTACTACCAACGCCGTCTAGTTGGGTAAACTTCTCGTTGGGGGCTGAATACGGGTTGCTGCGGGGTACCGCGCTGCACGTATTCAGCCCTCAATCCTTTTTACTGCTGTTAGCTGTTAGCTGTTAGCTGTTAGCTGTTAGCTGTTAGCTGTTAGCGTGTATGCCGATTTCTGAACTGGGTTACAGCAAAACGAAAAAGCTAACAGCCAGTAGCTAACAGCTCAAAAACCCATTTCCATGAAAACTAACACCATTCTGCTGGCCAGCCGGCCCCAGGGCACACCCACGGCGGCCCAGTTTCAGTTTGAAACCCGCGAGCTGCCCGCACCCAAAGCCGGCGAGGTACTGCTCAAAACCCGCTACGTGAGCGTGGACCCCTACATGCGCGGCCGCATGAGTGCCGCCAAATCGTACATAGCGCCGTTTGAGGTGGGCCAGCCCATTGTCGGCGGCGTAGTAGCTGAGGTAGTAGAAAGCCAGGCTGAGAACCTGCCGGTGGGCAGCATTGTGGTAGGCAACCTGCCCTGGCAGGAATACAGCGTGGCCCCGGTCGCCAGCCTGAACCGCGTACCGGCCGACAAAGCCCCCATCAGCTACTTCCTGGGCCTGCTGGGTATGCCCGGCCTCACGGCTTACTTCGGGCTCCTGGATATCTGCCAGCCCAAGCCGGGCGAAACGGTGGTGGTATCGGGGGCGGCCGGGGCCGTGGGTATGGTGGTGGGCCAGCTAGCCAAAATTGTGGGTGCCCGCGTGATTGGCACCGCCGGCTCCGATGAGAAGGTGGCCTACCTGAAGCAGTTGGGGTTCGATGAGGCCATCAACTACAAAACCGCCGACGTTCCGGCTGCCTTGGCCGCCGCTGCGCCCAACGGCGTGGACTGCTACTTTGATAACGTGGGCGGACCCATCACCGATGCAGTGTACGACCTGCTCAACAAGCACGCCCGCATTGCGCTCTGCGGCCAGATTTCGACCTACAACGAAACCGAAGCACCCGTGGGCCCGCGCCCCGAGGGCAAGCTGCTCAAAACCAGTACCAAGCTGCAGGGCTTTATTGTGAGCGACTACCTGCCCCGCTGGCCCGAAGGCGTGAAGCAGCTCACGGAATGGTACAGCCAGGGCAAGCTGCAGTTCGAGGAAACCATTACCGAGGGCTTCGAGCAGATTCCGGCCGCCTTCCTGGGCCTGTTCAAGGGCGACAACACCGGTAAGGCCATTGTGAAAGTCGCCTAGCGTAACCATCTTTTTTTCACCCCCTAATACCCTTTCCCATGAAAATTCTAATGGTGCTCACCTCGCACGACCAACTGGGCAATACCGGCCACAAAACCGGCTTCTGGCTGGAAGAATTTGCCGCGCCGTACTACGTGTTCAAAGATGCCGGTGCCGAGCTGACCCTGGCCTCGCCCAAAGGCGGCCAGCCTCCCCTCGACCCCAAGAGCGACGACCCCAGCGCCCAGACAGACGCCACCAAGCGCTTCAAAGCCGATGCGGCCGCCCAACAAGCCCTGGCTAACACCGTGAAGCTCGACTCCGTGTCGGCTGCTGACTATGACGCCGTGTTTTATCCCGGCGGCCACGGCCCCCTGTGGGACTTGGCCGAGGACAAAAAGTCGATTGAGCTGATTGAAACCCTGTATGCCGCCGGTAAGCCCGTAGCCGCCGTGTGCCACGCCCCCGGCGTGCTACGCCACGTGAAAAGCGCCAACGGCGAGCCACTGGTAAAAGGCAAATCGGTAACCGGCTTCACCAACACCGAGGAAGAAGCCGTGCAGCTAACCAACGTGGTGCCCTTCCTGGTGGAGGACATGCTGAAAGAAAACGGCGGCAATTACTCGAAAGGCGCTGACTGGGCCCCCTACGTTACCCAAACCGGCAACCTGATTACGGGCCAGAACCCGGCTTCCTCGGAGCCGGCCGCCGAAGCCCTGCTGAAACTGCTGAAGAAGTAGTCTTACCACTAAGCACTTGCAAAGGCCCCGGCGGCTCCTGCTATGGAGCGGCCGGGGCCTTTTGGCATTACAGGTTGCTGTAGATACAGCAATGAGAAGCCGCAAAATCCAAACAACTTTTTATATTTCTGCACTTACCCCGTTCTAGCTCCCGCGTTATGAGTAAAATTCTGGAAGAAATTGACCAGGCCCTGGCCACCTTCAACTCCAGCCAAGGCCGCCCAGTTGCCATTGAGCTAGGGGAGCGGAAATACAACCAGCTGATTCTCGACGTAGCGCACCTGCACGCCGACGGCGGCGACCTGACCCACAACACCGGCCGCCCCCTCGCCTACCGCGGCCTCGAAATCCTGCGCGACGACACCAACCGGGACCGGGTGCGGGTGATATAACGGAAGGAGCTAGTAGCTGGGAGTTAGGAGACAGGAGCTAGAGCGCCAGAACGTCATGCAGAGCCGGAGGCGAAGCATCTCGAAATGACGGGCTGCTTGTATCACATCGATGATTCCCTCCTAGCTTCTAACTCCTAGCTCCTACCTTTGTAGCATGAATTTGCTATCTGCCGAGAACCTCGGAAAAAATTACGCCGACCGTTGGCTGTTTAAGGACCTGAACTTTGGGTTGCAGCAGGGCCAGCGCGTGGCCTTTGTGGGCATCAACGGTACCGGTAAAACCACCCTGATGAAGGTGCTGGCCGGCATTGAGCCGCCCGATACCGGCGAGGTGAGCGTGCGTAAGGGCATTCGGGTGACCTACCTGGGCCAGAACCCCGATTTCGACGAAACGCTGACGGTGGAGGAAACCATCTTCGCCAGCCAGAACGATACGCTCAAGGCCATCAAGGAGTACGAGCACGTAGTAAACGACCCCAACCACAACCCCGACGACCTGCAGCGCGTGATGGAGCGCATGGACGCCCTCAGCGCCTGGGATTACGAGGCGCAGGTGCAGCAGATTCTGGGCCGGCTGGGCATTCTGGGTGAGCTGCTGAATCGCAACGTGGGCAAGCTCTCGGGCGGTCAGCGTAAGCGCGTGGCCCTGGCCCGCGTGCTCATTGAGGAGCCCGATGTGCTGCTGCTAGACGAACCTACCAACCACCTGGACCTGGCCACCATTGAATGGCTGGAAAACCGGTTGTCGTCGCCCACGCTCACGCTGCTGATGGTAACTCACGACCGGTACTTCCTCGACAAAGTGGCCAACGAAATTGTAGAACTGGACAAGGGCCAGATGTACCGCTACCAGGGCAACTACGCCTACTTCGTGGAGAAGAAAGCCGACCGGGAGACGCGCGAAGCCGTGGAAGTGGAGAAGGCCCGCCAGCTGTTCAAGAAGGAGCTGGAGTGGATGCGCCGCATGCCTCAGGCCCGTGGCACCAAGCAAAAGGCCCGCATCGACGCCTTCTACGTGACCAAGGAGAAGGCCGCCACCAACCTAAGCAAGCAGCAGGTGGAGCTGAGCGTGAAAACCACCCGCCAGGGCGGCAAAATCATCGAGGCCAGCCACCTCAATAAGCGCTTCGGCGACAACGTGGTGCTGGATGATTTCAGCTACGTGTTCAAGAAGAAGGACCGCATTGGCTTGGTGGGCCCCAACGGTGCGGGCAAATCCACCCTGCTGAACATGCTCACTGGCAAGCTCCAGCCCGACTCGGGCACCGTGGACGTGGGCCAGACCACCGTGTTCGGCTACTACACCCAAACGGAGCTGGAATTCGACCCCTCGCAGCGCGTAATTGACATTGTGAAGGAAGTGGCCGAAGTGGTTGAGCTGGCCAACGGCGACGTGCTTACGGCCAGCCAGTTTCTGAGCCTGTTCCTGTTTCCGCCGGCCCAGCAGTACACGCTGGTCAGCAAGCTGAGCGGGGGTGAGAAGCGCCGGTTGCAGCTGCTGCGGGTGCTCATCAAGAACCCCAACTTCCTGATTCTCGACGAGCCGACCAATGACCTGGACATCGGTACGCTGAATATCTTGGAGGACTTCCTGCTGCACTTCTCGGGCTGCCTGCTCATCGTCAGCCACGACCGGTACTTCCTCGACCAGCTGGCCGAGCACCTGTTTGTGCTGGAGCCCGGCGGGCAGGTGCTTAACTTCCCCGGCAACTACACCGATTACCGCGAGTACCTGGCCGAGCGGGAAACCGAAGCCGCCCTGGAAGCGGCCGAGAAGGAAGCCAAAGCCGCCCGCGCCGCCGCCAAGGCCGTAGCCGCCGCGCCGGCTCCGGCCCCGGTAGCTGCCCCTGTGGCGGCGGCCCCGCCCAAGCGCAAAGCCACCTTCGCCGAGAAAAAGGAATACGAAACCCTGGAAAAGGAAATCGGGCAGCTGGAAGCTCGCAAAGAAGAGCTGATTGAGAAACTCAATTCCGGCACCGGCTCCCACCAGGAGCTGGCCGACTGGGCCGCTGAGCTGAAACGCACCGAAACTGCCCTCGACGACAAGGGCCTGCGCTGGCTGGAGCTGGCCGACTTCGTGTAGCCGCTGGTGGGCCACTAAAACCAATTGGTGCCGACTTTGTAATTTACCCAGCCTCTGCCAAGGGGCTGGGTATTTTTTTCACCACTCTCCTTCCCCCACCAATGAAAAATCTTCGTCTTTTCCGCATGCTGCTGCTGTTGCTGGTTGGTATTCTTTGGGCCGGCCACAGTCAGGCCCAGGATGCCCCCAAAGAAAAGCCCAGCCCGGCCGCTACGGCCACCGGCAAAATCGGCAAAGCCACCGTAACAGTAGCCTACAGCAGCCCCGCCGTGAAGGGCCGCGCCATTTGGGGCGGGCTGGTTCCGTACGGCCAGGTATGGCGGGCCGGGGCCAACGAAGCCACCACCTTCACCACCGACCAACCCCTGATGGTAGAAGGCAAAGCCCTGCCCGCCGGTACCTACGCGCTGTTTGTCATCCCAACGGAGAAACAATGGACGGTAATCTTCAACAAAACGGCCAAGCAGTGGGGCGCTTTCAAGTACGATGAAAAGCAGGACGCCCTCCGCGTAACGACCATCCCGCGCAAAGCCCCCAGCATGGCCGAGCGGCTGGTGTATGAGGTAACGCCCCAGGGCCTGATTCTGCGCTGGGAAAACCAGGAAGTGCTGGTTGCGCTGAAATAGCACTTGCACTTTACTTCCAGAAAAAGCCAGCGGATGCTTCCGCTGGCTTTTTCTGTGTCAACGAGGTTCTGTTTGCGCTACAGCGGCGGGAGCAGGCTGGTATTGCCGGGTGCTCCGCAATGCCTGGGTGAAGGTAAACTGCACCGGCCGCTCATCGAAGAACACTACTAGGCGTAGCTTCCGCGCCACATCCAGGCGCGGAAAGAACACCTGCCCGCGCAGGCCCTGACCGGGAGCCAGCGTGTTCTTGCGTAGCACTACGGCTTCCAGCGCTGTGGTCTGCGAGTACAGCTGCTGTGCCTGTTCGGCGTGGTCGAGGCGTTGGTTATCGAAAAAGGCCTGGTTATCCTGGTGGCGGGCTTCGCGCTCCGCAACTTGCTGGTCTGTTTCCTTTTTCTTGATGCTGGACACGTCCTCGGCTAAGTCGGTCACGGTGGTCAGGATTTCAAACCAGCTCACGTTAGTGGCTTTGCGCTCCTGCTCCTTCAATCTGGCCTGTAGCTGAACCAGCCGCACTTCTGGGTCGGCGGCCAGGCGGCGGGCTTCGAAGAACTGGGCCGGTACGCGGGTGCTGTCGGCCAGGGTATCGGGCACAGCCATGTAGTAGAACGTTTCGGGCGCAATGAGAATAGGCTTATCAGAGTAGTTCAGGTAGGCCACTTCAAATACCAGTTCGTTGTCGTCGGCTCGAAGGAAGCCTGCGCGCACATACACACTATCGGGGTGGCTAACTACGCTGGTGGGGTGCCCATTCACCCAGGGACCATTGGAATTAGCTGGCTCCACGGCCAGGAAGGTGCTGGCCCCGCAGGCGGATAATAGCAGGGCCAGCCCTCCGGCTGATAGCATAGAAAACAGACGGGTAACAGTAAGCATCGGCGTTGAATAAAAGAATCAGACGATAACAAAAAACGGCCGGACCAGCAGGTGGTCCGGCCGCTGATAGCGTCGTTGCAAGAATAGTTCCAGTTTTGTCTAATTTATTTCAACGGGCAGGTGGGCTGCACCATCGTGGGCCACCGGAAACGGCCAGGAACGCCGCACCGCCGCCAGCGGAATGCGCCCGAATACGTGCGGGAAATACGCCTGACGTCGCTCGGCCCACTCCCGCTCCACCCGAATGCCTGCCGCTTCCAGCGCGGCTTCATCCACTTCCAGCAGTACTGACCCGGGGCTGGCCCGGTAGTACAGTCGGGCCGTTTCCAGCACCTGCCCTAGCTCGGAAGCATGAATGAAGCCCTCGGCCGCTAAATCGGCGCTTTCAAAAAAGCCGGTTTCCTGCGCCCGGTGCCAGTCGGCGGGCTGTGCAATGCGGTAGAGCATGGAGAGTTGAGTGTTGAATGATGAGTTATGAATGATGAATTAGCCGTTCAGACAGCCTACCAGCTTATGTAAGCTGAAAATTCATCATTCATAATTCAACACTCATCATTAAAAACCTTACGCTTTCCACACTTCCTGCTGCACCGTTTTGCCTACCGTAATAAGTAGGCGCGTGGGGTTGGGCACCAGCGTGAGGCGGGCCTCTTTGCCCGAGTACTTTTCGGAGTCAATCCAGACGCCTTCCTTGGGCGTGGGCGTACCGCTGGTGTTGGCCGGCAGGTAGGCCGTGGGCAGCAGCACGTCGGTGTCGGAGCCCAGGTCGTTGTGTACTTTTTCCAGAGCAGCTTCCAGGAAAGCGCCGTATTCGTCGTTGAAATCGTCCTCGAGGTCGTGTAGCTCTTCCTCTACGTCGTCGTAGCGGGCATCGTCATAGGTGAGCTTGTGCAGCTCGGCTTTCTTCTCGATGAGGGCCACCAGGGCGCGGTTCAGCTCTTCCGAATTCATACTAGGTAAGGTAGTAGGTGAAGGTGCAAAGGTGGGGAGGAATCAGCAGTTTCCCGCGCTTCCGGCCCCGGCCTACATACGTTTCCGCGCGGGTTTAGGCTTGCCTTTCCTGAATCGTTGACCTTCAACGGGAATCATTTAGACCAAACCAGTATTTTTACCCCAACCAACACTTCCACCCGCCACCCAAGCTGTTTCTCTATGGAAACCATGACCTCACCGGCCGTGCAGGCCCACCCCGCCCACGACTTCCTGCCCCTCAACGGCACTGATTATCTGGAGTTTTACGTGGGCAACGCCAAGCAGTCGGCCTACTTTTATCAGGCCGCCTTTGGCTTTGAGCTGGTGGCCTACGCCGGCCCCGAAACCGGCCAGCGCGACCGGGCCAGCTACGTGCTGCAGCAGAACAAAATCCGGCTGGTGCTCACCACTTCCCTCCTGCCCGACTCCGACATCACCCGCCACGTGGCCCAGCACGGCGACGGCGTGAAGGTAATGGCCCTGTGGGTGGACGACGCCCGCAAATCCTTCGAGGAAACCACCAAGCGCGGTGCCAGGCCCGCCTTTGAGCCCTACACCGTATCGGATGAGCACGGCGAGGTGACTATGGCCGGCATTTACACCTACGGCGAAACCATCCACACTTTCGTGGAGCGCAGCAAGTACAACGGGCCTTTCCTGCCCGGCTTCGTGGCTAAAACCAGCGGCATTCCGCAGGGCGCCCCCGTGGGCCTGCAGTACGTGGACCACTGCGTGGGTAACGTGGGCTGGGGCGAAATGAACCAGTGGGTGAAGTTTTACGAGGACGTAATGGGCTTCAAGCTGCTCATCACCTTCGACGACGACGACATCAGCACCGAGTATTCGGCCCTGATGAGCAAAGTGGTCAGTAACGGCAACGGCTACGTAAAATTCCCCATCAACGAGCCCGCCGAAGGCAAGAAAAAAAGCCAGATTGAGGAGTACCTCGACTTCTACCACGGGGCCGGCGTACAGCATATGGCCCTGCTCACCCACGACATCCGGGCAACCGTAACGGAACTGCGCCGCCGCGGCGTGGAGTTCCTGCAGGTGCCCAACACCTACTATGAGGACCTGCTGGACCGCGTAGGCCACATCGACGAGGACCTGGACAGCATCCGTGACCTGAACCTGCTGGTGGACCGGGACGAGGAAGGCTACCTGCTGCAAATCTTCACGAAGCCCGTGGAAGACCGCCCCACCGTGTTTTACGAAATCATCCAGCGCAAAGGCGCCAAATCGTTCGGTAAAGGCAACTTCAAGGCTCTGTTCGAAGCCATTGAGCGGGAGCAGGCCCTGCGCGGCAACCTGTAACCCACCGTCATTGCGAGGACGCAGGACGAAGCAATCCTTCCTTCACGCAGTCAGAAGTTCTGACCTAATGAAAAGCCCCTGACGCCAGCACGGCTGTCAGGGGCTTTTCATTTTTCGGGGCTTCGGGCACTGAAAAGGACGGATTGCTTTGTCCTGCGTCCTCGCAATGACGGGAAAACCTCTTTTCTTTACTCCCGTTCTCTGAACTCCTCTTTATCCCCCCAAAAGCACTTTCGTATGGCCCTTACGCCCGAAATCCACGCCAAAATCAACAACTGGCTCACGCCTAGCTACGACCATCAAACGCAAGCCGAAATCCGCGAGCTGCTGGCCGCTAATCAGGATGATTTCCTGTCGGATGCGTTTTACCGGAATCTGGAATTTGGCACGGGTGGGCTGCGCGGCATCATGGGGGCGGGCTCCAACCGCATGAACCGCTACACGCTGGGTATGGCGGCCCAGGGCCTGAGCAATTACCTCGTGCAGTCGTTCCCGGGCCAGGAAATTAAGGTAGCCGTGGCCCACGACTCGCGCAACAACAGCCGGCTGTTTGCCGAGCTGGTGTCGGCTATTTTCTCGGCCAACGGCATTACGGTGTACTTATTTGAAGCTCTGCGGCCCACGCCCGAGCTGTCGTTTGCCATCCGCCACCTGAGCTGCCAGAGCGGCTGCGTAGTGACGGCCTCGCACAACCCCAAGGAGTACAACGGTTTCAAAGTGTACTGGAACGATGGCGCCCAGGTAGTAGCCCCGCACGATAAGAACATCATCCGGGAAGTAGAGGCCATTCAGTCGGTAGGCGACGTCCGGTTTGAGGCTGATAACTCGCGCATTCACCTGATTGGCGAGGAGCTGGATGCCGCTTACCTGGCTCAAGTGAAGGCGCTAAGCATCAACCCCGCCGCCATTCAGCGCCAGCAAGACCTCAAGATTGTGTACACCCCGCTGCACGGCACCGGCATTACCATGGTGCCCCAGGCACTGGCGCAGCTGGGCTTCACCAACGTGCACATCGTGGAGGCCCAGGCCACGCCCGACGGCAACTTTCCCACGGTACAGTCGCCTAACCCGGAGGAAAAAGTAGCCATGCAGATGGCCCTCGACCAAGCCAAAGCCCTCGACGCCGACCTGGTGCTGGCCACTGACCCCGACTCGGACCGCGTAGGCATTGCCGTGAAAAACAACCACGGCGAGTGGGTGCTGGTAAACGGCAACCAAACCGCTGCCCTGCTCACGCACTACCTGCTCTCGGCCCGCAGCCAGGCCGGCAAAACCACCGACCAGGACTTCATCGTGTACACCATCGTCACCAGTGACGTGCTAGGCGACATTGCCCGCCACCAAGGCGTGAAAGCCTACCAGACGCTCACCGGCTTCAAGTACATTGCCGGCATCATCCGCGACTTGGAAGGCCAGCAGAACTACATTGGCGGCGGCGAGGAAAGCTACGGCTACATGATTGGCGACTTCGTGCGCGACAAGGACGCTATTTCGGCCTGCGCTTTGCTGGCCGAAATGGCCGCCGCCGCCAAAGACCAGGGCCGTACGCTGTACCAGGAAATGGTGCAGATGTACTGCACTTACGGCTTTTATAAGGAGCACCTGATTTCGCTCACCAAAAAAGGCCAGCGCGGAGCCGAGGAAATTCAGGAAATGATGGCCGAGCTACGGGCCAACCCGCCCCGCACCATTGCCGGCCTGCCCGTGGTGGAGCTGCGCGACTACAAAACCGGCCGCATCCGCGACCTGCGCACCAACCTCGAAACTGAAACCGGCCTGGAAAGATCCAACGTGCTCCAGTTCATTCTGGAAGACGGCAGCAAAATCTCGGCTCGCCCCAGCGGCACCGAGCCCAAAATCAAGTTCTACTTCAGCGTGCGGCAACCCCTGAAATCCGCCGTGGATTTTGACCTGGCCGACAAACTGGCCGGCGAGAAAATCCAGCGCATCATTGATGATATGCAGCTGAAATAACCGTTGAGTTAGTGTAATTTTCGGCCTTGTTTATTTATCGTCCGGCGGCTGCCTGATCTGCAGCAGCCGGACGTTCGTTTTTACACGTAACTATATAACTGAATTGAAACAGTTTGTACTACCAATTTTGGGCTTAACGGTCCTACTTCCATCCGCTATACAGGCTCAGCACCGCCCTACTGACTACGTGGTAAAGGCTAACGGCGACACCCTACGTGGACGCGTTTTATTCCACAACAGAGCCGTCCAAACGGTTCATTTGCGCAATGCGAAAGGGGCAGTTTATGATTTTGAGGCAGCCGAAGTCCGGACCATTGGTACACCACTAGGCGTACAGGCTGAATCTCGAGTGGTAGGCCCCAATGGCTCTATTCGGCTCTTGCAACCATTGTTGCGGGGACCTATCAGCTTGCTCAGCGGCACCAATGACCAAGGAGAGAAGCGTTTTTTCCTTCAGCAGCAAGACTCTGCTTATGTAATAGAGGTGTTGTCCTGCGCTCCACGTTTGGCCTATCTACGGGTAATGCCCGGCTGCCCCGAGCTGGATTTTTCCTCGATTCTGATTGAAACTAAGTATACTTATAACTATCCCAGTTTAATGCAGCTGGTAACGCGCTACAACAAGTGCCGCTACCCGCAACAGACAATCCAACCAGTGGCTGACCCTGGTGGTATTCACAGCTATGTGGGCGTGAAGGCAGGCCTACGCAATACCAGCATAATGCCCGATGTGACGGGTAACGCACCTCGCACCTCAAACTCGCTTGATTGGCATGCCGGCGTTTTCGTCAATGCATTGCTCACGCGTCACATTGCGCTGCAGGTAGAGGCTGTGTATTCTGCCGTTGCCGATACCTACGGAAATCAGGAAGTATATAACGGAGGGGCCTACTACAAGACTGTCATGTCTTACAATGTGGCTTATAAGCAGGTACAACTGCCCATACTGCTGCGCTACCAGTTTGGCAGTGGAAAAGTGCGTCCTTTTCTGAATATTGGGCCACAATACACACAGTTGTTCGGGCGCAAGCTGGAGCGAATTGTTCAAGATCAGAATGGTACCCCCGCACGTGTTTCCAGCTTCAACATGCGGGGGTACAATGTAGGCGCTGCCAGCGGGGTGGGCGTATTGTGGCAACAGCCCAACCGCCCGCAGTACTCCCTAGAACTGCGCCTAGACCATAACCTTCGCGACGACAAGCCCTCTGCTATTGCGCCTTACTTGGCTGATATTCGGCTTGACCTAGGCATTGCTTTCTGATTTTTTTCGCTAGATAAATCACCACTGTCAGTACCCGAGTATACTGCTTGAGTACTGACAGTGGTGGTCAGAACACGAAGTTGAACGACGCCTGCCCCAGTAACCCGCGCAGGTCGCGGCTGCGGCTGTTGAGGGGCACGAAGTAGCTGGCTTTCGTATCTAGCAGAATGTGGCGGGTTTTGACGAGTTCCACGCCTAGGCCTAAGTTCAGGTTCGGAATGAAGTCATTGGCCTTATCGTCGTTGCGGTTCAGGATGAAGCCGCCCACCTGATAGCTGGTGTACAGGTTGAGGTAGCGCCGCCGTCCCCGGCCAAAATTGCGCGGGTAAAAGTCTTGCCCAAAATTGATAACGAACAGCTCATTCACGAAAGCTGAATCGGTTTTGTTGGTTGTGGTAGGCTTATATACGCCTAGGTTGAAGTAGCTTTTGCCCCGCGTGAACAGGTATTTGATGGCGTAGCCTTGGTACGCCTGGCTGGTGAGGCCTACCTTCGGGTTATCGAGGCGCAGATAGGCGTACTCCACGCCAGGCATATTCACGAAGCTTACGCGCCGGTTGCCCGTGGGGAAGCTGATTTCATCAAATAGCCGGAGCGACACGTAGGCCTGTCCTTGACGGCTATTGAGCAACTGCTGCTGCTGCTGAAGTTGCCGCAGGCGCGCCTCCCGCTGCACTACTTCGTTCTGCAGCGAAGCCCGCTCTTCCGCGGGCAGTTTTTCCTCCCGTATCCGGGCTTGCGTGGCAGCTAGCCGGGCAGTTTCGGCCTGCTCATCAGCCTTGAGCTCTTGCAGGCGCGAGGTGAGGTTGTGGGTGTTCAGGTTATTTTCCAGGACGTACCCCAATCCTGCCACCAACGAATCCAGCCGGGGTAAGTCGGCGTTGGTCAGGCTGAACTCAGCGGTGAGTTGCTCGGGCGTTTCCTCCTGCTTCTGCACCCGCACTGCCCGCCGTCGGATAAAGCCGGTGAGGGCCACTCGCGCTTCCGCGTATTTGGTTACCCCTACGCTCAGGCGCTTCTGGGTTTCGTAGGTATCCTGGTCGGTACCGGTTTGGGCGTGAGCGGCACCTGCTAGGCCAACCAGCCAGCAGGTAGCGGCAAGCAAAAAACCAGTCTTTCGAGAGCGTACAGATAGAAAAGGCATGGCAGTGACGTGTGTGTTGAACCGCCGGCAAATTGGACACCCAGCCCGAGGAATACAGTCCGCAATTTTATCAAATCAGACTTTTCAAGTACCTCTCACAAAGTAGCAACAGGCATTCAAAACCATACTAACAAGCCATTACATTACACCCTTACAAAACGTTATCAGACTTTTAGCTCCCTGCCAGTTTACTAACGCTAGGCCGATAGGTGAACCGCTTGATGGTTTTCCTGGTGCCGCACTGTAGTTTAGTGGCTCATAAATTCATCTGAGTGGCGCTTATTCCGGTTACACTATTCCATATTATGCGTTTGGTATGTTGGTTGCTGCTCCTGTTGGGCAGTGCAGTTGCAAGCAAAGCACAAGGCTTGCCCGGTTATGTACTCACCCTGCATGGCGACTCACTCCAAGGGACCATCCGAGAGAAAAACGATTACCAGCTAATCGAACTCACCAATCAGCAAGGCGGCGGGAAACAGCTTTTTCGACCAGATGAGGTGCGAGGCTACGGGTTGGGCAACTTGCCTCCGGTGCAGAGCAAGCTAGTAAAGCGGGCTGCTTCCGCCGCACTGACCCCTGCTTTTGTAGTATCCAGGCAGCTAGGCACTGCCAACCTGTACACATTTGCCAACGAAACTGGCTTGCTTTTGCAGCCGCCGGCCACTGATACTCTGTTCGAGTTAACTCCGCAAAACTGGCATTTGCTGTTTATCAAGCGGCTGGCGGGCTGCCCATCCTCGCAATGGGCAGGTTCCTATTTTCTGGACCTGCCGTTCAGTGATAAGTATGTATTGCGCGAACTAGCGTCTTACAACACGTGCCGCAACCCGGCATGGCAAAACCAGCGGCACCAACAGTCGCACTTTTGGGTAAGCAGCCTGGGGGTGCAGGCTTCGTACGGGCGGGTAAAGGATGGAAAATCACCTGAGCCTTACCAACAGCTAGGGTTACAATGGCAACTGGTTCGGGCCAGTGGGGTTCAACTAACCGTTTCAGCGGGTTATCTGCGGCTTAACCATCACAAGGACCTTGTACCTTATTCCTATTCACCCAACGGCAACCAGTGGTACTCCACACCTTTCCGGAACAACATTTTTCATGGGCAGATACTGTTCGGACGACGTTTCAGCGTAGCTCCGCATCTTAACCTGCTTACCGGCCTTGGCATGGGGGCCGACTACGTACTCTCCAGCACTACCTACTACTATGAACAGAACTCAGCAGGGGCCTTGCTGCTAACTGCCAAAGTGCGGAACCCAGACGGCTGGCTAACCACTCATTTGCTGGGCAGCCTGGGCGTGAGCATTCCGGTTGGGCGCCGACAGGAACTCCAAATGCTCACACAATACCAGTGGGATATTTACTACGGCTTAAAAGGCCCTGCCGTGTGCCTAGCCTATTTGTTTCAAACCGGCCGCTGATAGCACTACTCCCGCCGCTTGTCTCTTCGCCCATCCAAAAGCAACAGCACCAACACCAAAAACGCCGCCACCGATAGGCTCCACCACGTAACGGCGGGCAACCCGCTGTAGTACGGCATGGCGGGCGAATAGCGCCCCAGCAAACTCAGGCCCGCAAACAGGATAACGGCCACCGTAATGGCCGCCAGAATGCTACGGCTCACCAGTTGGTCGGCTTTGCGCAGGAGCAGCTGATAGCCGCTGAGCTCTACCCGCACGCGTAAATCCCCGCGCGAAATTTTGCGCATAATCTGCCGGACGTCGCCGGGCAGGGTTTGCAACAGAGCCAGCAATTGGGTGCCGGTGTACAGCGCCTCGCTCTGGATATTCTCCATGGAGTACTGCTCCCCGATGATACGCGCGCCGTAGGGCCGCACAAACTCGAAGGTGTTGAAGCGCGGGTGCAACACCTTGCCAATACCTTCCAGAATCACCAAGGCCCGCAGAATCAGGAACACGGCCCCGGGCACCTGCAGCTTGTAGCGGTAGATAATACTTTGTAGTGCATCGGCCAGGTCCGACATACTCATCTCCTTCACGTCGAGCAAGGCAAAATCCTCAATCAGTTGGCTGAGGTCGGCCTCGAAGGCGCGCATGTCGGGTATTTCGGAAGTAATGGCCAGGCGGCGAAAGTTAAGGGCCATGCTGCGGGCATCCTGCCGGGCCATGCCGATGAACACGCCCGCAAAGGCATATTTCTGCTGGCGAGTAAGGCGGCCCACCATCCCAAAATCGATGAGCACCAGCGTGCCATCGGGGCGTACCAGCACGTTGCCGGGGTGCGGGTCGGCGTGGAAGGCTCCAAACTCAAAAATCTGGGTCAAGTAGATATCCATGCCGGTTTCGGCCACCTGTTCCGGGCTCAGGCCCCACTCCAGCAGTTGCGGCTTATCGGTGATTTTACAGCCGCTCACGTACTCAATCACCAGAATGCGGTTGGTGCTCAGCTCCCGGTACGGCTTGGGAATATAGAAGCTGGTATAGTCCTCGTAGAGCTTACGGAATTGCTCCATACTACGGGCCTCGGAGGTGTAGTCCAGCTCCTTCATCATGCTCCGCTCGAAGGCGTCCACAATATCCTGGGGGTTGCTCAGGCCCTGGCGGCGCAGGAAGTTGGCGGTGAGGCGCACCAGTTCGTGCAGCAAACTCAGGTCGGTGCGCACTTTTTCCTGCACATCGGGGCGCTGCACTTTCACCACTACTTTCTCGCCCGTCAGCAGCCGGGCCCCGTGTACCTGCCCAATGCTGGCTGAGCCCAGCGGCACTTCATCAAACTCCGAGAATACCTCCTCCAGCGGCCGGCCCAGCTCCTGCTCGATAATGCGGCGGGCCAGCTCCACCGAAAACGGCGGCACGTTGCTCTGCAGCTTCTCAAACTCGTCAATCAGGGCCTCGGGCAGCAAATCGGCGCGGTTGCTCAGGGCCTGGGCCAGCTTGATGAACGTGGGACCCAGCTCCTCGATAATCATCCGGATGCGCTGCCAGCGGGTGGTTTCGAACACCGCCTGCTCCCCTTCCTGCCAGGAGCGGCGCCGGCTCTGGGGCACCAGCCGCCGCAGGGCCGTACTCGTCACCACATCCTCAAACCCGTAGCGAATCAGCACCTCGGCTACCTGCCGGATGCGCGTAAGGTTGGAAATGGTGTTTTTAAACATGTAGCACGGATTTAGACGGATTAAGCAGATTTCACGGATTCCAGAGGCGTGTACTTTGCCAGGTAGCAGTGCTACACCGCTGGTTCAGTGTGGCCGGGGCCTACGGGCGAAATCTTTCCCAATCTGCGAAATAAGCGCATAAAAAAGCTCCGTCCGCTAGGCCACGGACGGAGCTTTTCAACGCAATACTATCAACTAAGCGTTGCTTTCCGAAGAAGCCGCGCCGGAGTTTTCCTTTTTGGCAGCACCGGCTTTAGCGGCGGCCGATTTTTGCGTTTTGCCGGCAGCGGCGCTGGTAGCGTCAGCTGCTTTTTTTACGGCGCCAGCGGCTTTGCTGGTAGCGCTGGAAGCGGGTTTAGCAGCCGACTTGGGAGCGGCAGCTTTCTTGGGGGCTGATGCGGGAGTGGCTTTGCCACCTTTCACGGTGCGCTTCAGCTCCTCTACCTCCGAGTTGGGCGCTACGCCTACCGTTTTCAGCAGGCGAGCAGCCAGGCCCTGGGCTTGTTTTTCCAGCTCCTTGCGCTTGGCGTCGGTGTTTTTCTTCAAGTCGTCCATTATTTTGGCGCCTTCCTGCTCCGACAATTTGCTTTCTTTCACCAGCGCGTCGATGCTTTTCTGCACCCGGTCACTGGTCAGGGATGCGAAGCCAACGCCGGCGTTGATGAACTTCTTAAACAGATCTTCCATACGGCTGAAGTGTTAAAAGTAAAGGGGGTGAGAATGGAATAATGCGCTACGCAGGTGGGCACCTGACCAGCAAAGTAGTATGCAAGCCTACTACTTTCGACAAACCTACGAAAACACCGCTATATAGTTGAAGGTGAGAGCAATTTTTTGTTGCCGCATCCCTTTGGTGTTTGTCTGGATGATGGGTTTTCTTATAAAAGGCGGGCTTTAAGCAGCTTTGGCGGAGGATTGGCCCCAGATTTCAGCGGTGAATATGGCTACTTGGTCAAGGGCGGTGCGGGCCTCAGGCAGGAAGCGCCAGAACAGGTGCCACCAGTGTACCAAGCCATCGAACACCTGTAGCGTAACGGGCGTACCGGCGGCCCGGGCTTTCTCAGCAAACCGCTGCACATCATCGCCCAGCACCTCGGCGTTGGAAATCTGGATGAGCAGGGGCGGCAAACCGTGTAAGCGGGCATGTACCGGCGACACCAGCGGATGCGTGAGAGAGGTTGAAGAAGCGTACAATGGCCCCCACCCCCGGATTTCAAGCGCTTCCAGCACCTGGCTTTCTTCCTGGCACACCCGGCGCATCAGTCCCGAAGGCAGCATCAGGTCGGTCCAGGGAGAAAGGCCGATGGCAGCCGCCGGCAATGCTTCGCCCCCATCCCGTAGGGCCACCAGCAACGCCAGGGCCAGCCCTCCCCCGGCCGAGTCGCCGGCCACCATGATGTTGGTGGGCGCGTAGCCCTGGGCCAGCAGCCAGCGGTAAGCCAGCAAGGCATCTTCGAGGGCTGCCGGAAACGGGTACTCGGGGGCTTTGCGGTAGTTGATGGCCAGGGCCGAAACGCCGCAACGCTGGGCCAAGGTGCCTACCAGCGCCCGGTGCGTATTCAAAGAGCCCAGCACATAGCCGCCCCCATGCAGATACAGGATTACCCGGCTGGTATCGGCGCCGGCGGGGCGCACCCATTCGGCTGGCATTTCCTCCACCGATGCATCCTCCATAAATACATTCCAGGGCATTAGCTGCCCGAATGAAAGCAGCTCAAACGCTAGTCGCATGGCAGGCAGGCGGGGCCGCCGCCGGGCCAGTGGGCCGGTAGCAGCAGTTAGTAACTGCTTTAAAAGCAGATGTTGGGTGGAGGGCATTGTGGGAATTAACAGCGGACGGGAGTGCGGGCGGAAAACATCAGCAAAGCCTGTGGCGGTGCTGCACGCAGTTACTTTTTGTTGTTGCCAAGCCGATGGCCTTTGTAGCCCCGGATAGCAATGGGAATCCAGCCTAATACGGGAATAAAGAACGTGAGGGTGAACGGGTTGCGCCACAGCATGCGCCAGTACGCGCCGGGGCTGCGCAAATCCAGGTCGAAGTCGCGCTGGCCATGGCGCAGGTACTGGCGCTCAAACTCTTGAAACAGCGCCGGCCAAGCCCAGGGCAGAAAGAACGGGAAGTAGCGCCAGTTGGCTTTGATGCGCTGCCATAGCTCCCGCCAGCGGTACGGGTGCTGCCCGTGCTGCTGCACGGCGGCGTCCAGTTCCTGCTGCATGCGGCCGCGCACCTCGTTGGCCAGGGCCTCGTATTCGGGGCGAGTCAGCTCATCGGTGGTTTTGGTTGTCAGCTCGTAGGGCTTGATGCGGGTGCCCAGCACGAAGGTGAGCTTGGCCGGAAACGCCATGTAGAAAAACCAGGGCTGCAGCAGCACCAGCAGGATAACCGGACCCATCGGAATAAACGGAATACCGATTTTCTTGCTCAGTCGGTTCACCCAGGCCCAGCTATAGGTGTAGGGATTCAGGTACTCCCCGTTGATAGTGTAGAACGGGATGATATCGGTGCGGTGCTGGATGCCCAGACGCACGATGCTGGTAGCTAGCCGCTGCAGCCGGTACTTGTTGTTGAACCCTTTGCCAATGCCGGGCACCCCCTCAGGGTACAGCATCAGGTTGTGGTCGTTGTAGAACATCATGGTTTCAAAGTTCAGGGTGGTGGCATCCACGCACCCGGCCCGCTTCCAGAAGTCCTTCACCAAAAACGGGTTCATCAGCACCGACTGGGAGAGCATGGGCGCCGACAGCGGCCGGGGCAGGTCGCGCAGGTCGGGCAGCACGCGCCACAGATGCGAGAGGGCCACAATAGCATCCCAGGGAAAGGCCATGCCCGAGTGGTTGGAGGCGAAAATGAGGGGTCGTTCGGGGTTGTTGCGCTCCGGGTACTCCTCAAACCCAACTAGCTCCGAGCGAAACCACACCCGGTCCAGCAGTTGGAGCACGTTGCGGTCAAGGGTTTCTACAAAATGCTCATCGAAGTAATCGGAATAGATATGCTGATTGGCCAGAACGGCGGGCGGCGGCTGGGGTAGAGCAGCAGGAGGATAGGCCATACGCAGACAATATGCGGGGCAGCTGCCAGGGCAGCCAAGGGATGGGAGGAGTTTCTAAGGTACTGATTTTGGGTAGTTGCAGGTTACAAGCTCCGCCCTACTCACACAAATCAAATCTGCCGCTTCAGCCGCACGGTGGTAGTAAATAGCTCGCCATCAGCGCGGCGCACCACGAATAGCAACTGCCGCCCATCCTCGGAGTGCAGCATGCGGCTGAACTGGTTGAGGGTAAAGAACTCGGCCGGAATCAGGTTGATGGACAAAAACTCATCGCCCGGCTTCAGGCCCGCGCGGGCAGCCGGGCTGTCGGGCTCAATACGCGTGATTTTGAACTGCCGGTACGCGGGCCCGGTGGCCAGGAGCTCCACGCCGCTCATGTCGTGCTCAAACGGCTCCCGATACGCATTGTTGGGCCGCAGCATAAGCCGGTTATGCGTGTAATCAATAATTACCTTGAACCGCTTGAGTAGCTCAAAGCCTAGGTTACCGTTGCGTGGCGTTTCGGCCCGGTGCGCAACGTCGGCGGCATCCGGGAAGGAGGTAATCAGTGACGGCATCCGGTAGCGCCCCAGTTGCAGCGCCGCTACCCGGCCCAGATACCCGTTGATATTGCCGCTCAGCCCCCGGCCCAGTGGCGTGCGCAACCGATTGGCTGGCAGACGCAACCGCGCATCAGAGGTGGTTTCGATAGACAGGGCATGGCCGGCTCCGGTATCCAACACCAGCTTCAGGGGCATGGAGAGCGAATCGTTGAGCTGCACCGGCACGGTCAGATAGGCTTTGCGGCCTTCCATATCCAGCGGCACCCGCGCCCAGCGCCGCCCACGCGGAGCCTCAAACCGTGCCGGGTCGCGCAGAACAACCATCTGCCGCTCGGGGTCAACCTCTACTACAAAGCTGCGGAACACATCGGAACCCAACAAGCCGTGAATGGGCATACCCACGTAGCCGGACAGGTTCAACACATCTTCGGAGAGGGTCAGAAAGGACAATGAGGGCGCTTCTACTTCATCAACCAGCCGCACGGCTACACCCGACGTCTGAAAAGCCTCCAACGGTCGTTCTTCACCGGCACCGGCTACCAAAAACCGCTGCTGCAGCGAAATATTCAACTTTTGCGCTACGGCGGGGTCCGTGATAAGCGAAGTACCTATGCCGGTATCCAACAGGAAGTTGTAAGGCCCCTGGTTGTTAAGCCACGTTTCAATCACAATCAGGTTACGCTGCAGCACAAACGGAATCCGCGCCTGCCGAGTGTGCGTGTGCTTAAAGTGAAAAGCCGCCGGCTGCGCCCCCGTGCAACCCGGATTTGCCAGCCACAGGCACAGCACGAGCCCCGCCACCCGGCCCCAGCCCGTAGTCAGCAATAGGGTACAGATTCGGAACACCATAACCTGAATGTGAGAGTTCAGGTAAGTTACTGAAAAAACCCAACTATTGCACAAGGCACCAATGCCGCTTCACTGTTGAGCTTACAGAGGCTTGTGCCGCTTATGCCAAGCAAGCGGCGCAGGCTGCTAACTTCTCAACACTGTTGTTACAGCGCACTTAGTGGCTCTGCTGCAAAACTCAGCGGCTATATTGAGCAGCACAGCCTTCTCTTTTTTAAGCTCCCTCGTCACGCGCTAGCTTCCTGAATAGTACAATAGCTCTTCATGCCTATTCTAAGTTGCTTTTCCATTATTCAGTAGGCTCCCAGCTTCCGGAAGCATCGTAAAACAGCAGCCCGTGGTCAATGCGCAAGGGCGAGGCCACGTTGTTGTGGTATAGCTGCCCGGTGCCCAACCCTTGCGGAAAATCGGGCGTGGCTGTAGCCGCCGCCAACTGGCTGATGGCGTTAAGCCCCACGTTCGACTCCAGGGCGGAAGTTAGCCACCACCCGATACCGGCCGTTTCGGCCAGCTGCATCCAGTGCTGGCTGGCCTGCAGCCCACCCAGCAGCGTGGGCTTCAAGATGATGTAAGCGGGCTTGGTGCACTCTAACAACTCCCGCTGCTGTTCGGGCGCGGTTAGGCCAATCAACTCCTCATCCAGCGCTACCGGTACCGGTGACTGGCGGCATACTTCCGCCAGCGCAGCCCACTGACCGGCTTTGATAGGCTGCTCGATGGAGTGAAGGTGAAACCGCGCCAGCTGTTCCAGTTTCGGCAGGGCCTCGGCCGGGGCAAAGGCACCGTTGGCATCCACCCGCAGCGTGAGAACTTCGGGACCCGCTATGGCTCGTATTTCGGCCAAAATAGCGAGTTCGGTGGCGAAATCCAGGCCCCCAATTTTCAGCTTCAGGCAGGAATAGCCGTCCGTCAGCTTTTTTTCGATTTGCTGCCGCATAAAGGCCGCGTCGCCCATCCAAACTAGGCCGTTGATGGGAATACCGGCTTCGCCGCGGCTAAAGGGGGTGTCAAACAACTGCCGCCGCCCGCCCTGCTGCCAATCGAGCAGTGCCGTTTCGAGGGCAAAGCGCAGGGCGGGCCACTCAGGCCCAATTAGGTCCAGCGCTTCGGTGGGGTGCAGCTCTTCCAGCTGGCGGCGGTTGAACTCGCGCACAAAACCATTCAGAGTAGCTTCAAAATCGGGCCGGTGGTCGGGGCTGAGCCCGGCAAGGGGTGCCGCCTCCCCTACGCCTACCCGCTGGGGCTGCTGGCTATCCGTGAGGTGCAGATAGTGGGCGGTATGCTCGTTGAGAGCACCCCGAGAGGTGCGAGCCGGAAAATTGAAGCGCAAATCGCGCCGGGTGGTGCGCAGTTGGAGCATGAACAGGGCAGAAACAGTGAGTGAGGAGCAATATACGGGCCGCCCGGAAACGCAACCGTCCCCGGCTGGTAACAACCAACCGGGGACGGCATCGTACAGGCGACAAAGGCGGCAGCACCGCCTTCGTCGTCATCCTCAGAATAGGCGTTACTCTGCGGCGTTGCCCTGTGTGCCGCGGCCACGACTAGCCTGGCCCCCCTTTCGGCCGGCTGCGCGGGCTTCTTCTGAGGTAAAGCGGTGGCCACGGCCGCTCAGGTGCGAGGCGCGGCCGCCTTCACTGGCAATGCGGCGCTGCGTGGCGGCGTCCATGGCGGCAAAACCACGAGGACGCTTTGCTACGGGAGTTTCGGGAGTGGTGCGGTTGGCTTGCTTGGTGTTCATAATCGGTACCTGGTGAATGGAAAGGAAGGAAAATACCGTCGAAAGGTCGTTGTGATACGCTCTAAAGTTGCCTTTTGTCTTGGTTTTATCGGCTTAATACTAGCTTTTACCGAGCAAAATACCGCTTTGTACTGATGAGCTCCTCCGTATTACTACGGACGAGTACGTACCTCCACATTAACCACTGCCGATACTGGGCTTAGCGGCGAAAACTACTGCCCTACTTTGCCGTTATGCTGTTATACTTGTCCGTCTCGTCCGTTATCCGCTCATGTCCTCTACCCTATCGGCACCCACTCAGGCTCCACTTGCCGCTACGCTACCCGCCGATGCGGTAGCCCGCTACGCCACTATTCGCCAGCAAACGGAAAGCCTGTGCCGGCCCCTGCTACCCGAAGACACGGTGGTACAGCCCACCCTGGACGTGAGCCCCCCCAAGTGGCATCTGGCGCATACCACCTGGTTCTGGGAAACCTTCCTGCTGCGGCCCTACCTGCCCGATTACGCCATTTATCACCCCGACTACGCGTTTCTGTTCAACTCCTACTACAACTCCCTGGGCTCCCGCGTGAACCGAGCCGACCGGGGCACCCTCTCCCGTCCAGCCCTGCACGAGGTGTACCAGTACCGCGCTTACGTAGACGAGCACATGCAGCGGCTGCTGGCCTCACCGGACCTCTTACCGGCCGCTGCCCAGGAGGTATTTGAGCTGGGTTTGCAGCACGAGCAGCAGCACCAGGAACTGCTGGTAACCGACATCAAGTACATTTTGAGCACCAGCCCCCTGGCCCCGGCCTATCAGCCCGCCCGCGAGGCGGCCCAGAGTGGCGAGGTTCCTCCGGCCAACTGGCTGCCGGTGCCGGGCGGGGTGTACCACATTGGGTTTGAAGAAGAAGGGTTTTGCTTTGACAATGAGTTGGCTCCGCACGATACCTATGTGGCCGACTTTGAGCTGCAGAACCGATTGGTGACTAATGCTGAATACCAGAAATTTATTGAGGCGGGCGGCTACCGGGACTTCCGGTATTGGCTGGGCGAGGGGTGGGATTTGGTGCAGCAACACGGTTGGGAAGCACCCTTGTACTGGGTGCTGCACAATGGCCAGTGGCACCGCTTCACGCACAGTGGCCTGCAGCCGGTGCAACCCAACGCCCCGGTTACGCACATCAGCTTTTACGAGGCCGATGCCTATGCTCACTGGCGGGGCCACCGCTTGCCCACCGAGCAGGAGTGGGAAATTGCGGCCCGCCAGTTTCAGCCCTGCACGGCCGCGGGTACTTTCCTGGAAAGCCAGCGGTACGACCCGCAACCTCTGCCGCCCGACGCCGACCCCACGCAATGCCACCAGTTGCTGGGTGACGCGTGGGAGTGGACGTATTCAGCCTACCACCCCTACCCCGGCTACCAACGGGCGGCCGGCGCCCTGGGCGAGTACAACGGCAAATTCATGATCAACCAGTTGGTGCTGCGGGGTGGGTCCTGCGCTACCCCCGAGAGCCATATCCGCATCACGTACCGCAACTTCTTCCAGGCCGATAAACGCTGGCAGTTTACGGGCATCCGCCTGGCCCGCTAAGGGCTAGTGCTGACCCTATGTTGACCTTCTCCCCTGAATTATTTCTCATGCCTCCTTCCCGCACAGCCGCTTCATCGGCCCTTGGCAACTCTCTATCAGCAGACACCCAGCATCCAGCTTCTGATTCTCCCTTAGCCCAGCACGTGCGGGCAGGGCTAAGCAAGCCGTTCAAAACCTTGTCGTCTATGTATTTTTACGATGATGAGGGCAGTCGGCTGTTTCAGCAGATTATGGCGCTGCCGGAATATTATCCTACCCGTACCGAGTTTGCGCTGCTGACCCGCCACCAGGCTGCTATTGGTCAGGCCCTGCGCCCTCAGAACCCCGCTGAGCATTTTTTCCTGCTGGAGTTAGGCGCCGGTGATGGACTGAAAACTAAGATTCTGCTGCGGCAGCTGCTGGATACGGAGGCCCGGTTTACCTATGTGCCGGTAGATATTTCGGAAGCCGCCCTGGACGGGCTGACGGCCAGCCTCCGGACCGAGTTGCCCAACCTGCGCGTGGAGCCCGTAGTAGCCGATTACGCCGATGCCTTGCGCCTCATGGCGGCCCGCCCCGGGCGCAAAGCCGTGCTGTTTCTGGGCTCCAACATCGGTAACTTTTTGCCCGACGACCGACTCCGGTTTCTGCAAAACCTGGCCCGGCCGCTCACCCCCGACGACCGGCTACTGGTGGGGTTTGACTTGCAGAAAGACCCGCGCCAAATTCGGGCGGCGTACGACGACAGCCAGGGCGTAACGGCGGCGTTCAACTTCAACCTGCTGCACCGCCTCAACCGGGAGCTGGGTGCTGATTTCGACCTGGGTTTCTGGCAACACTACACCGACTACGACCCCTTGAGCGGGGCCGTGCGCTCGTTTTTGGTGAGCACCCGCCCGCAAACCGTGCATTTTGCGGCGCTTGGCTGGCAGGTTGAGTTTGCGGCCTGGGAGATGATCCACACCGAAAACTCCTACAAGTTTACTGCTACCGGCATTGCCGCAATAGCTGCGCAAGCCGGTTTAGCAGTGCAGGGGCTGTTCACCGATGAACAGAATTACTTTGCCGATGTGCTGCTGCATACGGCCTAGGTAGGGTTCGGTATTCAGTACGCTTCTCCCACTTTCCCCGGCCGGCTGCGTTTTCGTGTACGCAGTTGGCATAGTATTTCCCATGGCTGACGTTCTCAACCTGGCATCCGGCTACGGCACCTTCCTGACGCCGGCCGTAGCGGCCGAAGCCGCCATTCGTAGTATTGAAGCCGGCCAGCTGCCGGTGGTACCAGCCGCGGGCTTACCGGCATTGCAAGAGGCCATTGCCCGCCGGTACCAACAGCTGGAAGGTACCCAAGTGGAGCCGCAGCAGGTGGTAGTTACGCCGGGGGCTAAAGCAGCTTTGTCGGCGTTACTTACCGTTCTGCTGCGCCCGGGTGATGAGGTATTGCTGCCTACGCCCAACTGGTTTGGGTTTGGGGAATTGATAACCCGGGCAGGCGGCATAGTACGGACGCTGCCCCTCAGCCCCGATGATAATTATGCGCTGCACCCCGAGCAGTTGCGGGCCGCTATTACCACGCGCACCCGGGTTTTGCTGTTTTCGAACCCCAACAACCCTACGGGCCGGGTGTACCACCGCGAGGAACTGGCGGCCATGCTGGCCGTCACGCAGGATTTCCCGGAACTGTACGTGCTCAGCGACGAGATATACGACCTGCTGAGTTTCGCCGCCAAGCCCACTCCCTCCCTGCTGGAATTTCCGGATTCGCACGGCCGCCATTTAGTTGTGAACGGATTCAGCAAGTCGCTGGCTCTTATTGGGTGGGGAATCGGCTACCTGATAGCACCGGCGGAAATTGCCCAGCAGTCCGCGGCGTATCAGCACGCTACCGGCGGCTCGGTGGCGGTACCAGCTCAGCACGCTGCGCAAGCCGTTATGCAGGCAGCTTTCAGCATTGCCAGCGGCCTGGTAAGCCAGCTTCACCGCAACCGCCGTTTGATGCTCGCCCACTTGGCCAGTTTGCCCAACGTGCCTCTTACCACACCCGAAGCCACATACTACGCCTTTCCCGATTTGCGGGCGTATCTGCCGCCGGCCGCCAGTTCAGCGGAAGCATCCCGGCTGCTGGTGGCCCAGCTGCGGGAGTCGGGTGTAGAGGTAGTGGACGGCAGCACCTGCGGAGCGCCGGGCTTTGTGCGGATTTCGTACGCCGTGCCCGAGCCGGTGCTGCAGGAAGCGCTCAACCGGCTTTCCGGGGCGTTGCGCCTGCTAGAGCCTGTTTCTTAGCCCGCTGGACCAGCTGGCTTTTTCAGAGTACCAGCGCTTTTCCGGCGGATTGCAGGGCGTTACCCGGCGCCGGGCGTCGTACCTTTGCGGCAGATTCACTGTTGCCGTATGTCCCGCTCCCATTCCTTCCGTTCCCATCTGCTGCCCACCCTCGACCTGGCCTACCCCGTAATGCTCAGCCAGCTGGGCCACGTGCTGGTGAACGTGTGCGACAGCATGGTGGTGGGCCAGACGGGCAAGATTCCGCTGGCCGCCGTGTCATTGAGCGTGAATGTGAGTACGGTGGTGATGATGCTGGGTCTGGGTACTACCATGGGCATCACGCCACTGGTAGCTGCCGCCGATGGCCGCCGCGACGTGCCGGGCCTGGGCCGCCTGCTGGTAAACGGCGTGTGGCTGAGCATGAGTGCGGGCGTGCTCCTGGCCTGCCTGGGGCTATTGGTGCCGCTGCTGCTGCCCTACCTGGGCCAGCCGGCCGCGGTAGTGGCTCTGGCTACGCCCTGGGTGCGGGTACTGTTCCTGTCGTTTTTGCCCCTAATGGTGTTTCAGGGATTCAAGCAATTCGCCGAAGGCCTTGGCCTTACCCGGCAGGCCATGCTGCTGTCGGTGCAAGCCAACGTGCTCAATGCGGTGCTCTGCTATGGGCTGGTATTCGGAAAGCTGGGCCTGCCCGAAATGGGCATGATGGGCGCGGCCTGGGCTACCCTGATTGCCCGCGTGCTGATGGCCATACTCATGGCGGCCTACGTGCTGCTGGCCGTGCGCCTACGTCCCTACCGCCAAGCCGCTGCTCAACAGCTCCTGCCCGATGCCGCCGGTTT
The DNA here is from genome assembly GCF_020421205.1 of Hymenobacter pini. Taxonomy (GTDB): domain Bacteria; phylum Bacteroidota; class Bacteroidia; order Cytophagales; family Hymenobacteraceae; genus Hymenobacter; species Hymenobacter pini. The sequence continues at coordinate 883,816 of NZ_JAIZZH010000002.1, forward strand.
GCGCCGCTTGGTAGGCCTGGGTGCTCCCATTGGCGTGCAGATGACGTTTGAGATGGGCGCGTTCAGCTTTGCGGGCCTGATGATGGGCTGGCTGGGCATTACGCAGCAGGCCGCCCACCAGATTGCCATCAATGTCGCGTCCGTTACCTACATGGCGGCCAGCGGTATTGCGGCGGCGGCCACCGTGCGGGTGGGCAAATACTTTGGCATGCACGATGGCCTTGGAGCCCGGCAGGCCGGCCTGATGGCCTATCTGCTCACCTTCCTGTTCATGACGCTGATGGGCTTGGTTCTTATCCTGGCCCGCCATCATATTCCGCAGTACTACAACCACGACCCTGCCGTGCTCAGCCAGGCGGCCACGCTTTTGCTTATTGCCGCCGCTTTTCAGATTTCGGATGGACTGCAGGTAGTGGGGCTGGGCGTGCTGCGCGGGCTGGAAGATGTGAAGGTTCCCTCGGTGGTGGCGTTGCTGGCTTATTGGGCCGTTGCGCTGCCGCTGGGCTATGTGCTGGGGTTCCGGTTGGGCTGGGGCGCGCCTGGCATCTGGGCCGGGTTGCTGCTGGGCCTCACCTTGGTGGCCGGGGTGCTGCTGGTACGCTTCCGTAGCCGCCCGGTGCTGCTGCAAACTCCAATGAACGAACCGGCCCTTACTGTGCGTTAAGCTGCCACCAGTGCCCCTGAGTGTTGGTTGCTGGCCCTATTCTTCGCTTACTCTACCGAGCTACATGCTGTTCTCGTTTGCTCCGCTCTGGCTGCTTAGCCTGGTTCCCACCGTTTCTCCGCAACCTGCCGCGCAGGTACCCGCCAAGCCGCCCGTGCTGGCCTGGAGCGCCAACCGTCCGCTTGCCTGGGACGACTTTAAAGGCCGCTCCACTACCGACCGGCTGGAGGCGCTGACATCTTCCACCATCGACGCCAAAGTAGGGTGCGTGGACTACCAGTTCTCGGCGCAGGTGAAGGCCGTATTCACGCCGTCCGAGTCGTGGGTGCGCAACGCGTCCCGGGCCACCCCGGCCCTGCTCCGCCACGAGCAGCTGCACTTCGATTTGACGGAGATACATGCCCGCTTGCTGCGCCAGAAGTTGAGCCAAGTAAAGCTGGATTGTGAGCATCTGCAGCCGGCCTTCAACAACATCACCAAAATGGCTTTCCTGACGTGGCAGCGCGAAGAAGCTCGCTACGACCAGGAAACCAACCACGGCCTCAATGCCACCCGCCAGCAAGCCTGGGACCAGCAGATTCAGCAGCGGCTGGTGCAGTTGGAGGCCTTTGCGGTGAAGTAGAAACCGGGCACGAAAAACAACGTCATTCCGAGCAAAGCCGGGCAACATTGCGTGGCTTTGCTCGGAATGACGTTGTTTTACCTCCTCTTACTTCCTACTCTCACCGCTACACTATGCTTACCTGGGCCGAATTCGAACAAGTTGATATCCGTGCTGGCACCATCCTGGAAGCACGGGAGTTTCCGGAAGCCCGGCGGCCGGCGTATCAGCTCCTGATTGACCTAGGGCCGGAAATCGGCCAGAAGAAATCCAGCGCCCAGATTACCCACCACTACACGCCCGCCGAGTTGGTGGGCCGGCAAGTGCTGTGCGTGGTCAACTTTCCGCCCAAACAAATCGGGCCGTTCCGCTCCGAAGTGCTGGTAACGGGCCTCGCCGACGCGGAGGGTCACATTGTACTCACCGCCATAGCTGGCCCCGTACCCAACGGCAGCCGGCTGATATAGCGCCGTTCTTTTTGCCTTACGGATGCGGGGGCGGGCTACCGGGCGTGGTGAGCTTGGCTTCGCGCAGGGCCAAGCTATCTACCACGGCGGAGTAGATGGCGTCGAGGTCTTTGTCGTGCACGGCGTAGTAGCGGTAGCTCTGCACGAAGGTTGAGTCGTCGATTTCGTAGCGCCAGTACACGGCCTTCTGCGCCTGCCGGAACAGGGCCCGGGCCGAATCCTGGGGTAGCGCAGCAGCTTCCGTGCGGGCTTCCAGCAGGTGCATATCAATCAGCACGCTTACCATCTTATCCCGCGGGATTAGCTTGTCGGGCACGGGTACATCTTCGGGTTTCTGACATGCCGTAACCAACAGAGCCAGCGCACATAAGCCGCTTACCAAGCGCAGAGAATATCGTTTCACGGTAGCAAAGTTAGGAGGAAGCCGTAGTTTAGAGGAGATGAAACCCGCCGATTCACCATTCCAGCTCCTTGTACGCAAGCTTCGCCAGATGGAAATCCGCATCCTGAAAACCGTGGATGCGCAACTGCAGGGCGACTTTCACTCGGTGTTCAAAGGCACCGGCCTGGAGTTCGATGACGTGCGCCTGTACCAGTACGGCGACGAGGTGCGGGCCATTGACTGGGCCGTTTCGAGCAAGGGACACGGCACCTTTGTGAAGACCTACAAGGAAGAGCGGGAGCAGCAGGTGGTGCTGTTGCTGGATGTAAGTGCCTCACAGCAAGTGGGGGCCGAAGGCCGGCGCAAGCTGGATGTGGGCCGCGAAATTTGTGGGGTGCTGGCCCTGGCCGCGGCCCGGCAGGATGCCCAGCTCGGCATTCTGGCCTTTTCTGACCAAAAGGAACTGTACCTGGCTCCGGGCAAAGGCACCCACCACGCGTACAGCCTCATCAAGCGGCTGTTTGCCCTGGAGCCGCGCAGCCGCCAAACGGCCGTGGCAGCCGGCATCAAGCAGGCCCTGGGCCTGCTGAAGCGCCGCACCATTGTCCTGTTGATTTCTGATTTCATTGATACGGATTACGAGCGGGAGCTAACCATGCTGGCCCGCAAGCACGATTTAGTGGTGTTGCAGCTGCTGGATAAGCGGGAGCGGGAATTTCCGCCCCTGGGCATTATCCCGCTCCACGACCAAGAATCGGGCCGCACAGTGTGGGTGAATACCTCTTCGGCCGCCTTCCGGGACCGGTACCGGGCCACCTACGAGCAAAACCGGGAGCAGATTGGCCAGATCTGCCGCCGCCACCGCACCGAATACCTCTCTATTGCCACCGATACCGACTTTGTTCCCCAACTGGTGGGCCTGTTTCGGCGACGTAACCAGCGCGGCGGCCGTGGCTAACCTTCGCACGAGAACAAGCCTACTGCTGTGGTTACTGGCGGGGGTGTTGCCCGGCTTGACCCTGGCCCAAGCTCCCGACAGCCTGCCGCAAGGCCGGTTTCAGCGGCCGGGCGTGCGCGTGGGTGAGGTGCTGGAGTATGAGCTGACGTACCGTCACGCGCCCAGTCTGGCCGTTATTTTTCCGGATTCGGCCGCCGACTTTGCGCCGTTCGAGTACGTGGGCCGCCGCTACTATCCTACCCGTACCCGGCAGGGCCGCAGCCTCGACCGGGCCATTTACCGCTTGCGCACCTTCAGCCTCGATTCGGTGCAGACGCTGACGCTGCGCGTCACCCTGTTGCGCGGCCGCGACACCGTGCTGCTCCCGGCCCAACCGGCGCAAGTACGCCTGCTGCGTACCGTGCCGCCGGCTGCCGCGGTGGCCCGCCCGCCGGTACTACGCCAAAACCTGCAGTTGCAGCCCATAGAGCCGCAGTTCAACTATCCCTACTGGCTGGCGGGCCTGGTAGGTATGCTACTGCTAGCGGGCGGGTTGGTGCTGGGCTTCCGGCGAAGCTTACGGCGGCGCTACCGTCGCTACCGGCTGCGCAAAAACCACGCGTATTTCCTCGCGCAATACGCCCGCCATGTGGAGCGCTTCACCTTATCCCGCTCCCTCACCAACATGGAGCGGGCCATCACACTCTGGAAAAATTACCTCTCCACGCTGGAAGACAACAACATCAGCAGCCTGACTACTCGCGAAATAGTGGCCCATTACCAGAACGACGCCGATGTGGGCCTGGCCCTGCGGCTGGCCGACCGGGTGATTTATGGCAACCAGGAGGCCGAGGATGACTCGGAAACCGACCTGGCGTTTGTGCTGCTCCGCACGTTTGCCGAGCGGCAATTTCAGAGGGTATACGCTGCAAGCTAACGGCGCAACCGGTTGAGTAGCGCGCAGCTCCGCTTTGCGCACGAGCCGCAGGCGAGTAGCCCGATATTACACCATTCGCGTAGAAACTCGCTCCGCTCGTGCGCGAAGCAGAGTTGCGCGCTACTTGTCGTACCGGCTACTCACGTTGTTCGCATAAAGCGGAGCAGCGCGCTACAACCCGGGTTTCCTACGTACTTTTGACCGTCTTCCTTCCCCCTGTTGCATGGTGTGGCCTCCTGCCCTGACTTCCTTCTTGGATAGTGTGCGCTACAGCACCCTGGCCAGCTACAGTTGGGAGCAGCCGCGCCTGTTGCTGCTGGTGCCACTGGTACCACTGCTGTTTGTGCTGCGCTGGGTGCTGGCCCGACGCCGCCGCTCCCAGCTGGGTGTGGCCTTCGTGGCCGGGCAGCTCCCCCGCGACTGGAGCACCGTGCTGCGCTTCGTGCCCGATGTGCTGCTGGCCCTGAGTTTGAGCTTTGGCATTGTGGCCCTGGCCCGCCCCCAGCGCACCGATGAGCGGGTGGTGCAGACCGGTGAGGGTATTGATATTCTGCTGGTATTGGACGTTTCAAGCTCCATGGAGCTGCAGGACCTGCGCCCCAACCGCCTCGAAGCAGCCAAGCGCGTGGCCCGGCAGTTTGTGGATGGCCGCCAGGGCGACCGGATTGGCTTGGTGGTATTCGCTGGCGACGCTTACTCGCTGGCCCCGCTGACCACCGACTACGACCTGCTGCGCGACGACCTGCAAAGCCTGCGCCTGGGCATGATTCCGAACGACGGCACGGCCATTGGCACGGCGCTGGGCGTGGCTACCAACCGCCTCCGCGACTCCCGTTCCCGCACCAAAGTGTGCATCCTGATTTCGGACGGAGAAAACACGGCGGGCTCCCTCGACCCACTCACCTCGGCCCAGCTAGCCCACGCCTACGGGCTGAAAATCTACACTATTGGGTTAGGCCAAGATGGAACCGTGCCCTACGGCACCGACGAACGGGGCCGCCCGCGCTACGTGGAAACCCGCCTCGACGAAACCACCATGCGCCAGATTGCCCAGGCCGGCGAAGGCCGCTTTTTCCGGGCTACCGACAACGCCGGCCTGCGCGAGATTTTCAGCCAGATTAACCGCTACGAGAAGTCCGAAATCAAGCAGACGCGCTACCGCAACACCCAAGACTATTACCGTGTGTATTTGTTCTGGTGCCTGGCACTGTGGCTTGTGTGGCTGGCCCTCAAGAACACCTTCCTCACCAATGCGCTGGAAGATTAACTCCGTTTCCAATGTCAATTGTCGATAACCTGCACCGAATTCAGGACCAACTCAAGGGCACCAATGCCCGGCTGGTAGTAGTCACCAAAACGCACCCCGTGGAGCGCCTGCGCGAGGCTTACAATGCCGGGGCCCGCATTTTTGGCGAAAACCGGGTGCAGGAAATGACAGCCAAGCACCCCGAGCTACCAGCCGACGTGGAGTGGCACCTTATTGGACATTTGCAAACTAACAAGGTCAAATACATTGCCCCCTTCGTGCACACCATCCAGAGCATCGACAGTCTGAAGCTGCTGCTGGAAATTGAGCGGCAGGCCGCCAAGCACAACCGGGTTATTGAAGGTCTGCTCCAATTCCACATTGCCGACGAGGAAACCAAAACCGGCCTCACCTTACCCGAAGCCGAAGAAATTCTACGCTCCAACGAGTACCGCACTATGCAGCACGTGCGCCTCACCGGTGTGATGGGCGTGGCCACCTTCACCGACAACGAAGACCAGCTCCGCTGGGAGTTCCGCACCCTGCGCGGCTACTTCGACAAGCTCAAGGCCCTGTATTTCGCCGATGACGAAGCATTCCGGGAGGTTTCCATGGGCATGAGTTCCGACTTTCCGCTGGCCCTGCGTGAGGGCAGCACCCTGGTGCGGGTGGGCAGCGCTATTTTCGGGGCCCGGTAACTCGTTTTCCGGAATTCGTTTTTGGTTGTTCGTTTTCAGATGTGGCAGAAATAGTATACCTCCACCTCTTCAGGAACAAGCAACGGCACTCCCTAACAAATGATGACAAACGAGTATCTACAAACGAACAACGATTAACGAATTACGAACCATGACCGCACGACTTATTATTCAACTGGCGGCGCTGCTGGGCGCGCTTAGCGTAGGCATTGGCGCCTTTGCTGCCCACGGACTGCGCAAAACTCTGGAGGCAGCCGGGCGCTTCGAAACCTTTGAAACGGCCGTGCGCTACCAGTTTTTCCATACCCTGGCCCTGCTGGCCGTGGGGGTGCTGTGGTACCTGAAACCGGAGTTGCGCAGCCTGGGCACGGTGGCCTGGCTGTGGCTAGGCGGTATCCTCATTTTCAGCGGCTCCCTGTACGTACTCTGCCTCACGGGCATCACCAAGCTGGGTGCCGTTACGCCCATCGGCGGGGTGCTGTTTATTGCCGGCTGGATTGTGTTGCTACTGGCGGCCCGGCAGTTGTAGTCTGCGACCCGTATTCAGAATAAAAAAGGCTTGCCAGTACTGGCAAGCCTTTTTTGCAATTATTGAGAAGCCCTGTTTACGAAGCTTTCTTCTTGGCCTTGATTTTGTTGTCGCCGGCTTTCACCTTCTGCTTGGCGTCCTTCACATCCGCGGGAGCCGAAACATCGGTAGTAGCGGGAGCGGCCGATACGGTGGCACCGGCCTCGGCTACGTTACCCACCAGCGAAACCATGGCATTGCCGGCCGCTGAATTCGACTCCACGGTCAGCACTTTGTTTTGCATACCGAATTTGCCGGCCGAGTTGAACTTGGCGGTAACGGTACCAGACTTGCCGGGCATTACCGGCTCATTGGTCCAATTAGGCGTAGTGCAGCCGCAACTCACCTGAATGTTAGAAATGATGAGCGGCTGGGTGCCTACGTTCTTGAATTTGAAGGTGTGCTCCACCACGTCGCCGGTCCGGATGGTGCCGAAGTCGTATTTCATTTCCTCGAACTGGATTTGCGGGCCAGCTACTTTGGTTTGGGCATTAGCCGGTTGAACGGCAGCCGTCTGGGCCTGAGCCGCGAGGCCCATCACCGACAACGACAGAGCCAAGAAGAGTGCTTTTTTCATGAGATGCGTGCGTGAGTGCAGTTGGAAAGTAAGCAAAAGTAGATGTTTCGGCCGCCCAGCCAAGTTGCGTGCCAGTTTTCACCAGTTGAGGTGAAGCCCGCATGAAGTGTAACGAAGAACCCGCCAATTTTGGTTCTGCTACGGGCTGGTTGTCAGGCCAGGTAAGGCGCAGAATACCAGCTAGTCCTCGGGTTGGTCGCCGATGAGGTTTTTGTTGAAATTGAGCAGAAACAACTTTTCGGAAGAGCGGGTGACGGCCGTGTACAGCCAACGGGCAAACTCCGAGTTTACCATGTCTTCCTTCAGGTAGCCATGGTCCACAAATACGGCCTGCCACTGTCCGCCCTGGGCCTTGTGGCAGGTAAGGGCGTAGGCAAATTTCACCTGCAGCGCGTTCAGGAATGGGTCTTTGCGCAGGGCGGCGGTGCGCTCCTTCTTGGTTTCAAGGTGGGCGTAATCTTCGCTGATGGCGTCGTAGAGGGCCTTGTTGCGGTCGGCGGGCAGGGCCGGGCTTTCGGTGTGCAGCGTATCCAGCAGCAGCTTCACCTCCAGGTCGGGCTCGTCGGGGTAGTCTACCAGCCGCACGCGGGCATCCGCGAAGCGGAAGCCGAACTCCTCGGTGCGCCGGATGATTTTAACCACCTGCACAAAGTCGCCGTTGGCCAGGAAGCCGATGTCGGAGTCGCGCGGGAGCCAGTAGTAGTTGTTGCGTACCACCATCAGATAGTCGCCCGATTCAATTTCATCCTCGGCCTCAAACAGAATGCGGCGGATGTACTGGTTGTACTGGTTGGCGTTCTTGTTAGAACGGCAGATGATGGTGCTGTTTTCGTGGCCGAAGTTCTTGTAGGCCCAGCGCAAACCGTCCTCCAGTTTGTCGCCCTGCATCGAAAAGATATCGGGGTAGCCTTTGGTGAAGAACTGGATGTGGGGCTGCTCCTCACGCAACTCTTCCCGCAGCACGGTGGCGTTCATCAGTATTCCCGACGACTCGGCTTGGCGCATCACCTGGCGCAGCTCTACCGAGGCCACATCGGCCCGGAAGCGGTGGCGCAGCAGCTCGGCATCGAGGGCGGGGCTGAGCAGCTGGCCCACGGGCGGTAGCTGGGCCGTGTCGCCGATGAGCAGCAGGCGGTTGGATGGCTTCTCGAACACGTAGTTCATCAGGTCATCGAGCAGGCCATTTTCCCCGAAAGCCTTTTCATCGGAAATCATGGACGCCTCATCCACAATGAACAGGGTATCCTGGGCGCGGTTGGGCTGGCGCTGAAAGGCTAGGCCCTGAGCCGGACTGCCGCTGGTCTGGCGGTAGATTTTCTTGTGGATGGTGCTGGCGGCCACCCCCGAGTAGGTGCTCATTACCTTGGCGGCCCGGCCAGTGGGGGCCATCAGCACGTATTTGCGCCCCATCTGGTGCAGCCACTGCACCAAGGCGCTGATGACGGTGGTTTTGCCGGTACCCGCGTAGCCGCGCAGCACAAATGCCTTGCGCCCCGGCAGCGCATCGCCCAGAAACTTATCCAGCTGCTGAAACAGCGTGGCTTGGTCCTGGGTGGGCTCGTAGGGAAAATGGTCGCGGACGGAGGGAGTTCTGACAGAAAGCATATGCGGGGTATTCGGCAAGAACAAAGCTAAGCCGGTTTAGGCTCCCAGGAAGTCGGGAGTGTTTTTATTCCGCAGTTGCCGGAACGGCATACGTGTATTTCTGCCACAACCGAAACCCTTGCAGCAGAATCCGCCGCAGCACCTTTAGCTCCTGCCGACGCCATAGAGGCCTCCACTGGTGCGTATGCGGGCCTCGAAACTCCATCTTCCCCTTAGGGTTGAGCTGAATTATACCGTCGTTAAAGTACAGCTTGTCAAACAGCCGGTTTCGGATGGTACCTTTCTTGTTGCCCAAAAATGGCTTGCCAATGCCGCTGCTCAAGTCATCGAACATATTTCATACTGCCAGTGCCTCTTTCGGCGGATTCTTTGCCGGGTGGCTTAGCCAATAAAGGATGGAGTCAAGGTTCTGTAATGATGGCTCTTCCGCCACTAACTGCACACCTAAGGCATCAGCCAACTGCCGCACTACATCCGGCGAAGAATATAGCGGCACACAACCGGCGTCGTCAGCCCACAGTCCATCGGCTTCCGCGGCAGTCCACCACAACGAGTAATAGTTACAGTCCTGCCACTGATACCAGCTGATAAAATAAGTTGCGTCGGAGGGTGGCAGCATGTTACGCTACCGGCAGCGTAATGACAAACTCAGTCCCCTGCCCTTCGGCCGACTCGACGCTAATGGTGCCGCCGTGGCCCTTGACTATATCATGCGACAGGGACAAACCCAGGCCGGTGCCTTCACCCAGGGGCTTCGTGGTGAAAAACGCTTCGAACACTTTGCGGCGCACCTCATCGGGCATACCGGTACCGTTATCGGACACGCGTACCTGCACGGCTCCGGGCAGCAGGCGGCTATCCACGCGCACCTGGGGCTCGTAGCCGGCCTCGCCAGCCTGGTGGCGTTGCGTTACGGCGTAAAACGCGTTGGTAAACAGGTTCAGCAGTACCCGGCCCATATCGGGGGGAACCACGGGCACGGCGGGCAAATCGGGGGCGAGGTTGGTTTCTACGCCTACCACCGCCGCCGATTCCTGAAACTCCTGGCTTTGGCGGGCCAGCTGTAGGTACTCCAGCACCAGTGCGTTCAAATCGGTGGAGGTGCGCTGACCGGTGCCGGCGCGGGCGTGCTCCAGCATATCCTTAATGATGGCCGAAGCCCGCATGCCGTGCTGGCTGATTTCCTGCAGGTTGCGGCGCAACCCCAGCAGAATTTCGTGTTCCAGCCCTGGCTTGTCGGCCTGGTGATCCATGTTATCGACCAGCGAAGTACTCACTTCCGCAAACCGCTTCATGAAGTTGAGCGGATTTTGCAGCTCGTGCGCAATGCCGGCCGATACCTCGCCCACAAACGCCCATTTCTCGGACTGCACCAGCTGGTTTTGGGTTTGGCGCAGCTGAGCCAGCGTGCGGCGGTTGGTTTGCAGCTGCCGGTACACCATCACGCCCAGCCCCGAAATCAGCGCCAGGGCCAGCAGGCTTACCAGCAGCAGCTGGTTGCGCTGGCGCAGGCGCAGGGCCTGCAACGCCTTTTCCTGCCGTAACCGGGCAATCTGGTCCTGCTGGGCGTTTTCTACCCGCTCACCCTCGTACTGGGCCAGCAGGTTGTGGCCCTGCATGCGGTTGAGCGTGTCCTGTAAGCTTAGATAAGCCAGGCTATACTGCTGGGCTTTGGCTGGCGTGCCGTGCGCCGCCTCAAAGCGCACCAGCTCCCGCAGGTATTTGGGCCGGAGCATCTGAAAATTGGCGGCGGTGGCCATGGCATACGCTTTCTGCAGGTGCTTTTCGGCGGCGGGGTAGTTACCCTGGGCCACGTAGTAGCGGGCCCAGGTAGCATCCAGCGCAAACTCGCCGGGACGGCCGGTAATGTCCATCTGCAACGAATCGGAAAGGTGTTGGGCGCGCGTAAGCAGCGGCAGGGCCGCAGCGGCCTGCCCCCGCTCTACCAGCAGCTGGCTTTTCAGCAGCAGCGCATACGCCGTATACACGCCCCGGTTCAGGGCATCGTTTTGAGCAGTCTGCAGGGCTTTAACAATGTACTTCTCGGCCGCTCCTAGGTTGTTCAGCTGCAAATACAGGATGGCCACCGCATGCTCAGAATAGAACCGTTGCAGGCCGGCTATCTGGGATTTATCATTCCACTGGGCGGCCTGTTGCAAGTAGTATAAGGCCCGCTGCGGGTTGCCCCACTCGGCGTAGGTGCTGCCCGCCACCATCAGCTCGTTGCTGTACAGCCGGCGGTTGAACAAGCGCAGTAAATCGGCGGCGTGCAGGTAGTGGCTGATGGCTTGGTTATAGTCGCCGCGGTGTCGGTACGTGCCGCCTAGCACGAGGTAGCAAGCCGCTTCGTTCTCAATGGGACCATGCACCCGATACTGCCGCAGTTTGCGCTGAAAGTAGGCAAAGCGGGTATCCGACTGGCGCATTTTATTGTAAATCGGCGCCAAGTCGCTCAGCAGAAACGGCACGGGCTGCCCGGCTTCATCGAACAGCTCAATGGCCTGTTGCATGGCCCGCAGAGCCCCGGCATACTGCTCGCGCTGCCACAGCCGCAGCCCGGCCTGCAGCTCCTGGTAGGGCGCGGCCGTCGGGAGCTGGTTGGTTCGGGCGTTGAGGCGCAGCAGCTCGGCTACTAACTCAGCGGCTTGCTTTCGCCGCGCGGGCTCAGAGAGTTCCGTGATGCGCAGCAGATGCGCCAGCCGCGGTACGCGGGCGGTATCGGTGGTTTGCTGCGCCAGTACTTGGTACAACGAGTCGTAATTAGCATTCCAGTATTGCCGCTGAGCCAGCACCGGACTACCAAGCAGTACCAGCAATAGTACGCCAATCCACTTCATAAGAAATTGAACTCGGGGCTGTAGCCACATATCAATAGGGCCCGAAGGTCAGAATTATTTGGCATAATCCGACACTGCCCCACTGTTCAGCTTGCCGACGGCTCCACTACGGCCATGGTGGCGGTAGCCTTGGCAATCAGCAGCTCATCGCACCATACTTCGGCTTCGCAGAAATGCAGGCGGCGGCCCGCTTTCAGCACCCAGCCTACGGCCCGCAGGCGCTGCCCAATGCCGGGGTGCAGGTAGCTGGTTTTTAGCTCGGCGGTTACCACGCCGGTTCCTTCGGGTACCAGCGTTACGGCGGCAAAGCCGGCTACCAGGTCGGCCATAGTGGCTACTAACCCACCGTGCGCAAAACCCACGTGCTGGGTATGCTGCTGCTGCAAAGTCAGCTCCGCTTCTACCCGTCCTTTCTCAATCAGGGTCAGGTCGGCCCCGATGTGGTGCATGAAATGCTGACGGGTAAGCTTGCGGCGGATGCGGGTTTCCAGGGAGTCAGTTGTCATAGGGCCGCAAAGGTAGAGCCCCGAAGCCAGCCGCGCACCGGTCTGGCAGCCGGCAGAACGCCGGGCCTATCCTAAAATTCTTTACCTTCTCAGCGTCTGACGTCTACCCCACCTTCTCCCATTTTCACTAATGCCACACCTCGATTTTTTGCTGGCCGGTGCCCTGGGGCTGGCGCTGGCCGCCTGCAGCGGTTTTCGGGTTTTTGTGCCCTTGCTGGCGGCCTCCCTGGCGTACCGTACCGGCTACCTCGCGCCGGCTCCGGGGTTTGCCTGGTTGGGTAGCTGGCCCGCCGTAGCCGCCCTGGGCACGGCCACGGTGGCCGAAATTCTGGGGTATTACATTCCGGTGGTTGACCATGTGCTGGACACGATAACCGGGCCAGCCTCGGTAATAGCCGGGGCCATCCTGATGACGTCGGCTCTCCCCGATTTGCCGCCGATGCTGCGCTGGGGCTTGGGCATTCTGGTGGGAGGCGGAGCTGCCGGTATCATCCAAACGGGCACTACCCTGCTACGGGCCGGCTCCACGGTTACCACGGCGGGCCTGGGCAACCCGGTGCTGGCTACCCTGGAAAACCTGCTGGCCATTGTAGGCACGGTGCTGGGGCTGCTGATGCCGCTGGCAGTGGCCGCCGGGGCCGTGGTACTGATTGTATGGGTGCTGAGCCGCCTGCGGCGCTGGCGGCGGCGCCGGGCCGCACTCCGGGCTGCCCACCTGGCCAGCCTGCGTACTATGTGAGGCGAATGTGCGTTTAGGCGGAAGCTCGTAGCTTTGGGCCTTCAATTCATGCCTCGTATGCCCCTTTCCAGTACGCCTGCCCCCGATTCGTTGCTGCAAGCCTACACGGGCGTGGCCCGGGTGCGGGTGTGCGGCTTGCTGGTGCAGAATGATGCGCTGCTGCTCACGGCTCATCGGGGGCTATTGCCCAATAATTTGCCGTTCTGGTCGCCGCCGGGTGGGGGGTGGCAGTTCGGCGAAACCCTGCAGCAATGCCTGGCCCGGGAGTTTCAGGAAGAAACCGGGGTGCAGGTGCAGGTGGGCCGCTTTTTACACCTGCACGAGTTCAGCAGCCCTGGCTTGCAGGCGCTGGAGCTGTTTTTTGCCGTGGAGCCCCTGAATTCCGGCGCGGTTCCCCGCCTGGGCCACGACCCGGAACACGGCCCCGATGCGCAGCTGCTCACCCACGTAGAGTTTGTGACGCCCCGGCAGCTAGGCCAGCTGCTGCCTACGCAGGTGCACCCGGTTTTGCGGGATATTATCAGCCCCGACGACGTGTTCATTCCGCAGGTACGGTTTCAGTAGGCAGGCTTTTGTACCTTTAGCGGCCGGAATGGCAGCGGTGCTGCTGCTCCGCACTTTCATCTTCTGTTTGCCCGCCTGCTGCCTATGTCCACTGCTACTGTCCCGATGCCCCCGGCTGCTTTGCACCGCCTGCGCGACGAAACACTGGACCTGGATACTCCCGCTGCCTACAACCTTTACCTCACTGCCGGCACGGCCGGCCTGCGCCTGGGCGTGGCCGATGCCCGTCGGAACAAGTTTGTGGCTCTGGATGAATACGCCGCGCCCGAAGCCGGAGTAACCCTGGCTCAGCAGCTGCAAGCCCTCAGCGCCGACCACGACCTGCTAGGCATTACGGGCTGGAACCGCGTGCGACTGGCCGTGCAGAACCGCGCCTTCACGCTGCTGCCGGCGCCGCTGTTCCGGCCCGGCGACGAAACGGCCTATCTAAAGCTGCACCACGCCTTCAGCCCCCAGCACGAATCGGTGCACTACTACACCCACGCCGGCCTCGATATCAGCAGTTTGTTTGCCGCCGATGCGCGCCTTACCTCCTGGTTTGAGCGTCAGTACCCCGCCGGCCGCCTCGTGCATCATACCAGCGCGCTGCTGGAAGGTGTTGCGCACCAAAGCGAGCAGGGTGCCGGCCGCCGCATCTACCTGAGCATCGGCCACCAGGAAGTCACTATCTTGGCCCTGCGGGGTAAGCAGCCGGAATTTCTGAACGTATTCCCTTTCAGTACGCCCGAAGACCTGATTTACTACACTATTCTGGTGATGCAGGAGCTGCAGCTCAACCCCGACCAGGACCTGGTGATGGTGTGGGGTGACTTGATGCACGACTCAGAGCTGTTTACCATCCTGCGCAAGTACATCCGTAACCTGCGCTTCGGCAACCGCCCTTTTGATTTAAGTTACAGCTACCGCCTCAACGACCTGTTCGAATACCGGTATTTTGAGCTGTATGCTTTGCACCTGTGTGAATAGCCAGGAATGAAAGCAGGTTGAAATGAACGCCAGTTTTTTCAGCCTGCTTTCTGTTATCAGTTCAGCCCCCTACAGTATTCTCCTATAGCCCCTGGCCTATGCGCGTTGCCTTGTTCCCTGGCTCCTTCGACCCCTTCACCAACGGCCATTTGGATGTGGTGCGGCGCGGTACCGCGTTGTTCGACCAAGTAATTATTGCCATTGGCAACAACAGCAGCAAGCAGCGCTACCTGCCTGTGGAGCAGATGGTGCACATGATTGAGCAGGTGTTTCAGGATGAGCCCCGGGTTTCGGTGCAAGCATACAAAGGCCTCACCGCCGATTTTGCCCGCGAAGTAGGGGCCAAATTCCTGCTGCGTGGCCTGCGCAATACCACCGATTTTGAGTACGAAAACACCATTGCCCAGGCTAACCGCCACGTAAACCCGGAGTTGGAAACGGTGTTTTTGATTACGTCGCCCGCGTTGGCCGCCATCAGCAGCACCATCATCCGCGAAATCCACCGCTTTGGCGGCAACGTGGATGACTTCGTACCATTTGCCTTGCCAGCTCCAGCGCAGCAGTAAACCAGCATTTCACGCGCAAGCCCCGCGTTTCCGCCAGCCAATGAGGTGACAGAAACGCGGGGCTTGCGCGTGAAGAACCGTGTTATTTCCGGGCTACTACCCGCATACCCACAATGGCGCGGTCGTTCTGGGGGTCAGCCACGGGCAGCACCATGTAATTGGGAGCGGTCAGGCTCAGGTTGGCGTTGCGCAGCAGCTCGTCTTCGTCCGTGCCTATTACCATCAGGTCGCGCACTTTGCGGGTGCGGGCGTTGAATGTGGCCACAATGGTAGTACCGTTGCGCTCAAACGTATTAATCCAGTCTTCCCCGCGCGTGCTCTTCATTTGCTCGGCGGTTGGCTCCAGCCCAAACTTCTGCGTTTTGGTTTCGCGGGGCGGGCCCAGCGTCCGGCGTACCTGGTCGATGTTACGGCCCACCAGTTCCGGCAGGTCTATGGCAGCGGTGCGGGCTGCGGCGGCACTGCCCGTAGCCGGCACCGACGACTCGGATACCGATTGTGAACCGCTACACGCGGCCAACCCAGATAGCAATAACAAAGCAATGGCGTACTGAAGCTGGCGCATAGACGGAGAAGCTGAAAAGCTGAAAAACTGAAAAAAGTACCTATTCCTGATTAGCCGGGGCCTGCCCGGCAATTTCGCGCAGGTAGTGCCGCACTACCAGGGCAATGCTGGCGTACGACTCATCGAGCACCTTAAGGGCCTCCTGCGGCGACATCCAGCGCACTTCCTCGATATATTCTTCGGCCTGGGGCTTCATGAGCGTGTCATCGAGGCAGCGCATGATATACCAGTTCGTTTTTTTCAGAATTTTGTTGCCGTTGTAGGCGTAAGAGTGCCAGGTGCTGGGCAGTTTGTCGCCTAGCTCTACCTGAATGTTGCACTCCTCTTCCACTTCGCGCAGGGCACCCAGGGCCGGGTCTTCCTCTTTCTTGAGCTTGCCCTTCGGCAAATCCCACTTACCCAAGCGGTAAATCATCAGCACCTGCCCGTCCTTCACCACGAGGCCGCCAGCGGCTTTCACAATCTTAAACTGGTCTTTGAGGTGCAGGATGAGCCGCTTTTTTTTGCGGGCCAGCAGCGTGAGCGACGTGAGTTTTTTGAGTTTTTTTACCTCCATCAGGCGCAACAGCCGGTCCACAAACACGTCTGTCACGTCGCGCACCAGCACGTCGCCCACCAAATCCTTGGAGATAAACTCGTCCTCCGGATTCAGAATCAGGTCGTACTTGTGCTTGTAAATCTTTTCGCTGTTCTTCTTAATAATCAGCGGAATATCGTTGATGAAAACGTTCATCGCGGGGTAATCTGGAGGGGCAAAACGGGACTACAGGCGGGTTGCTGCAAAACACAGCATATTTCCCCGGAAACCAAAGCACCGGGGGCCGGGCAAGATACGGGATGTACGTGGTTCAGTTGTGGAATGACGAATGATTGCCGCCGGGTTTACCAATCATCCATCTCCCCTACCTTCACCGAATGAAAAAAATCGGTTTGCTTTCCGATACCCATAGCTACCTCGATGAGCGGATTCTGCATCACCTGCGCGGCTGCGACGAAATCTGGCATGCCGGCGACTTTGGCACGGCTGAGGTAATTGAGACACTGGAAACCGTGGCCCCATTGCGGGGCGTGTACGGCAACGTTGACGGCCGCGACGTGCGCCTCACTCAGCCGCTGGTGCAGGACTTTGAGCTGGAAGGCCTACACGTGCTCATGACGCACATTGGGGGCTACCCGGGCCATTACAGCCCCGCCGGGCGCGCTCTAGTGCAGGAGCAGCGGCCGGGTTTGTTCATCAGCGGCCATTCTCACATCCTGAAGGTAGTGCCCGACCCGCGCTTAGGCCTGCTGCATCTCAACCCCGGCGCGGCCGGCCGCCACGGCTTCCATAAGGTGCGCACCCTGCTGCGCTTTGAGGTGGCCGACGGCCGCGTGCAGAATCTGCAGGCGGTGGAGCTGGGGCCGAAATAAAAAACGCCTTTCCTGGGGATAGGAAAGGCGTTTGGAAGTTTCTGACTTAGGACCCACCGACACCGGGACGGGCAAGTCAGCAGGAAGTGTGCTTAGGCAGCAGCCTCCGTTTTAGCTTCGCTCTTGGTGAAGCGCGACTTCAGCTCATCGAGGTCCACGTTTTTCAGAACGGGGGTGAGGAGCAGTTGCTTGATGATGCGCTGCTTGTTGTTGGCGCGGGCAATGTTCTTGCGGTGCTTCCGCTTCAGACGGGTAGTGCTCATTTTTTCCGGGTCGGTTAAAGTCTTTCTGTAAACGAGGGGCAAAAGTAACGACTAAATTTGAAATCGGGAAACCTTTCCCGCCTTTCCCTTTCCAAACTCTATGACTCACTCAATAATTGACCTTCGCTCCGATACCGTAACGCGCCCCACCCTGGCCATGCTGGAGGCCATGTTTCAGGCCCGCGTGGGCGACGACGTGTACGAGGAAGACCCTACCGTGCAGGCCCTGGAGCAGGAAGCCGCCGACCGGTTTGGGCAGGAAGCCGGCCTATTCTGCCCCAGCGGCACCATGACCAACCAGATTGCCATTAAGGCCCACACCGAGCCACTGAGCGAGGTTATCTGCGAGCAGACCTCGCACATTTACCTGTGGGAAGTAGGCGGTATTGCGTTTCACTCGGGGGCCTCGGTGGCGCTGCTGCCCGGTAACCGGGGCCGCCTCACGGCCGCGCAGGTAGAGGCGGCTATTCGGCCCGTGAACGTGCATTACCCCACCACCAGCCTCATCAGCCTGGAAAATACCCACAACCGTGGCGGCGGCAGTTGCTACGAGCTAGCTGAAATAGCCGCCATTGCCGAAGTAGCCCAGCGCCACCGTATTCCACTGCACCTGGATGGAGCCCGAGTATTCAATGCCTTGGTAGCCACCGGCCAGGATGCCCGCGAGTACGGCCGCCTCTTCGACACTATTTCGGTGTGCCTGAGTAAGGGTTTGGGCGCGCCCGTAGGCTCGGTATTGCTGGGCAGCCGGGCATTTATTCAGAAAACCAAGCGCATCCGGAAGGTGATGGGGGGCGGAATGCGGCAGGCGGGCTACCTGGCGGCGGCGGGCCTGTATGCCCTGCACCACAACGTGGAGCGGTTGGCTGATGACCACCGCCGGGCCCAGCGGTTGGGCACGGCCCTGGCCGCGCAGCCCTACGTGGCCGAAGTACTGCCCGTGGAAACCAACCTGGTGATTTTCCGGCTGCACGATGCCACTCCTGCCGAGCAATTCCTGGCTCACCTGGAGCAGCACGGCATCAAGGCATCTTCCTTTGGCCCCCAGATGATCCGCTTCGTTACGCACCTGGATGTGGATGACGCTATGGTAGCCCGCGTGGAGGCAGCGTTGAGCGCACTGTAATGTTGGCTTTACCCGGCGTTTAAACCCCATCGTGGCCAACGCTGCGGTGGGGTTTTGCGTCTAGCTTCAACCGGGTAGCCTGTAGGGCATAGTCTGACCTTGTTCCAAGAAGCCGGCCCCCGACCGGTTCGCTTGCTGGTGCTGCAAACCCGGCTTTCCCTATTTCCTTGCCAGAATGGAGCTATACAATACGCTTTCCTTGCTACTGGTGCTGGCGGCCCTGTTTGGCTACCTGAATTTCCGGTTTTTGCGGCTGCCTACCACTATTGGGCTGATGGTGCTGGCCTTGGTATCTTCCTTGTTGGCCCTGTTATTGGGCCAGTTGGGCGTACCCTGGGTGCTCACCGCCAGCCGCCTGATTGCCGGCATCGACTTTCACACGGTGCTGATGCAGGTGATGCTGAGCTTTTTGCTGTTTGCGGGTGCCATTCACGTGGATGTGCGGGCCTTGGGCCGGGAGCAGGGCGCGGTGGCGGCCTTGGCCACCGTGGGCACATTGCTTTCGACTGGCCTGGTAGCGCTGGCGGTGTATGCGGCCCTGCCGCTGCTGGGGCTGCACCTCGATTTTATCTACTGTCTGCTATTCGGGGCCCTTATCTCCCCCACCGACCCAATTGCGGTACTAGGCATCTTGAAGGAGGCGCGCATCAGCAAAATGCTGGAGATTAGAATTGTAGGCGAATCCTTGTTCAACGACGGCATTGCGGTAGTGGTGTTCGTCAGCCTGTTTCAGATTGCCGTGTTTGGGGCAGAACGGGCCACTCCGGCCGTTATCGGTGAGTTGTTTTTACGGGAGGCCGTGGGCGGTATTGGGCTGGGGCTGGCGCTGGGGTACGCCGCCTTCTGGGCCCTACGCACCATCGACCACTATCAGGTGGAAGTGCTGATTACTCTGGCCTTGGTAATGGGCGGCACGGCGCTGGCTGCGGCCCTGCATACTTCAGGCCCTTTGGCTATTGTAGTGGCCGGGCTGATTGTGGGGCACCGGGGCCGGGCCGAGGGCATGTCAGACATCACTCGCGAATACCTGGACAAGTTTTGGGAAATTCTGGATGAGATTCTGAACGCCGTGCTGTTCGTGCTTATTGGGCTGGAAATGCTGGTGCTGGACTTCTCCCGCACCATTCTGCTGGGCGGGGCGCTGGCCATTGTGATTACACTACTGGCCCGCTTGGTTTCGGTGGGGTTGCCTTTGAGCATTCTGCGGCGCTACTACCGGTTCGACCGCCCTACCTTGCGCGTGCTCACCTGGGGTGGACTGCGCGGGGGCATTTCGGTGGCCCTGGCGCTTTCTCTGCCCGACACCATGCCCCGCGACCTGCTGGTGGGCATTACCTATGTGGTAGTAGTTTTCAGTATAATCGTGCAGGGACTTACCATTGGCCCTTTAGTGAAGCGCCTGGGCCTGAGCCAGCCTGCCTCTACTGCCGACTCCCACTAATCTGCGTGCTGCTTATTGCCTGAAGCCCATGAATCTGTTTGTTGTTGGGGATGTGCACGGCTGCTACCACACGCTGCGGGAAGTGCTGCTGCAGTGGCAGCCCGCCGATGAGTTGCTGATTCAAGTAGGCGACCTGGTAGACCGGGGCCGCTTCGCGCCGGAGTGTGTGCAGTTGGCGCAGGAGTTGGAGGCCGCCCACCCCGGCCGCACTGTATTTCTGCGGGGCAACCACGAGCAGGAAATGCTGAAGCATTTCGGGCCGCAGGGCCCCAATCCGCCGTGGCTAGAATGGGGCGGCCGGGCCACGGTGCAGCAGTACCAGGGACGCCCCGAGCTGCTGCGCGAGCATCTGGCATGGCTGCAGCAGCGGCCCTTGCTGTGGGAAAACCAACAGGTAGTGGTGAGCCACGCCGGCTTGGCCGACACACCCACTCCGCTTGACCCCGAAAACCCGCAGAGCGTGCTGTGGCGGCGCGGGCCGCTGCACTCCATAGGCCGGCGGCAGGTGGTGGGCCACACGCCTACCCCCAACGGGTTGACCACGTACGATGCTGCTTCTGACGCGCTGTACATTGATACGGGCGCTTACATGGGCCTGTACCTGACGGCGGTGCGCCTCTCGCCCACCGGTGAACTGCTAGCTGAGTTTCCGGTGCCCACCTCCCGGCTGGATATTGCGCCGCTGTAGCCTATTTCTCTCTTTTGCCTACCTGTATGTCCAATTCTCCTGATTCCGCAGCCCTCCGCCACTTAGCGGCCGCCGACCCGGTATTGGCCCGGCTGATTGCCCAGGGCCGGCCCATTCAGCCTGCTACCCACGAGGACCTGTATCTGGCGCTACTGCGGGCCATAGTGGGGCAGCAGATTTCTACGAAAGCCGCTGCTTCAATCTGGCGCAAGGTGCAGGCCCTGTTTCCGCCTGATGGCTACCCCGAGCCGGCCGCCCTACTGTTGCTCACGGATGAGGACTTGCGCGCGGCAGGTATTTCGCGGCAGAAAGCGGGCTATCTGCGGGCCATTGCCGATTTTGCCCAGCGCGACCAGCTCGACCACGCCCACCTCAGCCAGCTCACCGACGACGAGTTTACCCGCCACCTCACTCAGATAAAAGGCGTGGGTCGCTGGACCGCTCAGATGCTCCAAATGTTCCCGCTGGACCAGCCTGATGTGTTTCCGGAGGGCGACCTGGGCATTCAGAACGCCATGCGCCGCCACTACGGGCTAGAGGCAACCGGCCGGGCCCTGCTGCGCCGCATAACGGAGCTGGCCGAGCCCTGGCGCCCCTACCGCAGCCTCGCCAGCAAGTACCTCTGGCAGTCGTTGGACAACTCCCCTACGGTGGAGTAAAAGCAATTCACTGTCATCCTGAGCATTCCGCGAATCAAGCGGCGACGAAGGACCTTATCCCGTTTGAACGATTCATGTTAACGGGATGAGGTCCTTCGTCGCCGCTTGATTCGCGGAATGCTCAGGATGACAACAGGATTTTCATATACCGTCGCCGTTGCGGCGGGCGTCGCGCATGGCCAAGCCGATGGCAATGAACGTGGACAGCAAAGGCACGAAAAACCCGAACAGCAGCCACGGCCAAAACCGCCGCCCGTACATGTGAGCAATGTACACGGTAATGAGGGCCGACAGTGGGCAGATTAACAGAACGGGAAAAAGAATATCGGCCAGCTGCATACTGAAAACAACGAAATACAAACGGAACGCCGCAAGAGCCGGTGCGGCGGCACGAAGGTAGCCTACCCGCGCACTTTGCCCCGCTTCACTAAGTAGGCGTACAGCACCCGGTCGAACGGCTCCCGGATATCAACCGGCACAAAGTCGATTTTGTATTGGCCGCAGCGCAGAGCCAGCTCCTGCTCGTACTGGCGCATGGTGGCCTGGTACTGCTCCCGCACCTGGCTGGGCTGCAGCTTCACCGTCTGGCCCGTTTCCAAGTCCTCAAATAAATAAGGCCGGTCCTGAAACTCGAAATTGGCTTCGGTGGCCCGGTCCATCACGTGAAACAGCAGCACTTCGTGGTGCTGGTGGCGCAGGTGCTGCAGGGCCGCCAAGGCTTCGGTCTGCTCCTGCGGGCCGCGGCCCAGCATGTCCGAAAACAGCACCACCAACGAGCGTTTCGGGATTTGCTGGGCAATGGTATGAATGACGCCGGCTACATTGGTACGGGCCTGCTGCGGGGGCGCGGGCCGCTCCAGTAGCTGCTGCATGGTGAGCAGCAGCGTGTGGCGGTGGGTACTGGTGGAGCGTACCGGCGTTTGCAGCTCTACCTGCTCAGCAAACGTAACGAGGCCTACTGCGTCGCGCTGCTTTTGCAGCAGCGTGGCTATGGCCGCCGCGCACAGCACCGAAAACCGCAGCTTATCGTGGCTGGGGGCCGGATAGTACATGCTGGGGCTCACATCCAGTAGCAGGTGGCAGCGCAGGTTGGTTTCCTCCTCGTAGCGCTTCACAAACAGCTTATCGGTGCGGGCCAGCACCTTCCAGTCGAGGTGGCGGGTGCTCTCGCCGGGGTTGTAGAGGCGGTGCTCCGAAAACTCCACCGAAAACCCGTGGTACGGCGACTGGTGCAGCCCCGTAATAAAGCCTTCCACCAGTTGTCGGGCCAGGAACTCCAGGTTTTCAAACGAGCGGACAGCAGCCAGATCTAGGGGTTGGGGCATACGAGGGGAAGGCAAATATCTTCTCCAAGATACAACGGAAATACAGCCGGGCCAGTACGGTGGAGCTTGCTTCAATATCAAGCGCACCTGCTTTTTCCTATTTATTCAAAAATCACTATCTATCATCCAGTATATATAATCTCCCCTAAATACCATCCCTTACAGTCCCATATATTGCTTAGATCTTGACTTAAAACAGGCATTCGCTACACTATTTCGGCCTTCGTCCCGGAATAGGAAAATACAGTCCTTCAAATTTTTATATCATCCTTAAATCACCTATTTTGCGCTGAACTTAACGCATCTTGGAATAACAAAACTTTACCAGAAGGAACTGTGGAAGACCGTCACGACCAGGAAGAAATTTACTCCCAGCGCATTAAAGCGGGCAAGCGCACGTATTTTTTCGACGTGAAAGCTACCCGTGGCCAGGACTATTATCTGACCATCACAGAGAGCAAACGTCGCCTGCGCGACGACGATACCTTCTCCTACGAGAAGCACAAGATTTTCCTGTACAAAGAAGACTTCCTCAAGTTTGTGGATGCCCTGCAGGACGCCGTGGATTACGTGCGCGAGGAGCTGCTGACGCCCGAAGAAGTGGCCGAGCTGGACCGCCCCCGCCCCGCCTACGAAGAGCGGGAAAACAACTTCAACCGCGCCGATGACAATTATTAACCCCTAACCCCGGAAGTCTACCGAAACACGTTTTACATACTTCTGCTTTCTTGCACTTCCCCACCGCACGGCGCGCCCGGCTTCGGCCCGGCGCGCCGTCGTGCGTTCGGAGCTACCACAGTTGCGCGTTGCGCTAGTACACCGTGCTTTCCCCGAAAAAGCCCCGTACCTTTGCGCCACGAATTGCCCCCTTGGGGCAGCTCACCATCTTACTACCTCACTCAATCACCGTTATATGGGTCTCCGCTGCGGTATCGTGGGCCTGCCCAATGTGGGCAAATCCACGCTTTTCAACGCTCTTTCTAATGCCAAGGCCGAGTCGGCCAACTACCCGTTCTGCACCATCGAGCCGAACGTGGGCGTAATTACCGTGCCCGACCCGCGCCTCACCATTCTGGAAGAAATTGTGAAGCCGGAGCGCGTGGTGCCCACCATCATTGAGTTCGTGGACATTGCCGGTCTGGTGAAGGGTGCTTCAAAGGGCGAAGGCCTGGGCAACAAGTTCCTGGCCAACATCCGCGAGGTGGACGCCATCATTCACGTGGTCCGCTGCTTCGACGACCCCAACATTGTGCACGTGGCTGGCGGCGTCGACCCCGTGTTCGACAAGGACGTAATTGACACGGAATTGCAGCTCAAAGACCTGGAAAGCGTTGACAAGAAGCTGCAGAAGTCGGAGCGCTCGGCCAAAAGCGGCGACGCTGCCGCTAAAAAGGAAGTAGCTGCCCTCACCCGCTACAAACAACACCTAGAAGCCGGCCACAACGCCCGCTCCCTCGACGCGACTGACGAAGAGAAAGAAGCCGTAGCCGACCTGCAGCTGCTCACCATCAAGCCCGTAATTTACGTGGCCAACGTGGACGAGGCCAGCATCCCGACGGACGGCAACGCCTACGTAGAAGCCCTGCGTGAGCACGTGAAATCGGAAAACGCCCAGGTGGTGATTGTGTCGGCTGCCATTGAGTCACAGATTGCCGAGATGGAAGACCCCGAGGAAAAGGCTATGTTCCTGGGCGAGTACGGCCTCACCGAATCGGGCCTGAACAAGCTCATCCGCGCTTCCTACGAGTTGCTGAACCTGATTACCTACTTCACCGCCGGTGTGAAGGAAGTGCGGGCCTGGACGGTACACCGCGGCGACAAAGCTCCCGCTGCCGCCGGCGTTATCCACTCCGACTTCGAAAAAGGCTTTATCCGGGCTGAGGTGATTAAGCTGGCCGACTACGAGCAGTACCGCTCGGAAGCCAAAATCAAGGAAGCCGGCAAAATGGCCGTGGAAGGCAAGGAATACGTGGTGCAGGACGGCGACATCATGCACTTCCGCTTCAACGTGTAACCTCGCCTTCTTACTCCCCTACTCATGGACGTAAAAGACAGCAACGGCAACCTGCTCACGGAAGGTGACTCGGTAACCATCACCAAAGACCTCAAGGTGAAAGGCATGTCGCAGGCTCTGAAGCGGGGCACTGTGGTGAAGAACATTCGTCTTACCAACTCTCCCGCCGAAATTGAAGGCCGGGCTGGTGGCAGCATGCTCGTCATCAAAACCGAGTTTGTAAAGAAAGCCTAGCGCCGCATCTGCAGTTGCGTAGTACCTTAAGCGCCCCGGTCGAATGTTCGGCCGGGGCGTTTTGTTATATACACTTGATTATGGGGTTCAACGTGACTGTTCTCAGGGCAATTAATTCAGAATATGAAGACAGTGGCGTCTTCATAAATAGATCATATTACAACTTCGTCGCCAGCTATGATTTATTCGGGGAAAAGTCCGTGATTATAAGTGTTGGAAACTACTTAGGACTTGACCTACATCCTTTGGTTAAGCTAACCTATCTGGATAATCTTGAAGGAGAATCTCAGGAAGAAGAAATTATTAAACAAAACGTAGATGAACTGCTGACTCTTGTTAAGACTTTTGCCGAAAAGGTGCAAAGTCAACCGAACATGCTCAAGGAAGTCACCTACCAGGCGAAGCCCTTTCAATATGGCATGTGGGCAGATTATTTCAAGTCAGGACAAATAATAGAAGATCTTGATGCTATTATTGAAAGTCTTATTCATCATAAGAAAGCCGGAGCAACCGATGTATTATTCGGAGCTTTTTAACTGTCTTTTACAGCAATTTACACTCTACTTCCCTACCACTTTAAACAGCTGACCGCTCGTGAGCTTGTCGGTGGTTTTCATGCCGTTGAGGATGGCTAGCTCCTCGTAACGCTTACTGGAGATGCCATTGGCGGCCAGGGCCGAGGCCAGCGTTTGGCCGGCTTTGGCGGTGCGGATGCGGACCCGTTCAGGCTGCTTGTTGAGCTTAGTGGCATCGGTGAGGCGCTTGTAGCCCTGGGCCGTGCGCTGGAACTGCGGGGCGTAGGTATCGAAGGCCGACGGTGAGGTGAGCCCTACGAAGGCGTAGATGCTCTGGCCATCCTGAATGAGGTAGGAGAGCGTGCGGGCGGTAATGCCCTGCTGACCGGTTTGCTGATCCTGTCCCACTTGGTCGCCCTGTATGGCAATGGCCGGGAAGCCGTTGATGGTGGTTTTCTGGGCTTGGGGGCTCTGCAGGTTAAGCTGCTGCGCCAGGGCCTGAGCGGTTTCTTCGAGGCCCTTATTGCCGCCGGGCAGCAGGATAATGGCGGCTTTCCCGTTGGGCTCGGCCATTTGGAACTGGCTGGGCGAGTTCTGGCTCTGCCAGCCCTGCGGAATCGGGAATTGAAATTTCAGGTCGGGGTGGTAGAAATAGCCATTCTCCACGTAGCCTTCCCGGGGGTTGTCGCCGTAGGGCAGCCCGTCGATGAGGCGCAGGTATTGGTCACGATTCACGGACAGCTGGCGGCCGGCCTGCTGCTCGGCCGTAACGGCCAGCTTTTTCACGCGCTGGTACCGGTCGGCGGAGTTGGGGTGAGTGCTCAGGAACGTAGGCAGGCCCGCCGCGCCGCTTTGCTGCTCGGTGCGCTGCAGCGTCAGGAAGAAGTCGGCCATGTGGGCCGGGTCGTAGCCGATTTTGCTGGAGTATTTTACACCCAGCACGTCGGCCTCGTTTTCAGCGTCGCGGCCGTATTTGAGCAGGCCCAGGCCTACGCCCTGCTGCACCACCCCGCCTACCGACTGCATCACGCGCGGGGCCAGCACCGAGCCCAGAATCATACCGATGCCGGCAATGGTGGAGCGCGTCTGCTGTTTCTGGCCGTGGCGGGCCGTAATGTGCCCTATTTCGTGGCCCAGCACACCCGAGAACTGCGCCTCGTCATTGAAATACGCCAGAATCCCCCGCGTGAAATACACGTGCCCATCGGGCGTAGCAAAGGCGTTGATAATGGGCGAATCGACGATGGTGAAGCCTTTTACATCGGCGGGCCGGTCGGATACGCGGCCCATCTGCATGCCCTTTTGGTCGATGTAGCTTTGGAGCTTGGCGTTATCGAGCAAGCCAAACTGAGCAATTACCTGCGGGTCGGGCTGGGCGCCCTGCACGGGTAGCACCGGGCGGGCCGGAGCAGCGGACGGGGTATTGGGGAGCGGCAGTAACAGTGCCAGCGCGGTGCCGGCGCCGAGCATGGAGGAAACGAGAAGTTGCATGGCGGGAATAGTGAGAGACTAATGGAGGGAGATACAGGCCTGCAACGAACCTGCTCCGTGAAAAGGTTACAACCGCCCGCTTTCCGGCTTGCCTTTTACCGCTGCGGTTGCTCCGCAGCGGCTTCCTGCAACTGCTGCTGTTCCTCCAACTCGGCCGTGGTGGGCCGCCCGTGCTTCCGATCCAGCCAATCCATTACGGGGGTGGCCAGCACGCCGTGCATCACCACCGAGGTAATAACCGTGAAGCCGGTAATGGCCCATATCAGTCGGGCATCGGCGAAATGCGCTTCGTGGAAGGCATAGCCCAGGTAAAAAAACGACCCGATGCCCCGAATGCCGAAAAACGAAATAACCAGCCGCTCGGGCCAGGTAACGCGGCTGCGGCCCAGCGTAAGGATACCGCCCAGGGGCCGCAGTATCAGCAGTAAAAACAGCCCCAGCGCAGCTCCCTGCCAGGTAAGGGGTGCCAACAGCCCCCGCACCAGCGCTCCGCCAAACAGAATCAGAATGACCACAATCAGCAGGCGCTCCAGCTGATCGGTGAATTCGTGCATCTCGGTGTGGTACTCGTGGCTCCGCTCGTGGGTACGGAGCGTAACGGAGGCCACAAACACGGCCAGAAACCCGTAGCCGTGCAGCAGCTCAGTAAGCCCGTAGGCCGTGAGCGTGACGGCCAGGGCCACAAAGCCATAGGCCTCGGGATTAATACTAACACGGCGCGGCAGGTCAAAAATCAGAAACGACAGCACCTTGCCGGCCAGCCACCCCGCCAGCACGCCCATCCCTGTGCGGTATAGTACATCAAACACGGCCCAGTGCTGCAGTTCCGGCTCAATGTGCACCGACGTGGCTGCCAGCAGCACCAGTGCCAAGTGCACAAACGGGAAGGCCAGCCCATCGTTGAGGCCAGCCTCGCCGGTGAGGGCAAATCGCACATTATCCTCCCGCCCCTCCCCGGGCTTGCCCACCTGCACGTCGCCGGCCAGTACGGGGTCGGTGGGGGCCAAGGTAGCGGCCAGCAGCACCGCCGAGGCCAGCGGCAGCCCGCCCAGCTTCCAACTCACCACGCTGAAAATGCCGATGGTGATGACCATGAGCACCAGCACCAGCTGCAACGGGGCGCGCCACCGCCACAGGGAAAACTTGCGGTCAATTTTCAACCCCGTACCCGTCAGGGCCACCGTCACGCAGATTTCGGTGAGGTGCATGGTAGCGGTGGGGTTTTCCAACGGGTCCGGGTTTGGTAAACCCAGCGGCAACCCAAATACCAGCATCCCCAGCACAATAAACAGAATGGGATACGACAACGGGTATTTTTTGAGCAGGGAGGGCAGCCAGGCCACTGCCAGAATAGCCACGCCCAACACCACCAGAATCAGGTTGTAATGCATCATGGTGTGAGGTAGTTTGGGAGAAGAACAGCTTCTTAGTACGCAGCCTAAGGAACCACGGATATCTTACTGTTGAGCTACGTTTAGCCGCTGATACGCGAAAAAGCCATCATGCGCAGCTCTCTGCGACATGATGGCCCTGTATAAACTACATGGCGTGTGGCTAGGGCTGGCGCTGGTTCATATCCAAGCGCTGGTAGCCGATAAGCAAATCCGTGCGGGTGCCGGGCGGACGGTAGTACACCAGCAGATCGTACTGATTTTCGGTTTCTTGGTGACTACCTTCCCACAGCACGCTATTGGGCCCTTGAGTGGTTTGGGTGGCGTAGAGGTAGTTGTAGTAGCCCTGCTTCAGCAGAGCGTGGCCGGTGTATAGCTGGTTTTGAGCGTCATAGGTGAGCTTATATTCGTCCTTGAGCTTCCAGTCGGTGAGGGCACCCAGCACGTACACGGGGCCGGGAGCGGGCTGCTCACTGCGAAGCTGGAAGGTCACGTCCAGGTACTCGCCGTACGTGTCGCCATTGCCGTATTCGCGGCTTTCAATCACGCGCTGCCCGTTGATGTCGTCGTACTGCGAGTAGCGCTGACCGTCGCGCGTAGTTTCGGGCTGTAGTACGGCGGTGCGGGGCGAGGCTTCGGCATCAATGCGCGCCACCCCAATGCCTAGGGAGCGGAAGGTGCGCAGGTCGAAGAACCGGAACTCACTGAGGCCCGGGAAGGCGTTTTCGAAGTTGAAATACTGGTAATCCAACTGCTGCTCGGCGTCGCGCACGAAGGTGGGGCGCAGGTTGTAATGGGCGTTGTCCCAACGGAAATTCTGGCGCAGCACCACCTTCACCTCCTGGGCCGGATTCACGATGTTCATGTTGTAGCGAATTCCGAAATCAACCTGCTGCAGCGTGTAGCGCTCCTGCCCTGCCACCGGAATTCCCTGCTTCATGGCAATCTGCAGGGTACCTTCCTCATATACCAGCACCCGGCGGCTGAGCAAAGGCGTGCCGCCCGGTCCCTGCACCACCCACAGGTAGTTACCGGAGAGCTTCACCCGCGGCATTTGTACCTGGTAATGGAAATACGGCACCTTGGTGTTGATGGAAGCCCGGTAGTTGGTGATATTCTGCTCGTTGATTTCCGACAGAAACTGCATGTCGGTGAGCATGGAGGGCTGCCAGTTCAGGTCGCAGTGCAGGAGCTTGGCCGTGAGGCGCTGCCCCTGCCCGCCCAGCACGTCGAACTCCAGCACCGGCGGCTGTCCCTGGCTCAGCGGCACTACGGGCGGGTTGAACACCTCGTTGGCTTGGCCGGTGGGCACGTAGCACTGCACCGTCTGCACGTTGGGGTCGTAGATGGCGTCCTCGGGGCGCAGGGTTTTATCGGCGTAGTACTCGGTGGGGCGCTGGCCGGGCGTGGAGGTAGCGGGCCGGCGGGCGGCGTTGGGGTCGGTGATGGGCGTACCCAGCGGCACGCAGGCCGTAGCCAGCAGCAACAGAAGCGGAGAGTAACGAGGCATAAGGGCGAATGTAGCGGGAAGCATTGGCTTCATGTTTCGTTGGACGGTAAACAGCCGAAATCTGCTGCTCTTCTCTACTCAGCGCCGTGGCACTACTATGTTCCGGCTTGATGCCGGGTTGCCACCTACCGCGCAGATGCAGGGACGCAGTTTTTGTTGATTTCTGAATTCACTACCACTATGAGAGGCAACAGCCAACAATCTACACTTTGCCTTCGGTAGCTACCATAACCGTGGATAATGCGTTGCGCCGGTCAACGTCTGTTTTTCAATAATCCGCTTGGCAGTTACACAAAAACACATTTACTTTGAAAAACAAAGTTCTTTTTAAAGAAGCTAAACCCGCCGTTAAACACAAACCCCAACTGCGCCTTCGCCGGATATCCAACGCCCATATCACTCCCAAATCCGCGTAATCTCTTAAAGAATGCTCTCCCTTAAGCCCTATCGAACCTACGTCTCCCTAGTCTTGCTTTTTGTTCCGCCTGTTCTGTTTGGACTCTTATTGCTGGTATTTCAGGGCAACGACAAGCTGGGGCTCACCCGGGAGCTGCCTTACCTGCCGTGGCAATTTCTCCTGATGGGTATTGCGGGGGTGGTTGCCACGGCCGGCGGCGTGCTGGACTGGCGCTACCACCGCAACCCGCTCAACCTGAAAATTCCGAAGAAAGAACGGGATGCCGAAGCGGCGGCGCTGGGACTGGGCGGCGTACCCATGTTCGGGCTAATGTGGCTGGCCATGATGCATCCGAGGCCCGCCATCTGGCTGATTCCTATCCTGCTGGTGCTGATTTACACCGTAGTAGCTATCAGCTACGATGAGTTCGTTTTTCACATCAAGCGTTGCGGTCCACTGGAAACCACTTACCACCGGATGCTGGTATTTGGGAACGGCATTGCCTGGCTGGCGTGGTTTCATTTCATCTTCTGCCGATGACGGTCTGGCGCTTACTTCAAGAAAGCGAAAGGCAGTTCAACGAACGGCCTGGGCAAGTACAGCCGGTTTTCCGCGGCAACCTTTTTGCCACGGGTGCCCACTGGATGTTCAGGAAGCTACACGAAAATGAGCTGGAAGCTGCCCCGGTGTTTGATGCTGCTACCGATTACAGGTACTACGGCTACTTAAAATACGCCAGTAGCTTACTTGCCTTCCTGACTGCTGGCGTCCTCCTCGCGAAGCTGCATTGGTTGCTGGTGCCGCTGGCGGTACTGGCCTTTTACGCGGTTGAAGTTCACTTCCTGTTTCTGTTTCCCTTGTTACTTGACCAAGTCAAAAACCCGCTGCACACCAGCGTCAGACAAACTTACCGAATCGGTTTCGACAGAGCCCTGCTGTGGGTATTGGTCATAGCCGTTTACATGTTGTCAGGACTGCTCAAACTTCGCAATCCGTGGCGCCGCTGGCATATCGGCTGCTTATCAATTATTCTCTGGTATAAGCATGAAGTTAGAGATAGGGTACAATCATGACTTCGAGGTGCGGGCAGAAACCTACCTGACTGCCAACGGGCCCAACTTCACCGTGCTCTACCTCTCCGACCTGCACCTGACGCGTTGGAGCGGCCCCACCATCCGCAAGCTCGAACAGACTATCATCCGCCTAAACCCGCGCATCCTGCTATTAGGCGGCGACTACGTGGATTGCGCGCAAGGCCTCCGGCATTTTACCCGGTTCCTGGAGTTCTTAGCTAACCGGGAGTTTGTCTTCGCGGTGGCAGGAAATCATGATGTGTTCTTTGGCGTGGAGCGGCTGAGGCCACTGATCGAACGCAACAACGTGGTATGGCTGACGGATACGGCAACTGATATAACGCTCGATGGTCATCGGGTCCGGATTTCATCCAGCCCCGATGCTGTGCAGACTAGCGGTGTGGATATTCACATTCTGTGCCTGCACAAGCCCCTTGACATCAACACGGTGCGCTATCTGCCCGACCTGGTATTTGCCGGCCACTTACACGGCAGCCAGTTTGTGTTTTGGCAATCTGCCAAGGGCCTGTTCCCTGGCCGACTCTTCTACCGATGGAATATGCTAAAAACGACGATCGGCCACTGCCTCTACCTCATCAGCAAAGGCTTGGGCGATACGCTGCCGATACGGTACAACTGCCGGAAGGACGTGGTTTTCGTGACCGTCAGGCGCCAGGCCTAAATCAATCAGCCCTCAGTCAGAACCTATCCGGCAAGCAGTTAAACCCTCTCACGCTTATTTAAAAGCCTATGAAATTCTTGTTTGCTATTGCCCTGGCCGCCGTGCATGGGTTATTGCTTCGGCTGATGTTTGGCTCCGCCAATGGCCTGCTGGAAATTATGAGTGTTACGTTCCTGTTTTTTACACCGTCGCTCATTGGGTTTTTGACGGTTATTTTGATGCCGGCCAGAAAAGTAACCACTGGCACGGCGGCCTTCTTCACGCCTTGGCTTACCAGCCTGGTGCTACTGGTAGTCACCATACTACTGAACATGGAGGGGACTATCTGCTGGCTGATGGCTTTCCCCATTTTTGCGGTGGCGGCCGGCGTTGGGGGGCTGATGGCCCATTGGCTGCGAAAGCCTAAAGCCGAAAACACAGGCAACTGGCAAAAGCCGAACACCTTAAATGTATCATTGGTGTTTGTTGTACCACTGGTCCTGGGTGCTGTGGAAGGAGAAAGAGCATCAGCACCTAAGCAACTAGTGATTGAGCGGGTTGTAGTACTGAACGCGCCGGCGGCGGACGTGTGGAAAAAGCTAATCAGCAACAAGCAGATAGGCCACCAGACAAGCAAAACGTCCTTCTCAACGCTGCTCGGCTTCCCCAAACACGTGAGTACCACCCTGGATACGCTGCGGGTCGGCGGCACCCGCATGGCATACTACGAGAAAGGCCTGTATTTCAAGGAAACCGTAACCAACTACCAGCCCGAGCGCCTGCTGGTGCTACGCGTCGATGCAAACCCCGCCACCACTCCGGCCGCTGTCATGGACGAGCACATTCTGATTGGAGGCAAGCACCTGGACATTCTGGAAGATGTGTATGAGCTGCGCACTTTACCCGGGGGCCGCACCCGGCTGGCACTTTCCAGCCGGTTCTACATCAACACGCCTTTCAACTGGTATGCTGGTATCTGGGCCCACTACTTGATGACTGATATTCTGGATAGTGAGCTGGAGCTGATTACGGAATAAGCACCCACTACCTTACAAGCAAGATGCAGCCATTGTGCGAAGCAAACGCTTCGTGCTACAGAAACCAGCTGACTCCTTGGTTTGCACTTCACCAACTCTCACACAATAGTTATAACTCTGCTGACGCCCGGAATAACAATGAATCACAAACGAAAGGCCACGAATAGAAGGTGATTTGGATATTTTCATCTATCATAACGAAGAGTCGACAGAGAAATGGAATGAAGTTTTAATCCATGGTAGTCCCGAGGGACTTAAATCTTTGGCCAGGCTACTTATGGAAATAGCGGAGCTTGACCAAGAAAAAACAGATAACACCTACTTACCGCCAGAAGCCAGAGAGCATTATTGCCTGAGGCCCGGCCTCGAATTGTCACGCAGTTCGGTATCCGTACTTATCGGCCGGCTTGATGCTAAAGGAACGGGAGAATTCTACGACCGATACGTACCTAAATAACAAACCGCCCCGCCCAAAGCGTATAGCTTCGAGCGGGGCGGTTGGCTATTTATCTACCTGTTCGCCGGTTCTAGCGGTGCAGGTCGAAGCGGTCCAGGTTCATCACTTTGGTCCAGGCGGCCACGAAGTCACGCAGGAACTTCTCACCCGCGTCGTGGGTGCCGTAGACTTCGGCAATGGCGCGCAGCTCCGAGTTCGAGCCGAAGATGAGGTCCACGCGGGTGCCGGTCCACTTCACTTCGCGGGTTTTGCGGTCCAGACCCTCGAACAGCTCGTCAGCCTCGGAGGTGGCGCGCCAGGTGGTGCCCATATCCAGCAGGTTCACGAAGTAGTCGTTGGTGAGCTGGCCGGGACGGGTGGTGAACACGCCGTGACGCGAGCCATCGTAGTTGGCGTCGAGCACGCGCAGGCCGCCTACCAGCACCGTCATTTCGGGGGCCGTGAGCGTCAGCAGCTGGGCCCGGTCGATGAGCATGGCTTCGGCCACAGCCTCGTGGTGCAGGGCCAGGTAGTTGCGGAAGCCGTCGGCGCGGGGCTCCAGGGCCTCAAACGACTGCACGTCGGTCTGCTCCTGGGTAGCGTCCGTACGGCCGGGGGCGAAGGGCACTTCTACCGCGTGGCCGGCCGCGCGGGCCGCCAGCTCGATGCCCACGCCACCGCCCAGCACAATCAGGTCGGCCAGGGACACCTGCTTGCCGCCGGTCTGGCCGGCGTTGAACTGCTGCTGAATGGCCGTGAGCTTATCCAGCACTTTGCCCAGCTCGGCGGGGTTATTGGCCGTCCAGTACTTCTGAGGCACCAGGCGGATGCGGGACCCATTGGCGCCGCCGCGCTTATCGGAGCCGCGGAACGTGGAGGCCGAGGCCCAGGCCGTGCGCACCAGCTCGGCCACCGTCAGGCCCGAGTTGGCCAGCGCGTCTTTCAGCGCAGCCACGTCGGCCTCGTCAATCGGGGCGTAGTCGGCTTTGGGCAGCGGGTCCTGCCAGATCAGTTCCTCAGCGGGCACCTCGGGACCTACGTAGCGCGAAATGGGACCCATGTCGCGGTGGGTGAGCTTAAACCAGGCGCGGCTGAAGGCATCGGCAAACTCCTCGGGGTTTTCGAGGAAGCGGCGCGAAATCTTTTCGTAGATGGGGTCTACGCGCAGGGCCAGGTCGGAGGTGAGCATGAACGGCGCGTGCTTCTTCTCAGGATCGTGGGCGTCCGGAATCAGGCCTTCGCCGGCGTTGTTTTTGGGCTTCCACTGGTGGGCACCGGCGGGGCTCTTGGTCAACTCCCACTCATACTCGAAGAGGTACTTGAAGTAGTCGTGGCTCCACTGCGCGGGCGTAGACGTCCAGGCACCTTCCAGGCCGCTGGTGATGGTGTCGGCGCCGTGGCCGGTGCCGTAGGAGTTCAGCCAGCCCAGGCCCTGCTCGGCAATACCGGCGGCGGCGGGCTCGTGCCGCACGTACTTGGCGGGGTCGGCGGCGCCGTGGGTTTTGCCGAAGGTGTGGCCGCCGGCAATCAGGGCCACGGTTTCCTCGTCGTTCATGGCCATGCGGCCGAAGGTTTCGCGGATGTCGCGGGCCGAGCCCATAGGGTCGGGGTTGCCGTTGGGGCCCTCGGGGTTCACGTAGATGAGGCCCATCTGCACAGCCGCCAGCGGGCTTTCCAGCTGCCGGTCGCCGGAGTAGCGCAGGTCGCCGCCCAGCCACTCTTTCTCCGAGCCCCAGTATATTTCATCCAGCGGCTCCCACACGTCGGCGCGGCCACCGGAGTAGCCGAACGGCTTGAAGCCCATCGACTCCAGGGCACAGTTGCCGGCCAGAATCATGAGGTCGGCCCAGGAAATCTGGCGGCCGTATTTCTGCTTGATGGGCCACAGCAGCAGGCGGGCCTTGTCGAGGTTGGCGTTATCGGGCCAGCTATTGAGGGGAGCGAAGCGTTGCATGCCCGAGCCGGCACCGCCGCGGCCGTCGGCAATGCGGTAGGTGCCGGCCGAGTGCCAGGCCATGCGGATAAAGAACGGGCCGTAGTGGCCGTAGTCGGCGGGCCACCAGTCCTGCGAGGTGGTCATCAGCTCGTACAGG
This sequence comes from Hymenobacter pini, assembly GCF_020421205.1. Taxonomy (GTDB): domain Bacteria; phylum Bacteroidota; class Bacteroidia; order Cytophagales; family Hymenobacteraceae; genus Hymenobacter; species Hymenobacter pini. Next base: position 919,005 of record NZ_JAIZZH010000002.1, read on the forward strand.
TCCTGCTTCACCGCGTTCAGGTCGAGCTTCTTGAACTCCTCCACGTAGTCGAAGCCGGGGTCCATCGGGTCCGACAGCGTGGAGTGCTGCCGCAGGATGTTGAGCCGGAGCTGATTGGGCCACCAGTCGCGGTTGCGGGTGCCGCTGCCGGCCACCTGCTTCAGCTCCCCGTTCAGGAACGGGCACTTCGCCACGGAGGTGTCGTTCATGAAGTACTCGGTGGTGTTGTTTTCGGGGGCATGCCCCTTTTGTTCGTGCGCCATGGGTTGGGTTAGGATGGTTTTGAACGTACTGCGAAGAAGAATCCGAGTTTCCGCCAACGGCCATCGGCGGAAGATTTGACTAGCTTGGCAAGAAGCAGTTCATTGTCGGGCTCAAAAATACAGAACGGCTCCCAGATAAGAATCATTCTTATCTGGAAAGACAAAATATCGTGGTGAACGGTATTGCCGACTGGGCAAAAGACCACTAGATCTGGTCAGTGTTTCTTATGATGCGGCCTTTTGCCCGCCGCTTCGCGTCGTCTGGTGTAATCTGTTCACCAAAGCAGATTTACCCAAGCAGCAAAGGCGTTTCGACCATACAGAAGCAGAAGGCTCTGTTAGCTGCTATATCTCCGTCATTCAGTTGCCGACAGTATTTCTCAGCCGTTGTTGGGTGAAATAAACGCCTTGCGAGGCTGCTGACAGTTTAAAAGCCCGGTTTTTCTCAAGCTTAGATAGCACCAATACTCGCCGTGTTTTATTCGTCACCGGAATACAGAATCCGAGCTTTTACAATAAGCTACTATGGATAACTCGCTATATTACTGCCGGTTCTACAGCCAACAATTTCTAACCTTATACACTTGCTCTATCTATGCGCGCAGACCATCTACCGGAAGAAACCAGCCATCTTACCCAAATACCCGCGCAAGCGCAAAGAGGCGGCCAAGTGGATAACCGCCCAGGTGCCGCGGCTCAGCGACAATTGCAGGCATCGCTCAACCAGAGCCCCCAGGTGCACCAGCAGGCTACCTTACAGCAGAATATCCAGAATAGCCTAAGTCCCGCTGCTCCGCTCCAGTCCCCTACCTCACCGGTACAACGCCAGCGAAACAATACCGGCTTACCCGACCACTTGAAAGCCGGAATAGAGAGCCTGTCTGGCTACTCCCTCGACGATGTACGGGTACACTACAATTCCGCTCAGCCAGCACAACTCCAAGCCCACGCCTTCGCCCAGGGTACCCACATTCACGTGGCTCCGGGCCAGCAGCAGCACCTCCCCCACGAGGCCTGGCACGTGGTACAGCAAAAGCAGGGCCGGGTACGGCCGACACGGCAGCTCAAGGGCAAAGTGAACGTGAATGATGATGCGGGACTGGAAAAAGAGGCGGATGTAATGGGCGCCAAGGCTATTGGACCTGGAGCGGCGGTGCAAATGAAGATGGAGCGGAAGGGTGGAATAAATGCTAGCAAAACCAGCCAACTGCGCCAATCGTCAGCTTCCTCAAGCAGCATTGTTCAGTGTTACGGACAAATCCGTTTTGCTAATCTCAGTAACGACACAAAATATCAGACAAAAGGAGCCGCTATTATAGCGGCGTTGCAGGCAACGCCGAGTATTCATGGTTTCCTGGCCAACAAAAATGCAGTGATTACGCTGGAAAGCGACCCACAACTGGCATCGGTTCGCGTAGTGGACGACCAAGTGCAAATCACGCTTTCCCCATGGTTTTTTGAACAACAAAGCCGAGGCAGGATTCTCGGTATGCTGGCGCACGAATTTGGGGTCCATCCGCTTGCTGATGAAGCGTTATCGGTCCCGCAGAGAAATCAAGAAACGCAGGATATAGCGAATAATACCGTGTTTCCTACCGGTCTTGTCGGCCACTCAGTTACCCCAGGAGCGGCGGGGCAGACAGACCACATCTTTGCTGCCGTGGCCGGTCAGCCACGCTTTATTTCCTATCAACAAACGGCCTATCAGATGGCCAATGCTATGTACCTGCGCTCTGTAGGTAATGCGCCCGACGTGACCGGCGCCCACGTCACCGACCTGATTATGACCTACTTATCCGATATTGCCATGATCTTGGCGACCAATGACCATCGAGGGCAGATTATTGCTGAGCCTCAAAGAACGGCAGATGCATTTAACCACGTGCGGACAGCGTGGCGGTTATTCATCGCCACCCAACCAAATGGACCCGCCCTATTGGCTCTCACTCCCGGAACGAAGACTAAGAGCAATGTACTAGGGGAAGTGGCAAGCATTGCGGGCAAATTTGTTTTATCAATTGGTACTGGCAGTAAGGATACTAGTAAGATCGAACAGACTAAAACGGGCATGTTCAGTCCTACCTATGCTGAGGTTACCAATGCACAAGCAGGAGTCTTGGCCGATCATAACCTCAATTTACAGCCTCAAAATCTGGGAGCACCATTACCTTCCTTTCTGAATGCGCTTGATGATGCCACTGGCCATGCGGCTGGCCACAACCGGTTGCAGGCGCGCGTGGATATTTCTACGCACCGACCTGATCCTGATGCGGCAATAGATGCGGCCCTTGACCAGCTGTATACAAAACTGACGAACAACACGTTGGAAAGTCCTATATCATCCAACAGTCTGCACTACCTTGCTGCTTTCCTCGGCGTTAAGATCCGCATCGTAAAACCAAACGGCCAGATGCTGGTCAGAGGAAATGGCGTACGGCACACCTTGCTGGAAGTAGATAAGCCCGCATTCCATTACCGCTTTGCCACCTGATACCGGCGAGGCGTAACGCAATACTCTTCTACTACCTAAAACACTCAGTTGTTCCCGATGGCTACAGTAACTCTCACTGGGGCTTGATTTGGGCGGCCAGCTATTTTTCTCTTACTCGAATTTGAGCATTGTGGCCCAAAAATGGGCGGCGGATTCGGTTAGCAGAAGGGGTGTACGGAAAGCGCATATTACAAACGTATGGACGCCTGGGATACTATAGCACGAGATGAAAAAGAGTACGACTACCTTAATCACCGCAACAGCCGTATTTTTTTCCTGCACCCAAAGTAACGACTCGCCCCAGAAAGCGGCTGGCGGCAAAACGCCCAATCCAGCAAAGCACGCGGCTAGCCGCCCCACAAGACGCTTCAGCTCACGGCATGAATACGCGGAGACGAACGGAGCCCGTATCCTAATCCAAAATAGCTTTCCCAAGAGCCGAATACACTACACCGACCCAACCGGCAGAAAACATATTTACGCGGTATTCTGGACCCAGATAATCAACCAAACACCTAATCCGCTTGCACTTGCAATTGACTTCCCCGCCGATTCATTCGAGCTTCCGGCTTCCTCGGGCAACTACATGAAGCTCCTGCTCCCACCCGATACCCTTACTCCCGATAAAGAGCCATTATCAGACTACGGACTGGCTGTAAAACCGTTTTTAGATCAGAACTTGCGCAAACCAACCTCCATAAGGAGAACTATCCGTCCCGCCGACTCCAGTGCTTTCTACGTCGTTACGCTCTCAAACCATGGCGTGGGCGGCACCTTGCGAACCGGACTCAGCCTGGAACACCCAAACCTCGTGTATAGAGTCAACGAAAAAGCAATTCCGGGCGGGAAGGTTGATTTAAAACAGCTGATGTTCCCGAAATAAGCAGGGAGGCGGTTCCTAAACAGCTTCAATATCGACCATCAGCCTACACCTGCTTCAACGTTACCGACAAACAAGAAGCCCCGCCAGATGCTGAAGCGTCTGACGGGGCTTTTTACGTCAGGAAATCCGCCGGCTTACATCTCGGCCAGCATTTCCCACCGGTCGTTGAGTTGGGCCAGTTCCTTCTTCACCTGCTCAAATTTGAGGGTGGCATCTTTGAGCTGGGCGGCGTTCTGGTAAATCTGAGGGTCGGCGAGCTGGGCTTCGTACTGGGCCAGCTCCTTTTCCCGCTCGTCAATCTTTTTTTCCACCTCAGCCAGCTCCTTCAAGGCTTTCTTCTGGTCGGGCGAAGGGGTTTTGGCGGGGGAAGCGTCTATTTTCTTTTCCTCCTTGGGCAGGGGTTTGGGAGCCGACGGGCTGGGCAAGCCAGCTTTTTTGGCGGCCTTTTCCCGGTCTTCCTGCCACTGCTCGTACTCGTTGTAGGTGCCGGGGTACTCCTTCAGCTGGTAGTCCTCAATGTACCAGATTTTGTTGGCCACATTCTCCACGAAGAAACGGTCGTGGCTGATGACGATGTACGTGCCTTGATACTGGTCGAGGGCCTGAATCAGGATGTTCACCGACTGCATGTCCAGGTGGTTGGTCGGTTCGTCGAGGAGCAGGAAGTTGGCCTCCGAAATCAGGGTTTTGGCCAGGGCCACCCGGCTTTTCTCGCCCCCGCTCAGCACCTTGATTTTCTTGTACACGTCGTCGCCGGTGAACAGGAAGGAACCCAGCACCGTGCGCAGTTCCATTTCGGTGCGCTTGGAGCCAGCCTCTACCATCTCCTGCAGAATCTCATTCTCGATGCGCAGGCTCTCCAGCTGGTGCTGAGCGTAGAACGACATGATGACGTTGTGGCCCAATTGGTGGTTGCCGGTGGTGGGTGCCTCGGAGCCAGCCACCAGGCGCATCAGCGTGGATTTGCCCTTACCGTTGGCCCCGATGAGGGCAATCTTGTCGCCCCGCTCGATGTGCACGTGGGTGTCGCGGAAGATGAGCTTCTCGCCGTACTTCTTGCCCACGTGTTCCATGCGCAGGATGTGGCGGCCGGGCGTGACGGTGAAGTTGAACTTAATGTTCACGCGGGCGTCGTCCTGGGCCACATCGTCAATGCGCTCCAGCTTATCCAGCATCTTCACGCGGCTCTGGGCCTGCTTGGCTTTGCTGGCCTTGGCCTTAAACCGCTCAATAAACCGCTCCGCCTGCCGAATCTGGGCCTGTTGGTTTTCGAAAGCGCCTTTCTGAATGGCGTTGCGCTCCTCCTTCTCTTCGAGGTAGAACGAGTAGTTGCCGGCGTAGGGCACCAGCTTGCCACCGGTTACCTCCACGGTAGTATTGGTGGTACGGTCCAGGAATTCCCGGTCGTGGCTCACGATGATAACGGCACCTTCGTAACCAGCCAGGTAGTTTTCAATCCACTTGATGGAGGGCAAGTCCAAGTGGTTGGTAGGTTCGTCGAGGAGCAGCAAAGATGGCTGCTGGAGCAGGATTTTGGCCAGCATCACGCGCATGCGCCAACCCCCCGAGAACAGCTTCAGGGGGCGCTGCAGCTCCTCGGTGGTAAAGCCTAGGCCCTCCAGGATTTCCTCGGCGCGGGCCTGCATGGTGTAGCCGCCCAGGGCCTCAAACCGCTCCTGCAGCGTGGCCAGCTTCTCCACCAAATCATCGGTGTAGTTGGTTTCAAACTCCAGCAGCACCTCGTCAATCTTCTTCTGAATATCCAGCGCCTCGGCAAAGGCCTGCATGGCTACCACCAGAATGGACTCGTGCGAATCGTAGGAGAGCAAATCCTGGTTCAAAAATCCCAGGCTCACGTCCTTGCTCATCGAAATCGAGCCACCATCCGGCTTGTACTCGCCCACCAGAATACGCAGTAGCGTGGATTTACCCCGGCCGTTCAGCCCAATCAGGCCAATTTTATCCTTGGGTTTGATGTGCAGGTTGGCCTTGTCGTAGAGCGTACGGGAGCCGAAGTGAAAGTCGAGGTCGGTAATGGAAATCATCCTACTTTGCGGGGTCTGAAGCCGCAAAGGTACGAGGTTTAAGCAGGTGAAACCGAACGGTTACGTAGGCTACCCCTCGGCTCCGGCTTCGGCCGTGTATTTGCTATTAATTTCTATTACAATGGATTTGCTAGAAGCATTACTTGAACTCCTATCAGCTGCCAACTCATTACCGGCCAATAATATCTCCGGCGTAGGCGTTATAAGCAGCTTACTCGTCGTGCCAGGAATGATTTTTCTGGGGGTTTCGGCCGTGCAGCATCCCATTTCTCTGCTGCGTTTCGGCTTAGGTTTCTTAGCTGCTCTTTTATTAGGGTTCGGCGTGGCTTATGGCTTATTCCGGGCGAATATTACGGGCAGCTACAGGCCCGGCGCATTTGTGTTGTTCGTTACGACTATGGCCATGTGGTTTATGGGCGGGGCGCTGTGGTTTGTCAGGTAGGTGCCCACTGAGTTAATCATTCTTCCTCCCCATTCTTTTGTAATAGAAGGTGGGGCTTATCTTCCGCACCGCTTTTACCTGTTCGATTCGCTCGACTCTGTTTCTATGAGATACATTCTGCTGATATTGACCGCCGGCCTGCTTTTTGGTTGTGATTCGGAAGTTAAGAAGTACAAGAGAACCGCTATTCGATTACCCGCAAGCAGGGAAGTGTACACGTCTGGTGAAGCCGTCGATACGGTAGCCAGCCCACTGGATTCAGTTAGTGACTATCTACCCCGTGATATCACTCAACAACTTGAATCTATTCTAGCCAGCCACGCGGGCGGCGATATTAAACGCGTCTATACATTTAAGGAGAAAACATACCCGTTCGGTGATGAGGCCACAGCGTTTGTGGCCAGTGCAGTCCTCATCACCCCCCGGAAAAATGTGGATTTCATTGGTGTATACAGAAACGACAATGTCGATTTTTTCACTGTAATCCGCGCGTTCAAGGACAGCACCATCACCGATACCAGGACAGACATCACGAAGCTGGAACAAGTTGGCAAAGACTATAAAATCACGTACGTCACCCGATTGGAGGACATAAAAACGCATAGTCGGATAAGCTTCCGTGACACGGTGGCTCAGCTCCGGTGGTATAAGCTCGAAGCAGGCCGGTAGCCCGGCGTTTCGCTTCAGTAACCTATCTTCTTCTCTCACCCCGCTCTGCCCCACCTGCTGCTCCGGCAACGTGACTACCGGAAGCAGGCCGGGCATACACAACTTGCCGCATAACTGGTAGCCGCCGGTTCGCCCTGTATCTTGCGGGCTAAACCTCTCCCCTACTCCTGCCGCATGAACCGCCGCCTGCTTCCCGTTGCCTTGCTTCTTACTTTCGCCGCCTGCCGCTCCACGGAGCAGGAAGGCTCCGTGGCCGAATCCCGCGACCAGAACCTGACAGAGCTGGAGGGCGAGCAGTCGACCACCGAGAAAGTGGGCAACACGGGCCGGGGCCACGCCTATGTGCGGCGCTTCTACGAGCAGAAAGGCCGCTACTACGCCGTGGTAGATTACGTGCAGTTTCTGAAGGGTCCCGATGCCGTGGCCGCCGCCCAGCGCCGCGGCGACGCCATTGCGGAGGTGCAGAACGGCGACACGGTGTACTCGGTGCCCAATGACTACTACATCGTCAACGATACGAAGAAGGAACGCACGTTGCCGCTGCGCAGCGGTGCTACGTTCCGGTTCTGGCAGAACGGCGGCAACGGCCTGGCGCAACGGCCCTTGTCGGCAGAGCAGGTACTGGCTGCCCCGCCAGCCTCGTTGCAGTACGCGCCGTTTGTGGTGGTAACGCAGCAGGGCGAAATTGTGAGCCTGACGGAACAGTACGTGCCGTAGGTCAGCAGCGTCGGGGCAGTTTATTCCGAAAAAGCTGACTCCCGACGGTCTGGCAGCCGTATAGCAGGTATCTGTTCACTGAAACTTACCTTTCCTGCTATGGCCACTACCCCGCCCTCTGTAACTCCTGATGAAACCAACGACCGTTCGGCCGATGCGGCCCAAGGCCGCCAGGCCGGTAGCGCCGTAGGCCAAACGGCCGGCCGCCCCACCTACGGTAGCGGCGGCTACGAACTGAACCTTGACGCCGAAGCAGGCGACGAGGGTGGTTCGGGCAGCGCCTCTTCCTCCAACGAGCGGACCAACCGGACGGAACCGCGCGACGACGAGTAACCAGCCGCCTGCGCCGAATAAATGGCGTAGCTTATCTAAAGCCCAAACCCACAGCGGCCCGGTAGTGAGTACTACCGGGCCGCTGTGGGTTTATTAGAAGTACGAAACCGGATGCAAACGAAGCCTTACCCCACGAATGGCGCTTTAAACTCCGGGGCTTTGCGCTTTTTGGAAGCCTGTTCATACGCGTAAGCCAAGGCCAGCAACGGCCCCTCCTGGTAGGCCCCGCCCACAAACGACAGCCCCACCGGCAGGCCATGCGCCTGCCCCATGGGTACGGTGATGTGCGGGTAGCCCGCCATAGCCGCCGGCGAGGAAAAACCGGGCCCGCCGCCCCCGTCGCCATTAATCAGGTCGATGCAACGGGCGGGGGCATTGGTGATGGCCACAATGCCATCAAGCTTCTGCTGGCGCAGTACACCGTCGAGGGCGGCTTTGGCCCCCTCGTGCGACTTGCGCAGCGCAGCTTGGTATTTAGGGCTGCTGAGGCCTTCCAGCTTATCGGAAGATTCCAGGATTTCCTGCTGGAAGAAGGGCATGGCCTTCGCCTTATTTTCGGTGTTGAAACGGATGACGTCGGTGAGCGTTTTGACCCCGGCCCCGGCCGTAGCGAGGTAGTTGTTTACGCCATCCTTGAATTCGTAGAGGAGCACATCGTACTCCGCCTCGCCCAAAGGGTCGGTCAGCTTTTCCACCTCTACTTCTACCAGCGTAGCCCCTTGCGCTTTTAGCACTTCCAGCGCTTCTTTGAATAGCGCAATGGCGTCGGAGGAGCCTTTCAGGTGGTTTTTCTCCACACCCAGCCGCTTGCCTTTCAGGCCGTCCGGTTTGAGGAAGGTAGTGTAGTCAGCTTGTCCTTTACCAACGCTTTCTTTGGTTACGGCATCCTGCCCATCCTCGCCGGCCAGCGCGCCCAGCAACATGGCCGCGTCGCGGACGGTGCGGGTCATGGGGCCGGCCGTGTCCTGGGTAGCGGAAATAGGAATGATACCCGAGCGGCTCCACAGGCCCACGGTGGGCTTCAGCCCAACCAGCCCGCAGCACGAAGCCGGCGACACGATAGAACCATCGGTTTCGGTGCCAATGGCCAGCGCGCACAGGTTGGCGGCTGCTGCGGCCCCCGAGCCGGAACTGCTGCCGCTGGGGGTACGGTCGAGGATGTAGGGGTTTTTGGTTTGACCACCTACGCTGCTCCAGCCGCTGGTGCTGCGCGTGGAGCGGAAGTTGGCCCACTCGCTCAGGTTGGTTTTACCGAGCACAATGGCACCGGCGGCGCGTAGCTTCTGCACGATAAAGGCGTCTTGCTGGGCCCGGTGGCCAGCCAGTGCCAACGAGCCCGCCGTGGTGGGCTGCTGGTCGGCGGTGTTGATGTTGTCCTTCACCAGCACCGGAATGCCGTGCAGGGGGCCGCGCACTTTGCCGTTTTTGCGCTCCTCGTCCAGCTGGTCGGCCAGTTTCAGGGCCTCGGGGTTGGTGAGCAGCACGGCGTGCAGGCGGGGGCCGGCTTTATCGAGCTTGTCAATCTGCTGCAGATATAGCTCGGTGATGCGGCGGGCGGTGAGCTGCCCGCTTTTCATTTTCTCCTGCAGGTCGGCCACGGTAGCTTCGTGCAGTTCAAAGCTGGAATCGGGGCCCGGGGCAGCGTCCGGCGCGCCGGTATCAGTGGCAGCTTTGTCGGGGCTCCCGGAACAGGCAGAGAGCGAAACGGTGGAAAAGGCAAGGCCGGCGAGGGAGCCGGTGCGCAAAAAGAAACGGCGGTTCATAGAAGCAGGAATTTGGTCTTTCAAGGTACTGGAGAAAGTACTGCCGTAAAAACCCGCTACCTGGAAAGCGCCATCCGCCAAACCATGTTGCTACGCTGTTCTCAGCATTTTTTAGCATATTTATGAGATGACGGAGCTACCCTACGCGCATTCTGCTGTCTTTCATTTCCTGATTACAACAGCTTTTTACCCGTTTTTCCCGCTCTGCCGCCTATATCCACCCATCTATGCAACTTGAACTTATCTTAGAAAATCCGGGAATTACAATAAGTTACGACCATGATATGCAGTGGCAGTACGTGAACTGGCACGGAGTGCACGACATTGCTTCATCAAGGCAGTGCTGCCTGCTGATGCTGGAGGCCATGCGGCTACGGCCCTCGGCCAAAATCCTGAATGATAACTCCAACATTATCCGCACTTCGGTGCATCTCACTGAATGGTCGCTGCAGTGGCTGGCCTCCATGCACGAGGCCGGCCTGCACTATCTGGCCTGGGTGTACGCGGCCGAGTTTCCGGAGAGGCAGTCTACTGAGGCCATTGTGAAGTACATGGCCCGGCCCACGGTGGCTTCGTTTGATGATGTGGCCACGGCTTACAACTGGCTGCTCCGGCAGCACGTGTCCCCGCGGCCCTAGCCAGCCGGCGCCTAATTATGTACAAACCTGAGCAGTAGATGCGTCCGTATCCGTGGGGTACGCTCTTATCACCACCTGCTCATGCATTCAGTTATTCCAAAGGCCGTAACGGGCCGTTTTGTGGCCACGGCCCTGTGCGCGGCGCTACTTTCCACCAGCTGCTCCGACGACGACGAGACGACCAACACCACGCCCGCCTTACCCGACACGGTGGCCTTTACCCAGGCGGGCTTGTACCCCGAGGGGGTGCAGTACGATGCCACCGGCCGCCGCTTTCTGGTGAGCTCCCAAACCCGCGGAGCCGTGGGCCAAGTGAAGGATGATGGCACTTATAGCCAGTTTGCCGATGACCCCGTGCTGGTATCCACCATTGGCATGCGCGTGGACGAGGCCCGGCAGCGGCTATTGGTGGCCGTGTCGGACCCCGGCTACAACACCGCCCGCACCAGCACGGCTACCCAACGCAAACTAGCCGGACTGGCTGCTTTCAACCTGACTACGGGGGCGCGGCTGGCTTACACGGATTTGGGGGCGCTACGGCCGGGCCAGAACCACTTCGCCAACGACATTGCCGTGGATGGGCAGGGCAACAGCTACGTTACGGACAGCTTCTCGCCGCTTATCTACAAGGTGGATGCGCAGGGTACTGCCTCCGTGCTGCTGGAAAACGCCCAGTTGGCTGCTCCCGCCGGTGCTTTCGGCCTCAACGGCATCGTGTACCACCCGGATGGCTATTTACTGGTAGCCAAGTCCAATGAAGGGGCCATCTTCAAGATTCCGCTCAGCAACCCTTCCGCTTTCACCAAAGTAACGCTGCCGCAAGCTCTTACCGGGGCCGATGGAATGCTGCTCCAGGATAACAATACGCTGCAGGTGGTTACCAACGCCCAGGCCAAAGTGTACCGGCTAAGCTCTACCGACGGTTGGACGACGGCCACCGTTACGGGCACCTTCAGCACCCCGCCCCAGTACCCCACCACGCTGGCCCGCCGGGAGGGTGCCGACAGCTACGTGCTCTACTCCAATCTGAACGCGCTGCAGGCCAACCAGAATCCGCCGGTTTCGGTGTTCACCATTGCCCGGGTGAAGTTCTAGCCTGACAAGGTTACGTGGTTAAAAAACTCAGCGAGGCCGGGGGTATCACTCGGCCTCGCTGAGTTTTTTGGCAATACCGGCCGGCACGCCGGCGCTGTTCAGTAAGCCGCTCACCAAGCCCTGCCGCCACAGCGAAAACACGGAGTAGCGCAGCTCCCGGGCCGAGTTAATTTTTCCGGGCTTCAACGCCTTACCCGGCCGGCGGGGGTTGTTGTCCCGAATAACCAGGCCGTTGATGAGCGTGGTTTCTATGCGGTGCAGCACGCCGGGGCGGTTTTGACGGTTCAGGCGCTGCAGCTTCAGGTCGGTGTACCGGCCCCACATGGTGCCCCGGGCAGCCTGCCGGTCCAGCGTCATCTGAAACCGGATTTGCTCTACCTGCCCACTCCGGAAACTGAGCCCCCGGGTAGGTACCGTCATGGAGTTCAGGATAGCCAATGGAGCTGCGCCGAAGGTACCTGCTACCGTATGGCGGCCAGCTGGGTCCAGCAAATTGGCGCGCAGCGTGAGCCGGGCCACGCACTGGTTTTGCAGCCGGCCGGTGGCCTCACCGGTTAGCGGGTTGTTGGGGCCCATACGGCGTGGGTCGTTGCTCGCGTTGCGCAGCGTGCCGCCAAAGCGGGTAATCTGCATGGTGCCGGGGGTGGCCTCACGCGGGGCGCGGTAAATCATGGTGATGGTGGTTTGCGCAATCCGCAGGCGGTTGAGAGCAAACCGGAAGGGTAGCTTGCCTAGAGCTTCGGGCGTTACTACGGAGCGGCGCGGGTTGATGGGGAAGCGCCCATCAGAACGGGTGGTTACGCGCGCACCCCGAATAGCCAGCTCCGTGGCCCGCAGTTCCGCCCGGTTTACCGCCGCTCGGGCATCAAAGCCGCTTAGCTGCAGCACCGGCAGCCGGGCCGTTACGTGAGCCGCCTGGTGGCCCTTCCGGCGCGCCAGCTCCACCACTGACATCATGGGCAGGACCAGCACATCGGTCAGGCGCAGTAGCCCTGCTCGGGTGTCGGCCCGCAAACCCTGCCACGCTACGCCGTAGTACGGGGAGTTGAGGGCGGCCGTGGTAGCACCGGTTTGCAGCTGCCAGCGTTGGGCGTAGTACAAATCGGTAGGCCGCTGGGGGCGCGGCAGCACCTGCAGCCGGAAGCCCGTGAGCTGGATGGCAGCCACCACCGGCGCCAATTCGGTACCGGCTACCCGCAGGTTACCATTCGCAACTACCAGCGCTTGCAGCTGGCACACACGCAGGTACGGAGCCAGCATGGTATGGAGGCTGGGCGGTTTCTGGGCGGGGAGCGTAACGGCCAGGCGCGGCGCAGTGAGGCGCAGCGAATCGGCCCGGAACTGCCGCCGCACCAGCTGCGGCAGCCGGAGCCCCGTGAGCTGCAGCCGGGGTAATGCCAAGCTAGCCCGGATGGTAGCGGTGCGTTGCGGGCTGATAGGCCGGGTCGGATGCAGCACCAGTGAATCGAGCAGCAGCTGCCGGGTGCGGGAGGAAATCTGCAGCCGCCGCAGCTGCAGGGTGTGGCCCGGCAGCTGCACCGCCAGCCCCCTAACCTGAGCTGCCACCTGCGCCGCGTAGCCAATGCGGGCCGAGTCGGCGGCCCCAGCAGCACTCAGGCGCACATCGTGCAGCAGCAGCGTAGTAGCCCCAGTAGCCACCGTGGGCCGGGCCGCCGGGCCGTAGGCGCCGTGCAAATGCCGGATAGTCAGTTTTCCCAGTCGAATCCCGTCCACGGGCAAGCGGGTGTAAAGCGGGGCTTGCTGCTTGGTTTGCGGCAGCTCCTGCAGGCGTACGGCCACAGAGTCCAGCGTCAGGCTATCCACGGGCACCTCGGCGCGGCGCAAAAGGGCCAGCCAGCTCACGCCCCGCACTTGGCCACGCCCCAGTGCCACCTCCAGCCGGGGCAGCCCGGCTGAATCGGGCCCGGCCCCCACAGTACGCAGGCGCACGGCGCGCACCGTGGCACCCAAGGGCCACAGCTGCGTACGAAGCTGCCCAATGTGCAACCGGTAACGGCCCCGGCTGGCGGCATACACCCGCTGCTCGGCCTGGCGCTGCAGCCATGGGTCGAGCCAGAAGGTGAGCAGCGCCCAACTACCCAGCCCCACCAGCAACAAAATACCTACCAGCCACCGCCCCCAGTGGAGCCGCCGCTGAACCGGTGACGCAGAAGGAGCGGAAGTAGCAATGGTGGGCACGGCAGGGCTTACGCAAGAGCCGCTATGCAGGGTTGTGCCCCCAGGGCCGCGCGGCAGAATCCGGCCGGATCTTCTACCTTCGCCGTTGTCAGTTGGTTATCCGGTATTTGACTTTGCCATGCACACTTCTCCTTCCCCCGATGCGCTGGCCCCGGCCGTGCTGGCCTCTTTTAGCCATACGTTCCGCAGCTACAAAACCCTGGCCGACCGCGCCCTGGCCCAGCTTACACCCACCGACTGGCTGTACGTACCGGGCCCGGAGAGCAACAGCATTGCCGTTATTGTGCAGCACGTAACGGGCAACCTTCGCTCCCGCTTCTCCGATTTTCTGACCACCGACGGCGAGAAGCCCACCCGCAACCGGGACCAGGAGTTTGAGCAGCCCGCTACCGTGGGCACTTTGCCCCAGGCTTGGGAAGAAGGCTGGCAGATTCTGTTCGACGTGCTGGACACCCTGCAGCCCACCGATTTGCTCCGAACCGTGTACATCCGGGGCGAGGCGCACACGGTGCTGGCGGCGCTGCAGCGCCAAGTGGCGCACTATGCCTCGCACGTGGGCCAGATTGTGCAACTGGCCAAGCAGTTGCGGGGCACGGAGTGGCAAACCCTGAGTATTGCCCGCAACCAGAGTGCTGCTTTCAATGCGGCTATGCAAACGCGCGCTAACCAATAGGTAATGCTTCCCGTTAATCGTTCGATGCTGGCTATTACTTCCCTTTTGAACAACCAGAACGCCGACCGGATCAACCGGCTCATCAAGAGCCTGGAAACGGAGTTCGGCCTGGATGACGTGCAGGCCACGCCTGACCCCCATATTACCTATCAACTAGCGGGCGTACGCAAACTTTCGGCCCTCAAGCAGGTCCTCCGCGACGTAGCCCGCCACACCCAGCCCTTCGTGGCTCACACCACCGGCCTGGGCGTATTTCCGGGCCCTAATCCGGTTATTTACATTCCGGTGCTGCGCTCCGATGCACTTAACCACCTCCACAAGCGCATTTTGCGTGCTACCGCACCTCTGTGCCTGCGCACCGATAAATTCAGCGGGCCCGACTGCTGGCTACCCCACATTTCCCTGGCCCTGCACGACACCACGCCCGAGCTGCTGGGCCCCGTGATGCAGTACCTCAACCAGCAAACCTTCAACCTCAAGCTCTCCATTAACAACCTAGCTATTCTGCGGCAGGAGGAAGAGCAGTTTGTTCCAGAGAAGGTGTTCACGTTTGAAGGCCACAAACACGAGCCCATCCCCTCGTTGTTTGAGAAGGCTGGCTAAGAGAGGCTTGGGCACGAGCAGCGGATTGGTGCCAGCGCGTTACCCGGCAATACTGCCCGTTCCCTGATACCTTTACCGTATTACTACACTTTCAGCCCTTTTCCACTCATGTACCAAACCGTACTGTTGCTGCACTCCTGGACGCGCTGGCTCGTCCTCATTTTTGGCCTTATTGCCCTGTTCCGGGCCTTTGCCGGCTGGCAGGGCCGCAAGCCCTATACCGGAGCCGATAATGGCATGGGGGCCGCGTTTGTGGGCTCCATGCACCTGCAGCTGTTGCTGGGTATCATTCTGTACTTCATCAGCCCTTATGGTGCCAAGGCATTCGAAACGATGGGTGGCGCCGTGATGAAAGATGCCACCGGCCGCTTCTTTGCCGTGGAGCACTTGGTGGGCATGCTGCTGGCCGTGGTGGCAGCGCAAGTGGGCCGCACGCTGTCCAAAAAAGCTTCCGACGCTACCATCAAGCACAAAAAAGCCTTTACTTGGTTTTTAATTGCACTAATCTTGGTTTTGGTAATGATTCCGTGGGGCATCTGGAACCCGGCCCGGCCGATTTTCCACGTGTAAATCGGTTTACAGGCCCGTTTTTGGCCTTATAATGCCCGGAAGGAGGTTTGCCGCTCGGCAAACCTCCTTTTTTATTTTTCCGCGACGCGCTTCTCTGATAAACTCCTATATTGCCGATACGCAGTATTCCCTTCCTCCAACCATCTACACATGAAACAACTTTTTCCCCTCGCCCTGTTGCTGCTAGTTGGCTGCGAGCAGGCTGCCCTGCCCACGCAGGCGCCCGCTCCCCAGGTGGCCGCTGCCAACGCCGCTGCGCCTGCCAGTTCCACTGATTCGTACATGCGGGGCTTTTCCAAGTTCGACCAATGCATCTGGGGTACTGGTATTTGTGCTGTAGCCGCCTCTCCCGATATGGAAACCGGCCGTAGCGGCCCGGCTCTGCGCACCCCCCGCGTCCGACTCACGCTGCGCGGCCAGCGCCTGGATGTGGAGTTCCTCACCCCATTTGACCCGGCAGTACGCATCCTCACCATCCGCCCTCGGGAGGAGTTCTTTGTAGCCCAGCCCGAAACCGATGCCCTCGGTGCCAATGCCATCAAAGTGCTGCGCGGCAGTTACCCCATTGACCAGCGTGTGGGCGAGTACGGCGGCCTGCACTTCAACGTGCAGGTATACTAGCCGTTTGGACACACAGAATCCGGCCCGGCTGACGCCCATTGGGGAATGTCAGCCGGGCCGGATTCGTTTTACCGGGTTGGGTGGTTAGATACTTTGCCCGCCCGAAACCTCAATGCGCTGGGCGTTGATCCAGCCTGCCTCGTCGGTGCACAGGAAGGCCACTACCGGGCCAATATCGGTGGGCAGGCCCACGCGGCCCAGGGCCGTAAGCGAGGCAATGTGCGCATTCACCTCCTTATTGTCGCGGGTGCGGCCACCGCCAAAATCGGTTTCAATAGCGCCCGGAGCCACCACGTTCACCCGAATTCGGCGGCCTGCTAACTCCTTGGCCTGATAGCGGGTAAGTGTTTCCACGGCTGCCTTCATGCTGGCGTAGGTGGCGGAGTTGGGAATGACGATGCGCGTCAGGCCCGACGAAATGTTGATGATTCCCCCGCTGTCGTTCAGTAGCGGTAGTGCCTGCTGCGTCAGGAAAAACGGCCCTTTGAAGTGGATGTTCAGCATGGCATCAAACTGCTGCTCCGCCACCTGCTCGTAGGGCTGGTAGAGGCCCGTGCCGGCATTGTTAATGAGGAAATCAAACCGCTCGGCTCCGAAGGTAGTGTGCAGGGTAGCTTTTACCTGCTCAAAGAATGCCGGGAAGCTGGCGGTGTGGGCGGTGTCCAGCTGCAAAGCAGCCGCTTTTCGGCCATGGGCTTGCAGCTCCGCTACTACAGCCTCGGCTTCGGCCTGCTTGGTATGGTAGGTGATGATGACGTCCAGGCCTTTTTGGGCCAGATGCTGGGCCATGTTTTTGCCGAGGCCGCGGCTACCGCCCGTTACCAGGGCTATTTTGGTGGTGCTCATGCGCTGTGGAGGTTAGTTGACAAGGCAAAGTTCGGCCAGCCCGGCGGCTGGCTTCTGGTGAGTAGTTCAGATTAATTGGTGACAGTTTCCGAAGTTTCGGCCCGCTGCTGGGCCCATAACTCCTCCCGGTACTGCCGGGGCGTGATGCCCACAAAGCGCTTAAAGAACTTGGTGAAGTTGGAGTGGTCGTAGGTGAGGCGGGCCGCCACTTCGGCCACTGTCTGCCGCGGGTCACTGAGTAGCTCCTTGGATACCGCCACCAGCTTACGCTCATAAATGGCGCAGGGAGCCTCGCCGGTGGTCAGCCTAAGCGTGTTGCTGAGGTGAGTGGGGTGAATGCACAGCTGCCCGGCAAAATCCCGAATTTCCAGTGCCTCCGTGGCCCGGCCGGCCACCAGATCATCCACGTGAGCGTGGACCAGACGGGTAAAATCGGCGGTTATTTCGTGCTGGCGGGCCAGAATTTTCTTCGGAATGATTACAGTTGGCATCGTATCAGAGGGGAAGCGAAGGAGTGCTAACGGGTTGACGCACGAGGAGGCTATATATTGGATAATGGCTGCTATGCTACCGTCGTCTTTAAAACATCTGCTCAGCTGAATGGTTTGATTTACGTAATTGCGCGTCATGATCAAGCCCACCACCCTCGAAGATTTCTACCGGCAGAAGATCCATTGGCTGCCCGACAACCTGCAACAGGATATCGGACATTTCAACGTGTTCCGGCTCGACGACTTTGTGGGGCCGAATGCCTGCCACTTACCCTACAGCCGCAAGGACTTCTACAAAATCACACTGGTAAGGGGCCGCAGCAATTACCACTTCGCCGATAAGACGGTGGAAATACGGGGCAACGCCCTGCTGTTTGCTAACCCGCTGGTGCCCTACGACTGGGAGCCGCTGGATGATGACCAATCGGGGTATTTCTGCATTTTCACGGAGGCATTTCTGCAGCGTACGCAAGGCGCGGGGGCACTGGAGCTACCCATGTTTAAGCCGGGTGGGCAGCCGCTTTATTCCCTCACCGATGCGCAGCTGGCCAGTGCGACGCAGCTTTTCGAGAAGATGGCCACTGAACTGGATTCAGACTACGCCTTCAAATACGACCTGTTGCGCAACTACGTGTTTGAGCTGGTGCACAGCGCCCTGAAGCTGCAGCCCGCCACCACGCTCTACCAGGAAAGCAACGCCGCCACCCGCATTGCCTCCCTGTTCACGGAGCTATTGGAGCGTCAGTTTCCCATTGAAACGCCGGGCCAGCAAGTGCGTCTGCGTAATGCGCACGCCTTTGCCGGGCAGTTGGCCGTGCACGTCAATCACCTCAACCGGGCCCTGAAGGAGGTAACCGGCAAAACCACCACCCAGCTCATTGCCGACCGTTTGGTGCAGGAAGCCCACGCGCTGCTCAAGCATACGGCCTGGAACGTGGCGGAAATCAGCTACTGCCTGGGCTTTGAGGAGCCGGCCCACTTTACCAACTTCTTCCGCAAACGGGCCGGCACTACCCCTACCGCCGTGCGCGCTGTTTGATTTTTGCAAGCATCCGTTTGAAACGGGCAAGCCGCTGGCCTCTGCCCTGCTCTAGTTTTGCAGTGTACTAACACACACGACTATGAGCACATCTCAAACCTGGTTTGTCACCGGGGCGTCGCAAGGGCTGGGGCTGGCGCTGGTCCGGCAGCTGCTGGCCGCCGGGCACCGCGTGGCTGCTACCTCCCGTCGGCTCAGCAGCCTTACCCAACTCCTCGGCGACGCCTCCGCCTCGTTCCTTCCGCTCGAAACCGACCTCACTACCGAGTCCAGTGTGGCGCAGGCCGTTTCGCAGGCCACCAGCACTTTTGGCCGCCTGGATGTGGTGGTCAACAATGCCGGCTACGGCATTGGCGGCAGCGTGGAGGAGCTTTCTGATGCCGAAACCCGCCAAGCCTTCGACGTGAATGTGTTTGGAATGCTGAATGTGATACGGCAGGCACTGCCGCACATGCGCACTGCCGGGTCCGGACACATTATCAATATTTCGTCCATTGCGGGTATTTCCGGCAACGTAGGCTGGGCCATTTACGCGGCTACTAAGTATGCCGTGGAGGGTGTGTCAGAGGTGTTGGCGCAGGATCTGGCGCCGCTGGGTATTAAAGTGACGGTAGTAGCCCCGGGCGCGTTTCGCACCAACTTCCTCACGCCCGAGTCGCTGGTACTGGCCCGGCAGCCGATTGAGGCGTACCAAGCGGTGCGGGCTTCGCACGAAAAGTACCTCGCCATGAATGGCACCCAGGCCGGCGACCCGGAAAAAGCCGCGGGGGCTATCATGCAGCTGGCTGCGGCAGCCCACCCGCCCGTGCATTTGCTACTCGGACAAGATGCCTACAAGCGGGCTACGCTTAAGCTCGAAACCTTCCGCCAGGAACTGGAAGCCTGGCACCCCCTTACCGTTTCAACGGGCTTCGCGGAATAGCGGCAGCCAGGACCGGCGGGGAGCAGGGTTACCATATTACGATTTGGTTTCTTTTCACTTACAGCTGCAATAAAACGGGGGCCTGCGCGTCTGCCTATGTAGCTACTCCACTTTCTAACCGCTTTTCCTATGCTGTATCAATTCGCAAGCCTCGCCCTGAGCGATTCGCTGACCTATCACGAAACTGAACAACTCCATGACTACCCACAACATCTGGTTTGTGACCGGCGCCTCGAAAGGCCTGGGCCTGACCTTGGTACGCCACCTGCTGGCCCACGGCTACACGGTAGCAGCCACCTCCCGCAACCTGCAGGAGCTCCAACAAGCCGTGCCGCCTAGCAACGGCCGTTTCCTGCCCCTGCACATGGACCTCGGCAACGAGGACAGTGTGCGGCAGGCCATTGAAACCACCGTCAGCACGCTGGGCGGGCTGCACGTAGTGGTGAATAATGCCGGCTTTGGCCAGGTGGGCGCGCTGGAAGAACTGACCGACGCGGAAGCGCGCCGCAATTTTGACGTGAACGTATTTGGGTTGCTGCACGTGCTGCGGCACGCCACCCCCCACCTGCGGCGACAGGGTGCCGGCCGGGTGTTCAATATTTCCTCGGTGGGCGGGTTCACGGGCAACTTTCCGGGTTGGGGCATCTACTGCGCCACCAAGTTTGCGGTGGCGGGCCTCACCGAATCGTACGCGGCGGAAGTGCAGGAATTTGGGGTGCAAGCCAGCGTGGTGTACCCTGGCTACTTCCGCACCAACTTCCTGACCAGCGGCTCTCTGGGCACTCCGCAGCAGCCGCTGGCAGCCTACCAGGCTGTGCGCGACTCGCAGGAGGCCCACGAGCAGCAAATAAACGGCAACCAGCCCGGCGACCCGGAAAAAGCTGCCGCCGCCTTGCTGCAACTTAGCGAAACCGAACACCAACCTCTACACGTGTTTCTGGGCGCTGACGCCTACGACATGGCCGAGCAAAAAATAGCCCTGGTGCAGCAACAGATGCAGCAGTGGCAGGAATTAGTTACCAATACTAGTTTGGTACCGGCGCACTAACATCGTATTTATAGCATATAAAAAAGGTCCGTGGCATAGCTGCGGGCCTTTTTTGTTCGTAATCCGAAGATTTACTGCCTTTTTTGCATTCTGGTACCACCCGCAGGGTGAGCCACCAGCCCGATTCGGAACCTTCTTTTTCTGGGGTAATCCGGCTCGGGCTTCCGTTTCGCCCATCCTCTTACGCCTTTGTCATTGCGCACTGCTGCCCTTCTTGTTCTGCTTTTTCTGATTTCCGGCGGTGCTTTCGGCCAGACCAAGACGCGCAAAGCGGTGGCCCGCCGCGGCGACGGAGTGCAGGTACTGCTCCAGCGCTACGGCCTGAACACCCGCCAGCAGCAACGGCAGTTCAAGCAGCTCAACCAAGGCCGTTTTACCCCAACCGGCGGCTTGGTGGTAGGCCGACACTACGTATTGCCGGCTGCCGCCCCCAGAGCCAAAATTACCGCCGCAAAGTCGAAAGCTAGCGGCAGCCTGAAAGCCAGCAACCCCACCTCGCACGGTAAAAGCACCCAGCCGCTGCTTCCGGCAGCTTTGTTCGGGCCCAATTACAGCCCGGTACCGGTGCGTGACCGAGCCCTGCGCGGCGCCGTGTATTACCTCTCGCCCGGCCACGGCGGCCCCGACCCCGGTGCCATTGGTAAATATGGCTCCTACAAGCTGGCCGAGGATGAATACGCCTATGATGTGACGGCCCGCCTAGCCCGGGTGCTGATGGAGCACGGCGCTACCGTGTACCTGATGGTGCAGGACCCCAACGACGGCATCCGGGACCAGAACGTGCTGCCCATGGACTACGATGAGCTAACCTATCCGCGCCAAGTGATTCCGCTGAGCCAATTGGGCCGTTTGCGCCAGCGCATTACGCAGGTTAACAAGCTCTACGTCCGGCACAAAGGAGCCTACCAGCGCCTGCTGAGTCTGCACGTGGACAGCCGCAGCGAGGGGCAGAACATCGACGTGTTCTTTTACCACCACGCCAACAGCCAGGCCGGGCTGCGGCTGGCCAAGAACATCCACAAGGTATTCACCAACCGCTACAAGCGCGCCCAGCCCAACCGACCATATTCCGGCAACGTGTCGGAGCGCGGAAGCTTGTATGAGGTGCGCACCAGCCACGCCCCGGCCGTTTTTATGGAGCTGGGCAATATCCGCAACGCCAAAGACCAGCGCCGCTTCGTGGTGGCCGACAACCGCCAAGCCTTGGCCAACTGGATTTATGAGGGCCTGCTGGCAGACTATACCGGCCGGTAAGGCAACGGATACATAGCACAACTATCCGTCATCCCGAGCGAAGTCGAGGAATCTCGCGTGCTGGTGTTGCAAGGTAATCTTAACATCAACACGCGAGATTCCTCGGCTTCGCTCGGAATGACGGATAGTTGGGTTTGGCAGATCGGACTAGATTCCAACCCGCAATACACAGCCTACTTCCGGCCTTTGCGGATGGCTTCGATAGCCCGGTCCCGGCCTTCTTTCAGGTCTATGAGTGGCTTGGGGTACTTGTCGGTGCCGTATTCGGGCACCCATTTCTTGATGTAGGCCAAGTCGGGGTCGTATTGCTTTTGCTGGGTTTCGGGGTTGTACACGCGAAACCAAGGCGCGGCTACTGCCCCGGTGCCGGCCATCCACTGCCAGTTGCCCACGTTGTTGCTCATATCGTAGTCGAGCAGCTTCTCGGAGAAGTAATGCTCCCCCAGCGTCCAATCCATAAACAAGTGCTTCACCAAATAGCCGGCCGCCACAATGCGCGCCCGGTTATGGATGTAGCCGGTTTCGTTGAGCTGGCGCATACCCGCATCCACAAAGGGCTGGCCGGTGTGGCCCTCGCACCAGGCCTTGTACTCCTTAGGCGCGTCGCGGTAGGGTAAGTGGCGCATTTTGGGGTCGTAGGCTTCGGTGGCAGTGTTGGGGAAGTGCCAGAGCAGCATCATGAAGAAGTCGCGCCAAATCATCTCATTCAGCAGCTTCTCGTTGAGTTTATCGGCCTGCTGCATGAGGCTGCGGATGCTGACCGTGCCAAAGCGCAGGTGCACCGACATGCGGGTGGTGCCCCGCTCCAGAGCGGGCGTGTCGCGGGTTTTATCGTAGTTCTTCACTACCTCAGCCGGGGGTAGCTTGGCGGGCACTGTGTACTGCTCGTGGCGCTTGAAACCCATTTTTTGCAGGGTGGGCCGGGTTTTATCGGCGGCCAGGGGCTGGGCCAGGTTTTCCTTTTTCAGGAGCCGGGCCGAAGGGTGAGGTTTGAAGTCCTCGGGCTTCATCTGGGCCTGCCAGGCTTTGGAGTACGCCCCGAATACCTTGTGCGGCTTGCCGTTTTTGGTCAGCACCTCGTCCTTGGCGAAGATGACCTGATCCTTGAAGCTGCGCAGCTCCGCGCCGTGCTTCTGCAGCAGCGCGGCCACGGCGGCGTCGCGCTCCGTGGCGTAGGGCTCGTAGTCCTCATTGGTGTACACGGCGGCCACGTCATAGTCCTTCAGCAGCTGCCGAAATACGTCCAGCACTTTGCCGTAGCGGGCCACCAAGCCGCCACCGGCCGCGTGGGCCTCATCAGACAACCGCTCCACCTGATCGAAAATAAAGGTAAGACGGGCATCCTCGGGCTTCAGCTTATCGAGGATGGTTTTGTCGTAGATGAACAAGGGCAGTACGGGCTCCTCGGCTTGCAGAGCCGCCGCCAGGCCCGCGTTGTCCTCGAAGCGCAGGTCGCGGCGGTGCCAGAAAAGATTGATTTTCATAAATACGCTAGCAGTGAAACGGCCAAGTGGCGGGCCGTTGGGTACTGCTAACGGCGGAGTTTATAGTTGAGTTAGCCCACGCGCTGTATTGTCATCCTGAGCAGAGCGAAGGACCTTATGACGTTGAATCGGACTGGTGCAACGTCATAAGGTCCTTCGCTCTGCTCAGGATGACAGGGGATTATTTAGCAGCCGGATTTACGAGCAACTGCATTACGGATTCATCAGCAGGTACAGCAGGTTGTGGTACAGAATCCCCTGCTCGCCGTCGTGGATGCCGTCGAGGCCGGCGTCCTCCAGGAGGGCTTCCACTTCCTCGTAGTCCTGCAGAAAGTCGATTTCCACTTCTTCACTGTCAGGCTGCTGGGTGTGGATGAGGTAGCGGCGCTTGGGCTCCAGGGTGATGTAGAGCTTGCGGTAGCGCGTCTGGGCTATCAGCAGGGCATCGTAGGCGGCTATTTCGTCCTCATCGAGGTGCACGTACACGGTGGTTTTCTCACTCTCGGGGGTGTGGTGCAGGAAGCTGGCAAGGTCGATGGGCATGGCGGCGGGCTGAGGGTGGAACGGGGCGAAGGTACGGCCCGGCGGTGGCCGGGCTTTAGGTCTGGCAGAAAAGTTACCTTCGCAGCACCCATTTTTCCCATCCACCCCACTCCCACCCTGTTATGCTGAATCAGCAAGACCACGCCCACATCGGCGGGCAGCCGCTGCGCCCCGAAAGCCTCATGATGAGCTACGGCTACACGCCGGCCTGGAGCGAAGGCGCCATCAAACCGCCCATTTTCCAGACGTCCACTTTCGTGTTTAAGAACGCCGAGGAGGGCAAAGCCTTCTTCGAACTGGCCTACGGTCTGCGCCAACAGGGCCCCGACGAGGAAATGGGCCTGATTTACTCCCGCCTCAATAACCCCAGCCTCGAAATCCTGGAAAACCGTCTCTGCCTCTGGGACGGGGCCGAGGAAGCCGCCTCCTTCGCCTCAGGCATGGCCGCCATCAGCACCACCCTGCTGGCCCTCTTGCAGCCCGGCGACGTAGTGCTGCACTCCGAGCCGGTGTACGGCGGCTCCGATTTCTTCCTAAAAAACGTGCTCCGCAAGTTCGGCATCGAGGCCGTGGGCTTCCGCCCCACCGCTACGCCCCAGGAAATGGAGGCTCTGGCCGCCAGCCTAGCGCCCGGCCGCCTAGCCATGGTGTTCGTGGAAACGCCTGCCAACCCCACAAACCACCTCGTGGACCTGGAAGCCTGCGCCTCCCTGGCCCGCCGCCACAGCACCCCCGAGAAGCCCGTGCGCCTGGTGGTGGATAATACCTTCCTGGGCCCGGTGTTCCAGCACCCGCTCCGGCACGGTGCCGACGTGGTGCTGTACTCGGCCACCAAGTTCCTGGGCGGCCACTCCGACCTGATTGCCGGCGCGGCCCTCAGCAACCGCGCCCTGATGAAGGAAATCAAGGCCATGCGCACCTTCATGGGCACCATGTGCGACCCCAACACCGGCTGGATGCTCATGCGCAGCCTCGAAACCCTGAAGCTGCGCATGGAGCGCGCCGCCACCTCGGCCCAACTCATTGCCGACTGGCTGCGGCAGCATCCGCAGGTGGCCCGCACCTACTACCTCACCCACCTAGAGCACTGCCCCGTGCAGCAGGACATCTACCAGCGTCACTGCCTATCGCCGGGCGCCATGATTTCGTTCGACATCCGGGGCGGCGAGGCCGAGGTTTTCCGCTTCCTCAACGCCCTGCGCCTCATCAAGCTGGCCGTGAGCCTGGGCGGCACCGAAAGCCTGGCCGAGCACCCCGCCACCATGACGCACTCCGACATCACCCCCGTCGAGCAGCACGAAATGGGCATCTCCCCCCAGATGATCCGCCTCAGCATCGGCGTAGAAGACCCGCAGGACCTGATGCTGGATTTGAGTCAGGCGTTTGAGGCGGTGGGCCTGTCGCAAACGGTGCGGGAGGTAGCGGAGGTGTAGCAGACCACCCAAAGACGATAACATTCAATAATCTCCCTAGAACTGATAATGCCTCGAGGTTATACTCTAATTGAAATTGATATTCCGCAGGAATGGGATTTC
The DNA here is from genome assembly GCF_020421205.1 of Hymenobacter pini. GTDB lineage: Bacteria > Bacteroidota > Bacteroidia > Cytophagales > Hymenobacteraceae > Hymenobacter > Hymenobacter pini. The sequence continues at coordinate 944,172 of NZ_JAIZZH010000002.1, forward strand.
GATTTAATAGTCAAGTGTCACGAGATAGTCAGACAGGCCTTTCCCGAAATCCTGCCCGAAGGAGCGCCAACACTTGAGTATGATTTGATTGCAGTATCTAGTCCTCATAATCCCGGACTAGGCCCGCATTATCCCGCCATCGGCATTTACTGTCCCGATAAACTGGCGCAGGATTCTATAGCATCAATTCCTTTTTTTGATATCTATGATCGAGCCGACGCTTGGATATCCCAACTTGGCTTGGAAGAACTTAAAGCTCGTGCTTCTCGTGTAGAAGCGGTTAGTTGGGAGTGGCTAAAAGTAAATAAGGTATATCCTGTTCGAAACTAGCACATAAAAAAGCCCGCCGCTAAACGTCAGCGGCGGGCTTTTTATATAGTATTCACTATAATTAATTCTTCAATTATCCAGCCATCTGTTCTCTGCCTGCCGCAGTATGTCCTCCGTTTCTCTTTCCCCTGAGCCTGTTGCCGTTCATCCTGCCCCCGCTTCCTCTAATGACCACCCTGCCCAGGCCTGCCTGAACTGCGGGCAGCCGGTGGCCATCCGGTTTTGCGGGCAGTGCGGGCAGGATGCCCACCACACCCACCGGTTCACCATGACCGATATGCTCCACGACATTCCGCACTCCGTGTGGCACGTGGATAAGGGCATCATTTATTCCCTGCGCACCATAATTACCCGCCCCGGCCCTACTATCCGTGCTTACTTGGCCGGGCAGCGCGTCGACCACTTCCGGCCCCTGTCACTGCTGCTGGTCGTAACGGGCACGTTTGCCTTCGTCTCTTCCCTTCTTCACATCGACATCGTACCGCCCCGTGACCCAACGGTGTCAGTGGAACTATACCAGGCCCAGAAATCGGCGGCTGAATTTATGGCCAAGTACATGAATTGGGTGTACGTGGCGCTGATACCGGTTATTGCCGGATTTGCCCGCCTCTTCCTGCGCCGTGGGGGGTACAACTACGCCGAGTGCCTGGTTATTGCCGCCTTCATTACGGCCGTTTGCAATGCCATAACGCTGTTTTCTTTGCCGTTGATGTATTTCTACTCCGGCACGCCTGCCATTCAAAAAATAAGTTTTGGCGTTAGTATGGTATCGTTTGGGTATGCCACCTGGGCGTATAGCTCCTTGCTGAAACACACCGGAATGAGCCTGGCAGGACGGATACTCCGGGGCTTTTTCCCGTTTGTGTTAGGCATTACTATCCCTAGCTTTCTGGGCGGCATTTTGTTGGTTGCGCTACAATGGAACACGTTGAAGGAGGGCATGAAGCACAAGCAGCACGGGCAGCAGGTTGAGCTGGCCCCCAAACCAGCTATAACGCCCAATCAGCACTAGTTAGCCATCATCTGAATAGCCCATAATAAAGCCCGCCGCTGATATTCAGCGGCGGGCTTTTTACTAGCTGGGTTATAGGGCAAACTACTGACCCAGCACCATGGCAAACACCAGCGGGGCTACGATGGTAGCGTCCGACTCGATGATGAACTTGGGCGTATCCTGGCCCAGCTTGCCCCAGGTGATTTTCTCGTTGGGCACGGCACCGGAGTAGGAGCCGTACGAGGTGGTGGAGTCCGAAATCTGGCAGAAGTAGCCCCACAGCGGCACCGAGGTGCGCTGCAAGTCCTGGTGCAGCATGGGCACCACGCAGATGGGGAAGTCGCCGGCAATGCCGCCACCAATCTGGAAGAAGCCTACTTTGCTTTCCTCGGTGGCTTGGGTGGTGTACCAGTCGGCCAGGTAAATCATGTACTCAATGCCCGTGCGTACGGTGTGCACGTTCTTAATGTCGCCCGAAATAACGTGGCCGGCGAAGATGTTACCCAGCGTGCTGTCTTCCCAACCGGGGCAGATGATGGGCAGGTTTTTCTCGGCGGCGGCCAGCATCCAGCTGTCCTTGGGGTCAATCTGGTAGTACTGCTCCAGCTCACCCGATTTCAGGATCTGGTAGAAGAACTCGTGGGGAAAGTACCGCTCACCGGCTTTGTCAGCCTTTTCCCAGAACTTCAGCACCGAGTGCTCGAGGCGGCGCATAGCTTCTTCCTCGGGAATGCAGGTGTCGGTTACGCGGTTCATGTGGCGCTCCAGCAGGGCCTGCTCGTCGGCGGGCGTCAGGTCGCGGTAGTTGGGTACCCGCTCGTAGAAGTCGTGGGCTACCAGGTTGAAGATATCCTCTTCCAGGTTGGCACCGGTGCAGCTAATGATTTGCACCTTGTCCTGACGAATCAGCTCGGCCAGCTGAATGCCCATTTCGGCGGTGCTCATAGCGCCGGCCAGGGTAATCATCATCTTCCCGCCTTCGGCCAGGTGCTTGTTGTAGCCTTCGGCGGCATCAATCAGGGCAGCGGCGTTGAAGTGGCGGTAGTGGTGCTTGAGGAAGTTGGTTACGTTCATCAGATCGTAGGTTCAGTAAATGGGTGTCGGTGTTCTATCAAAAAAAGGCCCGGAATCGTTCAATACGAAAAGCGTATATCGAAGATTCTGAATAGTGTGCTATTGGGGCTGGGTTGCTCACCATAGCACGGTTTGGGCGGGTGGTTGTGCTAGGATTGGTGCATCTGCGCGGCGGCGCTCTGCTTCAGGATGTATTCCAGCAGCTGTTCGGGGTTCAGGTCCACGCCGCTCAGGTTCACGGACAGCATGGTGAAGCCCAGCGCGGCGTTGGCGCTGGCCAGCTTGCGCTTCAGCGGCGGCAGGCGCTGCAGGTACTCTTCCTCGTTGTGCAGCACCAAGCAGATGAAATTCTCCTGGTTGATGGAGTGCACGTAGGCATCGTCAATGTCGACCCAGGGAATGAGGCCCACGCCCAGGGTGCGGTCCAGAATGCCCTCATCGGTGATTTGCAGGCGGGGGCGGCTATCCAGCAGCTGCCGGATACCCACCAGCACGCCGGTACCGAAAAAGGCAATGGATATCAGCCCCAAGCCCCACTTGCCTTCGGTTACAATCATGAAAACGCCCATGGCCACAAACACCAATCCGCCCAACGTGAGCAGGGCGTAGCGCCAGCGCGAGTTATGGTAGATGAGGTTTTCGGTCATGGTGCTGAATGAGGCCTTAGCTGGGCTCCTCAATCATGAGGTTGTGGTTGGTGTAGATGCAGATATCGGCGGCAATGTGCAGGGCCTCCTCCACCATCTGGCGGGCCGTGAGGTGGGGCGCATGCTTTTTGAGGGCTAAGGCGGCGGCCTGGGCGTACATGGCCCCGGAGCCGATGGCCGCTACGTCGGAGTCGGGCTCCAGCACGTCGCCGGTACCGGCAATGATGAGCAGCTCGTCCTTATCGGCTACCACCATCATGGCTTCCAGCTTGCGCAGGTACTGGTCTTTGCGCCACTCTTTGGCCAGCTCAATGGCCGCGCGGCGCAGCTGCCCGCCGTAGCCGCCCAGCTTCTCCTCAAACTTATCGAGTAGCATGAAGGCATCGGCGGTGGAGCCGGCAAACCCGGTTACCACTTTGCCATCGTGGAGCTTGCGCACCTTGCGCACGTTGCTCTTGGCCACGTGCTTATCCATGGTGGCCTGGCCGTCGGCGCCGAGGGCAATCTGGCCGTTGTGGCGCACGCCCAGCACGGTAGTGGAACGGATTCTCATGGCGAAATCAGGAAGAATACGGGTGGTCTTTCAATAGGAAGCCGCAAAGCTACAGGAATCCGGCGGCAACGCCCAGTCGGAGCTTCCCAAACGGCTTCTCCTAAGAACGTCATTCCGAGCGAAGCCGAGGAATCTTGCGTGCTGACGTTGTGGGAGTAATCCTGACATCAGCACGCGAGATTCCTCGGCTCCGCTCGGAATGACGTTCTGTTAAGTGGCTCTCAGCCGGAGCCCATTACTGCACCGCAGTGCGGGGGTCGGGCACGGGCTTCATTTCGTAGTTCTGCGGGGGCTCGGCTCCGGCCAAGTGTTGCACGAAGTAGTCCCAGCGGCGGCGCATCATGTAGGACGAGTATGCCCCGAAGCCGTGGCGGGCCTGCGGAAACACGACCAGGTCGTAGCTTTTGTTGGCTTTGGTGAGGGCATCTACTACCAGCCAGGTGTTGTAGGGCGGCACGTTGTCGTCCATCAGGCCGTGGGCCAGCATGAGCTTGCCCTGCAGGTTTTTGGCGTAGGGTGCGTTGGCCTGGTTGTCGTAGTTGGTAGTACCGTCGGCGTTGGTTTTCAGCAAGCCGATGTAGCGCTCCGCCCAGTCGTCCTCGTAGTTGCGGTTCTCGTGATTACCCGATTCCGAAATGCCCACTTTGAAAAACTCCGGGTAGCGGAACATGGCAGCGGCCGTAGCGTAGCCCCCACCCGAGTGACCCCAGATGCCTACCCGGTTCACATCCATATACGGGTGCTTCTGAGCCAGCTGCTTGATGCCAGAAATCTGGTCCGACAGCGTGTTTTCGGCCATGTTCCCGTAGCAGCCGTCGTGGTAGCTCTTGGAGCGCAGCGGGTTGCAGCTACCTTCAATTACTACCACTACAAAGCCCAGCTCGGCCAGGGCCTGGTTGTCGTTGCGGGCGGCGCTGAAGGCCCAGCTACCCACGCCCCCACCCTGCGGGCCGGGGTAGATATAGTCGATAACCGGGTACTTCTTGCTGGCGTCCAGGTTGGTGGGCGTGAACATCAAGCCGTACAGGTCGGTCTGGCCGTCGGCGGCTTTTACGGTAATGGCCGTGGGGGCTTTCCAGCCGGTGGCGGTGAGGCGGGAAATATCGGTTTTTTCGAGCGTGGATACCAGCTTGCCGTCGGCGGCGCGCAGCACGGTTTGGCCGGGCTTATCGGGCTGGGAGTAGGTATCGATGAAGTACTGACCCGAGGGCGAGAGGGTAACTTGGTGGTTGCCGGGCTCGGGCGTGAGCAGCTTCAGGTTTTTGCCATCCAGCCCGATGCGGTAGAGGTGGGTGAAGTAGGGGTTGCCCGGCTCCCGCCCATCGGCTAGGAAATACAGCTCCCGCTTCTGCTCATCCACGCGCAGCAGCTTGGTCACTACCCAGTTGCCCTTGGTAATCTGCCGCTTCACCTTACCGGTGCCGGCGTCATACAGGTACAGGTGGCCCCAGTTGTCGCGCTCCGAGTACCAGATGATTTCCTTGCTCTTGGGCAAATAGCGCCAGTTGATAGCACCCTGGCCCGACTCATACTGTGTAGCCACGGTTTCGGTGAACACCTCGCGCACGGTGCCGGTGGTGGCATCGGCAATGCGGAGTTTCTCCTCTTTATGGTCACGGGAAGTCGAAACGAAAGCCAGCTCCCGGGTGTCGAGGCCCCAGTCCACGTCGTCGAAGGTGCCGCTGCTGGAGATGTCGTCGGAAAGGGTGCCGCGGTGCGGGTCGGGAGCCATCTGGAAGCGCACCACTTTCGCGGGATTTACCTCGATGACAACCCGCTCAATCATGGCAATATCCTTGTCGCCGGGCAGCGGGTATTTCCAGCTGTCCAGCTTCGGGTGGCCGATGTTGGTGCTCACCAGGTACATGCTGCCCACATTGCGCTGGTCCTGGCGGAAGGTGGCAATCTTACGGGAGTCGGGCGACCAGCGCAGTACCGGAGCGTCGCTGTGCGTCCAGCCCGCGTTGTCGGTGGCGTAACCGTAGTCCTTGGTGCCGTCGGTAGTGAGTTGGGTGAGCTGGTTGGTGTTGGTGTCACGCACCCACAGGTTGTCGTCCTTGATGAACGCCGCCAGCTTCCCATCGGGCGAAGTCACCTCGTTGCCTGGGTTGGCGTAGGGTTTCGCTGGGGCAGTGTCGGGCGTCAGCTGCCCGCTCAGCACATCATATTTCCAAGCCTTGCCAGCGGCGGCAAAGGCAATGTTCTTTTCGTCGGGTGAGTACGTGAGGCTGCGGATGGGCAGGCGGCTCGCCTCGTAGGTTTTACCGCTAGCCGAGGACAGGGCGGCCGCCAGCTTGGCCTGGTCGAAAGCCACGGAGCGGGTTTTGCGGGCGGGGTCTACCAGCACATACTCGCTGCCTTTGGGCGTGAGCACCCGGTACCAGAACCGGTCGTTGCTGAGCCAGTTGGGCTGGCCGGCGCTGCCGTCAATCAGGGCCGAGGTGTTGTAGCCGAGAAAACGCTCGGCCCGGGCGTAATCCTGGGCCGTGAGAACGGGCCGCTGCTGGGCCGAGGCCGCGGCCGGAGCCAGCACTGCCGCGGCCGAAAGGGCCAGTAGATACTTGTGCATAAAGTTTACAGAAGGGTGGTACAGCCGCCGGTTTCCGGCGGGAGCGGAAGGTAGCACACATTCGGCGTACCGCCTATTGGTCGGGTTTATGCACACAAGGCTGCATCCAAGTCGGCCCCTACAAGTATTCAGCCCGTCATGCCGACCAAGGCCGGAGCATAACGGGCTGAATACTTGTAAGAGCTGAAAACTCCAAAACGGTCACGCTGAGCGAAGTCGAAGCATCTATACCGCTTCGCCTGAGCAGTTCAACGAAGAAGTAGAGGTGCTTCGCCTTCGGCTCTGCATGACGTTCAACGAGGTGAATATGACTTTTCAGACCCAACTCAATCTAGGAAAGTATTCTGCTACCTATCAGAAGCGGGCCTGCAGCTTGGCAAAGTAGAAGCGGCCGTTAGCACCCATCTGCACCGGGTCCCAGGCCCCGCCGGTTTCTGTGAGCTGAGGGTCGAAGAGCGTGGGGTACTGGTTGAACAGGTTGGCGCTGCCCACAATCAGCTGCAGGTGGTTGGTGAGGGCGTAGTTCAGCGTCAGGTCGGTGGTGATGCGCGAATCGTACTTCATTGGGTCGCCGTTCCAGTCGATGAGCGTAATCTTATCAAAGCGCACGAACCGCACCAGCGCCCCGAAGCGGCCCAGCTGATAGTCGAAGGTGAGGTTGATTTTGGACGGCGGAGCTGAGGCTTTCACGAAGGCCTGCTCCCGGGCCCCGAAGAACTCCTCCTCCCGCCCCGTAAGGCGGCCCGAGGTCCGCACCCGATCAATTTTGAGGTGATTGAAGTTGGCGGCCACCGTCGAGTTCAACCGTCCCTCGCCCAGCGTAGCAGTGTGGTTCAGCACCACGTCCAGGCCCAGGGAGCGGGTGTCGGCGGCGTTGGCGAAGAACTGGGCCTGGTCCACGTTCAGGGCCTGCAGGTCGGCCCCGATAACCGGGTCGTCAGAGGAGAACTGGCTGGTGAGCACCACCCGGTCCTTCACCTTGATGTAGTACCCATCCAAAGTCAGGCTAAGCGAGGAGCCGATGCGGCTGGTAAGGCCCACGTTGGCGCTGCTGGAGGTTTCCTGCTTCAGGCTCGGAATACCCAGTTTCTGGGTTACGGCGCTGTTGTTGCGGGCCAGCAGCACTTCCACCGGCGTACCATTCACGAAGTTGGTGAAGGTGGAGTTGAAGTTCACCTGAGCCAGCGAGGGAGCCCGGAACCCGGTGCTGTACGTGCCGCGCAGCGTCAGAAACTCGGTGAGGTTGTAACGGGTGGCGGCTTTGTAGTTGAGGGTGCTGCCGAAGTCGGAGTAATGCTCGTAGCGCAGTGCCCCAGCCAGCAGCCAGCGTTGGGTTACGCTCAACTCGGCATCGGCGTAAGCGGCCACATTGTCCCGGTGGGCCTTGATGGCATCCGTGGGTTGGAAACCAGGGAAGCCCTGGGAGCCGCTGGCCGCTCCCGACTGCGGGTTGTAGTTGCGGTAGGAGGCTTCCTCTCCGGCAAACAACGAATACCACTCGCGCCGGCCCTCCGCGCCCACGGCCAGGTTCAGGCCCTGCAGCACGGTTTTGTAGTTGCGCGTGAGGCCCAGGTTCACCACGTCCTGCTGCAGTTGGAAGCCGCCGGCGTAGAACTTGGTGGGCGAGCTGGCGCCCAACGAAGCATTCAGCGTGTTCTTCACGCCGTACTCAAAGCGGTTGGAGCCAAAGTTGTTGCTCACATCCAGCTCCCAGCCGCCCAGCTGGGTGCGCAGCCCCACTACCCCGGAGGCGTCCCAGATGTCACTGGTAATAATGGGGTCGAAGCCGTTGGGGTAAATAGCGGGTACGTTCCGGTCGTCATCGGCAAAGCGCGTCCAGGCATAGGCGTCGCCCTTGCGCTTGTTACCGCCCCCAAACACGTACACGTATGACTTCTCGCTGAGGGCAAACCGGGAGTTCAGGTACGCCGAGAGGTTCCGGATTTGCGGGTCGCCGTACTCACGGCGGGCCAGGCCGTCGGGATTGGGCACATTGGCCCGCTGGGTGTGCTGGCGCTGGTTGAAGTCGAGGGTGGCATTCACGAAGCTACCCTTGCTACCTAGGCCCACGCCGTAGTTCACGTTGGCGTTGAAGTTGCCCCCGTCGAATTTCTGGTCGTCGAAGCGGTATTTGGCGTCGTAGGCCCCGTAGTTCACGTTGGTCGTCAGCTCCTTCACCGAGCTTTTCAGCACGATGTTAATCACGCCGGCAATGGCATCGGAGCCGTACTGGGCCGCCGCCCCGTCGCGCAGAATCTCAATCCGCTCGATGCTGGCGGCGGGAATTACGTTCAGGTCGGTGCCGGTGTTGCCCCGGCCCCGGGTACCAAACAGGTTCACCAGGGCCGACTGGTGCTGGCGCTTGCCGTTCACGAGTACCAGCGTCTGGTCGGGGCCGAGGCCGCGCAGGGTAGCGGGGTCCACGTGGTCGGCCCCGTCGGAACCGGTCTGGCGGTTGGAGTTGAACGAGGGCGCCACAAACTGCAGCAGCTGGTTCACGTCGAGCTGGCCGGTTTTGGTGGTCACCTCGCGCAGGTCAATCACATCCACCGGCGAAGGTGAATCCGTAACGGAGCGGTTCTGGCTACGGGAGCCCACCACCTGCACCTCACCCAGGCCAGTGGAAGCATCGGCCAGGTTCACGCTGATTTCGCCGCCGCTGGCCGTCACTTCCTGGGAGGCGTACCCGATGGAGCTGATTTGCAGGCGTGGGCTGGCCGTGCGGGCTTTGAGGGTAAAGCGGCCGTCGTTGCCGGTGGCGGTGCCGTTGTTGGTGCCTTTTTCCACTACAGTAGCCCCAATTACGGGTTTACCGGCGGCATCCAGCACCTGCCCAGTTAGCGTTTGGCCCTGGGCAAGGGCCATAGAAGTACTCACGGCGCAGAGCGCCAGGGCCAGTAACGGCTGTTTCATATATCTGCTGATTGGTGAAGGGGACACTAACCGCAGAGTTGCCGGCGCAGCCTCCGCTGCCGGTAAGTATAGGCGTTTTCAGATACACTTCAGCACCGGCCAGTCTCAGAGCGCTGAAAGTTGCCGGCACATGCTTCCCTGAGGCTACTTCTGCCATATTCGCCACTATCTGTAGCTTTACCGCCGAGTTCTGCAACGGGCTCCGGTATTCTAATAGGTTATCTCTTTTTACCCGGTTGATTTATCGGCAGTCTACGGCGGACGCCAGCACTTCCATCTTTCCCATTCCTAGTATTGCTATGAAGCACACATTATCCACTGTACTCATTGGCGGCCTGGCGCTGTTAGCCAGCTGCACCTCCGACGAACCCATTCCTAAACAAACCCAGGCGTGGCTACACGATACTGACGGCATGGTCCTGACGTTTAAAAACACCACCACCGGCGCGTCGGAGCCCGTAGCGGTGCACGTCCGCAACGAAAGCCAGCGCGTCGGTTCCGGCCGGTTTACCATCCGCCACACCCGGGTTCATCAGGCCTTTCTGTACTACCAAATCAACCCGCAGCCAACCCCACCCCTTTATGGCTTGGAGTTTGAGTTTGCTGATGAAACTGTAACGGTTGCTCCAGACCCAAACTATTGGACTGATAGCCGGATTTTCCTGCGAACTTCATCCGATGCGAATCAGGAAACGGCAACGGCCGAACCAGAAGCCAGCGTTACGTTAAGCGGCAGCATGTCTATAAATGGCCAAGCCTATGGACGGTGCCTTCGGGGGAAATTTACTCTGGCCAAGGGCAACCAGCCGACCACTGTCGACAACATAGAAGAATTCTTTTACACCAAAGACCAAGGCTTAGTAGCATATACCAAAGCCAATGGCCAGATGTGGCTACGGGTGCAGTAAGCACTATCTATTCTCGCTAAATCAAACGGCCCGCTCTGCAGATGCAGAACGGGCCGTTTTTGGCTTATACAATCTTCGTCAGGCTCAGATGAGCATGCGCATGGGGTCTTCCAGCAGGGCCTTCAGCGTTTGGAGGAAGGCAGCACCGGTAGCGCCGTCCACCACGCGGTGGTCGCAGCTCAGGGTCACCTTCATCACGTTGCCGATAGCCAGCTGACCGTCTTTTACCACGGCCGTTTGCTTGATGCCGCCCACGGCCAGGATGCAGGCATCCGGGGGATTGATGATGGCCGTGAATTCCTCAATGCCAAACATGCCCAGGTTGCTGATGGTGAAGGTGCTGCCCTCCCACTCGGCGGGCTGCAGCTTCTTGCTCTTGGCTTTGCCGGCCAGCTCTTTCACCTCGGTGGCAATGCTGCTGAGGCCTTTGCCGTCGGCGTTGCGCACTACGGGTACCAGCAGACCTTCGTCCACGGCTACGGCCACGCCAATGTTCACCACCTTGTTCACCCGGATTTTGTCGCCCAGCCACGAGGAGTTCACGGCGGGGTGCTGCTTCAGAGCTACGGCGGCGGCTTTGATTACCATGTCGTTGAAGCTGAGCTTCACCGGCGACAGGGTGTTGAGCTGGGTGCGCACTTCCATGGCCCGGTCCATCAGGATTTCCATGGTCAGGTAGAAGTGCGGGGCCGTGAACAGGCTTTCCGAGAGACGACGGGCAATAACCTTGCGCATCTGCGACACCGGAGTATCGGTGTAGGTGCCGTCGGCGGGTTGCGCGGCCGGGGCCGGCTGAGCGGCGGGAGCAGCCGCCGGAGCGGGGGCAGCAGCCGGAGCGGCCTGCGGGGCCGGAGCGGCGGGTTGAGCAGCAGGAGTAGCGGCCGCCGGAGCGCCAGCGGGAGCAGCTTCCAGGTCGCGGGATACGATACGGCCGTTTTCGCCCGAGCCTTTGATGGTGCTCAGGTCAATGCCTTTATCTTTGGCAATGCTCTTGGCCAGCGGGGAGGCGAAGATGCGGCCACCGTTTTGCGCAGGAGCAGCGGCTTCGGCCGGTGCGGGAGCCGAGGTGGTAGCAGCAGCCGGAGCAGCCTCAGCGGCGGCCGGAGCCGGGGCAGCACTACCGCCCGATTGACCACCGAGCAGGGCCTGCACGTCGGCACCTTCTTCGCCAATGATGGCCAGCACGCCGTCTACCGGAATAGCTTCGCCTTCTTTGGGGCCGATATAGAGCAGGGTGCCATCCTCGTAGTTATCCAGCTCCATGGTAGCCTTGTCGGTTTCCACTTCCGCCAGGATGTCGCCGGATTTTACTTTGTCGCCTACTTTCTTGAGCCAGGCGGCAATGGTGCCTTCCGTCATCGTGTCGCTCATTTTGGGCATCCGGATGATGGTGGCTTTTTTGCCGTTACCAGCGGGCGCGGCCGGAGCAGCGGGAGCCGGGGCGGGGGCTGCCTTGGGAGCTTCGGGTGCCGGGGCCGGAGCGGGCGCCGGAGCAGCTTCGGCTTTGGGGGCCTCAGCGGGAGCCGGAGCGGCCGGGGCGGGGGCTGCGCCACCACCGTTGAGCAGGGCCGAAATGTCTTCGCCTTCCTTGCCTACAATAGCCAGCAGGCCATCTACGGGCACAGCGTCACCTTCCTTCGGGCCGATATGAAGCAGGGTGCCGTCCTCGTAGTTTTCGAGTTCCATCGTGGCTTTGTCGGTTTCCACCTCGGCCAGAATATCCCCGGATTTTACTTTGTCGCCTACTTTTTTGAGCCACGAGGCAATGACCCCTTCGGTCATTGTGTCGCTCATTTTGGGCATTTTTATGAGTTCGGCCATCTGCGTCGTCGTTGGGTTGAGTGGGTCAAAATTAGCCCGAAATTTCGGGGCTGCAAACCAAACCTGTGGTTGATAAAACCAGCCGCCGGTAGCGAATTTTCGCCTGTTTACACGGCCTCTTGCAAATGCCGCACATCCAGGAAGCTGCGCACGGTAAACAGGGAGCCGGTGAAGTCGAGCTGGTACAGGCACAGGTTATGGTGCTCGAAGCTGTCCATCTGGCTCAGGGGGTAGCCCAGGAGCTGGCACAGCAGTATGCGCATGGCCCGGCCGTGCATGCACACCAGCACAGTTTCCTCCTCGGGCCGGGAGGTGAGCAGGTTGATAACCGGGCGCTGCCGGGCCGCTACATCTTCGGGGCTTTCTCCACCCTGCAGGCGGGCACTGGTGCGGCCCGCCCGCCAATCCTGCAACACGGTGTGGTACTCCTCATCTTCTTCCGGAGTGATGCGGGTGCCCTCGCGCGTGCCCCAGCTAATTTCGTTGAGGCCGCCGTGCTGCTCATGAGGCAATCCCAATTCCAGAAACCCCTGCACCGATTGGTGGGTACGCTGCAGCAGCGACGTGTACACTTTGTCGAAGGGCACGTGGCGGTAGGCCGCAAAAAAGCGGGCCGCCTGCCGGTGGCCAGCCTCGTTCAGCGAAGAATCGACGCCGCTGCCCTGTACAATGCCGCGCACGTTGAAATCCGTCTGACCGTGGCGAATGAGGTAGATTTTTTTGACGCTCATTTCCCGCTGATTTTGCTGTGGTTGCCTGTAAAGTACGGCCTTTTTAGGTACTGAGATGCGCTACCGTTCAGCCTCCGCAACCACAACCTGCCCAACGAACCGTACCTTTTCGCCGGAAACTGGTTATGTAGTGCAGTTTCTCATGCATCCTCTGAGCTTGACCAGCGGGCTTCCCTCCCTTGGTCATTTCTACCGTTCTTTCCGCCCCCATGACGCTGGAGCAAATTAAACACTGGGTTGGCACCCGCCCCACCCTGGCCGACGCCCTCGGCATTGAACTTACGGCCCTCACCGATGACTACCTGGAAGGCCGCATGCCCGTGGATGGCCGCACCCATCAGCCCATGGGCTTGCTGCACGGCGGCGCTTCGGTGGCCCTGGCCGAAACCCTGGGCAGCGTAGGCGCTGCCACCAAAATTGACCCCACCCGCCAGGCGTGCGTGGGCCTCGAAATCAACGCCAATCACCTGAAAGGCGTGCGGGATGGCCACGTAATTGGGCGAGCCACGCCATTACACATTGGCCGCAGCACGCAGGTGTGGGAAATCCGGATAACGCACGAGGAAACCGGCGCGCTGGTGTGCATCAGCCGCATTACTATGGCGGTAATTGACCTGCCGCAAACCAAGCCGCAGGCATGAGTTCCTTGCAGCGCATAGCCTGGCAGCCCGATTTAGCCGTGCCTGACCGGCTACGGCGACTGGTGGCGCTGGCTCTTACCAGCGGCCGGCCCGTGGCCCTGTGGCGGCTGCCCAACGCCCAGCACGCCCGCTTGTGCCTGTGCCTGAAAACGGAATCGGCCTACGCCGGGCTGCCCCCGGCGCTGGAGGCCACAGCCCCGGCCGGCTTTGCCTTTTTTCCCTTCTGGGACTCCGACCACAACCCGCCGCTTTTCCTGCCCGCCGACTTGTTTTTTGACTTGGCTAAGCCCGAGGAAATTCAGGTAAGCCCGGCGGCCGCGGCCCGGCTCCCGGAGCTACGCCAGCGCTTCGCCACCCTCCCAAACACTGCCAATCTACCGTGGCACGTGAGCCGGCAGCCGGTGCCGGCCACGGCCTCGCGGGAGGACTATGAGGCCCTGGTAGCTGCGGGCGTAGCCGCCATTGAGGCGGGCACAGTGCGCAAGGTGGTATCCAGCCGGGCCGTGCGGCGGCCCCTGCCAGCCGGGTTTGATGCCTTGGCAGCATTTGAGCAGCTACAGGCGCGCTACCCCAATGCGTTTATCTCCTTGGTGAGTGCGCCGGGTGTGGGCACCTGGCTGGGAGCTACGCCGGAGGTGCTGGCGGAGGTGGATGAGCAGCACGTGTTCCGGACGATGGCGCTGGCCGGCACCCAGCCCCTGCTGCCCGGCATGAAGCCCGCCACCGCCCGCTGGGCCGGCAAAGACCTAGAGGAACACGCCATGGTGGCCCGTTACATCGTGAACTGCTTCAAGCAGCTGCGTCTGCGTGAGTACGACGAGCAGGGTCCCCGCGCCGTTACGGCCGGGCAGCTCCTGCACCTGCGCACGGATTTTGCCGTGCAGCTCGATGAAGTCCCCTTCCCCACCCTGGGCACCGATATGCTCCGGCTGCTACACCCCACCCCGGCCGTGGCCGGGGTACCCAAGCAGCCGGCCCTGGAGTTTCTGCGCCGGCATGAGGGCTACGACCGGGCTTACTACGCCGGATTTCTGGGCCCGGTAAACCTGCCCGAAACTGGCCAAGCCCGCCTCTACGTGAACCTGCGCTGCCTGCAGTTGCGCCCCCAGGAAGCCATCCTCTATGCCGGTACCGGACTGACCATTGACTCGGAGCCGGCCCGGGAGTGGCAGGAAACCGAGCTGAAGCTGCGTACCGTAGGAGCCATTTTAGAATAATTTTTCGCTTACAGCCTGGGGCCCCGGCGCTCCGCCCCAGGTTCACGTATTCCGCCTATGTCTTCCCTGCAAGCCGTTCATAATATCCCCGAAATCTGTGCCCGGCTGGGTGTTACCGACGTGGTGTTGTCGCCGGGCAGCCGGTGTGCGCCCCTCACTATTGCCTTTGCCCGCCATCCGGAAATACAGGTGCGTACGGTGCCCGATGAGCGGGCCGCCGCTTTCATCGGGCTAGGGCTGGCCCAGGCTCAGCGGCGGGCGGTGGCCTTGGTGTGTACCTCTGGCACGGCGGGCCTGAACTACGCTCCGGCCGTGGCGGAGGCCTATTTCCAGCAGATTCCGCTGCTAATATTCACCGCCGACCGCCCCCCGGAGTGGATTGACCAGCTCGACGGGCAGACTATTCGCCAAGCCGACTTGTATGGAGCCCACGCCAAAGGCTCGTTCACTTTCCCCGCTGACACTACCCATCCGGATGCCCACTGGCACGCTGCCCGCATTGTGAGCGAAGCCGTGGGGTTGGCAGAACAGTTTCCGGCCGGCCCGGTGCAAATCAACGTACCGCTGCGGGAGCCTTTCTACCCAAAACAGGGCGAAGAGCTACGCTTCGAACCCGTGCGCGTAACGCGGGAGCTACCGGGTCGCCCGGTGCTGCCAACGGCGCAGCTCCAGGAGTTGCGCGAGGCCATCCGCAGTGCCAGCCGCGTGCTGGTGGTAGCGGGCCAGCACCGGTACGATGCCGATTTGCTGCTAGCGGTGCGGCAATTTGCGGCCACCTATCAAGTGCCAGTGGTGGGTGATTTGATTGCCAACCTGCACCTGCCCGCTGCCGCTGGCTACGACCAACGCAACAGCCCCTTGGGCCGCCAGGACGTGTTTATGGCCGTGCCGGAGGCTGGTTTGAAAGAGGCGCTGAAACCGGAATTGCTCATCACCTTCGGTCAGTCGTTGATTTCCAAAGCCCTGAAGCTGTACCTCCGCAACGCCAAACCGGCACAGCACTGGCACATCCAACCCGCCGGGGCCGTTGCCGACACCTTCCAGTCGCTGACCAACATTGTGCGAATGGAGCCGGCTGATTTCTTCGCGGCGTTACGTTCTGGCTCATCTATCACCCCTGAACAAGAACAAGTTGCTGGCTCGATTCCAGTTAGTCCCACCGATTCGGTGAATCTGCGGGGATTCGAACCCAATCGGGGCCACGCCACCGCGCAAGATGCTACCCGCGTAGCCCCCCGCCCGCAACCGCTCGGAGAACCGGTGCGCCTGACGTGGGCCGCTGCTGATGCGGATGCTACGACCAAGGCCGCTTACCTCCGGCCCTGGCAGGCGGCCGAGAACTGGGCTACCGGCTTTCTACGGGAGTTTATGCAGCAGCCGAATCAGCCTTTCAATGAGTTTACGGCAATTTACCGGGCCCTGCAGCAGTTACCGGACCGCACAGCCCTGCACCTTGCCAACAGCATGGCCGTGCGCTACGCTAATATCCTGGGGGTACCCGCGGGCCGGATGGTAGAAGTGTTTGCTAACCGGGGCACCAGCGGTATTGATGGCTGCACCAGCACGGCCGTGGGCGCGGCCCTGGCCCAACCCAACCGCCCGGTAGTCCTGCTCACCGGCGACGTGGCGTTTTTCTACGACCGGAACGCCTTCTGGCACAACTACCCCACGCCCAACCTGCGCGTAATTCTACTCAACAACCACGCGGGCGGCATTTTCCGGCTGATTGATGGCCCCCGGCAGCAGCCGGAGCTGGAGGAGTTTTTCGAGACCCGCCAGCCACTCACGGCCGAGAATACCGCCCGGGATTTTAACCTGCGCTACCTCACGGCCCGGAGCTTCACGGAGCTAGAGTCGGCGCTACCCGTTTTCTTTGCACCCGAATCCGGCGCGAGTCTGCTCGAAATAACCACCAGCAGCCCCACCAACGCCGAGTTCTTTGAACAGTACCGCGCGGCGGTACGCACGTCTTTCTCCAACTTATAAGGTAACTGCCCCTCTCATGGCCGAACAACTTACCTGGACCCCGATTAAGGAGTTCCGCGAAATTCTCTTCACGCAGGCTGGCGGCATCGCCAAAATCAGCATCAACCGTCCACAGGTGCACAACGCCTTCACGCCCCTCACGGTGCAGGAGATGATTGAAGCCATGGACATCTGCCGCAACCGCACCGACATCGGCGTGATTATCCTGACCGGCGAGGGTGGCAAGGCCTTCTGCTCGGGCGGCGACCAGAGCGTGCGGGGCCACGGCGGCTACGTAGGCGAGGACACGGTGCCCCGCCTGAACGTGCTGGACCTGCAAAAAATGATTCGCTCCATCCCGAAGCCCGTAATTGCCATGGTGGCCGGCTGGGCCATCGGGGGTGGCCACGTACTGCACGTGGTGTGCGACCTGACCATTGCCGCCGAAAACGCCCGCTTCGGCCAGACCGGCCCCAAAGTAGGCTCGTTCGATGGTGGCTTCGGGGCTTCGTATCTGGCGCGCATTGTGGGTCAGAAGAAGGCCCGAGAAATCTGGTTCCTCTGCGACCAGTACGACGCCCAGGAGGCCCTCGACATGGGTCTGGTAAACAAAGTGGTGCCGCTGGATAAGCTGGAGGAAACCACCGTGGCCTGGTGCCACAAAATTCTGGAGAAAAGCCCTCTGGCCCTGCGCATGCTCAAATCGTCGTTCAACGCTGAGCTGGACGGGCAGGCTGGTATTCAGGAGCTGGCCGGCAACGCCACGCTACTATACTACCTCTCGGAGGAAGCCAAAGAAGGCAAAAACGCCTTCATCGAGAAGCGGAAGCCCGATTTCGATAAGTATCCGAAGTTCCCGTAGCCCCGGCGTTACGCAGTATGCAGCGGCCCGCTCCTTCGTAGAGCGGGCCGTTTTATGTTAAGACAGCACCGACTGCGGCCTTACTCCTGCGCGGCCATCCACTATATTGACCCCATTGTCTGCCGGAGTCAACAAAACTAGGTTTCGGGGCCGGCACACAGTTAGCTTTTCGTTCACTATTCAGGCAGTTAAGAATGGCCGAATACCGGGTTCAATCAACTGACAAGCGCACCTTTGCCCTGCTTACTGACGGGACTATGTTGGGCCAGCTGTGTTACGCGGAGTGGTTTTCCTTTAAGGCAACACTAACCATGCCCGATGGCACCAGCCTGCGCGCCGAGCCCCGCGGGTTTTGGGGCACCACCATAGAAGTGAAGGAACACGACGCCGTGCGCCTCAGTTTTAAAATGCACTGGAACGGCAGTATTGTGCTAAAGTCCCGGCTCGGTGAAGAAGGCCGGGTATTCGTGCTGAAAAACCGCTCGGTGCTGAAAAACGATTACGTGCTACTGAGCAAGGAGGGCCAGGAGCTGCTGCATCTGCAGCCGAATTTCAAGTGGCGAACCGGCAACTACGAGTATGCCATCAGCAGTGCGGCGGAGTTTGAGCAGTTGGCGGCCAAACATATGCTGCTGCTCTGTGCTACCCACTGCACCAACTATTACTTGGCCATGCTGACCTCTTCGGTGCTGCTGGCAGCTACTTGATGCGCTGGGTCCATTTATACAATCCACTCCGTTTGTGCGGTACAGGGCAGACGTGCCGGTTGGATAGCACGTATCTTCGCGTATTCGTCCGTCTTTTCAAGCGCTCCACTATGAAATCCTTTTTGTTGCTAGTGCTGCTTACTGGGGCAGCACCCGCGTTGCGTGCTCAGTCGACTACTTCTCCGCCTCAAACCGCTTCTGCCACGCCTACTCAAATAGTGGAAGCCTCCTGCGGACAGTGTCGCCTGGGCCTGCCGGGTAAAGGCTGCGACCTGGCTGTGCGCATTGATGGCAAAGCCTACTTTGTGGACGGGACGAACATCGACTCCCACGGCGACGCCCACGCCAAGGATGGCTTTTGCCAGGCTATCCGCAAAGCTGAAGTTCAGGGCACGGTCGTGAACAACCGCTTCGTGGCTACCTCCTTTCGCCTGCTGCCTGAGCCGACGGCGGCAAAACCTGCTCCTTAATTCTGTAAGCATCCGGCTTCGCACAGCATCAGCACGTAACGGCTGATGCTTTTTTGTGCTATGCGCGTTGTCTCGTCGTTCCTGCGCGGGGGCAGCCCCAGGCTTTTTCTGACTTTTCTTTCGTTGTTGTATGCGTGTTTTCCTGGCCGGGATATTCTTCCTGCTTAGTAACCTGCTCCTGCCGGTGCCGCTGGCCGCGGCTCCTGCCGCCAAGGATGTGCCTGATTACCGGGTGCGGGTGCGTATTCTTCGCGTGCAAGGCAAAGCGCCGGCCGCGGCCCAATCATTCAGCCTGTCACTAACGGGCAATACCCAGGTTGTCAGCTTTCGGGGAACGGCCTGGAGCGGATGGGTTGCCTCCACCCGAGCCGGTATTGAGCAGGTATTGGCATCGTACAACAACGCCAACAACGCATTCTGGCAGGTTGCCACCAATGCCCGCGTTACGCCCACCGGTGCAGCTCCGTTCCCTACGCTCAAGGCGCAGGTGCAATGCGTTATCGTTGGCGGCGAAACCAGCACCACGGAGGCCGAGCTGTTCGGCTCTAATCTGGGCCTCATTCTGTGGAAGGGCGCTGACCAGAAAATTCACATGGATACCTACGCTGGCCACGGCCGCCGGGTGTACGACCAAGCATTGAAAGCGGCCTTTCTGCCGGAGCCGGAAAGGCCCAAAAAAATCCTGTTCGGGGAGCGGTACATTGGAGCTGATGACGACTACCTGAGTTGGCGAGAAGGGGTGCGGCGTTTGTGTGGTTTGGGTTTTAACGCGCTGCATCCGGTACCGGCCCATCTGACTGCTACGGTGAAGGCAGCTGGTATCCGCAAAATCTGGGGGGCAGTGTATAACCCACCGGGATATGCGTTCAACTTTAATCCGCAACGCCAGGCTGAGTTTGTCAAATTTGCGCAGGACCAGATTGCGCCTTCACTAGCAGCCGGCTGGCAGAAGGATGAGATTGGTTTTTGGGTAACCAGCGACGAGCCGGGGTGGTATTACCCGGCCCGCTACCAGGAGTTCAACCAAGACCCCAATGCCTTGGCCGTATTCCACGCGTACCTGCAAGAGCGGGGGCTGACGCCGGCCAGCCTAGGCAAACCAGCCTGGAGCCAAGTACAGCTCATTGGCCGGCAGGAGTACCACGACCTTCCGTCCCGGCGGCTGTTTTACTGGTCCAACCGGTTTGTGCCGTGGGCTTCCGCGCGCTTCTTTGGGGAAGTTGCCCACGCTTATGAAGCAGCAATTCGTCCGCAGGTACCAGTGCTGGTCAATTTTAACAATTTCATGGGCTTGGCGTATCAACCCGGACCTATCGGCAACAACGACCAGGGCAATAACCCCAATGCCGCTATGGGCCAGCACGACTGGCTGGAATTCGGGCGGGAACGGGGCTCCACCGCCATTGCCACCGAAGACTGGTTTGGCGATGATATGGCGCCGCAATGGTCGTTCTACGCCTCTCGGCTAAGGGCTGCCGCTGAGCTGGGCCAGGTAAGCATGGCCTCGTTGGTTATTCCGCGGGTTTCGGGGCAGCGGCCGGGGGGCATGTCCCAGAAGCTGCTGGCCTTGGTGGGGCATGGCGCTAAAACCATCCAGTTTTTCACGTTTGGCCCCGAGTACAATTTTCCCGGCAATTGTTACTCCGAGAACCTACCGGTATTTAAGCCGCTGGCACAGGGCATGCGGCTGGTGGCAAAAGCAGAGGACTTACTCTACCCAGGCCAGGCGAAAACCTCTCCGGTTGCTATTCTCACGCCCCAAACCTCCCCGCTCTGGGACTTAGAGGAGTTTGTACGTCCACCCCGCATCATCGACGCCACCAACCCGTATCTGGATGCTGGCCGGATGGGCTATATGGTGGATATGCACGGGGTTTTTCTGGCGTTGCAGCACAGTGCCGTACCGGTTCGGTTTGTGGATGAGCAGAAGCTGGCGGAGCCCGATTTCCAGCAAACCAAAGTGCTGTACGTAACTGCCCCCGATTTACCTGCGGAGGCCACGGATGCCGTGCTGCGCTGGGTACGCGCCGGAGGCACCCTGGTAACTACTGCGGGCAGTATGGAGTTTGACCGGTACCACCAGCCTACCAGCCTGTTTCTGCAAGCGGCCAGCGTGACTCCTGCCGCAGCGCTGCGCCTGCAAGCACTGCAGTATGCCGATGCTAAACCAGTAGGACAAGTATCGACAGCGGGCGGAGCCCTTACCGTATTTGGCGAGCGAGAAAAACTATCCGTAAAGCCCGATGCCCAGGTAATTGAGCAGTTTGAGGACGGTACGCCGGCCGTCACAGAACGCCGCCTGGGCAGTGGCCGGATTATCCGGTTTGCCTGCTATCCGGGGCTTTCCTACCGGCACTCGGCTACTACTTATACCGGCGGGTTACCCAGCGGTTTTGATGCAGGTTGGCGCTACCTGCTGGTGAAGCCCGTGCTGGATGCCCACCCCGATTTGCCGGTGCAGCTGGATAAGCCCCTGGTAGAAGCACCGGCACTGTATAGCGCCGCCGGCGTAGCTGTAACGCTGCTTAACTGGAGCGGTACGCCGCAGGAAGTACAGGTAACCGTTGCCACCGACAAACCCGTGCGCCGTGCAGTATCGGGGCAGCGGGGGGCGCTGCGCTTTCGGCAAACAGGCTCTCGTGTGACTGTACGCCTGCCAGTGGCCGACGTGGATGTGTTGCAGCTATACTACTGATGTCTGATGTCAAGGGTCTGGAGCACGCCGCTAAAATATCGAACCATAGGCCTCGCAGCCGGCGCACCACCCGAAGAAGTTGCGCAGCCGCTCGTGTTTCGCTTGTTTCTTCAGCCGTTTGCGGGCCTGCCGGGCCGCCTCAGCAGCCTCCGAGGACGGAGCCGTAACGGCGTTGCGCAGCGTGATGTAGCGACGAAATACGAACGTGCGGGCCAGGACAAACGGGCTTGGGGCGGTGACATGCATGGCAACGGACGATTGGTGACTTACCTAAGATATTGATTTAAACCGCTTGTAGTCAAGCCAGAGCACCCTTTATTTCGTTGCCGATGGGATAAAGCAGCCCGCTGATAGTTATATCTGCAGTTATCTTGTCCCTTCTTTCCCGCTACTCTCCTCTATGGCTGCCAACACCGACCTACTACCCGACTCCCTGCTCCTCAACGGCCGCGAATTTCGCTATCAGGATATTCAGCAGTACCCTGCCCGCGCCCCGCAGGACCTGAACGGCTACGAGGCCCGGGTACTGGATTTTGTGCGGCAGTGGCTGAACGGCGCGCAGGAATTTGGCCTACGCACTTCGGGCTCCACGGGGCAGCCCCAACTGATTCAGCTGAAGCGGCGGCAGCTGGAAGCCTCCGCCCGCCGCACCGGCGACTACTTCGACCTGGGCCCCGGCGACCGGATGCTGGTGTGCCTGAACTGCGAGTTTGTGGGCGGGCTGATGATGCTGGTGCGGGGCCTAGAGCGGCGCATGCACCTCACCATTGTAGAGCCCCATGCCGACCCACTGGCCCTGGTACCCGCCACGGTGGACTTCGACTTTACCTCCTTTGTGCCCTTACAGCTGCGGGCCGTGCTGGCGGCCGGGCACGCGTCGCACCTCAACCGCCTGAAGGGTATTCTGGTGGGTGGGGCCGCCGTGGAGAAAAGCTTGGAGAAGGAGATTCAGCAGCTGCGGGTACCCGTGTACGTTACCTACGGCATGACGGAAACGGCTTCCCACATTGCCCTGCGCCGCCTCAACGGCCCCGATGTGCAGCCAGTGTACCGCGTGTTGCCCGGTATTGAAGTCGGCCAGGATGCCCGCGGCTGCCTCACGGTGCGCGCCGACGTGACGGAAAACCACCTCATCACCACCAACGACCGAATTGCACTGGCTCCCAACGGAAAGTCGTTTGAATGGCTGGGCCGGGCCGATTTTGTCATCAACACCGGCGGCGTGAAGGTGCAGGCCGAGAAGATTGAGCAAGTGCTGGAAGTAGCCCTCACGGAGCTGAATCTGAGCCGCCGCGCCTTCGTGGCCGGCCGCCCCGATAAGCGGCTAGGCGAGCAGGTAACGGCTTTTCTGGAAGGCCCGAAGCTCACGGCCCCGCAGCAGGACCTTCTCTTGAACTTGTTGCGCCAGCGCCTGGATAAATACGAAGTACCCCGCGAGGTTGTGGCTGTGCCGGAATTCCGCACCACGGCCTCCGGTAAGCTGGACCGCCTAAGCACGCTACGGGCAGCTAAATAGCGGCTACTCCTCCCGCAGGCCCTGTTGCGAAAATAGCCGCTCGTGGCCGCGCACTACTTTCAAAAAGTCGCCGAGGAAGAGCTTGGCCCGCCCGAAAAAGATGTAGCCGCTAATCTGATCTTCAGGCTGCTTGCCGGAAGCAAATACCTGCCGGTAGCCGGTGCCGGCTCCTACCCCAATCCACCGGAATACCCGAAAATGCGCCGCTACAGAGGGCTCTACTAAGTACAGCACTTGCTTGTTGGTGCGCAGTACGCCTCCGTCGGGGAAGTAATACTTAGTATAGTAGCTGCCCGCCCCCATTTGCAGCGGAGCGCTTAGCTCCCAGCGCCTGTTCCCAATGAACACGTACTCGCCGTAGGCGGCCAGGTAGCGGAACCGCACTTCATCATGGGTACCGGCTGGAAATTCCACCGGCTGCGGTATCCGCGTGGGCACCCCGCCTGACAGGCGGTACACGCCTACCCCGGCCCGCCAGCGCCCCCGCCACTCAATACCGCCTTTGAGGCCATTGATGCCCACCACTTTACCGTTGAGGATGGAAAACCGCTGGTCGAACTGAAATACGGCTCGGCGGTGGGCCTGCCGCACAAACGTACTGTCGTCGGGCGGGGCCAGGGTGGCGCGGGGAGCCGCCGCAGCCGGGCCGGCCAGCAGCCCCGCTCCTACCAATACCCAACGCAAATAGGCAGTTTCCACGGGCCGAAGGTACGGCCTCTTTCGGCGGAGGTTGCCGGCTGGGCCCGGAGTTTCGCTGGTTCACCCGGTTGGTTTGTCCGCTTCAACCTGAATCAGCCGGCTTTTCTGGCGGTATTCGTGCATGTTTACAGCCTCACGCAGCCGCTGCCAACTATGTCGCTCACTCCCGAATTTCTGTTTTCCCTGGCCAACCCGCTGGCTATGCTGGGCTGGGCGTTGTTGGTGCTGGCTCCACGCTGGCGCTTCACCCACAGGCTGGTACTCAGCGGGGCATTGCCGCTGGTGCTGGCTGGTAGCTACGCGGTGCTTATCATCAGCCATTACCTGGGTGCTCATGGGCAGGAAGGCGGCTTCAGTACGCTGGCCGACGTGGCCGCACTGTTCCGCAACCCTTGGGCGCTGCTGGCGGGCTGGGTGCATTACCTGTGCTTTGATCTGTGCCTGGGCATCTGGGAAAGTCTGGATGCGCGGCGGCGCGGCGTACCGCATTGGGCGCTGGTGCCCTGCCTGCTGCTCACGTTTCTGTTTGGACCGGTGGGCCTGCTGTTGTACGCGGCAGCGCGGCGCTTTTGGGACCGTCCGGAATCAGTTTCTCACGCCTAATTACTTCGGCTATGTCTGCTACTCTACCTCTGCCTACAGCCGCGCTGACGGCTTTTGGGCCCGTTGCTACCTGGCTGCGCGTGCTGCACCGCGCCAACCCCGTGCTGGCCTGGAGCGGCTGGCTGAACGTGGCACTGCTGCTGCTGGCCCTGGCGCTTCTCACCTTCGACCACCGCCTTATTACCGGCCTGCCCGCGTGGGTGAAGCCGGCCAAATTCGCCCTGTCCGGCCTGCTTTACCTCTGGACGCTGGGCTGGCTGCTGGCCGATTTGCCCGCGCCGGCCAGCGGAGCCGTCCGCCTCATTAGCATAGCAGCGGCATTGAGTATGGTGGTAGAAATGGGCTGCATCTTTCTGCAGGCGGCCCGGGGCACTACTTCGCACTACAACACCGCTTCTGCCTTCGATGGGCTGATTTTCGGACTGATGGGTACGTTTATTCTGGTAAACACCCTGGCTACCATCTGGGCCGTGTACCTAGTGTGGCACTACCAGCCCCACGGCCCGGCGGGCTACGTGTGGGGCGTGCGGCTGGGGCTACTGGTATTTCTGGTGGGTTCCGTGCTGGGCGGCGTCATGATTCGCCTGGGTCAGCACACGGTGGGAGCCCCCGACGGCGGCCCCGGCCTGCCCGGCCTCGGCTGGAGCACCCGCGCCGGCGACCTGCGCCTGGCCCACTTTCTGGGTATGCACGCGTTGCAGGCCCTGCCGCTGCTAGGCTGGGCCCTCAGCCACTGGCAGCCCCGCCACGCCGGTGCGCTTACGTGGTTGGGCACCGCTGTGTATGTGGCCGCCGTGGCTATGCTGTTCATCCAGGCCATGCGTGGGGTGCCGCTAGTGAAGTGGTAAGGTACTTTTCACTTCATCATCTCATCATTTCAACCCAGCGAATTTTCGGCGGATGATATCCTGCACGGGCACGTTTTCAATTTTGCTTTCCAGCCAGGAAATAATGTCCAGGTACAGGAAAGGCCGCCTCTCGTAGGGGTCTTCAGCAATAATAGTCAGCTCATTTTTGAGCTTCAGGAAAGCATCTTTTAGCTGTGAGGGGGCCACGTTGCCCAGGTTGCGCAAAAACCGGAAGATAGCCTCCTGCATCTGCTGCTGGTCGTTCATTTTGCCCAGAAAGCGGTACACGGAGCGCACCTGATACTCCAGGGCCTCGTCGCGGCCGGCTTCGTAGTGAGCAATCAGGTTCAGGATGCGGGCAAAGCACTGGATGTCCTCGCGTAGGCTGGCCTCTTTGAAATAGATTACCTTTTCGAGGTACTCAATGGCCTTGGTGGGCTGCCCGCTGCCGAAGTACAGGCTGGCAATTTTGTAGTAGAACACCAGTCGCCGGTGCGAATCCAGCTGCATGCGGTACCGCTCTAGGTTCTCGAGCAGTTCCGGCACTATCTGCAGGCCGGCCGTAAACTCGCCGCGCATGAAGTAGCCGTTGAGCCGGTTGGTGTAGATGTACAGGAACAGCAGCGCATCAATGTTAGGGTTGCTGCGCCGGTCGGGGTCGGCGGCGTAGGTTTCCAATTGAGCCAACACCTCCTCAAACCGACTGTAGTACAACATATTGTACGTGGTGATGAGCACATTGTGCACGCCCTTGATGTAGAGCATCGGCTGCTGTTCGCGCATCAGTTGGTTATGCTCGTACAGGTCTACCCACTTCTGCGCGTACCGGTAGCACTGCCGGAAATTCTGCGTGATGGTATAGTACCATACATGCGCCTGGTAGAAGTATAACTGCTCGAAGAAGCTAGCCTCCCGGGGTTCCAGTGTAGGTAGCCCTTCCCGGAAGTAAGCAGTGATATTCTCGTAGTCCTGCTGGTTGCGGGTGTGGCCGATTTTGAGGTAGCGCCCATACATGCGCAGTGCCAGGTTCGACAGCTCATGCTCGCGCCCAATGTGCTGTACCGTGTCGGTGGCTTCGTCGGAAAGCTGCCGGGCCCGCCCCTGAATACTCCGGGTAATGTATTGACCCTCAATCAGCTTCTCAAAATCCAGCGCCAGCAACACAATGTGGCGCAGCTCGGCCTGCTGGGCCGTGGCTTTTACTTTTTCCAGCATGCGCAGGCTGTGCTGGTACAGGCCCCGGTTGTAGAGCACCCGGGCAAAATCCAGTTGCTCGTGCAGCTGAATATCGAGGTTGTGGCCAGCGTGGTACATACGCAGACTGGAGAGCAGCTGCTTGTAGAGGTTGGCCTTGAGGTTGGCCATTTGCACTTTTTTGATGACCGGCACCTGTTGCAGTACCCGTTCCTCATCGTACCGCTCCTGCCCGTCCAGGGCATCAAATAACTGCAGAAACTTCAGGCCTTCGGCGGAGCCCTGGCGGTTGGCAAACAACCGGAAGTGACGCTTTTCGGTGCGGGTCAGCGACTTTATGAGCTGAAAAACCGGGTCAGTACTTTCGTTGGGCATTGTACAAAGTCAAAAATTAACCTTTTGATTTTATGATACTTATACAACAAAAGTGATTTTCTAGAAATAGTAGGGCTATTGGAAAGAAGTTTTCAGCCGCTGAACCTCTGCGGGTACTTAGCAGCAGAATATCAGCCCAAAGATGCTATGTCAGCTCACTTCTCCACCTCTTTGTCCGCACTATTTTCTGCATTTGCCGGAGCTGGCTGGCGGGCCACCATTCTTACGGCTACGCCTAACGGCCAAACCATAGCCGGCTCCTACGCCCTGCTCCGAATAGAATCAAACCAAGGCTCGTCGGTTGTGCGGCCTGCTTCGCCCGCATTTCCCTTCCTGCTCCGCTAAGCGGCACGCGGGCGGTTCCTCCGTTTGTCAGTTGTACCACGCTCATGTATTACTCTCCTGATACCGTCGCCTTTCTGGATGGCGAGTTCGTACCGGCCGCGCAAGCTACCTGCGGTGTGTATGCCCAATCGTTGCACTACGGCTATGCCGTGTTTGAGGGCATTCGGGCCTACGCTACGCCGGCCGGCACCCGCATTTTCAAGGCCGGGGAGCATTATGAGCGCCTGCATTATTCCTGCAAGGCTATTGGCCTACCGCTGCCGTACTCGGTGGAAGAACTGACGCGCATCAGCTACGAGGTGCTGGAACGCAACGGCCTGACCGACGCCTACATCCGCCCGCTGGTATTTGCCGGCACGCCCAACATGAGTCTGAAGGCGGCTACCACCAGCAACGTGCTGGTGGCCGTGTGGGAATGGGGCAAGTACCTCGGCGACCAAAGCCTGCGCCTCACCGTGTCGCCCTACGAGCGGCCCAACCCTAAGGCCGTGCCCATTGAGGCCAAGGTGGCGGGACATTACGTCAACTCCATCATTGCCAGCACCGAGGCTAAAAGCCGAGGCTACGATGAGGCCCTGCTGCTGGACATGCACGGCAACGTGGCCGAAGGTCCCGGGGCCAACTTCTTCTTCGAGCGCAACGGCGAACTGGTTACCCCTCCGGCCGGCAGCATTCTGCGCGGCATCACCCGCAACACCATCATCGACCTGGCCCGCGAAGCCGGCATCACCGTCACGGAACAGTTTTTCGGCCCCGAGGAGCTGCGCACCGCCGAGGCCGCCTTCATGACGGGCACCGCCGCCGAGGTTATCGGCATTGCCTCGGTGGACGACGTGGTGTTTGAGCGGCCCTTCCAGCAAACCATTGGTGGCATGCTGGCCCAGCACTACCACGCACTGGTGACGGGGCAGTCGGTTAGAACGGAGAGGTTAGAGGTGAGAGCTTAGAACTGAGAGTTTTTGAAAGACGGGCAACTGACCGTCCTACTTCGCCCCAACCTCAGCAACGACGAGACGCGAAGTGTCGCGTCTCTACAACCACTAACCCCAGCGGCCTTCCCTACCAATCGGCAGGCTCCCCCTCTCCCCCTGGAGAGGGGGCCGGGGGGTGAGGCAATCCGCCAGAACGAAGCGGTAGAGATGCTTCGCCAAGCTCAGCATGACGTTCTTTTTTCTGCCTGCATACTACACACTAAGCACCAGGCACTAAGCACTACAATCATGGCCCTCAACAAATACAGCCGCATCTACACCCAGGACGACAGCTTGCCGGCCTCGCAGGCCATGCTGATTGGCTCCGGCATTGCGGAGGCCGATTTGCGCAAGCCGTTCGTGGGCATTTGCTCCACAGGCTTCGAGGGCAACACCTGCAACATGCACCTCAACCAGTTGGCCGACGCGGTGAAGCAGGGCGTGCAGGAGCAGGATTTGGTGGGACTGCGCTTCAACACCATCGGCATCAGTGACGGCATCACCAACGGCACGCCGGGGATGCGCTACTCGCTGGTGTCCCGGGAAATTATTGCCGATTCCATTGAAGCCATGGCCGGGGCCCACAACTACGACGCCCTGGCCTGCGTGGTGGGTTGCGACAAAAACATGCCCGGGGCCCTCATTGCCATGGCCCGCCTCAACCGCCCCAGCCTGATGGTGTACGGCGGCACTATCCGGGGCGGCACATTTAAGGGGCAGCAGCTCAACATTGTGTCGTGCTTTGAGGCCTACGGGCAGAAACTGCAGGGCCAGATTTCGGACGAGGACTACCGCGGCATTATCCGCAATGCCTGTCCGGGACCGGGAGCCTGCGGGGGCATGTACACGGCCAACACCTTGGCCGCCGCCATCGAAACGCTGGGTCTGAGCGTGCCCTACTCCTCGTCGGCCCCGGCCGAAAGCGCCGAGAAGCAGCAGGAATGCCGCAGCACCGGCGCGTACCTGCGCCGCCTGCTGGAGCTGGACCTCAAACCCCGCGACATTCTGGTGCGCGAAGCCTTCGAAAATGCCATGGTGGTAACCACTGTGCTAGGCGGCTCCACCAACGCCGTGCTCCACCTCATTGCCATTGCCCACGCCGCCGGCGTACGGCTTACGCTCGAAGACTTCCAGGCCGTGAGCGACCGGACGCCGGTGCTGGCCGACCTCAAGCCCAGCGGCAAGTACCTGATGGAAGACCTCTCGGCCCGGGGCGGGGTACCGGCTGTGCTCAAAACCCTGCTCAACGCCGGCCTGCTCCATGGGGATTTGCTGACCGTAACGGGCCGCACCCTGGCCGAAAACCTGGCCGATGTGGCCCCGTTGGGCCCGGAGCAGGACATTCTGCGCCCCACCAGCAACCCTATCAAGCCCGACGGCCACATTCAGATTCTGTACGGCAACCTGGCCCCCCGGGGCGCGGTGGCCAAGATTACCGGCAAGGAAGGCACCCGCTTTGCCGGCCCGGCCATCGTGTTCGACTCGGAAGAGGAGCTGAACGAGGGCATTGTGCAGGGCCTGATTCAGCCGGGCCACGTCGTCGTGATTCGGTACGTGGGGCCCAAGGGCGGGCCGGGCATGCCCGAGATGCTCAAGCCCACGTCGGCCATCATTGGGGCCGGGCTGGGTGATAAGGTGGCCCTGCTAACCGACGGTCGATTTTCGGGTGGCACCCACGGCTTCGTTATCGGCCACGTGAGCCCCGAGGCTTACAACGGCGGCCCGCTGGCCCTGGTGGAAAACGACGACTGGATTACGCTGGACGCCGCCGCCAACACCATGGACGTGGCCCTGAGCGACGAGCAGCTGGCCCTGCGCCGCCAGCAATGGCAGCAGCCCGCGCCCCCGGTCAGCCAGGGCGTGCTGCTGAAATACATCCGCACCGTGAGCGACGCCAGCCACGGCTGCATCACCGACTTAGCCGACGACAGCCATGTTCCCGAACCCGCAGCTTCAGTCCGCGCCAGCCTCGCCTGAGACCCTGGCCGCCCCGCAGGTATCCGGGGCCGTGGCCCTGTTGCAGGGCCTGGTGGCCGAGGGCGTGGACACGATTTTTGGCTACCCCGGCGGGGCCATCATCCCCATTTACGATGCCCTGTATGATTTTCAGGAGCAGCTGAACCACGTGCTGGTGCGCCACGAGCAGGGCGGCATTCACGCCGCCCAGGGCTACGCCCGCGCCTCGGGACGGGTGGGCGTGGTGTTTGCCACCAGCGGCCCCGGCGCCACCAACCTGGTCACCGGTCTGGCCGATGCTCAGATTGACAGCACCCCGCTGGTGTGCATCACGGGGCAGGTGTTTGCGCATCTGCTGGGCACCGACGCCTTTCAGGAAACCGACATTCTGAATATCACCACGCCCGTTACCAAGTGGAACCACCAGATAACGGACGCCCGGGATATTCCGGCGGCGCTGGCCAAGGCCTTCTACATTGCCCGTAGCGGCCGGCCCGGCCCGGTCCTGCTCGACATCACCAAAAACGCCCAGCTGCAGCTGTTCGAGCACGCCGGCTACGAGCCCTGCACTCACATCCGCAGCTACCGGCCCCGGCCCGTGGTGCGCCCCGAGTACGTGCAGCGCGCCGCTGAACTGATAAACCGGGCCCAGCGCCCGTTGGTGCTCTGGGGCCAGGGCGTGCTGCTGGGCCAGGCCGAAGCCGAGTTCCGGGAATTCATCGAGAAAAGCGGCATTCCGGCGGCTTGGACGATTCTCGGGGCCGGGGCGCTGCCCACCGGCCACCCGCTGAACGTGGGCATGCTGGGCATGCACGGCAACTACGGCCCCAACGTCCTCACCAACGAGTGCGACGTGCTCGTGGCCATCGGCATGCGCTTCGACGACCGGGTAACGGGCCGCCTCGACAAATATGCCCGCCAGGCCCAGGTCATCCACCTCGACATCGACCCCACCGAAATCGACAAGAACGTGACGGCCACCGTGCCGGTGTGGGGCGACTGCAAGGAAACCCTGCCCCTGCTCACGCAGCTGGTAGCCGCCCGCCAGCACCCGGAGTGGCGGCAGCGTTTCCGCGACCATGATGCCGAGGAAGTGGCCGCCGTGATTCAGGACGAGCTGTTCCCAACCCAGGACGAGCTGACCATGGGCGAGGTGATTCACCAGCTCAACGAGCTGACCCAGGGCGAGGCCATCATTGTGACGGACGTGGGCCAGCACCAGATGGTGGCCTGCCGCTACGCCCGCCTCAACCACCCGCGCCTGAGCATTACCAGCGGCGGCCTGGGCACCATGGGCTTCGCGCTACCGGCCGCCATTGGGGCCCGCTACGGCGCGCCGCACCGCACGGTGGTAGCCGTTATCGGCGACGGGGGCATTCAGATGACGATTCAGGAGCTGGGCACCATCATGCAGACCGGCATCGAGGTGAAGATTCTGCTGCTCAACAACCAGTTTCTGGGCATGGTGCGGCAGTGGCAGGAGCTGTTCCACGAGCGGCGCTACTCCGCCGTAGAAATTGCCAGCCCCGATTACGTGACGGTAGCCAACGGCTACGGCATTGCCGCCCGCCGCGTGGAGCACCGCCCCGACCTGGAGCCCGCCCTGCGCCAGCTGCTGGACCACTCCGGCTCCTTCCTGCTGGAAGTGCGCGTCACCCGCGAAAACAACATCTTCCCGATGGTACCCCAGGGCTGCGGCGTGGGCGAAATCCGGTTGAAGTAACGTGTCATTGCGAGGACGAAGGACGAAGTAATCCTTCCTTATCAAAGCGCAAATCCCTGGAGAACTGACAAGCCCTGACCGAAGCTACCAATAAAAGGCTTTGGAATAGGTTAGGGCTTTTGCCGCTGATAAGGAAGGATTGCTTCGCTCCGCTCGCAATGACGGGGCGTTGGCTGCCACGCCGCTCGTCTCACCTCTCATGTCTCACCGTCTCATGTCTCACAAGCAAGAATACAACATCACGGCGTACACCGAGAACCAAGTGGGACTGCTTAACCGGCTGGCCATCATCTTCTCGCGGCGCAAAATCAACATCGAGAGCCTGAACACCTCACCCTCGGAGATTGAGGGGATTCACCGCTTCAACATCGTGGTGCACGAGTCGGAGGAGGTGGTGCGCAAGATTGCCCGCCAGATGGAGAAGCAGGTGGAGGTACTGAAGGTGTACTTCAACCCCAACGAGGAAGTCATCTGGCAGGAAATGGCCCTCTACAAAGTACCCACCGACATCATTGCCGAGCGGGCCATTGTGGAGCGGCTGCTGCGGGAGCACGGGGCCCGGGCCGTGGTAATCCGCAAGGACTACACCGTGTTTGAAACCACCGGCCACCGCGAGGAAACCGACAAGCTGCTGGAGGTGCTGCACCCCTACGGCCTCATCGAGTTTGTGCGCTCGGCCCGCATTGCCATCATCAAAGACAGCCAGGGCTTCCACCACAAGCTGCGCGAGTTCGAGCACCAGCAGCCCGGCGAGGAAGTGAGCGAAAACGAGTTCCTCGACCGCCGCGACAAGGTGTTTTCGATGTGACCCCAGAACGTCATTCCGAGCGTAGCCGGAGGCGAAGTCGAGGAATCTCGCATGCTGATGTTGTGGGAGTAACTCAAACGTCAGCACGCGAGATTCCTCGGCTACGCTCGGAATGACGAGCTTTTAACAACTGACAACTTAACCAACCATAAACCCAACTCCATTATGGCAACCATCAACTTTGGCGGCGTAGAAGAGCACGTAGTAACCCGCGAGGAATTTCCGCTGGAAAAAGCCCGCGCCATTCTGCAGAACGAAACCATTGCCGTGCTGGGCTACGGCGTGCAAGGCCCCGGCCAGGCGCTGAACCTGCGCGACAATGGCTTCAACGTCATCATCGGGCAGCGGCCGGATTCGGCTTCCTGGAGCAAGGCGGAGGCCGATGGCTGGGTGGCCGGAGAAACGCTGTTCAGCCTGGAAGAAGCGGCCGAGCGGGGCACCATCCTGGCCAATCTGCTCTCCGATGCCGGGCAGATTGCCGTGTGGCCCACGCTCAAGCCCCACCTCACGGCCGGCAAAACACTGTACTTCTCCCACGGCTTCGGCATCACCTTCAACGACCAGACGGGCATCATCCCGCCCGCCGATGTGGACGTGGTGCTGGTAGCGCCCAAGGGCAGCGGCACCAGCCTGCGCCGGCTGTTTGTGGCCGGGGGCGGGCTGAACTCGTCGTTTGCCGTGTACCAGGATGCCACCGGCCACGCCTACGAGAAGGCCGTGGCCCTGGGCATCGGGGTGGGCTCGGGCTACCTGTTCGAAACCGATTTCCGCAAGGAAGTGTACTCCGACCTCACTGGCGAGCGGGGTGTGCTGATGGGCGCGCTGGCTGGCATCATTGAGGCCCAGTACCAAGTGCTACGCCAGCGCGGCCACTCGCCCTCTGAGGCCTTCAACGAAACCGTGGAGGAACTCACCCAGAGTCTGGTGCCGCTGGTGGGCGAAAACGGCATGGACTGGATGTTCAGCAACTGCTCCGTAACGGCACAGCGCGGCGCCCTCGACTGGAAAGGCCGCTTCCGCGAAGCCACCCTGCCCGTGCTCAACGAGCTGTACGACAGCGTGGCCTCGGGCCAGGAAGCCGCCCGCACCATCCAGCGCGGCTCCACGCCCGGCTACCGCCAGGAGTTGGAAGCCGAGTTGAAGGAAGTGCGCGACTCGGAGCTGTGGCAAACCGGTGCTACCGTGCGCGAGCTACGCTCCAGAGCCACCGAAAAAGCAGAACAGCAAGAATCCTACGCCCTAACGGCTGACAGTAACTAAGCAAAACCCAGTAGCGCGCAGCTCCGCTTCGCGCACGAGCGAAGCGAGTATCCCAGTACCGCTCCATCTGCGGGGGACTCACCTGCGGCTCGTGCGCGAAACGGAGCTGCGCGCTACTTTTCTCTACCACCATGCATCCTTCCCAACCTGCCACCCTCACCCCCGCCCTGCCGCTGCCACTGGTGGAGCAGGCGGCCCGCACGCTGCAGGGCGTCATCAGTCCCACGCTGCTGCAGCACAATTTGGGGCTTTCGGCGGCCTACGGGGCCACTATTTACCTGAAGCGGGAGGATTTGCAGGTGGTGCGCTCCTACAAGATCCGGGGGGCGTACAACAAAATGGCGGGGCTACCGGCCGATGAGGCCACCCGGCCGGTGGTATGCGCCTCGGCCGGCAACCACGCCCAGGGCGTAGCTTACGCCTGCCAGCTGCTGGGCCGTCGGGGCTACATCTTCATGCCCGCTGCCACCCCCGCCCAGAAGGTGGACAAAGTGCGCCTGTTCGGGCGCGACCAGGTGGAAATTGTGCTGACCGGGGCTACGTTCGATGATTCGTCGAGGGCGGCGCAGGAGTTTTGCCAGCAGCGCCAGGGCGTGTACGTGCACCCGTTCGACGATGCGGCCGTGGTGGCCGGGCAGGCCACCGTGGGCCTGGAAATCCTGCGCGACGCGCCCGCGCCCATTGATTTCGTGTTCATGCCCATCGGGGGCGGCGGACTAGCGGCGGGCGTGAGCAGCGTGTTCCGGCAGCTCAGCCCCGCCACCCGGCTGGTGGGCGTGCAGCCCCTGGGCGCGCCCTCCATGCACCGCGCCATCCAGACGGGGCAGCGGCAGCCGCTGGAGCACATCGAGAGCTTCGTGGACGGGGCGGCGGTGAAGTGCCCGGGCGAACTGACGTTTGCCATCTGCCGGGAGCTGCTGGACGAGGTGGCGCTGGTGCCCGAGGGCCAGGTGTGCGAGGATTTGCTGAAGATGTACAATGAGGAAGGCCTGGTGCTGGAGCCGGCCGGCACGCTCAGCCTCTCGGTGCTGCACCAGTACGCCGCCCAAATCCGGGGCAAAACGGTGGTGTGCGTCCTCAGCGGCTCCAACAACGACATCACCCGCATGGAGGACATCAAGGAGCGGGCGTTGCGCCACCAGGGCCGCAAGCACTATTTCCTGGTCACCTTCAACCAGAAGCCCGGGGCCCTGCGCCGCTTCGTGAACCACGTGCTGCGCGAGGACGACGACATCATCCAGTTTCAGTACATCAAGAAGAACAACAAGGAAAAAGGGCCCGTTTTCTTCGGCCTGGAAGTGCAGCGCCCCCACGACATTGCCGAAATCCAGCAGCGCATGGTAGCCGAGGGGTTTTCGTACGAGTATCTAAACGGGAAGCAGGATTTTCTGAGTTTACTGGTGTGAAACAAAGCAAATTTAACTCTTTCCACTACCTATATTCTTCCGGTTTCAGCATAACATTGAATCCTCTATCTTTTTTAGGATCATAAAAAGACACGCCAATATCCTTCAACAGCTTTTTATTTATTCCTTTAGCCTTCGACTTCGCCTTATCTATATAGCCATTTTCAACTATATACTTAGCAAACTTAACTGCTACCTTTTTAACCTCTTTTTCTTTATTACTAGTATCTTCAGGCATATTCATTTCAACCTGAATAGCTAAAAGGGCCTTTTCCTTTTCGAAGTGGACAATATTTATTCCTCTTACTTTGTAGGCAATACCATCTATCGAAATAGTGGATTCACCTTCCAGTATAGTTTCCTGCCCTGCAGTGGTAGAAGCTTTCGAGTTATTAATTGGTATATTTTGTATAGAAACTAGTTTCATAGGGCTTACTCCCGCTACCAGATTTGAATTTTCAAAAAATAATACATCTACATACACATCACTACCAGCTTCCGAAATTCTTGAAATTCCTTTGAACTTGTAAAAATTCACCTTTTTATTTTCTATAACCTTTACTCCACTCATTGATAACTCATACGAGTTAGCAGTTGACAGAATATCGCTCAACTGTCCGAAGGCTGCATTGAATTGTTCTTCCGAAATATTGGACACATTCTTCTTATCAAAGAGCTGCCACGCATCTTGATTTTTACGCTCAGAGACAAGCGTTATAAATTTCCTGCCAATTGCTACCTGCTCATTATCAACCTGCTGGCCAAATGCCATATCAACAATTAGCAACAGGCTTAGGATTAGAACTATTTTAAAATTTTTCATGGGTTTGGCTGATCGGTATAGCGTTGTGTATTCTGGTACCCGAAGGTAGTATCTCGAACCAATACTCTGCGAGTTGGCGCAGTAGCGCAACTCCTATTTTATTAAAGCAGGATATCAGAAGCAAATCTTAGACAGATTTGCCCTTGTACACAACAAACATATTAACATCTATCAATCAGCAACTTACAACCACATCAGCAACTTTTTGAAATAGTAGGCGTGCCGAAAAGCGGTTTCGGGGGGCCGGGGCTGGGGGTGTACTTGGGGCTTTCCTTCTGTCACGAAGTCATTGCCCCATGTCAACCGAGAAAGTCCACATCTTCGATACTACCCTGCGCGACGGGGAGCAAGTGCCCGGCTGCAAACTGAACCGGGACGAGAAACTGCTCATTGCCCGGCAGCTGGAGCTACTCGGCGTGGACGTAATTGAGGCCGGCTTCCCGGTTTCCAGCCCCGGCGACTTTGCGGCCGTGGCGGCCATTGCGGCCCAGACGCGCGAGGCCACCGTCTGCGGCCTCTCCCGGGCCGTGGAAAACGACATTCGCACGGCGGCCGAGGCCCTGAAATCGGCCCGATACCCGCGCATTCACACGGGTATTGGCACTTCGGAGTCGCACATTAGGTACAAGCTGTTGAGCACGCCCGAGCAGGTGCTGGAGCGGGCGGTGGCGGCCGTGAAGCTGGCCAAGTCGTTTGTGGAGGACGTGGAGTTTTACGCCGAGGACGCCGGCCGCACCGACAACGAGTTTCTGGCCCGCGTGTGCGAGGCCGCCATCCGGGCCGGGGCCACCGTGCTCAACATCCCCGACACCACCGGCTACTGCCTCCCGGCCGAGTACGGTGCCAAAATCAAGTACCTCACGGACAACGTGCGCGGCATTGAGCGGGTGCGCCTCTCCACCCACTGCCATAACGATTTGGGCATGGCCACGGCCAACTCCATTGCGGGCGTGCTGGGCGGGGCCCGGCAGGTGGAGTGCACCATCAACGGCGTAGGCGAGCGGGCCGGCAACACGGCCCTCGAAGAAGCCGTGATGGTGCTCCGCCAGCACCCCTACCTCAACTTCAGCACCGGCATCAACACCAGGCTGCTGGCCGAAACCTCGGCCATGGTGTCGCACCTGATGAGCATGCCGGTGCAGCCCAACAAGGCCATTGTGGGGGCCAACGCCTTTGCCCACTCCAGCGGCATTCACCAGGATGGTGTGATTAAGCACCGCGAAACCTACGAAATCATCGACCCGCGCGAGGTGGGCATGCCCGATTCCAGCATTGTGCTCACCGCCCGCTCGGGCCGCGCTGCTTTGGCCTACCGCCTCCAGAAAATCGGCTACGACTTTGACCGCGTGGCCCTCAACAAAGCCTACACCCATTTCCTCGTCCTGGCCGACCGTCAAAAGGAGGTCGTGGACGAGGATTTGCACATCATGGTGGAGCAGCAACAGCTGGTAACGGCAGGGTAAAGCCTCACCCCCCGGCCCCCTCTCCAGGGGGAGAGGGGGTGCCAAACGGCTCACGACATCCATTTTCTATTTCCTACTCCGTCTCTCACCCGCTTCATTCGTCTGGCTCCCCCTCTCCCCCTGGAGAGGGGGCCGGGGGGTGAGGCCCCCCACCCCTCTCTCATGTCCAAAACGTTATTTGATAAAATCTGGGATGCGCACGTGGTGCGCGAGGTAGCCGGCGGATTGTCGGTGTTTTACATTGACCGGCACCTGATTCATGAGGTAACCAGCCCCCAGGCCTTCGACGAGCTGACGGCCCGGGGCCTGACGCTGCGCCGCCCCGAGCAGATTCTGGCTACCGCCGACCACAACGTGCCCACCCGC
This sequence comes from Hymenobacter pini, assembly GCF_020421205.1. Lineage (GTDB taxonomy): Bacteria > Bacteroidota > Bacteroidia > Cytophagales > Hymenobacteraceae > Hymenobacter > Hymenobacter pini. Next base: position 981,625 of record NZ_JAIZZH010000002.1, read on the forward strand.
CACCAGGACCAGCCGATTCAGGACCCGCTCAGTCGCTCCCAGGTGGACAAGCTCACCGAAAACTGCGCCCGGCACGGCGTGGAACTGTACGGGCTGGGCCATCCCTACCAGGGCATTGTGCACGTAATTGGGCCCGAGCTGGGCGTGACCCAACCGGGCCTGACCATTGTGTGCGGCGACTCTCACACCTCCACCCACGGTGCATTCGGGGCCATTGCGTTTGGCATCGGGACCAGCCAGGTGGCGCAGGTAATGGCCTCGCAGTGTTTGCTGCTTGATAAGCCCAAGCGTATGCGCATTACCGTGGATGGGGAGCTGCAGCCGGGCGTATCGGCCAAGGATGTGATTCTGCACGTAATTGCCCAGCTGGGCACGGGTGGGGCCACTGGTTACTTCGTGGAGTACGCCGGCAGCGCCATTCGGAGCCTGAGCATGGAAGGCCGCATGACGGTGTGCAACATGAGCATCGAAATGGGAGCCCGCGGCGGCCTCATTGCCCCCGACGCCACCACCTTTGAGTACCTGCAGGGCCGCCCCTTCGCACCCCAGGGTACCGCCTGGGACCGGGCCGTGGCGCACTGGCAAACCCTGTTTTCGGACGAGGACGCGCAGTTCGACGCCGAGCACCACTTTGAAGCGGCGGCTATTCGGCCCATGATAACCTACGGCACCAACCCCGGCATGGGCATGCCCTTGGCCGCTAGTATTCCAGAACCGGCCGCGGCGGCCGAAGCGCCGAGTTTCGAGAAGTCGTTGCGGTATATGGGTTTTGAGGCCGGCGAGTCGCTGCTAGGCAAGGAAATCAGCCACGTGTTTATCGGCAGCTGCACCAACTCCCGCATCGAGGATTTGCGCACGGTAGCCGCCTACGTACGGGGCAAGCGCAAAGCGCCCCACGTGGAGGCCATCATCGTGCCCGGCTCCAAGCAGGTAGAGCAGCAGGCCATTGCCGAAGGCCTCGACCAGGTGCTGGCCGCCGCCGGATTTGAATTGCGCGAGCCGGGCTGCAGCGCCTGCCTGGCCATGAACGAGGACAAGATTCCGGCCGGCGCCTACTGCGTGTCTACCTCCAACCGCAACTTCGAGGGCCGCCAGGGCCCCGGGGCCCGCACCTTGCTGGCCTCCCCCCTGGTCGCCGCCATTACCGCCGTGGAAGGCCGGCTGGTAGATGTGGCGGAGTACGTGCTTGAGTACGCGAACCAAGACTAGTGCTAAAGCTTGCTCCCCTCCTTAGAAAATGTCGCGCATCAAGCGAGTGTGGGTTGGGGGTGGTTGATCCGCTCCTGAACGACAACTACTTCTACTTCTTAGCTCTAAAAAATCAACCACCCCCAGCCCCTCCTTTCCAAGGAGGGGAGCTAGTTCTAACATCACCCCACCCCCACATGGAAAAATTCACCATCCTGCGTACCGGTGTGGTTCCGCTGCCCATCGAAAACGTGGACACCGACCAGATTATCCCGGCGCGCTTTCTGAAAGCTACCACCCGCGAAGGGTTCGGGCAGAACCTGTTTGCCGACTGGCGCTACGCCGCCGACGGTCAGCCCAAGCTGGATTTCGTGCTCAATGATGCCCGCTACCAGGGCCACCAAATCCTACTGGCGGGCCAGAACTTCGGGTGTGGTTCCAGCCGGGAGCACGCCGCCTGGGCCCTGTATGACGCCGGGTTTCAGGTGGTTATCAGCAGCTACTTCGCCGATATTTTCCGGGGCAACGCGCTCAACACCGGGCTGCTGCCGCTGCAGGTGACGGCCGCAGAGTTGCAGGAGCTGTTTGCCCTGGTAGAGCAAGACGCGCAGGTGGAGCTGACGGTGGACCTGCCCAGCCAGACGCTGCAGGTACCGGGCCGTACCGAGCCGATTCGCTTCGAGCTGGACGCCTACAAGAAGGAATGCCTCATTAACGGCTACGACGACATTGATTTCCTGCTCAGCCAGGAGGACGCAATTACCGCTTTTGAACAACAACGGACATGGGTATTTTAAGCAAACGCATTGTGGTATTGCCCGGCGACGGAATCGGGCCGGAGGTATGTGGGGAAGCCGTGCGCGTGCTGCGGGCCGTGGCCGACCGATTCGGACACGAGTTTCAGTTTGACTATCAACTGATGGGAGCCTGCGCCATTGACGCCACCAGCTCGCCCCTGCCCGAGCTTACCCTGGACGCCTGCCACCAGGCCGACGCCGTGCTGCTGGGGGCCATCGGCGACCCTAAATACGACAACGACCCCACCGCCCCGGTGCGCCCCGAGCAGGGCCTGCTGCGCCTGCGCAAGGAGCTGGGCCTCTACGCCAACATCCGCCCCATTACGGCCTACCACCAACTGCTGGAGCATTCCCCGTTGAAAGCCGAGCGGATTCAGGGAGCCGATATTCTGATTTTCCGGGAGCTGACGGGCGGGGTATACTTCGGGGAAAAAGGGCGCTTCAACGACGGGCACTCGGCCTACGACAACTGCACCTACTCCCGGGAGGAAATCCTGCGAATTGCGCACCGCGCCTTCCGGGCCGCCGAAACCCGCCGCCACAAGCTCACGCTGGTGGATAAGGCCAACGTGCTGGAAACCTCCCGCCTCTGGCGCGAAACTGTGCAGAGCATTGCCCCCGAGTACCCCAGCGTGGCCCTCGACTACCTGTTCGTGGACAACGCCGCCATGCAGATTATCCTCAACCCCAAGCAGTTCGATGTGATTCTGACCGAGAATATGTTCGGGGACATCATTTCCGATGAGGCCTCGGTTATTGCCGGCTCGCTGGGGCTGCTGCCCTCGGCCTCGGTGGGGGATACGGCGGCCTTGTTCGAGCCCATCCACGGTTCCTACCCGCAGGCCAAGGGCAAGGGTATAGCCAACCCCATTGCCACTATTCTGTCGGCGGCCATGCTGCTGGACCACTTCGGCCTCACCGAAGAGGCCGACACGGTGCGCGACGCCGTGGAGCATGCTCTGGACCAGCAGGTGGTAACGCCCGAGCTGAACCCCGGCACGCGCTACACCACCGAGCAGGTGGGCAGCTTCATTGCCTACGCCGTGCTGGATATTGCCGATTGTGAGATGCACCGCAACAACATCAAACTCGGGATGAGCACTATCATCTAACCCGCCCCGCGCGGGTACTGCCTTGCACCGGAGAGGGGTGCCTAAGGCCCGGAATGCTGACAGCTGCTGTCGGCGTCCGGGCCTTTTTTAATGCTTGTTGCCAACGGTTCACCCAACATGTTTGTGCACTTCACCCGGGGCTCTGAGCGGTTCGCCCCGTTTGTGCCCGTGGTTATGCCCAAGGATGCGGATGTTTGAACCAGTTAACCGCTTAGCAACTGGCTTACCTCTCCCATTCTCTACCCCTACTACGATGTTCCGTTTCTCCGCCTCCGCCCTTCGTTCTCGGTTTCTGTTACTGCTGATGCTTGTGGTAGTGGGCACCGCCGCGCAGGCGCAGAAGCAGCCCGCGCTGCCCGCCGGCTCCCGCACCGTGCTGACTTCCGATTCAGTGAAACTGTTTGTGCAGGTAGCAGGCAAGGGCACGCCCTGCGTGTTTGTGCACGGCGGGCCGGGCGCAGGTAGCTACTCTTTTGAGAAGCTAGGCGGCAACCAACTGGAAGACAAGCTGCAGATGGTGTACCTGGACCAGCGCGGCAGTGGGCGCTCGGGCAGCTCCCGCACCAAAAACTACTCCATGGCCCGCATGGTGCAGGATTTGGAGGAAGTGCGCCAACAGTTGGGCTTGCAGAAATGGGTGGTCATGGCCCACTCCTTCGGTGGTACCATTGCCACGGCTTACGCCCAGAAGTACCCCCAGCGGGTGCAGGCGCTGGTGCTTACCAATGCCGTGCTGAACCCGGTAGCCTCCCTGGATAGCATGCTGACCTACGGCACCAGCCTGTTGCCCACTGCGGCCCGCCCCGCCGCCAGTCTGCCCCAGATGCAACGGTTTGGCATGGTGATGGGCGCCCTGCAGCAGCAGAAACTAGCTGGCCAGCTGCAGTTCTCCCACGATTCGCTGGCCGCCCGCGCCATGCGGGCCAGCCGCGCGGTACCCGGCAACTCCGACTTCGCCCAGCAGGTATTCAGCGGCCGGCTGGCTGATTACGGCCAGAACTACGCCCCCGCCACTGCCAAGCTCACCGTGCCCACGCTGGTAATCCTGGGCAAAGACGACCGGACGACGGGTGCCACGGCCGCTACGTACCAGTTCCCGCGCAAACAGGTGGTTACGCTGGCCGGCAAGCACAACTCTTTCCTGGAGCAGCCCACGCAGTTCCGCCAGGCAGTCGTTAGCTTCGTGCAGCAGCTTCCCCGCTAATTCTCCATGTCAGCTACTTCCCCGCGCCCGGCCCCGGTTTACCTCAACGACAAATGGTTTTTGTTGCTGGGTATTCCGGTGCTGGGCGCGCTGGTATTGCTGCCCCGCGGGGCATTGCAGGTACGCTCCCTACCTGCTTTTCTGGTGGCTTGGTTTTGCTCCATCATCATCACCGCCATTTTCTGGCTGCTGGGCCGCTCGTTGTGGCGTTACTTGTTCCGGCGGTTTCCCCGGGTGGAACAAACCCGGCAGCGGCTGTGGTGGCTGGCGTTCAGCAATACCAGCATTGCGGCGCTTACTACCCTAGGCATTGGGCAAATAGCTGCCCGTTTGCAGCATGGGCACCTTACCTGGGCGGCGTTCTGGTTTGAGTTTGGGCTGAATATGGTGCCCACGGTTGTAATTCAGCTGATATATGAAAGCTGGAATTTTTTCCGACAGTGGGCCGACAACCTGCGCCGCGCCGAGCAGCTGCAGAGTGCCAGCACCCGCAGCCAGCTGGAAGCCCTGCAAAGCCAGCTCGACCCGCACTTCCTGTTTAACTCGCTCAACACCCTCTCGGCCCTCATCGAGCCCGACAACGAGCCCGCCCAGGATTTCGTGGAGCAGCTTTCCGACGTGTACCGCTACGTGCTGCTGGCCCGCGACCAACCCACCGTGCCGCTGAGCGAGGAACTGGCCTTCGTGGAAACCTACCTGGCCCTGCACAAAGCCCGCTTCCGCGACAACCTGCGGGTGCGCTGGCAGGTGCCGGCCGCCGCCCACGCGGCCCGGGTAGCGCCCCTGAGCGTGCAGCTGCTGGTGGAAAACGCCCTGAAGCACAACGTAGCCTCCCGGGAACACCCGCTGGAGCTGGAACTCTCGGCCGACCCGGCCACCGGCTACTTCACCGTGCGCAACACCCTGCGCCCCCGCACTGCTGGCCTCGCCCCCGGCACCGGGACCGGCCTGCGCAACGTGCGCCACCGCTACGAGCTGTTGCAGGCCCCGCACCCCGTAGCCATAACGCAGGAAGCCGGCTGGTTTCAGGTGCAATTGCCGCTGCTGTGAGGAGTTAGGAGTAGAAACGTCATTCTGAGCATGTGGCGCATCAAGCCAGGGACCGGAGGCGTAGTCGAAAAATCTCTACCGCTTTATTTGGTTACCATGATAGGTTTGTGGCTGCAACGTCAGTACGCGAGATTCTTCGGCTTCGCTCAGAATGACGTTTCTACTTCTGCCCTCCACTCTATTTTCCTAACTACTTACTCCTAGCTACTCTATAATGAACGTCCTCCTACTCGAAGACGAGTACCCGGCTGCCGAGCGGCTGCAACGGCTGCTGCGCCAAGCCGCGCCTGAAGCGCAGGTACTGGCCGTTTTGGATAGCGTAGCCGGGGCGCTGCAGTGGCTAGACAACAACCCTGCTCCGGACCTGATTCTCTCGGATATTCAACTGGCCGATGGGTTAAGCTTGGAGGTATTTGAGCAGACGGTGGTGCGCAGCCCGGTTATTTTTACGACGGCCTATGACGCCTACGCCATCCGGGCTTTCAAAGCCAACAGCGTAGATTATCTGCTGAAACCAGTGAAGCTGGCCGAGCTGACAGCTGCCCTCACTAAGCTACACGAGTGGCGCACTCCGGCCACGCCAACTGCGCCACCGGCTGCTCCAACCGCCGATGAAACCGCTCAGCGCTTGGAACGGCTGCTTGATGCGTTACCCCGGCCGGAACGGCAGTTTAAAACCCGGTTTCTAGTGCGTAGCGGCGAGCAACTGCTGCCCTTAGCCGCCACCCAGGCTGCATGGTTTCAGAGCCGCCACGAAACTACCACCCTCTGTACCCTCGACGGCCGCCGCTTCGTGGTGGAATACACCCTGGAGCAGCTTGAGAGCTTGCTCGACCCTGCGCAATTCTTCCGCCTCAACCGCCAGCTTCTGGCCCAACTCCCCGCCGTGCAGCGCCTGCACCCGCACTTCAACGGCAAGCTACTGGTAGATTTGCATCCCGCCCCGAGCGAGGAAGTACTAGTGAGTCGCGAAAAGGCTGGGGCGGTGAAGAACTGGCTGGAGGGGTAGTTGGGCGGTCAGGTGGTTGAAAACGCCTGTCATCCTGAGCTTGCGAAGGACCTTCTTACGCCCGAACGTCATTCAGAGGCGCACTACGTCCCGGCCTGACGAGCTGCTACCTGCTTTGAAAAAAACGAAGGACCTCATTACCCCTAAACCAGTCGTTCAGGCGTGACAAGGTCCTTCGCAAGCTCAGGATGACAGGCGTATTCAACCACCCAACCACCTAACCACCCACCCTACTGCACAAAGCTGGGGCGGATGAGGTTTTCGAAGGTGAAGATTTCATCCCACTTGGCCTGGGTGAGCAGCTGCCGCTCGGTTACGGCAATGTCGTGCACCGATTTGCCGGTTTTGAGGGCTTCGCGGGCAATATCGGCGGAGGTTTCGTAGCCCAGTACCGGGTTCAGCTGCGTTACAATGCCGATGCTATTGCGCACTAAGGCGGCGGCGTGCTCGGCGTTGGCCGTAATGCCCACCACGCACTTCTCACGCAGGGTACGGCAGGCGTTGGTCATGTAGCTGATGCTGGTGAACAGGGCGAAGCTGATAACGGGCTCCATCACGTTCAGCTGCAGCTGCCCGCCCTCGGCGGCCATGGTTACCGTCAGGTCGGCCCCGATAACGTAGAAGGCCGTCTGGTTCACCACTTCCGGCACCACGGGGTTTACCTTGCCGGGCATGATGCTGGAGCCGGGTTGCAGCGGGGGCAGGTTGATTTCGTTGATACCGCAGCGCGGGCCCGACGACAGCAGGCGCAAATCGTTGCAGATTTTGCTCAGCTTCACGGCCGTGCGCTTCAGCACGCCCGAGAGCTGCACGTAGGCCCCGGTGTCATAGGTGGCCTCAATCAGGTCGCCCGCTAGGCTCAGGTCGAGGCCGGTGACCTCGCGCAGGTACTTGGTTACCAGGTCGGCGTAGCCCTGGGGGGCGTTTACGCCGGTACCAATGGCCGTGGCGCCCATGTTGATTTCGCTAATGAGGCGGCGCGAATCCTCAATGCGCAGCAGCTCCTCGCGCAGGTTGGTAGCAAAGGCCTTGAACTCGTCGCCCATGCTCATGGGCACGGCGTCCTGCAGCTGGGTGCGGCCCATTTTCAGCACGTTGCGGAACTCCTCACCCTTGGCGGCAAAGGCGTCGGCCAGCTCGCCCAGCACCTGGCTGTAGCCCACCAGCTTGTTGCTGAGGGCAATACGGAAGGCCGTGGGGTAAGCGTCGTTGGTGCTCTGGGAGCAGTTGACGTGGTTGTTGGGGTGGCAGAACTGGTACTCGCCTTTCTGGTGGCCCATCAGCTCCAGGGCCACGTTGGCAATTACCTCGTTGGCGTTCATGTTCACCGAGGTGCCGGCCCCGCCCTGAATCATATCGGTCAGGAACTGGCCGTCGAATTCGCCGGCGGCTACCCGGTCGCAGGCCCGGGCAATGGCGTCGGCAATTTCCGGCTTCAGCACGCCCAGGTCGCGGTTGGCCAGGGCGGCGGCTTTTTTCACGTAGGCCAGCGCCTGCACAAACAGCGGCTCCACCCGCAGCGGAATGCCTGTGATGTGGAAGTTCTCAAGAGCCCGCAGCGTCTGGATGCCGTAGTACACATCAGCGGGAATTTCACGCTCGCCCAGGAAATCGTGCTCAAGCCGGGAAATAGTCATCAGAAAGGAAAGGTCAGAGGTGGGATAGTGTTCAACAGAGGGGAAAAACGGGGCGAAGGTACGGGCTGCCCGCAAACCACCGGCGGCCCGCCCCGGCCAGGTCTCTGTACTGCCCCACCACCGCGGAGGTTTTGATACGTGGCCGGGGCTGCGTAGTATTGTTAGCCGACCGCCGCCGACCTTCGGCCGCCGGCATATCCTACCTGATGAATTCCTACGCTCCCGGGCTCCATATCCTCGCTACGTTTCAGGCCCCGGTCCCGGCTTTGCTGGACATGCCCGCCTGCCAGGCTTTTTTTGAGCAGCAGATTGCCGCCCTGGGCCTCACGGCGGTGGGCGCCGCCTACCACGCCTTCCCGGAGGGCGGCTTCACGGCCGTGGTGGCCCTCACTGAGTCGCACCTGAGCATTCATACCTGGCCCGAGCACGGCCTGGCTACCTTCGACGTGTTCCTGAGCAACTTCCGCCGCGACAACGCCGACCGGGCCCGGGCGCTGTACGCCACCACCCTGGCGTTCTTCGGGGCCACCGAAACCAGCAAAACCGAAGTGCGCCGATGAGCCAGCCCCAGGGAGTGGCCCCGGCGGCCGTGAAATGCCCCAACTGCAGCCACGAGGTGCGGTACTATGACGCCATCCACAGCGCGTTTTTCGGTTGCGGGCGGTGTTGGACGTTTTTTGAATACCCGGAAACCGGCGCGCCCAAGAAGCTGCGCAAGTTCAAGGAGATACCTAATCATTCGCCCGTTCTAGCCATCGGTAGCACAGGACAACTAGAGGGCAGAACTTACCGCGTAACCGGCTACATGTGGCGCTGCGAGGTGAAGGCACCCTGGTACCGATGGGAAGAATTTCAGCTGCGCAATGAGGCTACCGGCGCGTATCAGCAACTGGCCGTCTTTCAAGGCCACTGGCTGCTACTTACGCCCACCGAAACCCAGTACCGCGTAAGCCTAGGTGGCGTAATAGAAACGGCAGAAACTGATTATGCGCTCTACAATCGTTACTCACCTCGTATCCTGTACGCCGAGGGGGAGTTCGATTGGAACGTGCTGGCCGATGAGAGCCTAACGATTTCTGAGTATATCAGTCCGCCTCTGATGCTGGTGCGGGAGCGAAAAAACCAGAACCATAACCACTGGTTTTGGGCCCGCCACCTGGAGCCCCAGGAGGTGGCCGAAGCCTTTGGCCTGACACCCGGGCAGCTACCGGAGCGCAACGGCGTAGGGGCTGCCCAGCCCGCGCCCAACGAGGCCATCTGGCCCCAGCTGCGCACCTTTTCGCTGGTGGCGGCGCTGTTGGTGGTGTTTACGCACCTGTACCTGATGCTGTGGGGCAATGAGCGGGTGTTCAGCCAGCAGTTCACCAGCGAAATACCCATCACTACCACTACCGATTCGGCCCGGGCTACCACTTTTCTGCCCAGCAGCGTGCAGGAGCGGCCGCCTTTGGTATCGCCTGCATTTGAGGTGCCCGGCACGGGGGCACTCACTGTGAAGCTGTACAGTGAGGTCAACAACACCTGGGTGGAGGTGCCCTTTACGCTCGTGAATGAGCAAACCGGCCAGCAGTTTGCCGGCACCGGCAGCATGGAGTTTTACTCCGGGGTGGAAGATGGGGAGAGTTGGAGCGAGGGAGAGAAAAACCAGAATTTGCTCCTCAATGCCGTACCGGCGGGCCGCTACCACCTCAATTTCTATCCGGTCACGGACCAGAACAATGTGTCGGGCGTGCAGTTCCGGGCCACGGTGGAGGCGCGGGCCACGGCCGGTTCCAACGCCGCAGTGGCTCTGGTGTTGCTACTGTTGTACCCCGGCTGGGTGTGGCTGCGCCGCCGCTTTCACGAACAGTCGCGCTGGAAAAACAGTGACTTCAATCCCTACGCCTCCTCCGATTCCTGATTCTTTTCCTAGCTGCTATGGATTGGCTTCGCTCCCTCTGGAAAATTCGCTTTTACGCGCTGTTTGCGGCCCTCGTGTACGGCGGCTTCGTGTGGGCCGGCCTCTCAGGCATTCGCCTGCTCGGCGACGACAACGAGGCTGAGCAGAACCTAAACGGCACCCGTACCCACGGCTCCAGCGGGCGGGCCTCCTATTTTCATAAATGAGTTGCCGGTTAGTTGTCGGTTGAATGACGCTTAACTACCGAAGCACTGACGACTAACAACGAGCAACAAACAACCAGCACCTAACCATCAACCCATGGAATACCTCAACTTTAAGCTGATTGCGGCTTCGGTAATTTACTCGGTGCTGGGCATCACTATTCTGGTTATCAGCTTCGTGGTGATTGAAAAGCTCACGCCCCGCACGCTCTGGAAGGAAATTATCGAGGAGCACAACACGGCCCTGGCCATTATGGCCGCGGCGTTTATGCTGGCCGTGGCCCTGATTATCAGTTCCGCCATTCATGGATAAAGTACCCGTGCGCCGGGCGCGGCGCGTGGCCCCCGGGCCCGCCGCCACCGCCCCGGCCGATTACCGCCCGGCCCTGCTGCTGGGTTCGGTGTTTGTTATTGCCACCTGCGGGCTGGTGTACGAGCTGATTGCGGGCACGCTGGCCTCCTACCTGCTCGGCGACTCGGTGATGCAGTTTTCCACCATCATCGGGGTGTACCTGTTTTCGATGGGCATTGGCTCGTGGCTGTCGCGCTACCTGGGGGGCTCGTTGCTGCGGTGGTTTATCCGGCTCGAAATTCTGGTGGGGTTGGTGGGCGGCTTTTCGGCCCCGCTGCTGTTTGTGCTGTTCGAATACGTGGTGTCGTTCCGGCTGATTCTGTACGCGCTGGTGGGCCTCACGGGAGTGCTGGTGGGCCTGGAAATTCCGCTGCTGATGCGGATTCTGGAAAACCGCTTCGAGTTCAAGGACCTGGTTTCCCGCGTGTTCACCTTCGACTACATTGGGGCGCTGCTGGCCTCGCTGGTGTTCCCGCTGGTGCTCATGCCGCAGCTGGGGCTTATCCGGACTTCGCTGCTGTGCGGGGCCCTGAACGTGGCCGTGGCGGGCGTGGCCCTGTACCGCTTCCCCGAAACCCGGCCCTTCCGGCGCAGCCTCACCGGGGCGCTGGTAGCCTCACTGGTGGCGCTGGCCGTGGGCTTCGGCTACGCCGAGCGCATCCAGACCTACACCGAAGGCCTGGCATTTCAGGACCAGGTGATTTACTCCAAGAGCACCACCTACCAGCGCATCATCCTCACCAAAAACCAGCGGGAGCTGCGCCTGTTTCTCAACGGCAACCTGCAGTTCAGCTCCCTCGACGAGTACCGCTACCACGAGGCGCTGGTGCACCCGGCCATGCAGGCGCTGCCCCGGGCCCGGCAGGTGCTGGTGCTGGGCGGCGGCGACGGGCTGGCTGTGCGCGAGCTGCTGAAATACCCCCAGCTGCAGCACATCCGGCTGGTCGACCTCGACGCGGGTATGACGCGCCTGTTTCAAAATAATGAGATGCTGCGCGAGCTGAACCGGGGGGCACTACTGCATTCCAAAGTGGAAGTTATCAACGGTGACGCTTACCAGTGGGTGCGCCAGGATACTACCCGCTACCAGTGCATCGTAGTGGATTTTCCCGACCCCGGCAACTACTCCATCGGCAAGCTGTATTCGGTGGCGTTTTACCGGGAGCTGGAAAAGCGGCTGGCCCCCGGCGGCTGGGTGGTGGTGCAGAGCACCTCGCCCTACGTGGCGCGCCGCTCGTTCTGGTGCGTGGCCCACACGTTGCAGGCGGCCGGTTTCACCACCCTGCCTTACCATTGCTACGTGCCGTCGTTTGGGGAGTGGGGCTTTGTGCTGGCCGGCCGCAACCAGCATTGGCGGCCCGATGCCGGCCCCCTCCCCGCCGGCCTGCGCTACGTGTCGCCCGCCACCATCCGCGACATGCGCTTCTTCCCGCCCGACATGAGCGAAATCCCCACCGACATCAACCAGCTCAACAACCAGGCCCTGGTCCGCTATTTCGAGGATGACTGGGGGCCGTATGTGCATTAGGTGGTTGGCTACTGTCCGTTCTCAATCGTTGTCATCCTGAGCTTGCGAAGGATCTAATAACGTCAGCAAGGTCATCTGATTACTACTTGTTCCTCTGTGATAAGGTCTTTCGCTCTGCTCAGGATGACAGAACTCACAGAAGTCCCCAACCAGCATCAGCAACGAATAACTAAAAGCCAGCAACGAGAAACGCCCAATGTCCACCCGCCGTCATTTTCTGCAACAGGCCGCGTTAGGTGGCGCGGGGCTGCTGCTGGCTCCGCTGGTAGGGCTGGAGTCGTGCGCGCCGGGCACCAGCCGCAGCCATATCCGCGGAAGTCTGCACGGGGCCAACCACGCCACCGGTCATCTGCTGCGCAACGTGGCGGCGCTACCGGCCCCGCAGCGCACCCAGCAGGTAGATGTGCTGATTGTGGGCGGCGGGGTAAGCGGCCTCGCGGCACGGCGGGAGCTGGAGCGCCGGGGCGTAAACCCGCAACATATTGCGCTGGTAGAGCTGGACGAGCAGGTGGGCGGTAACTCCCGGGCCGGCGAAAATGCTGTATCCGCGTATCCCTGGGGCGCACACTACTTACCGGTGCCCGACGCCCGTAACTCCGAGCTGCTCGGGTTTCTGGCGCAGGCCGGCGTAATTACCGGCACCGACGCTACCTCCGGGCTACCGATTTACAACGAGTACCACCTCTGCCACGACCCTGAGGAACGCCTGTACATCCAGGGCCATTGGCAAGGCGGATTGGTACCCGAGTTGGGGGTACCCGCGGCTGAACAAGCCCAGATAGCCCGCTTCTTCCGGCTGATTGAGCAGCTGCGCCAGGCCGTAGGTTCCGACGGCCGCGACGCCTTCCGGATTCCGGTGCAGGAGTCGTCCCAGGACGAGCAGTACCGGCAGCTGGATGCCGTACCTTTTGCCCAATACCTGACGGAGCAGGGTTTCACCAGCCCGCACCTGCTCTGGTACCTCGACTACTGCTGCCGCGACGACTACGGGGCTACCCCAACGCAGGTGTCGGCGTGGGCGGGGCTGCACTACTTTGCGGCCCGCAAAGGTCGGGCCCACAACGCCACCGGCGCCGATGTGCTCACCTGGCCTCAGGGCAACGGATTTCTGATAGAACAGCTGCGCCGGCAGGCCACTTCCCCCATCCACCCCGACACCGTAGCTTACGCACTGCACAATACGCTCGGCGGCCTGGCCGTAGACTGCTACCACGTACCCACCCGCCAAACCACCCGCTTCCAGGCCCGGCAGGTTATTCTGGCTACTCCGCTGTTTATCACCCAGCGGCTGCTGAGCAACCTGCCGCCCGAAGCCCACCGCGCCCTGCCCTGCCACCGCGCCCCGTGGGTGATTGTGAACCTGACGGTGGAGTATTTGCCCCAGGGCCCGGGCCAGCCGCTGAGCTGGGATAATGTGCTGTACGGTAGCCCGTCGGTGGGCTACGTGCACGCCAACCATCAGAGCCTGAGCTTGAACGCGGACAGCCCGCGCGTCATCACGTATTACCTTCCCCTGGCAGCTCCCGATCCGGCTGAGGCCCGCCGCATGGCCTACCAAACCAGCTACGATGAGTGGGTGCGCCGGGCGTTGCAGGAGCTGGAAACGGCCCACCCTGGCATCACGGCCTTGGTGCAACGCGCCGACGTATGGGTGTGGGGCCACGGCATGGTGGCTCCTACGCCGGGCTTCGTGTGGGGCCCGGCCCGGCAACAAGCCGCTAAGCCTTGGGCCGACAAGCTGTTTTTTGCCCACACCGACCTGAGCGGCATCTCCATTTTTGAAGAAGGATTTTACCAGGGCACCCGAGCCGCACGTGAGGCTGTAGCGGCTCAGTCTCTCGCTTAGTTCCCTTAAAATAGCATCATGCCACTAGGCTGCGTGCGGCCAGTTTCATCTTGATTATCGGGCAAGAGCCTAGCCAGATCAACTCTTCCACCGCATAACCCCTTGTTGATGTCTGATGCCGGGAGATTATATCTGTAGTTCTGCCTGATACCGATTTACGAATTATTCGTAATATTACGATACAATCGTAATTAACATGCTCAAGGCTACTCACTCTTGCATCGTTTTCATCCTTTTATGCCTAAACGTGCTGGTTTTTCTACCAGCCTCGGCTCAATCGGTGGTTTCTGAGCGGGCGTTGCGCCGGGTGGTGGGTGAACTGGCTGGTGATGCCATGCGCGGGCGCGGCGTGGGCGACGGCTCAGTGCTGGCGGCCCGCTACCTGGAAAAGGAGTTTCAACGGGCGGGCTTGCAGCCGTTGCCCGGCGCGCCATCCTCTGCGCAAGAATTTACGGTATACCAGAGTCGTAGCCAGGGGCTTACCGTTTCGCTCAACGGACAGCCTATCGACCACAGCCGCTCGGTACTGTTGCCGGGCCAGCCAGCCTTTTCCTGGACTGCCACGCAGGCGCGGCCGCCGCGGCTGCTCATAGTCCCGGCCGGTGTATCGCTGAGGCCGTATGTCGATTCGGTTTTCAAGGCTAAGCAGGACTTGTTGGTGCTGGTGCACCCGGATCATAGCCGCTGGTTTAATTCACTGGTGGCGCACTATTGGAGCAACAGCCAATTCAGCCTTACGCCACCGGACCCGTTCTCGGTGGTCTTGCTGCTCACCACTGATACACAGGCTACTTCATTCAGCGTCAGCGGCCGCACCAGTGTCCGGACCGTGCGATTGCGCAACGTGGTGGGCGTGCTTCCGGGCCGCGACCCAGCCCACCAAAATGAGCAGGTAATTTTCTCCGCGCATTACGACCACCTGGGTATCCGGCCCGCCGTGCAGGGCGACTCCATTGCCAATGGGGCCGATGATGATGCCAGCGGCACGGCCGCCGTGGTGGCGCTGGCCCGCTACTATCACAAGCGCCACGATAATGCCCGCACCCTAGTGTTTGTGGCCTTCACGGCCGAAGAGGTTGGCGGCTTTGGGGTGGAATACTTCAGCCGGCAGTTGCAGCCCAGCCAGGTAGCAGCCATGCTCAACATTGAAATGATTGGTACGCCGGCGAAGTTCGGACTCCGCTCGGCTTTCGTGACGGGCTTCGAGAAGTCGGATCTGGGGGCAATTCTGCAGCGCCAGGTACCCGCTACCACTTTCCGCTTCGAGCCCGACCCGTATCCTGACCAATACTTATTTTACCGCTCAGATAACTACAAGCTGGCGCGGCTTGGTATTCCGGCCCATACCATCAGCACCGTGCAGTTGCCCAGCGCCACGTATTACCACACGGTAGACGACGAAATAGCCAACCTTAACTTCAGCAATATGCGCGCGGTAGTGCAGGGCATTGCGGCCGGCGCCGCCTCCCTCGTCAGCGGACAGGATACGCCCACCCGCCTTGCGCCCGGCACCCCTTAGCAGCATGCAATTGTCTTCCTCCGTTGTTCGCTCCCAATTGCTACGCGCCGTTTTACTCTGGGGCGTGCTGTGGCTGGGGCAGCTTAGCCCGGCCCTGGGGCAGGCCCGCCTGAGTGGCGTGGTGCTCGATTCCGTGACGCGGCAGCCGCTGCCATTTGGTACCGTGTTTCTGGCCAATACCACGCTGGGCGTAACTACCGATGATGCCGGGCGGTTTACCTTTCCCCGGGTGCCGGCTGGTACGTACGAGGTAGTGGCCTCCTACCTGGGCTATCAACTGCGCCAGCAGGTGGTGACGGTGGCCGCTCAGCCGCAAGAGCTGATGTTTCGGCTGCCTCCCACGGCCAATGCGCTGCGGGAGGTGGTCATTCGGCCCCACCAGAATAACCCCAATGACTACCAGAAATTTGCCAGCACCTTCCTGGGTAGCACCACATTTTCGCAGCAGTGCCGCATCCGAAACCCCAACGCGGTGCGCGTGGATTACGACCAGGAGCGTAACGAACTGATAGCTACTTGCTCCGACTTTCTGACGGTGGAAAACCGGGCCCTGGGCTACCGCATCAAGTACTACGGCCTCGATTTTCGCCTGAATTTCCGGGAGCAGTGGATGTCGTTCTACGGCTATCCGGTGTTTGAGCTGCTGAAGGCCCGCTCCCAAAAAGAGCAGCGGCGCTGGGCGGCTAACCGTCAGCAGGCGTACACCGGTTCACTCACCCATTTTCTGCGTAGCGTACTGGAAAACCAGGTGGCGGAGGCCGGATTTCAGGTGCGGCGGCTACGGCGCGTGGATAATCCCGCCCGCCCCCGCGCCGACAGTCTGCTGGCCCTGATGCGGGCCCAGGCCGCAACGCTACGCCCCCTCAACCCGCGTGAGTTCGATGATTCGCTTAGTCACTTGATAAAAGTGCCCCGACAGTTCACGTACTTGTTCACCCAGCCGCTGCCCACCACTCAGTTCCGGGAAATGCTCCCTACCGGTGCCATCGCCCTGCGCTTTCCCGACCAACTGCAGGTGACCTTTGATCGGGAGCCCGCCGACCCGGCGTACGTGGCCTACACCGCCCGGAATGCCTCTGCCGAGCAGCCCCTGCCCGCCGGGCTCAGCACTCAGGTATCGGTATTGAATTTACTGGAGCCGCGGGTGGAGCTGCAAGCCAATGGTCAGCCCCGCAACCCGCTGGCCCTGCTAACGGAAGGCTACTGGGGGTTTGAGAAGATGGGGGAATTTATGCCCGTGGATTATACGCCTCCTCCCGCTGCAACCCAGCCGTAGGGTTGTATTTTCGGGGGCCACATGCTGCCCTTCCCATATGCCCCGTCTTGCACCTTCGCCCACGGCCACCCGCTTCCGCCAGCCTTGGATTCGCTCGGCTGGGTTTGATGGGTTTTGGATTCTGGCTCCGCCTTTTGTGGCTTTGCTGGTGGTGGCCGGATTGCCCGCGGAGTTTCGCACCACGGCCCGCATGCCCGTGTGGGCGTGGGTAGCGCTGGTAGTGCTCATTGATGTGGCCCACGTGTACAGCACCCTGTTTCGCACCTACTTTGATGGCCAGCGGCGGCGGCAGCTACGCACGCTGCTGTGGGCAGTGCCACTGGGGTGCTACCTGCTGGGCGTGGCCCTGCACTGGGCCGGAGGGCTTTGGTTTTGGCGGGTGCTGGCCTACGCGGCAGTTTTCCACTTTATCCGGCAGCAATACGGATTTTTGCGCCTTTACAGCCGTACGGACGCCACTTCCAGTTACAGTAAGCAGCTTGATACGCTCCTTATCTACAGCGCTACGCTGTACCCGCTGCTGTGGTGGCACCTCTCCAGGCCCCGCAACTTTTCGTGGTTCGTAACCGGTGATTTTGTGCAGTACAACTGGCCGCTGGGCCGCCAGCTCCTAACCGGGGCGTACTGCCTGCTGCTACTCGCGTACGTGTGGAAAGAGTGCCGATACTGGCAGCAAACTAGACATTTCAACCTTCCCCGCAATCTGCTGCTGCTGGGCACGGCCGCATCGTGGTACGTGGGCATCGTGCTGCTCAACGGCGACCTGGCTTTTACGCTGCTGAACGTAGTTGCCCACGGCATTCCGTATCTGGCCCTGATCTGGACTAGTAGCCGCCCCAACACTACGGCTCCCCGCCCCTGGTGGCACGGGCGTTACGGCCTGGGCCTGTTTGTGGCGGTGGTGGTTGGGTTGGCGTTCTTGGAAGAGGGCCTCTGGGACGGGCTGGTGTGGCGGGAGCACGCCCTCGTATTCGGGTGGTTTCAGCAACTGCCAGCCGTGGCCTCGCCTGCCCTGTTGATATGGCTGGTACCGCTGCTGGCCTTGCCCCAGGCTACCCATTACGTGCTGGACGGCTTCATCTGGCGGCGCAACTCCTAAACACAATAATCCCGGGCGGCTATGCAGCCCGGGCCGCCGCCGTAGCCACCTGCGCGTCCAGAATTTCGACGACGAAGCCCTGCTCCGGCGAGTAGGACTTGCGGTAAAACACCGTAACCTGCCGGCCCCGCACCGAGGTAACGGTGGTAGCGCACACTTCGCCATAGGCCTTTTCCTGCTCCAGAAAGGGCCGCAGCAACTCGATAGTAGGCAAAAACTCGGCGGGCAGAATACCCTGCTGCTCCTGCAGCTTCACGGCACTTACCGGGTATAGAAAACGGGTGTTGAACAGTATCATAAACAGACTGATGCGTTTGAAAAGCCTCCCCTGCAGAAGCCCCTCGAAAACAGTCAGTCCGTCACTTAAATTCCTTTGCTGCGGCCTTCTTCGGTAGTATTAGTGGGCGCTACAAGCTCAGCTCTACTACTACGGCGGTTGAGCCGCCGGCATCATCGTCGGTTACCAGTAAAAGCTCCACTTGATTGGCCTGCAGCTGCCGGAATACGGCCACGCCTTCTACTTTGCTGCGGTAGGGCCGGCCGTCGGGCCAGCGGAGCGGGGCCAGTTTCAAGGGCAACACCCGGGTTTCGCTCGGGGGCAGTAGCGCCAGCTCTCCTACAAACGAGCCCAGTACTGCTCCGTCCTGCACGGCGTCAACGGTATCCTCTACCGAAGCCGTAACTAGTAGCCGGCCGTTCTGCCAGCTCGCACCCGAGAAACCGGCCGGCTTGCCTTCCACCGTTGGCAACTCAAACAACTGCTTGCTGATGGCAGGAAATTGCGTGGTTTGGCGCTGCAGGTATGCCCAAATAGCCCCTAGCGGCATCCGGAACAGCAAATTGCCGGTGCTCACTCCTACCGTACGCTGAAACAGCAGTAGCTCATTGGGGGTGGCCGCGGCGGCCTCCAGGTTGAGCGTGATATCGCCGGGCAATAGCTCCCGCAGGGCGGCGTACAGTCCGCTGAGGCTCACTGGAAATACTGCCTCCACCTTACCCGCCTGCAAAGGCACCCAAAACCCCTGCTCCCGGGCGGCGGTGGCCCCGGAGCCCAGCACCAGCAGGCCAGTTGCGCCACCGGGCACCGTTAGAGCCGTGAGGCATTCCAGGTCCTGTTTGATATCCTTCGGGATGCGCCCAGTGCTGAAATGGGCGGTTTCAAACAGCGTGGTACGGGCCCCGGCCGCCAAGGTAGCGGCGTTGAGCTGGTACAGAAACGGGGCATCGTCGCCGATGATGTAGGCGGTTTCACCTACTATTTCCACCCCCGAGGCGGAGGGCAAATTAGGCAGCACAACTTCCCGACGAACCAGAGCCTGCATAGTACATAGAACTTAAACAGTTGCTGTAATGAGCTGTACGACAGTAGCGCGCAGTTCCGCTTCGCGCACAAGCCGCGGGTGAGTACCCCCATATTGCACCATTCGCGTAGGAACTCGCTCCGCTCATGCGCGAAGCTCCGCTTTGCGCTACTTCACAATGGTGAATTCTACGCGGCGGTTGAGCTTGCGGGTTTCTTCCCGCTCGTTGCTGGCGCGGGGCTTGCTGCCGCCATAGCCCACGGTGCTGATGCGGGTTGCGGCCACGCCCCGGGTTACCAGGTACCGTTTCACTTCTGCCACCCGGTCTTCGGAGAGTTTCACGTTCAGGTCGGCGCGGCCCTGGTTGTCCGTGTGGCCTTCTAGCCGGATGTTTACGGTAGGGTTATCCTGCAGCGTGCGAGCCAAGCGGTTCAGTTCTGTGTAGGAAGCGGGCAACAGTGTGTATTTACCCTGGGCAAAAATCAGGGTGGGCAGCTCCAGGCTGGAGCCCACGGCGGCCGGCACCAGGGCCAGCTCCAGGCTGCGCGAGCCGGTGATGGTAATGGTATCGGTAGCGGTGAGGTAGCCCACCCGAGTGGCTTGCAACCGGTAGCGGCCGGCCGGTAAAGAAAGCTGGTAATTGCCCCCTGCCACATCGGTGCGGGCAGTGGCGTTGAAGATGATGTTGGCATCCAGGCGCACGGCTTTTACTTCCGTGGCCAACGGCTGACGAGTTTTGGCATCAATCGTTCGGCCCGACAGCAACGTACGGGCAGCTACCGCGGGCGGCGTGGCCGCTACTGGAGCTGGCTGCACCGAATCGGCCACGGGCATTACCCCGGTGGCCGTCCGAAACAAATCGGCGGGGCCGTTGGCCGTGCTCGAGGAGGCATAGTAGGCCTGCTTTTCATCAGCGGTTAGGCTTAGGTAGGCATCGAACCCGGGGCCGTTGAGCGGGGCGCCCAAGTTGCGCGGCTCCGTCCAGCGGGTCCAAGAGTCATCCAGCCGGGTGGTCACAAAAATATCGGCGCTGCCGTAGCCAGCGTGGCCGTAGGAACTGAAATAAAGGGTTTTGCCATCGGCAGCCAGCCAGGGCGCAAACTCAAAGCCCGGCGAGTTCACCACGCCGCCCAGATTAAAAGGCTCCGTCCAGCCACCATCAGCGGTGGGACGGCTCACGTACAGGTCGTTAGCGCCCTGCGAATCGCCCCGTTCCAGGCTCAGCAGCAGAATCTGGGCATCAGGCGTCATGAAAAACGAGGTAGCCGGCCCGGCCGAATAATAGTTGGCAATTTCTAGGGCCTGCGGCAGGTTTTTCTTGCTGGTGCCATCACGCTCCGCGAAGCTCGCGCCCTCGTCCCGGAATGTGCCGTCGCGCTGGTAGTCGCCGCGCACCAGCAGCTGCTTACCATCACGCACCACGGCCATCACGCCGTTGTTTTGGGTCGTGTTCAGCACATCGAGGCGGGTGGCCGGGGCCCAGGTACGGCCGTTGTTAGCCGAGGTGCTCATCCAGATGTCGCCCGATTCGGTTACGCCCTCCTTATTGCCCTGGTAGCGGGTTCGGGTGAAATACAGCGTACTGCCGTCGGGCGTGAGCACCGGCTGCAGCTCGTTGCCGGTAGTGGTATTCAGGCTCAGCAGAGGCTCCGGACGGCCAAAGCCTGGTTGGTTCGGGTCTACGTTCAGGTGTAGTTTAAACAGCTTCCATTGCTGGGTGGAGCGGTTTTGCACGCGCTGCCCCACCACGGGTGTACTGTTAAACTTATCGGCCGCGGCCAGCGAAGCACATTTGTCGTTGCCGCGGCTAATTAGCATGAAGCTACCCAACGGGCCCGAGGGCACCAGCTTCCATTGCTGGTAGAAGCTTCCCGTCCAGGGCCGCTGCACAATGGCGGCGTTATCGTCGGGCTTTTCCAGGGTGAGGCATTTTCCGCTGTGCCGGGCCTCAATCCGGTAAAAGTCGCTGCCTTTGGCTGCTGGCACAAAGCGCCACTGCTGGCTGTTGGCGTGCGTGAATTCCCACTGCACTGTGGGCGCACCGGCTTCCGCCGAGGCATTCGTCACGTCGAGGGAGCGGCCACTGCTCCGGGCAATGATGCCATACCAGGCATTTTCATCGGGAGCGAAGGTAGTTTGGGCATGCCCAGGCAGCGCCACCAGCATACAACAAAGCGCTACCCACAGCGCCGAAGCGCGAACCTGCAAATCAATCATGCACACAAAACGGATGGACCGGGGCGCAAGTTAGCCGAAATGCCGGGCTGTACTGCCCACCACGCAACAGGCGCTGCCTTTCCTAACGAAAGCGCAGCGCCTGCTGGTATACTGAGGAGTTGGAGTCCGCTACTTCCGCACGGATGCGGCCGCCAGCCGGTGCTGCGCGGAAGCGTCAGGAATGCCCCTAGTTGTTGTTGATGTACTTGAAGCGTACAAACCGGTCATTCTCATAAATGGCGGTGAAGTGTCCGCCCGCCGATTTTGCTTCGGCTTTGCGCTCGGTGGTTTTGGGGGTGTGGTTGCTGGTGGTGGTAGGTACGGCGGGGTAAGCACCGGGAGCCATGCCGGGAACGTGGCAGATAAAGGAGAGAATCTTTGATGGCATGGTCTGCTTTGCGTTAGGAGTTAGACGTTTAGACACGGGCTGCAGGTGAAGAAGGTGAACAATTCGAAAAGAGCTTTCTGAGGCAAGACGAACAAATCAGCAGATCTAATATAAATATATTTTCATTTGATTGAACGATGCTAAGGTATATTTTTTCACCTATACAAGTAAATCAGTGTCAGCCCTGATTTTTGTCTCCGTACTAGCACGGATATCTACCTTCACCGCCTTGTCCTACCAGTCTGTCAATTTTTAGGCCTCTATTACCTTATACCAGGCCTCTTTACGATCAAAACCCACATTACCAAAGCGTTATCATCAACACATTCACATCACCGCAGTAATCCCTATTAATTAATCTCCCAGCCACGCCGAAACTACCGCCGCAGCCAACGTAGGGTAATATCTGCTTTATTGAATTTTACCGGACCCGAATTTTGACCTTCTGAAATGCCTAAAGCCCGGCCAATACTGGCCGGGCTATTTAGCAAACTATGCTTTTAAAAGGCCGCTTTTCTTGCGCTACTCAATCAGCTTATGGCGCAGCGCATACTGGATCAGGCCCACTACCGACTTGGAATTGGTTTTGGTAAATAGGTTGCGGCGGTGCGTTTCTACAGTCCGCTCACTGATGAACAGTTCCTCGGCTATAGCTTGGTTGGAATATTCCCGGGCAATCAGCTGCAGAATTTCCTGCTCCCGGGCCGTAAGTTCCACCGGCCTGTTGGCCTGCAGAGCCGCCGGAATCTGCAGGTTTTGCAGCAGCGTGTGGGCTACATCCTGGCTGAAATAATTTTGCCCGGCGGCCACCTGCCGAATGGCTTCACTGAGCTCCGCCCGACTTGCCGTTTTCAGAATATACCCGGAGCCGCCCGCTTCCAGCACCTCGGCCACCGTGGCATGATCATGAAACATGCTCAATATTAGCACCTTAACAGCAGGCCACGTGGTGCGAATTGCGCGGGCCAGCTCTACCCCACTCATTTCGGGCATATTTAGGTCGAGCACGGCCACGCGCACTTCCGGGTGCTGGGCCAGCAGCCGCAGCGCATCGGCCCCGCTGTGTGCCTGTAGTACCACCCGCAAATCAGTTTCCGGGCGTAGCATCGTTTTGATTCCCTCCACAATCACCGGATGATCATCGACCAGCAGTACCGTAATAATCTCGTGCTCAGCTAGATGGTGTGTCATGGGGCGGGGGAAAAGCAGATGGAACGGCGGTACTGCGGCCCGGTATGGCTCAGGGTGAGTGGCACGGCTTTTATCTTCGATATGAAATATATAGAAATCGGATATAGCAGCGCGCTTCCTGGCTGAGTGGGTCCAGGCAGTGGGGCAAAGCTACGCGGAAACCTGGGTAGAGCCCGCCCGCAGCGGAATATTCAGGGTAGTAGTGGTGCCCTCGCCGCTGCCGGAATGAATGGTAAGGGTACCGTGCAGGTAGGCTACCCGGCTTTCCACATTGCGTAACCCGATGCCGGTGTTCTCCTTCTGCCGGGCTGGGTCGAACCCGATACCGTTGTCTTCGAGCGTGACGGTTAATTGCTGGGCCTGGCACACCAGCTGCACGCGTAGCTTGGTAGCCCGGGCATGCTTGGTTACGTTATGAATCAGCTCCTGCAAAATCCGGAACACAATATTCTCCAGCGTGGAGTCCAGCTGATGATCTGCTAAGTTGCTCACGCGGAGCTCCACGTGCAGTTTGTGGGGCTCCAGCGCCAGCCGGTCTAGCAGGCTGCGCACGGCCTGCACCAGCCCGTGCTTGGTAAATGTGGTAGGCACCAGATTGTGGGAGATGCTGCGTACTTCCCGCACGGCCTCGTCCAGCATATGCAGCGAGCTTCCGAATAGCTCCTCCTGGCTGGCATCGGTGAGTTGGAGCCGGTGCCGCAGGGCGCCCAGCGTAATTTTGGTAGCGCTGAGTAGCTGGCCCACACTATCGTGCAGGTCGGCCCCTACCCGACGCCGCTCGTTCTGCTCGGCGTCCAGGATTGCTTTGGAATGCAGCCGCTCCATGCGCTGGCGCTCCTGCACAAACTCCACCTCCCGCCGCAGGTGCCGGCGGCTGATCAGCAGATACCCCACCACGCCCGCGGCCACTGCCCCGGCCAGCGCCACCATCAGCACAATCTGCCACCGACGGGCGGCGGCCTGCTCACCTTCCTCGGCCAACTCCTGCTGGTGCAGCTCTTCGCTAAAACTCAGGGCCTGCACCTGCGCCATGCGCGACTGGCTGAACATACTGTCGCGGGTGGCAGCGGCGGCCCGGAGGTAACGGTAGGCTTCGGCGCTATTGCCGCCGTCGGCGTACAAATCGGCCAAGTAGTCGCTGGCCTCAAATGCTCCCTTGGCATACCGCCCAGCCAGGCCCGCAGCCAGTGCCTGGCGGGCGTAGCGCAACGCAACGGCGGGCTGCTGCCTGCGCATCAACCGGGCCAGCCCCAGGTATGAGCGGCTCAGGGCGTACGACACCGGCATACCAACGGCCCGGCTGATTGCCCTGCGGTAGTAGAACTGTGCCGTATTGGCCCGCCCCTGTTGCGCGGCAATGTCGCCGAGGATGGATAAATCCCCGATTTCGCTGTGCCGGTCGCGCTGCTGCACGTCCAGTTGGTAGCCGCGCCAGGTGTAGGCCCAGGCAGAATCTGGCTGATTCAGCTCCAGGTAGGCCCGCCCAATGTTACCCAGAATCGGAGTCAGCAGCACAATATCATGGTAGCGGCGGGCATTGCGCACAGCTCGTCGGAAATAGCGCAGGGCCAGCAAGGGGTTGCGCTGCTCCAGATGCGCGTACCCCACCGCATTGTCGGCGTGAATCAGCCCCCCGGCATAGTGCAGGGACTCGGCCAGCCGCCGGGCTTTCACCTGGGTTTGGATGGCCGTAGCATAGTTGCCGGTGCGCATAAAGGCCCAGCCCAGCATCAGCAGCAGGCGGCACTCCCCGGCCCGGAAATGAAGCTGCCGGGCCAGCCGCAACCCCTGCTGCCCGCACGCCACGCCTCGCAAGGGGCTTTCGTCGGTACGCTCCCAGGCCAGCTGCACCAGCAGGTTTACCCGAGCCGTATCCGGTTTTGACCGGGCCAGTAGCCGCTCCAGGCTATCTACCCGGGTGCTGGAGGACGCTACCGCCACCTGCACCACACTCCAGCAACATAGAGCCAGTAGAAGTCGAAGCATAAAGGGCCAGGATGGTTCAGCCTCTAAAACTAGGAGGTTTCGATACGCCGCACAACCAGCTTTTACCGCGGCCACAAAAAAGCCCCGCCGATATATCGGCGGGGCTTTCTGATTAGGTAGCCTTATATTGATTTAGGCGTTTTTGTGGTCAGGCTCAATGAAGGCCTGCTCCTCCAGCTCGGTGGGCACCACTACAATGCCTTGCTGCAGCTTGGAGTTGTTGCGGCCGTAGATGAAGTACACCACGAAGCCCAGCAACATCCAACCCAGGGCCAGTTTCAGTGTGGTACCATCCAAAGCGGCAATCATGGCCAAGCAAATGATGGCGCCCAGGAAGGGTACCAGCGGGAACGAGGCCGTCGACAGCGGCGAGCGGAACGGACGTGGCTGCTCAGGGTTGGAGCGACGCATGATCCAAACGCCGATAGATACCAGCACGAAGGCCAGCAGGGTACCGAATGAGGTCAGGTCGCCGGCCAACGAACCGGGTACAAAGGCGGCAAATGCGCCCACGAACAGCATCAGCATCAGGTTCGACTTGTAGGGCGTATGGAACTTGGGGTGCAGCTCCGAGAAAGCCTTGGGCATCAGGCCATCTTTGGCCATAGAGAAGAACACCCGGCTCTGGCCCATCAACATCACCAGAATTACGGAGGTGAAACCGAACAGGATAGCCCCGGTAACAGCCGTGCTCAGCCATTCGAAACCGGGCATGTGCTCCTTAATAGCGTAGGCCACCGAAGCCTCGCCGCCCTTAGCGGGGTCGGCAAACTCGCGCCAGTTGGCAACGCCCGTCAGCACGTGGCCGAACAGGATATAGAGTACGGTGCACACGGCCAGGGAACCGAGGATACCGATGGGCATGTCGCGCTTGGGGTTCTTGGCTTCCTGAGCAGCCGTCGAAACGGCATCAAAGCCGATGAAAGCGAAGAACACGATGGCCGCGCCCCCGAGGATACCACCCATACCGTGCTTGTTCCACTGGGTGTACTCGCGCACCACTTTACCGGCGGCATCCGTCACGGGCGGAGCATTTTCCGGAATCAGGTAGGGCGTATGGTTGGCCGGGTTGATGAACTTCCAGCCCACGGCAATGAATACCAGTACCACCGCCACCTTCAGCACTACCAGGAAGGAGTTCAGCGTAGCCGACTCCTGGGTACCTTTGATGAGCAGCAGGCTCAGGATTACAATGATGAACAGGGCCGGCAGGTTGATGGTACCGGTGTGCAGCACCCCATCAATCGTGGCGCTTTCGAAGGGCGAGTGGCTCAGCTCGTAGGATATGGGCGCCATATGCAGCGCCTCCAGGAGCTTGTTCAGGTACTCGCTCCAGGCAATGGACACGGTGGCCGCGCCCAGGGCATACTCCATAATCAGGGCCCAGCCGATAACCCAGGCCACAAATTCGCCCATGGTGGTGTAGGCGTAGGTGTAGGCCGAGCCGGCAATCGGAATCATGGCGGCAAACTCGGCGTAGCACAGGCCGGCAAAGGCGCAGCCAATGGCCGCAACAATGAAGGCTAGCGTAACGCCCGGCCCGGAGGCCTGCGCGGCGGCCGCAGCCGTGCGCACAAACAGGCCGGCCCCAATAATGGCGCCCACGCCCAGCGCGACGAGGCTAGCCGCTCCCAGCGTACGCTTCAGCGCGCCTTCGCCTGAGGCGTTGGCTTCACCGAGCAGTACGGCCAGCGGTTTTTTGGCGAAAATATTTGCCATACAGGTTGTTGAGAGAAAAGAGGAAAAGGTGAGATGTGAATTGAAAAATTGGCAATAAAAGCCGCCTGCAAGCAGCTACGTGGCCCGAATATAGGCGTTTTGGCTGATTGCCGCAGGCTGCGCAACTTCACAAAGCTGGTTTTCACGGACGTTATGTTCCATGGTCCGGCTTTCTGGCTGATCAGCGGCTCCACCTCACAGACTCTGCTCCCGGCGAAAAGATGCTTGTCCGCCTCGCCAAGCGTAGTCATATACAACTGTTTTTGGCTTGCCCGGCGCAACCCCGGCATAGTGTGAGTTGACCTGCAGATCGGTAGCAACTGATTTTGTGGCTGCGCGCCCGGCCAGATATTTTCTTTTCGGCCGCTGCCCGGCTTGCCTCATCGGCATCTTGCCTATATTTGAAAACTATGCGCCCGCGCCCAGGTTAACCAGGGCCGGAAGGCATTCACCACATCCTTCACCCCATGAGCCCTCTGCCCAGTAGTACCGGCTCGGTACAAATTCAGCAGTTTTACGACAAAGGCTTGGCCCACGCGAGCTACGCCATCCGCAGCGGCCGCCAAGTGGCCATCATCGACCCGGCCCGCGACCCGCAGCAGTACTACGACTTCGCCGACGAGCACGACGCGCAAATTGTAGCGGTTATCGAAACCCACCCCCACGCCGATTTTGTGAGCAGCCACCTGGAAATTGCCCAGGAAACCGGTGCCACCATCTACGTGAGCAAGCTGGTGAAGGCCAGCTACCCCCACCAACCCTTCGACGACGGCCAGCGCATCAGCCTGGGAACCGTGGAGCTCCACGCCCTCAACACCCCCGGTCACTCGCCCGACTCCATCAGCATCCTGCTCATGGATGAGCTGGGCCAGACCCGGGCGGTATTCACCGGCGACACTCTGTTTGTGGGTGACGTGGGCCGGCCCGACCTGCGTGAGGCCGATATTGTAGGTGGCCACAGCCGCGAAGCCTTGGCCGCTCAGCTCTACCAAAGCACCCGCCAGAAGCTGATGACCCTGCCGGCTACCACCAAAGTGTACCCGGCCCACGGCCCCGGCTCCCTCTGCGGCAAAACCACCTCCCCCGACCTCGACAGCACCATTGGCAAGGAGGTGAAAACCAACTATGCCCTGCAGCCCATGTCGGAAGACGAGTTTGTGCGGGTGCTGCTGGAAGACCAGCCCTTCATGCCCAAGTATTTCGGCCACGATGTAGTGCTGAACAAGCAAGGCGCCTTGCCTTTTGAGGACAGCGTGCGGGCCGTACCCCGCTTGCAACCCGGCACGGCTCTGGCTTCCGGCGTGGTAGTTATTGATACCCGGCCCGCGGCCCAGTTCCGTCAAGGGCATTTGCCCGGAGCCATTAACCTCATGGACGGGGGCAAGTTTGAAACCTGGCTGGGCTCGGTAGTGGGCCCCACGGAGCCGTTCTACCTCATTGCCGACTCGCAGATTGCCCTGGATACGGTGATTCGGAAAGCGGCCAAAATTGGTTACGAGGGCAACATCAAAGGGGCCATGCTCACGCCCAAAGACCTAACGGCTACCTCCCCCACTGTAGATGTGGAGCACGTACGCCACCAGCCCCAGGATTTTACCATCGTGGATATCCGCAACCACGCCGAGGCCCGGCAGCCCGTTTTCGAGAATGCCCTGGTGATTCCATTGCCGGAGCTGCGCGAGCGGGTGCAGGAAATTCCGACCGACAAACCCGTGCTGATTCACTGCGCGGGCGGCTACCGCTCGGCGGCTGGAGCCAGTATTGTGCAGGCGGCCGTGCCCGCCGAGGTGCCGGTGTACGATTTGGGCGAGGCCATTTCTACGTTCCAGCCTCAGTCGGCGCACGCATAAATTATCCCACCAAAGCGGTGCAACCTTTCGGGGGTACGCCCGCTCCTACTAAGACCAGAGCCCGTAGTGGGTTCTGGTCTTTTTGGTTTTTACTTACCTCTACGCTATGAAACGAACTATTTACTCCTTGCTACTGGTGACGGCCGGCCTTACCGCCTGCGACGAAGTTGACGTTGCGAAAGACACACCTACCTGTGTGCGGACCAAAGTAGAAGAACTGGCTCAACAAGCTCCCTGCAAGACCGACGCTAACACCATCGGAGCCAGTGTGAAGGAGTACTGGTTTCAGAACCAGACGGTATATGTATTAGACTACGGCAGTTGCATTGCCGACGGTAGCGCCACGGTAATCAGTGAAAACTGCCAGAAACTGGGCTTTCTGGGAGGTTTTGGGGGCAATACTACCGTTAATGGCGAGCCGTTTGCCAACGCTGAGTATAAACGTACTATCTGGCAGCAGTAGCCTCCCCTAAGCTCGCCGAATTTCCGGTTTGCCCCGGCTCGGTTGTATCTTCGTGGTGATGCGCGTACTACACACCGCCGACTGGCACCTGGGCCAGCGGTTTATTCAGGGCCACGAGCGAACCGAGGAACACCGCCACTTTCTGGACTGGCTGGTACAAACCGTGCGTGAGCAGCAGGTGGAAGTGCTGATAGTGGCCGGCGACGTCTTTGATACCGGCTCACCCTCCAACCAAGCCCTGGAGCTGTACTACAGCTTCCTGCTAAATCTGCGCACCACCGGCTGCCGCGACGTGGTGATTGTGGGCGGCAACCACGACTCCCCGGCCACCCTGAACGCCCCGGCCCGACTGCTGCGCCACCTGCGGGTGCACGTGGTAGGCTGCGTGCCGGAGTGCTTTGAGGAGCAGGTGCTGGTGCTGGACAATGCCCAGGGCCGGCCGGGGCTGGTGGTGTGCGCCGTGCCCTTCCTGCGCGACCGGGACGTACGCCTATCCGTGCCCGGCGAAACGGCCGAGGAGCGTGAGGCCCGCATCAAGCAGGGCATTGCCGACCACTATGCCCGCGTGGCCGAGGTGGAGCAGGTGTGGCAGCTAAAGGACCTGGGCCTGCCCGTGCTGGCTACCGGCCACCTCTACGCCGCCGGGGCCGCCCCCTCCGACTCGGAGCGCACCATTCACGTGGGCAACCTGGGCCAGGTCACCGCCGACCACTTTCCGGCTGTGTTCGACTACGTGGCCCTGGGCCACCTGCACCGTCCCCAGCGCGTGGGCGGCCGGGAGCATATCCGCTACAGCGGCTCGCCCATTGCCCTGTCCTTCTCCGAAATCGACCACCCAAAAGAAGTGCTGGTGCTGAACTTTGCCGAAGGGCAGTTGCGGGAAATCAGTAGCCTGCCCGTGCCGGGCGTGCGGCGGCTGGTGCGCTTCCATGGCACCCTGGATGAGGTGACGCAAGCCCTGACTGCCTACGATAACACCGGCTTCTCTCTGCCAGCCTGGGCCGATGTGCAGGTTCACTCCGAGCTGACCCAGTTGGAAGTAGCGGAAGCCCTGCTAAAGGTAATTGCGGAACTGGACCGCCACCAGTTAGAAGTGCTGGCCCGCCGCCACTTCCGCCTTATTGCGCTTCGGGCGCTGGGAGCCGCCGAGGAAGATGCCGAAGCCCCGCTCACCCGTAGCCTCCACGATTTTACGGCGCGGGAAGTGTTTGAGCAGCGCCTGGAAGCCGAGCCCGAGGACACTCGCACTGAGTTGCTGCGTACCTTCGATGAACTGTTGGAAAGCCTGTAGCTTGTCGAAAGGGCGCACGGTGGCCTGAGCCACTCCTTCACAATAGGCTAAAACAACTTCGCCCCGGCGTTGGTACTTGCCCGTATCAACTACCCGTTTGCTTAACTCCCGTTACCCATGTCCACGTTTCGCCAGAAGCTGCTGAAGTCCCTCTATCCGCTCATCATGCGCTTGACCAAGGGCGGCAGCCGGGGCAAGGTACTCAGCAGCCCTGCCCCCAAGGCTGCCCCTGTTCCGTTCTACAACTTGGCCAGCCAGCTCAACACCGGCCAGGAGCTTCCCTTCAATCAATTGCAGGGCAAGAAGGTGCTACTGGTGAATACGGCCTCCAACTGCGGCTACACCAACCAGTACGAGGAGCTGCAGCAGCTGGCCGAGCAGTTTCCGCAGGAGCTGGTGGTGCTGGGCTTCCCAGCCAACGACTTCCGGGAGCAGGAACAAGCCGACGACCACACCATCAGCCAGTTTTGTCAGGTGAATTTCGGCGTGTCGTTTCCCTTGATGAAGAAGAGCGTGGTGGTGAAGCAGCCCCAGCAAAACCCGGTGTACCAGTGGCTGACCGATGCCCGCCGCAACGGCTGGAACAACCAGGCCCCCGACTGGAATTTCTCGAAGTACTTGGTGGGCGAAGATGGCCGCCTGCTCAACTACTTCGGCCCCGCCGTGTCGCCACTCAGCGACACGGTGGTGTCCAGCATCCGGGCTACCCCCAAGCGCTAGACCAAAGCAACACCCATCAGCCCGCGCCGGGGTTACTCAGCTTGTGTTGAGTGGCCCCGGCGCGGTTGTTTTCGGGCCAGGCACTTTACAAGTGGCTGAGTAACGGGCATGCTGAGCTATTTACTACGGGCCTCCCTCCTCTCGCGTGGTCGATTTGGAGCGGCAACGTTCCCGGTGGCGGGGCCGGATGAAATGAGCAATGAAAATTGCGAATTAGCTACTCAATCGATTGTGTTGCTGGCGAGAATGTACCAACTTGCCCGACCAACCCCGCTTGCCGTCATGGCTGTGCGGGTGCATTTCCCACCTTCACCCCCCGCTGACCCGTGACTTCACTGTTTGACCTGACTGGAAAAATTGCCCTGGTAACGGGCTGTAACAAGGGCATTGGCCAGGGCATGGCGCTGGGCTTGGCCGAAGCCGGGGCCGACATCATCGGCGTATCAGCCTCCATGCCGTTGCAGGGCTCCGAAACTGAGCAGCAAGTCCAGGCTCTGGGCCGCAAGTTTACCGCCTACCAGTGTGATTTCAGCCAGCGCGCCGCTACCGATGCTTTCGTGGCGCAGGTAATGGCCGACTTTCCCCAGATTGACATTCTGGTAAACAATGCCGGTACCATCAAACGGGCCCCCGCCGCCGAGCACGCCGACGAGTTGTGGGATGAGGTATTGCGTATCAATCTGGATGCCCCCTTCCGCGTGGCCCGGGCCATTGGCGGGCGCATGGTGCAGCAGGGCAGCGGCAAAATCATCTTTACGGCCTCCCTGCTCACGTTTCAGGGCGGCATCAACGTGCCGGGCTACGCGGCCAGCAAGGGCGCTATTGGCTCGGTGGTGAAAGCCCTGGCCAACGAGTGGGCCGGCCGCGGCGTAAACGTGAATGCCATTGCCCCCGGCTACATTGCCACCGACAACACCGAGGCCCTCCGCCAGGACCCCGACCGGAGCCAGAGCATCCTGGGCCGCATTCCGGCCGGCCGCTGGGGCACCCCCGCCGACTTCAAAGGCCCCACCGTATTCCTGGCCTCCGAGGCCGGCAGCTACGTGCACGGCACCATCCTGACCGTGGACGGCGGCTGGATGGGCAGATAAATGTGAATGAGTGATTGAGTGGATAGGTGAAGTGCCTAAGAGGCCTCGCACATTCTACACAATCCCTCATCCACTCAATCACGCATTTACTCATTGTATTATATGGAACAACGCTTTGCCGTGAGTCCGCGCGAAACCGCCGGCATGCAGACCGCCGAGCTGCGGGAGCATTTTTTGATTGAGCAGCTGTTCGTGGCCGGTGAAATCACCTTGGTATACACGCACTACGACCGGATGATTGTGGGCGGTGTGGTGCCCGTCGGTGCTCCCGTGGCCCTGCCCAATCCCGAGGAGCTGAAGGCCAACTTCTTTCTGGAGCGGCGCGAGCTGGGCATTCTCAACATCGGTAGCGCAGGCCAGGTAACCGTGGATGGTTACACCTACGAGCTGGGCCCGCAGGATTGCCTGTACGTAGGCCGCGGCTCAAAGGACGTGCGGTTCAGCGGCGAGGGCGCGAAGTACTATTTGCTGTCGGCGCCGGCGCACAAGGAATACCCCACCACCCGCCGCACCCAGGCCGAGGCCACGCCGGTAGAAATGGGCACCCTAGAAACTGCCAACCAACGCACCATCTACAAGTACATCTATAACGAAGGCATTGCCAGCTGCCAACTGGTGATGGGCCTTACGCAGCTCAAGTCAGGCTCGGTGTGGAACACCATGCCCTCGCACACGCACACCCGGCGTATGGAGGCCTACCTCTACTTCAACCTGCCCGAAAACCAGCGCGTGCTGCACCTAATGGGTCAGCCCAACGAAACCCGCCCCCTG
Source organism: Hymenobacter pini (assembly GCF_020421205.1). Classification (GTDB taxonomy): domain Bacteria; phylum Bacteroidota; class Bacteroidia; order Cytophagales; family Hymenobacteraceae; genus Hymenobacter; species Hymenobacter pini. The sequence continues at coordinate 1,014,333 of NZ_JAIZZH010000002.1, forward strand.
TGGGTGAGCAACGAGCAGGCCATCCTGTCGCCGCCGTGGTCTATCCACACGGGTTGCGGCACCTCGGCCTACGCCTTCATCTGGGGTATGGCCGGCGAAAACCTGGAATACACCGACATGGACGCCGTGGGCATCTTCGACCTGCGGTAACGACCGTTCTCATCTGTCATTCCGAGCGCAGCCGAGGAATCTCCCGTGCTGATGTCAGGATTACTCCCACAACGTCCGCACGCGAGATTCCTCGGCTGCGCTCAGAATGACGAATAGGATTGTTGTTGCTAGCCTACTTGCCGCGCACGTAGAACGGGATGTTCGCTACGGCCACGTTATCGTGCCCATCGTAGGTGTACACAAACAGGCGGTAGGCTCCTTCTTTGGTGGGAGCGGTGAGGGTAGTGCTGGCCCCGGCTTTGGCGGGCAGGCGGCCCGGAATGGCGGCGGGTCGGCTTTCCCGGTCGCCGCCGCTTTTCAGGTCAGTGCTTTCGGGTAACAGTTCGTAGCGGTAGGTCAGTTGGTCCTTGTCGGGGTCCGATACGGCGGCGGCCACGGGGTAGCGCTGACCGGGCAGCAGGTACACGTTGTCGGTGGCTTTTTTACCATCCAGGGTGAAGCCGGCCAGATGCGGGGCACGGTTGGCGGGCCACTTACCGCTCCACAGGTACTGCATCACATCCACCACTTCCGACTCCTTACCATCCTCGGTGAAGATGCCGTACCAAGTGGGCGTGCGCTCCTGTTTCTGACCCCACAAAAACACGTACGTGCCCAGGCATTGGGTAGTGTCTTTCTGCACGGAGGCCTCGTAGCGGCTCTGGTACACAGCGGCTTTCTGGCTGCTGGTTTCCTCTACCGAGGCTTTCCAGGGCGTTACGGGGCTTTCCCAGTGGCCGGTGGGGCCCCATTCGGCCACCACGTAGGGCCCGGCCCAGCCGGCAGTGCGCACCTGCTGCGGAATGGCCGCCAACCCGGCGTAGGTATTAATGCTGAGAATATCCACCGAGGAGCACCGCTGCTTGATGAAGGCCACTTCCGGCGGGTTGCAGCCAGCCAGCACGGTGCTGGTAGGGTGGTTGGGGTCTACCTCATGAATCATGCGGGCAATATGCTCCACGGCGTCCCACACCTTGGGGTTCTTATACTCCAGATTCAGCTCGTTGCCGATGCCCCAGAACAGCACAGCCGGGTCATCCTTATACTTGAGTACCTCCGCGCGGATTTTCTGGAGCTGGGTGGCCACGGCCTGGGGGTCGTCGTAGTTGAAGCCGTGCCGCTCCCGGGCTACATCCAGGCCCAGCATCACCGTCAGGCCATTTTTGCGGGCCTCCGCGAGGGTTTTATCAGCGCCATCGGTGCTCCAGGTACGGATGGAGTTGCCGCCGTAGGCTTTGATGCGCTCGGGGAACTGGCCACCGCCCGCTCCTTTAATGAAGTAGGGCTTGCCGGCGCGCAGTAGCTGGTAGCGCCCGCCGGTTTGCTTTACTTCTACTTTCACGGGGCCCGATTGGGCCTGCGCTGTGCCGCTAAGCACCACGCAGATCAGGAGCAACAAGCAGGTTTTCATTAGGTCAATGGGAATTTAGCGAGTTGGAAATAGCCGCCCGGCGTACCAGCAGAGCTGGTTGCGGGCATTTTTTTTCTGCAAGCTAATGAACCAGCAAATTCTGCGTGAACTGCTGCCCTTTCAGTTGGCTACCCTTTTGCACTACCCTTGAGCTTGACCCCGCTCCAAAGCCCTGCGCACTGCATCCGCCTCTGCTTCATTCCGGGAAAAGCAGAACTATTTTGAGAAAACCCATGGTGCAGGTTGCCTTTTACAGCCCCTACAACGCATCATTGCAAATAGGCCGCATAATTGCTACGGGGTGTAGTTTCACTGCTTTACCTGCTGCCATGGTGTCTGCTATGAGTATTCTTCACCGCCATCATGTATCCTGCTATGGTTCAGGGGCCAGCCCACTGGTATTTGCTCACGGGTTCGGCACCGACCAACGCGTGTGGCAGTACGTGGCCCCGGCTTTTGCCAGCCGTCACCAGATTATCCTGTTTGATTTGATGGGGGCCGGCCACTCCGATAGGGCCGCGTATGATTTCGCCCGCTACCAGACCCTCGATGGATACGCCGATGATCTGGTGAACCTGTTGCGGGCGCTGCAGCTACCGCCAGTGGTGTACGTGGGCCATTCGGTAAGCGGTATGATTGGCGTGCTGGCCGCTATTCGGGCCCCGGAGTTATTTGGGCGGCTGGTGCTGCTGGCCGCCTCGCCATGCTACATCAACGACGGCGACTACCCCGGGGGCTTTGACGAGCTGGAAATGGAGGAGCAGCTCAGCTTCCTCGAACATGATTACCGGGCCTGGACGGACGCTATGGTACCGAACCTGGTAGGCGGTGATATGCGCGCCGACCTCGTGAACGAGGTACTGAACAGCTTTAGCCGCGTCGACCCGGCTATTGCCCGGCAGTTTGCCCGTGCCACCTTCCTCTCCGATTACCGGGCCGTACTGCCACAGCTGCTGGTACCGGCGCTGGTGGTGCAGTGCGCCCAGGATTCCGTAGCGCCCCCGGAAGTGGGCCGTTACCTCCATGCCCACCTGCCGTACAGCACCTTGCACATCCTCAACACCACCGGCCACTACCCCCACCTGAATGCGCCGGTAGCCACCATTGCCTCTCTGGAAAGCTACCTGCACCCGAAGGCCGCTTAACTGTGCCGCCCAGTAGCTTGCTGGCCGATGCCCGTATTTGGTACATAACCACCGCTTTGTCCGTTACGTTAAAGAAGCTCCACCATTTACTTTGTCAATCATGAGCATCTTTGGTTCTGATAGCCCAAGCGGTACGATGGGCGGCTTACTCTCTGGTCTGTTTAAAGGCTGGGGCGGCCAGCGCACCTCCACCGATACTGTACGCCCCAAGGGGGGCTTTAACCGCAAACTAGTGGGCGGCGCTTTACTGGCCGCTGGTGCCGCTTACCTCTACAACCGTAACAGGAACCGGAGCATCAGCACTCCCAGCTTCACCGGTAACGAGTAAGCAACCGCGCCTTATATACGAAAGCCCCACGCCTACCTCAGGCGCGGGGCTTTTTATTGTTCCCGATATCGTAGACGTCCAGCTTGTCGGCTACAGGAGTACAATAACAGAGTGAAGCATCTAAATGCCTGAACCGCAAACCGGGTCAACCAGAGTGTACTGGTTGGCCCGGTTTGCGGTTCAGGCAGTAATACTGCCGACGTATTCAGGTAGGCTAGTACGTAGCGGCCGGCACTACTGCGTCTTTCGGGGTAGACTGGCGGCCACCGAAGGCGGCGGCAGCAGCGCCCAGCACCAACCCAAAGAAGGCGAAAATGGCAGCTTTCGACAGGCCAGCGGCGGCTTTGTCACCGGCTTCGCGGGCTTTTACTTCGGCTTGCTGCTTGGCTTCCTGGAATTTCACTTGGGCCTGCTTGGCCGTGGTAATCCAGTTGTCCACAATCTGCTCCGACTCGGCGCGGCTCTTGCCGGTGCGGCGCATTACCACGTTCACGGCGGCGTCCCGGTCGGCGGCGTTGCCGATGTTTTCGGCCTTGCTGGTCAGGCGGTCAATTACATCGTCCAGGTTATCGTCGGCTTCCTGGGGGGTGGCGGCGCTTTGCTTGGCTTCAGCCTTGGCGTCGCGGCCGGCGGCGCGGGCTTCCCGCTCCAGGTTTTCGGGCTGCAGTTCCTCCTTACCGGTCTGGCGAAGCAGCAGGCGGGCTTCCCGCTTCAGGTCCGATACATCGATGCCACGCTCTTTCAGCTCGCCCTTGATGGCCTCGCCGGCTTCGGGAGCTACGGCAGCCACGCCCCGGCCCGCTACCGACAAAGCCCGGCCCGCTACGCCCGTTGCTCCGCTAATGATGCGGCCCGCGGCAGTACTCAGCATATAAAACGTGAGAAGCGTAACCAGGGCCCAGGTTACCAAGCCGTGCAGCATGCCATCGGTACGGCGGGGAAGGCCAGCCAGGCGGCCGGCTACCAGCCCGCCCAGGTAGAGAGCTGCCAAGGTGCTCAGGCCCCACCAAACGGCGGCCCCGGTGCCGAAGCCGCTCATGGGGTTTTGCTCCTCCAGTGGGTCAACGGAACTCAGGCCAATGCCCAGACCCAGCAGGCCCAGCGTTAGTTGCGTAACCAGTGCCAATAGAGCTCCGGCTATTACCGCCCCCCAGGAAATGCGCTTTAGCACAGGGGTGGCGGATACCGCCAGCGGTGCGTTGGTAGTGGTTGCGGAAAAGGTGTTCATGTGAGGGTTGGTTGGGTAAAGAACTACCTGGCTCAACGGCCAAGCTCAACAGTAACCTCAAATACCTTATATCCCCTATAAAAGATACAAGCACTGCCAAAACCTGTACACTCCTGCCCTGCCACCGCCAACACGTACCGCTGCCGGCAATACGCAAACATGGGGCACGTTTTCCTTGCCCATTTACCAGCAAAAAGCGCCGCCCGGACTACTCCGGGCGGCGCACTTCGATTACGCAACTTTAGATGATCAAGCAGCGGCTGTTACGCCGGTTCCCACAGCTCCACCTTGTTGCCATCGGCGTCCAGAATGTGCACAAACTTGCCGTAGTCGTAGCTGGCAATATCATCCAGCACCGTTACGCCGTTGGCTTTTAGCTGCGCCACCAGCCCTTCAATATTCTGTACCCGGTAGTTAATCATGAAGCCTTTGGTGGAAGGCGCGAAATAGTCGCTGCCGGTTTGGAACGGGCTCCATTGCAGCGAGTTTACCTCCTCCGGTTTGTCCACACTCCGGGATTCAAACGTCGAGCCCCAGTCGTTGACCTCTAATCCTAGGTTTTTGGCGTACCACTCCCGCGTTTCCTTCGGGTTGCCGGAGAAGAAGAAAATGCCGCCAATGCCTGTCACTTTGGGGGTGGCAGAAGGTTGGTTTTGGGTTTCGTTTTGTGGCTCGTCCATTTTCTAATTTTTGATCTTGCTCTATATTTAAATATTACGCTAGTCAGAGGGAAAGGATGAATTAGGTTTCATGCTCATATACCTGTACAACCTTTCCGTTCTTGAAGTACACATCTATGGCATCAGGATCTAAATCCGCACCAAGCGTTGGTTTATCGCCAATGTAGTATTGCCAACAATCCAAACCGTCTTTAGTCCATTCAAGTCGTCGTTCATCACCCAATAGCTCACTAACTTCCTCCTTCGTCTTTCCTATCAACATTTTACTTTCTATCATATCAGTTGTCATTTCATATCTTTTTTCTGGATTTTTCAACCATCCCCTGCTATCAAAACCATATTTATAATAATAAACCGAGGAAAAAAGACATAAATACAAAACAACAAAAAACACTACAGGAGAAGTGCAAATAACCATAAAAATGGAAAACGCATTTTTATGAATACTATTATTATTAGGTATCTTACTTACTAACCAGCGCCAAACAAAAAACGAAAGTACACTTAGTACCAGCGTTGCGAATACAGTAAATACAATAAGATCCATCTGCTTTTGAATTATTAGTGGTTTCCCGTCATCGTAAACACCAACTCCCCGCCCTTCACCACATCGGCATACTGTAGAAACGGGCGGGTGAGTTTCTGGCCGTTGAGGCGGGCTTCCTTTACGTAGACGTTTTTGTCGCTCTGATTTTTGACGGTGATGCGGAAGGTATTGCCATTTTCCAAGTTAATGGTGGCGCCGTATACAGCGGGGCTGCCGAGGGCGTACTCCGGGGAGCCGGGGGCCACGGGGTAGAAGCCTAGGGCCGAGAAGATGTACCAGGCCGACATCTGCCCGCAGTCGTCGTTGCCGCCGAGGCCGTCGGGGGTGGGGCGGTACATCTTGGGCAGAATCATCCGGACGCGGGCCTGGGTTTTGTAAGGCTGACTGGTCCAGTTGTAGAGGTAGGCCACGTGGTGGGCGGGCTCGTTGCCGTGCACGTAGTTGCCGATGATACCGTCGCGGGTGATGTCCTCGGTTTCGGCGAAGAACTTATCCGGCAGGTGCATCGTGAACAACGAATCCAGGTGGGGCAGAAACTTCTTTTCGCCGCCCATTTTGGCAATGAGGGCGGCGGGGTCCTGGGGCACGTAGAGGCTGTAGTTCCAGGCGTTGCCCTCGATGAAGCCCTGGTCGTGGGTGCTCAGCACGTCGAAGCGGGGGCGGAACGAGCCGTCGGCGAGGCGGGGGCGCATGAAGTTGATGCGGCTGTCGTACACGTTCTGCCAGTTCTGGGCGCGCTTGCTGAACTCGGCTTCGATGTCCGACTTGCCCAGCTTCTTGGCCAGTTGGGCAATGCACCAGTCGTCGTAGGCGTATTCCAGGGTTTTAGATACCGAAGAGCCGCTTTTGTCCTCGGGCACGTAGCCGAGCTGCTCGTAGTAGCTGATGCCGTCGAAGCGCGGCTGGTGGGCGGTGGCTACGCAAGCATCAAGGGCGCGCTGGGCCTGGTCGGCGGGCACCACGCCTTTCAGCACGGCATCCACTACCACCGGCACCGAGTGGTAGCCAATCATGCACCAGTTTTCGTTGGCGTAGTGGCTCCAGATGGGCAGCATGTGCAGGGTGCTCTGGTCGTAGTGGGCCAGCATGCTCTGCACCATATCGGCGTTGCGCCGGGGCTGCAACAGGTTGTAGAGCGGGTGCAGGGCGCGGTAGGTGTCCCAGAGCGAGAAGGTGGTGTAGTTGGTGAAGCCCTCGGCCCGGTGAATGTTCTGGTCGAGGCCCCGGTACTGCCCGTCCACGTCCATGTAGGTGGTGGGGCTGAGGGCGGCGTGGTACATGGCCGTGTAGAAGTTCTCCTTGTCGGCCCGCTTCGGCGACTCAATTACCACTTTGCCTAGCTCCTGCTGCCACTGCGCCTGCCCGGCCCGCTTCACCGCCTCAAAATCCCAGCCCGGAATTTCGGCTCGCATGTTGCGCAGCGCCCCCTCGGTGCTCACCCCCGACAAGGCCATTTTCACCTTCACCTTCTCCCCCGCCATGGTCTTGAAATCGAAGAACAGGCGCAGCTGCTCGCCGGCCAGCTCGGGGAAGTTCTTGCTTTGGTCGAAGCGGCCCCAGAAGCCCCGGTACACCTGTTTCTTGGAGAGGTTGCGGCTGCCGTAGCTCACGAAGGGCTTCGAGAACGACATGGCGAAGTACTGGGTGCGGGTGCGGGCCCAGCCGTTGGTTTGGCGGTAGCCGGTTACCAGCGTGTCGTTTTCCACCCGCACAAACGTCCACACGTTTTTATCGGGGTAGTTGTAGATGCCGGCCGTGAGGTCGAGGATAATATGCGCCTGCTCCGACTGCGGAAACGTGTACTGGTGCATGCCCACCCGGTTGGAGGCCGTCAGCTCGGCCAGAATGTTGTGGTCGTCGAGTTTGACGCGGTAGTAGGCGGGCTCGGCCACCTCGTTTTGGTGCGAGAAGCGGGAGCGGAAACCCCGCTCGGGTTGGTCGGCGGTGCCGGGGTTAAGCTGGAGCGGACCGGTGGTGGGCATCACCAGAAAGTCGCCCAAATCGGAGTGGCCGGTGCCGCTGAAGTGGGTGTGCGAGAAGCCCACGATGGTTTTATCGGCGTACTGGTAGCCGGCGCAGTACTCGTACACGCGGGGGTTGTACTTCCCGTTCAGCTCGTAGCCGATGGTGTCGGTATCGGGCGAGAGCTGCACCATACCGAAGGGCACCGTAGCCCCCGGGTAGGTGTGCCCCATCCGAGCCGTGCCCACCAGCGGCTTGGCATACTGCACCAGGTTTTCGGTGGTTTTGGCTTTCTGGGCGAAGGTGGGAACGGCTGCCAGCAGCAGAGCGGCAAGGAAGGAAAGGCGGGGCATCAGCTTCAGGAGGTGGCGTTGAAGCTGGTAAGGTAGGAAACAGAAATAAGCCGCTGATAAAATGCTACTCAATCACTTTGAAAGGTGGATGCCCCATTTCCTGATACAGCAACTCCCGAAACTTTCGGAAACGCATACTGACCAGCAGTTCAATTATCCCATCCTCCCGCAATCTTACGTGTATCCATAGCGGAAACCGGTCATTTGCCCCGGTAAATAATTCTATTACCTCATCACTACTAAATATTCGATTTTCGAAATCCTTATTTCGAAAAACCGTCAAGCGCATTAAATCATCAAATGAATTGCAGTGCTTACCTGGCTCTTGCTCAGGTTTTACAATAAATTTAACTCGCTCATAAGATATTTGAGCGTCAGCTATACGCTCTACTACTTTCCGGAGATTATTCGCAAACTCCTTCTGGTGAACAGTATATTTTGACATACGTGTTACACTCATTGCTTACAAGCAACGCTCTTTACCGACGCTGCCTTGAAAGAATGAAGGCATGGGCTTTATACAGAAGCAACCTAGCAGAAGCCCAAATCTACACTTCAAAATATGGCTCGTAAATCTTCGCCGTTTTGGAGCTGAAACAGCTAGGCAACAGACCTGATTGAAACTTGAACTGACCAATCATAATGCTGTCGATGCTATGAATAAAAGACAGTATTGTTCTTTGGCCTTTATACTCAGCATGGATTACGCTAGTAAAAATCATTTCAATAAGCTCTTCAAAACGACCTGCATTTTCTTTAATCATATCATAGCTCACATCTGGCATCTCCCGCGTTTTATCAATCCAGAAGGTAGCACCGCTGGAAGTAAGTTCAAAGCTTACTTCTACTCTATTTGGTTTTGGCACAGAGTAAACCCGCATAAAGTAGGATGATACTGATTGGTTATCAACAACAAATTCCGTATTTCCTATAAGTGGTGCTTGACCAATTTTATCAAATGCTTTATTAAATACAGCCGTAATTTCTTCTAACCGAGTGTCCATAAAAGAGGATTTGTCAGACAGTTTAAGATATTCTACTACTTCAATGCCCATAACTCACCACCCGCGTCACCTGCCACCGCCCGTCGCGTAGGCGCCACACCATCATGTTCTTAAAGGTGCCGCAGTCGTCGCGGCCGTTTTCTACGTGGCAGAAGCGGTGCTGGTAGGTTTCAACGGCCCCGTAGTCGCTGATGGGGTACACCTCCAGGGTGCCGGGCACGAGTTGGCGGTTGAGGCCGGTGGTTTTGTTCTGGTCGAATAAGCGCTGGAAGCCCTGCATGGTTTGCTGGAAGTTGGCCAGGCCGCCTTTGTCGTGGTAGAACTCCAGGTCTTCGGCGAAGAACGTTTGCAGCTTGGCTACATCGTGCTGGTTGAAGGCCACGAACATCAGGCTGTCCTGCCGGGCAATGGTGCGGTACAGCTCCGGCGACGCGGGCGGCTGGGCCGTACTGGCAACGGTTATGGCGGGGCGCACCGGCGCGCAAGCTTCGGTGAGCAGTAGGAGCAGCGCGGCCAGCGGCAGGAGTTTCATTAGTTTTAAAAGGTGGCGTTGAAGTTGGTAGGGTTTGGCTTCATCTCATTGTACATATTATTATCTGATTCTGACATATTTTCTCCTATCCAACATACAGCCACTATTAACTGGTCGTACAGGTCTGACTGAGTTTTTACTAATCCGCCACACCGTCAAACTCATATCGGGATAAACAGGACGCAAACGACTAGTATCGATCAAACTATTCTGGAACTCTTTGTTATTAACCAGGTACAACTTATTCCCTTCTATTCGCCACCGACCTACAATTTCGACCTGACAACCACTTACTCCGGCCGAATAGATAAAGACGCCTTCTGATTTAAGAGTAATTCTCGAATGTTTCTCAAATCTATTCCCAACAGAGTAATACGTTCCTACAAGTCTTCGATCAGCTTGAGGTATGGACGCTAACACGTGAAGGACTAATAGGGCGTGTGTCATACTTACATATCAGGATGTGTAGGTGTAGGTGTAGGCTTGGAATCTGTCGTAGCAGACAAGGCGGAGAAAAACAAAGCTAATTAGTGCTCATGTGCAAGCTAACCTAATTGATAGAAGCCCGTCTGTGGCAGTAGCACGTATACGAGAGGGCCCCACCAACCAGCACCGCACATGAAAAAGCTGTTTGCCTCTCTTACTGCGCTGCTCACCGGCTGTATCACCTGCCAACCGGTGGCCCTGCTGCCCGAGGAACGCGCCTGGCTGGGTTCCTACACCGAGGGCCAGCAGATTACCTTCCGCAGCAACCGGGGCCACACCAATACGGCCACGGTCCTGAAGCCCCAGGAGTGGCACACCAACACCGATTGTAACTGGATGGAATCGGGCCGCTACCAGCCTATTTTCTCTCAGATTGTGCTGCGGCCCAGCACCGTGTACAATGAGAAAAACCGGGAATTTGCGGTGAATCTGCGCAAAAACACTCCCGACCGTCCGGCCGATCTGGAGTTCAGCGTGGCCGGCCTGGAATGCCGGACTGCTTCTAAGGAGGGCCAGGTTACGTCCAAGCTACAGCAACAGGCTTGTACCCTCAGCACCACCGGCAAAACCTACCCGGCCGCCTACGTTTTCCGCCAGGGCCAGAATGCCACCATCTACGGCGGCGGGCAGTTACAGGCATTTTTTTGGGACAAGCAGGACGGACTGATTCGCTACGAGCTAACCGACGGGGAAGTATTTGAACTGGTGAGCCGGTAGCTGGTGTGGCAGCCCCTTACAGTAGATACCGGTGAGCAGACAAGAGTAGTACGGCCGCGGCGGCCGTTTTTTCCGGCAACGGTATGCGCGGCGCTAGCTTAGAAAAGTTACCCCGAGCAACCTATCTGCAAAGGGACTGAAGCTGCTTACTTTTTCTTACGCTTAAACGTCCGCGCAATGGCTTTAAAGCTGGCCAGACGGGTATCAAACTGGGTTTCCGTTATGCCTACTACCGCGTAGTATTTGTTGGTCGAGCCATCAAACAGCGTGAGTTGATACATCAGCTCCGGCACCTGTTTGTCGTTTTGCCCATCGGCTACTATTTCGTATCCGCTCAGGCCGTCAATGGTGACGGGCGAGATGGTCCGGACCCGGTTGTGCTTGCCCTCGGGCAACTGCTGCAAATGCTGGATGCTAAAGGCCTGTTGCTCGCTTGGGCCCACCTCAACAGGGTTCAGAGAACCCGCTACGATTATCACGGCTTTATCGGGGCCCTTAGGGGTCGGCTGCCCATCGGTGGTATAGAGCAGGCTACCTGCCAGGTTTTTGGCAAACCGCAGCCCGGTGCCGGCCACGTCTACTTCAAACTCCGCCGCCGGTGTATTGTCAGACAGGCGCGGGTTGTAGTGGGCCGTTAGCAGGGCCCGCCGGATGCTGGCTTCCACCGTTTTGCCGCCATCGGGGTAGGTACCCACCACCAGTACGGTATGGGTGGCATCCCCGAACAGGAGCATCTGCTTACGATACGCCAGCCCGTTGGCTGACTGGGTAACGTGCAGGATAGTAGCCGGCGCGCCGTTGAGAGTTACCGGTTCCGTGCGCAACAGCTTCATACCCCGAGTGGCCAGCGCGGCCGGCGTCATGGCCGCCTTCATTTGCTTTATGGGCCCTGGTATATCGGATATCATAATGGAGGCGGCGGCATCGGGCTGTTCAAAGCCGCTGAAGCTGCTGGCCGCCGTGAAACCGGCGGGCGGAATCAGGCTGATTTTGGTACCGGACACTACTACGTGTTCCGGGGTTTGTGCCGAAGCAGCTACGGATACCAGTAATAGGATTAGAAACAGAAGTTTCGCGCGTACATACAGGGGCATACAGCGAGGAGATTCGCAAAAGACCTTTTGCTGGAATTGAGTTTGTAACAGAGATACTACCAGGAGCCGGCGAGCCAGCTTCCATAGGGCGCACAAAGAACGGGAACTTCCTCCTACCCTTGCTACCAAACTGGGCGGCTATTTCCACGCAAATGAGCCGGGGCGTGGTTATCTTTGTAGATACCGCCGCGCCGGTTTTTGAAGTTGGGGCGGGTTGTTGTTTCCGCTTTGGTGCCCTGGTTTCCGCATGAAAATTCTTCGCGTCCGTTTTTTTAACCTCAATTCCCTGCGCGGGGAGCATGCCGTTGATTTCAGCCAGACTCCCCTCTCCGATGCCGGCCTGTTTGCCATAACCGGCCCCACCGGCGCAGGCAAAACCACCATTCTGGATGCCATTACCCTGGCCCTCTACGGGCAGGTGCCCCGGCACGAGAGCAGCGGCCCCGAGCACGTGATGAGTCACGGCACCGGGGAGAGTTGGGCTGAGGTGGAGTTTGAGGTGAATGGGCAGCAGTACCGCAGCAAGTGGGGCCAGTACCGGGCCCGCAAACAGCCCGGCGGCAAGCTCCAGGACCCTAAAATGGAGCTGAGCGAGCGGAAAACGGCCGAGGACGGCACCGAAACCTGGCCGTTTCTGGAAACCTACAAATCGAAAGTACCGCCGCGCATTGCCGAGCTGAGCGGCCTGGAATACAAGCAATTCCTGCGCAGCGTGCTGCTGGCCCAGGGCGACTTCACCCGGTTTCTGAAAGCCCCGGCCGGGGAACGGGCTCAGCTGCTGGAAAAGATTACCGATACCCGCAAGTACTCCGATATTTCCCGGGCCGCGTTTGAGCGGGCCAAGCAGGAAAACCTGCTGGTGGAGCAGCTTCGCCAGGGCCTGGAGGGCGTCACGTTATTGTCGCCGGAGGAAGTAGCACACTTGCAAACCGAGCTGCAGAACCTCAACGCTCAACTCGCCAAAGCTACTGCCACGCAGGAACAATGGCGCGAGGCCCGGCAGTGGCACCTGCGCCTGCAGGAGCTGCGCGAGAAGCTGCGCACCACTCAGCAGCGGCAGCAGGAACTCACTGCCCAGGCCGAAACCCTGGCCCCCCTGCGCCAGCGGCTGGCCCTGCACCAGCAGGCTGCGCCCTTCGCCACCGACCATGCCCTGCTGCTCCAGACAGAGCGGCAGTTGAGTACGCTGCAGCAGGAAACGGCTACGCTTCAAAGCCAGCTGCCCCAACTGCAACAGGCTACTGCCGCCGCCGAAACGGCCAGCACGGCCGCCACGCAGGCGCACGAGCAGGCTGCGGCCACCCTGCGCATCCAGGAGCCCCGCCTCCGGGAAGCCGAACTGCTGGACCACCAACTCCGGGAAAAGCAGCAGCAGCTGGAGCAGGGTAAACAGGAATACCAGGAGCAAAATCAGCTCTGGAAGCAGCAAAACCAGGAAGCCACCACCGCCGACCAGCAAAGCAAGCTGCAGCGCCAGCAGGCCCGGGAGCTGCGCGAGTGGCTGCTGCCGCGCACGGTGCTCAGTACCGTGGCGGAAGCCCTGCCGCCCCTGAGCGGCTACCTCCAGGACTGGCAGTACAACCGGACGGAGCTAACCGAGTTGAGCCGCAACCTGCAGATGCGCCAGCAGCAGCTGGCCGCGGCCACCGCTACCGAGCAGGCTAGCTCCGAGCTACTGCGCACGGCCCAAACCCAGCTGGCTACTGCCACCGAGCAGCAAACCACCGCCTCCGCTACCCGCCTCGACTGGCGCCACCAGCTCAGCCACCACGTAGCCCGCCTGCACCGCGAGGAAACAACCCTGGAAACCAGCCTGCAGGACTTGCGCCGCCTCATGCACGCCCACCAGCTGATTCTGACCCACGAAGAAGCCCGCCAGCAGCTGCAGGCCGGGGAGCCGTGCCCGTTGTGCGGGGCCCTGGAGCACCCCTATGCCGCGGGCGTGCTGGGGGTGAGCGAGGACTCGGTGCAGCGCGACCGGGAGCGGGAACAGGCGCTAACCCAGCAGATAGTAACGCTGAAAGGCCGCATCAACCGGCTGGTGAGCATCAGCGGGTTGCTGGAAACTGATACGCTGCCCGCTGCGCCGGAAAGCACCGTGCTGCGCTGGCTCTCGGAGGAAGAGGAAACCACGGTGCCCGCCATTGTGCGCGGGTTGGTGCAGGAGCTGCGCACCCTGGAGCAGCAGCAGCAGGAAGCGCGCCTGGCCCAAACCAAAGCCGAGGCCGACCAGCACAACGCCCGCCAACAGCAACAGCAGCTCCAAACGGAACTGCAGCAGCTTACCCTCCGCCTGCAGGATGCCCAGGAGCAGGCTCCCAAAATTAAGGAAATCATCAGCAGCCTGCTCAAAACCTTCGGGCTGGAATTTTCGGGTGAGAACGGGCCGGAACTGGTGCGCCGCCTGGAGCAGGCCAGCGCTACCTACCGCCAGAAGCTGCAGGAAGCTGAAAAGCTGGAACGGGAACTGGAGCTAACCCAGGAGCGCGCCAACGCTGCTCAGCAACGCCGCCAGGAACTGCAGCAGTGGCTGGACAAGCGCAAAGCCGAGTTGCAGGCCAGTCACGCCGAATTGCAGCAGCTGCAACAGCGCCGCCAGGAGTTGCTCCCCGATGCCGATGTGGCCCAAGCCCGGCAGCAGCTGGAAACCGCCCTGCTCCACGCCGACCAGCACCGCCAGCGCCTCGACCAGCAGCTACAACAGCACCGCACTGCCTTATCCGTAGCGGCGGATAAGCTTCAGCAGCGCGAGCAGGCCGTAAGCCAGCAGCAACGGGAGCTGCAGGAGCGCCGTGCAGCCCTCGTTCAGGCTCTCACTGCCGCCGGCCTCAGCTCTGACCCGGCTACTCTGCCGGCACTACTGTTGCCCCACGCCGAGGCTACCACCGTGCAAGCCGAATTACAGCGCTACGAGCAGGCTGTGCACGCCGCCAGTCAAACCGCTGAGGAAACCACGCAGCAGCTAACCACTGAGGAGAACCGCCGCCTCACCACCGAGCCCTTGGAAGCAGTAAGTCACTATCTGGCAGCCGCTGGCGAGCAGTTGGCCGGCCTGCACCAGCAGGTTGGGCAGCGACAGGAGCGCCTGAATGCCCACCAGGCCGGCCAGCAGCGCCACGCCGCTCTGGCCGCTCAACTGGAAAAACAGCAACAGGAAGCCCGCCGCTGGCGGCAGCTGGCCGAAGTCATCGGCTCGGCCGATGGCAAGAAGTTCAGCGAGTTTGCCCAGGGCCTCACCCTGGCCCGGTTGGTAGACCTAGCCAACCGCCACCTGCACCGCTTCACCGACCGATACCGCATCCTGCGCAACACGGAGCAACACCTCGACTTATTGATTCAGGACGAGTACCAGGCCGGGGCCGTGCGCACCATGAATTCGTTGTCGGGTGGGGAGAGTTTTCTGGTGAGCTTGGCCTTGGCCCTGGGCCTCTCAGAGCTGGCCGGCCGCCGCACCCAGATTGACACGCTGTTTATCGACGAAGGCTTCGGCACCCTCGACCCCGACACCCTGGACGTGGCTCTCTCGGCCCTGGAGCTGCTGCAGGGCACCGGCAAAACCATCGGCATTATCTCCCACGTCGAGGGCCTGAAAGAGCGTATCAGCACGCAAATCAGCGTAAAAAAAGGCGCCGGAGGCATCAGCTCTTTGCAGGTGCTAGGATTTGGGCAGGAGGTGTAAACGCTGCTCCTACATTGTCATTTCGAGCAAAGCGAGGAATCTGGGTTTTGTTCTTAAACCAACCCGGATTCCTCGCTTTGCTCGAAATGGCAGTTCAAGTGGTTCAACGTACTTCCGCCTGGCCCGCCTCCCGGATTTCGGTCCAGGTCCAGTAGCGTTTTGGCTCAATGCCTGCGTAGCCTGCCCGAAAAAACGCTACTACTTCCTGTTCCAGCTGCTCCGCTGTGATGGAGGAAGTATAGATGGGTCGCTGGTCGGGGTCGGCGTAGCGCTGCACTTTGGTGAGGCTTTTACCACCCAGCCGCAGCAGCGGCCCGGTATCGGTAATGCCGTCGAAGGTCCAGCGGCGCGGGGTAGTTTCCAGTTGATTCAGGCGGGCCGTGAGGGCATCCAGGGGCAGGCGGGGCAGTGTGGGGCGGCTTTCCAAATCAACCCAGGTGGTGTACTTGTACTCGAACTCGTAGCGCTGCCCATCATACAGGCTCAGCACCATATCCGTACCCGCAGTAGCCCCAAACAGGGCATAATACGGCAGCGGCTCCGGCGTGCGGACCACCGTCAACCCAGTTTCTGGGTAACGCCGCAATGTGGTGGCCGGGCTCTGCATACTTGCTACACCTTGTAGTACCCGGGTGTACTCCGGCTCCCAGGCCGCGCGGCCAACTTCTGGATTTTCCAGTACCTCCGCGAACCGGGGCAGAAACCAGGCGAACTTCTCGGCCGAGGCTTCATCCTCGCGCCGACGCCGGGCCGGGGCCCCAAAGGGTTCATAAAAGCGCGCCTTTTCCTCGGCATTCAGCCAGCAAACCAGCTGCAGGGCGTGGTTGGCTAAGGGGTCCTGCCAGTTGATTTCCCGAAAGTCGCCGAGCGTGGTTACTAACCGTAGTAGGTGCTCGTGGCGCAGGGCTAGCTCCGGATGCAGCAATGCCCATACGCCCACAAACCCATCAATATCAAAGTGGTTGGCCGTTACGGCTCCGGCTTCCAGCCCCGGTGTGGCAGGCTGGTGCAAAGCCCGTAGTACCGAGCCGGCACTGGTATCATCCCGCAACAGCTCGGGGGTGGCGGCCCCGCGCCAATGGGCCAGCGTGAGCACCGCTCCCAGACCGGTACTATCTACTACAATGGTAGGCTGCTGCCGCAGTTGCCGGAAGGGCACGAAATACTTAGGTGAAAACATGCGAAATACGCTCGGTGGGCCGAGCAAAGGTACACGCCTCAGCCGGCCTAGCGCCGGGCCCTGCGGTTGCTGATTCGCTCCACCCGGCTGCGCCGCACCCAGTACAGGTATTTCTGTAATTCTTCGGCTGCCCGCAGGCGCTCTACCGTGTTATAGCGCTGGGCCAGCATCTTATTATCCAGTAGCAGATGCACGGTGCTATGGCAGGGCTGGCATAGCTCCACGGTGGGGCCATAGCGGCCGCCCTCTTCCCGCGGCACCAAATGGTGCCGAGAAGTTTGCTGCACTTCCCGCTCACACAAGCCGCACCGGGGGCCGCCGCATCCGGCGTAGTTAGTGGGGGGCCGAGTCCTCTTTTTTTGCGCATACGCCAAGCTGCTTTATACGACGTATTGAACCTGAGCGGTTTGACCACGGCCGGAAAAATTTCTCGAAACAATAACAAAATCTTATTGTGGTTGTCGGATATCATTTATATTTGATTGCGCCTCAGCTGTATGCTCCCGTGAAGTTTGTGCTTGTAGGGGTTGCAGCAGTTCTTGCGCGACGCTGTTTTGCTTTTTCACACTCTTATTGTTTTTCTATGCGCGTTTCTACTCCAACACTCTCTGTTCGCCGTCTGCTGCAAACCGCTGGCCTACTGCTGGCCCTGGTAGTGTTTGCGCCCAAGCAGGCCAAGGCCCAAACCTGGATGGTTTCGACGGAGGCCTATGTAAAAATTGGGGTGATGGATAAATTCGGCCAGCTGGGCGGATACACTGCCAAATTTATTGTGGTCAACCAAGACAATGGGAAAGAATACACCCTGGTGAAGCAAGTGCCCAAGGGCCAGAATGGCGTAGATGTCGTATTTCCATCAGAAGCAACTGAGGCGGATTATTTCAAGACGGACCGCGGCGAAGCCGGCAAATCGACCCCCGGCCGCTACACCTGGGAATGCCAGGTAGGTGGAAAAAGAGTAGTTGGCGGGCGCTTCGGCTTTTCTGAAGTCGCAAATGATGTTACCTTGGTGGGCAAGAAATAGCCTCCCCCTTTTCACCCACACTCACCCACAACCCGAAAGCCCAGTGTTGCAGCACTGGGCTTTTTTGTGTTGTGGGTCCAGCCGGCCCCGTACCAATTCCGGCAGCACAGCCGTATAGAGCCTGCTGGCCGGCACACAGCCGACGAGTATTTTTTGCCTGTTATGCCTAAAAAGTCGTTTTCTGAGCTGATTAATAGCCCCGGTATGCCCGTGTTGGTTGATTTTTACGCCGACTGGTGCGGCCCTTGCAAAACCATGGCCCCCATTCTAGAGCAGGTAGCCAGTCAGCACCAAGGCAAGCTCAAAGTCATCAAGATTGACGTGGACCGCAACCAGGCAGCGGCCCAGCAATTCCGGGTGCAAAGCATTCCCACCCTGATTTTATTTCACAAAGGCCAGCCAGTATGGCGGCAGGCAGGCGTGGTGCCGGCGGCCCAGATCAGCCAGGTAGTGCAGGGTGTGCTGCAGTAGGCCCAGCTATTTCACCAACGATGCAGCATGCAACTTTCCGGCTGATGGTGAGTTGTTCAGCCATTTACACCGCCCGTCCGTATTTTTGGGCTCACGGCTAGAGAGGCTTGCATGAGGTTTTGGTTTATACTTACCGTTTTGTGGGTGGCTGGCATGGTCTGCCCAAATCTGAGCTGGGCTCAGGCCCAATATACTCTTAGCGGCACAGTACGGGCCAGCAACACCGCCGAGGTGCTGCCGGGAGCTACCGTGGCGGTACCGGCCCTTGCCCTGGGCGCTACCGCCGACGAGCAGGGCGCATACTCGCTGCGCCTGCCGGAGGGCCGTCATCAAGTGGTCGTATCCTTTATTGGGTATAACACCCAAACCTTTACCATCAACCTCACCCGCAACCAACGCCAATCGTTTCAGTTGAGCGGCGGCGGCAACCAACTGGGCGAGGTAGTAGTGGAAGGTAACGGCTCTTTGGAGCAGAAGCTGCAAACCACCCAGATGAGCGTGGACCGCCTCACGGTCAAGGAAGCCAAACTGCTGCCGGCTCTGTTTGGGGAGGTGGATATTCTGAAAACGCTGCAGTTGAAGCCGGGGGTGCAGAACGGTGGCGAAGGCACCTCGGGCCTGTTTGTGCGCGGGGGCTCGGCCGACCAGAACCTGGTGCTGGTAGACGATGCGCTGGTGTACAACCCCAGCCACTTATTTGGGCTGTTTTCTGTGTTCAACCCCGATGCTGTGCAGTCGGTGGATTTGTACAAGGGTGGATTTCCGGCCCAGTACGGGGGGCGCTTGTCGTCGGTGGTGGATGTGAAGATGCGGCCCGGCAACTCGGAGAAGCTGGGCGTGAGCGGGGGCATTGGGCTGATTTCATCCCGCCTCACGGTGGAAGGCCCCATCAAAAAGGGTAAAGGTGCGTTTCTGGTTTCGGGGCGGCGTACGTATTTCGATGTGTTTACCCGCCAGATCAACAAGCTCAACGAAGATCAGGACGATTACAACCCCATCCCTGACTACTACTTCTACGACTTCAACGCCAAGGCGAATTACAAGCTGGGCAGTAAGGACGAGCTGTTTCTATCAGGGTATCTGGGCAACGACAAGTTCGGGTTCAATTCCCAGAACGGCTTTGATTTCAGCTTTAACTGGGGCAATACCGTGGGGGCCATGCGCTGGAACCACGTATTCAACCCGCGCCTATTTTTGAATACCACGGCCTCCGTAACGCGCTACAAATATCAGATCAGCAACCAGCTGGACCAGTTCGCCTTCAACCTGTCATCGAACATCCGGGACCTGACGCTGCGCTCCGACCTGGATTATTTGCCCAACAATAAACACGCGCTGAAATTCGGCCTGACCGCCACCCATCACCGCTTTGGCACGGGCAGCCTGCAAGCGGGTTCCGCCGACGGCCGCTTGGCCCTAGGCTCCAATATTACCTACCCTGGTGCCGAAGTGGCCCTCTACGCCTCTGATACCTACAAGCCAACTGAGAAATGGCAGCTGGAATATGGCCTGCGGCTGTCGGGCTTCCAGTCAGGCTCCGACCAGTACGGCGGCCTGGAACCCCGGGCAGCGGTGCGCTACTCGCTCACGCCTACCGTGTCGCTCAAGAGCAGCTACGCCCTCATGTACCAATACGTGCACTTGGTTACCAACTCCGGGGCTTCGCTGCCTACGGATATTTGGTACCCCTCGCGTAAATCGGTGCGGCCCCAGCGGAGCCAGCAGGTAGCCGCCGGTATCAGTTGGCTGCTGGGCGACGGGCGCTACCTCATCACCAACGAGGTGTACTACAAGTGGGCTCAGCGGCAGATTGACTTCAAGGATGGCGCCCAGCTGTTCGTGAACCCCGACCTGGACTCGGAATTCCTGTTTGGCAAGGGCTGGGCCTACGGCAACGAGGTGTATCTGGAGAAAAAGCAGGGCCGTACCACCGGCTGGATCGGCTACACCCTGGCCTGGACGAAGCGGCGCTTCCCACCCCAGCGCGGCACCACCGGCATCAATAACGGTAACACCTTCTACCCCACTTACGACCGGCGCCACAACCTGACGGCCGTGGTTATCTATAACCTCTCGGACCGGGTGCAGCTTACCGGCTCGTTTGTGTTTAGCTCGGGGCAGGCCACTACCCTGCCGCTGGGCCGCTTTGTGTTTCAGGATTTGTACGGCGAAAAAGCCTCGGCCGTACCCATCTACCCCCAGCGCAACACCTACCGACTGGCCCCCTACAACCGCCTGGACCTGGGTGTGGTCTGGAAAATGCGCCCCACCCGCTGGATTCCGGAGGCCGACTTAACGTTCAGCATCTACAACGCCTACAACCGGCGCAACCCCTACTTCGTGTATTTCGACCAGGTGAAGGACGAGCAGACCAAGGAGGTGGTGAATTTCCGGGCCCGGCAGGTGTCGTTGTTCCCGGTCATTCCATCGGTGACGTATAACTTCAAATTCTGAGTGCGGAGTATGCATATTTCTCGGATTACGCGGATGTGGGTTACTGCTGCCGGGCGCAGCGGACAACCGGGTGGCCGGTGGGCGCTGAGGCTGCTGGCGGGCGGGCTGGCTCTGCTGAGCAGTTGCGGCCTGCAGAAGGATATTGACGTGGAGCTGCCAGCCTATCCCCCGCAGCTAGTGGTGGAAGGCTACCTCGAAAACGGCCAGATTCCGCGCATTGCTGTTACCGAATCGGGGCCGTATCTCTCGGCTCCCACCCCGCAGGTGCCCACCGATGTAAAGGCGTTTGTGACGCTGCCCAATGGCCAACGGCAGGAGCTGTTGTTTGCCCCCGGCAGCGACCGGCGCACGGGCAAGCTCTACACCCATTCCGGTACGCGCCGCCTCACCATTCAGCCCGGCCAGACGTTCGGGCTGGAGCTGACCGATTCCCAAGGCCGCCGCGTAACGGGCTCGGCCACCATGCCCGCGCTGGTACCCATTGATACGGTAGAGTGGAAATTCAACGATAAGCAGGGCGAGTTCCGCAAGGCCTACGTGCTTACTCGCTTCCGGGACCCCGCCGCTACCATAGACTTCTACCGCCTTCAGATTCACAAGAGTCGGCTGGCCACCTCACCTACGGTTGACTACACGCCGGAGGACCGACTCAACAACGGCCAGGAATTCACGCTGGGCACCAGCTACGAGTTTGCGGCCGACGATACGCTGTTTGTTACGCTCTACCACCTGGATCAGCCGTATTACCGGTTTCTGCAGTCGGTGCAGGATGCGCGCAATGCCAACGGCAACCCCTTTGGGCAGCCCGCGGCTATTAAAAGCACCGTGGAAGGCGGTATTGGGGTGTTTACGGTGCTCAGCTACCAGCGCCGCCGCATCATCGTGAAATAAGTGTGCGGCAGATGCAACGCCTGAGCAGCGGATGGTATCTTCGGAGCATTCACCTATCTCAACTTATTCTGATGCGTAATCTTTTTACCCGAAATGCACTCTTTGCGCTGCTTTTGGCCGGGCCCGCTACCCTTACCAGCTGCGAGAAAGAACCCTATTGCGGCTGTACTCCGCCTCCGGTTGAGCCAGTTACCTCTGCTTCCCTTACCCGCGTAAATACGTGGTGGCTGAACGAGCTCAGCAGCGGCAGCCAAATCAGCCGCTCTACCGACATCAAGGACCGGTTTTCCCTGCAGTTTCAGCCCGACGGCAGCTACACCCAAACCCTGCTGGCCGATGGCACCACCTTCAACGGCACGTGGATGTTGATGGGCGCTAACAACCGCACCCTGCACTTCACCGACCATAAAGGCGACGCGCAGGAATACACCATAGAAGGCGCGGGCACGGAAACTATGGTATACTCCCGCAAGGGCAAGGATGGCCAGACAATTGTGTACGCCTTCGGTGCTACCCGCAAGTAAGCAATTGGTACGCCCATAGCTACCTAAAAAAGAAGGGCCACCCCGCACGGGGTGGCCCTTCCTGGTAAGTTCACGGGTAAGCAGAACTACAGCTTCTCCAGAACCCGCCGGAATAAAGCCGTGAGGCGGGGTTCGGCCACGGCGGCGGTGCGCAGAATATCGGCTAGCGACACCTTTTTGAGCTTGCCGGGGGCGCAGAGGTCGGTTATAACCGACACGGCCAGCACCGGCAGGTTCATGTGTACAGCGGCAATAACCTCGGGCACGGTACTCATGCCCACCGCATCAGCCCCGATAGTGCGCAGGTAGCGGTACTCGGCGGGGGTTTCCAGCATGGGGCCGGGCAGGCTGGCGTACACGCCCCGGCGCAGGTACTGTGTCAGGTTCAGTTCCCGGGCCGCTTCTTCGGCCAGTCGCAGCAGGGCGGGGCTGTAGGGCTCCAGCATATCGGGGAAGCGGGGGCCCAGCTCATCGAGGTTTTTGCCGATGAGTGGGTTGGTCGGCTGCAGGTTGATGTGGTCTTCCAGCAGCATGAGGTCGGAGTAGGCGTAGTCAGGGTTGAGGCCGCCGCTGGCGTTGCTGACGAGCAGGTGCTCAATGCCCAGCAATTTCATCACCCGCACCGGAAACACCACCTGCTCCATGGTGTAGCCCTCGTAAAAGTGGAAGCGGCCGCGCATCACCAGCACCCGTTTGCCGGCCAGGGTGCCAGCCAGCAGCTCGCCGGCGTGGCTTTCTACCGTGGATATCGGGAAGTGCGGAATATCGGCGTAGCTGAAGCGGTGCTGTACCTCCAGCTCTTGGGCCAGGGCGCCCAGGCCCGTGCCCAGAATAATACCGGCCTGAGGTTTGAACTCCCGCAACGCATGGCGGAGGTAGGTAGCGGCTTCGTTCAGTTCTTTCATTGTTGATTTTTGGTGCAAGGTACAGGCAGCGCTACCCGGAAACCAGTTCTCAGGTGGCCACGCCCAAAACAAAAAAGCCACCGACTTGCGCCGGTGGCTTTTTACCTACGTGTCCGCGCTACTGCACGTTCACTTCAAAAGGCATCCGCATTTGGGCACCTTTCATTTCGGAGAGCTTCTTGTACTGCTGGTACATGGGGTACATCGGGCCCATTTCCTCCTTCACCATGCGCAGCTTGGCTTCCTCGGAGAACGAGCTCAGCAGGTTTTCAGCAAACGACTTTTGGCGGGGCAGCTTCTGAATGCGGTAGTCGCCTTCCTTCAGCTTAGCGCGGCGGGCAGCAATGCGCAGGGCATCATCCATAGAGCCCAGCACGTCCACGAGGCCGCGGGCTTTGGCTTCCGTGCCCGACCATACCCGGCCTGAGGCAAAGCGGCGCAGACGCTCCACCGGCATGTTGCGGCCAGCGGCGGCTTTGGTGGTGAAGTCGGCGTAGATGCGGTTGATTTCGGATTGGAATTGCTGCTGTTCAAACGGCGTGAGGGCCCGCGTTACGGTGGGGAAGTCGGAGAACTTGCCGGTAGTTACCCGGTCGGTGGTGATGCCGATTTTGTCGCGCAGGAAGGGCTCCACGTTGGGCAGCACCCCGAATACGCCGATGCTGCCGGTAATGGTGGTAGGATGCGCCACAATAGTGTCGCAGCCCATGGCAATGAAGTACCCGCCCGAGGCCGCCACATCGGACATGGAGCAGATGATGGGCTTCACTTTCTTCGTCAGCATCACCTCGCGGTAGATGATATCAGAAGCTAGCGACGAACCACCGGGCGAGTTCACGCGCAGTACTACAGCCTTCACACCTTTGTCGAGGCGGGCTTTGCGGATAGCCTCGGCAAAGCGGGTGCTGCCGATGCTTTCGTTGCCGCCTTTGCCCGTTACAATGTCGCCCTCGGCGTACACCACGGCAATGCGGTTGCCGCTGGTGCTGCCCTCGTCGTCCTTCGCCGACTTCTTGTAATCCGACAAATCAATCAGGCTCAGCTTGTCGTCCTTTTCCACGCCCAGCTTGCCTTTGATGTAGTCAGTGGCTTGGTCGTAGTAGCCCAGGTCGGTAACCAGCCCGAGGCGCTTGGCGTCATCGGCGTTGTGCACCAGCATGGAGTCACTGATAACCTTGAGGCGGGCCGGGGCAATTTTGCGGGCCGCAGCCACCTCCGCCAGCATCGAGCCGTTCAGGGAGTTCAGGAACGAAGCCGTTTGCAGGCGGGCCGAGTCCGACATATTGGTGCGGAAGAACGGCTCCACGGCGCTCTTAAACGAGCCCACGCGGAAAATTTGCGCCTGCACGCCCAGCTTGTCGAACAGGTTTTTGTAGTACATCGTCTCCGACGACAGGCCATTGAACTCCAGCGTGCCCTGGGGGTTTAGGTACAGCTTATCGGCCACCGAAGCCAGGTAGTAGCTTTTCTCCGACTGCGCATCGGTGTAGCTCACCACGAACTTGCCGGCCTTCTTAAAGTCGAGCAGATCCTGGCGCACTTCCTCCAAAGAGGCCATGCCGCCCTGCACCAGTTCCAGGTTCAGGAAAATGCCTTTGATGTCGTCGTCATTTTTGGCGCGGCGGATGGCGTTTTTCAACTCATCCAGGCCAATGGTGCTGCTCTGCCCACCCGTGAAGCCCGAGAAGGGGTTAGTGAATTCCCGCTCCCCAATGGGTTTGTCGAGGGTGAGCTCCAGCACCGAGTTGCGGGCCACGGTTACTTCCTTATCGGAGGAAGCGGCGGCCACAATGAAGCCCACCAGCAACACCACGCCCAGCAAGGAAAATAGCACGAGGCCGGTGAAGGTGGCCAGCACGTACTTAAAAAATTGTCTCATGGAAGTAGCAGATTAAGTATCGGAAGCAAAAGTAGCCGCTTTCCGCCCCCACCGCCGGGTATTCAACCAACGGCCCGGTTTGGAGCCGGAACGGACGTTGGTAGGTGGTCAGGTGGTTGGGGCAGTTTGACAAAAACCGTCATTGCGAGGCGGAGCCGAAGCAATCTTTCCTTTTCAGCGCACCCAGCTTCGAGCTATTACCAAACCCTTGACAGCGAAATATAGTATCGGGGGCTTGCTGCTAGTCAAAGTGGAGGGCTGTGGAAAGGAAGGATTGCTTCAGTTCCGCCTCGCAATGGCTACTATCAATACCCGTACTTCTCGCCCCAGAGCTGGCGCAGGCGTTCCTGGGCTTTGGCCTCGGATGGGTTGTGGCCGGGGCGGTAGAACACGGTGCCGCTGAGGGCGTCGGGCAGGAACTCCTGGTAGGCGAAGTTGCCTTCGTAGTCGTGGGAGTAGAGGTACTGGTTGCCGTAGCCCAGCTCAGCCATGAGCTTAGTGGGCGCGTTGCGCAGCGGAATGGGCACCGGCTGCACGCCCTGCTGGCGCACCAACGCCCGTGCTTCCCGTATGGCTTTGTAGCTGGCATTGCTCTTGGGCGAAGTGGCCAGGTACACCACCGTCTGCCCCAGAATAATATCCGACTCGGGCATGCCGATAACCGTCACGGCCTGAAAGCAGCTTTGGGCCAGCATGAGGGCGTTGGGGTTGGCCAAGCCCACATCCTCGGAAGCCAGAATGAGTAGGCGGCGGGCAATAAACTTCACGTCTTCGCCACCTTCCAGCATCACAGCCAGGTAGTACAGGGCCGCGTTAGGGTCGGAGCCGCGGATGCTCTTGATGAAGGCCGAAATGACGTCGTAGTGCATTTCGCCGCCTTTGTCGTAGCGGGCCAGGTGTTGCTGGGCCAGTTGCTGCACGGCCTCATCGGTAATGACGATTTCGCCGGTTTTGGCGTGGGGGCGGCTGGCTTCCACCACAATTTCCAGCAGGTTCAGCAGCTTGCGCGCGTCGCCGCCCGAAATGGTAAGCAGGGCCCCGTACTCCTGCACCCGCACTTTTTTCTGCTTCAGCACCCCGTCTTCGGCCAGGGCTTTATCCACGAGGCCGGTGAGCACGTCTTTGCCCAATGGCTCCAGCACGTACACCTGCGCCCGGCTCAGCACGGCCGGAATCACCTCAAACGAGGGATTTTCGGTGGTGGCCCCGATGAGCGTAACCACGCCTTGCTCCACGGCCCCCAGCAGGGCATCCTGCTGGCTTTTGCTGAAGCGGTGAATTTCATCAATGAATAGCACCGTGCCGCGCTGCTTTTTGGCCCGCTCAATCACGTCGCGCACGTCCTTCACCCCGGCGTTAATGGCCGACAGCGCCGCAAACGGCCGGCCTAGCTCCTGGGCCAACAGGTTGGCCAGGGTGGTTTTGCCCACGCCGGGCGGCCCCCACAGGATAATACTGGGCAGGCGGCCGGCATCGAGGTAGCGGCGCAGCACGCCCTCGGGCCCGATGAGGTGCTGCTGCCCGGCGTACTCGCCCAGGGTGCGGGGCCGCATCCGCTCGGCCAGCGGGGCCCCGGGCCGGGGCGTGTGCCCGGCCGGCGAAGGAGCGTCGGCGGCGGAGTCGGTATCGAACAGGGAGCCAGTGGCCATAGCGTAAACGGAAGCAGGTGGAAAGGCCGAGCCGGTGGCCCTGCGGTGCAGGGGCGGTTTCCGGCGGGCAGAAACTACAAAGATACCTACGGCATTTTGCGGCGCGGCGCTGCCTGGCGGCTATTCAGCCGTACCTTCGTGGTAGCATGAAAAACTCCGTGAAGGTGCACAGCGCCTTGTTTGTGGTGGCCCTGATTTACGCCGCCAACTACAGCATTTCCAAGGATGTGATGCCGCGCTACATGGGCCCGTTTGGGCTAGTGCTGCTGCGCATTGTGGGGGCGGCCGTGTGCTTCGGCATCCTCAGCCGCCTGGTGGCCCCGCAGGACCGCATCACCGGCCGCGCCGACCAGCTGCGGGCCATTGCCTGCGGTATTCTGGGCATCGGGCTGAACCAGCTGCTGTTCTTCTCGGGCCTCAACCTCACCTCTCCCATCAACGCCTCACTTATCCAGACCATTGCGCCGGTGGTTACGGTGCTGGCCTCGGTGGTGCTGCTGGGCGAGCGGCTCACGCTGCCGCGGCTGCTGGGGATTGGGCTGGCGGGCGTGGGGGCGGCCAGTATTATCCTGAGCCGGGGCCCAGTAGCGGCCGGGGGCCAGGATGGGCTGCTGGGCAACGTATTTATTCTGCTCAACGCCACGGCGTTCGGGGTGTACCTGGTGCTAGTGATGCCACTGATGCGCAAGTACCACCCGTTTACGGTACTTGCCCGCATCTTTCTGGTGGGGGCGTTTCTGGCGGTGCCGGCCGGCTGGCAGCAAGTGCAGCAGCCCGATTACGCCAGCTTCCCGGCCAGCATCTGGGCGGCCATTGCCTATATGGTCATCTGCCTCACTATTCTGGCCTACCTGCTCAACAACTGGGCTCTGAAATATGCCTCGCCGGCCCTGTTGGGCGCCTATATCTACTTGCAGCCAGCCCTGGCGGTGCTCATTGCCGTGGCCACGGGCAAGGATACCCTTACGCTCACCAAAGCCCTACAGGCCCTGCTGATTTTCGGGGGGGTATTCCTGGTGAGCCAGAAACCCAAAACCACGCCAGAACCGGTGCCGCTGGAACCCGTGCAGGATTAAGCTGGCCAGAGCCGAAGCCCTGGGCTACGCAGAGCGCCAGGAATGCTACATGGCCCAGGGCTTTAGCCCTGGGGCAACCGTACGGTTTTACGGGCAGGCCTGCCGAACTTTGGGGCCGAACTTTTCCCGCCGTGGACCCCGCCGAAACCCGCAAAATCATTCACCTCGACATGGATGCGTTTTACGCCTCCGTGGAGCAACGCGACAACCCCGTGCTGCGCGGCAAGCCCGTGGCCGTGGGCGGGGCCCGGCAGCGGGGCGTGGTGGCGGCGGCCTCCTACGAGGCCCGGCAGTTTGGGGTGCGCTCGGCCATGTCATCGGCGGTGGCGGCGCGCAAGTGCCCGGAGCTGGTGTTTGTGAAGCCCCGCTTTGAGGTGTACAAGGAAGTGTCGCGACAGATTCGGGGAATCTTTGCCGAGTACACCCCGCTTATTGAGCCGTTGTCCTTAGATGAGGCTTACCTCGACGTAACCGAGAACCTGAAGGGCATAGCCTCGGCCACGCGCATTGCTGAGCAAATCCGGGCCGAAATCCTGCAGAAAACCCAGCTTACGGCCTCGGCGGGCATCAGCTACAACAAGTTTCTGGCTAAGCTGGCCTCCGATTACCGCAAGCCCAACGGGCAGTTCGTTATCAAACCCAGCCAGGGCTTGGCGTTTGTGGCGGAGCTGGCGGTGGGGCAATTTCACGGCATCGGGCCAGCCACGGCGGCGCGGCTCAACCAGTTGGGCATCTTCACGGGCCTCGATTTGCGGCAGCAGACGGAGGCCTTTCTGCGCCAGCATTTCGGCAAGGCCGGCACGCACTATTACCACATTGCCCGCGCCCAGGACCACCGCCCCGTGGTACCCGACCGCCTACGCAAATCCATCGGCTCCGAAACCACCTTTGAGCAGGACTTACTCACGCGCGAAGAGCTACTGGCGGGCCTGGCCCCCTGCCTGAACTCGGTATGGAACCACTGCCAGCGCACCGGCCTGCGGGGCCGCACCGTTACGCTCAAAGTCAAGTACGCCGACTTTCAGCAGATTACCCGCAGCCGCTCTTTATTTGGTATGCTCCCCACATTAACTGCCTTCGAGCAGGTGGCCCACGAGCTACTCGCGGTACTGCTGCCACTGCCCAAAGGGGTGCGGCTGCTTGGTGTATCCCTGTCTAATTTGGAATCACCCGAGGATACGGTGGGCAAACAGCTGGCCTTCTTGCTATAAGAGACAAAAAAGGCTCCCAGCAGTATTTGCCGGGAGCCTTTTTCACTCTAGAAGAATCGAATTAAGACTAGTTATCAGCCTTCATTTTCGATTTTCTTTTTTTGTCTTTCGCTTTCACGTCGGCGCCTGTAGTAGTGGGGCTGTAAGTGCCGTTAGTGGTCGAGCGGGTTTCTACCGTGGTGGTCGAAGCGGGCATCGGCGTAGTTACGGGCGTCGTGGTGGTTGTAGTCTGGTTAATAGTGCCTTGACTCTGCATTGGCTGACCTTGCATCGGTACCGTAGTAGCCGGCTGCGTGGTCGTGGTAGTCGTGTTTGTGGTGCTGGTTTGGGCATTAGCAGCCGAAACACCCGTTACGAGTAAGGCGGCAATGGCAAGAAACTTTTTCATAGCAGGTCAAATGAGTAAGGTGAAACATCGGACGGCTCCGCTCAACGGCGAGCCTGTCGACTAAGCCTTTAACGTCAGTGCCCGAGCTTCAGACGAAAATGCCCATATTTTGTAACCCGTTCATTGCCAGTTTCTCACCAGCTTAACCAGCTTATTTCAGCAGTTCGTGCAGTACGGTTTGCATGGAGAACACCCGGTTGCCAGCCTCCTGAATCACCAGAGAATTAGGCGAATCCAGCACCGCATCCGATACTTCCACGTTGCGGCGCACGGGCAGGCAGTGCAGGAATTTGGCGTCGTTGGTGAGGGCCATGTGCTCAGGGGTGAGCATCCAGGCGGGGTCGTTCTGCAGCACCTGCCCGTACTGCTGGTAGCTGCTCCAGTTTTTGGCCTGCACAAAATCCGCGCCTTCCAGGGCCTTTTTCTGGTCGTACTCAATACGGGCACCTTTGGTAAATTTAGGGTCCAGCTCGTAGCCCTCGGGGTGGGTAATTACAAAGTCCACCCAGTCAATTTCCGAAAACCAATCGGCAAACGAGTTGGGTACGCACTGGGGCAGGGCACGCACGTGCGGGGCCCAGGTGAGCACCACTTTCACCCGCTCCTTCTTTTTGGTTTCGGCCACCGTAATCAGGTCGGCAAAGCTTTGCAGCGGGTGCAGCGTGGCGCTTTCCAGGCTGATAACCGGCACCGTGGCGTATTGCAGAATTTTGTTGAAGACTTCCTCGCTGTAATCGGCTTCCCGGTTTGTGAGCGTGGGGAAGGTGCGCACACCCAGCACGTCGCAGTACTGGCTCATCACGGCAATGGCTTCCTTGATGTGCTCCTGCGTGCCACCATTCATCACTGCGCCATCGGCCATTTCCAAAGTCCACGAGTCGGCACCGGCGTTGAGCACCCAGGCCTGCGCGCCCAGGTTGTAGGCCGCTTTTACCGAACTAAGCCGGGTGCGCAGGCTGGGGTTGAAGAAAATCAGCCCCACGGTTTTGTTGCGCCCCACGTGCTGGTAGCCAAAGGGATTGGCTTTAATTTCCAGCGCCTGTTGCAGCAGGGCCTTATAGTCGCCCGCATCGGCGAAGGAAGTGAAGTTTTTCATGGCAAATACAAAAACGAAGGCGCAAAGAACGGCAAACCCGGCGGATTGCGCTGCAACTCGCCGGGTTTGTCAACTGCTGCTTTCCGCCTACAACGGCGCTAGTACGGCAGCCCGTCGATGCTGGGATGGCGCTGCTCGTGGTAGAAGCTGAAGCCTACTTTGCTGCCCCGGCTCACCTGCTGGTTTTCCAGCTTCTGCTTCACCGAAATCTTCTGAATGTCGCTCAGGGGCGGGGCAATCAGGTCGTTGTTCACGGCGGCAATCATGGCGCTTTCCACGAACAGCTTGAGGCTGTCCTCCGTCACGGGGTTGTCCGACATATCGTTGTCGGGCAGTTCCAGCTGCTGCACCCCTTCCAGAAAGTAGTGGTTATCGATGTTGATGAGCAGGCGCCCTACTAAGTAGCCAGGGTCGTTCATGCGCTGGTATTTGATACTGTCGGCCATAAAGTTATAGGCCATGATGTGGCCGAAAAACCGCCGCCGGAAATCATTCTCCACGTAGCGCGTGGCCATGGGGCCGTAGTCGTCAGGGAAGGTAACAATGTTGGAGTGCAGCACGAATACCAGCAGGTCGCCGCTGAAGCGGATGTGAAATTCCATGTCGTTCACCGGCCGGTACTCAATAATTACCGTGGAATCGACGGGCGTGATGCGGCGGCTCAGCTCCACTACCAGCTCCTGCGACACTTTCCGCAGCAAGTCAAAGGTGGCCAGCGTGTTGCGATAAATTGCCTGTTTAGCCGAAGACTTCTGTTTCAGGCCGTCAAAAATCAGGTCCAGGCGGTCCTCGGGTGAGGGCTCGGGCTCTCCGGGCGCATTGGGGGCCTGGTTATCGGTGTTGGGCGTGCTAGCGGTGGCAGCAGGGCCGGTAGCGGGCAGCGGGGCACCGGGCGTACCGTCGTCGGTTTGGGGTAGAGTAGCGGGCGAGGTGTGCGGCATTACTATTCGAGTAAGTGAGCCAGGTCTGAAACACAGAAACAAGCCCAGATTCAACAACCAACTGCGCCGGGGCACAGTCTCGGAATCTGGTACCTACGCAAACTAACCGGCTCTGAGTTTCGATTTTACCGCTTTCGACCAACCAGCTTTCCAGCCAGATTACCGCCGACTGCTGCCCGGTCAACCTACTTTTCGGCCTGGCCGGGCAGCGGCGGCGGGGCCGGAAGCTGCCCGGCAACCGGCCAGGTGTTACTGCGAAACGCCACCGTACGCAGCCCCTGATACGAGACACCAGGCGCAACGGGCAGCAGCATCGGCTGGGCCAACGGGTGTGCCAGGGCCTCGCCTACGGTACGTACCGCGCCAGCCGGCACGGCCAAGCCTTCCAGAGCTGCCAGCAGCTCCGAGCCGTTTACCTCGGCAATACGTCCGGCCAGCAATGCCTCCAGTTCCTGTCGGTGCGCTACCCGGCTGGGGTTCCGGTGAAAACGCTCATCCGCCGCCCACGCCGGCCGTTGCAGTACGGTGCACAGCTGCTGAAACTGCTTATCTGAGCCCACGGCCAGCAGCAGGCGCGTGCCATCCTGGCCAGTGTACACGGTACCGTATGGCACGATGCTGGGGTGGCCGGAGCCCATTGGCTTGGGGTCGTGGCCGGTTACCAGCCAAGTAGCGGCCTGGTTGGCCAAAGAGGCCAGCGCGCTATCCAGCAAACTCACCTGCACCAATGCTCCCTTTCCAGTTCGCTCACGCTGGTACAGGGCCGTGAGCAGACCTTCCTTAAGCTGATGGGCCGTGAGCAGGTCGATGAGGGCCACGGGCATTTTTTGGGGCTCATGGCCGGGGCCGGTGGCGTTCAGGTGCATAAAGCCGGTTTCGGCCTGCAACACGGCGTCGTAGCCGGCGCGGATTTCGTGGGGGCCGTAGCCGGTGATGTGGCCGTAAATCAAGCGTGGGTTGTGCACTGAGAGCGTGACGTAGTCGGCCCCGAGCTTTTCCGCGTCGCCGGGCTTGTAGGAAGTCAGCACGATGTCGGCGTGGGCAGCTAGCTGCTGCAATGTGGCGCGGCCGGCTTCGGTAGTCAGGTCGAGGATCTGGCTGCGCTTGCCCCAGTTGGCGCTGCTGAAGTAGGCCGTTACGGTAGTGGCGGGGTCTTCGGCGGCGGTGCGCCAGGTGCGGGTTACGTCGCCGGCCGGGGCTTCCAGCTTAAGCACGTCGGCTCCTAGCTCGGCTAAAAACTGGCCTACCTGCGGCCCGGCCAGCACCGACGCCAGTTCCAGCACCCGCAGTCCGGCCAGGGGTAGTTCAGAGGCAGTATTCATGGGGCCGAAGGTAGGAGCCTGGGCGCACACTCAGGATGCCAGGTAGCCCCGGTCGCGCAATTCGGTCCAGGGGTCCTGCAGCTTCTCCAGGCGGCCACCGTGCAGCAGGTACACCACATCAGCTAAAGCCAGCACTTCGGCGTAGCGGTGGTCGGTAATGAGCAGGCCGGTACGCTGCTTGGCCGTTTGCATCAGGTGGCCCAGTTGCTCCACGTGTACCGGCATAATTCCCGAAAAGGGCTCATCCAGGAGTAAAAACCGATGGTTGCGCGCCAGCAACAGCAGTACCTGCAATAGCCGCGCCCCGCCCCCGGATAGCTCCTGCAACCGGCAGCCAGCCCGCACCTGCTCTTGAAACTCCGGAAAACCAGCCAGGGCAGCCACCGCATCAACGCCCAGCAGGCGCGCGGCCTGCTGAATGGTAAGGCTACCGGGCAGCAGGGACGCTTGCGGCAGGTAGCTCAGCAGGCCGGCTTGCTGATACGCAGGCACCACCCGCTGTCCATTTACCCGCACGGAAGCATCGGGCACGGAGCGGGAGCCGAAAACGGTTTGGAGCAAGGTAGATTTCCCGCTGCCGTTGCGCCCCAACAGCGCCACAAGTTGCCCGGTTTGCACCCGCAGATACACGTCCGACAAAATCGTCCGCTGCCCAAAGGATAGCTGAATACCATCGGCCTCCAATACCCATGGGCTTGGTTCTGTAGAAGGCATCATGGAATCAGCAACCGGGCGGCCTCTACGAGAAGAACAAACACTACTCCGTCGAGCACCAAAGCACCACCCCACAGCTGCCGGGGCGAAAGGTGGAGGTTGCTGTAAAACCAATATTGGTGAGGCCGGAATTGGCTCAGCAGGTAGATAACGAGCGGAAAAGTGACTAGCTTCATCAGCAATAAGGGCCCCAGCCGGGGCGGCCAATTACCAAACATTGGGAGTAAAGATGAGCCGATAATCAGCCCGGATACGGCCAGCGTGTACCCCAAAACGGAGCGGTAAAATAAGGCTAGCGCCTTCAACTGATTGAGCATAGATAAGACTAAACCGGAATACGCCGGGCTAACGTGCCGGCCGCCCGTTTAGTCTTTACGCCCCGCCCGCGCAAACACTGGAAACACCACCTCCCGCTCGCCCGGTCCCCACAGCCGCGTCAGACCGTCGGCAATTTGCAGCACGGGGTCTTGCTGATGCTGCTGCTGGTAGTTAGCCACGCTCGACCACGTGCGCAGGTAGTTCAGCAGCCACTCCGCCGACCACTGCCGGCGCACCGCGAAACGGGCAGTTTGTACCCCGGCAAACGGGAATGGCAGCCGAGCATACTCATCCACAATGTGCCAGCGGTTATCATCCCAATACGGCCGCATAGCGTCGTCGTGGAAATGCCGCACCAGTGGGTCTAGTTCAGGGCTGATGGAGAGCAGGTTGTAGCCCCACTCAGCAATTATACCACCCGGCCGCAGCACGCGGCGTACCTCGGCATTGAAGGCCTCCATGTCAAACCAATGCACGGCCTGAGCTACGGTTATCAGGTCGAAGCTATCCGCGGCAAACGGCGTGTGCTCGGCTTTGGACGGCTGGTAACGGATGGTGGGCCGTTGCGGGGCCTGGCTCAACTGGGCGGTGCTGATATCAGTGGCCTCTATCTGAGCAAAATGCTCAGCTAACTTAGCCGCTACCTGCCCGTTGCCGGTAGCACAGTCCCAGGCGTGGGCGCGGCCCGAAACCTGCGGGAGCAGCCACTGGTAAAGCTCCGCCGGGTAGTCGATGCGGTAGCGGGCGTACAAATCAGCTTGGGTGGAAAATCGGTCGAGCGTGGCCATGGTTTGGGTTGATTGTTTGCTGAAAGACAGCCCGTCATTCCGAGCTTGCCGAGGATTCTCACGTACTGACCTCTGGTTTACTGCCACAACATCAGCACGCGAGATTCCTCGGCAAGCTCGGAATGACGTTCTTGACTACTTATTCTAACGTTCGTTTGCCTAGTAACAGCTAAAAAGCCATGTCCTCTCCTATTCAAACCGGCCTGCTGGCTTTCGGCATGTCGGGCCGCATTTTCCACGCGCCGTTTGTGCAGGCGCACGCTGGCTTTCAGCTGCGGGCCGTGGTGGAGCGCAGCCGCAAGCAGGCCCAGCAGCATTATCCTACCGTTACGAGCTACGACAGCGTGGCCGAACTGCTGGCCGACCCAGCACTGGAACTGGTCATCATCAACACGCCCAACGACACCCATTTTGCCCTCGCCCGGCAGGCCTTGCAGGCTGGCAAACACGTGCTCATCGAAAAGCCGGTAGCCACCACCGTAGCCGAACTGGATGAGCTACTGGCTTTGGCCGCCGCCCAAAACCGGCACGTGCTGGCCTACCAAAACCGCCGTTGGGACTCCGATTTTCAGCTTGTCCGCCAGGTAGTGGAAAGCGGGCAGTTGGGCAAATTGACGGAGGTGCATTTCCGCTTCGATAGGTATAAAGTCGCCCTCAATACCAAGACGTTTAAGGAAGACCCCGCCGTGCCGGGCAGCGGCCTCAGCTTCGACCTGGGCCCGCACGTGCTGGATCAGGCCCTGAGTCTGTTCGGCCGCCCTGAACAAACGCGCTTCACCCAAGCCAGCCACCGCCCCGGCTCCCGCGTGGACGACTATTTCCATGCCCATCTGCAGTATCCGCAGGGCCTAAACGTGTTTGTGACCGGCAGCCTGCTCACGGCCGCGCCGGTGCCCGCCTACGTGCTGCACGGTACCCTCGGCTCCTTCCAGAAAAGTCGCGCCGACGTGCAGGAAACCCAGCTTGACCAAGGCTTACTACCCACCGCGCCCGAGTACGGCCTGGAACCGACTGCCGCCACTGGCACGCTAACAGTAGTGCCGGCTCCCGGTCAAACCCAGGTAACCAGCCTGCCCGCCCCCACTGGCAATTACCTGGGGTTATTTGAGGCCGTGTTTCAGACGATACGCAAGGGGCAGCCCTACCCTATTCGGGCGCAGGAACTGCGCTGGCAGCTGGAAATTCT
Source organism: Hymenobacter pini (assembly GCF_020421205.1). Taxonomy (GTDB): domain Bacteria; phylum Bacteroidota; class Bacteroidia; order Cytophagales; family Hymenobacteraceae; genus Hymenobacter; species Hymenobacter pini. Next base: position 1,049,666 of record NZ_JAIZZH010000002.1, read on the forward strand.
GGAAGGCGTAGCGGTGAAGTAGTAAAAAACTGTCATCCTGCGTCCTCGCTTGATGCGCGACATGCTCCGAATGATGGCTGAATTATTACTGCGTCATTTCATTGCCTGACCAGTTTGCCAATAACTGTCTAATCTCAACGGCACGCAAATCCCTCTATCTTTGTTGCAATTCACACAGCGGTTTGCTGACCGAAAAGCAGGGTCAGCCATCAATCAATCTAAAAACACAGCTGCACCTTGACGTTTCACGAGTTTAACCTGCACGATGACCTGCTGGCGGGCATCGATGCCATGAATTACCTGAATGCCACCCCTATTCAGGAGCAAGCCATTCCGCGCATTCTGGAAGGCAAAGATTTGATTGCCTGCGCCCAAACCGGCACCGGCAAAACGGCGGCCTACCTGCTGCCCCTCATCGACAAGATTTCCCACGCCAAGCACGGCACCACTTCTACTCTCATTCTGGTACCCACCCGCGAGCTGGCCACCCAGATTGATGAGCAGGTAACCGGCTTCGGCTACTTTGTGGAAGCCAGTTCCATTGCTATTTACGGCGGGGGCAAATCAGAGGGCTGGGAGCAGCAGAAGCGCGCCCTTACCTCCGGGGCCGACATCATCATTGCCACGCCTGGCCGCCTCATTGCCCACATGCAGATGGGCTACGTGAAGTTTGAGGACCTGAAATACCTGGTGCTCGATGAGGCCGACAAGATGATGGACATGGGTTTCTCCGATGACATCCTCAGCATCGTGCGCCAGCTGCCCAAGGAGCGCCAGACGCTGCTGTTCTCGGCCACCATGCCCAACAAAATCCGGGAGTTCTCGCAGCAGATTCTCAATCAGCCCGAGGAAATCCGCCTGGCCGTATCCAAGCCCGCTGCCGGCATCGACCAGCAGTTCTACATGGCCTTCGACCGCCAGAAGATTTACCTGCTGGAACACATCATCAAAACCCAGGATGTGCAGAGCATGGTGCTGTTTACAAGCCAGAAAGCGGCCGTGGGTGGCATTGTGCGGGCCATTAATAAGCTCGGCATTGAAGCCCGGGGCATCTCCTCCGACCGCACCCAGGAGGAGCGGGAGGAAATCATGCGGGCCTTCAAAAACAAGCAGTTCCCCATCTTGGTAGCCACCGACGTGCTCAGCCGCGGCATCGACATTGACAGCCTCAGCCACGTGGTGAACTACGACATTCCCCGCGCCGCCGAGGACTACGTGCACCGCATTGGTCGCACGGCCCGCGCCGCCACCAAAGGCACGGCCATCACCTTTATCAGTGACCAGGACCAGGACCGGGTGGTGAAGATTGAGAAGCTGATTGAGCGGGAAGTAGAAAAGCAGCGCATCACCGAGGCAATGGGCCTGGGCGAAGCGCCCGAGTTCGACCCCAAACGTTTCAGTGGCCTGCGCGGCAAAATTGGTGGCCGCCCCGAGCGCGGCGGCCGGAGCGGCGGCTCCGGCGGTGGTGGGGGCCGTGACCGTGGCCCCCGCTCCGAAGGAGGCGGCCGCAGCGGCGGTGGCCGCGACGGAGCCCGCCCCAACCGCGGCGACGGTAAACCCGACGCCGACCAGCAGGCCCGCATTGCCCGCGCCGCCGCCGCCCTGGCCGCCCTGGATGCCGGCCAAGCCCCCGCTCAGCCCTACCAGCGCCCCCCGCGCGAAGACCGGCCCGAGGGCAGCGAAAGCCGCCCCCGCCGCGAGCCACGGGAGCCCCGTGCCCCCCGCCCGGAAGGCGAAGCCCGCCCGCCCCGGGAGCCCCGCGTTCCGCGTCCGGAAGGCGAAGCCACTGCCCCCCGGGCCGAAGGCGACAAGCCGGAAGGCCAGCGCCGCCGCAAGCGCGGGGGCCGCAACCGCTCAGGCCGTGGCCCTCGCCCCGAGGGCGGCGCACCGGAAGCGGCAACTACTGCACCGGCTGCCCCCAGCGCGGAGTAAATTGCAAGCATAGAAAAGCCCCCGTTACGTAGCGTAACGGGGGCTTTTCTATGTTTTTTCTGTACGTTAAGCAAATGTAAGATTATGCTACTGTGGCAGGATTACTCTGTCAGATAGGCCATAAATCCTTCTACGAAATAGTCAATGTTTTCGTGATTTTCCTCGAACCTGTAGCATAGCTCCGGTTGCGCTTTGCAGGCGTTCCATTGCCGTTGAATACTGAGTAAATCTTCCGTTGTGAATTCAAACTCCTGCTCCTCTAACACCTGCATAGCCATCTGCTTGGCTTCGTACCCCTGATAGAACAGAATTTCAAACAACTCTTTCAGGTGGTGCCGACAGTCCAGGGTTTGCAGGGCGTACACCAGCGTACCGTTATAGCCTCTGGTACTAGGGGTACGAATAGCAGCAAGCAACGGCTCAATGGCTCGATTATCGGCCCGGCCGCGCAGAGCTAAGGCCGCTGCGTTTCGGGTACGCGGATTTGTGTCGGATAACAGACTGAGTAGCGCATCCAATCCCTGGTTTCCAGGTAAGTTGGCTAGTTGGTTGCATGCGGCATTAGCCTTCTGCCAATCATTGGATGTCGCTTCCTGCTTCAGCTGTTCAACCTCGCTCATATACTTACGTTTACAGCACCTGCCCTAGCCCAAACAGCAAGGTAAATACCAGCGTGGTCAGCGCCATTTGCTTCAGCAGCGGGTCCAGTTGCATACTGTCCTGGCGCTGCCACATGGCGGCGGCATTGCGGGCCAGTAGCGGGGCCGCCAGCAGGAACAGCCACTGCCAGGGCGAGTGGTAGGTGAGCACCACGTAGAGCACGGCGCACACCAGCCCGGCCGTGAGTAGCACCACGTGGTACACGCGGGCCCGCTGGGGGCCCAGCCGCACCGGAATGGTGATTTTACCAGCCAGCTCATCGGAGCGAATGTCGCGGATGTTGTTCACGTTGAGTACGGCCGTGGCGAAGCAGCCCAGCGCCGCGGCGGGCAGCAGCACGGGCAGCGGCAGGTTGCCGGCCTGCAGAAAATACGTGCCGCACACGCCCACCAGTCCGAAGAAGATAAACACCGACACGTCGCCGAGGCCGGCGTAGCCGTAGGGTTTGGAGCCAGCCGTGTAGTTCACCGCCGCCCAGATAGCTGACAGGCCCAGCACGAAAAACGCGGCCGTGACCCACACGGCCGCCGCACCCAGCGCCACCCATAATAGCGTCACCCCGCTCACCAATGACGATACTCCGAACACCAGCATACCCCGCTTCATCTGCTCGGGGCTGATGGCGCCGCTTTGCACGGCCCTCTGCGGCCCTTCCCGGTGCACACTATCGGCTCCGTTTTGAGAGTCGCCGTAGTCGTTGGCCAGGTTGCTCAGAATTTGCAGTAGAATGGTGGTAAGGGCCGCTAAGGCTACCACCGAGCCCCGAAACTGCCCGTTGCTAGCCGCTAGGAAGCCCCCCGCCATAATGCTGGCTAGTGCCAGCGGCAACGTGCGCGGCCTGAAGGCCGAAATCCAGGCTTTAGCGGGACTAGCGGGAGCAGAAACGGAAGAGGACATGATAGGAAATTAAACTGTGGCAACGTATTATCTGCGTCAGCCAATTAGAATGGTGTAGTAGCTGTTGCTTACCCAACCGATGGTTCCAGAGCGGCAATCCGCTCCGCCGTTAGCTCCCGGAAATGCCCGACTACCAGATCAGCGTGGCTTAGGTCCTGCAGTGGGGAATGCTCACTGCTGTAGCCAATACAGTAGATACCCGCCGCCTTGGCCGCCGATACGCCGTTACTGGAATCCTCAATTACCACGCATTGGTTTTTGGGAGCTTCCGACAAGCTGGCAGCGTGCTCGAAAATAGCGGGGTCGGGTTTGGAGCGAGGGAAGTCCTCTCCGCTTACCAAGTGCGAGAAATACGGCCCTAGCGCAAAGCGCCGCATTACCCGGTCAATGGTTGATTTGGAAGCCGACGAGGCCAGAATCAACTGCATCTGGTGCTGGTGCAGGTCTTCGATGAGGTGGCGCACCCCGTCTAGCAGGTCCAGGTCGGGCTTTTCATCAAAGGCGCGGTTGAAGAACTCTCGCTTCATCAGTACCAACTCTTCAACGTCCAGCGTCAGCCCGTGCTTATCCTTGAGGTACTGGTACACGTTCTTGGTAGAGCGGCCCGTAAAGGTGGCGTACTCGGCATCCGATACCTCAATAGTCAGCTCCGCAAAATGCCGGTAATAGGCGTAGCGGTGAACGGGCTCAGTATCGACGATAACGCCGTCCATGTCGAAGATTACGGTGCGGACCATACGGGCGGATGTGGGCTTTCGGGGCGAAGGTAGCGCCCCAACGCAAGAATAGCGCGCAACTCCGGGCTGCGCGCTATTCTGAATAACAGTAGGTGTAAGCTAGCCCCGTTGAGCCAGCCCACAGGTGTTTACTTCATGATGGCAGCCACCAGTTCTTCGCTCATGGGCTTCACCTTGGAGGGGTAAAATGCTACTACATGGCCTTTTTCATCCACCAAGTATTTGCAGAAGTTCCAGGTGGGGGCGTCACCCACTGCGCCATTTTTCGATTTGTCAGCCAGGAACTTATACAGGGGTACGGCATCATCACCCTTCACCGAGACTTTGCTGAACAGCGGGAAAGTTACGCCGTAGTTTTTCTCGCAAAACAGGGAAATCTGCTCGTTGGTGCCTGGCTCCTGCCCACCGAAGTTGTTCGCTGGGAAGCCCAGTACCGTCACTTTGTCGCCGTGCTTTTTGTAGAGTTCCTCCAACTCCTTGTACTGGGGCGTGTAGCCGCACTCCGAAGCTGTATTTACAATCAGCAGCTTCTTGCCTTTATACTGACTCAGCTTCACCGGCTTACCGTTGATGTCGTTAACGGTGTAATCGTACACCGTGCCGGTAGCAGCAGTGGTTTCGGAGGTCATGGCCGGAAGGGTTGAGTGAGTGGGAAACGAGGCGTAGCCGGTAGCAACCAGCGCACCTAAGAGCACAAAAGCTTTCATATTCAGCAAGCGTATGAGGGGAAATTCAGTGGAAAACCGCCAGACCTACGCAATGTTCGCGCCAGCAGTTTTGGTGGTGTTAAGGTACTACCAGCAGGCTTCACTGTGGCGCTATGCAGTTTGCCAATGCCAAAAATCTGTACATTTGGCGTTAGCCGCGTCCGTATTCCGCGGTTACTCTGCTCATGCGTAAGACTCTCAATTCGGTCATTATCGGAACGGGCAGTTACCTTCCTTCACAAATTGTCAAAAACGAAGCCTTTACTACATCTTCATTTTTTGATGCAGCCGGCAACCGGCTTACGAAGTCGGGTGCTGACATCGTTCAGCAATTTGCCAGCATCACGGACATTCAGGAGCGGCGCTACGCCGAGGACAACCAGGTAGCTTCCGATTTAGCATTTCTGGCCGCGCAGGATGCGCTGCAGTCTAGCCACACTGACCCCGAGACCCTGGACTATATTCTGGTGGCCCATAACTTCGGCGACGTAGCCCTGGACAACCGCCGCTCCGACTTTGTGCCTACCCTGGCGGCCCGCGTTAAGCATAAGCTCGGCATCGAAAACCCTAACTGCGTAGCTTACGACCTTCCATTTGGCTGCCCCGGCTGGCTGCAGGGCGTCATTCAGGCCGATTATTACCTACGCTCCGGGGATGCCAAACGGGTGCTGGTCATCGGGGCCGAAACCTTGTCCCGCGTGTGCGACCCCCATGACCGGGACAGCATGATTTACGCCGACGGCGCCGGCGCTATGCTATTACAAGCCAAAGAGAGCGAGGAGCCGGTAGGTATTCTGGCCCACGGTACCCGCTCCGATACCATTCATGCGGCCCACCTGCTGCGCATGGACAAGTCGTTCAACCCGGCGTATGAGGGCACCGAGCTGTTCCTGAAAATGGAGGGCCGTAAGCTGTATGAGTACGCGCTGAAAACCGTCCCACAGGCCATCAAAGACACGCTTGATAAAGCTGGCCTACCCATTACGGCTATGCGCAAGCTGCTCATCCACCAGGCCAACGGCAAGATGGATGAGGCCATTCTGAAGCGGTTGTACGCGCTGTATGACTTGAATACAGTACCCGCTGGTGTGATGCCCATGACCATTTCCTGGCTGGGTAATTCCTCTGTAGCTACCCTGCCTACCCTGCTGGACCTAATGCTGAAAGGCCAGCTACCCGACAACGACCTGCACCCCGGCGACGTCATCGTGTTTGCCTCCGTAGGTGCCGGCATGAACTGCAACGCTGTGATATATCAAATGCCTCAATAAGTTTGAGATCTGTTATACAAAAAGCCCCGGCTACGTTGGTAGCCGGGGCTTTTTGTATAACCCGGAAAGCTTACGTGGTGCGAGGCGTAAGCCATTTCTCCAGGCTCACAGGCTCATAAGCCAGCATAGCGTCGAGGATACCGTGGGGCTCGGGGTGGCTGAGGAGCTGGTTGCGGTTTTCGCGGCGGAGCAACCCTTCGTCAGCCATGTGGTCGAGGGCGCGGAGCAGGTGGTCGTAGTAGCCGGCCACGTTGAGCACACCGATGGGTTTGCGGTGCAGCCCTAGCTGGCCCCAGGTAAGTACCTCAAACAGCTCTTCCAGGGTGCCGTAGCCGCCGGGCATGGCCACGAAGCCTTCGGCCAAGTCGGCCATCATGAGCTTCCGCTCGTGCATGGTTTTTACTACGTGCAGCTCGGTGAGGCCCACGTGCGCCAGCTCCTTATCAGCTAGAAAATCAGGAATAACGCCAATGGCTTTGCCCCCGTGCTGCATCACGGCATCGGCCACGGCCCCCATGAGACCTACGCGGCCCCCGCCGTACACCAGCGTAAAATTCTGCTCGGCCAGGGCCTTGCCCATTGCCTGCGCCTGCAGGGTGAATGATTCGTTGGTGCCACTGCTGGCACCGCAATACACGGCTACACTTTTCATACGCAAAATCCGGATGCGGCTTGGCCTGCTCCGGAACTAGGTGACAAAAGAAAAAACAGCAGCAACGCCAACTGCCGACGTTGCTGCTGCATTACAAACAATGTAGGGAGAGGGGCTTGTACCCGCCCCGTCATTGCCGGATTACTACTGGCTTCGTTCAATGAAGGGCGGGGGCAGCCCCGCTCCCCACCGGCTACATCCGGTCGGGCACCTGAATGCCCAACAGGCCCATGCTGGCTTTAATAATGCGACCCGTTTGGGCTGACAGAGCGACGCGGAAGGCACGTTTAGACTCATTCGGCTCTCCAAAGATTCGAACCTCGGTAAAGAATCTGTTATACGCTTTGGCCATGTCATAGGCATACTGCGCCACCACGGCCGGCGACTGGGTGCGGGCGGCCTCGGCAACCACCGCGGCGTAGCGGCCCAGCTCCTGAATCAGGTCCCGCTCGGTGTCGTGCAGCTCCGTCAGGCCGCCCAGGGGAGCGTCGGCGACGACGCCTTGCTCGGCGGCTTTTCGCAGGATGCTGCTGATACGGGCGTGGCTGTACTGAATAAACGGGCCCGTGTGGCCTTCCAGCTGCACCGACTCTTCGGGGTTGAAGAGCATGCGCTTCTTGGGGTCCACTTTCAGCAGGTAGTATTTCAAGGCGCCCAGGCCCAGCATGTGGTACAAGGCTTCGGCTTCCTGCTCGGTGAGGCCTTCGGTTTTGCCTTTCTCGAGGGTAGCGGCTTTAGCGGCTTCCACTACTTCGCGCACCAGCTCATCAGCATCTACCACGGTACCTTCCCGGGTTTTCATTTTACCGGTGGGCAGGTCCACCATGCCGTAGCTGAGGTGGTAGATAGCATCGGCATAGGGCTTTTCGAGCTTTTGCAAAGTAGCCTTCAACACCTGCATGTGGTAGTTCTGCTCATCGGCAATAACGTACACGCTCAGGTCGTAATGGAAATCCTGGTATTTCAGTTCGGCCGTGCCCAGGTCCTGGGTTACGTACACACTGGTACCATCGGAGCGGAGCAGGATTTTCTGGTCAAGCCCCTCGGCCGTGAGGTCTACCCACGTAGAGCCGTCGTCTTTGCGGAAGAATACGCCTTTCTGCAAGCCTTCCTCCACGCGCTCCTTGCCTAGCAGGTAGGTATCCGACTCGTAATAAAACTTGTCGAAATCAACCCCGATAGCAGCGTAGGTGGCGTTGTGCCCCTCGTACACCCAGCCATTCATTTGCCGCCACAGACTCACCACTTCTTCGTCGCCGGCTTCCCACTTTTGCAGCATGTCGCGGGCTTCCAGCATCAAGGGCGCCTGAGCCTTGGCTACGTCCTTATCCACACCCTCGGCCACCAGTTGGGCAATCTGCTCCTGGTAGTGGCGCTCAAACAGCACGTAATACTTGCCAATGAGGTGGTCACCCTTCATACCGGCCTCGGCGGGCGTTTCCTGGTGGCCAAACCGCTGGTAGCCCAGCATGGATTTGCAGATGTGAATGCCCCGGTCGTTTACCAGGTTTACCTTGTGCACGTTGGCGCCGGTAGCTTTCAGAATTTCAGCCACTGAGTAGCCTAGGAAGTTGTTGCGCAGGTGGCCCAGGTGCAGGGGCTTGTTGGTGTTGGGCGAGGAGTATTCCACTACCACGTTGCGCGGCCCTTCGGTAGTAACGGGTGCCCCGGCCGGCTGCTGGCGAAGCTGCTCAAACAGGCCCAGCCAGGCTGAATCGGCAATTTCCAGGTTCAGAAAACCCTTCACCACGTTGTAGCCGGTTACCAGCGGCGCATTGGCTACCAGCCACTCGCCCAGGGCTTGGCCAATCTGCTCGGGACCTTTGCCCAGGGTTTTGGTGAACGGAAACGTAACGAGCGTGAAGGAGCCGGCAAACTCCTTGCGGGTGGGCTGCAGCGTGAGTTGGGTAGCAGGCACCTCCGTGCCGAATACTTGCTGAATAGCCGCCCCCAGGGCGGTTTTGAGGTCTTGTTCGAGGTGTTGCACGAGCGGGGGTAGTCAGTAGAAGGGAAAGGCCGGCCGTGGGCGGGCGTTTCCCCGCAAAGGTAAGCGGATTGGCGGCTAGGCCCTAGCATGTGGCCGGCCGAGTTGCGGGGCGCTGCTTTACCCGTTCCGCAACCGGCACCCGCTGCCGGCATTACCACCCGAGCCCCTCACCTTACCAGCTCCGCTGGAACGGGCGGTTTCTGCGCTTTTTTTCACGTCTGGCATTGTACATGAGGGGGGAATATACTTTTGCCCGCGTTAGCGTTTTCTATTCTATTTCTACTTGCTGAATACGCAAGCCTGTATTTCTGGCGCTGACCCTGCTGGGTGGCGCGGCCCTGTGGACCAGCTGTGAGCGACACCACCCCGCCGACCCGGAGCCCGACGTGTGCCGCGAGGCCCTGGCCAATCCGCTGCCCTTTCGCTTCCTGGAAAACTACGGCACGCCCACCCCCGATACGGCCTACTCCAAGCAGGACATCACCTTCGAGGGGCCCGGCGCGCCCTACACCAGCTACGAATGGCAGATTGCCAACGATACGCGCCGGTTCACTCAACAGAAGTTTTCGCTCTACTTCTACGAAAACAATGTGGGCAATTTCCCGGTGCTCCTCATTGCCCGTCGCCCGCCCAACACCAGGTGCTTTCCGAAGGATGACGGCGTGGACACGCTCACGCGAGTGCTGACACTGCTGCCTCGCTCCTACCGCAAAGGCCCCATCTACGGCAAGTTCCAGGGCAGTAACCTCGATGCGCCCAAGGATACCTTCACCATCCGCGTGTTTCAGGGCCTGGACCCCTATAACTACGGCAGCCCCATTCCCTACGACTTTTTGCGCAACCTGGGCCGCGGCTGCCAGTCGCCCTACTTTACCATTGGTCTGACGTGGCGGGGCATCAATTTTAACTATGGCGGAGACGACTTTGGCTGCCGCACCGAATCCGGGACGGGCTACCTGACTACCCGCGACTCCATCCGCATCGATTACAGCCGCTTTGCCTCACTCACTGGGGTAGTTCGCACCAACCACGTATTCCTGGGCCGGCGCATCCGGTAGTTATGCACAGCAACCCGGGCCTGCTGCCACTCGTGGCGGCAGGCCCGGGTTGGTTTTACCGGCTCACCACTTCTTCCAGGCGCAGGCGGCGCTGGATGGCGTCGGTGGATGCCTCCAGAATGTCGAAGGCGTTGGTGGCCATGGTATTCATGTTATCGAGGGTGGGGTTGATTTCCACCATCTCAAAGCACACCACCCGGTCGTTGTCCAAAAGGGCGCGGCACAGGCTGATGGCTTCCTCCACGTTCAGGCCATCTACCACGGGCGTGCCGGTGCCCTTGCTGAAGCGCGAATCCAGGGAATCCACGTCGAACGATACGTACACTAGGTCGCAGAAGCGCAGGCGCTCATACACCTCGCGGGCTACCTGGCGGGTGCCTTTATCGCGCACTTCGTCAATCTTGTAGTTTTTGATGCCGAGCCGCTCGATGATGGCATCTTCTTCGTGCTCGGTGTCGCGCACGGCAATGTAAACCAGGTGCTCGGGGGCCACTTTGGGGCCCGGCTCGCCCAGGTTTTTGAGCTTCTGCCAGAAGAACTCCGTTTCGGGCTCGGGCTGGTTGCGCTGGCAGGGGCGGTTATCATCGCCCAGCGAAATGGCCAGCGGCATGCCATGCACGTTGCCCGAGGGCGTGGTGTAGGGCGAGTGAATGTCGGCGTGCGCATCTACCCATACTACGCCCAGCGTTTTGTGCGGATAGGCTGCCTTAATACCTGCAATGGTAGCCGAGGCGTTGCTATGGTCGCCGGCCAGTACCAGGGGAAACTCCCCAAAGCGCAGGGTTTGCTCCACGGTGCTGGCAATGCCCTTCTGCACCGTGTAAATAGAATCGATGTGCTTGGCCTTCGGAAAGTGGTTTTTGTCGAAGAGCACGTGGTTCAGGTCCGGTACGGTAACCGAGTTGAACCGGCGGAAGTAGTCGGAGCCCTTATTCAGGCAGGCTACTTTGAGGGCATCTACGCCCAGGCTGGCGCCACGGGTGCCGGCTCCGAGTTCGGAGCGGACCTCCAGAAGCTTGATGCGTCGCATATTACATTGGCAGAAAAGAGGTTAGGTGGTTCTGATGCTTGCCGATTACCAGGGGTGGGACCGGGTTAGGCTTGACGCGCGCGGACCTTCCGGCGCAACCAACGAACAAAGCACAACCAAAACCCCCGGGAGGGGGTATCTTTGCACTGCAATTTAGTGCATAGTTGGCAGTGCTGCCATGCGTAGTGTGGAGTTTCCGCTGCGCACCAAATCAGCCAAACCGCTACGCCTTGCGTAACCCCGTTTTTCCGTTTCCATCCCCAAGCACTAGGCACCAGGCACTGGCCACTACCACATGGATACCTACCACTCCCTGATTTCCCAGACGTTCGACTTTCCCACCGACGAATTTCACGTTGAAAACGACGAGTTGCGCTTCCACGACATCGACCTGATGGCGCTGGTGGAAAAGCACGGCACTCCGCTGCGCATTGCCTACCTGCCCAAAATCAGCACCCAGATTCAGCGGGCCAAAGAGTGGTTCCGGCAGGGCATTGAGCAAACCGGCTATCAGGGTCGCTACTCCTACGCCTACTGCACCAAGGCCTCGCACTTCAGCTTTGTGGTAGAGGAGGCCCTCAAAAACGGCGTCCACATCGAAACTTCGTCGTGGTTTGATACCAACATCATCCGGGCCATGCACGCCAAGGGCCGGGTGCAGAAGGACACGTTTATCATCTGCAACGGCTTTAAAACCGAGGAATACAAGTACGAAATCACGCGCCTCATCAACGATGGCTTCGTGAACTGCATGCCCATCCTCGACTCGCCCAACGAGGTGGATTACTACCACGACAACGTGCGCGAGAAGTGCAACGTGGGCATGCGCCTGGCCTCCGACGAGGAGCCCCGCTTCCAGTTCTACACCTCCCGCCTGGGCATCCGCTACGCCGATGCTATTCCGCTCTACGAGCAGAAAATTAAGAACGACCCGCGCTTCGAGTTGACGATGCTGCACTACTTCATCAACACCGGCATCAAGGACACCAGCTACTACTGGTCGGAGCTGAGCCGGTTTGTGCACAAGTACTGCGAGTTACGTAAGGTGTGTCCCACCCTAACCACCATCGACATCGGCGGCGGCCTGCCCATTCAAACCAGCATTCAGAAGGAATACGATTACCCCTACATGATTGCCGAGGTGCTGCGTACCATTAAGCGCATCTGCGCCGAGGAAGGCGTGCCGGAGCCGGACATCTTCACCGAGTTCGGCATTTTCACGGTGGGCGAATCGGGGGCAACCATCTACAGCATTCTGGACGAAAAGCTGCAGAACGATAAGGAACTGTGGTACATGATTGACGGCTCGTTCATCACTAATCTGCCCGATACTTGGGCCCTGAACCAGCGCTTTATCATGCTGGCCCTCAACAACTGGAACCGCAGCTACAAGAAAATTCAGCTAGGTGGCCTCACCTGCGACTCCCAGGATTACTACAACGCCGAAAAGCACATCTACCAGGTATTCCTGCCGGAGCGCAAGCCCCAGGATGCCAAGCCCCTGTACGTGGGCTTCTTCCACACCGGCGCTTACCAGGAAAGCCTCTCGGGCTATGGTGGCGTGAAGCACTGCCTCATTCCGGCCCCCAAAATGGTCATCCTGGACCGGGCGGAGGATGGCACCCTCACCGACCGGGTATTTGCCGAGGAGCAAACCGCCGACTCGATGATGCGTATCCTGGGCTATCAGGCCTAATACTCAGGCAGAACGAGCTTCCTGATGCACTGCCTCGGGGGGCTCGTTCTTTTGCCAGTGGGTTGCACGCGGCCGGGAGTTCCCGTACCTTTACCCACAGACCCCCAAACAGCCGGGCCCGGCCCGCTCACATCTTACTCTGCATGAAAAAAGTACTACTCCTGGCGTGTGTGGCCGGCCTTGGGCTGAGCTCCTGCAACAAAAAATCTCAATGCCCCGCTTACTCCAGCACCAAAGATGCGGCGCGCATATCGTCTACCATTGTAGCCCAGCACGGCACCGCCACTGAGCGTCAATAGGTATATTCTGCGGGGCTGCTAGAGTCAGTCCCTTAGCAAACGGCCCTTTCTCGCGCGAGAAAGGGCCGTTTGCATTTATCCACTACCGAATAATTATGTAAGTGCAACAATTTGCGAAGAGAGGAATCGTTAGAGGGCAAACGGGGCTGTTGCTGAAGAACTTGTGCTTGAAGGCCAGCCATATTTTTTATCTTTTACCATGAAAAAACTTTTTCTATGGGGTGGTCTGCTGTTGGCAGGTGCCACCTCCTGCCGCAACCAATGCCCGGCTTATTCGGCTACCAAATCGGCTGAGCGAGTGGCCGTGCCGGCAACGGCCAGCGTGGCTCCTGTGGTGGAGCGTCAGTAGCGCACTTTTTATTCACTACGTACAACACCGGCGCGGTTTCTCTGCTAGAGGAACCGCGCCGGTGGCATCATGGCCCCCTATTCGGCCAGAATAAGATTGGTGGCGGCCCGCAGGTCTGCTACGTGGGGTTGGTAGCCGGCCTGTTCCTCGGGGCCCACCAGAATGCCCCGAATGCCCACGCGCTGCCCGGCCTGCATGTCGCGCAGCCGGTCGCCCACCATCCAGCAGCGGGCCGCATCCAGCTTGAACCGGGCCATTGCTTTTTCCAGCATCAAAGAGCCCGGCTTGCGCGACAAAGACTCGGAAATCTGCGGATGGCCCGGCGCAAAGTAGAAGGCATCAATAAGCCCCCCGGCTGCATCCTGCAGTTTCTGGTGGCAAGCGTGTACGTGGGCGGCCGTATACAGGCCCTTGGCAATACCCGCCTGGTTGGTTACAACAATCAAATAATAGCCAGCGGCCTTCAGCCGAGCCAGGCTTTCCGGTACGCCTTCGGATACCACAAATTTTTCCAGCTCCCACACGTACTCGCCAATTTCGTTGTTGAGTACGCCGTCACGGTCCAGGAATACGGCCTTGTTCATACTAGCAGGAATGCGGTGATAAGGCTGCAAAGGTAGGGCTTGTTGTAGTGCGCGTGTTTGCTTCCGCTGCACGACCGGCTTTAATGCTGTAGCAGCAGCCCCACGCACTACGCCCGGATTCAGCCGGATGCGTGTGCCGGGTACAGCATGACAGGCCGTATCTTTGCGCCCTCATCACTTCAGCACACAAAATGGCCATTGCTATTCTGGGCGGCGGTATTTCGGGCCTCACGCTGGCCTGGTACCTGCAGCGCGCCGGCGTCGACTACGACCTGTTTGAAGCCAGCCCCCGGCCCGGTGGCACCATCCGCTCGGAGCAGCACGACGGCTATTTGGTAGAAACCGGCCCCAACTCGCTGCAGCTTTCCGATGAGTTGCGGGAGTTGCTGGATGGGCTAGGGCTGGCGGGCCAGGTGCAGGACGCAGCCGCCGTCAGTCAGAACCGCTACGTGCTGCGCCAGGGGCGTTACCAGAAACTGCCGGCCTCTCCCCCGGCCTTACTCACCAGCCCATTCTTCAGCCTGAAAACCCGCCTGAACTTGGTGCGGGAGCTGTTCCGGCCGGCCCAACCAGCTAATCCGCAGGAGACGCTGGCCCAGTTTTTCACCCGGCGGTTTGGGGCGGAAGTGGTTGATTATGCCCTGAATCCCTTTATTTCCGGCATTTACGCCGGTGACCCGTCCCGGCTACTGCTGCACAAAACCTTTCCGCAGCTGGCGGCTCTGGAGCAGCAGTATGGCTCGGTGGTACGCGGGCTGATGAAAACGAAAAACCCGGCGGGTCGCCGCCGCATCATTTCACTGGCCGGGGGCCTGCAAACCCTCACTTCCACACTAGCCAGTAAGCTGCGGCGGGCTCACTTCGGGCAGGCAGCAACCCACCTACACCGCCGCGCCGATGACGGGCGTTGGGAACTGGAAACCACGGCCGGCCCGGCTCCCCGCCTCTACCAGCACGTGGTGCTGGCCTTGCCAACGTACGCGGCGGCTCCGCTGCTGCAGGAACAATTCCCGGCCGAAGCGGCGGCCCTCACGCAGGTGCAGCACCCACCTATGACAGCCATTTACACGGCCTACCAGCGCGCCGACGTGGAGCACCCTCTGGATGGGTTCGGCGCCCTTAACCCCAAAGTAGAACAGCCCTACGCGGCCGGCAGCATCTGGACCAGCTCCGTCTTCCCCGACCGGGCCCCCGCCGGGCAGGTGTTGTTTACCACCTTTGTAGGCGGTAGCCAGTATGCTGAACAGGCCCGCCAGCCCGAGGTCGAGCAGAAAGCGGCCGTGCACCAGGAGTTAAGCCACCTCTACGGGGTGCGGGCCGGGGCCGAGCCGGTTTGGCAGTACCGCTACTACTGGGATAAAGCCATTCCGCAGTTTGATGAGCACATAGTGCCGGCCCATGTCGCGGCCGATGCGCTGGCCGCTCAGGGCCTGTATGTGGCCGCCAACTGGCGCGCCGGTGTAGGTGTGCCTGACTGTGTGCGGCACGCCCGGCAACTGGCCGCCATGCTGGCTGCACGGTAATTAACCAACGCGTATCGTCACAGTTATTTAATCAGGGGCAGAAAACTCAAACCCTGGCGGCGCATGTTATCTGAGTGCATAGCATTGGGCGCGGCAACCTCGCGCTTTGTTTCGGCATCTTATTCGGGAGGCCGCTCCGGGCTATACTCCACGCGGCCGAATGCTTCGGCACACCGAACAAACTTCTACCTTTGCGGCAATGACAGACGGGCTTGTCCTGATACCGACCTACAACGAGAAAGAAAATGCGGAACTCATCATCCGCAAGGTCTTCTCTCTGCCGCAACCGTTCCACGTGCTCATCATTGACGATGGCTCGCCGGACGGGACGGCTGCCATTGTGCGCGGGCTGATGCAGGAGTTTCCGGACCGGCTGTTTCTGGAGGAACGGGTGGGCAAGCTGGGGTTGGGCACGGCGTACATCCACGGCTTCCGCTGGGCCCTGGAGCGTGGCTACGAATACGTGTTTGAGATGGACGCCGACTTCTCGCACAACCCCGAGGACCTGATGCGGCTGTACGATGCCTGCGCCCACCAGAACTACGACTTGGCTATTGGCTCACGCTACATTCAGGGCGTAAACGTGGTGAACTGGCCCATGGACCGGGTGCTGATGTCGTATTTCGCCTCGGCCTACGTGCGCTTCGTGACGGGTATGCCCATTAGGGATGCCACGGCGGGCTTTAAGTGCTACACGGCTAGGGTGCTGCGCGCTATTTTGCAGAACCGCATCCGGTTTGTAGGCTACGCCTTCCAGATTGAGATGAAGTGGCTGGCCTATAAGTACGGCTTCCGCATCAAGGAAGTACCCATCATCTTCACCGACCGGACCCGGGGCGCCTCCAAAATGAGCAAGGGTATTGTGCAGGAGGCCTTTTTTGGGGTGTTGCAGATGAAGATTGCCAGTTGGTTCCGGCGCTTCGACCGCATCCCGGCAACTGCAGCCGATGCATCTGTTTCGGCATTTCCAGCCACCCCCGAGGTGCGCTGAGTCGCTTTTATTGTAATTTCTATACTACCCGCTGCGGCTCCTTCTGGGGTTGGGGCGGGTAGTTGCGTGTAGCGGTACCAGGGCTTGGCAACCGCATATCGGGGCAGGCGCGTATCTTACGCCTGATGGAAATTTCCCCGCTCTTCTGGGTTGGCTTTAACGCGTTTGTGCTGGCCCTGTTGCTGCTCGATTTGCTGGTATTTAACCGCCGCGAGCATGTGGTGCGCATGCGGGAGGCCCTGGGCTGGAGTGCCTTCTGGATTTGCCTGTCGTTGGGGTTTAACCTGCTAGTATACCGCTGGCTAGGCAAGCAGGCCGCCCTGGAATTCCTTACCGGCTACCTCATTGAGAAGTCGCTGAGCGTGGACAACTTGTTCGTGTTCCTGCTCATTTTCAGCTATTTTAAAGTACCGGCGCAGTACCAGCACAAAATCCTCTTTTGGGGCATCATTGGGGCACTGGTGTTGCGGGCCGCTTTTATTCTAGCTGGAGCAGCACTGCTCGCCAAGTTTCACATTCTGCTGTATGTATTGGGGGCGTTTCTGATATACACTGGCGTAAAAATGGCTACCAGCGGCGGCGAGCCGGAAATTGACCCCGACAGCAACCCGGTAGTCAAGTTTCTAAGCCGGCACCTGCCCATTACCAATCGCCTGCACGGGGGCAAATTCTTCGTGCGCCAAGATGAGTTACTGTTCGCCACACCGTTGTTGGTAGTGCTGGTAATGGTAGAAACCACCGATGTGGTGTTTGCCGCCGACTCCATCCCGGCCATCCTGGCCGTTTCGCGCGACACATTTATCGTGTACACCAGCAACGTGTTTGCTCTCCTTGGGCTGCGGGCTCTGTATTTCGCACTGGAAAGCCTGATGCGGCTATTTCACTACCTGCACTACGGCCTAGCCCTTATCCTAGTGTTCATCGGGGGCAAGCTGCTGGCGGCTGATGTAGTCCACATTCCAATGGGTATTTCCCTCGGCGTCGTCGGCCTGATTCTGGCCGGCTCTATTGGCTTGTCGCTGCTATTTCCGAAGAAGGAATAGATATAAGAGGTAAAGCGTGACAGGTAAAAGGTTAGAAGAGGTGTGTCGCGAATTGTCGTTGGCACCTCTTCTAACCTTTTACCTGTCACGCTTTACCTTTCACCTTCGCCTTAATTCCCTTGCGGCGGGTTGGCCGGCGGGGCCTGCTGATTAGTGTTTACGCCGGCGTCGGGAGCAGTGTCGCCGCCCAGCAGGTCGATCAGGTTGAGGGGCTCGTACTGGGAAGAGTCGGCGGCTATTACGGTACGCACCGTGTCGCGGGTGGCCCGCACGATGTACTGCCGGGCCCGCCCCTGGAAGTTCACCGAGTTGCTGAGGCTCTCGTACTCATTTTCCGAGATGTAGCCTTTCCGGGCCATCAACTGGGCAATCAGCCGGTGGAAGTAGCGGGCCGAACCGCGCATCTCCCCGTACTGGTTGAAGCCGTTGCGGTAGTACTTAGGCCGCGGAATGATGCTGGCCAGAAATAGGCTTTCGGAGAGGTTCAGGTTGGCTGGGCGCTTGGCAAAGTAGAATTCGGCGGCTTCGTGCACCCCATAAATCTTCGGGCCCCACTCAATGATGTTCAGGTACACTTCCAGCATGCGCTCCTTACTGGCCAGGCGGGTGTTTTCGATGATCCACACAATCAAGGCTTCCTCGGCCTTGCGCACCAGGGTTTTCTTGCGGGTCAGGAACACGTTTTTCACCAGCTGCATGCTGATGGTACTGCCGCCCCGAGCAAAGCGCCGCTCCTTGATGTTCTGAATAGCCGACTTCACAAACGCCTTTTCCATGAAGCCCCGGTGCGTCATAAAACGCGGGTCTTCGGCCGTCATGATGGCGTATTTCAGGTAGTCAGCCACCTCGTTGTAAGGTGTGTACTCGGGGTTGGAGGGTCCTACCAGGAAAGTTTTCACGGTGTCGCCCTTGTCGTTGTAAGCCGTATACAGGAACTCCTCGTTGAGCTTGTTCAGGTTTTCGCGCCCGAAGCGGGTGATGCGGAACTTGGTGGCCCGCAGCCCCGAATCGAACTTGAGGCTGTCGAGCTTATTCATGTCCAGGTCGGCCATCAGGTGGTACTGCACCATGCCCTCGGCCTGGGTGCCTTCCAGCGTCTCGAACATGCCCTCCGGCAGGGAAGCGAAAAAGTCGTTGGCTTTGGTTTCTGCCGACTCCACGTTCAGCTTCATCTGCAGGCCGGCCAGCAGCTGGTTGCGGTTGGTAAGGCCGTTGATTTCCTTCCCAATCACGCGCTCCGGCACCGGCAAGCGACGCACGCTCAACTCCGGAAACAGCTCCATTTTGTTGAGTAGCACCCGCGTACCCTTTTCCAGGGCAAACGAGGCTTGGCCCAGCTTCATCACGAAATCAATGCCGCCGCGCGGAAAACGCACGTCACTATCCGACAGCTTCGGGTGGTTCACAATGAAATTGGCGGCCGAAGCAGTGCCTTTCAGCGTCAGCTCATCGTCGCCGCTCATATCCTTATCTGAGAGGCTTACGCGCACCGAGTCGAACTGCACCCGGGCCCCGTAGCGGCTCTGCACGTAAGGCAGCACTACGGGCCGCTTATCCAGCCCGAAAATATTGGCATCCACCTCGTAGTCGCCGGCATCAATGTGGCCCTGCACACCCACGCGGTTTTCCACCGAGTCGATGTTGGCGGTGAGTTGGCCGGTAATGTCGCCATCCTCAATAGCCAGGCGGGGCATCACCAACCGGGCCTGGTGGCGGGGGCTCTGGTAGGTCAGCAGAAACTCCCGGAAGTCGGCCTCATCGGGAATATTATCGAAGGTGGCTTCCAGCAGCTGATTGGCCAGCAGGCCGTAGTTGGTGCCCTTGGAGGTATCAACGGGCGTTACGGGCTGGTTTTTCTTCTTTTTGTAGAGGAAGGAATAGTTATCCTGACCAGCCCGCGTTTGGCGGGCCGTGAGGCGGGCCGTATCTATTTCGAGGTTGCTAAACACTGGCCGGCCCGCAAACAGGCTGCGCACGCTCAGCGAAGCCCGCACCTTGCGGGCCGTAAACAGCGTGTCGGGCAGCGTAGTGGGCACCAGGCTCACCCCATCCAGCTGCACCGTGTTCAGGTCGGTGAAGCGGGCCGGGCCCAGCGTCAGGGTTACCGGGTATTTGGTTTCAACCTTGGTCTTTACTTTCCGCAGGGCCAGATCCAGTAATTCCTGCCGTTTCACCAGGAAAATACCTAACCCACTAAGGAGGAGCACCACCAGGATGCCCAAACCGATGCCTATTTTTTTCTTGGTAGCTGGAGTCACGCGTGCCAGTTCGGAGGAGAAAGGAAGTAGCAGCCGGACCGAGCCAGATTCGTGCCGAACCCGCCGCCGCTTAGGTAACAAAGGTAACGAAAAAGGCCCGCGCCCCGATTGGCCCACGCCCGTGCTTGCGCTACCTTTGGCCCGTCCCAGGCCTTTTTCCTCTTCTACGTATGTCCGCCGCACTCGACTATACCGTGCTTACGCCCCTTACCGCCGTTTCGCCCCTCGATGGCCGCTACCGTCGCCAAACGGCGCCGCTGGCCGCTTACTTCTCGGAACTGGCTCTTATCCGGTACCGGGTGCTGGTGGAAGTGGAGTATTTCATTGCCCTCTGCGAGCTGCCCCTGCCCCAGCTGCAGAACGTGAACCCGGAAGTATTCGGCCCGCTGCGCGCTATCTACACCCAGTTCAGCACGGCCGATGCCGACGCCGTGAAGGCCCACGAGCGGGTGACGAACCACGACGTGAAGGCCGTGGAGTATTTCCTGCGGGACCGGTTTACGGCCCTGGGCCTGGGCCAGTATCTGGAGTTTATCCACTTCGGCCTCACGTCCCAGGACATCAACAACACCGCCATTCCGCTCAGCCTCCAGCACGCCCTCATCCATACGCTGCTGCCGGCCTACGCGCAGGTGCGCAACCAGCTTGCCACCCGCGCCCAAAGCTGGGCCGCCGTGCCCATGCTGGCCCGCACCCACGGCCAGCCGGCCTCCCCTACCCGCATGGGCAAGGAAGTAGAGGTGTTTGTGGCCCGCCTCGATGCCCAGGTGGAACTGCTGGGCCAGGTACCGTTTGGGGCGAAGTTTGGGGGAGCCACCGGCAACTTCAACGCTCACCACGTGGCCTACCCCGCCACCGACTGGCACCAGTTTGCTCAGCAGTTTGTAGAAGGCCGCCTGGGCCTCAAGCGCAGCCACCCCACCACCCAGATTGAGCACTACGACCACCTGGCCGCCCTCTGCGACGGGCTCAAGCGCCTCAACACCATCCTCATTGATTTGGCGCGTGACGTATGGCAGTACATTTCGCTGGGCTACTTCCGCCAGACGGTGAAGGCCGGCGAGGTGGGTTCCTCGGCCATGCCCCATAAGGTGAATCCTATTGACTTCGAAAACGCCGAGGGCAACCTGGGTCTGGCCAACGCCGTGCTGGAACACCTTTCGGCCAAGCTGCCCATCAGTCGCCTCCAGCGCGACCTGACCGACTCCACCGTGCTGCGTAACCTGGGCGTGCCGCTGGGCCACACGCTCATTGCCCTTACCGCCCTGCAGCGCGGCCTCGATAAGCTGGCCCTCGACGAAGCCGTCCTTCGCCGCGACCTGGACGACAACTGGGCCGTGGTAGCCGAGGCCCTGCAAACCATCCTGCGCCGCGAAAACTACCCCGATCCTTACAACGCCCTCAAGGCCCTCACCCGCACCGGCTCGGCCATCAGCCAGGCCACCATCAGCGAGTTTGTGGATGGGCTAGATGTGAGCGACGCCGTGAAGCAGGAGCTGCGCGCCATTACGCCCAGCAACTACGTCGGCGCGTAGATTCTCTATTTTTGTGCTGCTGCACTTCTGCATCTCATGCGGAGGCACAGCAGCACAGCTTTTATTACCGCTTTTCCCCAATGCCCCAGCTCAACGGCGTGACCGTTCATCCTGACTGCCGCCATTTCCGCGGTGATATTCCCTGCCGCCCGAACAAGGAGCACGGCTACCAGTGCACCGGCTGCCCGGCCTACGCGCCCACGCAGCAGCGCATTCTCATCATCAAGCTCGGGGCCATTGGGGACGTTATCCGCACGACGCCATTGCTGCGGCGGCTGCGCCAGGAGTACCCGAATGCCCGCATTACCTGGCTCACCCTCACCCCCGCCATCTTGCCCCAAGGTGGTGGCTGGATTGACGAGGTGCTGAAGCTGGAGCTGACCAGTGTATTGCACCTGCAGCAGCGGGAGTTTGATATTCTCTTCAACCTCGACAAGGACAAGGAAGCCTGCGCGTTGCTGGGCAGCATTCGGGCCAAGCGAAAATTTGGTTACCAACTGCACCCCGAGTACGGCGTGGCCTGGCCCGCCAGTGAGCTGGCCAACCACAAGTACCTCACCGGCGTGTTCGATGAGTTAAGCCAGCAGAACCAGAAGCCCTACGTGCAGGAAATCTTCGAGCTGTGCGGCTACGAGTTCCGGCACGAGGAATACGTGTTCGACACCCACGAGGACAAGGGCTACGACTGGAGCCAGCTGCCCCAGGGCCGCCCCCGTATCGGCCTCAACACCGGCTGCGGCGACCGGTGGACGACCCGCCTGTGGTCGGACGAAAAATGGATTACCCTCATCAACCAGCTGCAGCAGGCCGGCTACGCGCCCGTGCTGCTGGGCGGTGAGGCCGAGGATGAGCGCAACCGCCGCCTCCACGCCGCCACCGGCGCGGCTTACCTGGGCACCTTCTCCCTGCCCCAGTTCATCAACCTGATGCACCAGATGGATGGCATCGTGACGCAGGTAACCATGGCCATGCACATCAGCATTGCCCTGCGCAAGCCCACCATCCTGATGAACAACATCTTCAACCCCTACGAATTCGACCTCTACGGCCGCGGCCAGCTCGTGCAGCCGGATAAGCAGTGCGTCTGCTTCTACCGCGGCTCGTGCAAGCTAGGCACCAGTTGCATGGAAGATTTATCGGCGGAAAAAGTGTTTGAGGCTGTGCAGGCGAGCGTGCCTTTAGCGTAAGTAAGCAGCTATACGGGCCAATGCTTTCCGCGTAAAAAAGTCGACTCTTTTCTGCCACAACCTTGTAGAGCCAAACCATTTACGTGGTGCGGGCCGGTAGCACTGTTGGATATGCGTTGTGAGCCATTCCTCATTCCAGCCAGCCCATGCACCTGCAATATCTTGCACATTAAACCACAACGCTGGTGCTACCTCATTGTAGTTGATAAGCTGGATTTCAGCCCATGAAAAACCACTCTCCGCGCATACAGTAGCAATACGATGAAAGTCGTGCTCCTTCAACTCAGTATCTAAATACAAGTCGGCTAATGCTACCCACACTAGCCGCCGACGTTCTTCATCGGGGATGCTCATAGGTCAGCCGGCCACTTCCTTTAGCGCCTTTACCATTACGTCCCAGGAAAATTCCTTTTTCTTAGCCCACACGCCGGCGGTGAATTCCTGCTCGCGCTGGTGCGCGTAGAAATCCACCAGCGCATCGGCAATAGCCTGGGGCGTGGGTGGTACCACGTAGCCGACTTCTCCGTTCGGAATCAGCTCGGCCAGCCCGCCCACGTCGGTTACCAGCATGGGGCGGCTGAAGTGGTAGGCAATCTGCGAGACGCCGCTTTGGGTGGCGTTTTTGTAGGGCTGCACTACTATATCGGCGGCGCAGAAGTAGTCCACCACCCGCTCGTTCGGGATGAAGTCGGTGGCGCGCACGAGGCGGCTTTCCAGGTTGTGCTGCCGGATGAGGGCTTCGTAGGGGGCGGCGTCTTCGTAGTACTCGCCGGCAATAATCAGCTTCACCGGCAGCTGGGCCAGCCGGGCATCGGCAAAGGCTTCCAGCAGAATATCCAACCCCTTATAGGCCCGAATGAACCCGAAGAACAGCAGGTAGCCAAACGCGGGGTCGAGGCCAAGGGCGGCCAGGGCCTCGGCTTTGGGCTTGAGCGGGCCGAAGTTGTCGTAGAGCGGATGCGGGCGGTAGAGGGCGGGCTGCCGGAAGTGCAGGCGGCGCAGGTCAGCCAGCACCGAGCGGCTCATCGTTACGAAGCCGTGGCAGGCCGAGAGGAAATAACGCGTGAGCGGCCGGTCGCCGGGCCGCTTCTCGTGCGGGATTACGTTGTCGGTAATGGCCACCACGCGGGTGTGGCGGTTGCGCCGGATGAGGCGGGCCACCGTGCCCAGCGCCGGCCCCATAAATGGCAGCCAGAACCGGAAAATCACCAAGTCGGGCCGCTCCCGGCGTAGGCGGTTGCCCACCCGGTACCAGCTCAGCGGATTCACCGAGTTCAGGCTCACCTCAATATTCAGGTCGGTAGGGCCCGGTTCGGTACTAAACTGCGTCTGGCCCGGAAACAGGAAATCGGGATACTGCAGCGAGAAGGTAACCAGGCGCACCTCGTCGCCGGCTTCGCGGAAGGCCCGCGCCAGCCGCTCGTTGTAGGTGGCCAGCCCGCCCCGCAGCGGGTACGCCGGCCCGATGATGACTACGTTCATAGGGTAGAAACGCGTGAAACAAGAACGTCATGCTGAGCTTGCCGAAGCATCTCTACCGCCATGCTAACTATCTGATTAGCCTCGGTAGAGATGCTTCGGCAAGCTCAGCATGACGTTCTGCTATTGTGATGTGTCTACTTCAGGTTCAGCCGCTCCTTTACCAGGTAATCGTTGCGGTTGGAGCCGTTGAGCTGCACCATTTCGGCCAGAAATCCGGCCAGAAACAACTGCACCCCAATCACCACGGCCACCAGGGCCAGGAAGAACAGCGGCTGGGCCGTTACGTCGCGGGAGAGGTGGTTATGCCACGATAGCCACACCTTCTCCCCTACCAGCCACAGCGTAATCAGCATCCCAATCAGGAACGATATGGTGCCCAGTGCCCCGAAGAAGTGCATAGGCCGCCGCCGGAACCGGCTCACAAACGTGATGCTCATCAAATCGAGGAAGCCGTACACAAACCGCTCCAGCCCGAATTTGGTGGTGCCGTACTTACGCTCCTGGTGCTGCACCACCTTCTCGCCGATGCGCCGGAACCCGGCCCATTTGGCAATAACGGGAATATAGCGGTGCATTTCGCCGTATACCTCAATGCTTTTCACCACCCGGCTGTCGTAGGCTTTCAGGCCGCAGTTGAAATCGTGCAGCCGAATGCCCGAAATCCAGCGCGTCACGCCATTGAACAGCTTAGTGGGAATGGTTTTGTTGAGCGGATCGAAGCGTTTTTTCTTCCAGCCGCTTACCAAATCGAGGCCGTCCTGGGTAATCATGCGGTACAGTTCCGGCAGCTCTTCCGGCGAGTCCTGCAAATCGGCATCCATGGTACACACCACCCGGCCGGTGGTTTCTTTGAAGCCCACGTTCAGGGCCGCCGACTTGCCGTAGTTGCGGTTGAAGCGGATGCCGCGCAGATGCACGTCGGTGGCGGCCAGCTGCTCAATCACCTCCCAGGAGTCGTCCGTTGAGCCGTCATCAATCAGTAGGACCTCGTAGGTAAGGCCATGCTGGGTGAGCACCTGGTTAATCCAGCGGGTGAGTTCCGGCAACGACTCGGCTTCGTTGAGCAAAGGGATGACGATGGACAGCTCAACCGGAAAATGCTGCGAAAGACGCTTACTCAAACTCAGGACGGGTGTTTTTGGTGAAGGCGGAGATAATCAGCGAAAACAGAAAGCCGAAAAATGCCGTGGCAAGAATGGCCCATACAATGCTGAGCGGCCCGGTGGGCATCATTTTTTCGGTCCACTGCATGGCTTGGTCTATCTGCTCATCACTGATATTGCCGTCAGACTCCAGTTTCGCACGAGCGGCTTCCAGGGCCCGCTGAATATACTGTGGGTCAATGAAGTTGACGTAGATGTATTGAAAAATTCCGCTTAGGGCCCCAATCAGGGCGCCGGCTACGGTGGCTATGCCCAAGCCTTGCCCGTAGCTCATGAAGCCGCCATTTTGCGCCTTAAAGTACCGGTGAGCCACTACAATGCCCCCAATAAGAATGGCAAAGGTCAGCAGCCCCATCATCGGCTTCTGCTCAAGGTTGGCAACTTTCAGAATAAAAGAATAGATAATCGTGACAATCCCGATTATCAATCCATACCGGATACCAACGGAGGTGGGCGTAACAGTGGGGGTAGCAGTGCGTTCCATAGCAAAGTGCAGGGTTAGGTGAACAGATGCGGGAAGGTAGATTATTTCCGCAAAAAGACCCCACCGGGAATGGCTAATAGCAGCCCGATTACCAGCTTCTTCGTGAATTCATCCTGGGCCAGCCCCACCGCGTTGGTCGCCAAGTTGCGCAGAATAGCCTGGTACTGCTGCAGGCCATTGGCTTCCTTCAGATAGATAGCCTTGGTTGATTCGAGCATTTGTCGGGTTTCCGTTACATGCTGAGCTATTAGTTCCGGGCCCGTCAGCCGCGCAAAGGCATACAGCCCTACGGCCGCAACCAGCGCCGTCACCAAAGCCGTCAGTGCCCCCGCTCCCACCGATTTTCGCAGGCCAGGGCCGTCAGGCTCATAGTAGCGACGTAGCAGAAACTGGCTGATTACCGCGGCAATTGGCACAAAAAACGACGATAGCATCCGCTTGGGGCCGTATGGGTCGTTTCCCGATGAATACAGAAAAAGGAACCAGGCAATACAAAGCGCGCCGGTTACTACTCCGCAGAGCGTAGCCGTGCGCAATACAGGGTGAGAGGTGGTTGGTTTCAACGGCAACAGAGATTGGACCGGCAAGATACGTCTCCTTGCGCGCATTCTCTGATGGGTGGTTGACTTACCAGCCTGCGCCGTAATGGCTCGCTAAACAGGAGCGGCGACGGGTGTGGCCCGGCGCTGCGGCAACCGCAGCAGCAGTACTTCCACCAGCAAAAAGGTCAGTATTCCCCATACACAATACTGCCACAGCGGCGTGCCCACGCGGGTAGCTTTGTAGCGAGCTGCCGCCGTTTGCCCCGCCCCAGTCTCATACACTTGCACGTTCGGATACTTACTGGCTAGTTGGCGCAGCTCGGCCGCCGTGTAGCTCCGCAAATCTGACTCTCGTTTGTCTACGTTAAAAGCTAGCGTCGTCAATGTTTCTCCAGCCCGCTCCAGCCGGTAGAAACCAGGCTGCCGGATAGTAGCCGGCAAATCAAGCCGCAATGTGCCTGCCTGCTCCTGCTGTCCTGGAATGAGGCGGAGGCTATCCTGCACCAGTTGATATACTGCCTCAGTCCGGGAATTCCGAGTTACTCGGGGCACTTGTAGCCGCACCGACGTCTGGCTCAGGCGATAAGCGGGCCGCTGCTCCTGACGGTAACTTTGCATAGCCAGCCGGTAGAGTACTGGCACAAACAACGGGTGCTGCGCAAAATCGGAGTACGGCGCACTAAACGGCGCAGCAAATAAGTAGGTGCTCCCGGCTCCATTCGCAAACTCGGATAAGTAGTTATCACCATCCCGCATCCGTAGTACATCCGTCCCTGAGCGGGACCACCGAAGTATGGGTGCGGCCTTCGGCATTCCAGCCCGAGTATTTAACCCCGCAAAAACATCCCTGAAAAACGGATTTTGTGCACTGGGAGCCGCCACCTCCTGCAATGCCGGACCACCCTGAGAAACAGGCTGCCACTGTACCGGTCCCACGCCCAGTTCCCGAAATAGCTGTGCGTAGTCCGCTTGCCCAGCTGCGCCAATCGGGGGGACTACTACCAGTGTAGCGCCGCGTTGTACCGCCTGCCGCAAATTGTCTCGCAGCCCCGCTGATACCCGCGGAACTTCCCGTAAAATCAGCAAACTGGCCGCATTCAGCGCCTGATAGTTCGTTGCAGTAGGGCTAATATGCTGGTAAATGAACAAGGGCTCATTACCGTACAAGCGCGCCAGCTCGCCCTCAGTGCTTATCTCCGTAACCCGTATTTGCGCCGCCGGTTGTAGCGTAAAATAGTAGGTATTGTCGAAATCAACCGGGTAGTCATCTAGTTCTACCCGAGCTTCCTGTACCCCACCTTCTGGCACTCTTATTTTGAGTTGAGTTGCAGCTGTTTGGCCAGCTGGAACTGTTAGCTGGAATGCGGCCAACTGCTGCGGCCCCATGAATACTTTGGCACCACAGTTAGGGGATGGTTCTTGTCCGCCATTGCGCAACCGTACGTGCAACACGGCATCGGCTCCCGCCCTAATAAAGGCGTCCTCCACCCATACACTATCCACAAACACATTAGGCTGCTGTTTACCGGCCAAAGGAACTAGAAATACCTGTTGACTCGAATCTAGGGCGGCTAACGCAGCTTCCGAAAACGTGTTTTTTTGAAAATCCGAAAGCAGAAAAACAGGACCTTGTACACTACTCCGTAGCGCCTGACGCAGCAAGGCCCCAACTGGCTCCGTTTGCCCGCTGGGTTGAATTTGTTCGACAGCCGCTCGATAAGCAGCCGTTGTCAGTGGCTCTTGCCCTCCGGGCCATACATGATAGCGTGTGCCCGAAGCAAAAGCCAGCGGCAAGCCCACTGCTTGTTGAATAGATTGCTCTAATAGTGACTGATCATTTACGCCCAACTGCTGCATGCTAGGCGAATTATCAACAACTACACGCACCGCCGAAACTGCACCACTATTTTGCTCAGGGGCCGGAATAAAAGGCTGCGCAAAAAGCAATACCAAACAACAGATGGCAGCTATCCGACAAGCCAGAATAAGCAAGTGTTTGAGTTTACGCTGCCGCGCTGTAACCAGCTTTACCTGCTGGATAAATTCCACGTTCGAGAACAGTACCCGCTGTGGCCGCCGAAGCTCAAATAGATGTAAAATGATCGGAATACTAATAGCTAGTAATCCTAGTAAGAACCAAGGGTGTACGAATGCCATGCAGAGTGCTTAGTCAGTGAAGATAAACACAAATCCGCTGGCACTGGTTGCGTAGCCTATTCTATATAGAATTTGATGCACGCATTAGACTAGTTAACATTTAGTAGCATTACCGTAGTATTAAAACGTAAAGGCATGCATACAACCAGCAATTCTAGTTATATGCATGCCTTAATTATTATCCCCCTCCCCTTAGCGCTCTGTTGGCAGGGGGGTATAAACGGCTATTGCCCCGCGTCAGCTGCAGCCCGGGAAGGGCCAGCAGTGCGCGGGGCAATAGATGTGCTAAAAG
>NZ_JAIZZH010000003.1 GCF_020421205.1 Hymenobacter pini
AAGAACGTCTGTCACTTCGCATTTGAAGTAACCGTGGGCCGCTCGAAAGCGGCGCAGTATTCGTGTTGTGTGCCCCCCTTCCGATCGAAGCGGGTTGCAAAGGTAACACCCTTTTTTCTTTCTGCAAGCCTTTCTGAAAAACTTTTTTTTCGAAGCAACCTTCGCAAGCAATTCGTTTTTCAGCTCAGCCCGCGTCCGGTTGAAGCGGGGTGCAAAGGTAACTGCCTTTTTGCTTTTTCCAAGAACCCGGGAAGAAAAAGTTTTTCGCTCTTTTCTTCGTTTCCGGCTCCCCGTGCCCGTTTTCTCGTTCGAAAGCGGGTTGCAAAGGTAAGCCGCTGTTCTGCCTTTTTCCAAGAACCTGACCGAAAAAAGTTTTGCGGTTTCAGCTCCGGTACAGCGCCTCCGGTTGAAGCGGGGTGCAAAGGTAGCAACTTCTTGCTGACTTGTGCAACCCCGGCGGCTAACTTTTTTTTCACCGGGCCTTTCAGATGGAAAGCCGTGGGCGACTAAAAGGGCCAGCAGGCGAAGAAGATATTTCGCGCTGGTGGCCCGAAGGGGTGGCAGCGGCCCGCTCCGCGTTTCGGATTGGGAGTGCAAAAGTGGCGGGTTGCGCTTGGATTTCCAAACCCGCCCAAGAAAAAACCCGTTCAAGGTTGGCGCGAACTTCCACTGCTTGCTGTGAGACAACTTGTTAGCGGTGATAAAAAGTTCGCAAGGCTTTAAAAAAAGTTGGGTTGACCATCTTACTAATAACAAAACCCCGTCTACAGCCCTGTAGACGGGGTTTTGTTATTGCTGCATGAGCAGTTATTGCAAGTGTAAAGTGCTTACTCTATCGGGGCCAACGCTTACGATGCTCACTGGCACTTCCAGATGCTCCTCGAGGAAGGCTACATAATCCTTTAGCTGTTGGGGTAGAGCTTGTGGATCAGTAATAGACTGTAATTCGATGCGCCAGCCGGGGAGGCTCTTATATATAGGAGTGAGTTGCTCCAAGTCACCATGGTCGGGCAGATGATCGGTTTGCTCTCCGTTAGGCAGTTGATAATGGGTGCAGACCCGGATTTCATCAAATTCGTCCAGCACGTCCGCCTTCATTAGGTGAATTTCAGTAACCCCATTGAGCATGATGCTGTAACGGAGCGCCGGCAAATCGATCCAGCCGCAACGGCGGGGGCGCCCGGTGGTAGAGCCGAACTCGCGGCCAGCCTGGCGAATCTGCTCTCCTACTGCATCGTGCAGCTCAGTAGGGAACGGGCCGCTGCCTACGCGCGTGCAGTATGCTTTGCTGATGCCGTACACCTTATCTATATAGCGCGGGGCAATACCCAACCCGGTGCAGGCTCCGGCCACGATCGTGCTGGAAGACGTTACGTAGGGATAGGTACCGAAATCAATATCGAGCATAGCGCCTTGGGCACCTTCAGCTAATACATTTTTACCCTGGCGCAGTAAGTCGTTCAGCAGATACTCGGTATCGGTGAGTTGCAGGGTCCGTAGGAACTCAACAGCGGCAAAAAAATCGGCCTCGAATTCTTCAATTTCGAGGCCGCGGCCGTGGAATTCAGCAAGGGTAGTGTGACGCGCAACGGTTTGTTTGTACCGCTCCTGGAAATCGGGCAACAGGATATCCCCTACCCGCAGACCTGTACGGCCAATTTTATCCTGGTACGTAGGCCCAATACCTTTCAGAGTGGAGCCGATTTTGCTTCCGCCGCGGGCTTCTTCGCTAATACGGTCGAGGGCGCGGTGCGAAGGCAGAATGAGCTGGGCTTTACGGGAGATGTAGAGGTTACGGCTCCAGTTAACGCCCCGGTCGGTAAGCTTCTGCAGTTCCTGACGGAATACTACCGGGTCGAGCACTACTCCGTTGCCCACTACATTAATAATGTGGGGGTGGAAGATGCCGGAAGGCACTTGGTGCAGTACGTGCTTAATACCATCGAAGGTAAGGGTGTGGCCGGCGTTGGGACCACCCTGAAAGCGGGCCACTACATCATAGGTAGGGGCCAGTACATCGACAATCTTTCCTTTGCCTTCATCACCCCACTGTAAGCCGATTAGTACGTCAACGGGCATTAGTTCGCGTTTTTCAGTTGTTGAACAGCCGACTGTTCGTCGTCGGCAATTGAGAAAATGGCGTTTAGCTTGGTAAGCGCCAACATTTTGCGGGGATGGTCGGCGGGGTTGATCAGCAGCAGTTCGCCGCCGCGGCTACGAAACTTAGTCAGCAGGGACACCAGTACCCCGATGCCAGTGCTATTGATGTAGCGGATACCAGAGAGGTCGACGGCGCAGTTTCGCAAATCGTCGCCGAGGTGCTGGTCCACATTCTGCAGCAACTGTTGGGTGTCGGGGCTGCCGATTAGGTCGCCGGAAAGGCGCACGAAGAGGATGCCGTCCTGGACGGCGGAATCAGTTTTCATTCGGATTGAGAGCGGGTGGCGGCCTTGGCGCGGCAGTCGCCGCACACACCGTAAAGGTTTAAAGAGTGGTGCAAGATATGGAAGTTGAGTAACTCCCCGACCATGGTTTGGATGCCGTGAATACGTGGGTCGCAGAACTCCACCACCTTATGACACTCCGTGCAAATGACGTGGTCGTGCTGGCGGTAGCCGTAGCTTTTCTCGTACTGCGCCAAGTTGCGGCCGAATTGGTGCTTACTCACCAGGCCGTGCTCTACCAATAGGTCGAGGGTGTTGTACACGGTGGCCCGGCTTACCTGCAGGCCCTGCTCCTTCATGCCGGCGTAGAGCTCTTCCACATCGAAGTGGCCGGTACGGGAGTAGATTTCCTCCAGAATAGCGTACCGCTCGGAGGTTTTGCGCAAGCCTTTGTTCTCGAGGTAAGCCGTAAAAATCTTCTTTACTTCCTCGTATTTCTCTTTATCGAGATGCTTCTCAGAAACAGCCATTGGTAGGGTTTCGCTGATAAGAAGTGAGAACCAACAATACCCTGCAAAGTTAGATGCAAGGCAGCACGCGGAGATACGCAAGCCGGGAACTTCTTATACTATTATATACTGTGTGTTTGCAGGAAAACTTTTTAGAGCCAATCAGGAGTCGAAACGCTCTACGAGCAGCACGCCGTTCACCTTAGAAAGGCGCTGGATCAGCTTGTCGAGGTGGGCAGTGTCATTCACGAACACCATAATCTGACCTTCGAACATACCGTCGTCGGAGTCGATGGTGATAGAGCGCATGTTTACTTTCAGGCTGTTGCTGATGATGCGCGTTACATCGTTCACGAGCCCTACCCTATCGGAGCCCTTGATGCGGATGCCGGCCAGGAAGGCTAGCTCTGACTGATCCGTCCACTTGGCGCGCACGATGCGGTTGCCGAAGTTGGACATCATTTGTACGGCCTTGGGGCAGGAGGTGCGGTGAATAACAATGCCCTGCTCGGTTTCGAAGCCGAACACGTCGTCGCCGGGAATGGGGTTGCAGCAGGGCGCAATGGTGTAGTCGAACTTATCGGTTCGCTCCCCAATCACCAGCATGTTGGCATTTACGCCACGCACTTTCTGCACTTCATGGTCGAAGGCTTTGGGCTCCAGCATGGAAGGCAGGCGGGGTGCTTCCACGTTGGGGTCGAACAGA
The DNA here is from genome assembly GCF_020421205.1 of Hymenobacter pini. Lineage (GTDB taxonomy): Bacteria > Bacteroidota > Bacteroidia > Cytophagales > Hymenobacteraceae > Hymenobacter > Hymenobacter pini. The sequence continues at coordinate 3,600 of NZ_JAIZZH010000003.1, forward strand.
TCCTTCTGAATTTCCCGGCCGTCGATCTGGCCAATGGCCACCCGGTAGAAAAACTCCTGCGGGCTGCTGGTGCTAAAGTGAGCCAGCAGGCGGTTCAAGTTGTCTTGGTTGTATTCTACCCCCAGCAACTCCAGGCGTTTCTCCACTAAGTAGCGGCCGTCCTCGGACTTGCTGCGCTTGTCGTCGCGGAGCCAATCCTTAATACGCGTACGGGCCTTAGAAGTAGTTACGTACTGCAGCCACTCCTCCGTAGGCTTCTGCTTCTGGGAAGTCAGGATTTCTACCTGGTCGCCGTTGCGGAGCTGGTAGCTCAGGGGCTGCAGCTTCTGGTTGACTTTGGCACCCAGGCATTGCAGACCAATATGCGAGTGAATCTCGAAGGCGAAGTCCAGGGCCGTGGCCTTATCGGGCAGAATTACCAGCTTGCCTTTGGGGGTAAAGGCGTACACCTCCTTTACGAAGAGGTTCTGGCGGAACTCGTCCATGAACTCCAAGGCGCTGGAGTTATTGGATTCGAGCATCTCGCGCACCTTATTTATCCAGGATTCCAGCGCCGACTCAGACTGGGCGGTGGCGGCATCCTTGTATTTCCAGTGAGCCGCGTATCCTTTCTCGGCAATGTCATCCATACGGCGGCTGCGGATCTGTACCTCCACCCACTGGCCAGTGCGCGACATAACGGTGGTATGCAGGCTCTCGTAGCCGTTGGCTTTGGGCGTGCTCACCCAGTCGCGCAGACGGTCGGGGTTAGGCTGGTAGAAATCAGTAACCACGCTGTACACCTGCCAACAGGCCGCTTTTTCCTGCTCCGGCGGCACATCCAGAATAATACGGATGGCAAACAGGTCGTACACCTCATCAAAGGTGATGTTCTGCTTGCGCATTTTGCGCAGGATGGAATAGATACTCTTGGGCCGACCTTTCACCTCGTAGTGGAAGCCCTGGGCCTTAAGCTCCTCATCAATAGGCTGCACGAACTCCTTAATAAAGCGGTTGCGGGCGGCCCGACTCTGCCGCACCCGGTTCACCAGCTCCGTGTAGATTTCGGTGTCGGTGTACTTCAGGTAGAGGTCCTCCAGCTCGGTTTTGATGCTGTACAGGCCCAGTCGGTGGGCCAGCGGAGCGTAGAGGTAAATGGTTTCGGAAGCAATTTTGAGCTGCTTGTGCCGGGGCATCGAGTCCAGCGTCCGCATGTTGTGCAGGCGGTCGGCCAATTTGATGAGAATCACGCGCACGTCGTCCGACAACGTGAGCAGCATCTTGCGGAAATTCTCAGCTTGCTCGGAGGTACCGTAGTCGAACACGCCCGAAATCTTGGTGAGCCCGTCCACGATGCGCGCCACCTTGGGCCCGAACTCCCGCTCCACGTCGGCCACTTCCCAGGGCGTATCCTCCACCACATCGTGCAGCAGGGCCGCCACAATGCTGGTAGTACCGAGGCCAATTTCCTCCACCACAATCTGGGCCACGGCCAACGGGTGCAGAATGTACGGCTCCCCGGATTTGCGGCGCATCTCCTTATGCGCTTCCAGAGAAGTGTTGAATGCCTTTTTGATCAGCTTGGCGTCGCCCTCCTTTAAATAAGGCTTGGCGGTGCGGAGCAGGCGGCGGTAGTGGCGCAGAATCTCCTGGCGTTCTACCTCGGGGTCGATGACAATAGACATGGTACGCGGGCGGCACTGGGAGGCACCGGAATAAGGAATGGCTAAGGTACGGCTTACGCAGGAAGCTTGCGCCAGATACTGGGCAAGAATGTAACGCCCACTGCCTGCAAAACACCGGCGCCGGCCGGATGGTGCAGAGTTACACGCTTACTGCGAAAACTGCCGCGGATTTCGACCACAGGTGTTTTTGGCTCTTTCAACTGGGCACGTACGGGGGCGGGGCAGCAGGAATAAACTGACAGAGTTTGCGCAATGATTTGTTTTTCCGGTAGGCTTCCGTAGTTTTGCGCCCCCGAGGCAGTTGGCCTTGAGACGCGGATGTGGCGAAATTGGTAGACGTGCCAGACTTAGGATCTGGTGCCGCAAGGCGTGTGGGTTCGAGTCCCTCCATCCGCACTTTAGGTTTTTGTAGTAAAAACCAACTTTAAACCCTCAACCCACCCGTTGGGGGTTTCTTTTTACCCGGGTTTTGGCCCACTGTTTACCCCAACGTAGTACCCTTAACCGACCCTTAGTTTTGGACATTACCCTCAACAAGAAAGACGACCAGCTCCATGCCATCCTGACAGTGAATCTCACGGAGGCTGACTATGCTCCCGCCGTGGAGAGCAAGCTGAAAGAATACAGCAAACAGGCGCAGATCAAAGGGTTCCGCCCGGGCAAGGTGCCGGTTACGCTGGTACGCAAAATGTATGGCAAAGGCATTCTGGTAGAGGAAATCAACCAGCTGCTGGGCAAATCGGTGGATAGCTACATCAAGGAAAACGACCTGAAAATCCTGGGTGAGCCCCTGCCCGTTGCTACCGACATCGACTTCGACAACCAGAAGGACTACTCCTTCCAGTTTGAGTTGGGCCTGCTGCCCGAGTTCGACCTGCCCGGCGACCAGGCTGTTAGCGTTGACCGTCACAAAGTTGACCTCGACGAGAACACCCTGAGCGAAACCTACGAGCAGCTGGGCCGCCAGTTTGGCGAAACCATCGAGCCCGAGACGTCGGAAGCTAACGACTTCATCTACGGCAAGCTCAAGAAAGCCGGTGAGGAAGGCGAAGGCCGCGTGGTATTGCTGCCCACCAACAAGCTGAAAGCCGATGCTGACAAGTTTGTAGGCGTGAAAGCCGGCGACAAAGTTAGCTTCGACCTGAAAAAAGCGTTCGGTGACGACCTGCAGGCCATCCGCAACTTCACGGGCCTGAGCAAGGAGGAAGCTGACAAAATCGAAGGCGAGTACACCCTGGCCGTAGAGAAAATTCAGCGCTCTACCCCCGCTGAGTTCAACCAGGAGTTGTTCGACAAAGTATTCGGCAAAGACGAAATCACCTCGAAAGAAGCTTTCGAAGAGAAAGTACGCTCGACGGTACAGGAGAACTACGACCGGGAGGCTGACAACCTGGTGAACCGCCAGATCATCGACAAGATGCTGGAAAACACCACCATCGAAGTTCCCAAGGAGTTCTTCAAGAAGTGGCTGGAGCGCGCCAACCAAGGCAAACTGACGCCCGAGCAGATTGAGGAGCACTACGAAGACTACGAAAAGGAGCTGAAGTGGTCGATGATCCGCAACAAAGTGGTAGAAGCTAACGAGTTGAAGGTGTCGAACGAGGAAATCATGGACCGTACCATCCAGAAAATCCTGGGCCAGTTCAACATGGAGCTGACACCGGAGCTGGAAGAATCGGTACGTGGCTTTGCTGACAACTACCTGCGTCAGGAGAACGGCAAGAACTACGTGAACGAGTACGAAGCCATTCTGGCAGAGAAAGTGCTGGAAAACCTGCGCGGCAAAGTTGTTGTTAATGACAACCCGATTACGGCCGAGGACTTCCGCAATCAGAATGCCGGCTAATTGCTGACATTTTCGGTTTCCGAACCAACAAAAAAGCCCTTACTTGCCGTGAGGGCTTTTTTGTTGCCGGCCCTCCAGAGTTTGAACTCGGCTACGCGGTTTGCCCGTATAGGCTGGCTTGAGGCTCTTACTTCTTACCTCTACATTCCAACTCCTTTTTCTTCCCATGCTGAATAAACAAGAGTTCCGCAAATTTGCCGTGAAAGGCCAGGGCCTGAGCGGTTTGGGCGTTGACCAATACATCCAGCACGTTGAGGGCCAGACCCGCAACGGCCTGATTATGCCTACCGGCATGACCCGCTCGGTAATTGAGGAACGCCCCACGCGCTTCGCCGAAATTGACGTGTTTTCGCGCCTGATCATGGACCGCATTGTGTTCCTGGGCACAGCCGTGGACGACTACATTGCCAACATCCTGACGGCGCAGATGCTGTTCCTGGAGTCGGTAGATGCCAAGAAGGATATCCTGCTCTACATCAACTCGCCCGGTGGCTCGGTATACGCCGGCCTAGGTATCTATGACACCATGCAGTACGTGAACCCCGATGTGGCTACCATCTGCACCGGCTTGGCGGCCTCGATGGGTGCGGTTCTGCTGGCTGGCGGTGCCAAAGACAAACGCTCAGCTCTGCCCCACGCCCGCGTAATGATTCACCAGCCCTCGGGTGGCGCGCAAGGCCAGTCGACGGATATCGAAATTACGGCCCGCGAGATTCTGAAGCTCAAGAAAGAGCTGTATGACATTCTGGCGAAGCACACCGGCAAAACCTACCAGGAAATCTACGACAACTCGGAGCGTGACTACTGGATGCGCGCCGATGAGGCCAAAGAGTACGGCCTGATTGACGAGGTTCTGGAGAAAAAGTCGGCCTAAGCCATTGTTCTTTGTCATTCCGAACGAAGTGAGAAATCTGGGTCAAAGCTCAGAACATCAACTCAGATTCCTCACTTCGTTCGGAATGGCAAACAAAAAAGCCCGCTTTGGCGGGCTTTTTTGTTAAGTTAGAAGGCAATTGCGGCGGCACTTTTTGGCTCATGCAGGGCGTTGGCCTTTTCGTACCTTTGTGGAAGGCTGGCGCAAGCTACCTATCCCCTCCCCTTTTTCAGCGAGTTACTTTAGCAATGGCGGATATTACGTGCTCCTTCTGCGGCAAGAGCAAAAAAGACGTTTCGGTGATGATTTCGGGCATCAACGCCCACATCTGCGAGCGGTGTGTGGGCCAGGCTCAGCAAATCCTGAACGAGGAGAATAAGATTCGGGCCAACTCCAAGGCGCCGAAGTTCAACCTCGTGAAGCCCCGCGAGATGAAGGAGTACCTCGACCAGTACGTGGTGGGCCAGGACGAAGCCAAGAAGGTAATGTCGGTGGCCGTGTACAACCACTACAAGCGCCTGATGCAGAAGCCGCAGAAGGACGACGTGGTGATTGAGAAGTCGAACATCATCATGGTGGGCGAAACCGGCACGGGCAAAACCTTCCTCACGCGCATGCTGGCCAACATCCTGCAGGTACCCTTCTGCATTGCCGATGCCACCGTACTGACGGAGGCCGGCTACGTGGGCGAGGACGTGGAAAGCATTCTGACGCGCCTGCTACAGGCGGCCGACTACAACGTGGAAGCGGCGGAGCGCGGCATCGTGTACATCGACGAAATTGACAAGATTGCCCGCAAGAGCGACAACCCCAGCATCACGCGCGACGTGAGCGGCGAGGGTGTGCAGCAGGCCATGCTGAAGCTACTGGAAGGCACCACCGTGAACGTGCCCCCACACGGTGGCCGCAAGCACCCCGAGCAGAAGATGATTACGGTGAACACCGAAAACATCCTGTTCATCTGCGGCGGGGCGTTTGTGGGCATCGACCGGATTATCAAAAACCGCCTCAACACCAAGCCCATTGGCTTCGCCAAGACGCAGCTGGAGGAGAAGATTGACACGCAGAACTTCCTGCGCTACGTAACGGCTCAGGACCTGAAGCAATTTGGCCTCATTCCCGAGCTGATTGGCCGCCTGCCGGTGCTCACCCACCTCAACCCGCTGGACCACGCTACCCTGCGCAAAATCCTGACGGAGCCCAAGAACTCTATTGTGAAGCAGTACCAGCGCCTCTTCGATATGGAAGGCATTCAGCTGAGCTTCTCGGAAGGTGCCCTGGAGTACATTGTGCAGCGCGCCGACGAATACCGCCTCGGTGCCCGGGGCCTGCGCAGCATCTGCGAAGGCATTATGACCGATGCCATGTTCGATATGCCTTCCGAGGAAGGTGCTACCGAACTGGTAATCGATGAGGAATACGCCCGGAGCAAATTCGAGCAAACGGCTATGAAGCAGTTGCGCGCGGCGTAGTTGGAGTCAGTTATTACCTATCATAATAAAGGGGGCAGAATGTTATTCTGCCCCCTTTATTATTAGCTCTACAACGATGACCAACAAACTCTATCCGTATTTGAGTAGTAATGATGTGGTGCACATCCGCATACCTAATGAGTACTTCTTTCCAGCTTTCGTATTGACAGTAGAGGAATTGATGAAAAGCCCGATTTATCAGACTGCTCACACAATTCTACTTGACTTTACTGAGTGCTATTCTTTACACGGAATTGGGATTGGATTAGAGACACAGTTGTTTTACGAACAAGCCAAAACACATGAAAAATCTGTGTACTGGATTGGTCAACCAGCTATATACAGTATGGTAGCTAAGCTGAATGAAGGTATCAATACAGGTAGCGAGACTCTACCGTATAAGAAATTTTAGTGATGCTATATTCCGGCGTTCTTTCAACTATGCATCACGATTTTTACTCTGATTTTGAGCCTGAACCTGAATTAGTATTTAAAACGTCCGATGATACTTCGTCAATACGCATGTGGAGCGGGTATTTTGACAGCATTATTAGTAGTGATACCCCGGATGAACACGGGTGCTGGCAAGGGCTTGCCGTATTTTATCATACCGATACGGGCTGGTACACTAGCTCTCCTTTTCAGCTAACAGAACTCGGTCATATTGTGGAGCGGCTTAGGCATTGTAATGATCCAACTTGGGACAAAAATATCCGTCGGATTTATACAAGCCTACTATTCTTTTTTGAGCAGGCAGAGAGACAGCATAAGAAAGTGATAGTTGAATACTTCTAGTCTATCCCTTCAAATACTCTACCATCAGCTTCGCTGCTTTATTAGCCGCGCGCTGTTGGCCTAGCTTCTCGCGGATTTGGGCGTAGCCGGCTTTCTGTTGGGCAATGAACTGCTCGTCGGCAGTGACCTTCTTGAGCTCGGTGACGAGGTTGCGGGCGTTGAAGTCGCCCTGGATGAGCTCTTTTACCACCTCGCGGCCGGCAATAAGGTTGACCAAGGAAATGTGGGGCACTTTGATAACGGCCTTGCCAATGGCGTACGACACGGCGCTGGTGCGGTAGCACACTACCTGGGGCACGTCGAACAGGGCCGTTTCGAGGGTGGCGGTGCCGCTGGTGACGAGGGCGGCGGTGGCATGGGCCAGCAGGTCGTAGGTCTGGTCGAAGAGGATGCGGACGTTGTTGCGCTCGAAATTGGCGTAGTAGTTTCGGTCGAGGTTATCGACGCCAGCCACGATGAATTGGTAATCGAGGAACGGGGGCAGGATAGCCACCATTTCGTAGAGCATCTCCTCGATTTCCTGCTTGCGGGAGCCAGGCAACACGGCAATGATGGGCCGCAGCGGGTCCAGGTCGTTGCGCTCGTAGAAGTCGGTGGTGGGCTGGAACTCGGCTACGGCGTCGGCGGTGGGGTTGCCGATGTAGTCCACCTTGTAGTCGAAGCGCTGGTAGAACTCCTCCTCGAAGGGCAGAATCACGAACATCTTGTCCACCAATTCTTTCACCTGGTGCACGCGGCCCTGGTTCCAGGCCCAAATTTTGGGCGAAATGTAGTAGAACACCTTCAGGCCGGCGGCTTTGGCAAACTTGGCCACCCGCATGTTGAAGCCGGCGTAATCCACCAAAATCACCACGTCGGGCTTGTAAGCCAGCAGGTCCTTTTGGCACTCGCGCAGGTAGCCCCGGAATTTGAGGATGCTGGTAGCGGCTTCCCAGAAGCCCATAATGGCCATTTCCTGGTAGTGGTGCACGAGGGTGCCGCCGGCTTCCTGCATCATGTCGCCACCCCAGCAGCGGAACTCGGCGTCGGGGTCTTGCTCGTGCAAGCTGCGCATGAGGTTGGCCGCGTGAAAATCCCCGGACCGCTCGCCCGCTATCAGGTAATACTTCATGTTGTCAATTAAAAATTGAGAATTAAAAATTAAGAGCGTTAACCCTTGCTGTGATTCTGAGCGGAGTAAGGAGGCCAGATTAATCCAGAGGCTAACTCAGATTCCTCGCTCCGCTCGGAATGACAGTGCTGTTTTGCTCTCAACTTCTAATTGATTTATTCCTCGCCGAAGTATTCCACGAAGTTGCGCGGCGTTTCGTAAAGTTTGATGCAGTGCAGCTTGGCAGAAGAAATTCGTTCGATTTCGGGCTGCAGAATACGCCAGAAAGCAATTACCAGGTTTTCGGTGCTGGCGAGCTGGCCCTGCATAAAGGGCACGTCGATGTTCAGGTTCTTGTGGTCTACCTCATCCACAATATTGGTGCGGATAACCGTGCTGAGCTGCTTGAGGTCGATGACAAAGCCGGTTTCAGGGTCGGGCTTGCCTTTGACTGTGACGATGAGGTCGTAGTTGTGGCCGTGCCAGTTGGCATTGGCGCAGGGGCCGAAGACTTCCCGGTTCCGCTCCTCGCTCCAGTTGGGGTTATAGAGCTTGTGGGCCGCGTTGAAGTGTTCCTGTCGGCTGATGTAAACCATTTGGTAAGGGACTTAGGGACTTAGGGACCTAGGGACTTAGCTGGCAGCGCGTGGTTGGGCCCAACTGCATAGCATACACCGTTGGGCAATAACCAAGTCCCCGAGTCCCTAAGTCTCTACGTCCCCTGTTTTCGCAGCAAATATACGAAGAACGGTACTCCGAACAGGGCGGTAACCAGCCCAACGGGCAAACCGGCTGGGGGGTATAGCACGCGGGCCAGCAGGTCGCAGAAGACCATGAAGGTGCCACCCAGCAAGGCGCAGAAGACCAAATTACCGCGCCGCACCGTGCCCAGCAGCCAGCGCGTGATATGCGGAATCACCAGCCCCACAAACCCAATGGGCCCGCATAATGCCACGGCGCAGCCCGTAAGGCCGGAGGCAATGAGCAGCAGCAGCCAGCGGGTGCGCGCCACCGGCAGGCCCAAAGCCGAGGCCCGCTCCTCCCCTAGCAGCAGTAAGTTCAAATCCTTCTGCAGCAGCCACAAACCCACCAAGCCCAGCACCAGCGCAACGGCTGGATACGGAAGCACCGCCCAGCTGGCCCGCTCAAACCCACCTAGGGCCCAGAAGGTGATGGTGCGCAGCTTCTCCTCGGTAGCGGCCAGGAATGTGAGCAACCCGCCTAGTGCCGTGGTTAGGGAGCTTAGCGCCACCCCCGCCAGCAACAGCTGCGCCGGAATGATGCGGCCCCGGCGGCTCCCGATTACTACCACCAGCAGCGTTATACCCAAGGAACCGGCCAAGGCGGCCAGCGGCGGCAGATAGAAGCCTCCAACTAGTAACGTTGGTAGAAACGCAAACGTAATGCTGGCCCCCAGCGCTCCGCCCGAAGCCGTGCCCAGTAGGTAAGGGTCGGCCAGGGGATTGTTCACCATCAGTTGCATGAGGTACCCACTCACGGCCAGGGCTGCCCCGGCTAGCAGGGCCAGTAGCAGGCGGGGCAGGCGCAGCTCTACCAAAACCAGCTGGGCAGTGTCCTTGGGGTTGTAGTGTAGCAGGGTGCGTCCCAACAGCGCAAAATCGGTGTCATAACTACCCACGCGCATGCCCAGCACCAGCAGCCCCAGCAGAAGCAGCAGGCAAGCCAGTATCCAGGGTAGCGCGGAACGGGACATAGAGGCAGACTATTTCTTCGAGAGCAGTGCCCGCAGCTCCCGCACCGACTCCACCACCCGCGGGCTGGGGCGGGACATCAGGTCGTCGGTGGGGTCGTAGATGCGGCGGGTTTGGTAGGCGCGAATGCGCTTGAGTTCGGGGTAGAGCCGGAAGAAGGTGCTATCCATCTTCCCGAAAGAGCCGCCCAGCAGTACTTCGGGGTTGAGTTTGAGAATGTATTCCCGGGTCAGCGCCGGGTAGGGCTGCTTGAACTGCTCTACCACGGCATTTTGGCCGCCGGCCAACCGAATTTTATCCGTGAACAGCGTGTTTTGGCCGTACACATAAATGGGGTCCGACCAGGTAATGGCCAGCACGCGGGGCGGTTGCGCGGGTTTCGGCAATGCCGCAATGGCTTGCAGTTCCTGACGTAGAGAATCCACTACTCGGCGGGCGGGCTGCGGGCGGTTCAGCAGCTTGCCTAAGTCAGTGAGGCCCCGGAAAATATCCTCTACTTTCTCATAGCGCTGGTAGTACACCGGAATGCCCAGCTCCTGCAGCCGCTGGGCATCGGCCAGGGAGGTGATGCCCTCGGTGGTAAATACTACATCTGGTTTTAGGGCTACCAGCCGCTCAAAATCCAGCGGGTAGCTGTTTACTACGGGCTTGCGCAGAGCCGCCGTGGGGTAGTCGCACACTTGGGTGCGGGCCACGATGGTAGCCGTATCGGCCACGGCGTACAGCATTTCCGTCATGGAGGCGGCCAAGGCCATTACCCGGCGCGGCTGCGTGGGCAGCGTCAGCTGGCGGCCCAGGTCGTCGCGCACCTGCTGGGTAGTGCTGGCAGTGCTGGTAGCTGTTGAAGATGTATCGGGCTGGCAGGCGCTGAAAACAGCCGACAACAAAAGCGGCCCGAGGGCGCGGCGCAGGAAAGCCGGGGAGGCGAGGCGGAACATGAGCGCAAAGGTAAGGGCCGCCAGCAACCAGCCCACGGCCCTTCGGCAACCTCCGGCAACGGAAAGTGGTTATGCCAGATATTGGGGCTTGCCGTAGAAAAGAAAACCACGCTACCCGGCCAATCCGCCCAAACCCGCTTACTTTTGGCCCAAATTTCTGTCCTATGATTGTTGTAACCGGAGCCGCCGGCTTTATTGCCAGCTGTCTTGTCACCCGCCTCAATGCCGCCAATTTCAACGATATCGTGGTGGTGGATAACTTCACCAACGAGCGTAAGCTGGCCAATCTGAAGGGCAAGCATCTACGGGAATACGTGGATCGGGAGGAGTTTTTTGAGTGGCTGGAGCAGCATCATGAGCAGGTAGAATTCATTTTCCACCTGGGCGCCCGCACCGACACGACGGAGCAGAACCGGGACGTGCTCAACACGCTGAACCTGGAATACTCGCAGAAGATGTGGCAGGCCTGTGTGCGGTATCAGTTGCCGCTGGTGTACGCCTCCTCGGCCGCCACGTACGGCTCCGGCTCCCTGGGCTACTCCGATGACGACGCCCTGCTGCCCCTGCTCAAGCCCCTGAACCCCTACGGCGACTCCAAGAACGACTTCGACAACTGGGCCATTCAGCAGCCGGAAAAACCGTTTTTCTGGGCGGGCCTGAAGTTTTTCAACGTGTACGGCCCCAACGAATACCACAAGGGCCGCATGGCTTCCGTGATTCTGCACGCCTTCCGCCAGATTCAGGAAACCGGCTCCATGACGCTGTTCCGCTCCCACAACCCTGATTTTGCCGACGGCGAACAAAAGCGCGACTTTGTGTACGTGAAGGACGTGGTGGAAGTGTGCATGTTCCTGATGCAGACGCGTCAGCACTCCGGCATCTACAATCTGGGCACCGGGGAAGCCCGAACCTTCCTCGACCTCACACTCAGCACCTTTGCGGCCCTGGGCCAAACGGCCGATATCCGCTTCCGCGACACGCCGGAGGACATCCGGGACACCTACCAATATTTCACGGAAGCCGATATGAGCAAACTACGCGCTATTGGCTACGAGCGGCCGTTCACCAAGCTGGAAGATGGCGTGACGGACTATGTGCAGAATTATCTGGTATCCGGGCAGTATTACTAGCCTCATAGCATTTCGCTACCATCTGGCAGGATTTATTCCAGATTAATCAATAGAAAAGGCCTCTTGACAAAAATGTCAAGAGGCCTTTTCTATTGATTGGTAGTCAGGCGCTTACCGCTAACCCAATGCGCAAATAGACATTTATGCCGGATGTTACTTTTCATTTATATAGCAAAAATTAATTTTTATATCATTTTTTCCAGAGTAATTTACTCGCAGGTTCTTTCACACATTCAGCTGGTGCAACGCAAAAGCATAACGATTATCGGCGGTGGATTTTCAGGCTCGATGCTGGCAGTGCAGCTGGCCCGGCTTTCCGGCGACCTTCCGTATGACTGCGACGTGCATTTGGTGGAGCCCCGGCCTGTACCGGGCCCTGGATTAGCCTATACCGCCCGCCGGCCCGAGTACCTGCTGAATGTGCGTAGCCAGTTTCTGAGCGCCTTTCCCGATCAGCCCGACCACTTTCAGAATTGGCTTCGAGTTACCAGTCCTGAAATATGCCAGCAAGGCTTTTGCTCGCGCCAGAGCTACGGCCGCTATATGCAGCAACTGGTGAGCCAAGTATTGGAGTGGCCTTCTTTAAATGGATTTCGCTTTACCTGGCACAACCAGGCAGCTAAAAGCGTAGAAGTGCATCCTGATGGTTCAGGCGCTACCGTACAGCTACTCGATGGTACCGAACTCCCCAGCCACTATGTAGTGCTGGCCCTGGGCAATTTTCCGCCCCCGCCACCTACTACCCGCAGCACCGAATACCTGGACCATGCCAATTACCACGGCAACCCCTGGGCTCAGAGTGCACTCCGCAATATTGGCACTCATGACTCGGTACTGCTGATTGGGACGGGCCTAACGGCCATTGATGTATTACTGGGCCTACGTACCGACGGGCACCAGGGTACCGTTACGACCGTATCGGGGCATGGGCGCTGGCCGGCGGCGCATGCGTTTCAGGAGGCAAGCTACCCCGATTTTTACGCTACCGAGCTGCAGGGGACTGACACCGTATTGGCGGTGCTGCAAGTAGTCAGGAAACATGTGCGCACAGCGGAAGCACAGGGCATTAACTGGCGTACTGTGCTGGATACGCTGCGGCCGCATCTGGGAGCTATATGGGCTGGCTGGCCGCTACTGGAGCAGGCTCGGTTTCTGCGGCATCTGGCCGGCATTTGGTCGGTAGTACGGCACCGGAGCCCGCCTCAGAATGCTGCTACCATTGGCGAAATGCTGCGCACCGGGCAGGTGAAACCGGAAATTGGCCGGGTACGGGACATTACGCCCATGACGAACAACCTGCGGGTTACAGTGCAGAAGGGCCAAGAGCCGCCGCGGCAACTAATGGCCCGGCACGTTATTACCTGCACTGGGCCGCTGCTTGACTATAGCCGCATCCGGGAGCCACTAGTAGTAGGACTGCGGGAAACAGGACACCTACAGCCTGATCCGCTGCATCTGGGCATCCAGACCGACGAACACGGAGCGTTACTACACGCACAAGGACACGCCTCTGAAGTATTATTTACTCTGGGACCCAGCCGCCGGCCTGCTTTCTTTGAATCAACAGCTGTGCCGGAGCTACGAGAGCAGGCAGTGGTATTGGCGGCGGAGCTAGGCAAGCGGCTTCGGCACCAAGCCACTCTGTAGCACGCATACAAAAGCCGCTGGTTTGTTGCCCGATACGGTAGGCAATAAACCAGCGGCTTTGCTAGTATACGGGCCGTTAAGCCGCTATTTCGGTGGGCGCATATAGAGGCACAACCGGCGCTTCAGGAGTAGCAGGTACCGGCGGGTACTGTTGGGCTGAACCACTCCGGCGCAGGGCCCGCATCAGCAGGTACTTATATTTCTCAGCGTCGGCCAAGGCGGCTTCTACGGCGCGCAGGGCGTCGTCGTACGCTACAACGGGCACCGATTCGGCTGCTTCACCGGTGGGGTACGACAGCTCAAAAACCGGACAGGCAAGATATTCAGCGGGCGTCTTCATAGGAGCAGCAAGTTAGCGTTTTGTTCGTTATAAAGCTAACGATATTAGCACTCCTAAGATTCCAAAACTGGTCCCACTTTTTTGCTTTTTACCGCTAAAAACGCAGAAAACTTACTCCCGTATTTTTAGCACCAGCTTCCCAAACTGTAAGCCATCAGCCATCCGACGCAGCGCCTGTTCGCCGTCAGCCAGCGGGAAGGTTTCGTCGATAACGGGCTGGATGTGGTGTTGCTCAAACAGGTTGACCATACCCGTAAAATCCTGGGGCGTGCCCATGGTGGAACCCAGCAGAGAAAGTTGCTTCCAGAACACCTTGCGCGCGGCCAGCTCAGGAATGTCGCCGTGGGTGGCACCATAGAACACAATGCGCCCGCCGGGGTTGGCGGCGTCTATCAGGTCGTTGAAGCCGGGGCCGGCGGCGCTGTCTAGCACCACATCAAAGCCGCCGCCGATTTGCTTGGTGAGCGTGGCCGGCCACTTCTCGGCTTTATAGCTGATGCCGCCTTTTGCGCCTAGCTCTACAGCTCGGTTGATTTTCTCTTCCGAGTTGGAGGTTACCCATACCTCGGCTCCTACTGCCACGGCCATTTGCAGCGCCAACAGGGCTACACCGCCTCCTACCCCGCTAATCAGCACCCGCTCACCAGCCTGCAAATTGGCCCGCGTGAAAAGGGCCCGGTACGCGGTAAGGCCGCCCAATGGCAACGTAGCCGCCGCCTCAAAGCTCAGGTATTCGGGTTTGGCTCGCACGTACTCGGCCGGCACGCACACGTACTCGGCAAACGTGCCATCCTGGGGTAGCCCCAGAATCTGGAACTCGCGGCCCTGGGCGGCGGGATTGGAGCCCCAGTGGTGGCCGGGGTTGATGATGACGGCCTGTTCAAGTAAGCTGGCATCTACGCCGGCCCCCAGGGCCGTTACCACGCCGGCCCCATCGGACCCTAGGATGATCGGAAACTTCAGCCCGGCGTACTGCCCCTTCTGAATCCAGACGTCGCGGTGGTTGAGGGCGGCGGCCTGGAGGAGCACCTGCACTTGGCCGGGGCCAGGCTGAGGGGTGGGAACTTCCTGTAAAACGGCGGGCTGATCGATACCAGCCAGAACGAGAGCGTGCATGCTGTGGGGGAAAGGTGAGAGAAAGTAGAAAGTCTATAGAAACCGAGCCCGGAGCTCAGGGGTGGGTAGCCAGCAGGCCTCCTGCCGGCCAAACCAGCGGTATCGGTGCCGGGCAATAAGCCGGTATACGGCATCCCGCAACCGGCGCGGCACCAGCAGCCCCAGCCCGGCCAGCCACCACCAGCCACCACCCAGCCCACGCAGAATGTGCAGCGCCGCGGCCGAGTGCGTGTAGGCCTGCCCCCCCATCACCAGCACTACGGAGTCGGGCTCGGTGGGCGTGGGCAGCTGGTATTGCCGCAATATTGCCTGCCCCTCTTCGGACTGCAAGGCCGCAAACCGAAACCGGCCAGCCGCATCGTGGCGGATGATGAACTGCACAAACCCGTTGCACAGGTTGCATACCCCATCGAAGAGAATAATGGCCGACGCATCGGGCATAAGCGAGTGAGTTGGAACTGGTATAGGGACTGCCAAACCACTCCAAATGTTTCAGGAAGCCGTTTCAGCCACGGGTAGCAGGTCGCAGTACCAGAAGCCGGTATCAAAGGGTTTAGGTTGGGCTTCCGCACTATCATCAGGGGTGCACACAGTACTGCTGCTAGTGGGGGCGGCGTACGTTCGGCGCACGATGTCGCCCCGCTCAAACGGGATGGGGCCGCTGAAATAAGGCGCGTCGTACACGAAGCTGTGGTACTCGCCGTTTTCGCCGCAGCTGTCTACGCCGGGCGGCAGGTCGCGCAGGAACTCGGCATCTAGCTCCCGCCCGCAGAAGCTTTGGTCGAGGTATTTCTCATTCACGCACACCACCACGGCCCGAAAGCCCAGCTCCAGATACTCGTGTAGTAGCTCGGCATTGGGCCGTTGCCAGAGCGGAAATATGGCCTCCAGCCCTACCTGGGCCAGCTGCTTTTCGCGGTATTGGCGCAGGTCTTCCAGGTAAATATCCCCGAAGATGCCGGCTTGCACTTCCCGGGCCAGTAACGGGGCCAGCGTAGCCCGCATCCGGGTTTCGTACTCGGCCATATCGGGCATTTCGGGTAGCTCCAGCTTGGTGAGGGGCAGCCCAATCCGGCCCGCTTGCGCTTCCAGCAGCTCTACCCGCACCCCATGCATGGATACGCGGCCGTAATGCGCGTTTACACTGGTAAGCAGATCGGTAACGGTTAGGGCGGGGTTGCGCAGGGCGTGGTACAGGGCCAGGGCCGAGTCTTTGCCCCCGCTCCAGTTCATAACGGCAGGTGTAGGCATGGCTCAAATGTAGAGGCGAAACCCGGCGCCCCAAGCCGGCGCGTAACCGCAAGCCAGTTGGGTACGTTTGTCTGCAAAAGCCTACTCATTCCTACTCCTTGCACAATGAAACGCCTTCTCACCTTCGCACTGGCTGCGGCCCTCACCACGGCTTTTTCGGCCTGCGACTATAATAATACCCCCGGCAAAGACCCCCAAGCCAGCCAGGACTTCACCAACGCTCCAAAGGCCCGTGCTACCGAAACCAACCTCGACAGCATCAGCAACGGGGAAGAGGCGCACACGCCCATCGGTACCGGCTCGGCGGCCGACCAAAAAACCTCTACGGATGCCGCGCTGGAAGGCACGCCAAACAGCCCTAGCTCACCTGCCACCACCATGCCATCCAACTCTGCGGAAGGCAACGCCTCGACTCGCGAGCAATAAGCTTTCCGGTTTTAAATACAGTAAAAAAGGCCATTCGATACGTATCGAATGGCCTTTTCTGCTAGATGCAGCTGACTGATTCCTTACTTTCTACAATGCCCAGCGTTTTGGTTCCGGCTCACCGGCGTGGGTTCCTTTGGTAAGCGCCAGCCCGGAGCCTAGCGTGAGCAAATCCTCCAAACCACCCACCAAGCTACTCGGTAAGCCGGATTCCTCAGTGGCCTTCTTACGCAGGAAAAAGCTGAGATAAGTACCCGCCACGGCCGCCAGCCCGCCGAGCAGGGCACCGCGCCACTGGTTGTCGTGGTTGATGCGGTAGAGCGTGGCTCCTACCAGCGCCCCGGCAGCGGCCCGACCCAACAGCGGCGTTGCGTCGATACGGTCGGGAGCCTGCGGCAGCTTGTCGCCCACTGCTTCGCCGGCGGCTAGCAGTTTCAGGCCGTGCGCTACCAGGGGCTTTTGCAGCAGCCGAAGCGGGGAGCCCGCCAGGGCCCGCGGATGATAGGTAAGCAGGTTGCTGCTGAGCAGCGCTGGGGCCGTCATGCTCCGGAACCCGGCCAAAGCACCCAGCCCAACCGTTTGCCATTGATGTTTGCTCATATTTAAGTCAGGGAAGAGGCGTTTACAAGTTTCTTCGTTAAACGGTTGAGCTCCTACAAAGGGCTAAATCCGCAACAAAAAAGGCCCGCAACACAAGGCTGCGGACCTTTTCCAAGAAGTCAGTAAACGGCTCCGTATTATTTCTGCGTAGCTGCCCAAGCGTCCATCTTGCGCTCCAGTACAGCCAAGGGCATTACGCCATCCTTCAGCAGCTCATCGTGGAAGTCGCTGATGCGGAAATGGCTGCGGTTCTGGCCGGCATACTTCTCGCGTAGCTTATCGGAGTGGGCCCCTAGCTGCTGCTCGTATTTCTGGCGCAGCTCCCGGATTTTCAGGGCCCCGATTTTGTAGCTCAGGGCCTGGCCCGGAATGGCCATGTACCGCTCAATTTCGGCGGTGGCGCCCTCTTCGCTGATGGCCTCGTTATCGAGCATGTACTGAATGGCCTGCTCGCGGGTCATGTTTTTGGAGTGCATACCCACGTCCACCACCAGGCGCACGGCGCGGTGCATCTCGTCGCCCAGCGCGCCCATGTACTGGTAGGGGTCGGTGTAGAGGCCCAGCTCCTTACCCAGGCTCTCGGTGTAGAGGGCCCAGCCTTCACCCATAGCCCCGTACCAGGCAAAGCGCCGGAACTTGGGCAGCTCGGTGTTTTCCTGCTGCAGAGAAATCTGGTAGTGGTGGCCCGGAATGGCCTCGTGCAGGAACAACGACTCCATGCCCGAAGTAACGTTGAACTTGGTGGCGTCCAGAATGGGGATGTAGAAGATACCGGGGCGGGAGCCGTCGGGGCTGCCCTGGTTGTACTCGGCCGAGGCCGAGGCCGCCCGGAAGGCTTCCGTCTGGCGAATCTCGAAGGGAGTTTTAGGCGTGCGCCCGAACATCTTTTTCAGGTTGGGCTGCATTTTGGCCTGAATGGCCCGGAAAGCGCCCAGTACTTCCTCGGGCGTTTTGTAGGGCATCAGCTTGGGGTCGGTTTTCAGGGAGGCGAAGAAGGCCTTCAGGTCGCCCTTAAAGCCCACCTGCGCTTTCACCTTCTCCATTTCCTGCCGGATGCGGGCCACTTCCTTCTGGCCGGTCTGGTAGATTTCCTCCGGCGTTTTGTCGGTGGTCGTCCACGTTTTCACGTAGTACTTGTAGATTTCCGGGCCGCCAGGAATGGCCGAAATGCCGGTGCTGGGGCGGGCTTTGAGCAGGTATTCCTGCTCCAGGAAGTCGCCGAGCTTTTTGTAGGTGGGCACCAGCTCCTCCAGAATGGCCTTCTGGTAGGCGGCCGTGATGCGCTGCTTCTCGGCGTCGCTCAGGCCCGCGGGCAGCTTATTGATGGGGCCGTAGAACAGGCTCTTGGTGGCATCCTGGGTTTCCATGGCCCGCATCTGCGGAATCATCTTCACCACCAGTGCCTTGGGCAGCACCACGCCGGCCTTCATGCCCTGGCGGAAGTTACTGATGGCCGTATCGGCCCACACCGAAAAGCCTTTTACGCGGCCCAGCCAGTTGTCGTAATCCTTGGCCGTTTTGAAGGGCTGCACTCCTTCGCCGGAGCCATACTGCCCCATGCTGATGGGCAGGCCCCAGAACTGCTGAAACGGAATCATCCAGGTATTCAGCTTCAGGCCTTCCAGCTTGTTCTGCAGGTCGTATTCGAAGATGTCGTAGCTGATTTTATCGTTGGCCGTCAGCTCCTCCCGGTTGAACTTATGCAGGCCGTCGAGGTAGCGCTGGTAGAAGCTTTGGAGCTTGTTGCGGAAGGCCTTGGTGCCGTCGTTGGGCAGCTGGTCGTTGTAGCGGTTGTCGCCCTGGGTGGTGGCTTCCAGCGGGAACAGCCGGGCGTTTTCTTCCCAGTAGGCGTCGAACAGGGTGGGCAGGTCTTTCACGTCGGCCAGGTTGGTTTCGGTGGCCGCGCCGGTTTCGGCGGTGTTTTTTTGCTGGTTGCAGCCGGCCAGCAGTGCCCCGGCCAGCAGACCGGTGAGGGCAAGTTTTTTCATGGGAAAAGGAGAAGTATATCCAGGGGGAGAAAGATAAGCAGGTTTTGCACGTGGCTGTCATTCCGACCGCAGGGAGGAATCTGAGTTTACTATCTGAATACGTTGACCCAGATTCCTCCCTGCGGTCGGAATGACGGCTCTAACCTTTCCCGGGAAATCCGGTTATACCCACTCTCCTATTCAACTTACCCCAACTCATGGAAAATCTGACTGGCAAAACGGCCCTGGTAACGGGCGCCGGCAAAGGCATTGGCCGGGCCGTGGCCGTGGCTCTGGCCAAAGAAGGCGCGCGCGTGGCCCTGCTGGCCCGCACCGAAACGCAGCTGCAGGACGTAGCCCGCGAAATTGAAGCCCAGGGCGGCCAGGCCGTGGTGGTTACCGCCAACGTAGCCGACCGCGCCGCCGTGGAAGCCGCCGTGCAGCAGGCCCTCGGCCAGCTCGGCACTATTGATATTCTCATCAACAACGCCGGGATTGGCACCTTCGCTAAGGTGGTGGACATGGACCCCGAGGAGTGGGAAAACATTATCCGGGTGAACCTGCTGGGCGCGTATTACGTGACGCGCGCCGTGCTGCCCCAGATGCTGGAGCGTCAGACCGGCGACATCATCAACGTGGCCAGCACCGCCGGCCAGCGCGGCGCTGCCACCACCAGCGCCTACAGCGCCTCCAAATTCGGCCTGCTGGGCTTCACCGAGTCCCTGATGCAGGAGGTGCGCAAGCAGAACATCCGCGTTTCGGCCCTCACGCCCAGCACCGTCGCCACCGAGCTGGCCGTGAGCAACAACCTCACCGACGGCAACCCCGACAAGGTGATGCAGCCCGAGGACATTGCCGAAATCATCGTCAGCCAGCTCAAACTCAACCGCCGCATCTTCATTAAAGAAGCCGGCATGTGGAGCACGAACCCGTAGTTGTCATTGCGAGCAGAGCGAAGCAATCCTTCCTTCACCCTGCCCTACACCCAGAAGTAATAGAAAGCCCCTGGCGCCAGCACGGACGTCAGGGGCTTTCTATTACTTCTGGGTGTAGGGCAGGGTGAAGGAAGGATTGCTTCGTCGTGCCTCGTCGCAATGACGGTTACTGTTTCTTCACCCGCTCCAGCACCAGCTGGTTCATGGGGTTGGGGGTGAGGCCCTGCACGTTGTTCTGGGTGAGGCGCACTACTTCGTCGTAGTACACGGCAATGACCGGGCACTCCTCGGTTACCAGGCGGTCCATTTGCTGGTAGAGGGCGTAACGTTTGTCGGCGTCCTGCTCCAGCTTGGCCTGCTGATAGAGCTGGTCGTAGGCGGGGCGCTTGAAGTGGGTTTTGTTGGGGCCGGCCGGGGCGAAGTTGGGGCTGTAGAACAGGGCCAGGTAGTTTTCGGCGTCGGGGTAGTCGCCCAGCCAGCTGCGAGTGAAGAAGGCGGCGCGGCCGTTGTCAATCATTTCGCCGTGGGCCGCGCCCTGGTTCACGTCAATTTCCACCTGTACGCCCACTTCGGCCCACTTTTTCTGGTAGTACTCACAGAACTCCTTGCTCTCGGCCACCGTGTTCAGGCGCAGGCGCAGGGGCTTGCCGGGGCCGTAGCCGGCGGCGCGCAGCAGCTGCCGGGCCTTTTCGGGCTGGTAGGTGTAGCCGGGCACCTTTTCGGCGCTGAACGAGGGCAGCGAGGCCGGCACAAAGCCCGAGTTGCCGGGCTTGCCCACGTTGTTCAGGAAGTAGGCCAGAAACTCGGGCTTGTTGAGGGCGTAGTTCAGGGCCTGGCGCACGCGCTTGTCCTGCAGGGCTTTGCCGGTCGTGAGGTTGTCGCCGCGCAGATTGGTGAGGTCCTGCTGCATGCCCAGGTACTCGGTGTTCAGGTAGGGCACCTTCTGCAGCCGGAACTTGCCCTTGAAATCCTCGCGCACGGTGCCGTCGGGGTACATGATCAGGTCGCGGGAGCCCGAGCGGATACCGCTCAGGAAATCCAGCTTGCCCTGCATAAAGGTCAGGAACTCCGTTTTGCGGTCCTGGATAAAGCTGATCTGCACGGCATCCAGGTAGGGCAGCCGCTGGCCCCGGGCGTCCGTTTTCCAGTAGGTGGGGTTGCGGTGGTAGATGATGGCGTTGCCCTCGTCCCACTCCTTGAACCGGAACGGACCCGTGCCCACCGGGTGTTCCCGGAAGTCCTTGCCCCACTTCTGCACCGCCTCCCGCGGCACCACGTAGGCGTAGGGCATCGTCAGAATCCCTAAGAACGGGATAAACGGTTCCTGCAGATGAATGCGCAGCGTGGAGTCATTCACGGCCACGAAGCAGGTATCCGAAGGCTCTCCGTCGGCCTTCTCCAGCACCTTGCCCCGAAAAATCCAGCCACCGGGGCTGGCCGTGGCCCCGTCCAGCAGCCGCCGGAACGAGTACACGAAATCCTGGGCCGTGACGCGTCGCCCTTTGCCGCCGGGGAACACCTCCGAGTCGTGGAAGCGCACATCGGGCCGGAGCGTGAAGGTGTAGCGGCGGCCGTCGGGGCTGATGTCGTAGCGCTGGGCCACCGAGGGACCGGGCTTGAGGCTGTCGTCGAGTTCCACCAAGCCGTTATAGAGCTGGGTCACGGCCCAAGTGTTGGCCTGGTTGCGGGCGAAGGCCGGGTCCAGGGAAGTCAGGCTTTCGGGCTGGTTGTAGCGGAATACCCGGCGGGCGTCGGTAGCCGGCCCCTGCTCAGCACAAGCCGCCAGCAAACCAAGCAATAACGGAGCAAAACCAACAATATGGCGCGAAAACGGGAACATGGGAACGGCGAAACAATGTATATTTGCAAAGGTATCCCATCCGGGGTTTGTAGCCCACTGGCTACCTGCTCCGCTCTGTTTTCTATGACGCTGACTTACTACGGCCACGCGTGCTTCCTGCTGGAAGCCGGCGGCAGCAAAGTGCTTTTCGACCCCTTCATCCGGCCTAACCCGCTGGCAAAAGACGTTGATGTTGACGCCATTGCCGCCGACTATATCCTCATCACCCACGGCCACGGCGACCATGTGGCCGACGCTGAAGAAATTGGCAAACGCACCGGCGCGCAGGTAGTAGCCATTGCCGAAATAGCCGGCTGGTTTGAGCAGAAGGGCCTGAAAACCGTGGGCATGAACCTGGGTGGCACTCTGCAGCTGCCCTTCGGTAGCGTAACCATGGTAGCAGCCGCCCATTCCAGCTCCCTGCCCGATGGCTCGTATGGGGGCGTTGCCGCCGGCTATATTGTGAAGGCTGAGGGTAAAACCTTCTACTTCGCCGGCGACACGGCCCTTACCTACGACATGAAACTCATTGGGGAGCGGTATACGCTGGATCTGGTCATCCTGCCCATCGGCGACCATTACACCATGGGCGTGGACGATGCGCTGGTAGCCGCCGATTGGGTTGGGACCACCAAAATCATCGGCATGCACTACGATTCTTTCCCGGTAATTGCCATCAACCACGACAAGGCCAGAGAGAAGGCCACGAAAGCCGGAAAAGAGTTAGTATTGCTGGCCATCGGCGAAAGTGCTTCGCTATAACCAAAGCCGTGCACCAACGGCTTCTTTCCCTTTCTTGCATTACATTGAGATAAGCTAACAGCTCACTGCTAGTAGCCAACAGCTTCCAAACCACATGGGCAAAATTATTGCGGTAGCCAACCAAAAGGGTGGGGTCGGCAAAACCACCTCCTCGATTAACCTCGCGGCCTCCCTGGCGGCGCTGGAGTATCGGACCCTGCTCGTGGATGCCGACCCGCAGGCCAACGCCACCTCCGGCGTAGGCTTCGACCCGAAGGACATTCAGAACAGCATTTATGAGTGCATGGTGGATGGCATCAACGCCCAGGATATCATCCTGCAAACCACCCTGCTCCCCCACCTCGACCTGATGCCCTCCCACATTGACCTGGTAGGCGCTGAGGTGGAGATGATCAATCTGCCCAACCGGGAGGAGAAGATGAAGGATGCGCTGCGGCCCCTGGCCGATCAGTACGACTTTATCATTATCGACTGTTCCCCGTCGCTGGGCCTGATTACGGTGAATGCTCTCACGGCTGCGCACTCGGTTATCATTCCAGTGCAGTGCGAGTACTTCGCGCTTGAAGGCTTGGGCAAGCTGCTCAACACCGTCAAAATCATCCAGAGCCGCCTGAACGAGGAGCTGGAAATTGAGGGCATCCTACTCACGATGTACGACGTGCGCCTGCGCCTAAGCAACCAAGTAGTGGAGGAAGTAAAGCTGCACTTCCAGCAGCTGGTGTTCGATACCATCATTCCCCGCAACGTAAAACTGTCGGAGTCGCCGAGCTTTGGTATTCCGGTTATCCTGCACGATGCCGAAAGCAAAGGCAGCCTGAGCTACCTCAACTTGGCTCGGGAGATAGTGGAGAAGAACATTGAGGCCGCCGGTGAGCCGGAGCAGGCCACCGAGGACACTGCAGCGTAGAACAGTAAGGCCGGCGAATTTCGCCGGCCTTTTTTGTTCGCTGCCCTCACCCACTACTCCATTATAGCAGCGCCTACGTTGGCTGGTATGCATTAGGGCTCACTATGTTCCACGATTTTTTATTTACGTGGAACAAAATTCGGCGGCATCCCGGGCGTTTGTGTATTTTTGAATCCGGCTCTCATCCTTACGGTACTGATGCGAGCGGCTTGCAGGTATGTCTGAGAAAAACGAAGAGAAGAATATTCCGGCGGCAGCTGCGGCGGCGCCCAAGCGCAAGATTGGCGGGCTGGGCCGAGGACTAAATGCCCTGATTGAAGGCAGCTACGAGAAGAAGAGCGAACGGCTGGGCCTGGTGCCTCACCCCGTAAACTCCGTGGGCCTGATTCCGGTGGGCCAAATTCAGGCCAACCCTTATCAGCCCCGCACCCACTTCGACCAGGATGCGCTGCAGGAACTGGCTGAAAGCATCAAGATTCAAGGCATCATTCAGCCCGTAACGGTGCGTCAAACCGGCACCAACTCCTACCAGCTCATCAGCGGGGAGCGGCGTTTGCAGGCGTCTAAGCTGGCGGGCCTGGAGTCCATTCCGGCGTATATCCGCAAGGCCGACGACCAGCAGATGCTGGAAATGGCCCTGATTGAGAACATCCAGCGCGAAAATCTCAACGCTATTGAAATTGCCCTCAGCTACCAGCGCCTGGTAAGCGAGTGTAACCTGAAACAGGAAGAATTGGGCGACCGGGTAGGTAAAAACCGCTCTACGGTAACCAACTACCTGCGCCTGCTCAAGCTCCCGCCCGATATTCAGATTGGCCTGCGCGACAGTGTAATTAGCATGGGCCACGCCCGCGCCCTCATCAACATCGACAGCATCGACCAGCAACTGGCCTTATTCCGGCGCATCGTGGCCGAGGATATGTCGGTGCGGCGCGTGGAGCAGCTGGTGCGCAACGGCGGCGCGGCCGAAACCGAGAAGAAGCCCCAGCAGCCCGCTACGCCGGTAGTGCCACCGGCCGAGCTCAAACGCGCCGAGCGTCACCTCTCGGAGCGGTTCGGTAGCCGGGTACTGGTGAAACCCGGCCCCCAGGGTAAAGGCGAAATCAAAATAGCCTTTGATTCAGTAGAAGACATGCAGCGCATCCTGCACATTCTGCAACCAGCCTAGATACTACGGAAAGGCGGAACCTCGTTCCGCCTCTTTCTTTCTTTAGCTATGGCATCTATTCGTATTCTTCCCGTTGTTCTGCTCTGCATTTTGCTGCTGAGCAGCCGGGCAAGCCGGGCCCAAACCGTTACGGCGGGTCCTGATTCCTCGCGGGTGGCGACTAACACCGTAGCCGACTCGCTACGCCGCACGGAAAAGCTGTTCGGTTGGCGCGTAACCCGGCCCAAGAAAGCCGCGCTACTGGCCTTGGTGCTTCCGGGAGCAGGGCAGATATACAACCATCAATATTGGAAGCTGCCACTGGTATATGGCGGCCTGGGCGCCACAGGGTACGGACTAGTTCATTACCAAAGCCGTTACAAGGAATACATCAAAGGGCGTGACTTGTATCTGGCAGCTCAAGGCAAAACCCCTATTAATGAACTGCCGGGCGCGGGCGACCAAGTGAAAAAAGAGCGAAGCGTTGAGAATATTCAGCGTGGCATCGTTTTCTACCGCCGCAACCGGGATACATTTATTGCCTACAACGCACTATTGTATGGTGTTACCATCTTGGATGCCTTAGTAGCCGCCCACCTGCGTGATTTTGATATCAGCGACGACCTGAGCCTGCGGCTGGAGCCGGCTATATTGCCGACTACCACTGCCACTCCTACGGCCGGCCTGGCCCTTTCGCTCCACTTGAGATAACTTGCCCCGGGCTGGCTGCAACCTGCCAGCCCTTGATTACCCGAACTTTCCCGCTCTTATGAAACTCCTGTTGATTGGCTACGGCAAAATGGGCCGCGCCATCGAGGCCCAGGCCATTGCCCGCGGCCACCAGATTGCCGGCATTGTGGACCCCTCCCGCCCCGGCACCCAGATTACCGACTTCACGGCCGCCGAGGCCGATGCTGCCATTGAGTTTACGCACCCTGATGCTGCCTTCCAAAACGTGACGGCCTGCCTGCAGCAAGGCATTCCGGTAGTGTGTGGATCCACGGGCTGGCTGCACCACTTTGGTGAGGCCCAGGCCCTGAGTCAGCAAACTGGCACGCCCCTGTTCTACGCTTCCAACTATAGCGTGGGCGTCAACCTGTTCTTCCACTTCAACGAGTACATAGCCGCCAAAATGCACCAGTTTGGGGGCTACGACGTGCAGGTCCGCGAAATTCACCATACCCAAAAGGTGGATCAGCCCAGTGGCACCGCCCTCACGGCCGCCGAAGGCATCCTGCGGAATTTCCCGGCCAAAACCAGCTGGCGCAACGAGGCAGCCACCGCCCCCCACGAACTGGCTATCCTGTCGGAACGGGAAGGCGCGGTGGTAGGCACTCACATCGTCACGTATTCCTCCCCGGCCGATACCATTGAGCTGAAACACGAAGCCCACACGCGCGACGGGTTTGTGCAAGGGGCGCTGCTGGCGGCCGAGTGGCTGCCCGGTCGCCACGGTGTGTTCGGGATGAAGGATTTGTTAGGACTGTAGGTTGGTGGCCGGATGGTTGTTCTGATTTCCTACCATCCAACTAACAACCACCTAATCACCAATCAACCAGCATTATTTCGCATCTTCCGGCGTTAATCCGGAATGAGGCCGGTAGCATCCGGTTTCCTTACCTTCTGGCCCCTGACTCACTATGGCAGTACAATCCTGGGAGAAATACCTCGAGAAAAATTCGCCGGCTCCGGTAACGCCCGGCTCCGAGCCCAAAAAACGCAAAAGCGTAACCCGGGAGTGGGCCGACGCTATTTTATTTGCCGTGGTGGCGGCCACCCTCATCCGGTGGGCCACCTTCGAGGCCTATACCATCCCGACGCCCTCCATGGAACACTCCCTGCTGGTGGGCGACTACTTGTTTGTGAGCAAGCTGCACTACGGCCCGCGCACTCCCCAAACGCCGCTGCAGGTACCACTCACGCACCAAACCATCTGGGGTACCGACCTTAAGAGCTACTCCGACCTCATTCAGCTGCCTAGCTACCGGCTGCCGGGTTTTTCGGAAGTGAAGAACAACGACGTGGTGGTGTTCAACGTGCCTACCGAGCAGCAGCACCCCGCCGACTTGCGCACCAACTACATCAAACGGTGCATTGGCGTGGCCGGCGACGTGCTCAGCATCAAGGACGGGCAGGTGTTCATCAACGGTAAGCCCGCCAAAAACTACCCAGAAATGCAGAGTAGCTACTTTATGCAGGTGCCAACCGGTGAAAACCTAGCGGAAGACTTCAAGCGGTTGGGGGTGGTAAACTACGATACTCCCGATGGCATGCCGTTTCAGGTAACCAGCCAATACGGCCCGGGCTACAACGTGAACATGACGCGGGCAGCGTACGAGTTCTTCAAGCAACAGCCGTACGTGAAAGGCATCATCGACCTGAAAACGCCCGCCGGCCAGCCGGAGCCCGTATTCCCCAACAACCCCGACCTGCCCCGCACCCAAGGCGTGGTAGAAAACCCGCCCTTCCCCGGCTGGAACAAGGATAACTACGGCCCCCTGCAGATTCCGAAGGAAGGCCAGACGGTGCAGCTGGACGCCAAAAACGTGCGCACGTACCAGAAAATCATCCAGTACTACGAGCACAACGAGGGCATTACCGTAGCTCCCGACGGCACCATCTCGCAGAATGGCAAGCCGCTTACCAGCTATACCTTCAAGCAGAACTACTACTTCATGATGGGCGACAACCGCCACAACTCCGAGGACTCGCGCTTCTGGGGTTTCGTGCCCGAGGACCACATTGTGGGCAAAGCGGTGCTCATCTGGCTGTCGGTTGACCCTTACGGCTCCTTCATGAGCAAAATTCGCTGGAACCGCCTGTTTAACCTAGTGGATTGAGAATCACGAATTAAAGGATTCCGGCTACGAATTCTATGGTATCCGAACTTACTCCGGCTCGATTGCAAACGAAAGAGCGGGCTCAAATGAGCCCGCTCTTTCGTTTGCAATCGACTATAATATTCATAACCGAAATCTGCGAAATCCTTTAATCTGCATAATCCGCGGTTCACCACGTGATGGTCTGCTCGCCGTGTTGCTCTAGGTAGGCATTGGTTTGGCTGAAGGGGCGGGAACCGAAGAAGCCCCGGTCGGCGGCGTAGGGAGAAGGGTGAGCAGCTTTCAGCACCAAGTGCTTCTTCTGGTCAATGATTTCGCCCTTTTTCTGCGCATAGGCGCCCCACAGAATAAAGACCACGTGTTCTTTGAGGTCCGAAATCTGCTGAATGACGGCATCCGTGAATTGTTCCCAGCCTTTCTTTTGGTGGCTGCCTGGGTCACCGGCCCGCACGGTGAGCGTGGCGTTGAGCAGTAGCACGCCCTGCTGGGCCCAGCGGTCCAGGTTGCCGTCGGGCGGGGCGGGCGTGCCGGGCAGGTCGCTCTGCAGCTCTTTGAAAATATTGTGCAGGGAAGGTGGTGTGCGTACGCCGGGGGCCACTGAAAAGCTCAGACCGTGCGCCTGACCTTTGCCGTGGTAAGGGTCTTGGCCCAGTATCACCACCTTCACTTTATCAAACGGGCACGCATCAAACGCGTGAAAAATTTGGGGGCCAGCGGGGTACACGGTGGCGGTGGCGTACTCTCCCTTCACGAAGGCAATAAGATGCTGGAAATACGGTTTTTCAAACTCAGCGGCTAGTACCTTGCGCCAGCTTTCTTCTATCTTTACAGACATACGGGGGGAGGATTATTTTTCGGGTGGGTGAGCCATTGGGTACGCCGGCTGCGTAGATAAACCAAAATCCGCAAACGGCTGTTAGCATTTTTCTCTTTCGGAACTCCAGACGTTATGAATACGACCACCACCCAAGGCGTGACCGTAAGCGTTACGACGAACTACCTGCCCGACTATTCCAGTCCGGGTCAGGAGCATTACGTTTTCGCCTATAAAATTGATATCCGCAACAACAGCGAGTTTACCGTAAAGCTGCTGCGCCGTCATTGGTATATCTACGATGCCAACGGCGTAGTGCGCGAGGTAGAGGGTGAAGGCGTAGTAGGCCAGCAACCCGTACTGGAGCCCGGCGAATCGCACCAGTACGTATCGGGCTGCAACCTTAAATCGGGTTTAGGCAAGATGCGGGGCTCCTACCAAATGGAGCGCCAGATGGACGGCAGCGAGTTTGCCGTGGAAATTCCGGAGTTTACGCTGGTGGTGCCCTACCGCCTCAACTAAACGCCCCGCTAAGGCCCAGCCTGGTCCTTCAGTATTCTTACGTATAAAAGCCGCTTCGATTCCATCGGGGCGGCTTTTGTATTGCTCGTATCTTCGGGCCGGTTTCCTGGCGTGTAGACCAGGGAGGCGGCTCCACTTCAGTTTTCGCCCGTTTTGCTGTTTCAGATTTTCAGTTACTTCCGTTTTCTCGGGCGCTCCGGCAACGCGCACGGGCTTCACTCGCCGTTTGTATTCGGCCTGTACGCGCATGTAGTGAATCATACCGGCCACTTTACGGCCTATGATATTGTAGAAAACCGCCGGACTGAGTTGCTGCACGATACCACCACTATTCAAATCCAGGATTTCGGGGCCGGCTCCCGCACTGGCGCGGGCCGCAGCCGTCAGCTCCGCGACATTGCCCGCACCGCTGCTAAACCCCCAAAACTAGGGCAACTGCTGTTCCGGCTCGTCAATCATTTTCAACCCCGCACCGTGGTGGAGCTGGGTACTTCGCTGGCCCTGACCACCAGTTACCTGGCTTTAGCCGATTCCCGGGCCCAGGTGCTCACGTTTGAAGGCTGCCCAGCCACGGCCGCCGTGGCCCGCCAGACGTTTGCCGCCGTAGAGGCCCGCAACGTTGAGCTTATTGAGGGCAACCTCGATGACACCCTGGCCCCTACCCTACAGGCTATGGCTGCTCCCGTTGACTTTGCTTTCTTCGATGGGAACCACCGCTACGAGCCCACACTGCGCTACTTTGAGCAACTCAACCAGCACCGCACCGAATTCAGCGTGTTTGTGCTCGACGATATTCACTGGTCGGAGGAAATGGAGCGAGCATGGGAAGCTATCCGGCAGCATCCCGATGTAACGCTAACTATCGACCTGTTCTATATTGGGCTCGTATTTTTCCGTCGCAACCAGCCCAAGCAGCATTTCACCTTGCGCTTTGATAATACCCTAGACAAGTTGCTAGAGCGTACTAAAGTGTTGGCTTCCTAACAAACTAAAAAGGCCGCTATGCATTGCGTAGCGGCCTTTTCTTTGACGTATCTTATACGTTACGCCGACATAGGCGCAATACCGGCTGCGGCATCTTCTCGGATAGCCTCACGTACCCGCGTCAGCTTGCGCAACAGGGTTTCTAATCCATCCAAGGCCAGCATATTGGCTCCGTCCGATTTGGCCGTGGCGGGCGTGGGGTGCGTTTCGATGAACAGACCATCGGCGCCCACGGCAATGGCGGCTTTAGCAATGGTTTCGATGAGTTGGGGCTTACCGCCGGTGACGCCGCTGCTCTGGTTGGGCTGCTGCAGCGAGTGGGTTACATCCATCACCACGGGCACGCCAAACTCGCGCATAATGGGCAGGTTGCGGTAGTCCACTACCAAATCAGAATAGCCGAACGAGTTGCCCCGGTCCGTCAGAATCACGTGGGGGTTTCCCGACTGGCGGACCTTATCCACCGCAAACTGCATCGACTCCCCACTCAGGAACTGGCCTTTCTTCACGTTTACCACCTTGCCGGTTTTAGCGGCGGCAATCAGCAAATCCGTCTGGCGGCACAGGAAGGCGGGAATCTGCAGCACGTCTACGTACTCTGCGGCCATGGCCGCTTCTTCCGATTCGTGAATGTCCGTCACGGTGGGCACGCCAATTTCGCGGCTCACCTTCTGCAAAATTTTCAGCGCTTTCTCGTCGCCGATGCCGGTGTAGGAATCCAGGCGGCTGCGGTTGGCCTTGCGGTAGGAGCCTTTGAAGATGTAAGGAATCTGAAGCCGGTCGGTGATGGTGCGCACCTGCTCGGCAATACGCAGGGCCATGTCTTCGCCCTCAATCACGCAGGGCCCGGCCATCAGGAAGAACTGGCCGGAGTTGGTGTTGCGGAAATGCGGCAGGGCGTTGGCGAGGGTTTCAAGCATGGTAATGAAGGAATGAGGCAATGAAGGAATGGGGCGTCGGGCATGCTGGCTACAGTTAGTTACCCATTCCTCACGGCGTTTGATTATTTCTTTTTCAGACAAATAAACAGCTCCCGCCCTTGGCGCGGAGGCAGCGAGTTAGTGGCCGCAGCAAAGTGCACAAACTCAAAATACGGTGCGAAATACTCCCGGTATTCTTCTTGTGAGCCCCCGAAAGGCGGGCCCGGCTGACTGAACTCCGTATCGAACAGCAGGCCCATGAGGGTGCCACCGGGGCGCAACAAGTGGGCGCACTGCCGGGCGTAGGTCGGGCGCAGCGCAGGATCAAGGGCACAGAAAAACGTCTGCTCTACTATCAGGTCGAAGGGTGGCGTGGGTTGCAGCGCAAAAAAATTGGCCAACAGCAAATGCTCCTTTGGGAAGCCGGGTACACGGCGCTGCAGGTCCTGCAGTGGCTCGGGAGCTACATCAGCTACAAACACGTTGGGCCAGCCGGCAGCATGCAGGTACTCAGCCTCATAGGCCCGACCAGCTCCTGGAATTAGAATGCGGCGGGCATCGGGCGGGCCCAGCTGCGTAAAATATTCTTGCAGTGGCGGCGTTATCCGGCCCGCATCCCAGCTGGTCTGGCCGGTTACGTAGCGCTGCTGCCAGTAGGCGGCGTCAAGGGATGAATCCGAGGGCATAATTGCGGCAGGGTTGTATCTTCGGCACTTGCCTGGGTACGGAACTCCGTTATTTTTGCCTTAAAGGTACTACCTGCGCCCGGACTCTCCGGGCTTTCACTTAATCCCTCTTGCCATGGAACAAGACCACAGCCCCGAGCCCAAGAACAACAACCGCGTCCTGCTGATTGTGGCCCTGATTCTGGTGCTACTGGGCATCAACGGCGTGCTTTTCTACATGAACCAGCAGAAAAGCAAGCAAAACGAGCAGCTGCAGGCTGATGTGGTGACGAAGGATGCGAAGCTGGAAGAACAAATCAAGCAGTACGAATCTCTTAAAGCCGATTACGAGCGGCAAAGCCAGGAAGTGCAGGGCATGGGTCTGGCCAACGACTCCCTGGAAGCCAAGCTGGCCCAGATCAACGCCGACCTGCTGAAACTCCGCTCTTTCCGGGCCGGCAGCTTCAGCATTGCCGAGCAGCAGCGCTTCAAGCAGCGGGCTGCCAACTTCGAAACGCAGCTGCGTAAGAAGGATGAGGAAATTGCCCAGCTGAAAGCCGACAACGAGGCGCTGTATACTGAAACTACCACGCTGAAAGAGCGCCAGAACAAGCTCACCGATACCATTTCCACGGTGGTGCGCTCCAACCAGGAGCTGAGCGAGAAAGTAGCCGTGGCTTCGCGCCTGCAGGCCGAGAACATTCGGGTGGGCGTTATCAACAGCCGCGACAAGGAAAAGGCCGACGACGACAACGAGTTCAAGGCTAAGCGTGTGGAAAAAATCAAGGTAACCTTCAACCTGGGCCGCAACGATGTGTCGCCGAAGGAAACCAAGCAAATCATGATGCGCCTAATTGAGCCTGATGGTGCCGCGCTGTACAACCTGAGCACCGGCGGTGGCACGTTCATGATTGACGGCGCTGAGGCCTTCTATACAGCCAAGCAGGACATCGTATTCGATAACACCCGCCAACCCGTACAATTCCTGTACGCCAAAGGTGCCCCCTACAAAACTGGCCTCCACACCGTGGAACTGTACGAAGGCGGCGTGATGATTGGCAAAACTACCTTCACGCTGAAATAGCCTGCTACTGGCGCTACGTAAGCTTTCAGAAAAAGCGCTGGCCCTCGGGCCGGCGCTTTTTTGTTTGTTGATACTTGGCACATTGCCTTACTGCAGGCGTATTTCGCAGGCTCCCCTTCTACTCTTCCGCCCATGCCGCCCTTCTCGCTCCAACCTACGCTGGAAACCAATACCATCCGGCTACTGCCACTGCAGCCCGCTGATTTCGACGACTTGTACGCCGTGGCCTCCGACCCCAAGGTGTGGGAGCAGCACCCCAACAAGGACCGGTGGCGGGAGCCGGTATTTCGAACCTTCTTCGAAGGGGCTCTGCAAAGCCAAGGCGCGTTCAAAGTTGTAGATAAGGCTACCGGCACCTCGCTTGGCAGCACCCGCCTCTACGACTACGACCCGCAGGATAACAGTATTCTGATTGGGTACACCTTTTATGGCACTAGCTCGTGGGGCAAAGGCATTAACCCGGCCGTAAAAAAGCTGCTGCTGGACTACGTATTTCAGTTTGTTGACATAGTACGGTTCCATATCGGAGCCGAAAACCTCCGCTCCCAGATTGCCATTCAGCGCCTAGGAGCCCGGAAAGTTGCGGAGCAGGAAGTGATGTATTACGGGGAGAAACCCAAGCTCAACTTCGTTTACGAAATCATACAGCAGGACTGGCAGGCTCGTGCTACTGCCTTCTAGACTTTTACCGATGGACTTGGCTACAGCTAGAAATAAAGCAAAACAGCGTCGACTATTAAGCCGACGCTGTTTTGCTTTATTTCTAGCTGGTTGTAATAAGACAGTCCTCGTATGCACTGAGCTTACTGCGCCAAAGAGGCTTCAAAGTCATCCAGCTTTTTCAGGGTGGCTTTAATGTTCTCGGTGAACAGCACCACCACAGAACCCGGCTTAGCAGTGGTCAGTACATGGTCAATGGCGTCCATCTCGTTTTCAATATAGGTGATGGGCAGGTCGGATTTATCCAGCCGCAGACCTTGCTCCATAATCTCACGGAGCTGCTCGGCGGTTTTACCGCGCAGGTCCCGGTCCTGGCGCAGCACCACCTCATCGAAGATGCGGCCGGCCACCCGGGAGAAGCCCAGCGTATCCTCGTCGCGCCGGTCGCCCAGGCCCGATACCACCCCTACTTTGTGCGTAGCCGGGGTAGCCTCCATGAACTTGGCAAACTTCTCGATGCCGTGGGTATTGTGCGCGTAGTCCACAATTACCTCGAAAGTGGGGAACTTGTAGACGTTCATGCGGCCCGGCGTTTTGGCTGCCGAGGGCACAAACGTGCGCAGCGCCTGCTTGATATCGTCCCGGTCAAAGCCGTAGCAGTAGCAGGCCAGGGCCGCCGCTAGGGAGTTTTCGATATTGAAGGTAGCGCGCCCACCCAGCGTAATGGGGAACTCCGCGGCCCGGTCGATGCGCTGCTTGTAGCTGTTTTTGTAGATGGTAATGTAGCCTTCCTCATACACGGCCGCCAGCCCACCCTGCTCGGCGTGCTCCCGGATGCGAGGGTTATGCTCATCCATGCTGAACAAGGCCACGTTGCACTCCAGCTTCTCGCGCATGGCGTACACTAGGTCGTCGTCGGCGTTGAGCACGGCCCAGCCATTTTTGCGCACCGTGCGGGGCAGTACGCCCTTTACGGCCGCCATTTCCTCCACCGTATAAATGTCGCGCAGGCCTAGGTGGTCGGCGGCTACGTTGGTTACCACGGCTACGTCGCAGGTGTGGAAGCCCAGGCCCGAGCGGAGCATACCGCCCCGGGCCGTTTCCAGCACGGCAAAGTTCACCGTGGGGTCTTTCAACACAAACTCGGCGCTCTGACCGCCGGTGCAGTCCCCACTCTGCAGCTGCACGCCCTGAATATAAATACCATTGGTAGTGGTGTGGCCTACTTTGTAGCCCTTGGAGGCCACAATATGGGCCATCAGCTGGGTAGTGGTGGTTTTGCCGTTAGTACCCGTCACCGCGAAGATGGGAATCCGGGCGGTGCTGCCCCGCGGGAACAGCATATCTACTACTGGCTCGGCCACGTTGCGGGGCAGGCCATCGGTAGGTGAAATATGCATGCGGAAACCGGGTGCGGCATTCACTTCAATCACGGCGCCCCGCGTTTCGTTGAGCGGAATGGCAATGTCAGACGTTAGCAGGTCGATGCCGCAGATGTCCAAGCCCACAATACCCGCCACCCGCTCTGCCAGCAGCAGGTTGTAGGGGTGCACGAGGTCGGTTACGTCGGTGGCGGTACCGCCCGTGCTGATGTTGGCCGTGCTTTTCAGGTACAACGTCTTGCCGGCCGGTAGCACCGATTCCAGCGTCAGGTCCTGCTTGGTGAGAATGTCCAGCGTATGCTGGTCGGCCTTGATGCTGGTCAGCACCTTCTCGTGCCCCACCCCCCGGCGCGGGTCTTTGTTGACTTCCGCAATCAGCTCCTGAATGGTCCGCTGCCCGTCGCCGGTTACGGCGGCCGGGGTGCGCCTAGCGGCGGCAATGAGTTTGCCGTTTACTACCAGCAGGCGGTAGTCGTCGCCTTCAATAAATTGCTCTACAATGACGGCTCGGGAATATTTCTGGGCAGCCTTCAGACCTTCCACCGCATCTTCCCAATTCTTGATGCAGATAGTGGCCCCCTTGCCGTGGTTGCCATCCAGGGGCTTGGTTACGATGGGAAAACCCAGTTCCTCTACCGCATCGCGCAGGCCGTCCTCCGAGTACACCGTGGTACCGTGCGGCACGGGTACGCCGGCGTCCTTCAGCATGGCCTTCGTGCGATTTTTATTACCAGCTACCTCTACCCCGGCGTGTGAGGTATAACTGGTGGTAGTGGCCCAAATGCGCTTCTGGTTGACGCCGTAGCCCAGCTGGATGATGCTGCTGTTCTTGAGCTGGATGTAGGGAATGTTGCGCGAGGCCGCCTCCGCCACAATGCTGTAGGTGCTGGGCCCGAAGAATTCCTCTTCCCGGATTTCGTGCAGCTCATCCACAATAGGCTTCACCGTTACCGGGCGGCCGTGGCACAGGTCGTCCACGATTTGCACGGCAGCTTCGGCGGCCATGCGCCCGGCCCGCTCCTCCTGGTAGGCAAATACCACAAACTCTACGCCCTCTTGGTGGGCCGGGTACGACTTGCCCCAGTACACGGGCATACCTGCGGTGCGCTGCAAGGCCAGAGCTACCTGCTGAATTACGTGGCCCAGGGGTTCACCGTCCTGCAACTGTTCTTCCGTCAGGGGTGGGTGCTTGGGACCGTGCTTACCTGATTCCTGGTGGGGCTGGGGTTCCAGCAGCTCCGGCAGCAGGTTGGGGAGTTGCTCGGCCAGCGCGGGTGCATTGTTCGACCACAGATCAGCCAAATCCTGCATGTCCACTTTCATTACAATCAGTTTGTAATGTTTCACGGACCAGTAGCTGGGGCCGCGCATCGTGCGAAGGTCAAGTATTTTCATATAGGGAGTGGGAAAGTATTCTTGCGTGCGCGCTTCTACGCGGAATTGAAATGTAGGGATTAGGCCGCAAGAAACCTTTTATTAACGGTCCAGCCTACTTTTCGCGTTATAACCGTCATTCTCAACTCCCAAGCCCCCACACATTTTTTATGCAAAACGCCTTAAACGCAAAAAACCCCGGTCGGGGCTAATCAACCGGGGCACTAGGCACTGAAAACAGGAATTGTAAAAGAGGTGACGAGCGGATTCGAACCGCTGTAGGAGGTTTTGCAGACCTCTACCTAGCCACTCGGTCACGTCACCAGGGCTTTGAGGATGCAAACATACAGCTTAATCCCACTTCTGCCAAGTCGACCATTAGTTTTCGCGCAGCCACAATGGTAAGACGCTGGGAGCGTGCGGGAAAAATTACCAACCCATAGTAGTTGCCGCTCTACCTTGTGTATAAGGCGCGGGGCAACCATCCAGCTCAACATGCCGGTTTGATGCGTTACCACATAAAAAAGGCCCCGGATTGCTCCGGGGCCTTCTTCAGTTGGCTAAGCCAGTTGCTGATTACTCAGCACCTTGCTCGTTGCCCAGCATCTTGTCGCGCAGAGCCGACAGAGCGTCCAAGTCACCGAGGGTCGACTTCTCAGCCTTCTTCAGGTCCGTCACTTTGCCTTCGCCAGAAGCAGGAGCGGCAGCACCAGCGGCCGGCTTCTTCTTGGCGAATTTCGAAGCGCGGCTTTCTTCTTCAGCCTGCTGGTTGTACACAGCCGAGTGCGACAGCACTACGCGACGGTCATCTTTCGAGAATTCCACCACGCGGAAGTCGAGGGTCTCGCCGTTTTCAGCCTGCGAGCCATCTTCTTTCTGCAGCGACTTGGGATAGGCGAAGCCTTCGATGCCGTAGGGCAGCTCCAGCACGGCACCACGGTCGGTTTTCTCCGTGATGGTAGCCTTGTGTACCGAGCCGGGGGTGAATACCGTCTGGAACGTATCCCAGGGGTTTTCTTCCAGCTGCTTGTGGCCCAGGGCCAGACGACGGTTGGCAACGTCCAGTTCCAGAACTACCACGTCCAGACGGTCACCTACCTTCACAACTTCCGAAGGATGCTTGATCTTCTTGGTCCACGACAGGTCCGACACGTGCACGAGGCCGTCAACACCTTCTTCCAGCTCCACGAACAGGCCGAAGTTGGTCAGGTTGCGCACCAGACCGTTGTGCTGCGTACCAACGGCGTACTTCGTAGCGAAGTCACCACGGGTCCACGGATCCTCGGTCAGTTGCTTGATGCCCAGGCTCATCTTGCGGTCTTCACGGTCGAGGGTCAGGATCTGAGCCTCTACCACGTCGCCCTGCTTGATGAAGTCCTGCGGGTTACGCAGGTGCTGGCTCCACGACATTTCCGAAACGTGGATCAGACCTTCTACGCCGGGGATGATTTCCATGAACGCGCCGTAGTCGGCAACATTCACGATGCGGCCTTTCACCTTCGAGCCTACGCCCATGTCGGCGGGCAGCGAATCCCATGGGTGGGGAGTCAGCTGCTTCAGACCGAGGCTGATACGCTTCTTGGCTTCGTCGAAGTCCAGCACTACGATGTTCAGCTTCTGATCCAGCTGCAGCACTTCGCTCGGGTGAGCGATACGGCCCCACGAGATGTCGGTGATGTGCAGCAGACCGTCTACGCCGCCGAGGTCGATGAACACACCGAAGTTGGTCATGTTCTTGATAACGCCCTCCAGGATCTGGCCTTTCTCCAGGTTGTTGAGGATGGCTTCGCGCTGCTTCTCGAGGTCTTTCTCGATGAGCACTTTGTGCGAAACTACCACGTTGTCGAAAGCAGCGTTGATTTTCACCACTTTCACTTCCATGCGACGACCCACGTAGATGTCGAAGTCACGGATGGGCTTCACGTCGATCTGCGAGCCGGGCAGGAAGGCTTCTACGCCGTCCAGGTCCATGATCAGACCGCCTTTGGTGCGGCGCTTCACTACACCCTCCAGAACGGTGTCGTTCTCCAGAGCGTCGTAAATAGCTTTCCAGGCCTGCTTGATCTTCGCCTTCTTGCGCGACAGGATCAGCTGGCCGTTCTGGTCTTCCTGGTCCTCGATGAATACCTCCACCTCGTCGCCTACTTTCAGCTCGGGCAGGTCGCGGAATTCGGAGAGGGGCACCAGACCATCGGATTTGAAGCCGATGTTCAGGATTACGTCACGGTCGGTGATACCAACCACGGTGCCTTTAATTACTTCTTCTTCTTGAACGGTGTTCAGCGTGCTGCTGTACATCTGTTCCATTTCAGCACGCTGCTCAGCGGTGTAGTTACCACCGAAAGCGTTAGCTGAAACGTTGTCCCAGTCGAAGTTGTCAACTAGTTCTGCCATGATATTAGCAATGGCCCTGGTGTACACGTCCGGCGCAGGGCCCGCTTCCGGAACGCGTTTTTGTTTGATACACAGCACAGTTGCGCCGGCCTCGCCACCCTGGCGGGGCCGCAAAGATACAGGTTATACAACAGTTTTGCTAGTTGATGTAGTGTCAGTTATCTTCCTGTCTGTACTCTATCCAGTAATGCTAGTTCGCCCTTACTGTTACTATCAACTCTCCCACACTACCTAACGGCATAGGAATGGCTAGAGCTAGTGCTTTGCCGATGTCTTGGCATTCATCTTGTGTTCTGTAGGAGATAAAGCGTACTACAAAAGCTATTTTGACTGGTATTGGCTTACCCTGGTAAATAGCAGGCAAATATTTGACGGGTACCGACTCAGCTACTCGGTACACTTCTTCAGCCAAGGTTACAGTAGGTGTGGTAGTAGCAACTGGTGTAGTTCTCTCCCCATTCTGGTCAACTATATATGTGAGCACAACTGTACCTGTCACTCTATTGCGGATATCGTTGATAGTAGGGTACCGCAACTTTTTAATCATAGCAGTTAATAGCTCTTCACGGCCGCCAAGCAGCCGGGGTGCTCTATCAAGCCGATGTATTTGCCAAGTTGTATCTACCAATACTTGGTACTGAGCAGTATCAGGTCGGATGTACAGGATCCGACTTGAATCATAGTCGAATTTTAGACCTAGCTCCTTTCCATCGTAATATTCCCACACTCCTACCGGTTTCCCGCTTTTCATCTGCCCTCGGCTGGCCTGACCATGACCGTCTAGTGGACGTAATCCTATCAACAGCACTGCTATAATGAGGAAACGATACATGTAATTTAGTTGACCCTTTAGAATTCAGAAAGCAGAGTGCAATAACGCAGAACCGCTTTCAACTACATAAAAAAAGGGCTGCACGATATCGTGCAGCCCTTTCGTTTACTGAACAGCCCTGTTAAGCCCGGCCCAACTCACGCAGGTGCGCGACGTGGGAGGCTACGGCGTAGCGCATCTTGGGATACTCGTTGTATTCGATGTTGAACTCTTCGCACATCTGGCGGATGATTTTGTTCAGGGCCGGGTAGTGGACGTGGGAGATGTTGGGAAACAGATGGTGCTCCACTTGGAAGTTGAGGCCGCCCACCAGCCAGCTGATGACTTTGTTATCGGTGGCGAAGTTGGCGGTGGTTTTGATCTGGTGAATGGCCCACTCGTCCTCAATCTTGCGGGTGGTTTCGTGGGGCACCACGAAGCTGGTGTGCTCTACGGTATGCGCCAGCTGGAACACGATGCTCAGGGTGAAGCCAGCCACGGCCATAAATGCGAGGAAACCCACCAGCCAGCCCAGGAAGCCCACCGTGTAGATGGGCAGGGCCACAAACAGACCCAGGTGCAAGGCCTTGAAGCCCCAGAACACGCCTTGGTCGGATGCGGTCATCTTCTTGATGGGCATCTCCCCGATTTTGCCTTTGAAATACTTCTGGTAATCCATGAAGAAAATCCAGGCGATGAACAGCAGGGCGTAGAAAAACCAGAAGTACAGGTGCTGGAAGCGGTGGAGCCTGCGGCGGGGCTGCTCGGGGCTCAGGCGCAGCCAGGGCTGGGCGTCAAGGTCGTCGTCCACGCCTTCCACGTTGGTGTACATGTGGTGGATGAGATTGTGCTTCATGTTCCACATGAAGGAGTTGCCGCCCATCACGTTGAGGGTGAAGGCCGCAAACTGGTTCATCCACTTCTTCTTGCTGAAGGAGCCGTGGGCGCCGTCGTGCATCACGTTGAAGCCGATGGCGGCCCCGATCAGGCCCAGCAATGCGCATTCGGCAATACCCACCCACACGCCGGGCGTCCAGAACACGAGGTGCAGGTACACGGCCACAAAAGCCCCGGTGAGCAGTACAGCTTTAAAAAACAGGGTTTTGCCGCCGGTGGTAGATTTGCCGGCTTCTTGAAAATAGGCGTTGGTGCGGCGCTTCAGCTCCTGGTGAAAGGAGCGCGAAGCCGCGAATTTGGGTGCGTGCATGCGGGGTGGTGCTTGGAAAAACTGCTGAAAGATACCGTTTCCCAACGGCAAGCCGGGCAACGTAACCGAAATGGCCGGATTTTGTACCAGCCGCCGACTCTGCATAGTAAAGCCCCCTTTCCGCCGACTAGTTCACGGAAAGGGGGCTTTACTGGAAATGAGTGCTGGCCTAGCGACTAGCTACGGTGCCGCCACCAATTGGCAAACCGGGCTTCAGTACCGGCTGCAGCGCCGAATACGGCACAAACACGCTGATTTCGCCTTGGGCATAGGAGGCTACCTCGTAGGGCAGGTACACAAACACCGCACCGCCGCCCGTGAGGTACACGTTGCGAGTAGCGGGCAGGGAATTCTGGAACAGGGCGTTCTTGAGTGGCTCGGCATCTTTCAGGCCCAAAGCCGGGCGGGCGTACCGGCCCAAAATCCCTTCCAGCTGCGGCTTGGTACCGGGCCGGAAGATATCCTCATAGCGGAGGGCGCGGCCGGTACGGGTATCGTAGCTGCGCACGTAGGTACCGTACATGCCGTGGGCCCCACCGGAGTAATCATACCCGAAATAGCCGATACTGAGCAGGCTACCCTCGTTCCAGAGTATGTAGCTGTTGGCTTCCTGCTCGTAGGCCAGGGAAGCGCGGGGGCGGTAGTCGGAGGTATCCTTGGCCATGTCGGCCATTAGCGGGGCTACTTCCTTGCGGTATTCTTTGGTGAAGTAGGCCAGTTGATCTTTCCAGAGCGTTTCCAGCGAAGGAGCCGCCTTGGTTTCTACCGTGTCGCCGCGCAGGCCCCGCACAATGCTGGCGGCCAGCTTGTCTTTGGCGGGGCCCGATGCGGGCACCAGCGCAAACATGGAAAAATGCGCGGCTACGCTGTCCTCGGGGTGCTCGGGGCGGGGCAGCACGTTTTCGGAAAAGCTTTTGGCCGTAAACTCAACGCCAGTGGGCGTACGCAGCCACCGCAACCGCACCGGCTGCCCATTAAGCGTGCCCGCGTAGGCCGCCCCATCCTTCTTGAGCCGCCACTCAGTACCCTCCGAGCTGCCAGTGGCTTGCTCCCGGCTGATGTCACGCAGGTTCAGGCTGTCGGTACCAGTGGGCTGGTCGCCGGCCAGCTCGTACGGATGGCCATCAGCGGCCGCATAAAAACCTACTAACCGGCCCATGGTGGTTTCGCCGGGGGCATCGCCCAGGTTCTGCAGGTGTACTGTTACGCTGTCGGAGGTGCCGGGCAACAGTGTGCGGTATTGCCGGTACCAGGGCGGCGTGTCGGTGGGGGTGTTGGCAGTTGCTGTCGGGCTAGTGGTGGTAGTTTCCGAGGCAGCCTCCGTTTGGGCGGCTGATTTATCGGAGTTGGAGGTACAGGCGGCCAGCAGCAAACCGGCGGCTAACGGAGCCGGCAGCGCGTACAGCAGCCGGCGTACAGGGGTTTGGAAAAGGAAGCTCATTGCCCCAAAGAACGCAGAATCTGATTAGGCGTTCAAACGTGTGCAACATATTGGCATTCCTCTATCCTCAACGGTAGCCGGGCGTATGTAGCCACATAGATTTCCCTTCTTCTCCACTTCAAGCATTCCAACTATGAGCTACATCAAAGCCGGCCAGGATACCAACGGTGCCGACGTAAAACTGCACTATATCGACCAAGGCAGCGGCAATAACACCATCGTACTGATTCACGGGTGGCCCGCCACTTATGAAATGTGGGAGTACCAACTGGCCGAGCTGCCCAAGCACGGCAACCGCGTGGTAGCCTACACCCGCCGCGGCTTCGGCAACTCCAGCAAAACCTGGGACGGCAACGACTACGACACCTTTGCCGACGACCTGAACGCTGTGCTGACGGAGTTGGACCTGCAGAACGTGACGCTGGTGGGCTTTTCGATGGGTGGCGGCGAGGTAGCCCGCTACATGAGCAAATACAACGGCGCCCGCGTAAGCAAAGTGGCGTTTGTATCGGCCGTGACGCCCTTCCTGCTGCAAACCGATGACAACCCCGACGGTGCCCCGAAAGAGAACTTCGACAAAATGGTGGAAGGCATCAACAAAGACCGGTTTGACTTCCTGACCACTTTCGGCAAGCAGTTCTTCGGCGTAGGTATGGTGAGCCACCCAGTTAGTCAGCCCACGCTGGATTGGATGCAGAGCCTGTGCCAACTGGCTTCGCCCCGCGCCACGGAGCAGTGCGTATACGCCTTTGCCGCCACCGACTTCCGTCAGGACTTGGCCGCCATCAAAGTACCCACGCTGGTTATCCACGGTGGCGACGACGCCACGGTACCCGCTAAGGTGAGCGGCGAGCGGATGACGCAGTTTGTCCCCCACGCCCAGTATGTGGAATACAGCGGCGCCCCCCACGGCCTGTTCATCACCGAAAAAGACCGACTGAACCGAGACCTGTTGGCCTTTGTGGGCGGCAGTACCGTGGAAGGTACCGCCGACCGGTATTAGTCCCTACTACTTAAAGCACACAAACGCCCCACTCAGGCAAAGGCTTGGGTGGGGCATTTGTGTACGTGGCGGGTAGCGCCTACTACTCCAATGTAACGTTGAGTCGGCCGGCTGCCAAGTCAGCTACTTCAACCACGTAGGTGTACTTACCCGGGGCTAAGGGCACTTCACCTACATAATCTATGGGATGTAAGACCAGTTCCTGCCCTTTTACTCTCACTTTGATATAGGCATAACGGTAGGCCGTTGTGAACCGCGCGTAGTCTGAATTTTTACCGGCGCTTAGGCTACCATAATCCTCTTCGCCACCGGAGGTATTCACATACACGCTTTCAAACCGGTGGCTGCTGGCATTCTTTACTCGAATCTGCACTTCTCCGGCGTTGTCCTCTTTTTTACAGGAGCTAGCCACCAAGGCAAAAATGCACAGCAGAATAAGGGCGTAAACTTGTTTCATTGGATAATGGGGGCAAAAGGATGAGACCAAGTATACAGGTAGGAGTACTATCCCCAACCGAAGGTTGCACCCTACCCCTAGCATCTTATCGCCGAAACATAATGGCGCCCAATAAAAAAACCGGTCAGCCACGCGGGCTGCCGGTTTTAGTGCAGATAAGGATGCCAGTTTTGGTCGAGGGTGCCGGCGCTGAGTTTGAGGAAACCGGTGAGGGTTGGTTTTTTAGGCTGCTGCCGAATAGTGAGGCCGGCTTCCTGGGGGGTGCGGTGCCCTTTGGCATGATTGCACCGGGCGCAGGCCGTAAGCAGATTGGCCCAACTGGAGTCGCCACCCCTACTTCGGGGCAGTACGTGGTCGAGCGTGAGGTTTTTCGTGGAGCCGCAGTACTGGCACTCGAAATGGTCCCGCTTCATAATGTTGTGCCGGCTCAGGGCAATGCCTTTGTAGGGCACCCGCACGTAGCGCTGCAGCCGGATGATGCTGGGCTTGGGAAACGCCTTGCTCACCGTGCGTAGCACGCCGTTCTCCGATTTGGCAATCAACTCGGCCTTTTCCAGAAACAGAAGCACGAAGGCTTTCTGTACACTACACAGCGTAATGGCCGTGTAGTCACCGTTCAATACAAGAACTTTTTGGTCCATATAACGCTAAGAAAAATGAATCTGCTCTGCCAGAAAGCTAGATGATTCTTAGCGTATTAACAATAGCCAAAGGGTTTAGTTCGGCGGGCACTGAGTTGCCTGTTGCCAGTTGCTAGTTGTCAGTTGATGGTTCGTATTTGGCGAC
Organism: Hymenobacter pini; assembly: GCF_020421205.1. Classification (GTDB taxonomy): domain Bacteria; phylum Bacteroidota; class Bacteroidia; order Cytophagales; family Hymenobacteraceae; genus Hymenobacter; species Hymenobacter pini. Next base: position 47,403 of record NZ_JAIZZH010000003.1, read on the forward strand.
TGGAATCTGGCAACTGGCAACACGTAACTCAATCCTCCAGCAGAATGCGCTTGATAAGGCGGAGCTTGTGGGAATACTTCTGCCAGTCGCGGCGGAAAATGCCGTTATGGTCCAGAGGGTCGATGCGCACTTCCCCGCTGGCGTGCAGAATTTGCTGATCTTCCAGCAGTAGGCCCACGTGAATGATGCGCCCCTCGGCGTTGTCGAAGAAAGCCAGGTCGCCGGGGCGGGTTTGGGCTACAAAGTGCACTGGCTGGCCTAAGTGAATCTGCTGGTGCGCATCGCGGGGGAGTTGCACCCCAATCAGGCCATAGAGCTGTTGCATCAGCCCTGAGCAGTCGATGCCGAACAGGGTTTTGCCGCCCCACAGGTAAGGTGCTTTCAGAAACGATTGGCCCATTTTCTGGAGCAGGCGCAGGCGCACGTCGGCGGGGCCGTGGGGGCCGTGGCCGTTGAGTGGGTTGGTGGCTGCCCCGTTGTAGAATAGCTGCCGCTCCCCCACCCGCAGCGTCATGCCATCAAAAAACGGCAGGCGCGTACCCAGCGTCACGGGAATGCGCGTGGTTTCGTCGCTTACTATCTGTACCACATCAAGGGTGCGGGGATGATCCTGCTGTTGCCACTGCTGGAAGTACGCAGCCGACACGGGCAAATGCTGCTTCACATCAAACCAACCCTCGTAGCCATCAGCCGCCAGCCGGATCTGCCGCCACTGGTTCTGGGCCCGCAGCACGGAATAGCATTCCCCAAAGACGAGTTGCGTGACAATTTCGGCCTTATCAGAGGCCTCGGCCCGCACCGGCACGGCACTCAGGGCGCATATTCCGTATTCCAAGACGGTGAAATGGTGAAATGGTGAAATGGTGAGTCTGACGTTCACCTTGCGTAAGTAGGCGTAGCTTATTCAAGCACACCACTTAATATTTATGCGAAGCTCCCGCTTAAAATGTAACTCACCAAAAACCAACGTAAAAACTCACCATTTCACCACCTCTCTATTTCATCTAATAGTCCCGGGCGCGGTCCATTTCGCGTTTCTGGTCTTTAGCTTTCAGGTCGTCGCGCTTGTCATAGAGCTTTTTGCCTTTGGCCAGAGCTATTTCCAGCTTGGCAAAACCCCGGTCGTTCACAAACATGCGCAGCGGAATGATGGTGAGGCCCTGCTCCTGAGCTTTGCCAGCCAGCTGTTTCAGCTCCTTCTTATTGAGTAGCAGCTTGCGGGCGCGGGTGGGTTCGTGGTTGTTGTAAGTACCCTCGGTGTACTGGGCAATGGTGATGTTGTGGGCCCACAGGCTGCCATCCTGGTGGAACGAGCAGAAGCCATCCTGCAACTGCACGCTGCCTTCCCGGATGCTCTTGATTTCGGTGCCCTGTAGCATCAGGCCGGCATTGTACTGCACCAGAAACGCGTACTCGTGGCGGGCCCGGCGGTTCTGGATGTTGATGTTTTTAGGTTTATCGTCTTTCTTACTCACGGTGTTGATGCTCGCAGTGGTGCGCGGTGGGTGGCGCAGTGGTTCGCAGTGGATTGATGTACGCAGCCGACGGCGGCGGGGCTGCTTCCGGGCCGAAAATAACGGATTCCGGCGGCCTAACTTAGCTTGAGGCGCGGGTCGGAGCTGACGAGCTGGTCGGCAAAATCGCCGGCCTGGTACTGGAAGTGGGCCGTCATGGCCACCATGCCGGCATTATCGGTGCAGAACTGGAAGGCCGGAATAAACACCTGCCAGCCCTGGGATTCAGCTTCGTCCTGCAGGGCCTGGCGCAGGCCACTGTTAGCGGCCACCCCACCGGCCAGCGCCACTTGAGTTAGCCCCAGGTCGTGGGCGGCGCGGCGCAGCTGGCGCAGCAGCGTCTGGATGATGGTATGCTGGATGCTGGCGCACAAATCGGCCAGATTTTCCTCGATAAAGTTGGGATTTTGGACCGTTTCTTTCTTCAGGAAATAGAGCACGGCCGTTTTCAGCCCGCTAAACGAGAAGTCGTAGCCGGGCATGGTACCCACCGGCAGCGGAAAACGGGTGGGGTTGCCTTGGCGGGCCAGCTTATCGAGGTGGGGGCCGGCCGGGTACGGCAAGCCCAGCAGCTTGCCGGTTTTGTCGAAGGCCTCGCCAGCCGCATCGTCAGTTGTCTGCCCGATGATTTCCATGTCCATAGCGCTGCGCACCACCACCAGCTGGGTGTGGCCGCCGCTCACGGTCAGGCACAGAAACGGGAACTGCGGCCGGGGCTCCTCAATGAAGTGCGCCAGAATGTGGGCCCGCATGTGGTTGACGGCAATAAGCGGCTTGCCCAAGGCCAAGGCCAGCGTTTTGGCAAACATGCCGCCCACCAGCAACGAGCCCAGCAGGCCGGGGCCCTGGGTGAAGGCTATAGCATCCAGATTAGCTTTGCTGACGCCGGCTTTCTGCAGGGCCGCCTCCACCACCGGAATCAGGTGCTGCTGGTGGGCGCGCGAAGCCAGCTCGGGCACCACGCCACCGTACTGCTCGTGCACTTGCTGGGTGGCCACTACATTGGAGCGGATTTCCCCGCCCACCAGTACGGCGGCCGAGGTATCGTCGCAGGAAGATTCGATGGCGAGAATAACGGGGTGCATGTCTTTATATCTAAGGGCTAGAAGCAGGGGCCAGGAATTTGCAGTAGAACCCGTAAATGGGAAAATATTCTTCGCGAATTTCTCACTGCCAGTTCCTGGCTGTTTCCCGGCAAAGGTCGGGGCTAAACACCAGAATGCCGCGCACGGGCGTTTTGAGCTTAACCTTGGCCGCAGCCTGTCCGTTTCTTGGCGCGGGCAGTTTTCCCAGGCAACGGTCGGGGTCAACTACCTATCTTTGTTGTTGCCCCGACTTACTCCTCTCCCGTGCCCCGGTTTCTGTCCGTCATCCTGAAGGTATTGCTTGCCCTGCTGCTGGTGGTAGTGCTGGCCGTGGTGGGGGCGCTGGTGGCCCTGCGGATTCCGAGCGTGCAAACTGACGTGGCCCAACGCGCCGCCCGCATCCTCACCAACAAGCTAGGCCAGCAGGTGATAGTGGGGCGAGTGGATATCCGCCCCTTCTCGCGGGTGGTGCTGGAAGGCGTGCGGGTGCTGGATAAGCGCGGGCAGGAGCTCTTCAACATCGGGCGGGCCGATGCGGATATCCGGCTGTTTTCGGTGTTCGACCCCAGCCACCTGCACGTGGGCAAGCTCACGCTGGAGGAGCCCCGCTTCAACCTGGTTACATACAAAGACCAGCCCGACTCCACTACGCTTGACCAGTTCATCAGCTCCGTAAAGCGGCTGCTGGGGCCTTCTGACACGACCAAAGTCAGCAAGCCCTTCGATTTCAAGATTGAGGCCCTGGGGCTGCGTAACGGTCGGTTTGTGCTGGAGCGCCAGAATGTGCCGCGCATTCCGGAGTACGGCCGCACTATGGATTACGCCCACATGTACCTGGACAGCATCTATGCCGATGCCGATCAGCTGTGGTTTAAGGGCGACACCATCCATGCCAACATTACGGGCCTGCGCACCGTGGACCAGCCCTCGGGCACCCGCCTGCGCGAGCTGACCTCGAATATGACCTACGCGGGCAAGTTCTGGGAGTTTGACAAGCTGATGCTGCGCGTGCAGAACAGCCAGCTCAGCAACTACGTGCGCTTCGAGTACGACCACTTCCTGAACTTCACCGACTTCAACGACTCGGTGAAAGTCATTGCCCGGCTCCGGCCCAGCCGGGTGTACTCCGACGATATTGCCAAGTTTGCGCCCCAACCCTTCATGCGCGAGCTGAAGGAAACTGTGCTGATTTCGGGACAAGCGAAGGGCTACGTGCGCAACTTCACCACCAAAAACCTCGACATCACCTACGGCCGCAATACCCGGGTGCGGGGCGACATCAATGTGGAGGGTTTGCCCAACCTGAAGGAAAGCTTCGTGGAGATGCGCCTGCAGCCCTCGGTGGTGGATGGGCGCGACATTCGCAAGTATATTCCGGCTTCGGGCTGGCCCTACGTGCAGCGCCTGGGCACGGTAAAGCTGAAAGGCCAATTCCTGGGCTTCTACAACGACTTTGTGGCCAACGGCTCATTTCAAACGGCGCTGGGCTCGGTGGTGAGCGACGTAAACCTGAAATTCAAGGACGACCCCAGCCGCAGCAGCTACGAGGGCACCGTACGCACCACCGGTTTCCAGCTGGGCAAATTGCTGGGCGACGAAAGCACCGTGCGCGACGTGACCCTGAACGGCAAGGTGGCCGGCGTGGGCTTCGATTTGCGCTCGGCCCGCCTCACGGCCAACGCCACCGTGCAAAGCATCTGGCTCAACGGCTACCGGTACCGCAACATCACCACCAACGGGCAGTTCAGCCGCGAGTCATTCACGGGTAAACTGGCCGCCAACGACCCCAGCCTACAGTTCGATGCTGATGGTAGCGTGGACCTGAACAAGCAGCGCCAGGCTTTCGACCTGCGGGCCCGCGTGCGCCGCGCCGATTTGCGCGCCCTGGGCCTGACCCGCCAGAGCGTGGTGGTAGCCACCACCGCCGACGTAAAATTCAAAGGGCTGAAGCTGGACGAGCTGCTGGGCTACGTGCGCCTGCGCAACTCCCGCCTCAGCTACGCCGGCCGTACCGTGCCCATCGATACGCTGGACGTGGTGAGCCAGTACGGCGGGGGCCAGCGCCGCCTCACGGTGCGCTCGGAGGTGCTTAACCTGGCCCTGGCCGGCAACTTCACGCCCACCACCGTTATCCGCGACGTGACCACGCTGGTGGAGGAATACCGTCTTAACTTCGCCAGCAACGACGCGGCCATTGCTGCCTATTACCGCCGCAAGCGCCAGCGCCCCCTCCCCGACTACCAGATTGGCCTCGACCTGTACCTTAAGCGCCCTAACCCGGTCCTACGTCTGTTCATGCCCCAGCTCAGCATTTCCGACTCCACGCGGATTGAGGGGTCGTTCCGCAACGGGCAGACCTCCATTTTCCAGCTGGGCGGGCGCGTGGCCGATTTCCGCTACGACAGCCTGCAGCTGCACAACAACGAGTTCGACCTGACCACTTCCAAACTACCATACCAGCCCGAAGTGCTGGCTCAGGCCAGCGTGACCTCGGAGCGGCAGCGGGTGCCGGGACTGGGCGCTACCGAGAAGTTTTACGTGGAAGGCGTGTGGGACCAGGAGCGCATCAACTTCTCTACCTCCCTGGCTCAGACGGGTACCACTAACCGGGCTCAGATCAACGGGGCCTTGGCGTTCCTGGATGATGCGGTGAAGATTACCTTCCGGCAGTCGGGCGTGAATGTGCTGGGCAAGGAGTGGACCATTGCCCCGGATAACTCCCTGGTGATTTCGGGTGGGGGCCGGGAGTTTGACTTCCAGAACGTGACGCTCAGCAACGGCCGACAGAGCATCAGCGCCCAGGGCTTTTTGTCGCAGAACCCCAACAAGCCCCTGGCCCTCACAGTGAAGGACTTTGAGCTGACCACCCTGAATGGCCTTACGGGCGGGCAGAAATTTGCCGGCCGCGTAAATGCGCTGGGCACCATCAGCGGGGTGTACGGCCCGCTGGTGATTAACTCTACGCTCAAGGTGGATTCGTTGCAGATGGACAACGTGCTGATTGGCGACGTGCAGGGCCGCGGCGACTGGAATAATGCCCTGAAACAACTAGCTGTGAACCTCGACGTGGCCCGGGACCAGCAGCAGGTGCTAACCGTAACCGGCTACATTGCCCCCGGCGACGAAAACCAGCAGCTGAACCTCACCGGCGTACTCGATAATGCCCCCATCAAGCTGGCCGAGCCGTTCCTGAACACGCTGTTCCGCGACCTGCAGGGCACGGGCGTGGGCACTCTGCGCCTGAACGGGCCCTTTAACGCCCCCCGACTCACCGGTAACATCGACGTAACGGGCGGGCAGCTCACGTTCCTATACCTGGGCACTACTTACACCTTCTCCGACCGAATCCGGTTTCTGGAAGACCGGATTGCGCTGCAGAACATTACCGTGCGCGACCCGCAGGGCAACACCGGGGTGGTAAACGGCAACATCTACGAGCAGGGCTTCCAGAACATGCGGCTGGACCTCAACGCCTCCTTCCGGAAGCTACAGGTACTCAACACCACCCGCAAAGACAACGAGCTGTACTTCGGGCAGGCCTACGCTACCGGCACGGCCGTGGTGCGTGGCCCCGCTGACAATCTGTTCATCAACGTAACGGCCCGCTCGGAAGCCGGCACGCGGGTGTCGTTGCCGTTCGATAATGCGGCCAAGGCCGAGCAGGCCAACTACATCCGCTTCGTGAACCGCAACCTGCCCGACACGGCCCGCACGGCCCCGGTAGAAGTAGCTGGCACTACCGATTTATCGGGCATCCGGCTGAATATGAACCTAGATATTACGCCCGATGCCTACGTGGAGCTGCTGCTGGATGAAAGCACCGGCGACATTATTCGGGGTACAGCCACCGGGCAGCTGCGCCTGAACATCGACACCCGCGGTGACTTCAACATGTACGGGCAGGTGGAAATTGTGCGCGGGGCCTACAACTTCACCTTGCAGGGGCTGGTGAATAAGGAGTTCGTGGTGCGGCCAGGCGGCACCATCAGTTGGAACGGCGACCCGCTGGCCGGCGAAATGAACGTAACGGCTACCTACACCCAGCGCACCAGCCTGGCCCCTATTATCTACAACACCAGCAACACCGGCAACGGCAGTGCCGCCGTGGTGCCCGTAACGGCCGTGATGAACCTTACGGGGCCGCTGCTGCAGCCCATTATCAAGCTGAACCTGGAGTTCAACGACATTCCGTCGTCGCTGGAAGGTGATTTGGCCCCCTTCTTCTCCGCCATCCGCAACGACGACCAGGAATTGAACCGGCAGGTATTTAGCCTGATTGTATTCCGGCAGCTCACGCCCATCGGCTCCCTGGCCGTTACGCGCCTGCAGGGTGAAAACAACGCCATTGGCAACTCTCTGGGGCAGATTATTTCTACCCAGTTAGGCCTGCTTACTTCCCAGATTGACCCCAACCTGGAAATCAGCTTCAACCTGAACGGGCTGACCGCTGAAGATTTGCAGGCCCTGCAGCTGCGTTTGAGCTACGCGTTCCTGAACGGCCGCCTGCGCATCACGCGCGAGGGCAGCATCAGCAGTAACACCACGGCCAATGTGGGCGGCACCGCGCCTATTGCCTCCTCGCAAACCTCCTTTATCGGGGATTTAAGTCTGGAATACTACCTGCGCCCCGACGGCAAGTTCCGGGCGAAGCTGCGCTACGAAACCACGCCCCGCGACCTGACCAGCTTCACCCAGGGCGTCAACCAGGCCCGGGCCGGGGTGTCGTTGCTGCACACCGAGCAGTTTGATACCTTCCGGGAGCTGTTTTCGCGCAAGCGCCTGCGCCGCCGCGACCAAAACGCCCGCAAAGCCCGCGAACTACAAATCGACGACGACCCGCGTACAGTGATGTAAATGAGTAAGTGAGTGAATGAGTGACTTTTCACCTTTCGCTACTTAGCTCGATTACTTCACTCATTCGCTCATCTACTCATTCACTACATGAACCGACCCACGCGCAAGAAGAAATTAGGCAGTTACCCGCACCTGATGGTAGTGTTCAGCATTACGCTGGCCCTGCTGGTGATTGGGCTGTTCGGGCTGTTGCTGATTCATGCGCACAAGGTATCAACGCTGGTGAAGGAGAATCTGGAAATGCAGATATATCTGGAGCGGGGCCTGCCCGAAACCCAGTTGTTGCAGCTGCAGCAGGACTTGGCCCGCAAGCCCTACGTGGCCCAGAAGGACGGACAGCCCCAGGTGCGGTTTCTCTCGAAGGAAGAAGGTGCCAAGCAGCTCATTGACCAGACTGGGGAGGACTTTCAGCAGTTCCTCGGCGACAACCCGCTGCGCGACGCCTACCTGCTCAAAATCAATGCCGACTACGCCGACGCCCCCCAGCTGGCCCGCATTAAGCAGGAGCTAAAGCAGCAACCGGGTGTGTTTGAGGTGGAGTACGTGGAAAGCCTGATTACTTCCGTGAACAAAAATCTGCGCAACGTGAGCTTGGTGCTGCTAGGCTTTGCGGCGGTGCTCACGTTTGTGGTGGTAGTGCTCATTAACAACACCATCAAGCTGGCGCTGTTTTCGCAGCGCTTCCTCATCCGCAGTATGCAGTTGGTGGGCGCTACGGCCGGCTTCATTCAGTGGCCGTTTATGCGCCGGGCCGTGTGGCAGGGGCTGGTGAGCGGGCTATTGGCCGGGCTGCTGCTGCTGGCCTTACTGCAATACGCCTATCTGCAGCTGGCCGAACTGCGTCTGCTGCAGGATGTGCGCCTGTTCGGGGCCTTGGCCGTAGCGCTGGTGCTGCTGGGTATGGGTATCGGCTTCCTCAGCTCCTGGCGGGCCGTGCGTAAATACCTGAGCATGTCGCTGGATGAGCTGTATTAAGGTGAGTGGTTGTTGCCACTCAACTCTCAGCCACCACTTCGTACCCTCAAAATCCGGGGTTGGTTGAATTTGCGCGGCATCTTCCCGCATCCCCCCTACCTTTGCTTTCTATGGAACCGACTACTCCCCGCTTCGCCTTCGGGCCGCGCAACTACCGCCTGATGTTCATCGGGCTGGCCGTGCTGGCCGCCGGCTTCATCACCATGACGCTTGACTCCGAGGACTACGGCGAAGGATTTCTGGGCATTACGCTCGGCCCCATTCTGCTGGCAGTGGGCTTCGTGATTGAGTTTTGGGCTATCATGGCCCGTCCCGGTGCTTCGGCCCCGGTAGCCCAGGATGCAGCCACCGTCAACACGGTCCCGTCCCAGCCTGCTCCGGCCAAGCCGATTATCACGACGCCCACGTACAAGCGCTAATTCTTTTCTGAGAAGCTCTGAAGTACAGCTGATTTCACGGTCATGCTGAGCTTGCCGAAACATCTTTCCTAAGGGTGAATTTCTACCCTCAGCAGAGATAACTCGGTAAGCTCAGCATGACGGTCTTATAGCCTTCCTGAGCTTCTTGGCTTCCTCTTTTTTTTCTGCTTATGTCCTACTGGCACGCGCTGCTGCTCGCCATTGTTGAAGGCCTCACCGAGTTTTTGCCGGTTTCCAGCACCGGGCACATGATTATCGTGGCCAACCTGCTGGGAATTGGCCAGGCTCCGTTTACCGACACGTTCATCACTTCCATTCAGTTTGGGGCCATCCTGTCGGTGGTGGTGCTGTACTGGCGGCGCTTTTTGCAGAGCTTCGATTTTTATCTGAAGCTGGCCGTGGCCTTCGTGCCGTTCGGGATTCTGGGCTTTTTGCTGAAAGATGTAATTGAGCGGCTGCTCAAAGACGTGAGCGTAGTGGCTTGGTCGCTGATGCTTGGCGGCCTCGTACTGGTATTCATCGACCAGCTGTTCACCTCGCCCCGCAAGGAAGTTACCACGCCCAATTTCGCGCAGGCCTTCCGCATCGGTCTGTTTCAATGCATTGCCCTGATTCCGGGCGTATCCCGGTCGGCCGCTACCATTGTGGGAGGCTTGGCCCAAGGCTTCGACCGGCGCTCCGCGGCTGATTTCTCGTTTTTGCTGGCTGTACCTACCATGGCTGTTATTACGGCCTATCAACTCTACAAAACCTTCAAAGTAGCCGCTCCCGGCGCCGAAGATGTTAAGCTGCTCCTGTTCGGCAACGTGGTGGCATTTGTAGTGGCCCTGCTGGCGGTGAAGTCGTTCGTAAACTTCGTGTCGCGCTTCGGGTTCCGAGCGTTTGGCCTCTACCGCATTGTGGTGGGCATGGTCATTCTGATTATGCTGGCCCTCGGTATTCCCCTGCAGCTGATTTAAGTTGCGTCAGTGTGGAAACTGCCATTCCAGGCCACGCACGGCACCAACAGGTTTTCCGCGTGGCCTGGAATGGCAGTTTGCTAGTTCTGAAGTCCGTACTTTTGTCCTCCCGCGCCGCCCGGCTCTTGTAGCCCGGCGGCGTACTGCTACTTATGGAAAACGCTGAACTGAACCCGGCCGCCGCCGCGGGCTTTGATTTTGAGGCCGGCGAAGTACTGCTGGTTGATAAACCCCTTACCTGGTCGTCGTTTGACGTGGTGCGCAAGGTGAAGAACACGCTGCGCATCAAGAAAATCGGCCACGCCGGCACCCTCGACCCGCTAGCCACCGGCCTGCTGATTTTGTGCACCGGCAAGAAAACCAAGCAGATCGACCAGATTCAGGCCCAGGAGAAAGAATACACCGGCACCTTCCGCCTCGGCCAAACCACGCCCAGCTTCGACCTGGAAACGCCCGTGGATGCCGAGCAGCCCTGGGAGCACCTCACCGAAGCCGATTTGCAGGCCGCGCTGGCGCAGTTTATCGGCCTCATCGAACAAACCCCGCCCCTGTTTTCGGCGGTGAAGGTGAATGGGGAACGAGCCTACGAGGTGGCCCGCCGCGGCGACGCGGCCGAAATCAAGAGCAAGCAGGTAACCATCCGCGAGTTTGAGCTCACCCGCATAGCCCTGCCCGAAGTAGATTTCCGCGTGACCTGTACCAAAGGCACCTACATCCGCAGCCTGGCCCGTGACTTTGGTGCAGCCCTGGGATGCGGAGCCCACCTCACCAAGTTGGTGCGCACCCGCATCGGCGAGTACCGCCTCCAGGATGCCCTCACCATGCCCCAGCTGGAAGCCCTGCGCCCACCCCGCCCCGAAGGCAGCCCCGAGCGGCCCAATCGCCCCCGGCGGGAGCGGCAGCCCGAGCGCCGGGCCGGGCTGGAGTACTTCCAGGCCAACCATTCCAACCCCGGCTCCGAACCATCGTCGGACGCGCCCGTTTCCTGAGGTATTAGCTCTCTTTATTTCCTCCGCGCAACGCACCTATCCATGCAGATTATCCAGGACCCGGTTCAGTTTCCGCACCTTGGCAACGCGGTAGTTACCAGTGGCACCTTCGATGGCGTGCACCTGGGCCACCAGCGGATTCTGCGGCGGCTGCAGGAAACCGCCCGCCACAGCGGCGGCCCCGCCGTGGTTATCACCTTCTGGCCTCACCCCCGGCTGGTGCTGGGCCCGCCGCCCTCCCACGCCGAGCTGCTGGAGCTGCGCCTGCTGAATACGCTGGAAGAACGTGCCGCCCGCCTCGCCGCCTTTGGCGTGGATTACTTGCTGGTAGTGCCGTTTACCAAGGAATTTGCCGCCTGGTCGTCGGAGGAGTTTATCCACCGGATTCTGCTGGAAACCGTGGGCACCCGCAAGCTGGTGATTGGTTACGACCACCGCTTCGGCCGCAACCGGGAGGGCAGCTTTGACTACCTGCAGGCCAACGCGGCCCGCTACGGGCTGGAAGTAGAGGAAATTCCGCGCGAGGACGTGGATGCCGTGGGCGTGAGCAGCACCCGCATCCGCCGGGCCCTGGAAGCCGGCCACGTGGCCGACGCCGCCCGCAGCCTGGGCTACGCCTACCCCTTCACGGGTACCGTGGTGAAAGGCCGGCAGCTGGGCCGCACCATTGGCTGGCCCACTGCCAACGTAGCCTGCCCCGAGCCGCTGAAACTGGTGCCGGCCCGCGGCGTGTACGCCGTGTGGGCCACCCTGGCTAGCGGTGCAAAATGGCCCGCCATGCTCAACATTGGCGTGCGCCCCACCGTGGCCGGCGGCCTTGACCAAACCGTGGAAGGGCACCTGCTGGGCTTCGAAGGCGACCTGTACGACCAATCTCTGACCATTGAATTTGTGGCCCGCCTCCGCGACGAGCAGAAATTCGACGGCCTCGATGCCCTCAAAGCACAGCTAGCCCACGATGCCGAGGCGGCCCGGCAAGCCCTGGGGTAGCAGCCACCTACCCCTACTTGCTGATATAGCCAAGAAATTCAGGATATTAGCCCAGCATACGCACCTCGCTTGCTGGGCTATTCCGTTTATCAGCCGTGCCATAGCACAGCCGCGCCAATTCCAGTTTTCTCATCCAACGCTATTTCTATCGATGCACCCCTACACGCTGCGCGCTACCGTTATCCTGTTGGGGCTGCTGGTTAGCCTGACAACCCGCGCCCAATCAACTTGGCAACGCCTCTACGGCGGTGAGCGGCACGAGACCTGCAACCGCATTGTGCCCGTACCGGGCGGGGGCTTTGTGCTGGCGGGCAGCAGCGAAACCAGCCATACCACCACTACCAACCTATACCTGATCCGCACTGACGAGCAAGGCCGACAACTGTGGACCCGGGAGTATTCCTTCGCCGACGCGGAGCAGCTGTCGGTGGTAGCGGCCGATATGAATGCGGCCGGCCAATTGCTGCTGGCCGCGCAAACACGCAAAACCGTGGAAAACGGCTACACGGAATCCACCGGCATTCTGGCACTCATCAACCCAAACGGCCGCGTGGCGTGGCAACAGCGCACCCCACCCGCCCGCGCCTGGGCACCGCCTTTCAGCGGCATCCAAACCGATTCGGCCGGTAATTTCTGGGTAGCTACCAACGCGGCCAGCGGCGCGGCCCTGCGGCTGCTGAGCCCCACCAGCGAGGAGTTACGCACCTTGCCTTTGCCCCAGCCGGGTTCCATTCAAGGACTATTTTCAGTTCCTTCGGGCCTGATGGCTTACGTGGTGCGCCAGAATGTGGAGGCTACGCTCGTGCCGATGTTGGCGGCGGGCACTTGGGGGCTGGCCACCAAGCTGCCCCTCTTGGCCTACGATAACTCCGTGAACTTTTCTGTTCAGAACGTGATGCCGCTGAGTGCCGACGAGGTGCTGGTGGTATCCAGCGGCCAGCTCGATAAAGTGCAGCTGGGTACAGGAGCCGTGCGCTGGTCGCGGGCGTACTCGAAGGGTAATTTGCTGCTCAACCCCACGCACGCGGCACCGCTCGCCAACGGCCACCTGGTGGTGATGGGTACGCGCGGGGGCAGCCACGTATTCAGCCTGGAAGTGTGCGAATTGGCCGCCGATGGCAGCTACTTCACCCGCGAAGTTACCTCGCCCTACAGCCCCCCTTACTTGCAGCCGGTGGTTTACCAGCTAGGCAAAGGCCTGAGCCTTTCGGCGGGCGGCGTACTGGTGCACCCCGCTACCGGGCAGATTGTGGTGGGCGGCAGCCTGCGGAGCGACGCCAAAGAAGAAGTGTTCCTCAGCGCCGGCAACCTCCTGGGCCTGCAGGTAGCCACGTTGCCCCCGCTCACGGCGTGGCCCAACCCGGCCGTAGCCGGCCAAACCCTCACCGTGCCCGTAGCTTTTGCCCAGAACGGGCAGCTGGAACTGTACTCAATGCAAGGCAATGTGGTGCGCCGCTGGCCGGAGCCGGTGGATGGCGAGGCCAACCTGTCGTTGCACAACGTTCCGGCGGGCCTGTACATTCTGAGCGGAGTGCAGGCCAATGGGGCCCGGGCCTACCTGCGCGTGGTGGTGCAGTAAGTTGGCGGCTTTTGGCGGGCTGGCGGGCCAGGGGTAGCAACGTATACGGCGCTACTCCTTACCTTTCCGCCCCCAAAACCACCCACTCATTCTATGATCAACAAAGTAGTAGCCGGCCCCGAGGCGGCGCTGGAAGGCCTCACCGACGGCATGACGCTCATGCTGGGCGGCTTCGGGCTGTGCGGCATTCCGGAAAACTCCATCCAGGAAATTCTGCGCCGGGGCGTTAAACACCTCACCTGCATCAGCAACAACGCCGGCGTCGATGATTTCGGCATTGGCCTGCTGCTCCAGACCAAGCAGGTGCGCAAGATGATTTCCAGCTACGTGGGCGAAAACGCCGAGTTTGAGCGGCAGCTGCTGTCGGGCGAGCTGGAAGTGGAGCTGATTCCGCAGGGCACGCTGGCCGAGCGGTGCCGCGCCGGCGGGGCCGGTATTCCGGCTTTTTACACCCCGGCCGGCTACGGCACCGAGGTAGGCGAAGGCAAGGAGGCCCGCGAGTTCAACGGCAAGATGTACCTGCTGGAAACCGCCCTGCACGCCGATTTTGCCTTCGTGAAAGCCTGGAAAGGCGACACGGCCGGCAACCTCATCTTCAAAGGCACGGCCCGTAACTTCAACCCCATGATGGCCACGGCCGGCAAAATTACGGTGGCTGAGGTAGAAGAACTGGTGCCCGCCGGCGAGTTGGACCCCAACCAGATTCACACGCCCGGCATCTTTGTGCAGCGCATTTTCGAAGGTAAAAACTACGAGAAGCGCATTGAGCAGCGCACGGTGCGGCCGAACTGATTTTCACGCAGTGGGTTGCAGTGGGCGGCGCAGTGTCTCGCAGTGCCGTTCAACAATCCACTGCGAAACACTGCGGTTTTCCACCGCGAGACACTGCGTGAAATAACTTTATGGCACTTGATAAACACGGCATTGCGAAGCGCATTGCCCAGGAAGTACAGAACAACTCCTACGTCAACCTCGGCATCGGTATTCCTACGCTGGTAGCCAACTACATCCCCGAAGGCATCAACGTAGAGCTGCAGAGCGAAAACGGCCTGCTGGGCATGGGCCCCTTCCCCACCGATGCCGAAGTAGACCCCGACCTCATCAACGCCGGCAAGCAGACAGTAACCACTTTGCCCGGCTCCAGCATTTTCAGCTCCGCCGATTCATTCGGCATGATTCGGGGTGAGCACGTGGACCTCACCATTCTGGGGGCCATGGAGGTATCCGAAACCGGCGACATTGCCAACTGGAAGATTCCGGGCAAGATGGTGAAGGGCATGGGGGGTGCTATGGACCTGGTGGCCTCGGCCAAAAACATCATCGTGGCCATGCAGCACGTGGCCCGCGACGGCAGTAGCAAGCTGCTGCCCCAGTGCACCCTGCCCATCACCGGCCTGCGCTGCGTGAAGAAGATTGTAACGGAGCTGGCTGTGCTCGACGTAACGCCCGACGGCTTCGTGCTGCGCGAGCGGGCCCCCGGCGTTTCGGTAGAGCAGATTCAGGCCGCCACCGCCGGCAAGCTGGTGATACGCGGCGAAATTCCCGAAATGCAGGGAGTCTGAGAAAAATTAAAGACAAGAACGCCCGTCATTCCTCGGCTTCGCTCGGAATGACGGGCGTTCTATTTATGCCCGTATTTCTGAGTTTTCACCACTTCAAAAATGCGGTGGCTAGAATGTGTTGGGCAGCTTCAAGGGTGAAATGGGAGAAGCAGCGGCGGAAATGAGCCAGCGCCTCAGCGGGCGGCAGTGCGCCGTAGCGCACCGCTTCTACTAAGTGGCGGGCCAGTAGCTCGGGGTCGGACGTAAGAGCCGGAAACTCGGCTTCCTGCTTGTAGCGCCGTAGCGTTTCTATTCGCAGTTCAGGCACGGCTCCCGGCACCTGGCGTAGCAGCCGGTCCATAAGCAGTTGCACTTCATCCAGGAACAGGATACGCACCAGGCCGGGTGGGGCCGGTACGGGTTGCCCGGCAGCGGCCGTCAGTAATACCGCCGCTGGGCTGCGCGGCTCCCAACGGGTGGCATCGGGCGGGGCGCACAGCCAGGCCGTGGCCGGAAACTGCTCCGACGCTTGCAGCACAGCCGCCAGGGTTTGCATACGGTGTTCGGGTAAAGCCACGCCCCAAGGTACGCAGGAACCCGTTGGCCGGACGGAAAGGCCCATTAGCAAGGTGCGAGTAGCATGCTAGCGCGGGGCCACGTACCTTGGAAGAGCGAATCTATTTTGAGTACCTAACAACGGCCGGCATATGCAGCACCGCTACTATTTTCTGTTCTGGGGCTTACTTCTGAGCACCACCGCCGGGGCTCAGACTTCGCCCAGCATCACCCGCGCAGATATGCCCGCTCCCGGCGATACGCTGCGACAGAGCACGGCCTCGGTAATCCTACCGGCCGGGGCCCCACCCCTCACGCAACGCGGGCCCAACCAAACCTGGAATTACCGGGCCTTGGTGGCTACTGCCCAACAAGTAGCCCGCTTTACACCGGTGCCCAACCAGCCATTGTATACTATCACCTTTAACTCCATACTGAGTGGCAGCAACCGGGCCACGGTGGCCGCCCCACAGGCCGTGCCGGTGCCGCCCGGCCTCACGCTGCCCATCACCGAGCCTTACCAGTTCTTTAATGCCTCCTCGGCCGATTACCGCTCGGTGGGGTACGGTGGTACGCTGGCGGGCACGGCCGTACCCGTTACCTACGCCTCACCAGCCGAGCAAGACATCATCTACCGGTTTCCGCTCAGCTACGCATCCGCTCCCGATTCGAGCCGTTCGTTTTTCAGCGTTACCATTCCGGGTACCGGCTACCTCAGCCAGCGTCGTAAGCGGGTAAATAAGGCAGATGCCTGGGGTACACTGACTACTCCCTTCGGTACCTTTCAAACGGTGCGGGTAGTTACGCGCATTGAAGACCACGACAGCCTCTCGGCCGGGGGGATTTCGCAGGGCTTTACCCTGCCCATCACGCGCGAGTACAAGTGGCTGGCTGTGGGGCAGCACGTGCCGGTGCTCACTATTACCACCACCCAGACCGGCACGCAAGAAATAGTATCCGGCGTGGAATACCGCGACGTATACCGCCGCATCGGCGGGCCGCTGGCTGCCACCCGAGCCTTGCCAGCCACGGCGGTGCAAGTGTACCCCACGCTGCTGCGGCCAGATCAGGCCCTAAACTTGGCGCTATCAGCCCCAGCCTCCGTAACCGCCACCGACGTAACCGGGCGGCTTGTGTTTCAGCGGCTGCTCACGCCCCGGCAGGGTGCGGCCGAAATTCCGGCCGAAGCATTCGGGGAGTTTCGGGGCGTGCTACTGCTGCGGATGCACACGGCCGCGGGCGTGGCGGTGCGGCGGGTGGTGCGGGAATAACTTAGCTCCCCAGACTTTGCAGCTGTTGATAAGCTTCTATCTGCTCCGCAACGGCGCGGTTAATCAACCTGATTTCTACTGCCGTTGCCCCATCAGGAGCCGTTACTACGCACGTGCAATAGGTGCTTAATCCGAACAGGCCTTGCTTCCATTCTACTGGTCCAATGGCGGACCAGGGTATCAGTAAAGGCGGATGACCGACGCGGAAAAGAAATAAAACCGAGAGGCCCAGCCCAGCGGGGCTACAGCTGATATTCAGGACCCCACGGTAGCTGGCCCCCAAACCGACAGCCCCCACTTCCCGCATAGAAGCCGCCTGCATCCAGAAGGAATCTGCCTTGGCCGGCGGCTCACCGTGGGCCCGAAAATGCTGCGCCAGTTGTCGCCAGCCATTCAGGGAAATCACCCAACAGATAGCCGCCCAAAATCCAACAAACCCAAGCGGGAAAAATGGTATGTACAATGGGTTGATGGCTAGCATAGAGGAGTTACTTCCAAATAAGATGGATACAAGCTTAAATGTAGGTCGTTTCAAAACGTAGCCCCGACACTTTTTGCCACCGAAGTTGTTGTGACCCCGTAAACCGGGGCGGTAAACTGCCGTAGGCGGTACCTTTGCCCGGTATTTTCCCCCGCGAAACTTCTCGATTACCTGATATGGCCAATTCTCATGCGAAAGTAGGCGGTGGCTCCGCCAAGAAAAACAACCTGCCCGGTATGCCCGCCGCGCCCGAACTGATGACGCCCACCGCCATTCCGGCCCACAAACTGGTGCTGCGTACTCTGCGCCGCACCGATTTTAAAGCCGTCAAGGCCATCATGGACAAAGTGTACTCCAACATGGAGGGCGCCTGGGCTCAGGACGAGTACAATGCCCTGCTCAAGAAATTTCCCGAAGGTCAGATCTGCATTGAGGATAACGGCCAGGTGGTGGCGGCGGCGCTGGCCATCATCGTGCAGTATTCCGACTTCGGCGACAAGCACACCTACGCCAAAATCACCGGCAACGGCAAGTTCAACACCCACAACGCCGATGGCGACACGCTGTACGGCGTGGACGTATTTGTGGACCCCGAGTACCGCAACCTGCGCTTGGGCCGCCGCCTCTACGATGCCCGCAAGGAGCTGTGCGAGAACCTGAACCTGCGCGCCATGGTGGCCGGCGGCCGTATCCCCGGCTACAACGCCTATGCCAACGAGATGACGCCGGCCAAGTACGTGGAGATGGTGCGCAACAAAGAAATCACCGACCCCATCCTTACCTTCCAGCTGGCCAACGACTTCTACGTGCGCAAGCTCATCCGGGGGTATCTGCCCTACGACTCCGAAAGCAAGGCCTACGCCACGCTGCTGGAGTGGATTAACGTGTACTACGACGAGGAAACCGATAAGCTGATTGGTAACCAGAAGTCGAATGTGCGCATTGGTATTGTGCAGTGGCAGATGCGGGCTACCAAAAACCTGGAGGACTTCTTCCAGCAGATGGAGTTCTTCGTGGATACCGTGTCGGGCTATAAGGCTGACTGCGTGCTGTTCCCCGAGTTCTTCAATGCCCCCATGATGGCGCTGACCAACGAGGAGTCGCCGTCGGTGGCTATCCGCTCCATGGCGGCCTACACCGAGCCCATCAAAACCAAGATGATGGAGCTGGCCGTGAGCTACAACATCAACGTAATAGCCGGCTCCATGCCCCTCTACGATGATGGCAAGCTCTACAACGTATCGTACCTGTGCCGCCGCGACGGCACCGTGGACGAGCAGTACAAGCTGCACGTAACCCCCGATGAGGCCAGCTACTGGGGCATGCGCGGCGGCGACAAGCTGCGGTGCTTCGACACCGACTTCGGCAAAATCGGCATCCTGATTTGCTACGACGTGGAATTCCCGGAGCTAAGCCGCATGCTCTCGGATGAAGGCATGAAGATTCTGTTCGTGCCCTTCTGGACCGATACCAAGAACGCCTACCAGCGGGTACGCCTCTGCGCCCAGGCCCGGGCCATTGAAAACGAGTGCTACGTGGCCATTACCGGCTCGGTGGGCAACCTGCCCCGCGTGGAGAACATGGACATCCAGTACTCGCAAAGCGCCGTGTTCAGCCCCTCAGACTTTGCCTTCCCCCATGACGCCATCGTGGCCGAGGCCACGCCCAACACGGAGATGACGCTGATTGCCGATCTGGACCTAGACCTACTCAAGGACCTGAACACCTCAGGGGCCGTGCGCAACCTCCGCGACCGGCGCAAAGATCTGTACTCGCTGAACTGGGTGAAGAAGACGGAGCGCGACGATGAGCTGTTGGCTCAGGGCGAGGAGCGGGTGCAGAAAAGCGTCAGCCGCCGCAAAGCCGTAGCAGCGGGCTAATCACCCCGATTCTGCCCTGACGAGTGCATAAAACGACCCACTGGATTTGTCTGGCGGGTCGTTTTGTTGAAATGCAGTAGGTACACTTTTTTGGCATTTCCCTGGCTAAAACCGCCATTTGAGCATTGTAGGATTAAAATATAATTAAATATAGGTGTAAGGCAAGCCGGAAGCACTGTTGGGCTCGTACCTGAGTTACCCGCTATGGGTATTCACTACACGATTTGTCCATTCACCAACTCTACTACTTCCTTCATGCTACCATCTTCTACTCGCCGCAAGGCCCTGCAACGGGGTGGCTTGCTGCTAGGCGCACTGAGCTTGCTCGGTATTTCCTCAGTTTCTGCCCAAACGGTATACGGCCTGTCAGTTGCTGCCACTACTGCGCCCAGCCTAGTATCGTTTGACGCCGCCACGCCGGGTACCTTGCTGACCAACGTGCCCATTACCGGCTTTACTACCGGCCAAACCATTGTGGGCATTGATTTCCGGCCGAATACGGGCGAGCTGTTTGCCTTGGGCTACAACGCCACTGGCACGCAGGCCCAGCTCTACACTATTAACCGCACTACCGGCGCGGCTACGGCTGTAGGTACTGCCCTAACAGTAGATTTGGGCACCAATCTGGCCCGTATCGGCTTCGATTTCAACCCCACGGTTGACCGGATTCGGGTAACGGCCGGCAACCGCGCCAACCTTCGCTTGAACCCTAACAACGGGGCCTTGGCGGCCACCGATGGCCAGCTGACGTACGCCAGCACCGATGCTAACGCGGCTAACACGCCCGGTGTGGGCTCCTCAGCGTACACCAACAGTTACATTGGGGCCAGCGGCACCACGCTCTACAACATTGATGAGGCCAATAACCGCCTGGTGAGCCAGAACCCGCCAAACAACGGTACCCTCAACAGCCTGGGCACTCTGGGTGTCAGCGTGAACGGGGCCCTCCAGGCCTCGGACCTGGATATTTACTTCAACCCCACCACGGGTGCCAATACGGCTTATCTGACGGTGGCCTCGCCTACGAGCCTTACGGCCTCTACCAGCACCCTTTACACGGTTAATCTGGCCGACGGCACCACTACGCAGGTGGGCAACATCGGGAGCGGAGCCTTTGTAGCCGTAACGGATATTGCCTTCCAGATTACGCGCCCGGCCACGCTGCCGGCCATTACGGGCCAGCTGGCCTACGCCCTGGCGGGTACTAACCTAATTACTTTCGATACGGCCCTGCCCACCACCATCCGGACCTCTACGGGCATTACGGGCGTTGATGCCAGCCAAACGCTGGTAGGCTTGGACGTGCGGCCCTCTACCAATACCCTAGTGGCACTGGGGTACAACGCCACCGCCCAAACCGCTACGCTGTATAGTATTAACGCTGCTACCGGGGTGGCCCGCGCTATTAACACCACGCCCGTGGCCCTGGCCCTGGGCACCGGCAGCATCGGCTTTGATTTCAATCCCACCGTAGACCGGATCCGGGTGGTGGGAGCTAACCGGAACAACTTCCGCCTGAACCCCAACGACGGCACTGTTGCCGCCACCGATGGTCAGCTGACCTACGCCAGCACCGATGCCAACGCCGCTAACACACCATCCGTAGGTGCTGCGGCCTACACCAACAGTGTAGCCGGGGCCACCAGTACGCAGTTGTTCGTGTACGATGAAGCCCGCAACGTACTGGCCCTGCAAAATCCACCGAACGACGGTACGCTCAATACGGTGGGCCCCACTGGCCTGACGGCCACAGCCGCGCGGGATATTGACATGGATATTTACACCAGCGGGACCACCAACACGGGCTATCTGGTGGCCAATGCTGCCGCCAACGGCAACAGCACCCTCTACACTATTAGTAATACCGGTGCTACTACGGTGGTTGGGTTGATTGGCAACGGCATTGCCGTGCGCGACATTGCCCTGGCCGGGGCGTCTGGCGTTACCGGCACCCGCCAGCCAGCCGTGGCTACGGGCTTCAGCCTGTACCCGAACCCCGTAGCCGATGTAGCTCAGCTGAGCTTCCAACTGCCCCAGGCCGGCCAAGCCGAGCTAACCCTGACCGACGCGCTGGGCCGTACCGTGGAGCGGCAGACGCTGGGCACTTTGCCCGCCGGCAACCACGCCCGCACCTGGCAGCCGGCCGCCCACCGCGCCGGCGTCTACTTCCTGCGCCTGACCCTAGATGGCCAATCGGCCGGTACGCAGCGGATCATGATGCAGTAGTAGTCTTTAAAGTAAGTAGCTACAAAAAAGCGCGAAGCCCTGGGGTTTCGCGCTTTTTTTATGCACAACGAGTACATAGAGCTATTTAGAACTAACGCCCCCGTTTCTTACCGGCCAATGCTTTGTTCGTGCTTATACCCCACAGGCATCAGGCATAAGCGCTACTGTGAAGGGCGAAATAAGCCTGGTCGCGCAGAATAGTGCGGAGAAACGGTTCATCCTGCAAATCAGTCTGGATGCCTGTGATTCCCTTTATTTTCATGGCTACTTCATTCAGCAACAGGTAATCCTGGCGCTTCTGAGCCCGGTGCAGCAGCTGCCGCACCAGGCTCACATCGTGGTCAGAGAGCAGGGCGGCCTGGGCAAATACGGGTTGATAGCCTGCCGGCACCTGGGTTTGGGTAGCGGCGGCCTGCACCTCCGGGGCCGGTGGGCGCAGGCTTACTACCGTAGTGCCGGCTGCCATATCGCCCAGGCGCTGGCCCCGGCCATTGAGCAACGTGGCCACTAGGGCTAGCGAACCCAGCGTCATACCTATTTCCACTAGGCCAATCAGCCAGCGCAATAGGAAGTCGCCCAAGCCGGGGCGGCTGCCATCCAGGCGCGCCACCTTTATGTGCCGGATATGCTTGCCCAAGCTCTGGCCGTTGAAGAATATCTCGCACAGCGGGTGATACACCAACAGCGGGGCCGTGATAAGGGCATATTGCAGAATCCGCTGCTCGTCGTAGGAATTAGTAAGCTGCTCAATCAGAAACTTCACGCCCACCGTCCACAGTACCATCACTAATACATCAATCAGCTGCGCCAGCATCCGGTCGCCTACGCTGGCGGCTTCGTATTCCAGAACCACGTTCTGGGTAGTATGAATGCGAATTGTGCTCATAAAAAAACCGGGGAACAGGGCCCTGCGCGGGCCGGGGAAACCTGTATATTTAGCCCGACGGGCCGCAGTCAGTTGCCAGACTGCTGCTCACCGGAATCCTTTAGTAACGATGCGCGAAACTATCTTTTTACAGCTTAATCAGGCGCGGTGGCAGCAGTATGAGGAGCAGCCGGCCGTTGGTCCCGATGAACTGGCCCAGCGCTACATTGCCCTCACCGATGACCTAGCGTATGCCCAGACGTTTTATCCGGGCTCTACTACCACGGCCTACCTCAACGGCTTAACGGGCAAGCTACACCAGCACCTCTATAAAAACAAGAAGCAGGAGCCCGGCCGGTTTATGCGCTTCTGGCGGCTGGAGCTGCCGCTGCTGCTCATCCGGCACCGCTGGGTGTTGCTGGGAGCCCTGGTGTTCTTTCTGCTCACCTGCTTTATCGGAGCCCTCTCGGCCGCCTACGATGACTCCTTTGTGCGGGTGGTGATGGGTGACCAGTACGTGAACCAGACGCTGGCCAACATTGAAAAAGGCGACCCTATGGCCGTGTACAAGGGCGAGGATGAAACCCTGATGTTTTTGCACATCACGCTCAACAACATTCGGGTGTCGTTGTACGCCTTTGCCGGGGGCATCACGGGCGGGCTGCTTACGCTGTTCATGCTGTTCCGTAACGGCGTAATGCTGGGTGCATTCCAGTATTTCTTTCACCAGAAAGGCCTGCTGCTGCCTTCCGTACTTACCATCTGGATTCACGGCACCCTGGAAATTTCGGCCATTGTGCTGGCTGGCGGCGCGGGCTGGGTAATGGCCCGGAGCATCCTGTTCCCCGGCACCTTCTCGCGCCGCGACTCCCTGCGCCAGGGAGCCCGCGACGGTATGCAACTGGTGCTGGCTCTCGTCCCCATTTTTGTGGTGGCGGGCTTTCTGGAAGGCTTTGTCACGCGCCACACTGAAATGCCGCTGGCTGCCAGCCTGGGCATCATTGGCACCTCGGCGGCCTGCATCCTGGGCTACTTTGTGCTGTATCCGTGGTGGCTGGTGCGCAGTGGCCGCGTAGTGCCCGATTAAAACTACCCTGGTACTTTTCCCTTTTCTGTATCGACTTTCAGTTGTACCCTGCGTTATGCGCCACCTTACGTTCACCAAGCCTTCAGATTTTCTGCGGGAGCGAAATTTCAGCCAGAAAATAGAGGCTTCCTTTGACTTTATCCGGGTGCATGCCCGCCCGTTGGCGCGTGTACTGATTACACTGGTACTGCCATTGGCCCTACTCACCGGCATCGGGCTGGGCCTGATGCAAGGAGAACTTTTAAGCAGTGTGGGCTCAATGGCCCGCCGCAGCCGCCTGGGCCGTTACTCCGACTCGCTGCCAGCGGTTTTCACCTCGCCCAGCCTGTGGCTTACCCTGTTGGGCAGCATGCTGCTGCTGGCCATGCTGCACCTGGTAGTGTACGGCTACATTGTGCTCCAGGCCGAGCCCAACCGCACCGGCCCCGTTACGCCTACCGAAGTCTGGCAGCTGGTCAAAGCCCGCTTTTTGGGGCTAGTAGGCTCCTATATCGGACTCATTGCGCTGTTTATGGTGAGTATGATGGTGATGGGAGCTCTTTTGGGCCTGATTTCGGTCTTTTTCGGGGCAGTACTCGGGGCTACGTGGGCCGGCATTGTAGTGATACTGGGCCTGTATGCGGCAATGGGCTACGTGATGGTCACGCTGAGCCTGTATTTTGTGGTGTGGTTGCGGGAGCGGCGCGGGTTCTTTGGCAGCATTAAGCGGTGCTTCGAGCTGATCTGGGGCAAATGGTGGTCTACTTTTGGGCTTTTGGTGGTTATGTTCATCATGCTGTGGCTGATTTTGGTGCTGGTGCTGGTGGCGCTTTCGATGGTGGGCCTTCCCTTCACGGAGCTGATGAGCGGCCAGACTACCGAAGTTTCGCCGCTGGTGCGGGTGTTGTTCATCGCATACTCGGGCCTGCAAACCCTGCTGACCCTGGCCTTTTACCCGCTGCTGATGACGGCCATCAGCTTTCAGTACTTCAACCTAGTAGAGCGCCACGACGGGGAAGGCACCCGCCTGCTGCTTGACTCTTTGGGAGAAGCGGCTCCGGTTACCACGCCGCTGGCCCTGCGCCCTGATGATGAGGGCGAATACTAACCGCCGCCGGGTAGCCAGCCGGGTAGCCGTGCTGCTAATGGTAGCCGGCTCTGCCTGGGCGCAGCGCCCCACTCCGCCCCTGTTGCCCGTCCCCGATTCGGTACACCGGGCCGAGAACCGCCAATTTGTGCATCTGCCCGCCGACAACTCCGGGCCACCGGTATTGCGACGCCCGGCGGCGGAGCGGCTCAACGAGTTACGCGCGCAACGGGAATTCCGATATGTGGAGCCGGAGGAAGCCCCCAGTAGCAGCAGCAACGCCTGGACGCGCTTCTGGCGGCAGCTGATGCGGTGGCTGGAAGGTATATTCACGGGGGAAGGCTACGAAAACCGGGGCCGTTTTCTGGTGTACGCCTTGTTTGGGTTAGCCTTCATATACGTGCTGCTGCGGGTATTACGCCTGGATGTGACCGGCCTGTTCGGGCGGCGTAGCCGCACCTTGCCGCTGCCCTACGAAACCGCGCCGGAGGATATTCACGCCATCGATTTTGATGCAGCTCTCGCCCAGGCCGAGGACGCCGGTAACCACCGTCTGGCCGTGCGCCTGGGCTATTTGCTGGTACTGCGCCACCTCACGGAGCAAGGCCTCATCCGGTGGCAACCCGACAAAACCAACCAGCAGTACGTGCAGGAGCTGGCCGGCACGGCCTACGCCGCTGACTTTCGGGAATTAACCCGGCAATTTGAGTACGTGTGGTATGGGGAGCTACCAGTAACTGCTTCCGATTACCCGGCCCTGCGGGCATCTCGCCAGAATTTTATTCGCTCCTTAACCCGCCGCGCCGCCTAAAGCCGGCCCGCAAGCTACTATGTCTCGTTTCCGTGCTTTTGTGGTGCTGCTGGTGGGGCTGTTTGTAGCCTTCGTGGCTGTAGAGTATTTCCGGCCGCAGCCTACCGACTGGCGGTCTACGTTCATCAACCGCGACAAAATTCCCTACGGCACCTACGTGCTCTACGACCAACTGCCGACGCTGTTTCCGGGGCAGCCCATCCGCACCGTTCGGGTGCCCATTGCCAATCAGCTGCTGCCCTCCCTGGGGGCCGATGCCGACCGGGACTCCGCCCTCAGTGCGACTGGCCCAACCCTGCGACCAGACCATGGCACGTACCTGTTTGTAAACGATGTGTTCTTCTGCGCCCGCCTCGACCGGGATGCGCTGTTACGCTATGTGGCGCAGGGCAACTCGGCGCTGATTGCCGCCGAGAGGATATCAACGGAATTGCTGGACACCCTTCGGCTGAACGTGGAGCCGGTACTGGATATGAGTGAGCTGTTGCGCAGTCGCCGTAACCGCCAGGGCATACCCAAAACTCAGTTGCTGACGTTGGTACATCAGTCCGCTGGTATTCCGAACCGCTTCCCTTTCCCTGAAAACGAGGTACCATCCTATTTCCGGGCCCGTAGTGGCAGCAAAGCCACCGTGCTGGCCTATGATGGGCGCCGCCGGCCCGTGCTGGTGCGGGTGCCCGTTGGGCGGGGCTTTTTCCTGCTGAGTACCACCCCCGCCGCGTTCAGCAACCTGCTGCTGCTGCGCCCGGCTACGGCAGATTTTGCGTTTGCCGCGCTGTCGTGGCTGCCGGCCAACCGGCCGGTTTACTGGGATGAATACCAAAAGCAGGGGCCGCTGGGCGAGCAGTCGTTGTTACGTGTGCTCACGGGGCACACCGCGTTGCGCTGGGCGCTGATTACCGGTTTGGTAGGTGCCGTACTTTTCGTGCTGGTCGAGGTCCGGCGGCGGCAGCGTATCATCCCAATCATTAAACCCCTGCCCAATACTACGCTGCTGTTTGCCCGTGCAGTGGCCAGCCTTTACCAGCAGGGCGGTAACCACCAGCTCATTGCCGAGAAGAAAATCGGGCTGTTTCTGGAGCATCTGCGCACCCGCTACCACGAGCCCGCCCTCGACCTCACCGATGCAGACACCCGAGAGCGGTTGGCCCAGAAAACCGGCGTACCGCGCACCGAGGTGGATGCCCTCAACCGTCGCATGAACTTCATCCTCACTGCCCGGCAGGTTTCCGACGCTGAGTTGCTGGCCCTGAACAAGGCCATCAACAGCTTTCGCCAAACAGCTTCCTAAAATTGATTTATTCCGGCAATATAAATTTACATAGTTTGGATTATTCCAATAGAGCGTATTTTTATGTTTAAACGCCATTTTCAGATTCTATATACATTATTTTCAATGTAATTATCCTCATCCCCGCTTCGCACATTCCCCATCACTTTCTTATGGATTCCGCATTCGATTCTATCCCTGACGCAACGACCGGGCAACCAACTGCTTCTGCTGCGTCCTTCGCACCCCGCACCGATTTAAGCCACCTCAGCCGCCACGCCGATGCCATCCGGCAGGAGCTGAGCAAGGTGATTGTGGGCCAGCAGGCCCTGGCCGAGCTGCTGCTGGTGGCCCTGCTGGCCGACGGCCACGTGCTGCTGGAAGGCGTACCGGGCGTGGCCAAAACCCTCACGGCGAAACTGCTGGCCCGCACCCTGAGCGTGCCGTTCAGCCGCCTGCAGTTCACCCCCGACCTGATGCCCTCCGACGTGCTGGGCACCTCGGTATTCCGGCCCCAGCAGGGCGAATTTGAGTTTCGGCCCGGCCCCATTTTCGCCAGCGTGGTGCTGATTGATGAAATCAACCGGGCCCCGGCCAAAACGCAGTCGGCGCTGTTTGAGGTGATGGAGGAGCGGCAGATTACCCAGGACGGTACCCGCTACCCCATGCCCGCCCCCTTCGTGGTGCTGGCTACCCAGAACCCCGTGGAGCAGGAAGGCACCTACCGCCTGCCCGAAGCCCAGCTCGACCGGTTTCTGTTCAAGCTGAACGTGGGCTACCCATCGGTAGAGGAAGAAGTAGCCATTCTGCAGGGCCACCACGCCGGTTTCGGCGGCACGCCACTGGAGGCGGTGCGCGCCGTAGTATCAGCCGAGGACCTGCGGCAGCTGCGCGAGCAGGTGCGCCGCCAGCACGTGGAGCCCAAGCTGCTGGAATACATTGCCCGCCTTGTGGGCCAGACGCGCGCCCACAAGGGCCTGTACCTGGGTGCTTCGCCCCGGGCCTCGCTGGCGTTGCTCAACGGGGCCAAAGCCTTGGCCGCCCTGCGCGGCCGCGACTTCGTGACGCCCGAAGACGTGCAGTACCTGGCCCCCATGGTGCTGCGCCACCGCATTCAGCTCACGCCGGAGCGCGAAATGGAAGGCGGCGCCGCGGATGATGTGGTAAAGCAGATTCTGCAGCAGATTGAAGTGCCGCGGTAACAATTTTCGCGCAGGGTTACGCAGTGGAATACGCGGGGGCACGCAGTGGTTTGCCGCCGGAACGACACTGCAAAACCCTGCGCTTACCACGGCGAGACCCTGCGCGAAATCCACTACCTGATGAAATCCTTCTTCCTCACTTCCCGCTTTTTCCTGCTCGTTACGGCTCTGATTGCGGGGCTGGTAGTGGCGTTTTTTCTGCCGGGCTGGCTCACGCCGATGCTGCTGGCGCTGGGGCTGCTGCTGGGCCTTACGGTGGTGGATGCGGGGCTGCTGTACGCGGGCGGGGGCAGCCTGTTCGGGCGGCGGGTGATGGGCGACAAGCTGGCCAACGGCTCCGACAACGACATTGCCATCTACCTGGAAAACCAGTACCGCTTTCCGGTGCAGACCGAAACCATCGACGAGGTACCCCACCAGTTTCAGCGGCGCGACGTACTGTTCAAAACCAGCATCAAGCCCGGCGAAACCGGCATTATCCGCTACCAGCTGCGGCCCACCAAGCGCGGCGAGTACGAGTTTGGGGCGGTGAACGTGTACGTAGCCTCGCCGCTGGGGCTGGTGCGGCGGCGCTTCCGGTTCGACGACAGCCGGGTGGTACCCGTGTACCCGTCGTTTCTGCAGATGCGCCAGTACGAGCTGCTGGCCATTCATAACCGCCTCACCGAAGTGGGCGTGAAGCGCATCCGGCGGGTGGGCCAGAGCATGGAATTTGAGCAGATTCGCCCTTACGTAACCGGCGACGACCCGCGCAACATCAACTGGAAAGCCACCGCCCGCCGGGCCGGCACCCCGGGCGCTTCCGATACGCTGGTGGTAAACCACTACCAGGACGAGCGGGCCCAGCAGGTGTACTGCCTCATTGATAAAGGCCGGGTGATGCGCATGCCGTTTGAGGGCCTGAGCCTGCTGGATTACGCCATCAACGCCACGCTGGTGGTCAGCAACATTGCCCTGCTGAAGCACGATAAGGCCGGGTTGCTCACCTTCTCGCACCAGCCCGGGGCCATGCTGCCCGCCGACCGCCGCAGCGGCCACCTGCGCAAGCTTATCGAGGTGCTCTACCGCCAGAAAACCAAGTACCTCGAAACCGACTATGAGCGGCTCTACATTTCGGTACGCAGCCACATTCGCCAGCGCAGCCTGCTGATTCTGTTCACCAACTTCGAAACCCTGCACGGCATGCAGCGGCAGCTACCGTACCTGCGTCGCATGGCCAAGGACCATTTGCTGCTGGTGGTATTCTTCGAAAACACCGAGCTGCGCACTTTCCTGGAGGCTCCCACCGCTACTACCGAGGAAGTGTACAACCAGACGGTAGCCGAGAAATTTGCCCAGGAGAAGCGCCAGATTGTGCGGGAGCTGAACCGCTACGGTATCCACGCCCTGCTCACCGCCCCCCAGAACCTCACAGTCAACACCATCAATAAATACCTCGAGTTCAAAGCCCGCGGGCTGATTTAGTCGAAGAGCTACTAAGAATGGAACTGTCATTGCGAGCAGCGCGAAGCACCCGAAGGACAGCGTAGCTAATCCTTCCTTTTCAAAGCTCTTAGCTCTGACCTACTCAAAACCCCAACTCCTACCTATTCAAAAGCCCTTGTACCCACGCTGGTAGCAAGGGCTTTTCGTTTATCAAGGCTTGGTAGAGGGCTCAGGAAGGATTAGCTACGCTGTCCTTCGGGTGCTTCGCTTCGCTCGCAATGACGGGTCGTTTCTACGCCGTGCGACTTCTGGCCCGGGGCTTGCTACCTTCGCCGTATTGCCCGCTCTGCCTTTCCTGCCCATGCGTTACGTTTTGTTTCTGGTTGCCCTGCTCGCGGCGGCCCCGGCGTTTGCCCAACCCGCCCCGCCCGAAGCCCGGATGCTGCTGCCCGCCCCAACCCAGGCCAACTGGGGCCAGAGCCGGTTCACCGTGAAGCCCGACTTTACCTGGCAGGTATTCACGCCCGCGCAAACCGCCGCCACGCCGGCCGCCGATTCGGCGGTAGTGGAGGCCGTGGAGCGGCTGGTGCTGCCGGTGCTGCTGCCGGGCCGCCCCCGGACTAACCGGCGGCGGGCCTCGCCCCTCCCCACGGCGGCGCTGGTGCTGCAATACGGCCGCCCCGGCAGCCTGCTCACCGTGGGCGAGGACGAGTCGTACACGCTGCGCGTAACGCCCATGGGCGTGGCCCTGAATGCGCCTACTCACCTGGGCATTTTGCGCGGACTGGCTACGCTGCGGGAGCTGGCTCAGGCCGAGAAAAAGTCGGTTTCGTTGCCCGAGGTGGACGTGGTGGATGCGCCGCGCTTCCCGTGGCGGGGGCTGCTGATTGATGCGGCCCGCCACTTTATGCCCGTATCGGTAGTGAAGCGTAACCTCGACGGCATGTGGGCCACCAAGCTCAACGTGCTGCACTGGCACCTTTCCGACGACCAGGGCTTCCGGGTAGAAAGCAAGCTGTTTCCGCGCCTGCACCAGGTGGGCGGGCAGGGCCAGTACTACACCCAGCGGCAGATTCGGGAAATAGTGCGCTACGCCGGGCGGCGGGGCATTCGGGTGGTGCCCGAGCTGGACATGCCCGGCCACGCCACGGCCTGGCTGGCCGCCTACCCGCGCCTGGCCTCCAACGACTCCACCTACGGCGTGGCCCCGCGCTGGGGCGTGCTCAACATCGCCATGGACCCCACCCGCGAAACCACCTACAGCTTCATCGATTCGGTGCTGAGCGAGGTGACGCCATTGTTTCCCGACCCGTACTTCCACATTGGGGGCGACGAAAACGACGGGCGGCAGTGGCGGCGTAACCCGCGCATTGCAGCCTACATGAAGCAGCAGGGCTACGTAACAGAGAAGGGCCTGCCCGATAAGCACGCCCTCCAAACGGCCTTCAACCGGCGGGTGCTGGCGCTGGTGGAGAAGTACCAGAAGCACATGGTGGGCTGGGACGAAATTCTGGGGCCGGGCCTGCCGGCCAGCGCCGTTATTCAGAGCTGGCGCGGCAAGAAGGGACTCTACGACGCGGCCAAGGCCGGCC
Organism: Hymenobacter pini; assembly: GCF_020421205.1. GTDB lineage: Bacteria > Bacteroidota > Bacteroidia > Cytophagales > Hymenobacteraceae > Hymenobacter > Hymenobacter pini. Next base: position 78,039 of record NZ_JAIZZH010000003.1, read on the forward strand.
ACCAGGCCATTCTGTCCAACGGCTACTACGTCGACCTGAACCTCACGGCCGCCTCCCACTACGCCCCAGACCCGCTACCCCAGGATGCGCCCCTCACGCCCGAGCAGCAAAAGCTGATTCTGGGTGGTGAGGCTACCATGTGGGCCGAGTTTGCCGATTCCGTTATCGTGGATTCCCGCATCTGGCCCCGCACGGCGGCCGTGGCCGAGCGCCTCTGGAGCCCCGCCCAGGTGCGCGACGTGGCCGATATGTACCGCCGCCTGGCCCTGCTCAGCCCCCAGCTGGAAACCCTGGGCCTGCAGCACCGCAAAGCCCCCAACCAACTGCTCCTGCAGCTTGCCGGCAGCCCCGCCGCCCTGCCGCCCCTGCGTACTCTGGCCCAGGTGCTGGAGCCGGTGAAAGAGTACAAGCGCCACTTCCAGGGCTTCAAGTACACCACCCAAACGCCCCTCAACCGCCTCGTGGATGCCGCCCCCGCCGAATCGGACGTGACCCGGGAGTTTGGCGCGGCGGTGGATAAGCTGCTGGCCTACAACGTGAGTACCCCCGCCGCCACCCGCTTCCGCGACGCCAGCACCAGGCAGCAGCTCACCAGCCTGCGGGAACAGCTGCAGCAGTGGCAGAATAACGACGCGCTGGTGCAGCCCATCTTGCATCAAAACCCGCTGCTGCAGGAGTACGCCCCGCTGTCCGTGAACCTGAAAACCGCCGCGGCCCTGGCCCTGGAGCGCCTCACCCTGCTCGAAAAGGGCCAGGCCCCCACGGCCGCCTGGCAAACCGCCGCCCTCAAGCAGCTGGATGCCCTGAAAGCTCCCGCCGGCCAAACGGAGCTGGCCGTCTTGCCCCACCTGCGCCGGTTAGTGGAGGCGAAATAGGTGCAGTCGAATAGACACGTCATTGCGAGGCAGAGCCGAAGCAATCCGTCCTTTCTGCAGCGCTGAACCTGACCTATTCAAAAGCCCCTGACGCCAGCACGGACGTCAGGGGCTCTCTGTTTATCAAGGATTGGTGCCCAGTGAAGGAAGGATTGCCGGCTCCGCCTCGCAATGACGTGCCTCGTCAATCTAGAATAGCACCGCTACCTGCATGCGGCCGGTGTGCACGGCATTGAGGCCGTTGGCTTTGCGGCCGTCATAGGCCAGCGTGACGTTGAGGCCGTTGCTGAGGCGCTGCTCCAGGTTCAGGTTCCAGGTAAAGTTGCTGCCGGGGCGCAGGGCGTTCAGAATTTCCAGGCCGACGAGGCTGGTTTGATTGCCCTGGAAGCCCACTCGCACAAAGCGCGTGGTGGCCGACAGCGTGCGTTTGCCTACCTGGCTGACCCGGGTTTCCAGCCCCACATCATCAAACGTACCGTTGGTGTCGCCATCGGGGCCGGCGGTGTTTTGCTTGGTGGTGCGCAGGTAGCTGGTGGTCAGGCGCAGCACCTGGTTGGGCTGGTAGCTGAGCTCCGGGGCCAGCTCGTACTGCAGCACCCGGAAGTTGCGGTTACTATTCGGAATAGTAGACAGGTTTTCGCGGATGTTGCGCGCCACGGTGAAGCGGGCCGTGAACGTCTGGGCCAGGGTGCGGCGCAGCAACACGCTCTGGGTAGCCAGGTTGCGCGTATCGGAGCCCTGGGTCAGCAGTACCTTTTGCTGGGTTTGCTGCACCGTGAATTCGGCTCCGAAGATGGGGTTGGAGCGGTTGAAGTAGAGCGTATTGCGCAGCAGTTTGTTCAGGCTCAACAGCAAGGAGTCAGCCGTTTGGAAGGCAAACGGGTTCAGGCGCGACGACAACGAATTATCGGTGCTGCGGCGGTCCAGCGTGACGGTGGTGAGGGTGGAGAACCGCCCGGCCAAACCCCGCCAACCCGGCTGCTCGCGCCAGCTGCGCGGGGCGGTGGTGGTGAGGCGGTAGCTGAAGCGGTTGGAGTAAGCTGGTACGTACACATCGGTGGGCAGAAACAGCTTGATGTAGGTGCGGTACTGGGCATCGGGCGTCTGGGCCTCGAAGAACTCGTTGCGCTCCTGCTGCCCGTTCCGGTTCAGGTCGTCCCAGTAGTGCGTACCCTGTCCGGCGGGCACACTCAGAAACGTGTAGTCGCGGCGGGCTTCGCGGCCGGTGGCCACGGCGTAGCTCAACTCCGAGCGAAACACGTTCTGCAGAAAGCTGGCGTTGTAATCGAGCTTACCCAGCACCGTGCGCTGCCGGGCCGAGTCGCGCACGGCCAGGTCCCGGTAGGTGGCCAGGATGTTCAGGTCCTGGTTCGGGCTGATGCGGGAGGCCAGGGTGCCCTGCCAGGTCTGGGCCCGGCCCCGCTCGCGCAAAGCGGTTTGCTCGGGGTTGGGTGTCTGGTCGCGGCGGTAGCTGTAGTCCAGCCGGAAGCGGGTGCGGGCCGAGTCGCGGCTCTGCACGAACAGGGCGTGCTCGTCGTAGTAGTTGGCTGAGGTGAGCGAGTCGCCGGCGGCCTTGGCCACCCGGTTTTTATCGAAGCGGTACACGTAGCCCGGCACCACCGGTCCGGCCACGTAGCGGGCCGCCGCCTCGCCCCTGGCCCACCGGGATTCGCGCCGGCCAGCCTCCGAGTTCAGTAGAAACAGGTTGCCCCGCAGCTGCACCGGGCCCAGCTGCCGGGCCACATCCAGCCAGTGCTGCACCCCGTTTACCTCCCCGGCCCGGTAGCGCCGGCTCAGGCGGTACCCAATGGCGTTGTCGGCATCCTTCACCAGGCCCACGGCGGCGTTCAGAATATTCTCTTCCCGGGGCCGCTGGTTGTTGGTGATGAGCGTGTTGGTGGTGCTCCAGTTGCGGTCAAACTCAATGTCCCGGTACCGGTCAATGGGCGCAAACTGGTGGCTGGTGTACTCATAATCGAGGGCGCTGCGCAGCTTGTAGCCCGAAAGGCCCGGCAGGCGCACCGGTCGGTCCTGCACGGCGTAGCCCACCCGCATGGCCCGCCCCTGCGCCGATTCGGGCGAAAACCGGTTCAAATCCAGGTCAGAAGCGGCCAAATCCACGAATAGCGTAGCCGTGGAATCAACCTGGTAGCTGGTGCCCACGGTTAGCAGCTGCTTCTGCAGGGGCGTGGGCAGCAGGCGCAGGGGGGCGTAGTCGCCGCGGCCCTCGCCCACAAACTCGTACACCCGCCCGTTGGCCGTGCCGTTGGTGGTGCTGATGTGGTAGTTGCCCTGGCCCGCGCCCACGTTGGTAAACCGCACCAGGTACGCACCCTGCAGCGTATCGAGCAGCGGAAATACAAACACCGGCACCCGCTGGCCCGTCACGGGGTCCAGCTGCGTCACCCGGCTGTATTGGAGTTGCGTACGGTCGTACTTCACTGAGTCGGCACCGGGCAGGCGGGCCAGGCTTTCATTGCCACGCAGGCGGCGCAGACGGGCTTTGGTGGAGTCGTCGAGGGTGAGGTTGGGCGAGTTGTCGGGGTTGTCGGCTTCGCGGTAGAAGTTGGCGTGCACCTGCAGGCGGCCCAGCTGCTGGTAGTGGCTGGCCTGCAGCAGGGAGCGGGTGTAATTGAAGTCGGAGTACTCGAAATCGACCTTGATGCGGGAGTTGCGGGTAATCAGGTGGCGGGGCGAAAACGTCAGCTCGGCCTGGTTGTAGTCGATAACGTAGTCGAAATCGAAGCCCCGCACCATCAGCCGCCCATCCAGGTACACCCTTTCTGAGTTAGCCAGGATGATGATGAACTGCTCGCCGTTGGGCCCGCGCAGGCGGTACGGGCCCTGCACGTTTTCCAGCGGGGCAATATCCAGGCTGGCAAACTTGCCCTTGGCTACGCCCGCCGCCACCGAGGTAGTGGCAAACGCCTCCCCCGTTTTGGTGAACAGCAGCGGCCCATTGCGCCGCCCGGTGCGCGTGGTGACGGTCTGGCTCAGCCCATTCGGCCCTACCCCGTTGGGCGTGGCGCTGGCCGGCGCGGCGGCCGTGCCGTTCTGCACCTGCCCCGAGCCGGCCGGCACCGGCACCGTGGGCGGAGCGGTTACAAAAGTGCCCGTGCTGGTGCCCGCCGCATTGGGGTACTGAAACAGCTGCGGCGTGGTAGCGCCCGGCCCAATGCCCCCGCCGAACCCGCCCACCGGCAGTTGCCCGAAGTTGGTTTCCAGCGCCCCACCCTGAATGTTCTTGTAATAGCGCAAAAAGTAATCGGGCTTGTTGCGCAGCACCACGTCGCCGGCCGTCAGGTTCCAGCGCGGGTGCGTTAGGGTGATATAAATCCGGTCGAACTCCTGCAGCTGCTGGGTGTTGCCCTCGGGCTGGAAGGGCACGTTCTGGTCGCTGATGGCGGCCGTGAGGTTGATCTGGTCGGTGAGCTTGCCCTCCAGCTGCAGGTTCAGGGAAGAATTCACAAACACGTTCTGGGCGTTGCCAAACGACACGCCCCGCGACAGATTCCCGGTTTTGTTGATGCCCGGCGTGCTCAGAATCTGCTCCTTCACGGCAAAATCCTCCGCCCCAAACGTGGGCCGCCGGAAAAAATCCAGGCTGTCCATCAGCCGGCGGGGCCGCAGGTACCGCGCCGCCGAGAGCTGCAGCGGCAGCACCCGGTAGCACACCAGCACCGAATCGGGCCCGCCGGGCAGCACCACGTCGGGGCGGCCGGGCTCGGGGCTGGGTATCCGCCGGCCCGGCAGCACCAGCCGGTACCGGTCCAGCCGCGCATCGTAGCCCACCGAGCGGCCCTCCACGCTCACCGACGAGGGCACAATGGTCAGCGTATCACGCAGGCTGAATTCGGTGGTATCCCGCCCCGGCAGCAGCCGCACCCACGCGCAGCGTCGGGTACTGGGCGGCGCATCGGGTCGCTGCTGGGCCTTCGCCCCGCCAATTAGCAGCCAGAAAAACGCCAGCAGCCCCCAAATGCGCAGGAAAGAAGGCGTAGAGCTGCGGGTCATCCAGTAAAATTACGATGCAAAGACGCTGGGCCCGCTATAACGCCGGAAGCACCGCTTTTGGTTTACCTCACGGGGTGCAGTTAGCCTGCCAGCGGCAGCTCAATGAAGAACCGGGTGCCCTGGCCTTCCTCGGTTTCGAACCAGATGTGGCCGCCGGCGCTTTCGATGCCGCGGCGGGCTACGGCCAAGCCAATGCCGGAGCCTTTCTCCTTAGTGGTGAAGTTGGGTACGAATACCTTACTCTGCACGTCCTCCGGAATACCGGTGCCGTTATCCTGAATCCCGATGCGCACCCGGTCGGAGCCCACGGCTTCAAGAGTAGCGGTTATTTCGGCGGTGCGGTCGGCGGGCACGGCCTGCAGGGCGTTGATGAGCAGGTTGTTGAAGGTGCGCACCAGCAGACTTTCGTCGGCAAATACCACGTAGCGGCCGGTTTCGGCATCGGCGGGCAGCAGCAACTCAATGCGGCCCCCGTTGGCTCCGCCCTGGTGCAGGCCCACGCAACGGCGCAGAATGGGGGCTACGTCGAGGCGCTCGGGGCGCATGGCGGGCAGGTTGGTGAAGTTGCTGAACGAGGTGGCAATGTCCGTGAGCACGTCAATCTGGGTGATGAGCGTCTGCGACACTTTGTTCATCAGCTCATCCAGGTTGGGGCGCTGGTCCTGGATAGCGCGCTGCAGAAACTGCAGGCTCAGCTTCATTGGCGTGAGCGGGTTCTTGATTTCGTGGGCCACCTGCCGGGCCATTTCGCGCCAGGCGGCCTCTTTTTCCTGGGTGGCCAGCTCCTGCTTGCTTTCCTCCAGCTTCAGCAGCATGTGGTTGTACTCGCGCACCAGCAGCCCAATCTCGTCCTCCGATTCGTAGGCCAACATTTCGTTCTGACCGGTGAGGGTGGTCTGCTTGAGCTTCTCGGTAATGAGCTTGAGCGGCTCGGTGAGGATGCGCGACGCCACAAATGCCAGCACCAGAAACAGGATGAACATCAAGGTAAAGACGTTCAGAATAGTACTCAGCAGTTCGGTAAGCTTGTTGTCGAGGTCTTTTTCGGAGTCGAAGAACGGAATGCCCACGTAGCCCACCACCGGCCCCGGCCGGCCCTGGCGCACGGCACTGGTCCGCAGCGGCAGGTAGAGCGTGTTGAACGACAACGAGCCGGCCCGCTCCGTGAGCAGCACCCGGGGCTGCCCATCCTCGGCCAGCGCCGCCACCGCCTGTGGGTTCATGAGGGTGCTCAGGATGTTGGCCTCGAAGATGAGCGGCTGACTGCTCACCAGCAGCTCGCCGCGCGCGTCGTACAGATTCAGGTCCGTTTCGGTGAGGGCTGCCACGTTTTCGGCCAGCTCCACCAAGTCGGCGCGGTTGGCCGATTCGCCGAGCAGGGCCCGGTTCTGCAGCAGGTTTTCCTGCACGGCCTGGCCCCGGCGCTGGTAGGTGCGGCGCAGGTCCCGCTTATAGGAGCTGGTTACCTGACTGGCCACGGCCACGCTCACCACAATCAAAGGCACCAGCACCCCAAAGTTCAGGAACAGCTGAATCTTGGTACTGAAGTTGGTGCGCAACAGGGTGCGATAGCGCCCCTGCACCAGCAGCACCGCCGCCATCAGCAGCAGGCAGCAGAAACTGTAGAGCAGGAACAGGAAGGAGAAATTCGCTAGCCAGTCAGAGAAGGAGTAAGTGGCCGTGGTTACCACCACCATCCGCCCCGATTTATCGGTACTGCGCACGGCCAGGTGGTGAAAACCGTCCAGGGCCAAGCCCGTGCGGTAAAGCCGGGCATCCCGAAACAGGCTGGCCGGCAGCCGGTTCACGTAGTCAAAATCCCCTTCGCTGTACACCAGCTGGCCATTCTCGTAGCCGGCGTAGCTAAGCTCGGTACCCAGGCGGGGCTGAAAGAATTTCTGGTCGATGAGCAGCTCGGGCACTACGCTATTGGTGGTGAGCTTTTTCAGGGCCAGTTCCAGCACAATGGTGCTGGAGCCATCCGCCGCCTCCGGTGCGGGCACCGAAATAAACGCCACGTAGCGCCGCGAGCTGAAGGCCGTGCCATTGTCGCGTACTAGGAAGATGTTGGGGTGGTCGGTGGGCCGGGCGTTGCGCAGCAGAAACTCCCGCGTGGTGCCCAGAGAGCCTCCAATGGCTACCCCCCGGCCTTCGGGGTTGAACAGCATCACCCGTACCTCATACTTGTCAAAGTAGTTGCGCAGGTAAAACTTCACCACCTTCTGCCGAATCAAATCCAGGTTCACGAAGGGGCTGGCTAGCATAGTTCGCAGCACGGGGTCTTTCGCCATTTCCTCCCCGCGTTCCACCAGCAAGTACTCGCCCTGCAGGTCGTTGTCGGTAAGGAGGTTACCGGCCAGGTTTTGCTTGTTGAGTTGCAGCTGCCGGTTGAAGTGCTCGTACAGGGCCAGCGCCCCCACCGCCGAGCTGATGCCTAGCATCAGGAAGATAAATAGGTACACTTGATACGGCAGCACCGCCCCGGCCGATTTCAGCCCGGTCAGCCGCAGCACCAGAAAGAACAGCAGCGTAATACCCAGCAGCGTGGCGTGTACCTGGTTCAGCAGCAGCCCCATCAACAGAAACACCACCCCGCTCAATAGCAGTAGCAGGATACCTACCCGCCGGGTACTCACCCGAACGATGTGGCTGAACACCTGCGCCAGCATGTAAAAGCCAATCAGGAAGCTCCCGGTGTGCAGCACAATGGCCAGGCCCAGCACCAGCTTAAAGGGGCTTACCTGAATATCCTGGGTGATGTCCAGAATAATCTGGGAGTTGCTGAAGCTGCTGGTGTAAAAGTCGAATAGCAGTTCCAGCAGCCCGTAGAAAGATAAAACCGCCGCCGCGCCCAGCAGCAGCCGGCGGCGCACGGCGTGCTCCCGCTGTACCAGCCGCAGCAGGCCGTAGCGCCGAAACAACAGCAGGGCATACCAGGCAATGACGGCCAGCAGCAGGGCATTCAGCAGTAAATCCCCTAACGAAGGCGACAACCAAGAAGCCGCGTACACCCGGGGGTCGAACAGGCGCACTTCCAGGAAAGAAAACGGCAGGCCCAGCACCAGAATCAGCAGCCGGAACAAAACCAGCGGCACCAGCACCAACGCCACGCCGCGCAGGGTCTGGCCTTGGGCAAACTGTCGGCGCGCCAGCACTACCCAACCGCCTATGTAGGCCACCACGCCCAGCAGCAGCAGCAGCAGCGGCAGGTATTTGCCCGTAATGGGGTCGGCCTGCAGGCTGGCTATGGAAAACAGGTAGTTGCCTTCATTGGACACCAGCCGGGGCAAACCGGTGCCTTGCCCTGACTTCTCTACTACCAGCCGAACATTCTGCCCCTGGAAGATACCCTGGCCATTACCATCGCGCAGGTACCGGTTGCTGATGCCGTAGGTGATTTCCAGCGGAATGTACGTGAGCACCACGTACGGCTCCTCCACGTGGCGCAGCACCAGAAACTTCCCGAAGCGGGTTTCCAGCAGCCGCTCGTGGTAGCGCTGCAAGGCCTGCTCCACATCGGGCCGCACCGTGTGGTCGGACCAGTACACGGGCTGTTCACCCCGGAAGATAAACGTGGGGTAGGTAGTGTGGCTGGTGAGGCTGCGGAAGCTCACGCGGCCCGTGGCCAGCCGTTGCAGCAAATCCGTCGACTCCCGCTCCCCGGTTAACTCGGCCTCCATCAACGCATCCTGCAGTCGCGTGGCCGAGGCCTGCAATACCAGCTCCGGATTCTGGCTGTAACGGTTGCTCACGTACGCGCCAGCAAAGCACAATAGCGCCAGCAACAATAGCCAAACCGGAAGTAAACGCAGAAATTTCAACAGGAAAACGGCTGGTGAGCCCGAGATACTACAACCTTGATACCAAACAAAAATGCCGCCCGAAGGCGGCATTTCCTAACGCAAAGCTAGTAGCCAGCAAATCAGCGCCGTGCGGCCCGGCGGGCATCATAGCGCACCCCGCCAAATAAATACAGCATAAGAGTGCGGGAGTAGCGCAGGCTCAGGGGCGTCAGTATCAGAGCCACCACGGCCACCGCCGTAATGTACACCCACGTATCAGGGTCGTTCAGCAGGTAGTACACCGCAAAGCCCACCACCAGCATAATGGCCGTGGAGAAGGCGAAGCTGATGTACATAGCTCCCCAGTAGAAGCCCGGCTCCGGCTCGTAAGCCTGCCCGCACACCGGGCAGGCTTCGGGCATTTCGGTGAAATGCGCCAGGTTAAGAGCCGAGTGCGTAAACAGTGGCCCCTGGTGGCACCGGGGGCAACGTTGCTGCAAAATGCTGACGACCGTAGAATCCATTGATTAGGCGTGGGCGGCTTTTTTCTTCTGCTGCTGGCTGTGCCGGTACCAGAAGAAGCCCACCGTACCAATGAGTACGTACGGAATGGTCATCAGGTACAGAATCCCCTTGTTCAGGCCCGTAGTATCGTAGCCGTCTTTTTCCTGACGGGAGGCCTCCACCTGGGTTTTGCACATGGTGCACTGGGCCTGGGTGCTCAGCGGCAGCACGCTCAGCAGCAGGGCCACCACCAGCGTGAACAACCCGGCATTTATTACTTTTTTCATGACGTTTCTGGCAGAAAGTGTACGGCTATAACCCTCAGCCAGCCCCGCAGGTTCGCGGAACGAAGCCTCGGAAATTACCTCCGCTGATTAGGTGTAGTACGGTGCAATCATGAAGTACACAATCACCCCGGTTACCGATACGTACAGCCAGATGGGGTACGTCCAGCGAGCAATGCGGCGGTGCTTGGCAAATTGCTCAGTGAGGGCAAAGTACAGCGTAAACAGCACCAACCCCACCGTAATAGCGGCCAGCAGAATGTGCGTGAGCAGGATGAAGTAGTACACGCCCCGAATCAGCCCCTCCCCGCCAAACTTAGTGCTAGGCACCTGCGAGTGGTATGCCACGTACGACACCAGAAACAACGAGCCCAGCAGAAACGCCAGCCCCATCATGGCCCGGTGCGCGGCCACGTTGCCCCGGCGGATAAACGTGTAGCCGATTACCAGAAACACAGCCGTGAGCGAGTTGAGCACGGCATTCACGGCCGGTAGCATCTTCACGTCCAGCCCCGGAATTACGAATACGCCGGGAAAGAAGTACAGAATGGCTACGGCCACCGGAATGATGGCCCCCAAGGCCACTGCTAGCACTTTGAATTTGGTGGAGCCGGCCGAGGCTGCGGGATCAGGGGTGTTCATAGGTGTAAAGCAGAACTTGAATTTCGGTGATGAGGCGGTTTACATCTTTCTCATCGGTACCCTCGTAGCGGCCACGTACCTGGCCGTTGCGGTCCACCAGAAACACCGTCTGGCTATGCACCAGACCGGGGCCACTGCCAGTAGGGACCGGCAGCCGGAATTCCTGCGTGGCCACCCGCTGTAAAGCCGCGGCGTCGCCCGTCAGGAAAAACCATTTACCAGCAATGGCCCCGTATTGTTCAGCATACCGGGCCAACGTGGCCGCCGAATCGGTGGCGGGGTCCACGGTGAAGGAGGCTAGCCGTACCCGTGGGTTGTTGCGAAACTTCTCCTGTACCCGCACCAGTTGGCTGTTCATACGGGGGCAGGCACCGGGGCACGTCGAGAAGAAGAAGCTGGCTACGTACAGGCCCTTGCCGCGCAGTTCCTTTTCCGTCACTTCCCGCCCCGATTGGGACGTTAACCGAAAATCACCGATCTGGTGAAAAACAGTATCGCGCTGCCACTTTCCGGCCGCCAGCGTAGAGTCTACACGGTCGGGCAGGAAAGTTGGCAGCGCGTAACGGTTGGTACCAAAGCTTTTCAGAAACAGAAAGGCCAGTACCGGAACCAGCAGAATCAGGCCCAACACCAGAATTTGTTGGGGCCGCATCCTGAGGTTAGAAAATGGCCTTGTGAATGGCGTTGCCTTCCGTAATCAGGGCTACCAGCAGCCACACCAGCAGAGCCATCGGAATCATGATGGACCAGATCAGGCCTTTCGTCTCGTCCTTCAAGTGCATGAAGTTCGCCACGATGAAGAAGGCTTTGAAGATGGTGAGGATAATGAAGATGGAGTTGCGGAATGTGCTAGCCGGCATCAAGAAGGCAATAGCAAATTCCAGGGCCGTAATGGCCGAGATAATCCAGAAGGTCTTCCAGATCCAGCCCGTGTTCGGCTGCGGAATTTCACCCGGCTGGGTGGAGTGGTGCGGCGCGTGGTGAGCCATATCGCAAGGAGTTAGAAGTTGGGAGAAAAAGAAGATGCCTCCGCCAGGGGCACAGGCATCCGGGGCGGCATTACACCAGGTAGAAGAAGGTGAATACAAATACCCACACCAGGTCTACAAAGTGCCAGTACAGACCAATCTTCTCTACCATCTCGTAGTGGCCGCGCTTCTCGAAGGTGCCGTTGGTGGTGGCAATAAATGCCCACACCAGCAGGCATACGCCCGAGAAAACGTGCGTGCCGTGGAAACCGGTGATGAAGAAGAACAGGTCGGCGAACAGCACGGGACCGTACTGGTTCATGGCCAGGTTAGCGCCGTGGAATACGGTGCCGTCGTTCATAACGGTACCGGCGTCGGTGCCGCCGATGAAGTGAGTCCACTCCCACGCCTGCGAGCCCAGGAAGGTAGCTCCGAACAGGATAGTCCACAGCAGCCATTTCTGCACGTCCTTCTTGTCGAAGCGGTGGCCGGCTTCAACGGCCAATACCATCGTTACCGACGAGAAAATAAGGATCATGGTCATCAAGGCCACGAACGCCAGCGGCAGGTCAACCCCGTGCAGGCCGGGGAAGGCGTTGAACACCTTTTCCGGGATGGGCCAGTAGTTGGTGGAGAACTTGAAGGCTTCGGGCGTGCCTTCGTAGGCCATGTGGCGGTGACGAATCAGGCCGTAGGTGGTCAGGAACGCGGCGAACGTAAAGGCGTCCGACAACAGGAAGAACCACATCATCAGCTTGCCGTAGCTCGCGTTGAAGGGCTCGTTCCCGCCGTCCCAGGTGCCGGTACGCGGCTTATCCAGGGCGGAATCAGAAATGGCCTGCGTCGTGGAAATGGTGGACATAGCGTGCGGGGTTGACGAAATTCTAGTGGTTCAAAAGTAGGAACAAATACAGGTACAACCAAAGCGCGCCGAGGAAGTGCCAGTAGATGGTGACGTTACCGATGGAAAGCATTTGCTTGGAATGCACCTGATACTGAAAGCTTTTACGCAGAACTATCAGCAAAAAGATGAGGCCGGTAATCAGGTGAAAACCGTGTACACCGGTTAATACATACAGAAATGAGCCGGAAGGGTTGGCATCTACGCCCGCAAAAAAGATGCGCTGGTCTACCAACTGGTTCCACATCAGCCACTGACCTACCAGAAATACCACGCCCAGGCCCAGCGTAGCCAGCAGCGCCGTACGCACCTGACCTAGCTCATTTTTACGGGCCGCCAGCCACGCCCACTGCATGGTGCCGGAGCTGAGGGCAATGATGATGGTGGTGATGAGGAAACCAGCCGGCAAGTCAAATTCCAGCCAGTTGCCCTCGTTGCGGCGCACGATGTAGGCGCTGGTGTAGGCCGCAAAAATCATGAAGATGCTGACCATCATCAACATCAGCAGGAACCGGGCGGGGTGCATACCCGTCGACGGCTGTTTGGTATTCAGGGCTTCAGAAGGATGCATATCGTGTTGAGAAGTGAGAAATGAGACATGGGAAGTGAGCCAGATTGAAAACATGCAGAAGCGGGCTTTTGTCTCACTTCTCATGCCTCATTTATCACTTCCGGCCACTTGTCAGATTTTATCCAGCACCAGGGCAATCTGCACGATGGGCAGGTACAGGAACGAGCCGAACATAATGCTCATCGCCGCTTTCTTGCTCACGGTGCGCATCAGGTAAAACGTCTGCATCAGGAACAACACACCGCACACGGCCGCTACCATCGGGTACACGGTGCCCGTCATGCGGAAGTAGAACGGCAGCAGGCTCAGCGGAATCAGGACCAGCGTATAGGTCATAATCTGGAAAGCCGTGCGCAGGTCCTTTTTGCCGGGGGTAGGCAGCATTTTGAAGCCGGCCTTCTTGTAGTCGTCGTCCAGCACCCAGGCAATGGCCCAGAAGTGCGGAAACTGCCACATAAACTGAATCCCGAACAGAATCCACCCTTCAATGCCCAGATACCCCGTAGCGGCCACCCAGCCAATCAGCGGCGGCAACCCGCCCGGAATGGCCCCCACCGCCACGCAAATGGGCGAAATGGTTTTCAGCGGCGTGTACACAAACCCGTATAGAATCAGCGAAACCAGCGACAGGGCCGCCGCCAGGGGGTTGAAGAAGTACGTGAGCAGCCCCAGGCCCAGTACGCCCAGCACTACCACAAACACCCACGCCTCCCGGGCGCTGATGATGCCCAGCGGCAGCGGGCGCTTGGCGGTGCGCTTCATCTGCCGGTCCAGGTCAATTTCGAAAATCTGGTTGATGGTGTTGGCTGAACCGGTTACGGCCAACCCGCCCAGCATCACCAGCAGTGCCTTGCCCCAGTCCAGCTCGTGGGCACCCAGCAGGTAGCCGATGGCACTGGAAAAGGCCACGGTGAGAGCCAGCCGGAATTTTAGTAACTGGAAAAAAGCCCTAGCCTTGCTCATCAACTACCGGTAAACAGGTTGCGCGGCGAAAAAGTCCGCCAAACGGGGCCGCAAAGTTACGCAACAACGGCCGGAGTAGCCACCTGCCGCCGCAACTTAGTGGCCCGATGGTAGGCCACCACAGCCAGAAACTGCGCGCCGAACAGCAACGTGGCCAGCGTGAGGTGCACGGGCTGCACGGCCGCCGGAAACGAGAAGTACGCTAGCACCACCCCGGCCAGTATCTCCCCTCCTATCAGCGCCAAAATAGCCGTAGCCAGCCAGTGCAGCCGCCGTGAAGGCAAAGTGTAGAGCCGGTATGCCAAATACACATTCAGCAGCAGCAACACTGCCGATAACGTGCGGTGAAAACGGAAGGCTCCGCCCAGTTGCTCTACCCAACCGGCCCGGTTCAGGTAGTTGGCCGCGGCGGCAATCAAATCAATCTGCTCCCGCACCTGCGTACCCAGCACAATCTGCCCGAAAGTGAGCAACACAGCACTCCACAGCACCAGCGTTAGCCCCGGCAACGCCCGAACCGGCTCTACTTCCGCCTCCGTGTCGCGCTGCGACCGGTCAACGGCGTACAGCAGCATGGCTACAATCAGCAGTGCCAGCCCCATGTGAATGGTTACCATGATGGGCAGCAGGTTCGTCGACACTACCAGGGAGCCCAGCCAGCCCTGCACGCCCGTGAGCAAAAAGGAGCCAAAGGCCAGCCAGAACACTACCGGGTCGCGGCGCCAGTACGGCAGGGCAAATACCACCGTCCCGAACACGAATACGCCAATCAGGGCCCCTACCAGCCGGTTCACGTACTCAATCCAGGTTTTCACCGGGTTGAAGTCGGTTTCGATGTACTGCGTGGGGTGGGCGAAAATGTCGCCGGCTACCTGGTGGAAGCCCATGCGTTCCAGCCGCGCCGCCAGCTTCTGGTTTTTCGCCACGCGCTGGGCCGTGTAGATTTCCTTATAGTTGGCAGGCAACTGGCTGATGTGCGTGGGCGGCACCCAACTACCAAAGCATTTGGGCCAATCGGGGCAGCCCATGCCGGAGCCGGTGCTCCGTACAATGCCCCCTACCAGAATCAGTACGTACACGGCCACTACCGTCAGGATTCCCCAAAACCGAAAGCGGCGCACAAAAGAAGGTGTTGCCATAAGTAACGTTGGCCTGAAACAGGCGGCTGGGCCGCCAGAAACAAAAAGGGAAACCACGCCCGGCGCTGCCGAACCGGTTTCCCCTAGTAAACAAAAACGGGCCGCCGTTGATACAGCGGCCCGTTTTCAAAAGGCTAGTGCGCGGGGCACTTATTCCATTTCCTTCTCGTACGGCAGGTTCGACGACTGCGTCTGCGAGTAGGGTACGTGCTGCGGAATGAAGTCCTCGGCAGCGCCCGGCTTGCTGTAGTCGTAGGGCCAGCGGTGTACGGCGGGGATTTCGCCGGGCCAGTTGCCGTGGCCAAGTTCTACCGGCGTCGTCCACTCCAGCGTCGTCGAGTTCCAGGGGTTCTCAGTGGCGCGACGGCCACGGAAGATGCTGTAGAAGAAGTTGAAGATGAAGATGAACTGACCAATGAAGGCCACGATAGCTGCTACCGAGATGAACTTGTTCAGGTCAGCAAACTGGCTGAAGGTGTCAAAGCCCGTCCAAGCGTAGTAACGACGGGGGAAACCGGCAATACCCACGTAGTGCATCGGCAGGAACACCAGGTACACCCCGATGAACGTCAGCCAGAAGTGGATGTAGCCCAGTTTCTCGTCCATCATGCGGCCGAACATCTTGGGGAACCAGTGGTACACACCAGCCCACAGGCCGAAGAAGGCCGACGAGCCCATTACCAAGTGGAAGTGAGCCACCACGAAGTAGGTGTTGTGCATCTGGATGTCCAGCGCAGCGTTACCGAGTACGATACCCGTCAGACCACCGGCAATGAACAGCGACACGAAGCCGATGGAGAACAGCATGGCCGTAGTGAAGCGGATGTTACCGCGCCACAGAGTAGCCAGCCAGTTGAACGTTTTTACGGCCGAGGGTACGGCAATGATCAGCGTCAGGAACATGAACACCGAACCCAGGAAGGGGTTCATGCCGGTTACGAACATGTGGTGAGCCCACACGATGAAGGACAGCAGCGAGATGCCCAGCAGCGAGCCAATCATAGCGCGGTAGCCGAAGATAGGCTTACGGGCGTTGGTGGCCAGAATTTCCGATACCATGCCCATGGCAGGCATGATTACGATGTACACCTCGGGGTGACCCAGGAACCAGAACAGGTGCTGGAACAGGATGGGCGAACCACCGGTGTTCGACAGTGCTTTACCAGCAATGTAAATGTCCGACAGGAAGAACGAAGTACCGAACGAACGGTCAAAGATCAGCAGCAGTGCAGCCGAGAACAGTACGGGGAACGAAAGCAGACCCAGGATAGCCGTCAGGAAGAACGCCCAGATAGTCAGGGGCAGCTTGCTCATGCTCATGCCCTGGGTACGCAGGTTGATTACCGTTGTGATGTAGTTCACACCACCCAGCAACTGCGACACAATAAATAGTGCCATCGATACCAGCCACAGCGTTTGGCCCATACCCGAGCCCGAAATGGCCTGGGGCAGCGCCGACAGCGGCGGGTAGATTGTCCAGCCAGCAGCAGCCGGACCGGTTTCAATGAACAGTGAGGTGAACATTACTACGCTCGACAGGAAGAAGAACCAGTACGAGAGCATGTTCATGAAGCCCGAAGCCATGTCGCGGGCCCCAATTTGCAGCGGAATCAGGAAGTTCGAGAATGTACCCGACAAGCCCGCCGTAAGCACGAAGAATACCATGATGGTACCGTGCATCGTCACCAGTGCGAGGTAGAATTCAGGGTTCAGTTTGCCCCCTTCAATCCACTTGCCCAGCAGCGGCTGCAGCCATTCCAGCGTAGCCTCGGGCCAGCCCAACTGTAAGCGAAACAAGCTCGACAGCGTACCACCGATGATAGCCCAGAAGATACCCGTAATCAGGAACTGCTTGGCAATAACCTTGTGGTCAGTGCTGAAGACGTACTTCTGCAGGAAATTCTGCTCGTGGTGCTCGTCGTGGTGCAGGTGCTCATCGTGCGAAATGCCTGGCTCGGTTGCCCCGATGCCGCCTTGCACTTGAGTAGGAAAGTTAGCAGCCATAAGTGAAGCGTGCAGTTAAATAGTTTAGAGCGAAGCTTTGGCAGCGGCAGGAACTACAGCAGCAGCTTCCTTCATAACCGGCTTTTCCGATTTCTGTTTGAAGCTAGCCAGAACGTCAGGGTTTTGCTCCGAGAACGACTTCTGCGCAGCGAACCAATTCACGTAATCCTCCGGATCATCTACCACAATGTTCAGCTTCATGGCGAAGTGACCCCGGCCGCAGATTTGGTTGCAGGCCAGCTCGTAGTTGAACTTGGGGTTGCCCAGCTGGGCGCGCATTTCGTCAGTCGTCTTGGTCGGGGTGAACCAGAACTTGGTGGGCATACCGGGTACAGCATACATCTGCACGCGGAAGTGAGGCATATACACGGCATGCAGTACGTCGCGCGAGCGAATCTTCAGCAGCACCGGGTGGCCTTTGGGAACGTGGATTTCGGGAGCAACGAAGTCGTCCAGACCGCTCTGGTCGCTGAGGTCAAAGCCGAACTCGTTGGTAGCGTCAATCAGACGGTAGTTCACGAGGCCCAGTTTCTGGTCGCGGCCAGGGTAGCGAACAAGCCAGTTAAACTGCTTACCCATTACTTCCAATACGATGGCATCTTTCGGGGCGGGACCGGTGATACGGGTCCACTCTTTCCAGCCAGCGAATACCAGACCAGCCATTACGATGGCCGGAATCAGCGTCCAGATAACCTCGATTTTGTTATTGTGGGGGAAGAAGAAGGCCCGACGGCCTTCTTTGTGCTGGTACTTGTAGGAGTATACAAACAGCAGCACCTGAGTCAGCGTGAACACGATGCCCAGAATTACCATCGTGGTCCAGAACATCCGCTCGGTGGCATGGCCGTGCACGGAAGCAATGGGCGGGTTCATCTTGTCGTAGTTATCAACGAACGACCACGCAAAGGCGGCGCCCCCCACTACGAGGAAGATGATGCACAGAATGGCATTAACACGGTTGCTGACGCCAACTTCGCGGGTTGAGCTGCCCGAAAAAATAGAGGTCAGAATCTGGAGGCGGAACAGCAGGCCAAACACGACCAGCAGCAACACCAGCACCAGAAGAATACCAAGAGTAGTCATTTGGAAAAAAGTTAGAAGCTAGGAGCCAGGAGTCAGGAGCCAGGTGGAGAGTTTTCTCACTCCCAGCTCCCAACGCCTAGCTTCTTTCAGATTTAGGTGGTGTGGTGGACGCTTTCATCCAGGAAGGGATGGTGAACCGGCACCAGCGAAGCCTGCGACAGACGCTTGGTCATCAGGGTGAGGAAGGCCCCCAGGAATACCAGAGCTACGCCAATCTCAATAATAAACCCATTATTCGCCTGCATCGTTCCGGGCATGATAGCCAAGTAGAAGTCAAACCAGTGACCAACCAGAATGGCGATGCTGACAATTTTCAGCATGATCATCTGACGCTTAGCGTCGCGGGTCATCAGCACTAGGAAGGGGAAGGCGAAGTTGATGAACAGGTTGAAGAAGAACAGCCACGTGTACTGGCCATCGAAGCCGCCCAGACGCTGGTTGAAGTACACCGATTCCTCGGGGAGGTTAGCGTACCAAATCAGCATGAACTGCGAGAACCACACATAGGTCCAGAAGATACTGAAGCCGAACATGAACTTACCCAGGTCATGCAGGTGGCCTTCTTTTACCCAACGCAGGTAGCCAGCTTGCTTCAGCAGAATGGTGCACAGCGTAATGGCCGCAATGCCCGATACCCACCACGAAGCGAAGATGTACCAGCCGAACATGGTCGAGAACCAGTGGGTGTCAATCGACATTACCCAGTCCCAGGCAGCAATCGGCGACGATACGGCGAAGATTACCAGGAACAGCGCGGCTACGTTGATGCTCTTGTGGAAGTACTCGGTGCCGCCGTTCAGGTCCTCGGCCAGCGACAGGTCGCGCAGACGTTTGGTGAAGAAGGCCCACAGACCAAGGAAAATCACCATGCGGGCAATGTAGAAGGGCATGTTCAGGAAGCCCGACTTACCAGCAATGATGGCATCGTAGTTTTCGGACTTGGGGTCCATGATGCCGGGGAGCGTCCAGTGGAAAATATCGTGGTTGATCAGGCCAACGCCGAAAACCACAATCATGATAACCAGACCGGGAATGAGCCAGGCGCTGAGAGCTTCAGCAACCCGCTTTACCAGTACCGACCAGCCAGCGTAGGCTACGTACTGAATGGCCAGGAATACCGTACCAATAGCCGAAACCCCGGTAAAGAATACGTTGTTGTGCCACAGGCTCACAATCAGGCGCTTGAGCCACGGAGCACTGCCGTGATGCTCAGCACCGCCGTGGGCGGCACCGTGCGCGGCGGCAGCACCTTCGTGGTGGGCACCCACGCCCATCATCGACAGGACGATGCCGAGTACGAGCAGGGCTACGCCTGCCACCATAATCAGCGTGAAGTTTTTACGGGCGCTCGGCGAAACCTCCAGGTATTCAGCCGTAACGCTTTCGTGATGCGTCAGAGTTGCCATAGGGGTTCGTTAGATAGACGTTCCGTTGTTTGCTTTATCCCCCTGACCAGGCGTGGCGGACGCTTTATCCGAACCAGCCTTGGTGGGGTTTTCCTTCATCTGACCGGTGGTCATGGTCGAGTCGGCAGTGGGCACATTGGCATTAGCGCCACCGGCTTTCACCATATCGGCTAGCCCGTCGGGGCCTTTGCCCAGTTGCAGGGCACGCACGTACATGGCAATCTTCCAGCGTTCCTCGGGGTTCACCTGCGAGCCGTGCGGCATCATGCGGTTCCTGCCCCACTGAATCACGTGGTAGATGTGACCATCGTTCATCGTTTTATAGGCACCGGCCGAGTAGTTCGGCACGCCTTTGAACTTCACTCCTACCGGGCCCTGACCGTCGCCCTGCTCACCGTGACAGTGTTGGCAGTTGCGCGAATACAGCACCTTGCCTTCTTCCAGATTCTCCTTGGTGTAGGGGAACGGGTTGCGCAAAGTGGTTTCGGCCGTGGCCACATCGTCTTTGCCGATGTGGGTATAGTAGTTCATTTTACCACGGGGCACGGTTCCGACAGCCGGGGTGCGCTCATTAATGCCCATCGGGTTTACCGTGTTGGCATTAATCTGGCGCAGCGGGTCGTACGGAATCGATTCGTACATCTCCGGAGCATACTCCAGGCCGGGGTCATCGGCGCGGTTGCAGGCGGTGGTGAACACCGATGCCAGCAGAACCGCCGACGCTTGCAGAGTTAGTTTCAGCGAATGCGTCATTAGAACTTAGACATTTCTTTTTGGTTCACCTCCGAAGCACCGTTGTCACGCAGCAGCTGAGTCAGCTTGGTCATGTCGGTGTTTTCGTTCACTTCGATGGCCACCACGAATTTATCGTCGGTGGAGCGCACGTCCAGTACCGGAGTTTTCCAGCGGGGATACAGTTTGCTGATGGTGTAGAAGGTGATTACCATGCCATGACAGCAGAAGAATACCGTCAGCTCGAAGGATACCGGGATGAAGGAGGGCAGCGCAATGTGGGGCTTACCACCAATGATCATTGGCCAGTCGAAGCCCAGCGTGTAAATCTGCAGCCACAGTGCGAAGCACAGGCCGGTAAGGCCGTAGAAGAACGCGGCAATGGGCAGACGAGAGCGTTCGATGCCGAGGGCATCGTCCATGCCGTGAATCGGGAACGGCGTGAAAACTTCGTAGATCTTAACGCCCGCCTCGCGGACGTTTTCAACGGCGTGCAGCAGCACGTCTTCGTCATCGAAGACACCGAGGGCGAAGCGCTTAGTCATGCTTATCGTAGTTTACAGAGGCCGAGGCGGGAACTCCGTGAGTGGTGGCAGGCTGATGAGCGTGGTGGTGCGGGTCGTGGCCGGTATAGGTCGGGCCGTTGTCCACCGTGTATTTCAGTACCGATTTCACTTCCGCCATGTTGATAACGGGGAAGAACTTAGCAAACAGCAGGAACAGGGTGAAGAACAGGCCCAGCGTACCTACATAGATGCCGATGTCTATCCAGCTCGGCGAGAACATAGCCCAGCTCGAAGGCAGGTAGTCGCGGTGCAGCGAGGTTACGATAATTACGAAACGCTCGAACCACATACCGATATTCACGATGATAGAGAGGATGAACGTAAGCGGGATGCTGTAACGCACCCGACGAATCCACACCAGCTGCGGGGTGATTACGTTGCAGGTCATCATCGACCAGTAAGCCCACCAGTAAGGACCGGTAGCGCGGTTGATGAAGGCGTATTGCTCAAACTCAACCTGCGAGTACCAGGCAATGAAGAACTCGGTGATGTATGCTACCCCTACAATCGAGCCCGTAATCATCATGATTTTGTTCATGAGGGCAATGTGCTCGATGGTAATGTAGTCTTCCAGCTTGAATACCACGCGGGTGATGAGCATCAGCGTGAGTACCATGGCGAAGCCCGAGAAGATAGCACCAGCTACGAAATAGGGCGGGAAGATAGTGGTGTGCCAGCCCGGTACTACCGAGGTTGCAAAGTCCATCGATACGATGGTGTGCACCGACAGTACCAGCGGGGTCGAAACACCAGCCAGAATCAGCGAAACCGTTTCGTAGCGGCTCCAATGTTTGGCCGAGCCTTTCCAGCCCATGCTCAGCAGCGAGTAAGCGTGGCGGGCAATAGGACCTTTCGCACGGTCACGGATGGTAGCGAAGTCGGGCACCAGACCCGTGTACCAGAACACCAGCGACACGGTGAAGTAGGTTGAAATTGCAAACACGTCCCACAACAGCGGCGAGTTGAAGTTTACCCACAACGAGCCGAAGGTATTCTGCAGCGGGAATACCCAGTAAGCCAGCCACGGACGGCCCATGTGCAGAACCGGGAACATGGCGGCGCAGATTACGGCAAAGATGGTCATTGCCTCAGCTGCGCGGTTAATGGAAGTCCGCCACTTCTGACGGAACAGCAGAAGAACGGCTGAAATCAGGGTGCCGGCGTGGCCGATACCTACCCACCACACGAAGTTGGTGATGTCCCAGGCCCAGCCGACAGTTTTGTTCAGACCCCATTCGCCGATACCGTACCACAGGGTCCGGTACACGGAGTAGAAGAAGACACCGAGAAAGATCAGGGCCACGGTCAGGGCCGCCATCCACCGGACGTTCGGGGCGGCTTCTACCTGGCGCGCCACGTCCTGGGTGACGTCGTGGTACGTTTTCCCCCCGGTAACGAGCGGCTCCCGTACAGGCGATACGTGCTGCATAGTTGTTTGGACTTAAAGGAGTAGAGAGGGAGGGCACCAATGCAGTGGGCGTTGTTGCCCTCCCCCGTGGCTCAGTTTCTAGGCGTTAAACTCCGACGTTTCGGTGTTGCGAATCTTCGTCAGGTACGTGATGTTCGGCTGTACGTTGATGGAATCCAGTACGTGGAACGCACGCTCACCGTCTTCGCGACGCAGCAGTTTCGAAATCCGCGACTCGGGGTCACGCATATCGCCGAATACGATGGCCTGAGTGGGGCAGCTCTGGGCGCAAGCCGAAACAACTTCGCCATCTTTCGGACGACGCTTCTGCTTCTTAGCTTCCAGTTTGCCGAGTTGGATACGCTGCACGCAAAGCGAGCATTTTTCCATTACCCCGCGGGCCCGTACCGTTACGTCCGGGTTCAGCACCATGCGGCCCAGGTCGGTGAACATGTGGCCGTTTACAGACTCGAACTTCTCGTTGGTGTAGTACGAGAACCAGTTGAAGCGACGCACCTTGTAGGGGCAGTTGTTAGCGCAATAACGCGTGCCTACGCAGCGGTTGTAGGTCATCTGGTTCAGACCCTCCGAGCTGTGCGTAGTAGCCAGTACCGGGCACACCGTTTCGCACGGAGCGTGGTTGCAGTGCTGGCACATCATCGGCTGGAAGATAACCTGCGGGTTCTCGGAGGGGTCCTCCATGGCCGCGTAGGTATCCAGCTTGCCTTTGGTTTCGAAGTCCGATTTGTGGGCGTCGGAGCTGTAGTACCGGTCGATCCGCATCCAGTGCATCTCGCGACGGTTAATTACCTCTTGCTTACCTACTACAGCCACGTTGTTCTCAGCCTGGCACCCAACTACGCACGAGCCGCAGCCGATGCACGAGTTGAGGTCGATGGCCATACCCCAGTGGTGGTTCTTATACTCGTAGTCCTGCCACAGCGAAACCTTGTTAGGCTTCTGCGGACCGTCAGGAGTCGAAATTTTCTCGTATTCCGTTACTTCTTTCGGATCCTTGATGTACTGCGCCAGCGTAGCTTCCTGCACCACCGGCTTGCGGTCCATGATGGTGTGGTGCGTCTGGGTTTGAGCAATTGGCTCTTTGGTACCCGTTGCTGTCAGCGTTACCGAAGCAACGTAGTTGATGGCATCGTTGCGCATCTGCAGCAGGGGCAGCACGTTCTGGCCCAAGTCGTTGCCAACTTTACCAGCTTTTGTGCGGCCGTAGCCCAGCGCAATACCGATGGTGCCAGCAGCCTGACCGGGCTGCACCAGAATGGGCAGCTCTACGGACTTACCGTTGGCCGTAACTTTTACCATGTCGCCCTGCTCCCACTTCTGGGCTTCGGCGTACTTGCGAGGTACCGTTACGTAGTTGCCCCAGGTAGCCTTGGTTACAGGGTCGGGCAGTTCTTGCAGCCAGGGGTTGTTAGCATCAGTACCGCTGCCAACGCCTACTTTCTCGTACACGGTCAGCTCGATGCCCGAAGGCTTCGGAGCCGATTTGATGGCTGAAATAGCCGAAGTAGCGTCGAGAGCGGCAGCAGCTTGGGCGGGAGCAGCCGGAGCGGCCGAGCCCATGGCTACACCGTCGTGCACGGCTTTGTCCCAAGCTTTGTTGAAGTCGCCACCCAGCACACCTTTCCACTGAGCGCGGAGGTAGTTGTAGTAGCTAGTGGGGTTGCCAGCCCAGGTCAGCAGCGAATCCTGCGCCTGACGCGTAGCAAACAGGGGCGTAATAACCGGCTGAGCAAGGCTCAGGTAACCGCGCTTGGGCTCATAGTCATTCCACGACTCCAAGAAGTGGTGGTCAGGAGCGGCGTAGGTGCACAGCTCGCCGGTTTCGTCCAGACGGTCGTTCAGCGAGATGGTCGTGCGAACCTTACCAGCTTTCAGAGCGGCAGCCAAGTCGGCACCCATCGGGTGGTCGAACACCGGGTTGGCGTGGTAGAAGATAACCGCGCCTACCTGACCAGCGCTGATAGCCTTGAGCAGAGCGCTCATTTTGGCGTCATCGCCTTGGCGAACCAGCGAAGGGTTGGCAACATCAACGGCCGCTGAAGCCAGCTTCTGGTTGATGGCCGCTACCAGCGTTTGAATAGCTGGGTCGTTGGAGCCCGAAACTACCAAACCGCGCGAACCGGCTTTCGTCAGTTCAGCAGCAACAGTCTGAATGCGCTTGTCAGTGTAAGAAGAAGCGCTACCGCCACCCACAACAGCATTGTACACGGCCAGCACTGCCTCCCCCATTTCCGAGGGTTTCAGGGGCACACGTACGTCGGCATTGGAACCAGTCAGCGAAAGGTTGCTTTCAAACTGATAATGGCGCGACATGCTGCGCTTCTCGCTCGAAACCTTGCGGTTGGTTACGTACTGACGGGCAAATTCAACCGGCGACAGCCAGGTACCAAGGAAGTCAGCACCGAAGCTTACAATTACGTCAGCCTTGCTGAAGTCGTAGGCGGGCAATACACCACCGTTGGCACGCAGCAGGCCTGAGGCCGAATTCACATCGTACATTACGTGCTCAGTGCCCGCGTAACGACCAGCAAACTCCGCAATTACCTTTTTGGTAGAGGGGCTGATGATGGTATGCGACACGATAGCCACGCGACCAGCACCGGCCAAGGCACTGCGTACCTCTTGGTCTAGCTGGTCTTTGTCAATCTTGGCACCCTTCTTGGCGAAGTGCTGCAATCGAGCACCATCGTAGAGGCTCAGCACTGAGGCTTGAGCCCGGGCCGACAAACCACCGCGCGTAATGGGCGACTCGGGGTTACCCTCCAGCTTGATCGGACGACCCTCGCGGGTTTTCACCAGCACGCTGTTGTAGTCCTGGCCGTTGAAGAACGTGGAGGCGTAGAAGTTGGCAATACCCGGATCAACCTCTTCAGGCTTGTTGAGGTAGGGAATAGCCTTTTTAATGGGGGTCTCGCAACTGGCGAGGGTGGCCGCGGCAATGCCGAAGCCCATGAGCTTGAGGAAGTCGCGGCGCGGGGCCACCGTGGCATCCGAGGTGCCGTGGGATTCCTTCACCGGCAGGAAGTCAGCAAACTCAGTGAGTGCATTCTTCACGAACTCCGGTGAGTTCTCCAGTTCCTCAATTCCCTTCCAGTACTTAGGCGACTCTTGCATCGTGTTGTTGGAACTTAGGGTCTTAGAGACTTAGGGACTTGGCTTTCGGGCCCGATAAGTCGCTAAGTAGGCTGTTTTTAAAGGTAGGTGGGGCCTTGGGCAGCCCGCGTGCGGCACGTGGCCAGCAACGCAGGCGCCCAAGGCCCTAGCTTACTAGTAGTGGCACTTCGAGCACTCGGTACCGCCGTTCGACGACACGGTGAAGGGCACAGCGCCATTAGCCGAATCGTGCAGCTTCACGAGGTTGTCGTAGTAGCCGTTGCCCTTGGTGTTGAGCGGGGTTTCGCGGTGGCAGTTGATGCACCAACCCATCGTCAGGGGCGAATACTGATATACCACTTCCATGTTCTGGATGGGACCGTGGCAGGTCTGGCACTCGATGCCACCTACTTGGGTGTGCTGCGAGTGGTTAAAGTATGCCAAGTCGGGCAGGTTGTGGATGCGCACCCACTGGATGGGCTGCTTCCGCTCGATGGCGCGGTAAATCTTCTTGATTTCAGGCGACTCCGTTTTGATCTGCGAGTGGCAGTTCATACAGATGTTCGGCGACGGAATGTTGGCCGACTTGCTCTTGTATACCGAGGTGTGGCAGTAGGCGCAGTTGATCTGATGCTCACCAGCGTGCAGCTTATGCGAGAAGGCAATGGGCTGCGTGGGCTGGTAGCCCTGCTGCAGACCTACGCCCATGGCACCCTGGATAGACTCGTACAGCACCGCCAGCACAAACACGATACCTACAATGGCACGTACGGCCGTTGATTTGTAGATTTTCGAGAAGTCGAAGCGCTGATCAATTACTTCAATGTCGCGGCCATCGAGGTCCTTACGGCCCCGCAGCACATCCTTCATGATGTTGGCAATGATTACCAGCGTTACCACCAGTACAATCAGCACTACCACCAGCACAATGAGCAGGATGTTCATGTACTTACCAGCACCAGCTTCGTCGCCAGCAGCAGCAGCCGTGCCATCCACAGCAGCCTGGTCACCACTTTTTGCGGTCAGGTTTGTACCCGCCGGTTGCTTTCCCTCTTCCGAAGTGATGTAAGCAACAATCGAGGTGATTTCAGCATCCGACAGCTGAAAGCTGGGCATTTGCTGCTTCTGGTACTGGTTGAAGATTTTCACAGCATATTCGTCGCCGCTGGCCACTACTTTGCTGGAATTCTTGATCCAAGGAATAATCCACGACATCGGCCGACGCTTGGTAATGCCACCCAGAGCCGGGCCTACTACCACGTCATTCACGGCGTGGCATTGGGCGCAGTTACCTTTGAAAAGAGCGTCGCCGGCGGCAATGGCAGCAGCGTCACCAGCGGGGGCGCCAGCTGCGGCGGCGGGGGCAGCGGCCGCCGTAGCGCCGGGTGCCACGCCTGCTTTGCTCGGATCGGCCGCAGTGCCTTGCGCGAAGGATGAGCCTACGCTAACAAAGAACAGAGACAGAGCGAGAAAGAGGCGGGAAAGGGGTCGTAGTCGGATGCTATCCATAGCACAATTTGACTGGAAAAAAGAAACGCGGGGGTGCTTCAAGGCCACAAATGTAGGTCGGGAAACCCAGAGAACAAACCTGCCCCGGCTAATTTTCGCCCTATTCAAGTAGCTTAGAAACATTCTAAAAAGCATCGTCAGCCCTGCTAAAGCACTATTCTAAGGTGTACCGCTCAAGTCCGGGCCTGCGGGGTTCACACCTTAATATATAGTACTCTCGGCAGACTGCCCTTCTTCTGTTCTAACAGCACACCTCGCCAGGTGTTTGGGTTGTTAGCTGATGTTCAGTGGCTTACTAGCACTCCGACAGCAGAAAAGAAAGACCTAGGTGTAGCAGGTGCCAACAATTCTGTTATCTTTGCCCCCTCATTTAGTTTTTCACACAATTTTCACCCCGTCGTAATGGCAGTAAGAAATTACGAGACGGTCTTCATTCTGACTCCCGTGCTGAACGAGAGCCAAGTGCAAGAGACGGTCGAGAAGTTCTCGCAGGTGCTTAAGGAAAATAGCGCCGACATCATCAACACTGAAGCTTGGGGCCTCAAGAAACTGGCGTACCCGATTCAGAAGAAAAACACTGGTTACTACTTCCTGGTAGAGTTCACCGGCGAAGGTAACGTGGTTGACACCCTGGAACTGGCTTTCCGTCGTGATGAGCGGGTTATCCGTTTCCTCACCACAGTACTGGACAAGCACGCCGTAGCCTACGGTGAGCGTCGTCGTAAAGGCGAAATGAACCAGTCGAAAGCAAAACAATCGGAAGCCGTAGCCCAGTAAGACCATGAGCCTCGCCAACGAAAAGATCCACAAGCAGGACAACCGCAAAAAGTACTGCCGCTTCCAGAAGAACGGTATTAAGTACGTTGATTACAAAGACCCGAACTTCCTGCTGAAGTTTGTGAACGAGCAGGGCCGCATCCTGCCCCGTCGTATTACCGGCACCAGCCTGAAGTTTCAGCGCAAGGTAGCTCAGGCCGTTGCCAAGGCACGTCACCTGGCCCTGATGCCCTACGTAACCGACTCTTTGAAATAAGTTTCTAGTTATTGGTTGCTAGTTGCTGGTTAATGCCCACTCGCATTAAGCCGATAACTAAAAACCAGAAACCAGAAACCAGAAACTAATTCTCGACATGGAAGTAATTCTGAAAGATGACGTTAAGGGCCTGGGCTACAAAAACGACATCGTAACGGTAAAGCCCGGCTTTGGCCGTAATTACCTGCTCCCGCAGGGTCTGGCTGTATTGGCCGACAAAACCAACAAGAAAATTGTAGCCGAAAACGTACGCCAGGCAGCTCACAAAGCTGACAAAATCAAAGGCGACGCGCAGGCTATTGCTGACCAAATCGGCGACCTAGTGCTGGATATTCCGGCGAAGGTGGGTGAGAGCGGCAAAATTTTCGGCCGCGTAACCACGCTGCAACTGGCTGACGCTTTGAAAGCCAAAGGCATCGAGGTAGACCGTAAGCGTCTGTCGTTCGACCAGGAGCCCGGCTCGGTTGGCGAATACACCGCTACTGCCGACCTGCACCGTGAGGTGAAGCACAAAGTGCGCTTCAACGTGGTAGCCGAATAGGTTATACGCGGTTGGTACCCGTTAGAAACGCCCGGTTGTGCAAGCAGCCGGGCGTTTTGTTTCTGCTTGTTGCTGCCCTTGCGCGAGAAGCTGCCGACTATTCGTGACCTTTGCTCGTACAATCAGCTGCCTCCATTGGCAACCTGAACCGATATTTCTTTATAGGGCACCCCTGTTTCGCGTCTGTCGGGCGCGCGCCTGCACTGGCAGCCAGCTTTTGGCTGAACGCAGGATGTTCAGTAGGTTGCCCGTCCGTTGACCCGCTTGGGGTCGTATTACACGCAATGTTTCGCACTGAACTACCGCTTACGCCTCAACCCCAACAGCTGCCGCTCTCGGCCCGGGTGCTGACGATTGGCTCTTGCTTTTCGGATTCCATCGGCAAGCGCCTGCAAGAGTTCAAGGTAGCCGCCATGGTTAATCCGTACGGCACCGTGTTCAATCCCATCTCCCTGTGCCGGTTGCTCCGCGCGGCGGCGGGTGAGGATATGGATTGGCAGCAACACTTGGTGGAAGCCCGGGGCCGCTGGCAGAGCTACGACCTGCACGCTGAACTGGGGGCCGACTCGCCGGTGGAATTGCTGCAGCATATCCAGACGCTGACCCGGGAAGTAGGCGTATTCCTGGCCACGGCCGATGCGGTGGTGCTCACACTGGGCTCGGCTTTTGCCTACCGCCTGCGCGAAACCGACGAAATTATCAGCAACTGCCATAAGGTACCGGCGGAAAAGTTTGATAAAGAACTGCTTACCGCTGACGATATTATTGCTGCCGTAGCCGAAACGCATGCGTATCTACGGCGCATTAATCCGCGTCTCAAGTTTATCCTGACGGTTAGCCCGGTCCGGCACATCAAGGATACGCTGGTACTCAATTCGGCCAGCAAATCGATGCTGCGGGTGGCTTGCCACTACCTGAGCGAGCTGCTGCCCGACGTTACGTACTTCCCGGCCTACGAGCTGTTGATGGACGATTTGCGGGACTACCGCTTTTATGCGTCGGACATGCTGCATCCATCGGAGGTGGCGGAGCATTACATCTGGGAGCGGTTTACGCGCACTTATTTTGATGCGGGTTTCGGCCGGTTCAAGAAAGAGTGGGAAAGCATCCGGCAGGCCTTAGGCCACCGCCCTTTACACGCGGCCGCACCTGAGCACCGGCAGTTTCTGGAAATCACTCTGGAGCGACTGCGCAAGCTCAACACCCAAGCCGATGTGCGCATGGAGTTGCTGCATGTGGAGCGGGAGCTGGCGGCGCTGCCCCTCCCCCCTGCCCTGCCTGAGCCCGAACCGGAGGACGAGGATGATGAGGAGCGCATTGACATTGGCGAAGAAGCTAGTGATGTGCCAGCCCACGCGTCGCTGCTGGGGGAAGGTGCCGGCATGCTGGTAGAGCCGCAGGAAGAAGAGTCTGCTGAAGAAGATGAGTTCGAAAATCCGGAATCAGCCTACGAGCACGCCTACACCGCTGCTGCGGCCGAGGAAGATGAGGAAGAAGCGGAAGAGCCTGCTACAGTAGAGGGCGAGGCTGCTGAGCCTGTGCGCCGCAAAAAGCGACGTTCGCGGGGCGGGGTCAAGCGCACCAAGCGCAAGCATGCCCGCCTAGCTGCCGAAGCTGCTGCCGTACTGGACGCTACCGGTGAGGCTGTTACTTCTACGGAGGTGCTGCCCACTACTGAAATACCATCAGCTGAAGCTTCTTCCACTGATACCAGCATCAAAACCGGGGAGCCTGCTACCGCCCTGGAAGCTGGTGATGAAACCGAAACGCCAGAGCCCGCCCGCCGCTCGCGCAACAACCGCCGTAACCGCCGCGACCGGCCGGCGCGCGAAAATAGCCGCCGTGCTCCGCTGTATGCCACGGAGGCCGAGACAACGCCCGAAGCCGCCCCGGAGCCAGCCCCAGCTTCGGAGCCTGCTCCCGTTGCGGAATCCGAACCGATAGTAGTTTCTGCGCCGGAGCAGGACGCTACAGAACAGATGGCACCTGTGTCATCGGCCCCAACCGAACGTAAAGCCCCCAGCCGTTCGCGCCGAAAAGCCCCGGCCACCCCGGCTCTGGAGGCTACGGAAGCCGAAGTAACGCTACCGACTACTGAAGTTGCTGAAACGCCGTTGCCGGCTGCGCAAGCTGACGCTTTAACGCCAGCACCCAGCACTGAAGCCGCGCCCGCAAAAACCCGTTCCCGGCGTAAGCCAACCAAAGCAGTCACTACTCCCGTCACGGATTTTGCGGCGGTTCCTGAGCCCACATCTACGGAAACACAGCCGGAGGCCCCGGCAACTCCCGCTCGCAAACGTGCCCCGCGCAAAGCTAAATCAGCCGCAGCGCCTCCTTCGGCTGAAGCCTCAGCTCCTGCAGTACCAACTGCCCCGGAGCCCGCCTCCGAAACTCCGGCGGCACCCAAGCGCAAGCCGCGTGCTCCCCGACGCAAGCCCGCCGCGGATGCTTCGGCCGCCGAAAATCAGTAAGTAGAAAACCCGGACCCGGCAGTCCGGGTTTTCTATTGAACGGGGGCACACCAAGCCCGGCGCTGGCGTATCTTTACCAACTGCTGCGCCATTGCCCTCTTCCGCGAAACTGGCCGTTTGTCGGCCGGACGCATCTATTGTTTGTTGCTTTAAATTCCGGAGAAGCTCCGCTTCCCGCTGTTGCCTTTGAGCCTGACGTTTGACTTTGTGCAGCCCCAGCCCGAACCAGCCGCTGACCGCGTAACGCTGTTTGCCGACGTGATTCTGCCGCTGCCGCTGCCGAAACTCTATACTTACCGCGTCCCCTTCGAGCTGAATGACCAAGTGGTGGTAGGCGGCCGTGTAATTGTGCAGTTTGGGGCTAAGAAAACCCTGAGCTGCATTGTAGCTGCCGTGCACGAGAACCCGCCCAAGGAATACCAAGCCAAGTATATCCTGGAGTTCATCGACGACGCGCCGGTGGTGACGCAGCCCCAGCTGAAGCTGTTCCGCTGGATGGCCGACTACTATCTGTGCACGCTGGGCGAGGTTATCAACGCCGCTCTGCCTTCGGCCCTTAAGCTCAGTTCTGAGAGCCGCGTGCAGCTGCATCCGGCATTTGAGGCCGACACCAACCCATACCCGCTCAGCGACCAAGAGCAGAAGATTGTAACGGCCCTGAGTGCCGGCGAGGAAGGAAAGTCTTTGACGTTTACTGAGGTGGGCGAGCTGCTGGGTATTGCGTCCTTCCATAAGTACATCAAATCATTGATGCAGAAGGATGTCGTGTTTCTGTTCGAGCACCTGCAGGATAAGTATTCGCCTAAGGTGGTGAAAAAGGTGCGGCTGGCCCACCGGCTTATTGCGGAGGCTGCGCTGGAACAATTATTCGATCAGCTCACCAGCAAACCCAAGCAGTTGGATGTGCTGATGCGCTACCTGCAGAAAGTACCGGTGTACCAGAACGAGCACGCCAACCAGCGGGGGCTCGAAAAAGTCTACCTGACGTCGGCCCCGCACCTGTCTCCGTCAGCCGTAAACACGCTCATCAAAAACGGCGTGCTGGAGCAGTTTGACCAGATTGTGTCGCGCTTCCCGCTGGACGAAAACGACGCGGAGGCCAACATGCATTTTACCCTCAGCGACGCCCAGCAGGAGGCGCGCGAGGACATCATGCGCCAGTTTCAGGATAAGGACATTGTACTGCTGCACGGCGTAACGGGCGCGGGCAAAACGGAAATCTACATCGACCTGATCCGGCAGGCGCTGGAAGGTGGCGGGCAGGTGCTGTATCTGCTGCCCGAAATTGCCCTCACCGCCCAGATTGTAACCCGCCTGATGCGGGTGTTTGGCTCCCGCCTGGGCGTGTACCACTCCAAGTTCTCCGACAACGAGCGGGTGGAAGTGTGGAACGGGGTGCTGTCGGGGCGGTTTCAGGTGGTAGTGGGCGTACGTTCATCAGTGTTTCTGCCCTTCGATAACCTAGCGCTGGTGATTGTGGACGAGGAGCACGAATCCAGCTACAAGCAGTACGACCCCGCCCCACGCTACAATGCCCGGGAGGTAGCCTTGATGATGGCTAATTTCCAGGGTGCCAAAACCCTGCTGGGCTCGGCCACGCCCGCCGTGGAAACCTACTACCAGACCCGTGCCGGCCGCTACGGGCTGGTGTCGCTTACGAAGCGGTTTGGGGAAGCTGGGCTGCCGGAAGTAGAGCTGGTGGACACCCGCAAGAGCCGGGAGCAGAAAACCATGCTCAACCACTTCACGCCGGAGTTGATGCAGGCTATGGAAAGCAAACTGGCGGCCAAGGAGCAGGTGATTCTGTTCCAGAACCGCCGCGGCTACGCCCCCTTCATCAACTGCCTGGACTGCGGCTGGATACCCAAGTGCCAAAGCTGCGCCGTGAGCCTGAGCTACCACAAGCACAGCCACGAACTGCGCTGCCACTACTGCGGCTACCACGAGCGGATGTATACCCAGTGCCCAGCCTGCGGCTCCCGCAACGTAAAAACCGTGGGTTTCGGTACCGAGAAGTTGGAAGATGACCTGAAAGTAATGCTGCCTGAGGCCAGCGTGCAGCGCATGGACCTAGACACCACCCGCGCCAAGAACGCCTACCAGCAAATCATTTCCGACTTCGAGAAGCAGGCTACCAACGTGCTGGTGGGCACTCAGATGGTAACCAAGGGCTTGGATTTTGCTAACGTGAGCCTGGTAGGCATTATCAACGCCGACAGCATCATTCACTACCCCGATTTCCGGGCACACGAGCGGGCTTTCCAGATGTTTGTGCAGGTGAGCGGGCGGGCGGGCCGCAAAGGCAAAAAAGGCCGCGTGATTATCCAGACCGGTGACCCGGAGCAGGTAATTTTCGACAAGGTAATCCGCAACGATTACCTAGAATTTTACGAGTACGAAATCCTACAGCGGCGCGAGCATGGCTACCCGCCGTTCATGCGCATCATCCGGCTCACGGTAAAGCACATGGATGCCGTGGTGGGCGAGCGGGCCGCCATCTTGCTCACTCAGGAGTTGGTAGACCGTTTGGGCCGGGAGGCCGTGTTGGGTCCTGAAGCGCCTTATATCTTCCGCATCCGCAACTTCTACCTGCAGGAAATTACCATCAAGCTCAGTCGGGAACACACCGTGCTACGCTCCGCTAAGGCCGATATTCTAGACGCCATGAACGTAGTGCGCGACCAGAAGGAATTTAAGCAGGTGCGCCTGGCCGCCGATGTGGATCCAATGTAATTCAAGGTGGCTAAAGGCTTGATTCCCCGATCAGGAGCAAAGTCAGCCCGATAACCAGCAACAGTATTCCTAAAGGGACCAGTAGAAGGGGTAGGAAGCTTGGTACCAGCAGTGACAACATGCACAGCCCTCCCAGCACACTTAGCACCAGCCCGGCCTTGCCACGCTTACTAGTTGGGGAAGATTTCTGACCAACTACCGGAGCGGTTGCAGAAGTGGGTAGTGCGGCAGCTTTCCGGGCCTGCCGAAGCTTCCGTAAACGGCCGTTCTTACCTTGAAAGAAGAGCAGCGGAATACCAACGCCCAGCAATACCAGCCCATAAAACCCCAACATTACGTTCCGCAGCCCGCCCCATTCCGTTTGCGGCGGCTCAGACGCCAGCCCGGCAATCAGGAAGCCAAGCCCGAAGCCGGCTGTAACGCCCCCCACCGCATTTACTACCGTAGTTGTTGGATCGGACGGGACTATAGTGGCCGGTGAAGGCAGCTTACTATTGACGGGGTAGCCTGCCAACGTATCGGAGCCGGTTATAACAAGCGTGGGCTGCGGCGTTTTAGTTTTTTTCCGGGCTGCGCGGGTAGTATCAGCCGCCGCCTTAACCGGTTTTCGTCCTGCTCTCGTGGCAGTAGACACAGTGCGGTTTTCTGGCAGAGGAACTTTGACTCTGCGTACTGCCGCCGTTGTATTGGAATGCAGCGGGGACGTCACGTAAGCTGAGTATTCCTGCACTTTTGGCAAATAGGTCGGAATCCGGGTGCTTTGGCAGGCACTCAGCCATAGGCTGCATAATGCCACAATCAATAGTCGGGTTGTATTCATCTAAGCAAGCAGTGTATATAAAATCTAGTAGACAGTTCTAATGATTCAGCAATATAGAATTTTAGCCATAAAAAAACGCCCTGATGTACATCAGGGCGTTTTTTGTGCGAAGACTTGGAGCTGCCTAGACCTCGTCGAGCAGGCCCAGTACGATGAACACAATACCAATGATGGCAATGACGGTACCCAGAATCGGGATGAGCAGACCTACCAGAATACCAATCAGCAGCAAGATGATACCCAGTTTGATGTTACGGCTGATGGCGTTGGCGTCTTCCTGCGAAGCGGCTTCCGACTTCTTGCTCAGTTGAGCTTTGGCGGTCAGCTTATCGGCTTTCTTGGCCAGCTTGGCTACTAAGGCCTTTTGAGCAAAGTTCAGCTTGGGCGCTTTGGCTACCGGAGCCTCCGCTTTGGCAGTTGCTTTTGCAGCAGGCTGAGCAACCGGCGCGGCAGCTACCGATTTTGCGGCGGGTGCAGCAACCTGAGCAGATTCAGCAGTCGGCGCGGGGGCTGCGGCTTCGGAAGTAACAGGGGCCGGAGCAGGGGCTACGGTTACGGCGCGCTGGGTGCCGTGGTACGCCGACGACGTCTTGGGCAGCATGGCGTACTCGGCACGGTTACAGCTGGTCAGGGCCACTGCTACGGCGGCTACGGCCGTGAGCTTGTGCAGGATTCCGGACAAGTGTTTCATAGAAAAATGGGTTAGGTGAACGGAATGAAACCGAGGCTTCTACGGACGAATGTAGAAGAAAGACGGTAAAAAAATGTCTTTTCACTATGTACCACTGACTTTCTGCTATTTATAATTCAATGCACCAGCACGTAAGCACGCATTTCCAGCCTGAGATTTTAGCTGGGGCCGAACGCTTCAGGCAGACTACATGTTAGGCCTGCATCGTTACTTTGTGCTGTGTATATGCCCCCTTCATTTAGACCAGCCCTCTGCATTAGCGCCCTCGGCCTTTTGGGCGGCGCGTTTGCCTGTACCCAGCCGCTTACCGAGAGTACCGCCGCGCAGCTTACTGAACAGCGGCGGCAGGCCATACCCGATACCAGCGGCTACGAGCGGCGGCCTCCCCAAGACCTCAACGGCATCGGCAAGTACTACTTGGGCCGACAAATTGCTCACGTAATGGGCCACGAGGGCGCGGCTTGGCTGGAGCGCTCCGACCGGCAACAGGAAGAAGGCACCGATATTCTGTTGCGGGAGTTGCGCTTAAAGCCCACCGACGTGGTAGCTGATATTGGCGCGGGCACCGGCTTTTTCACGTTCCGCATCAGCCCGCTGGTGCCACAGGGCAAAGTGCTGGCCGTGGATATCCAACCCGAAATGCTCACCGCCCTGCGCGAAACGCGGGAGCGGCTGCATGCCAACAATGTGGTACCAGTACGCGGCACCACCGACAACCCCAACCTGCCCGCCCGCGGGGTTGATGTAGTGCTGGTGGTGGATGCGTACCACGAGTTTGACCACCCACGGGAGATGATGCGGGCCATTCGCAACTCGCTTACTCCTACCGGCCGGGTGGCGTTGGTAGAGTACCGGGCCGAGGACCCCAAAGTGCCCATCAAGCGCATTCACAAGATGAGTGTGGCGCAGGCCCGCCGCGAAATGGCGGCCGTTGGGCTGCAGCTTACCGATTCAATTGAGTCGTTGCCGCAGCAGCACCTCTTGATTTTCCAGCGCCAGTAGTTCGGGCAGCACCCCGCGCAGGTTGTACCTTTGCGGCCTATGTCGTTTTCTGCTACTACCGATCCACGTCAGCTCTCCATCCACGATTTTACCTACCAGCTGCCGCCCGAGCGCATTGCCCCGGAGCCGTTGGCCGAGCGTGACCAGTCGAAGCTGCTGCTGTTTCAAGAGGGGACTATCCAGGACCGACAGTTTCAAGAATTACCGGCCTTGCTCCCCACCGCCAGCCTGCTGGTCTTCAACGATACCAAGGTAGTACGGGCCCGCCTGTTTGCTCGGCGGCCCACGGGCGGCGTGGTGGAGCTCTTTTGCTTGGAGCCCGTAGCCCCGCACACGGCCATTGAGCCCGCTATGCAGCAAACCGGCAGTTGCGTCTGGAAATGCCTGGTAGGAAATGGTAGGCGCTGGAAGGAAGGGGCCGTTACGCTGGAATTTGAGGCAGAAGGCCAACCGGCCGTACTATCGGCCGAGCGGGTGGAGCAGCGCGAGGGGTACGCGTTGATTCGGTTTAGCTGGGAGCCCGCCCATTTGCCATTTGCGGAGGTATTGCGCGGGGCCGGGCATCTACCCCTTCCCCCCTACCTCAACCGCGCTGATACTGCTGTGGATGCTGTGCGCTACCAAACGGTGTACGCCGCTCACGAAGGTGCCGTAGCCGCCCCCACTGCCGGCCTCCACTTCTCCGATAAAGTGTTGGCCGAACTGGCAACCCGCCATATTTCCTCGGCGCATGTAACCTTGCACGTGGGCGCTGGCACCTTTCAGCCGGTAAAGGCCGAGCAAATGGAGGACCACGCTATGCATGGCGAGCCCATCAGCGTATCGGCGGAGACTTTACGGCAGTTGTTGCAGCAAATGCCTGAGCCCATTATTCCGGTGGGCACCACCAGCCTGCGCACATTGGAAAGCCTGTATTGGCTGGGGGCGCGCTTGGTTCAGGAGCCTACTGCCGAGCCGACATGGCACGTGAGCCAGTGGCAGCCCTACGAGCCGCAAACGGAGGTTGCTGCGGCGGCGGCCTTTCAGGCACTGCTGGATTACCTTGCCCAGTCCGGCTCCGACGTATTACATGCTACTACCCAACTGCTGATTGCACCTGGCTACCGCTTTCGGGTGATTTCGGGGTTGATTACCAATTTCCATCAGCCCGAGAGTACTTTGCTGCTCTTGGTGGCGGCCCTCATTGGTCCACAATGGCGCACGGTGTATGAGCATGCTTTGGCGCACAACTACCGCTTCCTGAGCTACGGCGACTCATCACTCCTGCTGCCCCAGAAGGCTTAATGTAAGAAGGGCGCAGGTGGTAGGACTTTTTTGTGCGCTGCTTGCCCTTTCATCAGGTTTTCATGGAGAGAGTGAAATATTCCATCATCAGTTTCACCTAATTCTCCTTTTCAATCATGAAAAACCTGGCAATTGTGGTAGCCCTGCTGGCCACCTCCGGTAGTGTTTTGGCCCAAGGCATTGGCAAAGAGGAAACAAAAGTTGAGAAGAAAACCGAAATGAAGTCGGATGGCTCCGTGGTCAAAACAATCCACACTGCTCACGCACACAAAGGGCATAAGGGCCACATGGCGCATACCATGAAGCTGAAATAGATGGGCCGCGAGTTGATGAGTAGCCCGCTAAGCTGAACAGCAAGACAACCATTTTCTGTCAGCGCGTATAAGGACTCAGATTCCTGTATTAATTCAGACTCTCCTCATGAAAAAGATATTGCTTCTGGCCGCCGCCGTAATTTTCTCGTCGGCTTCCTCCTTCGCCCAAGGTGATAAAACGACCGTCCGTGACAACACCACCGGTGCCAAAACCACCGTTACTGAGCGTGACAACGGCACCGTGAAAGTAGAATCCCGCACTGGCCGCACCGAGGCCGGCCAAAAAGCCTACAACACCAAACAAGACGTGAAGTACGCCGGCAAAAAAACCGGCCACGCCATTGAAAAAGGTGCCAAGAAAACCGGCCACGCCGTGAAAAAGGGCGCTAAAGCCGTAAAAAACAAAGCTGAAGACGTAGTAGATTAATCTACCTCGCATTTAGCAACAAAAGCCCCATCAGCATTGCTGATGGGGCTTTTGTTGCTAAATACTTCTGGGTTTATTGCCCGACGATGAACACGGCATTACCGAACAATAGCTTACCCCCTTGCCAGAAAGCCCGGAACAAAGGGTTGTCGCCGAGATATACTACTTGCCCCCGGCCCATGTCCTGAGTGCCCAGTACGAAGCTGTCGGTGAGGGCCCGCTGGGCCTTACGACCGGCAAAACCGGCTGCGTAGCTGTCTTTCTTCAGCACGCCCACATTCCAGCCTCCTTTGGGCAGGAAGCGGTAGTTGGGCACGTCGCGCAGCAGGGCGTAGTAGGTGTTACCGTAGCCGAAGGCCAGCGGGTGGGTGTTGTCGAGTTGCACGCGGTACACGCTGCCTTGCACCCGCTCCCCAATTTCCTCCCGTTCGGCATCGGCATACCGGCGCAGGGCGGCGTACGGGCTGGCTTTCTTGCTGGCGGCGGTGTCCGCCGGTTTGGTTTTCAGCAGGAAGTCTTTATTGCCAGCGAGGAAGCGTGAGGCGCCTTCCAGGGCAATGAGGCGGCCACCGCCGCGCACCCAGGTTTTCACGTTGTCCAGGCCCCGCTCGGTTAGTACATCGTCGTAGCGGCCATCGGGCAGCACCAACACATCGAATTTGCTGAGCGGCACGCTGTTGAAATAGTCCGTGCCAAGCACCGTGACGGGGTAGCCCACCTGCTGCTCGAAGAAGTGCCATACCTCGCCAAACGCCGTGGCATCTACGCCCGGGCCAGCCAGAATGGCTACACTAGGCATTTTGAGAGGCCGCACGGAGCGGGAACCCAGGTCACCACCGGTGGTAGACAGGCCCGATTGTACAGCCTGCACCATCACGCCGGCCGAGTCGGCCTGGGCATGTACCAATTGGTCGAAGCGGGTGCCCATTCGCTCGTTGCCGGTGCGGGCTATGATGAGGGTGCCGCGCTGGTATTGCTGCCCCTCGGTTTCGAATGGCTCATCGGCCACCCTGATTTTCACGCCCTGCTGCAGCAACCGGCTCAGGAAGCGCACATCCTGCAGATTGTTCCAGCGGGCCAGGTAAGCATAGGGTTGATTGTTGCCAGTTACCGGCTGGGAATTAGTAGTAGGAGTTGGGGCCGGCTTACCGCCTTTCTCTACTACCGTAGCTACTGGCAACTGGGAACTGGTAACCGGCAACTGATTTTTCAGGGCGTAACCTTTCAGACCGAAAGCGTAAGGCAGCGACCAGGCCGTGAGGTCGTAGGTCAGGGAATCTTCCAGCTGAGCCTGGGGCTCAAACAGCACTTTCACCAGCGTGGATTTGGGCTGGTACATGCTGATGACCACGTCGCGGGGCTCTACCTGTACGCTTTCAGTTTTGCCGGTGGTGTAGTTGTAGCCCGTTTGGCGGGTGCGCTTGGTAGCAAAACCGTAGCTGATTTGCTGCCGGTCGAGGTACTGGGTGAGGGCGCGCACCTGGCCGGGGTCGGAGGAGCCGGCCAGCACGTAGGATTTGTACTCGCCGCGGGGCTTAGTACGGGCATCGGTATAAAACTTCTGAAACTCGCGCACCAGCTCTTCGTGGCGGTCAGAAGCAGCCTGCAGCGTGGCCAGGCTGGTGGCGTGGTGGTGCTCGATGCGCTGGGCCAGAGTAAGCGTATCGCCATCGGCCTTCACGTAGCTCAAACCGGCCGGGCTGCCACCGCCCTGCTCGTAGGTCATGCCAATGGCCCCGTTGAAGCTGGGCCAGGTGTCGCCGTAGAAGGGGGCGAACAGGTCGTAGGTTTCGCGGGTGAAGTACAGCCAGTTGTTCTTATCGAATACGCGGCGGTTATAGTCCCCGATAATGTCCTGAAACTTGCGCTGCCAGGCGGTGAGGTCGGCGTGGAAAGGCTTGGCGGCCGGCGAAAAGTAGTACGGGTTATTCGGCCCCATTTCGTGGAAATCGGCGTGCACCTGGGGCAGCCATTGGTTGTACACCACAATGCGCTGGCGGCTTTCCTGCTGGGTTTGCCAGGCCCAGTCCCGGTTCAGGTCAAAGTAATAGTGGTTGTAGCGGCCACCGGGCCAGGGCTCATGGTGCTCCCAGCTTAGGGCCGAGGCGTTGGGCCGCTGGTTGGCCACGCGGTTGTACCACTGCGCGTACCGGTCGCGCCCGTCGGGGTTCACGCAGGGGTCCACAATCACCACCAGGTTCTGCAGCCACTGCTGCATCTGCTGGTTCTGGGGGTTAGCCAGGTCGTACAGCACCTGCATTACGGCCTCCGACGACACGGCCTCATTGCCGTGCACGTTGTAGCTCAGCCACACCACAGCCGGCTGCTTGGTAGCCGCGGAGCCGCTTTCCAGACCGGCCAGGCGCAGGTTATTACGGCGGATATCGTCGAGGTTCGTGAGGTTCTCGGGCGTGGTCACATACACCAGCTCCAGCGGGCGGTTTTCGTAGGTGCGGCCGTAGCGCTGCAGTTTCATGCGGCCGGGGCTGTGCTGCACCACGTGTTCCACGTAGCGAAGCAGCTCGGCGTGGGGGGTGAAGCGGGTGCCCAGTTCGTAGCCCAGGAATTGGCGGGGAGTCAGGAGCGGGCCATCGGCGGTAGTTTGGGCCCAGCCGGGAGCGGCTAGCCCGCAGCACAGCAGCAGGCCCGCAAACCAGGAAAGTAAGTGTCGCACAAGCGCGGAGGTTAAGCCGGCCGGAGCCGGAACGGGAAGAATAGGTTGGGGAGTCAAAGAAAGCAGAAAAATCCCCGTCGAAGGATGCTTTTCCCCTACTTTGGCTGCATCTTTCTCTGTAGCAGCCACGCCCTTCGTGCTAATGCGAAACCACGACGCTGCCGACGGCCCCTTTCCACTTCTATCCCACTATTCATGCCCACCTCTCCCCTCCGCCTGACTGGCCTGACAGCCTTACTGGCCGCTGGCACGCTGGCGGCCCACGCCCAGAAGCCCGTATCGTATCCGCTGCCGACAGAAGCCGAAAAACAGCAAATGGCCGTGGTGCTGGCCGATACGCTCTACATTCAGCAGCACTACACCAAAACGGAGTATCAGATTCCGATGCGCGACGGGGTGAAGCTATACACCGTGGTGTACGCCCCCAACGACGCCGACAAGGTGAAATACCCCATCATGCTCAACCGTACGCCCTACGCCGTGGGACCCTACGGCAAGGGCAAATACAAGTATAACCTGGGCCCCAGCAGCACCATGATGCACGAGGGCTACATCTTCGCGTACCAAGACGTGCGGGGCCGGTATATGTCGGAGGGTACATTTGTGGATGTGCGACCCGAGAAGGACAGCTACAAGGGCAAAACCGACATCGACGAGGGCACCGATACCTACGACACCATTGAGTGGCTGCTGAAAAAGGGACCGAAGAACAACGGGCGCGTGGGCCAGTGGGGCATCAGCTACCCCGGCTACTATACCGCTACCGGCCTGCTCAGCCGCCACCCGGCCCTGAAGGCGTCCTCGCCCCAGGCCCCTATTGCCGACTGGTTCTGGGACGACTTTCACCACAACGGGGCCTTCTTCCTGCCCCACGCTTTCAATTTCCTGGCTTCCTTCGGCCTGCCCCGGCCCCAGCCCACGCCCACCGGCAACCCTGGCTTCAAACACGGCACGCCCGATGGCTACGACTTCTTCCTGAAGATGGGTCCGCTCAAAAATGCCGACGCGAAGTACTATAAGGGACAGGTGGCGTTCTGGAACGAAATGACCCAGCACCCCAACTACGACGAGTTTTGGCAGGCCCGCAACTTGCGGCCCCACCTCAAAAACCTCAACAAAGGCACGGCCGTGCTGACGGTGGGCGGCTTCAATGATGCCGAGGACTTATTTGGAGCCCTGAAAATCTACGAAACCATTGAGCAGCAGAACCCCGGTATGCGCAATGGCTTGGTGATGGGCCCCTGGGTGCACGGGGGCTGGGCCCGGGGCACCGGCGAGATGGTCGGTAACGTGGCCTACGGCGAGTCGCCTTCCCTGTACTACCAAAAGGAAATTGAAGCGCCGTTTTTCAAGTCGTACCTGAAAGATGGCAAGCCGGCCGCCGTGCCCGAAGCCACCGTATTTGAGGGTGGCACCAACCGCTGGCGCACCTTCGACGCCTGGCCCCCGAAAGCGGCCCAGGAGCGCACCATGTATTTCCAGTCGAACGGCATGATTGGCTTTGACAAGCCTCTGGATGAAGCCGATGAAAAAAACCGGGCCAACGCGGAGTTTGACCAGTTCCTGAGCGACCCGGCCCACCCGGTGCCCTTCACCGAAGCTACCGCCGTGGGCATGACCCGTGAGTATATGACCGATGACCAGCGCTTTGCCGCCCGCCGCCCCGATGTACTCACCTACCAGACGCCCATCCTTACCGAGGACCTCACGCTGGCGGGCCCCATTGATGCGCTGCTGCAGGTAGCCACCACCGGCACAGATGCCGACTGGGTAGTTAAAATCATTGACGTGTACCCCGACGATACGCCCAACA
The DNA here is from genome assembly GCF_020421205.1 of Hymenobacter pini. Taxonomy (GTDB): domain Bacteria; phylum Bacteroidota; class Bacteroidia; order Cytophagales; family Hymenobacteraceae; genus Hymenobacter; species Hymenobacter pini. The sequence goes on from NZ_JAIZZH010000003.1 coordinate 120,307, forward strand.
ACGCCAGCCTGAACCCCGCCGTGAAGCTGGGCGGCTACCAGCAAATGGTGCGCTCGGAAGTGATGCGCGGCCGGTTCCGCAACAGCTTCAGCAAGCCAGAGGCTTTTGTACCAGGGCAGGTAACGGCCGTGCCGTTTGTGGTGCAGGACCTCTGCCACACCTTCCGCAAAGGCCACCGCCTCATGGTGCAGGTGCAAAGCAGTTGGTTCCCATTGGTGGACCGCAACCCCCAAACCTTCGTACCCAACATCTTCGAGGCTGATGAAAAAGACTTCCAGGCCGCTACGCACCGGCTGTACCACTCGCCCCAGCACGCCTCCCAACTGAAGGTGCGCGTTCTGTAGCGAAGCGGAATAGCAAAGAGGCTGACCACTTGTACCAATTGCCGGGCTATGCCGGCAGTGGCACGAGTAGTCAGCCTCTTTTTATTTTGCTGGCATTACAATCTTGCCACGTTGTTATAGTCCAGCTCAGCAGGCTTTTCGTGGAGGTCGTATTTCACCTTTTCCACTACTCCCCGGCCAAACAGGCTGATACCAGCATTAAATACCACTAAAGCGGCGGTGCCGGCCGCGACCCACTCTTTCGTAGGGTGGCCGTTGCGTTTCTTGTCGGCGGCCCATTGCACCAGGCAGCTGCCCAGGCCAATGACCATCAGCCCGGCAGGGGCGAAAACCAACCATTTTTCCTTGTGCGTCATGAGGAATTCGGGAGAGAAGAAAGAACGAAAATCAAGCGGGGCTGGCAGCGGCAACCGCAGCAACCAGCTTCACCTTGCACAATCGTACCTTTGCGCCGTGGGGTTACAACATACCCCGATAATATTTTGCCGGCTGGCGCTGGCAGCCGTTTTTCGCACTTCTCATGCTTGTTCCTCCTTACCAGCGGCTGCTGGAGCTGGCCTTCGCCCAGCCCGCTGATGCCGCCCGCTACCTCCACCCTACTACTGTGGCTGCCTACCGCACCTTTGAGCAGGCCAATCCGCAGGATATTGCGTACCGGTTCGAGCGGGTGCGCCTGGGCGTGGCGCTAGCTCTCATGAAGCTCCTCTCCGACCTCGGCGACCTGGAGGAAGGCCGCGCCGTGCTGGAGGTGCTGCTGCGGGCTCTAAAAGCGCCTTCCGTGGGAGCCATTGATGCTACCATCCAGAAAGACGCCGCCACGTTTGAGCGTCTTTACGCCGACCTGTACGTGAACGATGAAGGCGAGCAGCTGCTCCATTTGTTCGAGCGCACCCTCGATGCCGATTCCCAGCCCCTCATGGACGACGTTATCCGGGAAGCGCTACGGCTGGCTCCCAAGCTGGACTTCAGCCATCTTACTGAAGAAGATGAAGAATAAAGAAAAAGGCCACTCTGAGAGCGGCCTTTTTCTTTATAAGAAGTATCACCTATTAGTATCCTTCATTCTGTACTAACCGGGGATTTACGTCGATTTCACGGCGAGGAATCGGGAAAATCAGGCGGGGTGAGTTCCACACCAAGTTCACATTCACGTTGGGCGCTGAGTTAACGATGGCCTCCTGCGTACGCTTGGCATCGTGCAGGCGGAAGCCTTCAAAGGCCAATTCCAGACGCCGCTCCCGCAGAATAGCATTAAGGGAAAGTTGAGCGCTGGTAAGTGGCGCCAAGCCTGAGCGTACCCGTACGAGGTTCAAATCAGTAAGGGCACCGGCCGTATTACCCAGCCGAAAACGTGCTTCCGCGCGCGTCAGGTACATCTCCGCCAGCCGAATCAACACGACGTTGGCATATGGGTCATCGTACTTGAGCAGGTAGTTGGTGCCACCGGAGCTGCCGAACAGGTTCAGGCGCGTATCATCCGCCTCGTAGCGGTTCAGATGCTGCTCCTGAATCTCAATATCCGCCCGACTTAACTCTGAAAAATAGGTATTTAACTCATTAATGCCATCCTGATTGGAAACCTGCAGCGAAAAGATGATTTCCGGGGAGGCTTTGGTATTCGTAAATACCGCCTCTACCGATTCATCCAGCGAGTAGCGAGTGTTGGCAATTACCTCACTGGCCGCGGCGGCAGCTTCCGTGTAGCGGCCCTGCTGCAGATATACCCGGGAAAGGATAGCCGAAGCCGCACTCCTGTTCACGAAAATACCATTGGTAACCGGTAACAGGGTTTTGGCACGCTCCAGATCCTGCAGTACCTGCGTGTATACCTCGGCAACTGTGTTTCGGGCTACCTGGTTGTCGCTACCCAGGCTGGTAGTGGGCGTAAGCACCAGGGGTACTCCGGGGTTGCTCTGCGGATTGCCATCATTCCACGCTTTAGCGTAGTAGCGCACCAAGTCAAAGTACACCAGACTCCGCACCAACAGTGCTTCCCCCTCAATGCGGTTCCGACGAGCTGCCGTTACCTTATCAATTGCGGCCAACACACTATTGGCGTTATTGATGGTGCGGTAGCCGGCCAGCCAGGATTGGGCTACGAAGGTATTGTTAACCAACAGCGCTTTACGGTAGGCTTCGTTCGGCTGGTTGAAGGTACCCACGAAGGCTAGGTCGCCAGCATCTCCCAGCAACTCTCCCATAAACTGCAGCTGCCCGCCATACAGGGCCTGAGCGCCCAGACGGTCATATACCCCCACCATGGCCGCCTCAACGTCGGCCGAAGTTTTCAGTGCGTCTTCGGCCAGTACCGTGTTGCTGGGCGTGATATCCAGCTCGTCATTACAGCTAGCCAACGGTAGCAGCCCCAGCGTGGTAGCTACCAGAAGAGAACGAACAACAGAATATTTCATGTCCAAAAAAGATCAGAGGATGATTAAAACCCGATGTTCAGCCCTACGGTGAACGTCTTGGCCTGTGGAGCAGAATAAAAGTCGTTACCCTGCGAAATATTGCTGGCGATGTAGTCGGTGTTTACTTCCGGGTCCCAGCCTTTGTAATCGGTGAATGTGAGCAGGTTCACGCCTGAGAAGAACAAACGGGCGTTGTTGATGCGGGCATATGAAGTCAACGATTTGGGAATATTAACCCCCAGCGTCACCGTCCGTAGGCGCACGTAGGATGCATCGTACAGGAAGCGCGAAGATTCGCCGACACCATTGCCGGCAAACAGACGCGCCTGAGGCACATCCGTTACATCGCCGGGGTTGCGCCAGCGCCGCAACTGGTCACGGGTCTGGTTATCGAAGCCGTTGTTGAAGCCGACTGACATAAACTTTCCGCCTCCGTCGTACACCTCATTTCCAAATACCCCCTGGAAGGTGAACGAGAAGTCAATGAGGTTGCGGAAAGTGAATGTGTTGGTAACCCCGCCAATCCATTTAGGATTCGGATTGCCCAGAATAACCCGCTGAGCAGCATTATAATCGGCTGTGGTGCTGCGGTCCAGCGAACCGTCGGCGTTGGTCGTATTCAGGTAGTACAGCGCGTCGCCATTAGCAGGGTCTACTCCGGCATATTCCACCCCGAAAAACACGCCCAGCGGCTGGCCTTCCTGCGCCCGGTTGAGGAATCCGCCCTCAATAATCTGCCCCTGCAGATTCTTTACTTTGTTGCGGTTAGCAGAGGCGTTGATGCTGGTAGACCACGTGAAATTGGTGCCTTCCAGGTTACGAGTGTTCAAGGCTACTTCCAAGCCTTTGTTTTCCAGGTCGCCTACGTTGCGGAACTGCTGGGCAAAGCCGCTGGTGCCGGGCACGTTTACGTTCAGAGCAAGGTCGGAGGTATTCTTACGATACAGGTCTATCTCACCCGTCAGGCGGCTGTTAAAGAACCCGAAATCCAACCCTACGTCCAGCTGGCTGGTCGTCTCCCATTTCAGGTCGGGGTTAGCAATCTGCACCGGTGCCTGGCCGGGTACTCCGCCGTAGCCGGCATCGGAGTACAGTGCCTGCCAGGGAAAATCCGGGAACGACTGGTTGCCCGTGATACCGTAGCTCACGCGGGGCTTGATCAGGCTGATAACCGCGTTATCTTTCAGGAAAGCTTCTTCGGTGAGTACCCACCCTACCGAAGCTGCCGGGAAGAAACCGAACTGGTTATTGCTGCCAAAACGCGAAGAACCATCGGCCCGGAAGCTGGCGTTGATCAGGTATCGGTTGCTGAAGATGTAGTTGGCCCGGCCAAACCACGATACCAGAGAGCTTTCCGTGCGCGACGATGAGCCGGCACTAATCAGGGCAGCGCTGGCAATCTGTTTGTACGCGTCGCTGGGGAACTGCTGGCCGGATACGCTGTTAGATTTCACCCGCCGCTTCTCGAATGAGAAACCGCCTACCAGCTCTAGGCTGTGCTGCTCGCCCAGTACCGGCCGGAACGTAGCGAAGTTGTTGGTAATGAAGCGGCCGTTAGTTACCGTACGGTTGGTCCCATTGCCATTGTCGGCGAAGGAGGTATTACGGGCCGTCAGACGACCGTAATAGGAATCTTCTTCTTGGCTGAGCAGGTCAACGCCCAGCTCCGAGCGGAAGGAAAGCTGCTTGGTAAAGTTCAGCTGCCCGTAAATATTACCCAGGTTACGGTAAACTGTAGCCAGATAAGAAGCCCCAATGGTATTCAGCAACGGGTTGTAGTATACCGGGAAGTTGGTATTTGGCAGTCCCGTTGCGTTGTCCAGCGCCCCACTGATTTGGTTGGTGCGCGGGTCTATCAGCGGTGTGATGGGCGACAGCGCCACAATCTGCATAGGATTGGAAAACGCGTTATCGGCAGCTAGACGCTTATTTTCTGTGCGGCTGAGGGAGTAATTGAGGCCCAGCGAGAAGAAATCCGACGCTTTATGGTCGAGGTTGGTACGTGTGGTAATCCGCTTGAACTGGTTACCCACCAGAATACCTTTCTGGTCGCTATATCCCCCTGAAACGTAAAATTTCGTTTTATCAGAGCCCCCGTTTGCACTCAGATCAATCTGATGAAACGGAGCTGACTGAAATACTTCTTCCTGCCAGTCGGTACCGTAGGCCAGCACATTCGTGTTGCCGGCAGCGTAGCGTTGCAGGCGCGTCTCAGCAAAAGCAGTCAAACCCACATTCGCGGCCGACTCCCGCACCAAGTCCACGTATTCGGTGGGATTGAGAAAGTCCCGCTTGCGGGTAGGCGTACTGGTACCGGTCTGGTAGCTCAGGTTGAAACGCGTGGCCCCTTCCCGGCCGCGCTTCGTGGTAATCAGCACTACCCCATTGGATGCCCGTGAGCCGTAAATGGCCGAAGCGGCGGCATCTTTCAGAATGCTGATGGATTCAATATCATTGGCATTCAGGTCAGCAATTGGGTTCGTTTCGGCGCTGATACCCGACTGGCTTTCCGAGATAATCGGCACCCCATCTACCACGTACAGCGGCTGGTTGCCACCACTCACCGAAGTGGCACCCCGCACTCGTACTTTGATACCCTGCCCTAATTTTCCGCTACTGTTCTCAATGAACACCCCGGCGGCTTTACCCTGAATAGCCTGCTCAAAAGAAGGAACAGGCGTATTCTGCACGTCTTTGCCCCCGAGCTGCACGATAGAGCCCGTAATATCGGCCTTGGCCTGGGTGCCATAGCCTACTACCACCGCCTCGCCCAACTCAGTCGCACTGCTTTTCAACGTTGCGTTAATGCTGGTACGGTCCCCTACTACTACGTTCTGAGTTTCGAAGCCAATAGAACTTAACACCAGCGTAGCTCCGGGTTGTACCGATAGGGTAAAGCTACCATCGGCACCAGTACTGGTACCATTGCTGGTGCCGCGCTCCAGCACCGTTACCCCTGGCAGATTGGAGCCAGTGGCATCTGTTACGCGTCCGCTCACTATGCGCGTCTGGGCTGTGGCAGCAGTTGCCACGAGCACACCACACGCCAGCGGAATGAGAAAATGTTTTTTCATACACGTTTGACCCTCCTTAGGCCGTATTGAGTGAAAAATACCGGCTGAAACGCCGAAACAGGAAAATTATGCGGCCGGTTACTACCGCGGAAAATCGGATATAAACGTCTGCAAACGCTATATCCTCATAAGCAAATGTATATAGTTTGCAACAAGTCTGCTTATTGAGTGTCTATTCGAATTTAGTACGCCCCGTTACCGGCAGTTAGCTTCCGATTCTGGCACTTCCTACCTTTACCCTACCTTGGAGGCCCGCAAACCTTCATTTCACCCCTCGATTTCTCGTAGTTAATGCCCGATATCCAGTATATCACCGATGCCGCGGCCGTTGCGCAGGTTGCGGAAACCGTTCATCAGCAGCCGCGCATTGCCATTGATTTGGAGTTTGATGATATGCGCTACCGCTACGGCCGCAACCTGGCGCTTATCCAGCTGTTCGACGGCAACACGGTGTTCCTCATCGATCCGCTAGCCCTTACCAACCCGGCCCAGGAGCTCGAACCGCTCTGGGCCGTACTCCGCGACCCGCAAGTAGCCAAGGTGTTCCACAGCTGCAAGTCGGATATTCTGCTGCTGGATGAGCTATACAACGTGCACGTGCGCCACATTGTGGATACCAGCGTGCAGTACACCTTACTGGCCGAATCTGACAATAACATCTCTCTGGGCCGGCTCATTCAGCAGGAACTGGGCATTGAGGTAGACAAGGGCGAGCAGAAATCCAACTGGCTGAAACGCCCCCTCACGGACGCTCAGATGCAGTATGCCGCCAACGACGTGCTCTACCTGTTTGAGCTGACCGACCGGCTACAAGCCAAGCTGGACGCCTTGGGCCGCACCGCCTGGGCCGCCCAGGAAAACGAAGCCCTGGAAGAAGTACGCTACTCCCGCGACGAGCGGCCCTACCTGCGCTTGGCGGGCAAATACCGCATTCAGCCCCAGGAATTGCCCATGTTCCGGGACCTGTTTCTGCTGCGCGACGAGGTGGCCCGTCACATCGACCGGCCCTCGTACATGGTGGCCAGCAACGACCGGCTAGCCGAGCTTACCCGCCTGCCCGTAACCAGCTCAGGCCATTTGCGCAACGCCCCCGGCCTGCACCCCGAGCTTAAGCGTAGCCCCTTTGCCGAGCGGCTGGTGAACCTGTCCCAGGAAGACCGGCAGCCGGAGCCTCCGCAGTCATTGGAGCAGCGCCGCTTCCCGTTTCGCCGCCGCCTCACCGGGGCCAAAGCCGCCCAGGCCGATGCCCGCGAGGCCTTGCTGATGTCGCTGAAAACCCATCTGGCCGAAGACCACAGCCCCATTATGGCCAACCTGGTGCTGAGCAACCGCCTCATTGCCGATATAATTGAGCAGGGCGCCGATGCTTCCCTGCGCCCCTGGCAACACGCGCTGCTGCTGGAAACCGCCCAGCGCCACGGCCTGGATTTCGGGCAGGTAGCCGGCCCTTTTGATTTCAAGAGCTAGCCTTTCTCAGAACACGAAAAAAGCCGGCCGCTCCACTACCAAGCGTAGGGGCGGCCGGCTTTTTTGTGCAGTAAGTGCTACCGCAATTTCTCGTTTTGCTGGTGGCGGGTGGCGTCGCGCTGGGTTTTCTTGGTGAGGTTGCGCTGCAGGGCTTCCGTGAGGTTTACGCCGGTTTGGTTGGCGAGGCAGATAACCACGAACAGCACATCCGCCAGCTCGTCGGCCAGCACTTTATCTTTGTCGGACTCTTTAAAGGACTGCTCGCCGTACTGCCGGGCAATGATGCGGGCTACTTCTCCCACTTCCTCCGTGAGCATGGCCATGTTGGTCAGTTCATTGAAATATCGGACGCCGGTAGTCTGAATCCAGGTATCAACGGTTTGCTGGGCTTCTTCGATGGTCATGAGCGAAGGTGAAGTGGTGAAAGGTGCAGCGGTGAAAATAGTGCTGGTTCACAATTCACACCTTCATCTTTTATCATTTCAATCTTGCGGCGAGTCCAGCACGATGGTAACGGGGCCGTCGTTGAGCAGCTCCACCTGCATATCAGCCCCAAACTCGCCGGTGGCCACTGGCTGGCCCAGCAGGCTGCTCACCTGCTGCACAAACTGCTCGTAAAGCGGTACGGCAATAGGTGGCGGTGCGGCCCCAATGTAGCTGGGGCGGTTGCCTTTGCGGGCATCGGCTAGCAGTGTGAACTGACTAACTACCAGCACCTCCCCTTTTATATCCTGCACTGAGCGGTTCATCTTGCCTTCGTCATCGGAAAATATCCGGAGCTGGGTCAGCTTACGCGCCATCCAGTCGAGGCGGGCCGCTGTATCGTCGGGGGCAAAACCCGCCAGCACGAGCAGGCCGGGGCCAATCTGTCCCGTGATGCGGCCATCTACTGTTACACGGGCGTGCCGCACCCGCTGAATTACACAACGCATCTGCTTTTACTTGTTTTCTTGGTGCTGCAAATACGGCGGTATCGCCGGGAATCGGCAATATTCACCTGGAAAAATCCGGCGTAGCAGACTGCTGCCACTGCCCGGCTCACTCATTGGCATGACGCTTCGCCCCTTCTCCACATCTTCTGCACCAAAATCTGCGTGGTGGCTGGCTGCCCTAATTCTTCTAGCACCTGTGCGGCTGCACGGCCTGGCCGGGGCCGCCCTGCCCGATTACGATTCCGTGCGGAATTGGCAGATTGTGCAGGAGGTGGCCGAGGGAAACTTACGGCACCTGTTTCACCACGGTAGCCCGGCCTTCGCGTTGGTGTACGCCCCGGTAGCATGGCTCACTACCGACTACCGGGTTTTCCAGCACCTGAATGCCTTGGTGGCGGTGGCTGCCCTGGGCCTGCTGAGCCGCGTGGTAGCGCGGCTGACCCAGTTGCCCGACTGGCAGGCCGGGCTTCTAGTGCTGCTGATGGGCACCAGCGTGTTCCTCACCTTTTCAGGCCGGGACTTTACCATGAGTTCCTGGAGCCTGCTGTGTTTTGCCGGGCTGCTGGGTGCGTATCAGCGCCGCCTGCAGCAGCCCGGCCCGACTACTTTGTACCGAGCCGCTGGTTGGCTGGTACTGGGCTTGTGCTTCAACTACAAATTCCTGCTCACGCTCCCTATTCTGGCCGTGCTGGAGTGGTGGCAGGCCGATGGGCTGTTGTGGCGGAACGGCCACTGGTGGCGGGTGCTGCTGCTGCTACTGCTACCTTACGTAGTCCTGGGCAGTGTCGGTGTTGCGGCCGGGCTGCGCTGGTATGTGTGGCCAGCCATCTATTACAAAGTGGCTTTCCCGGATGCGGCCAACGCGGCGGGCCGGGGTGCCACGCTACGGCCCGATTTTCTGTACTACCTGCGCTACCTCTGGGATTTTGAATCGGGGCTGGTGTGGCTGGGGCTGTTGGGGCCGCTGTGGCAGCTTCGGCAGGTACGGCGCGGCGCTCCGCTTCCGCCGGAGCTGTACTTGGCAGTGTGGGGGTGGTGCCTGCTGGCGGGTATGTCGTTGCTGGTGAAAGCGCCCCGGGGGCTGCTGTGGGCCTACGGGCTGTGGTACGCCTTGGCGCTGCTGCAGTTGCGGCGGTTACCTGCCGGGGCACTGATCAGCGTCGTTACTGTTGCCATCGGGCTGAATCTATACCGGATTCAGCGCGAAATCTACGCCTATTCACCTACCAATTATCCAAAGCTGGTGGGCTGGCTGGAAGGCCAGGGCGAGGGGCCGATTGTCAGCACCGTAGGGCTGGGTTTTGCCCCATTCTGGAGTCCGGTGCATTCCATTGAGGCCATATTGGACGAACGGCAACTGCCGGCTCACTACCAACGAGGAAAACGCTACGTGTTACTGGATGCTTACTGGCGGGTGGCCAACATTCGGCATTTCCGGCACTTGCAACAGCGGCAGCCGGTAGCGGCCTGGCCCGAGCCGATGCTGACCTGCCCCTTACTGTTTCTGGAGCACTCGGAGTTTACCGGGCTGGGATACACCGAAACGCTGCAGCTCCAGCAAGCCGCCGCCCGTGATACGCTGCAGTTGCGGCTGTTTCCGCTCTAAACGCAACAAGGCCCCGCCGAAGCAGGGCCTTGCCAGAAATTGAATGCTATTGCGCCCTACTGCGGCCGGGCCGTAGTGGGTAGCGCGTTGGGGTCAACGAAGGGGATGTTGGCCTGGTAGTTCCGGTTGATGGCCCGAATGAAGGCATTGGCCAACAGGGCGTTGCCCCTGGGGGTCAGCGAGTACAGGTCAAGCGAGTAGAAATTGCCGCGCACCGGCTCCGACGAATATTCCACACCATTTACCGAAATACGATTGTTCACCTGCGTGAACAGCTCATTTTCCAGGTCCACCGTGGGCAGCTTATATTCTACTTCAGCCAAGCGCTTCAGTTCCGTACTCAGGGCTATTATCTGTGGCCCTACTTTGTTGTATTCCAGATAGTCCAGCACATATTTCGACTCGATAGGCGCGCGCTTGCTGAGGCCGTACCCTACCGTGCGGGTGCCGCCGCCCGGCAGCGTTACCGTGCGCGAAGCCCCCAGCTGCTGCAGGCCGGCCGGCAGAATGTAGTCACTGGCCGAAATGGCCCGCACCTCCCGGATTACCGTGGAATATGCCACCGACGAGGTTACGTAAATAGAATCAGGGCTGGCTCCCTGGGTCAGGCTGCTCCGGATTCCATCCTTTCCTCCCAAACGCAGCACCGGCAGGTTCTGCAAGGTGGGCAGTAAGGCAATGATACCCTGGCGGCCGCCGACTGTGAGGCGGTCCAGCACTTTCTTCGCGTTGGCGTTCAGCGTAGCTGAAACGGGCGGCGTAATGCACTCTCCACCGCTCAGCACGTAGGGCAGCGCATCGCCCAGGCCCATGAAGAACGTGAAGAACGTGGCCGACGACGAGGCGTCCGTTACCGTCTGCAGGTAGGTGCGGTTATCGTTGGTAGGCAGCAGCCGCTCGAAATACGAGTTGAAGCTGCCGTAGCGGGACTGGTTGGCGGTATTGCCCAAGCCAGCCACTTCAATTTGCGCCAGACCCAGACCCGGCACACCCAGGTTTTGGCTAAGGGGCGAAGCAGGCGCTTGCGCGTACAGGAACGTGGTATCAGGGCCGCCACAGGCCGCGGCATTTATGGAGTAGGTACCGCGCACGGCCCGGTTGCGGGCCACGTACGTAGTTTGGGGTAAGCCCCGGTCACTGATACCGCGCAGCGTTAGGTAGCCCGTGCCTACACCCGCCGGTAGTACGCCCTGCGTAAAGGTGGCCGCGGGGTTGATGCGAATGAGCTGCTGGGCAATCAGATTGGGATATGCGTACTGCTGGCCGGTGGCGGTCAGGCCCCCGTCGCTGATGCCGGCGGTGTAGCCGTCACCCACCGCGAGGTATTTGTACACATCCAGCGTACCGGCACTAGGCGTGGGCTCCGATTGATCGGGCGAGCAACCCACAGCCAACAGGCTCAGCGTGAGTGGCAACAGAGTGGCGCGCAGCGTCCGGCCAGACATCCGTTCTGCTGCAGAAAGAGAAAAGCGTTGCATAAGAGAAGTCAGGAGCGGTTATTTTTTGGAGCCAAACGAGTAGGAAACCCCAGCAGCCAGCGTGTGCACCAGCGTGCGGTAGTTACCCGCAATGTTGGGCGACTGATACTGGGTGCGGTTCACCCGGGCGGTGCGTTTGCCGGCCACATCCAGCCCGTAGCCCAGGTCCAGCATCACGCGGCTCAGGCGCAGGCTTACGCCCAGCGAGCCACCCAGCCGGTTACCATCAGGGAGCTCTGGCGAAATAAACTCGTCACGGATGGGCGTTTCGTCGTAGCTCACGCCGGCCCGCACCTGCAAATCGTTGGAAACGGCGTACTCACTGCCCACCCGAAACGACATGGCATCCTCGTAGCGGCGGCCCTGGCGTACTTGCGGGCCGGTTTCGGTTTTAAAGTTGAGCGAATCGTAGCTGCTCCAGCCCGTGAGGGCGAAGTCGAAGGTTACCAGCAGCTTCTTGGTCATTTGGTCGGCCAGGCCTACCGACAGCGTGGACGGCAGTTTTACTCGCGTAGTGAAGTTGCTGGCCGGATACCGGGCAGCATCCAGCATGGGCACGTTCTGGTACTCCGCTTTGCCGTTGTCCATTTTCAAGGAAACGGGCCCCCGGAAGCTGATGCCAAACGACAAATCGTCGCCGGTACGGCCGTACATACCCAGGCTGTAGCCGATGCCGCTGCCGCTAGCCTGGTAGCGGGCCGTGGCCCCCAAGTCGTCGTACTGACCAAGGCCCCGCTCCCGCTTCAGGTTGCCGTAAGCGTAGATGAACCCGGCCCCCAGGCTGAAATTATCGTTGATTTTGAAGGCAGCCGTGGGCTGCACGAAAACCGTGTGCAGGCTAGCTGAACGCACCAAGCTGCTGCCTTCCCACTGACGCGGCCACTGCGTGTCGTACCCGAAGGGTGTGTTGATGCTCAAGCCAACTTTCACCCGGTCGGCGATGGGGTGCGAGGCATAGAAATAGCCGCCCGGCAAAATAGCCAGATCCTGCACCGTCTGCCGGCGTGAGTCAGTACCCAAAAATGAGGTGGTGCGGGCCGTGCCCAGTCCGCCGAAGCTCAGGTGCGTGAGCGAATCCAGGTGCCCCAGAATACCGGGGTTGTAGAAAATAGCGGAGGCGTCGCGGGCGTAGGCCGTGGCCGCGCCACCGAGTCCTACCAAACGGGCTCCTTGCGGCCCATTCTGAAAACCGCCCGCCAGGGCCGCACTCGAAACAAACAAAAAACCAACGGAGAGGAAACGTCGCGTCATGCAGGCAGTTTTTCGGATAATAGGCTGCAAAGGTAGCTGGAATTCAGCTGAATTAGGAGAGGTTAATGAAGAGAGCTGAATCAGCCGGGTAGCCGCTTTTATGGCTGTCTTTTAGTGCCTTATTTATCTCTTAATGTTGAGGCTGTCTAGCCAGTGCTGGTAGCGCCGGGCATTTTTCTTGTGCTCGGCAAAGGTTTCGGCAAAGTCAGAAAAACCGCTCCCGTCGGGCCTGGCGCAGAAGAACACGTACTTGTGCTGAGCAGGCTTGAGCACGGCATCCAGGCTCTGGCGGTTGGCCGAGGTGATAGGGCCGGGCGGCAGGCCTTTGTGCTTGTAAGTGTTGTAGGGCGAGTCCACCAGCTTGTCCTTGTTGAGCACGCGCTTTACCCCGAAGTTGCCGATGGCCCAGAGCAGCGTAGGGTCGGCCTGCAGGCGCATGCCCCGGCGCAGGCGGTTAAGGTAGGCTCCGGCAATAAGTGGCTTATCGGTTTTCTGGGCGGTTTCGCGCTGCACGATACTGGCCAGTACGTGCACCTCGGTGGGGCTGAGCTGCAATGAATCGGCGCGGCGCCGACGCTCGGGCGTCCAGAAGCGGCGGTGGGTGGCGGCCGCCGAGTCAAGAAACTGCCGGGCCGAGGTGTTCCAGAGGAGGCGGTAAGGCCCAGGCAGGAACAGGGTGAGTATGGTGGTGGTATCGAGCTGGTAGCGCCGCTGCAAATAGGCGTTGTCGCGCAGCAGCCGGCGCAGACTTACCGAGTCGGTTTCGAGCTGACGGGCTACCTGACGGGCCAGCTGGGGCTTGTACTTGAAAGCATCGAGGGTGAAGGCCACCGTATCCTGCTCGCCCCGGCGCAGCATTTCTACCAGCGCCCGGTTGCCCATGCCCGGCCGCAGCAGATACCGCCCCGGCCGCACCTGGCTGGGATAGTCCTGCCAGCGCGCCACCCGGTCGAACAGGGCCTCATCGTGCAGCAGCTCGTACTTGCGCAGGGAGTCCAGCACGGCCCCATAGCCAGAACCCGTGCGAATGTACAGGTACGCCGGCCCGAACGCCGAGTACCGCACGTTGGGCTTCCAGAGCGAGTACCACGCCCCGCCTAGCCCCGCCAGCACGGCCACGCTCAGCGTTAGCAGGAAAATCAGCCAGAATTTACGCAAATGGTCAGTTGATTATACTGTCATCCTGAGCGGAGCGAAGGACCTTACCACGTTGTAACGAATCTGTTTAGACGTGAGAAGGTCCTTCGCTCCGCTCAGGATGACAGCTGTTCACTTTTCAGGACAACCCCAATTCTGCCTTACTGATTCACCAGCGCGGCTACGGCGGCTTCCAGCTCCTGCTGGCGCTGGCGGCGCTCAATTTCCACGGGGGCGGCGGCGCGCACTTCGCAGTTGGGGATGGTGCACCGCTCGCAGGTTTCGTTTACTTCCTTCTGCACAATAGCCGCATCGTCGAGGAAGCGCACCTTCTGGCGCAGGGTGTCGTCGCAGAGCAGGCCCACGGTGACGCTCACGGCGGGCTCAGTGGCCGAGCCGGCGCGGGCCAGCGTGAGACACAGGTACTCGTCGCCGTTGGGGTACAGGGAGCGTTGGGCGCCCAGCGTGTAGTTGGGCGCGTTGCTGGCGGGCTGCTGGCGCAGCTCGGCAATCAGGCGCAGGGAAATCCAACGGCGGCAGTAGTGCTCGTGCAGCTCGTTGCCGTGGGGGTTGTGCAGGCGCGAAAGGTGCAGCTCCTTGGTGAGCTTGTAAGCCGCCGACGAGTTGGCCTGGTCGAAACGCAGGAAAAACAGGCTCTGGATGCCGAAGTGCCGGGGCAGCAGGTTGGTAATGCGCTGCATGAACATCTCCGGCGACACGGCATACTTCGTGAGCAAATCCAGCAGCAAGGCCGGCTCCCACTTTTTGGCGTTGAAAAACCGGGTAATGTCGCGCACCAGTGCTTCCTCCTCCATCAGCAGCGCGCCAGCAAAGTAGCTGGCCTTGAAGTTGTTGAGCACTTCCTCAAAGGAGCGCACCGGGAACGAGGCATTCACGTAGGGCCGCTCCTTGAGGCCCACATAGTTAAAGGCCACCTCCCGGCCCAGCACGAAGCCCTCCTGGGCCCCGCTCAGGCCCTGGCGCAGCAGCAGGCGGCGCTGCTTGGGCTGAAACACGGAGCGTAGGCGGCCCAGGTGCACGTACTCATCCAGCCCAGTGCGGTCGATGGTGTAGCCGTACTTCTGCACCAGCACCCGCTCCAACTGGGTGCGGTCGAAGGGTGCGGCGGCCTGCAGCTTGTGCTCCACCAGGAAAGTGCGCACGTCCTGCTCCAGCTCCTCGAAGTAGTTGTCGTGCATCTCCTGGAAGGAGCGCAGCGCGGCCAGGAAGAAGTTTTCCTGGCGCATCTCGTAGTTGCGGGCAATTTCGAAGAGCGTGCTGATAAAGGCGTTCATCTTGGCCGGCGCGTCGGCAATCAGCTCCACAATGCGCAGCGGGTCCAGCCCGAACATATCCAGCGGAAACTCCTTCAGCAAATCCGACTGCAGCAGCTCGGAAATGGGCTCCAGGCGGCGGCTCAGCGTGAGAGAGGTGAGCTGGTCGTAGGTGACGCCCAGCACCTTGCTCAGGCTCAGAATCTTGTCGGCCTTAGGGTACTTCTTGCCTTTCTCAATCTCGTTGAGGTACGACACCGATACGTCGCAGGCGCGGGCCAGCTCGGCGGGCGTGAAGCCGCGCTCCTGGCGCAGCTCGCGCAGCTTCAGGCCAAAAATTAACCGGACAACCTGGCCGTGACTCAGCATGGAAAACGGGTGGTAAAGTACAAAGAGGGCAAAAGGGAGCAGCCGGGCTGGCCGAAGCGTGCTGTATTTGCACACGTGCCGCTGTTCCCCGCAATACTTCGCAAATCTACGCCTTTGGGCTCGTTCTGAAAAATTAGCGAATTTTCGCTTGTTATATAAAATTCGCTTTCGTACGTTTGAAGTGTTCACCCGGAACGCCTTTCCTATCTGCCACTTACCTAACCGCCTTGCTTATGTCGCCCTTTGCCGAACTGCAGACGCTGGTACCCTCGCCCACTTTTCTCACTCCCGAGCGGGTGAAGGTGCTGGGCAGCTTCTCGCCCGAGTACGCCGAAATCCTGACGCCCTCGGCCCTGGCCTTCGTGGCCGAGCTGCACCGCCGCTTCGACGCCACCCGCCGGGCGCTGCTGCAGCGGCGCGCGGAGCGGCAGCGCGAGTTTGAAGCTGGTCAGCTGCCCGACTTTCTGCCCGAAACCCGCCTCATCCGCGAAAAACCCTGGACGGTGGCCCCCCTGCCCGCCGATTTGCTGGACCGCCGCGTGGAAATTACCGGGCCGGTGGAGCGCAAAATGATTATCAACGCCCTGAACTCGGGGGCCAAGGTGTTCATGGCCGACCTGGAGGATTCCAACTCGCCCACCTGGGCCAACGTGGTGGAGGGCCAGCGCAACCTGCGCGACGCCGTACGCCGCACCATCTCGCTGAGCACGCCCACCAAGGAGTACCGCCTCAACGAGCAAACCGCCGTGCTGATGGTGCGCCCCCGGGGCTGGCATCTGCTGGAAAAGCACGTGCTGGTAGACGGGGAGCCCATCAGCGCCTCGCTGTTCGACTTCGGGCTGTACTACTTCCACAACGCCCACGAGCTGTGCGCCCGGGGCACGGCCCCCTACTTCTACCTGCCCAAACTAGAAAGCCACCTCGAAGCCCGCCTCTGGAACGACGTGTTCGGGTTTGCGCAGTGGTCGTTGAAGCAGCCCAAATGCACCATCAAGGCCACCGTGCTGATTGAGACGCTGCCGGCCGCTTTCGAGCTGAACGAGATTCTGTGGGAGCTGCGGGAGCACTCGGCGGGCCTGAACTGCGGGCGGTGGGACTATATCTTCAGCTACATCAAGCGGCTGGGGCTGAACCCCAAGTTCCGGCTGCCCAACCGCGCCGAGGTAACCATGACAGTGCCGTTTATGGCCGCCTACTCGCAGCTGGTTATCCAGACCTGCCACCGCCGGGGCGTTCACGCCATGGGCGGCATGGCCGCCCAGATTCCCATTAAAAACGACCCCGAAGCCAACGAAACGGCCCTGGAGAAAGTGCGCCAGGACAAAATCCGGGAAGCCCGTAACGGCCACGATGGTACCTGGGTGGCCCACCCCGGCCTGGTGCCAGTGGCCCTGGACGTGTTCAACGAGCTGATGCCCCAACCCAACCAGCTGGACAACAAGCGCGACGACGTGCACGTGACGGCCCAGGACCTGGTGCGCGCCCCCGTGGGCTCCATCACCGAAGCCGGCCTGCGCCTGAACATCGACGTGGCGGTGCAGTACCTGGAGTCGTGGCTGCGGGGCAACGGCTGTGTGCCGATTTACAACCTGATGGAGGACGCCGCCACCGCCGAAATCAGCCGGGCCCAGGTGTGGCAGTGGCTGCACACGCCCGGCACCACCCTCGATGACGGCCGCCCCGTGACGGTGGAGCTGTACCGCAGCCTGGTGCCGCCCGTGCTGGAGCATATCCGCCAGCAAGTGGGCCCCGCCCAGTACGACGCCGGCCGCTACCTGGAAGCCGCCCGCCTGTTCGACCGGCTGGTGATGAGCGAGAAGTTCATCGAATTCCTGACCGTGCCAGCCTACGAGCAGTTGGCCTAGAACAACCAACTCCCCTCCTTGCAAAGGAGGGGACGCCGTGCCGAAGGCGCGGCTGGGGTGGTTGTTTCGCGTGCTGATGTTGTTTGGTTGAACGACCCCAGCAACACGGTTCAACGAGTCAACCACCCCTGACCCCTCCTTTCCAAGGAGGGGAACAAAACCCTAATTCCAGCTTAAAAAAGCCGCTTTGCCAGCCGGCCGGGCCGCGCTTTGCCTTCACTTTCCCTACCTCTTCCTTAACCCCTTACCCGTATGAACAAGCAGGAACAGATTGCCGCATTGCAACAGGATTGGGCCACGAATCCGCGCTGGCGGGGTATTGAGCGGCCGTATTCGGCCGAGGATGTGCTGAAGCTGCGCGGCTCGGTGCAGATTGAGTACACGCTGGCCCGCCGCGGGGCCGAGCGGCTGTGGCAGCAGCTACACACGGAGGAATACGTGGCCGGGCTGGGGGCCCTCACCGGCAACCAGGCCATTCAGGAGGTGCAGGCCGGGCTAAAGGCCATTTACCTGAGCGGCTGGCAGGTGGCCGCCGATGCCAACGGGGCCGGCCACATGTACCCCGACCAAAGCCTCTACCCCGCCGACTCGGTACCCAGCGTAGTGCGCCGCATCAACAACGCCCTGCTCCGCGCCGACCAGATTCAGAGCGTATCGGGTGAGGGCTCGGTGCACTGGCTGGTGCCCATCGTGGCCGATGCCGAGGCTGGTTTCGGGGGCAATCTGAATGCTTTCGAACTGATGAAGATGATGATTGAGGCCGGGGCCGCCGGGGTGCATTTCGAGGACCAGCTGTCATCAGCCAAGAAGTGCGGCCACCTGGGCGGCAAGGTGCTGGTGCCTACGCAGGAGGCCATCAACAAGCTGGTAGCCGCCCGCCTCGCCGCCGACGTGCTGGGCGTGCCCACGCTGGTAGTAGCCCGCACCGACGCCGACGCCGCCGACCTACTCACCTCCGACGTGGACCCGCGCGACCAGCCTTTCGTGCTGCAGGAAGCCGAGCGTACCTCCGAGGGCTTTTTCCGGGTGCGCTGCGGCGTGGAGGCCGGCATTGCCCGCGGCCTGGCCTACGCCCCCTACGCCGACCTTATCTGGATGGAAACCTCCCACCCCGACCTGGCGCAGGCCCGCCAGTTTGCCGAGGGCATCCACGCCCAGTTCCCTGGTAAGCTGCTGGCCTACAACTGCTCCCCTTCGTTCAACTGGGCCGCCAAGCTGAGCCAGCAGGAAATGAGCACGTTCCGCGAGGAGCTGGCCGCTATGGGCTACAAGTTCCAGTTCATCACCCTGGCCGGCTTCCACGCCCTCAACACCAGCATGTTTGAGCTGGCTACGGCCTACCGGGAGCAGGGCATGGCCGGCTACTCCGAGCTGCAGCAGCGCGAGTTTGCCCTCCAGCAGCACGGTTTCCGGGCCGTGAAGCACCAGGTCTTCGTGGGCACCGGCTACTTCGATGCCGTGCAGAACGTGGTAACCAGCGGCCAGGCCAGCACCGCCGCCCTTGTCGGCAGCACCGAGGAAGCCCAGTTTAACCACTGATTACACGGATTTCTCGACGGAGTATGCGGATTTTGTGGACGATTGTAGCACACGCTTTAGCTTGTGCCGGGGCCGGGCCGCGTGCACGATTGTAGCACACGCTTCAGCTTGTGTCGGGCGCCGAATCCTGCTCAGAAATTGGGCTATCAATAAAAACAGGCTTGCCGTGTGGCAAGCCTGTTTTATTGTCTCTAAGAATTAAAAGACGGTTCACGGCACAAGCTAAAGCGTGTGCTACATGCTCTGCTACATGCGGTGATTAGGCCGTGATGCGGCCGTTTTCGAACACAGGCACCAAGTCGTATTCGTCCTGGCGGATGCAGAACTCCATGTCTTTGTGGGCTTCGAGGCTGTTGAGGCGGCGCACGTGGGCTGATTGGAGCAGGTAGCCGGCCAGGTCAGGCTCGGCAGCGTGCCACAGGTCGAGGGCGGCCAGGGTGGCGTCGGAGCTGGTGGTGTCGAAATCGGCTTGCAGACGGGCGGCCAGGGCCCCGCCGAACAGGGTGTCTTCGAGGCAGAACTTGCCTTTCCAGCCGGCGCATACCACTACCACGTCTTTGTTCAGGCGGCGCAGGTGGTCGGCCACGGCCCCGAGGTTCAGGAACGCGCCCACCACTAGTTCATCGGCGGCGGCGGAGAGGTGCAGCGCCCGGGTGCCGTTGGTGGTGGTAATGGCCACGGCCCGGCCCCGCACGGGCACCACGCCATCGAGGTAGCCGAAGGGCGAGTTACCCAGGTCCACGCCCTCGGCCTGGCGGCCGTCCCGCTCGGCGGCGGTGAGGTAGCCAGCCGCGGCCTGGGCCCGGCACGCCTCCAGCTCACTGAACGGCACCAGATGCGTAACGCCCTGGGCCAGCGCCGTGACGATGCTACTGGTGGCCCGCAGCACGTCCACCACCACGGCCACTTTACCGCGCAGGTCGTACAGCGGCAGCAGTTCGGGCGAGAAGCACACGTCGAGGGAGGGGAGTTGAGAAGCTGACATAACTGATGGTTAGGAAACAGAACGTCATTCCGAGCAGAGCGAGGAATCTCGCGTGCTGACGTTGCAGAAGTAACTTTCTGACATCAGCACGCGAGATTCCTCGCTCTGCTCGGAATGACGGTGTATTAGGGTTTGGTTTCAGGTTTACGCCTCCTCGGTGCCGGGCACGAAGGGGAGCTTGGTAACAGTAGCGGGCAGATTTTTGCCGCGCACCTGCACAAAAATCTGGCTACCGGGCTTGCTCAGCTCGGTTTTCACGTAGCCCAGGCCCACGCCCTTACTCAGGCTCGGCGACTGGGTGCCGCTGGTTACTTCGCCAATTACCTCGCCGGCCTCGTTCACCAGCGGGTAGTGGCTGCGCGGGATGCCGGGGCCGTCCATCAGGAAGCCCACCAGCTTGCGCTCCACGCCGGCATCCTTCTGGGCCTTCAGGCTTTCGGAGTTGGTGAAGTCCTTGGTGAATTTGGTAATCCAGCCCAGGCCGGCTTCCAGGGGCGAGGTCGTGTCGGTGATATCGTTGCCGTAGAGGCAGTAGCCCATTTCCAGCCGCAGCGTATCGCGGGCACCCAGGCCGATGGGCTTGAGGCCGTAGGGCTGGCCGGCCGTCATGACGGCTTCCCATACCTGCTGGGCGTACTGGTTGGGCACGTACAGTTCGAAGCCGCCCGCACCGGTGTAGCCCGTGGCCGAAATGATTACGTCGGGGGCACCGGCGAAGGTGCCTTGCACGAAGGAGTAGTAGGGAATGGCCGACAGGTCGGCGTCGGTGAGGCTTTGCAGAGCGGCGGTAGCCTTAGGGCCCTGCACGGCAAACAGGCTCATCTCATCCGACAGGTTCTGCATATCGGCGCCCTCGGTGTTGAACTGCTGAATCCAGGCCCAGTCCTTCTCAATGTTGGAGGCGTTAACCACCAGCAGGTAGTCTTCCTCGGCCAGCATGTACACCAGCAGGTCGTCTACGATACCGCCCTGCTGGTTGGGCAGGCAGCTGTACTGGGCTTTGCCGGGGGTGAGCTTGCTGGCATCGTTGCTGGTTACGCGCTGAATCAGGCTTAGGGCGTGGGGGCCGCGCACCCGGAACTCGCCCATGTGCGACACGTCGAAGATGCCCACGGCCCGGCGCACGGTGTGGTGCTCTTCCAGGTCGGAGGAGTAGCGCACGGGCATGTTGTAGCCCGCGAAGGGCACCATTTTGGCACCCAGCTGCTGGTGCACATCATTGAGCGGAACGGTTTTGAGCGACTCGGACATGGGGTGGAATGAGATTGGGAGGTGAATGCGCGGCGGGCACCGAAGCGCCCCTCGTTGGCCGGGCGAAAGTAGCCAATAATGCCCGGCCAACCGCCCCGCTTTCCGGTTATCTTTGCCAGAATGGTTCAGCTTTTGCCAGGGCAGGCGGCGCAGTTCTGCCGCCATCTCCTGCTCAGCTACCAGCCATTCTTCCTTTATGATTGATGATCTGAAACAGGAATTTGACGCTGCCCGCATCAAGCACCTGCACTTTAAATCCAAGCTCCGCTCGTTTCTGTACGGCAGCAGCACGGCCGAAGCCCCCATCCGTAACCCGCAGCAGTGCTCCTTCGGGCAGTGGATTGCTCAATACCTGTTGGCCCGCTACGCCCACTTGCCCGAAAGCCAGCAACTCGACCAAGTTCACGACCAGATTCACCAGGAAGCCAACCGCCTGATGGATATGGTCCAGCGTGGCCAGCGCGACGAAGCCATTAGCGGGATGGCCGAAATCAATCAACTCGCCGACCAGATTATACGGCTACTCCGTACGTTGGAGGAAAAAATCCGTACTGGGCGTTAAGTGTCCTGCTCTGCTGCCGTTTCTGCATGAAGTTTAAGCTCTCTACCAAAATATTTGCGGGCTTCCTGGTTATTTCCGTGCTGTTTGCGGCAGTAGTGGCCATTAACTACCAGTTGTCGAGAGCTGTGCTGCGCAACTCCCAGCGGGTGGAACGCTCCCAGCGCATCACGGGGGAGGCCACCACCCTCATGCGCAACATCATCGACATGGAAACTGGCTTCCGGGGCTACCTGCTCATTGGCAATGCGGTGGTGCTGGATCCTTACTACGAAGGCGAGCGAAACCTGCTGGGCCGTTTTGCGCAACTGCGCAACGAGCTGACGCTGGGCACCCCGCAGTACGAGCGGATGGTGCGGGCCCAGTACCTGTTTCAGCAGTGGGCCGCCTACTCGCACTTATTGATTAGCGAAAAGCGGGAAGCCCTGCGGCGCAACCCCAACCAAACCGGCCTCGATGGCCTGGAGCACCGCAACCTCACCACCGACCTCACCGGCAAAAAGCTGATGGACCAGATTCGGGTGCTGTTTGCTGTCTTCGACCAGGAAGAGGCTGATATCCGGGTGAAGCAGCGCATGAAACTGCAGAGCAGCATCCGCGAAACCCGCATCCTTTCCGTTACCATCACCCTCACAACTATTTTCTTGGGGCTGCTGTACGCGGCCTACATCGTGCGGCTGTTTTCGCGGCGCATCCGGGGTATGGTGCAGCAGGCCCAGCGCATTGCCAACGGCGACTACACGGCCCAGGCGCCGGATACGGCCAGCGACGAGCTAACCAAATTGTCGGAGTCGCTGAACGTGATGACTGAAACCATCAACACCAACATCCGGCAGCTGGAGCGCCGCAACCAGGAACTGGACCAATTCGCCTACGTGGTATCGCACGATTTGAAAGCGCCGCTACGGGGAATTGAAACGGCCTCGCGCTGGATTGAGGAAGACATGGGCCAGGAGCTGCCCGACCACATTCGGGAGTTTCTGCAACTGATGCGGACCCGGGTGCGGCGCATGGAAAACCTCATTACCGGCATTCTGGACTTAGCCCGGGTGGGCCGGGTGCCCCAGGCCGATGAAGCCGTTTTTGTACGCCAGCTCCTGCGCGAAATCATTGAATCGTTGGAGTTGCCGGCTGGCTTTGAGGTAGAGCTGCCGTTTTACCTGCCCACCATTCATACCAACCGGGTGCAGCTGCAGCAAGTGTTTACCAACCTCATCAGCAACGCGGCCAAGTACCACCACCAGCCGGAGCACGGCGTGGTGCGCATTGGCTGCGTGGAGGGCCCCAAGTTCTACACGTTTTCCGTGGCGGATAATGGCCCCGGCATTGCCCCGGAGTACCACGAGCGGATTTTTGTGATTTTCCAGACCCTAACGGAGCGCGACACGCTGGAAAGCACGGGTGTAGGACTGGCTATTGTAAAGAAAATTGTGGAGCGCCAGGGTGGTTCTATCCACGTTGAATCTACTGAGGGACAGGGGGCTACTTTCATCTTCACCTGGCCCAAAGAGCCCCCGCGCCGCAACGAGGAACCGCAGAAGACCCGGCCAAAATCCGCCCTCCTGCGTTAATAGCCGTATAAGCTGACGGCCGCAGATGGCCTTTACCCGGTAAGCATCCATGAACCCTGAAGCCGACCAACCCAGCATCCTTCTGGTAGAAGATGACCAGATGGATATTATGAACGTGCAGCGGGAGCTGCGCAAGCATAACGTAACCGTACCTCTATACGTGGCCCGTAACGGCCGCGAGGCCCTAAACATGCTGCGCGGCGAGGGCGGGCAGGAGCAGATTCCGAAACCCAGCGTGGTTATGCTCGACCTGAATATGCCCCGCATGAATGGCCTGGAACTACTGGAAACGCTGCGCTCCGACCCCGATTTTGTGGGTCTGAACGTGTTTATCACCACCACTTCCGACCTGGAAACCGACCGGCTCAAAGCTCAGGACCTAGCCGTGAGTGGCTACATCATCAAACCCCTGAGCTTCGAGAGTTTTGGGGAAGGCGGCACTTCGGTAGATGGCTTCAGCCTATTCCTCGATTTGCTGCGTCTGAAGGAGTAGCGCTCCACTTTCAGCGTAAGACTTAATACAGCAAAGGACCTTACCACGCCAGCACGAGCCGTATAGGCGGCTTGTTCTCGCGTGGTAAGGTCCTTCTCTTTGTTCGATGTAAGCCACTGAGGCAGTGCCGCTATAGCAGCCGGAAGCCCATCCGGTGGTGCTCGGTGGGGCCGAACTCCCGGATGGCAGCCCGGTGCTGGGCCGTAGGATACCCAGCGTTCTGCTCCCAGCCGTAATGCGGGTACAGCGCCGCCAGCTCGGTCATCCGCTCGTCGCGGAAGGTTTTGGCCAGCACCGAGGCCGCCGCAATGGAGCGGTACAGCCCGTCGCCGCCCACAATGCACGTGTGGGGCAGCGTGGCGTGAGCCCGAAACCGGTTGCCATCCACCAATAAATGCGTAGGCGGGGTGCCCAGTTGCGCCACGGCGCGGTGCATGGCTAGGTAGCTGGCCTGGGCAATATTAATGCTGGCAATTTCCTCGGGCGAGGCTTCAGCCACGGCCCAGGCCACGGCCTCCTGGCAAATTTCAGCCCGCACCAATTCCCGCCGCCGGGCCGTCATCTGCTTGGAATCGTTGAGGTACTGCGGGGCAAAATCGGGCGGCAGAATAACGGCCGCCGCAAACACGGGGCCGGCTAGGCAGCCGCGGCCTGCTTCATCAAGGCCCGCCTCCAGGGGCTCGCCGGTATGCGAAACTCGTAACATACTGGCAAAAGTACGGTCCACGGGCAGTTATTGCCGCGCCCGTAGCTGGCCTGCATACGGCAAAAAGCCTCCGCGGTGGCCGTGGCACCCGCAGAGGCTTTTTGGTGGAACTATGAGTTGAAAAACTAATCAGGCCACAAATGGCTCTCTGAAGCGGCTAGTGACGGCCGGCCGTTGAGCCAGCATCGGCGGAAGGCGTCTCGCCCCGGCGGAAGCCTTGCTTGTCGCGTGGGCCTTCGTCTAGGCTTTCGTCTTCGTCAGTTGAAATATATTCGTTGGTAGTGGGCCCCAGCCCGCCGGTGTTCTGCTCCAGGGCAGCCTCGGCTTCGGCATGTTTCAGGTTGAACAGGGGGTCTCCGGGTTGAGCTTGCGAGGATTGGTTTTTGGGTTGATTGGCCATAAAAGCAAGGCAGCAGCCGGGAAGTAAACGACTGCCTTGTGGTTGGTACGCACCGGTTTTGCTCAGGGTTGGACGGCAGAGCTTACAGGATTTTGGGCTCGCACAACCGACGGGCTTATTGGTAGCCATTGGGCAATAAAAAAACCGCTGCCCGTGGCAGCGGCCTTTTCCGGCGCATTGGCTCGGCAAAATATCATTCATCCACCCTACTCCTTTTTGCCGAGGGCCAACACTGCGCGGTAGAAGCCTTCCTTTCCATAAACCCTACACGCGCTGAATACTTAGTACGCCAAAGGTAGCATGGCCAGTAGCCAGCCCGCTGGTTTATTGGGCCAATGATGCCAGATACCCGGCCAATGACGCCATCTGCCCGTCTAGGATAGCGTGCCCGATCAAGGAGCCGCCATTGTGCCCTACCTTTGCACGGCTCGTTCCACATCACGCCCTATCTTCTATGAACAACTTTGTTGCCCCGGAAATCGACGAGAACCACAACCCTTGGCAAGTCCACCAATCGGAAATTAAGTATCAGAACCCCTGGATTCGGGTACGGGAAGACCAGATAACCAACCCCGCCGGTAACCCCGGTATCTACGGAGTGGTATCGATGAAAAACAAGGCGCTGGGCATCATTCCGGTGGATGCGGAGGGCAATACCTGGCTGGTGGGGCAATACCGCTACACGCTCAGCGAATACAGCTGGGAAATTCCGATGGGTGGCGGCCCCGTGGAGCTGGACATCCTCGCCTCGGCCCAACGGGAGCTCAAAGAGGAAACCGGTCTGCTGGCCCGCCGCTGGACCAACATCATGCGCCTGCACACCTCCAACTCCGTCACCGACGAGGAGGGCTTCGTATTTCTGGCGCAGGAGCTGGAGCAGGGTGAAGTTGAACCCGAAGAAACCGAGGACCTGCGCCTCTGGAAACTGCCGCTGAGCCAAGCCGTGGAGCTGGTGATGAACGGGCGCATTACCGATGCCATCAGCGTGGCCGGTTTGCTGAAAGCGGCCCGTATTCTGGGGCTGTAGGGCTTCTGGTCCTAGTTTACCGGTTCACGGTATCCTCACACTTGCCGCCTGTACTTGGCCGGTTTCGTCGCATTCCGTTCCATCAGCTGTATTTTTGTGCGTATGTCGCGCCTGTTTCGCTATATCGGCCATCGGCTCTATACTACCTGGGCTACGTTCTGGTTTGTCATGCCCTTCGTGCTCACGTACCCTCTGCAGTGGCTGCTGAGCCGCCGGCCGCAGTGGCACCGCTACCTGCACGGCCTCAACCGGCAGTGGGCCCGGTTATTCATCTTTATGTGGGGTGTGCCCGTGGAAACCGTGCGCAAACAGCCTCTTTCGCCCACGCAGCCATACGTGTACGTTGCCAACCACAGCTCTTACATTGATATTCCGCTGCTGTTTCGCACCATTCCGGGCTGGCTCAACATCATGGGCAAAAGCTCGTTGGCTGAGGTTCCGCTGTGGGGTCCCATCTTCGGCAGCGTGTATATCACCGTTGACCGCGCCAACGCGGTAAGCCGGGGCCGGGCCATGGTGCAGGCCCGCCAGACGCTGGAAGCGGGCCGCTCGGTTATCATCTTTCCAGAAGGGCGCATTGGCAAGCACCCGGGTCAGCAGCTCGACCCGTTTAAAGACGGAGCTTTTCTGCTGGCTATTGCGGCCGGGGTGCCCATTGTGCCCGTCACCATGCCGCTGAACCACCGCTTCATGCCCGATGTTAGCGGCCTGCGGGTGCGCTATTCGCCCCTGGCCATTATTGTGCACGAGCCTATTCCTACCACCGGCCTGACGGTTGCCGATGCGCCTCAACTCAAACAGCAGGCTTTTTCCGTTATTGCCAGTGCCCTGCGCCCCGAGGCCGGCGGTGTTCCGGAAGCCAGCACGTGGCGGCGGCCGGCCCCCCAACCCGAAGCGCGCAAGTCCACGCCGGTGTAAGCCCGGAGTTGTTTTCCGTACTTTTGACTTTTCAGCTTTCTATTTTCCCGTGAGCACCGACCTGAATACCCTGCGGGGCCTGGCCCATCTGGCCCGCCTTGAGTTCGACGAAACCAAAGAGCAGCAGATGCTCGGCGACCTGAATAAAATTCTGGATTGGGTTGACCAGTTGCGTCAGCTCAACACCGATAACGTGGAGCCACTGGTGCACCTCTCGCACGAAATCAACGTGCTGCGCGCCGATGAGCCGTTGAACACCGTGAGCCACCAGGCCGGTCTGAGCAATGCGCCGCGCAAGGACTCCGATTATTTCCGCGTACCCAAAGTACTGGAATAGCGCCCGGTGCCGGTTTCCACTCCCTCCGCAGCATTGGCCCGCCCCACTTGGTGGCGAGGCCCTCTGGCGCTTTTAGCCCTTTGCGCAGTACTGGCAGTGGCCTTGGCAGGCTGGCACTACGCCACTGCCGAGGATGTGGTGCTGCCCATCAGGCCGGTAGCGCAGCTCACGCCGGTGCCTACCACCGTAGCCCAAGTTCCGCTTGGCGTAGCCCGCCTGCCCATTCAGGCCAACGGCTACCTGGTCACGCAAACCTGGGACGTGGCCGGCCCTTTCGTGCGGCCCGATGCGGCTTTGGCGTTGGTGGCATTTCTGGGAGTGGCTCTGGCCTATTTCCTGGCGGCCATTAGCGCCGCCGCGCGCCCGGTATTCATTGCCGGCATGGCCATGGTTATCTTCCTGTTGATGTCATTGAATGCCGATTTACTGGGCATTTTCGACGTGCAGAAGCAGTATTTTTTACTGGTGGCTTTGGCCGTATTGGGCGGACCGGCTTATTACTTCCACGCCTTCCGGCCCGATGTTCAGTTTCTGCCGCGCCTAGGGTTGTTTGTGGTGCTGGTAGGCGGACTGGGTGCTTTGCTGTTTCTGCACAATCCCAATGATACCAGCGTAACGGCGCTGCACTTGGGAGCGTTTTTCACCGCCAGCGGCGCCGTGGCATTTGCACTGCTGGTGCTGTGGGTAGCCTTTGAAAATGTGCACGGCCTGTTGTGGCTCAACACCCAGGCCGATACGCCCGCTGGCCGGTTTGGCTTGTGGCCCTTTTTACTGACCAGCGGCTTGTACCTGAGCGTATTGCTGCTGTACTACCTCAACCAAAGTGAAACCGTGCTGCTGCCGGGTTTGCACCTCGACCCCTACGTGCTGCTCATTCCGGCCGTGGTGGTAGGTGGTTTAGGCTTACGGCGGCGAGCCAGCACCTACCAGGAGTGGCTGCCGTTCCCGGAGGCCACTGTGGTGTATGGCGTGCTGGTGATGCTAGCGGCCGCGGTGCTGGGCTATTCCCTGGCTACTGCCAACGACCCCATGCTGCAAGCCGGCCGCGACTTTACGGTACTGGCGTTTTTGTGCGTGGGGGCCGTTTTCGTGCTTTATACACTGTTGAATTTTGCGCCGCTGCTGCGGCAGAAGCTGCCGGTGTACCGGGTAGTGTTCGAGCCCCGCCGCTTCCCGTTCTACGCCATGTACGCCGTGGGTATTGCCGCGCTGCTGGCGGTAGCCCTGCGTAATAACTTCTATCTGCTCGACCAGGTACAGGCGGCTTCCTTTAACAACCTTGGCGACCTGGCCCGGCTGGAAAGTGAACTCACGCCGGATGATATGTCGCAGGCGCTGCTGGCCGAGCGTTACTACGCCGAAAGTGACGTACTGGATCAGCATAATCACAAGGCTAGCCTGGGCCGGGCGGCCCTGTACCGCTTCCGGCTACAACGCCAAAACGAAATCAACATTTTGCGCCGGGCACTGGCCCGTCGGCCTTCTGAGCGCATTTCGCTGCGCTTGGCGTCGATGTACAATGAGCCCAGTGATTTTTTGGACCGCTTAGCTGTACTCCGCGACGGACTTAAAGCTACTCCCGGCAGTGCCGCCCTCAACGGCGACCTGGCCCAGCTCTACTCCCGCTCTGCTCTCACCGATTCTACGGAGTTTTACCAGGCCCGCGCCGAAGCTGCTGCTCCCCACGACGCGGTGCTCCAGGCCAATCAATTGGCTTACCTTATCCGGCAACAGCAATGGCCACAGGCTCAGGAGTTGGCTCAGGCAACTGCCAGTTCTACTGATGATGCGTTGCGCAGCAACGCCCTGCTGCTGGCGCAACTCTCGGGCCGTCCTGCTGCCACCTCTGCTCCTATTGATACGGCTGGTGTACTCACGCCTACCCGGTTCGCGCATCTGTACCACGATGCGCTGGGACGGGCCATCCGTCACGACACGACGTTGCTGCCTGTGCTGCCCCGGTTGATGGCTCGCTCAGCCAATGAAGCCTACCACGACCAGTTGTTGTTTCTGCGAGCCTTCACCCAGCACCACGGGGGCCAGCCCGTAGCGGCCCAAGCTACTCTCGCCCCGTTGGCGGCGGGCTCCGAAGCCTCGGCGGCCTATTACCAGCAGCTGCAGGGCATGTGGCTGCTTGAGCAAGGTCTGCCAGCTCCGGCCGCCCTACGCCTGCAGGAAGCCCGCCAGAACGGCTCAACCACTGCCGCCCTACCCGAAGCAGCCGCCCTCGCCCTCAGCAACCAGCCCGATTCTGCTTACCAGGTTGCCAAGCAAGCTTTGCTCGCTTCGGAACCCAGTACCCGACCGGTAGCCCGCCAGTTGGTAACGGTGCTTGAGCCAGACTTCCGTGCGCAGTATGCACAAGCTTCCGATTCCCTCCGCGCCCAGTATGTAGTTGTACGCGGTGATGAGCTACCGGCAGCAGAGCTATTGCCAGCGGCTTCGCAGATAACCACACCAGCCCTGCGTGCCGCTGCCCTAGTGGCCCAATTGCCTCGGGCCCTGCAGCAGAACCAGCTTGCAGCCGTGCAACAGGTTTTGCAGCAGGCACCACCTGTTCAGGCAGCCCAAGCCTCACCCTGGAATGTAGTGCGGGGTCAAGTGTTTACTCGCACCAAGCAGTGGCCTGCTTTGCGCCAGTTGGTGCAGCAAGGCCGGTTTGAGGGCTTCGACCGACTCCCACTGCTGTATTTCCGCGCAGCCTTGGCTGAGGCCGACAACCAGCCCAAGCAAGCGGCCAGCCTGTACGCCCAATTGGTGCAGCAGGCCCCTTTCGTGGAGGATGGCCTAGTGGCGGCAGCCGCTTTCTATTCCCGGCAGCACGACGACAACCTCGCTTACAACACACTGCTGCGGGGCGTTGAGTATAACCCTGCTTCTATCCCGCTGCTGAAAGCCTACGTGCTAGCCTCAATTCCTGTAGGCCTCACCGAGTACGCCCAGTCGCCCCTCTACCGCCTGGGCACATTGCTTTCCCCCGCAGATTACGCTACCTTTCGTACAGAGTACGAGGCGCGGCGCGCGGCGCGTGCTGCTTCCGCTGCTCCCTGGAACTAACCCCTGGCCTTTCGGATATGCTGCCTCCCGTTATCCAAACTACCGACATCTCCAAAGTTTACCGGATGGGGACAGAGGAAATTCACGCGCTCCAGTCCGTATCCATCACCATTCAGCGCGGCGAATACGTGGCGTTCATGGGGCCCTCCGGGTCGGGCAAATCCACGCTTATGAACATTGTGGGTTGCCTGGATACGCCATCGGGCGGAGAGTACATTCTCAATGGCAAAAACGTCAGCAACATGACGGATAACCAGCTGGCGGATGTACGCAACAAGGAAATCGGGTTTGTATTCCAGTCGTTCAACCTGCTGCCCCGCGCCACCGCCCTCGATAACGTAGCCCTGCCGCTGATTTACGCCGGCTACAGTAAGTCGGAGCGACAGGAAATGGCCCGCGAGGCCTTGCGCAACGTAGGCTTGGCTGAGCGTGCTATGCACAAGCCCAATGAGCTTTCCGGTGGTCAGCGTCAGCGCGTGGCCATTGCCCGCGCGTTGGTAAATAACCCCAGCATCATCTTGGCCGACGAACCCACCGGGGCCCTCGATACGCGCACCAGCCACGAAATCATGGACCTGTTTGAGGCCCTGTACGTGCGCGGCAATACCATCATCATGGTTACGCACGAGGAGGACATTGCCCGCCACGCCCACCGCATTGTGCGCCTGCGCGACGGACTGATTGAAACCGACCTCATCAACCACGACGTGGCCACGCACCAGTTGGCTGGGCAGTAGCTCATCGAGGAACATTTCGGCCCGTCGCGGGTAGTATAGCTTTCCAATTTCTGATTCTGCTTTTCGTTTGAAAATCTATACCAAAACCGGCGACAAAGGCCTCACGTCTCTGATCGGGGGTACCCGCGTGCCCAAATCCAGCCTGCGCATTGAGTGTTACGGTACTGTCGATGAGCTTAACTCCTACATCGGTTTGGTGCGCGACCAAGAGGTAAATATTGCTCGCCGGCCTTTGCTCAAGGAAATTCAGGACCGCCTGTTTACCATCGGTGCCTCCCTCGCCTCCGACCCGGACAAGTCGAAAATGAAAATTCCGGATCTGCACGCGGAGGACATTACGTTGCTGGAACAGGAAATGGACCGCATGAATGCCGACCTGCCCGAGCTGCGCGTATTCATTCTACCGGGCGGCCACCAGGCCGTTTCGTTTGCGCACGTGGCCCGCTGCGTGTGCCGCCGCGCCGAGCGGCTGGTCATTCACCTGCAGGAAGAATCCTACGTGGCCGAGCTAGTAGTCATGTACCTCAACCGCCTTTCCGATTACCTGTTTGTACTGAGCCGCCAGATGGCGCACGACCTGCAGGCCGAGGAAGTAAAGTGGGAGCCGCGCCTCTGAGCACCGGCACTATCCTAAACTAACAAGTGTTCGGAAGAAATTCCGCACCTTTACCTATCCGTTCTTAGTCTGCTTCCCCCACCCGTTCCGGCACCCCTCCGTGCATTCCTTTTGAGCATGACGGATTTTGGGTAGTGCTTGCTTTTTTACCCTCCCACCCAACTCCTCATGATTGACGCATTCACCATTGCTACGAAGCGCACGGACGCTTCTCGCCTGCCCGAAGTCGATTTCGACAACCTGGATTTTGGCAAAACTTTCTCCGACCACATGCTCGTCGTTGATTTTCATGACGGCGAGTGGCAGGAGCCTCAAATCGTTCCGTATGGCGACATGCCGGTTAGCCCCGCTAACTCGGCCCTGCACTATGGTCAGGCTATTTTTGAAGGGCTGAAGGCCTACAAAAACCAGGAAGGTGAGATTTTCCTTTTCCGCCCCCTCGACAACCTGCACCGCCTCAACGCTTCAGCTGAGCGGATGTGCATGCCTACTGTACCGGAGGAAATCTTCATGCAAGGTCTGCGTCAGCTTATCCAGCTGGATGCGGATTGGGTTCCTAGCTTTGCTGGCAGTGCCCTCTACATTCGGCCGTTCATGTTTGCTACCGACGGCCTGCTGGGTGTGCGCCCCAGCGACTCGTACCGCTTCATGATTATTACTTGCCCCGTTGGCCTGTATTACAACAAGCCGCTAAGGGTGCGTTTTGAGGAGAAATTTGTGCGCTCGGCTGAGGGTGGTGCGGGTTTCGCTAAAAATGCCGGCAACTACGGTGCCGCCATGTATCCTACTAAACTGGCCCAGCAGGAAGGCTACAACCAGCTCATCTGGACGGATGCCTCCGAGCACAAATACGTTGAGGAATCGGGTACTATGAATGCCGTATTCGTCATCGATGGTCGGGTGATAACGCCTGCCCTCAGCACGTCCATCCTCGATGGCATCACACGTCGCAGCGTGTTGCAGTTGGCCCAGGACTGGAGCATGCCTGTTGAAGAGCGCAAGGTCTCTGCCTTGGAGATTCTGGAGGCGCATGCAAACGGCACACTGCAGGAAGCATTTGGCGTAGGCACGGCGGCTACTATTGCCCCTATTGCCGTAATTGGCTACCAGGGTCAGGATTTCGAGCTGCCTACGGCTCCGGCTGATGCATTCTCTAAGCGGGTGTCAGCCGCCTTGGCAGCTATCCGGAGTGGCGAGGCTGCCGATCAGCACGGCTGGATGGTACGCGTATAATTACTCTTCGTAGAAGTAGTTGTGCGGAGCGTTGCCCAGTCGGGTGCGCTCCGCATTTGTTTTCGGCCGCTGCCTTATTTATTCCCACCTTTACACGCAAGTTCCCGCCTTTCCAGCCCGAAAGGTATTTTGTTCATTCACGCATTTTTTCCATGACCCACGATCAGGTGAAGGAGTTGAAGGGCCGCGCTGAGGCCCTGAGGAGGTATCTTTGACTACGATGCCCGCAAAGCTCAGGTGCTAGCCACCGAGGAACAAACTACGGCTCCCGGCTTCTGGGACGACTCCAAGAAGGCCGAAGCCACCATGAAGGAAATCAAGGCCATCAAGGTCTGGACCGACGACTACGAGGCCGTTGAGAAATCCCTTGGTGACGTTGAAGTGCTGTATGACTTTTACCGGGACGGTGACGTTTCCGAAGAAGAAATGCAGCAGGAATATACCCGCGCCGAACAGGCCGTTGAGCGGCTGGAGTTCAAGCGCATGCTCTCCGACGAAGAGGACCAGCTATCCGCCATTCTGGAAATTAACCCCGGAGCTGGTGGCACCGAAAGTCAGGATTGGGCCGAAATGCTCATGCGCATGTACATCATGTGGGGCGAAAAGCAGGGCTTTACCGTACGCCAAGTTAGCTACCAACCCGGTGAAGGGGCAGGTATCAAATCGGCCTCGCTGGAAATCGATGGGCAGTTTGCCTATGGCTACCTGAAAAGCGAAATCGGGGTGCATCGCCTAGTGCGCATCTCCCCCTTCGACAGCAGTGGCCGACGCCACACTTCTTTTGCCTCCGTTTTCGCCTATCCGGTTGTCGATGATACCATCGACATCCAGATAAACCCCGCCGACATCAGTTGGGACACCTTCCGCAGTGGCGGAGCAGGCGGCCAGAACGTGAACAAGGTAGAAACGGCTGTCCGGCTACGCCACGCTCCTTCTGGCATCATCATCGAATGCCAAATTGAGCGGAGCCAGCTTATGAACAAGGAGCACGCCATGCGTATGCTCAAGTCGCGCCTGTACCAAATAGAGCTCGACAAGCGCAACGAGGCCCGGGCCGCCGTCGAAGCTGGCAAAAAACGCATCGATTTCGGCTCTCAGATCCGAAACTATGTGCTACACCCTTATAAGCTCATCAAAGACCTCCGTACCGGCATTGAGCGCACCGATGTGCAAAATGTATTGGATGGAGATTTAGAGGAATACATCAAAGGGTATTTGATGCAGAGTTAGATGTGTTAACTAACTCGATAAGCAGTTAATTCTGCCTTACTACAAATAAAAAAGGCCGCTCAAATGAGCGGCCTTTTTTTGCCTTATATCTAGACATTAGTCAACAACGTCCCAGAAGATCTTCGTGAACTGGTCAACACCAGTCGGAATGTTTTTCTGGTTGGTATTGATTTCGGTCTGCGGATACAACAGACGGGTTGGCAACTTGTCAGCACGCGGCGAGTTCGACTCCAGCGAAGCGGGGAACTTCGGCTGCGCGGCACGACGGTAGTCAGCCCATGCTTCGGCACTTGCAACGGAATTCTCAGCCAAGTATTTCTGGTACAGAATTACCGATTGCTTACCCAACGAACCATTAGACGTAGCCAGATCAAAGTTAACCAACGGGTTAGCGGTGTTTGCAGCAATGTACGAGTTGTACTGCGAAACGCCTGCGGCGGTTGAAGTCGTCGGATCTGGCAGAGTAGTGTTAGCACCGGTTGCCGGACGATAGAAATAGATGAACGAAGCCAGAATACCGTTGTTGAAATCGGCTTTGGCAGCGGCGTTACCGCCGGTGAACAAACCACGAGTTTCGGCTTCGGCCTTGTTGAACAGGTGCTCCGACAGCAGCATGAGGGCCGTGGGAGCGTTAGCACCCTTCAGCAATCCGCCACCACGTAAGAAGAACGAGGCACGCAGCGTGGCAGTAGAGCCGGCAGGGCTACGCTCACCCAGGTCCGTACCTACATACACTTGGTTGCTGCCATTCTTAATGCCGTACTGATACAGCTGAGAAACGCGCGGGTCCTTGTTGTTAACGTACTGGTTGATGATGTAGTTGGTCGGAATCTGGTACAGCTGCTCCGTTGCGTTAGCACCGGCGGCGTTGTAGCCGTAACGGTTCCAGAAGGGGTTCTGCTGGTTCGTGTTGGCATTATAGCCAGGCTGCACCAGCACGTCGGTAGTAATAAACCCGTCGGTTGCAGTCTGCAGAGAAGCCAACTGAGTTTTTACGTAGTCGTTCAGAGCACCATCGTTGGTCTGCGACTCGCGGAGCAGAATACGCAGCTTCAGGCTGTTGGCGAACTGCTTCCACTTCACCATGTTCCCGCCGAATACTACGTCTTCGCTCGACACCGCACGGCCGCTGGTAGCAGCATTGATATCGGTGATAGCACCATCCAACTGCACGATAAGATCTTTGTATATATCGGCAGCTTTATCGTAGCTGGGCGTAGTGTTGGCAGCACCTTTCAGAGCGTTGCTGTACGGGATGTCCCCATACTGGTCAACCAGTAGCAGAAAGTTGTACGCCTTCATGATGCGGGCAATAGCCGCGTGGTTTGGGTAACCGTTAGCTGCTCCGTTCGTCTGAATGATATTGTAGTCATTCAGGTTATCGTACGTGTTAAACCACAAGTTCTGCTGGAACAGGCTAGTATAGTTGTACGTGCGCTCCTCGGTGTAGCCATTTACTACGCCCGATTTGCCCCAGTAACCAGCCGCAAAAGAAGCGTAATGGTTGTAGCTGGTCGCGCCGCCCGTATAGTTGTTAGCCGTAACTGTTAGAGCATTGGCCAACAACTGATCAGGATTTGCAGAAGTCGCTTGGTTCGGGTTATCGTTAATGTCGAGGAACGACGAGCAACTGGTAGCGGTAGCCGTAATGGCCGTTGCTACAAGAAGTTTAGATAGTATGTTCATTGAAGAGTGAATTAGAACGATGCAGTGAGGGAAGCGCCCCAGAATTTAGTGGGAGGAGTCTGCAGGTTGGTGTTGATGCCGATGGCGTTGCTGTTGCTGAAGCTGAACTCAGGGTCAGTGTAGATGTTCTCTTTCGGCACCCAAGTGTAGATGTTACGACCGAAAATGTTCAGCGAAGCGCCTTTCACAAATCCAACTTTCGATACGAGGCTGGTTGGCAGAGCATAGGCCAGCGAAACTTCCCGAATCTTGAAGAATTTACCCGAGGTTACGTAGTTCTCAGCAACACCACGGTTGTACGCCGTGCTAGCCCAGAATTCAGCACCACCCGGAGTCAGACCCGAAGTGTTGGGAACGTAGGTAGTTCCATCAGCACCCAGGATAGCCGAGTTGGGGTACACAAAATCTTGACGATCATAGGTTACGCTGCGCTGGCCACCACCCGTGAAGTCGAGGTCTTCACCGATACTGTTATACACTACATAACCCGTGCGAAGTTCCCCTTGACCTGCCAAAGTTAAACCTTTGAACGTCAGGCTGGTATTGAAGCCGTAACGATACTTAGGCTGCGTGTTGCCGAACTCTTTGGTATCAGCAGCACGCAGGGGGAAATAACGCGTCTCCTTCGTAACAGGATCTTGGCTGGTGGTCATTTTCACGCGGCCATCCTCAGTGCGCTGGTAATACGTACCTTTCAGGATCGGGAAAGGCTTACCCGGAATAGCGTACAGCTGGGAGTTACCACCAGTAGTCAGAGCAAGCTGGCTCAGACCTTCTGGCAGGGAGATAACTTCGTTGTTGTTGTAGTTGAAGTTACCACCTACTGTCCAGGTGAAGCCGTTATCCAACCGAACAGGCGTCAGGTTCAGGTCAGCTTCAACACCGCGGTTTTCAACTACCCCGGCATTGAGCAGGATAGTGCTGTAGCCGCTGGCAATAGAAATCGACGTGGGGATGGTTTGGTTCTCGCTTCGCTGCTTGTAGTAGGTGAATGCACCCGATACCCGACGTTGCAGGAAGCTCAGTTCAACACCTGCTTCGAACGAACGGGTCGTCTCGGGAACCAGGTTAGGAACTACAAGACGGTTATCAGCAGTCAACGAAGCCGTTGAGCCGAAGGGGAAGCCCGTACCCAACGAATACGTAGAGTTCAAGCTATAAGCACCGCCGGTTTCAGCAACGCCTACGCCTGCCGAGTTGCTCAAGTTGATCTGGCTCACTTTGGTGTAGCCAGCACGAACCTTACCGTAGTCGAGGAAGGATACATCTTTCAATGCCGAGAAGGCATTGGTGAAGACGAACGATGCGTCAACGCCGGGATAGAAGAAGCTCCGGTTATCCGAATTCAGGATCGATACGTTGTCGTAGCGGCCCGAACCGTGCAGATAGATGAAGTCCTTGTAACCTACCGTCAAGTCAGCGTAACCAGCCAGCAAACGCGTGCGGAATTGAGCGTCGCTACCAGCCAAGTTACCGATGCGGTTACCTAGGTTGAACAGGTCTGGAGTAGCCAGTGCCGTTGAAGACACCGTGTTGTAGCGGCTGTTCAGCAACTGCACGTTGTTACCCAAGATAGCCTGTACCGAGATATCCCCGAAGGTCTTATCCATGGTAGCAAACAAGTCGGAGTTGGTGCGCTGCACGCTGCTGGCTACATCTTGAACATAACCGTTCAAACCGGTACCCGATTTGTTGGTATTGTGGTCCCGAACGTATTGGTTGAACGTAAACTTATTCTGAGTCGAGATGCTGCTCTGGTCTACGTTGGTAGTACCCAGACGGTAATTCAGCTTCAACCAATCAGTAAACTTGTATGACAGGTCAATGTTACCTACAATCGTGTTACGACGATCTTTGAAACGGTAGGTATCAATGATGAAGTAAGGGTTGTAGTAGAATGCGTTGTAGTACCCGTTGGGGTTAGCAAACTTGTTGTTCTGCCAATCTTTATAGTCCGTGATGGGGGTCATCACAGTCGTGTTAAAGATGTTCCAGTACACCGAGTTGTCTTGGCTGGTGTTGGTCGTAACATCGGTGATACCTTGCGAGTAAGACACGTTGAAACCAGCCGTCAGACGACCCAGCTCACGCGAAGCGTTGAAGCGGAAAGTGTTCCGGTCGTAACGGTCCTTGGGTACGATGCCCTTGTTGCGAACATTCTGGAACGAAGCGAAGAACTTGGTTTTCTCATCGCCACCCGAGAACGTAACACCGTTCTGCATCTGGTAACCCGTGTTGAAAAACTTACGCTTTTCATCCGGACGAGCTTTGTACTCCAGCATCTGTACGCTGCCGTCTGCCAGTTTTTCACCGAAAGGCTGCATCGAGCCGTCGAAACGAGGGCCGTACTGCTGGTTTTCAAAGCCCTGATATTGGGTGTTATAATCCGAGTCAGGAGTACCATCACCAGTGAACTTGGGCAGCGTCGAGGTGAAGGTGTTAGCGCCCGGGCCGAAACGGTCCTGGAACTTCGGCAGGAACGAGATAGACTCGAACTGCGAGGTTTGCGACAACGTAACCTGTGAAGAAGTACCACCCTTCTTAGTGGTGATAATCAGTGCACCGTTAGAAGCCTGCGAACCGTACAGAGCAGCTGCGTTAGCACCTTTCAGTACCGAAATCGACTCAACGTCATCCGGGTTCAAAGAGCCCAGCACTTGGTTAGTAGTGATAACACCATCCAGTACGATAAGAGCTTCGTTGTTACCGAGCAGTGAGCGGTTACCGCGCAGAGTTACACGGGGAGAAGGGTTCACACCGTTGTTCACGGTTTGAATCTGCAGACCCGATACTTTACCAGCCAGACCGTTAGTTACGTTGGTAACACGGGCTTGGGTAACTTCCTTCGTGTCCAGAGTGGCAGTAGCATAACCTACCTGCTGTTGCTGACGCTGGATACCCAGAGCGCCGGTTACAACAACTTCACCCAGAACTTTCGAGTCGTTAGCCAGTCCGATATCAATCGTAGAAGCGTCGCCAATGGCGCGCTCTACGGCTACGAAGCCGATAGAAGAAAACGACAGCGTAGTTGCAGATGCAGGGGCACTGATGGTATACGTACCATCAGAGTTGGTAGAAACACCAATGGTAGTACCCTTAACGAGTACAGTAACTCCCGGAAGGCCTTGACCAGTAGCACGGTCGGTAACCCGCCCAGAAATTTGCCGGTTCTGCGCGGCCGCCTGCTGCAACAGTACGGGCGCGGCCAGAGCCGCCGTCAATAAAATTTTCCGCATGTGAGTGAAAAATGGTTGGTGAGTTTAAACTGAGCTCCAAGTTAGGATTTGATGTTTAAAACTGAAAAATTTTAAACACCGCTCTCATTCTTCGCTAAAAGTAATCAACTGTCAGAACATTTTTTGCAATCCTGCACTAATCCCGAATGCCCTTTTCAGTGATTATGCAGAAGGCAACACTTTGATCCAATAGCATATTGATAAAATTATAAAATATCAGCATTCACAGTGGTGCAACCGTTGCAGCGGCTACTCCCTCTTGTTAGGTACAGCTGTTTCACAACAGGAGTTCGTCAAAAAGCTTCGGCCACGTGCCCCGAAAGCAACTCATCGTAGCAGGTAAATCATTCTGAATACTTAGCGAAGGCATTGTAGATGGGCTGCTACTTTACCGACACTAAAGGATGGCTCTATCGTGTTTCATTGTATAGGACATGCATCTTGCCGGTTACCCTTAAGTACTTACCAGAAATTTTCTTTTTAGGCCTCTGCTTGCTAAAGCACCTATAAAGACCACTAAATCAGCATATAAAATAAACATATACTATCATGAATATGGTTGTTGACAGACACGCTTGTCTCAGCTCGTTATGGTGAACGGCCTACTTTTTTTATTGCTTATAGAGCAACTACCTTTTTGCCTGCAATCAGAAACCGGGCAGGCGCGTTACGACCTCATTACCAAGGTCAGCCTGTTGGAGCCACGCATAGATTTTTTGTGCGGCAGCTGTTGGCAGGACTAGTTCACCTTCGAAATGCAGCTGCTGAAAGCGTGACACCTCGCTAAAATTGCGCGCATCGGCGGCGCGGATGTGTGCCTGCATGGCGGTATCGACGACGCCGGGTGCTAGGCTACGAATGCGGACACCGGTGCCGCGCAGGTCCTGCTCTTTCTGTGCAGTGCGAGACAGAGCATCGAGGGCGGCCTTGGAAGCTGAATATGCAGCCCAGCCATCTACCGGGCGTTGGGCTGCCCCGCTGCTGATATTAAGGATGGTGCGTGGAATAGTAAGGCCGGAGTATGCGCTCAGAAAAGTGTTCATAAGCATGGCCGGAGCTATTAGGTTTACATCGAAAACGAATTCATAATGCTCGTTCTGCTGCTCACCCATGTAGCCAATCTCGCCCAATACCCCGGCATTGTTTACTAGTGTGATGCTGGTTGCTTCGAGAAGCTTGGGGAAGACCTTGTATACATTGTTCTGCACGGCCAGCATATCCGAGAGGTCGAGGGGTTGATGCTGGTACCGCTCATGCTCGATGGTGGCGTGGCGCGAAACGCCGAGCACGGTAGTATTAGGCTGCTGCAGAACGGTTTCGGCTAGTGCTTTGCCCAGCCCCCGGCTGGCGCCTGTGATAATGTAGTGGTGCATCTGGTTACAGGTGAGAAGTAGGAGGATGCTTTTTCTTACGGCAGAAAACAGAAAGAGGCAGCTAGGCTGCCTCTTTCTGTTTTCAATCCGACAAAGGTCATACTACAGAATGTACTGGCTCAGGTCACGGTTGCGCACCATATCACGGAGCCGCTCCTCAACCAACTCCCGGGTAATCTGGATGTGCGCGTTAGCCCCAATGACATCCGGTACATCGAACAAAATATCGTTGAGCAGGCGACTCATGACGGTGTGCAGCCGACGGGCACCGATGTTCTCAACTTCGCTATTTACCTCGAATGCTATTTCGGCCAAGCGTTCTAGCGCCGCGTCGTCAAAAGAGAGCTTTACGGCCTCGGCTTGCAGCAAGGCCTCGTACTGCTTAGTCAGCGCATTTTTGGGGTCTTTCAGGATGCGGTAGAAGTCCTCTTTGCTCAGGCTCTGAAGCTCTACCCGGATAGGAAAGCGGCCCTGTAGCTCGGGAATCAGGTCGGAGGGCTTAGCCACGTGGAAGGCCCCGGCAGCAATGAACAGGATGTGGTCGGTGTGGATGATACCATATTTGGTATTCACGGCCGAGCCTTCCACGATGGGCAGCAAATCCCGTTGCACGCCTTCCCGGCTTACGTCGGGGCCGCCCCCACCCTTGCCACTGCGGCTGGCAACTTTGTCAATTTCATCGATGAAGATGATGCCGGCGTTTTCAGCCTGGCGGATGGCTTCATCCTTCACCTCATCCATATCGATGAGCTTGGCTGCCTCCTCATCCAAGAGAATTTTGCGGGCCTCGGCCACAGTTACCTTGCGCTTGCGGGTTTTCTTAGGAAGCATGGAGCCCAGCATATCCTGAATACCCGCCATGCTAGCCTCATCCATTCCGCCGGGGCCACCGATGACGCCGATACCGGGGCTGCTGTTTTGCTGCACCCGAATGTCAATCTTACGCTCATCCAGCTCCCCATTGCGGATTTTTTCCCGAAAACGCTCCCGGGTCCGCTCGTTTAGCTCGTGGTCTGAATCAGGTACGGCCTCGGGAGAAGTGGGCAGCGGGAAGCCAACCGTTGGCTTGGCAGGAACTGGCGCGCCGCTGGTTACTGGCGGAATCAGAATGTCCAAAATAATATCTTCCACCACCTGCGCGGCCTGCACCTTCACTTCCTCCTTGCGGCGCTGCTTTACCATGTTCACCGACTGCTCCACCAAGTCGCGCACCATGCTTTCCACGTCGCGGCCCACGTAGCCAACTTCGGTAAACTTGGAGGCTTCCACTTTGGTGAATGGTGCCCCGGCGATACTGGCGAGGCGGCGGGCAATTTCAGTTTTACCCACGCCCGTAGAGCCAATCATGAGAATGTTGTTAGGCACAATTTCGCGCTGCATTTCCTGAGGGGCATGCAGGCGTCGCCACCGGTTGCGCAGGGCAATGGCCACGTGCCGCTTGGCATCCTGCTGACCGATGATGTATTTATCGAGTTCGGCAACAATTTGGGCCGGGGTGAGAAACTCAGGGGAGTTGAGCATAGGACAATCAGGTAAGCGACTTAGTCGGCATAACGAGTAGGTAGTACCACGGGTGCAAGACAAAGGTTTACACCCGGTAAAACAGCCCGAACTCAACTCTACTGCGCGGTCTTTTTGAACAGCGAATCTAGGTTGCGGGCAATGGTGAAGTAGTTGGCCCCGCCCGAGGCGTGGTAACCGGCGTGGGTATAATCGAGCTGAAACTGGCTGATGCGCAGCATTACGCCGAACGAGAAACCGGCCCCGCCCGACGTATTTTCCAGGCGTAGCTCCCGGCGCTGCAGGTGGTTGTAGCCCAAGCGCACATTCAGGTTTTTGCTCAGCAGTAATTCCCCTCCCACCACAAAATGCCGGGCAATTTTGTCGCCTAGGCTTTTCTTAGGCTTCACTTCCTCCCCGTTTTCATCCAGCTGCCCGCGCTGGTTAGGGTCGAGGTACACGATATCCAGCTGCTGCAGATGATGAGCCGTGAATGAAAACCGGAATGGCAGGTGCTCGGGCTTGAAGGAAGTGCCTAGCTGCACATCCAACGGCATCGGCTCCCGGCTGGCGCCATCGTAGGGCTTGAGCTGTACGCCGGCGTTACGAACGACTAAACCCACTGTAAAATCCTGCTCAGGGTGTTTGAACAAACCGCCTACATCGGCCAGGGCCGCGTAGGAGTGGTTGCCAGCAATACCGGAGCCTGCCAGCTTCAGGGTGCCCCCAATGGTGAAAGCGCCGCTGGTGTATGAATCGGCCACACTCATTGCATACTCGTTCACCGAGAACTGGCCCAACGAATTGCCCGCCGCGTCAAATTGCTCAAACTGCCCGTAGCTGAGATACGTCAGGCCCATCCCGAAACGACCGGCTTTCTGGGTATTGAACACGTAGGCGGCCGTGCTCTGCTTGATATCGGCCAGGTAATCGACGAAACCCAGGGCCAGCCGGCCGTCCATATCGGCGTTCAGCAGGGCCGGGTTGCCGTAGAGCATGGTACCATCGGCGTCGCGGGCTGAGACGTTGGCACCGCCTAATCCAGCCAACTTAGCGCTGGTTGGCAGGTTGAGGAACGACATTGCCTGCCGCCCACCAATTTGTGCCTGGGCCACCGGAGCAGCCCCCAGCACAGCTAGGGCAGGAACAGCAAATAGAAGGGCGCGGCGTACAGGTAGCATCATCAGCAACGAAGATAAAGGGGTTGCCGGTTAGGACGCGGTGAGAAGACGTTTTATTGTGCACCCCAACCATCATTCCGAAGAAGGAGGAAGCCGGGTGAATCATCACAACAGCAAATGCAGGATCCTCCTTCCTTGGAATAACAATGCTGTTTAGCTCACTTCAACGCTCGGGCCGTTGGGTAGCGGTGTTTCGTCGCGCACCACCAATTTCATGGGGTGAGCCACTTTTTCATCCAGCAGCGCCACACGCAGCACATCATCTACTCGGTCGGCGTAATGGATGGTGAGGTCCTTAAGGTACTCGGCCGAAATTTCGTCGATGTCCTTTTTGTTCTTCGGACACAGGATAATGTCACGCACCCCGGCCCGCTTAGCGGCCAGAATCTTCTCCTTGATGCCCCCCACCGGCAGCACCTTTCCGCGCAGCGTGATTTCGCCAGTCATAGCCAAATGACTGCGGATTTTGCGCTGGGTGAATACCGAAGCAATACTGGTGAAGATGGCAATACCGGCCGAAGGGCCGTCTTTGGGCACGGCACCCTCGGGGAAGTGAATGTGCAGATCGTACTGGTCGAAGAGGCGGTAATCAATGTCCAGCTCCTCAGCCCGGCTGCGCAGGTAGCTCAGAGCCGTTACGGCCGACTCCTTCATCACGTCGCCGAGCTGGCCCGACAGCGTGAGTTTGCCTCGGCCCCGGCTCAGCAGACTTTCAATAAACAGGATATCCCCGCCCACGGAGGTCCAAGCCAGGCCCGTTACCACGCCGGCGGTTTCGTTGTCCTGGTACTGGTCCCGGTCAAAGATGGCGGCCCCGAGGATGCGGCGCACGTCTTTCGGCTCTAAGGTGGCAGGATGCGGCTCTTTCATGGCCTTACTCTTGGCCACGTTGCGCACTACTGCCCCCAGTTTCCGCTCCAGGCTGCGCACCCCCGATTCGCGGGTATAATCATCGATGACGCGGTGCAAGGCACTGGTGCTGATGCCGGCATCCTTAAGGGAAAGGCCGTGCTCATGCATAAGCTTAGGCCAGAGATGCTTTTTGGCAATCTGGGTTTTCTCCTCTAGGGTATAGCCGGTCAGGTCAATGATTTCC
Source organism: Hymenobacter pini (assembly GCF_020421205.1). Taxonomy (GTDB): domain Bacteria; phylum Bacteroidota; class Bacteroidia; order Cytophagales; family Hymenobacteraceae; genus Hymenobacter; species Hymenobacter pini. The sequence goes on from NZ_JAIZZH010000003.1 coordinate 164,246, forward strand.
ATCCGGTCGCGCAGGGCAGGCTGAATCGTTTCCAGGGAGTTGGCCGTGGCAATGAACAGTACCCGCGAAAGGTCATATTCCACCTCCAGAAAGTTGTCAGTGAAGGTGCTGTTCTGCTCGGGGTCCAGCACCTCCAGCAGCGCCGACGACGGGTCGCCGCGGAAGTCAGACGCCAGCTTGTCGATTTCATCCAGCACAATGACCGGGTTGGAGGCCCCGGCTTTCTTGATTTGCGAGATAATGCGGCCGGGCATGGCCCCCACGTAGGTTTTGCGGTGTCCCCGAATTTCGGCCTCGTCGCGCACCCCGCCCAGGCTCATGCGCACGTATTGGCGGCCCAGGCTCTTGGCAATGGAGCGGCCCAGGCTGGTTTTGCCCACGCCGGGCGGGCCGTACAGGCACAGGATGGGGGCTTTCAGGTCGTTTTTGAGCTTGAGTACGGCCAGATACTCAATGATGCGCGCCTTCACCTTTTCCATACCATAGTGGTCCTGGTCAAGGATTTTTTGGGTACGCTTCAGGTTGAAGTTATCCTTGGTGTACTCGCCCCAGGGCAAATCCAGCAGAAACTCCACGTAGTTCAGGCTCACCGGGTACTCAGCGGCTTGGGGGTTGATGCGCGTGAGCTTGTCCAACTCCTTAGCAAAGTGCTTGGCTACAGCTTCGGGCCACTTTTTGTCCTTGGCGCGCTGGCGTAGCTTTTCCACTTCCTGGTCGGGTCCATCGAAGCCCAGCTCGTCCTGCAGCACCTTAATTTGCTGGCGCAGAAAATAGTCGCGCTGCTGCTGGTCGATGTCGGTGTGCACCTTGGTCTGGATTTCGCGCTTGATTTCCAGCAGCTGAATCTCCTTCATCATTAACTCCAGCAGGCGGGTGCCGCGCTCCACACCATCGGCCGTTTCCAGCAGCTGCTGTTTCATGCTCACCTCCACGTTGATGTTAGAGGAGAGGAAATGAGTCAGGAAGGAAGGCGACTCGATGTTATCCAGCGCCACCTGGGCTTCCTGCGGAATTTCGGGGTTGAGCTTGAGCATGCGGGCCGCTGCTTCCTTCAGCGACGACACCAGCGCCTTTACCTCCTTGGAGCTTTTGGCTGGGAATACCTCCTGGATGTAGCTCACGCGGGCCGTGAGGTAGGGCGTGGTTTGCACGGCTTCCTCAATGCGGAAGCGGGACTGGCCCTGAATGATGATAGTGGTGTTGCCATCGGGCAGCACCAGCAGCTTCAGAATTTTGGCCATGGTACCCACCGGATACAGGTCCTGCAGCTCCGGGTCGTCGCTCTGGCCGTTTTTCTGGGCTACTACGCCCACAATCTTATTGCCCCGATAGGCTTTGCGCACCAGCCGAATGCTCTTTTTCCGCGTGACGGTAACAGGCAGTACCACGCCCGGGAACAGCACCGTGTTGCGCACCGGCAGCAGCGGCAGTACCTCCGGCGACTCATCGGCTCCCAACGGCTGGTCGGGGTCAGCGGCCACAATGGACACCAGTTCAGCGGGGTCTTCAGCCATCAGTAAGGAAGAGAAAGGAGTGGAAGGCGAGGTATTGCGGCTCATGTACAGAAGGACGGGCAAAACAGACATCGGATGCCACAATGACAGGCAAACGACCATATTTTGAACCCAGAAGGCTAACGTAGGTATCGAAGGTAGGGATTCGGCAAGTGCCGTGCCACCAACGCGGGCCGCCACATCGGCAGGGCGGAACAATGAAAGAATGGATAAATGAAGTAGGAGTATATACCCTTCCATTCATCCATTCTTTCATTCAACCATTCTTCCATCCACCTCACCGCTGGTATCCAAAATTTCCTATTTTTGATGCTTGCCGGTTTCCCACCGCCTTCGTGCCTTATTGCTGCTATGCGTCTCTTTGCCCGTTTGCTGACTTTATGCACGGTGCTCCTTGCACTGTGCCCGCCTACTACACTTTCAGCGCAACAAAAAACGGGGCTACCCAACGCGCAACGCAAGCTTACAGCCAAGGTAATCCGGCAGGCGCGGGCCCGGCGTGATGCCACCCCGGAATTCCCAAACGTGAACCGGCTGGCCTATTTCCAGGATAAAAAGGCCCTTCGTGAGATTCAGCGGGCCGAAAAGCGCAAGAACTGGACGGCTGCCCGCAACCTGCTGGAAGCCTACGTGGGCCAGTTCGGCATCGAAAACTTCTATAAGGACAACCAGTTGCTCTGGCACCTGGGCCAGCTCTGGGAAAAAGCCGAGAATGAGGAGCGTGCCAAGGCCTATTACCGCCTGGCCCTCAAGCACCGCCGCCAGACGCTCACCAAAGTGCAGCGCTACTACGACTCGCTGGAGCAGAAGGACACGGAGCTGTACGTGCCCCTGAAAACGTACTACGACATTGTGGAGTACCGGAAGAACATTGCCACCTTCCGGCCACCCAAGGGCGTGTACACCACCATGGGGGACGCCATCAACTCCCAGCGCGAGGACTACGGCCCCACCCTCAGCGCCGACGCCGACCAGCTGATTTTCTCCTCGAAGCGCAAAATGCGCGGCCTTAACGGCGTTATCGACGAAGACCTGTACACGGCCCACCGCGAAAACGGCGTCTGGACGCAGGCCGAGCCGCTGCCCAAGCCCATCAACTCACCCTATAACGAAGGCTCGGCCTGCATCAGCAAGGACGGTACTACGCTCTACTTCGCCCGCTGCGAGTGCCCCACCTGCCACGGCAACTGCGACCTGTATACGGCCACGTTTAAGGACGGCAAATGGTCGATGCCGAAGAGCCTGGGGGCTAATGTCAACTCCACGGCCTGGGACTCGCAGCCTACCCTCTCACCCAACGAAGACACCCTGTATTTCGCCTCCGACCGGCTGGGCGGCTTTGGGCTGTCGGATATCTGGTACACGGTGAAGCAGAAGAACGGGCAGTGGAGCCGCGCCCAGAACATGGGCCCGGTGGTGAATACCCGCGAGAGTGAGGTGAGCCCTTTCTACCACCCGCTGTACCACGTGCTGTACTTCAGCTCCCGGGGGCAGTTGCTCAACTTTGGCGACTTTGATATTTACAAAACCTATCGGGTACGGGGCCGCTGGCAGGAGCCCATCAACATCGGGCCCCTGGTGAACGGGAAGGGCTCAGAGTACTATTTCACCATCGACTCCGACTCCAAAAGCCTTTACTATGCGCGCTCTGAGGAGAAGGACATGAAAAACCTGGACCTCTACTCCTTCCCGCTACCCATGGAGGCCCAGCCCCTGGCTACCACGCACGTGGAAGGCTCCCTGATTGACTCGGTAAGCCGCAAGCCCCTCAACGGCATTATCAGCATTATTGATACTGACAACGGCATTGAGGTAGCCAGCAAATACCTGCGCGACGACGGCTCGTTTGACTTCGACCTGATTGAGGGCTCGCACTACGTGATGCTTATCCAGAGCCCCGACTTCTTCAGCGTGGAGAAGAAGTTTGCCTTGGAAGGCGATACGGTGATGAAGCTCATGACGAACTCCATCGACTACAAACTGCCACTTATTTTCAAGAACATCGAGTTCGACCAGGATAAGTCGCAGATTCGGGCGAGCATGCACCCAGTGTTAGACCGCATTGCCGTGTTCATGGTGGACCATCCCACGTTCCGGCTCAGCATTACGGGCCACACCGACGGTAAAGGTGACCCGGAATTCAACGAACGGCTTTCCCAGGAGCGGGCTGAATCCATTAGGCGATACATTGAGCAGAAAGGCAAGCTAGCCCCCAACCGTATCGATAGTTTCGGCTATGGTTCCTCCCGCCCACTCAAGGATGAGGTGACCGAGGAAGATGCTAAAACCAACCGCCGCGTAGAGTTCCGCCTCATTCGCCCCGGCGGCGACAAGGAAGATGAATTCAAAGCCGACCCCATTTCCCCCAGCAAGCCCGAACCCGCCAAACCCGCCAAGGGTGATAAGGACGGGAAGTTTGAGTGGTAATGGCACCAGAAACCAAGCGCACTTTTTATCGGCTGCTAATAGCCGAAATAGGCCTTGTTTTGCTGTCGTTGCTGCCGTGGGCTTTCGTCCTGACTATTCCGATATACACCATCCTCGCCACGCAGTTCTTTTTCTTGCGCCTACCATTCTGGCAAAAAGCGGCTGCTAGCTTCGGCCCTATTGCGGCATGGATGATCTGGTTGAATATATAGTCGCTTCAGCCACTCTTACGCAAAAGCCCTTGATGCTCATATGGCATCAAGGGCTTTTCTATTAGGCGGATTAGCTGACTACTAACTGTATTACCACTTCAATTGCTGCTGCACGTCACCTTCGCGGAAGAGCAGGCTTTGCTTCTGGCCTTTCACGTCGAGGTTGACGATGTTCATCTGGTCGGGGAAGAGGGCGAGCAGCAGCTGGTGGCGCAACGTGACGCTGGTGGCGGAGGCGGGCAGCGGGGCCGTGAAGTAGAGCCAGTAGGCATCGGGCTCTTTTTGCAGGCCCACCAGCGTGAGGGGCAGCGGGGCCTCGCCCGGACGGGCGCTGAACTGCACCGAGCGGCGCAGTAAATCCTCTAATAGCGGGTTGAGCTGGGCGCGAGTGAGCTGGTCGGTACGCACGGGCTTGGGCTTACCGTTGGACAGGTCCTGCTCCAGGTCGTCGATGAAGAGCTTGAGGGCCATTTCTAAGCGCTGCTTCTCGGGATTGAAGCGCACCTCCATGATGCTGGCGTGGTAGGCGTGCGCCCAGGCGGCCAGGCTCAAGGTGAGCAGCACGGCCAGGGCCAACAGAAAACGGGGGAATTTCATGGCGAACAGACTAGAATGCGAAGGACGGGTTGCGCCGCAGCTAGCAGCCCCACCCACAACCCGCTACAACTAAAAGCCGTGCCACCTTTTGCGGGCAGCACGGCTTTCGGGCAATTATGCGTGGCGCTTAGAGGGCCAGTTTTTTCAGAATCGGGTTAATGATGAGCACGAAGGCCATTAGCGCCAGAATCAGCATCATGCCCACCTTCTGAGCGTTTTCCAGGAATTTATCAGAGGGCTTGCGGCCGGCAATCATCTCGTAGAGCAGGAAGATAACGTGGCCGCCATCCAGGGCCGGAATGGGCAACAGGTTCATAAAGGCCAGCACCATCGACAGCATGCCCGTGAGGCTCCAGAAGCGGAACCAGTCCCACTTGCCCCCGTATTGCTGGGCAATTTCGATAGGCCCGCCAATGGATTTGCGGAATGACGCCTCACCGCGGAAAATCTTACCAAAAGCTTTCAGCTGGGTGGTAATCACCCCGAAAGCCTGCTTGGTGCCCACCTGAACTGACTCACCCAGGCCATAGAAACGCGTTTTCACGTTCAGCAGCGACTTGGGTCGGAAGCCGATTTTACCGTCGTCGTCCACGGCTACTTGCAGCGTTACGGGCTGGCCGGCGCGCTTCACCTGCACGGGCACAGTTTTGCCGGCGTTGTCCTTCAGGGCCTGTTGCAACTCGGGGAAGAACTGCGTGTTTTTGCCCGCCACAGCCAGAATCTGGTCGTTGGCCTGCAGGCCGGCACGCTCGGCGGGGCTGCTGGGCGTTACCTCATCCACTACGAAGGGGTCGAGGGGCTGCACGAAACGCTGCTCACCTTCGTCGGCGAGGCGGTCCATGAAGTTATTGGGCACGTTGATGTCTACCAGCTGGCCGTTGCGGTCTACGGTGTAATAGGCGTTGTTGCCCAGAATCACGTCGGGGCTATATACGTCGCTGAAATCCTCGAACGGCCGGCCGTTAATCTTCACGATTTTATCGCCTTGGCGGAAGCCAATCTGCTTACCCAGCTCGTTGGGCACCACGCCAAAACGGGCCTCCGAGGCCGGCAGGTAGCTTTGGCCATAGTGGAACGTCATGGCCGAGAAGATGACGATGCCGGTAATCACGTTCATGATGATACCGCCCAGCATCACAATCAGGCGCTGCCAGGCCGGCTTGGCCCGGAACTCGTTGGGCTGGGGCTCGGCAGCCAGGCTGTCGGCGTCCTGGGTTTCATCAATCATGCCGTGGATAGCCACGTAACCGCCCAGTGGGAACCAGCCCAGGCCGTACTCCGTCTCACCGATTTTCTTTTTGAACAGGGCGAAGTTCATCACCCCGGGCAGCGGAAACAGAAAGTCGAAGAAGATGTAAAACTTATCGACCCGGATTTTAAAGTATTTGGCGGCGGCAAAGTGGCCAAACTCGTGCAAACCAACCAGTATGGAAAGGCCCAGCAGCATTTGCCCGGCCATGATAAGTCCTGTCAAGAGAAGTAGGTAATGAGGTGATGAAGGGTACTAACTCCACCGCAACAAACAACGCACCGAAGCTTAGAGTTGCGGCCGGAGCCCGCCAAGGTGTCAGGCGCGCAGGCCGCACAGTTCCCGGGCCACGCGGCGGGTTTCCTGGTCGGTCAGCACGTAGTCGTGGAGCGAGGGGCTGGCAAGGTACGAAACCCGGGCGAGGCTGGACTCCACTACATCGGACATTTCGAGGAACCCGATTTCGTCGCGCAGGAAGGCGGCCACAGCAATTTCGTTGGCCGCGTTAAGAATGCACGGCGCGTTGCCGCCCCGCTGCAAGGCCTCAAAGGCCAGCGCCAGGTTGCGGAAAGCGGCGGTATCGGGCTGCTCGAAGGTGAGCTGGGGGTAGTCGAGGAAGCTGAAACGCGGAAAGTCGTTGGCCAGCCGCTGGGGGTAGCCCAGGGCGTACTGAATGGGTAGCTTCATGTCGGGCAGGCCCAGTTGGGCCTTCAGGGAGCCATCCTCAAACTGCACCAGGGAGTGAATAATACTTTGCGGGTGCACCACCACGTCAATCTGCTCGTCGCGCAGGTTGAACAGCCACTTGGCCTCAATCACCTCCAGGCCCTTGTTCATCAAGGAAGCCGAATCAATGGTGATTTTAGCGCCCATGTCCCAGTTGGGGTGCTTGAGGGCCTGGGCCTTGGTTACCTGGGCCAGTTGCTCGCGGGTGCGGCCCCGGAACGGCCCGCCCGAGGCCGTGAGAATGATTTTCTCGATGGGGTTCTGCTCCTCCCCTACCAGGCACTGGAAAATGGCCGAGTGCTCCGAATCGACGGGCAGCAGCTGCACACCGTGCTCCTGCACCAGCCCGGTGATGAGCTGGCCAGCTACTACCAGGGTTTCCTTGTTGGCCAGGGCAATGTCTTTGCCGGCCCGGATGGCGGCTACCGTGGGCAGCAGCCCGGCGTAGCCCACCATGGCCGTGAGTACCACATCGGCATCGGGCCGGCCGGCTACCTCGGTGAGGGCATCGGAGCCGGCCAGCACTTCGGTTTCGGGCTGCCGGGCTAGGGCCTCGCGCACCTGCTGGTACTTAGCTTCGTCGCCGATAACGACGGCGGCGGGCTGGAACTCCCGGGCCTGGGCAATGAGCAGCTCGGCGTTGGACTGGGCCGACAGGGCCGTAACCTGGAAACGGCCGGGCTGGGCGCGCACCACCTCCAGGGCCTGGGTACCGATGGAACCAGTGGAGCCCAGCAGGCTCACGCGTTTGGGGAATTCAGAGGGCATCAACGAAACGGGAGTCAGGAGCGGGACGGATTGTTGCGCGGCAAAAGTACGGGGAAGTTCGGCTCCCCGTCGAGGTGGCGCGTTTTTACGGTTCGGCTAGCCAACGGGCCGGAATCAACGTACTTTTGGGTTTCTGCACCTCGTATCTGCCCTGTGACCGAACCCGCCGCTCCTTCCGCCTTCGACAAAGCCCGCACCGGCCTCTGGGCCAGCCTGCAAAAGCACCTGCACACAGTGTACGCCGCCGAGCAGGACTTCCGCAGCGCCACGCGCTTCACTGACACCTTCCCCTTCCCGCCCCAGCTACCCACGCCCGAGCAGCAGCTGGAATACCAGCGCCGCCGCAACGAACTGCGCGACCTGCTCTCCGATGAAGCCACCCAGCTGGATAGCTTGGTAAAAGCCGTACGCCAAAAGAACTATCAGGAAGACGACAAGAAACTGCTGTTCCTGATGATTCTGGGCTACATGGATTTGGCCGAAACCGTATTCAACCTTCTCAACACCCACCGCCCCACCAAACTGGAGCCCGACGAGGAATGGCAGGACGCCACTGCCCGGTTCGAACGGGTACGCAACTTCGTGCGCCTCAACATCCGGGGTATTTCGGGGCTGCTGCCGCGGGTGTAAACTGAACTGTCATTCCGAGCAGCGCGAAGAATCTGGTTGGACCATTGCATGATTCACCCAGATTCCTCGCCTTGCTCAGAATAACAGTTGCGCCGAATTCGCTGCATTTCGGCCAATTTCGAATATGAAGTTCTGATAGCAGGGCTCGAACCTGCGTCCACCCGGACCGAGAGCCGGGCGCTCTACCACTGAGCTATACCAGAAACAACTATTGATGAGAGCAGGATTCGAACCTACGTCCACCCGGGTAGAGCCGGGCGTTCTGCCACTGAACTATCTCATCAAGTACTACTGCTTATGATTTCGCAGGCGGTTACTTGGGCTTGCCGGAAAAATACCGATGGCGCTTTAATATGGTGGCAAGATAGGGGTTTGCCACGCTTACGCCATGCACCAGCTCTGGAGTGGGCCGAAATGCTACTACCCCGTGCGGGCGGGGAGCCAACCACCCTGACGTGTACGGATCGAGCCCGGCACGCTGGCAGGCCGTGGTAATATCAGCTGCCGTACAAGTTGCCTCGTTTATCAGCACCTCCCAAGGCAGCGGCAGGGCGTTCCACACTTGGGTATTCGGGTCTAGACCCTGGCCGGCACTATGGTGCCAGGCCACTACATCAGCCGCCATCAGGCGCAGGGCTTTGCCGAAGCACATGTCCTCCAGCACAAATTCCATTCCCAAGGCGTACAGCAGGTTAATCCAGTTGTCGCGCGCCTTATTCCAGGCTCCAGCGGCAGCATTCCAGGTAGACGAATCGTCTCCGCGCTTCACTACCATCGTGTGGCGGGCAAATGAATTTGCCTCCCATACTTGCTTAAGGTACGTTGCCAGGCTGCGCAGAATGGTAGTCCACTGCCCCAGCAATTCTCCTTGCCGGGCAGCAGAAAGCTGAGCCAGCACGCCAGGAGCAGGATACACCTGGGCCAGGGCCCACCAGTTGGTAGTAGCTTTCGGAATCGGCGGTACCGGTGTCAGCCACTGGGCTAAGCCCTTGCGTGCAGGCTCATAACACCGCTGCAACAGCATTTCGGCCACTTCGTCAAACGGGCGTTGCTGTCCCGAAATGGTGAATTCGCTTCGCAGGTTGCAGCGCGCTGTGTAGTAGGCAATGAACGCCGCAGTGGCCTCATCCCGTGCAAACTCCTCGTAGGAAATCTGGTGCGCCAACCCATGTTTGGCTAACTGCTCCATCTCCGCCTTATATGCTTCCGCCTGCATTTTTTGCAGCTTGTGTTCGATGTGGCGAAGACTGCGAAACAGCTTATTATACTGTCTTTTCGATATGTCCAGGCCAGCCGCTTTCCGGCCAGTACGATCCAGCCGGTGGTTGAGATAATCATTCTGTCCCGGTTCCTTGCTGATCAAGGGACTGAGCTGACGCAACACCGCTTCCACTTCCGAGCTGGCAACGTAGCGGAGGGCTCCGTTTATTTCCGTCTTGAATAACTCGGCCGCTTTGCGCACCTGCTTTTCGGCCCCTACCGGTGCCCGGAAAACCTGGCTCATGGCCGTGTGTTGCCAGAAGCTCCGGCGCAGCGAATGGTTGGCAGCCCGTTGAAGTATAGCTAACTGGCCACGGTTTAGTCGGTGCTCCAGAAGCGGCAGAAGCATCTCGGCAACATCTTCCGGCCGCCGGCGCTGACTTAAAGTTGTGTATAGTTCCTGTAAACTCATCGGATTGGATAAGCCAGAAGTGATTGGGCTGGCGAAATAATTACCCAAATGTTACTGAATTTCCTCAATCCGCACCAACTTGCCGTTGAACACGGCCGACTCCCCGGCCCGCTTGCCGGCCAAAGCAGCGGCTACGGGTGCGGCAGCCGATACGGCGAAATAGTCCTGCCCTTCCACAGTAAGCTTGCCGGCACTGATGCCGAGGTAGAACGTGCCCATACTGGTGTGCACCAGTGCGCCAGGCCGCACGGTGTCGCAGGGCAGGGCGGGGTTGATGCGCTGCAGCTCGCCCTGGAGCTGCTGGGCCTGCTGGAGCTGGATGGCGTTTCGGTCCCGCTCGTTCTGGGCCATGGCGCGGCCGGTTTCGTACTTGTCGCCGGCGCTGCTCTTGGTTTCGGAGTTGGCTGACTCCTGCGCGGCCCGAATGGCAGCCTGGCAGGCATCGATGCGCTCCTGCACGTAGGCCAGGCAGAGGACGTGGAGTTGGGGTTTGAGCATTAGCTGGTTTGGGCTTCCCAATAAATTTCGGCGTTATCCTTCACTTCCCAGTTCGCCAGCATTCGGCCCAACTGGTTAAGGGAGGCTACCTCGGCAGGAATGGAGAAGTGAATACGAAAATCGGCAGGCGGCTCTTCTTGGCGGTCAATATTCACGGTTAAAGCAGTATGCCCGAGACTGTCGTAGCAATATGCTTTTAGGATGAGCTTTTCTTCATGTAAACTTCCTAGCCCTGATTCGAACAATCTATAATCATTGGTTTTAGAGGGAAAAGACTGTAGAGCCAATCCAAACTCTCTCCAAGTATCTACAGCACCTCCAAAGCGGACTTGCGTTTCAGACTGGCCTTTGGTTACAACCACCTCAAAATCACACCAATCGTAATCATACTCATCGAGGCTGGCCCTAATCAGAATACTTCCTTGTAGCATATAGCTGCATTTTCATTACTGTTGCACTACGTTCACCACTACCGGAAAATGGTCGGAAGGGTAAAGGCCGCGCATGGAATCGGTGAGGACGGCGTAATCCAGTACGGTGAACTGCCGGCTCACGAAGATGTAGTCAATACGGTCGGCCAAGGGAGCGTCGAGCTTGAAGCCGTTGAACGTGCCCACCGGGCCATAGGGCGGCTGCCGAGTGATGTGGAAGGCATCCTGGAGTAGCGTTTGCATCGTCCGGATTTGCTCGGTTTCGGGGGTGGAGTTGAAGTCGCCGACGCAGATAACCGGGGTGGTTTTAGCAATTTCCTTGACCTTCTGCACCATCAACAGGCCCGACTGGCGGCGGGCCTCCACGCCCTCGTGGTCGAAGTGGACGCTGAAGAAGAACAGCTCTTTTTTAGTGGCCAAGTCCCGGAACTTGGCCCAGCTGCAGATGCGGTTGCAGCACTTGGCATCCCAGCCTTTGGAAGGTTGATTGGGCGTCTGGCTCAGCCAGAAGTCGCCGGATTGCAGCAGTTGTAGGCGATTTTTCCGGTAGAAGATGGCCGAGTGCTCCCCGGCTTCCTTACCGTCGTCACGACCGTGGCCCACGAAGCTATAATCCGTCAATTCAGCTACATCATTGAGCTGGCCCCGGAAGCCCTCCTGGGTACCAAACACATCGAAGTTGTGGTAGCGTGCCAGGTTTTTAACCATTTCCTTGCGGTTGGGCCAGGCATTTATGCCGTCACTAGCCACGTTGAGACGCAGGTTATAGGTGGCTACTCGCAAGGGCTGAGTAGCTTTTTGAGCGGCGACAGGCTGGCACCAGAGCAGGGCACTCAGCAGGACGAGAAAGAGTAGGCGCATAGGAAAGGATGGAGACGGGGCCAAATTACGTTTTCTGCGTTTCCGCCGCGTTTTCTTGTTGGTGGCGTTGCATGGCCGCCTGCACGGCCGTTACCCAGTCTGTATTTTCCGGCTGCACTACCAGCACCTGGAAGCCGTGCCGTTCGCCTTCCAGCCGCACGCCTTCGGAATCATCAATCAGCAGGTCGATACCGAAAGTAGGCGGGTGCTTGGTACAACGCGCCCGAACGTGCTGGTTGTGCCGCTGCTGGTTTACCACCCCGTCCAGCCGGATGCCGTGCAGCCAGAACAGCCGGCGGATATACCATGCACTACGGTACGAGGTAGTGTATACCCACACTTCCCAACCCTGCGCCCGGCAAAAACTGGCCGCTTCCGCAATACCTCGGCGCAACCCCTCGCCCCCAAACACCCGCGCCAGCAGCGGCCAGCGGGGTGGCGCTAGCGGAAACAGATAGTTGTTGCGGATGAGCGTGTTGTCGAGGTCGAAAGCGAGGCGCATTCTTCTAGTGCTAGCAGAAGGCAATTGTTCCTAATAAAGACCCTATAATTGGGCCAAGAGCTAAATGTAAGCAGCACGACTAAGCGTTGTGGTATATGCTGTTTTTACCCACCACAACAGACTATTGACAAGCCACCATACTGCAGATATGCATAAGCCTAGCGCGCTAAAGCCATACCACCGCCCCAGGAAAGTTGACCACCAGCTACGCTGTAGCAATTGGGCATGCTGTTCTGGAGTACCTAGAAAGAATACAGCGGCTAACAAGCACGTTAGAATGCCTATTGCTACTAACATAACAACGTTTATCCTATTCATAGCCAACTACCTAACAGCCCCTCAGCCAGCGTCCGGTCGTTGCTGAGGCGGGGCACTTTGTTTTGGCCGCCGAGCTTGCCCTGGCTTTTCATGTAGCGCTGGAAAGTCCCGGCCGGCAGCGGTGTGAGCTGCAACGGGGCCAGGATGTTGCCAGCCAGCAGGTCGTCGTAGTACACGTTGCGCTGGCGCAAGCCTGCGTCGAGGGCGGCGGAGAAGGCGGCGACATTGTGGGGTGGACGGGCGAATTCTATCAGCCATTGGTGACGGGAAGGCACAGCGGGGTCGTCGCTGACCTGGGGGGCCACGGTGAATTCCACCACTTCCACCTCGGGGTGCTGGCGCATGGCTTCGCGTAGGGTTTGCTCTACTTCCTCCCCTATCACATGCTCCCCAAAAGCCGACAAAAAGTGTTTGATACGGCCCGTTACAACTACTCGGAAGGGGTAACGGCTCACAAACCGCACCGTGTCGCCGAGGGAGTAGCCCCAGAGGCCGGCATTGCTGCTGAGCACCAGGGCGTACTGGCGGTCCAACTCCACCTCGGCCAGGGTGCAGCGTGGCGGGTTCTTCTCAAAAAACCGCTCGGCTGGCACAAACTCATAGTAAATGCCCGCATTCAGCAGCAGCAGCAAGCCAGAGTTGCCGGGCTCATCCTGGAAAGCCAGAAAACCCTCGGAGGCCGGAAACAGCTCCACGCTATCCACAGGGCGGCCAATAGTTTCGAGCAGCTTTTTGCGGTAAGGCTCGAAGTTGACGCCCCCGTACACGAACAAGTCGAAGCCGGGGAACACCTCCCCTACCGGCCGGCCGGTGCGCTCCACAATCCGGTCGAAATACATCTGCACCCAGGGCGGGATACCCGAAATCAGCGTCATCGGCTGGTTCAGGGTTTCATCCACAATCCGGTCGAGCTTGGTTTCCCAATCCTCGATAACATTGGTAGCGTAGCTGGGCAGTTGGTTGCGGCGCAAATAGGCCGGCACGTGGTGATTGACGATGCCCGAAAGCCGGCCAGTGTGGATACCGCCCACCGTTTCCAGCTCCGGACTACCCGATAGAAACATCAGCTTGCCATCCAGAAACCGACTATTACCAGTGCGGTGAACGTAGTGAAGCAAGGCATCCCGGGCCCCGTTGATGTGGTTAGGAATACTATCCTTAGTTAGTGGGATGTACTTAGCCCCAGAGGTAGTGCCGCTGGTTTTGGCCAAGTACAACGGCTTGCCGGGCCAGAGCACGTTGGCTTCCCCCTGCTTCACTCGCTCAAACCAGGGCTTCAGGGCCTCGTAGTCGCGCACGGGCACCTGCCAGGCAAAATCCTGGGCTGTGCGCACGCCTCCTAGGTGGTGTGCTTGCCCAAAGGATGTACCAGCACCTTTCGTCAGCAACTCCCGCAATACTCGCTGCTGCGTGCCGATAGGGTCGTGCTGCCAGCGGGCGTACTTCCGGGCAATGTAAGCAGCCAAGGGGCGGCTCAGGGTTGATTTCAGGCCCATGGGCGGTGAAATGAGGAAAAAAACAGGAACAGAGCGGCACCAGCCGGCCCAAGCCAGCAGCTTTTCAAAGGTACACTTCCGTACTTCTTCCGCCAGAGGCCGTGCAGTTCATCCTTTCCCGCCTCCTAATCGTATTATCGTTCTACTAACTCAACCCTACTTCTTTCATCCCATGATTAACCAACGTGGCACGGCCGTTTGGAACGGCGACATCAAAGGCAGCGGCGAAATTTCTACCCAGAGCGGCACCGTAAAAGCCCCGTACTCGGTAGGCGCCCGGTTCGAGGGCCAGAAAGGCACGAACCCCGAGGAGCTGATTGGCGCAGCCCACGCCGGCTGCTACACCATGTTCCTGAACAGCATTCTGAGCAAAGATGGCAAGCAGGTAAAGCAGCTCCACACCGAATCGAAAGTGACGCTGGACACCTCGGGCGACGTACCGAAAGTGGTAAAAATCAGCCTCAGTACCGAAGGTGAAGTGGAGGGCATTTCCCAGGAAGAATTCCAGCAGTACGCCGAAAAGGCAAAGGAAAACTGCCCTATTTCGGTGCTATTGAAGGCCGTGCCGGAAATGGAGCTAGCATCGGCCAAGCTGAAATAACCCGCCGCGTATACACCGAAACAGCCCTTAGAATGACGATTAAGTTGTCATTCTAAGGGCTGTTTTATTTACGTGGTGCGTTGATTACCCGATGCTGCGGATAACGCCCCCATCCACTCGCACGGAGGCCCCGTTGGTAGCCACGGCCAGCGGGCTGGCGAGGTAGGCTACCATGTTGGCAATTTCGTCGGGGGTGATGAAGCGCTTGAGTAAGGACGAGGGCCGAGCGTCGCGGAAGAACTCGTGCTCGGCTTCCTCCCGGGTTTTGCCGTCGCCGGCCAGTTTCTGCAGAAACTCCTCTACGCCCTCGGAGGCCGTGGGGCCGGGCAGCACCGAATTGACAGTTACCTCGGTGCCGGCCGTGAGTTCGGCCAGGCCCCGAGCCACGGCCAGCTGGGACGTTTTGGTGGTGCCGTAGTGAATCATTTCCTGCGGAATCTGCAAGCCCGATTCGCTGGAGATGAACAGGATGCGGCCCCATTTCTTTTCCAGCATCTGCGGGAAATACTGGCGCGAGAGGCGCACCCCGCTCAGCACATTCACCTCGAAGAAGTGCAGCCAATCCTCGTCGGTAATATCGGCGAAGGGCTTGGGCTCGAAGATGCCTATGTTGTTTACCAGAATATCCACCGTGGGC
This sequence comes from Hymenobacter pini, assembly GCF_020421205.1. Lineage (GTDB taxonomy): Bacteria > Bacteroidota > Bacteroidia > Cytophagales > Hymenobacteraceae > Hymenobacter > Hymenobacter pini. Next base: position 179,385 of record NZ_JAIZZH010000003.1, read on the forward strand.
ACCTCATTCAGCAGATATTGTACCTGCTCGGCCCGGCCAAAATCGACGGGCACGCCGCGCAGTTTGGCATTGGGCGTCTCCTGCAGAATAGCGGCGCGGGCTTCGTTGATGCGCGCTTCGGTGCGGCCGGTGAGGATAACCTCAGCGCCTTCGGCGGCTAGGCGGCGGGCAATAGCCAAGCCAATACCGGCCGTAGAGCCCGTAACGAGGGCGGTTTTATTGGTGAGCTGTAAATCCATGGGAAATAACCTGAATGGAATGAATGAAGTTGTATAACTCCACGGCCGCTATTTTGTCTGCCAGACTATCCATTTCAGGTCGACTGCGTACTGCCCAGGCAGAGCGCTTACCCTGTATTCCCCAGCCAATCAACTCATGGATTTCACTTCATCCCGCCCCGAGGACCTCTTCTTCAACGCTGCCCGCCAGGGCGACGTGGCCACCCTGCAACGCCTGCTGCAGGAAGGCGTGGACGTAAACGCCCAGGATGGGCGCGGCTTCACGGCCCTCGTTCTGGCAGCCTACGACAATCACATTGACGCCACCCGCCTGCTGCTGGAAGCCGGGGCCAACCCCAACCTGCACGATGCCAGCGGCAACACGGCCCTGATGGGCGTGGCCTTCAAGGGCTACCCCGAAATTGCCCAACTCCTCATTGATAACGGCGCCGACCTGAACGCCCGCAACGGCAACGACGGCACTGCTCTCATGTTCGCCACCCTGTTCGGCCGCCACAACATTGTGCCCCTGCTGCTCCAAGCCGGTGCCGATACGTCCCTGCGCGACGTGCGCGGCCTCACCGCCCGCGACCTGGCCATCCAGCAAGGCAACGAAACGGCCTTGCAACTTCTGCCCTAGGAATAATTGGCTTTACTGAATGCAGCCCGTCATTCCGAGCATGTGGCGCATCAAGCCAGGGTCCGAGGAATCTCGCGTGCTGACGTCAGGGTTACTCCTGCAACATCAGCACGCGAGATTCCTCGTCTTCACTCGGAATGACGTGCTTCTATATCTGTTCTTGTTACCGCTTTTCCAAGGGCAGCCAGCGTTGTTCTACCACGGCGGCGGTGTTAGTGGAGAGGAAGTCGTTATAGACTTGCTCGGCCGGGCCCTGGCTGAGTAACGGTGCGCCTTCTGTGGGCAATACCAACAGCAATTCATTAGCGGCAAGCTCAAGCGCTGCCCGAAGCTGGGGTTCTAGCGCACTAGCTTCGGCGAGGTAGGCCTCCTGCAGTTTTACCACGGTTACACGCTGGCCTTGGTGCTCAATGTGGGCGTACACGCCGGCCGGGCCGGTGGAGAAAGTGTCGGCAGTCATATGCGAAAATCAGGTGGGTGTGGCTTCGTTATACGCAAGCCGCCCACTCTGCGCCGTGCCCTAGCGTAGCTCGCCTATCGTTAGGGTTTCGCCGGGCTGCAGCGTATGCACGGTTATGGTTTGGTTCGGCCCCAACTGCTGCCGCAGCTGCTCGGGTGTGCCTACCAACGAGGGGAACGTGCCGTAATGAAACGGTACCACGTGGCGCACGCCCAGCAGTCGGGCGGCATGGGCAGCTTCGAGCGGGCCCATCGTGTACCGGTCGCCGATGGGCAACAGGGCCACGCTGGGCTGGTACAGCTCCGCCAGCAGGCGCATATCCCCGAACAAGGCCGTGTCGCCGGCGGCGTACAGTACCGTACCATCCGAGAACCGCAGGATAAAGCCGACGCCCTCGTGCTGGTGAGTGGTAGTGCCGTCGGGGCGGTCCACGTGGGCGGCATGGTGCGCTATTGTCATCGTCAGGCGCAGGTCCAGCACATCAATGCTGCCGCCCACGTTCATAGCCTCGCACTGAGCGGCCGGCACGCCCTGCTCCTGCAGGTAAAACCGCACGGGGGCAGGTGCGGCTATTGTAGCCCCGGTGCGGGCCAGCAGGGCCGGCAGCTCGGCGTCCATGTGGTCGTCGTGGCCGTGGGTGAGCAGGATGAGGTCGGCGCGCTCGGGCTGGCGCAGGTTCTCGGGCACGTAGGGGTTGTTGCTTAGCCAGGGGTCCAGCAGAATAGTGCGGCCCTCGGGCGTGGTGATGCGGAAACTGGCGTGGCCGAGTAGCTGCAGTTGGGTGGTGGCAGGTGTCATAGGGAAAAGAAATAGGGCTATTGATACGGCAGCGGCAAAGTAAAGCCCCGCGCCGGATTGATGATGGAGGGCGTGGGCGAAGAAATGCGGGGGTTGGTCGGTTTTTCTGCGGGCTTGCTGGATTTCGGCCCGCAGCGGGCCGTCTGCGGCACTGGGTTTGAATACAGGGAGACCAGAACGGAAAGTTCTGATACTCACTTCTCTTCGACTTTCACTTTCCAATTCAACTACCCATGAAAAAGCACTTGTTGAGCCTCGCCCTGCTTCTCGGTCTAATTGCCTCCGCTTCCGAAACCTCGTTTGCCGCCGCTGCCTCGTTCGGGCAGGAGCAGCGCCAGGATGACCACCGTGACAAAGACGGCCGCCGGGGCCGCCAAAATCAGCGCCAGGATGGCCAGCGCCGCCAGCAGCGCCTCGACCAGATGGCCAAAGACCTGGACCTGAGCAGCAAGCAGAAATCCAAAGTGGAGAAAATCTTCCTGGAGCAACAGCAGCAGATGCAGGCCCTGCGCAGCCGCTCCGGCCAGGACCGTAGCCAACAGCGCGACGAGTTCAAGCGCATCCACGAAGGCACCGATAAAAAGCTGAAAGACGTGCTGTCCAAGAAGCAGTATGCCCAGCTGGAAGCCAAGCGCCAGGAGCGCATGCGCCAGTTCCAAAACCGCCAGGGTGACCAGCGGCGCGGTGGCCCCGAACGCCGCGACTTCAACGGCCGGGGCTAAGCTATTTGCCCGTTCCTGATCAAGCAGACCGTCATTTCGAGCGCAGCCGAGGAATGACGGTCTTGTTTTACTACTGGTAAGCCATCTGCCTCCAATATTTCCCGTATCATTTCGACTACCTGAACAACCAGCTCCGTCGGCTGGGCTTTACACGTCGAGTTGATGCGCAGATTTCTGAAGATAACGGGCCGGCTGGTGTTGGTGCTGGTTGCCGTGCTGGTAGTAGCCGGTGTTGCGTTTGCGAACCTCAGTCCCGAGCTGGGCGGCAAGCCCACCAAGGCCCAGCGCGCCGCCTACGCCCGCACCGGCCGCTACCACGACGGGGAGTTTCACAACCTGGAGCCCACGGAGGTGATGACGGGCGGCAGCACGTTTTCGGTACTGTGGCGCTTCCTGTTCACCAAAGTGCCCAATGCCTCCCCGGCGGCACCACTACCCACCCAGCCGCTCGATTCCAGCAGCATCACCCGCAAAACGCCCGAACTGGTGCGCGTGACGTGGTTTGGGCACTCGGCCAGCCTGGTGAAAATCGGGGGCAAAAATGTCCTCCTCGACCCCATGCTGAGCGTGAAGATGGGGCCACTGCCCCTCGTAACGCCCAAGCGCTACAACCCCAGCCTGGCCATTACCACCGAGCAGCTCCCGGCCATTGATGCCGTGCTCATCTCCCACGACCACTATGACCACCTCGACTACCAGACCATCCGCCGGCTGAAGGACAAGGTGGCCCACTTCTACGTGCCGCTGGGCGTGGGGGCACACCTGCTGGCCTGGGGCGTGGCGCCTGAGAAAGTGCAGGAACTGGATTGGCAGGACTCGGTGCGGCTGCCGGGCCTCACCATCATCAGCACGCCGGCCCGCCACTTTTCGGGCCGGGGCCTCACCAACCGCAACTCCACTTCCTGGAGTTCCTGGGTGCTCAAAACACCCACCCACCGCGTGTTCTACAGCGGCGACGGAGGCTACGGCCAGCATTTCCAGCAAATCGGCCGCCAGCACGGACCCTTCGACCTGGCCCTGATGGAGTGCGGGCAGTACGACGCCAACTGGGCCCAGATACACATGATGCCCGAGCAAAGCGTGCAGGCCGCCCTGGATGTGCGGGCCCGCGCCATGCAGCCGGTGCACTGGGGCGCCTTCACCGAAGCCCACCACGCCTGGAACGAGCCCGTGCGCCGTGCCACCGCCGCCGCAGCCCTGCACCAACTACCCATCACCACCCCCGAGCTGGGCCAGCCCGTCACGCTCGGCCAGCCCCTGCCACAGCTGCGGTGGTGGGAATAGCGCTTTGTCGCACCCTCTATTAGTTGATAGTTTTATCTTTGCGCTGGAATACACGCATCTACTCCAATGGAAATTCTCTGAGGAACCCTCGATAATGGCGTACCAGCTTGCTTACCTCATCAGTGAGGAAGGCTGGTGCTTGAAAAGTCCAGTTATCAGCCTGCGCCAACCGGCGCGGCCAACCCTCATTGCAGATGTAATCCATGCGTCCATCCTGCGCCGCTAGCACAAGCTCCGCCGTTGCAATGGCAGCTTGCCCAATCTACAGCAGGTTCTAGTCTCTCTTTTCCTCCCTCATGCTTGCCGGCTACCTAAGTAGCTGGCCTTTAGCGTACGTCGGCGTTGCTGGCAGATGCGGCTGTTGTGTAGCAGTGCTTTACGCGCACTTACGGGTGGTTGCGCACCCTGCGTAGCAGGCTGCGGAGTAGTGGGTTACTGGCTAAAAAAGTGAGGCAATAGGCGCGCTAGCATCGTGGGGCACCTCATAACCGCGCCCGGCTTACCTGCGGGATGGGTGCGGATTTTCCACCTTTACCCGAAGTTCTATATGAGTATTCTAGCCAAGTCGCTGACCTATATTCACCCTGATAAAGAGGTATTATTCCAGAACCTCCAGCTTGCGGTGCCGACGGGTGGCAAGGCCTCCATAGTGGGCAATAATGGAGCGGGAAAGTCAACATTGTTACAGGTGCTGGCCGGCCGACTCCCGGCTTCAGCCGGTGAGGTTGTTATTCCCGAGGCCCCCTATTACGTGCCCCAACACCTGGGCCAGTATGATGCGTACTCGGTAGCCCAGGCTCTGGGGGTGGCGGAGAAACTACACGCCCTGCACGCTATTCTGGCCGGTGATGCCTCAGCGGAAAACTTTACCCGACTGGATGATGATTGGGAAATGGAGGACCGGGTACAGGCAGCACTCGATTTCTGGGAGTTGCGGCACGTGGCCCTGCATCAGCCGATGCACCTGCTGAGTGGGGGCGAAAAAACCAAGGTGTTTCTGGCGGGGGCGCAGGTGCACGCGGCCCAAAGCTTGCTTCTGGATGAGCCCTCCAACCACCTCGACGCCGCCAGCCGGGCCTTGCTCTACGAGTTTATCCGGCGCAGCCCGGCCACCGTGCTGGTGGTCAGCCACGACCGAGCCTTGCTGAACCTGGTTGACCTCACGCTGGAGCTTACGCCCACGGCCTTAGAGGTGTACGGTGGTAACTACGACTTCTACCGGGAGCAAAAAAACCAGCAGCTTGCGGCCCTGCAACACCAGCTCGATGAAAAGCAAAAAACCCTGCACCATACCCAGCAGAAGGCCCGGGATGTGGCAGAGCAGCGCCACAAGCAGGAAGCCCGCGGCAAAGCCCAGGGCCTCAAAAAAGCCCTGCCCCGTATTGTGGCCGGGGGTCTCAAAAGCAAAGCCCAGCAAAGCTCGGCTCAGCTGAAAGAGGTGCAGCAGGACAAAATCAACAGCCTCACCACCGACCTGCACCACCTCCGAACCCAACTAGAGCAGCAGGCGCTAAAGCTGGACCTGGGTAAATCGGACCTGCACCGGGGGAAGGTGCTGATGGAAGCCACGGCCATTAATTTCTCCTACGATGGCCCGCCACTGTGGCCGCAGCCGCTCACGTTTCAGGTGCGCTCTGGGGCGCGGGTGCGCATTGCGGGCAACAACGGCCGCGGCAAAACTACCTTGCTCAACATTATGACCGGCAGCCTGCGGCCCACCGTAGGGCAGTTGTTCGTGGCTGAGTTCGACTACTTCTACATCGACCAGGAGTATTCCCTGCTGGATAATGCGCTGACGGTGTTTGAGCAGGTGCAGCGCTTCAACTCCCGGGGCCTGCTGGAGCACGAGCTGAAAACCGTGCTGCACTACCAGCAGTTTGGCAGGGAGGTGTGGGACCGAAAAAGCGGCGGCCTCAGTGGGGGCGAGAAAATGAAGCTGCTACTGTGCTGCCTCACCGTGCGCAACAACGCCCCCGATGTACTTATCCTCGACGAGCCCACCAACAACCTGGACCTCCGCAGCCAGCAGGTGCTTACCGAAGCAGTAAAAAGCTTTGGCGGCACCATTTTGCTCATTTCCCACGACCAGCACTTCGCCGAGGCCATTGGCACCGACAGCACCATTACACTGAGCTAACCCTATCGTTCTTCCCTACTTGTCCGGTTATCACGCATAGCCTGAAACTGAAACCGGCCCGCTGCTGCAGCGGGCCGGTTTCAGTTTCAGGCTATGCCGGCTATGTCCAGCGTTTCCAGCTCGGCTACGGAACCGGGCAGCCGGGTGCGGCGCAGCAGCTCCGCCAGTGGCGGCGGTAGCTCGGCCAGAGTAAGGGGCTGCAGGGGACGGGCCACCGCGTAGTAGCAGGTATCGGCGCGCTCGTGCAGGCGGGTTTTGGCGAAGGAGAACAGCCCACGCCGGGCGTAGCGGGCGGCACCCGGGTAGGCCCCGTCCTGGGCCAGGGCCGGCGCGGCCGCCACCGCCGAATCGGTTTCCGGCCGCGTCAGGAAATACTGGTGCAGCTCCAGCAACGCCTCCTCATCCGCCGCCACCGATTCCGGCAGCACCCCGCCCCCGGACGCGACGTGCACAATGTGCCCGGCCGCATCAGTAGCGAAGTAGTCAATGTCGGCGTCTTCTTGGTCGATGTCGTGAATGCGCATTGTATTGAGCGAGGCTGAGTTTAAAAGATTATCCTAGTAAGGCCTTGAGCTTATTTATATATGGCTCTTTGCTCAACTTGGTTAGCCAGGTTTTCGGAAGATAAGATTCAAAATAGAACCAAGGATGGGTTTTATCCACCTTCTTCTCCAGGCGTTGGATTATGAAACTCAGATGTTGTCTGTTCCAAGCCCAGACTTCTTCTTCTCTTAAAAAGAGTTTATACCAAAGCTCATAAGCTTTCAGTGCATCCCACCCCTCCTCTCGACGCAGGCTGCAGTTCGAGCAACTGACTTTCCATAAGTCGCGAAATAGAGAAATGTCTAAAAAGTGCTCGTAATCAGCAGGACAGTCAATGTTGGTTGCCAATGTCTGCCCACAACAAACAGGGCACTTTAACGCTACGACGCGCGGAAAGTGAAAGTGGCCGTAGCGTACGTGGCTGTCCATAACTCTCGGTTTACTCCCCCAACTTCCCCAAAATCTCCTGTGCGGCTACGGCAATAACCGTCCCGGGGCCGTACACGCCGGCCACGCCGGCATCGTAGAGGAACTGGTAGTCCTGGGCCGGGATGACGCCGCCGGCAATGACGAGGATATCCTCGCGGCCGAGCTGCTGCAGCTCCCGGAGTAGCTGCGGAATCAGGGTTTTGTGGCCGGCGGCGAGGCTGCTCACGCCCACCACGTGCACGTCGTTCTCGGCGGCCTGGCGGGCTACTTCGGCGGGCGTCTGGAACAGGGGCGCAATGTCCACGTCGAAGCCCACGTCGGCGAAGGAGGTGGCAATGACCTTGGAGCCCCGGTCGTGGCCGTCCTGGCCCATTTTGGCTACCATCATGCGGGGGCGGCGGCCTTCGCGCTGGGCAAACGCATCGGCCAGCTGGCGGGCCTTGGCAAACTCCTCGTCGTAGTTCATTTCCTGGGAATACACGCCCGAAATAGCCCGAATGGTGGCCTGGTGGCGGCCGTACACTTTCTCCAGCGCATCCGAAATCTCGCCCAGCGTAGCGCGCAGCCGGGCCGCATCTACAGCCAGCGCCAGTAAATTAGTTTCTGGTTGCTGGTTGCTGGTTGCTGGTTCAGCAGCAGAAACGGAAGAATCAGCCGTAGCATCTGAACTAGAAACCAGAGACTCGGAACCAGAAACTCGCGCAGCGGCCGTGAGGGCTTCCAGGGCCTGCTGCACGGCGGCCGTGTCACGGGAGGCTTTAATGGTGTTCAGGCGGGTGATTTGCGACTCGCGCACGGCGGCGTTGTCGATGTCGAGCACCTCAATGTCGGTGGCCTCGTTTACGCGGTACTTGTTCACGCCCACCACCGTTTCCTTGCCCGAGTCGATGCGGGCCTGCTTGCGGGCCGCGGCTTCCTCAATGCGCATTTTGGGTAGGCCGGTTTCAATGGCCTTGGCCATGCCGCCCAACTCCTCCACTTCCTGAATCAGGGCCCAGGCTTTATCGGCCAGCTCGTGGGTGAGGGTTTCCACGTAGTAGGAGCCGCCCCAGGGGTCCACCACGCGGGTAATGTCGGTTTCGTGCTGGATGTAGAGCTGGGTGTTGCGGGCGATGCGGGCCGAGAAGTCGGTAGGCAGGGCAATGGCCTCGTCGAGGGCGTTGGTGTGTAGACTCTGGGTGCCGCCTAGGGCCGCGGCCATGGCCTCAATGGCGGTGCGGGCCACGTTGTTGAAGGGGTCCTGCTCGGTGAGGGAGTAGCCCGAAGTCTGGCAGTGCGTGCGCAAGGCCAGGCTTTTGGGGTTCTGGGGCTCGAACTGCTGAATGAGCTTGGCCCAGAGCAACCGACCGGCCCGCATCTTGGCAATTTCCATGAAGTGGTTCATGCCAATGGCCCAGAAGAACGACAGGCGGGGCGCGAAATCGTCAATCTTCATGCCCGCCGCTAGGCCGGCCCGCACGTATTCCAGCCCGTCGGCCAGGGTATAGGCCAGCTCCAGGTCGGCGGTGGCCCCGGCCTCCTGCATGTGGTAGCCCGAGATGCTGATGCTGTTGAACTTGGGCATCTTCTGGGCCGTGAAGCTGAAGATATCCGCAATGATGCGCATGCTCGGCTGGGGCGGGTAGATGTAGGTATTGCGCACCATGAACTCCTTCAGAATATCGTTCTGAATAGTGCCCGCCAGCTTATCCGGCGTTACACCCTGCTCCTCAGCCGCCACAATGTAAAACGCCAGAATTGGCAGCACGGCCCCGTTCATAGTCATACTCACCGACATCTGATCCAGCGGAATCTGGTCGAAGAGCACCTTCATGTCCTCCACCGAGTCGATGGCCACGCCGGCCTTGCCCACGTCGCCCACCACGCGAGGGTGGTCGGAGTCGTAGCCCCGGTGGGTAGCCAGGTCGAATGCCACCGACAGGCCCTTCTGCCCACCCGCTAGGTTGCGGCGGTAGAAGGCGTTGCTTTCCTCGGCCGTGCTAAAACCCGCGTACTGCCGGATGGTCCAGGGGTTCTGCACGTACATGGTGCTGTACGGCCCACGCAGATACGGCGCCTGCCCCGCCCCGAAGCCGAGGTGGTCGAGGTGCTGCACGTCCTGGGCCGTGTAAAACGACTTTAAGGCAATACCCTCCGGCGTGATGGTTTCGGTAGGCTCGGTGGCTGGCGCGGGCAGTTGGGCCGCGTCATAGGCTATGGTAGAGAAGTCGGGCTTCATTTCAGTTGATAGTTGTGAGTTGCCAGTTGTCAGCCAATAGAGTTGTCGGTTGCGGCAGTTTTCTGTAAAAGGAACCGGCAACGGGCAACTCGTAACTGACAACTCATTTCTTGCCTTGCAAGCGGGCCAGCACATCCTCCGTGCTGTAGCCTTGCACGCTAAATTCCTTTAGGCCAAAGATGTGCGTGGCCTCCTGCATGGTAGCCAAGTCGGCGGTGAGCAGGGCCGGCGGAATAAAGTTGGGCTCGTCGATGGGAATGTGGCTGATGGCCCGGGCTAGGCGCCCAAACTGCTCAGGCGTAGCGTACATCAGCGTAGCTTCCTCAGGCGAGGAAAACAGGACTGATAGGGTACCTTCCGGATGGGCGTCGCGCAGTTCCGGGCGCTCCTGCTCCGGCAACGTGCGCAGGAAGGATTCCAGGATAATCTGGTTAGTGTGAGTGCCTAGCAATACCAAGGCCGCCCGTTTCTTGCGTTTCTCGCGACGCTCAAAGTGCAGGGCCGTAGCCAGGCGCAGCACCTCGGTGGGGTATGAGGCGCGGGTGCTGTCGAAGTCCCGGCTGCGCAGCAAACGTTTGGGGTTATAGTCGAACTTCTCCTGCGGGTTCTGAAACTTGTTGGTACCCACTACCACCTGCTCCCCGGTGGCAATGCGCCGGAACTGGGCCTGCGCCGCGGTGTGCAGCTCCTGCATCACAAACCCGGTAGCAGCCGGCAGCCCGCCCTGGGCCTGAATTTTCTGGAACAGTGCCCAGGCTTCCCGGGCCAATTGGTCGGTGAGGGTTTCCACGTAGTAGGAACCGGCCGCAGGGTCCTGTACCCGGTCGAGGTATGCTTCCTCGCGCAACAGCACCGGCAGGTTGCGGGCCAGGCGCTCGGCAAACTCGTTGGGCGCGTGAAACAGACTGTCGAAAGTGCCCACGCTCACGGCATCGGCCCCGCCCAGCACGGCACTCATGGCCTCCGTGGTGGTGCGCAGCAGGTTGGTATGTGGGTCGAGGGTGGTCTGGCTCCAAGTAGCGGTGCTGGTGAAAATAGTGAGCTGCTGGGCGGCCTCAGCCAGCAAGCCGTAAGCGTGCAGCAAGGTAGCCCACAACCGGCGCAGGGCCCGGAGCTTGGCAATTTCAAAGAAGTAGTTGGGCCCCACGGCTACGTGCAGGTGCAGGGCCGCTGCTACCGTTTCCAACGATAGGTTATTGGTAGGCAGCTCGCTCAGGTAGAAGGCCGCCGTGCTGAGGGCAAAGGCTATCTGTTGAGTGGCCGTGGCCCCTCGGTTGCCATAGAACGCCACGTCCAGGCCAAGCGCTCTGAATTCGGGCCAGGCTTGAGCTGCGCTAATGGCTGCGCGCAAATCTTCCAGTTGCGCGGCCATGTCGGGGGCGTGACGCGTAACCGGGTCCGACACCAGAAAGCCTCGGGGAGCCGTGTTCAGACTTGCCAACCGCCGCGTAAACGCCGGGGCCCCGCCCCGCACGGTGTAGCCTACATACGCGTCGGGCGGCAACAGCTGGTACAGGTGTTCGAGGTCGAAGCCCTCAGATAGTCCCAGCACGAAATGGGCACCGTTAGCCCCGCGGTGCAGGGCATCCACGGCCCGTCGAATAACCCCGTGTCCTCTTTCCAGTGCTGGCACCACGTAAGTGGGCACATTCCGCCAGGGAGTGGCCGCGTGTACCTGCGGCTGCGGCACGCCACCCAGGGCCTGTAAAGCCTCCCGGTGATAAAAGGGCTGCACCGCAAAGCCATCGGGCGTGGTCCAGATAAGCGCGGCCGGGTCTTTGCCCTTCAGGTCGCGGGTGATGCGCTCCTGCCACTGGGCGGTGGAGACGGGAGCGAATTCAGAAAACGAAACAGGCGCAGGGCGCGGCGAATCGGCCATGGTACGGCGGGTGGGAATGGGTGGAACAGCCCCCAGGGGCGGGCTAAAGATACCAGTTCGGGCGGGTAATGCCATTTTGCGGAAGCTCCGCTATATCAGTACCTTTATCGTCCTGGTTCGTCCCGAAGGACGAGGCTACAACTTATTTACAGCGTTTTTCCCTGCGCATCTGCTTTTAATTTAAGTGACCAGTCCGCTATCCAACTAACCGGTCAGGAAGCCCGCGGAATAACTCCCAACCCTGGCCAGATACGTTCCCTGCCCCATTCAGCCCACTTTTTTTGGCGTTTGAGCACGTTCCGTTGCGAAAACGCTACGCGGTGGCAGCACTTGTGCCCCCGCCTCTCACGCTCACTTCATTCATCATATCAGTACGCTTATTCAGTGAAACGTTTACTACTGGCAGCCTTATTGGCTGTACCCCTTTTCGCTTCTGCCCAGGCCGATTTCCGCGCCGGCTACATAGTACCGCTCAGCGGCGACACGTTGCGCGGCCAGGTCGATGCCCGCGGTGCTCAGCGCAATGCCCGCATGGTGCGCTTCCGTCCTTCGCCCGAGGCCGCCGCCACCGAGTACCGCCCCCGGCAGATTAGGGGGTATGGATTTACCGGGGGCCAAATCTATCAGGCGGCTGTTGTTGCCCTCACGGACTCGGCCCAGCTCTCCAACCTCACCGAGGCGCGTTACGACACGGTAGCCCGGCCCTCGTTTCTGGAGGTGATTGTGCGCGGCCCGGCTAGCTTGCTTTTCCTGCGCGACGAGCGGAGCAATGACCACTTCTACCTGCAAATGGCCGATGGTCAGCCCAAAGAGTTAGTGCGACGCATGGTGATGGAAAAGAACAACACCGTGCAGCGCAGCCTCGACGAGTACAAATACACGCTGGCGGCTGGGTTCCGGTCCTGCCCATCCGTGCAGCCGTCCATCAATACCGTACGCTTTGACCAAGCCGGCCTCATCCGGATTGTGAAGCGCTACAACGAGTGTACCGGCGGCCCATCCGTTATGCCGGCCGCCACTTCGCGCCAGAACCATGTACAGCTGGCACTGGTAGCTGGAGGAGAATATAGCCGCTTGATTATGAATGATGAGCGAGTTGGCTACTCCACAACCACAACGGTAAATCTGGCCGGAAGCATCCAGCCAGCATTTGGTATAGCGCTGCAGCTTCGCTTAGTAGGATTGAACAAAAATTTATCTACCCGCATAGAAGCACTGTACGAAAAGCAGAAGTATGCGCTGTTTACTACTTCGCCCAACGCATCCGGCAATTACTCTCAGTACCGCGGAAACATGAGCAGTATCCGGGTTCCGCTGCTACTCCGCTATACCTACCCCAAGGGGCTTCTGCGGCCATTTGCACAGGTTGGTTACAGCTTCAGTTACTTGCTGACTGTAAATAATGAGATGCGAAATATTTACCCCAATACGACGTTCATACTGGATGACTCTAAATGGCATCCGGTAATTCCCGCCACCCGTACGCTGGAACAGGGGATAATAGGCGGCATAGGCCTGTCGACAGCTCGTACGGGCAAGCGAAACATCTCACTTGAAGCCCGCTATGAGCGCTCAGATGGGTTTAATGATGGCGTAGGCTTTGGTAGCCGCGTAAACCGCACCTATGTGCTGCTCAGCTACGACCTGACGAAATAGCGCAAATGAACGCCTGTCAACCGCCCCCGGAAGCCCCTGCCGTTTCCGGGGGCGGTCTGGTTTTGGCACGGTAGCAGCGCTTCACCCAAACTCCAGCCGGGTCGGTGTATCTTTGTGGTTTGCTGTCCTTCTTTTCCTGAACACATGCAGTTTTTTCGTTCCCGTGTAGCCGCGATGGGCCTGCTGGCCGCAGTGGCTTTGGCTCCGGCCTGCCAGCGCGGAGCCTACGTGGCTAAGCCCCAGCTGGCTCCCGTCACGGCCCAGCCGGTGGGTAAAGCCATTGCCGATAATGCCCAGGCCGCCGCTACCATTGCCCCGTACCGCCAGCGCGTAACCGAGCAGATGACCCAGGTACTAGGCCAAGCCCCAGTGGCCATCACCAAAAACAGCGGCGAGTCGCCGTTGGCCAACTTTGTGGGCGACATTCAGCGCGTGCGGGCCAGCCGGGAACTAGGCACTCCTATTGATTTAGGTGTGATGTCGAACGGGGGGCTGCGGGCTCCTATTCCGGCTGGGGCCGTTACCATGGGCTCCGTGTTTGAGCTGATGCCGTTCGAGAACGAACTGGTAGTACTCGATACGCCTGGCCCGGTGGTGCAGCAGCTGTTCGATTACTCGGCCCGCATTAAAATGGCGGTTTCGGGCGCTACTTACTCGGTTTCGGCTGATGGTAAGCCCCAGAACATTATGATTAACGGCAAGCCCTTCGATGCTTCGCGCACCTACACCGTAGCTATTTCCGACTACCTGGCCGGCGGCGGCGACAACATGGTGTTCTTTAAACCTATCAAACCCCGCCACACCAGCGTGCTGCTGCGTTCCGCCATTGCCGAGTACATCCAGGAGCAAACCAAGCAGGGCAAACCCATTGAGGCCAAAGTAGAAGGCCGGGTAAAAATCTAATGTGAGAAATGTGAGGGGAATGAGGAACAATGGGCGGAATAGAATTTCGCCGTAACGTCTTCGCTTATTCTCTAATCCTTTTTTCGCATTTCTCTCATTCCATCACATTCAACACATTCCAACTGTGGACCGTCGCGAATTTCTGAAATACTCTGGCCTGGGGGCCGCTTCGCTGGGCCTGCTGGGTGCGGCTGCCGTGCCCGCCCTGGCCGCCGATAAAAAGGCCGTGCGCCTCACCATTCTGCACACCAACGACATGCACTCCCGCATTGAGCCCTTCCCCGACAATGCGGCCCAGTGGGCGGGCATGGGCGGCATGGCCCGGCGCGCTACGCTCATTGAGCAAATCCGGAAGCAGGAGCCCAACGTACTGCTGCTGGACTCCGGCGATATCTGGCAGGGCACGCCCTACTTCAACTTCTTCCAGGGAGAGCTGGAGTATAAGCTCATGAGCCAGATGGCGTACGACGCCAGCACCCTCGGCAACCACGACTTTGACAACGGCCTGGAAGGCCTGCAGAAGCAGCTCCCCAACGCCACCTTCCCCTTCCTGATTGCCAACTACGACTTCGCGGGCACTATTCTGGCCGGCAAATTCCAGCCGTATAAGGTGTTTGAGAAGCAGGGCATCCGCATTGGGGTGTTCGGGCTGGGCATTGAAATGGCCGGGCTGGTAGCCGATAAGAACTTCGGTGCCACCAAGTACCTCGACCCCGTAGCCGTGGCCAAAGACATGGTAACCAAGCTGCGCGGTGCTGAGAAGTGCGACCTGGTTATCTGCCTTTCGCACCTTGGCTATAAATACGAATCGGCCAAAATTGACGACCGGAAGTTGGCTGCGCAGGTGAGTGGCATTGACCTGATTCTGGGTGGGCATACCCACACCTTCCTAGAAGCTCCCGAGCCCATTGCCAGCCCCAATGGCCACCAAACGCTTATTAATCAGGTGGGCTGGTCGGGCATCAACCTGGGCCGCCTCGATTATTCGTTTGAGCACAGTACCCGTCGCCCCTCGGTAGCGGCTGCCACGGTAGTGCCCGTGCGCGAGGCATAGGTTCCCAGGCATTCTGGTTTTGCAATGTGCTGGCTCCGGCCCGGGTGGTAAGCCATCCTAGGCCGGAGCTTGTTGTTGTATGAACCGTCCCAATTTTTGTCAGGTATACATACCATTGTCTTACCCGTAACCGTTGGGAAAATCCTGACTCTGCTCAACGTAGCAAGTGGTAAAAGCGTGAAAAATGCAAGAGCCAGAAGTTTTTTTTGTCTCAGGAGTTTTCCACATTTTTGTCTCCCCCTTCGAAAAACGGTCCTTCTCAGGCCCGCGGCCGACCTGTTATTCCCTCACCCGCGCACCCGTTGCTTTTGCCCTATCTAATTGATGCACAAGGATTGTCGAACCGTATGGGCCAACTGTCTTCGTGTCATTAAGGCAACGATTGGTGAGCAGAGTTTCCGCACGTGGTTCCAACCCATCGTGCCGGTGCAGCTGCACAATAACATTTTATTGATTCAGGTCCCCAGCACGTACTTCTACGAGTTTCTGGAGGAGCATTACGTGGAGGAGCTGAAACGAGCCATCCACCAAGAGCTAGGTCCCGAGGGCCGGCTGGAGTATAGTATTGTGGTGGACCAAGGCAATGCCCAGCAGAAGCCGCGCACACTCAACTTGCCCACGGCCCGCAAGGTAGCCGGTCCGGCGGCCTCGGCCACGCCCGCGGCTACGGCTATGGCGGCCAGCGCCCTCACGGCATCGGCTCGCAACGTGGCTGCCGCCGCCGTGGCGCCGGCTCCGGCCCCTCCTACCCTGCGCAACCCCTTCGAGGCCAGCAAGACCATTGAGCGTGACTACCTGAAGTCGCAGCTGAATACGACGTACACCTTCGAGAACTACATTGAGGGCGACTGTAACCGCCTGGCCCGTTCAGCCGGTCTCGCCGTGGCCAACAAGCCGGGTACTACCAGCTTCAACCCGCTCATGATTTACGGCGGTGTGGGGCTGGGCAAAACGCACCTGGTGCAGGCCATCGGTAACCACATCAAAGCCACCAACCACGAGAAATTCGTGCTGTACGTGTCGGCGGAGAAGTTCACGAACCAGTTTATCGAGAGCTTGCGCTCCAACCAGGTGCAGGACTTCGCCAACTTCTACCTGTTGGTGGATATCCTGATTCTGGACGACGTGCAGTTTCTGTCGGGTAAGGACAAGACTCAGGAGATGTTCTTCCACATCTTCAATCATCTGCACCAGGCCGGTAAGCAGATTGTGATGACCTCCGACCGCCCCCCGCGTGATTTAGTGGGGTTGGAGGACCGGCTGTTGTCGCGCTTTAAGTGGGGGCTGACCGCCGACCTGCAAAGCCCCGACTTTGAGACGCGCATGGCCATCATCCAGAACAAGATGCAGCAGGATGGCATCGACATTCCGCCGCAGGTAGTGGAGTACCTGGCCCACTCGGTGAATACCAACGTGCGGGAGTTGGAAGGCGTGCTGATTTCGCTGGTGGCCCAATCAAGCCTCAACCGCCGCGAGATTGACCTGGAAATGGCCAAGCAGGCCCTGCGCCACATCATTGAAGAGGTGGAGGCTGAGGTAAATCTGGACTTCATTCAGAAAACCTGCGCCGAATACTTCGGGGTATCATTGGACCTGCTCAAGGCCAAAACCCGCAAGAAGGAAGTGGTAACGGCCCGGCAGGTGGCCATGTACTTTGCCAAAGAGCACACCACGCACTCCTTGAAAAGCATCGGCCACCACTTCGGTGGCCGTGACCATAGCACTGTAATTCACTCGGTACAAACGGTTTCGGACTTGATTGACTCCGACAAATCCTTCCGCAGCACGATTGTGGAATTGCGCAAGAAGTTTGCGGGTAAGTAACCCGCTCTGCATGCACATAAGCAACGGGCCCCGTACCTGACTGGCAGGTACGGGGCCCGTTGCTTATGGTGGAAAACGTATTACTGAGCGTCACGCAGGGCAATGCCGTGCTTGGCAGCGAAGCCCCGTACTTGCTCGCGGAGGATGCGCTTGCGCTTGGCACCTTTCACCTGGCGCAGGCTCAGAGCATACGTGCTGCCTTCTTTCAGCTGCACGCGCAGCTGCTGGGGCACCAGCTCCAGACCCGCAATTTCCTCGGCGGGGAAGGCCTGCTTCGGCCGGAACAGGCCGTCTTTGTGCACAATATAGGCGGGCGTGAACTCCAGGTAGCTCTGCGTGCCGAACACCGGCGCGTTATGCACCAGCACGTAGCCCAGGTATACCAAGCTGAACGCCAGAAATACGTAGTGCAGGAAATTCATGTCGCTTTTGCCCTCGCCCGTCACAATCAGGGCCACCGTGTAAGCTATCCAGAGCAGGCCCAGAAAAAGCTGCCCCCAGAACGGGATACGCTGCGTGTTGGCGGGTTGAAGACGAATGCGGGTAGAGTCGGGGTGCATAAGAGAGGTAGTCGCGTAGCCCGCAAAAGTAGTTACTTATTCCTTTTGAGGAATACGCGTGGTTGAGGTAAGCTCGACTAACTGTCTTCCGTGGGCTGCCTTTTCATATGATTAGCGTCTATCTAAGCACTGGCAACCAAATGGACGAGGCTACTGCTCCGCCCGACGCATTTCCTGCTGGCGCATGGGCATGGCGTCAATAGTTGAAAATAGCTGGGCGGTTGGGAGCGGGGTTGTTTCGCGCCGTTTTACGCCGCCGTCTTTGCCAATAAGCAGTACCGCAAACCGGCCGGGCTGCACGTTCAGTTGCTCCCACAGGTAGCGGGTGTCGGTAGTAGAGAGCTGGCTGAAGATGATTTCCCGCACCAGCAAGTCCCGGGAATTCAGCTGGCCCCGCACCGGGCCTAGCAGCTGCCGTTGCCGAACCAGGTCGGCATCGTCCGGCGTAGGGGCACACAGCAGCAGAACCCGCTTCTGCCATTTGCTGGCGCGCAGGGTGGCGGCCAGGGATGTGCTAGTTTGTGCCTGCGCGGCATACGCGCATCCTAACGCAAGCACCAATAGGAAGTAACGGACAGCTTTCATACGTGCGGAATTACACTTTCAGGAGTTTCTACCGCCACGGCAAGCCATGCAAATAGTCGCTCGTAGGCTTCAGCCCGCACCGCCGGCGCCGATAGGAAAACATCGTGCACGGCACCGGAAATGCTTTGCAGTGTAACCTGCGGCCCCAGACGCGGGGCTAGCTTGCGAATATGGTCAACGTCCAGCACAATATCCGTGCGCTGAAAATCCTCGTGCCAATTGCGGCCGGTGGCAGTGCGGTCGGAGTGCAGCACCAGCACGGGCACGGGCAAGTGCAGCCCTCGGCGTACCTGCTTTTGCCCTTGCCGGATGGCCCGCAGCCAACCGGCATTCACCGGAAATACATGGTTGGGCTTCCAGGCAAGCTCATAGTCCCAGTGGCCCCGGTACGCCCGGTGCAGGCTTTGTCCGTAGGTATCGGGCAGGCCGGCGGGCAATGGCAGGTTGGGCCAGCGGGCTCCCAGCGCCGTGGCCACTGGCACCGCCACATGCCGCCGCAGCCACGACTGATGCAACTCCAGAAACGGACTGTTCAGCACCAGCGCCCGTACCGCCGGAGGCTGCCGCTGGGCCAGGTACACCCCCGTAATGAGCCCACCAGTGGAATGGCCGCTGAGTATCACCTCCGAATACCCTTCCGTCTGCAACTCCACCAAAGCCGCATCCAGGTCGGCGAAGTACTCGGTGAGGCTGCGCACGTTGTTGGGCCGCTGCTTGGGCAGCAGCGCCCGGCCGTATTTGCGCAAATCGAGGGCGAAAAACCGGTAGCCGTGGGCAGTGTACTGCTCGGCCATTTCGCGCTGGAAGAAGTAGTCGTTGAAGCCATGTACGTACAGCACGGCTCGTCCCTGAGCGGTGATGGGCAGCCGACAGCGCACTAGCACGGCCTGCACGGGGCCTTCGTAGTCGGGGGGCTGCGGAAGCGGAAGCTGTTCAAAATCCGCCCCAAGCGGGTCGGGCTGGTAGGTAGCAGGCCGGGCAGAGGCTGGAGGCATAGTTGCTCCCTACGCAAAAGCTGGTCGGAACGATAACCTTGGCGTTTCCACTATATAAAGTTTATTCTATACTAACAGCTGTGGCGAGGCCGTTAGCTGGCCGCTGGTATCGGTACTGGCCTCTCTCCTTACTTTTATGCGTGTATTTCTGCTGGTGGCGGGCGCTTTACTGGTAGCGCTGGTGGCCCGCTCCACGGCCCGTCGAGCCGAGCCCAACCCCTCGTTTCGAGCTAATCAGCTACTATTTCCGCGGGTACGCACTGCCTACGCCGCCAATGAGGCCGCAGTGCATGCGTTGATACGGCGTAATGGCTTAGCCCCCGATAAACTAGAGCTATTCGTCAGGGCCTTTAAAATTGGCCGGCGGGTAGAAGTGTGGGGGCGGAACCAGAGCCGGGGGCAGTTTGTACTGCTGCGTACGTTTGGGCTGGCCGGTACTTCGGGTACACTGGGCCCTAAGCGGCAGGCCGGCGACGGGCAGATTCCGGAGGGCTTTTATACCATCAACCGCTTCAACCCCGACAGCAAGTACTTCCTGTCCCTGGGCCTCGACTACCCCAACGCGGCCGACCAGCACCGCGCCGGCCTGCTGGACCCCGGCAACGACATTTTTATCCACGGCTCCAACGAAACCATTGGCTGCCTGCCTATCACGGATGCTGGTATTCAGGAGCTCTACGTGCTGGCCGTGGAGGCCCGCAGTGCGGGCCAGACGAGTATTCCGGTACACATTTTCCCGTTTGAGCTGACGGCCGACAACTTGGCCCGGCGCATGACCAGCCCGCATCTAGCATTCTGGCAACAACTAGCCCCCGGGTATGAGGTATTTGAGCGCACGCATGAGGTACCCGCTATTGCTATTAGTGCTGAAGGGCAATACGAGGCACTGTAACTCGCTTTCGTCTGCTTTTCGCGAATTAAAATTTAATTAAAATATCAACACAAAAACTTTATTTAATACATTAATCAATCCATTCACCACAACCACAACCGTATGAAACTTACCTCTTACTTCCTGCTAGCAGGCGTTGCGGCGCTGCCAGTATTAAGCGGCTGCTCCGAAAAAGAAGCAGTTGTAAATAAGAACACCGATATCAGTGCCGAGGCGCTGACGCAGATTCGGCAGCAAGGCTTCAGCGCCGCCAACGTAACGCGCGACGATGATGGCAGCTATGTAGTGGAAGGAGACATTCGGTTGTCGCCGGAGCAGCTGAGCCAGCCGGCTTCGGTGCAGCTGCTGCGCGTGGGCAAGGATGAGCAGTACCGCACCACCAACCTGGTAACCGGCCTGCCCCGGGTAATTACCGTGAGTATTTCCAACCAGCTGCCCAGTTCCTACGTGGCCGGCCTGGATGAGGCCCTGGCCCGCTACAACGCCCAAAACCTGCAACTCACCTTCCAGCGGGTATCATCGGGCGGTGCAATCAGCATTGTGAAGGCCAGCGGCAGCTACCTGGCCTCGGCTGGTTTCCCCTCGGGTGGCGCGCCCTATAACCAAGTGAAGGTGAACTCGCGCGCCATTGGCACCAACCCGGTTACGGGCTACCTGGCTACCATTCTGGCCCACGAAATTGGCCACTGCATTGGCTTCCGTCACACCGACTACATGGACCGGAGCTACAGCTGCGGCGGCTCCACCAGCAACGAAGGTGCTAGCACGGTGGGCGCTATCCTGATTCCGGGCACGCCCGCCGACGCCGACCCCAACTCCTGGATGCTGGCCTGCATTGGCTCGGGCCAGAGCCGGCCATTCAACTCCAACGACCGGGCCGCTCTGGGTTACCTTTACTAACCTCGGGCACCAGTATCGGGCGGGCAAATCTGCGCGCTGCCGTACCTTTCCAGCGCCGCTGCGGGCAAATCCGCGGCGGCGCTGTTGCATTATGCCCGAATTTCTGATTCCGAAAATTCTCCGCGACTCCGCGGTGCTAGTACCCGTATTCCGCGACGGGGCCGGCGAGCTACAGGTGGTGATGGTGCGCCGGGCCGCTTTTGGCGTGCACGGAGGCCAGCTGGCTTTCCCCGGCGGTAAACCGGAGCCCCAGGATGCTGATTTGCAGGCCACAGCCCTGCGGGAAGCCTTTGAGGAGGTACACCTCCCGCCCAACGACGTGGAAATTCTGGCCGCCCTGCCTACCGTGCCGGTGCTCAGCGGCTTCCGTATTAGCCCGTTTCTGGGCCGCATCCGGCGGCCGGCCGTGTGGCAGTGGCAAACCGCCGAGGTAGATGAAGTGCTGGAAATCCCGCTTCACTACCTGGCTGATGCGGCCAACCACACCGAAGAGACTTGGGAGTTGCCAGGCTGGCCCGGCCCGCGCCGAATACCGTTTTACCGGCTAGCTGGCGGGCACCCGCTGTGGGGCGCCAGCTACAACATCATCCGTCCCCTGATTCCGCGGCTGCTGGCGGGCGAGTTCGACGTATAAACCAGCTCGCATAGTGCTGGCGCATCATTTCTGGCACGGAATTGCGTTATAGGGTGGCCATAACGCTTTCTGCCCTGTTCATTTCCGTATGAAACGACTTTCTTTCCTGCCCTTGTTGCTGATGCTGTTGCTGCCAGGTTTGGCCTCAGCCCAACGGGAGCAATCCATCTGGCTGTTTGGCCAGCAGGCCGGGCTCCAGTTCCCGGCCGGAGGCGGCGCGCCTACTCCACTGCTCACCAGCAAAATGACTACTTACGAGGGCTCGGCCGTGGCCACCAACCAGCAGGGCCAGCTGCTGTTCTACACCAACGGGGAGTTTGTATTCAACCGCCAGCACCAGGTGATGCCCAACGGCCGCAAGCTGATGGGCTCCAACTCCAGCACCCAGAGCGCCCTCATCGTGCCCGACCCCGGCTCCGGCAACGTGTTTTACGTGTTTACGGTGGGTGCCCAGGGCGGCTCCAACGGTCTGCGCTATTCGGTGGTGGATATGACCCGGGAAAACGGCCTCGGCGACGTACCCCGCGTAAATGCCCTGCTGATTACCCCCGTGGCCGAGAAGCTGGCCGCCGTGCGTCACCAGAACGGCCGCGACGTATGGGTGGTGGCTCACCGCTGGAATTCCAACGCCTTCGTAAGTTACTTGGTAACGCCCGACGGCGTAGAGAGCAAGCCCATCATGAGCAACGTGGGCAGCATGCACGCCGGCCCGGGCCGCAACGCCATTGGGGCCATGAAGTTCTCGCCCGATGGCCGCAAGCTGGCCGTGGCCCTATGGCGGGAGGCCAATAAGTACGAGGTTTTCGACTTTGACCGCACCACAGGGCAGGTGAAAAACGTAAAGGCCTTTGCCCCTTACCCTGAGGCTTACGGGGTAGAATTCTCCCCCGATGGCTCAAAGCTCTATGGCTCCAGCAACGGCGAAGGAGGCGGCCAGGCCCAAGTGTACCAGTTCGACCTGAAGACCGGCAAAGCCACCGTCATCGGCAAATCGGCCAACCGCAAAGTGGGCACCCTGCAGCGCGCCCCCGACGGCAACATCTACGTGGCCCGCGAGGACAATATGTTCCTGGGCGTTATTCAGAACCCCAACTCTGAGGCCGCCAAGTACGTGGATGACGGCCTCAAGCTCGGGGGACGCCGCAGCAAACTCGGCCTGCCCAACTTTATTACCGAGCCGGGAAAATAGAGGAAAACGGAACCGTCATTGGGAGGCATGTGGCGCATCAAGCCAGTGTCAGAAGCAATCCTTCCTTGACGTAGCGCGCATTTCCTAACCTATTCAAAAGCCCCTGACGTCAGCACGGACGTCAGGGGCTTTCTGCTTCTCAAGGTTTTGCCCCCTGAAAAGGACGGATTGCTTCGTCCTTCGTACTCGCAATGACGGCTTCTCCCCTCGCCAACTTATTATTTCACCTTCTACTGACTTTTCCCACCCAGCTTGAACCGCAGGAAACCGCCGGCGGCCGACAGGTACGGGTGCTCAGAGGTAACGAGGCCAGCTACGTCGCGGGTGCTGATGCCGGCTTCGTAGAACGACGTAACCAGCGTGAAGCCCAGCGGTATGCTGAAGCCGTAGCCCGCCCCGCCCGTAACGCCGCTGCTCAGGCGCAGCCATTTTACCGGTTTGTAGTCGATGCCGGCCCCCACGAAGGTAGAGGGAATGTTGCCGGCCACTGCGTTGAGCGGCATAGTTGCGTCCAACCCTACTTCGAAATATTCGCTCAGCCGCACCCCGGCTCCGGCCCGCAGCTTGGTAGGTAAGTCGGCGCGGCGGTCTTGGCTGGTTTGGTACTGGAACAGGCTGTCGGAGCCGGAGGCAAATATTTCGGCGGCTTCCTTGATGAAGTTGTAACTGCCCACCCCGCTCGATTTCAGCCGCTTCAGCTTCTGGTCGTTGGCCGTGAGCAGGTTGCCGGTCCACGTCATACTGCCCATGTCCGTCACGGCCAGGCCCAGGCGCACGGCTTTGCCCACCTCGGCGGCCACGCCTACATCGAAGCCGTGCCCCTTGCCCACGGGGTTAAGGCCGCCGCCGGTGCGCAGGTTGAAGCTAGGATTATTCGCCAGGCTGCCGTAGTCAATATCAAATACCGGCGACATGGAGCTGTAGGCCTTCAGGTCGCCGGGCTGCACGCGCACATCCACAATGCCAACACCTTGAATATAGCGGTACCCTGCCCCGGCCGACAGTTGAAACAGCGGCAAATCCACCAGGCGGGTACCCCAGGCAATATTGTATTCATTCAGCACCGAGAACTGCATTTCGGTGCCGGCCAGCGCCTCCGTCACCAGCGGCACGTTGCCCGCCGCCGTGCTGGTGTAAATGGGCGCGTCTTTGCCCAGAAACAGAATATCGGCGGCGTTTTTATTCAGCCCCACGTGCCCGGCCGTGCGCACCCGGTTGCTGATGGCAATGCCCCCGATGACGGGCAGCTGCACGGCCAGGGCCAGGGTAGTGGCATCAGCGTTGAAGTTGAGCGCATTGTTGGAGTTGAAGGCCGTAGCCAATGCCTGCTTCTCGGCGGCCGTGAGCTGCTGGTTAACATCCGTAATAAACCGGCGGAGCTGCTGCCGCGTGAGCGACTGGGAGGCGGCCCCCGCTCCTACTTCGCCAATGGTGAAGGCCACCGTAGCCCCGCCTACCCGCCCCAGGTTGGCGGGGTTGATACCGATGGCCTGGTAATCGGAGGCGAAGGTGGTAGCCACCCCGCCCCGGCCGGTGGCCGTGAAATTGCTCAGCTCGTTCTGCGCGTAGAGTGGGGCGGTGCTTCCAAGCACCAGCGCCGTCAGGGCAGCGGCAAATCGGGAGATAGTCATGGCAGAAATTTGAGGTAAGCTGTAGCTTGCAGCGGTAAGCGGCGGCCTGCGGGCCCGGTCTTACCGTAAAATACTGCTTTCCGGGTGCAGCGCCGCAAGCTACGCGCGCCGGCCCATTTATGTACGTTTCGTGCCCAAACGCTTTTCCCCTGCTGAGTACATCGACGGCGTGCTGGCCGGCAACCGCATCATGCTCAGCCGGGCTATTACGCTGGTAGAAAGCACCCTGCCTTCCGACCAGACCCTGGCCCGGCAGGTGCTGGACGCCGTGCTCCCGCACGCAGGCCGCTCGGTACGGCTGGGTATTACGGGCGTGCCGGGTGTAGGCAAAAGCACGTTCATTGAGGCCCTGGGCCTGCACCTGGTGCGTGAGCAGGGCAAGCGCCTAGCGGTATTGGCCGTGGACCCCAGCAGCCAGCGCAGCGGGGGCAGCATCCTCGGCGACAAAACCCGCATGAATGAGCTGGCTGCCCACCCGCAGGCGTTCATCCGGCCCAGCCCCGCCGGCCGCAGCCTGGGCGGGGTTACGCGCAGCACCCGCGAGGCCCTGGCCCTCTGCGAAGCCGCCGGCCACGATGTTATTTTCGTGGAAACCGTGGGCGTGGGCCAGAGCGAAACCGCCGTACATGGTATGGTGGATTTCTTCCTGCTGCTGATGCTGGCCGGGGCCGGCGACGAGCTGCAGGGCATCAAAAAAGGCATCATGGAAATGGCCGATGCCGTGACCATCACCAAAGCCGACGGTGGCAATGAGCAGGCTGCCCGCCGGGCCCGAGCCGAGTACCAGAACGCCCTGCACCTGTTCCCGCTGGCTGCCTCCCGGTGGAGCCCGGTAGTCACCACCAGCTCGGCCCTCACCGGCGCGGGCGTGCCCGAAGTGTGGCAGGTGGTGGAGCAATACGTACAGCACGCCCAGGCCAACGGCTACTTCCAGCAGCGCCGCCAGGAGCAAAACCTACACTGGCTCCACGAAACCATCCGGGAGGCCCTAGAAGCCCAGTTCTACGCCCGCCCCGAAATTGCCAGCCGCTTGCCCGAACTACGGCGGCAGGTGATGAACGGGAGTAAATCGGCCTTCGGGGCTGCCGAGGAGTTGCTGAGGCTGTAGCGCGCAGCTCTGCTTCGCGCACGAGCGGAGCGAGTAACCGGAACTGCCCTACAGAGGCATCGCGCGCCGGAACTCGCCTGCGGCTCGTGCGCGAAGCAGAGCTGCGCGCTACTGACACACTTCCAGCATTACTACCAAAGCATTGTTGCTGAGGGCTTCCAGCTCTACCTCCTGCACCTGCCAAAGTGCAAGACCATCTTTGGGATGCAGCAGACGGCCTTCTACCTCAAAAGCCCCGGCCAGCACGTAGGTAAAGAATGAGGAATCCGCGTTGTGCAGCCGATACACATCCTCCTGTCGCCCCATAAAACGGCCCAGACTCAGGGCAAACGGCCACTGTTGATCAGCGGGGCTTACTAAGTAGGCTAGGCCGTTTTCCAGCTGTTGAAATGTGTACTCGATGACGTCAGCGCGGGGTTGAGCGGAGGCAGTATCAGCGGCCAGCCACATGTGCAGGAAGCTCACGGCCACATCGGTGTAGGGGTTGCTGAGCACCAGCTGATGCCCGTTTGGCACTAGTCCTACCCACACCTGTTCCACCTGAACCAGTTCCTGACTGAGCGCGTCGCCACAACCAATTTCTCCGGTTAGAGGCAGTAGCAGGCAGTAGGCGGCCTGATCGGCGGGCAGCGTCAGGTGCTGGCCCCCGCTTAGTGTTTCCTCATTAAAGGCCAGCAGGCGGCCCAGGGCTGGGCGTTGTGCATCCTGATAAGGCCCAAAGGAAAACACGCTGCGGCGGCTTGATTGCGCCGTGGTAAGCGTGCCATGCTGGTCGGCCAGGTAGATGCGGCCGGGCGTTTGTGGCATCATAAGGCGGGTAGTTGCTGAATGGAATACACGCTCACGTAAGGCTGCACCGGCACCAGGTACGTCAGATGCTCCCCGTTTTCAGGGGCTGCGCCTGCCTCCGAAACCAGCAGCATGGTGCCAATGGTGTCGTGCCAGTTCAGGGCATCGGAGTAGAAGTTGATGGCCACCTGGTGCCGGCTCCGGTCCCGTAGGTCGGAGTTGATGATTTCGAACTGAAACCGGCTGAACTTCAGGAAATGCCGGCCCAGGTTGTCCACCACATCAGGTATTAATCCGCCCAGTTGGGGCAGGTAGCCGCGGGCTACGGCGCTTACCAGAAACGGCAGCTGCCCAGCCCCCGGCACGTGGTGCAGCAGCTCAGCGTAGGTGCGGTAGCGGCCCTCCGGGTTAAACGTCTGGGCCTGCAGCCGTAACTCGTTGTAGGTATCCTCAAACACCAGCTTATCCCAGGGGCGCGAGGCGGCGGCATCCAGTATTTTTCGATAGCACAGAGTAATAATACGTTCAGCCATACAGAACAGATCAGCTTAACAACAGAACCCGCCCCAGTCACTTGCGCCGGGGCGGGTTCTCCTTACGGCCAAAGGTGGCGGAGAGGCTACGCCGGTACGGCGAAGGAAATATTCAGCTGGAAGCCGTCGGTGGTGTTGCCGGTTACGGTAGCCAGCTCCTGCGTTACCCCGTCGCTGAACACGTTGTCCTGGGCATTATAGGTATAGCCACTCATGCCCTTGCTGTACCCGTTTACGGCGGCTACGGCCGTGCCAGTGCCTTCGGGGAAGGCAATCTGGGTTACTTTCAGGGAGGTGCCGGTGGCCGAGTACACGTGCACGTGGATGTGGGTGGCGCGGCCCGAGTACCAGCCCGGAAAGATGGTGGTGAACTGCACCTGTCCGCTGGCATTGGTGGTTTGGCGGCCGCGCAGGAAGTGTACGCTCTGATAATTGGTGCTCTGCATGCCCGAGCCCCCGTACTCCGAGTAGTTGCCCTCTTTGTCGCAGTGCCAGATATCCACCAGTGCCCCGGCCAGGGCGGCGCAGCTGGCGTTGCTGTTGGTAATGGTGATGGTGGCCGTTAGCTTGTAGCCCGTGCGGTCGTCCCGGATGTCGGAGCGCACGTACGACGAAGGTACTTTCGTGGGGAAAGGGCCTTCGGTTTCAGTGGGAGCCACGGTGCAGCTCCCCGAGCTGGTACCGCCCGAGGTAGTCCCACCGGAGGTGCTGCCGCTGCCGGTGGGCGAGGCGGCCTCCGAGTCGTCTTTGCTGCAGGCCGCCAATACCGCCGGAGCCGAAATAGCGCCTACAAACAGGCTCTTCAAAAAACTCTTGCGTTCCATAAGGCTTTCCGGGTTAGGATGTTGTCTGATTTTCCACCCTAAGTTCTCCGGCCTCCGGTTCGCAGCCAATTCCAATCGATAGAAGCTCGTCAATTCCCGATGAACCAGAAACCTTACTATACCAACGGCCCGGTACGCGCTACAGGCGACCGGGCCGTTGGTATAGTAAGCTTCCACTATTACACCTTCGAGCGGCGCTTCAGCATCAGGTAATCCAAATAGTACAGCACCTTCACGCTTACGTTGTTATTGTGGGGCGTGTTGATGGTGTTGCTCAGGTTATCAAAGTACAGCGGGGTGGCCTCGTTGGCTTCCAGGAAAGAGGAGCTGGCGTTTTTCCACACAATGCTCACCTGCGAGCCGGGCGCAAACCACCAGGAGTACACGGCATCCACGTTGAAGGCGTTGAAGGTATTGTCCCGGTTGCGGCGGTAGTCCACGGGCTGCTCCTTGCCATCCTTACCCAGGCTGGCAAACTCGCTGTAGTTCACCGTGCTGGTGTAGTGGCGCACCCGCACCGTCAGGGACATGCGGTTGTTGAACGTATAGCCGCCCGATACCGTGTTAGTTACTGTGAGCACGCGGCGCACGCCCAGCAGCACGTCGCCGGGGTGGTCGTCGCGGAAGCGGGCATCATCAGGCAAGCTGCCGTCGAGGCCGCCATTCACGTAGCCCACCTGGTTTTGGCGCAGGTTCCAGTCGAAGCTGTAGCGGAAGTTGAGCTGGTTGCTTACACGGTAGCGGGGCGACACGTTGAAGCCGTAACCCATGCGGCGGGGCCGCGCAAACCGGTCGTCCTGGGCGTACCACCGCACGCCGGCATTCATATCCCAGGCCAGTTTTTTGCGGTAGTCGGTGGAGATGAACCCGCCCACGTTGGCATTCACCGGCACCCGCACATAGTAGTCACCCAGCGGGTACTGGCGGGGCTCGTAGTAGTCGTGGGTGACGGGGTTCACGTCGAAGTTCATGCCCGTGGTCAGGAAGCTCTTGGTGAAAGTGGTGTTCCAGCCGGCGGCCAGGTTGGCGTTCTGGTAGCGCGTGGGCTTGTACAGCAACGAGTGGCTAAGGCTGGCCCAGGAGTAGAAGTTATTGACCTTCCAGAAGGGCTTGTACTTGTTGTAGCTGATGTTGGCGTACTGCGAAATGTTGTTGTTGCCGAACAGAATGCCCAGGTCGTTGGGGTTGTAGTGGTCCGACTCGATGCCCTGCCCCAACTGCCAGGTGAAGTTGCCGCTGATTTTGCTCACGCCAATCTGGTACTTGTAACCGTTCTGGTCGTCGATGCGCTCCTCCGAGCCGAACACGTTGCCGCGCCGCCGCGAGTACACCACCCGCCCATCCACGGCGTAGGAGTTCTTTTTGTTGGCGAAGCGGAACAGGCCACCCGTCACGTTGGCATCGTAGGTGCTACCCCAGCGCGTCACGTTGGTGTTAATGAGCGAGACGTAGGAGTTATTCTTGAGCGACTGGTCGAGCACCACAATGTTGTAGTTGCTGAACGGCTGCGTCAGCACGTCCCGCTCCCGCCCGTCCACCGAGTCGCGCACGGTGGCGTACACGTCGTTGCTGAGGGCGTTGAACACGCCTACACCCAGGCCGTTCTTGGTGCGGCCCGATACCTTGGTGGCGTTGAGCAGGCGCGTTACGCCGGGGTTGCTCACCACGGCCTCGCCCGGCCGGCGCTTACCGTCGGGGCCCATTTCGCTGGCCCGCAGCTGCCCACTCACGTTGTAGAACCCGATGGGCTGGGCCCCTACCCGCCGGGAGTAAAACAGGTCGCCTTTGTTGAACAGCTCGGTGCCTTCAGTGAAGAACTGCCGGTTTTCGTTGTATTGCACCTCAAACGGCGAGAGGTTGAGCACCTGGTTGTCGCTCTGCACCTGCCCGAAGTCGGGAACCAGCGTGGCATCCAACGTGAAGCTCTCGTTGATGCCCCATTTCACGTCGGCCCCGCCGTTGAAGGAGGTGCTGGTGTTGCGGGTGCCCTGCACGTTGTAGGGGTAGTGGTTGGCGTAGGCCGATATGTAGGGCGTAAGCGAGAGGCGCAACGGAGGCTGCACATCCTTAATACCTTGTAGCTCGCCCCACTGGTTCACGAAGCCATCCACGGCGGGGCGCACTTCATTCCAGAAAAAGCCCTGGTTTTCCTTTTTGCGCTGGCGCATGAAGTTCACGCCCCACAGCTGCTCGGGGGCTTTGCTGAAGCGGATGGCCGAGTACGGAATCCGCATTTCGCACACCCAATCGGTGCCGCGCAGGGCAGTGCGCGAATCCCACACGGCATTCCAGTTGAAATCCTCGCCCCCGGCCGGGGAGTAGCGGGCATCGGCCTGCACGCCACCGGTAGTCACGAAGAAGCCGTAGCCGTTGATTTTATCGTGGTAGGTATCCAGGAAAATCCCGAAGAAGTCGGTGTTGCCCATGTTGTCGCGCCCCGACAGCTCCCGCATAATCGAGTCCTGGCTTACGTCGTGCATGAGGGCACCCACGTACAGGTTGGCATCATCATAGAGGATGCGCACCTCAGTTTTGTGCTTTTCGTGGGGGCCGGGGTTGGGGCGGTTCTGGATGAAGTCGGTGGCAATGGGCGCCTGCTGCCAGGCGGCCTCGTTCAGGTCGCCATCCAGCTTAATGGCTTCGGTGATGCGCACGGCCTGCAGCTGGCGCTTAGGAGCGGGCACGGCGGCATTGCCGGGCGTTTCGGGGGTGGTTTGGGCTTGTGCTGCGCCAGCCAACCAGAGCCAGCCAACCAGTAGCAGGAGCACACGACAACAGTTCACGACGCAACGACGAGAGAAAAAGTACAACAAGCAGAAGGTGGTAGAGGGGATGAAATTGCCCGGCAACCGGGGCGGAAAACGTGGGGTGGTGCCAGTACCGGAGGTCTGTTTTGCCGGCCAGTGCTGGCCGGAATGCTGCAATAGATGCAGCGCGGCCCCTAACCGTTGCCTGTTCACGAATACTTCACACTAAAAAAATCGGCCGCCGTTGCAGCGGCGGCCGATGGTAGCCTTTCACTCAGCTATTCACTTATCGAAATCTGCACGTTGCGGTGGGTATTACGGCCATTGCCGTCCGATTCATCCACCAGCTTGCGGTACTTATTAGCCAAAGCATCCGACTGCTTTTTGCCATTGACGATCAGGCCTTCGTCGTTCAGCTGAAACTGGAAGCTCTTTTCGTTGGCGCCAATTACTCCATCCTTGCGCAGCTCAGCCCGGATGTTGTCGGAGTTGAAGCGGGGGGCACGGGGGGCGCGAGGAACCCGGGGCGGTGGCGGCGGAGCGGGAGCACCCACTGCTGGCGGAGCAGGAGGAGTTGGCGGCGCGGCCGGGGCGTCGGGGCCACGGAAGTCCACCGTGCTGCCAGAGGTCTGACGGTTCATCACAAATGAACCCTTGGTCAGCTTGCGGCCGGTTTGCTTTTCAACCAGCTTCAGGTATTTGTCGCGCATAGCGGCCGACTGCTTTTTGCCATTCACCGTGAAGCTGGTGGGGCTTAGGCTCATCTGTACGTTGTTGGAGCTTTTGATGAGGCCATCCTTGCGCAACTCGCGCAGCAAGGCTTCTTCGGAGTCCCGCCCCTCACGGCGGCGCAGGTCGGCATCGGAACGGCGTAGTTCAGCCTCCGAGCGGCGCAAGTCGGCTTCGTTGCGGCGCATATCACTCTCATGTCGACGCATATCGGCTTCCAGTCGGCGCATCTCGGCCTCGTGGCGGCGCATTTCGGCTTCCAGCCGGCGGCGGGTTGCATCGTCGTTGCCACCGTTGCGGCTACGGTCCTCAGCATCCTCCATCCGGTCGCGCAGGTCTTCCCGGAAATCGTCACGGGCATCCTGCTGCTGCTCCCGGATATTCTCCAGCTGTTCCTCAATCTGGGCGCGCTGCTCCTCATTCAGATCCTCATCGGTGAGCGTGCTACGGAGCGAGTTTTCAGCGCCCTGCAGCGCCTGTAGACGGTTTTTCAGCCCCTGGAGGCGGCCCTTGGCGGCCTGATCCATCCAGACATCGGCCCCACGGTTCATCTCCACGCGCCACTGCGGATTTTCGCGCAGCTGGCGGCGGGCGTCGGCGGTGGCGCGCTGGGCATCAGCCTTGATGCGGGCCACATCGGCGGCGCTCAGCCCCGGCCCCTGGAAACGGAAGCCTTGGGCAAACTTGTCGTCGAAGTTGTAATTGAAGCTCCGGCCGCTGGCCCAGGCCTGCCGGCCGGCCGGCAACTGAATCACCTCTACCTGGCTGGCGGCTTTTTTGCTTTTCTGTTTGCCGGTACTGGCCGTTTCCACGGGCTGGCCATCTACCGTGAGGCTGGTAATACGGCCTTTTTTGTCTTTCTCAATGACTACAGTACCGGGGCGGCTGCGGCCGGGCCCTTGCATTACCACCACCTGCTGGCGGGCGCGCTTGCGCTTCTTGCCTTCGTCATCGTCGCCACCCGCGGCATCGGTAGCCTCGTTGGAGCTAAACGTGTGATTGAAGGAAGTAGCAGGAGCTGCTTCCGGGCTGGTAGCCACGGGGGCGTTAAGCGCGGCCAGATCATCCTCACCGGCAACGGGCGGCAGTGTAGCTGGGGCACCGGGTGCCAGGCTTACCGATTTTTTCTGCGTGGTATCAGGTTCCGTGTTCAGGAAGGGCAGTTGTTTCAAAGTGCTGCCCAGTGATGAGGAATTGGCGGGCCGGGGGTCAGCCATGGCTACGGCCGAGGTCAGCAGCACTAAACCGCTCAATACAACGCAGGCGGCCATAAAGCCCTCCGTGAACGTGGGGGCCGTGCGGCCCTGCACCAGCCGCCGGATGCGGCCCAGCACCGAGCCATCGGGGCCCAGGGCCGACATGGCCAGGCGGGTTTCGGCGGGTTCGGGGGCGGCGGTCAGCTCGGCTAGCGCGGCCAGGGCGCGGGCTACGGTGAGGGCATTGCCGCCTACCAGGGCAGTGGCGGCATCGTCGCAGCAGTTTTCACGCTCCGTGCGCAGGCAGGCCGTAATAAACCACACGGCCGGGTGGTAGAAAAACAGGGTTTCGGCTACCGATTGCACCAGGTTCATGAGGTAGTCGCGGCGCTGCACATGGGCCAGCTCGTGGGCCAGAATGGCCTCCAGATATGCCGCGCTGAGGCCCGAAACGGTGCCCAGCGGCAGCAGAATTACGGGGCTCAGGTGACCCACCACTACCGGCACCCGCACCAGCGCCGATTCCAGCAGTTGCACCGGCTGCTTCAGGTTGGCTTTATCGGCCAGGGCCTGCAGGCGCTGCTGCCACTCCTCGGCCAGGGGCTGCACCCGGTAACGGCGCAGGCGCTGCACATAGGCCAGCCCCCCAAGCAGGCGGAGCGTCATGGCCAGCAACCCCAGTAGCCAGGCAGCTACCAGCACCGGCAGGTTGTTATCGAAGTAGGTAAGCCAGGCCTGCAGACCGGTAGGCGCGGCCGGCTCCACGGCTACCGGAGCCGCCTGCACGGTTGCCGTAGCTACCGTGGCAGTTGTAGGCGTACTACCATCGGCACGTACGGCGGCATCATTGCCTACCGTGAAACCGGCAGTGGCCGACGAAGCCGCAGGCGGCGCGGCGGTGTAGTACCGGGCAAAGGTGATGCTGGCCAGCGTGAGCAGCACCAGCAAGGCCGCCGCCGAGGTACGGTAGCGGACTTCGGCGCTATGCTGGCGCAGCAGCAGCAGCAAGCCCGCCAGGGCCAACGCTACCACGGCTCCCTGCCAGAGGGAGTGCACCAACGTCCAGCCCAGGGCGCGCACCAGCGCGGGGGGCAAAAAGGTTTCCAGCCAGTTCATTGCGCGTCGTCGGTTGAGGGTGGAGTGGTGTCGTTCTGAATTTCAATGTCGTTGAGCAGGCGCCGGATTTGGGCCAGCTCCTCGCGGGAGGTGCGGCGGTTGCCCAGGGCCTGCATCACCAGCTTCATGGCCGAGCCTCCAAAGGTGGAATCCACGAACCGGTCGAGCAGCAGGCCCTGAGTTTCCTCCTCGCGCACGGCAGCCCGGTACACGTGAGTTTTGCTGTTGTCGTCGCGCAGCACCAGGCCTTTGTCCAGCATCAGCTGCAGCAGCTTCAGCGAAGTGGTGTACCCTACCTCCCGCCGCTGGTTTAGCTCGTCGTTCACGAACCGAACGGTGCTGGGCCCGTGCTGCCAGAGCACCTGCAGGATTTCCAGCTCCGATTCGGTGGGTTTGGGAATGGATGATTTACTCATAAGAAAAACCTAAGGCACTGAATGAATGACTACCGAACCACCCGC
The DNA here is from genome assembly GCF_020421205.1 of Hymenobacter pini. GTDB lineage: Bacteria > Bacteroidota > Bacteroidia > Cytophagales > Hymenobacteraceae > Hymenobacter > Hymenobacter pini. The sequence continues at coordinate 213,039 of NZ_JAIZZH010000003.1, forward strand.
AACCGTTGCCTGCCAGCCTCTGCCCACGCGCAGGAGAAGCCCAGCCAGAACGCTACGAACCAGTTCGTACATCAAACATATACGAAGCATGTCGTAGATACAAGTTTAATCTACGATTTTTTTCGTATAATATTTCAACCTCTTGTCTACTAATACTAAAAGGCACAAAAAAGCCTGCTACGGGCACACATTGGGATACTCCCAGGCGTGTGCCCGTAGCAGGCGAAGATGGTTTTGCTCAGTATCGGAATTACCGCCGACGCTCCAGCGTAACCCGGGCCCGGTGGCAGATGCCGCCCAGCGGGGGATTGAATTTCGACACGCTCACCCGCACCCCGTTGATGTAGGGAAACTCTTCCAACACCCGGTCCAGCACCCGGTGGCCCAGGTGCTCTAGTAGCCGGGCCGGAGCCTGCATTTCTTCGGCTACTACCCGGTACAATACCTCGTAGTTCACCGTTTCGCGCAGTTGGTCCGACTGTCCCGCCGCGTGCAAGTCCGTGTCGATGTAGAGGTCCACGCCGTACTTGTTACCGATTTTCTGTTCCTCGTCGTAGTATCCGTGAAAGGCGAAAAACTCCATGCCTTCCAGTGCAATCTGGCCCATGCGGTGAAATAATAAAATGGTGAAATAGGGAGGAACGCCCTGGCGCGGGCACAAAAAAACGAAGCCCGCCCCAATAGGCAGGCTTCGTACAGTGGATATTCACAAAATCCGTGAAATCTGCTCAATCCGCAAAATCCGCGGTTTAGATTTCGTCGAAGAACGATTTCTCACCTAGATTGGCGGTTTGCATGCTGGGCTGGTCCGACTGGCCGGGGTGTGAGGGGGGCACGGGCTGCGGAATTTCCGGGCGGTCGGGTTGGCCGGGCTGGCTTGGCTGACCGGGTTGTATATCGGGGTTGGGTGCACCGGGAATTGGGGCGCCGGGACGCTCAATTTCGGGCTCGGGCCGCCCAGGTTGGTTGGGGTCGGGTTGCTGGCCGGGCTTGGGGTTGTAGCCAATAGGGCGGCGCTCTGCGGCCTCAGCCGATGAGCCTCCGTGGAAAGCGGCAGCGCCGCCAGCTACGGCAGCGGCCGAGGAAGTAGCAGAAGTGGAAACGTACATGGCGGGGTCAGGTTTAGGTGATTGGTCCGCGGACTGCGGCCGATTCACTTTTACGCTGGCCGCCCGCGAAAGGATGGCCGCCGTGCTGGCTTTGGGCCGGCTGCGGGCTTTTTCCACTTTATCCAGGGCTTCCGAAGCCAAATTGTGTAAGTCACGGGTGAGGCCGTCGAGCAGATTTTCCAGGCGCTGGCACTCCTGACCTAAGCCGTTTACCTCCTTCTGCATGTCGGCTACGGTGCGCTCGGCCTGCTGGTAAGCTTCTTCCACCACCGAACGGGCTTTCTGGCGGGCATCGGCCAGTAATTGCTCCGCTTGCAATTGGGCTTCACGAATGCGGAGCTGGGCGTCGCGCTGGGCCTGCTCGGTAATGCTGTTGCCGGTGTCCTCGGCGGTTTTGAGGGTGCGGTACAGGCTGGTTTCCACCTCCCGCATCTTGCTTACCTCCTGAGTGGCATGGTCGAGCTTCAGGCGCAGCTCCCGGTTTTCGTCGCCCATCCGCTCCCACTGTTGCGAGAGGGTCAGCAAAAAGGCCTGTACTTCATCCTTATCCAGCCCCCGAAAGGCTTTTTCAAAGGTTTTCTGCCGAATATCGAGGGCGGTAATTTTCATTTTTGCTGTTAGCTGTTAGCTGTTGGCTGTTGGCCGCCAACGGCTACTGATAGGAAAATCGGCCACAACCGCGCATCCGCACAGGTGCGGGTTACTTTCCTAGTTGTCAAATTCAAGCGCTAACAGCAAACAGCCATTAGCTAACAGCTAAGTAAGCTCCCACACCGCCAGGCTCCGGTCGTCGCTACACGAAACTAGCCGTTTCCCGCTGCCCGGCCAAAATAACTTGTTTACGGAGGTGCCGTGGCCGGCATGCCGCGCCCTGTCTACCACGCGCAGCAGCTGCCAGGTTTCCGCGTCCCAGAGCTTGATGCTCTTGTCCATGCTGCAGGTGGCCAGCAGGCGGGCATCGGGCGAGAAAGCCAGGTGGTTGATAGTAAACATGTGGGCCACAATGCTGCGGTGCGCCTGGTAACCGGCTTCCACGTCCCAGATGCGCAGGTGCGCGTCGCGGCCGGCGGTGAGTAGGTAGCGGCCATCGGGCGAGTAGGCGCAGGTGAATACCGAGTTGGTGGCACCCTCGAGCGTGTACTTTATTTCCAGAGTGGCGGCGTCCAGGATGCGCACCCGGTGGTCGGAGCCGCCCACGGCCAACTCCCCACGCTGGGCGTGCAGGGCCAGGCAGCGCAGGCTTTTATCGGAGAGGCGCAGCAGTTTTTCCACCGTAAAATCGGTGCCACGCAGCACGGCCAGCGTGCCATCGGCCAGGGCCACGTACAGACGGTTGTGCGCCTCGGAATACGCCAGATCAAAAATGGCTACGGGTGGCAGGGCCGTGGCATGCAACAGCGTTTTGGTACTCAGTTCCAGCACCTGCACCCCCTGAAAATTGTGCCCCAGCACCAGCAGGTTGCGCTCCGGCAGGTGCAGCAACGCGTACACGGAGTTTTCGACGCGGGCTATCAGCTCCCCATCCTGCTCGGGCGCATCGGCCTGCCAGGCCACCACCAAGCCATCCGCCCCCGACGAAAATACCGTGTGCTGCCCCTGCACGCCGGCTAAGGCGTACACACAGTCGCGGTGGCCAGTGAGGGAAGCTAGTTTGTGAACCTGAGGACGCGTGGACAAGGCGAGAATGGGCAAATGTGAGAACGGGCGAAGATACCGCAAGAACTTGTACACCGCAGTTGTGCTCCGGCTCGCGTGTGCCTATTCATTCCCCCCGAAATGCCGCTGCCTACTTGCGCGGGCCGGAGCACCGCTCCGGGGTACTGGTTCTTACGTACCTTCACCCATCACCATTCACCAGCTCACCGCTTGCCTCTCCACTCCCTCTCCCCTATTTCCCAAACGGCTGTACTGGGCCTGTGGCACCTCACCGAACCGGCCGAGGTGCTCTGGGACCATCTGCCGGCCCAGCCGCACTACCTGGCCCGCTTCCCGCAGGGGCGCGACGAGCTACGCGCCCGGCAGTGGCTGGCCGGGCGGGTGCTGGCCCATCACCTGTTGCGGGAGCTGAACGATGCCCCTGCGGCCCTGCACAACGATGAAAACGGCCGGCCCTATTTTCAGGAATTGCCCGCCTACGGTATTTCCCTGTCGCACTCCGGGGAGTGGGTAGCGGCGGTTCTCTCCACTCAGGAGCCGGTTGGCATAGATATTGAACTGGTCCGTCCCAAAGCTAAAAAGTTGGCTCCCCGGGTTCTAGCGGAATCTGAGTTAGCCGACGCTGGCAGCAACGCAACGAAGTATTGCCTCTATTGGAGTGCCAAGGAAACGCTGTACAAGTTGCATAGCCGCCGGGGCCTGGTGTTCAAAGAGCAGTTATTGCTCAGCCCGTTTGAGCTGCGGGAGGCCGGTGTGCTGACGGGACACCTGCTGCTCGAAAACTCCCGCAGCCAACACCAGATTCACTACCTGCACCCGCAACCCGACTACATTCTCACGTACACAATCGGTGAAACAGAGAATGCCTAACAGCAGTGGTTTCGGCCGCTGCATTCCGTAGCATCCATTCGCGTAGTGATACGCACTCTGTACCACCAACTCACCAGTTCTCCGCTCCGCATGTCTCTACGCCGAATTTCTATTGTTGCTGCCGCCGCCCTGCTGTTTTGCACGGTTGCCGTGAGTGTGGCCCGCGCCCAGGGCAGCCGCTCCGTGGCCGATTTCAGCCTGAAAAACGCCTCCAATGCCGAAGTGGCCCTGAAAAGCTACGCTGGCAACAAAGCCGTGGTGGTGGTTTTCCTGAACCCCAGCTGCGCATTTTCCAAGCTGTACCAAGGTCGGCTCAGCGCCCTCAGCTCTGAGTATAGCGCCAAGGGCGTGCAGTTCCTGTTTGTGAATGCCCCCATCAACCTGGAAGCCAGCACCGACGCCGCCGAAGCTGAAAAGCTGAAAGTAAAAACCACCGGAGCCGACTTGCCGCTGCTCACCGATGAAGGCCAGAAAGTGAGCAACCTGCTGGGAGCCAGTAAAACCCCCGAAGCCGTGGTATTGCAGCCCGTGGGCGACGGATTTGCCGTGCGCTATAAGGGTGCTATCGACGATAACCCGCAGGTAGAGGCCTACGTGAAGGAAAAATACGTGGAGCAGGTACTGGACAACCTGCTGGCCGGCCGCCCCGCCGCCACAGCCGACAAACGCGCCGCCGGCTGCCTGATTAAGAAGTTTTAAGTAGAGAACTGAGCAGTAAGAAAATTGTCATTGCGAGGAAGCACGACGAAGCAATCTTTCCTGCTCTAAGCTCGCAATTCTGACCTATTCAAAAAGCCCCTAACGTCCGTGCTGGCGTCAGGGGCTTTTCGTATTAAGATTTCAGACTTGAAAAGGAAGGATTGCTTCGTCGTGCCTCCTCGCAATGACAGACGGCTTATTTCTATTTTCTCAGTTCTTCAGCCTACTCCTCGTCGGGGGAGGCGTCAGAATTATCGGCTACCATTTCAACCGTGAGAATGGCCAGCAATTGGCCTACTTCGGCGGCTTTGGCGGGCTCCTGCAGCTTCTCGAAGCTCAGTTGCAGGTTGCGCAGGGCCCGGCGCACAATATCCAGGTGCGAGCAGGGCTCAAAGAAGATTTCGTTGGGCGTGAGGTTGAGCTGGTGAATGTAATGCTCAATATCAGTGCGCGACAGCACCAGCCCGCGGTTGTAGCAGTTGATGTAGAACGACTCCAGCGGCGGCTCTTGCCGGTACGTGAGCACAAACAGGTTGGGCAGGTTCACGCCAAACACCGGCAATTTCAGCCGCTGGGCCACTAGTAAATAAATCACGCAGAGTGTGAGCGGATTGCCGCGGCGGGTTTCCAGCACCCGGTGCAGCATGGAGTTGGCCGGCGAGTGGAAGTTTTGGGTGTTGGCGGCAAACTTATGGGTGCGGAATAGCACGTGGTTAAGCGCCTGTACCTGGTCGGCGGGGTGCATTTCGGGCTGTAGCAGCGTCCACACTTCAAAGCGCAGCTGCTCAATGGCCCGGTTCAGCACCTGAAAATCAGCGTCGGGGTACTGGTAAGAGTTCAGCAGCCACATGCCTTCCAGCAGGTTCTCGCCGCCCGAGTCGCGCCACACGCGCAGGCGTTGCTGCAAGCCCTCAAACTGCAGGTGATGAATCAGGTCTTCGAGGCGCTGCTGCTGCTGGGGGTCGAGGCTTTCCTCCCAGCTTTCTTCCAGAAACGGAATAATGGTTTCGCCCAGCGTCTGGATCTTCTCCTGAATCTGCGGGGCAACTTCGGGGTCGTCGAGCAGGGAGATGAGGGCTTTGATTTCTTTGTTGGTCATAGAACGGCAGAGGGGCGGCCGGGGCCGCGCTGAGCAGAAGAAGCAAATAAACACAACCCGCGCGGCTTAGCCCGCAGACGTATCAGGAAATAACAGCCTGCAGAGCGTTTTTTGTTCATCCGGCGGTTCGCTTAGGAGGCAATTAAACCGTCATTCCGAGCGCAGCCGAGGAATCTCGCGTGCTGACGTTGCAAGAGTAATCCAACATCAGCACGCGAGATTCCTCGGCTGCGCTCGGAATGACAGTACCATTGCAACATCAGCACGCGAAATTTCTCAGACACCGGCTTGATGCGCCACATGCTTGGAAGGACGGTTTAGTTTCCTTGCCTTACCGCAGCAGGTTGGTTTTTGCCAGTTCCAGCACTTCATCACCCCGGCCGCTCATGATGGCCTTGAGGGCGTAGAGACTGAAGCCTTTCACCTGCGCGGCCTGAATGGTGGGCGGCATCGACAGTTCGGTGCGCTTTACCACGGCATCCAGCACTACCGGGCCGGGGTGGGCCAGCATGGCGGCAATGGCGGCGGGCAGGTCGGCGGGGTCCGTCACGCGGATGCCCCGCACGCCGGCGGCCTCAGCCAGAGCGGCAAAGTTGGGGTTGTCCAACTCAGTACCGTATTCCAGCAGGCCGGCAGCCTTCATTTCCAACTCCACAAAGGCCAGGCTGGCGTTGTTGAAGATGACGATTTTGGCGGGCACTTTCAGCTGTTTCAGCGTCAGCAGCTCCCCCATCAGCATGGCAAAACCTCCGTCGCCGGCCAGGGCAATTACCTGCCGGCCGGGGCTGGCCAGCTGCGCGCCCAGAGCCTGGGGCATGGCGTTGGCCATGCTGCCGTGGTTGAAAGAGCCCAGCAGCCGCCGCCGGCCGTTCATGCGCAGGTAGCGGGCCGCCCAGATAGTAGGCGTGCCTACGTCGCAGGTGAAGATGGCATCCTCGGCGGCCTGCTCGTTCAGCAGCCGGGCCACGTACTGCGGGTGCATGCTGGTGTCGCCGGCCTCGCCAGTGGCCAACTCGTCCAGATCCTGGCGGGCTTCTTGGTAATGGTCCAGGGCTTTCTCGAGGTGGCGGCGGTTCTGCTTGTGGTTGAGGATGGGCAGCAGGGCCTGCAGCGTAGCCGACACGTCACCTACCAAGCCCACCTCCACCCGGGTGCGGCGGCCGATGTGCTCCCCGCGCAGATCTACTTGTACGGTGCGGGTTTCCTGGGGCAGAAACTGCGTGTATGGGAAGTCGGTGCCCAGCATCAGCAACGCATCGGCGTCCATCAGAGCTGCGTAGCCGGAGGTGAAGCCTAGCAGCCCGCTCATGCCCACGTCGTAAGGGTTATTTCCCTCCACGTACTCCTTGCCGCGCAGGGCGTGCACCACGGGAGCACCCAGGGCTTCGGCCACCTGCAGCAGCTCGGCATGGGCCTGGGCGCACCCAGCCCCGGCCAGAATGGTCACTTTATCAGCGGTATTCAGCAGGTCGGCGGCGGCGCGCAAATCCTCTAGGGCTGGCACCAACGTGGCCTTGCTGCGCAGGGCCGGCACCCGGGGTTCGGGCGCTTCGGTTTCCTCAAAGTTGATGTCGCCGGGAATTACCAGCACGGATACGGCCCGCTGCGTGAGAGCCGTTTGCACGGCGGCTTCTATCATGCGCACGGCCTGGCCAGGGTTGCCCAGCAGCTCGCAATACGCGCTGCATTCCTTGAAAGTGGTTTCGGGGTGGGTTTCCTGAAAGTAGCCGGTCCCTATTTCGATACTCGGAATCTGAGCCGCAATGGCCAGCACCGGCACGCGGCTGCGGTGGCAGTCGTAGAGGCCGTTGATGAGGTGGGTGTTGCCGGGGCCGCAGGAACCGGCACACACGGCCAAGGAGCCGGTGAGGTGGGCTTCGGCGCCGGCAGCAAAGGCCCCGGCCTCTTCATTGCGCACGTGCACCCACTCAATATCGTCGCGCCCCCTGATTTCGTCGGTAATGCCGTTGAGCGAGTCGCCCACCACGCCGTACACGCGCCGCACGCCGGCTGCTACCAGGGTATCTACCAGTATTTCCGCTACTGTCTTCTTTGCCATCGTCTTCGGGTTTACATCCGGAGGCTATACGGCAACTTCTGGTTTTATGGCGGAGCTCCGTTAGGGTTGCAGCACAATGGGAAGGCCCTGCCGCAGCGTATTGTGCACTTCCGCTACCTTATCCACGTGCTGAATCAACGCGGCAACTTCTTCTGCGGAAGCATCAGCCTTCACTGTAGCAGTGTACGTAAAGTTTCGGCCCGGCTCACCTTCCGCCCCAAACTCTCCGCTCACGGTTACCTCTATTCCCGAGACTGTTATCTGCCGTTTAGCGGCTTCACGGTATATATCATTGCAGCAACACGTGGCCAGCGCCAGCAGCAACAGCTCGCCCCCATTCACGGCCGAGCCCAGCCCCGTTGGTTTCACCGGAACTGTCAAGGTTTTAACTACCTCATCGGTGCGCACTTGTACTTCGTGCTGTTGATACTGGCTGGTAATCCGGGCCGACAGTTGCATATCATCCGGGCTTAGAAGAACGCTGAAGAACAGAAACCTGTGCTAGAAGATACGCTCTTTCAATTCGTTTCCTTCCAAAGCCACCTACTTCTTCAGATACTTCCGCGACTCTACCACCCGAAACTCCGGATCAGCGGCGAAGATACTTTGCAAAGAGCCGATATGAGCAGCCCCAAATAAGGCCAGCACCCGCTGCGGCCGGGTTTGCAAAGCCTGCGTGACGATGTTCGAATAGATTTTATAGTCCCGGTTCTTGAACACCGAAATCAGCTCCGCCCCAATGTACCGGGGGTCTACGAAGGCCGTGTCCACGGCCGCGTCGGGGTTGGTGAAGCGGCTGTTCGTTACCCGGGCCGGCGTCACATAGCGCAGCCGGTACACTAGGTTGTACAGCTCCGGCTGGTTGATGGCGGCCAGGTACCGGTCCAGAGGCAGGCTGCCATCTTCCAACGCGGCTCTCTTGGCACCGGCCACTTTACTTAGTTCCGCGCCGGCCTGCTGGTACAACTCAATGTTCTGGCCGGTGCGCAAAATACCCTGCGACGTACCGCCCGGGGCATTCACACAGTAAATTTTGGGGAGTTGCAGCTGCTTACCCAGCCGAAAGGCTACCTGATAAATCTCACTGCGGCCACCGGGCAGAGCAGCCAGGTCCAGCTTATCCTGGCGGTACAGGGCGTAGAGGCTGTCGAGGCGGGGCTGCTCCGCGGGAAGGGCTTCCACCACCAGCATATCGGGGCGGTATTTGCCGATGGCGGCCGTAAAGCGGCTGATACGCTGCTGTCCCTGGGGCGTCAGTACATCGGTGGCGGGCTTGTCGGGTTTGTAAATTTGGGTCAGATGGTCGCAGCCGACTACCATTACCTCAGCAGGTTTAGTAGAGCTCTGAGCCAGCCCATTAACGGACGCAGTACACAGAGCTAGTAGCAGAATATACTCTCGCATAGGGTGATTAGGAATATATCTGCGAATTACGCCACCCGGCTGAATTTTCCGCCTACCTATTTCAGGAAAAATAACGGCCCGCCGCTCCTGTTTGGTGCGACGGGCCCTTGATTCAGTATTCGTTAATTTAAACAAACGAATTAGTACTCAAAATCGCCTGCTATGTCATCCCAAGGCAGTTCTTTTAATTTCCTTACTACTTCAGGATAGATAGGTAATGCATAGCTATCCTGATACCATATAACGGTTAGGGCAGAGAAATGCATATCGTGGTTTCTCGCTGGTTGAGGATGATATAACTCCGCAATACATTGAATTTTAGGCAGTATTGCCGGTTTGCCGAAGACATACCATTTTTCCCGCTTGAGTAATTTTTGCACAGGTTCTATCAGGAATATATCCTGTGCATAGAAAATTCTTCTTGCAGAATCTTTTACCCTGCGCAATATCTCCTTGTTCATCCTAGTAGTTGGCAGCCCTTCGAGCAGACCCGAATAAGTACCAGCTTGATGCAATGCTTTCATGACAACAGTCTTGCCATGCCCCATTTCAATATCCATAAGTACTAGATGCCTGTTCGTTTTCTCACACCTGAATCACCCCCACATTATACGCCTTTTCAATCGGCGCGTGGTTGGCCATTGAAATGCCCTGGGAAATCAGTTTGCGGGTTTCCAATGGGTCGATAATGGCGTCGACCCAGAGGCGGGCGGCGGCGTAGTAGGGTGAGAGTTGCTCGTCGTAGCGGGCCTTGATGTTGTCGAACATTTCCTTTTTGGCTTCATCCGTCAGCTTTTCGCCCTTGCCCTCGGCGGCGGCCACCTGAATCTGCAGCAGCGTGTTGGCCGCGGCGGCCCCGCTCATTACGGCCAGTTGAGCGGTGGGCCAGGCCACAATCAGGCGGGGGTCGTAAGCCTTGCCGCACATGGCGTAGTTGCCGGCCCCGTAGCTGTTACCCACGATAACCGAGAACTTGGGCACCACGGAGTTGGCCATAGCATTCACCATCTTCGCTCCGTCCTTGATGATGCCGCCGTGCTCACTCTGCGAGCCCACCATGAAGCCCGACACGTCGTGCAGAAACACCAGCGGAATCTTCTTCTGGTTGCAGTTCATGATGAAGCGCGCCGCCTTGTCTGCCGAGTCGGAGTAGATGACGCCGCCCATCTGCATAGCCCCCTTCTTGGTCTTCACGATTTTGCGCTGGTTGGCCACAATGCCCACCGCCCAGCCGTCAATGCGGGCCAGCCCGCAAATCAGGCTCTGTCCGTAGAGGTCCTTGTAGGGCTCGAACTCCGAGTTATCGACCAGCCGCTCGATGATGTCCATCATGTCATAGGGCTTCACCCGGTCCGAGGGCAGCAGGCCGTAGATTTCCTTTTCATCCTTGGCCGGCGCCTGGGGTGCTTTGCGCGAGAAACCGGCCGTAGCTTGCCCGCCCATCTTATCGAAAATGTTGCGGATGTGGTCCAGGCACTCCTCGTCGCTGCTGAACTTGTAGTCCGTCACACCCGAAATTTCGGAGTGGGTGGTGGCCCCGCCCAGCGTTTCGTTGTCAATACTTTCCCCAATAGCCGACTTCACCAGGTACGAGCCCGCCAGGAATACCGAGCCGGTGCCGTCCACAATCATGGCCTCGTCGGACATAATCGGTAGGTAGGCCCCGCCGGCCACGCAGGGGCCCATGATGGCCGCCAGCTGCACGATACCCATGCTGCTCATCACCGCGTTGTTGCGGAAGATGCGGCCGAAGTGCTCCTTATCAGGAAAGATTTCGTCCTGCATCGGCAGGTACACCCCGGCCGAGTCCACGAGGTAGATAATCGGCAGCTTGTTTTCGATGCTGATTTCCTGAGCGCGCAGGTTCTTTTTGGCCGTAATCGGGAACCAAGCGCCGGCCTTCACCGTGGCGTCATTGGCCACAATCACGCACTGCCGGCCCTGCACGTAGCCAATCACTACCACCACGCCGCCCGAGGGGCAGCCGCCTTCCTGCGGGTACATGCCCTCCCCGGCAAAGGCGCCGATTTCAACGGTTTCCGAGCCTTTGTCAATCAGGTACTCAATCCGCTCCCGGGCCGTGAGCTTGCCTTTGGCTTTATGGGCAGCAATGCGCTTTTCGCCGCCGCCGAGCTGCACTTTCTCCAGCCGCTTTTTCAGCTGGAAGTTGAGTTGCTTAATGCTGTCTTCGTTCTTGTTGAATTCGAGGTTCATGGGTGGGAGTGGGTGGGAAAGCGGCAAAAAAAATCCGCCCTGGGTGGGGCGGATTCAAAGGTAGGAAAGTAGCGCGAAGCCGAAGCGTGAGCTACTTACTTCACAGTGGTTTTCACTTCGGTTTCGGTGGTGGTGCCGTTGGGCTTCACGGTAGTGGTTTCGGTTTCCTTCTTGGCCTTACCCCCGCCCCCGAATACCGAAAAATGCACGTAGTTTTTGGGGTTGGCTTTCAGGTCCTGAAGCAGGGCGTTGGAGCTGGCGGCCGTGGCGTTGAGGTTATTGTAGAGCGTGGAGTCACGCAGGAGCTTGCCCAGTGAACCTTGCTGGTCCGACAAAGAGCGGTTCAGCGTGGTCATGGTTTGCTGGGCCTCGCCCATGGTGGCGTTGAGCTTGCGCATGGCCGGGCCCACCGGAGCGCCCTTCAGCGAGTCGCTGAGGGTGGAGAAATTGGCGGCAATCCGGTCGAACTTCGCGCTGGTTTTGTTCAGGTCGGCCGTGAGGCGGGCCATGTTGGTGGTAATCTGGTTGATATTGCGCTGGTTCATCAGTAGCAGGTTTTTCAGCGCCTCAGTGCTGCCCTGGGCATTGAGCAGCGTAGCCTGCAGGCTCACTTTGGCATCCTTGTTCAGGAAACCATTCACCTTAATCAGGGTCGAATCGACGGTACCCAGCACGGGCAGGGCTTTGGCCTGGAAGGCATCCGTAATGCTGGCCACGGTGTATGATTTCAGGGTTTCGCCCCCGTCGTACACCTTGCTGTCTTTGCCCAGAAACAGGGTAATGGTTTTGGAGCCCAATAGCGAACCACTGAGGCTGGCCACGGTGGAGTCGCCCACGGTTACGCTTTTTTGCAGTTCCAAGGCCACTTTCACGCGGTTGCCTTCCTGGGGCAGCAGGGTCATTTCTTTTACTTGGCCTACTTTAATACCATTCAGCACCACGGGGTTACCCACGTTCAGGCCGTCCACGTTGTCGTACTTGGCGTAGTAGGTGCGGTCCGATGACAGCAGGTTGCTCCCTTTCAGGAAGTTGAAGCCGAAGATGAGCAGGGCTACCGCCACAATACCCAGCAAGGCTACTTTGATTTCTTTCGACACGGGGGTCAGCAGTTAGTTGGAGGGAGAGTCAGAAAGTCGGGGGCCGAGTTGCACAGCCCGGCGGGGCTACTCGCCCGAGGTTGCTTCCAGCTCATTTTTATAGTCGCGGAAGGCCCGGTAAATGCCCGAGGCCATATACGTCTGATTAGTCTTATCGTTCAGATACTCCTCTTCCTGCCGGTTGGTCAGGAAGCCGGACTCAATCAGCACGGCTGGCATAGTGGATTTCCAGAGTACCAGAAAACCCGCCTGCTTCACCCCGCGCGAAGGTCGGCCCACGGTGGTGCGCAGCTGCCGGTCTACCTTCTGGGCAAACCGAATACTATTTACAATATGGGCGCTCTGGTAGAGCGAAAACAAAATATGACTCTGGGGCGAGGTCGGGTCGAAGCCGTTGTACCGTTCCTGGTAGTTGTCTTCCTGCAGAATTACCGAGTTTTCGCGCTTAGCCACGGCCAAATTAGCGTCGGTTTTATGCGGGCCCATCGTCCACACTTCGGTACCATTGGCCGAGGCCGCGGAGGCATTACAATGCACCGAAATAAACAGGTCGGCATTGTTCTTGTTGGCAATGCCAGCCCGGTCGGCCAGCTCCACAAATACGTCGGTCTTGCGGGTGTATACAACCTTTACGTCCGGCATATTCTCTTCTATCTGCCGGCCCAGGGCCAATATAATTTTCAGTGCTACATCGGCTTCGCGGGCTTTCACGCCGGCGCAGCCTCTATCCTTACCGCCATGCCCCGCATCCAGCACTACTGTACGTAGCCGATACCGCATCGGAGCCGCAACTGGTTCCGAGTGTTGAGGAAAAGCAAAGCCGGCGAGTGAAAACAGGGCCGCCGCGCCCAGAGCGACAATATTCCGCACGGAGTTCGTTAGTTGGGGCAGCGACCCGCTACCTTTGCAAACCGCCACAAAATAAACGATAAAAACTACGTGGCCTTACCCGCGCCTGTGTTCCATCTTGTTGTACGTGCATTCTGGCCCTTGCGGTGGCTTGTTGGCCTGCTAGTACTCACCCTAGGAGTACTTGGGCCGCTGCACGCCCAACAGCGCCCCCGCACTACCAATGTGCCGGCCGATGTGCGGCCGCAACCCCAGATTCTGAACCCGCCGGCTCCTGCTGGCCCCGTACGAGACACTACTGGGCTGGTAACCGGCACGCCCGACTCGTTGCGGGTGGCCGCTGGGGGCCGCAAGGGAGCCGTGGAAACTACCGTCAAGTATAAGGCGCAGGATTCCATCCGGTTTGAGGTGCAGAACAAGCGCGCCATTCTCTACGACAAAGCCAACGTGGATTATGGCGAGATGAACCTGAAAGCCGCCCTGATTACCGTTGACTACAGCAAAAACCTGGTAACCGCCGAGGGCGCCGCTGACTCCACGGGCAAAGTGCAGGACAAGCCCGTGTTCAAGCAGGGTGCCGAAACCTACCAGGCCGGCCGCATCGACTATAATATCAAGAGCAAGCGGGGCCGCATCACCGACGTGGTAACCCAGCAGGGTGAAGGCTATATCCACGCCGAAACCATCAAGAAGAACGAGCTGAACGAGATGTTCGGGGTGCATGGGCGCTACACTACCTGCAACCTTGAGAACCCCCATTTCTATATCAATGCCACCAGGATGAAGGTGATACCGGGCCAGAGTGTAATTACGGGCCCGTTTAACCTGGTTATTGGGGATATTCCCACGCCGCTGGGCTTTCTGTTCGGGTATTTCCCGTCGCCCAAAAACAAGCGCCGCTCTTCGGGTCTCATCATCCCCACGTTTGGGCAGGCCGCCGACCGGGGCTTTTTCCTACGCAACGGCGGCTACTACTGGGCCGCCAACGAGCACATTGGTGTACGCCTCACCGGCGACATCTACTCGGGCAACGCTGACCGGTTTGGGGGCTGGCGTGGTACGGCCGAAATGCAGTACATCACCCGGTACCGCTACCAGGGCCTGTTCACGTTCAATTACAGTTCCCAGCCCACCGAGCGGTTGCTGGGTACTACAGATGCCAATACCAACCCCACCTACAACGTACCCCGTTCGGCGAAAACCTTCGCCCTGCTCTGGACGCACACGCCGGTACCCCGGCCCAACGGGGGGCGGTTTTCGGCTAACGTTAACATCAGCAGCAGCAACGGCTCCTATTACCGGCAGAACTCTTACAACCCGCGCAACTACCTGTCGTCGGCGTTCCAGTCCACGGTTTCCTACTCCAAGCAGCTCCGGTACGCGCCCATCAACTACAGCATCAACCTGAGCCAGAGCCAGAACACGCAAACCGGTACCATGGATTTCACCCTGCCCGACGTTTCGGCGCAGCTGGCCCGGCAATACGTGTACGATATCCTCAAAATCAGACCTCGAAAGATCTACGAGCAGCTCGCGTTTTCCTACGACCTGACCTTCCAGAACAAGCTTTCCAACAACATTGCCGCCCGCCAAATCAATGGTGGCTCGGTGCCGCTGCTGGGCGGCTCTTCGGCAGCGTTTGTGATGCCTGTGAAGCTGAACAATATCAATAAGCTGCTGCGTAACTCCCAAACGGGCATGCGCCACAATTTCGGCATCAGCCTGGGTAGCTACAACTTCGCTCACCTTAACTTCAGCCCCACGGTTTCCTACAACGAAATCTGGTATTTCAAGAAGCTGGATTACTCTTACAACGAAACGGCCCGCGCCATTCAGGTAGATACCATTGCGGGCTTCAACCGCCTGTCTAGCTACAACGCGGGCATCAGCATGAGCACCAACTTGTATGGTACCCTCGTGCGGAAAGGCACGCACAAAATTCAGGCGCTGCGTCACAAAATCACGCCCAGCCTTATCTACAACTATACTCCCACCAGCTCGGCCCGCAACTCGGGGCTGGAACGCATTGCCACCCCCGGCCTGCGCGACCCCTCTACCGGCCGCTTATATTCCGAGGGACAGACGTATATTGATAATCAGGGCTTTCTGCTACCTCAGTACAACGGCTTCCTCTATGGCTACCCTACTTCTACCGAAGTCAGCCAGCTGAGCTTCTCGCTGCAGAACGCCGTAGAAATGAAAGTGCGCAACTCCAACGACACCACCGGCAACACGCCGTTCAATAAGGTGAGCCTGATTGACGGCCTGGATTTCAGCACGGGCTACAACTTTGCTGCCCAGCGCCTGAAGCTGGCTCCGCTGTCGTCCACGTTCCGCACGCAGGTAGCGCGCAAGCTGAACGTGACCCTGAACGCCAACTTTGAATTCTACCAGCGCGACTCCACCGGCACGCTGAAGGATGATTTTCTGTGGCAGAACAACAAGAAAATCAAGCTGGCCCGCCTCTCTACGGCCAATGCTTCTCTCTCCTACCAATTCAACCCCAGCCAGGGCAAGAAGAAGTCTACCATCTCGCGTGACGCTGCCCCGGTGAATGACCCGCAGTTGGGCTCCCCGCGCGTCATCAACCCCTACGAGGACTACGTGGACTTCTCGATTCCCTGGGAGTTGAATACCAGCTTTACGGCTTCCTACGCCAACCAGGGGCCCTTGCCTGAGCTTCGGTCCCGGCCCCGCAAAGCCCCGTACACGGCCGCTTCGCTCAACCTGAACGGCTCGGTGAAGCTTACCGAAACCCTGCGCTTCGGCTTCAGCACCAACTACGATTTCATCAACCGGGCGCCGGCCTTCACCAACCTGGATATAACCAAGGACCTGCACTGCTGGCAGATTACCGGCAACTGGCGACCTTTTGGGGCTACCCGGGGCTATTTCGTGACGATAGCAGCTAAGTCGGCACTGTTGCAGAGCCTCAAGCTCAGCCGCAACCGCACCTTCCTGAATTACTAGGGCCTTGGGGTGTAGCAGCCTTCAGGTTGCCTTGCAGAGTTCTTTTCTGAAAAATTCCGCAGCTTTGGCCTCACGTTCGGGACCTCGGATAGCCATCCGAAATCCAAGTCCCCAGGTTCCTAAGTCCCCAAGTCCCTAAATACCATGTCCCAACACAAAGAAGTCAAGCTCGTGACCACGCACCAGTTGCTGGCCATGAAGCAACGCGGCGAAAAAATATCCATGCTCACCGCCTACGACTTCTCGATGGCCCAGATTCTGGACGGGGCCGGCGTGGATGTGCTGCTCGTCGGCGACTCGGCCTCCAACGTCATGGCCGGCCACGAAACCACCCTGCCCATCACTCTCGACCAGATGATTTACCACGCCCAGAGCGTGGTACGGGCCGTGAAGCGAGCCTTCGTGGTAGTGGATATGCCCTTTGGTTCCTACCAAGGCAACTCCTCCGAAGCGCTGCGCTCCGCCATCCGCATCATGAAGGAATCGGGCGGGCACGGTATCAAGCTGGAAGGCGGCGCTGAAATCAAAGACAGTATTACCCGGATTCTGACGGCCGGCATTCCTGTAATGGGCCACTTGGGGCTTACTCCCCAAAGTATTTATAAATTTGGCACCTACACCGTGCGGGCCAAGGAAGAAGCCGAAGCCCAGAAGTTGATTGAGGACGCCCTGTTGCTGCAGGAAATCGGGTGTTTTGCGCTGGTACTGGAGAAAATTCCCTCAGCCTTGGCCAAGCAGGTAGCCGAAAAGCTGACTATTCCGGTTATCGGCATCGGCGCTGGTCCCGATGTGGACGGGCAGGTGCTGGTAGTGCACGATATGCTGGGCATCACCAAGGAGTTTAAACCCCGCTTCCTGCGCCGCTACGCCGAGCTGGGCGACCTGATGCACGACGCGGTGCAGCGCTACATTCAGGATGTGAAGTCGCGCGACTTCCCCACGGCGGAAGAAGCGTATTAAGTTGAAGGATGCATGCTGAGTTATGCATGTTGAATTAACCAAGTGGGCTGCTGCGAAGAAGTTGCAGTGTGCAGCACTAATTCAGCATTCGTAATTCATAATTAACTCGAAGTGAATCGACCAAACCTGTGGGCGGAAGGCCGGGAAATCCTATTTGAGGACAACCACCTGCTCATCATCAATAAACCCGCCGGCCTACTGGTTCAGGGCGACGCCACCGGCGACGAGCCGCTTTCGGCCAAGGCGGAGGAATACCTGCGCTTCAAGTATAAGAAGCCGGGCGCGGCCTTCGTGGGCGTAGCCCACCGCCTCGACCGGCCCGTGAGCGGCGTGGTAGCCTTGGCCAAAACCAGCAAAGCCCTGAGCCGCCTCAACGAGATGTTCCGGGACAATAAGGTGCACAAAACCTATTGGGCCCTTACCGGCAAATGCCCCACCCCCACCCAGGGCCACCTCACGCACTGGTTGGTGAAAGACCCTATCCGCAACACTACCAAAGCCTACACCGAGCGGCACGGCCAAGGCCTGAAATCGGACCTGGATTATCAGGTGCTGGGCCAGGCAGGTAGCCGCTGGCTGATACAGGTGAACCCCATTACGGGCCGCCCTCACCAGATCCGGGTGCAGCTCAGCTCCGGCCTCGGCACGCCCATCGTCGGCGACGTGAAGTACGGTTTCCTGGCTCCCCTGCCCGACGTCAGCATTGCCCTGCACGCCCGGCAGCTAGAGTTTCAGCATCCCGTTACGAAAGAAGAAATGTGCTTTCGGGCCCCCGTGCCCGATGTAGCGCACTGGGAAGCAGCTCAGGCATACTATTAATTACTGCCACTCTGAACCGGAAAATAAAGCGTCATCCTAAGTAGTGCTCAGGATGACGCTTTATTTTCTAGCCTGCACTTGTGAATAATATTTTGTCCTTTTCAGAAGGCTAATTGCACTAGGGGCAGGCAGGGCCGTAGTTTTGTGGTGCGGCACTTGAACTTTAGCAGGGAATTTGAGCTTTTGGCCTCAAACGTGCCCGCCGCTCCCGGTTCCGACCTCTAATTTTTCTGCCCCTATGGCAATACTCTTTTTCTTCGTAGCGCACTACTACCTGTCGCTCTTTACGCAGACGTTCTATCTGCACCGGTACGCTGCCCACAAGATGTTCACCATGAACAAGTTTTGGGAGAAATTCTTTTTCCTGTTCACGTACATCTGCCAGGGTTCCTCGTTCCTGTCGCCGCGGGCGTATGCGCTGCTGCACCGCATGCACCACGCCTACTCCGACACCGAGCTGGACCCCCACTCTCCCCACTTTTCCTCTAATGCCTTCAGCATGATGTGGAAGACTAAGGTGATTTATGGGGAGGTAGTGGAAAACCGCTATGAGGAAGCCAAGCGTTTTGAGGGCGACACCCCCGAGTGGAAAGCCCTGGAGGCCTTTGGTGGCACGGCTGTTTCCCGCATTGGCTGGGGCGCGCTGTACGTATTGTTCTACGTACAGTTTGCCACGGCGTGGTGGCAGTTCCTGCTGCTGCCCATCCACTTCCTGATGGGCCCCATCCACGGTGCTATTGTGAACTGGGGCGGCCACAAATACGGCTACCAAAACTTCGATAACCACGATAAATCCATGAACACGCTGCCTTTCGACTTCTTGGCGTTTGGCGAGCTGTTTCAGAACAATCACCACAAGCTACCCATGCGCGTGAACTTCGGCGTGAAGAAATGGGAGCTGGACCCCACCTACGCCGTTATCTGGGTACTGGATAAAGTAGGCGTGGTAAAGGTGAAGCGTAAGTGGCAGCAGCCCGTCCAGATGGCGGCTTAGCTTTTGCTCTAACCGAACAGGGTTTACACGAACAGCCCCGTACCTGACATGCAGGTACGGGGCTGTTCGTGTAAACCCTGTTCGGTTAAGGAATAGATCCACCTTCAGCCTTTGCCTGCTGCTTCAGTTCTGTCAGTGGTAAGAGCTTGCCCGCTTGTATCACGTACCGGATAGCCCGAGTAGCCCGGATGTTTTGATCAGGCTTACCGGTGACAACTACTATGTCGGCTACATGGCCGCGTTGCAGGGTGCCCAACTGCGGCTGCCGTAAAATGCGGGCGGCCCCGCCGGTAGCAGCGTATAAAGCTTGGCTTGGGGTAAGTCCTGCCTCTACCAGTAAGGCTAGTTCCCGATGTAGTCCGCCCCCGGCGAGGTTATAGGCGCCTGCTGGGGCATCGGTGCCTGCCCCAATCAAGCCGCCCAACTTGTGCACTCGGCGTACCACGGCCTGCGCTAAGTGCAGATCTGCTAAAGAAACTTGGTGCGCTTCCGCATCATAGGCCTTTGCCTGCATTTCAAACCATTGTTGCATGGCTGACGGTACATAAGCAGCTCCCGGCAACCCCTGTAACTGCCGGGCCGAGTCAGGAGCGGCGGCTGCATAGAATACCGAGAAGGTAGGCACCAAGGCTACTTTGGCCCGCACAGTTGCTTGGGCCAACTGGTCGAGTAGTTGTTCATCGAAGGGTTCTTTAGCGGGGTCGCCGCCGAGGCGCTTGTAGGCCAACGCATATCCGCTTGTGTGCTCAATACTACTCACGCCTGCCTGAATAGCTTGCAGAGCGTCCACTTGCGCCCCTGTAAGCCCCCTCGTTATCTGCATACCTAAGTCCGTCATTACGGGCAAGTTCTTTTGGCGGGCGCGGGCCACTGCAGCTTGGTACGCCGGCCAGGACAGTTGCTCGTATAGTTTCACCACAGAAGCCCCATGAGCGGCTAGGCTATCCACAGCCGCTTGGGCTTGGGCTGGTGTGCTCACTTCCAGCACCAAATTGTCCGTAATAGGCCCCGCCGTAGCCGGCCGAATAGCTACCTGCAGGTCTGAATCGGGAAAGCCAGAGGCTGTCAGCAACTCTCGAAAAAACGTGGTAGGCCCATCGAGCAAGGGCCCACTGTAAAGCACGCGGGGCGCATACGGCCGAATGCGTCGGACTTGCGCAAGCATGGTTAGCTGGTTGTTCGCGTCGCGGACGGTAGTAACGCCAGCGGGTAACAACCAAGCAGTGTACTGGGGACGCAAATGCTCATGCAAATCAATCAGACCTGGCAGAATAGTTTCCTCTGGCGCTACATTCACTACTCTCGCTTTAGCCGGAATGCGCACCCGGTTTTCGGGGCCGACAGCTAGGATGCTACCAGACTTTATTACCACAACTCCTCGCTCCAGGGCAGGACGGCCAGTACCGTCCCACAGTCGCCCCCGCAATACCAGCACCGAATCGGGTACTTCACCAGCCGCCCAATGACTTACTATTAAAATTATACCCAATAGCCAATAGCGGTGGCGGAAACGTACTTGCATACCTAACTGATAGTAGAGAACCGAGAAAATTACGACGAATAGTGGAGCAGTAATTTCAGCTTTTTTACGGTTTTCTAGCCTTTACGCAGCCACTTAAATGCGCCGCGCTTACCTGTACCATTACACAGAATACCGGCAACGCTTTTTATCCGCAAAAACTGTGTGTACCTTTGCACCTCATTTTCAACCAGACGCACGGGATGCGTCGCTTAACCAAACCGGTTTATGGCAGTTAAAATCCGCCTCGCCCGTCGTGGCCGCAAGAAGGCCGCAATGTTCGACATCGTTGTTGCTGACTCCCGCTCGCCCCGCGACGGCCGCTTCATCGAAAAAATCGGTACCTACAACCCCCAGACCAACCCCGCCACCATCAACTTCGACGGTGACAAGGCGTTCGACTGGATCATGAAAGGTGCCCAGCCCACGGATACCGTGCGCGCCATGCTCTCTTACCGCGGTGTACTGTACCGCAAACACCTGCAACTGGGTGTTATCAAAGGTGCTATTTCGCAGGAAACTGCTGACCAGCGCTTCACCGACTGGAAAGAGCAGAAAGACGCCAAAATTGAAGGCAAGCGCACCAACCTCGGCAACGCCAAGGAGGATGCTCGCAAGCAGCGTCTGGCCGCCGAAACCAAAGTAAACGAAGCTCGTGCTGAAGCACAGCGCGCCAAGCAGGCTGCTGCTCTGGCTGCTGCCGCTCCGGCCGCTGAAGGCGAAGCTACCGAAGCTGAAGCCCCGGCTGAAACGACTGAGGAAGCCGGCGCTTAATTTCCGGCTCACGTGAGAAGGTGATGAGGTAACTGAGTGCCCTCGGGCATGCTGGTTTCACCTCATCACCTTCTCTATGTTTCCCCTCTTCATTTCTTCTGCCATGACGCTCGACGACTGCTACGAACTGGGTTCCATTGTGAAGCCCCACGGCCTGAAAGGCTTCGTGGTGGCCGCCCTGGATGTAGACGACCTGGAGGCGTACCGTAAGCTGAAAAAGGTGCTGCTGGCTTTGCCCACGGCTCCGGAAAAGCTCACGGAATACGCCGTTGAGAAGCTGCAGCCCCAGGGCACCGGCCGGGCATTGCTCAAGCTGAAAGGTATTGAGCGGGTAGAGGAAGCTGAGCCGCTGCGTAACGCCAAGCTCTGGCGCCCCCTTTCGGAGCTACCCGCACTGGAAGCAGACCAGTTCTACTTCCACGATGTGATTGGCTTTACGGTGGTGGATGCGCAACTCGGCGAGTTGGGCACCGTGGAAACCTTCTACGAGTTGCCCCAGCAGGATGTGCTGTCGATGCGCTACAAAGGCCAGGAAGTATTAATTCCGGTGGCTGATGAGCTCATTTTGCACGCCGATGAAGAAGCGCGGAAACTGCACGTGAACCTCCCCGAAGGCCTTCTGGACGTGTACCTCACGCCGGCCTCGCGGGAGCGGGATGAGCCCGACGAAGTTGTAGAGCCCTAGGCCCGGTTATGCGCATCGACATTGTCACGTGTCAGCCGGATTTGCTGGTGAGCCCCTTTGCCCATTCCATTGTGAAGCGGGCTCAGGACAAAGGCTTGGCCGAAATTCACCTGCACGACCTTCGCCGCTACGCTATTAACAAGCACGGTCAGATTGATGACTACGTGTTTGGGGGCGGGGCCGGCATGGTGCTGCGCGTGGAGCCTATTGCGGCCTGCTTTGACGAATTGCTGGCCCAGCGGAGCTACGAGGCCGTCATTTACATGACGCCCGACGGTGAAACGTTGCGCCAGCCCCTGGTCAACCGACTATCGTTGGCGGGCAACCTGCTCATTCTGTGCGGGCACTACAAAGGCGTGGATGAGCGTATCCGTCAAGCCTACATCACCCACGAAATCAGCGTAGGCGACTATGTGCTGAGCGGGGGTGAGTTGGGCGCAGCCATACTGGTGGATGCGGTGGTGCGGCTGTTGCCCGGCGTGCTAGGCAACGAGGAATCAGCCCTGAGCGACTCGTTTCAGGACAACCTGCTGGCCCCACCCGTGTACACCCGCCCGGCCGAATGGCGAGGCCTTACAGTACCGGAGATATTGCTTTCGGGCAATACCCCCAAAATTGACGTGTGGCGGCACGAGCAGGCCCTGGCCCGCACCGAGCAACGCCGCCCCGACTTGTTACAGTGAATGAGGCCCCAAGCAAATCCACCCAGCTCTTCCGTGCTGCCAGTGGGGTTGCTTACTAAATCACTCATCCACTCATTGTTTTAATAAAAATAGAGGGCTATATTTGCGCCTCTTTACCCGAAACCCTTCAGGGCGGCGCGGCCGTCCTTCACAGTTTTTCCAGCCATGAGCGTACTACTCGATTTTATCCAGCAGGAATCCCAGGAGCGCCGCGCCAGCTTCCCCCAGTTTGCAGCCGGTGACACCGTTAACGTCCACGTAAAAATCCGCGAGGGTAACAAGGAGCGCATTCAGCAGTTCCAGGGCGTGGTGATTCAGCGTAAGAACACCAACTCGAACGGCGAAACCTTCACGGTTCGTAAGATTTCGAACCAAATCGGCACCGAGCGTATTTTCCCGCTGCTGTCGCCCAACATCGACAAGATTGAAGTTATCCGTCGTGGTAAAGTTCGTCGTGCTCGTCTGTTCTACCTGCGTGGCCTGTCGGGCAAAGCTGCTCGCATCAAGGAGAAGCGTCGCGTGGTAGCTACTACCGCCGCCTAAGCTACATCAGCTTGCTTATAGAAAAGCCCAGTTCCTATTGCAGGAACTGGGCTTTTTCGTTGGCTATAGCCTGGTATGGAAAACCTATTTCAGCTGCGCAGCGGCGGCACTCAGGGCTTCACCTAGTTTCTCTACCCGCTCGGCTGTGTTGGGGTTTTCAGCAAATACGGCCGCTTTGGTGGTGTTGGTTCCCAGACGGCTCAGTAACTGCGCTACTTTGTCTTTATCGATGCTACCACCATTAAAGTGGGCTTTCAACTCCTGCAGGTCGGTTACCAGTTGGTACAACTCGGGGTTGTTTACATCTTTCAGGTCTTCAATCCAGCGCTGAAAATGGTTATCCAGGCCGGAGCGGTCTGCCTCCTCTTGCAGGTCGTTGCCTAGTAGTTTGGTGGTGCCATCAAGATGGTTCTGGTGCTGGGTGTCGTCTTTCGGTTGCTTGTGGAAGGACATATAAGAAGGTGTTAGGTGCCAGTGGGTAGCACAATGGTTGAGGTAAAAGGCAAACGTGCGCTTTTCTGGAAAGGTTATGCATGGGCGTTTGGGGCCGAACGGCTACTTTCGTTGCCGTTCGTTTTACCTCTCCCCCATTCATGTTGCGCATCCCACAACTACTACGCACAAGTCTGCTTCTCGTGGCCCCTACTACCATTGCCTGGGCGCAGGCACCGGCTACCTGGCAGCAAAAAGTTGATTATTCTATTGACGTAACGCTGGATGACCGCCAGCACCAGCTCACGGGCCGCGAGGAAATGGTGTACACCAACAACTCGCCCCAGGCCCTGTCTTTTATCTGGTTTCACCTCTGGCCTAACGCTTACCGGGACAACAACACAGCCTTTGCCCGCCAGCAGCTCCGTAACGGCAACCGGGAGTTTCAGTTTGCGCCGGCCAGTGAACGGGGCTTTATTGATGGGCTCGAATTTCAGGTAAACGGCCAGTCAGCTCGCCTGGAGTATGACGCTAACAACCCTGATATGGCCAAGCTGGTGCTGCCGCAGCCGCTGGCTGCCGGGGCCACAGCTACCATTAGCACCCCGTTTCGGGTGAAAATCCCGGGCTCGTTTTCGCGTTTTGGCCACGCCGGGCAGAGCTACCAGGTAACCCAGTGGTACCCCAAGCCAGCCGTGTACGACCAGAAAGGCTGGCACCCGATGCCCTACCTCGACCAAGGCGAGTTCTATTCGGAGTTTGGTTCTTTTGATGTGCGCATCACGCTGCCGGCCAACTACACCGTGGGTGCCACCGGCGTGCTGCAGAACCCCGATGAGCAGCAGCGCCTCGACCAGCTAGCCGCCGCCACTGCCGCCAAGAAAACCCAGGAAGACTTTGGTACCGACATGAAGTTTCCGGCTTCGGCGGCTGAAACGAAAACCCTGCGCTACGTGCAGGACCGAGTGCACGATTTTGCCTGGTTTGCCGATAAGCGCTACAATGTGCTGAAAAGCGGCGTTACGCTACCCTCTGGCCGGCAGGTGACCTCCTGGGTGATGTTCACCAACAAAGAGGCCCTGGAATGGGTAAATGGCCTTCAAAACATCAACAAAGCGCTTACCTACTACTCGCAGTGGGTGGGCGAGTATCCGTATGCTTCGGCTACGGCTGTCAGCGGCTCCTTGAAAGCCGGCTCGGGGATGGAGTACCCCATGGTGACGGTAACGATGCCCATGGCCATTGTGCACGAAGTAGGCCACAACTGGTTCTACGGCGTACTGGCATCCAACGAGCGGGACTACCCGTGGATGGACGAGGGCGTGAACACCTACACCGAAAAACGGGTATCCGCGCTGGATAAAAATTCAGACGGTACGTTCAGCTTTTTCTACAAACGCTCTGAACTGGCCGCCAAAGTTGGGTGGGAGAATTTGCCGGCGGCAGCTTTTGATCTACTGCCTTATCAGCTTACTGCCTCCCGCGGGCTGGACCAGCCCGTGGCGCTGCCAGCGGCTGAGTTTGGCAGCTTGAATTACGGCTTGATGGTGTACGGCAAAACGCCGGTTTTGCTGAATTATCTGGCCGGCTACCTGGGTCAGGAGAAGTTTGACGAGGCCATGCGCACCTACTTCCAACGCTGGCAGTTCCGCCACCCCTACCCGGCCGATATGCAAGCCGTATTTGAGGAGACTACCGGTCAGAAGCTGGATTGGTTTTTCAAGGATATGCTCGGCACGCAGAACCACTACGAGGTGGCCCTGTCGGATATGTTAGTGCAGAAAGGCACCGTAAAGGTGCTGGTGCGCAACGATTCTCCGGCCCCGCTGGCCGTGCCCGTAGCCAGCCTCGACGCCCAGGGCAAGGTGCTGGAAACCCAATGGACGCCCGTATTTGGTGGTACTGATGACGATGAGAAAGACGAAACCCAGCTCAACTTCCGCCGCGAGGGTGTAGCGGCAGTAGTTATTGACCCCGGCTACCTGACGCCCCAGCTGAACCGCCGCGACGATATGCGCCAGCTGGAAGGCTCCTTCCCGACCTGGGACCCGCTGCAGGTGAAGCCGCTGGCCAGCCCCGAGCGGTGGGACCGGCACTTTATCAACTGGGCACCGGCGCTGGGGGCTAACACCTCCGACAAGTTTATGCTGGGGGCTGCCTTCTACACCAACCTGATTACGCCCAAACGCCTGAACTTTCTGGCCATGCCCATGTACAGCTTCAACCAGAAGGAGCTGAACGGAATTGGCCGGGTGGCGCTGCACGTGCTGCCGCGTAACAACGTGCGCCAGCTGCTTACGCAGGTGCAGGTAACGCGCTTTGAGCGGTTTGTGAAGCTGGAGCCCAGCATCACGCTCCAGATGCCGCACTCCGCTTTCAACCGGGTGCAGCAGTGGGCCCGGCTGGCTACTACCTCGGTGCAGAATGAGGACCTGAACCGCACCAGCAGCATCCAGACGCTGGAATACCAGGCCCAGCACGGCAATGCTTTGCAGAACTGGTCGGCCCATGCGGAGCTGAACTTCCTGGCGGCTGATGCCTCGAAGGACATCAAGGACCAGCGGGCTTCTCTGCTACGCGTGACGGCCACGTACGGCCGGTATTACAATAAGAACAAGCAGGTGCGCGCCCGCTTGTTCGGGGGAGCTTTCCTGAAATCCAGCGAGGAGTTCATGATGGGGCTGAGCGGTAGCTTCGACTACCGTCGTCAGAATACGTACCTCGACCGTCAGCAGATTTCGCCCACCTTCGCCGCTCAAATTCACCAGACGGACGACCGGGACGGCGCCTTCAAGGCCTATGTGCCCGTGGTGAGCCGTGACTGGCTGACCACGCTGAATCTGGAAGCTGACCTGCCTGTAACTCCGCTGGCCGTGTACGGCGACCTAGGCTTGGGTAAGGTGCGGAACATTGGCTCTTTGTCCAGCTCTACCCGTGGTTACTATGGAGCAGGCCTCATTCTGCCCGTTTCGCAGCTTATCCTGCCCACGGCCAAGAATTTCCTGCGCATTTATATCCCAGTGGCCGGCTCCCAGTTCGATAATGGGCTGCCCGAAAGCCGGAAAGACTTCACCAGCAACATTCGCTTTGTGCTGCACCTGGAGCGGCTGAGCCCCTTCCGGCTGCTGGACGAGCAGTTTGCCCGATAGCCTGATTCCTTTTGCTGCGCCCGGTTGGTATTTTATGTACTGGCCGGGCGTAGTATCTTTTGCCCACCTGCTCTTTACCTTCCAGCCCCTATGCGCATTCCCCAAGTCATCCTGCCCGGTATATTCTTAACAACTTTACTCGGCTGCCGCACCGATTACGCTGATTTGCCCACGTATTCGGCCGAGCGGAAGCTGCTGCAGGTGGTGGTGGAGATGCCGGCGGGTACTAACCAAGTGCAGCACTATAATTTTGCCACCCACAAGTTTGAGCCCCAGCAACAGGCGGGTACCAATGAGTTGGTGGAGTTCTTGCCGCTGCCGGGCAATATGGGCTTCGTGCCGGGCACGTGGGTGGCCGCTCTGGCTCCTGGAACGCAACAGCCTTTACCGGCCCTTGTGTTGTCCGAAACCCAGCCCGCAGGCTCGGTGCTGGAAGTTACCCCTGTGGCGCTACTCTCGCTGGATGTCAATGGGGCCATGCAATCGGTGCTGGTGGCAGTACCGGCCCGGCCCGCCCAGCGCATTTTGCCCGATGCTACGGACTGGGCCACGCTAAACCGGCAATATCCCGGTGTACGCAGCTCGCTGAGCCTGTGGTTCCAGCACCGTACCCGCCCAGCCGAAACCCGCATTGTGGGCTGGAAAGACGAGAAAGAGGCCGAACAGTACGTGCGCAACCACAGGCAATAACAACGCAAAAGCCCCACCAGCAGGCTGGTGGGGCTTTTGTAAGCGGCTGAATAAGTCCAAAGGGCTACCTATTCGATTTTGTTCATGCGCTCTTTCACGGCCTCCAGGGCGATGCGCATGTTCACAATGTCGGCGCGGGCGGCTTCCTGCTCTTTCAGGTTCAGGTCCACCAGGTTGTTGTACTGTTGCAGTTCAGCAGCGTTCTGAGCCAGCTGCTGCTGAATTTCAATTTTGCGCTGCTTGTTCTTCTCGATGTCCTTTTTGATGGCGTCAGCCTTCGAAATTACGGCCGAGTGGTTGTCCTGCGACTGTTGCAGCGCCTTCTCGGCAGTTGCAACCTGAATGGCCAAGTCTTCACGGTACAGCTTGCGGGCGAAATCTTTCAGATAGCCTTCCGCCGATTTCCACTGCACGGGCGTAGCATCCTTGCTCAGGTAGGCGTTGCCCAAGTCAATCGACCACCATACCGTGGTGCCCGTTGGTACGGCATCCACTTTGCTGATTACGCGGATGGGCGTTTTTGAAATCGACTCGATAACCACACCATCCATGGTGTACACGCCTTTGTCGGATTTCACTTTGCTGCCGAACTGCTCGTCCAGCTGCTTTTTCCAGGAGTCTTCCACGCGCTTGCTATCCAGCTGCAGCGCAACCCGCTGACCTTTGCGCGGAATACCTTTAACGGCCATTTCCGTTTCGTCAACGGGCGACTTTTGCGCGAAGCTCGTCACCGTTGTTGCTACCGTCAGCAGCAGGGAGAAAAGTAAGCCTCGTTTCATAAGCGAATGAAATAGAGTGATGAAGAAATGATGTGCAGGTGAATGTGGCCGGCTAACTGTATCCGACTGACCAAATTTAACCAGACTCCCAGCATCTTACTAGGCCCCGGATTGTTTTTTTTGAGGAAAATTAACTTTTGTCGGAATAATAACATCTATCATTGCTTAGGTACCACAAAAACATAGCCATATATCTATGTATCCTTCGGGGGCGGCGGACACACGGCCCTTTTACCGCAAACAAAAGCAACCTTTACGCGTTGTTACCCGACCATGACAGTTACCATCTGCCGCAAAGAGCACTTCAACGCCGCCCACCGCCTGCACAACCCGGCCTGGAGCGACGAGGCCAACCAACAGGCCTTTGGCAAGTGCAACAATCCTCATTATCACGGACATAACTACGAATTGATTGTCCGATTGACGGGAGAGATTGACCCGGCCACCGGCTACGTGTACGACATGAAACGGCTGAGTGACCTGATCAAACGCGAGATTCTGGATACCTTTGATCACCGAAACCTAAATCTGGACACGGAGGAGTTTCGGCAGCTTAACCCCACGGCCGAAAATATTGCCGTAGTTATCTGGAACCGCCTGCGCCCCCATCTGGAGGACCGCCTGGCCCTGTCGGTCACGCTGTATGAGACCGAACGTAATTTTGTAGAATACCATGGATAATTCCGTGCCTGCGGCCCCTGCCGCGGACGGTGCCGCTCACCGCCCTACTGCTGCCGACGTGCAGCTGCCCGCCGATTTGCGCACGCCTTTACGCGACGATGCCTTTGCGCTTAGCGACGACGAAAAAATAACGGCCATTGCCGGGCACTTCCAGGAAATTATGCACCTGCTGGGCCTAGACCTGACCGACGACAGCCTGAGTGGTACGCCCCGGCGCGTGGCCAAAATGTACGTGCAGGAGTGGTTCAAGGGCCTCGACCCCAGGCACCGTCCGGAGGTGCGACTGTTTGAGAACCGCTACCACTACCAGAATATGCTGGTAGAGCGCGACATTACGGTGTTTTCGTGCTGTGAGCACCATTTTGTGCCCATTATCGGGAAAGCGCACGTAGCATATCTGCCAGGCACACACGTGGTAGGCCTTAGCAAGCTGAACCGAGTGGTGCAATACTTTGCCCGCCGCCCGCAAGTACAGGAACGCCTCACCCGTCAGATTGCCGAAGAGCTCAAAACAACCTTGGGCACCGAGGATGTGGCCGTGCTGATTGAAGCCGACCACCTGTGCGTAATGAGCCGCGGCGTGAACGACACCAATAGCAGCACCATTACGGCCGAGTATGGCGGCGCTTTCGGGCAGGATGAAGCCTTGCGCCGGGAGTTTCTGCGACTGATTGGTAAATGAGTTTCTGGTTTCTAGTTGCTTGTTTCTAGTTTTGATACCAATGTAGTGGCAAGTCCCCGTGTCAACCACGCAAATTAGCTTATTGGCGTAAACGCTCAACCGAGAAACCAGCAACTAGAAACTGCTTCAGATGGCCCGTAAAGTATTGATTACCGGGGGTACCGGCATGATTGGCACCCGCCTGGCAGAAATGCTGATTGACGGCGGCTATGAAGTAGCGCTGCTCAGCCGTACGCCCGGTAGCGGCCGATTCCGCAGCTTCCGCTGGGACCCCACCGCCGGTACCATAGACGAGGCCGCCGTGCCATACGCCGACTACATCATCAACTTGGCCGGCAGCAGCGTATCGGATGGTAAATGGACGCAGGAGCGCAAGCGCGAAATCCTGTCGAGCCGGCTGGCGGGTACGCAGCTCATGGCCCGGGAGCTGGCCAAGCAGAATCACCACGTACAGGCATTTATTTCGGCTTCGGCCATTGGAATTTACGGCGACCGGGACGACCAGATTGTAACCGAAGAAACCGCCCCTGCCCCCGGCGACTTCTTGGCTGAAGTATGCCAGCGCTGGGAGGCGGCTGCCCAAGGCGTGACCGAATACGGCATTCGCACGGCTATTTTCCGCATTGGCATTGTGCTCAGCCCCGAGGGCGGGGCGCTGGTGCCGTTAGCCCGTACGGTGAAGCTGATGGCCGGGGCACCATTGGGCTCGGGTAAGCAGTACATGTCCTGGATTCACCTCGACGATTTGTGCCGGTTGTTCATCCAGGCGCTGGAGCAGCCGCAGTGGGCGGGCATCTACAACGCGGTATCCCCGAACCCCGTGACCAACCAAGAGTTTACCAAAACCCTGGCCGAGGTGCTGCACCGCCCGCTGGTATTGCCAAAAGTGCCTGAATTCGGCCTAAAGCTCGTGATGGGCGAAATGAGCGAGATTGTGCTGGCCTCGCAGCGCGTTAGCGCCGAAAAAACTTTGCAACAAGGTTTCCGCTTCGAGTATCCGCAGTTGCGCGGCGCTTTGGAATCGTTCTACGGCGACGAATAACCAGCCTCGATGCGCACTTGACTTCGGGTGCTGCTGGCCGGGCCACTATTGCTGGTAGTGTACCTGAATTGCCAGTTGTTCTACCAGCCGACTGTAGTGCCCATTGCGGGACAGCTAATCAACCAAGACGTAGTAGCGCACCTGCATTTCTTACGGGGGCGCATGCACCAGGGAGCCGGGGCGCAGATGCAGGAGCTCTATCCCGAGGGGTTTGTGTACCTGAACGCGCTGTACGCGCTAACCTGGACGGAGCTGTTAGCCCATCTACCTACCACCTCGGCATTGCGCCAGGAAGCCGCCGCAGAAACTCAGTGGGCCATCCAAGAAATTCAGAGCCCGGCCGCCACATCCATCTTTGAGGAAGAGTTGTCTCTACCCCGAGGCGCATTTTACCAAGGCTGGTCGGCGTACGCACTCGGGCGTTACCTGGCGGCCCTGCCTCCCCAGCAGCGCGACTCGGCGCAGGCGGAGCACTTCCAGCGGCAATGCAGTACTATTGCGCAGGCGCTGGCCACAAGTTCTTCCCCTTATCTGGAGTCATACAGCGGCGCGGCCTGGCCCGCCGATGGGGTAATGTGCGTAGCCGCGCTAGCCTGGCACGACCGGCTGTATGCGCCGCGCTACCAAGCCCTCATCCAACGGTGGGTGCGCGCCGTGGATACCCATTTGGATGGGCACAGGCTGATTCCGCACGCCGTACACGCGGGTTCCGGCCGGGTACTCACGCCGGCCCGGGGCTCGTCGCAAAGTCAGCTGCTCAACTTTTTGGTAGAAATTGACTCTGCCTATGCCCGGCAGCATTTCCTGCGGTACCGTGCCCGGTTCCTGACCAGCCGGCTGGGCCTGCCGGGCATTCGGGAAGCAACTGAGGGTGAGCCAGATGCCGAGGATATTGATTCCGGGCCGGTTATATGGGGTGTGGGTGGGGCCGCCTCCATTGTGGGCAGGCGCACGATGCAGCGCTACCATGATACTACCACGGCCGTGGGGCTGCGCAACAGTATTGAGGCATTTGGGGCACCCTGGCAATCTTGCGGTGAGAAGCGCTACCTGTTCGGGCAGTTGCCCATTGCCGATGCGTTTATTGCTTGGAGTAACTCCTTAGAAGCTACCCGACCTATTGGCGCAGTGGCAGGCTGGCGTACCATTTTTCAGCTGGTATCTGCGGCCGTGGTAGCTGGGACGGTGTGGTTGCTCTGGCTCACCCGACCGAAAAACAAAAAAGCGGCTGAGCACTGAGCCCAGACGCTTTTTAGTTGAAAACTCATTCTGTTTATTGTCCGCCCAAACTGTCGGGCAGGGGTACCGAGCCGTTGTTGAGGTTTTCAAGCAGGTTGTCTACCACAATGGTGTCCACGGCTTCCTCGCGGCGGCGGCGGCGCGGCTCCTCGGTGGTGCACACGTATTTTTTGGTGATGTTGACGGTGGGTTTGGGGAAGGGCCCCATCCGAATGTCAAGGTCGGGGTCCTGGTAGAGCTTCTCCATGTACGCCCCAAAAATGGGCAGGGCCATACGACCGCCTTCCCCCTGCTGGGAGTTCAGGAAGTGAATGCTCCGGTCTTCGCCGCCTACCCACACGCCGGTTACCAGGTCTTTGGTAATGCCCATGTACCAGCCGTCGGAGTAGTTGCTGGTGGTGCCGGTTTTGCCGCCAATCTGGTTGTTTTTCTTCCAGAGCTCAAAGTCCCATAGGGCCTGCGAGGTGCCGCCGGGCTCTTCCATACCACCGCGTAGCATGTAGGTCATCAACCAGGCCGTTTCGGCCGGAATTGCGCGTTTCTGCTGCGGGTCGAACTGGGCTAGCACGTTGCCGTTCACGTCCTCAATGCGCGTGACCAGCATGGGTTCGGTACGGAAGCCCTGGTTGACGAAGGTGCTATAGGCATTCACCATCTCGTACACGCTCACGTCCCCCCCCGACCCTAGGCCGATGCTGGGCACGGCCAGCAGCGGGCTGCGGATACCCACTTTGTGCGCGTACTTGGCCACGTTGTCCCAGCCTACTTTCTCGGTGAGCTGGGCCGTTACGGAGTTTACCGAGCGGGCCATGGCGTAGCGCAACGTCATGTTCATGCCAGTGTACTCGCGGGTTACGTTGTCGGGCTGCCACTCCATTGGCTTGCCGTTCTCCACGTATTTAATTGTCACCCGCTCGTCCCGGATTCGGTCGCAGGGAGCGTAGCCGTTGTCGAGGGCGGTGAGGTACACGAAGGGTTTGAAGGTGGAGCCGGCCTGACGCCGGCCCTGCTTCACGTGGTCGTACTGGAAGAAGCGGTAGTTGAGGCCCCCCACCCAGGCCTTAATCTGGCCCGTGAAGGGGTCCATCGTCATCATGCCCGCGTGCAGGAAGTGCTTGTAGTAGGCCAGCGAGTCGAGCGGGGACAGCATGAGCGTAGTATCACCGTCGCCCTTCCAGGTAAATACCTTGGTGGGGTGCTTGCGGTGCAGGGCCGAGTCGAGCAGAGCCGGCTGACCTTTGTAGCGGGCGGCCAACTCCTTGTACTGCTCGGTGCGCTTCATCTGGGTTTCGATGAAGTCGGGGATTTCGTGGCCATCTTCATCCACCCAGGGGTTGGAGTCCCGGTTGCGCCAGAAGTTGTCGAAGGAGCGCTGCAGCGTCTTCATCTTCTTCTCCATGGCCTCCTCCGCGTACCCCTGCATCCGCGAGTCGATAGTGGTGTAAATGCGCAGGCCGTCCCGGTACATATCGTAGCCGTTTTTCTTGCACCACTCGTTCACCGCTTGGCTTACGGCCCCACGGAAATAGGTTTCGGGCCCATCCACGTGCTTTTCTACCTGATATTTCAGGGCGATGGGCGTGGCCTTCTCCTGCTGCACCTGAGCTGCCGTGAGCACACCCGCCTGGCCCATACGCGTGAGCACTAAGTCGCGGCGGCGCTTGGCGGCCTGGGGGTGAAACTGGGGATTGAAGGCCGTAGGGTTGTTGAGCATACCCACCAGCATGGCCGCCTGCTCGATGCTGAGGCTATCGGGCGAGGTGCTGTAGAAGGTCTTGGCGGCTACCTTCACGCCGTAAGCCTGCGAGCCGTACTCCACGGTGTTGAAGTACAGGGCCAGAATTTCGTCCTTGGTATAGCGGCGCTCCAGCTCCACGGCCGTAAGCCACTCCTTGGTTTTGCTGATGAGCGTACCCACCAGCGGCACGTGGCCCAGCAGGCCGGTATTTTCCTGGCGGCGGGTTTTGTAGAGGTTTTTGGCCAGCTGCTGCGTGATGGTAGAGCCCCCGCCCCCGCTGCCGCCGGTAGCCAGCCCCGCCACGGCCCGGGCAATGGCCACGGGGTCGATGCCGGAGTGTTTCTGGTAGCGCACATCCTCCGTCGATACCAAGGCCTTAATCAGCCAGGGCGACATTTTGCTGAGGGGCACCGGGGAGCGGTTTTCGCGGAAGTAGCGCCCGATAAGCACGCCATCGGCAGTGAACACCTGCGAGGGTTGCTCTACCCGCGGGTTTTCCAGTTCCTCCAGGCTCGGCGACTTGCCGAATAGGAACAGAAAGTTCATGCTTACCAAGATGGGGTACAGCAGAAACACCCCCGCCCCTATCACAAAAAAGCCCCACAGCGCCCGGGAAAGGCGGTTGGGCCAATGACGGACAGGAGCAGCAGCAGCGGGTTTCGACGATTTCGGAGCGGACATGCAGGGCGCAGTGAGGCAAACCAGACCGGGAGAGCCGGCTCAGGAGCTACAAATATACCAGTTGCGGCCGGGCTGGCGGACATTTGGGCACAAGGGTTCTGCTTCGGGTAACTTCGGAGTTAGGTATCTTCCAGCCTATTCTTCAAGTGTTCTACCTTATGACTACTACTTTATCCCGAGCAGATGCCAACCGCCGGGCCTGGCGGCATACCTGGCTGACTATAGGCGGTGGTGCCGTGTTAGCAGCGGTACTGATACTTGTAACTTTTTATGTGCGGGATGCGCCCCCTCCAAGCAGCATTTTAAGCACTGAGCCGCTGAGAATGGCCGCTGTGGGAGTAGGCATCGGTATTAGCCCAGCGGCCCTAATTGCCTGTCTGCGGCAGCCGCTGATGCGCAGATTATTTCAATGGGCTGCCAGCCAGCCTACCACTACAGCGCGAACCACAGGGATTCTGCTAGGCACCACCGCCGTTTTTGTGGGTGTGGTGGCGCTGGTACTGGTCTTGTTTCTGGGTTGGGCGTTGCTTACAACGGCGCATCACTCATCAACTGCAAACGAGCTTAAGGGAGCAAAGGCGGTTTCTCTGATTTCATTGGCTTTTGCTTTGCCCTGGCTGCTAGCTGCCCTGGCCTCAGCGTGGTATGTAAACCGTGACTGGCTGCGCAATTCATCCTTTGAGCAGACTGTACTGATACCAGAATAGTTATCTACTCAAAAGATACTTCCCGCCAAAGGCTAATCTCCGGCAAGCCTCTGGCGGGAATAAATAGAAATAAAATGTTAACTGTCATATTTTTATACTTATAGCAATACATCCAAGAATGATAAATAACACTGCGGAGAGTACGGCCATAAAATAAAGCCCCCAGGTTGCGAACTGCCACAGCAGTTTCCGTGCACCCGTAAGATCCCATGACACGCGGGCGGCTGTGCGGCCCGCCAGCCATGGCAAACTGAATACACCGATCAGAATGCCCACGCAAAACGCATTGCCAATTTGCTTGTGATGCGGCCATAGCTCCCTCTCGAACACCAGATTCAGAGTGCAGAAAACCACTCCACCGGCAATCCACCACGCTGCCCGGGGCACGGCGGGTAGCATCGTGTTCAACCCAAATTGCCGCAGCCGCCCAGGCAAGGCCTCCGGCCAGCTCACGAGGGCCATAGCGGGTTCAGCGGCAGCCGGCCAGCGCCCACCAACAGCAACAGGAGCAAGCTAGCCAGGTGAAAGCCGGTACACAGCCAAAATACCGCCCCCGTCAGGGAAGGCCGGGTGTCGAGCAGGCTGCCCGGCGACGAGGGCAAGGCCAGCGGCAACGTGGCCCGATGCAGTACCACAGCGTTAGCCACCGTTACTAGTAAGCCCAGCAGCCACCCTTGCTGCCACAGGTGCACAAGCTGAGTTATGGCGGCTTCGTCGGCTGCGCCCAAGCGGTACCAGTTCGGGATTTGCCACCACGTCCAGAGCAGGGCGCAAGCTGCCAGCAGCACCGCTAGGCTACGGCCGGCGGAGTGAGTGCGGAAGAGTGCGGGAGTTGTTGCCATGGGTCAAAAGCTTATCGAATAGCAACTGGCTGCGGGGTACCTTGTCCCCAGAGCAGCATCACGTGCAGCAGCGTCCAGAGCACAGAACTGAGCAGCACGGCGGCGCAGGGCAGCACGACTACCAACAGGCGCTGGGTGCGGGCGGCGAAGGTGGCAGCCCGCTCCCGCCACGTGAGCAGGGCGGCCAGCAGGGCAATACTACCGGCGCACCAGAGCAGGCCCAGCAGCGAAAAACCGAGTTGTAACAGATTCATCGGGTTAGGGACTTAGGTGAAAACTAGTGGTTTTGCAGGGCCTCGTAAGCCGCGGATTTGGCGTGCGTCCAGCTTTGCCAGGAGTGATACTGCGGGTAGGCCCGCTGCCAGGCCGTCACGCGGGCCTGGATGGCGGCTTTGGCCTCGGCGGGCGTGGCCGTGGTTTCGGTGTAGGAGCCGGGCGGGCTAATAATGATGCGAGTGGCCCCGTCGAGCATGCTTTGGCGGGCTGCCAGCTCAGGCAGTACCCGCTCGGGCATTTCCAACAGAAACCCTAAATCCACAGTGCGGAAGCGGGGGCTGAGGTTGTAGCGGGCAATCCAGATTTCCCAGTTGCCCAGGGCCAGCAGTAGCAGCAGCCCATAAGCTGCTAGCCCGTTTAGCCGCACTAACGAGTACGCCGAGCGTCGTTGCCATATTTTGAGCAGCACCGTGAGCAGCCCGAACAGGGTAAGCAGCAGAAACCCGTACACCCCAATGCGCTTGTAGGCCAGCCCCGTGTACAGGATATAGTAGTAATTGCGCAGGCCCACGGATATAGTCAACACCACGTTTTGCAATACCCACACCGTAGCCCCCCAGCGCAACGCGGGCAGCCCAGGTTGGTAGAAGTTGAGGTTGCGCCGGAAAAACCACAGCACAATACCCATAGCCACCAGAATGCTCAGGATAAGTACGTAGGTGCCCTCGTGCACAAATTGAGTAAGGTCGAAGCCCGGCTCGGGCTGGAAGCCCAGCCAAATCCAGCGCACATCAATACTATTCACCACCAGCAGCAGCGCATTCACCAGCCCAAATACCGCCAGAGCCGCTAAATACTCCTTGCGCAAATCCAGCAGACCGGTGGAACGCAGCCGGAAATCGGGTTGGCGCACCCCAAACGAGGCAACCCGGTTGCGCTGCCGCCGCACAAACTCCCCGAACCGGGACTCATGGTCCTGGAAAAAATGAAACGGTACCAGTACCAGCGCCCCGGCCGTGAGCAGCAGCCCCAACAGAAAAAACAGCAAGTGCGCCACCGAAAAGTTGGGCCACAGCGCCAGTAGCCACTGGCCTATCTGGTTGAGGGCCGCATCGGTAAGGGCTTCGTAGCGGGGGTTGGCCAGCACAAACAGCACGTGAAACACCAGCAGTATCCCAACCGGCACTACCAGCAGCCGCCCGTAAAACCGCGTCCGGGCCCACCGCCCGCTACTCCCCGGCTGCAGCCGTAGGTAGGGCAACAACCCCGGCACTACCCGGGCCACGTTGCCCACCGCCGTCAGCATGGCGTACACCACCAGCTTTAGGTGCGGCTGGTTTGCGTAGCCCAGCAGCATCAGCAAGGAGGCCACGCACGCCAGCTGCGCCGCCCCCGAGCCGTACCACACCACGCACCCCGCGCTAATTCCCGTGCCAGCCGCCATCAGCCAGAAGTAGCCCGAGCGCCACACTGCCGCGTGCCGGGGCTGGCTCAGCAGCGTGGCCACCAGCACAAACCCCGTGTACAGGGCTAGGTTAAGGCCGGTACCCTGGTTCCAGAACAGCACATCAAACAACACTGCCCCAAGCGGTAGCAGGAGCTTTTGCAGGGCGGTAAGGGGCAGCGGCACCCGACGAACAGTGGCACTCGGCCCCGGAGCGGGCACAGCAGCTGATAGTGAATTCATATGTTTGATTGCTTAAAAGAACTTTGTATTTCAAAGTTTACAAACAAAAAAATAAGCCGTTACCCTCGCAGAAGCTTTTCCAAAGCCGCCAAATGCTCCTGAAAGGCACTTTTTCCTTCACCGGATGCGGCGTACGTGGTATTGGGCTTCTTACCGATGAATTGCTTGCTCACGGTTACGTAGCCGGCTTTTTCGAGGGCGGCTACGTGACTGGCCAGGTTGCCGTCGGTTAGGTCCAGGGCTTCCTTCAACTCATTAAAGCTCACTGATTCGTTGGCCATCAACACGGCCATTACGCCCAACCGTACCCGGTTGTCGAAGGCTTTATTGAGGGTGTGAATGAGGTGCTTCAAGAGGAGGAGTTAGAAGTTGAGAGCCGGGAGTTAGGAGCTAATAGTTAGGGATTCAGGGAAAAGTTATAGGCAATTCCTTCTCTCTCCTAACTTCTAGCTCCTACCTCATTCCGCTCATAGCGGTTGTACATGAGCAGGCCGTAGCCGATGTGGCCCAGCCCGAAACCGAGCGCAAAGGACGCCAGCCCAAAGCCAGGGAACAACACTGCCACCAAACCCAGCAGAATTTCGGTGAGGCCCAGCCAGCGAATTTCATCAAGGGTATACTTGCTACCGTTGAGCAGTGCTAGGCCGTAGAAGAGCAGCATACCCGGCACCACCAACCCCACCGCGCCCTGCAGAAACAGGGCAATGCAGAACAGGCCACCAGCTACCAGTGGAATTGCTAGGCTCAGGGCCAGCCGCCGCCCCAGCGCACTCCACACGGGCTGCCCGGCCCGGCGGGCCCGCCGCACTGTGAAGAACGTGGCCACCGCCAGCGCCGCCCCCACAATGCCCACGGCCAGTAACAGCAGAAACGGCAGCACCTGGGCGCGTTCCTCCGGAGTACTTTGCAGCAGGCGCATGAAGCCACCGTAGGTGTAGCCCTCGGCGGCGTAACGCTGCTGCAGGTACCAGTGCCCCACGCCCGCTCCTGCCAGCGCCACTACCCCCGCTCCTACCCCCGACAGGCCGCTGAGCGAAATAAAACGCGACGACCGTTCCATAATGGAGCGGATTTCGGTAAGTTGGGCTAACGGATCAAGAGCGGGCTTGGCCATATTATCTAAAGAACTTTGCGTTACAAAGCAAGTGTATTTTAACCTACTATCAAACACTTTCCTTGTATTTTTTTCCATGACCGCAAATAGCCGGACCTTAGCACAAAAGCATTTATGGAAGTCCTGGCTTTGGGGGCTGGTCATTTCGCTACCAACAGTATGGATCTACTTAGTCAGTAATACGTCCGACCTCAACTCTTTTCATTTCATTCCTCCTTACCTCTTATATACCAGTGTTACTCTAGGTCTTCCGGCCTTGCTGGGAGCCTGGCTTCGCCGCCGCATGATGGAATGGGTTTTCCGCACCAGCAAATCGGACTTGCAGTTGATCTGGCGCACTGCTCTTGTATTCGAGGCGTCGGTGGCTCTGCTGTTGCTTGCCTACTTCCTGCCCGTATTTGCTTCCGGCAATGAAAACCGGGAATACCGGCCTGCTGGTCTCTTATTTCAATTATTTTTCGGTTTAAGCCTGCCGTGGCTGCTGTCTTCAATATTAACAGCATGGCGTCTTTACCAATCCCAATCTGACACAGCTATTCCCAACAAAAAAATGGTTTAATGCAAACCATGCATTTTAAGCAGTCCGTAAATCTGAGCAGGCTGCCAGCCCGGCGGCCTTTTTGATGTTACGCTTGATTTACCCGGCCATGCTTTATCACTACGCTACTACCAGCCACTCTACCACCGTCCGCACGCTTATTCTGTGGCTCCTCAGCAACCTGGGCGGCACCCTGTGGCTATTGCTGGATTTCACTACGGAACGCCTCTCCGACTATTCAATTGCTCTGCTGGCGGGTGTGGTAGCAGCCGTGGTATCCTTGGCTATTGTGCCGCTGGTGATTCCCTTTTTCACCGTGATGAGCTACCTGAAGCCGGGTTGGTCGCGGCGGAGCATGGCGCTGGGCGGGGTACTGCTGTTTTTCCTGCTGGCCAACCAACTGCTGGTGCTCTTCTCCCCGGTCGATTCGCTGGTATCGGTGTTGCCGCTTTCATTGCCGTACGGGGTGGCTGCTATACTTACTGTGCTCTGGCTGTATGGGCCGGCCAAACGGGTAGCAGTGGCTTTCTAAAGACTTACGTTAGCGCTGGCAGCCACTTCGTTGCCTTGCTTAACGCACAGCTACCCCTCAGTGGCCCATCAACCGAGCTACTTTCGCCGAGGGTATATTTCAGCCTGAACACTCCGTTTCTTACCCGGAATGTTCAGGCTGCTGCTATTTGGGCTAGCTTCGTCCGGCAATATTTCGTTTATGCACTCCGATACGCTGACAACGCAGGCATTCTACCTAGCCATCAAACAGTGGGCTGGCACCGTGGTACTGGGCTGTTTATTCACCGCACTGCTGCATGTGTCTACTGCATCCCCGGATGCGGGTACAATTCTAGGATTCTGGGCAATAGCCAGCATTTTGGCCCTTATTCTCGGCTTTTTTCTGGTCGTTCCAAATATGCTGGTACTTCGCTTCGTACTAACGGGCACCGCGCACCTGTCTTACCGAGCCAGGCAGGGCGTTCTTAGTGGCATTGCAGGCTCACTGGCTGCGGGCATTGGCTTGCTGTTGATGGTGGTAACTGGCTCGGCGGCATACTCTACCGATGATGCTCTATTGCTTCTGGCCTGGGTAATTGCGGCGGCCGTAGCTGGCTGGTTTGCCCGGGCCTGATTTCTTATCTGTTTTTATCGGCTTCTTTTGCGTAAGCTGCCAGTATGAAGCTACGCCTCCAGCTGTTTGAGTTCGAAGACTTGCCGTGGTTTCCGGGGGTTATCCGGGCGGGCATGATGGACTACCTGCGGTTCATGATATCGGCGCTGCGCACCTACCAGCCCATTGTACCACTCCTGCAAACCGCATTGCAGCAAACGGGCCAGCACCAGTTGCTGGAGCTGTGCGCCGGGGCCGGGGGTGGCACGGCCGGCATTTTGCAACGGCTGCGCGCCAGCGGCTTACCAGAAACCCGCGTACGGCTCACTGACCTCTACCCGCAGCCAGCCGCCTGGCAGGAGCTTCAGCGCACTACGCCCGGCCTGGAGGCAGAGCCGCAGCCCGTAGATGCCGCGGCAGTTCCGCCCAACCTGCCGGGCTTCCGGGTGGTGTTTTCGGCTTTCCACCATTTTTCGCCCCCGGCTGCTGAGGCGCTGTTGGCCGATGCTGTGCGGCAACGTACCGGCATTGGGGTGTTTGAGGGAGCTGGCAAACATTGGGGTGAGCTGCTGCTGGCTGTTACCGTGCTGCCAGTGGTTCAACTGCTGATAACGCCCCTGATTCGCCCCTTCAGCCTCAGCAGGCTTGTTTTTACCTACCTCGTGCCCCTGATTCCGCTGTTCACCATCTGGGACGGGTGCGTGAGCGTGCTGCGGATGTATCCGCCGGAGCTGCTGCTGCAGCTGGCCCGCCAAGCCGACCCCGCCGGCGCTTTCACGTGGCAGGCAGGGCGGGTGCGGCACTGGTGGGGCCCGCAGGTTACGTATCTGATCGGGGTTCCGGCGGCCACAGCTGCATAAACCGTAGCTTGCAGCCATCCGGCCTCTTGCTCCTGTCCTGCTCTCCTCATGCCTGCCTTTGCTGCCTACCGTCGCGCGCTGCCGCTGCTGCGCATTCCTTTTTCGGTTTACCTGATGCCGGTATTCTGGTTTGGGCTAAGCGCCCTGCGGGAACCGTTCGGCCTGGGTCGGGCCGTGGGCGTGTTCGTGGTGCTGCATCTGCTGGCCTACCCGGCCTCCAATGGCTACAACAGCTACTACGACCGGGACGAAGACAGCATTGGCGGGCTACGGCACCCGCCCAAGGTTTCGCCCGAGCTGCTGCAGTTGGTATGGCTGTTTGATGTGCTGGCGGTGGCGGGCGCGGCGCTGCTCAGCTGGCCGTTTGCGGTGCTGGTAGCCGGTTATCTGCTGGTGTCGAAGGCGTATAGCTTCGAGGGCATCCGGTTGAAGAAGTATCCGCTCATCAGCACGGCCGTGGTGGTGGTATTCCAGGGCGCCTACACGTTCCTGATGACGCAGGTAGGCGTGGGGGCCCGCCCTGACCAGCTGCTGGAACCAACCAACCTGCTGCTGGCTTTGGTGAGCAGCTTGTTTCTGTGCGGCTCTTACCCGCTTACCCAAGTGTACCAGCACCAAGAGGATGCCCGCCGCGGCGACCGGACCCTGAGCCTACGCCTGGGTATCCGGGGCACGTTTGTGTGGGCGGGTCTGGCGCTGGCAGCCGGGGCAGCGCTGCTGACGGTGGTGTACGTGCAGCGACAGGAGCTGCGACATTTGCTGCTGTTTCTGGTGGCTACCGGTCCGGTGGTTGGCTTGTTTATGCGGTGGGCGCGGCAGGTGTGGCACAATCCCGCCGCCGCCGATTTTGACCATACCATGCGCATGAACCAAGTATCCTCCGTGTGCATGAGCGCGGCCTTTGCTCTCATGCTACTGTGGTAAGCAGCTCAACAAGCACCCCGCAGCTTGCGTAGGAGGCACACTCACCCTTTCCTATCCCCGGTTATGCGCTCCTACTACGCATTGCTTCCTCTGTTTTTGGTGGCCTGCTCCTCGCCCGAACAAAACAACTCCGCTTCTACCAGCTCCCAGGTGCCCGATTCGTCCGCTGCTCAGGTAGAGCCGATGGATACGGCCCGCCCCGCGCCGGTTGATGCCCAGGCCGATACCTTACTGACCAGCCGCACCCGCCACATTTTTTCGGCCCCGGGCGCGCCCGATGCGTTTTCGTTGGTCTTGCGGGGGGCTTCGGTGCTAAGCGGCGAGGCTACTTTCACCATCACCACGGCCAGCGGGGAGGTCATTTTCCGGGAGGTATTGTCGTCGCCGGACCTGGAAGCCGCCTTGGTGTATGAGATGAAAGGCCCGACTGCCACCCAGGCCGAGCGGGAAGCCTACGTGCGCAAGCGGGTAAAGGAATTTTTCGCGGAGAAGAATTTTCAGCGCCCGGCCGTAGCCAAAACAGCCACGTTTCCGGCTGGTGCCACCCCGACCGGCCTAGACCGCGCCGCCTGGGACGATCTGCAGAGCCGCCCCGAAGCCGTTGCCTTCCGCTACTTGGTTGGCAAAGAAGACCGGCGCACGGTGGTTTGGGCCCCGTTGCGCAAGCAGGTGATACACCTGCCTTAAGTATTCATGCTGCGCCTGCGGCAGGCTGATTAGTCGGCCTGTCGCAGTGCTTCTTCCAGGTTAGCTGCAAACGTATCGAAGGGTTGATAGCCGCGGGCCAGCACGTAGCCTTGCGCGCCTACGCGCAAAATAACCGTAGGAAACCCGTGGATACCAATCTTGCCCACAGCTGCAAATTCCAAGATGGTGCCTCGGATAATTTCGCGGCTTTCCAGCCTGGCCCGGAAATCAGCGGCGTCAAGCCCGTAAGGAGTTACCAGGGCATCGTAAGTAGCGGGGTCGTTCAGGTTGGCGCCGTTCCGGAAATACGCTTGCTGCACCTCGTGCGCAAACTGCGCCGCGTCGTCCTGCCGCAGTTGCCGGAAGGCGTGAATAGCTCGGCTCGGCATCTCCGAGTTCAACTCGTAGCTGCCTTCCTGGCCCAGCGCCCGAAAACCAGCCCCGAACTCCACGCCCGTTACCTGCTGTACCTGCGCCAGCGCCCCCGACAGCCGCGGCCACTGTTCCCGAATGGGCTCTACCTGCTCGCCGGTAATCATGCCACCGCACAGCACCGACACCACCAGCCGCCCGGCAAACTCCCGCTGCACGCGCTCCACTACGGCACTCATGCCGTAGCACCATACGCACAGTGGGTCCGAGATGAACAGTAGTTCGGGTAGGTCAGTTTGTTGTTCCATACCCGCAAAGGTAACCGCTACTGAGTTGGCAGGCCGCGGGTCCGCTAGGCCTGTTTAGGCTCCGGGCCCCGAAACACGTCGGTACCTTTCACTGCGGGCAGCTTCACCGGGCGTCCTTCCCGCGCCGACTGATAGATGGCTTCCATGATGCGCTGATCCTGCAGGCCTTCCTCGCCAGGGGTGTGGGGCTGTTTGTTTTCCAGAATGCATTCCGAAAAATGGTCCATTTCGGCCGCAAACTGGTTTTTGGCCGGAATGCTGATCTGGTGGTTAATCTTGGCGGGTCCTTCGGCGTAGCCGGTACGCAGCTGCTGCCCATTGTAGGCGTAGGCATTTTCCAGGTGCACCCAGCCCCGCTCAGCATTCAACCGGTAAAAGCGCGAATCGAAAGTATTGTAGTGCGTAATGCTGTCGACGATGACGCCATCGGGAAACCGCATCTGCCACGACATCACCTCCTCCACTTCCTTGAACAGCGGGTTGCCGGGCGTGCTTTGCATATAGCCGAACACCTCCGTGGGCTCGGTACCCAGAACAAAGCGGGCCGTGTTGAGGCAGTACAGGCCAATGTCGGGCAGCGCGCCGCCGCCGGCCAGGGCCTTCTTGTGCCGCCAGTGGTCGGGGTTGGCCGAACTCTGGCTATTTTGGGCCTGAATGTATTTAGGCTTGCCGAATTTGTTGCTCCGTACCATATCACGCACCATGCGGTTGTTGGGCTCATATTGAATCCGGTAGGCAATCATGAGTTTCACCTGCGCCTTCTTGCAGGCTTCAATCATCAGCTCACACTCTTTTACGGAGTTGGCCATGGGCTTCTCGCAGAGAATGTGCTTACCTGTTTTGGCCCCCCGAATCACGTATTCGGCGTGCATGGAGTTGGGCAGCACAATGTAAATGGCCTTCACCTCCGGGTTATCCTTCAGCTTTTCGTAGTTCTCGTAGCTATAGCAACTATCTGGTTTAATTCCGTACTGCGCGGCCACCTTCTTCAGCTTCTCAGGCGAGCCACTCACTAGCGCTACTGGTTTTGATTTTTTGCAT
Source organism: Hymenobacter pini (assembly GCF_020421205.1). Lineage (GTDB taxonomy): Bacteria > Bacteroidota > Bacteroidia > Cytophagales > Hymenobacteraceae > Hymenobacter > Hymenobacter pini. The sequence goes on from NZ_JAIZZH010000003.1 coordinate 257,556, forward strand.
TCCCCAAACGCTGGTAGCAATTCCTCCAGCGTCAGGTGCCCCAAACCAACCAACGCGTACCCTACCCGTTCATCGGGCGGCATCGGCGTGGGCGTGGGTCCCGACTGCGGATCTACTTTCGACTTCCACTCTTCCAGCACAATCGGCTGGTCGGCAGCAGTGGGCACCTTCGCCGGCGGTGATACGGCTTCCGAGGAAGCGACTTTTGCGCCCTCGGGTGAGGTGTAGGTGGTAGCGGCGTCTACCTCGCTGGCGGGAGTGCCGGTAGTTGGCACGGCCGCTTTGGAGCTTGCCGCATCATCGGGGCCGGTATTACAGCTGGCCAGCGTACCTGCCGCCACACTTACTGCCAAGCCGCGGCCCGCTAGGCTCAGAAACTCTTTACGGGATACTTCCTGGCCCGCGTGGCGCAGAACGGTGTTGAGTAGTTCGTTGGTGAAGGACATAAACTAAAGAAGAAATGTGGGCGCCTTCTATGAGGCTGTAACTTGTTCTCCTTACGGTATTCCTACTAGCTTCGATATGCCTTGCTGAGTCCATGCCCTTTTCTCCTCGCTTCAAAACACTGTTTTTCAGAACTTCTACTTCTTCATACTGCATGTTGACCTACCGACTACTGCTAAAGGCTTACTGCAAGAGAGGATAGCATGAATGGCTGCCGCAAGGATTTTATTTTTTTGCTTACAAAGTGCTTTTCATTGATTAAGTACAATTTCATCAACATCTACTATCATTCCATTTTATAGAAACGGAAAGCTTAGCTCAACATTAACACATAATTATTACCACTTTTATAGGCATTTTAACAATATAGCTCATCATTGGCTAGTGCATACTCCAAAAGCTTCCATGTTTTAATACACTATAATTCATAAAATTATCTTATATCATTCTATTAATCAGTAAAAAACTTATTTTCCTAATCAAACATCCAGATTCTGGACTTACAGATAGGACAAACAAACGCTTATTCACAAATAGGTCCTATATTCGGCTATCTATCACCTTGTACCTTCGCGAATGACCAGAAAAATTACGCCTATGGAAACCAGTTTGAGGTTTTTGCCAAGAGCGGGTATGTTTTTGGCCTTCATTGCCCCTCTTTCCTCAACTGGCGCGACCCTGAAATGGGTGGGGACGGCCGGTGCTCTCATCACGGCCAGCACCAGCTGGGTAGTAGTCGACCCAGTCTCGTACCAACCAACGGGCGCTGGTAATCAGGCCCCCACTGCGGCTGATGCGCTGGTATTTGATGGTGCGCAAACCCCAACGGTTAGTGTCCAGACTACCGCAGCTGATTTCAACATCAGCCAATTGTTCCTGATTAATAATGTAAGCGCCTCCTTCATTGCTCCTTCTAATGGCAATGGTGATGGCACCATCATTCTCACCAACAATATCTCCGGCGACGATTTGATAGTAAGCGCAGGTTCTAGCTTGACGCTGAGCTCCACTGCTTCCACCACAAACCGCTACACTACCTTAAAACTAAATACTGGTGCCACGGCAGCAATAGCGGGTACTGTTACCCTAACCGGCAACGGTAACGGGAGCCCCTTACCCCAGCGTTTGATTGCCGCTAGCTCCAGTGCTATTCAAGTACAAAATGGCGGCTCCATCGTGGCCAGTAATATTATCGGCTACCCTTTCGGCACTACCGGCACCATCCCGACAGGTAATAACAATACAAATTCCGACGTAGCATCTACAGCCGGGTCGGTTGTATTCAACTCCGGAGCCACGTTCCGGCAAGTAACCGGCGGTGAGCCCTTCGGAAACGGCTCAACAGGCATAGCCGTTTTTAACAGCGGAAGCACCTATATCTACTCAGGAGGCACGTTTTCTTCGGTGGGGCAGCAGTACGGCAACCTGCAACTGCTGGCAACTGCCACGGTAGCGGGCACGGCTAACTTAACCATACTCAATGACCTGACCGTTACTGGCGCAACCGTTAACCTGAACGTGGTTGGGACTGGCACCATGGCTGGCACCAGCATTGGGGGCAATGTGTTTATCAACAGCAATGCAACTCCCACAGCCGGCACGCTGAACTTCGCGCCGGCCAGCGCCAGCAATGTTATTTTCAATGGCACTGCGGCCCAATCGGTTGGCGGCATTGGTACCGGCAGTGGCTCCGGCACGCTAACGTTTGGGGGCAATGCCCGACTGGTAATCAACAACACGTCTGGCACTACCACGGGCGTAACACTGCTTAAGCCCCTAACGGTGGCGGCCGGCCTGACGCTGACTAACGGGGTACTTACTACCCTGCCCGTGGGCGGCGTGAGCAATGCCCTCTCAGTACCCTACAACGTAGCCAGCAGCACCGATGCCCTTGTTACGGGCGGTAGCAGCTCAAGCTTTGTGAGTGGCCCGCTCACGCGCTCCACCAGCGCCGCTGCCACTGGCCGCCCCAATATCGTGTATCCGGTAGGCTCGATTCGGGCCGGTGCCCTGGTATATCGACCGGTAACATTTTCGCCTAACCAGCCTTCGGCCAACACCTACACCATTCAGCAGATAGAAGGTGCTCCGACCAATCGGACGTTCCCCGCAGACAATAGCATCAGACGCGTATCCCGTATTCGGTATTACACTCTGACAACGGGCAGTGGGGCTACCTTTAACAATGCAACCATTACCCTCACCTTTGGCCCTGATGACCAAGTAGACAACGGCAACTTTTTGCGGATAGCTCAGGGAGTGGGAACCTCGTGGGTAAACTTGTCTGGTAACACGAGCTTTACCTCTACTACGCCTCCTTATTTTTCAGGCTCTATCCAGTCGAGCCAACCGTTCAGTACGGGTGGGGATTTTGTGTTGGCTAGCACCCAGCTCAGCCAGGCTGCTGGCAACAATCCACTCCCCGTGACTCTTATTAGTTTCTCGGCTGAACGCCGTGGACAAGCTGTTCTCGTGAACTGGGCCACAGCTATTGAGAAAAATAACGCCTCCTTTGAGGTGCTCCGCAGCAATGACGGTAAATCATTCCAGGTAATCAGCCGCGTTAAAGGCCAGGGCACCACTAACAGCAGCTCTACGTACACTTTCATCGATAACGCTGCGCTGAATGGCCTCACCTACTACCAGCTGCGGCAAGTAGATTTGGATGGAACGGCTACTTTATCATCGGTGGTAGTGGTAGCAGCTGAATTGCAGGCAACCTTCTATCCTAACCCTAGCAATACCAGCATCACGCTGCCCGCTATTGACGGCGGGGTGGAGTACCAGATTTATTCGGTTACCGGCAAAGCGGTAGCATCCGGTAAAAGCGCTGGTAATGCCACTGTTGACGTGCAGAGTATTCCGGCCGGTGTATACATCCTGGAGCTCACCTCGGCTGGCAAACGTACTGTTCAGCGCTTTGTGCGGCAATAAGCCCCCGAGTAGGGCATAAAAGAGCCCCCGCTGCAACTGTGCAACGGGGGCTCTTTTATGCCCTGGTTAAAGCGGCTCTAGCCGTTCATGGCCATCAGGAATTCCTCGTTGTCACGGGTGCCTTTCATGCGGTCCTTCAGAAACTCCATGGCTTCGGAAGCCGTCATGTCCGACATGAATTTGCGCAGTACCCAGATGCGGTTCAGCTCATCCTTGCTCATGAGCAGGTCTTCGCGGCGGGTACCGGAAGCGGGCACGTCGATGGCGGGGAAAATGCGCTTGTTGGCCAGCTTGCGGTCCAGCTGCAGCTCCATGTTGCCCGTGCCTTTGAATTCTTCGAAGATAACCTCGTCCATTTTGGAGCCGGTTTCGATGAGGGCAGTAGCAATGATGGTGAGAGAGCCACCATCCTCCACGTTGCGGGCTGCCCCGAAGAAACGCTTGGGCTTGTGCAGCGCGTTGGCATCCACCCCACCCGACAGAATTTTACCCGAAGCGGGCTGCACCGTGTTGTAGGCGCGGGCCAGGCGGGTAATGGAGTCGAGCAGAATTACCACGTCGTGGCCGCACTCCACGAGGCGCTTAGCCTTTTCCATGGCAATGGTGGCAATTTTCACGTGGCGGTCGGCCGTTTCATCAAAGGTGGAACTGAGCACTTCTGCTTTCACCGAGCGGGCCATATCCGTTACCTCCTCCGGGCGCTCATCAATGAGCAGGATCATCAGGTACACCTCGGGGTGATTTTCGGAAATAGCGTTGGCAATTTCCTGGAGCAGCACCGTTTTACCGGTTTTGGGCTGGGCCACAATCAGGCCCCGCTGTCCCTTACCGATGGGCGAAAACAGGTCCAGAATACGGGTGCTATACTGACTGGGCTTATTTGCCAGCTTCAAACGCTCCTCAGCAAACAGCGGCGTAAGGTTATTGAAGGGTATCCGGTCACGAGCTTCTTCTACCGAGCGGCCATTGATGCCTTCTACACTTACCAAGGCAAAGTACTTCTCGCCCTCGCGCGGGGGCCGGATGGTGCATTTTACCGTGTCGCCGGCCTTCAGACCGAATTGCTTTACCTGTTGCGGAGCCACGTAAATGTCATCAGGCGAAGCCAGATAATTGTAGAACGGGCTGCGCAGGAAGCCGTAGCCTCCGTCTGGCATCATCTCCAGAGTACCTTCTCCGGGAATGGTGATGTCGAACTCCTGACGCGCGGGGCGCTGCTCCTGGCGGTCGGTCCGAGGCTGGTCGGGGGCACCTTGGCGGTCGGATTGGCGTTGCTCCTGCCGCTGCTGGCGCTGCAGTTCGCGAGCGGCGTACCGCTCTTCGCGGCGCTGCTCCCGCTGCTCACGAGAATCAGTGCGCCCCCCTTCCCGCAGGTTCCGCGGCTGGTCATTGCGCAGGTCACGCCCAGAGCCATCCTGCCGGAAGTCGGCGCGGGGTTGGTCGTTGCGGTACTCGCGGGGCTGGTCGGCGCGGCCGTTGCTTTCGGTGCGCACCTCACTACGGGTTTCCTGCGGTACTTCGCGGCCGTTGCGGTACTCGCGCCCATCCCGGAAAATGCGGGGTTGGGGTTGCTGTTCGGTGCGGGCTTCCCGCACCGGCGTTGGCGCACCTGCCTCAACCACTTGTTCCTCCGGGGCAGGAGCGGCAACCGCTTCGGAAGTTACTGGGGCAGCTTCCGTTTCGGTAGCCACAGCCGTTTCGGCAGCTACGGCCGGGGCGGCAATAGCAATAGGCCGGCCAGCCCGGTCGGTACGGGTACGGCGCTCCGGGCGCTGATACAGCTTCACCGGCCGGTCAACACCTGTGACTTCCTCCATAGCAGAAGCCGTTTCGGTGGCAGGAGCCGACGTCTCAACCTGGGAAACCTCTGCGGCCGGAGTGGGCGCAGGCTCAGGGCTGGCAACAGTAGCTGGGGCTGCCGAAGCATCAGCAGCTACAGGGGCAGTGTCTTCGCTCGCAGCGGCCGGGGCGGCATCCAGCTGCTTAGCCGCCGCCGATACCGTAGCCGCGGCCTTGCTGCGAGTCGGGCGAGCCGCTGCAGCCCGCGGAGCGCGGGTAGTGGCTGCCTTGGGAGCCGACACCACAGGCGCGGCTCCGGATGAGGCGTCAACGGTTGCCGCGGGTTTGATTTTTTGGGGAAGTTTGTCAGCCGGCGTGATGGCCTGCTGATCCAGAATCTTGTAAATCAGATCCTGTTTGCTGAGTTTTTTGAAATTGCCAACTTTCAGATTTTCAGCAATTTCTTTCAATTCGGACAGTAAACGGTCCTTTAACTCGTCAATAGTGTACATATAGAAAGCTGAGCGAAAAGGGGGGCGGCTAAACGCCTACAACAGGGCAGCACAGGCCATTCCGGGCACAGAAGGTAGCCGCAACGCGGCGCCCGACGCAGAAAAAAGCGAGAAGTAAAATCGTGGGTGGAGCCGGCTGGTGCAGAATTGAACTGCGGACCGGGCTCAAAAAAGAGGATGCCCCGGGGTCCGCCAACCATTGCCGGCTTGTATGTGCAATGTTAGCGGAATACCGGTGAACTGCCAAATCCTAGTGCAGAATTTGCAGCTTGCAGTCCATACGCAGCTTCTGGCGCAAAGGATGCAGCATCCCAACTACTTAGCGGCATATTATTGGGGATAACACTGCACGCTGGCAACTATGTTCCGAATAGATACCGGACGTGCTTTCGGGGCAAAATTCGGATCAGGCGCGGCAGGTTGCTGCATCTGCACCGGTAAACTTCTACTTTTGCTTCTTCGTTTCGCGTTTTTTGTTGTTATGCTGCAAGTTTCCTTTCTGAAAGAACATACCGCCGCCGTGCTGGCCGGCTTGGCTAAACGCAACTACCCCACCGCCGAGGCCGACGTGCAGGCGGTATTGCAGCTGGATCAGCAGCGCCGGGAGCTGCAAACCTCGCACGACCAAGCACAGGCGGAGGCCAATGAGCTGGCCCGGCAGATTGGCACCCTGATGAAAGCCGGCAACAAGGCCGAAGCCGAAACACTGAAGGCTCGCACCGCTGAACTCAAGCAGCACACCAGAGCCCACGCCGAAGAGCTGCAGGAAGTAGAGAAACAACTGCAACAGCTACTCTACAAGCTCCCGAACGTGCCGCACACAAGCGTGCCGGCTGGCCGCTCGGCCGACGACAATGAAGTGGTGCGTGAAGTGGGCGAGAAGCCTACCCTGGCCGATGGCGCCAAGCCTCACTGGGAGTTGATTGAGCAGTACGACATCATTGATTTTGCCCTGGGCAATAAGATAACCGGAGCCGGTTTTCCGGTGTACAAAGGCCAGGGAGCCCGCCTGCAACGCGCACTGATCAACTTTTTTCTGGATGAGGCCCGCAATGCCGGTTACACGGAAATACAGCCCCCTATTCTGGTGAACGAGGCCTCCGGCTACGGCACCGGCCAGTTGCCCGACAAAGAGGGCCAGATGTACCACGCTACCGCCGACGACCTGTACCTGATTCCGACGGCGGAGGTGCCCATCACCAACCTGTATCGCGACGAAATCATCAGCCCCGCTCAGCTGCCCATTCTGAATACTGGCTATACGCCCTGCTTCCGCCGAGAAGCGGGCAGCTGGGGTGCCCACGTACGCGGCCTTAACCGTCTGCACCAGTTCGATAAAGTTGAAATAGTGCAAATTACGCGGCCGGAAAACAGCTACGCGGCCCTGGATGGCATGGTAGCGCACATTGAAGGGTTACTGCAGAAGCTGGGCCTACCCTACCGCGTACTACGCCTGTGCGGCGGCGACATGGGCTTCACCTCGGCCCTCACGTATGACTTGGAAGTGTGGAGCGCCGCCCAGCAGCGCTGGCTGGAAGTAAGCTCGGCCTCGAACTTTGAAACCTACCAAGCCAACCGCCTGAAACTGCGCTACCGCGCCGAAAACGGCAAAACGCAGCTGCTGCACACGCTCAACGGTTCGGCCCTGGCCCTGCCCCGTATAGTGGCCGCTCTGTTGGAAAATAACCAGACGCCGACGGGTATTCAACTGCCTGAGGTGCTGCACTCCTACTGCGGCTTCCGCCAGATTGGCTAAGCATGTTAACTACTCCAAAAAGCACTGCCCCACTTAACCGAGTGGGGCAGTTGCTTTTTCAGTGCTCATAGCTTGCTCGGTGGCGCCAAGATATACCCGGAACAATGCGCCTTCCCCTTCTTGGCTTTCGACCTCAATGCGGCCGCCAGCGGTTTGGGCTAGGCGATTTACTAGGAACAAGCCTACGCCAGTACCTTCCACCCCTGGGTGGAAGCGCCGGAATAGCTGAAACAGCTCCGTGGCGTGGCGGGTGAGGTCTAGGCCCAACCCGTTATCCTGCACCTCCAGCACTGGCAGTCCATGATAGTAGTGTGCCCGGATGGTAACTTCGGGGCGGCGCGATGGATGCCGATATTTCAGCGCGTTGGAAACCAGATTCAGCACAATGGTGCGTAGGTTGGCCCGCTCGTAGAGCACCTCTGGCAATTCGCCTACTTCCACGTGCAGGTACGCTTTAGTGTCTCGGACCTGCGCCCGCAGCGAGCTACACACATCCTGCACCACTTCCCGCACATCAACCAGCTCCACGGTCTGCGCATCGGTGCGGCGCTGCTCCTGCACTACCATGGCCAAATCCGAAATGGTGGTGGATAGCGCCTGCAACGATACATCAGCTAGGCGCAGCACCTCTTCATCGGTGGGGTCGGGAAAGGTAATTACCCGTCGCAGCTCGGCAAACAGCCCCTGCAAGTTGTGCACGGGCTGGCGCAGGTCGTGGGAAGCGGCGTACACAAAGTTGTCGAGGTCGGCGTTGGTGCGGGCCAGAGCTTGGTTGATGGAGGCCAGTTCTTGGTTGCGCACCTGCAACTGCTGGCGGGTTTCGGTAAGCTCGGCCAACGAGTCCCGCAGTTGCTGGTTTATCAGCTGTAGCTCCGAATGGTAGCGGGCTTGGTACTGCTGCCATTCCGTTTTTTCAATAGCATGCCGGATGGTTTTAGCCAACAGCTCCCGGTCGAACTGGCCTTTTACCAGGTAGTCGGTGGCACCGCCGTTCAGCGCCTGTACGGCTAAGGTTTCGTTACCGCTACCGGTTATCATCACCACGCACATAGCGTCGGCGGGGGCTACTTTCCGACACTCCTCCAGCACCTGCAAGCCGTCAATATCCTGCAGGTTGTAATCCAGCAGCATGCAGTCGGGCCGCAGCTGCTTGTACATTTCAATGGCTATTTCCCCCGACACAGCTTCGTAAAACTCCAGACTCTCGTAGCCCAGTTGCCGGCCCAGGAAGCGCCGATATAGCACCCGATCCGTCACGTTGTCATCAGCCAGCAGAATCTTTTTCACAAGCGCAGGAGAAAAATAGGGAACTTAGGAAACCGGTAGTTCCACGGTTTCCAGCCAATAGCGCACAATTAGCTGAATTTTTTGTTCAAGTGCCGTGTACTCTATCGGTTTGGTGAGGTAGCTGTTGGCACCTAGCTGGTAGCAAGCCTCAATATCCTTAACGTTGGCCGAGGTGCTGAAGATGATAACCGGAATGCTGCTCAGCCGGGGGTCAGCCTTGATAACTTCCAGTACCTGACGGCCATCGGTGCCGGGCATGTTCAAATCTAGCAGCACAATGGCGGGCAACACGGAAGGCCACGCCGTGTTCTGGCCATATCCCTGCAAGTAATCCAAGGCCTGGTCGCCGTCGGCGCAGCGCAACACAGGATTCTGCAGGGCATGCTTGCGGAACGCCCGGCCCAGCGCCGTGAAGTCTTCCGCGCTATCCTCAACTACCAATACGGGCTTTAGTGAAGCAGAACTCATGGTCGTTGTTTCGGAACAGTGAAGTAAAAAGTAGCGCCCTGGCCTAGTTCAGATTCAACCCAAAGCTGGCCACCGCTCCGTTCAATCATTTTTTTGGCAATGGCCAGGCCAGCACCGGTACCCCCCCCGTACTTGTCCTGGCTGTGCAGGCGTTTGAAAATTTTAAAAATGCTTTCGTGGTGCCGGGGGGCAATTCCGATACCGTTGTCACGCACGTACAGCACATGATAGTCAGCATCTTGTATTGCGCCGCGCGGACTTGTAATACCGGCCGGAGCCACGCCTACTTCTACGATTTTTTCGGGGTTATCGTTGTAGCGCATGGCATTCGTGAGCAGGTTGTTGAACACCTCCTGCACCCGTATGGGGTCAGTGTATACGGTGGGCAACGGTCCAGCTATGCGGAGCTGCGTGCCCGTTTGCTGGAACCGGGGCTGCAGCACGTCCGCTACCTCGGCTAGTATCTCATTCAGATTTATCTCCCGTATCTCGGGCTCCAGGCGGCCTACCCGTGAGAGCTGCAGCAACGACTCAATGAGGGACTCCATGCGCTGGCTAAGCCGCACCAAGGTTTCCAGCTTGTGCACCCCGTCGGCGTCTAGCTTATCGGCGTAGTCTTCCAGCAGGAAGATGGAGTAGTTATGGATACCCCGCAGCGGCTCTTTCAGGTCGTGGGAGGCCACGTAGGCGAAGGAATCCAACTCGTCGTTGCTGCGTTCCAGCTCGGCGTTGAGCTGGGAGAGTACCTGGGCGCGCTCCTGAATCTGGTTGAACAGGCGCAGGCGGATATCGGCAATGCGCAGGCGGATTTCCTGGGCGGCTTCAATTTCCACGGGCTTCCAAGCCTCGGCCGTACTTTCCACCGACTCGCTCCAGGCGGCGAAGGAGTTGCGGGGCGAAAGGTATAGCACCCCATCCTTCATTACTTCGGCTTTCTGCTGCTGGCCCGCCCACGTTACGGTTTGCAGCACCTCCGGCCGGAGCCATAGCACGTATTCGCCGGTAGAATGCCCCAGCCGGATGGCCAGAATACCGCTGGCCGTAGCCCGAATGGCAGCCCCGGCGGAGTTGTGACGGGCGTAGGAGTTGGTGTGAAACAGCTCGCCGCGCATGTGCTCATTCAGCCACGCAATCAGCTCTTGTACCTGCCCTTCCGGGGGGGTAGCACCGTAAGCGGCTACCTCTCCGTCGAAGCTTACCACAATACCACCACAATCAAACACCTCTTTCACCACAGGTAGGTGGTCGTAGAGGGTTTTGCGGAAATCCGGGTATTCGGCCAGCAGCCCAAACAAACGGGCTTGCTGCTCGCGCAAACGTACCTGGTAAGTGAAGTCATCGGCCTGCTCCTTGCTTTTGAGCAGGGCCGAGAAGGTTTTGCCGATAAACTGGCACAGGTCGCGCAGCTCGTAGCTGACCAGCCGGGGCGAGTAATGATGGCACACCAGAAGCCCCCACAATTTCCCGTCCCGAATCAGGGAAATGGTCATGGTGGCCCCCACGCCCATGTTTTTCAGATACTCCACGTGGATGGGCGATACGCTGCGCAGCACCGCGTAGGTCATATCGGGCGGGCGGGAGGTACCGGGGTGATTGGTAGGCACCAGCGGCACCGGGGTGTAGTCCACGTCCGGAATAAAGCGCAGCCAGTTACGCAAGTACATGGCCCGGGCCTGCTGCGGAATATCGGTGGCGGGATAGTGCAGACCCAGGAATGGCTCCAGGTCGGCGCGGCAGGCCTCGGCTACCACCTCGCCGCTTTCATCCTCGGCAAAGCGGTAGGCCATTACCCGGTCGAAGCCGGTAATCTGGCGTACCTGCTGCACAGCGTACTCGCAGAACTCCACCACCGAGGAGGCCGACAGCATCTGGCCCAGCGCATCATTGAGGGAAGGCATATCCAGCGGCCCGTCGGACGCCGACTGCACCGGCTCGAACTCCAGCCACAGCAGGCCATCGAAGCGGTGCATGATGAGCTTATAGAAGGGCTGCTCAGCGTGCCGGTCCAGGCGCACGCCCAGCAGGCGGTGGCCCTCGCGCAGCGTATCCAGTTGGGCGCTGATGGCAGGCAACCGGTTGTCATCAAACAAGCAGCTCAGCTCCTGCCCAATCAGCTCATTGGCCGATAAGCCCAGCAATTCCTGGGTATTGGCACTTACCTGCACAATGCGGCGGGTGTGCTCGTCCAGGCACAGCAGAAAGCCATACGGCTGAATCAGGCCCGGAATATGAATTGGCTCCCGGTCACAGTTGGTCAGGTTGATTTCCTTCCCTACCAGACTTTCATCGGTAAGCGCTACGCCTGTTCTATCCACTGATGCAATTGTTGGAAGGTGAGAGAAGCCGAATGCACGATTTCATCGGCAGTTGCAGGAGTTGCGGCTTCCTGCAGCAACCGCACAAACGACTTCCACAGGGGACCCGTGAGCTCGGCATGGCCGCTAAAATACGCCGGAGCCGGAATACCGGCTTTGGCCAACTGCCGGGCAATTACCTGCCCGCCCAGCGTGGAGCCCTCCAGCACGTACAGAACGCCCAACAGCTGGGCACGCGTATGCAGCGGCGGCAAATTTGGGGCCAGCGGCAGCGAGGCCGCGTGGGGCAAATCCTGCCGGAGCAGTGAGCTGCGGAAGCGGCGCTCCAACTCCCACTCCGGCCCGAACCAGCTTTGGTGGGCCCGCAACTGCTCTTCTACCGGCACTACAAATCCGTAGAGCTTTTCCAGAAACCGGGTGGTGAGCGGTGCCGTGATGGTACCAGCACTCAGGGCCTGGTTGAAGTCGTTGGCTTCGAGGGTGTCGTGGTAAGGCCGGGTTTCCTGCCGGAGACGGGTGAGAATGTCGGGGGAATTTGGGGACTCGGTCATTCAAAAAAGCGCCGGGCCATGTGGTAAAGGCCTGACACGAACGTACGTGTGTAAACAGCAAAGGTAAAGCAGAAACGGGCGGCTTTTAGTTTCGGCTCAAAAGCGGGCGGGGCAGGCCTGGTTAGTATTCGGCAATTTGCTCGTGCACGTAACACCACGCCCACTGCTCGCCGGGCTCCGCCGATGTTACTACTGGGTGCTCGGTGGCTTGAAAATGGCGGGTAGCGTGGCGGTTTTTGGAGGAGTCGCAGCAGCCCACGTGGCCGCAGGTTTGGCACACCCGCAGATGCACCCACGTATCTCCCTGAGCTACGCACTCCGGGCACACTCGCTCAGCGGGAGCCGGCAGCAAGGTGTCAATAGCTTTCAGGTGGTTGCAAAGTGCCATAACTCACAGGCGTAAAATGGGCTACTCAGCCTCAACGGTCACAATATGTAGCGCTCCGCCGGTCAGGGCCTTTTGCACGGGGCACTTCTCGGAAATAGCGTGCAGGCGCTGCCGCTGCTCCGCCGAGAGCGGACCCAACAGCCGCAGTTCCTTCCGGATTTCCTCCAGCGTGGCCCCGGGCTGCTCGCACTGCTCACAATCCTGGCGGTGCACGCGCTGGTGGCTCAGGCTGATTTCAATTCCCTCCAGCGGCCATTGCTTCTGGGAGGCATACAGGCGCAGGGTAATGGCCGTGCACGCTCCCAGCGCCGAAAGTAGCAATTCATAGGGCGTGGGACCTTGTTCCTGGCCACCAACGGCCAGCGGCTCATCGGCCACCCACGTATGTTTACCCGACTGAATATCGGCAGTTAAGGCAGTGGGGCCTACTTTCACCCGCACCTGACTAAGAGAGGGATTCGACGACATAACTCAACCAGAAATATTCAGCCAACAGAACAGTATTGCTCCGCCGTGGGCTACATACGCAGGGGGGTGGCGGGCGTTGCTGAGCCTGATAATAAAAAAAGCCATGTGTAGCGGCTGCATACACATGGCTTTTTTATTAGAGAGGTGGCAGTACCCACCGGTGCCAGTCAGGCTAAAATCGGCTACGATTTGGTGATGTAAGGGAATTTCTTGGAGGCGTTGCGCATCAGCACGTTTACCATGCCCTCGGTGGAGCTGCCAACCGAGCCGCTGGCTACGTAATCGTACTTCCACAGCAGCTTGCCGTCATTGGCCTCGTGAATATTCACGGTGATGTTGGCCTGGTTGGTGGCACCCCACGCGCCTACTAACAGCCCTACGGCCACGGCAGCACCGTCGCTCATGGGTTTGCTGGTGCGTACGTTGGTAGTCAGCACCGCATCAACGCCGAGCAACCGGGCCAGCTCCTGGGGCGAGTGGGTGCGCAGCTCCGCAAAGGGAATTCCGCTTTCCCGCAGCTTGGCGTTGGTCTGGCGCACATCCTGAAATTGCACGGAGTACGGCTGCTGCTGGTTCCGGCGGAGCAGCCACGCGTAAATTCGGTCCTGGAAGTCGAAGCTGCTGCGCTGCTGCATATCCTGCAGCTGCTGGGCCGAGGTATTGCGCGTCTGGTTAGGGCGCAGCTGCATGGTAACATCGGCCGGCAGAATGGCTACCGTTTTGTGCTTAGGAGCATACGTGCGAAAGTCCTGGGCCAGATAGATGCTGGGGCCGCAGGCGGTGAGCCACAAAGCTGTTACTGCAAAAAGTAAAAAGCGCAGAGTAGAAACTCGCATAATAAAACGCAAAAAGTGAATTATTGAAATAGGATTCTGCCTGACCGCATTGCCGTAATATTACAACATAAATTGCATAATTACCGGTATTTACTATCGAGCCGAAACTTTTTTCATCTCTTTTCGTTTACGCGAGATTTTCTATATCAAAGCGAATGTCGCGCATGCAGCGGAAGTGACCTTTGGGGCACTTCTCGTAGCCGATTTTTGAGCACGGCCGGCAATCCAGCCCCTTCACTTCCAGCACCCGGAATTCGGTGCGGTAGGGATACATGCCAAACTCCGGCACCGTGTTGCCCCACACGCTGATGATTTCCTTGCGGAAGGCGGCGGCAATGTGCATCAGGCCGGTGTCGTGGCTGACTACCAGGCTAGCCTGCCGCACCAGGGAAGCCGATTGATTGAGGTTGAACTTACCGCAGGCGTTATGAATGATAGTTGCCGGCGCACTGCTGACAACTGATTGCTCAGGAAAGTAATAGGGGCTGTCGGGGATGCGGCCGGGCGCGGGCGGCGAGGTGGCGGCCCCCTGGTCAAAAGCCAGCTCTACTACGTGGCCGGTGGTTTCATCGGTGGGGCCGCCCAGCAGCACCACGGGCCGCCGCAATTGCCCGCACAGCTCAATAATGCGCTCCACGGGCAGGCGTTTGGTGGCATGCTGCGCCCCAATGGCAAAGGCCACGTAGCCCTGCTGGAACGCCGGGGGTAGCGCCGAGCGGATGTCTACTTCGTCAGCATCAGGGATGAAATAGTCGAGCCCCTGCCCATCATTGCGCACGCCCAGCGGCGCGGCAGCGGCCAGGTACCGCTCCACAATGTGCACGCGGGGCAGCGTATCAATCTTGAGGTTTACCAGCAGCCACTTGCGCCAGTTCAGCTTGTCGAAGCTGCGCGACTTTGCCCCCAATTGCGCTTTGATGAGCGAGGAGCGCAGGTTGTGGTGCAGGTCTACTACGAAATCAAATTGCTCGGCCCGTAGCGCCGCCACCAGCTCCTGCAAAGAGCCCGTGAGGCCGTGCACCTTATCCACGTAGGGGTTGGCCTCCAGCATGCCCCGAAACGCGGGCTTCGTAGCAAAATGAACCTCTGCCCCCGGTACCTGCAGCTTCAGCCCCCGCACCACGGGCGTAGTCAGCACAATATCTCCGATGGATGAAAAGCGCAGAACGAGTATTTTCATAGCAACGTGACGAGTGATCAGGCAACCAAGTGATGAAGCTGACGCTAATACGCGCTTTATCACTTGATTGCCTCATCACTTACCTATCCAAACAACGAATCCTTAAACTCCAGCGGTGGCTTAATGGCGGCTTTGCGCCGGGCAAAGTATTCGGCTACCTCCCCTACCGGTTTGGCGTTGAACGTCATTTCGCGGGTGAGACCACCTTTGCGGCCCATCAGCACACCGTAGCGCATATCGGCGTAGCCGTTGGTGTGGTGAGCATCGGGGTTGATGCTGAGCTGCACGCCCTTGTCGAGGGCATAATGCACCCAGCGCCAGTCCAGGTCGAGGCGCCAGGGGTTGGCGTTGATTTCGATGATAACGTTGTGCTGGGCACAGGCGTCGATGACGGCTTTGTGGTTGAGCGGATATCCTTCGCGGCGCAGCAGCAGGCGGCCGGTGGGGTGCCCCAGCATGGTGGTGTAGGGGTTTTCGATGGCCCGCAATACCCGCGTGGTGGCTTTGCGCTCATCCATTTTGAGGTTGCTGTGCACCGAGGCCACAATGAAATCGAAGGTTTCCAGCACGGCCGGTGGGTAGTCGAGCGAGCCATCCGAAAGGATATCCGACTCAATGCCCTTGAAAATGCGAAACGGAGCCAGCTCCTGGTTTAGCTCGTCAATTTCGCGCTGCTGCTGCCGTACCCGTTCCGGCGAGAGGCCGTTGGCGTAATGCGCCGCCTGCGAATGGTCGCAGATGCCGAGATACTCGTAGCCCTGGTCGCGCAGGTAGGTGGCCATTTCGCGCAGGGAGTGGCTGCCATCGGAGTAGGTGCTGTGGTTGTGCAGGGAGCCGCGTAGGTCGGCGTCCGCGAGTAGCTTCGGCAGCTTGTTTGCCCGGGCCAGCGCCAGCTCGCCGAGGCCTTCGCGCAGCTCGGGCTCCACGTACTGCAGGCCGGCGCGCTCGTACAGGGCTGGCTCGGAGGCAAACTGCTCCCGCCGCAGCCAGTGGCGCAGCGTAGCGGGCTGGCCGGGCCGGGCCTCCTCGCTCAGGGCCCCGGTCAGGTGGGCTTCGGCGGCGGAGTTGAGCAGCAGCTGGTTGGTAAACTCGGCGGGGGAAGCCAGCAGCATTTCCACCTTCACGCCCGAGGCCGTAGCGGTGCCGCGCCAGGCAAACGGCCCACTGCGGCGCGGATCGGGCGTGAGGCCATCCAGCGAGTTGAGCAGCTGTTGCGCGGCGGCAGGTGCCGCAGTGGCCACTACCAGCGTAATAGTTTCAATGGTTTCGAGCCGACGGCGCACCTCCCCGGCCACGGCCACCTGCTCCACGCCGGGCGCAGCTGCCAGCCGCTCCTGCAAGTCGTTGGCCAACTCTTCGGCCTGCGGATACAGTAGCTTGCCTTGGCTTTGGCTGGTAAATTCCAGCGCATCCAGAATGGCCTGCTGGGTTTTCTGGCCGAAGCCTTTGAGCTTGCTAACCTCGTCGCGCTGGGCGGCTTCGCGCAGCTGGTCGGGGCTCTCGATGCCCAGCTCCTTCCACAACGCCCGGATTTTTTTGGGGCCGATGCCTTTTACGCTTAGCAGCTCCACCACGCCGGGCGGGGTGGCCGCCAGCAGTTTGGTTAGTTCCTCAAACGAGCCGGTATCCAGCATTTCGGCCACCTTGGCGGCGGCAGTTTTGCTCAGGCCGGTACGGTCGGGCAGGCCGTGCCGCTCAATATCGGCCACGGGCACCGTAAGCTGCTCCAGAGCATTGGCCGTGCCCTCGTAGGCCCGGATTTTGAAGGGATTTTCCTCGTGCAGCTCCATTAGCTGGGCGGCGAGGCGGAAGGCTCGGATGAGGGCGCGGTTATCCATAGAGCGGCAAAGGTAACGGGTAGGTGGTTGCGGATTGGAGGTTGTTATGCACCGGGTATCCTGAGTAAAAACCGGAGTGATGCTCTTGCTATACGAACGACCCGCAATCCGCAACCACCAATCTGTAATAAACTACCTTGCGCTACTGCACGTTTCATGTTCCTCATCTACCTCCTGCACAACCATGCGCCTTTTCACCTTGCTGGCCTCCCTGAGCATTTTGCTGCTGGCCGCCACCTGTAACCCCGACGCCAACTCCGCCGCGCAAATCAAAAAGCTGGAGCGTACCTGGCTGCACGCCCACGAAGAAGACCAGGGCGACGTGCGCGTGTACCGCCCCAACACCTACGCGTTTCCCCCGTCGCGGGGCCGCACGGGATTTGCCTTCGACCACAACGGCCTGTTTACGCAGTACGATATTGCGCCCACCGATGGCATAGAGGGCCGCAAAGGCCGCTGGACCGCCGAAAACGACCACACCCTGCGCATTTCTCTCGACGACAAGAAAGAGCCCGACTACACCCTCGAAATTGTGTCGCTGGATAACGACGTGCTGAAAGTGCGGCGCATTGAAAAGTAGCCCCGGCCATAAATTGCCACCTTTTTTGGTTGTTCCCCTTCCCACTCTACTCCCCCACTATGCGCTACTTCCTGGTTGCATCCTTAATGGCCGCCGCAGTCCTCGGCGGTTGCCAGGCCGAAAAAAACACGTCCGCTCCTTCCGTCATCTTTGGTAAGGACTGGTACTACACCCACCAACAACCCGAGCCCAAGGAGGGCTTCCTCACGTACCGGCTGAAGGGCACGGCCGAAATTGTGCCTGGTATGGGCATTGATGGTTTCCGGCTGAACCCAAGCGGTGGCTTTATTTTGCACACCCAGGGCCCCGCCGATGAAGTGCTGGACGTGCCCGGCACCTGGCAGGCCGAAGAAGGCGGTACGTACCGCATCACGCTGCAAAACGAGGAGCCGCCCTACCGCTTCACCATCCAAGTACAAAACGACACCACCCTACTGGCCCGCAAGCAGTAGCCGTTTCTCAGTTCACCCCACTTATTCTCCCATTCATTTAATCTCATAGTGAAGTACTGGCTCGTTAAATCTGAACCGGCAGCGTATTCCTGGGACACGTTTGTGCGCGAAGGCGGCACCGACTGGACCGGCGTACGTAATTTTCAGGCCCGCAACTTTCTGCAGCAGATGCAGCCCGGCGACCTAGTGTTGTACTACCACAGCGTGTCCGATAAGCAGGTAGTTGGCATTGCGGAAGTAGCCGCCCCGGCCGCCCCCGATGCCACGGCTGAGGCTGGCAGCGGCTGGGTAGCTGTGCACCTGCGCCCCCGCCAGCCCCTGGCCCGCCCGGTTTCGCTGGCCCAAATCAAACAGGATGCCCGCCTCGGCCAGATTGGGCTGCTGCGCCAGTCGCGGCTGTCGGTGATGGAGCTGCGGCCGGAGGAGTTTGACGCCCTAGTGGAACTGGGCAGCGAGTAATTTCCGCGCCACTTCCGCATCTGCACGGCTCGTCCAAAAAAATTGGGCGGGCCGTGTGCATTTCCGGCCATTGGGGCATCTATTTACTGCGTGCCGCGTTAGGTGATGCGCAACTTTCGCAGTATCTTCCTAGTGCTCAGAATCGTTCTGGCTTTTTCCGTTCTGTCGTATGAAATACGTGTACCTATTCTTCTGCCTGTTGGCCGGTAGCATAGGGGGGTATGCTCAAAAATCGACCTCCACTAAGCCTGCCATTGAGCCCCGCCAGCAATACCGGGCCGAGTTGGAACTGGAAACCTACAACAGCGACGTGCAGGTGCAGCCGCTGGCGGAGGACAGCAGCGTGGTGCTGCTGGTGGAGCGGGACCCACGCATTGCGGGCAAGCCGGAGTTCTTTTTTCAGAAGTTCAACCACGCGCTGCAGCCCCAGGCCAAGGTGGACATTCCGGTGCCCCGGGGTTATGATTTCCAGCGCCTGTGCGCCGAGGGTACGGATGTGTACGCCGTATTCAGCGGCACCGATCCGGCTACGCTCTGGGTGGCGGCCTACGACAGCCGAACCGGCGAGCTGGGCACCGGCGAGTTTAAGACCAAGCGCGCCCGGGGCATTCACGAGCTAAAGGCGCTGGACGGCAACCTGTTTGTGACGGTGGAAGTGGACCAGCACCTTACTATCCTGCTGCTGAACCTGCACACGGCCCAGTTCCAGTTTCTGCCCTCGGTGTTTGAGCCCCTGCCGGCCCGCTTCACCTTTCTGGCCGATTCCGTGACGAAGCGCGCCGAGCTAATCCTCAGTGAAACCAACGGATTTAAGTCGCGGCTGCAGCTGAAGCAGTTGGGCGAGGATGGCCGGCTGCTGCACTCGGAGTTTGTGCAGGCCGGTAGTGAGCGGGGCCTGCTGGATGCCCAGCTCAGCCCCGGCGACAGCGCGGCCCGGCTGCTGGCCGGCACCTACACCCTGCGCGACTCCCGCTACTCCCAGGGCCTGTTCGCCTCCGACCTCACGGCTGGCGTTACGCCCACCGGCCAGCGCCGCTCCCTTCGGTTCTATGATTTTCTGAACCTGAAGCACTTTTTCGACTTCATGAAACCGGCCCAGCTGGCCCGCATGCGCCACCGCAGTGAGCGGCTGAAGGCCTCCGACCGACAGTTCCGCCACCGCTACCAACTACTCATGCACGATATGCTGCCCACGCCGGAGGGCTTCGTGCTGGTGTCGGAGGTGTATTATCCGCGCTACGCCAACTCCAGCTACAACAACTGGTACTCGCCCTATAGCTACGGTACACTGCCCGGTTACACCAACGGCTTCGGCTACCCGTCGCGCTTCAACAACTTCTACAATTCCCGGCGCAGCAACGAAGGCTTCCGTACCACGCACGCCCTCATTTGCGGCTTCGACCGCCAGGGCAACCTTTTGTGGGACAACTCCTTCATTATGAAGGAAATTGAGTATTCGCAGCTCCAGGAAATTGTGCGCGTCCGGCCCCTGGCGGATGGGCGCCGGATGGCCATGGCCTATCTGAAAAACGATGAGTTTCACTACAAAGTGGTGGACCGCGCCGCCGATATGCCTAACGATTGGCAGGTGAAACTAACTACGGCCAACCCCACCGACAAAACCAGTGATACCACCCAGGAACACCTGATGGAATGGTACGGCAGCCGGTTTCTGGCCGTGGGCTACCAGCACGTACGCCCCGAAAAAGGCCCCGGCCGGGACGTGTTCTTTCTGAATGTGCTGGAGTTTTAGCCTCCTGCTCTGCAAGCAAAAGAGGCCGGCTGCACATGCGCAACCGGCCTCTTTTGCTTTTTATACAGCTCTGAGGCATCAGTTTACCCCGCTGATTACGTTGGGCAGCACCTTGCTCAGCGCCGTAACCTGCTCACGGGTAAAGCTGCCCGAAATGGCCATCAGCACAAAGGAATCCGTGGTTTCCTGCTTACCTACGGCCACCAGCTCGGTGATTTTGCCGCCCTGCTCGCGCACGGAGTAGCGCAGCTGGTTGGGCATATCGGAGTTGACGGTGGCTAGGGGCGTGTACCGCTCATTGGCTAGCAAACCATCTACCTCCCGGGGCAGGCCTTCTGTTACCAAGTCGCGGGCGGTGCTGTTGGTGGGCGTGAAGGTGATAATACGGGCCGTGCGAATAGACGTCAGCGCCTGGCTGATATCATTGTCGCCCCCAATTTTGGCAATGCGACCCAGCACAAACCGCGTGGCCAGCCCGGCATTCCAGTCGGTGGCCTTAAAGCCGGGGCGGTTTTCATACTTATTAAAGAACTCGGCTACGGTGCGGGCCGGCGTACCGGGTCCGCTGGCCCGGCAGCCCGCCAGCAGCATCAACACCACAGCCAGCAAAAAAGAGGAGGTTTTGAGTTTCATGAGAAAATACGGGTAGAGAGTGAGTAAAAAAAGCGGCGCACCACATGGTACGCCGCTTTTTGGGGTGAGTTACTCCGGCCGCTTAGGGCTGGGGTGCCGAGGGAATGAAGAACTCGAACTTGAATTCTACGCGGCGGTTCTGCGACATACCGGCCGCCGACGTGTTCGGGGCAGCAGGCTCCGATTCGCCACGGCCTTCGGTTACGATGCGGGCGGGGTCAACCTGCTTGCCAGTGAAGTACCGTTTCACCGAACCAGCGCGGCGCTCCGAGAGGCCCTGGTTGTACTCGTCGGTACCACGGGAGTCAGCGTGGCCAATTACGCGCAGGCTGTACTCGGGGTGCTCCTGCAGCGCTTTTACCATCTTGTCGAGCGTGCCGTACGAGGTGCGCTTGATAACGGTGCTGTTAGTCTCGAAGCGGATGGGTTGCTCCAGTTTACGCACGCCCGGATCAATTTCCATGGGGCAGCCGTTGGCATCTACCTTCGCGCCTTTCGGGGTATCAGGGCACTTATCGGCCGAGTCCGGAATACCGTCACCGTCAGCGTCGGTTACCAGCGGGCAGCCGTTGGCATCCACTTGCGTACCGCGCGGGGTGTCGGGGCACTTGTCGTCTTTATCAGCTACGCCGTCACCGTCGGCATCGGGGCAGCCACGCAGAGCGGGCAGGCCAGCCTGGTCAGGGCACTGGTCGTCTTTGTCAGCTACACCGTCGTTGTCCCGGTCGGGGCAGCCCTGCATAGCAGCGGTACCAGCCTCGGTGGGGCACTGATCCTGGTAATCTGGCACCCCGTCTTTGTCGCCGTCGAGCGGGCAACCGTTTTCATCCACGGCCACGCCGCTGGGCGTATCGGGGCATTTGTCTTTGCGGTCCGGCACACCGTCACCGTCGGTATCCTTGGCTTTGCCCAAGGCAAAGTTCAGACCCACGGTGTGCTGCAGGAACCGGTCGTCAAACTTGTTGGAGTCCCGGTTGGGGTCACCATCAATGTTAGCGTTCAGCGGAATGTGCTGGCCGGTCTGCACGAACAGGGTCACGGCATCGCCCAGGCGGAAATCAATACCAGCGGCGCCGAACAGGTCGAAGTAGCTCTTGTCCTCGTCGGTGCGCAGGGCTTGGCCGTTGCGGTTGATGGTGCCCTCACGGCTGGTGTAGGTCCAGCCCGGGGCAGCCAGCAGGTAGGGCCGCACCCGCGACTCATCCTTGAAAAGCTTGAATTTCAGGCCCAGATTCACGTTCACCACATTGGTGGCGAAGTTGCTACCGAAGTAGGGCCCTGTGTTAGGAGCCGTCTTCTTAAACTCTACGTAGTTACCGCTCAGCTGCAGATCCACGCCCTGCGAGAGGTAGCGGCTGAAGGTAATGCCCGGCGCGTATTTGTTTTCGCCCCACTTCCAGAAGTCAGAGCCAAAATTGCCCTTGTACTGCATGGCGCTTACGTTGAGGCCGATGGCCGTCTTCCGGTCGGCCGTCTGGGCCTGCGCCCGCGGGGCCGCCGCCAGAAGCGTCAGACCCAGGGCCGTTGAAGTTGCTAAAAGGTGTCTCATGAGGGCGAAATTAGGTGGAAGAAATGGCTTGGGTGGAAGCTGAAGGCCATTTACCAGCCTTGCTCCGAACTAACCGCCTATACCCGCACAGCCAAAATAAAGTTGTCCCAAGCTCCTCAACGGCGCGTTTTGCACGCAGGCTTCCAACGTGCAATTATTACATATTCAATACGTTATATACTTGCTTAGCGCTATAATTTCCGGCACATAACGGTGCCGTCGGCGGCAGCCAAAAAACTGGAGCGAGAGGCTAAAAAAAAATCCAAAAGCCTCACTGCTTCCGGTGAAACAGCGGGGCTTTTGGAAGATTTAATGCCAATTGTGCAGCTTAGCGCTGCTGCATCAGGCGCTCAATATCGTCGGCTTCCAGGGGGATGTTCTTCATCAGGTCCTCGTTGCCGGCTTTGGTGATGAGAATATCGTTTTCGAGGCGGATGCCCAGGCCTTCTTCGCGGATATAAATGCCTGGCTCCACGGTGTACACCATGCCCGGCTCGAAGGTGCGGTACTTGAAGCCCACGTCGTGCACATCGAGGCCCAGGTAGTGCGAGGTGCCGTGCATGAAGTACTTTTTGTAGAGCGGAGCGGTGGGGTCCTGGTTACGCACGTCCTGCTCATTCAGCAAGCCCAGCTTGATGAGTTGCTGTTCCATGTGCTGGCCCACAGCGGCGTGGTACTCCTCAATATTGCCGCCGGGCACCAGTCGGGCCGTAGCAAACTTCATTACATTGAGCACGGCCTCATACACCTCGCGCTGGCGGGGCGTGAATTTGCCGTTCACCGGAATGGAGCGCGAGAGGTCGGCGGCGTAGTTGGCGTATTCGGCCCCGAAGTCCAGCAGCAGCACGTCGCCGTCCTTGCATTCACGGTCGTTGCTCACGTAGTGCAGGATGCAGGCGTTGGCCCCGCTGGCAATGATGCTGCCGTAGGCCGGGCCCCGCGAAGCGTTGCGCAGGAACTCGTGGAAGATTTCGGCTTCGATTTCGTATTCCATCACGCCCGGCTTCACGAAGCCCAGCAGGCGACGGAACGCCTTTTCGGTGATGTCGGCGGCGCGCTGCATCAGCCGGATTTCCTCTTGGCTCTTGATGGCGCGCAGCTGGTGCATGATGCGGGCCACGCGGCGGTACTGGTGCAAGGGGTACGCCTCCTTCATCCACTTAATAAAGCGGGCGTCGCGGGTTTCTACCTCCACCACGGCCCTGATGTGCTCATTGGAGTTGAGGTACACGTTTTCGGCCTCGTTCATGAGGGCTGGCAGCACGCTCTTAAAGGAGTCCAGCCACATGATGGTAGGAATGCCCGACTGCTGGCGCGCTTCGTCCTTGGTGAGCTTGTAGCCTTCCCACACTAGGATATGCTCACTGGTTTCTTTCAGGAACAGGATTTCGCGGTACTGGGGCAGCACGGCATCGGGGAAGAGTACCAGGATGCTCTCCTCCTGATCAACGCCGGAGAGGTAGAACAGGTCGTTGTTCTGGCGGAAGGCCATCGTGCCGTCGGCGTTGGTCGGCATGATGTCGTTGGAGTGGAAGATGGCCAACGAAGCGGCCGGCAGCTGCTCGCGGAAGCGGCGGCGGTTTTCAATAAACAAGTCGGGCGAAATAGAGCCGTAGCGCATGGGCGGAAAGCAAAATGGGTGGCACAAACGGAAACCAGTGAGAGCCGCCGAAGCGGCCGGGGCAAGTTAGGCAGAAGCGCGCGGCTTCCGGCAACTGGTTTGGCTGAAGCGCCCCTCCCACCCCGCGCAGCCGAATTGACACCGCTAATTAGACGAAAAGGTGGCAAGCCTGCGCTGAACCGGTATCTTTGTAGCCTGATATTGCACTATGCCCGAAACCACCGCCCCATCCGCCATCCTGCTGATTCAGACCGCCTTCATCGGCGACGTGATTCTGGCCACGGCGCTGCTGGAGTATCTGCACCGCACGGAGCCCGATACGCCCGTGGATTTTCTGGTGCGCAAGGGCAACGAAGGGCTGATTAAAGGCCACCCGCACGTGCGACGGGTGCTTATCTGGGATAAGAAGACCAATAAGTACGGCGGCCTTTGGCAGTTGCTGCAGGGTATCCGGCAGACGAAATACGGCCGCGTGGTTACGCTGCAGCGCTTCGCCAGCACGGGTTTCCTGACGGCCTTTTCGGGCGCGCCGGAGCGCATTGGCTTCGATAAAAACCCGTTTTCGTTCCGGTTTACGCGGGCCGTGCCGCACATGGTGGCAGCCGGTCTGCACGAGGTATCCCGCAACCTGCACCTGCTCAACCCCGCCTACGAGGGGCCCGTAGTGCCGCCCCGCCTCTACCCCACTCCGCAGGACGAAGCCGCCGCGGCCGAAGCCAGCCGCCTGGCCAATGGCCGGCCCTATATCTGTATTGCGCCCACTTCGGTGTGGTTTACCAAGCAGTTTCCGGAGGAAGAATGGTTGAAGCTACTGGCGGCCCTGCCACCCCAGTACACCGTATTTCTATTGGGTGGCCCGCCCGATACGGCCGCTTGCCAGCAGCTGTTGGAGCGCACCCAGCGGCCAGGCGTTATCAACCTCTCGGGCAAGTTGTCGTTGCTGGCCTCGGCGGCGCTGATGCGCGGGGCGGTGCTGAATTACGTGAACGACTCAGCCCCCATGCATCTGTGCTCAGCGGTGGGCGCGCCGGTGTGCGCGGTGTACTGCTCCACGGTGCCGTTTTTTGGCTTCGGGCCGCTAAGTCCTTTTTCGCGCATCGTGGAAATTGAGGAGGACATGGAATGCCGCCCCTGCGGGCTGCACGGCTACCGCAAATGTCCGCTGGGCCATTTCCGCTGCGCCCACGGCATCCGCACCCAGCAACTGCTAGCCGTGCTGGCCGAGGCGGAGCACCGGTAACCGTCATTGCGAGGCATGTGCATGCCTCGCAATGACGTTCATTCATTCTGCTATTCACCCGTCTACCGTGCGTACCTTTGCAACTACCTGCCGGGTGGCGTGGTTATACAGGGCCGGGGCAGTGCTTGGCACCTCCACCAAGTCCCTACGCCCCCAAGTCCCTAAGTCCCCATAAAATGTCCGATTACGACCTGTACGAGTTGCCCAACGGCATCCGGGTTCTGCATAAATACGTTCCGCACACCAAAATTGCGCACTGCGGCTTCCTGCTGGACATTGGCTCCCGCGACGAAAAGCCCCACCAGCTGGGGCTGGCGCACTTCTGGGAGCACATGGCCTTCAAAGGCACCGAAAAGCGCAAGAGCTTCCACATCCTCAACCGCCTCGAAACCGTGGGTGGGGAGCTGAATGCTTATACTACCAAGGAGAAAATCTGCTTCTACGCCTCCTTGCTCAGCACCCACTTTGAGCGGGCCTTCGAGCTGCTGACGGACCTGACGTTCAACTCCGTTTTTCCGGAAAAGGAAATAGAGAAGGAGCGCGGGGTGATTCTGGAAGAAATGGCCATGTACCACGACGCCCCCGAAGACGCCATCATCGACGACTTCGACGACGTGGTATTTGCCCGCCACACCCTGGGCCACAACATTCTGGGCACCCGCGAAAGTGTGTCTGGCTTCCAGCAGGCTGATTTTTACGCTTTCCTGCGCGAAAATGTGCGCACCGACCGGCTGGTGTTCAGCTCGGTGAGCAACCTGCCGTTTAAGGAGGTGAAGCGGCTGGCCGATAAGTTTCTGGCCCCGCTGCCGGCCAAGCTGGGTGCCCGCCCCCGGGTGCCGTTTGGTGGCTACCAGCGGCTGGAGCGCGTGGAGCGTAAGCCCATCACGCAGGCCCACTGCCTCATCGGTGGCCCGGCCTACGCCTTGCACGACGAGCGGCGGATTCCGTTCTTTCTGCTGAGCAACCTGCTGGGCGGCCCCGGCATGAATTCCCGCCTCAACCTGGCCGTGCGCGAGAAGTACGGCCTCGTGTACACCATCGACGCCACCTACTCACCCTACACCGATACGGGGCTGTTTGGCATTTACTTCGGCACCGAGAAGAAGCAGGTAAACCGCACCATTTTCCTGGTACAGAAGGAGTTGAAGCGGCTGCGGGAGCAGGCCCTGGGCACCTCCCAGCTGCACACCTCCAAGGAGCAGCTAATGGGCCAACTGGCCATGGCCGAGGAAAGCAACGGTGGCCTCATGCAGCTGCTGGCCAAAAGCACCCTCGATATTGGCCGGGTGGAAAGCATCAACGAAATCTTCGACCAGGTGCGCCGCATTACGGCCCCGCAACTGCTGGAACTGGCGAATGAAATTCTCTGCGAGGATAATTTGAGCGTGCTGCAGTACCTGCCAGAAGAGAAGGTCAAAAAGGTGAAATAGCGCCCGTCATTGCGAGGCGGAGCCGAAGCAATGACATATTACTACTGCGTATGCCCGTTTTCGGCCACATCAGCTACTACCGGCCCGGCGACGTGCTGGAAAACCGGTTGGCGCTGAGCAGGGCGGGCCTGCACCGACCCAGTCGGGCGGGCGTGAGTGGCTCGGAGGCCGATGGGGCCGAATCTATTATCTTGGCCGACCAGTACGAGGACGACGATTTTCAGGAAGCCGTCATTATCTACTCCGGCAGCGGCGGCCGCAACCCGCGTACTGGTCGGCAGACCACCCACCAGGAAATGACCGGCCGTAACGTGATGCTGCGTCGCAGCCAGGAAACCGGCCGGCCAGTACGGGTATTTCGGAAAATCAACGACGAAACCGGCAGTGGCTATCGGTATGAAGGCCTGTATCAAGTGACAGGAGCAGCGTACGAGCCGGGTAAATCGGGCTTCTTCGTGTGGAAGTTTCGGTTGGTACCGTTTCAGACTGCTATATGAAATACTTGGATGCGCTGTTTGTGGCGCTATACCAGCGCCGCCCCAGGCTGCTGAGTATTGTGTTTATACTTTCTGGATTTCTATTCCTGAATGAATTAACGCTGGCAATTCTGGTGCATCGTGCCTACCCGTATCCAAAGGAGCTGTTCCAGTATTTTTTTTGGCTGCTGCCGCCTGCCGATGCTCTTTTTCTAGCCTTCCGCTACTGCCCTGGGGCCCGGTCTTACTATCTGTATAATACTGATATCCCTTCCTTTTCAGGCTGGCATATCGTAGCGTACATAGCCCTCACGGTATTGTTGTTTTGTGTGGTTGGGCGACTATAAAGCCTCCTTTCCTTTACTTGAAAGACTAGGCTTATCCTAAATCTGTTTACGAAGTAAAACCACGTCATGTAGAGTGGGAGGCGAAGCATGACGGCCCGTTTATTCTTACAACTTGCTGAACAGCGTCAATTCCAGATTCCTCGCGTTGCTCGGAGCTACTGTTTTACCTTTGCCCGATGTACTCCCCCGACGACGCTCAACTCTACGCCGACCGCCACACCACTCCCGAAAGCCCGCTGCTAGCCCGCCTGAACCGGGAAACGCACGTGCAGCTGCTACACGCCCGCATGCTGAGCGGACATGCCCAAGGCCGGCTGCTGAGTATGTTGAGCCATATGGTGCGGCCACGCCGGGTGCTGGAGTTGGGTACGTTTACGGGGTACTCAGCGCTGTGCCTGGCTGAGGGAATGGTGGCGGACGGCGTGTTGCACGCCGTGGAGCAGAACCCCGAGCTGGAAGCCCGCATCCGGCGCTACGTGCGGGAGGCTGGCGAGGAAAGCCGCATTCAACTGCACATTGGCAATGCTCGGGAAATTGTGCCCACCCTGGCCGAAACATGGGATTTGGTGTTCATCGACGCCGACAAAATTAACAACGACACCTATTACGAGCTGGTGCTGCCGCAGGTGCGGCCCGGCGGGTTTCTGCTGATTGACAACGTGCTGTGGGGCGGCAAGGCCCTGGACGATTACCCCATAAAGCCGTCAGATAAAGACACTATTGCGGTGCGGGCTTTCAACGATAAAGTGCAGGCGGATGAACGAGTGGAAAACGTGTTTTTGCCCCTGCGCGACGGTTTATTGCTGGTGCGCAAGCGGTAAAAGCAGCTGGTTAGGAGGATGAATCTTCGGGATTCGTCGGTTTTTTCCGGGCTTGGAAGGTCGGAAAGCTAAACGCCGCCGCCGGTTTTGCGTCTATTGCAGCTGTAGTCTATCCTTTTCGACGCATGTTCCGACCTTTCCTCTTATTACTGTTGCTATTGGCCACGTTGGCCGGCACAGCCCAGGCCCAGACCACCACGGTAAGCGGCCGGGTGCTGGATGCCAAAGACCAATCACCCTTGATTGGGGCCAACGTGCTGCTCACCCAGATACCAGACTCCACCAAGCGAGGCGCGGCCGTGGATGCCGACGGCTCGTTTACGGTGCCCAGCGTACCCGCCGGGCGCTACGTCCTCACCGTTTCCTTTCTGGGCTACCAGAACCTGCGGCGCACGGTGGAGGTAACCAGCGCCCCGCTTAATCTGGGCAGCCTTTCGCTGCAAGCCGGGGGCGGCATTGTCCTGAAGGGCGTGGAAGTGGTAGGCAAAGCCGCCGCCGCTGTGCAGAAGGGCGACACGGCCCAGTTCAACGCCGGCTCCTACAAAACCAACCCCGACGCCAACGCCCAAGACCTCATCACCAAAATGCCTGGCGTAACCGTAGACCCCGGTACCGGTAAGGTGCAGGCCCAGGGCGAGCAGGTGCAACGGGTGCTGGTGGATGGCAAGGAGTTTTTCGGCAACGACCCCGACGCCGTGCTCAAGAACATTCCGGCCGAGGTTATCGATAAAATTCAGGTGTACGACCGGTCCTCGGACCAGAGCCAGTTCACCGGCTTCGACGACGGCAACCAGCAGAAAACCATCAACATCGTCACTAAGCCCAGCTTCCGCAACGGCAAGTTTGGGCGGGTGCTGGCCGGCTACGGCCCCCAGGACGACCGGTACCGCCTGAGCGGCAACGTGAACGTGTTCAAAGGCAAGCAGCGCCTGAGCCTAGTGGCCCAGAGCAACAACGTGAACGAGCAGAACTTCGGCACCGAGGATTTGCTGGGCGTAGTGGGCTCTTCGCGCCAGGGTGGCGGGGGCGGCCAGGGCCAGCGGGGCCAGGGCGGCGGCCGCGTAGGCGGGGGCGGCGGTAACTTCGGCGGCGGAGGGGGCGGCAACAATGCCGGCGACTTCCTGGTGAGCCAGCAGGGCGGCATCAGCAAAACCCACGCCCTCGGCATAAACTACTCCGATACCTGGGGTACCAAAACCGATGTGCAGGCCAGCTACTTCTTCAACCTGAGCGACAATACCAGCCGCACCAATCTGCTGCGCCGCTACGTGGCCCCGGCCGGCCAAACCCAGGATTTGCGCTACAACGAGCTGTCGTTGAACACCAGCCGTAACATCAACAACCGCTTCAATCTGCGCCTGGAGCACAAGTTTGACTCTTTAAACTCTCTGTTGTGGCGGCCCAGCCTTTCGGTGCAGCGCAACACCGGCAACAGCCTGCTCAATGGCAACACGTTTCTGGTAAGCCCCAATGCATCCAACACCGACCAAGGCGCTAACAACAGCACCTTCCGCTCGGCCCTTACGGGCATTACCGCGGCTAACCAACTGCTGTACCGGCACCGCTTTCAGCGCCGGGGCCGCACCTTCTCGCTGGGCGTGAATACCACCTACAACGACAAAAACGGCGACAATAATCTGTTGTCGAGCACTACCTACTACCGCAATGGCCAGCCCCTTACCACCGGCCTGAACCAGTATTCGGAGCTGACCCAGACGGGCTGGGCCTGGAGCGGCAACGCCAACTACACCGAGCCGCTGGGCCAGAAAAGTATTCTGCAGCTAGCCTACTCGCTTAATTACACGCCCAACAGCTCCGACAAGCGCACCTACAACTTCTCGCCCGGAGAGCAGCAGTACAGTATCCTGAACGACACGCTCAGCAGCGTATTTAAGAGCCGCTACCTCACCAACTCCGGCGAAGTAACCTACCGCTTCCAGACGCGGGAGTTGCAGTGGTCGGTGGGGGCAGCCCTGCAGAGCGCCCAGCTCCGCTCCGACCAGGAGTTTCCTCGGCCCGGCCTCACGCGCCGCACGTTTGTGAATGTGCTGCCCAACGCCCAGCTGCGCTACAACTTCTCGCGGCAGCAAAACCTGCGCCTGAACTACCGAGCCAATACCAACCCGCCCGGCATCAGCCAGCTGCAGGAAGTGGTGAACAACTCCAACCCGCTCCAACTGACCACTGGCAACCCCAACCTGCGCCAGGAAACCCGCCACAACGTGTTTGTGCGCTACTCAGCGGCGGTGCCCGAGAAGTCGCGCTCCTTCTTTGCGCTGCTGGGCGGCTCCTACGTCAACAATTACATCACCAACAACACCATTTACGCCGGCACCGCCCCCATTACGGTGGACAACATCACTATTCCGGCCGGGGGCCAGCTCACGCGGCCCGTCAACCTGAACCAGCAGTACACCCTGCGCTCCTTCGTGAATTATAGCCTACCGCTCACGTTCATGAAATCCAACCTGAACCTGAACGCCAGCGGCACCTACTCCCAAACGCCGGGCCTAGTGTTCGGGGAGCTGAACTACAGCCGCACCCCCACGGCCGGACTGGGCGTGGCCTTGAGCAGCAACATCAGCCCGCAACTGGATTTTACGCTCAGTAGCAACTCCAGCCAGAGCTACGTGCGCAATACCTTGCGCCAGCAGCTCAACAGCCAGTATTTCCGCCAGAACACGGCTTTGCGCTTCAGCTGGATTATTATGAAGGGCCTTACGGTGCAGTCGGATGTGAACCACCAGCTGTACCAGGGCCTCTCGGCGGGCTACAACCGCAACTTTGTGCTCTGGAATGCCTCGGTAGGCAAAAAACTGGGCCAGAAGCAGCAGGCTGAAATCAAGTTGTACGGCTTTGACTTGCTGGGCCAGAACAACAGCATTCAGCGCAATATTGCTGCCGCCTACACCGAGGACGTGCAGACCAATATCCTGCAGCGCTACTTTATGCTGATGTTCACTTACAACATCCGCAGCTTTGCGGGCGGGGGCCGTGGTGATGCCCTGCCCGGCTCCGAAGAAGGCCGCCCTGAGCGGCGTGGCCCCGGCAGTTTCGGCCAGCCCGGTGGAGGCCCGCCCCCCGGTGGTTTCGGCCCGCCCCCCGGTGGTGGTATGTAGAAGCTCATTCAAAAGCAAAACAGCAGGTTTCTATCCTCACTTTAGGATGGGAACCTGCTGTTTTGCTTTACAGGCTGCGGCAGTAGTATTCTACCATTCTGTTGGATTTGAGGCAGAGAGGCCGATTCACCGGCTTTTTTTACGCTATTTTGTAAGCTAACGGAGTCGGCCAAGCAAATCAGCGCACACGAGGGCTCCGCGTGGTTGCTTTTTCCCGCTTATGAAACGAATTGTACTACTGGTATTGCTGCTGCTGCCACTGTGGGTAGCGGCCCAAACCGTGCCAGTACCGGCTCAGCTAAGTGTGGCGGGCCTGCGCCTGCGCCTCACGGATGGAGGCCGCACTGCCCTCCAGCAAAAAGTAGATGCCCTGCGCCGCCATCCTGCCTCCTTTCAGGCCCACGTGGTGCTGGCCGATGCCTACTTCCCGCTTATCGACCGGGTATTTCAGCAGGAAGGCCTGCCGCTGGACTTCCACTTTCTGGCCTTGCAGGAAAGTGGCCTGCAGGGAGATGCCCAGAGTATTCACGATGCCGTGGGCTACTGGCAGTTCAAGCGGGAATCGGCCCAGGACTTTGGGCTGCTGATGAACGAAGCTATTGACGAGCGAAAGCACATTACGGCTTCCTCGAAGGCGGCGGCCCAGTACCTGCTGCGCAGCAACAAGGTGTTCCGCAACTGGGTAAATACGCTGCTCAGCTACAACCTGGGCCTCACGGGCACTAAGCCCTATACTTTGCCGACTGATGCCGGAGCTGCGGAAATGGAAATTTCGGAGCAGACGCACCCGTACATTCTCACTTTCCTGGCCCACAAAATTGCCTTTGAGCCGGCCATCGGCCTCAATACCAAGCCCCCACTGCTGTTTCAGGAGTTTCCGGCCCCGGCCGGGCAGCCCCTGGCTGTTATGGCCCAGGCTATGCAGCAGAACCCCGACGATCTGCTGAAGTACAACCGCTGGCTGCTGGCTCCGGCCGTGCCCACGGACCGCATCTATACCATGCTGGTGCCCATCACCGACCCCGTGCAGCTCACCGCCTTGGCCGCGCAGCAAAAAAACGCCACCGCCGGTCAGCTCCTCAACAAACCCCAGCCCGACCCCGAAAACGCTGACTTTGTGCGCGTGAACGGCCTGAAGGCCGTGGTTGCGCTGCCCGGCGATACCAAAGAAGGCTTAGCCAAACGGGCGGGCGTGAAGCTGCGCAAGTTCATGCAGTTCAACGACCTGTTTCCCTTCGACAATATTGTGGCCGGCCAGCCCTACTTCGTGCAGAAGAAGCGCGACAAAGCCGCCGTGGAGTACCACGTGGCGCAAACTGGCGAGAGTGTGGTAACGGTGTCGCAGAAGTACGGCATCCGGGCCAAAGCTATCTGGAGCAAGAACCGCATGGCCCGCAACGAGGAGCTGCGCCCCGGCCGCGTGCTGTGGCTGCAGCACACCCGGCCAAAAAATGTAGCCATTGAATACGCCGACGGTACCAACCCCGGCGCGCTGGCAGCTTTCGAAAAGCCGACCAATACCGCCGCGCCGGCCCCGCAACCCGCCAAGCAACCCGAGAAGAAAAAGAAACAGGACGAAGCGGAGCCTTACATGGGCGGCACCGCCAACTCCAACCGCATTTTGGAGGATGCCGTGGAAGATGAAACGTCTACCACAGTCGTACAGCCCGACAGCGCCACCGACGAGCACACGGAAAATCTGAATGAGTTGCCCCCGGCACCCGCTCGTCCGGCCACTACGCCTGCCGTTACCCCGGCCCCTAAACCCGCGGCTCCCCTACCTAAAAAGCCCTTGCCCGCATCGGCTCCCATTGCCGACGAGCCTGCCGATGCTGAGCCTGCCCCGGAGCCAGCCCTCCGCCCCGTAGCACCTGCTCCAGCTCCACGAGTGACACCGGCGTCGCCGGCCCCGGCACCCAAGCCTGTACCGGCGTCAACACCGGTTTCTGCCCCCAACCCACGGCAAGCAGCTACAGCTTTGCCCAACCCGGTAGCACCTACAACCACTGTAGAGCCAGTGCCCGCCAACGGTCTGCACACCGTTCAGCCCAAGGAAAACCTGTACTCCGTAGCTCGCCGCTACGGTTTGCGCCCGGCTGATATCGTGCTGTGGAACAACCTCCCCCAACAGCCGGCCCTACGCATCGGGCAAGTGTTGCGCGTAACAGCCCCTGACACGGCTGCTACCCCGGCTGCCGTTCCGGTACCCGCCAAGCCGGCCCCGACTGCTGCCAAGCCCGCCACACCCGCTCCCGCCCCAGCTACCGCGCCGGCAGCCATTCGCCACACGGTGCAAACCGGCGAAACGATGTACAGCGTGTCGCGCAAGTACGGCGTCACCATTAAGCAGATTATGGAGTGGAACAACAAGCCCGACTTCTCAGTGAAGCCCGGGGAGGTACTGCTTATCAAGCCCGCCAATTAGTCTCTATTCGCTTACGCTTTCTTTCTGGCTCATTCTTCATGCGCTTCCTTTTTGCTTCTTCGTTGCTTGTAGCGGCAGGCACCCTGGCATCCTTCGCCGCCCAGGCTCAGCAAACCGCCGGGCAACCCGTTACTGTAGCTCCCGCGCTTTCCGAAGATTCCGTGCGGGTTATGTCGGGGTTGGTGGAAACCAGCGTGCGGCGGCTGCGGGCTATTTATTTCGAGTCGAACGATACCAAGGCTGTGCAGCTGATTGACGCGGCGTTGGTAGATATTCCAGTGCTCAATCAGCGCCTGAGCCACTACACCGCCAGCCTGCCCCGCGAGCAACAGCAGTTGCTGGCCCAGCGCCTGCGCCAGCAGCCCTGGCAAGTGGAGCTTAACACCTTGCTGCGTAGCCCGCAGTACAAGGGCTTCGATGCCCGTGCGGCCAAAACACCCGAGCTGCAGGCTGCCGCCGAGCGGTTGCACGCCTCCGGTTTTATGGGCACGGCTAAGCCTGTGGCAGCTAAAGCGCCTACGGCGGCTCCGATGGGTACCATCACGATGCCCACCGCACCAGTCGCCGCGAAATCCAAGGTTCAGCCGAACACAAACAGCCTTGTTCCGGCCGCATCTAAACCGGTAACGCCTTCTGGCAAGCCTACGGTGGCAGCCGAAAAAACCGGCTCATTGGGGCAGCGCCACACTGTGCAAAAGGGTGAAACCCTGTTCAGCATTGCCCGCCACTACCACACTACGCCCGCCCAGCTCCAGCAGTGGAATGACAAAGCCGAGCCTTCGGTAAAAATTGGCGAAGTGCTGGTGGTGGAAGCCGGTAAGTAACCTCCCCACAACATGATTCAGCAAAAAGGCCAGCCCTTGTCAGGGCTGGCCTTTTTGCTGAATCAGATTTTCCAAGCATTAAAGCTGGTCCTTCTCTCTGATTATGGCCAGAACGAAGGCTTGATGTTGGACCCACGTCGGCGACAATCCACGCAGTCAGCCGATTGATAGGTATAGATTCGGTCCTTG
Organism: Hymenobacter pini; assembly: GCF_020421205.1. Taxonomy (GTDB): domain Bacteria; phylum Bacteroidota; class Bacteroidia; order Cytophagales; family Hymenobacteraceae; genus Hymenobacter; species Hymenobacter pini. Next base: position 292,230 of record NZ_JAIZZH010000003.1, read on the forward strand.
GAGTCCGGGTCCTGTTGGAGGTCTTCAATAGGAATGAATAACCCTCCCCGGAAGAAATCAATTACCTGCTCAGGCGTCGGGTAAGTATTTTTCGGGTACTCGCCTTTATCGAGTGGCATTTGGCCTGCCGGGAAGCACGACTCGTAGCCGGTTATGTACACCCAGGTGCGTGGCAGCTGCCCGTAGTCAATAAAAATCCGCTGTTGCGTCATCGACTGGGCCCCTACAAAGCCCAGCACGGGCTCATCGGGGTCAGTAAGGCAGTGTATATTCCCGACGGACTGGGAGGGCAGCGGGTCATACAGGGTGCCCAGCGTTTCGGTATTCTTTCGCAGCTGGTCCCAATAGGCGTACTCCTCCGCTGTAAGGGCATACTGCTTCACCAGAATGCTGTACTTATTCTGCAGCTTTTTGGACGTGCTAGGCAACGCCAGCAGCTGATAGTGGCTTACCCGGTCCTGCTGTAGCTTAAGGGTGCTAAACAGCTTGATTGCCGAAGATGGCTCGTTGCCCCAGCAGTGGTAGATATCCTCCGTGCGCGGCACAATTTTCTTATTCTCATACTTGTAGTATGAGCGGTGCGAGGAGGTAAACGCCCACGTTTCCTCATATTCCCAACGGTAGTAGCGGGCCGCGCCCGTTTCATCGTGCGTATCCACAAACAGCCGCACCCCTGGGTTAGCACCCTGTTGCACCACCTCCCAACTCACGGCGTCAATGGCTGGTGTATTCTTTATTTCCGTGTAGTCGGAAGCATAGTCGCGCTGCGCGGCTGTAGTGAAGCGCAACCGCACACGCTTGCCGGCATCAAACCGCAAGTAGCCGGAGGTGTAAGTTCCGGGCACACCTTCTGTCAACGGGTATCGGGCTCCGTTTTCTACCTCAATAAAAACCTTGGCCCGGCTCTCCACGGGTGTTGCCTTCTTGTCGGCAATGTTGATGGAGCGGGTAAGCTGAATGGTAGTTGTCCCTGGGCTGTTAATTCGGCCATCTACCACCAGGTAGTTATTGGGGGCCGTTAGGGTTTTGGGGGCGTAGGGCTCCACGCAACCGGCGAGCCAACTAATACCGCCTAACAGGGCAAGGATAATAACAAGTGTATACCGCTGATGCATAAACTACGAGCAATGAGCTACAAGTAACCAAATATAGCTCAGTTACAGACTGTTTTGCTCAGCTATTACAGATTCCGTTTCGTTTCCACTCTGAACCGGCATGAGAAAGGCTGCGGCGAATGACTATAAGCCCATCTTCCGCCGCCACCTTCTGAGGGAACCAAGTGCATTGGAGCCAGCAATGCTTGGCTTGTCGCGCCTTCCCGGCAACTGCATGGGCTGCGCTTTGCAGCTTGAGTTCGAAAATCTATAACCGGTTTAACGCCAGAATGGAGGCCTGACATTGGTACCCCGCTTACGGCAGTCAGCGCATTCTGGAATTGCAACGAAATAACTCCAAGAGGCATAGCCGGGCGGTGGGTCCAGAATTTCTAAAATCGGAATAGCATCTCCACGCTTGAATACGTCCATTAACTCCGCTTTGGTATGCGACACGGGGTTAGAAAAGGGTATCGGCAATACAAACACCTCACACCCTTCGTAGCCTGTCAGAAACTTCCACTCGTCGGGGAGTTGGGCTCGGCTAACAAATAAGCGCTGTTGTTGCACCGATTGGGCACCAACAAATCCAATGACTATTTCTTCCGCGTTTAGCACGTTGTGCACGTTGCCGGTAAGCTGCGTGGGCATAGGGTCCGTTAGCGTACCCAGGGTTTCGGTGTTTTTGCGTAACGCTTCCCAATAGTTGTACTCCTCTACCGTAAGAGCATACTGTTTGACTAGCGTACTATACTTATACCGCAGCTTGGTTGAGTTTTGGGGCAGCAGCCGTACGGGCTGCTCAAAAATGACGTCGCGCGACAGTTTCAGCGTGTTACCCAACAGAATTGTAGAAGGCGCCTCGGAGCCCCAGCAGTTATAGATATTCTCGTTCCGGTAGACCAAACTATCGTCCTTGTACTCGAGCGTAGAGCGAGCAATTGAAGTAAACTCCCAGGTTTCGTCGAACGACCACCGGTAGTAGCGGGCGAGGTGCACATCGTCGTGGGTATTCACGTACACCTGTACCCCATCCGGCCTCACCCGCCACGAAACTGAGTCAATGGGCGGGGTGTACTTAGCGGCCGTGTAATCGGAGGCGTATTCCCGGCCACTGGCCGTAGTAAAGCGTAACCGCACCAGCTTTTCGGCCGGCAGCAAGAGCGACGCGGATGTATAGGTGCCGCTTGCGCTTTCCGTAAGCGGGTACCGCTGGCCATCGGCCTGCTCAATAAACATGCGGGCCTTGGATTCAACCGGTGCTTGTTTTTTGCTGGCCAGGCTCATTGTGCGGCTCAGCCGAATGGTGGTAACACCCTGGCTGTTGATGCCCCCATCCACTACCAAAAAATTACTCTGGTTTTCGGGCACGCTGGGCGAATATGAATCGATGCACCCGCTTATACTAAGCAGAAGCGCTGCTCCGCAATAAGAAATATACTTGGGTATAAACTTTGACATACTATTCAGATGCAGAAGGTTGATAATAACTGCTGCCTATTCTATGTCTCTAAGGTAACATAGGCCATTCAGCCCATAGATGCTTACCAGTAGGCTGGCTTGGTTTTCACCCCGCGCGTCCGGCAATCCACACAGTCAACCGACGAAAAAACGTAGAACGGCCGGGGGTCCAGCGCAGGGAAATGCAATTCTTCGAGTGCTACCGGGTGCCCCGACTTAAAAAATGCCAGTACTTCTTCTGGTGTTGGCCAGTCCATTGGATCTTCTGAGGGCCGGGGAATAGTGTCAATGTCCACGCAATGCTCGTAGCCAGTCACGTAAGGCCAGTCGAAGGGTAACTGATTGCGGGCAATGATGAGTCGCTTTTCGGCCACCGACTGCGCCCCCACAAAGCCCAGTACTACCTCCTCAGGGTTGGACACGTTGTGTACATTACCGGTAAGCTGCGTAGGCTGCGGGTCGAAGAGGGTGCCCAAATTTTGCGTGTTTTTGCGCAGGGCATCCCAGTAAGCGTATTCGTTCTTGCCCAGAGCGTACTGCCGCACCAAAATGCTGTATTTGTAGTAGAGCTTGGGGGTATCGCGCGGCAGCAGCACTATTGGAGCTTGCGAAATGACGCTTTGGGAAAGTTTTTCTGCCGTATTCAACACCACGTTGGTCGATGCCTGCGTCGTCCAGCATCGGTTGATGTCTTCTAGGCGGTCAACCATCTTCCCGTTTTTGTACTCTACTTTAGAAACGTAGCGCGTGGTAAACTCCCAGGTTTCCTCGTAGTCCCAGCGGTAGAAATCCGTCTGATTAGCATCGTCGTGCGCGTTAGCCGCAATTTGCAGTCCCCGGGCAGTGGGCTTCCACGTGACTGAATCAATGGCCGGGGTAACCAGTGCCGACACAAATTCGGAGGTGTACTCCCGCCCGCCAGCCGTAGTCAGGTGCAGGCGTACCCGTTGGCCCGCCGCCAGCGTTAGGTCGGCGGAGGTGTAGGTGCCCACCTTTCCTTCCCGCAAGGGATATTGTCCGCCAGCTTCCTGCTCAATAAAAACCTTGGCCTTGCTCTCAGCCGGTGGGGCACTGGTATTGGCTAAATTGACCGAACGCGAGAGCCGAATGGTGGTAACACCTCGGCTATTAATGCTGCCTTCTACGACCAAATAATTATTTGCTGCCTGAATTACTTCCGGCGCATACGGCTCCACGCAACTGCTTACGCTGAGTATAAGCCCCAGCATAACTCCAGTATATATTAGGGCAGCATATTTCATAGATCTACTGTTTTATACAATATTTATTTACTACCAAAAAATTGGTTTCTTAAGTACACCTCTGGTGCGACAATCAACACAATCAGCCGTTGAGAAAGAATAATAATAGATAGTATCTCTGCCATTTATCTTGGCTACTTTCAGCCGCTCTATTGGAATAATGTAATTTACATTCTCGAATAATTGAAACAGCTCCCTATTACTGGTCATTCTATAATCATTCTTTTTAGGCAACGTATCTGCCATGCACAGTTCATATCCGCTCACATAGGGCCAATCGTACGGCAATTTCGCTCGATCTGCAAATATGCGTTTCTCAGTGACCGACTGACAGGATATGAACCCTAGCACCACTTCTTCAGGGTTATGCACACTATGCATATTGCCGGCAATTTGACTTGGAAGCGGGTCGAATAGGGTTCCGATATTCTGGGTGTTTTTTTGTAGCCCAACCCAATAATTATACTCCTCTTTTGTCATTGCATACTGCTTAACCAGAATACTGTATCTTTTGTATAGTTTATCGGATGTTCGCGGCAACAATAGTATAGGCGCTTCAGATATCTGGCTTCTTCCGAGTTTAGCGGTGGTAGCCAACAGTATATTAGTAGACACTTTTGTTTGCCAACACTTGTTAATGCTTTTAGTTCTATCAACTACCCGGTGCTTAATACTATCATATCGAACTGTTGAATAAAATGGTGTGGCAAATTCCCATGTTTCTTCATACTCCCACCGGAAATATTTGAGCTGATCGGTATCATCGTGGGCATTGGCAGCAATTTGCAGACCGTGCCCCGTTGGCTTCCAAGTGATAGAATCAATGACCGGAGTAACGATGACTTGGGTAAAGTCAGAAACATACTCCTGCTGCGCAGCTGTTGCTACGCGCAGCCGCACCCGGCGCCCAGCATTCAAGGATAGCACCGCCGAGGTATAGGTGCCGGCTTTTTTCTCCGTAAGTGGGTAGCGCATACCTCCTTCCTCTTCAATAAATACGGTAGCCTTGGTTTCGGCGGGAGGCGAGGTAACAGTGCTGAGGCTGATTGCTCTGGATAGCCGAATAGTACTGCTACCCCGGCTGTTAATGCTACCCTCAACTACCAAGTACGCGTGCGGTGCTTGTATGACCTCCGGCACATAAGGCTCCAGGCAAGCGGTTAGCAACAGCACGATACATATTAGTTAAATCAGACGTATTAATAAGATCATAACGGAATATACTTGTTACTATACATGCTTTCATTTGCATTCCCTTCCCAGCAGCACTGGCGCAGGTAGCTGCTGCTAAGGCCAAAAGCTAGGTTTCACATTACTACCCCGTCGGCGGCAGTCTACACAATCAGCGGTAGAAAACAGATATACCCCCCACCGTACGTCACGGGCACAGCATTGCCAGCCCGGAAAAACTCCAGAATAGATACCAGAGGTGGCGCTTGCTGGTTTTTGCGCGGTATGGTGTCCAGGAAACAGCCTTCATACCCAGTTACGTAAGGCCAATCAGCGGGAAGCTGCTGCCGCTCAATAAAAATACGCTTCTCTTCTACTGACTGTGCCCCTACAAACCCCAACACCTGTTCAGCCGGCTCCGTCTGACAGTGTACATTCCCGGTAAGTTGGGAGGGCAAAGCATCAAACAGACTACCGATGCTCTCGGTATTCTTGCGCATCTGTTCCCAATAGGCGTATTCTTCCGGGGTCAGTGCGTATTGCTTTACTAAAATACTGTACTGAATGCGCACCTTGGGCGAGGCGTCTGGTAGTTGCGAAATGACTTGTTCGGAAACCCTGTTTTGCGCCAGCCGAGTGGTGCTGCCCAATACAATGGTGCTGGGAGCCTCGGTACCCCAGCAATGGTACACATCGTCACGACGGGGCACAATGCTCCCGCTCTTGTACTCGATAACCGACTGAAAGGCTGAAGTGAATTCCCAGGTTTCCACGTACGTCCACCGGAAGTACTGGCTCAGGTTGCTGGCATCGTGCGTGTTGGCGTACACATTCAGCTTTCGGTTCCTGATGGCCCACGATATAGAGTCAATTGGCGGCGTATCTTTTACCGTGGTATAGTCCGATATATAGTCCCGCTGGGTAGCGGTGGTAAAATGCAGGCGTACTTGTTTGCCCGCAGCGAGTTGAAGCGCAGCTGAGGTATACGTGCCAACACTAGTTTCTGAGAGAGGATACCGAGCCCCCTCTGCCTCCTCAATAAAGACGCGGGCTTTTGTTTCGGGTACCGGGTTTCCCTTCTGGCTCACTGCCATTGCATACGACAGCCGAACCACGCTTATGCCTTTGCTATTGATAGCGCCATCCACTACCAACAGGCGGCCAGGCTGGCGCTGTACCTCTGGCGTGTAAGGATCAATGCAGCCACCCAGCATGGCTGACACGGTTAGGCACATTATATTAACAATACACCTATTATTCACCATATCATTCCAACCGCATCACTTTACTACATATAAACCACTGATAGTCAACTGCATAAACTCTAATCTTGACCCTACCGAGGCCAGAAGCTGGGCCGCTTGTTTGTACCCTTGGTGCGGCAGTCGGCGCATTCGGGTGAGGCATAATCATAAAAACCAGGGCCTTTGGATAAGGGTACTGCCCCGCTTTTTTCAAAGAACTCCATAATCTGCGCGTAGGTGGGCGGATCTGGGTCGTCGGGTTGCGGTATCACGAAAATGTCACAAAAGCCGTAGCCGGTCCCCCGCGGGAAACCGGCGGGCATTTCGCTGCGCTTGATGAACAGGCGCTGTTCCACTACCGATTGTGCCCCCACAAACCCCAACACGGGCTCCGTTTCGTTGGACAGGCAGTGCACGTTGCCCGTGAGCTGGCTCGGCAAGGGGTCGTAGAGCCCCCCCACTATTTCTGTGTTCTTGCGCAGGTCTTCCCAATAGGCGTATTCCTCTGCCGTTAGGGCATATTGCTTTACCAGCGTGCTGTACTGCAGCTGCAGCTTGGGCGAATCGCCCCAAATCTCCACGATTGGCTGCTCCGAAATAATGTTCTGATTCAGCCGTAGCGAGTTGCCCAGCACAATTTTGGATGGCAGCTCTGAGCCCCAGCAGTTATAAATATTCTCGTCGAGGGTTCGGTTTACGATAGTATTATTGCGGTAGATGAAATCGGAACGGTAGCGGGCCGTAAACTCCCAGGTTTCATCAAAACTCCAGCGGTAGTAGCGCACTTGGCCGGTAGCATCGTGCGCATTAGCGTACACGTACAGCCGGTCATTGCGCGTGCGCCACGTCAAGGAGTCGATGGCGGGCGTAAGCAAAATGGTGGTCTGGTCAGAGGCGTACTCCCGGCCCCCAGCCGTAGTAAACCGTAAGCGGGTCTGCGCACCTACTGGCAAGCGTAGTGTTGGGGAAGTGTACGTACCGGCCGCCGTTTCCACCAGCGAGTAGCGCTGGCCGTCGGCCACTTCAATAAACACTTTGGCCTTGGTTTCAGCTACGGGGTTGCCCTTTTGCGTCAGTCCCATGGAGCGCGAAAGGCGGATGGTAGTGATGCCATTCGTGTTGATTCCCCCATCCACTACCAGTAAGCCGGCAGTTGGGCCATCTACTTTCGGCTCATAGGAATCAACGCAACTGGCAAGTGACAGCAGCAGCATAATCCAACCGCACGTGAAATATACTTGTAAGAGTTTCATCAATTCAGTAAAAATGACCTCGTAGCGTTAGCTCCACTATTATGCACTGGCCTTTGAAATACGATTAACTAAGGCCAGAAGCTCGGTTTCACATTAGTGCCTCTTTTTCGGCAATCTACGCACTCGGCTGTTGAGTAATAATACCCCGTTAGTGAAGGGGCAACCGGAATGGCGGGCCCTTGCCTGAAAAAATCAATGATTTGTTCCAGCGTTGGCGGGTTAGGGTCCGGAAACGTCGGGATATCGTACAGCACGCATTTTTCGTAGCCGGTCACGTAGGGCCAGCCGGGGGGCAGCTGGCTCCGGCTGATAAACAGGCGCTTTTCCTGCACTGATTGCGCGCCTACAAAGCCCAGCACTGGCTCGGCATCGTCCGTCAGGCAGTATACGTTGCCGGTGAGCTGGGTAGGCAGTGGGTCATAGAGTCCGCCCACAATTTCCGTATTCTTGCGCAAAGCTTCCCAGTAGGTATATTCCTCCGCCGTTAGCGCGTATTGCTTTACCAGGGTGCTATACAGTGTGCGCAGCTTCACGCTCGTATCGGGCAGCTGCGTAATGATCTGCTCTGAGATAATGTTCTGGTTTAAACGTAGCGTGTTGCCCAGCACAATCTTGGTGGGTGCCTCAGAGGCCCAGCACCGATAGATGTTCTCGTTTCGGGATACAATGCGGCCGTTTTTGTACTCCAGCCCCGACACAAACTGCGAGGTAAACTCCCACGTTTCGCCGAAGCTCCAGCGGTAGTAGCGGGCCTGGTTGCCGAGTTCGTGGGTATTGGCATACACGTACAGCCGGTCGTTGCGCGTGCGCCACGTCAGCGAGTCGATGGCGGGCGTGAGCAGGATGGTTGTCTGATTGGAAGCATACTCCCGGCCCGTGGCCGTAGTGAAGCGCAGCCGGACCAGCACGCCTGCGGGCAGGTGCAGTGCCCCCGAGGTGTAGGTGCCTGTTCCTGTTTCCGTCAGGGAGTAGCGTGGTCCGTTGGCCAGTTCAATGAACATCTTGGCTCTAGTCTCCGCCTGCGAAGCAACTTTCTGACTCAGGCCCGCTGTGCGTGAGAGCCGGATGGTGCTCACCCCGTCACTGTTGATGAACCCGTCTACCACCAGCAATCCGGCGGTCTGTCCTTCCACTTTCGGCTCGTATGGCTCAATACAACTCGACAACCCCAGAACCACCGCAAGCAACAACAGGCCAATAATTTGCCGCCGCCGCGCGCCTGTTATCACTCTAAGACCAAATATACTTTTCACGAATATAATTTTAGCCAATACGGTCCTGCTATCGTTCCAAATTTAACTCAGGCAAGTTATTCCTTTTATCTATCAGAATACGGAAAAAGCACCGTTTTTCCAATTTTCCTTTCCCCCGCTTCGTCGGTAACTTTACCTTACGCTTGGCGCCCTAACGGCGCGGAGCCGCTTGCCCATGCCCGTATTCTCGCACCTGCACTGCCACACTCAATATTCCCTGCTTGATGGTCAGGCCAGCATTTCGGCCCTGATGAAGAAGGCCCAGGCCGACGGCATGCCCGCGGTGGCCCTCACCGACCACGGCAACATGTTCGGGGCCTTCAACTTCGTGGCCGAGGCGAATAAGTACAACGTGAAGCCCATTGTGGGCTGCGAGTTTTACTTGGTGGAGGACCGGCACAAGAAAAGCTTCAGCCGGGAAAAGGGCGAGCGAGACGTGCGCCACCACCAGCTGCTGCTGGCCAAGGATCAGGCCGGCTACCAGAACCTGGCCAAGCTCTGCTCCATGAGCTTTATTGAGGGTGTGTACAGCAAGTACCCCCGTATTGACAAGGAGCTGCTGTTGCAGTACCACGAGGGCCTGATTGCCACTAGCTGCTGCATCGGGGCCGAAATTCCGCAGGCGCTACTCTGGAAATCGGAGGAAGAAGCCGAAAAGCTGCTGAAGTGGTGGCTGGATGTATTTGGCGAGGATTACTACATTGAAATCCAGCGCCACGGTATTGAGAACATCGACAATACCGGCAAAAGTCAGGAAGACCTCAACCAGATTCTGCTGAAGTGGGCCAAGAAGTACAACGTCAAGGTTATCTGCACCAACGACTCGCACTATGTGAATCAGGAGGACTTTGCGCCCCACGATTTGCTGCTGTGCGTGAACACGGGCGAGGAGCATAGCATCCCGGTGGGCGACTTCCAGACCAAATACTTCCGGCTGATGTCGTCGGACAACAAGGTGCTCTATGACCACCTCGACAACCTGCGCCCCCTGGCCTCTTCCGACGACCAGATCCGCCGGCAGCTGATGCGCATTGATGAGGAGGCCCAGATGCCCCGGCCTCGCTCCCGCTTCGGCTTCCCCAACGACCAGTTCTACTTCAAAACGCAGGAGGAGATGAGCCAGCTGTTCCGGGACGTGCCGGAAAGCCTGGACAACACCAACGAAATCGTCGATAAAATCACGCCACCCAAGCTGGCGCGTGATATTCTGCTGCCCAACTTCCCCATTCCTGCGCCCTTTGCCAACGCCGATGAATTTTTGCGCGAGCTGACCTACGTGGGTGCTTTCGGGCCGGGTGCGGGCAAAGGCAACCTGACGATGACCAAGCCCCCCCGGTATTCGGAGCGCACTCCGGAAATCGAGGAGCGGCTGGATTATGAGCTGCGCATCATCGAGACGATGGGCTTCGCCGGCTACTTCCTCATCGTGCAGGACTTCATCAACCGCGGCCGGGATATGGGCGTAGCCGTAGGTCCGGGCCGGGGCTCGGCGGCCGGCTCGGCCGTAGCCTACTGCGTGGGTATCACCAACATCGACCCCATTAAGTACAGCCTGCTGTTCGAGCGTTTCCTCAACCCGGAGCGCGTGTCGATGCCTGATATCGACATCGACTTCGACGACGTGAACCGCCAGCGGGTAATTGATTACGTGGTGGACAAGTACGGCAAAACCCAGGTGGCCCAGATTATCACCTTCGGTACCATGGCCGCCAAGTCCAGCATCAAGGACGTGGCCCGGGCCATGGAGTTGCCCTTGCCCGTGACCAACGAGCTGGCCAAGATGGTACCTGAAAAGCCCGGCACCACCCTGGCCGGGGCCTTTGCCGAAAACCAGGAGCTGGACATGATCCGCCGCGACGACGCTCCCGACAACCTCAGGGGCCAGATTCTGCGCCTGGCCGAGAAGCTGGAAGGCTCGGTGCGCAACACCGGCATCCACGCCGCCGGCGTCATCATCGCCCCCGACGACATCACCAAGTACATCCCCGTTTCCACTTCCAAGGACTCAGATCTACTGGTGACGCAGTTTGACGGCAAGGTGATTGAGAGTGCCGGGATGCTGAAGATGGACTTCCTGGGCCTGAAGACGCTGACCATCATCGTCGATGCCCTGGAGCTCATCAAGAAAAATCACGGCGTTGATATCAACATTGACGACATCCCCCTCGACGACCCCAAGACCTACGAGCTGTATCAGCGCGGCGACACCATCGGCACGTTCCAGTTCGAATCGGAAGGCATGCGCATGTACCTCAAGGACCTCAAGCCCACCAACATCGAGGACCTGATTGCCATGAACGCCCTCTACCGGCCGGGCCCTATGCAGTTCATCCCGAACTTCATCAACCGCAAGCACGGCCGCGAGGAAATTGAGTACCCACACGAGCTGCTGGAGCCCATCCTGAACTACTCCCAGGGCATCATGGTGTACCAGGAACAGATCATGCAGACGGCCCAGATTCTGGCCGGCTACTCCCTGGGCGGCGCCGACTTGCTGCGCCGCGCCATGGGTAAAAAGGACATGAAGAAGATGGCCCAGGAGCGGGAGAAATTCTGCAAGGGCGCCCTAGAGCTGCACGGCATCAAGGAGAAGAAGGCCAACGAGGTGTTTGACGTGATGGAGAAGTTTGCGGCCTACGGCTTCAACCGCTCCCACTCCGCCGCCTACTCGGTGGTAGCCTACCAGACGGGCTACCTCAAGGCCAACTACCCCGCCGAGTACATGGCCGCCGTACTCACCAACAACATGTCGGACATCAAGAAGGTAACCTTCTTTATCGAGGAGGCCCGCCGGCAGGGCGTGCAGGTACTTGGCCCCGACGTGAACGAATCCATCCTCAAGTTCAACGTAAACGAAAAGGGGCAGATTCGCTTCGGTATGGCTGCCGTGAAAGGCGCGGGCGAGGCCGCCATTGAAAACATTGTGGCCGAGCGGGACAAAAAGGGCCCTTACACCGACATTTTCGACTTCTCGAAGCGCGTGAACCTGCGCGCCGTGAATAAGAAAACGTTCGAGAGCCTGGCCTTATCAGGCGCTTTCGACTCGTTCGAGCGGTACCACCGCCGCCAGTTCGTGGAGGCCCCGGCCGGCGACCAGCACCTCATCGACAAAGCAGTGAAGATGGGGCAGCAGTACCAGGCAGAGCAGGACTCCGCCCAACAGAGCTTGTTTGGCGGTGGTGCCTTTGGCGCAGTAGCCATGCCCCTACCCAAGGTGGCCGATATGGAGCCTTGGCCCGCCACCGAGCAGTTGCGCCGCGAAAAAGAAGTGGTAGGCTTCTACCTCTCGGGCCATCCCTTGGATGACTTTAAGCTGGAAATTGACTCCTACTGCACCTGCTCCCTGGATAAGGTGGAGAACTACAAAAACCGCGAGGTAACGGTAGCCGGCCTGATTTCCAACGTCCTGTTCAAAACCACCAAGACCGGCCAGCCCTTCGTCTCGTTCAGTGTGGAAGACTACGAGTCCTCGCTGAACCTGGCCCTGTTCCGCGACGACTACAGCCGGTTCTCGGCCCTCATCAACCCGCGCAACTACGACAAGGAGCAGGTGCCGCCCATGTACATCCGGGGCAAGTACGCTCAACGTTTCCGCGACTCCGACCAATTTGAGTTCAAGATCCTGACCATGGAGCCCCTGTTCAACGTGGCCGAGAAGCTGGCCAATGGCGTGCGGGTACAGCTGGACCTACGCACCATCACGGAGCCCTTCATGGACCGCTTCATGGAAGCCGTGGAAGGCTGCGCCGGCTCCAAAAAGCTGGAAATCAAGTTTGCCGAGCCCCACGAGCACCTCACCGTGGACACCTACTCCCGCCGCTACCGCATCGAGCCGAAGGAGTTCATCCGCAAAATGCGCGAAATGGAAATCGACGCCTGCCAGCTGATTTAGTTTTCGGCACGCTCATAATGCAACCAGTGTGGCTGCTTACCGACTCCGGTAAGCAGCCACACTGGCTTTTATGGCTTTATATATATGGTGATAATCGCCCACCGAACACTACTACTTGGCTTAGTTGTCTGTCTACAAACGGCTTGCACTGCTACGCAACCTTTGCCCTTGCCAGCTTCTACTGTTCTGCAGGCGTCTTGTTCTCAGGATACCACTGCTCCGCGACAGTCTGCAGTTTCTGCCGCGGCGACTGTTTCTGCGCTTCATTCCTCTTGCGTAACACCTCCTGCATCTGGCTCCTCGCGAACTGTGAAGCGACGAAGTAATCTGCTGCGTACTATTCCTGCTCCATTAGTTGCATATGTGTCACCTAAACACGCTGTCCAGCAGCATACGCAGGTACGCCACTTGGGAACCCGCAACTCAACTGGCGTTGGCAGCACCGTGCTGGGCGTTTTGTTGGTGCTGGCCTACCTGGCAGGCGCGGCGGTGCTCACGGTGCTGTGCCTGATCCTGTGGCCCGTGGTGCCGGCTTTGAGTGTTCTGGCGGGCCTTGGAGTAGTAGCAGCAGGGGTTGGTGTCGTCCGAACAATTGTGGAACTACTGCACTGAAAATATTCTTTCAATTTTTATTGAAAGTTTCAAATACTCTACTACATTTACACCATGCAACTCGACGAAGCCAAAAGCAAGTTCATTGAAGGCTGGGGCACCCTGGGCTCGGCCTGGGGCGTAAGCCGGACGATGGCGCAGGTGCACGCGTTGCTACTGGTGTCGCCGGGGGCGCTGAGCACCGAGGACATTATGGAACAGTTACAGATTTCCCGAGGCAACGCCAACATGAACGTGCGCGCCCTCATGGACTGGGGCCTCGTGCGCAAGGAGTTGCGGCCGGGTGAGCGGCGGGAGTTTTTCTCAGCCGAGAAAGACATTCACCGCGTAGCCACCCTCATTCTGCAGGAGCGCCATAAGCGGGAATTGGCTCCTATTATGCGCGTGCTGGGCGAAATCAGCCAGGTAGAGCCTTCGCCTGCCGCTACCCCAGAGGAAACTCAGGCATTCACGCAGATGATAGGCAGTATTCAAAGTTTCGCCGATTTCGCTGATAAAGCGGCTAACACCCTCATTAAGGCCGATGAGAACTGGTTTGTCAGCACCTTTATGAAGCTTATGCGCAGCCGGTTTTGAGGCTGGCTTATTTTTTTGATTTAATCTTTCATTATTTTCTGAAAGTTTAAAATTATTAATCAAAACATTCATTTATTCTTTCTGCCCACATTTTACTCTTCCACCTCATGCATCAGCCTCTGATGATTCTGGCCGGCGGCAATGGCTTTCTGGGTCGGCACTTGGCGCGCTATTTCCGGCAAGTAGGATACGAGGTTATCACGCTGACACGGCGTGCCCGGCGTTTTGGAGAAGTGGCCTGGAACGGGCGCACCCTCGGGCCCTGGGCCAGCAAGCTGGAAGGCGCAGCAGTACTCATCAACCTCGCTGGCAAAACAGTAGACTGCCGCTACCATGCTGCCAATAAGTACGCCATAGTGCGCAGCCGCACCGAAAGCACGCGGGTACTGGGTGAAGCCGTGGCGCAGTGTCGGAATCCGCCCGCCGTATGGCTGAACTCTTCCACGGCCACCATTTACGAGCATACCACCGGCAACGCTCCTGCCAATACGGAAGCCGCTGGCCGAATTGGCCGCACCTTCTCCGAAATGGTGGCTCAGAAATGGGAGGCGGAATTCTGGTTGACGCCCACTCCCCGGACGCGGCGCGTGGTCCTGCGCACCGCCATTGTGCTAGGGAATGATGGCGGGGCTCTTCCCACCATAGCCCGGCTCGCTCGATTAGGCCTCAGCACACCCCAGAGCGACGGGCAGCAGTGGATGAGCTGGCTGCACATTGCAGATTTCTGCCGGGCGGTAGAATTTGTAGTGGCACGCCCAGCTCTGGAAGGCGCGTTCAACCTGTGCGCCCCTGAGCCTCTTCAAAACCAGGATTTTATGCACCTCCTGGATCAGCACTATCAGCCAAAATGGCACTTACCACAACCACGGTGGCTACTGGAACTTGGGGCGCTTGTGCTAGGCACCGAAACCGAGCTAATTCTTAAGAGCCGCAAGGTGGCTCCCCATCGGCTGCTGGAAGCCGGCTTCCAATTCCGCTTCCCGGCTTGTTCAGAAGCCCTGGCTGATTTACTGCCGCAGCTTGACATTGGCAGCTAGCCGGTTCCGGCATAAGTCAGCTACTCATCTGTCGCCTTTTGCCATTTACCTCATTACCATTCACTTCTTCACTTTTCACCTTCATCCCCAACGTCATGAATTACTACCTCCTCGTGTACGGCGTGTACTTGCCCGTTACTGTGCTGCTGACCGTATGGGTTGCCCGCACACTCTTCAAAAATGGCCGCCTGTTTCTGGTTGATATTTTTCATGGCAATGAGCAGTTGGCTGACTCTGTGAACAAGCTGCTGCTGACCGGCTTTTACCTCATCAACATCGGCTACGCCACGCTCACGCTCCGCACAACGGAACCCGTAACCAGCTACCAGGCCAGCGTGGAAACGCTCAGCATCAAGATTGGCACTATCATTCTGATTCTTGGAGGCATGCACTTCTTTAATCTTTACGTGTTCTATAAGCTACGTCACCGGGCACAGGAGTATGCCCGGGCCTATCATTCGTAATGGATAGCTCGTGTGGTACCCCGGTAGCAGCGGCCCGCGCCCAGCCACTGCCACCGGGGCATTACGGTTATTGGCCGGGCTTACTGCCACTCTGGCCGAAGTGAACTTTCCGGCGCGCTGCTTGTTGAAACGCAATCTGCTACCTTGCGGCCCGGTTGACCGTAAACAGCACATCTAATCCATCAAACCCCCTTCTGTTATGGGACATAAAGCCATCGAAATTACCGATGCTAACTTCGACCAAATCATCAACTCCGATAAGCCGGTGCTTGTGGACTTCTGGGCCGAGTGGTGTGGCCCTTGCCGCATGGTAGGCCCGGTAGTAGAAGAACTAGCTGGCGAATATGAAGGCAAAGCCGTAATTGGCAAAGTTGACGTAGACTCCAACCCCCAAACCTCCGCCAAATTTGGTATCCGCAGCATTCCTACGCTGCTGGTATTCAAAAACGGTCAGGTAGTTGATAAGCAAGTAGGCGCCGTACCGAAGCACGTACTGGCCCAGAAACTGGATGCCCAGGTAACTGCCTAAGCTAAAACCAGGCTATAATCAAAAGCCCTGCTCCTTAAAAGAGCGGGGCTTTTGTGTGCTTGGGGGATTGGCTGGATACCTGTTACTGTACCCGGCGCATTTGGCCGTCATGCTTCTGCCGATACAGAGAACGGTCGGCTTGGCGCTCCTCGCGGCGTACAACCTGGCGCTCAGCGGGCGTTACTACGCCATCGGCCCGGGCAGCTTGCCTGGCTTGCGCTGCCTCAGCTTGTTTTGCTTCTACCCGCGCAGCTTCGGCCCGGGTCAGCTGCCCAGAGCGTACGCCCTGCCGGATGCGGGCCTGGTCGTGGCGGCGGGGTACCACCTGCGCGGAGGCTGAGAGACTGAAGCTAAGCGCAGCAACAACGAAAAATGAGAAGCGTTTCATGGCAAAAACAGTTAAGGGGAGGAAGTTTCTGCCAGTGAGAGTAAAGCAAGTTGCCGAGGTTTAATCTGGGCGGCGAAATCCGTCACTCCTCCGGGTCGGGAGCAGCGGCGCGGGCTTCCGAAGGTGGTACTTGCGGGGGCTTCACTCCCGAAACCAATGAGAAGTTGGGAGCAAAATGAATGGGAATGGTAAACGTCATGGCTGTGGGCAGATTATACTCCCGGCCCGGCTCAAAGGCCGGCAGGCTGGCTACCACCCGGCGTGCTTCCAGGTCGGCATCGGGCGCTAAGCCCTGCACCACCCGCACCTGGCTCACCCGGCCGTCCTCACCCACAGTGTAGCTCACGTACACATTACCCGTAATGCCTTTCCGGCGGATAGTACGCGGGTAAGTGGTATTGCGGACAATATAATTGAGCATAGCGGCTTCGCCGCCGGGAAACCGCGGCAACTCGCGGGTACGCACCCGGCCCATATATGGAGAGCCATCTTTATTGAAGAAAGCCAGCGCCAGAGGCTTACCTAGGCGGTCGGGCATTTCAATGGCACTCAACTCACCCGTGTCATAGTAGTAGCGCCACTCCCCTACCGGCCGCCCGGCGTTGTAGCGGCCCTCAGAGCGTTTCTGGCCGTTGCGGTGCACGGTAATCCAGCGCCCTACCCGTTGCCCGTCCACGTAGTCGCCGCGCTGACTTACCTGGCCGTCCTCGTACCAACCCAGGTACAGGCCATCGGCTTCATCATCGTGGTAATGCACTTGCGCGGCTTTGCTGCCATCCGGGTGAAACCAAGTGAGTAGCCCATTGCGCACGGGCGGATCAATAGCTGAAAGGGTGCCTTTTAAGAGCATTGTGCCCGATAAGGAATATTCCCGCATGGCGTACGTTCCCAGCAGCTCGTTGCGCCGGTCTACAACGCGGTAATGCGTAGCGCTGTCGGGCACGGTGGCCTCGTCTCGGTCGTTCAGATACACGGCCGGCATGCTCTGTCCCCGGCCCACCTGAGCCAGTACAAGCATCGGTAGTAGAAAAGCAGGGATGCGCATATGCAAGGCTGGCTCCTAAAGAGGTTGTCAGGATGTACCTACGAAATATAACCCGCAGCAGATCAAGCCCCAACAGCCAATCTAACTTCAGCAGAAAAATACAATCTCAGCTACTTGCGGCCCAATTTTGCCATCGTACCAGGCATTACACAGCAGCCGGGCAGAAACGCAGCAGCCGCTACCCCAACTACTGGAGCAGCGGCGCCGATACAGGAGCAGCAGTAGCAACGAGCTACTAGCTGGCCTTTTCTTCTACCTCCTGCAGCTGAATGGGCCGGTTAAAGGCCTCTTCTAAGGAAATCAGCGTCTCGGTGCGCTCAATGCCTTCAATCAACTGAATCTGCTCGTGCAGTACTTCGCGCAAGTGGTTAGTATCCCGGCAAATCAGGCGCGCGAAGATGCCATAAGCACCGGTGGTAAAGTCGATGCTGACCACTTCCGGAATCTGGCGCAGCGCCGCTACCACACTCTCGTACACCGAGCTTTTCTGCAGGTAGATGCCCAGAAATGCCCGTACACCGTAGCCGAGTTTCTGGTAATCTATTTTGAGGGTTGCGCCTTGCACAATCCCCAATTCCTCCAAGCGAGCCATGCGCACGTGTACCGTACCACCCGAAACATGCACTTTACGCGCAATTTCCGTGTAGGGCATTTTGGCATCTTCAATCAACAGGGCCAGAATCTTCCGGTCGGTGTCGTCAAGTTCGTAATTACGGGCCATTTTTCAGGGTGTTGATTATCTATATTTCAATGAAAAACCTCGATTTTTAAAAACTATGTAAATTTTTATACAAATGTCTGAAATTATTTTATTACTTCAATCAACCTAGTACATTTGTCATAATCCAACGCAAGCGGCGTAGGATTGTTTTTCAGAATGTAGAATGGTGAAACTGGCAGACACGCCCTCCTCTCTCGGGGGTGGAGATTCGGGAAAAACTGGTCCGGCGGCCGGCTAACCACTCTGTGGAGGTTCGAATCCTTCTTCTACAGCAAGAAAAAAGGGTGGACTTTGTGAGGAGGAAAAACGGGACGTATCTGGGTGGGTACGTTCTGAATCGAGAGGCGGCATCTGGGTGGGTGCCGCCTTTTCTTTTTGTATGCATCCGCAACATCGCACCGCCTTCCGCTGAGTTATCCGCTGTTCGCCCGATTTCCTTTTCGGCCGCAAAGGTCAGGTTTTCTTGGAAGAATTGCACGATATATAGGCAAAAAAGCTGCTAGCAGGTTGCATTACAGGCCCGTAAAACCAATAAATTAATAATGGCCAACGCCCCTCCCGGTTAACATACCAGGAGGGGCGTTGGCTATTGTTATTGCGGCCTAATACTTAGCGAACTGCTACCTGCTGACGGTAACGGGCCAAGCCAGCATCCAAAAACTTCACAAAGTTTCCGGCATTGGGCTCATAGGCAACCGGGGCCGTTAGCACGTGCGCCAAGTCGGCCGGGGCGTTGGGGTCGAGCAGCACGTAGTAGGGCTGAGCATTTACATTGAAGCCGGTGAGCTGCAAATCGGCGTTTTTCTTGCCGAGCGTGGATTTTTCCTTGTGGTCGTGGGAAGAGGTGTACCACTCGTTGCGGGGCAGTTCCTGCTTATCGTCCACGTACAGGGCCACCACTACGAAGTCCTCGCGCAGGCGCTTGAGCACTTGCGGGTCGCTCCACACAGACGCCTCCATTTTGCGGCAGTTTACACAAGCATGGCCGGTGAAATCGATAAACAGTGGCTTGCCGGCCGCTTTGGCGCAACGCTTGGCCTGCTCCAAGTCAAAATAGCCCGGCAGGCCGTGAGGCAGCTCCAGAAAGTCGGCGTAGCGCGGGGCTTCACACTGGCTATTATTGGGCAGGGCTGCCGGTATAGCGGGAGCAGCATTGCTAGCCAGGGAGAAATCCTGGCGGCTTTGGGGCGGCAGGTAACCGGCCAGCAAAGGCAGCGGCGCGCCAAAGAGGCCAGGAATCAGGTACGTCATGAAGCTGAAGGCCAGCACGGCCATCAGCAGCCGCCCTACGCTCAGGTGCGTCAGGTCCGAATCGTGGGAAAGCTTAAACCTGCCCAGCAGGTACACGCCCAGCAAGCCCGACAACGCAATCCAGAGCACCAGATACAGGTCGCGGGGAAGCAAGTTCCAGTGGTAAGCCAGGTCGGCCATGCTTAGGAATTTCAGAGCCAGCATGAGTTCAACAAAGCCCAATACCACCTTCACCGTATTCAGCCACCCACCGGAGCTAGGCAGGCTTTTCAGCCACGTGGGGAACAGCGCAAACAGCATGAATGGCAGCGCGAAGGCCAGTGAAAAGCCCAGCATTCCGATAACCGGCTGGATGCGCTGGCCCTGAGCAGCCATAGTCAGAATAGAGGCTACGATGGGGCCGGTGCAGCTAAACGATACCACTACCAGCGTGAGGGCCATGAAGAAAACGCCGGCCCAGCCGCCTTTGTCGGCTTGCTCGTCAATCTTATTGACCATGCCGTGGGGTAGCGTAATCTCAAACAGCCCCAGAAACGACAGCCCAAACACCACAAACACCACGAAGAAAATCAGGTTGGGCAGCCAGTGAGTACTGATCAGGTTTAGGCCATCGGCCCCCAGCAGTACGGTAGTCAGCAGGCCCACCACCACATAGATGAAGATGATGGACAGCCCATAGAACAGGGCTTTTAGAATTCCTTGCTGACGGTTTTCGGACCCTTTGGTGAAGATGGAAACCGTCATGGGGATGAGCGGAAACACGCAAGGCGTAAGCAATGCCCCCAAGCCCGACAAGAAGGCCAGCAGGGCAAATCCCCACAGGCTGGTGCTTGGGGTGGCCGCCGTTACAGGGGCCGCTGCGGTTGTGGTAGCAGCAGCCACGGCCGCCGTTGACGCCACTACTGGCGTAGCAGAGTCGGTGGTAGCTGCCACTGCGGGAGCGGCGGGAGCTGGAGCTGCCGAGTCGGGAGTCACCGCAGGGGCAACGGCGGCGCTGGCCGTAGAAGTGGTAGTGGAGGCAGCAGGCATTACGGCGCCGGTGGTGCCTTTGGCGGGGGCTGGCGTGGCCGGAGCGGCCGCCGCACCGGTTACCTCAATGGGGCCGAAGCTCAGGCTTTCCTCCCCGGGGATGCAGCGGCCATCCACATCGGTGCAACTCTGAAACTCGGTTTCGGCTTTGATGGTGAGGCTGCCGGGCTGCAGCACCCGTATGCGCTGGGTAATGCGGCCGGTTTTCTCGAAGTACGTGACGTTGCCTTTAAATACCTCGTCATAGTGCTTGGTAGCGCCAATGGATTTGGGCTTGCCCACCAGCTCGTACGCCGGGCTTTTAGCAAACGTGAAGGCAAATACGGTAGGGCCCAGGTCGGGGTCGAAATCGGTGGCGTACAGGTGCCACTTGTCGTCGATGCGGGCGTTAACAATCAGGTCCAGCTCCTCGCCTACTTTGACGGTCGGCTTGCTGAGGGCCGTGGAGAGCTTGGTAGGCTGCAATACCTGGGCCGTTGCCGCCGTGGCAAGCAGCAACCCTAGAAGCAGCGAAAATAAAACAGAGAAATGCCGGGACATGTAACAGGGAAAAAACGACAACGAGTCGGGAATAAGGCAAAGGTCGGGAGAAACCGCAACAGCTAACGGGGGAAAGTAGTTTTTCCGGGGCCAAAGCTGCACCAAACACCGGCTACGGCGGCGCTTCCGACGGGTAGTACGCAGGTATTTTCCAACCGCTTGCGCCGAATGTCGTATTTTTGCCTTACAATGGAAGACCGACCGGTCGAGTCCGGCTTCCGCACCTATGGCTTTAAATATAGTATTGACCATTCTGCTGGTATTGCTGAATGGCTTTTTTGTAGCAGCAGAATTTGCCTTTGTGAAGGTGAGGCCTTCACAAATTGATATCAAAGCCCAGAGCGGCAACCGCCTGGCCAAGCTGGTGCAGAGCATGCTGCACGACTTGAACTACTACCTCTCGGCCACTCAGCTGGGTATTACGGTAGCCTCGCTGGCCCTGGGTTGGGTGGGCGAAAGTGTGGTAGCCGAAGTAGTGCTGGCCATTATTGACAAGCTGGGGCTAACTGTGAGCGAGGCCACGGTACACAAGATTGCCATTGGCACTTCGTTCACGCTCATTACCACCATGCACATTGTGCTGGGCGAACAGGCTCCGAAGGTACTGGCCATCCGGAAGCCGGAAAATGTGAGCATTGCCATTGCCATTCCGCTGCGGGCGTTTGCGTTTATCACCTTCCCCTTTATCTGGCTTTTGGATAAGCTCTCGAACCTAGTGCTAGGCCTGTTCGGGGTGGAGTCGGTGCACGAGCACGAGGTGCACACCTCCGAGGAGCTGCGCCTGCTGCTAGACCAGAGCAAGCAAAGCGGGGAGCTGCAGGAGTCGGAGCACGAGCTGCTGGAAAACGTGTTCGAGTTCAACGACCGGATGGTGAAGCAGATTATGGTGCCCCGCACCAAGCTCTCGGCCATCGACATCAACACGCCCCAGGAGGCTATTCTGGAAACCGTGTACAACGAGGGCTTTTCCCGGATGCCGGTTTTTGAGGGCAACATCGACAACATCGTGGGCGTGCTCTACGTGAAGGATTTGCTACCGATTATTCGTCGGCAGGAGCCCGTTGAATTGGCCAAAATCATGCGCCCGGCCTATTTTGTGCCCGAAACCAAGAAAATCAACCGTCTGCTGCGCCAGTTTCAGCGCAAGCACATGCACATAGCCGTGGTATCGGATGAGTTTGGCGGCGTATCGGGCATCGTGACGATGGAGGACATTGTGGAGGAGTTGGTCGGCGAAATCCAGGACGAGTACGACAACGAAGTACCGGTAGTGGAAAAAATATCGGAAGCGGAGTACCGCGTAAATACCGCTACGCCCATTTCCGATGCCAACGAGTACCTCCCCTACCCGCTGCCCGAAGGCGACGACTACGAAACCGTGGGGGGCCTGCTGAACGTGCTGTACGGCAACATCCCGGAAGTAGGCGACGTGGCCGCCCTTGACAACTACGAGTTCCGGGTGCTGCAACGCTCCCGTCGGGCCGTGGAACTGGTGCAGTTGCGCGTAACCAACGCCGAGGAGCGCACGGAAGAAACCGGTGAAACTTTGGCTTTGTAACCACAACTGCATAAAGAAAGCCCGACTACGATGTGTAGCCGGGCTTTTTTTGTGCAGCTGCTGAGCAGATTATTTTCCGCTTATCAACGCAATAATCAGCATAATGAGGCCCACTAGGAAAGTGACGCCACCAATGGTGGCTACAAAGTTGGTTCCGCCAATCAGCCCACCAATCAGCAGGATAACCAGGCCAATGCCAATCACAATACCGGCCGTACCGGCCTTCGACTGAGCCTGCCCGGCTTTAGCTATTTCGGGTTGGCGATGCAGCTGTTTGGTTACTTTAGCCAATGCCGCACGCTGGAGCAGACCTACTTTCCCAGGCAGTACCAAGCGCCGGGCCGGAGCCACTGCTTTGCGGCCTGGGGTTACAGCCGGCTTTTGTGCAGCCGCCGAAACCGGCGCAGCGGGTGTGGCGGCTGGTTGCTCGGCGGGCGTAGCAGA
Organism: Hymenobacter pini; assembly: GCF_020421205.1. Lineage (GTDB taxonomy): Bacteria > Bacteroidota > Bacteroidia > Cytophagales > Hymenobacteraceae > Hymenobacter > Hymenobacter pini. The sequence goes on from NZ_JAIZZH010000003.1 coordinate 315,053, forward strand.
TGGCGTGGCAGCCGGCGCGGGTTGTACCTGCACTTGGCTGGCTACCTCATGATAAGCCGGCGTATTTGGCCGAAAAGCATAGTGGCTGCTGCTGCACGAAGCCAGGGAAGTAGCGGCCAGCACAGTACCAGCCAGGTAAGCGTAAAATTTGAACATGAATAGGGAGTAAGGAAAGTGAATAGAAAAGGCCATTACCTTTTCATAATCCAAATTACTCGCCTCGTATTCAGTTACCAAAACCACGCTTCACTCAGCGCTTACTTTTTAGCAAACCAACTAGCATATAGCTGGTAATTGGCGGCCGTTTGGCGCATACCAGCACGCTGCTCCTCGCTTACAGGCTTGATTTTACGAGCCGGAACGCCCGCGTACAAATAGCCCGGCTCGCACTGTGTATCCTCCAGCACCACGGCCCCAGCCGCCACAATGCAGCCCGCACCCACCACGGCGCGGTCCATCACAATGGCGCCCATGCCAATGAGTACGTCATCTTCCACGGTACAGCCGTGCACAATGGCTTTGTGCCCGATGCTCACGCGGGAGCCGATGATAGTAGCCGCCTTCTGGTAAGTGCAGTGAATGACGGCTCCATCCTGAATGTTGGTTTCGTCGCCTACCCGGATGCTGTTCACATCCCCGCGCACCACGGCCTGAAACCACACGGTGCAGCCCCGGCCCAGCGTCACGTCGCCTACCACAGTGGCATTATCGGCCAGAAAGCAGTCGGGGCCAAACTGAGGGTGTTTATCCTGCACGGGGAGAATTAGGGCGGGCATGGGTGGGTCAGTATATGGTAAGAGAGTTTAGCGGGCCAGCATCCGTTTCCAGGTGCCTTTTTCCCAGTTATACTTGAGGGTGCTGGGTAGGGCCTGCCAGAAGTATTTGCTGGTTTCCACGGCGAAGCTGGGCTGCATGTAGCAGTTGATGGTGCAGCCTTCGCACTGGGGCAGGCGGCCTTCCAATGCGGCCAGCCGCTGCACCTCGCCGGAATGGTAGAGTTCGTGCAGGCGGCCTTCAATCGGGAATTTCTGCTCACCCAGGTGGTAGCAGGGCAGCACCAACTCATTGCTGGGCGAAATAACCAAGGTAGTGCTGGCGGCCCGGCACACGGGTGCGGCTACGTGGTTACCCCCGTCACGGCGGAGCTGGATAAAGGCCTCGTTGAGGTACACGCCCGGCCGCTTGCCAAACGCCGACAGGTAATCCAATTCCTCCGCCGTCAGCTGCTCCCCGGTTTCTACGGAGTTGTACTCGAAGGCCGGGTTCAGAATCAGCACCAGCTTGTTGGGCTGCGTGATTTCCCGGTACACTTTTTCCAAGTCCGCCAAGTTTTCGCGGAACACGGTAAACAGAATATCCGGCCGCTCACCCAACTCCCGGGCCACCCGGATGCTTTCCAGCACAAAATCAAAACAGGCTACGCCCCGGCCCCGGTCGTGCACTTCCTTCTCGGAGGCATCCAGGGAGAAGTGCAGCATATCCACCTTACCCCGCAACCGCTCGGCGTATTTGGGGTAGAGCAGGCAGTTGGTGGTGAGGGTGGTGATGAAGCCCATGTCGTGGGCCAGCGCCAGAAACTCGTGAATCTGGCGGTGCAGCAGCGGCTCACCACCCGTGAAGTCCACCACCGATACGCCCAGCCGCTTCAGGTCACGCAGGTTCTGCTCCACGTCGGCCAGGGTGATATAGGGCGAGGGTTTCTCCCAGATGTTGCAGAAGGAGCACTTGGCGTTGCACCGGTAGGTGACGTAATAATTACACAGAACCGGGTGACGAACAAGACGCATGTTTTTAGCTGTTAGCTGATGGCTATTAGCTGTTAGCAGCAATGCCGCTCCAAAGCTAACAGCTAATAGCCATCAGCTAACAGCCGAAGAATTAATGCGGCAGTTTGCCCCAGGCTTCATCCCAATGCGCGGGCGTAGCGGCCAGGGCCTCAGGTGTAGCTGGGCCATAGTGTTCCAGGTAGTAATTACAGAAACCTTTGAGCGGGCACCGGGGGCAGTCGGGTTTCGCATACAAACAGATTTTCTGCCCGTGCCAGTAGTTGTGTTTGTGGAAGTTCAGCAGCGTAAGGGCATCCTTGGGCAAGTGCTCCAGCAGTACCTGGTGGGCTTTGTCAGCAGAGGCCTTGGGCCCGATCATACCTACGCGCTGGGCAATGCGGTGCACGTGCGTGTCCACGGGCAGCACGGGCTTATGAAAGTTGAAGAGCAGCACCAAAGAAGCCGTTTTCAGCCCGATACCCGGCATATCGTTCAGCCATTGCATGCCCTGCTCCGTCGTCCAGTCCGCCAGAAAATCCAGGCTGAACTCACCCCGCTCGGCCTTGATGCGGCGCAGAATCTCCTGGATACGCGGGGCCTGAGTATCAGGCCAGCGTGTGGTGCGGATGGCGTGGGCCAGCTCCGCAGTGGGCGCGGCCAGCACCCCGGCCCAGTCGCCGAAAGCTTCCAGCATCCGGTTGTAAGCCAACTCCTCATCGGCGTGGGTGGTACGGTGCGACAGCACGGTGGAAATCAGCTCCCGCATAGGTGAACGGCGGGGCTTGTCCAGGGTAAGCGGGGGATAAAACTGGTTCAGGATGGCGTGGTCTTCCTGAGTTTTGTCGGCGGGCGAAGAAGTGTAGGTGGCGGGCATAGGGCACAGGTACAAAAGCACTGAAAACAGTACGGCCCCGCCACCAAACTGGTGACGGGGCCGCCCAAAAAACTCTGGCAACTAGGCTTAGATGGTGCCTTTTTCAGCAGCCTTTTTCAGCTTTTCGTTAGCGAAAATGGCTACCTCTACGCGGCGGTTAGCCTGACGGCCAGCTTCGGTAGAGTTGTCGGCAATGGGCTGCTTGGAGCCGTAGCCGGTTACCGTGAAGCGCGAAGCATCTACGCCTTGCTGCTGGGTGTAGTTAGCCACGGCCTGGGCCCGGCGCTGCGACAGGGGGTCGTTGATGGCATCGGTACCGGTGTTGTCGGTGTGGCCTTCTACAATTACGTTGGTGTCGCCGTACTTGATGAGGGTTTTAGCCAACTCCTGGATGTTCTGCTGAGCAGCCGAAGTCAGGGCCGACGAGTTTTTGGCAAACAGCAGGCCCGAGTCGAAGGTGATTTTGATACCCTCGCCTACGCGCTCCACTTTAGCACCGGCCATTTCTCTTTTCAGTTCAGCAGCCTGCTTGTCCATGCGGCGGCCGATGAGTGCGCCACCAGCGCCACCCACGGCAGCACCAATAATGGCCCCTTTGGCCGTGCCCGACTTACCGCCAATTACGCGGCCCAGCACGGCACCACCGGCGGCACCACCCAGGCCACCAATAACGGCACCCTTAGCGGTTTTGCTCCACGGCTTCTTAGTGGTAGTGGTTTGAGCCTCAGCATAGTTGCTGCCCAGCAGCAGTACAGCCAGCATCAGGGCGAATAACGAACGAAGGTTCTTCATGAGGTTGGGGGAGGTTAGTGTGTTGGTGTGAAGTAAAGGGAAAAGCAGCAAAAAGGCTCGGTACGAAAGTAAGTAGGCTTGCTGCCCCTCGTATCTGAACTTTTGCAACCACCTTGCCAAAAACGGTTTTGCCAGCAGAAAATTATCAAAATACCGCATCAATTGTGTTTCAGGGCACTTTTCAATGCACTGATGGCACCTCGTATTGCTTTGTCATCAGGCAGTTGGCCACCATCTAATTACATAAAAAAATCAGCTGGCGCTTGGCATTGGGGAACTGGTTACGTGGGCCTATGCTGTGCGCTACACGCAAAAAAGCCACCTCCTAGGAGGTGGCCTTTACATTCAGATTGCTGAGAACTTACAGACGGCCGGCTTCAGCGGCTTTCTTCATTTTCTCGTTGGCATAGATGGCAATTTCTACGCGGCGGTTGGCCTGCTTGCCTTCCACGGTGGTGTTGTCGGCAATAGGCTGACTTGAACCGTAGCCTTTAGTGGTGATGCGGGCAGCATCAACGCCTTGAGCAGTGGTGTAGTTAGCCACGGCCTGGGCCCGGCGCTCCGACAGGGGTTGGTTGATGGCGTCCGAACCGGTGTTGTCGGTGTGGCCTTCTACCAGTACGTTGGTGTCGGGGTACTTCTTCAGGATTTCAGCCATTTTCTGGATTTCCGTCATCGAAGCAGCGCGCAGGTCGCTCTTGTTGGTATCGAAGAGGATGCCCGAGTCGAAGGTGATTTTAATACCCTCGCCTACACGTTCCACTTTGGCGTTCTGCATGTCACGCTGCAGTTCCTCGGCCTGCTTGTCCATTTTGCGGCCGATGAGGGCACCACCGGTACCGCCCACGGCAGCCCCGATAATAGCGCCGGCAGCCGTACCGTTTTTGCCGCCGATTACGCGGCCCAGCACGCCACCTACCACGGCACCGCCACCGGCCCCGATGATACCGCCCTTAGCGGTTTTGCTCATGCCGGTTTTGCGGGGGCCCGTGCCGTTGGTGTCAGCCTCCGGAATGTTGGGGTTACGGGTGGTGGCGCAGGAGCTTACGAAAAGCACGAAGGCCATCAACAACGTCAGAAGCGAATTGCGAGAAGTCATAAGAAGGAGAAAGAAACTTGGTGGAGAGAAAAGAGCGGTTTGATTGGTTTTGCAGGTTCTTACTGCGGTTGGGGTAAAAATGTTCGGTGAATATAGATTTACGCCTATACCACCGATTGGTAATGCGCAGACCCAGTGCTTGTCAAAATAAAAAGCCCGCTAAACACGCCGAATGCGCATTTAACGGGCTCTAGCCAAAAAGCTTGCCGAAAATTTCCGGCAGCAGTAGCTATGGTTGGTTAGCTAATGACAGCAGGCTGATTAGCAGCTACTTCAACCGGCTTCAGCATGGTCAGCAGCTCGGTAAGTTTATTTTTCAGCTCCTTCCGGTCCACAATGAAATCGAGGAAGCCGTGCTCCAGCACAAACTCGGCGCTCTGGAAGCCCTTCGGCAAATCTTTACCGATAGTTTCCTTGATAACGCGGGGGCCGGCAAAGCCAATGAGGGCACCCGGCTCGGCAATGTTAAAATCGCCGAGCATGGCGAAAGAGGCCGTTACGCCGCCCGTGGTGGGGTCGGTGAGCAGAGAAATATAGGGCAAACCCGCTTCGGAAAGCAGCGCCAGCCTGGCCGAGGTTTTGGCCATCTGCATCAGCGAGTAGCCGGCTTCCATCATGCGGGCCCCACCGGAGCGCGAAATCATGAGGAAGGGCAGGCGGTTCTGACGGGCGTAGTCAATGGCCCGGGCAATTTTCTCACCCACTACCGAGCCCATCGAGCCCCCTATGAATTTGAAATCCATGGCGGCTACCACCAAGCCCAGGCCGTTCATCTGGCCGTGGGCCGAGCGCACGGCATCTTTCAGGCCGGTGCTGCGCTCCGTGGCGGCCACGCGCTGGGGGTAGGCTTTGGTATCCACGAAGTGCAGGGGGTCGGCCGAGTGCATATCAGCGTCCAGCTCCTGGTACTGGTGGTTATCGAAGAGAAAGTCGAAATAGTCGGCAGCGTCAATCCGGTCGTGGTGGCCGCAGTTGCCGCAGGTGGACAGCAGGCGCTTGTGCTCGGCCATGGTGGCCACCGTTTTACACTCAGGGCATTTGTACCAGAGGCCATCGGGCGTCTCTTTTTTCTGCTCCGTGGGCGTTACGATGCCTTTTTCTTTGCGCTTAAACCAGGATGACATATTGAGAGGGGTGCTTGAGTCGATAGAGAGGAGTGCCTGAAGGCTGCAACTGACGCACAGCTTTCACTGCCGAGGTGCAAGTTACGGCAGAATCCAACAGTGCGAAAGGTAAAGATAGTGACAGGGAAATGAGGTGACGAGAGAACAGTTGACGGAGGACAAGGTGGACCGTCATTCCGAGCGAAGTCGAGGAATCTCGCGTGCTGAGGTTGCAATAGTAATTTAAACGAAGCGGTAGAGATGCTTCGGACCCTGGCTTGATGCGCCACATGCTCAGCATGACAGATAGTTTGACAACATCAGCACGCGAGATGCTTCACCTTCGGCTCTGCATGACGTTCTGTTCTGTATTATGTTCCGCTCCGTTCTATGCCAGCGTAATCCGCTCATCCAGGTACACGTCCTGAATGGCGTGCAGCAAATCGACGCCTTCCGTGAAGGGCCGCTGGAAGGCTTTTCGGCCCGAAATAAGGCCCTGCCCACCGGCGCGCTTGTTAATGATGGCCGTGCGGATGGCCGCGTCCCGGTCGCCGGCGCCCAGGCTTTCGCCCCCGGAGTTGATGAGGCCGATGCGGCCCATGTAACAGTTGGCCACTTGGTAGCGCGTCAGGTCGATGGGGTTATCGGTGCTGAGCTGCTCGTACATGGCTGGGTGAGTTTTGCCGAACTTCAGAGTTGAGAAGCCACCGTTGTTTTCCGGGAGTTTCTGCTTGATAATATCGGCCCCGATGGTAACGCCGAGGTGGTTGGCCTGCCCGGTGAGGTCGGCGGCGACGTGAAAGTCTTTACCATCGGTTTTGAAGGCGTTGTTGCGCAGGTAGCACCACAGCACCGTGGCCATGCCCAACTCGTGGGCCCGCTCAAACGCCGCCGATACTTCCTGAATCTGCCGGCCCGACTCCTCGGAGCCAAAGTAGATGGTAGCGCCCACGGCCGTGGCTCCCAGATTCCAGGCTTCCTCCACCGAGCCAAACAGAATCTGGTCGTATTTATTGGGGTAAGTCAGCAGCTCGTTGTGGTTGATTTTGACCAGAAACGGGATTTTGTGGGCGTAGCGCCGGGCCACCGTTCCGAAGGTACCAAACGTGGTAGCCACCGCGTTGCAGCCCCCTTCTACCGCCAGCTTGATGATGTTTTCGGGGTCGAAGTACATGTGGTTGGGCCCAAACGAGGCCCCGGCCGTGTGCTCGATGCCCTGGTCGACGGGCAGAATACTTAGGTAGCCAGTGCCGGCCAGCCGGCCGTGGTTGTAGAGCTGACCCAGGCTGCGCAGCACCTGCGGGGTGCGGTTGCCGGGTACAAAGCACCGGTCCAGAAAGTCGGGGCCAGGCTGGTGCAGCTGCTCTTTGGGGAAGGTATGGCACTGGTAGTCCAGCAATGCGGCCGTTTCGGCGGGCAGGGAGTCGAGGATGGAAGCCATGAGGGAAGACGTTGGAAAAGAATGCGGAACCAGCCGTTTACGTAATGGCCGCCCCGGCAGCTACCGGTAGCACATCCGCCGCCGGGGCCTTACCTTGCCGCCCGGAAGCCGCTACAACCATTTGGTCGGTATTTCCGCTTGTCTCTTCTGATTCTTTTCTGCCGTGAAACACTTTCCCGCTTTTGCTTTCTGCGCGCTGCTGGCCACTTCTGCCCTGCCCGGCTGCGTAGCCTCCAAAAAATACGACGACCTGAAAGCCCGCCAGGCCGCCACCGAACAAGCCAAAACCGAGGCGGAGCAGCAATACCGCAAAGCCGTGACGGAACTGAAAAAATCCTCGGATGAGCTGGCCCAGCTGCGCCTGGAAACCCGCCGTCTGGTAGACGACTCCACCGAAACCGGCCGCAACCTACGCCGCACCCGCCAACTCAACACCCAGCTCACCGACAGCTACGATAAGCTGCTGAAGAACTCCGACCGCGCCATGGCCGATAAATCGGCCGACTACAACAAGGTAGCCAAGGACCTGGCCCGCCGTGAGGCCGAGCTGGGCGAGCTGGATACCAACCTGCGCAAGAGTCGCGCCGACATCGACAAACTCACTGCCGACCTCACGGCCCGGGAAGCCAAGCTGGCCGAGCTGCAAAAAGCCCTGGCGGAGAAAGACCGGGCCGTAGATGCCCTCAAAGCCAGCGTAAGCAACGCCCTGCGCGGCTTCCAGGGCACCGACCTGCAGGTTAAGATGAAGGACGGCAAGGTGTACGTGTCCCTCTCCGAGCAGCTTTTATTCAAATCGGGCTCCACCAAAGTAGACCCCAAAGGCCAGGAGGCACTGAAACAGCTGGCTGCCGTACTCCAGCAGCAACCCGATGTGAACGTGGTAGTGGAAGGCCACACCGACAACGTACCCTTCAGCCGCCCGGCCGGGGCCATGCAGGACAACTGGGACCTGAGCGTGCTGCGCGCCACCGAAATTGCCCGCCTGCTTACCACTGGCGGCGTAGCACCGGAGCGCGTGACGGCCTCGGGCCGCAGCCAGTACGTGCCCGTGGCCTCCAACGACTCGCCCCAGAACAAGGCCCTCAACCGCCGCACCGAAATCATCCTGACGCCCAAACTCAACGAGCTGCTAAAAATTTTGGACAGCAACTCCACGGCAGGCGGGAAGTAGAACATTTTAGCTTTTTATTGATATTACTCAACATAATTAACATCTATCTAGCTATGCAGCACCCTTTTATTCCCCGCCTGATTATCTGCGCTCTATTGCTATGCGGTAGCTTTGCCGCTCATGCCACGCACTACTTGGCTGGTACCATCACCTACCGCCACCTTCCACAGCCCAATCAGTATGAGGTGCAGGTTATTTTGTACACAGATGCTTCGCCCAATGTGGCCGATGAGCCTGAAACGATATTGAATTGCTTGCCGAATCTAGAAGCCGGGTGTGCTACTGCTAAACAGAATGGATTTATCCTGCGCATACCCCGGCAGCGTTCTGAGATAGTAGGCTCTACTCAGTGCGGCTCATCCAATGTCAGGAAGAATTACTACACAGGTGTAGTTACATTACCTCCAAACCGATGGACATTGCTGGTTGACAATGCAAACCGACAAAGCGGCATACTTAACATCATCAATTCGGTAAATACCAGCGGTACTATTTCGGCAACCCTGAACAACTCAAACGGACTGTTCAATAATTCGCCGGAATTCGTTTCCACAAACTTGCTTAATCTAAACGGAACCCAATACCACCAGTTTACGGCAAAAGCGGCGGAGACTGATGGTGATTCAGTTGCTTATGAGTTTGTGACACCCATGCAAGGGTTTACCACCCAGAGTTGCTCTCAGCCAGCCATAGGTTTCGTACAGCCACCGCATTTTCGGCTTGATGCTATTACCGGGGTACTGGAAACAGTACCGTTTACTCTTGTGCAGGGTAGCTTTATAGTAACTATTCAGGCCAATGAATTTCGGCGGCTGAATGGCACCTGGACTAAAATCGGCAGTGTGCAGTATGACGCTCTCTACATAGCCCGGACTGATTTTAGCGCCAATCGAAATCCTCGTTTCACCACACTGCAGCGTGGGAATACCACTCTAGACTTCACGCGGCCCATTCCTGTAAACCCTGGGCAAACCATTGACCTGACCCTCACAGCTACCGACCCTGATGTTGGGCAGCCGCTTCGTTTCAGCAGCTCTGCGCCTTTGCTGTACAGTGCACTGTATCCTTCTACTACCTTTCCCGCTATCCAAAGCATTTCTGCTACGCAGGCGCGCTTTACGTGGCAGGTATCGGCCTCATTGCCGCTGGGCCGCTACACGTTTGCCGTAACAGTAAATGATGATCTATGCCAGCAGGTTGGTCGAGAAATCCGGGCTATTACGTTTGAGGTAACCAACCGTGTAATCACAGGTTCAGTCACAGCTAAAGGGCCGTTACGAAGCGCCTACCCCACTCCATTCCGTGAGCAGGTGCAGTTTTCCTTGGATAAACCCGGCACGCAGCGTATCACGGTATTCGATGGCCTGGGCCGCGCAGTAGCCCACCTTACCAGCCGCCCCGATGGCAGCGTACAGTGGCAACCTACAGCCGCACTGGCACCAAGCCTGTACATAGCCCGCACCGCCGATGGACAGCAGCAGTTCCGGTTGCTGCGCGAGTAACGCTACATCATTAGAAACAAAACGGCCGGCTTCCTGCACAGGAAGCCGGCCGTCTTGTGTTCAGCCGAAAAGCCATCCAGCCGTTAGAACGACACATTTACGCGGCCGAAATAAAAGGCGCCGCTGTAGCCGAACTGGTTGGAGCTATAGGGGAAGCGGCCCCGGTTGGTGGCGTCCAGCGTGGAATAGGTCAGGCTTTGCTCGTTGTTGTTGGGGTCCTGGTAGAGCCGGTCCGGATAGACGTTGAACAGGTTGTTTACCCCGATGCTCACGCCTACATTCTTGATTACCTGAGCGCTGAGCACCAAATCCGTTACCCACTTGGCCGAGAAGGTCTGGTCGATGAAGGACCGGTCGGGGTTGGCATCCTTGGTCTGGATTTCCCCGAAGCGCACGGTGCGCAGGTTCACACTGAAGATTTTGTAGCCGTAGTCGGCACTGAGGTTGATTTTGCTGCGGGGCTGACCGTTTTCGAGGCGGGCCCGCTGGGCGCGGTCAAACAAGGTATTCTGCAGGCTGGGGTTGGCATCAATGAAGGGCGAACTGTTGAAGCTGCGCACCTTCGTTTCATTGAAGTTGGCCGCCGCCGTGAGGGTCAGGCGGCTGTCGGCGCTCAGCTGTAGGCGCTCATTAGCCACTATATCCAGGCCGCGGGTGCGGGTGTTCACGGCGTTGGCGAAAAACTGGATGCCCTGCACCGGCAGCGTGCCCAGAATCTGGTTAACGGCGGCGTTACTACGGTTGAACTGGCTGCTGAGCACAATCCGGTCCCGGATATCAATCTGGTAGGCATCCACCGTCAGGGTAATCGTGCGGAGCACCCGCGCCGTGAGGCCCAGGCTGTAGTTCTTCGATTTTTCCTGCTTCAGGGAGCCAATGCCGAAGGCCCGGGTCAGGGGGTCGTCGTTGTTGGTGGTGAGTACCTCGCGCAATTCCCCACTGGTAAACTGGGTGCTGGAGTTGGTGAAGTAGCGCTGCTGCAAGGACGGGGCCCGGAAGCCGTTGCCGAGGTTGCCGCGCACGGCCAGGTCGGGCAGAATGCTGTAGCGGGCGGCCAGCTTGCCGCTCACGTTGTTGCCGAAATCAGAATACCGCTCGGCCCGGCCGGCCACGCTCACCAGCAGCTTTTCGGTGATGTCGCTTTCCAGATCCACGTAGCCGGCCACGTTAATACGGGTGTGGCTGGCGGCGTCCTGAGGCTTATAGCCGGGGAAGCCTTGGGCCCCGAAAGCGGCGCGGGCCCCGTTTACGGTGCGGGTACCGGCCAGATAAGACCCTTCTTCTCCGGCTTCAATCTCAAACATATCCGTCCGGAACTCACCCCCGAAGGCCACGTTCAGGGTGCTCAGGGTGGGCACGCTGGTAAACTTGCGCGAGAAGCCCAAGTTCACAGTGTTCTGCTGGAAGGTGAGCGTACCGGCATAGAATTCCGTGGGGCTGGTGCCTTGGGGCAAAGAGGCGTTGAGCGTGTTCGTGACGTCGTAGCGCAGGCTGTTGCGGCCGTAGGTGTTGCTCAAATCAGCCGCGAAGCCCAGCACCGTGCCCCGCAGGCCCATAATCAGCGAAGCATCATCCACGATGCTGTTGATAAAGGGCAGGTAGCCATTCGGATAAATCGTCAGGTCGCTCTGGGTGGCCTGGTTGGGTAAGCGGTACAGGGCCCCGGCCCGGCCGGTGCGGCGCGTGAGGCCGCCCGCCACGTACGCTTCCATGTTGAGGGCGGGTGCTACCGTGTAGGCGGCATTCACGAAGCCCCCGTAGGTGCGCACGTCGGAGCTGCCCACCCGAATGTCGCGGCGGTTGAAGCCCCGCTCCGCTACCAAGGCATCATCATGAGCTTTCAGGTCGCGCTTCTGCTGATCGGAGAGGCCGCTGGGATAGTTGCCGTTGCTGCCCAAGTAAATCAGCGGGGCCGTATCGGGGCGGCTGCGGTCCAGGTAGCTGCGGTTGCTGAACTGTCCGCTCACATTCACAAAGCCCCGGCGGCCCAGCCCGAAACCGGCGTTGGCATCGGCCTGAAACAGCTCTCCGTCGCCTTCCACCGTCTGGCCCACGGTGCTGCTGGCCTGCACACCAGTGGTATCGTCCTTGAGCTGGATGTTGATGACGCCGGCAATGGCATCGGAGCCGTACTGGGCGGCCGCGCCCTCGCGCAGCACCTCAATGCGCTTGATGGCGGCCGGCGGAATGACGTTCATATCCGTACCCACCGAGCCGCGGCCGGGCGTACCATTGATGTTTACCAGGGCCGAAGTGTGGCGGCGCTTGCCGTTTACCAGCACCAGCACCTGGTCGGGGCCCAGGCCGCGCAGGGTGGCGGGGTCCACGAAGTCGGTGCCGTCGGTTACGGTCTGGCGCGTGCTCTGGAACGATGGGGCAATGTAGGTAAGAATCTGGGTGACGTCCGTTTGAGCGTAGGCCTTGATTTCTCGGGCCGAAATAACATCGACGGGCGAAGTAGTTAGGATGTTGGAGCGGCCCTCCGTGGCTCGGGAGCCGGTTACCACTACTTCGTTCAGAGCCGTTTCATTGTCCTGCAGGCGTACATCCAGGCTGGTGCGGCCATTGAGAGGTAGTTGCTGGGTGGTAGCCCCAATAGCGGAGAAAACCAGCGTGGCGGTGGGCGAAACTTCCAGGCGGTACCGACCGTCGGCGTCGGTGCTGGTGCCGTTGCTGGTGCCGCGCTCCAGCACCGTTACGCCGGGCTGGCCCTCACCAGCGGCATTGGTCACGCGCCCCGATACGCCCACTTGTTGGGCAACGGCAGTAAAGCTGGTCAACGACAACGCCGTTACCAGCCCCAAACGAGGGGAGAATAGGTGTTTCATCACAAGAAGAAAAAAAAGAAATTCTTGCCGCCCCGGCCAGCCATGCGGGGCCCGGAGGCAAAGTCAAACAACAGCAACCAACACGCCAGCTAGATCCGCTTCCTGCAACAGGAAAGCCGATTACCGGTTAGCAACCACGGGTCAGCAACACGAAAGGGAGGTTTTTTCTACGCGCCTTTCAGGCGGCATACGCACCACGCCGGTACCCGGCCGGTAGCGTTCAGCTCAGAAAAAGCAGGATGCGGTGAAAACGGCCCGAATAGCACAATCCGGCCAAGACAACTCTCAACAACAGCAACAGCACCCCGCTCCTACCCCAAAAACGAGGTGAGCAGAGGTGGCAGAGGACAAGCGGGCTGTTATCAACCGGCTTTCCTGCAAAGCAAGGGCGGCTGAGAGGTAATTTTTCACGCGACAAAACTAAAAACGTCCCCGAAGCCGGCAGCTTTCGGGTCAGGTGCGTGTACTACAGGTGGCGGCAGATTTTGTTTGCCATTCCAGCTATTTTACCGTCTTCGGCCCGAGGGCAGACCTGTTTCATACGGAAAAACAATCAGAATATTTAGCCAACTACCCCCTGATTTACAGCATAATATGCTTGACCCAGCTTGCCGCTGAGTTACCAAACTTTTTATTTCACCAGCTCCCGCACCACGGGCAGCGCGCGGGTAGCCCACTGGCGCATATGCAGGCCCGAGTAATGCAGCCCATCCGGGGCAAACTGGGTGGGGTCGAAGTTGGTGTTACGGGTCAGGTCGGTAATGTCCACGAACTCCACCGTCACTTTCGAGCATTCCTCGCGGGCTACGGCGTTGAACTGGTCAATTTCCTGACTAATGCGGGCCTGGGGGTAGCCCCGACCGGCCGGAGTCTGCCCCCAGTCGGGAATGGACAGGACAAACACGCGCCGGGGCCGGCCCCCAGCAAACTGAATGGCGGTTTGCAGCAGTTGCCGAAACTCGGTACGGTACGTATCCAGCGGCAAGCTACGGTACTGATTGTTCACGCCTATCATCAACGACACCAGCCCGTAGGTTTTCTGCACATTGGCCGCCGCAATGGCCTGCTGCAGCTCCCCGGTCGTCCAGCCGGTTTGGGCAATAATGTCGGGGGTTTGCACACCTTCAGCCTGGGCCAGCTGCGCCAGTTGCACACCCCACCGGTCGGAGGCCGGCACACTCTGCCCAATGGTGTAGGAGTCGCCCAGGGCCAAGTAGCTTACCGGATTGGCCGGGGTGGTAGGCACCGGGGCGGGCGTAACCGGATTGGGCGCGGGCGCGGAGGTTGGCTCCGTACAGCCTAGCAACACCAATAGCAGCAGCCAGACACAACGAAAATGAAACAGCATTAGCAGTAATTTAACCCTGGCACATACGGCTGGCCGCCCCAAGCAGATTGCCTGGTTTCAGCCGCATGCTACCAACGCAAAACGCCCCCAAAACTGTTCGTTTCGGGGGCGCCTGGCAATTACCAGCATAAGCCAGCTAGCTAGCCAATGGCTTGCTTCAGATCTTCAATAAGGTCCTCCACATCCTCAATGCCCACGCTCAGGCGAATCAGCGAGTCGGACAAGCCGGCTTTGCGCCGCTCCTCAGCCGGGATGCTGGCGTGCGTCATGGTAGCGGGGTGGCCCGAGAGGCTTTCCACGCCGCCCAGGCTTTCGGCCAGGGAAAACAGCTGAAACTTTTCCAGGCAGGCCACGGCGTCCTCTTTCCGGTCGCCTTTCAGCACGAAGGAAATCATGCCACCAAAGTCACGCATTTGCTGGGCCGCTACGGCGTGGTTGGGGTGGTCCTGGAAACCGGGCCAGTACACTTTCTCCACTTTGGGGTGGGCCTTGAGGTACTCGGCTACTTTGCGGCCGTTTTCGCAGTGGCGCTGCATGCGCACGTGCAGGGTTTTGAGGCCGCGTAGCACTAGGAAGCAGTCTTGGGGACCGGGCGTACCACCGCAGGCATTCTGGTAGAAGCTCAGGCGCTGGTGCAGCTCGTCGTCGTTTACCACCACGGCACCCATTACGGTATCGGAGTGGCCGGCCATGTACTTGGTCAGTGAGTACATCACCATATCGGCGCCCAGCTCCAGCGGCGTCTGCAGGTAAGGCGTGCTGAAGGTATTATCCACTACCAGCAGGGCACCTGCTTTCTTGGCCACAGCCGAGGCAGCGGCAATATCAATGATGTTGAGCAGCGGGTTGGTAGGTGTTTCCACCCAAATCAGCTTGGTACGCTCTGTTACGGCGGCTTCCACGGCCGTCATGTCGTGCATGGGCACAAAGTGAAATTTGATGCCGTAGGTGGCGTACACCTTCGTGAACAGGCGGTAGGAGCCCCCGTACAGGTCGTTGGTGCTGATTACCTCGTCGCCGGGTTGCAGCAGCTTCACAATGCAGTCGATGGCCGCCATACCGGAAGCAAACGCCAGCCCGTGCTTGCCGTTATCGAGGGCCGCCAGGGCGTCCTGCAGCTGGGTGCGGGTGGGGTTGTGCGTGCGGGAGTATTCGAAGCCGTTATGGTCGCCAGGCGAGCGTTGCACGTAGGTTGAGGTCTGGTAGATGGGCGTCATAATGGCCCCGGTTTCGGGGTCGGGGCGCACGCCAGCGTGAATGGCTTTGGTTCCGAATTTCATATCGTAGGGCGTTGAGTACGGGCTGGATGGATGCCCGGCGGGCAAAGGTAGGAGGCTTTCCCGAGAGCCGCACAGCCAAACTGCACCTTGGCATCAGCA
The DNA here is from genome assembly GCF_020421205.1 of Hymenobacter pini. Taxonomy (GTDB): domain Bacteria; phylum Bacteroidota; class Bacteroidia; order Cytophagales; family Hymenobacteraceae; genus Hymenobacter; species Hymenobacter pini. The sequence goes on from NZ_JAIZZH010000003.1 coordinate 330,356, forward strand.
CGGGAACTTCCTGTGTTTTTCCTGGAAAGCCACCGTGTTGGCTTGGACAGCAGTAGTGCCTCCAAGTATCTTTCGATGTACAATTTATCCATAACCTTTATCCCGTAGCAGCTTGAAAAAACTACTACTCCTAGCCACCTTGTTGGTGGCCCACCTCAGCTCCCAGGCCACTCCTACCCTGCCCACAGCCGCCGACTCGGCTGCCCGGCAAAAAGCGGTAGTGGATTCCATCAACGCAACGTTTCACTACCAGACTGGCCTGGTGAAGCTACCCGAAAGTCTGGGCGACCTGACGGTGCCCAGGGGTTTCCGCTACCTCGATGCCGACCAGAGCAAGCGTCTGCTAACCCAGATTTGGGGTAACCCCGATGGGGAGTCGCTGGGCATGCTGTTCCCGGCCGACCGTGGCCCCCTGAGCGATAATAACTGGGCTTTCGTGCTGCAGTACGAAGGCATGGGCTATGTGAAGGACGACGATGCGGCCGACATCAATTACGATGACCTGCTGAAGGAAATGCAGGAAGACACGGAGGAAAGCAATAAGGAGCGTATTGAAGCCGGCTATGAGCCGGTAATGCTGGTAGGCTGGGCTGCCAAGCCCTACTACGACAAAGGCCTGAACGTGCTGCACTGGGCCAAAGAGCTACGATTTGGCCGCGAAGAAATCAGCACGCTCAACTACAATGTGCGCCTGCTGGGCCGGAAGGGCGTGCTCAATTTGAACGCCGTTGGCACGCCAAGCCAGCTCCCGGAAATCAAAAGTACCATCCCGGCCGTGATTCAGAGCGTAGCCTTTGCCAAAGGCCTGCGTTACGCCGATTTCAACCCCGACCTCGACGATGTAGCGGCCTACGGCATTGGCGGGCTGGTTGCCGGCAAAGTACTCGCCAAGGTGGGCTTCTTCGCCTTGGTGCTGAAATTCTGGAAAGTTCTGTTGGCCCTGGTAGCCGGTGCCTGGACAGCCATCCGGCGCTTTTTCGGCGGCCGCACCCCCGACGAAAAAGGGCAGCCTGCCCTGGAAGGGCCTTCTCCGGAGCCGGAAGCGTAGCCTTACGCCCCATCATTACGTTCATACCTTCGGGCCGGCCTGCCAATGCCGGCCCGTTTGTTTGCTGCCTATGTCCTTTTTCAAAGAGCTTCTTTCTCAGAATAAGTCCACCCTGGTTTCACTAGTATTACTCACCGTGCTGCCACTGGCCGGCGACAGTGTACTAGCCTGGACCCTACACGAAAATCAACAATGGCTGGTGCATCCTTCTGCTTGGCAGATGCTGCTTTACTTCGTGGTAGTGGCCTGCACCATGACGCTTTCTCTCACGCATACTACCGTGGTGGTGCTGGTAACCGCCTTTTTCTTCGGCTGGCCGGGGTTCATTGGCATGCTGCTTACTTACATGCTGGCGGCTTACGGGGGCTACCTCATTGCCCACTCTTTAGACCAAGGCAAGCTGATTAGCTTGCTGGAGCGGTTTCCGAAGGCCCACGCCATTATGCACGAGCTACGCCGTGACAGTTGGCGGCTAGTACTGCTGACGCGCCTTTCGCCAGTGTTGCCGTTTGCCCTCATCACCTTTATTCTCACGGTGGTAGGTGTACCCAAACGGCAATTTCTCACGGCCTCAGTAGTGGGTATGCTGCCCCGCACCCTGTTTTTTTACTGGCTGGGTACCAAAGCGCAGGATGTGTTGCAGTTGATTCAGGACCCTGATACGGGCACGGCGGGGAAGGTACTGGTAGTCGTCCTGATGGCAGTGTCACTGTTTGGGCTATACTTCCTATTTACCCAAGCTTTGAAACGAGTTTTGGCGCAAGGAGCCGAAAAAGAGGAAAAAAATTTCAACTGAATTTCAGCATCTTGCAGTCTTTCGCTCGGCATTTAAGCAGTTTTTTTCACCACCAGCTTGCACCGCCCGGTTTTTACCCTCTATCTTTGCACAACCAAAACGGAGAAACGCTCCCGAAATGGTAAAAATGGTTGCGTAGCTCAATTGGATAGAGCATCTGACTACGAATCAGAAGGTTTGGGGTTCGACTCCCTACGTGACCACTACACACCTGCAAAACCCCGATTTCAGCTTGAAATCGGGGTTTTGTGTTTTCAGTGTGTGACGTAGTGTGTGAAATACTATTTGCCTGCCCTCTCTCCTACCCTCAATGAGCTACCCATACTGGTTCGAGAAAGGCGCTCTGGTGGTGATGCCCGGACGCAAGAAAGTATTCACCGTTCTGTGGCGTGGTCTGGTGCCGCAACCCGATGGCTACTCCGCTGCCGTGTACCAGCTGGATGATGGGCACTGGGATTGCTACTACCAGGATGAGCTGCGCACGTTTGGCCAGCCGGCCTTTTAACCGAAACGGTAACCAGTGGCTGCTATCTACGACCAACTACTTGTTGTGCTGCGCTTGATGATAGCAGACTACTCACTACTAGAGAAAAGCCGACAGGTCCACCGAGTCAGCATAGGCGATGAGCAGTGCTTTATCCTGGAACGCTTTGCAGTGGTAGTACACCTGTACAATTCTATCGTAGCTCACTTCCACAAAAAAATCCTTCATGAGATACAACTGAATCTCGGTATTTAGCGGCCCAGTACGAGCGCCTAAATAGGTGCCTTCTAGCAGCGTAAGCTCAATCTGTGCAGCCAGAGGCAGGAATCGAAACAGATGAAACGGGAGAACACCCATGCTGCAAAGCCGCTCCGTGGACATGAAACGGTGCTGCATCCTTAAAGATACCGGTTATTATCTAGCTATATTTCTATATAAAACCTATGCTTTAGGGACTGCCGATTGTGAAAAGGCGTTGGGTGTCCCGCAATACCATAATTAGCTCTGTATGCAGGTACCCACCTGCGTGTTGTAACCACAAAATTCAGGGTAAATGTGGGATAGATTCCGTATTTATTCACCACAGAATCGGGTGCCTCCTTGCGTATAGCCCGGTATGTTGACACGAGAAGGACGAAGCAGATATGTGCGCATGGCGCTTACACTTACAAAGGGGACGCCCCTGGCCCCAGATGCATACGAGCGTCATCTATTAGAACAGTATGTACGTGGCCAGCTCTCGATAGAAGAAGTGGAGGTGTCGTTACTGCTACGTCAGGTGTATGGCATCAAAGGCATTGAGGCCAGCCAAAGGCTACAACTCAGGTAAAGCAATCAGGTGGGTGTAGGCCTCCAACTGCGAGGCGCTACGAAAGCTGCGGCAGTTGTGCAGCACGTTCATCTCGGCATCGTAGTAGAGCTCGGCAAAGAAGTCGCCCAGGTGGTAGAGATTGATGTAGTCGCCTTTCCCGCCCAAGCGGTTGCAGAGGAAGGTGCCCTCGAATACCACAATGCCGATTTGCGTCTGTACTGGCAGTAGGTTGAAGGCGTAGAAGCTAGGGATGGGCATAAACGAAGAAACGAAAAAGCCCCGGCATACGTCGGGGCTTTTTTGACAGAAAATATGACAGCCTAACCCGGCCGCGCCCAACTGGGCAACCAGCTCCACCCACAGGCTTTACCTCGCAGCAACCAACCACCTACCACCCCTCCACAGATGAGGAGGGCATACACCCACCACGGGGTGCCTCCTTTCTCAGTGGTAGCCGTAGCGCTGGCATTGGGCGCCGTAGCAGCAGCCCCGCCGCGCTGGCCCGCCTTGGTATTATCGGTGGCCTTAAGCCGCAGCACATGCTCACGCCGGCTATCAGCGTTGGGCGCCCCACCACCTTACCCTTGGCCACGGCCTTGGCCATGCCGGCTTTAGTTCGCTCCCCGAGCCGCACCCGCTCCTACTTGGCAATAGCTTCTAGTATACCAATAATGGCCTCCTTGAACATACCCGTGCTGTCTAGGTACTGCTCGCGGTAAAGGATAGAAATTGTACGCCTGCGGCCGAAAGCTTCTGCAGGTGGTTGAGTATTTCGACGACACCCTCCCGGCTAAAGCGGTCTAAGGCCCAGAATATCACCACGTCGAAGCGGCGCTGGTGCGCGTCTAGGAACAACTGCTGAAACTGCGGCCGATCCGCTTTGCCCCCGCTTTCCTGGTCGGTGTACTCTTGATAGACAGAGTACCCCTTGCGCTCGGCGAAGGCCCGCAGCTCACGCAGCTGGTTCTCGTTGTCCTGGTCTTTGTCGCGGGTACTTACGCGGGCATAGATGGCTACTTTCAAGACTGTAAATCCTTAAGGGCCTCGATCCTGCTGACAACAGCCATTCTAACCATTTTTTCAACTATGCCTTTGCCGTAATAGTGAATAAATGCAGGATGGAGATTAAGGCAACGATCAACAATTACATCGGTTTTTTCCTTCAATCTGTAAAAACTTTCTTTATTCCCTTCCTCAAATTTAACTTCAGACTTAGCCTGATTTACTGCATTAGTAATTGTTCTCTCAAAACCCCATTGGATTGAGGCCATATTCGAAGCACCGAGCATCATCGGGCCAAGCCGTTCAAACTCTTGCAAATTGAATACAGGGGGTGAGACCTCTTTTATCTCATTCCTTAAACTAGAAATTATTGCCTCCTGACGGGCCATTTCCTTTGCTTGCTCCTGGAGTTGCTGCAGTGCCAGTTTCTCCTCTCCTTCAGGCATGCGTTGAATAACTGCATTCACAGCCTCCTGCTTTTCCTCAAAAAGCAACATTTGCTTCTGATACAGCTCAGAATCAAATGTTGCTTTTCCCCCTCCTATGCTCGCTTCTTTCATACGCCCTAGTAGTGCAACAAGCGGCCTTTTGTAAAGGGTAAAAAAAAGCCCTACTAATACCAAGACAACGAAGGGAAATGATATGAACACCTTTAAGTATTCAAGAAAGAGCTTCCAATCGAAAACGTAGGAATAAGTCATAAGGAGCATTTTATCTGAGTTGGCATAAACCTACAAAACCCCGTCTAGAAAGGACTCAGTTTGTGAACACGATTATCTGTCCAGAAAAGGGTATAAAAAACGCCTCAAAAACCGCGTTTTCGGGGGCGTTTTCATGGCCGGTCAGACTGTTCGTAAACCGTCGCTTTTTCGGACAATTACTCGTTTTAAGTAGGCTACTCAGTAAGCAAACAAACCGTCACTTCGGGGACGCCGCGAACTAGAGCGTATTGCTGTGAAAAAGCAGAATGCATATACCTAGTTATGAGGACACCGCAACGCCACGGCTGCTTAACATGGAGGGCAGCCGCGGCATTGCGGTGTGTAGATTATGGTAGAAGCGTTTTAGTTAACCTTGTTCAATAGCTGATTGAGGGTGGTTTGCAGCGCCTCACCGCGCAGGTTAGTGGCCACAATTTTGCCCTGCGGGTCGAGTAGGAAGTTTTGCGGAATGGCTTGCACGCCATACTCCTGGGCTACGGCGTTGTTCCAAAACTTCAGGTCCGAGACGTGCGTCCAGGTCAGCCCATCTTTCTCGATGGCGCGCAGCCACGCTTCGCGCGCACCCTCCCTATCAAGCGACACACCAAGAATGGTGAAGCCTTTGTCTTTGAACTGATTGTACGCCTTTACCACATTAGGATTTTCCTGGCGGCAGGGGCCGCACCAGCTGGCCCAGAAATCGATGAGCACGTATTTGCCGCGCAAGTTGGAGAGCTTAACCGGTACGTTGTCGGGGGTGTTTTGGGTGAAGTCGGGGGCAGTAGCGCCTACAGCTACTTTTTGCAGGCGCTTAATTTGCTCGTCAATACGCTGACCGCGCGGCGAGTTGCGCACGGTGGCGCTCAAGCCCTGGAACAGCGCGGCGTAGGGCCCCACTTCAGGCACCGAGCCGCCGGCATCCTGCAGAACAAACAGGCTGAAGCGCGTATCGGGGTGCGACTTCACGTAGTCAGTCCGAATCTTTTTTTGCTCAGCTTCAATGGGGTCGATCTTGGCTTCGAGCTGCTTGAGATACGCCGCGTCTTTGCGCGTGGCTTCGGGCTGGACCCGGTATTCTGTGATGATGGCCTCGTACCGGTCGTCCAAAGGTTTCAGGGCAGCTGTCAGCTTCGCATTTTCGTCGTTAAGGGACGTGCCGCGTACCACGATGCGCTTGGCCGAATCCGGCGTGGTGACGGTAATAGTGCCTTTTTCCAAATAAAAGAACTGCCGGTTACTATCCTTGGATTTCTTGAACGGCGTGCCGTTGTGGGCGAAGGTGAGCGAGGCGCGGCTTGGCTCGGGTAGCGTGCCCTTGAACTCAAAACGGCCCTTTTTTACCACCGCTGAGTCCGTAGTCCAGACTTTGTTGAGTGAGTAACCCAGGTAAGCCTTTGAAATGCCGGCTTTGGCACCCACGCGGCCTTTCACCACGAAGTTTTCGGCGGGGGCCTGCGCCAGGCCGGGCAGCAACAGCAGTGCGCTGTATAGTAGATTTTTCATGAGAAGTATGAAAAGGAGCGTGAGAAAACACCGCTTGGCAAGCGTAGCTGCTGAAAGCCATGCAGCTACAGCCTTGCAGGCTGGTTGAATATAGCTACTTAAGCGGAGCTGTGGTGAGCGGTGTGACTGGCGTAGTAGCTGGCCGGCGACCCTGCAAATCGGGCATAGACACGTTGGGCAGGCGCGGCAGTACGTAGCGGGCAAAATAGTCGGCCTCGTCGAGCAAAGGGTAGCCCGAAAAGATAAAGGCCCGGAAGCCCATGTCCATGTAGCGGTTAAGCTTTTCCACAATCTGGTCCGGGTTGCCGACGAGGGCCCCACCGGCCCCGGAGCGCGCCTTGCCGATGTCGGTCCAGAGCAGGGGTTCCACGAAGCCTTCCATGTCGGCGTGCTCGCGCAGTTGATTTTGCCGGTGCACCCCCAGCGACCAAGAGTCCTGGGCCCGACTTTTGATTTCAGCTCCTTTCACCGGATCAAATTTCGACATCAGCTTCCGGGCGTAGGCCCGGGCCTCCTCCTCGGTTTCGCGCACGATAACATGGATGCGCAGGCCAAAATCGATCTGGCGGCCGTGGGCAGCGGCGCGGGCGCTCAGATCCTGCATGGTTTCGTAAAGCATTTCCTCAGTTTCGGGCCACATCAGAAACATGTCGCAGTACTCGGCGCACACGGCGCGGGCACCCTCCGAAGTCCCCCCGAAATACAGCAGTGGGCCACCATTCTGCTGGTAGGGCTTGGCCGGGTCCGAGGGCATATCAAACTGGTACAGCTCGCCCCGGTGTACAATGCGTTCCTGGGTCCAGGCCTGACGCAAAATCTGGATGGTTTCGGCGCAGCGCTGGTACCGCAGTTCGGGCACTTCGCGCAGGCCGGGCAAATCGGAGTTGATGATGTTAATGGTGAGCCGGCCCTCCAGCATGTGGTCGAGCGAGGCCAGGGCCCGGGCCAGCATAGGCGGGTGAATCTCGCCGGTACGGATGGCGGTGAGCAGGTTGATGCGCGAGGTCTGCGGGGCCATGCCGGCAGCAAATGTCATGACATCCTGCCCTACAGTATAAGAAGTGGGTAGCAAGATGTTGGAGTACCCTAACTGCTCCGATTTCAGCACGATGTCGCGGCAGTGGGCCCAGGAGCTGCGGTAGGCCCCGTCGAGCACACTTAGGTACTGCGTGTCGCCGCCGCAGAGGTCATCAAACCAGGATATTTCGGCTACCCGCTGCGGAGTACGGATGGGCACGGACGTAATAGGCAGGGAAAGGGACATCGGTGGATGGGGCGTTGGGGAGGAAGGTTGAAAAGCCAGACTGGTATCAGGCACCAAGACATGGGTTCACGAAGTGGCGGACGACCCGGAGGTTGGCCGCTGGCGAAAGGCGGCGTATAGCCCGAGGCCCACCACGGCAGCTAGGGCTACGTCGCGCGCCTCGGTACCCGTGCTACTCAGCAGCAGCCACAGGCACAACGCAATACAGACCACGGCCACCACCCCGCCCCCAGCTACTTGGAACGGGGCCGGCTGGTTGGGAGCACGCCGCCGCAGCACCGGCAGGGCCGCGCAAGTGAGGGCAAAATACGTGAGCCGGATAATAGTGCTTAGTGTAAGCGCATAGATGAACGTGCCAGAAATGGCCAGCACCAACTTCAGCGCCGCCGATACCAGCAAGGCCACGTAAGGGGTCCGGAAGCGTGGGTGCGTGGCCCCAAATACCGCCGGAATTTGCTTCTGTTCGGCCAGGGCAAACAGCAGCCGCGGGCCGGCCAGCATCAGGGCGTTGAGCGTGCCCAAGGCCGTGAGTATAGCGGCTGCCGCTATCAGTGCGGCCCCGGCCGGCCCCATAAACTGGGCGGCGGCCGCGGCCAAGGGTCGCTCAGCCGTGGCTAGGCCCGGCAGCGTACCAATGCACACCACCTGCACCAGCACGAACAGCACTGCTACCGTACCAATGGCCGTAAACAAGGCAAACGGCACAGTGCGCTGGGGCTGTTGAATTTCAGCGGCCGGAATAGCCGCTACATCGAAGCCCGAAAAGGTGAAGATAAGCAGCAGCACCGCCCCAGAGAAGCTGGCCGCAGGAGGCGCGGCGGCAAACGAAAACGACTGCCAGTCCACAAAAAACAGTCCGGCGCCCGTGAATACGCCAAATACCAGCAGCTTACTTACCGTCAGCAAGTTGTTGACGGCCGCTGCCGTGCGCACGCCTATTAAGTTAAGCAGGGTAAGTCCTGTAATCAGCCCGGCCATAAGCAGGGCCCGCCCCGCGCCGTGGCCAACCACCGGCCAGAAGTAAGCTGCGTACTCCACTAGCAGGTTACACAGCGCTGCAAAGCTGGCCAGGCGGGAAATCCACAGCAGCCACCCCACCTCAAACCCGATTAGCGGCCCAAATGCCTTGCGGGCGTACAGGTAGGGCCCGCCGCTGCCCTGGAAGCGGCTACTGACCTCGGCAAAACACAGAACGATGAGCGTGACAACGGCCGCACTGACCCCGTAGGCCCACAGACTGTAGGCCCCCACCAAGGCATATAGCTTGGCCGGCAAGCCCAGAATACCGGCTCCAATAGTGATATTGATGATTAGGGCCACAAAATCCCAGCGGCGGATACCGCGCACCAGGTCCGGCCGCGGGGCGGCATCGGGAGCAGATAGCATGAGCAAGCAGAAAAACGGCGGAAATGCCGGCGGCCCAGTGGGCGCCAGCGCACAGTGACGTTAGGATGTTGCGGGGCAACAACAACAGCAGTGTTTCAGCAGAATTTCGGACAGCATATGCAACGGGAAGCGGCGGCGAAAAGCCCCTCAGTGGGCAGCCGGGCAGTAGTGTAGCCATTTTGAGGCTGGGGGCAAATATAGGCACGAGGGAAAGCCGTGCAAGCTGCGGAACAGGTAAGTTAGTATGTTCTCCCAGCTTTTTGCCACTACTTACACATTGATAAACTGATAGTTACAAGAACATACTGAATACAAAGTTTGGATTTTATAAAAATCCACCAGTACATTTGCACTACCAATTCTTTACCCCACAAAGGATTGTTTTTATACAGAGGCGCGGAGAGACAGGCTCGATGAACCGCCGACAACCCCCGGAACATCCGGAACGGTGCCAAGTCCTGACCATATAAAAACAACAACGCCGTGAAGTCCTTCACCAGCACCCCCAGCAGTACCCGTACCCGCGCATCCGTACAGCATGGATGTTGTGGCCTGATGCGTGGCTCCGTCTGTATGCGGATGGTGGACATGGGCTGCTAAGGCATAAGGTTACCCTTTTTTGCTTTTTGCTTGCCTGTAGAGCGGAGCGGTAGCGCGCCACTGTTCTACGCTGTACCTGGGCCTTTCAGGCCTGTAGGGCTTGTTTTGGCGCCGGCTGCTTCGGCCCCAGAACTGCCTCCTCCTCCCTGCTTCCTCTCTCCGCAACCTGCTAGTTCCGTTGGCCCTTTGCCGGCTCACTAGCCCCCAGCTGTGCACAAGCTGGGCGTAGGACTGGAGGTTTTACTAGGGTTTCATCCTCTTCAGAATTCACCTTTTGACGCGCCGACGCAGCCACTGAGTGGGCTGTAGGTATGGCTGCGCGTGCTCACTCCTTGCATTTCCTGCATATGAAATCCTCTACCCTTCTGGCGGTGCCAGTAGTGGTGGCAGGCCTGGCCCCGGCGAGTTTCGCCCAGACGGCCGCCGCCCCCACAACCGGCACCATCATTGACGCCACGGACCGTACCCCTCTACCGGGGGTTACGGTGGTAGTGAAAGGCACCACCGTAGGTGCCTCTACCGGCCCTGATGGCACTTTTTCGCTGAATCTACCCGCCGGCAGCACCTTAATCATCAGTGCCGTCGGCTACGAAAGCCAAACCGTTGCGGCCACTGCCGGCCCTATTAGCGTAGCCCTAAAAGCCGATGTGAAGCAGCTTTCGGAAGTGGTGGTGACGGGCTACAGCGAGCAAAACCGCCGTACCCTAACAAGCGCTATTAGCTCGGTGAAGGGTGATGCGCTCAAGGACATTCCGGCGGCCAGTCCCGACCAGCTGTTGCAGGGCAAAGCGCCCGGCGTGCAGGTATCGGCCAACTCCGGGGTGCCGGGCGGGGGCGTGTTCATCCGCATCCGGGGCAGCAACTCCGTGAATGCCAGCAACGACCCGCTCTACGTGGTGGACGGGGTGTTCATCAACAACACCAATCTGATTGCCACCGGCCTGGGCAACCAGGTATCCAGCAATCCGCTGGCCGACATCAACCCCCAGGATATTGAGAGCATCGAAATCCTGAAGGACGCCAACGCCACGGCCATCTATGGGTCACGCGGGGCCAACGGGGTGGTGCTCATCCAGACCAAGCGCGGCAAGGCCGGCGACAAAACCCGCATCACCTTCAACACCTACCACGGCTGGTCGAAGGCGCCCAAACAGTACGAGCTGGTAACGGGCCCGGAGCTGGCTCAGCTGGAGAATGAGCGGTTTTTGAATGACGGCGGCAACCCGGCCCAGTTACCCTACCGCTCAACGGCCTCTGGGGGGCGGGGCTTGCCCGAGGAGCAGCAAACCTACGACCGACTCTCCGACGTGTTTCGCACGGCCCAGACCCAGAGCTACGAGCTGTCGGCGGCCGGGGGCTCGGCCAAAACCCAGTTTTACATCGGGGGCGGCTATTTCCGGCAGGAGAGTATTGCTAAGCCGACCAACTTCGACCGATTCAGCCTGCGCGTGAACCTGGATAACTCCGTGACGGATCGGCTGCGCATCGGCACCAGCACGGCCCTCACGCGCACGCACCGCAACGTGAGCAGCAACGACAACAACCCGGTGGGCGTTATCAACTCGGCCCTGTTCCCGCGCACCAACCTGCCCATCTACAATCCTGATGGCACCTACGCCAAGTACGGCTCCTTTGACAACCACCTGGCGCTCATCAACAACCTGAACAATGATGCGGTGGGCTCACGCGTCATCTCAAACGTGTACGGGCAGTATCAGTTCGGCAAGCACCTGACTCTGCGCAGCAGTTGGAGCATCGACTTCAACGACATGTACGAGAACAACTTCAACAACACGCTCATCCTGGCCGGGCAGCCCCGGGGCACGGCTACTTCCTTCCTCTCCCGCGACATCACTCTGCTCAACGAGCAGACTTTGAACTACTCGGTGGATTTCGGCGAGGACCATTCGTTGCAGGCCTTGGTGGGCAATACCATCCAGAAAAACACCTTCCAGCGCACTAGCCTCTCGGGCCAGCAGTTCCCGAGTAACGATTTGACCAGCATTGCCTCGGCCGCTACCCAAACGGGTTCCTCGTCCCGCTCCCAGGCCGGGCTGTTATCCTTCTTCGGCAAAGCTACCTACAGCTTTAAGCAGCGCTACACCGCCGATGTGAGTTTGCGGGCCGACGCCTCCTCCCGCTTCGGGGCCGATAACCGCTGGGGCTACTTTCCGGCCGTGGGTTTGGGCTGGCGCCTGAGCGAGGAAGAATTCATCAAGAACCTGAACGTGTTTCAGGAGCTGAAGCTGCGCGGCAGCCTGGGTAAAACGGGCAACCAGGCCGGCATCAGCGACTTTGCCGCCCGTGGGCTAGTACAGGGCGGGGCCAACTACCTCGATTTGCCCGGCACTACCCCCCTGCAGCTGGCCAACCCCAACCTGAGCTGGGAAAGCACCCGGCAGTGGAACGTAGGCCTGGATGCGGCCGTGCTGCAAAACCGCCTGCTGCTGGAGCTGAACTACTACGACAAGTACACCTCGGGCTTGCTGCTAAACGTGCCGGTGCCGCGCAAGACCGGCTTTGCTTCGGTGGTGGAAAACTACGGGGCCGTAAGCAATAAGGGCTTCGAGGTGCAGATAACGGCCAACTGGCTGCCGCGCACTGCCGCCGTGCAGTGGAGCACAACCGCCAACGTGGCCCGCAACGTGAACCGTATCGAGAAGCTGGCGGCTCCCATTACCTCGGGCTCCCGCGACATCTTCCGCCTGGAGGAAGGCGCCCCGCTCTACTCGTTCTGGCTCTACCACCAAACCGGCGTGAACCCCGAAACCGGCGACGCCCAGTACGAGGACGTGAACGGCGACGGGCAAATTTCGGTGGCCGACCGCCAGCTGGTGGGCAACGCCTGGCCCAACTATTTCGGGGGCGTAACCAACTCGGTGAGCTACAAAGGTCTGGATTTTGGCTTCACCCTGAACTTCGAGCAAGGGGCGAAAATCATGAACATGAACCGCTTCTTCCTGGTGCACGGCGGTACGCAGAGCAACATCGGCTACCTGCGCGAACAGCTGGACCGCTGGCAGAAGCCCGGCGACATCACCGACATTCCGCGCCTGACCACCAACCCAGCCTCCAACAACTACGGGGGCGTGGTGCAAAACCTGAGCGACCGGTACCTGGAGGATGGCTCGTTCCTGCGCCTACGCACCATTTCGCTGGGCTACACGGTGCCCCAGCAGGTAGTAAGCCGGGCCCGCCTCAACTCCCTGCGCGTGTACGTGCAGGCGGCGAACCTCTTCACCATCACGCCCTACTCCGGCCTCGACCCCGAGGTAAACTCCCAGAGTGGAGTGAGCAACACCAAAAATTTCGACTGGGCCACCGTGCCCCAGCCCCGCACCTTCCAGGTGGGCCTTACGGTTGGACTCTAAGCCTTTTCATCGATGAAATCTTCGCTATACCACTTGCTGTTTGCCGCCGTGCTGGGTGCTTCCACCCTGAGTATATCGGCTTGCAACGACCTGCTGGACCCCACGCCGGTGCAGCAGCTCCCCGACGACCAGGCCATTACCGACGCCAGCAGTGCCCGCTCCGCCACCATTGGCGTCTACGACCGAGTGCAGGCCTACTACCAGCTCAACTGGCCGGTGCTGGGCTTCTTGCCAGGAGAGAATGTGCGTTTCAATGGCACGCTGAACCAGTTTCTGCAGATTGACCAGAACCAGCTCAGCGCCGATAACGTGCTCATTACCGAGGCTTGGACCCAGATGTACCAGGCCGTGAACGGAGCCAACAACGTGCTGGCCGCCCTGCCCGGCATCAGTGACCCGCTACTGACGCCGGCCGAGAAAAACCAGCTGCTGGGCGAGGCCTACTTCCTGCGCGCCCTGGTGTACTTCGACCTGGGTCGCGGCTGGGGCGGCGTGCCGCTGATACTCACGCCCACCCGCTCCAAGGAAAACGGCCAGGGCACGCGCCGCAGCACCCAGGCCCAAACCTACGCCCAGGTGCTGGCCGACCTGACCCAGGCCGAAACTCTGCTGCCCGACGGCACCACCCGCAACCGCGCCGTGAAGGCCACCGCCCGTGCCCTGCGCGCCCGCCTGCACCTCTACCGCCAGCAGTGGGCCGACGCCGAGAGCTACGCCACCCAGGTTATCGGCAGCCCGAACTACGCCCTGGTGACGCCCTACCGCGCCATTTCCACCGCGCCCTTCCTGAGCCGCGAATCGGTGTTTGAGCTGACGTTCAGCAACTCCGACGCCAACTCGATGTGGAACAACTGGTTTCCCAGCGCCCTGGGCGGGCAGTTCAACTTCCAGCCCGTAGCGGCCGCCATCAGTCTGCTCAACGACCCCGCGGTGGGCGGCAGCCGCTCGGCCCTGCTGGGTAGCACCACCATTGCCGGCGCCAGCGTGACCTACGGCAACCTCTATAGCCGCTCGGCCCAGCGCGACGACCCGAGCTACGTGCTGCGCCTGGCCGAGCTCTACCTGATCCGGGCCGAAGCCCGCGCCAAGCAGGGCAAGCTCGCCGATGCCCTGGCCGACCTGAATGCCGTGCGCAGCCGCGCCGGGGTGCCCGCCAGCACCGCCGCCACCGAAGCACAGTTGCTGCTGGCCATCGAAAACGAGCGGCGGGTGGAGTTTGCCTTCGAAGCTGACCGGTGGTTTGACCTCGTGCGCACCGGCCGCGCCGGCACGGTACTCGGCGTCACCGACCAGCGCCGCTGGCTGTTCCCCATTCCCTTCAACGACCTCGCGGCCGACCCGGACCTGGAGCAGAATCCTGGGTACTGAGGCAGGGTGTTCAAGCCACTTAGCCCGTCATGTCGAGCTTGTCGAGACACCTCGCGTGCTTCGTTGAACGTCATTCCGAGCTTGTCGAGGAATCTCGCGTGCTGATACCAGATAGTAAACCTATTGTTCAACGAGATGGATAGTACTCCGGCGAGATGTCTCGACAAGCTCGACATGACCGCCTGATGAGACGCAGCCGTCTTTTCCTTCTTTTTACTCTCTCAGCCATGCTGAAATTATACTTCGCCGGCGCCCTACTCACCGTGGGGCTAGGGCTAGCCTTGCCCGCCGCGGCGCAAAACAGCTACTTCTTCCCGGCCGCCCAAGCCGGCAGCTTCGACCCGGCGGTGCCCACGCCGGAGCAGTTCCTGGGCTACCCCATCGGCACGCACTACACCCGCACCGACCAGATTGTGGCCTACCTGAAGGAGCTAGACCGGGTGTCGGACAAGGTGAGCGTACGGGTACTGGGCACCACGTTTGAGCAGCGGCCGCAGGTGGTAGCCACCATCACGGCCGCCCAAAACCAGCAGAACCTGAGCCAGCTGCAGAAAGCGCGGCGGGCCTTGGTCGACCCGAAGCTGCCCGCGCCCGACTACCGGCAGCTGCCGGTGGTGGTGAGCCTCAACTTCGGGGTGCACGGCAACGAAAGCAGCTCCTCGGAAGCGGCCCTGCTGCTGGCTTACTACCTCACGGCCTCCACCAGCCCCGAAACCAAGCAGTGGCTGGAGCAGGCCGTGGTGACCATCGACCCGCTGGAAAACCCCGACGGCCGCGACCGGGCCTCCCACTGGTTCGACCAGAACAAGTCCTGGCCCAACCCCACCGACCCGCTCGACCGGGAGCACACCGAGGCCTGGCCGGGCGGCCGCACCAACCACTTCTACACCGACTTGAACCGCGACTGGCTGGCCCTGACCCAGCCCGAAAGCCGGGCCCGCATGGGCTTCTTCCACGAGTGGTACCCCAACGTGATGATTGACTTTCACGAAATGGGCACCAACGGCACCTACTACTTCGAGCCTTCCAAACCATTCAGCACCGAAAACGACCTGATTCCGCGGGCCACCTACGAGGTGCTGAACGTGCACCTGGCCAAGTACTTCGCCAAGTCGCTCGACAACCTCGGCTCCTTATACTGGACCAAGGAGCAGTTCGACAACCTCTCGCCCATCTACGGCTCCACCTACCCCGATTTTCAGGGCGGCGTGGGCATCACCTTCGAGGTGGGCAGCTCGCGCGGGCTGGCCCAGGAAGGCTCGAACGGGGTGGTGACGTTCCCCTTCACCATCCGCAACCACGTGGCCACCGGCCTGGCCACGGTGAAGGGCGCGGTGGAGGAAAAAGACCTGTACCTGCGTCACCAGCGCGACTTTTTCGCCTCGGCCCTGACCGATGCCAAGAAGTTTCCGACTAAGGCCTACGTGTTCGGCAACGCCGCCGATGAGACGCTGACCAATCGGTTTCTGAGCTTGCTGCTGCAGCACCAGATTGAGGTGCACGAGCTGGACAAGAGCGTCACCCTCGACAAGCAGACGTTCGAGAAAGGCAAGGCCTACGTGGTGCCCACCAGCCAGCCCCAGTACCGCATCGTCCACTCCCTGTTCGAGGAGCTGACCACCTTCCACGACAGCGTATTCTACGACGTGACCGGCTGGAGCCAGGCCCACGCTTACGGCCTGGCAGTGGCCAAGCAGAAGAACACCAACCTGGTGCAGGGTGCGCCCATTACCGCGCTCAAGGTGCAGACGGGCACCGTGCGCGGTGGACAGAGCAGCTACGCCTACCTGCTGCCGTGGTCGGATTACAACGCCGCCCGCGCCCTGGTGGCCCTGCAGCGCGCCGGCCTGACGGCGAAAGTGAGCTTTAAGCCCTTCCGGGCCGGGGCTGACGAAAAGAATGCTACCGATTACGGCTATGGCACCCTGGTTATTCCGGTATCCGCCCAGAAGCTGCCGGCCGACTCGGTGTTCCAGATTGTGAGCCGCGTGAGCCGGCAAAATCAGGTCACGTTTACCGGCGTGGGCACTGGCTTCAGCCTGGGCGGCATCGACCTGGGCTCCAACAACGTGCGCACCGTGCCCGAGGTCAAAGCGGCCCTGCTGGTCGGCACGGGCATTAATGCCGCGGAAGCGGGTGAGGCGTGGTTCGTGGCCAGCCAGCAGCTGGGTTTGCCGCTTAGCCGCATCGAGGTCGGCAACTTCGGCCGGGCGCCGCTGGGGCGCTACAACACACTGGTGCTGGTAGGCGGCTCGTACGCAACCCTCGATAAGCCCACCGTGGAGCGGCTGCGTCGCTGGGTGCAGGACGGCGGCACGCTCATCACGCTCAAGAATGCCTCGGAGTGGGCCATCAAGCAGGGCATCGTGAAGGAAAAGCTGCTCATCCCGGCGCACGGCGGCTGGGCCGATACTACGGCGCTGGCCGAAGCCATTGCGGCCAATACGCCCCCGGCCCCCAAAGCCACCCAGCGCCCGAAGGCCGAGCTGCCGTTTGCCCGCCGCGCCGACTTTGTCAGCCAAGAGCAGGAAGGCACCCGCGCCATTGCTGGCTCCATCTATCAGGCCGATATCGATATCACCAACCCCATCGGCTTCGGGCTGACCAGCCGTAAGCTGTACGTATTCCGCAACGGCACCACCTTCCTGCGCCCCAGCCGCAACCCCTACGCCACCGTGGCCCAGTACACGCCCGCGCCGCTGGTCAGCGGCTACGTCTCGGCCAATAACCTACGGCAGATCCGCAACTCAGCGGCCGTAGTGGTCAGCAAGGTGGGCACCGGCCGCGTAGTCTTATTCGCCGACGACCCCAACTTCCGCCACTACTGGCACGGCACGTCGCGCCTGTTTAGCAACGCGCTGCTGCTAGGGTCACTGCTGAATCTGCCCGACGGCCCCGCGGCCATTTCGGCCGAGCAGGAGTAGCTACTGCGGGCCGGGGCGCGGCCCCGGCCCGCAGTAGTCGTTCCCCCTTCCACCCACTTCACGCGTTTTCTTCCGCCCGTCATGTCTGCTCTCACCGCCAAACCCCTCACCCGGCCCGCGCCGGCCCCTGCCCCAACCGCTACCCCCGCCCCGGCCCGTGACGCACGCCGCTTCGCCATCCTGACTTGCATGGACGCCCGCCTCGACCCCACGCGCCTGCTGGGCGTGCCCGAAGGCAGTGCTCACGTTATCCGCAACGCCGGCGGCCACGCCACCGACGAGGCCATCCAAAGCCTGATTCTCTCGCACCAGCTGCTGGGCACCCGCGAGTGGTTTCTGATTCAGCACACCGACTGCGGGGTGCGCCTTTCCGACCACGAACTGGCCGCTACCCTCGACGGCCGGGTGCCCACTATCGTCTCCGCTGGCCGCGCCTCCTTCTCCGAACTGCGGGCCGCCGTAGCCGCCGACCTGGCGCGCATCCGGCAGCACCCGCAGGTGCCGGCCGGGGTGCTGGTATTCGGCTACGTGTACGACGTGCGCCTCAACGAACTGCTGGAAGTAACGCCCCCCGCCTAACCCCCGCCGCTACCCCGTTTTCCTCACGGCTTCTGGTACCATGAAACTCGATGTTCTGATGCTGGCCGCGCACCCCGACGACGCGGAGCTGGGCTGCGCCGGCACGCTGCTGCGCTTCACGGCCGCCGGCCGCCGCGTCGGGGTGGTCGACCTGACCCGTGGGGAGCTGGGTACCCGGGGCTCCGCCGAGCTGCGCGACGCGGAAGCCCGGGAAGCGGCCCGCCTGCTGGGCCTGCACGTGCGCGAAAACCTGCGCATGCGCGACGGATTCTTCCGCAACGACGAAGCCCATCAGCTGCGCGTGGTGGAAGTCATCCGGCGCTTCCAGCCCGAGCTGGTGCTGACCAACCCCACCCACGACCGGCACCCCGACCACGGCCGCGCCGCCGACCTGGTGCACGACGCGGCCTTCCTGGCCGGGCTGCCCAAGGTGCAGACCCAGTGGGCGGGTGTCCCGCAGGCGCCCTGGCGGCCCCGGCTGCTGCTGCAGGCCATCCACAACAGCTACGTGCGCCCCGATATCGTGGTGGATATTACCGGGTTCTGGGAGCAGAAGCTGGCGGTCCTCACGGCGTTCAAAAGCCAGTTTTACCACCCCGAGTACGAATCCGAAGAAGCTACTACGTACATCTCCACCCCCGACTTCCTGCGCATCCTGGAGGCCCGGGCCCGGGAGCTGGGCAGCTACATCGGCGCGGCGTACGGGGAGGGCTACACCAGCCGCCGCCCCCTGGGCGTGGACGACCTGCTGACGCTGCGCTGAACGGAGACGGAGGGACACTACCCGCATAAAGAACCCCGGTCCGGCAGATGGACTGGGGGTCTTTGTGCGGGTAGTACGACCTTTGCCCGTATTCTTACCCACTGCCTGCCGCCATTACCCTGCGGCCCGCCGCGCTTAACGCCGCCGGTGGCCGCGGTGGATTTTCCATATGCTTCCTTACCAAACCCTCCTTCCCCTGCAGCGGGGCACCTCGCCCGGCCTGCCCCAGCAGATTGCTGCTGGTCTGATTGACCTGATCCGGCGGGGCGTGCTGCCGTTCGGGGCGCGGTTTCCGGGTGCCCGGCAGATGGCCGGGCAGCTCGGGGTGAACCGGCAAACGGTGGGCCTGGCCTACGAAGAGCTGCAGGCCCAGGGCTGGCTGGTGCAGCGGCCCCGCACCGCGCCGGTGGTTTGCGCGCAGCTGCCCGAGCTGCCCGGCCAGCCTTTACCGGCTGCCCCCGGGCAATTCCCGGCCCGGGCCGCCTTTCAGTTTGCCAGAAGCGACGCCGCCCCGGCCGCGCAACTGCCCGCCCGCCCATTGCTCGTGCTCGATGGCGGCTCGCCCGATGCGCGGCTGGCCCCGCATGCCTTGCTGGCGCGTAACTACCGATTGGCCTCCCGCGGGGCCACCCGCCACCCGCAGCTGCTGGGCTACGCGGCCCCCAACGGGGTGCGGCGTCTGCGTGAGCAGCTGGCCCGCTACCTGCACGACACGCGCGGGGTGCCCGCCACGGCCGACCAGGTGTTCGTCACCCGGGGCAGCACCATGGCCTTCTTCCTGCTGGCCCAGCTGCTGGTGCAGGCCGGCGATACGGTGGTGGTGGCCGCGCGCAGCTACGCCGAGGCTGATGCCATTTTCCAGCGCTGCGGGGCGTGGCTGGTGCGGGTGGCCGTGGATGAGCACGGACTGGTGCTGGACGAGCTGGAAGCCATCTGCCGGCGGCAGCCGGTCCGGCTGCTCTACGTGACGCCCCACCACCACTACCCCACTACCGTCACGCTGTCGGCCGCGCGGCGGGTACGGCTGCTGGCCCTGGCCGAGCAGTACGATTTCATTGTGCTGGAGGACGACTACGACTTCGACTACCACTACGCCGAAGCGCCCATTCTGCCCCTGGCCAGCGCCGACCGGCGCGGGCGGGTCATCTACACCGGCTCGCTGAGCAAGGTGCTGGCCCCGGCTTACCGCATTGGCTACGTGGTGGCCCCGGCGGAGGTGCTCGAGGCGTTGGCCCCCATCCGGGTGCTGGTAGACCAGCTGGGCGACCCGCTGCTGGAAACGGCCGTGGCCGAGCTGATGGCCGATGGTACCCTGCATCACCACCTGGCCCGCTCCCGGCAGCAGTACCAGCACCGCCGCAACGTGTTCTGCGCGGCGTTGCAGGCTCGCTTGGACCGGTGGTTTACCTTCGTGCCGCCCGCCGGGGGGCTGGCCGTGTGGGGGCGCTTTGCGGCGGGCATCGATCTGCCGAAGCTGGCGCAGCGTTGCCAGCAGCTCGGGCTGCTGATCAGCGACGGGCGGGCTTACCAGCTACCGGCCGAATCCCAACCCACGCACCTGCGCCTGGGCTTTGCCGCGCTTACGCCCGCCGAGTTGGAGCGCAGCGTGCGAATACTCGAAACCGCTCTTAATTCTGGCCTTGGTTAAAAGTTTGGTCCAAAGGTTAAACGGCTAATTAGCCTACCTTACCTCTAGACCAAAAGCGCCACTGTAAAAAGATAGGTAGCGAAGTAGGCAGAGTAGTTGTATCTACGAAATAATTCGTATAGTTGCGTCTACGAAATACTTCGTAGTAACTACTGCGTGAAATACAGCATACAGCCTCCTGCTTTACTTATGCGTTACCGTAAATTGTGCGTCCCCCTGCTGACCGTTATCGGTCCGCTTTGGTGCCAGGCTCAAACCACTGCCCCCTCCGTCTTAGACATCCCTCAGTTGATGGATTCGGTGGCGTTGCGCCTCCAACAGCACTACATATTTCCGGCAGAAGCCGAGCGCATGGGGACGTATGTACAAGGCCAGGCCCGGAAGCAAGCATACGCCGCGCTGGCGACCGACCCGAAACGCGTGGTGAAGCAGCTGCAGGCAGACCTGCAAGCCGTCCACCGCGACCCGCATCTGTTTGTGGAGTACAACCCAGCCCTGGCTACCGCGAGCCGCCGCAGCCCGCAACCCTCGGCCGAGGAGCAGGCGCAGGCCAAAAAGTACTGGGTGGCCAACAACTACCTGTTCAAGAAAGCCGAAGTGCTGCCCGGCAATATCGGCTACTTCCCCTTCACGGGTTTTGTGCCGGACGTAGCCGGGGCCAAGCCGACTATCAGCGGGGCCCTGCAGTTTTTAGCCAATACCAGCGCTCTGGTCATTGACCTGCGCGAAAATATGGGGGGCAGCCCGGAACTGGTGAGCCTGCTGGAAAGCTACTTTTTCCCGGTCAAAACGCATATGAACGACCTAATAAACCGGTCCACCAACGACACGACGGTCTTCTACGCGGACCCGGCGAAAGTGCCGTTTACCGTGTCGATGCCGGTGTATATTCTCACCAGCCATAACACGTTTTCCGGGGCGGAGGACTTTGCGTACGCCATGCAAATGGCCAAGCGCGCCGTGGTAGTGGGCGAAACTACGGGCGGCGGGGCACACCCCACCCGGCCGGTGTCGGTGGGGCAGGGCTTCGTGGTTTCCATCCCGTATGCTCGCTCGTTGAGCCCGGTTACGCACACCGACTGGGAAGGAACCGGGGTGGTGCCCGACGTGAAAGTAGCCGCCCAGGAGGCCCTGACCAAAGCCCGGGAACTGGTCTTGCGGGCCCAGCTTCAAAGGGCTACCAGTGAGCAGGAAAAGCGGCAAATGGACTACCTGCTGGATGAGCTGGCCGCCCAGCGTCCGGCGGCTAAGGGACCGTTGAGCCAGCTGCAGCTGTACACCGGCACCTACGGGCCGCTAACGATGTACCTGACGGGCAACAAGCTGTTCTGCAAAAATGCCGACGCAGGTAATTTAGTTACCGAACTCAGGCCGATTGCCCCCCACCGGTTTGTGTTGGATGACAACGCGCACGTCGAGTTTGTGCAAGACAGTCGCGGCAGATGGTCGCATATCAGGCTCTATGTCAGTGACGGCAATGTCTTCGAGGAACGGCGAAAAGAACGGAACTAATCACGTGGCATTGCCAGACCGGGGTAGTGGTTGCGCCGTCCGTTTAGCATTTGCACCAAACTTTTAACCAAGGCCAATTCTCTGGAATAGGCCGCTTACTCCGTGGTCGGCACCACGTGGGGGCCGGGCGCGTACTGCATCTCCCGCACCGTAGCCGCGGCCACTTCCGGGCCCAGCAGGCGGCTTACCACGTGCAGGGCCATGTCGATACCGGCAGAGATGCCGGCGGAGGTAATCACTTGGCCGTTGTCGGTCCAGCGCTGCTCCGGCGCCACGGTTGCGGTGGGCAGCAGCTCCTGCAGCTGCCGGGCCACGGAGTAGTGCGTGGTTACGGTTAGCCCGTCGAGCACCCCGGCCTTGGCCAGCACAAAGGCTCCCGTGCACACCGACAGCACCAGCTCGGCCGTGCGCATATGCCGGCGCACCCAGTTTAAAATTACCTCGTTGTGCATTTCCCGGCGGGTGCCCAGCGGGGTGCCGTCGGCCAGCCGGCTCGCCCCGCCCGGTATCAGAATAATGTCGGCGTCGGGATGGTCGTGCAGCCGGTAGGTCGGGTTCAGCGACAAGCCGTTGCGGGCAAAGATGGGGCTGTGCTCGGCTACGGTGAACACGTTGAAGGGACGTTTGCCGTCGACCTCGGTAACGGCGAATACCTCGAACGGGCCGGCAAAATCCAGCACTTCGACGTCGTGAAAAAGCAGAATGGCAACCTGGTACATGGGGCTGCGTGCATGAAGAATGAGAGTAAAAAAAATCACTAAGAATTACCTCGTTCAATATCTGTCAACTGCTGGATTATGCTCCAAGCGCTGCCATAGCTCATATGGTAGGTTGCCAATAGATCTGGCGCAGAATCCGGCAGTCATAGTATGCTTGCACGAGGTTGGCACAAAAGTGCGCGTTGTCTTCGTGTTTGGACCCAGCCAGATGTTCGAAACAAACCCCACCAGTTGCGACCAGTCGACTGGTTTAACGACTTCGGGCGTAGCACGGTCTACCCCACGGAGTGATATGCTCATCGGTTGTGGCATATTCCCGTCCCGTTGCTGCGCCGGTCTATAAAGTAGAAATGTACGCACGCAGTTCTAGTACTAGGGCAAACGAACACTTGATGCCAGAATCCATTGAGTGCGTGGGGCAGCTTCTTGTAACCAGATTATTGGGAGATTTTATGCTCAATAACACGCCGTGAGGTAAAACATTGGTATCATTCTTCTTCAATCACCTACTTCAACCTACTGTCTCAGGCACTACAGAAACGCGTCTCAGACATAAAAACAACGGAGTCCTTTCGTAACGATAAAAAGCCCCTCATCTACTTACTGAGGGGCTTTTTATCGTTACGGAACTGTCAACCGCGCGAGATTAGCGAGGGAGGGAGCCAGCGCCCCCATCAGCAGGTGGGGTATGCTCGGCTTGGAAGGCAGTTTCCGGCATGGTCAGCACAATGGGTAGTACGAGTAGTGCTACCAAGGCAATCATGGCGCCTGGTGCAGGAGCCCAGCCGGTGCGGCTGATTAGCAGCTCCGCCACAAAAGGCGTAAGCCCCCCAAAAACGGCAGTAGCGGCCGTAGCTCCCAAGGCTAACCCACTCAAGCGGCCTTCGCCCGGGAATTGCTCGGCGGTGGCGGCAGCGCCCACGGCGCTTACGCCACCGGCTACGGCAGCCAGCACTACCGCTCCTACTATGGCAGCCCCCACATCGGCCCCGCGCATCAGTGAGAACAGCGTAATTGGTAGCAGCGCACTGGCTCCGGCCAGCACCACCAGTACCGGCTTGCGGCCCAGGCGGTCGGACATTAATCCCACAACGGGCGTGACCAGAATAACCACCATGGCGGCAATAGTGGATAGCCCCAGGGCTTCCCGTTCTGCGTGCTGCCCGGTGGTTGCCAGGAAGGTAGGCACGTAGGTAATACCCACGTAATAGGTGATGGAGCCCAGCGCAGAAATAGAAAACGTGCGCAAAATAGCGGTCCGGTGAAAACGCAGGGTGTCACGCAGCGGAGCCGTTGGTACGGTACCGGCCGCCTGCTGGCGCTCAAAATCCGGCGACTCCTGCATGGTGGAACGGGCCAGCCACACCCCACCGGCCAGCGCGGCCCCCAACAGGAACGGCAAGCGCCACGCCCACGCATCAACGCTGGCCGCCGAAAAACCATACAGCAGCAGTGCACACACACCCACTGCCAGCAAAGCTCCTACTTCGCTGGCCGCGGCCGCTAATGACGTAATCAGGCCGCGGCGGCCTGCAGGAGCACCTTCCAGCAGGTAGGCCACCACGCCGGTATACTCGCCCCCGACCGAAAATGCCATCAGGCAGCGCAAGAGTAGCAACAGCCAGCCCGCCACTGCGCCTAACTGGGCGTACGTGGGCAGCAGGGCTGTGGCCAGCATAGCCCCCGTCATCAGGGCCATAGAGAACAGCATCATCCGCCGCCGGCCGTGCCGGTCGCCGATGTGC
Organism: Hymenobacter pini; assembly: GCF_020421205.1. Classification (GTDB taxonomy): domain Bacteria; phylum Bacteroidota; class Bacteroidia; order Cytophagales; family Hymenobacteraceae; genus Hymenobacter; species Hymenobacter pini. The sequence goes on from NZ_JAIZZH010000003.1 coordinate 354,580, forward strand.
CCGAAAAACAGGGCACCCAGCGGCCGCATCAGGTAGGAAACCGCAAACCCGCCCAGCGCTGTGAGCAATGAGGTTTCACCCGGCCCGAAAAACACTCGCGAAAGTACCGTTGCGAAATACAGGCACAGCGTAAAATCATACCACTCAATAATGGTAGAGCAGGCGGCAATCAGCAGAGAGGCACGCGAGAGTTTGTTCCGTGTTGCTGGCTGACTGACCGGAGCAGATGGCATAGGTGAGGGCATTGAGGATTGCTGAGGCAAATAACAAGTTATCCAGCATTCCTTGATACCATACGCCCACAGCTAATTTAACGACTAAGCGGCAGCGTAAAGCGGAAGGTGCTGCCTGAGCCCAGTTCGCTTTCTACCCACAAGCGCCCACCCTGCGAGGTAATAAATTCCCGGGCGATGCTCAGCCCCAGACCCGAGCCCCCACGGTAACCTGTTTTATCGGGTACTTGGGCGAAACGCTGAAAAATTCGCTCATGGTGCTCGGCTGCAATACCCGGGCCGTGGTCCTGCACACTCACCTGCACCTGCGTACCAACTATTTCTGACTGCACCACGAGGGTTTCGCCGATGGGTGAATACCGAATAGCATTAGCCAGCAAGTTGATCAGCACCCACGTGGTTTTCTCTACATCGGCACGCACCAGCGGCAAGTCGGATGGGAGTTGTACGGTGAGTTGAAGCTGTTTGTCGTTGAGTTGAGCCTGCACCGTATCGGTGGCGTAGCGGACCAAATCCCGCATATCGGTTGGGCGTACATCCAGTTGAATGCCGGCCCCGGCATCCAGGCGCGATACATCGAGCAGCTCGGCCACCATACGCTGCAGCCGCTGGGTTTCCTGCCGGACGCTCTGGATAACCCGCTGCCGCTCCTCAATGGGCAGCCGTTCATCCTGCAACAGGCGCAGGTTGATATTCATGCTGGAAAGCGGGGTTTTCAATTCGTGCGAAACGGTGGCCAGGAAGTTGGACTTCACCTGGTCTAGGCGTTTAAAATCCGACACGTTGCGCAGGGCCAGAATCTGCCCCACAAATTCCATCTTGTCGAGGGCCTCGTTGAAAATAACTAGGTCCTGAACATCGAGGCGGTAATAAACCTCCTCACCCTGCTGGGCAATGGTGAGCAACGGGGCATCGGCCCCGGCCCGGCGCGAGCTGTCGAGGGGTTTGAGCAGTTCCCGCAGCAGGTCGTTGCCGCGGGCGGCCTCGGTGGCCGGGCGGCCTACCAGCTGCTCGGCCGGCACCTCCAGCAACTGGCTGGCTACAGGGTTTACCAGCAGAATCTGGCGGTTCTGATCCAGTAGCACTAAGCCTTCATCCAAGCTATTCACAATACCGGCAGCGCGGTTGCGCTCCGTAATCAGCTCGGCGGTGGTGGAGGCCCGGTACTCTTTCAGCTGCACCAGCATCCGGTTGAAAGCATCCGCCACGCGGCCAAACTCATCGTGGCTTTCTACGGGAATAGTGGCCGTAAAATCCTGGGCCGTGGCGTGCTCAATACTAATAAAAAGCTTGCGCAATGGCCCCACGGCGGCCTCGGGCACGCTCAACACAAACAACAAGGCCACCAATACGCTCAGCCCTACGAAAGCCAACAGATACTGGGTAGCCTTGGTGGCACTGGCGTTGGCGTGGTCGTTTTTGCTGGTTAGTGCCTGCATATTGAGTTGCACCATACGCAGCGTTTGCTGGCGCAGCCTGAGCAAATCGGACTGATTACTGGTAGTAATTGGACTGGTACTGGGGTGCAGCTGCACGTAGTCGGCCAGGTTTTGCGTGAGGCTATCTACCAGCTCTTTCTCGCCGACTTCCGTGATGTTACCGGCTTCGCGGGTGAGATTTTGGCGAAACTGCTGCAAGCCCCTCTCCACGGTCTGGGGCTGGGTCATATGGTCGAGGGCACGCAGCATATTCTGCCCGAGCTGCACCGAGTACAGATTGGCCCGCAAGACGTTGCGGGAACCTCTTTCCAGGCGCTGCACCGTGTAGAAGGCATAGCCCCCCAGGCCTACCAACAGTAGCAGCAAAGCCAGGAACCCCAGCGTAATTTTCGTTTTCAGATTCATAGTAAAAAGCAGTACGCCTGACTGCGGCGAGGCTTAGTAGGTGACCAGAAAGATATCCAGCTCAGAGGATGACTTGGCGACAGCCCGGATGAGCTCCTGCGTGATACTGCGCCGGGCCAGCCGGCTCCAGAGCCCTTTCTCACCGGTTACGCCGCAAATGAGCAAGGTTGCGTGTTTTTCCTGGGCCACCCGCTGAATAGCCGCCACCACGTCGTCGTCTTTCACGCGTAGTATCTGCCCTCCTAACTCAGTGGCCAGCTGCAGGTTGTTCAGCAAATGTCGCTGAGCCGCCAGGCCAATCCGGTCGGCAGTTTCGGCGGTAGTCTGCACGTACAGCACGGCCCAGGACGCGGCCGAGAGGCGGTCGGCGAGGCGCGAGGTTTTGCGGATGATTTCCTTGGCGGCGGGAGCGTTGGCGTTGATGCAGGCCAGCAGCCGGTCCTGGTTGCGGCGCTCGGGGGCAATGGGTACGGCCCCACCCCCGTCGGTTTCCAGCTGCCGGCTGAGCAGATTGGCGGTTTCGCGCACGGCCAGCTGGCGCAGCTGCAGCAGGTTATCGGCCCGGAAGAAGTTCTGCAGGGCGGTGGGCACCTTGGCCGCGTCGTAGATTTTGCCTTCCTCCAGGCGGGTGCGCAGCTCGCCCACGGTCAGGTCTACGTTCACCACCTCGTCGGCCAGCTTCAGCACCTGGTCGGGCACGCGCTCCGTCACGTCGGTGCCGGTGATGCGCAGCACCTGGTCGTGCAGGCTTTCGAGGTGCTGAATATTGACGGCGGTGAGCACCGAAATGCCGGCCCGCACCAGCTGCTCCACGTCTTGCCAGCGTTTCTCGTTTTCGGAGCCGGGCACGTTGGTGTGGGCCAGCTCATCCACCACCACCACCGAGGGCCGGCGCTGCAGAATGCCCTGCACATCCATTTCATCCAGCATGCGGCCCTTGTAGAAGATGTGCTTGCGCGGCACGGTGGGCAGGTCGCGCAGCTGGGCCACGGTGCCGGGGCGGCCGTGGGTTTCCACGTAGCCCAGCACCACGTCCACGCCGTGGGCGCGCAGCTCGTGGGCCTCCTGCAGCAGGCGGTAGGTTTTGCCCACGCCGGCGGCCAGCCCCAAATACACCTTCAGCCGCCCGCGCCGCCGCTGCTGCACCAGCCGCAGAAACCGCTCGGCCGATTGGTCGCGCTGTTGGTCGTCATTCATTGGTGGAATGGTGAGTTTGATGTTCGATTGGCGTGAGTCGGACTGGTCGGCCGACTATGTCATGTATTCTGGTTTTTCTGGAGGCAGCAGTATGATGCGCTTGATCGAAACTCAGGCGCGACAGACTCACCATTTCACCACCGCACCATTTCACCGCTAGTCCCGCTCCAGCTGCAGTTCGGGGCGGGCGGGCATGTGCAGGGGCACGTTTTCGATGACGAAGGAACTGTTGTCGAGGCCGAAGCTTTCGGTTTCGGAGGCACCCAGGCGCTTCAGCCAGCCATGCAGGCGCAGGGCCAGCCGCTGCCAGCCGCGCAGCAGGTACTCGTAGGGCAGGGTTTTGTTGAGAATTACGAACTGGAAGTCGCCGGTGACATCCTGGCCGCGCAGGCTTTCGTAGCGGCTGGTAATGTCCACTTCCCCGTTGCGCACCAGCTCCGACACCACCTGCCGGAACATGTAGTTGAGGGCGTGGTCGATGCGGAAGCCCAGGTAGAAATCAATGCGCACCAGCTCGTTGGGCAGCACATGCGTCACGTGGTAGCGGCGGGTGTAGGGGTCGTCGGTGGTGTGCACGTGGATGAGGTAATACACATCGGCCCGCTTGGGGCGCTTCTTGAAGATGCTGTGGATGATGCCGTTTTCCACCTGCCGCGCGTCGTCCGATTTGGTGAGATACACCAGGTGGGTGGCGTATTTGGGCACCGAGGCATCATTGCTGAGCTCCTGCAGCAGCGGCAGGTACTCGGCCAGCGGAGTAAACTCGGTGAGGTCGTTGCGCACGCGCTGGCCCACAATCCAGCTCAGCATCACCAGCAGAATCACCGCCCCCAGCAGCACCGAAAGCCAGCCGCCGTGGGTGAACTTGGCCAGGTTGGCCACCAGGTACGAGCCCTCGATGAGCACGTAGGTGCTAATCAGCAGCGCAATCCAGAGGCCGTTTACGCGGCGCATACGCAGGTAGAACGCCAGCAGGGCCGTGGTCATGAGCATGGTCACCGTCACGGCCAGCCCAAAGGCCGCCTCCATGTTGCCCGACTCGCGGAAGTACAGCACCACGCCCACGCAGCCGGCGCACAGCAGCCAGTTCAGGCTCGGCACGTAGGCCTGCCCGCGCAGCTCCGTAGGGTAATCGACCTTCACCTTAGGCCAGAAATGCAGGCGCAGCGCCTCAATAACGAGCGTAAACGAGCCCGAAATGAGAGCCTGCGAGGCAATGATGGTAGCCAGTGTGCACAGCCCGATGGCCGGCAGCAGCGCCCACTGCGGAATCAGCAGGAAAAACAGGTTCTGCTCGCCCAGCGGCGGGCCCAGGTGCTGCAGCAGCCACGCCCCCTGCCCTAGGTAGTTGAGCAGCAGGCAGGTTTTCACAAAGGTCCACGACAGGTAGATGTTGGGCCGGCCCACGTGGCCCATGTCGGCGTACAGGGCCTCGGCGCCGGTGCTGCACAGGAAAATGGAACCTAGTAGCCAGAACGCGCCCGGCACCTGCGTCACCATGTGCAGGGCGTAGTAGGGGTTGAAGGCGCGCAGAATGCTTAAATCCTGCCCCAGATGGTACACACCCAACACGGCCAGCATCGAGAAAAACACAGTCATGACGGGCCCGAACAGCTTGCCGATGATCTGGGTACCGAACTGCTGAAACGCAAACAGCGCCACCAGAATCCCGATGACGATGGGCACCGTGTTGAGGCCGGGCCGGAGGATGCGCAGCCCCTCAATGGCCGAGGCCACCGAAATGGGCGGGGTAATGATGCCGTCGGCCAGCAGGGCAGCAGCTCCCACAATGGCCACCAGGTAGAGGCGGCGCACCGGCAGCCGCCGCAGCCGGGCATACAGGGCCAGAATGCCGCCCTCGCCGTGGTTGTCGGCGCGCAGGGCAATGAGCACGTATTTCACCGTGGTCAGCAGCGTGAGCGTCCAGATAACGCAGGAAATGGTGCCCAGCACTACATCCTCCGTCACGGGCCGGCTGGCAAACACCCCGCGCACCGTGTACAGCGGCGAGGTGCCAATATCACCGTACACAATGCCCAGGGCCACCAGTACCCCGGCCGGGGTGGCGCGCCGCAGCGCTGCTGAGGAAGAAGCGGAAGTTGTCATGCGCGCAAACTACACGTGAAAGGCCGGCAACTCAACCGGCCTGCCCGGCGGCCAGCTCGTCGGCGGTGCGCTGCAGCTGCCGGGCCTGCCGCTGCAGCTGGGTGGCCAGGTGGCGGCGGCGGGCCAGGTCGTCGGCCGCATCGGGCGCGGAGCCGGGGCGCAGGTGGCTGGTGACCAAATCGAGGGGGCCGCTGGAGTCGATGCGGGGCGTGCCGTCGGCGGTTTCGTAGCCTTCGAGGCGGCGGGCCATGTCGTTGAAGGCCTGCGCCACGGGCGCAAACTCGTCGTGGGCGCGCACGGGCAGGCGCTGGTCGTAGTGGCCCTCGGCTACGCGCCGGATGCCGGCCGTCAGCTCCTCCACCGGCCGGGTGAGGTAATCAGGGAAGCTGAAAATAAAGGAAACCGTAGCCAGAATGCCCAGCGTAGTCAGCAGCCCCAGCGTGCCGATGGTGCGGTTGGCAATGCGGCGGGTGCGCAGGCTTTGCTGCTCAATGGCCCGCAGGTTCAGGGTAGCCACCCGGCCCACCTGCCCGCGCACCTGTTGGTAGAGGCCGGCCGGCGCGGCGGCCTGGGCGGCGTACTGCCCAAACGAAGCCGCCAGCGAATCGGCCAGCTCCTGCTCGCCGGGCTCGGTGATGTTGCCCTGCTCGGCCCGCAGGCTGCGCCGGAAGGCAGCCTCGGCCCGGACCACCTCGGCCGCCGGCCCCGCCCGCCGCGCCTCCCGCACATCCGACAACGCATCGGACATGGCCCTGGCGTAGGCTACCGAGCGGTAGTTATCCTGCAACGTAGCGGCCGAGCTGCGCGAGAGTTGGTAGAGGAAGTACGCCCCCACCCCGCTCAGCAGCAGAATAATCACGAACAGAAAGCTCAGGCCCAGCGTGAGGCGGGCTTTGATGGTACGGGCCATGATGCGTGGTCAGCTAGAAGGTGAAACCATTGCCAGCCGCCGAACGGCTGGGTATTGGGTAGTGAGTGGTTAGTATTGAGTAATTAGTATTGGGTAATTAGTATTGAGCAGATGGCATTTGCATTTTTCAATAAAGCACTGTTTTACAAATAATTGACATCAACACTAACCACCCAATACTAACTACTCAATACTCGTATCTATCTACTCTAAAACGACAGTGCGATGCTGCTGGTGAGGTTGCCGTAGTTGCGCGTGGGGTTGCCGTTGCGGTCCGAGAGGAAGGGTTGGCGGCCGTGGAAGGTGCGGCCCTCGACCCGGAACGTCACGTTGCTGGTGGGCGCGTAGTCGAGGTTGAGCGAGGCAGCCTGCACCTTGAAATCGGCAGCAGCGGCTACCGGCGAAATGGTGCTGATGATGACGCCCCGGTCGGCGTTGTAGTACTCGGCGCGGGCGGCGGCGGTCCACTTATCGGCCAGCTTGTAGCGCACGAAGGCCGCGCCGGTGTGCCAGGTATCGGCCTTGCCGCCGCGCCGCTCGCTCTCCTGCTTGCCCACGTCGAACACCAAAGCCAGGCTGAGGCGGTCGGTGGCGGCGTAGCTCACGTAGAAATCGTGGAAGTAGCGGCGGCGGCGCACCGAGTCCTGGGGCTGCTCGTTGCCGTAGAAGGTGCTGCTGTTGATGAGCAGCTTATCGGTGGGCTTCCACTGCAACTGAGTGCCCAAGGCCTTGGCCTGGTTGTTTTCGCGGATGTTCTGCCAGCCGTTGAGCACCAGCCCGGTCAGCGTCAGCTTGGGGCTCACCTCGTAGGTGAGTCGCGCCCCGGCCTCGTAGTAGGGCGAGTTTTCAGCCATCAGGGAGCGGGTCAGCGTCCAGTTGTCCTTGCTCAGGGCCGACTCAAACCCGATGTGCGAGCCGAAAATACCCACGTCGAGCCAGGCTTTTTTGAAAGGCCGGAAGCCCGCGTAGGCTTCGTAGAGGTGCTTGAGCACCGGGTCCTCGGCCGCGTAGTTGGCCGATACGTAGGTGCCCGCGTGCAGGCCCAGGGCCCCGCGCACCTGCCCGTTGTCGTAGCGCAGCCCGATAACGGCGTTGTTGACCGTAAACTCGTTCTGGCGGTTGTGCGAGTATAGGAAGCCGGGCCGCTGGTTGGTGGCCGCGTGCTTGAAATCATAGCCGTAGTAGCCATCCACAAACCCATAGGTAGTCAGCGGATTGGCCGGAGCCGCCGCAGCTGCCGTGGAATCGGGCGTGATTTGGGCCATAGCAGCCGAAGCCGTGAGCAGTACAGTAGCGGTAAGGAGAACCAGTGGTTTCATTGGGAGGTAAGCGCCCGTTGCAGGAGCGCAAAGTGAGAAGGAAGAGACGAAAGTAGAAATAGATGGCTCAGGCGGCGCGAGTATCCTAGGGTTGAAACCCTAGGCTAGTCAGCGGTCTGGCTGGCAGTTTGGACAACTCCGTAGCCCAGGGTTTCAACCCTGGGACGCCCCCGCGCTGTTCGGCGGGTTGTCGTTATGAGACGCGAACTACACAGTTCGCGCTACTGGCCTCAGGCAACCAGTTCCAGCAGCAGCCACAGCAGCGCCAGAGCCAGCAGAGTGTAGCCGGGGCGGAAGCGGCGGCCGCGGTGCCGGTGGGCCCGCAGCCGGTAGTGGGCGCGGGCCCGGTGCGCGGAGGCAGCCACCGGCTAGCGGTTCTGCAGGGCGTCGAGGGCCACGTTCAGGCGCAGCACGTTCACCCGGTCGGGGCCGAAGGCGCTGTGCTGGGTGTGCTCCGCTACCAGGGCCTGCACCTTGGCGGCAGCGAGGTTGCGGGCTTTGGCCACGCGGGCCACCTGCACGGCGGCGGCGGCGGGCGAGAGGTGCGGGTCGAGGCCGGAGCCGGAGGCAGTGAGCAGTTCGGCCGGTACCTGGGCCTTGGTTACGCCGGGATTCTGCACCAGAAACGTATCGAGGCGGGCCTGCACGGTGGCCAGGTACTCGGGGTTGCTGGGGCCTTTGTTTGAGCCGGCCGAGCCGGCGGCGTTGTAGTCCACGGCCGAGGGGCGGCCCTGGAAGTACTCGGGCCGGGTGAAGTTCTGGCCCACGTTGTCGTAGCCCACCTCGCGGCCCTTGTGGCGGATGGTTTCGCCCTGGCCGCCGGCCGGGGCCAGCTGAGCGCCGGCCCACACCAACGCGGGGTAAATCAGGCAGCACACCACCAGCAGCACAAGGGTCAGGCGGAATGCGGGAAGCAGGTTCTGTTTCATGTTGATTTCAAAGTCGTTAGTAAATTTGAGCGTATGCCTGACGTCCCGATTCCAGATGATCAAATGGTTACCGTGATGGTGGCACAGACCACTTTTGCCGTTCTCACACTACCTGGCAAAAGCTTTAGAGTCGATTTCCTGGATAAAGCAGAAGCCTATCTGAAGCCCGGGGCACGGGGTAAATTCAGCTACTATTCAGAGCATCCATTGCTGTTGCAATACAACAGCAGCATGGTGTCAGTCTACATTAATTCGCGGCCCACAGATCCAAAAGCCCTTTTCGAGACAATCCAAGCAAGAATTGAATTGTTGCTTCAGGGCTGGCACGCTTGGCAACCTGTGCTATCTGGAGACGTCAGTCAGTTTAAGAGAAACTTGCTTGATGGCAGCGGCATATTGCTACAAAATGCGCCCGCTGAAATGGCTAAAATTGTCATTGATGCCTGTGCTGAGCACAATGTATTGACTTGGGCTACCGATGCCATCAACAGACGCTCCCCACCCTCCAAATTGCTGCTCATTGGCACTCATTTCGTCATTGCGCGAGACTTCCGCTTTACCGAAGTTTTTACAGAAAAAGCCCCACTACCAGGTCGATAACCTTAATGCCGATGAACGGCACGATGACGCCGCCCAGGCCGTACACCAGCAGGTTGCGGCGCAGCAGGGCCGAGGCCCCAATGGGCTTGTAGGCCACCCCGCGCAGCGCCAGCGGCACCAGCAGCGGAATAATTACGGCGTTGAAAATCACGGCCGAGAGGATGGCCGACTGCGGCGACTTCAGGCCCATGATGTTGAGCGCGCCCAGGGCCGGAATGGCCACCATGAACAGCGCGGGTACAATGGCGAAGTACTTGGCCACGTCGTTGGCAATCGAAAACGTGGTGAGCGTGCCGCGCGTCATCAGCAGCTGCTTCCCGATTTCCACTACCTCGATGAGCTTGGTGGGGTCGTTGTCGAGGTCCACCATGTTGCCGGCCTCTTTGGCGGCCTGGGTGCCCGAGTTCATAGCCACTCCCACATCGGCCTGGGCCAGAGCGGGGGCGTCGTTGGTGCCGTCGCCCATCATGGCTACCAGTTTGCCCTGCTGCTGCTCGCGGCGGATGTAGGTCATCTTGTCCTCGGGCTTGGCCTCGGCAATGAAGTCGTCTACCCCGGCTTTTTCGGCAATAAACTTGGCCGTGAGCGGGTTGTCGCCGGTTACCATGACGGTTTTGATGCCCATTTTGCGCAGGCGCTCGAACCGCTCCTGAATGCCGGGCTTGATGATGTCCTGCAGCTCCACCACGCCCAGCACCTGGTCGTTCTGGCTGACCACCAGCGGGGTGCCGCCGTTGCTGGCAATGGCTTCCACGCGCTGGGTAGTTTCCTGGGGGAAGGGCTGGTTGGCACGGGCGGCCAACTGCCGGATGGCATCGGAAGCGCCCTTGCGCAGGCGGGTGCCGTCGGGCAGCGTCACGCCCGAGCTGCGGGTTTCGGCCGTGAACTTGATCAGCTCAGCGCCCTGCAGGCGGGTGCGCAGGCCGGCTACGTCGGAGCGGCGGGTTTCGCCGGCCAGCTCCACAATGCTCTTGCCCTCGGGCGTTTCGTCGGTGAGCGAGGCCAGGGTGGCGGCCTCTACCATCTGGGCCTCCGTGATGCCGGGCGCGGGCCAGAAGTGGGTGGCTTTGCGGTTGCCGATGGTGATGGTGCCGGTTTTGTCGAGCAGCAGCACGTCGATGTCGCCGGCCGTTTCCACAGCTTTGCCACTTTTGGTGATGACGTTAGCGCGCAAGGCACGGTCCATGCCCGCAATACCGATGGCCGAGAGCAGCCCGCCGATGGTAGTCGGAATCAGGCACACGAACAGGGCAATGAAGGCCGAAATGGCAATGGGCGTCTTGGAATACTCGGCAAACGGCTGCAGCGTCACGCACACCAGCACGAACACCAGCGTAAATCCGGCCAGCAGAATGGTGAGGGCAATTTCGTTGGGCGTTTTCTGCCGCGAAGCACCTTCCACCAAGGCAATCATCTTGTCCAGAAACGACTCGCCGGGGGCCGTCGTCACCACCACTTTAATGCGGTCCGACAGCACCTTGGTACCGCCCGTTACGCTGGATTTATCCCCGCCGGCCTCCCGAATCACCGGGGCCGACTCGCCCGTAATTGCCGACTCGTCAATGGTAGCCAGCCCCTCAATGATTTCGCCATCAGTAGGAATAATTTCGCCGGCTTCCACCAGGAAAATCTGGCCTTTCTGGAGCTGGGAGGAGGAAACCGACGACTCCTGGCCGTTGGCGTCGAGGACGCGGGCGGGCGTTTCCTCGCGGGTTTTGCGCAGGCTTTCGGCCTGGGCCTTGCCGCGGGCCTCGGCAATGGCCTCGGCGAAGTTGGCGAACAGCAGCGTCAGGAACAGCACCACAAACACGGTGAAGTTGTAGCCGAACGAGCCCTGGGCGGCATCGGGCTTCACCAGTAGCCCCAGCGTCACGAGCAGCATCACCACCGTCCCAATTTCCACGGTGAACATCACCGGGTTGCGGAACATGATGCGCGGGTCGAGCTTCACGAACGCCTGTTTCACGGCCTCCGACACCAGCGCGGGTTGAAAGAGAGATTGAGATTTCGTTGACATATCGTGGACCCCACCCCCCGGCCCCCTCCCCTCCGGGAGAGGGGGAGCCTGACGAGGATTTAGTGGGGTAGTTATTTGGTGTGGGCAGCCTTTTGGCCACTCAGCAAGTGAATGATGTCGAAAGAGGCTAACCTAAGCCCCTCTCCCGGAGGGGAGGGGTTGGGGTGGGGTTAATACAGCGAGAAATGCTCGGCCAGCGGCCCTAACGCCAGGGCCGGGAAGAAGGCCAGGGCGGCAATGATGACGATGACGGCCAGTACCATCACCCCGAAGGTGGCCGTGTCGGCGGGCAGGGTGCCGGCGCTTTCGGGCACGTACTTCTTGCGGGCCAACAGGCCGGCAATGGCTACCGGGCCCACAATGGGTAGGAAGCGGGCCAGCAGCAGCACCACGCCGGTGCTGATGTTCCACCAGGGCGTGTTGTCGCCGAGGCCCTCGAAGCCGGAGCCGTTGTTGGCCGAGGCGGAGGTGAATTCATACAGCATCTCGGAGAAGCCGTGGTAGCCGGGGTTGGCCAGCCAGCCGCTGTACTCGGTGGGATTGCCGGCGTAGAGGTGAGCCGTGAGGGCCGTGCCCGCCAGAATCAGCAGCGGGTGCAGCAGCGTCACGATGACGGCAATTTTCATCTCGCGGGCCTCAATCTTCTTACCCAGCAGCTCGGGCGTGCGGCCCACCATCAGGCCGGCAATGAACACGGCAATAATGAGGTAGGCGAAGAAGTTGAGCAAGCCCACGCCGCAGCCGCCGTAGAAGGCGTTGGTCATCATGCCCAGCATCTGGCTCATGCCCGAAATCGGCATAAACGAGTCGTGCATGGAATTCACCGAGCCGCAGCTGATGATGGTGTTAGTAATGCTCCAATAGGCCGAAGCCGCGGCCCCGAGGCGGATTTCCTTGCCCTCCATAGCCCCCAGCGCCTGATCGACGCCGAGCTTAGCAATGGCGGGGTTGCCGTGCATCTCGTAGTACACCGTGGGAGCCAGCAGGGCCACGAAGCCCACCGTCATCACCCCAAAAATCATGTAAGCCAGCTTGCGGCGCTTCAAGTAGAAGCCCAGCGCAAACACCATGGCAATGGGGATAATCACCAGGGCAATGTTCTCGACGGCATTGGTGAGAAAGTTGGGGTTTTCGAGCGGGTGGGCCGAGTTGGCGCCGTAGAAACCGCCCCCGTTGGTACCCAGCTCCTTAATGGCTACCATGGCGGCCACCGGCCCGCGGCTCACGGCCACCGAGTCGCCCTGCAAGGAAATCAGTTCCTGCTTGCCCTGCAGCGTCATGGGCGTGCCGTTGAAGGCCAGGATGAGGGCAATCAGCAGCGAACCGGGCAGCAGCAGGCGGGTGAGGCTCTTCACGAAGTAGTCGTAGAAGTTGCCCAGCTTCTCGGTGGTGCGCGTCTGGAGGGCGTTGAACACCACCACGGCCGCCGCAATACCGGTAGCGGCACTCACAAACTGCAGGAAGGTAATCACCACAATCTGCGAGAGATACGACAGGCCCGACTCGCCGGAGTAGTGCTGCAGGTTGCAGTTCACCAGAAAGGAAATGGCCGTATTGAAGGCCAGATCAGGCGACATCGAGGGGTTGCCGTCGGGGTTGAGCGGCAGGCTGCCCTGGGTGCACAGCACCAGCATGGCCAGCAGGAACCACACTAGGTTGATGGTGAGCAGCGCCACCATGTGCTGCTGCCACGTCATCTCGCGGCGGGCATCAATGCCCGAGAGCCGGTAGATGCCATTCTCGACGGGCCGCATAAAGTCGAGCAGGTTCTTTTCGCCCCGGAACACCCGGGCCAGATACGCGCCCAGCGGCAGGGCCAGCACCAGCGTGATGAGGTAAATTCCGCCGATGCTGAGTAGTTCGTTGTTCATTTTCGGTGAGTTGCCGGTTGCCGGTTGCCAGTTACCAGTTGTCAATCGTCGAACGACCTGACAACGTGCAACTGGCAACGGGCAACAGAATTAGAATTTCTCCGGGCGCAGCAGCACGTAGCAGAGGTAGCCGAACGTGGCGAGGGAGAGGAAAAACAGGGAGACCATCATGGCGCGACGGGGTTAGATCTGGTCGAAGAAATCGACGGACTTGTAGAAGAGCCAGAAGCCGGCCAGGCCGGCGGCCGTGAGCACGGCAATCATCAAGAGCGGAGCCATTGGCAAAGCGAAAAAGCAGCGGCCCTAGGGCAGCATGGTGGTGTGCGGATAGTGATAGGTCTGGTAAAGGCGGGCGGGCATGAGCTGGCGGGCCAGCTGGTTGCCGTAGGTGCTGCCATCGAGGTACAGGCAGTGCAGGTACACGTTTTCGATGGCGCGGGCCAGGTAAACGTCGCCCTGGCGCAGCAGGCGGTCGGCCACCTCGAAGCAGCGCTTGAGCAGGGCCAGCTGGCCGGCCTCGGCGGCTTCGCGGGTGAAGGTGGCAAAGCAGCTCAGCTGCCGGTACAGGCTCTGGCGCGTGGCCGGTACTTGTAGTTCCGCCCCCAGCTCGGGGAAGCTTTCCAGCAACAGGGTGGCGGTTTCGGAAGAAGAAGTCATCTGACGAGATGAAAAGAAGTGGAACGGGTCCGTGCGTGAACCTGCGTCGGCGGGGCATGGCGCTGGGCTGGTTGTCAGGCACCCCAGCACCGGCCCCGGTTCGGTCCGTTTGCCGAATCGACGAATGGCTCGGGCGTCCTCTTGCCAATCCAGGCCCACATCCGGCCACCACCCACCATTTTCACTGCATTGATCTGATTATCAGATTAAAATATTTTCCTCCCTCTCCCACCCCACGCACTGGGCACAAAAAAACCGAGTCATTCTGACCCGGTAGGCTGGTCAGAATAACCCGGTTTGGTAGGGTGCTTGTGTCCCAGGGCTGAAGCCCTGGGCTAGTAAAGGACGAGCGGACGCTACGTAGCCCAGGGCTTCAGCTCTGGGACGCAGGCGGCGTCATTCAACGCCGAGACTCCAACTATTGCGTCTCTACAGCCCGTATTCCTGAATCTTGCGGTAGAGGGTTTTGGTGCCGATGCCGAGCTGGCGGGCGGCTTCCATCTTGTTGCCGCCGGTATCGTGGAGCACCTGGCGGATATGGCGCTTTTCCAGGGTACGCAGACTGTTATCGGAGGCTTCATCGGTGCCGGGGGCGGCGGGCAGGTAGTGGAAGTCGGCGGGCAGGTCGTCCACCGTTACGGTGTCGCCGTCGGCCAGTATGGCGGCGCGCTCCAGCACGTTTTTCAGCTCCCGCACGTTGCCCCGCCAGTCGTGGCCGCGCAGCTGCTCCAGCACCTCGGGCTCCAGGCCGCGCAGGCGGCGGCGCAGCTTGCCGGCGAAGAATTGGAGGAAATACTCGGCCAGCAGGGGCACATCCTCGCGCCGCTCGTTCAGGCCCGGTACCGGCACCGTGAATACGGCCAAGCGGTAGTACAAATCGGGGCGGAAGTGGCCGGCTTCGGCCTCCTGGCGCAGGTTGCGGTTGGTGGCCGCCACAATGCGCACGTTCACGTTGGTGGGCCGAGTATCGCCGAGCTTGGTGAACTGCTGGGTTTCCAGCACCCTGAGGAATTTGGCCTGCACATTCAGCTCCAGTTCCCCGATTTCGTCCAGGAACAAGGTGCCGCCGTTGGCTTCCTCCAATAGCCCCTTCTTATCCGTCAGCGCCCCCGTAAACGCGCCTTTGCGGTAGCCAAACAGCTCAGACTCCAGCAAATCTTTGGGGAAGGCCGAGCAGTTCACGGCCACAAACGGCTTGTTGCGGCGCGGACTGGCCTGGTGGATGGCCTGGGCAAACAGCTCCTTGCCTGCCCCGGTGGGCCCTTCCAGCAGCACGGTACTGTCGGTGGGGGCGGCGCGCTCGGCCAGCTTGCGGGCCTGCAGCAGCGCCCGGGAGCGGCCAATCATGCTGTCGAAACTGTACTGGGCCCCAACTTTCTTCTCGAGGTCGGCCACGCGGCGCTGCAGACGGGCCCGGTCGGCGGCGCGCTCTACCACCACCAGCAGCTGGTCGTCGGAGTCGCCCTTGGTGAGGTAGTCGAAAGCGCCTTCCTTCATGGCCCGCACGCCGTCGGGGATGGTGCCATAGGCCGTCATCAAAATTACCTCAGCCAATGGAGCTACTTGCTTGTAGCGCGGCAGCAAGTCGAGGCCGTAGCCGTCGGGCAGTTTCACGTCACTCAGCACTACCAGTACCTCATCGGCGTGCTGGCGCAGCAGCTCCAAGCCACGATACGCATCGGGTGCCTGCCACACACTATACCCTTCCAGCTCCAGCATGCGAGCAATTGCCTGACGCAGCGGGGCTTCGTCGTCGATGAGCAGGAGCGAATTGTCAGGCATTTTTCGTCGGTAACCGGTACAGTAAATCCCCCAAAATTGATAAACCAGAACGTAATATTTGGTGCGCTCCGCTTTACTTATTCATAACCGTCCTTGCCTCAGCTAGTTGTTGGCCACTCCTCTTCAGGACGGAACCGGGCCACTACCGTAGGCCACCTGTTCATCGCACTGCAAGTATATAGTTTTGCCCCAAGGCTGTGGGCTGACTATGGCCTCCGTATCTTTGCGCCCGCGTAACGCCCGACCGGTAGCGGTTTTACCGTTTAGGTCAACGATTTGCGGGTGTTGGCTGTTTAGCCAGTGGCCTGCGTACTACGGGCCAATTGTTTCGTTTTTCGCTGTTGTTGCATGACTAATTCTATTTCCACCGATATCTGTATTATCGGGGCGGGCCCGGTAGGGCTGTTTGCGGTGTTTGAAGCCGGACTGTTGAAACTGCGCTGCCACGTAGTGGATGCCCTGCCGCAAGTAGGCGGGCAATTGTCGGAAATTTATCCGAAGAAGCCGATTTACGATATTCCGGGCTTCCCGGAAGTACTGGCCGGTGACCTGGTGCAAAACCTGATGCGGCAGATTGAGCCCTTCCACCCCACTTTCACGTTGGGTGAGCGGGTAGAAGGCTACCGCAAGCTGGAAGACGGCTCATTTGTGGTAACTACCATCGACGGCACCGAAATCAACTGTAAAGCCATTGCCATTGCCGGCGGTCTGGGCTCCTTCGAGCCGCGCAAGCCCGCCATCGAAAGCCTCACCGATTTTGAAGGCGGCAAAGGCGTGTACTACATGGTGCGCGACCCGGAAACCTTCCGCGACCAGCGCCTGGTAATTGCCGGCGGCGGCGACTCGGCCCTCGACTGGACAATTTTCCTGGCCGACGTGGCCAAGGAGGTAACCCTGGTACACCGCGGCACTACTTTCCGCGGCGCCGCCGACTCGGCCGAGAAAGTGAAGAACCTGCACGAAGCCGGCAAGGTGAAACTGGTGCTGAGCAGCAATGTAACCCACGTACACGGCAACGGCCGCCTCAATGCCGTGACCATTACCGGCAACAATGGCCAGGCGGAGCAGGTAGACGTGGATTCGTTCATCCCGCTGTTCGGCCTCACGCCCAAGCTGGGCCCGATTGGCGACTGGGGCCTGGAAATTGAAGATGACGCGGTGAAGGTGAACACGCTGGACTACTCCACCTCGGAGCCCGGTATCTTCGCCATCGGCGACATCAATACGTATCCGGGCAAGCTGAAGCTCATCCTCTGCGGCTTCCACGAGGCGGCGCTGATGTGCCAGGGTGCCTTTAAGTACATCTTCCCCGACAAAAAGTACACCCTCAAATACACTACCGTAAACGGGGTACCTACTCTGTAAGCAGTTGATAGTTACCGGTTGTCAGGTTGTTCTTCGGAATAGCGCACTGACAACCGGCAACTGACAACTGATAACTGAATACTTATGACTGACGACGTACGCGTATATGTAGAGGAGGCGCCCGGCCAGCGGCGCGAAATTCAGGCGCCCACTGATATGGGCTTAAGCCTGATGGAGGTGATGAAGGCCGATGGCTACGACATTCAGGCTACCTGCGGCGGCATGGCTTTGTGCGGCACCTGCCACGTGGAGGTGCTGGCCGGCCCCGAGTTGCCCGAGCCCTCCGACGATGAGTTGGCCATGCTGGAAAGCCTGCCCGTGATGACGCAGGGCAGCCGCCTCTCCTGCCAGATCCGGCTGCACCCGCGCATGGATGGGCTGGTGGTGCGCCTCATGCCCCAAGACGCGTAAGGGTCAAGCACATTCCCAACAAAAGCCCCGCCGATGCATCATCGGCGGGGCTTTTGTTGGGAGTTTAAGTAGGCACTACCGGCGTCGGCTACTTTTTTTCCGGGTACTTGTCTTTTTTGCTGTCGATTTTTTCGCGGTAGTTTTTTTGCGCGACGAGGTACGGCTACTGCTGCGGTGCGTGCTGGTATGCCGACGGTGCGAGCTGCTGGTGCGGCGGTGTACAACGGCCGGGGCGGCTTTGGCTTCAGGGGCGGCTACGGGGACCAGCTTTTCGGCTTCCGGCAGGGTTTCCAGGTTGTGGGCCGTGGCCTCAATGGCAGGTTGGTGTACCCCGGCTTCCTCGGCCGTGGCCCTCAGTTTGGCAGCTTGCTTGCGGCGCACAGGCATCAGGAAATCCCGCTCGGCACGCTCCTGGGCCGATAGTTTTTCCTCACCCGGAAGGTTGGTAGGCGTGGCAGGGGCTTTGGCTTCGTCCTGAGCCCAGGCAGTGGCAGCACTCAATAGCAATGCCAGTAGTAGGAAAGCAGCTCGTTGTAACAACTTCATTCTAACTTAAAACCAAACGGACTGCAAATGTACAATCCATTGGCGGGCAGGGCAACCCCAGTAAGGTAAAAGGCTAGATTTCACCACCGAGCAGCTTGTCTGCCACAGAAGTAAAATCCAGCCCTATCCAGCTTCCAGGCCAGATTATTGCCCGGCAATTTGCACCCGCGTGCCGGCCGAGTGGGCCGTAAACTCGGGAGCGTACAGGCACTGCAGTTGGGAAAGGCCGCCGGAGAAGTTGCCGGCCTGGGCCGCCCGCAGCCGGTACTCGAAGGTGTGGGTGCCCTTAGGGAAGTAGCTGATGAAGAAGTTGGTGGCCGCGTCGCGGGGGCTTTCGTAGTAGCCCAGGCCGCTCTGGTAGCGGTAGCCAGAAGTCTGGCCGATGAGCTCCAGGCCGGCGGCGCGCTGGTCTTTGAGGTGCACGTACTCCAGGTCCCGGTCGGCACGGAGCACCAGGCGCACCACCAGCACGTCGCCCACGCGCAGGGGCGTGGCGGCGGTGAGGGGCTCCAGCACGGGGCCGCCAGCGGTGCGCTGCTCCCGGTACAGGCGGCGCTCCAGCTGCAGGGGCGTGGCGGCAGGCGTAATCTTGTCCAGCTGCTCGAAGTACTGCCAGTACAGGCCGCCCCAGGCCACGCCGGCGTCGGGTTTCTGCACCGTTATGCGGCCCTGGGCGGGCTTGATGTCGGCGGCGGGCCAGGTGACTTTGTAGTAGCCGGTGCCGGCCTGCTGGCTGGTGGGCTGCACGGGCTTCCCTCCTACCGTTACCTGCAGGGGCTGAGTGGGCTGCAGCCAGTTGGAACCGCGCAGCAACAGAGCGTAGCAGGCGTCGGCGGTGGCGCGGGTGCTTTCCCAGTTCTGCACGCGCTTCTGGCTGAGCAGCCACAGCTTCATCTCATCCACCGATTTCTGGTCGTTCAGCACCTCATCAAAGGCCTCGATGAGCGTGGCCTGGGTTTCGGTGGGGGCTTCGCGCCAGTAGTAGCCGCCGCGCACGTCCTTCCAGTACATGCCCAGCTCCGGCGAGTGCAGGGCATTTTCTTGGAGCGCCGTGAGGATGGCCTTCACGGCGGCGGACTGGGTTTTGGCGCGGTGCAGAGCCAGGGCTATTTCGGCCTGCAGGTAGCGGGTGCGGCCCGGCCAGTAGGTGGCGGCCTGCTGCTGGTAGTAGGCCTGGGCCAGCTGGGCTTCCTTGCGCACGGCCAACGTGAGCCAGAAGCTGCGGGCGTACAGGGCCTGCACCTGCAGGTCGGAGAGGTGGTCCTGCTTCAAATCTACTTTAGACTGCTTGCGGAGCTGGGTGTAGTCGCGCTGCAGCTCCCCATCCAGATATGCCACGGCGTTTTGCAGGACTTGGCGGGCGGTGGGGTCCTGTTGGGCATCGAAGGCCCCCAGCTTTTGCAGCTTGCCGAAACCGGCCACGATGAGCTGGGTGATATACCGGTCGGCGGGCATGCGCTCAAACCAGGGGAAGGAGCCGTCGGGCAGCTGCATCTGGCGGAGCTTGGTGAGGGCGCGGGCGGTTTCGGCTTTCAGGCGGGGCTCGTCGAACAGCTCGGCGAGGCGGCGCATCCGCTCGGTTTCGTTCTGGGCATCGCGCACCCAGGGCGTTTCCTGCAGCAGCAGGGCCTTCAGCTCCTGGTTTTGCTCCAGCTTGCTGGTGAGGGCAGCTTTGTCGCCGGCTTGGGCGGCGCGCTGCCACTCGGCCAGCGTGGTGCGCAGCTGGGGGTTGCTCTGCAGTATTTTAGCGGCCAGCAGGTTGGCGTAGAGGCGGCTGAAAGTCTGCTCGGAGCACTCATAGGGGTACTCCATCAGGTAGGGCAGCGCCTGCACGGCATACCAGGCCGGGTTGGGCGTCATCTCCAGCGTGAGCGAGTAGTTGCGGCGGGTGCCGGAGGTGGTGCTGGTGAGCTTCTTCAACTCAAACTCCCGGGTAGCCGGCCCCACCACCGCCAGCGGCAGCGTTTCGGTTAGCAGCACCCGATTCAGTAGCACCGGCAGGGTATTTTCCTCGCCATCGGAGAAAGTTTCTAGTTGCTGGTTTCTAGTTGCTTGTTGCTCGTTTCTGGCCTCTTTACGGGCCTTTCGTCCAGCTTTTAATTTTTCGTTTTTAATTTTTAATTCCTCCGATTTTCCTTGTGCTACTACCCGGTAGGTAATGGCTTCGAGGGGGAGCTGGCCCTCGGCGGCTTCGGGGATGGTCAGGTTCCAGCTCACTGCCTGGCTCTGGTTGCCGCTGAGGCTGAAGCGAACCTGGGCGGGACTTTTGAGGAGTTGGCTTTCCAGGGGCTGCTGGGTGCGGGCGTCGAGCAGGAGGAGCTGGGCGGTGCCGCTGAGGGCCTGGGCGGTGAGGTTGCTGAGCTTGGCCGAGAAGGTCAGCTGGTCGCCTTCCCGGAAGAAGCGGGGGGCGTTGGGGGTTACCTGTAGGCTCTTTTGCGTCACCAGCTCCCGGCGCAGCAGGCCGGTATGCAACTGCTGGTCGTGGGCCAGGGCCAGCAGCTGCCAGCGCGTCACGGCTTCGGGCATTTGGAATTCCAGCACGATTTCGCCCTGGGCATTGGTGCGCACGGCGGGCATCCACAGAGCCGTTTCCCGGAAATCCTTGCGGGCCTGCACGGTGCTGAGGTCGGGTTGAGCCGCGGCCGGAGCAGGTGCAGCCGTAGCGTCGGCCGCATCACCATACATAGCTGGGCTGACAACTCCTTTTTTTTGTGAAAGGGCTGCCGTGCCCCGAAGCATTACCCGACCCGCAGGTGCCGCAGCAACAACATGTGGTTTGGCCTCAACTACTTCTTCCACGGCCATCATGTGTCTGGAAGCGTACTCCCACAGGTTCAGCTCCGGGTACATTTCAGGTCCTGGGTCCACAAGCGTAAGCTCAGGACTGAACAGCACCTTACCTTCCTCCGTGCCGAAGCGGCCCTGCCAGCCCAGCGTGGGCGGGAAGTAGGGTCGGTAGAACTCCGGGGCGGCGAAATCGTGGGCGCGGAATACGTCTAACGACTTATCGTAGAGCGTGGCCAGCAGCTCGGCATCGGCGGGTTGGCCGTTGGTCTGATGGATGGTAACGCGCCAGGTTTCCTTCTGGCCGGGCTGCAGCTTGTCGCGGAAGGTAGCAATGCTGAGCACAAGCGGGGCGGGCGGCATGGTCACCTGCACCTGGGCCGTGTGGGTGTACAGGCGGTTGTCGCGCACCTGGGTGAGGTGCACGTAGAGCTGGGTTTCGCCGAGGGCGGCGGGCACGGGCACTTCTACCACGCGCTGCTCCCCGGCGGGCAGCGTCAGCCACTCGTGGCGCAGGGTTTCGCCCTTGGCCTCGGCTTCCAGCAGCACGCGGGCCCCGTCCAGGGAGCTGCCCACCAGGAAGCGGGCGGCCTGGCCGGGCGCTATGCTGTCCTGCAAGGGCACAAACCAGTCGGCCGTGGGCACGGGCAAGGTGCTGGCAGCGGGGTCGAACAGGGTGAACCGCTGCTCGGCGCGGGCCTCGGGCTGACCGGCCGCGGCCGGGGCGGCGGTGGCTTCCAGCAGGTAGCGGCCGGGCTGCTGGGCGGCCAGGGCCGTTTGCAGGGCGGGCAACAGCGGGGTTTTGTCGGTGTCGAAGTCCTGGGTAAGCACCAGCGTGCGGACCCAGGTGCTGTCGTTGTCTTCCCGGCCGTAGGCATCCAGCGGGAAGCGGCGTTTAAATTCTTCCTGGCTCAGAGCTTCCCGCTCGGGCTGCTCCCAGAGGCGGGGACGCAGCGGCCGGGCGGGCAGCGTGAGGCGGTAGAGGCGCAGCTGGCCCCGGGCAGGCTGGGCCTCGCCGGCGGCATTGGTGCTGAAAAGGCGGGGCGTGGGCAGCTCGGCGCGGTTGAGCAGCTCGGGCAGCTCCAAGCGTAGCGTCAGGGCCTCGGTGCCCAGGCTCACGCGCTGGGTGCCCGTGCGGGTTTCGCCGGCGGCATCCGTCACGTCGGCCATTACCTCGAAGGCATAGCTGGGGCCCCAGCCGCCGCGCTTGCCGGCCGCCGCGGCGTCGCCTTTGGCCTCGAAGGTGATGGCGAAGCCCCCGGCAGAATCGGTTCGGGCCGTGCCGCTGAGGATTTCCTGCTCGGGCCGGCCGCCGCCGTAACCGCCCCGGCCGAAGAAGGGCCAGAACGTGCGCCGCACCACCCGGTAGCTCACCGTGGCCCCGTCGATGGGCTGGCCGGCGTAGGCGGTAGCCTTACCGCGCACCGTTACGGGCTGGCCCAGCACCGGCGTGCCTTTCACCGGCTCAAACGTCACTTGGAACGTGGGCCGCTTGTAGTCCTCTACGGCGAAGCTAATGCTGCCAAACTGGGTCTGAATCGTCATTTCCCCATTCAACAAGCCTGTAGGTAGAACAAAGGAGCCGTGGAAGGAGCCGAAATCATTGGTTCGGAAGCTCAGCTGCTTCACCACTTGCCGGTTCACGTCCAGTAGCTCCACGTTCAGGGGAGAATCCAGCAGTAACCGTGGCTTGCCGGCCTTTTCCTCCGTCAGAATTCCTTTGAAATACACCGTTTGGCCAGGACGATAGATGGCGCGGTCAGAGTAAAGGAAGGTGCGAATATGCGGCTGCTCGTACTGGGGCACTTGGTTGCGGCGGGGCGTGAAGTAGCCCAGGCTCTCGGTCATCAGCAGCGAATCAGCCCCCTGGGTGAACAGGGCGGCCTCAATCTGGGTGTTTTCGCTGGTGAGCTGGCCCACCGGAATCTGGGTCTGGCCCTCGGCGTTGGTGGTCAGCCGCTCACCGCGCCGCCGCAGGTACTCGCGGCGACTTTGGTTGTAGTACTGGAAGAAAGGTAGCACCTGCACGCCGGGCCGGGGCACGCCGCTCTGGCGGTGCAGCACCAGCAGCTCGGGGCCTTCGGTGCGGTCGGCACTGCGGCGCACGTAGCTCAGCTCGCTCACCTGCACCTGACTGTAGGCCGTTACCACGCCGGCTTGCTCCTTGGTAGGGTTGCTGGCGGCGGTACTCAGCACGATGAGGTAGTGCCCCAGCGGCAAAGCCGGGCCGGCGTGCTGCACGGTGTGGCTACGGAAGTCCTGGGGGCCGGGCACGTCCAGCGTCCAGGTGGCAGCGGGCTGGGCCGCCAGGGCGCGGGCGTAGCGCTGCTGCCAGGTTTTATTCTCGTACAGCTCGGGCCGCTCCAGCTGCCGCAGTACTTGGGCGTTGCTTACGCGGTAGGCCGCAGCATATAAGCGCGGGGCGTTGCGCACCGTCAGGCGCAGCTGCCAGGGCTGGTTAGGCAGCAGCACCTCTTCAGTGGTAAAGGCCAGTTCCAGCCGCTCCAGCCGCTGCCGCAGGGCCTTGGCCTGTTGCGCCCCCCGGGACTTAGGAAATTGCTGCTCGGCAGCCACGGCCAGCGCGTGAGCTTTGGCGGGGTCGGTTTCTTCCCAGGTGCCGGCTTCCAACACCCGCAGCTCCGCGCTGATGGGGAGGGCCTTGTACGTTTCGGCGGCGCGGGCCAAAGCGGTGCGGTACAGCTCGGTGTTGTTGGCCAGCGTGGCGTGCGCGTGCACAAACTCCAGCCGCAGCCGGTCGGCGTCGGCCAGCGCGGCGGGGTTGCCGGCATCCTGGAGGCGGAATGCCAGCAGCTGCTGCAACACCTGCAGGGCGTGGAACTGTCCGTTCAGCGAATCGGCCAGCGGGGCCGTCAGCTTCAGGCGGGCAAACTCCGGGGCGGGACCGAATAGGGCGGCATCTGTCAGTTCGAACTGCTGGGCGGGTTTGGTGATGTATAGCTCATCGTTGCCGAGGCCCTCCACGGCGCGGTGGGCCAGCAAATCGTAGAGCGTAGGGCGCAACTTGCGGCCCTCGGCGCTGCCACCGTGGCTGAGGTAGCCCAGCGTGGATAGCTTCAGCTGTTGCTGGCGGCGGGGCTCGTCCTGCACGGAGGCGCGGTAGTGCTGCACCACGGCCGCGCCGAGGCGGGCCGCATCCCAGGTGCGCAGATCCTGGCGGCTCTGGTCGGCGGTGTCGGGTTTGGTCTGGGTTCGGTCGTAGAGCTGGTAGCGGTGGTTGTCGTAGTAGCGGGCGTAGAGCTGGGCCAGCAGACTGTGCAGCACCGGCCGGGCCGGAAATTGGGCCGTTTTAAGGTCCTGCTCCACCAGCTGAATGGCCTGCACGTCGGCTTCTTCCTCCCTGGCTTCCAGCAGGCGCAGCTTGTACAGCAGGGTGCGCAGATGCTCGGGCGTATTCTGCTGGCGGCGGGCCTGCTGGTACAGGGGCTCCAGCAGCTTAGCAGCCGAGGCCGTCTGGTCTTTGGCCAGCAGCTGGTCAATCTTTTTCCAGGTGGCGGGGTTGGGGCCGCCCGCGCCGGGCGGGGTGGTTTGCGACGAGCCAGTGGCTAAGAACATCAGCAAGGCGAGTACACTTAACAGGAAAGGACGCATGCAGTAGGAACGAATGAGCGGGGCAAGTTGGTAAAAACCCAGATGCCAAGCTGAACCGGATTCCACACGCGTACCGACAGAAACTTTCACTACAGCAACAAAAAAGCCCTGCCAGCACGCGGCCGGCAGGACTCTTTTGGTAGTGGCAGACTGTCAGCACGCGAGATGCGTCGCTCCGCTCTGCATGACGGTCTTCTGGTCCAGTATTTCCCTTATTGCTCCCGCGCGTCCAGCACCCGCTCGGCCTGCCGGATGTGGCGGTCAATGTGCGTTACCAGTAGCTCAAGCACATCGGTCAGCCGTGGAATCAGCAGCGGAATGATGGGGTTGGGGATGCGCACGGCGTTGGCGTTGATGCCGCGGGCTTGGTCGATGAGGTTGCCCAGCTCGTCCAGCTGTCGGCTGAACACTTCAATAACCGTGCGCGGCAGCCGGGAGCCGCTGGGCGCGTACTGCTGGGGCGCTTTCATGGGTTTATCGGTAGCGGAGGCGCGCATGGCGTCCGTCATTTTCCGCCCAATGAAACCGTGCGCCACCGTTTCGGCCGGCGAGGAGCCCCGCTCCCGCGCGGCTTTCACCTTGCGGCTGATAACCGGCAGGTACAGCCCACCCACAATGTTGAGATGCTCCAGGCACTGGCCCACGCTCCACTTGCCGGGGCCGGGGCCTCGGTTCAGTTGGTCATCAGAGAGGGGGCGGAAGCGGCGGTTGGTAATTTCCCGCACCCGCTCCACATCGGTAGCCAGGGCATCCAGAAAATCGGTTGTACGGGTGGCAGTGGGCATCGGCGCTGATAATTGGGGTAAGCAGAATATGACGTAATGATACGGGCCCGACGCGGTTTCGGCAACGCAAACCGCCAGTTGGCCGAGTGTTTTGCTGAATTTACGTAGCGGGCGGTACTTTCGGTATATGGTATTGTCTTTTCTGCGGGCCCTGGCAGGCTTGCCAGTGCTGGTTCTTTGGCTGCTACCCCGAGCCGGGCAGGCGCAGGCCGTGCCCAATCCCGGCGAAAACATTGCGTACCTGGTCACGTTCGGCAGCCAAGCCGATAAAAGCTGGGGCGACGATGATTTCACCCAAACCTTTTTCTTCCTTATTCCGAAGGAAAACCGCCAGCCCGTGTACATCCGCGTGTTCGACCCCGACTGCGGCGGCCAGCACGATGAGGCTAAGTTTGGCTGGAACACCACCACCGAGTTCAGCCTTTACGGCGGCCCCGGCACTCATTCCGCCACCGATGCCCGCGCCACCGAACCCCGGGGCCAGTTCCGGGCCGGCACGCTGCTCAAGCAAGCAAAGTTTGGCGCCGATAAAGCCTACGACAACAAGTGGTACACCTTCGGGCCGCTGAACCCCTTGGAAGGGGAATTTGTAAAGGAGTTCGACGGGTACGTGTTCAAGCTGATTGCGCAGGGCAAAACCGGTGACGACGGCAACCTGTACCGCTACTTTCTGAGCACATCCCCCACCCAAAACATACCCGTGGAGGGCGGCAATGCCTTTACCTACGAATACTCGTTTCGCCTCTCACCCCAGAAGCGCGCCCGCACCCACTTATACCCCTTCGTGAATGACCGGGTGGTCAGCATCAAGCAAAGCAATTTTGATGTGGACGGCGACGTGAGCCTGAAGATTTTTAGTGTGGCGAAGAATGGGCACCCGGCCAAAGCCAGCGGCGACAACGCCTGGGCCAGCAGCACCCACCCCATTGTCGATAAGGAGCACGGCCTGTCCCTGGATATGCAGCTCACATCGCTTTCCAAGGCTACCAACGACCTAGTATTTTACGTGACGGACCAGTATGATGTGGCCCTGCCCTTCTTTGCCGTACCCCTGGGTGGCCCGCCCCGCTACCGCTACGAGGTAGACGTAAAGATCCGGAAGTAGGCCTTAGCTGGCAACGGGACGATGGGTTTGGTTTTGTGCCGATTTCCGCCTAAACTCAGCAGTAGTATCCGTTACCCTCGCGTATTCTGTTATGTCTGCTCCCACCCGGCGTCCGGCGCCCGCAACCCCGGCTGCTCCCCGCCGCTCCGTGCTGCATCCCCTGCGGCGGGCAATGCGCCGCTACTTCGGTTTCTCCCGCCGCGAAACTTCCGGCCTGGTAGTGCTGCTTGCGTTGGTGCTGCTGTGGCTGTTTCTGCCCACCTTGCTCCGGCCCGCGCTGCCGCAGTACAACCCCGCCTCTGACCAGCGCCAGCTCAACCAGTGGGCGGCGGAGCTGGCAGCCCGGCGCACTACCCAGCCCCCATTTGTCAGCCGCTACCCGCGCCGCAGCTACGCCAGCCGTAACCGGGTGCCCCAGGTGGCGTTGGCTCCCTTCAACCCCAATTCGTTTAGCGCCCTCGACTGGCAGGCCCGCGGTTTGCCGGCCTGGCTGGCCGAACGATTGGTGAAATACAAAAATGCCGTGGGTGGCTTCCGCGCCAAAGAGCAGATTCGCAAAGCCTACGGCCTCTCCGATACGACCTATGCCCGGCTGGCCCCCTACATGCAGCTGCCCGACCAACTGCCTGCGCGCAGCCCCGATTCCTATACGCGTAACCAGCCCGGCCGGTACGGTGAGCAGAAACCGTTTGAGACTATGCCCGGCCGTTTTACCCGCAAACCTACGCGCCTGGCAGCATTTGACGTGAACACGGCCGATACCGCCCAGCTGATGCAGATACGCGGTATTGGGCGTGGCTACGCCCGGCGGGTGGTAGAGTACCGGCAGCGGTTGGGCGGCTTCCTCGCGGAGGATCAGCTAACTGAAATCTACGCCCTGCGCGACGCGCCCGACCTGGTGGATAGCCTGCGCAAGTACACCTTCGTGGCCCCGGGATTCGCGCCAACCTTGGTTGACGTTAACAACGCCTCCTTCGATGTGCTGCAGGCCCACCCCTACGTGGGCAAGCGCTTGGCGCGGGTGCTGGTGGCCTTCCGGCAGCAGCACGGCCCTTTCCGGCAAGCCACCGACCTGCGCCAGATTCGGGTGCTGGACGAAGCCACATTCGTGAAGCTGCAGCCCTACGTGCTGGTACGCTAGGGCTGGAGTAGCCAAGTCAAGGCGCCGGCCTGTCAATACTGCACAACTGCCGCCGGCTGTTTACAGCTCAATTCTGGCCACGGCCCCTACCGCGCCGCCGGGCATATAGGCCGGCACCAGCAGCAGCTTCCGGCCCAGTTTCTGCGGCAGCAGGCGCGCCGCCGCCGGATATAGCCGCCACACCGTTTCCGCCGATAGAAACCCGATGCTGGCTCCGGCCACCACGTCGGTTACCCAGTGTCGGTTGTTGAGCATGCGCATGGCTCCGGTGGCCGTGGCCACGCTGTAGCCCGCCACCGACACCCACGGATGCTGCCGGCCAAACTGCTCGTGCAGCAGCGTGGCCGTCATGAAGGCCTCCGCCGTGTGGGCCGATGGAAAGGAGCTGAAGTCAGCGGGGTCGTCGGGGCGGCGGGTGTGGCTGGCGCGCTTGAGGTGGCTCACCAGCCCCGTGTTCAGCGCGTGCGACAGGCCGTAGCACACGGTAAATGGCACCACGCCTCTTTCCCCCTTCAAGCCCAGCGCATACAGGCCGTAAGCACCCCACACGGGCGCGTGCCGGGTATAGTCGTCGAGACGGGTGTGGAAGTTGGGAAAGTTTTCCCGGGTTTCTTCGTGCACTTCCTCCTTCAGCTCATCCAGCAGATTTTCGTTGCGGCTGAAGTAGCCCATTGTTACCAGCGTCACCGGCAATGCTACTCGCCACACTGCCGGCCGCTTTATCCACGGGGTTATCGGGGGCTGGCCGGCTGCTTTCGGGTGGCTTACGGAATCAGGGAGAACGGGTACCTGCGCCAGCACTGGCTGGGCCAGCAGGCAGCACATAAAGAGCGAAAAAAACCAGCGGTGCATACCTGGCAGGGAGAAAGTTAGGTACGGATACTGCCAGTAATATACTGCTTAGCTTGCCATAGTCCGGCTGGGTAACCAGCAGAAATTGTTCTATTTCGGTGGCCGAATCGGCTGACTCGGCGTAAGTGGCCTGTCTCTCGGCTGAAATTTGAGGTTTGATTTTCTGGTATGGCTGTATTTCTGCGCTTTTCCTTCGCCTTTCTTCCGCTGGCGCTACTTAGCTGCACCCCCGACCAAGGCCGCGGCTCCTTTGCCGATGCTACCGACCACTACACCGTTTCGGAAATTGGCCGCATTGCGGCGCGGGCCAAAGAAAGCTCTGGGTTGGAAAATGCCACCCCGGAAGGCGACCTGTGGACGCACGCCGACGGTGGCAACACGGCCCGGCTCTACCGCATCACGCGGCAGGGTGACTTGCTGCAGGCCCTGGACCTGGACCCTATTCAGAATATCGATTGGGAGGACCTGACGCAGGATGAGGAGCACCGGCTCTACATCGGTGACTTTGGCAACAACCAGAACAAGCGGCGCAACCTGCGCATTTACCGCCTTAGTGGCCCTGAGCTGCAGCATGTGGATACCATCCTATTCAAGTACCCCGACCAGCACGCGTTTCCACCCCGGAAGCCCCGCCGCAACTTCGACTGTGAAGCCTTTTACTACTATCAGGATAGCCTGTACCTATTCACCAAAAACCGGGGCACGGGTGGTATGGTAAAGCAATACGTGCTACCCGCCGCACCCGGCCGCTACACCGCCCGTCTCGCCGACAGCCTGCAACTCCCCACCTGGGTTACGGCCGCCGATATCAGCCCCGATGGCCGCCGGGTAGCGTTGCTGGGCACCGCCCGGGTATATCTGTTCGAGCGTCTGCCCGGCCGCCGCCTGTTCGACGGCCTTAAAACCACGCTGACCCTATCCAAATCGGGCCAGGCGGAGGCGTTGGTGTTCATCAACAAACAGGATTTTATTATCAGCAACGAAAAGGGCAAACTGTTCCAAGCTCATCGAAAGTAGAATATTTCAACTAGCCTGAAAGCCCGGTGGGGGCCGGACTGCATGCGTCCGGCCCCCACTGGGCTTTCAGGCAAATCAAAAACCGGTTAATCAGGCGTACCAGTTCGGCCGGGAGCCGAGCCGTAATCCGGGGAATTATCGGGGTGCGTACGATCATCCGAAGCGCCGCCGTAATTACGGGCGCCCTCTTGGCGGTCAAAGTCGCCGCGCGCCGGGGAGCCCGCCTGCTGACTGCTTTGGGCCGCGTCGTACTCATCGTTATAGGAGCCACCTTTCGAGCCGAAGCCCTTTTCCGCCCCGCCCTGCGCATCCGGTGAGCCGGCGGCAGTGTAGCCGCTGCGTGGCTCCCGGTTTGGCGTAGCTTCGGCCTCGTCGGTAGCCTCGGGGGCGTTGGGGGCCGCTACGCCGGTGTGCAGGCCCCGGGGGCCGCCTTCCGGGTGGTTGGGCGTGTAGTCTTCGCGCTGGTTGCGCTGCTGATTCGTTACGTCACCCGAAGCCGCCGGGGCTCCACCCAACGACGAAGTGCCGTAATCCGGGGCAAAGCCCGAGTCAGTGCCTTTGGGGGCAGCATTATCGTTGACGAAATGGGCGCCTACGGCCGAGCCCGCCGGCAGCGTTGCCCCAACCGGCTGGGTCCCGAAACTGCCGTTTTCGTCGGAGGCAAAGCCGGCCGGGCGCTGCTCCCGCTCGCCCACGTAACCGGTGGTTGCGGGCGGCGTGTCCAGCGAGCCGGCGTAAGTGGCGCTGCCCCGGCTTGGCTCGTTACCATATCCGCCCTGGGTAACGCCCTGGGCCGACTGCCGCCCAAACTCCCCGCGGCTGGCGCCGGACAGTTCGTTTTGCTCGTGGTTGAAATCATGGGCGAACGGCTGCTGGCCGGTGGTATTGGCCGGGGTTTGCAGCGGCGCGGGCACCTGGGCTTGATCCGGCGCAGGCGTATGGTTCTGATTGGCGGCCTGTTCGTTGGCCGGTTGAGAAGGCAGGGTTTCGTCAGACATGGCTACGGGGAAGCAGTGAAACTAGTACCGAGTCATACGCAACCGTGGCCGGGGCGTTCAGTCATTAGATATTTTGCCAATCTGGAAAACCATGTAGATTTACCGCCATTCTTTCATACCACAACCGCCAACACACGCTATGAAAACTGGCAAAGTGAAATTTTTCAATGAATCGAAGGGCTACGGATTCATCGTTCAGGATGAAAACGGCCAGGAGATTTTCGTGCACCAAACCGGCCTGGTACACGAAATCCGGGAAAACGACCGGGTTTCGTTTGATGTAATTGACGGCCGCAAGGGCCAGAATGCCGTGAAGGTAGAGCGCATCTAACCAGGCCATTCAGCGCTAAAGCAAAACAAGGCCCGCCGGGAGTACCGGCGGGCCTTGTTTTGCTTTAGCGCTGAATGATGACGTTCATTCTACGGTACGTGCTTCACTACCCGAACGCCGACGGCCATAATGCCGCGCAGCTGGTCTTGGCGCATGTATTGCTCCAACACAATCTTGTACGGTCCCGGTTGGCGGAACTTTTGGTTGGGCAGGGCCAGAAACCGGTGGTCGAAAATATCCCCGGAACCGTCGCCACGGGGCTCTCCGGTTTTTGGGTCCATCAGCAGCATCTCGTGCAGCAGCCGGGAAATGGGCTTGCCATCAGGGCCGCTCAGCGTGTGCTTCACGTAGAGGTTGTAATACTCGTAGTCGGCCGCGTTGCGGATGTTGAAGTACACATCGTACCGCTGCGTGGTATCCGGAATTTCGAACTCGAAGGTGGGCTTATCCTGCACGGCCCACACATACGGCTCGCCCAGCGGCGACTTCAGGTCCGTATTCTTTTCGTACACCTCGTTGGGGTTGCAGGCGGCCAGCAGCAGCAAGCCGGCTACCGGAAGCAGACGCCGGAGAAAGCGCATAGTCAGTTATTAAGATGCAGAAGCAGTAGAACCATCGGCGCCTGAGCCGCGCCCCGAGCGACCCGACCGGCGGCCGGAACGGCCGCGCCGTCCTTCGCCGGCCTCGCCATTAGGGCGGCTGTTGCCTTCCGGCCCATCAGGGGCAGTACGAGGTGGGCGGGCCGCAGTATCCCGGCCCGAGCGGGAAGCCTCCGGTGCAGAAGATCCGTCGGTAGTGCGGCGACTTTCGCCACCGCGGCCCCGGCCCCGCCGGTTCAGCGGCCGGGCCGCAGCGCCCCGGGGGCGGGCCCGCTCTTCGGAGCCTTCAGCTGGCATATCGGGCAGGTCAGCCGAAGCAGCAGGTTCAGATGCAGGCACCGGACGGCTTTCAGGAGCGGGGCCGCGGCTGCTGCCCCGGCCAGGGCGCGCAGTTGGCACGGCGGCTACCGTCTCCTCCCCTTTTTTCTTTTTGCCGCGCTTGCTCCGCTTCGCTGATTTGATTTTGTCATCGAGGCGCTCCAGCGAGCCTTCCACAATAGCCGTCACCTCGGGCGTTTTTTCTTCTTCGCGCACCGGCACGAGCAAGCTGTCGGGCTTTTCGCCGCGCTTGTTCATTTCCTGCACTTCCCGCACGCGCTCCGTCGGCACTACCACCCAGTTGTTGTCGCCGCGCACGGCAAACCACATTTTACGCCGGAAGATGTCCGTCTTCTGCAGGGTGTAGTCGCCCTTCTCCGTGAGCAAGGGGCGCTGCACCTGCGGAATGTCCTTCAGGGCGTCGAGGTAGGTGTCCAGCTCGTAGTTGAGGCAGCACTTAAGACGGCCGCACTGGCCCGAGAGCTTGGCGGGGTTCAGGCTCAGGTTCTGGTAGCGGGCGGCAGTGGTGCTCACGCTTTTGAAGTCCGACAGCCAGGTAGAGCAGCACAGTTCCCGTCCGCACGAGCCGATACCGCCCAGGCGGCCGGCTTCGTGGCGCAGCGAAATCTGGCGCATTTCCACCCGCACCCGAAACTCATCGGCCAAGCGCTTAATCAGGTCCCGAAAATCCACCCGGTCATCGGCCGAGTAGAAGAAGGTAGCCCGGGTACGGTCGGCTTGGTACTCTACGTCGGAAAGCTTCATCTTCAGGCGCAGCTCATCCACCACAGCCCGGGCCCGGAACATGGTGCCGGTTTCCAGGTCGCGCACGGCTTGCCACCGCTCGGCGTCCTGCTCGGTAGCCACCCGCAGAATCGGGCGGATGTCCTTGGAGTCGAGCGGGACTTTCTTCTTCTTCATCTGCAGGCGTACCAGCTCGCCCTTCAGCGACACGTGGCCCAAATGCCAGCCGTTGCCGGGAGCTTCCACCACCACGGCGTCGCCGGTGATGAGGGGCAGGCGGCTTTGGTTACGGAAGAAATCTTTGCGCCCGCCTTTGAAGCGGACTTCCACGAGGTCAAATTCTTTAAAGTCGCTGGGCACGTCCAGGTCGTGGAGCCAGTCGAATACGTTGAGGCGGGTACAGCCGCTGCTGCAACTGCCTTTGGAGCCGCAGCCCTTGGCAGTAGTAGAGCAGCCCCCACCGGAGGAGCAGGATGAGCAAGCCACGGCTTGAAATATCTATGGTAAAGCGGCCGGGAAAGGCGGGCCGCATGAAATCGGTTGTCTACAAAGATAGAGAAATAGCCGGGGCCATGCTTGGCACTCAGCCAGCCTGTATTTCAGTCATGTCTAAAATTGTGGTACATACCACTAAACCAAGACAAAATAGACTACTGTCTTAGTAGGAAAACCGGTCCTATCTGCTGCAAATACATCTTTCATATAAAATTCATAAATCTATATAGTCCTACTTTTTCGTTGCGATGCACGAGCCATTCAGGTTTGAATCTCAATCAATGACTGTATATAATTTTGATAAATTATAGGTCAATGTTTTGAAATATCATCAATCATATCCTATGTTTACCACGTTCTTCAACCATTCCACAACCAAATTTCATGAAAACACTTAAAGTACTCGCCCCGCTCGCCATGCTGGCTGCCGCTAGCCTCTCGCTGTCTTCCTGCCAGGAAAAAGCCAATGTTGAGGTAAAGAATGAAGTATCGGAGGCAACCATCAACCAGATCAAAGCACTGGGCTTCACGGCTGCTGGTGCTCAGAAGGTTGAAGGCGGTGTGCGCGTAGAAGGCGACATCCTGCTGACGAACGAAATGCTGGCTAGCTCCCCCGATTACAAAGTAATGCGTGTAGGCCAGGATGAGCAGTACCGCACCACCAACTTGGTGCAGCGCCTGCCCCGCACTCTCACCGTTACGATGGTGGGCAGCTTCCCCTCGGCCTATTACTCGGCAGTTGACGAAGCTATCCGTCGTTACAATGCCCAGAACCTGCAGTTGCGCTTCACACGCATCACTTCGGGCACGGCTGACCTACCTATCACGTCGCAGTACCTGGGCGCCGGTGTACTGGGCCAGTCGGGTGGCTTCCCCTCGAATGGTAACCCCGCTCCTGGCTTCAAACTGTCGCCTTCGGTAATCAACAGCACCAATGTGAACTACATTGCTACCATCATGGCGCACGAAATGGGCCACTGCATTGGTTTCCGCCACACCGACTATTTCAACCGCGCGTATAGCTGCGGTGGCTCGGCCTCGAACGAAGGCGCTAGCACGGTGGGTGCTATCCTCATCCCCGGCACTCCTTCGGGCGCTGACCCCAACTCGTGGATGCTGGCTTGCGTGGGCAACGGTGTAAGCCGTCCGTTCAACTCGAACGACGTAACTGCTCTGAACTACGTTTACTAAGCTTTACAGCTTACTAGCTCAAACGCCCCTGGCTGCTCTGGCCGGGGGCGTTTTTGTTTTTCAAACAGAGGCACAGTCTCTCGCTCTGCATTATTGCTACTAGTTGTATGGTGAATGAGCTAGCAGATCATCATGCGCTTTCATCCACAGCTTCCTAACACCTTGCATAGTCTCGATTTAGCTTATACAAATCCTCTGACTTAGCTTATGCGCTGGGCAGCCAATATGAGCTTACTCAAGACGTAGTGCTTGCCAACAAAAAGGCTTTCCAACGAAGTAAACAATTACTTCAGTGGAAAGCCTTTTTGCTAGTGGGCTACCTTCCGACAGCCAATTTCAGGAGCTGCTTACATAGCAACTGGTGCTTTACAACACCAAGATGCGACGGGAAACTTCGCGGCCACCGGGCATGCTGATGCGCAGCCAGTAGGTGCCGGGGCGCAGCCCATGCGTATCCAGCGCTTTGATAACGCTGGTATCGGTGGTCTGCTCACTGAGCAAGCGGCCGGTCATATCGAACAGCCGCACGCGCAATTCCTGGTCGGGTGGGCCTACTACGGTAAGGGGCTCACCGGCAGTCAGAGGAACCGGATATACCAATACATCGGCTACGGCGGGCACGTAGAATACCTCCTCTACCCGGCTGTACAGTACGCGCCCGGAGGTGAGTTGCAACCGCACCCGGTAACCATTTTGCCCTGGTTGGGGCTGCGGATCGATCAACTGAGTAGTAAGCTGCAGGCCGGTAGTGCGGGTTTGAACTGCAGAAAAGGTCCCATCAGGGTTGCGGCGCTCCAGGGCCACCGTTTGCACACGATAAGTAGAGCCCAATACCAACGTGAACCGCACCGTATCCATTACCGACTGCTGGGGCAGAAATGAGCGGATGTAGCAGCCAAACTCGGGCTGGGTTATATCCAGAGTGCTGCCCCGCTCCCCTACCCGGCCCTGGATTACGGGCGCCACGGCGTAGTAGCGGGCTACCATATCGACAGGCGTAAGCAGCAGCGCGGTGTCAGCGAGCAGGCGGTAGGGCTCCAGGTGCGTGGCACCAAGCACGTACACCTGATACTGCGTAGCTCCGGCCACCCGTCGCCAGTTCAACAGGGTTTCGTCGGAGCAAGTATAGCCCACATTCAACGCCAGGGGCCGGGCCACGAAAAAGGTATCGGATAGGGTAGCGCCCGCGCCGCTGAGCAGCCGCAGCTGCGCGACTTCGGTAGTGTTGGGCGCCGTCCAGCGGAACGTCTGCTGCACCAGGTCAAGTGAGGGGCTGATAGTGCTCCAGGTGGTTTGGCCCGCAGGTTTGTATTCCAACCGGGCCGCCGTAGCCGGGCCGGCCCACTGCCAGCGCAGCAGCGCCGATTCGCCGGCGCGCAGGTTGCGGGCCTTGGATGGGTGCACCCAGGTTAGGCCATTTTCCAACTCGTAGGCAACACTGAAAGGCTGCGGGCCTTGCCCGAGCCGGTTGCCCTGCACCCGAATTAGGTAGTTACCAGCAGCGGGGCTGTCGATGGTTATCTGCTCCACATTGTCGCGGTGGTTAGGTCGGCGGCGGGCCGGCAGGGCCAGGGAGTCAAGGTGCGGATAGGCGCTGAGCGTCCAGGGGTACCAGCTTTGCGCGCCGCCGGCGGCCTGCAGCGTCAGGTCCAGGTCGTTGACGAGCGTAGTGGCCGCGTTGGCGGCGGCGGCCGGGTCCGTCCACGTCAGGGTTACCTTGAGCCGGTGCGTACCGGCCGGCACCGAAATCGGGTAGTTTTGCCCTTCGCCCTGCTTTACCGTTCCCTCCCGAAAGCGGCCTTCCAGCATCGTCTGCACCGCGCCCAGAGCATCGGCCTGCCCGTAGCCAGCTGTAAAATCTACGTTGGGGCGGCCGGTATCATCAGCCGTATTTATCAGGGCAGCTTTTACCAGAGCGGCCGAGGGCAAAGTACCGCGCTGCAACTGGTAGGCGTGTTGCGCGAGCAGGCTGATACCCGATACCAGCGCGGCAGCATCGGAGGTACCTCCGTCGCCGTAGGCAACCAGTTCGGGCTTCACCCGGCCATCCGCAGCCGGCCCCCGGGAGCTTAGCGGTGCCACTTGGCCCAAGGCATCGGTAGCACCCACGCTCAGGCTGTTTTTAGAGTTTTTGAATTCACCGGTCAGGTTGGCCGTGCCCGTCAGCCCAGCATAGGGTCCAGCCGGAGCAACTTGGTTGCCGGAGTTGCCCGATGAGAATACGTGCAGCAGCGCAGGATATTGCGTGGCTTGCTGATCATACGCCTGAGCCTCCTGACCATAGAAGTTCTCCACGCTGACCCCGTACGAGTGATTCTGCACCGATACCCCTTGCGCGGTCAGAGTAGCTCCGTTGTCAGGCAATAGGTTGTCGTAGCTGGACTGGGCAATGCGCGCCCGCCAAGCGGCGCCTTTGCCGTTGGGCGAGGAGTTGCCGCCACCGGCTATCAGCGTAGCCATAATGGTGGAGTGCGAATTCAGGGTCTGGGCCTGCGGATCGGGGTTGATGAGCCGTCCTTTGAAGTCAATATCGTTGATATCCAGCGGGCTTTCTTTCACGGACACCGTCAAACCCTCGCCCGTTACCTGCGGGTAGCGCGCGTGCGTGGTGGTTACCTTGTTGGCCGTGAAGTCGGCGCCGTTTAGCTGGCGCTCCGGGCGAGACTGCCGGTCGGCGGCTTCCACAAAAGTTACCGCGGGGCAGCTTACCAGCGCCGCCGCCGCTACTCCCCGCACCCGCAGCAAACGGGCATGGCCGGGTTCCGCCTGCACGCGGGCCTGGGGATACTGCCGGGTCAGCCACTGCCGGAACGCCGTTTCGTCGGTTACGCTCACGCGCAGCAGCCGGTGGGCCGGCGCGGCTTCGGTACCCGGAGCCAGCCGCCGGGCGGGTGGTGTAGCCTGCTGCGCCAAGGTAAGGTGGCCGGCAAACAGCAATACAAGAGCACTTACAGAACGAAATACCGAAACGGACATGCGGCAGAGTTGGCTGTGGAGAGGCAAGCGGAGCGGCAGAACTGCCCAGGAGGCAGCCCTAGTCAAATGTAACCAGAAATCGGCCAGCCTACGCCTCGCACTACGCTTTACCCAGAGGGTTTGCGTGCTGGCCTGCGGCTGACTGAGCACATAAAAAAGGCTGACCCCACGGGCCAGCCTTTTTTCACTTACCTATCATAGGGGTTCAGGGTTTCAGCACCACTTTCACGCAGTTGTCTTTTTTGTGGCGGAAGATGTCGTAGCCGTGTGCGGCTTCCGACAAGGGCAGCCGGTGGGTGATGATGTCATCGAGTACCACTTTGCCGTCGATAACATACTGGAGCAGCTTATCGATGTGCTTTTGGGCCGGGGCCTGTCCCCCGATAAGGTGAATGCCCTTGTCAAAGAACTGACTGATGGGGAAGTTGTCGAAGGGAGTGGTGTACACGCCCAAAACCGACACCGTACCGCCCCGGCGCACGGCACTCATGCAAGCTTCCAGAACCTTAGGCGAGCCTTTTTCGAAGTTTACCACGGCTTTGGCCCGGTCCAACAGGCTCCGGTCAGGCTCAAAGCCCACAGCTTCCACGCACACATCGGCCCCACGGCCGCCGCTCATCTCCCGAATTTGCTCCACTACGTCCTTGGCATTCTCCCACAGAATGGTTTCCACGCGGGCCGACTGCCGGGCTTTATCGAGGCGGTATTGCAGGGTATCCACAATAATAACGCGGGCGGCCCCGCGCAACCACGCCGATTTGGCGGCCATAATACCCACCGGCCCCGAGCCGAAAATGGCTACAATTTCGCCACCCTGCACGTTTCCCCAATCGATGCCGGAGTAGCCAGTGGGAAAAATATCGGTCAGGAACAGGGCCTGCTCATCGGTAATACTGTCGGGGATGACGCGGGGGCCGTAGTCGGCGTAGGGTACGCGCACGTACTCGGCCTGGCCGCCGTTGTAGCCGCCGTAGAGGTCGGTATAGCCAAACAAGGCGCCTCCTTTCTCGGTAAGCAGCCCCCCTTCGGGGCCGTAATGCTCGGGGTTGGAGTTTTCGCAGTGGCCGGGCAGGTCGTGGTTGCAGAAGTAACACGTGCCGCAGGCAATCGGGAAGGGTACTACTACCCGGTCGCCTACTTTCAGTTTGCCGCCCACGCCTTTCCCTACTTCTTCCACAATGCCCATAAACTCGTGGCCCAGCACCATGGGCCGGGGCTGCGGAATACTGCCGTTGTAGATGTGCAGGTCGGAGCCGCAAATGGCCGTACTGGTTACCCGAATGATGGCGTCGCGCGCATCCTCAATCTGGGGGTCGTCGACGGTATCCACGCGGACGTCGCGCATACCGTGGTACACAAGTGCTTTCATAGGCCGGAAAAGGTTGAGAGCTTGACAAACGCCAGCCGGGCCCGACCAACGCCCTCCTCCCAACGCGCGCTTCGCAGCCCTGGTTATGGCTCAGCTTGCCCCCAGAACCAACTACATGTCGGCCAGACCTCGGCCTGTTGTACCCGGCAGCCATTTTGCCACCGTAAGCTGCGCCCTAATTTTCTACCTAGAATTTATACACCTGCACCGCTCCGGGTAGTAATAGGTAAGCGTATTGCTCACCTACCAACACCTGCGTGCTCCCGGCCGTGGGCAGAGGCAGTACCCGCTCCGTCAGGCGGTACAGGTGAAAGAAATGCAGCCCATCGGCGGCCTGGTAGTATAGCTCGTCGCCGCGGAAGCCCACGGTAGTGAGGCCCGCAAAGGGGAGCTTTTTGCGGTAGTTACCCAGATTATCAAACACGTATATGCCGCTGCTGCGGTCCAGCAGGTACAAGTTGTTCTGGTACTCCCGCAGAAACCGGAAATCGGGCCGGGTGCGGCCGATAAGGAGGTCCAACGGGGTGGTGATGGTGAAGCGCTTCTGCGTTACATCAAACTGCCGCAGCGTCAGGTCCGATTCATTGAGCAGCCAGAACCGGTCGTCGGGGGCCAGTGTGGCCACACGGGCTTGCCCGTCCAGAAAGTCGGCCAGGCCCAGTTCGGACAATGGGGCCAGAAACCGGTCCAGCAGCACTATCTGCTGCCGGTCGTCATAAAACACCAGCACTTTGGCCGTATTCCAGGCTTCTACCTGCATGGTATGGCCGGGCAGGGCTGGTGAGTACGTGTTTAACGCCTGACCGTCGGGGCTGTACTGGTGCAGGTTGTTCTGCGCATCCGTTACGTACAGATTACCACGCCTATCGAGAGAGGCCGCACCGGGCTGCGCCAGCTTGATAGTGCGCACCAGTTGCCAGCCGGTAGTGGTGGTAGTAATTGGGGCCGGACTGCTCACTACAGGCGCCGCCTGCCCCGCCGGGGCCACTGAGCCGGCGGCTGGAGCAGTGGTTTGCGCCTGTGCTTCGGCCACTGCCAGCACGGTCAGCAGCACTGCCGACCACGCCAAGCCACGCCTGCCCCGGTTAGCGGCCCGTTTCATAATGCTTAAGTGCCAGTTGCTGCCCATCGTACACGCCGTAGGAGCAATAATTGACCCACTCTCCCAGGTTCACATAGCGGCTGCCGGGGGCTACCTCCACATCCAGCGGCAGGTGCCGGTGCCCAAACACGTAGTATTCGTGCGGAAACTGCTGCTGTACTTCCCGGCAATAGGCTAGCAGCCACTCATCGTCGCCGAAATACCGCTCGTCGGCCGCGCCGTTTTGCAGGCGGCTGTGCCGGCTCCAGCGGTTGGCAATACCAATGCCCAGGTTGGGGTGCAGGCGCGCAAACAGCCACTGCGCCACCGGCGAGGCAAACACCCGCTTCAGCAGCTTGTACGTATGGTCGCCGGGGCCCAGGCCGTCGCCGTGGCCGATATGGAACTGATGACCGCCAATACGCTGGCTCACCGGGTTACGCAGAATGGGAATATTCAGCTCCTTGGTAAAGTAGTCGAACATCCACATATCATGGTTGCCGGTGAAGAAAGTTACCGGAATGCCGGCATCCGTTAGCTCGGCCAGCTTGCCCTGCAGCCGGATAAACCCGCGCGGAATGGCGTGGCGGTACTCAAACCAGAAGTCAAAGATGTCGCCCAGCAGGTAGATGGCCGCCGCGTCGCGGGCGGCCTCATCCAGCCAGCGCACAATGCGCTGCTCCCGCTCCCGGGAACGGGTGGCATCAGGAGCACCCAAGTGAAAATCGGAGGCAAAATATACCCGGCGGCCGGGGGGCAGGGCTAGGTCAGGTAGTTGCGGGGGGCGCGTCATCCAATAAAAAGAGCACAATGCTGCGCGGGCCGTGCGCGCCCAGCACCAAGGTTTTTTCGATATCCGCCGTGCGGCTGGGGCCGGTGGTCAACGACACCATCGAGGGCAGCTTGTCGGGCCCGTATTTTTGCTGCAGCAGCTTCAGGCCATCGGCAATATCAGTTACCACCTGCGAGGTGCGGGCCAGAATCAGGTGTTGGTCAGGGTAGATGCTCAGGCGGCGGCCACTACCCGTTGCCGCCGATACCAGCACGCTGCCCGTACGGGCCACCAGAGCTTCGCAGGTAGTCAGGCCGGCGTCGGCGTGGTCCTTGAAATCGGTTTCATCACCTTGGAACACAATATTACCCTCGTGTAGCAGCTTCTTCAGCTCCGGCTCCCACACGTACAGATGTTCCAAGCCTTTCTCCTGCTTGTAGGCAAACAGTTGATCGTAGAAATGCTCTACTGAGTCGCAGAAGAAAAACACGCCGCCCACACGCACAAAGCTCTGGGCAAACAGCACGGCTAAGTCGTCGCCGGGCGCGGGCCGGGGATGCAGTGGGGCCGTAAAATCGGGGCGCTCCGGCTGGGGCGCCGTTTTGCGCAACGATTCTCTGATGCGGCGCAGCACAATATCACGCGAGGTATCCGACATGGCAGTAAAGGTACGGGGTTTTTGGCGCGGTGCACCGGCACCGGAACTCCCCTCAGGTACGGGAGTGTTCTTATCTTTGAAACAAGCTATTTGTCCTTACTCCATGAAATCTACTTCACTAGCTACTTTTTTTCTGCTGGCCCTAGGCGTAACAGCACTGCCCGGCTGCGGCGACGACGACAAACAGACGGACCCACAACCACCCGCCATTCAGAGTTCCACGGTTACGTACCAGTTGGGAATGACGGGTTACGCCGCGGCTCCCAATACTATTGCCCGGCTAGGGGTGGCTCCGACCCTCTCCGATGCACAAATTGGTAAAGGCACCATTCTGGCCGGTAGCATGAACTGGAGCGAAACCAAAGGCGGTAAGGAAACCAAGCCTTTTGTATTGGCGAATAAACCGGTTGGCACAAAGTATTGGGTATTCGTTTCTACCAAGCAAAAACCCACCAGTACGCAGAGCATCACGGTTACCTGGCCCGTAAGTGGTACCCTGACGTTGTCATCCAGCACCAACGACACCCTGGCCATCCAGGAGATGACGGTACAATAGTAGCCTGCAGCCTCTTCTCCAGGTAAAAGAAAAGCCCGCCCATATATATGGGCGGGCTTTTCTTTTGCTTAGATCCATTGCCCTACACCGGTGTTACGGCCGAGCCAGTAGGCTCAGAAGGAGCATCCGACTGATTTGAATCGTTGGATACGCCGGGCAGATTCAGGTTGGGCAGGTCGTTGCCCAGGGGCAGACCGGCGTGTTCCTGCTTGCGCTCACTCAGAGTTTCCGAACGGTCGGTGCCTGCCATGTGGGCTTGGTACGTCGTCTGGCTATCGAAGGGACGCTTGCCAACGAGACGCTCCAGGTCGTCTTGTAGCAAGATTTCCTTTTCCAGCAGTTCTTTGGCTATTACCTCCAATTCGTGCCGGCGTTCGGTCAACAACTCCTTGGTGCGGGTGTAGGCCTGCTCAATGATGGTGCGCACCTCCTCGTCAATCATCTGCGACGTGGCTTCTGAGTACGGCTTGGTAAAACCGTATTCGTTTTGCCCCTTGGAGTCGTAGAAGGATACGTTGCCGAGCTTGGCGTTCATACCGTACATCGTCACGATGCTGTAGGCCACCTTGGTAATGCGCTCCAAGTCGGACAGGGCACCGGTCGAAATCTTGCCGAATACCAACTCCTCGGCGGCGCGGCCACCCAGCGTCATACACATTTCGTCCATGAGCTGCTCGGTGTTGTACAGGAACTGCTCGCGGGGCAGGTACTGGGCGTAGCCCAGCGCGGCAACGCCACGGGGCACAATGCTCACCTTCACCAGCGGGTCGGCGTGCTCCAGGAACCAGCCGGCAATAGCGTGGCCAGCTTCGTGGTAGGCCACAATCCGCTTCTCGCCGGGGCTGATGATTTTGTTCTTCTTCTCCAGGCCGCCGATTACGCGGTCCACGGCATCGGTGAAGTCCTGCATGGTCACCATCTTCTTGTCGCGGCGGGCGGCAATAAGGGCGGCTTCGTTGCAGACGTTGGCAATTTCAGCGCCGGCAAAACCGGGCGTCTGGGCAGCCAGCTTCTTGGCTTCCACATCGGGGCCCAGCGTCAGCGGCTTCAGGTGCACGTTGAAAATCTGGGTCCGGCCGTTGATGTCCGGCTTGTCGATGCTGATTTGGCGGTCGAAGCGGCCGGGACGCAGCAGGGCCGAGTCCAGGGTATCGGGGCGATTGGTGGCAGCCAGGATGATTACTCCCGAATCGGTACCGAAACCGTCCATTTCTACCAATAAGGAGTTCAGGGTATTTTCCCGCTCGTCGTTGCCACCGGGCACGTTGCCCCGGCTGCGGCTGCGGCCGATAGCGTCAATTTCGTCGATGAAGATGATGCAGGGCGCTTTGGCTTTGGCCTGCTTAAACAGGTCACGCACCCGGGCCGCACCTACCCCCACAAACATCTCCACAAAGTCGGAACCCGACAGGGAGAAGAACGGCACGTCAGCTTCGCCGGCTACGGCTTTGGCTAGCAAGGTTTTACCTGTACCGGGAGGACCTACCAGCAACGCACCTTTCGGAATTTTACCGCCCAGGATGGTGAACTTCGAGGGGTTCTTCAAGAACTCCACAATTTCCTGTACCTCTTCCTTGGCTTCTTCCAAGCCGGCTACGTCTTTGAACGTAATTTTCACCTTATCGCCACCCTCAAACAGGGCCGCGCGCGACTTGCCGATGTTGAAGATCTGGCCGCCGGGTCCGCCGGCACCGCCCATACGGCGCATCAGGAACCAGAAGCCCACGAACAGCAGAATCATGAAGCCCCAGGTGGTTACAAAATCACCGTAACCCCGGTCTTCCGTTACTTTCAGACCTACCTGGCGGTCGGGAGGTAACGTAGCCTGCACCTTATCCAGGTCCTCCTTGAAGGTCTTGCCATCTACTACCAGAAAGCCATATTGAGCACCCTGGTTGATGGCCAGCGGCCCCCGGCGGCCCAGTTCAGTGCTGTAGGGCGGGCGCTGCGCAGCTTCTTTCTTAATAGTTACTTCTACCTGGCGGCCGTTGAGCGTTATGCTGCTCACGTCGCCGTTCACCAGCATCTGCTCAAAGCGCTTCTGGGTGATATCCAGTGGTGGGGCGCTGCGCGAAACGTACACCATCCCGAGGATGAGCACGACTA
Organism: Hymenobacter pini; assembly: GCF_020421205.1. Classification (GTDB taxonomy): domain Bacteria; phylum Bacteroidota; class Bacteroidia; order Cytophagales; family Hymenobacteraceae; genus Hymenobacter; species Hymenobacter pini. The sequence goes on from NZ_JAIZZH010000003.1 coordinate 397,854, forward strand.
GGCCAACCAGCACCCAGAGCTGCATACCTGGCCGCGGAGCCGGGTTAGGCAGCGTTGGTTTTTTCTTCTTGGGCGTCGTATCAGACATGAATTAGGTTGCTAAAACAAAAAACAAAGGCGGAACACGCCAACCGCGCGTTTGTTGGCGTGACCACCTACGGGTAGAAAGACGCAAACGGCTGCAGTTTACTTTACAGTAGCCGGAGTTACTTCGTCCTCCACGTACGTAATTTCGGCATCGCCCCACAGTTCTTCCAACGCGTAGAACTGGCGACGGTCGCGCAGGAATACGTGCACTACAACGTCCACGTAGTCGAGCAGCACCCACTCCCGGTTCATGCGGCCTTCGGTTTGCCAGGGGTTCTGGCCGGTAAGCTTTTCTACTTCTTCTTCGACGGAGCGCGCAATGGCGTCAATCTGGGTATCAGAGGAAGCCGAGCAGATAATGAAATAATCCGCCACGGCGTTTTTGAGGTCTTTCAGGTTGAGCACCACAATGTCGGAGGCTTTCTTCTCCTGCATGCCGCGCACTACTACATCTGCCAACTTGTCCGAATCCTGCCGAACCAGGGTACTTTTCATAGGGTATTGTTAGGTTTGAACGTCACAAAGTACGAAAAACACGTGGAGGCACTCTCCCCCCAAACGCTCTTCACGGGCCAACAGCTTGTCTGGTTGCCCGAATGCGGCTCTACCAACACAGAGGCGCAGCAATTGGTTGTCCAAAACCGGGCCACGGATGGTTGCTGCGTAATTACCGACAACCAGACAGCCGGCCGCGGCCAGCGGGGCAACCAGTGGGAAGCCGCCGCCGGCGAAAACCTGACGATGTCGGTGGTATGGAAGCCGGCATTTCTGCCCGCCGCCGACCAGTTTCTGCTGAGCCAGGCCGTAGCGCTGGCCGTGCACGACTGGCTGACGGCACTGCTAGGCCCCAGCCCGCAGCTACGCGTGAAGTGGCCCAACGATATTTTTTACGGCAACCAGAAGCTAGGAGGCATCCTAATTGAGAACACACTCAGTGGCGCAAAGATTCAGCACAGTATTGTCGGAATTGGGATAAATATCAACCAGCAGCAGTTTGCCGTGCCCACGGCTACTTCGCTGGCCCGCATTACCGGCCGGCCCTATGACCGGCCCGCAGTAGCGGCCCGGCTGCTGGAGCACCTGGAGCGGCGCTACCTGCAGTTGCGGGCCGGTCGCATTGGGGCGCTGCGCACGGAGTATCTACGGGTGCTGTACCGGTTTCAGGAGGAGCACGAGTACGAGGCCGGGGGGCAGCGGCTACGGGGCCAGATTGTGGGTGTGGACGAGGCCGGCCGGCTGGCCCTGGCCATAGGGCGGGAGCTGCGGTATTTCGATTTAAAAGAAATTAAGTATCTACAGTAGTTGGCAGGCAACCTTTCAAGGCGAGGCTCCGAGTAGGCAGATATAGTTTCGTAACTAACTGCTAGCCGTCATGTTTGCTCCCGCCGCCCCGCGCCGTTCTGCCAGCCACCGCCCCGCGCCGCTGCTGCCCTTTTGTCGTCCGGTTGATTTCACCACGGTGGGCGGCGAGTTGGTGCCATACGCCGTAGGGCAGGCTGCCCTGCGCGCCGGGCAGGCATTGCTGGTGGGCAATTTGCTGGTATACGGCACCGCGTAGCACACTCCATTAAACCCGGATGCAACGGATTCGTCTGACAGCGCATCTGGTTGGTACGTTCCGGTTTTCGGAACGGGCACGATGATTGTCCTGTTTTGCTAGCTATTCGCTTTTCCAGAAGGGCAGCAACTATTCCCACCCTCTGTCGATTTTCCCTTTCACTATGAAACTTTCTACTCGCCTTGTCCTGATGGTCGTTCTGCTGCTGGCCCAGCTTTCGGCGCTGGCGGCCACCATCACCATTGAAGTGGGCGACAACTACTACAGCCCGGAAAACGTGACCATCAACCCCGGCGACGTGGTAGTGTGGCGCAACGTGGGCAGCGGCGTGCACCCCACCGTATCGGAGAGCAACGCGTGGTCCACCTTTACCATCAGCCCATCTACGCCCACCAATACCATTTCCACGTTGATGGCTGGCACCACGTTCAAGTATTACTGTTCGGCCCACTCCTTTGTGAGCAATGGCATCCGCCAGGGCATGATTGGCAGCATTACGGTGCGCACAGTAGCCACGCCCACGCTGGCCGCTCGGGCCCTGGCCCCTACCCTTTCGGTGTATCCCAACCCCAGCCGCGGCCTGGTAACGGTGTCCGTAAGCCAGTTGCCAGCCAAAAACGACCTGAAGCTGCGCCTGAACAACATCATCGGCCGGGAAATCCGCACGGTGGCCATTCGCCCCGAAGCCGCTGACGGCGGCATGAGCATCAACCTCTCCGATTTGCCCGCCGGTATGTACTTCTACAGCCTGGTGCAGAACGACAAGGTACTGAGCACCAAACGCCTGGTATTGCAGAACTAACCCGCTGGCTTTCTGCCAGAATCAACCCGAAAGCCCTGGCCGTTACGGCCGGGGCTTTTTGGGTTATTGGCGGGGCAGTGCCTTGGGGTCGGGTTGGCAGATGGCCGGAGGTTTGGCGGGTTGGTTGAGCCCGCCACGGGCGTTGGTTGATTTAAGGATGCGCGGCTCGGTACTTATTCTCTATTTTTGACCTTTCACAGATTTCCTTTCAGCCCTTAATCCCCGTCGTTCAGCAACGGGCCGGCCGGTTTCGGCTGCCCTTTTTTCCACTTATGCAGAGTTACTCACGTCTGAATAATCTGGTCGGCTGGCTGGTATTTGCCCTAGCCACCGTTGTGTATCTGCTCACCTTGGAACCCACGGCGTCGTTCTGGGACTGCGGCGAGTTTATTGCCTGTTCCTACAAGCTGCTGGTGCCGCACCCTCCCGGGGCTCCCACCTTCCTGCTGCTGGGCCGCCTATTTTCCCTGCTGAGCTTCGGCGACGTGACCAAGGTATCGGTGCTGGTGAACATGCTCTCGGCCCTGAGCTCCTCGTTCACGGTGCTGTTCCTGTTCTGGAGCATTACCATGCTGGCCAAGAAGTTGGTGCTGCACCGCCCCGGCATGCACGACGACCGCACGCTGCAGCCCACTTTCGGCCAGAGCCTGCTGATACTGGGTGCCGGCGCGGTGGGTGCGCTGGCCTACGCCTTCTCCGATTCGTTCTGGTTTAACGCCGAGGAAGCCGAGGTGTACGCCATGTCGTCGCTGTGCACGGCGGCCGTGGTGTGGCTGATGCTGAAATGGGAAAACCGCGCCGACGAGGCCGACTCTGACCGGTGGCTGGTGCTCATTGCCTACGTGATTGGCCTCAGTATTGGGGTGCACTTGCTGAACCTGCTGGCCATTCCGGCCCTGGGCTTCATCTACTACTACCGCCGCACCCAGAACCCCACGGTAGTGGGCGGCCTCATCACGCTGGTGGTGAGCAGCGTGATTGTGGGCCTGATTCTGGCCGGCATCATCCCCGGCCTGCCCACGCTGGCGGGCGCGTTTGAGGTGTTTTTCGTGAACAGCGTGGGTCTGCCCTTCAACTACGGGCTAGTGATTTTCCTAGTGCTGTTTGTGGCCCTGATCTGGGTGGGTTTCCAGCAGTCCTTCAAGCGCCGTAGCCGTTTGCTGAATACGGTGATGCTGAGCTTCGTGTTCATCCTGATTGGGTACTCGTCCTACCTGATTGTGCCCATCCGCAGCTCCTACCACCCCACTATCAACGAAAACGACCCGGAGGATGTGCTGAGCTTCGTGAGCTACCTGAAACGTGAGCAGTACGGTGACCGTCCGTTGCTCTACGGGCCCCAGTTCAACGCTCAGCCCATTGCCCAGGAAGACGGTGCCCCCCGCTATGTGCGCCAGGGCGACAAGTACGTGGTGGCCGAGTACCGCCCCGTGCTGCAGTACAACCCCGAGGACAAAATGCTGCTCCCCCGCCTGTACAGCAACGACCCGCTGCACATGTACAATTACAAGAAGTGGGTGGACATCCAGGAAGGCGTAAAGCCCACCATGGGCCAGAACCTCTCGTTCCTGTTCAAGTACCAGATGGGCCACATGTTCTGGCGCTACTTCATGTGGAACTACGTGGGCCGGGAAGGCGACATTCAGCAATCCGGTGTTCTGTGGGGTAGCGGCAACGGCGCCGGTTTGCCCGAGCGCGTAGCCGACAGCCCGGCCCGCAACGCCTTCTTCGCCCTGCCCCTGCTGCTGGGCATCCTGGGCCTGTTCTTCCACGCCCGCCGCGACGGCCGCAACGCCTTCATCGTGGGTTTGCTGTTCCTGTTCACGGGCTTGGCCATTGTGATTTACCTCAACCAGCCCCCCATTGAGCCCCGGGAGCGGGACTACACCTTTGCGGGTGCCACTTTCGCCTTCGCCATCTGGATTGGTTTGGGCGTATTGGCTCTGGCCGAGCTGCTGGAGAAAGTGGTGAAATCGGACACGGCGCGGGCCGGCGTGGTAACGGCCTTGGGCCTGGTGGTACCGGGCATTATGCTGGCTCAGGGCTGGGACGACCACGACCGGTCAGACCGCTACAACTCCGTGGATTCGGCCAAGAACCTGCTGAACTCCTGCGCCCCCAACGCTATCCTGTTTACCAACGGCGACAACGACACCTTCCCGCTCTGGTACGCCCAGGAAGTGGAGGGCATCCGGACGGACGTGCGTGTGGCCGTACTGAGCTACCTGAACACCGACTGGTACATCGACCAGATGAAGCGCCGGGCCTACAAGTCGCAGCCACTGCCCATTTCGATGCAGAACAGCAACTACAAGCAGGGCACCAACGACTACCTGCCTTATGCTGAGAACCCCTCGGTGAAGGATGTAAACGTGAAGGAGTTCATGCAGTTGGTAAACCAGAACAGCCCCCTGCTGCAGGTAAGCTATGGCGACGGCTCGAAGACGCTGCTCTCTTTCCCAACCCGCAACTTCTACCTACCCGTAGACACGGCCGCCGTGGATAAAATGGGCATCATTCCGGCCGAGCGCCGCAAGCAACTGGTGCCGCGCATGGAGTGGCAGGTGGGCAAAAGCGCCATTGAGAAGAAGAGCTTGGTGATTCTGGATATCCTGGCCACCAATAACTGGCAGCGTCCGGTGTACTTCAGCAGCACCGTGGACTCGCGCGACTTCATGGGCCTGCAGCCCTACTTCCAGCTGGAAGGCATGGCCTACCGCATTCTGCCTGTCAAGGACCCCAACTACGACCCTAAGGGAGGTTCGGAAGAAGGCTACGTGGCCACGGGTTTGATGTACGACAAATTGATGAACAAATTTGCGTACCGGGGCCTCGATAACGCCAACATCTTCTACGACGAGAACAACCTGCGTTTCCCGGCCAACTACCGCGACAAATTTGCCCGCTTGGCCGATGCCCTGCTGGCCTCCGGCGACAAAGCCCGCGCCAAGCAGGTAATTGATAAGTGCTTTGCGGTGATGCCCGACAAGGCTATTCCGTACGACTACTACGTGCCGCAGTTCATTCCGGCGCTGGTAGCGGTGGGCGAGCAGCAGCGGGCCAACGAAATCATGGACACCATGACTGACCGCGCCGAGCGGGCCCTGGCCTACTACAGCACCCACAACCAGTCCCTGTTCGACCAGGAGTTCCAGACCTACCTGCTGGGCCTCAACAGCATCGGCCGCGCCGCCGACGCCATCGGCGACCAGAAGCGCGCCACCCGCGCCCTCACGTTGCTGCAGCAGTATTACCGGCAGTAAGCCGCACGGTTTTTGCCCGCTGAAAAGCCGGCTCCGGAAACGGGGCCGGCTTTTTTCGTTAGTATCCCGTTACACTTAGCCTCACCGCTTCTGCCCGTGAAATACGCTCTGCTTCTTTCCCTGCTGTTTACCTGGGCCGCTGGCGCGCTCCATGCCAACCCGCGCCGCGACTTCGCCACCCAGTACCGGCCCGGGCGGCGCATTCTGGTGGACACCCGCCGGGAAGGCGACAGTGTGCGGGTGTACCTGCAGTTTCCGGACCGTAACCTCATTCGAAAAGGCTTCCCGCTGCACGTGGTAGCTTGGGCCAACTATGATGCCCGTCGCCCACTGTGGCAGGATACGGTGCGGCAGCTTCGCCGTCGGCTCCGGCAAGAGGGAGCAGCAGCGCACGTCGATTTTTGCCTCCCGCTTAGCCGCCTGCGCCCCGGCCAGGTGTTGAGTATGGCTATTGGCCCGGCCGAGGAAGCCCTGAGTGGTGACGCGGCCTGGCTAGAATTGCGACCCGAATATCTAAACCGCTCGTTTATCCTTACTGACTCCCTTGGCCAGCCCCTCATGCGGCGGTATCTGCATGCTCGGGAGGTATTTGGGGTGAGCAATTTCGGTCCCAATCAGCGCCTGACGGTGTACCGCTACCCGCTCAGCTCACTGGCTGCAGCCCCGCCCATGGCCAGCAGCAGCGTACAAGGCACCCAGCCCCGCACCCTGGGTGTGCAGGATTCAGCGCAGTTTAAGGCTGATGGCCTATTAAAATTACCAGCAGGCCTATTTCTGCTGCGAGTGGGAGGCAGCCCGGTCAGGAGCGGTCTGCTGGTGGAGGAAAATCAGTTTCCGGAGCTGACTACGGCCGATGAGCTGATTGCCCCGCTAATTTACCTGACGACTTCTCAGGAGCGGCAGAAGCTGTTTGACGCGCCCGACCCCAAGAAAGCCGTGGATCAGTTCTGGCTGAAAGTGGCCGCCAGCAGTCAGCCGATTGCCCGCCAGCTTATCCGCACCTACTACGGCCGGGTGGCGGAGGCCAACCAACTATTTTCGGCTCACAAGGCGGGCTGGCTGACTGACCGAGGGCTACTGTATTTGGTAATGGGGCCGCCGGAAAGCGTGTACCGGGAGGCGGGCACCGAGCGGTGGGTGTACCGCAGCAACGTGGAGCGGAGCGGTACCTTCATCTTCCGCGCTAAACCCAGTACCTTTGCCCCTGATAACTACGAACTGGTGCGCCGCCCCGAGTACGAACAACTCTGGTATGCCGCCGTGGAGCAATGGAGAAAAGGACAAACCGCCCGCCCCGGCCGCTAACGGAGCGCCGCCAATTTTACGATGCCGATAACCGCCCCGTGCCAACCCGCCGCCCCGCTGCCGGGCGCGACGGTGAAGGCCGCCCCGAAGGCGGGCGTTTTGAGGGTAGCCGCTCCGAAGGCGGCCGCGCCGATAAAAGCCAGTACCACCGCCCGCCCCAGGACCGCAGCATCGACATGATTTTTGGGCTGCGGCCCATTCTGGAGGCGCTGAATGCGGGCCGCACGCTGGACAAGATTTTCCTGCTGCGCGGCACCAAAAACTCCATGACCCAGGACATTACGGCGCTGGCCAAAACGGCCAACATACCCGTATCGATGGTCCCCATTGAGAAGCTCGACAACATCACCCGCAAAAACCACCAGGGCGCCGTAGCCTTCGTGTCGCCCATCGACTACATGCCACTGGACAGTATTCTGGCCGGCTTGTACGAGGAAGGTAAAACGCCGCTGCTGCTGGTGCTGGACCGCGTGACGGACGTGCGCAACTTCGGCTCCATTGCCCGCAACGCCGAGTGTATGGGCGTGCACGCCATTGTGGTACCCAGCCGCGGCGCTGCCCAAATAAACGGCGACGCCCTGAAGACCTCGGCAGGTGCGCTTAATTTGATTCCAGTGTGTCGAGAGCCTAATTTAAAGGATACCCTCACCTTCCTCCGCGAATCGGGCGTACAGGTGGTGGCCTGCACCGAAAAATCGGATGCCAGCCTAGAAGCCGAAACCGTAGACCTGACCGGCCCCCTGGCCGTGCTGATGGGTTCCGAGGAGGACGGCATCAGCACCGAGTACCTGAAGCTAGCCGACCACAAATTGCGCATCCCCATGGCCGGGCAAATCAGCTCCCTCAACGTGAGCGTGGCCAGCGGTATTATGCTCTACGAAGTGCTACGCCAGCGTCTGCGGGCCGGGAAGTAAATGTGGTAGAATGCGAAACGTGTGCTGTAAGTGGAAGCAAGATTCCCACCTTCAGCACACGTTTCGCATTCTACCACATTTGCTAGTTATAGCCCACTCCTTTTTTCGACTTCACATCAGCCACAAAGTCCTTCACGCGCTGCTCCTCGGTGCGTTTGCAGATGAGCAGTACGTTGTCGTACTCGGCCACGATGTAGCCTTCCAGCCCCTGCACCACTACCAGACGCTCCGAGGGAGTTTTGATAACGCACTCCTTGGTATCGTAGAGCAGGGCGTTGCCATCCACCACGTTTTCGTCAGCGTCGTGGTGGCCCATGCGATGCAGGGAGTCCCAGGTACCCAAGTCGCTCCAGCCGAAATCGGCGGGCAGCACGTACACGTTATCGGCTTTTTCCATCACCCCATAGTCGATACTGATGTTGCGGCAGTGGCTGTAGGCGCGGGCAATGAAGGCCTCTTCCTGGGGTGTACCTAGCTGCCCTTCGCCCTCATCAAACACCTCGGCAATGTCCGATAGGTACTGGTGGAAGGCTTTGATGATGGCATCGGCCCGCCACACAAACAGGCCGGAGTTCCACAGGAAGTCGCCACTGGCCACAAACATCTTTGCCAGCTCCAGATTAGGCTTCTCAGTGAAGGTTTTCACTTTCCGCAGGCTGCTCGGGAAAGTACCGTCCTCGTGGCCGGGCATCACTTTTACGTCCTGCGGCCGTACTACTTCATCCAAAAACTGAATGTACCCGTAGCCCGTGTCGGGGCGCGAGGGCTGAATGCCCAGCGTAATCAGCACGTCGTGGGTACGGGCTCCGTGCAGGGCCGTGCGAATTGCCTCCCGAAAATTCTCCTCGTGCATCACGGCGTGGTCGGCGGGCGTTACCACAATCACGGCTTCCGGGTCGCGCTGCGCAATGCGGTAGCTGGCGTAAGCAATGCAGGGAGCTGTGTTTCGCCCAATTGGCTCTCCCAGAATCTGGTCGGCATGCAGTTCAGGCAGGTGCTGATGCACTAAATCCATGTAGTCCCGGTTGGTTACCACAAACACATTTTCCAGCGGGCAAATACCCCGAAACCGGTCGACGGTGAGTTGCAACATGGAGCGCCCCATCCCCAGAACGTCGTGAAACTGCTTAGGATGATGCGTACGGCTGAAAGGCCAGAAGCGGCTGCCAATACCGCCCGCCATTACCACGAGATACGTGTGTTGTTCCATTGGTGCCGGAGCCGAAGCTCCCAATTGGAGAGAGAAAGAGAGTAGAACAGGTGCCGGACAGTAGCTACACACTTGTATTACTACTGTATCCAAGGTACGGAAGTAGAACTTACTATCTACTTACTACAGCAAGTATAGCAAAATTCTATTTTATAGTATAATTCTAGTAAATACTTTAATTAAATCATTACACCAATCCTTCACGCAACAAATCATGCAGATGGATAAAGCCGCTGAACTGCCCATTTTCCAGCACCACCAACTGTGTGATATTGCGCTGCTGCATCCGGGCCAGAGCCTCCACGGCAAAATCATCAACCTCGATGGTTACGGGTGAGGGCGTGAGAATATCCCGGGCCCGTACGTTCTCCAGCCGACCTTCGTAGTTGGTCAGCATGCGGCGCAGGTCACCATCGGTGATGATACCCACCAGTTCTCCGCCCTCGGTTAATACAGCCGTGGCCCCGAGGCGCTTGCCCGATATTTCCAGGATAATATCCTTGAGCGGAGCGGTATCGGGTACCCGGGGCTGTTGGTTCTGGCGGCTCAGGTCGCCTACTTTCAGGTAAAGCTGCTTACCCAGGGTACCGCCGGGGTGCAGGCGGGCAAAATCCTGGCGCGTGAACTCCCGGCTCTCCAGCAGGCACACGGCCAAGGCATCGCCCAAGGCCAGGGCGGCGGTGGTGCTGGTAGTAGGGGCCAGGTTGTTGGGGCAGGCTTCGCGCTCCACGGGGGCATGCAGCACGTAGTCGGCCTGCACGGCCAGGTAGGAGTCGGCATTGCTGACCAGCGCGGCCAGCGGCACGCCTTTGCGCTTGAGCAACGGCACCAGCACCTTTATTTCGGGCGTATCGCCGGATTTGCTGATGGCAATAACAAAATCCCCGGGCTGAATCATGCCTAGGTCGCCGTGAATAGCGTCGGCGGCGTGCATAAACAGGGCGGGCGTGCCGGTGGAGTTGAAGGTAGCCACCATTTTGCCCGCAATGTGGGCACTCTTGCCGATGCCCGTTACCACTACCCGGCCGCGTAAAGTGAGGATTGCCTCTACGCATTGTGCAAAATCGGAGGTGCGGCTAATAGCCTCGGCTACCCCCATAATTGCCTCAGCTTCTTGCTGAAGCACTTTTTTTGCAAGATTGTTGAGTTCGTTCTGCGGTTTCAATCTAAATTTGATATTGTATTTCGGGAGCTGGGCAGTAGCAGCAACATTTGGGCAAGTCCGAATTCTTTCGCTTAACGCCTTGGCACCGAATACCTAAAATCCCTAGATTGAAGGAGCAACACTGTGTGCTGCTGCGCCAATCTGCCAACCAACTGAGTAAGTGAGGATGTCCATGCCAGCCGTGAAACAACAAGTGCAGCAAGAGGCTGATTTGAAAGGCAAGTTAAAGGAAGTTTTTGGGTACGGTCAGTTCCGCGGCGTGCAGGAGGACATCATCCAGAACGTAATAGCCGGCAACAATACCTTCGTAATTATGCCCACCGGGGCCGGTAAGAGCCTGTGTTACCAGCTCCCCGCCCTTGTACTGCCCGGCACGGCCATCGTCATTTCGCCCCTCATTGCCCTGATGAAAAATCAGGTGGACCAGCTCAACGCTTTCGGAGTAAATGCCCAGTTTCTGAACTCGACCCTGTCGAAATCGGAAATGAATAAGGTGAAGAAGGACGTGATTAGCGGCGACGTGAAGCTGCTGTACGTGGCCCCCGAAAGCCTGACCAAGGACGAAACCATTGAGTTTTTGAACAAGGCCGTCATCAGCTTCGTGGCTATTGACGAGGCCCACTGTATTTCGGAGTGGGGCCACGACTTCCGGCCCGAGTACCGCAAAATCCGCAGCATCATTGATGGGCTGGGCGTGCAGGTGCCCATTATTGCCCTCACGGCCACGGCCACGCCCAAGGTGCAGCAGGACATCCAGAAAAACCTGCAGATGGATGAGGCCTCGGTATTCAAAACCTCTTTCAACCGCACCAACCTGTACTACGAAGTACGGCCCAAGCACAACACCAAAAAACAGCTGATCCAGTATGTGAAGCAGCGCAAGGGCCAGGCCGGCATTGTGTACTGCCTCTCGCGGAAGAAGGTGGAAGAAATTGCCGAGCTGCTGAAGGTGAACGACGTGCGGGCCCTGCCCTACCACGCCGGCCTCGACCCCCACGTGCGCATGGCCAATCAGGATGCCTTCCTGAACGAAGACGCCGACGTGATTGTGGCTACCATTGCTTTTGGGATGGGGATTGACAAGCCCGACGTGCGCTTCGTGATTCACTACGATACGCCCAAGAGCATTGAGGGCTACTACCAGGAAACCGGCCGCGGCGGCCGCGACGGCCTGGAGGGCGACTGCCTGATGTTCTACAGCTACGACGACATCGTGAAGCTGGAGAAGTTCAACAAGGATAAGCCCGTAACGGAGCGTGACAACTCCAAGCTGCTGCTGCAGGAAATGGCCAATTACGCCGACTCGGCCGTGTGCCGGCGCAAGCAGTTGCTGCACTACTTCGGCGAGCATTTCGAGAAGGACTGCGGCTTCTGCGACAACTGCAAGCACCCCAAAGAGCGGTTCGAGGCCAAGAACGAGGTGGTAATGGCCCTGAAGGCCGTGGTGCAGACCGACGAGCGGTTTGGCCTCGACCACATTGGCACCGTGCTCATGGGCATGAACAACCCCCACGTGGAGAGCTACGGCCACGACAAGCTACCCGTGTATGGGCAGGGCAAAGACCACGACGCGCAGTTCTGGCACTCCCTGCTCCGCCAAAGCTTGCTCAACGGCTTCCTGGAGAAGGATATCGAAAACTTTGGCGTAATTAAGATTACGGCGAAGGGCATTGACTTCATTGAAAACCCGCATTCCATCAAGCTCACCAAGGACCATAACTACGAGGAAGAGGTGAAAGAAGAACAGGAACAGGAAGAAGTGCAGCAGGCCGCCGGCCACGATGAGGCGCTATTTGAGATGCTGAAGGCGCTCCGTAAAAAGGTGGCGCAGCAAAAGAACCTCCCGCCCTACGTGCTGTTTCAGGACCCCTCGCTGAAGGAAATGGCTACGACGTTCCCCACCAAAATGGAGGATTTGTCGCACGTATCGGGCGTGGGCCAGGGCAAGGCGCTGAAGTTTGGCGCGCCCTTCCTGGACCTGATCAAGAAGTACGTGGAGGACAACGACATCATGACGGCCGCCGACGTGGTGGTAAAATCGGCCGTCAACAAGTCGAAAATCAAAATCTACATCATCCAGCAGATTGACAAGAAGATGGACCTAGAGGAAATTGCTTCCTCCAAGGGCATTGATATGCGGGAGCTGATGGAAGAAATTGAGCATATCTGCTACTCGGGCACCAAGCTCAACCTCGACTACTACATCAACGAAGTGTTGGACGAGGAGCGGCAGGATGAAATCTATGATTACTTCATGCAGGCCCAGACCGACAACATTGCCGTGGCCCTCAAGGAACTCGGCACCGACGACTACACGGAGGAGGACCTGCGCCTGATGCGCATCAAGTTCCTCAGTGAAGTAGCCAATTAGAAATTGTAGAACTAAGCCAGAAAGAGCTGAGAGCTTAGACTGATGTTACAACGTCAGTCTAAGCTCTCAGCTCTTTCTGGCTTAGTTCTACTTCTTCACAGCCACAAGTGGTACACGTGCTCCTCGTGGATGCGCTCAAAGCCTTCCCTCTCGTAGAAGCGGCAGGCGCCTTCGTTGTCAAGTTGGGTAGTTACCTGCACCTCCGGGAGCTGCCAGGCGTGGGCGTAATAAAACGCGGCATCCACGAGGTGCTTGCCAATGCCCTGACTTCGGTACTGCTCCTGCACTGCCAGCAGGCCTATATTGAGGTGAGTGGTTTGGTAGCCTAACGTGACAAGCCCCAGAGCCTCCCGCTCCTGCACGGGCTGGTAAATCAGGACTTGCCTGGCCGTTTGGCCCGATACGCTGCTCCGAATCCAGTGCTCGTAGAGCCGCTCATACACGCCAGCCTGAAATACGGGGTCGACGCGGAAACGGGAGTGGTGGCCGCTCTGCCGGGCTAGCTCCAGCAGGCGGGGCGTCAGCTCATCGGTGGGCAGCATATCAGCCGATATGCTGGGGGGTACGGCTGGTACAGACCGCGCAAAGCGGGCTTTGCGGTCAGTGAGCTTAATGCCCAGGGCCTGGGCGCTGGCCGCCGATACAGTATCTGTGGGCTCAACAAACCAATACACCAGCCGCCAGCCTTCCTCCCGGGCCAGCTGAATTACCTCGCGCAGTTGAGCCTCCGTAAAGCGCCGGCCTTTCAGCCGCCCTACCGGAAACCCAAAAAACTGAGTATCCCAGGGCAGTGACTGAACGCCGTATTCCATTAGCAGTGACATAGTGCGGGAGTGGGTAGCCGTAAATGAGAAACCGCCTACGACTGCCAGTCATAGACGGTTCATCAATCCAATTACGGAAAAAGACAATTAATTAGCAATATTCTTCAAAAGCACCTTGCAGATTATTTACAATCCGCATCAGGTCGTTGCCTTCGATGTGGTGCCGCTCAATCATGTGCACCAGTTCGCCGTCTTTGAAGAGAGCAATGCAGGGGCTGCTGGGCGGATATGGCAGCATGTGCTCCCGGGCCTTGGCTACAGCTTCGGTTTCCATACCGGCAAACACGGTTACCAGCTTAGCGGGCTTTTTTTCGGAGCTGGAAACGGCCATTTTAAGGGCCGGACGAGCCTTGGCGGCGGCGCAACCGCACACCGAGTTAACGGCAACCAGCACAGTGCCGCTCTGTTCATTGAGGACGGTATCAACCTCCTCGGGGGTCATCAGTTGCTCGAAACCGGCCTCAACGAGGTCCTGACGAATCGGGGCTACCATGTATTCGGGATACGTGGCCATAGGTGAAAGCTAGGCTTTAAGATGAACTACTGCCGGGGCCCAATGCCCAACGGCCGTACAAAATTACGCAACCTTGGCCGTACTGCCTTGGTTGGCGTATAGAACCCGCGGGGTGAGGCAGAAGTTTAGTAGACGACCTTTTTTTAACCCGGTCAGACGGGCTGCTGTATGACGTACGCCGATTTTCTTATTTCCCAAACCCAGCCGGAACCGCCAACTGGCCTCTCCCCTATTCTGGAAGCCCTGTGGTATGCCGGCCGCGACGAGTGGCACCGGGCCCACAACATTGCCCAGGATAATGAGCACGACGCCTTGCACAACTGGCTGCACGCCTTTCTGCACCGCCAGGAAGGCGACGCGGGCAATGCGGCCTACTGGTACCGGCGGGCCAACCGCCCCGTATTCACCGGCTCGTTACGGCGCGAGTGGGAAGAAATGGTGCGGACGCAGCTTCCGGCGTGAGTCGCCTCAGGCTTATTCTAGGATAGGGCAACTTTGTGCATAGGTTCCTACATCTTCTCTAAGTCGTATAGTTTTTCTTGCTTTAATTCAATATAATTACATATAAAACATCTAGTTAGCGCGTATTCCACAAATAAAATTACATTTACCCCACGCCTTACCATGCCGTGGGATATGATGAACAAGCTATATTCATGCACAATTGCCCTGCTACTGGCGGCAGCCACCGCGCAGGCGCAGGTAGATACCGTGCGGGCCTCCACCCTGCCGCCCGCTCAGCTGGCCGAGAAGCTGTATAACAGTGGGGTAGCCAAATTCAACCAGAAGAGCTACCGGGCAGCCCTGCAGGATTTCGATAAGGCCTTGGCCGCCAAGCCCGATTTTGCCAAAGCGTATTACAACCGCGCTGCCGTGCGCTACGAGCTGAAGGAATACCCTACGGCCGTGCAGGACTACGACCAGGCCATCAAGCTCGACCCCAACACCTTCACCTCCTACTTCGGCAGGGCCCAGGCCCGGGAGGCATTGAAGCAGTCCACCGAGGCAGAGCAGGACTACGGTAAAGCCGCCGAGCTGAAGGCTGATTATGCCCCCGCCTGGTATTACCGCGGGGCCCTACGTTTCGAAAAAGCCGATTACCAGGCAGCCAAGGCTGATTTTGACGCCGCCATTAAGGCCGACCCGGCCTACGCCTATGCCTGGCACGACCGGGGCAGCGCCCAGCGCCAGCTGGGCAACCTGCCCGCCGCCATTCAGGATTACACCCAGGCCCTAAAGCTGCAGCCCGAACTGCTGCCGGCCTTGCTGAACCGCGCCGCCACCCGCCGCCGCGCCGGCGACCTGAAAGGTGCGTTGCAGGATTACAACGACTACCTGCGCCAGAAGCAGGACAACGCCCTGGCCTACACCAACCGCGGCAGCACCCGCTACGAGCAAGGCGACTACAAAGGGGCCGTGGACGACCTGACCAAAGCCATTGAATTGGATGGGCAGTACGCTTTTGCCTGGAACAACCGTGCCGCCGCCTACCTCAAGCTGGAAGATTACAAAAAGGCCGAAGCCGACGCCAGCAAGGCTATCGGTCTGAACGCGCAGTACGCCGAGGCCTACCTGAACCGGGGCCACGCCCGCGAAATGCTGCGCAACCCTGACGCCGCCTGCCAGGACTGGCGCAAGGCCGCCGAGCTGGGTCTGGAAGTGGGCAATACCCACGCCGCCAACTCCGGCTGCGGGTCGGCGGAAAAGGAGTAATTAATGAAATAGAATGTCATGCTAAGCGCAGCCGAAGCATCTCTACCGCTTTGTTGCATTGCCATTAATTGCTCAGAGGTAGAGATGCTTCGACTTCGCCTCCGGCTTCGCTCAGCATGACGCTCCTCCACAACGCTTCGCAAATCATCATGTATAAGTACCTACTCGCCTTCCTGTTGCTGTTCAGTGCCCCGGCCGTGGTGCTGGCCCAGAACGTAGAGTTCAGCAAAGACCAGTTCGGCAACGATAAGGACGGCTTGAAGGCGGCCCTCAAGGAAATCAAGCTCGGGGACGAGATGTACGACCTGGACCCGGCCCGCTACGAGCAGGCCCTGCCTCACTATCTGGCCGCCCAGAAGTTCAACCCCAACAACGCCCAGCTCAACTACAAAATCGGCGACAGTTACCTACACTCCGGCTTCAAGCCCCGGGCCCTGGAGTACCTGCAGAAAGCCTACCAGCTCAACCCCGACGTGGACCCGCGCATCCATTACGCCCTGGGTCGGGGCCTGCACCTGAACGGCAAGTGGGACGAGGCCATTGCCGAGTATAAGCGCGCCACGCCGGCTTCCGGCTCCAAAAACACCGCCAGCTTCACCCAGGATATCCAGAAGAAGATTCGGGAGTGCGAAAACGGCCGTAAGCTGGCCGCTAAGCCCAGCCGCGTATTCATTGATAACGCCGGACCGGGCGTAAACTCGCCTTACCCGGAGTATGGCCCTGTTATTACGGCCGACGAATCGGTGATTCTGTTTACCTCGCGCCGGCCGGGCTCGACCGGGGAGCAGAAGGACCCCGAAACGGGTGGCTTCATGGAAGATATTTACACCAGCACCCGCACCACCAAAGGCAACTGGGTGGACGCCCGCAACCTGGGCGAAGGTGTAAACACCGACGGCCACGATGCCACCGTGGGCCTCTCGCCCGATGGCCAGCGCCTGCTGGTGTACATGGAGGACAACGGCGGCGACCTGCACGAGGCCAACCTGCGCGGGGCCGAGTGGCGCAAGCCCCAGAAGCTAGGCTCGCGCATCAACAGCAAGTACCACGAGTCGTCGGCGGCCTACACGCCGGATGGACGCACGCTGTACTTCGTGAGTGACAAGGAAGGTGGCCTGGGCGGGCGCGACATTTACAAGATTGAAATAGAAGGCCGCGGCCCGGCCCAGAACCTGGGCTCCGTCATCAACACCCAGTACGGGGAGGAAGGCGTGTTTCTGCACCCCGATGGCAAGACGATGTACTTCTCCTCAGAGGGCCATAACTCCATGGGCGGGTACGACATCTTCAAATCGGTGTATGAAAACGGCAAATGGAGCGCCCCGGAAAACCTGGGCTGGCCCATCAACACGCCCGATGATGACGTGTTTTTTGTAATATCCGCCTCGGGCCGGCACGGGTACTACTCCTCGTTCCGGGAAGACGGGCTGGGCTCCAAGGACATTTACCAGATTACCTTCCTCGGGCCCGAAAAGCCGCCCGTCCTCAGCAAGGAAGACCAGCTGCTGGCATCTCGCATTCAGCCGGTGAAGGAAACAATGGTAGCCCCGCCAGTGGCCATTGTGGCGGCCCAGGTAACCATTCTGAAAGGTGTGGTGACGGATGAGGCCAGTAAGCAGCCCATTGAGGCCACCATTGATGTGGTGGACAACTCCCTGAACCAAACCATTGCCTCCTTCCAGAGCAACGCGCAGTCGGGCCGCTACCTGGTGTCGTTGCCCTCGGGCGTGAACTACGGCATTGTGGTGCGCAAGGATGGCTACCTGTTCCACTCCGAAAACTTCGATTTGCCGGCCGGCGCGGCCTACTCGGAAGTGGTGAAGGATATTGCCCTTAAGAAGCTGGACGTGGGCGTGAAAGTGGTGCTCAACAACATCTTCTTCGACTTCGACAAGGCTACGCTGCGCAAGGAAAGCACCAACGAGCTGGAGCGCTTGCAGAAGCTGCTAACCGATACGCCCGCCCTACGCCTCGAAATTTCGGGCCACACCGACAATGTGGGTAAAGCCGAATACAACAAAGACCTCTCCCAGCGCCGTGCCAAAGCCGTGGTAGACTACCTCGTGGCCAAAGGCATCGACAAGGGCCGCCTGACCTTCGCCGGCTACGGCGACACCCAGCCGGTGGCCTCCAACGCGTCTAAAGCCGGCCGCCAGCTCAACCGCCGCACCGAGTTTAAGGTGACAGGCAAGTAGATTCCAGTACCATGTTCCCGCAGAGGACGCGGTGAGTAGCGCAGAAGGCGCAGAGTCGTTCAACGGACTCTGCGCCTTCTGCGCTACTCACCGTGTCCTCTGCGGGCTAAAAACCCAACTGAACGTCTCCAGACAAGCTTCCACCGAGGAATTCTGCAACAGCCGAGCAGCTCCCCTATCTTGCTCCTTGTGATACGCCGCCTGCTGCTCTTGTTCTGCCTGTTTGCGCACCTCGCCACTGCTCAGCCCCTGCCCCAGCGGCAGTTTCTGAAGCAGTTTGGAGCCGCTGAGGGGTTGCCGCAACCGTTCATCTACGCCCTGGCCCAAGACCGCGCCGGTTACCTCTGGATTGGCACTGCCGAGGGCTTGGTGCGGTTTGATGGCACTACATTCCAGACGTTTACTACCCACGAAGGGCTTGCTGAGGATTTTGTAACCCGGCTATCTGTTGACGCACGCACCGGGCAGTTGTGGGTGGCCCATTATCAGGGAGGAGTATCGGTAAGCCAGGGCAGCCGCTTCCGGCGCGCCATCACTGCCGAGGGCAAACAGGTCCGCTTCAAAGGCCTACCCACACCCGATACAGCCACTATTGGCCGCTTCCGCCGCCGCTACCACCCAGCTCTTCCAACTGACGCCATTATCAGCCAGGTGCTCCGCGACGCGGAGGGCACCTACTGGATCGGCACTACGGGCCTGGGCCTGTGGCGGCTGACGGACGCGCACCTGAGCTTCTCACCAACCCCGACACAGCTGACGGCTTTAGCCGGACGAGGTGCTCTTATAGCAACTGGAACTGCCGATGGACAGATAGGCCGTTTGTTGTTCACTACCAATGGATTATCATTGCTCTCTTGGTCTGAGCTAAAACGTGGTTCTGTTACAGCATTACTCCCTATTAGTAATTGGGGCCTAGCAGGTACTGAAGGGAATGGGGTATATCCTTGTGCGTTAGTAGCCACGGATGCAGATGCTCCGGATTTAGCACATTTGCCCGCTGACCTGCATGTCACTACCCTGACTCTGGATGAAGCAAATGACAATTTCTTTCTCGGCATTCGGAGTTTTTGGGTAGGCACTATTGGCGAAGGTGCTTTTCACGTGACTGGCCGGCAGGTCCGCCACTACAACACTACCAACGGATTACCTCACAACGACGTGTACGCCATACTGCCCGACCGGCAGGGCCGGGTGTGGTTTGCTACCCACGGCACCGGTCTGGCCGTGCTGGAAAATGGGCGCTTCACCATCCACCGCCTTATCCCGGGCGGCGTGGATGCCACCGCCCTGGCCCAGGATGCCGCCGGCCGCGTCTGGATTGGAACTGAGGGCGACGGACTGTTCTGCTACGCCAATGGCCGGTTCCGGCAGTTCACCACCCGAAACAGCGGGCTGGCCAGCAACTATTGTTACAGCCTGCAGCCCACGCCAGCCGGTTTAGTAGTGGGGCACCGTAACAGCCTCTCACTAGGCCACGGCTCGACTTTCACCCCGCTTTCTACTCCTGACAACCCGATTATCCGGGACCTGCTGCCCAACGCCGTAGCCCAACTCCCTCCCGCCGATTCGGCCGTTCTACTAGCCTCTCGGAGTGGGTTGGTACGGGTACAGTTATCGGGAAAACAGACTGCCTGTACCTCACCTATTACGCTCACCAGCGTTGAAGTCGATGGCATACGTCAGCCAGCTACCTCTCTGCCGGAGCTGTCGGCCCGGCCGCACCGGGTTACGTGGTTGTTCCGGGTAGCTAGTCTTGCTCCAGCCGGCACTTGGCAGTACCAGTACCGCCTGCGGGGTTTCCACGACTCCTGGAGCCGACCAACCACTGCAGGCGAAGCGGATTTTCCCCGCCTGGATGCCGGTCACTACATACTGGAAGTACGTGCCCGTCGTGGTAATGAAAGTGCTTGGTCGCAGCCAGTTACCACCCATTTCAGCATTGCTACGCCGTTTTGGCGCACGGGGTGGTTTGCAGCGCTGGCTGCGGCAACGGGTATTGGGCTGGCCTACGCCGCCGTGCGGGCCCGCACCGCCACCCTACGCCGCCAGAAGCTACAGCTGGAAACCACCGTGCGGGAGCGAACTACGGAGCTACGCCACCAGAAGGCCGAAATTGAGCAGATTAACGCCGATTTGGTAGTAGCGCGGGACGCAGCCGAGGCTTCGCGCCGAGCCAAAGCCCAGTTCCTAGCTAACATGAGCCACGAAATCCGCACGCCCATGAATGCGGTAATCGGCCTCACCCACCTGTTGCGCAACACGCCCGTAACCGGCGAACAGAATGAGTATCTGGAGGCCATCCAGTCCTCGTCGCAGAACCTGCTGGTTATCATCAACGACATTCTGGACTCCTCCAAAATTGAGGCCGGCAAGCTCACCCTGGAGCAAGCGCCCTTCCGGCTGCCGGAGCTGGTGGAGCGGGTGGCGCGCATGTTCCAGTTTGCCACCGAAGCAAAGGGCCTGCACCTGCGTACCGAGGTGGCTCCCAATGTACCCGCCGCCATTCTCGGCGACTCCGTGCGGCTCAACCAGGTACTGGTGAACTTGGTGGGCAACGCCGTGAAATTCACGACCCAGGGCGGTGTCACAATTCGGGTCAGTTTGATGCCCGCCCCCGAACCCGACGGACCTGACAGGCTGCGCTTCGGCATTTCGGACACCGGTATTGGCATTGCCCCCGACAAGCTGGACGCCATTTTTGAAGATTTCTCCCAGGCCAACACCAGCACCACCCGGCAGTTTGGCGGCACGGGCCTGGGCCTGAGTATTGCTCGCAACCTAGTGCAGTTGCACGGCGGCCGGTTGTGGGTGGAAAGTCAGGAAGGCCAAGGCTCCACATTCTGGTTTGATATTCCCAGCCACCCCGCCGATGCGGCTACCGTGCCCGCCGAAGCCAGCACCACCCTGGCCCCCTTCGAGCCGGCACTGCGCGTGCTGGTGGCTGAAGACAACGACCTCAACCAGCTGGTAGCCCGCAAAACCCTGGAGGCCTGGAATGTGCAGGTAACCATTGCCGCCAACGGCCGCCTGGCCGTGGAAGCCGCCCAGCAGCAGGACTTTGACGCCGTGCTGCTGGATGTGCAGATGCCCGAAATGGACGGCTACGAAGCCGCCCGCCAGCTACGAAGCCTGTTCCCCAATGCCCACCGGCTGCCCCTCATCGGTCTTACCGCTTCTGCTCTGCCCGAGGACCGCGCCCTGGCCCTGGAAGCCGGCATGAACGATACCCTGGCCAAGCCCTTCGACCCGGCGGTACTACACGCCCGACTGGCCCACTTCACGGGCCGGGCCACGGGTGCTGCCACGCCGCCCTCGATTCCAGCCCGAACCACACCACCGCCCTCCACAGCCACTCAGCCCAACTGGGACCTGCTCGAGGAGCTGGCGGCCGGCAATGACGGCTTCATCCGGCAGATTGTGCAAACTTTTCTGAGCCAGGCGCCCGCGCTGGCCGCGCAGTTGCAGCAGCTGCCTCCCGGGCCCGAGTTGGCTGCCATAGCCCATAAGCTCAAAGGCCAGGCCGCCTACTTCGGCGTTGATACCCTCACGGATGAGCTGGAATACGTGGAACTTCACGCCCGGCAAGAGGTGCCGCCTAATGACTTACCCGATAAGATAGTGAGCATCGGGCACTTGCTCTCCTCCCTGCACCCGTATCTGCAGGCTCGCCTAACGGAGGCTCAACCGTAGTAAATTAGCTTTTCCCGGGTTGATGTGTAGCTTTGTTGCTATGGCCGAATCTTCTACCCCGCTGCGTTGCCTGGTTGTTGACGACGATCCGCTGGCTATTCAGATTGTTGAAAACTGCATCAGCAACACGCCGTTTCTGCAGCACGCCGCCAGCTGCGAAAATGCCATTGCCGCCGCCGAAGTGCTTCGGCAACAGCCGGTAGATGTTCTGTTTCTGGACGTAGAAATGCCCCTGATGTCGGGCCTGGATTTGCTGCGTACTCTGCAAGATCCGCCTCTGGTAGTGCTTATCACCAGCAAAAAAGGCTACGCCGTGGAGGCATTCGAGTACGATGTCCTCGACTACATCGTGAAGCCCATCAGCTACGCCCGCTTTCTGAAGGCCGCGCAAAAAGCCCTAGAAACCGTAGAAGCCCGTTCGGCCCCTTCGCCCGACGCCATTGCGGCCCCCTCTAACCCGGAATTCACGTTTGTGAAAGTGGATAGCCGCCTGGTGAAAGTCCTGTTTGATGACGTGCGCTACGTGGAGGCCCTCGGCGACTACGTGCACATTGTTACGGGCCAGAGCAAGCTAATTGTGTACAGCACCATGCGGGCGGTGGAGGAAAAATTTCCACCGGCGCTGTTTGTCCGCGTGCACCGCTCCTTCATCGTCAACCTCAAGCGGGTGCAGACGATTGAGGACAATACCATCATCATCGACAACAAGCACATTCCTATCGGGCAAACCTACCTGCGGGAAGTGTTTCAGCGCCTGAACAAGTTCTAAGTTCGCCATTTTGCTTTGTATGCCAGTACGCGGCGCAGTACGTTTTCTTCTGCTCTTCGGCTTATGGTGCGGGCTGCTGGGCACACAACGGGCCGCTGCCCAGGAAGCCGGCGACACGCTCAGCGCTGCTTGCCCCCTGCCCCGCGTGCTGGAAATGTGCGTGGAGCTGGATGCCCGCCGCGCCATTGACCCCGATGCTGGCCCCCTCACGTTTCGGTGGGATATGGGGGACGGCACCCAACTCACCGGGCCGGTAATTCAGCACTGCTACCAGGCCCGCAAGGCGTATACCATTCAGTTGGACGTGGTAGAGGAAGCCACCGGCGAAGTGCGCACTGCCGAAAAGCTCATTCCCGTTGATTTTACCAAAGAAATCGTGCTCAACTTCCGCGCGGTGGACAGTGTGCGCGTAGGTCAGCCCATCACCTTCGATGCTCTGGATTCTCAGTTGCCCTTGTGCGAGAATGTAGTGGTGCTCTGGGATTTTCGGGATGGATACGTGACCAACGGGCGGCAGGTACAGCACGCTTTCCGCCGCCCCGGCCAGTACGCCGTGCGCATGAGCCTGCGCGGCAACGGCCCCGATGCCTGCCCCAGCAGCCACTGCGTAAGCCGAACGGTGGTAGTAGTTCCGTAGCGCCGTGGCCCTCTGTCCTACAATTGTGTGTTCTGGTCTGGCTATTCCGGCTGTTCAACGGATTCCTGCCAGTTCTAGCCCCAGGCATGCTATTTTCGACGTCACGTTGGCTGGCCAACCAAGTCAGCTTTTTGCCGCCTCAAACCCAGGCGGCTTCTGCCCTCTCCCCTCAACCGCTGTATGAAACACTTGTATCTCCTCGTGCTGGCTGGTTTTTGCCTGCTGGCTCACCCGCACGCTCGTGCCCAGGAAGCTTCTCCGGCATTCAAAACCGAAGCCCTGACGGCTACCCGTCAGCTCGCCGCTTTCGTCTCCCTTGATGATGCCCGGCAGCTGCCCGTTCGGAAGCTTACGCAGGCCCGGCTTGCGCAGGAAGCCGAAGTGCGGCAGCAATACACCAATGACGCCGATATGCAGCAGAAAAAATTGGCGGCCATCGGGCAGGAATATACCGCTCAGCTGCAGCAGATTCTGTCGCCGGCTCAATACCAGCGCTACGTAGCGGCCGCTCCGGGTGTCCTGCCGCCCTCAGTGGCGGCCGTATTACTCCCGCAACCGGCTCCTGTGGCCGTTACCCACGCTGCCACGGTTACCAAACCAGCCGAGGCCAAACCCAAGGCTCCTGTGGCTCGCAAGCCCGCCGCCTCTCCCACAAAAGCTGCGGTACGCCGGTAGCGTAGCTTTTACCTTTTACCACCGCATAGCCCGCCACCCGGTACTTTCTCTGCTTGATTATCTTACAGGAAGAGTACCGGGTGACGGGCTGCATGGCTATGTGCGGTTCCGCTCGGCTTGCTCAGCAGCGGCCAGATCAACTTGCTGTTGCCGCAGAATACCCAGCGTCAGCTCCCACAAATCCTCGTAGGGAATAATTTCGATTTCGCCGTACGCCTCGCCGGGCTGTGGAGCCGCCCGTAGTCGTTCCAGCAGTGGCGCGGCCTTCTTCTCGCAGGCAGCCAGTACAAAGTGCTCTTTCACCGTCATCAGCAGCATCCGGAAAAACAGCTGGCTCCGGAGCGTGGCTGGGTCACGGAGGTGGCGCTGCTCATACTTCCGCAGGCCTTCCAGGCGGGCTAGCAACCCTTCGATGTCACGATGGCGCAAAAAGTATAGAAACTGCAGAATCAGGATTGCTACGTTATAGCCTTGCTTATCGCGGCTGTAATCGGGCACTTTCTGCGCAAACTGGGCAAAGTAGCGCATCTTAAGCGGCGACTGTTCCGGCCGCACAAACTGCACGTACGCCTCATACAGCTCCCACCGCTGCTGAGCCGCCACGCGCTGCTTGCGGTAGTATGGGTTTTTACGGGCCTGCTGCAGCAGTTCCAGCGCCTGCCCATACTGCTTGGCGTATAAGGCCAGCATCAGGTAGGTTTCCAGAAAATAAAACCAGTTGCCCGAGGAATAGTGAAAATCCTTGAAATATTCTTCTGCCAGCCGCAAGCCCTGTTCCGCCTTGCGGCAGCGCAGGTGAGCGTACACGCTCATGTAGTTGTTAAAGCGCTTATCAAAGCGCTTTTCGTTGACTTTGCCTTCTTTGCGCGCTTTTTCGGTAGCTGCTGTTATATTGATAACCTCCTCATAATTCCCAACCAGCTCTTCCTTCGTCATCCGGATAAAGTACAGAAAGTGAAATGTATTGTGACTTTTCACTTTTTTGTGCAACTGCTCCAGCTGTGCTTCGTAAACCGGCATCTGTGTCAGCAGGAATTTGCGCGAACGAACCTTGCTGTTGATCGTCATCTTAATGTCGGTATACAGCGTCTCCGCCTTCTCTTCCAGCGCCAGCTTTTCCTGGTATTTCTGCAGCTGCTTCACAATGTGCTTGTACTTGGCGGGCTGCCGCATCTCGGCGTAAAGATTCCGTAAAATGCGGGCTCCCAGCATGCTGTACGCAGTAAATTCCGCCGAATCGGCTACCCGGATAAACTTGCGAAACAGCTTTTCGGCCATGCTATACTCGCCCTCCCCGGCCAGAATTTTGGCTTGGTGCAACAGCCCCAGGCACTGCTGCTCGTAGCGCCGGGAGGCAATATGACGCGGGTCCGTCTGGTCCAGGAAGTAGAGGTGGTTCAGTAGCTTCTGCTGCACCCGCGACTTTAGCTTTCGATACGTGGCCTGCGTCCGCGCATCGGTTTTGCCGTATAGGTTTTTCACCAGCTGCAGTTGCGTAATGGCCGGTGAGTTATCGAGCAACCGAACTAATTGCAGATCTTTTTGCGACGAGTTTTTATCCGAAAAATCCAGAAAGGGAAGAACAGCTTGTCGCCGATCTGTCACAATTCTCACAAGAGTTGTCAGTTCTTCCATAGCAAGTATTTCATTATCGGTATCTGGAAGCAAGATATCAAAATAACAGCCCCCGATTTTTCATGTCACAATTTTGGCAAGCTATGCCTTTACTAGTTGCCTTATGCTCCTGAACCTTTGTAGAGGTAAAAATGTGCCTTATTCAGACCTCTGATGTCACAAAATCAGGGTAAAATGTCCGTAATTACTACTTCATAATTTCAATATTCTGGCCTTTAAGCGCACTTAGCGCAATACTCGCCAGTGAAAACGCAACCTGAATTCAGGTCACGTTTACGCGCTCTGTTTCCTTTACGGGGACTGGTTTGGACTCCACATTTGTGTCATTCAATCAACTGACACACAAATATTTCCAAGCCATGTTAGAGCTCATCACCATCGCCCTGTTTCAGTTCGCTAGCTTCACGTCGTTCTCCGGTGATGCCACCCCCGCTTCCAACGGCACGACCGTTTCCTGCACAGATGAGCACGGTACCAATGGCTGGGGTGACGGCCACCTTACGGACGAGCACGGCACCAACGGCTGGGGCGACGGCCACCTCACGAATGACCACGGCACCAATGGCTGGGGTGACGGCCATTAAGCCACTCTAGCCTCGGTAACTGTAAAACGTGGTAACTTGCCCAGACTCACGTCTTACGCGGTTACCCGTTCATGAAGCAGCTCTATAGCGGACTACTTCTGGTGATGCTGGGGGGCTTGCTGCACGCCTGCACCTCCCCCTCTTCACCTTCTACCACTGGCACCGTTCGCATCCGCTGGGCCCGGGACCCCGAGAACCTCGACCCCTTTGTAGTGGGTAACCCCAGCGCCTACGAAGTGGCTAACCTGACGCACTGCAGCCTGCTGATGGGCCGCGAATCAGTGCACGATTTCGTGCCCTGGCTGGCAGAAGACTTCCCAACGGTAGACCGCAGCAATGACTCGCTGCTGCTGATCAGCTACCGAATCCGTCCGGAGGCTACCTGGGACAACGGCGCGCCCGTGCTAGCCCAGGATGTGGCTCTGACGCTGAAGACGATGTACTGCGCTGGCCTTCCCACTGAAGGCGCGCAGGCCATGGTTGGCTTTATTCGGGATATTCGGCTGGATGCTGCTGATGCCCGCCGGTTTACGCTGGTGTGCGCTGGTAAATCGCCAGAACATATCCGCTCTTCGGGAGATTTTTCGGTGCTGCCGGAATATATACTGGACCCCAAGGGCTCGTTGCGCCGCACCTCCCTGGCTACCGTGCGGCTGCAACCAAGGCTGCCGGCTATGCAAGCCTTGAGCCAGCGCTACTTGGCCCTGCAGGTGGCCCGCTACCCGGCCCGCTTGCCGGGCTGCGGCCCTTACCGGCTCACGGCCTGGCAAAATGGGCGCTACCTCACGCTCACCCGCAAGAAAAGATGGTGGGCCGATGGCCTGACGGCAGTTCCGCCGCAGTTGCAGGCTTACCCAGCTACGCTTACCTATCAGATTATTCCGGATGCGGCTACGGCCACGCTGGCGTTGCGCCGGGGCGAGGTGGATGTATACTCGCTGATGCCGCCCGCCGAATTTGCCCGCCTGCAACAGTCCGAGACTGACCGGCAGCGGCTGAATTTTTACACGGCCGACTCATACGAGTTCCTCGCCGCCAGCTTTAACGTGCAGCGACCCTTGTTCCGGGATGCCATCACCCGCCGGGCGCTGAGCCTTCTTTTTGATGTACCCGCTTTGATTAAAGCCACGCAGCAGAATGAGGCGCTACCGAGTGCGGGCCTTATCAGCCCGCTCATGCACCCTTACTACAACGACAGCCTGCCGCTGCCCGCTTTCAACCCCGCTCAGGCTACCAAACTCCTGCAGCAGGCGGGCTGGCAGCGCCAGGCCACTGGCCGCTGGGTGCGGGCGAGTGCGGGCGGCACCAAGCAGACGTTGCGCTTCGGCGTAAGCTACCGGGCGGGCGAACCAACTTTTGAAACCGTGGCCCTGCAGTTTCAGGCGGCCGCGGAGGCCTTGGGCATTGAGGTGGAGTTGCGCCCCACCGAACAGTCGGTGCTCAGCAATCAATTGCGGGCAGGCACCACCGATATGTCCATACGCAACTTGGCGGGCAACCCCTTCTCTTATGATTTCACCCCGGTACTTCACTCTCAGTGGGTTGGCGTAACCAATACCACGCGGTATGCATCACCGGTTACGGACCGCCTGATTGAGCAGATTACCAGCACGGAGGACACGGCACTGAAAACCCGCTTATTGCGCAAATTTCAGCGCATTATGGCGGCGGAAGTACCATTCCGGGTGCTGTATTTTCTGCGGTATAGAGTGGCGGCATCCAAGCGGCTGCAGGTGCCCGTTACCGGTATTAAACCAGGATACGAAGCGGCCCGGATTCGGCCGGCGGCTTCTTCACGCTAGCCGGTATGCACTGCAGCATGCTATTACGGCACCTACTCCGAACAATTGGCACGGCCGCCCTCACACTGTCGGTGCTGTTCTTGCTGAGCCACGCTGCTATTGAGCCCACCACCCTGCTGCAGAACACGCTGGACAGTTCGGCCCGGCCCGGTAACGAGGCCCAGCTTCCGGGCGTTATGGCGCAGTTGCTGCACCGCTACGGGCTGGATGCTCCGCTGTTTTACGTGGGCTGGCAACAGGGGCAAGGCTGGCAATGGCACGGTTTACACAATCAATACCATACCTGGCTAACCCAACTAGTGCACGGGAACCTGGGCTACTCGTACCGCGCCGACGCCCCCGTGACCGAGCTGATGGCCCAAGCGCTCCGGTACACACTGCCCCTTACCCTGTTGGCGGCCACCTTGAGCGTGCTGCTGGCACTGAGCGCCACCATGGCCGTGGGCTTCCGGCCGGTGGCCCGGCGCTGGTTTTTGCGGGTTGCGCACGTGCTGCAAGGCCTGCCCCTCTTTCTATTGGCCCTTGGGCTGCTGTTGCTACTGGCCAACCCCGATGCTTTTGATTGGTTTCCGGCGTTTGGCTTGGGCCCGGATGATGTCTCCGCCAGCTCCCCTGTGCAGTTACTGTATCACTTGGCGTTGCCCACGGCAAGCTTGGTACTCGGCAGTTTTCCCGGCTTGGCTATTCAACTGGATGGCGCCCTGCAACAAGAGCTAACCCGGCCATACATAGCCACCGCCCGAGCCAAAGGCGCGTCCGCCAACCGGGTAATATGGCAACACGCACTGCGCAATGCCTTGCTGCCGGTGGTCACGCTCCTCACCGATTTGCTGCCCGCCATTGTGGCCGGCGCAGTGGTAGTAGAGGTGGTATTTGCCTTACCCGGCATGGGCCGCCTGATTACCGATGCGGCGGTAAACCAGGATATACCCGTGCTCCTAGGCACCGTAGGGTTAGTTGCCGTAGTACGCCTCCTGTCCCAGCTCGCGGCAGATGTGCTTTATCCGGTTCTTGACCCACGCTTGCGCTCCGCAGCATGAGGTACTACCACCTATTTCAGCGGCACTGGCTCGCAACGGGCTGGCTGAGCCTCGTGTTACTGGCAGCTCTGTCGGCTCCCACTGCGCACGTAGTGCCGGATTTGCAGCACGTGAATGCCTCCTCTTTTCAGCCGCCGCACTGGCTGGGCACTACTCCGCAGGGCCTGGACGTAGCCAAAAGCCTGTGGCAAGGGGCCCGTACGGTAGTCACGGTGAGCGTTCCAGCGGCGTTGCTTACCCTACTGCTCGGGGCTGGTTTGGGCGGCGCAGCCGGGTTTTGGGGCGATACGCGCCTACGAGTTGCTCGGGGGCCGCTGGGGGTTGCGGTGCTTGGTTTGCTAGCCGCCATTGTGAGTATTCCCTACAGCTACAACATGGCTTTTAGCTGCCTATGTGTAGCGGTACTGGCGGTGGCGGTGGGAGCATGGCAAGCAGCCCGGTCACGCTCCACCTCATGGGCCCTGCCCATCGACAGCCTAGTATTGGGGTTGATTTCAGTATTAAACTCGGTGCCGCTGCTGGTGCTGGTAGTGGCTGTGGCGGCCGTACAGCGCCCTTCCGTGGCGGGTGTGGTGGCATTGCTTAGTGGTACCTGCTGGCCCACTCCCGCCCGCCTGGCACGAGCCACCACCTTGCAAATCAATCATTTGACTTACGTAGAAGCCGCCCGCAGCAGTGGTATTTCCGTCTCTCGGCTACTGTGGCACCATATTGGCCCCAATGCCTTACCGGTGCTGTTGGTTCGTTTTCCTTCTACCGTGGCCGTGCTTATTAGCCTGGAAACCACGCTGTCTTTCCTCGGAATCGGCTTGCCGCCACACATGCCCAGTTGGGGTAGGTTACTGGCAGCAGTGCGGCAAGCCCCTGCTGATTGGTGGCTATTACTCTGGCCAGGGCTAGCTGTTGTGCTTACCATTCTAAGCCTGCACCGGCTCGTATCCAGCAAATCGGCCTAGTAAATGACCAATGTTGATGTCACAATTTTCTAATAAAACGCACCTCTACATAAGCTCGTTTATGCCTTATTACTTTCAATAATCTGATTACTAAGCGAAATAGGACTAAGCAGAAGTTCCCACCTTATTTAAGCACTATAATTTCCTTCGTAATCAAAGGTCACATTTATAACAAAACTGTCCTTTACAACACGTATTTCAGCCCCTAATATTGTCATATCGGAACGGGACGCGGGGAAAAGCCCGGCGAGTTCTGAAGACAGTTTTTCTGTTGGCAAAGCACTTTGCTTGCTGGTTGCAGTTAAAACTGGTCATCACCAATCCGGTGATGTTGACAAGATTTTTTGTGTAAGGAGCCCGGCGGCTGCTCGCCATTGGTTCCGTTGCACCCAGGTTGTTGCAATAGGTGTGTGAAAACCCCGCGGACATTGTCTGCGGGTTTTTTGCGTTTATAGCAGCTCCGTTTGTTGGGCCACCAGCGCAATGCCATCGGCAAAGGAATGCGGCTGATACCCCAGCTCCCGTTGCGCTTTTTCGATGATAAAGCCGGTGCGCAGCGGCCGGCGGGCAGGCTGCGAGAAGGTATTGGCATCTACCGCCGTAATCAGGCTCGCATCCAGTCCAAAATAGGCCGCCACCTGTAAGGCCATTTGGTACGGCGTCAATAGCTCGGCTCCACTCAAATGATAAATACCCGTGGCGTTGCGCTGGGCAGCCAGCCAGCAGCCCGCCGCCAAATCTTCGACCAGCGTGGGCGTACGTACTTGGTCGTTGACGACGTTGATGGCTTTACCGGCCCGCAAGGAGTCGCGCACCCACGTCACAATATTGGTGCGGCCGTAGTCGTGGGCCGTGCCATACACCAGCACAGTGCGCAGAATGGCCCAGGGCACGGCGCAGGCCTGCACTAATTGCTCGGCTGCTACTTTGCTCTGGCCGTAGAAATTGACGGGGGCCGGTTGGGCAGCTTCGTCGAGCGGGCCGGTTTCGCCGCTGAATATGAAATCAGTGCTCAGGTGGAGCAGATGCACGTGGTACTGCTCACAAACCGCAACCAAGTTGGCTACGGCCGTTACATTCTGCTGCCAGCAGCTGGCTTGGTTCAACTCACACTCATCCACGTGGGTCATGGCTGCTGTGTGAATGAGATGGGTGGGGCGCTCCTGCGCAATTACTTGTTGCACCTGCGCGGCATCGGTAACGTCCAGCGTCACAAACCGCACCTCGGGATACACAGCGGCCAGCTTATTGACACCGCGGGAAGTAGCTACCAACTCCACACCGGGCTCATCCCGCAGCCGGGCTACCAGCTTCTGCCCCAACAGGCCATTGGAGCCGGTTACCAGAATTTTCATAGCCGAAAGCGCCTTAATATTGGTAGCCGTAGAGCTCCGTGATTTTCTTTTTCTTGAGCTTTTCCACCTTCACAGTCATCTTGATGTCCGTAACGGGGCGGTTCCGCTCGGCGGTGGGCTGCTGCACAATTTTATCCACCACGTCCTGCCCACTGATAACCTGCCCGAATACGGTATATTGGCCGTTGAGGTGAGGCGTGCCCTGCGGATTCTGCACGATGTAGAACTGCGAAGCGCTGCTCTGGCGCTGGGGATTCACAAAATCGGGGGTGCGGGCGGCGGCCACGGCTCCACGCTTGTGGGTGAGGTCCGGACGAATTTCGGCCGGAATGCGCTGTTCGTCGGCCTGGCCGGCGCCGTCGTTATTGGGGTCGTCGTCCTTGGAGTTGGCGTCGCCGCCCTGAACCATGAAGCCCGGGATAATGCGGTGAAACGTGGTACCATTGTAAAACCCACTCTGGGCCAGTTTCAGGAAGTTGGCCTTGTGCAGCGGCGTTTCATCGAACAGAACCAGCCGGATGTCGCCCTGAGGCGTGCTGATGGTTACAACTTCGTCCTTACGGCTTTTGCGGGGCTTTTTGGCGGCGTGGGCCGTGGATACCACCACCCCCAGCAGCACGCTCATCAACAGGGCATGGCGCAGCAGATTACGCATTATTCATCAACTAAAAAGTGAGGGAATGGAGCCGAAAATACACGCTTTTGCGCGCACACGCGCTATTTGTGCAGCTCGCCCTTAGATTCAAAACTGTTTTTATCGGCAAAAATGCGGGGGCTGCGTATGTTGAGCAACCTCATCTGTTTCTCTAGCACCTTATGACATCACCTCTCCCCTCTGCAACTCGCTCCCATTGGTTTCCCAAACTGCTGCTGCTGGTGTATTTCATTGAATTCGTAGCCCTGGGCATCAACCCCACTGACCGGGGCACGTGGTGGGCCGAGAATATTCCGATACTGCTAATTGTGGTTGCGCTGGTGGTGCTGTACGTGCGGGGTGTGCGGTTTTCGAACCTGGCCTATGCCCTGATGAGCGTGCTGATTTTTATGCACACCGTGGGCGGGCACTACACGTTTGAGAAAGTGCCGTTCGACTGGTTCAACCACCTGTTTGGCTTCAAGCGCAACATGTACGACCGGGTGGCGCATTTCTCGGTGGGTTTCTACGCCTACGCCCTCATCGAGTACACCGACCAGCGCGACCTTATCCGGAGCCGTTTTCTGAGCTACCTGCTGCCGCTGTGCGTGATTGGCACCGTGGCCATGAGCTATGAGCTGATTGAATGGGTGTACGCCGAGCTGGCCGGCGGCGACGCGGGAGCCGCCTTCCTGGGCAGCCAGGGCGACATCTGGGACGCGCAAAAGGACATGCTGGCCGATACCAGCGGGGCCGTGTTTGCGCTGATTCTGTACGCGCTGTTTGGTCGGGGGAAAACCGAGTAACCGAACGAAACCCGTTATCCTAAGCATAGCAAAGGACCTTACCGCGCCCTGAATAAATCGTTCACGCGCAGTAAGGTCCTTTGCTGTGTGTACCCAGGATAACAGCTGTACCTCTACTACTCTGCCCGCTCGCGCCGGATATCGTCCAGGATTTGCTGACCACCGCGGGTAAGGATGGTTTCGGCTACTTGGGTGCCCAGGATTTCGGCTTCAGCTAGGGCGGCCGAGCGGGTTTCTTCCAGGAACTGCTGCCCGTCGAGGCTGATGAGGCCGGCGTGGAGCTGCACGGTGGAGCCATCGGGGCTGAGGGTGGCCAGGGCGAAGCTGGGGATGCTGCAGCCGCCTTCCATGGTGCGCAGGTAAGCACGCTCGGCCTGCAGGCACACGTGGGTGGCCGCGTGGTCGAGGATGCGGTGCAGTTCGGCTTTGAGGGCCGGCTCCAGGTTGCGGGCGCACTCAATGGCTACGCTGCCCTGGCCGGTGGCCGGGATAAACTGCGTTTCGGGCAGCACATGGCGGATGAGGCCGTCGTACTCCATGCGGTGCACGCCGGCGTAGGCCAGCACCAGGGCGTGGTATTGACCTTCTTCGAGCTTGCGCAGGCGGGTTTGCAGGTTGCCGCGGGCCTCAGCAGTGGTGGCGTTGGGCAGAAACCGGCGCAGCATGGCCTTGCGGCGGGTGCTGCTGGTGCCCAGCACCAGGTCGGGGCGGCGCAGGTCGAGGTCGGCATCGAAGCTTACCACCACGTCGTTCACCCGCTCCCGTTCCATAAAGGCCAGCAGCTCCAGGTCGGCAGGGATGCTGCTTTGCACGTCTTTGGCGCTGTGCACGGCAATATCGATGTGGCCGGTGCGCAGGCTTTCTTCCAGCTCCTCGGTAAATACGCCCTTCGCCCCGATTTTATCCAGGGAGCGGTCCAGCACCACGTCGCCCTTGGTAGTGATGATGACGATTTCGGGCTGCAGGCCGGCGGCCGTGAGAAGGTCGGCTACGTGGTGAGCCTGCCACAGCGCCAGCTTGCTGCCGCGGGTACCAATGCGAATAGAAGTCTTCAACTTGGAAACGAATTCAGAAACTATGATACTTGGGAGCTGCAACAGCTCCGGGGCTTCGCCACTACAAAGATACGCGCCCCCGCCAAGCCCGCCGGCTATACAGTGTTTAGCAGCAGCTATACATATTTAGCAAATTGTATTTCTGTTGATTTCAGCCCATTAAGAGGCTTTTTCGTTGTTCAACACGGTATTTTTCACAGCCGCAGCAACTCGGCCACGCGCAGGGAAACATCCAGAAATACCATGCGGGGGTTGGCGTTGCGCTCCACGTGGTAGTGCGCCTCGTTGAGGGCTTCGGCCAGCTGCGGGGCATTGCGCGGGTGCACAAAGGAGCTGAAGCCTTTCACGAAGCCCTGCTCCTGCTGCGGCAGGTGGGGCACCAAGTGGGCATCGAGGCCATACAGCAGCACTTTGCGCACCAGCGTGAGGGCGTATTGCAGAAACTCCTTCTGGTTTTCGCGGCCCAGCTTTTGAAACTCGTCGCACTTGTCCAGCATATCGGCCACTTTATTGGCGTAGCAGGTGCGCATCCAAGCCACAAACAGGGCAAAGTAGTCGTGCTCCTCCTGACCGGCCGCCTGGGCAGCCAGGGCCGCGCCAATGTTGCCCTCGGTGAGCTGGGCCAACTGCCGAGCTTTTACTTCCGGAATGTGCTGCACGTCGCGCAGCCAGCTGGTCAGCTCCGGCTCGGGCAGGGCGCGCACCACCACCGGCTGCACCCGGCTGATGATGGTGGGCAGCAGTTGCTCGGGGGCGTAGCTCACCAGCAAAAACACGGTGGCGGGTGGCGGCTCCTCCAGCAGCTTCAGCACAGCGTTGGCCGCTGAAGGGTGCATCAGTTCGGGCAGCCAGATAACTACCAGCTTGAACCGGGCCTCGAACGCCTTGAGGCTCACCAGCCGCAGCAGGTTTATGCTTTCTTCTTTTGAAATGCTACCCTGCTTGTTTTCGGCCCCGATGTGCTGCATCCAGTCGTTGAGGCCCTGGTAGGGGTTGGGCAGGATAAACTCCCGCCACTCGGCCGCAAACTTACTGCTCACGCCATCCTTGGCTACGGCCTTGGTGGTAGTAACGGGCAGGATGAAGTTGAGGTCGGGGTGAACGAGCTTATCAATTTTCTGGCAGCTGGGGCAGCGGCCGCAGGAGTCGTCCGATTCCGGGGTGCGCTCCTCGCAGTTCAGAAATGCCGCATACGCCAGCGCCAACGCCAGCGCCGCCGAGCCCTCGGCCCCGCGAAACAGCTGGGCGTGGGCCACGTGGTTGCGCCGCACGCTGCCAATAAGCACCTGCTTTACCTGCTGCTGGCCGGGAATTTCGGAGAAACGCATGAGGCTTTAGTTATTGCTTGGTTTCAGAAATTTCTGATGCAACTTGTGCTACCAGATGGTCAGCCTTACGGAAAACGTCCAAATCAATAAGATATGAATTGTTCTGCACGAGCGTGGCTATTGTTCCTAGTTCTGGGAATCAGCTCTTGCGTAGATGATAGAAAGGAGCGTAACGTCTGTTATTCCCGGAAAACCCAATGAATACGTATCCATTCGGGTATTTAATAGTGGCTTCCTCGATGAGCGTCAGAGAATTGTTGTCGACCGATATGCTATTAACGGCATGTTCAGTGCTCCTACAGTATCACACATCGGAACGCTGAACTATCAGAATCCAGGCTTACGAGATGCAGCTACCAAACTTTTGGAAGATTTTTCATTCCATTGGCAAAACCCCGATTCATTAATAATCCATTCTTCCTATTTAGGAAATACATTTTTTATCGTTTCAAGAAACCAGTTGGGTTCATTGTGAATCCTGTCATAAGACATATTACGTGCTCTTTTCCCACACCCGGTCTTTAGCCGTGGCGTCGTAGACATATTGCATGATGCCTTGCTCCACCGCATCGTACTGGAGCTGCCGGCGGGCCATTACCCGGTCGGCTACTTCGACTACTTTGGGCAGCTTAAAAGTTTCGAAGCCGGCGGCCCCGCCCCAGCTGAAGCTCGGGATGAACGTGCGCGGGAAGCCCGCTCCGAAGATGTTGGCCCCCACACCCACCACCGTGCCGGTGTTGAACATGGTGTTGATGCCGCACTTGCTATGGTCGCCCATCATGAGGCCGCAGAACTGCTGGCCGGTGTTCACGAAGCGGCC
Source organism: Hymenobacter pini (assembly GCF_020421205.1). Taxonomy (GTDB): domain Bacteria; phylum Bacteroidota; class Bacteroidia; order Cytophagales; family Hymenobacteraceae; genus Hymenobacter; species Hymenobacter pini. Next base: position 433,561 of record NZ_JAIZZH010000003.1, read on the forward strand.
GGCCGAGTGGCTCCAGATTTTGACGGGGGCGTAGTTGTTCTTGAGGTTGCTAGTGTTGGTATCGGCCCCTAGGTTGCACCACTCGCCAATTATCGAGTTGCCCAGGTAGCCGTCGTGGCCCTTGTTGCTGTAGCCCAGCAGAATGCTGTTGCCCACTTCGCCGCCCACTTTTGAGTACGGGCCCACGGTATTGTCGCCGCGCATTTTGGCCCCGGCGTTGATGTGGCTGCCCTCGCACAACGCCAGCGGGCCGCTGATGATGGCTCCCTCGTGCACCTGCGAGTTGCGGCCCAGGTAGATGGGGCCGTTTTCGGCGTTGAGGATGGCCGCCCGGATTTTCACGCCCGGCTCAATAAAGATGTTTTCGGGGGCGTACACGATGGTGTGCGCGTCGCCCACGGGCTCCGACTGCCGGCCTTTGGTGAGCAGGGCGAAGTCGCGGCGGATTTCGGCGCCGTTGCGCAGGAACAGGTGCCACACTTCCTTGATGGCCGTCACGGGCTCCACCACGTCGCGGGTTTTCTGGAATCCTTCCTGAATCAGCTCGGCTACCTGGGTAGCGTCGGCCAAGTGGGCGGCCACCAGCATGTCTTCGTCGAACAGGGCCTCACCGGGCGTTAGCGCCTGTACCTGCTGCACCAGCAGGTCGTCGGGGCAAATGGCACCGTTGATGACGAGGGCCGGCCCCTGCGTGTTACCAGCCGGAAACTTGGCTTGCAGGTACTGTTCCGTCAGATATCCTACCTGCTCTACGCCCAGGCGGTGCTGCCATTTTTCGGCCAGCGTGAGAATGCCGCAACGCAGGGCCGCCACGGGCCGGGTAAAGGTGAACGGCAGCAGATGGGGCCGAATGGCGGGGTCGTCGAAAAGCAGAACGTGCATATTATTTAGCTGTTGGCTACTAGCTGTTAGCTGACAGCGCCGGCAGCCTAAACTGACCGGGCGCGAAACGAATGTTCAAAAATGGCAAATAAAAAACTCCCTCCGGATGGCGAAGGGAGTTTCTTATAGAAAGCTATCAGCCAACGGCTAGTAGCTAACAGCTTACGAAAAGCTATTTTTTCTTGTAGCGGTTCATGAACTTCTCTACGCGGCCAGCCGTGTCGAGCAGTACGTTTTTGCCGGTGTAGAAGGGGTGCGACTCCGAGCTAACTTCCACCTTGATTACGGGGTACGTTTTGCCGTCTTCCATGGTGATGGTCTCGTTGGAGTTCATCGTCGAGCGGGTCAGGAACTTGAAGCCGCTGGAAGTGTCCTGGAATACCACTTCGCGGTACTCGGGGTGAATGTCTTTTTTCATGGTCGTAGTGCCGTTTTACCTTGGTACCTGCCGATTTTGCGGAAGGGACTGCAAAAGTACACGTTACGTCCGGATTTCAAAAGCGGGCGGTGGCTTTTCTGCGGCGTAACCGAGACTTAATACTGACGACGCCCTTTTCCAGCCGGATAGCCGTATACTTACTCCGCATTCTTCCGCCGCTATCTTAGAAAGCCTATGGCTCGTATTCTTACGCTACTGACCGGCTGTTTACTAGCTTCTCTACTCGCATACGGCGCTTCGGTGGCTGTATTCCGGGCGCAACAGCGGGGTTCCAGCGTGTTGCTGGAATGGCAGGCTCCTCGCGCGGCCATCGTTAAAGATTACGAAGTGTGGCGGCGCGACTACCCCGCGGACGATTTTGACCGCCTGGTAGTGCTTAGCTCCACCGCTCAGCAGCAATACCGCTACACCGACCTGAATATGCTGCGCAGTACCTTGGGGCGGGGCCCGGTTACATACCGGCTGGCCGTACGCACGGCCACGGGCACTTACACCTACCTGACCTCGCCGGTGCAGTCCGAAGACAACGTAGTGCTACGCTCCTGGGATACTATTAAGCAGATGTTTCGCTAGGCAGCTCCGCGTAGTTAATGTAGCTGAGTATGTTTGAGGGCTGATTGGATAGTCTGGCACACTGGCCGCCTTCCGTTTTGCATTTCCTTTTTTCCCTCCTTCACCCAGCACCTATGCGCCTCTGCTTTGCCTCCAACAACGCCCACAAGCTGGACGAAATCCGGCCTTTGCTGCCTTCCTTGGTAGAGCTGCTCAGCCTGGCCGACATTGGCTGCCACGAGGAACTCCCCGAAACCCAGGATACTTTGGAAGGCAATGCCCGCCAGAAGGCCCAGTACGTGTGGGACCACTACGGCGTGGCCTGCTTCGCCGATGATACCGGCCTGGAAGTAGCCGCCCTGAACGGGGAGCCGGGCGTTTACTCGGCCCGCTACGCCGGCCCCCAGCGCCGCTCCGAAGACAACGTGCAAAAGCTGCTGCAAGAGCTGCACGGCAAAGCCGACCGCGCGGCCCAGTTTCGCACGGTGGTGGCCTTGGTACTGAGTGAGGCCGAGGTGCACGAGTTTGCCGGGGCTGTGGATGGCGTTATTACCGAAACGCTCCAGGGCACCGACGGCTTCGGCTACGACCCCGTATTTCAACCCATCGAGGGCGACGGCCGCACCTTCGCGCAAATGACGCTGGCCGAAAAAAATGCCATCAGCCACCGCAGCCGCGCCGTGGCCGGGCTGGTGCAGTTTCTGAATGAGCGAATGGCGGAATAAGGAGTTTAACCAACCGTTGAGCAGAAACCTCAACTGATGTTACTATCGTAACGGTCATGCCGAGTGCAGCGGAGCATGACGCGCTGAGTAGAGTGGAAGCCATGGTGTATCTCGAATGACTTCCACGAGACAGAATGGCCTACCGGGCGGCGCTGGTCATTTTGCGAGCTTGATTTTGGCCGGCTGAGGGCTGCGAAATACGCTGGTAAGCGGGGCGAAACTCCCCGTTGCTTCCGCCACTGGCGGACTTGTTTCCGGGGCACTTCGTGGGGTATTCCTTCATCACCTCGACCTTTCTGCTTACTTTTGCAGGGTTGGCCCTGCCGGTACGGGCCTATTCCCCCCACCATGCAACACCCCTTTATCGTCGGTATCACGGGCGGCAGCGCCTCCGGCAAAACCACTTTTTTGCGCCGGCTGCTGGCTTCGTTTCCCGAAGAGGAAATCTGCCTGATTTCGCAGGATAACTATTACCACCCCCGGGAAAACCAGGCCGTTGATGCCCAAGGCGTCACCAATTTCGACCTGCCCGGCAGCATCGACTCGGCGGCCTACGCTGCCGACGTGCTGCAGATCAGCCAAGGCTTGGAAGTACGTCGCCAGGAATACACCTTCAACAACCCCAACGTGGTGCCCGCCGAACTGGTGTTCCGGCCCGCGCCCATTGTGGTGGTGGAAGGTATTTTTGTGTTCTACTTTGAGGAAGTGGCCAAGCTGCTGGACCTGAAAGTGTACATCGACGCCCGGGAGCATGTGAAGCTGCAGCGCCGCATTGTGCGCGACCGGGACGAGCGGGGCTACGACCTGGAGGACGTGCTCTACCGCTACACCAACCACGTAGCACCCACCTACGAGAAGTATATCAAGCCCTTCAAGCACGACGCCGACATCATCATTCCCAACAACCGCCATTTCGATAAGGGCCTGGATGTGCTGGTGTCGTTTCTGCGCAGCAAAATCACCACGGGCCAGAACTCTTAGTAGTTTCCTCCTCTGGCCTTACCCTGTTAGCTATAAGAGCCTCTGCTGCGGCAGGGGCTCTTTTTTTGGCTTGCCGTGCTCCAGAGTACAGGCTTTTGCAGCGCCCGGGCCAAAAACCTATATTTGTAGCTCTTACCCCCACTGCGTTGCGTTTTCTGACTGCCTTGTTGCCCCGCTTGCGTTTTGCCCTCATCACAGCCACCGTGCTGATGGTGTTGGGGCTCAACCACCAAGCTGTGGCCACGCTGCGGGTGCTGCCCACCGGCCATCAGGCCCGCGTGGATGCCGCTCCCCGCACGGCCGTCATCAAGCAGCGGGTGACCCTCGAAGCCACGTCGCCGCTGGTGCTGGACGTGGCCCCGGCCACCGATGCGTGGCTGCCCTGGCCCCTGACGCTGCCGCTAGTGCAGTGGCAGCCGGCCTGCCCCGCTGGCCTGCCGGCCCGCCCCAGCGCCGTCCCCGATTTCTTCCGGGCGCGGCTGTTGCTGGCCGCCCTCTCGCCGCAGGCTCCATAGCCCGGTGCGGGCCGAATACTGAATGAAGTGCCGCTGGCTGCTAGCTGATGCAGCCCGGTTGTGAAGTTGACTGGTACAGCCCCACAGTAGGGCGGCCCACTGCAGCGCATCAGCCTTTCTCTCCTTTTGGATTATCCAACTCTACTTTTTACATGCGTAACAAAGGACTCATCATTACGCTGACCGCACTCGTGTCGGCGTTGTGCTTGTACTTCCTCTCGCTGACCCTCGTTTCGCGCGGGGTGCAGCGGGATGCGGCCGGCTATGCCACGCGCGGCGGCCAACTCAACGAAAAACGTCGTCAGCACTACCTCGACTCGGTGTGGCGCGCCCCGGTATTTGGGCCGCTCACTTATAAGGACGTGCGGCAGTCGGAGCTGGGCCTGGGCCTGGACCTGAACGGCGGTATGCACCTGACAATGGAAGTATCGCCGGTGGAAATTGTGCGCGCCATGAGCGGCAACTCCAAAGACCCGGTGTTCAACAAGGCCATGACCCAGGCGCAGGAGCTGCGGAAAACCAACCCCTCCACGCCCTTCACCACACTGTTTGCCCAATCGTTCCAGCAAATTGCCCCGAACGATAAGTTAGCTCGCATCTTCGCCAACACCGTCAACAAAGGCGCCATTGACATCAACGCCTCCAACGACAAGGTAATCAGCGAGATCAACAAGCAGGAGGAAGAAGCCATTGACCGCTCATTCAACATCCTGCGCAACCGCATCGACAAATTCGGCACCAGCCAGCCCAACATTCAGCGGGTGAAAGGCACGGGCCGCATCCAGATTGAGCTGCCTGGCGTGGACAACCCGGACCGCGTACGGAAACTGGTGCAGAGCCAGGCCAAGCTGGAGTTCTGGGAAGTATGGCGTCAGGATGAGTTTGCTCCCTACCTGAACCAGCTGGCCCAGGTGCTGAATGCCCAAGAAAAAGCCGCCAAGCCAGCCGCCGCTACCGCCACCACGGATACTACCAAAGCCGCTGCTGCCGCCGGCGACTCGACCTCGCTGGCTAGCCAGTTGGCCAAGAAAGACCCCAAAGCCGCTGCCAAGGCGGACTCGGCTGCTCCCCAGACCAACGTGCTGGCCAGCCTGTTCACCATGCCCGGCAAGCTGGGCGTAAACCTGCGCGACACCGCCCGCATGAACGCCGTGCTGCGCAGCCCCGAAACCCGCTCGGTACTGCCCTCCAACCTTACCTTTATGTGGGCGGCCAAGCCCGAGGCCATCAGCGGCCAAGAGTACCTGGAGCTGTACCCCATCCGCAAGAGCACTACCTCGGAAGCCCCCATCGGCGGTGAGGTAATCAGCGACGCGAAAGGCGACTACGATGCCGTGAGCGGCCGCGCCGAAGTGAGCATGCAGATGAACCCCGCCGGTGCCCGCAAGTGGCAGCGCCTGACGGCCGCTAACATCGGCCGCCAGATTGCCATTGTGCTTGATGACTACGTGTACTCGGCTCCGGTGGTACAGTCGGAAATTGCCGGCGGCAACTCCAGCATCTCCGGCAACTTCGCCATTGAAGAAGCCCAGGACCTGGCCAACACCTTGAAAGCCGGTAAGCTTCCTGCGCCCACACGCATTGTGGAGGAAGCCATTGTGGGTCCGTCGCTGGGCCGCGAGGCTACCAACCAGGGCCTGTTCTCGGTGATTGGTGGCCTGGCCATCATCATGCTGTTCATGGCCGTGTACTACGGCCGCGCCGGCCTGGTAGCCGATGCTGTGCTGCTGTTCAACTTGTTCCTGATTATGGGTGTGCTGGCGAACTTCCAGTTTGCCCTCACGCTGCCCGGCATTGCCGGCTTGCTGCTGGTAATTGCCGCCTCGGTGGATGCCAACGTACTGATTTTCGAACGAATCCGGGAAGAACTGGACCACGGCTTGCAACCCACGGATGCCATCAACAAAGGCTATTCGCGCGCTACCACGGCCATCTTCGACTCCAACGTAACCCAACTGATTATTGCCGTTATCCTCGGCTTTTTCGGCACGGGTCCGGTGCAGAACTTCGCCATTACGCTGGGTATCGGCGTGTTCACCTCGTTCCTGTCGGCCGTGTACGTGTCGCGCCTCATCATTGAGCGGATGGTAAAGAACAACAGCTCCAACTCGCTCAGCTTCAGCACGCCGTTCTCGCGCAACCTGTTCAAGAACATCAACCTGGACATTGTGGGTAAGCGCAAAATCGCCTATACCTTCTCCAGCATCGTCATCGTTATCGGCTTCGTGCTGATGTACTTGCAGGGTGGCCCGAACCTGGGCGTTGACTTCCGCGGTGGCCGTGAGTACATCGTGAACTTCAGCAAGCCGGTTGTGGCTTCGGATGTGCGCGACCTGTTGACGCAGGACTACTTCGGCGGGGCCGGCACGGAGGTAAAAACCTTCGGGTCGGAAAGCCGCCTGCGCATTACCACGGGCTACCTGGCCGCCGACGAAAGCGTGGATGCCGATAAGCAGGTAGAAACCGCCATGTTCAAGGGTCTGAACAGTAAGTACAGCGCGCTGAACCCCACCAAGGTTAGCTCCTCCAAAGTAGGCGCTACCATTGCCGACGACATCAAGCGGACCTCGGTGCTGAGCCTGGGCCTCACGCTGCTGGCCATCTTCGTGTACGTGTTGTTCCGCTTTGAAAAGTGGCAGTACTCGATGGCCGCCGTGGTGGCTTTGTTCCACGATGCGCTGCTGGTTATTGCCTGCTTCCCCATTGCCCGGGCTTTCGGCTTGAACTACGAGATGGACCAAGTGTTCGTGGCCGCAGTGCTGACTACTATCGGCTTCTCCATGAACGACACCATCGTGATTTACGACCGGATCAGGGAGTACCTGCGGGAAAACAAGCACCTCACGTTTGCCCAGGTGGTAAACCCGGCCCTAAACAGCACGTTCTCACGCACCATGATTACGTTCACCACGGTATTCCTGGTGATGGTGGTGCTCTACATCTTCGGGGGTGAAACGCTCCGCTCGTTCTCCTTCGCCATGATTATCGGTATCATCTTCGGTACGTACTCCTCACTGTACATTGCCGCTCCGCTGATTCTGGATACTTACGGCCGCAAAGAGAAAGAACGCCTGAACACCTCAGAAGCCGGTGCTCCCAAGCTAAACACCGCCGCCCAAGTGTAAGTAATTTTCGGGTTTCTAGTTATGACGCTAACTAGCAACCAGAAACTTAGAAAAAGCCCAGCCTGACCGGCTGGGCTTTTTTTGTTAACTTTTTTATCTACTCCGGGCAACCTTTTCGGCACCTGCCCCGAGTTGCCTGGTAACTCAGACGCTCCGCTCCCGTGGCTGCTTCCACCCCCGATTCTGCGCTGCTTATCGATTTGCTGGCCGGGTGCCGGCGGCAGGACCGTGCGTGCCAGCGTCAGTTCTACCGGCAGTACTTCGCCTACGCGCTCAGCATCTGCCTGCGCTACCTGCACGACCGGGACCTAGCCCAGGAGGCCGTAAACGACGGCTTTGTGAAGGTATTCCAGGAGCTGCCCCGCTTTGATGCGGCCCGCTACCCCGAGGATTTAGCTGGTTCCTTACGTGGCTGGCTACGGCGCATTATGGTGCGCACGGCCATCGACCAGTTCCGCAGCAACCACCGTCATGCCTTCCAGACCGAGTTGGAAGCCGCCGAGCACTACCCGGGCGAAACGGGCGGAGCCCCGCTGGATGCGCTGTCGTTTGAGGAATTGCTGCACCTGATCGGGCAGCTGCCACCGGCCTACCGGGCGGTGTTCAACCTATTTGCTATTGATGGCTACTCCCACGAGGAAATAGCCGACCACCTGGGTATTTCAACCGGTACGTCAAAATCGAACCTGTTCAAAGCCCGCACCCAGCTGAAAATGCTGCTTAAACAAACCCACCACCATGCCTACGCCGGATATGTCAGATGAGGAGTTGGACCGCCTGTTCAGGGGCGGTGCCGAAGCCTACCCCGACGAGGTATCCCTGTCGGGCTGGCTGCAGATAGAGGAACAGCTAGAGGCCGCTGAGCACCAGCAACTGGTGCAACAGCAGGTGCGCCGCCGCGTGACCAAATGGTTTGCCGCCGAGCTGGTCTTGGTGGGGTTATTGGCATTACTCTGGCACCTGACCCCAGAATGGCAACCTGGGACACAGGCTACGGCTCCCCAACAGCGGATACCCAGCACTACTGCTGATGCGGCAGTTGCTCGTACGGCTGCTGCGTCCGATGGAGTTACTGCACCACGCGCTACCAATCTGGCGCCTGCCTTACTGACCAATAAAGCAGCACAGCCGCAAGCCGCCAAGCCAGCCCAGACTTCTATACCAACCACTGGCGAAACGACATCATCGGCGTCGCAACGCAATGTGCAGGGCTACGCAGTTTCCCGGCCATCGGTACCCGTGCTCTTGGTGAGGAAACATCGGCAGGTATTCCGCACCAGCACTCATCTTCTAGTTGATGAGCGCAAACCCAAACCCACACGTAGCGAAGCTGCTGCGCACTCTCACAACACAGTGGCCGTGGCAGCTGTGGCGGCCTCTAACCGCCCAGATACAACTCCAGGCATAGGTGGTATGCCCGCCTCGGCTGGATTGACCACCAGCGAGACGCCGACTCAATCTGACCATTCTTCGCTTCAATCGGTCCCGAATACTGGCTCAGTGGTTCAGCCGACTGCTACAGCTGCTGCTCTCCCTGACACAACTGTAGCTGCTACCGCCCCTGATACTACCCGGCCACGACCTACTCGCGCTGCGCCACTGCCGCGGTGGGTAATAGGCGTAGTGGGAGCCCCGGCCCTAAGCGCAGTGCGCACGGTGGGCACGGCCCGGCTGGGCGGCGACCTGGGCCTAACGCTGGAGTACCGATTAAGCCAGCGGCTGCGGGTACGCACCGGACTTATCCGCAGCGTGAAGCGCTACGGAGCCGCCAGCACCGACTATATGGCCCCCAGCAGCTGGGGCTGGTACATGGGCGACTACGACGTAAATGCCAACTGCCGCATCACCGAAATTCCGCTGGATTTACGGTATGATTTCGTACGCCAGCCCTCCTATTCCGTGTTTGCCAGTGCCGGCCTGACTTCTCTGCTCATGCGCAACGAGCGATACAACTACAGCTACCAGCTGGGCGGCCAAACCCGCATCCGAACAGCCCGGGTAGTAAATGGTCAGAATCATCCGTTCAGCGTTGTGAACCTGACGGCCGGTATTGAGCAGTTCTTCGGAGGCCGCTGGGCGGGGCAGGCGGAGCCCTACCTGCAAATTCCACTGGGCGGCGTAGGGGCCGGCAAAGTAAAACTGAGCAGCGCCGGCCTTCTGCTGGGCATCAAATACAGCCTGTTTGGCCCCCGCACGGTAGTTCCGTAGCACCGCGGTCCGTGGGGCCCCTTGGGGGCCATTATTCACGGTTTTCAGCATTCTGTTACTTCTCTTTTGCCTGGGGCAGCGCCGCAGTGCCTGGTCTGCTATAACCCGTTCCGGAGCGGGCTAATCAGACTCCTGCCCCTCATTTTCACCCACTTTTTCTGTACAACCATGGCACCTTTTCTATTTCGCCGCTTCCGGCTGGGGGCGGGGGCTGGCTTTGCCTTGCTCATTGGCTGGCTGCTACTAACGGCCTGCAACGGATCCGACGACAAGCCCGCCCAGCCTACCCCCGACCCAACCATCAAGCTGGCCTCATCGGCGGCGTTGGGCAACTTTCTTACTGACAAGGATGGCAATACGCTGTATTACTTCACCCGCGACGTGGATGGGCAGAACGTGTGCACGGGAGGATGCGCCGCCGTCTGGCCAGTTTTCTACGAAGCCGATATTCAGGTAGGCGACGGGCTGCAGGCTGCGGATTTCAAAACCCAGATGACGGCCAGCGGCCAGCCGCAAACTACCTACAAGGGCTGGCCTTTGTACTACTACGCCCCGGCCGTGAACGGGCAAAACGTGCGCGAAGCTAGCGGCCAAACTACCGGCAACGGCGTGGGCAACGTGTGGTACGTGGTAAACCCCAGCTACTCAGTAATGGTAGCTACCAAAGCAGTAACGGATAAATCAACCAGCCAAACGGCCACCAAAAGCTTTCTGATTGACGGGAAGGGCCGCACGCTGTACTTCTTCCACAAGGATGAGTTGAACCCCACTACCCTGCCTACCAACTGTACCGGCTCCTGTGAAGCGGCCTGGCCGCCCTTCACCACAACGGGGCGGGTATTCCCGACTCTCCTGAAATCATCGGATTTTGGTACCATCACCCGCACCACGGCGGGTGGCGGCGGCCCCTACGGCGACGGCACGGCCTCCACGGCCCAACTCACCTATAAGGGCAAACCGCTCTATTACTTCACGGCCGATAACCTTACGCGCGGCCGGGTGGAAGGACACGGACTCGTGAGTGAGGGTGACCAATGGCTGGTGGCAACGCCATGAGCCGGCTGGTTCCTCCGGGTGGCCGGGCAGTTCGCGGGGGCGCACGCCTGGCCACTTTGCTCACCCCCGGCCGGCGGCCGGCGTGGTGGCTGCTGCTCGCATTGTGCGGGCTGCTCTACACCTCCGCCTGCACCTACGACAACGTGGAAGACCTGCTGGGAAATGCGCCGCCCGCTCCCACCTGCGACTCCACGGCCGTCACATTCGCGGGAACCGTCGCACCGCTGTTGCAGCAGCGGTGCGTGAGCTGCCACAACAACACCCTGCGCAGTGGCAATGTGAGCCTGGAAAGCTATGCGCAAGTGCAGCAGGTAGCCGCCGATGGCCGCCTGCTGGGCGTGGTGCAGCACCAGCCCGGTTACCCCGCTATGCCCCAAAATCAGCCGCAGCTAGCCCGCTGCGACATTGCCCGCCTGCGGCAATGGGTACGGGCGGGTATGCCCAACAACTAAGCTATGCCACGACTTACTGCCTTGCTGGCTCTGCTGCTCCTGCTGGGGCAAGGGCCAGCCGGTAGCGCCCAGGCCAGCCGCTACCAGACCCGCACCGGCACCGTGTCCTTCTTCTCGGCCAGCCCCATTGAGGATATAGAAGCCCGCAGCCAGCAACTGGCCGCCGTGCTGGATGCCGCCACCGGCCAGCTGGCGTTTTCGGTGCCCATTCGCTCGTTTCAGTTCAAGCGCACCCTCATGCAGGAGCACTTCAACGAAAACTACCTGGAATCGGAGAAGTACCCGAAGGCCACCTTCAGCGGCCGGCTGCTGGAGTGGAAGTCGGAGGCGCTGACGGCCGGCTCCGGTGCTGTGCCGGTAGTAGCCGAGGGTGACCTGACCATGCACGGCGTAACGCGCCACCTCAAGGTGCCCGGCACCCTCACGCCGCTTACCGGCCAGTTGCTGCTGAATGCCAGCTTTTACGTGGCTCCGGCCGACTATAAAATTGATATTCCGGCCCTAGTGCGCGACCATATTGCCAAAAACGTCCTCGTAACGGTGCGCCTTGCTTGTACGCCGCCTATGGGTGCCACTGCCTCACAACCCTGACATGCGTATGCGCTTTTCCTACCTTTCGCTGCTGCTGGGCGGGCTGCTTGCCCTGCTGCTGACCACCAACGCCCGGGCCCAGGACCTGCTTTCGGAGCTGAACACGCAAACCACCGACAGCACCCGGCACGAGCTGGTGCAGGCCACTTTCAAAGGTACCCGCATCATCAACGGGCACTCCGTGGAAACGCCCACCAACGGCACTCTGGTATTTTTGATTTCGCACCGGTTTGGGCGGCTGAACAGCGGGGCTTACAACCTGTTTGGGCTGGACCAGGCCACTATTCGGCTGGGGCTGGAATACGGCCTCACGGACCGGCTGGCGGTGGGCGTGGGCCGCAGCTCCGTGGAGAAAGCCTACGACGGCTTTGTGCAGTACCGGGTGCTGCGCCAACGGATGGGCTGTATGCCTTTCAGCGCCACATTGCTGGCCAGCTCGGCCATCAACACCTTGCGCTACTCGGCCGCTACCGATGGCTTTGACCACACGTTTGCCCGTCGCCTCACCTACTCCTGGCAGGCGCTGCTGGCCCGCAAATTCAGCCCCGGCCTTTCGGTGCAGCTCATGCCCACGGTCATTCACCGCAACCTGGTGGCCGATAAATTGGTCCCTAACGACTTGTACGCCCTAGGCATTGCCGGCCGGCAGAAGTTCACCAAGCGCGTGGCCTTCACCTGGGAATACTATTACCGGCTGCCCAGCTCCCGCACCCGCGGCCTGCGCGACGCACTGGGCGCGGGCCTTGATATTGAAACCGGCGGCCACGTATTTCAACTGCACGTTACCAACGCCAACAGCATGATTGCCCAGCAGTTTGTACCCGCCACCAGCGGCCGGTTCTTCAAAGGCGACCTGTATTTCGGCTTCAACGTAGCCCGCAACTTTACTCTCAAGTCCGGTTTGTAGCCGTAGCGCGTCCTTGCTGGTGCTTCAAAGGTCATGCAGATGCTTTGCTACGCTCTGCATGACGTTCCAGTAACTCCTACCAGTCCCGGCTATAAACACCAACGCGCCCCGCCAGAACTGGCGGGGCGCGTTGCGTATGGAATTCGTTTTTGGTTAGAAACCTTGAGCGGTTACGCCTTCGGCTACTACTTCTTTTACTTCGGGCACCATGCGCTTGAGCAGGTTTTCGATGCCCGATTTCAGCGTAACGGTGGCCGAGGGGCAGCCGGAGCAAGAACCCTGCAGGTTTACCGTCACGATGCCTTCGTGGTAGCTTTTGAAGGTGATGTTGCCACCATCCTGCTCCACGGCGGGACGCACGTAGTTATCCAGCAGGTCGATGATTTTCTGGCTGGTTTGCTGGTCGGCCTCCGAGGCGTCGCCGGTGGCGGCCTGCTGGGCAGCGCGCTGCTCGGCGGCGGGGTCTACGGTGAAGATGGGGCCACCAGCTTCCACGTACGACTTCAGGAAGGTGCGCAGCTCAGGAATGAGCTGAGCCCACTGGTGTTCCGTAGTTTTGGTGATGGTAACGAAGTTCTGGGCGATGAACACGCGGCCCACATAATCGAAATTAAACAGCTCCTGGGCCAGCGGCGAGTTGGCGGCGGCTTCCAGGTTGGGGTAGTCCACGCTTACCCCGTCCGTGAGGAGCTGGGTGTTGAGCACGAACTTCATAGACTCGGGGTTGGGGCTGGCTTCGGCGTAGATAGAAACCGGCGCAGCGGGGGCAGTGAGTTGTTCAGCCATGTTTGAAAGACTTGGAGACAAGCGGAGAGAAGACCCGCCAAAGCGGCGCGGTCCGAAAGCATAAACCGCCCAAGGCGGTAATAGTTGCAAAGGTAACCAGGAAATGGAGGATGCAGACGGTGCCGGTTTCTTAGGTAGCCTCAGAAGCAGCCGGGGTGGTACGCAGCAGCAAAAAGCCAACTGTACCCGATAGGAACGAGGCGGTCAGAATGGCTAGCTTAGCTACCGGCTCACCCGCGGAATGTTCGCCCAGGGCCAGCAGCGTGATAAACAACGACATGGTGAAGCCAATACCGCCCAGCACCCCGGCCCCCCATAGCTGCCGCCACGTAACGCCAGCCGGCAACGAGGCCCAGCCCAGCCGCACACTCAGCCACGACAACGCCCCAATGCCTAGCGGCTTACCCACCACCAGTCCCAGCATAATGCCCAGCCCCAGCGGCGACAACAATTGCCCGAATACACTGGCATCAATCACCAGACTGGTATTGGCGAAGGCAAACAGCGGGATGATACCAAATGCCACCACGGAATGCAGACGCTGCTCCAGCTTCTGGGCCGGCGAGCTGATGGCATCCGATAGATACTCCAGTTCCTCACTGATGATGCGCGGGTTGGCCTCGGCCCCGTGCACCTCGTGCTGCAACATGCTCAGCCGGTCGGTCAGCATCAGCAGAATTTCGGGGCGACCCCGCCCGATGCGGGCAGGAATAGCCAGGGCCAACAGCACGCCCGCCAGCGTGGCATGAATGCCCGACTGGTACATAAAAAACCACAACAGTATGCCCAGCGGCAGGTAAAACGCCAAGCCGCGCGCGCCCAGAAAATTCAGGTTCAGCAGCAAGGCCCAAATGCCCAGCGCCAGTAGCAGGAAGGTCAGGTTGAGGTGGGTAGTGTAGAAGCCGGCAATAACCAGCACCGCGCCCAAATCATCGACAATAGCCAGGGCCGTGAGAAACACCTTGAGGCCTAACGGTACGCGTGGTCCCAGCAGTTGCAGCACGGCCAGCGCAAAGGCAATATCGGTGGCCATGGGAATGCCCCAGCCGTTTTGGGTGGGCAGGCCGCGGTTCACCAGAAAATACAGCAGGGCCGGCAGCAACATCCCACCCAGCGCCCCCGCAATGGGCAAAGCGGCCTGCTGCCATTCCGATAACTCACCTTCTATTACCTCCCGCTTGATTTCCAGCCCCACAATCAGGAAAAATACGGTCATCAGCCCGTCGTTGACCCAGTGCAGCAGGCTCATATCAAGCACCACTCCATTGAGCGATAGGCGCAGATGCTTTTCCCAGATGGCGGGGAAGTACTCGGCCGGCCCCCAACTGGTATTGGCCATCAGCAAAGCCAGCGCCGCACTCACCATCAGCATGATACCTCCGGCGGCTTCGCGGCGGAAAAATTCGGCAAAAGGCCGCACCAGCGGACGCACGAGTTGGGGAACAGCCATAGGCAGCAGCAAAGCACAAAGCTTCCGAAATTACCCCAAAGGGCGGCACCAGAAGCGCAGAAAAGCAGGTTCGGCAGCCGTTTTACAGCGGAAGTGGCAGCCAGGTTCCCATATATAACAACTGGCAGCTACACCTGGTTGGCGCGGGCGCGCAGCAGCATGTCGGCCAGCACGAGGTTAGTCATAGCATCCACGATGGGTACGGCGCGGGGCAGCACGCAGGGGTCGTGGCGGCCCCGGCCGGCCAGGCTGATGGCCTCGCCCTGGTCGTTAATAGTAGCCTGCGGCTGCAGAATAGTGGCCACGGGCTTGAAAGCCACCCGGAAATAGATGTCCTGCCCGTTGCTGATACCGCCCTGGATACCGCCCGAGTGGTTGGTGCGGGTGCGCACCTGCCCGGCCTCATCAGTATAAAACTCATCGTTGTGCTCGGAGCCAAACAACAGCACGCCAGCAAAGCCCGAGCCGTACTCGAAGCCTTTTACGGCGTTGATGCCCAGCATGGCCCGGCCAAGCTCGGAGTGCAGTTTATCGAATACCGGTTCGCCCAAACCGGCAGGCACACCTTGCACTACCCCCGTAACCAGCCCGCCAACGGTATCGTGCCGGTCCCGCACCTGCCGGATGAGGTCGGCCATGCGCTCGGCAGTTTCGGGGTGCGGGCAGCGCACCGGGTTCGAGTCGACGAGCCCCAAATCAAGCTGCTCGTACCCTACCGGCACCTGCACGGCTCCCACCTGCGACACATAGCTGCTGACCCGGATGCCTTCCCGGCGCAAGAGTTGCTCAGCTACGGCCCCGGCGGCTACGCGGGCGGCCGTTTCGCGGGCCGAGCTGCGGCCCCCACCCCGAAAGTCGCGCCGGCCGTATTTCTGGTCGTAGGTGTAGTCGGCGTGCGAGGGGCGGTAGGCGTGCTCGATGTGGGAGTAGTCGTGGCTGTGCTGGTCTTGGTTGCGGATGAACAGGCTGATGGGCGTACCAGTGGTTTCGCCCCGGAAAATGCCCGACTGGATTTCTACCCGGTCAGCCTCGGAGCGGGGCGTGGTCAGGTCGCTCTGGCCGGGGCGGCGGCGGTCCAGAGCCGCCTGAATCTGCTCCGCACTCACCGGCAGCCCCGCCGGGCAGCCGTCGATAATCACCCCAATGCCGGGCCCGTGCGATTCTCCGAAGGTGGTGATGCGAAACAGGGTACCAAACGTATTCATGGGGCAAGCGGGTAAAGTGTGAAGCCCGCCAGTGCCTGTGTAGCACCAGCCAGCGGCCATTGGTGCCGCAAGTTCACCCGAAAACTCTCCATTTCACAATTTACCCGGCTCAGCGCTGGGCTCGCCACCACCCGGCCAGGGCAATTATCAGCAACAGACCTACCACCAGGTTGGCGTAATACCGCACGTTGCCGTAGGCGTCGCGGGGCTGGGGTACGGCGCTGGCATCGGCCAGCGCGTCCCGGTAAAATGGGTCTTCGGGAATAGCGTGGAGTTGCGCGGCGGCTTGTTGCACCCCTCGTACCACGGGCTGCAGCCCGGAGCGCAATGTGTCGTAGCGGGCAGCGGCAGGGTTGAAATACACCAGCTGAAACAGAGTATCCAGGGCCAACGGACCGGGTTGGCGCGCTACCAGCCGGAACCGGAAGCTTTTGCGCCCGCCCACCCGGCCATTCTGCCGGGTCAGGCTCTGCTGCACCTCTGGGCCATACACTTCCAGCGCGGACGTGGTGGCGGGAGCCACTAGGTTTACGGCGGCCAGATTTCCCTCCCCTTCCACCGTGAAGGTGTAGGCGAAGGTTTTGCCGGTACGAAATGTGGTCCGGTCAATAGCTTCTTTCAGCTCGTAGTTGCCCACGGGCACCTGGTCGCGCAGGGGGTGCGGGGGCAGGGGCAGCACGGGCACCGTGCGCGCCACCGAGCGGTACGTTTTATACCCTTCCAGCCGGTTATCGAGGCCCGCCGCAGGTATCTTGGCCAGCCGATATTTCAACATCTGCAGCTCCACAGCCGGAAATGTGAGGGGCTGGGTATTCAAGGGGTACAGCTCAGCTTCCCAAAGCCGGTAACGCAGGAAGGGCTTGCCGCCCACCGTCACGTTTTCGGGCACAATTTCCTGCTCATCAAAGCTTTCGATCCAGGCGCTCCGCTGCCGGAGCTGCTGGAGTAGTTTAGGGAGCTGCCCCGCAAAGTTGTAGAAGTTGAGCACGGCCTGGTCCTGCGGAGTGAGGTAGAAATACAGCCCCACGTGCACACCTTCACCCACGTACACCCGCGGCTTATCGGGCACCACGGCCAGAAACGCCTGGTCCTGGGGTTCCACATAGTCCTGGGGCCTGGGTTTGCCAAACAGCTGATCCAGCAGCCCAATGCCCTGCAGTGGGGCCGTGCCGGCCGGTGGGGCTGCCGCCGTGTTCTGAGGCCCTACTTTCAGCGTAGCCCCGCCCGATTCCACTGTCAGCCCGTTGATTTTCATGCTGAACGGCTTTACCACGTAGGTACCCTCCGCAAAAGCCGCGTAACGCTGCGTAATGGTGAGCTCCGTGGACGTCTGACCGCCCACTATGCGGGTAGTGGTAGTGCTGGACTTGCCGCTTTTCTTGAACCCTTCCAGGTCAGGGAAGGCCGAATACCGCTCCAGCGGTGCCCCGCGCAGCTGAAAACTAATAGTGTAATACTCGTTGATGGGGAAGGCCGGCGTACCCAGCACAAGGCTGGCGCTGGGCGCGGGGGCTTGGGCCACTGCGCCAGTGGCAATCAGCAGAAGTGTCCACCAACAAATCAGAGTCAGGCGCATGGGTAAGCATACCGCTATTCTTATCAAAGCTAGGCAAAAAGCCTTGCCGGCTTACCAAGGCTGATTTCAAATATTTCAATATCAAATAAGCTTCAAGTATTTACGAGAATCCACTTACAAGATTTTGGCTTTCATCAATCCATGCCACGGAGCTTGGCGTATCTGCACACATACTCCACCACCCTTTATAGATTCCTGCGGTTTCCGGGTTTGTTTGTAAAGCCGCTTTTGGGCGGGGTGGCATTGTATTGCCTGTAGTTTTCTTTCACCCAACCAGTTCTACTCATGTCCAACCACAAACTATTCGGCAGCGACGAAGCGGAATTCGCCAAGCCACTGTATACGCCCATCAAACGGCGCTCCTTCTTCATGTACGCTGGTGCTACGGCCGGTGCTACCGCGTTGCTGCTGGCGGGTTGCGACGATGACGACGACAACACGACCGGCAATAACGCCGCTGTAAGCCTGGGCTCGGGTGATGTGGGCGTGCTGAACTACGCCTATGCGCTGGAGCAGTTGGAAGCCGCTTTCTACGCCCGCGTAGTATCCGATTCCAGCTTTACTACCACCTTCACCAGCGCCGATGAGCGCACAGCTCTGCAGGCTATTGCCAAGCACGAGGCTATCCACCGGGACTTCTTCAAGGCTGCCATTACCGCTGCGGCCTCCTCGCAGGTTATCGGAGGCCTGACGCCCAACTTCGACAGCGTTAATTTCTCCAACCGTAACTCGGTGTTGACTACGGCCAAGACGTTTGAGGACCTGGGAGTGGCGGCCTATAACGGCGCCGGCCAACTCATTCAGAATGCTACGTATCTGACTATAGCCGGCAAAATTGTTTCGGTAGAAGCCCGTCACGCGGCTTACATCCGTGACCTTTTGACTCCTGGTTCCTTCGCTGACAATACCACAGTAGATTCGAATGGTTTGGACAAACAGATGACGGTTTCGCAGGTGCTGAGCGCCGCTCAGCCGTTCATCAAAGAAACCATCAACGGCGACAACGTCGGCAAATAGTCCCTTCCTTTCACTCTCTGAAATCTACTTCCTATGAACCTGTTTCAAATAATTGCTGAGCTCGAGAAGGTTGACCCGGAAATTGCCGACCGCCTCACCCACCGCCGGAGCGCCCTCAATGCCATTGGCAACATTGGCAAGAAAATGGCCCTGGCCGCCGCTCCCATTGCCATTGGCTCGGCCTTCAATAAAGCCGTAGGTCAGAATACGCTGACGGCCGTTAACGACATCCTGAACTATGCCCTGCTGCTGGAACGCCTGGAGTATAGCTTCTATAACCAAGCCCTCTCGGCCACCACGCTAACGGCTACGCTTACCGGCGCCGACCGCACGGCCATCGAAACCATCCGGGCCCACGAGCTGGCGCACGTAAACCTGCTGCAAGCGGCTCTGGGTTCCAATGCTGCTGCTACGCCTACCTTCAATTTTGGTACTGCTTTCTCCACTTACGCCACGTTCCTGACGTTTGCGCAAGCTTTCGAAGACACCGGCGTACGTGCTTACAAAGGCCAGGCGGCTAATATCCCCCGCACGCTAAATCCCACGGTAAACGGCCAAACGGTAAACCTGCTGACGGTAGCTCTCCAGATTCACTCAGTAGAGGCCCGTCACGCTGCACACGTGCGCTACATGCGCCGTGGCACTACAGCCGGTGCCCAAACCACCATCATGCCTTGGATTGTGAATGCAGACGCCAATGGCGCACCCGCCGCCGTGTACGGTGCCGGCAACCCGGCCGCCAACTTCCCGGCTGAAAGCAACGTTTCGCAGGGCAGTATTCCTAGCTTGGTAACTGGCCTGGGTACCACCTACGATGCGGCCGATGTAAGCGCCGCCTTCGACGAGCCGCTCGACAACACCACCGTAACGGCCATTGCCCGCTCGGCTGCCTCCTTCTAGAGGTTCGCAAGCAGCTCTTTATTTAACTTCAGCAAAAGCACCTCCCAGTGGGAGGTGCTTTTTTTATGCAACCTTTCGCCCGACGCCGGCATCTGCCAGAAGCGGGTTATCTTTGCTGAACTGCGGCAGCCAAGCCTACCTGCCCGCTGCTGATATATTCTTGCTTATGCCTACTTCTGCTTTCTTGGAGCGCACTTTTCGTCGGCGCACTTTCCTGCGCGTAGCCGGGGCTACGGCCGCCTCTACGGCGCTGGTGCTGGCCGGCTGCAACTCCGATGATAATAACCCCACTCCTTCCACGGAAGTCTCGCTTGTTCTGGATGGCAACGACAACGGCTTGCTGAACCTAGCTTATCTGCTGGAGCAGTTAGAAGCCACCTTCTACCAGAAGGTAGTAGACGCGTTTCCCAGTGACTTTACCGCCGAAGACAAAGCCGCTTTCATTGACCTACGCGACCATGAGGTAATTCACCGGGAATACCTCAAATACGTGCTGGGCAGCAACGCTTACGATCAGAAAACAGGAAATCTGACGTTTACACTCACCTCTTTCACCTTTACCACCCGTGCCGGGGTGTATGCTGCCGCCCGCACGCTGGAAGATATTGGCGTGGGTGCTTACAACGGAGCCGCCAAGCTGCTTTCGGAGCCGGCCTATCTGGTAGCCCTGAGCAAACTGGCTTCGGTAGAAGCCCGGCACGCGGCCTTCGTGCGTGAGCAAGCGCAGGCGGGCTCATTTGCCAGCTCCGATGTAGTAGGCTCCACCGGCCTGGATACCGTGAAAACGCCCGCTGAAGTGGCGGCGTTGTTGGCTCCCTATCTGCCGCTCAAGCTGGTCGTTGATAAACTGACGGCCCTTTCCTAAGCCTGTTGCCCCGCTCTACTATGAATTTCCTGGATTTCTTGGGCCAGCTGGCCTCACTAGATACTAATACTGCCGCTGCTGCTCCCCGGCGCTCTGCGTTGGCCCGCCTCGGGCAAGCGGGTACGGCCTTGCTGCCCGCCCTGCTTACCACCCTGCCCGCACCGTCAACTGCCGGTACGAAAGACAATACCCGACTGGACGCCCTGAAAATGCTGCTCCGATTCGAGAACCTGCAGAACACTTTCTATGCCCGGGCATTGGGTACGCAGCCGGGTGGTCCTACCAACCCCACCGCCTTTTTGGGCAGCGCCATCAACGATGTGCGTACCATGCAGCAGCACCAGCAAGCGCATGCGGCTCAGCTGGCCACACTTATCACCAATGCCGGCAGCACGCTGGATGCCGCCCCCAACTACGACTTTACCGGCAGCCGTAACGGAGCCCAGAGTGCCCAATTTGCGGGAGTGTACACTAACCTGGACACTTTCCTGAAAGTAGCCCAGGTGCTGGAAGACGCTAGCGTGCGGGCCTACAAAACCCAGGCAACTTTCCTGCAGTCTGATAACTCGCTGCTGGAAACGGCTATTCGGATGCACTCCACCGAGGCTCGGCACGCAGCCCAGATTCGGACGCTACGGCGGCAGCGGGGCGCTACCGTAAAAAGCTGGGTTAGCACCTCCGATGTAGCCATTACCACGGCCGGCACTACGCCCGATACAGTGTATAGCGGCGAAGCAAACATCTCGCAGTACATCACCATCAATAACCAGGTTACCCGCGTACCCTTCGATTCTACCCTGCCCATTAACGTAGGTACACCGCCGCTGAGCGCCGCTGCCATTCTGGCCAAAGTGGCCGAGGCGTTTGATGAGCCACTGGATACCGCTTCCGCCGAAAGCGTACTGCAGTACTTCACCTATTGATTTGATAACGTTCCGGCCACGGTCGGTTCACGTAGCCCGCTGATCTTTGCCCCCGTTGTTGGCCCTTGGCTTACAATGGGGGCATTTGGCTTGTTACAGCGCTATATTTCTATTCTTCAGCTTGCATTTGAAAAATATAATCTTGTATATTTCAAGAAACTGCAAAAGAACTTCTAACAAGCGTTAGCCTTTTTATTTCGTTTCCGTACAAGTGCCTGCCCACCCTCCCCCGCTCTGTTTACCCACTACCCGTTAACCACAATACCCATGCTTGAGTACGCCAAAACCATTCTGCTCAAAGTAAGCTTTGACCGTATTTTGTTCGAGAAAGAACTGCGCAAAGCCCTCCGGACACTGCTGCCGGCTGAGTTGTCAGAACTGAAAGCCTGGTGTTACCAACAGTTCTCCAAACTGTACCGTCGGGTGCTGAACCGCGTGTTCCGCCAGCCGGTAGTTGCTTAACCCACCCGCACTCTTTTCCACCACCTCCCACACGCTGGAGCCGGGCGCCGCTTGCCATTGAGCAGGCCAGCGCCCGGCTCCGGCGTTTTTGGGCAGTTACATCCGCGGCGTTTCGGTTGGGGGCGCTGCCTCAACAGCTGAAGCCCCAGGCTCCTCGCCCAGCACAAACCGAATATTGCGCTGCAGCCCCGCGTAGCCCGTGCGCTTCACCGCCGACTGCCGGAACAGCTCCGAAAACAGCTCGTGGGTGATTTCCTGCCAGTCGCCGGGCGTAAGGTCCTTGAGGCCGGGATGGGGGTTGAATTGCGGCTCCTGGTGGGGCTTGGCAAAGCGGTTCCAAGGGCACACATCCTGGCAGATGTCGCAGCCGAAAATCCAGTTGCCGAACTGCCCGTTCACTTCCCGCGGAATCTGGTCTTTCAGCTCGATGGTGAAATAGCTGATGCACTTGCTGCCGTCTACTACGTAGGGCTCGGTAATGGCCTGGGTGGGGCAGGCATCCACGCACTTGGTGCAGGTGCCACAGTAGTCTTTAATGGGGCCGTCGTAATCCAGCTCCACATCCACAATCAACTCGGCAATGAAGAAGAAGCTGCCGGTACCGGGCCGAATGAGGTTGGTGTTCTTGCCCACCCAGCCCAGGCCGCTCTTTTTAGCCCAGGCCTTGTCCATCACCGGAGCCGAATCTACGAAGCACCGGCCGCCCACCTCCCCTATCTGCTCCTGCATATCCTGCAGCAGGGTTTTGAGCTTGTCCTTGATGACGAAGTGATAGTCGCGGCCGTAGGCGTATTTGCTGACTTTGAGCGTGTCGTCGGGCTGCTGGGTTTCCTCGGGCGGATAGTAGTTCAGGAGCAGCGAAATGACCGATTTGGCCCCATCCACCAGAAGGCGCGGATCCAGGCGCTTATCGAAATGGTTGGCCATATAGGTCATCTGCCCATTCATGTTGCGGCTGAGCCAGTTTTCCAAGCGCGGGGCTTCTTCTTCCAGAAACCCAGCCTTACTAATGCCGCAGTACATAAAGCCCAGCTCCGCCGCCCGGCGTTTAATAAAAGCAGTGTAGTGGGCGGTGGGCAGCATGATAGTTGAGTAGGCGAACTACAAAAATACGTCATCCTGAGCACAGCGAAGGACCTTACTCCACCTGAACAATATGGTTCAAGCGGGATAAGGTCCTTCGTTGTGTTCAGGATGATGGATTGGGTGCCCGAAACTTAGCTGAACAGCTCGCCCGTAGCCGTATTGCCGCGCAGGTGCTGGGGCATGGGGCGGCCGAGGTGCTGGTAGGCCAACTCAGTAGCCTCACGGCCACGGCTGGTGCGCTTGATGAAGCCTTCCTGGATGAGGAAGGGCTCGTACACTTCCTCGATGGTTTCGGCTTCGTCGCCGCAGGCGGTGGCAATGGTGCTTAGGCCTACCGGGCCACCCTTGAACTTATCAATGATGGTGCTCAGGATGCGCAGGTCCATTTCGTCGAGGCCGTTCTGGTCTACGTCGAGGGCGTTGAGGGCAAACTGGGCGATGTCGCGGGTGATGGTGCCGGTGCCTTTGATCTGGGCGAAGTCGCGGGTGCGGCGCAACAGGTTGTTGGCAATCCGGGGCGTACCGCGCGAGCGGCGGGCAATTTCAAAGGCAGCATCTTCGTAAATGGGCGTACCCAGAATTTCGGCCGAGCGCTGCACAATGGTGGTCAGCAGCTTGGAATCGTAGTACTCCAGCCGGGAGTTGATACCAAAGCGGGCCCGTAGCGGCGAGGTAAGCAGGCCAGAGCGGGTGGTCGCTCCAATAAGCGTAAACGGCGACAGGGAAATCTGCACCGACCGGGCGTTGGGGCCCGAATCAAGCATAATATCGATGCGGTAGTCCTCCATGGCCGAGTATAGGTACTCTTCCACCACGGGGTTCAGGCGGTGAATCTCGTCGATGAACAGGACGTCGTTGGGCTCCAGATTAGTGAGCAGGCCGGCCAGGTCGGAGGGCTTGTCCAGCACCGGGCCGCTGGTCATCTTGATGCCCGATTCCAACTCATTGGCAATGATGTGCGAGAGGGTGGTTTTACCCAGGCCGGGAGGCCCGTGCAGCAGCACGTGGTCCAGGGCCTCGCCGCGGTGCTTAGCAGCGGCCACAAATACCTTCAGGTTTTCGACTACCTTACCCTGACCGGTAAAGTCATCAAAGGAAAGGGGCCGTAACGCCTTATCAATGTCCTTTTCGGTGGCATCCATGTGGTCTTTGCCACCAGTCATATACGGTTCGCGCATAAGCGTAAAAAGTAGTTCAGCGTGTCGAAAGGTAACAGTTCGGCGGCGGGGTTGGTGCCTTTTTTAGCAAAAAATATTCTACTTCAGCTATTTTGCCAATTTTGTTAGCAAAATACGCACTTCATCGAAGTAGACCGGTTGGCAACTGCGTGTAACTTGCACACTCATTCGCCGCACAAGCATGCCTATTTCCACTTCCTGGCTTGATACGCTTCCAGCCGATTTTTATGACCAGCTGGCGCACTGCCTAAGCCTGCACGGCATGGCGGCGGCGGAGCTGCTCAGCCACCCGGGTGCCGCCCAATTGGCTACGCTAGCCAACCTGAGCACGCGCAAAGTACAGCAGCTAAACCAGATACAAACGCACCAGGAGCTTCTGCACACCCTGCGCACTGAGCCGCTGGCGTTGTACCATTTGCTGCTGTTAGGCCGCCTGACGCTGGAAACCTCTTTGGCGGCCCCCGTGCTGGCCTTCGTGCAACAGCAGATGCAGATTGACGCCGCGCAGCTGGATGCCCTCAAAGTGTACTGCCTGGAACTGAGCGGAGCCTTTTTAACTACCCTGGAAGAGCATATAGAAGCTCCAACTGGCACGGCTTCCCTGGGGCTGCACCGCTTGCTACTGGAAGAAGCTTTTGCCGAAATGTTGGCCACCCAGCCCACTTCAGTCCCACCCGCGGCCAATCTGCGCCTGGCTGAGCCGCAACTGCAGATGCTGCGCTTGGCGTTACTGCTGGTGCACAGCCTACCCAATACCGCCGACCATCCGTTTCTGCGGGCCGTGGCACAGCTTCCTAACCTGCAACCAGCCGCGCTGGAACCCCTGATTGAGCACCTAGGCCGGGTGCGGGCTCAGGAACAGCTCACCCTCACCATGCCCGAGCTGGTGCAGCTCTACCAGGGTATGCAGGTGTGCGGGATGGTGTTTGTATCGGATGTGATGAGCCAGATTGGACTGGAAGACGCCTTTCCGGTACTCACCGAAACTGAAGCGGCGGCTACAGAAGCCGCCCCCGTCAGCAACCGGCAGGCCGTAGGCGAAATGGTGAGCGGCTTCACCCACTGGGTGCAGCACACCTTCCCCGATGCCCCCGAAATCCTGCAGGCCCGCCAGGAAATCCTGGCCCTGGCTGATACGCTGGGGTAGGGCAATGGGTGAATGAGAGAATGGGGAATTAAGAAGATGATAAATGTATTCGCTCATTCACCGCTTACCGCGCCAGCAGCACTTCAATTTCCAGGTGCAGCCACTCCTCTTCCCAAGCTTTGTGGGTGAGGCGGGCGGTGATGGGGAAACCGGCATCCAGCATACGGGCCACGGTTTCGTTGTGGCCTTCGGGCAGGTAGCCCAGCCAGAACGCATCGGGGCCGGTGGTGTACACGCGCACGGCCCAGTCGTCGTAGGAGCTGTCGGGTTCCCGTTGCAGGGCCAGGGGCTGGTTGGGCTGTAGCTGCGGCTCGTAGGCGCGCAGCCCGTCGCGGTGCGTGGTACCGGCAACGAGGCATTCAAGCAGTACGAGGGGGCCAGCGGCGGGAGCAGACATAAGCAAAAGAGGTTGGGTTGAGGCCGTAAATTACACGTTGGCGCGGGTTTACGCATCATGCAGCCGTGCAGGTAGCCTCCGGGAACCACGCGCAGCGCCAGCCCGTACTTTTGCGCTACGATGTACAGCAAGAACGAAGTTACTCAACTCCGCCAGGCTTTCTGGACCACTTTCGGGCAATACATGCAGCCCGTACCCTCGGCCGAGGGCGTACCCATCAACTGGATCAACTACAAAACCGGCCTCAAGCACGTGTACTTCCGCATGCAGGCCGACAACCGCCACGCCACCATCGGTATTGAAATTACCCACCCCGATGCTGGCTTGCGGGAGCTGTTCTTTGAGCAGTTCCAGGAGGTGCGCCCGATGCTGGAGGAAGCCACCGGCGAAACCTGGACCTGGGAGGCCAACGCCGAGAATGAGCATGGCCAGCAACTGAGCCGCATTTACCGGGAACTACGCCCGGCCAACCTCTTCAACCGGGAGCAGTGGCCTGAACTGATTTCGTTCTTCAAGCCCCGCATCATGGCCCTGGATGAGTTTTGGAGCAGCGGGCAGTATGCGTTTGATGAGCTGCGGTAAGTAGCAGGGGGCAGCATCTTATATAGGAAGGAGTAAATATCGGCTCAGATTTTGCTATTTGAGCGCCGTTCACTTTTCTCTCCTCCTATTCTCTACACATACCCATGAAAACCCGCATGATTCTGTTGGCGCTGCTGCTAAGCTCCGCCGCTGTTGCTCCCGCCGCTACTACTGCTCCATCCGCAGAACCTACTACTGTAGCTGCTGGTAGTTACATGATGATTATCTCCCGCGTGTCATTGGGTTTTAATGCCCAGGCCAGCATCGTTACGGTGTCGCCCGATGGTAAGGAGCAGGTAAAGGAAATCGACTTCAGCCGCTTCAGCGCCAAGCAGATGGCGGCCAACATGACGGAAGTGCACAAAGCTGCCATGGCCGCTGTAAACCAATACACCGCCGACGGCTGGCGCCTGGTAAATGTATCACCGAGCGACGTAATCAGCGGCGGCAACACTGTTTTCAGCCAGACGATTTACTATCTGGAGAAGAAGTAAGCTGCTGTTCTCGGCAAAAGCACAAACACCCCGCTGCTTACGCAGCGGGGTGTTTGTGCTTTTTTAATCCATTCCCAGGTCATCAGTAAAGCTGTCCGTAAGCCGAATTTCCGGCACTGGTACCCCGCTCCGGTCACTGGTGATGCCAATTACGGCGCGTTGCACTTCGTAGAGCGTAGTAGGCTGCGGCAACAATCGGGTGTAATTCTGGGCTAGCAGCCACTCTGCTAGGTCAGAAACGGCAGTCTGCGCCCAATTGGGCGAAAGTGGAGGTGGCGAGGGTGCTGTTTCGGACGCGTTGTTCCCAAACAGGCGCTGCCACCAGCCAGGCAGGCGAGGTGAAAACGAGGGCTCCGGTAAATCAGGCATTCGTAGATGCAGGCAGGCGGCCAGCGCCGCAGCCCGCGTTGGGCTGGTCCCCAGTAACTCCAGTTCAGTCAGCAGCGTGGATTCGGTAGCAACTGTGGGCAGACAGGCCAGCAGTTGGGCTAGCAGCTGGTAATAGGCCGCGGTACGCTCTGGATTAGCCGGCAAGCCCTTCATCTTGGCTATTACAGCGGCTGCATCAGCTACTGTATATATTGTTTCAGTTACCCGATTAGGAATATCAATCTGGAAATGCTGCTCAAATGCAACAACTAATTCAACTGTATCAAGGCCCATACGTGTAGAGCTAATTGTGTGCTAACTGACCCACCTGCTTAGTAAGCGGACTTTATGCCAACGGTTTTGTCGTTTTCGCAATAGCCACGTTTCGCTGCTACCACACTTGCTGCCACACACCAGCTTGATTACTACAATTGCGGTGAGTCTATTGCGAGAAAACAAAGGAGACTGTATTGCAAAAATATTTTGGGTGCTATATGCTTGCTGCAATTCTTGTATCCACGCCCAACTTTCACCTGGATTGACTTCGGCTTGTTGCAAGCTGTCAATTGAAACAATATGGTAGTTAGGCAGATTATACTCACTCAAAGAAAATTCTGCTGGATATCGAAGTTGTTGATTAATAAAAATTGTATCAGCGGGAGTAAGTAAATAGTCTTTCTCACAGAGCTGACTAATAATTTTTCTAAAATCAGTTGAAGTTCGATTAATTGGAGAAATTGAGCGAATACTGGCATAATCTAAAAGCACTTTCCCTATTTGGAAATGATCGGGAGCTTCAGTGTATCCAGATACTGATTGTGCTAACAACTCTTCTAAGAAACCACGGAGCTTGTCCTCTGCAATCAATGAGCGTGGAACTGCCCAATAAATTTTAGATTTTGCTTTATGCTTTGTTGGCCGATCAAACCTCATATATATTAGCATAAAAGCGCCCACCAGCAATAAAGTGGCACTTAGGAATCGACGAGTGTTAGGTTGCATATCGTATGATACCATCAGTGCCAGTCAAAATTGCAGTACCGGCACTGCCGCGCCTGAGGTGTGCGCGCCAACCGATTACAAGCCCGACATCTATTGAGCAATTGCTCTCCGCCGTTTTCAGCGTATATCCGCTGAGCAGCCCGTTGAATAAACATTTCCTGGCCATCCTGTAATAGCGTCAAAACCCGCGCATCGTTTGTCAGCCAATTCATCCGCAGGTACATTTCTCGCATACGCTCTCGAGAATCTGCATCCCCATTCACCAGAAGCTTTTCGTTGTGCTGCAAGTGCTTTAGCGCCAGATGCTCTGTATCAGTTAGCAGGGAGGAATAGTACTTGATTAAGTATTCGGTTACATCAGCTTCCATAACAATACTGCTATACGAGAACGGCCGCCCTGCCCAGCAGAACGGCCGTTTGAAGATACGCGGGCGGCGGTTTACTTAAACGCCTGGATACCCGTAATATCCGCCCCGGTGATGAGCAGGTGGATGTCGTGGGTGCCTTCGTAGGTGATGACCGACTCCAGGTTCATCATGTGGCGCATGATGGGGTACTCACCGGTGATGCCCATGCCGCCGTGAATCTGGCGGGCTTCGCGGGCAATGTGCAGGGCAATTTCCACCGAGTTGCGCTTGGCCATCGAAATCTGGGCCGAGGTGGCTTTGCCGGCGTTTTTGAGCATACCCAGGCGCCACACCATCAGCTGGGCCTTGGTAATTTCGGTAATCATTTCGGCCAGCTTCTTCTGCTGCAGCTGGAACGAGGCAATGGGCTTGCCGAACTGCTCCCGCTGCAAAGAGTATTTCAAGGCCGACTCGTAGCAGTCGATAGCCACGCCGATGGCACCCCAGGCAATGCCGTAGCGGGCCGAGTCGAGGCAGCCGAGCGGGCCTTTGAGACCTTCCACGTTGGGCAGCAGGTTTTCCTTGGGCACCTTCACGTTGTCGAACACCAACTCGCCGGTGATGCTGGCGCGCAGGCTCCACTTGTTGTGGATTTCGGGGGCGGTGAAGCCTTCCATGCCCTGCTCCACGATAATGCCCCGGATGCGGCCGTTGTCGTCTTTGGCCCACACCACAGCCACCTGGCTCTGGGGCGAGTTGCTGATCCACAGCTTAGCGCCGTTGAGCAGGTAATAATCGCCCATGTCCTTGATGGTGGTGGTCATGCCGCCGGGGTTCGAGCCGTGGTCGGGCTCGGTGAGGCCGAAGCAGCCCAGCCACTCGCCAGAGGCCAGCTTGGGCAGGTACTTGCGGCGCTGCTCCTCGGAGCCGTACTGGTAGATGGGGAACATCACCAGCGAGCCTTGCACCGAGGCAGTGGAGCGCATGCCGGAGTCGCCGCGCTCAATTTCCTGCATGATCAGGCCGTAGCTGATGTAGTCCAGCCCGCCGCCGCCGTACTCGGTGGGGATGGTGGGACCGAAGGCCCCTACCTCGCCAAACTTGCGCACGATTTCCGAAGGGAAGTGCGCCTGCTGGGCCCACTTCTCGATGTTGGGGCTGATTTCGCGCTTCACAAAGTCGCGGATGCTCTGGCGGATGAGCTTGTGCTCCTCGGTGAGCAAGTCGTCGATGTCGTAGTAATCGGTGAAGCCGGCGGCGTTCAGGGAGCCTTTATTGCGCTGCACCTGGGCCTTGGTGGACAGTACGTCGGTTTCTGAAGACATGATAGTTGGTGGGTGGGATGATGCCCAAAGATAGGAATTTCGCTACGCCCGGCAGGCGTACTGCTCAGCCGCCGGGCATCAAAAAACCCTGACCGGCAAAGGGGACCAGTCAGGGTTTTCAGAAGGCGGAGCGGATGGCTCGGGAATGCCAGAAACCGGCTCACACGGCGCTACGCCCACAAAACGACCAGAAGGCAGATTTCCGGCCGGGAAATTCACTGCCGCTTCTTGGCAAAGCGTATGCCGAAAAATAGCGCTTCGCTAATCTATTCGCAAAAAATCCTGACAATGAAGTGGTTTATTATTTCCGATACGAACTGTCATTCCGAGCAGCGCGAGGAATCTTGCCTGCTGACGCTAGAGTGTATCTGTCATGCAGAGGCGGAGCCGAAGCATCTCGCGTGCTGATGGTGCAGTGGTAACAACGTCAGCACGCAAGATTCCTCGTGCTGCTCGGAATGACGTTCTGGTAAATTGCGCGTTATAAACCGCCAACTCAGCTTAAAACTTCACCCCTACCGAAGCCAGAAAGTTGCGGGTGGCCTGGGGATAGTAGTAGTTGAAGGTGAGCTGCTGGCCGGTGGCATCGGGGTAGCCGTAGGTGTAGCCGTTGGCCACGTACTCCCGGTTGAGCAGGTTATTCACCAGCAAGCCCAGCTCCAGCTCCCGCATAAACCGGGGCTGCACGGTGTAACGCAGACGCAGGTCTAGCACCTGGTAGGCAGCAATGGCCTTGTTGGCCGACTCCGTGTTATCCAGATACTGGCGGCTCACGGTTTTGTAGAGCAGGGCCGCGCGCAGGCCCTTCACCGGCATTACCTCCACCGTATGCGCCGATACAGCGCTGGGCGAGTAGGAAATGGTGGTGGTGCGGCCTTCGGAGGCAATTACCGGGTTGTAGTCCTTATCGTAGGTCACGGCGCGGTAGTCCAGAATGCGGTTGCGGCTCAGGGTGAGGGTGCTGCTCAGGCTCAGCCAGGTGAGCGGCTGGTAGGCGCCCGTCAGCTCCACGCCGGCCCGGTAGCTGCGGGGTGCGTTGGTGCGCAGCGGGGTCCCCACGTCGTTGAGCTGGCCGGTATTCACCAGCTGGTTGCGGTAGCGCATGTAGAACCCGTTGATTTCAGCCCGCAGCACTTGGTTGTTCACGGTGCGGTTGAGGCGGTAGCCGCCTTCCAGGTCGTGGAGCTGCTCAGCTTTGGGGCCGGCATCATACAACGGACGGTCCGTGAAGTCGGAGCGCACGGGCTCCCGGTGGGCCACGGCATAGCTGGCATATAGCGTCTGGCCAGCAGAAAGCTGCCAGGTGAGGCCGGCTTTGGGGTTGAAGAAGGTGTAATCGGCCTTGGCCGATACGGGCACCTGCTTGTCCTCAATGCCGCCCAGCTCGTAGTTGATGCGGCGCACCTGCACGTCGGCGTACACGCTCAGCTTTTCCGCAGCCTGCCAGATGGCGCGGGCGTAGGCGTTGTAGTCGGTTTTGGTGGCGTCGTTGAAGTAGGACCGGTGGCGGATGCTGCCCGTGGAGGCGTAGCGCGCCCAGATAACCTCGCCGTAATGGTCGTTGAGGAAGCGGTTCCAGCCCCCGCCCAGCGTAGCCTGCACCTTGCCGTCGGCGGGCTGGTAGTTCAGCGCGAAGATGCCGCCGAAGAAGTAGTTATCCAGCCATTTGCGGTCCACCAAATCGGTGCGCTTGATGGTGGTGGTGTTGGGCGCGGTACCCAGCACCACGTCGGGCAGGTTGTAGTCGGCCAGCTTGCGGTTGGCGCGGAAGCTCTCGTAGTAGCCGAAGCCCCGGGTAAGGTGGGCGGCGGCGGCCATATTCCAGTTACTTCCCAGGCCTTGGGTGAGGTGGAGCTGGTAGTGGTTCTGCTGGTAGTTGTCGGTCTGGTTGTCGTAGGTGTAGTAGGCGTAGCGGCGGCCTTCGCGCAGGGCGCGGGCGGCATCCTCGGGGCTCAGCTCGTAGTTGTCCACGTACTGCTGCAGACCGGCGGCGTTGCGGGTGAGGGCCGGCTCAGGCACCCCGTTCCAGGCTTGGTAGGTTTTCTCCCGGCCCGAGAAGGTGATGAACTTGAGCAGCGTGTTCTTCTGCTGGTAGCCGGCGGCCAGGTAGTACGATTTCAAATCGGAAGCCCCGCGCACCATATAGCCATCGGAGCTGATGCGCGACAGGCGACCATCCACGGTGAAGCGGCCGTTGATAAGGCCGGTACCGAACTGCACGTTGTTTTTCCAGGTGTTATAGGAGCCGTACGTGTTCTGGCTTTCCGCGTAGGCCTGCGGGCGGCTTTCCAGGGTGCTCAGGTTGAGTGAGGCCCCAAAGGCGGCGCTGCCGTTCTGGCTGGTGCCCACGCCCCGCTGCACTTGCAGGCTGCTGGTGCTGGAAGCCAGGTCGGGTAGGTTCACGAAGAACGCGCCGTGGCTTTCGGCGTCGTTCAGCGGCACGCCGTTCACCGTCACGTTGATGCCCTCAATGCCCGTGCCCCGCACCCGGATGCCGGTGTAGCCCACGCCGTTGCCGGCGTCGGAGTTCACCACCACGGAGGGCGTCTGGTCGAGCAGGTAGGGAATATCCTGGCCGAAGTTGCGCTTTTCCAGGTCTTCCTTGCTGAGGTTGGTGTAGGCTGTGGCCGTGCGCTCGTTGGCGCGGGAGGCCGTTACCAGGGCCTCACCGGTAAGCACGCCGCCGGGCTGCAGCTGTAGGCGCAGTTGCTGGGGGCCGGCCTGGCCCTCCAGGCGTTGCACTAGTGGCTCGTAGCCCACAAATGTGATGCGCAACTCGTGCACACCCGCGGCCACGGCCGGCAGGGTAAACGTGCCATCCGTGGAAGCGGCTACGGCTACGCCGTCCAGCAATACGGTGGCATTGGGCAGGGCCACGCCCGTACGGGCATCCAGCACTGCACCCGACACGGGCCCTTGCGCCCATGCCGCTCCGGTAGCGGCCAGCAAGGCTACTCCGGTAAACACTAAACTTTTCACTGGTGAAAAATGGAAAAGGTGGAACGGACCCGGTGCCAGGGGTCGGCACCCTAAGGTTTTTCGTTCGCGGATCGTTTGTTCCCTTCGCCGGCATTACCCGGGCAGGTTCAATGGGTATGATCTCAGCCATCCTGTGCAGGAGGGCACCCCTAAACTATGCCGCAAAGGTAAGCGGGAGTTTGGGTTTTGCGAGGTCTTACCCGTTCATCCTGGCTATTTCGCTCCAAAAAGCCTCCAATGTATCCTCAACTGCCCACCATTTCACCCGGGTACACAAGCCAGCAACAAGCGCACAAATTGCTGCTCAAACGCTACTTTATTTCTTGACAATCAAGTAAATTAGCTAACCTTGGTAGTTGTCCGCATAAAATCTGGCACTACCAAAACAACCCGGCCTGCGCTACCGTTTCTTGCCCAAAGGGCCGGTTCTTTTTTTCGGCTTGCTGTTGCACCTCTGCCCATCCTGCCATGCTCTCTTCCGGTTTACTCTACCTGTTTGTTGCCCTGGTATTCGTTGGCTTGCTACTGGCATTTCCGCGCCGCCGCCAGCGCATTCCCCCCACCCCCGACAGTGACGACGACGGGGGCGAACCGCTGGATGATGGCTTACCTGACTTCGACCTGCCCCCCGGTATTTCCCGCCCCATCAACGACTGGGAGCCGGACTACAACCGCCGCCCAGTGGAGGTGTAGAATTCAGAACTTAGAAGTGAGAATTTAGAACAAAGAAGCTGTTTGAGTTAGCCATAAACGATGTAGAAGCACACTAACAGTTTCACCACTCAAACTGAGAGGGGAGCCCTTCGTTCCGGCAATGCGCCAACAGAACGAAAGGCTCCCCTCTTACTTCTTTGTTCTCATTTCTAAGCACTGGCTTCTCAGTTCTAAATTCTACAAATCCTTGGCCATGCGAATGTAGGGGATGGTGCCGCGGTAGAAGCGGTTGCCCTCGGGCTCCAGACCAAAGGCCCGGTAGAAGTTTTCGTTCACGGCGCGGGCGTCGCACCAGATGCGCTGGGCCCCTTTCTGGCGGGCATCATCCAGCACCTGGCGCAGCAGCTGGGAGCCGATACCCTGGCCCTGGCAATCGGGGCGGGTGGCAAACTTACGGAAGCGGGCCACGCTACCGTCAATGAACAAGGAAATCACCGATACGAGCTTGCCATTGCGGAAGGCCCCGTAGTGGTGGCCTTGCTCGTCCTGGTTCAGTTTTACGTAATCAAGGGATTCCTGGGGCCACAGCACTTCGTGGCGCAGCGGGTAGGTTTCGGCCGCCTTGATGGGGCGGATGGTAATTTCGGAGGTCATGAAGAGGTTACTCAACGGTGATGCTATGCGAGGTAATAAACTGCTGGCCGGGCCGCAGATGCAGAATTCCTTCCTTATCGGCTAGCTCCCGGGAGCCGGTGGTGGCGCTGGCAATGCCGTGCCAGGGCTCGATGCACACGAACGGCACGCCGGGCCCTTTGGTCCAAAGGCCCAGGTACGGAAACCCGTCGAAGCGCACCCGCACCGCGCGGCCCGAGCGGCGGCTGCGCAGCATGAGGTGGGTGAAATCGAAGTGCTTAAACACCAGTGCATCCTGCGCAAACAGCGCGTAGCTGAGCGGCAAGGTAGCTTGCTGCTCCAGCACGGGCGCGGTGTGACCCGTGAGCAGCCCTCCATCCAGCAAATGCCGCTGCAAAGTTACGGGCTGGTCGAACACAAATTCATAGTCCTCGAAGGTTTCCTCGGGCAGCAGCGGGCAGCGGAAGGCCGGGTGGGCCCCAATGCTGAATAGCAGCTCATCGGCGCCAGGGTTTTCAACCTCCCAGCCAATGGTGAGCGTGGGGCCCGCCAGCCGGTAGCTGATGCGTAGGGCAAAGGCAAACGGGTACTGCTGACGCGTGGCCTCGGTGTCGCGCAGCTCAAACGTCAACTCAGTTGGGCTCTGGTGCAGCAGCTGAAACTCCTGGTCGCGGGCGAAACCGTGCTGGGTGAGGCGGAAGTCCTGGCCGCGGTACTGGTAGGTATCCTGCGGGAGGCGGCCCACAATGGGGAACAGCACCGGGGCGTGGCGGTTCCAGTGGGCAGCCTCGGCGGGCCAGATGTATTCCAGGTTTTGCAGGTCTTTGCGCACAAAGCTGTGTAGCTCGGCCCCGTGGGTATTCACGGCTACGCGGCACAGGTCGTTTTCGAGGGTATAGAGCATACGGGTGGGAGTGGCAATCAGCCTCCCCAACGGCAAGCCGGCCCCGAAGGTTAAACCCGCAGGCTGGCCGGGGCCCGCCAATAGCCGGTTTTGCCCAGCAAAGTATCCACGTGAAAGCAGGCCTGCTCCAGCCGCTCGGTGGGGTCGCCGCTGATTTCGGCAAAGTTGGACATCTGCTCCCGCAGCTCGCGCAGGTACAAATCGTAGAAATACTGGCGGTGGTGCGGATGCTCGCGCAGGGGGTCCGGCTCCCAAGGCAAATCCACGTTCATCAGCAATACCAAATCGTACTGCTGCTGCTCAATCTGCTCCAGAATCCACTGCGGACACACGCCAAAAGCATGCTCGGCCCAGATTTTAATTACCAGCAAATCGGTGTCGCAGAACACAATGGGCCGCCCCTGCAGCTGCGCGGCCTGCATGGCGTTCTGCTCGGCCCGGAGCTGGCCGCGGGCAATCCGCTCCAGGTCGGCGAGGGAGTAGCCCGGGCCGTGCTGCTCCAGGTAATAACGCGCGTATTCGGGGGCCCAGGTAGTAGTGTAATGTTCAGCCAGCAAGCGGCTCAGAGTAGTTTTACCCGTCGATTCGGGTCCGGTAAGGGCAACGCGCAGCACGTAAGGGGAGATAATCAGCGGTGAAGAACGAAATATACGGTTTACGCGGCTCCCGACAAGGCGGCCTGCTCTTTCCGTAGCGCCTGCCGCCACTCCCAATAGCCGTACACGGCCAGCCCCAGGTACAGAGCGTAAAGGGCGCTGGTTGGGTACAGGTGCTTGTACCAGAGAATAGGCACGTACATAACGTCCACTACAATCCATAGCCACCAGTTTTCCAGCCGCTTACGCATCAGCAGGTACTGCGCCGCCAGGCTGATGGCTGTGGTAAGAGCATCCCAGTGCGGCAGGGCAGCATCAGTGTAGTGTTGCAGATAGTAGCCGGCACCCAAGGTGTAAAACGCCACGAATAACAGGCACCCCAACCACTCCGCGGGCCGGGTGTGCGACACGGCCAGTTTTGTTTCGTTACGGCCGCCGTACAGCCACTGGTACCAGCCATATACGCTCAGCCCAATAAACCAGACCTGCAGGAACCCATCGGAATATAACCCCGCTTGGTAATACACCAGCACGTACAGCGCGCAGCTGACAATGGCCACCGGAAAATTCCAGAGCGACTCGCGGGCGGCCAGCCACACGCAGGCAAACCCGGTGAGTACGGCTACCCACTCCAACGGACTGCCGCCAGCAGCAGCCTTCCAGAAATCAACTAGTGCTTGCAACACGGAAAAACCTGGTAAAGCCTTATCAACTGCTGCGCAATCTGCGGGCGGGTTTCCGAGGCATGGTCAAAGCTAACGAGTAGCGCGGTAATTTTGCGGAGTCTGCGGCCATTCACCCGCTGATTCCCGCTGCTATGCTCCCGGAAATTACTCCGCTTGCCTTACAAGCCCGCCTCCAGCAAGGCGAGGATATTCAACTTATTGATGTGCGCCAGCCCGAGGAGTTTGCCTATTGCCGCATTGAGGGCAGCCAGCTGATTCCGCTGGGAGAGCTAGCCCGCCACGCTGAGGAAATTGACCCCGACCGGCCCACCGTGCTCATCTGCCACCACGGGGTGCGCTCCATGCAGGCCCTGGCCTACCTCCAACACCGCCACGAGCTTACCAACCTGCTCAACCTGCGCGGCGGCATTCACGCCTGGAGCCTGCAGGCCGACCCCTCGGTGCCTGTGTATTAATTGGTAGCACCCCGCTCTTTCTTTCGCAATTCGCCGTCCATGCAATTTCCTGCCCTTCCTATTCTTGATGCCCTGCCGGAGTTGCTGAGCACTCTGGAAACCAGCTCCACGGCTGTATTGCAGGCTCCGCCGGGCGCGGGCAAAACCACCATTGTGCCGCTGGCTTTGCTGGAAGCCGGCTGGCGCAACGACGGGCGCATTCTGGTGCTGGAGCCCCGGCGGTTGGCGGCCCGGGCGGCGGCTACCCGCATGGCCCAGCTGCTGGGCGAGCCGGTGGGCCAAACGGTGGGCTACCGCATGCGCCTGGAAAGTAAAGTATCGGCGAAAACGCGCATTGAGGTAGTTACGGAGGTGATTCTGACGCGCCAACTGCAGGACGACCCTTCGCTGGAAGGCGTAGCGGCCGTGCTATTCGATGAATTTCACGAGCGGAGCCTGCAGGCCGATCTGGGGCTGGCCCTAGCCCTGGATGCCCAGCAGGTGCTACGGCCCGATTTGCGGCTGCTGGTCATGTCGGCCACGCTGGATGCGGAGCGGCTGGGTGCTTGGCTTGGGGCGCCGGTGGTGCGCAGCCTGGGGCGTATGTACCCGGTAGAAACCTATTACCTGAGCCCGCGCCGGGCCGCCACCGTGTCCAGCCGCCCCCATGAGAAGCTCCAGGACCTCACCCCGGCCATCATCCGCGAGGCCCTGCACACTCATACTTCCGGCGACGTGCTGGTGTTCTTGCCCGGCTTGGCCGACCAGCGCCGCGTGGCCGATAAGCTGGCCGGGTTGCCCGAACATATTGATATTCACGTGCTGCACGGCGAACTACCAGCCGAGCAGCAGGATGCGGCCCTGCGCCCCGCCCCGGCCGGCCGCCGCAAGGTGGTACTGGCCACCAGCATTGCCGAAACCAGCCTCACTATTGAGGGCGTAACCATTGTGGTAGATGGCGGCTATGCCCGGGTGCCCCGCTTTGAGCCCCGTACCGGCCTCACTACCCTCGGTACTGAACCCGTCAGCCAAGCCGCCGCCGACCAGCGCCGGGGCCGAGCCGGTCGCCTCGGCCCCGGCACCTGCTACCGCCTCTGGACTGAAGCCGAATACCAGGCCCTGCCCCACCACCTCGCTCCCGAAATCCTTTCTGCCGACCTCAGCCCCCTGGCGCTGGAACTGGCCTTATGGGGTGCTTATGATGCCACCTCCCTGCGCTGGCTGGATGCGCCCCCGACTCCCGCCCTGGCCCAGGCCCGCGAGCTGCTGGTGCGGCTGCAGGCGCTGCAACCCAGTGGGCAACCCACGGCCCACGGCCGGGCCGTGGCCGGGCTGGGCCTGGCCCCGCGGTTAGCTCACCTGGTAGTACGCGGGCAGGAAATCGGATATGGAACTACGGCTTGTGCCTTGGCAGCCCTACTCACGGAGCGCGACATTCTGCGCCCCGCCGATGGTTCTTTTGGTCCGCCCGATTTGCGGCTGCGCCTGGAAGCGTTGCACACCGGCCGGGCGCCGCTGCCCGGCCTGCAGCCCGATGGGGCCGGGATGCGCCGCGTACGGGAAGCCGCCGCCGTGCTGCGTAACCGGGCCGGGGCGAAGGGCACCATTGAGCCTGATGTGGCCGGCCTGCTGGCCGCCCTAGCCTACCCCGACCGCCTGGCCCAGCGCGAAACTCCGGAGCGGGTGCGCCTCATCAGCGGGCAGCGGGCTACCCTGCCGGCCGAGTTTTTTGGGCAGCAGGACGTGTTTTTTGCTGTGGCGGCGCTAGATGGGCTAGCCGCCCAGCCCCGCGCCAGCCTGGCCGCTCCGCTAAGCCGGCAGGAGCTGGAAACGCACTTTGCTGAGCAGATAGAAACTCAGGACGAAGTGCGCTGGGATGAGGCGGCGGGTCGAGTTACGGCCCGCCGCCTGCGCCGCCTCGGGGCTCTCATTCTATCTGATACGAACCTGCCTAACCCTGAGCCAGCCACCATTACAGCGGTGCTGTTGGGAGCCATCCGGGCAGGAGGCATTGCGCGGCTGCCGTGGAGCGAAGCCGCACAGCAGTTACGGGAGCGGCTGGCGTTTCTGCACCACCACTTTCCCGAAAACTGGCCCGATGTATCCGAAGAAGCGTTGCTGACGGCACTGGAAGACTGGCTGGCTCCTTACCTGAACGGGGTGAAGTCGATGGCGGAACTAGGCCGGGTTGATTTTCAGGAAGCCTTGCTGGGGCGCCTGCCTAACGGCTGGGCCCAGCGCCAGGAGCTGGATCGGCTGGCCCCCGCCTACCTGGAAGTGCCCACCGGCTCCCACATCCGGCTCGATTATTCGGAACCGGCGGCTCCGGTGCTGGCCGTGCGTCTGCAGGAGGTATTTGGGCTGTTGGATACGCCCACGGTAGCCGGCGGCCGGGTACCGCTTACCCTGCACCTGCTCAGCCCTGGCTACCGCCCGGCCCAGGTCACGCGCGACCTGCGCAGCTTCTGGACCAGTAGCTACTTTGAGGTGCGTAAGGAGTTGCGGGGGCGCTACCCTAAGCACTACTGGCCCGAAAATCCGCTGGAAGCCCAGGCCATCCGGGGTACCAAGAAGCAGAACGGGCTGTAGTGCAAGAGCGGGTTTTCAACCCTCCCGGTGCATCCACCCGCTGCTCTACCACATTCATCGAGAACCACTTAAAACTTAACATTAACAATTAGGTAACACAGGCAACAATTCGGTAACATTACTCTATGCAAACATCTACCCTGCTCAAACGGGGGCTGATGCTGCTGCCGAGCCTGATGTTGCTGCTGCTACATAGGGGCGCGGCCCAGCAGCTTACCACCCCGCGCTCTACCACCCTTGCCCGCCAGAACGCCTGGCTAATGCTGTTCAGTGATGCCCGCCTGAGCAAGCGCTGGGGTCTGCACACGGAAGTACAGGTTTTGCGCACCCGCACCTCGGAACTGGGTTTTCAGAACGTGTTTCGGGGCGGGGCCAACTACTATGCTACCAACAGCCTGTTATTTTCGGCGGGCTACGCTTACTCGCAGGCCGTGGCCGAGGACAACGTGCCGGATGCGGCCGGGCCCGAGCACCGCTTGTATCAGCAGGTGCAGTTGCGCGACGCCAAGAGCCGCATTCAGCTGCAGCACCGCTACCGGGTTGAGCAGCGCTGGGTACGGCTGCAGCCCGACCACAGCTTCACTTACCTCAACCGCATGCGTTACCAGTTGCGGCTGGTGATGCCGTTGCTGGGCCGCGAGCTGACCGGCGGTACTCCCTTTCTGGTAGCGGCCGATGAGATTTTTCTGGGTTTTGGGCGGCGCGAGAATGGCCGGGTATTTCAGCAGAACCGCGCGTATCTGGGAGTAGGATATCAATTGAGCAAGGCATCCTCGGTAGAAGTTGGCTACCTCAACCAACTGGTACAGGTGCCGCAGGAAGGCCGCGCCGAGCAAAACGAGAATCTGCAGGTGAGTCTGTGCTTCAACCCCGACTGGCGGCGGGTACTGGCAATTACTAGATAAATTTTCTACTGGAATTCTGGTATTTAGTGGCCGGAAAGAGTGCTTTTGTGGCCCAACAGTGGAGGCTGGCACCATCATTGGCTGAGCGGAAATGTGTATCACTTTTCCCTAATCAGCGTGCTATGAAACACTCTTTTACTGCCCTTGCCCTACTGGGCGCTTCTCTTGGCCTCGCTCACTCAGCTGCCGCCCAGGACACCACCTCCAAATGGAGCTTTTACTTCGAAGCCGGCCCCAAAATCAGCGACTTCCGCACTAACTCGTCAGGGGGCAGCTATTTCCCTACCTCGGGGCGCTCATCGGCGGAGGAAGACCGGCGGGTTTCCCTACGCAACACGTTTTCGGGCTTTATGAATGTGATGGGCTTCCGGGCCTTATCGGAACACTTGATGCTTTCGGGTACAGTGGGGCTGGATATGCAGCACCTGAACTACCGCACGGGCTATACCCAAACCGGCAGCAACGGCGTTGTTACGGCCTACGGCAACCAACACGTAAGCCGCCTATTGAGCCGGGCCCGCGCCGATTTCGGCCTGCATTACACCGCACGCCTGGGCCAGTCGGGCCGGCTAATGCCGGGTGTATCGGTGGGACAGATGGTGAACCTGAGTAAAGACGGCTACAGCTACACGTTCATTCAGCCCGGCCTGTACTTCACCACCGACCGGCTGCTGCTGGGGGCTACTGTTTCCACTACTCCCTACAATGTGCTTATTCCGGGTGCTTCTCACTTTGAGGGCGACCTGAATGGGCCTTACACCTACGATGCTGAGTACAATATCCGGGAGTTTCAGCTAAGCGTAGGGGCTAAGTTTTAACCCCGTGTACCTGCGCAAAAAAGCCGGCTGCCCGTAACGGGCAGCCGGCTTTTTTATGAGCTGTGCGAATTGCGCCGGGCGTTATTCGCCGGCGGGGTAGTCGGCGGAGTCGCCGAGGTCGGCTACCTGAGCCAGCTCATCTACCAGTTGCGTGAACTTCTCGCGGGCCCCTTTCACGGCGGCTTTGCCCAGGGGCAGGTGCAGGGGCGGATTTTCTTGGCGTACCACGTCGAACATGATTTTGGCGGCGCGCTGCGGGTCGCCAGGCTGGCGGCCGCTGTAACCCTGAATGCCTTTCAGGTTCTCGCCCACAGTGCTGCGGTAGTCCTCAATTTTGGTATCCACGTAAGTAGCCGAGCTACCGGCCCATTCGGTGCGGAAGCCGCTGGGCTCAATGTTGGTTACCTTGATGCCGAGGGGCGCTACTTGCTGGCTCAGGCTTTCGCCAATGGCTTCCAGGGCAAACTTGCTGGCGTTGTACACGCCCACGCCGGGGAAGGTTTTGAGGCCGCCAATGCTGGTGATGTTGAGCACGTGGCCGCTGCGCCGCTCGCGCAGGTGAGGCAGCACAGCCCGCAGCACCCGCAGAGGCCCGAACACATTCACATCAAACTGGCGCTGCACCTCAGCGTCGTCAATTTCCTCGATGCTACCCAGGGAGCCGTAGCCAGCGTTGTTCACCACCACATCCAGGTGGCCGAAAAACTGAATGGCATCCTGCACGGCCTGCTGCACCTGCTGCTCATTCACCACATCACACACGAAGCCGCGGGCCCGGTTGCGGTCTTTTTTGCTGAACTCCTTCGCCTGCTCGGGCTTGCGGAAGGTGGCCGCTACGGAGTCACCTTGTTGCAGGCAGTATTCAGCTAGTTCTTTACCAAAACCGGTGCTGACACCGGTAATAAACCAGGTTTTGGGAGTGGCCATACGTATTTGAAAAGAAAGGAGGGGAAACAAAAACTGCTTCAGAAGCCGGGCTCCTGAAGCAGCAGTACACGTTTGTTACAGCTACGTGCTGGTACTAACCAGCCGCGGCCGGTTTTGTTCGGTAGGGTTAGCGGCCTTGTTTGCTGAAGTGCAGCTGCAGTACTGTGGAGAGCTTTTCCTTGGTGAGCGGCTTGCTTACCATACCCGCTACTGGGAAGTGCTCCAGCCGGCCCAAGTCAACGGAGGGCATGCTCACGGCCAGAATTACGATGATAGTGGACGCCTGTACCGACGCGGGCAACGCTTGGAAAGCCTCCAGAAAATCCATGCCGTTGAGCACGGGCATGGCCATGTCCAGCAGTATCAGCAGTGGCTTTTCGTGGGTGGCGTCGGCGCTGTTTTCTTTGAGCAGACGGAGAGCTTCCTCTCCGTTCCCAGCCGTCAGGTACTTATCCGTCAGGCGCATTTCGTAGAGGGTGGATTCGTTCAGAAAGTTAGTGGACGGGTCGTCGTCAACCAACAGAACGGCGGAGAGCTGGGGCATAACCAGAACAGTATAGAGAGAATACAAACTTACGCCAGAATACGGATAATCACGCAAACTACTGAGCTGCTCCAAACAGCGTCAACAGCTCCGAAATAGTATTGGAAGTCAATGGTTTATGCAAAAAACCAGCTCCTAAATCCCGGGCACGGCGCTGATCAGCAGGCAATTCTGACGAAGATACCACCACCACGCGGGTGTGCTCCTGTTGCTCGACGGGCAGGTGTTGGTACTCTTCCAGAAACTCGAACCCATCCATCACGGGCATGTTCAGGTCCAGCAATACCAGCGTGCACCCCGGTGCGGCGGGCTGCAGAGCACGGAGGGCCTCTTCGCCGTTGGTGGCCAGCACCAACTGCACCTGCTGGGCATAAGGCCGTAATAGGCGCTGCCCCAGGTAACGGGCGGCCTCATCATCATCCACCAACAGAATGGTGAGCGGCACGTCCTCCGGTGAGGTACAGGCAGTAATATTGAAATTCATAGGGTAGGCCCTTACGGCTCACTGAATAGTTGGTTGTGGTAGGATGGCCCGGAAGGTGGAGCCCACGCCTTGTTGGCTCTCCACGGAAAGTTGCCCGCCGGCCTTTTCAACCACCTGCTTGGCCAAATACAGCCCAATGCCGGAACCTTCCACGTGGTCGTGCAGGCGCTGAAACATGCCGAACACGCGCTGCTGCTGCTCAGGCGTCAGGCCCAGGCCGTTGTCCTGCACCTCCAGCACAGCCATACCGGGCTCGGGCAGCGTGCACCGCACCTGCACCAGGGGCACCCGCTCGGGGGAGCGGTACTTAAGTGCGTTGCTGATCAGGTTGTAGAGCAGGCTGCGCAGGTGCTTTTCGGCAAATAGCAGCTCCGGGCAACTGTCGGCGGCTACCTGCACCTGCCCGTTGGTAACAGCCAGTAGTGGCGCCAGGTCGCGGCACACATCGGCCACCAGCTCCGCTACGGCCACTGAGGAGGCCGGCAAGTCCTGCACCTGCTGCCAGCGGCTCACATCGGTGAGGTATTTGATAGTGCGCTGAAACCGTTGCACCGAGTCCTGCATCAGGCGCAATACCGTTTCGGTGTCGGCCTCGGTGGCTGGCAAGGCCAGCTCGTGCCGTAGCGCCTGCAGCAATCCATCAATGTTGGTGATGGGCGCTTTCAAGTCGTGTGAGGCCATGTACACGAAAGTGTCCAGGTCGGCATTGGCTCGGATAAGCTGAGTATTGGTTTTCTGCAGCTCGTCGGCCAGCAGCTGGGTTTGCACCTGGCTGTCTTCCAGCACCAAGCGGGCCTGTACCTGCTGAGTTACATCGTAGGCAAACACCAGCACGCCATTAACCAGCCCCTCGGCACTACGGCGGGCCTGGTAGGTGAAGGTAAAATAGGCTGTTTCAAGTAGGTTGCCGGGTTGCCGGGCAAGGCGCAGCTCCATTTCGCGGGCCACGTAGGTTTCACCGGTGGCATACACTTGCCGCAACAGCTCGGGCACGGGCGTATCGAGCAGCTCGGGCAGGGCTTCCAGCAACGGCCGATTGAGCAGCTCCCGCCCCGGAAACAGCTGCTGGTAAGCCGGATTAACCAGTTGATACACCATATCGGGCCCAGCCAGAATGGCAATGGGCGCCGGGGCATCCAAGAACAGTCCGTCCAACAATTGTTGCTGCACCTGCTGCAGCTGCCGCGACTGTACCTGCTCCGTAACCTCGGTACCGATTACGATTACGCCCGTTACCTCTTGCTGAAGGCTGCGCAAGGGCTGTAGTACAAAGTTGATGTAGGCCTGCGCCGGTTGCCCGGTATGGCTGCGGTTGAAGATAACTGGGGTTTCATTCAGCAAGTGTGGCTTCCCGCTCCGCATTACCTCGTCCAGGATTTCCTCAAACCCCTGGCCGGCCGTTTCGGCCACGGCCTCAAAGTAGGGTCGGCCCAATGTGTCGGCCGGCCAGCGGCCCCAAATGGTACCAATAGCCGCGTTGGCCTGCTCCACAATGAACTCGGGCCCGCGCATGATGGCAATGGCTACCGGGGCCTGCTCGAAGATGCGCTGCAAATCTGCCTGCTGTTTTTCCCGCTCCTGCTCCGCTGCCTGCATGCCTTCTTCTACGCGTTTTGCCAGCTGCTCATTCTGCCACTCAATCTGCTG
This sequence comes from Hymenobacter pini, assembly GCF_020421205.1. GTDB lineage: Bacteria > Bacteroidota > Bacteroidia > Cytophagales > Hymenobacteraceae > Hymenobacter > Hymenobacter pini. The sequence goes on from NZ_JAIZZH010000003.1 coordinate 477,905, forward strand.
GCGGGCCTGCACCTGCGGCGTTACGTCGTAGGCAAACACGTAGATGCCGTCAACCTGGCCCTGCTGGTTACGGCGGGCTTGGTAAATGAAGTTGTAATAGTACTGCTCCGGCTTAGCCTGCCCAGGGCCTTCAGCACGCAGTTGCACCGGCATTTCGTGCGCTGTGTAGGTTTCCCCAGTCTGATACACTTGGTTGAGCAGCGCCATAACCGGGTGGCCCTGTATCCCTGGCACGGCCACTTCAATGGGTAACCCCAGCAGCGGGCGGTTGCCCAGCGACGCCGCGTAGTTGGAATTGACAAACTGAAAAACGTGCTCAGGGCCGCTGAGGACGCAAATCATGGACGGCGCCTGCTCCAGCAAGTGGTACAGCTGCTCCCGCTGCCGGTTTGCCTCGGCATACGCCGCCGATTCGCGGGCTTCGCTCTGGCGCTGGGCGGTTTGGGCGGCGGCCAGCTCCGGGCTATCGGCCGGCAGGCAGCTTAGCAGCAGCCCACCCCCTACCCGGCGCACTATCAGGCGAAACGGTAGACTACCGCTTGGCAAATTCAGCATAAATAGCTGCTGCTGGCGTTGGCTCTGCTCGTGCGCCTCCTGCAACAACACCAGTAAATATCGGGCGGGAGCAGCCACCGGCCACTGGCTGAGCAACTGGCCCGGCTCAGCCAGTGGCCCCAGTAGTTTGCGGGCGGTTTGGTTGCTGTAAGCCACGGCAAAATCAGGCGCGGCATCCGGCACCAGGTAGAGTACGCCCGCCACCGTTTCTTCCAGCAACACCGATAGAAAATCGGGGGGTAAACCAGGGGGTATCGACGCGGACTGGGCAGACATACACGAAGGAGTCGTCGGCAACGGGCCGACTTAAGGTGCAAGTTCTCACATTCGCCCCGATTTCACTAGTACGCTGAGGTGTTGGGTCAGCCTTCACCGATGCGCTGTCGGAGTATGTACGGCTGCTATTTTGAAATGATAACACAGAAAGAACCGACTCTGGGCCGCAATGCCAAGATTTCGCCGTAGATTTGCCCGGCAATAAGTGGAACCTAACCTTCTTGTTGCCATGGCTGATTTCGCTGCCAAAATTGCCTTCGAGGCGCTTACCTACGACGACGTCCTGCTGCTGCCCGGTTATTCGGAAGTACTGCCCCGCGACGCCGACCCCAGCTCCCAGCTCACCCGCAACATTCGGCTCCAGCTCCCCTTCGTTTCGGCGGCCATGGATACCGTCACGGAAGCTGAAATGGCCATTGCGCTAGCCCAGGAAGGTGGCATTGGTATCATTCATAAGAACATGAGCATCCGGGCCCAGGCCGAGCTGGTGCGCCGCGTGAAACGCTCCGAGAGCGGCATGATTCTCGACCCGTTTACGCTGGAGGAAACCGCCACCCTGGCCGATGCCAAACAGCTGATGCGCAGCAACAACATCGGTGGCATTCCCATTGTGGACGACCAGCGCCGCCTCAAAGGCATCCTCACCAACCGGGACCTGCGCTTTGAGAAGGACATGACCCGCACCGTAGCCGAGGTAATGACTCCTACCCCGCTGGTAACGGCCCAGGCCGGCACCGCCCTGGCCGCCGCCGAGGACATCCTGCAGGATTCCAAGGTGGAAAAACTGCCGGTAATCGACACCGATGGCCGCCTCGTAGGCCTCATTACCTACAAAGACATCCGGAAGCGCCGCCGCACGCCCAACGCCTGTAAGGACGAGTTGGGCCGCCTGCGCGTGGGAGCTGCCGTGGGCGTTACCGCCGATTTGCTGGACCGCGTGGCTGCCTTGGTTGAAGCCGGCGTGGACGTAGTGAGCGTAGATACGGCCCACGGCCACAGCAAAGGAGTGCTGGATGCCGTGCGCAACCTAAAGCAGCAGTTCCCTAAGCTGGAAGTTATTGCTGGCAACGTGGCTACGGCCGCCGGGGCCCGTGCCCTGGCCGATGCCGGCGCCGACGCCGTGAAAGTAGGCGTTGGCCCCGGCTCCATTTGCACCACCCGCATTATTGCCGGTATTGGGGTACCGCAGCTTTCGGCGGTGATGGAGGCGGCCCGGGGCCTGGAAGGCACCGGCGTACCGCTCATTGCCGACGGCGGCATCAAATACTCTGGCGACGTGGTGAAAGCCCTGGCCGCCGGCGCCAGCACCGTTATGATTGGCTCTTTGCTGGCCGGCACCGAGGAAGCCCCCGGTGAGGTGACGCTGTTTGAAGGCCGCAAGTACAAAAGCTACCGGGGCATGGGCTCCGTGGAAGCTATGGAAGAAGGCTCGAAAGACCGGTATTTCCAGGATGCCGAGGACGACGTGAAAAAACTCGTTCCCGAAGGCATTGTGGGCCGCGTGCCGTATAAAGGCTTGGCGGCCGAGGTACTGTACCAGCTTTCGGGTGGTCTGCGGGCCGGTATGGGCTACTGCGGGGCGGGCAGCATTGAGGCACTACAACAGGCGCAGTTTGTGCGCATTACCGGTGCCGGCCTGCGCGAGTCGCACCCCCACGACGTGCAGATTACCCGCGAAGCCCCCAACTATAGCAGCCGCTAGCTTGCCACGTAGGTTTACTGAAACCTACTAAGTGCTTCGACCATTAAAAAGCCGACGGTTCTCCGGAGCCGTCGGCTTTTTTGGGCTTGCATCCTTGGGAGAGCATATGCCGTATCTGCGGGCTTGCATAGTGGCTTTTTCCCCGCAGCCTGTATCTTGCTACTCCATTCGGCTCCTAGCGCTGCCTTACACTGGCAGAATTTTCCTGCATGTCATTTCTTCGGAAGCTACATCCCTTCCTGTTTCCCTTCACCCTCCTAACGTGGTTAGGGCTGCTGGGCTGCATGGTGCTGCATGCCCAGCCGCAGCTGTTTCCGGCAGTTTCTGCGCCGGCCAAATGGGTTCTTTTAGTGCTGCAGGCCTTTTTTACAGCGGGTATGTTTATGCTGGAGCGCAGCAAGCCCGAACGGCTGCGCGGCCTCGATTTTATCGGGCTGCTGCGTGGGCTGGTGCTGGGCCCTGGGCTCCTAGCAACGCTGTGCGTCGGGCTGCATCTGCTGCAGCGGCTCATTAGTACAAGCCTACCTGCTACCAGCTCCCTGCTGTTTGCGGTAGTGTACACCATCAACATTGGGCTGTTCACGGTGCTGCTGGCGCGCACCAACTATGTGTGGCGCTCCTTGGTGCTATTCCGGTCTTCGGGCTGGCTGCGCCGCCAATGGGTGGTATTTGAGGTATTGCTGGGCGCTACGCTGCTGGTACACCTGTTTGCTCCTACGCCCACCTGGGGCTTTGTCACGCTGATAATCGGGGCTTTGGCGGCTTTCGGTGTGTACATCAGCAGCCACCAGAAATGGGTAGCCTTCCTGAACCGCCGCCAAAAGCTGCAGGCTGTACTGTGGCAGATTGCCGTTATTCTGGCCATGGGGGCATTTGTGCTGTATTTCCAGGAAACCCGCAACGAGCCTCTGCTCCTGAGTGTGCCCACGCAGCATACGTTTCTGCTCCTGAACGCCTTCTTCGCCGGCTTTTACGCGCTGATGGGCCTGCTGGTGACGGTATTTAACCTGCCCACGGCCAGCGTATTTGAGCAAAAGCGCGAGGAAATTCTGAGCCTGCAGCGCCTTACCCAGCTCATTCAGCGCGGACAATCGGCGCAGGAAGTGTACCAGATGTTCTTCGACTCGGCGGTGCAAACGGTGGACGCGGACGCCGCCTGGCTGGAAGTAACTTCGGAAGGCAACCCGGAGCAGCTGTTTTACAACATTCGCGCTGAGCAGTCCCAGTCCATTCGTCAGTTGCTGAGCGAGTACAACCTCGCCCACATTGAGTACCTGAACAACGACCTGTTCACCAGCGCCGGCTTCCGCAGCCTGGAGCTACCGTTCGGCTCCCTGATTGTGATGCCGCTCAACTCCAGCAAGCGGCAGTACGGCAGCATTTTTATGCTGAAGGAGCAGGCCCAGGGATTTGATCGGGAAAACCTGAGCATTCTACAGACCTTCGCCAACCAGGCAGTCCTCAGCATCGAAAACCTGCAGCTGGTGCAGGCGTCCATGCACACTCAGCGCGTGCAGGACGAGCTCAAGATTGCCTCGGCGGTGCAGGATAGCCTCATTCCCAAAAACCTGCCCATCGACAACTGGTTTGAAATCAGCTCGCACGCTTTGGCAGCCACCGAGGTGGGGGGTGACTTCTACGACTTTCTGCACTTGCCCGGCCGGCGGCTGGCCGTGCTCATTGGCGACGTATCGGGCAAGGGCGTAACGGCCGCGTTTCACGTGGCCCAGATGAAGGGCATCTTTCACGCCTTGATGCAGGAAAACCCGCTGGCCCGCAACGAGCGGGAGAAGTTTCCGGTGCCCAGCAAGTTTATGGCTCAGGCCAACAACGCCCTGGCCCGCTGCCTTGAAAAATCAGCCTTCATTACGGCTTCGCTCTACATCATTGACTATGAGCACGGTGGCTTTGTGTTTGCGCGGGCCGGCCACTGCCATACGCTGTACTATCACTCCATCAAGGAAGAAGTTTCTTACTTCCGCACGGCGGGGCTGGGGCTGGGTATTATCCGGAACGATACCTACGAGAAGCACATCAAAAATCAGTTTTACGACTACAACCCCAGCGACGTCATGGTGATTTACACCGACGGCATTGTGGAAGCGCGGAACGCGGCGCAGGAGGAGTACGGCGAGGAGCGCCTGCAGCACATCCTGGAGCAGACCTACTACCTTGATGCGCACCAGATTAAGGAGAAAATCCTGACGGATCTTAACGAATTCAGCAAGGGCCAGCCCATGCACGACGACCAGACGCTGCTGGTCATAAAATTCAAGGCCGCCCAACCTGAGGCTACGCTTTAACGTAGCACGGAGCTATGAAAATAAATCAACACGCTACCGAACATACCCTTACGCTCGTGCTGGACGGGGAGCTGGATGCCAGCTCTTCAGTATTGCTGGATACCGAGCTGAGCAAGCCCGAAATTCTGCGCTATCAGAAGGTGCTGATTGATTGCCGCCAGTTGAACTACATTTCGTCGGCGGGCCTGGGCGTATTTATTTCCCACCTGCAAAGTTTTCAGGATGCCGGCGTGAAACTGGTATTCTTCAACATGCAAGAGAAAGTGCACAACGTATTTGAAATCCTGGGCCTTGATTCGCTGATGACCATTGTACCGTCGGAAGCCGAAGCGGTAGCCTTTTAGTCGCGTTGCACACACTGCCAGGGCATGAAACACGCAATCAGAGTTAGCTGCACACGCCGCAACCTAAAGGTGGTGCGCGACTTCGTGAGCGAATTTCTGGCTACCCAACAGCTTTCCGAGCTCATCGTCAACCAGATTGTGCTGGCGGTAGATGAGGTAGTTGCGAACCTGATTATTCACGGCAACGGCGAGGATGAGTCCCAGTTCCTGGATATCCGGGTGTCTGTTCAAAATCATGTGTTCTGCATTGAAATAGAAGATAACAACCTGACCTCCTACTCCCCTTCCAGCTACCAGGAGCCTGATTTACAGGAATATGTACGCGTAGGCAAGAAAGGCGGCGTGGGTATGATGCTCGTCAACCGCATTATGGATCAGGTGGAATTCACCACGCAGGGTGCCCGCAACCTGTGCCGGCTGTGCAAGAAGCTGGCCTAAACGCGCGTCATACTACCAGTAGCATGCAAAAAGCCCGTTGCTAGCAACGGGCTTTTTGCATGCTGCCAAGCGGAACTATTTGCAGACCGTAGTCCTTCCGGGACCCAGAAAAAAATCCGTAAAATTGCGACTAGCAGTCGTCTGCACTTGCCAGGTTTTCTGGTAGCCGGGCCGGCTTCGTCTGATTCCTATTCTACTGTATGCACAAACGCATTTTGCTTGCCGGCACTGCCGCGGCTGCTTTTCTGGCCGGGTGCCAGGCCACCAAGCCTACCTCCAAGGCTCCCGTGCCCTCGGTTGAAACGCTGGGCACCACCGAAGTACCCGCCTCCGAGTTTGCGTACGTGTACCGCAAAAACAACAGCTCGGCCCCTGAGTACGGCACCCGGGCCAGCGTGCAGGAATACCTCGACCTCTACACCAACTTCAAGCTGAAGGTGCTGGAAGCCGAGCAGCGCGGCCTCGATACCACTCAGGCCTTCCGGCGCGAGCTGGACGGCTACCGCCAACAGCTGGCCCAGCCCTACCTCACCGAGAAAAGCGTGACCGACAAGCTGGTGCGTGAGGCCTACGACCGGATGAGCAAGGAAGTAAACGCCTCGCACATCTTGGTGCGCATCACCCCCGATGCCAGCCCCAAGGACACGCTGGTCGCCTATCAGAAAATTACGGCCCTGCGCCAGCGCGTAACCGGCGGCGAGGATTTCGCCAAGGTAGCTCGTGAAGCTTCTGAGGACCCATCGGCCGCCGAGAATGGTGGCAAGCTGGGCTACTTCACGGCCATGCAGATGGTGTATCCCTTTGAAACGGTGGCCTACGCCACGCCGGCGGGGCAGGTGTCGCAGCCGGTGCGCACACGCTTTGGTTACCACATCATCAAGGTGAACGACGTGCGCCCGGCCCAGGGCGAAATCAAAGTGGCTCACCTGATGGTGCGGACGACGCCCGGCATGCCCGCCGCCGACTCCGTGACCACCAAAAAGAAGGTAGATGAGCTGTACAGCCGCCTGACAAAGCAGGGCGCCAACTGGGAGAAAACAGTAAGCCAGTTCTCGGAAGATGCCGGCTCGGCCGCCAACGGCGGGGAGCTGCCGCCCTTCGGCACCGGCCGCATGATTCCGAGCTTTGAGGAAGCCGCCTTCAAGCTGCAAAAGCCCGGCGACATCTCGCAGCCCATCCAGACGCCCTACGGCTGGCATATCATCAAGCTAATTGAAAAGCAGCCGGTGCCCTCGTTTGAGGCCATGGAGCCCACCCTCAAAAGCAAGGTGGCCAAGGACTCCCGCTCGGAGTTGAATAAAGCTGCTTTCCTGAAGCGGGTCCGCACCGAAAACAGCTTCGTAGAGAACAGTGCCGTGAAGGACTACGCCTTTGCCAAAGCCGACACGGCCTTGGTAAACGGCCGGTTCAAGTACACGGCCCCGGCGGCCGTTGTGAAAGCGTCGAAAACGCCCACCGATAACTCTACGCTGTTCACCATCGGCGGCAAGCCTTACTTGGCGAAAGACTACCTGGCCTATGCCCAGCAAAACCAGCGCCCCCGCCCCGGTGCCGAGCCCCGCTTCGTAGCCCAGCAGCTCTACGACCAGTACGTGGAGCAGAGCTTGGTGGACTATGAAAAGGCCAACCTCGAAAACAAATATGAGGATTACCGCATGCTGGTGAAGGAGTACCGCGACGGGATTCTGCTGTTCCAGCTGATGGACGAGAAAGTGTGGAGCAAGGCCATTGAGGACACTGTGGGTCTGCAGAAGTTCTTTCAGGAAAACCAGGCCAAGTACCAATGGGAGCCCCGCGTGCAGGCCACCGTTATCAGCGCCGCTTCGCCGGAGCTGCGGGGCCAGGCCCAAACCTACTTCATGCCCTACGGTTCGAAGCCGGTACCCGGCAAACCTAACACCAGCACGGGTTTTGCCAAATCGATAGTTCCGGTAACGGCTGGCATTCCGGCTACATTCCGCTTCGCGCCTGGCACTACTACGCTGCTGCCCGACAGCCGCGCGGCCTTGGAGGCCCTGGCCGGCCGCATGGCCGCCGACACCACTATGGATTTGATGCTCAGTGCCCCGATTAAAACCCGGTCAGCCGGTGCACTGGCGGGTCGCCGCAACCAGGAGATACTGCGCTATCTACGTGACCAAGGTATTCCGGAGCGTCATCTGAGTTCCAATTCTCTGCTAGGTGGTAAGGCTCCGGTGCGCCCCGATGTGGTGCTGGTAAGCGCCTACAGCCGCAACCCGGCCGCTGTGGAGCAGTTCTTCAACGCCAAAAACCCGCTGGCCGTGCAGGTGCAGCAGCGCAGCTTCCAGAAGGGCGACAACAAGGTGGTGGACCTGTTTATGACCAACGCCCCCGGCATCTACACCGCCCAGCAGGACGGCCGCTACTACACCGTCATCATCGACCGGCAGCTGCCGGCCGGGCCCAAAACCCTGGCCGAAGTACGCGGCCAAGCCACGTCCGACTACCAGAACTACTTGGAGAAGCAGTGGATTGCCGAGCTGCGCCAGAAATACCCGGTAAAAATCAACCAGCCGGAAGTAGATAAGCTGGTGACGAAATAACACCTCCCAGCCACCGCAACAGTCAGCGCCCCGACGGAACCGGCCAGCCGGTCCGGCCCGGGGCGCTGCCTTTTTTCGGCACCGCCGGGGCCGCTGCAACCTCTGCCGCGGGCGGTGGCTCTCTTACCAAAACCGGCCTTCGTGCTCCGTCCGCGGGTGTTTTTGCCGGGTAAAGGATTTATGATGAAATTTACGGGCAACTATCGGCGTTTTGCCGGGGTTGTCTGGCTACGGAGCGGTACGCAGCCGCAGCATTACAGAAATACTCCATGATTCAAATAGTAGGGGCCCGCAAGGCGCTGTTGAGTGCAGTTTTGGTGGCCGTATCGGTCACGGCCAGCTTTGCCCAGTTGGGTGTGGGACGGCCGGCAGGGCAGAAAGTGGTGGACGGCATCATTGCCAAGGTGGATAATCAGATTGTCCTGCGCTCCGACCTAGAAGCCATTTACGCGCAGGAACAGGCCCGTGCCGAGGGCAAGCCTCTGCCCCCCGATACCAAGTGCCGCATTCTGCAAAGCCTGGCCCTGAACAAGCTGCTGCTGGCCAAGGCCGAAACCGACTCGGTGGTGGTAGAAGAGCCGCAGGTAAAAAGCGAGCTGGACCGCCGCATGGCCTATTTCGTGCAGCAGATTGGCTCGGAGAAAAAGCTGGAAGAGTACTACAACAAGCCGCTGAAGCAGCTGAAGGAAGAACTGCGGGTGCAGGTGAAGGAGCAGCTGATTCAGCAGAAAATGCAGGACCAGATTGCCGGCAAAGTATCAGTGACGCCCCGCGAGGTGCGGCAGTTCTTCAATCGCATGCCCAAAGACAGCCTGCCCTACTACTCCACGGAGGTGGAAGTGGGTCAGATTGTGAAGCTGGCCAAAACCAATACCAAAGCCAAGCAGGAGGCCCAGACCAAGCTCAACGACATCCGGGCCCGCATTGTGGCCGGTGAGGATTTCGCCACCTTGGCCAAGCAGTACTCGCAGGACCCCGGCTCGGCCGTGGAAGGCGGTTACCTGGGCTTCTTCAAGCGCCGCGAGCTGGTGCCCGAGTACGAGGCTGCCGCGCTGCGCCTGGAACCCGGTGGGTTGTCGCCCATCGTGGAGTCGCAATTCGGCTTTCACCTGATTCAGCTGATTGAGCGCAAAGGCGACTCGTACAGCACCCGCCACATCCTGCTCAAGCCCGAAACCGGCTCGGCCGATACCAACGAGGCCGCCCAGGAGCTCAGCAAGCTACGCCGCCGCATTCTGGCCGATAGCATCAGCTTTGCCAAAGCTGCCAAGGATAACTCCGACGACAAGCTGACCGGCGGCAACGGCGGTATGCTGCAGAACCGCCGCGACGAAAGCACTTACCTGCCCCTCGACCAGCTCGACCCAGCCATCTTCTTCACCATTGATACCATGAAGGTGGGCAGCATCACCCCGCCCCTGCCCTACCGTACCGATGACGGCAAGGACGCCGTGCGGATTCTGTACCTGAAGGCTAACCGCGCCCCGCACCAAGCCAACTTCGACGACGATTACCAGAAAATTGCCGCCGCCGCCCTCAACGAGAAGAAAAACAAAGCCCTCGACGCCTGGTTTGCCCAGAACCGTGGCACCGTGTACCTCGAAGTTGACCCCGAGTACGCCGGCTGTCAACTGCTGAACTCGGTAAACTAACTGTAGCTGGGAAGAAGTGGGTTGCATGGTGCGTTTTTGCATCCTGACCTGGCTTTTATCCGTCCTATCTCCTAGCTACTAACTCCTACCCTCTTTCTATGCCTTTCGCCTCCGATAAAGAAGCCGCCGACGCGCTGGCCCAGTCGTACCAGAAACTTCGCCAGGAAATCGGGAAGGTGATTATCGGACAGGAAGAGGTAGTGGAACTGGTGCTCACGGCCGTGTTTTCGCAGGGCCACTGCCTGTTGGTGGGCGTGCCGGGGCTGGCCAAAACCCTGCTCATCCAAACCATTGCCGATTCGCTGGACCTCTCGTTCAACCGGGTGCAGTTCACCCCGGACCTGATGCCCTCCGACATTGTGGGCTCAGAGACGCTGAATCAGCAGCGGGAGTTTCACTTCGTGCCGGGCCCGATTTTCGCCAACATCGTACTGGCCGACGAAATCAACCGCACCCCGCCTAAAACCCAGGCAGCCCTGCTGGAAAGTATGCAGGAATACGCCGTTACGGTAGCCGGCAAGCGGTACCCGCTGGAGCGCCCCTTCTTCGTGCTGGCCACCCAGAACCCCATCGAGCAGGAAGGCACCTACCCTTTGCCAGAGGCTCAGCTGGACCGCTTCATGTTCAACATTGAACTGGGCTACCCCAGCTACGAGGCCGAGTTGCAGATTGTAAAAAACACCACCTCCGACCGCAAGCCCACCGTAAGTAAGGTGCTACACGCGTCCGAGATTCAGGCGTTTCAGCAGCTGGTGCGCCGCGTGCCCGTGGCCGATAACGTGGTGGAGTACGCCGTGAGCTTGGTGCACAAAACCCGCCCCAATACCGGCCGCGCCGCCACCCGCGCCACGCAGCTGCTGGAATGGGGGGCTGGCCCCCGGGCCTCGCAGCACCTCATTGTGGGAGCTAAGTGTCACGCCCTGCTCCACGGCAAGTACTCGCCCGATATTGAAGACGTAAAAGCCGTGGCCCTGCCCATTTTGCGCCACCGTCTGGTGCGCAACTTCAAAGCTGAAGCCGAAGGCATTACGGTGGACCAAATTGTAAAAGAACTTCTCTGATTAGTTAGGAATGCTGCATGGTGAATGATGAACTGGTGGCCAACTTATGGTAGCTTCTTCTCGCTTCAACTAACCCTTCAGCACTCCTAACTCATAATTCATAAACCCAATGGAAGCAGCCGGTTACTACCAGCAGTTTGAGCGCAACCTCGAAATTATTCTGAGCGGCCTGGAGGCCGGGCTCGATGTGCATACCACGGCCCTGAATACTTCGTTGCCGCTGGAAGTGTACGTGCTGAGCGAAGTGCTGAACCAGGGCGGTGGCCAGTTCCGCCTCACCACCGAAACCCCGCTGGAGCGCCTGCGCGAGTTTTACGCTCAGTTCCGCCAGAACGAAGCCGGCAACGAGGCCATTCTGCAGCGTATTCTGGCCGATAAGAAAGCCATGATGCGTACCCCCGAAGGCCGCGTACTCACTAAGGAGATGCTCATCCGCCGCTTAGAGTACTTCAACGAAGCCGCCCGCCAGGTAAACGTGATGCGCAACCAGCGCGCCCTCGGCAGCCCGCCCCAGAGCCGTTCCGGCGTTGGGGCCGAACTGCAGAAAGGCTAATTCACAGATTTCATCGGATTGACGGCGGGTTTTGTGGTCAGTTACTGACCACGGAATTGAAGCCCAGAAAACGAAAAAGACTTGCCGTACTGGCAAGTCTTTTTCGTTTTCTGGATAGCTCGGAAGTGCAATGAATCGTCCACAAAATCCGCGGAATCCGCGGCACAATCCGTGAAATCAGTGGTCTTAGTTCATTGAGGCCAGGGCCTCTTTGCGCACTTTGGTATTGCCCTCTTTGGAGTGATGGAGCTGCAAGTGTCCGGTAGGTTCTTGTTTGAGGTGGGTGGGCACCTCGTCGCCGGCGGCACTTTTAGAGATGGTCACGCCGCCATCCACGAAGTAAGTAGCGCCGGTAACGTAGCTAGCTTCGTCGGAGGCTAGGAACAGGTACACGTTGGCTACTTCCTCGGGGGTGCCGCGGCGGCCCATGGGTACGCCGGCTACCGTATTCTTCTCCATCTTCTGGTTCATGGGGCCGCTTTCCTTGTGCGTCCAGGCCGTGTCAATGGGGCCGGGACCCACGCAGTTCACGCGCACCCCGTGCTTGGCCTGCTCCACGGCTAGGCCCTTGCTGAACGTCATTACCCAGGCTTTGGTACCACCGTAGGGCGTAATCATGGGGGAGCCCATGTGCCCTGCCTCTGAGCCCGCCGACACGATGTTGCCCTTGGTTTTCTGCAGCTCGGGCAGGGCCGCCCGGCTCATCATGAACACTGAGTAGATATTGTTCTTGATCATATACTCGAAGGCATCCACTGGGTACTTATCGAGCTCCGAGGTAGCGGGGAATACACCGGCGTTGTTGACCAGAATATCCAGCTTACCAAACTCCTGCACGGCGGCCTTCACGCAGGCTTCGGCGGTTTCCTGCTGGGCTATGTCGCCGAGGTAACCGATAGCCCGGCCGCCTTCGGCCAGAATTTCATCGACTACCTCGCGCACGGGGTCGGAATCAAGGCCTACTACTACCACGGCGGCCCCTTCGCGGGCAAACCGCTTGCTGATGGCTTCCCCGATACCGGAGCCACCCCCGGTTACAATGGCTACTTTATTGGCAAGTCTGGTTGACATAACGCAGATAATTTGAGTGAGAGAAACGAGCGGCCTGAGCCGGCTTTTGGCAGCCGGCTTTTCGTTCAGCCGCTGCATCCTCAACGGTTCAATGAAACACGGAGTTACCTCGTCACCAAGTAGTACACGCTGGGATTAGCCGTTTTTCAGCGTTTCTGCGTAGTATTTGGCACCTTCTTTTCCCGAAATCATGTACGCAGCTCCGCCTCTGCCCGCGCCTTCCGGTGCTCCCCTTGCCACGGCCCGGCTGCTACTCCGCCCCTACCACCCCACTGATGCGGAAGCCTTCTTTGAGCTGATTAAGCAGAACCGGGAACGGCTCCGTCCTTCTTTCCCTAACCGCGAGGCGGCCACGCCCACGCTGACGGCAGCGGCGCAGGTACTCAAGCAGTTTCACCATGACTGGGCTACGGGCCGGCTGTACGTGTTTGGCATCTGGCACCAACAAACCCAGCAGTACCTCGGCGACATCAGCCTCAAGCCTAACTGGGCTTCCCCCATCACCGCCGAAATTGGGTACTACCTGGCTGAGCAGGCTGAGGGGCACGGTTTCGCCCGGGAGGCACTGGTGGCAGCCATATCCTTTGGGTTTGATACGCTTAAAGCTAGCCGGCTGCTTATCCGGTGCCGGGCCAGTAACCCGCGCAGCTGTGCCGTGGCCGAGGCGGCCGGGTTTCAGCCGCTGCCTCCCCGCCCCCGGCCCTGGCCGCTCCGGGCCCTGGCCACTTCCAATATTCTGTACTACAGTTTGCGCCGGCCCGCCGAATGACCGCTACTGCGCACGGCGTTACTCTTTGCGCACAGTGCCCAGCAGAAAGCTCTGGTTGAAATTCAGGTACAGCGCGAAAGAGAAATCAAACAGACCGTTGTTCAGGTCGTACAACGGCTCAAAGCGGGTGGTGAGGATAACGTTGCCGGGAAGTTTGTAGTCCTTGATGGCCCGCAGAATCAGCAGCTGCCGGTTTTTCTCGGTGTACTCCGGGTCGGCTACTGACACGGACACTGACTGGTACAGCCGCCCCCCAATGGGCGATATGTAGCCGTTGCCTTGCCAATACGCCAACTGCAGATTGGAAAGTCGCGTGTCGAATCCGGCATTCAGGTACAGCCCGGTGCCGCGCTTGTAAGGCAGCACGTACGTGAAGGAGTAGTCGTGAAAGTAAGTCACGTAGCCATCAAAATGAGTTGCCTGCACGAAGCGCGAAGCCAGCGCCTTGCGTACCCGCACACCGGTAGCTAGGTTGAATAGCGTCTGCAATGGTCGGTCCACGGTATCAAGTTGGCCGCCGCGGTGCGTGGCCGTAAACTGGAAGGGTAGCTTCAGCAGCCACCCCAGCGAGTCGCCCAGCAGCCGGCGCTCCACACTCAGGCCGCCGGCTACCTCCTCTTGGTAATTGCTGAAGCGGTACTGCTGCCGCCGCCAGTTTATCCAGGCATCCAGAAACGTATTGTTGGTCAGGTACTGATACTGGGTGCCTTCTTCCAGCCGGTCGGTCATCACCCGCTCAAAGTCGTACATCGGCTCAATGTAGCCGTGCTGCAGGTTGCCCTCAATATTGCCGAACAGCAGCCGGTGCGGGCCGTTGGCGTACTTGAGCGTGAACAACGGCCGCACCTGCCGCAGCCGCAGCGTACCGTAGTCCTTCTGTAGAAAGATGCCCGCTTCCAGCCGCAGATTGGCCGCCGGGAAGTACACCAGCCGCGGAGCCAATTGTGCTCCGAAGTAGGTGAGGCCGGGGTCAATTTTGTTGAAATACTCGTTGTCCTTGTTGAACAGCAGGCCCTGCACATCCAGCCGAATTTGCCGCTCGTAGCCCGGCCCCAGGGGCAGACGGTTGTAAAATGACCGGTTATCCAACTGCGCCCAACTGGCCTGCGTACACCCCAGCCACGCTACCCACGTCAGTATCAGAACGGTACGAAACCGACGTATTTCCAAAAATTTTAGCACGGAAAAAATCTGCTAAATCCGACGAATTTTTTTAGCATTGCGGGCACAAAATATAGTCCGGCGGCGTTACCATGAGCCGACCCGCTCCGGCCCGCCGCGCGAGTTGTGCAAGGCCTCAAAAAGGCCTACATTCACCAAACCTACGCATTTCCAATCCAACCCCTCTTACTAATGGCTGCAACCACTGACAAGGCCGAAAAAACTGCCGCAAACCCCCAGGCCGAAAAACTGAAGGCCCTCCAGCTCACCCTGGATAAGCTCGACAAAAACTACGGTAAAGGCACCGTAATGAAGCTGAGCGACACGAAAGTGATGGACGTGGAGGTTATCAGCACCGGCTCGCTGGGCCTGGATATTGCCCTCGGCGTAGGCGGGCTGCCCAAAGGTCGGGTAGTGGAAATCTATGGCCCGGAATCGTCGGGTAAGACCACGCTGACCATGCACGCCATTGCCGAAGCCCAGAAACGGGGCGGCATTGCGGCCTTCATCGACGCCGAGCACGCCTTTGACCCTGCTTATGCGAAAAAGCTGGGCATCGACACTGAAAACCTGCTGATTGCCCAGCCCGACAACGGCGAGCAAGCTCTGGAAATTGCCGACCAGTTGATTTCCTCCGGTGCCATCGACATCTGCGTGATTGACTCCGTAGCCGCGCTGGTGCCCAAAGGCGAACTGGAAGGCGACATGGGCGACTCGAAAGTGGGCTTGCACGCCCGCCTCATGAGCCAGGCCCTGCGCAAGCTCACCGGTACCATCAACAAAACCAACTGCCTCTGCATTTTCATCAACCAGTTGCGGGAGAAGATTGGCGTAATGTTCGGCTCGCCCGAAACCACTACCGGTGGTAACGCCCTGAAATTCTACGCTTCGGTGCGTCTGGATATCCGTCGTATCGGCCAGATCAAGGAAGACAAAGACAACGTAACCGGTAACCGCACTAAGGTGAAGGTGGTGAAAAACAAAGTAGCCCCGCCCTTCAAGGTGATTGAGTTCGATATTATCTACAACGAAGGCATTTCGAAAGTAGGTGAGATTCTGGACCTGGGCGTGGACATGGGCATCATTGCCAAATCGGGCTCTTGGTTCTCCTATGAAGGCAACCGCCTGGGCCAGGGCCGCGAAGGTGTGAAAACCGTGCTGCTGGACAACCCCGAGCTGGCCGACAAAATCGAAGCCCAGATTCGGGCCAAGGTGAAAGGTGACCCGGAAGAAGCGCTGGCCGCCATTCCCGAGGACCGCTCTGTAGAGGAAGACGAAACCGTGGAGCTGTAAGCCTTGCATCGTTCTGCTAAAAAGCCCGCCGTACTGCACGGCGGGCTTTTTTATTGGCCATGTGCTATTTAACACAGAAAAATACAGCAACTATCTGCCCGTAAAACCGCCGGCTAGGATAGGCCGTACCCTACCAACATCATCGGAAATACCTTACCGGGAAGCATCCTCCTGCTATACGGCCCCAGCGCCACGTAAGAAGATATTTTTGCCCTGCCGGAATCCGAGTATCTTTGCTGGCACCGCATTTGAGTAGGTACCGGCTACACTCCAATCTGCCGATTATTCATGAACCGCCGCTGGCTTCTGTTTACTGTACTCGCGCTGCCGCTGACGGCTACTCTTACTGCGTTTGGCCCGGCCTCTGAACCCACCCGTACCATTGCCAACACCAGCTTTGAGCGGGGCGAGGTGCTTCAGTATAAAGTGCACTACGGGCTGATTAATGCCGCCGAGGCCACCATTGAGCTGGACGACGACGTGCACCGTATCCATGAGCGGCCCTGCTATAAAGCCACCGTCACGGGCCGCACCACGGGTTCCTTCGATTTCTTCCTGCGCATCCGGGACACGTGGCGCTCCTACATCGACACCACCAGCATTCTGCCCCAGCGCTTTTTCCGCAACATCGAGGAAAACAACTACCGCAAGCGCGAAACGGTGGACTTCGACCACGTGAAGGACGTGGCAGACGTGGAAAGCCACAAAAAGAACAAGGACGATGTGAAGAAGGGCACCTTCAAAGTGCCCAACAACGTGCAGGATATTGTTAGCGGCTTCTATTTCCTGCGCACCCTCAACTACGACCAGCGCAAAGTAGGCGAGGTGATTAAGGTGCAGGGCTTTTTCGACGAGGACGTGTTTAATATGGACGTCATCTACAAGGGCCGCGAAATAGTGGAAACCAAGGCGGGCACCATTCGCACCATTCGGCTGGTACCTAAAATGCCCAGCAACAAACTCTTTAAGGGCGAAAACGCCATTTCGGTGTTCCTCTCCGACGACCGAAATAAAGTACCGGTCCTGATTCAGGCGGAAATGTTCGTGGGCTCCGTTAAGGTGGACATGTACAAGTATAAAGGCCTCCGAAACCGGCTGAATCTGGTGGCTCAAAAATGATGCTTTTGCGAAGCGGCTCCCGTTGGGGGCCGCTTTTCTTTTTTTCTGATTTGCCCTTTTGCTCTTACCAAGTACCTGATGCAAACAACGCTAGCCACCCGCCGCCGCCTGGTGATGCCACCCCGCCGCCCCGCCGTGCCCCTGCCGGCACCCGGGCCGCCGCCCGTGGCCGATTTTGTGTGGCCCATTCCGAGTCCGGCCCCGCGCAAAGAAGCCATCCGGCCCGCATCAGGTAACGAAACCATAACACGCCGCCCGCGCCGCCCGGCGGTACTTTTGTCGTCGCGCATTCTGTTTTACCCTAAACCTCCCCGTTCCGTGCAACCAACCGCCAACCCCAACGCCTACAAAATTCTGGTAGTGGACGACGACCCCGATATTGTGGAGCTGCTGGAGTACAACCTGCGCAAGGAAGGCTACGAGGTAGCCAGTGCCCCCGATGGCCGCAAAGCCCTGGAAGTAGCTCCCCAGTTCGGTCCCGATATCATTCTGCTGGACGTGATGATGCCGCACCTCGACGGCATTGCCGCCTGCCGACAGCTGCGCGAGCAGCCCAAGTTCAAGGACACCTACATCATCTTCCTGACGGCCCGGGCCGAGGAGTTTTCGGAAGTAGCCGCCTTTGATGCCGGTGCCGACGACTTCATTGCCAAGCCCATTAAGCCCCGGGCCCTGCTCAGCCGTCTGGCCGCCTTCGTGCGCCGCGACAAAGACCCGCAGCAAACCTCGGATACCATCGAAATCAACGGCCTCAAAATTGACCGTACTGGTTTTGCCGTGTACCAGGAGGGCCGCAAGATTACCCTGCCCAAGAAGGAGTTTGAGCTGCTGGCCTTCCTGGCTGCCTCGCCCCATAAAGTATTCGGCCGCGACGAACTGCTGCAGAATATCTGGGGTAACGACGTGTTTGTGCTGGCCCGCACCGTGGACGTGCACGTGCGCAAAGTGCGCGAGAAAGTAGGCGACCACCACATCCAGACCATCAAGGGCGTCGGGTACAAGTTCAACACCGATAACTAAGTGAGTAAATGAGCGAGTGAGCGAATGAGTGAATTTCCAAAATGTCACTTGTTCGCTCACTCGCTCATGCACTTATTACATGCATGCGTTTCAACGTTTCTTCCCGCACTGTTGCCATCGTTCTGTCACTGCTGGTGGCGGCCGTACTGACGGCGCTGGCGTGGATAGCTCCTACCCTACCCTTCGAACAGGGTGTGCTGGCGGCGGGCATTACAGTAGCGGCCTGCTTTCTGCTGCTGTACCTGATGTTTGAGGCCCTGATTTTTCGGGAAATCAACAACATCTACGAAGGGCTGGAAAGTATCAAGCGCAAAGAGTTTCGGCGCATGTCGAACAAATTCCTGTTTCGGCCAGAGCCGCTCAAGCGCATGCGCGACGAAATTCTGGACATGGCCCAGCGCCGGCAGCAGGAACTGGAGGAGCTGAAGCGCCTACAGGTGCTGCGCCGCGAGTTTCTGGCCGATGTATCGCACGAGCTGAAAACGCCCATTTTCGCCGCTCAGGGTTTCGTGCATACTATTCTGGACGATGACGAGGTGGATGAATTCACCCGCAAGAAATTCCTGCAAAAAGCCGCCACCAGCCTCGATGCCTTGGATGCCTTGGTACAGGACCTGGTAACCATCTCCCAGCTGGAAAAAGGCGTGGTCCGTATGCGCCGCCAGCGCTTTGATGTGGGCCAGCTGGTGCAGGATATCTTCGAGCAACTGGAGCTGAAAGCGGCCCAGCGTCACGTAACCCTGTCGCTGGAGCCCGGCACGCCCACCGACGAACCTTTGCTGGTCGTAGCCGACCGGAACCGCATCCGGCAGGTGCTTATCAACCTCATCGATAACGCCATCAAGTACGGCCGCGAAAATGGCCACGTGCGCGTGGCGCTGCAGCCCGCCGGCAAAAGCCTGCGGATACGGGTGCAGGACGACGGCGAGGGAATCCCAAAGCAATTCCAGAACCGCATTTTCGAGCGGTTTTACCGCATCGATAAGAGCCGCACCCGCGAATCCCGTACGGCGGGGGGCTCGGGCCTGGGACTGGCCATCAGCAAGCACATCGTGGAAGCGCACAAATCCACCATCCGGGTGCGGAGCGAGCTGGGAAAAGGCACCACGCTGGAATTCAAACTTCCCCGCCCGAAGCGCACGATTGGTACTGCTGCCAACGAGGCCGCCGACGAAAACCAGTAGGCAGACGCTTGCTCAAGTCGCTTTTGGCTGGCTGTTCCGCTGCGGCTGCGGCATCAGCCTATTACCTGTTACCTTTGTGGCACTCTATGAAGCTGCCCAATTTCAACGACCTGATTCTGTTTGAGGACGAGGATTTCGTCATCATCAACAAACCCCCTTTTCTGGCTACCCTCGATGAGCGGTTCGGGGGCGCGCCCAACATCCTGCGCCTGGCCCGCGAGAAGTACGACGACGTGCAGGCCTGTCACCGCCTCGACAAGGAAACCAGCGGTGCGTTGGCCCTAGCCAAAAACCCGGCGGCCTACCGCCACCTCGCCATGCAGTTCGAGGACCGGCAGGTGAAAAAAGTGTACCATGCCGTGGCCTGGGGCGTACACCAGTACGAGGGCCTGCGCGTGGACCGCAGCATTGAAACTACCACCAAAGGCAAAGCCCGCCTGGCCTACAAAGGCAAGCCGGCCGTAACGCTGGTGCGCACCCTGGAGGCGTACGCCCGCCACACCCTGCTGGAATGCCAGCCCATCACTGGCCGCATGCACCAGATCCGGCTGCACCTGGCCTACCTGCAGGCCCCCATTGTGGGCGACGGTATGTACGGCGGCGACGACTTCTACCTATCGTCGCTCAAGAAGAAGTTCAACATGAAGCAGGGCGAGGAAGAGCAGCCGTTCATCAAGCGATTCGCCCTGCACGCTCGCCAGCTCACCTTCGCCAAGCTGGATGGTGAGCAGGTAACTATTGAGGCCCCCTACCCCAAAGACTTCCGGGTACTGGTGGAAACGCTGCAGCAGTATTCATGAGCTGGGGCTGTTGAGTATCAGGGCTCTGGTTGATTACTAAGTTCCTCCCGTTTTATCGTAATCGGTGTCATCTGCTTCTTTTGTTACGCGTGCACTAGCTGGCCCCGGGCGTTGGTTCTGGCCCTTACTAATTGGGTTAAATTTCCTGCTCCACGCCCCGTTTTTTAACCGGCCACCTTCCAGCATCCACGTCTGGCGGCAATGCAATACCCTGGCCGTAGCGCGTAACTTCTTCGAGGAAGACATGAACATCCTGCGCCCCCGGGTAGACCGGCGGCGCAACACCGACGGCGTGACGGGCATGCAGTTTCCCTCCTATGAGTGGCTGGTGGCCGGGAGCTATAAATTGTTCGGAGTACACAATGCCGTAGCTCGCATTGTCAACTGGTTGATTTACATGGCTGGGGTGGTAGCCTTTTACCACCTGGTGCGTCGCATTAGCGGAGCCCACTGGCCAGCCGCAGTAGCCGCCTGGTGCATGGCCTGGAGCCCCGAGCTGTTTTACCACGGCATCAACGCCCTCCCCGATATTCTGGCCCTCACGGCTTCTATTGCCGGCCTGCACTGGTTTGTGCGCTGGCGTGATTCAGGCCAGCCCCTCCCCTTTGTGCTCAGCCTGCTGGCCGTTACGCTGGCGGGCCTCACCAAACTGCAGTTCCTGGCCGTAGGCTTTCCTATTACCGTGCTTGTGGTGCAGGATGTGCTGCAGCGGCGTATATCGTGGCCGCGGCTGGGGCTGCTGGCTGGCTACGCCGTGGTGGCCGTAGCCGTGCCGCTGGCGTGGTACGCCTACGCCCTGCGCCTGATTAAAACCTCCGGGCTTGACGACTTCGGCATTGAGTTCCGCCCGGCCACCGACCTGGCCGTGGGCTTGCGCATTATCTGGAAAAACCTGATTTCCGACCTGCCCGAACTGCTGTTGGGCTACGGTACGCTGGGCCTGTTTGTAGCTGGTCTGTGGTTTCTGGCCCGTCGGCCGCCCGTACGGCACCCGTGGTTCCTGGCTCTGGCCGTGTGGGCCGCTGGCGTAGGTGCCTACTACCTCATCGAGCTGGCGCAGATGCGGCTGCACACCTACTACATGATGCCCCTGCTGCCCCTGCTGCTGCTGCTGGCCGCCTGGGGGGCCGTGCAACTGTACCGTTTACCCCAGGCCCGTCCGTGGCTGCTGGCGTTTCTGTTGTTCCAGCCGGTGTGGGCCTTTATCCGCATCGACTGGGGTCGGTGGCTGCACCACAGCCCCGATGTAGCTGCCGAGCTATATGACCCCACCACCCGGACCACGCTGGAAGCCGCCACGCCCAACCACGCGCTCAGCCTAGTAGGTCCCGACGATTCGGGAGCCATTATGCTGTATTACCTGCACAAGAAGGGGTTTGGCTTCAGCAAACTAACTGACCTGCTGGCCCCGCAACCTAGCGGCCAACTGTATATCCAACAGTGCATTGCCCAGGGTGCGCAGTTCCTCTACACCAACGACTCAACGGTGGTACGCAGCCCGGAGCTACGCCCATACCTCGGGCGGGAGGTGCGGCAAGTGGGTGAGTTCCGGGTAATACAACTGCAGAACGCGCCAGCTGCAGGGCGTTAGCCAGTGAGCTTTCGGCGGTGCTGCAACCCTTTCAGCCACAATTATTAGCCCCGGTTTGCTTTTTGGCAGAAAGCCGGTAACTTTGTGTCCGTTTTCCCCGAACCGTGTTCGGCTTCTTCTTCATTTTCAAACGCTTATCCTCCTACCCAATGGATCATTTGAGCTTCAAGACGGTATCCGTCAACAAAGCCAACGCCAACAAGGGCTGGGTTGTGGTTGACGCCGCCGACGCTACCCTGGGTCGTCTCGCCAGCCAGATTGCCAACATGCTGCGTGGCAAGCACAAACCCTCCTTCACGCCCAACTCTGACTGCGGTGACAACGTGATTGTCATCAACGCGGACAACCTGCGCGTGACCGGCAAAAAGCTGACCGACAAAATCTACATCACCCACTCGGGCTACCCCGGCGGTCAGAAGCGCATCAACCTGCGTGACAAGAAAGCCAAAGACTCGACCCGTGTGATTGAGCACGCCGTACGTGGCATGCTGCAAGGCAACAAACTGGGTGCCGAGCAGTTCCGCAACCTGTACGTGTATAAAGGTGCTGAGCACCCCCACGAAGCTCAACAGCCTAAAGCTGTTTCTTTCACGAATCTCTAAGCCGACATTCGGCCCCTTTTAACTCTTCACTTAATGGAAATCTCCAATACCTCTGGTAGAAGAAAAACCTCGGTGGCCCGCATCTACATGCAGGCCGGGCAAGGGAATATCACTATCAACGGCCGGGACATCAAGGCTTACTTCAGCAATGAGCTCCTGGAAAACATCGTGAACCAGCCCTTGGCTACGGTCGAGCAAGTCGGCCAGTACGACATCAAGGTAAACGTGCGCGGTGGTGGCATCTCGGCTCAGGCTGAGGCTATCCGTCTGGCCATCTCGAAAGCCCTCGTAGGCGACAACGACGAAGTTCGTCCGGCCCTGAAGAAAGAAGGCTTCCTGACCCGTGACCCGCGCATGGTGGAACGTAAGAAATTCGGTAAGCGTAAAGCCCGTCGTTCGTTCCAGTTCTCGAAACGCTAATATCTCCAGAGGAACACTATCATGGCTCAGACCACCACATATAAAGAACTGCTTGATGCCGGTGCCCACTTTGGTCACCTTACGCGCAAGTGGGACCCGAAAATGGCGCCGTACATCTTCATGGAGAAGAACGGCATCCACATCATTGACCTGAACAAAACCCTCGTTTCGCTCGACCAGGCTGCTGCGGCTATCCGCAACATCGCCAAGAGCGGCCGTAAGGTGATGTTCGTGGCTACTAAAAAACAAGCGCAGGAAATCGTTACGGACGAAGCCAAGCGCCTGAAAATGCCTTTCGTTACGGACCGTTGGTTGGGTGGTATGCTCACCAACTTCGCTACCGTACGCAAGTCGCTGAAGAAGATGAGCACCATCGACAAGATGGTGAAGGAAAACACGGCGTACGCCGCCCTCGCTAAGCGCGAGAAGCTCATGATGTCGCGCGAGCGGGAGAAACTGGAGCGTGTACTGGGCGGCATTGCCGACCTGAGCCGCCTCCCCGCCGCTCTGTTCGTAGTGGACGTGAAGCGTGAGCACATTGCCGTGAAAGAAGCTCAGAAACTGGGCATTCCGGTATTTGCCATCGTGGATACGAACTCGAACCCCGAGCTGGTACAGTTCCCCATCCCGGCCAACGACGACGCTTCGAAATCTATCCAGCTGATTGTAAGCGTAATCGGCAAGGCTATCGAAGACGGTCTGTCGGAGCGTAAAGTCGACAAGGAAGACGCCGACAAGAAGCAAGCCGAAGAAGAAGGCATCCAGGAGAAGCAAGCTGCCGACGAATAGGCTAGCGGCCCTCCATAGAAAAGGGAACATGCGAAGCACTCGGCTCCGGTGTTCCCTTTTTCTTTAACCAGAGCTAGAGCCTATCCGCTCCTAGCCCTGCTCCCAGAAATACCCTCTCAAACCACATACAACTCACAACAATGGCCGCTATTACCGCCGCAGACGTGAACAAGCTGCGCACCATGACCGGTGCTGGCATGATGGATTGCAAAAAAGCTCTGACCGAAGCTAACGGTGACTTCGAAGCCGCCCGCGACATTCTGCGTAAGCAGGGTCAGAAAATTGCTGACAAGCGTTCGGAAAACGCTACTTCGGAAGGCCTCGTGCTGGCTGCTGTTAGCGAAGACGGCACCAACGGCAAACTGGTAGCCTTGGCTTGCGAAACCGAGCCCGTTGCGAAAGTAGAAGACTTCAAAAATCTGGCCCAGCGCATCCTGGAAACGGCTGTTAAAACCAACGCCGCTACTAAAGAGGAACTGCTGGCTGCCGCTCAGGAAGATGGCCGTTCGCTGCAGGAGCACATCACCGACCTGATGGGCAAAATCGGCGAGAAGCTGGACGTAGTTGCCTACGAAAACGTAACCGGCGAGAAAGTAGCTTCTTACATCCACTCGGATAATAAGAAGGGTGTACTGGTAGCCATGAAGAACGTAGGCGGTGCCGACGTAACTTCGGTAGGCCGCGACGTAGCCATGCAGATTGTAGCCATGCGCCCCGTAGCCCTCGACAAAGACGGCGTAGACGCTGCTACCATCGAGCGTGAAATCGAAATTGGCAAAGAGCAGGCTCGTGCTGAAGGCAAGCCCGAGGCTATGCTGGAGAAAATTGCTCAAGGCAAGCTGAACAAGTTCTACAAAGAGAACACCCTGCTCAATCAGGAGTTCGTGAAGGACAGTTCGGTGAACATCGCCCAACTGCTCGACAAGACGCAGAAAGGCCTGACCATTTCGGACTTCAAGCGCGTAGCTATTGCCGGCTAAGCCTAAATTCCACTCTTAAGAAGAGCCCGTTGGTTACCAACCAGCGGGCTCTTTTTTATTCCCAAGGTTATGCCCGCAAGCTCAACAATATAATTTCTCCAAGCTCAACTGTAGCGCTCTTATGAGTGACGATGCATGTATAAGGCAGTCCTATATATTAAATTTACACAATATTTTATTAGACAAACAAATTATAAACAAAGTAATATTCACACTGATTAAGCTCATTTTACAGCCAAAATTCCCAATTATAGAACAATGTATTTACATACGATAAGCAGAACTTAACCCGGCAAAAACCCGTATTCAACGAATATAAAGTATTCCTGTGCTTCATTAATGACTATAAATGGGGTTTATAACACAATTTTGTGTCCTGCTCTGTTCGTGTCATCACCAAGCACGCCACACCTAATTGTCCCAGAATGAAACTAAGCGCGTACCCTTTTCATGCTACCACGGGTGAACTCCTGCCGGCCTACCGCGACGCCTATTTGCGCGGTGACCTGAGCAGCGAAAATACGGAGTTGGTAGATGGATTTTTAAAAGAAAACCGAGACAAAGGCGACGAAGTGCTGCGTCGGTTTTATGAGCTAAATCAGAAGGGCCACAGCGTCCGGCCTGTAGGTTGGGTGCAGCGGCAGTTTGACTTGATGCGCACGGAGCCCGAGCGGTTTCGGCGGCGGGCAGCCTCTCTACTGATTGGTGGGGCTTTGCTCAGCGGCGCGGTGCTTGCCAATACCAACCTGCCCACGGCTTCTGACAACACTCCCACGGTGACTGACGCTGTGGAAATGCCCGCCGAAGCTGGAGCTGCTACCGCCCTCCGGATAGTGACGGTTAAAGGCCGGATTCTGGATGAGAATGGTCGCCCGCTCATTGGGGCTACTGTGCTACAGAAAGGCACCAGCCGGGGTGTAAGCACGGATGCAGAAGGGAATTATACGTTGCGTCTGCCAGTTAATCAGAAGGCCACGCTGCAGTATGGATATGCGGGCTACACGGAGGAAGAATTGCTGGTTCGTAGTGGCTCAACTACCAACGTAACGTTGCTTCCTAAAGCAGGTAGTTTGAAGGTCGCTAAAAAGCGCTGGCTGTTTTTTTAGTGTCACCAAAAGCAAGCCCCTACCCAGTATGTGCTGAGAGGGGCTTACAATAAATAGCGTGTCGCAAAAGGTGCCTGGTATAGCGCCTTTTCCTTTAGCTGATTCTTTGTTGCATGAGACTTCCTTTTCTACACAAATTCACTGTGAAGAAAATTACGGGCGACGCCTCGGGAGTTGAGCGACAACGCGCTGAAGCGCTCCTCATGACGGTTCGGCGGGAACTGCCCGAGCTACTGGTTACCGCCGTAGTGGAGGTGCAATCGGGCAAAACAATGGCAGCCTATACTGCTACTGCCGACCTCGACCCATACAAACTTAACAGCCGCTATGCCGGGCTAATCCGGCAAACCCGGCAATTTTTAACGCAGCCCTGGTTGCCAAACCAACACCTCACAGATTTAGTGTTTCTGCTAGATGACCACTTACACTGCCTGCGCACTACCTCGGGAGGGCACTGGCTGTACTACGTGGTAGTCAGGAGCGTCGATACTAACATGGCTTTGGTGCGGGAAGTGATGCGGCGGTGCGCCATTTAGTCTTTTTCAACGTTTTTAACCCATTTCCATGTCCGTTATTACCCCCAACCAGGCTGTTCAAAACATCCTGAAAGAGTTGCCCTCCCTGGTAGCTGTAGCCGTAGTAGAAACTGAAACCGGTATGCCGCTGGCTCACCACTCTAACATGGCTTCGTTTGACGCAGAAACGGCCGCTGCCTACAACACCGAAGTAGTAAAGCAAAAGCTGAAAGCCATTCAGGCCCTGAAACTGGACCAAACCATTCAGGATATTCTGCTGACGCTCACGGACCAGCTGCACCTGCTGAAGCTGTCGGCTGACGGTGGCAAGTTCATCTACCTGGCCGTTAACTCGCGTGATACGAACCTGGCCATGGCTCGTCAGATTCTGAAAAGCCAGACTGCTGTACTGAACTAGGCGCTATATTACACAACACAAAAAAACCCCGCTGGCAGATGCCGGCGGGGTTTTTTTATATCTTTCCTTATGGATGAAAATCGAAAGAATGCTTATAGGCACCTGCTGTATTATTTCCTAATTGAAATCAGAACTATACCCACTCCCAATCAGCCTGAACTTTCCCTCGAACAACTCAAAAAACGTAGTTACTACGCGGGAGCAGTAGCTTATCACCTGCACAATTTTGCGCTGGCAGCCGCTTCTGATTTTACAGAGTTTTGCGAGGAGAGTTTCTGGTCAGGATTAAGGCGTTTTTCAGTTAATAATCCGACCATCGACTTAAGCCATTACCGGGGAATTTTTGATCAGCAATTAGCACCATCAAATACCTAACTACTGCCCGCCCAGCAGCATGCGGTAAGCCCGCACGCGAGCTTCGGCGTTCTGGCGCAGGTTGGCGTAGAATAGGGCGTAATCGGCAATGTGGAAGGAGTGGCGCAGGCGGGGCCGGCCGGGCAGCAGGAAGCGGGGGTAGCCCTTTGGTTGCGGCGGGTGAACCCACACCAGGCCATCCTGCACCTTGGCATCCACCACGCGCTTATCGAGCCGGTTGAAGGACTGGGGTACGCCGCCGAGGTTGAGGCGGGCGGGCGCCGTGGCGGTGTCGCGCGACCAGGTGAGCGGGTTAACAGCTACTCCGTTGGCGAAGGGTTCATAGGTATTGCCCCAGGCCACCGTATTCCAAGTTACAAAGCAGCCGGTTTGAGTGGAGTCTTCGCAGGGCCGCAACACCTGGTACTCGTCGGGCTTTACCTTGAAGCCGATTAAGTAAGCAGCCACCAGTTTGCGGCGCAGCTTGGGGTCGTTGTCGAAGAAATCGTGCAGCAGGCGGGTGGCGTGCACCGTACCCTGGCTGTGGCCCGCAATGATGATGGGCCGCCCTTGATTGTAGTTATCAAGGTAGTACTGAAAGGCGTTTTTAACGTCGGAATACGCTAGTTCCAACGCCTGCTGGCCATTCGTGTCTTTCTCCTCAAAGAACGAATAGAGCGTGGCCTGCCGGTAACGAGGCGCATACACGCGGGCCGTGCTGTTGAACACGGTGGCTTGCCCTCGAATGGTAGACTTGTCGGTGAAACGGTTAACCCGCTCGTTATTCAACTCCGCATTCCACTCCTTGCGCCAGTAGTAGGTGGTGGGGTGAACGAAAAAAACGTCGGCGGGGGCATTGCGCTGGTTGTTGCGCAGTAGTGTACCGTGGGGCACCACATCGGCCGAGTCGCGCCGGTCGGGCAGGGCCGCCCAGTTATCCTCCATGCGGTAATCGGGTGCCTCGGGGGCCGGATGGCGACCAAAATCGTGACTAGGCTTGAGAATCTTCAGGCAGGAACTCAACGACAGAGTTCCGGCCACTAACAGACAGGCAAACGGGATACGCATGGGTAATACAACAGAACCGGCGGGAGCTAAAAACACCACCGCGCGCCGCCGGTTGCAGGCAGTGCGCGGTGATACGTAGCGGTGGCACCGGATTGCTAATCAGTAAACGTGTTTTCGAGCAGCTTCTCTTGCCGCAGATACACGATTTTGAAGTTCTTATCAAAGCGGACCCGCACCTGGGCAGCCGTTTGCTGGTGCTTCTGCAACGACTGCCGCAACGCGGTGCTACGCTCCACAAACGTGACTACGCGGGAGCCATCGGCTACCGGCGGGCTCACCTTCAGCGTGCCGGGCTCAATGGTTGTCTGGCCTTCCAGGAACTCGGGGAAGTGCGTTTTATCGAGCTCGGCATTAATGGCCGCGGGCGTGGTATTCTGCAACAGGTAAAAGCGCTCCACTTTGGGTGCGAAGTAAGCCGAAGCCGAGAAGGGCGCCGCCTGCAAATCGGAATAATAGTTTTGCAGCGTGCTTTCAATGCGCGACTGAGCGGCACCTTCATCCACGGCGGGGGCTGGTGTATCCGTGGTTTGCTCGGTGGCCGGGGCCGGAGTGGCGGCGGTATCGATTGGGGTAGCGGGCACAACTGGCGCCACGCGCACGGTTTCGGGGGCGGCCGCCGGGGGCAGGTCAATTTGCTCGGCCTGGGGTCCTACTTCCGGGGCTACTGCTACAGAGTCGGCGGCGGTGAGCGTGGTGCTGGACAGGCGCTCCGACTCCCGGTTACCCAGCAGCAGATATGCCACCAACGCCAACAGCAGCACGATACCCCCCACTACTAGTATGGTGCCAAGGGGGCTTTTGGCCGGCACGGTATAGGGCGCTTCCTCCACGTACTCTTCTTCGGTAACGGGTGCGGCAGGCGTCAGAAAATCGTCTGGCTGGCTGGGCGAAGCCCCGGGGCGGCCAGCCTCCAACGGGTGCGAAAAGCCGGGTACCGCCGTAGGGGGCGCGGGCGGCGTGGGAGGTACGGGGCTGGGTACCGGCTCAGTAGTAACCGGGGGCAGCAGCGGGTCTTCAACCGGAGCAATGGTAGTGGTGGGCTCGGCCGCCACTGGGTAGTCGCCGGGCAGGGGGCCAACCGGCGGCGACAATGACACCGGTAAATCCGGGGAAGCAGAGGCTGGTGGTGTAGTTGCGTTGAATACCAGCTTTTTCTTCAATTCCTCAAACTCCTGTTGCGTGATGGCACCAGTGTCTAACCACTCTTTGAGTTGGCGGAGAGTGTCGAGGGGCGAGGGGTCTTTTTCCATGGGGAAGGCCGCGGGTTAGCGGGCGGGAGCGGGAGAAAATTATTTCCGGTCGAGGTTAGTGAGGCGGGCGCGGCGGCGCTCCAGCTGCTGTTTACGCAATTCCATGAGGCGGGCGTTGTCCAGGAGTTTCACGGAATCTTCGGCCGATTTGAGCTTGTTGTCGGTGTTCTGCTTTTTAAGCTGCTCAATCTTCTCCAGGTTGGCCTTGGTATTGTTGGCCAGGCTCACCCGTTCTTTTTCCAGCTTTTCCTTATCCTTCTCGGCGGTGGCCAGCTGCTTTTCAGCTTCGGTAATCTGCTCCCGATAGGCCTTGAGGCGGGCCGCCGCGGCAAAACTCTGCACAATGGTGCGCAAAGAGCTAAACTCCGAAGGCGTACCCGCGGCCGACAGAAACGAATCGGGGCCCATAGCCGCCCATACCGACAGCTCGGCTACGGTATCGGCCGGGGCCGTAACGGTGGAGTACAAATCCAACAGTTTGCCGCTGATGCTGGACATGGGCACCTGCTTGGCCGCCAGCACATCCTTCTTGCCCACGCCAAACACGCCGTCGCCCTTCAGCCTGATGTTGTAGGTATCCTTCAGCCAGCTTTGCCAGAAGTCGCGCGTCCATTGGGCCGAGCCGTCAATCTGCACTTTCAGCGCTTCTCGCTCCCGCTTATCGGCGTTGACGCTGCTGGTGCGAACCTCGTAAAGTTGCGCCCGGGCAGCGAATGAGCCCGTAAGAGCTGCTATGGTCAGGGCAAGCAAAAGAAGCCGGTTCATGGGCAAGGGTTGGTAAGGTGAAAAGAAAGTACCGGGCGGGCATCAAATGCCGTGCCGGTCGAAGGCGGCCTGCAAATCCTGCTGCATACCCTTGAAGCGCTGCACGGCGGCCTGCACAAACTCTTCGTCCAGGAGCTGGTGGATGTCATCCTCGCTGGTCAGGTCCAGCTCACTCACTTTGTAGGTTTGCTCGAACGAGCCTTTCTCCAGCTTGATGAGGTATTTGCCGTTCCAGCTAAACAGGGTGATTTTGGCCTCCGGATGAGGAATAATGGCGAGCTGACGCATAGCAGAAGCGGGATAAATGAGCGGAACGAAGATACGCAGCTGCCCGCAACCCCACCCGCAAGCTCAGCATAACACCCTCGGCGGGCCCGCGTATTGCCGGGTAGCACCTTATGTTTCACCTTTCAACTGATTTGCATCATGCCACAGGGAGATAAATCGGCCTACACCGACAAGCAGAAACGGCAGGCTGAGCACATTGAAGAGAGCTACGAGAAGCGCGGCGTATCGGAAGAAGAAGCCGAGAAACGCGCCTGGGCTACCGTCAACAAACAAGACGGCGGCGGGAAGAAAAGCGGCTCGGGCCGCAAGAACTAACCTGAATGCGCCAAACCAGAACAGCCCTGCCGGAGTGTCCGGCAGGGCTGTTCTGGTTTGGCGTATGGCTTGGCTGTTACGTGTGCAAAATCACGTACAGGGACACCGATGAAATAACCACCCACAGCAGCACGCCCAAGCCAAACGGCTTCGCCCCTACCGATTTAATGGCGTTCAGGGAAAGCCCGGCCCCGATAAAGAACAGCGTGACGGTAAGGCCTAGTCGGGCCACCTGCACCAGCCAGGGGCCCACATAGTGCGTAGCCGGCACGTAGGTATTGAGCAGCATGGCCCCAATGAAACCCAGAATAAACCAGGGAATTTTCACCTTCACATCCTTCTGCCGGAAGGCCAAGGCCGTACCCAGCGCCACCGGAATAATCCAGAGGGCGCGGGCCAGCTTCACGGTGGTGGCTATATCCAGCGCCTCCTTGCCGTAGGCAGCGGCGGCCCCCACTACCGAGGAGGTATCGTGGATGGCAATGGCGCACCACAACCCGAATTGCTGTTGCGAGAGGTTGAAGGCGTGCCCAATGGCTGGAAAAAGAAACAGCGCCAACGCATTCAGCACGAACACCGTGGCCAGCGCCACCGACATTTCCTCATCCTTAGCGCGTACTACCGGCCCCACCGCCGCAATGGCGGAGCCCCCACAAATGGCAGTGCCGCAGGAAATGAGGTGCGTGAGGTGACGCCCCAATTTGAGCCAGCGCCCGGCCACGTAACCCAGCAGCAGCGTACCGAAGATGGAGCACACCGTGAACAGGATGCCCTGCCGGCCAGCCTGCACCGCGGAGTATGCGTTCATCCCGAAACCGAGCCCGATAACGGAATACTGCAGCAGCCTGGCCGTGTACGTTTTGGTAAAGCTCGGAAACGGATTGCCCACCGTTTGGGCCAGCACTAGGCCCAGCGCCAGCGCCACGGGCGGCGAGGCCCAGGGCGTGAGGCAGAACACCAGAAATACCGCAAATACGGCGCGCGGCACCCACTGCTTATCGGGGTGGGTAATGGTGGCAGCAGCGGCAGGCGCTGCAGCGCGGGGCGGGGCGGGCAGGGTGGCTTTCATGAGTGGGCTGAAGTGGGTGCTTCAACCCAAAAGTACAGCCCCGCCCAGCCCTATGATAATCTAAAATAGTTATAGGTTATTACCTGAAGTTATAGCTTGCTGTATGTAGCGAAGAAACCGCTCGGCGGGCCGTGGCAATGGCTGGCCCTGAATCCAGAGGCTTTCGAACTGCCGCTGCAGCTGCAGGCCCGCAATGGGTACTTCCTCCAGCAGCCCCGCCGCCAGCTCCCGCGTAAGGGCCCGCCTCGAAACGAAGCCCAGCGCCTGGGGGGCGGCCTCGAGGTAGGTTTTGATGGCCTCGGTATTATCGAAATAGAAAGCTACCGACAGGCTGGCCAGCCGGATACCCCGCTCCCGCAACGCAAATTCCAGCACCTCCAGCGTGCCCGAGCCCCGCTCCCGCAGCACCAGCGGGTGGGCCAGCGCCTCGGCCAACGGCAGGGGCTGCGCGGGCGGGCCAGCTGGAGTGGCCTGGCGCACGGCAATCAACTCATCATCCAGCAGCGGCTCGTAGTGCAGGTCCCGGCTTTTAGAGCGGCCTTCCACGAAGCCTACATCGAGCTGGCCAGCCAGCAGCGCCTCGGCAATCTGCTCGGAGTTACCGTTGAGCAGCGTCAGCTCCACCTGCGGGTAGCGTTGCTGAAACCCAGGCAGGATGGCGGGCAGCACATACTGGCTGATGGTGGTGCTGGCACCCAGACGCAGGCGGCCGGCCGCCTCCCCGTGCAGGTTGTGTAACTGCTCGGTGAGGGACTGGTGGAGCTGTTCCACTTCGTTGGCGTGGCGGAGCAGCAGGGCGCCGGCTTCGGTGAGGCTGATGCGGTTGCCGCGGCGCTCAAATAGCCGCTGCCCGTAGGTGCGCTCCAGCTCCCGGATGTGCTTGGTAATGGCGGGCTGGGTGATGTACAGTTCCTGGGCCGCCCGGGTAAAGCTCAGGTGCCGGGCCACCGACTGAAACACGCGTAATCGGAAATCGGGCATAAGGGTGCGTGCTGGTACTGACGGTAAGCGAACAGTGCGTTGGTTGCGAAGCAGGCAGCTGAACCGGAAGGAGTACATTTGTCTTCCCTCCCACCACAGCGGGCCGCCGCTCGCACTACCTGTTCTTTTTTCGCAAGCTACAGCATGCGCTACATGAAACGAAACCTATTGACTGCGCTGGCGCTGCTGCCGCTGGCCGCCGCTGCCCAAACCGGCAGCGTGTACACGCCCGAGCTGCTCTGGAAGCTGGGCCGCCTGGGCGAAATGCAGGTGTCGCCGGACCGCAAAACGGTGGCCTATACCGTGACGCGCTACAACCTGGCCGATAACAAGGGCCAGTCCGACATCTGGCTGGTACCCGTGGCCGGCGGTGCGGCCAAGCAGCTCACCAACACGCCCACCGTATCGGAAAACACCCTGAACTGGCGGCCTGATGGCAAGCTGACCTTTTTGAGTGGGGAAAGTGGCACCGACCAGCTGTATGTAATGAACGCCGACGGCTCGGGCAAGCAACTGCTGAGCCAGTTCCCCGACGAAGGCCTGAGCAACCTGAAGCTGGCCCCGAAGGCCAACTTTGTGCTGTACACCCAGGACGTGAAAACCGGCAAATCGGTGCAGGACTGGTACCCCGACCTGCCCAAAGCCGACGCCAAAATCATCGACGACCTGAACTACCGCCACTGGAACGTGTGGGACGACTACAAGGCCTCGCACGTGTTCTTCCAGCCCCTGGGTCCCGATGGCAAGCCCACCGGCTACGGCAAGGACGTAATGGCCGGCGAGAAGTTCGACTCGCCGCTGCAGCCGCTGGGTGGCTCCGAGCAGCTCAACTTCGCGCCCGACGGCTACCGGCTGGCCTATACCTCGCGCAAGCTCACGGGCAAGGCCGAGGCCGAAAGCACCAACTCCGACATTTACCTCTACGACGTGCGCACCGGCCAGACCCAGAACCTGAGCGAGGGCCTGGGCGGCTACGATACGGAGCCCGTTTTCTCGCCGGATGGCTCGAAGGTGGCTTGGCTGAGCATGGCTACGCCGGGCTTTGAATCGGACCGCAACGGCGTGGTGGTGTATGATTTCAAGACCAAGAAGCGCGAGGACGTAACCAAGGGCTCGGAGCAGACCGCCGCCAATGTGCGCTGGAGCCCTGATGGCAAAACGCTGTACTTCGTGAGCCCGCTGGAAGGTACCGAGCAGCTGTTCAGCGTACCGGCCAAGGGCGGCAAGGTGCAGCAGCTCAGCAAAGGCGCGTTCAATTATAACAGCTTCGAGCTGGCCGGCCCCGGCGTGGCCATCGTGAGCAAAACCACCCAGGCCACGCCCGCCGATTTAGTGCGCGTGGACCTGAAAACCGGCCGCGAAACCGCCCTGACGACCATCAACGAGCAGGAGCTGGCCGGCGTGAAAACCGGCAAAACGGAGGCCCGCTGGGTGAAGACCACCGACGGTAAGCAGATGCAGGTGTACGTCATCTATCCGCCCGATTTCGACCCGGCCAAGAAGTACCCGGCGTTGCTCTACTGCCAGGGCGGCCCGCAGAGCCCGATTACGCAGAGCTTCTCCTACCGCTGGAATTTCCAGCTGCTGGCGGCCAACGGCTACATTGTGGTAGCGCCCAACCGCCGCGGCCTGCCCGGCTTTGGCACCGAGTGGAACAACAGCATCTCGGGCGACTGGGGCGGGCAGCCCATCCGGGACTACCTCTCGGCCATTGACAACGTGAGTGCCGAGCCCTACGTGGACAAGGCCCGCCTGGGCTGCGTGGGGGCCAGCTACGGCGGCTACTCGGTGTACCTGCTGGCCGGCAAGCACGAGGGCCGCTTCAAGACGTTTATTGCCCACTGCGGCCTCTACAACCTCACCAGCTGGTATCCCAGCACCGAGGAAATGTTCTTCGCCAAGCAGGATATTGGGGCCGCCCCTTGGGAAACGCCGCTGCACAAGAGCTACACCGATTTCAACCCCCAGTTGTTCGCCAAAAACTGGGATACGCCGATTCTGGTGATTCACGGCGGCAAGGATTTCCGGGTGCCGGAGGGCCAAGGCATGGAGGCCTTCGGCACGGCCCAGCTGCGCGGTATTCCGAGCCGCTTCCTGTACTTCCCCAACGAAGGCCACTGGATTGGCAAGCCCCAGAACTCGGTGCTCTGGAACCGGGTGTTTTTCGACTGGCTGGGCCGCACGCTCAAGCCCGAAACGACTAAGTAAGCGTCTGATTTTCCTTAAGCCCCGCTCCACCATTGGTGAGCGGGGCTTTTTCGTGTAGCTTTCCTTCTTCACGCAATGGCGCGCGGTGGCTGGCGCAGTGGTTCGCCGTGCACGACCACCCCGGGCCACTGCGTATTCCACTGCGAAACCCTGCGAGAAATCAACTATATGCTCAACCTATCCATTCACCGGCTGCTGCTGGCGGGGTTGCTGGCGGCGGCTCCGCTGCTGGCCCCGGCCCAGAAAAAGCCCGCCAACGCCCTCGGCGCCATCAAGGAAGCCGACATCAAGGCCGACCTGTTTGCCTTGGCCGACGACAAGTACCGCGGCCGCGAAGGCGGCACCCTCGATGAGCTGCGGGCCAGTATGTGGCTGGCCGAGAAGATGCGTGCCCTGGGCCTGCAGCCCGCCGGCGACGACGGCACCTTTTTCCAGTTCTTCAACCTGCAGCGCACCCGCCTCACCAAGGCCAGCCGCCTGAGCATTGGCACGCACCAGTTGCGCCCCAACCACGATGCCCTGGTGTTTGCGCCCACCACCTACGCCGTGCAGGCCCCGCTGGTGTACGTGGGCACCGGCACAGCCGCCGAGCTGGCCAAAACCGACATCAAAGGCAAGGCCGTGGCCCTGCTGTTCTCGGGCCAGCCCGCGGCCGACATGAGTTTCCGGCGCTACCTGAGCCAGGTGCTGCGCGATAAATCGGCGGAGCTGCTGAAGGCCGGGGCGGTGGCCGTGGTGTTTGTGGCCGACGACCGGGCCCAGAACATTTACGAGCACTGGGGCCACACCTACGAACGGGGCCGTTACGGCCTGCCCGGCGACGCCAACGTGGCCGCCGTTACCACTGCCCCCACCCTGCTGCTGCCCAGCAGCGCCCTGAACTGGGTGCAGCAGGCCGGCCAGCAGTTCACGGCTGACTTGCGCACGGAGTCGTTCCAGTACCCTTCGGTGAACATCGTGGCTACCGTACCGGGCACCGACGCCCAGCTCAAGAACGAGTACGTGCTGTTCAGCACCCACCAGGACCACGACGGGGTGCGCGAGGCCGTGCAGGGCGACTCCATCTGGAACGGGGCCGACGACAACGCCACCGGCTGCGCGGCCCTGCTGGCCATTATGCGCGCCTACAAGCAGCAGCCCGCCCGCCGCTCGGCGCTGTTCGTGTTTCACGGGGCCGAGGAACGGGGCTTGCTGGGTTCCCGCTACTACTCGGCCAAGCCCACCGTGCCGCAGAAGAGCATTGTGGCAGTGCTGAACGCCGAAATGATGGGCCGCAACACCCCCGATTCGGCCGCGCTGCTGGGCTCCATCCCGCCCCACCTGAACTCCTCCGACCTGGTGAAAACCGCTTTGGAAGCCAACCAGCAGGGCCCAAAGTTCAAGCTGGATACCAAGTGGGACCAGGCCAGCCACCCCGAGGGCTGGTACTTCCGCTCCGACCACCTGCCCTACGCCCGCCTGGGCATTCCGGCGGTGATGTACACCTCCTGGCTCCACCCCGACTACCACACGCCCAAGGACGAAGCCAACCGCATCGACTACGGCAAGCTCCTGCGCATGACGCAGTGGATGTACCTCACCGGCTGGGCCGTGGCCAACCGCCCCGCCCCACCCGCCCGGGAGCCCGGCTTCAAGCTGGAACGGTAAGCACTACGTGATGAAAAGCGAGGCGCTGGCTGATGCATGAGCATCGGTCAGCGCCTCAATGTTTTTGCCTATGCCAATTGTAGAGACGCGACACTTCGCGTCTCACCGTTGAACGATGCCTTCAAGCTTGGCAGCATAAACAACCTCAGCAACGTAGAGACGCGAAGTATCGCGTCTCTACAGCCATTTGGGCGGCGGAAGAGCAGGCAATCAACAACCTACCAAGATTGTTCTATTTAGATTTTTTCTAATCAGTTATTTAAAATCAATCTAAACAGTAGTACTTTTGCAGCCGAAACGGGGCCGTATGCCCCGGTGTAGTGTATGCGTACTGCTTCTTCTCTGCTGCTTTCTTCTTTGCTCACGGCCACGGTACCCGCTTTGGCGGCCACTACCACCCCGCCCAAGCACCTGAATGGTCATGACGAAAACGGCCGCGGGGCCACCCTTACCGGCACCGTGCTCGACCGCGCCGGGCAGCCCGTGGAGGGCGTGCTGGTAAGCGTAGCCGACCGCTCGGCCACCACCGATGCCCGCGGCAGCTTCCGCCTCTACGGCCTGCCGGCCGGCGAAGCTACCGTGACGGTAACCGGCCTCAGCACCAAACCCCAGACGCAGACGGTCACACTGCAGAACGGGCAGGTACACACCCTGCGCTTTACCCTGGAAGAAGCCCTGCAGGAGCTGGCCGGCGTAACGGTAGCCGCCAAGGCCACCCGCTACGCCCCCGAAGTGGACGGTACCACCCTCACAGCCGGCAAGAAAAACGAAATCATCCAGCTGGATAAGCTCGATGCCAACCTGGTGGTGAACTCGGCTCGGCAGGTGTTTGCCAAGGTGCCCGGCATTACGGTGTGGGAAAGCGACGGCTCGGGTCAGCAGATCAACGTGGCCAGCCGCGGCCTTTCGCCCAACCGCAGCTGGGAGTTCAACACCCGCCAGAACGGCATGGACATCAGCTCCGACCCCTTCGGCTACCCCGAGGCCTACTACAACCCGCCGCTGGAAGCCGTGGACCGCATCCAGATTATCCGGGGCGGTGGCTCCTTGCAGTACGGCCCTCAGTTTGGCGGCATGCTCAACTACGAGCTGAAGCACGGCCCCCGCGACAAGAAAATCGAGTTTGAAACCAGCAACTCGGTGGGCAACAACGGGCTGGTGGGCACTTACAACTCGCTGGGTGGCACGGTGGGCAAAGTGAGCTACTTTGGCTACTACCAGCAGCGCCTGGGCGGCGGCTGGCGCGACAACTCGGAGTTCAACATCCGCAACGCCCACGTGAACGTGCAGTTCCAGGCCACCAGCAAGCTGCGCCTCGGGGCCGAAATCAGCCACCTGGGCTACGAGATTCAGCAGCCCGGCGGCCTCACCGATGCCCAGTTCTACAACGGCAACGTGCGCAACAGCTCGCGCAGCCGCAACTGGTTCAGCACGCCCTGGACCATCCCGGCCTTCACGGCCGACTACCAGTTCTCGGACCGCACCCGCCTCAGCCTGAAAACCTTTGGCCTGCTGGGCGAGCGGAACTCCATTGGCTTGGCCAGCAGCGTGGGCGTGGATAAGCCCGACGCGGTGAACCCCGCCACCGGCCAGCCCGCCAACCGCCAGCTCGACCGGGACCGGTACCGCAACCTGGGCTCGGAGCTGCGCCTGCTCACCGATTACGGCCTGCTGGGCCAGGAGCACACGCTGGCTGCCGGCGTGCGCGTGGCCGCTGCCAACCTGGGCCGCCGCCAGCAAGGCAAGGGCGACACCGGCTCCGACTTCAACCTGGACCTGCAGGCCCCGCGCTACGGCCGCGACCTGAGCTTCCGCACCCGCAACTATGCCGCCTTCGTGGAGAATATCTTCCGCCTGGGCTCCCGCCTCACCCTCACGCCGGGCGTGCGCTACGAGGTAATTGACAACCAGGGCCGCGGCTACCTGAGCCTGAACGCCGACGGCTCGGAAAACCAGATCAAGCAGGACTCGCGCCGCCGCGTGTTTCTGTACGGCGCCGGGGCCGAGTTGCGCGTAACCGACCAGACCAACCTCTACGCCAACTACTCGCGGGCCTTCCGTCCCGTAACCTTCGGCGACCTGACCCCGCCGGCAACGTCCGACGTAATTGACCCCAACCTGAAAGATTCCCGCGGCTATAACGCCGAGGTGGGCTACCGGGGCACCTGGGCCAAAGTGCTGACCTTCGACGTGGACGCTTTCTGGCTGAACTACGACAACCGCATCGGCA
The DNA here is from genome assembly GCF_020421205.1 of Hymenobacter pini. Classification (GTDB taxonomy): domain Bacteria; phylum Bacteroidota; class Bacteroidia; order Cytophagales; family Hymenobacteraceae; genus Hymenobacter; species Hymenobacter pini. Next base: position 516,366 of record NZ_JAIZZH010000003.1, read on the forward strand.
CTATTCGCCGCTTGGTGCCGGGCAGCACCACCCAAACCCAGCAGCTGCGCACCAACATTGGCACCAGCGTGCACAAAGGCGTGGAGGCGTACGTGGAGCTGGACCTCATTCACGCCCTCACCCAGAACTTCGAGCTGCCCCACCTGGACGTGTTCGTTTCCTCGGCCCTGGTGGATGCCCGCTACACCCGCCTGCTGACCACTACGCTGGCCAACGGCGGTATTCAGGAAGGTGATTTGAAAAACAACCGCGTGGAGTACGCCCCCAAGTACACGCACCGCGTGGGCGCTACCTTCGCCCACAAGGGCCTCTCGGCCACGGCCCAGCTCACGCGGGTTTCCAGCGTGTTTGCCGACGCCAACAACACCGTAGCGGCCAATGCTGCCGCCACCACCGGCCGCGTACCCGGCTACTCGGTTACCGACCTCTCGGCCACCTACCGCTTTGCCAAGCGCTTCACGGTACGCGGCGGCCTCAACAACGTGTTCGATAAAAACTACTTCACCCGCCGCTCGGGCGGCTACCCCGGCCCCGGCCTGCTGCCCGCCGATGGCCGCACCTGGTTTGCCTCGGTGGGCGTGAAGCTGTAAAGCTTATCCGGTACGGGTTGCAAGCCGAAATCCCCGGACAGCAGGAAAGAAACTTCCTGTTGTCTGGGGATTTTCATGTGGTGGTGCTGCACGCAGCATTTGCCTCTGATCCTCGATTTTGCCTACCCGCCAGACCGTCAAGCCGGGCGAAGCATGACAGGAGTCTACTTCAACACGGCTTCCGTGACCTTGCCAATGTCGCTGCTGACTTTCTGGATGAACTCCAGCTGTTCGCCCAATTGGGCATCGGGTGAGTGTGCCGGAGCGGGCGTGGGCAGGTCGGTGGGGAGGTTTTCGGGTTCCTGAGCGTCGAGGCGGCGGAGGCTGCGGTGCAGGGTTTGCTGGGCCTGCCGCAGGTTTTTGAGGCCGCTGGCGGGCAGGGCCGGGCGGGTTTCACCGTTGAGCAACGACGAGGTGATGGACGCCACGTTGGACGACAGAATGTGGTTGAGCACCACAAACTCGTGCACCTCGGCGGGGCGGTGCTGCTTGCCCCGGGGCTCCGACATCATGCGCTGAAACGCCGCGCCCAGGTTGGCCGACGAGACGTACACCTCCTTGCGGGCCAGCTTGTAATCAACCAAGGCCACCGGCGAGCCAATGAGCACTTCCTGCAGGGTGCGCAGGTATTTGAGGTTGGCCTGCAGCACCGCCTTAAAGTAATCCTGCAGCTGGTCGGACTCCCAGCGCGGGAACAGCAGGTACCCCACCGAAAACGCAATCAGGCAACCCAGCACCGTGTCAAATACCCGTTCCTCTACCACCTGCACGTAGCCCAGCCCCAGAAAGCTGAACAGGATGAGAATAAACGGCGTCATGAACGTGACGGTGACTAGGTAGTTGATGCGCACGAAGCTGTATGACACCACCATAAACACCACCATAATCGTGAGCAGCACCTGCCGGTCGGGAATCAGCCAGAGGATGCCGGCTCCCAGCACCCCGCCGGCCAGCGTGCCCAGCACGCGCTGCACGTTGCGCTGCTTGGTGAGGCTGAAGGCGGGCTTGAGCATGTAGGTAATCGTCATGAGTACCCAGTAGCTGTGGTGGCCGGGCAGCAGCTTGGTAATGATAAACCCGATGAGGCAGGCCACCAGCATGCGCACCGAGTGGCGGAAGATGCCGGAGCGCATAGTTAGGTGGTCGCGCAGCACTTTCACGTCGTAGCTCTGGTGCGTCACAAAGCGGCCGAATTCCAGCTCCCGCCCGGCCGGTACCGGCGAGCTGGCATCGAAGTAGGCCAGAATATCCTGAAGTCGGCCCACCAGGTTGCGCAGGTTCACCAGAATCTTCTTGAGCATGCGCGTGTAGCCGGGGCGGGCAGGGTCATCCAGCGCATCGATGCGGTTTTTCACCCGTTCCAGCCCGGCCGGCAGGTCGCGGCGGGAGGTGTACCCGTGGTTGGCCTGAATGGCAAACCCGATGCTTTCCAGCTCGGCGGCTACTTCCTCGATTTCGCGGGCCACTACATCCAGCACGCCGCTGGCCTCAAAGCGCCGGTGCAGGTCGGCGTAGTCGTAGTAGGTGATGGTAATCTGCTCGTAGAGGTCCACCAGGTCCACAAAGGTGAGCACTAGGCGGCGGCCGGTACCTGTGGAATCCTTGATGAGCTGGCGGGTTTTGAACAGGATTTCGCGCACGGCGTCCTGTTTCTCGCTCACGGTTACCTGTTGCTGCACCAAGCGGCGGTAATCGGCCTCCAGGTTGGTGCCGGTGCGGTAAAACTCAGCTTTGAGGCGCAGAAAATCGGCAATGGCCCGAATACAGTCGCCGAGGGCCTGCTGGGCCACCCGGTGCGGCCGAATCTGGTTGAGCAGGCCCGCAATACCGGCGTACCACAAGCCACCCAGAAACACCAAGCCGGCGTAAGGCAGCACTTCTCCGGGCGGTAGGGGCTTATCCAGCATCAAAATCATGATAAGCAGGCCCGCCGTGCCTACTGTGCCAGCCCGGTTGCCGTAGGCTAGCAGCAGCGTAAACACAAAGCTGGCCCCTACCAGCACGGCGCCCAGTGCCCACACGTAAGGTTGCAAAAAGCCCGTTATTACAGCCATCAGGCCGATAAGGGCGGTGGCCGCCAGCATGCCGTTGCGCTTGTGTACGGGTGGGCCCGGTAAGTCGGCCAAACTCACGCACACCGCCCCCAACGATACTGTGAGGCCTGTGTTCAGGTCGCCGGAAGCGCCCAATAACAGCCCGGGCAGCAGAATAGACAGCGTGGTACGGACGCCATCGGAGAATTCCTGACTTGTAAAAAAATAGCGAAGGGACCGGAGTCGTTCGTGCATAGTAACCGCGCCGCATGTTGGCTCCACCTTATACGCGCCAAGCCAGGTTCGGACGCACAAGATATAGCCCGGCTCCTATTCTACGGGACGTAAATCGGAATTAGCGGGGCCGTTCAGCAGTTTGCCTAACGCGTCGAAGCGGGAACCGTGGCAAGGGCAGTCCCAGCTTTTCTCCAGGCCGTTCCAGTGCACCACGCAGCCCAGGTGGGGGCAAATGGCCGAGCACTCGTGCGTCTGGCCCTTGGTATCTCGGTACACGGCCACTTTGCTCAGCCCCCGCCGCAGCACGGCCCCGGTGCCCGGAGCAATCTGCTCGGCCTGGCTTACGTCGCCGCCCGTTAGCAGGTCGGTGTATTCGGCGGCTACGTTCACGTTTTCCCGCACAAACTCTTTCACCGATTCGGGTTTGAGCGTTACCCGGCCAGGGTCGTAGAGCGAAGCCCACGGGTTGTTGCGCTGCTGAATCAGGTCGGTAACGAGCATGGCGCCCAGCGTGCCGTGCGTCATGCCGTGGCCTGAGTCGCCGGTAATGATGTAGACATTCTCCGCGTCCAGGGGGTTGCGGCCCGCGTAGCCCAGGCCATCGTTGGGCTCCATCACCTGCCCTGACCAGCGGTAGACTACCTCGCTGGCCGTCGGAAAATGCTCCCGCACCCATTCCTCCAGGCAGCGCAGCCGTTCCTCTGGGTTTTCCTCCTGCCCGGTTTTGTGGTCCTCGCCACCCACAATCAGCAAGTCGTGCGCCGCGTCCAGCTCCTGCAGACGGATGTAGTGGTAAGGGTCGGCGGTGTCCCAGTACAGGGCTTTGGTAACCGAACCTTTGGGCACCTGCACCACCACTACATAGGTGCGGTAGGCACCCTGCTTGGTGTGCATCACCACCCGGTCGTTGAAGGGCGTGTTGGTGGCTACTACTACGGCCTGGGCCTGCACCTCGTGGCCGGCGGCCGTAACGGCCCGAGCCTGGGAGCCGCCGTGCACTTCCGCTACGTGGGTGCGGGTAAAGATGCGCCCACCCTGCCGCTGAATGGCTTGTACCAGCCCGTGCAGGTACTTCAGAATATGAAACTGCCCCTGCTCTGGAAACACCAGACACTCCCCGGTCCGGAAGCCCTTGGCCTTAGCATCGGGCAGGCGCTTCACGTTGGTCAGGCCGGCTCGGTGAGCAGCTTCCAGCTCATCGTCTAATTCTTTGGCCGTGCCGTTTTTAGGCAGAAACAAATAGCCGGGTAGGCGTTCAAAGTCACACGCAATGCGCTCCTGCTGCACTAGTTGCTCGATACGGTCCACGGCGGCGCGGTGACTGTCGGCGGCAAGGCGGGCACCTTCTTTTCCAAACAGCTGCTCCAAGGTGGTGTACCGGTCGTCGAGGGCAAAGCTGAGGTGGGCGGTGGTGCGGCCGGTTTCGCCGCTGGCCAGGTCACCGTCTTCCAGCAGCACTACCTGCTTGCCTTCCAGCCCCAGCAGATAGGCCGTAGTCAGGCCCGCAATACCGCCACCCACTACTACCACGTTAGCCGTCAGGTTTCCCGCCAGGGGCTTGAAAGCAGGCAGTGCCTCAGCCGTGGAGAGCCACGAGGATACGGTAATACCAGAGGTAAGGGCGGGGTTAGAACGGGGCATGGTCAGGGAGCGTCAGGTTCAGGACGGATGTCTGACAACCTACGCTTGCCTCTTGCTTCTAGTTAACGATGAGCTTGCAACTGGCAATGCATAAGACACTAGCCAACAAGTCATTGCTAAACACAAATAAGCCCATCAAACAGCACTTTACGCTGACTGATGGGCTTGTTAAGCAGTAGGTCGCCGCTAGTACAGAATGTCCTCCACGGGCTCCAGCTTGGGCGGCACCTCGGTTTCGCCCAGCATCTGGCGCAGGTCAATTTCGATTGAGCGGCAAATGGCTGTCATCGACACGTCGTTCATGTTGTTTTCGAAGGGATTTTCGCTGCTGTGTCCCACGGTTTCGATGGTGGAGAACACCCAGGATACCAGCACCGAAAACGGCACCGTCAGCCACACGTGCAAGGGGCCCATCTTGGCAAACTCCGTAACCAGACCCAGCGGCATCAGGGCCGTGAACAGGTACACGAATACCATGCTGAAGAAGGCATACTGGCGCGGAAACGGCGTGTTCTTGATTCTTTCGCAGCCACCCTGCAGGTTGTATAGCACCTCCAGCGTGTTCATCATGGTTACATGCTGGAAGTCGTTGAGCAGGCCCCGCTCTTCGCGCAGCTTGCGTAGCTCGGCGGCCTGCAGGCGCACTATCTGGGCGGGCGGGTTGGCCATGGTCCGTAGCTTCTCCGATTCTTCCTCCTCCAGAAAAGGGGCTACGGCGGCATCCCACTGCTCGGGCTGGCGGCGCAAATGAATGCGCAGGGCATTGCACCATGCAATTTGGCGGTACACCATACGGCGGTGGCGGTGGGTGAGCTCCTCGGCCGAGGCGGCGGGGGCCTCTACCCCCGGCGCATCCACCACGGAGGTAATAAACTCCAGAATCTGCACGGCTGAGGTGCGGCTGCTGTTCACAATGCCGCCCCAGAGCTGGCGGCCCTCCCAGAAACGGTCGTAGGAGCCGTTGTTCTTGAAGCCAATGTAAAAGGCTACGGCCGTACCCAAGGTGGCTACTGGCTGCCACGGAATGGCTACTGAGTGAAACTTGAGCGGTCCATAAATCAGGCAAATCAGGGCGCTGTACGCCGTGAAAACGGCAACGGATTTCCAGCCCAGTTTCCAGATGATATGCCAGCGGAGATTTTCGCGAATGTACACAGAGCGAGGGGTAAGCGTGAGGGGAGTAGGATAGACCGGCAAGGTAGAGGGCCCACATTAACCTCCTATTAAACCCGGTAATTCTGTACGCTCTTACGCAGTATCCCCCTCCGCAAGTTGCTCAACCGCAGCTTAGGCTGGCTCGTCCACCACAATGCCCATCAGGCGCATCAGCTGACTGGCGTTGAAGGAGCGACACACCCCAGGCGTAAGGCGGTAATCGAAGTGCAGGGTTCCATCGGGGTTCAGGAAGCTGTTGAAGCTCACGTTGCGCACGTGGGCCGGCAGGTCCGTTTCCAGGGCGGCCAACTCCAGGTCGTGGGTACTGATGAGGCCGCTGGCGGCGCGGTGCCGCAGTTGGTACACCAAGGCCCGGGCCCCACGGTGGCGGTCTTCGGAGTTGGTGCCCTTCAGAATCTCGTCCAGCAGGTAGAAAATTGGTTTTTGGTTGTTCGTTGCTCGTTGTTCGTTATCAGCTACTGGTTTTTTGTCCGCAGATGCGCTGCCGTCCGTCAGGTCTAGCAGCAGGCGCAGGCGCTTCAACTCGGCGTAAAAAGAGGAAGTGCTTTCGGCCAGGTTGTCGTTGGAGCGCATGGCCGTGAACACCTGGGCCGGGCCGCAGCGCAGCGCCTCAGCGGGCACCACCGCGCCGGCCTGAGCCAGCACCAGGTTCAGCCCTACTGTGCGCAGAAAGGTACTTTTGCCGGCCATGTTAGAGCCCGTTACGATGACCGTCTGCCCCAGGCCGCTGGTCTGAAAATCGTTGCTCACTCCCTCGCTCCCAAATAGCAGGGGGTGACCCAGCTGGGTAGCCTCCACGGTCAGGGCCGGAGCAGTTACGTCGGGCTCCGCGAAGCTGGGGTTGGCAGCCCGAAACGCGGCCAGGCCTACCAGCGCATCCAGTTCAGCGGCAGCTTCCAGCAGGGGCTCCAGCCCACCGGTGAGACGGCGTTTCCAGCGCTCTAGCTGCCAGACACCCCACAAATCCCACAGTAATAAGGTATTCAGCACACCCGCCACGGCCGGGTTCTGCCGGGCCGAAAACCAGCCCGCCACCCCCGAAAGCCGCCGCAGTAGTTGGGCCGCGGCCGTGCCCCCTGTATCGTGCAGTACTTGGTGCAGGCGGCGTAATGCCGGGCTTTTCCACTCCCCGGCTTCAAACAGGGCCAGCTGGTCGTGGGCAGCCCGTAGCGCGTCGCGGATGGTGGTAGTTTGCTCGTAGTACTCGGCCCGGATAGTGGCAAAGCGGCTGTTTAGCAGCACGGCCGGCAGCAACAGCACCAGGGCCATACTGTACCCGTTCAACGCCGCCAATACAGCCCCAATACCTAGCACCGGCAGCACGGCCATCAGCGGCAGCAGCCACGCCCAGCCCGCGAAGAAATCGGGTTGGCGTAACCAGCCGGAAAATACGCGCGGGTCCTGCTCCTGCCGGGGGAAGTGCCGGGCCCGGGCCTGCCACTCCTGCTGCCAGGCCACATCGGGGGCCAGCTCGGCGGCAGCCTGTTGCCGCTCCCGCACCACGGCCGGCGCGGCCGGAGTGAGCAGCCAGCCGGCCAGCCAGTCTTGCCCCAGCCGGGAGGTGCTGCGGTTCAGGAGCTGAAATACCGAGTGCGGCCCAAACATGTCAAGGTCGGCGGCGTAGGGGTGCTGGGCGTCGAGGTAGCGCAGGCCGGGGTCGAAGCCACCGAGCTTACCTTCCAGCCGGGCCAGCTCGTCACGGTTCAGTTGGGCCAGCAGGCGGTGATGCTCGCGCTGGTAGCCCACCTTGCTATGCCATTGCACCAGCCCCAAGAACACCAGGTAAGCCGCCAGTATCACCCCGAAGCCAGCCAGAATTTCACCTGCGCTGAACAGAACCCATGCGCCCACGGCGGCTCCGCCAAACACCAGCAACCGCACCAGTGCCACCAGCCGGTGCTGCCCGGCGAAGTAGGCCTCCCGCTCGGTATGGTGCGTGAGGTTTTCCCGGAATAGCTCGGCGGGAGCAACGGTAAGCTTGCGAAATTCGGCGGAAACGGGCACGGCTGCGGGTACGGGTGAAGCGGCGAAGGTACTAGGTTACTGGGGCAGCAGGCGCCGCAACGGGCTGTTGGGTTTCAGAAAGGGCTTGAGCTCCGCATAGGTAAACGTCACCGGGAAGCTGCCCCGCAACACTTTCCACACAAAATTGGATAAGCCGTCATACGAAACCGGATGGTCGAACACGAGCCCATCGGTGCCAATAGTGTATTCCTGCGTGCTGCCCAGATTAAACTCCTGACTCAGCACCCCGGCCTGGTCCTCGGCAGATAGAAAATCACCCTGCCCGGCTACGCACTCCTTGGCTTTTACCGCCAGTTTGCGTTGCCCCAGCGCCAGAAACTTGGGCAGCAACTCCGGCTTTAGCTCATCGGCCAGTTGTATCGGGAAGCCCGTTACCAGATCTAGGTTGTACGTTTTGCTGTCGTACCACACGCTGGCTCCCAAGCCTTCGGTTTCGGCGGTGAGACTAAGCAGGCCCCGGGCGTTGTAGTTGACCGAATAATCGGCACTTTGGATGCCGCTGTGCTCGGCCAGCTGCTGCCGCAACCCGGCTACATCATCGTTGGTCAGGTTTTGCATGGAAAACCAATGCGCCAGCAACCGGGTCACACCCGCATCAGGCACCGTTACTACCGGTACTCGGAACGACTGCAGGTACATTTTTGGGGTGATGTGCGCCACTAAGCCAGCCGGACGGGCGGCCCCGCCCACGCGCCAAAGCTTCACGGGCAGCAACGTGGTACCGGAGGCATTGAACCACTGGCCAAGCACTTCCGGCTCGTTAGCCTGGCCTAGACCTATAGTAAACCAGCCCGTAGCCTCCGCCGCCGTCGAGGTGTTTTCGCGCAGTTCCAAAGCCTGGGTGGGCACACTGGGCCGGGTGAAGCCCTTCAACTCTAGTGGCTGGCCCTTGGATAAGTAGTAGTAGGAACCTGTCAGCAGCGTATCTGCTTCACCCGGGCTAAGTTGCAGTCGGATGGCGTATTTGCCCCCAATCTGTCCTTCATATGTACCAGTCAGCGCCTGCAGCCTGGCCACTTGCTCGACTCGTAGGTTTGTCCAGGCGTCTTGGGCTTCAGCTACCGACTGACTTACCAGTAATGCCAACAGCAGGGCAGCTCCCGCTTTCTTATTCAGATTCATACAACCTTGCCCTAACACTGCCACTCCCTACCCCGGCAGCGCCGCCACGCACTTCAGCTCAATGGCAATGGGCGTGGGCAGGCAATTCACCTCCACGGTAGTGCGGCAGGGCTGGTTGGTCTGGAAATACTCGGCGTAGAGGCGGTTGTAGGTGGCGAAGTCGTCGCGCATGTTGGTGAGGTACACCGTCACGTCCACCAGGTCTTCCCAGCGGGCTCCGGCGTCTTCCAGAATGTAGCGCACGTTCTGGAACACGGCGTGGCACTGGCTTTCGAAGTCGTAGCGCAGGATATTGCCGTCCTCATCCAGCTCCACGCCGGGCACATGCTTCTGCCCCCGCTGGCGCGGCCCCACGCCCGAGAGAAACAACAGGTTGCCGGCGCGCCGGGCGTGCGGGTACAGGCCCACTGGCTCGGGGGCACGGCCAGAATGGTGGGCAGCGGAAGTTACGTCAGGTTGCATAGCGTCAAATCTACCGAAAACCCGTTCTTTTCGTACCATCCGGAAACTGTGCCGTAGGCTGGTGCGGTTGTTGTGCCAACCGGTGCTCCGGCTCACCTCTTCCTACCTGCTATGAAACACGTGTTCCGCTATTTGCCGCTGGTGGCCCTGCTGGGCCTAGCAGCCCCCGCCGCTGCCCAAAAGCTGAAATACCCCAAAGCTCCGGCTGCCTCCGAAATTTATGATGCCGTGGAAAAGCCGGCCGTGCCGGTGGGCGGCGTGGAAGCGTACGCGCAGTATCTGGCCGATAACCAGCAATACCCCACGGCCGCGCTGCAGGCGGGGGCGCAGGGCACGGTCACCGTGTCGTTTGTGGTGGAGAAAACCGGCTCCATCTCCAACGTGGCCGTGGCCCAGCCCCTCAACCCGGCGCTGGATGCTGAGGCTATTCGACTCATCAAAGGCGGCCCGCGCTGGACGCCCGCCCAGCACCGCGGCGGCGTGGTTCGCCAGCGTGTATCGGTGCCCATTGCATTTGAAATTCCGGCTGAATCCGGCGCAGGCACCACCGCTACGGCCGCCCCTGGAGCGGCTACTGGCCCCGTTACCCAAGTGGTAAAACCCGACCAGCCGGCCCGGCCGGTAGGCGGCACCGATGTCTTTTTCGAGTGGATTCAGCAAAACCAGAAATACCCCGCCCTGGCCCGCCAGAAGAAAGTGCAGGGCCGGGTAATGATGGAGTTTGTGGTGCAGAAAGACGGCTCCCTCACCGACATCAAACCCGTTAAGCGCCTCGGGGCCGGCCTCGATGAAGAGGCCATTCGGCTTATCAAGACCGCACCCAAATGGCAGCCCGCTACCTACCAAGGGCAACCCATGAAGCAAAAGATGGTGTTGCCGGTTGTATTTACGCTGTAGCGCGTACTGCCGCTGTCATTAAGTATTTTCCGCTTTCATCCGTCGGCCTGTTTACCTGAGCTGATGTACTACCGGGCCGGGTTATCTCCGGCCGGCTTTCCTTCCCGCTATGTTGTCGCCCCTACCCCTGCTTGCTGCTCCGCCCGTTGCCTTTGGCACCCCGCTTCCTCTGCCGGATAGCTTTTCCATCTGGCCCTACCAGGCGCGGTTTCGACAAGCAGCGCAGCTTATTGCCAACGGGGTGTTTGAGGCGCTTGATGAGGACCTGGACCCCTATGTGCTACTACTAGCCCTGCCTGTAAACGACACGGACCAGGACGAGCCCGCTACCGTTTGCCTGGAGCCGGCCGACTGCGGCCTGGATGGGCAAGCCTTCACGGAGGCCCGGGCGCGGGGACGCTACTACCAGATGCTGCAGCCTTGGTCGTTGCCCGATGCCGAGTTTATGAGTGAGGAGATGGTGCAGCGCAAGCAAACGGCCCTGGGCCTGCGCCTGGCCGTGCAGGAGGTATTCGATGATTTACCAGTGGGCAAGTACCTGTACTTTGCCGGGCCGGGTGTGCGCATTCAACAGCACTTTGTAATGCCCGTTCTGCGCCTCAACCGCAAGCCCGCCCAGGCCTACCCCACCCTCCAAAAAAACCGTTACTACACCGACGGCCGCTTCCTGTCCTACTCCTTGTTGATGTCGGCCATCCTGCGCTTCCACGAGGAGTGCTACAAGTCCTTGACGGAGCCGGAGCCCGGCTCGGGCTTACTGGTACGCCCCCGCGACACCGACGAAATCATCCGCTCGGCCGGCAAGCTGTTCATGGACACGCCCGCCCAGGATTTGGGCATGAACCCGGCCACGGCCAAGCTGTTTGCCACCTGTAACACCATTTCCTCGCTGCGCTACGAAGGCGCCGAGGGCATTGGCAAGCTGCTGCTGGCCCGGCGCGGGCACCCTAATCTCTCGGAGGTATTCGCCCTCACCTGCCCTACTCCGCTCACCGACTACCGGGCCGTGCGCAAGCTGCTGGAGATGACCACCTCGGATGTGAGTTTGCTGGCCGACGGTGAAAACGTGTACGCCCTGGGCCGGCAGGTAGGCCAGTACGACGCCTCCCGGGAAGATCTGTTTGTTATCAACTTCGTGACGCACTACGCCTGGGAGTTTCAGCACGGCGGGCAGGTGCTCATGCGCGCCCATTATGGCCTGCCCAGCCTGCCCCGCACCCGCCTCAACCGGGCCCGGTTCCGCCGCGACCTGAAGCACACCTTCCAACTCACCGACAACGTCAAGATTGAGCGCTTGTGGGATGTGGTAGTGGAAGCCAGCCGCCAAAAGCATGGCACCCTGCTGGTCATCACCACCGAAGCCCTGGCCGAAGCCGACCGCCTCAAGCTGCAATGCACGCTCATCGAGCCGGTTCCGCTCACCCCGCTCATCACCCGCCTCGTTACGGCCATCGATGGGGCCGTACTCCTCGACCCCGACAGCTACTGCTACTCCATCGGCGTGATTCTGGACGGTAAAGCGTCGGGCCACGGCACCAGTACCCGCGGAGCCCGCTATAACTCCGCCATTCGGTACGTTGAGAGTTCCCCCTACCCCTGCCTGGCTATTGTAGTAAGCGAAGATGGCCTAGTAGATGTCATCACCAAGGAAAGCTTGCGGGAGGAGTAAGCGGTGAGGTAGCCACAAGTTGATAGTGAAGAAACAACTGCCATCCTGAGCGCAGCGAAGGAGCTTCGTTGCGCTCAGGATGACAGTTGTTTTATCGCTTAGCCCGGAACGACCAGGTGATACGGAAGGTAGCCACGGTATCACCGGCAGCATCAGTGCCCACGCTGGTACACACCACGGTGCGGCCTTCACCGGTGGCCCGGCTTTCGGCAATGGCCTGCCCGATGGCGGCGCCATTGGTGCTGGTGAAGCGAATGAGACCTACCGCCTTCTTGATAAACTCCGCTTCCAGACCCGTTACCAGCATAGACACCGGCGGGCCGGCCTGCACATGCATCATAGCCAGCAGGCCACTAGCCATTTCGGCGGCCATGCTCAGGCAGGCGAAGTAGATGCTGCGAAAGGGGTTTTGGGTGAGGTACTTATAGGGCACCGTTACAGTGGCGCGCTCCACCGTCAACTCGGCCACACGCAGCCCGGCCAGATAGGCCATGGGCAGCCGCTGCAACATGAATAGCTTCAGCTTCAGCGGATTACTAATGTCGCGGCGAAATTTCTCCAGGCGGGCAGTATCGGCAGCGGCGGTGGTGGGCGTAGTGGTCATGGCAGGATGGGTTGGGCTGTTGCAATGAACGAAAAATACTCGGCATGCTGAGTATTTTCACACTCGCTTTCTTTTCTATCAGTTCACCAAAATGCACAACGGCCCCGCGCCAGATGTGACACGGGGCCGTTGGTACAGCAATAATGAGGCGCAGAGCTTAGCTTTTCTTCTCCATCACCAACACCACTTTGTTGAAGTTAGCGGAGGCATTTACCACGCCCCGGAACGCCTCAAAATCCGACTTAGGCCAGCGAATCTGGCGGTAGTACTCGCGGATGGTCACGGTGACCTTCTGGCCCTGCTGCTCGTAGCTGGATTTGAACAGGTACTCGGGGCCGTTGGTGGTGGGGCCGGCCTGCACGTCCATGTTCAGGTCCTGCAGGTTGCGGATTTGGTAGCCGGCCGGTACCTCGAAGGTAATGGTGCGGTTGTAGCGGCGGTTAAACTCGTTTTCCACGTCGAACTGCCGCTGCTCGGTCTGGTACAGCTCCGACTGCGGCCCCAGCAGCGTACCTACTTTGAACAGGTACTTCGGCCCCGCCCTGTCCAGCAGCGCCACCGACTCTACGGTAGCATCCAAGATGAATGGCTTTTCCAGCGGGTTGAGGCCGGTTTCGGTGTTGGTGGCCGTTAGCTTCATGAAGCTGGCATCAGGCACGTTGCTCTTGATGATTTCCTGCAGCACTTCGGGGCGCTTGTCCTCCGGAATCAGGGCATACACCGGCTGAATCTGCTGGGCGCTGTAGCCGCCCAGGGTTTCGCGGATGGTCACGGTGCTTTTGTCCAGATTGGGCGCAAACTGCACGGCAATATCCAGGTCGTTGGGGCTTTGGTCGGCGGTGAGCGTCGGAATCTGCCCGATCTTGCCCACGGCGGTTTCGGTGGAGCCCAGTTGCACCCGGCGCACAAACAACCCTTTGTTATCGGTCCACTCGGCCGGAATCAGAGGCAGGCGGTAATCGGGGCGGCCGGGAGCCAGCCACTGCTTGGTAGCGGGGAAGTAGAAAACCGGGTGGTCGAGGTAGTTCCAGGTATCGAAAGCCTCATCGAAGGGCGCTTCGGTCCGGTCGTTGGTGAGCACCAGCTCGTGCGCAATGTTCAGGCGGCTCATTAGGGCCGCAAACAGGCGGGCGAAGCCGGTTTCGGAGGCCGTGCGGGCAGCAATAACGCGCGTGAGGTTTTCGCCGCCCCCGTCGCTGAGCCGGAAGTTGGTTTTGAGGTAGTTCTCCAGGGCGGGCAAGGGCTGCGCGGCGGGCAGGTTCATCTGCTTCAGCAGCTTATCCACGGCCTTCAGCTCGTCCTTGTCCCAGTTGTACACGCGGCCGTACAGAAACTGGCTGGCGTCGGCCCAGGTGAACAGGCGGGTGCGGCCCCGGTTGGCGCTATAGGCAAACTTGTACTCAATGCGCTGGCGCTGGGCCTGCATGTTGGCAAAACCCTCCTCGCGCAGAGCCGACACATCGTGCAGCAGTACCCGGCTAACGCGCTTCTCGTTAATCACCGTATCGCGCACCAGGCCGCCGGGGTAACGCTGCAGCTCAAATGTGAGGGCCTCGGGCGTAATCAACTCTACGTGCAGGTCGCGTACGGGCACCTCGCTCTGCAGGTAAAAGCGGCCGAAGTAGTTGATGGGCTTCTCACGGGTGAAGAAATACTCGATTTCGCTGCCCTTCTCCACTCCTTCCACGGCAAACACCTTGTAGCCGCGGCTGCCGTCTTCGTCCTTCAGCTCCTTCATGTTGCTTTCCTGCACCTCCACAATCTCGCCGCGGGGGCTGATGGTGCGGGCTTTCAGCGACACAATGCGGCCGCCATCCTGCACGGGCAGGTAAATTTTGTTGAACTGCTCGATACCGTCGGAGGTGTTCACGCGCACAATGCGGTGGTCCACGGAGTACAGGTGCATCTCATTCTTCGCATCCTGGGCAAACTCCTCGGTGCGGAAGTCGCGCAGCACAATGGCGGGCTGCTGGGCCTCCGTGGCCGTAATGGTCATGGGCTTGCGCTTGGCTTCCCAGGTATAGTTGGCGTAGGTGAGCTTGGCCGGCAGGCTTTGGGCTTGCAGGGCGGCCGGCAGCCACAGCAATGCTGCTGCCATCAGCGTCCGGCCATGTTGGGTGAAAGTTGTTGTCACGGGAGGATGATAATACGAATGAGGGATACTGTCATGCCAACCAACGGGAGGAATCCGGGTAACCCATTTGGAGGCTACCCCAGATTCCTTCCATTGGTCAGAACGACAACCTAGACCTTTTTGCGCTTCAGGATGAGAGCGTCGCGGTAGGCGGCGTTGAGCTTGTCCACCACGCCGTTCCACTTGCCGAACTGGGCGGGTTCCAGCATCAGGTAGTTCACGTACACTTCCTTTTCCTGAATGATGCGGTTGCCCTTGCGCTCGTAACGGATAGAGAATCCCAGCACGTCGTCGCGGCCTTCGGAGTTGGTGGGCAGGTAGGTTACCTCGTAGCCGGCAGGCACCTCAAACTCGGTGCGGGTACGGGTGGTGTGGTAGAACTCGTTGGTGCGGGCCAGGGTGCGCTTGGCAGGGTCGAGGCGGTCGGTGGCGTAGCTTTGGTTGAGGTTCAGGTTCACGTACACTTCGTCGTCGAGACGCTGCACATAATCCTGCAGGCGGTACTCATAGTCCACCGTCAGGGGCTGGTCGCGGGCGTCGAGGTGGCGCACGGCGTACTTATCCACGAAGAACTTGTTGTTGCCGCGCTCCACCAAGTTTTTCACTGATTTAGCCTCATCAGTCGGATTCAGCCCATCCAAGGCATACGACTGCTGCACCTTGCTGTAGCCACTCAGCGCTAGGCGGCCAGTGCCGCGCAGGCCCGTATTGCCGTCCAGCACCACTACCGAACTATCTACGGTGCGGCTGAGCTGACGCTCCATCACCGGCACCGGTACCACCTTGCAGTTCTTACCATCCAGGGCCAGCAGCGCATCTTTGCCCTGAATCATGGACGATGGCATGCCGTAGGGCGTGTATTTACTGGTGGCATCCAGGAACACGTACTTGCCAGGGCTGGCCTCGTAGGTAGTAATCATGTGATTGTCCACGCCGGGTGTGGCCAGGTCGGCGTAGTGGTAGGGCAGGTCGCGGGTGCCAATCCAGGTGCGGTATGATTTGATGCCGGCCATGCGCAGCATCTCGTGCAGCAGGTTGGCCATGTCCTTACAGTCGCCGTAGCGGCTGGCGTACACCTTGCCGGCGTCGTGCGGAATAAAGCCGCGCAGCCCATTTTCGAAGGCAATGTAGCGCACATGGTCCTGCACCCAATAGTAGATGCGGGCCACCTTCTCGGGCTCGGTGCGGGCGCCTACGCTCAGGGAGTCTACCACCCGGCGCAGGGCCGGGGCTTCCTGCTTGTCCAGGTTGGCCACGAAGCCGGAGTACAGGTTATACAGCTCGGGCACGCCGCCCAGCAGCTTCCGCGACTGGCCGTTCACCTGGGCTTCTTCCAGGAAATACACCAGGTGCGGCACGTAGTAGCTGGTTTCCGGGGCGTCGGACTCGCGCTTGGCAGCGGGCACGTTTTCGGCCGTCCAGCGGTACGTAACGGTGTTGCCTTTCTCCTGCCGGGCCTGGGCCACCATACCGGCCGGAATGTTGAACTGCTTGGTATTGAGCTTGACGGTCCGCGGGGCGGTAATTACCAGCTCGGCGTGGCGGATGGGCACGTAGCTGGCAAAGTAGAACGGGTTGAGAAAGCGCGCATCAGGGTGGCGCACAGTGTAGTCGCACACGGTGCGCACGCCGGGGGCCACGGCCGGGTAGGTAAAGCTGGTGACGCGGGCATCATCGAAGAAAATGCCCGGCCGGATTTCAAACTTATCCTTGAAGTCCGTCACCTTCACCGCCTTGTAGCTGTTGGTGGCGGGTAGCAGCGTCTGGGCTTCAATCTTCTGCAGGCGGTTGAAATGGGAGCTGTACACCTGATCAGGAGCGTACATATCCGACTGCGCGGCCAGGTGCAGCATATCGTAGTGGTGGCGGGCCAGCACCTGCACCGAGTCGCCCTTGAGTTCCACGGTAATTTCCTCGCGATAGTCGAGGTATACGGCTTTTTCGGTGGGGTACTGCTGCTTGAGCTGCATGAGCTGCTGCAGCGGCTGCTGGGCGCGGGCCGCGGAACCGGCCCCGAGCAGCCACCCTAGCAGCCCGGCCACCAGGGCAAGGTTAGCGCGCTTCATAGATATGCGTATTCCAGTAAGTGTCGGTGCGTAGGGCCTTGCCCTGGGCGTCGTAGTACACGGTGGGGCCGGCTTTTTCGCCGCAGCGGTAGGTTTCTTCCCGCTCCAGGGTGCCATCGGGGCGGTAGTAGCGGCTGCGGCCGTGCAGCTCATCGAAGGCGTAAGCTTCTTCTTCCTGCACCTTGCCGTTGGGGTAGTAGGTGGTGACAATACCCGCCAACAGACCATCGGCCGTGTTCTGGGCGCGGCGGTATACCTGACCGGTGCTGTAGTAGTAGGTGCGGGCCCCGCTGAGCATACCTTTCTGGTAGGTTTCGGTGGCGGCGGGCTTGCCGTTGGCAAAGGTGGTGCTGATGACATCAACGGGCTTCAGCTCACCCGTAGCAGCTTTGGCATCGGCACCGGGGCCGCGGTGGCCCAGCAGCTCGCCATTGGCGTAGCTTTTTTCCAGCACCAGCTCGCCCAGCATGTTGTACAGGCGCAGGGGGCCGTCCAGCTCGTCGTCGGCGTACGTGGATAGGCGTTCCAGCTGGCCGTTCTCGAAGTACGACAGCCACTCGCCGGTAAAGTCGCCGGCGCGGTAGGAGCCTTTGCGCTGGAGCACCCCCGAGGCGTAATAGGTTTTCCACTCCCCTTCCCGCTTGCCGTCCCGGTACTGGCCTTCCTCGATAAGCTTGCCCGTAACGGGATGATACACGCGGTAGGGCCCCTGGCGCTTGCCCATCTCGTTGCTCACCAGGATTTCGGCTTTGCCGTTGGGCAGCAGCCATTTTTCCTCGCCCTGGTTGTCGTAGCATTGCCAGCTGCTCACCACGCGGGGCTTGCCGTTGGGGTAGCTCAGCGTCACGTTGCGGGAATCGGGCTGCACCTGAATGCGGTCCATCACCCGGCCCGTGGAGTCGAAGGTCATCACCGTCAGGTCGCGGCCGTATTCTACCCACCGCTCCTGGGTAAGTTGGCCCGCGGGGGTATAGCTGCGGGTTTGGCCGTGCAGCGCACCACCAGCCAGGTTGTATTCCTCGCTTAGCCGGCCGGTGGGATAGTATTGCCGCCAGGTACCGGCCTGCTCACCCTCATTATAAAACCCCGCCCGCCGCAGCTGGCCGTGCCCGTAAAAGGTTTCCGACAGGCCATTGAGTTGGTCGTTCTGGTACTGATTGCGCTGGGTTACGCGGCCGTTGCTGGCGTAGAATTCTTCTTTGCCTTCCTGCTTGCCCTGTTTGTACTGCCGGAGCGTGGTAAGGCTGCCGTTGCGCCGATACCACTGCCAGTCGCCCTGCATCTTCCCATCCAGGTACGTGCCGGCGAAGCGTACTGAACCATCGGCCCGCAGCGCCTTTACCTCGGTGCGGCCTTTTTTGGCTACGGCCTGCTGGCTGAGCTGCTTGCCAGTAGCGGGGTCGTAGTTGGTAAACTTCACTACCCGACCCTGCGCGTACTCCAGCTCGCTCAGCAAGCGGCCCTGGTTGTCGTAGTTTTTGAAAGCACCGTGCAGCTCACCGGCAGCGTCAAAGTTTTTCTCTTCGCTGAGCTTGCCGTTTTCTGAGAAACGCTGCCACCGGCCCACAAACTTGCCGTGGTCGTAGCGGCCGGTGTTGGCGGGCTTGCCGTTCTGGTAAAAATCCTGGTAGTCGCCGTGCAGCTCATCCTGCTCGTAAGTGCCTTTGCGCTCCAGCGTTTTATCGGGATAAAACACCTCGAAGGGCCCCTGGCGCTTGTCGGCCGCGTAGGTATACGTGGCTTCGGGCGTACCGTCGGGGTAGAAGTTGAAGGCTTGCCCGTGTAGTTTGTCGGTTTGGTATGTGGCGCGGCGCTGGAGCTTGCCGTTGGTGTAGAAAAACTGTACCTCACCAGTAGCGTCGCCATTCACGTACGAGCGCACCTCGCGCACCTCACCGCAGTAGTGGTAGATTTTGGCCGTGCCTACAATCTGGCCGGCCTTATAGGCACCATCCACGGATAGCGCCCCATTGTCGTGGTATTCCACGTAGCGGCCGTCGAGGCGGCCTTCGGCGTCGTAGTTGGTTTCCTTGGAAAGCTGGCTGTTGTCATGATATTCGCGCCAGCGGCCGGTGCGCTTCCCATCCGCCGTAAAGGTACCGTCCTTCACCACGGCGCCTTCCTTGTCAATAAACAGCCAAGGCCCCGATAGGATTTCCAGCTCGCCGTTTTTGGTGGTTCCTTCGCCAATACCCTGCAGGGTGCCTTCGTGGAACCACGCTTTGCGGCGGGCTCCCTCGGGCTGGCCAGCTACTTGCTGCTGGTTACGCAGGCTCACTAACGCCCGTGCCACGGCCTGGCTCATGCGGTCTACCTTGCTTTTATTGCCATTCACCCACTTGGCAGCGCTTTTATCGTCAGCGGAGTACAGAATTAGGTTGGTGAAGGCTACCAGGTTGTCGTCTTGGCGCAGGGCTTCTACCACGGGGCCGTAGGTGCGGAGCCAGAGGTCCGTTTCGTTGGAACCGGCAGCCGGAAATTTCTCTACCAGCAGCTGTGTCTGCTTCACCACGGCGGCATTGAACTTCACCTTCGACTTATAGTCGGGGCGCAGGGCTACTTTGGAGGTAATCAGCAGGTCGAGGTCCTGGAATGCGTCGTTGTTGACAAAGGGTTTTTCGCGTTCCTTCTCGTCTATTTCCAGGGAGTTGTTCGAGAGCCGTTCGGCCATCACTAAGGCTTCCTGGCTTTTCTCCCCATCCGGATTCAGGGCCAAGTAGGTAAGCAGGCTGATGAGCGCCCGAGACGTCTGGCCCTGCTCCATGGCCAGCCACGCCAGCTGGTAGTGCGTGCCAGGGTGCGAGGGTTTCAGCTCCAGGCTGCGCTGCCAGCTTGCCAGGGCAGCGGGGCGCTTTTTAAGCGCATCGTAGCTCACGCCCTGGTTGAACCACAGCAGCTGGTTGTAGGGAAAACGCTTCAGCCCATCGGCGTAGGCCTGAAAGGTTTCGGGCTCGTGCTTCAGGTTTTCTTCGGCCTCAGCCAGAATGTAGTACGGCTGCGAGCTATACTCTTTCAGGGCAATGGCGCGGCGGCTGGCTTCCACCGCTTCCTTATACTGCTTGTTGGCCAGGTATGAAAGCGCCAGCTCGCCCTGAATACCCGCGTACCCCGAATCGGAGGAGGGTACCAGCAGATACTGCCGGATGGCGGCGGCGTATTCACCTTTGTCGTGGAGGGCAATGGCCTCGGGTAAAATCCGGGCAGTGGTGGGCAGCGTGGCGGGCTGCTCCTGGCCGTACGCGGCAGCGGCAGCGCTGGCCCACAGGCTCAGCAGCATACCGTACGTAGAAATGCGCATTAGAATAAACTAGAATAAAAACACTTCATCCGCCCGCGCGCCCATGCGGCCGGGCCATGATAGTTCCTACAAGTATACCGGATTTGCTCGGCTTGAAAAAGTACTATGCGCCTAGCTCGACCCT
The DNA here is from genome assembly GCF_020421205.1 of Hymenobacter pini. Lineage (GTDB taxonomy): Bacteria > Bacteroidota > Bacteroidia > Cytophagales > Hymenobacteraceae > Hymenobacter > Hymenobacter pini. The sequence goes on from NZ_JAIZZH010000003.1 coordinate 536,444, forward strand.
ATTTTTTTCGAGGGGCTTTATTGGGTTGTATCGGAGCCGGCGCGGACCGGACTTCCAATTCCTTGTACCCATACGTGGGGTCGGTTTCGCGGCGAAAATTCAGCTCGGGCAGCTCACCCACTACCACTTCCAAGGTAGTATACACGCGGTTGCCGGCCAGCAGGTGACCACCCACGGTGCGGCCCGTGGAATCGGCTACGGACAGATGCAGGTGGCTGCCGTTTATTGACAGCGTGCCTACCAACGAAACCACCTCAAAATGCCCTTGGTACACGGTGGGGCCCTCCTGGTTGGCCAGCCGCAGCGTGGCGGTAGTAAGGCTACCTACTGCCGAGAGTATGCAGGCAGCGCGCAGCTGGTGCTGCTCCGCAAATGCCTGTAGCTCCTGCCGTACATCCTGCCCCGGCCGCAAACGCAGGGCGTAGGCACGCATAGAAGACGAAGCCGATGAGCCGGGAGCAGACATGGGAGTAGAAGTTGACTGGGCGCTGGCCAAACCCGCCGCCAGCATCATGAATAATATAGGTACAATACAACGCCGCATACGCAAAGGACGTGAACCGGCAGCAGGTATAAAAGCAAACCCGCCCGGCTCATCCGAGCCGGGCGGGTTGTCGTAAGATAACATTACTACTTACCGATTGAAGCTTACGTTGCCGTACCGCACCTTAATGTTTACGTTGCCCGCATTACGCGCAGGCACGGCACCAAATGAACCCTGCAGGTCGCTGGAGCCCGCCGCCGTTTCCTCCGATTCCATCTTTACCAGCTTCTTGTCTACCAGCAGCTGGCCGTGCTCGGTGTTTACGTCGAAATCGAAGGCTGCACCATCGGGGAAGTTGAGCAGAATGGTGCTGTAGCTGCCGTCGAGGTTTACCTGCCGGAAGTTGCGGCCGGTATTGCGCACCTCAAAGGCAGGGCAGTACTGGAGCTTCATATCCAACTGGTTGCTGAGTTTATCGATGCTGAATTTGGAGTAGCCCGAACTGCCGCGCAGGTTGCGCACCGTGCCCAAAGCTACGTCGCCGTACTTGCTGTGCACCGTCAGGTCCTGCACCGTGCCAATGTCAATATCGGAGGAGTTGTTGCGCAGGTCAATGGTACCTCCATCCGTGAGGCGCAGCTTCGAGTACGACGCATCCACCACCATGCGGCCGGCGTAGGGCACCGAGCACTGAGCGTTGCACAGGCGCACTGTGTTGCGGGCTCCTTCCAGCCGGGCCGTGCGCAGTGAGCCGTACTCCACGGCTAGCTCCGTTACGCCGCTTACGTCGCTGGTCAGGCTGATTTCGCCGAAGGTATTATGCAGGGCCAGCGGGGTGTTTTTCGGTACCCACACTGTATAATTTACCTCGTAGAGCTTGGTACGGCTCCAACACTCCCGGGGCATGACCCCAAAGCGCGACCGAACTGCAATGCCACCCGTGGCAGGGTCTTTGGCCAGCAGCTGCACCTGAATCATGTCTTGCAGCTGTTGGGCTTTTTCTTCAGTTTCGGCCCGGGTAATCACGTCCACATCCGTCCGGATTTCGGCGCGGTTCCACACGTTCACCTGCACGCGGCCGTAGCGCGTATCCAGCGTGTAGAGCTTCGTGGCGCTGGCCGGAAAGGTGCGGCTGATTTTGCGCACTTTCTCCACGGCCGGCGTGGGCTGCGCCTCGTCCTGGGGGCCTTGGCCACCTTGGCGCGCTTCGGGCGTACCCTGGTCGGAGCCGGGCAGGCCCTGCCCCATTGGCTCACAGAAGTACGCCGCGGCTACTTCGGGACCGGTAGCGGGCAGCTGCGCCTGGGTGCTCAGCGCAGTTATGCACAGCCAGCCAGCCAGTAAGCCAACCCTATTAAAGGTCATTAGAGGACGACGCATACGTTAGGGAATCCGGCGGCTGTCGGCCACCATGTACGGTTGGCTATGATAGTCCCGAATTCGCTCCCGGGTATGCAGCTGCTGCGTCAGAAGCTCCAGCCGAATCTGCATGTTGCGGTTCATAGCTTCCAGCACCACATCGGGCTCGGGGTTGCGGTACAACTCGGTTTTGAGCTGCTGGTAGGTGGAATCCAAGGCTACCAATTCCTGCTGCCAGTCGGCTTTGGGGGCGCTACCCACCGTTTCGGCGGCTACTTCGCGTAGCTCCTGCTGGCGCTCGGCAATTTGCGTGGCATAGTAGGATTCCATCCGCTGCACGGCGCTGGCCAAGCGTTGCTCGGGGCCGGTAGCGGCCGGAGTAGCCGTCAGCACCGGGCCGTTGTAAAAGTCATGGTCGGGCTCAGCGGGAGTTGCCATCGACAGGGCCGGCTGGCCGGCGCGCGTCCAGATGGTGGCTTCGGTGCGGTGTTGCCAGAACCAGGTGCTCACTAGCATCAGGGCAGCTACGGCCGCGGCTACGCCGTAGGGCCGGGCTGAGCGGATAGCCGCTGTATCTGGGGCGGCGGCCGGGGTTAAGGGGGCCGTTTCGGCGGCCGGGAACAGGGGCACTACCCGCAGAGGGGCAGGCTCTTCCTCAACCGGCTCAGCACCTAGCTCCAAATCCAGGGCAATATCATCCCAGAGGTCCGGGCGCGGCTCAAACGCGTCGAAGTCGGCGCGGTGGCGTTCCACAAAGGCTTCCAGTCCGGTTTTCTTCTCGTTCATGTCAGGTGGTGGTACTAGGGCGTTGCTGATTGGGGCAGGCTGATTGGCAGATGGGGTGGCTCAGCGCAAAAGGTGCTGGACAAACAGGCAACGCAAAGGACGGTGGTGATTACTTCTGTAAGAGAAACTAGCGGCTATAAGCCGTGCTGCCGGGCCAGTTCCAGCAGCTTCTTGCGGGCCCGGCTGTACTGCGACTTCGACGTGGACTCGGTGATATTGAGGATGCCGGCAATTTCGGCGTGGTCGTAGCCCTCCAGCAGGTACAGCGAGAGTACTACGCGGTAGCCGTCGGGGAGTTCCTGCACGCAGCGGCGCACCACATCGGCCCGCCAGCTCAGCTCCTCTCCGTCCAGGCTACCCACCGAGTCGGTTTCGGGGGCGGCCCCATCGTGCTGCTCGGCCAGTGGCACCAGCTGCAGGCGCCGGTTGCGCAGGCAGTTAATGCTTTTGTTGATGACGATACGCTTGAGCCAGGAGCCAAACGACGAATCACCCTTGTAGCTGTGCAACTCCCGGAACGCACTCAGAAACGACTCCTGCAACACATCCTCCGCCTCGGCATAGTCGCCGGTGATGCGCAGGCTGGCGTTGAACATAGCCTTGGAGTAGCGCTTGTAGATTTCGGCCTGGGCGCGCCGGTCACCCAAGCGGCACCGCTCGACTAGCGGCGCGTTTATGTCAGTGTACGCAAATGCCTCCATTGGTTGCTGTGTTGGCGGGGATTCGGAAACGAGAGAATCGTAAATATCCAACTTTCCGGGGTAAAACGGCTCGGGCTAGTGGGTAAGCAGGTGAAAGACAGCGGGACGCGGGTCGGGGTTGCACTACTTCACCGGCTAACAAGCGGAAGAGGTGTTTTTGTGCCCGGCCGGGTTTTCTCCTGCGCACATGTTTCGCAAGGCAAACGGCCCACCCGGATAACCGAGCGGGCCGTTGCTATTTGAAAGGCTGCAAGTGACGTTATACGTCGAATTTGATGCCCTGGGCCAGCGGAAGTTGGGTGCTATAATTGATGGTGTTAGTCTGGCGACGCATATACACGCGCCAGGCATCGGAACCCGATTCGCGGCCACCGCCGGTTTCCTTCTCGCCCCCGAACGCGCCACCAATTTCGGCCCCGCTGGTGCCGATGTTCACGTTGGCAATGCCGCAGTCGGAACCGGCGTGGCTGAGGAAGGCCTCGGCCTCGCGCATGTTCAAAGTGAAGATGCTTGATGACAAGCCCTGGCGCACGCCATTCTGCACGTCGATGGCGTTTTCCACGCCGCCGCTGTATTTGATGAGGTAAAGGATGGGCGCGAAGGTTTCTTCCTGCACCGTGTGATACTCGTTGCTAGCTTCTACAATGGCAGGCTTCACGTAGGTACCAGTTTCGTAGCCGGCACCGCTCAGCACTTCGCCCCCAATCAGCAGCTTGCCGCCTTCGGCCTGTACGGCTTCCAGCGCTTTGCTGAAGCTGGTTACGGCATCTTTATCAATCAGCGGCCCAACCAGCGTGCCTTCCTGCAGCGGGTGGCCGATGGGCAGCGTGGGATAGATTTTGAGCAGACGGGCCTTCACATCCTCGTAAATAGAGTCGTGGATGATGAGGCGGCGGGTGGTGGTGCAGCGCTGCCCAGCCGTGCCCACGGCGCCAAATACGATGCCCGGCATGGCCAGGCTCAGGTCGGCGTTTTCGGTGAGGATGATGGCATTGTTGCCACCCAGTTCCAGCAGGGCGCGGCCCAAGCGGGCCCCTACCACTTCACCTACCTTCTTACCCATGCGGGTGCTGCCCGTGGCCGATACCAGCGGCACGCGCGTATCAGCAGCCATCTTGGCGCCAATTTCCGCGTCGCCGATAATCAGGTTAAAGATGCCCTCGGGCAACTCGTTTTCGCGCAGTACGTCCTGCAGAATGTGCTGCACGGCTACGGCCGTGAGGGGCGTTTTTTCGGAGGGTTTCCAGATGCAGGTATCCCCGCACACGGCGGCCAGCATGGCGTTCCAGCTCCACACGGCCACCGGGAAGTTGAAGGCCGAGATGATACCGACTACGCCCAGTGGGTGGTACTGCTCGTACATGCGGTGGCCGGGGCGCTCAGAGTGCATGGTGAAGCCGTGCAACTGCCGAGAAAGGCCCACGGCAAAGTCGCAGATGTCAATCATTTCCTGCACTTCGCCGAGGCCTTCCTGCAGGATTTTGCCCATCTCGTAGCTCACCAGCTTGCTCAGTGAGTCTTTGTACTCGCGCAGCTTGTTGCCAATCTGACGCACAATTTCGCCGCGCTTGGGAGCCGGCACCAGCCGCCAGGTTTTGAAGGCTTCCTGGGCTTTCTGCACTACCTGCTCGTAATCGTCAGGCGTGGCCAGGGCTACGGTGCCAATGGTGCGGCCATCGGCGGTGGAGGTAATGGTGCGGGTGTTGCCATTATCGGCGCCGCCCCAGGTGAGGCCGGTGCTCCAGGCGGCGTTATGGGCTTCGAGGCCCAGCTCGCGCAGCACCTGCCGGATGCCGTGGTGGTCGTGGTCCTGTACGTCGGTGCCGGTAGCCACGGCTTCTTCGAGAGCTTGTTTCATGGGAATGAAAACGAGTATGGGTGGGTGGGATGAGAAGTTGAAACTGGTGACGCCGGGGCGCTCAGCAAAGCTAGTAAAACCATTTTGAGCACGCGGCCACTCCGTATCTTTACCTTATGTCCCCCGCTCTCTCCCTCACTCCCCGCCCCGATTTACACGCTTTGGTTGCTCGCTGGGCCGATGATGGCTCTACAGCGCAGCTACAGCAGGATTACACCCATATTCTGGGCGTAGCCCAGGAACACCACCTGGCTAAGTGGCTACTGGATGTGCGCCGCCGCGACCAGTTGAACCCCGAACTGGGCCGCTGGACCACGCACGAGTTTTATCCGCTAGCTGCCGCGAGCCTTGAGCCGCAGCATCTGCGGATTGCCGTGCTCTGCTCCCCGGTGCGGCTGGCGGTGTACGAAGCCGACCCGGCCCAACAGCAGTACCTGGCATACGGCCTGGAGCCCGGCCGTAACTACGACCTGCGCCTGTTTATTGAAGAAGGCGTGGCTATGGAGTGGTTGCTGACTTAAGTGCCATACTTAAATAAAAAGCCCTCCGCTGTAGCAGCGAAGGGCTTTTCAAATTCAGAACAAACCTCAGCTTACTGAGCCTGCCCGATGGGGTAGTAGGCCTTGCGGCCGTCGGGGTACACGCCTTCTACCAGCGCACCTTCCGTTTCCTTGGCGGCTTCGAGGTAGCGCTGCACGTCCTGGGGCTTCTGCACCTTGTTCTTATCGATGCGGGTGATGATGAAGCCGTCGGCAATGCCGGTTTCGCGGAAGTTGGAACTGCGGATGCCGCTGATTTTGGCCCCGCCCTCAATTCCCAGTTTGTTCTGCTCCTGGCGGGTTACCGGAGCCAGCGAAGCTCCCTCGTACTTAATCACCGAGGCTACTTCTTCCCGAATGATATCGGTGGTGCCGGTGGAGTTGCGCAGCGTGGCGCTGGCGGTGTTTTCGCGGCCGTCGCGCAGGTAGGTCACCTTGATTTTGTCGCCGGGGCGGAAGCGGGCCACCTGCTCCTGCAGCTGCGAGGAGGTGTTCACCTTGGCCCCGTTGATTTCCGTGATGATGTCGCCTTCCTTCAGGCCGGCATCAGCCGCCGCGCTGCTTTTGCCCATGCCCATCACATACACGCCGTTCAGGGTGTTCAGTTTCTTCTCGGAAGCCAGCTGGGCATCAACTTCCCGGATTTGCACGCCCAGCAAGGCGCGCTGCACTACTTTGTACTTGAGCAGGTCATCGACCACCTTGCTCACAATGGAGCTGGGCACGGCAAACGAGTAGCCCACGAACGAGCCGGTTTGCGAAGCAATGGCCGAGTTGATGCCAATCAGGTCACCGTTCAGGTTTACCAGCGCGCCGCCCGAGTTACCGGGGTTTACCACGGCATCCGTCTGCAGGAACGATTCTACGCCCATGCCATCTTCACGACGCAGGATGTTGATATTGCGGCCCTTGGCGGAGATGATACCGGCCGTAACGGTGGAATTCAGGTTGAAGGGGTTGCCCACGGCCAACACCCACTCCCCTACCTTCACCTGGTCGGAGTTGCCGTAGCGGATGAACGGCAGGTTGTCGGCTTTCACCTTCAGCAAGGCCAAGTCGGTAGTAGGGTCGGCCCCTACCAGCTCCGCCTGAAACTTGCGCTTGTCGTCCATTACCACCTCAATCTTATCGGCCTTCTCAATTACGTGGTTATTGGTGACGATGTAGCCATTGGCCGCAATGATTACCCCTGAGCCCGAGCCCTGCTGCGGCCCACGCTGGCGGCCCCGGCCCTGATACTGGTCCAGCTCGTCGCCAAAAAACTGCCGCAGGAAAGGATCCATGCGCGACACGTCATCCTGGTTATTTTTCGGGGCGTATTCCGTCATTACGTGCACTACGGCCGGGGTTACGGAAGCAGCAGCGGCCGTGAAGTTGAGACCTTCCGGCACGGTGTAGGTGCTGCTGCGCAGCTCACTGGTGTAGCGCACATTCGGGTCGGCGGCCACAGCCTGCGGCGAGTACGCGCGCTCCGGCTCCAGCAGCTTGTACCCACCAACGGCCACGCCCCCGCCCAAAATAGCGGAACCGAGCAGGCCGAGCATCATTTGTTTTGCTTGCATGGGTAAGAAAGAGGTGAGAATTGAAATGGATGATGACTTGAAAATACAACGGAAACGTGAACAGACCATGAGTGCCACCGGCCTATCGGCGGTAGAAATAGTGCTTTCACTTCTCCTTAACGCCAGATACCGGCTGATTGGTGTCCGGTTGCATGGCCGTTGAAGGAGGAAAAGGGCCCGTTGGTAGATTTTTTGGAAAGTAGCTGCCAATCTGAGCGGTAGCGGCTACACTGAGTAAACAAAAAAGGCACCGTTTCGGGTGCCCTTCTTGTGAATTTGCTAGCGTACCTCAATCTGGTACTTGGTTACTTTCTTGCTATCGAAGGGCAGCTGCAGGCGCAGGATGCCGTTAGTAAGCTCGGCCTGGATGGCCGTTACGTCCACGGTATCGGGCAGGTGGAAGGTACGGGTGAAGCTGCCGTAGCCAGATTCTACGCGGCGGAACTTGGGCGCATCGTCGGCGGCTTCCGGAGCTTTCCGCTCTCCACTCACGGTGAGCTGGCCATCCTGAAAATCAATTTTCACCTCTTCCTTCGCTACGCCGGGCAGCAGCAGGTGCAGCTCGAAACCGGCCGGTCCTTCCAGCACGTCGGCCTGGGGCACGAAGGACTTGATGGGTTGGTTAAGGGCCGGCAGCGTATCGCGCAGCATGTCGTTCAGAACAGAGTTGAAGGCGCGGGCGGGGCGGTTGTTATACAGCAGAGTTGCCATGGTACTATAATAAAGTTTAGAGTTAAAGATGAATGTCCGCCGCTAGTGCGCGGACACTCATGTACTCTATAAACTCCATACCAATCAGCTAATAATGACTTTTTGTCTTATTTTATTACTATTATATACTCCACTCTCTTACTCACAATCAGCAAATCTGCTTTTAAAGACCATAAACACACTATATCGTTTTTAACAGCAAGTGACAATATGACACTAATACTGCGTAGGCAGCTGATGACGTTCAGTTTCTTTAGCCCGCGGGCCCAAGGTCACGCGCATATCAAGGCCTACTACCGGCTGCACAATCCGACCATTGCCACCTGGGATTTTCACGCTCCCATCGGGGTTGAACTGGGGTTGAGCAATGAAATAGGTATTCTGCCAGGAAAACCAGGGTGTAAAGTCGAACCGGGGCGAGAGGCGTACCCCTATTTCTCCACGCAACTCCGAGAAGTCGAGAAAACGCTCTTTGGCTTCGGTTTCGTCGCGCTGGAAGCGCAGGTACGCTACCGGTTCCAGGGCCACGCGCGGGCGCAGCGCCAGGCCGCCACTGCTCAAAGGGAATATCCGGTCTACGTCGAGGCGCAGGGCAGCCTGAAATCGGGCTTTGTTTTGGCTCAATGGGGCTACGTACCGCAGTGCACCCCGCTGACGAAAATTGAACTGCCCCAGCAGGCCCCAGTGCCGGGCAAACACCTCGGGCGTAAGCTGGGTATACTCCGTACTTACTTCCCCAATCGACCATAAAGGATCTACCTTCACATCCAGCGTAGTGCCCAGGCTCCAGTGCTGGTTCTGGAAATGCTCGTACCCGGCCCGTAACCGGGCACCGGAGAAATAGGAGGTAGAGTACCCGTCGCGCAGCAGCCCCAAAGCGCCAAACACATAATCATCGCCGGCCAGGGGTATTTCGGCTATTACCTGGGGCTGCAGGGCGGTGTGGCTCACGTATCGTCGCTGGGCCTGAGCCCCGGCCGCCAGGCTTAGCACGGCCATCATTGTCAGGAAAAAAGAAAGCTTACGCATCGAATACGAGGTATAGTACATCGGTTTAGTAAACACCAGTTCACCGGTTTTTGTGGGTGATACGGCCTAGTGGGCTGGTTATCTCTACTCTGCCAGCTCCCGCAGGGTAAGCCAGGCCATCAGGCCGGGGCCGGTTTCCAGGGCGCGCGGGTCGATGTCGAACGTGGGCGTATGCACCGAGGAAGTAAACCGGCCGCTGCCATCGTGGGCGGCGGTGCCCAGGCGGTAGAAGCAGGCGCTGGCAGCCTGACTGAAGTAGGCGAAGTCCTCGGCGGCCATCCACTGGTCCAGCTCCACCACGTTTTCGCGGCCCAGATACTCCACGGCCGCCTGCTCGGTGCGGGCGGTGAGAGCGGGCTCGTTTTCCAGGTACGGGTAGCCGCGGCGGATTTCCAGCTCGCAGGTTGCCCCCATGCTCTCGGCCAGTCCTTCGCAGAGGCGGCGTAGGTGCTCGTGGGCCTCGTTGCGCCACTCCTCGTTCAGCGTGCGGAACGTGCCCTCTAGGTACACCTCATTTGGGATGACGTTGGTAGCACCCTGGGCAATGACTTTGCCGAACGACAGCACCGAGGGCAGCTTGGGGTTGGCGCGGCGGCTTACAATCTGCTGGGCGGCCACAATGATGTGGGCGGCCACCAGCACGGGGTCGATGTTCTGCTCAGGCATGGCCCCGTGGCCGCCTTTGCCGCGCACGGTCAGGTACAGCTCATCGGTGCTGGCCATGTAGCGTCCGGCACGCAGGCCCACCTTACCGGCCGGCAGCCGCGGAAACACGTGCTGGCCCAGCACGCTGGCCGGTTTGGGATTTTCGAGCACGCCTTCCTTAATCATCAAGGATGCGCCGCCGGGCAGCAGCTCCTCGCCGGGCTGGAACATGAGCTTCACAGTGCCCTCAAACTCATCTTTCAGGGCTACCAAGATGCGGGCCGCGCCCAGCAGACTGGCCGTGTGCACGTCGTGGCCGCAGGCGTGCATTACGCCGGGGTTGGTTGATTTGTAGGGCACCTCGTTCTGCTCCGTGATGGGCAGGGCATCCATGTCGGCGCGCAAAGCCACGGTACGCTTGCCGGGGTTACGGCCTTCAATGAGGGCTACCACGCCGGTGCTGGCAATGGCTTGGGGCTGCAGGCCCAGCTGGCGAAGCTGCTCCGCTACGAAGGCCACCGTGCTATGTTCCTGGAACGACAGCTCGGGGTGCGCATGCAGGTGCTGGCGCAGGGCTACGGTGTCGGCGGCAACCTCGGCGGCCAACGTTTTGATGCGGGGTATCAGGTGTTCCACGGCGGGAAGAAAAGTAAAGACAAACCAAAAGGGCACAACCGCCCCACGCCCACCGGGGCGCGGGTACCGGAGCCCTCCGTTCCGGCAAAGTACCCACAGAATGGGCCGCTATTCAAACAGCACGCTCGGGTGGGGCCGCACCGCGAGGAGCATCGACCGGCCGAAGGTGTTGGCGCTGAAGGCGGCCTCATCCTGTTCCAAAGAAAACGAGATACGGCTAACCAGCACACAATCGGGAAACTCCAGGTACTGGCCGCGTTTGTCGTTGTTGTAGCGGATGCGGCCGCGCACGGCCACTGTGAAATCCAGCAAAATGGATTTAGAAGCTTGCTGTAGCAGGGTTACATCTACCACGCCGGCGTGGGGCCAGAGGGTAACCAGCAGCTTAAGACCGGCTTCGGCCACCTCAAAGTGCAGGCCGCCGTTGTCGTTTTCCGTCGGAATTACCTCCAAGCCCTGCAACAGGTCCAGCTCATCCCACTGCAGTTGCCGCATGCTTGCCATACCCGCGCGTGCCAGGGCCCGAAGGCCGGGTTAAAACGCCGTTTTGTTGATGAGCACCTGGGCCGATTCCAGCTCCGCCTTAGGGGCCAGCGGCCGGATGCGCAGCAGGGCCTGCTCGGCTTCGAGGCGGGTGAGGTAGTCACCAATCCAGAGGCGGAATATGGGCTGCTTGAAGGTCAGGTAGTCGGTTTCCTCGGGGTAGCGGCTAATAACCGAGCGGCGGATGGCCATGGCCTGTTCCTTCTCCAGCCCCACGTACGCCAGAATGCGGTAGCCCTGAGCATATTTCACTTGCTGATTGGTGTAGGCCTGGTCACGGAGGCGCTGCTCAACCTGGGCGTTTACCTGGTTGGTAGGCGTTACCGGCCGCGCGGCAGTGGTGGGCGCTACCGCTGCTTTGGGTGCCGGAAATACGGGCCGGTAGCGGCTCAGGTCTTCGGCCGGGGCCACGGTGGCAGCGGGGGCCTTGCGGGTAGTGTCGGGGGCGGTGGAAGCGGCCGGCGCGGCCGGACCCGAGCCGGCGCAGCTGCCCAGCGCCAGCATTGCGGAAAACAGCAGCACGTTACGTAGCAGATGATTCATGGGAGGATTCGGCCACCAGGGCCAGACTGTTGGAGGAGCCGATACGGTCGGCACCGGCCTGCACCAGTGCCAGGGCAAACGCCCGCTCCCGGATGCCGCCCGACGCTTTGATACGGATGTGACCGGGCAATGACTCGCGCATCAGGGTAATATCGGCCACGGAAGCCCCGCGGCTGGCAAACCCCGTGGACGTTTTCACGAAGTCGGCCCCGGCTTCGGCGCACAGCTGGCACACCGTCACAATTTCGTCGTCGGTCAGTAGCGCCGTTTCGATGATGACTTTGAGCAAGGCCCCACGCAGGTGGCATAGCTCGGTCAACTGCCCGATTTCCTCTTCCACTTCTTCCAGCCGACCAGCCTTCAGCGCCCCCACGTTTATCACCATATCCAGCTCGGTAGCGCCTTCGGCCAGAGCCTGGTGCGCCTCGAAGAACTTTACCTTGGCCAGCGAATAGCCCAGCGGGAAGCCGATAACCGTGCACACCGGTACGCCGGAACCATGCAGTTGCTCGGCGGCCAGCCGCACGTAGCAGGGCGGCACGCATACGCTGGCAAAGCGGTACTCGGCTGCTTCCTGGCAGAGGCGAATAATCTGCTCCGGCGTGGCATCCGGCTTCAGCAGCGTGTGGTCAATGTAGGAGGCGAGATTCACGAGGGCAAAGGTACGAGGTAGGATGAAGTGCCGCAGTATAGCAAAAACCGCCCCAGCCTTGCGGCCGGAGCGGTTTTTAGAACCTAGCTCAAAACTGAGTGACTAGTCGATGAGCACGGCCCGGTCGTTGAGCAGGTCGTCTTCTACCGATTTAAACTTCACGTCCCGCACGATGCGGCCGTCCATGTACTGCACGCTCACCTTCTCGTTGCGGTTGGCAATTTTCTGCGACTTGGCGGGCGACTGTTTTTCCAGTACCTGTGCGCCGTCCTGCTCCAGATCCTCGGGGCCCGCGCCGAGCGAAACTGAGGAAACCTCTTTCTCGGCTTTCAGCTTAGGTTGGGGCGGGGCTACGGGCAGCTCATCTTCGGTGAAGTACTCGGGCTCATCGTAGCCTTCCTGGCCGGGCTGCATGGGCACGTCGGCGCGGAACAGGAACTGGATGGTCTCCTCGTTCACCTTGCTGATCATCTGCTTGAACAGTTCGAACGACTCGAACTTGTACACCAGCAGCGGGTCTTTCTGCTCGTACACGGCGTTCTGCACCACCTGCTTCAGGTCGTCCATGGCGCGCAGGTGCTTGGTCCAGGCTTCGTCGATAACCGACAGTACCACCACCTTCTCCATGCTCCGGATGATTTCCTGACCTTGCGAGGCCTGGGAACGGCGCAGGTTGGCCACGGCCTGAATCTGCTTGCGGCCGTCGGTGAAGGGAATGGCAATGTTTTCGTAGGCGTTGGGCTGGCTCAGCAGGTCGTTGATGAGCGGCATGGCGTTGCCGCCGATGAACTCATTCTTGCTGTGGTAGTAGCCTAGGGCCTCGTCGTACAGCTTCTGGGTGAGCGGACCAGCGGCCATGCCGTTGAGGTCCTGCGCCGTCAGGTGCGTATCGTAGCCGAACACGCGGATTACGGCCAGCTTGAAGTCTTCGAAGTCGTTGTTGCCTTTGTGGCCCACCACAATGTCTTCGCAGACGTCGTAAATCATGTTCCAGATGTCCAGCTCCAGACGCTCCCCAAACAGAGCGTTGCGGCGGCGCTTGTACACCACTTCGCGCTGGGCGTTCATCACGTCGTCGTACTCCAGCAGGCGCTTCCGGATGCCAAAGTTGTTTTCCTCCACCTTCTTCTGAGCGCGCTCAATTGAGGAAGTAATCATGGAGTGCTGAATCACCTCGCCTTCTTCCAGCCCCATGCGGTCCATGAGCTTGGCAATACGGTCGGAGCCGAACAGACGCATCAGGTTGTCTTCCAGCGAAACGAAGAACTGCGAAGAGCCCGGGTCACCCTGGCGGCCGGCGCGGCCCCGCAGCTGGCGGTCAACGCGGCGGCTTTCGTGGCGCTCCGTACCAATGATGGCCAATCCACCGGCCTCTTTGGCGGTACCTTTCAGCTTGATGTCGGTACCACGGCCAGCCATGTTGGTGGCAATAGTTACGGTGCCGGGAATACCCGCCAGCGACACAATTTCGGCTTCGCGCTGGTTCTGCTTGGCGTTCAGTACCTGGTGCGGAATGCCGCGCAGCTTCAACATGCGGCTCACCAGCTCCGAAATTTCTACCGACGTGGTACCTACCAGCACCGGGCGGCCGGCTTGTACCAGCGTCTGGATTTCCTCGGCTACGGCGTTGTACTTCTCCCGAACGGTCTTGTATACTTTGTCGTGCTCGTCTTTGCGGGCAATGCCGCGGTTGGTGGGAATCACCACCACGTCGAGCTTGTATATTTCCCAGAACTCGCCGGCTTCGGTTTCGGCCGTACCCGTCATGCCGCCCAGCTTGTGGTACATGCGGAAGTAGTTCTGCAGGGTTACGGTGGCGTAGGTCTGGGTGGCGTCTTCCACGCGCACGTTTTCCTTAGCCTCAATGGCCTGGTGCAGACCATCGGAGTAGCGGCGGCCTTCCATTACGCGGCCGGTCTGCTCGTCCACAATCTTCACCTTGCCGTCGTCGGTGAGGATGTACTGGTCATCCTTCTCGAACAGGGTGTAGGCCTTCAGCAGCTGGTTGATAGTGTGGATACGCTCCGACTTCACCTGGAAATCGTCCATTACCCGCTCCTTGGTATGCAGCTTCTCTTCGCTGCTCAGGTCCTGGTTTTTCTCGATGTTGGCCAGCTCCGTGCCAATATCGGGCATGATGAAGAAGTGCGGGTCTTCGCCCTGGCCGGTAATCAGGTCAATGCCTTTTTCCGTCAGCTCAATCTGGTTGTTCTTCTCATCAATGGTGAAGAACAGCGGCATGTCGGCCTGGGGCATCTGGCGCTGGTTGTCCTGCAGATAGTGGTTCTCCGTTTTCTGCAGCACGGCGCGCATGCCGGTTTCCGACAGGAACTTGATGAGCGGTTTGCTCTTGGGCAGGCCCCGGTAGGCCCGGAACAACGCCAAGCCGCCCTCCCCTTCTTTCGGGCCGTCTTTGCCTTCTTTAATCAGGCGACGAGCATCCACCAAGTACTGCTGCACCTGCTTTTTCTGCTCGTTCACGAGGCGCTCAATGCGCGGCTTCAGTTGGTAGAACTCGTGCACATCACCGCGGGGCACGGGGCCCGAAATGATGAGCGGGGTCCGGGCATCGTCAATGAGTACAGAGTCCACTTCGTCCACCATGGCGTAGTGGTGCTTACGCTGCACCAGTTCCTCGGGGTCGCGCGCCATGTTGTCGCGCAGGTAGTCGAAGCCGAATTCGTTGTTGGTGCCGTAGGTGATGTCGGCCAGGTAGGCTTTGCGGCGGGCATCGGTATTGGGCTGGTGCTTGTCGATGCAGTCCACGGTGATGCCGTGGAACTCGAACAGGGGCGCATTCCACTCCGAGTCACGCTTGGCCAGGTAATCGTTTACGGTTACCAGGTGCACGCCACGCTTGGCCAGGGAGTTCAGGAAGGCCGGCAGGGTAGATACGAGCGTTTTGCCCTCACCCGTGGCCATTTCCGAAATCTTGCCCTGGTGCAATACCACGCCGCCGATAATCTGCACGTCGTAGTGAATCATGTCCCAGGTTACCTCGGCGCCAGCGGCCAGCCACTTGTTGCTCCAAATAGCTTTGTCGCCCTCGATGCGCACGTTGGATTTGCGGCTGGCGTATTCCCGGTCGTAGTCGGTAGCAGTAACCACCAGCTGGCCGTTCTGGGTGTAGCGGCGGGCAGTGTCTTTGCAGATGGCGAAAGCCTCAGGCAGCACCTGCATCAGCACTACTTCCAGCTCTTTGTTGCGCTGCTTTTCCAGCACGTCAATCTGATCGAACAGCTCCTCCTTCTGCACGGCGTCCAGGGAAGCATCCTCGTTTACGCGGTTGTGCAGGTTGGCAATCTGTTCGTCAATGGCTTTTAGGTGAGCGTTAATCCGGGCCCGTACTTCGTCCGTGCGGGCGCGCAGCTCGTCGTCGCTGAGTTGTGCCAGTTTGGCATATTCGGCGTTTACAAGCGCCACATACGGTACAATCTCCTTCAAATCCCGCTCCGACTTGGAGCCGAAAATCTTGGCGACGGTTTTCCCTAGAAAATCAAACATGCTGGTTTTACCTTAATTGAAACGCCGGGGCGCAACTCAAATTTACGGCGTTTTTCGGGAAACTCCCGGCTGCTTTACCGTAAACCCGTCGCCCTGGCCCCCAAAACGACAAACCCCGCACCTCAAAGAGTGTGCGGGGTTTATGAAAGCGGCGAAGTTGTCAGGTTACACTTCTCTACTCCTTGGCTGGGTCGCGGGGCACCAGCTTATCCATGATGGACGTGGAGCCAACGATGGCGGGAACCTTTGGTTTCAGAGTTTCCTCTTTTTCCGTGAGCTTTTTGTAGAGGGTAAGGGCCTGGGCCACTACCTGGTCCATGTTGTAGTACTTGTAGGTAGCCAAGCGGCCCACAAAGTGCACGTTGGGCGTTTCGTCGGCCAGCTTCTTGTACTGGTTGTATAATTCGGCGTTTTCCAATCGGGGCACGGGATAGTACGGGTCGCCTTCGGCTTTAGGATACTCGTACACCAAGGCCGTTTTGGGGTGTTTTTGGCCGGTAAGGGCTTTGAACTCCGTAATGCGCGTGTACAGGTTGTCGTTGGGGTAGTTTACCACCGGGGCGGCCAGGTGCTGTTCCACGTTCAGGGTTTCGTGCTTAAACTCCAGGGAGCGGTAGGGCAGCTTGCCGTATTTGAAATCAAAATACTCATCCACGGGGCCCGTGAAAATCATTTCCTTGAAGGGAATGAAGTCGATGATGTCGTGGTAGTCGGTGTTGAGCATCACCTTGATGTTGGGATGGTCCAGCATGCGCTCGAACATGCGGGTGTAGCCGTGCAGGGGCATGGCCTGGTACGTATCGGTAAAGTACCGATCGTCCCGATTGGTGCGAGTGGGCACACGGCTCGTTACCGATTTATCCAGCTCCGAAGGATCGAGGCCCCACTGCTTGCGGGTGTAATTCTTAAAGAACTTCTCGTAGAGCTGCCGGCCCACTTTGCTTACGACCACGTCCTCGGACGTCCGAATTACGGGCACTTCCTCGGCCTGTGATTCAAAGAACTGCTCCAGCTCAAAGCTGTTCAGCGAGAGGCCGTAGAGCTTATTGATAGTGTCTAGGTTGATGGGCATGGGCACCAACTGGCCATCCACGGAAGCCAGCACGCGGTGCTCGTAGGGGCGCCAGTCGGTGAAGTTGGAGAGGTACTCGAAAACGTCCTTGGAATTGGTGTGGAAGATGTGCGGACCGTATTTGTGCACCAGGATACCTTCCTCATTGTAATGGTCGTAGGCATTGCCGGCAATGTGGCAGCGCTTATCTACTATCAGCACTTTTTTATTGGAACGGGTGGCCAGCCGCTCGGCTAGCACGCTACCGGCAAAACCGGCTCCTACAATCAGATAATCGAACATGGCTAGCGGTGTTTGGGGAGAAAGAATAGGGGGTAGTGGGCAGGTTTGTTAGGGCAGAAAGGGCTAGGCGGAGGGAGCAAGTTTGCGGCGGAGCAGGTCCACCATCTGCTGCCAGGTTTGGTCCCAGCTGATGGTGGCCAAGTAGTCGTCGGTACGACGACGCCAGTCGGCATCTTTGGTTTGCTCCAGGGCCCGCGCAATGGCCTGGCCGAACTCATCAGCGGTGGAGGCAATCTGTACCAGATTCAGCTCACCATACGGCCGCACCACATCACGGATAGGTGTGCTCACCACTGGCCGGCCGGCAGCCAGATACTCGGGCGTTTTGGTGGGCGAAATGAACTTGGTGCTCTCATTATCGGCGAAGAGCAAGGTGGCTACATCCCAACCGCGCAGGTAGGCGGGTAGTTCCTGATAGTCCTTACCGCCGAGGTAGTGAATGTTTGCGTTTTGGGGCAGCGCCGCCGGGTCTATTTTTACAACGGGGCCGATAATGACGAACTGCCATTCGGGGTGAGCTTCGGCCAACTGGCCCAGCAGCTCAATATCCAGACGCTCATCTACCACCCCGAAGAAGCCAACGCGGGGGTGCGCAATGCCGGCCTGATCCTGAGGCTCGGGCATGGGCTGGCGCGCTTGGCCGAAGTGGGCTTTGTCGATACTACTAGGGAAAGGGTGCGCATCGGGGTGCTGCTCCCGCTTGGCCTCGTACAGCGTGTGGCCACCCGTGAATACATAATCCGCTTTCTGAAACAGCTCCTGCTCCCGCTCCCGCAGCTGGGGCGGCGCAAACTTGAAGGCCGCCAGTTCGTCCATGCAGTCGTACACGGTTACGGCCGGCCGGAAGTGGCGCGACTTGCCCAGGGCCATGGGCGTGTAATACCAGAAAATCGGGTTTTCGATGCGCTGCTCATCGAAGTAGCGGTTGAGTACCTCAAACTGGGCTTGGTCGGCGGCTTCCTCGTGCTCAGTGCCCCGTAGGCGGTTGGGCAGGTGCACTACCAGCACTTTCAGGCCGTGCTGGCGCTCCTTCACTTCCATGTGCGGCCCAATCAGGTCGTCGGCATGAAAGAAGGGTTCCTCCACGTAGAACACTCGCCCCTGCTGCGCGAAGCGCGACATCAAATGCTGCGGGCGTTGCCACACAAAATCCCAGTGCAGGTGCGCAAAGCACACCACATCGGGTAAAGAAACGGTTGCTGCTTTGGCCGAGGCGGCTGACTCGAAAGAGGGGTTTTCAGAAGCACGCACGGGCGGCTCCGCAGTTGACGACAGCGGCATAGAGGGAGGACAGAAAGGAAAAATGATGGGTGGTTCGGGAGCATCACGAGAGTCCTGACCGAACCGCTTCTTTCCTATACGCCCACTTCTATAAAAGGATATAGTCGAGGTACCGTAGAATTACGTACACACGAGGCTGCTGCTAAACTTGGCCGCCCGAGGCCAATAGGCATTGGAGTTCTACGGCATCCTGCCAGCCCTCGGCCGTACGCAGCCACTGCTGCCGCACGCCTATTTCCCGAAAACCCGCCACCCGAAATAAGTGCAGGCTGGCGAGGTTGTCGGCGGCTACTGTGCAATGCAGTTGGTGCAGGCGCAGAACCTGCCGGGCATAGGGCAGCAATAGTTCTAGTGCTACCCGGGCATACCCTTTCTGCCGATGCGCCGCTAGCACCGTAATGCCCACGCCGGCCCGCTGGTGCAGAGGCTCAAACCCAAATACATCCAGCGTACCCACGGCCATGCCAGTGGCCGCCTCCCCTATTACCAGCCGCAACTGCCGCACCTCAAAAAAATCGGCAGCGGCGCTGTCCAGGTACTGCCGCAATACGTGCCGCGACACGGGTGCCAGGGTATCCGATACGCCCCACACCGACGGGTCGTTTTCTAGCTCGTACAGAAACTCCAGGTCATCGGCTTCCAGGGGGCGCAGGAAAATCAGGTCGGAGCGGAGCATACGCAGGAAGTTCTAACTTAATTGAAGAACACTGGCGCTCTTGCCGACAACTGCACCGTTACAGCCGACCCAACGCCCAGCACGGCACTGGAGCGGGCCAGCAGCCGGGAGCCAGCGGGCAACTCCAGTTCAACCTCGTAGTAGCCGCCCATGAACCGCACGCTCTGCACCCGGGCCGCTACGCCAGTTTCAATGGCCGGCAGCAGTTGCACCTGCTCTGGCCGGACCAGCAGGGCGGTGCCGGGCAGTTTGCGGCGGGGAGCAGCCAGCAGAGCGCGCATATCGGGGCCGGCTATCTGGGAATAGTCGCCGAGCAGGGCGGCAACGTACTCATTGGCGGGCTGTTGGTACACCTGCTCGGGTGGGCCCTGCTGCACAATGCGCCCCTGTTGCAGCACCAGCAACTCATTGGCCCAGGGCAGGGTGTCAGCCGAGTCGTGCGACACCAGCAGGCAGGTGATATTCAACTGGGTACCTACCTCCTCAATAATGCGCTGCATCTGCCGCTTATGGCCCCGGTCGAGGTTGGAGAAGGGCTCATCCAGCAGCAGCAGGCGCGGGGCCGACAGCAGCAGCCGGGCCAACGCTACTCGCTGCTGCTCCCCACCCGAGAGCTCGTCGGTGCGGCGGGGCAGCAATTGGCTAATGCGGCACACGTCATACACGGCCGCGGCTTCGGCAACGGGCCGCTTACTGGCGTAGCGCAGCACCTGCTCCACCCGCAACGAGTGCGGCAGTTCCGACTTTTGCGAGAGATACACAATGCCCGGATGGCCCGGCACCAGCACTTCCTGCGGGCCCCGCACGCGGCGGTCGGCAAACCGGATTTCGCCGGCCGTGGGCTGCACTAGTCCCGCAATGCACTGTAGCAACGTGCTCTTGCCCGCCCCCGACTCCCCTACCAACGCCAGCCGCTGGCCGGGCCGTTGCCGGAAGCTGATATCCTGCAACGCCACGGCCCCGCGTTCCTGCAGGCTCAGGTTCGAAACGGTGAGAAAATCTTCGGAGTCGGGCATTAACTCAATCGGCAAATGAAAATCTAGACCTCAATAGTGCCGCTGAACACGCGCTGGGCGGGGCCACTAAGGTACACGTTGGTGAAGGAGCCATCGGGGCGGGCCTCGTAGGCCACGCGCAGGTCGCCGCCGGGAGTGCGCAGGTGCACGGGGCTGGTGGCGCCCCGCTTGCTGGCGGCCAGGGCCACGGCCGTTACGCCGGTGCCGCAGCTCAGGGTTTCGTCCTCCACGCCCCGCTCGTATGTGCGCACCTGCCAGGGCTGCCCGGCCACGGCCGGGGCTTCCACAAAGTTTACGTTGGTGCCTTTCTCCCGGAACCGCTCATTGTAGCGAATGGCCCGGCCTTCGGTAAACACATTCAGTTCGGCCAGGGTACTGGCGGGCTGGAAGCGTACTAAGTGGGGCGAGCCGGTATCCAGAAACACGCCGTACTCCTCCACTTCCTGCTGGCCCAGCACGTCCTGCATGCGCAAATGCACAATGCCTTCATCGTCGATGTGGGCTTCGTGGGGACCATCGGCGGCCTGGAAGTGGGTGGCGCGGTCAATCAGGCCCAGGTCGTGGGCGAAGGCCACGGCGCAACGGCTACCGTTGCCGCACAGGGAGCCCACGTACCCATCGGCATTGAAGTACACCATTTCGAAATCCAGCTGCTGGTGGGGGCGCAGCAGAATCAGGCCATCGGCCCCGATGCCCCGGCGCCGGTCGCAGAGGAAGCGCACCAGCTGGTGGTTGGTTTCATCAAATTGCCGGTTTCGGTCGTCAAGCAGCACAAAATCGTTGCCGGTGCCCTGGTATTTGTAGAAGGAAAGTGTCGTCATACCCGTCAAATCAGAACGCAAAGATGCTACGTGGCGGCCGGAACACCGCAGCCGACCCTACTCTACCCAACAACGCAGGCGGGTACTTTGTACGACGCCAGCCGAAACTTTGCCATGCCGTACCTTTGCCCGTCTGCCCAACCGGGCAGCCTACTTCCCGCTTTATGTACACGTTTCTGACTACGAGCCCCTGGGCCGACTACGAGCTGATTGACGCCGGCAACTTTGAAAAGCTGGAGCGCTTTGGTAAGCACATTCTGGCCCGGCCCGAGCCCCAGGCTATCTGGGATAAGGCGCTGCCGGCCTCGGAGTGGCAGCGGGCCAATGCCACCTTCACCCGCGAAAAAGGCAGCCAGGAAAAAGGCACCTGGCGCATCAAGCCCGGCACGCCCGAGCAGTGGGTAATTGGCTACGAGCGGCCCGACGGGCTGAAGCTGCGCTTCCGGCTGGGCATGTCGTCGTTTAAGCACGTAGGCCTCTTTCCGGAGCAGGACCCCAACTGGCAGTTCATCTACAACCAAACGCGCCAGCGCCGGGCCGCCACGCCGCGGGTGCTTAACCTGTTTGCCTACACCGGAGCCGCCACCCTGGCCGCTCGCGCCGCCGGGGCCGATGTTACCCACCTTGACTCGGTGAAGCAGGTGAACTTCTGGGCCCGCGACAACATGGAGGCCTCTAACCTGGACGGGGTGCGCTGGTTGGTGGAAGACGCCATGAAATACGTGAAGCGCGAGGTGAAGCGCGGCAGCAAATACCAAGGACTCATCCTCGACCCGCCCGCCTACGGCCGCGGACCCAACGGCGAGAAATGGCAGCTGGAGGACGAGCTGAACGAGATGCTCAAGCTTTGCAGGGAGCTGCTCGACCCCGAAGACCACTTCTTCCTTATAAACCTGTACTCCCTGGGTTTCTCGGCCCTGATTTTGGAGAACTTGGTGCACGAAATCTTCCCGCAGGCCCGCCAAAACCGGGAAATCGGGGAAATATATCTGCACGACCGTTCGGCCCGTAAACTCCCGCTCGGCACGTTCTGCCGGTTTGCCACCTAACTCGTGCTTCGTTGTTAGTTGTTCGTTTCTCGATGAACGGCGGCGGGTAAGAATACGGCAATCCTCAAACCTGCACGGGCTAACCTTTCCAGTCCGGAAGCAGCGAAAAACAAAGAACCAATAACGAAAAACGAAGATGCGCCACCGTCGCCTGGCCCTCATTGACATGGGCACCAATACATTCCACCTGCTGATTGTGGAGATGCCCGAGGCCGCTCACGCGCAGCCCGTACCGCTGTTGCGCACCAAAGTAGGTGTGCGCCTGGGTGAAGGTGGTATCAGCCAGGGCCGCATTGCGGAAGCGCCCTACGAGCGGGCTTTGCACGCGCTGGCCGGCTTCAAGGAGGAAATGGAGCTGCACCAGGTAACGGATGTGCGGGCCACGGCCACCAGCGCCATGCGCGTATCCCAAAACGGCCCCCAGCTGGTGCAGGATATTTTCGAGCAGACCGGCATTCGGGTAGAGGTAATTGGCGGTGACCGGGAGGCCGAGCTGATTGCCAAAGGTGTCCGCCAAGCCGTGGCATTGGGCCCGGAGCCCCACCTGATTATGGATATCGGCGGAGGCTCGGTGGAGTTTATTGTGGCCGATGAAGCCCAGATTTTCTGGAAGCGCAGCTTCGAAATTGGCGCCCAGCGGTTCCTCGACAAGTTTTTCCCCGACCCCAGCGGCGTGTTTCCGCCCGAGGCCGTAGCCGCCGAGCAGGCCTACCTGCGCGAGGTGCTGCAGCCCCTGGCCGAAGCCGTGCGGGAGTTCCGTCCCGTAGGCCTGGTAGGCGCATCCGGCTCCTTCGATAGCCTAGCCGATATGCAGCTGGGCCGCCTGCGCACCGAGGCCGAACTGCCGCCCAGCACTGAACTGACGCTGGACAGCTTCCGCCGCAGCTACCAGCAGTTGCTGAGCCTCACCCACGAACAGCGCACGGCCCTGCCCGGCATCCTGCCCATGCGCGCCGATATGCTGGTGGTAGCCTCCGTGCTCATCGACTACGTGCTCCAACTCACCGGCATTACCCGCCTGCGCACCTCAGCTTACGCCCTCAAGGAAGGCCTGCTAGCCGAAATGGTGGCGGCCTCCGCTACAAAGTAACCTGTCATTCCGAGTGAAGCGAGGAATCTGATTTTGCCATTTGGTAGATACCCCAGATTCCTCGCTTTACTCGGAATGACAGTTCTTTTAGCTCATTTTTCTGAAGGCTCCTGTTTCCTGCCTGCTTACTCATGACTCCTACTCTCTTTTCCTACCCCACCCTTTTCGCCTTCACCGAGGCCGTATTCCGCGGCATGGGCTGCCCGGAGGCTGATGCCACCCTGGCTACTGAGACGCTGCTTTCCGCTGATTTGCGGGGCGTGGATTCGCACGGCGTGGCCCGATTGATTGGGTATGTGCGCCTTTGGGAAGCCGGCCGTATCAATGCCACGCCCCGCGTGGGCGTTACTTACGAAACGCCCAGTACCGCCGTGGTAGATGGCGACGGAGGCCTGGGCCTGGTGGTAGGCCCCCGGGCTATGCAGGTGGCCCTGGAAAAAGCCCGGCAGGTGGGCACCGGCTGGGTGTCGGTGAAGAATTCCAACCACTTCGGCATTGCCGGTTACCACGCCATGCAGGCCCTGGCGCATGACATGATTGGCCTGGCTATGACCAACGCTTCGCCGCTAGTGGCCCCCACGTACTCGCTGGAGCGGCTGCTGGGTACCAACCCCATTGCCGTAGCCGTACCCGCCGGCGAGCAGCCCGATTTTGTGCTGGATATGGCCACCACTACGGCCGCCAACGGCAAGCTGGAAATTGCTCAGCGCAAGAACCTGCCCATTCCCGAAGGTTGGGCCCAGGATGCGCAGGGCGTGAGCTCCACCGACGCCAACGCCGTGAAGAACGGCGGCGCGCTGCTGCCGTTGGGTGGGGCTACCGGCTCGCACAAAGGCTATGGGCTGGGTGCCGTGGTGGATATCTTCTCGGCCGTACTCAGCGGAGCTAATTACGGCCCTTGGGTGCCGCCCTTTGTGGCTTTCCTGCAGCCATCCGTCAACCCCGTAGGCCAGGGGTTGGGCCACTTCTTCGGGGCCATGCGCGTGGATGCTTTCCGCCCCGCCGACGAGTTCAAGGCCCACATGGACAACTGGATTACCACCTTCCGCAAGGCCCAGGCCGTGGATGGTCACCACGTCCTCATCCCCGGTGACCCGGAACGTGAAACCTCCGCCGTACGCTTGCTTGACGGCATCCCCCTGCTCGACCCGGTTATCAAGGACCTAGAAACCGTAGGCAGCAAGTTTGGGGCAAAGCTGTAGGACAAAGCTCTTGATACAAGCTACAATCAAACGGCCCGGCTGCAGAAGCAACCGGGCCGTTTTGCGTTAAGCGTCCGTTTTCTTAGATCATCTGGCTGTCCCGGTCCAGCAGCGTGGCCACTGCTACATCTTGGTTCAAATACTTAGAAGAGTACGACTGATCAGGGCCGTTCAGGAATAGGCAGGTACCTCCTTCCACGGTTTCGATGATGGCATCTTTCTGGTCCATAGGCAGGGCCGGGCAGCCGAGACTACGCCCTAGGCGGCCGTACTGCCGGATAAAATCCTCGCTTACATAATCGGCCCCGTGCATGACCACCGAGCGACTGAGGGCGTTGGTGTTGTAGCCCTCATCCAAGCCTTTCAGCTTAAGGCTGCGGCCGTGCTTGCCCTGGTACTCGCCTTGGGTCACGTAGAATCCCAGGCTGCTCATGTTCGATTCGTTCTCGTTGGAGAAGTTCGTGGCCATATTCTCGCCGGAGTTGTGGCCGTGCGCTACCAGCGTGTGAAACTTCACCTGCTTAGCAGCCAAGTCCAGTACCCACAGGCGCTTTTCGGTGGAAGGCAGGCCGAAATCTACTACGGTCAGCAGTTGCTTATCCGTCAACTTGCCTTGTTCCTGCAGGTTCAGATAGCCAGTCATGGCCTTCTCAAATACCTCAAAGCGTAGGCCCTGCTGCTCCACCTGCAAGTCCCGGTACAGGTCATGCAGGCGTTGATCGAACAAGGTGGCTTTGGTTGCGACAGCAGGCAGGCGCATTTCGGTGCCCGTTACGGCAGCTTTGGAGCGCACAGGCGCGGCTAGCGGCGTAGCCAGAAACAAGGAAGCTACAAACGGCAACACGCGGCGCGCCATCCGGCGGGCCCGACGCTTGAGACGCTGACGGCGCACTACACTCTGGTTTTCCATCGACACAGTTCGGTTTCAAGTTTGGTAAAGCGCCCACCCACTATCGAGCGAAACGGGCGCGCCTGGTTTTACGAGGCTTTAGCCGTTGCAGATGCACGGGGGCATCTGAAAATCTGTACTTGAATATAAGGTTTTCTGAGCCCAAGAAATTCCCGCACTTTCCGAAAACCTGTTAAAAGACTACCATCTTCTAGCAATACAACATCGGCATTTTCATATTTATCTCCGGATATTAGAAACTCCCAAATCCGCGCTTCCCGACGCCCCCATGCGTCGTTACTTTTCCCACCAACCAATTCCCACATTTCCCACATGCACACTGGTACTCCCACGTGGTGGCGCAAGCTCACCCTGGCCGCGGCTGCCCTCCTGGTTCTGGGCGGACAACCCGCTAAAGCCCAAAAAGTAATTCTCCAAGGCTATTGGTGGGATTACTGGAACTCCAACTACCCCAACGGCTGGGCCAACTACATTGCCCTGCTGGCCCCCCGCCTGAAGGCCATGGGCATTGACGCGGTGTGGCTGCCGCCCAGCATCAAAAACGGCAACCAGGGCAACGGCTACTCGCCCTTCGACAACTACGACCTCGGGGATAAGTACCAAAAAGGCTTCACCGCCACCCGCCTCGGCAATAAGGACGAGCTACTGCGGGCGGTAGCCGTGCTGCACGCCAACGGTATTGAGGTGGTGCAGGATATTGTACTGAACCACAACGACGGCGCGGGCTCCCAAACCGGGGCCGGCGGCCAGGACCCGGCAGCCTGGGAAGATTACTCGACCAGCAAGTACAAGAACTTCCGGTACGTAAGCTACAGCAAGCCGGCCTCGGCCGAGGATGCGGCCAACTACCTCGCCCGCAACGGTCGTTTCTCGAAAAACTGGCAGAACTTCAACCCCAACCCCGGCAACAATTCCACCTCCGGCGACTGGAATGCCGTGTACTTCGGGCCCGATGTGAGCTATTACAACGGCTCCTATGGCCAAAGCTCCAATGCCACCTTCAACCCCACCCAGGGCGCCGATTACATGCGCAACGGGGTGCGCGACTGGCTGGTGTGGTATAAGAAGCAGGAAGGCTTTGACGGGGTGCGCATGGACGCCGTGAAGCACTTCCCCGATTTTGCCTCCGAGGATTTCCTGTACAACCTGCAAAGCAACGCCGGCTGGGCCTCGGGCGGAGCCACCATGTTTGCCGTGGGCGAATGGGTGGGCTCCGCGGGCCAGATGGACGGCTGGGTAGCCAACGTGCAGAACCGGGCCGGCACATTTGATTTCAGCCTGCGTAACGGCCTCTACAACATTGTGAGCGGGGGCGGCAACTTCGACCTGGGCAGCCTACCAGGCTACCAGCAGGGCACCCGCGTGGTGAATATCAACGGTACCTACGTGCACCGCACGGTGCCCTTCGTGAACAACCACGACACCTTCCGGCCCCAGACCGACGCCAATGGCAACTACACCGGTTGGAACACTGGCTCGGAGTTGGCCCCGCACATCGACCCGTTTGATGGGCGCCTCTCGGCGGCGTATGCGGCGGCGCTGGCCGTGGATGGCTCCCCGCAGATTTTCTTCGAGGACCTGTTTAACGTGGGCAACACCAGCAAGCGGTATTCCCACCAGCCCACCAGCACCACCGACCTGCCCCAGCGCGCCGACCTCGAAAACCTGATCTGGTGCCACCAGAACCTGCGCTTCAAGGATGGGGCTTACAAAGTGCGCTTCCAGGCCGCCGACCACCTGGTGATTGAGCGGAGCACGAAGGCCATTATCGGCATCAACGACAACTGGAATACCTGGCAGAACAACACTGTATCGTGCGACTTCGCGCCCGGCACGGTGCTGAAGGACTACTCGGGAGCCAACGGCACGGCTACCGTGACGGTAAGCGGCTCCCAGACGGTGAACATCAACACGCCGCCCTGCAATGGCACGGCCGCCGGGGGCCGCCGCGGCTATTCTGTGTGGGCGCCCACAGGCATCAACACCAATTACAACCGCGCCGCTATGGCTACCACCCAGGAGTGGGAACTAGCCGATGACCTAGGCGATTCACACGCCTCGTCGCTGAAGCAGGGCGGGCAGCTGCCGGCTTCGTCTACGGCCTACCGCACGGCGGGGCGCATCTACGTGGAATCGGGCAAGGCCGTTAGCTACAATCTGTTCCCCACCGATGCTACCCGCAGCCTCACGGTAGAACTAGTGAGCGGCACGAGCACCATCGTGAGCAGTAAAACCGGCACAGGTACCCTCACGGGCACTTACACGCCCACGGCTACTGGCTGGCTGACACTGCGCGCTAAAAACGCCTCCACCGCCAACCCCGCCCAGCGCGCCTTCATCAAGGCCACTTACACCGCCCCCGCCGTACTGAGCACCACCGCCCTGCGCGAAGCCACCATAACGGCTACCAAAGAAACCGCCGTAACAGGTACCGACTTGGCCGTGTACCCCAACCCCACCGCCGCCGACCGCATTGACGTGGTGGTGCAGTCGCCGAAGGAAATGGCCGCCACCCTGCGCCTCATTGACCTGCTAGGCCGCCCGGTACACGAGCAATCCGTGCGCCTGTACCCCGGCTCCACCGAGCAGCGCCTGCGCGTAACCCGCACCCTGCCCGCCGGCGTGTACCAGCTCACCATACCCGAGCTGAACCTGAGCCGGAAGGTGGTAGTGAAGTAACTGCTACCAGTATATAAAAAAGCCCCGCCGGAATGTTTCGGCGGGGCTTTTTTCATGGAAACGAAGTGATGTATGCCTGAACGTACTGACCTAATTTTTCATCAATCAACACTCGTTGGCTTTGGTATACTGCCTCATACTGTTGGAGCTCCGGGTCTACTGGCACGTACCCTTTTTGCCGCATATCTTCCTGATAACGCACAGTCAATCTTACCTGCTGTTGACGTTGGCTAGCCGCCCGTAAATTGGCTGCAACTACTCGCAGCTCCAATTCTTGCTCGAAAACCTCAAGCACAGCCTCTATTTCGAATGATAAAGCAGCAGGAAAACTTTCCCATTCTTCATACGTCGTCCATTCCTGAATAAGCAGCACCGCGTACTGGGGCCGATTCAATCCTGCTAGGTCTGTTACACGAAACCAATACTTGCGCTGCAGTTGGGCTGCCTGCTCTACCACAAGCGCCAACTCACTTAGGAATTGTGCGGGCTGTTTGTATTTGCGAAGAACCCGCTCCGATACAGAGTATTGGGTATTCTCAATCTGAATCAGAGTTTTGTGAATATCAAAATTACTCGCTTCTAAGCAGTGCTGACAAAGGCCGGCATCAGCACCTGTTTTTTCAAGTATAAGCGCGAGTTTTCTGGCTTTAAATAACTCTACGGCAGCATGCACATCATGCGTTTCTGTCAGAAGCTGCATTCCTTCTCGCACCCCGACGGGCACTTGC
This sequence comes from Hymenobacter pini, assembly GCF_020421205.1. Classification (GTDB taxonomy): domain Bacteria; phylum Bacteroidota; class Bacteroidia; order Cytophagales; family Hymenobacteraceae; genus Hymenobacter; species Hymenobacter pini. The sequence continues at coordinate 564,802 of NZ_JAIZZH010000003.1, forward strand.
TTTCTCAGCCTTGATAAAGCAGTTAACTCATCTTTCATCTCCAGGTCATTTTTACCTCCACCCCCGCGCCGCCAACTGCTGGGCTGCTGCTGCGGGGTTGAGCCACTTTGATTCTAGGCCGGGGCCGCTCAGGAACAGGCAGCCACCCTCCCCTACCGTGCGGATGATGGCGCGGTACTGATCCGGCGGCAGGGCGGGGCAGCCGCGGCTATAGCCGGCCTGGCCGTGGCGCTGCAGGTGCTGCTGGCTCACGTAGTCGGCGGCGTGGAGCACCACGTAGCGGCGCAGGGCGTTGTCGTTCTGGCCCGCGTCGAGGCCACGCAGGCGGCGGGACAGGCCGTGCTTGCCCTGGTAGGTATCTTGGGTGCGGTAAAAGCCCAGCGCAGTGCAGGCCGATTTCATGACGTTGGAGAACCGCCGGGCGCGCAAGTGGCCCGAGCCGCGGCCGTGGGCTACGTGGCTGTTCTGGAGCACCTCGGCCTTGCGTAAATCCAGCACCCACAGCCGCTTTTCGGAGGAAGGCAAATCCATATCGGCCACGGCCAGAACGCCGGGCTGGCTGATTTTACCGGATTTCCGCAGATTCAGGTAGCCCACGCAGGCCCGCTCCAAAACCTCTGGACGCAGTGCTGCCGCTTCGGGGCCCAGCTGCGCGTGCAGCCGCTGCACGGCCTGGTGCAAGGAGTCGGGTACGGCGGCCAAGGGCTCCAGGGGAGTGAGGCGCAACGAATCGGGCAAAGCCGGAGTAGCCGCCGAATCGGGGGCTGTAACTCGAGCGGTGGTGGCAATGGGCAGGCGGGTAGCTGCTACTTCACCGGCCGAGGATTGACACCCAGTCACAGCGACTCCCAGCAGCAGCCCCAACACACACCGCCGCCCGGGCAGCCGATTCAGAATAGAAGTCAACATCATGTCGGCTAAGAAATCCTGGCCGAAAATCCGCATTTGCCGGCCGGCATCCAAGTCTGTATCCACTTTGTCTGCTGTACTCAGCTTACACACGACCAATAAGAAAGGCCTTCCTCTGCAGTAGAGGAAGGCCTTTCCTGGCTGGATCTACCAGCGCTTACCCGATAGGTAGGGCTTGGTGCGGGCAGTACGGCAGCGGGCCGCCGCGTGCTGCCCGGCACTACGCTGCCAGGCTGGCGGTGGCAGGGGCAGCCCAGGTTCAGCGGAAACACTGTGGGTTCGGATGGCAGCGGGAAATTGCGCGAGGGCGCTGGAACGCGAAGAAGTCGTCAGAAAAGACATGATGAATAACAGTAGAAAGTGAGGGAATAGCCCGCCTCACCGACGCTCGGCACCCGGACCGATGGCGCGGGCTTAAAACAGCACGCTGGCGTTGAGCTTGGCGTAGAAGGGCGTGCCGGGCGTAAAGTGCAGCTCCTGCACTGGCACGGTCTCGTTGCGCAGGCGGGTGGTGGTATCAAACTGGGCCTGATTCCACTCCACGTTCAGCAGGTTTTCCACAGTAGCACCCACCTGAAAATGCCGGCGGGTGTAGCTCACCACCGCATCCAGCAGGAAATAGCCCCGGGCCCGTACCGAGTTGTCCTCATTGGCGGGGCGGGAATCGATGTGGCGGTAGCGAAGGCTGGCGCTCAGGCCGCCGGGCCGCCGCAGCGTGAGGCCGCCTACGCTGGTGAGGGTAGGTGCCAACGGAATGCGGTTGGCCGCGCGGGGCTCCCCTACCAGCCGTCCGTGGTTGAAGTTCAGGTCTACATCAGCAAACAGGCTGCGGGTGAGCTGGTAGCGGGTGGCCACATCGAGGCCGTAACGGCGGGTGCGGCCAGCGCTTTCCACCACACCTTCGTCGCCTACGTACACCAGCTCATCCTGCAGGTGCAGGGCCCACAGCGCGGTATTGACCACCAGCGCGGGCACGGGCTTAAAGGTGGTGCCCACCTCGTAGCCAATAGCCCGGGGCAGCACGTTGGCCCCAGGGTTGGTTACTACGGCGCGGGCATCGTTGGAGTGAAACCCGAAGCCCGAGCGCACGAACAGCTGCACGGCCGGCGTCACATCGTAGTACAGGTTCAGCTTGGGGCTCACCCGGGCCTTACCAGCCCGGCCCGACAGAGAATCAACCCGGTCTTCCCGAAACCGGAAGCGGAAATAATCGGCGCGCAGGGCGGCGTTCAGAGTCAGGCGGTCGGTGAGGCTGAGCGTGGCGTCGAGGTAGCCGTTCAGGTTCTGCTCGTACACCCGGCCCGTTACGATGGTATCAGTCACCACGCGCCGCACGGAGTTGCGCAGGGCCAGATTGATGTCGTCGAGGCGGGTGCCCAGCCCGGCGGTGGTACGCAGCGTGCGGCTGCCCACCTGAAAGCTCCGCTCGTAGGTGCCGGTGTAGCCATAGATGTTGCGGCCGTCGGTCTGTCGAATCTGGTCCCCCTCAACCGGGTTGCGCAGGAAGAAGGTGAAGTTAGAGTATAGGTTGAAGTCGTAGCGGGAGTAGTACACCTGCTGGCGCAGCACGGCCGCGTGGGGCAGGTCGGTAGTGAGCACCGCTGCGGCATTGGTACGGCCCGTGGAGCCGCCCTCGGTGGGGTCGATGCTACCGAAGCGCGAAATCAGCCCCTCCCGGATAGCCCGCTCCGGCACCTGCCCCGAGGCATCCCAGCGGGAATTGAACCGGGAAGCTAGCAGCATGAGAGAAGTTCGGTCGGAAAGCTGGCCAGTGTATTTAGCCAGCCCATTGAAGCGCTTGAAGTGCTGCTTGGCGTCGAAGTAGGAGTTGGTGAAGGTATACTCGGCGGCCACGTAGGCGTTTTCGGGCCCGGTGCCCAGCAGGTGGCCGTTCATGGGCAACAGGTTCACCAGGGCCACGGCCCGGCGGGTGTCAAACTGCCCCAGCTCCACTTTTACCTGGCTTTGCTCCAGGCGGGTTTTGGTGGTAAACTCACCTGCGCCGGCCGTAGCAAAATCACCGAACCGAGCCGTGTACGGGCCTTTGTATACCCGCAGCTGGTCCACCGTTTCGGGTATTACAAAGTGAAAATCGGCGTAGCCCTGGCCGTGGGCGTGGCTGACCATATTCACCGGCAGCCCATCAATGCTCACGTTGAAATCGGTGCCGTGGTCACAATCGAAGCCCCGGATGAAAATCTGCTCGGCTTTGCCGCCGCCGGCGTGCTGGGCAATAACGAGGCCCGGCACCAGGGGCAGCAGGTCCTGGGCCGAGTTTACCGGTCGCAGCAGCTTATCAATGTTGGAAATAACGGCCAACGACTGGTTGGGGTCCCGGGGCTGGGCCACCGTTACTTCGGCCAGTGTGAGGGCAGTAGCAGGCAGGCGCAACGCCACGGTGGCTGGTTGATTAGATGCCAGCGTCACCGTCTGGCTGCGTGCGGCGTACCCCAGCCCACCGGCCCGCACCGTGTAGGTACCCGCCGGCAAATTGCCCAGTTGAAAGCGGCCCAGTTCGTCGGCGGTAGTACCACTGCCGACGCGGTTCAGCACGTGCACATGCACCCCGTTCAGAGGGCGCCCGGAAGCTGAATCGGCCACGGTGCCGCGCAGCGTGCTTTGTTGGGCCTGCGCCGTAATGGCACATCCCAAAGCCGCCAGCCCCAGGCCAGCGGAGAAAATCCCGTAAAAAGTAAGGTGCATACAGCCACTATGCGACGACCCGCCTTCCGCAGCAATGGCAGAACAGAGCGGTAACGTCGGGTCGGAAGAATAAGGAGAAGGGCCAGGCCGTGCAGTACGCGCCGGCCTGCTGACCCGGTTATGCGGGCTCAGCGTTCTGCTTATGCTTGCCGGGGAGGCTGATAAATGCCAGTGGCCAGACCGGCCAAAAGCTGCGGCGCCGGCAGCGGCCGGTAACTGGAAATGATGCGCACCCGCAGTAGCGGCAAACCGGGTAACTCCGGCAGGCAATGCAGGTCGATGCTCTGGAAAGAGGCCAGCAATTGTGCGGTAGTGCCGGTTTTGTGCTGGGCTTGCACGGCGTGCTGGTCACCGTTGCAGGTGTCAAAGCAGTCGAGGCGCAGGTAGTTCTGCCGCTGGCACTCGGCGCTGTGCACGTAGGGGTGGGCCGCAGTGGGCCCCGCCGGCTCCGGCCGCCCCACCAAGCCCGCACTCAGCCCCAGCAGGTAGGGCAGCAATAGCAGCAGAACGAGGCAGTGGCGGAGCATCGGATTAGTTTCTAGTTTCTGGTTGCTTATTTCTGATTTTCACTTGCACTGCTGCCCTGTTAGGGTCAGGCACATAATGGCTATTCTCTTGATTAGGCCAGTCGCTCAATCGTCCAGTAGGCAGCCAGCAGGCCGATGGCTACCGAAGCGGGCACCAGCACGCGGCGCTTGTACCAGGGTTTGTTCGCGGCCCAGCGCCCAATCAGCACCCAGGCCAGCAGAATAACGGCTACCTGGCCCAGCTCCACGCCCACGTTGAATGCCACCAACGACTCCACGAACATGGCCCGTGGCAGCCCCAGACTGGTAAGCGCCCCGGCAAAACCCAGTCCGTGCAACAGCCCGAAGCCAAATACCACTACTATCCGCCACGGATTCAGCCGCTCGACTACAATGTTTTCGATGGCCACGAACAGGATGGACAGCGCAATGAGCGGCTCTACCAGCGTGGGCGGCGGCGAAACCACTCCGTACATAGCCAGGCCCAGTGTAATGGAGTGGGCCACCGTAAACGCCGTGGCCTGCCACAGCACCGGCTTCAGGCGCGGCTCCAGCAGGTACAGGCTCAGCACAAACAGCACGTGGTCAAAGCCCAGGGGCAGAATGTGGGTGAAGCCGAGCTTGAGGTAGGTCAGGAAAACATCGGTGCGGGAAAGCTTGCTCAGGTCGGTATCCAGCACATGCGCGGCGGCCAGCCCCGGCAACAGCAGCAGGGCGGCGGGCAGCACATACCGGATGAGACGCACGGAAGGCATCAGGAAAGCGAGTAGATGGTAAAAATCAACAGGTTGTCACTCTGAGTTTACGAAGGATCTTATCAAGCCGGAATGATACATTTCGAGAGCAATCCAAACAGGATAAGGTCCTTCACTCTGCTCAGGACGACTTGTGATACTGTTGGAAGATTACCGTACGGCCAGCAGCTTGCGGCCTTCTTCGGCCAGGTCCAGCGTGAGGTACGGGTTGATGGCCAGGGCTTGCTTGATCAGCGCCTGACCTTCGGCAGAACGGCCGTTTTTAGTGGCAATGAGCCCGGCCCGGCACAGTAGCATGGGGTTTTGGGAGTTGGTGCGGCGGGCCGTTTTCATGAATTTCTCCGCCTCGGCGTATTCGCCGCGCTTGTAGTGCACCCAGGCCATGGTTTCGCACACGTCAATGTTGTCGGGGCGCCGGTCGTACTCGATTTTGGCGTGTTTGAGGGCCTTGTCCAACTCCCCGGTTTTCACGTAGGCGTAGGCCAGTTCCCGGTCGGCGTAGTGGCCCATGGCCTCATTTTCGTCGGCCTCGTTGGCAGCGGCGGCCAGCATGGTAATAGCCTCCCGGGCCATCTGGCGGGCTTCGGCGGGCTGCTGGTTTTGTTGGTACAGGTCGGCCAGCTCATCGGCAAAGGCGTAATCCTTCACCGTCAAGCGCGCTTCCTGCAGGTACTTGATAGCCGCCGCGTAGTTCTGGCGGGCCTGCGCCACCCGGCCCAGCCCGGCCAGGGCGTAGGCGTAGTGCGGGCGGGCAGTTAGCGCCAATTGGTACTGCTGCTCGGCCTGGCCTAAGTTGCCGCTGGTTTCGTAAAGGTGCCCCAGCATCACGCGGGCCCACTCGGTTTGCTCCAGACCCGCGTAGCCGGCCTGCACGGCCATCTGCATGGCCTCAATAGCTCCCGGCAGGTCACCGTGGATTTCGCGCAGGTAGGATACGCGGGTGTAGGAGCGCAGGTCGGGGCGCACCTGGTTCATTTTGTCGGCCATGCGCACGGCCTCGGGGTAGCGGCCCAGCTCCACGTTGGCGTCGCAGAGCAGCCCGTACACAAAGGCGTTGCTGGAATTCACGGCCACGGCCTTTTCCGCCACGGCCAATCCTTCGGAGAAGTGGTGCTGCGTAAGGCACAGCGAGGCTTTGCAGCACAGGGCCTCAAAGTTTTCGGGCTCTTGGCGCAGGGCCTGGTCCAGCAGCTGCATGGCAGCCGTGTCGTAGTACGGATGGTCGCCCGTAACGCGGGCCTCCTGCATGTAGGCTTCGGCCAACAATACACGGGCTTGGTTGTCATTGGGCTTAGCCCGCAAACGGGCTAGCAAGCCGTTGATGGCTGCTTTGGTATTCACCCACTCGCCACCCGCCGCTAGGTCGCCGTGGCGTTCCTTGAGCGTGGGTAAGGGGTCAGGCTTTTGCGTCAGAAAGATGACGGCCACAAACCCCAGAAACAGCACTATCAGAATTGGGTAGAAGTATTTCCGCACGCGCCTGATTGGTTAAAAAGTAGAAGCAGAACGTGGCCTTAACCGGCCCCTGATTCAGCCCGGAAAGGACCCAGCCAGCCGGCCGGGTCCTTTCTAAGCAGTGGAAAAGATAGCCGAACTCACCCAGGGTCCGGCTATCTACCCGTACCAAACCGGCCGGCCCACCATGGGCGAACAGGCCGGTCAGTCGGGCACGGGTTTAGCGGGTGTGCACCAGCTTCACGGATTGCAGCACCGTATTGCCGGCCGCAATAGTCAGCACGTAGGTACCAGCGGCCAAGTCTGGTGTGGCTTTCCACGTCATGTCGTAGGCACCCGGCTTATGCAGTTTACCGTTCATCAGGGTAGCTACACGGCGGCCAGTCAGGTCACTCACAAACATGGTCAGCGGCGTTTTCTCGGCCACTTCGTAGTGCAGGCTGGTAGCCTCCGCGAAGGGGTTGGGGTAGTTCTGCGCCATGGCCACAATAGTGGGCTGCAGGCCTAAGCCCGAAGCACCGCGTTGCGCGGTAATAGTGCGCTGGGCTTTAGTGCCGCTCCAGGGCAGCTGGGCGTAGGGGAACGAGCTACGGAAGGTGGTATCGTTGGCTTCAACCCCCGTGCGGAAGGCCAGCACGTTGCTCAGACCGTTCGTAGTTTCGTAGGGCAGGCCAATGGCGGCCAGCACTACCCCACCCACGGCTTGCAGCTCAATGCGAGTTACGTCATCCTCCAGGCGACGACCATTCGGGAAGCCGTCCATGTTTGGAATGGCCTGCAGATTGGTGTTCGTGTTGAAGCGAGCATCGGTGAGCCCCAGCACAGCAGCCGCCAACAGGCCCTCCGAGCTGAAATCAGCCGAGTTGCGGGGGGTGGCGGGCACGGCCATGTTCAGGCGCAGCATGTCGCCACCCACGCCCCCGGCGGCAGCGGGGTTGTCAATGAGGGGCAGGAAGTTGTTGATGAAGGGCTTGCCAGCAGCCAGTGGCTGGTTAGCCGGCTTGCCGGTAGCCAGCTGATAAGGCCGTACGTTGGGCACCCCCGTGTGGAAAATGGGCAGAATATCCACGGAACGGGGCTTGCCGGGGCGCAGCAAATATTCGGCGTAGCCACCGTTGGCAATTTTGGCGAAGGCCGTACCGGCTACGTCAGCGGCCGGTGCATTCAGCAGGCCCGAAACCCCATCTTTCCCGTTGGCAAAGTCAAACGAGCCCAATGAGCTACGCTGAATGCGCAACTGACCCAGGCCGGGTACCGCAGTACCAAAGTAGCCGGTGCCCTCAGCCACGTACAGGCCCAGTTCCGGGTTCGACATATAGTCTTCCGTGGCGGCTGCCTCGGTGTAGGGCGTAGCGGCGTTCCAGGCATCCTTGGCCCCAATGGGCTGAATTACCTCGTTGGTGAGCGGCATACCAATGCGCGATACCTGCACCCAGTTGCCGCTGTGGCTTTGCGTGCCGTCGGTGTTGAGAGTGCGCAGGGCAGGGCGGCTAGCCGAGGCCCACACCCCAATCACGTAGTCGGAATCGAGGATGTTGGCGGCCTGAGCACCGGTTTTGCCATCTTTCTGCAGCTGCGAAATCGGAATCTGCAGGGCAATGGTGTGGGTATTCTTGCGGGCCAGTCCGTCGCGGGCCGAGGCCGTCCGGATACCGCCCAGGTCGAAAATACCGCCCAGATCGGTGAAGAACGGGTCATCCACCGGGCCGCAGAACACGCGCACGTTGGTGCCCACCGTCTGGATGGCGCCCGTCATCAGGCTTTCGTAGCTGGGGGCGTTCAGGCCGGCAGCGCCCTGAATAGAACGGGGGCCAATGTTAGGCGGCGGTACTACCCCAGTGCTGGTAAGCGTGGTGAAAGCACCACCGTTGCGGCTTACTTCCAGCGTGTAGGTAGCCTTCAGATTTTGCTTGCCCAAGCGCACGTTAAAGAACGTGGTGGGGTCCTCGTTCGTCCGCTTGAAGGTGAAGCGGTACGTAATGTCGTCCTGGTTGGCATTGGCACCCGAGTTCTTAATGTGAATCTCGTAGCGCACGTTTTCGCCGAACGTGTTAAAGTTGGGTCCGCCTTGCGGCAGCTCCAGCGGAATGTAGTTGGCGATGATGTTGATCATCTCCGCGTTGTTCGGGTCGCGGAAGGCGTACAGGTCGGTGTTGTCGGCCAACGGGTCGTCGGCAATCAACGGAGCCTCGCGGTGACTGGAAGCCTCCAGGGGAGCATGTTGTCCGCTCCAGGCTAATAGGCCCACTACCGCCGTGGCGGCCAGTGACAGGTGCAGAATGGGACGCGTAAGCACTTTTGCCATAATGTGAATAGGGTTGGAAAAAAATGGGTGAAAACTCCCGCCTGACGCCAGACGGGGCCAATACCTCACTGCAGACGCGGTGAGCGGAAAAGCCACTGAGAAAACGGTGTGTGCAGCTCCGCCAATCTGCCGGCGGATGGATAGAGTAGCTGCCCAACGCGTGGATTGGGCAACCAGGTAATAGCGCGGGGATATCTGAACAGCAATACGCCGACCGCCCACTCGTCGGATTTAAATAGCCCGAATCTTATACAACAATTTTTCAGGCCTCTGGAACTATTCCGTGACCATTTACCTAAACCGCTTTGCCTCGGGATTCTGATAAGGTCCGGATACCGAACCTCTGCGTAGACAAGGTGCCCGGCTGGCGCATTTTTGTTCCGTATTTTTGTGCCACTTCCGGCCCAAAACGGTTCTTGTTTTTTGGGCTTTTTCTCCGCTTTTCTCCGGCGCTCTGCGGGGCGCCTCCCCATACTACATGGCCAAAGTCGCAATTAACCTCTCCACCGGGAGCCTGCAGCAAGAAGAAATCATTGTGGGCATCGACCTGGGCACTACCAACTCACTGGTGGCCTACATCCACCCCGACAGCCGCCAGCCCCAGGCCATCAACGACCAAGGCCGGGGTACCATCGTGCCCTCAGTGGTGCACTTCCCTACCGAAGGCGCTGCCCCCATTGTGGGCACCGAGGCCAAAGAATACCTGCTCACCGAGCCTCAGAACACCATTTACTCGGTAAAGCGCCTGTTGGGCAAGAGCTACAAAGACCTGGGCCAGCACGCCGCCGACCTGGGCTACAAGGTGATTGATGACAACTCGGAAGGGCTGGTAAAAATCCGCGTGGGCGACACGTTCTACTCCCCCATCGAGCTGTCGGCGGAAATCCTGAAGGAGCTGCGGACCCGGGCCGAGCACGCCCTCAAAACGCCCGTGAACAAGGCCGTTATTACGGTGCCCGCCTACTTCAACGACTCGCAACGCCAGGCCACCCGCGACGCCGGCCGCCTGGCGGGCCTGGAGGTGCTGCGCATTGTGAACGAGCCTACCGCCGCGGCCCTAGCCTACGGCATCGGCCTCTCGCCCGACGAGGAGAAAACTGTGGCCGTGTACGATTTGGGCGGTGGCACCTTCGATATCAGCATCCTGCACCTGCACCAGGGTATTTTTGAGGTGCTGAGCACCAACGGCGACACCTACCTGGGCGGCGACGACCTGGACCGCGCCATTTCCGACCACTGGACCACCCAACACAGCCTCGGCGGACGCCTGCAGGGCAACGGCCCGCTGCAGCAGGAGCTGCGCCTGCTGGCCGAATCGGCCAAGCGCTACCTCAGCCAGCACGACGACTTTGCCGGCAACCTGGGCGACGACGTGGTGGTGCGCCTCACCAAAACCGAGTTCAACCAGCTGGTGCAGCCCCTGGTAGACCGCACCCTGGCGGCCTGCCGCCAGGCCCTGGCCGACGCCAAGCTCACGCCCCAGCAGCTCGACGCCGTGCTGCTGGTGGGCGGTTCCACCCGCGTGCCGCTGGTGTACGACAGCGTAAGCCAGTTTTTCGGGCAGCCCGCCAACAACTCACTCAACCCCGACGAGGTAGTGGCTCTGGGAGCTGCCATTCAGGCCGACATCCTGGCCGGCAACCGCCGCGACGTGCTGCTGCTGGACGTGACGCCCCTCACGCTGGGCATTGAAACCATGGGCGGGCTGATGGACCCCATTATCCCGCGCAACTCCAAAATCCCCACCAAAGCCGGCCGCCAGTACACCACCTCGGTAGACGGGCAGGTAAACCTGAAAATATCGGTGTTCCAGGGTGAGCGGGATTTGGTGAAGGAAAACCGCAAGCTGGCCGAGTTCGACCTGCGCGGCATTCCGGCCATGCCTGCCGGCCTGCCCAAGGTAGATGTGAACTTCCTGCTCAACGCCGACGGCATTCTGAAGGTGGAAGCCATTGAGCTGCGCTCCAACACCCGCCAGAGCGTGGAAATCAAGCCCCAGTACGGCCTTACCGATGAACAGGTAGAGCAGATGCTGCTGGACTCCATGACCAACGCCCGTGAGGATATTGCCGCCCGCATGGTAATTGAGGCCCGCACCGTAGCCGAGCAGATGCTGTACCAGGTAGAGCGCTTCGTGGCCAAAAATGGGCAGCACCTCACGCCCGAGGAAGTTACCCAGACCCAGGCCGGCGTAACCAAGCTAAAGGCCGCCCTCGAAACCAAGGAAAAAGATGTCATCCTGAAAGCCGTGGATGAGCTGGAAGAACTTACCCGCCCCTTCGCCGAGCGGGTGATGAACATCAGCATCAGCCAGGCCATGGCGGGTAAAAAAATTGGCTAACGAGTATTTCTGAGCACAATTAACCGGTAAAAGCCCGGCGGTCAGCCTTGACCGCCGGGCTTTTTCATTTCCGATTCGTAGGCTTGCTCATCTCATTGTATCATCCGGCGGCCGGCACTAAAAGGCACAAAGCACATTTGGGGGTTACATTGGGTTCCCGAAGCAGCAGTAAACAGCACATAAAGTTCCCATGAATCCGCACCTCGCCCGCCTGCACCGCCTAGCCCAGCAACCCAGCCGCCGCATCATCGGGCTGATGTCGGGCACTTCCCTGGATGGGCTGGATGTGGCCCTGTGCCGCCTGCACGGGCACGGTACCGGCACGCGGCTGGAGCTGGAGCAGTTTGCCACCGTACCCTACCCCGACGACGTGCGCCGCCGCATCCGGGAGGTATTTGCCCGCGAGCAGGTAAGCCTGGAGTACCTCACCTTGCTGAACCCCTGGCTGGGTAGCCTGCACGCCACCATGATTACGCAGTGCCTGAAGCAGTGGCAGGTAACTGCTTCGGATGTTGATCTGGTAGCCAGCCACGGCCAGACGGTGTACCACGCCCCCGCCCACCAGCACCAGCATCCCGACTTTGCGGGCCTGAACGCCACTCTGCAGCTCGGCGACGGGGACCACGTGGCGGTGGGCACCGGTATCATCACCCTCAGCGACTTCCGGCAGAAGCACATTGCCGGCGGCGGCGAGGGGGCACCATTGGCTGCCTACGGTGACTATCTGCTGCTCAGCAGCCCCCACGAGGAGCGGCTGCTGCTCAACCTGGGCGGCATTGCCAACTTCACCTACCTGCCCCGCACCGGTCAGGACGCCAGTACCGCCTTCAGCACCGATACCGGCCCCGGCAACACCCTGCTCGATGCCACCGTGCGCCAGCACCGCCCCGAACTGGCCTATGACGAAGATGGCCGCCTGGCCCTAGCCGGCCACGTGCACGCAGGATTGTTACAGGAACTGCTGGCACACCCGTTCTTCACTGCCCCACTACCCAAAACCACCGGCCCCGAGTTGTTTGGCCCGGCCTACCTGCGCGATGCTCAGGCCCGGAGCCATACCCAGCAGTTGAGCCTGGAAGATATGTTGGCCACTCTTACAGAGCTAAGCGCTGTGGGCGTAACGCGCGCTGTGCAGCAGGTATTTGGTTTGCAGCCCGCACTGGCTGTGTATGCCAGTGGCGGCGGGGCTCACAACCCGGCGTTGCAGGCCGCCTTGCAACGGCATTTGCCCGGCTGCACGTTTGCCACAACTGAGGCGTTAGGCGTCCTGCCCGATGCCAAGGAGGCCATTCTGTTTGCGCTGCTGGCCAACGAAGCCGTGGCGGGTCAGCCTGTAAGTATTGGGGCCGGGCGCCAACGAGTACCCGCTGTGAGTATGGGCAAGATTTCTTTCCCGAAGTAGCCTCGGCCTCACTGAGTACAATTTATCCTTCTTTTCAGTATGTTTAATGGCTTGCCATCAGTGCCTAAGGGGCTGGTGGCAAGCCGTTCTTTTTCACCCCTATTTTTTACTCTATGCCGCACACCTACTCTTTTGCCGGGTACCGAAGTCAAGTGGCCGGACTGGTACTTTTAGTGCCCTTGGTTGGCACTGCCTTTTCGGCTTCGGCTCAGAACACACGCTATATCATTCGGGGCCGGGTAGTGGACGTCCGCGGGGAAGCCTTACCGGGGGCTACTGTGCGGCTTCTTAACACCGTTCTTGGGGCCAGTACCAATGTGCAAGGCCAGTTTGAGTTGGCTCCCAGCCTTGCCCCAGGTACGTACCAACTGGAAATTAGCTCGGTAGGCTATACGCCGCTGCGACGCTCCGTAACACTTGGGGCTGATGCTACCGTAACGGTACCCGATGCCACTTTGGCGGAGGATTTGGTGCGCCTGAATGATGTGGTGGTAACCGGCACCTCGGTGGCTACCAGCAAAAAGCAGCTCGGGAATACCATTGCAACGGTAAGCGGCGAGGAACTGCGTACGGCTGTGCCCACCCAGATTGATCAGGCGTTGCAGGGGAAATTCTCGGGGGTGCAGATTACTCAGAACTCGGGCAACCCCGCCGGAGGCATTTCTGTGCGCCTGCGTGGGCCCAGCACCGTGGCAGGCTCCTCCGACCCACTATATATCATTGATGGGGTAATTATCAACAACGACTCGCCCCAGCTACTGGACTTGGGCGGGTACGCGCAGAACCGCCTGGTTGATATCAGCCCCAATGATGTAGAGCGCATTGAAGTAATTAAAGGGGCTGCCGCTGCTGCCATATATGGTTCACGGGCCAGCAATGGCGTAGTACAGATTTTTACTAAACGCGGCCAGGAAGGCAAGCCCCAGGTTACAGTATCCTCGCAATTCCTGACCTCGCAAATTCGCCGGGAGCTGGACTATAACAAGTACCCTTTCCGGTTCACCACTACCGGCAACACCACCGACCTGACCCAGGTACCCGTGCAGCGCTACGACTTGCAGAAGGACATTTTCCGGACTGCCGTGGGCACGGATAACTATGTGTCGCTTACGGGCGGGGCCGGCGGCACTAAGTATTTTGCCTCCGGCAACTATTTCCGCAACCAGGGTATTGTGGACAATACAGATTTCAACCGGGGAGGTGGCCGTATCCGCCTGCAGCAGACGCTGGGTACCAAGGCCAGCGTGAGTGCGGGGGCCAATTACTCGCTCACGCACAGCCGGGAAGTACCCAACGGGGGCATCAATGAGGCCTATGGCGCCCTGACCGGTTTCATCTTCGCCAACAACTATATAGACCCAGCTCAGGACCCCGTAACGGGCCGGTACCCAAGCACCGCCCTCAATATTGCCCGTACAAACCCGCTGGAGGCCATTAACCGCTTCGATTTTCAGCAACGTACGTCCCGCTTCATCGGCGACGCCCAACTTAACCTGACGCCCTTTGCCGGCTTCACCGCAGATTATGTACTGGGTTACGATGCCAGCACGCAGGTTGCCACTGGCTTTATACCCACCGGTAGCACCGCTCCTACCTACACAACCGGCCTTGCCCGCCGGGCCGACCGTACTGCCTTCCTGGTTAACAACGACCTGACGTTGGGCTACCGCCGCGACGTTACCGAGTGGCTGGCCAGCACAACCACGTTAGGAGGCACACTGCAATACGAGCGGGCGTTCCAAACCAGCATCCAGTCCATCAACCTGGCCCCCGTAATCCAGACTACGGCCAGCGGCACTATCACCACCACGGAGCCGCGCACGGAGCGTACCATCCGAGGAGCATTTGTGCAGCAGACTTTTGGGTTGGCCAACCGGTTTTTCCTGACCGGGGCGTTGCGCGTGGACGCGGCCTCGGTATATGGAACTAAAGTACGCACCCAGTACTACCCTAAAATCAGTGGCTCCTACGTTCTTTCCGATGAGGCCTTCTGGCGGGAAGGAACGCTGCAGCGGTTCGTTCCTCAGTTCAAGCTTCGGGCCTCTTACGGTGAAGCCGGCAACCTCACGGCCATTGGGCCCTACGACCGATTTACCAACTTTGTGCCCGTTGTACAGGGCACGCTACCGGGGCTCATAACTTCCACTCAGCAGGGCAATAACAACCTGAAGCCGGAGCGCCAAAAGGAGTTTGAAGTGGGCACAGATATGAGCCTGTTCAACGGCCGCCTGGGGCTGGAGTTTTCCTATTACGATAAGCGCGTAACCGACCTGTTGCTGCTCCGTGACCTGAACTTCAGTTCCGGTTTCAGCAACCGGTACGACAACATTGGCAACATGCGCAACCGGGGCGTGGAGCTGTTGATACGCGGCACCCCGGTTCAGGCCGAGCAGGTAATCTGGACCATTACGGGCACGTTCTCGCACAACCAGAACCGGATTACCAATATTCCGGGCGGGCTTGTCACGTTTGCCAATGGGTTCGGGTTGGTAGCCGCCGTAGAAGGGAATCCGCTGGGCACTTACTACGGCACGTATTCAGCCCGCAACCCCGATGGGTCTCTGCTGCTCACGCCGGGTGGCCTGCCCCAGCGGGAGCGAGGCGTACAGGGCGTAAATGGTGTCCCTAGCGTGCCCCAACGCGCCGCCGATGGGCAGCCATCGGGCACATTGCTCAACGCGGTGCTTGGCAACCCCAACCCGCGCTACGTGGCCTCGCTCATCAACGAAGTGGCCCTATTGAAAGGCCGCTTATCCCTACGGGTACAGTTTGACACCCAGCAGGATTTTGACGTGTTCAACTTCACGGAGCGCGTGGGCAGCCGCGAAACATTTGGCGGCTTGGCCGTGTACGAGCCCGAGCTGCGCGGTGAAGTGCCCAAGGGCACCAGCGTAGCCACCTACACCACCTACGATAAGTGGGTGCAGGATGGGTCTTTTATCAAACTGCGGGAAGCCTCGGCCAGCTACCTCATTCGGCCCAAATTGCTGGGTATGCGGGAGCTGCGCCTCTCAGTATCGGGCCGCAACCTGTGGGTAATTACCGACTACCGTGGCTATGACCCCGAAGTAAACGCCGCCGGCCAGAGCAACGCTGTGCGCGGCTTTGACTTTGTGGAAGTACCCATCCCTCGCACCGTTACGGTGGGTTTCAACGCCTCATTTTAGTTATTCCTCCGGCTTTTCTTCTTGTTGATATGAACTTCCTTCAAAATCACTCGCGCCGGTTTGGGCTACCGCTACTGCTTAGTAGCCTGCTGCTAGCCACACCGGCCTGCCAGCTCGATTTACCCAATCCCAACGCCGCCACTGATGAACAAACGCTGGGCACCCGGGAAGGTATTTTTGCCCTAAGCGTAGGGCTGCGCCAATTATACTCTACCACCGCGCTGGAGCCCATCATCCTGACAACGGGCACCACCAGCCGGGAAGTGAAAGGCGTAACCACTTTCGCTAACATCATTGAGCTGGAACAGGGTGGGGTGCAGCTTTCCCCTAACAACGGCAACACATCCGCACTGTTTGCCCGTCCCTACCGCGTAGTAGCCATTGCCGACCAGCTCATCAGCGCCGCCCCCGGCGTGCTGGCCGCCGATGCTGGTGCCCGGAGTGGTGTGCTGGCTCATGCTTACCTATTCAAGGCAGCTGCCCTCGGTGCCGTAGCCCTCGGCTTCGAACAAGGGCCTCTGGACGCCGGTGCAGGCACTCCTGGCTTTGTGCCCCGCCAGCAGTTGCTTACTGAGGCGATACGCCTCCTGGACCAAGCCGCTCAAGAATTGTCGGCCACGGCTCCCTCCACCGAGTTTACTACGCAGGTATTGGGTACTGCTTTTAACCTGCCCAATACGGTGCAGGCATATCGGGCACGCTTCAACCTATTAGCCGGTAATTATGCTGCGGCTATTACGGCCGCCAACCTCGTAAACCTCACCGTTGCGTCTACCTTCACGTACTCAGCCCAGAACCCCAACCCGGTGTATCAAACAGCGGTGCTGGCCGGGGCCAACTTCCGGCCACGCGACCGATTTGGCCTCCCGGCAAGCCTGGTAGAAGCCGGTGACGGCCGCCTGGCTTTTTACCTCACTGGCCCGGTGGTTGTCGATAACAACAACGGCAGCTCCGACAACTTACGGACGTTGGGAGGCTTTTTCACGTCCCAAACCAGCGCTATACCGGCTTATCTGCCCGATGAAATGCGCCTGATTCGGGCGGAGGCTAATTTGCGGTCTGCTACTCCAAATGTAGCCGCAGCCCTCACCGATATTAATGCAGTGCGCACGCAAACTACCGGCGACCCATTTGGGGTGTATGCCGCTTTACCAGCTTATTCCGGTCCGCAAACCGTAGATGCGTTGCTGCTGGAAGTCTACAAGCAACGCAGCGCTGAACTATTTCTCAGTGGCCTGCGCCTGGAAGACAACCGCCGTTTCGGCCGCCCTGCTCCACCTACTACGCTTACAGAACGCACTCGTAACTTCTACCCCTACCCACAGCAGGAACGTGTCAATAATCCCAACGTGCCCGCTGACCCTGCCATTTAGCTTCTGCTACTGAATAGGTGCTTCAACAGGTTGCCTCTCACCAGAGCCTGTTACAATATAAAAAGCCCTTTCTGCTGCTTGCAGGAAGGGCTTTTTCTGGTTCACTTGGATGTCCGCAAAGGCACTACCCGAAACGCCTGAATCTGCCGCGACGCCGAGTCGGGAAACGTCACGTCGAGCTGTACGTGGGGGCCGGGGCTCAGACTATCGGTGCGGTACTGGAAGGCCACGAAGGGCTGCACCGTATCATCCTCGCGCAGGCGGTATCCCAGCTTGTACAAGTCGATAACCGGGCCGTAGAGGCGGGCCTGCTCGATGATGGGCTGGGTGGCCGCCCGAAAAGCCGGTAGCGGCAGCTGCTGCCGGGCCGTGGGGCTCAGGTGCTGATACGCCGCATCCCAGTTACCGGCCAGTACCGCCAGCAGAAACTGCCGCGCTACCTGCACCTGCGAGTTAGCTACCTGCTGGCGGGGAGTTGCGGGTGCACACAGGCTCAGGATCAAGCCAAGGCTCAAAAGTGCTACTCGCCGCAGTTGTACCACCATCACTTCTGCCTTTTATAACTACTGAACCAAAATGCGCCGGGTATACTGCCAGCCGGGGCTGATTAACCGCAGCAAGTACGTACCTGCGGGTATGTGTTGCGTACTGAACCTGGCCCGACCTTGCTGCCAGAGCAGGGGCTGAATTGCTACGGTACGGCCCATCACATCCAGCAGCTGAGTGGTCACTGGTGCTTGGCTCAGTTGGCCCGGCAACACTACTGTTACGTCTGCGTGGCCCTCAACCGGATTGGGGTAGACGCTTGGCTCCTCTTGCAAGCCAGCACGCATGCTGGTAATACTGCTGGTAACACGCAACGACAGTGCCCGGGAGTTATTGGCCTTGCTCGACTCCACCACCAGATTACGGGGGTCAATCATAATAACCAGATAGTATGCCCCAGGCGGCGTACTGGCCGGAACGGTTAGTACTGGCATCGAAAACACAGTGCCGGAAGCAGTACCACCCGTACCGCCCGTACCACTTATGCCAGCATGTAAAGAAGTGCCCAGCAACACATCGGTGCTGGCGGAGAATACGGTATCTGTTGATAGATAGTACCCTATCTCAAAAGGGCCCGTACCGGCCGGACCGTAGTTTTGCAGAAAGGAGAATACACCCGTGCTGCCCCCGGCTGGCAACGTGCTGAACGACAACGACGGGCGCCACAACCCCATATCTGGTAACGACACGGCACCAGTTCGCACCGTGACCGGAAAGCTCACCACATTGTTCGTCTCATCCGATTCCTGCTCGGCGTTCAACGGGTCAGCCACTAATACTAAATAATAACTACCTGCTGGCACTTGCGGGATGCGCACCGTAGCCGAGCAGGTGCCTGATTGACCGGGGAATAGCAACGACTGGCATGTACTATTGAGGTAGGTATCGGTAGCGTCCCATACCGCATCTTTGGAAAAGTAGTAGCCAATACAATTGAACTGGGCGCCATTCGTACCCTGGTTCTTAATGTCCGCTGACACCCACTCCGTACCGCCGGCCGTAACGGTAGCTGGTATTGTAAAGGGCGGTACAATCACCAAATCAGGACGATTCATGGTCTGAGCTTGCCCTGATAACCAGGTCATCACCACAACGAGCAATAGAAGGAAACGTGTAGTCATACGCATCAGTGGATATAAGGTATTTTCGTTGGTAAAGTGCTGTTGTTTTACTCTTTCTCCTGCGGCACCAGCACAAATACGTCCTCGCCGGGGCGCTTCATGATGTACTTCTCGCGGGCAAACTTCTCCAACAGCTCCGGGCTGCTCAGTAGTTCGGCCCGCTCCTTCTTCACCTTGTCAATCTCGCGCAGGTAGTATTCCTTGTCCGTGTTCAGCTCCTGGTACTTGGCATACATGTCGTACTGCTTCACGAAGTCGTTGGCGTCAAACAGGAACATCCACGTCAGAAACGCCAGCCCGGCCAGAAAGTAAAAGCTACGTAGGAAACGGGGTACTCGCTCGAAGATGTCCGAAGCTTGCATAAACAAGGTGGCTTACTGGTGAGGCGGCTACTGTAACCGGCCTCAGCAAATATCCGCTATTCTCGGCATACCTGCTTGTTGCCTGCCGCCACCGCCCACAAAAAAAACGGCACCGCCGCCCCTGGGGCAACGGTGCCGTTTTTTGTGGGCGGCGCGGGATATCCACGCTACCCGGTCAACTACATTTTGCGGCCGGGGAAGTAGGCCACCTCGCCCAGTTCCTCCTCAATGCGGAGCAGCTGGTTGTACTTGGCCATCCGGTCGGAGCGCGAAGCCGAACCGGTTTTGATCTGGCCCGTGTTCAGGGCCACGGCCAGGTCGGCAATGGTGTTGTCCTCCGTCTCGCCCGAGCGGTGGCTCATGATGCTCTTGTAGCCGTTGCGGCGGCCCAGGTTAATAGCATCAATGGTTTCCGAAAGTGTGCCAATCTGGTTTACTTTGATGAGGATGGCGTTGGCAATCTGCTCATCAATACCGCGCTGCAGGCGGTTTACGTTGGTCACGAACAGGTCGTCGCCTACCAGTTGGGTGGTCGAGCCGATGCTGTCAGTCAGGTTTTTCCAGCCGGTCCAGTCGTCCTCGTCCATGCCATCTTCAATGCTGATGATGGGGTACTTCTTGGTCCAGTCGGTCCAGTAGCTCACCATTTCCGAAGAAGTCAGCTTGTCGCCGGTGCTCTTCTTGAAGTGGTAGTGCGAGCCGTCGTAGAACTCCGAAGCGGCAGCATCCATGGCAATCATCACGTCGTCGCCGGGCTTGTAGCCAGCCGCCTCAATGGCCTGCAGCACCACTTTAATAGCGTCTTCGTTGCTCTTGATGTTGGGGGCAAAACCACCTTCATCGCCCACGTTGGTGCTCATGCCCTGCTTTTTGAGCACGTTTTTCAGGTGGTGGAAGATTTCGGTACCCCAACGCAGCGCCTCTGAGAAAGAAGGAGCGCCTACCGGCATAATCATGAACTCCTGAAAGTCGATGCTGTTATCGGCGTGCGAGCCGCCGTTCAGGATGTTCATCATGGGTACGGGCAGCGTGGTGGCGTTTACGCCGCCCACGTAGCGGTACAGCGGCATGCCAGCCTCGGCGGCGGCGGCGCGGGCAATGGCCAACGAAGCCCCCAGAATGGCGTTGGCGCCCAGGTTTGCCTTGTTAGGCGTGCCATCCAGCTCCAGCATGATTTTGTCGAGCAGGCCCTGCTCGAATACCGAGAAGCCCACCAGCTCTTCGGCAATTTTGCTGTTCACGTTTTCCACGGCTTTCAGCACGCCTTTGCCCATGTACTTGGACTTGTCGTCGTCGCGCAGCTCCACGGCCTCGTGCTTGCCCGTGCTGGCTCCAGAGGGAACGGCGGCGCGGCCCACGGTGCCACTTTCGGTCGTTACATCTACCTCAACCGTCGGGTTGCCGCGCGAATCGAAGATCTGACGAGCGTGGATTTCGGTGATAATGCTCATGGGGAAATGGGTTTGTGAAACAGAATGCAGTTTTGCGTAATGGCTCCCACGCCATTAGGCTGCAAGGTAAATAGTATCACCGACCTTTCACTCCCAGAATTTGGTCCCAGCCCGAAAGCCGGTTGTAGGTTTCCTGCAGCTCCGGGTAATACGCCAGCCACGGCCGCTGCCCGGGCTTCACCAGCGTCAGGCGCTCCACCCGATAGCGCTGCTCCAGCAGAAACAGATGCAGGGCCACCTCTTCGTGCAGGCAGTATTCGCTCTCCAGCCGCATACGGGTAAACCCGCCGGCCGATTCGTACACGCAAACGCGGGCATACAGGTGGGGCTGGGCAGCCTTGCTGGGGTGCGTGTACAGGTCGAGTTCAATAACCACTCTTTCCATAAACTGTTGACAATAAGAAGCCCGCCACCTGTCAGCAGGCGGATTGTGAGAAATAAGAAACTGAAGGAAAACTCCTACCCTTCCAGCCACCGCCGGAATTCCGGGGTCTGGGCCGCACTGGTCATCAGGGTGGTATCGGTGTTGCGCAGCTTCACCACCAGCCGGTTGTTGAAGTAAGATTCAACCCTTTCGATAAAGGCAATATTGACCAGCTCCGAGCGGTTCATCCGGCCAAAGCGGGCGGGGTCCAGCTGCCGCTCCAGCTCCGTAAGGCTGCCATTGAGTGGAAACCGGGTACCGGCGGCATCCACGGCAAACGCCACCCCCTCGTCGGCCTGCACATACGCCACGTCCTCCACTTGCAGCACGTACAGCCCGTTGCGCATCCGCACCGAAAAGCGCTGCTTGTACTGGGGGTGCGCATTGTGGCGCAATGCCTGACTCAGCTCCCGCACCACGTCGGGGCTCAGCACCGGGGCCGAGGCAGCAGGTTCAGCTGGCGCAAAGCTGGCCCGTAGCACGTGGTACTTCTCCAGCGCCGCCCGAAACTGTTCGTAATCGAAAGGCTTGAGCAAATAGGCAATGCCGTTGCCCCGGAAAGCGGCCAGCAGAAACTGGTCGTAGGCCGTGGTAAAAATGATGGGACAGGTAACCCGAAACCGCTCGTAGAGCGAAAACACGTTACCATCCAGCAGCTCAATATCCGACAGAATCAGGTCGGGCATGGGGTTTTGCTGCAGCCACAGCATAGCCTTTTCCACGCTGCGTAGCACGGGCGTCTGCTCCCCGGCCAATCCGGCCTGCGTCAGAAACTGCTGCACCTGCCGGGCGGCCAGTTCTTCATCTTCCAGAATCAGAATACGCATATAGTTTCCGCTGATGAAGTTCTGTGCATTACGCCGCCGACCACGCCCGTGACTGGGGTAGCACCGGAACCGTTACCGCAAACTGGTTCGCGGAATTGACCACTACAATATCCCGCTCAAACAGCAGCCGATACCGCTCCCGCAGGTTGGCCAGCCCTGTACCCGTTGATTCCACCGGTGTCAGCTTTGGCCGGCGTGCGTGCCGGACTCCCAGGCTGGTGGCGGTAGCATTTATGGTAATGCACAGCGAAAAGTCTTCGTTGCCGGCATTGTGCTTGATGGCGTTTTCAAGTAGTAGCTGTAGTGTACCGGGCACCACCATCAGGTTTTCCCACTCAATACTCGGTTCCAGTTCTTGCCGGAACAAGTAGGCATTACCAAAGCGGTGCCGCAGCAGGTATATGTATTCCTCCGCAAACCGCAACTCCTCAGCCACGCTCACAATATCCTCGTCCTTATGTCGAATCAGAAACCGGTACAAAGCGGCAAACCGGTTTAGATACTCATTCGCTTCTTCCGGACTCTGCTGAATCAGGCCCCGTAGCACGTTCAGGTTATTGAACAGGAAGTGCGGGTCAATCTGCGCTTTGAGGTTGCGCAGCTCGCTTTCCGCCTGGGCCTTTTGCACCAGTAGTAGCCGCTTCTGCATCTCAAAATACCGCTTCATGGTGATGAAGATGGCCAGCAGTGCGTAGCTCATAGCATGCCGAATGGTTACCCCAATCAGCCAGCCCCCTACGGTAACGGGCAGCCGCTGCCCCAGCGTGAAGTAGTAACCGTAGCCATACAGCAAGATGCTCCCCGCTATAAACAGCACCAGCAAGAGTAGTGCCTGTCGCCCTTGGTGCCCCGATAAGGCTTTGGGCAGAATCAGAAACACCAGTACATACACGGCCGTTGAGTCCAGCACAATGTTGTACGCCATGCCAGCTACTGCCCGAAGCCATCCAAACTCGTGCACGTAGCTGCTCATCACGAAAGGCGTGGCCAGTAGCCAGTACATGGCAACGGCAAACCAGTCGGAGCGAGAAGGTCGCGGGAGATGCATCATGCTAAAACGGCTTCCAGAGAACGAATACAACTTGACAAAACAAGGCAGAAACCCGTGAATGGCTTCTCTTCTGCGGCTACTGAAGTTTATAAGTGTATCACTTCACAAAGCAAGCCGCCAGCCCTTATGGCGCCAATACGACACCTCTTAATTGCGTTAAAAATCCCACGAAATGGGGTAAATCAGCCTCGAATTCTATTTATCTGCTACCACTTAACTTATCGTCTGCTCCGTGCACAGCACAAAAAAAGGGCGTTCCTGATTGCAGGAACGCCCTTTCAATTTCAGCCCTAGGGCTGGATAATACTACTCAGCAGCTTTCTCCTCGCGGGTTTCGCCGTCTTTCAGCGTTTCAGTAGCCGTGTCCTCGGGGGCCGAAACCTCCGTGGTAGCAGCCTTCGCCTTCTTAGCGGGCTTAGCTTCAGCAACTACTTCAGCCGACATTTCGCCTTCCGAAGCTTTCTTGCTGCCGCCACGACGCGAACGACGGGTAGTGGTAGCTTTAGCTTCGCCAGCGTTTTTGGCTTCCAGCAGTGTTTCGTTGAAGTCAACCAGTTCGATGATGCACAGCTCGGCGTTGTCACCCAGACGGTTCTGGCTCAGCTTGATGATGCGGGTGTAACCACCGGGACGGCCAGCTACTTTGGCGGCTACCGTACCGAACAGTTCCTTCAGTACTTCTTTGTTACCGATTTCCGAGAACACCAGACGACGCGAGTGCGTGGTGTCGTTCTTCGATTTGGTGAGCAGGGGCTCCACAAACTTGCGCAGGGCTTTAGCCTTAGCCACTGTGGTAGTGATGCGCTTGTGCAGGATCAGCGACGAAGCCATGTTCGAGAGCATGGCGTTGCGGTGCGAGGTCGTCCGACCTAGGTGGTTGATTTTGTTACCGTGACGCATAAAAGTGAAGAAGTGTGGGCTTGCGAGCAACGACCACGGCGGAAAACAGGCAGCCACTGGCTGGCTATTCTCACATTAGAACCGCTGCCCCTTGGGGCCCACTGGGTTGAAAGTGTGAATGGGGTGCAAAGGTAGGAAAACCTAAGGCAAAAAAAATGTGCTGAAGTGAAAATGTGTACAAGACACATCCTTCACTATCAGCACATTTCCCGAAGATAGGCTTCTATTCTTCGTCGAGCTTGTAGCGGCTCAGGTCCATCCCGAAGGTCAGGCCTTTTTCCTCTACCAGATTTTCCAGCTCGGTCAGCGACTTCTTACCGAAGTTGCGGAACTTCATCATGTCGGCCATGTCCAGCTGTACCAGGTCGCCGAGGGTTTTGATGTCGGCGGCTTTGAGGCAATTGTAGGCGCGTACGCTCAGATCCATATCGGCCAGCGGCGTCTTCAGCACCTTGCGCATGTGCAGAGTTTCCTCGTCCACGGTTTCCTCTTCCTCGGCTTTCACCGTTTCGAAGGTCATGGTGCTATCCGAGAACAGCATGAAGTGCTGGATCAGGATGTTGGCGGCACCTTTCAGCGCGTCCTCCGGGTGGATCGAACCATCGGTGTGAATCTCGATAACGAGCTTCTCATAGTCGGTCTTCTGCTCCACGCGGGTGTTCTCGATGCTGTACTTCACGTTCTTGATGGGCGTGAAGATGGCATCAATGGCAATCTGACCGAAAACCTGGTCAGCGGGCTTGTTCTCCTCAGCGGGAACGTAGCCACGGCCTTTCTGAATCGTGAATTCAAATTCCAGCTCAGTGCTGGGGTCCACGTTGCAGATAACCAGCTCCGGGTTTAGCACCTGGAAACCGGTCGTAAACTTGTTGATGTCACCAGCCGAGAAGGTGTCCTGGCCCTTAACGCGCACCGTAATTTTGTCTTCGATGGCGTCGCTCACTTTCTTGAAGCGAACCTGTTTCAGGTTCAGGATGATTTCGGACATGTCCTCAATCACACCTTCAATGGTCATGAACTCGTGCAGCACGCTGTTGGTGCGAACCGACGTGATGGCATAGCCCTCCAGCGACGACAGCAGGATGCGGCGCAGAGCGTTGCCGATCGTGACGCCGTAGCCTTTCTCCAGCGGTTTGAATTCAAATGTTCCGTAGAAGTCGTCGGATTTCTCCATCACTACCTTCTCCGGCATTTGAAAAGCTAAGATTGACATAAGTGGGGCGTTTGAAGTAGTGAATAGCAGACCGTAAGAATGGGGCCAATGTAGCCTAATTTCTTACCGCCTGCTACCCATTTCCAGATATAACAAGGAAAAAAGTCGAAGCAGAGAAACGGCCCGGACTGCCGGGCCGTTCCACTGATTACTTCGAGTACAGCTCGACGATGAGCTGCTCCGTGATTTTCTCGGGGATGAGGTCACGGGCGGGGGCGCTGATGAACTTGCCCACCATTTCTTTGCCGTCCCACTCCAGCCACGAGAAAGCACGCGCGTTGCGGGCGCTCAGGCTCGTGGTGATGGCTTCCAGCGACTTCGACTTTTCACGAACGGCAACTACGTCACCAGCGCGGAGTTTGTACGAAGCAATGTTTACGATTTCACCGTTTACGGTGATGTGCTTGTGCAGAACGAGCTGACGAGCGGCACGACGCGTAGGAGCAATGCCCAAGCGGTATACCGTGTTGTCAAGGCGCGACTCGAGCAGACCCAGCAGGTTGTCACCGGTGATGCCGGGCATCGTGGCAGCCTTGTGGAACAGGTTCTCGAATTGCTTCTCCAGTACGCCGTACATGTACTTCACTTTCTGCTTTTCCATCAGCTGGACAGCGTACTCGCTTTGCTTCTTACGACGGCCACGGCCGTGCTGGCCGGGGGGGTATGCTTTCTTGGTGAGTGCCTTGCTCGGGCCGAAAATCGGCTCATTGAAGCGACGGGCAATCTTGGTTTTAGGACCAGTATAACGTGCCATTTCGGAGTTGTTGAGTGTTGAAGGGGTTGAACCGTTCGAACCGGACGGAAACAGGCTTCGCAAGGGTGAGAAGCAGCTGCAGCAACCGGCTCAGGAAGTCCGCCAGGCGAACAGGTTCAATAAATCAAACGCGACGACGTTTGGGAGGACGGCAGCCATTGTGGGGCAGCGGCGTCACGTCCTTGATGGTCGTTACCTCAATACCCACGTTACCCAGCGTACGGATAGCCGATTCACGACCAGCACCCGGACCTTTCACGAATACTTCGGCTTTGCGCATGCCCAGGTCGTGAGCAACTTTGCCGCAATCCGTCATAGCCATTTGAGCGGCGTAGGGCGTGTTCTTCTTAGAACCACGGAAACCCATTTTACCAGCCGAAGCCCAGGAAATTACCTGGCCATTGTTGTTGGTAATGGAGATGATGATGTTGTTGAACGAGGCCTTGATGTGTACCTGACCTACGGGTTCTACAACGACAACGCGCTTCTTGGCTTTGTCTTTTCTTTTTTGTGCCATTTGGTTATCGCAAAAAACTGCGGAAGGTGTTGAAGCCCGCCTCTAACACGAGAAGCTGGGCTTCGATTCCCGCTACAGATTATTTAGTAGCCTTTTTCTTGCCAGCAACGGTCTTCCGCTTGCCCTTGCGGGTACGGGAGTTGTTCTTGGTACGCTGACCACGAACTGGCAGACCTTTGCGGTGACGCAGACCCCGGTAGCAACCGATGTCCATCAGGCGCTTGATGTTCAACTGCACTTCTGAGCGCAGAACACCTTCGGTCTTATACTCGGCGGCAATCACGCCGCGGATTTCGCCAGCTTCCGCTTCAGTCCAGTCTTTCACCTTTTTGTTCAGGTCAACGCCTGCTTTGGTGAGGATCTGCTGAGCAGAAGGACGGCCAATGCCGAAGATGTAGGTCAGCGCGATTTCGCCGCGCTTGTTGTCTGGGATATCTACCCCTGCAATACGAGCCATGTGCTTTCTTAAAAAGGTCTGGTGCTACTAGCCCTGACGCTGCTTATAGCGCGGGTTCTTCTTGTTGATTACGTAGAGCTTGCCTTTGCGGCGGATGATTTTGCAATCAACGCTACGCTTCTTTACTGACGCTTTGACTTTCATGTCGTCGGGTTATTTGTAACGGTACACAATTCGTCCCTTCGACAAATCGTAGGGCGACATTTCGAGTTTTACCTTATCTCCCGGCAGAATCTTGATATAGTGCATCCGCATCTTACCCGAGATGTGGGCAATCAGCTGGTGACCATTCTCCAGCTCCACGCGGAACATGGCGTTGGATAAGGCTTCCAGGATAACACCGTCCTGCTCAATGGAAGTTTGTTTGGCCATAAGGCTACTGTAAGGCTTTTTCTATGTATTCGAAGGAGGTAAGTATTTCCGCCTTGTCTTTCCGCACCACTACGGTGTGCTCAAAGTGGGCCGAGGGTTTGAAGTCTTTGGTGCGAATGGTCCATCCATCCTTTTCTTGCACCACGCTTTTCGTCCCCAGATTCACCATCGGTTCGATGGCCAACACCAAGCCCGTTTGCAGCTTTAGTCCCGAACCTCGTTTACCGTAGTTCGGCACATCAGGCCGCTCGTGTAGCTTTTTGCCAATGCCATGGCCGACCAGTTCCCGTACCACGCCATACCCTAGTTTTTCAACGTGGCTCTGGATGGCGTAGCTTACGTCGCCCATTCGGTTACCCGCCACTGCCTGTTCAATGCCCAGATACAGCGACTTTTTGGTTTCCTCCAGCAACTGCTTCACTTCCGGAGCCACCTCCCCTACCGGGTAAGTATAGGCGCTGTCCGCGTGGTAGCCGTTGAGTTGAACTCCGCAGTCAATTGAGACAACATCTCCGCTTTTCAGCGTGTAGTCGCCCGGAAAGCCGTGCACCACCACCGAGTTAGGGGAAATGCACAGACTGTACTCAAATCCATTGTACCCTTTGAATGAGGGTGAGCCTCCGTTATCCCGGATAAACTCCTCGGCTCGCTTGTCAAGCTCACGCGTGGTAATTCCTTCCCGGATGAGTTTGGCTACTTCACCGTGGGCCTGAGCCAGCACTTTCGCGCTGGCTCGCATGTGTTCTATTTCTTCCTCAGTCTTGTAAAAAATCATCTTACGAAGCGAGGGCAATGTTTTGGGAACGGCCCCGCACTTTGCCAGTCTTCATCATGCCATCGTAATGACGCATGAGCAGGTAGCTCTTTACTTGGTTCATGGTATCCAGCACTACACCCACCATGATGATTAGGGAAGTACCACCGTAGAACTGTGCGAAAGGACGGGTTACTCCGGCCACGGTAGCCAGTGAAGGCAGAATAGCAATTACTGCCAAAGCTACTGCACCGGGGAGGGTAATGCGGGTGAGAACTTCATCAATGTACTCCGAAGTATCACGGCCAGGCTTCACACCCGGAATGAAACCACCACTGCGCTTCAGGTCATCCGCAATCTGGTTGGGGTTGACGCTGATGGCCGTGTAGAAGTACGTGAAGATGATGATCAGTAAGCCGAACACCACATTATACACCCAGTGGTTCGGTTGGAACCACGTGCCAATCAGGCCTGCCGTTTCACTATCCTTGTTCCAGGCTGAAGCTGCAATAGCCGGCACAAACATCAATGACTGCGCGAAGATGATGGGCATTACCCCAGCAGCATTCACTTTCATCGGGATGTACTGGCGTTGCGAGCTGAGGCTGGCAGCACCGCCAATTTGCTTGGCGTACTGCACCGGAATCTGGCGAACGGCCTGAGTCAGGATGATAACTGCCATTACCACTACGAACAGAAGCACCAGCTCAATCAAGAAGATTAGGGCACCGTTCATACCGCGGGCCTGACCTTCACCAATAATGGCACCAGGCAGGCGCGATACAATCCCGATCATAATGATCATGGAAATGCCATTGCCAACACCTTTATCAGTAATCTTCTCCCCCAGCCACATGCAGAACAGCGTACCCGCCGTTACAATCATGGCCGTAGAAACCGTGAAGAAAACACCCGGATTGATGATAGCCTCCGCGTTAATTGTGGCAATGAAGCCTACTGACTGCAGCGCTACAATCGGAATAGTGAGGATACGCGTGTACTGGTTGATCTTTTTACGTCCCGATTCGCCTTCCTTCTGGAGTTTCTGGAAGTAAGGCACGGCAATCGTGAGCAGTTGCAACACGATGGACGCCGAGATGTAAGGCATGATGCCCAGCGCGAAAATCGACGCGTGGCTGAACGCACCACCGAGCAGGGTATCCAAGATACCCAGCACACCAGTAGCACCGCCCTGCTTTAGCCGAGTCGGATCGACGCCGGGGAGCACCACGTAAGAACCCAGCCGGTAGATGGCAATGAAAAAAAGCGTATTGAAGATCCGCATACGCAGATCTTCAATCGCAAAAATGTTCTTAATCGTGGTGATGAACTTGTTCATTGCCAGTCAGGCTTACAGCGTAACAGCTTTGCCACCGGCTTTCTCAATGGCTTCAACAGCCGACTTCGAGAAAGCGTGAGCATGTACTTCCAGAGCTTTGGTGATTTCACCGCGGCCCAGAACTTTGATTTTAGCGTTCTTCGAAGCCAGACCAGCCGTTACGAAGAAGTTGGCGTCCAGGGTAGTGGTGCCGTTCTCCGTCAGAGCAGCCAGCACGTCGAGGTTGACGGCTTTGTACTCTACACGGTTGATGTTCTTGAAGCCAAACTTCGGTACGCGGCGCTGCAGGGGCATCTGGCCACCTTCAAAGCCCGACTTCTTGGAGTAACCCGAGCGGGACTTGGCACCTTTATGACCGCGCGTCGAGGTGCCGCCACGGCCGGAACCCGTACCGCGGCCAATGCGCTTTTCGTTGCGCGTGGCGCCAGCGGCGGGCTGGAGATTGCTGAGATTCATTTTCGGGAGATTCCTAGAGTTCGGTTACTTCCAACAGGTGCTTCACGGCGTCAATCATGCCAGCAACCTGGGGCGTGTTCTCCACGCTCTTGGTGCTGTTAAGTTTGCCGAGGCCCAGGGCCTTCACAGTGCGCTTCTGACGCTCAGGGCGGTCAATAACGCTTTTCACGAGTTTAATTTGGATCTGCGCCATCTGCTCTTAGCCGTTAAAAACTTGGGAGAGAGAAATGCCGCGAGCCTGTGCAATTTGCATGGGGTCACGCATCTTCAGCAGGGCGTCGAAGGTAGCCTTTACCACGTTGTGGGGGTTCGACGAGCCTTTCGACTTAGCCAGTACGTCTTTGATACCAGCGCTTTCAAACACAGCACGCATGGCACCACCAGCAATTACACCGGTACCGGCAGCAGCCGGCTGAACCAGTACGTAACCGCCCGAGAACTTGCCTTCCATGATGTGCGGAACCGTGTGCTTGTACAGCGGCACTTTCACCAGGTTTTTCTTGGCGTCGTCAATGCCTTTGGCAATGGCGTCGGTTACTTCGTTGGCTTTGCCCAGGCCGTAGCCTACGGTGCCGTTGCCGTCACCAACAACT
The DNA here is from genome assembly GCF_020421205.1 of Hymenobacter pini. Lineage (GTDB taxonomy): Bacteria > Bacteroidota > Bacteroidia > Cytophagales > Hymenobacteraceae > Hymenobacter > Hymenobacter pini. Next base: position 594,876 of record NZ_JAIZZH010000003.1, read on the forward strand.
ACGATAGCCGAGAAGCTGAAGCGACGACCGCCTTTTACTACTTTAGCTACGCGGTTGATGGCAACCACTTTCTCTTTCAGGTCGGAATCACCAGTGCGCGACTCCTCTTTACGGTCGTTGCCGCCGCGACGGTCGTTGCCACCACCCCGACGGTCGTTACCGCCACGGTCATTGCCACCACCACGGTTGCCGTTGTTAAATTCTGCCATGATGAGTTAGAAATTGAGGCCGCCTTCGCGGGCTCCTTCTGCCAATGATTTTACGCGGCCGTGGTAGAGGTAACCGGAACGGTCAAATACCACTTTCGAAATTCCTTTTGCCTGAGCACGGGAGGCAATTTCTTTGCCTACTGCGGCGGCGAGGGCTACTCCGTTGCCCCCTTCCACCGAAACGTGCTTCGAGGAAGCAGACGCCAGCGTGTGACCCGTCGTGTCATCGATGATCTGAGCATAAATGCCCGTGTTGCTACGAAAGACCGACAGACGCGGGCGCTCGGACGTGCCAGCGACCTTAGTGCGGATGATGCGCTGGATCCGTTTTCTTCTAGTTGCTTTATCGAAAGCCATGGTGTGATGTTATTTCGAAGCCGTTTTACCAGCCTTACGACGAATCTGCTCACCCACGAAGCGCACGCCTTTGCCTTTGTAGGGCTCAACTTTGCGCAGTGAGCGAATTTTAGCGGCCACCTGGCCCAGCAGCTGCTTGTCGATGCTGCTCAGGGTAACGATGGGGTTCTTACCTTTTTCGGTTACAGCCGTAGCGGTAACTTCTTTTGGCAGCGACAGGAAGATGTTGTGGGAGTAACCCAACGACAGTTCCAGCGTAGAGCCCGACATCGAAGCCTTATAACCTACACCTACCAGCTCCAGCTTCACCTCTTGGCCATTGCTCACGCCGTTGATGGCGTTGTTGAGCAGGGCGCGGTACAGGCCGTGCATGGCTTTGTGGCGCTTCTGTTCGGTGGGGCGAGTCACTACCAGCTGACCGTCTTCGGTAGCTACGGTGATGTCGCGGTCAACCGGAACCGACAGAGTGCCTTTCGGGCCCTTCACGGTAACCGTGTTTTCGTTGCTCACTTCAACCTGCACGTTGCTGGGCAGGCTGATGGGCAGTTTACCAATGCGTGACATAGTCTCGTTTTCCTTTCAGATTAGTAGACGTAGCACAGCACTTCGCCGCCCACGTTCTCGGCTTTCGCCTCTTTCTCCGTCATCACGCCTTTCGACGTCGACAGGATTGCAATACCCAGGCCGCTGAGTACGCGGGGCAGGTTCTCCACGTGAGCATACGTGCGCAGACCAGGCGAGCTGATGCGCTCCAGCTTCGTAATGGCGGGCTTTTTGGTAGCCGGGTTGTACTTCAGCGCGATTTTAATCGTGCCCTGTACAGCGGCATCATCAAACCGGTAGCTCTGAATGTAGCCCTTCTTATAGAGCACCTTCGTAATCTCCTTTTTGATGTTGCTGGCCGGGATTTCTACCACCCGGTGGTTAGCCTTGATGGCATTGCGTACCCGGGTCAGGTAGTCGGCAATTGGATCTGTGTTCATTCGATTATGAAAATGAAGCGCCCATTTTTAGGGAGCCGCAAAGATATGAAAATTTCGCCGCCACGGAAAGAGGCGACGAAATTTTCGGTTAAGACTACTCAACTCGGCTTTTGAGGGCTCGGCTGATGGTTTCTTGTGGCAACCTGCCAAGTAACAATGCCTTACAGACAGCTCTGTGTTGGCAGGAAGAACAGCGGGACTACCAGCTGGACTTGGTTACACCGGGGATTTTGCCGGCGAGAGCCATTTCGCGGAAACGCACGCGGCTGATGCCGAACTTACGCATGTAACCGCGGGGACGGCCGTCAATTTTGTCGCGGTTGTGCAGACGCACGGGCGACGCGTTGCGCGGCAGTTTGTCCAGACCTTCGTAGTCGCCAGCCTCTTTCAGAGCCTTGCGCTTCTCGGCGTAACGGGCAACGGTAGCAATACGCTTCCGCTCCCGTGCTTTCATTGATTCCTTAGCCATTGTTCTGTTTCTTGGCGTTAGCGAACGGCATTCCGAAACCTTTCAGCAGCTCGTAGCTCTGCTCGTCGTTTTCGGCCGTCGTTACGAAGGTAATATCCATACCGGCAATCGACTTGATTTTGTCAATCGAAATTTCCGGGAAGATGATTTGTTCTTTGATGCCCAGGGTATAGTTACCACGGCCATCAAAGCCTTTGTCGTTGATGCCTTTGAAGTCACGAACACGGGGCAGGGCCACCGTCAGCAGACGGTCGAGGAATTCGTACATCTGCTCACCGCGCAGGGTTACGCGGGCGCCGATGGGCATACCTTCACGCAGCTTGAAATTCGAAACCGAACGCTTGGCGATGGTAGGAACAGCTTTCTGACCGGTGATGATGGTCAGCTCGTCCACACCATTGTCAACCAGCTTCTTGTCGGCTACGGCCGCACCAATACCGCGGTTGATGCAGATTTTGGTGAGGCGCGGTACCTGCATGATGCTCTTGAACTGGAATTTCTCCTGGAGCGCCGGTACTACTTCTTTTTGGTATTTATCTTTCAGTCGAGCCATGGTCGTAGAGCGGATTAGGCGTTAGCCGAGTCTACGCGCTTCACGTTGCTCACGTGAATCGGTGCCTCGATCTTGGTGATGCCGCCCTGGGGGTTCTTCGCACTGGGTTTGTTGTGCTTGGTTGCCAGGTTCAGGCCTTCCACGATAACACGCTGCGTCGAACGGTTCACCGATTTAATTACACCGGTTTTGCCTTTCTCGTCGCCGGCAATCACCAGTACGGTGTCACCAGTTTTCACGTGCAGTTTCGCGGGCGTTGCTTTCGTTTTCGTTGCCATTGCTTAGAGAACTTCAGGAGCCAGCGAAACAATCTTCATGAACTGCTTCTCGCGCAGTTCACGGGCCACGGGGCCGAAGATGCGGGTACCGCGGGGCTCGTCGTTGTTGTTGAGCAGTACGGCAGCGTTGTCGTCGAAGCGGATGTACGAACCGTCTTTGCGGCGTACTTCTTTCTTCGTGCGAACCACTACTGCTTTCGAAACTGCACCTTTCTTAGCGTTGCCGGAAGGAATAGCCGATTTGATGGCTACTACAATCTTGTCGCCTACGCTGGCGTATTTCTTGCCCGTGCCACCGAGGACACGGATGCAGAGAACTTCTTTGGCGCCGCTATTATCAGCGACGGTCAGACGGGATTCTTGCTGTATCATCTTACTTGGCGCGTTCCAGAATTTCTACCAGTCTCCAGCGTTTGTTTTTGCTCAGGGGGCGGGTGCTCATGATGCGAACCGTATCCCCTTCGCCGCATTCGTTATTCTCGTCGTGAGCCATGAATTTGGTCGACTTGGTAACGAACTTACCGTAGATCGGGTGCTTCATTTTGCTTTCTACCATTACCGTGATGGACTTGTCCATTTTGGTAGAGGTAACGCGCCCGATGATTTCTTTGCGCAGGTTCCGCTCAACGGCGGTGGTGCCTTGCTGTTCTTCGTTGCTTGCCATCGTTAGTTAGCAGAGTTAGTAGCCTGCTCGTTCTCGCGACGCTTCAACTCGGTCAGCAGACGGGCGACATTTTTGCGGGCTTGCTTCAGACGAGCGGGGTTTTCCAGGGGCGAGATGGCATGCGCGAAACGCATGGTCTGACCGTTGGTCTGCTCGTTCTTGATCTGGTTTTTGAGGTCCTCCAGGGAGAGGGCGCGGATTTCGGCGTTCTTCATCTTCTTACTTGTTTTCTACGTAGTCACGACGAACAACAAACGAGGTACGAACGGGCAGTTTCTGAGCCGCCAGACGCAGCGACTCCTGCGCTACTTCCAGCGAAACGCCGTCCGATTCGAACATGATAGTGCCGGGCTTCACGCAGGCTACCCAATACTCGGGCGAACCTTTACCCTTACCCATCCGCACTTCAGCAGGCTTCTTGGTAATAGGCTTGTCGGGGAAGATGCGGATCCAAACTTGACCTTCGCGTTTCATGGCGCGGGTCATGGCGATACGAGCTGCCTCAATTTGGCGAGCCGTAATCCAAGCCTGTTCCAGCGACTTGATAGCGAACGAACCGAAGTCAATGGAGCTGCCGCGGTGGGCTAAGCCGTGCACGCGACCCTTTTGCATCTTGCGATACTTGGTCCTTTTCGGTTGTAACATGAGTTATCTTGAATTGAAATTCGAGAGAAAAGAAAAGGACTAGCGACGCGGGCCACGGCCCTGACCACCTTGTCCGCCTTGGCCACCACGGCGCTGGCCACCACCTTGGCCGCCACGCTCGCCACGGCCTTCGCCGCCACGGTCGTTACGGTCACGACGCGGGCCACGGTCGCCGCCACGGTCACCACGCTCACCACGCGGGCCACGGTCGTTGCGGCTGTCGCCACCCTGACCACCGGCGGGCTGCTGGTTCGGCGAGAGGTCGGGCTTGCCGAACACTTCACCGCGCATGATCCACACCTTGATGCCGATCTTGCCATACACCGTCTGAGCTTCCGACAGCGCGTAGTCGATGTCGGCGCGCAGCGTGTGCAGCGGAGTACGTCCTTCTTTGTATTGCTCCGAACGAGCAATTTCAGCGCCGCCCAAACGGCCACCGCACTGGATTTTGATGCCTTCGGCACCAACGCGCAGAGCAGCCTGGATAGCCATTTTCATGGCCCGACGGAACGAGATACGAGCCTGCAGCTGCTGAGCGATGCTCTCACCTACCAGCTTAGCGTCGAGTTCCGGACGCTTAATTTCGAAGATGTTGATCTGAACGTCTTTGCCGGTGATCTGCTTCAGCTCGTCTTTGATCTTGTCAACTTCCTGACCGCCTTTACCGATTACCACACCCGGACGAGCCGTGTTGATGGTGATGGTAACGCGCTTCAGCGTACGCTCGATAACGATGCGGCTGATGCCACCTTTCGGGATACGAGCGTTGATGTATTTGCGGATTTTTTCGTCCTCAACCAGTTTGTCGGCAAAGTCCTTGCCGCCGTACCAGTTCGAGTCCCATCCTTTGATGACGCCCAGACGGAAGCCAACCGGATTTACTTTCTGTCCCATAGTGCTTATGCGGTGGCTTCTGCCGTGGTTTCGTTGGATTTCTTAGCCGAGCTACGACGGGCTTTTTTGGGAGCCTCGTTAACAGCTTCGGTAGCTGGTTTGGTTTCAGCAGCCTGCTTGGCAGCAGCTTTGCTACCCAGCGGTTCTACTTTCGAGTCAATTACCAGCGTCACGTGGTTGCTGCGCTTGCGGATGCGGTGGCCACGGCCCTGGGGGGCGGGGCGCAGACGCTTCAGCTGACGGCCTTCATCCACGAAAATCTCTTTGATATAGAGGTTGGCGTCTTCGATACGCTCGTCCTCATTCTTCTGCTGCCAGTTAGCCAGAGCCGACAGGAGCAGTTTTTCCACTTTGGCGGCACCCGAGTTAGCCTCGAATTTCAGCAGGCCCAGAGCGCGGGTCACTTTCTGACCGCGTACCAGGTTGGCCACCAAGCGCATTTTGCGCGGCGAGGTGGGCACGTTCCGGAGTTTAGCTACTGCTTCCATGATTAGCGCTTGCCTTTATCTTTCTTGGCGATGTGGCCACGGAAGTTGCGGGTGGGAGCAAACTCGCCGAGTTTGTGCCCTACCATGTTCTCCGTTACATACACCGGGATGAACTTATTGCCGTTGTGCACAGCGAAGGTGTGGCCAACGAAATCAGGCGAAATCATCGAGCGGCGCGACCAGGTCTTCACCACCGACTTTTTGCCGGACTCGTCCATTGCCGATACTTTCTTCTCGAGCCGGAAGTCAATGTACGGCCCTTTTTTTAGTGAACGTGCCATTGCTTATTTCTTGCCTTTCCGGCTTACGATCAGGTTCTCGGAATACTTGTTCTTGTTACGGGTCTTCTGGCCTTTCGAGAAGATACCGTTACGGCTGCGTGGGTGACCACCCGACGATTTGCCTTCACCACCGCCCATGGGGTGGTCAACGGGGTTCATAGCCACACCACGTACGCGCGGACGACGACCCAACCATCGGTTACGACCGGCTTTGCCGAGACGTACGTTCATGTGGTCACCGTTCGAAACGGTACCAACCGTTGCCATGCAGGTAACCAGTACCATGCGCATTTCGCCGGAGGGCAGTTTCAGGGTGGCGTACTTGTCTTCGCGGGCTACCAGCTGAGCGTAGGTACCAGCCGAGCGGGCCATGGCAGCACCACCACCGGGCATCAGCTCGATGTTGTGTACGATGGTACCCAGCGGAATCTCGCGCAGGGGCAGAGAGTTGCCTACTTCCGGAGCTACGCCCGAACCCGACACTACCGAAGCACCAACCGTCAGACCGGCGGGAGCAATGATGTAGCGCTTCTCACCGTCAGCGTATTGCACTAGGGCAATACGGGCAGTGCGGTTAGGATCGTACTCAATCGTCTTCACCGTGGCCGGAACACCAGCTTTGTCACGCTTGAAGTCGATGATACGGTACTTGGCTTTGTGACCACCGCCGATGTAGCGGTTGGACATTTTGCCCGAGTTGTTACGGCCACCGGAGTTTTTCAGGGGTGCCAACAGCGACTTCTCCGGCGTCGACGCGGTAATCTCGTCGAAGGCCGGGGCGATGCGGAAGCGCTGACCCGGTGATGTTGGTCTTAGTTTTTTGAGTGCCATTACTCTTGCTTAGGAAAAAATTCTTGGCGGGAAGGCAGGCTTACAGCGTGCTGTAGAAGTCGATTACGTCGCCTTCTTTCACGGTCACGATGGCTTTTTTGCCATGAGGACGACGGCCGGAAACGGCACCGCCTTTCGTGAACTTCGATTTCACTTTGCCGATGGTGCGGATGGTGCTGATGCCCGTTACCGTTACCCCGTACAGTTGCTCAATCTCTTTCTTGATCTGAACCTTGTTGGCGTCGATAGCCACGTCGAAAGCGTACTGGCTTTTCTCGTTCAGACCCGTAGCCTTTTCAGTTACGATGGGTTTCTTCAGGATGCTCATTACTCAGCAGTGGTATAGAGTTGTTCCAGTGCGCTCAACCCATCTTCCGACAGCAGCAGGGTGTCGGTGTTCAGCAGGTCGTGGGTGTTCAGGGCTACGGGGGTAGCCACGCTCACGCGCTGAATGTTGCGGGCCGACAGAACCACGTTCTTGTCAACCGAACCGGTTACCAGCAGGGTCTTGCGGCCGTTGTTCAGCTTCAGACCAGCCAGGATGGCGGCAAACTCTTTGGTTTTGGGGGTCGACAGGGAAATGTTTTCCACTACCGACACCTTGCCGTCTTTGGCCAGCGCCGACAGAGCCGACAGACGAGCCAGACGCTTGGTTTTCTTGTTCAGCTTGAAGCCGTAGTCGCGGGGCTGAGGACCGAAAATGCGGCCACCACCCACGAATACACCCGACTTCATGGAGCCGGCACGGGCGCCACCAGTACCTTTTTGCTTCTTCAGCTTCTTGGTGGTGCCGTGTACTTCGTTACGCTGTTTCGACTTGTGCGTGCCTTGGCGCTGGTTGGCCAGGTACTGCTTCACGTCGAGGTACATCACGTGCTCGTTCGGCTCGAGGCCGAAGATGGCGTCAGACAGGGTAACCTTGCGGCCGGTGTCTTCGCCTTTGATGTTGATTACTGACAGTTCCATCTTGCTAGCTTATTTTTCCAGGACCACGAAAGAGTTCTTGGCGCCGGGAACCGAGCCGCTCACCACGATGAGGTTTTTGTCGGCTACAATGCGCATCACCTTCAGGTTCTGCACTTTCACCCGGTCGTTGCCCATGCGGCCACCCATGCGCATTCCTTTGAACACGCGGGAGGGCCAAGAGCATGCACCGATAGAACCGGGGTGACGGCCGCGGTTGTGCTGGCCGTGGGTTTGGCCACCTACACCGGCAAAGTTGTAGCGCTTTACAACGCCCTGGAAACCTTTACCTTTTGAGGTGCCCACTACGTCAACGAACTCACCTTCTTCGAAGAGGGTAGCGTCAACGGTTGCACCAGCGGCGAAGCTGCTGGTCTCGTCGGTGCGGAACTCAACGAGTTTTTTCTTAGGGGTGGTACCGGCTTTAGCGAAGTGACCAGCCAGTGCTTTGGTGGTGTTCTTCGCCTTTTTCTCGCCGTACCCGAGCTGGATGGCCGAGTAGCCGTCCGTTTCGAGGGTTTTAACCTGCGTCACCACACACGGACCCGCTTCGATGAGCGTTACGGGAATGTTTTTCCCGTCCGGAGTGAAGAGGCTTGTCATACCGATTTTTTTACCGATGATGCCAGGCATTCGATTGGGGTTTTAGAAAAGACACAGCGAAAACGCCCGAGTGGCGTTTTCGGAAATGGAGTGCAAAGCTAGGAAATTGTTACGGCATAATCTAACTGCCTTCCGAAATATTTTAATGTTAGTGAGTTAGCCTCGCTCCTACTCCATCAGTTGCTTGGCCCACTTTCATAGCTTAGCCTTGCTCCATACAAAAATCAGTCTGCTCAATTAATATGGGTAGACTGACATGCATCCCTTTACTTCCATAGTTACACAGGGCGCCACTCTGATTCTAGCAGACGAGAAGTCTTCTGGCCTTCCAATGCTAACAGCAGGAAGAACAGCGCAAACCCAAGCCCTACCTGGGTTTCCAACGTGTATTCTACCAGAAACGACAGTGTAACGATTAGGTAGTGCGACAGCAAGAGGGGGGCATATGCGGGCCACACGTTGATGCCGGGATAATAGAATCCCACAATGAACACGAGTAGTCCAATCAGCCCAAACGCCACGGCCGAAAACAGGAACTGATTATGCGGCTGGATGTAGGCTTGCGGCTGGATGTTCGGATAGTCCCGCTTGTAGCGCACGGCCATTTCGGGTTCGATATCAGCCCGGCCTACGCCCAGCCACGGGTTATCTTTCACTACCTCCAGCGCTACCTTATACGAATACACCCGGCCTACCAAAGAGTAGTTATTGGCGGAAGCCGTGTTTTCAACCCGGCCCACATCCTCGCGGGTATTGGCCGATTTATTCTGCAGCGTCGGAAACACGGAATAGCTCAGCGCCGGAATCAGCACTAGGCCCGCCGTTAGAATCAGGGCCTGTTGGTATTGCCGCTTCCGGAACACCAGCCACAGCAGCGCGGCAATACCTACTGCGTATAGCGTTACCAACCCGCTACGCACAGCCAGCAGATGTTGGTAGAAAGCCAGAAATATAATGGCCGCCCACAGCACCCAGGCAGCCCGCCCGATTACACTCCGGTGAGCTAATAGGCATACGCCTGCCGCAACTGCCAGCGAAATCAGTAAGCTGAACCGAATATGGTCCGGTTCCGTGGGCATCACCTTGGAATGCAGGTACATTTCGTTGATTTGGTCGAAATGGGCCAGATAATTAGCTGTGCTGAGCAGAGCAGCCACTGTGGTAGTACCCACCAGCAGCAACCACAGCCACCGCAAGTTGCGAGTAGGCAGAGCCGGCAGCAGCCAAAAGGCCAACGGCAATGCCAGAAACGGCAGTTGCAGCACAATATCCCGGGTGTACTCTTTTAGTTGTGTTGCCGATGTAAATACCCCGGCGGCTACGTGCATTCCGAAAATCAGCAGTAGCGGCAGGTAATTACCCCGGGGGCTGCGTTGGTACTGATTACCGTGCAGGAACCAACTCATACCTCCCGTCACCAGCATTCCTATCATACCAATGCTGGGCAATACCCTGAAAAAGCTGCTGGTATACAGACCTACCAGAATACAGCCGCAGAAAAATGTAGCGGCCGCCAGCAGTCGAGGCAGTGTTAGGATGGTTCCCAGAGAAGATGTCATGAAGTAGAATTAGGAGCTAGCCTACTGAAGCAGCCATGCGGCATTACTTCTAAGCTCCACGGTGCAACGAGCCTTTACTTAACGCACAAGTTGCAACGAATTCAAATGAAAACGCCCCACCAGCTCCGAAGAACCAGTGGGGCGCTTACCTTATTCAGACAATGAAGTCGGATCCTCAGACTTTGATTTCAACGTCAACACCGCTGGGCAGTTCCAGCTTCATCAGGGCATCTACCGTCTTCGACGAGGTCGAGTAGATGTCTACCAGACGCTTGTAGGTGCACAGCTGGAATTGCTCCCGGCTCTTCTTGTTCACGTGGGGCGAACGGAGCACGGTGAATTTTTCTTTATCCGTGGGCAGTGGAATGGGGCCGCTAACAATAGCGCCCGTAGCCTTCACCGCCTTCACGATCTTCTCCGACGATTTGTCCACCAAGTTGTGGTCGTAGGATTTCAGTTTGATGCGAATTTTCTGGTTCATGTCTGTAAAGTCGGAAAGCGGATTAGCGAGGAGCGTTGCCCTTTTGCTTAGCGATGATGCCGTCGGCCAGGTTCGTGGGAACTTGGTCGTAGTGCGAGAAGGTCAGCGAAGCCGAAGCACGACCCGAGGTGATGGTACGCAGCGAGGTTACGTAGCCGAACAGTTCTGACAGCGGAACGTCAGCCTTCACCACGTTGGCACCACCCTTGGTGTCCATGCCCTTCATGATGCCACGACGACGGTTCAGGTCACCGGTTACCGAACCCGTGTACTCGTCGGGGGTTACCACCTCAACGGCCATGATGGGTTCGAGCAGTTTCGGACCAGCCTGACGGGCAGCTTCGCGGAAACCACCGCGGGCAGCCAGTTCGAACGACAGGGCGTCCGAGTCAACATCGTGGTACGAACCGAAGAACAGACGCACTTTCATGTTGTCCAGCGGGAAGCCGGCCAGCGGGCCGTTCTTCATAGCCTCTTCGAAGCCTTTCTGCACCGGAGCAATGAATTCGCGTGGAATTACACCACCCGTAATGTCGTTCACGAATTCCAGACCGGGTTTCTCCGGATCGGTTTCGCGCGGCCCAAGTTCAAACACGATGTCGCCGAATTTACCGCGGCCACCGGTCTGCTTCTTGTAGGTTTCGCGGTGCTCAACTTTCTTGGTGAGAACCTCTTTATAGGCAACCTGCGGAGCACCTTGGTTGATTTCCACCTTGAACTCCCGACGCATACGGTCGATGATAATTTCCAGGTGAAGCTCACCCATACCCTTCAGTACGGTCTGGCCAGTTTCCTGGTCGGTCTGTACCACTAGGGTCGGATCTTCTTCTACGAGTTTGGCAATAGCCATACCCATTTTATCCACGTCAGCCTGCGTCTTCGGCTCAATAGCGTAACCGATAACGGGCTCGGGGAACGACATCGATTCCAGTACTACACGCGACTTCTCGTCGGTCAGTGTATCGCCGGTTTTGATGTCTTTGAAACCCACGCCAGCAGCAATATCACCAGCCTGGATTTTGTCGATGGGGTTCTGCTTGTTCGAGTGCATCTGCATCAGGCGCGAGATACGCTCCTTTTTGCCGGTGCGGTTGTTGAATACATAGGAGCCAGCATCCAGCTGACCACTGTAGCAACGGAAGAAGCACAGACGACCTACGAAGGGGTCGGTAGCAATTTTAAATGCCAGCGCGGTGAAAGGCTCGTCGTTGTCGGGGTGACGCTCGATTTCCTCACCGGTGTCGGGGTTAGTACCCACGATGGCAGGCATATCCAAAGGCGAAGGCAGGTACGCCATAACAGCGTCCAGCATAGCTTGTACACCCTTGTTTTTGAAGGCCGAGCCGCACATTACGGGTGAGAACTTCATGTCGATAACCGCTTTGCGGATTACCGTCATCATTTCTTCGCGGGTGATGCTGTCCGGATCCTCGAAGAATTTCTCCATCAAGGTATCGTCGTACTCAGCTACGCTTTCTACCAGCTTTTCACGCCACTCCTGTACCGTGTCCACGAGGTCCTCGGGAACTTCTACTTCTTTGTAGGTTTTGCCCTGAGTGGCATCATCCCACACAATAGCCTTACCGGTCAGCAGGTCTACAACACCTTTGAAGGTGTCTTCGGCCCCAATCGGAATTTGCAGCGGCACGGGGTTAGCGCCGAGCTTTTCCTTGATTTCGGTAACAGCCTTGAAGAAGTCGGCACCGGCACGGTCCATCTTGTTGACGAAGCAGATGCGGGGCACCTTGTACTTGTCAGCCTGACGCCATACGGTTTCCGACTGCGGCTCAACGCCCGAAACGGCGCAGAACAGAGCTACGGCACCGTCCAGAACACGCAGGGAACGTTCTACCTCTACGGTGAAGTCCACGTGACCGGGGGTATCGATCAGGTTGATTTTGTATTGCTTGGTCTCCGGAGTCGGGTCGCCCTGTACGGTCGGGTAGTTCCAGAAGGTAGTAGTAGCAGCCGACGTGATGGTAATACCACGCTCCTGCTCCTGCTCCATCCAGTCCATCGTGGCGGCACCTTCGTGCACCTCCCCGATTTTGTGGGTTTTACCGGTGTAGTAGAGAATGCGCTCCGACGTGGTGGTCTTACCGGCGTCGATGTGAGCCATAATCCCGATGTTCCGGAGGTATTGCAGATCTTTATTAACAGCCATTGCTTTTGTTGTGACGTAGGAAGGTTAGTAGTTGAGCTGGCAGAACGCGAAAAATGCTTTTCGCATTCCAGCCGCGCAAAACTTCTAGAACTCCTGCTGGTCTGATTAGAAGCGGAAGTGCGAGAAAGCCTTGTTGGCTTCTGCCATCCGGTGCGTGTCGTCCTTTTTCTTCACGGCAGCACCTTCACCTTTGGCGGCGGCAATGATTTCGCCGGCCAGCTTGTCTTTCATGGTTTTCTCACCACGACGACGAGCATATTGGATCAGCCACTTCGAGCCAACGGCAATACGACGGTCCGGACGAACCTCGGTGGGCACCTGGAAGGTAGCACCACCTACGCGGCGGCTTTTCACCTCCACGGTCGGCATTACGTTGTTCAGGGCTTTACGCCACATTTCCAGGCCGCTTTCTTTGGTGCGCTGCTCAACCAGTTCGCAGGCATCGTAGAAAATGGTGTAGGCCAGGTTTTTCTTCCCGTCGTACATCATGTAGTTGACGAAACGGGTCACCAGCGTCTCCTTGAACTTAGGGTCGGGCAGGAGGATGCGCTTTTTCGGTTTTGACTTTCTCATGGGTGTAGAAATGAGCGACGGACAGCAGGCAACGGACTAAGAACCATTTGCTAGCCGGCGCCGGGCGCTGCCGCCCTCGGTTTCACTTATTTTTTCTTGCCGGGAGCGGGTTTGCCACCTTTGCCAGCTGCTGCAGCTTGGCCGGGCTTCGGACGCTTAGCGCCGTATTTGGAGCGACGCTGCAGACGGCCGTTTACGCCGGCAGTGTCAAGAGCGCCACGGATGATGTGGTAACGTACGCCGGGAAGGTCTTTCACACGGCCACCACGGATCAGCACGATGCTGTGCTCCTGCAGGTTGTGGCCTTCACCGGGGATGTAGGCGTTAACTTCTTTGCCGTTGGTGAGGCGCACACGGGCCACTTTACGCATAGCCGAGTTCGGCTTCTTAGGCGTGGTGGTGTACACACGGGTGCAAACGCCACGGCGCTGCGGGCACGAGTCAAGAGCCGGCGACTTCGACTTGGTCGTCAGCTTCTCGCGGCCTTTTCGTACTAACTGGTTGATGGTAGGCATCTACGGTAGGTTTTGTCAAGGAGGGTTCTCTCCCAAAAATTAGGCTTGCAAAGGTAGACAAGTGTTCTGGAAATAGCAAACAGGTTGAATTAGTTAATTTTAGAGTACTCCGGCAGTGGCTAACGCCCTTGCTACGGTTGACTTAGAGCGTTGCCGCAGCCTAACCAAGGAACCTTTGCAGGCTCATTCACCCTCTCCCCCTCTCCTGCCTCTTCCAGTTTGTATTCAACGAAGAAGCGGCTTCTATCTTTCCGATAAAAGCCGCTTCCTGTGCTGTATTATTCCTAGTTCTTAGGCTTCTCCCATTTTACCACCGAACCCCATCGGGTACAGCGGGCCTTCATTGGGTTGCTCCTTGATAGTACCGTTGGTCTTTTCAAACCGCTCGATGTTCTCGTTTAGGGCAGCTACTAGCCGCTTAGCGTGTTCCGGTGTGAGGATGATACGCGACTTTACCTTGGCCTTGGGCAAGCCGGGCATCAGCCGAATGAAGTCAATGACAAACTCGCTGTTGCTATGCGCAATCATAGCAAGGTTGGCGTATTCCCCTTCGGCAATTTCCTCTGACAGCTCAATGCTGATGGCGTTGGGGTCTTGGGGTTGTGTGGTCTCGGGCGTGCTTTCGGGTTGATTCTGTTGGGCCATGGTATTTATTATTTGCGTTCGGCCTGCATGTGCCGATGCTTTTGTTTGGCAGTAGAAATGGTGAACAGACAGATAACAACGATTATCAACATGCTAACATAGTCCATCAAGTCAAAAAAGCTTAAGCTTCTCCCAGAGGTATAGCCATTGACGAGAGAGAATACGACAAGTATCAGTTGATAAGCAAGTAACCAACTCGCGCTTATGATAAGCAGTAAGTATCGTGTCATCGTGCAAATCTATTGCTATCTACAAAAGAAAAAGCCGGCCGGGTCTCCCCAGCCGGCTTTCCTTATTTACCCCGATTCACATTACTCCGAAACCGACTCGCGACGCGAGGCGCGGGCGCCACGCTTGGCGGGAGCAGGCGTATCGTCGGTTTTGGCAGCCTGGGCGGCTTCCAGCTCTTCCTTCGAGCCCACAATCTGACGCGTGTACTCGCGCAGACCGGTACCAGCCGGGATGAGGTGACCTACGATTACGTTCTCCTTCAGGCCCAGCAGTTCGTCGGCCTTACCACGGATGGCAGCTTCCGACAGCACCTTGGTCGTTTCCTGGAAGGATGCGGCCGAGATGAACGACTGAGTACCCAGCGAAGCCTGGGTGATACCCTGCAGCGTGGGCCGCGAAACGGCCGGCTGGGCTTCCCGAACTTCTACCAGTTTGAGGTCACGGCGCTTGAGCGACGAGTTTTCGTCGCGCAGACGGCGGGCCGTTACAATCTGGCCAGGTTTCAGGTTGCTGGAGTCACCAGCTTCGGTAACCACCTTCATGTCGATGATGGTGTCGTTTTCCTCCATGAAGGAAATCTTGTCCACCACCTGGTGCTCCAGGAAGGTCGTGTCGCCGGCATCGAGGATAACCACTTTCTGCATCATCTGGCGAACTACCACCTCGATGTGCTTATCGTTGATTTTCACACCCTGCAAGCGGTATACTTCCTGAATCTCGTTCACGAGGTATTCCTGCACCGCGCCGGGACCCTGAATGTTCAGGATATCGGTCGGGGTGATGGCACCATCGGAGAGCGGAGCACCGGCCCGGATGAAGTCGTTATCCTGCACGAGGATGTGCTTCGACAGCGGCACCATGTATTTTTTCTTCACGCCGTCTTTCGACTCCACGAAGATTTCACGGTTACCACGCTTCACCGTACCGTAGGTTACTACACCGTCGATTTCGGCCACAACGGCCGGGTTCGAGGGGTTACGCGCTTCGAAAAGCTCGGTAACGCGGGGCAGACCACCGGTAATGTCGCGGGTTTTGCCCACGGCACGCGGAATCTTGGCCAGAATCTGACCAGCCTTGATTTTCTCGCCGTTCTCCACGTTCAAGTGCGAGCCAACCGGGATAGAGTAGGCTTTGGAGCCTTCCAGGTCGCCTTTCTTACCGGGACGAACGATTATGGCCGGGTTCTGGTCCTTGGCCTTCGATTCGATGATTACCTTCTCGCGGTGACCGGTCTGTTCGTCCGATTCCTCACGGTAGGTAATGCCCTCGGTGATGGCGTCGTACTGAACGGTACCGTCGAACTCGGCCAGAATAACGGCGTTGTAGGGGTCCCAGTTGTTCAGCTCTTGGCCTTTCTCTACCTCCTGGCCTTCGTCAACCAGCAGGAACGAGCCGTACGGCACGTGGTGAGTGATGTACACCTTGCCGGTGCCTTTTTCCACGATGCGAATCTCGCCCGAACGACCCATTACCACTTTCACAGCCTCGCCTTCGGCGTTGGCCGTTTCCACGGTCCGGATGTCTTCGAACTCAACTACACCATTGAACTTGGCGCGCAGGCTGGCTTCTACCGCAATGTTAGAAGCCGTACCACCTACGTGGAAGGTACGCAGGGTCAGCTGGGTGCCGGGTTCACCGATCGACTGAGCAGCAATTACGCCTACAGCCTCCCCTTTCTGTACCATGCGGCCCGACGACAGGTTACGGCCGTAGCACTTACCGCAAATACCACGCTTACTTTCGCAGGTCAGTACCGAACGGATTTCTACCGACTCGATGCTGGTGGCATCGATACGACGGGTTACTTCTTCAGTGATTTCCTCACCAGCGGGCAGGATAACCTCGTCCGTCAGCGGGTCCACGATGTCGTGCACTGCTACGCGGCCCAGGATACGCTCAGCCAGCGGCTCCACTACGTCCTCGTTGTCTTTCAGCGCGAAGGTTTCGATACCGCGGAGGGTACCGCAGTCTACTTCGTTCACGATTACGTCCTGCGAAACGTCTACCAGACGACGGGTCAGGTAGCCGGCGTCAGCCGTCTTCAGAGCCGTGTCAGCCAGACCTTTCCGAGCACCGTGGGTCGAAATGAAGTATTCGATTACGTCGAGGCCTTCTTTGAAGTTCGACAGAATCGGGTTTTCGATAATCTCACCTACCGAACCCTGCAGCGACTTCTGCGGCTTAGCCATCAGACCCCGCATACCGCCGAGCTGACGAATCTGCTCGCGCGAACCACGGGCACCGGAGTGCATCATCATGTAAATCGAGTTGAAGCCCTGGTTCTCCTTCTCGAGGCGACCCATAAGGGTTTCAGTGATTTGGTTGTTGATGCGGGTCCAGATGTCGATAACCTGGTTGTACCGCTCGTTGTCTGTAATCAGACCCATCTGGTAGTTCTGCGTTACGGCAGCTACGTCGGCCTGGGCTTGGGCAATGAGGGCGTCTTTCTCAGCGGGGATGTTGATGTCGCCCAGACCCATCGACAGACCACCTTTGTAAGCCGACTGGAAACCCAGCGTCTTGATGTCGTCGAGGAACTGCGCGGTGCGGGCCATGCCGGTCCGCTTGAACACCATCGAAATGATCTGCTGCAGCTTTTTCTTGGTCAGCAGTTCATCCACGAAACCTACTTCCTCGGGCACAAGCTGGTTGAACAGCACACGACCGGCTACGGTTTCGATGATTTTGGTTACCAGCTCGTCGTTCTCGTCCCGAACTTTGGTGCGCACCTTAATATAGGCGTGCTTCGAGAGTTGACCTTCGTTGAGGGCAATTACCACTTCCTCGTCGGAGTAGAACATGCGGCCTTCGCCGTCAATCTTCTCCTCGTCGGTGCTGCGCTTGCCTTTGGTCACGTAGTACAGCCCGAGTACCATGTCCTGCGACGGTACCGCAATGGGTGCGCCGTTCGCCGGGTTCAGGATGTTGTGCGAGGCCAGCATGAGCATGGAGGCTTCCAGAATAGCGGCCGGTCCCAAGGGAACGTGCACAGCCATTTGGTCACCGTCAAAGTCAGCGTTGAAGGCGGTACATACCAGCGGGTGCAGCTGAATAGCTTTACCCTCGATGAGGCGGGGCTGGAACGCCTGGATACCCAAGCGGTGCAGCGTAGGAGCCCGGTTCAGGAGCACTGGGTGGCCTTTCAGCACGTTCTCCAGGATGTCCCATACGACAGCGTCCTTGCGGTCTACAATCTTCTTAGCCGACTTTACCGTCTTCACGATGCCGCGCTCGATGAGTTTGCGGATGATGAACGGCTTGAACAGCTCGGCGGCCATATTTTTGGGCAGGCCGCACTCATGCAGCTTCAGCTCAGGACCTACCACGATAACCGAACGACCGGAGTAGTCTACACGCTTACCGAGCAGGTTCTGACGGAAGCGGCCCTGCTTGCCTTTCAGCATATCGGACAGCGACTTCAGGGCGCGGTTGCCTTCGGCACGCACGGCGTTTACTTTCCGCGAGTTGTCAAACAGCGAGTCAACGGCTTCCTGCAACATGCGCTTCTCGTTCCGCAGAATCACCTCGGGCGCTTTGATTTCGATCAGACGCTTGAGGCGGTTGTTGCGGATGATAACGCGACGGTACAGATCGTTCAGGTCGGAGGTAGCGAAACGGCCACCATCCAGCGGCACGAGGGGGCGCAGTTCCGGCGGAATAACCGGTACCATGCGGATTACCATCCACTCGGGCTTGTTCTCAATGCGAGTCGAAGCATCACGGAAGGCTTCTACTACGCGCAGACGCTTCAACGCCTCAGCCTTACGCTGCTGCGAAGTTTCGTGGGCAGCAGAGTCACGCAGCGAGTACGACAACTCGTCCAAGTTGATGCGCTCCAACAGAAGCTGCAGGGCATCAGCACCCATGCGGGCGATGAACTTGTTGGGGTCCTCGTTCGGCAGCATCTGGTTCTCGCGGGGGAGTTTGTCGATGATGTCGAGGTACTCGTCTTCGGTGAGGAAGTCGAGCTGCTGCACGCCTTCCTCGGCCAATACGCCCGGCTGTACTACTACATACCGCTCGTAATAGATAATCTGATCGAGCTTCTTGGTGGGCAGGCCCAGCAGGTAGCCGATTTTATTGGGCAGGGACTTGAAGTACCAGATGTGCGCAACGGGCACCACCAGTTCGATGTGGCCCATCCGCTCCCGGCGTACTTTCTTCTCGGTCACCTCCACGCCGCACCGGTCGCAGATGATGCCTTTGTAGCGAATCCGCTTGTATTTGCCGCAGTGACATTCCCAGTCCTTTACGGGACCGAAAATCCGCTCGCAAAACAGGCCGCCCATCTCGGGCTTGTACGTCCGGTAGTTGATCGTCTCGGGCTTTACAACTTCACCGTTCGACCGCTCCAGAATGGATTCGGGCGAGGCCAGCGAAATGGTAACTTTCGAGAAGTCCTGTACCAGTTTCTTGTTTTTTGCAAACGCCATGTAGGGTAGCTGTTGTTAGCTGGTGGCTTTTATCTGTTCGTTGGTTCCGCCAGTCTTAAGAGCGGTCGGAAAGAACATAACAGTTCGACTCTGCGAAAAGTGCTCTGCGGGTCGGATAGGTACGCCGCGCAGTAGGTTTCCGCCAGGTCTGGGTATGCGGGTGGTTCAGCAAGCTGAACCGGGTTGCGGCTTCTCACTATCGGCTTCTGTTGTCGCTCTGACCATATCTCGGAACGACGCCGGCAGTTTCGGCTGCGGTATTCTATATAGTAAGACTTGAAAAGTGGCTGCTGATACTCACATATCAGCAGCCACTTTTCAAGTCTTAGTCAAGCGTGATTTCCAGGGCCAGACCGCGCAACTCGTGGATGAGTACGTTGAATGACTCGGGGATATTCGGCTTGGGCAGTACGTCGCCTTTTACAATGGCTTCGTACGCTTTGGCACGACCTACCACGTCGTCCGACTTCACGGTGAGGATTTCCTGCAGCACGTTGGAAGCACCGAAGGCCTCCAACGCCCACACTTCCATCTCGCCGAAGCGCTGACCACCGAACTGCGCCTTACCACCCAGCGGCTGCTGCGTGATGAGCGAGTACGGCCCGATTGAACGGGCGTGCATCTTGTCGTCAACCAAGTGACCGAGTTTGAGCATGTAAATCACGCCCACGGTTACCGGCTGGTCGAAGCGCTGACCCGTCAGACCGTCGTGCAGGTATGCCCGGCCGAAGTGCGGCAGCCCGGCTTCCGCCAGTTCCTTCGATACTTCCTCTTCGGTAGCACCGTCGAAAATGGGGGTAGCGTAGGTACGGCCCAGCTTCAGGCCAGCCCAGCCCAGTACGGTCTCGTAAATCTGCCCGATGTTCATGCGGCTCGGTACACCCAGCGGGTTGAGCACAATGTCCATCGGGGTGCCGTCGGGCAGGAAGGGCATGTCCTCATCACGCACGATGCGGGCTACTACCCCTTTGTTACCGTGACGACCGGCCATCTTGTCACCCACCTTCAGCTTACGCTTCTTGGCGATGTACACTTTAGCCAGCTGCACGATACCGGCAGGCAGTTCGTCGCCCACCTCCAGCGTAAACCGGTCACGCTTGAAACGAGCCGTGATAGTGTTGCGCTTCTTGGTGTAGTTTTTCACCAGTTCAGCCAGCATACCATTCACTTTCGCGTCGGCGGTCCAGTTTTCCAGGATGAGGTCTTTGAACATGTTCACCTCTTCCGGTACGGCGTAGTTGCTCTCGTCCTTGTAGGGGTTCTTCTCGGGGAAGAGGGCATCGGTGATGTTCTTCTTGCCGAATTTGGCCCCTTTGGTCAGGATTTCGTCGCCAAACTTGTGCTTCACGCCCTGCGAGGTTTTGCCTTCCAGCAAATCCACCAGCTTTTCGATCATCACAGCCTTGATGGCGCGCAACTCACGAGCATACGACTCCTTCAGCTCCTCTACTTCCTTCTTCGACTTGGCCCGCAGGTTTTTGTCTTTCTTCGGACGCGAGAACAGCTTGGTGCCGATAACCACCCCGTTCAGGGACGGCGGCGCCTTGAGGGAGGCATCCTTCACATCGCCGGCTTTGTCACCGAAGATGGCACGGAGCAGCTTCTCCTCCGGGGTCGGGTCGGTTTCGCCCTTCGGCGTAATCTTACCGATAAGGATGTCGCCTTCGCGCACCTCAGCACCCAAACGGATGATGCCGTTGTCGTCGAGGTTACGCACGGCTTCTTCGCTCACGTTCGGAATTTCCGAGGTCAGCTCTTCTTCGCCGCGCTTAGTCTCGCGTACTTCCAGCTCAAACTCCTCAATGTGAATCGAGGTGAAGATGTCGTCCCGAACTACACGCTCCGAAATAACGATGGCGTCTTCGAAGTTGTAGCCCTGCCACGGCATGAAGGCCACTTGCATGTTGCGGCCCAGCGCCAGTTCCCCTTTGTTCGTGCCGTAGCCTTCGCACAGGGGCTGGCCTTTGCTCACCCGCTCGCCCTTCTTCACGATGGGCGTCAGGTTGATGCAGGTATCCTGGTTGGTACGACGGAACTTGATCAGGTCGTACGAAATCTTCTCAGCGTCGAAGCTTACGAGGATATCGTCTTCCGTCAGGTCGTACTTCACCACAATCTTGTTGGCGTCCACGTAGTCAATCACGCCCTCGCCCTCGGCTACTACCAGGGTGCGGGAGTCAATGGCCACGCGGCCTTCCAGACCGGTACCTACGATGGGCGCCTCAGCGCGCAGCAGCGGTACGGCCTGGCGTTGCATGTTCGAACCCATCAGGGCACGGTTGGCGTCATCGTGCTCCAGGAACGGAATCAACGAAGCAGCCACCGATACAATCTGGTTCGGGGCAACGTCCATGTAGCTGTATTCGTCGGGACCTACCACGGGGAAGTCACCTTCGAAACGGCCCTTTACCAGGTCGTTGATGAAGTTACCTTCCTCGTCGATGCGGGCGTTAGCCTGCGCGATGTGGTGGGTATCTTCCTCCTCGGCGGTCAGGTATTTCACGTTTTCCGTGGTGTCCACCTTGCCATTTTCTACCGTGCGGTAAGGCGTCTCGATGAAGCCCATCGAGTTTACCCGGGCGTGCACGCACAGCGACGAAATCAGACCGATGTTCGGTCCTTCCGGCGTTTCGATGGTACAAAGGCGGCCGTAGTGCGTGTAGTGAACGTCACGTACCTCGAAACCAGCCCGCTCACGCGACAGACCTCCCGGCCCCAGTGCCGATACACGACGCTTATGCGTCACCTCGGCCAGCGGGTTGGTTTGGTCCATGAACTGCGACAACTGGTTGGTGCCGAAGAACGAGTTGATTACCGACGACAGCGTACGGGCGTTGATCAGGTCAACCGGCTTGAAGTCCTCGTTGTCGCGCACGTTCATGCGCTCCTTGATGGTACGCGCCATACGGGCCAGACCCACGCCAAACTGGGCGTAGAGCTGCTCCCCTACCGTGCGCACACGGCGGTTGCTCAAGTGGTCAATGTCATCGACAATGGCCTTCGAGTTGATCAGACCGATCAGGTACTTCACGATGAGGACGATATCCTCGTTGGTCAGCACGCGGGCGTCCCAGTTCGTGTCAATACCCAGCTTCTTATTAATACGGTAGCGGCCTACGTCCCCGAGGTCGTAGCGCTTATCCGAGAAGAACAGCTTCTGGATGATGTCGCGGGCGGTTTCTTCGTCAGGAGCCTCCGTGTTCCGGAGCTGACGGTAGATTTGCTCCACGGCTTCTTTCTCCGAGTTGGAGTTGTCCTTCTGCAGCGTGTTGTAAATGATTGCGTAGTCGGCAATGTTTACGTTCTCGCGGTGCAGAATTACCGACTTAGCCCCGGCGTTCAGGATTACGTCGATATCCTCCTCCTCGATGGTCGAGTCACGCTCCAGCAGAACCTCGTTCCGGTCGATGGATACCACTTCACCGGTATCCTCGTCCACGAAGTCTTCCGTCCAGGTGCGGAGCACGCGGGCGGCCAGCTTGCGGCCTACGGCCTTCTTCAGGTTTTTCTTGTCGGCTTTCACCTCTTCCGACAGCCCGAACAGGTCGAGAATGTCTTTGTCGGTGCCGTAGCCGATGGCGCGCAGCAGCGTAGTAACCGGGAATTTCTTCTTCCGGTCGATGTAGGCGTACATCACGTTGTTCACGTCCGTGGCGAATTCAATCCACGAGCCTTTGAACGGGATGATACGGGCCGAGTACAGCTTGGTGCCGTTGGTGTGCTTGCTCTGAGCAAAGAACACACCCGGCGAGCGGTGCAACTGCGATACAATTACGCGCTCCGCCCCGTTGATTACGAACGAGCCTTTCTCGGTCATGTAGGGAATGTTTCCCAAGAACACTTCCTGCTCAATCGTCTCAAAATCTTCGTTGTCCGAGTCATTGCAGACCAAGCGCAATTTGGCTTTCAACGGAACCGAGTACGTGAGGCCCCGGTCAATGCATTCGTCAACCGAGTACTTGGGCGGGTCAACGTGGTAGTCGAGGAAGGTCAGCACGAAGT
The DNA here is from genome assembly GCF_020421205.1 of Hymenobacter pini. Classification (GTDB taxonomy): domain Bacteria; phylum Bacteroidota; class Bacteroidia; order Cytophagales; family Hymenobacteraceae; genus Hymenobacter; species Hymenobacter pini. Next base: position 617,697 of record NZ_JAIZZH010000003.1, read on the forward strand.
TTTCGCGCGAGTCCGAAATCGGGAAGTTCTCGGCGAATACTTTGAAGAGGCCCTCATCGGTACGGTTCTCGGCAGCCGTTTCCAACTGGAAGAAATCCATGAACGAGCGAACCTGCACGTCCAGAAAATCCGGGTACTCAATAACCTTTTTAATCTTGGCGAAGTTGATCCGCTCGTCAGCGGCTGAGAGTTTCTGCAGCCCTGCCTGTGCTTTCGATGTAGCCAATGTATGTGGGGTTAGGAAATGGATACAGAGTGAATCCAACTCAAACTCCCGGCAAAGCCAGAAATCTGAGAAAATTTCGGAAGCGCCGGGCGCACGAAAGCGCAAAGCCTCAACCTTGCGCTTCCGGCAGCCGTAGGCACAAAAAGCCGCAAAGCGGCGCGCAAACGGACTTCCGATTAGTTTGTTGCCTACAAACAGGAAAAGACCTGGCTTAGTTGCCAGGCCTCTCCTTATTTGCTGGTTTTACGAGCAGGCAGCAGAGATTACTTGATTTCTACTTCAGCGCCAGCTTCTTCCAGTTGCTTCTTCAGGCCTTCAGCCTCGTCTTTAGCAACACCTTCTTTCAGGGGCTTGGGAGCACCGTCAACCAGTTCTTTGGCTTCTTTCAGGCCCAGACCGGTCAGGTCTTTCACCAGTTTCACCACAGCCAGTTTGCCAGCACCAGCCGACTTCAGGATTACGTCGAACGAGGTTTTTTCCTCAGGAGCGTCAGCAGCAGCACCGGGACCACCAGCAACCATTACGGGAGCAGCAGCAGCAGGCTCAATGCCATACTCGTCTTTCAGGATGGTAGCCAGTTCGTTTACTTCTTTTACCGTCAGGCTAACGAGCTGCTCGGCGAATGCTTTCAAATCTGCCATTTCTGTAGATTGTTAAAAAGGGGGGTTGTTGAAGGAAATTGAAAGTGAAAAAGATGAGCAGCGGTTAGCCTGCAACCTCTTCTTTTTCGGAAAGCGTTTTGAGGATACCGGCCAGTTTGTTGCCGCCGCTCGACAGAGCAGAGATAACGTTCTTGGCGGGCGACTGCAGCAGACCGATGATGTCACCGATGAGCTCATTTTTGCCTTTCAGCGTGCTCAGTGTCTCGAGCTGGTTAGCACCCAGGTAGATGCTGGCATCTACGTAAGCGCCTTTCAGCGAGGGCTTGGGCTCAACGCCTTTGCCGTATGCCTGAGCTTTGTAGAACTCCTGCAGCAGTTTGGCAGGAGCATTGCCCGACTCTTTCGAGAACAGGATACCCGACTGGCCTTTCAGTGCAGCGTCCATTTCCGTAGTGTCGGCACCGAGGGTGTCGAGAGCCTTGCGGATGAACGTGTTCTTGTACACTTTGAACTCCATGCCGCGGTTGAAGCACAGGCGACGGAATTCGTTGATTTTCGCCACCGACATTCCCGAGGCATCGGCAATGTAGAACGCGTTGTGCGATTGAAACTTCTCGCTCAACTCGTCGACGAGGGCTTGTTTGTCTTCCCGGATCATATCGTCGTGTTGATTAAAACTTAGGCGGAAGTTACTTGCGTGTCAACCGGAACGGCGGGCGACATCGTGCTCGACAGCGTGATGCTCTTGATGTAGGTGCCTTTAGCCGACGAAGGCTTCAGACGCTGGAGCGTCTGGATTACTTCGATGGCGTTTTCAGCGAGCTTCTGCTCGTCGAACGACACTTTACCAACCGAGCAGTGGATGATACCGGTTTTGTCAACTTTGAAGTCGATTTTACCAGCCTTCACCTCTTGCACGGCCTTGGCTACGTCCGTAGTTACGGTACCCGACTTGGGGTTCGGCATCAGGCCACGAGGACCCAGTACGCGACCCAGACGGCCTACCTTCGCCATTACCGACGGCATCGTGATGATTACGTCGATATCGGTCCAGCCTTTCTCGATTTTTGAGATGTAATCGTCCAGACCAACGTAGTCAGCACCAGCTGCAGTAGCTTCAGCTTCTTTGTCGGCCGTTACGAGGGCCAGAACGCGAACTGTTTTGCCGGTACCGTGGGGCAGCGTGGCTACGCCACGTACCATCTGGTCAGCTTTGCGGGGGTCAACACCCAGACGAACGTCGATGTCAACAGAAGCGTCAAACTTGGTATAGGTGATGTCCTTTACCACTTTGGCAGCTTCCACCAAGTTCCGAACTTCGGTCAGGTCGTGCTTGGCAAGGGCTTCCTTGCGCTTTTTGCTAATCTTTGCCATGTGTCTTCTCCGTTGTTAATTATTCAGCAAAGGGAGAAGTGCCCGACACGGTGATACCCATGCTACGAGCCGTACCAGCCACCTGCTTCATGGCCGACTCCACCTTAAAGGCGTTTAGGTCGGGCATTTTGGTCTCGGCGATGGTGCGCACTTGGTCCCATGATACCGACCCTACCTTGTTACGGTTCGGCTCTTTCGAGCCGCTCTGGAGCTTGGCTGCTTCCATGAGCAGAACCGGCACCGGAGGAGTCTTCACCACGAAGTCGAACGACTTGTCGGTGTACATGGTGATGAGTACAGGACAAACTTGGCCGGCCTTATCCTGGGTCCGCGCATTAAACTGCTTGCAGAACTCCATGATGTTAAGGCCTTTGCTACCAAGTGCAGGTCCAACCGGCGGCGCAGGGTTTGCGGCGCCTCCCTTTATCTGAAGCTTCAGATAACCTCTAATTTCCTTGGCCATTTGGTTTGAAAGGCTTCGGGCTTGTGCGGTAACTCGCACCTACCCTCAGATGAAAATTGCTCCAAAAGTGGAAGCACCACCGGTCCGGAGCGGATAACCGGTGACGTTGTTGTATCAGCTATGCTTCCTTTTCAACCTGCGTGTAGCTGAGCTCCATAGGAGTGCTACGGCCGAAAATTTTCACGATAACATTCAGTTTCTTCCGTTCCTCGAATACCTCGGACACGGTGCCCGACATACCCGCGAAGCCACCATCCACAATCTTCACCAGTTCACCCACCACGAAGGGGGTTTCCAGCGTAGCGGCCTGCTCCTCCACTTCATCCACAATCCCAAGGATGCGGTTTACTTCGGAAATGTGCAGGGGAACAGGTTTCGTATTCTGGTTGGCTGCTTTGCCTTCCTTGTCACTCAGGAAACCAATTACGCCAGGCGTGCTGGTGATAATGTGGTCTACCTCACCGTGGGTCAGGTCAGCGTGAATGATGATATAGCCAGGATACAGGTTCCGTTCACGCACGCGCTTTTTGCCGTTGCGCATCTCGAACACCTTTTCCACCGGAATCAGTACTTGGGGCACCAAGTCAGAAAGGCCATGACGGCCAATCTCAGTTTCCAGATAGGTTTTGGCTTTTTTCTCTTGTCCGCTAACCGAGCGAACTACGTACCATTTCAACTCACCCATTGTCGTCGTGTATTCTACCGATTAACGGACTGAGTTATAAAACGCTTCCAAGCCTTCTTTGAAAGCCACGTCCAGCACCCCTACCACGGCCGCAAACAACAACGACCCGATCAGCACCAGGCCGGCGCTTTTCTGCAGTTCTTCCAAAGACGGCCACGTCACTTTGTAACGCATCTCCTCAGAAGTCTCCCGGAAGTAGTTGGTTAGCTTGCTCATGATGGAAAGCACCGATTTGGGGTGTAAAACTACGGCTGCCGAAGCAGCCGTAGTTCTTTGTGGTGGCACGGGCGGAGAGATTCGAACTCCCATCAAAGGTTTTGGAGACCTCTATTCTACCCTTGAACTACGCCCGTGTGTACGTCCCTACCAGTCAAGGTACTGGATTGGGACTGCAAATGTATGGAACTCTTTAAACAAAACAAATCCGCCCCCGAAAATTTCGAGGGCGGATTTGATGTTTTACCAATTTTCTTGCGAAAACTAGTCGAGGATTTCGGTTACCTGACCGGCACCTACGGTACGGCCACCCTCACGGATAGCGAAACGCAGGCCTTTCTCCATAGCTACCGAGTTGATCAGCTCAACCGAGATAGTTACGTTGTCGCCGGGCATTACCATTTCTACGCCTTCGCCCAGCGAGATGATGCCGGTAACGTCGGTGGTGCGGAAATAGAATTGGGGACGGTAGTTGTTGAAGAACGGGGTGTGACGACCACCTTCTTCTTTCGACAGCACGTACACCTCAGCTTTGAACTTCTGGTGAGGCTTAACCGAACCGGGTTTGCAGATAACCATACCACGACGGATGGCTTCTTTTTCAATACCACGGAGCAGCAGACCTACGTTGTCACCAGCTTCACCACGGTCGAGGATTTTGCGGAACATCTCAACGCCCGTTACGGTCGACTTGAGGTTTTCAGCACCCATACCGAGGATTTCAACCGGCTCACCCGAGTTGATAACACCACGCTCGATACGACCGGTAGCAACCGTGCCACGACCCGTAATCGAGAATACATCTTCTACCGGCATCAGGAAGGGCTGGTCGGTCAGACGGGGAGGAATCGGAATGTAGCTGTCCACAGCAGCCATCAGTTCCTCAATTTTCGGAACCCAGTTAGCGTCGCCGTTCAGGCCGCCCAGAGCCGAACCCTGGATAACCGGAATGTTGTCGCCGTCGAAATCGTAGAACGAGAGCAGTTCGCGGATTTCCATTTCAACCAGCTCGAGCAGCTCGGGGTCGTCAACCATGTCCACTTTGTTCATGAACACAACCAACTGAGGTACACCTACCTGACGAGCGAGCAGGATGTGCTCACGAGTCTGGGGCATCGGGCCGTCAGTAGCAGCTACTACGAGGATAGCGCCGTCCATTTGAGCAGCACCGGTAACCATGTTTTTCACATAGTCAGCGTGACCAGGGCAGTCAACGTGAGCGTAGTGACGGTTTTCGGTAGCGTATTCTACGTGAGCGGTGTTGATGGTGATACCACGCTCTTTTTCTTCGGGAGCATTGTCAATCGAAGAGAAGTCGCGCTTGGCAGCCAGACCTTTGTTAGCCAGAACCGTGGTAATGGCAGCGGTGAGGGTAGTTTTGCCGTGGTCCACGTGACCAATCGTGCCGATGTTTACGTGCGGCTTGGACCGGTCAAAAGTTTCTTTAGCCATTGTAAAGAGGTTAAGAGGAATTTTGAGGTGATGAGGGGGAAAACGCGACTAGACTATACAGTAAGAAAGCGAAACACAGCTCCGTTTAGTCGGGACTGCACGTCGCTTTACTTTGCTGACAGTTTCCAAACGGTGCAGTCGCGCTGCCCCGTTGGTACTCGTAATTCTGAGCCATTTATGGGATTTGAACCCATGACCTCTTCCTTACCAAGGAAGTGCTCTACCACTGAGCTAAAACGGCTTATTTTGTTTTGTTTGGCAAAGATACAACAGCGCAGAAACATTTACCAGCTAAGCTATCCATGTACTTCGTCGCTGTCATTCCTGACACCGAGCGGGAGACGAGGTTCGAACCCGCGACCTGCAGCTTGGAAGGCTGCCGCTCTACCAACTGAGCTACTCCCGCATTTCATAGGGCTTGAGGCTATGAGGGCAAGTGTGTGTGAGGTAAACCTCATGCACCTCTACCCTCATAAACTCAGACCTTATTTTGTGGTGGGGGCGAAAGGACTCGAACCTTTGAACCCGAAGGAGGTGAGTTACAGTCACCCGCAATTGCCGCTATGCGACGCCCCCAGCTATTATTTCCTACGCCGATTGCCAGGACTTGTCCTTCTCAACTTTGGCGGCCGAAACCGTTACTGTGTCGATTGGAGTTGCAAAATTAGTGGCTTTCCGATGCAAGTCAAGCCCTGCGCCAAAAAGGTTTTAACTTTTTATTATCCCCTACGGCTCTTTCGAGAGCTTATCAGCAGGTAATTATCTGACTACCTAGCACAAGCGCTGCCGCAAAAAAACTTGACGATCATCGAAAAAAATCTGCTTTTCTACTGGATGAGGCTGTACATAGCCTTCAGGTTGCTGTCCTTTTCCTTGTTGCGGATGTCCTGTAGGGTTGGCTTTAAAGCCGGCATGCTGGCCACAAGCTCGTGTAGCCCTTTATAGGCGCCGAGGCGCACGTACATCTGGGGGTGGGTACGGGCTAGGGTTTCGAGCCGCTGGATGCCCTTCTCCCGCTCAATGGGCGGAATCCGCTGCATCAGCAGGCCAAAGTTTTCGAGCATCACATATAGCACCTCCGCCGGGGCATCTTTACTGCGCTGCAGAAACCATTGATAGTCATCGAGCGTGCCGTTGAGGCCGTAGTACGTGGAGAGAGCCGTGAGTAGCGCCGGATTGTTGGTGTTCTGGAGGGCGGCAATCTGGGTACGCGTGTTGACGTTAGGCGCGTGGGACAGCGCCTCTACCGCCGCGCTGGCTACTAAGTAGGAGCTGTCTTTCAGCGCCGCGTTGTATAGTTCACTGTAATCTTCGTTGGGGAACGACGCCAAGACTTTAATAGCGGTAGCGCGCACAGCTCCGTTCTTTTCCGATTGCACTACGCGTTGCAAGTCCTTCCGCACGGCACTGCCTTCGGCTCCGCGGTAACGGCGCAACCCTTCGAGGGCCGCAATACGGGTACCCCAGAAGGGGTCGTTGAGCAGATTACGAAAAGCGGCACTCACTAGCAGGTCGCCGGATTTGGTGCGCAGGGCCTGAATAGCTTTGTACTTCTGCAAGTAGCCGCGGGCGTGGCTGAGTTGGTACAGCAGTTCTTCCTGGCTCTGAGTTTCATCGATGTCCGCTAGCAGCATGCCCTCATCATCGAACTTTACTAGGCTGGGGCGCTGATTGACGGGCAACCGGAACGTCTGGTCAGCTTTGGTGATAAGGATACGGTGCTCAGTGGGCTGATTGCCGTTCCAAGTGGCCACCGTAACCGGCAGCCGGTACACTGGCTGGTATAGGGTGTCCTGCACCTGTTGCACCCGCAGTACCACTTGGCTGTTTTCGAAACTGTGCGTTACGCGCAGTTCGGGGTGGCCTCGCTGCATAAACCACTGGTCGAAAAACCACATCAGGTCCTCACCGGTTGTTTCCTCGAAGGCAATCCGCAGCTTGGCAATTTCGACGCTGGACAGCTTGTTGTGGACCAGATACCGGTTGATGGAAGCGAAGAAAGCATCATCGCCAACGTATTTGCGCAGCATGTGCAGCACCCGGCCACCCTTGTCGTAAGAGTGCCGGTCAAACATATCCTCATTGGTAACATAGCGGTACCGGATGAGGGGCTCCCGCTTCATCTGAGCTTCCTCCAGGTAGTTGCGCAGCTTGGTTTGCTGCACCAGTGCGGCGGCATCGGCCCCGTACTTATGCTCGGCCCACAGCAGCTCGGAATAATCGGCAAACGACTCGTTGAGGGGGAGGTTGCTCCACGACTCAGTAGTTACGTAGTCGCCAAACCACTGGTGAAACAGCTCATGCGCAATAACGGATTCGGAACCATCGTACGTTACGTCGGGCAACTCACGGGGGGTAAACTGTACTAGCTGCTGCTGAAACGTGGAAGCCGTAGTGTTTTCCATAGCTCCCGACACGAAGTCGTGCACGGCAACCTGCGCGTACTTGTCCCAGGGAAAATCAACGCCCAGCTTTTTAGAGAAAAACTCCAGCATTTCGGGCGTATTGCCGAACACCTGCTTGGCGGTGTACTGATAGGCCGGGTCCACGTAATACTCCACGGGCTTACCCCGCCAGGAGTCGGACACTACAGCAAAATTTCCCACCGCCAGCATAGCCAGGTAGGGTGCGTGGGGCTGGTTGAGCTTCCAAGTATCGGTGCGGGAGCCATCGGGGTTGCGGCGCGATGATACCAGCAGACCGTTAGACAGGGTTTTCTGGCCGCTTTCCACAGTCAGGCTGATTTCCTGCGTCATGCGCTGGTTGGGGTGGTCGATGGTGGGAAACCAACAGGAGCTACCCTCCGTTTCGCCCTGCGTCCATACCTGCCGGGGCTTGGTCTTGTCAGTACCTAGTGGATTGATAAAGTACAGGCCTTTGTCGTCGGTTATGGCCTCGCTGCCGCCTTTGGGCAGTTCGTTGGGCTTGGCCACGTACTGAATCCGCACTTGGTATTGCTCGGTCCGCTGATAGAGGCGGTCGAGCGTAATTGTTAGCTTCTTCTTGTCGTAGTTGAACTTCAGGTCCCGGCCTTTGCGGGACCCGCTCATCAGTTCCACGCTTTTCACGTCGAATCCCTTGGCATCCAGCACCAGCTGGCTTTGCGGGTAGAAGTGCGGGCGCAGTGTGAGGACGGCCGTGCCGAGCAGCCACTGCTTGTTCCAGTCAAACCGCACGTCCAGCTTCGTATCGAACAGGTCGTGCAGGATGGTAGCCGAGGTCTGTACCGGATTGGTGGACGGCAGCCAGTTGGGCACGGCTACGCTGGCAGCTACCGGCGCCGCCGCTGCTGGCTCAACTACTTTTTTGCGCGTAGGATGGCTGACAGTAGAGGCGGGACGGCTGGATTTAACTGCCTGAGCGGAAGCGGGTAGCTGACACATCAGCACCATAAACAAGGCACCGAAGACCGGATATTTCATGCGGAAAGGCACTAGGACATTGGAGGGTCAAGTTCCGAATTTATTTCAGAATTGGCCTATCTTTAAGCCCATTTCCGCCCTACCCCCTGCCCAGCCCCCAATGCTCCAGATCCGCACTGCCGATGCCCAGCCTGCCTGGGAAGTCGATTATCAGCCCACGGGTACCATCACCCTCAACGGTCAGCCATTTGCCTGGGATATTGCCCCGCTGGGCAACGGCCGCTACCATATTCTGCACGAGGGTCGCTCCTACTCAGCCGAGCTGATTTCGGCGGACTACGCCACTAAGGCCGTGATATTGAAAGTGAATGGGCAGCGTATTGAGCTCCAAGCCAAAGACCGGTTCGACCTGCTACTGGATAAGCTAGGCATGAGCAATGCTGCCAGTCAGAAGGTAAACGAACTGAAGGCCCCCATGCCCGGCCTGATTGTGGATGTGCGCGTAGCTCCTGGCCAGACGGTGCAGAAAGGCGACCCGCTGCTGGTGCTGGAAGCCATGAAAATGGAGAACATTCTGAAAGCCCCCGGTGATGGCACCGTGGCCGCCATAAAAGTCAATTTGCGCGACAACGTAACGAAGGGCCAGGTACTGGTGCAGTTCAGCTAAGCCGCACCTTCTTTGCCCAGGGCCGTAAGCGGATACCATGCGGCCTTAGCCGCCGGTAGTTGCTTACGGCCTTGCTACGTGTAGTCGTGTTTCACGCTTAACCTCTCTCACCTTGAAGTACAACCGAATTCTGCTCAAGCTAAGCGGTGAAGCCCTGATGGGCCAGCAGCAGTATGGCATTGATGCCAACCGCCTCATGCAATACGCCGAGGAAATCAAGGCCGTGGCCGATACCGGTACGCAGGTGGCCGTGGTAATTGGCGGGGGCAACATCTTCCGCGGGGTACAGGCCGAGGCTTTCGGCCTTGACCGGGTACAGGGCGACTACATGGGCATGCTGGCGACGGTTATCAACTCCATGGCCCTGCAGAGCGCGTTGGAAAAGCTGGGCGTGAGCACCCGCCTGCTCTCCGGCGTTACCATTCAGCGCGTGTGTGAGCCGTATATCCGGCGCCGCGCTATGCGCCATTTGGAAAAAGGCCGCGTGGTCATCTTTGGAGCCGGCATTGGCTCACCTTACTTCACCACCGATTCGGCCGCCTCGCTACGCGCCATCGAAATTGAGGCCGATGTAGTGCTGAAAGGCACCCGCGTAGATGGCATCTACACCGCCGACCCGGAGAAAGACCCCACGGCCGTGCGCTTCCCCGAAATTACCTTTGATGAGGTAATGGAGAAGAATCTGAACGTGATGGACATGACGGCCTTCACGCTGTGCAAAGAGAATAACCTGCCTATAATTGTTTTCGACATGAACAAAGAGGGCAACTTGCAACGCCTGCTTGATGGGGAAAGCGTAGGCACACTGGTAAGCATGCACGGTAGCAAAGCCGCCGAGCTGAACCCTAACCACAGCAGCCTGCAGCCTGCCACCGACGGTGGATCTTCTGAACAAGCCTAAAAAAGAGTTAAAAACGAAAAGCACGGCTGCAACGGTACCAGTATGCTGCTTGCCCGTCTTCACTTTTTAATTCTCACTATTTAATTCACTCACACACATGGACGAAGAAATTAAGTTCTACCTGGACGAAGCCGAGGAATCAATGGGCAAGGCCCTACAGCACACGCAAGTAGAGTTTGGCCGTATCCGGGCTGGCAAGGCCACTCCGGCCATGCTGGATTCTCTGCGCGTAGATTATTACGGTACGCCCACGCCCGTGGCCCAGGTAGCTAACGTTGCTGCTCCCGATGCGCGCACCCTGTTTATTAAGCCCTGGGAGAAGAACATGATCAGCGAAATTGCCAAGGCTATCAAAAACAGCGACCTAGGCCTGAACCCCCAGTCGGATGCCGAAGGTGTGCGCTTAAACATTCCGCCCATGACGGAGGAGCGTCGTCGTGACCTGGTAAAGCAGGCTAAGAACGAATCGGAGAGCGGCAAAGTGCGTATCCGGGGCATCCGCAAAGACGTGAACGAGTCGCTACGTAAGCTGCAGAAAGAAGGTGCCTCGGAAGACGCCGTGAAGGATGCCGAAGCCAAAGTGCAGAAGTTCACCGACACCTACATCAGCAAGGTGGATGAGCTGCTGAGCAAGAAAGAGGCAGAAATTATGACCATCTAATGCCCGGCATCAGGTAGGCTCAACTGCCAAAAAAGCGGGGAGACGTTTGGGTACAGGCCAAAAAGCCTTCTCAAACGTCTCCCCGCTTTTTCGTTGCCGCTTAGTTTATTCCTGCCAGTAGCCGGCCGTGACAATTTGCTGCTCTACTGCATCTGGTACCAGATACCGGATTGATTTGCCCTGCTGTACACACGCTCGGATAAACGTGGCCGAAATATCCAGCATGGGTGCTTCCACTACCTCAATCTTTGATAAGTGAGCAACATCGGGAAGTGCGGTACCGGGCCGCGGGTATACGTACACCTGATACTCGCTCAGCAAACGGTCGGCTTCTTTCCAGCGGGGTAGCCCCGGCAGGTTGTCGCCGCCCATGAGCAGCACAAACTGCTGTTCGGGGTACTGGCGGCGCAACTCATCCAGCGTAGCAATTGTATAGCTGGGCTTGGGCAGGCCAAACTCGATATCAACCGCCCGCAGCCGATTGTTGCCCGCAATGGCCAGTTCAACCAGCAACAGACGGTCCGATTCTGGCAGCAGTTCCTGCCCAACCTTGAACGGGCTCTGCGGCGACACTACCAGCCATACCTCATCCAAATCGGTTTGGGTGGCCATGAAGTTGGCTAGGATTAGATGCCCGACGTGAATGGGATTGAAAGAACCGAAAAGCAGTCCTACTTTCCGGCCCGCGGGGGCAACGGCAGCAGGACTGCTCACAGAATGGCTGATTCGGAAGTAATGAAGGCGCGCACCAGCTTTTCGGCTTCATCAATGGCTCGGTCCAAGTCGTCGTTGACGATTACCACGTCGAATCGGTCCTCAAACGTCAACTCGAAATTGGCCTTGTAGATGCGGGCCGAAATGCTGGATTCAGAATCGGTAGCCCGGTTACGCAGGCGCTGCTCCAGCACTTGCAGAGAAGGTGGCTTCACAAAGATGGCCAGGGCTCGTTCCTTATAAAACTCCTTAATGCTCAACCCGCCTTTCACATCCACATCCAGGATGGCGTGTTGGCCATTTTCCCAAATGCGTTCCACCTCGGATTTTAGTGTGCCGTAAAAGGCTCCTTCGTACACTTCCTCCCATTCCACGAAATCATCGTGCCGGATCTTCTCCTGAAACTCCTGTACGGATATGAAGTAGTAATCCTTGCCGTTGGCTTCGGTGCGGCCTCGCTTATCGCGAGTACACGCTGAAATAGAGAAGCTTAACTCCGGCATGCGCTCCAGCAGCCGGTGTACGATGGTGGTCTTGCCAGCGCCCGAGGGGGCTGAAAAGGCGATAATTTTACCCTGCATCAGGCAAAATTAGGCCATTTCTCTCTGAAGTTTTGCAAGAATTGAATCCGATAACGTGGCGGGGGCGCTTTTACGGCCCAAATGCTCGTTCACGAAATCGATGAAAATGTGCTGCTTCTCAATGCTGTCGAAGCATGGTGAGCAGTCTTTGGCGTTATCCACGAAGTACTCCGCATCCTCCGCCGTGGGCTCCTGGCCTACAATGATTTGATCGAGTATGGTATTCACACGTTCACAGTCGGGGCCGCTGCTGGCAGCAGGGGCACCGCTCTGGTTGGTTTGCTTTGTAGACGTAGTTTCCATAGCGGGGGCTTTGGCTGAAGGGAAATTATTCGGATTCGTCGGAAGAGTCTGCATCGCCATGATCATCGGAGCCATAGCCCATTGACTTGGCATATTTTTCAAGTTTTTCTTTGAGGAAGTTGCGCGCCCGGTGCAAACGGGAGCGCACCGTACCAATGGGGATGTCCAGCACTTTTGCCATTTCCTCATAGGTAAACCCTTCCAGGTCGCAGAGGATGATGACCGTGCGAAAATCCACGGGCAGCGAGTTCAAGGCGCGGGCTACCTCATCACCGATCAGGTCGCGCACGGCTTGTTGCCGCATGTCGGAGGAAGAGGGGCCGGCATCGTTATCCGCCTCTACATCTTCCGAGTTGTAGTATCCTTCGATCTCGCTGTAGTCAACCTTGGCGGGCTGCTTACTCTTTTTGCGAAAATCGTTGATGAACGAATTTTTCAGGATGCGAAACAGCCACGCTTTGGCATTCGTTCCCGGCTCGAAGTACTCAAAGAAGCGATATGCTTTCAGATAAGTTTCCTGCACAAGGTCATTTGCATCATCTTCATCGAGAGTGAGGCGAAAGGCGAAGTTGTACAGAGAATCGAGCACAGGCATCAGTTCGGCCTGAAAACGCCGGTCCTTTTCCTCTTTGCTCAGTTTAGGAATCCGCTCGGGAGAGTCGCTCATGAACGCTAAAAATTGCGGCTGAATATTAAGAAAATACCGCTGTCAGACAAATCTATGGGAGTATACCGGCTTTGGTACAGAATGTTTCTGCAGCGCAAAATACCGGTTGATGCCTGCCGATTATAAAATCAACAGCCCCAATTGCCCAGGTAGGCTACCTTACATCAAGGGGAGGCGCACCAGTGCAGGACGCCTCTACCTACGGGTTTTGCAGCTAAGTAGGTTGCACCTGTGCTCTAGTAGTGCATACTTGGCGGTATAACTCATGTGTTTGTGCTGCCCCCATCGTGCAATACATCCGTATTTATCAGGCTGTATCAGGCCAGCGGCAAGGGCAACCATTGTTGAATGCGGGCTAGTACTTGCAACGGCTCCAGTGCCTTAATGCACGTGCAAGCGGCGGGTTGGGCCCGGCAATCCTCACAATCGGGTTTATCCAGTACCAGATACTCGGCATGGGGGCCGAAGGGAGCCCAGCGGCCGGGGTGCATGGGCCGGATGGGCGGGTACAGCCCCAAGGCGTGCCGGCCCAGCGCCGCGGCTAAGTGCAGCGGCCCTGTGCTACCCGCTACCAACCCATCGGCCGCGGCAATGAAGGCGAGAAACTCCGGCAAGGCCAACTGCCCGGTCAGCTCGGCGGTGATGTATGCTTGGTGCTCCACTAGCCACTCGCGCAGCTCCTCTCCTTCGGCAGCCGTGCCGGTAATAAACACCCGATGCCCGGCCTGGTGCAACAGCCGGGCTAGTGTGCCAAAATGCGGTAGGCCCCACTCCCGGGCGCTGCCCCGGCTACGCGGGTGCAGAATAACGTTGAGCTGTCCTGATTGCCGGTCTTTGAGTAGCCGCTGCAACTCGGGCCGCAGCTCCACGGCTGGCCGTATCTGTACCAGATGCGCTACTTCCGGTATCGGTAATATGCTGGCTTCGCCCACACCTGCCAGCAACTGCAGGTTGAGTTGGGCTTCGTGCAGGGGTGAATGGCGGCGGCTCAGTGACACCAAGCGGTTGCAGGTGAGCCAGTGGAACCACCGGTTGCGCGTGCCTACGCGGGTACGAATGTCTGCTTTGCGGGCCAGGTGGGCCAGCTGTCTGTTGGGGAAAATATGCAGAATTGTATCGGCACCGGTGGCCCGAAGGGCTGCAACCTGCTCGGCAGCGGGTAACTGCTGCAACTCATCGAAATTTACAAACTCATCCAGCCACGGACAAGCTTCGGCTACTGCCTGCGTGTAGGTGCGGCCCAACAACAGTACCTGGCATTCCGGGAACAGTTGCTTTAAGCGGCCCGCCACGGGTAGGGTCAGCACTACGTCGCCGATGGCATCGGTGCGGCTGATGAGGAAGGTTTGGCTCATACGCGCGGCTTGGTTTTGAGCTTGGCAAACTTCAGAAACACGCCCCAGGCCGAAATAACGGCAATGCTCAACCCGGCGAAACCATCTAAAAAGCCCAGCCTTAGGAAGTAACCGTGCACGAATTTCCACCACGGCTTCAGCAACAGGTGAAACAGGGACACGTTGCGTTTGCCCCGCAGCCACAGCTCCTCAGCGGCAATGCTGGTGAAGCGGTTGAGTTGCTGCACATGCTGCTCTACGGAATCATAGGAATAGTGCAGGGCGTCACCGGCCAAGGGTATCGGGGCGGGCTGATTAGGGCTTAGCTCGTACCGTTCGTGTAGTAGCAGCCCCGTCCACTGGCCCAGACGCCGGTCATAGAGACGTAGCTTCCGGTCAGGGTACCAACCGCCGTGCCGCACCCAGCTGCCGCAGTAGTTGGTGAGGCGGGCCAGGGTGTAGCCCCCACCCTGCCAATTGGTTTTGGCCACCTCAATATTCTGGCGCAATTCTTCGGTCAGCACTTCATCGGCATCCAGCTGCAGCACATGGTCGTTCTGGGCTTGGGCAGTGGCGTAGTTTTTCTGCTGCACGTAGCCTTCAAAGGCATATTGCACCACGCGCGCCCCCAACTCACGGCAAATTTCCACGGTGCGGTCAGATGAGAAACTGTCGACTACCAGTAGCTCATCCGCCACGGGCCGGGCAGCTTTGAGGCAGCGGGCAATGTTGGCTTCTTCGTTGAAGGTGATGATGACGACGGACAGCGGAACCTGGGGCATAGCGCGGGCAAATATCGGGGTTTTGCGCGGGCGGGTTACCTTCTGCAGACTGGGGTAATTCAAGACTATATTTTACGTACCGACCGGCCATGACTATTTCGCGGAATCCTCGTCAACGGATGTGTCTTATGTATTGGCTGGCAGGAAGCGCCATATTGTTTGGTGCCTGCGAAACGCCACCTTCTACTAGGTTTGACCCGGTGGCTATAGGTAAACCGCGTGACTTAACGCGGGTACTAGGGCCCGCGGGCCAGTTGATAGGGCCGGATACAGCCGACTTCCTGCTCACCTACGATCCGGCTACTCAGTTGAATAGTTTTTCGTTGGTGCATGCGGCCGATACGATGCCGTGGCTTACTGCGCGGTCTTTTAGGTACAAAGGCTTATACTATCTGGTTACGCCGGGGCTGGATTCAACAAGTACCTGGGTACACGCGGTGCGAATCTCCGGGCGTGCCGTGCAGGGTTTGGGCACTGCCTACACGCAGATGGCTGACCTGTCGGCGGAGGTGGAAGCGGGGAAATTTTCGGAACTGGTGCGTTACCATAGTCTGACTTCCGACAGTATTTGCGTGCGGTTCGATAAAGCGACTTTGCACAGTTTCTACCGCTCCCTGCCAGATAGCTTCCCTGTTTATCGTTTACTACCAACGCAGCGGCTTAGCCGTACGTCCACAGTAAACAGAGACCAGCCGCGTGCGGCTTTCAGTGTGTACCCGAATCCGGCAACTGAAGTGGCTACCGCAACTTTCGATACGCCGGAGCGGCATGCCGTCCGCGTGCTGGATGCCGCCGGGCGTGAAATCTGGCAGACATCCAGCTCAGCTGCAGCCATTCAACTGCCCATGAGCTTACTCTCTACCGGGACTTACACAATTCAGGCGTCTGCCACCAATAGCCGCCCGGTATTTCACCGATTATCGGTGGTGAGGTGAGCAGCCGCTTGTACAAAACCTGGCCGTGGTTGGTTACGACGACGCTTTTCCCGTATACCGCCCAGTTACACAGCTTCTGTATATGACTGCATCTTCCGAAAAAATTGCCCTGGTAACAGGTGCCACGGCCGGTATTGGCACCGTTACAGCCCGGGCGCTGGCGCAGCAAGGTTTTCATGTGATACTGTTGGCCCGCAATGCGGACAAAGCCGCCCATACCCGCCACGAAATTCAACAACTGGCTTGGCCCGGCCGCCGCGTAGATGTGCTGCTCTGCGACTTGTCGGACCTAGGCCAGGTGCGCCGGGCAGCCGAGGAGTTTTGCCAGCGCTACGGCCACCTGGATGTGCTGGTGAACAACGCCGGACTGGTGCTGGGCGACGAGCGGCAGGTATCGGCTGATGGCTACGAGCTAACGCTGGCCACTAACCACCTAGGGCCGTTTCTGCTTACCAGCTTGCTGCTGGACCGGCTGCAGCAGAGTCCGGCAGCGCGCATTGTGAACGTGGCTTCCATGGCGTATCAGTTTGCCAAGCCCGACTTTGGTACGCTGGAAGTTGCCGGCAGTTACTCGCCCATGCGCGCCTACGCCAATTCCAAGCTGTACAACATCATGTTCACGCAGGAGCTGGCGCGGCGGCTACGGGAGCACAGCATCAGTAACGTAACCACCAACAGCCTGCACCCGGGAGTAGTGGCCAGTAGCTTCGGGCAAGGCTCAACCTGGTTTACCAAGGCGTTTTATAAGGTGGCTGCGCCGTTTATGACTTCTTCTGAAGAAGGTGCCCAGACCAGCATTTACCTAGCTACGGACCCGGAGGTAGCCGACACCAGCGGCGGATATTTTGTAAAGAAACGGCCAGAAGCCGTGAAATCGGGTTACAACACGCCCGAAAACGCGCGGCAATTGTGGCAGCGCAGTGAGCAATTGACGGGCGCAGGATTTTTAAACTAGGATTCGGGAGCTACCAAACAATGCACTGACTTAATAGCTTTGCATAGTCAATTCATGTACCTACCTGATTTAAGAAAACAATGGAACTTGGCATCAGCTCATTTGGCGAAGTAGCCCCCGCCCACGTAGCCGGTGGTGATACTGCCGCCGCCCAACGCACCCAGGAACTGGTGGCCCTGGGCCGCCGCGCCGACGAAGCCGGCTTGGATGTAGTGGCTATTGGCGAGCATCACCGGGCCGATTACGTGGTATCGTCACCGGAAATGGTGTTGGCGGCGGTGGCGGCAGTGAGCAGCCGGGTGCGGCTCACCAGTGCCGTTACGGTGCTTAGCTCCACCGACCCCGTACGTACGTTCCAGAACTTTGCCACCCTCGACCTGCTTTCCAACGGCCGGGCCGAAATCATTGCCGGCCGGGGCTCTTTTATTGAGTCGTTCCCGCTGTTTGGGCAAGATTTGCAGGATTACGATGCCCTGTTTGCTGAGAAGCTGGGCTTACTGTTGCAGCTTAACGAGCAGGAAGTAATTACCTGGCAGGGCAAACATCGGGCGGCCATTGCAGGCAAGGGTGTATATCCGCGGCCGGTGCAGCCCAAGCTACCCATCTGGATTGGGGTAGGTGGCACGCCGGCTTCCGCGGCCCGGGCTGGCTCCCTGGGGCTGGGGCTTACAATTGCTATTTTAGGTGGTGCGCCGGCTCAGTACGTATCATTTGCCGAGCTGCACCGCCGGGCCGCTCAGCAGGCCGGGCATAACGGGCCACTGCCGCTATGCATCAACTGTCACTTCCACATAGCCGAAGATTCCAAACAAGCTGCCGACGAGTTCTTCCCGGCTTACTCATTGGTGATGAACCGCATTGGTCGGGAGCGGGGCTGGCCGCATATGTCACGGCAGCAGTTCGACTACCTGCGCGGGCCACAGGGGCCGCTGTTCGTAGGCACGCCCCAGGAAATCACCGAAAAACTGGTGTACCTGCACGGGCTGTTCGGCAACACACGCTTTATCGGCCAGCTGATGCTGGAAGGTATGCCCCACGAGGCCGTATTACGTTCCACTGAACTGTTTGGGCAAGTGGTAGCCCCTGCGGTGCGTGAGCGGCTGGGCATCACTGCTACTGTCTCGTAGGCACCAAGCAACCAGAATGAAAAAGGGCTGCCATTTCTGGCAGCCCTTTTTTAGTATCGGAATAAAAGCAGAACTGTTAATCCGGAAAGTTTGGGTTTAGTAGCGGTACAGGTCCGATTTGAACGGGCCTTCTACCGGTACTTTGATGTAATCAGCCTGCTTGGGCGTCAGCTCATCCAGCTCCACACCAATTTTGGCGAGGTGCAGGCGGGCCACCTTCTCGTCGAGGTGCTTGGGCAGGGTATATACCTGGTTTTCATACTGGTCGGCGTGCTGCCACAGCTCCAGTTGGGCCAGCGTCTGGTTCGTGAAGGAGTTCGACATCACAAACGAGGGGTGGCCGGTGGCACAGCCCAGGTTCACCAAACGACCTTCAGCCAGAATGATTACCTCTTTGCCTTCGATGTTGTACAGGTCCACCTGGGGCTTAACAGTGTCTTTGGTGTGGCCGTAGTTTTTGTTCAGCCACGCCATGTCAATTTCATCATCGAAGTGGCCGATGTTGCAGACGATGGCTTTGTCCTTGAGGGCGCGGAAGTGCTCCTCACGCACGATGTCGCAGTTGCCGGTAGTCGTAATTACGATATCGGCATCCTTGATAGCGTTTTCCATCTTCTTTACTGCGTACCCATCCATAGCAGCCTGCAGGGCGCAAATGGGGTCAATTTCCGTTACTACCACGCGGGCACCAGCCCCACGCAGCGAAGCGGCAGTACCTTTTCCTACGTCGCCGTAGCCAGCTACCACGGCCACTTTACCGGCCATCATCACGTCGGTAGCGCGGCGGATAGCATCCACAGCCGACTCTTTGCAGCCGTATTTGTTGTCGAATTTCGACTTGGTTACCGAGTCGTTGATGTTGAAGGCGGGCATGGGCAAGCTGCCGTTCTTCACGCGCTCCATCAAGCGCAGAACACCCGTGGTGGTTTCCTCCGAAATACCTTTGATGCCGGCCGCCAGCTCAGGGTACTGATCCAGCACCATGTTGGTCAGGTCGCCACCATCGTCCAGAATCATATTCAGGGGCTGGCGTTCCTCACCGAAGAACAGCGTCTGCTCGATGCACCAGTTGAACTCCTCTTCGTTCATGCCTTTCCAGGCATATACCGGAATACCAGCGGCAGCAATAGCAGCAGCGGCGTGGTCCTGGGTGGAGAAGATGTTGCATGACGACCACGTTACGTCAGCGCCCAACTCAATAAGAGTTTCGATGAGCACCGCCGTTTGAATGGTCATGTGCAGGCAGCCGGCAATGCGCGCGCCTTTCAGCGGCTTGCTGGCGCCGTATTCCGCCCGCAGCGACATGAGGCCGGGCATTTCGGCCTCAGCGAGGCGGATTTCTTTGCGGCCCCACTCGGCGAGGCTCATGTCTTTCACTTTATACGGAACGTAGGCCGTGGTCTTAGTCTCCATCAGTCGGATACAGTGGTGAAGTAGTCGTTTTTCTAACCGCAAAGATACTCGATTTGTTATCCATTTGCCTGTTCCTAGAAACCCTTGCTCCAGACGACAGGAAGGCTGCCCAGGTTCACCTAGGCAGCCTTCTGGGCATTGCTATAAAAGTGGGGCTCGCTTAGTTATTGGAAACGATAACCGCTTTGGGCTGCTGATCCGTTGGTACGCCGGCCCCAACAATACCCCGTACTACAATAGTGTAGATTTTGCCGCCTTCATAGGTTTTGGTGCCGGAGCCGGTACCGTCACCTACGGCCAGTATCTGGCTACGTGGGTTGCCGCCGGTGATGCTCAGGCTGTAAGGTCCGGCGTTGATGGTCACAAAATCGGAGGCTGCACCAAAAGCTACGTCTGGCGTCAGGTCAGTGCTGGTTCCGCCAGCTAGTGCAGAGGGCGCCGTGAGCCGCACGGGCGAGGGTGCTCCTACGGCCAAGTGTACTACTCGCACTTTAGCCTGATTACTGGCCGGAGCAGTCAGGTTATCCGTAACAAACAGCAAGGAGGCACTGCCAATGGTAGCCGTAGGCGAGTACACAAATGCCGAGTAGTTCTGGTCTTTGGCAATGGCTACCTGCTGGGTGGCAACCGTGGTGTTTGAGCCATTGACGATGCGCAGGGAGGGGGTACCAACGCCTACGCCCACGTAGCCCGTGTTCTGCCCATACGTGAGTTGGCCGGCCTGCTGGCTATCAAACACCGCCGAAACCTGGGTGTTTGCGGCAGCAGCGGCGTGCACTATCTGCACTTTGCCCTGGTCGGGCATGGGGGTAGAGTTATTGTCATCATCGTTGCCGCAGGCCGAGAAGGCCAGGGTGGCGGGCAAGGCCAGCGCAAACAAGGCAGGACGGAAAAGCGAGGTCAGCGTTTTCATAAGCAGAGAATTGGATGAACTGACTGCCAAAACGAAGGCAAGTGCGCTTTTGTTGGATCAGGGCTAAAACTTTTCCTCGATGAATTGCACTTTTTTCTCGTCCAAACACTTAGCACTCTGACTATATATCCCGTAGCTTTGTCTTCATGCCCCAACACCAATTGAACCGCACTTTCAGCACTTTACGGTCTTCTGCTCTGGTTGCGCTGTGTAGCCTTGGCCTGTCCGTAGCCGCCCAGGCCCAGCACGCCGCGCCCGTTATCCGACTGTCTCCGGAAGATCAGCAGCGCGGCCTTAATGGGGTGCAGAAAAACTTCTATTTCGCTACCGGCGAGGCTGGTAGCTCCGAGGATTATCAGAGCGCTGGGTTCTTTGGGCAGCGGCTGCGGCCTTACTTGGCCGGTAACCAGGAGGCACTGGATAATCTGAACCGGTATCGGCGGCAGAAGTGGCTGTTCGTGGCCGAGCGTCTCACCTTTGTGGGTGCGGTAGGCCTGTACGGACAGCAGGTGTATGCTCACCCTGAAAAAGAGGAATATTTTAATAATACTCAGCAGGTTGCTGTGGGTATTGCGGCCTTTAGCCTGTTGAGTAACGTGCTGATTTCGCGCAATACAAACTCCCACTTTAAGCGGGCAGTGGAAGCCCACAATGCCGGCGCACCGGCTGCCCGCACGGGCATGCTGCAGCAGCTACGCCCCAGCACCGTGGGCTTGGCGGCCAGCCGCACCGGGCGGCCCCTGCTGGCGCTGAGCTGGAACCTGCGCTAAGCACTTCTCCGTTACCCGGTATTCCGGGCTGGCTTCATCTATTCTGTAAGCTTACGGCTGATGGAATGAGAGGGAAGCCGGCCCGGAATACGCGTTTGTAGCCCTTACGGTAAGCCACGCCGCGCACGGCCCGTGTGCTTTAGCAGTTTCCTGCTTACGTTTGATCTTGCTTTTTGCCTGGGCGGCCACCGTTACATGGCCGGCCCAGGTCTGATTTCGTAGGAAACCTACATGGAATACCCCCTGCCGACGGCAGCCCGGCAATACGTTGCCCAGCACCTGCACGACGACCCCGCCCAACTGGCCCTGCAAGCCCGCCGCCACCCCGGCCTGCCCGTGCCCGACCTTATCCGCCAGATTCAGGCCCGGCAGAAAGCTCGCACAAAGCTGCCGGAGTGGGCCGAAAACCCCGACCTGATTTTCCCGCCTACGCTTTCGGTGGAGCAGGCTTCCTCAACCCGCACGGCCGAGTTCAAGGCCTCTTTGGTGAAGGGGCAGCGCCTGGCCGACCTGACAGGAGGCTTTGGAGTGGATGCGGCCCACTTTGCCGCTGCGGTATCGGAAGTGCATTACGTGGAGCGCAACGCTGCCCTGGCCGATGTAGTGCGCTACAACCTGGCGCAGCTGGGCATTGAAAACGTGCAGTGCCACACCGGCGACGCGGTGCAGTTTCTGCGCAACACGCCTGATACCTTCGATTGGCTGTACCTGGACCCGGCCCGGCGCGACACAGCAGCCAAGAAGATTTTTCGGTTGCAGGATTGTGAGCCGGATGTCCTGCGCCTGATGCCGCTGCTGTTGCACAAAGGGCGGTGTGTGCTGCTGAAAACTTCGCCCATGCTGGATATCGAGCAGGCTATTCAGGAGTTGCGGCAGGTGCGGCGACTGTGGGTGGTGGCCGTAGACAACGAGTGCAAAGAAGTCCTGTACGAGCTTGGCCCCGAGCCGGCCGTAGACCCCGAGCGGTACACTGTGAACCTACTGCGCAACGGGCAGCAACAGGAGTTTCGGCTGAATCGAGCCCGCGAAACCCGCGCCGTGGCCCGCTACGCCGAGCCCCAGCAGTACATGTACGAGCCCAATGTGGCCGTGCTGAAAGCCGGGGCATTCAAAAGCATCGGCACAGCCTTCGAGTTGCTGAAGCTGCACCAGCACAGCCACCTGTACACTTCCGACGTGCTGCGCGCCGATTTTCCGGGCCGGATTTTCCGGATTCAGGCGGTGGAGAAGTACGATGGCCCGGCCCTGCGCGCCCACCTTGGCCCCGATAAACGGGCCCACGTAACCACCCGCAACTTCCCCGACTCAGTAGCAGAATTCCGCCACCGTACCGGAATCAAGGAGGGCGGTGAACTGTATCTTTTCGCTACCACTAACCTGGAAGGAAAGCTGATGGTGCTGGTGTGCGAGAAGTATCACTGATTACACAGATGTCGAGCGGATTCTGTGGACGATTGTCCGTGGTATACGCGTTGTCCCGGTAAGTCAACAGACATTCGAGTAACCATTTCACTTACTTAGCCGGGCTAGTCCATTTGCTGCCTCGGAGGCGAAAGCGCCAAGGGAGGGCGGCGTCCTCACCGGCGTAATCGATACCAACGCGGGGGGAGGCAATGATGTCAGCGGCAGCAATGGATTCGTGGTGGTCTTCCAGCCAAATAGTGGGGCCGGTCAGGTCGAGGCCGTAATGGGCCGTGGTGATACCTAATGCCTGCGTGAGTAGGCCGGGCCCGGCCGTGAGGTTGCGCTGTACCTGGCTCAGTCCCCGGCGCAACTGCATTTCGGGCAGGCCCTCGGTGGGCTCCAGCCCGCGGATGAGCACGGCATCGGCTTTGCCAGCTTCGTTGGTGATAATGTTGAATAGCGCGTAGCGGCCATACACAAGGTACACGTACGCTACCCCGCCGGGCTGATACATAATTTGGGTGCGGGCAGTGTAGCGTCCGAGGTGAGAGTGGCAGGCCTGGTCGTTGACGTGGGCGTAGGCTTCGGTTTCGGTGATGCGGCCGCCAGTAAGCACCCCATCGATGCGAGTGTAGAGGTACTTGCCCAACAAGTCGCGGGCAATCTGTACGGGGTCGGGGCGGCGGTAGAAATCCAAGGGAATAACGGACATAAATGGCAAGTGCATAAGAGCGTGAACGGATGTATACGCCGGAATGCCTACCTTTGCCGCTGTAAAGGTGGCCGGACCCTAATTGCGGGGCGAGGCTGAAAAGGGAATTCGGTTAAAATCCGGAGCTGTCCCCGCAACTGTACGCTTCATGAGTCGGCGCGTCATCACCGGCCACTGTTTCTGCCCCGGCACTTAGCTGGGCACTATTGAAATGGGAAGGCGACGCGCCCGGAGCAAGCCAGGAGACCTGCCTTTGCAATTTCCCATGTTCAGCGCTTTCGGAGGAAAGGCGGAGAATGAAATCAGTGGTAGGGCATTGGTCCTGCGAAGTACCTTTCTGTTTTCGGCCTCGGCTTCGGGGTTCAGCCGCCACCCGGCAGTTGGGCAACGAGGTTTTGAACTGAATTTTTCGAGTGCGAAAATTTGGTTCGGAAGTTACCCTTTGCTGTTTGCTTGCATACCCGCCGCTGGTGGGTGGTAGCGGCTGCGCTGTGGCCAGGGGCCGCGCATGCTCAAACGCCCACTGTACCAGACACGGCCCGTATTCAGCACTTGCCCGTGGTGCACGTGCCCGGCACCCGGCCGGAGCGGTTTGCTGTGGGGAGCCGCCGCATTCCGCTCGATTCTCTGGCCCTGGCCACTTACCGCACCGGCACGCTAACGGATGCGCTAAGTGCCCGTACGGCTATTTACCTCAAAAACTACGGCCCCGGCCAGCTGTCTTCCATCACGCTGCGGGGCACCTCGGCGCGGCACACGGCTGTGCTTTGGAACGGCTTTAACATCAACCTGCCCTCACTCGGGGAGGCCGATTTTTCGCTACTCCCGGTGAGCGGGTTTACGCAGGCCGAGGTGCAGCCGGGTCCGGCCGGGGCTACCTATGGCAACGGAGCCATTGGGGGCACGGTGCTGCTGACATCGGGTGGGCAGTGGGGCCTGGGCTGGCGCGGCGCGGCGCAGACAGAATACGGCAGCTTTGGGCTGCGGGCCGGTACGGCGGAGGCATCGTTCAGCAACCAGAAGCTGGCCGTGCGCACCAGCCTGCTGTACCGCACCGCCGATAACGACTTTCGGTATTACGCCCAAGAAGCTCAGGGCCGGGTGCTGCGGCGCCAGGAAAATGCCGGCCTCCGGCAAGCCAGCTTCACGCAGGATGTAACCCTGCGCCTGGGCCAGCACGGCGAAGCAGCCATAGCGGTGTGGCTGACCGATGCCGACCGGCAAATTCAGCCCGGCATTGGGGCCAACAACACCCGCGCCCGGGAGCGGGACCAGAGCCGCCGCCTGCTGGGCAGCTACCGGCACGTGGCCACCCGCCACGAGTGGGCCGCCCGAGCCGCGTGGTTCGAGGATATTCTGAACTACCGCGACGAGGTAAGCGGCCTGAGCGAATCCCGGGTGCGGACCAGCCAGGCCCAGGCCGAATACACTTGGACGTTTGCGCGTAATGCGTCGGCGCGGCTGGGTACCGAGGCCCAGCATTTTGCCGCCCAGGTAGATGGCTACGGTAGCCAGCCGCGCACCGAAAACCGCTACTCCGGTTTCTTGCTGCTGCGCTACGACCCACGGCCCCGGCTCCGGCTGTCCCTGAACCTGCGTCAGGCGTTGCTGCCCGGCCGCCGCCCGCCCCTCACGCCCACCGCCGGTGCTGAGTGGACGGCTCTGGAAATGGGGCGGAACGTAGTACTGCTGAAGGCCAGCGCCTCGCGCAGCTACCGCGCCCCTACCCTCAATGAGCGGTACTGGCGCCCCGGGGGCAACCCTGATCTGCTGCCCGAAGAAAGCCTGGGCTACGAGGGCGGCTTAGCACACACCTACGACGCTACCCCGGCCCACCTGCGCCTGCAAACGGAACTGACGACCTACCGACAAATGGTGGACAACTGGGTACAGTGGACGCCGGGAGCCACGTACTGGTCGCCGCGGAACCTGCGGCGGGTGCGGGCTCAGGGGCTAGAGGCCAGTTCCAGCTTCACCTGGAAGCCGGGGCCATACCAACTGGCGGCTCGGGCTAGCTACGCCTTTACGCAATCCGTCAAAACAGCCGGCACGTCTACCGATACCGACCCTGTGGGCCGACAATTGCCCTTCGTGCCGCTGCACACCGCTGCCATTAGCACCGACCACGCATGGCACGGCTGGCAACTAAGCACCACGCTCACCTTCACGGGCTACCGCTACACCGACGCCTCCGCCACGGATTTTTTGCCCAGCTACTGGCTGCTCAATGCCTCACTGGGCCGCACCCTTACCGTGCGCCCCGGCTGGCGGCTGCAGGCGCTGGCGCAGGGCTTCAACCTGGCCAATACCTCTTACCAAAGCTACCAGAACCGCGCCATGCCGCTCCGCAGCGGCAGCCTGAGCCTGCGCGTGTTGTGGCGCTGATTTCGCCTTTTTACCTGTTTTTCAATATGAAGCACTCTTTCCTCTTCAACCGCCTGAGCTCCTGCTTGCTCCTGAGCGGCGCCGCCCTCAGCCTGGTAGCCTGCGACCCGAACGACCCGGAGCCTACCGAGCAGCCCATTGTAACTAACAGCGTGTTCGTAGTGAACGAAGGCAACTTCACCCGCTCCAATGCCGACATCAGTCTGTTCAGCAAGGCTAGCGGCACCGTTACCAGCAAAACCCTGTTCAGCTCCACCAACGGCCGGCCGCTGGGCGACGTGGCCCAGAGCATGGCTATTCAGGACAGCCTCGGCTACATTGTAGTCAACAACAGCAACAAGCTGGAGGTCGTGTCGCTGGCTAAGTTCCGCTCGAAAGCCACTGTAACGGGCCTGAAGCTACCGCGCTACTTTGCCGCCGCCTCATCAGCCAAAGGCTACATCACGGAAACCGTATCGTACAGCGGCGCTAACGGGCGAGTTTCGGTGCTTGATTTGAAGACCAACACCGTCAGCAAAACCATTGAGGTAGGCGTGCAGCCTGAACGGCTGGCCGTGGTAGGCTCCCGCCTGTACGTGACTAACAGCGGCAGCAACACCGTGACGGTTATCAGCACCAGCACCGATGCCGTGGAAGGTACCATTACGGTAGGCGACTCGCCTAACAGTGTGGTGGCCGACCGGGACGGCAACGTGTGGGTGCTGAACGGGGGCAAAACATTCTACAACGCGGATTATACCGTGGATTACAGCCGCACCACCAAGGGCAGCCTTTCCAAGATTGTACCCGGCCAGCTTACCGCTACCACCCGCGAAGTAGCCTCCAACCGCAGCTCACCGAGCCGCCTGACCATCAACGGAGCCAAAAACCAGCTGTATTACACCTACCTGGGCGGCGTGTACACCTTGAGCATTACGGATGCAGCCTTGCCCACTACCCCGCTCATCAAGCGTGGCTTCTACGGCTTGGGCGTTGACCCACAGGATGGCACCATTTACGGGGGCATCGGCTCCTTTACGGCGGCCGATAAGGTGATTCGGTACCGCAGCACCGGCGCCCCCATCGACTCTTTCACGGTGGGTATCGGCCCCAACGGCTTCATTTTCTACTAGTCCCGTCCTTCTGAGCTCTGAAAACAGCCTAGTATTGCCCCCGGCAACCGCAAAACGCCCCGTAAACTTGCGTTACGGGGCGTTTTGCTTTCTGGAATCTGCGGGCGACTAGGCTGCTTGGGCCGCAAGTAATTGTGGGGCTCGGCAATTAGTCGGCGATACCGTCGTTATTACGGTCCTTCCGGTCGGTGGCCGACTCATATTGCTGACGGCCGGTAGGGCCTGCGGCCGTGTCGCGCTGCAGGCCGGAGGCGGCGGAGTCATCAGCCACGGTGGCCTTCTGCTGGGTTGCTGGGTCGAAGCTTTTTTCGGCGCCGCGCTCCACATTGGTATCCCCAGAGTTGGAGCCCGTGTTGCAGGCCGACAGGGAACAAATAAGCAATGCGGCTACGGCCAACGGACGAAGATGGGAGAGCGTTTTCATGGGCTGGGAGAATTGAAAGAGCGGTGTTCGGTTAACTATTTTGGGCTGTACGGCTGACCGCCCGGCTGGTTTTTGCGTAAGATGATTTCCTCTCTCCTACCACAACCATCTCATCACGCTTTCGTCTGCTTTACTCCGTATGCTTCACGCCGACCCATAGGTAGTTCTCCGTACTTCCGCCCCTGTATGCAGCCAACGGTTATCTTTGCCCGCCTGTATCTGCAGACATGAACCGAGCCCCTTCCCGAATTACCGCCTATAAGCCATTGCTGCGAAAAACAGCTTGGCTGGCGGGCAGCAGCTTTGCTCTTGCCCTGCTCTTAATAGCGTACCTGTACGGTGTGCAGGACCATTTCTTCCAGCGGTTGTTCGGCGCATTTTTCGTATTTTTCTGGCTACTGGCCATTACCTTCCTGGGAGTGGTTCCTTTTGTAAATTGGGCCACAGCCAATTGGTTTGGGAAACAGTGGGCTGAGGAAACGCCGCCACCCGTGCGGCGCGCCAAGCCCGCTTCCCCACCGCCTTCTCGTACATCCACGCGTACCGCCCCGCGGTTGAAATCAACTCAACATCCGTGAAAACGACGCTTCTCCACATCAAAAACATGGTTTGCCCACGCTGCATTGATGCCGTGCGCAACCTTCTCGAACAAGCTGGCTACCGTCCTACCGACGTGACGCTGGGCCATGCTCAGCTCGACCAGAGCACGCCTGCTGACCCCGCCTCCGTAGCTCCCATGCTGCGCGAAGCCGGCTTCGACGTGATTATGGGCCGGGCCGACCAACTGACGGAACAAATTAAATCGGCGCTGGTGGAGTACCTGGAGCACCTGCGCACCGCGCGCATGCCTCTCACTACCTCGGCTTTCCTCACCGACCGTTTTGCGGCCACCTACTCGCACCTGAGCAAGGTATTCTCGCGCACGGCCAACCTCACAATTGAGAAATACCTCATTCGCCTGAAAATTGAGCGGGTAAAGGAAATGCTCAGCTACAATGAAATGACACTGAGCGAAATTGCCGAGCAGATGCGTTACAGCTCAGGCCAGCACCTGAGCAACCAGTTCCGGCAGGTAACGGGCCGCTCAGTAAGCGAATTCCGCCGCGACCTGATGCCCCGCCGCCTCTCGCTGGACCAGCTGGCTTAATTTGCCCCGACCGCAATAAAAAAGCCGACCCGCCTGCCGCGGGTCGGCTTTTTTATTGCGGGGTCTAGGGAAGTCATCAAACAGAACGTCATGCAGAGGCCGGAGGCCGAAGCATGACAAGTACTTTCTACAACGCTAGCCGGGCAAGACGCTTCGCTGCGCTCTGCATGACTATCTTTCCTAGGTGTCATTAATTCCCGAAAAAGGCAGGCCCGAACATTGTACGCAGTGCGCCCGGGTTTTGTAGAACCTGGGGCTCTTGGCGGCAGTATTGTTGCTAACACTGCTGCTTTCACTTTGCCCGTTTTTCGTATGCGCCCTTTTCTGCTACCCACCCTCGGCCTGAGCCTGTTTGCCCTGCAGACCGGTTACGCCCAACATCAGCACCACACCCCGGCCCCGGCTACCACCACCGCCCCGGCCGATACCACTCGTCGCGCCGCGCCCGTGGACCATAGCCAGCACGCGGGTCACAACATGGCCATGCCCGGCATGGCCCCCGCCGATACCACCCGCCGCCCCACGCCCGGCACGCCGCACGCCGGCCACGATATGGGCACCATGAGCGGCATGGACCATGGAGGCGGCATGATGGAGATGAGCCACGCCTACTCGCGCCAACTGCCCATGAACCGCAACGGCTCGGGCACGGCCTGGAACCCCGACAACACGCCCATGTACATGTGGATGAGCCACCACGGCAAGTGGATGGTGATGAACCACGGGGCCGTGTACCTGCGCTACACCAGTCAGAATATCGGGCGCAAGGACGGCCGGCGGGGCGGCAGCGCCCTGGGTGCCCCCAACTGGTTCATGACGATGGCCCAGCGCCCCATCGGGGAGAAAGGCCTGCTGAACCTCACGGCCATGCTTTCCCTGGACCCGCTCACGGAGGGCGGCAACGGCTACCCGCTGCTGTTCCAGAGCGGGGAGGCCTACAAAGGCCAGCCCCTGGTAGACCGCCAGCACCCTCACGACCTGTTTTCGGCCCTGAGCATCGGCTACACCCACGCCTTTTCCAAGGATGTGGACCTGACCGCCTACCTAGGCTACCCCGGCGAGCCGGCCATTGGGCCCGTGGCATTCATGCACCGGATTTCGGCCATGCCCAACCCCGATGCGGCGCTGGGTCACCACTGGCAGGATGCCACCCATATCACCTTCGGAGTAGCCACGCTGGGGCTGCGCTACAAACAGTTCAAATTGGAAGGCTCCAACTTCACGGGCCGGGAGCCGGATGAGCACCGCTACGGCTTCGACCGGCCCCGCGCCGATTCCTGGGCCGGCCGCCTGAGCTGGAACCCCACCGGGGCACTGGCTTTGCAGGTGAGCCGCGCCACCATCAAACGGCCCGAGGAGCTGCATCCCGAGGAGGATGTGAAGCGCACCACGGCTTCCGTCATCCAGAGCAGCCAGTGGGGCGAGGGGCGCTACATCACCTCAGCGCTGGTGTGGGGCATGAACCAGCACGTGGAGGGCGGCCACCAGCACGGCGACGCGGCCCACTCGGTGCTGGCCGAAACCAACGTGCAACTGGGCAAGCCCGCCATGTACGGCCGCTACGAGATGGTGCAGAAATCGGACGAGGAACTGCAGATTGGCTACCTCGATTTCCCGCCCTACAACCAGGGCCTCTACACCATTCACGCCCTCACGCTGGGAGCCAACTACCGCGTGGCCCAACTCGCCAAAACCGACCTCACGTTGGGTGCCCAGGCCACCGTGTACCGCCCCACCAGCGAGCTGCTGCAGAACGTCTACTACGGCTCCGTACCCGTATCGGCCCAGGTGTACCTGCGCCTGAACCCCTCGCTGATGCGCATGAACGGCCGGTAAGGACCTCACCCCCGGTCCCCTCTCCTTGGGGAGAGGGGGTGCGTTCTGGCGTTCAGCCTTTCAGCTACAAGCCACAAGCTGTAAGCTGACGTCCGGCTCCCCCTCTCCCCAAGGAGAGGGGGCCGGGGGGTGAGGTTCCGCCAGCTGACGTCCGGCTCCCCCTCTTCCTAAGGAGAGGGGGCGGGGGGTGAGGTCCCCCCTGAACGCCGTACCTTTGCGGGCACCTTTGCCGCCGGTTGGCGGTTGTTGTTCCCGTGCCTACGTCTTCGCCCCGCATTCTGCTCATTACGCCGCCGCTCACGCAGCTCAACACTCCTTACCCGGCCACGGCCTACCTGAAAGGGTTTCTGGGCGGGCGGGGCTACACCGTGGCCCAGGCCGATCTGGGGCTGGAGCTGGTGCTGCAGCTGTTTTCCCGGGCGGGGCTGACGCGGGTGTTTGCCGAAATCGAGGCCGGCGGTTTTGAGCTGAGCGACAATGCCCGGCGCATGCTGCGGCTCAAAAACAGCTACCTGAGCACGGTGGAGCCGGTTATCCGGTTTCTGCAGAACAAGGACAACACCCTGGCCCCGCGCATCTGCCACAGCCGGTTTTTGCCCGAGGCCAGCCGCTTCGATAACGTGGCCGACCTGGAAACGGCTTTTGGCACCATGGGTCTCACCGACCAGGCCCGCCACCTGGCTACGCTCTACCTCGAAGACCTCGGCGACCTGATTAAGGAAACCGTGGGGCCGCAGTTCGGCTTTTCACGCTACGCCGAGAAGCTGGGCATGTCGGCCACTACCTTCGATGCCCTGCACGAGGCCCTGCAAGCTGCTCCCAACCTCCTCGACCGGATGCTGCTGGAGCTGCTGGATAAGCTGCTGGAGCGCACCCAGCCCGACATTGTGGGCTTCACGGTACCTTTCCCCGGCAACCTGTACGGCGCGCTGCGGCTGGCCCGGCACATCAAGTATACCCGCCCCGGCACCTACACCAGCATGGGCGGCGGCTACCCCAACACCGAGCTGCGCACCATCCGGGAGCCCCGCTTCTTCGATTACATCGACTTCCTGACCCTCGACGACGGTGAAGGCCCCTGGCTGCGGCTGCTGGAATATGTTTCTAGTTGCTCGTTGCTAGTTTCTGGTTCTGATGGAATTTTTCCCGAAGACCGGAAACTAGTAACCAGAAACCAGAAACCAGAAACTCAACTGCAACGCACCTTTCTGCGCAACGCGGCGGGCGAGGTGGAATACTGCAACGACGCTACTACGACCGATATTCCGCACCCCGAGGTGGGCACGCCCGACTATTCTGATTTGCCGCTGACGGAGTATTTGTCGGTGATTGAGGTGCTGAATCCCATGCACCGACTCTGGAGCGACGGGCGCTGGAACAAGCTCACCGTGGCCCACGGCTGCTACTGGAAGCGCTGCTCCTTCTGTGACGTCACGCTCGACTACATCGCGCGCTACGAAACCGCCCCGGCCACTTTGCTGGTTGACCGCATCGAGCAAATCATTGCCCAAACCGGCCAGACCGGGTTTCATTTCGTGGACGAAGCTGCCCCGCCCCTTGCCCTGCGCGACCTAGCCGTGGAGCTGCTTAAGCGTCGCGTGAGCATTACGTGGTGGGGTAATATTCGCTTCGAGAAAACCTTCACGCCCGATTTGTGCCGCCTGCTGGCGGCCTCGGGCTGCATTGCCGTGAGCGGGGGCTTGGAAGTAGCCTCCGACCGCCTGCTGGCGCTCATGGAAAAAGGCGTGACCATTGCCCAGGTGGCCCGCGTGACGGATGGCTTCACCCAGGCCGGCATCATGGTGCACGCCTACCTGATGTACGGCTTCCCCACCGAAACCGCCCAGGAAACCTTGGATTCGCTGGAAGTGGTGCGGCAGCTGTTTCAGGCCGGCATCGTGCAGAGCGGCTACTGGCACCGGTTCTCTATGACGGCCCACTCGCCGGTGGGCAAGAACCCCGCGAAGTACCAGGTAGTGCCCGTTGGCCCCGAGCCCGGCCCCTTTGCCTGGAACGACCTGTGGCACGACGACCCCACCGGCACCGACCACGAAGCCTTCGGGCCAGGGCTGGCCAAGGCCCTGTACAACTACCTGCACGGCGTGGCCCTGCAGGAGCCGCTCAGCTTCTGGTTTGATTTCCGGGTGCCCAAAACCACCGTGCCGCGCCACCTCATCAGCCAGGCCCTGCAGGAGCCCGGCAAGCCCGATGCGGCCCGGCCTAACAACCGCCTGTTCTGGCTGGGCAATGCCCCCGAGCTGCGCCTGGAGCCCGGCCGCAAAGGTCAGCGCGCCGTGCTCACCTTCTACGAGCAGGCCGAGGACTTCGAGGTGAACGTACCCGCCGCCCTGGGCCCCTGGCTGCACAGCCTGCTCACCTGCCTCGCCACCGACTACGACGCCAAGCTGCTGCTGAAGGAAGCCGCCGCCAGCTACCCCGCCGGCGGCCAGCCCTGGGAGCAGTTCCTACTCAGCCCCGCCTGGCAGCTGCTGCGCGAAAAAGGCCTGTTGGTGCTGTAAGATTCAACGTTCCAGCGTTGGATTCAGCGTCACAGTTTACGCGCGCCTGATGCACTGCACCTGCATACACAAGCGCGCGGGCCACAACAGCCTCTTGAGTTTAGCCAGAGGTTGTTTGCTTACCGCTGCCGTAGCCATTCCAGCAGACCATCCCAGTAACCGGGTGCTGGTTGTGGCCACTGCCATTGCCCATCTGAGCCAATGCGACCGGGCCGAATGAAATTGGGCGTGGCTTGTGGGAATACGCGCACCTGCGTACCGCGCCGGTAGCCCAGCGCTGTTCGGAGCCGCCGGGAGCTGGCGGGCACTTGTGCTGCGGTATCCAAACCGGCATACAGGGCCAGCACTGGTACCCGGCGCTGCCCGAATACCAGGTATGGCTGAGCTGCCTCACGGGTGGCGGCCGGCGTCCCTTCCAGCACCGCAAATGCCGGCACAGGTTGCTGGCCAGTAGCAGCGGCTACAGCCAGTGCACTCCCCCCCCGCCCCCAGTAGCCGGTTTTCAGCGAATCGATGCCCGGTTGGCGGCGCAGGCTGACCAACACCGTAGCAGCAGTACGCCCCGCTACTGAGTCGGGGGTTTGCGCTGGTAGTGGCAGCACCACCGCAGCTATGCTGTGTCGGGCCAGGTAGGTGGCTCGTTGGGCCGCCGCAGCCTGAACGGCTGGGTTAGCCAGCAATATTACCGCCGGATGCTGGGCCAGGGTATCGTCGGGGAGAAGCAGATGCAGCTTTTGTGGGCCGGGCAGCGCTTGTTCCCGCACACCGCGAGGGGCCGCTTCGCCCCGGCGTGCCCACACAAAATCAGCCTGAATACTATCCCAGCTTACTACCCCGCGCAAAAAGTCACCTTCGCGTATTGCCTGCACCGCAATGCCGCCGGGCAGGCCGGGCTGTTGCTCAACGCGTAGCTGCGGGGCGTTGTAGGTGGTTTGAGCAGCTTCAAATCCTAATCCGGGCAGCTGTGGGAAGTTAAGCTCGGCCTCTACCTTACCGGGGCTGGTTTCACGCAGCTCCATGGTAGCTCGCAGCTCACTTCCCTGGTACACAATCGGCCCTTCGTAATGACCGGTGGGCGGTGGTACTGCGCTAGTATTAGTAGCGGAATCCGGGTTGCTGGAACAGGCTACCAACCCTGCACTGGCCAGTACCCAGCACGCGGTACTACGCACCATCCACATCCAACACAGCCGCAGCAAACAGGTATAGCTCAAAGCAACAGGCAACAGTTTCACCGACGAATATAGCCAGCTGGCTTAAAGTCCCTTGCGAAGGATAAGGTCGCGTTGGGCATCGGTGCCGATGGTGAAGGTATGTTCGCCAATCGGCTTGAACCCGAACCGCTGATAAAACTGCCGGGCTTGCTCGTTCCTCTCCCACACACCCAGCACCACGGCCCGGCACCCTTGCTCCCGGGCTTCTTCTATGGCCCGGCGCATCAGTGCGGCGCCCAGGCCCGTGCCCTGCCAGTCCTCAGCCACGTACAGCCGCTCAACTTCTAGGCGCTTCTCAGGTATTTTGGTCGGATCGAGGCCTAGCTGAGAGTCAACTGTTAGCTTCGCATAGCCCACTACTTCCTGCATCATCTGCGCCAACAGAAATATGGTGGCGGGGTTTTCTAGCTCGGCGAGTTGTTGGGCTGGCCCAAACGTGGCTGCCTCGTAGGCAGCCATATCCTCAGGGCTGTTCTGCGTGGCATAAGTGGCGTGGAACAGGCGCTGGCCTAACTCGGCCAGCTGAGCAGCCATGGCCGGCGTACGCTTAGCCACCAGAATGCGGAGTGGAGATGACATAGTGCGGGACGCCCGTTTTTACGGCGGGCCGGCAAAGGTACGTGGGTTTAGTCTACCGTATCGTTGCCCCGCCGCTCCCGCCAGCCGTAGCGCAGCATCATCACACCGCCTACCACCATCATCAGTAACAGAATCAATCGGGTGGAGGAAACAGCCTCATTACCCATCCGTTGGAAGGCATCGTACACCACATACAACTGCAGGGCTACCCCCAGCAGCAGCAGAAATCCGGCAATCAGAAACAATAGGCCTACAAAACGACGGGTGCGGGGTGGAAGTGGCCAAGCCATATAGCGTAGTGGGTAAAGCAACAGGAATTTATTTGCCCGGCAAGATATGCCTCTGCTCAATGGTTACCACCACAAGCATCAAGTGACACCTTTCGATACGCAAGCAGTTGGATTTTGATTTTGAGCCCGTATTTTTGCCTCACTTCAGAAGCGGGAGTAGCTCAGTTGGTAGAGCATCAGCTTCCCAAGCTGAGGGTCGCGAGTTCGAGCCTCGTTTCCCGCTCACTATAAATCAGCCACTTAGACATAGCTCTGGGTGGCTGATTCGCTTTTGGGCGTTGATATAAAGCGAGGTGATGAGTGGCTTGCTTACATACAGTAAAACCTGCTTGCCGCATTTCTATGAAGAGATTCTAAGCGCGACTGTAAGACGGGGCATCACCTCGCTTTAGACCACCACCGGCGTATAATACACCGAATGCAAAACGTGCGAGATGAAGTACCGTTAGGGCTTCTGCACGCCCAGCAACAACATTACCTTCAACTGGCACATTGTCAAAGCTCCGTTGTACGTGGTAGGTTACTTGGTGGCGCACGAACTGGTACACCTGATGGAGGGCAACCACACGCCTCATTTCTGGAACATCCTTCCCGTACAAATTCCAAACTATCAGAAGGCGAAAGATTGGTTGAAGATGCATGGAGATTTGTTAGCGGTTAATTTCTGACAGGGAAACTGCATCTCAATTATCCGTTGGGGCGATGGTCTGAACCAAGGCAACGCCACCTTGTATATGCGGCCGGTGTGCCCGCCAGCAGATTCGCAAAAACGAAGTACTGACGGCCTCCGAACATTTAGGTATAAACCCCTATTGATTTTGGTGGTAAATACGGCATCCTCTCCCCTTGGCAAAGGGTATTAGATATGTGTGTATTGGTTGCCAGGGATACTCTCGTAGGCAACTGGTGCAGCCAGCTGCTTCTGGTGAGCCAGACCGGCTATCTGGTAACGACATGCACGAGGATGAAGAACGTAGAAATCTGGGGAGGGGTAGAATGCACCTGCCGGCGGATAGGCGACTCCTACTCAGATCAGCTGACTCACAGCGGCCACCGCACCCGGATTTCGGACCTTGACCGATTCGCGGAATTGGGCTTGCGCACGTTGCGCTACCCAGTGCTGTGGGAACACGTGGCGCCGGACAGCCTTGACCAACCTGACTGGTGCTGGACTGATAAGCGGCTGGCCCGGCTGCAGGAACTGCGCATTGAGCCCATTGCGGGCTTGGTCCACCATGGCAGCGGGCCGCGCTATACGGCTCTTCACCGGGAAAACTTTGCAACGGGTTTGGCCCGCTATGCGGGGCTGGTGGCCCGGCGCTACCCATGGGTGCGCTACTATACCCCCGTGAATGAGCCCCTCACCACCGCCCGTTTCAGTGGGTTATATGGGCTGTGGTATCCGCACGGCACTTCTGATGCCGTTTTTGTGCGCCTGCTCTACAACCAGCTGCTGGCAACCAAGTTGGCCATGCAGGCCATTCGGGAGGTAAACCCGGCGGCGCAGTTAGTGCAAACCGAAGACCTGGGCCAAGCGCACAGCACCCCAGCCTTGGCGCAGGTAGCAGAATTTCAGAACCACCGCCGCTGGCTGAGCTTCGATATGTTGTGTGGCGCCGTTACGCCCAACCACCCCTTATGGGTCTATTTGCGCCGACACGGATTGAGTGCTGTCGAACTGCAGGTTTTCTTGGACTCCCCCCTCCCGCCCGATATTCTGGGCCTTAACTATTACGCCACCAGTGAGCGTTTTTTGGATGAGCGGGTGGAGCGCTACCCAGGACGAATTATAGCGCCGGCCAGCAAGCGTACCCCAGCTTACGTGGATGTGGAGGCGCTTCGAGTGTACGAGGCACAAGTGGAGGGCCTGGAGGCCCTGCTGCGCCAAGCCTGGAGGCGCTACGGGCTTTCGCTGGCCATAACCGAATCCCACTTGGGCTGCACCCGAGAGGAACAGATGCGCTGGCTCCACCAAGCCTGGCATGCTACCAACCGCCTCCGCCAGGACGGCGTTGACGTGCGCGGCCTCACGGTGTGGTCATTGCTGGGGGCGTACGACTGGAGCAACCTGCTTACCCAGGATGGGGCCGCCTACGAGAGCGGGGTATTTGATATGCGCAGCGGCCAGCCCCGGCCCACGGCCCTCTTCCACATGGTGCAGCAGCTTACCCGGCACGGTCACTATGAGCACCCTGTGCTGCAAGGCACCGGCTGGTGGCAGCGCCCCACTCGCTTTTACCCCGTTCCTTAATTCTGCCAGCTATGCAACCAACTTCATCAACCACGCCGCAGCCACCTCTGCTGATTACGGGCAGTAACGGCACGCTAGGGCGGGCTTTCCGAATTATCTGCCGAATCCGCGGGCTGGAAGCCGTTTGCCTGAACCACTCAGCGCTGGATATCACCAACACCCAGGCCATCAACAAAGCCCTGGACATACACCAACCCTGGGCCGTGGTGAATGCCGCCGGCTATGTGCGGGTAGATGCCGCCGAAGCCGAAGCCGGCCAGTGCTACCAGCAGAATACCATCGGCCCGGCGCTGCTGGCCCAGGCCTGCGCGGCGCGGCACATTCCGCTGCTCACGTTTTCCTCCGATTTGGTTTTTGACGGCCAGCAGCGCCGGGCCTATCTTGAAAATGACCCGGCCCGCCCCCTCAACGTGTATGGCCACAGCAAGCTCCTGGCCGAGCAGGCCGTGCTGGCCCGGCATCCCGGCGCGCTGGTAGTGCGCACCAGCGCGTTTTTTGGCGCCTGGGACGAGCACAACTTCGTGCATCATGCCCTGGCTGCCGCCCGCCTCAACCGTGCGTTTGCCGCCGCCGATAACGTGGTTATCTCCCCAACCTACGTTCCTGATTTGGTGAATACCTCTCTAGACTTATTACTGGACGCGGAACGCGGCATCTGGCACTTGACCAACGAGGGCACCTACACCTGGGCCGAGCTTGCCCGCCTGGCAGTGCGAACGGCCGGTCTGGATACAGCCTGCGTGGTGGCGCAACCAGTGTCCTCTTTCGGCTGGGCGGCTCCGCGGCCAGGATTCAGCGCATTGGGCAGCCAGCAGGGAGTGCTGCTGCCCAGCGTGGAAAGCGGCCTGCACCGCTACTTGGCCGATGTGGAGCTGCGGCAAGCTGCCAATCCACCTGTCTATTTGCTGGATTAACCTCCCTCCTCAGTAAGCACTGGTATAACCGTACCCACCGGGTAATTGCCTGCGCAGGACTACTTGCCCTGTTATCAATCCCACCGTTGTTGTTCACTTTTGCTGATGAAAGCGCATGCTTCCACTTCAGGCCTTAGTGTGGTCCTACGGCGCCTGAACTCGTTGCGGCACCTGGACCTGCGCCAGCACTCCATTGACGATTTGGCCGCGCGGGTGCGTGAGTTACTGGAAGGCCAGCCACTGCGCTGCCTTACGTTTGAGCCGGGGCTGCTGCTGTACCGGGGCCTGCCGTGCACGGAGCTTCCCCACCAGTTGGCCGATGTATCATACCCGCCGGCGGAGCACGTGCACCACAACCAGCGGGCCAACCGAGCCGGGGTACCCATGTTTTACTGCAGTGCTACCTGGCATCCGCCTTTTTTCGAGGCCCACGTGCAGCCCGGTGACCATATCGTAATTACCAGGTGGCAAACCCAGCAGCCGTTACGCATCCTCAGCTTTGGCTACGCCGATACGTGCCCCGACGACCCGCACACGAACCGGGACCACGCGCTGGAAAAAGCCCTGCGTGATTTAGCTGATCCGGTCCGGGAGGTAGCCGCCTTTCTCACCCGGGCTTTTACCCGCACCGTAACCGACGACAACAGCCACCACTACCGCTTATCCATTGCCATTGCCGAAGCCTGTCAGCTTGGGGATGCTTTTGATGGGTTGCTGTATCCCTCGGCAGCCATGACGTCCCCAGCCCACAATTTGGCGCTGCACCCCAGTTGCCTGGATGCGGGCAAACTGGCGCTGCACTACGTGGAGCACTTGCGCGTGCACCGCGTCTCTTCCAATACTGATACGCTGGACGTGCGCTCCTTAAACATTGCCCACGGAGCCGATGCCGACGGTTTGCTACGCTGGCGGGAGCAGCCCGGCAATTGGGTATTACGCGAAAATGCCTCCGCTACGGACTGCTGGCTTTCTGGGGGAAAGTGGTGCCCGGAGTAGCTTAATCGTCTAGCTAGTTAGCTGTTTTTCAGTGTTTACCACGTAGAAATCCGTAAGTAACGCAGGCCTGTTGCCCGTATAACTAAATCGTTTGCTTGCAGCGGCATATCTTCCGCTACGGCAAATGACGGTATTACCCTACGTTCCTGTTTCACCCAACCTTCTTTCTGCGCTATGAACCAAACATCCGCCACCACTCCGCAACCTGCTTCCCCTCCGAGCCCTATGCTGGCCTCGCTGAAGAATGCAGGTAGTAAGGCCACCGAAAGCTTCGGCAAACTCAGTACTACCCAGAAAGTGTTGGGCGGTGCGCTCTTAGCCCTGGGCGTGGGGTACCTGGCCCGCAACAAGACCAGCAACCGCGCCACCGCGGCAGCCGCTACTTCTTCTACCGATGCGCTCAACGAGCTACTATACTTCGTGAACGACCGGATTGCGGGCTACGAGCGGACCGTGGCTGAAAGTCAGGACCCGGAGCTGCGAGGCTACTACAAGCAGCTGGTTAGCCAAAGCCAGCAGTTTTCCAACGACCTCAACAACCACCTGATCCGCCAAGGCAACGACCGGCAAACCGGCACTACGCTAAAAGGCAAGCTGTACCGGGCCTGGATGGATGCGCAGGCAGCCATAACCGGCAGCGACGAAAAATCCATTCTGGGGGCCAATATCTATGGCGAAGAGTGGGCCCTGAAAGCCTACCGGGAAGCCCTCAGCAACCCGGAGCTGCGCGGTTCCATCCGCCAAACGATTGAGCGCCAGTACCGCCTCTCCCAAAACACCTACCAGCGCCTCCGAAACCTAGCCACCAATCAGTAAACTCAGTGCTGCGAAAAGCCCCGCCAGATGCGTTTCCAACGTGAAGCGCATCTGGCGGGGCTTTTGCGTGCTGCAAAGGGCAAACAATCAGGGCTGGGACTCTGGGCTACTCGCCAACGTGAGCGAAGCAGTAGGCTTCACTGTCTTCGATATATATCCTATTCCAGCACGGCGGGCTGCCACTCCTGCTCCTGGCAACTCGGGCATTTGCTGTTTGGCAGGTGCGTAGCAGCTAGCAAATGGGCGCAGCTTCCGCAGGCAAACTGCCCGGCTGCAACTTGCTACTCTTGCCGGAAAGCCGTATCCACGGCGGGTAAAATGGACAAACCGGGTTTCGGCTCCGGAAATTTCAGCACCGAAAAGTCGCCGTTGGCCTCCTGCCAGGCCCATTGCACCGTCCTCAGATTGCGAATACCTTCCTGCCGCAGACGCGCCAGCAACTGCTCCCGCGACAACACGCTGGCTTCCAATGCAGATAGCTCCATCTGGCCATCCTGCACCAAAATCCACACGTCATCCAGCACGGCACCCTCAAACTTCTCGCTGCGAAAGGCCCGCCAGTTGATACCCCGATACAAGCCCACCAGGCAGGTTAGTACCAGCACGCCCTGCAAAATGCCTCGGTCCGGTATCTGCATGGGCACTGCTACAATGGCCCCAAGCATCAGCATCACCGATAATTCGGCCACCATCAACTGAGCATTCATGCGCTTGCCCAACATGCGCAGCGCAACCAGCAGCACCACGTATATAATGAGGGTACGCAGGGCTACTTCCAGCAGAATCTCCAGCGGAGCCTGCCCCAGCAGTGTGCGCTGCCAATCATCCAGATGTATTTCTTCCTTTTCCATGCACTCCGTGGCTGCGAATGAGCCGTACTTATGCTTCGGCTACCTGACAACGTCCGTCGCTTTTACCCTTATGTCTGCACCAGATAGAACCGGCAATAGTTATAGAGTAGCTTAATTTTGCCAGTAACTTCAGCTAACTCATAATCATTTTCAAGAACCTGAATATCAATTATATAATTATTTATTAAGATTGAACTTATACGTACAATAACGGATAGAACCTTCTAGTACATATTAGAAAAATCCGTATTCTCTGCGTCACCGCACCTAGGCCGTGCCCCGTT
Organism: Hymenobacter pini; assembly: GCF_020421205.1. Lineage (GTDB taxonomy): Bacteria > Bacteroidota > Bacteroidia > Cytophagales > Hymenobacteraceae > Hymenobacter > Hymenobacter pini. The sequence continues at coordinate 658,534 of NZ_JAIZZH010000003.1, forward strand.
ATACCTGGCATAATGTTGTCCTTGCCTACCTTCGCTATGAACCCCAAACTTAGCTTCGCCGATGTAGTGGTTGTACCAACCCGTTCGGCGCTGACTTTCACGGTGCGTTGCTCCCCAGTAGTCCCAGCCTACCAAGAGCTGATCTTGGAAGATGCCGTTGGCAATTCAGCCCACTGGGTTATTTCTCAGCCTCTAGAGCAGCTAGCTAAGCGCCCCGTGCTGCTGTGGCTGATGTCGGCCCCACCGTACAATTTCCCGCTGGAATGCTTGGAAGCTGGCACGGTGCAGTCGGTAGCAACCCAGCATGGGGCAGATTCCGATTTGCGTGCTGGCCTTACTCAGGGCAGGTTGCGGCTCACCTTCAACGGGCAGCGCCTCCGTGGCTACTACCGCCTGCAGTGCCTACCCACAGGCTGCGGGCAACTGTGGCAGCTCAGCCCCATTAGCCAATCTTGACCGAGCCTTGGGCTGGTAGATGGGCACGCCTGTACCGGCAATACCATTTACCAGATTCAGCCCGGGGAGGTGTTTTCCATCCGTGACTTGAATGTGCACCTCCTATCTAAAGGGGAGCGGTACATCCTGCCGGGCTTCAACCAAATGAGCTAACGCTGCGCTACCACGACCAGGCACTGGAGCTACCTACCCACATCGGCCAGATAGAAACGCTCATCCGCACGGTGCTGGTCGATGCGTTTTCGGTGGGCAGTGACTATAAGCGGTATGCCGAAGCCGCCGCTTCTGCTGCCGTCCAGTGGCTGGGTCCGGAGCAACCCGACTTCATCCTGGCCATTGGCGACGACCGAACCGATGAGGATACGTTTGCCGCACTGCCGGCCACGGCCTACAGCCTCAAGGTAGGCCCCATACCTCGCTCCCTGGCCCGGTACTCAGCGGCCAACGTGGCCGATGTGCGTCAGCTGCTAGGCAGCCTCGCCCATGTGCAAAGGGAGCTGGCTAGTAGCACTTAAGGCCCGCTATGCATGGGTTCAGCGCATAATCTTGCCCCGATTATCCCAGTGACTGGACTTTACCTCCAAGCTATTGGGTTGGCGCTTGATGGTGCGCGTGAATCGTTCACCGGCAATGAGGCCATCGGGGCGGCGCTTACCAAAAAACAACATCATGGGCTCCCCGTGTTCGTTGGTCAGGAAGGTGATGTCGTAGCCCTTAAACACATCATCAATGCGGCTGGAGGGCTCAAACGTTTTGCTCAGCTTTTTTTCTAACTCGTGGTGCAAAGGCATACGCAAGGGGGTTGAAATAATCCAGCAACGAGATTAACCAGCCTAAGGCAACTAGCCGGTTAAGCCTCAGCCCAGGTGTAGCGGCGCTCCTTCCACACAATAGGTCGGGGCCATACCGTATACACCAATACGACCAGGGACATAGCCAGCAGGTAAAACTCGTAAAGCACAAGCACTGGCAGCCGCTCCCGGTGCCCGGCTTGGCGCAGAGTAATTAGCAGAAACAGCGTCTGACACCCTAGTTTGGCTGCCCAAAGCAGGCCAATGGTGCCCAGTGGCAGCAGACCGGGCCAGCCGAGTACGGTGTAAAACAACGCGTAGGTGCTAAACAAGGCCCCAAGCTGCCAGGGCAAGTGCGCGGCGCCTTTCATCCAGCGTTTGCGCTGGCGCAGCAGGTGGCGCACCGTGGGCTGCGCCACCGAAACGCCTAGCGCTTCCGGTACGATGAGGTTACGGAACTCCCAACCTTGCGCCACCACCTGCTCAAACAGCTGTACATCCTCACTGATGCTAAACGCCAGGGCCTCGTACCCACCAATAGACTCGTAGGCAGCCCGGCGCACCAGCATGTTGTTACCCACGGCCGCTACGGGCACGCCCAGGTCCGTTAGCATACGAATCAGATTGAGGCCAAACAGCCAATCGAGTCCCTGCAGCCGCCCAAACAAGGAGCCCGTGGCCGTGGTAATGCCCGTCACAATGCCTACCTGCGGAGTGGCCGCTGCCAGCATGGTGCGCACCCATTCCGATGAAAGGGCCATATCAGCGTCGGTAAACAGGAAATACTCGGAGGTAGCGGCCCGGCAGAGGTGGGCCAGCACGTTACTTTTGCCCCGAGCCGTACCCAGCTGCCGCCGCACAGACAATAGTTGAAACTGCGGCTTATTGGCAATGAAGCGCCGTACTACGGCGCGGGTATCATCCGTGGAGTCATCGTCGCCAATGAGAATTTCGAGCTGCTCCGGTGGGTAATTCAGAGTAGCCAGCGCCTGCAGGCACCGCTCAATGGTATGGGCCTCGTTACGAGCCGCTACCAGAATGCTCACTCGTGCGCACTCTAACCGCAGGTGGAGGGCGCGCCGGCGTAGCACCAGCAGGAGCATCAGCCCATACACACCGAAGAACACACTGAAAAACAAGACGGGAAACGTCATACGCAACTGCCAGAGCGGAGAAGAAACCGGCGAGCCGACATAGTGGGTCAGTTCGCTGGTTTCTGCTATACGCCCCCTTCCTGGGCAGTTATCATCGGAGAAACACGTATTCTGCGGCGAACAAAGCTGGATTTTAGGCTACGTATTTTCCGCTACGCAGCCGCTGTTACAACACCTCAACGATTACTTCTTGGGCTGGCTACTGCTCGTTGAGCGCCCGTTGCAACGCCTCTACAAACAGTCCCACATGGTACCCATCAGCCAGGCCGTGGTGCACATTGATGGCCACGGGCAGCAGCTTCCGGTCGGCTTCGGGGCGTAGGCGGCCCACCGAAATCTTCGGAATGCTATCCGGGTGCGAAAACGAGCGGGCGTGAGTGAGGCCGGTAAAGGAAAACCAGGGCATGGCCGAAAAGTGAATCACATCCAAGCGTCCCGTTTCCAACCCCAAGCGGAGGCCCGTATCGGCCTGCACCGCCGCAATTTCCGCCTGCAGCCCTTCGCCAAACGTAGCCAGCTCCGGGTGGTACGGCACGAAGCCAAACCCAAAGGTGTGATCGGGCCGGCCCAGGGTGGGCGACACGTGCACCTGGTCGTAGCACACTACCTGACCATCCTCAATGCGGTAGCGCAGGTTCTCCACCTGGTTCACGGCCTGCAGGGTGCAGTGCAGGTACACTTGAAAAAATGAGCAGCCCAGTTGCTTCGCCCGCTGCAACGCGAGGGTAGCATCTACCTCCGTTACGGCGCCCCAAAAAGGCTCTTCGAAGCCCGAAAAAAAGGTAAAATGCTCACGGCGGTTCCAGGTACTCAGGTCAATCAGCTGCTTCATGGGCGGCAAGTTCGGTAACTTTGCGCTACCCCTTTGCCTTGCCACCATGCCTGCACCCCGCCTGATTGCCTTCGACGCCGACGACACCCTGTGGCCTAATCAACCCTATTTTGACCTGGCTGAGGCGCGCCTCTACGAACTGCTGGGCCATTACGCCGCGCCAGAAGAACTCAGCGCCCGGTTTTTCGAGGTGCAGCGCGAAAACATGCCCTTATTCGGCTACGGGGCCAAATCGTTTATGCTGTCAATGATTGAGACTGTTATCCGATTAACGGATGGGCAGGTCAGCGGCCAGGAAATCCAGCACATCCTCGACCACGGCAAGCGCCTGCTCGATTACCCTATTGAGCTGCTGCCCCACGTGCCAGAAGTGCTGGCGGCCGTACAGGCCCAGGGCATTCCGCTGATGCTGCTCACCAAAGGCGACCTGTTCGACCAAGAAAGTAAGCTGGCCCGCTCCGGCCTAGGTGACCTGTTTGACCACGTGGAAATTGTGAGCGAGAAGAACGACGCCACCTACCAGCGCATCCTGAGCCGCCACGGCCTGCGGCCGGAGGAATTCGTCATGGTAGGCAACTCCCTGAAATCCGACGTGCTGCCGGTGGCACGCCTGGGTGGCCGGGCCGTGTACGTGCCCTACCACACTACCTGGGTGATGGAGCGGGTTTCGGAGGAAGAGCGGGCCGGCGCGGCGTTCCAGGAGGTGGCTTCGATGGCGGAGGTACCAGCGTGGCTGGCGCAGTTGGGGTAGCGCTTGGTTACTTGTCAAGCGTAGGCAACGGCCGCCGTAGCAGATAGCGGGTTTCAGTGTAGGTGGTTATGGAAGTGGTGCCGGAATACGTGGGCCGGTTTGGATCATTGAAGGTTAGGCTGGTTTCGATGCTTTGTTTGGCACTTATCGGCTGCGATAAATTATACACTTCCAGCAGCTCCCAGCCTTCTACAGCTAGCTCATTGAGTACCCCCATCACCTTATTATCCAACGAGCCCGGCACTATCTCGCTCCACAAGCTTTTCTGAATGCGCTCCGGCTCCAGCTTGGTAATGCCCCGCCACGCCGGAGCCAAAATAGCCATCTGTCCATCCTGAATTTTCAGCAGCTGATACTGAAAGCGGCTGCCAGCCGTCGTACTGGATGCCCGCGTGATAGTAGCCGTGGGTTGCATAGCTGTTTCGGGCAGGGCCGGAAACGCGGGCACAGGGCGCACCGGTTTTACCGAACCGGTGGTTTGGGCATGAGCGGCCGTATTCAGCAGAGCCAGTACAGATAACAGTAGTGGATATTTCATATTACACAAGACAGGGCACCGCCTGAGTTGACGGTGGGTCCTGCCTCTCCTAATATTATGCCAGCCTCTGGTGCTAGCTGAGCTATCCATTTGCTACACCTCACCAGGCAAGCTAGTGGCCTACTTAGCCACCACCGGCCGGCGCAGCAGGTACACCGCGCCCCGGCTTCCGTCCTTGTCATTATCCGAAACCATACTGACCAGCTCCCAGTTGTCGGCTGATAGCTCGTTAAGCAGGCGACTCATGGCTTCCCACCCCAATTTCCGGCCATCAAACAGCCTGTACGACTCGCCCAAATACTCGTCAACTCGCACCATTTCCCTATTCTGATACGCCGGAGAGAAATATAGGCGGCTGTACATGAGGCTCACGTGCATGAATTGGTACTTACCGGCGGGCTGTTGGGCGTGAGCTGCACCAACGAAGCTGCCAATCCACAAAAGCAATACTGTAATAGGTAGGCGCATAGCACAAACAAAAAATACGCTACCGGCTAATAGCAGCCGGTAGCGTATCTCCGCGCAACAACTGCGCCATGTGTACTCGGGGTATAGCTATTCCCGCTTGGTTTTGAGCACCTGCTTCAGGGCCGCCAGCTCGTCGCGGAGCTTGGCGGCGGTGAGGAAGTCGAGGTCCTTGGCGGCGGCTTCCATCTGCTTCTCGGTTTGCTTGATGAGCTTCTCCAGTTCCGGCCGGGCCATGACGGACACCACCGGCTCGGCCGCAATGGCCAGCGTCACGTCGGCATCGGGACCAGCGTAGGCTGTGCCTTCCTGGATGCGGTAATCCGACAGCGAAGTTTGCTCCATGATGGCCTCGCGGCTCTTGCGCACCGTGCGGGGCGTGATGCCGTGGGCCTCGTTGTACTCCATCTGCACGGCGCGGCGGCGGTTGGTTTCGTCCATGGCCCGCTGCATGGAGCCGGTGATGCGGTCGGCGTACATAATCACCTTGCCCCGGTCGTTACGGGCGGCACGGCCCATCGTCTGGATGAGGCTGCGCTGGTCACGCAGGAAGCCTTCCTTGTCGGCGTCCAGAATGGCTACCAATGAAACCTCGGGCAGGTCAAGTCCTTCGCGCAGCAGGTTTACGCCGATGAGCACGTCAATTTCGCCCAGGCGCAGCTGCCGCAGAATCTCCACCCGGTCCAGGGTTTTCACGTCGGAGTGCACGTACTGCGACTTAATACCCAAGCGCTCCATGTATTTCTGTAGTTCCTCGGCCATGCGCTTGGTGAGGGTGGTTACCAGCACCCGGTCGCCCATTTTCACGCGGTTGTCCACCTCGTCCAGCAGGTCGTCAATCTGGTTGCCGCTGGGGCGCAGGTCGATTTCGGGGTCAAGCAAGCCAGTTGGGCGGATAATCTGCTCCACCACCACGCCGTTGGCCTGGGTCAGCTCATAATCGGCGGGTGTGGCCGATACGTACACGGCCTGACGCACCATGCCCTCAAACTCGTTGAAGGTGAGCGGGCGGTTGTCCATGGCCGAGGGCAGGCGGAAGCCGTATTCCACCAGGGCCGTTTTGCGGCTCCGGTCACCACCCCACATGGCCCGAATCTGGGGCATGGTGGCGTGGCTTTCGTCCACTACTAGCAGGTAATCGTCGGGGAAGTAATCGAGCAGGCAGAAGGGGCGGCTGCCGGGCTGGCGGCCATCGAAGTAGCGCGAGTAGTTCTCAATGCCGGAGCAGTAGCCCAGCTCCCGAATCATTTCCAGGTCGAATTCGGTGCGCTCCATGATGCGCTTGGCCTCCTGGTCACGCCCCTCCTTCTCAAAGTAGGCGTGCTGCTGCACCATATCAAACTGAATTTCCCGGATAGCTTGGTTGAGCGTATCCTTGCCCGTCACAAACAGCTGGGCCGGGTACAGGGTAATGGATTTCTCATCGGCCAGCTTCTTGCCGCTCTGGGGGTCAATCTTCTGAATGGCCTCAATCTCGTCGCCGAAGAAGAAGATGCGGTAGGCGTAGTCGGCGTAGGCCGGGAATACGTCCACCGTATCACCCTTCACCCGGAAGGTGCCGCGGGTAAACTCCATTTCGGTGCGCGAGTACAAAATCTGCACAAACTGGTAGAGCAGGTTATTGCGCGAGTACCGCAGACCGGGGGCCAGGTAAATCACGTTTTTGCCGAACTCCTCGGGGTTGCCGATACCGTAAATGCACGATACTGAAGCCACCACAATCACGTCGCGCCGGCCCGAGAGCAGCGTGGACGTGGTATGCAGCCGCAGCTTCTCAATTTCCTGGTTGATAGCCAGGTCTTTTTCAATGAACACATCAGTAGAGGCAATGTATGCCTCGGGCTGGTAGTAGTCGTAGTAGCTGATGTAGTACTCGACGGCGTTGTTGGGGAAGAACTGCTTGAACTCGCCGTAGAGCTGGGCGGCCAGGGTTTTATTGTGGCAGAGCACCAGGGCCGGCTTACCGGTTTCGGCAATTACGTTGGCCATGGTGAAGGTTTTACCCGTGCCCGTGGCCCCCAGCAGCACTTGAGCCGGCTCGCCATTGTTCACGCCTTCCACCAGTTGCCTGATAGCCTGGGGCTGGTCGCCGGTGGGGGTAAATTCCGAGGTCAGTTGATACTTCATGCAGGGGAAAGATAGGGCCGAAACGGTAGCCTATCATAACTGCATTTCGGGCCGGATGGTTCGGAGCAGAAGATTTATCCCTACACTCTGGGGCAACCCAGCGGCCGGTATTTTTCCGCCGATACGAGCCGGTGCCCAACTGCTCAGTATCTTGTCCTGATTTTATCCAATTACTCAGCGCTAATGATTCGACGTTTACTCATTTGTTGTGTAGGTATGCTGGTGTGGCTGGGCTGCGTTTGGAGCACGCCCGGCTTTGCGCAGTCACATACTCTTTACCTGCAACCCAATGGCAGTTTGTGGGCCTGGGGTGAAAACCAGTACGGGCAGCTCGGCGACGGTACCACCAGCAACCGGTCCGCGCCCGTTCCAATTCTTTCGGGCACCCAGTGGAAAACGGTGAGCATAGGAGACAGACACTCCGCTGGCATTCGGCAGGATGGCACCCTCTGGACCTGGGGCAGTAATGCCGCCGGGCAGCTGGGCACGGGCACTAAAACAGACAAAGCGGTGCCCGTGGAGGTAGCACCGGGCACAAAATGGCTGAGCGTGGCTACCTCTACCACTGCTACCGTGGCCGTGCGCCAGGATGGCACCCTATGGGTATGGGGCAACAACCAGCTTATTCCTCAGCGGTTTGGCACCCTGAATACCTGGCAAACGGTAAGCGCCGGGTACCAGCACTACCTGGCGCTGCAACAGAACGGCACGCTCTGGGCCTGGGGCAGCAACGCCTACCGCCAACTTGGTAACGACATGATGCTCAACTCGGCGGAACCCGTGCAGGTAAAGCCCGGCACCATCTGGAAAAGCATTGATGCCGGAGGCAACCAATCCATCGGCATTCAGCAGAACGGGAGCTTGTGGCATTGGGGCAGCTTCGCGCCGGGGGGCTACAATGGCAACCCCAACCCCTACGAAATACAACCCAACACCAAATGGCTGCAGGCCAGTGCGGGCGAGTTCCACGTAGCGGCCGTGCAGGAAAACGGGGCCTTGTGGACCTGGGGTAACAATGCAGCCGGGCAGTTGGGCAATGGCACTACCTTCATGCTTAGCTACTATACCAGCTACATTTGGGAAAACAGCTACCAGGTGCACCCGGGCTCCAGCTGGCAGTACGCAGTAGCCATCGGGCGCCACACGCTGGCCGTGCGCCAGGATGGCTCACTCTGGAGCTGGGGCATCAATGATGCCGGCCAAGTGGGTAATATGGCCCTTTTTCCCACGGCCGTCAGCCTTCCCGGACAAGTGCTCAACCCTATCTGGCGCACCATCAGTACCAGCGGCACCCACACCGTAGCCGTGCGGCAGGATGGCACGCTGTGGACCTGGGGTAACAACCAGCGCGGCCAGCTCGGGAATGGCACTACCACTGCCCGCAACGTGCCCGCCCAGCTCGGCACGCTTACATCCTGGCTCAGCGCCAGCGCGGGTCCTGGCTACACGGTAGCCATTCGCCAGGATGGTACGTTGTGGAGTTGGGGTGGCAATGAGTTCGGGCAGCTTGGGGATGGTACTACCGTAGACCACTACCGGCCCCGCCAAGTTGATTCGTTGACCCAATGGCGCCGGTGGTGGAGCGCAAGCGCGGGCCCCAGCCACGTAGTAGCTATTGAAGAAGGTGGCGCACTGTGGGCCTGGGGAAATAACGACCAGAGCCAGCTGGGTACCGGTGACAAAATTCGGCGGCTAACGCCTGTTTATCTGGGCAATGGCATTCTGCAGGCTTCTCCCGGACAAGGCTACACGGTGGCACTGGCGCAAGACGGAACCTTGTTCGGGTGTGGCCTGAACTCCTCCGGGCAGCTCGGCAATAATTCCACTGTCCCCCGGCTTACATTCAGCCGGCTTTACTTTCCGCAAGGCACCCCAGGTGTGTGGAAGGAAGTAAAAGCCGGCTACCAGCACACCGTTGGCATCAGCAAGGATGGTAGCCTCTGGGCCTGGGGCGACAACACCAGCGGCCAGTTGGGTACGGGCAGCACCGCTAACTCGCTTATTCCTGTTCGGATTGGTACGGCTACTACCTGGCAAACCCTGGCGGCCGGCCCCACCCACTCGGCAGCGTTACAGCAAGATGGCAGCCTCTGGACCTGGGGCGACAATACCAGCGGGCAGTTGGGTATGGGCAGCACCACCCCGCAGTTGCAGCCCACGCTAGTACCCGGCACCAGCCGCTGGCAAGCTATATCGACTAATGCCTCCATGGCCGGTATCCAGCAGAACGGCAGCCTCTGGACCTGGGGCAGCAATACGCAGGGGCAGTTGGGCAACGGCAGCACAGGCAGCCAGCTTACTCCCGGCATCATTGCCCAGCCTACCTGGCTACGGGTTAGTGCTGGTTACTCCTTCTCAGCCGGCCTGCAGCAGGATGGCAGCCTCTGGACGTGGGGCAGCAACGACAACGGACAACTCGGCAACAGCACCCTCGTTGGCCAGTCTTCGCCTACTCAGGTAGCGCCGGGCAGCAAATGGAAAACCATGGCCTGCGGCTGGGACCACGTAGCCGCCATTCGCCAGGATGGCACCCTGTGGAGTTGGGGGCTGGATTACATTAGCACCAATCAGCAGCCTCACGCGGCTCCCACTCTCGCCAATGCCGACACCACCTGGCAAAGCGTAAGTACTGGCTATCGGTACACAATGGCCATCCGGCGCGACGGCTCTCTGTGGGGCTGGGGCTACAATTTCTTCGGCCGGGTTCTACCGGGAGCCGATGGGAACTTGTTTGCTCCGGTACCCGTGCTGCCCGGCAGCAAATGGAAAAGCGTCAGTGCGGGTCACAACCACACGGCCGCCATTCGGGCAGATGGCACCCTCTGGGCATGGGGCGACAACCAACATGGCGTATTGGGCAATGGTGTGCAGGATTTATACCAGAACGGCCCGTTACAAGTGGCACCGGGCACCAAGTGGAAAAGCGTCAGTGTCGGCACCTTGCATACTATGGCTATCCGGGAGGATGGCACCTTATGGGCCTGGGGCAGTATCTACTTCGATTTGCTGGGTACCGGCACCCGCAAATACTCCATTGTGCCCGTGCAGATTGCCCCTGGCACAACCTGGCAAAGTGTGGTGGCAGGCCGGTTCTACACGCTGGCCGTGCGCCAGGATGGCACCAGCTGGGCCTGGGGCACTAACAGCGTCAACCAGCTGGGTGACGGAAGTGCTACCGACCGTGAAGCTCCGGTGCTGCTATCCGGCCAGACCGGCTGGACCAGCTACGCCGCCGGCGGTAGCCACGCCCTCGTTGTCCGGGCCGATGGTACCCTCTGGACCTGGGGTACTAATTCAGCCGGTCAGCTTGGGCAAAACACGCTCAGTACGGTACCGTTGCTGCTTACGCTCGGCAATCAGCTGGTTACGGCCTCCGCACCACCAACTGCTCCTCAGCCCACGTTGCTCACTGCCTGGCCAATACCATTCGGTAGCGCCGGTGTGCAGGTGCGGGTCTGTCCCGCGCAGCTTGGCCCAGCCATTATCAGCCTGCTTAGCGCTTCAGGCCGGGTGCTCTGGCAGCAGACAATTACGCTTACTACGTCCACTGTCCTGCATGTGCCTGGGGCCGGCTCCTTATCCGCGGGCCTCTATCTTGTGCGGCTACAGCAGGGGAATAAGCAGACTGTCCTCCGCTTAGTGCGGGAGTAAATCAGCCTGCGCACTCACTGGCATTCGTCACCACACGCAGAACCGCCCGCCTTTACCAGAGAAAGGCGGGCGGTTCTGCGTGTGGTTTGCTCTGCTTTACCGCGGGTCGTGCCAAAGCAGTTGGGGGTTGGTAGCCGCCGTTGCAAAATCGGGGCAACGGCCGTCGCCCGTGCTGTTTGGCCCCACGGCGGCCGAGCAGATTACCCGCCCGCAGCCGTCGAATACGTAACTGGTGTTGCCACCCGTCACGAGGTACACCGTGCGGTTTTGATAGGTATACTGCGTTACTTCGGCAGCGGGGGTTTGCTTGGGCTTTTGCTTGAGCTGCTCAATGAGCGTGGCCGAGAAGTCGCCGGCACAAATAGGCTCGGCGGCATCGTTGGTAGAGGAACACGCAGTAGCTCCCCCCAGCAGGAGGAGCCACAACGCGCAGAGAAAAAGTACGCGGTTCATGATGTGGGCGGCAAAGAGCCGCTACTGTTATTGGACGCCGGGCATGGGCTTAGGAGCACCAAACTCTACGCTGGCTTCCAGGCCCAAGCTATAAGGCCGGCTTTGGTTGATGGCGCGCTGGCTGGGGTTGGCATTAAGCGTAGTGAAGTAGGTTTCGGCGGTGGGGCCCACGTTCAGGTTCCAGCTTGCCGAAGCCGGCTGATACCGCACTCCGGCACCACCCCGCCCCGATACCAGCACCTGCCGGTACGGCGAATCGGTGGATTTGTAGGTGTAGCTGCGGGTAGCTGCGGGGGAGCCTTCCAACTCGGAACGGCTGCTCAGCAACACGCTCACGGCGGCCCCCACTTTAGTGTACAACGACAGGCCGGCCTTGCTGGAGCCGTACCGCACCCCCACCGGCACGGTAGCCGTGCGGTACCGGTACGAGGTGGTACGAGGCTGCGGCAAAGCCGAGTTGTAGGCGGCCGGGCGGCTGAAAATATCAGCGGCCTGGGGGCCCACCTGCTTGCCATCAATGAACCCGTAGGTAGTGGCCGAGGTAGCGCGCAGCTCGGCAGCTTCGGCGGCGGCCGTCAGCGTCCAGTGCTTGTTGAGGGCGAAGGAGGCCGTGAGAGCCACCCGCTGCGACAAACCACTGCGCAGGTTGCGACGGTATTCGTCCTCGGCTTCCTCCTGATAGTAAGAGCGCAGGGCATTGGATACCGGGTCGGCTTTCACCCGGCCATCGGTACGAGAGAAGTTAATGTTGGGGTTGAAGGTACCCACAGCGTAGCCGCCACCCAGGCGCAGCCGCTTCCACAGCTTCGGCGTTTCCTTCTGCTCTTCCTCAGGCGTGGTAGCAGCCACGCCTTCCGTAATGGCCGGCTGTGGTACGGCCAGTAGCGCCGGCTTCAGCGTATCGGGGCGGCCCAGGCCCAGCAAGTTGCGCAAATATGCTGCCCGCGGCGTTAGCAGGCCGGAGCCCGCAAAGGAGTATGTATCCGTACCTGTTGCGCTGGTCGAGGCATTTGTTTGCAAGATACCGGCTGCGCCCGGAGCGTAACGCTCACTGGCATAGTGCGCGCCAGCCAAGCCGTACTCTACACCAGCCTCTTGCCCGGCAGGAAGCCCGTACGTATTTGCACTATGGTAGGTGCCGGCCGCAGACGCGTACGTGCGGTCCATGCCAAGTACGGCTTGCTCATCAGCGTTGCTGTTGATGGCCGCCAGTAGCCCTGCGGCAGCCTGGGAGTTCGACGATTGGGAGGAAGACTCTGCCCCGGCGGCTGATAACGTTTCGTTACCGTCGAGGGTGCCGACCGAGCCGGCCGTGGCTTGCTGGCCAGCGGCGGATCCAAAGCCCGTATTAACAGCCAATTCATCGGAGGCAGGCAGGCTGCCGGAGCCCAGGTAGGCCCAGCTGCCAAAGCCCAAAGCCAGCAACAGGCAAGCGGCCGCTACCCAGCGGTGCAGCACCAGCCGGCGGCGGTAGGCGGTATTTTCCTGCACTATCTGCTCGTGCTGCTGCACCACCAGCTCATGGTCGAGCTGATCCCAGAAACTGGCGCGCGGGGTTACCTCCGCCTCAGCAAACTTTTGCTGAAACAGGTATTCCAGGTCGCCGGTGGGGCGGGGGTCCGGCTGGTGGGGAGTGGTATCGTTAGGAGCGGAAGCTGCCATGGGAGCGGTGAGCGTCGAGACGCTCGACTTTACTTTTCAAAATTGCCCGAGCCCGGGAGTATTGTGATTTGCTGGTGCCTTCGGAAATGCCCAGCATGTCGCCGATTTCCTTGTGCCCGTAGCCTTCGATGGCAAACAGGTTGAACACCATGCGGTAGCGGGGGGCCAGTTCCTGAATCAGGTTCAGCAGCTCCTCGAAGTTGTAGTTGGAGAGGGTGAACTCCTCCCCGGCCAGGTCTTCGGGATACTCTCCGCCGTCGCTCACGGCTACCAGCGGGGCATTGCGGCGGTGCTGGCGGAGGGCGGCGTTTACCATGATACGGCGAATCCAGAACTCCAGCGGGCACTCCCGGCGGAAGCTGCCCAGGTTTTTGAACACCGTCAGAAACCCTTCCTGCAGCACGTCTTCGGCTTCAAAGGTGGTTTGGGCATACCGCAGGCACACGGCCATCATGCGGCCAGCAAACCGTTCGTACAGGTATTTCTGCATCAGGCGGCTGCCGGCCAGGCAACCATCAAGCAGCTCATTGTCGGAGAGCTGGGAAGGCGGGGTAAGGGTGCGCACGGGAGCGGATACGGACGACGATAAGGACTCCTGCGGACGCGCGGCCGTACCGGGGAGCAGGCTGCGCAGCCCGCCGCCGGCCAACGAAGCCGACAGGGCGCTCATTGACGGTTCCGGCCCGGGCGGGGGTCGGCATTTAGGGGCTCACCTGCGGCTACTTCTTTTAGAAGGCTACTACCGCTTAAGTACGAATGCTGCATACGCTGCAAAGCTCGGATAAACTAATTCGGTGGTGCGGGCGTGCCTGCTACCAGCCATACAGCCACAAGAGGACAGCACCGCCACCGAAGGTTGCATCGGATATATCGTTTTTCACCAGCTACAAGGTAAGTATTTCAACGGCAGATTTTTAGCCTTACACAATTTCGGCATTCGTAACCCCTGCCCCTTTTTACCGTGTAGTTACACCGGTTGCCCTGGTCAGCGCCTGGGCTCACATGCATACTCCTACCCCAACTGCTTATCCCATGAAAACACTTGTGCTGTTTTACTCCACGTATGGTCACGTGTACAAGCTGGCCGAAGCCGTGGCCGAAGGTGCCCGCCAGGTAGCCGACAACGAAGTAGTCATCAAGAAAGTACCGGAAACCCTGCCCGCCGAGCTACTCGAAAAAATCGGGGCTACGCAGGCTCAGAAGGCATTTGAGCACATTCCGGTGGCCAAGCCTGAGGAGTTGGATCAGTACGATGCCATCATCATCGGTACGCCCACCCGCTACGGCAACGTGTGCAGCCAGATTCAGGCTTTCCTGGATGGTACGGGGGCGCTATGGGCGCAGGGCAAGCTGGTAGGCAAAGTGGGCGGGGGCTTTGTAAGCACCGCTACCCAGCACGGTGGCCAGGAAGTAACCCTGCGCAGCTTGCACACCGAAATGCTGCACCACGGCCTCGTAATTGTGGGCCTGCCCTACGCCTGGCAGGGCCAGATGGGCCACACCGACGTAACCGGCGGTACGCCCTACGGCGCCAGCACCGTGGCCGGCGGCCAGGGCGAGCGGCAGCCCAGCGACAATGAGTTGGAAGGTGCCCGTTTCCAGGGCCGCCACACCGCCGAAATTGCCAAGAAGCTGGCGGCGAAGTAGAAGGTTAGGAGGCAGGAGTTAGTACTCCATCTGTCATCTGAAGTAAACAAAGGACCTTACTGCGCTGGGATAATCTGCTCCAGCACAGTAAGGTCCTTCTTCATTGCTCGGATGATGAATTGCCTCCTAGCTTCTAACTCCTGTCTTCTACCCTACAACAAGTTGTAAGCTTTGATGAGGGCGTTGAACGAGTCTCGGTAGGTGTCGCCGATGGGCAGGAGGCGGCCGGCTACCTGCACCTTGCCCCGCTCCACGTGCTCAATGCGGCTCAACGCCACCAGAAACGACTTGTGGATACGGGCAAACCGCTCGGGGGGCAGCACCTCCTCCACCCGCCGAAACGACTGGAGCGTGAGCACCTTACCGGTAGTGGTATATATCATCAGGTACTCCTTCATGCCCTCGATGTAGAGAATATCATCAAAGGCGACGCGCTGGAGGCGGTGGTCGTTTTTCACGAACATAGCATCCGGCGCGGTAGGCGTA
Source organism: Hymenobacter pini (assembly GCF_020421205.1). Classification (GTDB taxonomy): domain Bacteria; phylum Bacteroidota; class Bacteroidia; order Cytophagales; family Hymenobacteraceae; genus Hymenobacter; species Hymenobacter pini. Next base: position 673,547 of record NZ_JAIZZH010000003.1, read on the forward strand.
GCTTCCGGGTGCGCCGACGCAGTAACAGCCGGAGTCGGCGCTACGGGTGTGGTGGGCTGCAGCTGCTGGCGGAGCTTCTGCACTGTTTGCACGAACCGCTCGAAGGCAATGGGCTTGAGCAGGTAGTCGGCGGCATTCAGCTCGTAGCTGCGCACGGCATACTGGTCGTAGGCGGTGGTAAACACGATGCGCGGGCCGGGCTGGGGCAGCAGTTGGGCCAACTGCACCCCGGTAAGCCGGGGCATGTGAATATCCAGGAACACCACGTCCACGGGATTATCCTGCAGGTAGGCCAAGCCCTGCAGCGCATCTTCGAACTGGGCCTTCAGCTCCAATCCGGGTACTTGGGCGCAGTAATCGGCTAATAGGTCCAGGGCCAAGGGCTCATCATCGAGGATAACGCAGGTCATCTTTATCAGGGTATGAGGGTAGGAAGGTAGGAGTTTAGGATGATATAGTGGGAAAGATATATCGTCGCGTTGGATGCAGCATAGTAAGGCAGATTAGCGGAGACCGGCTGACGGTCAACGGATAGCGTTCAAACAACTATCCCCGACTCCTACCCGCTTACCCCCAAACCCTCCTACCCTACTGCAGCAGCACCAGTGTAACGAGGTGCTGGCCGGGGGGCGTTTGCACGTCGAGGGCGTAGCGGCCGGGGTAGAGCAGCTCCAGGCGGCGGTGCAGGTTGACGAGGCCCACGCCGCCGGGCTGCCTGGGCAGTTCCCGCTCAGCATCGGCGGGGGCCACGTGGTTGAGCACCGTAAAGCGCAGTAGCCCATCGGAAGCCAGCCGCAGCGAAACGTGTACGGCCACGGGCCGGGCCGTTAGGTCGCCGTGTTTGAAGGCGTTTTCCACCAGCGGCAGCAGCAGCAGCGGCGCAATGGGGTGGGCGCAATCGGGCGAGGTGCCTTCTACCTCAAACTGAATGGCCTGCTGGGCCGAAGCTGACAGCCGCAGCCGCTGCAAATCCAGAAAGCTGCGCAAGTGGTCAATTTCCCGGCTCAGGGGTACGGTATCGGTGCTGCTTTCGTAGAGCAGGTAGCGCATGATTTCGGCCAGACGCAGCACGGCTTCGGGGGCTTTGTCGGACTTGCGGCTGGTGAGGGAGTAGATGTTGTTGAGCGTGTTGAACAGGAAGTGCGGATTGATCTGGGTTTTGAGCATGGCCAGCTCCGTGAGCAGCTGCTGGCGCTCCATTTCGCGGCGGTTGCGCTGGCCCCGCACGTAGTCGCCGGTGATGCGCAGGGCCGAGCTGCTCCCGATGATGAACACGCCCACAATGGCTGAGCTGAAGATGCGGGCCCACACCTCGGTGGTATCGGCGTTGGGCTTGCGGCCCGGTACAATGGTGGTTACCTGCCTGCCCTTGGTGCCCACCGGGCGCGTAACGCGGTAGGCCGAAATCTGCACGCCTTTGCGGGAAGTCTGGGCCGTGAGCCAGCCGATAGCAAAGGCGTAGGGCAGCACCAGCAGGGCCGTCAGCAGGCCGTATTGCAGTACCCGGGCCCGGCCCAAAGTGCGCGGCACCAGCCAGCGCCAGGTCAGGTAAAACAGCGTGGCCGCACAGATATCCTCTACCACCAGCCGCCCTACCATGGGCCACAGCGGCTGCCACTCGGCCAGGGTAGCCGGAAAGCGCGGCAGCACATTGATGACGCTACCCAGCTTGAGCCCATCCAGCAGCACCAGCACCACCCACAACACCACGTGAATCCAGCGGGGCACGCGCAGCTTTTCCTGAGCTGCCGACCAGGTATCGGGCCGGAGCCAAGCACGCAGGCGCTTACGCCAGCCCAAGCGGGAACCCATTGCATCTTTCCCCGACGATGCCCTCAGCGGAGCGGACAGAACTTCCATTCTCGAAAATAACACGCGGGTGGCCCATTTTGGGCTTTTTTTCAATCAACCCGCCCAGAACTGCCGCCAACGCCTATACCGGTAGCCTTAACCCATAGAGGGGCCCGGCAAGAGGCTGGAAATGGGGTTTGGTCGGGAAAAATCGTCGTTTCGGGGCCGGGGCGGTGGGTTGGTTGAATAGGAGGGAGAAGATATACAGGGGCGGCTAGGTTTGCTGCCGTTCTCTCTGTCTTTCTGCGCTATGAAATCAACCTCTCCCCTGCTGCTGGAAACCCGCAGCCTGCATTTCCGCTTCGGCCAGCGGCCTATTCTGCACGATGTGAACCTGCAGGTGGAGCCGGGCAGCCTCTACGGTTTTCTGGGGCCAAACGGGGCCGGCAAGAGCACCACCATGCGGCTGCTGCTGGGCCTGCTGCGGCCCGCCAGTGGTTCGGTACACCTGTTTGGCCACGATTTGGCCCGGCACCGGGTGGCGCTGCTGGACCGGGTGGGTGCCCTCATCGAAAACCCTTCGCTCTACGACCACCTCTCGGGCCGCGAAAACGTGGAAGCCACCCGCCGCCTCCGGGGCGTGGCCGCCAGCCGCACGGCCGAGGTGCTGGAGCTGGTGGGCCTCACCGATAACGCCCACCGCCCCGCCAAGGAGTACTCCCTGGGCATGCGGCAGCGCCTGGGCCTGGCCATTGCCCTACTCTCCGACCCCGACCTGCTGCTCCTGGATGAGCCCACCAACGGCCTCGACCCCAACGGCATTATTGAAATGCGGGAGCTGCTGCAGCGCCTGTGCAAGCAGCACGGCAAAACCATTGTGGTCAGCAGCCACCTCATCAGCGAGATTGAGAAAATGGCCACCCACGTGGGCGTGATTCAGCAGGGCCGGCTGGTGTTCCAGGGCAGCCTGCCCGATTTGCGCCGCCTGCAAACCGGCCGCGCCCGCCTGGTAATTGAAACCCAGGACGCGGAAACATGCCGCAATCTGCTGCCCCGCCTGCTGGCCGGGGCTACGGTAGCGGGTCCCGGCACGCTGTGGCTGCCCTGGCTCAGCCAGGAGCACACGGCCGCCCTGGCCGTGGAGCTGGTAGCCGCCGAGCAGCCGCTGTACGGCCTGCGCCTGGAGCAGCCCACGCTGGAAGACACCTTCCTCCACCTCACCGAAACCCGCGTGGCGGCTGTGTAACCTGCTTTTTGTCATTCCAAACGAGGTAAGGAATCTGGTTTCATTCATCCAGATAGTCAACCCAGATTTCTCCTTCGTTGGAATGACAGCTACTCCTTATTCTCTCTGCTCTATGGAAGCTACCCTACCCTCTCCCGATTTTACGCTGCCTGCGGCCCCGGCTCCGCTCACACAGCTAAGCCGCACCCTCGCCTCCGATACGCTGAAGCTGAAGCGCACAGCGGCGCTGCGGCTTACGCTGCTCAGCGGCGCATTTCCGGTGCTGATTACGTTCCTGATTTTCTTTTTCAAGGGTGAGGTCATTATGAAAGCCGGGGGCAGCCCCTGGCCCCGGTTTATCAATGCCAGCTGGCAAACGGCGGGTACGCTGCTGCTGCCGCTGTTCGTGGTGCTGCTCACCAGCCTGGTCGTGCACATCGAAACCAAAGCCACCGCCTGGAAACACCTGTTTGCGCAGCCGGTAGGGCGCGGGGCAGTGTTTCTGTCGAAACTCCTGCTGATTCTGGCCTTGAATGCCGTGGCCTTGCTGCTGTTCGTGGCTTTGCTGCTGGGTGCCGGCATGCTCCTGAGTGTGCTGCGGCCCAAGTTGGGGTTTGCGTGGTCTACCATTCCCTTGGAAACCATCATGTGGATGTTCGTGCGGACCTACGTGGCTACGCTGGGGCTACTGGCGGTGCAATACGTGGTGAGTTTGTTCTGGCGCTCCTTCGTGGTGCCAGTGGGCGTGGGCATGGGCGCGGTGGTAGCCACCATTGCCCTGCTCAGCTGGGAGCACGTGGATAAAATTCCCTACGCCGCGCCGCTGGGCACTGCCATGGCCATGAAGATGGAGAAAGGCACCCTCACCGTGGCCCACGAGCTGGCCAAGCACGAGTGGTATTCCCTGGGCTGGTTTGCCGGGGTGCTGGTAGTGGGCTACATCATCTTACTGCGCCGCAACGTGAGTTAATATTTCCGCCCTGCATTTCCTTTCCTCGAAAGCCTCTGACGGTTACCCGGCAGGGGCTTTTTTGTGCCGCCCTCGCAGCTATTTGCCTGAAAATGTAGAGACGCAACACTTCGCGTCTCCCGCAAGGAGGTCCTGTACCGCCTTGCATTGTGCAACGAAGAGACGCGAAGTGTCGCGTCTCTACACCATCTGCTCACAGCACCAAACCTGAATTTCGTTTGGTATAACGGCCATTTTCGCCACTGAAGCACAAGCACCACCAGGGCCGGGAAAAATATTTTTCGGGAGGCGTGTAACGAATGGTTATTTGCCCGGTAATCGAAGCAAACACCACCATTCGCAGCACCGCGTGGCAACCACTTCTCCTCTCAGCGACGAGCACCTGATGCTTCAGGTTCAGGCCGACAACCTGGACCAGCTCACGCTGCTGTTTGAGCGGTACCACGGCCCGTTGTTTGGCTTCCTGACCCGCCTCAATGGTGGCAACCGGGAGGTGGGGCAGGACCTGACGCAAAACGTGTTTCTGCGGGTGCTCAAATACCGCCACACCTTTCAGCCCACCCTCAGCTTCCGCACCTGGGTGTACCAACTGGCCCGGCACGTGCACGCCGACCACTGGCAGCGCCACCGCCCCACCACCGACCTCGACCACTTGGAACGAACCCCTACCCACGCCGCCGCCGCCCAGCACCACCACGCTACTGCCGACTGCGCCCAATCGGTGCAGGAGGCGCTGAGCCTGCTGCCGGCGACCCAGCGCGAGGTACTGGTGCTGCACCGCTTCCAGGGGTTCAGCTACGCCGAAATCGGGGAAATGATGGGGTGCTCGGAGGGGGCGGCCCGGGTAAAGGCCCACCGGGCGCTGGAGGCCCTGCGGGTCGTGTATTTCAACTAACGCGTACGGGCTTCGGCCCCTGATTTCTATGGCTGCTTTTCCTACTCACCCCGCCGAACTTCCCGAATGCTCTGCGCTACGGCCGTTGCTGCCCGCCTTTGTGGAGCAGGAGCTGCCCGCCACCGACAGCGCCGCCGTGACGGCCCACCTGCCCCGGTGTCCGGCCTGCCAGCAGCAGGTGCAACAGCTCCGCACCCTGCTCCATGCCCTCAACGACGAGCCCCTGCTGCTGCCCCCGCCGTCTATGCGCGACGCACTGCTGGCCGCCATTGCCCATGAAAAGCAGCACTTGCCCACTGAAGCGCCGGCCGCCGCGCCCCGCCCGGGCCGGGTGCTGCCGCTGTGGGAGGCCAGTCCGGCCGGGGCGTGGCTGCGGGTGGCCGCGTCGGTAGCGCTGCTGGCGGTGGGCATGGTGCTGGGCCTGCTGCTACGGCCCGCCCAGCCGGAAGTAGCCCACCAGCCCGTGGCCGATTCGGGGGTGGCGGCCCGGCTCACGGCGGCCATGGTGCAGTCGGCCCCGGCCAGCCGGCGGCTGAGCTTGGTGAGTGCCGTGCCCGCGGAAGTGCAGCCCGGCGACCCGGCCGTGCAGGTGCTCATCACCCTGCTCAACGCCGACCCCAACCCCAACGTGCGTCTGGCCGCGGCCGAAGCCCTGTTCCAGCTCCGCACCGACCTGCGCGTGGGCCCGGCCCTGGTGCAGGCCCTGCCCAACCAAACCGACCCCAACGTGCAGCTGACGTTGATCGAACTGCTCATCGCCCTGCGCGATAAGCGCGCCGTGGCCCCGCTGGAGCAGCTGGCCCGGCAGCCCGGCGTGCTGCCGCCCGTGCGCCAACAGGCCGAGCGGGGCCTGGGCCTGCTTATCTAATCTTCCTTTTCTCTCTGCTTTTCACCGTGCTGCGGGCGCGCCTTAGGGCGTTGCCGGGCAGCGCCTACACCATCATTTTCTTCCATCCCCCTTCTTTTTCAACAGATATGAAACAGCTCCTTCTGCTGGCCCTGCTGACGGCCGGTGTGGCTCCCGCCCTGCGGGCCCAGGAATACAAAACCCGCTTCGCTACCCGCCAGGACCGCCGCCTGCTGCTGGAAATGCGCGGCAGCGACGTGGTGGTGGAAACCTACGACGGCGAGGAAGTGCTCATCAAAGGCGGCACCTACGAGGCCCCACCCAAACGTGCTGAAGGCTTGCGCCCGGTGTACCAATCGGCGGAGGACAACACGCGTCAGGGTCTGGCCGTGAGCGTGGAGGGCAACACGGTGCGGGTGCAGCAGGTGTCGCGCAAGGATGCTACGTACACCCTGCGGGTGCCCCGCAACACCAGCCTCACGTTTCGGGAAGGCACCTGGACGGGCAGTAACCTCACCGTGAGCAACCTCAGCGGCGGCCTGGAGCTGGCCATGAAAAATGGTAACGCCACCCTTACGGGCATTAGCGGCCCGGTGGTAGCCAACGGTACCAGCGGCGACGTGACGCTGCAGCTGGCCACGGGGGCCCAGGGCCCCACGGCCGTGTCACTGATTAGCGGCAACCTCGACGTAACGATGCCCGCCGCCACCAAAGCTACGGTGAGCCTGCGCTCCATGTCGGGGGAAGTGTACACCGACTTCGACCTGACTCCTAAGCCCGCCGCCAACGGCCTGAACCGGGTGGGTGGCCAGACCGTGACGGTGCCCCTGAACGGGGGTGGCTCTAAGATGACGCTGAACACCATCAGCGGCAACGTGTACCTGCGCAAAGCCAAGTAAGGCACCATATCCTCCACTTTCTTATTCCATTCGCCATGTTCCGCTTCCTGCTAGTGGGCCTGCTGGCCCTCACTGCCGCCCCAACCACCTCGGCCCAGACCGTTACCGAGCAACACGCCCCCGTAGCGCCTACCCAGGCGGTGCTACTGAACCTGAAATTCGCCAACACCATTCGGGTGCGGCCCGCTACCGACGGCCAGCTGCGGGTGCGGGCCACGGTGAACATCAACCAGAACACGCTCAACGACGCCTTCCGGCTGAACCTGAGCCGCACCGACTCGCAGCTCACCGTGACGGCCGACCTGGACCAGCAGCGCCTGGCCCAGGCTACGCCCGGCACCTGTCCCGACAGCGCGTCGTGGTACTACGGCGGCAAAAACTCGGCCCGCGTGTGCGCTGATATTGTGTGCGAGGTGACGCTGCCCGCCAATACCAGCCTGCGCCTCAGCACCATCAACGGCAACGTGGAAGTACAGGGCCTCACGGGTCCGCTAAGCGCCAAATCCATCAGCGGGTTTGTGGATGTGAGCTGGCCGGCCAACTGCAGCGCCCAAGTGGCCCTGAAGTCCATAACGGGCGAGGTGTACACCAGCCCCTCGGTGGCGTTTCAGCAGCAGCAACGGTACAGCTCGCCGGTGGGCTACGAAGTGCGCGGCACCCTGCGCGGCGGTACCGGCCCGGCCCTACGCCTCGAATCCATCAGCGGAAACGTGTTTTTCCGGGAGGCCCGGTAGTCCGCGCCGGGTCTGCATTGGCGGGAGGTGCGGGGGCGTTGCCGGTTGCCAGTATCGGATTTGTTGAATAAAACGCCGTGGTAAACGCGGCTGCCGGAGCTTTGTCTTACTGAACTACCTATCCGCTCTTTGCTCCGGCTTTGCCCGCCGCGGCCCGCTACCACAACCTACCCTGCGCGGTTTCGCCCCCTATCCACCCCAGCCCCCACGCTTCGGAACCCGCCAGCTACACTTCAGTCGATTTTTCTTGTGCCCCGCCCAGGTGGCGGCTCTCTTCGCGCACTCATCCTTCTCTCTACCAATTTCTATGAAATCTGCTACCCTCCCGCTGCTGCTCACTGGCTTACTAGCTGCTCCGGTTCTGGCCCAAACTACACCGCCGGCCGGTGCGCCCGCCGTGCAGCGCGGCGCGGCCGGTGGCCCCGGCCAACCAGCTGCGTCGGCACCGGCCAAACCCATTCTGCCTACGGCGGCCAAAGGCACCGGCCGGCTGGAAGGTACCGTACTGGATGCCGCTACCAAGAAGCCTGTGGAGTTTGCCACCATCACGCTACTGCCCCTGAGCGGCAACACGCCCTTGGATGGCGGCGTGTGCGACGAGCGGGGCCGCTTTAAGCTGCAGGGCTTGGCCGCTGGCGAGTTCCGGTTGCAGATCAGCTTTATCGGCTACGCTACCCAAACGCGCAACGTGACTATTACCAACGGGCTGACCACGGTACCTACTATCAACCTGGAAGGCACGGCCCAGAAGCTGGGCGAGGTGACAGTAACCGGGGAGCGGGACGTTATTGAGACCAAGCCGGACCGTATTGTATACAACGCCGAGAAGGACCTGACCAACACCGGCGGCACCGCGGCCGACGTGCTGCGCAAAGTGCCGCTGGTGAACGTGGACCCCGACGGCAACGTGGAGCTGCGCGGCACCAGCAACGTGCGCGTGCTCATCAACAACAAGCCCTCGGGCATTGTGGCCTCGTCGGTGGCCGATGCCATGAAGCAGATTCCGGCCGACCAGATCAAGAGCGTGGAGGTGATTACCACGCCCTCGGCCAAGTACGACGCCGAAGGCACGGGCGGTATCATCAACATTACGCTCAAGAAGAACAATCTGGAGGGCGTGAACGGCTCGGTGGGGCTGGCGGCCGGCACGCGCAGTTCCAACGGCAATGCCTCGCTCAACTACCGCAAGGGTAAAGTGGGGCTCACCAGCTCCGTGAGCGGCTTTATGTTCTACAGCCCCAACCGCAACGACCTCACCCGCTACCTCAAGGACGGCAGCGGCCAGGAGCGTCTTTCCTTGGAGCAGCGGGGCGACGGCAACACCATTGGGGGCGGCGGTTTCGGGCGTTTGGGCCTCGATTACGACCCGGCTCAGTACCACAACCTCACGCTGAACGTGCAGGGCAACCTGTTCCGTAACAGCGGCAGCTACGACCAGTACAACAACGTGCTGCTGCCGGTGAGCAACGAGTTTACCCGCGACACAGAGCGCCGCTTCCGCACCCAGAGCTACGATATGAGCGGCTCCTACACTCGCACCTTCGAGCAGAAGCGCCGGGAGTGGACGGTGCTGGCCCAGCACACCCGCAACCGCAACGTGCAGGCGTACGGCCTCGACCAGTTTGCGGGCAACACCACCGAAAACTTCGCCAAGAACTACCGAGAAGAATCCGACAACCTCTCGCGTAACCTCGAAACTACTCTACAGACCGACTACGCCCACCCAACATCGGAAACGGCGCTGTTGGAAACCGGAGCCAAAGCTATTCTGCGCCGCGTGAGCAGCGACTATGACGTGTTCAACAGCCCGGCGACAGGCGGCAGCCTCGACCCGGTGTATAACCCCAGCCGCTCCAACCTGTTCGACTACAACCAGGACGTGCTGTCGGGCTACGGCACGTATGGGTTTTCGGCCAGCAAGAAGGTGAGCTTTAAGTTGGGGGCCCGGGTGGAGAATACGCGCATCAACGGCAATTTCCAGCAGCAGCAGAGCGAAAACTCGGCCGTGAAGCAGAACTACACCAACCTGCTGCCCAACCTGAGCCTAAGCTACCAGCCCCAGAACCCCAAGAAACCGGGTCAGTCGCTGCGCCTGGCGTATTCCCGCCGCATTCAGCGCCCCCAGATTTTCTATCTGAACCCCTTCCGCAACACTTCCGACACGCTGAACGTGAGCTACGGCAACCCCCAACTGGAGCCCGAGCTGACGGACAGCTACGAAATCAACTATACTACGTTCATCAAGGGCTCGGTGCTGAATATGTCGGCCTACGCCCGGCGCACCGGCAACGCCATTGAGAGCTACCGGTTCGTGGAAAACGGGGTGAACAACCAGACCTTCCGCAACATCGGCCGCAATGCTACCTACGGCATCAGCCTGTTTGGCTCGGTGAAGCCGGTGCCGAAGTGGGACGTGAGCGGCAACGTGAACGTGTACTACGTGTCGCTGAAAAGCCCTTCGCTGGGCCTGAACAACAGCGGGGTGATGTACAACCTGAACCTGAACTCGGGCTATAAATTCGAGAAGGGGCTGAGCGTGCAGTTCTTTGGGGGCCTCAACTCGCCCCGGGTGCAGCTGCAGGGCCGCCAGCAGGCCTGGACGTTCTACTCGGTGGGTCTGCGCAAAAACCTGCTCAAGGACAAGGCTGACCTTACGCTGAACGCCGACAACTTCCTCTCGGCTACCCGCAACCTCAGCACCACTCTCAACACCGACCAGTTCCGTCAGGAAAGCAACAACTACATCTACCTGCGCGGGGTGCGCCTGGCTTTCAACTACCGCTTCGGCAAAGTAAGCCAGCAAGCCCCCAAACGCCGCCGCAGCATCCAGAACGACGACGTGAAGCAAGGCGGCGACGGCAACAGCCAAGGTCAGCAATAACCCACGCCCGTCATTGCGAGCCGGAGGCGAAGCAATCCTTCCTTATTAATTCTCATAGCCTTGAGAAGCGCAAAGCCCCTGACGTCCGTGCTGGCGTCAGGGGCTTTTGAATAGGTCGAAGGTCTGTGCTCAGAAAAGGACGGATTGCTTCGCCTCCGGCTCGCAATGACGACTCTACAGCTTTCCATGATACCGCAGCAACTCCAGAAACGCCTCCCGGTAGGTTTCGCCGATGGGCAGGCTGGCGCCGTGCACCTGCACGCGGTGGCGCTCCACAAACTCCAGATGGCGCAGGTTGATGAGGTAGGACTTGTGGATGCGGGCGAAGCGGCCGGAAGGCAGCAGCTCCTCCAGCTTGCGGAAGGATTGCAGGGTGAGGATTTTGCCGGTGGCCGTGTAGTACATCAGGTATTCCTTCTGGCCCTCCACGTAGTACAGCTCGTCGATGGGCACGCGGCGCAGGCGGCTGTCCTGCTTCACAAACAGAGCCTCGGCAGTGTCCTGCGGCTCGGGCGTTTCCATGGGTGCTGATGGGGTGGCCGGGGCCGCGGGTAACGCCGTGTGGGCGCGGTGCGCCGCCTGCACAAACCGCTCGAAGGAAATAGGCTTGAGCAGGTAATCCAGCGCGGGCAGCTCGTAGCTCTGCACAGCGTAATCGGGGTGGGCGGTAGTGAAGATGATGCGCGGCCGGGGGGCGGGCAGCAGCTGGGCCAGCTGCAGGCCGGTGAGGCGCGGCATCTGAATATCCAGAAATACCACATCCACGGGGTTATCCTGCAGATAGGCCACCGCCGCCAGCGCATCCTGAAACTGCCCACGCAGCTCCAGAAACGGCACCTGGGTGCAGTACTCGGCCAACACTTTCAAGGCCAGCGGCTCGTCATCCACCACTACACAGCTCAACGGGCGACGGGACATTTAAATGAATGGTTGAATGATTGAATAGGTGAAATGCTCAGTTGAGCCTGCGAAGGACCTTCTCAAGATAGAACGACCTCCGCGAACCTCTGCGGGAACCGATGCCCCCGTCGCCTTAGGAGGCGCCGGCTGTCAGCTGCACCGACAGCCGCACGGCGTATTCCTGGGCGTTGGCGGTGATAATCAGGGCGTGCCGCTCGGGGTACAGCAGTTCCAGGCGCCGGCGCAGATTGGTGAGGCCCACGCCCCCCGGTTCCGCCGCCTCGGGGGCCACCCGGTTGCGCACCAGGAAGTGCAGCTGCCCATCGGGGGCCAGCTCCAGCTTGATGCGCACCACGTGGGGGCGGGCCGTCAGGTCGCCGTGCTTGAAAGCGTTTTCCACCAGCGGCAGCAGCAGCATGGGCGGCAGGCGGCAGGCGTGGTCGGCGCCAGGCGGCAGCAGTATAGTGCACTGAATGGCCTCGTCGGCGTCCTCGGGGGGCAGGCGCAGGTGCTGTAGGGTGAGGAAGCTCTGCAGGTGGTGAATTTCCCGGGCCAGCGGCACCAGGTCGTCGGCACTGTCGTAGAGCTGGTAGCGCATCAGCTCTGAAAGGCGCAGCACTGCCTCCGGGGCTTGGGGCGAGGCGTGCAACGTAAGGGAGTAGATGTTGTTGAGCGTGTTGAACAGGAAGTGCGGGTGCAGCTGGTTTTTAAGCAGTGCCAGCTCGGTGCGCAGGTGCTGCTGCTCCAGCTCCCGGCGGTTGTCCCGCTCCCGCAGGTAGTCGCCGGCCAGCCGCAGGAAGAAGCTCAGGGCCAGAATCAGCCCGCCCAGCAGCAGGTAGTAGCTCTGCAGTACCTGCACGTAGAAGCTCAGCGGCTGGTTCTGGCCCTGCACTTTCACTTCCTCGAAGTAGTAGCTCACACCAATGCGGGTAGCACAAAACACCACCAGCCCCAGCAGCAGCACCGCCAGATACGCCCCTACCCGCCCCTGCCGAAACAGCGTGGGCATGGTAAACCAGTTCAGGTAAAACAGGCCCGAATCCAGCGCGTTTGTAGTGAGGGCCAGGGGCCAGAAATGGTCCTTGAGCGGCGGAATGAGTATGCCCTGGTTGAGCAGCCAGCCCTGGGCATCGAAGTACAGCAGCAGGGCAAACCACCCCACGTGTACCCAGGGCAGCCGCCGCAGCCACGCGGGCAGTTGCCAGGCCGGGCGGCGCGAGGCGCGAGCAGAAGAGAAAGGCGAAGTCAGGGCGAAGTGAGGTAATGGCAGGCGAGGCCGCCCACCGAATGCTCCGGCAACATACAACCTCACGGGCACTTTCAGCGGGGTTTTCAACCAACCGCAGCGCCGGTTTCAATCAACCGGCTCTTGCCGCTCATCAGTTCGGCGCAGATGCCTGAGGGCTGGAATACTGCCTTTAGTTGAGGCCGGACGCAACGTTGGTTGATTATTCCGTCTCTTGGGTGAAATACGCGCTACGTTTGAGCCGTTGTCTGACTGATCTTTTTCGAGGGACGTTAGGCCCTACGCTATTCCGTTTCCTCCTCTATTCTTTGTATGAAGCAATTCTTACCATTGCTTTTGCTGGCTACGGCTCCTCTTGGAGTAGTTGCCCAGACTTCTCCCACCACTACCGTTTCGGCCACCAAAGGCCCTGGCCGGCTTACAGGCCGGGTGCTGGATGCCGCTACTCAGAAACCCGTGGAGTACGCCACCGTGGCCTTGCTGCCCGCCACCGGTACGGCCCCGCTGCTGGGCGGCACCGCCGATGCCGACGGCCGCTTCGAGTTGCAGAACCTGCCCACCGGCGAGTTTCGGCTGCAAATCAGCTTTGTGGGCTATGGTAGTTTAGTGAAGCCGGTGACCATTACGGCCGAGCCTCAGAACCTGGGCAGCCTCCAGCTTACTGCCTCGGCCCAAAACCTGGCCGGCGTAACCGTAACCGGAGAGCGGCCCGTGGTGGAAACCAAGCCCGACCGCCTCGTGTACAACGCCGACCAGGACGCCAGCAATACCGGTGGTACGGCCGCCGATATTCTGCGCAAAACCCCGCTGGTGAACCTAGATGGGGATGGCAACGTGCAGCTACGCGGCACCAGCAACGTGCGCATCCTCATCAACAACAAGCCCTCGGCCCTGCTGGCCGGCAACCTGGCCGAAGCCCTGAAGCAAATTCCGGCCGACCAGATCAAAGCCATTGAGGTAGTTACGGCCCCCTCAGCCAAGTACGATGGCGAGGGCTCGGGCGGTGTTATCAACATTGTGCTCAAGAAAAGCAGCCTGCAGGGTACCAGCGGCAACGTGGGCATCAGCGGCGGCAACCGGAACCAGGGCCTCAACGGCGCGCTTAACGCCAAGCGCGGTAAGGTGGGCGTGAACACCAAGCTCAGCGGCTTCCGGAACCTCTACCCCTTCAAGAGCCTAACGGAGCGCACCAGTTTCCTGCCCGGTGGGGGCACCGGCCAGCTCACCGAGCGCACCACGTCCCGCAACCAGGGCCAGGGCGGGTATGGCCAAGTGGAACTCACTTATGACCCCTCGCCCCTGCACAGCTTCACGGTGAGCGGCAACGGCAACCTCTATCGCAACCAAACGCCGCAGCAGCTTTTCAATGAGTACCGGGGCCAGCCCCAGCTGGATACGCTGTACACCCGCGACATCAACCGCCAGGATGAAAGCCGCAACTTCGACCTGAACGCCGGCTACACCCGCACGTTTGGCGAGCAGCAGCCCCGCCGCGAGTGGAGCATTCTGGCTCAGCACACCAACAACCGCAGCCGGGGCCAATACCGCCTCGACCAGTTTCCGACGGCTGAGCTATACGGCGGCCCCGTGGAGTACCGGGAAGCCAGCCGCAACCTGGCCCGCAACCTCGAAACCACCTTCCAGACCGATTACACCCACCCGTTCGGGGAGAAGAACACGCTGGAGCTGGGAGCCAAGCACATTGGCCGGCGAGTAACCAGCGACTACAACCTGGACACGCTGCTGGTAAGCCGGCAGACTGATTTTGCGCGCAGTGCCCTGCGCTCCAACCGCTTCGATTACTCCCAGAACGTGCTGGCTACCTACAGTACTTACAACTTCTCGGCGGGTAAGAAATACACCTTCAGCCTGGGGGCCCGCCTGGAGCGCACGGATATTACGGGCGAGTTTCAGAACGAGGCCGGCCGTTTCCGCAACGACTACCTGAACGTGCTGCCCAACCTGAGCGCCACCCGCACCCTCAAGAAGGACGGCCAGACGCTGCGCCTGAGCTATTCCCGCCGCATTCAGCGCCCCCAGATTTATTTCCTGAACCCGTACGTGAATCAGGTAACGCCCAGCTCCGTGAATTTCGGTAACCCCGAGCTTCGGCCCGAAATTGCCGACCTGGCGGAGCTCACCTACGGCACGTTTGGGGAGAAGTCGTCCCTGAATGCTTCGGGTTTTGTGCGGCGCACGGGCAACTCCATTGAGCGCTACAGCCGCTACAACCAGGAGCTGGCCCGCAACGAAACCACATACGGCAACCTGGCCACGGTGTACAACTACGGCGTGAACCTGTATGGCTCCTGGAAACCCGTGAAGGACTGGGACCTGAGCTCTAACCTCAGCGCCGACTACACCCGCCTGAACAGCAGCGTGCTGAACCGCGTGAACAGCCGGGCCAGCCTCTACATGAACGTCAACTCCTCGGTGAAGCTGAGCAAAACGTACTCGGCCCAGGGCTATGGTGGCTTCTGGACCGGCGGCGTGCAACTCCAGACGCGCTACTCCGGCGGTGTGTACTACGGCCTGAGCGCGAAGAAGCTGCTACTGGCTGAAAAGGCCGACCTGACGCTGGGCCTCAACAACTTCCTGGCCCCCGGCCGGGAGTTCCGCAGCACCACCACCACTCCCGATTTCGTGAACTACGGCAGCTTCTACTCCTACCAGCGCAACATCCGCCTGTCCTTCAACTACCGCTTCGGTAAGCTGGAAGGCGGCCAGCGCCAGCGCCGCTCCATCCGCAACGACGACGGTAAAGGCGGGGGTGGCGGCCAGCAGGGCGGATAGAAAACGTCATTGCGAGGCGAAGCCGAAGCAATCCTTCCTTAACGCAGCGCTGACCCCTGACCTATTCAAAAGCCCCTGACGCCAGCACGGACGTCAGGGGCTTTGTGCTTATCTGAGGTTTGCGCTCTGAAAAAGGAAGGATTGCTTCGGCTTCGCCTCGCAATGACACGCCCTCACCTATTCCAGATTTCCCAGGCGGCTTCGGCTTGCAGGCAGAGCATTTCGAAGCCGTTTTTGGCGTGGACACCCTGGTTGTGGCCGCGCCGCATGAATTCGGTTTCGCGGGGGTTGTACACTAGGTCGTAGAGGTAGTGCTGGCTGGTGAGGGCTGCGTACGGGATGGGCGGGCACTCCTCCACGGCCGGATAGGTGCCCAGCGGGGTTGTATTGATGATGATTCGATGCTCCTGCAACAGCCGGGGCGTCAGCTCCTCATAGGTCAGGCCCACCCCCAGCGGGTTGCGCGACACCACCCAGTAGCCAATGCCCAGGTCTTTAAGCGCTACCTCAACGGCTTTCGATGCGCCGCCGCTACCTAGCACCAGCGCCCGAAATTGGGCCGGGTCGCCTTTGGGCAGAAACGTGCGCAGTGACTCCCGAAACCCGATGTAGTCAGTATTATGCCCCACCAGCCGGCCGTTCGGTTGAAACTCGATGACGTTGACGGCTCCCACCCGCGCGGCAGAAGGGGCCACCTCATTCAGAAACGGCCACACCTGCTCCTTGTACGGAATGGTCACGTTGAGGCCCCGCAGGCCCGGGTGCCGTTCCAGCAGCGCTGGCAGCTCATTCATCGTAGCCAGCTCAAACAGCTCGTAGCGGTGGTCATCCAGCCCCAGGTTGTGAAACTTCTGGGTGAAGTAGGTCTGGGAAAAAGAGTGTTTCAGGGAGCGGCCGAGGAGTCCGAATTCCGGCATAACGGAGGAGCTGGGGTTCAGAGGGGTAAGCAACAAAAAAAACCGCCCCGGCCAAAGCAGCCCGGGCGGTTTCTGGGGTAAATCCAACGGTTTCTGGTTACGCTACCGGACTCTTACTTTCCCGACGCGCTTTGAAAAACTCCCACACAGCCGGCAACACGGAAACCAGAATAATCAGAATGGTGAGCAGGCCAAAGTTCCTCTGAATCCACTCGAAGCTACCCAGGAAGTAGCCGGCTCCCGTGAGCAGCACCACCCACAGCACCGCGCCAATCAGGTTGTAGGACAGAAAGCGGGTGTAGCTCATGGTGCCGATGCCCGCCACAAAGGGAGCAAACGTGCGGATGATGGGAATAAAGCGGGCAATGATGATCGTTTTGGCACCGTGCCGCTGGTAAAAATCCTGGGTACGCTCCAGATGCTCCCGTTTTAGCCACCTGGAGTTCTCCCGAAATACTCGCGGCCCCAGGAAGTCGCCAATGTGGTAGTTCAGCGTATCGCCCAGCACGGCGGCCAGAATCAGTAGTCCTACCAATACCCACACGCTGAGTCCGTTGGCGGGATTGGCAGCCAGGGCCCCAGCGGCAAACAGCAAGGAGTCGCCGGGCAGGAAGGGCAGCACCACCACGCCGGTTTCCACGAAGATGATGAGGAACAGGATGGCGTAGGTCCAGGTGCCGTAATCCTGAATGATTTCAGCCAGGTGCTTATCGAGGTGGAGGATAAAGTCGAGCAGATGCTTCAGGATTTCCATAGGGGCAGCAATGAAGCTGCAAAGAAAGCGCTTTATCCGTTGCCCTCTGCATCCGCCCCAGCAAGCCCGCGCCCATCAGCTGTTTAGCCGCGCCCAATGAGCACCAGGTTGTATTCCACTTCCAACTCCTTCACTTGCAGGCCCAGCTCCGCTAGATACTCCGTAGCAGATTGGCCATTGATGGAGAGCGGGGCCTGCTGCAGCGTGTTCAGCACCACCGTACCGCCGGGCCGGAGCACCCGCCGCAGGTGCTGCCAGAAACCAGGCTCTGAGAGCTGCCGGGGCAGTAGTAAATCCAGAAATAAGTCCACCACAATCAGCGCATAAGAGGCTGTGGGGGCCGTGGGCAGCCAAGCAAAGGCATCGGCGCACACAATCTGCAGGGCAGCATCGGGCCGGATGTTGAACTCCGTGGCGGCTACTTCCACAACGGCGGGGTCCAGCTCTACGGCGGTGATTGGGCCCGTGTGGCTTCGCTCCTGCCGCAGCAGCTCAATGATGCCGCCCCCGCCCATACCCAGCACTAATACGGGTGCATCCGCCGAACCGGGAGCAACATGCAGGAGGGCATAGCGCAGTACCTGCTGCAGCGGGCCGTAGCTGTAGTTGGCATACTGCGTATCAAGCACCTTGCGGCCCTGGTGCTCCCGCACTACCAGCCCCGGGCTGTAGCGCGAGGGCACCCGCCGGGCCAGCGGCAGGGCGTAGCTCACCCAGGTGCGCAGAGATGCAAGCAGCTTGTTCATGGAAGGCAAACATACGGCCTCCCGGCGGCGCAGCACACGCTACACTACCGGGAGGCCGTTGGAAATCGAAATACCGGACGTTTACTGCAATACTGGCGTTACGGTGTAGCCCTGCTGGCGCAGCAGGTTGAGTACGCCTTGGGTGCCGCCCAAGTGAGCCGCGCCTACAGCGAAAAACGTGGGTTGCGCGGCGGCCTGCTTCTCGATGCGGGCAATCCACTGCTGGTTGCGGCCGTCGAGCAGTAACTGCTCATACTCCTGGAAGCCAAAGCTGCTCTTGTTGCTCACGGTGCGCAGTTCCTCGATATTCTGGGCTTTGTAGAGCGTGAGCATCTGCTGAAACTCCTGCTTGGCTTCGGCTTCCTTGGTCACCATATCGGCCAGCATCTTGCTCTGCACTGCGTACGGAATCTTATCGAAGAAGCCCATCTGCTCCTGCACAGTTTCCAGGCCGGTAACTTCCTTATGCTGCTCCTGGGCCAGCTTCACAAAAGTGGTTTCGTAACTGGCTGGGGTGCAGCCCAGCAGGGCCGGGTACATGATGGAGGTTACGATGAACGGCTTCAGCATACCCAGCTGCGCAATGGGAATACCAGCTTTAGTCTTGAGGTAGTCACCCACGCGGGTATAGTCGGCGGCGGGTAGCAGCTTTTCTAGGGTCTGGCCGTCGGTCATCATCATACCGGCTTGCATTTCCTGCATCATGGTAGGGCTATCCATGTCCAGCTCCATCACCACCTGCTTACTGCTGCCGAAGGCCCGCTTCATGGGCTCGGTAACCTGCAAATCCTGGGGGCAGATGAGGTGGATGGTGCCGTAGATGTAGGACGGTTGCGCCAAGCCCTTGCCCGATACTTCCCACAGCAGCGAGTTGGCCGAAGCTGCCGCGGCCGTCTTATCAGCCGTTTTCGTCTTGATTTTGGTTTTCTGCGCTTGCGTGCTCAGGGAAGTGAGAGCTAGGGCGCCGGCCAGTAGTAGCGTGCGGAACATAGTCATCAGCGTAGTGAAATAGAGCGTTGGAGGAATGAAGTACCCAAAGATGCAGGGCCGTACATCAGCCCGCCAGAATATTGTACCAACGCCGAGCGGCCGCGCCTAAACGCCGCAAACCGGCCCACCAACCGCCGTAGCGGAGGCAGGCCGGTTTGCCTGATGCTGAAAGCCAAGTAGCCTACTGGGCCGCCACGCGCCACAGGGTTTCGGCTGCGTCGTCGGCCACCAGCAACGAGCCGTCGGGTAGTTGCGTGATGCCCACAGGGCGGCCGTACACTTCCTTATCGTCTTCACTAGCAATAAAGCCGGTCAGGAAATCCTCCATCGGGCCGCTGGGTTTGCCGTTGCTGAAGGGCACGAACACCACTTTATACCCCGAGAAGCTGGAGCGGTTCCAGGAGCCGTGCTGCCCAATGAAGGCACCGTTGCGGTACTTCTCCGGAAACTTATTGGCTTTGTAGAAAGCCAGCCCCAGCGAAGCCGTGTGCGGCCCCAGCGCTACTTCCGGCATCACGGTTTGCTTCACCAAGTCGGGCCGCTCGCCTTTGCGGCGCGGGTCCTCCTTCTGGCCAAAGTAAGCGTAGGGCCAGCCGTAGAACTTGCCAGGCTGCACGCTGGTCAGGTAGTCGGGCACCAGTTCGTCGCCCAGCTCATCCCGCTCGTTCACGGCCGTCCAGAGGGTTTGGGAGCCAGGGGCCCAGTCCATGCCCACGGGGTTACGCAAGCCAGCGGCGTACACCTTCTCCCCGCTGCCATCGGGGTTTATTTCCAGAATATTGGCCCGGCGCTCCTCTTCTTTGATGCCGTGTTCGGCCACGTTCGAGGCCGAGCCTACCGACACGTAGATTTTCTTGCCCCCGGGCCCGGCCAGCAGATTGCGCGTCCAGTGGTTGTTGTAGCCCCCGGCCGGCAGCGTCAGGATTTTCTCACCTGCCCCGCTGATTTTGGTTTCGCCCGCTTTGTACGGGTAGCGCCACACGCCATCGGTGTTGGCCACGTAGAAATTCTCGTCAATCAGCACCATCCCAAACGGCTGGTTTAGCCCTAACAGAAACGTGGTACGAGTATCCGGCTTGCCATCCTTATTAGTGTCACGCAGCAGCGTGATGCGGTTGGCGCTGCTGGCCCGCAACGATTTGGACGGGTCCAACTCCAGCTGAGCCGTCACTTTTTCCTTCACGTCGGTGGGCACGGTATTGGCCTCAGCCACCAGCACGTCGCCGTTGGGCAGCACATAGGTGTTGCGCGGGCTCTGAAAGCCGTCGGCGTATTTGGTTACCACAAAGCCAGCCGGGGCCGTGGGCATTTTGCCGGCGGGCCAGCCAATAACCTTGCTGCGCTTGGTTACCGATTTGGTAGCGTAAGGCTCGGGCAGATTCACGTTGCTGGCAGCCGTAGCCACAGTATCGGCCGGGGTAGTAGCGGCGGCTTCGGCTTTTTCCTCTTTCGAGGGGCCGCCGCAGGCCGCCAATAGTGCCAGGCTGGCCCAGGCGGAGGTGGATTTTAAACGATTCATGGAGGTGGTGATTGGGTACAAGAAAAGGCCGAACCATGTGATGGTCCGGCCTTTTCTTGTACTTAGTTTCACCTGTTCAGGTTAGCACTTCCTAGCCACGGGGCATGGAGGTACCAGGTTTGCCCTGGGCTTTGGGCTCGGGCTTGAACATTTCATCCACGTTTTCTAGGTCCAGGAAATCCAAGAAGGTGTCGCCGCGCAGGCCCAACCGGATGGTTTCCAGGCTGATGATTTCGTTGGGCGCAATGTTGCCCAGGTTCACGTTGGGTCCCAGCAGCTTGATAAACCATACTTGCTGCGCTTTCTGGGGCGCTTCCCAAATGATTTTCTCAAACGGAATCTGGGTCAGGATTTCCTCCACCAGCCCCGAGCGTACCTCGCCGGTGCTCCGGAACAGGCCCACGTTGCCAGCCTCCCGGGCCTCGCCAATTACCTTTACGGCACCGGCTTCCAGCTCGGTTTTCATCTGCGAAATCCACTTGTAGGGCGGAATAATCTTCTCGGCGTCCTTGGAGCCTACTTCGCTCAGCACCTTCACATCCTGCGACAGGGTGCGGATGAACTCCAGCTTCTTGTCGTGGTTCAGGTCCAGGGAGCCATCCGATACCTCGGCGTATTCCATCCCAAACTCCTGCAGCAGGCGGCGGTAATCATCGAACTGGTTGCGGATGATAAACGCCTCAAACAACGTTCCGCCGAAGTATACCGGAATACCAGCCTCCTTGTACACGGCCAGCTTGCGCTTCAAATTGGGGTTCACGTAGGAAGTGGCCCAGCCCAGCTTCACGATATCCGTGTACTCGGCTCCCACTTCCAGAAAATCCTCTACTTCCCGCACGCTCAGGCCTTTGTCCATTACCATGGTGAAGCCTTGTTCGCGGGGTTTCTGCGTCCGCTCGGGAAGTTGATTAAGCGTGTAGTTCATAGTTGGAGACTTAGAGACTTGGGACATCAGACAGGCATAGCTTGCAGCCAGCCGCCCCGCCCGGAAAAACAACGGCCGTAAAAGTACGCCCGAATTCTGTAAGGCACTCGCACGGTAAGCCAAAGGCGGCAAGCTCAACAAAAAAGTCCTGCTGCGGGCCAGTCAGGTGGCTCACAGCAGGACTTTCTTCTTCAATCGTACCCTTCTTATTTGCGGTACTGATCAATCAGGCGGGCCAGAGCCTTCTGCGACTCCAACTCGGGGAAGTACTCGAACAGCAACCGATGCTTGTCAAAGTCCAGCGTCAGGGCATTTTCCAGGCACTGGTAGGCTTCCCGGTAGCGGCCGGCGGCCAGCAGGTAGGCGCACAGGCGGTAGTGCAGCTCCGCCTCCATTGGCTGAATTTCCACTGCATTGCGCATCAGGTCAATGGCGCCATCGAAATTTCCCTGCTCATACAGCAGAATGCTCCAGTTTAGCCACGCGTCCTTGTTATCAGGCGCTACTTCAGTGGCCTTTTCATAAGCCTCCACCGCCGATACGATGTTGCCAATCTGGTACTCGGCCGCGGCCAGGGCCAGCCAGTATTCAATGCTTTCCTGGTACAGACTCACGGCCTTCCGGAAGAAGTGAATGGCCTCGAAGTACCGCTCCTGCACATTCATCACGATGCCGATACCAAACCACGCCTCGTCCATTTCGGGGTCCAGGTCGATGGAGCGTTGGTAGAACCGACGGGCCTGGTCCCATTCAGCCATTTTCTCGTGGCACTCGCCAATGTTGCACAGGGCCTCAGGCGTCGGCTGGCCTTCGGGGTAGCTCAGTTCAAACTCGCCGATGGCCTCCCGGTACCGCTCCATGTTCACGTAGGTGCTGGCCAAGTAGCCGTGGGCTTCGTACAGCTTCGCGTCGATGAGAATGGCATACTCAAAGGCACTAACGGCGTCCTCGAGTTTGCCAGCCCGGAAATAAGCCTGCCCCAAGTTATACCAAGCAATGGCCGAGTACGGGTCCTCGTCGGTGAAACGGCGGAAGAACTCCAGGTTTTTCTCCAGCCGCTCGCTCACCTCCAGGCAATACAGCAGTTCCTGCACGGCCACGTCGTTATCGGGGTTCAGGCGCAGGCTTTGCTTGTAGTACTTGGCGGCACTCTTGAATTTCTGCCAGCTCTGGTAGGCCAAGCCTAGGTTGAAGAAAATATCGTCCCGGTCCTGCGCCCGCTCGGCAGCTTGTTGAAAAAAGGCTACAGCCTCGGCAAAATCACCCTTTTGCGTGGCAATAATGCCGCGCGTAACGGCCACGTCGGGGTTATCGGGGTCTAGTTGGGCGACGTTTTCAATCTGGGTGCTGGCGGCGGCGTATTCACCCTTCATGGCTAGCACCTGCGAGCGGTCAATGAGCAGCTCCGTGCTGAACGGATACTGCGCAATGGCCGCCTCACAGGCCTGCAGAGCCTTATCGTACTGGGTAGAAGATGTATAGTGGTCGATGATATTCTCAAAATCGGCCAGATCAAAAAACACGGGCTCGTTGTGGGCTACCATCTGCTCGAAGCGGCGTACGGTGGCCAGCACTTCGTCCCGGTCCTCAAAATTCTCGTTCATTCTCATGCGGCAACAGTCGACGCAAAGCTGCCAGAACGGCAGGCTCCGCGGGTAGGCAAGCTGGTTTCAGCCTCAGAAACCGGCTTTGCCCTTAATATACAACAACCACACCGGACGCGGATGGGTTCGGAAAGAGTAATTGCTGGGCTGGTAGGCGCGCCTCAACCAGCAATCATCCCGCTGCCACCTTACTCTTCAGTTCCTGGCAGCACCAGCGGATTGTTTCCGACAAAGGTCGGAAGTTGCGGCCCAATTCCCGCTGAATTTTATCGGTGCGGTACTCCACCGGCCGCCGGCCGGCCCGGGCAGTGTCCTTGGTAATCAGGGGCCGGGCCCCGGTGAGCACCGAGCGCACGTGCTCCAACCGCCAGATGGTTTCAGCCGCCCACTCCGGCACAGCCACCGAGGGCGGACGCTTCTGAAAGCAGTCGGCCGCCTGGCTGAGGAACTCGTGCAGGGGCAGGCTGCCCGCGTTCAGCACGTACCGCTCCCCGCTGATAGTGGTATCCAGCGTCAGGTGTAGCAAGGCATCAACCACATCCCGCACATCTACTAAGTTGATATTGCCGGGTGTGTAAAACCAGTGCTCATCGTAGGCGTAGCGAAACAGACGCGTGCTACTCTGCTGCCAGTTGGCGGGCCCCAGAATGACCGATGGGTTCACCATGACAGCCTGCAGCCCCTCGCTTACTCCCCGCCATACTTCCAACTCACCCAAGTACTTGGAAGTAGCGTAGGCATTATGCTCGGCTCCTAAGTCCCATTTCGCTTGCTCATCAAGGATAATGGGTTGCTGGAGACTTGTAGTGTGAGCCGTAGCTCCACCGCCCAGGGCCGCCACCGACGATACTACTCCCAACCTAATTCCGGGGCGTTCCAAGCAGGCATCTACCACATTGGCCGTACCCTCCACGTTTACCCGCAGCAACTCCTCTTCATCCTGCGGGGCATACGAAACCAGCCCGGCACAGTGCAATACGTGTGTTACACCATCCAGCATCTGCCGCAGCCCCAGCGCATCCCGAATATCACCCTGCACCCATTCTACGGCCTCAGTAGCCGGAATCTGCGGAACCTGCTTCCGATAAAGCGCCCGCACCGGCAGGCCGCGCGCTACCATTTCTCTGAGCAAAAAACTCCCCACCAATCCACTCCCGCCGGTAACGAAGATCATAGCATTCTAAGTGACGAGGTAGTAAACGGCCAATCAGAGCGTGTTGTTGAGCAGTGGCAGAGCCAGCACTTTGCTGAGGTAGGGCGTACTCAGCACCTTGGTGCGAATACTTTCCAGATGCTTGGAGGTGTGCGCATCAGTGCCCAGCAGATCCACCATTTCCGCGTCTACCAGTTTCTCGGCTACCCGTTTGGCCCCGGCCGAATAATAGCCTACCAAGGAATTGAGATTTACCTGCAGCAACACGCCCATTTCCCGAATCCTGAGTAGCTCCTCAAACCGGCCATACAGGTAGGTGTAGCGCTCCGGGTGGGCCAGTACCGGCTGGTAGCCGGCCGCCTTCAGGTTGAAAACCGTTTCGGCCAGGTTAAAGGGCTCGTTGATGTAGGAGGTTTCAACAAGCACCATCCGCCGGTCGCCACCGAAGCTCAGCAGCTCCTCCTCACGCTCTAAACGCGGCCCAAAACTCTCATCCAGGTAATATTCCGCAGCGCAGGCCAACTCTACGCCACCCAGCCCGGCGGCATTGGCAGCCTGCCGCATTACTGCCAGGGCGGCCCTTATGCCTTCCGGCGTGTTGCGGTAAAAGTCGCCCATGATGTGGGGCGTCATGATCAGCTTGCGGTAGCCCAGTTCCTGCAGCTGCCGCAGCATCTCAACTGACTGCTCCACGGTTTCGGCCCCATCATCCAAGCCGGGCAGCAGATGGGAATGCATATCCACCCCCAGCATACCCAAGGATGCAGGGGGGGCAGCGGAAGTTTCCCGGCTACCAAACAGCTTCTGAAAAAAAGACATATGCAAGCAGCCGTCAGCGAGGCTTAGGAGAAGCGCTTACGCAGGCGGTTTACTATTCCTTTTTGGACCGGGGTATCCTCGTAGTACCCCTGCCCATAGCCATACCCGTAGCCGTAGCCATACCCGTAGCCGTAGCCGTAGCCCCCAGTCGTTTTGGCATCGTTCAGCACGGTGGTTAGCTTGGTAAAGCCATTTACCCGCATCAGCTTGTTGATGTTTTTCAGGAACGACTTTTTAGAGTAGTTGGCCCGGACGATATAAATCGGCACATCTGCTTTCCGCATAATGAGGATGCCGTCCGTTACCAGTCCTACGGGCGGCGTATCAATCATTACCACATCGTAGTGCTCATGCAACTGGCTGATAAGCTCATCGAACCGGGGACTCAGGATCAGCTCGGATGGGTTGGGCGGGGTAGGGCCGGCCGAGATAAAGTCCAGCGTTGGCAGACTGGTATGCTGCACGCATTCCTGCCAGGTATGCCGCTCAATCAGAATTGTGCTGACCCCTTTGATATTCTCCGCGTCAAACGCCAGGTTCACCTTGGGCTTGCGCATATCGAGGTCTAGTACAATTACCCGTTGGTCGGAAGCTGCAATGATACCGGCCAGGTTCACCGTTACAAAGGTTTTTCCTTCGCCGCTAATAGTGGATGTAATGGAAATCAGGCGCTTCTTCTTGGAGCTGGCCATGAACTCCAGGTTGGTCCGGATAGAGCGGATTGCCTCAGAAATAGCCGACTTGGGGTTGCGGTCCACTACCAGCTTGGATACCGCCATTTTCTCCTTTTCGTAGGTCGGAATTACGCCTAGCACCGCAGCGCCGGTATTGCGCTCCAGCTCCCGAATGCTGGTAACCGTATTGTGCATGAGGTAGCGCACGGCAATCAAGCCTAAGCCGAGCAGAATACCCGCGGCCAGGCCAATGGCATAAATCATGGGCTTGACCGGCGAGATGCGCTCCGCTACGCTGGCTGGCGACAGAATCTGAAAGTCGGCCGTGGCCCCGGCCATGGAAATGCCGTACTGAATCTTCCGGTCCATCATGGTCAGGTTGTACTTCTCGTACAGCTCTAACGGCCGCTGCAAGCGGGCCTGTTCCGTTTGCTTTTCGGGTAGCTGACGCAGGCGGCCTTCCAGTTCGGCCCGCTTGGCATCGAATTTGGCCAGTTGCTTTTGTGCCAGCTGCACATCACGGCGCAGCAACTGCCGCACAATTTTTTTCAGATCAGCAATGGTCTGCTCCTTGGTCTGCATAGCCGTAGTGGCCCCCGGCTGGTAGGAAAGCAGCGCCCGTTTCAGGTCAAGCTGCGCGTCGCTGAGCTCTTGAATGCGGGATGCCAGCTGCGCATCTTTCACCTCTGCCAGGGCCGGAATACTTTGCAGCACATCTCCGTCAGCCCGATTCGTAATCTGCTCCTGCTCAACAAGCTTTGCCAGCTCACCAAGCATATCAATCTGCTCCTGAACCTTCTCCCGCTCTACTTCCTGCGCCTGTAACAGGCCCATTATCAGGCCCACGTCGCCCTTCACGTCGTAGGTGCCATTCCGCTTCACGAAGGCCTGCATATTCTCCTCCGCCTGGCTCAGCTTCTGGTTGTTTTCACCCAGTTGCTCATTAATATAGCTCATGGCACGCGTTGCCTGCTCCTGCTTGCGCAGCAGCTTCTCCACCAAGTACACCGAGTCTATCTTATTCACAATTGCCCGGGCTTTAAGCGGGTTCTCATCTGTGAAGGAAATACCGATTGTATTGGCATCCATGTTCACAATATCAACCAGCAGGTTCTTGTTGAAGTAGGCATTGAGTGCCCCGTTGCTGTTGATCGTAAATGAGTATTCCCCTTCCTGGGAGCTGGCCTCCGTTGGCTGGTTCAGCACCAGGCGCATGCGGAAACCGGCGGCATTGAACGGAGTGCCCACGGTGTGCTCCGTGGTTTGGCCGCCCAGCTGCTCAGGCAATACCAGCTTAAACGTATTGGCACTGATGAACTGTACACCAATCTTTTGGTCGTACGCTGCATCAGCCAGCGGCTCAAACAGAATACGAAACGGCGAGTTACCGTAGAGCTCCGTCTCCAGCACGGTACCTTGCACGTAATAGTTCACCCCTAAATCCAGCGAGTCTTTCAACCGCCGGTAGATAATGTCGGATTTGATAAGCTCTATCTCACCCGACAGCTTGTTCAGGTTCTGCTTTTGCTCTACGGCACCGCCCAACGCCTCCAGGCCCAGAACTCCCGCCTCCGTTTTCTCATCAATTTTGATGGTGGAGGTTGACTTGTAGACCGAAGGCGTGTAGCGCAGAACCAGCCAAGATGCTGTGACGCCCAAGATAATCAGCAGCACCATCCAGGGCAGGCTCTTGCGGGCAACCGCTAGGAGCGTGGTTAAGTCCAGGCCCCCTCCGTCATCTTCGTTTTCGGCTTCGGCGCCGCCACTGTTGCGGATAAGCTCTTCAAGTTCAGCGTCTTCGTTTGCCGCCATGTATACTGTGGTAATGCAAGAAATGAATGAACCAGGGCCTGCCCTACTTGATATTGCTCACGAAGTAGATGGTGCTGATTACAGCAGCAACACTGCTGATTAACGCAAACAAAGGGGTAGCATCCTGCAACCCTTCGTAGAAAGGCCGACGAATTGGCTCAACATACACGATATCATTTGGTTCCACCTGCAAATTGGCCCGGCGCATTCCATCAATGGTGGTCAAATCAATGATTTGCACCTGCGGATTTTTCAGGTCGCCCCGTATCAAACGGATATTATCGGCCCGGCCGGCACGGCCCATTCCGGTAGCGCCTACGAAGGTACCTTCAATACCGCCCGCCTGTGCCAGCACTTCCAGCAGGGTCATGTTATCATTATACATGTAGATAACCTGACCCGAACCGCTGGATGTAGCCCCCAGCACAATGATACGGTTGTTAGTGACTTTCGTCGTGACAAACACATCTTTGTAGAATTCGGTGTATTTCCGCTGCAGCAGGCTATCAGCCTGAAGCAGCGTCAGGCCGGCCAGCCGTTGGTAGTTCACCATGGGTAGCTTTACCACGCCATCGTGCTGCACCAAGAACTCGTTGTAGCTACCATTCTGGCCTTGCTGCTGCTGCCGGTTACCCTGCTGTTGCCGGTTGCCGCCCTGCTGCTGCCGGTTCATGGCTCCGCCACCAATGCCGTTTTGCCCGATAGGGCTACCAAACATCAGTTCCCCGTTGGGGTCCAGGATTCGCTCCCCATTGTTGGTGTACACCCGCACATCCAAAGCATCATTGGGTTGAATGATGTAGTTGCGTTCGGCCCGGTTTACTACGTCGCGCAGTTTGGCCGTGTCCATGCGGCCGGAGCCATCCGTGCGAAACAGGATATTCTGCTGGTGTACGCGGGCAGTAGCGCAGGACCCAAGGATACCGGCCAGCGGCAGGCATAGCAGCCACAAGTTCAGAAAGCGGCGAAGAAGAGAATTTTGCATGAAAACCGGGTTATCCCGGGGTCTGGTTCGGAGGCAACGGCAAAAACACAACGTATGGTTGGGCAGTTTTCGCCTAAAAACCATCAAAGAAACCGAATTAGCCGGCCGCATCAAAATTCAGGCCGTGAAGGTCTTAATCCTGTACTGGCTTCTGCGCCGACAAAACCCTACTTTCGCGGACCCAATTCCCGGCGCAGATCGTTCTTACCTGACCGTGCCCGCCATTTTACTTTCCACCCTCCCACCCCACCCGTACTATGGAACTGGTAGCAACTGAAAACCAGACGATGATTGCCCAGATGGTGCGCGACTTTGGCGCGCAGCACATCAAACCCCACATGATGGAGTGGGACGAAACCCAGGAATTCCCAAAAGACGTATTCCATAAGCTCGGTGAGCTGGGCCTGATGGGCGTGCTGGTCCCGCAGGAATACGGCGGGGCCGGTTTCGGCTACACCGAGTATGTAACGGCCATTGCCGAGCTGGCCAAGATTGACGGCAGCATCGGCCTGAGCATGGCGGCCCACAACTCCCTCTGCACCGGCCACATTCTGCAGCATGCCTCCGAGGAGCAGAAACGTAAATACCTGCCCAAGCTGGCTTCCGGCGAATGGATTGGGGCCTGGGGCCTTACCGAGCCCAACACCGGCTCCGACGCCGGCAATATGCGCACCGTAGCCGTGCTCGACGGCGACGAGTATGTACTCAACGGAGCCAAGAACTTTATCACCCACGGCAAATCCGGCAACGTGGCCGTGGTAATTGCCCGCACCGGTGAGGTAGGCGACTCCCACGGCATGACGGCTTTCATTGTGGAGCGGGGTATGCCCGGCTTCGAGGCGGGTCGTAAGGAAAATAAGCTGGGCATGCGTGCTTCTGAGACTACTGAGCTGATTTTCACGGACTGCCGCATCCCCAAAGAAAACGTAATCGGCAAAGTAGGCGACGGCTTTGTGCAGGCGCTGAAAGTGCTGGATGGTGGCCGCATCAGCATTGCGGCGCTGAGCCTGGGTATTGCCCAGGGAGCTTATGAAGCGGCTGTACAGTACAGTAAGGAGCGTTACCAGTTCAACCAGCCCATCAGCAACTTTCAGGGTATCAGCTTCAAGCTGGCTGATATGGCTACTGAAATTGAAGCGGCCAGCCTACTCACGTACCGCGCCGCCGATATGAAGGACCGGGGCCTGAACGTGAACAAGGAATCGGCTATGGCAAAACTGTATGCCTCAGAAGTCTCCGTACGGGTGGCCAATGAGGGCGTACAAATCTTTGGCGGCTACGGCTACACCAAGGATTATCCGGCTGAGAAATTCTACCGGGACGCCAAGCTCTGCA
The DNA here is from genome assembly GCF_020421205.1 of Hymenobacter pini. Lineage (GTDB taxonomy): Bacteria > Bacteroidota > Bacteroidia > Cytophagales > Hymenobacteraceae > Hymenobacter > Hymenobacter pini. Next base: position 702,961 of record NZ_JAIZZH010000003.1, read on the forward strand.
CCATCGGCGAAGGCACCAGCGAGATTCAGAAACTCGTCATTGCCCGCACGTTACTGAAGTAGTCCACCTGCATTTTATAGGCGAGGAGGCCTGATTTGCCGGTTTTCCCAAAGTAGATGGCTGATGTTGAATAGCAATCTGTAACATCAAGTTTGTAGTCTGATAAAACTCTGATTATCTTTGCGGCCCCTCCAGATTGGGTTTCCTAGTTCACTGAAGATATGATCATCGTCCAAATCAAAGAAAACGAGTCGGTTGACCGTGCGCTGAAGCGCTTCAAGAAGAAATTTGAGCGCACCGGCGTTCTGAAAGAGCTGCGTCGTCGCACGTTCTTCCAAAAGCCGTCTATCACCAACCGCAAGCAGAAGCAGAAGGCCATCTACAAGCTGGCTACCTACGGCCCCGACGCTACGAACGCCTAGGTTTCTGACTACCTGTTCGTAAGGACGAAAAACCGGCTGATTTGCCTACTTTGCGCGAGTCAGCCGGTTTTTTCGCGTCCGTACAGTTCAGTTTTTTTCTTCCGCTGAAATCCATACATTGGGTATCCGGCCCCGGCGGCCGGCACCCCGCATATGGATTTATTTTTTGACTACCTGCGGTTTGAACGGCGTTACAGCGCCCACACCTTGGTTTCGTATCAGACGGATTTACGGCAGTTTTCAGACTATCTGAAAGCCACCTTCGAGCTGTCCGAACCCGCCCAAGCCGACCACACTCTTATTCGCTCCTGGGTGGTAGCATTGATGCAGCAGCACCGCGACCCGCGCACCGTCAACCGCAAAATTGCCTGCCTTCGCTCCTACTACAAGTACCTACTGCGCACGGGCGTAATCCAGAAAAACCCGATGCTGCGCATCACTTCGCCTAAAGTAGCGAAGAAGCTACCTGACTTCGTACCCGAGGAGCCGCTGAATGAATTACTGAACTCGTTTGAGTTTCCGGACACCTTTGCCGGTATCCGCGACCAGTTGATTCTGGAATTACTCTACGGCACCGGTATCCGGCTTTCGGAACTACTGGGTATTCGGTTGGCCGACTTGAGTTTGCCCGGCCGTACGGTGCGCGTAACGGGCAAAGGCAATAAGCAGCGGATTGTGCCGCTGAACCCATCTTTGCTTACAGTACTGGAGCGCTATATAGCGCACCGACAACGTGAATTTGGCTCGGCTAGCAACGCCCACGGCATACTCCTCGTTACGGACAAGGGAGAGCCGCTCTATGAAAAGTTTGTGTATCGCACGGTAAAGCACTATCTGAGCCAGATAACTACGGCGGCGGGGCAGCAGCACCCGCACGTGCTGCGCCACTCGTTTGCCACGCATTTGTTGGGCAAAGGGGCCGATCTGAACGCCATCAAAGAACTGCTCGGGCACGCTAACCTGGCGGCCACGCAGGTGTACACGCACCTGAGCATTGACAAACTGAAATCAGTGTTTGAGAAGGCCCACCCAAAGGCCTGATATTGTTCCCTTTTCTTACCCTTTTAACCCCACGACCGATGAAAGTACAGATGCAATCGGTGCACTTCGACGCCGACCAGAAACTGCTCGACTTCATCCAGAAGCGCCTCGACAAACTCGAAACCTTCTATGACCGCGTGACGGAAGGCGAAGTAATTATGCGCCTCAACAACAAGGATGGTATAGCCAATAAAACCGTTGAGATAAAGGTGCACGTGCCCGGTAGCACGCTGTTTGCGCAGGAGGACGCCCCATCCTTTGAAGCTGCCGCCGATGCTGCTGCCGAGAGCCTGAAACGCCAAATCACCAAGCATAAGGAAAAGCTGGTGAGCCACTGATTTTTAACTAGCTGTTAGCTAAATCCACTGAAAAGCCCCACCTGAAGTTATCAGATGGGGCTTTTTAATGACCAAATAGCCATTCGAAAAACTACAAGCCGAACTCAGCCTTGATTTTGTCTACGTAGTCGAGCTTTTCCCAGGTGAAGATTTCTACGGTGCGGGTATTACCCTGCGCGTCCTGCACCTGCTTGGTACCGGGCTGCCGGCCCATGTGCCCGTAGGCGGCCGACTCGGCGAAGATGGGGTTTTGCAGGCCCAGGCGCTGCACAATGGCGTAGGGGCGCAGGTCGAACAGACGCTGCACTTTCTCCGCAATCTGCCCGTCGGTGAGCTTCTCGCCCTGAGCGTTGATAGCGTTGGTGGTGCCGTAGGTGGTTACGAATACGCCCACGGGTTCGGCCACGCCAATGGCGTAGGCTACCTGTACCAGCGCCTGGTCGGCTACGCCGGCGGCTACCAGGTTTTTGGCGATGTGGCGGGCGGCATACGCGGCCGAGCGGTCTACCTTCGACGAGTCTTTACCCGAGAAGGCCCCGCCGCCGTGGGCACCTTTGCCCCCGTAGGTATCCACAATGATTTTGCGGCCAGTGAGGCCGGAGTCGCCGTGGGGACCACCAATGACGAACTTGCCGGTGGGGTTGATGTGGTGCTTGATGTCGGCAGTGAACAGCTGCTGTACCTCGGGGCTCAGTTGGGCCTTCACGCGCGGGATGAGGATATTGATGATGTCCTCCTTGATGCGGGCCAGCATGCGCTCTTCGCTTTCGTCAAAATCATCGTGCTGGGTGCTGACCACAATGGTTTCGATGGCCTCGGGCGTGTTGTCGTCGGCGTAGCGAATAGTTACCTGGCTTTTGGCATCGGGGCGCAGGTACGTCATCTCCTGCCCGGCCTTGCGGATGGCCGACAGTTCACGCAGCAAGCGGTGCGAGAGGTCGAGGGCCAGGGGCATGTAGTTATCGGTTTCCTTGGTGGCGTACCCGAACATCATGCCTTGGTCGCCGGCGCCCTGCTCCTCGGCCGTAGCCCGCTCCACACCTTGGTTAATATCGGCTGACTGCTCGTGCAGGCGGTTCATTACCTCGCAGGTATCAGCGTTGAACAGGTACTCAGGCTTGTTATAGCCAATCTGACGAATTACGTCCCGGATGATGGGCTCGGCTTCTACGTGGGCGGTTGATTTGATTTCGCCGGCTACCAGGGCAAAATCGGTGGTTACCAGCGTTTCGCAGGCCACTTTGGCCGTGGGATCCTGCCGGAGATATTCGTCGAGGATGGCGTCGGAAATCTGGTCGGCTACTTTATCGGGGTGGCCTTCCGAAACGGATTCGGAGGTGAACAGGTAGGGCATCAGCGTAACGGGTAGGAGTGCGCAAGGGGCCGGCAGCCCCTGCCCTGCCGCTGGCAACGCGCCGGGCAGGGCCGCAAAGCTACGATTTAGTTAGGAGTTGCGGGCTATGAACAAGCCGAGCTGATAGACCAACCTCCTCCGTTGGTTTTGCGTTGTAGCGTCACTCTCCCTCTTCTGCCTACACAAGTTATGAATAAAATTGCCTCTCTGTTTTTGGCTGCGGGCCTGCTCACGGCTACCGTTCCGGTAGCACAGGCTCAAAAAGCGCCATCTCCCTACAACACCCGCTTTGCCGTGGATGCGCCCATCTCAGCGGGACTCGGGGCACTCAGCATCACGGGCCTATTGCTGGTGCAAAAAAAGGACGGCTTGACCGACGCGCAGCTGGCAGCGCTCAACAAGAACGATATTCCTAAGTTTGACCGGTTTTCGGCGGGTTACTATAGCGACAAGGCCCAGACGGCCGGCGACCTGATTGTGTATCCCTCACTGGTAGTAGCCCCGGCCCTACTGGCGCTGGACTCCAACGTGCGCGGCCGTTACGGGCAGGTGCTGGGCCTGTACCTACAAACCATGCTCGCCGCCGACGCTACGTTTACTATGAGCGTGGGCAACATCACCCGCTACCGGCCTTTCCTGTACGGCACGCAAGGCGGTGGCGACCGGAACAGCAAGATTTCGACTAACTCGTTTTTTGCCGGGCACACGGCCCACACGGCCGCGGCAGCATTTTTTGCGGCCAAAGTGTACCATGATTTTAACCCCGACTCGAAGCTGCAGCCGTTGGTGTGGACGGCGGCGGCCCTGGTACCGGCGGCCGAGGGCTACACCCGTATCAAAGCCGGCAAGCACTTCCTCTCCGATAACATTGTGGGCTACGCGGTAGGTGCCACGGCGGGCATTCTGGTGCCTCAGCTACACAAAAAGAAAGGCAATACGATGAGCGTGGTGCCGCTGCAGGGTTTCAACGTAAATGGCTACGCTTACACCGGTCTGTCGTTGACGAAGCAGTTGTAACAGAAGTACCCCAACGTAGAAAAGCCCTTTGCAGGACAGGCTTGCAAGGGGCTTTTCTATGTTAGCGTATTAAAACAGTCCGCCTCGAACTTTCACTACTGAAATGTACCGGTGTAAGAAGCGGCATCCTGAGGAAGCGGCTCGTGGGTACCAAACCGGGCGTGCAGTTCGGTGCATACGTGGGACGGCACGCGCAGGTACTCCACCACGTCGGTAGTTTTTTCGGAGGGCTTGCCTTTGTTATCAAGTTTGACTGTTACGTTTTCCAGGGAGAGGTAGCAGCACTCCGGGTCGGAGGGAGCCTGGTAGAAATGCAGGCGGCCAAAAGGCGAGGCAGCCCCTGCATCTTCTCGGGAGCGGGGCTGCAGGTGGTTCCAGTCGGCGGCTTCGAGGGCGGCTTTGGTAGCGGCAATATCGGTGCAATGGTCAGTGTGTCCGGGCAGCGTTGTTTTTTCGGCCCATTCCAGCGTTTTCTCCGAGAAAGGCGTGGCGGCCTGCATATTGGGCAGCATGGAGGCTAGCACGGTGATAATCAGAAATTCCGCCAGCCACACCAGGTACAGAAACACGCCACTGATGGTAATACCGAAAACGCTCCAGGTACCCTCGGCGGCCAAGCGGGGCATCATTTCCAGCACCTGTAGCGGGCTTGCCAGCACATTCAGAAATACCTCGGGCTGAAAAGAAGTGTGCGTGAACGACACGCGGCTTCCGAGGTGTTCGACTTCCCCTGCCCCGGCCAGCAGCGTCAGGTACACGCACCATTGCACGTACCACGCCCCAATACCCACAGCAAACCCCAGCCACCCGGCTACCGCCGGATTGCGCATCTTGCCAACCTTCACCCCCTGCTGCAATACCAGGCCAAGCAACAAGCCGAAGCCCATCGTAACAATAAAATTGACGTACAGCAGCGGAATGTACCATACGGCGTACACGTACACGAAAGCCAGCGGCACGGCCGCCAGCCCGCCCAGCAGCACCATAGCGGCGGCGCTGCCCGGCGCAAAGCGGCCGGAAGGTTGATAGTAAGCTGTCGTAGTCATAATAGGGAGAAAGTGGTAGTATACTATGCCAAACCTATCGGATTTCCGGGCTTTGGGCAAACGCAGAAGGTTGGTTCAGGAAAACGGGCCGTATGATACCATCTGCCACACGTGCCAGACGCAGGCCGTGAGTAGTGCCACCCAGGCCAGCCGCCGGCCTTGCAGCTTTGGCGTAGCGGGCACGGCAACGGCTACCAGCAACAGCAGCCCCGGCACGAGCATCCAGGTGAGGCGCTCTTTGTAGTAGCCCAGCATTAGAAGAAAACCAGCCTGAAGCAACAGAACACCGCTCAGCACCCGAATCCGCCCTTGTGAGTTGCTAGGTTCCTGCTGCCCTATTACTACCCCCACCGCCGCAAGCACAAAAGGAATAATGGCCGGCAGCGTAGCCAAGAACTGGCTGAAGTTACGGGCCATTAATCGTAGAAATGCCGGCAAGGGCTGCTGCCACGCCGCCCGAAGCCATACCAGTTGCCCATACGCTTCGGCCTCGTGGTTGTAGTAGGCCACACCGCGCAGCTTCAGCAGGCCAATCCACAGGAAGGTGGGAGTAGCAAATAATAGGAATAGCGCTGCCGCCTGACCTGTAAAGGCAACCACTGAAAGGTGCTGGCGCTGCAGCCACAGGCCATAGAGCAATACTGGCAAGATCAGCACAAAACTGCCGTACACCAGCGCCAGCAGGCCGCCCAGCACAGCAAGCCCTGGCAGCCACTTGCGCCACTGACCCGATTCGCGTAGCTGCAGAGCAACGTACACCAGCACCAGCGGCACCAGAAACGTGAACATCTGTTGGTGCACCGTCCAGAAGAAGGCCTTCGTTATCTGATTGGAAATCAGAAACACGAGCAAAGCGCCCAGCACCCACTGGCTGCCCCGCCCGACTGTGAGGCGGTAGTACAGGTGCCGGAACAGCAGTAGGGCCGCTAATAGAACCGCATAATTCAGCAGCACATACCCGATGTAGAAGCCCAGCAGCGGCTGGTACTTCGCGGGCAATTTCTGCACAAACCGAGCGGGCAGCAACCCACTATGTTGCAGGCCTTGTACCGCCCACGTACACGGGTAGCCCACGGCCGTGCCCAACAGAATAAACAATGGCCTCGACTGCCGCACTTCCCCAGGCTTCAGCAAGTGGGTCGGATGGCGGGCATCTTCCATATACACAAACCCGTCGCAGTTGGCGGTGAAACCGGCCCAGGACGTGAGGTGCAGGTAGGTGCCGCAGTACTCGGCCTCGGTGCGGGGCCCCGGCGACAACCAGAACGTGAGCGTGAGGCCCAGAATGAGCACCGTGTAAGCTGCTACAAGACCAACCCACCCACCACGAATACCCGTACCACCCGCGCCGCTAGTGTCCTCCACTGCTGCCGGAGCTACCACCGGTATACCCTCCATTCTGCCGCAGGTTTGTTTCGAACAGTTTCAGAATGCGCTTGTACTCGTCGGTCCAGGAGGAGGCTTCCACGAAACCGTGGTCCTCCACGGGGTACACGGCCAGCTCCCAGTTCTCTTTTTTAAGCTCGATAAGCCGTTGCGAGAGACGCACGATGTCTTGGAAGTGCACGTTGGTATCCACCATGCCGTGGCACATGAGCAGAGCGCCTTTCAGGCCGCTGGCGTAATTGATAGGCGACGACCGGGCGTAGGCCAGGCTGTCGTTGTAGGGCTCGTTGAGGATGTTATCGGTGTAGCCGTGGTTGTAGTGGGCCCAGTCGGTTACGGAGCGCAGGGCCGCCCCGGCCCGGAATACGTCGGGCTGGGTGAACATGCCCATGAGCGTGATGAAGCCGCCGTAGCTGCCCCCGTAAATACCGATGCGCTGCGGGTTGACGCCGTATTTCTCGGCCAGCAACTTAGCCCCGTCTACCTGGTCGGTGAGGTCTTTGCCGCCCATATAGCGGTAAATGCCGGTGCGCACGTCGCGGCCGTAGCCGCTGGAGCCCCGGTAGTCGATGTCCAGCACTGTATAGCCCCGGTCGGCCAGCAGGTTATGGAACATGTACTCACGGAAGTACTGGCTCCACCACTTGTGCGCGTTTTGCAGGTAGCCGGCCCCGTGCACGAAAATGACAGCCGGGCCCTGGGGCTGGGAAATGGCTGGACGGTAGAGACGAGCGTACACGTCGGCCCCGTCGCGGGCTTTGTAGCTGATAACCTCGGGGGCGCGCCAGGGGTAGCTTTCAAACTCGGGGGTGGTGCTGTGCGTGAGGCGGCGCATTTTGGCCCCAGGCTGGTTGGGCATCACATACAGCTCCCAGGGCTGGTTGCTGGTGCTGTAGCGCAAAGCCAGGGTTTTCTCGTCGGGCGAGAGGCTCACCTCGTAGCCGCCGCGCTGGGAGGTGATTTGGGTGAGGGGGCCGCCTTCCACGGGCATGCGGTAAAAGTGCTGCTCGCCGGGGTGGGTTTTATTGGCGGTAAGGTACCACGTTTTCCGGTCCCGGCTCAGCTGCGCCTTCTGCACCTCAAACTTCCCGCTGGTCAGGGCCTTTTTCTGCCCCGAGGCTACGTCCACTGTGTACAGGTGAGAATAGCCGGTTTCCTCGCTCTGGAACCAGATACGGCGCGAATCGGGCAGCCAGCCCACGTTGCCTTCGTCGTAGCCGATGCCAGGCCCGTTAATCCAGGCGTCGTCGTGCTGGCGGTCCAGCAGCTTGATGCGCTGGGTAACAGGGTCCAGGCTTACAATCCACCGGTCCTTATTGTCGGTGCTGCGAATCACCAGAAACGCCTGCTGCCCGTTATCCGACCAGAAGGGCCCAAAGGGAATCACGCGGCGCAGCTCGGTAGCGGGCTTTTCCTTTTTGGCGGCCTTGGTGGTATCGGCCGGCACTGGAGCCTTAGCCTTCAGCAGGTACTCCTTGCGGTAGGCGGGCTGCTCGTCCAGGCCCTTCAGGTCTTTGTAGCCCAGCACGAAGGTGGTATCCCGGCCCACATCATACAGGCCCAGCTGGTAGGCAGTTTGGCTGGCTCCTACTTTGGTGCGGGTGTTGATATCCTCGGTGAAGCCGGACGCCGTGACGAAGTTGGGCACCAGGGCCACTTTCTCGCCGGAGGGCTCCTGGGTGAGGGTGTAGGTTACGTAGCGGCCATCGGGCGAGAGGCGCAGGTTGCGCACCGTTTGCGTGCCTAGATAGATGGCCTTGGGGCGCATGCGCGCCAGCAGATTTTCGCGGCGCTGCCGGGCTCTGGCATCCTGCTCTTTGCCGCGCAGCACCTCAAACAGGGCCAGCTGCTGGGCCTTCAGGTATTTCTCCGATTTATCGGTGGGCTCACCGGAGGCCGGGCGAGTACCGCGCCGGAAATCAGTACACTGGGTGGTTTCGCCGGTGGCGGGGTTCCAGGTAAACAGGTTGCCGCCCCGGGTGTAGCCAATGGCCTGACCCTGGAGGGCAAATGTGGGGTCGGTTTCCCGCTCGGCGGTGTTCGTAACGCGGCGCACGCGCTGGGTTTTCAGGTCGAGCAGGTAAATGTCGCCGTCTTTTTCGTACACCTTGCGGGTGTAGCGCTGGTCGTACTCGCCATTGGTAGCCAAGGGCAGGTTGAGCTGCTCCCGCAAACCTACTTTGCGCGGAGTGCTGCCCTGCGGGGCGAGCCGGTAGAGTGAGTCGCGGCGGGCTTTTTCGGGGTTCCAGTTGAAATAGATGATTTTGCCATCCTCGGCCCACTGCACGTTGCTGGGCGAGGTACCCAGCCACTGCGCCGGCTCGCGCATGATTTTCTCAACGGTAAGCGTGCCCAGCTTCTGGGCATACATGGGTAGTGCCAGTAACAGGCTGGCGGGTAAGAGTAGGTGTAGCGGTTTAAGCATATGGTGAGAAGCAGCAGAGCACTACCGCAACTTACGGGTTCGGGGGCAATCCATTGCATTCAGCCGATGTGGTACTGCCCAAAATCAATGCAGCACATACAATCCATTTGCCTGAGCCAACCAGCGCATAGAGGCTCGCACTCTATCATTTTCCTTACCAGGCAACGCATACGCCACGCTGGCTACATCAAACCCATCAACAAATACTGTGTGCAATGCCGGGCTGTACACTATATAATGGCGCAGCTCTCGGGTACCCAGTGTAATTAGCTGCACTAGCTTTGCGGCCTCTCCCACAACCACAAACTGCTCAGCAGTTTCCTCCATCACCAGCAGGCTGTTTGCGTGGTGTAGTGCCAAGAAAAATCGCACAAGATTAGCCTCCTGTACCAAGTAACGCGTGTAATACTCGGCATCCGTGATTTGCGGAAAAGAAATCATTTTTTGATCTGCTTCCGCCTCCGTTAGCCATTCTCCGTGCATGCCTATCAGATACCGTTTCCCCGGCCATCCGTCGGCAGGCTCTCCATCACGCAGTATTGTTTGGGCCAGCGCAAGGGCTTGTAGGATTTGGTCTGTAGTGTCTCTCATTTATCGAATACTTTACAGCCCACCCTTCTCCCACGCCTGCAACTCAGCCTGCAGGTTGCGACGGGCCTGGATATCCAGCCGCTCCCGGAAAGCGGCGGTGTGGTAGAGCGTGGGCGTGTGCAGCAGCTTCTCCAGCACCTGGCGGCGGCCCCGGCGGTACAGGAAATCCGGAATCAGGCGGTACTCCTGCCGCACCTGGCGGGCGTACTGCCAGTAATCGGCCTCGGGCGCACCCAGGACTTGCAGGTCGGCGTCGAGGAAGAAGTGCAGGTCCGGGTCGGCGGGCTGGGGCTGGGTGTGGTCGGCGGTTCGCTCAATAAGGAAGGCCACCCGCTGCTGCCGCGCCGGCGACAGGGTGGTGTGGCGCAGAAACTCCCGAGCCAGCACGGCGCTGCGGACCTCGTTGTCGGAGCGGTGGGTGTTGTACACGGCATCGTGAAACCAGATGGCCAGTTCCACCACCTCCCGGTCGTGCACCAGCTGCGGGTAGCGGCCTACCGTATCCAGTAGTGCCCGGATGTGCGGCAGCCCGTGGTAATGCCGGTCGGAGCCGCCGTAGGCCGCCGCCAACTGGTCATAAGTAGTGTTACGTAGCGCTTCATCAGTTACCAGCGGCGTGGTGAGCTGCTGCCAGCGGGTGGCCAGAGTAGTATGCATAGTTGATAGGTCTTGCGAATTGGCCTGACATTCCGAGCGAAGCCGAGGAATGACGGGCTGGCTGAATTCTGCTCTCGTTAATTAGCCGTAGGTACGCCGTAAGGATTAGGACGCCGAATTTCCAGGTAACGCTCGGGGGCGGCCAGCTCCTGAAAGCCAAACTGCCGGTACAGGCCGTGGGCATCCAGGGTGGCCAGCAGGTGGCGGCGCTGGTTTTGCACATCAGGGTGGGCCCATACGGCCCGCATCAGCTGCTTGCTCAGGCCCTGGCCCTGGAACTCGGGCAGCACAAATACGTCGCAGAGCCAGGCAAAAGTGGCTTTATCGGTAACAATGCGCGCAAACCCGGCCTGCTGACCCTCGGCTGTATAAATACCGAAGTTGAGAGAGTTGGCAATAGCGCGTTGCACCGTTGCGAGCGGAATACCTTTCGCCCAATAGGACTCCTCACTCAGGTAGCGGTGGATCAGGGTAACATTGAGGCGGGCGGGGTCGGTGCTGATGGTGAACATGAGACGCAGGAAAAGAGGCGGTGGTAAGAACGACAAGCCCCGGCAAACGTGCACGGTTTCTCATCCAAAAATACTCCGGGTCCGTTAGTACCTCAACCACCACTACAACAACTACCTGACTATGAAACACCTTCACGCTATGCTGGCTGGCGCCCTCCTTGGTTGCGCGCCATTATTTACGCACGCTCAAACCACGCCCGTGCTCACTACTTTCCCGGCAGGCAGCTCCACCGTTACGGTGTCGGCTCTTACTACCGGGCTGGCGGTGCCGTGGGAACTGGTGTGGGGGCCCGACAATTTCATCTGGATGACGGAGCGGGGCGGCCGCATTAGCCGCGTGAATCCTACCACGGGGCAGGTGACGCCGCTGGTTACGCTGTCGGACGTGGTAACTTCTTCGGAGGGCGGGCTGCTGGGCATGGCCCTGCACCCCGATTTGCTGACGACCTCACCCTATGTGTATGTGGTGTACAACTACAATGACGCGGGCGGGCAGTACAAGGAGAAACTGGTGCGCCTGACGTATGCCAACGGTACGCTGAGCAGCCCGCTGGTCTTGCTGGGCGGCATCAACGCGGTAAGCACGCACAGTGGCTCCCGCCTGCTCATTTTGCCCGACCGTACCCTGCTCATGACCACGGGCGACGCCCAGGACCGCCCCGCCGCCCAGGACCGCGCCTCGCTCAACGGCAAGGTGCTACGCCTGAACCTGGACGGCACCATTCCGGCCGATAACCCAGTGGCCGGCAACGCCAGTTACTCCTTCGGGCACCGCAACCCGCAGGGGCTGGTTCGGGCCGATAACGGCAAAATCTACAGCTCGGAACACGGGGAGAATGCCGAGGATGAGGTGAACATCATCGAGCCCAACCGTAACTACGGCTGGCCTACGGTGGAAGGACGCTGCAACTTGGCCAGCGAGCAAAGTTTTTGCGCCGCCAACAACGTGCGGGAACCCATCTACACCTGGGCACCTACTGTGGGCTGCTCAGGCATTACGTATTATAACCATCCGGCCATTCCGAGCTGGCGTAACAGCCTGCTGGCTCTGTCACTGAAGGGCAATAAGCTCACGCAGATTCCGCTGGATGCAGCCGGAACTACCGCTGGCACCAGCGCCGATGTGCTTAATGGGTTTGGGCGGCTGCGGGCCATCTGCGTGTCGCCCCAGGGCAAGGTGTACGTGGGTACCAGCAACCGGGACGGCCGCGCTACCCCAGGAGCCAACGATGACCAGATTCTGGTGCTGGAAAACCGTTTGTATACCTCAGCCAAGAAAGCTGCCGCCAGTCAATTCAACCTCTGGCCCAACCCAGCCCGGACCCAGCTTAACCTACAGCTCACCGCCCCGGCCAGCCGCACCGCTACAGCCGAAATCCGGGATGCGCTGGGTCGCTCAGTACGAACTACGCAGGTAGCGGCCGGCCAGCAGTCGGCCCAAATCAGCCTGCAGGGGCTATTGCCAGGGCTGTACTCATTGCAACACGATAACACGGTGCAACGGTTCGTGGTGGAATAAGACTGCAGGTATCCAGTAAGCCGGGCGAAGAATCTGAGGTTTAATCCCCATTTCCCGTCCGGCTTACTGGATACCTGCAGTTCTACGCTATTCACATGGCGGCTTCTGCCAGGTGGTGGCGCTCATTCTTGGCTACGTTGGCCAGCGTCCAGGGAATTTCCTGAGTGAAGGCGTGCTGGCGCACGGGGCAGTCGGGCATGTGGCAGTGCGAGCAGGCAGCGAAGGTGCAGGGGTCGGCGTGCACGAACATTTCCACCTGTACTTCAAACTCCTGGTCTACCAGCCGCTCAATGCGGTGCACCTGCTCGTGGGTTTGCTCCAGGCTGAAATAGTAGGGCATCGTCACGTGGCAGTCGATATGCATATTGGCCCCGTAGCGCACCACGCGCAGGTTGTGCACGTCAATCCAGGCGGGCTCCCGGTGCTCCTGCAGCTCCCGCACCACGTGCTCCACGGTGGCCGTATCGGCCTCATCCATCAGCCCCGATACCGAGCGGCGCACCATCCGCCAACCATTCACCACAATGAACACACCCAGCAGCAGGGCCGCCGCCGAGTCGTACACCACGTTGCCGGTAAACACCACCAGCACCAGTGCCACGCAGGAAACCAGGGTGCTCACCGCATCCAGGTACAGGTGCTGCCCGTCGCCCACCAGCGTGGGCGAATGGTGCTCCCGCCCCGCCCGAATCAGCAGGAACCCGGTACCCAAGTTGGCTAGGGCCGTAATGAACAGCAGCAGCATCCCCCAGTCGGGCCGGGCAATGGCGTGCGGGTACAGCAAGGAGTGCAGGGCCGAGTAGAAGATGTACACTCCGGCCATCAGAATCAGCCCCCCTTCAAACCCTACCGACAGGTACTCAATCTTGCCGTGGCCGTAGGGGTGGTTTTCATCCTTGGGCAGGCTGGCCAGGTAAATGCTGTATAGCGCAAACCCACTGGCCACTACGTTGATGATGGATTCCAGGGCATCCGTCAGCACGGCCTGGGAGCGGGTAAGCAGCCAGGCGTAGAACTTCACGGCAATCAGCACCACGCTGACAACCAGCGAAAGAATGGCGTAACGGGTTTTGAGGGGCAGCGAGAACATAGGCGGCTAACGGCGAAACGGGGCGCAAAATTCCGGGGAAAAATCGGGCTTCGGGAGGTATACGCAACTTTTCTGAACAAAAGCAGTATGCAGACTGTCTTAAATTAAAATTTAGACAAGCCTAAATATTTCCTTTCTTTGTGATAATCAATTCCTCCGACTCTACGCCGACACCCTCGGCCGACGATATGCCCACAGTCTTACCCTCGCCACCCGTCACTTCTGCCCCGGCTGCCGCCCCCCCAGAAAGCGGCTGGCGGCGCAACCGCACGACACCCTCGCTGCAGGAAGCCTACGCCACGGTGCGCGTTCCGGGCCAGAATGCCTCGTTCTGGCGCAAGATGCTGGCATTCTGGGGACCGGGCCTGATGGTGGCCGTGGGCTACATGGACCCCGGCAACTGGGCCACCGATATTGAGGGTGGTTCCCGGTTCGGCTATACGCTGCTGTCGGTTATTCTGATTTCTAATCTGTTTGCCATGCTGCTGCAGCACTTGGCAGCTAAGCTGGGCATCGTAACGGGCCGGGACCTGGCCCAGGCCTGCCGGGACCATTACAGCAAGCCCGTGGCCCGGGTGCTGTGGTTGCTCTGCGAAATTGCCATTGCCGCTTGCGACCTGGCTGAAGTTATCGGCTCGGCTATTGCCCTGAACCTGCTGTTTGGCCTCCCGCTTACCTGGGGTGTGGTGCTTACCATTCTGGATGTGCTGGTAGTGCTGCTGTTCCAGAGCAAGGGCTTTCGGGTGCTGGAAAGCATTGTGGCGGGGCTGATTGTGGTGATTTTCGGGTGTTTCCTGTACGAAATCATCGTGTCCCGGCCCGATTGGTTTGGGATTGTGAGCGGACTGGTGCCCCGGCCCGAGGTGGTTACCACCCCGCGCATGCTCTACATTGCCATTGGTATTCTGGGCGCTACGGTAATGCCCCACAATCTGTACCTGCATTCCAGCATCGTGCAAACCCGGGCTTTCGAGCAAACCGAGCCCGGCAAGCGCATGGCCATCAAGTTTGCCACCATTGATAGCACGGTGGCCCTGTTTCTGGCCTTCTTCGTGAATGCCGCCATCCTGATTACATCGGCCGCCGCCTTCCACCAGAACGGGCACCACGACGTGGCCGACATCAGCGACGCGCACAAGCTGCTGGCCCCGGTACTGGGCGCGGGGGCCGCCTCGGCGGTGTTTGCGGTAGCCCTGCTGGCCTCGGGGCAGAACTCCACCCTAACGGGTACCCTGGCCGGACAAATTGTAATGGAAGGCTTCCTGGATTTGCGGCTGAAACCATGGCTGCGCCGGCTGATAACGCGCGGTATTGCCGTGGTACCGGCTTTCATCGTGGCTCTGCTCTACGGCGAAAAGGGCACGGGTGAACTGCTGGTGCTCAGCCAGGTAATTCTGTCGCTGCAGCTCAGCTTTGCGGTGGTGCCGCTGGTATTGTTCACGGGCAGCAAGGCCAAAATGGGCGTGTTCGTGAACAAGCCCTGGCTGCAGGTTGCGGCCTGGGCCGTATCGGGTATCATCATCGTCCTCAACGTGTACCTGCTGTACCAGACGTTTTTTGGTTGACAGAACGAGTACCCCGAAGCTGTGCTTCGGGGTACTCGTTCTGCTGACTACCTGAATTAAGGCGCGGATGCTCCGCGCTTTTTTCAACACCATATATTTAGACCTGTCTAAATAAATACTACTGGCCTTTCTAAAATGAAACACCTTTTTCTCTTGTTATTCCTGCTGAACTCAGTGGTAGTATGGGCGCAGCAAACTGGCACAGTGCAGGGCGTGGTGCAAGCGGGTAGCCAGCCGGTGGCCTTTGCCAGCGTGGGGTTGAAGGAGAGCAAACTGGGCGCTACAGCGGATGAGAAAGGGCAGTTTACGCTGGTCGCCGTGCCCATTGGTGCTTACCGGCTGGTGGCTAGCGCCGTGGGGTTTCAACCAGCTGAACACAGCGTGGTGGTAACGGATGGGGCTACGGCTATGGTAGAGGTACACATGGTGCCGGTACCGGCGGCGCTGGCGGAAGTGGTGGTAACGGGCGTGAGCCGGGCCACCGAAATCCGGAAAAGCCCGGTACCGGTAGCGGTACTCAGCAAGCGGGAAGTGCAGCTGAACAGCAACGGTAACGTGATTGACGCCGCCGTGAAAGGTGTGCCGGGCCTCAGCGCCGTTACCACCGGCCCCAACATCAGCAAGCCGTTTATCCGGGGGCTGGGATACAACCGGGTGCTTACGCTCTACAACGGCCTGCGCCAGGAGGGCCAGCAGTGGGGCGATGAGCACGGCATCGAAATCGACCAGTATGATATTGACCGGATTGAGGTAGTAAAGGGCCCGGCCAGCCTGATGTACGGCTCGGATGCCGTGGCTGGGGTAATTAATATGCTGCCCCGCTTGCCCACCGGCACGCCCGGCCGCCTGCACGGCGACGCGCTTACCGAGTATCAAACCAATAACAATCTGCTGGGCGCCTCCCTGGGCCTCACCTACCACCAACAAGGCTGGCAGTATGCCGCCCGGGGCTCCTACCGCCTGGCCCAGAACTACCGCAACGCCCTGGAAGGCCGCGTGTACGGTACCGCCTTCCAGGAGCTAAACCTGACGGGTATGGCCGGGGTAGAAAAAGCCTGGGGCAGCAGCCACTTCACCGCCACCCTCTACGACAACCTGCAGGAAATACCCGACGGCAGCCGGGACTCACTGAGCCGGCGCTTTACCCGGCAGGTATTCGAGGGGGAGCAGGATGACATCAAAAATCGCCCGCTGGTGCCGGATGCTGATTTGAGCACCTACCGCATCAACCCGCTGCACCAGCACATTCAGCACTACCGGCTGCTCAACCGCACGCGCCTGCGGCTGGGCACCGGAGAGCTGCACACGCTGCTGGGCGTGCAGCAAAACCGGCGCCAGGAGTACAACCACCCTACCGCCCCGAGCCAGCCGGGCCTGGCCGTGGCTCTGACCACTACCACCTACGATATGCGCTACGCCGCACCTACCTGGCAGGGTCTGGAAACCACCGTGGGACTGAACGGCATGCACCAACGCAACCAGAACCGCAACGCCACCGACTTCCCAATACCAGATTATAACCTGACAGACGTGGGCGGTTACGTGCACCTGAAAAAGGCCTGGGGGCCGCTGGAGTTGTCGGGCGGGCTGCGCTACGATACCCGCTGGCTGCACTGGGACGATTTTTACGTAGGCACGGACGCCCGCACCGGCTTTGCCCGGCAGGTGAGCCGCGCCGAGGCGTCCGGAGCGGAGCCGCAGTTCAGCGCCTTCCGCACGCGCTACCAGGGCGTATCGGCCAGTGCGGGGGCTACCTATTCCTTCTCCGAGAAGCTGCTGCTGCGGGCCAACGTAGCGCGAGGTTACCGCGCCCCCAATATCACCGAAGTAGGCTCCAACGGCCTCGACCCCGGCGCGCACATCGTGTATCTGGGTAACCGCGCGTTTGGGCCGGAATTCAGTCTGCAGGAGGACATTGGGCTGAGCGCCTACCTGCCCGATGCTGAGTTGAGTGCCAGCGTGTTCAACAACGACATCCAGAACTACATATACCAGGCCCGCCTGACCGATGCCGACGGCCAGCCGGTGGTGCTGGTGCCCGGCAACGCGACATACCAATACCAGCAGGGCCGCGCCCGGCTGTACGGCGCCGAAATTACGGCCAACCTGCATCCTCGGGCCCTGCCCATGCTGGCCTTCAACAACAGCCTGGCCACCGTAACCGGCCTCAATAAGCAGGCCCGCCTGCTGGAAACCCACGGCCCGGCCGCCCGCTACCTACCCCTGATTCCGCCCCTGCATACCCGCTCCGAGCTGCGCCTGAGCAGCCAGCAAAGCTGGCGGCAGTTTACGGGCGGCTACGTACGAGCGGTACTCGACTATCACGCTGCGCAAAACCGTTTCTACGCCGTCGATAACACCGAAACCCGCACGGCTGGCTACGCACTGCTGGGCCTGGGCGCGGGCGTTAACCTGACTACCGGCCCGGAAAAGCGCGAGTGGCTGAATATAATTATGCAGCTCGACAACGTGCTGAACACGGTGTACCAGTCGCACCTTAACCGGCTGAAATACTTTGAGTACTACGCGGAGTCGCCCACCGGCCGGCGGGGCATCTTCAACCAGGGACGAAACTTTACCCTCAAGCTGACTACTACCTTTTAAACCCTTGGCTTCGGTAGCTGCGTAGGGGCGAAAAAGTACGTTCCACTCCCCTCCTCTCGTTCTATGTTGTACCGCTACCTGTTTATTGCGCTGCTTAGCCTGCTCCTACCCGGGCAGCTGCTGGCCCAGGAAAAACCGCCCATCAACCCCTACGACTCGGCCCACTTCGACCTGTTTCATCCGGTGCCGCGCAGCCGCCTACGCCCCCTGCGGCCCGACCGCCCTGGTATCACCGAAAGCCCGTTTACCGTGGACGCCGGCCACTTTCAATTGGAGATGGATGCCCTGCGCCTGATCAACTCCCGCGACGATGAGGAGCGGGAACGTACCTGGAAAGCGGCTTATTCGGTGTTCAAACTTGGGCTAAGCCGCCGCACCGATGTGCAGCTGGAAGTGCCGCTCTACAAAATTCAGAAGCAGCGCCCGGCCGGACAGCCCGACTGGCAAAACCAGCGCGGCTTTGGCGACATGGCCCTGCGGGTGAAGCACAACTTTCTGGGCGACGACCAGGAAGGGCCTATTGCTATGGCCGTAGTGGCCTACGGGCGTCTGCCCACCGGCCGCCACTCTGGCAACGGGGCGGTAGAAGGCGGTCTGATCCTGCCGGTGAACATCGAGCTACCGCACAAATTCAACCTGGACGTGCAGGCCGAAGGCAACATGAACTTCGACTACGAAACCCGGCAACACTACCTGGAATTTATGCCCTCCGTGGCGCTAGACCACGAGTTTTCGGAGGTGTTTAGCTTCTTGGTGGAAGGCGTGGGCCAGTGGGATGCCATGCAGCGACGCTGGGGTGCCTCCATCAATGTGGCTCCCATCTTCACTCTCAACGACAACCTGCAGCTGGACCTGGGTACTCACCTGGCCCTCAACCGCCGCACCGACCGGGAGTTTTTTGTAGGCTTCACGTTCCGTCGGTAGAGGACACTGGCGTGCCGCAAGCACGTCTTCACAACGTCATTCCTCGACTTCGCTCGGAATGACGTTGTAGAGGCAGCCTAACAAAATCAAAGAGGCGGCTTCCGCTCTGGAAGCCGCCTCTTTGCGCAAACAGTAGTCTTATTAATGAGATACAGCAGTGCCTGTGTTGTGGGTGGTGGCGTTATGGGTTTGAGCGCGCCAGTCGGTGAGGAAATACACGATTAGGAACACCACGCCAGCGCCCATAAACAGGTTGCGGGCCGTCATGTTATCGTCGGCGAAACCGAATAGAAAGGGTGAGGCCAGCAGTACCAGGCCGCTGACCAATTCCAGCTTGCCGTGCACCGGGAAGGGGATAACGCGCATCAGCCCCAGCGGGAAATTGGTGAGCAAGGTGATGACCAGATAACCGGCCGCCAGCACGTAGCAGACGGTAGCGTAGGTGCCGTGCAAATCAAAGAGCGAAGGCGCCATGGCGAAGAAGGCCACGGTCAGGTAATCGAGGATGCCGTGAGCGGCGGGCGACAGAACTTTCATAGCTGGTACAGGTGAGGTGAAGAACAGTTTTCACCCCGTTGTACGCACCTGATTTTCATAATGATATCGTTGAGCTACCTCTTTTTTGCTAGCGTAGAGTTTGTTTAGGCCGGTTGTATGCTTAGGCCAACAGCCCGTTCATGCGCTCAAACTGGCTACCCAACACAGCCGCATCATCGGCCTCCAGCCAGTCGTGGAGCACGGTAGCGTAGAGGCTGCGGAAGTCGAGTTGGTGGCGCAGGTCGCCGTCCTGCAGGTTGGCCAGGTCGGGGGCGGTGTTCAGGATACCTTTCTGTTTTAGGCCGCCGCCCAGCAGCAGCACGTTGTTGGCGGTGCCGTGGTCGGTGCCGTTGCTGGCGTTCTGGCTCACGCGGCGGCCAAATTCCGAGAATACCAGCACCAGCGTATCGTCGAGGTTGCCGGCTTTCTGCAAATCTTCCACAAACGAGGCCAGCCCATCCGACAAATCCCCCAGCAGCTTGCCCTGCTGCTCCCGCTGGCGCACGTGCGTATCAAACCCACTCAAGGACACATAATACACCCGCGAGGCCACGCCGGAGTTAATCAGCTCGGCGGTGGTTTTGAGGTTGCGGCCAAACTCCGTGTTTGGGTACGTCACCGCCGATTTGTACACCTTGGCATTCTGGTACAGGTAGTCGGCCGAGGACGATGTTTCGGCCAGCGTTTTATACAGGTAATCCAGCTCCGACAGGATGCCCTGGGGCTTTTCGCCGCTTACCTGAGCAATGAAGCGGTTCTGGGTTATCTGATGAAATTTCTCGGGGTTTTTCAGCGCCAGGCCCTTGCGCTGCTGCCCCTTCATGGCTAGGCTCAGCGTATCATCCACCTCCAACCCGTTGTAGGGCAGCTGGCAGGCGGCGCAGTTGGAATCGAGGTAGCGGCCGAGCCAGCCGGTGCTCAGGTACTGATCGGAAGCCGAGCCGCTCTGCCAGATATCCATGGACCGAAAGTGCGACCTATCGGGGTTGGGGTAACCTACGGAGTTGAGCACGGCCACATGGCCCTGGTCGTAGAGGCCTTTGAGGCGGGTCATGCTAGGGTTCAGGCCCAGGCCTTGGTCGAGGGTCAGGATGCCGCTTTGCTGCCTGATGCCGAGCGTGGGCCGGGCCTTGTAGTACAGGTCGTTTTCGTAGGGAATGACGGTGTTCAGGCCGTCGTTGCCCCCGCCCAGCTGCACCACCACCAGCCGCCGGCCCCGGGCGTCGCGCAGGTCGCGTAGGCCCTGGCGGTCCAGTGCGTGCAGGAATTTGGGCACAAACAGCAAGCTGCTGGCCAGCACGGAAGTCTTCAGAAAGTCGCGGCGGGAAGTCATGTGTAGAGCTTAGAAAGGAGAGCTTAGAACTTAGAAAGCAAGGCCCATACCTTGGGAATGAGCTATCTGAACACGTCTATGTTCTAAGCTCTCCTTTCTAAGCTCTAATTCAATTACATCAACTGATATTCCGGCAAACTCAGCAGGGCTGTTACCATGGTGCGGAGCCGGCCCTCGGCGGGGGCTTTGTCAGCGGCTTGCTGAATGAGAGTGAGGTTATCGGGCCGGAGCGGGGTTTGGAGCAGGAACTGGCCGAGCTGGGCGGCCTGCTGGGCGGGCGGCGTTTTGGCGAGCAGGGCCTGTACCGGCGCCAGCCGCACGGTGGTTTTTACCGGCTGCTGAAACGTGCGGTCGGCGCGGCTGAGGTTGGGGGCAATGTCGTTTTCGTCCTGCTTCAGCGCCACGCTGAACTCGGCATTTTTGAGCAGCACCGAGGGCAGCTGCAGCCGGTACAGCAGACTCGAGGAGTCAATCCAGTTGCGGCCGCCAGGCCAGCCGGCCACGTTTGGTGGCTCAAACAAGGTTTGACCCAACGCCTTCTGAAACACAATCAGCGGCTTGTCGTCCACCAGCTGCAGCCCCAACGTGCGCTTAATGCCCACCAGCAGCTCCACCGGCGACTTAATGCGCGTGCCCACGTTGGCCGCGTCGTAAAACCACTCGGCCGAGAACATCTGCTCCAGCAAGGCTTTGATATCGTAGCCGCTGCGGAAAAACGCCTGTGCCAGCGGCCCAATGTGCTGGGGGTTGGGCACGTCGTTCACGAAAAACCGGTAGAGCTTGGTGGTGATGAACTCGGCGCAGGCCGGCTGCTCCAGAATGATGCTGAGCACGTCCTCGCCCCTAAAATTGCCGGTGCGGCCCAGGAAGGTTTTGGAGCCGTCGTCGTGCTGCTTCTCCCGGAACACGAAAGCGCCCTGCCCATCGTAGCCCCAGCCGGTGAAGGCCCGGGCGGCCTCTTTCACGTCAGTTTCGGAGTAGTGGCCCCGGCCCAGCGTAAACAACTCCATCACCTCCCGGGCAAAGTTCTCGTTGGGGTGCTGCTTGCGGTTTTGCTGGTTGTTGAGGAACTGCAGCATGGCCGGCTCCTTGCTTACGGCCAGCAGCAAATCACCAAATTTGCCCAGCGCCAGCTGCCGGATGGTGTTGTTCAGGTGCAGGGCTGCATCGGGGCGACGTACCCGGCAGGCAAAGTGCCCGTGCCAGAACAGCGTCAGTTTCTCACGCAGCTGGGCCGGCGAGGTAGCCATGCGCTGCAGCCAGCCGGTGTTCATGGCGTAAAAAGCATCCCGAATACTTTGGTTCTGCAGCTTGCGCTGCTCCGGCGTCATTTCCTGCCGGCGCAGCAGGGGCGGTTGGTTGCGGCCCCGTGCCCCCGCCAACCCCGAACGACTCGGCATGGCCGCTACCGGGGCTGGCTGGGCTTGGCCGGTTTGCATAGCCGTTTGGTCGGGCGTGGTAACCATGCTGCTCTGTGGCGTGCCGCTACCCGCTGCTACCGGTCGGAACTGGGCCAGCGGCTCGGTGTAGCGCATCTGCGGGCTGTCCAGCAGCTCCACTTTCTCCGAATTCTGCAGCAATTGGCGCAAGGCTTTCCGCGGCGAGATGCCCGCGGCCACGTCCTCGGGCCGGGGCCCAAACCCCGCCCGCCAATACAGGTGCTGCAGTTGCTGTTGCGTCGTCATATTCGGTTGGACGCCGGAACAGCCCTTGGGTTTAACCAAGCCCCCTCGCCTACACGTCATTGCGAGCGGAGCGAAGCAATCCTTCCTTTTCTACGCGCCCACCGTTGTCCTATTCCAAAGCCCCCGCTTGCGCGATAAACGGGGGCTTGCTCCTTTTCAGGGATTAGAGCAGGGAAGGGAAGGATTGCTTCGCTCCGCTCGCAATGACACGTTGCGGCTTTACTGCCTAGCCCCTACTACCACCGTTTTGCGGTACTCGCGTTTCTGGCCACCGCTGGGGCGGAACAGCTCCACGTGTAGAATGTAGTAGCCTACGCTAGCCTTTTGGCCCCGGTCAGTAAGACCGTCCCACTGCCAGGTGCCTTGCGTAGCCAGAGTTTCGTTGCGCACGAGGCGGCGGGCCAGGCGACCCTGGGCATCGTAAATGGTGACGGAGCCGGCGTAGCCCGGCTGGTCGAGCTGGTAGGCCAGGGTGGTGAAATCCTGCAGGCCGTCGTCATCCGGGGTGAAGAGCTCCGGCTCCAGGGTAAGCACGCCGGTACCGGCCACGTCGGGCTGCTGTTGGGAGTTGGGCCGACCGGGCGTGGCATAGCCCACGCTGCCTGCCGCCGAGTGGAAGTTACTGGCCTCACTCGGGCCGGTGGCCCGAATCCGCTCCAGGGATACACCGTCCACGTTATCCAGCAGTTTCAGGTGTTGCGTGGCGGCGTAGGCGTATTTATCCAGCAGCTGGCCTCGGCTATCGAACAGTACCGCCGTACCGGCATCGTCCGGGAAGGTGGGCAGGGCCGGCAGCTGGAGCAGGTGAGCCACATCGGTGCTGTTGGGATACTGCTGCTGCACTACATCGGGCCGGGTGGTAAAGGCCACTACCTCGCCCGGTGGCAGCAGCACCGGGCCGCTGCTGATGGGCTCAGCATCCACGGAGTTGTCGGGGCGCTGGTTGCCGAGCTGCCAGCCCTGCAAATCCAGAAACTTGTTAGAACGATTCAGGATTTCCACGAAATCCACGCCCCCGGTGCGTGGGTTGAACAGGATTTCATTGACAACCACGTCGCCGGCCGCTACCGGTACTGGCAGGGCAAAGGTGGCTGAAGTAGCCGGGCCGCTGGCGTTACCGGCGCAATCCACGGCCCGCTGGGCCGTTACCGTCAGCGGCTGGTTGGCAGTGAGTGGGGTAGCCAGCGTCAGGTCTACCAACCGAAAATCCGGCCCCACGGGAGCTGCGCGCAGGATGCTGGCCGCTGGGCTGATGGTATACAGCGCCACGTTGGCAGCCGCCACGCTGTCCAGCTTTTCGCCGAAATAGAGCCGCACTGTGGTGGAGCTTAGGGCCAGAGCGCGGAGCAAGGCCGGTGGGGTACGGTCGGGGTTGGTGGTGCGCACGGAGTTGGCCCGGCCGGGGGTGCCGCCACTGGGGTCTTCGCTAGCCTTCCAGTTGTCGGCGCCGGCGCAGGGGTTGGCGGTATCCAGCATTTCCAGGGTCCAGCCGCCGTCCTTTTTGCGCGTGTCTCGGTACCAGGTATCGGAGTAGCTCACCTCAAACAGCGTGCGGCCATCCTTGCCGCGCAGTACCAGTTGGTCGGCGGCGTTGCTGAGGCTGGGGAAATTGGTCAGCCCAAACACCTTGCCGTAAGCGGCAAACAGCGCCGTGCGGGTACTACCACACACCACGGCATATTCGCCCGGCAACAGCACCGTCCCAGTAGGAAATACCGCCGGGTTGCTGGTGCTACCCGGTTTCAGCAGCCGCACACCAGCCAGGTCCGCCACGGCCGTAGCTGAGGGGTTGTGAATTTCGATGAACTCCGAAGCAGGCAAACCCACCACCGGCGTTTCATCGGCCATGATTTCGGTGATGAGCAGCTGGTTGAACGTGGGCGGCACAGCAAAGCCATTGTTCTGAAAAGTAGCCGTGAGTGGGCCGGTGGCCACGTTACCAAACGCATCGGCCACATTGCGGGCTTCCACGGTAACGCTGCCCAACGGCAAATCGGCTGCTAGCGAGAGGTGCACTACGGTAGGGTCCTGAGCATCCCGGGCGGCAGCCGTTACGGCCGGGCTGCCCGTACTCAGCCGGTAGCTGGCCGCCGACTGCGTAGCGGCCACTGCCTCGTTAAACGTGAGGTTGATTTGCCGGGCGCTGGACGCTGCGGCCTGCAGCAGTACCGGCGCGGTGGCGTCCGTCACCCGAAAATCGTCAAAGAAAAACGCCCGGTTATTTGTGGATGAATACGTGCAGTAGACGCCGAAATAGTCACTGCGCTGGTGAGTGGCATCGGTGTTGGTGCCTTCACTCACGTAGGTAGTGGTGCCGGCCAAATCCCGCTCCAGCGTCCAGAGGCCGGCCGTGCTGCGCGTCACGCGTACCCGCACTACGTTGTTCGTTGTGGAGCTAAGCGTACCATCCGCTCCGTTGATGACGTACACCGGGCTGCCGGTGGCGTCCTTGCGGAACAGGGCCACCTCATCGGGGGTGCCGCCCAGGCGCACGAAGTAGCCCTTGGTGCCGCTGGCTTTCAGGTCGGGCTGGTCGGCCATCAGCCACACATCGGCGTAGTTGCCGCTGCTGGTGGCCAGTTTCAGGTTGGCCCAGAACTCCCAGGTGGTACCGGTGGTAGCAGCGCAGGGCGTTACCAGCTGCAGTTCGGTACCGGTGGTGGCCGGGCCGTTGGTTTGCAATTGCAGAGCCGCGTTTACCTGAAAAGAGGCCGCGTCGCCGGTCCAGGCGGGATTCTGGGTGAAGTTGCCGTCGGCGAAAGTATCCGCAAGCTGAGCAGTAGCAGTGTGCGCGAAAAGCAGCGCCAGAACAGGTAGCAGTAGTTTTTTCACATCGAATACGAGTTACTGGGGCGGCGGCTCGTGGCCGGCGGCGCCCCTGGTTATTGCCTGAAATATACCGAGAAATCAATGCCCGCGCCACCGTACCTTTGCACCTTCGATTAACCTCGCAACTCCATGAAAGTAGCCGTAGTAGGTGCCACCGGCCTGGTAGGCACCGAGATGCTGAAAGTGCTGGCCGAGCGCCAGTTTCCCGTAACCGAACTGCTGCCCGTGGCTTCGGCCAAATCGGTGGGTCAGGAAATTGAGTTTCAGGGCAAGAAATACAAGGTGATGAGCATGGACGACGCCATTGCGGCCCGCCCGGCCGTGGCCATTTTCTCGGCCGGTGGCTCCATCAGCAAGCAGGAGGCCCCCCGCTTCGCCGAAGTGGGCACTGTGGTTATCGACAATTCCTCGGCCTGGCGCATGGACCCCACCAAGAAGCTGGTAGTGCCCGAAATCAACGCCAAGGAGCTGACCCCGGAAGATAAAATCATTGCCAACCCCAACTGCTCCACCATTCAGATGGTGGTGGCCCTCAACAAGCTGCACGAGCGGTACAAGGCCCAGCGCATTGTGGTGAGTACCTACCAGAGCGTAACCGGCACCGGCAAAAAAGCCGTGGACCAGATGCTGGAAGAGCGTGCCGGCCAGGAGCCCACCAACCCCGCCTACCCCCACCGCATCGACCTGAACGTTCTGCCCCACATCGACGTGTTCGAGGATAACGGCTACACCAAGGAGGAAATGAAGATGGTGAACGAAACCAAGAAAATCCTCGGCGACGACCAGATTCGGGTGACGGCCACCACCGTGCGCATCCCCGTCATGGGCGGCCACTCGGAAGCCGTGAACGTAGAGTTTGCCGAGGAATTTGACCTTGCCGAAGTGCGCGACATCCTGCGCCAGACCGAAGGTGTGGAAGTGGTAGACGACGTGAAAAACAACGTGTACCCCATGCCCAAAGACGCCCACGGTAAAGACGCCGTACTGGTAGGCCGCCTCCGCCGCGACGAAACTCAGCCCCGCACCCTCAATATGTGGGTGGTGGCCGACAACCTGCGCAAAGGCGCCGCTACCAACGCCGTGCAGATTGCCGAAAAAATGCTGCAAATGGGTCTGCTGACGGCGTAGCTTTATTCTTTCTTCTACGGTCTATATGTATGACGTAGGGGCAGGCCGTTACACCGGCTTTGCCTCAACATAGCAACCAACTACCGACTTATCCACTCATGAACTATACTATTCGGGCGCTACTGGTAGCAGCCATGTTGCACAGTGCTGCCTTGGTACACGGGCAGGCATCTTCTAAAAACGCGAAAGTATACACTGAGGTAGAGCAAATGCCGGGCTTTCCTGGCGGCCTCGACGGATTAGCTCAGGCGCTGAACGAGCGGCTTGTATACCCCGCTGATGCGATAAACCAGAAGCTGGAAGGTCGGGTGTTGGTAGAGTTTGTGGTGGCTCCGTCCGGCAAAGTGGCTGATGTAGAAATACAGAACGGGCCACACCCGCTGCTGAATGAGGCCGCAGCCACCGCCATTAAACAACTACCCGATTTTGAACCCGGCCGACACAAAGGAAAGCCTGTACCAGTAGCTCTGACGCTGCCAGTAACTTTTCGACTGCCCCCGAATGCAGCGGCTGCACCGCCAGCACAAGCCAGTTCTGCTAGCTCTGCTTCGACCCAGGAGTTTGCCCGCTACCCGGGCGGCCCTGAAGCATTGTCTGCTTATCTAAGTGCCGTACCATATCCGGAAGCAGGCCGCGCAACCCAGGCAGCAGGCCGGGTGTACGTACGCTTCATGGTAGATGCCAGCGGTAAAGTGGGCCAAATAGCTGCTATTGTACCCAAGAAAACGCCACAGCGCCGCCTCTCTATCGCACCGGCACCGATTGAGCATAGCCAAACCACTGACCCTGTGCTGCTGCAGGCTGCTGTGCAACACGTAGCCAGCATGCCAACCTGGATGCCGGCCATGCTGAACGGCAAACCCATTGCCACTACCCGTACGGTGCCGGTAGATTTCTACCCGACGGCACCCACCCCCGCACCCGAGCCGGTGTATGCCTACGCCGATCAAATGCCGATACTAGGAGGCACCACGGAAAAGCAGCCGTTTCCCCGCAGTATTTATCAGGCGCTTCGCTACCCGGCTGAGGCACTGCGTCAGCAGCTTGAGGGCGAAGTGCTGGTATATTTTGTGGTGAACGAGCAGGGCCAAGTAACGCAAACGCAGGTAATCCGGTCTGTTGCTTCTTCGTTGGATGCGGAGGCACTGCGCGTTATCAATTCCTTACCAGCTGGCTCGCCCGCTATGCACCAAGGTAAGCCAGTGCAGGTATACTACGTGGTACCCGTTACATTTTCTATCCGATAGACTGATATGCGCGTTACTTATTTTACCGCCTTGGGCCTCGGCATTGGCTTGGCGGGCCTCGTGGCCCTGAAACCGGCCTCCACCGCTCCTGCCTGGCCGCTCACGCTCGACTACTCCACCGACTTCCGCAGCTTCGCCCCGCTCGATACAGTGGTGCCCCGCTACGAAGTATTTGTGTCGGGCGAGGCGCATAACGTTGCGGGCAACGAGCCGCGCCACTTCAAGCTGTTTGCCTACCTGCACCACCGGGCCGGGGTACGCTACTACGTGAAGGAAGGCAGCTATACTTACGTGTACTTCGTGGACCGCTACGTGCAAACCGGCCAGCGGCAGTGGCTGGACTCGGCCACTGCCTCGCTACGACAAACGGCAGCCGATACGGTACACCTGGGAGTCAGAAGTGAAATGGCATTGTGGAGAAACCTGCGCCAGCTGAACGCAAATGTCCCCGCCGACCAGAAAATCCAGCTGGTAGCCATTGACACGGAGCCTTACTGGACTACCAGCCTACTCCGCGACCTGGTAGCCCGCCATCCGCAGGTGCCCACGGCGTTACAGAGCACCGTGCAGGAACTCCTGACGCTACGAAGCCAGCAACCATTTGAATTCATGCAGTTGCACCGCCTCGACCGGCAGCGGATGGCCCCCATCCTGGACCGGGCCTGGGCACTGGTGCAGGCCCACGAGACCGAGGCCCGGACCTGGCTAGGCCCCGACTACCGCCACTTGGCCATGCTGGTGCACAACCCCGCCGCCCTGCACCGCGCTGACGGTGAACTGGCCGATAACTTTGAGCGCCTGCACCAGGAACTGCCGGCGGGCAAGTTCTTTCTGCAGTATGGCCGCTTGCACGCACAGTTGCATAAAACCACTCTCACCGGGCCCTGGCTGGCAAACGCTCTTAACCAGCGGTACCGCGTGCTGAGCTTCCATCCATATCACCAGAACTGCCAGTCGGCTTGGTCGCCTAAGGCGTACCCGGATAACCGGCAGTTTTCATCGGCGGAACAGCGCAGCCTGCAGGCCGTGGCCACCACGCCCCACACGCTGCTGCTCACCTCCGACCCCGCCTGGAAAGCCCTGCGCCCTTACGGGCAGGTGTTCATTGTGGAGAAAGATTTGCGGTTTTAAAAGCCCCAAACTGGTTTCCACGCCCCGCTGACCCCAACCAGCGGGGCGTACTGGTTTGGGTTGGTTCACCTTCCATTGAAAACGGGCTTAGGTACGCGCTTTCCAGTGCGCCGGGTTGAAGGCGGGCAACGGTTCGGTGCAACTTTAGTGCAGATACCTAGTAATTATCTGAACATTAAAATAATAAAAATTTACCCTATCCATCTGACTGCCGTTTTTGACGCGTCAGAAACACGTTTAGTCTACAAAAACCACCGGTTTACAGAATCTAATTGTACAACGAGCAGTATATTATCAAATTGTTACTTGCCTACTGCCTACGCGGTATAACCTCCGGATAATCCAACCGAATTTCCTGCCTGCCCTGCTCTGATTTCGACCTGCTGACCACCTATGTTTGCCTCTGCTCTTCTACTGGCTACCAGCGCACTGCTGCCAGCCTCGCCCCCTGATGCCGTTCCGTCAATAGCACGGCGGCCATCCCTTAAGCGGCAGATACCGGCGGTAGGGCGTTTGATTAGCGGAATGGTGCTTGCCGAGGACGGGCAGCCGCTACCCGGCGCCACCGTGTTTGTGAAAGGAACCTTTGTGGGCACCAGCACCAATGCCGGCGGGGAGTTTGTGCTGCAGAGCAGCCCGCAGCCTTTGCCGCTTACGCTGGTGGTAGCCTACGTGGGGCACGTTACGCAGGAAGTGCTGGTGGCCGATGCAGCCGCGCCGGTGCGGGTGCTGCTCCCCTACCGCACCGAGCAGGTGAGCCAGGTAATCATGTCGGCCTCCCGGATTGAGGAGAACATCCAGCTGGCTCCCGTGACGGTGGATAAGGTAAGCCGCGCTGACTTGGAGCGGCAGGCTACGCCCGAGGTGCTCACCAGCCTGGCCCGCCTGAAGGGGCTGGATATCAGCTCGGCTTCGATGCTCTTTACCAGCCTGAGTACCCGGGGCTTCAACACGGCCAAATCGGAGCGGGTGGTGCAGCTCACCGATTATCAGGACACGCAGCTGCCCTCGTTGGGCTTGAGTCCCGGCAACCTGCTGGGCTTGCCCGAGCTGGATATTGAAAGCGTGGAAATCATTCATGGGCCGGCCTCGGCGCTTTACGGGGCCAATGCGCTGAGCGGGGTTATCCTGTTCAACTCCCGTGATGCTTTTGTGTCGCCGGGGTTGGGTGTGCGGCTGCGCGGCGGCCAGCGCGGCTTGCTGGATGCGCAGGCTCGCTTCGCCCACAAAATCAATGAGCGGTTGGCTTTCAAAGTAACTGGCAGCGCCCTGCGGGCCCACGACTGGCTGGCTAGCAACTATACGGCGGCAGCTACTTCCGTAAACCCCGCCGGCTCGTCGCTCGGCTACGACCCTATTAACTCGTATGGCAACTACGGGGTGCAGTTTACCCCCGCACCCAATCCGGCCCTGCCCGCGGGCATCAATCCTGAATTGTACGGCCAAACGATATACACGCCCGGCTTCACGGAAAAAGAGCTGGTAGCCGGCGACGACCACACCAGCTCTTTCCGGCTGCAGGGTACGGTGGCCTATCTGCTGCGACCTAACCTCAAGCTCACGGCCGAAGCCCGCCTGGCCCAAGCCACGGCTACTTACCAGAACCTGAGCCGCTTTCGGGTGAAGGACCTGCGGGCCCAGCAGTACCGCGCCGAGCTGAAAAGTAACCGGGGCTTCGTGCGTCTGTACACCACCCACGATGCGGCTAACCGCTCCTACGAGCTTAACCAGCTGGGCAACCTGCTGCAGGAAGCCCCCGACAACGACGGGAGCGGCCGCTCGTTTGTGCAAACGTATTTCTCCACCTACAATACCGAGTACACCCGCCAGCGCCAGGCCGGGGCGGGCGTGGAGGCCGCCCGGCAAGCGGCCCAACAAGCCGCCGATGCCACCCGCCTCACCCCAGCCAACCCGCGCTTTGCCAGCCTACGCCAGCAAATCATTGACGATTCGGAGCCGGGCCGGGGGGCCCGCCAGCGCTTTGGCTCTAGCCTCACCGACCTTAGTGCCCAATACAGCCTGCCAGTATCAGACTTTGGTACGGTGCTAACGGCCGGGGCCGCGTACCGCCACTACCGCCTGAGTTCCGGAGGACAGCTGTTTGCGGATACCACCGGCCGGGCCATTACTAACTACGAATACGGGGCCTACGGGCAGATTATTCAGACGCTGCTCCACGACCGGCTGAAGCTGTCAGTGGCTGCCCGGGTCGATGAGTTCCGCAACTTCGATACGTCTCTTTCGCCGCGGGCCGCCGCCGTGTACTCGGTGGGCCCCGACCAGCGCCATAACTTCCGGGCCAGCTACGGGCAGGCCTACCGGGCCCCCTCGCAGCTTGAGCAGCATGTGTACGAGGACCTGGGATACGCCGTATTCCTGGGCAACGTGCGCAAGGGCTATCAAGGCTACCGCGGCACCAACGACCAGGGCCAGGCCTTTGGCACCACGCCTGATCTGAGCAGCTTTGAAGTTTCCCTGGCTCCGCTGGACCTGGAGCGGGCTACCACCTGGGAAGTGGGGTACCGAGGCACGGTGCTCCCCAACTTTTACCTGGATGCCAGCTACTACCGCAGCGAGTACCGGAACTTCATTGCCTCGCAAATCCTGCTGGGCAACCTTGATGGTACCCGGCCCACTCTGCAGCAGGTTATAGCCGGCGCCCCTACGTACTCCGACCGTAATCAGCCTACGCGCATCCTGTTCACGTATTTCAACAGCTCCCAGCGCCTCCATACTCAGGGGGTAACGGCGGCTCTGAGCTACACGGGCTGGCGCGCGGTAGTGCCCATGGTTAACTATTCATTCAATGCCCTGGACCGGTCCGAAATACCTTCCGGGGTGGCCACTTATTTCAACACGCCGCGCCATAAGTTCAACGTGGGCGCTTCGGGCACGGTGGGCCGATTTGGTTATTTGCTCAATTACCGTTGGGCTCAGGGCCATTACCAGGAAATGCCCTTTGCGGCGGGGTATGTAGCCAGCTTTAGCAGCACCGATGCCTCAGTACGCTACCAGTTGCCGAAGCTGCACGCAGTGCTGCAGACGGGCGTGTCCAATGCTTTCGATGCGCGTAATGTACAGGTGATTGGCGGCCCACAAATAAGCCGACTGGCTTTTGCGGGCGTGGAGTTGGACCTACCGTAGCGGCTATGTACGTTTATGGTTTATCAGACCGTCATGCAGAGGCGTAACCGAAGCATGACAATCTTGAAGCTTACTGTTTACGCAACCCAGTTTACGCTTACTGCTTACCGCCCAAACACCCCTCCAGCAAAGTCTGTAACGGCCCGCCGCGTAAGCTCCGGCTCCTCAAAGTAACCCAGGTGGCCTACGTTGCTCAACAGCAGGGCGTGGCTTTGGGCTGGTAGGGCTAGTTGGGGCAGTAGGCTTTCCGTGGGCACGGCCACATCGTCTTTCCCCGCAATGAACAGCACCGGGAAGCGGGCTTCTTTCAGCACTTTGGTGCGGTCAGGGCGGTTTTTCATGGCTTCCAGCGCCCCCAGCACAGTGGCTTCGGGGGTAGTTTTGCCAATTTCCTCCAGAAACTCCCGCTGCTCCAACAGGCACTCCCGGTTGGCCGGCGCAAACAGCGGCCGGATAAACGACTCCATGAACTTCTCTACCCCGTGGCGGCGCACAAAGTCCATATTCTTCTCCCGGTTCGCCTTTTTCTCGGCCGTATCGGGCAGGGCGGTGCTGTGGAACAGCACGAGGCCGGCTACCATTTCGGGGTAGCGCTCGGCAAAGGCCAGGGCCACGTAGCCGCCCATGCTGTGGCACACCAGCAGAGCCCGCTCCACGTTTTTCTGGCGCAGTTGCTCGGCTACGTAGCGGGCCTGGGCCTCCATGGAGTAGTCCCGGATATCGTGCACGTTGGTGCCGTGGCCGGGCAGGTTGAGCGTGAGCAGGCGGTAGCCGTCGGGAAAGTCGCGGGTGAATTCCGTCCATACTTCCCGGGACTCAGCAAAGCCGTGGAGAAACAGGATGGTGGGCTGGGCAGTGGTCATGAACTGGAGCGTTGCTCGGTAAAGAATACGCATAGGTACGCGCATTTGCCCTGTTTAGACAAATTTCTCCCATTTAGCCAATCCGCACTGCTCGCTACTAACGCCAAAACGCCCGCTTCCTGCAGCAGGAAGCGGACGTTTCGTAAACAACCTCGTCGCGGCGGGCGGCCTGATTGAACGGGCCTTAGGTGTGCGGCCCGGCGCGGAGGTAAAGTGGCTGCTTAGGCTTGCTTGGCGAACTGCACGCTGGCAATCAGCTTCACGTCTTCGCCCACCACAATAGAGCCGGCTTCGGTGATGCCTTCCCAGGTCAGGCCGAAGTCTTTGCGGTTGATTTTGCCGCTCACTTCAAAGCCGGCCTTGGTGTTGCCGTAAAAGTCGGTAGCGGTGCCGCCGTACTCCACATCCAGCGTAACGGGCTTGGTTACGTCCTTGATGGTGAGGTTGCCGGTGAGCTTATAGTCGGAGCCGGATTTAGTCAGGCTCGTGGATTCGAAGGTGATGTTAGGATAGGTACCAACGGCGAAGAAATCGTCGGCCTTCAGGTGCTGGTCGCGCTGCTCCTGGTTTGTATCAATGCTGTCCACGTCGAGGCTCATGCGTACCTGGGCGTTGTCGAAGGCGTCACCTTCGGTTTCGGCCGAGCCCTCAAACTTCTTGAACGCGCCGGTTACTGTCGAAATAACAAGATGCTTGATTTTGAACTGTACTTCGGAGTGCATTGGGTCCAGAACCCATTTGGTGGTTGCCATAACAGCAGGTAGTTGAGGGATGAAGTTGAACACTATACGAACTCAGGCAAGCTACACCGCCGCGCCGAATTCCTGACAAATGTACATACTTATTTTACAAATGATGTATGTACATCATTTATTTTTTGAATCAGATTCTGGTAAGAAACAAAAAGCCCCGCCGGACGAATCCAGCGGGGCTTTTTGTTTCTGTCTAGCTTTGCTTACAACAGCACCGTTTCTACTGAAGCAGTTGCGGCTACTTTTCCGCTCATCTCGCGCAGGGCCTGTGCAATACCAGCGGCATCAAAGCCGCACTCCTTGTATAACTCGTCTTGGGTGCCGTGCTCCACGATACGGTCGGGGATGCCGAGGCGCTTTACGGGCAGGCTGTAGCCGTGGTCGGCCAAAAACTCCAGCACCGCCGCGCCGAAGCCGCCGGGCAGGCAACCGTCTTCTACCGTTACAATGGCCTTATACTTGCGGGCAATATTGTGCAGCATTTCCTCGTCCAGCGGCTTACAGAAGCGCATGTCGTAGTGGCCGGGGTCGAGGCCTTCAGCGGCGAGCTGCTGGGTGGCTTTCACGGCGTAGTTGCCGATGTGGCCGATGCTGAGCACCGCCACGCCTTCCCCCTCCCGCACCACGCGGCCGGTACCCACCGTAATTTTCTTCAGGGGCTTGCGCCACTCCGGCATCACGCCTTCGCCGCGGGGGTAGCGGATGCTGAACGGGCCGGCGTTTTCGGGCAGAGCGGCCGTGTACATCAGGTTGCGCAGTTCCTCTTCGTTCATCGGGGCCGACACCACCATGTTCGGGATGCAGCGCATATAGGCCAGGTCGTAGCAGCCGTGGTGGGTGGGGCCGTCGGCACCGGCGAAACCGGCGCGGTCGAGACAGAATACCACGTGCAGCTTTTGCAAGGCCACATCATGCAGCACCTGGTCGTAGGCGCGCTGCATGAAGGATGAGTAGATATTACAGAACGGCACCAGACCCTGGGTGGCGAGTCCGGCCGAGAACGTCACGGCGTGCTGCTCAGCAATACCCACGTCAAAGGCTCGGTCGGGCATGGCCTTCATCATGATGTTCAGCGAGCAGCCCGAAGGCATGGCCGGCGTCACGCCCATGATTTTGTCGTTCTGCTCGGCCAGCTCCACAATGGTGTGCCCAAACACGTCCTGATACTTGGGTGGCTGAGGCTTATCGTAGGTTTTGGTGTGGATTTCGCCGGTTACCTTATCAAACAGGCCGGGCGCATGCCATAGCGTCTGGTCCTTCTCGGCCAGCGCGTAGCCCTTGCCTTTCACCGTGACGCAGTGCAGCAGCTTGGGGCCCGGAATGCTCTTGAGGTCCTGCAGAATAGTGGCCAGATGCTGCACATCGTGCCCGTCCACGGGGCCGAAGTAGCGGAAGTTCAGGGCCTCGAACAGATTGCTTTGCTTGAGCAAGGTCGCCTTCATGGCCGATTCCACCTTGCGGGCAATCTGCTGGGGATTGGGGCCGAACTTGCTGAGCTTGCCCAGCACGTTCCACAGCTCGTCGCGCACCTTGTTGTAGGTGCGGGAGGTAGTAATGTCGGTGAGGTATTCCTTGAGCGCGCCCACGTTGGGGTCGATGCTCATGCAGTTGTCGTTGAGAATAACCAGCAGGTTGGATTTCTCCACCCCGGCGTGGTTGAGGGCCTCGAAGGCCATACCGGCTGTCATGGCCCCATCCCCGATTACGGCAATGTGCTGACGGTCGAATTCGCCTTTATAATCAGATGCCACGGCCATACCCAGCGCCGCCCCGATGCTGGTGCTGCTGTGGCCTACCCCAAAGGCATCGTACTCACTTTCGCTGCGCTTGGGAAAGCCCGACATGCCGTTGTAGCGACGGTTGGTCGGGAACCGGTCGCGGCGGCCGGTGAGGATTTTGTGGCCGTACGCTTGGTGGCCCACATCCCATACCAACTGGTCGTAGGGCGTGTTGAACACGTAGTGCAGCGCCACCGTCAGCTCCACTACGCCCAGTGAAGCGCCAAAATGGCCACCGTAGATGGAAACCGTATCAATGATAAACTGCCGCAGCTCCTGACTAACCTGCACCAACTGGTCGGGGCTGAGCTTTTTCAGGTCATCGGGCGAGTTGATTTCCGCCAGCAGGGCACCAGGTTCGACAATCATGTGCAGGGGTAGGAAAAGGGAATACTGGCCAGGTAACCGGTAACTACTGCTAAAGGTTAGGCAGCTACCGGGCGCGTAAATGTACAACAGGCAAAGGTACGGGTTTTCCGCGCGGCCGGTTGAACCGTTGAGCTACGAAATTCGGCGGTGTTTGGCAGACCAGCAAAGCAACAATGCGGCCTTAACGGCACTTTAATATCCCCGCCTACGCAAATCCGTACCTTTAGCCGCACCCACTGCCACCCCGCAATGCCCCAGCTCACCCAACCCCAGACCGAAGACCAGCAGCTGCTCGATAAGCTTCGCCCCTCGCGGATTGTGCTGCCGGTGCTGATTGGGTTGGGTGTGGTGGGCTTCATGTTCTGGCGCAGCTATAAGCCCGGCGACCTGGCCCCGCTGGCCAATGCCAAGCCGCTGTGGCTGCTGCTGATGCTGGTGGTGCTGGTAGCCCGCGACGCCGGCTACGTATACCGCATCCGCTACCTCACCGAGAAAGTGCTGAGCTGGCGGGCCGCCCTGGATGTGATTATGCTCTGGGAATTCTCCTCCTGCGTGCTGCCCTCGGCGGTGGGAGGCACGGCCGTGGCCCCGGTGCTGCTGCACAAGGAGGGCATTCCGCTGGGTAAATCGGTGGCCTACATTATGGCCACGGCCATGCTCGACAATCTGTACTATGTGCTGATGGTGCCGCTGGTGGTACTCATCGGGGGTGATGCGCTGTACCCGCATGAGGCGTTGCAGGGCGGACTGGTGGCGACGCTGCGGGTAGGGTTTATTCTGAGCTATGTGTTCGTGACGGCCTACGCGTTGCTAATGCTGTACGCCATTTTCGTGAACCCCCAGTCGGTACGGCGACTGTTTATCCGGCTGTTTTCGATGCGGGGGCTACGGCGCTGGCGCAACAAAGCCTACCAGCACGGTAATGAGTTGGTGCTGGCTTCGGCCCAGTTGCGCGGCAACGGCTGGGGCTACTGGCTGCGGGCGGCCCTGAGCACGGCGTTTGTCTGGACGGCCCGCTACCTGGTTATCGGCTGCCTGATTGCGGCGTTTATTGACGTAAGCTGGTCGGAGTTCTGGCTGATTTTCGGCCGCAACCTTACCTACAAAGTTATCCTGCTGATTGCCGTTACGCCCGGCGGCGCGGGCATTGCCGAAGGGGCTTTCCCCACGTTCTTCGGCAAGTTCATCGGCACGCCTACCATGACCAACTTCATGGTGTTGCTTTACCGCATCGTTACGTATTACCTGTATCTGGTACTAGGGGCCGTGTTTCTGCCTCGCTGGGTGACGCGCATCTACGGCAAGCCCAAAGCCGCGCAGGTCATGCACTCTTAAACGGTCATTTCAAGCATGCACTGTCATTCCGAGCGAAGTGAGGAATCCAGGTTACCGTAGCAACGGCTTGATCCAGATTCCTCGCTTCGCTCAGAATGACACGTTTTATTTGGTGGCTTCCAGCGTCGGGGCGGCTTCGGCAGGTGCAGGGCGCTGGTAGGTTTGCCAGAATTCGGGGTGGTAGGATACTTTAGATACCTGCCAGATGCCGGTCCCGCCGCTGTGCAGTTCAGGATGCGCTTTAGCATCGGGAATTTCGGCAGCGGGTATAACGGCTGGCGGGGCGTAGTATACGTCGCAGGTTTCCTGCAAATAGAACGGCTGGCGGCCTAATACGTGTCCAACTTTTACCGTGTGGCCTAAGCTGGCACCTGCATAGTACCGGCCAGCACCGGCTTTTTGGTAGGTTACCACGTGCGTAGACCGGTGGTCTTGAAATACTGCAGGAAAATGATGCCGCAGGTCACTTGTGGTTCCGTAGTATTTGTGGGCAATAGCATTTACCTCCACGGTATCGTGCTGCCAGAGACTTTCGTAGCGCACCACCGCAAAATCCTGCTGCCGCACATACACTTTCCCTGAATAGCCGCTTACAAACCCTAGCCCTGTAGTACGCTGACCAGCACGCTTGGCCACAAAACGGATAACGTAGAACGTTTCATCACCCCGCTGCTCAATGCTATCTAGCTGCAGCTGAAATCTGTTCAGGGTAGCCGCTTTGAATAGTGGTGACACCCGGACTGCATCATACCCACCAGCAAAGCCATAGCCCCCCTCGTGGTAAGCGGCCTCTACGTCTTTCCCGGTTATCAGCCGTTTTTCCTGTACACGCACCACCGGCCTTTTCTCCAGCATCAGAAAGCCGCCGCCCCAATGGTGATATTCGGCCGGCGTCCACTCCTGACCAGTATATTCCAGTTCGTGCCGTAAGGTATCAAAGCCTATGACGCGCCGACGCGTGTATTGCTGCTGCGTATAATCCTGCTGCTCGTAGTTCTTCTCGATGGCCTTGATGACCTTTTTCATGATGCGCTTTGGGTCCTGCGACTGAGCACTCACGCGCACATCGGCCAAGGCAAAAGCCGCGGGCACTAGCCGTACACTCAGGGCTGCAGAGATCTGGGCCGATACGGTAGTTGCCTCGTAGCCGATGCTGCTCACCTGCACCAGCTCCCCCAGCCGCGCCTCCAGCCGGAACCGGCCCTGCGCATCGGTAACGGTGCCGGCACTACGAGCGGGCACGGCCACTGTAGCAAAGGGAACCGGCTCGCCGGTTTTGCGGTCCAGCACTACACCGCTGAGCAATACCGCCGCACCGGCGGCCGGGCGCGCAGTGGTGGTTTGTCGGCTCAGTACAGCGGGCGGGGCTGCTGCGGCTTTTGCCTCGGTGGGCGCAGCGGCGGCTATAAACTGTGCGGGTTTGGGCGGGGCGATGCTTTTTAGGTAAAGCAGCCCATCAATTGCCTCACTCCAGGGGCCAGAAATTGGCGTAAACTCAAAAGCGTACGTGGTAAGCCGGCGGCCCGGCGCATCGTGCTTCAGGCTCACGAAGCTGTATTCTGAGCCCTGGGCCAGCAGTTCGGCCTCCAGCGTGCCAGGAGCCGGAGCCGGAACGGGTTGATGTTTACCCCAGTACCCGAACCCGTGCGTGCCGCTGCCAGCTACCGTACTCAGCGTGTACACCGCATCCGGCCCCAGCGCGGCCTTTACGGCCTGGCCCATCGGGCGAAATCCTTTCAACTCCTCTTGGTCCAGTCCGGCCGTAGTATTGGACAGGTGCCCAATAGCCCCCCAGCAAATTACTTTTTCCTGAGGGTGCTGGCGCAGGTACCACAGCAGGTTATCGGCCATCTGGGCGTCGCGGGCGTTGCTGTCGGTGGCCTTGAAGGAAGCCGAATTTTTGGCGCCGGGGTCGTTGGTAGTGTAATCCTGGGCCAGAGCCTGCACGCTGCGGATTTGCTGCCGCCAGAACTCGGCCTGCTCCCGGCGCTTGGCATCGGGGCCGGCTGCTACTTTATCGAGGATTTTGCGCGCCTTACCCAGCTGCATCTTGAACAATACCAGCTGGTGCGAAGGCGGGAAAATGTTATGCTCTCCCATTGTGCTGATGCACTCATCCAGGTAGTCGTAGGCAATATCGGCGCTGCCTTTCTCGGATTTCAGGAAGGTTTCCAACTCCTCCAGCATGTCATCGTGGCCCCAGCCCACTTGGGAGTCGAAGCCGGCGACGTGCAACTGGCCCTTGCCCAGCAGCGGCAGCAACGCCTGAAACTCCCGGGTTTCCGTCCAGACCGGGTACACCGACGCATTGATAGCCTCCGCCACCGGCGCGCCCCGCTGGATTTCCCGCTCGGCGCGGTCCAGCGGGTACAGGCCGCTCTCAAACGCCACCGTAGTAAAGCCCATCCGCTCTTTCAGAAAGCGAACCAGCCGGATTTTTGCCTCGGTAGCCGTACCTACGCCGTGGGTGGGCTCGCCCAACATTACCACCCGCGCCGGCCCTATTTCCTGCCGCATAAACTCCAGGTCGGAGAAATCAGTATCGGCGGGGTTGATGCTGCGCACCGGGTGCGTGGGCAGGCTGAGGGGGTTTTCCGCGACAAGCACCGCCGTTTGAGCTTTAGCCGAAACTGCTGCCAGCCCCAGCAGGCCACTAAGGGCCAGCACTCTAATAGAAAACATAGCAATACCGTTATGTATGAGGCGGCAAGCTACACAGTTCGATGAAACTCATCAAAAAAACCCTTCCGCTTGAGGCAGAAGGGTTTTTTTGAGTTTTTGGACTGTTATACAAACCTAACAGCGGGGTTATTCTTTTTCGAGTTTCAGCTCAGCACCCGTAGGAGCTTTCAGCGTGAGCTTATCGTCGGTGAGGGTTACCACATCGAAGGTGTTGCTTTGGGCAGCACCGTCGGGCGTCATGGTAATTTTTTTGCCGGCCTGGTCGAAGTCGTACTTACCATTTACGGCACCAGTGGGCGAGGTCATGTTGTACTGGCCGTTGGCGAAGAAGGTTATTCGCTCGTCTTCCTGCGCGTCGGTCTGTTTTACCTTGTCGCCCGTGGAGCTCAGCTCTTTATCGGTTTTCCAGACTTTGCTCTGGGTGCCGTACAGCATATTTACGCCTTCTACTTTGCCTTCTTTGCTGCCGCAGGAAGCCGTAAACAGTACCAGCAGTACCAGCAGGCTGGCCACGAGGCGGAAAGGGGAGGTCAGGGTTTTCATGGGGAGAGTGAAATAGAGTGAAGGATGTGGCAAACTCAACGGCACAATGGCCGGCAATTCCCCCTCTTACGGCTTGGCCCGCCAAGATGTTTGCTCTTCAGTAGAGGTTACTGGTTAAGTATTGTCGGGCTATAACCTATTGCTCGCCACGGCGTAAGAAGCTTGTGACTGCCAGGCCGCTACGGCCGGTCGTCGGTGCTTCCCCTCCCCACTCTTAACGATTCTACTCCTATGGGACTGTTTGATTTCCTCTCGAACGACGGCGAAAAAAAACCCGTTGAACCAGCTGCCAAACCCGCCGCTGGCGGCGCAACCGACTTCTTCGGCAACGCCAACCAAAACTCCGCTCCCGCCGGCGACACCTATACCGTGGTAAGCGGTGACTCGCTGTCCAAAATTGCCCGTAACCACTACGGCGACGGCTCCAAGTGGCACCAGATTTACGAGGCGAACAAAGGTGTAATCGGCTCCGACCCCGACAAGATTGAAGTAGGCCAAGTCCTGACGCTGCCTAAAATCTAGGCCAACCTACTTCTTGAAAATATTCAAAAAGCCACTCCTCACAGGGTGGCTTTTTCCATACCCGGCCAGCACATTTTTTCACCCCCTTTACGGCCTGCAGCCCCATCTTATGCAGCCAGCGCATCAGCTGTACTTTTGCTACCCAGCTCGCTTCCCTCCTAACCACAAGAAACTCACCCTAAAGACAATTTAATGATTATCAACCACCTGCACCCATAACCAAAACAACAAACCGGCTACCGGGCCAGACAAAAATATTTTCGTTTATTTTCACTCATCTATTGCAGATATCAAATCTACTCCTATACCTTTGCAACACCAACCCGGTACTCCCCCGTTTGCGGCGGGGAAGTTTTCATAGGATTTATACAGAAGTGGCGAGAGAACAGGCTCCGTGACCCACTGGCAACCTTCGACCGCGCGAAAGGTGCCAATTCCTGCCCGACCAGCCATCCGGCGGCGGGGCATATAACTCAGGAGTACCATGGAAAACACCCTTGCTTTCGCCCAATTGAACCCCACCGCCTCAGCCGCCTTTGGGCCTGCTGCTTTGCCGTGGAGTGTTTGTGTTGCCCCGGCCACTGTGGCCGCTGCCGGCCGAATGCGAATGCGCTGCTGTTGCGGCGCGTGTTGTTGCTGTTGCTAGCCGCCAGTTAGGCTACGCAGCCTCCCTCCCCTTTCAGTAGCTCCGGCCGTGCCGGGGTGTCCGGCAGCCGGCACCCGGCGGCCCCTCCGCACCCTCTATCGTTTTCACATTCAGCGCGTTGCTGCGTGACCTTGGTGCGGCTTCTTGCCCGGTTTACGGGCGCTTTGCGGCGGTTTTCGCCCTCCTGTTTACATCCCTACCTCTTCCTAAACCAGCAGTACCATGTCCACGCAGCATCTCCACTTCGAAACTCTGCAACTCCACGCCGGCCAGCAGCCCGACCCCGTAACCGGTTCCCGCGCCGTGCCTATTCACCAGACCACCAGCTACGTGTTCAAGAACGCCGAGCACGGAGCCAACCTGTTTGCCCTGAAGGAGTTTGGCAACATCTACACTCGCCTGATGAACCCCACCACCGACGTGTTTGAGCAGCGCATTGCGGCTCTGGAAGGTGGGGTTGCTGCGCTGGCCGTGTCCTCGGGACAGGCGGCGCAGTTCATTGCCCTCAACAACATTCTGCAGGCCGGCGACAACTTTGTGTCCACGTCGTTCCTGTATGGCGGCACCTATAATCAGTTTAAAGTGGCGTTTAAGCGCCTGGGCATTGAGGTGCGCTTTGCCGACGGCGACAAACCCGAAAGCTTCGAGGCCCTGATTGACGAGAACACCAAGGCCCTGTACCTGGAAACCATTGGCAACCCTGGCTTCAACGTGCCCGATTTTGAGCGCATTGCCGCCATTGCCGAAAAGCACGACCTACCGCTCATTGTGGATAACACGTTCGGGGCGGGCGGCTACCTGTTCCGCCCCCTGGAGCACGGTGCCCACATTGTGGTAGAATCGGCCACGAAATGGATTGGCGGCCACGGCACCAGCGTGGGCGGCGTGATTGTGGATGGTGGCACCTACGACTTCGGCAACGGCAAGTTCCCGCAGTTTACGGAGCCCTCGG
This sequence comes from Hymenobacter pini, assembly GCF_020421205.1. Lineage (GTDB taxonomy): Bacteria > Bacteroidota > Bacteroidia > Cytophagales > Hymenobacteraceae > Hymenobacter > Hymenobacter pini. Next base: position 744,928 of record NZ_JAIZZH010000003.1, read on the forward strand.
AAGGCTACCACGGACTGGTGTTCAACGACGTATTCGGCAAGAATGGCCCCTTCGGTAACATTGCCTTCATCATTCGGGCCCGGGTAGAAGGGCTGCGTGACTTCGGTCCTTCGCAGAGCCCCTTCAATGCCTTCCTGCTGCTGCAGGGCCTGGAAACCCTGAGCCTGCGCGTTGACCGCACCGTGGAAAACGCCCTGCGCATTGCTACCTGGCTGGAGCAGCACCCGCAGGTGGAAGCCGTGAACTACCCTGGCCTGCCCAGCAGCCCCTACCATGCGCTGGCCCAGAAATACCTGAAGCGCGGCTACGGCGGGGTGCTCACCTTCGCCATCAAAGGCAGCAAGGAAACCGCCATCCAGTTCATCGATAACCTGAAGCTGGTGAGCCACCTGGCCAACGTGGGCGACGCTAAAACGCTCATCATTCAGCCCTCGGCCACTACGCACCAGCAGCTTTCCGAGGAGGAGCAGCGCGCCGCCGGCGTAACGCCCACGCTGCTGCGCCTGTCCCTGGGCATTGAGCATTTTGAAGATATCCGGGCTGATTTGCAGCAGGCGTTTGACGCCGTGCGCAACGCCGCCACTCCTGAGCACGGCAGCACCCTGCTGCCCGAGCCGGAACCCGAACACGCTGCCCCGCTGGAAGTCTAGCAAAACTTGAGAGGGGTTGAGGTAGTGGGCGGCAGGTGAGAGAGCCACCCATTACGCAGCTTCCAGCACGCAGCGCGGGCATCCGCACGGGTTTTTGTGAGAGAAAATCCTCGTGCAGCAGTGGTGCCCGCACCTTTTCTGAGAGTTGAATGATGAGGTATGAATGCTGAATTGGCGCGAATAAGTCAGCATTTATACCTCATCATTCAGCATTCATAACTCATCACTCCGAGACAATGTCTTCCGCAGAATCCCACGTGTTTCATCTGCCCCGGCCGTTGCGGCTGGAAAATGGCGGTGTACTACCGCACGTGGCGGTAACGTACCATACCTACGGCCAGCTGAGCCCCACCCGCGACAATGTGCTGTGGGTGTGTCACGCCCTCACGGCCAACTCTGATGTGCTGGAGTGGTGGCCCGGCCTGGTAGGCCCCGGCTGCCATTTTGACCCGAGCGAGTGGTATATCGTGTGCGCCAACGTGCTGGGCTCCTGCTACGGCACCACCGGCCCGCTCACGCCCGACCCCATTACCGGTGAGGCTGCGTTTCAGCAGTTTCCGCTCATTACCATCCGGGATATGGTGGCAGTACATGAGGCACTGCGGGAACACCTGGCCCTCAAACGCATCCATACCCTGATTGGGGGTTCCCTGGGAGGGCAACAGGCGGTGGAGTGGGCGGTGCAGCGGCCGGGTGTGTTTGAAAACCTGGTGCTGCTGGCCACCAGCGCCCGGCACTCGGCCTGGGGTATTGCCTTCAATGAGGCGCAGCGCCTGGCTATTCTGGCCGACCCTACTTACCACCAGGCCACTCCGGCCGGGGGCGCGGCGGGTTTGCGGGCGGCCCGGGCCGTGGCCCTGCTTAGCTACCGCAGCCACGATGCCTACGGCCGCACCCAAACCGACGCGGACGAAACCAAAACCACTGATTTTCTGGCCAGCTCCTACCAGCGCTACCAGGGCGACAAGCTGGTGGCCCGTTTCGATGCCTACAGCTACGTAACCCTCAGCTACGCCATGGACTCGCACCACGTGGGCCGCGGCCGGGGCGGGGTGCAGGCGGCCCTGGGCCGGATTCGGGCCCGCACTCTGGTGCTGGGCATCACCTCCGATGTGCTGTTTCCGCCCCAGGAGCAGCAGCTACTGGCCCGCTACATCAAGGGGGCCATGTACGCCGAAATGGATTCCCAGTACGGCCACGACGGTTTCCTGATTGAAACCGCCCAAATCACCCACTTCCTCGAACGATTCTACGTCCAGACGTATGTCCACTAACCTTGCTCCCTCGCCTGTTTCTTCCGCACCTGCCCCGGCCCACCCTTGGCGCGTGGGCCTGATTGGGTTTGGCTGCGTAGGCCAGGGCCTGTACGATATTCTGCAGCAACGCCCTGAAGCGGGCTTCACCGTAAGTCGCATTGCCGTGAAAACGCCGGGCAAAACCCGCCCGCTGCCGGCCGGGCGGTTTGAGTTTGATGCCGAGGCCCTGCTGAACGACGACTCACTGGATGTGCTGGTGGAGGTAATTGACGATGCCGATACGGCTTTCCGGCTGGTAAGCGAGGCGCTGCGCCGGGGCCGCCGGGTGGTGACGGCCAACAAAGCCATGTTGGCCCGCCACCTGCCGGAGCTGGTGCAGCTGCAGCGCGCCGGCCAGGGCACCTTATTATACGAAGCGGCCGTGTGCGGTAGCATCCCCATCATTCGGACGCTGGACGCCTATTTTGGGGCTGAGCCCTTGCGCCGCCTTACGGGTATTCTGAACGGCTCCTCCAACTACGTGCTTACCCGCATGGGGGAGGATGGCTCCGACTACGCCCCGGCCTTGCTGGAAGCCCAGCACAAAGGCTTTGCCGAAACTGACCCCACCCTGGACATGGGCGCTTTCGACCCGCGCTCCAAAGCCGTGCTGCTGGCTGCCCACGCCTACGGCTCCTTCCTGAACCCGGATGAGGTGCTAAATCTGGGTATCGAAGGCATTAGCGCTGTGGATATTGCTTTTGCCGCCAGCAACGGGCAGAAAATTAAAGTTGTAGCCGGCCTGCAGCGCCTGGCCGATGGCCGCATTACCGCCCTGGTAACGCCCCAGCTGGTGGGCCCCGAGTCGCCGCTGTATTCGGTGGACCGGGAGTTTAATGGGGTGGTGATTGAGGCCGATTTCGCGGGCGAGCAGTTTCTGCAGGGGCGCGGGGCCGGGGGGCACCCCACCGGCTCGGCCGTGCTGGCCGATTTGGCCGCTCTGCGCCAGGGATTCACCTACCAGTATTCCAAAGCCGCCAACCCCGCCGAGTACGCCTCCGACCTGGAAGTGGAAATCTACCTGCGTACCGATGAGGACCGCCTGATTGACCTGCTGGACTTCAGCGAAATCTCGGAGGAGGCCGACGAGGACGAGTACGTGGTGGGCTACGTGGCTCTGGCTAACCTCATCCGCCACCGGGATACCCTGCGCAAATACGGTGCGTTCATCGTGCGCACCGGCCGCCTCCGCCCCGTCAGCACCGAAGTACTCACGGCCGAAGTGCTGGCCTGATTTCAGCCGTAGAGCAATGCATTGTTTACCGGCAGCCCCGCTACTTGGGTACAGTAGCAGGGCTACTGATTTCTACCGGGGCGAAGCCGCGCCGGTAGCTTCCGCCGCTGCCGGCACCGGCCGCTGCGGCACCGAATCAGGAGCCGTTTTCAGCAGATCGGGCTGCCATTCCGGCGGGGGGAGCGGCAGCGCGGGTACCAGCTGCACCCGGCGCGGCAGCAGCATAGCCGTTACCTGGGCCTCCCGGCGCGGGTTCAGGGCCGCGGCCAGCAGCGGGCCCGGTGCCCCGCTACCCAGCAACGGCCGCAAAAAGTCGCGCATGGCAAAGAACGCCGAGTCGATATAAATGGGCTCAAAGGAGTATGGCACGTGCCCCGCGCCACGCAGGCGGCGCAGCACGTTGGGCACGCCCACAGCATTGGCCCGCAGGCGCAGCGCCCCGCTGCCGTACACCAACTGGGCCGGCAGCTGCGCCCCAATGGTGCCTTTGGCGTAGGGCACTAACCCGTCGCGGGTGCCGTGCACGCTGCACAGGGGCGGGTCGCCGGCCTCCAGCCAACTGGCCCGGGCCAGGGCGCCGCACAAATTCACTACGCCGCGGGGGCGGCTGCTGTAGCCCGCGTGGCCGCCGGTGCCTTCCAGCCCGCCCAGCGCGGCCAAATCCAGGTAGGCGGGCACTTCAGCCTCTTTGTTAAGGTAGCCGGTCTGCAAGGCCATGAAGCCCCCGGCCGAGGAACCGCCCACAAACACGTACTGCGGGTGCACCCGGTACTTACGGGCGGTGGCCGCATCATGGCGAAAAAAGCGCACGGCTGCCCGCATATCCTGGGTAGCCCGAATGGCCGCCCGCCCAATACCAACGGTATCAAACGGGAAGAAGTAGAGCCGGTAATCAATGGTAGCGGCCACGTAGCCCAGCTTAGCTAGGCGGGTACACAGGGCTGTCATGACGGCATCGTCGCGGGTGCCGGTGAGGAAGCCGCCTTCGTGGGCCAGCACGACCAGGGGGCGGCGGCGCACGGTGTCGCCCTGAGGCTCGTACACATCCATGTACAGCGTCTGGGGCAGCCCAATCATGGTGGTTACGTGGGCAAACTCCACGTTGCGGCGCACCTGTACCTGCCGGAATACCGGCCGGTGGTAGCGGCCGTGGGTAGTATCGATGGGCGTCGTCGGCTGCGCCTGCGCGGCCCGCAGGCAGCAGCTGAGCAACAGCAGCAAAAGGTATTTCATAGCAAAAGGCAGCCGCCAGTAAAGCAGCTGCCTTTCCAAAGATACTACCTGATGGCAGCACCGGCCTTACAAGAACACAATGCGCCGGACCGCCAGCCCTTGCGTGCGCACCAGGTAAGTACCGGCCGGCAGGGCACCGCGCCGCAGTACCAACGTGGGCTGCTCCCATTGCAGTTGGCGTACTACCTGCCCGGTGGTGTTCAGCACTTCCACCGGCTGCCGCCGAAACGCCTGCGTAGCCGGCCACTGCAGCTGCACGGCAGCAGTGGCCGGCACCGGGAATGCCTGGGGCGTAGGGGCAGTGGCGGCTATTTTGGTGGTCGTTACGGTAGCGGCCTGCCGCAGCAGGGGCCGCAGAAAGTCGCGCACCACGCGCGTAGTGGTATCCATGTAGGCCACGGCGGCGGGGCTACTGCCGTTGTAGGGCACATGGCCGGCCCGTTTGAAGGTGTATAGTCGGTTGGGTACGCCCACGGCCGTGGCACGGGCGTGCAGAATGGCACTGCCGTACACTTTCTGCGCGGGCAGCCCCCCGCCTACCGTGCCCGCCGCGTAGGGCACCACGGCATCGGCGGTACCGTGCACGCTTACTACCGGCACGTTACCAGCCTCAATCCACCAAGGGCGGCCCAGGGCACCACATAGGTTGACGACGCCCTGCACCGAACTGCTGTAGCCAGGGTTGCCGCCGTTGCCTTCCAGTCCGCCCAGTGCCACCAGCCCGATGTAAGCGGGTACCTCCGTATCCTTATCCAGATAGCCGGTTTGCAGAGCCATAAACGCCCCCGCCGAAGAGCCCCCGGCGTAGATAAACCCGGAGTGGATGCGGTAAGTCTTGCTGGTGGCGGCATCCTTGCGGAAGAAACGTATAGCCGCCCGCATATCCTGGGTGGCGCGAATGGCCGCCCGCCCGATGTTTACAGTATCGAAAGGCAGAAAGAGCAACCGGTAATCAATGCTGGCCGTCACGTAGCCCATGCGGGCAAAACGGGTGCACAGCTCTACCACGTCCGCGTCGTTCTTGTTGCCGGAAACAAAGCCACCGCCGTGGGCAAATACCAGCAGCGGCCGGCGGCGCACGGTGTCGCCGGTGGGCTGGTACACATCCAGCCGCAGATTCTGGTTGTTACCCAGAAAGTCGGCGGCGGCCCCATAAGTGACATCCTGCGTGCGGGTCACATTGGCAAAAACGGGTCGATAGTAACGACCCCCAGTAGTATCAATGCGGCTTTGAGCCGCGCCTTCCAGCACACTGCCCAGCCACACGCAAAACAGCGCAAGAACAAGTTTTTTCATAGGGTGGCGTGATATGACCTATGCAAGTTAAAATATAACTCTTTCAATCAAAATTTTTCTTATTCCAACAACATCTTGCTTCTGTACAGTAGTACATGCTTCCGTTGAGTACGTTTACTTTCTTAGCTAGTTTCTCTCGATGCCTACTACCGCCCCTCCCCCCCTCCGCCCCGGCGACCAGGTTGCTATTGTGTGCCCCGCCCGTAAAGCCTCGCACGAGGAACTGACCGCCGCCGTAGCTACCCTCGAAAGCTGGGGACTGCGCATAGTGCTGGGCGCCAGCACCAACGTGGCGCAGCACCAGTTTGGGGGCGACGATGAAATCCGACGGCAGGACTTTCAGCAGCAACTCGACAACCCCGAAATCCGGGCCATTCTGTGTGCCCGGGGCGGCTACGGCACTACCCGCATTATTGACGGCATCGACTTTTCGCACTTCGGCGAGGACCCGAAGTGGATTGCCGGCTTTTCGGATATCACCACCCTCAATTGCCATTTGCTACGGCACGGGCACCAGAGTATTCACGGGGTAATGCCGCTCCTGTTTCATCTGGAAGGCGGTGAGGATTCTTTAGAGAGCCTGCGCCGGGCGCTGTTTGGGGAGCAAATCAGCTACGCGGCACCGGCCCACGCGCTTAACCGGCCCGGCACGGCCACCGGCGAGCTGGTGGGCGGCAATCTGAGTATTCTGCAAACCCTCACTGGCACCCAGTCGGACGTATCCACGGCGGGCCGCATCCTGTTTCTGGAGGATATTGACGAGTACCTGTACGCCATTGACCGGATGATGGTGCACCTGGACCGCACGGGTAAGCTAGCCGGATTGGCCGGGCTGGTGGTGGGCCATTTCACCAACCCCCAGGACAACACCGTACCCTACGGCCAGACGCCCAACGAAATCATCCAGCATTACGCTGCCCGCTACGGCTTCCCCATTGCCCACGGCTTTCCGGTAGGCCACGAGCCCCAAAACCATGCCCTGATTGTAGGCCGTGCAGCCCGCCTGACGGTGGATGCCGCCGGTAGCCGTCTGGAGTATCTGGATTAAGCGCTGTAGGAACGTATTATTTTTCCACACCCCTTCCTTCTGGTTTTCCACACCCCTTCCTTCTGGTGTATGCCTCTTACCATTCGTTACGTAGCGGCCACAGAGTTTGCTCACGACCAAAGTGGCCTTATAGAACTGTTGCGGGACGCCGTGGACGCAGGCGCTTCCGTGGGTTTCCTGCCACCCCTACCTACTGCCGAGGGGCAAGCCTATTGGCAGGAAGTAGGCACGGCCGTAGCCGCGGGCACTACCCTCCTGTTAGTGGCAGAAAACGACGGGCAGCTAGTAGGCACTGTACAGTTGGTATTGGCCACCAAGCCGAATGGCCTGCACCGGGCTGAGGTATCGAAGCTGCTGGTACACTCCAGCGCCCAGCGCCGGGGCATTGGCCGGCAACTGATGCTGGCCGTGGAGAAGCTGGCCCGGCAACACAACCGCTCCACGCTGGTGCTGGATACGTTGCAGGGTGCCGGTTCGGAGCTGCTGTACCAAGGGCTTGGCTACACGGCTGCCGGAGCCATTCCGGCCTTCGCCCGCGTGCCCAGTGGGGCGCTGGAGCCAACGGTAGTGTACTATAAGTTGCTAGGATAAATTATGTCCCACGTTCAAAAAAGCCCCGGCAGCTTGGTGCTACCGGGGCTTTTTGATGGGTTGATTAGATCTGGCTTATTCGCCGTAAAGTACCGTCAGCAGCGTCTGACCGACGGCTTTGAGCGTGCGCCGGTCAATGATGCTCATGTTGTCTTGGGTGGTGTGGTGGTAGGGTTGGAACTCCCCGTTGGGCAGGAAGTCGATGATGTCGATGGTGCGGATGCCGGCGTTGTTGGTGAACACGTGGTCATCGGTGATACCAAAGCCATCGGCGAACAGGAAGTAGTCGGAGAAACCCAGCTGCGAGGCGGTATTCCACACTTTTTCTACTACATCGGGGGCCTTCTGCCGGGAGAGCTCCTCGCGACTGAACTTGCCGCCCTTAGCCCCTACCATATCCAGCAGGATGCCATAGTTAGGCTTATAGCCCACGGGCAGCAGGTTTTTGGCCCAGTACTGAGAGCCCAGGCACCAACTCTCCTGATTGCCCAGCAGGTTCTTCTTCTCGCTCTGGGTGCTGCCGTCGTAGCCGTAGTCCTCCGAGTCGAACAGGATGAAATCGACACCTACGCCGGGGGCCAGACTATCCTTCTGGCCCCCCAGCACGCGGGCCATTTCCAGGGCTACGGCCACGCCGCTGGCCCCGTCGGAAGCACCATCGAGGGGCGCGTTCTTCTGGGTCTTATCCTTGTCGGCGAAGGGGCGGGTATCCCAGTGGGCGAAGATGGCCACCCGGCGCGGGGCCTGGGGCATGTACTGGGCAATGATGTTGCGCGACTTGAGCATCTTCCCATCAAAAGCCATGGCCTCGAAGGGCTGCTCCTTCACCGTAAGGCCCGCTTCCTTGAACTTGCCGATAATCCAGTCGCCGGTTTTTACGTGGGCCGCCGTGTTGGGCACCCGCGGGCCGAAGCTCACCTGCTTGGCCGTGAAGGCATAGGCCGAATCGGCGTTGAAGGCCGGGGCTTTGGGCAGCGCGGGTTCCGCAGCAGCGGTATCGGTAGTTTCGGCGGTGTCGTTTTTGCTGGGGCAGGCCGTGAGCAGGAGCAGGCTGGCCACAGCGGCCGGGGCAAGGCGAAGAAGGGGAAGCTTCATACGAGGCGTAGTAGCGTAAGCTTTAGCTTGCGACGGCAGAAAACGGCGCAAAAAGGGAGTTAAGAAGGTAGCAAATGGAAAAGCTCTGCAAACTACGACTTGCGCGGAAAGCCGGGCAACAGCGGCCGGTACCTGCGCAAGCTAAAGCATGTGTTACTCCTCACTATACGCCCAGTCGATACCGGCCTTGGTGTCCTTCACCACGATGCCCTGTTCCTTCAGTGCCGCCCGAATCTGGTCTACCTTATCGTAGGCCTTGGTGGCTTTGGCTTCCTGGTAGAACTCCAGGGTGAGGCGGAGCAGGTCTTCAGCACTGGCCCGGGGTTCGTCGCGCAGGCCCAGCACATCCTGCACCAGTGCCTGGTAGGCCGTGGTAGCCTCGTCCAGCGCGGCGGCGCTGACGGTGGCCAGGGTGGCGGGGTTGGCGGCGAAGCCGTTGAGTTTGCGCAACAGATTGAACAGGCTGGCAATGCAGCGGGCCGTGTTCAGGTCGTCGTTCAGGCCCACGAAGCAGTCCTGCACCAGCTTGTGCAGCTCGGCATCGGCGGCGGTGGTATCGGGCGTTTTGCCTTCCGTAACGGGGGCCACGGTGCGGGCTTTGATAACGTCGGGCGAGAGGCTCAGCTCGCGCAGCTTGTCCAGCAGGCGCAGGCCGTTCATCAGCTTGCGGTAGCCTTTGCGGGCGGCCTGCAGGCCTTCATCGGTAATATCCACGGGGCTGCGGTAGTGGGCCTGCAGCAGGAAGAACCGGGCAGTCATGGGCGAGTAGGCCTGGGCCAGGGTGTTGTTAGTACCCTCGAACAATTGGCTAATGGTGATAAAGTTGCCAACGGCCTTACTCATCTTAGCTCCGTTCACCGTAATCATGTTGTTGTGCATCCACACCTGGGCCTCGTTGGTGGGGTGGTTGCAGGCCTGGCTCTGGGCAATTTCGCACTCGTGGTGGGGGAACATCAGATCCAGCCCGCCGCCGTGGATATCGAACTCAGCGCCGAGGTACTTGCGGCTCATGGCCGAGCACTCCAGGTGCCAGCCGGGAAACCCGTCGCTCCAAGGCGAGGGCCAGCGCATGAGGTGGCGCTCATCGGCCTTTTTCCAGAGGGCAAAATCCAGGGGGCTGCGCTTTTCCTCCTGCCCCGCCAGGTTGTCGCGGGAGCCGGCCAGCAGCTCCTCCACCACACGGTTGGAGAGCTTACCGTACTCGCGGCCGGCGGCGTTGTAAGCGGGCACATCAAAGTACACCGAGCCGTTGGACTCGTAGCCGAAGCCATTGTCGATGATTTGCTGCACCATCTCAATCTGCTCCACAATGTGGCCGCTGGCCCGGGGCGTAATATCGGGCGGCAGGCAGCCCAGGGCTTCCATGTGTGCCTGATACAGGTTGGTGTATCCTTCAGCCACCTGCATGGGCTCGACTTTTTGAGCCCGGGCAATCTTCCCGATTTTGTCCTCGCCTTCGTCGGCGTCGCCTTCGAGGTGGCCTACGTCGGTGATGTTGCGCACGTAGCGTACGGTGTAGCCCAGGTAACGGAGGTAGCGCGTCAGCACATCAAACACCACCGGCCCGCGGGCGTTGCCCACGTGGGCTTCGTTGTACACCGTTGGTCCGCACAGGTACACCCCCACGAAGGGCGCATTGAGGGGTTGGAACGGGGCTTTGCGGCGGGTGAGGGTATTGTAGAGCGAGAGAGGGTGCTGCATAAGTGCAAAAGTAACCGCAGTTTCGGCAGAAGCGGCGGCGGTGCCAGATTTTAATAACCAGCTACGGCCGCCACCAACAAAGGGTATCTTAACAGAATAGACCGGCTAAAAGTCTGCTCACTGCTTCGTATTTCCCGAAACTTAGTTTATAAACCAGTCCAAGCGGTACAAATTGCTTTACAAGCAGTCTATAACGTTCGAATGGTAGTACAAACTGTTCCGCGGCCGGTACATATTCCTAGCGTTTGGCTCCGGGCTGGCGCAGTTGATAAGTAGCGATGGTGGGGAAGTGGTCGGAGTAAGGAATTTCGTGGTGCACCTGAAAATCCTCGACGGAAAACCGGAATCCGGCAAACTGATTGTCAATGCGCACGAAGGGCAGGCGGCCGTTGTAGGTACTGCCTACTCCATTACCCACCGTGGCCCAGGCGTTCTGGAAATTATCGGCCAGCTGGTCGTAGCTGTAGCTGTAGGGCACGTCGTTGAGGTCGGCGCAGAGCAGAATGGGGTAGCGGCACCGGTTAAAGCGCTTCACCAGCGTATCTACCTGCCAGTGCCGGGCAATAGCCCCGCGCTTGAAGCGGCGTAGCAGACCGGCCCCTTTTTGCTTGAGGCCGGCTTTGCTGGAATAGCTGTCCACAATGTCCTTCTCTTCCATACTCATGCTCTGGAGGTGGAAGCTGTACACCCGGATAGTATCCTGGGACGGCAGGCGCACATCGGCCCACATGGCATGGTTCTGGGTGAGTTTGCCGAAGCTGATGGTCCCGTGGTGCACGATGGGAAAGCGCGAGAAAATGGCCATACCAAACTCGGCCCCGGCACTGTTGGTGAGGGTTTTGGACAGGAATGTCTGCCGGCCCGCCTCACGCCCGATCTTATCCACCGTGCGAAACACGGTGCCATCCTGCGTTTTGGTCCCGGCCGGTTCGTTGTAGAACTCCTGCAGACATAGGATATCGGCCGGGTTGTCCTGCAGCCATTTCACCATGGCTTTCGATGACTGCAGCCCCTCATTGCGCAGCTGCGGATACACATTAAATATCCGCACGTTGGCCGACAGCACCCGCACCACCGGACCCTTTTCCGGGGCAGGCGCATTCACCAGGCGAAATGGATGCAGCGCCAGCCCCCGCTGAAAGTGCGGCCACGTAAGCACAGCCAGCGCCAGGGGCAGCAGGGCCACCGGCCAGCGCCGCAGCAGCCAGTAGCCCACCAACAGCAGGTTCAGGGCCAGGGCCACCGGCAGCGTAAGCGCCCCGAAAATAGCTGGCCAGAAGGTGTACGCCGGAATCTGGGCGCAGGCAATGGCCACCAGCACCCACCCCATCACCAACACGGTACTCTTAAATGCAAACGAACGACGCACGGGCAACTTTTCAGCGGCAAATAGTGTCAGGCCCACAAAGGTAGCCGTTCCGTGCGAGCCTGCCCTACCGCCAAAATGGTCTGTGTTTTGCGCAACGGAGTGCGTACCTTCCGCTGGCTTTATTTTCGTTTCTGTATGCCCCGATTTTTACTACTTATCTGCCTGTTGCTGAATATGCTGCTGGCTCAGGCCCGCCCGCGCCCCGCTGCTGTGAACCTACCCGAGCAAAGCCTGGAGTTCGTAGAAAATAAAGGCCAGTGGCCTCGTCCGGCACTGTTTAGGGCCGAGGTACCCGGTGGCCAACTGTACCTCACTCCTACCGGCTTCACATATTCCCTGCTGCACCCGGCCGATGCGCAGGCCATTTCCCACCACGGCAGCAGTGTCGGTGAGTCTAATGCGGCTGGCCAACCGGTCCCTACTGCTGTACGCGGCCACGCCTACACCATGTCGTTTGTAGGCGGCAGCACCCGGCTGGCGCCGGTTACGCAGGAGCCTACTGCGGGCACCCGCAACTACTTCCGGGGTAGCAGCCCGCAACAGTGGGCTTCGGGGGTGCGTGGCTTTCGGCAGGTGCGCTACCCAAGCGTGTATTCGGGCATTGATGTGCGCCTCTACGAAAATCAGCAGCAACAGCTGGAATACGATTTTGAGTTGGTCCCCGGAGCCCGTCCCGGCCAGATCCGGCTGCGCTACGACGGGCTTACCAGCCTACAGCTCACGGCGGAGGGCCAGCTTCGGTTAGAAACCTCGGTGGGCACCGTAACCGAGCAAACACCCCAGGCTTGGCAAACTCTGCCCTCGGGCCAGCGCCAGCCCGTAAGCTGCCGCTTCGTGCTCAGCGGCCAAACGGTTAGCTTTCAGCTGGGTACTTACAATGCCAAGCTCCCGCTGACTATTGATCCAACGGTGTTGTTCTCCTCCTTCAGCGGTTCCTCGGCCGACAACTGGGGCTTCACGGCCACCTATGATGCGCAGGGTAATATGTACTCTGGCGGCGTGGCCTTCGACCAGGGTTACCCAACTACCACGGGAGCTTTCCAGACCAGGTTTGCCGGTGCTGCCGACGTGGCCATCATCAAATACCGCGTTACTACCTCTGGCCCGGCGGCCCGGCTCTACGCTACCTACCTGGGCGGGAACTCCACTGATGCCCCCCATAGCCTGGTAGTCAATAACCTCGGCGAATTAGTAATTTTAGGTACTACCGGGTCCAATAACTTTCCCATTACCAGCGGGGCAGTGCAAACGGCTTTCAAGGGTGGTCCGGCGGTGAATCCCATCGGCTCCGGCTCGGGTGGGCCTATGAGCTACCCCAACGGCTCCGATATATTTGTCAGCACCCTCAGCTTTGATGGTGCCCGCCTGACCGCCTCCACGTACTTAGGGGGTACTGCCAACGATGGGCTTAACCTGAACCTGGTGAACAACTATGGCGACGCCTTTCGGGGAGATGTGCTCACAGATGGGGAGAATAACGTATACATAGCCACTGTTTCGCAAAGCGCCAACTTTCCGCTGGCTCAGCCGATCCAGCAGGACCGTCAGGGCTCTTCCGATGCCGTGGTGTGCAAGCTTAACCGCCAGCTCAGCCGCCAGGTGTGGAGTACGTACCTGGGCGGTAGCGGGGCCGAAGCCGGCTTCTCTCTGCAGCTAACTCCCGACCGACACCTGTACGTAGCGGGTGGCACCAACAGCGCCAATTTTCCCGCAACTGCTGGCGCACTCCAGCCCAAGCAACCCGGTGACAAGGATGGGTTTGTGGCCTGCATCCCGCCCGATGGCACCGCCCTGCAATACGCTACGTATCTGGGCACCTCCGCTCCGGATCTTGTCTTCTTCCTGCAGCTGGATGCCAACGGGGACGTGTACACTCTGGGGCAAACCGGCTCGGATGCGTATCCCATTACTACCGACCTATATGGGGTGAAGGGGGCCCACCAGTTTATTCACAAGCTCAGTTCCGACCTAAGCACCACCCGCTACAGCACGGCCTTCGGTACGGTATCAACCGGCTACGACATTTCACCGACGGCCTTTCTGGTTGATGACTGTGAGCGGGTGTACGTGAGCGGCTGGGGAGGCGCTACCAATGCCGGGTACGGCGGGGGCTCTACCCGCAACCTGCCCGTTACTAGCAACGCCCTGCAGCGCACCTCCGATGGCAGCGACTTTTACATTGCCCAGTTTACGGCTGGCCTCACTGCGCTGGAGTATGCCACCTTTTATGGGGAGTTTGGGGGCGCAGGTGAGCACGTGGACGGGGGCACTTCCCGGTTCGATAAGAAGGGAGTGGTGTACCAGGCTGTGTGCGGCGGCTGCCGCGGCACCCAAAATTTCCCGGTGCCGCAAGGCGCTAACTACTATACCACCCGCAACGGCAGCACCAACTGTAACAACGCCGCCTTCGCCATCAGCTTCGGACTGGTTGTTGCCGACCCCGGCCCTACCCGCTACGTGTGCGTGAAAGATGGCCCCGTTACGCTGGGCGGGCAGCCTACCGGTGGCATCTGGAGCGGCCCCGGCGTGACGCGGCAAGCCAACGGCACCTATCAGTTTCAGCCCACCCCGGCCTTGGTTGGCCGCAACGTGCTGCAGTATTCCGTGGCCACCACCGGCATTTGCCGAAGTGTGCGCCCCCTAGCCCTGATTGTTACCCCGGAGCGTGTACTGAACATCAGCCCCGTGCCCGATTTGTGTGCCAACGGCGCGCCGGTTACGCTGCAGGCTTCGCCAGCGGGTGGCACCTGGAGTATTACCAAAGGCCTTTCCGGCAACGTATTCAACCCGCAGCAGGCTGGCCCTGGCACTTATACCCTCACTTACTCCATTGCCGATACGCTGGGCTGCGGCTCAACTACACGCACCATTGTAGTGCACCCATTGCCAAAAGTAGAGGCTGGCCCCAATCTCACCTTCTGTGCTTACGAAACCCAACCGGTACAGCTCACTGGCTTTTCCCCGGCGGGCGGCACCTGGAGTGGCACAGGTGTATCGGCGGGCGGGTTGTTTACGCCACCTAATACCAACCTGCGCGGCGGAATCTTCACACTCACCTACACCGTAACCGAAAACGGCTGCGCCAACTCGGCCACCCGGCAAGTGCTCCTGGCCCCGTCACCAACCACCAACTTTCCGCTAAGTGTGCCCGAGTGCACCAGTTTCCCACAGTACACCGGGCTGGCTCCGTTTAGCTGCCCCTTTGTGCCGGTACTCACCGGCGGCACTTACACCTGGGATTTTGGCGACGGAAGTCCGGTATCTATGGAGGAAGCCCCTACCCACGTGTTTCAGCAGCCCGGTACCTACAACGTGAAGCTCACGGCCCAATACAGTAACTGCACCGTTGAAACCAGCTTCGTACCGGTGGTGGTAGGCGAGGTGTTCGTGCCCAACATCATCACCCCCAACCGCGACGATAAAAACGAGACGTTTATCCCGCGTTTCAGCTGCCAGCCGGCCCGGTTGCAGGTGTTCACGCGGTGGGGCAACAAGGTATTTGAAACTGACACCTACCGCAACGACTGGCGCGCCGATAATCTGCCCGATGGCCTCTACTATTACCTGCTGAAAGACACCGACGGCCGCACTATAAAAGGCTGGGTTACGGTGCAGCGCTGAGGGCTTGCATTCCGCATTTTTGCGTTGTATCTTTGCCCCAGCAAACTAGAACACGAACAGAGGGGACGGACAGTCCCCTCTTTCTTTTATCACCGGTGTCCACATGAAACTCGACCAAGCCCGCCTTTCCGAGCTCCTCCAGGATAGCCTGCCCACCGATGGCAGCCTGTTTGTGGTGAGCCTCGCCGTGTCGGATGCCATTCGGCCCAAAGTAACCGTTACCCTCGATGGGGAACAGGGCGTAGGCATTGATGAGTGCGCCCAGGTAAGCCGCCGCCTGGCCCGCCGCGTGGATGAAGAGTACGGCGAAGACGCCAGCTACACGCTGGAAGTAACTTCGCCCGGCGCCGACCAGCCCCTGCGCGACGCCCGCCAGTACGCCCGCCACGTAGGCCGCAGCCTCAGCTTGAAAATGGCCGACGGCAACGAGAAAACCGGCACCTTGGAAGCCGCTGAGGCCACCGGCATCCAGTTGGCCGAGGTTGTCAAGGAAAAAACCAAAAAGAAAACCCTGCCCGCCGCTTTCATCCCCTTCGCCGATATCAGCGAAGCCAAAGTGGTGATTTCGTTTAAGTAGTAAGCGGTGAGCCAACAGCCTTGGGCGTTTGGCTTGATTCTGACATAATTCACCTTTTAGTTGTTGCCGCCTGCCGGCTTCGCAAGTCAGCAGCTAACAGCTAGTAGCTAAAAGCTTAAAAAAATGAACAGCAACGTCCTCATTGAATCGTTTGCCGAATTCGCCCGGTCGAAGAACATCGACCGTCCTACGATGATGAGCATCCTGGAGGAAGTGTTCCGCACCATGATTCGCAAGAAGTACGACGACGACTCGAACTTCGACGTGATTCTGAACGTGGACAAGGGCGACCTGGAAATCTACCGCAACCGCGAAATCGTGGATGACAACTCGGAAGATATCTGGGACCTTGACAAAATTCCGCTGGCTGAAGCCCAAAAAATCGAGCCCGACTACGAAGTGGGCGAATCGGTGGCCGAGGAAATTAAGCTGGAGGATTTCGGCCGTCGCGCCGTGCTCATGGCCCGCCAAACGCTGATTCAGCGCGTGAAGGACCTGGAGCGCGACAACCTCTACCAGGCCTACAAAGACCAGGTAGGCGAAATTGTGGTGGGTGAAGTGTACCAGGTGTGGGGCCGTGAAGCCCTCATTCTGGACAAGGACGAGAACGAACTGGTGCTACCCAAAGGCGAGCAGATTCCCAAGGACCGCTACCGGAAGGGTGACACTATCCGGGCCGTGGTCCACCGCGTGGATGTGCTCAATGGTACCCCTAAAATCATTCTTTCCCGCGCCGCGCCGGCTTTCCTGGAGCGCCTGATGGAGCAGGAAGTACCCGAAATCTTTGATGGCCTCATCACCATCAAAAATATCGTGCGGGAACCCGGCGAGCGGGCCAAAGTAGCCGTAGAAAGCTTCGACGACCGTATCGACCCGGTGGGTGCCTGCGTGGGTATGAAAGGCTCGCGTATTCACGCCGTAGTGCGGGAGCTCGAAAACGAGAACATTGACATCATCAACTACACCGACAACCTGGAGCTGTACATCGCCCGGGCCCTGTCACCGGCCAAGCTCACGTCGATGAAAATCAACGAACAAACTGGCCGGGTTTCGGTGTTCTTAAAGCCCGACCAAGTGTCGCTGGCCATTGGCCGCGGCGGTGCCAACATCAAGCTGGCCTCGCGCTTGGTAGGCATGGAAATCGACGTATTCCGGGATGCCGGCGACTTCGAGGAAGACATTGCCCTGGACGAGTTCCAGGACGAGATTGACGGCTGGGTACTCGAGGAGCTGAAGAAAATCGGCCTCGATACCGGTCGGGCCGTACTGGCTGTCAGCAAGGATGACATCGTGCGCCGCACTGAGCTTGAGGAGGAAACTGTGGAAGACCTGTTCCGCATCATCCGCCAAGAGTTTGAGGACAGCGACGACCAGGACGACGAAACCCCAAATTCCGGCGACGCGCAATGAGTGCGCGGCGGCCGGTACGGCAAGGGCGCTAGAATCAGCCGGGTGGCTTGATTTTAACGCCGCCCGGCAAGATTTAAGTTAGTACCTTTGCACCAAGATAAGAGTATCGTTCGCGAGCATAGAATGGCGGAAGCAGCAACCAAACGGCTGAATCAGGCGGCCAAAGACCTGAACGTCGGGCTTTCCACGATTGTGGATTTTCTGGCGGGAAAAGGGCATTCCATTGAAAACAAACCCACGACCAAGCTATCCTCAGAGCAAGTGGCTCTGCTGGAGAAGGCCTTCGCGTCGTCGGCTCAGGACAAGATGGATGCTGCCAAAGTAAGCCAGGCCAAGCGCCAGAGCGAGCTGGAAGCCGCCGCAGCCCAGGCGGCAGCGGCCAAGGCTGCCGAAGCAGCCAAGCCGGCCCCGGCTCCCAAGCCCGCTGCTCCCGCCCCGCAACCCACGCCCCAGCCGGCCCCGGTTGCTGAAACCCCTAAACCCACTCCCGCTGAAGAGCCGGCCCGCGTGCCTGGCCTGAAGGTATTGGGTAAAATTGAGTTGGATGCCAAAGGCCGTCCCGTTCCCCCGAAGCCGGCTGCTGCCGCATCTCCGGTTTCAGTTCCGGCACCTACTCCGGCTCCAGTTGAGAAACCGGTAGCTGAAACGCCCCAGGCGCCTGCTCCGGAAGCACCGAAAGCACCCGAGGCGCCGAAGGCTCCCGTAGTTGAAACACCGCGGCCCACGCCGGCACCCGAAGCACCGAAAGCGGCTCCGGTGACTCCGGCCCCAGCTCCGCAGCCGGCCGTACCGGCTGCTAAAGCTCCGGAAGCTGCGCCAGCTACCCCTACCCCTGCCCCGGCAGCCGAAGCTCCGGCTACTCCGGAAGCGGCTGGCGAGGAAGGCACTATCGTAGCCAAAGCCGACCAGCTGAAAGGCCTGACGGTACTAGGCAAAATTGAGCTACCCCTCGATTCGTCGCGGCGTGGTGGAGGCCGGGGCGCCCGCCCTGTTGCCTCGTCCGATGTGCGCAAGAGCGGCCTCAACGCCAACGACAAGAAAAAACGCCAGCGCATTCCGATGAGCGGCCCCGGCCAGCAAGGTGGTCAGGGTGGCCCCGGGCAGCAGCAAGGCGGTGGTAACCGCCCCGGTGGCCCCGGCCAGCAAAGTGGCGGCAACCGCCCCGGCGGTCAGCAAGGCAGCAACCGCCCAGGCGGCCAGCAAGGCGGCAACCGTGACAACCGCGGTGGTGGCAATCGTCAGCCGGCTCCGGCCCTCACGCCTGAGCAGAACGACAAGCAGATTCAGGAGCAGATCAAGGCTACGCTGGCCAAGCTCAGCGGCGGCCGGGGTCAGCAGCAGAATCGCGCCAAATACCGCCGCGACAAGCGCAACATGGCGGCCGAGGACCGCGAGGCGCTGCGCGCTCAGAACGAGCTGGACGCTAAAACCCTGAAAGTAACCGAGTTTATTTCGGCCAACGACCTGGCTTCGCTCATGGACGTGTCGGTGAACGAGGTAATTAAGGTGTGCCTGAACATGGGCATGTTCGTATCCATCAACCAGCGCCTCGACGCCGAAGCCATTACCGTCATTGCCGACGAGTTTGGCTACGATGTAGAATTCCTGAGCGCCGAAGAAGAGGAAACGAGCATCGAAATTGAAGACAACGAGGAAGACCTCCAGCCGCGGGCTCCCATCGTGACCATCATGGGTCACGTGGACCACGGTAAAACCTCGCTGCTTGACTACATCCGGAACGCCAGCGTAGCCAAAGGGGAAGCCGGTGGTATCACCCAGCACATCGGGGCCTACGACGTAATGACCAAATCGGGCAAGCGCGTCACCTTCCTCGATACTCCGGGTCACGAAGCGTTTACCGCTATGCGTGCCCGTGGTGCCAAGGTGACGGACATTGCCATCATTGTGGTAGCCGCCGACGACTCGGTGATGCCGCAGACGAAGGAAGCCATCAATCACGCGCAGGCTGCTGGTGTACCCATCGTAATTGCCCTTAACAAGATTGATAAGCCCGGTGCTAACCCCGACAAAGTGCGGGAAGAGCTGTCGGTTATCAACATCTTGGTTGAAGAATGGGGCGGCAAGTACCAGAGCCAGGAAGTTTCGGCGAAAACCGGTTTAGGTATCGACGACCTGCTGGAAAAGGTACTGCTGGAAGCCGAGATTCTGGAGCTGAAAGCCAACCCCGACCGCAACGCCGTGGGTACGGTTATTGAAGCCTCGCTAGATAAAGGCCGTGGCTACGTAACTACCATTCTGGTGCAAACCGGCACCATGCAAGTTGGTGACATTGTGCTGGCCGGTCCGCACTTCGGCCGCGTGAAGGCCATGACCGACCACCGCGGCAAGAAGATGAAGCAGGCTGGTCCGGCCACGCCGGTGCAGGTACTCGGCCTGACCGGTGCTCCGCAGGCTGGCGATAAGATTCAGGTAATGGAAACGGAGCGCGAAGCCCGCGAACTGGCTACGCAGCGTCAGCAGCTGGCCCGTGAGCAGAGCATGCGTACTAAGAAGCACATCACCCTGGACGAAATTGGTCGTCGTCTGGCTATTGGTTCGTTCAAAGAGCTCAACGTAATTGTAAAAGGCGACGTGGACGGCTCGGTGGAAGCACTGGCCGACTCGCTGCTGAAACTGAGCACGCCGGAAGTGGCCGTGAACATCCTCAGCAAAGGGGTGGGTGCCATTTCGGAAACCGACGTACTGCTGGCTTCGGCTTCCGACGCCATCATCATCGGCTTCCAGGTACGCCCCTCACAGAGTGCCCGCAAGCTGGCCGAGCAAGAGCAGATCGACATCCGCCTCTACTCGATTATCTACAACGCCATCAACGAGGTGAAGGATGCCATGGAAGGCATGCTGGCCCCAACGGTGAAAGAGGTTGTAGTGGCCAACGCCGAAGTACGTCAGGTGTTCAACATTACCAAAGTGGGCACCATTGCCGGCTGTATGGTAACGGACGGTACTTTCACACGCAAAACCAAAGTGCGCCTCGTGCGCGACGGGATTGTGTTGCACTCCGGCGACATTCAAGACCTCAAGCGCTACAAAGACGACGTGTCGGAAGTACGCCAGGGCTACGAATGCGGTATTTCGCTTAAGGGTTTCAACGACCTGCGTGAAGGCGACAACATCGAAGGCTTCGAAGAACAGGAAGTGAAACGGACGCTGTAAGGCGCTTCGTATTTCTGATAAACACAACGCCCCAACTCGCAAGAGTCGGGGCGTTGTGTTTATTAACGTATTCGTTCACATCATTATGTGATTGACGACGGGGCAAGCCGGAGGTAATTTTGTATCAGTTCAGGAAATAATTGCACCTAGCATATTTCCTTGCTTCTGTGCCTCTTTTACCTTCGCGCTATGAAAACAACTACCGCTCTGTACGCTGCCTTGCTGCTGGCTTCACCAGCACTGGCTCAAACCAAACCAGTTGCCAAACCGGCCGCCAAACCCGTGGCCAAACCGGCCGCCAAACCCGTTGCGGCTGTCCGCCCGGCTGCCAAGCCCGTAGTTACGACCAAACCAGTTTCAAAGCCAGCGTCCCGCCCATCTACGCCCGCAGCAACGGCCCCAGTAGCCCAACCTGTTCCGGCCGTAGCAGCCACCTCCACGGCTGCGCCCGTAGCTCCGAGCAACAGCCTGTTTCAGAAGGGCACCACCGTAGTAAACCTGGGTGTAGGCCTGGGGCTGGGCTATGGCTACGGGTTCGGCAGCAATTTGAAATCGGCTCCGGCCGTGAGCTTGTCAGTGGAGAAAGGTATTATAGAAGGTATTGGTCCCGGCGTCATTGGCATTGGCGGGCTGATTGGCTACAAGGGTTACCATTACGACTACCCCGGCGGCGACTATAAGGCCCGCTGGAACAACTTTATTGTGCTGGTGCGCGGCACGTATCATTACGACCTGCTGCAGAATGGCAAGGTTGACACGTACGCCGGCGTTAGCCTGGGGGCCCGCATCGAAAACTACAAAGACACGTATTACTCTGAGTATCTGAGCGGAGCGTACAACAACTCGTATGGCGGAACTAGAGTGGAAGGCGGCATTTTTATTGGCGGACGGTACTACTTCACGGATAACATAAGGGCCTTTGCGGAAGCGGGCTACGATATGAGTTATCTGAAACTTGGGTTATCAGCCAAGTTCTGATCGGCTCACCACCATCAGGCCTTGCTGAGTAGTGTTGTGCACCGATTAGTCTGAAGGAGGAATTGAGGATGGACTTACGGCGTGTTTTACCGGGCGTACTACTTGCTGGCTGCGGAGCCTGTGCCCCGCTATCGGAAAGCGCTGCGCCTCATCACAAACCGGCATTCCCGCCGCCGCTCCCGGGCTCGGAGCCGCCACCTTACCGGTCTGATTCAACCCGGCCGCCTACGCTGGCCCATACTAGGGCTCAGTCACCTTTACTAGGCATTTATCAGGCGTCGCTTGTGCGGCCCCGCCATTAAGCATTCGGCTACGCAAGTTTATTGCTCGTTCCTCTTCAGCGAAACCGAGGGCGAACGGTGGCCTCGGTACTGCTGAAGAACAAAAAGCCCCGGAGCGTTGCGCCGGGGCTTTTTTATGAATTTCAAAATCTTACAAAGCACTAAAAGAACAGAAAGTGCTTTTTCTTTTTGTGGCTTAGCGGCTTGCCTTTGGGGTCCACGAAGCCGGCTGGGCGGGTTTGGCCGCGTTTTTGGCGAGCCGTGCCAATACGGTTGTCCTTGAACTTACGAACGGTAAAGCCACCGGCACCCTTTTCGTACTGCCGGGCCGGACCCGAAGCCCGCCCAAAGCTGGTGTTGGCGGTGCCCATGCCGGAACGGGCTTCCAGCACTTCCATCTGCTGGTCACGCTTCACCTCGTCGGGGTTCATGCTCATCCGACGCTGCATCCGGGCCACATCATTAGCGGCTACTTTTTGCTTTTTGCGGGGAGCTTCTTCAGCGCGGCGGGGCTGGCCGATGGATTCGCCGGAAAGGGAGCTTTGCGCCTGAGCACTGGGGGCCACTAGCGCGCCGGCAGCGGCCAGCACTACAACGGAAAGAAGCTTCTTCATAGAGTATAGAAAGGCGAAGGGAACAGGCCAGCAAAACAGATTCTGTGCCAGAACCCAAGCGGCCAACGGGTAGCCGGCAAAGTTAGTTCGTTTTCGGTTAAAACTTGTAAGTCAGACCTATACCCAGGGTTTCTTTGAAC
Organism: Hymenobacter pini; assembly: GCF_020421205.1. Classification (GTDB taxonomy): domain Bacteria; phylum Bacteroidota; class Bacteroidia; order Cytophagales; family Hymenobacteraceae; genus Hymenobacter; species Hymenobacter pini. The sequence continues at coordinate 767,235 of NZ_JAIZZH010000003.1, forward strand.
TGCACACGCCTACCCCGGTCGTCCGGCACGCCGTCTTCGTTGCGGTCCAGCGGCACCCGCACGTCGTCGTCGTAGATGAGCAGGGTGGTGACGCTGGCGCTGACGTACTTATTCACTTTGAAGTCGATGAGGTTTTCCCAGTTGACGTCGATGTTCTGCGGGTTGTGGAAGTAGTTGCTGAACAGTTCCAGCTTGGTGTTGTAGGTGATGTTGGTAAACAGCACGTGCCGGTAGCGGGCGTTGAGGTAAGCCCCCAACTCCTCCCGCAGCCGCTCGCCGGTACCTCGGAGTAGCACCCCGGCCGCGTCGCGGCGGGCACCCTGCACCCCGAAGGAGCCGGCGTCGGCCAGGCGTTGGTCGGCTACCATGGTAAACTTACCGGTGGCGGGTGAGAGCAGCAGTGAGAAATCGGTATTGGGCTTGTATTCCACGCCCAACGAGGCCAGAATGTAGGCCGGCGCAAAAAACCGGGACAGCAGGGAGTCGGGCTTTTCGGGGGCTTTGGTGGGCGTCAGCTGGGTTTTCAGGTTCACCTGGGCCGCGTACGACAACGTAGTGGTGAACTGCCGGGCGTAGCGGCCGTTGAGCTCCAGGCGGTCGTCGTTTTTACGAACCCTGGATTTGCCGGCCTTCAGCAAGCCGTACACCATGTTGCCAGCCAAATCAAATGTATGCTCGGGGCCCCGGTAGTGCAGGTACAGATTGCCAGTAGACAGTAACGACAGAGAGCTTTGCCCACCGGGCGCCCAGTTGCGCAGGCTCACCTGGCTAAAGTTGAGCGTGCCGGCTCCGCCCCGCTGCCAACCCCGGGCGGTATCCACTTCGGTAGAGATTTTGTAAGCCGGCAGCGGCGCGGGTGGGCGGCGCGGGTCATCGGCCTGGGCCAGAGCCGCAAACGAGGACAAAACCAGACCAGCAGCCAGAACGGCTTTCCGGGAAAAGGTAGAGAACAGATGCATCAGCAAACAAAAAAAGGCCGGCTTCTGCCCACAGAGGCAAAAGCCGGCCAAAAATACAGCCCGAGGCGCTTAGCTGCGCGTGCGTAGCGCGTCCCGGATTTCCATGAGCAGCTGCTGGTCTTTGGTTGGGCCGGGGTCGGCCACAGGTATCACTTCCTGAGGCCGCTTGAAGCGGTTGGCAATCTTCACCAGCCAGAAAATGGCAAAAGCCATCAACAGGAATGTGATAACCGCATTCAGGAACAGGCCATAGTTAATAGTTGCCGCCCCCGCTTTTTTGGCTTCCTCCAGGGTTTTGTAGGCCGAGCCATCCAAGGCAAAAAACCAGTCTTTGAAGTCTAGTCCCCCCGTCATCAACGTCAACACAGGCATCAAAACATCATCCGTCAGTGACGTGACGATTTTGCCGAATGCTCCGCCGATGATAACGCCAACGGCCAAATCGAGCACATTGCCTTTGGAGATAAACTCTTTGAACTCGGAAACGAAGCCCATATTTTGGAAATGTTTGAAGGTGAGAACAGTAGAGACCTGCGGGTAAATATAGAATTTTCCGCTTCGGATGCTACCGTTTAGTTACTGCGGGCAAATATGCAGTTTACCTAAGCCCGCTAGCTATGGGTTTCGGTCAACCAGTGCCCGTGCGCGTTTAGCGCCGGGTTTGCTCGTTCAATGAGGGTGCGGCACAATTCCCAGTATCTTTACCGCCTCTGCATTTCCACCTCTCCAGTTATACCATCCATGACCACCTTCACCAACCTGCTGTACCAGGCTGAGCCCGAAACCGGCATTCTGACCCTCACTGTTAACCGTCCCGACAAGCTAAACGCTCTGAACGCGGCCACTATTCAGGAAATTCGGGCAGCCGTGGAGCAGGCCCAGCAAGACCCCGCCGTGCGCGGCATTATTCTGACGGGCAGCGGGGAGAAGTCGTTTGTAGCCGGCGCTGATATTGCCGAGCTGACGCAGCTGGACGAAGCCGCCGCCCGCCGCGTGGCTGAGCAGGGTCAGGAGGCCTTCCGCTTTATTGAAGAAAGCCACAAGCCGGTACTTGCGGCCGTAAATGGGTTTGCCCTGGGTGGTGGCTGCGAACTGGCCATGGCCTGCCACATGCGCATTGCCGCCGATAATGCCCGGTTTGGCCAGCCCGAGGTGAACCTGGGTCTGCTGCCAGGCTACGGCGGCACTCAGCGCCTCACGCAGCTCATTGGAAAAGGCAAAGCCATTGAGCTGCTGCTCACGGCCGATATGCTAAAGGCTGATGAAGCCCTGCGCTTGGGCCTGGTGAACCACGTGGTACCGCAGGCCGAGCTGCTCAACTTCACGCGGCAGCTGCTGCAGCGCATCCTCACCAAAGCCCCCATTGCCGTGGGCCTGTGCATTGATGCCGTAAATGCCCACTTCGACAAAGGCCGGGACGGCTACCAGGCCGAGGCGGAGTCGTTCGGGCGGTGCTTTAACTCGGCGGATTTCCGCGAAGGTACCTCCGCTTTCCTGGAGAAGCGTCCGGCGGCGTTTACCGGAAAATAACTGGCGAGTAAGAACCCGTAGAATTCGGTGGATGACCTAGCCTGCGCTGCTCGTCCGCCGAATTTTATGCGCTTGCCCGCCCGATTCTGACTTTCAGTTCTCCATTTCTACGCATTCCAGATGAGTATTGCCAAGCGGCTGGCGTCGCAAACGGCCATTTATGGCGTAAGCAGCATTGTGGGCCGCGTACTGAACACCTTTCTGGTGCCCGTGTACACGGCCCGCTTTGCGGCGGCAGAATATGGTATTGTAACGGGGCTGTACGCCTACGTATCGTTTCTGAACGTGCTGTTCACCTACGGCATGGAAACTACCTATTTCCGCTTCGCCAACCGCCCCGGCACCGACCGCAAGGAGCTGTACGACCGGGTAATGACTCTGCTGCTGCTGTCCAGCGTGGTGCTGACGGCCGCCCTGGCCGCCCTGGCCCGCCCCCTGATGCGCCTACTCGATTTACCCCCTGGCCACGAGCGGTACGCCGTCTGGATTGCGCTAATTCTGGGGTTGGATGCCATTACGGCCATTCCGTTTGCTCGGCTTCGGCTGGAGAATAAGGCCACCAAGTTTGCCGCCATTCGCATGGCCAACATTCTGCTGAACGTGGGCCTGAACATGTTTTTCATCGTGTTCTGCCCCGATGTACTGGCGGGCAAATACCTGGCGGGGCTGCGGACGTTGGTAGAAAGCGTATACAACCCCACTATGGGCGTGGGCTACGTGTTCCTCTCGAACTTGGCGGCCTCGGCGTTTACCTTGTTGCTGTTGGGTCGGGAGTTGCTGGATATTCGGCCTCGCCTGAACTTGGAGCCGCTACGGCCCTTGCTTAAGTACGCCTACCCTATTCTGCTGATGGGCATGGCGGGTATGGTAAACGAAATGCTGGACCGGATTATGCTGCCGCAGTGGCTGCCCGAAGGCTTCTACCCTGGCCAAAGCAAGCAAGCCGCCCTGGGTATTTACGGGGCCTGCTACAAAATCAGCGTACTGATGAATTTGGTAATTCAGGCCTTCAAGTACGCCGCCGAGCCGTTCTTTTTCGCCCAGAGTACCGAGAAGAACTCACCCCGCACCTTTGCCTTGGTGCTGAAGTGGTTCACGCTGTGCTGCACCATGCTGTTCGTGGGCGTAAGCGTGAATCTGGATATTGTGGCCCGCATTTTCCTGCAGCGCGCCGAGTATCTGCAGGGCTTGGCCGTGGTGCCGGTGCTACTGCTGGCCTACCTGTTCCTAGGTGTGTACTGGAACCTCTCCGTGTGGTTTAAGCTCACCGACAAAACCTACTACGGCACCTACCTAGGCTTTGCCGGCGCGGTGCTCACCATTGCCCTCAACTTCCTGCTGATTCCGCTGCTGGGTTACATGGGCTCAGCTATTGCCACACTGGCATGCTATTTCATGATGGCCGCCCTGTGCTGGCGGCTGGGCGAACGGCATTTTCCGGTACCGTACCCCGTGGTTCGGCTGCTGGCCTGGCTGGCGGTGGCGGTGGGAGTAGTCGCCATCAGTTGGTGGGCCCCGGTGGTCGCTGGCTGGGCCCGCTACGGTTTTCATGCGCTGCTTACACTTGGTTTTGTGGGGTTGGTAGCGGCAGTGGAAGGTCGGCGGCTGCGCACCATCTGAAGGAGCTGCGCATGCTGCGGATACCGCAAAAAACCCCTAGATTGGGGCCGTTCCGACAGATTTTTTCGCCGGAATTGTTCTGTTTTTCCTCTGAATACCACAAGCCACTCGGCTGCCTGTAGTCTGCGCGTTGCGTACTGTATCCTTGCAACTGTCTGACTTCCTTTTCTTCATGCACATTCCCGTTATCAACCGCAGCAAGCACCCCTTGCCGGAGTATCAAACCGCCCACGCCGCCGGCCTCGACATTCGGGCCAACCTCCCGGAGCCGATTACGTTGAAGCCCCTGCAACGCGCCCTCGTACCCACGGGCCTGTTTCTGGAAATTCCGGTTGGCTACGAGGCGCAGGTGCGTCCGCGCAGTGGCTTGGCTTACAAACACGGCATTGGTATTGTCAACAGTCCCGGCACCATTGACGCCGACTACCGGGGCGAGCTAAAAGTTTTGCTCGTCAATCTGTCGGATCAGGAGTTTGTGGTGCAGGACGGTGAGCGGGTAGCGCAACTGGTAGTAGCCCGTCACGAAACTATTGTGTGGCAGCCCGCCGAAATACTCAGTGAAACCCAGCGGGGCACCGGCGGCTACGGCAGTACGGGCACTGCCTGAAACCGATAGCAAGAATTACCCCGTGCGCGTGGGCTACCATTTGCTGAAAGCAGTACCTTGGAGTATCGTATGCCTGCTCAGTAACTCTCCCACGCTGGTTTAATTCGCCATTCATACTTCAGAATTTTTACCTCTGAACCCATAATTCCTAATTCCTTCCTCACATGAAGATTATTGTCCCAATGGCCGGTATGGGCAAGCGGATGCGCCCTCACACGCTCACCGTTCCGAAGCCGCTGATTCCGATTGCCGGCAAGCCCATTGTGCAACGCCTGGTTGAAGACATTGCCAAAGTGTGCGGCGAGCCGGTGGAGGAAGTAGCCTTCATCATCGGCCGTTTCGGCAGCGAGGTAGAGAAAAGCCTGATTAAAATTGCCGAATCGGTGGGTGCTAAAGGCACCATTCATTACCAGGACGAACCCTTGGGCACGGCTCACGCTATCCTGTGCGCCCAGTCGGCCCTGGATGGACCGGTAGTGGTGGCGTTTGCCGATACCCTGTTCAAAGCCGATTTCATTCTGGACTCCTCGGCCGAAGGCACCATCTGGGTGCAGCGCGTGGACGACCCCAAGCCCTTTGGCGTGGTGAAGCTCGACGAGCAGGGCCAGATTACCGACTTCGTGGAAAAACCCCAGGAGTTTGTCTCGGACCTGGCCATCATCGGCATCTACTATTTCAAGGATGGCGAGTACCTGCGCCGGGAGTTGCAGTACCTGCTCGATAACGACATCAAGGACAAGGGCGAGTACCAACTCACCAACGCCCTCGAAAACATGAAGAACAAGGGCACCAAGTTTGTGCCCGGCCGCGTAACCGAGTGGCTCGACTGCGGCAACAAGGACGCCACCGTCTTCACCAACCAGCGCTACCTGGAGTACCTGCAGGAGCGCGGCGAAACCTTGGTAGCCGAATCCGCCAAGGTGACCAATTCCGTACTGATTCCGCCAGTGTACGTGGGCGAAGGCGTGGTCATTACCGATTCAGTAGTGGGCCCGCACGTAAGCCTGGGTGACCATACCAACGTGCGGCACTCCGTCGTTTCCAATTCCATTGTGCAGCAGTCGGCCTCCGTACTGCACGCCAATATTACCAACTCCATGGTAGGCAGCCACGCCACGGTAGCCAGCCAACCCAACGATTTGAGCGTGGGCGACTACAACACGCTGCGCGTGTGATATTTTTGCGTCGCCTGACGTTTTAAGTAGCGCGGACCTTTGGGGGCCACCAGCGTGTTGGGGTTAGGTAACCTGTTTCCAATTCGCGGGCCCGGGGTCCGCGCTACCGTTTTCAATGAGCCACTTCCGCGTCTTTTTAGTTCTGGTATTGGGCCTGTTGCTGGCCGGGCCCGGCTATGCCCAGCAACCGGCCCCTGCCTCAGTTCCCGACCCAGCCAAGCCGCACAAGCTTAGCCGCAAAGAGCGAAAAGAACTGGCCCGTCGGGCCTCCTTAGAGGCTGCCGCCCGACAACGGGTGAATCTGTCGGAGAAAGACCGGGAGATGAGCGAGGCGTTCTTCGTGGACGGTGTGCGGTTTTTGCTGCTGGAAGACTACAATAAGGCGCTGGAGCGGCTGCTGAAGGCCTACGCGCTTAACCCAACCAATGCTGCCGTCAATTATAAAATTGCCGAAACCAACCTGCTAAGCGGCAATTTCAAGGACGCTACCAATTTTGCGCAGGCTGCCATCAAGCTGGATCCGCAGAATGCCTACTATTACTTGCTGCTGGCCCAGATTTACGCCTCCCAGAAACAGTACGCCGAGGCCACCCAGACCTACAGCACCCTCATCAAAACGGTGCCTAATTCCGGGCCTTACCTATTTAATCTAGCTGATCTGTATTTGGCGCAGGGCAAGCTGAACGAAGCACTGGCCACGTTTGAGGAAGCCGAGAAGAAATTTGGCCCCCTGGACGAGGTATCGTTCAAGAAGCAGCAGATATACCTCAAGCAAAATAACCTCGATAAGGCGCTGCAGGAAGGGGAAGCCCTCATTGCGGCCAACCCCGACGAGGTGCGCTACGTGCTGGCCCAGGCCCAGATGTACGCCACCAACAACCGTCTGCCCGACGCCATCCGGGTGGCGGAGCAGGCTCTGAAGCAAGACCCCGATAACCCCCGGGCCCGCATGATTCTGGCCGACGTGTATCGGCAGCAGAAAAACACGCCGGAATCGGAGCGGCAGCTGAAGCTGGCTTTTGAGAGCCCCTCGCTGGACATCGACAACAAGGTGCGGATTCTGGTGGACTACATCAAGCAGCTGCCTAACCCCGACCTGAACCAGACGGCGCAGGAGCTGGCCACCATCACCACCCGCGTGCACCCCAAGGAGGCCAAGGCTTTTTCTATTGCCGGCGACATTCAGACGGTAACCGGCAACCGCGCGGCCGCCCGCAGCAATTATCTGCAGGCCATCCGACTGGATAACTCCCGCTACCAAATCTGGCAGCAGGTAGTACTCATTGATGCCGAGCTCAGCCAAGTTGACTCACTGCTGACGCACACCGACCAAGCGCTGGAGCTATTTCCCAACCAGGCTCCGCTGTGGTTTTATAACGGCGTGGGCTACCAACTCAAGAAGCAGCCGGCCAAAGCCATCAAGTCCCTGGAATACGGCCGGAAGCTGGCCACCGACAACCCCGAGCTGCTGGCCCAGTTTGACACCCAGCTCGGCGACGTGTACCACGAGTTGAAGGACTACGCTAAGTCGGATGCGGCCTATGAAGCGGCACTCACTTTTGACGCCAACAATGCACAGGCGCTCAACAATTACAGCTACTACCTTTCTTTGCGGGGCGAAAAGCTGGAGAAAGCCCGGGAAATGGCTGGCAAGCTGGTGAAGCAGAACCCCGACAACGACACGTACCTGGATACGTACGGATGGGTACTGTACCGGCTGAAAGATTATACCGGTGCCCGTCAGCAACTCGAAAAAGCTCTTAAAACAACAACTGATGCTACCGTGGTGGAGCATTACGGCGACGTACTGTTTCAGCTGGGGGAGGCCGATAAGGCGCTGCAGGAATGGCAGCGCGCCAAAAAACTGGGCGGGGCCTCCTCGCTTATCGACCGCAAGATCAAAGACAAGAAACTCTATGAGTAACCGCCCTGTGCTGGTGCTGTTGAGCGCCCTGCTGCTGCTAGGCAGCTGCACCCGTAAACTGCTGCCCGGCAAAAAACCAGCCGCTACGGTACCCATGCCGGAGGCCGTAAAAGCCGCCAACGTGGACTTCCGGTTTCTGGCTGCCAAAGGCAAAGCACAGTTTGGCGACCAGAGCGGCAACATCAACGTGCGCATCCGTAAAGACAGTGTTATCTGGATTTCGGCCTCACTTATTGGCATTGAAGGCGGCCGCATTTACATCACCCGCGACTCGGTGCAGGTGCTGGATAAGCTGCACAAGGAATACTACGCCGGTGACTTTGCTTACCTGAGCCAGCGGCTGAACGTGCCCGTCAACTTTGAGATGGTGCAGGCGTTGCTACTGGGTAACTATTTGGCTCCGCCCAGTGCCGCGGTGCAGCCCACCATTACTACCGAAGGCTCTATGCAGCGCATCAACTATGAGCAGGCGGGCCTGCTGGTGCAGCAGCTGGTGAACCTCGACCGGGCCCGCATTCAGCAGTTGCAGGTGCAGGTGCCCGCCAACCAGAACAAGCTCACGGTAGATTACACCGATTTCCGCCCCTTGGAGCGCAGCCCGCAGCAGTTTGCCTACAACACGCTGGTGCAGGTGCAGCAGGGCCAGACGCCGCCCACCACCGTCACGCTCACCTACCGCTCGGTAGATGTAGACAAGGAGCGGCTGCAGTTCCCGTTCTCGGTACCGAAGGGCTATGCGCGCAAGAAGTAATAGTTGGCTTTTGCTGGTGGTACTGCTGGGCCTACTGACGGCATTGCCGGTGCAGGCCCAGCGCAAATCCAAAGCCCAACTGGAGCGGGAACGGCGCGCCACGCTTAAACGCATTCAGGAAACCAGCCGCATCCTAGCGCAAACCCAGCAGCAAAAGCAGGCTTCCGTGGGCCAGCTTAACGCCCTTAAGGAAAAGCTAACGGTGCAGCAGGGCGTTATTAAGAACATCAGCAACGAGCTGCGCTACATTGAAACCGATGTACGCCAAACGGAAACCCAGGTGCAGCAGACGCGCCAAAGCTTGGAGCAGCTCAAGGCCGAGTACGCCCGCCTGATTTACGCTGGCTCCAAAACGGCCAACGGCTACAACCGGCTCATGTTCTTGTTTGCCTCGGAGTCCTTCAACCAGTTTCTGCTGCGGCTACGTTACATCCGGCAGTACACCGAGGTACGCCAGGCACAAGCGGCCCAAATCACGCACACCCAGCAGCGCTTAAGCTCGCAGCTGGTTGGCTTGAAGGAAAAGCAGGAAGAGAAAGGTAGCCTGCTCAACAACCAGATTTCGGAGAAGAAAAACCTGCTCACGCTGAAAACTCAGCAGGACCAGGTAGTAACCAAGCTCACCCAACAGGAAGAAGACTTGCGCAAGGAGCTGGCCGCCCGCCAGCAGGCCGTCAGCCGCTTGGATAATCTGATTGCTCAGCGCGTACGCGAGGAAATAGCTCGGGCGGCCCGCGCCGCTGCTCGCCGGGCCGCCGCGGCTAATGCGGCGCGGGCCGCAGCAGCCTCTGCCCCATCCCGCAGTCCGGCCGCTACCACGCGCACCACCCCCACCGCCGAGGCGGAAGCCGCCGCTGTTTCAGCGGCGGAACGGGTGGACAAGGTGACGCTCACGCCCGAAACGGCCGAGCTGGCTTCTTCTTTCCATGACAACCGGGGCCGGTTGCCTTGGCCCGTAGGCCGCGGCTTTATCAGTCAGCGGTTTGGCCGCCACAATCACCCCGTGTTGAAGAACGTGGTGGTAGAAAATCGGGGAGTTGATATCCAGACCAGTGCCGGTGAGCCGGTGCGGGCGGTGTTCAGCGGCAAGGTGCTTACGGTGGCCAGTGTGCCGGGCATGGGCACCATTGTGATGGTGCAGCACGGCGACTATTTCACGGTATATGCCAAATTGCGCAGCGTGAGCGTGAGCGAAGGACAAGCCGTGCAGGCCCGGCAAACCATCGGCACGGTTTCGACTGATGCGGAAGGTACTTCTGAGGTGCAGTTTCAGGTGTGGCATAACAGCTCCAACCTTAACCCCGAAAACTGGCTGGGTCGCAAATAAGGGCATTTTCAGTGCATCAGGGCATAAAAAAACACCGTGCAAGGCGCGGTGTCTTTCTGAGCTATGAAAACAAACTTAGCTACCAGAATCCCTCCCCCGAAAGCAAGCTAACCACACGGGGCAGTTGGCACTTTCGAGGTTAATCCCCGATAACCGTTCCAAAGATACGGCGGGCGGCAACAGTTGATTGTCCAAATTCGCCGAAATAGTTTTTTCCCTCGATGAAACCCGCTATTCGGAATGTCGCTTGCCCGGCTTGGCGCTAAATGAGGTTCAGCCTGCCCAGCAGCGCGGCTTTATAAGAACTCCCGATGGGCACGGGCAGCAGGCTGGTAGCCTGGTCCAGGCTGCGGCCTGCCTCCACAATCAGGGCGTCGCTTTCGATGGAGATGATCCGGTCGAGGCGCACAATGTATTTGCGGTGCACCCGGGCAAATTCCCGGCTTGGCAGTTTTGCCTCCAGTTCCTTCATGGTACTGTACACCGTGTACCGCTCCCGCCCGGAGTAAATGTTCACGTAGTCGCCCAAGGCCTCCACGTAGCGAATGTCCGTGGTCTTTACCCGCAGCAGCTTATGGTCTTGCTTGATGAAAATCTCATTCTGCCCGCCGTTCAGGTACAGAGATTCGGCAGTATCGTTGGCCATACGCAGTAGCCCTTCGAGTTTCGTTTTTTCTTCTTCCAATTGAATTTTGGCTCGCCGCAGCTCCAGGTGCGCCACCACCTCACGGGCCAGAATGCGCAGCGCTTCTCGTTGCGCATTATTCAGCCGGCGCGGCACTTGGTCGATGGCACAGATGGCTCCTAGCGCATGGCCTTCGGGCGTGATAAGCGGATAGCCCGCGTAGAAGCGGATGTGCGGGTCGCCGGTAACCATGGTGTGGTCCCGGAACAGCGGATCAATCAGCGCATCTTCCACTTCCAGCAAATCAGTGCCCTGGATGGTGTATTGGCAGAAGGCTTCATCACGGGGCGTGCTTTCCACCCCCGATAAGCCCGTTTGCGCCTTCAGCCATTGCCGCTCTCCGTCCAGCAGTGTAATCAGGGAAATGGGAGTGCCGCAGATAAATCCGGCCAGACGCACTAAATCATCAAACACCGTTTCGGACGGGGTGTCCATGATTTGGTATTGCTCCAGGGCTTTTATGCGCGCGGCCTCGTCCGGACGCCGGGTAGCCGGCCTGGTACGGGTGGAAACAGCAGGTAACTTAGGCGACATTTAACGGCGGGGAAAATCCTGTTTACGGCCAGCATGAATAACTGCTAACTCCCGAAATTGCGCATAAATACCCGCACCGTGTTGGTGGTACCGCCGAATCTGTACATTTACCCGCCTAATGTTCAGGTTTTCTGGTTCGAGTCACGACCATTTTAGCCGATGCAGCAGCCAGTGGTACCGCGTAGCCGCGGCCGGCACGGGAACTGATTTTGAAATTATGCGGTACCTTTATCAATCCTTAGCGGTGGTGCGCCCCGTATAAGGAGCTTTCACTTCTTACCAACCGGCCCCATGGCCCGTATTCTATGAACCTTGCCACTCTTCTGCTTGGTATCGGCAATTTCGGCGGCACCGAAGTGCTGCTGATTGTTCTGGCTGTCATTCTGCTGTTTGGCGCCAAGCGTATTCCGGAGTTGTTCCGGGGCATGGGCCAGGGCATCCGCGAGTTTAAGGATGCTTCCCGTGACGAAAAACCAGAGTACCGGGACCGTCCTACGAACCCCAATGACCCCAACGCTCCCCGCGTATAACCTTTGATTGCCATGCACACACCTTTTTTCCTTTTTCTGGAGGGCATCGGCGGCGGTGAGCTGATGGTTATCGTGCTGTTCATCCTGATTTTCTTCGGGGCGAACAAAATTCCTGAGCTGGCTCGGGGCCTCGGTAAAGGCATCCGCGAGTTTAAGGACGCCTCCCGCGAAATCCGCAGCGAAATTGAGAATGCCGGTGCGCCGCCACAACAGCCGTACCAGCAGCAATTTCAGCAACAGCCTTATCAGCAGCAGCCCGCTTACCAGGCTCCCGTAGCCGATTCTCCCGCTGCAGCTCCCATTGCTCCGCCCATGGATGGTGGCATTACTCCTCCGGTAACTCCAACTCCGGAAGCCCATCCCCGCCCCGATCAGTTGAACTAAATCATATTTCGTCTTGAGACGCTTTAACTCCCTCACGGAAGTTCGCCACGAGCTGACGGCAGGCACCACGTCCTGCCGTCAGCTCGTGGAGTATTATCTGGATAACATCCGGCGCAAAGAACACCTCAACGCCTTTCTGGAAGTATGGGCCGAGGAGGCTCTGGCCCAGGCCGACGCCGTGGACGCCAAACTGGCGGCTGGTACGGCTGGTAAGCTGGCCGGAATGGTGCTGGGCCTGAAGGACGTGCTGGCCTACGAAGGCCACGCCCTGCAGAGCAGCAGCCATATTCTAGATGGCTTTAAATCCCTATTTACGGGTACGGCCGTGCAACGCCTGCTGGAGGAGGATGCCATTGTAATTGGCCGCCAGAACTGCGACGAGTTTGCCATGGGGGCGTCCAACGAAACATCTTACTTTGGGCCCTCCCGCAACGAAATTGACCCCGAGCGGGTGCCTGGTGGCTCTTCGGGCGGCTCGGCCGTGGCGGTGCAGGCAGATATGTGCTTGGCGTCAATCGGCTCCGATACGGGTGGCTCAGTACGGCAGCCGGCGGCGTTTTGCGGGATTGTGGGTTTCAAGCCCACGTACTCGCGCATCTCGCGCTACGGGCTGATTGCCTACGCTTCTTCCTTCGACCAGATTGGTACGCTGACCCGTTCGGTGGAGGATGCGGCTTTACTATTGGAAGTAATGGCCGGGGCCGACCAGTTCGACAGCACCGTGAGCCAGCGCGAGGTACCGGCGTATAGCCATCAGCTCACGCCGGCCCCCCACTACCGCGTTGGGTACATCAAGGATTGTCTGGAGCGCCCGGGTCTCAACCCCGAAATCAAAACGGCTACTGAGCAAGCATTGGAGCAGCTGCGCGGTCAAGGACACGTGGTAGAAGCGGTGGAGTTTCCCTACCTCGACTACATCGTACCCACGTACTACATCCTGACCACGGCCGAAGCCAGCTCCAACCTGAGCCGCTACGACGGCGTGAAGTTTGGCTACCGCGCGCCGGATGCTACGGACCTGGAGTCGTTGTACAAGAAAACCCGCGCCCAGGGCTTCGGCCCCGAGGTGCAGCGCCGCATTATGCTGGGCACCTTCGTACTGAGTGCCAGCTACTACGACGCCTACTATACTAAGGCTCAGAAGGTGCGCCGCCTTATCAAGGAAACTACCGACGAGCTGCTGCGTGAGTACGACTTCCTAGTGCTGCCTACCACGCCTACCACGGCCTTCCGCATTGGCGACGTGAACAAGGACACGCTGGCAATGTATCTGGCCGATATTTTCACGGTGCAGGCCTCACTAGCCGGCGTACCGGCTATTTCGGTGCCGAATGGTACGGATGCCCAGGGTCTGCCCATTGGGCTACAAATTCTGAGCGGGGCCTTCCGCGAGGAGCACCTGCTGGCCTTTGCCAACTCCCTCACTGAAACCCTCGCGCCCGCCGAAGCTTAGGCCGGAACTGCGCGCGTAACAGCCTGCCTGGCGGGCCCTGCCGAACGATTCTGCTGAGTTGTGCGTAGGGCCTGCCAGGCAGTTTGCTGAACGCCGGGCTGGCTTTTTTGCGAATCTGCGTTATTTTTGAAAATGTGCTGAGCTCAGGTTCAGCGTTTTGTGTCTCCGGCTACGTTGCCCCGGGTTATCTATTGCTGATGAAGAAGTCGTTGCTGCGCGCTGCTGTTCCCGTTCTGTTGGCCTCGGCCCTGGCCCGCCCGGTAGCGGCCCAGGTACGGCCCCAGCTACCGCCCGCTCCTCAGCCCGCCCTCAACGACACGCTGCAGGTACACCTGGAGCTGCTGCCCGACTCGCTGGTGGCAGTTCCGGTACCCGTCGATTCGGCCCGCCTGCGGTGGCTCCGTACTCCGCCCGAGCTGCGCGACCTAGTGGGCGACCGAATTGCCTGTATTGAAACGGAGATGCCCCACGCCTTCAATAACCACGTAATGGCCTTTGTGCGGCTGTTTACGGAGCGGCAACGGGGCTACACGCAGCGGGTACTGGAGCGCGAAAACCTGTATTTCCCGCTGTTCGAGAAATACCTGGCCAAGTACAACCTGCCTACTGATCTGAAATACCTGGCCGTGGTGGAGTCGGCATTGATTCCGACGGCTAAATCCCGGGTGGGCGCCACCGGCTTGTGGCAGTTTATGGGCCCTACCGCCAACGACCTGCGCCTGCGCCGCGACGAGTGGGTGGATGAGCGTATGGACCCCGAGAAAGCCACGGAAGCCGCCTGCAAGCACCTGCGCTACCTGTACGGGGTATTTCACGACTGGGAAATGGTGCTGGCGGCCTACAACTGGGGGGCGGGCAACATGCAGAAGGTAGTGCGCCGTACCGGCAAGAAAACCTACTGGGAAGTGCACCCCAACCTGCCGGTCGAAACCCGCAACTACGTGCCCACCTTCACGGCCATCATGTACGCCATGAAGTACGCCAACGAGCACCAGCTGCACTCTCCCGCCCTGCGCTACCAGCATGCCGAGGCTATGGACACGCTGCAGCTCGGCGGCCGCCCCTTCGACCTGACCCGCCTGGCCCGCGCCTGCGGCTACCCCGATTCGATGGCACTGCTGCGCCTGAACCCGGAGTTGCGCAAGCCTTACCTACCGGCCGGCTACCGGCCCTACACCGTGCAGTTCCCGGCCTCCACTCGCATCACCTTGGCGGCCGTTGACCGGGAAACCCTATTTGACTACTGCCGCCCGTTGGCCGAGCTGCCTACTCCGCTGCCATTGCGCTCCGTGTTGCTTACGGGGGTAGAGCCTTTCCCAACCCAGGATAATGCCGTGGCCGCTACCCGTCCGGCTGCTGCCCAGCCCAAATACCGGCGCGTGCGCCACACTGTGAAGCGCGGCGAAACCGTAGCCTCGGTAGCCGAGCAGTACGCGGTAAGTACAGCCCAATTGCGGCGCTGGAACGAGTTGGGCCGTGGAAACTCGCTAACTTCACGTAAGCAATTAGTGGTATTCGTGCCCCAGGCAGCACCAGCAATCCAGGCCGCTTCTGCGACTATGGTTGCTGTGGCGGCCACTAAACCGGTTGCCGTCCGTCCTCCGAAAGCGGCGTCGGCTCCCGAACCGAAGAAAGCCGAGGATATTGTAGAAGTACCTGTTGCGGCCCGCGCGGCCCGGTCCGTGGCAGCCCGGCCGGCTGCTCGTCGGACTCTGCCAGTCGAGGCAGCTCCCTCACCCGCCGAGGTGGATGATACCGTTCCGACTTACTACGTGGTACGCTCCGGTGATTTTCTGGAAAAAGTGGCCCGTACCCACAATCTGACCATTGCCCAACTCAAGGCGTGGAATAACCTGAAAGGCGAAACCGTACAGCCGGGGCAAAAGCTCATGCTGGTAGCCCCCACCCCAACTGCTGAATTGGTAGCCGCCACCCGTGAAGTGGCTACGCAACGCCCGGCTGCCCGCCCGGCACCCGCAACTCCCAAAACCAACCAGCCGCTGCCTGAGGTGCATTTGGTACAGCCCGGGGACACGCTCTACAATATTTCCCGCCGCTACCAGGGCCTTACGGTAGAGAAGTTACGGGAGCTAAACCACCTGCAGTCCGATGACGTGAAACCGGGCCAGAAGTTGATTGTGCGCAGCTAGTTTCCTTGCTGAATATAGTACCCGGCTCAGGCCGGGTATTTTTTTATCATTGACTTATAGCGCATTACTGCACCACAGAAACCTAACGACTCTATAATTGAACTTTTACGAGCTGAGCTGGCATAGCGTTTGTTTCGGCCGAACTGTTCAGTTCTTCATCCATCCGTACTGCTATGATGCGCAAACCGCTACTTATCTTCTCCAGCTTTAGCTTACTGACCTTGGTCAGCTGTCAGAAAGACGACGACCAGCAGCCTGCGCCCGCCGAGTCCGCTCCAGTGCAGGAAGCTAACGTCAACTTCCTCTATACCTATCCAAATGACAGCAAGGGCCAGACGTTTCTGGCTAAGGATCCTAAAGGCAAGCTGGAAACCAGCCGGCTGAGCCTGACCTTCGAGAAGGAGTTTTAGCAGAATGCCTTGGTAATAGAAGACCGCCTGGAGTTTATGCTACCCCAGAGCCGCCAAAAGTCCGGTTTGGTTGGCACCTACACGTTGTCGTCGCAGCCGGACCCGGGCCAGGGTGAAATGCAGGTTACCTACGAGCGGCCGTATCCCGGCACCGGGGTGTTTCTGAATAAGTATTCCGGTAACACGTCGGTGATGGAAGGCAGCTTTACCATCTCGGAATACAATGCCGGCCGCAAGCTGCTGAGCGGCTCGTACACGTTCACTATCCGGCAGGTGCGGGACCCATTTCAATTCCTGACCATTGGCTCTTCCCTCGACCCGCGCCGCTTGTGCGACGTGAAGTGCTACGGTACGTTCCGGGAAATCCCGCTGCAATAGTGCCGTTTCAGACCTCAGCGGTAGTAGTTGCTACTATATCAGCCCCGTACCGGCTTCCGGTGCGGGGCTTTTTTCTATCCGGGCGGGGGGGCGTACCTTTGTAGCGGGCAGATTTTGCCCCATCTTGCTTCCTTGCTCTTTGTTCCGGGAAGCCCACCCCTTTGCGTATGCTGAAAATCAATAAACAGGACGCCCTCAATTACCACTCGCAAAGCCCCGCCGGCAAAATTGAAGTGGTACCCACCAAACCCGTCAGCACCCAGCTGGACCTGGCTCTGGCCTACTCGCCGGGCGTAGCCGAACCCTGCAAGGCTATTGCTGCCAACCAGGAAGACGTGTATAAATACACCGCCAAGGGCAACCTGGTGGGCGTTATCAGCAACGGCACCGCCGTGCTGGGCCTGGGCAACATCGGCCCCGACGCCTCCAAGCCCGTAATGGAAGGTAAGGGCGTACTGTTCAAGAAATTCGCCGGCATCGACTGCTTCGATATTGAAATTGACGCCACCGACCCCGACGAGTTCATCCGCATCGTGAAAAGCCTGGAGCCCACGTTCGGCGGTATCAACCTGGAAGATATCAAGGCCCCGGAGTGCTTCCGCATCGAAACGGCCCTGCGCGAGCAGATGAACATTCCCTTGATGCACGACGACCAGCACGGCACGGCCATCATTTCGTCGGCGGCGCTGCTCAACGGTCTGGAGCTGGTGGGCAAGAAGATTGAAGAAATTAAGATGGTAGTGAGCGGCGCGGGTGCCGCAGCCATCAGTTGCCTGCGGTTGTACCTGGCCCTGGGCCTGAAGGTGGAAAACGTGGTGGTGTTCGACAAGGACGGCATCATCACGCCCCAGCGCACCGACCTGGCCGAGCTGCAGATGCACTTCGCCACCACCCGCCCCATCAGCACGATGGCCGAAGCGCTGGAAGGCGCCGACGTGTTCCTGGGCCTCTCGGCGGCCAACGTGCTGCCCGCCGAGCTGCTGCTCAAAATGGCCCACGACCCCATCGTGTTTGCCCTGGCCAACCCCGACCCGGAAATTGCTTACGAGGTGGCCATGGCTACCCGGCCCGATATTATTATGGCCACCGGCCGCTCCGACCACCCCAACCAGGTGAACAACGTGCTGGGCTTCCCCTACATTTTCCGGGGGGCGCTGGATGTGCGAGCTACCGAAATCAACGAGGCCATGAAGCTGGCCGCCGTGCGGGCCCTCTCGGAGTTGGCTAAGGAAGCCGTGCCGGATATGGTGAACAAAGCCTACGGCGACAACACCCTGAGCTTCGGCCGCACTTACCTGATTCCGAAGCCGTTGGACCCACGCCTGATTACGGCTGTGAGCCCCGCTGTGGCCAAAGCCGCCATGGAAAGCGGCGTGGCCCGCATCCACATCGACGATTGGTTTGCCTACGAGGATGAGCTGCGCGCCCGTCTGGGCGTAAACCAGAAGTTGATGAACCGCATCACGCAGGCTGCCCGCAGCAACCCCAAGCGCGTGGTATTTGCCGAGGGCGACACCTACAAAATCCTCAAGGCCGCCCAGATTCTGCACGATGAGGGCATTGCCCAGCCCATCCTGCTCGGTAACCGGGCCAAAATTGCCCGCATTGCCCAGGAAAACTCCATGGACCTGGAGGGCTGCCGGATTATCGACATTCTGCACGAGGAGGCCAAGCGCGAGGAGTACGCCCAGAAGCTGTACGAGAAGCGCCAGCGCCGGGGCATTACGCTCTACGAAGGCCGCCGCTTGCTGCGCGAGCGGAACTACTTTGGCTCAATGATGCTGGAAACCGGCGAGGCGGATGCCTTCATCACCGGCCTCAGCAAAGACTACGGCAAGAGCATTGTGCCCTCTTTGCAGGCCATTGGCGTGGCCGAGGGCGTGAAGCGGGTGGCTTCTATGTACATCATCCAGCACAAGAAGGGCCCGTTCTTCTTCGCCGATACCACCGTGAATATCGACCCCACGGCCGAGGAAATGGTGGAAATTATTGGCCTCACGGCCCGGGCGGTAAAGTTCTTCGATGCCGAACCCAAGGTGGCCGTTATCAGCTACTCCAACTTCGGCTCCAACCCCGGCGAGCTGCCCGACAAGGCGCGCCGCGCCACCGAGCTGGCCAAAGCCCGCTTCCCCGAGCTGATTCTGGACGGAGAAATGCAGGCCAACACTGCCCTCAACCCCGATTTGCTACGCGAGCAGTATCCCTTCTCGGAGCTGGCCGCCCACGGCGGGGCCAACACCCTCATCTTCCCGAACGTGATTAGCGGCAACATTGCCTACAAAGTCATCCAGGAAATTGGCGGCGCGGAGGTAATCGGGCCTATCCTGATGGGGATGCGCAAGCCGGTGCACATTCTGCAGTTGGGCGCGTCGGTGCGCGAAATCGTGAACATGGCTGCCATTGCCGTAGTAGACGCCCAGCAGCCCGACGGTAAAGGGTTGTAAGCAAGCCCGCTGCTCGAAAAGTATCAACGCCAGAGTTGCCTGCGGGTGGCTCTGGCGTTGTTATAACCGGCCATGAAGTGGCAATACTTTGATTCCGACCGAATTCGGCGCAACTTGCCAGACGCAGCCACCCACGCTCTACACTAATTTTATTAGAACCACTAAAATCATTGGCACAATTTTACGCCTGATGCTGTTTTGCTGGTTCTGATATCCCTCAACCTGACCACCCCGCATGATTGCCTACGTCGACGGTAAACTCGCTTATAAAGACCCTACCCAAGCCATTCTGGATGTAAACGGCCTTGGTTACGAAATCCGGATTTCGCTGGCCACCTACTCCAAGCTACCCGCCGAGGGCGAGAAGGCCAAGCTGTACACGTACCAGCACGTGAAGGAAGATGGGCAGACGCTCTACGGCTTCCTGGACCCCAACGAGAAAGCCCTGTTTCTGCAGCTGATTTCGGTATCGGGCATTGGGCCGGGTACGGGCATTGTGATGGTATCGTCGATGTCGGTAGGCGAAATTCGTCAGGCCATTGTGAACGAGGACGTGCGCTCCATTCAGGCCATTAAAGGCGTGGGACCCAAAACTGCCCAGCGGGTAGTGCTGGAGTTGAAAGACAAGCTCCGCAAAGATGAACTACTGGCCAAAGCCGGTATTGATACCGTGCCGCTGGCCCGGGCACACAATACCAGCCGCACCGAAGCGTTAGCAGCCCTGGTAACGCTGGGCTTTGCGCGGGCGGCGGCCGAGAAAACCCTCGACCAAATTCAGCACAAGCACGGCAACGACCTGAGCGTGGAGGAATTAATTAAATTCGCTCTTAAGTCGCACTAGGAGCGGTTGGCTATCAGCTGTTGGCTGATAGCTTTTTAGCAAGTGTAGCGGGCCCGTGGGCCTATTATGCTGGTTACTCCACCTTCTTCAGACAAAAGCTACCAGCTATTAGCCAGCAGCTAACAGCTAATAACCTCTTGGCTTATTGACGCTTGAATACCGGTAAGAAGTCCCTGGCCGCCTCGGTGGTGGCCGCTGTGTCGTTGGTAGCGTGGTGGTCTCAGGCCCGGCCGTTGGGCGGGCCGGCGGCGCCGTTTGCCATGCGGCAGCTCTGGTCCGATTGGCTGCCCGGTTCTGCGCGGGGGCCGCGCCCGGCGTTGAGTTTTCAGCCCGATACGCCCCGCACCGATACTACCCGCTACCGGCCCAGCACCCGCCCACGGGTAGCGCCCGAAGACCGGGTGGGCACGCCGTTTTCGCCGCAGCGCCGCCGCTCCCCGCTGGTGCTGCCCCTGCCCTCCAACGTGCAGCTGGACGTGCAGCCCGACGACAGCCTGCAGAACTTCGACATCCGGGAACGGGTGGGCGCGGACGTGGATTTCCGGGACCCCAGCCGCATGACGTTTGAGGAGTACTCGCGCTGGCAGCAGCAGCAGGCCGTGCGCAACTACTTCCGGCAGCGCGCCAACGGCGGCGTGGCCGGCAACCCCAACCAGCCCGAAAACCGCCGCCTCATTCCCAAAATCTACCTAGGGCCCATGGCCGACCGGATTTTTGGGGGCAGCTACGTGGACATCCGGCCCCAGGGCGCCGTGACGCTGCGCATGGGCTACCGGGGCAACCGCAACGAAAACCCCACCCTCACGCTGCGGCAGCAGCGGGTAGGCGACTTCCAGTACGACCAAAACCTGAACCTGAACCTGGCCGGGCAGATTGGCGAAAAGCTGAAACTAACCTTCAACTACGACACCCGGGCGGCCTTCGATTTCGAGAACAATATGAAGCTCGATTACACGGGCTTCGATACCGACATCATCCGCAAAGTGGAGTTGGGCAACGTGTCGTTGCCGCTGAACAATTCCCTGATTCAGGGCGGGCAGAACCTGTTTGGGGTAAAAACCCAGCTGCAATTTGGGCGGTTGGGCGTAACGGCCATTGCCAGCACCCTGCGCGGCCAGGCCGATGCCGTGCGCATTCAGAACGGGGGCCAGGCCCGGCAGTTTGAAATCAAGGCCAGCCAGTACGAGCGGGACCGGCACTTCTTCCTGAACCAGACCTTCCGGGACCGGTACGACGCCGCGCTGCGCAACCTGCCTACCATTCAGAGCGGGGTAGAAATTACCCACCTGGAAGTGTGGGTCACCAACGACAACCGCCAGAGCGACAACCTACGCAACGTCATCACTTTGATGGACGTGGCCGAGCCCCGCCGCCTGTACCGGCAGCAATTCGGCAAAGCCAACGGCCCCAACGCCCTGGCCGACAACACAGCCAACACCCTGCTCAGCCAGATTCGTGGCGCCTTCGGGTTCCGGGGCAACCAGACAGTTGATGGCGCCCTAAACAGCCTGGGCCTGCAGAAAAACGTGGATTTCGAGCACGTGCGGGCCCGCAAGCTCGACCCGCGCGAGTACACCTACAACGCACAGCTCGGCTACATCTCGCTGAATACGCAGCTGCTGCCCGAGCAGGTGCTGGGCGTATCGTACCAGTACATCTACAACAACAAGACGTACACCGTCGGGGAAATTCAGACGGATTACGCCACCGTGGGCCAAGACGAGGTTATCTTCCTGAAGATGCTGAAGGCCACTAACCCCGGTGTGAATTTGGCCGACCCCGCGCAGAACCCGCAGAATACCAACCTGCTCACGCGCAACCTGCCGACCTGGGATTTGATGATGAAAAACATCTATTCCCTGAATGCCAACCAACTCAACCGGGACAATTTCCAGCTCCAGCTCATCTACAAGGATGACGTAACGGGCGTGGATTTGATTTCCCTGAAAGAGGGTCAGCGCATTGCCAACCGGCCGCTGATTGAGGTGCTCAACCTCGACAACGTAAACCCCAACAACGACCGAAACCCCGACGGCAACTTCGACTTTTTCCCCGGCGTGACGGTGGATACCGAGTTTGGCCGCATCATTTTCCCGGAGGTTCAGCCCTTCGGCTCCTACCTGGCGGCGCAGTTTGATACGCTGGCCTCGCCGCAGGAGCAGGACCTGGCGCGCAAATACGTGTACCGGGAGCTGTACAACCAGGTGCAGAGCGACGCCCAGCAGCGCCAGGAAAAGGACAAGTTCTTCCTGCGCGGGCGGTACCAGGCTACTTCTACCGATGAGATTAACCTGCCGGGTATTGGCGTGGCCGAGGGCTCGGTGCGGGTATTTGCGGGCAGCACCCTGCTGCAGGAAGGCACCGACTACCAAGTGTTTTACGACCAGGCGAAGGTGAAAATCCTCAACCCGGCTTACCTGAACTCGGCCAACGAGCTGCGGGTGGAGTTTGAGAAAAATGCCTTGGTGCAGGTGCAGCCCCGCAAGCTGCTGGGGGCCCGCTTTGACTACCGCGTGTCGCCGGATATGAACTTTGGCGCGACGGTGCTGCACCTGCGTGAAAACCAGGCCCCCGGCATCAACCGCGTAAACATCGGCGACGAGCCCGGCAACAACACCATCTACGGCTTCGACGTGAACGTGCGCCGCGAGTCCCGGGCCCTGACCAAGTACCTGGATGCGCTGCCCTTCGTGAGCACCAAGGAAATTTCCACGGTGTCATTCAGCGGCGAGTTTGCGCAGCTGTTGCCCAGCCAGAGTAAGCTGGGTTCCGGCGACAGTGGCGGCGAAAACGGCGTATCGTACCTCGATGACTTCGAAAACGCCCGCACGCCTTACACGCTGGGCGGTATCAACTCGGCTACTGTTTGGCGTTTGGGCTCCACCCCGGCTCCGCTGCTGGGCTCAGCCCAGGGTCTGGAAGTGGCCTACAACCGCGCCAAGCTGGCCTGGTACACCATCGACCAGAGCTACTACACCAATGGCCAGAGCAAGCCCCGCAACATTGGCGTGGGCGACCTGAAAAACCACTACATCCGGGGTATAAAGCGCACGGAGGTATTCCCGAACCGGGACGTGGGCACCACCGGCAACTCGTTCGAAACGACCCTGGACCTGGCGTACTTCCCCGACCAGCGCGGGCAGTACAACTACACGCCCCGGGTGGACGCCGCCCGGCCTACCTTCTTCGCCAGCAACTCCCAGACCGATATGCTGGCCCGCCACGCGGGTATTGCGCGGGAAATCACCTTCGATACCGACTTCGACAACGCCAACGTGGAGTTTCTGGAGTTCTGGATGATGGACCCCTTCCTGACCGGTGACAACGGCCGGGTGGTGGACTCCGACGGCCACAACTCCAACAACAACACCGGCGGCGACCTGTACATCAACCTAGGCTCGGTGTCGGAGGATGTGCTGAAGGACGAAAACCGGTACGAATTTGAAAACGGCCTGCCCGCTGACGACGCCAACTTGGCTACTGAAACCGTGGAAACGCTGTGGGGTCGCGCCACCCGCCAGCAGTTTCTGACGGATGCTTTCAGCGCTGCCCCCGGTGCCCGGGCCCGGCAGGACGTGGGTCTGGATGGTTTCAATGATGGTGAGGAGCAGCAGCTGGCCAACATCAGCCCGGTATACCAGACCGCGCCCGACCCGGCAGCCGACAACTTCCGCCACCACCTAGACCCCAGTTACGACCAGCAGGACGCCAAAATTCTGGCCCGCTACAAGGACTACAACGGCCTGCAGGGCAACTCGCCCGAGGGCAGCCAGCTCAGCTCCACGGCCTTCCCCGACAAAGAGGACCTGAACCGGGACAACGTGCTCAACGACACGGAGCGCTACTACGAATACCGCCTGCAGCTGCGCCCCGGCCAGCTGGAAATCGGGCAGAACTACATCGTAGATAAGGTTATTGCCAATAATACCGATACCAACAACGAGCCCGTAACGTGGTACCAGTTCCGGGTGCCAATTCGCCAGTACACCGGTATTCAGGGCAACGGCAACCAAGAATTCGGCTTCAAATCCATCCGGTTCCTGCGCATGTACCTCACCCGCTGGCAGCAGCCGGTGGTGCTGCGCATGGTGCAGCCCCAGTTTGTGGCCAACCAGTGGCGCCGCTACCTCAACAAGATTGCCGAACCGGGACAGACTATCGTAAACCCCGATACCGACGCCGACGGCTTCAGTATTTCCACCGTCAGCATTGAGGAAAACGGCACCTCCAACAAGGGCAATGCCATTCCGTACGTGCTGCCTCCCAACATCCGCCGCGACCGGGAGTACGGCTCCAGCACCGTGAACCGTCAGCAGAACGAGCAAAGCCTGCGCTTGGTAGTAGATGGCCTACGCGACGGCTTTGCCAAGGCCGCCTACAAAAACCTGAACCTGAACATGCTGCGCTATAAGCGGCTAAAAATGTTCCTGCACGCTGAGTCGCAAGACCGGAACGTGCGTGATGGGCAGCTACGAGGCTTTGTGCGCCTGGGCACCGACTACATTCAGAACTACTACGAATACAGCAAGCCGCTGAAGCTCACCGAGCAGCCCCGTAGCGGCGTGGTGTACACCGTAGACAACGTGTGGCCGGTAGAAAACCGCATCGACCTGCCTTTGCAGGCCTTTATTGACGCCAAATCGGCCCGGAACAAGCAGGCTGCTTCCAGCATCGATTATACCAAGCCCTTCGTGGTAACGCTGGCTGATGGCTCGACGATTACCGTGGTGGGCAACCCCGACCTTTCGGCCGTGCAGGGCGCTATGATTGGCGTACTCAACCCCAAGGATGACGGTCAAAACAAATCCGTGACGCTGTGGGCCGATGAGCTGCGGGTACTCGACTTCGATACCGAAAGTGGCTGGGCGGCTACGGCCCGCTTCAATGCCAAGCTGGCCGATGTGGCCAACATTACAGCTACGGGCAGCTTCATTAGCACCGGCTTTGGCGGCCTGCAGGACCGGGCCCAGCAACGCTCCACCGACAACATCAGCCGCGGCGACGTGAATGCCACCGTGGCGGCCGAGAAATTCCTGCCCGAGAAGCTGGGCCTCCGTATCCCGGTGCTGCTGCAGGCCGGCGTGGAAACCCGCGCCCCCAAGTACGACCCGCTGGACCCCGACACCAAGCTCGACCAGTCGCTACAGAAGTTTAAGTCGAATGAGGAGAAAGCCGCCTACCGCAAGGAGGTGGTAGACCAGACCAGCCAACGGAGCATTTCGCTGCTGAACGTACGCAAGGAGCGCACCAACCCCGAGAAAAAGCCCCGCCCCTACGATATCGAGAACTTTGCCGTGAGCTACTCGCTCACCGAGCGCCTGCACACCGATATCCGCACCGACCGGGACTACACTCGCACCTACACCGGGGCCCTGGCCTACGTGTATCAGGCCACGCCCAAAAACTACACCCCGCTGGCCCAGGTGAAAGCCTTCGACTCGCCGTATCTGGCTATGTTCAAGGAAATCAACTTCACGCCCCTGCCCTCGCGCTTCTCCTTCCGCGCCGACCTGGACCGCCGCTACAACGAGCGGTTCCTGCAGCGCACCCTGGAGCCCGGCCAGGTGCCCGTGACGGACGGCATTCCGGGCGTATTCCAGAAATCGTTCTTCTTCAACCGCATCTACGACCTGCGCTGGGACCTGACCAAAGCCCTGGCCCTGGACTACACGGCCAACAACCGCGCCGTGGTGGATGAGGGCGTGGGCCGCAGCATCGGCGACTCCGATGAGGCCCAGCGCAACCGGGACCAGCTCCGCCGCAACCTGTTCCGCAACGGGGGCCGCACCACCAACTTTAACCAGACGGTAGCCCTCACCTACCGCCTGCCGTTGGATAAATTCCCGCTTACCGACTGGATATCCTCGGACGTGCGCTACGCGGCCAACTACACCTGGCAGGCCGCTTCCACGGCCCTCACGGCCCCGGTATACCCGCAGTTCCCCGACAGCACCCAGACCCGGGAGCTGAAGCTGGGCAACACCATTCAGAACAACGGGGAGCTGAGCGCCAACGGCAAGATTGACCTAGTGAAGCTCTACAACAAGGTGCGCTTCCTCAACATCATCAACAACGCCCCGCCCCCCCAGCCCCGCGTGAAGGACGCGGCCGGCACCAAGCCCGGTCAGGCTCCCGCCACCGCCGCGGCCGACTCCAGCAAAGGCCCGGAGCTGCGGCTGTTGAAGGGTATTCTTCGCTCGTTGATGACGGCCCGCTCCCTCAACTTCACCTACGCCCGCTCCAACGGCACGCTGCTGCCCGGCTACCTGCCCCGCACCCGCTTCTTCGGGATGGACAATGGCTTCGATGCACCCGGCGTACCGTTCCTGCTGGGCAAGCAGTACGACTTGGACGCTCTGTTTAACCGGGCTTATTCGCGGAACTGGTACACCACCGAAAGCCAGTACCTGAACACCCCGCTCAGCTCCCTGCTCACCGAGGCCCTCACCCTGCGCACCACCCTGGAGCCCTTCCGCGACTTTATTGTGCAGCTGGATGCCCGTCGCAACCTGGTGCGCAATCGGGAGGTATTCTACCGCAACCCCATCGATACAATTACTCTCTTGGCCCCTGCTGGTGCTATACCGTTGCCCAGCAATTCGCTTGGTTCCGGTACGTTCAGCACCTCCTTTATCTCTATCCAGACCCTGTTTGGTGACCTGAGCCGGGGCGGGGAAATCTCCAGAGCTTTCGACCGGTTCATTGATAACCGGGTATTTGTGCAGCAGCGCCTGCAGGAAGCGCGCGGAGGGTACGCCATTCCTGGCCCGGTTACGCAGGGCCGCTACGGCTACAACTCCCAGGATGTACTGATTCCGGCTTTCCTGGATGCGTACCGGGGCAAGTCGTCCAGTAATTACAAAGCCAAGGGTTTCCGGCCCTTCTCGGTGCTGCCCGTACCCAACTGGAATATCCAGTACAATGGGCTGTCTGAGCTGCCGTTCATTCAGCAGTATTTCCGCTCGTTCACCCTCAGCCACGTGTATACCTCGCAATACAACATTGCCGGTTACACCACCTCGGCCAACTACGTCCGAGAGCCAAAGAAGGATGAATTCTCATCTATCATCAACCAAAACGGCCTGTTTATTCCGTACTTCATTCTGGGGCAGGTGAGCATTGCCGAGCGCCTGTCGCCGCTGCTGGGCGTAAACTTCCAGACCACCGGTAAGCTGTCGGGCGGCCTTGAGTACCGCATCGACCGCACCATTGGCCTGAACACGCCCGTGGCCCAGGTAACCGAGCTGCGCCGCTCCGATATTGTAATTCGGGTGGGCTTCACCACCAACCGCCTTAAGCTGCCGTTCCGGGTAGGCGGGGAGCAGCGCATCCTGCGCAACGACCTCACCGCCCGCCTCGATTTGAGCATCAGCGACAATTACGCCGTGCAGCGTACTATTCTGGATGTGGTTGACCCCACCGGCTCCGTCACCGGCAGCAAGGGCCGGGCCTCCAGCCAGGTAACCAGCGGCACCCGCCAGGTGCAGCTGCGCCCCACCGTCGACTACACCCTGAATCAGCGCCTGAACCTGCAGTTCTTCTTCACCCAGAACATCACGGAGCCCCGGGTACAGAATGCGTTCCGCAACACGGCCACGGAAGGCGGTATCCAGCTCCGCTATAGCCTCTCCCAGTAACGGACAGCGGCTCCCCGATTCGGCAAAAGCCCACCCTTCCGGTAAGGGTGGGCTTTTGTGCAACCAGTCACAAGTCCGTAATTAGGACCGGATTTCATCTTATTCGCTTATTGTCGCTATGCCTGTTTCCGCGGTTTCGCCCGCTCCTTCTTCTGCCAGCCGCCCCGTGGTGCTGGGTGCCATACTGCTACTGCTGGGTATTGTGTGGGGATTTGCGTTGTTGCATCTGTCGGCCCGTACGGTGGTTTCGGCGGGGCTGCTCTGGGGCGTTGTGCTGGGCACGGCCGGTGCGGTGACGGGCGGGCTACTGTGGTTTTTCGCCGTCCAGCGCCGCCGCAAGCAGGCGGCCCCTCCCACCGGCAAAGACACGTTGGTAACTACGGTGCTGTTGTATCTGTACTCTGTTGTGGCGTTTGGCTTACTGGCCGCTGTGCTGCTGCTGGCTTCCAACCAATTGCTGGCATCGGGCCCTACCCGCTTGCTGTTGCTACCGGTGCAGCGCACCTCCGTTCCGGGTGCACAGGATGCTTATGCGGAGGTACTGCTGGATGGCCGCCCCACCCACATTGCGCTACCCGAGCAGGCCGGGCGCACGGTGGTAGCCCGCTACCTAGCGCTGGAGTTGGAACAGGGCGCCTGGGGCTTTTGGGTAGTACGCAGCGTGAAGCCCCAGATGCTGCCGCCCCGGTAAGCATGCACCAAATCTTACCAGGCCGCCGCTCGGAAACTGCCTCGCAACTCGTACTTTTGGCCCGTAAGCCTTTGGCTTCCGCTTCCTCACTTACACCCATCAAGTACCGCACCCCATGAATCTGCCCGCCAGCCTGAAGTACACGAAAGAGCACGAATGGATCCGCGTGGAAGGCGACGTTGCCTTCATCGGCATCACCGACCATGCCCAGAAGGAACTCGGCGACATTGTGTACGTGGACATCGACACCCTCGACAAAGAGGTAGCTCAGAACGAGGTGTTTGGTACCGTAGAGGCCGTAAAAACCGTTTCCGACCTGTTCAGCCCCATCACCGGCACCGTTTTGGAAATCAACGACAAGCTCGACGGCAGCCCTGAGCTGGTGAACTCCGACCCCTATGGCGACGGCTGGATGATCAAAATGTCCATCAGCAACCCCACCCAACTTGAGGCCCTGCTGTCGGCTGAAACTTATGGTGAGCTGGTAGGCGCCTAGTCTACGGCCAACCTCCCCGGCCTTGTTTGTTACTGCGCCGCCCCCGCCCCGTCGCCGGGCCCTTGTGGTCCTGCCGCTGGCGTGGGCGGCGTTTGTGTTGGTTAGCACGCTCACCCCGGCCAAATCCATGCCGGATACCCCGCACTGGGAGCTGCTGTCCTTCGACACGGCCGCCCACGCGTTTGTGTTCTGGGTGCAGGCAGTGCTGGCTGTTTTTTCGGCGCGGCGGCAGCGCTGGTTTTCGTGGCTCCGGCAGCACGCCTTTACGGCGGTGCTGCTGAGCACTGTATTCATGGGCGCATTCATTGAAGTGCTGCAGATGCGGATGAACCTGGGCCGCCACGGCGAATGGTCCGATTTACTCAGCGACTCGCTGGGCGCAGTAGTAGGATTGCTGCTCATGTGGCTTACTCGCCGGTTTTGGCAATGAGTCAGCCGCACACCTTCCTCCCGCCGAGCCGCGGCCTGTTGCTGGCAGCCGCCTGTGCGTGGTTGGCACCGGCTTACGGGCAGGATATGCCCCGGGTGCGCCAGACAATTGCTACCCTTGCCTCACCTGCCTACCAAGGCCGGGGCTACGTGCGCGGCGGCGACCAAAAAGCCGCAGCCTACCTGCGCCAACGGTTCCAGGAGCTGGGCCTGCAGCCCCTTGCCCCCAATTATACGCAGCCATTCGCGCTGGATGTAAACACTTTCCCGGGCCGTTTGCAGCTGGAGCTGAGCTTCGGCGCCCTTCGTTTCCCCGGCCTCAGCAGCTCGCGCCGGTTGCGCCCCGGTCAGGATTTTATTGCCGCGCCAGAATCCGGTGGCGGTAAGGTTGGCGGGCCTTTCTCAGCCGTGCCTGTCTGGCAGTTTGATACCCTTGCCTTTACCAACGCCTCTGTTCAGCAGCAGCTACTCCGGCGCCCCTGGCACAATGGCGGCTTTGTACTACGCGCCACCGATGAGCGCCGGCTCTCTACTCTACCGCTGCCCGTTCGCCAGCACCTGGATTCGGCAGCCCTGCGCCTGACGCTGGTACCGAAGCTTACGGCGTCGTTGGCGGCGGAGCAAGTATCCCAAATGCGGCTGGAAGTGCTGGATTCCGTATGGAACTATGTACCCTCCAGCGGCCCCACAGTAGCGTTGGTGACTGCACGGGTGGAGGCCGTGCTGCAACGCCAGTACCAGACTCAGAATATTGTGGGCTATCTGCCCGGCCGCGTGCAGCCCGACTCCTTCCTGGTAGTAACTGCCCATTACGACCACCTGGGCACCATGGGCCGCCGCACCTACTTCCCCGGTGCCAATGATAATGCCAGCGGTACAGCTACGCTGCTGGAGCTAGCCGCCTACTACGCCCGTCCCGAAAACCGCCCGGCTTATTCGCTTGTATTCGTTGGTTTCGGGGCGGAAGAAGCCGGTTTGGTTGGCTCAAAGTATTTCACCGAGCACCCATTGGTACCACTGCCGCGCATCCGCTTTCTGCTCAACCTTGATTTGCTGGGCACTGGCTCCGAAGGTGCAACCGTGGTGAACGGACGCGTATTTGAAAAGCAGTTTCAGCAGCTACAGCAGTTGAATGCTGCGCATCAGTATCTGCCTTCCTTAGCAGCCCGGGGCCGCGCCGCCAACTCTGACCATTACTACTTTTCGGAGCGGGGCGTTCCTGCCTTTTTCCTGTACACGCGTGGCGGCCCCACCGCTTACCACGATGTGCATGACCGCCCCGAGTCGTTGCCCCTCACTGCCTTCCCAAAGCTTTTCTTCCTCCTCCGCGACTTTCTGAAT
Organism: Hymenobacter pini; assembly: GCF_020421205.1. Taxonomy (GTDB): domain Bacteria; phylum Bacteroidota; class Bacteroidia; order Cytophagales; family Hymenobacteraceae; genus Hymenobacter; species Hymenobacter pini. The sequence goes on from NZ_JAIZZH010000003.1 coordinate 797,531, forward strand.
CTGCAAGGCGCCGCTGCTCGGTAATAGTTCTTTTGCTGGCAAGCTTAAAAAAAGAAAGGCCGACCCTCGGATGGAGAATCGGCCTTGTACTTTACTTGTAGGCTTGTATTAGCTGTTGGCTTTGAACGAGCCCATGATCTGCTTGGCGACGTTTTCCCACTCCGGCTTCTGGCGGTCGGCACAGGTGAAAGTGCACATCAGCAACTTGCCTTCCACATCAGTGAAGAAAATCAACTGATATACTTCGTGGCCCAGTTCCGGCTTCATCAGCTCCATGTAGCCAACCTTGCGGCCGTTTACATCTTTCACGCCGTGATTAAACCACTTCGCTTCTTTGAACTGCTTGGCGTAGATCTTGTAGAAGTTATCCGAGTACATGTCGATCATGTCCTGATCGGCCGTATTGTCGGTATACGAGAAAGCAATGCTGGCTTCCTTGTTGTTGGTGTAGATAACACTGGGGCGGCTCTGGGCTTTAGCATAGTTAAAGTCCATTTGCTGCTCGCTCATCACCTCAAAACCCTTCGGAATCAGGATTTCAACACGCTCGCTCAGCACGCGCTTTTTCACCAGTTCCACTTCAGCGAAGGGACGGGCAGCCATCAGCAACAGCATCAGGCAAAACAGGGGGGCAGAGAGTAAGACTTTTTTCATAATGCTAGACTGAAAAAAGGTGTGATTCAAAGGCTGATTTTTATCCGAAGAAAGAGAGGCTACTCTGTTTGGATAACACAATTTACGCACAAAAATGAGAGCTGCAAGTATTTTACAAAAAAATAATTCAGAACTGGGTATATAGCAACTTGAAACCAACGCTAAAAACCGCTTAAAACACTAAAAAACAAGCATTTTGCGATTAAATCCAGTTTTGACTTAGAAAATACCAAACCAGGAAAAACACAATACCATGTTAGGAATGGTCTATCAGTTTCTGTACGCTCAAAGTTCAATTTACAGTTATTACGAAGCTCAGGCTCAGAGGTTAGTACTCAGAGAATGTTATTGATTTGTTCCTTGATTTTTTCGAGTTCCTCTTTCATGCTCACCACCAAGTGCTGAATGGTGGAATCGTTGGCTTTTGACCCGATAGTGTTGATTTCCCGACCAATTTCCTGCGAAATAAACGCTAATTTCTTTCCGGTGGGTTCGGGCAAACCGGCCGTTTCGGTGAAGTAGTGCAAATGGTTGACCAACCGCACCTTTTCCTCGGCAATATCCAGCTTCTCAATGTAGTACAATACCTCCTGCTCAAAGCGGACAGGGTTGAAGTGCTCGTTGCCTGATATGTCGGCCAAGTGGCTTTCCAGGCGCTGCCGGACCTGTTCAATGCGGGTGGGGTCGTGCTTCTCCACCTCGGCCAGCAAAATGCGGATACGGTCGACGTAACCCAGGATTTCGGTGGTCAGGGCCTGGCCCTCGTCGCGGCGGAACTGGTTGACGCGGTCTAGGGCTTGCTGCAGCAGCGGCAGCAGCTCTTCCCAGGGCGTTTCCTCCTCTTCCTCGGTGGCGGCGGTGGCATCGGAGGGGATGCGCAGGGCACCGGGCAGAGCGTGGGCTACGGCCGTTACCTGCTCCAGGCTCAGGCCGGTGGCCAAGCTTACCTGCAGCAACTCTTGGCAGGCGGTAGTTACGGCGGCCTGATTGACCATAGAACCCTGCGCACCCGTAGCACGCGGGCGCGTGAAGTCAAGGTTCAGGTTCACCTTACCCCGAATCAGGCTTTTGGTAACTAGGTTGCGGATTTCCAGCTCGCGGTCCAGTAGGAAGCGCGGCAGGCGCAGGCTGAGGTCGAGGGTTTTAGAGTTGAGGGACTTAATCTCGACGGTGGCGGCGTAGTGGTCGGTTTCGCGGGTGGCGATACCGTAGCCGGTCATGGACTGGAGCATGGGCAGATTTGGGCAAAGTGGGCGCAAAAGTACAGGTTTCACGCAGACAGTGAACGGCTTAGCTGGGCGGTAACACAAGCATAACGTGGCCGCAATATTAGCATAACAGGGCCAGTCTAGCTTTGTGAAACCTTTTTACGAAGCTCGTATGCGGCGTTCTTTCCTCTTATTGTTTTTCCTGACGATCAGCCACTTGCTCTTGGCGCAACAGGGCACGCTGACCGGAAAAGTAACCGATAAAAAAACCGGTGAAGGAGCCATTGGCGCCACGGTTTTGGTAACCGGCACCACCCAGGCCGCGCCGGTAGAGCTGGACGGTAGCTACACACTTAAACTGACGCCCGGCACCTACGGCATCACTATTCAATCGATTGGCTACAAGCCGCTCACGTTTACGGGCATCAGCATTCAGGCCGGCCAAGCTACTACGCTCAACGGGGCACTGGAAGAAAATGCCCAGGCCCTGAAAGAAGTAGTGGTGACCGGTCAGAAGCAGACCGGCACCGAGGTAGCCATGATTCAGGACTTGAAGAAGTCGGAAGTAGTGGTGAGCGGGATGAGCAACGACCAGATTGTGAAAACCCTGGACCGTGACGCAGCCGAGGTGGTAAAGCGCATTCCGGGCGTAACGGTGCAGAGCAACAACTTCATTGTAATTCGGGGCTTGGCCGAGCGCTACAACACGGTACTGCTGAACGACGCCCTCACGCCCTCGGCCGAGGTAGATACCCGCTCCTTCTCCTTTGATATTCTGCCCAGCTCGGTGATTGACCGGGTACTGATCTTCAAATCCGGCTCGCCGGAACTGCCGGGCGAATTTGGCGGCGGCGTGGTGAAAGTGTACACCAAAAACTCGGTGCTGGAAAACTCCACCAGCCTCACCGTGTCGGGCTGGGCCCGCTCTACCAACACCTTCCAGGGCGGCTTTCTGCAGTCTAACCACAGCAGCACCGACTGGCTGGGCTTTGATGATGGCCAGCGTAGCCTGCCTAACGTGCTCAGCGGCCTGAACGGCACGGCGGCCACTACTACCTCCTCAGACCAGATTTCCTCGGCCCGCAGCCAGCTGCGCAACGAGTTTGTACCGAGCCGCGTGACTTCGCGCCCCGATGCCCGCTTCTCGCTGGGTTTGAACCGCAAGTTTGAAATCGGGAAGGTGTACCTGAGCAACGTAACGTCGATTTCCTACTCGAGCACGCAGGAGCAAACTACCTGGCAGCGCCAGCGCTTCACGGCCTACAACCCCAACATGCCCGACCAGCTGCCGGGCAAGGCCTACGATTACACGGATACCCGCAGCCTGTCGGCCGTGCGCCTGGGTATCATCCATAACTACCAGGCCCGTATCAACGACCGGAATACGGTGGAGCTGCGCAACTTCTTCAACCAGTATGGTACCGATGAAGTGGTGAACCGCCGGGGCAACAACTTCGACGAAGGCGAGCACAACGACTACGCCCTGCACTACCAGAGCCGCAGCATTTACTCGGGGCAGCTGGGCGGCAACCACGACCTGGGGGCCACCCGCAACATGACGCTGACCTGGGCGGCCGGCTATAACTACGTAAACCGCAACGAGCCCGACTACCGCCAGAACCAGCAGATCCGGCCCTACGACGCTAAGCGCCCCGGCGATGCGAACCCCGAGCCCTACCAGGTGGTGATTAACATTGTACCCACTACCAGCGCCCGGTTCTATTCCAAGCTGAACGAGAATACGTACATGGCCAGTGGCCAGCTGGAGCGCCGCTTTGCCGGCCGCGACACCACCAGCGCCAACCAATACAAGGTGCGGGCCGGTTTCTACGCCGAGGAAAAGGAACGTAAGTACGACAGCCGCTACTTCAACTACTTCTACGGTAACTACCGCTTCTTCGACCAGAGCATTGGGCAGCAGCCGCTGGAAACCATCTTCAGCCCCCAGAACCTGGACCCCAAAACCGGCCTAGTACTGCGCGAAGGCACCCTGCCCCAGGACCGCTACACCGGTAAAAACCGCCTGGTAGCCGGCTTTGTGAGCGGCGTACTGCCCCTGACCGAGCAATTGAACGTGACCGGCGGGGTGCGCGTGGAGTACAACCACAAGCAACTGCTGCCCGGCGACGGCGCCGCCGATAACTACTCGGAGAAGCGTACGTTCGTGCTGCCTTCGCTGAATGCCACCTACAACCTCTCGGAGCGCCACTTGCTGCGCGGCGGGGTGAGCAAATCGGTGAACCGGCCGGAGTTCCGCGAAATTGCCGGGTACACTTACTACGATTTCACCAACAACTTTTTCATCGTAGGTAGCAACAACCTGCGCACGGCATCCATCTACAACGCCGACCTGCGCTACGAGTTCTACCCTACCCGCTCCGAGATGCTGTCGGTGGGTGTGTTTGGCAAGCGCTTTAAGGATGCCGTGGAGCAGACGACCCGCTCGGCCACCGGCGACCTGACCATGACCTACCAGAACGCTACCCGCGCCTACGACCTGGGCGTGGAAGTGGAGGCCCGCAAGTCGCTGATGAACATGACCGAGAACCGGTTCCTGCAGCACCTGTCGTTTGTGATGAATGCCTCGCTCATTAAGAGCCGCGTGCAGCTGGATACTACCCTCGAGAACAACCGCAACTTTGCCCTCACCAACCGCCCGCTGCAAGGCCAGTCGCCGTACGTGGTGAACTTGGGCGTGTTTTACCAGGATGATGAGCGTCACTGGCAGGTATCGGCGCAGTACAACGTAATTGGCCCGCGCATCGCCTTCGTGGGCGACAAGGACCGCAACCCCTCGGTAATTGAGCTGCCCCGCAACGTAATTGACCTGGCCGTAACCAAGGGCATTGGCAAGCACCTGGAGCTGCGTGCCGGCATTCAGAACCTGCTGAACCAGGAGGTACGCCAGTACTACGACTTCGACCGGAACGGCCGCATTAATGGCATGGAAAACGGCGCGGCCTTTGCCCGCTACAAGCGGGGCACTTACTCTACGCTGGGCCTCACCTACCGCCTGTAACCAACTCTTGCTTTACCGCTTACCCGCAGCCCGGCCCACTAGCCGGGCTGCATTGTTTTTGGCACCTGCCGGGCCGTTGGGGGGGTAACACATTCTTAACGCTGGGTACTCGGAATGGTAACCCGCAACCGGCAATAATGCGGGGTGGGCGGCTGCACCTTTGTGGCGTCATTCTTCCTCCTACTACGCATCGTTTCCATCCCATGAAAAAGCTTGTACTCCCGGTTCTGACGGCACTACTGGTGGCCGGTTCCTCGCTTGCCACGCAGGCCCAGACGTCGTGCCCGGCTACGGCCTCCAACGTGGTATCGGTAGGCCTCGGCAAGCCCGACAAGTCCGGCTTTGAAATCACCCAGAACACCACCTGGACGCGCAACAACATCTACCTGCTCAACGGGGCCGTGTACGTGAACGACGGCGTGACGCTGACGATTGAGCCAGGCACCATCATTAAAGGTGACCTGACCAACCAGGGCGCGCTGATTATCCGGCAGGGTGGTAAGATTAACGCCACTGGCACGGCTACGCAGCCCATCGTGTTTACCTCCAACCAGCCGGCAGGCCAGCGTAACCCCGGCGACTGGGGCGGGCTGATTATCTGCGGACGCGCTCCGGTGAACATTCCCGGCAACCCCTCGGTAGAGGGCGGCGTGGTGGCTACCTTCGGCGGTACCAACTCGGCCGATAACTCCGGCGTGCTGCAGTACGTGCGCATCGAGTTTGGGGGCATTGCCTTCCTGCCCAACAACGAAATCAACGGCCTCACGCTGGCCGGCGTAGGCTCCGGCACCACCATCGACCACGTGCAGGTTACGGCCTCCGGCGACGACTCCTTTGAGTGGTTTGGCGGCTCGGTGAATGCCAAGTACCTGATTTCGCTGGGCGCTACCGACGACGACTTCGACACCGACAACGGCTTCTCGGGCCGAGTGCAATACGGCCTGGCCATCCGCGACCCGCGCCGCGGTGACACGGCTACCGGTGGGGTATCCAACGGCTTCGAGAGTGACAACGACGCCAACGGCTCTACCAACCTGCCCCAGACCTCGGCCGTGTTTACGAACATCACCGTTTTCCTGCCCACCTCGCCCACGCCCGCCTCGCCATTCAACAACGCCGATGGAGCGCTGATTCGGCGCAACTCCGCAGAGAGCATCTTCAACTCCGTGTTTGCGGGCCGGCCTTACGGGCTGAACCTGAACAGCAACTCGACCAACCTCACCACGGCCAATGCCGCTAGCGGCTCGCTGGCTTTCCAGAACAACGTGCTGGCGGGCTACGCCACCCCCGGCCGGGCTGGCCGCGTAACCAGCAACAGCGGCACCACTGCCGGCTTCAGCATCAACACGTTCCTGGCCAGCAACAACGACACGACCCGCACGGTAGCCCAGCTGGGCCTGAACGGCGACAACTTCGCTTTCGAAGGCAACTGCACCACCAGCAAGGCTTGCATCCCGAGCCTGCAGCTGCCCGCTGCTTCGCTCCTGAACTCGGGCGCGGCTTTCACCAGCACCAAGCTCACCGGCAACGGTAACGGTGGCCCCAACAGCACTTTTGATGTGGTAACCTACCGCGGTGCTTTTGGTAGCACCAACTGGGCTGAGGGCTGGGCCAACTTCAACCCCCAGATTACCTGCTACAACACGCCCGGCCAGGTGCTGGCGGTGAAGGCGGCTTCGGACCAGGTGCAGCAGCTGACGGTGTCGCCGAACCCCACGGCCGGCGAGGCCATGCTGAACTTTGAACTGAAGCGCAGCGGTACTGCCTCGGTGCGCGTGCTGGATGTAACCGGCCGCGTAGTAGCCACCGTGCTGACGAACGGCAAACTGGCCGCCGGTACTCAGCAGATTGCTCTGCCCGCCACGCTCCAAGCCGGTGTGTACACGGCCCAGGTAACCACTGCGGAAACTCGCCAATTGGTGCGCTTCATTGTAACGAAGTAGTCAGCCGCAAAGCGACGAAAGAAAGAGGAAGCCCGGACGCTGTTCCGGGCTTCCTCTTTTTATTTCAGTACCGACCGATTGTTGTGTTTCGGCTACGCCTCTGTACGGCGGCCTGTTGCCGCACTGCTGTGGTTGCCGAGCCTCAGCCAGCGCGCCGGGCCTGCCACAGCTGCACTGCCAGCAGCAACCCCACGCAGCCGGTCCCAACGTATAGCACGCCGGCCTCCGGGAGCCACTGTGCCAGCAGCTTATGCAGCGCCCAAATACCTACTCCAAACCCGGCCAGCTGCCCGGTCCAGGCCCGTAGCGGCAACAGCTGGTACCATGGTTGGCCCAGCAGGCGTGCCGTGTGCCCCAGATAGTAACCAGCCTGCAGCCAGGTGCTGATAACAAAGGCCAGGGCTACCCCGCGCAACCCCAGCCAATGGTACAGCGGGTACATGAGTACCAGTGCCACCAGCAAATCCAGCACGGCCCCGGTGGTAATAATGCGCCCCTGTCCCTTGTGCTGCAGCAAAGCCGTGAAGTTGTACGCTCGCAACGGGATAACCAGGGACGAAAGCAGGAACAGCGGCACGGCGGCATCGTAGCGGTGGGTAAATACTACCCCAAACAGCTCCCCCCGAAACAGCACCAACAGGAAAAACAACGGAAACACCAGCCTCCCCAGCAGCCGGGCCGTAGCTTTTAGCAGCTCTACCCGCTGCGAGTCCGACACTTCCGGTTCGTGGAAATGCAGCAACAACGCGCTACCCGCCGCCCCCAACAGTATCGGTAGAAAGGGCACATCAATGGTGCCATTAAAATAAAATGCGAACAGCGTGGCCGGCAATAGAAAGCTTATTGCCAGCTTATCTACCCACCGGAACAGAATCTGCACTACTTCGTTCAGGGCCGTATGCACCCACAGGTTTTGCCGGCCGGCCGGCAGTTCGGCCGGTGACTGGCTGTGCTGAAATTGTCGTTGCGCCAGCCGAGCCAGGGCCAGCAGCCGCAGCCCATTGCCCAGCAATAGCAGATTCATCAACTGCTCACTGCCAAGCAAATTGGCTACTAGCAGCACATGGCTCAGGGCAAACAAGCCAGCGTAGGCAATGCTGACCAGCGCCGCCGAACGGAACTGCCGGCCCAGCAGAACATAGGCTTCCAGCACTGCCACGGGTACATTCAGCAGCAGAAACGCCCCGCTCTGCCAGCCCGCAAACACGGAGCCTGTGGCGTACTGAGCCAGCACCAGCCCGCCGGCACATAGGCCCGCCCACCCCGCCAGTGCGGCCCAGTGCTTAGGACGCAGCTGGCGGCCCAGGGCCGCCACGGTGGCCGCCGGGTACGTGAGCACCAGCGTAGGCAACCCCAGGCAGGCCACCACGTGCAGCACCTGCCACTGCACCCAGAAACTCTGGTAGCGGCCGTACCAGGCTGCCGGTGTGTGCCGGGCCAGCCACACCAACGCCGCCACGCTGGCCAGCGTGGGAAAAAACCGGATGAGGAACAGGTAGGCGCTAGTGCCCAGCAGCGTGCTGCGCGTAGGTGCTCCGGGCTTGGGCATCACAGGCGGCGGGGTCAAGGTGACGGATGAGGCGGGCGGGGTTGCCGGCCACTACGCAGTAGCCCGCCGGGAAGCTGCGCGTTACCACGGCCCCGGCTCCCACCACGGTAAAGTCGCCGAGCTGCACGCCGGGCAGCACCACGGCCCCCATCCCCAGCCAGCAGAACCGGCCGATGCGCAGCGGCTCGGCGGCTACCCGCTCGGCGTTGGCCACGGCGTCGTGGTTGGCTGAAATCAGGCCCACCTGCGGACCCAGGTTGGTAAAGTCGCCCACGTACACGCCGTTGTCGGCGTTGATGTACACACCGGGCGAGTCGCCGGGAAAAGTGCCGCGGCCCACCGTGAGGCGCTCGGGGCTGTGAATGGTGCTGGTGTGGTGCACGGCCCACGGCACGCCCGCGTTCTGGCGCAGCGCCCGCCGGAACAGCACGTCCAGCGCGTAGAAATGCATCGGCATTTCGGGCCGCAGGCGCAGCACCTGGTACACCCACTTTTTCAGCCCGTGCTGCATGGATTAGCTGATTGGAACCTTGCGCAGAATGGCCTCAATCATGTCCTGTGTCCGCACGCCGTCGGCCTCGGCCTCGTAGTTTAGCAGGATGCGGTGGTTGAGCACGTCGGTGGCCACTTCTTTGATGTCTTCGGGCAGCACATAATCCCGCTCATCCAGGTAGGCTACAGCTTTGGCGGCGCGGTGCAGGGCAATGCTGGCCCGGGGACTCACCCCAAACTGCACGTACTGCTGATAATCGGCCAAGTCGTAGTCAGCAGGGCGACGGGTGGCAAATACCAGCTCAATGATGTATTTCTCCAGCGTTTCGGAAATCTGCACTTGGTTGATCTGCTGCCGGATACCGAAGATATCCTCCTTGGTGAGCACCGGACTTACCTCGCCCACGTAGCTCATATTGGCCATGCGGCGCATCACCTCCAGCTCGTCGGCTTTCTTGAGGTAATCCACATACACTTTCATCATGAAGCGGTCTACCTGAGCCTCGGGCAGCGGGTAGGTGCCCTCCTGCTCCACCGGGTTTTGGGTGGCCAGCACCAGAAACGGCAAATCCAGCGAGTAGGTGGTTTCGCCAATGGTTACCTGCTTTTCCTGCATGGCTTCCAGCAGGGCACTCTGCACCTTGGCCGGGGAGCGGTTGATTTCGTCGGCCAGCACGAGGTTAGCGAAAATCGGCCCTTTCTTCACCTCAAACACCGACTGCCCCTGGTTGTAAATCATGGTGCCCACCAAATCGGAAGGCAGCAAATCGGGGGTGAACTGCACGCGCTGGAAGTGCAGGTGCAGCACCCGTGACAGCGTGCTGATAGTAAGGGTTTTGGCCAAGCCCGGCACGCCTTCCAGCAGAATATGGCCGCCCGTAAACAGGCCTATCAGCAGCCGGTTCAGCATGTACTGCTGGCCCACTACCACCTTACCTACTTCGGCAAACACCTGTTTGATTTTCTGCGGATAATCGGTAGCCGAGCCAGACTGGGGAGGCATCATACAACTGCGAAACGAATGGAAAGCGCTTAAAGGTAGAAAAACGGCGCCATTACCCGGCGGCGTTTCTGCGCTTTCAGAATCAACTGGTACGCTGAGGCTGACCCCACTAAAGCCCTGTTTGCAAACGGTTCTGGAGCTTCGCGAAGACTACCTACTTCCTACATATAGCCAGATACTTGTTCACACAACGTGTCCGCAGAACAGCTCAGCTTGTATTTTTTTATTAAAAATTCATGTTTAAGTATGATATAATCTATAACAAAGTTTCTATCTTCCCTGACTGAAGCTGTTGACATTTTGTGCTGCCAGCCTGATAGGCTACGCTGCTTTTTGCTGCCGGACTTTCCTCTCCCCTATTGCTTTCGTGTGTCGCGCCTTTGGCTTTGTGGCCAATGAATGGGCGCGGCCGGGTTTGTTGTTCCATCCAATTTTCTGTTCTATGAAAACGCTTACTATCCTTGTAATGCTGGTATTAGCTGGCTTCGAAAGCCTAGCGCAAGTCAGTTGGCAGCAGCTTACTCAACTGCAAAGCTCCGGCGGCAACGTACAGTCCCGGGGCGTGGCCCTCGATGGCTATGGTGGCAGCGTGGTTACGGGCTCCTTCCGGGGCACTATCTGCTTTGATAAGCTCACGCTTACCAGTCGGGGCTCCGAGGATTTGTTTGTGGTGCGCTATGGCGCCCAGGGCCGCGCAGTGTGGGCCGCGCAGTTTGGCCAGAACTCGAGCGCACCCTCGTACTACCAGGCCAGCGCCAGCGGCAAAGCCATAGCCATGGATGCGGCCGGCAACGTGTATGTACTGGGCAATTTCACGGGCAGCATTTCCTACTCCGGCGGTACGCTGCAAAACTATAGTGACGGCTTCCAGACCGGTCTCATCACGAAGATCAACAGCCGGGGCCAGGTGCAATGGGCGCAACGCTTCGGAATCCGGCAGTTTAGCTGCTATGCTTACGCCATTGCTACCGATGCCACGGGCACCAGCTACATTACGGGGCAGTCGGACTACGGCAACATTGAGTTTGGCAACAAAATCCACAGCCCCGGCAGCCGACGGGTGATGTACGTGGCCGCTTACCGCACTACCGGCGAGGTAGCCTGGGCCAAGGTTTCCGGCAACTATTCCACCTTCGGGGCCAGCGGCAGCGACGTTGCGCTGGATGGACGCGGCAACTGCTACGTGGGCGGTTTTTTCAACAACGACATGACGTTGGACGGCGCGGCTCTCACTACCATTGGCACCGATTCTTACCTGGCCAGACTTTCGACAACTACCGGGGCTTTACAGTGGCTGAAGCAGGGCGGGGGCACCGGTACTCCCTCGGCCAACAATAATGTGCGCATTGCCACGCTGGCCACCGACCGTCTGGGTAACGTGTACGTGGCCGGCGAATTTTCCGGCGTCACGTCGCTGGGGGGCCATCCATTACTGGGCAATGATGCCGGGCAGACCGATCTTTTTGTTGCCCGCTACACTCAGGCCGGCGTAGTGCAGTGGGCCCGAAGCACCGGCACTCCTGCTCCGGAGTACAGCACCCAGCTTGTTACCGATGCCGACGGTTTTAGTACCCTCGTAGGCCAGCGCCTGAACCAAAACTTCGAGCCCAAGCTGCTGCTCCACAGCTTTCAGCCTAACGGGGTTCTGTACACGTCTGATGTGGTTGGTACCACCGGCAGCTGCCGAGGCTACGACCTTGCCCAAAGCACCAGCGGCCAGCTCTACCTGGCCGGCACCCTTGCTGGCACGGCCTCGTTCGGCCCTACCACCCTGCAAACCGCCGACCGTACCGATGGCTTTGTCGCCCGGCTCACCATTCGGCAGCCTACGCTTGGTACCCGCCCCACGCTTGAGGTGTTTCCGAACCCGGCCCGGGGCCGTATTGTGGCCAGGCTCGTTTGGGGTGACGCGGGCATGCGGTTGGGCGGCAAGGCAACCCTCACCAATGCGCTTGGCCTTCAGGTAGCAGTCCAGACCATTTCAGCCAGCCCGGCGGCTCATCTACAGGCTACGTTTGATTGTACTTCCCTGCCCAATGGCCTGTACGTGCTGCAACTCACCACTTCCGACGGTGCCTCCTACAGCCAGGGAGTAGAAGTGCGCTGACACGGCAGGAACCGCGCAGGCCGGTTTACTTCAGCAGGCTTGGGGTATAGTCAAGGGGCAGCGACTCGCCTACCCGCTCGTAGCCCCAGTAGCCATCAACCCGAATACTCAGCGGGTTGAGCAGGTAGCCGTTGGGCTGAATTTCGGCCACCGGCCCCAAAAAGCGGATTTCCGATACCTGCTGCACCGGATCTGTTGTACCCCGGATAATGGCGTTGGTGTTAGAGCCCATGTACTTGCGCTTTTGCATTTCCTGCTGAGCAAACTGCCGCTGCATCCGCGTTTCTGCCACAAAAGTATCTTCGGGCTTCTCGGCCACATAGGTTACCTGGAGCGAGTGTTTGTACTGCAGCTGCACGTGCGTGGTATCAGGCACTAGCCGGCGAATATCGGCGGCCGCCAGCTCCTGCTGGTATATCCGCGAGGTAAGCCCGTTCAACGTCTGCACAGCGGCCAGCGAATCACCTGCCTGCTGCACATGCAGCTGGGTTTGCGGGTTATCAGGCTCCGTTATCAGAGGGCGAACCACAAACCCTTCGCTCTGCACCTGATTGGTACGTACGCTCCGCAGAAAATGCGCCAGGGAGCCCAGATAGGCTTGCCGCCGCTGCTCCAGCCAGTGCTGTTGCTGTTGGGGGTTGGCTGGGGTGAGCTCCTCAAATACCGGCCAGCCCAACAGCGTGACTGTCCCCATCCGGTAATTCACTTTAAAATCGAGCCGGTGGTAGGTGATGCGGTAGCCCAGTACGGGGTTTAGCACTTTAAGCGTTTTAGGGGCCACGGCCGTCAGCTCGCGGGCTGCTGGGTCGTAGGCTACATATACTTCCTGGGGATTTTCAATTCGGCACTTCAACGACAGCGCACTGTTGCCCAAAAACAGGCGTGTGAACTTCTGATAGTCGGCGGGCTTGTTTTTGGGGCGCACCACCACCTCGCCCAGCTGGGCGGCGGCGGGCTGCAGCGCTATCGGCATGGTTACCGACTGCTGCACCGTGATAGTCTTCTTGTACAACTGATACCCCAGATAAGAAACTACCATTTCGTACTGGCCCGGAGCAACCCCGCCGAGCCGGTACTGACCAATAGAGTCAGCAGTGGTACCGTAGGTAGTATTGGCCAGGAACACGCCCGCGAAAGGCAAGGGCTCCTTGGTGCGGGCATCCGTCACCTGCCCTTGGATAGTTGCCTGCGCCTCAGCACGTAACATCGGGGCCCAGCACAGGCCTAAGCACAACAGCAAGGAATAAATTCGAATAGCCATGAGGGAAGTAGGAATAGATGTAAGGCGCGGAGTAATAGTAGCATATTTTCAGTTTATTATTAAACTGCTTCGGGCAACTTTGCCTGCTCGGCTTTCTCATCTACTTCCTATCCATTCTTACGCATGCTATTCCATTTGCCCCGGGCCGTATATGGCCTTCTGCTTGTCGGTCTGATTGGGCTTTGTGCCTTTCAAAAAGGGCCTGCCGATGACTCTGTGGCCCGCCGTATTGTTCGCAGCCTGCTGCATTTCTACGCCGAAACACTACCCGAAAAAGCCTATCTGCACCTAGACCGGCCGTATTACGCACCCGGCCAAACCATCTGGCTGAAGGCATATGTGGTGGAGGCCGATTCGCACCGGCCCGATACGCTAAGCCACGTGTTGTACGTGGAGCTGTTCTCACCCCGCCAAAAGCTGGTTGCGCGCCGCACCCTACGCCTCGAGAAAGGCATGGCTCCCGCTGATATTACGCTACCCGATACGCTGCCGGGCGGTACGTATCAGCTGCGCGCTTACACCAACTGGATGCGCAATGCCGGCCCAGACTTTTTGTTTACCCGGCCGCTTACGCTGGTCAGTTCCACTGCTTCCCAAACCTCAGCCGCCCGTACTCGCCCTGATGTACAGTTCTTTCCGGAAAGCGGCACGCTGCTAGCCGGCGTTGCGGGTACGGTTGGCTTCAAAGCCGTTGGGCCCGATGGCCGGGGCGTAGATGTACAGGGGCAGATTGTAGATGACCAGAACCAACCGGTTGGGCGCTTTGCCAGCACGTACCGGGGTATGGGGTCTTTTGCGTTTACCCCCGTGGCGGGCCGCCAGTACCAGGCAATAATACAAACGTCCCAGGGAGCCAGCGTGCGGTATGCATTGCCAGCGGCTACGGCTACAGGCTACAACATGCACCTGAGCGAAAACCCGGAAGAGTTGGTCGTTACGCTAACCCGCCGGGCATCACCTACCGAAGCGACCGACCAACCCGTGATTCTGCTGGCGCACGTGCGGGAGCAAGTACCTTACGCGGCCCAGATACAGGTTACCGGCACTGCTCCGGTGGTGGCACGGCTGCCCAAGGCTAAATTTCAGGCCGGATTAACCCACCTCACCCTGTTCGATGCGCAGGGCACTGCCCTCTGCGAACGGCTGGCATTCATTCCGCCCCGCGAGCAAGCCCGACTGACCCTCAGCCTCGATAAAGCCAATTATGGCCCGCGGGAAGCAGTGCGCGCCACCTTGCGGGCTACCAATGAAACCGGACAGCCCGTAGCCGGGGATTTTTCGGTGGCTGTTACGCTGGCCGATGCTTCCCCGGCGGTAGCCGGCTGGGTAGGCACTATCACTTCGCATCTGCTGCTGACCTCCGATTTGGCGGGGCCGGTTGAAACTCCCGGTTACTACCTGCAACAACCCCAAACCCCAGCCATCCAGCAAGCCCTCAATAATTTGTTGATGACCCAGGGCTGGCGGCGCTTTGTCTGGAAGCAACTGATGACTGGTCCCACGCCTCCTCCGGCCTATGCGCTGGAAACTGGCCTGACGGTAGCCGGGCAGCTTCTGAATTCAACAGGTCAGCCACTAGCGCAACAGCAAGTATCCTACCTGCAAACCAGCCCATCCCGCGAAGGGCAAGTCACTACCGATGCCAACGGCCGGTTCCTGTTCCGGGGGCTCGATGGTGCCGATACGGCCCTGGTAATGCTGCGGGCCCAGCTGCCCAAAGCCGAGCGAGGTGGGTATCTGCAGCTTCAGCCTTCACCATCTTTCACTACTCCCTGGCCTGCCGACTTGGTTGCCTCTGGCAATATGCTACAGTACGCCAAGCAGCAGGCCAGCTCAACCCCGGTCTGGACCACCTCTGGCACGGTTGCGTTGGGTAATGTGGTAATCAAAGGGCAATCTGGTCCCACCACCAAGCCAACCGACGGGGTGGCGCGCACCTATAATAGTCCGGCCGCTATTTATCTACCTGTAGGACATTTGGCGGCTACTGCCGGTTCCCAAACAGTGGTGCAATACCTCCGCGGGCGAGTAGCCGGCGTGTTGGTGAACGGAGAATCCGTCAACATTCGGGGCGCCATAACATTGCATAACGACAAAACCGGCGGCCCCTCCCTCATTCCGCCTCTATATATGCTCGACGGCAATATTATCTCGGGGGCGCAGTTTGCCACTGTACCGCTAGCCGAAATTGAAACCATCGACATTCTCAAACAGAACGCCGCTAATATGTTTGGGACCCAGGCTTATGGCGGCGTGATTATACTTCATTCTCGTAACCGCAGCATCGATACCCCTAAACAAGAGCAACGCCTCTCGGGAAACACGCCGGTTATTACCACTTCTTTACCGAGCTACTACCAAGCCCGCGAGTTCTACATGCCTCGCTATACTGCCACTAGCTCAACCCAGCCAGACCCGCGCCACGTGACCCTCTTTTGGGCTCCAACCATCCGTACTCAGCCCGATGGCACAGCTCAATTCACTTTCTACACTTCGGATGCAAAGGGTTCCTTCACAGTTTCTGCCGAAGGCTTAGCGGCGGCCCACATCCCCCTGTATGGTACCACCTCACTGCGGGTTCAGGAAAAGAACTAGAGCAGACACAAACAGGCTCGGGGCCAACAACCATATTTTTGAATGATTGTTGGCCCCGAGCCTGTTTGTGTCTGTACCAGAGACGGTGACAGAACCTACAATCCGGAAGACTCGGTAAGCTTTTATCTATCAGCTACTTGCGCGATTCGCAGCGGCTGTTCGTTTTCAACGGGGGGCGTTAGAGGGGGCGTCTTCCATCATATACCGTTTTACTTCGGTCCGGTCGTGGCCCAGCAGCTCGATAACTTCCCACAGTCGCTCGGTCGTTACGTCCGGGGCGCTAGGGATGAAGCTGGTGACACAACCCCGCACCCGCCACAGCTGCTGAATGTCGCGGCCCTCGATGGAATAAGGCTTGCGGTGCGGATTATCGGAGTACAGCACCACTTCCATTTCAGGCGAGGTAATCTGCTGGCGGATGCGCTTGAGCATCACACTCTCGCTGGTCACCACCACGTACACCTCCCCGGGCTCCAACAGGCGCCGGTCATCCACGAAGGAGCACACCACCACGTCGCGGTGGTTGAAGATGGGTATCATGCTGTCCCCCGCTACCTCGAAGGCGCGGTACGAGCCGTGTTCAAAGCCTGGTATCTTATAGTGGCGCAGGTCGCGCAGGTACACGGCCTCGTTGTGCTGCAGCGAGTAGCCGGCCTGGGCCTGCACGGGCACTAGGGCCGTGGTTTCCTCACCGTCTTTGTCCACCGTTACCGTCAGCACCTGTAGGCTGCTGTTGGGCCCCGGCTGGCTCACGCGCACCGTAGCCGAACCGCTGCCAACCTCCATCGGCCCGCGGCCCAGCATCAGCCAGTCGGCCGACACGTCCGGGAACGTGGCTAGAATGTCGTACAGCGTCTCGTAGGAAGGCTTTACCTCGCCCGTCAAGGCCTTGTATAGCTTGCTGGATTTGCCGTACCCCAGCTTCATGCTGGCTTCGTAGGTCGTCAGCTTATGATGCTCAAAGAGTTGCTTAATCCGGGCGCCTACCTCGGCGTCTAGGCCTTTCGCCTGCTCTTTTTCAGCTTGTGAACCAACCTGTTGCATTATTAGGCGCTTATTAGTTTTCTTTTGTGCGAAAAGCGTAGTAATATGTACGCTGTTTTGCGGCAGGTGCAAAACAAATATACACTCTTTTCGCACAATAGCATGAAACAGTTGCGTAATAAAGTAGAAAAGTCTAGCCTGTACGAATTGGTGAAGCAGTTCGGCGGCCGAACCACCATCGTGCAGAACACGCTGGACAAGCTCAGCCAGCAGGGCCACACCTACTCCCGCAGCACCATTCACAGCGTCATCCGGCGCGGCCACGGCACGCCGGCCATCATCAACGCGCTGCTGGAAACCATCGAGCAGGAGAAGGCCGCGCAGCGCCTTATCCAGGAACGCATTGCCCAACTCACCAAGCAGTAGCCCATGCAAACCGTCGTCCTCATTCCCGAACCGGAGTGGCGGCAGATTCTGGGCCGCCTCGAAAAGCTGGAAACCGCCGAGCAGGCGCGCCAAACGCCCCCACCTCCGCCCGACGAAGTATTGCCCACCGAGCAGGCTGCCGCCTACCTGGGCCTCTGCCCCGAAGCCCTGCGCCGGGCCCGCCGGGTCGGCCGCATCCAGGGCGTGCGCCTCAACGAGAAAGATTGGGGCTTCCGCCGCTCCGTGCTCGATGCCTACCCACGCCGCTACCACCGCACCGCCCAAGCGGCTTAAGCTGGGGATGATTGCCTCCAGTACTTCGCATTGACTGGTTTGTTCTAACTGGTATGGTTTCACCTTTCATGTCCATACCATGCAAGCCGTTATTCTCATCTCTGAAGCCGAATGGCACGGTCTACTAAATGAAGTGGCCCGCCTCCGAAGAGAAGTCGAAAAACTCAGCGGCCCTCCCACGCCGCCTGACCGCTTGATGAAAGTGCGCGAGGCAGCTACTCACCTGCACATAACGCCGGAGGGGTTACGGAAGGCTCGCCGTAAAGGCCGCGTGAAAGGCGTGCGCATCAACGAAAAGAAATGGGGCTTTTACCTCTCTGAGCTTAACCGCTACCTCACGCGCTACAATCGTCCGCTTGGCGGGCCCTTACCTGATTAACGGTTCTACATGACTACTCAACTCGCCCCCATAGTTGGGCCCGACGCGCCCACCACGCCTTCCATCATTCGCATTCAGAAGGCCAAAATCAAAAACCAGCAGCTTACCTGCGAATTCACGGAGCAGCGCACTGACGACGCCCCGGCCCGCACCTTCACCCTCACTGCTCAAGAGTTGGTACACCCGGATTTGCTCCACCGCTTTGCCCAGTTGGTGCCGCATCTGTGCCTACTCACCGAGCAGCTAACCGAAACGCCTACCTACTGGCCCGAAGACGATGCACAGCCGCTGCCCGCCCACTTTGAGCAGTTTACCGTTACCGGCCTGAGTATCGGGCAAGGCGGCGTTACGCTCGTCGGACAGCGTCGGCTCACCGGCGGCAAGGTGCTCAACCTCAACAGCCCTTACGTGGCTTACGACGACGAAACTAACCACGCCTACGGTTACGCCGGCCTGCTCGAAACAGCCGTTCTCCAGGCGCTAGCAGAGGTTGAAGCCGCCTTGCGGGGCAAATGCACCGAGTACCGCCAGCTGGAATTGTTCGACCAGCCCACCGAGCCGCTGCAGCTGGGCGAAGGCGCATAGTGCCGCCCCGCCATGAACTATGTCCGCCACACCCGCGCCGCCCATGAGCAGCTAAGCCAACAGCCCGCCGCCACGCCCCACCACATCAGCCTGTATTGGGCTTTGTTTTACCAGTGGAACGCCGAGCGGTTTCCCGCCGCCCTCGACCTGGACCACCAGGCCACGATGCAGGCGGCTCGCATTGGCAACAGAAGCACCTACACCGAAAAGCTGTACGACCTCGAGGCCTGGGGCCTGCTCACCTACCAGCCGAGCAATTCCAAACACCAGCCTAGCCGCTGCTTCCTCACTGTTCTACCGAGTGCAGAAGTGCCACAGGTAGATGAGCCTATCGGGTCCACTTCTGGGCCAAGTGAAACCGCGCCACCTGTGGCAGAAGTGTACCCGGTACCTGACCCTACCGTTACCACTTCTGCCACAGGTGAACAGGGGTTACCAGGTGCAGAAGTGCAACAACACTCCTTATTAGGTAAAACTTCTGGTAGGTATAAACCTCTACCACTAAACGGCAGAGGCAGCAAGGAACAACAAGACGAGCAGTCTTTGGCGGACGACAGGCTTTCAAAAGAAACGGCTGGGGGTTCAGTACCAGCTCCAGATGATTGCGCAGCCGAGGCCCCCAAGAAAAAAGTTGCGCCAAAAAAGAAGGCGGTAAAGCAGGCAGCTATGCGCGAAGCAGCGGGCCAAGCGGCAGCCAACTCAACCAGGCCGAGACGCCAGCAGCGCTCGGAAGTTTCATTCGCTGATTCGGAATTAGCCAGCTACGAAGCCTTTGCCGCCGCCTTTGAGGGCACCGACTACGCCCTAGCTGATCTGCGCTACTACCACGCCCGCATCAGCGCCTGGCGCCAGAAAGGAGAACCACCCCGCCGCCGCGACTGGCGCGCCACCGCCATTCAATTCTTCCTCAACGATGCTCACGATAACCGCCTCAAACTGGCCCCCGGCGTCCACGCCCACCAGCCCGGCAGTGCCAGCCCCACCGACGCCAGAACACTCTTTGCTCGCACTGGCTACCGCTCCAAGTACGATTCGTGAGCTGGCCGCCACCCCCAACCCGGAGGCCCGCGCCCTGCTGGCCGAGCTGTCCGTGGGCCTCACGCCCCAGGCGGCCGCCCAGGCCCCCAAGCTGTTCCAGCTGCGCCGCCGCTTCCAGCTGCAGTATGGCCCCGCCGGCGACACCGTGGTGGTTAAGCTGCTGGTCATCATCCTGCGGGCGTTCCTGGATTCGCTGCGGGTGCCCGACAAGCCCGACGCGGCCGACATTCTGGAGCTGGCCGACACGCTGGCCCACACCTACACCCACGACAGCCTCAAGGACGTCATCCTGGCCCTGAAGGAAGCCCGCACCCGCGGCAGCAAGTTCTACCAGTCCCTCGACCCGGCCCGCATCTACGCCCTGCTGGCCGAATACTTTGACCGTAAGGCCCACCGCCTTGAACAGCAGCACCTCGACAGGAAGGCCCAGCAGGCCAGCAACCAACAGCAGGAGCTGGCCCAGCTGCAGCAGGCCGCCCCGCAACTCGTGGCCGGCCTCAGCCGCCAAATTCCCGACGACCACCCCAATGCTGAGCATCTGCGCCAGCGGCTAACCATCATCAGCCAAAAGGAAAAACGCGGCCTGCTCTCCAGTACCGAAGCCGAGCAGCTGCGCCAGCAGACTCACGCCGCCACCCACCGCAACCAGCGCCCCGATTGGCAGCCCGGCGAGGCCGCTCAACGAGCCATTACCCGTCGCCACGAGGTTAGTACGCTCCGCTTCGCACAGCGGCACGGTATTGCCCCCAAGCACCTGTAGTTTTTTTGTTGGCTTAGTCGACCCACCTGTACAATAAAAGAGCCCTGTACATTACGTACAGGGCTCTTTGTGCATTTACCCTCCGTAGACCAAATAGGGCTTATCGGTTCAGCTATGCCATAGGCCAGCTCATATCTGCTAACAGCTAGTTAGCAGCTACCGGTGCCGACAGTACTGCAACATTACTCGCTACGGCACCTGCCAGCGAAGCCTGCTTCTTCAGGTCTTTCAGGCTCTGTAGACTGTTACCCGTGTAGTAACCCTTCAGCAGGTTTAACACGCGCTGATGGTTCTGCTTAAGTGTCTGAATGCTCCAGTGTTGATAGGTCATAAACACGTAATTCGTGTTGGCCCGCCCTTCGATGTAGGTGCTGTATTTGTGCCGCTTATCTGGGAACGACGAGTTGCTGAGCGACGCATTTTTCTTCATATCGATCAGCACGATGTTGCCCAGCCGATGCAGCCACTCTTGGTGCTCCTGTTCGTCCACAGCCCAGGCCGGCACGCGCAGCTTCTGGGGCATGATGTGCTCCACCGAAGCAAACGATTTGTTGAACTGCAGCTTGTTGTGCAGGCTGCCCGTGAGCAAGTCTAGCTTCAGCAGCAGGTAGCGCGTCTTGTTGATGCGAGTACCCGCGAAGCTGCCCCATTTCTCCATATCCAAGCTGTCGAAGAACTTCTCGATATCGATGAATGTGTTGGCCTTTTCGTCTTCGTAGTCGTAGCGCAACACGTTATCCTGCAGGAAGGCAGCGGATGCCTCTTGCTGATTGCTATACTTATCCCGCAGTTCCTCCATTTTGCGCAGCATGATAAAGATGCGCGTCTGCAGACTACGGGTATCTGTCAACCAGGCCACCGAGAACAGGTTATCTACTTTGATCAGGAACTCCAGAATGTTTGCCTCCCCGAAACACTCCCGATAATGCATCAGCAGCACGATGTACTGATTGCCGAAGGTGGAAGCCAGGATGTAGTTCAGGTTCTCGTACAGACAGCCCGCTTCCGAAGCCTGGTAGTTTGCATTGAACACCGCCTCTAAGTGTTGCACGTACTTGTCGATGAACTCAAATGTTGGTACGCCCCGACTTAGTAGCTTCCGCTCGTAGATGAAGTTGAAGGCTTTGCTAATGCTCTGGTTGGAGTCGGAGCGGTACTTCATCAAGATGTACACCATGGCCCACAAGAACTCGTCAAACGATTTGTAGGGCGACTCAATAGTGTCTTGGTATTCATCCCACTTACTCGCGTACTTCTTGCGGCTGTCTTCGTGCGTAATCACCCGCAGATTTTGAGCCCGCAAGATGTCGCTCGACTGCAGCTGCACGCCCCGGCTGTTCAGCACCGTGAACAGGTTATAGGCATCATCCAGGTTGTCGGAGGTCGACAGGTACAGCACCAGCACACGGTTGCTTAGGTAGCCGTAGAACTCAAACAGGAATTTCTGATAGCCTTCTTCCGAATCAAAGTCGCGCCGCTTGCTGCTCCACCATTCGTGCATGGTCAGCAACGCCGTAGCCATGCTGCGCACTGACGTACTCGTGGTTTTGGCTTCGATCAGAGCCACTAACTGCGGATGCTGCAAGGTGCCGCCTTCTGCTAGCACGTACTGCTGCAGGAAATCATCGTCGTGCCGAATACTGAACTTTAAACGGTTACGCTCGGGGGTACCCTCCAGGTCGTCGCGCTCCTGCTGCAAGCGCTTGGCCACAGTGTCCTTCAGTTTGGCATTGCTCGACACATCCCGAATCACCCCTTGGAGCAGGTACAATGTGATAAAACGCTGCTGCCCGTCTAGAATGTCGTTATAAGGGTAAACAACCTCTCCGCTCCGGTCTTCCTTAGCATTCCAGATCATGCAACCCAGAAAGTACTCCCGGTTCCTATCCTGCTCATAAGCCGTGGCAATGTCATCAAACATCGTCGTGACTTGCTCCGGCCCCCACACATACGGGCGCTGATACTCTGGTATGTTGTAAAACTGATCGGATTGAAAAATAGACTTGATGTATTTCTTGCCGGTGTCCAAGGTGGATTCAGCCATGGGAAAGGATGAGCAGAATGGTGAAGGAAATATTAGAGCACGCAAATAGTCTCACAAAGACAGCTAGTGGCTATTTGGCCAATTTGAGCATCACAAATAAACGTGTTATTACTGCCCGCGCAACTCCGACCGCAAAGTCCACCGCCTCGAGCAGCAGCACCTCGACCAGAAAGCCCAACAAGCCAGCAACCAGCAGCACACCGTAGCGCAACTGCAGCAGGCCTCCCCGCAACTCGTGGCCGGCCTCAGCCGCCAGATTCCCGACGACCACCCCAATGCCGAGCATCTGCGCCAGCGGCTAACCATCATCAGCCAAAAAGAAAAACGGGGCCTACATTTCCCCACCGAAGCCGAGCAGCTGCGCCAGCAGACTCACGCCGCCACTCACCGCAGCCCGCGCCCCGACTGGCAGCCTGACGAAGCCGCCCTGCGCGCCATCAACCGCCGCCACGAGGCCGCGACGCGTCGCTTCGCCCAGCGTTACAGTATACGCTCAGAACATCTGTACCTATATTCTTTACAATACGCTACTACCCTTACCAACACATCAATATCTTCGTCACCGCTGCTCAACCTCTTCCTACGTTATTTTTTCTGATGCCTACTATCCTGTTCTGCAATATCGGCTGGATGCTACATTACCGCGGCTTGACCGCCACTGATCCAATTACGGGCGGCGGCAGTTATATCCACGAACATCAAACGGGCGGCGAGGTCCACAACTTCCTACCGTTTGGCGGCCAGTGTTACGGATATGTCCAAACAGTAAAGGCCAGCGACATTCGAATTGAACGCCTGGGCGCAGCAGCTGACGCCGCGCAGCTATCGGGTGTCACTGTCGTATGGACGGCTCGGCATCCAAGCTCCGGTGGCACCTGTGTAATTGGGTGGTACCTGAATGCGACTGTTCAACGGCACTATTCCGAATTATTTTCCCCGCCTCGTCGCAGCAGTTGGGATTGGCAGGACCGTGAAGTTGGTTACTACATCACGGCGGCGGCAACTGATGTGTTTCTCCTGCCTCCAGATGCGCGTACGCTGGCAGTGCCCCGGGGCAAGGGCGGAATGGGTCAAAGCAATGTGTGGTACGCTGACACTGAAGACGCAGCCCCATTTATCCAGCAAGTGCACCGCTTCATTAAGGCTTATACCAGCACCGGCCGGCCACCGGCTGTGCGTCGATCAGGCTCCCCCCGTCAGCCCGATACACTCAAACGCATAGCAGTAGAACAGGCAGCTATAACCTGTGTATGGCAACACTACACGCAGTTAGGCTACAACCTAGCCTCCGTTGAAAAGGACAATGTTGGGTGGGATTTGGAAGCTACCGCCGACCGGCTTCATCTTCTACTGGAGGTCAAGGGCCTGTCCGAGTCTCAGCTGGAAGTCGAACTTACCCCGAACGAGTATTCAGCCTTCAACAACCCGGGGAAACGCCCCCGATATCGCCTTTGCGTGGTCACACAAGCCCTTACTCAGCCCAAATTGCACGTCTTCTCGTGCGACCTAGCCTCCAATCAGTGGCTGGACGAGCACCATCACGTTCTTACTATTCAACAGATTGTAGGTGCCCGTATGCACCTATAACCGCCCGGCATTGTTATCTTCAGCAGCCCATCGTGCACACCCGTATTTGTACGGTAACACCGTTCCAAGTAGTACATCATGCGGGTACTTCGTAGCTTGGCACGCACAGTAGCTTCATCTTTCTATTCACTTTATGC
Organism: Hymenobacter pini; assembly: GCF_020421205.1. Classification (GTDB taxonomy): domain Bacteria; phylum Bacteroidota; class Bacteroidia; order Cytophagales; family Hymenobacteraceae; genus Hymenobacter; species Hymenobacter pini. Next base: position 821,596 of record NZ_JAIZZH010000003.1, read on the forward strand.
TGCACAGCGCTGCCTTTACTACCTGGATGCTCAACCAAGGCTATCCACCCAAAACGCCACGCGCCTATTTGCGTGATATTGAGCGCGTCGAACAACGCCTGAATATGACGATAGAGCCCATTACGGTTGCCAACACGAACCAAGTGCTGCACCGTCTTGGCAACGAAGCCCCGGCGCGTACTACCAAGCATATAGCCAACGACCGAGCAGCAGTAAACTGCTACCATGAATTTCGGGCCGGCGTAGCATTACCCGGTTTCCGGCGGCGTGGCCCACGCCCCCAAGCTACATAGCTTGCTCTGGCATCTTCGCAAGATGGTGCATAATCAACCACCCTGCCACCGCCGCTCTTGCACCAGTGTTTTAAGCGTGAAGGCCCGCAGTTCTTCGGGCACCTGCGCTTCCGGCTTCAGTCGGAAGGGGCGGCGCTCAGTTGCCTCGGGTTCAAAGTATACCTGCTGAAATTCCCGCTCATAAAAAGGCTGGGCGGCTGTCAGCATCCGGGGCGTAAATGCCGCCTCTTGGTCGCGGCCTGCTACCAGTACCGGCACATCCGACTCCTGCCGAAAACGCGCCACCCGCACTTCCGGCTGAAATTGTTGCGCCTCCAACAGCTCCCGTTCTGTTTCCCACTCCCGCCGCGGCTGATCCTCCCAGCCAGTGGCCATCCGCTGGCGTGCCCGCTCCCGCGCAATTTCTTGGCGCAGATGCGCCGTAGCCGCCGCATCCTTAGCCCACCAGGCTAGTGGAGGCGCTTTTACGGCCTGTAGCTCCTCACCATGCCCAGCCAGTGGGCCCAGTTTGATATTCACCCAGTACGCAAAGCGCTTTAGCTCGGTCCCCACAAAAGCTTTGCTGCGGTAAGCGGTATACGGTATCAGGTCCCGGCGCCGAATGGCGTAGGGACGGGCCGAGAAATCAATTCCGAACGATTGCTCATCCAGCTTATCAATCAGTCCTGAGCTCTGCACGTGGGCATGTAGCAAATGCTGCTGCCCGGTTTGCAGGTCGCCGGCCCGCACCAGAAACCGTTGCAGGCGGGGCGTGGCCCCGCTGAAGCGCCGTAGCTCCTGCGCATCATCCCCCAGCAGCAGCAGCGTCTGCCCTGGCAGCGCGAGTACGTTATACCCCACCAGTGGCAAAATCTGGTAGAGGTTATCCGTGTTGCCCGTCTGGTACGGGCGCTGCAGGGCCTTATAGGCCGCACGCAAATTGGGGTTGAACTGCTGACACTGGTTTCTGATATGCTCCAGGTATGCCCGATGGTGCCAGTAGAAAGCCGAATCCTGTGTGCAGACTGTCACGGTAGAGGCTTCATAGTTATGGCCGTGCAGCGCCCGCTCCGTAAAGTTGTGGCTCCCCACCCATACCTCCGCCTGGCCATTGGGCATATCCAGCACTAGCATTTTGGGGTGCAGGAGGTTGTGGTATAGCCGCAACTGCCCAGGCCGCTTCTCACTTTCCTCCTTCAGATACACATAGAAGTTGCTGGCCCCTTCCTCACTGAAGGCATACAGCGCATCTACTTCAGTGGTGTCCTTAATATCCACGCAGCAAAACGAGTCGTCCCACTTCAGCAGCTCCGTGAAATTACGGTGCAGGTGGTTGGGCCAGCGCGTCCAATAGCATACACTGGCCCGCACGGCCGTGGCTTGGCTCAGGCTGAAGTCTAGTCGGTCGATAATGGACCGGGCACTTTTGGTAGCAAAGCCAGTAGGCAAGAATTCGGGTAGCATATAGGGTCGTTTTGGCCAAAGCTACTACCTATAGGATTATGGTATATGTTTCTGGTTACACCTACTGTCGGGCAAAGGCTCTACTACTCCCCAAAAAGGTAACAACAGATTATTTTAAAAATAATTATAAAATAATACCACTGACAATCAGACGATTGCAAATATTATTTCATACAGCATGACTATACTGACAACTCTCCTATTGCTCCCGACGATATAATCCCCATCTTTGCATAAGAAACTACAGCATAACTTTACTGATGATTCTTCTGCAGGAACTTGTTGATATCGTTTCTGGGGCTACGCTTCGGGAAAAACCAACCCCCGAACCCGATGGCTCCTTATACATCATCCAGGTGCGCGACGTTGCCAGCCCCTACAACGAGCTGGCCGACGACCCGCTCCGTACCGAGCTGCCTTCCGTCCCGAAGCAACAGTTCCTGCAGCCCCAGGATATCCTGCTTCTGGCCAAAGGCCCCCGCAATCCGGCCGTGCTCTATACCAAGCCCTGGCCCCGGGCCATTGCCATGTCGTTCTTCTTTCGCCTCCGCGTCCATGACCCGGCTACTACCGATGCCGGCTACCTGACTTGGTACCTCAATTCCACCCCCGGCCAGGCTGCCCTCCAGAGCCTACGCCAGGGCAGCAGCGTCGCCGGTATCACCAAGCCCCTGCTGGGCTGCCTCGAAATCCCGCTGCCCAACCTGCAGGTCCAGCGCCACATTGCCCACGTCGCCGACGCCCTCCGCCGCGAGGCCAAACTCGCCGACAGTTTGCGCGAAAAGCGTGCCCTGGCCATTGAACAAGCACTTTTAACCCAGATAAATACTGAAGAATAAGCATATGAAAAAAACATTTGAACTCGCCGACTTCGACTTTGCGCAGTCGGGTCTTGCCTTAGCGGTTGAAGAAACGGGAAAAATAGCCCGCGAAACACGCCAGTACCTCACAGAGCATCTTCCACCTAGCCAAGTTCGCAAAGCCCGCCTCCAACTCATTGATGTTGTTGAACAACAAAACAATGAACTCAGAGATGACATTGACCAGCATTTTGGTTTAGCTCGGGCCACTTTAAAAAAATCCACCTTTACCACTGGTGCTATCCTTGACAGCAATTTCAGCAAGAAAGTGGATGATTTTGAGAAACAGGCGCAATTGGTAAGGCTTAGACTCACTTCGTATACGCGCCAACCTGAGCCGGACGAATTAGAGGTTTTCCAGCTGGGCGACATACTCTTTGTGTCTCATTTCAGCGCACTTGACATCTTGGGTGAGTTCGATTCAATCGATCAGGTGAATGCTTTCGCCAAGTCAAGAAGGCGCAAGGAAAAAATCAACAAGCTGCTAGGTAAGCTGTAAATCCACATCCATTTCAATCAAAATCCAAGCCGCCTGGCTCCCCCTCTCCCCCTGGAGAGGGGGCCGGGGGGTGAGGCCCTCCCCATGACCCGCCCAACCCAAGACCAGATTAACGCCGCCCTCTGGCGCGCCTGCGACACCCTCCGCGGCCCCGTCGACAGCACCGAGTACAAGGATTACATCCTCGTGTTCCTCTTCCTTAAGTACCTCTCCGACGTCTGGAACGACAAGCGCGAGGAGCTGCGCGCCCAGTACGGCGACGACGAAACCCTCCTCCAGCGCAAGCTCAGCCGCGAGCGGTTCGTGCTGCCCGAAGGCACCACCTTTGAGCACATCGTAGCCAACAGCAACCACCCCGACCTCGGCGACCTGATCAACCGTATCCTGGCCAGCATCGAAGACGCCAACCGCGCCAAGCTCGAAGGCGTGTTCCGGGGCATCGACTTCAACAACGAGGCCCGCCTGGGCTCCACCAAGGAGCGCAACCGCCTGCTCCAGCACCTTATCAACGACTTCAACCAGCCCAGCCTCGACTACAGCAAGAAAGTGTGGGGCGACAAGCGCGAAGATATCGTGGGCAACGCCTACATGTACCTCACCGAACGGTTTGCAGCCAGCGCCGGCAAGAAGGGCGGTGAGTTCTACACGCCGCACTCCGTGAGCGAGTTGCTGGCCCGGCTGGTGGCCCCCCGCGAGGGCGACCGGATTTACGACGGCATGGCCGGCTCGGCGGGTCTGCTCATCGAGGCGGCCCAGGCTGCCCGCGACGACCAGGGCCGCCCCACCCGCAACTTCGCCCTCTACGGCCAGGAAATCAATGGCAGCACCTTCGCGCTGGCCAAGATGAACATGTTCCTGCACGGCTTCGACTCGGCCCGTATCGAGCGGGGCAACACCCTCACCAACCCGCTGCTGCTCGAAGGCGGCCGCCTCATGAAGTTCGATGTGGTGGTGGGCAACCCCCCGTTTTCGCTCGACAAATGGGGCTTCGACGTGGCCGAAAACGACCTGCACAACCGCTTCAGCCGCGGCCTGCCGCCCAAAAGCAAGGGCGACTATGCCTTCATTCTGCACATGATTGAAAGCGCCACCGAGGGCCGCGGCCGGGTGGGCGTCATCGTGGCCCACGGCGTGCTGTTCCGGGGCTCCTCGGAGGGCGCCATTCGCAAGCGCCTCATCCAGGAAAATCTGCTCGACGCCGTTATCGGCCTGCCCGGCAACCTGTTCTTCGGCACCGGCATTCCGGCCGCCATCCTGCTGTTCCGCAAAGACCGGGGCGACAAAAAGGATGTGCTCTTCATCGATGCCAGCCGCGACTTCGAGGCCGGCAAGAAGCAGAACCGCTTGCTCGACGAGCACCTCGAGCGCGTGGTGGCCACCTACCAGGCCTATGAGTCGGTGCCGCGCTACGCCTACCGGGCCACCCTGGCCGAAATCCAGGAGAACGACTACAATCTGAACATTGCCCGCTACGTCGACACCTTCGAGGCCGAAGAAGCCGTGGACGTGCAGCAGGTGCAGCGCGAAATCCGTCAGCTGGAAACCGACCTGGCCGACGTGCGCCAGGAGCTGGATGGCTACCTAAAGGAGTTGGGCATTGAACTGTAAGCGGGCTGTATGAAGAATCTACCGAAAGGCTGGACGGCTTGCGAAGTCAGTTCAGTAGCCGAGGTGAATCCTCGCAAACCCAAGGCCGCGCCCGATGAACTGGTCAGCTTTGTCGGCATGGCCGATGTATCGGAGGATATGCGCCTGGTCAATCATGCACCCCGGCCTTACGCCGAAGTTGCTAACGGCTTCACTGGCTTTGAAGACAACGACCTCTTGATTGCCAAAATCACGCCCTGCTTCGAGAACGGCAAAGGGGCTTTGGTCACGGGGCTTACCAACGGCAAGGGCTTCGGCAGTACCGAATTCCACGTGGTTCGGGCCGAAGACGAAAGCACCCGTCGGCTGCTCTATCACCACTTCAGCACCCACGAGTTCCGAGTACGCGGCGAAGCCAACATGACTGGCAGTGCCGGGCAGAAGCGTATTCCCACGTCGTTCATCAGTGAATATGTGGTACCGATACCACCCAAAGCGGACCGGGAGAAAATAGTTGCCATCCTCGATGCCTGCGACCGGGCCATTGACGGTACCGCCCAGCTGCTGGAGAAGCAGGAGAAGCGGTTTGAGGTCTTACAGGAAACCTTGACCAGCGGCGTGAAACGGCTTCCTCAGTTTGCGCAATCGACGTGGAAAGAAGTGCCTTTAGGAAGTTTGTTCTCGGAACGCTCCGAACGGGGACACATACGCTTACCGTTGCTTTCTATTACTAGCAAGCAAGGCCTCGTTCATCGTGACGAACTTGAGAAGCGCGATACTTCTAACAGCGACAAAAGCAAGTACAAAGCCATCCGGGTCGGTGACATCGGCTATAATACCATGCGTTTGTGGCAGGGGGTAGCCGCCGTAGCTGATAAGGAGGGAATAATAAGTCCTGCCTATACCGTCGTGGTACCTGGTAAAAGCATTGATGTACAGTTCGCGGGCTTCCTTTTCAAGACTCAAAGTGTCATTTACAAGTTCTGGCGTTACTCGCAGGGCTTAGTTGACGACACACTCAACTGCAAGTTCCCCTCCTTTGCTAAAGTCAAGGTTCTGATTCCAGAATCCGTTGATGAACAGAAAGCAATTGCGAAGGTCTTATCAAGCGCCGATAAGGAAATCAAGCTGCTCCGTCAGCAGCTCACACTTCTGCAGCAGCAGAAAAAAGGCCTGATGCAGCGGCTGCTGACGGGCCAGGCTTTCACCCGCTAACCCCCGTACCGATGCCCGCCATCTACCTCACCGACTTCGTGGATTTCGTGGCCCGTAGCGGCCAGCCCAAGCTCACCAAAGTGCAGGAGCTGTTCACTCGCCCCGACTATCACCCGGCCACCGACTTCTACAAGCCGCTGCGGGATGGCCTACGCGAGCATCACCGTCAGGGCGGTACCCGCGCTGAAGTGCCCGGCTTACTGCCGGCCCTCACCGCCGATGCCAAGAAGCAAGCCAGCTACGCCTTGCGCCTCAGCAAGTACCACCGCTTCTGGGGGCGCCGCACGTTCGAGTGGTTCGAGCCCACGGCCAGCTTCTGGCAGCACCAGGAGCTGCAGGTGCGGGTAGCGCCGCACCTGGGCCTGCGCATCGACGGCCAGCCCCACCTTATTCAGGTCTGGTTCAAAGACGACCAGCTCAAGCCCACCCAGGTGCAGCTTATTCTCAGCCTCATGGAGCTGCAACTCGGCCCGCAGTTGCCCGCCGGCACCGTGCTGGGCCTGCTGCAGCTCAGCACCGGCAAGCTGCACGTGGCCGGCCCCCGCCGCCCCGGCCTCGACCTGCTCCTCGCCGGCGAAGCCGACTCCTTCCTCCGCATCTGGGACGGCCTGGAGCAGCGCGCGGCGTAAACCAATACTTTTTCACCTCACATATCACCTATCCAATTCGTATGTATCACGCAGTTATCCCCGATGGCCAGAATGGCAACTATCACATTACCGAAGTCGGAGACTTCGAATTCGTCAGGCCCCTCGAGAAGATTAGGGAGTTATTTATACCCTCACGCATCCGGTTCCTCAAGGCTGCTGTAGATGTAAACGCCAAAACCGGTATAGGTGCAGGGATTCCAGAAGAAATCTGGATGAAGGTCCTCTTCAAAAATGCTGTCGAAGCGTGGGCAGAACAGGAACAACAATACATGACCACGAAAGCTCCACAGGCGCTTTGGAATGTGTTGGCCGCTGACTCCAAAAAAGACCAGATAAAGGCCCTGCGCGGCCTAGTTCTTTCCTGGAACGAGTTCTTCGCTTTCGTGTGCCAGGCCGGTGAAAATCTGGGCTACTCCTACAGTTCCTACCGTGCCCATATAGACCGCAAGGGGCTCGACAGAACCAAGCTACCCCGGTTGATACGCCTACGCAAAAACAACGCAGTGGAGTCAGTAGGGCACACCACGCTCACTCCTGGCCAGCTAAAGCAGGTGATTACTGACCGGAAGGTGATTCACGCCAAATTCCTGGACAAGGGTGATGAATGGCATTGCTTCTTCTATACCGAAAAAAGCATTGCCGGCAAGGAGAACTACCAAGATGAACAACCTCACCTCCACTACATTTCCAGCAAATGGGGCATCCCCCGAGCAGACATTATTGCCGCCATTCAAAGTGGTAATTACAAGGCAACCCCTGTGCACATTGATTTAATCAAGCGCCATCGAGCAGACGACAACGACGACGAGTAACGCCTGAATCTGATTGTCAATCATAACGCCAAATCCGCGCCGCCGTGGCTCCCCCTCTCCCTATGGAGAGGGGGCCGGGGGGTGAGGTCCCACCACCGCTATGTCCACCAACTCCTACGCCGAAAAATCCGACGCCGAAGCCCCCGCCTTGCGCTTCCTGCAGCGCCTGGGCTACCAGCTGCTCACCCCCGAGCAGGCGCTGGAAGCGCGCGACCAGCGCCCCCAGGCCGTGCTGCTGGAAAGCATCCTGGCCCGCAAGCTGCGCGAGCTGAACCGCTTCGACTACCTCGATACCCGCTACGAATTCTCCGAGGCCAGCATCCAGCTGGCCGTGCAGTCCCTGCGCGACATTCCCGACGAAGGCCTCGTGCGCACCAACGAGCAGGTGTACGACCTGCTCACCCTGGGCAAAAGTGCCCCCGAAACCGTGCAGGGTGACACCAAGAGCTATACCCTGCGCTACATCGACTGGGCCGAGCCCCGCAACAACGACTACCACGTAGTGCCCCAGCTGCTTGTGCAGGGCGCCCAGCACAAGCGCTGGCCCGACCTCACCCTCTTCGTCAACGGCATCCCCTTCGGCGTCATCGAAGCCAAGCGCCGCGACGGCGAGCATACCGTGGAGGAAGCCATCCGTCAGCACGTGCGCAACTACGACTACGAGGAAGGTATTCCGCGCCTCTACCACTACGCGCAGCTGCTGCTGGCCCTGCAGCCCAACGAGGTGCGCTACGGCACCACCGGCGCCCGGCTCGACTTCTGGTCCCGCTGGCGCGAGGAAGGCCAGTCGGAAGCCAGCCTCGAAGCGGCCGTGCAGCGGGTGCGCCTGCGCAAGCTCCCCGGCCTGCCGCCCGAGCCCGCCGATACCCTGCCCACCGAACAGGACCGCCAGCTGTATTGCCTCTGTCGCCCCGAGCGCCTGCTGGAGCTCATCAACCGCTTCACCCTCTTCGATGGTGGCGTGCGCAAAGTCGCCCGCTACCAGCAGTATTTCGCCGTGCGCAACACCCTGGAGCGGGTGCGCACCCGTAACACCGCCGGCTCCGGCGAAGAGGGCGCGCCGGCGTCCCGGCGCGGGGGCATCATCTGGCACACCCAGGGCTCCGGCAAGTCCCTCACCATGGTACTGCTGGCCAAAGCCTTGGCCCTGCAGCCCGACATCCTGCGCCCCCGCGTGGTGCTCGTCACCGACCGCCGCGACCTGGACCGGCAGATTCGCAAAACCTTCCGGCAGTGCGGCAAGGAAGTGGCCCCCGCCCGTAGCGGCCAGCACCTCATCGAGCTGCTCCAGGACCGCCGCGCCGACGTCATCACGGCCATCATCGACAAGTTCGACACCGCCCTGCGCGGCCGCGAGTTCCAGGACCCCGACGCCAACATCTTTGTTCTCATCGACGAAAGCCACCGCAGCCAGTTCGGCAACCGCCACCAGAAAATGCGCCGCCTGCTGCCCTTGGCCTGCTACATCGGCTTCACCGGCACGCCCCTGCTCAAAGCCGAGCGCAGCACCGCCCGCCGCTTCGGCGGCTTCATCGATAAGTACACCATCCGCCAGGCCGTGCAGGATGGCGCCGTGCTGCCCCTGCTCTACGAGGGCCGCCACCTCAGCTTCGATATCAACGCCGTACCCCTGGACCGGGGCGTGGACCGCGTAACCGAGCCGTTGCCCGAGTACCAGGCCCAGACCATCAAGCAAAAGCACGCCCGCCGCGTTACCCACCTCTATGGTAGCCCCCAGGTTATCGAAGAAATTGCCCACGACATTGCCCGGCACTACACCAGCACCTGGCAGGGTACCGGCCTCAAAGCCCAGCTGGCCGTCACCAGCAAGCGCGTGGCCGTGCTCTACCATCAGGCCTTCCAGCGGCTGGCCAAAACAAACCCCGCCCTGCGCGTCAATTCCGCCGTCGTCATCTCCCCCCCCGACCGCCTGCCCGCTGCCGATGAGGACGTGAACGTGTACGAGGAGGCCGACCAGACCGGGCTGGTGCAGCGCTTCTGGCAGGAAACCGTCACGGCTTACTACCCAACGCCCGAGGCCTATGAGGAGGACGTTATCGACAAGTTCAACTCATCTTCCGATGAGGTCGAGCTGCTTATCGTGGTCAGTAAGCTGCTTACTGGCTTCGATGCTCCCCGCAATACCGTCCTGTACCTGGCCCGCCACCTCGAAAGCCATACCCTGCTCCAGGCCATTGCCCGCGTCAACCGTCTGTTCACCGGCAAGCAGTTCGGCTACATCATCGACTACGCCCACCTGCTCGGCCACCTCGACAAGGCCCTGACCGATTACGACGAGCTTCGTGGCTTCGACGAGGAAGACCTCGTGGGTACCGTCACCAACGTCGACGACGAAGTGGAGAAGTTGCCCGACCACCACAGCGCCGTCTGGGCCCTGTTTCCCCGCGAGCTAAACCGTCCCAACCTGGACCTCGAAGCCCTCGAGCGCCACCTGGCCCCCGCCGACCGCCGCGACGAGTTCCGCGCTTGCCTCTCCCGCTTCGCCCGCACCCTGCAGGTGGCCTTGTCCGTCGCCGTGCCGCCTCCTCACCTCAACCTCGATTACTACCGCCAGCAACTATCCTTGTTCACCACGCTGTGGCGCTCCGTCAAGGCCCGTTACGCCGACGACCAGGATTTCCGCGAGTACGAGGCCAGCATCCGCAAGCTGCTCTACACCCACGTGGGCGTAGTGGATATTCACTCTATGGGGGAGCCCATCAACATCTTCGAGAAAGATGCTGCCGAGCAGCTGGACCCTGCCAAGTCCCACGCTTCCAAGGCCGACTTCATTGCGCATAACCTCCAGCGGGTGATTTTCGAGCGCCTCGACCAGGACCCGGTGCTCTACGAGAAGTTTTCCAAACTACTCCAGGATGCCATCGACAGTTTCCACCAGCAGCGCAGCTCCGAAGTCGAATACCTGCGCCAAGTGCAGGAGCTGACCAGCCTGGTTGGTCAGGGATACGATGCCGGCATCCCGGCGGTACTGCGCCATCAGCCCGAAGCCCGCGCCTTATTCAACGCCCTCAAAAAGGCATTGAGCGAAGTAGCAGCCGTGGCCCAGCCTGTCCCCGACCAGTTGGCCACTGTAGCCCAGCAAGTCGAGCAGCTCCTGCGCAACTTCCTCATCCGCGACTGGCGCCGCAATGCCGACGTGCAGAATCAGATGCATAATGCCGTGGAAGACTACTTGCTCGACCACCAGGTGGAGCTGGGCCTAGCCCACCTGGCCGAGAAAGATAAGTACGACCTGCTTGATAACCTCTGGGACCGTACCCTGGAAGTCGCCCGCAATAACTTCGCATGAGTGCTGATGTTCACCAGGTTTCCTACGGCACGCGCGAGCTGAGTTTTAGCCTGAGCTATTCTCCCCGCCGACGCACGGTAGGCATTACCGTCCGCCCCGCCGGCTGCATCAGCGTAGTAGCACCTACTGCCACGCCGCTGGAGCAGGTACGGGCTGCCGTATTGCGCCGGGCTTCCTGGCTGGTGCGCCAGCTACAGTTCTTCGCCTCGGTACCGGCTCCGGTTGCCCCCCGCGAGTACGTGGCCGGTGAAACCCACCGCTACCTCGGCCGCCAGTACCGCCTGCGCATTGTGTCGCTGGTGGAAGAGTCCGCGTCGCAGGCCGGGAAGCCCGCCGAGCCGGAGGGCGTGCGCCTGCGCGGTGCCTACCTGCACGTCTACACGCGCCGGCCTCAGGCGCCCGACCACACCCGGCGCCTGCTGGAACGCTGGTACGCCGACCACGCACGTCGTCGCCTCGCCGAGCGATACGCCCATTGCGCCGGGCAAGTACGTCGCTATGGCATCCAGGCTCCCGAGTGGCAGCTCCGCACCATGCCTACCCGCTGGGGTAGCTACACCCGTGCCGGCCGCATCCTGCTCAATCCCCGCCTCATTCAGGCGCCTACCGCCTGCGTCGACTACCTCATTCTGCACGAGCTCTGCCACGTGGCCCACCCCGACCACGGCCCCGGGTTTTACCAGTTACTCACCCGTTTACTACCAAACTGGCCGGCGCTGCGCGAGCGGCTCAACCACTACAGCTAACCGCTATGCTCCAGCCCATTCCCACGCGCATCTACCGCATCACGCACCTAATCAATCTGCCCGATACGTTGCAGCACGGCCTCTTCTGTCGGAACCACCCAGCTCCGCCCGGTGGCCCCTACCGCAACATTGGCGACGCGGACCTCACCAGCCGCCGCGGCAGCAAAGCCGTTACGGTAGCCCCGGGAGGCGTACTCAACGATTACGTGCCCTTCTATCTGGGTCCGCGCAGCCCCATGCTGTACCGAATCAGCCGGAATGCTCCCCAGTCCGATATCGTTTACTTGGTCAGCCACGTACAGCGGCTTCAACAGCTGGCACTACCGTTCGTGTTTACCGATGGTCACGCCTATGAAGCCTTTACCTCCTACTATCAGGACCCCGCTCAGCTGGCTGGCTTGGCCTGGGACGATATCTATGCTGAGCAGTGGAAGCCAACCGAACAAAACCCTCACCGTCAGCGACATAAGCAAGCCGAACTTTTAGTGCATAGGGCCGTGCCCGTGAATGCTTTGCTAGGAATTGCTGTTTATGATGAACATATTCGCACCCAGGTTGAGCAAATCGTTCAGCAGGCTGGGCTGCAGCTACCCGTTGCGGTAGCAAAAAGTTGGTACTATTAACCCCCATGATTAGCTCCCATCAAGGCAATCTTCTCCAGGCGCCCACCGATGCGCTGATTAACACCGTCAACACAGAGGGGGTGATGGGGAAGGGTATTGCCTTGCAGTTCAAGGAGGCCTTTGACGAAAACTACCGGCTCTACCGGCAGGCCTGCAAGGAGCAGCGTGTCCGGGTTGGGGAAATGTTCGTGACGGAGACCCACCAATTGGTAGGCCCTCGCTTCATTATCAATTTCCCCACCAAGCGCCACTGGAAGGAACGCTCCCGCCTGGAGTACATCACCGAGGGTTTGAAGGACTTGAAGCGGGTGATTACCCAATACGGCATCACGTCTGTAGCCATGCCGCCGCTGGGCTGCGGCAACGGCGGCCTTGACTGGGAGGTGGTGCGCCCCCTCATCGAGCAGGCCGTAGCCGGGATTGGTATTCCAGTTCACCTCTACGAACCTTCCGATATCGTCTCCAAGCGCGAGCGTAAGCCCACTGCTGATTCACTTAAGCTGACGCCAGCCAGGGCAATGCTACTGGCCGCTATGCGCGTCTATTCCTCGCTAGGTTATAGCTTGAGCCTGGTGGAAGTACAGAAGTTAGCGTACTTCCTGCAGCGCCTCGGCGAACCCCTCCGGCTGGACTTTCAGAAAGGGCAGTACGGTCCTTATGCCCATAATCTAAGCTTTGTGCTCCACCGTATGGATGGTGCTTTCCTGCACGGCATGCAGTACAAAGACGCCAAGGCATTCACTGAGCTTACCCTGATAGAGGAGAAATTCCCGGAGTTGGAGGCCTACATGGAGCACAACCTGAGCCCGGCACAAAAGCAACAGTTCGCCCGCCTCACAAGCCTTATTGAGGGGTTTGAGTCCCCCCTGGGCATGGAGTTGCTGGCAACGGTGGATTACTTGCTTGATCATCAAGAAGCAACCGATTTAAACAGCCTCGTAGCAGCCGTGGGAACTTGGAACGCTCGTAAAAAGCGTGTTCTAATCCCGGAATACTTGCAGCTAGCCCTGGGTAGGCTGCGTGAGCAACGCCTAAAACCCGCAGAGTGATTTCTACATACTCACTGGAAAGGATGTAAGCAACGCTTACTTCTAAACAACGCAGCCCCGACCACACAGGCCGGGGCTGTTTGCTTTTTTGCATCTACCTACTCCACCATCCACCCCGCAATCAGCGCCAGTTTCTCATCCCGCAAGTGCTCCAGCCACTGCTGTGCCGCCTCCGGCGTCTGCATCTTCTCCGGATAAAGCGGCAACACCGGCGAAGCATTGCTACCCTCCGCAAACCGCACCTTGAGCGCGTAGCATCCGAAGTAGGAATCCTGCTTCATTTCAAACCGCAGGCCCTTGTACATATAGGCTCCAAACACCTCTCGTAGGGAGTCCTGGTCGGGGAGAAAGTATTTCATAGGGATTTTGCTATTTATTTTAGTTGAAAAAATGAAGTCGAGGTTCCACACGCTGCAATAGCTGCCATATGTGCGCTTTTTTTGCACAATTACGCATATTTCATATGTGATGAGCTACTTCTTGTGCGACTCTTCTGCCGGCAATGATACACTATTATGCAAACAATATGCTAACTATTTTAGTATAATTGCCGTGCTCGACACCTTACGCATCCCATTATGACGACCATCGAACTTATCGAAGTCGGCGAGCCAACCACCACGTTGTGGCTGCCTTTGTTCGCTACCCTAGTGCCCTGCGGCTTCCCCTCACCCGCCAACGATGAGCTGGAGGAGCTGTTTGACCTGAACCGCATTTTGCTGCGCCACCCTGAGGCCACGTACCTGGTGCGCGTAGTGGGGGAGAGCATGAAGGACGCCGAAATCCACGCCGGCGACCTGCTGGCCGTGGACAAACGCATGGAGGCCGACCACAACCATATCGTGGTGGCTGTCATCGACGGAGACTGCACCGTCAAGCGCCTGGTAAGCCGCGACGGTGCATGGTGGCTGCAAGCCGAAAACCCCGACTACCCCGACTACGAGATAAGAGACACGGAAAATGTGCGCATCTGGGGCGTAGTCACCCAAGTGGTGCACGAGCTGGTACCGGGCAAACTCACCGCCCTGCTACGCACCCGGGAATAGGGCAAGAGGGTGGGAGGCCAAGAGGGCAGGAAGTTGCTCAACTCCACGAATGGCCTAATTCCCTTGCACTACTTCAAACTCATACCCTCTTACCCCACCACCCATGTACGGTTTAGTCGACGGTAACAACTTCTACGTGTCCTGCGAGCGGGTTTTTCAGCCCCGGCTAGAAGGACGCCCCCTAGTAGTTCTGAGCAACAACGACGGCAATGTCGTGAGCCGCAGCCCAGAGGCCAAGCAGCTCGGCATTGCTATGGGTGCGCCCTACTTCGAGGTGCGCGAGCTGTTGCGCCACCACCAGGGCCACGCCCTCAGCTCCAACTACGCCCTTTACGGCGACATGAGCCGCCGCGTCATGGGCCGCCTGGCCGCCCACGTGCCCGCCGTGGAGGTGTACAGCATTGATGAGGCCTTTCTTGACCTGCACGGCCTCACCACCTACTGCGGCACCCTCGACGCCCGCGCCCGCGCCATCCGCCGCGACGTGCTGGCCTGCACCGGCATTCCCACCTGCGTCGGCATGGCCCCCACCAAAACGTTAGCCAAAGTCGCCAACCGCCTAGCCAAGAAACACCCCGAACTCGGCGGCATACTGCGCCTGGACACAGCCAGCCGCCGGGAGCGGGCCCTACGTGCCCTGCCCGTCGGCGACGTCTGGGGCGTCGGCCGCCAGTACGCCGGCAAGCTCGCCGCCCACGGCATCCACACGGCCTGGCAGCTGAGCCAGGTGTCCGAGGCCTGGGCCCGCAAGCACCTGGGCGGCGTGGTGGGCTGGCGGCTGGTGCAGGAGCTGCTGGGCCAGCCGTGCCAGGGTCTGCTGCCTTCCGAGGATGGCACTCTGGCCCGGCAAAGCATCAGCTGCTCGCGCAGTTTCGGCCAGCGCCTGGTCACCTTCGATGATCTGTGGGGCGCCGTCACTACCTACCTGAGCCGGGCCGCCGAGAAGCTGCGCGCCCAGGGCGACCAGGCCCATATCCTGACGGTGTTCATCAGCCAGGACCGCTACGATACCCGCGTGCCGCCGCCCTACACCCGCTCCACCACGCTCACCCTGCCCAGCGGCCCCACCAGCAACACCCTGCAGCTGCTGGCCTACGCCCGCCGCCTGCTGGAAAAGCTCTACGAGCCCGGCCGCCAGTACCTGAAGGCCGGCGTGGTGCTCGACGGCCTGGAGCCGCCCGGCCGAGGCCAGCAGCTCAGCCTGTTCGACCCCAGCCCCGCTGCCCTGGTAACCGCTCCCGACCCCGGCCGCACCCAGCAGCTCATGCACACGCTCGACACGCTCAACCGCCGTTTTGGCCGCGGCACCGTGCGCCCGGCCGCCACCGCCGTAGCCGGCTCCCAGCCCGCGCCCTGGCAGGGCAAGGCTCAGCACCGCAGCCAGGCCTACACCACCCGCTTTGATGATCTAATGACTGTTTCTTAACCTACTCTCAATACCCGATGGCTACCCGCAAAAAAGCCCCTCAAATCGTTGTCTTAGATTCCGCACAGCTGGAAGGTTCAGATTACTCTGCCACACTCGCTCACCCAGACGACATTCAAGCTCCGCTATGCCAAAGCTGCGGAGAGCTGCTAGCCTGGCACGACGTGAGTTGTAGTTCCGCTGCGGGTTCTCGGCCATCAACTCTCGCTAAGTGCCAAGTAGAGAATGACCTTGCCTATACAAGTAGTGGCTTCGCCTTTGGCCTTGGCCAAGCAGTGCAACCCGCGCCTGAGGCACCAGCCAGTCCCGTTGTCTGGCGCTGTCAAGTCAAGGAACGTCATCCTAGAACTGGCCTCGTGCACCGCATTAACGTGTACCGCCTCGAAAACGGATATTGGGATTGTTACTACGAAGCAGAGCTAGTGGCTACTTAAATTTTCCGCTCCTGGTTAACTATCGACCACTATCCGTTAACCTTGCGGCCCAAGTCACATTTATTATTCAAAGAACAGTACGCAATGACATACTGGAAATTGGGCTGCCGGTGGGGTGCCGGCAAACCGCTTTTTTATGATTGGTTGAAGGATGAGCGGTTGGTAGTCGGAGTATGGGAGAATGAATACGAGGTGGGCGACCTTGTACTACTGACAGATGGGCACTCCGGGCTGGGAATAGCCAAGATTCTAGGCCCAGCTTACTCCGTCACCGAGAGGCCCGAATTGCAGTCGGAGATGGATAGGCTTAGAATTCCTTTCGAAGACTCATTGTTTGCCGCATCAGCGCGAATATTTGATTTGCCTCATCGTGGAGCTTTGTTTTACGAATTGCAGCAAGGCATCTGCCGCATCAACCCTTATAACAAAGCCAGTCTAGTCAACGCCATGTCCCGATACGATGCCGAGTACGAGCGTGAACAGCAGATGCGTGACGTTATAGACCTACTCAAAGCTAAAGGCCAGATTGTATTACAGGGGCCTCCTGGTACTGGCAAGACCCGATTGGCTGAGTTAATTGGCGATGCAATTGCCTCGGCACCTGATGGCTACAAGCTGATTCAATTTCACCCGGCCTACGCCTACGAGGACTTCGTTCGAGGCATTGCGGCCGACACCGTGGGAGGCGCGCTAAGCTACCGGGCCGAGAACAAAATCTTGGCGGAGTTGGCGGAGCAAGCAGCTGCCGACCCCGACAACGACTACTTACTGATCATTGATGAGATAAACCGGGCCAACCTGCCCGCCGTGCTCGGCGAGTTGATTTACGCCTTGGAGAACCGGGGCAAGACGGTGGAAAGCGTGTACGCCCTCCTCGAGAAAGGCCGCACGCTAGTATTGCCCCGCAACCTGTACGTCATCGGCACCATGAACACCGCTGACCGCTCCGTGGGGCACATGGACTACGCCATCCGCCGCCGATTCGCCTTCGTTTCGGTGCTGCCCGATGCCGGGGTTGTGCCGGCTGGCCAAGCTCGCCAGCTGTTCGAGCAGACGCGGCAGCTGTTCGATAACTACCTGTCCTCCGAGTTCAAACTACACGACGTGCAGCCCGGCCACAGCTACTTTCTGACGACTGACGGAGCCGGCATGACCCTGCGCCAGAAAATAGAGTACGAGTTGAAGCCGCTGTTGCGCGAGTACCTACGCGACGGCATCCTATTGCCGGGCGCCGAGGAAGGCATCAACGCCTTGAGCGCCTAACGATGCTGCTACGAGGACGCGAACATGAGCGCATCCGGGTGCCGGAGGACGCCGGCGCGGTGCGCTCGGTCATAGCCTTCGGCGGCCAGCCCGACCGGGAGTGCCTGTTGCTTCGGGAGGAGAGCCAGGGCCGGTACCTGCTTCCCAGCTACTACGTCGGTGCCGATTGGCTGCGCACTGGCCAGGTGGCCGTCAGCGTCGAGCCCAAGCTAAACGGTGCGGATAACGGCGTCGACCATGTGTGGATGTTGTTCAACTGCCTCCAACGGCCGGAATTGGCCCGCTTCGCCGGGCGCCTCTATACGCTCGACACGGAGGCCCCGTTCATCGGCCTGCCCCGGCGCAACGACCTGCTGACGCCCCTGCTGGTGGGTCATTTCCTCTACTTGCTACAGGAGGTGGTTCGGCAAGGCCTCAAGAAAGGTTACAACCCCGTCAACCGGGAGCTAAGGGGCCGCATCAAAGGCAAACTGGACATCGGGCAGACGCTACGTCGGGGCACCTTTCGGCAACGCCCGTTGGCCATGTCGTGCGCCTATTCGGAGTTCAGTACCGATGTGCCAGAGAACCGGTTGTTGAAGCAAGCCCTGCGCTTCGCCCGCCACTACCTGAACGACTTCCCCACCTATGCCCGCTCCCTGGAACATTTGATCCGCTTCTGCGAGCCGGCGTTTGAGGCTGTGAGCGACGCAGAAGTGACGTTAAAAGTAGCCCCCGTTTCCAACCCGCTCTACCGTGCCTACGGGGAGGCGTTACGCGTGGGCTGGCTGTTGCTAAAACGCTTCGGCTTCTCGCTGCGGACGATGGAGAGCGAGCAGGGCGACACCGTGCACGTGCCGCCGCACTGGATTGATATGTCGTACCTGTTCGAGCTGTACGTGCTGGGGCTGTTGTATGACCGGTTCGGCACCAAGGCCGTGTTGTACGGCGAGGAACAGGCCAAGGGCAACTACGGACTACCGGACTTTCTGCTTCCGGGCGCCGAGCCGTGGATTATCGACGCCAAGTACAAGCCGCTCTACCAGCAGGCCCAATACCGCATCGAGGACGTTCGGCAGTTGAGCGGCTACGCCCGTGACCGACAAGTGCTGACGAAGCTGGGCGTACCGGCCGAAACCCTGGAAACAACGGTGGTGCGGTGCCTTGTAGTTTACCCCGACCGGTTGGACGACGAGTACACCCAGCAACCCGACCAGCAAGCCGTGCCGAGCATACCTGAGCTAGCAAGCCTCCAGGACCGCCCATTGCCTGCGTTTATCCGATTCTACAAGTTGGCCGTCAAGCTACCGGCATATGGATCTGTCAAACAGCCCTGACCTAAGCGCATAAAATGAAAACCCAGCTTACAGGCCGGGCTTTCGGTGCAATAGCTGTGACGGAGCCGACAACTTAACTGCTGACTCTTGCAGCTCGCGCATTACATCTGGAGCCACACCCCGAAAATACAACGGCCGCCCTATGGGCGGCCGTTGCTCATTACTTCCGAGGCGGTTTCTTCTCCCTTCGCACGCCCTTAAACGGCTTGCCATCCTCTTTCACATCCATAAAGCGCCCCGTCTCGGCGTCGCGCTTCACATACTGCTCAGTGGTGGGGTTGAAGGTCTGGGAGCGTTTGCGCACAGCTCCTTTGCGGGCATTGTCGCCAGTAGGTGGGTTCTTCGCCATGATGCTGACCGGGTAAAAGGTGAATTACAACGAAGCCGCGTCCCCGCGCTCCACGATTTCCCGTACCTCGGCCGCCGTGCGCCCATCGGCCCGCACCGGCACCGCCTCTGGGTCCACCGCCACCGACGACACGGCCGCCGCCACCGAGCCGGCCAGCACCAGGTACCCGCCGAGGGTCACCACCACGGCCGGCAGCGCCACCGGCGCCGTGGCAATGACGCCGCCCACCGCCGCCAGCGCCGCCCCGATGGTGCGCACCTTGCGAAAGAACCGCGGGGTAGGCAGCGTCACCCGGTCCAGAAGGGTTAGTTTCTTGTACATAGTTGAAAAGGAAAAAAAGTGAAAACGGGCCGCCACCCGGCCGCCCGGTACTGCTCAGACCCCTTGGGGGCCGTTGTGTTGTTCCAGGCGGGCCAGAATCCGGTCGGCCCACCGGTTGCGTTCCACCTGCTCTTTGTAGGCATCCGAGAGGTTGCGCGTGCGTTCCTCCACCAGCGCCATCGTCTTGTCGATGTGGCCCAGCCGCTCGGTGAGCTTTAGCACCAGTTCGGTCATCTGCTGGCGCAAGGCCTCGCGCTGCTCCAGGCTTTCGGTGCGCAGCCGCTCGATGTCCAGGCGCATTTCGTCGCGCAGCTTGGCCTCCCGCGCCACCGCCGACACGTGGTACTCGTCCACGCGCAAGGTCAGGGCCTCCGACTTCTGCTCGTTGGTGCGGCAGGTGGCCTTCAGTTCCTCCACCGCCCGCCAGTTCTTCACGAAGTACAGCAGCACGGCCACCGCCCCGCCCACCACCGACGTAACCACGCCCCAGTTGTCGAGCACCGGATTAGCCACGGCTCGGCCCTCCTTTCGGCGCAGTCAGTAGCTCGAAGTGCGGCCGGTCTTTAAACTGAGCCCAGTCCCCGCCCCACACCACCCGCGCGTCGGCCGCCTTCATCAGCCGGGCAAACTTGGAGAGCAGCAGCCCCGACCACGACACCGACCCATCGGCCAGCAGAAACGCCACGTCCAGCGCCGGCGTCGGCGGCCCCAGGTTGTGCTTCGACTCCCCGCCGCGCTTGTAGGTAACGACTGGCCCCGGCTTCGAGCGGCCTTGGGCGTACAGCTCATTCTGCCGCTCCGGCGACCGGTAGCACTCCGTAATGATGGGCCGACCGGCCAGCTGCAGCACCGGGTCACCCATCCAACGCTGCAGCGCCTCCACGTACGCAGCCGCCAACGCCGGCATTGCCTGCCCCAACCGGTTGGCCTGGATTTGTCGCTGCGGATCGGTTAGCAGGACTGGTTTCCGTAGCCCATTATTTTTCGCAACTACTGTCATATTCAGAGACGTTTCGCACAAGATGATAACACACAAATATGCAACTTATTCACATATTTAGAAACCAATAAGACTTTGCATCCAGCTTCCACTAATTGCATTTTCTGGGCGCGCCCCGTTGGGTCAGGCTGTCCAGGGCTTCGCTCCGGTGCTAACGCATTGGCTCCTGCGTCGCCACCCTTCCCATCCTTCGCGCATCCCCATCGAATCTGAGAGCAGCAGCAGCGGCTAATTGTCCAACGCCAGCTGCCCAGGCCCTGAAAACGGGCCCCAGCAGCCGGCTACCACCCTACGCCGGCCGCCAGGCCGCGCCCCCCAAAAAGCGCCGCCTGTCAGCCTGCTTACCGCTCGTTCTGCGCTACGGCCCACCGCCGACCGTCCGCACAGCCCACCCGCCGGCCGCCGGCCTCCGCTACCGAGGCCCCGCCCGCGCCGGTCGGGTCTTCATTCCCTCCGCTCTTTCTGCTACGCGGCGCTCTGCTCGTTCGTCGCTCCGCTGCTCTGCGCTCCTCACTCTCTCCGCTTGCTGCGCGCCATTCGCACCGGTCATTGCGTCCCGCCCCGCGCTCCACCAGCCCGCCTACTCCCGATTCTGCCGCCCCTGCCGACCGCCCTACGCTCCTGCCCGGCCCTGTCTGCCTCGTCCTGCCCACCACACCAGGGCCCAGCCTACGCTACCGTATGCCCACCGCCCCGGCCGGCCTTCCGCTGGTCGGCCCGCCTCTGCCCCCACACGATTTGGTGCCTGCGACGAGCATCTATTGGGGGCGTCCCCCCAGGCCCCCCGTATCATGCTCCGCGCTGCTCTGCATTGCCTCGGGCTCCGCAGCCTAAAACGGCCGCTATTCCCTCATAAGGTGCCTTTCAGGCCTGCTCATTGGGGGCGCTCAGGCCGCCCCCCAATCCCCCCGGCCGAGGCTTCTAAGGCAGTCTGCCCGCTCGGCGGCCTGCACCGGGCCGTGCGCCACGCCTACAGCCCTAGCGTGCTACTGGGCGGCTGGGCGGCCAGCCACTCGCAGCGCCGCCCCAGGCGGGCGGCGGCGCGGGCGGCGCTCAGTGTGCCCCGGCTTTGCCCGTCCCAACATATCAGTACCAGGTCGGCCCGCTGCACTATCGCCGCGTTGCGCACGTGGGGCGCGGCGGGGCCGTGGGTGCGGTAGTCGGGGCGCAGCACCAGCAGCGGCACCCGGTGGGCGCGGCACCATTCCGCTGCTAGGCTGTCCACACCAGCCGCGCCCCCGCTCACCACCTGGGCCAGTTCACCCGCCGCCTGCAGTGCTGCCAGCCGGGTCAGCAGCCCAGGCGCTTGCACCAGGCCCCGGCTACCTACCACAGCCACTACTTTTTGAACATTTTCCATATATAAATATACGTCTTATTATCATCTTTTTATACACCTATTAGGAAATAATTATCCTCTTAATTTACACTATTAGGAAATACTTTCGTATATTTAGATAGTAGTTCGGGAAAGGCCCGGACGTATTGCGCCAGCCAAAGGCCACGGCGGCGCAGCCCACGGCTAACATCTACAGCCCATGCTCACCGCTTTGCAGTTTTCGCAGCTCGTTACCGCTGCCTGGTCCGGTCCGGCCGCCGCCCATTTTGCCACCATCAGCCACTACGTAGCCCCGGAAGGCTACACCCGCACGCAGTACACGGCCTCGTACCACGTCGGCCGCGCCTGCCACCTGGGGCAGGCCGAGTGCCCCTTCCAGGCCATTGCCGCCGCCGTGCAGGCGTTTGCGGTGGCCCAGCCCGCGCCCAGCTTGCTGGGCGCGCTGGCCGTGGCCCATGCCGCCCAGGCCCTGGCTGCTGCGGCCCAGGCGCTGGCCGGTGGCCCCTTCCGCCGCCCCGGCTTCGCCTTCCGCTGCCTCCGCCACCGTTGCGCCCGCCTGCGCTATGCGTAGCGCCCTGCTAGCCGCGCCGGCCGCTCCCATATCGGGGGCGGCCCCGGTGCCCACCGTACGTCAGCAGCTGGCCCGCACGCAGTCGGTGATGTTCGATGCCCGGCACGCCCTGTACGCGTTGCGCGACGAATACCCCCGCCAGCCGGCCCGCTTTGCCCGCATCCGCGCCGCCATCCTGCGCCTGCGCGAGGCCCGCGCCGCCTACAAAGCCGCCTGCGAGGCTTTCCACGCCAGCCCGGAAGGGGCCCAGCTCCAACGCTTGCGCCAGCAATATGCCCGCTGGTAGCATCCCGCAGGCCGGCCGTTGGCATACGGCCTGCCTGTACGCCGGCAACAAGGGCTGGGCCGTGGTGCGCGACGTGGCCCAGCCCGGCACCCGGCCCGGCGGCCCCGGCCATTACCAGCAAGAGGCCGCCCCCGGCGCCTACGCCACCCACGAGCAGGCCCAGGCCGTGGCCGATGCCCTGAACGCGCCGCCCATCCTGCGTCTGCGCCCGGCCGACCGCTACGGCGAGTTGCCCATGCCGGCCGACGACTACCACCCCCACCCCTGGGACTTGAAATAGGGCTGTTGGCTGATAGCTCTTAGCTGTTAGCCCGGCCCCATCCATCAACAAGCTAACAGCCATCAGCTAATAGCTAATAGCAAAAGACTATGTACCAGCCCCATTTGCTCGACCCGCACAGCGCCAAGCCCCAACCCATCCAACCCCGCAACGGCCGCAGCTTCAAGCTGGCCGAGCTGTACGAACTACTTGACTGCCGCACGGTGGATGTGGTGCGTCTCACCGATGAGCTGATTTTGATTATCGACGACGAAGGCAAGTTCCGCAACCCGGCTTATCTCAACCTGCTGGCTACCTATCTGTGGTACCAGTACCAGCCCGCCGCCCGCGGCCAGGACAGCATTGTGGGCCGCGTGATTCTGTGCCACGACAAGCAATTCCGCTAGGCCCATGAAAGCGCCCACCTTCCGCGCCTGGGTGCGACCCTGCCCGCGCTTCGGCTTTGTCTGGCAAGCCCGCCAGCCCTTTTACCCCGCCACCGCTAACGGCGACCGGCCCACCCGGGCCGCCGCCATGCGCGAAGCCATCCGGGACTGCCGCCACTTCCAGACCTGCCACGAACACCCCAGCCCTCGCAAGGGGTGACCGCACACGGCTACCGGGGGCCGGGCCGACAACTGGCCCCCATTCATTTCTCCTTCTCTTTCTTCTTATGGCTAAGAAAAACGCCACCGCCCCCATTACCACGCCCGCCGTACTCGAAACCGCCCCCGCCGAAGCGCGCCGGGCCTACCTGCTGGAAAAAGTAGATGAAGCCACCGGCGAGGTGCAGCAGGTTTCTCGCTTCCGCTACCTACCGGGCCACCCGCGCCAAATCCGTTTCGACGCCAAGGCCGGCCAGTTCAACATCAACGGCGTTACGCCGTTGGGTAATGCCCTTCGCTTCATCCCGCTGGCCTGGCGCATCTTCCAGGACGACATCCTGAACATGGGCCGCAAGCTCTGGGCCGAGCTGTTCTACGCCGACGAGAAGGGCGCCATCTGCGCCGTCCTCTTCCACGGCTACTCGGTGGAGAACCTGTACCGTCTGATTGAACCCCTATTCTATGATGACTTGACCCTGGCCGACGTGGTGGTGAAGGTGCAGGCCAGCAAGAAGGAAACCACCAAAGACGGCAAGAAGGCCACCTACTACATTGCCGAGTTCAGCTACGAGCCCGCCGACCCGGCCGAGGTACAGGCCCGCCGCGAGTTTGCCCAGGACTTTACCATCTGGCGCGAGGAAACCCACACCGGCACGGCCGACGTGCGCATCCAGCACGGCTACCAGCGGCCCCAGGCCGAAGCGGCCCCGCTCGAACTGCCGGCCGGTGAAGCCTCTGCCACCGCCCAAGCTGCCTAACCCTGCCACCGGCCCCGCCCCGCTACGGGGTGGGGCCCCTAAAGTCCTACTACCCATGTTTACGGATTTACTTGCGCACCCCAACCTGAACCAGGCCCAGCACCGCGCCCTGCCCCACGTCAGCAATACCGACCTTTCCACCCTGAAAGCCGAGCTGCTGGGCCAGTACCGCCGCCCCAATCCGCAGACGCTCAGCTTCGGCGTGGCCTTTCACGAGGCCGTGCTGGAGCCCGGCCGCTACACCCCGCCCGAACTGCCCCCGGCCCAGGTCCGGCTGCTGGAAAGCCTGGCCGCCGCCGTGCGCCGCCAGCGCTACTGCCGCGACCTGTTGCACCGCGGCACGCCCGAATTGACCCACACGGCCACCCACACCGCTACCGGCCTCACGGTCAAAATCCGCCCCGACCTGCTGCTGACCACGCCCCGCCTCGGCCGCCGGGTACTCGTGGACTTCAAAACCACCAGCTGCCGCGACTACGCCCAATTCGTGGCCACCATCGAGCAGTACGACTACGACCGCCAGGCCGCCCTATACACCGACGCCCTGCAGGCCGACCGCTTCCTGATTGTAGGAGTCCAAAAGAAAGCCCCACACGAAATCTGGCTGGTGGAGTTGTCAGCCGACGCCGCCACGATGGAGCAGGGCCGCAAAAAGTACCAGCGCCTAATGCGGGCCTACGCCGCGCGCGAAACTGACATCCAACCGGCCAACCAGCTGGCCGCATGAGCCGCCGCCTAAACCCGATTCTACTTCCTACCATGGCAACATTCCAGATCTTCCAGAGCAACGGTCAGTACTGGTACCGCCTGCGCGCCGACAACGGCGAAATCGTTCAGACCGGTGAGGGCTACACCACCAAAGCCAGCTGCCGGCACGGCATCCGGTCAGTGCAGGCTAATTGCCGGCCCGAGCAGTTCAAATGCTTCTTCACCGCCGGCCAGTACGGCTTCAACCACGTGGCCGCCAACGGCGAAATCATCGGCCGCAGCGAGAAGTACACCACCGCCCAAGCCCGTGACCATGGCCTGCAGGTCGTGATGTTGGCCGCTCCTTCCGCCCACGTCGAGGACCTGAGCTAGTCCTGCGGCGTTCAACGAACAAAAGCCCCGTCAGTATGCCGCTGACGGGGCTTTTGCTTGCCGGGAGCTATTGATGAATGGTTTCTCAAATCGTGCAGCAGCTTGCTGCAAAAACTACGACTGCCATTTGCTGCGGTGCCAGTCCAGAAACGCCGGGTCCGGCAGAAACCGCCGCCTTGCCGGCAGCCGCAGCGGCTGCCCGTGGTACTGCCCCAGCAGCTCACCCGCCGCCTGGGCATCGGGCCGGCTGCCCGCCCGCACCGCCGGCGCCACCTCAATCACGTAGTCGTCGGGCCGAATCGTGAACAGCCCCAGCTCAAACGCCCGGTCGTGCAGGGCATTCAGGGCCAATCCGTTTCGCGGGTTCAGCCGGTTGGCCTCGTCCACCGCCCAGGGCCGGATGTGGCCCGCCACCAGCAGCGCCGGCTGCCGCAGCCCCGTCACGCAGCACGTACTATCATAGGCCGCCAGCACCGTGCGCCGGAAAAACTGCTGATTCACCCGCACCTGCACCAGCTGCTCCCGCACCCGGCCTACCGGCACCGGCGGCAGCGGCTCGTACTCCGCCGCCACTTCTTCCAGCGTCAGGTGCTGCGCTTCGGCCAGACGCTGCTCGCTTTCCAGCGCCCGCCCTGCCCAGTCAGCGTAGAACTCCGCCCACACCTGCCGGTCCAGGTGGCTGGCGTTGCTCATGCCCGCCCGGTCCAGGCTCGGGTCCAGACTGGCGAAGTTCACCAGCTTCAGCGCCACCGAGCTGGGCGTGCGCCCCAGTAGCTCCGCCAGCTGGATAATAGCCGGATTGCCCTTGTGCAGCTGCCCGAACGGCAGCTTGCAGTACAGGTTGATGGCCAGCAGCAGCTCATCCCGCGTCCAGAGGCGTTGCCCTTGTTTCATAGCTTCTAAACTATTCGGCCCTGTGATTCTGAGGGCCGGTCAACGTCCATGACAGCCGTAGCCGCCGCGGCATGTATACCCTATTCTTTCCGTAAGTTCCTACTCATGCGCCGGGTGTAGCGGGCTATTTTACCCGCACCACATTCCACTCGTCTTTTCCCTTCTTCTTGTTATGCTGCATCACGGCCCGGCCGCTTACAGTGTCGCCCTGCTGCCAGCCGTGCCGGGCGATGAGGCTCGCCGGCAGAAACACATTGTCCGCGAAGCCGAAGCCCGCATCCAGTATCTTGATGGAGCCCGCAAAGTCCCGGCACAGCCGCGCATCAGATGCCGCGCTGGTGGGCTCCACGGTGAGGGCGAAGTGCTTGGTCTCGCCGTCTTTCTGCTGGCTCCGGAGCCTGATTTCCACAGTGTCGCCGGCCTCCAGGTCCAGCAGCTGGAATTCAGCCGGCCGGAAGGCGCCGCTGAAGCCGGGCCGCACGCCAAAGAACGCCATAGCACGGTCTGCAGTAAAACCGGTAAGCACCACCACGTGCGCGGGCAGCACGTCCCAGAGTTTACCTGCCGGGCGAGCAGCTAGCTGCACCACGCGCTGGTAGTCGGCACTCTGCTCGGTACGCACCTGCAAAGGGGTGCCCGGCGCCGATTTGCTCAGCCACGGATACCGTTTCAGGGGTACGGAAAGCGGCTTGGCATCTGCGCCGGCCGGCAGCAGCCGCACCTGTGCTGGCTTATCGGCCGCGGCTTCGCGGATGTACTGGAGCACGACGGGCTGCCAGGGCAGGTCGCCGTAGGCAGTCTGCTCAGCCAGGGCCAGCCACTGGCGGCGCGTAGCCTCATCGGGCGCGGCTGGGTGGCCGGCCAGTTGAGTTCGCAGCAGCAGCATCTCCCCGCGCACGGGCCAGCCTTCGGCGTTGGTTGTTTCTTCCGCTTTCTGCAGCTGCCAGCGGGCTTCACCGGGGTGGTCTACTGCCAGCTGGGCAGCCAGATTGAGCCGTAGGCCCCGCAGAAACTTCTCCTCCGTGCGGCAGGTGGTGGCCCGGTACAGGCAGGCCAGCGCCGCCGCCGGGTCGGTGCCGGTCAGCGTTTCGACCAGCAGCTGCCAGGCCCAGAATTCGCTGCTCTTCTGGCGCACGACCGGCAGCAGCGTCGGCAGGGCCGCCGCCGCGTCGCCTATCCGCAGCTGCAGCTTCGCCCGGAAATACGGCAGCCACTGATAGCCGGGATATTTCTCGATGACCTGCGTCAGTTGGGGCAGAAATGCTGCTATGTGCGCTGGGAAGTCCTGCGTAGCTTCTGTGTTCAGGGGTGCGGTACTCAGCTCCCGGGCAATACCCATAAACACCTGTTGCGCCAAGGCTGCCTGTTGACGGCCCTGATATTCTTCTCCTACAAAATCATCCGCCCGCAGATACGCAGGCCCGTACGTCAGCAGGAAGGGCAGCGGGCTGCTTTTCTCCTTTACCTGTACTACAGCTTTCAACAGGGCCGAATGCGCCTCGCAAGGCCGAGGATACGGCATCTCGGCGAGCAGTCCCAGCACCTGCTGTACTTCTGTCCTGTAGCGGTAGCGCACATCTGCGGTGGGCAGCGTGCTGCGCGTCCAGACAGGAGAGCCATTCAACTTCACCTCCAGCCACGCCCCGATAGCATGCGGAGCTTTCGCCAGCGCGTATATACGCTTTACTACCTGCCAGATAATCTGGGTATAGAGCAACTCTTCATCGGCCCCCAGTCCCAAATCCGCCAATGCCTGCAGCTGCGGCTGCAAGGATACGGTAGTGTCTGCGGCTGCCAGCTTCAGCTGCTCATAGTACACCCAGGCCATATTGCGCTTGGCCCATACGTCAGTGGGTTTAGCGGCCAATTCGGCCAGGCCTTGCGTAAGGGCTTCATCCAGTCGGCCAGCTTTGCGGAGTTCGGTAACGGTGGGCATAGAGATAGAATAGCGGCTTAATTCAGGGTTTGCAGGATGTGGTGCAGCTTCTCGAGCAGCGCGGGTGAATCATGCTGGTCGACCCGGACTCCGGTAATTCGGCCTTTTTTGTCGTAGTCCAGTATCAGGTTGGCGCGGCCGGTGTCGTCCTGCAGCTGGTACTGCTCGGCGTACTTCTGGTGCCGCACGCATAGTACACTCACTTGGGCAGCCGTTGCCGCTTCGGCAAATTGCTCATAGAATCCGGCCAGGGCGGGCGGCGCATCCAGGGCAAACTCCACGGGCACCAGGGTAGCCGCGGCCGGCAGTGGTTCCCGCAGCGTCGTCACGGCCGCCTGCGTCACCTCCGTGGGCGTACCTGTTGGCTGCACCGAGCTGAATGGTACGCTCTTGTTGTAGTACACGGTCACCTGGCCGCGCTGCTCGCCGCGCCGCAGGTCGTAGCGCAGCGCGTTCTGAATCGGCGTAATCTGGTCTATTTCCGTGCCTGCCTCAGCCAGCACCGTCGCCACGCGGCGTACCTGCTGCACCTGCGCCGGCGGCAGCTGCCGGATATTCAGCCGGTTTTCCAGCATCGTCAGCTCATCGAACTGTGCTGTCTGCTCCCGCAGTACTTCGCTGAATAATTTTACCGGCGCGGGAGCCGGCGGCTTGCTCTTCGGGTCGAAGAGGCGCATCTTGTCCCAGGGCGTAAAATCGGGGGCGTTGAGCAGGTAGAGCTGCTGACTGGCCCGCGTCAGGGCTGTGTACACCCACCGGAAATAGTGCGCGTGCTGCTGCCCCGAGAAGCCCTGAAAATCCACCAGGGCCGTGTGCCAGGTGCCGCCCTGGGCCTTGTGGCAGGTGATGGCATAGCCGTATTTGGCCCGCACGGCGTGAAAATGCTCGTCCTGGCGCAGAACGTTATTAAACTCCGGGTGCCGTTCGTCCATCTTGTGCGTTTCCCGGCACCGCCGCACCGCGTCCACGTACAGGGCCTTTACTTCCTCCGAGCGCAGCGCGTTGTCGGGGCTGCCCAGAAAAGAGTCGAGCAGCAGGCGGTCCGTTTCGTGGTGGGTGCCATCGGGCCGGGTAAGCCGCAGGCGCACCGGCCGCCACGTCAACGCCACATACACAGGTGCCTTATTGACGTGCACGCGCACCTGCCGCGTGTAGGGCCTCCCCACGGTCAGCACTGTGGCAAAGTCGCCGTTGTAGAGGGGCGCTTCGGGGTCGAGGTAGTTGTTCTGGGTGATGATGATCCGGTCACCCGCGCAGATTTCGCTCTGGCCGGGGAAAAAGTGCGTCCGCACCAGCTTGTTGTACTCCCGCGCCAGGTTGTTGGAGTAGGTAATGATGATGGCTTGGTCAGCACGCTCAGGGCTGCCTCCGGCCGCCAAATAAGTCTGCAGCAGCTGACCGGGCGGCACGTCCTGCACGTCGGCGGCGCGGGTGAGGCGCAGGCCGGCAAAATGCCGGTGGCGCAACGCATCACGCACGGCCGTAGCATTGGCCAGAATGCCGCTGCCGGCCTGCTGGCGTACCACGTCGGTCAGTTCCACTTCCCGCACGGACACGCCGCCCGCCCCGCCCAGCCGCTCGCTCAGACTGGCCGCGTCCAGGGCCCAAGAGTCCCGGTCACCTACGGGCGGCAGCTGGGCCCTATCACCCACCAGCAGCAGCTTGTAGCCATTGCGGGCATCGGGCTGCACGTAGCGCAGCAGATCCGTCAGCAGATGCCCGCTTCCCAGCCGAAAGAACTCCGACTCACTGAACGAGTCGCCTACCATCGAGGCCTCGTCCACCACGAACACCGTCCCGACCGGCGCGGTGTTGCGGGCCAGGTCGAAATAGAACTTAAACGACTTGTCGGCATCCTCCTTGCCGTTCTGCAGGGGCTTGAGGCGCGTAAAATCATAAATACCCCGGTGAATCGTGCTGGCTTCCCGCTGGGTCTGCTGCCGCAGCACGCCCGCCGCCCGGCCCGTGGGGGCCAGCAGCACCGCCGGCTGCTGCAGCTCCGCCAGCAGGGTCTTCAGCAGGAACGTCTTGCCCGTACCCGCGTAACCCCGTAGCAGGAATATAGGCTCATTAGGGTTGCGCAGGAACTGGCGGAAGGATGAGAGGGCAGCTTGTTGGGCGGGAGTGAGAGTCATAGCCAGTTGGGCTTATTTATGAGAAAATTAGAAAGTGTGCTTCTAATTCTCATAAATGCCTCGCTTTCATTTAAATCAAGCAGATTACATTCGATTGCAGCTTCAGAAGAAGCAAACCTGTGGCTAATTTTATCACGTAATTTTTTAATGTTGTTTATTTCTTTGAAAAGCCTTGGTTCTATAGAGCCATTTTTAAAACCTTCCTTAAGGTCGTTGTTAACACAATAAGCAAAGAATAATGTCATCTTTTTTACAAAATTCAAATATGCATCAGAGGGCATGGTTGTTTTTTCATGCCACTTTTTTTCATTGTCGCCATACATATAAACTGCGGGTCTAATTTTAGTAAGTTTTTTGCTCTCGAAATCCCAAACCCATATCAATTGTTGCTCAGGCATGGTTTTAATCTTATTTAAGATATCCTTCTCCTTAAGTGAGCAATTTATAATATTCTCTATTTGCAACATTACTAATCTAGCTCCTTCGTAAATATTTCCTAATTGCTGTTGCAAATACAATGAACAGTAATCTTTGACTAGCTCGATCTTTAGAGTATTCAAATTTATGGATGCATATACTTGGTTTG
Organism: Hymenobacter pini; assembly: GCF_020421205.1. Lineage (GTDB taxonomy): Bacteria > Bacteroidota > Bacteroidia > Cytophagales > Hymenobacteraceae > Hymenobacter > Hymenobacter pini. Next base: position 852,287 of record NZ_JAIZZH010000003.1, read on the forward strand.
CCTCCTCATTTACAGACGCTGGAATAACAACTGTTTTTCCGTCAATATTGAACAACACTAAATCTATAGGAAGCATTGGCTTCTCCTCCTCGGCTTGTATTAGAGTGGCATGCTCTTTATTATCCAGCTCCTCTTCTTCAAGTAAGTCATGCACAACTTCAATAGCGCTTAACTTTTTTTTGAGCCTAGCTATTATAGAAGCCTTATTAATAGGAATTTTAAGTACCTCTATTTGTTGTTCTACTTGCTGAATTTCCTGTAGCGTCATCATGTGAGTCGCAAAACATCTAGTGTTATCCTATTCTGCTCAGAATCGAAATCAGCATTTCAATTTCTCTATATTCTGGAGAACTTAAGGTCACTAAGCTATGCGCAAATTGTTCAAACGCCACATCCTCTTTGCCTCTCACCATGCCCAGATACGCAATCTTCCCAGCCAGCACTTTCTCCAACTTAGGAGTGCTACCCTTGTATCGAGCGTGCGCTTTGCTACTACCGTATTTCCGGGTCATTGCCTTTGACGCCTCTACATAGCCATGCTTCTGCCACACGTGCAACAGAAAGCGAATATCCTGCACGAACTCCCGCGGCACGTTCGGCCGCTCGTTTACTACCACCCCGGTTACCTCCTGGCGGGTTTCGGGCGTCTGCAGGCGCTGTTTAGCTGGGTTCTGCTCGTATCCCTCATCAGCTAGTACAGCGTTCAGCTCGGCGTGGAAAGCGGGCGTGAAGGCCGGCCGCTGACTTGAGAAGGTAATGTCATCGGCGTAGCGCGTGTAGCGGCAACGGTGTTTTTTAGCTAGGGCGCGTAGTTTGCGGTCCAGCCACACGCACACCACGTTCGTGAGCAAAGGCGACGTAGGCGCGCCCTGCGGCAGGCTGCCCTGGTCGCAGCACAGGTTGGCAATCAGGTGCGCCGCCTCCTTGGGCAGGTTGAAGGGTGCCAGTTGCAGCACCTTCAGCACCCGGCCCACCCGCGTACTCGAGAAAAAGTCCTTCAGGTCCAGGTTCAGCACGAAGCGGCGGCCGGCGTGGGGCTGGGCGTTCGTTAGCACGTTCCGGCCGGGCACGAAGCCGTGGGCGGCCTCGTCGCAGGTCGTAAACGTGGCCGTGAGGCACAGCAGCAGCAGCCGCTGAATACGCAGCAGGCCGTGTTCAGGCGCCTTGATGTCGCGGAACTGTCCGCGGGTGCGCTTGGGCACCTGAAACGTGCGGTACCGTTCCTTTTTGTGGTGGGCGTAGTACAGCAGCAGCCCCGGCGCCACCGTCTTGGTGCGCCCTTTGGGGTGCCGCTTCCGGTGCAGCTCCAGCGCCGAGTTCAGCACCAGCGCCAGGGAGGTAGCATCCGTTACTGCCCGAAAATGCTCCGCCAGTTCCGCCAGCTCCGTGGCCGCCGGCAGCGCCGGCTGTAGTTTGTCGTCCGTAACGATAAAGCCAGCCAGCGGCTCACCCGGCTGATCAGCTGGGGCACCGGCGGCGGGCTCGTTCTCGTTGGGCGTAGGGGGGAGTTGGTCAGGCGTTTCGGCCATGGAAATAGAAAACGAACAGAATAAAGCCCAATGAAAATACCTGGCGGTGTTCTTCTAAGTCTGATACAAAAAGATCAAACAAAAACTCAATTAAGAGCAGACAACCAATAATCAAATCAATAATCAACTCAAATCAATTAATCAATAAAATCAACTGATGAGCCGGTTATGATTGCCATTGGGCCCACCGCCGAAGCAGCGGGTGACGTGCACGGCCCAGCGCCGTACGAGGTAAAAAACCCGGTTGCAGGTACTTTCAAAGAGCGTAACGGCTGCCCCTACTGGGCAAGCCTGATAATGCATAGCGGATCTGGTGCCGCAAAGATGCTACTGCCAGTGGGAAAACCTAGTATCCCATGGCGTCGCGAAGCGAGTCAAAGTCGCCGTTGAAGTCGTCGTAGTCGCCGTACTGCCCATCGGTCAGCGCGTCGAACGTGTCCCGGTCGGCGTCATCCTGGCTGTAGTAGTCGCCCGAGTCGTAGGAATCGTAGTCGTCCTCCGCTTCCTGTTCCCGCGCCAACTCAGCCTGCAGCCGGTGCTCCTTCTCGTCCAGCTTCTGCCAAGCAGCATCGGTCATCTGTTCGCGCAGCTTCGGAAACTGCTGCTGCCAGGCTTCCACATCGGCCCGTTGCAGAGCAAAGTGGTCGAGCACCTGCACGCAGAAATTGAGGTAGCCGGGGTTTTCGGTCAGCACCTGGCTCACCGTCTGCCCCTGATGACGGCCGAAGGTGAATACGGTATCGAGGGTATAGAAGCGCATAGTCGTCAGCTACGTGGAAGGAGAGTGAAGCAAAGCACGGCCGGCCCGCTGCAAGATTGCTGCATCGCTGAAAAATTATCCCTGGATCAGAACCACCCGCGCCCCGCGGCAGCGGAAGCACACCCCAGCTTCCACGTGCCGAAACTCCGGCAGCCGACCCCGCCCCTGGCAGCGCGGACAGGTGATGCTGCGAACAAATGACAGGTTATGGGCGGCGGCAACGGGCTGGTTTTGCGGCATTGGCACGGGGTTTTGTGTATCGTTGCGACAAACTTCCGCCCCGCCAATGCAGGATTGCTGCATCGGAAAAAAATCTTTCCATTTTTTTATGTCTATCAGTAATCAGCTCATCCGCTACCGCACGCTTGACCGGTGCTTCCAACGCCGGCACCACGGCCCCTGGTCCAAGGAGGAGCTGATCGAAGAGCTCAGTGCTGCCCTGCGCGAGGAGTCCCGAACTGCCCAGAGCGTCAGTCCGCGCACCCTGGCCGAAGACATCCGCAACATGCGCAACGGCATCGGCGGCGAAGAACCCGCTCCCATCGTCTGCGACGCCGACGGCTACTATTACGAAGACCCGAACTTCAAATACTTCCTAAGCCCAGTCACCGCCGAAGAAACCGAGGTACTGCAGCAGGTGCTGCTGGTACTGCAGCAGTTTCAGGGCCTAGGCCTGAATGAACCGCTCGACAAGATGGTGCGCCGCGTGAAGAAAAACCTGCGCCAGGAACGCCCCGCCACCACCCCGGCCCTCGAGTTCGAGCAGGTACCCGCCTACACCGGCACGCAGCACCTGCAGAGCCTGCACCGAGCCATTCACCACCGCCAGGTACTGCAGCTTACCTACCAATCCTTCGACGCAGCCCGTAGTTGGCAGGAAACGGTGCACCCCTACCTGCTGAAGCAGTACAACCACCGCTGGTTTTTGATCGGGCTGGCCTCCGGCCGGCCCGGCATCAGCAATTTCGCCCTCGACCGGATTCTGGCCGTAGAATCCGCCGCTGCTCCGACCTTCCAGCCCCCCGCCACCGACCTGACCGCCCGCTTCGCCGAAATCATTGGCGTTTCATTCTCTCCCGAGGAGCCGGTGCAGGACGTCCACCTGCGCTTTTACCACGACCGTGGCCAGTACGTGCGCACCAAGCCCCTGCATCCCAGCCAGCAGATAATGCTTCAGGATGGAGAAACCTTGGAGCTGCGCTTACGCCTCCGTCTTAACCGAGAGCTGGAAACCCAACTCCTGGCCTTCGGGGAAGACGTGGAAGTCCTGGCCCCCGCTGCCCTGCGCACCCGCCTCTACGACCGCCTGCGCTCCGCCCTGACCCGCTACTAAGGTCAATTTTCATCTATTTATAGATTTTCCCACCAAAAACAGAAACGGCCAGCCTCATAACGAGGCTGGCCGTTTCGTTGACGAGTGGAACATCCAGAGCCGCTACCCATCCATCTGCTCTGGTGCCTGAGCCTGCGGAGAAATGTTGTCAACTACCTGCGGCGGACTGGGCACCACGATAACAATCGGGGTACCTGCCGCTACTTCGCCAAACAGCGGGTCTGTTGAGAGCGGCTGACCGCCGTTGCCATCGGGAATCTGGTTGAAAATCACCAGCTCCTCGCCCGGCGTGCTCCCGGCCAGCGCGGCCGTAAGCTGCGCCGGCGTGACGAGTTGCTGCAGGTCGTGTACCAGTATCGTTTGCGTGCTCACGTCCACGTTGTAGAGCTGATTCAGCGCGTTCATCTGGGCGGCGGCGTCATCCGCCACGCCCAGCGCATCAACGAGCTTTTGCGCGTAGCGCCGGGCCTTCGCATCAGCCGAGGCCCGCATTCGAATAGCCCGCTTCATGCGGGTGCGAAATTGGCGTTGATAAGCAGTTAGAGTTGCCATCTGTTTTAAGATGTGAGATGTTAGAGATGAGAACGGAGACAAAAGTCGGTGAGCAGTAGAAGGCCATGACGCCTACTGTACTGCTCACCGTCTTCGGTCTACATTAGCTCACGGCCACCACGCTCAGGGCGTTGTAGGCGTTGCTGTTGAGCGGGTAGAACTTGCCGTTGAGCTGCTGGAAGAAATCCACGCCCACGGCCACCACCAGCGCCTCATCGGCCGCGGCGGCACGCACGAGCTGCAGCGCCTCGGCCGGCCGCACGCCGTTGCTCAGCGGCAGCTCCACGGTGCTGGCCTCGGCGCTGGCTACCGTGCCCGTCTCGAAGTTGATGGCGCCCACGGCCGCCGTGATGCGGTAGTGGGTAGCGCCCTGGGGCGCGGCCACGTCCCGCGACGGGTTCAACTCGCCCAGCTCCACCGTGTGATTGCCGGTGGCCCGGTCCAGCGTGGCCTGCACGCTGCCATAATAGGTGCTCGAGAAGGCCGAGCCCGCATTGAAGTCGAAGCCCACCAGCGCCGGCAGGTTCTCCGGCAGAATCTGCCGGCCGCCACGGTCGCTGTCCTCATCCATGTTGAGGATTTCCTTCATCTTCTGGGCCAGGCGCGACACCATCAGACGGTCGGAGGCCAGCACCACCACGCGACGCAAGGCGTCCCGCACCAGCTTGCCGGCCTTGGCCGCCGTGCTGAATTCGCTGGCGTTTTCCCGTACGCGCTGCATCGAGGCGGACGAGTTGAATTGGCTCTTGTTCGAGCCCTGTTTTTGGCGCACCGTGCCGTCCTTCGCAAAAACGACGCCGCCCACGGTGCCACTGATCTGGATTACGCCGGTCTGACGTGCCATAGTGGTAGGGGTAAGGGTGAAAAATGAGTTGCTGGCTGCTTTCACTACCGGCCCCTACTAAGTGCAGCCACCCCAGTAATGCCGCTCGATTTCGTTTCAGGTGCCCTTTCTCAAAAGCAGATCTGGCTAGCACTCACATAAAGAAACCAAATACTATTCAAATATGAGAAATATATTCTTTTTATAAACTAAATGTGGTTAGATGCCACGCCAACAGGCCTGCACATTTTCTCAGCGAGCTAGCTGTAGGTACCGGTTAGAGTATGGCTCAAGTATGGCTCAAGTATGGCTTCAGTATGGCTGAGGTATGACCAACGCTCCTCTCCTGGCCCGGTTAGCTGGCCACTTGACATGGTGCGCCACCTAACAAAAAGGCCCACCAACATGGCGGGCCTTTTTTTCCTAGCTGAGAGATACGTTCAGGCGGCCAACGGTTCCGCCGCGCAGATTTGGCTGGCCCGCGCCCCCGCGTTGTCCGTGGCCGCTCCCTGACCTTCCCAGATGCGGCGCATGGTTTGGTGCTGCAGCTCTTCCACCACCTTGGCATACACCAGCGTGGTTTGAATCTTGGCGTGCCCCATTACCTTTTGCAGCACCTCCACCGGCATCCCGCGCAAGAGGCTCTGCGTGGCGAAGGTGTGCCGGGCCGTGTGGCTGGTCAGCAGTTCGTAGCGCGGCACCGACTTTTTCAGCACTTCCCCGCCTACCACAGTAGTAACAACTACTTCATCCGTCAGCCCGGCTGCTTTGCCCACGCGCTTTAGGTAGCGGTTCATTACCTGGTTAGCCAGCACCGGCAGCAGGCGTACCCGCCCGGGGTCGGCGTACTTATCTAGGATGGCCCGCGCCGCTTCGGTCAGGTAGATACTCACACCGGTGCGGGTCTTGGTCTGCACCAGCCGCAGGATCAGGCCCCCGTCCCACTGATGCAGGTTGCCGCGCTGCAGGGCGAATACGTCCGAGTAGCGCAGCCCCGTATAGCAGCAGAACAACAGCACGTCCCGCACCCGCGTCAGGTACTCCGGCAGCTCGGCCGCGGCCAGGGCCGTGAGGTTGTCAGCCGTCAGCCACATCTTCAGCACGTCGGCGTGCCGCCCCTGCAGCTTGCGCAGCTCCACACCCACGGCTAGCCCCCGCTCTTCCCGGCACCAGCGCAGAAAAACTTTCAATCCACGAACAAAGGAGGCCACCGTATTCTGAGCCAGGTTGCGCTGAAAGCGCAGGTAGCCCAGCACCCGGTCATGCGTCGCCAGGTCGTACGTACAGGGGTTAAGCAGCTCGCCCCGGTCCTGCTCATAAGCACTCAGCCACGAGCCCAGCATCTTGCGCTGCCGCAAGGTGTGGTGTACGTACCCCCGCGCCTGCAGCGACTGCCAGTGCTCATCAAAAATGCCCATCACCGATTGCGGCTTCTCTTCTTGCTCGGCCGGCTCCACGGCTGGCCGCAAGGCAGCCTTCAAACCTTCCACGGTGGGCGTCTCGCCCGAGGCCCGCAGCTTACGCCACCAGGCCAAGGCATCCGTCGTCAGTCGGGCCAGGTACAAGTTGGCCTCTTCGGCCAGCGGATAGGCAGAGCGGAACTTCTGTTTGTCGGCGTTCCACTCGGCGGGCTTACACTTCTCGCCGGTGGCGTATTTGAGGCGCACGCCGTTGAAATAGGCGATGAGGTGTACCGGACAGCGGCCGGCGCTGTCCTGCTTGTCTTTGCGAAGAATGAATTGCGTGTTCATCCGGAAAGGGGGGCGTAAGAGGGGGCGTGACTCCCATTGCACAGTCCACATTTCGCGTTGCAGAGGTCCAATTGCCCTGAACGCAAAAAACCCGGAAAACCCCTTCTGCTACTTGAGAAGGCATTTTCCGGGTCTTCCGGTTGTAAGTACTTGTACCAGAGACGGAGGTACATGACTACCCTTATTATCAATTACTTACAGACCTCGTGGTAAACAAATGTTAAACATTTGTCAGCTGTCGCGTCGTCATCTTACTTACCAATAGCTCCAGAGTCGGCCCGTCAAGGGCCGTTCCTGTTTCTACAAACCAGTCGTCAAGCCCCTTATTCCAGATAAAAGCCGTGAAGGCCGGGACTGGCTGGCCCGGTTCGAATACTGGCTCTAACCACTGCTCGTCATTTGAGAACAGCAGGATATCCTCCTGCTCTACTGCTTTGCAGAAAGTATCGACTACAGCACGTTTCATTGGCCAGCTCTTTTGAGGAGTAAGTCATTGTACTTCTGCAAAATATCCGTGTACAAGCCATAAACGTGTAGCAGCTTGTTTTTGCAGTCCTCAAGACTATCCAACTGGTAAGCTCCAATAGATTCCTCCACTACCACTGGCCGCTTCAGTTCTTTGAAGTCCTCGCTGAAGTCGTGCATGATGATTCTACCCACTTCTTGGATGAAGTCGAAATCCAGGTTGGGGTCTTCGAATCGACGATACAGAGTAGGCCGACTTATACCGAGGCTCGTGTGAAGCTTGGTCAGCTTCACCCCGCTTTTCCCTACCGCCTTCTGCACTATTTCGCCGCGATGTGCCATGCGTGACGCTTTAGTCTCATTGTGAGACAAAATTGGAAAGTGCATGTGGGTAATTGTTTTCCATACTTTTTATGATTTTGATTTGCGTGCACCATCTTTTGATACATATTTGTATCAAAACAGTCTCTAATAGATACAAAAACGTATTACAAGGACTAAGCCAAGAAGAAATGGGACAATCAAAACACACTAGCAAATCATCCTCGGTGCAACCGCCAACTCTTCGTCAACAGGCTGAAGCCCTGCGTCAAAACCTTACGCGAGATGACCTGGAAAAAATCTGTACTGAGTTCAGCATTAGCCGCGCTACTTACTTCCGGAAAATCCGGCTGATGAACCCAACGGATCAAATCACACATGCCATCATCAAGCTGGCTGCGGCGAACAAGCAGAAAGCAGAGCAACTGAAGCAAGATTTCCAGGAGAGCATTCAGAAGCTAGTCTAACGAACAAATCGATTCCATCCCTGCTCATTAAGCTGATTCTGCCATGCATCCATTATTACAACTGCTGCAAGGGTATTCCTTCGAGTTACAGGTAGACATTCTGGTGAATGCAATTCATGTTACAACGCACCAGATGCTCCAGTTGACGGAACGCAAGCTACTCTATGTCGAACAGGGCTTAGTTGATTCCTGGGAATACCTATATGCAGGGTACAAGCATCATTGTCTCGCTCTCCGCACTGCATTAGAAGAATTAGTTGCGAAGGAAATAGACCTTCCTTCCTGGATGGCAGCCTAAAGCGGTTTCATGCCCATCGACTACAAGAAGTACCCGCCCAACTGGAAAACTGAAATAGTGCCCCGCATCCGGCTCCGGGCCCGCTCCCGATGCGAGTGGTGTAGGGCTAGAGCCTGGCAATATGGCTGGCGTGATGTAGCTGGCATCTTCCACCCCGGAACACCCCCTATCCTCGCCGGAGCTGGCCAGCTCTTTCAACTCGCCCCGCAGCCGTTGGCACCACCGATGATCCGCATTGTGCTTACGGTGGCGCACTTAGACCACGATGAGTACAACTGGCAGGTTACCGATGACCGCCTAGCCTTACTATGTCAAGCCTGCCACCTGAAGCACGATGCGGCTGACAATCGGCTACGAGCCAGATACGGCAAAGGCCATGCTTCACTTCCTCAACTAGGCTTTTGACAGTACCCTTCTGATATGCTTCAACGCTGAGCACCGCTACATGCTCAGTGGCTGATTCGCCTTTTCCGCCTCATGTCCCATGTCCCGTTACTCTCTCGAAAAGCACCCCAAACCCAAAGGCACCTGCCCGAGCTGCAACCAGAAGAAAGTGTTCCGCTTCTTCCAGGATGAAGAAGGCAACCGCCTCGACGAACAATTCGGCATCTGTGACCGGCAGGCTAAATGCGGTTACGACCACCGCCCCAGCGGGGAGCTGTTCACCCGCTCCGGTGAGGCCAACGATGCGACTGAAACTATCACCCTGCGGCCCGCTGCCGACGTGGCCGAAGCGCTGCTGGCCAAAACCAAGGATTACGGCAGCAACCTGCACCGCTACGCCCGTAGCCTGACCATTCCCAACGAGCACCTCGAAAAGTGGGCCGTGGCCACTGACCGTGACCGGACGGTGTTCCTGCACCTGAATGCCGAGCGCCAGCTGGTAAACGCCAAATGGTTCAAGTACACCGAGGAGGGTAAGCGCGACAAGCTCACCCAGCCGTACTCCTTCGCCTCCACCGACGAGGAAAAAAAGAAATCGGCCAAATACGGCTTCTGTTTGTATGGGGAGCACCTGATACGCCACGACAACCCCGAACGTCCCATCTGCGTGGTGGAATCGGAGAAATCGGCGGTGCTGGCTTCCTTCTTCTACCCGCACCTGGACTGGGTGGCCTGCGGTGCGGCCAACGGCATCACCGACGAGAAGATCCACGCCCTGTACAACCGCCCCATCTGGTGGCTGGCGGATGCGGACGGGCTACAGCCCCGCATAAAAGACGGGCAACCGGAGATGCGCAACGGCAAGCCGGTGCTCACCGAGGGGGGCCGCTCCAACAGCAGCTTACGCAAGCTCAAAGCCTACAAGCTGGACTTCGTCGTTATCGACCTGTTTCCGGAGCGCCACGATGGCTACGATATAGCCGACGCACTGCGCGACGGGGTGCGCCCTGATATCGTGGCCCCGGCCAAGCCCAAAGAGGAGTCCAAGGGCAAGAAAACCCGCCAAAAGGAAATGCCCACGCTGCCGCCCGACGTGGACAACTGGTCGGTGGCCATGAAGGACTACTGGTGGAAGGCCACGCTGTTCGTGGAGGAATTTGAGCGCCGCGGCATCTGGATTGGCAAGAACGACGAGGACTGGACCAATACAGCCAACAGCCTGGCCATCTTCCGGGAGCACGGCCGCGAGCTGCTGCACCGCCTGGCCCGGCCGGAGAAGAGCTACTCCAAGAGCGACGTTGACGAATTATTCGACGAGGCCCTGGAGCTGGCCGTGTGCACATCGCCGGCTAAGTTCTTCGCTATCGGCAAGCACTACAACATCTCCATATCCAGCCTGAAGGAAGAGGCCAGTGAGGAGGAGCAACTGATGAAGGTGCTACCCAAGGGCGTAAGCCCCGAGGATTACTTCCAGCACGGCTTTTACGAGCAGGATAACTGCTACTACAGCATTAAGGACGGGGTACCGCGCATGGTGTGCGGCTTTACCATCAAGGTACTGTATCTGGTAAAGAGCAAGGACAACCCCAAGCGTATCGTAGAGCTGAAAAACCAGTTCGGGTATACCACCACCCTCGACCTGCCTACCGACGCATTTGTCGGGTTGGGCGCCTTTAAAAAGTACGTGGAATCGGTGGGCAACTTCGTATTCGAGGGCAACGAGGTGGATTTGACCCGCCTGAAGAAAAAGCTGTTCCGGGAGGAGAAGGTTACCACCGAAATCAACACGCTGGGCTGGCACGAGCGGGGCAAGTTCTACGCCTTCAGCAACGGCATCTTCAACAGTAAGTGGACGAAAACCGACGAGTACGGCATCGTGGAGCACAACGGCTTCAACTACTTCCTGCCGTTTTTCAGTGGTATCAACGAGGACGATCATGCCTACGTCAACGAAAAGAAGTTCAGCCATAAGGAAAGCTCGGTGAAATTCGAGGGCTGGGCCGACCTGATCAAGCGGGTGTATGGCACCAACGGCGTGATGGGCATGTGCTTCTACATTGCGTCCCTGTTCCGCGACCATATCTTCGAAGCCCACCAGAGCTTCCCCATGCTCTACGCCTTCGGCCAGCGCCAGTCGGGTAAGTCGGTATTTGCCGACAGCTTCAAGCACCTGTTCGGTACGCCCCAGGACTCCATTTCACTGGAGAACCCCAGCACAGTTATCGGGGTTATCCGGACGCTGGCCAACTTCACCAACAGCATCGTGATGCTCGACGAGTACAAGAACAGCGTCGACAAAAAGACGGTGGGCATGCTGAAGGGCTTTTACGACGGGTTTGGCCGCACCACCGGTGTGAAGTCGAACGACAACCAGACGAAGGTGACCAAGCCCCGCTCGGCGGTGTGGATCAGCGGCCAGGACATGCCCAACATCGATAACGCCCTGTTCACGCGTACCATCCTGCTGGAGTTCCTGGACAAAGGCCGCGACTACGAGAGCTTCGATAAGCTGAAGAAAATGCAGGAGAAAAGCCTGACCAGCATCACGCTGGAAGTGCTGCGCCACCGCGAGGGTATCGTGGAGTACTACAAACCCTTTTTCAAGGTAGTGCGCGACAACCTGCGGAAGCAGCTGGAGAACGAGCAGGTGGAAGACCGTATGATTCAGAACATGGCCACCATCCTTACGCCTACGCTCTACCTGCTGGAAGATAACCTGCTGCGCTTCCCTTTTACCGTCGACGAGCTCTACGAGATGGCGCTGGAGATTATTCGCCGGCAGCAGAAGCAGATCAGCCTGAGCACCGACAGCCGCCGCTTTTGGGACGTGTTCGTGGGGATGGTCAGCCACAAGCCCACGGCCCTGGTGGTGGAGGGCGTGGACTACAAATTCCACAAAGGCAACCTCTACCTGCGCCTGGGCAACGTACACCCACCCTACATGCAGCAACACCGCAACCAGTACAACGTACCGGGCCTGGACAAAACAACGCTGGACTACTACCTAAAGAACGACCCAGCCTACGTGGGCATGAAGAACCTGCGCTTCGATATGCCCAGCGCCGTACCAATGCCTGGGGCTACATCTATCAAAACCAACCCCACCAGCTGCTATGGCTTTAATTTTACCGAACTTGGTATCGACCTCAGCAGCAGCGTGTACGCCAACATTACCACGGCAGCCGACGCGACCGATGGCGAGTAGGTTTGGAGGTTGCAGTAGGTCGGCACATCGGCACACATTTTCTGATTCGGAGTAGCGGCCGGATCGATTAACCAGGCGGGACACCTGGTCACGAGGGCAGCGCACACGCGCTGCCCTTTTTCGTGTCCCATCGTGTGGCCCACATCGGGCGCAGGTGCTTCGGAAAGTACAAAGAGGGCGCGGGTGCGGGCGCGGGCGCTGGCGGGCGCGTTTAGAGACAATGAGAGTAAACCAGACTGATTTCATGCCGCACCCTTCAAAAAGCCGACCTACACCGACCTACAAACCTACACGGTGATACATATTTGTAAAAAGCCTTTCTATTTCCTTCAAAGTAGGTTTTACAGTATTCAGAAGGTGGCAACAGGCTCAAAAATGTGTAGGTCGGTGTAGGTCGGTGTAGGTCGGCAGTTTTGGGCTCAACCTACAACGGCCTACAAAATCGGGCTCCGACCTACAAACAACCTACACCACAAACCCTCAAAACAATCTAGAATCGACGTTTTAACCGTTGTAGGTTGCTGTAGGTCGTGTAGGTCGGTGTTTTCGGACTTTTTAGCTCCCGCAGCATACAGCTTCGGAATTTCGCTGTATCGAGTGCTGTCACCCGAGACGCTGCGCGTGGGAGCTTCATCTTACCGCAATACAATAATTAGCCTCGGTGAAACATTGGTGGAATTGTTGCTGATACATTTTTGTAAACAATCGAAGATTATTGCACACCTTGTTTACGAATTAGTATCGCTTGAATTGGGTCTACCTCTACCGTTTTACCTTCTTATGCTCTGGCGCACGAATCCGTCCTTTTGCCCGGCTGGGCCTGGCTGTACGTTTGTTTATACTAAGCCATTCAGCCTGTGAGCAGCCTCCAGATACCCGTCCGGCCCCATGTTCTAAAGTACTTATCGGTTCACCTCGGCGAGAATTACCACCTCAGCCTGGGCGACCAGTTTGGCATTATGCTGCTGTGCCTGCTGCGCCGGCCCCTCGTCGATAAGCGCAAGGAGAGCAGCATGGCCGAGTACACGGCGAAGTTTCACTTTGACACGACTGGCTATCCGGCGCAGAAGTGGGGCCTGCGCAGCTTCACCACCGGCACCATCTACCTGTTTGGCAAGTACGTCGACGAGGTGATGATGAAGGAGATGTACGGCCAGGTGGCCACCAACGTCGACAACGGCCAGGGCCTCCATGACTCCATCAACGAGTGGCGGGCCAAGTACGACTTCACCGATTCGGATAAGTCGTTCGATGCCGTGAAGAAGAGCTACCAGCGTCAGCGCCGCGAAGACCGGACGCGCACCAAGACGGTGCGGGTGGCTCCGCTCAAAGCCGTGCGTGTGCTCAAGAATCAGCTGCTGAAGCTGCCGCCCGTACCGACCCCGATGGTACGGTGCCAGTGTACCTGAATATTTCTTAAAAAAGGGCCAAAAACTACTCCACCGTTTGTCCCTTCAAAATTGATTTTTGTCCCTATCTGTTGTGCCTGATTCTATCACCGATTCACTGTTGACGGACTCGCGGTTTGCGCCGGCTCCGTTCACGCCTCGGCCCCTGGCTTCGCCGGCTGGTACCGACCTGGCCGGCTACACTGGTTTGTTCTGGCTGCCGGTAGAAGACCTACTGGCCGACCCGGTAATGAATGGTTCGGTGATTACGAAAAGCCTGGCCCTACGCCCCGGAGCCGCCTGGCTTCCGCTGCGCGTGACCCAGGCTACCATCAAGTTCGACGAAGCCCCGAAGCAGTTGAAGGGGGCCACTGCCTATACCACTAAGGTGTCGGCGCTGCGGGCCCTGGGCGCAGATGAGCTGGCCGTGGTGGAGACGATGGATAACCGGCGCTGCTTGGTTATGCTGCGTGAGGCCAGCGGCCGGCTGCGGCTGGTTGGCAGCCGCGAGTCGTTCCTGACGTTCCGGGCCGGCAGCGAGGGCAGCAACCCCAGCAGCCGCGCCGGGCTCGACCTCACCTTCTCGGGCGAACTGATGCAGCGGGCGCAGTACTACCAGGGCGCTTTCCCGGTGGACACGGACACCGGTGCCGTGGATGCGGCTCCCGGCGCGGGTGCCGGCGCAGGGGGCGGCACCGTGGAAATCCGCAACCGCAAAGGCGTATTGATAGCCCGCGTAGAGGCCGGTAAAACAGTGACTATATCCAGCGGCTTCCGGGTCGCACTAACCATATCCTCTTAGATGGCAGAGTTAACCCGTCAGCAGTTTATTCAAAAGTGGGACGCCCGCTTCGCTACTAACCAGTTCGAGAACATCACGGAAGCCACTTTCCGAGAGTTTAAGGCTGATATTATGGACACGTTTGCGCCCAGACGGGAGCTAACGACCAACATGATTCGAGGCGGGCTCTACCGCATCCCCAACATCGACGCGCTGGGCACCATCCCGGAGGGCATGCTGATCATTGGCATGGAGGCACTGGCCGTGAACGGTGCTGGCGCTGCCGAGGCCGGGGCCGGCATTGTGCTGGAGAGCGTATACTTCAAGCTCATTGAGCACAGCCAGGGCGAGGTAATAGCCAACCGCTCCATCAATCCGGAGGAAGTGGATACCTACCCGGCCCGCTGGGTGCGCGTGTCTGGTACAGAGGAGGAAAAAATTGCCTCGTACCCAACCCTGTTGCTGGAGGATCAGCCCCATAAGAAGGGCGACATTGTGAAATGGACGTTCCCCAACGGGCAAACCCGCCTGCTGGAGTTTAAAGCCGACCAGCAGGGGCAATACAATCCTGAACCTACCGGTGAGGACGATGACCCCAATTACATCAACTTCGCGCCGCTGGGCTCAGAGGTGGCCGAGCCGGTGAGCATGGACATCCTGGATGCGCTGGATATCACCACCGGGGCCGTGCCCGCTACGTTTAAGGTCGGCGTACTCTACCAGATAACCGGCCGCGACGGTGGCTTCGTGCGCCTGCAAGCTATTGATGCGCGTGCCTTGGCCTTGGATGATGCCTATGAGTTTCAGAACGACTCGACCTGGAAGCCGGTTCGCTATGACCTGGTGAACGATATTGCTTTAGTACGTCAGAGTGGTGGAGCCAGCTATACGGATGGCCAGGCAGTGAATGCGGCCCTGAATAGCGGGTTATTCGTTGGAAATGCCGACCCACGCCTTGGCAACGTACCTCTGGCCCTACGAATAGACTCTGCTGGGAATATCACTCGGTACACCAATGTGCAGTCGGCGCTGGACAGCATGGCAGAAACCGATGCCTGCTACATCAGCGGGTATCATGCGTTTTTGCGGTTTTACCGCCCTGGCACCTACTACTGCGCCGGAGCCGTAGTGGAGGCTGCCGACCTCGGCTACTATCCTAACGGCGATGTGGCGGGGCAGAAAATCACGGTGTACGGCCTGAGCTGGCGTAAGCGGCTCTGTCTGCTGGTGCAGGGAGCCGGGCCCAGCACGTACCGCCTCGTCAACTGCACCGGTGGGCCCAATGCCTGGGTCGACTTCTTCCTAGGCTTCGGCCACCGCTACTACTCCCAGGGCGACGATGCATGGACGTTTGAGGGCCTGCGGATGCACTATACGGGTGCCTACGTGCCCTACACGCAGTCCCAGACCGGCGTGGGCACCGTCACCGGCCGCGGCTCGGGCCTGTTTCGCTACCCGGCCGGGGTAAACCAGGCGCAGGTCTGTAAGCTCTCCTTGCTGGATTGCGCGTTGAAATCGGACTCCGGGCCGATTTTTTCCGGGGCCGCCTACCAGGCCGACACCATCCGCTTGCAGGGCAGTACTACAGTTACACCTGGTGGCGGCAAGCCGGTTGCCGAGTTTACCGACCTGCAAACGGGGGCCGACATGACAGCTCCGACTCTGGCGGCGCTGCTGCTCGATGAGCGGCCAGTGCAGAGCGGCGGGGGCAGCGCAAACGTAGATCTGAGCAACTACTACACAAAATCCGAGAGCAACACCCGCTTTGCCTCCTACCTGCAAATTCGCTCCACCGCCACCGCGCGGGTGCGGGAGGTTCCGGTACCGGCAGTGCTCCAGATTCAGAGCGAAACCCTGGACCAGAACGCGGCCAGCCTGTCCTACCAGCTGGATAAGAATACGCGGGTAGGCAACCGCCAGTACGGCTCGCCCGACCAGACGCTGGCCCAGGTCAACGCGCTGCTGGCCAGCCTGAGCGCGGGTGAGTTGCTGGCCGGCGTGAAACTCTACGTCAAGACCATTCCGAACGTGGCAGCCGATGCGGCCACGGTGGGCCTAACCCTGCTGTAAATGAACCTGCAATTCCTCACGGCCGACCTGAACGCCTTTCCGGGGGCTACGGCCCAGATTGATAAAACCCGCTTTGCGACGTTTCTGGAAGCGGATAGTCCCGGCAACACGTCCACCCAGTGGCTGGACCAGAGCGGGCACGGCAAGGATGCCGTGGCCAACACGGCCTTCTCCCTGACGGTGGACGCGCAGGGCCGGGCCTGCTACGTGGCCGACGGCTCACAACTGTTTTCACTCTCCACCCTGCGGGCCGTGCCCTCCGACTACACGATTTATCTACTCGTGCGCAAGAGCAGCGGTACGGGCATCCGGTTTATTGACAGCTTTTCTGACCGTTGGATTGTGCAGGTGAGCGAAGGAGCCGTGCTCTACAATAGTAGCGGCGGGACCATGAGCAACTACATTATGCCGCCCGATGACCAGCTCCGGCTGCTGGTGGTGCGCCTCAATAGTGCCGGTGCTACGCTGCTGGTAAACGGTGTGATTGAAGCCAGCGGGCAATGGGTGCAGAAAACGGCGACCAGCCCGTTTTACTTAGGAGGCACACCCGATGGTGGAGGGCTATACGGTGCGCTACGTGGGGCGTGGTACGCCTTCGGTTTTGTGGTGGGTAACGATACGGACGCCGACGTTGAGCAGGTGCGCCAGTATTTCGCCGCCAAGCTCGGTACTTCTTTCCTGTAAGCAGTTCCTTTTCCGCACTACACGTGCCCCGCCCACCCGGCGGGGCTTTTTTGTGTCCTTTTTCACGCGTAGGAGCCGGAACAGCTTTGCATCGATAATTACCCCAAGTCGATGCAAGTCAACCATCTTTTGTCAGCCATCCTACGTTCGCCCTGGGCTATCCAGAGCGAGACGGTGCTCGGTTATCTGCCGCAGATTGCGGCTATGCTCAAGGGTGAGCAGCCGGCCGCAACTACTGCGCCGGCTGCTCCAGCGGAGCCTGGCGTACTGTTCGCCGCGGCAAAAGGTGGTGGCCGTTCCTCGGCCCGCAAGTTCGATGATTCCCCCGATGGTGTAGTAGCGGTACACCAGCTGAAGGGCGTGATGATGAAGCAGGACCAGATTGGCCTGTGCACCGACGTTCCGGGTACCGCCTCCCTCCTACGGGCCATGCAGGCTGCTGACCGCCACGACAACGTGGTGGGCCACCTCCTGGACATCGACTCGGGAGGCGGTGCCGTGGATGGGACCGCAGAGTTTGCCGCTGGCATTGCCGCCCTCACGAAGCCCATCGTAGCCTACACAGATGGGTTGATTGGCTCGGCTGCGGTATGGGCCGCAGTTTCCTGTGCCGAAATCTACCTCAACAACGAAACCTGCCGCATCGGCTCCATTGGCGTGATGGCCTCCATTCAGGACATCAAGCCAGCGCTGCAAAAGCTGGGCGTGAACTTTCACGACCTGGTGGCCGATGGCTCTGAGGATAAGAATGCCGACTTCTTTTCGGTGCTGGCCGGCGACTACGAGCCCTACAAAGCCAATGTACTCAACCCGCTACGGGCTTTGTTTCATGAGCATGTGAAGGCTTCGCTCGGGGAGCAGCTCAACCCCAAAACCAGCGAGAAAGCGCTGAAGGGAGGCATGTTCTTCGCCTCCGAAGCCAAGGAGATGGGCCTGATTACGGGTATCGGCTCCTTTGATTTTGCTGTGCAGCGGGTGCTCGACCTGGCTGCTGAAGCGCCTGCGCCTGCTGATGGCGCGGCTGACCAAGCCAACCATTCCAATTCAACCAATATGAGTTTTCTCAAACGCTTTCCGGCCGTGGCTGCACTGGCCGGCCTGACGGGTACTGCCGTAACGGCGGGCCTGCTCGATGCTGCCAACGCGGAGTTGGAAGCCGCCAACATCCAAGGCGCAGGCATCATCTCGACTGATGCTCTTGCCGCCTTCGAGGCGCAGGCTACGGAGCTGGCCAGCATCAAAGCCACGCTGACCGAAGCCGGCGTGGACTCGGTAGCCGCGCTGGTTACGGCCCGCGACGAGGCCGTTGCCCAGGCTGCCGAGTACGGTGACCAGCCCGGCGCAGTGCCCACCAGCTCTACCAAGGAGAAGTCCGACGTGGAGGAAGATGGCGACAACCCGCAGTCGGTGGTGGATAGCCTCCATGAAAAGATGCTGAACTCATAAGTTCAGCTCTATCCCTATCAAATCCTCATTTATCACTTCTAACAGCTATCAATAATGGCTTTAGTTATCACGGATATCGTTGCCCAGTTCGGCGCGTACTATCTCAACCAGGGTCAGAACCTGACCCGCCTCTACACGTTGCTGCGCTCGGCCACGAACACCGAGAGCATGTTCACGCCCATCACGACGGACGACACCATTTGGCGGGCTGCCAAGGCGCTGTTTACCCGCGTAGTGCAGCCTTTCCAGAAGGCGTTTACTCCGCTGGCCAGCACCACGTTCGTACCGGTGGAAATCAAGCAGTTCAAGATCAAGGTGGATGCTCAGGAGTATCCGGATGATCTGGAAGCGACTTGGCTTGGCTTCCTGGATGGCGAAGGCATTGACCGTAAGGCATGGCCCTTCGTGCGCTGGTACGTGGAAGTGTACCTGCTGCCGCAGATCAAGCAGGACATCGAACACAACGAAATCTATCAGGGCGTGTACGCTGCTCCCACCCCTGGCACTCCTGGCGCTGCCGGCACTGCTCTGGATGGTATTAAGAAAACCATCAACGGGTTTGTATCGTCGGGCCGTACCACGCCCATCGTTACGGGTGCGCTGGAAATCACCAACCCCGAGGCGCTGGTGGAGCAGTTTGAGTACTTCGCCGATGCCATCGGTCAGGACTACTGGGATATTCCCATGATCCTGGGTACTTCGCCGGCCGTAGCCCGCGCCTTCCTCCGTGGTCAGGAGAAGAAGTACGGCAAGAACACTGGTGGCGGGGCTCTGGACCTGACCATCAACAAAACCAACATCACCCTGAAGGGGCTGACTTCGCACCGCAACACGCAGAAAATCTGGTGTACGCCCCAGGGCAATGCCGTGATGCTGCGCAAGCGCATCCAGAACCAGTCGACGGTGCAGGTTGAAAACGTAGACCGTCTGCTCAAGTTCTTCACCGACTTCAGCATGGGTATCGGCTATATCATCCCCGAAATCGTCTTCACCAACGACCAGGACTTGTCCTAGTAGCTCACCAACGAGCCGGCACTCTTTCGAGGGTGCCGGCCAGCGTTATTCTAGTGTTTACCCGTCTCAACATATCATTTAGCCAACATCATGGCCGATACTCAGCCTACCCCCAAAAATGCTCCCGAGACTCCTGAGCAGGAGCTGGCACGTCTCCGCAGCGAGAATGCCAAACTGAAGGAGGAAAACGCCACTGCCA
This sequence comes from Hymenobacter pini, assembly GCF_020421205.1. GTDB lineage: Bacteria > Bacteroidota > Bacteroidia > Cytophagales > Hymenobacteraceae > Hymenobacter > Hymenobacter pini. The sequence goes on from NZ_JAIZZH010000003.1 coordinate 871,757, forward strand.
CCGCTACTCTCGAAGAGATGGGCGAGCAGCTGGCCAACGCCGAAGCCGCAGCCCCTGAACAGGTGGTGGTGAAGCATGAAAACGCACAGTACCGTGTTCTGGCGCAGAAATTCCAGCACAAAGGCCAGGAGGTGAAAGCCGCCGATCTGAAAAAAAACAAGGAGCTGGTGGCTGAACTGATCAAGTCCGGTTCGGGCTTGCTCCAGAAGATCGAGGCCAAGTAGTAAGCCAGCGTCAGTAGGCTGAAAACCTGATTTATCCGCTACTTATTCGATCCACATGGACTTATTCGAATTGAAGGGCCCGCAGGGGAAAGACAACACCCCCGGCCTGAAGAGCAACATCTTTATTGCCGCTGAAGATGACTTCACGACAATCAAAGGTTTCAAAAAGACCAATGCCGCTGGTGACTCAGTAACCATCGACGGTTCCCACGTTTTTCCTGATGGTAAGGGCTTCGTGAAGTGTTACACCACGCCAAACACCGCCAACCTGAAGCTTGACCCCACTGGGGAGCGTGACAGCCGTGGTAAGAAGATTGCGCTGGAGTTCTTCCACCCTGGCAACTCCAAGGAGGTGGCAGAGTTTGACCGCCAGATCAAAAACCGATCAGCCATCGTGTTGGTGCAAACCCCGGATGGGCAAGTACTGCAACTGGGCTCCGAGGGCCTGGGCGTGGAAATTCTAGGCAACTACGATACTGGCACCACTGGCAGCGGTAAGCGTGGCTTCACTTTCAAAGTAGAGGGCTATTCCAACGGCCTGGCGTTCTACGAGGGTGACATTAAGATGAAGGATGGTAGCAGCATTGCCGCTACCACTGGAGTTGTAACCGCTGGCTCGTAAGCGATGAACAAGAACTGGCAGAGCATGCTGCTCCCCGAAGTGGCCGCCAAGTATGAGGCGTTGCAGGAGCCGGGCCGTTATCGGCTCTGGAGCCTGGACCACCAGGAACTGAACCTCCGTACCCTCAGTGTGGCCGAGGCCGACGAGCTGGTAGCGAAGCAGGTACTTTCCGAATACTTGAAGCCTCGGAAGGTGCGCCGCCGCGCTGCCACTGTAACACCCGGTTAGGGGAGAGAGGAAAAGGGAACTGGGTGTTACATCGAAACGCCTCGACCATACCGGTCGGGGCGTTTTTGCGTCCTTTTCTGCCGTGCCACCCGGGTGGAGCTTTGAGGTATGAAAGCACTACTGAAGCCCAAAAAACTCCTTGTTTGCCAAACTGCCACCGGTCACCCAGTACGCATCGTGTGGCTGGCAAAGCATGGTATTGAAGCCCGAGTGGTAAGCCTGAAAACAGGCATGCCCATCAAAACCACCCGCGGCGACCTGTTCGAGTTGAAATGAGCCCGGAAATCTCCGCTTGGCTGGCCTCAGAGCAGGACTATGCTACCGGTGTGGCTCTTTACGAGCAGCACGGCACCAGCGGCGTGTATAAGCGTCTGCTGGCCGGCGCATGTACAAACTACAACCGAGGCTTGCTGGCACGTGAGCTGGGCAAGCTGGTCGAGACGGTACCAGCCGCCGAGCCGGAGCCGGCTCCAACACCTGTAGTGGCCCCACCAGTCGACGTGATGACCCAGCTGCGGCAGGCCCGCCGCCCCCTGCTCAGTGAGCGGGAGTTTCTGCATGCCCGGCTGGAGCTGGTGGGGGATGCGGAGCGACACGACTCGGCCCTGCGCATCCTGGATATCGGCGACGAGTTGCAGAAAAGCTACGATGCCGAGGCCCATTACGTGCAATACGGCACTCTGCCGGAGCCGCCACCGGTGGCAGAGCCGGCGCCTGAGCTGGCTACGCTTACCAGTAAGGCCGAAATCCAATACCACCTCAAACTACTCCGCACCCAACGCAGCAAGCTCCACGGCCGGGAAGACCGCGCCACCGACTACGCGCAGGTGCTGGCCAACATCGAATTACTAGAATCCAAACTATCCTCTGATGCAGAATGAAGAACTCGCTCCTCTATCCTGGAGCACCGTGCAGCGTCGTATCCGCGACCTGGTACCACTAGATTACAACCCGCGCATTTTGACCGAGGAGGGCCGGGCCCGCCTCACGCGCAGCATCCTGAAGTTTAATTTGGCCGAAATCCCAGCCATCAACACCGACAACGTGGTGCTGGCCGGCCACCAGCGCCTGCGCATCCTGCTCGACCTGGGCCGGGGCGAGGAGGTGATTGATGTGCGGATGCCCAACCGCCAGCTCACCAAGGAGGAACTCGACGAGTACAACATCACCTCCAACGTGGGCGCGGGCCAGTGGGACTACGAGAGCCTACAGGAGAACTTTGCCCATATCGATCTGGCTGCCATCGGCGACAGCAGCATGCTGGCGGGACTGGCTGAGCTGGCTGCTATGGCGCTGCCGCTGCTGCCTTCGGAGGAGCAGGAGTTCGACCCCACGCCCCCGGTCGAGCCGGTGTCGGTGCTGGGGGACGTGTACGAGCTGAGCAGCCCCGGCCGGGCCTTGGAGCACTGCATCGTGTGTGGCTCGTCGACGGACTCGGACGTAGTGGCCACGGCGCTGGCCGGCAAGCTCATCGACCTGGTGAATACCGACCCGCCCTACAACGTCAACTACCAGGGTAAAACGAAGGATGCGCTGAAGATTGAGAACGACAGCATGGATAATGACTCGTTCCGGCAGTTCCTCTACGACTACTACACCAACTGCTTCGCCTTCATGAAGCCCGGTGCACCGATTTACGTGTTCCATGCCGACTCGGAAGGAGCCAACTTCCGCCTGGCGTTGCAGGATGCCGGCCTAAAGCTGAGCCAGTGCCTGGTGTGGGTGAAGCAGACCTTCGTGATGGGCCGGCAGGACTTCCACTGGCAGCACGAGCCCATTCTGTACGGTTGGAAGGAAGGTGAGCGGCATAAGTGGTACTCAGACCGCAAGCAGACCACGGTGCTGAAGTTCGACCGGCCAAGCCGCAATGCTGACCACCCGACCATGAAGCCGCTGGACATCATTGAGTACCAGCTGGAGTGCAGCAGCCAGCCCGGCGACGTGGTGTTCGACGGGTTTGGCGGCTCAGGCTCAGTGTTGATTGCCAGTGAAAAGCTGGACCGCGAAGCCCACCTGGTGGAACTCGACCCGCGCTACGTGGACGTGGAGGTACGCCGGTGGGTGAAGTTTATGCGTGACAACCAGCGTCGCTTCACCGTGACGCGCAACGGAGAGGAGCTGACCCATGAGCAACTTGCCCTCTACTAACCCCAACTACACCAGCAGCACCGAAACGGCGCTGGACCGCATCCGGGCCTCCTATTTGCACGAGGGGGCGGAGGCGGCGTTGTCGGCCGACGATAAGAGCCGGAAGGAGGAGCTGGAGGCCGCGCACGGGCTGTTGGTGAACTACCACAGCATGGAGCAGGCCGTTCCGCTGCTGGTGGGCCGGTTCGGCTTCAGTCGGGCCACGGCGTACCGGCGCTGCAACGAGGCCATTCGGCTGTTTGGCGACGTGACCCGCTCCTACAAGGACGGTATCCGCCACATCCTGTACGAGTTTGCTATGAAGGTCTTTCAACTGGCTGCCAGCGCCAAGCCGCCAGATTTGAAGGCCATGAACGCCTCTATTAAGAACATGGCCATCCTGAAAGGGCTGGATAAGGACGATTCCAACGCGCTGACTCCCGAGGTGCTGGCAAACCGCTCCTACGTGCTCAATATCACGCTGGCCGGCAGCGACGGGCAAACGAAAACCATCGATTTGGGCAATCTGAACAAGATTGACGCGGATACCTATGCCCAGGTGGTGGATGCCGTAGAACACAGCGACGTAGGGCTGGAGGAGATGCGCGGGCTGCTGCTGGAGGCCAAGGACGGAGAGGAGGGCGATGATGGAGACAAATAGACCCGACATCAAGCCGCTCAAGTTCAATCGGCCCCAGCTCCGCTTCATCCTCTCGAAGCTGGCCTCGGCCGTGTCGCTCTGGAGCCGGGCCACTGGCAAGTCGACCATCATTGCCTGGCTGATTCACATGGTGGTAACCAAGATGCCCCGCAGCTGCTGGGGCATCGTTGGTTCTACCTACGGCCAAATTCTCACCCGCACGTTGCCCAGCACCATTGCGGCCCTTGAGAAGCTGGGCTACATCAAGGACGTGCATTACTTCATCGGCCGGAAGCCGCCAACCTCGTGGGGTTGGCCAGAGCCGTTTCAGCGGCCCGTTAAGTACGACCACTTCGTCATTTTCTATACTGGAACCGGGTTTCACCTGATTTCCCAGGATGGCAACGGTTCCAGCTCTCGGGGTCTGAACCTGGACGGGTACATCGGCGACGAGGCCCTGCTACTGGACCGCGAGAAGCTGGGTACCGACGTAGTGGCCTCCAACCGGGGCAATAAGGACTACTGGCAGGGCTGCGACCTGCACCACGGCAAGTTCCTGTTCTCGTCGATGCCGTGGGGCGACCAGGGCAAGTGGCTGCTCAACGACTCGCTCTACTACGAGCGGGATGGCAACAACTTCGAGTCCACCCGCAACAGCCTGATCAAGCTGCAACTGGAGTTTGTGGACTCCCGCAGCATGAGCACCCGCATGCAGCTCTACCAGGAAATACTGGAACTGAGCCGCCAGTTGCGCTTCTACCCGAACCCCAAGGCCATGAAGCGGGCCAAGCAGGAGACACCCAAGGGCCTGCTCTACTCGGAGGCTAACATCTTCGACAACCTGGCTAACATCGGCATCCCCTACCTGGAGGAGCAGCGCCGGGAACTGTCGGATTTCGTGTTCCTTATTGAAATTCTCAACCAGCGGCCTGCCACGGTAGAGGCTGGATTCTATCCTCGGCTCAACATCGCCCACCATGCCGAGGAGTGCATGGCCAACGATTACATCACAGGCCTGGAGTTCAACATCGCCAAGCTCAGGGAGCCGGGCTGTCTGAAGGATGGGGACTGCCTGGCACATCTGCCCCTGCGTGGGGCCGTGGACTGGGGCAGTAAGATTAGCTGCCTACTCATTGGCCAGATACATAAGGAGGCCGGCGAGTACCGCTTCCTCAAGGACTTCCACGTCAAGCACCCGAAGCTCATTGAGGACTTGGCTAAGCAGTTCTGCGACTACTACGACAACCATCTGTGCAAGGAGTTTCACTTCATTGAGGACAGCGAATGGGGTAACGCCCGCAAGCCTGACAGCAAGCTCACCTACAACCAGGCGTTTGCCGAGGAACTGCGGAAGCGAGGCTGGCGGGTGCGCCACTTCAACCAAGGTCGTGTGCCCAGCTATGCTCACCGCTATAAGCTGGGCATCGACCTGCTGGGTGAGCAGGATAAGCGGCAGCTGCTCCTGCGCTTCAATAAGGTTAACTGTCGGCACACGCTCACCGCCATGAGCATGGCCCCGCTGAAGGAGAATAGCCGGGGCGAGATTGAGAAGGACAAGACGAGTGAGCGGAAGAAGACCATACCAGGTGAGGAAGCTACCCACTTCACCGACACCTTCGACCTGCATGCCCTGAGCATCGATAAGCATGTGGTTCGCTCGACCCCCGAGGCCGATGGCTTGCTCATCGTGAGCAGCTAAGCGCCCACTACCCGGCATTCATACCGGTAAATCACATGGAAATAATTGAAAAAGCCCGTTTTTAGCCTAAAAACGGGCTTTTTTGACTTAAATGGTCACTGGTATATCCCCCGGCCCCCTCCGTGGAAATTTCCAAACGCGACAGTGCGCGTCGGGGTGAGTAACGAGATTTTGAGAATAAAACGGATTCGGGCAGGTCAAAAACGGCCTTGACGGTACCGCTAGGCCAATACCCTGTGAGATTAGGGTTTTTCACCTCGTCGGGCGGCTGTTTTCGTGTCCTTTTTCGCGCTTCGGGTGCGGCCGAATTTCGTCTCGATGATTACTAATTCGATACGACTAGTTGATGCGTTACAGCAGATGGAGGAGGCCGATTCGGGCTTCACTCTGCGCTTTGTGAAGGCTGACCGCAAGCGGAAAAAGGCCGGCAAAATTGAGGAGTGGCACCACTGCCGCCTTTCGCGCACCACGCGCCAGCCCCGGAAGAAGATTGTAGCTGCCGCCGACGCGGCCCCGCTGGCAAGCCGGCAGCCCAGTCACTTCGCCAACGCCACCCGCAACATCGTGCAGGGCCGCAGCACGCAGGTAAGAAAAGTGCATATCTGGCTAATACTGGCCTTTAATGGTAAAAAAGTAGTGCTATCATGAGTGTTGTAGTTAATAACGACCTGACCGTCGCCTATTCCGAGTCAGGCGGGTTGATGGTGCGTACTGGCATCAGCATGGCGGCAACGAGTGGGGGCGGCAGCTCTACCGGGCCCTACGCGCCGGGAGCCACGCCCACTACGTCCGAAAAGAAGCCGGAAGGCTCCGACGAAATAGCGCCGTGGGGTGATGACAACCTGTTTCCGCAGAACGTCATCAAGGATATTGAGAAGAATACCATTCTGCCCTCGGTGCTGGAGCGCAAAACCTCCATGATGTACGGGGGCGGGCTGGTGTATGGCATCATCGTCGGCAAGGACAAGGATGGTCGGCCGATTTTCGAGGCGCAGGACATTCCCGAAATCGACGATTTCATCCAGTATTCTCGGCTGGACCTTTATGGCTTTGAAGGGCTGCACGATATCAACACCTTCTACAATGCCTTTGCGGAGGTAATTCTGTCGAAAAACCGGCAGAAGATTAAGGCAGTCACTATTCAGGAGGCCGCGTGGTGCCGATACCTGAAGCCGAAGAAGGGCACAATTCCCGGCGTGGTTATCAACGCCAACTGGGACAACGGCGGCAAGCCAGGCGACGAGTTTTCGACGACGGTGCCCGTTATCGACCCCTATTTCGACGCAGTGGGCAGCCTACGGGCCCGCAAGGATGGGTATAAGTACATCTACCCGCTCAGCATACCCAGCCCGGACAAGGCCCTCTACCAGCTGGCCTCGTGGAACTCCGTGCGCCGCTCTGGCTGGCTGGACGTGGCCGCAGCCATTCCAGAGTTCAAGAAGATGCTTTTCAAGAACCAGCTCTCGGTTAAGTATCTGATTGAGGTGCATTCGGCCTATTGGGAGTGGAAGTTCGGCGACTGGGATGCCCTGACCCGGGAGGAGAAGAAAACGCTGCTGGAGGAGGAAATCAAAGCCTTCAACGACGTGATGCAGGGCACCAACGGAGCCGGCAAAACGGTGATGACAACCACCATTCTGGATAAGAAAACCCAGCAGGAGGTGTCGGCTTTCAAAATCACGGCCATCGACGACAAGCTGAAGGATGGCATCTACATCGAAGACTCGCAGGAGGCCAGCAGCCACATCTACACGGCCGTGGGCGTGGCCCCAAGTCTGATGGGCGTGAGCCCCGGCAAGGGCATGGGCGGCGGCGCTGGTGGCGGCTCTGAGCCCCGAGTGCTGTTCAACAACTTCGTCAGCACCTCCCAATTCCACCTCGACGTGCTGGTGGGCCCGCTCAACTTTATTTCCCGCTACAACGGCTGGCAGGTCAATGGAAAACCCATCGTGTGGCGCTTCCTCAATCCATTCATTATGACGCAGGAGGACAGCAAGCCTGCTCAGCAAGAAACCAAATAATTATGGGCCTTATCACCACCATTGAACAATACCGGGAGCACGTCCGGGTGAACAAAACCGGCTTCACGCTCGGCTCCATCCTGCCCGATATGGTGCTGGTAGAGCAGGAGCGAATCAAGCCCCTCATCGGTGCTGCCTACTACTACCAGTTGGAGGGGAAGGTGCGCAGTAACGCCACCCTGACCGATGCCGAAACCGCCGTGCTCACCTTGCTGCGTCGGGCCGTGGCCTGCCTGGCAATGGTTAGCTACCTGCCCCTGGGCCAGTTACTGATATCCGACATGGGCGTGACAGTAACCGACTCAGGTGACCAGAAGCAGCCCTACCAGTGGCAGATAAACCAGCTCCGCAGCAACTTGCAGGGCAAGGGCTTAAACGCACTGGAGCAGGCGCTGAACCTGCTCGACGAGCATATCGATGCGCCGGAGTTTGCCGAGTGGGCGACTTCTGCCGCCGCCACGGCCTCGCACAAGTTCTTTCTGAACACAGCCAGTGCCTTCAGTGAGCACTACAATATCGGCTCCTCCCGCCTCACCTACCTGGCCCTGCTGCCGACGCTCCGGAAGATGGAGCGATTTAGCATTGAGCCGGTATTGGGCAGTGCTTACTACCTGGAGCTGAAGGAGCAGATTATGGACCGGGACTTGTCGGCCGACAACCTGCACGTGCTCGACCAGTATGTGCGGCCGGCGCTGGCGCACTTGGTAATTGCTAAGGCGGTGCCCGAAATCGGCCTCACGTTGCAGGGCGATGCGTTGGGGCTCGATGTAAACCGGCTGGAAGAAACCGGCCCACGAGACCCTACTCCTTCGCTGGACGGGCTGCTGGCCCTGAAGGTGGAGCAGGCCATGTCGGACGCGCAGGTGTACCTGGAGCGGCTCACAAAGCATTTGAACTCGGCAGCCTCGCCCACGAAGTACGCCACGTATTTCAGCTCTAGTGCCTACCGTGACCCCTCCACTCCCCGCGCCACGGTACGCACTGCGCCCGATGGAGCCACTTACGGCTGGATGTAATGCGGGCAGTTTTTCAGACGCTGGTGCTGGCCGTTACCAGCCCCCGCATGGTGGAGACTGTCACCACCGGCCTCGTCGTTTCGCCCTGGGCTCTGCTCATTCGGCAGTACCTGTTCGACGACTGGCAGTTCCTGGGCTTCCTGATGGTGCTCATCGTGGTCGACACCATAACCGGCGTATTCCGCAGCTGGCGGCAGCGCCAGGTGAGCAGCCGGGCCTTCAGCCGGATTTTTACCAAGGTGCTCATCTACCTGGCCCTGCTCGTGCTGGCCCATGTTATGACCAACTTCACGGTACACGGCAAGGTGAACGTGCTGTTTCAGTGGTTCGACACTTTCATCTACAGCGCCATGATGGCCCGCGAGGCGCTGAGCCTGCTGGAAAACCTGGCCGGCATTGAGCCGACGCTGATTCCTAAGGCCCTGCTCAAGCGCCTGGCGCAGTTCAGCGAAGACCCCGCCACCGCTGGCCAAGCTCTACTTGCCCCTCAATCCTCTATCCCAGCCTCCGCACCTCCAGCGGAGGCTGCTTTATCCACGTCACCAATCGAAGAAGGAGTTATCCAATGATGCAGATTTCCGACGCAGGTCTCGCCCTGATCAAACGCGAGGAGAAGTTTATGGCCCGCCGCTACTACTGCGAGGCTAAAAAGCCCACCATCGGCTACGGACACGTTATTCTGCCGGCTGAGCAGCACCTGAATACGGCGACCCTTACCGAGCCGCAGGCCTCCGATATGCTCCGCAAGGATGTGGCCGCGAAGTACGGAGCCCACGTGAGCAACTCACTGACGCGGGTGCCCACCCAAAACCAGTTCGATGCTATGGTAAGCCTGTGCTTCAACATCGGCACTGGCGGGTTTACGCAATCCTCGGTGCTGCGCATGTTCAATGCTGGCGTAACCGACGCTGCCGCGTACCGCACCGCATTCGGGGCCTGGAATAAAATCACCGTCAACGGCCAGAAGATCGTGAGCAAGGGCCTGACCCTGCGCCGCGGCCGGGAGGCAGATTTATTCCTGAAAGCATGAAACGTCACGTTTTCGTTGCACTCCTGCTGCTGAGTGCCTGCACCGAGCGAGTCTACCAGGTGCCGCCGATGGTACGGGCCCCGAACCCCGACTCGCTGAAGCAGCTGGCTAACCTGCCACCCTACTTGGTACCACCACCTGCCCAGGCCACACCCAAACAAGTCGGTAGGTGGACAGATGCCCAAACTAAAGCGCTAATGGAGGCTAACTCTACTGCGCAGAAAGTCAAGCTGAAGAACGTGGGTAATGATCAGAGTCAGCAGGGTATTACTGGCCGACAACTCACCACTAGCTTTATTCTATTGGGTGTGGTGGCACTGCTACTTTGGTTAGGGCCACGCTTGCTCCCGTTTCGTGGAGGAGACTAAAACTACAACGCCCGACTATTTAGTCGGGCGTTGTAGTTTTATGCAGTCTGGATAGCTCTGATTTTTTGCGTGCATGGCTTCATTAATATTATACCCCTTAATTTTCAACACTTTAACATCGCCTTCATTGATTATGATTCTTTGATTATTTTCAGGAGAAAGCAGAAAATAACTATCCCCAGCCTTTCCTAAATATTTCAAATAACAATATGACATCAAATCTCTATTTGAATCATATGTATCACAATCTATATAGTCAAAAAACTGTCCATTGATAACCTCACTTGCTGTATAAAAGCCAGCCTGATAAGAAAACACAGGTAATGCAATTAGCAATGACACCAAGCTTTCCAGGATACCAGTATTCACTAAAATAATAGCGCCTTTACTTCTTCCCACCATCTTCTTAATAAATGAAATAATTATAGTTGATACTGCAAGAATAGAAAATGCAGTTATGACACCAACAATGAATGAAGCACCTCGATAGTATGTTTGATTCGCAGCACCTTTTGCATTAAATACATTTACAGCTTCTAATATTAAGTAAACAATCCCACCAGCCGCTAGAATGGACAATAGATGACTAATTTTTTTGATAAAGAGATTATGAATTATAGGGTAGATAACAAAAGGTAGTAATAGGTATAGTGGTCCTCTAAGTGGAAACACAACTCCCTTTATCAAATCCTCAACTCCCATGTAGGGGAATATATCTAAGCCCAGGGAACCCCAGTATCCATAATAGTACAGGCACGACACTAGGATTAGGTAAGGAACTAGTAGCAATAGCAGCTTATCAGCATACTCAAGAATAAAGGGCTTAGAAGCTTCGGAGGTAAGTTGTTCGGCAGGCATAGAAGAAGTAAAAAAGAAGCCCGACCACTTGGCCGGGCTTCTGGCTGGCATTGTTAGCCAAAAATATCTCTTTTGAGTTCTTGATACACTTGCGTATCTGGCGTAACAAGCGGCACCAAATGGTCAATCATGAAGGCATCAGAGTTACTACCTATTTGCGTTACTCTTAGTAGCCTCCTTGCTGCTTGCCGAATGTGCTCACCTACCGACTTCCAATCATCACTAGGATTGCCACGGCCTGAGCTGTTTTGCAACGCTTGGGCACGTTCCGCTTGAAGAGTAGGCCACTGCTCTGGCTGACCTTGAACCTGGCAGAACTTTTCCAGAATTTCCTCATCAAGTAGATAAGCCTCTAAGTGGCGGCGAGAAAGAATTTTATTGCCTTGTGCAATGATTTCTTGGCGTTCAGGCTCGGTACAGTCATCCCGATCTACCACGAAGGTAGTTTGAACGCCTGGTAGAAATTGACTGAATACGCCACCCAGCAATGCAGCCTTGTCTTTCACTTCGTTGCTGCTGCCTACGGATAGAAAAACAGCATCTGGAAATTCATTGGCAAAAATGCCTGTGTAGCATCGAGCATCAAACTCTTTCTTCTTGGTCCCATTAGGGTCACCTTCACAGAAGAACACTTGAGTAGGTGCCACCAGATTAGCCATATCCCCAATGGCAATTTGAAAGTTCCGTTGCCAGAAGGCTCGGTTCGTCACCGCTGGTCGCATCACTACTGGCTGGTCGAAATCATGTTCACCGAAGTCGAGAAAAACAACGGTACCAGGATGAGCAACTTCCAACTCACGTGCCTTTCGCATCATACCCGCTGAGTGAGTAGCAATCCATAATTGTGACTCTCCTGGTAGTGACCTATATAATTCTTCTAAGAGCGCCCCATGTACGTTAGTATTGACGTGAACTTCTGGCTCGTCAATACAATACACTGTGTTATTAAAGGCAGATGATTTAATAGCAAAATCAAGAACTAAATCAAATGCAGCTTTTTCGCCCGCTGACAAATTTTTATAAGACCAATTCGATGAACTACCTTTTGTAAAATAGAAATTTCCATTACTCAATGGATCACCCAAGTTCATCAGAATAGCACCAGGAAGCACTCTATTGAACGAGTCTCTTATTTTTCCTATTAGCCTTTCCCTTATCTGCGCTTTTGTTTCATGACCATTTGTATCTTCGAAAATATCTGACACAGCCTGAGCAACAAGCCTCTGATAATTACTAGAGACTCTAGTCTCTAAAGACATCATGTACCTTGGCTGCCCTTCATCTTTTGTTACATCACCCAACCTAGCCAAACTCTTCAAAGTGAAATCAGGTTCATATCTATACCCAGTTCTGATATAGAATCTTGTATTTATATCATTATCAGAGTTTCTCCAATTGAATGGATGGGAATCATAGAAGTTTACATTTATTTTTTCTTGTTCAAATATTCCCCAATGGCTACCAGAAGATGGATAGCCTGCTTTGCTGTAATAACCTTCTATTGGCCGAAAATTATTGCTCACGACAGTTGCCATAGCATTAAATCCGTCGAATAAAGATGATTTACCAGAACCATTAGGCCCAACTAATACCACTAGCCGAGCAGTGGCAGGAATACCGGTAATCGTGAGGTCTGTGAACCGTCTGAACTCTTTGAGGCGAACTTCGCTAATGCGCATAGTGGTGGGAAATGATAGCGGGTTGAACTAGCCCACTAGTTACCGTTCCTACTCTGCAAATCCACACACCTATGTATAATTGGTGACGTAAAACGTTGCTTTTTATACGCAAAGCCGCCACCTTTACCCCGCTAAACCAACACAGTGGAAGACTGCCACTCTAATCCCAGTCGGGGTACCAAGAGTGGCGTTTTCATTTCCGGGTAATCCAGTCTGTCATCACGGCAAAGGCTGGAAAGAGGGGGGTATCCGTGAGGACCCCAAAGCAACACACTGTGTTGGTTTAGCACCTCTTTCCCGCCGAAGCCGTGTTTTCTTTTTCATGCGCTATGCTAAACCGCACTGAAAAGCAGCAACCCCGCATACCAGTGTATGCGACGCACCCCACCACCAGGCAGACGCTCGACGTCTCCTTCCTGTTCGAGTACCTCGAACGCCGCTACGGCCGCATTGCGCCGGGCGAGGCCGGCCCCGACCTCCGGGAGCTATGCCAGCTAGAGAGCCAGGCCCACGACGACCTGCTCTACTTCCACACCATGCCCGACGAGGAGCGCAGCTACCACGACTTGCAAGAGGCCAACCGCCACGCCGTGGATGCCAAGGTGCTGTGGGAGGAAATGGCCCTCTCCATAGCGGAAGCACCGTGCAAGTCCCCGCGGGGCACCCGCCCATGAGTGCCGCCCTCGCCCTGGTGCCCGAGCCGGAGCGCCCCAGCTTGCAGCGCTGGCTTCAAAACGTAGGCCCCGAGGAAGCCGGCGTAACGCTGCTGTGGTTTGCCGAGCAGGCCCTGGCCAGCCCCAAGCCTCACCAGGCCCGCGGCCAGCTCTACGGCCTCGGCTATGCCCAAGTGCTAGAATTGGCCCAGGCCCTACTGGCCGAAGCCGTGTAATTCACGTCGTCTTATCCCCTGCTACATATGGCAACCCAAGAACCCGCCGATGCCACGCCCAACCTGCCCCTCGTGCAGCCGGCCGGCATCACTCAGCAAGAAATCTGGCTCCTCTGTGAGCGGTATGGTGTGGAGTTCACCCCTCCCACCGCCCGCGACTATCAGCTCTTCGGCACCATCAAGGCCCTGGAGGAATTGGTAGAGCACTTGGGCCACCGCCCCCGCTAACTGAAAAGCCCCACTGCTATGCTGTAGTGGGGCTTTTTCTTGCTAGCTTGTTCACCCCTTACTACACTATCCTTCTCCTACCCAATGGAAAAATATTCCGAAGTGACAGAAGCCATGCTGGAGCGCATCGATGCCATGAAACTGGAAATCGATGCGCTACGGCCCCTCAAGCCAGAACAGGAAGCCCGCATCTTCCAGAAGTTTCGCCTCGACTGGAACTACAATTCCAACTCAATTGAAGGCAATAAGCTCACCTACGGCGAAACTGCCGCCTTCCTGATGGAGGGACTTACCGCCAAGGGCAAGCCCCTCAAAGACCACCTCGACATCAAAGGCCATAATGAAGCCATTGACTACCTGATTCAACTGCAAAAGCAGGATGCCGAGCTTACGGAAATGGACATCCGGGCACTGCATAAGATGATTCTGGTAGAGCCTTACCAAAGTGCCGCCCAAACTGCCGATGGCCAACCTACCACCAAAACTATCCGTCTGGGCGAGTACAAATCAATGCCCAACCATGTGCAAACGGTTACCGGTGCAGTTCACTACTATGCATCCGTAGAAGACACTCCTATCATGATGCGGGAGCTAATTGAGTGGTACCGCACCAATCGGGACACCATGCACCCGCTGGTGCTCTCGACGCTGTTTCACCACAAATTTGTCAGCATCCACCCCTTTGATGATGGAAACGGCCGCATGACCCGGCTACTTTCAAACCTCATATTGATGAAGGCGGGCTTTCCCCCTCTTGTTATTCGACAGGATGAGAAAGGAGAGTATTATGGTGTACTCAGCCAAGCAGATGCCGGTGAATTTGAGCCACTCATTCAGCATTTTGCAGAACGTCTCATTCGCTCCTTGGATACCTATTTGCGTGGCGCTAGAGGAGAGGATATTTCTGATGCGTCTGATATTGATAAAGAGCTAGCGCTTTTTGTTGCGAGCTTTAGTGAAGAAGAGATATCTAAAGAACCTTTGACAAAAGAAAATTTGATACTTTCTATCGACAAATGCGTAATACCACTACTGAGAATAATAATAGAAAAAGGCAGAAAGATAAACTCATTATTCTTTGAAAATAACTCACAGATAGTTACAATGAATATGTCTTCAAACGGAGGAATACATGAAAGAAGCGAATATCAAGAAGTTAATACAGAAAATTTTTACAATACATGGTTAAGCCAACCTATACACAATGTCTCATTAGAAACATTTAAAAAACTCAAAAAAACTCAAAAACTAAGAATAATATTTTCATACTTTAACAATGGATTTAAAGCAAATGAAAACACAAAACCCATTTCTAATTATATAATTTTCGACTTCAACACTTCACATTATTCCATTAACACAAAAAGCAAAAGCTTAAAAAAGCACTATCCTCAACACTTAACCTCTGCTGATCTATCATTCTTAGTTGAGTCTTTTTTAAGAGAAGTCATGGATAGCATTAAAGCAGTTGTAGCTTCGTCATAGTGGAAAAGCCCCTCCCCACCGGAGGGGCTTTTTTGTGTCCTTTTTCACCGCAGTGCTGCGCGGGAGCTTTGGGAAAACAACTTCCCAACCGCATGCATGATATCCAGATTGATGGCCGGCAGCGCACTGCGCCCGACTGTTGGAATGCCCTCACCCGAAAGGAACTGCTCACCGTGGTGCGGCTGCTCTACAGCCCCACCCGCACCAAGATGGACTTGCGGCTGCGGCTGCTCTGCGTGGTGCTGGCCCTGCCGCTCCCCCGCTTGCTGGCTTTTACTGAGGTGCAACTGGCCCAGCTCCTTTGGCTGACCGACTTCATTTTCGCCGGCAACGAGCTGACTAAGCAGCTGCTGCCATCCGTGCAGCTTCTCTGGAGCAAGGGCCCGGCCCGCACCTACTTTGGCCCCCGCGACAGCCTGCGGAACGTGCGGTTTGCCGAGTTCATCTTCGCCGACTCCTACTTCGTGCGCTACACCCAGCAGCCCACGCCGGAACTGCTCAATAAGCTGGTGGCCGTGCTCTACCGGCCGCAGCGCCGGAACTACAACCCGCACTCCTCGGAGTACGCCGGTGACCGGCGCGAGGACTTCAACGAGCACCTTATCGAGCACCGCAGCCGCCATTTGGCGCGGCTGCCGGACAAAACAAAGCTGGCTGTATTTGTCTGGTACGCCGGCTGCCGGGAGCAAATGGCCCATCTCTACCCGTTGGTGTTTACGCCCCAAACCCAGGAAGAAGCCTCGGAGAAGGGCTGGGACTACGTGCTGCGCGAAATGAGTGGAGGGGCCTTCGGGACGGTAGAGTCCACCGGCCGGCAGAACCTGCACATGGTGCTGGCCAAGATGCAGGATGATCTGGAAGCCGCCGAGCGAATTCGTGAACAACAACGCAATCAGTCGTAGCCATGCGCCACCAACAATACTCCAATATGGGCCGGGAGCTGGCCCGCCGCCACCAGGACATTCAGCACTCGGATACCAAGTGCCGGTTCCTGCGCATCCTCATCAGCACCGACCCCATTCAGAAGCAGCTCGACCTTTCCGACTTCTACAACAGCCTCCGCAACACGCTGGACTTACCGGCCGACAAAGCCGCAATGGTGCTGGAAAACTACCAGGCCGACTACGACGACAACCAGGGCGATGCTTACTACAAGTTCCACCACAGTTCCTTTATCGTGCTCAAACTGGTCGAGGCCGGCAACTACGAGGCCCGCGACCAGGCCATCGACGAAACCGAGCGGATCGGTGAGGAACTGATGGCCGCTTACATCGAGCAGCTCACTGAGGCCGGGATGTACATCACGCCGGCCGATGTGATGCAGGAGGCCGTGGGCCCCATTGCCGGCCAGTTCGTCGGCTGCCGCTTCAACTATGTATTCCGCAGCTCTGCCCGGCAGGCGCTGACTTATAACTCCGATAAATTCTTAGACTGATGGCAGGCGAGCGTTTAGCACAGCAGTACGTTTTCATGCAACCCGACCAGCTAGAAACTGGTGACTGGGTTAAAATCTGGATGGATGGCCAGTACTACCAGTTCACGGCTTTTCGAGGTGGCTCACTGCCCCCGGTGGACGTTGACACCATCTTCAACGCCAACTATCAGCAGTCGAACGGTAACGAAATCGTTATTCAGTCGGCCATGTACGTGGTACAGCAGGCCATTGCAAAGTACAGCCTGCCGTACACGGTGAAGGAAAACCGAGCCCCACCCGGTGGGCCGCTGGGTAACTACTTGCAGGGCTTCATCGTGGTGGCCAATCTCTACGACCCACGGTATGATTTCCAGCCAGGCCAGCGCAACCGGCCGGGGCCGTTCGACTTCAATTTCCAGCCCATCAATACGATCCGGCCGGTTGTTGTTGATCAGACCATCACGCCGGCTGGCATCTTCGGCTCGGCTACGGGTTCTATCGTGCTGGCGGCTAGTAACGGCACCAACGGGGTATACACCTACACCTGGGCGGATGGGCCCACCACCGCCAGCCGCAACGGCCTGCTCTCGGCCCGGTACACCTGCGTCGTGGCTGACTCCAGCGGAGCCAGCACCACCGTCACCATTCTGGTAAAGCAGGACGCGCAGCTCACGGCCGTAGTCGACCAACAGGAAGATGACGTGCAGCTGCTCGTATCGGGTGGACTGGCTCCCTACACCTATTTGTGGGAGGATGGCACCACCGATGCAGGCCGGCTGAACCTGGCTCCGGGCAACTACTCCTGTACCATCACGGATGTGCGGGGGGCTACGACGGAAGTGGCCGTTACGATTACGCCCTACCGGTTTTACTTCTCCCAAAACCCGATTCTGTTGTCGGTGGATGCCGGCGACGACTACCGGGCCGACCCGACTACCAAACCGAACTTGTCCTTCGTGTGCGAGGTGCTCATTGAGCCGGTGTACATGAGCGGCGAGTTTGTGCGCGTCGGGGAGGCTATTGAGCAGCCGGCTGACCGTAACGGCCGCACGGATTTCGAGGTGCAGGTTCTGCTCGATGCGTACCTGCAAGAACACCTGCCCGCCCTGAACCAAACCGTTATTACCCGCGCTGACTCACTTTTTAAGCGGTTTTACCTGCGGTGGTGGGAACGTTCCGGCACTCCGGTGGAGGATGGTGCTCAAACCGTACAGCAGCAGAACTACGTGCTGCTGGGCGGGCTAGATTACTACGAGTTTGCGGCCCGCACCTGGTTCAGCACGTATCAGGCGGCTATCAAGCCGTTCCTTACCTGGCAGCCCAACAACCGGAAGGTGTACAACGACCAGCCCGAGTACCTGTACTTCATGGCCGATTCGTTTGCGCTGACCTCATTTTCGGTGCGCGTGAACGTGGTGTGCTCGGATGGCAGCAAGGAATCGTTCGAAGCCTACACCTACCAGAGCCCGCGCCGCTACGAGGTGTTCTGCCTGCCGGTCGGCTACGTAGGGCTGGGCCTGGACCAGTACGAGTCGGCTACGCGCCGGGTGCTGTCGTGGTCGGTGCAGGTGCTGAACCCGAATGGCGTACCTATATCGGAGCAGCGCACTTACCTCCTCAACTACAAATACGCGGCCGAAAAGCGGTATTTTCTCTATACAAACTCGCTTGGTGGGCTTGATACGCTGCCGTGTACCGGGGAAGCCAAAGCGGTGCTGAACCCAACCCGCGAGGAGGTAGAACGAGGGCCCGACCCACGCTACGACCCGCTGCTCGGTGACCGGGTGGCCGTGAGCAACTCGGGCGGGCTGACGATGACCTGCGTGACTGGTCTGCTGTCGCGGGCGGAAATGGCCGGGCTACAGGACTTCCTATTAAGCACCCGCATCACGCTTCAGCGTAATGGGTTCTACTGGCCCGGCACGCTGAAGGCCAAGGCGCTGGAAGCCTACAACGGCAGCGATACAGCCCGCCAGTACGAGTTTGATTTCATTCTGCCGCAGCAACGCTTGTTTACGCCCCGTTTGCCGCAGGTATCGGTGCTGAACACTAAACCGGTTACGGCCGGAGAAGGGGGGCAGCCATGATGCGCATGGTAACCGGTGACGGCCGGGAGCTACTCTTGGCCGGCAACAGCATCGGCTTTGAAATCAACAATCCGTACTTCGAGGACGATGCCATTCCCGGCACCACGTCACTGCCGTTTCGTTTCGGTTGGAATCGGGACAACCTGCGGGCCCTGGGCTTTCCCAACCGGTACCGGGGCACCGGTGGGCCAGCCGCGGTACCGGTGCAGCTCTTCGTGGACGGGCCGCTCTGGAAGCTAGGGGCGCTGCGGTACAAGGGCTGTGACGAAGCCAAGCAGCAGCTTACCTACAACTTTGTGGCGGACGCGGCCGACCTGGCTGCTCAGATCAAGGGGGTACGCATCTCCGATATCGACCTGGGCACGGTACCATTTGTGCGCGACAATGAGCAGGAGGCCTACGCCCTGCTGCCGGTGCAGAATACGGCCTTCTACGGGGACAAAAACAAGGATTTCAAGGGCGTGCTGAACTACTACGGGCCGGGTGGCTACGTGCAGCAGCCCGGCTCAACACACGCCTTTGCTCCGCAGCCCTACTTCGTGCCCGTCCTGCGGCAGGTGCTGGCCCACTTCGGCTGGAGCATCAGCGGTGAGTTTCTCGACGAGCCGGAAATTCAGGCGCTGGTTATCTACTCAGACCGGGCCCTGGAGGACGAGGCCGGCGCTGTGCTGGCCGAAGTAGAGCTGGCGCGGCACGTGCCCGAGATGCTGGTTGCTGATTTCCTGATAGCGGTGCAGGGCCTCTTTACGCTGGGCTACAACTTCAACCCCCAGCGCCGGGAGTTGCGCATTCGTCGGTTGGGCCACGAGCTGGCCCGCACCGACTACGCGGACCGGGCAGGTCGGCTTTTGGAGAGCAAGCCCAACCTCTCCACCGGCTGGCATCTGACGCAGAGTCCGGACAGCAACGACGAACTGGATAAGACCCTCGACACCAGTTGGCAGGAGCTGCGCCTGGGCGCGGCCGGCCAGAAGGTGCAGGTGGACGCTGGCACGTTGCACATGGTGCGGGTAGAGGATGCCTTGCAGCCCGGCCGGCGCTGGCTTTTGCCAGCTGTCGAGAGCAAAGGGGCCAGCGCCGCCTATGAGTTGGGCGAGGATAGCCGGGTGGGCCTGCGGCTGCTGTTCAACCGAGGAATGCAGCCAGACTCACAGGGCAACGAGTATCCGTTGGGCTCAGCGGCCAACGAGGACTATGCTGGTGGGGAGGTGGGCCAGCTCACCTTACACTGGGACGGGCCGCAGGGCCTCTACGAACAGTTTGCCAAAGAGTGGCTGGCGTTTCGGAGCCGAGCCGTGGAGACGCGCTACGAAGTAGAGTTTTCCCTGGCCGACCTGCGCAGCATCGACCCCGGCCGGTTGGAAATGCTCGACTACCACTTGCGGCTCTGGCAGCAGATTAACGTCACGATTGACCTGCAACGGAAGCTGACCAAGGCCACCATCATTTACCAGGAAGTACGATGACGGAGACCCAACCCCTCAATTTCACGGCGGAACGCAACCGTATGGCGCTGGAGTGGCTGCGCTTCTCCATTGAGAAGTTCCGGGCCAACATCCGCAAGCTCCGCATCGGCTCCACCGGCGAGCTGTACCAGAGCTTCCAATCCTCACTGCTAACGGCGGCCGGTGGTGACGAGCTGAAGATGCGCCTGGTGTACGCCGTGCAGGGTATGTACGTCGACATGGGCGTGGGCCGAGGCATGGGCGCGGGCGTGACCAAGGCCAGCGGCGACTATAACCGGCTCCGCAACGAGAAGGGCAAACTCAGGCGCCACGAGCGGAAAGCCAAGCGCTGGATGAGCAAGCAGCTGGCGCGGGAGCAGCACCGCCTCGGCGAATTAATGAGTGATATCACCGGCAACACGCTCATCGCCACGGTGAGCATGGGCCTCCCCAAGCAAATAGAAATTACCTTATAAGTGAAGTTTTATGGCAGGTGAAACCGAAAAACGGACAGTTGAAATAGTAGTGAACGGCCAGAAGGTCAATGCCAGTCTGAAGGAGATGGACGCGGCAGCCGCCGTGCTATACAACCAATTCCGCAAGCTATCAGCCGACGACCCGGGCCGGGCCAAGCTGCTTCAGGACTACCGCGACATGAAGGAGCGCATCGGTGACGTGCGCAAAGAACTGGGCCAGGTGAAAGAGTCCACTAATGTGTTCCAGCAGGCTATGGCATTTGCTGGCGTGTCCGTGGGCACCGAGGCTATCATCGATGGTATCAAGGAACTGGGGGCGGAAGTGCTCCAGACCACGAAGGAAGTACAGACGCTGCGGGCCAACATCAACAGCATGACTGGCGCGGCCGGCGCTGAGCTGGATGGGCTGACTTCCTCGGTGATGGCCGTGGCCCGCACTTTCGGCAAGGACTTCAACGAGGTACTGGTAGCCAGCAACTCGCTGAGCAAAACGATGGGCGTGAGCCAGCAGGAAGCCATGCGCCTGATTGAGCAGGGCTTTTTGAGCGGGGCCGATGCGTCGGGTGAGTTTCTCGACCAGGTGAAGGAGTACGGGCCACAATTCAAGTCGGCGGGGCTCAGTGCTCAGGAAGCCATCGGGGTAATTTCGCAGTCGGTAACGGGCGGTATTTTCTCCGATAAGGGAGCCGACGTAGTAAAGGAGTTCGGCCTGCGCATCCGGGAGCAAACCAAGTCTACCAAGGATGCCATGTATGCCGCCTTCGGGCCGGAATTCACCAAGGAGATACTGGACGGAGTGAATTCCGGCAGCCTGTCGTCGGTGGAGGCCCTGCGCCGGGTGTCGAAGGAAATGAACGACACCAAGATTCCGGCCTCGCAGCTGCAAACCGTTATTGCCGACGTGTTCGGGGGCCCCGGTGAAGATGCCGGCCTGGACTACCTGAAGTCGTTGCAGAACGTGGGCACCGGTGTCGACCAGTTGGTGGACAAAACCAACGTGTACGTGCAGCGGCAGCGGGCCCAGCTCCTCTCGGAAAAGGAGCTGGCTGACTCGCAAAACGCCCTGGCTAAGTCTTTCGAAGGCGGCAGCACCATCATGAGCACCATGACCAACAAGGCCATGACGGTACTCTACACCCTGCTGACTTCGCTGGGGGCGACCTTTAAGGAAGTATTTCAGCCGGTGCAGGACGTGTGGGCCTCTCTGATGAAGCTGGCCGAGTCGATGGGCTGGGTAAGCAAGGAGGGCATTACCGCCAAAGGGGTCGGCGAGGCACTCGGCCGAGTCATCAACTGGATGCTCACGCCCACCAAGCTCCTGTGGGGAGCCTTGGCCGATATCACGCGGGCGACGGTAGAGTGGGCCATGAAATCCGAGAATGCGCGGGCGGTACTCACGCTGATGACCGCGCCCATCCGCGGCTTATTTGCGTTGCTCACCAACGGCCCCGCCTACTTCGCCGGCTTTTCGACGGCGGCGGAGACGAGCTTCGGCGTAATCGGCCGGGCCTGGCAGCACATCAAAGACCGGGACTTCAGCGGTGCGGCCGACGAGTTTGCCAAGATCGGCACCGATGCCGGCGAAGCATTCAACCGGGCATTTGAGCAGGCTACGGCCAGCAAGAGCGTTGTGGAAGTTTCTGCCTCAGCAACCAGTGAGGACGGGGGGCTGAAGCCGCTGCGCAAATCAGGTGGTACCGGTCAGACCGAAGCCGATGAGGACAAGGCCGAAAAGGAACGGAAAGCCCGGCTGAAGCGGGTGGCCGACGCACAGGATAAAGCTGACCAAGCCCGGCTCGATGCGCTGAAAAAGCAAGTGGCGCTGGAGGAGAAGCTGGAGAATGCGCGGGTAGCAGCCATTGAGGATGGCCACGAGCGGGAAATTCAGGAAGTATTGCTGAAATACCGGCGCAAAGCGGCGCTGGTAACGGGCTCCGAGCAGGAGCAGCAGGCCCAACTGCTGGCTATTCGGGAGGCACAGGACCGCGAGTTGCAGGCTCTGAGCGAGAAATACCAGAAGGAAGCGGATGACAACCAGAAGAAGCGCTTCGAGCAACGGCTGGCGGAGCAGGATGCTGCCGACCAGGCCCGCCAGGAGGAAATTCAAGCTCAGTTTGAAGAAGCGCTGGTAACCGAAGCCCAGCGCGACGAGGCATTGTACTGGTCAAAGCGCATGGTGCTGGAGGCCAAGTTAGCCTTGGAGGAGGCATACAGCGGGAAAACCACGGACGTGTACCGCAAGACCTTCCGCGAGATGCAAAAGCTGGATACGGACCACACCAAGGAGGCACAGAAATCGGCCGAGGATAGAGCGAAAGCCATGAAACAGTTTCAGGGCATGATGATGAAAACGCAGATGGATGCCTTGCAACTTACCCTTGATATACTGGGGCGCGATGAGCAGGCGCGGAAGAAAAACGCCGGCCTCATCCGCAACTTCACCGTTGCCAAACTAGTGTTGGATGGAGCCCAGGAGATTCAGGGCATCTGGACGGATGCCGCGCAAAACCCTTTCTGGAAGCTGCTGCCCCCCGGTGCCAGCGTGGCGTATGCCGCGGCCCGCACGGCTCTGGCAGCAGTGCGTACTGGCTTTGCCATTTCTCAAGTGAAGGGCGTGCAGTTCGCGGATGGTGGCCGCACAGGTGCGGGCATTCAGGCCCAGGGAGGCATGCGCGTTACGCCGATGGGACAGCTCATGGAAGCGTCTGGGGTGCGCGTGGGCCCCAGCGGCAAACTCGTCGACAGCACCGGCCACAACGTCGCAGGTATTGTGCACGACAACGAGTACGTAATTCCAAAGTGGATGCGCCAAGACCCGCAGGTGCTGGCGGTTGAAAACTGGCTCGAAGCCAAACGCCTCCGGGGCTACGCCCAGGGTGGGCCAACGGCGGAGGGAGCCAACTCGCTTGCCCTGGCCATGAGCAGCAGCCTTCTTAACCAGGATAGCCAGGAGTGGCAACGGCAGATGCTGGACGTGTTGCAGCAGCTCAGCGGCCGGTTGCAGGGAGTCGAAAGCTGGGCGACTAGACTCGGCGTTGACCTGAACCTGCTCCAGCTGGAGCGGGAGCAGCAGACCCTGGTGCAGGTACGGCAGGACAGCGCCATCCGGAAAGGACGCTAAGAATTCTAGCATCCGAATTTTTAGCGGTTTGTTTCTCTTCTACAGGTAAGGGCCACCGCTAGCATCCTCAAAATGCGGTGCCCCTCTTTACAATTTTTACCCTCCCCTATCTATGCAGACCCTCATACCAGACGGTCCATTGCCCATTGTGGACCCCATTACGCACATGACCATTGATGTACGGCCCATCGTCCTGCTGCTGCATCAGAAATATCAGGGGGACAAAGAACAGCTGGTGCATGAGCTGAACCAGCTCAATGCCTATCTCATGCAGGAACGATGCGCCGAGGAGTCGGCCGCAGGCCTGAGGCAGAAGTACAACCTAATTGCCGACCTGGCTGCTGCCATCGACAGCGTTACGATTGCTCCAGCTCGGTAAGCGCCTCCCACCTATTGCACCTACTGCCCCGCCTCCCCGTGGGGCAGTTTTGCTTTCCAGAAGGGTGTCCAAAAAAGGGGGCGAAAATTCGGGCGAAAAAACCGCGTTGGCGGGGCCGTAGAGGGGGGCTGGAAACGTGTCCAAAAAACGAGCGGTTTTTGGAGGGGCTTTTGGTAGCTTTAGGTACACCTTATCTGTACTACGTGGACAGCGAAGACCTTATTTCGTCCCTCAACAAGTTTGCTCAACTGCCTTCTTCCCTGTCGTGGGTTGATAACATCATGCGCCCCTTCGCTGGCTTGGAGCATATTTCTCGCCTACATGATATTGGCAAAACATTTCAAGCTACAAGTTCATTAAGCGAGACTGTTTTAAGTGCCTTTCGCACCTCGCACATTGCCCAAAGTGCCTTTGGTAGCATCGGCACAGACTTGGCTTTAATAGCCGCTCAAGCTCGCGACATCAATCGAGCCTTCAAAACAACGGGACTGGCTGATTCTGTCGCTAAACTTAGTGCCTTTCAGAATGTCGCAACAGATATTGGAAGCAAAGTCGCCTCCGCTTATCCCGCTTCATTTTTTGAAGCAGCACGTGTTGCGGGCTTAGCTGCTGGTTCTATTGCCGACTTGTTTCCGTCACAATACGTGACGAGCCTACAAGCATTTAAGGTACCATCAACGGTAATTGATCGGCTTAGCCAGTTCGAATCCATACAGAAGAGCTTTTTCCAAGATGGCGGATTCAATACGCTCGCTAGCACCGCAGTACTTGCGAAACCGTGGTTGGGTCAAACCGCTACGTTGCAGGAAACATTGGCCAGTCTATATGGAGACTTGGCAAGAGCAGCAGATTCCAAAGAAGAGTGGGAAGAACTAGGCCTCAGCGCTGATATAGGTGAAACAGCACTAACCTTTATTAACTCATTCGTCGCTGGTGTTACCATTACCAAGGAGCGTCTCGGATCAATGCTGTTATGGGCCCAACAGATGGTTGTCCTACTTATTGTCGCACCAGCAACTACGCCAAGCAAACGTACTCAGGTGTTTGTATTCTGGTTTAGCATTCTCACCGCTGCTTTGGGTACTTATGCCTATGTAGAGCAAAAATCACAACCTGAGGCAGCTACCAAAAAGGACTTGGCGAAATTCACTTCTAATATCGCCCGCCTAATACAGGTAGCAAATAAGGCTGCCGCTAGAACGGGAATTGTATACCAAGTAGAAAGAGCAGTTCAAGTACATCTAAAACCAAATCGCCGCAGCCTAGTCATTGACAAGCTGAGTCCCAACAAAGTAGTGATGGTTTTGCGCAAGAAAGGCAAATGGGTGTATATCAGCTTCCAAGATGACAACAAAGAACCTGTACATGGTTGGGCACTGAAAAAATATCTTACCGCAGAAAGCGCACTAAATAATTATTAAATATTACACCTGCAATAAAAATATAATAAACCTAATTTCACAAACAACCCGATTTAAACCACACCATGGAAGAAAAGAAATACACTTGGACAAAGAATAGAATTTTCAGGTTAAAATCTCTTGATACAACAGAATTTCCAATTAGCCAAGATGAATTTATTGAAAAATTTAACGATGTATCCAGAATTGAATTAGGATTCAACAAGCTAACAGACATTCCAAATTGGCTAAGCAAACTCCCCAGCTTAACACAGCTTGATCTTGGACTTAATAGAATTTCCGATCTATCAATTATTAATGACTGGAAATATATAAAGGTATTAAGCATAAATTCATATGACAAGTTAGATTTATCAAAAATATCCGAATTACTACCAAGACTAAAATCCTTGGAAATCAAATTAGACAAAGAAGACGAAGCAAGCGAGCTTATATCTACAGCTATTAATTTAGAATACTTAAGTTTAAGTGGAAATAATTTTACCATAGGAGATGTGAGAAAATTAAAAAAATTACTAAATATTAGAATGCACATATCAAATATAAATGAACAAACTATTAAATTAAGCAAAATACCAAATCTATTAGTGATTAGCATAATATCAGGTGAACATGCAAAAATAACTAACAAAAATATCATAAGATCATTGGCGAATGAAATAAACAACTGCACCAAGTTACAGGGAATATATATTCAAGGTGAGACTTGCAACAGAATTGATTTTTCAAAATTTCATGACTTAGACAATGTTTATCTAGACGCAAATACTGACATGACAATATTCCCTGAATCATTAGTCGAGTGTAGAAATTTAACTACACTTTCAATATCCGGGGCCACATTTGATAAAATACCTGAAAATATATCCAATTTAACCCATCTTAATCACATAGAAATTTCATCAAATTTGAATATAAGCGAATTTCCATTGGAAATACTTAAATTACATAAGTTAAAATCCATAAATATAACAAAAACATCAATAAGAGATATCCCAATTCAGCTTGCTTATATGCCCAATCTTGAAAAATTAGAATATACAAGAAACAAACTTGATAAAGATTCAATATTTTACAAATATGATCTTTTAGGTGTATACAAATACTTAAATGAAATCAACAAACTTAAATCAATAATAATAGAAATTCCAGAAATATTTAGAGGCCCTCTACAGGAATACTTAGTTTATTTTGACGAGTATTATGAAGCAGTATCAGGAAGCAAAATAAAATTTAACGTCAATAAACACGAAAATGGATTAAAAATTGAACTACAAGAAATCAACGATTTTGAAGCATTAAATATTCAAAATGCATTTACAGAATATACACAATATTTAATTAACAAAAAAATTGACAACATAATTAATCAAATAACAGTAGATAAATTAGTTCAAGACATTAAATTACTTCAACTCACGGTTGAAAGTAAAATAAACGCATATGAACAAAGAATTAAAATATTAGAAGTTCAAAATGAAAACCTAATATCACATCGAGATTCACTTATAAAAATAATAGAAGATATATCTAAGCAAAAAATAACAATTGCAATTAATCAAAACAGCACTAACACAACTAAGCAAATTGCATCCCTGACCAACACTGTAAAGCTTAATTTCAAAATAGAGACTGAACCTTTTCAAGAACTACACAATCTTTTACAACGCTTTACTAACGAAGAAGACTCTCTCGACGAAAGTCTCAGCCAAGTAGAAACTGCCGTTGCTGAGCAGAAACGCAGTGGTATAGCCGGTGCAGTTAAAAACTTCTTCTCTGTAACTGAAAGGGTAATTGATAAGGCCCACATTGCACTTGTGGATGCACCTGAAGTAGTTGAGAAGGTTAAAGCAGCCTTAGCTCTTGCACATAAGACCCTGCATGCAAATCAACTGGGAGAGCTTGCGAACATGGCAGATAAGCTTTTCCACATGTTCTAAAATCATTTACTTCTCACGGCCCGCCAGCACTCCACTGGCGGGCCGTGCTGCTTCTACCCTACTGAAAAATATTCGATAGGATTTCTTGCATCCTTCCTCCCAACCCTACACCTTTGAACCGCGAAACAATACACGGTGCCGACTGCCGTGCTCAGAATCAGACGGATTTTCTAGCACGGCAGAACTGTTTTCTGTCGAGTCGTATTCAGACGCGCAAAAGTCTGGGAGGAGTGGTGGTACCGTAAGGCCACCAAAATAACCGTGTGTTGTTTCGCAGCTCCTACCCAGACGATTGCGCGTCTTTTTGTTTCACCCCAACCCCAGAGTACCATGCGAAACAACACCCTGGACCAACCAGCCTTCCCCAGCGAAGCCATCTTCGTGAAGGACCCCATTACCGGCCACGAGCTGGACATGCAGCCCCTGCTCAAGCTGCTGCACGAGCGGTACCGCAACGACAAGGACTACCTCGTCGAGGCCCTTGAGGAAACTTCCTCCTACCTCATTCACGAGGAAACCGAGTGTGATTCGGCCCGCAAGCTGCGCCGCATCCTGGGCGTGGTTAACAGCCTCACCACCGCCATCGACAGCATCACTACTCGCAAGTGCAGCCGCGTATGAGCCAGCCCCCGGAAAAACTCGCCCCCGCCCACGAAAGCGCCTGCTTCCTGGCCTACATGGCCCTGCACAGCCGCGTGTCGGCCCCCGCCCTGGAGGAGCTACGCCAGCTGCTCCAGCACTACCCGCCCCGGCGCATTGCCCGCTGTCTGGCCGAGGCCCGCTCCCTCCTCACCGTGGAGGAAGAAGGCCCCCAGTTCAAGTATCACTACGTCGGCTACCAGCAGCTCCTTCTCGGCCTGCTGGACCTGGCCGATGCCGCCGATGCTTCCTCCCATGCCAACGCCGCCTAGCTATGGGAGCCACCGAAGAACCCCAGGACCAGCCCAACCTGCCCCTCGTGCGCCCCGCCACCCTCACCGATCAGGAGCTCTGGCTCCTCTGTGAGCGGTACGGCATCTCCTTCACCCCGCCTACCGCCCGCGACATGCAGTTCGCCGGCATCATCAAGGCCCTGGAGGAGCTAGCCGAACACCTCGGCCACCGCCCGAGGTAACTCATCTACCACAAGCAAAAAGCCACGCCTGCATTGGGCGTGGCTTTTTTGTTAATTATTGATACATATATGTATCACTTTAGAATCAAAACAACATACATTTGGCTCATTATCGTATCAAAAACAATTCAACACATGAGCACAACTGCACTTGAATTCTATTATGATGAACAAGTCGTCGAGTTCGACCTGTCAGGCGAAGACGTCATGGTTAACGCCACTGAAATGGGTAAAATCTTCGGCAAGCGCCCCATTGATTTCCTGCGTCAAGAACACACCAAGCGCTTCATAGAGGAAATGAAAACCGCGTTTCCAGCGTTTGCGAGTGTGGCTCCCACACTCGCAAACGCTGGAAACGCGGTTTTGCGTCAGCAAAATCAGCTTGCAAGTGAGGCTAGCATCGTCCGAACTGTCAACCTTGGGCAGGCAGAGGGCGGTGAAACTTGGATGCACCGCCTCCTAGCCTTGAAGTTTGCCGCATGGCTGGAGCCTCGTTTCGAAGTCTGGATTTACCAGACGATTGACAAAGTACTATTCGAGAATGCTCGCAAAACCAATGAAGTGCTACGAGAGAAAATCCGACTGACCAGCCGGCGCGATGAGCTAGTGCAGGAGCTACAATCTTACCCAGCGTTCCAAGAATACCGCCAAATAGAGTCTACTCTCCGCACAGTAGGCAGCCGCATTGCCCGTAACAACGCAAGCCAACTGGACATCTTCAGAGGTCGATAGCACCTGGGGTATCTGAACAGACACCCCAGCGTTGACGAGCGTAGTAGATGCATCTAACAGAGATTGATTTTGGGTAGGATGAACACGCTGAACAGCGTGTTCATCCTACTGTAGATGCAAGAGTACCAACCTGAGTTTAGCTACTTAAGCAAGAATAAAAATGCCCGCTCCTAGTAAGGAGCGGGCATTTTTATACATTGGAGATTCAACTAAATCTCATCAAAATTTTATGCAAACAGGTGTTATAACCCTGCTGGATATTCTTGGCTGGAAAGGTGTTTGGCAAAGACAGAGGGACCAAGACCCACTGGCAAATTTACAAAGCATACTAGCTGTTGCTGAAGAACATTCTGCTTTCCTCGGTGCTAGTGGAAGGCACAAATATGAAGTTGTCAGTATCTCTGATACAATAGCGCTAGTCAGCTATCCGGCGAATGACAAAAGACACGAGCGTGATCAAATACTTGAGCACGGTATCATATCTGGCTTACTCATCCGATATTCCATAATTCATGGTATACCGTTACGCGGAGCTACTAGCGTAGGCGAGTTTTCCAAACAGGGCAATGCTTTAATAGGCCCAGCAGTTGACGAAGTCGCTTCATGGTACGAAGCCGTAGACTGGATAGGTGTGATTACGTGCCCATCAATCTATCTCAGCTTGGATACTTACAATGCGATAGATGGGCATAAAATTGAATCTGTCTACAGCAAATACAAAGTTCCTCTCAAAACCAAGCCAACTGAATCTCTTGCAGTTAAGTGGCCAATGATCTGGAAGCAATCTGTAGATGAACTAGAGAAGTTTGGGATGAAAAATACCAAATCGTTGGGGCTAGAAGCGAGAACTCGCAATGAGTTAGTGGATTACTTCCTAAAAATGGGTCCATTATCTCCAGATATATATCCCAAATACTCTAACACTATTGAATTTTATAAGTATGTCACGGAGCAGCTTAAACCCACTAAATAGTCATTAGATAAGAAGGGGGTAGGTAGATCATCTACTTATGGTCTATCTACCCCAATCTATCTAAAGTATCCAGTCGGTCTATTTCAGCTTGCTTCATGGCCTCGTCAACATGCACATACTTCATTGTCATGCTTAGCTTCTTGTGCCCCATTAACTTTTGAAGCACCTCCAATCGTCCACCCTTTCGCATGAAATGGGTAGCAAATGTTTCACGGCCGATGTGATGATGCAGGCGGGTTTTGATGCCTAGCACCCCGCCTATTCTTTGGAGCGTTCGGTTGGTGTATTGGTCAGTATAGAGAAAGAAGCCATCGGTACCATTCTCGGCCCGGCTTTCCTCCAGGTAACGCAGGGCTTTCTTGGTGATGGGTAGCAGTAGCTCCTTCTCATCGTAGCGGTAGGTCTTATGCACCTTCAACTCTACCAGTTGGCCCACTACTTTGGCTTCCCCCATGCGCTTCAAATCCCCAAGACGAAGGCCGCAGTTGCAGCTGAAGAGAAACTTCTGCAACATCCGCCGATGCGTTGAGCCTGGCTCCGTCTGCGTATAGTACAGTTCCAGAGCCGCCAGTTCATCCTCCCCCAGTGCTTTCCATTTACCCGCCACCACGGAGTTAATGAAGTATTCATACGGGTCTTCAAAGGCAATCTTGTCGCGCCGGGCCAGTTCTAGATACGTCTTCACATTCCGGTGCCGCCCCGAGCGAGTATTGATGCAGCTTTTATGCACCTTCTTCAGCCACGCATCAAAATCACCCGCAAACTTGTGGGTGAAGAGATGGAAGGGGAGCATCGGGGTCTTGGTCTCTCCTTTCCCGAGTTGGTTGCAGGGCAACGTGCGGGCAAACTCCTGCACCTTACGCCACGTGGTGACGTGCTTGATGCGCGTAGAGTCCGATATCTGTCCCTTCCTGGCCCTCTCCGCTATCCGGGCCTCCATGTAGCTCAGGAAGTCGGCATTATTCGTTCCACTCGTGTACTGGCGCAAAAACTCGTCGGCCGTGAGTACCTGCCCACTGAGCCGGTACTTGACGCAGATATCATTGGCCCGGCCGCGGGCCTGGCCAATTAGTAGGTTGTAGTCCTGAGCCATCTGCTCCAGAGGCTGGCCCAGCATCGCCTCTGTGTGGGCTAGGAGTTCTTTATAGCCCTTGGGCCTGTTCTTCGTGAGCCGCGCCAAGCACCACCCCGCTTCCTCATCAAACAGGAACGCTGGCCAGGCTATGTCTAGTGGCAGCAGCAGCACCTTACGGTTGATGATGACCTGCAAGCGCAGGGTGTTCAACCCGTTCTTCTGTGCAGGTTTACGGAGGCTGATGGACGCAGTAAAACTCACGTGTTAAACATTTGTCAAACAATTGACGCAAAAAAGCCGTCTCCAACCTGCGTTTCCGAGCTGGAAACGAGGTTGGAGACGGCTTTTTGCGTGCCCGGAGGCTAAAAAGTACCAGAGACGGGACTCGAACCCGTACGTCCGTGAAGACAAGGGATTTTAAGTCCCTCGTGGCTACCATTACACCACTCTGGCAATTTGGTATTGGTTACCGCAACAAAGTAACGGCAAATTCGGCAAATGCCGACTGCAGATACCGGCCTTTTCTGGCCCTGTCCTGCGAAAACCGACTTACCATAAAGCAAAAGACCCTGCTGAATAAGCAGGGTCTTTTTTGGAGCGGGAGACGAGGTTCGAACTCGCGACCTCGACCTTGGCAAGGTCGCGCTCTACCAACTGAGCTACTCTCGCTTTCGATCTTGGCGCCGTAGTGGCGTTTTGATGTGACAAAGGTAGTACAGGAATCCTTGAAGTCAAGAGCCTCCACCAAAAAAAACTGCTCTTTTCGACGAAAAAGGGCATTAGCAACTGATTTTCAGCCAGAAAATTTTTCAGAAAAACCACCCTGAATACGTCATCAACTAACCCGCACTCAACATTTCACCCCGCCCTCCCCCGGCTTACCGCACCAGAAATGCGGGAGCCGGGGGAGGGCGGGGCGAAAAAATGGCAACAACCAGCGGCTGGTTACTTGCCAGCGGCGGCCAGCTTCAACTCGTTTAGTTTCAGCAGGGCCTCAATGGGCGTCAGGGTGTTCACGTCGAGGCGGTCGAGCAACTCCCGGATTTTCTCCAGGGCCGGGTCGGCGGGCTCGAACATACTCAGCTGCAGATTGGGCCGGGGGGCATTGTGGACGGCGGCGGCAGGCTGGGCTTTGGGGCCTTTGGCTGCTGCGGGGCGGGTTGCGGAGGGCTGTCCGTTCAGGGGCACCACCTTGCCACCCGTTTCATCATCCAGGCCAGCCAGTACGTCGTCAAATTCCGTGGACTGGTCCGTATCGACGCCCGCCGAGGTGCGCTCCTGCTCCAGGTGGTGCATGATTTCGTTGGCGCGCAGCACCACGGAGGTAGGCATACCGGCCATGCGGGCCACGTGAATCCCGAAGCTGTGCTCGGAGCCGCCCGCCCGCAGCTTACGCAGGAACAGGATGCGGCCATCGGCTTCCTTTACGGCCACGTTGTAGTTGCGCACCCGCGGGCAGTCGTCGGCCAGCTGGTTGAGCTCGTGGTAGTGGGTGGCAAACAGGGTTTTGGCCCGGGCCTTGGGCGAGTTGTGCAGGTGCTCCACAATGGCCCAGGCAATGCTGATACCATCGTAGGTGCTGGTGCCGCGCCCGATTTCGTCCATTAGCACCAGGCTCCGGTCGGAGAGGTTGTTGAGGATGGAGGCAGTTTCGGTCATCTCCACCATAAAGGTACTCTCGCCCTTGCTCAGGTTGTCGGAGGCCCCCACGCGGGTGAAAATCTTGTCGATTACGCCCACGTGCGCCGCATCGGCGGGCACGAAGGAACCGATCTGGGCCAGCAGCACAATCAGGGCGGTTTGGCGCAGCAGGGCCGATTTACCGGCCATGTTGGGGCCGGTAATCACCACAATCTGCTGCTCGTCTTGGTTGAGGCAGATGTCGTTGGGGATGTACTGCTCGCCGGGGGGCAGCTGGCGCTCAATCACGGGGTGGCGGCCGGCCTTGATGTCGAGGTTGGTGGAATCATCCACCACCGGCTTCACGTAGCGGTGCTGGCGGGCGGTGGCGGCGAAGGAGGCCAGGCAGTCGGCTACGCCAATGGCACGGGCGTTCTGCTGAATCTGGGCCACGTACTCGGCGGCAAACAGCACCAGGTCGTTGTAGATTTTCTGCTCGATGACGAACAGCCGCTCCTCGGCGTGCAGGATTTTCTCCTCGTACACCTTCAGCTCCTCGGTGATGTAGCGCTCCGCGTTTACCAGCGTCTGCTTCCGAATCCAGGTGGTGGGCACCTTGTCCTTGTGGGCGTTGGTGACTTCAAGGTAGTAGCCGAACACCTTATTATAGGCCACCTTCAAGGACGAAATACCGGTTTCCTGAATGGCCCGCTGCTGGAGTTGAAACAGGTAGTCCTTGCCCGAGAAGGCCATCTGGCGCAGCTCGTCCAGCTCCCGGTCCACGCCGTCGTTCAGTACCCCGCCCTGGTTGGTGAGAATGGGCGCATCGGCCTTGATTTTGGTCTGGATTTCCTCGCGCAGGGCGGCGCAGGGGTTGAGCTGGTCGGCCAGCTTTTGCAGGGCCCGCACGCCGGAAGCGGCCAGCTGCTCCCGAATGGGCCCAATGGCCTCCAGGGCCCGGGCCAATTGCAGCAACTCGCGGGGGTTGATGCGGCGCACGGCCACCTTGGAAATCAGCCGTTCCAGGTCGCCGATCTGGCGCAGGTGCTGCAGCAGGTTTTCCAGCAGCTCGGGGGTTTGCAGCAGAGCCTCCACCGTATCGAGGCGGCGCTGAATCTGGGCGGGCTCTTTTAGGGGCAGCACCACCCACTTGCGCAGCAGGCGGGCGCCCATGGGCGTCACCGTCTGGTCGAGGATGTCGATGAGGGGCACGCCGCCGGGGTGCTGGGGCTGCACCAGCTCCAGGTTGCGCACCGTAAACCGGTCGAGCCACACGTACTTATCCTCCTCCAGCCGCCCGATGCTGCCGATGTGGCCCACGTCGGTGTGTTTGGTCTCGGCCAGGTAGTGCAGGATGCAGCCGGCGGCCGTAATACCCTCGCGCAACCCGTCAATACCGAAGCCTTTGAGGGACGTGGTGTTGAAATGGCGGGTGAGCAGGTCGTAACCGTAATCAAAGCCGAATACCCATTCTTCCAAGGCGAAGTGGCAGTAGTCGGGCCCGAAGTTTTCCTCGAAGTCGCGGCGGCTTTTCTTGCAGAACAGTACCTCGGCCGGCTGGAAGTTCTGGAGCAGCTTGCCCAGGTATTCCAGGGTGCCCTGGGCCACCAGAAACTCGCCGGTGCTGATGTCCAGAAAAGAAATACCGGCCTCCTGTTTGCCCAAGTGCACGGCGCAGAGGTAGTTGTTGCTCTTGCGCTCCAGCACATTGTCGTGCAGGCTCACGCCGGGCGTTACCAGTTCCGTTACGCCCCGCTTCACCAGTCCCTTGGCCTGCTTGGGGTCTTCGAGCTGGTCGCAGATGGCCACGCGCTGCCCGGCCCGCACCAGCTTGGGCAGGTAGTTGTCGAGGGCGTGGTGGGGGAAGCCGGCCAGCGGGGTTTCGGAGGAAGTGCCCGCGCCGCGCTTGGTGAGGGTAATATCCAGGATACGGGAGGCCGTGACGGCATCCTCCCCGAAGGTTTCGTAAAAGTCGCCCACCCGGAACAGCAGCACCGCGCCGGGGTACGTCTGCTTCAGCTGGTAATACTGCTGCATCAGGGGCGTATCGGTTACGGGCGCGGGCCCCAGGGAGCCGTGCGTGCGGATAGGCTTTTTGGTAGAATCGGCGGATTTGGTTTTCACGAGTAAGGAATGTAGCGCGAAGCCTTTGCTTCGCGTATCGGGGGACGGCGGGCGGCAAAAAAGCCGTTCAACAGCACGCGAAGCAAAGGCTTCGCGCTACGGGCCCAACAGCCGCCACCAGCGCCGGTGTTCCTACCTTTGCCGGTATGCGCAAACTTTCCATGGAAGAGCTGAACCGGCTGACGGTGGCAGACTTCAAAAATACGCGAAAATTCCCCCTCACCCTAGTGCTCGACAACGTGCGGAGCCTGCACAACGTGGGGGCCGCCTTCCGCACCTGCGACGCCTTTGCGGTGGAAAAAGTGTGGCTCTGCGGCATTACGGGCCGCCCGCCCCAGCGCGAAATCACCAAAACGGCCCTGGGCTCCACCGAGTCGGTGGCCTGGGAGTACGCGCCTACTACCCTGGAGGCGCTGCGGCAGCTGAAGGCCGCCGGCTACCAGCTGATTGCCGTGGAGCAGACCACCGGCAGCGTACCGCTCCCCGAGTTTCGGGTGGCCGCCGGCCAGCCCTACGCGCTGATAATGGGCAACGAGGTGTTTGGGGTGGATGATGAGGTGCTGGCCCTGTGCGACGCGGCGGTGGAAATTCCGCAGTTCGGCACCAAGCACAGCCTGAACGTGAGCGTAGCCGCCGGGGTGGTGCTGTGGCACTTTATTCAGGCCCTAGGGCAGGCTTCTACAAAGTAAGCCTAGAGGCCCGACTACCAACTTGTTAATTTTTAATAAAACTCTCTGCTGAATTAGGCATAAAAACAGCCAATTGTTGTGTAAATTTGAACGGACTACCCAGCGCGGTAGTCCGTTTTGCATTTGCTTCACTTACTACTCACTGTTATTTGCAGTTAATGAAATCAACTTCTACTCTTGCTTTCATGCGGACGCTCGGGCTGGCCTCTATGCTGGTGCTACCGGGCTTGGCAGCCGCCCAAACCTCGCCGCTGGACCAGGCGCTGGGGGCGCTCAAGGCCCGTCAGTCGAAGCTGGGCCTGCGTACTGCGGATTTGACCGATGCTACGGTTACCAGCCAGTACACCGACCAGCAGAATGGTATCACGCACGTATATCTACGGCAGCGGGTACAGGGCATTGAAGTGTACGGAGCCGTAGCCGACGTGCACCTCAGCCAGGCCGGCAAAGTAACCGACCTGCATAGCAACTTCGTGTCCAACGTAGCCGCTCAGGCGCGTAGCGCAGCTCCTTCACTTACTCCGGAGCAAGCCGTAGCCGCCGCTGCCAAGGCACTGGGCATGGGCGCACCGCGCAGCCTGAGCTTGGAGAAAGCCGGCTCGGCCGCTGAGGGCATGGAGTTCAACGACGGAGGCATCTCGCTGGATAAGATTCCGGTGAAGCTGATGTACCAGCCGCTGTCCAACGGCAGCCTGCAGCTGGTGTGGGACGTAACGCTGGCTCCGCTCAACGGGGAGCATTACTGGAACGTGCGCGTGGACGCGGCTTCCGGTGCCCTGCTCGACAAAACCGACTATACCATTTCGGAGAGCTTCAGCATTGCCTCGCTGACCCGTCCGCTGGCTATGGCCGCTGCTACTGCACCGGCTCCGGCCCCCACCACGGCGCATAAGCCTGCTGCCCCTAACAGCTACAATGTGTGGCCCATTACGGTGGAAAGCCCCTCGCACGGTGCCCGCCAGGTGGTAACCAACCCGGCCGACGCCGTGACGTCGCCCTTCGGCTGGCACGATACCAACGGTGCCGCTGGCCCGGAATACACCATCACGCGCGGTAATAACGTGCACGCCTACGACGACCGGAAAAACACCAACACCTACACGGCCGGCACCAACGTAAGCCCCGATGGTGGTGCGAATCTGGAGTTCGACTTCCCGTTTGATAACTCCCTGGCTGCTACGCCCGTCAGCAACCTCAACGCAGCCGTAGTGAACCTGTTCTACTGGAACAACCTGATGCACGACGTGATGGCCCGCAAAGGCTTTGACGAAGTGAGCGGCAACTTCCAGGTGAAAAACTACACCGGCGCCGGCCTCGGCAACGACTACGTGCAAGCGGAAGCCCAGGACGCATCGACGGCTGCTACGGTAAGCCTCAACAACGCCAACTTCTCCACTCCCGTGGATGGTACCCGCCCCCGGATGCAGATGTACCTGTGGGACCGTTCGGAGCTTGCCATCAACGTAACGGCACCCAGCAACTTAGCCGGGCCGCTGGTAGCTAACGAAGCCAACTTCAGCCGCAAGCTGGTGAAAGTAGGCCCGGTATCGGGCAAGCTGGTACTGGCCAACGACGGCAGCACCGACCCCACGCTGGGTTGCAACGCTACGTACGCCAATGCCGCTGACGTGAGTGGCAACATTGCCCTGATCGACCGTGGCACTTGCAACTTCGGCCTGAAAGTGAAAAACGCTCAGAACGCCGGGGCCAAGATGGCGGTGATTATCGACAACACCGTGGGTGGCACAACGCCCATCGTGATGGGCGGTTCGGCTGACACCGTGGGCGTACGTATTCCGGCTATTTCTATCCTGAAATCGGACGGCGACAAACTCAAGGCGGCGCTGGCTGCCGGCCAGACTGTTACCATTACGGCTTCCGGTAACTACTACATGCGCGACGGTGACTTTGATAACGGCATCATTGCGCACGAGTATGGCCACGGTATTTCCAACCGCCTCACGGGTGGCCCGGCCAACTCCAGCTGCCTCACCAGCGCCGAGCAAATGGGTGAAGGCTGGAGTGACTTCTTCGCGCTGTGGATGACTACCAAGCCCGGTGACGTAGGCACTACCGGCCGCGGCATTGGCACGTACGCTTCCTTCGAGCCCACCACGGGTGAGGGCATCCGCCCGACCCGCTACAGCACTGATACGAAGATTAACCCGGCTACATACGCCCTCATTGGCACCGGCGCTTACAATACCTACGTAGATGGCAACGGCCAAACCCGCAACCAGGTACACAATATTGGCTACGTGTGGGCTACTGCCCTGTGGGATATGAACTGGGCCCTGATCAACAAGTACGGCTACAATGCTGACCTGACGGCCAAAACCGGCGGTAACAACATTGCCCTGCAGCTGGTGCTGGATGGCTGCAAGCTGCAGCCCTGCAACCCAGGCTTCCTGGACGGCCGTAACGCCATTCTGAAGGCTGACTCCATCAACAACAAAGCCGCCAACGCGGCCCTCATCTGGCAGGTATTTGCCCGCCGTGGCATGGGTGCCAGCGCCGTACAGGGCAGCAGCAACGTCCTCACCGACCAGAAAGCTGCCTTCGACCTGCCCTCCTCTATCCTGAGCACCAAGCAGCTCAGCGAGCAGATGCTAGAAGTATACCCCAACCCCGCTACCGATCAGCTAATGGTGCGCACGCAAGTGAGCAGCCGCCTGCCGGTACAGGTAGAGGTAGTTTCGCTGCTGGGCCAGCGCGTGAGCACGCAAACGGTGTCCGCCGCCCGCCTCCAGCAGGAAGGCGTAACGGTGAACACCAGCAAGCTGGCCGCCGGTGTGTACGTGGTGCGCCTCACTACTTCGGAGGGCACCATTACCAAGAAAGTAGCCGTGCAACACTAAGCGGAGGCACGATACTGCGTAATACAACCCGCCCGGCACGTTGCCGGGCGGGTTTATTTTTTCCATCACTCATGTCCGACTTTCACCGCCCCGACGCCGCATTAGCTGCACTGCGCCCAACTGTGCAGGTTTCCGCTACGCCCAATGATACTCCGGTTGCGCATTTCCTGCACACGACGCTGCGGCCCGTGCTCAAGCTCCAGCATGATGTGCTGCTGCTGGTAGTAGCTGATTTTGTGCGTGACCACCATATTCCATTGTCGTCTGCCGCTGGCACGGAGCAGCAACGGCTCCTGACGGAGCTACTCAGCCGCAACACGAAACTGCGCTATACTATTGTGGGCCTAATAGTGGGCCAATTCACCCGGCCCGAGCTGGCCACTTACCGCCAGCACCGCCCCGAGCTGAACCGCCGGCTGCTGGAGCTGGCCAGCCGCCGCGTGCAGGACCAGGCCGCTGCAGTAGCGACGCTAAGTAGCGCGGCATGAGCTATTACGAGGACTTAGGCATTCCGGAGCATACTACCCCCGACGATATCCGGCGGGCGTACCGGCGGCTGGTACTGCTTACCCACCCCGACCGCACACCCGATCCGGCGGCGCACCAGCAGTTTCTGCGCATCAATGAAGCCTATGAAACGCTCAGCGAACCGGTCCGACGGACAGCGTACGATATGCGCCGGAAGCAACACGTAGCGCCGGTACAAGCTTCTGCTACACCGCGCACCCACCGCCGTGCCTACGCCCCCAGGCGCCCCCGGTCCCGCTACAATCTACGGCCCTATGTATGGCCGGTGCAGATACTGGGGCGGCTACTGATTGGGCTAGCCGTGGGTGTGCTGCTGGATTATTACGTGCTCCGCTACACCACAACGGCACAGCTACTAACCGTGGATTGGGTGCATGCGCCGGCCTATACTCAACTTTGCATTACGGATAAGGGCATTTTCCCGTCACCCGATACGATACCAGCAGCTACTACTCAGCTACGCCTGGAACGCTCCAGGCTTATGCGCATTGTACACAAAGCCTGGCTCCCTAATGGACAAGCGCTACCCGTAGCGTCTCCTAGACTCGCCCTTGTTTGGTTTAGCGGAATAGTGCTGGTCGTGGCGTTGCTTACACAATGGCCCAGGCTGTCGTTGGTAGTGCGGGTGTATCTGCTGGTAGCGGCTATGGTGGCAGCCTGTATCGTCGGGCTCATGCTGCACCGGGTAGTAGCGTCCTGATATTCCCCGCAACCCTATAAAAAATGCCCGCAGCTAAAGCTGCGGGCATTTTTTACGGACAACCGGTTACGTGCGGCTTAGTCGTACTGCGAGTCGCGCAGGTGCACGGGGGTTGCTTTCTTGCGCAGGCGCATGTTCAGCACTTCCACAATCAGGGAGAAGAACATAGCGAAGTAGATGTAACCTTTCTCGATTTCCTTGTGGAAAGCCTCCATCACCAGCATCACCCCAATCATAATCAGGAAGGAGAGAGCAAGCATTTTGATGGTGGGGTTCTTGTTCACGAAATCGGCCACTACGCCTGAGAAGGCCAGCATCACGCCCATTGAGAGGATAACGGCCAGAATCATAATCAGCACGTTATCGACCAAGCCCACCGCCGTCAGAATGGAATCGAAGCTGAACACAATGTCGATGAGGATAATCTGAAAGATGATGCTCCCCATCGAAGTGCCGCCTTTACCGGCTTCAGCTTCCTCTTCCTCGCCCTGCAGCTTGGTATGAATTTCGGTGGTGCTCTTACCAATCAGGAACAAGCCCCCAGCCAGCAGGATCAGGTCCCGGCCAGTTACACCGAAGTCGTGGTCGGCCCACGGCACGTCTATGTGGAACAGCGGTGCTTTCAGACCCACAATCCAGCTGATGCTCAGCAACAGCCCAATGCGGCACAGCAGCGCCAGCAGCAGCCCGATGCTGCGCCCCCGCTTCTGCATCTCGCGGGGCAGGCGGTTGACGATGATGGAGATAAAAATGATGTTATCAATACCCAGCACAATTTCCATGAACGTAAGCGTGAGCAGGCTTACCCAGGTTTGCGGGTTGGAGAAAACGGAAAAATCGAAGTGCATGAAGCCGGTTGTGGTGAGGTGACGGAGTGGAGAGTCAGGAGCTGACTACGCGCTTAGGACTTCATATTTACGAATTGCAGGGGCTGCTCAATGCTGGCCTGGCGCACGGCGGCAATGGCCGCCTGCAGCTCATCAATTTTCTTGGCCGTTACGCGCACCTGGTCGTCCTGCATTTGGGCCTCTACCTTCACTTTGGCATCCTTGATGGCCTTGATGATTTTGCGGCCTACCTCTTTATCTACCCCGGCGCGCACTTTCACCACCTTCTTCACCAAAGCCCCGCTGGGCTGCTCCTCGGCCGAAAAATCCAGGGCAGTGCCATCGATACCCTGCTTCACAATGCGCCCCAGCAGGATGTTTTCCAAGGCCTGTACCCGCATGGAGTTCTCCGAAGATAAGGTGATGGTATTAGCCTTCTTGTCGAGTTCAATGCCGCCTTTGGTGTCACGCAGGTCGTAGCGGGTTTGCAGTTCTTTTTTGGCCGTGTTTACCGCATTTTCTAGAGTTTGCGGGTCCACTTTGCTTACAATATCGAAAGATGCCATGGGTAAAAGAAGTTAATCAGGGATGAGAACAGGGAGAGTCAGGGCGCCAAAGATACAGCAGCAACTGCAGGGCCCGCCGCCCCAGCTGAAATTGTACGTGAGTTATCCGTAATTCGCTACGGCACTCACTTATCCTCTTCCCATGCACATTGCCTCTCCCGCTTCGGCCACCGACTGGGCCGCGTATTATCACCTGCGCTACGAAGTGCTGCGCCAGCCCTGGCAGCAGCCCGAAGGCTCGGAGCGGGCCGACGATGACCTGGCCCCCACTACTACGCACGCGCTTGTGCTGGCTCCCGAGGGGTACGCAACGGCCGTTGGCCGCGTGCACCCCAGCGGCCCCGGCCAGGGCCAGATGCGCTTTATGGCCGTGCATCCGGCATGGCAGGGCCGCGGCTTGGGCGGGCAGGTGCTTGGATACCTGGAGGAAGCCGCCCGCCAGCAAGGCCTCAGGGAAATAGTGCTGCACGCCCGCGAAAACGCCGTTCCCTTCTACCAACGGCACGGGTACACCGTAGTAGAGCCCTCGCATACCTTATTTGGCCAGATTCCGCATTTTCTGATGCGTAAGCACCTTTCCTGAGGCTCCTTACGCACAGTCACATTACTCCCACTACACCTTCCCTTCATGGAACAGGCCCCTGATGCCGCCACGCTCATCGCCATCTACAACCAGATCAACCAGTACGGCCGAACCAATGGCATGGAGCTATTCATGACCCAGCCCGGCGAGGTACGCTACACCATGACTATTCGCCCCGAGCACCTCTCCTCGCCGGGCACTTGCCACGGCGGGGTACTGGCGGGCCTCATGGATT
This sequence comes from Hymenobacter pini, assembly GCF_020421205.1. Lineage (GTDB taxonomy): Bacteria > Bacteroidota > Bacteroidia > Cytophagales > Hymenobacteraceae > Hymenobacter > Hymenobacter pini. Next base: position 913,778 of record NZ_JAIZZH010000003.1, read on the forward strand.
CGGCGTTGGGTGCGGCGGCGCTTTCGCTGGCTTTCACGGCGGGTGAACTGGTATCTACGGTTGAGTTTAAAATCAACTACCTCCACCCGGTACACCTGCACGACCACCTAGTAGCGCACGGCACAGTGGAGCACAGCGGCAAAACCCTGGTGGTAAGCAGCGCCACCATTGTATGCCCTGCCCGCGACAACCTGGTGGTAGCCCGTGGCTTGGGCACCTTTAACCGCTACCCCGCCACCAAGCGCGACTTCCACGACCTGCTGTTTCCCTCAGACGAAGAAGGCCAGAATCCAATGTAGCTGTCATCCTGGCTTATGCAAAAAGCCGCCAAAAACCTGCGTAAAGCAAGTTTTTGGCGGCTTTTTCAACGTACCGAACCGCTATAATTCGTGGTGGTTACAGACGTTCGGGCGAGCTAGCCGATTCGTGCTCATGGTCGTACTCGTCACCGTCCAATTCCGGTGCTTCTACTTTCCGTACGTTCCGGGCGCAGTCCTCATCACGGTGGTTGCGGCCTACCGTAAATTCAACCCAGTCACCTTCGCGCAGTTCGTTAAAGTCGCCCTCGGCCATATCGGCGTAGCTGAAGAACAAGTTGTTCGGAGGCATCACCACAAAACCGAAGCCATTTTTCAGGTTTTTGATGGTGCTGATGCCAACCGTACCAACCGGCCCGGCAGCCGTAGGGCCAGTGGGGCGCACGGGTTTTACCACCGGATAAGCAGCCGGCTCGGGCGTATTCACGAACATTGTTTCAATCAGCTCATCATTGCTGTTGAGCCCCTGATCAATAATTTCGTGCATCTGCACCGGATAGGTAGCTTGGTCCAGCAACTGCTGCGAAGCACGGGTTACGCGGTTTTCACCCTTGAAATCGGTGTACTTGAAGTCCCAGTTCAGCAGCATCACGCGGGTACCTACCGTGTTCAGCTTCTTAATCAGGGGGGCGTAGTCGGAGTCGCCGGCAATGAGCACTACCACGTCGAAGCTTTTGTGGATGGCCAACTCCAGCGCTTCCAATGACAGCCACACGTCAATACCCTTCTCCTGCAACCGCCCGTCGCGGGTTTTCAGGGGCATGTAATGCGTCTGGATACCCATGTTCATCAGGATATCGTCCAACAGGCGGTCATGGAACAGGCGGTCCTTATCCCGTGCTTCCGTAGCCGAGAGGCGGCCGCGGAAGAAATGAGCATCAATAATCTGGCTGAGACGTACGTCTACGTCTTCTTCTTCAGCTACTTGATGACGGATAAATTCATGCAGGCCTTCTAAGCTAATGCGGGCCTTACGGTCATGCTGGAAGTAGTAGTAATCACTGATTTTCAGGAAATAATTGCCGTCATAGAAGACGCCGATCCTGATCAGAGGGCTATTCATCTGGTTCATACAAGAAACGGTTTGAGCGCAAAAAGGTGTGTGTGAGTAAGAGCGGGTAGGTTGGTTCGGTATGACAAGGCGGGTAGCCAGGTCAGGTCAAAGATACTGAGTATCAAACTTACGGTATTACCAAAATCCATAGAGCGGATTTTTTTACCACATAATCATGTGAGCTGTTCAGAGGACGGGCACTGCACGATGCTTGTTTACAGGCAAAGACAATGTTGTACGATGAATGACGCATGAAGAGCCGAATAATTCGTGCTCATGCTGAGCATTCTGGCATTTTTTGCCTGCAGTAATTTTCAGAAACCTGCGCTTAAATAGCAAGTTATCTATATATATTCTATTTTCTCATATAATACAATTCGTATACGTTCTGTCTAATATTTGGCGAGGCAGGGCGCTAAGCTCCTGGCAAACTCCTGTATGGCTTCTTCTTTCAATAATCCAAAAACGTAATCCGGAGCTTCTACCAAAAGTAGTTATTTCCTATATTCTATGCGGCCATTACTCGTTCAACCCATGTACTTGATGGCTAAAGCCACAGCATTTGAGGACTAACGTCGCGGAGTGGCTGTTGTATCCAAGACACAAAGATACAGCCCCGAGTTCTTTAGAATCAATCTAACATTTTTATCTACTTAGCCACAGTAGCGCAACCAACACCGCGTAGCCTGTGCAAATAGCTACTTCCAGCAGGTTGCCACTTTTAGAGCCCGTTCGGATCAGCGGGATTTTCAGGCAGACATCGGTTAGGGGTCGGAACCACTTTACCCCGGCTTTGGTAAGCGTATCGGCCAGCAGGTGGGAAACGTAGCCGCCGCCGGCAAACAGCGCAACGCCGTGCCAGCCCAGGCTCTGGTTAGCCAGATGCCCGATGTAGGTCCAAAGGCCGGCGGCCCAGATGGTGTGCGTCCAGGAGCGGTGAGCGGTAAAGGGAGCCACCGCCACGAAACACCCCAGCATACTGAGCCACACGTAGCCGGTGTACAGGCCCGCCACCACCGTGCACAGGCCCGTGAACAGCAGGGCCAGCTTGCGGGTGGAGTCGCCCTGCATGGCGGCCCCGATGAGGCCAAACGCCAGCGCCGCCGTGAAGCCCATGCGCCTATCGGGGCCGGGCGGCAGCTGGAAGTGCGTGTACAAGGCCAAGCCTGCGGCTACCACAATAAAGGCCCAGCGCACGTAGTTCTGGGCGAATCCCAGGCGTTTACTAAGTCGGGAGCCGGGATGGTCGAGGTCAGGAGCCAAGGAGGAGAAACCGGCCAGGGCAATACCTGCGGGCGAGAAAGGGACACCGGGCACCAGAGCTGCCACGGCTACGCCGGTGATGAGGCCAATGGCCAAGTGAGAAGAGCCGCGCACGGAAGAAGCAGAAACAGTAAAAGGGCCGCGAAGATACCACCCGGCACCGTTCCTAAATACGGTTCAGCTAGCACAATTTGCTGGCCTAACCGGCGGCGCGCTGGGGCCGCCACCAAGGGTATAGATAGGGCTCCAGCAGTGACAACAGGGGGAGCTTACCCAGCAGGCAGCTTCGCTCCTGTTGACGCCTCAAGCCAGCTTACCAGTTACCGGAACTGCCCTTCAGGTTGCCCTGAATGTCACGCACCTGGTTTTCCAGCAGGGCCAGGCCCCGGCGGAAAGCATCGGCTACCTCCGCCTTTTCTTCATCAGGCAGGGGGCCGTGTTGTTGCACCTGCTCCCGAACGTGGCGCAGGTGGTTGAGCAGATCATCCCACTCATCGGGGGACGGATTGGTCGCGGAAGTAGTCATGAGCAAGGCAAAGCCGGGGAAGACAGGAACTAGCGCGGGTGGGGATGGGAAGATACGGCAGTAACGCCGAAAAGTGTTGGAAACTTTCGAGGCGTGGGTGTGGTATTGATTAACGCGCTTCTGCTTTATAAACTAGCAGCTAGCTTCCCTCCTCAGTTGAAGAGGGGTTGGGTGTGGTTGCACAACCAGAACTAAAAGCCAGAAGTAGTAGCTCGTTCTGCCGTTATCAACCACCCCCAACCCCTCCTCATCTGAGGAGGGGAACTAGTTTTAGCTGTAGTTTGCAGCGTTGCCACCCGCATTGCCCGACCGGATGTTCATTTGGTCGGGCTTCTACCTTTGCCTCCTCTCCTAGCCGCCCCTCGTTTTGAAGGTTTCTGATTTCCTTAAGCTCTACGCCCTCGACCCCACCATGCTGGCCGTGGGCGCCCGCCTGAACCCGGCCACCCGCAACACCCTGCGCGCCGAAGCTAAAGCCGCTGACGCGCCCGTGCGCCTGCATTTGCGCGGGCTCATCGGCTCCCAGGATGCCGTGCTGGCCGCCGCCCTGCACCGGGAGTTCCCGGACCAGCACCACCTGTTCGTGCTCCACGACCGGGAGGAGGCCGGCTACTTCCTGGCCGATTTGCAGCACTTGGTGCCCGACGAGGAGCCCCTGCTGTTCCCAACTTCCTACAAGCGGCCCTACTCCTTCGATGAGACGGAAAACGCCAACGTGCTGATGCGGGCCGAGGTGCTCAACAAGCTCAACACCCACCGCGGCCCCAAAGCCGCTGATGTGCCCGCCGAAGCTGAGGGCGACGAGGCGGCTAAAGGCAAAAAGGGCGGCAAAGCCAGCGTGAAGGAAACGGCCGGGGCGCTCATCGTCACGTATCCGGAGGCGCTGTTTGAGAAGGTAATCAACAAGAAAAGTCTGGTGGCCAACACCTTTCTGGTGAAAGTGGGCGACAAGCTGGACGTGAACTTCGTGAGCGACATGCTGGCGGAGTACGACTTCGAGCGGAGCGACTTTGTGTATGAGGCCGGGCAGTTTGCCGTGCGCGGGGGCATCGTGGACATTTTCAGCTACGCCAACGAGCTGCCCTACCGCATCGAGCTGTTTGGGGATGAGGTAGAGACCATCCGGACGTTTGACCCGGAGAGCCAGTTATCGGTGGAGAAGCGGCAGCAGGTGAGCATCATCCCGAACGTGCAAACCAAGCTGCTGCAGGAGACGCGGGAGGCGTTTCTGGACTTCATTCCGCAGAACACGGCCATCTGGGCCAAGGACGTCCGCCAGACCCTGGACGTGGTGGACGAGTACTTCGACAAGGCCGAGCACGGCTTCAAGGAGTTGCTGGCCGCTTCGGGCGGTACGCAGGTGGTGAGCAAGCCTGACGATTTGTTTGAGTCGGGGAAGTCACTGAAGAAGCTGCTGGACGGGTTTGCGGTGGTGGAGTTCGGCAAACGGTTTCACTACAAGGCGGGCGCGGAGGAGTTCCAGTTCAGCGCCAAGCCCCAGCCCAGCTTCGGCAAGGACTTCAACCGCATTGTGAAGAACCTGCACGACAACCAGAAGAAGGGCTACACCAACATCATTGCCGCCGAGCAGGTGCGCCAGGCCGACCGGCTGCGCACCATCTTCGACGAGCTGGACAACAACGTGCAGTTTCAGCACCTGCTGCTGGGCTTGCGCGAGGGGTTCATTGACGAAACGCTCAAGCTCATCGTCTACACCGACCACCAGTTGTTTGAACGCTACTACCGGGCCCAGGAAACCCGCAAATTCAGCAAGAAAAAGGCCCTTACGCTCAAGGAGCTGCGCACCCTGGTGCCCGGCGACTACGTGGTGCACCAGGACTACGGCATTGCGCGGTTTGCGGGCCTGACGCAGGTAGAAATCAACGACCGAGTGCAGGAGGCCATCCGGCTGGTGTACCGCGACGACGACGTGCTGACGGTGAGCATCCACGCCCTGCACAAGATTGCCAAGTACAGCGGCAGCGAGGGCACGCCGCCCACCATGAGCAAGCTGGGCTCCCCGGAGTGGGAAAACAAGAAGAAGTCCGTCAAGAAAAAGGTGAAGGACATTGCGGCCGAGCTGATTCGGCTGTACGCCAAGCGCAAAACCGCGCCCGGCCACGCCTTCGCCCACGACTCCTTTATGCAGGCCGAGCTGGAATCGAGCTTTATCTACGAGGACACCCCCGACCAGGCCAAGGCCACCGAAGACGTGAAGCGCGACATGGAAGTGCCCCACCCCATGGACCGCCTGGTGTGCGGGGACGTGGGCTTCGGTAAAACCGAGGTAGCCATCCGGGCCGCGTTTAAGGCCGTGGCCGATGGCAAGCAGGTAGCCATTCTGGTGCCCACCACCATCCTGGCCATGCAGCACTACAAAACCTTCCGGGAGCGGCTGGCCGATTTGCCCGTGACGGTGGAGTACGTGAACCGCTTCAAAACCACCAAGCAAATCAAGGAAACGCTGGGCCGGGTGGCCGACGGCAAAACCGATATCCTCATCGGCACCCACCGCCTCACCAACAAGGACGTGAGCTTCAAGGACCTGGGCTTGCTGATTATTGACGAGGAGCAGAAGTTCGGGGTGAAAACCAAGGACAAGCTCAAGGAGCTGAAGGTGAACGTGGACACGCTTACCCTCTCGGCCACGCCCATTCCGCGCACCCTGCACTTCTCGCTCATGGGAGCCCGCGACCTGTCAGTCATTGCCACGCCCCCGCCCAACCGCCAGCCGGTGCAAACGGAGCTGCACGTGTTTGATGAGCTACTGATTCGGGATGCTATTTCCCGGGAGCTGAAGCGGGGCGGGCAGGTGTTTTTCGTGCACAACCGCGTGAAGGACATCGAGGAGCAGGCCAGCATGATTCTGCGCCTCGTGCCCGATGCCCGCGTGACCTACGTGCACGGGCAGATGGACGGCGACCTGCTGGAAAAGCGCATGATGAAGTTCGTGGATGGCGACTACGACGTGCTGGTGGCCACCACCCTCATCGAAAGCGGCCTAGATATTCCCAACGCCAACACCATCATCATCAACCGCGCCCACATGCACGGCCTCAGCGACCTGCACCAGATGCGGGGCCGGGTAGGCCGCTCCAACAAAAAGGCCTACTGCCTGCTGCTCACGCCCCCGGTGGCCGGCCTGCCCTCCGACGCCCGCAAGCGCCTGAGCACCCTGGAGGAATTCTCGGACCTGGGCGCGGGCTTCAACGTAGCCATGCGCGACCTGGACATCCGGGGGGCGGGCAACCTGCTGGGCGGGGAGCAGTCGGGCTTTATCAACGACCTGGGCTTTGAAACCTACCACCAGATTCTGGACGAGGCCGTGCAGGAGCTCAAGGAAACCGAGTTCCGCGACCTGTTCCTCGGCGACCCTACCCAGCGCCTACAGGAAGCCGCCGGCACCGGCCGCCCCAAGGAATGCAACATCGAAACGGACCTGCAAATCCTCATCCCCGACCAGTACGTGAGCAGCGTATCGGAGCGCCTGCAGCTGTACAGCAAGCTGGACCGCGCCAAAGGCCCCGAGGAGCTGCGCAAGGTGCTCACCGGCATGGTGGACCGCTTCGGGCCGCTACCCCAGGAGGTGGAGCAGCTGGCCGACATTGTGCGCCTGCGCTGGCAGGCCTGCCAGGTGGGCTTCGAGAAGCTGACGCTGAAGAAGAACCTGCTGAAAGGCTTCATCCCGGCCGCCAACAACGAGCGGTACTTCCAGAGCGACACCTTCGGCAACATCCTCAGCTACGTGCAGACCCACCCCCGCTCCGCCTCCATGAAGGAGCGCAAGGAACAGCTCATCCTCAGTATTGAAGACGTGAAGAACGTCCAAGCCGCCAAGCGCATCCTGAGCGAGTTGGGCAGTGAGGAAACGGTGGGGGTGTAGAAAAATAGAAAAGGCGGCAAATATTTGCCGCCTTTTCTATTTTTCTTTCAAGCTTTTAAGATTATATATTTCCACTATCTTTTTATCACCAGGCCTAATTTTATTATATCTTTCAATTACTGCCTCATATGCACCAGGCACCTTTGCTGATACTTCTTTGGCATATTCTATAATTCCTTTATCAATTTTCCCTTCATACTTCTCATTATTAGAGCCATCTTTAATTTTAAAACTACCCTTATCAACATCTATAGCTAACAGACTTCCGTTTTCAATATAAATTACATCTACAAAGTTTTCCAAAGCATCTGACAGTATCTCCGTTACAAGGTAAGCCTGCTTCCATGTTATAGAAACTGAACTTGTTTTAATATTATTAGGACTTGCCCAGCTAGCCTTGAAGCTTACATGATTTTTTGCCAAAGACCTAGTAAATGACAAGTATTTGGACACAACAAAAGAATTCAAATTACTTAAAGCATAGAGCAAGTTATCTATATTATCTCCTGCTGATATTATTTTAAATAATATATTAATACTATTTTGTAACTCGCTTTGCCCAAACAAATCAACAGATGCTTTGTGTGCTTCGAGCCTTAGTCCAAACGAAGAAGGAAATGCATCTACTGTCTGCATTCTAGATTTTTCTAATACATGACTAGGTATTTTGTACGATTTATAACCTCTTTTATGAGAGTATATATAATCAACACAATCCTGAATATTTATTAGGGTCTGTCCAAGGGCTCTAGAACTTACCTGGCTAGATTTAGTATCTTCTTCTTCAAGTGCTATATCGAGAACATCAACAAAAACATGCTTCGAATAATCACTTAATTCCTCAATAGGCTCTATTGTATCAACTTTGATATTTAATTTAGCGCCTTTTTCCGGAAAATCCTCATCTGCAACTAACTCTGGTCTTCTAAACTCCAAATTAGATTCTAAACTGGAGTCAAAAGGAATATTTACTATCCAAATAAATCCATCTTCTGGATTTATACATGCACTTCTTAAATCAATTTGACCTGATTTTATATGCTGAATTCTAGTTACACTCACAGGCACATACATCCATCTATCATACCTATAATCGAGTTCTTCATCTCCAAGCCATAATACAAAATAAATCTGCCCTCCGTTATTCTTGCATGAGAATAACTTAGGACCATCATAGTAGTGAAAGACCTCTATCAACGATAGATTTCCTAGCAAAGAGTCTTTTGGCAGTGTGTTCATCACCTCTTAATTAAGTAAGCTTTCTGAACACTACCTTAAACTCGTTAGCAGGCGGAATCAACCCTAGCAACTTCCACCATGTGTGATGTGAATGTCCGCAACCAGGAAAGGAAACACTAGGCGTTGACATGATAGCTCCATGCGCATTTTGTAAATGTCCTACAGCAATCATCCGCTTTTTCATGCCTGGGATTAGCTTTTGAGCTTCTAGTATATCGTCTGATTCTGTATATACGGAGACACCACAGCTTTGGCATTCCATAGGTCCACTTATGCTTTTGCCTTCTTCCCTATAGCTTTGAAAATCGCCTGGTACTGGAGGGTCGTTTCTGACAAACCTGAAGACCGGCATATCTGGCTCAGTAGCTTCTGTAGGCGGGCAGTTGTTCGGAAAATTTGTAGGCCAAGCCATAAATCAGATATATTCAATTCACATTGTAATGTAGAAAAGGAGCGCAATATCCATTTTTTGGCGAAAGTTTGTCAGTTATTTTTAGCTTATTCTAACTGACGCAAGCTACACGCTTGTGCCTACCTATGATGAGGTTGCTCCTCATCTGCCGCAACGCGGCAAACTGGGGTTGTGCCATCTCGGCCTATCGGGTGAGGCACCGCCTCACGTCAAGGGCAGGCACGCGCTACAAGCTCGCGCCAGTTGGGGGCTGAAGCCTCTGCGGCGGCGGGCGTTGCGCCCCCGTCACTATCCCTTGTCACCCGGTCAGTACGGCTTGTCACCCCGCCGGTGGGCGTTGTCACCTGGTCAGCGGCTCTTGTCACGTGGGCAGCAGGCGTTGCCACCTCGTCAGCGGGCCTTGTCACCAGGGCAGCAGGTCTTGCCACGTGGGCAGAGGCGCTTGTCACGAGGGCAGCAGGCGTTGCCACCAGGGCAGGGTCGCTTGCCACGCCGGCAGCAGCCGTTGCCACCCCTGCCGAAATAAAGTACGGTCCAGCTTAGCGGATGCTGCCCGCCACCGCCTATCTTCCCCAGGTACTTAACCTTTATGCTTTTATGACTGATAAGCAACGCGCCCGCCTCACCATGATGCAGGCCACCCTCGCCGTCCTCGACCAGCACGCCGAGCTCTATGCCACCAACAAAGCCCTCAGCGCCGCCCGCGCCGAATTGGCCGCCCTCGTCCAGGACCTGGACCCCACCGCCGAAACCCAGCAGCGCGCCGGTGCCGCCCGCAGTGCCGGGGCCGTGAAGCAGGCCACCAAGCTGCACCTGGCCCAGCGTGCCGCCGAAGTAGCCGCCGCCCTGCTCGCCTACGCCGACGAGCAGCAGGACATCCGCCTCCACACCGACGCCGACTACACCGAGCGCCAGCTCCGCCGCGCCCCCGACAACGACCTGGCCCGCATCGCCAAGAACATCCACACCCAGGCCACCACCCACCTCACCGCCCTCCAGGAGCAGGGCGTGAGCAAGCAGGAGCTCACCGAGCTGGCCGCCGCCCTCGCCGCCTTCCAGCAGGAGCAAGCCGCCCCCCGCCTCGCCACCGCCGACGGCAAAGCCAGCACCCAGGCCCTCGCCGCCGACCTGCGCGCCGCCTCCGCCCTACTCCGCAACCGCCTCGATAAGTACCTCGTGCGCTACCAGCGCCCCGAGCCCCGCTTCTTCACCGCCTACCAGTCGGCCCGCAACGTCATCAACACCGCCGCCCGCCCCGAGCAAGCCCCCACCGTCCCCTTCCCTACCCCGGCCCCCACGCCCAGCTAGGCCACCACTACCACACTATCCTAGTGCACTAGCCGCGTCCGGCTTCCCCTGCGGGAGGCCGGACGCTTTTTTTGATAGTACCCGCAAAGCCCGTAGTACATCCTCAAGGTTTTATTGAACCACCGGACAGCTATATGTCAAAGAGTTAGGGTATTTTTGCTTGTCTATCCTTTCCTAACCGGCTCGCCTTGAAAACATTCTACGCCCTCCTGTCCGGCCTGCTGCTCACGTCCACTGCCCTGGCCCAAACTACGCCCGGCGGGGTCCGCATCGGCGCGGCCGGCACCCCCGATGCCGCCGCCATCCTCGACGTTTCGGCCACTGGCAAGGGCCTGCTCATTCCCCGCATGGACTCCGCCGCCCGCGCCGCCATTCCTACTCCCCCCGACGGGCTGATGGTGTTCCAGACCGACGGCCGCCAGGGTTTCTGGTACGCCACCGGCGGCAGCTGGGTGTTTATCCCCGACAAAGCCCGCGCCGGCGACAACCTCGGCAACCACGTCCTCGGTCGCAACCTGGTGCTTAACAACCAGCGCATCGTGGGCGGTACGGCCGCCGCGCCCGGCACCAATGGCCTCACCATCGACGCCAACGGCCTGGTCCGCCTGCGCACCAATATTCGCCCCCTGAACACCTACGACAACGGCGCCGGCCTCCGCCTCGATGATGCCGACGCCGGCCTGCTGGTGCGCACCACCATTGGCTACGGCTCCCCCACCCCGCTCATCTCGGGCCAGGGCGACCGGCTGATGTGGCTGTCATACTACGGGGCCTTCCGGGCCGGCGGCGTCGATGGCACCCAGTGGGACAACGGCAGCCTGGGCTTCTACTCGGCCGCCTTCGGCTACAACAACCTGCTAAGCGGCAACTACGGCCTGGCCAGTGGCTACAACAACACCAACCGGGGCAGCTACTCCGTAACCGTTGGCGCCAACAGCTTTGTGGATCAAACCTCCAGTGCCTCGGCCGTGTTCGGCAACCTCTGCCGCGTGAAGGGCAGCTACAGCCTGGCCACGGGCATCAACGCCCTGGCCCGGGGCCGCGCCACCTTCGCCCTGGGCGAGCGGTGCACCGCCGACGCCGATAATGCCATTGCCATGGGCCGCTACGCCTCGGCCGGTGATAAGTTCGGAACCTTCACCATCGGCGACGCCTCCGTCAACGACACGCTGCGGGCCTCGGCCAACAACCAGTTTTCGGCCCGCTACGCCGGCGGCTACCGCCTCTACTCCAACGCGGCCATGAGCATCGGGGTGGTCCTGAACGCGGGCAGCAACTCCTGGCAGATTACCTCCGACTCGACCAAAAAGGAGCTGGTACGCCTGGCCGATGGCAACCAGTTTCTGGAGCGCATCAACCGCCTGCGTCTGGGCTCCTGGAACTACCGCGGCCAGGACCCGCGCACCATGCGCCACTACGGCCCCATGGCCCAGGATTTCTACCACGCCTTCGGCCACGACGCCCTCGGCACCATCGGCAACGACTCCACCATCAACCAAGCCGACTTCGACGGGGTGAACCTGATTGCCATCCAGGCCCTCTACCGCCAGGTGCTGGAACTCAAGCAGGAAAACGCCCGGCTACAGGCGCAGCTACTGCAGCTCAGCACCCGCCCAGCCGCCGAGCCCGAAAAGGCCGCTACGGCTTCCACGGCCGCCCTGGAGGAACGCCTGCGCCGCCTCGAAGCCCTGCTCGGGGCCCAGGCCCAGCGCTAACGCCAGTCCGCCAGCAGCCTACGCTAACCCGTTGCGCCCGGCCTTTCTCATTGAAAAGGCTGGGCGCAACGGGTTAAAGGCCGAACCGCAACCGAACTACTTCAACGCCTTCGCATCATACACCACCTGCCCGCTAATGAGCGTCAGGAGGCTGGTGGTGCGGGGCAGCGCCGGGGGCGGCACCGAGAAGATATCCTGCGACAGGACCACCACATCGGCCAGCTGACCCACCGCAATCCGGCTCTTGTTGGCTTCCTAAAATTCGGTGAAGGCCGAGCCGTAGGTGTAGGCCTGCACCGCCTGCTCCCGGGTAATGGCCTTCTGGGGCTGAGCCGGCGTGAGGCTGGCCATCATACTGTTCAGAAACGGATTCAGGGGCCTATCGGAGCCCAGGGCCACCGGCCCCCCGGCCGTGAGCAGTGACGTGAGCGGCTGCATGCTCCGGCCCAGCGCTGCTGAAACAGCTGCGGCTTGGTGCAGTGCATGGGGTTCTAACCAAAAAGCCAGCTCCCCTCCTTCGCGCAGGAGAGAAACTGGCTTTTTGGTCATAGATGATGTAGTCAGTTAGCTGCCGTGGCCTGCGGTGCCGTGGCTGGGGCCTTGGCTTGCTGGCTGGTAACGGACAGGATGAGCTGCACGGTTTCGGCGGGCTGGTCCCAGTGCGGAAAATGGCCGCAGTGGTCGAACCAGTAGAGGGCGGCATCGGGGAAGGCGGCGGTGGCGCGGCGGGCCTGGCTGGGGAAGCACACCCGGTCTTGCCGGCCCCAGCCGATTACCAGCGGGTGCCGGAGGCTACCCCGCGGAGCACCCTGCTGCCGGGGTCCGTAGGCCAGGTTGCGCAGCAGCTCGTCGAATACGGGTGTGAGGGCGAAGGTGCGCAGCTCGGTGAGGGCCACCTCGGCGGGGATGCGCCAGGGCCGGGCCGAAAACTGGGCCAGCAGCAGTGTGCGGGGTAGCGCGTGGCCGGTGAGGGCGGGCAGGGCCGGTTCCAGGGCCCGCAGCAGCCGCACCGAGCCGGCTACCGAGTAGTAGAAGAACGGCACCTGCCACCCCTGCCAGAACCCGCCGGGGTCCAGGGATACCACGGCACCCACCACCCCGCGCCGGGCCAGCTCCAGCACCAGCCGCGCCCCCATGGAGGAGCCCACGCAGTCGATGCCGGTGAGCTGCCGGGCCTGCAGCCAGGTGGTAAGGGCGTCGGCCAGCTCGTAGAAGCCGTTGGGGCCGGGTAGCGGGGGCGTCTGGCCGTGGCCGGGCAGGTCTACGGCCAGTACCTCACGGTGGGCCGCCAGCTCCTTCAGAATAGGGTTCCAGGAGCGCCAGCTGCCCCCAATGCCGTGAATAAGCAGCAACGGCCGTCCGCTGCCGCGCCGAATATGATGCAGTTCCATAGGTGCGTATACCAAACAGTTGAACCATGGCCTGGTCCCCGTCGGCTTCACCAGCAGGCACAGGCTTCGATGTGGTAGTACGCGGATCCTTTGCCGGACAGCCACGTTTGAACCGGATTCTGTACACTCACTGCTTTTTATCCTGAATGGGCACCTGCCCATACGGGAGGCTGGCTGCTGATTAGCGGGCAGTGGCCTCGCTACGTCCAGTACAGCAGCGGGGCCTGGGGGAAGCGCGCGGCCCACTCCTGCTGAAAGAACGCGCGGAGCTGACGCATATCGGCGGGCTGGTACACGTATTTGGTGCCCCCAAACTTGTTGCGCTTCACCGCCCGGGTTTCCTCAGCTAAGTCCAGGGAGGTGTTGGGGTACCAGCCCAGCAGCACCTGCTTGGAGCCGGGCGTAAACCGGTGGGTAATGCACTCCAGCGTCAGGTCGCAGGGAAAGTCGAGGGTGGCGGCCAGCCTATCCAGCAACTGACGGTAGGCTTCCTGCCAACCGGGAAACGGCATAATGGGGGCTAACACCACGCCCACCGGGTAGCCGCCCCCACCCTGCTCTCGGGGTAACGCCAACTGCCGCAACGCCTGCAGCCGGGCTTCCACGGAGGCGGTACCGCCTTCCAGCTGGCGCACCAGGGGCTCGGCGTTGAGGCTGAAGCGGGCCCGGGTACGGCCGTGGTGAGGCAAGTCCATCAGTGTGTCCACGTGATTGTACTTGCTCACGAAGCGCAGGTGCGCGCCTTCTCGCTCCCCGTAGTACCGGATGCACTCGGCCAGGGAGCCGGTGAGGTGCTCAATGCCCAGCACATCGGTGTAGCAGCTTACCTCAAAGGACGTGACGCGGCCGGCCTGCTCGTACTGCTGGGTGTTCCGGAGCAATTGGGGCAGGTTGGCAAAGGCCTTTACCACGGGCGGACCGCTGAGGCTGCCGGCCAGGTAGCAGTACTGGCAGTGGGCGGGGCAGCCTTCGGCCAGGTTCATCTGCCAGTCGGCGGAAGGGGGCGTGTGCTGCAGGCGCAGGGCACTGGGTGGAGCGCATACCACGGCCAGGGTGCTTTTGGCCCGGCGGTAGGTTTCCCGGTCGTCGGCCCCGCGCAGACCGGTGATGCGGTTGGATTTCAGCAGCTCCACCTCCAGCCCCTGGGCCGTTACCCGCTCCAGCATCTGCTGGCCGAAGGGCTGATCGAGGGCATCGGGCGTGAATACCACCCGCTTGGGTAGCCACAGTTTGGCGGCGTGGGTGCGCACGGCGGGCGTGGGTTCCAGAATAGCAAGCGAGGGAAACAGCTGGGTTTGCGACATAGTCAGGTATAACACCCACCCCGCCCGGATAGCTCCCCGGAAACTAATTCTTTACGACTAAAAAGCCGCTTTTCACCTTAACAAACCGGCCTCAACATTCCCGGGCTACTCCGGCAAAATCCGCAGCACATCGGCCACTTCCTGCAGGCGCTTGGCAATGGGTTCCAGCAGCTCATCGGGCACAGGCACCTGCCCGGCACTGCGGGCTTTGAGGTAGCGCACCACGGCCATCTGGTTGTGCAAGGCTTCTTCGGCTTCGCGGCGCAACTGCTCCCAGCCAGCGGCATCGGCACTGCCCAGTACCTGGCGGCGGGCTTCCAGAGCCAGCATCACCAGGTCGGCGAGTTGCAGCAAAAGCTGCTGCTCGGCTTCCGTAAATTCCCGGGGCTCGTAGTCGGCCAGGCAAATGGTACCCAGGCACTGCCCCTGCTGGGTACGTATGGGCGCACCGGCGTAAAACTGTACCTTCAGCTGCCGCATTGCCTCCGTGTTGTAGGCATCGGTGGGCAGCAGGTGGTTGTACACCAGCACCGGCTGAGGGGCCGTAATAGCGCGGGGGCACAGGCTTTGCTCAAGGGGCAGTACCTGCTGGGCATCTAGGCCTACGCTGGCTTTGTGCCACACTTGCTGCTCCGCCACGAAGGCAATGCGCGCCACCGGCACGCTGAAGATGTAGGCCGCCAGCGCCACCAAGTCGTCGAACAGCTTTTCCTGGGCCGAATACAGGATGTCGTACGAGTCGAGCACCTCCAAACGGCTATGGTCATCGATAAGCATTCAGGTACAGCAGTTGGTACTGGCAGGCCGCACGAGCCATCCTTACAAACATACAGCAGGAACCTGCTCCCAGGAAGCTCAACCAGGAAAAAGAATACCTGCCTTGGATGTCATACCACCAGCAGTTTTTGCAGGCCGCCAGACTGTCACAAAACGGCACAGCAAATAATACTATTTCAATTTCACCTCGCCTACCACGCTAATCTAAACAGTAGGTCTACGCAGCAACTGCCTTTCCATGACATAAGCTCCTGCGTAACACATTCATAATTTCGGCTTTCTCTGCCGGCTGTTAGCCACCCATAAAACCAGAGCGTATAGAAGCCTGTAAATTTTGTTTTTTTCCTGCATTCACCTCTCACGCCGTCACACTATGAAAACGCTTTTTGCTTCCGCCGCCGCGCTCCTGCTCGGCATTTCAGTAGCTTCTGCTCAAACTACACCCACTACCTCGGGCGGTACGGGCACTAGCTCCGGCACTAGCACTACCACGCCCCAGTCTTCTACCTCTACCCAGACGCAGGGCACGATGGGTAACTCATCTTCGGGGACCATGCAGGGTAGCACTAACCGCCAGGGCACCATGAGCGGACAAGGCACTAACTCAACCCGGATGAACCGCACCAACGGCAACAACCGCACTGGTAATCGAGACAAGACCATGCAAAAGTCCCGGAGCACCAACGGTAAAAAAACCACTTCTACCAACGGCTCTACTTACTAGAGCACCTCATTTGCCTGAAAGGCTGCCTACACAGTAGGCAGCCTTTTTTATAGCTGGCAGCTACGGGGTAGCTGCGCCGGGGCGTTTCACTTTGCTACTTTGGTTCTTCTGGTGCTGGGAAAAACTGCTTTATCGTCTTCCAACCAAACATTATTACGCTGTCAAACATCCAAGTACGCACCGGCAGCCTGCCTTGACAGTATTCAAATCAGCTACCCGTTAGCACTGCCTCATTCGACACAAAAAAGGCCGTATCATGCCAGATACGACCTTTTTCGGCGTGTGTTAGCTGCTCACTGCTTTTCAACCGGAAACTTATCCAGGATATCCTTGGCCGATTTGGCAAACTCGCTACCCAGACGGGCCGGATTGTTCACGGCATCGGCCACGGAGCCGCGCCACACCAGGTTGTTGCTGCGCGAGTCCACCATAT
Source organism: Hymenobacter pini (assembly GCF_020421205.1). GTDB lineage: Bacteria > Bacteroidota > Bacteroidia > Cytophagales > Hymenobacteraceae > Hymenobacter > Hymenobacter pini. The sequence continues at coordinate 930,124 of NZ_JAIZZH010000003.1, forward strand.
CCAGAATCATGGTGCCTTCTTGGTAAGTTTCGGTGCGGTAGCCGGTGTTGTAGTAGGGCGTGGTGTACCAGTAGCCGTAGTTGATGGGCAGGTAAGCCCCACGGTACGAAAAAGCGTAGGGGAAAGCATAGCCGGCAGCCGGGGGGTTGGCCACCGTGCGCTCGGCTTCCTCAATGTAGAGGTGGTAGGTGAGGTAGAAATCCGGCTTGGCAGTACCCTGCACCATCCGGATGCCCCGCTTGGCCATTTCGCCGTTGATGGCGTCCTGAATTTGCTGGTCGTTGAGGGAGCTTTGGTAGATGGGGTTCCTGGAGTCAGCGGACTTTACTTCGGTTTTGGCCCAGTCGTAAGTGCGGTACTGGCTAAAATCAACACCGGGCTTTTGCTGCACGGCCACCGGGGCTGAGCAGCCCGTTAGTAGCAATACCAGCAGCAGGAATGATGCAAGAGTAGTTTTCATAGAAGAAAAGGCTAAGTCAAGTGAAGGGGTGTTACCGGCTATACTAGCTTGAACTGCGGCTAGTTGCGGCCCACTCCCACATAGCCAAAACCCTGCACGCTGCCCCCGTTGTGCTTCGGCAGACTATGGAACCGGCCCAGCATAGTGCAAACCCAGCCCTGCTCTAAGCCCTCAACGGCACGTTGCCTGCACTCCGTCCACTACCTTTCCCGTAACCAGCCTTCATCAACATTTGGGTAACCGGCAACAAGCACCAGGGCTGCTTCCGGAGTGGAAACAGTCCTGGTGCTTAGGCGACGCCGGTTTACGCAGTTTAGCAAGCTCCCCCGTCGAGGCCGCAGGCGGCCCCCTCGGAGCCGGCCAGCTGCACTGGCTGCGGACGACCTTCGGCCCAAACTTTTTCCAGTACCTCACGGAATAGCTCGGTGGGCTGCGCGCCCGATACGGCGTATTTATCCTCGAACACGAAGTAGGGTACCCCGCGGATATTCAGCTGCTGCGCCTGGTACTCATCGTAGCGCACTTCCTGCTCAAACTGGCTGGAGGCCAGCAGCTGCTCTACCTCGGCGGCGGGCAGGCCCAGTTCAGCGGCCAGGCGCACCAGCGTTGCCCCATCATTAATGTCCAGGCCTTCTTCCAGGTACGCTTTAAACAGGCGTTCCTTGGCCGCATCCTGCTGGCCGTGCCGGGCAGCCAAGTGTACCAGCCGGTGGGCCCGCAGGGAGTTAGCCGGCACTACGTGGTCGAAGTCAAACGCCAAGCCTTCTTCGGCGGCCATCTGCGCCATGTTGGCGCTCATTTGCCGGGCCCAGGCTTCCGACTGGCCATATTTATGGGCCAGGCGGGCGTACTGGCTTTCGCCGGGCGTGGGGTTGGCCTGAGGGTCCAGCTCGAAGCTGCGCCAGTGGATTTCTACGTCCTGGGCGTGGTCGAAGGAAGCCAGGGCCTTCTCCAGGCGGCGCTTCCCGATGTAGCAAAACGGACATAGGATGTCCGACCAGATTTCTATTTTCATGCTGCGTGGGCGTTGTGGCGGTTGAAACCGCTATAAGCCCGTTCGTCAGCAAAAAGTTTACCCCAGCCTTATCAACCCATGACTGCCTGCCACTTTAACGCCACCCTGGAAGCCGGCGGCCCCAGCTTTATGCCCACGCAAATACTGGTGGTGCCCCCTGTGATGCTGGAAGCCCTGGGCGGCCGGCAGGTGCGCCGGGTAACGGGCACGCTCAATGGCCACTCCGTGCGGCTGGGCCTGTTGCCGCTTACCGGGGGTGGCCGCTATCTGATGGTGAACAAGGAGCTGTGCCAGCGCATTGGTGTGCAGCTGGGCCAGCGCGTAACGCTGGCACTGGCACCCGACCCGGAACCGGACCGGGTGGATATTCCGGATGAGCTGGCGGAGGCGCTGGAGGCGTGGCCCGAAGCTGAGGAGCAGTTTCAGCAGCTCTCCGGCAGCATGCGCCGGGCCGTGGCCCAGCACGTACACACGGCCAAGCAGGCCGAAACCCGCATGCGCCGGGCCGTAGAAATTACCGAGCGGCTAGCCCGGGGAGGGCACCCATTTCGCAAAAGCTAGGCCTTACTTGGTGAGGCTGATATTCACGGTGGCCGCCGCACCAGCTACGGTAAACTTGCAGTCATCAAATGCCGGGGGAGCCAGCCGGGGCCGCACGTTGTTGGAAAAGGCGAACGGCTCGGTGGGAATACCCATCAGGTTTTTATCCAGCTTGTCGTTGTTGTTCACGTCCTGGGTAATGGCCACGGCCCACTCGCCGGCGGGTAGCTCCACGGGCAGGCTCACCTGCCGCTGACCACCGGGTTTTACCACCCGCATAAACGCGTAACCGCCCTTAGTCAAAAACTTCTCGCGCACATTGTAGAAGTATAGCTTTACGGCTGAGGTACTGGAGGCCAGCGCCGACACCACCACCGTAACGGAGGCATTGGGTTGAGCAGCGTGGCTCAGGTGCGGGAGCAGGAGGGTCAACGTCACCCCGGCCGAGCAGCAAAAACGACGGAATACGTGCATGGCAGAAAGCAGGCTGGTGAAACGATGACCTGCCAACACGGCCTTCTGCAAAATCATTCAGCCGCGGCCTAGACCAGGCTGCTACGCTGCAGCCCACACCCGGGCCCAGGCATCAGCCGGCGAGGCCACGTGCGTAGCCTGCAGGGCGTTTTTCTGCATCAACCGCCGCGAAAACTGCTGCAAGGCAATCTGCCCGAATATATTTTCGGGCGAGATAAAAATCAGCTGCCGGATGCCGGCCGCGTAGGCCCGGTGGTTCCAGTCAGAAGCAGCCCACTCCTGGTCGGCCGGGAGCATGGCCCCGAAGTACCGGGCGTCGGAAACCCACCCCAGACGCGGATACTGCGGGGCGTATCGGCGGTAAAAATCCAGCGCTGTATCTAACACCAAACGCAGGTGCTGGCTGTTAGCAAAACCGTGCCAGCGCACCAGCAGGCAGGGCACCTGAGGCAGTAATAGTATTTCTCCGTGAGCTTCAGTATGAAGCAATATCTCAGACATAACGGGGCGGGCAGCAGCCCAAAACCACCAGGCTTGCAGTAGCTGGTTATGTCCGTTTACGCGTGGGCCATACTGCCCGTGCTGGGCTTTCGGCCAATGCTACGCCTACCACGCCTAACCCTGATGCCGGCTCGCCTAATGCTGCCGGGTTACCTGCCGGAGCCACTCAGAGGCCGGCCCAACCTCTTCAAACGTGAGAATAAGCGGCCAGCCGGTAACGGCAATAGAGTTTTCGGCGTAGGCGCGGCCTTCCGGCACGGGGGCGTACACCCAGGCCAGGTAATGCAGTCCGCCTTCAAAGAGCAGGTCCATAATCTGGTAGCTGCGCTGCTCCTCCGGCGTTAAGCTCATCTGGTAGACGGCCGTGTTGTCGTTGAGCAGGCGCTGGTACCGGCCGGTTCGTATCACCTCCAGTACTTTTTCGGCGCCCTCGTGCACCTCGGCAAACGTGATATTACCGCGCCATTGCGCGTGCAGATACTCAAACCGGGCATCGTAGGTCAGCAGCAGAAACGGCTTATCAAACAGTATTTCCTGTCTACCAGCACCCACAGGTAACACCGCAACTGAGGTGTGCCGGGATACAGCAGGTGTTGCTCCATGCCTCGCCGCCACCACGGGAAGCGGGTCATTGTTAATTTCCGGCGGATAGCTACCAGTGTCGTAACGCATAGAACGTACTTGCTTTATATACAAGGAAATATACCACAAGTTTGGAGTACTCACTACGCTTAAGTCCGCAGAAAATTGTGCAGCCCACGCAGTACCTGAGCGGGGCCACTTACTGCGCAGCAATGGCCTGCACCTACGCGGTGGTGCTACACGCCTACGTCGGAGGGCAGGGCGGATACTTCTCTGTGCAGAGGATCCAGTGCGGGGTCTGCCATGGCGGCAAAGGTTGCAACCATTCCGGAGCTAGTGGCCTCTTCCTGGTATCTTCCGGTTTTAGTTTGTGGAGCTTATGACGCGTATGTATGCCGCTGCAGCTGTTGCTGCGGCCCTGGTGCTGGCTGGTTGCGCCAAAGACGATGAGCCGGTACCTGCCCCGGTATACTTGCTCGACCAGCGGTGGATGCTCACCGAAATAGACGGTGAGAAGCTAACGGCCCCGGCCGGCAGCCCCACCACCTACCTCACGCTGAGCTCAGTGGGCGGCACCAACCAGGGCCAGAGTTTCTGCAACCAGTATGGCGGCCAGTACACCTTGGCGAGTGGCACCGCCCAGCTCACCTTCGGGCCGCAGTTCAGCACCTTTGCCACCTGCCCCAGCCAGCACCAGGAAACCCGGTACCTCACGCTGCTGCCCAGCATTGCGCGCTATACCATTGAGAACCGGCAGCTAGCCCTGTACGATGCCACCCATCCTGAGCCCCGGCTGGTGTTCCGGGCGGCCGAGTAAGCCACGTACTCCGTTCTTGATTTAGCGGTTGGCCTCTACCACCAGCCGGGCCTGCGCGGTTACTGGTTCCCCGTTGGCAGCCACCCCCTCCAGGCGGGCCAGGAAGGCCCCGGCGGCATCGGCGGTGTAGAAAGTGAACCGGGCCTGCCCGGAAGCAGGTATGTGCAAAGTCGGCTGCCAGTACAGCGTTGTCAGGCGTGGGTCGGGGCGCTGGGCGGGGGCCGGAGTCTCGTAACGCGGGGCGTAGAACTCGCGGGCACGGTAGTAGGCCGGCAGGCGGCGGGCCGCCACACCGGGCGACGCCACCGGGTTGACCGGACCGCCCGTGCGCTTCGTGAATACTGCCAGGGCACCGGTGCGGGCACCGCCCCCATATACTATGGTTTGGTTGCCGGATAGCATTTCCACCCGGTCAATATCCTGCACGGGTATAGTCAGCAGCGTGGTTATATCGGTGGGTACGCCATCCAATAGCATCAGCGGCACGGGGCTCATGGTAAGTGACACCTGCCCCCGGTACTGCACATCATACCGCATCCCGCTGCCGCTGATTTGCAGGCTGGGAATCTTCCCGCGAATCACATCGAATATGTTGCTGTAGCTGGCGGCCCCAGGCACGTCCTTGGTACGTACCACGTAAGTAGCCGAGGAGTGCAGGGCCCGCACATCGTGCTCCGGAACAGGGCGCTGGCCCCGCACCGTTACGTTGCGCAGTACAATGCCGCTGGTGGTATCGGGCCGGAAATGGCGCTCCAATACCTGCTGCCGACGACTTTGCTGCCCGTAGGTAGTGAGCTGCGGTTGGATTTGCGCCGGCGCAGTCAGCGGGGGCTGCACGGGCAGGTCGGCGCCGGGCACCGGCCACCGGTCCCAGAGGCGCAGGGTTACTTTGTCGCCGCCTTTGGGGGTGCGGGCCTGCAGCACCGTCCGTACCGTATCGGCACCATCAAAGCCGTTGAGCAGGAAATACCCCTGCTCGTTGGTAGTAAACTGACTTACGGAAGTAGTGCCCTGCTGCAACAGGGTGAGCTGGCCGTTGGGCATGGGCTTGCCATTGGCGCGAACCAGCTGTCCACCCAGCAACAAACTACGCTCCAGCGGAAAGCCAAATGTGCTGGCTACCGGCTCGGGGGCCAACACCTGCTGCCACACAAACCGGCTCCATCCTTGGGTAAGCAGCAGGTCGTCGAGGGCGCGACGGGTGGCGGGCGTATCGTCGCGGAAATACCCGGCCGGGTTTTCCACGTAGCCGCGCAATTCCGAGGTCAGGAGCAGATGGGCCTGCACAGTCGTCAGCTGCTGTCCTTCGGTGGGCAACCCGTTTTCGGCGGCCACTGCCACCGACACTTCCGCAGCCAACGGTTGGCCCTGCGCATCGTGCACGGCTACCTCAACGCTCACGGGCTGCCGAAGGCCGTAAGCCGGCTTATCAGCCCGTAGCTCGGCAGCGGGCGTGGCTGGTGCGGGCGCAAACACCAGCCGCTCCGCGCGAGCCACATTTTGCTCGTCCAGCAGGGTAATGTGCACGAGGCCAGCCGGCAGGCGGTCTTTCGGGATGGTAGCGGCGAAGGTTTCGCCGGGGGCAATAGCGCCAGCCCCGGCGTATACCGGTGTGCCGCGCACGTGGGCTACCACCTGCAGCGCCTCGGCGCCGGTGGCCCCGGGCCGCCGCACATACAGGGCAAAATGCGGCCCCATGTCGCGCACCGTGAGCAGCCAGCCGCTGGCCTGGGCTGCCGGCAACGGGTACGAGGCAGTGGTGCCATCGGGCAAAGCAACCCGGGCGTGGTACTGGTGGCCAGATTGGGGTGTAAAGGTGAAGGAGTTCATCCCCAGCGCCGGGGTACTGAATTCCACTACCGGCTGGTTCTGCTCATCGAGCACGGTGCCGCGCAAGGACATCCCCCGCCCGGTAGCGGCCACGGCCTTCACTCCTACCACCGCCGCCGCGCCCTGTACATACTCCCCTCCTTCCGGGAAAAACTGCACATCGGGTTTGGTTGCCGTGGTACGTGCCGCCGAGGTACGCGCAGGCAACCCCGGCGCTGCGGCAGCCCCTGGCTCAGCGGCTGGTGGCACAGCCTGCCATACGGGTACCTGCCGGGTGAAGAACAGTCCTTCGGGCCAGTTGCGCATCCAGTTGGTGTACGCCCGAATGGTGTAAATGCCGGTTGGCAAGGTATCGGGCAGCACAATATCACCCTCGGCCAAGCCCCGGTTGAGGCGCAGAGTCCGGCGGAAGGCCACCGTGCGCCGGGGCGTTACCACATCCACGTACAGCACCCGGCTCAGCGTATCCAGCTGGTGAGTTGCGGCGCCCACCACGTAGGCCTTAAACCACAGGGTTTCGCCGGCAGCGTAGGCATCCTGGTTGAGGTGCAGGTAGCTGACTTCGGGCTGGGCCTCGGCGTAGAAACGCTGCACCTGCTGTAGTAGTCGTTGCGGATCCGGCAGCGCCGGCCGGAAGGCCACTACGCTGCTCAACGCAATTCCGCCCACTAATAGGCCCCAGGTATTTTTACGAATCATCCCTATTTATATAGTTCAGTGATAATACTTGCTAAAGCAGCACGAGCTCACATAAGCATTTGATGAAGAACACTCATCATTCTAAAAACCCACGTTGAGCACCAGCGGCTGCAGCTGCCAGCGTTGGTAGTAGGAGTCGTACACGGTGCGCACACCAACTTCCAGCGGGGTGCGCAAGCGCAGTGGGTTGAACACGGCCGATACATCGAAGCCCGTAGAATAGTAGGTGCGGCGGAATGTAGGGTGCGCGGCCCGCACGCCATCGTAGAACACATTGCCTTTCAGGCGCTGCACGTATAGCACCCGGCCCAGCTCCCAGTGCACATCGGCCAGGGGCAGGCGGTACTCGGCGCTGTAGGAGGTGAGGCGGTTGGCGCTGAGGTAGGGCAGGTTGCGGGGGTAAAAAATGGCCGCCCCAAACCGGTATTCTTGCTGCTGCTGGTACTGGTAGCCTGCCCGCAGCCGCAGCACGTGGTGCCAGCCAATACCCGGCAGAAACAGGCTGCCCTGCGCCCCCAGCTGCCGGGCTTCCAGCCCCCGGCCAAAGGGAGTATCCCGCACCGTCAGCAGCACGCTCTGGCCCCAGCGCGGAGCCACGTCGCGGGTGCTCTGGCGCAGAGTGCGGGCAAAGCTGATGGTGCCCAGCAGCACGTTGAGGGGCTGACCGGCCACTTCCGTAATGAGGCGCTGCGTGAAGGGGTAGTTGCGGGCCTGCTCGCGCTGGTAGTAGGCCCCTACCGTGAGCGAGGTGAGCATGCGGGAAGTGGTGAGCACCAACGGCACCCGCGTGCCTAAGCTCAGGCGGTTGTACTGCCAGGTCTCCTCACCGCCCCCACCTACTGGCAACGCCCCAATAGCCCGGCGGCCACCATGCTCCACGCTCACATCCAGCACCGGCCCCAAGCCTTGGTAGCTAATATCGGCAAACACCCGGCCGGTGCGCTCCACCCCGTCGTAGCCCACGCCCGCAATGGCCTGGGTAGTGCTGAGCACGTCCTGGGCCCGGATGCCGAGGTTGAGGCCGTTGCCGGATGGGCTTTGCACCAGGCCCCAGCCGTAGAGGTTGGGCGCGTGGGGCAGGCGGCGGTAGCGCCGGGCTACCAGCGCGGGCCCGCCTGCCGAGTCCTGAGGCAGTACGGGGCCCACAGTGCGGGTCCCCGGCTCGCGGGCAGCCAGCTCGTCGGCGTAGCGGTTGGGGGCCGGGGCGGCGGGCGGAGCAGGCAGCCACTGGGCCGGATTCAGGGGCATTTCCAGCACCCGGCTGCCCTGGGCCCGGATTTCGTGGAAGGCCAGCCGCTGGCCGTCGGGGCTGAGGGCGGGGTGGTAGCTGCCCACCGGGCGGCTGGTTACCTGCCGCACCTCGCCGGTACTGATGCGCACGGCGTACACCTCCTCCTGCCCCGAGCGGGGCGAGGTGAACAGCACCACATCGGGCCCGGGCTGGGGCTGGCTGATGTTGTCGTTGGCGGCGGGTAGCAGCACCCGGACCTGGCCGGTTTCAGTGTTCAGCAGTTCCAGGCGCTTGCCGGCCGTTTCCAGCCGCACCACGGCCGCCGTGCGCCCGTCGGCGGCGAAGCGGGGGTGCAGGTAGGGCTGGTTTTGCGGGTTCTCGAAGGTGCGCAGCTCCCGGCCGGTTTCGGTATCCAGCAGGTGCAGGCGGTGTTGGTAGCTGGAATCGGTGCTGACCGCCAAAAGGCGGCGGCCGTCGGGGCTGAGCACGGCGGTGGTGTAGCGGCTGCGGCAGCCGGGCCGGCTTACCTGCCCGGTGGCTACGTCCAGCACCCGCAGCTCAGAGTACACTTGCTGCTGCCAGCGCGGGTGGTAGCGGAATTCCAGCCAGGCCATCTTACCTCCACCCGCCGACAATTGCTCCGCGTTATGGTGCAGGCCCATCACCCACAGCTCCCGCTCGGGGCGGTTCCGGCGCAACGCCACCAGCCGGGGCGTGTGGCCCAGGCCGGATTTCAGGGCCACTAGGGTACTGTCGTCGAGGTACTGCGGGAGCTGGTATTCGGTAAATACCTTTTCGGTGGCGGCCACGGGCAGCTCGGTGGCGGGCGTGAGGGGGCGGGCAGCGGCTTCCGCGCGCCAGAGGCTATCCAACTCCTGCACGGTGCGCTGGTACAGGTCGTCGGTGCGCAGGCCGGTGGTGCGGCGTAGCTTGTCGGAAAACGACAGCGGGTACACCGGGAAGCGGTAGTACCGGTTCAGCACGGTGCCCCACACGCCGGGGTCGGGGGCGGTACGCTTGAGGCGGGTAGTCAGGAAATAGCCCAGCACGTAGTGGTTGGGCACATTATCCCGGAACGAGCCGGCTACGGCCTTAGCGTAGGAGTAGCGCCGCCCGGCCAGCAGGTTGGCCCGGAAGTAGGCGTCGAAGTTCGGAATCCGGCCACGGCCGCTGCGGGTCAGGGCGGTTTCGGTACCCACGGCGTCGCCCTCGGCAAACCAGTCGGGCACACCCAAGGTGGTGAGGCCCAGCCCGCCGTAGCCGCCAAATAAGTACCCAAGCTGCCCGATGCCCTGGTGGGCTTTATCAAACTGCACCACGTGGCGGTACTCGTGCACGGTCAGCTCATCCAGCCAATCCAGGGTACCAGGCAAGAAGGGGTCCTGGGGGAAGGTGGTGTAGAACTCGGAATGTCGGGGCAGCAGGGTCACGAAGCCGTTACCGATGGTATTGCGGGCCTGCAGCACCACCGTAATGGGCCGGCCGGCCAGCCCCAGCGAAGCCCCGCCCGGCTCGTGCACCTGCTCCAGCCGGGCCGCCGTGCGGCGGGCCCGCGCCTCAAACCCCTCGGGGTAAACCACCCGAAAATGGGAGGTGCGCACCTCGTACCAGCGTACAGCAGCGGGCACTTGCTGCTCCACCGGCAGCAGGGTTTGGGCCGCCCCCATTAGGGGACAAAAGACCAGCCCCAGGGCCGGCAACAGTGTAAAAACTGGGAATTTCACGGGAGCAGCTATTGTTCTACTTCCCGAAGAAACCACCCGGCCCGCCCGAAAACAATTTTATCTGGTGAACGGGCTGCGTCCAGCCATGGAGTGGCTGCGTATGTACGGTTTTCCTCTCACGTTGCCGTCGACTTTCTGCTGTATGAATCTGTTGAAAAACGGCCTTGCGGCCTTGTTGATTACCCTGCTGGCCTCCTGCTCGGAGCGCCGTCCCGCCGAGGCGCAAGCCGAGCCCGGCCCCCTGACCCGCTCCACCGCCGCCCCGGCTCCCGCTAACACCCAGGGCTTGGCCCAAGCCACTTTTGCGGGCGGCTGTTTTTGGGCTACCGAGGAAGTGTTTGAGGAGCTGCGCGGCGTGAAGGCGGCCGTGTCGGGTTACAGCGGGGGCACGGTGGCCAACCCCTCGTACGAGGAAGTGGGCAACGAGCAGACCGGCCACGCCGAGGCCGTACAGGTGTACTACGACCCCAAGCAAATCAGCTACCAGCAGCTGGCCGATGTGTTCTTCCAAGCCGCCCACGACCCCACCCAACTTAACCGCCAGGGCCCCGACCAGGGCCCGCAGTACCGTTCGGTGGCTTTTTACCGCACCCCTGCCGAGAAGAAAATCTTGGAAGAAACCATCAGCCGCGTGAATGCCAGCAAGCAGTACAGCAGTCCTATTGTGACGCAGGTGCGGCCCTACCGGCAGTTCTGGCCCGCCGAGGGCTACCACCAGGGCTACCTGCGCCTGCACCCCCGCGAGAGTTACATCCAGAACGTGTCGATGGTGAAGGTGGAAAAGGTGCGCCACAAATTCCCGCAACTGCTGAAAAATCCGCTGTAGCGGATTGATAAATTACGCCTGTCATCCTGAGCAGCGCGAAGGACCTCATCACGTTCGTACGAATGCCGTGTTAACGGTTCATTTCAGCGTGACAAGGTCCTTCGCGCTGCTCAGGATGACAGGCTTTCTTTTGCTTCGATTCCCTGCTCAGCACAAATTTTTCTCCACTTCGGAACTTTTCCTGAAAAACTGGCACCGGGTTTGCAAACTCACTAATATCTTACTTCTGGCCAGAAGCTGAACCATTGCCCGCCCCGGTGCTACCAACGCGACTGGTGTATCCTATCCGGTTATTTCTCAGCTTCTGCATTGCCATGAAAAAGCTTCTCCCCTTCCTGCTGCTCCTGTGCTTGGCCGCCTGCGCCCCCCGGGTGTACACCGCCCGCGACTTCAAACAACAGGTGCAGCCCCGCCACCACGCGGTAGCCATTCTTCCCTTCAACGTTCAGATAAAGCCCGCCCCGCCGTTCCCCGGCCAGCGGCCCCGCTTTAGCCAGCGCGAGCTGGCCGAGCAGGAATACCAGACCGGCCTGGCCGTGCAGGGCAACGTGTACAGCTGGCTGCTACACCGGGGCCAGCGCAAAGATGGCTACACGGTGGAGTTTCAGGATGTAGCCCGCACTAACGCCCTGCTCCAGCAGGCTGGCCTCAGCTACGAGGATATGCAGCTGAAGCCCCGCGAGGAGTTGGCTAAGCTACTGGGCGTGGATGCCGTGGTAACCGGCCAGCTCCTGCTCAATAAACCCCTGCCCCTGGCCGCCGCCGTAGCCATCAATGTCCTCACGCCGTTCTACGCCATATCGGATGAGGTGACGGCCTCCCTGAGCCTGCACGACCAGCAGGCCGGCCGCCTGCTCTGGCGCTACGACTGCCGCCTCCAGGGCGGCGGGGGCCTCACCGACAATGCGCAGAACCTAACCAACTCCCTCATGCGCAACGCCGCCAAGCGTTTCCCTTATCAGCGCCGGGGGTAGCAGTAGTCGGGTCCAGTCTGTTGCCGAAGCGGAGGCGCTGAGTATCTTTCAGCGTCTCCGCTTTGTGCTTCTCGTTATGCCCGCCCCTACCCTGCTTTCCAAGCTGCCCGATGTGGGCACCAGTATCTTTTCGGTGATGACCCAGCTGGCCCAGGACAACGGGGCTATCAACCTGGCCCAGGGCTTCCCGGATTACGACCCGCCACGGCCACTGCTAGAGGCGTTGGCCCGCCACGTGCTCACGCCCGGCCACCAGCAGTACGCCCCCATGCCCGGCCTGCCTTGCCTGCGCGAGGCCATTGCCGATAAAACCGCCCGCCTCTACGGTTACCGCCCCGATGCGGCTACCGAAATAACCGTAACCAGCGGGGCCACCGAGGCCCTGTACGCGGTACTGGCCGCCGTGGTGCTCCCCGGTGATGAGGTGCTGATTCTGGAGCCGGCTTACGATTTGTATGGCCCCGCCGTGCGCCTGCAGGGCGGCCAGCCGGTGTACGTACCCCTAGCGCTGCCCGATTTCCGGCCCGACTGGGGCCAAGTGGCCGCCGCCCTCACGCCCCGCACCCGGCTGCTAATGATTAACTCGCCCCACAACCCCACCGGGGCCGTGCTGACGGCCGAGGATTTGGATACCTTGGCCGGCCTGCTGCGCAACACCGATACCCTGCTGCTCAGCGACGAGGTGTATGAGCACATGGTATTCGACGGGGCACGGCACCAAAGCGTGACGGGCCACCCCGAGCTGCGGGAGCGGGCCTTTGTGCTGTCGTCGTTTGGCAAAACCTACCACGCCACCGGCTGGAAGGTGGGCTACTGCGTGGCCCCGCCGGCCCTCACGGCCGAGCTGCGCCGGGTGCACCAGTTCGTGACCTTCAGCGTGAGCACGCCCACCCAGCACGCCCTGGCCGACGTGCTGCCCCTTACGGAACTCTACGACGAGCTGTCTGCCTTCTACCAGCAAAAGCGCGACCTGTTTCGGGAGCTGCTGGCCGGTACGGGGCTGCGCCTGCTGCCGGTAGCGGGCGGCTACTTCCAAGTGGCCGATTTCAGTGCCCTGGCCCCGGAACTGACCGATGAGCAGTTTGCCCGCCGCCTCACCCAGGAAACCGGCGTGGCTGTAGTGCCTCTTTCAGCCTTCTACCACCACCGCCACGACGACCGGCTGGTGCGTTTTTGCTTTGCCAAACAGGAAGCCACGCTACGCGCAGCGGCCGAACGTCTGCATCAGCAGACTTTGCAAGCCAATTGAAATATAGCTTTGTTGAATAGCATATTTTACGTATACTTCCTGACTGATCTTCTTCAACACACCTGCTGTCATGTCCGATTTAACCGTTTCATTTGTGCAGGCGGCCCTGCGCTGGCACGACCCAGCCGCCAACCACCAGGAAATGAGCCGTCACATTGATGCCATTTCCATTCCGACGGACCTGATTGTGCTGCCGGAAATGTTTACTACCGGTTTCAGCATGGAAGCCGCCGCGCTGGCCGAGCCAATGGACGGCCCCACCCTGGAGTGGATGCGCCTGATAGCCGACGCCCGCGACGCTGTGGTAACTGGTACCATCATCGTGCGCGATGAGGATGGACGCTACTTCAACCGCCTGCTGTGGGTGCGGCCCGATGGCTCAGTAAGCTACTACAACAAGCGCCACTTATTTACCATGGCCGGGGAGCACCACGTGTACACGGCTGGCACGGAGCGGCTGATTGAGGAGTGGCGCGGCTGGCGCATTTGCCCCCTGATCTGCTACGACCTGCGCTTTCCCGTGTGGAGCCGCACCCCCCTGGATCAGCCCTACGACCTGCTGTTATACATGGCCAACTGGCCCGCCGCCCGCCGCACCGCCTGGATGACCCTGCTCCGCGCCCGCGCCATCGAAAACCTGGCCTACACCATGGGCGTGAACTGCGTGGGCACCGATGGCAACGGCCTCAGCTACACCGGCGACTCCGCCCTGCTGGATATGCGCGGCGAGTATCTGGTGGAAGTCGGCAACCAGGAAACCAGCATTACCCGCACCCTGCGCCGCGCCGAGCTGACCGCCTACCGGGAGCGTTTTCCCGCCCTCCAAGACGGCGACGCTTTTGAGCTGCGTAGCCTAGTTGATGCCTGATTTTTACTTTTCCTGATAAAAGCAGAACGTCATTCCGCGCTGAGGAATGACGTTCTGCTTTTATCAGGAAAAGTAAAAATCAGGCATCAACTATTCATTATTTCACTTCCAGCCGCCGCACGGTGGTTTCGCCGGTGAGGGCCTGGCAGCGCACCAGGTATATGCCGGCCGCCAACCCCGCTACGGGCAGTTGATGAGTGCGCGCGGCGGCGGCAGCCGGTCGCACCACCCGGCCAGCTAAATCCAGTACCGTTACGCGCACGGGTTGGGCCGCTTCCAGCGTAGCCGTGAACGTGGCCGGGTTGGGATAGAGCTGCACCCCTAAACTGGGCTGGGCAGCCTGGGTAGCCGTAACTACCCGGTTGCGCCCTTGGAAGCTGACAACACCCCCACTTTCCAGCCCCAGAAATAGCTCGGGGGCACCGTCCCCATCTACATCGGCGGCGGCCAAAGAATAGCGGCACAAGTTGGCCCGGCCCCACTGCCCCGGCTGAAACTGTTTTGTGAGTACGTTGTAGAACACATCGGAGCGGCCCAGAAATGCCCCGACTTGCGCCTGGGCCCGCACGTCCGAGAATAGCTGCACGTCGCCGTAGGTATCGGCCGTGAGCAGATCCGGGCGGCCGTCACCGTCGAAATCCGCTACTATGGGGCTCAGGTAGGTGGGGCGGGCACCGGTGCTGGTGCGCAGGCGGCCAAAATCATTATCCTGCACCGTAAAGGCTTGGCGCAGGTTGGTGGCCCCGGTGTTGCGGTAGTAGCGCAACGACTGGCCCGGGTAATCTAGGGAGTTGGCGTTGGTACCCAGCAACATATCCACCAGCCCGTCGCCGTTGATGTCGGCAAAGGCGGGCATATCGAAAGCCCGTTGGGGCATATTGGCGAAAGTGGCCGCCGTGCTCACATCGAAAGCCACTGGCTGGCCCGCTTTGGCCGTGTTGAGCACGTAAGTGATGGGGTTGTCGGTGGAGTTGCGGGCGAAGGAGGAGTACACCAGATCCACGGCTCCGTCCCGGTTCAAGTCAACCAGTATGGGCTTAATGAAGCCGAGCTTGCGGCTCATCAGGCCCAGGTAATCCGTCGTCATCAACTGAAACACCGGCGCGGTGCGGGTGCCCGTATTGCGGTAGTAGCTCAGGCCGGCCCGGTAAAAGCCCTTGGCGTTGTTGCGGCTCACTCCACCCAGCAGCATATCCACCAGCCCGTCGCCGTCAATATCCCCGAAAGCGGGAGCCGCCATCTCGCTTACCTCCAGCATATCGTGCTGCAGAAAATCCAGCTGCTCGCGCACCAGGCTGGGGGCCGCCGCCGTACCTGCGTTGCGGTACAGCCGCACCGACTGCCGGGTTTCAATAGTGTCGGTGTTATCGTAGAGGTTGGCGGCCACTACCAGGTCGGGGCGGCCGTCGAAGGTCACGTCCACGGGGTACGCGGCCGGGAAGTTGGGCAGCCGCACGGGCGTGGTATTGAATGGGGCCAGCGCGTTGGAGCCGGCGCTGCTGAAACGGGCGGTCTGGGCCGTGCCATCGTTGCGCAGCACGGTCAGCTCGGGGCAGTTGTCACGCCCGGTCAGCAGGTCTTTGTCCCCGTCTCCGTCCAGATCGAACAGGGCAATGTTGTAGCCGCCGGTGTGGGCGGGGCGGGGCAGCGGGCGGCACCGGTCGGGGGCAAACGTAAAGCTGCCGCACCCGCTCAAGCAGGCAATTATTTCGCCCCAGTAGCTTGAGGCCTCGCGCAACTCCAGCCCTCCGCAACCGGTAGCCGTGGTGTTGCGGTAGTAGTAGATGGAAGGCGAGGTGGCAGCGAAATCATAAGTAAGCACGTCGAGGCGGCCGTCACCATCCACGTCCTCAATGGCGGGCGTGTTGTAGCCGCCGGTGGCAATGTTTACGGGACCGAAGGCATCATTGTAGGTGAGCATTGGGGTAACCAGTTGGAAGCCGGGCCGCCCGGATGCGTCGGGCATGTGCCGGAACACGCGGATGTTGCTGCCGGAAGCATCGGCCGTGAACAGGTCGGGGCGGCCGTCACAGTCGTAGTCGCGCAGCAGCACCCAGCCGTACAGGTCCGCCGGAAACAGGGCTGCGTAGTCGGGGGCAAACTGCCAGCCGCGCCCGGTGGCGGTGGCCACGCTCAGAAATGGCAGCACCCGGTTGTTGGCCCGGTCAAACACTACCAAATCAGGCTGCTGGTCGGCGTTGAGGTCAAGGTTGGAGAACTGGGGCGAGTTGAGCCCCCCGGCCCAGGCGTTGGGCAGCGTCTCGGAGCCGTGCACTACTTTTGCCCCGGGCCAGTATTCGAACCCAAACTGGCCCGTGCTCTGCGCCGTAGCCCCGTAGCTTCCACTGCCCATCAGCGTTAGTAAAACGCCCTGAAGTAATAGTTTACGCATCAAAAAGGCGACATTAGCGGCCCACGTTCAGTTCCTATTGCTCTCAAATTACGCACAAAACCGTATGGCAGATATTGCGGCGCTCTACACCCGGTACCAGCAGGCTTCGGCCGTCAGCACCGATTCGCGCCAGCCCCAGGAGGGCACCCTGTTCTTTGCGCTGAATGGTCCCAGCTTCCGGGGCCGCGACTTTGCCCCGCAGGCCCTGGCCGCCGGGGCCCGCTTTGCCGTGGTGGACGATGAGGCCCTGGCCACCCAGGACCCCGCCCGTTACACCTACACCCCCGACCCGCTGGCCACGCTGCAGGAGCTGGCTCAGTACCACCGCCGGCAACTCATCATACCCGTGCTGGCCATTACCGGCTCCAACGGCAAAACTACCACTAAGGAGCTGGTGCACGCCGTGCTCAGCCGCCGCTACCGGGTGCAGTACACCAAGGGCAACCTCAACAACCACATCGGCGTGCCGCTGACGCTGCTCAGCATCCGGCCCGGCGAGCATGAGCTGGCTATTGTAGAAATGGGCGCCAATCATCAAGGCGAAATTGACCTGCTCTGCCGCATTGCCGAGCCTACCCACGGCCTCATCACCAACATCGGCAAGGCACATCTGGAGGGTTTCGGGGGTGTGGAAGGAATTATAAAGGGCAAAGGTGAACTGTTCCGCTACCTACTGGAAGTGGGCGGCACGGCCTTCGTAAACACGCTCGACGTGCACCTGCCCGGCATGGCCGCCGACCTGCCCCATCGCATCACCTACCCCGGCCCCACCGATACCAACCCCGCCGAAATCCTGAGCACCGACCCGCTGGTTACGCTGCGTTTGTTTGACGGCACGGTGGTGGAGGCCCAGATTACGGGCGGCTACAACTTCCCCAACCTAGCTGCCGCCGCCGCCGTGGGGGCCTATTTTGAAGTACCCGCCGCCGATATTGCTCAGGCCCTGGCCGGCTACGCGCCCACCAACAACCGCTCCCAGCTGGTGCGCACCGCCCACAACGAGGTGCTGCTGGACGCTTACAATGCTAACCCCAGCAGTATGGCCGCCGCCCTCCACAGCTTTGCCAAACGCCCGCTGGGCACCGCGCAGCGCAAGGTGGTTATCTTGGGGGATATGTTTGAGCTAGGGGAAGACAGCCAGCGGGAACACGCCGAGCTGGGCCGTTTGCTGGCCGAACTATTCCTCGATGTAGTGGTACTGGTAGGCCAGGAAATGGCCCACGCCACGTACAGCGGGGCGCACTACTTCCGCACCAAGCCCGAAGCCGCCACTTGGCTACAGTCCCAGGCACTGCGCCAGCAACTCATCCTTATAAAAGGT
The DNA here is from genome assembly GCF_020421205.1 of Hymenobacter pini. GTDB lineage: Bacteria > Bacteroidota > Bacteroidia > Cytophagales > Hymenobacteraceae > Hymenobacter > Hymenobacter pini. The sequence goes on from NZ_JAIZZH010000003.1 coordinate 947,627, forward strand.
TCCCGCGGCATGGGCCTGGAAACGCTGCTGGAGTTGGTGTAAATAAGCTGCGAGGGTAAAAGCAAAAGTCAACGCGCGGATGCCCCCTGTGGGGGCGCTATCCGCGCGTTGACTTTTGTTCTCAGATCTTTTGCCTTCCGATTAGAATGGGCTATCTAAGTCGGCCAGGGTGGGCAGCACCTGATCTTTGGCCGAAATGGTCGGGTTTTCGACGCCCCACTGGATATTCAGGGCCGGGTCGTTCCAGAGCAGGCCTCCTTCCGACTGGGGTGCGTAGTAGTTGGTGCACTTGTAAAGGAAGAGCGTGTTGTCTTCCAGCGCCGTGAAGCCGTGGGCAAAGCCTACCGGCACGTACAGCATATTGTACCGCTCGGCGTCGAGTACCACCGATACGTGCTGGCCGTAGGTGGGCGAGTCACGGCGGATGTCCACAATTACATCGAGGGCGCGGCCCTGAGCCACGCGCACCAGCTTGGCCTGGGCGTAAGGCGGCTTCTGAAAGTGCAGCCCCCGCACCACGCCCCGGTCGGAGCGTGACTGGTTGTCCTGCACCCAGTCACCCACAATACCGGCCGCTTCCATTTTCTGGGCGCTGAACGACTCGAAAAACGCCCCGCGGGCATCACCAAATACGCGCGGCTGGATTTCGACCACATCCGCAATATCGAAGTACTTAAATTCCATAGAAGCAACAGCTGGAGACAAGGCGGCAACCGCGCCGCAAGTTAGGTAGATTTAGCGGCGGCGCGTTACCTGCTGCACCACATCAAGGTACTTCTGCAGCACAATCTGCTCATCGAAGCGGGTTTCGGCCAAGCGGCGGCCAGCGCGGCCCATGTCGGCCAGGGCGGGGTCAGGCAGGCGCAGCACCTGCAGCATTTTGGCGGCCAGGTCTTCGGCGTTGCGCACCTGGCAGAGGAGGCCGTTCTGGCCGTCCACCACGGTTTCGCGGCAGCCGGGCACATCAGTAGTTACGATGGGCTTGCCCATGGCGGCGGCTTCCAGCAGGGTTTTGGGGGTACCTTCCCGGTACGAGGGCAGCACCACGCAGTCGGCCCGGCGAATGTGGGCGGCCACATCGTCGGTGGTGCCCAGATACTCGATGTTGCCGGCCTGCAGCCACTCTTCAAACACGGCCCGCTTCACGCCTACGCCCCCGCTTTCATCCACCCCGCCCAGCAGCTGTACCCGGGTGCCGGGCACGGCCTCGCGCACCAGGCGGGCTGCTTCAAAGTATTCTTCTACGCCTTTCTCGTAGAGCACCCGGGCAATCATCAGGAACACGAACGGCTCCTGGCGCTGGTAAGCGGGGTCGGGGCGGAAGCGGTGGGTATCGACGCCGGAACCGGGCAGCAGGTCGGTAATGCGCTTGTCTACCAGCCCGTGCTGCAGAAACAACTGCCGGTCGTCGTCGTTCTGGAAAAACACCCGCTTGGGAAAGCGGAAAGCGAAGCGGTACAGGCCCAGGGCTACCTTGCTCACCAGGTTTTTCACGATAAATACCGTGCCCAGCCCCGATACGTTGTTGACGCTGGGAATGCCGGCCAGCCGGGCCGCAATGGTGCCGTAGATGTTGGGCTTGATGGTGTACTGCAGCACTACATCGGGCTGCTCCCGGCGGTAAATCTGGTAGAAGCGGCGGGTGAGGGCAGCGTCCTTCACGGGGTTGGTGCCCTTGTTTTCCATCAGGATGGGCACGTAGCGGCAGCCCAGCTCGGTTTCCAGCCGCTCGGAGTAGGCGTCGGGCGGGGCAATGGCCAGCACCTCGTGGCCGGCAGCCTGTAGGGCTTTCACCAGGCTCCGACGAAAATTCCAGATGTTCCAGCTGGTATTGATAACGATGGCAACGCGCATTCCGGGGGTGCTACAGGTAAAGGGCAGGAGTAAAATCGGGCAAAGATACGCCGTGCCCGGCCGCCCTATACGCACCCGCCCGGTTTTCGGCCGACGGTCGGCGGCCGTGCCGTATTTTTAGGCCACCTTCATCTTCCACCCGTTTCTGCCTTGGCTACTCCCGTTCTGCTGTTGCGCCTGCACGCCGTTGTGGTGCTGGTTGTGTTCCTGTTCTTGGGCTACAAACTGCTGCTGTTGCTCACGGGCCGGCGGGAGCAGCTGCGCCACCTGCGCGCCCGCACCCGCTGGGCCGACAGCCTGCTGCTGGGGTTGCTACTGATTTCGGGTGGGGCAGTGTGGGCTGTTGATTCGGGCCGGGGAGTTGGGTTTCCGATTGCGCTGCTGGGCACGCTGCTGCTGTTGGTAGCCTATGTGTGGACGCTGCGCCGTGAGAAATGGCACTTAGCCCTCGGCGACCTGCTGGGGGCGGCCGTGCTCTACGGCGCTACGCTTTACCGCACGTTCCCGGCGCTGCTGCCCGGCCTAGCTGCTCCGGCTGCAACCAGCGCCCCTGCTCCCGGCCTTGCCGAAGCTACTGCCACTCCTGACGCCGTAGCCCCGGTCGATTCAACTACTATGGCTGCTAATTCCAGCACTTCGGTTGACTCCGCCCAGGCACCTGCCGCCGATACCACTGCTGCCCCAGTTCCGGTACAGCCAAGCTTGTAGTACCAACTAGGGCAATATCCCGCGCCCATTTGCGACGCACTTCTCTGTTTCTACACCTGGGGTGGGTAGAAACAGAGAAGTGTTTTTGTTTTCATGCTTTGCCCAAAAACCCCTGTTAGTAAACGTATCTGGCTGTTTTGTTGAATATCCTGCGGCTTCTATACGCTATTCTGTATCTTCACCGTTGCCTGATTGTTTAGTCCTATTCCCTTTTTCAGTATGAAATTACCTTTCCTCCTGGCGCCGCTGGCGCTGAGCCTGCTGGCCCCGGCGGCCCGGGCCCAAACTGCCCCGGCCCTGCCCGCGGGCGTTACCAAAACCACGGCCGTGGAAGGCATCACCGAGTACCGCCTCGCCAACGGCCTGCGGGTACTGCTGTTTCCGGATGCCTCCAAGCCCACTGCCACCGTCAACATCACCTACTTGGTGGGTTCCCGGCACGAGGGCTACGGGGAAAGCGGCATGGCTCACCTGCTGGAGCACATGGTATTCAAGGGCTCCACCAAGCACCCCAACGTGCCCCAGGAGCTGACTGAGCACGGCGCCTCGCCCAACGGCACCACCTGGTACGACCGCACCAACTATTTCGAAACCTTCTCGGCCACCGAGGAAAACCTGAAGTGGGCGCTGGATTTGGAAGCTGACCGCATGGTGAACTCCTTTATTGCCAAGAAGGACCTCGACACCGAGTTCAGCGTAGTACGCAACGAGTTTGAGAGCGGGGAAAACTCGCCGACCCGCGTGCTCATGGACCGGGTGCTGAGCACGGCCTACCTCTGGCACAACTACGGCAAGAGCACCATCGGCTCCAAGGAGGACATTGAGCGGGTGCCCATCGACAACCTCAAGGCCTTCTACCAGAAATACTACCAGCCCGACAACGCCGTGCTGCTGGTAGCCGGCAAAATTGACCCCGCCAAAACGCTGAGCCTCATCAAGCAGTATTTCGGCGGCATTCCGAAGCCCACGCGCCAACTGCAGCCTACCTACACTGTGGAGCCTACCCAGGATGGGGAGCGGAGCGTGACGCTGCGCCGCCCCGGCGACACCCAGGGCTTGGCCGCCGCTTACCACGTACCCGCCGCCGCCCACCCCGACTACCCCGCCACCGACGTACTGGTGGAGGTGCTCACCAACGAGCCTTCGGGCCGGCTGTACAAAGCCCTGGTGGAGCCCAAGAAAGCCGCTGCCGCCTGGGGCTTCACGCCGGGCCTGCACGACGCGGGCTTTGCCTACTTCTACGCCGACGTGCGCCAGAACCGCTCCCTCGACTCGGCCCGCACCACCATGCTGACTACCCTGGATGAGGTAGCCACCAAAACGCCGCCTACGGCCGAGGAAGTAGACCGGGCCCGCACCAAGCTGCTGAAAAACGTGGAGCTGATGTTCCAGAACAGCGAAAACCTGGGCCTGAGCCTGAGCGAGTACATTGCCAGCGGCGACTGGCGGCTGGTGTACCTCTACCGCGACGCCCTGCGCCGCGTAACGCCCGCCGATGTACAGCGCGTGGCCACCGCCTACTTCAAGCCCAGCAACCGCACCGTGGGCCTGTTCCAGCCCGACAACACGCCCAGCCGCAGCCTCATTCCGGCCACGCCCGATGTGGCGGCCCTGGTGAAGGACTACAAGGGCGAAGCTGCCGTGGCCACCGGCGAGGCCTTTGATGTGGCCCCGGCCAACATTGACGCCCGCACCAAGCGCGGCCAGGAGAAAAACGGGCTGAAGTATGCCTACCTCAACAAGCAGAACCGCGCCAACGCCGTCAACGCTACCTTGCAGCTGCGCTACGGCACCCAGCAGGCTTTGCAGAACAAGGCGTTGCTGGCCAGCCTCACGGCCTCCATGCTGGAGCGCGGCACCAAAACCCGCAGCTACGCCCAGATTAAGGATGCCTTCGACAAAGCCAAGGCCCAGGTGTACTTCTACGGCGGCGGCCAGACCACTACCATGGGCATTCAGACCGATAAGGAACACCTGCCGGCCGTGCTGGATGTGGCCTTCGACTGCCTGCACAACCCCACCTTTCCGGCCCAGGAGTTTGAGAAGCTGAAACAGGAGCGCCTGGCCCAACTGGAAGCCCAGAAGCAGGAGCCCCAGGCCCTGGCCTTCAACCTGGCCGAGCGCCTGGCCAACCCCTACCCCGCCGGCCACATCTTCGAAACGCTGAGCTACGACGACGAAATTGCCCAGCTGAAAAAGCTGACGGTGGAAGACGTGCGCCAGTTCTACAAAACCTTCTACGGGGCCCAGAACGCCACCCTGGCCGTGGTGGGCACCTTCGAGGAGAAAGCCGTGCAGCAGCGCGTGGGCAAGCAGCTGGCTTCGTGGAAAGCCGCCTCGCCCTACACCCGCGTACCGCTGATGGCCTTCGAAACCAAGGCCCGCCAGGAAAGCATCCAGACCAACGATAAGGCCAACGCCCTGTACGTGACCATGCTCAAAATGCCCCTGCGCGACGACAGCCCCGATTACGCGGCCCTGTTCTTGGGCAACTACATCCTGGGCGACGGGTTCCTGAACTCCCGCCTGGCTACCCGCATCCGCCAGAAGGAGGGCGTGAGCTACGGCGTGGGCTCCCAGGTGTACGCCGATGACAACGACCCTATGGGCGGCTATTACTCCTACGCCATCTACAACCCCGACAACTCCGCCCGCCTGGAGCAGGCGTACCGCGAGGAGCTGGAGCGCTTTATCAAAGACGGCGTAACGGCCGAGGAGCTGAAAGCGGCCAAATCGGCGGCGCTGCAGAACTACCAGGTCCAGCGCGCCCAGGACCGGTATTTGGCCAGCACCTGGTCGCAGTACCTGGGCCGGCCCGAAGCCCGCACTTTCCAGTACAACGCCGAACTGGAAAAGCAGCTGGCAGCCCTCACGCCCGCGCAGGTCAATGCCGCCATCCAAAAATACTTCTCCTATGACCGCCTTGTGCAGGTAAAAGCCGGCGACTTTGCCCGTTCCGTAAAGGCGAAGTGATGCAGTGCCAGGTGATGAGGCAGCAGTTACCTATCGTCCCGTACCTCATCAGCACCCAACCCAGTACCTTTGCCGTACTATTCCTCGGAAGCCTGCCGCTTGGCGGGCTTTCGTTTTACTTCCCCGACCTTCCCACCGATTATGGCCAAAGAATCTAAACGCCGCCAGAACAGTGCCCGCCACCCCGGCCAAACCGACGGGCTGAAGCCCCGCGTGGCTCGCATTCTGGCCAAGGGCAATAAAGAAGCCACCTACGAAACCGTTCAGGAAGCCGAAACCGCCGTGCTGGTAGCCGTGCCGGAAAAACGCCAGGCCGACGCCCGCACTCAGGAATACCTGGATGAGCTGGCGTTTCTGGCGGAAACCGCCGGTGCCACCGTTACCAAGCGCTTTGTGCAGCGCCTCGATAAGCCCGACCTGCGCACGTTTGTGGGCGAGGGCAAGCTGGAGGAAATCAAGGCCTACGTGCAGCACAGCGGAGCCAGCATGGTCATTTTCGACGACGACCTCTCGCCCTCACAGCTGCGCAACCTGGAGGCCGAGCTGAAGGTGAAGATTGTGGACCGCTCCCTGCTCATCATCGACATCTTCGCGCAACGGGCCAAGTCGGCCACGGCCCAAACACAGGTGGAACTGGCCCAGTACCAGTACCTGCTGCCCCGCCTCACCGGCCTCTGGACTCACCTGGACAAGCAGCGCGGCGGGGGCGTAGCCCAGCGCGGCCCCGGTGAAACCGAAATTGAAACCGACCGCCGCGTGGTGCGCGACCGGATCAGCTTCCTGAAAGAGCGCCTGAAAGAGCTGGACAAGCAGAGCCACACCCAGCGCAAGTCTCGTACGGGCATGGTGCGCGTGGCCCTGGTGGGCTACACCAACGTGGGCAAAAGCACCATCATGAACCTGCTGAGCCGGGCCGACGTGTTTGCCGAAAACAAGCTGTTCGCCACCGTCGACTCCACCGTGCGCAAGGTGGTGCTCGACACCGTGCCCTTCCTGCTGGCCGATACCGTCGGGTTTATCCGCAAGCTGCCCACCCGCCTCATCGAGAGCTTCAAGAGCACCCTGGACGAGGTGCGCGAGGCCGACCTGCTAGTGCACGTGGTGGATATTTCGCACCCCTCATTTGAGGAGCACATTGCCGTGGTGAACGACACGCTGAAGGACATTCAGGCTGCCGATAAGCCCATGCTGCTCGTGTTCAACAAGATTGACGAGTACAACCCGGAAGCAGGCATCAACCATCACGGCGGCTTTGAGGGGATGAACGAGGATGAAGATGCTCCGGCTCCCCGCCCCTCCCTGGAGCAGCTCAAAGCCACGTATATGGCCAAGCTGCACGACCCGGTGATTTTCATCTCGGCCAAAAACCGGGAGAACATCGACGAGCTGCGGGCCCTGCTGGTACGCCACGTAGCGGCCCTCTCGCCTAACAGCTGGTACACCGCCACCTCCGAATCAGCGGACCAAGCAGAATAGCAAAATTTATCTTCCTGACCATGAAGAAGCTCGGCTCCCAGGCCGGGCTTTTTTCATTTTTGAATGCGTCCGGCCCTAACCTACTTTACAATAGTTCGTATCGATACTTGCTTTTTGTTGATAATATTTCAACAAATCGTATATTTAGCTTCCATTTTCCCATTACCCTTCTTCACAACCAACGTTTACGCATGAAAAAAACCTTTTACTCATTGTCGCTGGGTTTGGCGTGTTTGGCTTCTGTAACTGCTTCGGCGCAAACCGGTGCACGCACTGTGTTGCCGGCTAATGGTCAGTTGCCCGCTAAAGTTGCTAACCGGGGTTGTGCCTCTATGGAGGTGCTGGCGGCTCAGATGGCAGCCAACCCGACGCTGGCTCAGCGTATGGCTACTATCGAAGCCCAAACTGCTCGTTTCGTAGCCGACCCGCTGGCGAAGCGCACTGCGGCTACCGTTACCATCCCAGTAGTAGTGCACGTGCTGTACAATACCAGCGCCCAGAACGTGAGCGACGCCCAGGTACAGGCGCAGATTGACGTGCTAAACCAGGATTACGCCAAGCTGAACGCCGATATTAACAAGGTGCCGGCTGCTTTTTCGGGCCTCGCCGCCAACACCAACATCCAGTTCACGCTGGCCAAGCGTACGCCCACGGGTACCGCTACCAACGGTATCATTCACAAGCAAACCAAGACAACTTCTTGGAGTAGCAATGACGCCGTGAAAAACTCCAAGCGGGGTGGCGACGACGCCTGGGATGCTACCAAATACCTGAACATCTGGGTGTGTAACCTGGGCCAGGGCCTGCTGGGTTACGCCCAGTTCCCCGGCGGTGCTGCCAGCACCGATGGCGTAGTAATTCTGTATTCTTCGCTGCCCGGTGGCTCGGCCGTGCCTTACGACAAAGGCCGCACGGCTACGCACGAGGTAGGCCACTGGCTGAACCTGCGCCACATTTGGGGTGATGCCAGCTGCGGTAATGACCAAGTTGCTGACACCCCCACCCAGCAGACCAGCAACTACGGCTGCCCCTCGTTCCCGCACGTAACCTGCTCCAACGGGCCGAACGGTGACATGTTCATGAACTACATGGACTACACCGACGACGCCTGCATGTACATGTTCACGACTGGCCAGTCGAGCCGCATGAACGCCCTGTTTGCTACGGGCGGTGCCCGCGTGGGCCTCGTTACCTCCAACGGTGCTACTGCTCCGCTGGTAGCCGGCAATACTACTGAGTCGATGAAGCTGTACCCCAACCCGGCTTCTGACCAGATCAGCATCCGTACGGCTATGGATACGCCCGCCAGCAACTGGACGGCCAAGGTGTACGACCTGCGCGGTTTCGAGATGAAGCAGGCCCGCACTTCCGAAAGCGGCACCCTGGACGTATCGTCGCTGCCCGTTGGTTTCTACCAGGTAGTTCTCACAGACGGTGTAAACGTGCAGCATCAGCGCTTCCAGAAGCAGTAAGCTATTGTCGCTTCTCATGCTTCAACGCCCGGTCCGCAACTGCGGGGCCGGGCGTTGTTGTTTCAAAATGATGCCCTGAAATGTAAAATTCAGTTATACCAGAGCAGTATTATTAGAGAATATTCAATAATTCTTCAAATGATTTAAATATTTTCAATAATTTGGCCGCCACGTTCCCTTTTCTCACAACCACCACACCTACTCAGCCCTTTTTGTTCCACTTCACCCATCTACCACAACCACTCACACAAACCGTATGAAAACAACCCTTTACTCAGTGGCAGTAGCCTGCCTTGGTTTCAGCGCGCTTTCGGCGCAGGCCCAAAAGGTTCGGCAGTGCTCTACAATGGAAAACCTGGCGCAGCAGCTGGCCGCCGATCCGGCTATGGCCCAGCGTTTGGCTGGCATTGAGGCCCAGACCCAGAGCTTCATCAACAACCCGGTGTCTAAACGCACCTCGGCGGTGGTAACCATTCCGGTAGTAGTGCACGTGCTGTACAACACCACGGCCCAGAACATTTCGGACTCGCAAATTCAGTCGCAGATTGCCGTATTGAACGAGGATTTCAACAAGCTGAACGCTGACGCCAGCAAGACGCCTTCCGCCTTTGCCGGTCTGGCTGCCAACGTAGGCATTCAGTTCGTGCTGGCCAAGCAAACCCCCACCGGGGCCGCTACCACGGGTATTGAGCGTAAGTCGACGACCATCACCAGCTGGGGCACCGACGACAAGATGAAGAGCACCTCTACCGGTGGTTTCAACGCCTGGGACGCTACCAAGTACCTGAACCTGTGGGTGTGCAACCTGTCGGGCGGGGTGCTGGGCTACGCGCAGTTCCCCGGCGGCGCCGTGAGCACCGACGGGGTAGTAATCCTGAGCTCGGCCTTTGGGCGGGGCGGCTCGTCGTCGGCTCCCTTCAACCTAGGCCGCACGGCCACGCACGAAGTAGGCCACTGGCTGAACCTGCGCCACATCTGGGGTGATGCAAACTGTGGCAATGACCTGGTGTCGGATACGCCTACCCAGCAAACCAGCAACTACGGCTGCCCCTCGTTCCCGCACGTAACCTGCTCCAACGGCAGCAACGGCGACATGTTCATGAACTACATGGACTACGTGGATGACGCCTGTATGTACATGTTCTCCAACGGCCAGTCGAGCCGCATGAACGCCCTGTTCGCCTCGGGCGGGGCTCGTGCTTCGCTGCTCACCTCCAACGGTGGTACCGCTCCCGGCGGCACTACGCCTACCACGCCTACCTACTGCGCCAGCAAAGGCACCAGCGTATCGTATGAGTGGATCGACCTGGTGCAGTTGGGCTCCATCAACCGCACATCGGGTGCCAACGCTGGTTACTACGATGGCACCGCCCTTGGCACTACTGTAACGGCTGGTACTTCGCAAACCATCAGCTACTCGGCTGGCTACGCCTCCACGGCGTACACCGAGTACTGGAAGGTGTACATCGACTACAACCAAGACGGTGACTTCACCGACTCGGGTGAGCTGGTAGCCAGCCGTAGCGCGGCTTCTTCCAGCACGCTCACTAGCACCTTCACAGTGCCCAGCACGGCTAAGAGCGGTAAAACCCGCATGCGCGTTGTTATGAGCGACGCCTCGGCTACCACCAGCTGCAGCAGCTACAGCTACGGCGAAACCGAAGACTACAGCATCACCATTTCGGGTGGCACAGGCCGTCAGAGCGTAGCTACTGCCGAATCGGCTGGCTACCGCATCTACCCCAACCCCGCTACCGACGTGCTGAACATCGACGTACCCTCGTCTATCGATAACAAGGCCGTGCAGGTAACGGTGTACGACGTGCGCGGCGCTCAGATGAAGCACGTATCCTTCGACGGCAACCTGCTGAACGTGGGCAACCTGGCGAAAGGCGTATACACCCTGCGTATTGCCGATGGCCAGCAGGTAACGCACCAGCGCTTCATCAAGGAATAGCGTCTTCCCACGGCCTTTGGCTCACGAAAAAGCCCCGTCTCCAAGCTGGAGGCGGGGCTTTTTCGTGAGCTGATATTGTGCTCTATTTAACGAAGCGCTGTACCGCGGAGGTTGTAGCCGTTTGCACCTGCAGCAGGTAGCTCCGTCCGGAGGGCAGGCTGGCTACTGGCAGTTCTAGGCCCCGCTCCGACGCGGCTATTGCGTGCTGCTGCTGCCATACCACGCGGCCGGTAGCATCCAGAATACGGAGCGTAACAGGGCCACCTGAGCTCTCCTGCCACCGCACGTATAGGGTGGCGGTAGCCGGGTTTGGATAGAGCGTGAGTTGCGCGGCGGGCGGCAGGAGTGTTAGCGCTTCTACACTGCTGTACTGGCCGGTACCATCCACATCCAGCTGATGGAGACGGTAGTAGAGCTGACCCACGGGCGGCGTGGCATCGATGAAGGCGTACTGCTGCAGTGTAGTGCTGGTGCCCCGGGCGGCTACCCGGCCCACGGGCGCAAAGTGCCGGCCATCCACGCTCCGCTCTACCTCGAAGTAGGCGCTGTGCGTTTCGGAGGCAGTGCGCCATTGCAAGGCTACGCTACCTTTTTGCGCCCGCGCCGCAAACGACACTAGTTGCACCGGCAGCGGCTGCAGCACTACGGGCGCAGTAGTGGCGCAGGCAGTAGCCGGGTTGTACGTAATTTGAACGGCGTTGCCGCGGGCCAGCAACCCTACAGCGTAGGAGTTCACCAGCTTTTGGTCGCCGAGGCCGGCGGCCCAGCGGTGGCTGGTAGCTACGGTATTGCTACCCACCGGATTGATATAGGGGTTTGAGAAGTTTGGGCCCAGCAACGAATCGTTCCAGAAAATGTAGTCGGCTGCCCCGTCGTTGCCGGGGCGCACATCCTGCACCGAAATGCCGGTAGTAGGGGCCTGCTCACAGTCCCAGATAGGAAAGTTTACTGGTCCAACCCCACTCGAAAACGTAACGCTCAGCGTGGTCTGGTTCATGGCAGTGCCGGCATCGGTCTTACCGTCCCAGGCAAACACGTTGTCGCCGATGGTGGTGGGCTTTTCTAGTACCCGGTCCTTAGTGCGGTCATACACGTTGTTCTGGTCCCCATCAATGAACACCACCCCAAAACCGGCTTGGTCTACGCGCAGGTTGAAAGTGGTAGTACCCCCGCTGCACTGGGTGGTAACTGTGGGGTTGTTGGGGCGAGGCGTAGTAGGGTAAATAGCCGGGTCGGGGTTGTTCACGAACAGCTTGTACTCGGGGTACCCTACGTTGCTGCTCTGGCTTTTACGCTTTGCCCGGAAGTTGCCCGCTACGGTAGTGCCCTGGCTATTGGCCACCAGAATTACGCCAAATGGCTGAATACCCGCGTAGCTCACCCGCTTTACAAAGAAGCTTTGGTTGTTGAAGTTGGGGTTAGGAATGAGTGGGTAGAGCATAAAGGAGCTAGACAGCGCATTAGTACCGCCAGCGGCTGTAAACGACCATTGCTGCGAATACAGCCGCCCGGATTTTTCCCCATTGGCATCCCGCACCGTGAAATCCCACACGTCATACCACGCTTTGCGCTGATTCACACCCTGCGAAGCGCCACTGGCATTTACTTCCATAAACTCCACCCAGTAGTCACGGGCGGGGTCGGCGGGGGCTGAAGCAAACACGAAGGGGTTATATCCGTCGGCCGGGGTAGTGTTGCCGGCCTGGTAGCGCGGTCCGGCCGCCGCTTCCTCGGGTGTAGCAATGAAGCCGGGTTGGTTGGGGGCCAGGTTCACGCCCCCCTCGGCGGTAGCAGTTTGTGGTTCTAGGTAGCCCGTGAATGCTACCTGCTCCGTACCGGTGGCATTCAGGTATTTTACCTGCAGGCGCAGGCGGCCATTGTTAACGCCGTCGTTGGTACGCACGCGGCGCACCCCGAAGTACAGGGTTTCGCCCCCGTTCATGCGCACATACAGTCGCTGGTCGGCGGGTGCTCCTTCCTTCAGAAAGTACCGGGAATTGGAAGTGGCACTGGTGGGGGCGCCATCATCGTGCTGCAGATAGCCGACAAAGTTGTTGGTACCAGTGGCCGTGCCCCGGTTACCGGTACCGGGGGTGAGGTTTTTAGAGCCCTCGGCCTGTGCTTGCCAAGCCCTCAGGCTAAGGACGGCGCAGACCAGCGTATACCGAATTAAGCATTGTAACCAAGCAGGGAAAAATTGTCTCATAAATAGTGGGTAAGAAGTCAGGAATAAATGCTCCCAATCCCAATTCGATGATGACGAATTGCAGGATTTGCCACAAGTTTAGAGGTTTTTTTTGCATAAATCATTGAAAAACATAGCATAAAACTATACAAACAAAGAGTAAGCTATCCTATTTGAAGAATTATTTTCACTTAATATTCCCCCCCAAGATGGCTAATCTGGCTGCTGTGGTAGGGTACTTGTGTTAATTAATTACGCCGTAAAACTTTTTCCTGGAGCCTCAGTAAAGAGGCCTGCCTACCGTTCCGCTCTCAACTCCTATGAAGACCCTCTACCTAATGCGCCACGCCAAGTCCAGCTGGAACTTTGATGACCTGACTGACAAGCAACGCCCGCTCAATGACCGGGGCCGCGACGATGCGCCCCTAATGGGTCAGGCGCTGGCTAAGCGTAACATTCGGTTGGATTTGCTGGTGAGCTCCCCGGCTGTGCGGGCCATGAGCACGGCGGCGTTGGTGGCTAATGAGCTGGAATACCCCACCGATAAGATTAAAGTGATTGAGGCTATCTACGAGGCCAGCGTGCCCGACTTACTGGCCGTGGTACGCCAACTGCCCGATACGGCCGGCTCGGTGCTGTTGGTGGGCCACAACAACACCATCACGGAGTTTGCCAACCTGCTCTCGCCCAGTGAAATCCCCGAAATGCCCACGGCGGCTATCGTGTGCCTGAAGTTTGCTACCGAGCAGTGGGCACAGATTGACCGGGCCAACGCGGAATACTACTTCTTCGACAAACCGAAAAACCAATAAGCAGTTGCCGGTTGTGCGTTGCCCGTTGTACGTTATCAGGCCTGAACTCTGCTAGCTAACAATGAGCTACTTACCATATGCAACGCACAACGGGCAACCCATAACCGGCAACTGAACTTTATGTCCGAAACCAAACAGGCGCAGCCCCGGCTGCTGAACCGAGAGCTAAGCTGGCTGACGTTTAACCGCCGCGTGCTGCAGGAGGCGCAAAACCCCGAAGTGCCGCTACTGGAGCGCATTAAGTTTCTGGCCATTTTCAGCAGCAACCTCGATGAGTATTTCAAGGTGCGCGTGGCTACGCTGCGCCGCTTGGTGAAGCTCAAAAAGAAAACCCGCGCCAAGCTGGGCGAAGACCCCGCCGAGCAGCTCCGCGACCTGCTGCAGGAAGTAAGCCGGCAGCAGCAGGAATTCGGCGACACATTCCGCAACCAGATTCTGCCCGGGCTGCGTCAGGAGCACATTCACCTGATTTCGGAACACGACTTGAGCGAGGAGCAGCGCCAGTGGGTGCAGCAGTATTTCCGCAGCAACGTGCAGGATTTACTGTCGCCCATCATCCTCGACGATAACCTGCACCACCTGTTCCTGCGCGACCAGAGCGTGTACCTGACCTTCTTTCTCTCCGAACCCATGGACCGCAAAAAGCACGACGAGGAACGGGTGGTGGCAATGGAGCTCCCCACCAAGCGCCACGGCAGCCGCTTTGTGCAGCTGCCCGATGCGGGCGAGGAGCACTACGTGATGTTCCTGGACGACGTAATCCGGTGCTGCGCGCAGGAGCTGTTTCCGAAGTACCGCAAAGTGCAGGTACACGCCATCAAACTCTCCCGCGACGCCGAGCTGGATATTCAGGAAGAAGTATCGGGCAACCTGCTGGCCAAAATCAAGAGCAGCCTGCAGAAGCGGGAAACCGGCTTCCCGGCCCGCCTGCTCTACGACCCCGCCATGCCTAAGGAAGTGCTGCGCGCCGTAATGCAGAAAACCGGCATTGGCAAGGACGAACTAGTGGAAGGCAGCCGCTACCATAACTTCCGCGACTTCTTCGGCTTCCCCGATTTTGGGCTGGCCCGCCTGCAGTACGCGCCCATGCCGCCGCTGCCCCATCCCACCCTGCCACGCACTGGGGCCATGCTGCCCGCCATTGCCCAGCGCGACCACCTGTTGCACCCGCCCTACCAGTCGTTCGACTACGTGACCCGGCTGATTACGGAGGCCGCCAAGGATCCGCAGGTAAGCGGCATCAGCATGACGCTGTACCGGGTGGCGGGCAAGAGCGAGGTAGCCAAGGCCCTGCTGAAAGCCGTGAAAAACGGCAAGCAGGTAACGGTGGTAGTGGAGCTGAAGGCGCGCTTTGATGAGGAAAGCAACATGTTCTGGGCTGAGAAGCTGCAGAAGGCCGGGGCCAACGTCATCTACGGTATTCCGGAGCTGAAAGTACACAGCAAACTGCTGCTGATTACCCGGGCCGAGGAAGGCCAGAACCGCCTGTACGCGTACCTCAGCACCGGCAACTTCAACGAGAAAACCAGCGAAATCTACGCCGACCACGGCCTGTTCACGAGCAACCCCGAAATCACGCGGGAAGTGGCCGAGGTGTTCCGGTACTTCCACGACCGGCAAGATAAGGCCGGCCAGTTCCAGCACCTACTGGTAGCCCCGTTTGAGCTGCGCGAAAAGCTGGTAGCCCTGGTGGATGCCGAAATTGAGCGGGCCCGGCGCGGCGAGGACGCCTACATCATTCTGAAGCTGAATGCCCTGCAGGATGAGCGCATGATTCTGAAGCTATACGAGGCCAGTGAGGCTGGCGTGCGGGTGGAACTGCTCATCCGGGGTATCTCCTGCCTGATTCCGGAGTTGGCCGGCCAAAGCACCAACATCCAGCAGCGCGGCATGGTAGACCGGTTTCTGGAGCACGCCCGGGTGTACGTGTTCGGCAACGGCGGCGACGAGAAAGTATACGTGGCGTCCTCCGACTGGATGGCCCGCAACCTGGACCGCCGTGTAGAAGTGGCTTTTCCCATTCTGCAGCCCGACCTGAAGGCCGAAGTACGCCACCTGCTGGACCTACAGCGCCAGGACAACGTGAAGGCCCGCGACTGGCAGAATAATTTCCTGGGTCAAGATGACGAAGCCACCACGGCAGGCCGCATCCGTTCCCAGTTTGATACCTACGCCTACCTGAAAAGCCTGAGCAAAAGACCGGCCCGCCCACGCAAGCCGGCCGCTCCGAAGCAATAGATTACTACTTTTCTGATTACCATACTGGCCCCGGCTACAACCTATGAGGTTTGGCCGGGGCCAGTTATTTATAGCCGTTTTCGGCGAGGCGGGGCCGTTACGCGCGGCTGGGTGGAAAACAGCGTCAGTACCACTGTAGTGTCAGGGAAGGTTACCGGGCGCTGCACCGTGAGGTGTTGATGGAAGCTCACTACCAATACCTGCGGCCCGCTGGGGCCCATAAATCGGAAAGCGCCATTGGCGTTGGTAGTGGCGGCTATGGCAGTGCCTTTTACCAGCACCGAGGCCCCAGCCAATGGTACGGCAGCTTGGTTAAGCACCCGCCCCGTGTACAGGGTGCCTAGCTCCGGCACCTGTGCATGGGCAGTTGAGGCCACCAGTAGTCCGCTTATCAACCAGAAACAGTGGTTACGCGCAATCATTGGGCCTTATGCTTGGGAGCTGACGGCCCGGGCCTTGCGGGGGCGCCGCCCGGTAGCCGTTTTTGTTTCGTCGGCCGGTTCGGCGGTAACCGGCAGCTTCCGGAGCTTGGCTACTTTACCGGCCAGCTGTTCGGCAGTTTTGTGAATGGCTTTGGTTACGGGTTCTTCCCGCTCCTGCTCCGGCGAATCGTGCAAGTGGGCATCGAGCAGGCCAGCCAATTGCTCGGTCAGGAGCTGGCGGGCGACTTTGGCTGGTGCGGTCGTGCGCTGCTTTTCCTGCTTGGCCCGCTGCCGCAGAATTTGGTCGGCAAGGTGCTGCACGGTTTTGCTGATGCCCTTCGGGAGCTTAGTGCCTGCCGGCAGGCCAATGTGGGGTGCCAACGTGGTGGATAATTCTTCGAGTAGCTGTTTTTTGGCGGCTTTCATGGGCGCTGAATAGTGGCCCGGGAACAGAGCGGGCCGGCACGAAATTACCGCCCTCCTCGCCCAGCATCAGGTTATCAAATCATCATGAAATGATGAAGCCGCAACGCGTGCTAGTGCATTGAAGCGGCCAGAAATCAGCGGCTGCTTATTCTGACTACTTCCCGCTGAACTATCCGCCTATATTATCCGTTATGAATACTTGTTTCGTATATTCAAGGCAATACGGCATGATGCTCTTAGCGGGCAAGCCGTTCCACTCATTGATTCTACGCGTATGCAACCTACTTCTGCTGCCACCATTGCGCGGGCTTCTGCTACCGCGCTAGCTGCTCCTCATACCCTCAACATCTGGCCCGCCTGCTTTGCGGCGGTGGAGGCCGGCACCAAACCCTTCGACGTTCGCCTCAACGACCGGAACTTTCAGGTCGGCGACGCGGTGCTGCTCTGCGAGGTAGATCCTGAGAGTGAACACTTCACCGGCCGCACGCTGGAGCGCTGGATCAGCCACTTGCTGCCTGGGGGCTCCTTTGGCATAGAAGCCGGCTGGTGCGTGTTGGGCTTCTCCGAACATCCTCCCCTACCCGCCGGTGTGCACGACACCCGCCTCTGGTAACCCGGTACGATTTCCTTTTCACCCCTCGCCCCTGCCTATCTAGGTCGGGGCTTTTTTGCGCCCGGCGGGCCGGGGCGGATGGTTCCGAACTACTATCTTCCGCCTCCCAACTACCTATGCTATGCCGCTTTCCTTATCCGAAGTAAAAGACCGTGCCATTCGCTTTGCCCAGGAGTGGCAGGGCGAAACCCGGGAGCACGCCGAAGCCAAAGCCTTCTGGGGTGATTTTTTCAACGTGTTCGGCGTAAACCGCCGCCGGGTGGCCACCTTCGAGGAGCCCGTAAAGAAGCTCTCGGGCCAGCAGGGCTTTATTGATTTGCTCTGGAAGGGCACGTTGCTGGTGGAGCACAAAAGCCGGGGCAAAGACCTGGACAAGGCCGTGCAGCAGGCCAAAGACTATTTCCCCGGCCTCAAAGACCACGAGCTGCCCAAGTACATTCTGGTATCCGACTTCGCCCGCTTCCGGCTCTACGACCTGGATGAGGGCACCAGCTTCGATTTCGGGCTGGAGGAGCTCCACCAGCACCTGCATTTGTTCTCGTTTCTGACGGGCTACCAGAAGCGGCAGTACCAGGCCGAGGACCCCGCCAACATAAAGGCGGCCGAGCTGATGGGCGAACTGCACGACGCCCTGTTGCGCGGCGGCTACCACGGCCACAAGCTGGAAGTGCTGCTGGTGCGCATTCTGTTCTGCCTCTTTGCCGAGGATACGGCCATCTTCGAGAAGGACGCCTTCCGCGAGTTCCTGGAAGCCCACACCCGCCCCGATGGCTCCGACGTGGGGGCCCAGCTGGCCCAGTTCTTTTCCGTGCTCGACCAGCCGCCCCAGGAGCGCCAGCGCCAGCTGCCGGCCCACTTGCAGCAGCTGCCCTACGTGAATGGCTCTTTGTTCACGGAGTTCTTCCCGTTTCCGGCCTTCGATGCGGGCCTGCGCGAGCAGCTGATTCGGTGCACGTACTTTGACTGGTCGCGGATTTCGCCGGCCATTTTCGGGTCGTTGTTTCAGTCGGTGACGGACCCGGTGAAGCGGCGCAACCTGGGGGCGCACTACACCTCCGAGGCCAACATTCTGAAGGTGATTCAGGGGCTGTTTCTGGATGAGCTGCGCCAGGAGCTCACCCAGGCCGGCCAGAACCGCCCCCGCCTCGATGCCCTGCACCGCCGCCTGGAGCAGCTCCGGTTTCTGGACCCCAGCTGCGGCTGCGGCAACTTTCTGGTGGTAACCTACCGGGAGCTGCGCCTGCTGGAGCAGGAAATTCTGGAGCGGCTGTTCCAGGACCGCCGCGCCACCGGCCAGACGGTGGATTTGGCCCTCTACGCCCGCGTGCAGGTAGACCAGGCCTACGGCATTGAGGTGGAGGAATTTCCGGCCCGCATTGCCGAGGTGGCCATGTGGCTCATGGACCACCAGCTCAACCTGCGCCTCTCCGAAGCTTTCGGCAACCTCTACCTGCGCCTGCCCCTGACGCGCACCGCCCGCATCGTGCACGGCAACGCCCTCACCACCGACTGGGAAACCGTGGCCCCCAAACACCAGCTCAGCTACATCCTCGGCAACCCGCCGTTCATCGGTTACCACTTGCAGACTAAACAGCAGAAGGCTGAAATGGCTACACTGTTCAAGGGGGTAAACGGTGCTGGTCTGTTGGACTTTGCTTCGGCTTGGTTTTATAAAGCTGCCCAGTATATGAAGGGCACCAGTATACGGGCGGCATTGGTAAGCACCAACTCAATTGTTCAAGGTGAACAAGTAGGCATTCTATGGAATGAACTGTTCACGAATCAGCAAGTCAAAATTCATTTTGCTCACCGCACATTCAAATGGAATAATGAAGCACGGGGAAACGCGCAAGTGTATTGCGTAATCATTGGATTTGGGCCAGAGGACAGCCCGAAGCACTTCATTTATGATTATAGCACACCACGGGCTGAGCCTATGCGCAGAGAAGTTTCACGCATCAACTCTTACTTGATCGAAGCTGATAACACGCTTATTTCAGGCCGCACTAAACCGTTAAGCCACGTCCCGGAAATGGTCAATGGAAATAAGCCTGTTGATGGTGGCTTCTTCTTTTTGAATGATGTTGAGAAGGATGAGTTGTTACTGAATGAGCCAAGAGCGAAAGATTACATCAAGCCATTTCTAGGGGCGCAAGAATTTCTGCGAAACCAGAACCGTTGGAGTTTATGGCTTGAAGGAATTTCCCCATCAGTTCTTAAAGAATTGCCGCTTGTGTCGCAACGAGTTAATCAGGTGAGATTATTCCGTCTTGATAGTTCCAAAGCTGACACAGTACGGATGGCCCAATACCCGACTCTTTTCGGCCAAACACGCCAGCCTAAAAACAACTACCTGCTTATCCCCCGACACTCGTCAGAAAACCGTCGTTACGTACCCTTTGGCTTCTTTACTCCAGATGTCATTCTCGGTGATTCTTGCATGAGTATCCCAAATGCTACGCCCTATTTGTTCGGCGTGATGACTTCGGAAATGCATATGGCTTGGATGCGGCAAATCTGCGGGCGCATCAAGAGCGACTTCCGATATTCGGCCACCCTCGTATACAACAACTTCCCCTTCCCGGCGTCGCCCAGCGCGAAGCAGGTGGCGGCGGTGGAAGCGGCGGCGCAGCAGGTGCTGGCGGCCCGGGCCCAGTTCCCCGAGGAAAGCCTGGCCACCCTCTACGACCCGCTCACCATGCCCCCCGCTCTGGTGAAAGCCCACCAGCAGCTCGATAAGGCCGTGGACCTGTGCTACCGCCCCGCCGCCTTCCCCACCGAGCTCAGCCGCCTGGAGTTCCTCTTCGAGCAGTACCGGCAGTTGCAAGCGCCCCTGCTGCCCCCGCCCCCCAAACGCCCGCGCAAGTCCGCCGCCTAGTTTCCTGCGCTGGCTAACCAGCCAGCCAAAAAGACAAACGAGTTCGGGTCGGCCCCAAACTCGTCCGTCTTTTCAGGCAACTCGTTCAGTGCGCCGGCCAGTCAGTAAGCCACCGTTGCCAACCAGCCAGCCAAAAAGACGAACGAGTTCGGGTCGGACCCGAACTCGTTCGTCTTTTCAGGCAACCAGAACGCCCGTGCGGCCAACGTTGCGGCCGTTCCGTTCCGGCTGCCTACTTCTCGGTGGCGGGTACTTTACGGCTGCCCTGGCCGGCAAACCGCTGGCTCAGGTCGTCGTAGGCAGTTTGCGCGCCGGGCTGCTTGTTCTTGGCCAGAAACTTAATGTTGTTGTAGATGGTAAGTGAGTGGCCGTAGGCCTCGGAGCCGGCCGTCATCATGGTGCTGTCCACGTCGAGGGCCAGCTGCTCCAGCTGCTGGTGCAGGGGCGTGAGGGCCGTGAGGGCGGCCACGTCCTGCTGCATCTCGCTGAACTCCACGAACGGGGGCACGAAGGCAGGGGTGTTGGTGGCATAGTCGGCGGTTTTCTGCACGAAGGCCACGGTTTTGTCGGCCATGCGCAGCATGGTTTTGCGCTCCTCGGGCGTGAGCGAGACGAGGTAGGGTGCCAGAGCGGTTTTGATGGCGTCGAGGTGCTGCTGCACTTGGGCGAGGGTGGCGGCCGGAATATCGGCCGAGAACTGGTTGGGCATGATAGGATGGGATAAAAGGGGGTAAAGGAAAACGCGCGGCAATAGATGCGTTTCGGGCAGTAGCGGATAAGCAGAACAGTACGGTAAGATGCTCAATTGGGCTACGCCGCGCAAGCCCCGGCCTGGGCGGGAATGCCAATACTTTGTATGTATGTACAACAACGCCTCCGTTAAGGGGCGCGTACTGTGAAGCACTATCCTAACTTCACAACCACCCCCACCTGCATGGAAACTATCAAAGCCAAAGGCTACGGCGCAACGGGCTCTATCTTCAATGGCCTATCGGAAATGGAGATTGAGCGCAAAGCACCGGCCGAGGACGAAGTACAGATTGACATTCTATACTGCGGCGTTTGCCACTCCGACCTGCACCAAGTGAAGAACGACTGGGGCAACACGCTGTACCCCTGCGTACCGGGCCACGAGGTGGTAGGCCGCGTGGTGCGGGCGGGTTCCGCCGTGAGCAAATTCAAGGTCGGCGACCTAGTGGGCGTAGGCTGCATGGTGGATTCCTGCGGCAGTTGCGAGCCGTGCCAGCACCATGAAGAGAACTACTGCGAAGGCCCCGTTAGCTTCACGGCCACCTACAACGGCTACATGAAACCCGATGGCAGCGGCTTCAACACCTACGGCGGCTACTCCACTACCATTGTGGTGAAAGAGAGCTTCGTGCTGCGCATCCCCGAAAACCTGGATGTGAAAGCCGTGGCCCCTATTCTGTGCGCGGGCATCACCACCTACTCACCTCTTAAGAACTGGAATGTGAAAGAGGGCACCAAAGTAGGCATTGCCGGCCTGGGCGGGCTGGGCCATATGGCTGTGAAGCTGGCCAAAGCCCTAGGCGCGGAAGTAACCGTGCTAACCACCAACAAAGACAAGCAGGCCGAAGCCGTGCAGCTAGGGGCCAGCCACGTGGTCCTCACCACCGACGCCAAGCAGCTGGAAGCCCACGCCCTCAGTCTGGATTTCATCCTAGTAACCATCCCCGACGCTTTCGAGCTGAATGACTACGTGCCCCTGCTCCGCCGCGACGGGGCGCTGGTAACGGTGGGCTTGCTGGGCGAGTACAAAAAGGCCCTCAACAACATGGAAGTGGCGTTGCACCGCCGCTCCATTGCGGGCTCCCTCATCGGGGGTATTCAGGAAACCCAGGAAGTGCTGGATTTCTGCGCCAAGCACAACATTCTGCCCGAGGTGGAAATGATTCGGATGCAGGACATCAACAAGGCCTTCGACAAGCTGAAAGACGAGCAGGTACGCTTCCGCTACGTCATCGACATGGCCTCGCTGAAGGAAGAATAGGCTGAACGGGCTACAATCAAAAAGCCCCCGGTACACGTTGCACCGGGGGCTTTTTTGTGCGCCGTAAATACCTCTACTCAGCCTCGCTGCTGCGGCCTACGCTTGTGCTTTACCAATTGGAAAGCCGTAGTTTTGCGGATGCAGTTTACTTCCCTGATTCCCGATGACGACGCGCAGCGTCTGCAAGGGCTGGCGCCTTACCAAGTATTGGGCAGCGCCCCCGACGCCGTGTTTGATGAGCTGGTGCGCCTGACGGCCAAGCTATTCGGGGTGCCCATTGCGCTAGTGTCGCTGGTGGAGAAGGACACCGTCTGGTTTAAGGCCAACTTCGGGCTGGCCGGCACCGAGCGGGTGGCTCGCAACGAGAGCATCTGCTCCCTGGCCATTCTGCAACAGGAGGTAACCATGTACCAGGATTTGCAGCATGAGCCCTGCGAGCTGGTAGACCCCACAGTAGCCGAGGCCCTGCACCTGCGCTTTTACGCCGGCACGCCCCTGCACACCACCGAGGGTGTACCCGTGGGGGCCCTGTGCGTGATGGACCGCAAGCCCCGCCAGCTCTCCGCCCAGGAGCAGCTTCGCCTCCAGAAGCTGGCCGACGTGGTGATGCAGCTGCTGGATTTGCGCCTGCTGCTCAAAGCCAAGCAGCCCGCCAACGCCAGCGCCATCTGGCTGCAGCTCTACCAGCACCTCGACCAGTCACTGACCCGCCTGGATACCCTTTCGGAGCTGCTGCAGTGGGAGACGGACGCGGCTTCGGTTTCGGCCCTGGAATACCAGCAATCCATTGCGGAGGAAGCGGATTTCGTGGCCGACACGCTCACCAAGCAAATTGAGCTGGCCCTAAAACGCGTGGAGCGGCTGGCGTAAGCCGCTACGCTACTGCGTGCCATACAAAAGCCCCCGGTGCAACACGCACCGGGGGCTTTTTGGTAATCGGGCCGTTATCGGGGGTGGCTTCCGCTACTTGCTCACCGTCTTCTTCAGAAACTTGCGCGGGGGCACAATAAACAGCTCCACCGAGGCGTAAGGCGCGCCGGCCAGCTTGGAGTCGATGATTTTGGTCCGGTCGTTATTGGTGCGGTCAAAGGCGTCGAAGGCGTAGTTGTAGCGGTAGCCGCCCTCCAGCCCGAACCAGAGGAAATCATAGATTTCCCGCTCCCAGCGGCCCCGGAACTTCACTTCGGTTTCGCGCAGCTCCAGGGTATTCAGGGCAATATTATCGGCGCGGCGTAGAGGCTGCCGCAGCTTGATGATGTAGTTGAAGCCATCCACGGAGTACCCGGCGAAGAACAGGGACTTGGGCGAGGCGTTATAGCGCGCCGTAATCCGGGCCGGGAATAGCGCCTCTACGCCCCAGCGGTTGTTGAAGGTGCGGTTGTACAGCACCGCCGGGTAAATGCTCTGCCGCCCAAAGGTGTAGCCCAATTGCAGGCCCACGCCCCAGGAAAACGTGGGGCTGCGCTTCCAGCCATACAGAAACTCGGAGGACACGCGCAGGTAGTCGCTCACGTTTACGCCCTGCGAGGTGTAGTCGCCGCTCAGCTCGCCCTTCACCCGGAAGATGTACCAGTTCACGGCATTCACCGGCCGGATAATGGCCAGCTGGGCCCCCAGCGTTTTGAGGCCCTTGTTCTCGATGTTGTCGTAGAGCTCGTAGCCGGTGGGGTACTGCTTGAATTTGAACTCCTCCCGCTCGTAGTTGATGCCCAGCAGCATTTTTAGGTGCGGGCGGTTCCAGAACGGGATGTAGCCCTTAATCACCAGCCGGGCATTCTTCTCCGCATCCGACTTGTAGTCCTGCAACCCCACGGCCTGCCCATCGGAGGTAACCCCGAAGCGGGGCATGCGCTCATAGTGGAAAATCAGGCCTTTGCTGGGGCCCATGCCCACCACGGAAGGCGTGGCAAACTCCTGGTCGCGGCCTACCTGGTCGGCGGCCACGGTATCGGAGGCGGGCGGGGCCGGCGGCGGGTACACGGGCGGGGAAGTGGGCGTTACCTGGGCCTGGGCCGCGGCAGCCGTCAGCACGCAGAAACCAAGAGCAAATGGCCGGGCGACGCGCCCAATCAGCGTCGAAGATAGGGGCATAGAAGAGAGTAAGAGGGGGTAAAAACGACGAAAAGACGTCAGGCTAGCCTTAACGTCTTTTCGCGAAAAAGGATAAGATTTTAATTGTCAGTTGTTCGTTGCTCGTTGTTAGTTCTTGCGGTACCTGACAACTGACAACTAGCAACTGACAACTATCCTAAAACAGGAAGTCGAAGCCAACGAAGACCAGCTTCTCCTCGCCTACTGAGTAGGTAGCGTTGATGACGGCCTGCTTCAGCACATCTACCCACACGCCACCGCCCACGGCGGTGTGGAAGGCATCGAGGCCTTTCTGGGTGTCGCGGGAGGTGTACACGCGGGCGGCATCGGCCAGGCCCAGGATGCCGAACTTGCCGGGTACCACGTAGGCGTTGAAGCTGAACAGCTGAATACGCACCTCCGCGTTACCATATACCGAGCTGCGGCCGGCGTAGCGGGTGCGGCGGTAGCCGCGCAGGTTGGTAGTGCCGCCCAGCGTGTTGGCCTGGAAGAAGCGGTAGTCGCCCAGGTTACGGTTGGCCCCAATACGGCCGGCCCAGGTGAGCTGGAAGGGGAAGTTGGGCGAGAGGTACGCCCGGAATTCGGTAGCCAGACGAGCGTAGTCCAGCTTTTCACCGTTGAGCTGGTGGTTGTACTCCACCGAGTTGTACCAGCGCAGGCCAATGCGAGGGTTTTTAGGCGAGCTGGCCGCATCCAGGTTCAGATAGGCCTTGCCGCCTATGTAGCGGTTCATCCCAAAATCGGAAGCCCGGATGCCAGCGGCGGCCGTTCCATCCTGGCCGCTGCCATCAGGGTTGAGGCCGGCAGCAATTTCGCTGCCAATCTGCGCCCGGTCGATGCGCCACTGGTCGTATTGGGGGCCAAAGCCAAACTTCAGGAAGCTGAACAGGTCCTTTTCCAGCATGGGTGCCACGTACAGCCGCGAGAAGCGGATGCGGTACGTATCGTTGATGTCACGGGCACGCACGCGGCCATCATCATCACCGGCCAGCTTGTTCTGGGTGTCGTTGCCCAGGCCGAAGAAGTTGTACAATAGCTGCGGGCCGTAGAGTTGAGCGTTGAGGCGCAGGTCCGTTTTGCCGAACACATCCACGAAGTGGCCCAGGTAGCGCACGTTGTAAGCGCTTTGGGAAGGCGAGTAGTTAGCCGCCAGGCTCTGCTCGGTGGCGTAGGGCGACTTGCGGAAACCGTAGGTGCGGTACACTGCCCCGCCACCCACAAATATCCGGTCGTCCACGTTGTAGCCGAAGTAGGCCGTGGGGCCGAAGTAGTTCAGGGTGTAGTCCTTGCGGTCGGTGCGGGTGTGCACGTCGTAGCGGCTCACGTCAATACCGGGCTCCAGGCGCAGGCGGGCGTCCTTACCAGGCACAATCACATTGCCGGTATCGGCATCGTACACGTGCAGCTTGTGGCGGAACCCGGCCACGTTGGAGCGGTCCACGATGGAGTCCCGGTCGAGGCCGCCGATGATGCGCACCAGCGGGCCGTTCTTCACGTCGCCTTTCACCTCGTACTGGTCTTCGCCGGCAAAGCCGTAGAGGCGCAGCTCCTTGGTTACTTTGTTATCGAACGTGCGGTTGAAGAGCATCTTGGTGAGCTCCCCTTCCTTATTGATTTTTTGGACCGTTACGCGGGTTTTGTTGTCGGGCAGGCGCTCCACTACAAACCGCTCCCGCTTTTTGGAGCCCTTCACCTCCGTTACGCGGCTGAGCACCTCGTAGTAGTCGGCGGCCACCTGGGGCAGCAACTCGCGGCGGCTTTTCAGCTTGGCAATGATTTCGGGCCCGTGCAGGTCATAAATCTGCTTGGGCCACCGCTCACGGAAGGCTTTTTCAATTACCTCGTCCGTAAGGCTGGCTTTCAGCTCTTCGGCTTGCTTCACCCACTGCTCCTTGGTTACGGAGGCCAGGTACACCCGGTCGTTGCTGAGGGCGGTCAGGTTCAGGCCCTTCCAGTCGGCGTAATCCTTGCCGAAGTTCTGGAAGTTGCGGATGGCCCACTTGCGGGAGGCTAGGTACGGGAACAGCCCGTCGCCTTTGAAGAAGGCAATGTCCCGGTCCTCGGGCACGGCCGTGAACTTCCGGTCCCCATCCTTATCCTTTTTCTCAGCCCAGCGCCACTGGTCCTCGTGCCGGTCCCAGTCGCCAATCCACATATCGAAAAGGCGGGAACGGGCAAAGGCTTTTTCGTTGACGCGGTTGTCGTTGTCGTCGGTAATGCGCTCAAACACCTTGTCGGTGCCCACCAGGTTTTTGGCGTTGCCCAGGCTTTCCACGTTGCTCTGGTCGTCCTTGGCATCTTCCTCAATAGCACCCGGCGTGTTGCCAAACCGCTCCAGGTACTGGCCCAGCAGGGGGTCCTGCGGAATGTAGCGCAGTTCGGGGTTGGTATGCAGAATCTGGGCCGCGTCGGCCAGGGGCGGAATTACGATGGAGTTGTACGGGTGCTGGGCCGAAATCTGGTCCTGCAGAATATCGGCCGCCGCCCCGGTGCGCAGGGCCTCGGGCAGTACCGCCGAGGGGTCTTTGTTGAGGCTGCGGATGGTGAAGTTGCGGCCTTCCTCGTTGCGCACTTTCAGCGAGGCCGTTTGCTTGCCGCCGCCAATCTTATAGGGCGTGAGGCCGCCCTTTTCAGTGGCCAGGTCCAGCACCGGAAACTTCACCGGCGTGGCCCACTCCTTGCGGTAATGCTCCCCGAACAGGAACTTGTGGAACTTGCCTTTGTCGTCGTAAGCCGGGTTAACGGCTACCGTCACGGTGGAGTCGCGGAAGTTGGGGCGGGGGCCGGTGGCTTTGCCCGGGCCTTCGGCCACGGCATCCTGGCGGGCATACATGGGTGTGCGGTACACCAAGCGGCCGGTTTCGCCCACCCCGTTCGGAATGTAGAACTCCGTCCACACCTCCCCGTTGTCGTAGTAGTTCACCCGGGCAAAGCCCTTCTCCTTATCCGAGAACATAGCATCGCCACCCGAGCCGGGTTTCACGTGCTGGGTTTTGCAGCCCGAGCCGCTGACGATGTGGTTGAGGTTGCCTTCCTTGAAATACTGCAGGTTGTGCTCGTGGCCCGCGGCGTACACCACGTTCGGGTACTTCTGGAAAATCTCCAGCAGCCCCTTCTTGTAGGCCTGGTACAGCGGGTGGGCAATATCCTGGCTTACCCCACCGTACTTGCGGGCAAACGGGTAGATGGAGCCAATGACCGGCAGCGGCACAAAGGCATACTTGTACACGATGCTGAGCGGGAAGAAATGGTCCCCCAGCGTGAAGTATCCGCCGTGAATACCATCCGAAAACAGCGGGTGGTGGGCCACCACCATAATGTTCTTGCCCGCGTTGCGCTGGATGATATCCTCCACCTGCGTGAAGAAGTCGGTTTCGTTGGCAATACCGCAGCCGCTGTTGGCCCCGTACGGCCGCTCACCGGTAGTCTGCAGAAACCACTGCGAGTTAATGGCAATAAGCACCAGGTCGTCCTGCAGGCGGATTTCTACCGGCCCGGGACAGGCGTCGCGGGGCAGGAAAAAGTCGCCGGTGTAGGGAAAAGCCGCCGAGTCGCTCTGCAGATAGCTTTCCACGAAAAACTGCTCCCGGTTCACTTGGTCCACGGCCCCGCGCAGGCCCTGCTTCCAGTCGTGGTTGCCGGGAATCATGTACTTCTCGCCCTGGTAGTCGCGCAGTACCTTCAGCTGGTCGATAATGCGCTGCTCCGATACTTTCCGGTCGTAGGCCTTCTCCTCGGGCAGGCCGTACTCGTAGATGTTGTCGCCGAGGTAGATGGTGGTGCTCTTGGCCCCGGCCGTCAGAATTTGCTTGCGCAGGTAGTTCAACGACGGTTCGCCGCCTTCGGCCTCGGGTGCCGGTTTGCCCACGTCGCCAATCAGGAACACGGTATAGCGGATATGGGTGCTATCCGGCGGGGTTTTCGACTCCCAGTTTTCGCCGCCCTTGCGGTAATTGGGGCGGGTGGGGTGGGGCGTTTGCACTTTCGCCTTTTGCTGGGCCTGAACCGCGGAAGTAGCGGCCCCGAGCAATGACAGCAGCAGGCAACACGACAGAAAATTTCTGCTCATATAACAGAGGGGAAAATAGCACGAAGGCAGGCGGGCCCGGCGCTCCGGCACCCGAAACCACATCAGCTGGCAGTACGATAAAAAGCCTGTAATGGCTAACTTTCCATAACTGCCACCGAGCCGTGCGCTGCCGTACGCAAATTGCCGGTGTACGGTTGGGCTAGTGGGGCACCGGTGCGGGCGGGGCCAAAGGTAACCGGGCAATATTTTATCCCGGTAAGCCATGGTTTTCGACTTGCCACTCGTGCTTCGCCCGGCACTCGTACTCAAAACGCTTTACACAACAACCCGACGCCTGAAAACGCGTTGTAAGCGGCACAGCCCGTTGCTGCCATCTTTCCGTTTCTCTACCCTGATGGAGCCTATTCTTACTAAAAAACCGGCGAAGTCCGAAATTCTTAAGCAGGCCAAAGCCTACGTACAAACCCTGCTGGAAGAAAAGCTGCCGGCTCAGCTCGTCTATCACTCCCCCACTCACACGGCTACGGTAGCCAAAGAGGCCCGGGCCCTGGGCGAAGCCGCCGGCCTCGATGAGGCCGACCAGGAAGCCTTATTATTGGCCGCCTGGTTTCACGACACAGGCTACATTGATACCTACGATGGCCACGAGTTCCGAAGCGCCGAGCTGGCCGGTGAGTGGCTGACCCAGCAGGGCTACCCCGCTGAGCGCGTGGCCCTGGTGCAGCAGCTCATCAAAGCCACCCACCGCGACTCCGAGCGTGAAACCGAGTTGGAGCAGCTGCTGGTGGATGCCGACATGAGCAATATGGGCCGCGACGACTTCTTCGCCAACGGTGAGCTGCTGCGAGCCGAGTGGGAAGCCACCCTGGGTAAAACCTACTCCAACCCTGACTGGGCCGAAACACAGCTGGCGTTCCTCTGCGAGGGCAAGTACTACACCAAGGTAGCCCGGGAGCGGTACGAGGAGCAGCTCAAAGAGAACATCAAGGACCAGCGCAAGCTGCTGAAGAAGGTAGAAAAGAAGAAAAAGAAGAAGCAGGAAGAAGCGGGCACCTTTGCTGAGCCAAAGCGGGGCATCGAAACCATGTTCCGGACGATGTACAGCAACCACATGAAGCTCTCAGACATGGCCGATAAAAAGGCCAACATGATGATTTCGCTGAATGCGGTGCTCATGTCGCTTATCATCACCTACTTCGGGGCCAAGCTAGGCAGCAAATCCGCGGCGCTCAATAACGTGGGGCTTATCCGGAACCCGGTTATTGCGGTGCCCATGGGCATTTTGCTGGCCACGGCCCTGGGCTCGGTTATCACCGCCATTCTGTGCGCCCAACCCGATGTAACCAGTTTCAAGTGGCTGAAGAAAAGCCCGGAAATTGCCACCAACCGCCGCGTCAACCTGCTGTTCTTCGGTAACTTCAGCAAGCTTAGCCTCGACAATTTCCAGCAGGGCATGACGGAAATCATGGGCCAGAAAGACGCCTTGTACACCAATATGGTGACGGACATCTACTACCTGGGCGACGTGCTAACCAAGAAGTACCGCTTGCTGCGCCTGAGTTATACCATCTTTATGGTCGGCCTCATCCTTACGGCCTTGTCGTTCGGTATTGCGCTGCTGTATAAGGCGTAGACGGTAAGTCAACGAGAAGAAGTAAAAAGTCAACGCGCTGACGTAGCCTGTATAGAGGCACATCAGCGCGTTGACTTTTTATCTAGGGCTACTGTTACTTCTCCCCCAACATCTCCGCCAGCTGCTGAATGGAACGCCCCAGGAAGCGGTGGACGCGGCGCAGCTGGCCGAAGCGCACGAGGCGGTGGCTGCTGGCCACGTGGCCGTAGCGCAACTCCAGAGTCAGCAGGCAGGTGTCCACGTCGGAGGCTTCCAGGCAAAACAGGAGCAGCGCGTTGGGGAACAGCCGGAAGTGGGAAATCTTCTCCACGTACAGCAGCCAGCCGTCTTCATCCTCCAGGCACTGCACCGTCTGGAAATCAATCTGTCCGTTGAAAACATCCACTTTGTAGCTGGTGCCAAGGCGGCCGGCTTTGCTCACATCGTAGTGCACGGCAGTGGCCCCTTCCATCCAGCGGGGGCGTAGCCGGAAGTTGCTTACAATGCGCAGGGCGTAGGGTACCGGCACGGGCAGCACGCGGCGCACCTTCAGGGAGCAGCCCGGCCGGGGCGGGTCGGTGGTGGGGCTGGCCAGCAGCAGCCGCAGCGGCGAGAGGTGGGCGTAGTGGTAGGGAATTTCGCCCAGATGCTCATAGTAGGTAGCACCGGGCAACAGCCGCGTCCAGGAAAACGCGCTGGCCAGTTCGGCAGCGGGCTGGGTGTGGGTGTAGCCCTCCGAGAGCAGAATATACTCGGACCCGGCCACGTTGTTTTTGAGCAGGCGGTGCACCACAATTACGTCGCGGCCCATGAGCTTGGTGTGCTCCCGGATGCGGGCCACGCTTACGTGGCCGTAGTGCACCACAATTTTGAGCGTGAGGGCCAGCTCGTGCAAAGAAGCCGCCAGGGCCGAGCCGGTGTCGCGCTCCACTAAATGCAGGTAGTTCTGAAAATCCAGATAGATGCGGCGGCACTGTCTGGCCAGCTCCTCGGCCGAGGGCGGCGGGCCCAGCCGGTAAAACAGCACAGCGTCGCCCTGAATTTCGTTGACTTCCAGGTCCAGGATATTGGCTTCGATGAGAATTTCCAGCAAATCGGCCACTAGAAACGGGGCCTGGGGGTTGCCGGATTCCTCGATGAACCGGGTGAAGCCGCTGATATCCGGAATGAGCAGCAAGGCTGGCAACTGGCCATTGGTGGCGGAGGCAGACGCGGAGCCGGCTGCCCGGCGCTGGGCCCGCAATTCATCCAAAACACCCATAGAACCCGAGAAAGCGCAAAAACGATGGAAGCAGCGCGAAGATACCCTTCCGCTAACAGCTTTCTATATGCGGGCACGCCGAGAGTTGGTTTGGGCAGCCCACCCTTTCGGCGTAGCTTTGCAGAGGCACTGGCCAGGGCTGCGTAGTTCAACGGATAGAATAGGCGTTTCCTAAACGCTTGATATGGGTTCGATTCCCGTCGCGGCTACTAAAAACCCCGTTTTCGGTCTGAAAACGGGGTTTTCAATTTTTCAGGTTATAGCAGTAGCTGAGCTACTTAACAGGCGGCACGTGGTAAACGCAACGGAACAAGAAGAACGGGCATATCTGGAGGAAATTAAGGAGCGGCTGGCCGTAGCTATTCGGCGGGTGGATGACGCCGTGCGCCAGTACTCCACCGAATTGCGCCAGAAAAAGCAGTACCTCTACGAGCACCAGTCGGGCTTGGATGAGGCTGATATGGTGGCCGCCGGGCAGTCCATCGACCGCATGGCGTTTACGGGCGAGGCCTCAGTGGCCCGCAAGCGTCGCCTGTTCAAGCTCAGCCAGTCGCCCTACTTCGGGCGGGTTGATTTCACGCCGAAGGGTGGCAAGTCGGTGCCGGTGTACGTGGGCGTGTACGCCTTTGCCGATGAGCGCCAGAACGTGATTTTCGACTGGCGCGCGCCCATTTCCTCGCTGTTCTATGATTTTGAGCTGGGCCCGGCTTCCTACACCACACCGGCCGGTGGCACCGTGGCCGGCCGCATCGACCTGAAGCGGCAGTTTCGCATCCGCGACGGGCGGCTGGAGTACCTACTGGACAGCTCAGTGAACATTCACGACGATGTGCTGCAGCAGGAGCTGGCCAAGTCCTCGGACGACAAGATGAAGAACATCGTGGCCACCATTCAGCGCGACCAGAACGCGGTGATTCGCAACGAGGAGGCTTCGGTGATGGTGATTCAGGGTGTGGCTGGCTCGGGCAAAACCTCTATTGCCCTGCACCGCGTGGCCTTTTTGCTGTACCGCCACCGCGACACTATTGCGGCCCGGAATGTACTCATCATCTCCCCCAACAAGGTATTTGCCGACTACATTTCCAACGTACTGCCCGAGCTGGGTGAAGAGCACATTCCGGAGATGGGCATGGAGGAGCTGGCCGCCGAGCTGCTGGGCCCCAACTACACCTTCCAGACGTTTTTTGAGCAGGTAGCCCGGCTGCTAGATGGCCCGGACCCTGGATTTGTGGAGCGGCTGCGCTACAAGTCGTCGGTGGAGTTTTTGGGGCAGCTGAACCAGTACCTGCTGCACATCGAAAACCACTACCTCACCTTCCAGGATATTCGGGTGGGCCGCACGGTGGTGCCAGCGGCGGTGTTGCGCCAGAAGTTCAGCACCTACCACCGGGTACCGCTGTTGAAGCGTTTTGGCCTGGTGGCCGTGGATGTGCGCGCCTACGTGCGCGACGCCGTGGGCCGCAAGCTTACCAACGGCGAAAAGAACAGCATCGAGGAAAGCCTGCTACGCCTGTTCCGCTTCCGGCACGTGGCCGAGTTATACAGGGACTTCTACCAGTGGCTGGGCCGCCCCGAGTTGCTGAAGCTGGACCCGCACCGCGCCCACCTGGAGTACGCCGACGTATTTGCCTTGCTCTACCTGCGCATTCGGCTGGAGGGGCTAGGCGGCTACGAACAGGTGAAACATCTGCTCATTGATGAAATGCAGGACTATACGCCGGTGCAGTACGCGGTGCTGGCCCGGCTGTTCTCATGCCGCAAAACCATACTCGGCGACATTAGCCAGTCGGTAAACCCGTACAGCGCCTCCTCCGCCGACACCATTGAGCGGGTATTTCCACAGGCCGAAGTAGTGCGCCTGCTGCGCAGCTACCGCTCCACCGTCGAAATCACGGCCCTGGCCCAGCGTATCCTACCCACCCCCGGCATCGAGCCCTTGGAGCGCCACGGTCCCGAGCCCGCCCTGCTGGCCTGTCCCGATGCGGAGACGGAACGCGCTGCAATCCGGCAGGTGTTGGTGGACTTTCAGACCTCAGGTCGGCAGTCGATGGGGGTCATTTGCAAAACCAGCCGCCAGGCCCGGCAGCTGCACCAGGCCGTTGAGGACCTCGGGGTTCACCTGCTCACCGCCGATTCCACGTTGTTTAAAGAAGGCGTCATCATCACCACGGCCCACTTATCCAAGGGTCTGGAGTTTGATGAGGTGCTGGTGCCTTTCGCCTCGGCCCGCACCTACCACACCGAGGTAGACCAGCGCATGCTATACGTGGCCTGCACCCGCGCCATGCACCAGCTCACGCTCACGTACACCGGCGAGCTGACGGCGTTTTTGCGCTAAGAGGTGAAGTTGTAGAAGAATAGACGGTTACTCATAACTTCACCATCTCACAATTTCACCACTTACTGAATCAGGCCTTGGTTCATGGCGTAGCGGATGAGGGCGGCCGTGTTCTTGGCCTGTGTTTTCTCGATGATGTTCTGGCGGTGGGTTTCGATGGTACGCTTGCTGGTGAACAGCTGGTCGGCTATTTCCTGGTTGGTCATGCCCTCGGCAATGAGGCGCAATACCTCTAGCTCCCGCCCTGATAAGTCGGCGGTGGCCTCTGGGCGTTTGGCAAACGAAACGGGTTCCGGCGCGGCCGAGGCACCAAATTGGGTTATCACGCGGCGCAGCAGGTTCAGGCCGATTTCGGTGCACAGAAACTCGCGCCCGGCCGCCACCGTCCGGATGGCGTGGGCTATTTCGGTGATGTCGGCGTTTTTGAGCACGTAGCCCAACGCGCCGGCTTCCAGCATGCGGTACACGTAGTTTTCGTGCTCCAGCATGGAGAGTACCAGCACCCGCACCTCGGGGTACCGCTCGCGCAGGTGCGCCATAGTGGCAAAGCCATCCAGCACGGGCATGTTCACATCCATCATCACCACATCGGCGGGGGTATGGGACAGCAGCTCCAGCAGCATTTCGCCGTTGGCGGCCTCTCCTACAATATCCATATCGGGTTCCTTGCTCAGCAGAGCTCGGATACCGTCGCGCAAAATGGCATGATCGTCAGCCAGCAGAATACGAATCATAAATTCAAGCAAAGAATAACGAGTGGCCTGGCCCGGACGCGTGGGTTGACGGCGGCCAGTCGGTTCCGGTGCAGCCGCGCGGGAAGCTGGCTGCGGTAGGAGCACTTGACCAGAGCTGATGAGCTCCCGACTAAGATACGGTAACCAGCAGCCATCCGGTTAACAGCCACCAGTGCCCCAGGTTAGGCCGCCGCCGCATCGCCGCGTTACTGAGAGGTACTATCCGGCTCAGCTTCAATGTACTACCCAACCTGCAGCTCGACACTATGCGGCTAAAAATCAGTTGGTTATATTTTCAACCATCTATCTTCTGCCGCGTATAGATCTGCATTCCCCACCCGCCCCTGCCAGCGGACCCGACTCTCCCACTTACCGCCCGTCGGGCTTTACCGCACCCGTTCTATGGAAGTCTACCGCGAAATTCTGCCCAACAGCTACCTGCTGATTCTGACCGACAACAACGCGCCGGCCACGGTAGCTCAGTTGTCGTACGCCCTGCGCCGGGCCAGCCGCAGCGGCAAGCCCAGCATATGGGTTGATTGTAGCCAGCTGCACCGGCTGCCGTTTGCGGCACTGCGGGTACTGGCCCGCTACTACCGCCGGTTGCGGCAGCGCCAGATTCCGCTGGTACTCTGCCACCTCGGCGACGACGCGCACCAACTGATGGCCAAGCTGCCCACGGCGCTGTGCCCGCCCGTGGTACCCTCATTGCTGGATGCGGAGCGCTACTGCCAGCACCCCCACGCCTTGTTACGACAGCAGCCGGCCACCGCGTAACGCATAGCTACAGTACGCTGGCCAGCCCGTTGATGGTAAGCGCCACCACGGCCGTATTGAACCCGAAGGACAGCAACCCGTGCACTAGAGCCAGCCGACGAATCAGGCGGTCTGACACGCCCACGTCGGCCGTTTGCGCAGTCATGCCAATTACAAAGGAGAAGTAGGCAAAATCGAGGTAATCGGGTTCCTTTTCGTTGCCCGGAAATTCCAGCCCGCCTTCTGCCCGTTTTCCGTCGGCGGCGTAGTAGAGATGGGCGTAGCGCAGCGTGAATAGTGTGTGTACCAGCAACCAAGCCGTGAGGACACCCACGGCGCCGGCTACCACGCGCGCCGTTTGGTGGGTATCCGCATCGGCCTTGGATAGTAGCAGCACTACCGCCAGCAAGCTAGCTACCGCCGCCCCCAGCACCGCCACAAACGACAGTACCCGGCCGGGGTCTTCCTTGGTGGCAATCTGGCGCAGATGTGCCACATCAGCCCGCAGAATAATAGCCCAGGTAATGGCTAGCGTGGTCAGCGTAAACCCGTCCCAGGCCAGCAGCAGTCGCAGCAGCGCCGGCCATTGCCCGGGAGCCAGCATGTACAGCCCGGCCGCCGGCAGCAGCCCCAGGCCCAGCCGCCGCCAGGCGGGCCACAGGGCAACGCGGTGCAACGGAGAAAAGCGGCGGGGGGCAGCGGAGGAGGGCATAGACTGGGCGGAAATGAAATATTCTGCGTAAGCTACGGCATCTCAACCGTTGCTTACATGAATTCAGCTCCGCTTTCCGGCCTGTACGCCCCCTCCCTCAGCCTCCTCACCGACCTGTACCAAGTAACCATGGCCTACGGCTACTGGCAGCAGGGTTTGCAGGACCGAGAGGCTGTGTTTCACCTGTATTTCCGGCGGCCACCCTTCAGCGGGGGCTATGCCGTGGCGGCCGGCCTGGCCTACGCCGTTGACTACTTGCAGAACCTGCGTTTTTCGGAAGTCGACCTTACCTATCTGGGCAGCCTGAAAAGCAGTAAGGGCGCGGCCATGTTCCCGCCGGAGTTTCTGCAGTACCTGTGGGAGCTGCGCTTCAGCTGCGACGTGGATGCCGTGGCCGAGGGCACGGTAGTGTTCGGCAACGAGCCCCTGATTCGGGTGCAGGGTCCGCTGCTACAGGCACAATTGGTAGAAACAGCCCTGCTCACGCTGGTGAACTTTCAGACGCTGATTGCCACCAAAGCCTCCCGCATTCGGGAAGCGGCCGGTGCCGATACCGTACTGGAGTTTGGCCTGCGCCGCGCCCAAGGGCCCGATGGGGGCTTGTCGGCCAGCCGGGCCGCTTACCTGGGCGGGGTAGATGCCACCAGCAACGTGCTGGCCGGGCAGCGCTTCGGTATTCCGGTGAAGGGCACCCACGCCCACAGCTGGGTTATGGCCTTTGAGGATGAGCCCGAGGCCTTTGCCGCCTACGCCAAAGCCTTCCCCGACGACTCGGTGTTTCTGGTGGACACTTACGACACGCTGGAAGGCGTGCGCCATGCTATTAAGGTAGCCCGCGAGATGCGCGCCAACGGCCACGAGCTGGGCGGCATCCGGTTGGACTCGGGCGACTTGGCCTACCTCAGCCGCGAGGCCCGGGCGTTGCTCAATGAGGCCGGCTTTGAGAATGTACGCATCGTGGCCAGCAACGACCTGGAGGAAAACCTCATTACCAGCCTGAAGCTGCAGGGCGCCAAAATTGATACCTGGGGCATCGGCACCCAACTCGTGACGGCCTACGACCAGCCGGCCCTGGGCGGCGTGTACAAGCTAGCCGCCCTGCGCAAACCCGACGACTCAGGCTGGGACTTCACCATCAAGCTCTCGGAGCAGCTGGCCAAAACCAGTATCCCCGGCATCTTGCAGGTGCGCCGCTACGAAACCGAGAAAGGCCAACCCCGCGCCGATATGCTCTACAACGTGGCCGAGCCCCTGCCCGAGCAGCTCACCATCATCGACCCGCTGGATGCCACCCGCCGCCGCGCCGTGCGGGCCGACGCTTCGTACCGGGAGCTGCTGGAGCCCATTTTCCGCCGAGGCGAGCTGGTGCATCAGCTGCCCACGCTGCAGGAAAGCCGGGCCCGGGCCCACCGCGAAGTGCTCAGCCTCGACCCCAGTATCCGCCGCTTCCTCAACCCCCACACCTACCCCGTGGGTCTGGAAGAGTCACTCAACACCTTCCGCACCCAACTGATTCTGGAAAAGCGCCCCGTGCGCCCGGCTTAGTATGCCTAAATGCAAAAGGCCCGACTGCTGATGCAGTCGGGCCTTTTGCATTTAGGCTACCCCAAACTTTTTCCAGAGCTTCGGTAGCTTTTTCGGCAGTTGATTCTCCGTCCAGTCTTCGCCCTTGGTTTCGGAGCCGGAATCATAATCGAGGCCCCGGGCTTCGGCCACGCTTCGAGGGAATGTTTCATCCTCGTCGGTTTTGCCTGTGCGCTTTTCGAAGGCGAAGGTGGCCACGTATAGCAGCTCTTCAAAATCCTGGTACGGGGCATCCAGCACCGCCGCCAACGTATCGGGGTTCTGCAGCGCATTGGTGAAGACAGTTTTACCCTGCCCTACCAGCCAGCACCGGAAGTACAGATAGGGGTCATCGGACACGTAACCGTCGATAATCTTCTGCGCCGCCATGATGTCGAAATGGTCGGCCTCCAGCAGGTGTTCCCGTAGGATGCACTCAAACTCAATAATCTGCTCGGGTTCCAGCTGCGCCAGGTCGTCAATCAAGAACTGCTGCTGCCGTTGCTGGTCGCCCTGGGCCTCGGTTTTTGCCGATTCAATTATCTGCCAGAATTGCTCTTTATCCATTGTATCAGAGGTACGGTAATAAGCCCGAAATACGGCAAAACTCTGCACTCCTGCGGCCAAAGCCTGTACCCCCTGCCTGCGTATAGCCGACTACTTTTGTTACGCTACGTTGTTATAGCGTCATCATCAGCTGCCGGCCGCTGGGTAGCAGCTTCAACCATTACTGCTTATGTCAACTCTGAAATTTAAGACCAGCATCAACTGCGCCAACTGCGTGCGGGCTGTCACTCCGTTCCTCGATGCCGAAGCCAGCGTGGAAAAGTGGAACGTGGATACCAACAACCCCGATAAGATTCTGACGGTGGAAGGCCCCAATCCAATTCCGGAATTGATTATAAAATCCGTATCCCAGGCCGGGTTTGACATTGAGCCGGTAGCGGCGTAACTGCTAGTAAAAAAGAACGTCATGCTGAGCTTGCCGAAGCATCTCTACCTGACAATCCAGTGCGGTAGAGATGCTTCGGCAAGCTCAGCATGACGTTCTTTTTTACTCCTGCTTAAGGCTCTATCCCTCGTAGCGCAGCTCGCCGGCTCCTACGCGGAGCGTCACGCCGGGCTCTGGGATGATGCGGCCGGCTACCTGAGCTTGGTAGCCGTGGTGGCGCAGGGTTTCGGCTACGGCTTCGGCCTGGGCCTCATCGGTTACCAGTAGCATGCCGTTGCCCATGTTCCAGTAGAGGTAGGCTTCCTGGGGCGTGATGCCGGCCAGCTTGGCCAGTTGCTCCATGGCTGGCAGCGGCTCGAATAGGTTGTCCAACTCGGCACCCACACCGTTTTTGAGCACGCGCTTGAAGTTATCGGCAATGCCGCCGCCGGTGATGTGCGCCGCCGCGTGCAAAGGCAGACCGGCATCGAGCACCGCCGCCACGCCGGGCGAGAAGATGAGCGAAGGCGCTAGCATTACCTCGCCCCAGGTGGTGGCGTTTTCGGTTGTCAGTTGCTCGTTGCTGATTGTTGATTGAGCGCCGCCGCTTTGCTCGTACGGCTGTTCGTGCCACTTCTCACCGAAAGCTTTGGTGAGGGCGCGGCGGGCCAGGGAGTAGCCGTTGGAGCGAAAGGATGGTGAGCGAAGTGCTACCACCGCTTGTCCGGCGCGCACGTTGGCGCCACTCAGGGGGCGCTCTAGGCTGGGGTGCAGCACGCCTACGGCCGTGGAGCACCAGTTGAAGTTCATTTTGGCCCCGGGGTAGCCACCGATGCGGTTGCCCAGCTCGGCAATTTCCCCGCCCGTTACGGCAATCTGGCTGAATTGGGCCGCGTCGTGCAGGCCGCGCATCAACTCGTCCACCACCTCGTAGTTGAGCGTGTTCACGTCGATGATGTTGGAGAGGTTGGTGGGCACGAAGCCGGCCACGATGAGGTCGTCGGCCACCATGGCAATCAGGTCGTAGCCCAGCGTGTCGTAGCGGTCCAGGCGCTCGGCCACCTCAATCTTGGTCCCGATGCCATCGGAGCCAATGCCCAGCCGCTCATTGCCAAAGCGGATTTCGTTGGAGAAGCCACCGGCCAAATCCTGGGCCGGCTCGCCGGGCTTGCCCGCGCGGGTGCTGAAGGTTTTCTGGGCCCAGTGGAAGGCGTTCTTGGAAGCGGCGTTGCCTTCTTCGATGGAGTAGCCAGCGGTGGCTTTGAAGTCGTTGTTCATGTGTTGGACCCCTCCCCCCGGCTCCCTCCCCTCCGGGAGAGGGGGAGCCTGACGAGTTGGGCAGAAATTGGGATGGTAGATTATCTAAATTTCTACAAATGTTGGCAGAGCCATTATCGACTTCGCTGGCAAATAATATCGTCTATCACTACCAGTAAAGTCAATCAGAAACCCATCAGCAACGTATTCTCGCAGGTAAACCTTTGTGTTTGGCTAAAGCCTTAAAGCAGGATGACCACTTGCGGTATCAGCTGGCTGCAGGTATATCGGCGTAAACCATTTTAAAACCTTATACCTCGGGTTAGCTGACCCGCGCAGCGCCTCAGTTACATTAGGTACATCTGCTTCAATCAACTTAGACGGAATGCGTTCCTGAGCTTTTACAACAACAGAATAGCTCAAGCTAGCCAATAGCAACAGTAGCTTTTTATGTCTCATAAGTGGCCTAAATGAGCATGTTGGCGGAATAGGCAATCCTCTATCTGCTGAACTCTCTATTAATGCTCGGTAGGCTCGGGGGCTTTGGCGCTGACGGACGTGGGCTGGTCTTTTTTGTCTTTATCGGAGCGGTGGCTCTGGCGTTCCTCCTGGATGTGGCCCAGGTACTTGGTTACGTCGCCGGTGGGGTACTGGCCGGTGAAGCAGGCGAAGCACGAGCCGCCGTGGCCCCGCTCCTCCGAAAACAGCTCCTGCAAGTCGGCAATCGACTGGTAGATAACCCGGTCGGCCTCAATGTAGCGGCAGATTTCCTCCTCCGTGTAATTAGCGGCAATCAGCTCGGTGCTCATGGCCATATCGATGCCGTAGATGCAGGGCGAAATGATGGGCGGCGCGCTGCTGATGAAGTACACCTCGGCGGCCCCGGCCTCACGCAGAATCCGCACGATGCGCCGGGAGGTGGTGCCGCGCACAATGCTGTCATCCACCACGGCCACCTTTTTGCCTTCCACAAACTCGCGGATGGGGTTAAGCTTCTTTTTCACGATGTCCTCGCGGCCGGCCTGGCTGCTCACGATGAAGGAGCGGCCCATGTGGTTATTCTTCACCAGGGCCCGGCGGTAGGGCACGCCAATGGCCTCGGCCAGCCCCGACGCCGAGAAGTAGCCCGACGATGGCACGTCAATCACCATATCCGGCTGAATGCCCGACTCGATAACCTTCTTGGCCAGCATCTTGCCCAGCCGCACCCGCTCCCGGGCCACCAAGCGGCCGTGAATGGTGGAGTCTTCGCGGGCGAAGTAGATGTGCTCGAACACGCAGAAGCTTTTGGGCTTCTCCTGCTGGTTTTTGTGGTGCACCTTGAAGTCCTTGTCGATGAACACCGCCTGGCCCGGGCCCACGTTTTCCACGAACTCAAAGCCCAGGTAATCAAAGCAGGTGCTTTCGGAGGCGAAGGCGTACACGGGGCCGCGCTCCGTTTCGCGGCGGCCCAGCACCAGCGGCCGGATGCCCAGCGGGTCGTTAAAGGCCAGCAACCCATGCCCGGCAATGATGGTGACGGTGGCGTAGGCACCCTTCACCAGCTCTTGGGTGGTTTCTACAGCGTCAAAAATATCCACCACCGACAGCGCATCCAGGTTTTTCAGGCGCAGCTCCGAGGCGAAGGTGTACATGATCAGCTCCAGGTCGTTGCTGGTTTTGGGCAGCACGTGGTACTTCTCGTGCAGGCGCTTGGCGGCCGAGCGGAAGTTGATGACGTTGCCGTTGTGCACCATGGCCAGCCCGAAGGGGTAGCTGGTGGTGAACGGCTGAGCCAGCTCGGCATCATTGGAGCCCTGGGTGGTGTAGCGCGCGTGCCCGATGCCGATGTTGCCCTTCAGCTTTTTGAGCTGCTTGGGGCGGAACACGTCGGAAATCAGGCCGTTGCCTTTGCACAGGTGGAAGTTGTCGTCGAAGGTGGCTATGCCGGCCGCATCCTGGCCCCGGTGCTGCAGCGCCGTCAAGCCAAATACGATGTCGTGGGCAACGTCATCGGGACCGTAAAAACCTACTATTCCGCACATTTCAGTTGTCAGTTGCCAGTTGCCCGTTACCAGGCCGCTGCGGTGGGGTGGTGGGAGGTACTATAGTGCGCCGTGCTCAGCGGGCTGTGCTTGTTTGATTAAATGGGCCAGGGTTTCGGCGTACACGCGGTGCTCCACGGCCAGGCCGCGGCGCTCCACTTCGGCCAAGGTGTCGGCCCCGCGCAGGTCAACCGGGTGCTGGGCCAGGATGGGGCCGGTGTCCAGGCCTTCGTCAACCAGATGCACCGTGATTTTGGTTTCCGGCAGCTGGTTCTCGAAGGCCCACTCGTAGGCGTGCAGGCCCTGGTGCTGGTGCGTATCGGCGGGATGGATGTTGAGGATGCGCCCCGCAAACGCTCGGATGAACGTGGGCGACAGAATGCGCATGTAGCCGGCCAGCACCACGTAATCGGGCTGATACTGGTTCAGCAATTCCACCACGTCGGCGTCAAACTCCGCCCGCTTGCGGCTCTGGCTGCTGAGGCTGGCCGTGGGGCAACCCATGGCGGCGGCCGTGGCCAAGCCCGGTGCATCGGGCACGTTGCTGAACACCACGGCCACCTCAGCCAACTCCCGCAGCACACCGTGCTGCACGGCGTTTACCAAGGCCACCATGTTGGAGCCTCGGCCCGACAGCAAAATGGCCAGGCGTGCTTTTTGGGTGCTATGGTTACCAGTTTCCGGCAAGGGTAGGTTCCGGCCGCTGGCCGATATCAGTGCGGATGTAGGCATCCTTGAAGTTAACTTTTTCTGCTTCGCGGTACACGTGGTTTACCGCGTCTTCCAGCTCTTCGCCGTGGCCCACCAGCACCAGCACCCGGCCGCCGTCGGTCACCAGCTCGCCCGCTTCGGTGCGCTTGGTTGCGCCGTGGAAGGCCAGAATGCTGGGATGCAATTGGTCGAGGCCAGTAATGGGGAAACCCGTTGGGAACTGGGCCGCCGGGTAGCCGCCCGAGGCCAGCACCACGCCCACGTAATGCCCGCGGCGCTGGCGCACTACCGTTTGCTGCAGCTTGCCATCCAGGGTTGCTTCGATAAGTTCGAGCAGGCTGCTTTCCATGGCGGGCAGCAGCACTTCGGCCTCCGGGTCGCCGAGGCGCACGTTGTACTCCAGCAGCTTGGGGCCCTGGGGCGTGAGCATGATGCCGAAGTAGATAAAGCCGTTGAAATCAAATTGCTCATTCTGCAGGCCGCGCAGCGTGGGGTCCACGATGCTGGTGCGAATGGCGGCCAGTACATTGTCGTCGGCGAAGGGCACGGGGCAGTAAGCGCCCATGCCGCCGGTGTTGGGGCCCTGGTCGCCGGCCAGCAACTGCTTGTGGTCCTGGGAAGGGCTGAGCAGCCGGATGCGGTTCCCATCGGTGATGCCGATAATGCTGATTTCGGGGCCGGTTAGTTTCTCTTCCAGCAGGAAACTAAACCAGCCAGTGTGCAAAGCGGCCAGCTCATCCAGCGCGGAGTGGGCTTCTTCCACTGAAGAGCACACGTACACGCCTTTGCCGGCCGCCAGCCCGTCGTACTTCACCACTACCTGCCCATGCAGCTCGGTGGCTTTGGCGCGGGCATCGTCCAGTTTGTCGCTGCGGTACTGCCACGATAAGGCCGTGGCTACCCCGTGGCGGCGCATAAAGTCCTTGCTCCACACCTTGGAGCTTTCCAGCGTGGCGCCGGCCCGGCCAGGGCCAAATACCCGGATGTCGGAGCCTTGGAAGAAGTCGGTCACGCCCGCGGCCAGCGGAGCCTCCGGCCCCACCACAATCAGCTGCACGCCGTTGGCTTCGCAGAAGCGCTTAATGGCCGGAAAATCGGTGGCGCTAATTTCGGGGTGGCTGTTGGGGATGCCCGCGTTGCCGGGCAGCACGTGCACAGTGGCCCCGTCGCGGGTGAGTTTCCACGCCATGGCGTGTTCACGGGCCCCGCCGCCGAGGAGTACTATGGGGGAAGAAGGTGCGTTCATGCTAAAGCGTGGCCAGGTAATCGGAACGAAACAAGACCATCAACCGATGATCAAAATACTGATTATCAATCTTTAAATACTGCTTCTGAAACCCGTTCTCCACAAAACCCAGGCTTTCGTAGAGGTATGCAGCAGTAGTATTATTTGCTATTACGCCCAGAGAAATCTGCTCCAATCCTGGAAGGTCAAAGGCTATGCGTAGCGTTTCTGCCATTAGCGCGCGGCCAATACCACGTTCCGAGTGGTTAGGGCTTACGCATACCTGCCGAATGTCGCCCTGGTGACGCACCTTTTGCCGGGTGGCCCGCACAAAACCGCAAATGCCTACCAGTGTCGCATCTTCAAAAGCTCCTATCATGAAGGCATCGGGGTTGCTGGTGAGAATATGCTGCTCAAAAGCCAGCTGC
This sequence comes from Hymenobacter pini, assembly GCF_020421205.1. Lineage (GTDB taxonomy): Bacteria > Bacteroidota > Bacteroidia > Cytophagales > Hymenobacteraceae > Hymenobacter > Hymenobacter pini. Next base: position 991,325 of record NZ_JAIZZH010000003.1, read on the forward strand.
TCCTGCTGCCCTTCCTCCTCCGCCGACGAGCCAAAGCTGGCCGGATACTGCGCCAAGCACGCCAGCCGGAACTGGCGGTAAGCCGGAGCATCGGCGGGTTGGAGGCGGCGAATAGTGAAGGGCACTGGCATTAGCTGATATCGGTGATGGAGGCAATATGGCCACCCTGAAACTCAAAAACCGATTTACCCTGCAGGTGCAGCGTGTCACCGGCTTTTAGGCCATTGGGGAAGTCCATAGCCGCTACGGCGGAATACTCCAGCAGCACTTCCACTGTATCGGCATCTAGCTGCCAATCCGTGACGCGCTGCTCTCGTTGGGAGAAGTACTGCAACGCCTGCTGTGCCTGCTGGCGGAAAGCTTCTTTGCCCGTTAGGGTCAGATTTACTTCGCCGTTGGAGATGTTGCGAAACACCACTTCCTCGTGCAGATGGCACAACATGCCATCCACATCGAAGCGGTTGTACGCTTCGATGTAGTCTTGCACGAGTTGCTTCTGTTTGGCAGCGTCCATGGGCTGTGTCTAGGCTTCCTGCACGATACCAGCGCGCACCAGATTATCCACAATCCGCTTTTGCACGTCGTCGTCAGCAGCCTCATTGCCGGTAACCAGTGGGCTACCCGTGATACGCTCGTAAATATCGAGGTAGCGGCGGGTGGCTTCGGCGGAAACTTCGGGGGTGAGGGCGCGGGGGTACTGGCCGTTCTGCTTGTTGGCAATCAGCCACTGGCGCACGTATTCCTTGTCAATCTGCTCCACGCCTTCGGGATTCTTGGCGTAGTCCTCGGCGCTCCAGAACCGCGAGGAATCGGGCGTGTGGATTTCGTCAATCAGAATCAGCTCCCCATCCAGCAGGCCAAACTCGTACTTGGTATCCACCAGAATGATGCCGCGCTCCGCCATCCACTGGGAGGCAAAATTGAACAGCTCCAGGGCCTTCACCCGCATCTGCTCGTACAGCTCCGCCGTTACCCAGCCTTCCGCCACCAGGTTTTCCGGCGTAATCTCGCGGTCCGATTCTTCCTTGGTAGTGGGCGTTACGATGGGCTCGGGAAACTTCTGGTGCTTGGTCAGGCCGTCCGGCACGGTCACGCCCGAGAAAGTACGCTGGCCCTGCTGGTAGCCCCGCCACATGGAACCCGTGAGGTAGTTGCGCACCACCATCTCCACCCGAATTGGCTCGGCTTCCTGGGCCAGCGTCACGTTCGGGTCGGGCAGGCTGATAACGTGGTTGGGGATGATGTGCCGGGTTTTATCGAACCAGAAAGCGGCCAGCCCGTTCAGCACCGCTCCTTTGTGGGCCACCGGCGTTTCCAGCACCGAGTCGAAGGCCGACAGCCGGTCGGTTACCACGATGAGCCGCTGGCCGGAAGGCGCGCGAAACGAGTCGCGCACTTTGCCGCGGTGCAGAAGTTCGAGCTGGGGAGTATCGAAGTTGTTAAGGGTGTTCATACGACGAGGTAGCAGCCGGCACGAGGCTGCAGGCGGCGGAGGTGTCTAGGATGAAAACTGGCTGGCTTCCTGCGGAACGGCGGCAGTTTGGCTCTGCACATGCTCCACAATGTTGCGGAACAGGCGCAGGCCATCCCCTTCCTCGCTCAGGCCGGGGTTCTGGCGCTTGCGCCGGGCCCAGTCGGGGTGGTTGTAGAGGGACAGGAAGGCCTCGGGGTGCGGCATCAGCCCGAATACCTGGCCGGTGGTGTCGGTCAGGCCGGCGCAGTTCAGATCGGCGCCGTTGGGGTTGAAGGGGTACACGTCCGTGGGTGAGCCGTCGAAATCGGTGTAGGCCAGGCAGTTCAGCCCCCGGGCTTCAATTTCCCGCAGGGTTTCTTCGCCCTTGATGATGAGGCGGCCTTCGCCGTGGCGCACGGGCACTTCCAGCGTATCAATGCCTTTCAGGAAGGGCGAGTTCGACTTGGGGTTGACTTTCAGGCGCACCCACCGGTCTTCGTAGCGGCCCGAGGCGTTGTGCGTCAGGGTTACTTCCGGCGTTACGGTGCCGCTCAGGTTAGGGAGCAGGCCTAGCTTCACCAGCACCTGGAAGCCGTTGCAGATGCCCATCACAAACTTGCCGTTGGCAATGAACTGCTTGATGTCGTCGAGCAGGGTGCGGCCCTCGACGTTTTTGCGGTAGCGCAGCTTATTGGCCAGCACCACCCCCGAGCCCAGGTCGTCGCCGAAGCTGAAGCCGCCGGGGAAGTTCAGGATGTCGAAGTCGTGGATGCTGACGTGGCCGTGCAACACCTGGTTCAGGTGCACGATGGTCGGCTCGGCGCCGGCTAGCTTGTAGGCGGCGGCAAACTCTTCTTCGCAATTGATACCGAAGCCCGTCAAGATGAGGGCGCGGACTTTTGAGTTGCCAGTTACCAGTTGCCGGTTATCAGCTTGTTCTTCCAGGCTTTTTAGGGGCTCGGTGCTTTCGTGGCCGCCATCAATGCTCTTGTAGCCGAGCACCGTCACCGTGCCATCGGCGTTGGTTTGCGCGGGGCCTGTTTCGTCACGCTGCGGCTTGGGCGGCGAGTTCAAATCAGGAAACAATGGTTTCTCGTTCATACTTACTGTGCGGTTTCGTGCTGGCCGAAGCCGATGATGCGGTTTACCGGGCCGTTGGTCCACTCGTGGCGCAGGGCCGCCGTGCTGGCCGCAATGATGGTTTTACCCGACTGCCGCACCGTGAGTTGGCCGTTCTGCGTTACCACGCCCAAACGGGTAGCACGGCGGCCGAAGTGCTGCTCGAAAGCCACCACATCCTCGGGGGCCACCGTGGCCACAAACCGGGAGTGCGACTCGGAAAACAGCTGCACCGGCACCGGTAAGCCTGCCGGCAGCTCCACTTCGGCCCCGAAACCGTTGCCGAACGTAGCTTCTGCCAAGCCAACGGCCAAGCCACCATCCGACAAATCGTGGCAGGACTGGATGAGGCCTTGCTCATTGGCCTCGCCCATCAGCGTGTAGAGGGCTTTGGCTTCTTCGAACCGAACCTTGGGCACGTTGGCGCCCAGCTCACCGAAGAGCTGGTAGAACTCCGACCCGCCCAGCTCGTCGTAGGTTTCGCCCAGCAGGTACACCACGTCGTCGGCTTGCTTGAAGTCGGAGGTGATGGTGCGGCGGACGTCCTCGATTTTGGCGGTCATGGAGTACAGGACCGTAGGCGGAACGGAAATCTTCACGCCATCGGCTTTGAAGTCATTCTTCATCGAGTCCTTGCCGCTCGTGAGCGGGATGCAGTAGGCCGCCGTGGCGTCGCGCAGGGCTTGGCACATGCGCACCAGCTTAGCTAGCTTGTGCTTGCCATCGGGGTTGGTGGCGGGGTCGTACACCGAGTCGGGCACGCAGAAGTTGTCGTTCACCGACCAGAAGTTGCCGTCCCCGTAACTCAGGTTGGGCAGCTTCCCTCCTACCGCCACAATCTGGCGCACGGCCTCGTCGAAGGCCCCAGCCGACATATCGTAGGCGTCCAAATCCCCGAAGCGAGGCAGAATACCGTTGCTCACGGCCACGCCTTCCCAGGACTCGAAGTTGAAGCGCACCACGGCGGCGTCCTGCGGAGCCTGCCCGGTGGCGCCCATCAGGGGCTTGATAATGGTGCGGCCCTTCACCTCATGGTCGTACTGCCGAATCACCGACTCGCGGGAGCAGATGTTGAGGCTGCCCAGCAAGCGGCTCAGCACGTCGGTATAATCCAGGTCGGCGGGCAGCGTGGGCTCCTGGACCGTAGGCTTCTGCCACTCGGCTTCCAGCACTTTGCGCGGCACGCCGTTGTGCAGGAATTCCATGTCGATGCGGGCCACCGACTTGCCGTCGAAGCGCACGTCGAGGCTGCCGTCGGCGGTGAAGTAGCCGATATCGGTCAGCTCGACTTCCATTTCCCGGCCCAGGGCCAGCAGCTCGTCCATTTTAGCGGGCTCCACGGCCAGGGAGAAACGCTCCTGCGACTCCGACACGAAGATTTCCCAAGGCCGCAAGCCCGGGTATTTCAAAGGTACTTTCTCCAGCTCCACCACGGCCCCGCCGCTGATGGTTGCCAGCTCGCCGATGGACGAGGACAAGCCGCCCGCGCCGTTGTCGGTGCTGCACTTAATCAGGCCGCGGCGGGTCGCCAGGATCAGGAAGTCCATGGCCAGCTTCTGGGTGATGGGCGAGCCAATTTGCACGGCCGTGGCGGGCGAGGTTTCGTCCAGCTCGATGCTGGAGAAGGTAGCGCCGTGGATACCGTCTTTGCCCACCCGGCCACCAGCCATGATGATGCGGTCCTGAGCGTCAATCTTCTTTTCCCACGAGTCGAGGCCGGCCAGCTGCATGGGCATTACAGCCCCGGTGCCGCAATACACCAGCGGCTTGCCGGCGTACCGGTCATCAAATACAATGGCGCCGTTCACCGTGGGCACGCCCGACTTGTTGCCGCCGTCTTCAATACCCTTGCGCACGCCCTCGAAAATGCGGCGCGGGTGCAGCTGGTTGCTCAGCAGGGTACCGTTGAACTCGGGGTTGCCGAAGCAGAGCACGTTGGTGTTGAATAGCAGCCGCGCGCCTCCAATGCCGGTAGCCAGCGGGTCACGGTTGTTGCCCAGAATGCCGGTAATGGCTCCGCCGTAGGGGTCAATGGCCGAGGGAGAGTTATGGGTTTCAACCTTCCACACAAACAACGATTCAGGGTTGATGCGCACAGCCCCGGCGTTGTCGCTGAATACCTTAATCAGCCAGTCGTTGCCGTTGGCGCGCAGCTGGCGGTCTACCTCGGCGGTGGCGTTTTTGATGTAGGTCTTGAACAAGGAATCCACTTCAAACTCCTCGCCCGTGTCCGCATCCCGGTACTTGATAACGGCCGAAAACTCCTTGTGCTTGCAGTGCTCCGACCAGGTCTGGGCTATGATTTCCAACTCGCAGTCGGTGGGGTCCTGGGGTAGGCCAGCAGCCTGGCGCTCCTCGGCAATACTGGTGTAATGGTCGCGCACGGCGCGCATTTCCTCCAGGTTCAGGGCATAGAGGTTGTCTTTTGACAGCTTCAGCAGCTCCTCGTCCGAGAGCCCCACCAACCGCACCGTGTCTGTAATGGATTCGGCCCCACCGCCCGGCCGCGGCGTGTAGTCGCGTATCTGGGCTATGGGGCCGACCTCGAAGCGGTTAATCATTTTGTTGCCGAGCAGCTCTTCGGCCAGGCGGCGCAGACTACTCTCCGGCAGCTCGTGCTCCAGGAAATAGAGCCGTTTGCTGAAGATGTGCTGGGTATGCGTGTCCAGCGGCTGGTTCAGGAAGTCGCCGAGGGCGTTCTGCGCCGAAATACCTTCGTCGTCCGTCACGCCGGGCAGCTTGGCCACCAGGATGTAGCTTTTGTACTCGGCACCGTGGCGGAACTCGTCGAGGGCTACCTCGTGCAGCACGGGGTCCTGCAGGCAATGGGTGGCGAAGTCGCGCAGTTGCTCGTCGCTCACGGGGTAGCGCACCGTGTAGAGGGTGGTGCTTTGCACCCGGCCCGTCGAGAGGCCGAGGTGGCGCTGGGCAGCTTCGGCTACACGGTGGCCCTCGCCATCATGTTGGCCGGGCTTGAGCAGAAGCTGAATGGTTCTTTGGCTGGATTCCAAAAGAGAGCTGTTGACTGATTTTCTATTTTTCGGGGTCCGCGCCGCCGGGCGTGGGAAGCACACCCCACGCGGGGGTACGCCGAAAATGCCTTGCCGCCGGGGCCGGTTGCCGCCGCGGTAGGTTTAAGAAAACGCTTTTTCCGGCCGACTGCCGGGTTTCACCACCGGAATACCTGCCCGGCAAAGCGGGCAATCATCGGGTGCGTAGGTGGCCGCCGTTACCGGCAGCAGGGCAAAGTTCGGAAAAGAAAGCGAGGCTTGCCCACCCGTGCGGTCAATTAAACTGGCCACGGCCAAAACTTTTGCCCCCAGGCCCTCCAGCACGCGGGCTACTTCGTTGGTGCTCTTGCCGGTAGTCACCACATCTTCGGCAATAACAATTTTTTGGCCGGGCTCAATGGTAAAGCCACGGCGCAGCGTCATCTGCCCCGAATCGTCGCGCTCCGTGAAGATGCCGGGTACTCCCAGCTGCCGGGCCAGCTCGTAGCCAATCACCACACCGCCCATGGCCGGGCCCACCACCACATCGGGCTGCAACCCTGCCTCCTGAATCCGACGGGCCAGCTCGGCCGCGGCCGGCGCCGCCAGATCGGGCCGGCGCAGAAACCGGGCGCACTGCACGTAGGTGTCGGAATGCAGACCGGAGGACAGCCGGAAGTGCCCGCGCAGCAGCGCGTCTTCCTGCAGCAGTTGCTGCTCCAGGGTTTCGGAGGTGAGGGTGGTTTGGGGAGAAGTCATTAAGCGTTTATTCGGGTCCTTCAGTGGAAATCATTATTGGTTCGGAACCAATTGAAAGTGACAGTAACAAGTTCACTTCCTCATCATCAGCCGCAATAACCAGCACTGGATATTCTTCCCGTGCTTTCATCAACGCATATTCTATCCGTTCGATTCTCATGGATAATGCGAGTGAGGCGTTTAGGGAAATATGTGCATACCAGCCTTCCTGTATCATTCCTTCCGCAATCTGTCCTATCAGATAAAACTCATTGCGTCGTGGAATAGCAAAGCTGTCTATTACACTGAATCGTCCTTGAACTGGTTTGTAGTTGGCTAGCATTGACACTTTCACACCGCTACCGACCGGAACTGGTTGATTTGCTCTACCAGCTCCCGCGCGGCGGCACCGGCATCAGCCGCTTGCCACAGGGCGCGTGAGGTATTAATCAGGAGGCCTGCACCATCGGGGCGTAGGCCGGCTTTGAGGGTGGCCGCCAGGTCGCCGCCCTGGGCGCCTACGCCGGGTACCAGGAACCACTGTTCAGGCGTAAGGCTGCGCATGCGGGCCACGGCTTCGGCGTTGGTGGCACCTACCACCAGGCCAATATTACCGTGCTGGGCATCCAGCTTGCGGGCTACGCTGGCGGCGCAATCCGAAAGAGTGCCGCCGCGGGTGAGGGCTACATCCTGCAGGGAATGCACGGGCTTATTGGAAGTTTTGGCCAGCACGAACACCAGCTTATCGGGCCGGGCGAAAGGCACAATGGCATCGTCGCCCATATAGGGGTTCACCGTCACGCCATCGGCCCCCACCACGTCGTAGGCGAAGCGTGCGTAGTGATCAGCGGTGTTGGCAATGTCGCCGAACTTACCGTCCAGAATCACCGGAATGCTTTCCGGGATGCGCTGCACCGTATTGCGCAGCAGCTGCACGCCATTCTCCCGGCTCAGGAAGAAAGCTAGGTTAGGCTTGAAAGCAGCGGCATAGGCGCTGGTCTGGTCGATGACCTCAGCCAGGCGACGTTCTACCTGGGCATCATCCCCCACGGGGTCGAGGCCGACGCAGAGCAGGGAGTTGGCTATCTGAACGCGGGAAATGAGCTTTTGCATGGGTGGGAAGGTAGGAGGAGAGGTAAAACAGCTGTTGGATGCTGTGCCGCAGAAGCGCCACGCGCTACTCTACAGGCTCGCCGATACTAAATGTCCGCATTCGGTGGCTAACCTGGCCGTGAGGCCGGGCTCCAGCCATTCGCCGCTGGCAATTTGCACGGCGCTGGCCCCGCAGCGCAGGTAGTCGGCCACGTGGCCGGCCGTAAACACACCGCCCGTCCCGAAAATAGGCAGCGTGAGGCGTTCATCGTGCGCCAGCTCCCACACGCAGCGCAGGGCCACGGGCCGCAGCGCCTCGCCGGACAGGCCGCCTACTACCGGGGCGGCAGTAGCGTCGTCGGGCAGGTGCAGGGCTTTGAGCAGGTTGGTAGCGGCCAGGGCAGTAGCGCCGCCTTCCTGCGCCCCCAGGGCCAGCGCCCGAATATGCTCCGGCCACGGCGGCAGCTTCACTATGACGGCCGCCTCGGGGGGTAGCTCGTTGCGTACTGCCTGGGTGGCCTCGCGCACAAATTTGGCGTTCAGCTCCTCCCCTTTCTCGGTGTCGGGCTGGGACATGTACACTTCTACCCCAGCAATCAGCGCTCCGGCTTCCCGGGCCAGAAAGCGGGCAATTTTGCGGAAGCCGGGAATGCCCGGGGCCGTAATGCTTACAAAAACGGGCACTCCAAACCGGCACAGCGCGGGCAAATACTCCTGCACCAGAATTTCGGCGCTTTCGGTACGCATGTGCGTAGCATTGAGCAGGGTCTGATCGGCTACCTGCCAGATGCCTTCTTCGTAGAGCCCGGGCTTGGGCTCCATAGTCACGGTGCGGGTAAAAATTGCGCCCAGCCGCTCGTAGCCCGTGCCCTCAAGCTGCCACGAGGCGGCGGCCAAGCATACGGGGTTCTGCAGTGTGAAAGTTCCGAGTTGCATAGGTGGTAAATGCTATGGTTTTGTGGCCACTCCAGCCGTTTGCGGCTTCAACAACCAGCAAAACCAGGTAAAAAGCTCCCGGGGCCGAAGCCCGGCTAGCTGCACGTTATTATGAAAGGTCCCGAACACGCGGGGTGGTCAATTTGCGGACTGACATGTATGTCAGAATCCCCCCTGATTTTCTATCACCCCGCTCCTTGCACCACCCCGCCCCGTTGCCGCATTGGGTGGGAACGGGTTGCTCGTTGTTTGATTGTGAGTTGCCAATTGTCGACACGCGCTCAGCTGAGAATCGGCAACATGAAAACTAGTTAAAGACCATGCGCCGGACCCGTATGCGTGTTTGCGTGCCGGGTGGCAGCTACTAGCTGCTGAGCCGGGGTAGTGGCGTGCAGGGGTGGTCCGGTATGGTGGTTATACAAAGGCCAAGAAATGTGCAGGTGAAGATTGCTTTCAGCTACGTCCGCCGAACCGGCAGAGCACAAAAAAACCGCTTCGAAAACCGAAGCGGCGAACGGGCTAACAACCGAAAAAACAGAAGAGTCGGCAGGGGAGACAACCTTCCGGTCATCTCGCAGGACGCTTTTGTAAAAGGTCCCACGCTTCATCAGAGCAATTTGATTGAAGTGAAGCACGTCGCAAAAGTACTACTTCATCCAATTATAACAACAGAACCAAGATTAACTTTGTGTTACCAAAATGTTATCACCTACTGTGTCTTTCTGCATTAAGCACAACCACGAGTACTCACTATATCTTATTGAAAAGCAGCACTATCAGGAACTTTACACCATAAAATAACTTTTATGGTAATGCCGCGATTCGCTTACTGACTGCACAAAAATACGCTGATCATTAACATAACCCGAATGCCCTTCTATTGAAAATGTACAAAATAAATTGCTAATTCACACTATATATAGCATCGGCATTTACTGCGGGCCAAAGAAAGTACAGATGCACGGATCCAGATACTGTTCTGCTTCCGTAGGTGTGGGTGCCCAACAGGGTTAGCCAATTCGGCTTAACATATTCATAATGCGCTGGCTTTTATTCAATCCGACAGCCACGCGTTACTTTTGCTGTCACGATTTTTTCTTTTCTTCTCTTCACCCCCTCACATTGTCCGCTATGAAGAAAGTGCTACTTGGTTTGTTGATGTGCGGCATGATGGCAGTAGTACCCGCCGGGGCATGGGCTCAAGCTACCCCACTCGCACCCATTGAGTATACTGAGCGCGTGCCCGCCGAAGGTTCTGGCCGCACTATGCTGTACAACAGAGCATTGAGCTGGGCGCAGAACAAATTTTCCTACAAACCCACCTCCGGCCTGAAGGCGAACGAAGCGGCTGGCACTATCCGCATTTCGGGTACTGGCACTGTGAAGCGCGTGGATAATAAAGGCAAAGACCAGCCGGTTACAGTGCTATTCGACTTCACCTTCCAAAGCACCGATAACAACTACACGTACACGGTGGGCTCGTTTCAGGTGATGCCCGATGACAAACAGCCTACCCAGCTGGTCTCCATAGATGACTACCGCACGCAGCTACAGGCGGAGCGGGGCAACGATAAAATGCGAAACGACCGGCGCATCACCGCTCAGGCTAACTCTATTGCCAGCGAAGTAGCCATGTCCTTCCGCTCCTACATGAACAGCCAGCCCGCCGAGGGCCAGGTTGGGGCCGGCGCCGAGAACTAGCCGCTCCCGAGTTTTTTCTGCAACAACCGCCTTGGTTGGTCAAGTAGTGCCTGGCCCGCTGGGGCGGTTGTTTTGTTTCAGACGCTAGAGCCGGCTTAGCAGCCGGTGCGTGCGGGCGGGTAGCTCCCGGGCATCTACCACCATAAAGCCGTCGAGGGTATTGCTGAAACCAGGGTCGAGGTTGAAGCCAATAATCCGGGCATTCTGCCGCAGGTAATGGCGTAAGAGCACCGGGATACCCATACCCATGGGCTCCAGCTCCGCCACCAGCTGCTGCAGGTCCTCTAGGCTGTGCAGCCTCCGCTGCAGCAATTCGGCATCAGTGTTGGGCAGAGGCCGGAACTTGTACTGCTTACGGGGCTTCACCAGGCCCGCCAAAGCGTCGTCGGCGAAGTGCTGCTGCAAAAAGCCCATCATTACCTGCTTGGACACCGTTGAAAACTGGTTGCTGATGCTTACGGGCCCAATCAGGTACCGGTACTCCGGGTGCCGGGCAATGTACTCGGCCAAGCCTTTCCACAGGAGCAGCAACGGCAGCGGGTGCTTCTGAAATTCCGGTCGCACAAAGGACCGGCCCAATTCCAGAGATTCGCGCAGCAACGGCAGCAGCTCTTTGCTCATCCTGAACAAGGAATGCAGGTAAAACCCGCGCTTCCCAAACTCTCGCACAATGCTTCGGCCCCGCCCAATACGATACGCCCCCACTACCTGCCCGGTGGCTCGGTTGTACAGGAACAGGTGCCGGTAATACTCATCGTACTGATCGAGGTCCGTTTCGTGGCTGGTGCCTTCGCCCACTGCCCGAAATGACACCTCGCGCAACCGGCCAATTTCGGGTAGAATGTGCGGCAGCTCTGCTTTCTTGGCTACGTACACCTCCCACTCCTGGTGCCGCAGCAAACAGCTACTGCGCCGAAGCTGCTCAATATCGGTGGCCAGCAACTGGGGGGCTACGGGCGGCACAATGGCAGCTGGCGGCAGCGTGGGTAGCGCAAATTCCCCGGCGGGCTGCCAGGCAGAGCCCAGCGCGTGCACCCGCGCCCGGATGTAGGGCAGTCGGTCAGAAGTCGGTAGTTGGCCAAGCTCGGTGGCCGGAATCAGCTGGCCGATTCGGACGCGCACCGTTTGGCCCCGCTTGTTTAGCAGCTCAGCCGGCAGCCGGGCCGTGCGCAGCAGCGGGTGCACGGCGCCCAGCAAGCTAAAGGCCACACTATTTTGCCCGCTAATCCACACGGGCACTACGGGTACCCGGGCCGCTTCCAGGAGCCGGCCCACCGTGGGGTGCCATTCTGAGTCGGTGGCGGGGCGCAGCGCGGAGGTGCGGTGCGCTACTTCACCAGCCGGAAAGAAACCCAGTGGCACATCGTTGTGCAGGTACCGGAGCAGCTGCCGCACCTTAGGGGTGTTGCGGCCGGCATCCTGCCGTTCCGGGCTCACCAGGGTCAACTGCGTGGGCAGGTTGGGCAGCAGAGGCGCCAGTATCTCGTTGGCTACGGCCACAAAATCGGGCCGCACTTCACCCAGCACGTACAGCAGTACCAGCCCATCCAGCATACCGCATGGGTGGTTGGCCAGGGCCATAAAGGCCCCGTGCGTGGGGATGCGGCGCAAATCGGTGGGGGTGTACTGTACGGTAATCTGTAAGTCCCGCAGGAGCTGCCCAATAAACTCGCGGCCCGTAAGGTGGCAGTGCCGGTCATAGAGCTGCTGCAAGTCGCGCAGTTGCGTCAGCCATTGCCACAACGGGCGCAGGGGCGACCAAGTGCGCGCACCGGCGGCAGCTGTCAGCCCCGGAACTGAGTTGGAAAGTAATGCCATAGAATGCCGGAGCCAGCCTCATAACATAGCCTGACTCCTCCTCCCAAACTTCCAAAGCAGATATTAGCCGTGCGTTATGGGCCAATTATGAAACTGTTATGCCTGCTAACAGCTCCGCATAAAAAAAGCCGCGTTGCAGCGCGGCTTCTTACTTATCTACCCACCTGAAGTCTATCACTCAACTCACGCGGCAAAATTACACTACCTCAGGTACTTTCAGGGGGAGTATTCTACCAAGTAACACAAAAGTAAACTTGACTGCCAGCTTATGCTCGACCAACGGCGTGCCTCGTACTAACAACACGGGCCCGATACATGCCGGGCCCGTGTTATTTCTGGCAAGCCTGATGACGCTTAGCTGGTAGGGCCGTTGTCAACGCGCGCTTCAATGGTAGCCTGCACCGAGGCAGACACGGCCGACAGCAGGTCATACCCGGTGGCCGCTTCAATGGCATCAACCGTGGTGCGGTACGAGCCCCAGGTAGTGCTCAGCGAGTTATCATTGGGCGTGTTGATGGCAATAACGCGGGTGCTGGTGGTTACGCGGGCGGCGTCGCCGGTACCTACGGGCAGCACCACAATTACCTTCCAGCAACGGGCCGGCACCGTTATGCGGCCGCCGTCGATGGTTTCTTTGTAACCCGCCGAGCCCGTGCCGCCTTTGCCGTAGGAGCCACAAATGATGTACAGCTCATTGCCGGCATCAACCAGGGTACGGCAATAATTTTCCAGGTTGGCCCAGGTACGCTGGTTGTTGTTGGGGGCCTGGGGCATCATGTTCGTCATCAGAAACGTAGCCGAGTTGTCGGCCACCGAGCCGGTTCGGTCGGCGGAGGGGCAGTTATGGCCCCGGTCGAAGCCCGAGCCGCTGTAGCTGGTGCTACCTACCCGGTACCATCCTGAGGGCAAGGAAGCATCGGCCGAGAAGTTATCCTGCCGGGCCGTGCTGCCCAGCCAGGCACTGCTCAGGTGCCAGCTAACCCAGTTAGGAATACCCCGGTCGCGGTGATACGACATGGAGTACTGGGTTTTGTTCATAAGGTAGTTAGTGTAATTAGTAGTGCTGGTAGTAGCACCGCTAGGGTTACCCAAGGCCATGTTCCCGTCGCGGGTGGCGGTGGCGTCGGCGCTTTGCGAAGAGGCGCTGGGAGTGCCTATGGGCGCAACAGCATCTTTGGAGCAGGAAACGGCCAGACTAGCCAGTGTGGCCAGACTGAGAATACGGAGTAGGGTACGCTGCATGATGGAAAGAGGGTGTGATGGTTGAGGAAGGAAAAGTGCTGCTTAGCGGCCGCAAAAATGAGCGCCTGTTTTCAGTTGGATGTTACCGGAACATTATCATTTTCCAAATTCGGGAAGACTGTGCTAAAATGACAATTTTCTGAGAACCAACACCTACTACCATACTCTATATATGACACTTACTACATTCCGCAACTTGTAAAATATCCTTTACAGCGCAGCAATGCCCATTTACTTCTCATTGCCTGTGTCCAATAGCATAATTTTACACTCCACACCGTTGAGCACAGGATTTGACTAAACATGAAAAGGCCCTCACCGACCTGCAACGATGAGGGCCTCATTTCACGAGGAATAAACTAATAGGGTGGATATTTGAGTATAAAATAAGAACTCCGTTCAGGGCTGCACTACCACACGGCTCTTACCTATGCGCTGTCCGGCTTTGTCGAACAGAGCCACCTGATACAGCCCCGGCCGCAAAGACGCCGCCGATACTACCGCCCGGCTATTGCTCACCGTGTGCCGGCTTACCTCGTTACCCATCTGATCATAGAAAGCTACCTCATATTTGGCACTGCCAGGCCGGTCGCTGGCGGGCAACTGCATGCGCAGCGGCTGTGCCTGCGAGGCCGGGTTGGGGTACATATCGAATACCACTACCGGTGGGCGTACCGTCACGGACACCACGTTGGAGTACGACTCTTGCCCGCTCAAATCCACAATGCGCAGGCGGTAGTACAGCGTTGAGGCGTTCTGAGAAATACCGTTGTAGTCACGGAACAAGTATTGCCGGGTGGTGGCAGAGTTACCGGCGGCATTTACGCGGCCCAGCGCTTGGAAACTCCCCGACGCCGATAAGGAGCGTTCCACAATAAAGTGGCTACTGTTGGCCTCGGAAGTGGTCTGCCAGCTTACGTCTATGGAACCATCACCGTTCACGGCGCGCAGGTTTTGGAGCGCTACGGCAGCAGATACGGGCGGCGTGATGGTGGAGGGGAATCCGCTGGGAGTATCATCGGCAAAGGCATAGTAGATGCGCGTGTCAGCCAGCGCCGATACACCGTTAGGCATCTCCAGCTCTACCCACTCGAAGTCACGCGTAGTGCGAAACGACAGTTCCTGCTTACCGCTCGAAAGCAATTCCAGGGAAAGTAACGAGGCATCGGTTATGGATTCGGCCAGTTCCGCGCCGTTAATTCCGATGTAGGTCTTTACCCGAACATTTTTAAGCAATTGCGCATCGAGCAAACCTGTGGCTAGCCCCAGTACTACCCCGGCACGGTTGCCACCTGTACCAGTTCCGTTCAGCTTCATTTTCAGGCGGGTGCTGCCGCCTACCGCTACCAGCGAGTTGAAAGTGGCGTAGTTGCTGGTCAGATTCTGATCAACGGCCAGTTCCGGCGAGGTTACGCCGCAGTTCACGCATGCCAGGCTGCTGCCGTTCAGCTGGTAATTGCCTGTGGGGTCGGAGAAGTTAGAGAATCGGGCGTTCTGGTCACGGTACACGCGGGGCTCCACGCCAAAGCCGTAGTACACCTGCAGATTGTCCAACACGCCTAGTAGGCTCACCCGCCGGATTTCAACCCGGTCGAAGGGCTTGATGGTGTTCATGCGGATGTTGTACTTGCCGCCGGGAAGCACGCTCAGGCTCAGCAAGCCAGCACCGGTACCCACCTCCTGCACCGTAGAGCCCAGATACGTTGTCAGCCGCAGTCCGGACAGTGCGGAGGCATCCAGCAACCCCTGACTACCCAGCACAAAGCCGGCGTAATAACCGGCCGGTGCCGTTCCTTCCAACTGCGTTTGCAGGGAGGTCGGGCAGCTCAGATCCACCAGAGCCCCCATAGTAGCGTAGTTGGTCAGGTCCGAGTCAACGGCATTCAGCGGCTGGCTCACGTTGGAGTTCACGCACACCGTAATGTTGTTGTCGACGGCCGCCGTGCTGTAGTTGCTGGCACTGGGCGAGGCAAACCGGGAAACGTATCCCCTGGCCGACGTGATGTTGTTTACGCCCAGCCCGTAGGCGTAGTGCACGTTCAGCGCGTATCCCAACGAGACCAGCGAAGCCGCCTCAATTTCAATCTGATCAAACTGCTTGCCCGCAATAAACTCCAGCGGCATTGGCCCTGTGTCGGAACCCAGCAGCAAGCCGGCCAAGCGGGCATCAATCACTTTGGTTTCCTGCAGCTGTGATGGGCCCGAATTACTGCTTAAGTACGTGCGGATGACGATGGCCGAAGCCAGATCCACCCCCAGCAGATTCAGCACGTTGCTACCGCGCGATACCACTACACCGGCCCGGTGACCAATTGGTACCAGCCCATCCATGTCCATGCGCAGCTTTAGCCTTTGGGTTACCAGCACGCTGGCGGGTACGTTCAGGGTGGCAGCAGTAGTAAAGCTGGCATCGGTGGCAAACCCGGGGTTGTCAACTGAACCAAAGCAGGTGGTAACATTCAAGACGGTATTGCACTCCCGGATGGGTGTGGCCCCAGATATCCCAGAGTTGGAATAAATGGCGGGGCTACTGCCCTGCCCGAATGCTTGCACTCCGGCAAATACAGCCAGTGCAACGGTGGAAAACAGACGCCGTGAGGCTGAAAAGTAAAACTGATTCATATGCAAACAGGTGTTGAGAAAGTAGGTACCCGCACTGCGCTGGCACCTGCGTACACCAGAGGCAATATGATGGCCAGTTTTAATTATTAGACATAAGTTATTGTTAAACAATTATTTACAAAATATAGCACAACACTATATATTCTCATTTAGAGACTCCTGTTCCTAAATAGAGAATTGCTAGTATCCCAGAAAAAACCCCGCTATACTCGCAGTCTGGGCTGTTTTCCCAAAAACAAAAAGCGTGGCCTGCTGGTAGCCGGTGTGTTGTGCTATATTTTTTCAGCCTACTGTTCCGCCCTTTCCGTTCCATTTCGAGCTATGAGTACTGCATTACCCATCACCATTTTCATTGTAGAGGACAACGCCTGGTATGGCGAGTTGCTGGAATACAAACTTGCCCAGAACCCGGATTACAGCATCCGCCGCTTTACCACAGCCCAAGCCTGCCTGAGCAACCTGTCGGAGCGCCCCGATATTATCACCCTGGACTATTCCCTCCCCGACGGTAAGGGCGACCAAGTGCTTCTCCAGATTAAAGAGCGCCTACCGGAAGTAGCTGTAATTGTCATTTCGGGGCAGGAAGATGTTCGAACGGCCATTGGCCTGCTGCGCCAGGGCGCGTACGACTACCTGGTCAAAGACGAAGAAACCGCCGACCGGCTGTGGAATACTGTGGGCAACATCCGGAAGCAGCTGGCTCTGCGGCAGGAAAACGCCCGGCTGAAAGAGCAGATTGGGCAGCGCTTCGACCCACAACGGGCTATTCTGGGCAACAGCACACAAATTCAGCAACTCCACGCCCTTATCGATAAGGCCGCCCGCACCAACATCACCGTTTCTATCAGCGGCGAAACCGGTACCGGCAAAGAGCTGGTAGCTAAGGCCATTCATTTCCGCTCGGAACGCCGCGAAGCGGCTTTCGTGGCCGTAAACGTGGCGGCCATTCCGCGGGAGTTGCTGGAAAGTGAGTTGTTTGGCCATGAAAAGGGTGCCTTTACGGGTGCCGTAAACCGGCGGATTGGCCGGTTCGAGGAAGCGCACAAAGGCACGCTATTTCTGGACGAAATTTCGGAGCTGGATTTAAGCCTGCAGGCCAAGTTGCTGCGCGTACTGCAGGAGCGGGAAGTTGTGCGCGTGGGCGGCAACACCCGCATTCCGTTTGATGCCCGCCTGATGGTGGCCACGCACCGCGACTTGGCCAAGGAAGTAAAAGAGGGCCGTTTCCGGGAGGACTTGTACTACCGTCTGCTGGGCCTGCCCATTCAGTTGCCACCGCTACGGGAGCGAGGCCAGGATGTGCTGCTGCTGGCCGATTCTTTCCTGCAGGAGTTTTGCAAGCAGAATAGCATGGTTACCTGTGCGCTGTCGGAAGCAGCCCGCCAGAAGCTGCTGCACTACGCCTTCCCGGGCAACGTGCGCGAGTTGAAGGCCGTGATGGAGTTGGCCGCCGTGATGGCCGAAAACGACCAGATTCAGCCCGCTGACCTGCCGTTACGCCACCCGCAGGCCCCCACCGCCGAGCCAACCCTGACGGGCAACGAGTCGTTACGTACCCAGACGGCCTCTATTGTGCAGCGCTACCTCGATGCCCATAACGGCAACATTTTGCAGGTAGCCGCCAAGCTACAAATCGGGAAATCAACTATTTATCGAATGGTTCAGAACAACGAGGTGCGGCTACGCTAACCGGTGCCGCGCTTAGGGCTTCGCATTGTATCGTATGGGGTCTATTCAGGAGCGACATTGGCAGCGGCGGTTTCGCCAAGCGCAGCAGCAGTGGAAGCAGGCCCAGCAGGCCTGCCACGAGGCACAACAGCAGCTTGCCGGGTTACAGATGCGGGCGCAGGCCTCTGCGGCCCAGGCCAGCGCCCTGCTCCAGACCATGACCACGGCTATTCTGGCCGAAAACCAAGACCGCATCATCACCCTGATAAATCAGCGGCTGTGTGACCTATTCTGCATGCCCAAGCCGGCGGCGGCCTACATGGGGCAGCGTACTCAGCAACTGGTGCAGGATGGCTACGAGCTGCTGGATGACTCCGCTACCATTCATGCCCAGAACCTGCAGATAGTGGCGGCGCAGCAGCGCAGCAGCGGGCTGCTTATTGCCCTCCGCGACGGGCGCATTGTGCAGCAGGACTACCTGCCGGTGGTGCAGGACGGTGCTACGGTACTGCACATCTGGAGCTACGAGGATGTAACCGAGCAGCAGCTGGCATTGCGGCGGGTGCGGGAATTCAGCCAGCTGGCCGAGCAATGCCCGCAGCCCATCATCCGGTTCAACGAGCAAGCCGAGGCTTTATACGCCAACCCGGCGGCGGCTCCCGTGCTGGCGGCCCTGGCCCTGCCCGAGGAGTTGAACTGCCGCCGCCGGATTCAGCGCGAGATTAGTCAGGCGCTGCTGGCGGGTGAAACCCGTACCGTGGAGCTGCGTCTGGGCGCGGAATTTTACCTCTGGACCATTGCGCCCCTGCCCCGCGAGCAGGAGGCCACACTCTACCTAACCACCATCACGGAACGCCGCCACGCGGAGGCCGAACTGCTCCGCAACCAACTCTTTACGGCCCGCATCAACGAAACTGTCCCCAATATTGTGTTCATCTATGACTTGCAGACGGAAACCCTGCAGTACTGCAACAAGCAGACGGAGAACATACTGGGCTACACGGCCGAAGAAGTACTGGCCCTGGGCAACTACATGATCCGGGAAATTGTGCACCCCGACGACCTGCCCCTGGCCCAGTTGGAAAGCCGGCGCCGGCATGTGCTGCACGACGGCGAGGTACTGGCCTCGGAGTACCGGTTCCGGCACCGCAATGGCTCGTGGCGGTGGCTGAGCTTGAAAACTACCTGCTTCACGCGCCACGCCAACGGGCGGGTGTGGCAATTGGTAGGCTCCGCCACAGACGTGACGGAACGCCGCGAAACCGAGGAGCAGTTGCACCAAAGCCGACTGTTTGTGGAGCGCATCACCAACACCACGCCCAACCTGATTTACATCTACGATGTGGATACACAGACCAATGTGTACTGCAACCGGTTCGTGGAAACCATGCTGGGCTATACCGCCGCTGATTTACAGCAGATGGGCGGTAGTATGATCCATACGCTAACCTCAGAAACGGAAGGCCAGCGCCTGCGACAGCATTTTGAAGAGGTAACTCACTGCCAGGATGACGAGGTACGGCACCTGGAGTACTCGCTCTACCACCGCAGTGGCTCCATTCGCTGGCTGCGCATCAGCAACACGCCTTTTGCCCGCAACGAGCAGGGCCGCGTTACCCAGATTGTGGGCTCAGCGGAGGACATTACCCGCTGGAAAATTGCCGATGAGCAGCGGCGCTCCGCCAACCGGCGCCTTGCCGAGCAAAACCGCTTGTTCCGACAGGTTATCGATACCGTTCCAAACCCCATCTACCTCAAAGACGCGGCGGGCAACTACATCTTGGCCAACCAAGCCACGGCCCAGCTCTACAACCTGTCCAACGAAGCCCTGCTGCAAACGCCGGCCGATGAGCTGCTGCGCCGGTTTCCGGATTTGGAAAGGCATCACAGCAAAGACAAGGAAGTGCTCAGCACCCGCAAGGAAGTGGACCTGGAGGACACGTTTGTGGACGCATACAACCAGCTCCGGTGGTTCCGGACGGTGAAGCGGCCCTTCGTGCAGGCCGACGGCACCGTGCAGGTGCTGGGAGTAGATAACGACATTACGGAGCTGAAGCACACCGAAAAGGCCCTGCAGCAAGCCAAGGAAACCGCCGAGCAGAACGCCCAGGCCCGGCAAACTTTCCTAACCAACATGAGCCACGAAATCCGCACGCCTATGAACGGGATTATGGGCTTGGCGGAGCTGCTGGCCAAAACGCCGCTGTCTGATGAGCAGCAGCAGTATTTGCACCACATTCGTTACTCCGCCGATAACCTGCTGGTCGTCATCAACGACATTCTAGACATGGCCCAGCTGGGTGCGGGCCGTGTTCGGCTGGAGACAGTGCCCTTTGAGTTGCAGGAAGTATTGAAAGCCAGCTGCCAGGCCCTGATGCCCAAAGCCACCGAAAAGGGAATTACCCTGCGGCTGCAACTCCCCGATGAGCCCGGCCCCACTTGGGTGCTGGGCGACCCATACCGCCTGCGGCAGGTGCTGCTGAACCTGCTCAGCAATGCTATCAAATTTACCGAAAAGGGCCAAGTGCTCCTGACGTGTCGCCAGCTGACGTCCCCCAATGGTAGCCGGCAATACCAGTTTTCGGTGATGGATACCGGCATTGGCATACCCAGCGGGCAATTGCAGCAGCTGTTCGAGCCGTTTATGCAGGCGTCGGCCAGCACGGCCCGCGAGTACGGTGGCTCCGGCCTGGGCCTGAGTATCTCGCGGGAGTTGGTGGAACTGCTGGGCGGCAAGCTCACCGCTGAAAGCCGCCTGCACCACGGCAGCACCTTCAGGTTCACACTTACTTTTGTGGGCGCGCAGCCCCCGGCACTGCCGCTGGTACCAGCCACTGCCCAGTTCCGTCTGGAGGGCTACCGGGTGCTGCTCACCGAAGACAACCCCGTAAACCAGCTGCTGGTGCAGGTGATGCTGAAAGGTTGGGGCATGCACGTAGATACGGCCTCCTCCGGAGCCGAAGCCCTGGCCCTATTCCGGCAATATCCTTACGACGTGGTGCTAATGGACATTCAGATGCCGGGTATGGATGGGGTGGCTACTACGCAGCTGCTGCGGCAGCACCCCAATCAGGAAAAGGCGGCCACGCCCGTGGTAGCCCTTACGGCCCACGCCATGCAGGGTGAGGCGGAACGCTACCGCCAGGCGGGCCTCAACGCATATGTATCAAAGCCGTTCCGGGAAGAAGACCTATTCCGGACGGTTGCGGACTTACTGAAACACCAGCCCATTGTGACCCCACCTGTGCCTGCTCCGGTAGCACCGCTGCAAACGCAACCCACGCCCTCCGGCTCGCCGCTGTACGATTTGACCTCGCTGCGCAACATGACCAACAACGATGAGACGTTTGTCAGGCGGTTGGTGACGTTGTTCATCACTACAACCCCTCCGGTGGTGGCCGAAATGGAGCAGCATGTGGCCCGGCAGCAGCTGGAGGCCCTAAGTGCTGCTGCGCATCACCTCAAAAGCTCCGTTGATGGCTTGCAGGTGCAGGCCCTGCGCCCCGTTCTGCGTGAGCTGGAAGCCGCTGGTCACAACCCTGAAGCTGTTACGTGGCCACACCTAACGGAGTTGGTGCAACAGGTACGGCAACTGATAGAGGCCACTATTGCGCAGTTACGAACAGAATTTCCAGAATAATTCTGCTACTGGCCACTAAAAGAGCAGTTATAGAAAACCCCATAATTATACTGCAACTTCGGCGTTGTTGTCGTGGTTTATAATAGTAACCGCCCGCTACCGGGTAGCACCCGGCAACGGGCCGGTTATTTTTCTTTTTTCGTTATTTCCTTTCGTATGACACTCGTTCTTTTTTTTGGAATTGCTCTGGCCACTACGCTGCTGGGTTTCGATGCTCTGCGTAATCTGAAAGCCGAGCTGAAGCCGGTACCCGTACGGGTCCGTAACCGCCGCTAAGTCTGGCGCCTTGCCTTGTCTCATCACCCTTGCCCTATTTACGTGGGGCAAGGGTATTTTTTTGCATTCCGGCAGTTTCGTGCACAAAAAAGAGCAGCCTGGGGCTACTCTTATATGGGTTATACGGTGTAAGATGCTCTAGCGAATTACCAGCTTGCGCATTTCACTGGTGTTGTCCGATTCCAGCTTTACGTAGTAGAGGCCGTTGGCGAACTTGCTCAAATCCAGCGTACGAGTGTACCGGTCATTCAGCTCCGATAGCGTTTCGCGGTACATCACCGTACCAATGACGTTTAGCACGCTCAGTTCGATTTTGCGGCCTTCGAACCCGTTGATGGAAACGTGTACTATACCGGTACTCGGGTTGGGGTATACCAGCAGAGCCCGTTCCTCGCCGCCCGGCCGTGCTATGGGCCGCGCTACGGCCGCCGTTCCCTGCGCCACCGCTGGCCGGGGGCTGCCGTGCAGGCCGGTGGCAAGAAGTAACAGTAAAGAGAAAAAGCGTAAGCGTTGCATCATAGAATACGTAAGAGGTGGGAGGAAATATGCCCGAACGGAATATCTAATAACGGCGGGCAATGATTTAGGTTTGCAAAAATACGGATGTAGCGGAGTTAGCCAGCGGAATATAACGCATCTTCGATAAAACAACTCATTTCATCTTCTTTCTCACCCTTTTACCCGATAAAATAAGTTGGACGTTGTCATTATTGGGGGAGGCTTGGCTGGTTTGTGCGCGGCCCTGGATCTGCGGCAGCGCGGCCACGCCGTAGTGCTGGTGGAGCGGCAGCACTATCCGTTTCACCGGGTGTGTGGTGAGTACATTTCCAACGAGGTGCTGCCCTACCTCCACCGCTTGGGAGTTGACTTGGCAGAGCTGGGCACGGCGCATATCAATGAGCTGCAGCTTAGCTCGCCGGCTGGCCGGCTGTTGCGGGCCCCACTAGCGCTGGGTGGGTTTGGCGTGAGCCGCTACGCGTTGGATTATTTCCTGTATGAGCGGGCCGTGCAGGCGGGAGTAGAAATACGGCAGCAAACCACCGTTACAGCCGTTATCTTCGATGCGGCTGCCAATGAACACCGGGTAACGCTAGCCAATGGACAGCAGCTGCAGGCCCGGGTGGTACTGGGCGCGTACGGCAAGCGCAGCACCCTGGACCGCCAGCTGGAACGGCCGTTTTTTACGCAACGCTCTCCTTACCTGGGCGTGAAATACCATGTGCGGTACGCGCACTTGCAGCCCCACGTAATTGCGCTGCACAATTTTGCGGATGGCTACGCTGGTTTTTCAGCCATCGAAGACGGCAAGGCCTGCTTCTGCTACCTCACCACCCGCCGCAACCTGAAGGCTCATGGCACCATTGCGCAGCTGGAGCAGCAAGTACTGACCCGCAACCCGCACCTGCGTCACATATTAGAGCACGCTGAGGTGCTATACCCGCAACCCGAGGTCATCAACGAAATATCCTTCGCCCCGAAATCCTGCGTGGAAAACCACGTGCTCATGTGCGGGGACGCGGCCGGCCTGATTACGCCCCTCTGCGGTAACGGTATGGCTATGGCCATGCACGGGGCGAGCTTGGCGGCCGCCCACGCCGATATTTTTCTGCGCAACCACTGCACACGTGCGATACTGGAAGCGGGGTACACCGCCGGCTGGCGCCAGCACTTTGGTCGGCGCCTCCAAACCGGCCGGGCCGTGCAGCGCTTATTTGGCCAGCCCGTGCTCAGTGAGCTGGTAGTAAACAGCTTGCGCCTGTGGCCAGCGGCAGTACGGCAAATCATCCGGCGCACGCATGGCGTGCCATTTTAAGCAGGCCGGCAAGGCAGCGCCGTGGCCTGAAAATATGCTTTTCGCCAGTGTTGTTATGGCTGTGGTTGAGCTTTCACGCCGGAGCCCTAAAACCTGTAACCCTGCACCCTGGTTTTTTACGTAAACTGCCCCAATGAGCAGCTACTTATGTGCCATTGGCACGGCCAATCCGCCCCACCGTATTCCGCAACTCCAGATTGCCGATTTCATGGCCCAGGCCCTGGAACTGGATGAGGCTGGCACCCGCAAGCTCCGCGCCCTGTACCGTGTTTCAGGCATTGGGCAACGCTACACCGTGCTGCCCGACTACGGCCGCGCAAACGGCGAGTTCTCCTTCTTCCCGAATACCCCGGGTCTGGAGCCCTTCCCCAGCGTGGGCCAGCGTATGGCCGAATACCGCCGCCACGCCCTGCCGCTGTCGGTGCAGGCGGCGCAGGCTTGCTTTGAGCAGATGCCGGAAGTAGAGCCCAGCTCCATTACCCACCTGATTACGGTGAGCTGTACCGGTATGTACGCGCCGGGCCTAGATATTGAGCTGGTGGCGGCTCTGAGGCTGCCGGGCCACGTGCAGCGAACCTGCGTAAACTTTATGGGGTGCTACGCGGCCGTAAATGCCCTGAAGCTGGCCGACGCCTTTTGCCGGGCCACCCCTGAAGCGCGGGTGCTGATTGTGTGCACGGAGCTATGCACGCTGCATTTTCAGAAAAGCCTGGAAGACGACCATCTGGTTTCCAACGCTTTGTTCGGGGATGGCTCGGCGGCGGTGCTGGTGCAGGGACAGCCCGCCAAACAGGGACCAAGCCTGGCGCTGACGGCCTTTCATTGTGACTTGGAGCCCGATGGTCACGCCGATATGGCTTGGCACATCAACAATTTTGGGTTTGAGATGACCCTTTCCTCGTACGTGCCACGCATGATTCAACAGGGCATTGGCCAGCTTACGCAACGCCTGCTGGCCGATTTGCCGGTGCAGCTGGCCGATGTACGGGCCTTTGCCATTCACCCGGGCGGACGCAAAATTCTGGAAGCCATTGAGCAGGCGCTGGGCATTACGGCGCACGACAACCGGTTTGCCTATCAGGTACTGCGCGACTACGGCAACATGTCGTCGGTGACGGTGCTGTACGTGCTGCAGGCTTTGCTACAAACCCTCACTCCCGCTGACGCCGGGCAGCCGGTACTCAGCTTCGCTTTTGGCCCCGGCCTTACGCTGGAAGCTATGCTGCTGACGGTGGCTTACGAACAGGCGCAGGAAGTAGCGGAAGAAAATACAGTGGAAGAAATAAGCTTAGCAGCGTTGACCGCCTAGACAATTTCTCCCGCATCTTACCTGCCTGTTGCCCTCCTTGCCATGCCCGATTTTAGCCTCCGCTCCACGCAACCAGAGCTGATGGATGACCTGACGTTGGCTTCGGCGGAGTTACGGCAGAATCTGGAGGAGCTGGAAACCATTAATACGTGGCTGGGGGGTTATGCTCCGGTACTTGAGGCACTGGCCCGGCTACAGGCACATTTCCCGGTTGGCCGCCCCCTGCGCCTAGCCGACTTAGGCAGTGGTGGTGGCGACACGCTGCGCCAGATTGCCCGCTGGGCCCGCCGCCGCGGCGTGGCGGTGGAGTTAATTGGCGTCGATGCCAACCAATTCATGCTGGACTACGCCGCTGCGCGCTGCCAGCAGTATCCCGAAATCCGGTTTGTGCAGGCCGATATATTTTCCGCCGAGTTTCAGCAACAGCCTTTTGATATCGTCACAGCCAGCTTGTTCTGCCACCATTTCACGGACGCGGAGTTGGCCAGCTTACTTACTCAGTGGCAGCAGCAGGCTAGCGTTGCCGTCATCATCAACGACCTGCACCGCCACCCGATGGCCTACTATAGCATTCAGTGGCTGACGCGGCTATTGGGTGGCTCCCGCCTTGTGCGGCACGATGCACCTTTATCAGTAGCGCGGGCATTCACTCGCGCCGATTGGCAAGGATTGTTGCGCCAAGCCGGAGTTCAGCAGTACGAGCTCCGCTGGCGCTGGGCCTTCCGCTGGCAAGTGGTCATTCGGCCCGCTGGTACAGCCGCGCTACATCCGGCCCACGGTACTCACGACCATAAATCGGCCGCTACGCGGAAGGTGGCGGCGTGGGCGTTTACAATATCGGCAATGCGGGGCGAGTAGCCGCCGCCCATGCACACGACTACCGGGAGCCCGTGCCGGTGGCACAGGTCCAGCACTGTGGCGTCGCGCTGGCGGCAGCCTTCGGGCGTGAGGCTCAGGTGGCCCAGCTTATCGGTAGCCAGCACATCGACGCCGCTCAGGTAAAACACAAAATCGGGGGCAAACTCCTCTAGCAGTTGGGGCAGCGTATCACGCAGTAGCTGCAGGTACGTAGCATCGTCGGTACCATCGGGCAGGGCCAGGTCGAGGCTAGAATGCTCTTTGCGGTGCGGGTAGTTACGGGCCCCGTGCATGCTGAACGTGAATACCCGGGGCTCATCCTGGAAAATGCTGGCCGTGCCGTTGCCCTGGTGCACGTCCAGATCCACAATCAGCACCCGCCTGACGCCCAACGCAGGTTCGGCCAGTAGCATGGCAGCCGCGGCGGCCTGGTCGTTGAGCAGGCAGAAACCCTCTCCCCGGTCTCGAAAGGCATGGTGGGTACCGCCCGCAATATTGAAGGCTACGCCGGTGCCCAACGCCCGGCGGGCACACTCCAGCGTACCGCCTAAGATGGTGACTTCGCGCGTTATCAGCTCCGGGCTCCACGGAAAGCCGGTGGCCCGCTCCTCCTGGCGCGTAAGCTGGCCCGCTTGCAGGCGGTGGTAATAATCGGCCGAGTGTACGCGCAGTACATCCGCCGCTGATGGCGCAACGGGCACGAAGAAGGCACTTTCCGGCACAATGCCTTCCCGAAGCAGCTGCTCGGGCAACAGCTCATATTTGAGCATCGGAAAGCGGTGGTTGGCTGGCAGAGGGTGGGCGTACAGCGGAGCCCAGGCAACAGAAAGCATACGGGCAAACTACGCAGCACGGGCCGCAACAGCTGGGCAGCACACAAAAATAACCGCCGGTTGGGGCGGTTACTTTCGGATTCGGGTGGTTTTGCTGGTGGGGCGTATCGGGCTCGAACCGATGACCCCTACCTTGTCGAGGTAGTGCTCTGAACCAGCTGAGCTAACACCCCGCACAAAACCGGCTGGCGGCGGCCGTAAAGAGACAAATATAGCCTTTCGGGGCTGATTACACGTTTCCGGGATTCATAAGATTTTGGCCTTGCCCCAGGGCCCGCTGTAACCTTCTGAGCGCGGGCAAGTATAGCGGCATACAGATGCTGCGCCAGTCGGCCGCGGCAGTGCTTTCTCCCATCTGCATCACCGTTACCACCCCATGAAACACTTTGCACTCCTGCTGGCTGGCTGCGCGTTGAGCGCTACGGCTGTGGCTCAAACCAACGGCCCAAGCGGCACTCCCTCCTCGGCTGATTACGCTTCCGGCACCTCCGATTCGCGCAACAACGGCTTCGGCATTAAAGGCGGCTTCACGGCTTCCAACTTCCGCGGCGACGACAAGAAAAACTTCGGCAACGAAGGCATCTACAACACCTTCCACGCGGGTGCTTACGCGCAGTTTGGCTTCAACAACAGCTTCTCGCTGCAGCCCGAAATTCTGTATAGCCGCCAAGGCTTCAAAGGCGACAGCCCGGCCTCTACAGCCCCCTCCGGCACCTTCACCACCCGCCTCGACTACGTTCAGGTACCGGTGCTGCTGGTGTACAACTTCCTCGACAACGTGAGCGTGCACGTAGGCCCCCAGGTTTCGCTGCTGACGAAAGTGAAGGAAGGTGATAAGGAGCGCAAGATTGCCGACGAAAACAACACCTACGGCTACAGCTACAACAGCCTCGACTACGGCCTCGCCGCTGGCCTGGAGGCCCGCATCGGCCCGGCCCGTTTGGGTGGCCGCTACACGGCTGGTTTCAACGACATCATCAAGGACCAGAACCTGTCGAAAACCGGGCAAACGGCCATTAACAACATCAAAAACGGCATGTTCCAGGTATACCTGGGACTGGGCATTTCTAACTAAGCAGCCCGTCGCTTGCTTGCATAAAGGGAAGTCCTGAGGGGCTTCCTTTTTTTGTGTACCTCCTTGTTTGCGCACCCTATGACAGCTGACGCCACTCTGCCCCTGATCAACCATGCCCGAGAGCTACTCATTGAGCGCGGCATGGGCGTGCTGGGCGCCTGGGCCCTGCTGAACCTACTGGTGAGCGGCTACTACGTGGCGCGTACTGACCGGCGCAGCGTGGCCCACCACTTTCACTTGATGAATGTGGCGTGGAACATGGTGAATGCCCTGATTGCCGTGTGGGGCATTCTGCAGGCCCATCCGCAGCAGGTAGCCGGCCTTACCCTGGCCGAAAGCCTGGCTGCCCAGGCCCGCACCGAGCAGATTTTGCTGGTGAATGCCGCCCTGGATGTGGGGTACGTGCTGTTTGGCCTGTGGTTGCGCCGCCGGGCCACCACGGCCATCCGGCCCGAGCGCCTGGAGGGCTTCGGCCGCTCGGTAGTACTGCAAGGTGCTTTTCTAGTCGTGTTTGACACTGGGCTGTATTTGCTGTATCACCCGTACGCCGCGCAACTGCTTGCTGCGGGGGCATAGCTGCTGCGCCTGAACGCAAAAAACCGCCCCACCAGCAACTAAGGCCGGTGGGGCGGTTATGCCAGTAGCCGCCCTATCAGGCGGCCGAGGACTTACTTTTTGCCTACCAAGGCTTCTTTGATCTTGTCGTTGAAGTTCGGAATATCCTGAGGGTTGCGGCTGGTGATGATGTTGCCATCTACTACCACGGTTTCATCTACCCAATGGCCGCCGGCATTCTTCACGTCGGTTTTCAGGCTGGGCCAGCTGGTGAGCTTTTTGCCGCGTACGGCATCGGCCTCAATCAGCGTCCAGGGGCCGTGGCAGATAGCGGCTACAGGCTTGCCAGAACGCACAAACTCGCCGATAAAGCTAACTACCTCGGGCTTCGTGCGCAGCACGTCGGGGTTCATCTGGCCGCCAGGCAGCACCAAGGCATCATAGTCGGCCACCTTCACGTCGCCAATTACTTTGTCCACGTCCACTTTATCGCCCCAGTCTTTTTCGTCCCAGCCCTTAATCGAGCCGCTTTTCAGCGAAATTACGTGGGTTTCGGCGCCTTCGCCTTCCAGGAACTTCTTGGGCTTTTCCAGTTCCGATTGTTCAAAACCGTCGGTAGCTACAATGGCTATTTTCTTGCCTTTCAAGGCGTCGCTTCCAAAGATACTCATGAGTACAGAGGGGTGAGTTGGTAGAAATCAGGTACAAAAAAACCGGTAGCCAGGCTGGCTACCGCTTCTGTTTTAACGAGGTTTGACGCGGGCGGTTAGGGCAGAATTTTGGCTTTTCGGGACTACTCCTGCTCGTTTCGCTCCCGCTTGAGGGCTTTGCGGAGGCGCTTTACCCGCTCGTCAAAGCCATCAGGGTCGTAGTCGACTTCTTCCACATCCAATTGTTCCAGCAGGTCCATCAGCTCATCGGAGTGCTCGGTGCGGGTACCGCCGGGTATCTTTACAAAAGCCATTTCCGACCACAGCACCGCTTTCAGCCGCAGGCCATCCTCGCTGAGCATCAGCATTTCTACTACCAGGTTGGAGTTGTCGAAATGAATGAGCTGGGTTTGGATGCGTACTTGCTCGGCGTGGTTGGCGGGCCGCAGGTAGGCAATCTGGTGCTTGGTAATTACCCAGCCGGCCTGGGCCTCGCGGGCCAGAGCGCCCATATTCAGGGCGTAGTGCTGGAGCACCTGCTCCTCCCGGGCGTTCAGGAAGTAGTCAAAAAAACGAGCGTTGTTGAGGTGGCCCAGCATGTCACAATCCTGAAAGCGGATGCGGTGCAGGGTTTCGGGGGTGCGGATGAGCGGTGCAGCCATAAGGGTAAGGCAGGTGATACGGGCGCAAAGGTGCGCAATTAGCCGGGCAGCGGGTAAGTGTTGGCCAGAATGGTGTGGGGGCGGGGCTTGCGGGCAGGGGCAGGCTTATCAAATACCACCAGCATTTCCTGGCTGCTGAGCAAGGCCATACCCTCGGCCCGGTCGAGGTGCGGCAGGTGCGGCACGTCAAACAACCGCTCCAGCTGCGCGGCGGGGGTAAGGCTGTCGTGGGCTTGAAACAGGCCGTTGCGCCAGCGGTACACGGCAATGGTACCATCTAGGTCCATGGTGGGTCCGGCCAGAACAAACAGGTCGGTACCCTGCTGCCGGATTTCCCGGATGCCCATGCCGCGCAGGTCCAGAAAGTGCTTTTTGTAGAGTGGGTGGCTGCCCCCCTCCATCTGTCCCAGCCGTAGCTTGCCTTTGCTGTGGTCCTCGGGCCGGATTTCCAGAATAACGGCCCAGCCATGCAGCACCGGCCCCCGCAGCCCCAGAAACAGCCGTCCATCGGGCGAGGCCGCCAGTCCTTCGATATCAAGGCCGTTGTCTTTGGCGGGCACCTGCAGGGCCGGGCCCAGGTGCTCATCTTGGCGGAGCACGTCCAGCAGTTCGTTGGTACCGACTTTGCGGCTGCGCAGTTGGGCGGCCCGCAATTTCTGGCCGGGCGCGGTAGGGTGCGAGGCCGTTTTCAGCAACTCATAGTCGCCGGACTGGGGGTTGAGCACCAGCGGAATACGGGCCAACAGGCAGCGGTTGGGGGCTACTTCCACCTTGGCCAGCCTCTTAATTTGCTTGGCCACGTTAGGGTCGTCGGATTTGGCGTTGCGGCGCTTGATGCTGTGTGAGCCAATTACCCACAGGTAGTTTTCGGCCTCGCCCATCCCTTCCAGGTCTATTTCCTCGGTGGTTTTGTCGGGTAGGCTCACTAAGTCAGCCAACGCATACTGGCAGTGCTTGCCAAAGCTGCGCGGGCCCGTGCGCCGCAGCCGCTCCAGCGTGGTGCTTTCGTCGCAGCAGAGCCACAGGTTTTCACCCGTCAGCACCGCTGCCGAAAGCCCGTCGCGCACATCGTCGCCCTCCGCGTTGCGGCTGAGTTTGGGGTTGAAGCGCAGCGTGTATTCGTTGGCAGCCATACACCAGGGTTGAAAATGGTACAGGCTACAAACGAGGCCAACGGCCGGATGTTTTTTTACCGGCCGCCGCAGTTGCTGCGCAGCTGGTTTAGCTGCTTCACCAGCCGCTGCACTTCCGCTTCGTTTGTGGTGTAGAGGGGTAGCTCAAACGTGGTATTGCTGGATGACTGAGCCGTTTTTTGCTGCCGCCGGATGTTGATTTTGTAGTACAGCTCGTGGGTTTTGTCACAGTGGGCGGGCGCGTACGTCAGCTCCTGCACCTGCGCCCAGTCGGAGCCCAGTTTCAGCTCAAATTCTACCCGGTCATCGGTCTTCACCGCCCACTCTGCACCGTTTTTCTGGTGGCTGACCTGAATGGCGGTGGCCTCGTTGGCGGGCTTGGTGCGGTATTTCCGGATTACCTGCGTGAAATGGCAATCTGTGAAAGACACGCGCACCTCCGTTTCCGGCTCCTGGGAGTCCCGCATCAGCTGATTGAGGCGCTGGGCCAGAGCAGCCGACGAAATGGTTTGCGCCCAGCCCGCGGCAGGCACACTCAGCAATAGAGCCAGTACGTACGTTTTCATGCTACACCCGAAATAAAGATTCTGCCACGGGCCGGCTCCCTGTGAGCAGTCCCGTGGCAGGTCAGATGTAGCTTGCTAGCAAAGGGTTGCCTGGCAGAGTTACTGCGCCCGGCGGGCCTGCATTTGGGCCTGTACCTGGCGTTGCTTGGTTTTGAGCTGCTGGTACTGGGCCGGTGTCAGAATCCCTTTCAGCTCCTGCTCAGAGGAAGCATTAATGCGCTTCAGCTCGGCCATCAGGGCGGGGCGGTTGCTACCCAAGCGCTGCTTGGCGCTGTTGGCCTGTTCGGTGGTACTCGTAAATACGGCCCGCACCTTGGCGCGCTGGTCGTTGGTGAGGTTTAGCTCTTCGGTGAGTACATCGGTCAGGTCGCGGGCGGCGGTGGGTGCCACCACTGGAGCCGTTGGGGTAGTGGCCGTGGCGGTGGGAATTTTAGCTTTATTACGACGGGCGCAGCCGGCCAGCAAACTAGTGGCCAGCAGCACAGTAAGGGTAAAACGCAGGGAGTACATAGCGGGAAAGGAACAAGGCGTGTTGTAGCGCCTACGCGAAAACCCGCCCAACGGGTACACCTCTCCCCTTATTGTTTGTAAGCGGCCACTGCCTCGGCCGGAGCAGTACGACTAGGCAAACTAGCTTTCAGGTGCTGAGCCGTGTGGTGGGCCAGCGCCATAATGGTGAGCATGGGGTTTACGCCGCTGCAGGCCGGGAAAGCCGAGGCATCGGCCACGTACAGGTGGCGCAACTCGTACAGCTCGCCGGTAGGACTGGTGGGGTGCGTAGCCGCTGTGCCGCCCATGCGGCAGGAGCTCATCTGGTGGGCACTGTACAAGCCAAACTGATTGGCCTTCCAGCCCAGATGGGGCAGGCTGCTGAGTACCTCCGGGTTGAGGGCGCGGCCATTTTCGGCCCGCAGCACCGGCAATGAGCCGTGGGGCAATAGCACTTCCCGGGCACCGGCGGCCACATGGATGTTAGCGGCGGCGGTTACGCCCCGCAGCAGGTGGCCCCGGTCATACTCGCTCAGCGTGTAATTAATCAGCGGAGCGCCTTGCCGGTCCACGCTGATGTGGCCGCCGTCCCGGTCGCGCGTGAGCACAATGAAGGAACCCATGTGCGCCGCCTGGGCCATCAGTTCCTTGTG
>NZ_JAIZZH010000004.1 GCF_020421205.1 Hymenobacter pini
AAGAAAACCGCGCGCTGGTGGCCCCAGTGGTTGGCAGCGGCCCGCTCCGCGTTTCGGATTGGGAGTGCAAAAGTGGCGGGTCGTATCCGCATTTCCAAACCCGCCCAAGAAAAAAACCCGTTTAAGGCTCGCTCTTATTTTTTATTTGCCTGATAATCACCTAGGATAATCTGCGTGACTTATTCTTGGGTTGTGCGGTCTCACTTGCAAGTAGCTCTTCGTCGAGGGTAAGTGACGGCAGATATATGTCATATATAGTGCCTGGGGTAGTTTTTTTACCTAGTAGCCGCGTGCAGCTATCGGATACTTTCTAATGCAAAATCATTGTAGGGGAAATGGGGGCTTCTATGATGTTGAGCCTCGTATTGGTAAATAGTCTGGCCCAAAGCCGCTAAAAAGGGCAGACCGATGGATTCATATTCATAGGCTCCATCATTGATAACGCCATCCTTGTTTACATACACAACTGCGCTAAGCATAAATTCGGTTTGGCGAGTCGAATCGGCGAAATATGCCACGTCGGCCAAGTAGCCGTGCGACATCCCTACTATATTATAGATGCGCAACCCGGATTGGGCCGCTATCTGTGGATTGCGGCCGTAGTACAAGTACTTCTTGTAGGCATCGAAATAACGTGAATGCTTATATGGCCCATAACCGGAGCTATGCGGGGTGTGGTGGAGATAATACCGCAGGAAAGCGTAATCATTGGGGGTTAGCTGAAACCGTTTACTTTCAGGAATATATTCCGGGAATAAGATGGCCTGCAGTACTTCAGTGACAACCTGCAACGGAAGATTATTGGCAGTGGTGAAGTCGTATGGTTGGGGAATGATGCGCTGGCCGGCTTGGTATGCCCGGCCTTTGGTTACGCGTCCGAGCGGAAACGTGTAGGGTTGATTATTAAACGCGGCGGGTTGTTGGTAGCAGAGTTGGCCGGTAACCGGATCTAGAAAATCGATGGGATTGGTGTGCCGGTTGGCGGCAGTGTCGCAGGGGGCGAATCGGCGAACAATGCGGGCATCGGTATATCCTAAATCGGAGAGACGCTGATTGAGATATCGCTGCCCCAAGAACTCGTACAGCCGATTGTAGGCTTGGTTGTCGCTGACCAGCAACATGCGCTTGGTGTAATTACCAACGGTATTGACTTGGTCAGAATCGGGGGATGAGACAAAGGGAGCGGCTGTCTGGCAACGAAATGCGACGCCGGTGCGCATGTGAGAGCGACGCGTAAGCCCCGGGCGGTGTAGTTTGTTTAGCTTTTCGAGGGCTAGCGCCACGGTGGGCAGCTTCACCATGCTAGCTGGGTTGAAGTACTGCCGGGAGTTGAGCCGGTAGGTATGCGGTATAAACGTGGGCCGTAACTGCTCGTCCCGGTTGATTTGAGTATAGATAATCTGCAGTTCATACTCTTCGGCTCGGTTAACTACCGGCACCAGAGCTGGTGAGGCATGAAGCAAGCTATCCAGTAACGGGCTGTCGGGAAATGTAGCCGCAACCGATGAGGAAGGAAGCACGGAGGGACTTAGGGCTGCTGCGGTAGTCAATAGAGTGGCTAGAAGCCCAGAAACAATACGTACCATATAGGAAGGTACAGTGAATTCAGCAGCTATACCCGCAATACTGGCTACAAAACACGAGAGCCACACCCCGTAGTGGGGCGTGGCTCAGTATATACTATATGTATAAGCTATTGCAGAACGGGCTGCCGGTGGCGGGCCAGCAACAGATTGGAATCGTTCTGGCGCCAGTTGTAGCCGGTCCCGAAGGGCAACGGACGAGGCGGGTTGGCTTTATCGGTG
Organism: Hymenobacter pini; assembly: GCF_020421205.1. Lineage (GTDB taxonomy): Bacteria > Bacteroidota > Bacteroidia > Cytophagales > Hymenobacteraceae > Hymenobacter > Hymenobacter pini. Next base: position 1,806 of record NZ_JAIZZH010000004.1, read on the forward strand.
TAGGCAGCCGTGAGAGCCGGTTGGTACTGCTTCGCGAACAGATTGATAGGCCGTTTGTAGGTGCCGTAGTAGGTAAACTGCCAGTCCGTGGGCTTGAAGTACTTCATGGCAATACCAGAGTCGTCTTGGAGCACGTAATTACTGCGCTCCAAGATGAGGTTACGCACCTTGCTGAAATAGCTTTTGTGCATGAGGTAGGTGGCCGACTTTACATAGGTAGTAAGCGGGCCGAGGCTGCGCACGTATTTCAGCGCGGCTTCTTTGGTCTGGCCCAACTTCCAGTCGCTAAGGTCGGCGGAGAGGTACACCACGGTTTTCTCCTCGCCGGTTGTAGTCCGCAGTTTCACCTCTACCCCGGTTACTACGTTGGGTCCGGGCTTGCTTATCGTGGTGGAGTCAGCATCGGTAAGCTGGCCCTCAGGCGTGAGCTGCAGGTACCGGATGGATTCGACCTGATGGTTTGTACGAGCGGAGAAGAGCAGTAGCAACGGTACAACACCACCAATATTGAGGCGTTGGTTGTTTCTCTCAGCCGTTTTCAGAATTGAATTGGCCTTACTAAGCGTATTACTATCGGGCTTTTTCGTGTTCAACTCCACCGCCATATCGTTGGTGCGGAAGAAGCTAAAGTTTAGCACTGACCACAGGGAAGCCTTTAACGCTGGGAATAACTTGGGATTTTCGAGCGTAGCCTGATTAGGTACCATACCTACTGGCTCCAAGCCCATCAGCACGTACGTTTTGCTGGAGGGAAACATGGTAGTTACGTTCAGAAAATCGGGGCCGCTGAACGGGTAGAAAATGGTAGGGCTGGCAGTGCGGGCTGAATCTAGCTCTGAAGCGGCCCAGCTTTCAATTTTAGCGGTACGGGTAGTCTGGTAGTTGTTCCAGCTCTTGGTTTGGTCAGCAGCATAGGCTTGCCAGGCAGGCTGGGTCGTGAGACTTTTTAACGCACTGCCTTTACTCACAGGCAGACCCGCCAAATAGGCTGCTACATTATGAATAGTAGCCGTATCGGGGGTAGCCGGCGGAGTTGAGGGAGCCGTTGGGCGCGCGGCGGCAGTATCAGGGGCTGGAGTTGCTGGAGGGGCTTTCTGCTCGGCTGTGTTTTTTTGTTGATCGGAGCAGGCGGTTACTAGAGCTACCAAAACCGGCAGCAGCCGGACAGCGGAAAAACGCATAGCTGGGAATAGTTGAGGGAAGCCGAAAGGTAAGAAAAGCTACTTGATGAGCTTATTTCACAGCTTTTCGCCGCACCGCCAGCAGTATTCGGCCTCTGGCTTGTGGTCGGTAGCCTGACAGACATGGCAAACTACTTGTTTATACTGCGGAGGAGTCGCCGGGGGGCCACTAGCCATCTGGGCGGAAACAATACCTGTAGGTACTGCAATAATTGCGTAGCCCAGAATCATGAGAATGGAAGCCAGCGTTTGCCCCAGAATTGTGACCGGAGAAATGTCGCCGTACCCGACAGTAGTGACGGTTACAATGGCCCAATAGATACTCTTAGGAATACTACTGAAGCCATGTTGCCCACCTTCAACCACATACATCAGGGTGCCAATGACGGTGACGAGGGTGAGTACGGCCGTGAGAAATACCAGAATTTTAAAACGACTGGCTTTGAGGGCCGTCACAATGAACTCGCCCTCCCCTACAAACCGCCCCAACTTAAAAATGCGGAATACCCGCAAGAGCCGCAGCGTGCGAATAACGATGAGGTAGCGGCTCCCTACCATCAGCAAGCTAGCTAGTGTAGGAACAATAGCCAGAAAATCGATGATGCCCAGTAAGCTGAAAGCGTATGCGACGGGCCGCCGTACTACCAGCAGGCGCAGGGTATACTCCAGCAGAAACAGCCCGGTAAAAAACCATTCTACTCCCCGCAAATACTGACCATACCGGGCACTGATGCTGGAAACGCTTTCCAGCATAACGGCTACTACGCTCAGCACAATGGCTACTAGCAGCGCAATATCGAAGTTGCGGCCGGCGCGGGTATCCGACTCAAAGATGACTTGATACGCCCGCTTTTTCCAGGTAGATGCCGTTGCGGATGGACTGATTTCTATACCTAGTTATACTACAGGGAGTGCGCTATGTACGGACGGCAACCCGCCGACTACCCCAGTACACCAATAACCCTACACCCAACGTAGCCAGCCCATAGAGTGTTTCCAGCGGTTTGTCGCGGGCAATAAACCACAGCGTCCAGCCATTGAGCACCAGAAAGACCAATGGCGTAACCGGATAGCCCCACGCTCGGTACGGGCGCGGTAGCTCGGGCTGACGGATTCGCAGCACAAAAAGCCCTAGTACCGTCAGAAACGTGAATAGGTTGAGGATGAAGCCGGCATATACAACCACTTCCGCAAACGAGGATTTCAGCACGAAGACCAGGGTAAGCGCCGATTGAAACAGGGTAGCCCGCAGAGGTACTCCCGCCTCGTTGCGCCGGGCCAACCAATGCAGAGCCGGCAGGTCCTCGCCCATAGCCTGCACAATACGCGGCCCGGCAAAAATCATGGAGCTCACCGTGGAGACCAATAGTGCTGCAATGAGGCCGCCCATCAGCCGGCCACCGCTGGTACCAAACAGTGACGTAGCAGCCACAAACCCTACTTCAACCTGGCCTTTCAGTTGGCTGATGAAAGTGGAATACAGAAAGATAAAATTCAGCCCCACGTACAGTACCAGCACAATGGCCGTGCCTATAAGCAGAATGCGGGGAAGGTTTCGTTGAGGGTCTTGCACTTCACCCGTTAAGTAGGCCGCGGCGTTCCAACCAGAGTAAGCGTACGACACGAAGATTAGGGACACGGCGAAGGCTGGACTGAGCAGCTGTTGCCAATCGGCAGCGCCTTGAGGCAGGAATGCAATGGGTTGTGGTTCTGCTACCCATAGCCCAGCCCCAATAAAACCAACCAGTACTGCCACCTTCAACGCCGTAACGAATACCTGCACCCGGCTACCGGCTTTGCTGCTACTTCCATGTACTGCCGTAAGCAGCACCACTACCCCCACCGCCAACAAACGAGGCGGTAGCGTTGGCCATACACTACCAGCGTACCGCTCCAGGGCCAGAGCCGCTGCCGCCGTGGGGGCCGCAAACCCCACCGTAGCGGATACCCAGCCCGACAGGAAACCTAAAGCCGGATGATAGATGCGCGAGAGGTAGTGATATTCTCCACCCGAGCGGGGCATGGCCGCAGCCAGCTCGCCGTAGCACAGTGCCCCACATAGCGCAATAACGCCGCCCACTGTCCACAGCATCAACAGCGCAAACCCGCTTTGGATACTCTCTACCTGAAACCCCAGACTGGTGAAAACGCCAGTACCGACCATGTTGGCCACCACAATGGCAATGCCGGTTAGTACGCTGATTTTATAGGGAGACGCGGTGGAAGAAGCCATGTAAAACTGCTGTTGTAGGTCAAATATGCAGATGTTATTGACAATCACCCCTGCAGAAAGCCCATAACAAAGCCCCTCTCCCATCTCCAACCGGTATTGCTACAGATTGCTGACGGAAGAGGGGCTTGCCTTTACAAAGGGGGTGCTCCTATGCCTGAACGACTTTCGGGCGCTTGTACAGCGGCACCGTGCTGCACGGCTCCCCATACATGATGCTGCCAGCCACGGGCAGGAATTTCTGCATGATGGCCACATACGCATAGGTAGGCACCGGTTTTTCGCCACAGCCTTTAATTACCAGCTTAGCGTCGCGGAACTGTTCGGCATCAACCCCGGCAATTGCCTCCTGGAACAGCTCCTGCTCCAATGCCTCTAAAGGGCCAAATACGTAGCGGTGGGCGTGGTTCTGGAGCTTGCTGGCCAGCAGCATATAGGCCCAAGTGGGTACAATGGCGTCGGTGGAGCAGATGATGGCCACGTTCTTGCCGTCGTACTGCGCCCAGTCGTGGGTTTTGATGAACTCCCGGAAATCCTTTTCGCGCAGCATCAGTCCGTGAAACAGGTTATCCTTGATATCATACACCACCCGCTCCCCTGGGTGAATAAATTCCTCCAGGTTGAAAGTAATCAGGCCGGAATTGGCCACGCGGTTCACAAAATCTTCCATGGATATTGGTACTTCGTTAGTAGCGCCTAGCTCGCGGGCTGAGAAGCAGCCAGTGCTAAGCTTTGTTCTTGGGAGTAGTGGTGTACACCTCTTTTAAGTAAAAGGGCTCGTAGTAGGCTACACTGCGGAACTCCTGGCGCTGGTAGCCCCCCAGAGCCAACGCCCCAACGGCTACTGCCGATGGCTCGATACCCGCCAGAAAGCCGGCCCGCGGGTTATCGGCTACCAGCGGCAGGAATTTAGCAGCTCCGCTTCCGAAGAATAACAACGAATGCCCGGCTAATTGTTCGACCAGCGTGGTTTCATCGAGCAACAGCGGTGTGGGAGCCAATACCTCAGCGCCATCGGCGCGGTATACGCCGGCGTATACCTCCATTCGTCGGGCATCCAGCATGGGGCAATACAGGTATTGCTCGGGGCGAGCTGTAACAGTTGCCACCTGGTAGGCCAGGCTTTGCAGCGTGCTGATGGCCAGCAGCGGAATATCCAGGGCGTAGCACAAGCCCTTAGCTGCCGCCGCGCCAATACGCAGCCCGGTGTAGGAGCCCGGTCCATCCGAAACCGCCACTGCCGCCACATCTTGCAGCGTGTGCAAGGTGTTTTCCAGTAGTTGGTTGATAAGCACGCTTAGGTGTGAGGAGTGCGACTTTTCCAGCCGCAGTTCCGACTGGCCAACCAACCGGCCGGTTTCAAGATGGTGCAGCGCCACCGAACATACCGGCGACGAGGTTTCGAGGGAGAGCAGCAACTTGGACATAGCGCAAAGGTACAGCCAATAGCAGTACGCTTTATGGTGCTTATTTTTCAGCCCCGAGGTCTGCTACGGCCTTCTTCGTCCACTCCGCGTCCTCTAGCAGCTTATTTAAGCGGGGCTGAATAAACCATACCCCTACTGGCCAGAAAAGGAACAAGAGTAATGTCCCAAAATAGAAACCGAACTCAGGTTTGCGTTTCTTTTCAATAGCAACGAGCACTGCTGCTAAAAACCAGGGACCGTGAAACATTGCGAAAAAGATGTACAGCATGGGTAAAGCAGCTATACCTTCTGCCTGATAAGTTCGGCTATCTACTAGAATTAATAAGGCAGCTAGGCTAGCCGCAACTAAGATTGTATCAATTAGGAACCACGTTAAACTATAATCTGTATCACGCGGCAATAGGGGAAATAGCGTGTTACCTAATACTGCAAACCAAATGAAGTAAAGACAATAGCCTGCGGCCCCCATTATACCGGAAAAAAACACCTGATCTTCAATGGTCAAATGCATCATAGTCAACAGCATTACTGTCAACAGAAAAACTTGCCAATGCTTTGCACGCAATATGAATGTACCCATAATGAGTTTCGTTAAACAAAAAAAGCAGCCCTAATATCGGGCTGCTTTTTTTGTACCTCGTTCATTGGTCTACTGGCGGCCGCCAGCGGTGCTCCGCTTTGCCTCAGGGCGGGTTTTGGCCTCAACGGTGCCGGGCTTGAGCAGTGCTCCGTAGCGGGGCGCATCGTTTAGCACCGTCATGGCCATCAGGATATTGGGGTCGTCATCGAAGCTGGCTTCAATACTGCCCTTCTGGAAGTAGTAGCGCGACACAATTTCCTGCTCCAACAGCTCCTTAATTTCGGGCTTGAAGCGCATCAAGTCATTGGCCTTGTTGGTGGTTACCTTGCGGCGCATGGCTTCCAGTTCCAGCTTCACATCGTCGTAGTGCTTCTCGTCCTTCACCTTTTTGGTTAGGTCGGCCAGGGCTTTTTCGGCGTCGGTGCTGTAGCTGATGTCTTTGCCCTTTAGGTAGTCCACAAACTTCTGATAGTCGGCATCCGTGAGCTTAAACTGACGGGCGGGCGAAATGCTGGCGTGCTCGGCTCGGTAACGGGTAGCGTAATCGAAGAGGTAGCTTTTCTGGAGCAGCACCCGCGTGATGTCGGCAATTTCCCGGTCCACCACTTCCACATCGGGGGCCACGCCGCCGCCGTCGTACACGGTGCGACCGGCCATGGTTTTGAAAGCCGTACGTAGGGAGTCGGGCACTTTGCCCAGCGTGCCATCCTCGGCACGGTGCGAGTAGTCGATTTCCTGAATGCAGCGGCCGCTCGGAATGTAGTACTTGGCGGTCGTCACTTTCAGCTGGGAGTTGTAGCTCAGCGGACGGGTAGCCTGCACGAGGCCTTTGCCAAACGTCCGCTCCCCTACCAGCACTGCCCGGTCGTAGTCCTGCAGCACACCCGACACGATTTCGGAAGCCGAGGCCGAGCGGTTGGAGGTAATCACCACCATCGGAATCTGGGTGTCCAGCGGAGCGTCCAGGGCTTTGTAGGTCTTGTTCCAGTCAGAAACTTTCCCCTTGGTGCTCACGATGTCCTTGCCCTTGTCCACGAACAGGTTAGAGATATTTACCGCCTCATTGAGCAGCCCGCCGGGGTTATCCCGAATATCGAACACCAGCTTTTTGGCACCCTGCTCCTTGAGCTTGGCCACGGCCATGCGCACTTCTTTGCCCGCGTCTACCGTGAAACCCGAAAGCTGGAAGTACCCGATTTCGGGGGTGAGCATGCCATAGTACGGCACGTTGTCCACCTGAATTTTGTCGCGGGTGATATTGATTTCCACCGGGGCGTCCTGGCCGTAGCGAGTTACCATCAGCTTCACCTGGGAGTTGGCCTGGCCCTTCAGCAGCTTGCTGATATCGGCGTTGGACTTCTTCTCCACGTTCACCCCGTTGATGGTCAGGATTTCGTCGCCGGGCAGCAAACCAGCTTTTTGGGCGGGGTAGCCCTCGTAGGCAGCCTGCACCACCGTTTTGCTGTTGCGCTTCACTACTACGGCTCCAATGCCCCCGTACTGCCCGGTGGTCATCGTCCGGAAGTCCTCAATATCGTCTTCGGGGATGTAGTTGGTGTACGGGTCCAACGACTTGAGCATGGCGTCGATGCCCGTTTTCACCAGCTTGGCCGGCGGTACCTCATCCACATAGTACGTATTCACCTCCTTAAATAAGGTGGCGAAGATGTCGAGGTTCTTGGCAATTTCGAAGTACCGCTCATTGTCGGTAGCTGCGCGGAAGGATACGAGTAGGCCGGCACCGCCCAGCAGGGCAGCCACGGCCAAAGATTTTTTGCGCATAAACGGGGCTGAAAGCAACTAAAAGACCCTACGACGTACCGTGCGGCGGGTTTTCCTGCATTTACTAGAAAGCCAGCCCACAGCGCGTTTGTTTCTTACGAACCGGCAGAAGCCCCAGCCGGGGCGCCGGTTTCGGAGAGCAAACGCTCCAGCCCTGAAGTTAATTTCTTTTCGATAACCGACAACGGCTTTTTTTCCTTGCCAGTGTAGATAATGGCTAATTGCGCCACCGAGTGGCCACCTTCCGCTTCCAACAGCCGGTATTTGTTGAGGCGGTAGGCCTCGCGCATCAGGCGCTTGAGGTAGTTGCGGTCCACGGCGCGCTTGAAGTTGCGCTTGCTCACGCTTACCAACACCTGGGGCGGCGCAGTAGTAGGGCCTTCGGTGGGGCGCCACACGAGGCGCAGGGGATATAAACCAAAAGAAGAACCCCGGCCGAAAAGCTCTTCAATGAGCTTTTTGCGACACAAGTGTTCTTCTTTCGGAAACGAGTAGGAGCGCGCGCCCGGCGTTGTAACAGGAGAGTTCATCGGCGGGAGCAGCGGCGTTTCAGCCGCCAGCAGCGGCTTAGCGCTTATGACGACCTTCGTCAGATACGGTCAGGCGCTTGCGGCCTTTGGCACGACGACGAGCGATTACGCTACGGCCGTTAGCGGTTTCCATGCGCGAGCGGAAACCGTGCTTGTTGCGGCGCTTGCGCTGCGAGGGCTGAAAAGTACGTTTCATGGTATGGGTAAGTGACTCTGTTACAAGTAAGGCCGGCAAAGGTAACAGGTTGATTTGGAAAAGGCAATGCTTCACGCAGCTTTTTCCGGCCTTCTACTCTGCTACTTAGCAAAAACCGAGGCGCAAGATACGGTAGTTTCTTGGCTTATATCCGTACACTTTCCTGCATTCACCGCCGGGCAATCCGTACCTTTGCGCCGGGCTTTTCGGCCGTTGCCGTTTCCTCGCTTTCCATGATTCACTACCACGTTTCCTTCGAGAATCCGCTCACGTTTTACCTGCACGTTCAGATGACGTTTGAAGTGCCTGCGGGCACGGAAACGCCGGTAGAGCTGCAATTGCCCGCGTGGCGGCCGGGGCGGTATGAGCTGCAGAATTTCGCGCAGAAGCTGCAGCACGTGGTATTGGAGGATGCGGCTACCGGCGAGGCGCTGACAAGCCGCAAAATCACGAAGGACCGGTGGCAGCTGAGCGGCGCGGCCGGCCGCACGGTGCGGGTGCGCTACAACTTCTACGCCCACCAGATGGACGCCGGTGGCTCCTGGCTGGATGAGACGCAGCTGTACCTGAACCCAGTGCAGGCGCTGATGTATATTGAAGGACGGCAGGAAGAAACCTGCCAGTTGCTGCTGGATGTACCAGAGGGCTGGCAGATTGCCTGTGGCCTCCCCCAGCGCGGCCCTAACCTGCTGGAAGCGCGCAGCTTCGACCACCTGGCCGATTCCCCTCTCATTGCCAGCCCTACCCTGCAGTACCGTAACTATGAGGTAAATGGCCTACCCTTTTACATCTGGATTCAGGGCGAGTGCCCGGTAGACTGGGCCCGGCTGGTGGAGGATTTCCGGGCGTTCAGTGAGGAGCAGTTGAAGCTATTTGGCTCGTTTCCGGCGCAGGATTATCATTTCCTGAACCAGATTCTACCCTACAAGCATTACCACGGCGTGGAGCACCTCAACTCCACGGTGATTGTGCTGGGGCCGGCTGAGCTGCTGATGACCGAAGGGCTGTATAAGGAGCTGCTGGGCGTGAGCTGCCACGAGCTGTTTCACGCCTGGAACATCAAGAGCATCCGGCCGGCCGAAATGCAGCCCTACGACTACGCCCGGGAGAATTACTTCCGCACCTGCTTCATTGCGGAGGGCATTACTACCTACTACGGCGAGTACCTGCTGGCCCGCAGCGGCGTGCGCACCGCTGAGCAGTACTTTGCTGAGTTGAATACCGTACTGCGCAAGCACTACGACGACTACGGCCGCTACCATCTCTCGGTAGCTGATGCCAGCATGGACCTGTGGCTAGATGGCTATAAGCCCGGCGTGCCCGACCGCAAAGTATCGGTGTACCACAAAGGGGCCTTGGTGGCGCTGCTGCTGGACCTCACGCTGCGGCAGCTCTCCGGGCACCAGCGCAGCCTCGACGATGTGATGCGCCGACTGTGGGAGGATTTCGGCAAAACCGGCGTGGGCTACACGGAGGAAGATTATATCCGGGTGGTGAAAGAAGTGGCCGGGCGCGACATGCAGGCCTACTTCGATAAGTTTATCTACGGCACGGCCCCGCTGGAAGAACCCCTGAACCGGGTGCTCGGCTTTGTAGGCTGCCGCCTGCGCATCGACGAAAACCTGTCGGTTTCGGAAGGGGTGTATGGCTTCCGGACGGTGGTGAAGAACGAGCGGACGGAAGTAACCGACATCCTGCCCGACGCTCCCGCCGCCTTGGCCCTGACGGTAGACGACGAAATTGTGGCCATCAACGGCCGCCGCGTGGATATGAATCTGCAGACGCTGCTCAGTGACGGCGTCGACCACCACGAGGTAACCGTATTCCGCCAGAACCGCCTGCTGACAGTGCCGCTGGCTGCCGATGCGGGGCACCGTTTCTGGCAGAAGGTGACCATCGAAAAGCTGGCCTCTACCACCCCCGAACAGCAGACCAGTTTTCAGCAGTGGCTCGGGCAGAAATTTTAACGAAAATCCGGAAGTCTTTTCGGCCCTTTTCCACCCGTAGCCAGTATATAATCTCCACTAGCCTGCTGCGCATTTTATGCTGCCATGCGGGCAACAATTCCACTTACTGCGGAACTCTCCGCGGCCGCTTTTCTTTTCGTTCCCAGTCCGCCGCCCCCCAACGACGCGCCTTTCGACCCAAGCCTACTCTACTCCCCATGTTTCGGTTTCGTACCGTAGCTGCCGCCGCGCTTCCGCTGGTGGTGCTACCGGCCTGCTCGTTGCGTATGCAGCCCACCGAGAAGTCTCGGCCGAGCGTTGCATTGCCTCCCTTACCCCCGCCCAAGCCCCCGCGCATTTACCGCCTTCAGCACCTAGATACGTTGGTGCAGGTGCCGGGCCGGGTACTGCGCATTTACCCGGCGGCCCGGCAGGTGTACAGCCAGCTGCCAAGCCCCGAATGGGTAACGACCAAGCCGGCCTCAGCCGAGGAGGAGGACTCTTTTCTGGATTTTGCGGCCGAGGAAAAGCTGCGGCTGGCTAAATCCGGGCCGCGGGTAACCCGTACTGGTCGGGCATTGCGCCTGCGGCCCACGGCCGCGCCGGAAGTTCGCCTCGTGAACAACCCGGCCGAAGACGAACGGAACGTGGCGTATGAATACTTGGCCACGCTGCCCAGCATTCATCAGTGGCTGGTTTCGGTGCACCTGTATGAAGGTGGCTACTACATGCTGGTAGACCAACGGAGTGGCCGCCGCACCCAACTGATGGCTCCGCCCGTTATTGCCCCCGATGGCCAACACTTTGTGTGCGGTAACTCCGATGTACTGGCCCGGTTTGAGCCCAGCGGCCTGCAACTCTGGAGCCTTGATGATAAAGCGCCGCGCCTGCTCTGGGAACGGCAAACAGAATGGGGCTGCACCCAGCCCCGCTGGCTTGACAACAAGACCATTCTGTTTGAGCAGGACTTTTTCGACAAGGGCGACGTGGATACTCGCGTAGTCCGGCTGAAGGTGGTGCCGTAGCCTTCATACAGCAAAAAGCCCAGTCAGAACACATGGCGGGGCTTTTTACTATTTGTGATTCTTAATCAGCTTTGCGGCCGGGGCCTTTCTGGCTTTTGTCTACTGACATGGGCCAGTTGCCCTGGGGGTTGTTGCGCGGCTTGTTGGTGTTGCCGTGGCGCTGCTCGTAGGCATTCCCACCGGGGGTGTTGTTTTTGATCTGGTTACCAGCCTGCGTGAGGAAGTTCTGGTTCAGGTTCTGAGTTTGGTTGCCGCCGCTGCCAGAGTGGTTGCGCGTATCAGGGTCTACGGGGTTGGTATCGGGCCGGATGGCGTCCGGACCCATGGCCGTGTCGTGTTTCTGAGCCGAGGGCTTATTTTGTTGGTTTTTCATAGCAGTAGGAGCAAAAATGGAGCAGTGAATTATGCTCTTTTTACCCCCCAAGCCCAGTGCAGGGTTTACAAAATAAACAGGCTTTTTTCTAAGCTAAACACTAGATAAGCACAGCATTAGCGCTACGCTTAGCGTGAATTGCTCAGAAAAAAGCCTGCTTGTTATTCAGGAAGCTAGGCTGATAAATTAGTCGCCTTGCTTGCCGGGGCCTTTACCGCCACCTACCGACATCGGGTTGTTGCCATGCGGATTGCTACGGGTATTGTGCACGCCCTCGCCAGCCGAGTTACCATCGGTGGTGTTGCCGCGGGCCGATACGTCCATGGTGTTGGGGCTTTGTACCTGGGTGCTTTTCTTCTTGGTATTGGCAGCCGGGTTTACGGACGTTTTATCGTTGGTCAGGTCGGATTCTTTTTTGCTAATGCTCATGGCCGTGGGATTTACGGGTGGATGATACCTCCTTGTACCGGTTGAGTTACTGCTTGGTTGTGATAAAATTCGGGGCACAAAAAAGGCCCTGTCTACGCATAGACAGGGCCTTTCCAAAGTATATCCGCTGCTAGATTAGCTAGCTACAGTAGCCACAGGCTGCACGGCCACTAGGTCGCCGAACTGCTTCTCGCGGGCTTCAATTTCTTCCTGCGTCAGGTTCAGCAGACGCTCGGTGCCAAACTTCTCCACGCAGAACGAAGCCATAGCCGAACCGTGAATTACCGCACGCTTCATGTTCTCGAAGCTGATGTCGTCGGTGGCGGCCAGGTAGCCGATAAAGCCACCCGCAAAGGTGTCGCCGGCGCCGGTGGGGTCAAATACTTCCTCGAGCGGCAGGGCCGGGGCGAAGAAGATTTGGTTTTTGTGGAACAGCAGGGCGCCGTGCTCCCCCTTCTTGATGATAAGATATTTCGGGCCCATTTCCATGATGATTTTGGCGGCTTTCACCAACGAGTGCTGGCCGGAAAGCTGGCGGGCTTCTTCGTCATTGATGCTGAGCACGTCCACCATTTCAATAGTGGTTTTCAGCTCATCCAGGGCCACATCCATCCAGAAGTTCATCGTATCCATCACAATGAGCTTGGGGCGGTTTACGAGGCGCTGAATTACGAGGCGCTGAATCTGGGGCGTGAGGTTACCCAGCATCAGGTATTTGCAGTCCTGGTACGAGTCGGGCAGAATGGGGTCGAAGTCGGCTAGCACGTTCAGCTCGGTCACCAGCGTTTCGCGCGAGTTCAGGTCGTTGGCATACTTACCCGACCAGAAGAACGACTTCTCGCCCTGCTTGATCTGCAGGCCTTCGGTATCCACGCCATGCTCCTGCAGCATCAGGATATCGGACTGCGGGAAATCGTCGCCCACCACGGCTACAATCTTCACGGGCTTTACCGAGTAGGAAGCCGACAGGCTGATGTAGGTAGCAGCACCACCAACAATTTTGTCGGTTTTGCCGAAAGGCGTTTCCAGGGCGTCGAAGGCCACCGTGCCGATAACAACCAGACTCATAGGTTCAAGAGGGGGAAAAAAGTGGTTCAGGTTTCTACTTAATACAGCGCCCCAACACCGGCCACCGGTAAATCCTTCCCAACAGAGCCGGAAAACGAAGGGGCCGACGGAGTTGCCGGAAACAAAAAAGGTCTCTGCCGCTAAGGAGAGACCTTTTTTGTTCAAAACGGAGGGTAAGTAATGGGGCTCGAACCCACGACCTTCGGAATCACAATCCGACGCTCTAACCAGCTGAGCTATACCTACCGTGTTGGGTATTGGAGCCACAAAAGTAGGGGCCGCAGCCGTATTTGCAAAAAAACCGGTTAGTTTTTTTCTATCCGCTGGCTAACTAGCTGCTACGCAAATGGGTGGCTAAGCAGCGTAAGATGCTGATTTTCGCCGTTTGCTGGCTGAACAGTGCCCGGCAGCGGAGCCCGCCCCCGGATTCCGCGTACCTTTGTGGTTTACAATACGCTTTGCCCCATGTCTGACACGCCGCAGCCGCTTACTTTCGCCGATTTCAAGCTCAACAAGCAACTGCTGACGGCAGTGGAGGAAGCTGGCTTCACGGAGCCCACGCCCGTGCAGCAACAAACCATTCCGCTGCTGCTGGCCGGCCACGACGTGCTGGGCATTGCCCAAACCGGCACCGGCAAAACGGCTGCCTTCGGCCTGCCGCTACTGATGAAGGTGAAGTACGCCCAAGGCATCCATCCACGGGCCCTGGTGCTGGCCCCCACCCGGGAGTTGGCCATGCAGTTGGAAACCCACCTGAAAAAACTGGCCACTTACACGGACCTGCGCATTTTCGCCATTTACGGCGGTCTGGGACCCAAAACCCAGATTGAAACCATTGCCAAGGGTGTGGATATTCTGATTGCCACGCCAGGCCGCCTGATGGAACTGTACCTGAAGGGTGACCTGGTGCTGAAGGAGCTGAAAACCCTGGTGCTGGACGAGGCCGACAAGATGATGGACATGGGCTTCATGCCCCAGATCCGGCGCATCCTGGAGGTGATTCCGCGCAAACGGCAGAACGTGCTGTTCTCGGCTACCATGCCCGAGAAGGTGACCACGCTGAGCGAGGAGTTCCTGGAATTCCCGGTGCGGGTAGAGGTAACACCGGCCGCCACCTCGGCCCAAACGGTGCACCAGACGCTGTACGAGGTACCCAACCTACTCACCAAAATCAACCTGCTGGAGTACCTGTTCCTCGACTGGGACACCTTCCACCGCGTAATGATTTTTACGCGCACCAAGGAACACGCCGATAACGTGGCCAGCTTCCTGCAGCGCAAAGCCCACGGCGAGGTGCGGGCCATTCACGGCAACAAGGGCCAGAACATGCGCATCAACGCCATGGAGGCCTTTAAAGCTGGTGACGTGCGGTTTTTGGTGGCTACCGACGTGGCGGCCCGCGGCATCGATGTACCGCAGGTGTCACACGTAATCAACTTCGACGTGCCGCTGGTGTACGACGACTACGTGCACCGCATTGGCCGCACCGGCCGGGCCCAGCACACGGGGGCGGCCATTACGTTTGCCAACGAGGCTGAGATGTTCCATATGGAGCGCATTGCCGAACTGATTCGGCAGGAAATTCCGCTGGAACCTATTCCGGAGGGCGTGGAAATTGCCAAAACCAGCTTCGATGAGCAGCAGAGTATGGACCGGGAAAAGGACGAGCGGCGCAAGCGCGAAGACCCCACCTTCCAGGGGGCTTTCCACGAGCGGAAAGAGTGGGTGAAGCCCGGCGTTACCATCGATAAGCGCACCGGCCGCGAGTACGTGGCCGGCCCCAACCGCAGCCAGAAAGGCAAGAAGGTAAACCCCTCAAAGGGTAAATCCTCCTCCCCTGCGGCCAAGGCCGCCAAAGCCGCCAAAGGCCGCGCCGAGCATCGTCGCAAGCGATAAGCATTGGCGCAAAGCCAAGCAAAACGGCCTGTCATCCGAGAATATTCTGGATGACAGGCCGTTTTGCTTACAGGCAGACTTGCAGGCCTACCGGTAGTGGTCGAAGATGGGCAGGTGGCTGAAGCGCACCGCCAGCAGCGTGAAGGTGAAACCCCAAAAAGCGGCGCTCCAGGCCATATGCAGCAGAATGCGCCAGCGTGGCACGTGCAACTGCGTGGCAATAACGGTGCCCCCCACCGGGCTAAACAGGATGGGCGTAAGGAAGGCAATTCCCACCATACCAAAGCGCCGGTAAATGCTGACAATAGTACGGCTGCGGCGGTTGAACAGGGGTTTGCCCTTCTCTTCACGCTTACGCCGCATGTGCAGGGCCCACTGCCGGCCCAGCCCCGAAATCAGTACCACCGTCGTCATCATACCCGCCACCGACAGGCCCCACACCCAGGCCATGGGCAGCCCGGCGGCTACCCCGGCAATGGGCGCCGCCACAAACTTGAACATGCCAATGGCAAACACGGTGGCGTATTTAAGCAAATCGGGCAGCACGGTACTTGAATGCGTGGGAGAATGAAGATAACAGGTGCGCCGCGAAACGGTTAGTTCCGCCGGGTTAGCACTTTGTTATCAACCGATACTTGAACGTGTATCCTGGAGCTGTGCTTGCGGGTGCGCGTTCAATTATAGCTTGCTGCCGTACGACAGGTCGCCGGCGTCGCCGAGGCCGGGCACAATGTAGGCCTGCTCGTTGAGGCCCTGGTCGATGGCAGCAACCCAGAGAGTGGCTTCGGGAATTTCGCGGGTCACGTACTCCACGCCTTGGGGGCTGGCAATAACGGCGGCAATGTGCACCTGCCGGGGCGTACCGAAGCGCAGCATGGCCCGGTACGTTTGCACCAGGCTTTTGCCCGAGGCCAGCATAGGGTCGGCCAGAACCAGCACCCGCTCATCGAGGCGCGGGGCCGAGAGGTAGTCCACCTGCACCTGCACCTGGGCCGTGCCCTCAATGCGGTAAGCGGCGGCAAACGCGGAGGGCGACTGGTCGAAGTAGTTCAGGAAGCCCTGGTGGAAGGGCAGACCGGCCCGCAGCACGGTGGCCAGCACCGGAAAATCGTGGAGGTGCTTGCTGCTGGACTCGCCCAGCGGCGTTTTCACCGTTTTATCGGTGTAGCTCAGCTGGGAGCTGATTTTGTAGGCAATGATTTCGCCCAGACGCTGCAGGTTGCGGCGGAAACGCAGGGAGTCCTGCTGCACCGATACGTCGCGCAGCTCGGCCAGGAAGTGGTTGGCAACGGATGGCTCGGCACACACCACGTGTACGCGCGGGTTGGCGGCCGCAGCCGCGGCGGCGGAGTAATCAACGGAAGAAGGCGTCAGCGCATCCATTTCAGATACCAAGGGCGTTGGGTGAAGAATAGGGCCGTGTACGACACGGGCACGGCCCCGAAATTGGCGAAAAAACGGGCAATAGACGGTATCATGCCGCCCTCAAAATCGAGGATCAGCTCCGGCGTGCCCGCGTGCCGCCGGATGGCCGCATCTACCAGGGCTAACGGAGCCGCCAGCTTTTTACCTTCGGCAGAGGCCGCCGCGAACAAATAAATCAGCCGGGACCGGTACCGCACAAACAGTGCCCCGGCCAGCAGCTCGCCGCTACTGGAGTGACGCACTTCGTGCAGCTCCAGCAGCTGCCGGGCCTGCAGCGCGGCCACCAACCGGCGCAGAATGGTGTAGTGCCGATTTTTGAGGCGAGCGGCCGGGCCCTGAGTTTGCTGGAACAGTGCAAGCAGCGGCTCAACATCAGTGGTAGTCTGCACGGGGCCCAGCTCCGGAGCCGGCCGGCGCAGGCGGCGGCGGTAGTCGGCGCAGTAACCGGCTTGCAGTGCTTCGTAGGGCAGCTGAAGCGGTAAATGGTAAGTCTGGCGGGCCTGCACAGCAACTGGGGTTGGGGCGGCCACCAGTCGGTTTTGTTCGTTCAGCTGCGCGTAGAAGCGCGTGTAGCGGGGCTGCACCAGAGCTGGCCAGGAACCTACTAAGCTTGCGAACATCTTAGCCCCCACCGCGCCTAGTTGCTGCGTAAAGGGTGGCTGGTACACCTCCCGTCCCCAGGGCCACCACTTCACCGGCAACGGCCACACCGTCAGGTAACGGCCGGTTTCAGGCTCTATTTCTACCAGCGCATCCCAGCGGCCGGCCGTGGCCTGCAGCCACCAGCTGGCGGCGTACGGAACCGCCTGCGGGGCCGAATCGACGCAGGCGTCCCAGGCAGCCAGGTCCAGTTCCGAGAAGCGCAGCAGGCGAAACGACATGCCCAAAGGTACTGCCGGGCAGCATCCGGCGTTAGTAGTTGCGGCCAATCCTACCACAAACTCCGTAGGTTTGCTTATCCACGCGCCGGCTTCGCCGTACATGGCTCTGCTTATGAGAAATTCTTACCTATTCGCACTGGGCTTGCTGAGCCTGCTGGCTGCCCCCGCTGCCGCCCAGGATACGCCCGCCCGCCCCACCGACGGCCAAGGTAACTGGCTCACCTACGACCAGCCGCCCAAGCCTGCCAAGCCGGCCAAACCCGAAAACGTGGCGGCCACTAAGCCGCAGCCAGCCGTATCAGGCAAAACTACCATGGGTACTACCTACGTGCCCTTAGATGCCGATATCTACCGCCTGATTGACCGGTACGTGATTCTGCACGGGCCTGACTCGTTGGGCGACCCGCACACCTCGGTGCGGCCTTACACCCGCGCCGCCGTGGCCCGGCTGGCCGAGCGGATGCTGCAGGATTCCTCGGCCGGCTTGTCGCGGCAGGACCGGTTCAACATCCGCTACCTGCTGCGCGACAACTGGCACGATGCCCGGCTGGATTCGGCGGTGAACGTGCGGGAGCGGCCCATCCTGAAGTATTTCTACCAGCGGCCTTCCGACCTGTACAGCGTGGAGCAGCCGGAGTTTTCCCTGCGCGTGAACCCCGTGCTGGGCCTGAGCCTGGGCAACTCCGATGGGGCCAAAAGCTATTCCTTCCTCAACACCCGCGGGGTGCAGGTAGAGGGCACCATTGATAAACGGCTCGGTTTCTACGCCTTCTTGGCCGATAACCAGATGGCCGTGCCGCTGTACGTGCAGGATCGGGTGGATCGTGACCGGGCCGTGCCGCACGAGGGCTTCTGGAAACCGTTCAAAACCACCGGCGGGCAGTACGATTTCCTGTCGGCGCGGGGCTACCTCACGTATGCGGCCGGCCGCCACGTAAGCCTGCAGCTGGGCCACGACCGGAACCAGATTGGCAACGGCTACCGCAGCCTCATCCTGTCGGACTACTCCTCGCCCTACCTGTTTCTGAAGGTGCAGACGCGCATCTGGAAGTTCCAGTACCAGAACCTGTTTGCCCAGCTCATGGCCGATCCCGGCGACCTGGACGCGTCCTACGACCGGAAGTTTCTGGCCATGCACCACCTGAGCCTCGATGTACTGCCGAACCTCAACATTGGGGTATTTGAGAGCGTACTCACGGCCTCGTCGCGGCGGGATTCGGTGATTCGCAACGGGCAGGTGCAGGTGCAGCGCCGCAACACCTTCGATATTCAGTACCTCAATCCGGTTATCTTCTACCGCACCATTGAGCAAAGTACCGGCTCGCAGGACGGCAACGCCCTGCTGGGCCTCGACTTCAAGTGGAACCTCTGGCAGCGGGTGCAGCTATACGGGCAGCTAGTGCTGGATGAGTTTGTGCTGAGCCAGGTGCGCAGCGGCAACGGCTGGTGGGCCAATAAGCAGTCGGTGCAGTTGGGGGCCAAATACATCAATGTGGCCGGCATCCGCAACTTCGACCTGCAGGGTGAGTTCAACTTCATTCGGCCTTACACCTACCAGGCCCTCGACAAATTCCGGAGCTACCAGAACGCCGCTCAGCCGCTGGCTCATCCCATGGGAGCCAACTTGTGGGAGCTGATTGGCATTGCCAGCTTCCAACCCCTCCCCCGCCTTAATGTAGTGGCTAAAGGCTTCCTGGTGCGCCAGGGCCTCGACCCCGCTGGCCAGAACTACGGCTCCAACGTGCTGCTGCCCTACGATGACCGGCCCCGCGACGCCAACGGGCAGGTGCGGGAGTACGGCTTCTTCATAGGCAACGGCATCAGCTCCTACCTGCTGCACGGCGACCTGACCGGCTCTTGGCAGGCGGCCCACAACCTGTGGCTGGATGGCAAGGTCATCTACCGGCACCGCACCTACGAGGCCGGCCGTACGCCCCCGCCCAACTTCACGGCCGATGGCGGCGTGCTGGCCTCGGTGGGCCTGCGCTGGAACATTTCCCAGCGTCTGCACGAGTTTTAATAGGTTCCGCCATGCGCCACGAATCCGCCGTAACGCTGCTGTATCGCCCCGTGAATCAGGCTGAGCTGGACCTGATTGCGGCTTCGGGGTGGCTGGAGTTTCCGCCGCGCCTGCCGGAGCAGCCGTTCTTTTACCCCGTGCTCAATGAGCAGTACGCCGCCCAGATTGCCCGCGACTGGAACGTGCCCTATTACGGAGTGGGCTACGTGCTGCGGTTTGCCGTGGAAGCCGACTACGCCGACTCGTTTCCGGTGCAGAACGTGGGCAACCGGGAGCATAACGAGCTGTGGATACCGGCCGAGGAGCTACCCGAATTCAACCGCCACATCATTGGGCAGATTGAAGTAATCGGCGTGTTCGGCTCCTGACCCTATCCTTGTCCTTTCACACACAAAAAAGGGCCGTCGCGTTACTGCGGCGGGCCTTTTTTATTGGGTTTATCGTGCAAGGCTAGGTATAGTGTTGGCTGAACACATGGATACGGAACCCAGCCAACTCCCATTCTGAATAAAAGCCTGATTCGACATCTGTGAAACGCCGTTCGCCCTGTATAAAGCCCTGTTCACCTAATTTTTATAGTCATTCAGAGAAAGGAGAAATACAAACGCAGGGCTGTCACGTACGTTTGTCCGACTTCGGGAATCTTTCTCAATTTGGGAAAAAGATTGCTAGTGTTAACGCACGGCATGTCTTACCGAACTCGCTCAGTTTGCAGAATTACAACCTCTTACCCAAGCTCTAGCCAGCTTCCTGGCTTGGGTTCCTCCGCTTCGGCTTCCCAGCTCTTCTACCTCCTCTATGCCACACCGTTACTTTGCTTATCTCACCGTTGCTCTATTGAGTAGTTGTGCCTACGATAATGCCGCCAACATCAAACCAGCCGTAGTATGCAACACCCCAACCACGGTTAGCTACGCCCTGAATATTACTCCCCTGCTGGACCGTAATTGCCGCAGCTGCCACAATGCTGTGTTGCTCTCCGGCAACGTCAACCTTGAAGACTATAACGAAGTGCAGGCCCGGGCCAAAAGCGGCCTGCTGATGGGGGTGGTAACGCACGCTCCTGGTTTTCAGCAAATGCCCCAGGGAGGTGCCAAGCTCTCCGACTGTGACATTGCCCTCCTGCAGCAGTGGGTAACTGCCGGTGCACCCAACAACTAGATGGTCACCCACTTTGTACGCCGGGCAACACTTGCCAGATGGGGCACGCTGGCGTTGCTGAGCCTGGGCAGCCTGAGCGGCTATGCGCAGGGACGCTACATGACGCAAACCGGTTCGGTCAGCTTCTTCTCGACCAGCATCATCGAGGATATTGAGGCGCGTACCGAGGAGGTATCAGCCATTTTCGACCTGCAGAACGGGCAACTCGCCTTTAGCATCCCCATCAAGTCGTTTCAGTTCAAGCGCACCCTCATGCAGGAGCACTTCAACGAGAACTACATGGAATCGGGGCGTTTTCCGAAAGCCACCTTCCGGGGTAAGGTGTTGGACCTGGACATGAGCGGCCTGCTGAAAGGTGGCTCCCAGCGCGCCACGGTAGAAGGCGACCTTACCATTCATGGCGTAACGCGCCACATCACGGTGCCCGGCATTCTGGAGCTCAGCCAGGGTACCCTGCTGGTAAACGCCTATTTCAACGTGGCCCCAGCCGACTACAATATTGAGATTCCGCTGCTGGTGCGCGAGAATATTGCCAAGATAGTAGGCGTGAAAGTGCGCCTGGCCTGCGAGCCGGCCACCCAGATTTCGGCCAAGTAACCTCCTGTTTTCCCATTATCCTCACTTCTGCCTCTATGCGGCTACATTTCTACTATTCATTCCGTCGGTTGTGCGTGGCGCTGGCCCTTTTGCTGGGGCTGGCGGCTCCGGCCCTAGCGCAAGACGACGACCTGCTGGGCCAGCTGGAGAAGCAAACCAACGCCCAGCCCACCCGCGAAACCGTGCAGGCTACTTTCAAAAGCACCCGCCTCATCAACGGGCACACCGTGGAAACCCCGGGCCAGGGCACCCTGGTTTTTCTGATTTCGCACCGCTTCGGGACGCTTAACAGCGGCGCTTACAATTTCTTCGGGCTCGACCAGGCCACCATTCGTCTGGGGCTGGAATACGCCGTTACCGACCACCTGGAAATTGGCGTTGGGCGCAGCTCGCTGGGCAAAACGCTGGATGGCTTTGCCAAATACCGGGTCATTACCCAGTCGACGGGGGCGCGGGCCATGCCCGTGAGCCTGACGCTGTTTGGCAGCACGGCCCTGACCACCATCAAGTACAACGACAACATCGACCACACCCTGCCGCGCCGCCTTACCTATACTTACCAGGCCCTGCTGGCGCGCAAGTTCAGCGACAACCTCTCGCTGCAGCTCATGCCGACGCTGGTACACCGCAACCTGGTGATGGAAGGCCGGGACGCCAACGATGTGTACGCCCTGGGCGTGGGTGGCCGCCAGAAAATCACCAAGCGCACCTCCATTAACGTGGAGTACTACTACCTAATGCCCGACAGCAAGCCTACCGGTGTGCGCAATGCCGTGGCTGCCGGCTTGGACATTGAAACCGGCGGCCACGTGTTTCAGCTGCACGTGACCAACTCGCAGGGTATGATTGAAAAACACTTTGTAAGTGAAACCCGCGGCAACTTCTTCAAAGGCGACATCTATTTCGGCTTCAACGTGAACCGCAACTTCACGGTGCGCCCCAAGAAAGGATTCCGCTAACCCTTCAACTTCTCACCAACCATTTCCCTTTTTTCCCATTTTCTCATGCTACACAAAATTACTTCTCTAATTCTGGCCGCTGGCCTGCTCACGCTGGGTGCTTGCAAAAACGATGATGACAACAACCAGCCTGCCAGCAACACGGTAAACGTGTCAGCTACGCTGGATGGTAAGCAGGAAGTACCCGCCAACTCCTCGGCCGCTACCGGCACCATGACGGGCACCTACGACAAGACCACCCGCACGCTTACCTATAAAGTAACGTACTCCGGTATTACGCCCTCCATGGGCCATATTCACCAGGCAGCCCCGGGCGTAAACGGTGGCGTGATTGTGCCGTTCTCCAGCGTAGCTACCTCGCCCATCAGCGGCACGGCTACTCTCTCGGAGGCCGATGGGGCCAAGCTGCTCAGCGGCGAAACCTACGTGAACCTGCACACGCAGGCCTACACCGGCGGCGAAATACGCGGCAACATGACGGTAAAGTAATCTGCAGGCGAAATCGTTTGACGATACACAGCCCCCGGCGCGCAGGTGTCGGGGGCTGTGTGCGTTCCGGGGGTGCTACGGCTGGCCTTGCCACCGTATAGGCCTCGCCGCAGGTAATGCCGTACCTTTGCCTGTTCCGATGAAGACTTACCTCCGCATTCTGCAATACGCCCGGCCCTGGGCGGTGTTTCTGCCGCAGTACCTGCTGTTCACCATGCTGACCATCTTCTTCAGCATCGGCAACTTTACGCTCATCATTCCGCTGCTGAGCGTGCTGTTTGATAAAACGGACAAGGTGCCAGCCAAAGCCCCCAGCCACATTCCGGATTTTCACCCGACTATCCAATGGGTGACGGATACGTTCAACTT
Source organism: Hymenobacter pini (assembly GCF_020421205.1). GTDB lineage: Bacteria > Bacteroidota > Bacteroidia > Cytophagales > Hymenobacteraceae > Hymenobacter > Hymenobacter pini. The sequence continues at coordinate 24,370 of NZ_JAIZZH010000004.1, forward strand.
CTTCTTCGCGCAAGTGCTGGCGCAGCGCGGCAAGCTGGGGGCCCTTGCTTTTGTGTGCGGGGTGGTGGTGGTGTCGGTGCTGCTGAGCAATGTGTTCCGGTACCTGAGCCTGCGCCTGCTAGCCACGGTGCGGGCCCGCGTGATTCGGAACCTGCGCCGCGACCTGTATTACCGTATCTTGAGCCTGCCGCTGGGCTTTTTTGGCACCGAGCGGAAGGGGGATTTGATGTCGCGCTTCACGGCTGACGTGCAGGAGGTGGAAACCTCGGTGGTGAATACCATGACGGCCGTTATCAAAGAGCCGCTCACCATCATTGCCTACTTCGCGGTGCTGTTCCACATTTCCACGCCGCTCACGCTGTTCACGCTGATTCTGCTGCCAATTTCGGGCGGTATCATTGCCACCGTGGCCAAGCGCCTGCGCACCCAGGCCAAACAAAGCCAGAGCACCCTGGGCACCATGTTGTCGGTGATTGACGAAACGCTGGGTGGCATCCGGGTAATCAAAGCGTTCAACGCTCAGGAGTACATCAAAGGCAAGTTTGAGGACCAGAACGACCTGTACGCCCGCACGTCCCGGGCCATTGATAACACCCGGGACCTGGCCTCGCCCTTCTCGGAGTTTGCGGGCGTGTCGGTAGTGGCTGGGCTGTTGTATTTCGGAGGCACACTGATTCTGGGTGGCCAGTCGAGCCTCGACGGACAAACGTTTATCGGGTACGTAGTGCTGTTTTCGCAGGTACTCACGCCGGCCAAGGCGCTGTCGGCTTCGTTTGGCAACATCCAGCGCGGGCTGGTGGCCGGCGAGCGGGTGCTGAGCATCATCGACACCGAGCCGGCCATCCGCGACAAGCCCGACGCCCAGCTGCTGCCCGCCTTCGAGCACCAGATTGAGCTGCGCAACCTGCAGTTCGGCTACGCCGACGTGCCCGTGCTGCAGGACATCAACCTGACGATTCCAAAGGGCAAAACCGTGGCCCTGGTGGGCCCCAGCGGCGGCGGCAAGAGCACCCTGGCCGACCTGCTCCCCCGCTTCTACGACCCCACCGGCGGCCAGCTGCTCATCGACGGCCACGACGTGCGCGACTGCACCATTCACTCGGTGCGCGACCAGATGGGCATCGTAACGCAGGAAAGCATCCTGTTCAACGACACCATCTTCAACAACATCCGCTTCAACACCGAAGCAACCGAAGCCGAGGTGCTGGAAGCTGCCCGCATTGCTAATGCCCATGACTTCATTATGGCCTCGCCGGAGGGCTACCACACGATGATTGGTGACCGGGGTAGCCGCCTGAGCGGGGGCCAGCGCCAGCGCCTGAGCATTGCCCGCGCCATTCTGCGCAACCCGCCCATCCTGATTCTGGACGAAGCCACCTCAGCCCTCGACACGGAGAGCGAAAAGCTGGTACAAGAAGCCCTTACCCGCTTGATGCAGAACCGCACCAGCCTGGTTATTGCCCACCGCCTGAGCACCGTGCAGCACGCCGATGAAATTGTGGTGCTGCAGCACGGCCGAATTGTGGAGCGCGGCACCCACGAGGAGCTGCTGCGCCAGGGCGGCCTCTACCAGCGCCTCAACACGCTGCAGGCGACCAACGCGGCCTTGGTGTAGATGAGAGGCAGCAGAGATGACGCTGGTAGCTCAACACTGCGAAAGCGCTATATTTAATCCGTTCCAGTGGCTCCTGCGTATTACGGGCTACTTTCTCTCTCCTCCACCACAACCACCTGACGCTCATGCTTGCTCTTAAACGATTGGTAACCATCCTAGTGATGGTATTCTTGCTGCTGGCTCTGCTGATTCTGCTGGTACCCTCCGTGCAGAGTAGTTTTGCCAGCATGGCCGACTCCCGCGAAAGTCTGCTGTTTGGCCTGTTCGTAACGGCCACTGTTCTACTGGGCCTGCAGCTGCTCACCGAAAACCTGGACAGCGTGATGCTGCGCCGGGACGTGGCCGCCCGCGAAGGCAAAATCAACGAGCTGAAAGCCCGCCTCTACGACCACCAGCTGGAACAGCAGCGCACCGCCGACCGGCCGCCCGTAGTGCCCCGCACTGGTGTTACTACCTACCCGGAGCAACACCAGCCCACCTTTCCGGAATCGGACCCGGCCCTGCCCAACGCCCCCATCGACCAACCCAATTCCATCATTCCGCCGCGCAACCCTAATTATCCGGCGTAATTTCCGCGTTTCGTGACCCAACCTTCGCTTACCGGCCTCATCCAGGCCGAACTCAATGAGGCCCAGGCCGTGCTCGACCGGTTTGTGCAGAACCCGGCCAACTTGCAGGCCATTGAACAGGCTGCCCGCCTGATAGCCGCCAGCCTCGACGCCGGTGGTAAAGTGCTCACCTGCGGCAACGGCGGCTCCCTCTGCGACGCCCAGCATTTTGCCGAGGAGCTCACCGGCCGCTACCGCCAAAACCGCCGTGCCCTGGCTGCCATAGCCCTCACGGAGGCCTCCCACATGAGCTGCGTGGCCAACGACTTCGGCTACGACCACGTGTTCAGCCGCTACGTGGAGGCTTTGGGTCGCCCCGGCGACGTGCTGCTGGCTATCAGCACCAGCGGCCACTCGCCCAACGTGCTGTTGGCCGCCGAAGCGGCCCGCGCCGCTGGTATGCGCGTGGTAAGCCTCACCGGCAAAGACGGGGGCAAGCTGGCCGGCATTAGCGACGTGGAAATCCGGGCCCCGCACGCCGGCTACGCCGACCGGATTCAGGAAATCCACATCAAGGCCATCCACATTATGATTATGCTCATTGAGCAATTGGTGAAGCCGTAAGTAAGCGTAACTCCACTTTCAAGAACGTCATTCCGAGCGCAGCCGAGGAATCTCGCGTGCTGACGTCAGAATTACTTTGCAACATCAGCACGCGAGATTCCTCGGCTGCGCTCGGAATGACGTTCTTTTAGGTTGTACCTTCCGCTCTTGATACTATTCTATTCACCCGTTCTCTTTCGGCTTTATTCATGCTTACGAAAACCTTCGGCTCGGCCGTGCAAGGGGTTAATGCTTACACTATTACCATTGAAGTAGTTGTATCGCAGGGCACGGGCTTTTACGTGGTGGGCCTGCCCGATAATGCTATTAAGGAAAGCCAGCAGCGGGTTGAAGCGGCTCTGAAGTTTAAAGGGTACCGGATGCCCCGCACCAAAGTGGTAGTGAACATGGCTCCGGCCGACATTCGCAAGGAAGGCTCGGCCTACGATTTGCCCATTGCCGTGGGCATCCTGCACGCCTCCCAACAGCTCACCACCGAGCGGCTGGGTGAGTATGTAATCATGGGCGAATTGGCCCTGGATGGAGAACTGCGGCCCGTGCGGGGAGTGCTGCCCATAGCCATTCAGGCCCGAAAGGAAGGCTTCAAGGGCTTCATCCTGCCGCGGGAAAACGCCTTAGAAGCAGCCATCGTCAACAACCTCGACGTTATTCCGGTGGAAACTATGCAGGAGGCCGTGGACTTTCTGGAAGGCCGGCTGGCCATTGAGCCGGTGGTAGTGGACACCCGGGACGTATTTCAGCACTCCGCTAACCAGTACGCCGCCGATTTTGCCGATGTGCAGGGCCAGGAGAACATCAAGCGGGCCCTGGAAATTGCCGCTGCCGGCGGCCACAACGTGATTATGATAGGCCCTCCCGGCGCTGGCAAGACCATGCTGGCCAAGCGCCTGCCCAGCATTTTGCCCGCTCTGAGCATGCAGGAGGCGCTGGAAAGCACTAAAATTCATTCAGTAGCGGGTAAGCTGGGAGCCAATGCTTCGTTGCTGAATACCCGGCCTTTCAGGTCGCCGCACCACACGATTTCCGATGTGGCGTTGGTGGGCGGCGGGGGCAACCCGCAGCCCGGCGAAATCTCCCTGGCGCACAACGGCGTGCTGTTTCTGGACGAGCTGCCGGAATTTAAGCGCACCGTCCTGGAGGTGATGCGCCAGCCGCTGGAGGAGCGGCGGGTAACCATTTCGCGGGCCAAAGTCAGCATTGATTTCCCGGCCAACTTCATGCTCATAGCCAGTATGAACCCGTGTCCGTGTGGCTATTACAACCATCCGGAAAAGGAGTGCGTGTGCGGCCCTGGTGTGGTGCAGCGCTACCTCAACAAAGTATCGGGGCCGCTGCTGGACCGCATTGACCTGCACGTGGAGGTGACGCCCGTAACGTTTGACCAGATGACGGAAACCCGCCGCTCGGAGGACAGCCGCACCATTCAGGCGCGGGTGGAGGAGGCCCGCCAGAAGCAGGCCGAGCGGTTTCGGGAGTTTCCGGAAATCCACTCCAATGCCATGATGCCTTCCCAAATGGTGAAGGACATTTGCCGAATTGATGCCGCCGGCCTCACCCTCCTGAAAACGGCCATGGAGCGCCTCGGCCTCTCGGCCCGGGCCTACGACCGGATTCTGAAAGTGGCCCGCACCATTGCCGATTTGGCCAGCAGTGAGGATATCCAGCTGCCCCACCTAGCCGAAGCCATCCAGTACCGCAGCCTTGATCGGGAAGGTTGGGCAGGGTAAATGATGAAATAGTGCGTGAATGCCAGTTACTTCATGCACGCACTATTTCATCATCTCACTATTTCCCTGTTGCTTTGTGGCGTGCTATACAATGCCCTTGTCAAACCCCTGCTGTTCCGGCTGGACGCGGAGCGTGCTCACCATTTGGTATTTGAAAATCTGAAGCGGGCCTACCGGCTTCCGGGAGCAGCTGCGGCGTTGCGCAGTCTTTACGATTTCCGTCACCCCAACCTGGAGCGCGAAGTATTTGGCCTACGCTTTCGGAACCCGGTGGGCCTGGCAGCGGGCTTCGATAAAAACGCGGAGCTGACGGACGAGTTAGGGGCTCTAGGCTTTGGCTTCGTAGAAATAGGCACGGTTACGCCCCGCCCCCAATCCGGCAACCCGCAGCCTCGCTTGTTCCGCCTGCCGCAGGATGCAGCCCTCGTGAACCGCATGGGCTTCAACAACCACGGCGTGCAGGCCGCCACCACCCGCCTGCACCAGCGCCGGAATCGGGACCTGGTTATTGGTGGTAACATTGGCAAGAACAAGGATACCCCCAACGAGGATGCCGCCCACGACTATGTAGCCTGCGTGGAAGCTCTACATGAGGAAGTGGATTACTTCGTGGTGAATGTATCCTCACCAAACACGCCGGGGCTGCGGCAGCTGCAGGAGCGGGAGCCGCTGATTCAGCTGTTGCAGCAGGTGCAGGAACGCAACCAGTCGCTGCCCAAGCCTCGCCCCCTCCTGCTCAAAATTGCGCCCGACCTAACGGACCCGCAGCTGGACGATATTCTGCTCATTGCCCGCGAAACCAACCTTAGCGGTCTGGTTGCCACCAATACCACCACCAGCCGGGACGGGCTTGCCACGCCAGCCGCGCAGGTGGACGCCTTGGGTGCGGGGGGCCTCAGCGGCCGCCCCCTGCGTAAGCGGGCTACCGAGGTTATCCGGTACCTAAGCCAGCACAGCCGGGGGCAGCTTCCCATTATTGGGGTTGGCGGCATCTTCTCGCCCCAGGATGCCCGCGAAAAGCTGGAAGCCGGGGCTTCCCTACTGCAGCTTTATACGGGTTTCATTTACGAAGGCCCGGGTCTTGTTGGCCAAATCAACCAAGCCCTGACGAAGGCTTAGCTTACTGCCTCAGGCCGACGTTATTACCCGATTGGGTACGCCACCGGCGGGCACGTAGCGCCGCTGCAGCCAAATCAGCAGTGGTACCAGCACCAGGGTGGGCCACAAGAAGTTGAGCGGAAAGGTAATGAACTTAAGGCTGGTAGCCGAAAACGCGGACACTGCTGCAATGTAGGAACCCACAAAGCCCGAAATGTGGTTGCGCAGCCATTGCCCGGCCGGCCAGCTGCCAGCCCGCCGGAAGCCCCGCAACTGCCGCAAAGTGGTCATTAGCCCAATTGCGCCAAAAACTACCATGGCCAGATTGAAGGGCCGGTGCCAGATGCCGTACGCCAGTGTACCGGCGAAAATCAGCAGCCCCAGGCCGGTACTAACCCAATCATAAAGGCTGGGCTGCTGCCCCTGGCTCATGCGTTTGTGCTGCAACGAGCGGTACCCAAACTGCGCCAAGTACAAGCTAAATACGCCCGTAAGCAGCAGAAAGGTCATACTATGCAGGCTGGCCGAAATAATGGCCGTGCAGCCGGCTACCAGCATTGCATAGAAGAACACCCGCCCCCACAGTCGGTGCGCCGGGCCGCCTTTACGCACGATCAGGGCCACCGGGGCCACGAAGAATCCGGTAAAACCGGCCGCAATGTGCAGCCAGCGGTTCAGGAGCAGGAAGGTTTCCATAGTGAGCGGAGGACAGTAGTGGGGTGACGGCGTAAAGGTGCGCAGTTGGTTAGCCCACTGCAACCAACGGTTACCGAAGCACCATTTCAGCCCGCTGAAACCTCCAAAATAGCCCCTCAGCTTATAGCTTCACTCCTACCCGGCACTCAATTACATCGGCCGCGCCCCGGTGAATCTTCAGGTCTACGTTGCCGAACAGGCGGTCTGTGAAGTGGTATTTCAGCCCCAGCCGCTCGTAGTAGAACTTGTTGGATTTGTACGGATTGTAGAGGTAGAACCCCAGGTGCGACACAAACGCCAGCCGGCCAAATAGCAACTCGTGGCCCACGTAGGCCCCGGCCTTTTTTACGTCGGGCAGCCGGTCGCCGGCCCGTGCTGTATCCTGGAGCTGAGCCAGCAGACTCCGGTCGTAAAAGCCCTCTACGCCCGCTACAAGGTTACTTTTGCGGTTCACGCGGCGGCCCACCGCCAGCGTTACGGAGTTTACCAGGTAGCGGCGGTTATCGGTGGTGTTGCGCTGCTTCCAGCCTACTGAGGTGCTCAGGTTGATAAAGTTGCGCCCCAGCTCGGCAGGCTCTGGCTCGGGAGCGGTGCTCAGCGGCCGGAACGGGCGTTGCTGATGGTAGTTGAGTCCTAACAGCACCGTGGGCAGGTTGATGCCAAAGTTGGGCTTAGTGGTAGCGCCGTTGGAATAATGGTTCAGGCCCAGCCCCAGCAGCAGCCCCACGTGCTCCGACAGGGCTACATCGTACTCCAGGCGGGTTTGCAGCGTGGCGTTCAGGCGGGAGCTGACGATGGTGTTTTTGTGATTGGTGTCCTGGTTGTAGCGCACCGGGAAATAGCCCACGCCGGTGCCAATCCGGAAGTTCAGCTCCTGCCGCCGGGTGTGCCAAAAGGGCTTGTTGATGTACATGCTGGCCGCGTAGGATTTGCCCAGCACCGGGTTGTGGTAATCGTAATACACCAGCGCCAGGCCCACTTTGGGGTACTTGTACCAGGCGTGCCAGGGCTCCGAGCCGTTAGTTTGGCGCTGCAGGTTCACCTCCACGCCCGTGGGGTGTGACACCGCAAGATGTTTCACGGCAGGCGTGTGCGCAATAATGAAGCTCCCCTGCCCGTAGGCTCCTACCACTAGCGGCGCGGCGGACTGTTGCGCCCAGACTGGCGAAAATCTACTACCGATGAGTAGCGCGGCCAGGAGCCACCGGTTCCAACGCGTCATAAAGCTAAAGCATGCACTGAGGCCAAAAGTAGCAAAATCAGGCTGTTGGCCCACCGGAAACTGTTGACTTTCCGGCGTACGCTAACCATCTGCTACTGTAGAGCTTAACTGGAAACAGCCTCTTCTTTACATTGTTAATTTTAAATAAAATATGATTCTTCCCGCAACCCTATATCCGAAACTTACGCTATGAGCCCCTGAAACCACGAAGGACGTGGCTGTGCAGTTGAAAAGAGGCCGTTGGTCTGTGCGTTCAAACATCCCCTATTGACATGAAAAACTTTGCTCTCCTGGCCGCCCTGGGCGTGGCCTCTATTTCCGCCGTGCACGCCCAAGACGCTGGCGGCTTCCGCCTTGGTGTGAAAGTAGGTGGTACCTACTCTAACATTTCCGGCAACAACGTGAGCCAGATTACCGGCCCCAACTACAGCACCGACCTCGGCGACTACAAGCTGGGTTACAACGTGGGCGTAAGCACCAGCATTCCGCTTTCTTCGGATGGTTTCTTCTCCTTCGCTCCCGAGCTACTGTACAACCGCAAGGGCTACGAAATTCAGACCAAGCAGACCACTGGCCTGGCTGCCGGCGTGAAATCGGTAGAGCAGGAGCAGCAGCGCGTGCTGCACTACTTGGATGTGCCGCTGCTGGCCAAAATCAACGCTGGTGGCCTGTTCTTCGAGTTGGGCCCGCAGGTGAGCTACCTGTTCGGGTCCAAAAACAAGTCGCAGACTACTACCAAGTACACCAACGGCGACAAGGATAAGGTTGAAAATGATGGCAACTTTCTCGATTACACCGGTGTAAGCCGCGACAAAGCGTACAAGTCTGACCTGGCGCAGTTCGACATCAGCGGCGTGGCCGGTGTAGGCTACATGACCGACGGTGGCATCAGCCTGGGCCTGCGTTACGCCCGCGGCTTCAACTCTCTCATCGATACCAAAGACCAAGACAACGAGCCGAAAGCCTTCAATAACGCTTTCACGCTGCAGTTGGGCTATCTGATTCCGACTAAATAAGGCATCCTACCCGCCCGGTAACGGCCTCCCTCAACGGGGAGGCCGTTATTTTTTTCAGCTGATTCATACGCCTTTTGCCGGCAACAGCCGTTAAAGGCATCGAGCTGGCACATTTTTGGTGCGGCTGGCTCTCGTGCAATTCCCCCTTTTCTCACTCCAACTTCGTTGCACTCATGAAAAAATCCCTACTGGCCGCTGCGGCCCTCCTCGCCACCGTTGCTGTTTCTGAGTCCAAAGCCCAGGGTATTCGTTTCGGCTTGAAAGCCGGCGGCAACATGTCTAATCTCTCCGGCGACCTGACTGACGAAAGCCGCTACGAAAACAAGTTCGGTTTCCACGGTGGGGCCATGCTCAACATTGGCCTGCTCGACGACGGTTTCCTATCGGTGCAGCCCGAAGTTCTGTTTTCGCAAAAGGGCTTCAAGTTTGCTGAGAATAAGGCCTTCGGTTTGTATCAGTACAGCGGCAGCCGCACCTACAACTACATTGATGTACCGGTGCTTCTGAAAATCAATGCTGATGGATTCTTCTTTGAGGCCGGCCCGCAGTACAGCTACCTGATGAAGGTAAAGGATGAAACCAAGCGTAGCCTGAACGGCACTGTATTTACCAACTACTCCGGCACCCAAAATCTGGATAACGTAAACCGCAACGAGATTGGGTACGCCGCTGGGTTGGGCTATCAGTCGGATGCGGGGTTCCTAATTGGCATCCGCTACAACGGTTCCTTCACTGACTTTGCTAAAGACGGCTACACCGGCGACGCCGACGTGCGCAACGCCCGCAACTCAGTGTTCCAGGCCTCAGTAGGTTTTCTGCTGCCCGGCAAATAAGCTGCACTAGCTCTCTTAAAACGGCCCTGCTTCCGGTTGGAGGCAGGGCCGTTTTGTTTCTGATACCGGGTGAAGCCCGCTTTTGCGTGTAGTTTCGCGGCTTGTTCCGTTTCTCCTTTCCTTCGTTCTATGCAGAAAGCAGTTCTTTCTTTTCTAATGATAGTCGGCGTGGGCGGCGTGGCCCACGCCCAGCGCAACGTGTCGATCGGGTTGAAAGCCGGCGGTACGCTCTCCAATTTCACCGGCAAGCAGGCCGAGGCCTATAAAAACACGTTTGGTTTTCAGGCGGGCGGCTTCGCCAACATTGGCTTATCAAAGCTGTTCGCCTTTCAGCCTGAGCTTATCTATTCCCGCAAAGGCGCCAAGCTGCCTGTTTCGCCCGAGGTAACTACCCGGCTTGATTACGTGGATATGCCGCTGGTTTTCCACATTAACGTGGACGGCTTGTTCTTTGAAGCCGGTCCGCAGGTGGGTTTTCTAGTGTTGGCCCGCGACAAGACTGACAACCAAAGCATCGACGTGAAACCGCGCTACAACGCTGTGGATGCGGGCTACTTGTTTGGTTTGGGCTATCAGCGTAAAACCGGCCTGGGCGTGGGCCTGCGCTACAACGGCGGGGTTATTGACATCGAAAAATCGATGCTAGCGGGTAGCACCAAAGTGCAGAACAACATCCGCAACAGTGCATTTCAGTTGTACCTGACGTACTCGTTCCAGGGTAATTAGCTCCGCCGCCGGCTGATTTGCTGGTATAAAGGCGCGACACTTTGCGTCTCGCCGTTGAGGATGTTGTTTTTACCTGGCGCGGTTTCTGACCGTTCAACGGTAAGACGCGAAGTGTCGCGTCTCTACATCGTTCTACACAACAACGCCCAGCTACTGCAGTAGCCGGGCGTTGTTGTGTGGGCAAATTTTCTCCTAGCCTTTCACGGCGGCCGCGTAGTTGCGGTAGAAGTGCGGAATGGTTTCAATGCCCTTCAGGAAGTTGAACACGCCGTAGTGCTCGTTGGGCGAGTGGATGGCGTCACTGTCTAGGCCGAAGCCGAGCAGCACGGTATCCAGGCCCAGCTCGCTCTTGAACATGGCTACAATGGGAATGGAGCCGCCCCCGCGCGTGGGGATGGGGCGCTTGCCGAAAGTGGTTTCCATGGCATCGGCGGCGGCTTTGTAGGCCACCGAGTCGGTGGGGGTTACTACCGGTTCACCGCCGTGGTGGGGCTTTACTACCACCGTTACGCCGCTGGGGGCAATGCTTTCGAAGTGCTTCTGGAACAGGGCCGTAATTTCGTCGGACGTCTGGTTAGGCACCAGGCGCATCGAAATTTTGGCGTAGGCCTTGGAGGCAATAACCGTTTTAGCGCCCTCGCCGGTGTAGCCGCCCCAGATGCCGTTCACATCCAAGGTGGGCCGGATGCCGATGCGCTCTACGGTGGTGTAGCCCTTTTCGCCATAGGTGTCGGGCAGGCCGATGCTCTTCTTGAACTCGTCGTCGGAGTGCGGCACGCGGTTCAGCTCGGCGCGCTCCTCGTCCGTTAGCACGGCTACGTTGTTGTAGAACTCGGGGATGGTGATATGGTTGTTCTCATCGTGCAGCGAGGCAATCATCTTGCAGAGCACGTTGATGGGGTTGGCCACCGCGCCGCCGTAGAGGCCAGAGTGCAGGTCCCGGTTGGGGCCGGTTACCTCTACCTCGTGGTAGCTCAGGCCGCGCAAGCCCACCTCAATACTGGGCTCGTCGTTGGCCAGCATGCCGGTATCGGAAATCAGGATAACGTCGGCTTTCAGCTTCTCCTTGTTAGCGCGCACGAAGATGCCGAGGTTGTTGGAGCCGATTTCCTCCTCGCCCTCAATCATCACCTTGATGTTGCAGGGCAGGCCGCCCTCCTGGTTCATTACCTCCAGGGCCTTTACGTGCATGTACACCTGGCCTTTATCGTCGCAGGCGCCGCGGGCGTAAATCTTCTCGTCCTTGATAACGGGCTCGAACGGGGGCGAATCCCACAGCTCGTAGGGGTCGGCGGGCTGCACGTCGTAGTGGCCGTATACCAGCACGGTGGGCAACGCGGGGTCAATGATTTTCTCACCGTACACGATGGGGTTGCCGGCCGTGGGACACAGCTCCACGTTTTCCAGGCCAACTTCCATGAAGCGGGCTTTCAGATACTCGGCGGCCCGCAGCACGTCGCCGTGAAACTTGGGGTCGGCGGAAACCGACGGAATACGGAGCCAGTCGATGAGTTCAGTGAGGAAACGCTGCTGGTTCTGCTCGAGGTAGGAAGCCATGCGGGGTGGTTTAGGGGTTGGAAATGCGGGGGTAAAAGTAGTGGATGCAGTTCAGCAAGCAGAATTTTACTCTGCCTGTTTAGAATCCAAAGAGGTCATGTAATACATGCGACACTTTAGGCAGGAAGTAATATTTCCTACCATCCCGCATTTCCACCACATATAAGTTGATGAACACACTGTGCATGGAGTTGATGGCAGCGCGTGGATATATCACTTCTTTACTGTAACGCTTGAGTATTACCTCCTCATCCGTCAGGAACACAAAGTGCAATAGATAGCTGATGGCTACTGCAAGGAGCAGCAGCCCCGCCAGGGAGGCTATTACGGGCACGTACGCTTCAGCCGGAATCTTATCCCAAAGTGCCAGCAGCGTTACGGCGAGAATAGCTAGGAGCAGCATAACCGGCACTCCATATTTAGGCCAGTACGTCAGCAAAGTGTGTTGCCTTATTCCTAAGCCTACCAGCCCGGCCGGTGTGTCCGCTTTTCCTGAAGCCATGTAGTTGGAGTCAACGAATCAATTCAGATACTGCTCTACTTCTTATCCCAGGGCATGGGCACGCGGCTTTCGGTGCCGGCGCGCAGGCGCTGGATGTTGGCGCGGTGAGTGTAGATGAGCAGCCCGGCCACCACGAAGCCAAACCATACCAGCAGCTGGTTATCGGGGCGGAACGGGGGCAGCAACTGCAGCAGGGCAAACACCACCCCGGCCGACATGCTGCTCAGGGACACGTAGCGCGAGGCCAGCAGCACCGCAATAAATACCAGAATGCACACGCCCACGGTGGCCGGGGCAATGGCCAGCATCACGCCCAGAATAGTAGCGACGCCCTTTCCGCCCCGGAACCCGGCCCAGATGGGGTAAATGTGCCCTACCACCGCCAGCACCCCGCAGGCCAGCTGGTAGTACAGCAGCTGCGAAGGCAGAATAGCGCCCTGATTCAGCATCACCGTAGCCAGCGAGGTAGCCACCCAGCCCTTCAGCACATCCACAGCCATTACAAAAGAACCCGGCTTCTTGCCCAGCACCCGGAAGGTATTGGTGGCCCCGGAGTTGCCGGAACCATGCTCCCGGATGTCCAGCCCGAAAAACGCCCGCCCCACCCACAAGGCCGTGGGGATGGAGCCAATGAGGTAAGCGGCCACCAGCAGGCCGAGCACTAAGGGGAGATTCATGCGGGAAGAGAGAGTAGCGGTTCAGTCGATGGGGGTAAAGATAACCATTGTCATTCCGAGCAAAGCGAGGAATCTGGGTGCACCTCTTACGGAAAACTCAGATTCCTCGCTTTGCTCGGAATGACAACACAACGCCCCGGCAGTGGCTGCCGGGGCGTTGCGGTTATTCGTCGCCGAAGGGGTCGTTGGCGTCTTTCTTCTTTTTCTTCTTCGATTCCTTCTTGTTTTCCTCCACCGGGGCATCGGTGGGGGCCGGGGTGGCCTCTACGGCCTCATCCTTTTTCTTCTTCTTTTTGCCCGTGTCCTCGGCGGGGGCTTCGGTGGGCGCGGGAGCCGTCTCTACGGCTTCATCCTTTTTCTTCTTCTTTTTGCTGCTGGGTTCCTCTACCGGCGGCTCGGCGTTGGGGTCATAGTCCAGGGCATCCTGCACGGGGTCCTTCTTCTTCTTTTTCTTCTTGTTGGCGTCCTGGTCGAAGTCGAAGTTGCCGGTGGGCTCAGGTTGCGTGATGTTGACCTTCTTCTTGCTGGTGTCCTTGAGGTAGTCCTTGCGGAAGTGGTTGAGGAAGGTTTGCACCTCCTGGTCGTCGCCGAGGTAGAAGCCGTATTGCGTGGCCGTGTTGTAGTCACCCTTGGCTTTGAGGCCCACAATCTCGTCGTAGGAGCCGTGCTGGGCTTTGGTCAGCAGCACGTTGTTGGAGTACTTAAGGTAGTACCACGTCTGGGGTTCAGCTTCCAGGTACAGCTCCACGGCGTCGCCGGTGGTTTCCTTCTTGATTTCGATGTAGCCGTCGATGAGGGCGTTAATGTCCTTCTTACCCACGCTCACTAGGCCAATCTTACCCACCGAGTACCAGGCCTTGAACTTATTGTCCCAGCGCAGATTTACCTGGCTCAGCACAATGGTGTGCAGGAACTTGGCCGATACCTTCTGCAGCGGCACGTAGCCGCCCTTGCGGGTGCTGTAGTCCTGCACGGCTTTGTTACCGATAAACTCGCCCATTTTGTAAAGCTGAGCCGGCGAGCCGGTGAGGGCTTCGGGCGCGCCCTTAGCATTATTGGCCATGTCTTGCCCCATGGCTTCGATGGCCTTCTCGGGCAGCACAATGTCAAAGGCCATGAAGGTGTCCAGGTCGTAGCGGTTGCTGTCGGGCTTGGCGGTGCCCAGGCCGGCGGCCGTGAGGGTGTAGTCCTTATTGGAGTTGATGAGGTTGAGCTTACCGCGGAAATCCATCTGGCCCGTGGAGTCCTGCAGCGTCAGCACCGAGCCCTCGTACACGTCGGGGTCGTTGGGGTTGTGCTGGCTGATGGCGTACACCTTCTTCCTGATATCGTAGGTAAGGTTGCCGTTCACCTCAAACAGGTTCATATCCGTTACGCCGGGCTTGGGAGCCACAAACAGCGGGTAGATTTTGTTGGTCCCCTCCGAGAGGAACAGGCCCGTCATCATCGGCGTGCCATCTTCGGTTTTGGGACTACCCAGCTTGAGGCGGATGGCTTTGGGGTCGATGGTATCCTGCACGGCAAACCACTCCGAAGCCGTCGGCGACTTCACGAAGTTGATTTTGGCCTGCCCATCGAAGGTGAAGCCCTTTTTCTGGGAGTTCATGGTAATGCCGCCCCGATAGGCAATGCGCGGAGCCAAGTGGAACTTGTCGGTAGCCGTGAGGTTAGCCACGGCAATAGTGGGCGGCGAGGGTGGCAGGTCGTCGCCGGCATCGGGCCCGCGCTTCAGCAGGCCTTTAGTAATTCCGGCCCCGCCCTTCCGGCCCGCCGAGGCCATGGCCGTAGCCGTAGAGTCGACGTGGAAGTTGGCAAACTTGATGGCGAAGGAGTCGGCCGAGGTTTTGTAGCTGTATAGGGCGTTGCCAGTGAAGGCCGTGCGCGACTGTACCCGGATTTCACCCTTGTACAGGTTGTGGTATTTGCGCAGGGTGTCCATCACAATGCCGGCGTTCTGGAAGCCACGCATTTCGGCATTGGGCAGGATGTACACCTTGCTGGAGTCGGGCATAATCCAGGCGTCGGCCGAGGAAATGCGCGGTACTCCGCCAGCTACCAAGCGGTAGCGGCTCAAATCGTACTGGCCCGTGGCGGCCTGGAACTTAAGCCCGTGCTGCTCGGGCTTGGTGCTGTAGAAGAACGAGCGGGACGAGTCGGCGCCGGGCGCTACGCGCAGCTGCACCAGCTTCTTCTTGAAGTCCCACTTCCCGCCCGACAGCGTGGTGCGGTACTGGGAATAGGGCAGGTCAATGCTGGATTTGCTGTCGTCAGCCTCCCGGGCAAACTCGGTGTTGCCGTTCTTCAGGTCGTAGGTAAAGCTTACGTTGTTGGCCGTGAGGGCCGGCTTGTTCACCTCCGCCGATTTAATGTTCAGCGTAGACTTGCTGCCGGTATAGCGCGTTGGCTTGAAGGCAAACGAGGTAGAGCGGATAAACGACTGGGGGCCGTCCATGCGACCGTCGCCGAACAGGCCAGTGGGCGTGTATGTAAGGGTGCCCTTGAAGCCGTTAACCAAATCGTACATTTTGAAAGCTTCACCCTTGTCCTGCGTAGTCAGGTACATGGAGTCCTGCTTCACGGCCCACTTCATCTGGTAGCCGGGCAGGAAGGTCACCTTGGCAAACTCCGTCCCGTTGAGCGGCCCCGGCAGGATGGTAGCCGATTTACCCACCGTCACTACCGAGTCCCGGTAGAACACAAACTGGTCGCTCTTAAAGTCGCCGGTAAGGTACTTGATGTTGCCGATGCCTTGGAAGCCGTGGTTGTTCATGGCTACCTTATTGAAGAGGCGGCCTTTGCCCCCATACAGCGGGAAGCCGTCCTTGGGCACGTCGTACACGAAGCCCAAGGAGCCGTCGTCCTGCATGCTCAGCTTGGTATCGAAGTTGGGCACGATGCCCCCACTCACGAACGTACCCTTAAAGCCCACGGCCGCCCGGTTCTTGTTGTTCAGGGAGTCAAGCTTGAAGGGCGGAATATCGAAGTACATGGTGGTATCGTAAGCTCCACCGAGTACTTCCGGCTTATCGAAGAACACGTACGCCCCGGTGCTGGCATCAAATGACGGATACGCCCCCAGCTTCTTGCGACCCGATTTGTTGTTGGGCGCGTTGATGTAGAGGCGGCCGGCCGAGTTCTTTTTCTTATTGGTCAGCGTCCAGTCCAAGTCCTTGCGGGCCTTCATCACCGAGCCCTTCGAGCCCTTGCCCTTCACAATGATGGAGTCAATCTTCACCAGGTCGATGTAGAATCCGTCGTAGTCGAACTTGAACTCCTTGCCCTTGAACACGAAGGCCGAGGCCACCACCGTACCGTTGAACAGCACGCCGCGGTTTTTCTGAATGCGAATCACCGACGAATCCGGCTTCACAAACACCGTCACGGAGTCGTCGGAGAAGTTGAACCGGTCTACACCCCGCACAATCAGGTCGTTGGTGTTCAGATCTAAGGTGGCGTTTTTACCGTTGGGCGAGAGGCTCTTGATGGCAATATGGTCGTAGTCCTTCTTGCCTCGCGAGGAGTTCACGTAGTGCAGCGCTTTCGGCAGCAGCACAATTTGGTCGGTGGCGGGGTACCAAGCTACGTACCCGTCGCGGGCCAGGCCAGCCACGGCCGAGCGCACGTTATCGGGCTTGAGCTGGCGGAAAGTGGCAATATCCTGCACCGTAAACAGGCGCTTGTTGCCGTTTTCCATGCTGTAGCCCACCACCATCTGCAGTGGGTGCAGCTTGTTGATGGCCTTGATTTGCTGGTAGCGGGTGTTGGTGTAAAACTCCTTGCTCTCGAAGTTGGCCGTTACCTGATTTTTAGCCGTAAGAATAGAAAAATCAATGTAGGGCGTACGCACGGGCCAGGTCAGCAGCTCGGCGGCTACCTCCATTTGGTGGTAGGAGTCGTAGTAGGGCGTCGACTTATACAGGCCGTCCTCGCGGGCCAGCTGCAGAATCTGCTTGCCCTTGTTGTACTTCAGCTTCACGCCGGGGTGCGTCAGTGAGTCCTGCTTGTCCTGGAAAATGGATACCTGCGCGTGCTGGGCCGTAATAATAGAGTCGCCAAGCACGTAAGCCCGCGACGAGGCCCGGAACTTGGGCTTGCCATCTACGTCCACAATGATGCGCGACAAAGCCCCATCCAGCGAAGCCGACAGTGCCCGGTTACCCGTGAGCGAGAAGCCCCCGAAGTAGCGAATATTGTCGCCGATGTTCTTTACCCGGGCATCATTGGTGGCCGAAATAAAGCGCGGGTACCCGGTTTGTACACCCGGTTTGCGCTGCACACTCTTGTAGGCAAACCACCCTTTGATGGGCGCTTCCAGTACGGCCGGATAAGTGAGCGTAACGGGGTTAGCCACAAACTCGGCCTTCAGGATATCAAAGTCGTAGCTGGCCAGGGCCACTGAGGCGGGGTTATTGTTCACCTGCCAGGCAAACTCACCCCCATACCCCACAAAACGGTTGGTATTAGCTACTACCGCGCCGCTGGTTTTGCGGATATACACCGAGTCAGAAGGCGTCACCATGAACAGGTCGGCATCCTTGAGCATGATGGCCGGGCCCCGAGAGGGCGGCGGCAGATAAGAATCGTACGCCACCGGAGCCGCGGCAGCATCCCAACCGGAGTCGGCGGGTTTGGCGGCAGCAGTGCTGGTGCTCTTCTTGGAAGGCGTGCCCCAGCCGTCATCGGTGCTGCTCCAGGGGTCATCATCGCCCCAGCCGTTGTTTTTCTTAGAGGTTTTGGTGCCGGTTTTAGTATTCAGTGGCTTGGTGCTAACGGTAGGCGTAGGCGGGGCCACCGGGGCCGGAGCCGGTGGGGCCAGGGAAGGCATATCCTGGGCGTGGTAGGCAAAGCTGAACGTGCCGCCCACTACCTGCAGGGAGCTGTAGCGCGACTTATGCAGGAACTTGGTATCCAAGAACGAAGCGGCGGCGGCCAGAAACTTCTCGGCATCGGTGGGCTGCTCCTTTTCAAGGGTTTTGCCAGCCACGTCCAGAAACTCCGTCATCTGCTGGTCAGAGAAATTCTGCACCAGCACCCCAGCGGCAATGGCCGTGTAGAACTGCTCGAAGTGGGGCTTAGGCCGGAACTTGCGGCCCAGCATGTACTGGCTCAACGCCACAATGTAGCGCTGCTGGGTGGCCGTAAGCCGATTACTGGCCCACACCTGCTGCAGGCGGGTGCCAGCGGCTTTAGCGGCCGTATTGTTGGTGGTGGCCATCATCGACTGCACATCCACCATAAACTGCTCGGGCTCGGAGCTGAGCTTGCCCGTGAACTTAGGCAAAGCCGGCGCTACCGGGGCCGGGTCGCCTTTTTTAGCTGACTGGGGCTTTTGCTGCGCCCAGGCCGGAGTACCAACCCCTAACCCTATTAGCAGGGCGCAAACCCATCTAAAAGTAAAATGCCTCATATCCTTTTCCGCAGAAACCTGATTACTCGCCTACAATTTCAGTAAAAGACAGCACTTTTCGGTGCTCAGAGGCCTCTGCCTCACCACAATCATACTTCGCCCGTTTTTCGTTCAATTCTGACTAACAGCCGTTTTCAGCCAAAAACCCTCCGCCCGGACGTATGCAGTCCGGGTCGGAGGGTTTTTGACTAAAAGCCAGAATGACGCCGTTACGCCGGCTGGCGGAACACCGCTGATACCCAATGATTCTGAGTGCGGTGGCTCTCGTACCGGAAGCCAGCCTTTTCGGCGGCTTCCCGGATCAAGGGCAGGTCATCCTCGTAGAAGCCGCTGAACAGGATGGGGCCGCCGGGCTTGAGGTACTGGGCGTAGGCGCCCATGTCCTCCAGCAGCACGTTGCGGTTGATGTTGGCCAGAATGATATCGAAGGGCTTCTCCCCTTCCAGAGCAGTTACGTCGCCGAGGCGGGCTTCCACTTTGTCCTGCACGTGGTTTTCCTGGGCGTTGTCGGCGGCGTTTTCGGCCGTCCAGGGCTCCACATCCACGGCCAGCACGTAATCGGCGCCCAGGTGCACGGCCATTACGGCCAGAATGCCGGTGCCGCAGCCCATATCCAGCACCCGCTTGCCCTGGTGGTCAATGTCGAGCTGGTTGGTAATCATCAGGGCCGTGGTGTCGTGGTGGCCGGTGCCAAACGACATGCGGGGCATGATAACAATTTCGTACTGCAAATCGGGCCGGGCCTCGTGAAAGGGCGCGCGCACCGATACTTTATCGGCAATTACTAGGGGCTGGAAGTTCTTCTCCCACTCGGCGTTCCAGTTCTGGCGGGTAATCACGCGGTGCGAGAATTCCAGCTCGCCCAAGCCCTCGTAGCGGCTCATTACCTCGGCTACGGCATCCTGGTCGAACTGGTCTTCGTCGATGTAGGCGCAGAAGCCCTCGTCGTTATCTTCGAAAGTATTGTAGCCCACTTCGGCCAGCTCGGCCACCAGTATGTCGCTCAGTTCGCGGGGAGCCTGCACGCGCAGTTCAACGTAATCCATTGCAGCAGTTCAGCTAGAAATTCAGGGAAACAAAATCGTCCCGCGCTAGGCCGCGCGGGACGACAAAGTTCGGAGGAAAAAATGGCTCCGCGGTTACTGCTTACGACAGCCGGCGTGGCCCCGCACTTTGGTGTAGTGGAATGAGAAGTCGGCCAGGTTGCGGTTGTCCGTCATGAAGAGCACGTAATCGGCGAAGTCGCGGGAGTCGGCCAGGTACCACAGGCCCACCTTGTCGGCGAAGAGCTTATTGGTTTCGGAGTACACCAGCAAGTCGGCAAAAGCTTCGTCGGGCTCCTGATACACCACCCCAAAGCACTGACCCCGGCGGCGCGGATCGGTTTCCAGGTACACCGTGCCATATAGCCGGCAAGGGTCCACGGAACCCACAACGGCTGGCAACGCCAGTGGCACCCGCGGCTGCGGAGCGGCAAACGGATTCAGAGCCAGCAGGCCGGAGAGCAGTAGTGTGGGAAGCATGGAAAATGGCTAACGTCGCCTTAAAAAATTTGTCATCCTGAGGCGGTAGCCAAAGGACCTTATCACGCGGAAACGGCAATTTTCGTTCCAGCGTTGATACGGTCCTTCGGCTACCGCCTCAGGATGACAACATGGGCTATGATCAGCCTAGAACGACTTGATAATCTCCGTGAAGTCGCGGGATTTGAGGGAGGCGCCGCCGATGAGGCCACCGTCTACGTCGGGTTGGCTGAACAGCTCACGGGCGTTCTGGGCGTTGGCTGAGCCGCCGTAGAGGATGCTGGTGTTCAGGGCAGCCTCGGCGTCGTAGGCGCGGGCAATCTGCTCCCGGATGAAGGCGTGCACCTCTTGCGCTTGGGCGCTGGTGGCCGTTTTGCCGGTACCAATGGCCCAGATAGGCTCGTAGGCAATTACAACCTGGTCGAACTCCTCATTGCTGAGGTGGAACAGACCGTCTTTCAGCTGCTTTTCGATGAAAGAGAAGGTCTCGTCAGCCTCGCGGGTTTCCAGGCTTTCACCCACGCAGAAGATAGGCTTCAGGCCGGCAGCCAGGGCCGCTTTCAGCTTCTGGCTCAGCAACTCGTCATCCTCGTGGAAGTACTGGCGGCGCTCCGAGTGACCCAGAATCACGTACTCCGCGCCCACTGACTGCAGCATCTTGGCCGATACCTCGCCGGTGTAGGCGCCGCTTTCCTTCTGATGGCAGTTTTGCGCACCCAGGTGGAAACGGCCACCTTCGGGAAGCTGCTTGCCAATGGCCGTCAGGAACGGGAAAGGCGGGCACACCACCACCTCTACCGAGGAGTTGGTCACTTCGTCCTGCACCATGTTTACGATTTCGGAAATCAGCGCCTGACTGTCCTGGAGTGTGGTGTTCATCTTCCAGTTGCCGGCCACAATATTCTTACGCATAGCGGAGAGGGTTGAGGTTGGGAGTTGGCCCGCAAGTTAGGGGAATAGGGAGGAGAACTTAGAACTAAGAGGTGAGAACTGAGAGCTTACGACTTAACAGTGGTTCTAAGCCGAAGCCCAGAGCGCTGCCTACTTTCTCCCTTGCTCTTACTTCTATGTTCTAAGCTCTAACTTCTAAGCTCTCTTTTCGCCCCCACCATACCAGCACCACGCTCACCACAGCTACCAGCACCGCCGCGGCCAGGGCCATCCAGGCCAGCACCAACGTATCCGGTGTGCCGCGACGGGCGGCCCAGATGCCTACCAAGCCCCAGGTAACAGCGGCCGGGTAGGCCAGCTCCCGAAACCGCTTGGTTACATTCAGCGCTAGGCCAGCGGTAATACCCACCAAAATAATGGCTATTTCGATGCTTTTGGCCTCGCTGACTTCCCAGCGCGTACCCAAAGCTAAGGTAAGATTCACGACCAGCGCCACCGAAATCCAGCCCATAAACAACCCAAACGGCAGATTCACCCACACGGGTACCTCGCCCCGGCGGCTGAAATGCCGCACGCGGCCGTACACCACCGCCAGCCCGGCCAGAATCCCGAGCATCACTAGGGCGCTGGGCACCAGTAGCTCATAGGCAAACACCACCAGCCACAGGCCCGTGAGCAGGTTGACCAGCACCACCGGCCGGGCCACTGCATCGGGCAGGGGGTTGCGGCGCTGCGCGGGTAGCAACTGCCACACCGCGTAAGCCAATAGGCTCAGAAAAATCAGGCCCCAGATGCTGAACGCGTAGCCGGCCGGCGTAAGCGGCGTGGGGTACTTGTAGGATACCTGCGCGTTGGTCTGCCCATTGAAAGGAAACCGCTGCGAAACATAGTTCAGGGCAATATTCTGCACAATAGCCGCCGAAGCGGCCCAGCGCCAGGTGCGGCTGTCGGTGGGGGCAGAGAGGTAATTGAAGGCCGCCGTGGCCGTTGAGGAGGTAGAGGAACCGGGCATAGCGCGAAGAAGCTAAAAAAACCGGTTCGGCTGTACGCGGCGCGCTATTGTGGAGTTCCGACCCGCATTGCGTTCTGCTCCCATTCGTCCCACAAAGCCGGGTGGTGCGGCACTTCTTCCAGCAGCCAGTGAAATGCGGAGGCTACATCCGTGAAAAAATGCAGCTCAAAAGACAGCTGCAGGTTGGCGTCGTGCACCGGAGTTGTGGCCACCAGATAATTGTGCATATCGGGTGGCAGTACTAGGGCCAACTGCTGCACGGATGTGCGAGCCATGTCGGCAAACCACTCCTGCCCAATCCAGGCCTGCTCGGCGGAGCCTAGCGGCGGAATGTTGTGCATATCAATCAGCCAACGCGTTACGTGTTGCTCCCGACTAAACTGCGTCAGAGCCTCCAAGGCCGGCCGAAACCGCTCCAGCGGCTGACCGGCTACCCAAGCCGCTCGCAAAAAACTGGCGGCTTCATCGTACTGCACCCGTACTCCCCGTTGTTGCTCCACCATCATGGCTGTACGGTTTTTTGAGTCTTCTTATAAGTTACCGATTATCAGGCAGACAAGTATCGGGCCGCACTGCCCTATTAACCAAACCGCCCCGCCTGAATAGCTCAGGCGGGGCGGTGTATACTGTTCAGTTGGTTGCGCTACAGCTTTTCAGCCAGGAAGCGGGCGGTGTGGTTGGTGTCCTTGAACTTCACCATTTCCTCGGGGGTACCTTCAAACAGCAGGTGGCCGCCGTTGATGCCACCCTCGGGGCCCAGGTCAATAATCCAGTCGGCGCACTTGATAATATCCATGTTGTGCTCGATGATGAGCACCGAGTTGCCCTGCTCCACCAGCGCATTGAGGGCCGTCATCAGCTTGTTGATGTCGTGGAAGTGCAGGCCGGTGCTGGGCTCATCGAAGATGAACAGGATTTTATCGTTCTGCAGGGTGTTGCCCTTGGTCAGGAACGAGGCCAGCTTCACGCGCTGGGCTTCCCCGCCCGACAGCGTGTTGGCCGACTGCCCCAGGCGGATGTAGCCCAGCCCCACATCATCGAGCGGCTTGAGGCGCTCCACAATCTTGGGCTGGTCCTTGAAGAACTCAATGCTGTCTTCGATGGTCATTTCCAGCACATCGTTGATGCTCTTGTCCTTGAACTGCACGTCCAGGATATCCTGCTTGAACTTGCGGCCTTCGCAGGCTTCGCAGGTCAGGTAGATATCGGCCATAAACTGCATTTCAATCTTCACCTGGCCCTCGCCCTGGCACACCTCGCAGCGGCCCCCATCAATATTGAAGGAGAAGTGCGAGGGTTTGAAGCCGCGGGCCTTGGCCAGCTGCTGGTCGGCAAACAGGGTCCGGATGGCGTCGTAGGCCTTCACGTAGGTAACCGGGTTCGAGCGGCTGCTCTTGCCGATGGGGTTCTGGTCCACAAACTCCACATGCGTTACCTGCCCGTTCACGCCCATCAGCCGGTCGAACTTGCCGGTAGCTTCGCCCGCGCCGCCGCCCAGCTGCTTGAGCAGGGCCGGGGCCAGAATCCGCCGAATCAGCGTGGATTTGCCTGAGCCAGATACGCCCGTTACCACCGTCATGACGTTCAGCGGAAACTTCACCGATACGTTTTTGAGGTTGTTTTCGCGGGCTCCGGTCAGCTCCAGCGCATTGCGCCAGGGGCGGCGCACCTTCGGCACGGCCACCTGCATGCGGCCGCTCAGGTACTGCCCGGTATAGGTGTCCGACTCCAGTACTTCCTCATACGAGCCCTGGAACTGCAGCGTACCGCCGCCCGAACCGGCTTCGGGGCCGATGTCGATAATCTGGTCGGCCTGCTCCATCATCTTGTCCTCGTGCTCCACCACAATAACGGTGTTGCCGAGTTCCTGCAAGGAGCGCAACACCCCAATCAGCTGCTCGGCGTCCTTGGGGTGCAGGCCGATGCTGGGCTCATCCAGAATGTACATGGAGCCCACCAGCGCCGAGCCCAGCGAGGTTGCCAAGGAAATCCGCTGGCTCTCCCCGCCCGAGAGCGTGCTGCTGAGGCGGTTGAGGGTGAGGTAGCCCAGGCCTACTCGGTTCAGGTACTCTAGGCGGTTGGTTACTTCCGTCACGAGGCGCTCGGCTACTTTGGCTTCGTGCTCGGGCAGGTCCAGGTTCTGGAAAAACTCCAGCGCCCGGCTCACCGGCAGCAATACCAAATCAGTAATGCTCTGGCCCTGAATTTTGACGTACTGAGCGTCTTTGCGCAGGCGGGTGCCTCGGCAGTCGGGGCAGGTGGTGCGGCCCCGGTAGCGGCTTTGCAGCACCCGGTACTGGATTTTATGCGTCTGCTCACTCACCCACTTGAAGTAGGCATCCAAGCCGTCGAAGTACTTGTTGCCCTTCCACAGCAGGTTCCGCTCGGCTTCACTCAGCTCGTTGTAAGGCCGGTGAATGGGGAAATCGAAGCGGATGCCGTTTTTCAGCAGGGGCTTCAGCCACTCGCTCTGCTTGTCGGTGCGCCAGGGGGCAATAGCACCCTCGTACACCGTCAGGCTTTTGTCCGGAATTACCAGGTCCTCGTCAATGCCCAGCACCGAGCCGAATCCTTCGCAGGTCTGGCAGGCACCGTAGGGGTTGTTGAAGGAGAAGAAATTGACGCTGGGCTCCTCGAATACCAGCCCGTCCAGCTCAAACCGGTCGGAAAAAATCCGAGTTTCTGGTTTCTGGTTGCTGGTTTCTGGTTGATTTTCCGAACTAGAAACCAGCAACGAGGAACTAGAAACTTGCACAATGCAGGTACCGTGGCCTTCGAAGAAGGCCGTCTGCACCGAGTCGCTCAGACGGAACATCAGGTCTTCGTCGCCGGGCTGGATGGCGGCGCGGTCCACCATGATGAACACCTCCCCTTCCACTTCGGGCTGGCCCTCGGCAATCAGCTCCTCAATAAAGGCCGTTTCGCCGTTCACCACTACCCGGCTATAGCCTTTCTGCAGCAGCAAATCCAACTCTTTGCTCATGGGGCGGCCAGCCTCCGAAGGCAGCAGCGGGGCCAGCAGCATCACGCGGGTACCTTCGGGCAAGCGCATGAGGTAGTCCACCACGTCGGCCACGTTGTCCTTCTTCACCTGCTCCCCACTCACGGGTGAGTAGGTACGGCCCACCCGCGCAAACAGCAGCTTCAGGTAGTCGTAGATTTCGGTGCTGGTGCCCACCGTGGAGCGGTTGTTCTTGATGCTGACCTTCTGCTCAATGGCAATGGCCGGCGAAATGCCCCGGATGTAGTCCACGTCGGGCTTGTCCATGCGGCCCAGAAACTGGCGGGCGTAGCTGCTCAGGCTCTCAACGTACATGCGCTGGCCCTCGGCGTACAGCGTATCAAACGCCAGCGACGACTTGCCCGAGCCCGACAGGCCCGTAACGACGATGAACTTATTGCGCGGCAGAGCCACGCTGAGGTTTTTCAGGTTGTGAACCCGGGCGTTTTTAATCAGGATAAACTCGCGGGGGTCGAGCTGGTCAATCGGGTCGGCCGCGGGGGCGGCTACTTGCAGAGCGGAATTATCGGCCATAGGTTCTTAAACAGCCCGGAGGCCGGGTTTGGTTTCCGGCCGTTGCGGTTTGATGCAGACGAAGGTACGGCGGGAGCGGTTGAGATGCTTTATGCTAGCAAGGCCAAGATGCTAAGTAGTGAATATCGTGCTACCATTGGTCTTCTTTACGCTACTATATTGCGTCTAGAAAACAGATTGTCGCTATAGAAGTATCGGCAATACAGATATTAGCACCAGTAATAATGACAACACGATTTGAAGATATAGATTTGAAAATTGAGAAACTGGTTTTTCTTCTGAATGCAGAAGAAGGAAATCCTGGTATATATGAACTAACGTGGGAATTGGGACGCTTCAATCTTACACTTGAAGACACGTACAAGGTTGCAAGAATTGTACTGACCGAAATTTTGAAAGAAGATTTGGTAATTCTTGAAAAATACAAGGACTTAACATTAGACGATAAAATAGAAACAATTAGCAAACACGAAATTGACAAACTACTTAACAACCCTTCGTATTGGTATCCTTGCAATGAAATTCTATCAATATGTTTAACAAGGAAAGGCAAAGAATATTTGGATAAAGAAATACTAAAGTATGCAGATAAGATTAATGAAAGAATAAGCAAAAAATAGAACTGCTGGTACTAATAGCACCTCGCTGAAAGGCGGAGCGCGTGCTCCGGAACAACCCATTAGGCGCGAGTTTAGCGAAGCGTAACTCGCGCCGGTGGAACCAGTCTTCAGAACAGTGTACAGACGCGGATTCGCGTCTCGTCGGCCGCGCCGCCTGGGGTGGTTAGGGGCGGTTTCGGCCGTTCAACGACGGGATGCGAATACGCGTCTCTCCATTGCACACCTGCCTTTACCCGAAACATCCGGGCGTGGGCCCAATGCCGCCCCCGCTTGTCCCGGCTCCTCCCCCGCCCCGCCCAAACCGGCCACCACCAGCGCCAACGCAGCGCCCGGCCTGCCCGAAGTTCCGGAATTATCGCCGGGAATGGCTTCGGACTCGCCGGGAACGGCTTCGGGGAGGCCGGGGGAAGCTTCGAGCGGGCCGGGAGGGGCTTTGGGGGCGGCTGGAACGGTTTCGGGGAGGTCGGAGGGGGCTTAGCGACGGCCAGGGGACATTTCGGGTGGGCCGGGAGGAGCTTGGGATGCGGCAGGCGCAACCTCAACCGTAGTGTAGGAAAACGTGGGGCAAACCGGTAGCTTGAGGGGCCGACAGCCGCTCAAGCGGGCGGCGGGCTATTCTACCACATCCCTTACCTATTCTTATGCTTGACAAAAACCCGATTGCCGAGTATCCCTCTACCCAGGCCGCGCTGTGGCAGCGCAGCCTGGACTTACAGCCCGCCCTCGACCGTGACGCGGCTGTGCTGGCCCAGCGCGGCGTGACGGCCCAGCGCATCCAGAAGTTCAAGGCCGACACGGCCGAATTCGGGACGATGGAACCCGACACGGTAATGCGGCAGGAAAGCGTGACCGTAACCGAAGAAAAGGAGGCCGTGCGCACGGCCCTGGAGACAGCTATGCAGCAGGTGCTGGGCATTATTGCCACCCAGGATGATACCCGCTCAGCCCGCTACAAGCGGTTCGGCGTCTCGGATGTATCCAGCCTGGGCGACGCCAAGCTGCACCTGGCCGCTACCATGCTGGTGAAGCAGGGCCGCAAGTACCTGGCGGAGTACGCGGGTGTGGGCCTTACCGAGCAGATGCTGGCGGCCATCGAAAGCCAGAACGCCGATTTCGTGGACAGCCTCACCGACCGCCGGGAGGCTGAAAGTACCCGAGCCGGGGCTACGCGGGCGCGCATCCTGTTTGGCAATGGCCTCTACCGGCAGCTGGTGCAGCTGTGCGCTACCGGCGAAGCCTACTGGCGGATGACCGACGCCACTAAAGCGGCCGAGTACGTGGTGGAGGCCGGCCCCGTCCTGCAGCCCATTCCGACTCCTTCACGGCCCAGCTAGCCCCATTGCGGCGGTGGCGCGTTTCAGTAATTCCGGGCCCGCTGTGCGCTGCATGGCGGGCCTGTTTGTGCTTGGCCGGGCGGGTATGCGCAACCCCCACCCCTGCGCGGCAGTATGCCAACGACACCTTCAACCAGCACCTATGGACGCAGCTGCTGCCCACGAAATCGACCAGCTACTGGAAAAAGCCAAAGCCTCGGGCCAAACGGAAGACCTAGCTGCCTTATGGCAAGCCGTCTTGAGCTTGCCGCAGTGGCATTTCATCACCCGGCAGACGGCCAGCCTGGAAGACCGGAAACCGTTCGTGGGCGTGCTGGATGGAAAACCCTGGGCCTTTGTATTCACGGACCGGCAACGAGCCCAGGAGTATGCCAGAACCATTCCCGGCGGTGGGTTTGTAGATGCCAGCGGCAACGTGCTGGTGATATCCACGGAAACCCGGAAGGCTGTGGAGTACCTGCTGGCCCTGGCCGCACAGGGCGTGTACGGCGTGCGGTTCAATGAGCTGAATGGCTGGTTTTCTCCGCTCCAGAATCTGCCGGCCATACTGCAACACGTGCAGAAGAGCTGAGCAGGTCGTCAGCGGCGGCGGGACCTGTACGGGGTAACGAAGCCGAGCGCCTCTTTCGTAAATGATTCAGCTATGGCGGCTGCATGCACGGTGTAGAGACGCATACTTGTGTCTCTACACCGTGCATGCAGCCGCTTTACCCTAATTTGTTTTCAGGATGAAACAGATCTGCACGGTTTCCGCCTCCCTGTCCCAGTTGCTGCTTAGCGGCTTCCTGGCTTTATTGGCTTGTCAGGAGAAAGGCAACCCCGCGGAGCAAGCCCAAACCCTGCCGCAACGCCCCGGTGAGGCCGCCGCGTCGGCCGACTCGGCGGCCTCACCGGCCGCTACCACACCAACGGCGCCCGGCTCAACCGAGTCAGCCGTGGCGGCCATCCGGCAGGAGTTTACCCGCATCAATGCCGCTCCACTGGACAGCCTGAAAAAGCCGTTCCGCTGCGACACCGATGGTACTGTCACTTTCTACTCGGAGCGGGGCAACGTAGTTAAGGTGGTTATCGCCTGGGGTTTCCTGGGCGACGGGTCTACTACTTCCGAATACTATTACCAGAACGGCCGCCTGATCTTCTTCTACGAAACCTATACCGGCGGCTCCGCCGGGGAGCCGGAAACTACCAACGACGAGCGGATCTACGTGCAGAACGACAAGGCCATCCGCTTCCTGAAAAACCAACGGGAAGCGCTCTGCTCACCCTGCGCGTTTAGCCACACCTCGCGCCCCTACCGGATTCTGGCCGCTTTCGACGGCGGCAGCGTGGAAGCGGCCCTCTGTCAGCAATAGGCAGCCGGCTACCTTATTTCTTTAGCCGCTTCCCTACTACCCGCGTCCACACGCTGTAGCCAGCAGGCGTCATGTGCAGGCTGTCCGACACGTAGAATTGCGGCTGCGGCTTGCCATTCGGGCCCAGGAGCGGCGTGGCCGTATCCACGTAACGCAGGCGTTTGGGATGCGCCTGTATATACTCTCGAATCAGGCGGTTGGCTTCCTGCACTTTCGGGTATAAGGCCCAGCGCGAAGGACTGGGCTTGATGGCTAGAAACACCAGCGGCACCTTGGGCAGCTTTTGCTGCATCAGCTTCTCAAATGTCAGAAACGACTGAAACACCTCCTGCGGCGAGGCTCCGGAGCCAATGTCGTTGTCGCCCTCATAGAGTATCACCTGCCGGGGCTGGTAGGCCACCACCAGCTTATCGAAGTAGTACAGCGCATCGGGGAAGCGGGAGCCACCAAAGCCCCGGTTGAGCACTGGGCGACCCGCAAAATCCTGCCGCAGGGTTTCCCACTTCCGAATAGAGGAGCTGCCGTAGAATAGGATGGGGTGCGCGGGTGGGGGCGTGAGGCTGTCTTGCCGGGTAAAAGCACGGAGCTCGTCGGTCCACTGGGCGGGGTTGATGGGCGGAGCCTGGGCAGCGGCCACCTGCGCCGCACTAGCTAACAATACGCTTGCCACACCACGCAGCAGCCGACGACCGAAAGTTGAAATCATAGCAACAGTAAGCAGAACAGTAGAAAAACGCCGTAGCGAAAAAATGTGTAGTAAATAATAAAGTCAACAACCGGCTCAGGAGGTTGCGCCGCTGTTCAGCTTGCAGCGTGGCAGACAGTGCGGTTCAAACATAGCGCTGGCGTTATACAGGAAGTAGGCTGTACTGCGCAGACAGCCGAAAGTTTTTTCGGCCCTAGCGGCGGCTATTCCCCATTCTGCGGAAAGTTGCGAAACCCAGACTGGCATGTATGCGTCAAGTTTGATATTTTCAGACTCGTGTTGCCCTGGCGACAGTAAAATACCCTTCTTGTTTTTCATTTTATGAAGAAACTCTTACACGTATTTTTTCTGCTTGGGCTGCTATTCTGGTTGTCTCCCACTGCCGTGCAAGCCGCCGATGCTCCGCTGAACGGCCAGTGGAAGGGCCCGCTGAAAGTACCGGGTGGTCAACTCACGCTCATTATTACGCTGGTGCCACTTTCCAACGGTACCTACTACGCTGCCCTCGATGCTCCCCAGCAGCGCATCAGCCGCATGCCGGCCGAGGTAACTCTGAAGGGTACCGATATTACCATCAGCATTGAGCAGGCCGGCAGCAAGTTTGTGGGCAAAGTGAAAGATGGGGGGACCACGTTCCAGGGCACCTGGACCCAGCCGGGTCTCACGGCTCCCCTCACCCTTACCCGGATGGCCGCCGTCAAGCAGCCCGTAGCCGCCAGCAAGCCCCGCCTCACCCCGCCCTACCGCGAAGAGGAAGTTAAATTTCTGAACACCAAAGCCGATTTGGCACTGGCGGGTACCCTTACCATTCCGGCGGGTCCCGGCCCGTTTCCGGCCGTGGTACTGCTCACCGACAATGGCCCCCAAAACCGGGACGTGGAGCAGCAGGATTACCGCATGTTCGGGGCCTTGGCCGACCACCTCACCCGTCGCGGCATTGCCGTATTGCGCTTCGATGACCGGGGCGTGGGCAAGTCGCAGGGCAACCACTTCACTACTACCACCATTGACCTGGTGAGCGATGCGCAGGCTGCTATGGTGTACCTGCGGGCCAAGCCCCTCATTGACCAACGCTACATTGGGCTGGTAGGCCACGGCGAAGGAGCCAACGTGGCCCTGCTAGCGGCCGCCGAGCAGCAGCCGGCCACCCCGGCTTTCGTGGTATCCTTGTCGGGCTACGGCGTGCCGGGCCGCGACGTGATTATGCGCCAGCAACTGGAGATTATGCGCCTCATCGGCTCCAACCCAGCCCAAGTGAAGGCCGCGCTGGAGCTGCACAAGGAAATGGTAGAGATTATCCGCCAAACGCCCAACGACAACCAGGCCCGCGGTAAAGTAGCCGCTACCCTGCGCTTCAACAATACCGATATGGACCCCCACATGGCCCGGGCCCGGGCCGTCCAGCTTACTTCGCCTTGGTCGCGCTACTTCCTGGATTTCGACCCCACCCGCTCACTGGCCGATGTAAAATGCCCGGTGCTGCTGCTGGGGGGCTCCAACGACTTGCAAGTGGACTCGCACCAGAACATGGGGCCGCTGAAATCGGGGCTGAAAAATGCCAAGGTAAAATCGGCGAAGCTGGCCGGAGTAAACCACTGGTACCAGCCCGAAATGAAGGACTGGCCCGTAGTAAATGGCGAGCAGCAGCCCGTATTCTCGCCCAAAGCACTGGACACGATGCGCGAGTGGATTTTTGCCAACACCGAACGTCCGCAGCCCGCTCCTACTACCGGCGGCCCCGCCGAGAAGTCTTCGGCAGCTACCAAAGCAACTCGCAAAGCTTCCAAAACAGCCCAGGCCAGTCGTTAGGTCAGCCCTCAACACGCACAATACTGAAAGCACCAGCGGAAAATTCCCTGGTGCTTTTTAGTGCCGTTTGCTCAGCTATCCGGAACCTGATACCGCCCACGGTAGTTACTTGCTCCCATGTCCACTCTCCGCGCCGATTTACACGATTTGTTAGCTTTTGAGATGCTGAGCCGGCATACGCTCGACATCCTGCAGCACAAGCACGGCGTGAATGAAGGTGAGTTATTTTCGGCCCTGATGCAGGTGTTGCGGGAGAAAAAGACCAGCAGCGGGCCGCCCGAGTTAAGCCGGTCTACCAACACGCTGGTGTGCGGCCCCGATGAGCACATCTGCCGGCACTGCGGCGACATTTTTCCGAAGCAGGCCGCCATGAAACACCTGTGGCAAGCCCACGACCTGATCGTGCGCCGCTACCCCGAAAAGCACTACACCACTGACATCCGGCTGGCGGCGCTGTACCGGGAAGCCCGGGCCGCTAACACCGACCCACGGCTGGTAGTCTCGGCCTGGGAGGCATTGTTGTCTGCCGACCAGCAGATACCAACCATCCGGCCCTGGCAACAGCGGCAGTACCTAGTGCGGCGGCGCGGCTATACCATGCTGGTAGTGGGCGACTCTGCCCTCAACGGCCGATACCAGCGCCACGACCTGAACCGGGACAGCCAGCGGTGGGGGTTTGCCCGCTGCCTGCGGGGCACGTTTGTGCTGGTACCCATGCGGGCATAAGTGACCCAGTGCCCTGCCGGGCGCTGTGCATCCAACCCCGGCCGCTTGCGTAGCAGGAAGTATTCACCTCTGTTTTTACTCTCCGCTATGCCCCGTTTTACTTCTGCCGCCTCGTTGCTGCTGCTCTTGGCGGCCTGCCAGGGCCGGGAACAGCCCTTTGGCACCGGCTCCCAGAACACCGCCCCCGATAAAGATGCTGGTGCCGCCACCCAGCCGTTGGCCGGCGTGTACGCCGATACTGTGCCCTGCAACGACTGCCAAGGTATTGCCACGCGCCTTACCCTCAAACCCGACAGCCTGTACGAACTGCAGGAACTGTACATAGGCCGTACCTCGCCCGTGAATTACCGGCGGGGTCCGTGGCGGGTACGCGGGCAGGTTGTTACCCTGGAGCCCAGCGGCAACGACCCGGTGCGCCGCTACCAGGTAGCCACTGGCCGTATGTTACAGCTGCTGGATGCTAACGGCAAGCCCCTACCCACCTTCGACCTGCGCTACCGCTCCGACGGCAACCTGAGCGAAGTCGGCACCCGTCGTGAGTTCACCGGCAAATACACCTACATGGCCGATGCGGCCATGTTTGAGGAGTGCGGCTCGGGGCAGAAATACGCCGTGGCTTTGGCTAGCGGCGTGAATGCTGAGCTGGAAAAACGCTACGCCAATACGCGCAAAAATGCTGGGCAGCCAGTATTTGCCCGCGTGCAGGGAGAACTACAAAGCCAACCTGGCACCAACGAGCAGGCCCTGGTAATCAGCAAAATTCTGGAAATGAAGCCCGACCCAATTTGCCCTCAGGCGCAAAAGCAGGCTTTTCAGAAATAGATATGGAAGCTGTCCGGGAAGTTGGCCAAAGGCTATAGAGACGCATACTTGCGTCTCATCGTCTGCGCCAATCGGCTGATTTCGTTCAACTACGAGACGCGAGTATGCGTCTTTACAACGCGCTGACGACTTTCTAAACAGCTTCATGAATAGACACCAAAGAAAAGCCCGCTGCCTCGTTACGAGGTAGCGGGCTTTTTACTTATGTCAGCCTATTAGCTCAGGTTGCCGGCTTCTTTTCAGGTGTCATGTCCAGCTGCCGCAGCTTATCAGCTTTCAGGGCCGTGATACCCACCACCACAATGGTCATGATACCGCCGAACACCACCGAGGCGGTAGTGCCCAGCCACTTGGCCATGGCTCCCGACTCGAAGGCCCCAATTTCGTTGCTGGAACCAATAAAAATGTTGTTCACCGCCGACACGCGGCCTTTCATGTACTCCGGGGTAAAAGTCTGCAGCAAAGTGGCCCGCACAATTACCGATACGGAGTCAAATACCCCCGTCAGAAACAGCAGCCCCAACGACAGGTAGAAGTTGCGCGACAAGGCAAATCCAATGGTAGCTAGCCCAAACCCGGCCACGGCCCACAACAGCTTGCGGCCCGCAAACCGCCGCAGCGGAAAATAAGTAAGCAGCAACGCCATCAGCACGGAGCCCACGGCGGGGGCCGCCTCCAGGTGGCCCAGCCCGGAGGCGCCCACTTTCAGAATTTTCTCGGCAAATACCGGCAACAGGGCCACGGCCCCGCCAAACAGCACCGCAAACAAATCCAACGACAAAGCGGCCAGCACCAACTGATTGCCGAAAATAAAGCGCAGCCCGCCGCTGATACTTTCCACAAAATCCGGGGCTGCACCCTCGCGCTTCGGTAGCGGGTGCGAGGCCAGGCTACTAAACAGGGCCAGGGATACCACAAACAGCCCAGTGGCAATGGTGTAGGCATTGGCTACTCCCAAGTGCGCAATGAGATACCCGCCAATCACCGGCCCAATTACCGAGGAGCCCTGCCAGGTGGTGCTGTTCCAAGTAATGGCGTTGGCCAGCTTTTCCCGGTCGGGTAATAGCTGGGGCATGTAGGAAAACAGCGCCGGCCCCAGAAAGCCCCGGGCAATGCCGCTCACGAATATTACCGCGTAAATCGGCAGCGTACCCATTTGCCCAACATTCAGCAGCTGTTGCTGCACACCCCACGATAGGGCCGCCAGCGCACCCGCGCACAGCAGCAGTACCGCTACGGCCGCCACAATGATGTTTTTGCGCTTCACCGAATCAGCCACGTGCCCCGCATACAACGACACGGCAATGCTCGGTACGGCTTCCGTGAGGCCAATCAGGCCCAGCGCCAGCGGGTCGTCGGTGAGCTTGAACAGCTGCCAGCTCACCACCAGCCCCTGAATGCGCGTGGCAATAACAAAGCTGGCCCGCGCCCCGATAAACCGTCGGAAATCGGGTACGCGCAGGGCGGTGTAGGGGTCGTAGCGTGGAGTACCGGTGGAGGAGGAATCAGCCATAGCAGCGAGGCACCGGGAAAGAACCGGCCGGGCAAAGGTAGCCCCAGCCCCTTGCTCCCAAGCTCAGCCACAGCGTTTTTTATCGGGAATTGCGAGGGGTAACTACCAAGCCAGGCAAGCCACAACCGGGGGTTTTGCGTATGCTTGAGAAAGGACTATTCCCACCCGGTTATTTCCAAGCCGGCCACGGTAGTCTGTCAGAATTTCCTTCTATGTCGGCATTTCCCTCGTTTCTATCAGTGCAGGTACGGCCTGAGCTGGATATTACGGTTATCCGATGGCTGCGGCCCGTATCGGCGGCGGAGCTGATGCAGGGCTACGAAACACTGCTGCAGCACACGCGCACCGGCTGTTACTGGCTGGTAGATGTGCGCCAGCGCGGCCCCGCCAGCGAGGACGATACCCATTGGGTGCTCACGCAGTTTGTGAGCAGCTTGGCCCAGCACACCGGCCAGCGCATTTACCTTGCCTTCGTGGTAGCAGCCAGCCAGCTCAGCGCCGACCAGCAGCATTCCGGCTCGCCCATGGTACAAAGCGCCCAAGCCCACGTGCGGCTGTTCAGCGACGAAGTGCCCGCTCTGCACTGGCTGGCTGGCCGGCGGCAGCACCATAGCGCATAGTTTTTTTAGCAGTCAATCCTTCCCGGCTTCCACTACACCCCTGATTTTATGGCTCGCTTCTCCTCTCTTTTCTGCGGTTTGCTGCTCGGCAGCCTGTGCTCACTTGCCTCCCTCTCTGCAGCGCAGGCCCAGACAACAACTGCCCCAACAGCCCGAGCAACGGCCCAACTTAAGGACGGCGCATACCGGCGCGACGGCAAAACCTTCCGGCTGCAGGCCGGGCAGTCTTTCCCGCTGTCAGCCCCGCTACGGTTTACCAACGGCCTTACCCTCCGCCCCGATGGCATTATGGTGAGCAAAAACGGCAACCGCCAGCTGCTGGAAAATGGAAAGGCCATCAACATGCAGGGCGACGTGGTGATTTACCGCGACGATATGATGACGCCCGAGGCTATTGCCCGCCACGACGAGCAGGCCACCGGCTCATCTGGTACCACCACGGTAGAAATTCCGGCCTCGGCTAACCTGTCTGCCCTCAACACCGAGTTGCAGCGCACAACCCAGCGCCTCGACCAACTACGCCAGCTCAGCCAGCTGCTCGACCAACGCGTTACCGCCGCCGCGGCCGGCACCGCTCCAGACGCCACCCTGGAAGGCCGCATCCGCGAACTAAGCCAGCAGCTACGGCCGTAGCGCACGGTTCTTGCAATGTTGTTTTTTAGGGGTCTGGTTTTCTGAATGGGTATCGGAAAACCAGCTTTTTTCGTCGGCAGCCCATTGTAGGAGTTGCCCGGCCGGGGTATACCAGAGTATTCTATATTCAAAATGGTAGATACTAGGTTTTACAGTGGACGAAAAAAATTTTGTCATTTCCGGGCGCTGGGCGTTGTGTTTCGGGTGGCGGTTTTCTACATTTGATTTTACCTCCATTCTTCACCCGTTCTTCACGAAGAAACTTCCACCGGCAACTGCACTCTATGGCCTAAAGCTCTACGTCCCCTTCATTTTTCGTAGTCTTTATGGAAACCATGCAGCCGAGCGACTCCGCTCTCATCTCGCTCTATATTGCCGGCCAAGAGGATGCCTTTGCTCAGCTACTTGAGCGGCACAAGGCCCGCGTATTCACTACTATTATGCTTATTGTCCGCGACGAAGACGTGGCGGAAGACCTCCTGCAGGATACTTTCATTAAAGCGGTGCACACCATGAAAGGTGGGCGCTATAATGAAGAAGGTAAATTCTCGTCTTGGATCTGCCGGATTGCGCATAATTTGGCTATTGACTGCTTCCGGCGAGAAAAACGCAGTCCTTTATTGAACCTTGATACAACAAGTCATGCGTTCAATTCGTTGTCGTTGGCAGAAGAGGGGGCTGAGGCAGCGCTAACCCGGGAAGAAACCCACGCGCGGCTTCGGGAACTGATTCAGGAGCTGCCCGCGGCGCAGAAAGAAGTCCTGATCATGCGCCACTACGGTGACATGAGCTTTCAGGAAATTGCCGATGCAACGGGGGTCAGCATTAATACCGCGCTGGGGCGTATGCGCTATGCGCTGATTAACCTGCGGAAAAAAATGGCCGCACAACCCGTTTTCTATGATCAAAACCTTTACCCACGAGACGCTGCTCCGGTACGTATACAACGAATTGCCAGCTAAGGAGCATCAACAAGTAGAGCATGCCCTGCAGCACGATGCCGAACTAGCGGCTTCCTGCGCCGATTTGCTGCTGGCCCAGCGCGCCCTTAATGGCCTCCGCCGTGCCCCCAGCCAACGCACCACCGATTCCATTCTGCAATACTCCCGCACGTTCCTGCGTAGCGAATAACGCCGATTTATACTTGAAAATTTACAGCGCCGCGAAGCTACCTGCTCGGTAACTTCGCGGCGCTGTGCTATTTGGCACCGCCTCATCCGCCGTTGTTAGTTGCCTTCAGCCATGCGCAAGCCTGAGCGTTACCGCCATTTCATCGAATATTTCACCACGCACTTCCCGGAGCCCAAGACGGAGCTGCACTACCGCAACCCCTACGAGCTGATTGTGGCCGTGGTGCTAAGTGCCCAGTGCACCGATAAGCGCGTGAACCAGGTGATGCCAGCCCTGCTGGAGCAGTTCCCTACGCCGGAGCAACTGGCCGCAGCATCGGCGGAGGATATTTTCCCGTTCATCCGCAGCGTATCCTACCCCAACAACAAGGCCAAGCACCTGGCCGGACTGGGCCGCCTACTGGTGCAGGAATTTGGCGGCGAGGTACCCAGCACTATCGAAGAATTGCAGCGCCTGCCGGGCGTGGGCCGCAAAACGGCCAACGTAGTAGTTTCCGTCATCTACAACCAGCCCGCCATGGCCGTGGATACGCACGTGTTCCGGGTATCGCACCGGTTGGGGCTGGTGAGCAAAGTGGCCACCACGCCGCTGGCAGTAGAAAAGGAATTGGTGCGCTACATTCCCACGGAATTGATACCCAAAGCCCACCACTGGCTGATTTTGCACGGACGCTACATTTGCCTAGCCCGCACTCCTAAATGCGCTGTTTGCCCGCTGCAGAGTTGGTGCAAATACTACTCAGATGTAGTAGTGAAGTCTGCAGAAACATTTGATAAAACGGCCAAGAAGCCCTCTAAACCAATTAACTAACTACCAATCGGCACAACTTAGTATAAAAGTAGTCTTCCTGAGTTTATAAGTTCCGGGCTGATTTGGCAGCCTCTTCCAAGAGCACCTGCATTCGGCTGGCTATCTGCTGGCGGTCGAACTGTTGTTGCGCGGCTTGTTGGCCTTGCTCGCCAGCGGCACGGAGTTGCTCTGGGTTAGCGAATAGCTGGTGCAGAAGCTCCGCCAGAGCCGGCGCATTGCTGGCCGGTGAGTACCAGCCGCACTGGTATTGCTCCACAAAAGATTTGGTCCAGCCAGGGTTGGTGACGATAACCGGCGTACCTACCGCCAAGCTGTCGTAGAACTTGGCAGGAGAGTTGGTATCCAGCACCGGTAAGCCCAGGAAGGGGGCTACCGACACATCCGACAATCGGAACCACGCAAACACCGCGTGGCGCGGCTGCGGCGGTACTACTTTAATAAACGGATGCTGGGCTGCTGCCTGGGCCACCGCTGCATCGTGAAAGCCGTGCCCCATAAATAGCCATACTACATCGGGGTGGCTGGGTGCCAGCGCAACAGCTGCCGCTAGCAGCAGCGGAATATCGTTGGCCCGCCCGAAGGTACCCGCATACAGTATTACCCGCTTGCCCGCCAAATTCCAGCTACGGCGTAGGTTCTCCACGGCCGCATCGGTGGCCAACTCGGCCAACTCCAAGTCAGTCCCGTTGAGTAGAGTATGCACTTTCTGGGGCGCGAAGGGATAACGGGTACCGGTGGCCTGCCCTACCTCTCGCACGTACGCCGTCATATCCGGCGACAGGGTTACCACGGCTTGCGCCTGCTGGTACATGCGGCGCTCCATACGATACAGAGCCCGTTGCAGCTGCGGATTGGGTACGGCACCCATGGCTATGGGGAAAGCCGGCCACAGATCCTGCACCTCAAACACCCACGGCACCCGACGCCAGCGGGCCACCTGCGCCGCGGCCCAAGCCGCCGTAAGCGGCGTGCTGATGCCCCAGATAACGTCTGGCTTATCGATGCGCACCCCTTCCCGCAAAGCGTAGGCAGCGTACTGCGCAAAGGCCAGCCCGCGCCGGGCCACGCCCATGCGGTTTTCGTAGGGTACGGCGGCGGCGCGCAACTCTACCCCGGCCGGCACCCACGCAAAATCGTGCGTGAGGCGCTGTGTTTCCCAGGTATTAGTAGTAATGAGCGTGACGCGGTGTTGCTGCGCCAGCTGGGCCAACAGGGAATAATGCCGGCTGGTGGCTGGACAATCGGGGTTGGTGTGGTACTGGCTAAAAACGGCAATGTGCATCTGCTCAGGTAAAAACTGCCGCGCTTCAATTAGCTCACCCGCCCGCGGTTCACCTTGGGCCGGTAGTGCGAGTCGTTGAGGATGCGCTGGGCGTTTTTATCGGCCATGAGCTGCTTCAGCGTCACGTTGGGGTGCTCAGCCATGTATTTGCGCACAATCTGCCAGCCAATCCAGGCCCCTACCCTACCAGGGCAGGTTTTATCAATTTCTGGGATGTTGGGCCGCTCCCCGATGTACTTCTGAATAGTGAACGGCGCCGTGTTATACAGCAGATTCTTCTCAATGAAGTGGGACCAGATTTTGCCTTCGTTGAAGTGCACCCCAGCCATTTCCTTATCAGTATAGCCCATCAGCAAGGAGTCGGCGGTGCAGGGCAGTACCTTTTCGGCGAAGTACAGAGCTTTGCCAAACTGCACCATTTCGCCCAGCATGGTCTGGTTAGTCAGCTGTTTCTGATTGTACTTGCTGCTGATGGCCAGCGCAGTTGTGGGCACCAGGTGGTCGGGCGTGTAGCGCCGCAGAATGTAGCCCGGCACGTTGGGCCGGTACGCCGCCTTGGGACCCACAAAAAAGTCGGTGCTGAGCACCATCAGGCTGTCATTCACAAACAAATCCTGACTTAGCCCGCTCACGAAAGTTTTGACGGGGGGCACCCGGAAATCGGGAAAGTAATAGCGGATATACTGAAACATGGGCTTCAGCTGCTGCTCCAGTCGGGTAGTGGTAAATGTGCTGTCGGCCTGGCGGCCCAGCTTTTGCAGGCCGGCATTGGTGGCCAGGCGCGTAAGCGTGGAGGCCAGCACCGGGGCCGGATACTGCGCACTCTGCAAATACTGCCGGGCAAACAGCCCGTGCTCCTGCACAAACCGGCTGGCGTCGGCGGTGTTCTTGATTTGGAAGAAAGGTGCTTCCAAGCGTTCCAGCTGCACTGGCGCCGAAACCTTGGCTATTTCGGGGTTCATCTCGCAGCTTTCCTGGTTGCTGCCGCAGGCCAGCACCAGAGGAATGGCCGCTACCAAGGCGGCCAGAGTACGCAAACGGGCAGGAATATGCATCACGCTTCTATCTTTAAGGCGAAATTAGCCAAAACCAAACGGCCTTTGGCCGTGGCTTCGTGTTTCTGCTCATCGTAATTCTGTAGCTGCCATGAAAAAAGCCCTGCTTGCCCTCGTTTTCAGCGGTACAACCATTGGGGCGGCGTCGGCCCAGGTTGAAATCGGCCTGAAAGTTTCTCCCTCTATCTCGCTGCTGCGCGCCGATTCGCCCAGCGCCTACGGCTTTCAGAACCAGAAATCCAAGATGAGCATCGGCGGCGGTATTATTGTCGATTATTTCTTCGGGCAGAATTACGCCTTCAGCACTGGGCTGGAACTCACCGGCAAGGGTGGCACTATCACCTACTTCGACCCCAACGTCGGCACCAACGGCCAGCGCATTGAACAAAAAATCGGGCTGCAGTACCTGCAGGTGCCCGTTACGGTGAAGCTGTTCACCAACGACATTGCCACCGACACCAAGCTGTATTTCCAGCTGGGGGGCTCCCTGAACGCCGCCATTGCCGGCCGCATCAACGGTGATAAGCGCTACACTGACCCCGGCAATGGTCAGGAATCCAAAGCAGCCAAGCACGTTATCATTCCGGATGCTGCCTTGCGGGGGGGCTTCGGGGTAGAATACCAACTCGGTCAAAGCACCAAGGTACTAGCCGGCTTCAGCTACCACCGCGGCCTGTTCAACATCGATAATTACTTTAAAGACGTGCGGAAATTCAAGGATGTAGAACTCAAAAACAGTGAGTTTGCCCTGGACCTGGGCCTGAAATTCTAGGGCTACTGTTCTGCATCACGCAATAAAAAAGCCCGCTGCTCTGGCCAGAGCAGCGGGCTTTTTTATTGCCCAGCAAATCCCACGCGGGTAGTAACTCGCCCGCCGGCTACCAGCAACGGCTGCCGGGTGGTAGGCACAGGCCGGAAGGCGGCACAATGAGCACAATAGTAGGCCCCGCCTAAACAGCTGCCGGCTACCACCAGAAACTGTAGCCAGTTGATGATTCGTCTCAATGGCATATACAAGCCCAAGCTTAGTGCCGACGGCGGGTTGCGGCCACGGGCAGGTTAAAGAAAAGCACTTCCCGCTGGTTAGGCGCCACTAGTAGCTCTTGTTGCTGCTGCGCTCTACCGTAGCCGCAGGAAATGCTCACGGCAGCATTGCTGGGCAGCGTGAACGTGAAATCCCCCGCCGAATTGGTTACTGCCACTACTTGGGGTGCATTGGTCAGCCACACGGTAGCACCCGGCAGCGGCATACCATCGGCTCCGGTTACGGCACCTGTAATAGTTACCGAAGTATTGGTGCGCGCAGCTTCCACCGGAGCTGCAGCCGGCCGCGGCGCTGTTGCTGCTGGCTGAACTGCTTCAACTTTGGCCGGAGCCGCCGTTTTCTTCTTGGTGATGACCGGGCCTGCGCTGGCATTAACCTGACACAAGCAAGCCACTACTACCGCACAGAGGAGTTGAACAGAACGCATGATGCAACAAGAAAAGACAGTGGGAATAAGTTGCTTTACCGCTGAGCGCTACCGACCGTAAGCGGGCTTTGCAACAGGCCGGATACGGGCTGTCTGTCTTCCAGCCACCGGAAAGTACTGTACTGCCCGGCACTCAGGATGCGCAGCAGGCAGGCATCGTAGTGAGCCAGCGCTTGGTTGCCTGTGAGAGCCTGCTGCTCCTGCAACTCTCGCAGCGTTGCCCGGCGTACTTCGGCAGCCTGCTGGCTGTTCAGCCGTAGCATGTCGGTCAGGTAGCAGGTGAGCTGCAACGAGCGGGCCTGCAGTTCCGCCGCGTCCTTACCCGCACTCTTCTGCAGCTGCTCAACTTTTGTCACTTTGCGGTGCACCGGATGCGTAGCGGCCGTGGCCGAGGCGTTCAGTACGGATACCAGCAGGAGGGCGTGTAGAGTCTTTTTCATGAGAGCAGGTGTAGTAGCAGGTAACAGATGGCCGAAGCGTTGAACTTGCACCAAACGTAACAGCCGCTAGTCACCACCGCCTACCCAATTATCCCAATGCGGGAAAAACCTTCCTGAACGCCCCCTTTTTTTATGTGAGCAGGTAGTACTCCATGCCCAATCCGCGCTGGCACCGAGCTACGTACGTCCCGGCCTACACCGGATTTGGCGAGTCAAATACCGGGTTGGGCTGTTTTCTCGCTGGCGCATTATTTGCGTCTGCAGCGCGGCTACTAACTTGCGGCGGCTGAGCTTCAGGCCTTTCCCAAAAAGAAACACGTGGCATATCCA
This sequence comes from Hymenobacter pini, assembly GCF_020421205.1. Lineage (GTDB taxonomy): Bacteria > Bacteroidota > Bacteroidia > Cytophagales > Hymenobacteraceae > Hymenobacter > Hymenobacter pini. The sequence goes on from NZ_JAIZZH010000004.1 coordinate 66,234, forward strand.
GCCGGTTGATCCACTTTCTACTACTGCTCTATGGCTCCCTCTTTTGCTTGCGTAATTGTTGATGACAACGAAATCAATCGGTTGACGCTAGAGCACATGGTGGAGCTAACTCCGGAACTCAACCTGGCGGCTTCATTGCCGGGTAGCCTAGAGGCGCTGCAGTATTTCCGGGAAGGAGGAACAGCCGATTTGCTGCTGCTGGATATTGAAATGCCTCACCTCACGGGCCTGGAGCTGGCTCGCCTGCTGCCCCAGCCGGCACCGGCAGTTATTATGGTAACCACGCACCGGGATTTTGCCGTGGACGCCTTTGAGCTTCAGGCCGCCGACTACTTGGTGAAGCCCGTGGATTTACCCCGTTTCACGCAGGCCGTAACCCGAGTGCTGGACCGGCGACAGCCACAGCCTGCTCCGGCAACCGCTCCTGCTGCCGCTGATACCAGTAGCTCCGAGCTTTTTATCAAAGTGGGCACGAAAATGCTCCGGTTGAATTTCGACGACGTGCTTTTCATCGAAGCCATGTCGACCTATTCCATTCTGGTGACGGCCACGCAGAAGCACATCATATACCTTACGCTCAAAGCCCTCACCGACCGGCTTCCGTTTGCTCACTTTGTGCGGGTACACCGCAGCTACATTGTGAATACGCAGCGCATTGATGCCATTGAAGACAACATGCTGCAAATGGGCAAGTACGAAGTGCCCGTGGGCAAATCGTACCAGGAGGACTTCTATCGTCAGTTGCGCGGCCTCTAAACGCGCCGAACTCTGCTCATTGATTTATTCGGCGGGCAGTTCGCGGGGCAATTCCTGTAGTGCCCGCTTTACCTGGGCTACTAACCGAGCTACGGCTTCGTGTGATGGGCCCTGCTCCGAGCCTTTCGCGGGAATATGCTGCTCCAGCTGCAGCAGAGCGGCACTTACGTCCCGCACGCCCAACGATTCAATACCGGGCTTGATGTGATGCACCACGGCGGCTACCTGGGCCCAGTCGCCGGTAGCGGCGGCAGCCTCCAGTTGCACCAAGCTGGCGGGCACGTTGCTCAGGAAGGAGCGGATAATCTTCAACACAAAAGCTTCGCGCCCGTGCGATAAGGCCCGCAGCCTGGTAAGGTCGTAGCTACTGGTTACGGCGGGGCCAGCACTGTGCATGAGTCTTTCCAGGGAATGATACAGGTCTGCTTCCTCGAAGGGCTTGGTCAGACAATCATTCATACCTGCCGCCAGGTATTTGGCATTGTCGGCCCGAAATGCATTAGCCGTCAGGGCCAGAATTGGCACGTTGGCTTTGCTGGCATCCGGCAGTTGCCGGATCAGGGCGGTAGCCTCTAGCCCGCTCATGCCGGGCATTTGAATATCCATCAGCACCGCATCGTACAGCTGCTGCTGGTACATATCTACGCCCTGCCGGCCATTTTCGGCCTCATCAACGGCCACGCCCCATTCTTCCAGCAGCATCCGGGCCACGTCCCGGTTAATTTCATTGTCTTCCACCAGCAGTACCCGCCGGCCCTGCAACGCCCCAGTATCGAAGGTGGAGGCTGCCAGGGCCGTGCTTACTGGCGCGGTGCGCGGCAGCGTCAGCTGAAACCGAAATGAGCTTCCTTTGCCAACCTCGCTTTCCACCTGCAGCGTGCCGCCTAACTGGTCTACAATGGCCCTGGAAATGCTCAGCCCTAAGCCAGTACCGCCAAACCGCCGGGTTGTATCGGCGTAGGCCTGGGTAAAGCCCTCAAAAATGCGCTGCTGCTGCTCTGCCGGAATACCTATGCCAGTATCAGTCACGGAAAATTCCACGGTTAATGTTTCCGGCGTTTCGTCCAGCTGCCGGCCCATTACATCAATATGGCCGCCTCGCTCCGTGAATTTTACTGCGTTGGCCATCAGGTTAATCAGCACCTGGTTCAGGCGGTACGGGTCGCCGGTAACCCAAGGCAACGGGCACGAGGTTTTTAGCGGAGTACCCGATACGGTAATGCCTTTTTCGATGGCCTGATGCACCAAGGGCTGAATGGCTTCCGCCATGGAGTCACAGAGGTTGAAGGCCGTTTGCTCGAACTCTAGCTTGCCGGAAGTAATCTTGGCCATGTCCAGCACATCATTGATGATGCTGAGCAAATGCTGCCCGGAACTCCGGATTACCCGCAGGAACTCCAGCTGCCGGGCATCCAGACGGGTTTTGCCCAACTGCGCGGCCATACCCAGCACACCATTCATGGGCGTACGGATTTCGTGGCTCATGTTGGCCAGGAAGTTCTCCCGGGCCCGCACGGCCGCCTCCGCTTCGTCGCGGGCATGACTGAGTTCCTGCTCTACCCGGATGCGCTTGGTGATGTTGACAAGGTACAGATTCACGTAGCCCTCATCGGGAAAGGGCATCACAAACACCGTGTAGAAACTGCTGCCCACCGGAATATCTACTTGCCAAGGCGCGTTCTGCTCCAAGGCCGTAGCGGCCAGTCGTTGTGCTTTAGTCAGTAAGCGCGCTTGGTCTACCTCGTCGAGGGCCGCGTGCAGCGCGCTGGCAGCCGGGTTGTTGTATAGTACCTGCCCCTCCGCATCAATCCGGAAAATCGGGTTAGGATTCTGCCCCGGAATGCTGGCTACCGCCCGCAGTTGCTCGGTAGCCCGATGGTATTCCGTTACGTCCCGCACCCGCGTCATGCTACGGGCACCTATTTCGTTTACAGCCAGTACCGGCACAAAGTCCCGCTCCAGAATCCGGCCGTCATTCAGGTACAGCAGTTCATTGAATACTGGCTCACCCTTCGTCCGCAACTCATGAATGCGCCGCTCGAAAGCGGGTACGTCGGCTACCATCCGCAGCATTACGGTGGCTAGTTCCTGCCAAGGTCGGCCCAGCCAGTACGCTGCCGGTTCTGGTAGCTCCCACAACGTACAGAAGTGGTCATTGAGCAAGGCAATCCGGCCCTCCGGCCCCACCAGTACCACGCCCTCCTGCACTTGGTTAATCAGATACTGCAGACGGGTTTCCACCGTCTGGGCATCTTTTTTTACCTGCTGCAGTTCCTGCTCCAGCTCCAGAATCCGCTGGTAGGCGTGAGCGGCGTCCAAAAATTCAACAGGAACAGGTACGGGCGAAATCATGCTGATGAAAAAAGTGCTGCCTCGCAAGTACGCAACCCCTCGCCGAATGGTCAACTCTTCTGGCTGAATGCATCATTTTGCCCTGTAAATACTAGCTCTCGGTAGCTAAATACCTAAGCCATCCATCAGCAAAAACGCCCGTTACACTTCCAGTGCAACGGGCGTTTCTTCTATCAGGAGGAGTTTTTTTCGCAGAAAAAATCCGTCAGTCAGTTATTTCCAGTTCCCGGTCCTGCAACCGGCTCATGGCCGCCGCGGCCGAGTGCAGCTCGATTTCCTCGCCGTGCTCGTCCTCAATGCGGTACTCAGTGAGGCCCAGACTCGTGTCCTTCATCACTTTTACCCACTTGTAGTACTTCAAGTACCATTTCATCTGCCGGCTTACCAACCCTTTGGTGTAGTAGGCGTGCAGGAAAGGATGCACCGAAAGCGTAATACCCGACTGGTTTTGGGCTACCAGCAGGTCGTCAATGCTGTTGTCGATTTCGTCCGTCACGAGGATGGAAGCGGAAATCTTACCCGTGCCACCGCAGGTAGGGCACACCTCACCGGTGACAATGGCTTCGGCCGGCCGCACGCGCTGCCGGGTAATCTGAAGCAGGCCAAACTTGGTGATGGGCAGAATGGTGTACCGTGCCTTATCATGTTTCATGATGCTGTGCACGGCATCTTCTACCTTCTTGCGGCTCTCGCCCGATTTCATATCAATGAAATCGACGACGATGATGCCGCCCATGTCGCGCAGCCGGAGCTGGCGGGCTACTTCTTTGGCAGCCGCGAGGTTTACGTGCAGGGCGGTGGCCTCTTGGTCGCCTTCTTGGTTGCTCTTGTTACCTGAGTTTACATCGATAACGTGCAGAGCTTCCGTGTGTTCCACCACCAGGTAACCGCCTCCGGGCACCGTTACGGTTTTGCCAAACAGCGTTTTCAGCTGTTTCTCAATACCGTACTGCTCGAAGATTTTCACCTTACCGGTGTGCAGCTTCAGCAGCCCCAGCTTATCGGGGGCAATCTGCTGCAGGTAGCTGCGCATTTCCTCATACATCGGCGCCGAGTCCACGGTAATGGCATCGAACGACTCGTTGAGCATGTCGCGCAGCATAGAAGAGGTGCGGCCCAGCTCGCCCAGAATCTTGTCGTTGGGTTTCCCCGTCTTCAGGTTCTGGAACAGCGTGTTCCATTTCTCCACCATATTCGTCATATCCCGGTCGAGTTCAGCCACTTCGCGGCCTTCGGCCACGGTGCGGATAATCACGCCAAAATTATCGGGCTTGATGGAGGCAATGAGCCGCTTAAGCCGCTCCCGCTCCGTTTTGCTGACAATCTTTTTGGATACGCTGATGGTATTCGAAAACGGCACCAGCACCAAGTAGCGGCCAGCCATGGAAATATCCATTGACAGGCGCGGCCCTTTGGTGGAAATCGGCTCCTTGATGATTTGCACCACCAGTTGCTGGCCCTTTTTCAGGACGTTGTCGATTTTGCCGACTTTGTCGAGCGTCCCGTCAAACTGAAAGGTTTTCAGGGGCCCAACGGGTATTTTCTGCGAGTGGACGCCTTTGCCCCACTTCACCAAAGAAGGAAAATTCTCCCCCAGGTCGCCGTAGTGCAGGAAGGCGTCTTTTTGGTACCCGATGTCAATGAACGCGGCGTTCAGACCGGGCATAACTTTCTTGACCGTGCCCAGGAAGATGTCACCCACCGAGTAGGCGGTGTCGTTGCGGTCGAAATGATATTCGATGAGCCGCTTGTCCTGTAGCAGGGCAATCCGTTCTCCGTCCTGAGTAGAATTAATGATTAATTCGTTACTCAATGGATTAAGCGGTTAGAGTAGAATCCCTGGCGGAGCAGCCCCTTGTGGGAAGCGTGCCCCCCGAAACCCGTAAAGGGAAGCCAGCGCACGGGGCGCCGGCTTCCCTTCCAAGCCACGGGGAAAGCAAACTTATGGCCACTCTCAGAGAACCTAAGTGAAAGATAGACGGGTACGGTTTCCGCTTAGGAAATACCCGCCAGCAAACCCCGGCAGGGCTTACTTCTTCTTGTGACGGTTCTTGCGCAGACGCTTCTTCCGCTTGTGAGTGGCAATCTTATGACGCTTTCTTTTTTTACCGCAAGGCATGTTGATGTGGGTTAAGTGGTTGAATGATTCTTTTTCTTTTAATAATCACCAATAATTGGTTGTCGGCTATTAGATGAACCTAGCAATTGACAACCAACAACTGGTAACTACTTTACTGTAGCTTCTTTAGCTCTTCATCCACCGTAGCGGCCAGGGCCGGGTCGGGGCTGATGCTTTTGGCTTTCTGGAAGGCTTTGCGGGCTTCTTCCTTCGCGCCGGTTTTGGCTAACGAGACGCCAAGATAAAACTGTCCGTCGACGTTTTCGGGGTTTACTTTCACAAGCTCCTCAAAACGCTCTACTGCCCGGCTGAACTGACCGCTCTTAATAGCCAGCAAACCAAGGTTATACAGCGTTTTCTCGTTTTTCGGATCAGCTGCCAGCACTTCCCGCAATAGGCCTACGCCTTTCATGGGGTTGCTGGTGTTCATGTACGCCATACCTAGGTTGTTCTTGGCGTCGAGGTTGTCGGGGTTGTTTTTCAACACCCGCTCGTACAACTCCCGGCACTTGGCACCCAGCAGGTTCTGGCGCTCCTCAGTGGTGGCAAAGCTAAACGCTTCGAAGTACGCATCGGCGGCCCGTTTCCAAGTTTGCTCGCCGGGGCGGGCCACGGCAACTTGCTCCAGGTAATAGCCGGCACTGTCGAAACGCTCCACACCCTTGTACTTATCAGCCAGTTGCTGCGCCAGGCGCAACTTCGCCGACTGTTCGGTTTCGGCCGTGAACTTACGCACCAACGCAGTAATTTCCTGACGCTGAGCGGCCGGCACCGCCATGTGTGGCTGCTCGGGGGTAGCCTCATGGCTGCCCACTGGGTGGCCGTGCTCATCCAAGCCGCTAGCGGCCGTGGAAGGAGCGGCGGCCCCTTGGTCACGGTTGGCGGTGCGGGCGGCGCTTTGCGTCAGCGACTCTTTGCCCTCCTTGGGCTTCACAATTACCTTCGGCAACAAAAACAAACCGGCCACCAGCGCAAACGCCAGGGCCAGAACAAGGATTTGATGCTTGGAAGATGCGGTAGTGGATGCCATCAGCACGGGAAAAAAGCCGGCCGCCGGGTTGCCTTAGCAGGGCATGCCCGGCGGCTCAGCCGGCAAACAAATGAAACGGGATGCTTAGGCAGCCAGTTCCTTGATTTTTTTGCTGTTTTTGATCTTACCAATGAAGGTCTTCGACGGCTTGAAGCTGGGGATGAAATGCTCGTCGATGATAATCGACGTGTTTTTCGAGATGTTGCGGGCTACTTTTTTCGCGCGTTTTTTGTTTACGAAAGAGCCAAAGCCACGCACATAAATGTTGTTGCCTTCAGCCATCGAGTCCTTCACGACTTTGAAGAAGGCTTCTACGGTAGCCGAAACTTCTGCTTTCTCGATGCCGGTCTTGTCGGCAATTTCGGCAATTACTTCTGCTTTAGTCACGCTGGTAAGTGTACTAGGGAGTGAAAAATGTTCTGGTTGGCAAAAAAGATGCCGCTCCTCAAAACGTAAGCACTTGCCCGGTAAGAGTTTGCCTGCGTTTTGAGGGGCACAAAGGTAGTCCCCTTTTTCGGTTTTACAAACGGTTTTCCTGCAATCTGACCGGGTGTCACGGTTGCATCCAACTTATTCTTTCTCAAACCCTTGAGCCCATCCCCAACAGACTCCTCCCGCTCCTGGTTTTCGACGGCCCTGCTGAATTGGTACCCCCGCCACCGCCGCGACCTGCCGTGGCGCCACACCCGTGACCCCTACGCCATCTGGTTGTCGGAGGTGATTTTGCAGCAAACGCGCGTGAAGCAGGGTCTCCCCTACTACCTCGATTTCATCACCTCCTACCCCACCGTGCAGGATCTGGCGGCAGCCCCGCAGGACGAAGTACTACGGCACTGGCAGGGGCTGGGCTACTACTCTAGGGCCCGCAACATGCACCATACGGCTCAGCAAGTAGTGCAGCAATATGGGGAGCAGTTTCCGGGCAGCTACCAGGAACTGCTGCAACTGCGTGGCGTGGGGCAGTACACGGCAGCGGCCATTGCTTCCTTTGCTTACGATGAGCAGGTGGCCGTACTGGATGGCAACGTGTTTCGGGTGCTGGCCCGGGTGTTTGGCTTGAGCCAGGATATTGCCGTGCCCGCCAGCCGCAAGGTGTTTCAACAGCTAGCCGACACGCTGATTCCGGCCAGCCAGCCAGCCGAATTCAACCAGGCCATTATGGAGTTTGGGGCTATCCAATGCACGCCCCAGAAGCCCGACTGCCTGTTCTGCCCGCTGCAGCAGCACTGCTTCGCGTTTCAACGAGGATTGGTGCAGGAGTTGCCCGTTAAGAGCAAGGCCAAAGCGGCCCGCACCCGCTACTTCCATTACCTCGTGCTGCGGTACGCGGATACGGTGTACCTGCGCAAACGGGGGCCCAAGGACATATGGGAAGGGTTGTACGACTTTGCTTTGCACGAGGCAGATACCGCCGACTTACCTGCATTGGCGGTAGTGGAGGCCGTGGAAAGCCTGGGTGGGCGTATGCTCACTAACACAGCCGAAGAGCCCGTAGCCGCACTGCGCCACGTGCTGAGCCATCAAAAAGTAGAAGCCAAATTTCACCCGGTATGGCTGGAGGCACCTTTGTCAGCAGAGGTGCTGCAGCGCACAGGTTTGGCACCTTATCAGGCAGCAGCCATTGAGGACTTACCCAAATCAATTTTAATAACTAACTATATTAGCAATATTAACATATAAATAGCCAATTATTTTGGCATTATATGTTCTTTTTCGTATCTTTAAACCACTGAATAATAATCTGCTTCTTCTTAAAAGAACATTCTAATGGCAAGCGTAAACAAGGTTATTCTGATTGGGCACTTGGGCAAAGACCCCGAGGTGCGGCACTTGGAAGGTGGCAACACGGTGGCTAATTTCACTATGGCCACCAATGAGTACTATAAAGACAAGCAAGGCAACCGCGTAGAGCGTACCGAGTGGCACACTATTGCTGCGTGGCGTAGCTTGGCTGAGCTGGCCGAGAAATACCTTCGGAAAGGCCAGCAGGTGTATGTAGAGGGCCGCATCCGTACCCGGCAGTACCAGGATAAAGACAACCAGACGCGCTATGTGACGGAAATTGTAGCCGAAGAAATTTCCTTACTGGGCAGCCGCTCTGCTGCCGATGCCGGGCAGCCTGCACCGGCAGCCGAAGCACCGACCACGTTCCGGCAGGAGCCGGAACTGGACCAGCTCCCTTTTTAGCATCTACTCTGCTAGCCGGCGCTTAGTGCCGTCCTATGCTATATTCAGAAAGCCCCGGCAGTAGCCGGGGCTTTCTGCACATTAGGGAACGGGTGCAGACATGGCACTGGTTTCTTGGTACCTTTACCTGCTCATCCGACCCCGCTTCCGCATGGCCGTTTCCTCTTTCTTGCGCGCTACCGGCGCGGTGTGTTTGCTCACGCTGCTAGCTGCTGGCTGCACCACCACGCCCGACTTCACACCCAAACCCAAGGGTTATAACCGCATCGACCTACCGCCCCATGCTTACCAACAGCTGGCGCCGGGGCACCCGTATACATTTGAGTACTCGCGTTACGCCAAAATTCTGCGCGACTCCTCGTATCTGGCGCAGCCGCACTGGATCAATGTGTACTATCCGCAACTCAAGGCCAATGTGCAGATTACCTACGCCGACCTCAAGAGCCGGTCGCAGCTATATGGCAAGCTGCTGGAAGATGCCCGCAAGCTCACCAGCAAGCACGAAATCAAGGCCACGGCCATTGACGAATCGGTGCTAAAAACCCCAAACGGTATGCGCGTAGCGGTGTTTGAGCTGCAGGGCGAGGTACCCAGCCAGTTTCAGTTTTACACTACGGATAGCACCCGCCACTTCTTCCGGGGGGCCCTGTATTTCCGTACCGCTACGGCCAACGACTCGTTGGCCCCGGTGATTGAGTACGTGAAGCAGGACGTGGTACGGTTACTTAATACCTTGAAGTATCGGTAAAACCGGCTGCCAGCCGCTTACCAGCCACCCACTAAACCAAACAGCCATCAGCCAGTAGTTACCAGCTGATCAGGATGAGTAATTTCTTTCAGACTAAGATTGAGTACCTGCGGGGAGTAGGCCTACAACGGGCGCAGCTGCTGCAGAAAGAACTGAATCTGTTCACGTACGGTGACCTGATTCAGCGCTACCCTTTCCGGTACCTCGACCGCACCCAGTTTTACAATATCTGCGACCTGCACGACGACCTGCCGTTTGTGCAGGTGAAGGGCATATTGCGCGGCCGTGAGGTGATTGGCGAGGGCCCCAAAAAGCGCATGGTGGCCAAAATAGTGGATGCCAGCGGCGAGTTAGAGTTGGTGTGGTTCAAGGGCGTAAACTACCTGGAGAAGATTATTAAAAATCACCAGGAGTACATTGTATTCGGCAAGCCCACCATGTTTCAGGGCCGCCCCCAGATGGCTCACCCGGAGCTGGAAGAGGTAACCGAGCAGAAAGCCGGCCAGAGCTACCTGCAGCCCGTATATAATACCACCGAAAAGCTCAAGAATTACCACCGCGTAGACAGCAAGGCCATTGCACGCATGGCCAGCGACCTGCTGAAAATTGCGCTGCCGCAGGTCCAGGAAACCCTTTCGGCCGACCTCATCCAGCAGTATGGCCTGATGGACAAAGCCACGGCGCTGCAGCAGATTCACTTTCCGCAAAACTCTGATCTGCTGCAGAAGGCCCGTTTTCGGCTGAAGTTTGAGGAGTTGTTCTACGTGCAGTTGAAGCTACTGCGCCAGCGCGACCAGCGCAAAGTGACGCTGGCCGGCCAGATTTTCAAGGAGGTGCCCACCTTGGTGCACTTCTACAAAAACGTGATGCCCTTCGACCTCACTGGAGCACAGAAACGGGTGATTCATGATATCTATAAGGATTTCTGCGCGGGCAAGCAGATGAACCGACTACTGCAGGGCGACGTGGGCTCCGGAAAAACCATTGTGGCCTTCATCAGCATGCTCATGGCCGCCGACAATGGGGCCCAAAGCTGCCTGATGGCGCCCACCGAAATCCTGGCCGACCAGCACTACGTGGGCCTGAAGGGCTTTGCCGATTTGCTGGGGCTCAAAATTGGCAAGCTTACGGGCAGTACCCGCACCGCCGAGCGGCGCGTGCTGCACGAGCAGCTCCGCTCCGGCGAGATGCACATGCTGGTGGGCACCCACGCTTTGCTGGAAGATGTAGTGCAGTTCAAGAATTTGGGTCTCACCATCATGGACGAACAGCACCGCTTCGGGGTGGCCCAGCGTTCCAAGCTCTGGCAGAAAAACCCCCACGTAATCCCGCACGTGCTGGTAATGACCGCTACGCCCATTCCGCGTACTCTGGCCATGACCCTCTACGGCGACCTTGACGTATCTGTCATCGACGAGTTGCCGGCCGGCCGCAAGCCCATCGTGACGGTGCACCGCTTCGACTCAAACCGACTCAAGGTATTCGGCTTTCTGCGTGACCAGATTCGGCTGGGCCGGCAGGTGTACATCGTGTACCCGCTGATTGAGGAAAGCGAAACCATGTCCGATTACAAGGACCTCATGGATGGCTACGAAAGCGTGGCCCGTGCCTTCCCCGAGTTTCAGATCAGTATTGTGCACGGCCGCATGAGTGCCGCCGAGAAGGACGCCGAAATGCAGCGCTTCCTCAAAAACGAAACGCAGATTATGGTGGCTACCACCGTAATTGAAGTAGGTGTGAACGTACCCAATGCCTCCGTAATGGTGATTGAGAGCACCGAGCGGTTTGGCCTTTCGCAGCTGCACCAGCTGCGGGGCCGGGTGGGCCGGGGTGCCGAGCAGAGCTACTGCATCCTGATGAGTGGCTATAAGCTCAGCAAGGATTCGCGCACCCGCATTGAAACCATGGTGCGCACCAACAACGGCTTCGAAATTGCCGACATCGACCTGAAATTGCGCGGCCCCGGCGACCTAATGGGCACGCAGCAAAGCGGGGTACTGGACCTGCTGATTGCCGACTTAGCCAAGGACGGCCGCATTCTTACGGAGAGCAGGGCGGCGGCCCAAGCTATTCTGCACGATGACCCTGGCCTAAGTAAACCGGAAAATCTGGCCATCCGGCGGCACATCGAGAGCCTGCCCGCTACGGCCGTAAACTGGAGCCGCATCAGTTAACGACTCAGGTTGTAGATACAATAAGGCCCGGCCGGTTTCATGAATGATGAAACCGGCCGGGCCTTATTGTATCTACCCAAGCATAAAAAAGACGACTTAAAGTCGTCTGGCAGAGGAGCTATTCAATGGAAGTGGCAGTGACGGCAGGAGCAGTAGCCTGCCAAAAGGACGACCCGCCTCCCGTCTTTCGCTTGACGGCCGGTGAGCTTTGCAACAGCGAGGCTGTCCGGGCCGGGAGTTGCCAGGTAGCACGAGTCGGCTTGGCAACCATTTCCGGGCTCAGAGCCTGCTGATTCAGCTTACCCAGGACAACCAGCGAAATCATAAGAGAAAAGCGTAACAAAGACTTCATAACAAATGGCCAACGTTAAGTAGTCGCAAGCGGGCACAAATTTCAGACCAATGGTTTTGAAATCCTACAAACCCTCCTTAAAAACTACAGAAAAATCAAAGAAAAAGCCTCTGCATACCATTTAAGCCCAAAACGCACAGCACATCTCACAAACATTGAATATACAAAATATTCATTTTGCTCGATAAAGCCGAACGTGTCCCGGCTGTTGTGATTTTGCCCTTTGCCTATACATTTTGTATTACAAAGTACGGCTATACTCTTCACCTCTGACGTCCGTTTGACGTTAAGAAAGCATGAACTATTTGCCGGAGGCGTATCCTATGGCTGCAAAGCGGGGGTGTGTACGAACTACACCACAAGTTGGATACCTTTGGAGAGTACATTTTTTTGAGAATCTGACTTCCCTTCACGTAACTGTCTTTACCTGTGCGTTTTTCTTTTTTGTTGACTGCGGGAATTTCGGCAGCTTTGTTTCTGTCGGCCGCTCCGAAGGTGTTGGCGCAACGCGTTAAATCAGCAGCTTTCAGCTACCTTCCAGAGCAGTCAGAGGACCGGTATAACCAACGTGTTACCAAGAAAACGCTGCCGCTCACGGCGGGCAGCTTTATAATACTGGCGCACAAAGCGGGCACAGAATACGCCGTGGAGCGCTACGACGCCGACCTGAAGCGCCTGTGGAGTACCACCTTACCCTTGGCGGCCGGGGAAAGTATTGATGGCTTCACGCGCAGCAACGGCCAGGCCACGGTGGTGGTGCATCAGGGCGGCAGCGCTCAGCAGCTCACGGGCTACACCATTGATCTGACGTCGGGCCAGAAAAGCCCGGCGAAAAAGCTGCTGGATGCCGGCCTGCGCGAACGGCGGCCAGGCGTATCCTTTTCCCCGGATGGCACCAAGCTGGTGGTGTGGCGCTACCTCACGCAGGGCAACCAACTGAAAGCTATTACCGCCAGTATCTACGATGAGAAGTTGCTGAAACTGAAAGACCGCACCTTCGACTTTCACGACCAGGGTGGCTTCTTCTCAACCACTGTGCACGTGGGGAACGATGGCTCGCAATATGTAACGCTGGTGGGTGATGAGATGAAGAAGCTCAGCGTGCGCCGCTACCGCAACGATTCGCCCGATGTAAAAGTGATGTCGGTATCGGTGGGTGGCACGTTTGGCGGTAAGGTTGTCAACGTGTTCGACTCCCGGTTCCAGCTGCTGCCCGATAATACCTTGTACGCGGCCGCCATTTGCAACGAGCGGGAAGGCGGGGCCTACTACAGCCTGAAGGCCGTAAAGTTTGACTTTTCGGGCGAAGGCGACATGAAGTTTGCGCCGGAATTCCGCTTTACTCCGGAATATTTGGCTGAGGTAAATAAGGCCAGCAGCACCCAGGCGAAACGCTTAGAAGACGTCTACCTGACCGACTTACTGCTCAACGATGAGAAGCAGCTGGTAGTAGTAGCCGAAAAGAAGTATGAAGAAGGGGGCGACGACTCGCCTGGCCACACTCGTGAGTTGCATCTGTTCGGCTACAACGAGTTTCAGACGCCAACCTGGCACAGCATTATCGCTAAAGACCAAGTAGCCCCCGCCGCCGAGGGATTTAGCAGCATTGGGTACCGGGCTGCCGTGTTTGGCCAAGACCTGCAGGTAGTAACCTGGGAAAAGCTCAAGAACAAATCGGACTTGTACCTGCGCCGCGTGAATGTGCAAACGGGCGTGGTATCGGAGCCGAAAGGCCTGGGGCTGAACGTGGCCGCCGACCAGAACCCCTCCTACGTGAAGGACTTCACGACTTGGCTCGACGCCAAGACTATCCTTGGTGTCAGCCGTCCCAACAAAAAATCGGCAGCACTAATGCTGAATAAGATAGTGGTTAAATAAATCACGGATGCAGAGGATGGCACTGATGCCGCAAATCTGTTCCGGCACGTCTGTTTTGATGCAAAAAGGCCGCTCCTGTTCCTAGGGGCGGCCTTTTTGTGGGCGGATATTCCTGCTGGTTTACGGAAAGATGCCCAATGACTGGTAGCTCACGCCAATTTTTTCAATAGCGTTGTAGAAGGCGGCCGTGCGCAGATCGGTGATGCCGGGCACGTCGTCCATCACTTTACGGATAGAATGGTAAGCCGTAATCATGGTGTCTTCAAGGCCGGAATGCACCAAGTCAATTTCATCGGCGCCGTGCACAATGAGTTGGCGCTCCTGGTCGGTGATGGCTTTGCCGGTAGTTCGCTCAATAGTTTCTACCAAGCGGCGCATGGCACCTTCTTCGGCCCGCTTGCCCATGCGTCCGAAACGCACGTTCGACAAGTTTTTCAGCCACTCAAAGTACGATACCGTTACGCCGCCGGCATTCAGGTACAAGTCGGGCAGGATGATAACGCCCTTATCGAGCAGGATTTTCTCGGCGGCCTGGGTGGTAGGCCCATTGGCTCCTTCCGCAATGATTTTGGCTTTGATGCGGTCCGCGTTACCTTCATGAATCTGATTTTCCAAAGCGGCCGGAATCAGTACGTCACACTCCCGCTCCAGCAAATCCAGCGACTCGGCCAAGTCTTCGGCCCCGGCAAACCCCAGAATGGTGCCGCCCTGCTGCCGGTGCCGGAATACAGCATCTACATCCAGGCCGGCTTCATTGTAGATTCCACCTTCCCGCTCGGCAATACCGATGATGAGTGCCCCAGCTTCCTGACAGAATTTGGCCGCGTAGTAGCCCACGTTGCCCAGTCCCTGCACAATAATGCGCTTGCCCGCCACGCCGCTGCTCAGGCCCACTTTGGCTAGTATTGGTTCGTCCAGCAGCAGCTCGCGCAGGCCGTAGAACACACCCAGACCTGTGGCTTCGGTTCGCCCCCGAATACCGCCCTGCCCTACCGGCTTGCCGGTCACGCAGCCTAAGGCGTTGGTGTCACCGTATTTGAAGGTCATGTAGGTATCGGCAATCCAAGCCATTTCGCGGCTGCCCGTACCGTAGTCGGGTGCCGGCACGTCCATACCGGGGCCGATAAGATTTTTTTTGATTAGCTCCGTGGCATAGCGGCGGGTCACGCGCTCCAGCACGTGCTCGGGCGTGGTGCGCGGGTTGATTTTCACGCCGCCTTTCGCCCCACCAAACGGCACATCCACAATGGCGCACTTAAACGTCATGAGCGTAGCCAGCGCCATTACTTCCTCCTCATCCACGTACACGCTGTAGCGGATGCCACCCTTGCTGGGCAGCTTGTGGTGACTGTGCTGCACCCGGATACCCTCGAACACCTGCACGTGGCCGTCGACTTCCACTGGGAAATTTACTTTGTAGATGCTGTTGCAGGCCCGGATCTGGGCCAGAATACCGGGGTCGAGCTTGGAGAAACTGGCCGCGTGGTCGTAAAACCGCAGCACGCTCTCGTAAAAGTCTTTACCCTGTACCTGTTCGTTGGCCATAGCTGGAGGGAGTTGAAGGTGGGAGTATCTACCTGCAAACGGTACCCCGGCCACTGGCGTTGTGCACAACCAGTATTAAGTGCCATGGCCTACTTCCAAAATGCAGCAAGCCGCCCCCGAAATGGGAGCGGCTTGCTGTTTCTCTGATTCTCGTCAGTTTCATGACCCGCAGAAAGCGCCTGCCAGCACCGTCCACAAAATCCGTGAAATTCGCGAGGAATCCATGTTAATCAGTGGTCCTTAGTATACGTACTCGTTGGCGGCAATCAGCTTATCGGCAATGCGGCGACGAGCGTCTTTGGCGTTGAACAAGTCGGCCTTGGTGAAGCGCTTGAGGCCCATGGCCAGCAGACGCTGCTCATCGCCTTCCGTCATGGAGGCAATGGCATCTTTGCCGAACTTGTTTACCTGGTCTACGGTGTCGGCCAGGTACACGCGGGCAATATCAATCTGCGTCGACAGTTCCTCCTCGCCTTTCACGCCGGCTTCTTTCTCCACGCGCAGCAGGGTGCTTTCGGCGGTGTACACTTTGATGGCCATGTCGGCAATGTTCATCAGTACCTCCTGCTCTTTGGCCAGGGAGTTCATGTACTTCTGTACGGCCGTACCGGCTACCATCAGAATGGCCTTTTTCAGCTTGGCAATAGTCTTTTTCTCGGTGGCAAACAGGCCGGTTTCTTCTTCCAGGTTGAAGTCCGGAATAGCCATCAGCTCCTGCTGCACAGCCTGAGCCGGGCCCATCAGGTCCAGCTCCCCTTTCAGGCCTTTCTTCAGGATCATATCCACCGCCAGCATGCGGTTGATTTCGTTGGTACCCTCGAAGATGCGGTTGATGCGCGAATCCCGGTAGGCGCGGTCCATGGGGTAGTCGGCCGAGAAGCCGTAGCCACCGTACACCTGCACGCCTTCGTCCACCACGTAATCCAGCACTTCCGAGCCTTCCACTTTCAGGATGGCGCACTCCACGGCAAACTCGCGGGCAGCACCCAGCAGGGCTTCGTTGTGGCTCTGGCCCTTGCCGAGCAGTTCCTGCTCCATGTGGAAGATGTCCATACCGGCCCGGTAAATAGCCGATTCTACGGCGTAGATACGGATAGCCTGCTGGGCCAGCTTGTACTTGATAGCGCCAAACTTGCTAATGGGCAGCTTGAACTGCACCCGCTCGTTGGCGTACTTCACGCTCAACGTAGCCGCCATTTTAGAGGCACCCAAGCAAGCCGCGGCCAGCTTGATGCGGCCGATGTTGAGGATGTTGAAAGCAATGAGGTGGCCTTTGCCAATCTCACCCAGCACCGCCGACTTCGGCACCTTCACGTCCGACAGGAACACCTGACGGGTCGAGGAGCCTTTAATACCCATTTTGTGCTCCTCGTTGCCGAGGCTCAGGCCGGGCGTGTTTTTCTCCACGATGAAGCCGGTGAACTGCTCCCCGTCAATCTTGGCGAATACGATGAATACGTCGGCGAAGCCGCCATTCGTAATCCACATTTTCTGGCCGTTGAGTACATAATGCTCCCCGTCTTCGGTCAGCACGGCTTTGGTTTTAGCGCCCAAGGCGTCGGAGCCCGAGCCGGGCTCGGTGAGGCAGTAGGCACCCATCAGCTCGCCCGAGGTCAGGCCGGGCAGGTACTTCGCCTTCTGCTCCTCGTTGCCGAAATACAGAATGGGCAGCATAGCAATGCCCGTGTGGGCCGCAAAAGCTACCGGGAATGAGTGGCCGCCGCCTACCCCTTCCGTCACGCGCAGCGACGTGGGGAAGTCCATATCCAGTCCGCCGTACTGCTCAGGAATGCTCACCCCGAACAGGCCCAGCTCACCTGCCTTTTCCATCAGGCTGCGCATCAGGCCTTCCTCGTGGTTATCGAGGCGCTCCAGCAGCGGCTGCACTTCCTTCTCCACGAAGTCCAGCGCCGTCTGGTGCATCATGTTCTGCTCCTCCGAAAAATCGGCGGGCGTAAATACGTCTTGGGCGTTGGTTTCCTTAATGATAAACTCGCCGCCCTTCACAAGCTGGTTGGTTACTTCCATGGCTGGGTGAGATGTTGATGTGGGAAAATGTCGAAGTCAAAAAGCTGAAACTGCTCGGCTTGCCTACTATTTACCGACAAGCCAGCCCGGTTGTTTCCGCGTACCGAAAGATATAAAAAATTGTTATGCTTGCCGACTAATTACAGCAA
Organism: Hymenobacter pini; assembly: GCF_020421205.1. Classification (GTDB taxonomy): domain Bacteria; phylum Bacteroidota; class Bacteroidia; order Cytophagales; family Hymenobacteraceae; genus Hymenobacter; species Hymenobacter pini. The sequence goes on from NZ_JAIZZH010000004.1 coordinate 83,552, forward strand.
AAGAGTTACGCGTGGCTGATTCCAGCCATGCGCAATATGTGCACAGCTACCTTGTTAGGTATAGGTCCTTTCATCTTCATACCGCCAGTATTTCCATACCAACCATCTGTCAGCGGTCCTACGGTCACCAAGCCAACTTGAGGATGTCTCTTCAGCCAATTTTGCACGGTATTTCGGTCACCTTCTGTTAGCGAGACATTGACTCTATACACGTAAAAGTCGTCCATGCTACCACCCATAAACATACCTAGTGATTCGACGAAGTCAAGGACGTGTTCCTCCAGTTCTGCTAAATCAGACGTTTCGGGAAGCTGAACGGGTTGATATCGAACCCGAAAGCATAATTGCCGAAACTCTTTGACACGCAGTTTCTTACGGATACGTTTTTTCATAATCAGATTTACCTAAGCTTTGGCTTGTGCCGTGAGCGGGTGAGTTTTCCGGAAGCCCCCAGGCTGCCAGTCCGCCCACGGCACAGGCTAAAGCATGTGCTACTTCAGAAGCTCGTAGATGCCGGCTACGCCCTGGCCACCACCCACGCAGGCGGTTACCATGCCGTACTTCTGGCCCCGGGCGCGTAGCTCGTGGAACAGCTGAATGCTGAGCTTGGCACCCGAGCAGCCCAGCGGGTGACCCAGGGCAATAGCGCCGCCGTTCACGTTGAGCTTATCGGGGTTGAGGCCCAACTCCCGGATTACACCGAGGCTCTGCGAGGCGAAGGCCTCGTTCAGCTCAATCAGGTCGATGTCGTCTAGCTTCATGCCGGCCTGCTTCAGGGCTTTGGGAATGGATTTGATGGGACCCATACCCATGATGCGCGGGTCGATGCCCTCAGTGGCGTAGGTTACCATGCGGGCAATGGGCTCCAGGTTCAGCTCTGTCACCATGCGCTCCGACATCACCAGCACGAAAGCAGCACCATCGGAGGTCTGCGAGGAGTTGCCAGCCGTTACCGAGCCGTTGGCGGCAAATACAGGCTTCAGCTTGCCCAGGGCTTCCATCGACGTATCGGCGCGGGGACCTTCGTCGGTATCCACCACGAAGGAGCGGGTTTTCTTCTTGCCGGTGGCCTGGTCGAGGTAGGTTTCCTCCACGGTAATCGGCACAATCTGCTCCTTGAACTTGCCTTCCTGAATGGCCTTGATGGCCTTCTGGTGCGAGTTGTAGGCAAACTCGTCCTGATCTTCGCGGGTGATTTTGTAGTCCTGGGCTACGGCTTCGGCGGTGAGGCCCATACCGAGGTAGTAGTCGGGGTGCTTCTGGGCCAGCTTGTAGTTGGGTACCGTTTTCCAGCCCACGGTAGGCACCAGGCTCATGCTTTCGGTACCGCCGGCCACGATGCAGTCGGCCATACCAGCGGCGATTTTACCGGCGGCCATGGCAATGGTTTCCACGCCCGAGCCGCAGTAGCGGTTCACAATCAGGCCCGACACGTTCATGGGCAAAGCCAGCAACGAAATCAGGCGGCCCATCTGCAGACCCTGCTCGGCCTCCGGTACGGCGTTACCCACAATCACATCGTCGATGCGGGTGGGGTCCAGCTGGGGCACCGAGGCCACCAGATGCTTGATGACATCGGCGGCGAGGTCATCGGGGCGGGTGAAGCGGAAACCGCCGCGGTTGGCTTTGCCAACGGCCGTACGGTAACCAGCTACGATATATGCGTTCATGTTTTTTAGTACTGAGTAGTGAGACGTGAGTAGTTAGATGCTGTTCTCCGGTCGGAGATGTTAAATCAGTGACTTTTGTAGACCGAACAGCATTTTCTGCAATTCTGTGAGTTGCGAGGAAATGGTATTGAGATTCTCTTCTGAAACATAGCCGAAGGAAGCCGCCAGCAGAAACTGGGTTTCCAGTTCATAAGCAGAGCCGTTTGCTATAGCCAGAAACTGCCGGAATTCCGGCTTGGAGTTCCGGCCGGCACCTTCCGCAATAATTGGAAGGCAACGACACGGCGGCACGGCGCATTTGCGACACCAGCCCATACCGCTCATTATCCGGAAACCCGGCGCAAAGCTGATATGTGAGCTTGGTTATGCTCATCGCCTTCTGCCAAACCTTCAGCTCCTTATACTGATGCACAGCCAGAAAATCTCAATACTCAATACCAACTACTCACTACTAATTACGAAGCGGTTTGCCGGTGGTGAGGATGCTCTGGATACGTTCCAGCGTTTTCCGCTCGCCGGTGAGGGAGAGGAAGGCTTCGCGCTCCAAGTCCAGCAAGTATTGCTCCGATACTTCCGTGGGGCTGCTCAGGTCGCCGCCGCACATGATGTAAGCCAGCTTATTGGCAATTTTCAGGTCGTGGTCGGAGATGTAGCGGCCCTCCTTCATGGCGTGCGTACCCGTCATGAACATACCCAGCGCGCCTTTGCCCTGCACCTTGATGTTGGTTTTCTGTACGGGCTGGGTGTAGCCATCCTCGGCCAGTTCAATGGCAGCGGCTTTGGCTTGCGCCAGCACCCGGTTGCTGTTTACTACCACTTCATCACCGCGGCGCAGGAAGCCCAGGTCGAAGGCTTCATGAGCGGAGGTAGACACTTTGGCCGTGGCAATAGTCATGAAGGAGTTGCGCAGCAGGTTGTATTCCGGCTCCCCTTCCTCGTACTTCAGAGCGGTGCGCAAAGTCATTTCCTTCGAGCCGCCGCCGCCCGGAATCAGGCCCACGCCAAACTCCACGAGGCCGATGTAGCTCTCGGCTGCCGCCACTACCCGGTCGCAGTGCAGGTTCAGCTCGCAGCCGCCGCCCAACGTGAGGCCGTGGGGGGCACCCACTACCGGAATGCTGCTGTAGCGCATGCGCATCATGGCCTGCTGGAACTGGGCAATCATCAGATTCAGCTCGTCGTACTCCTGATCCAGCGCGAACATGTACACGAGGCCCAGGTTAGCACCAGCAGAGAAGTTCGGCGCGTCGTTGCCGACTACCAGGCCGCGGAAGTCCTTTTCGGCCAGTTCCACGCCTTTCAGCAGCCCTTGGATTACGTCGGAGCCCAAGGCGTTCATCTTGCTGTGGAACTCCACGTTCAGGATACCGTCGCCCATGTCGAGCACCGAGGCCCCGGCGTTTTTCCACAGCACTTTGCCGGTGGCGCGCAGGTTATCCAGAATGATGAAGTTTTCCACGCCCGGAATGGCTTTATAGCCTTTCGAGTCGATATCGTAGAACTGCTTCACCCCGGCCTCGCTCACTTTGTAGAAGCTGGTATGGCCGGCGGCTACCATTTCCTCTACCCAGGGAGCCACGGTTTTGCCTTCTGCCTTGGCTAGCTCCAAGCCCTTCTGCACACCCAGGGCATCCCAGGTTTCGAAGGGGCCCATGTCCCAGCCGAAGCCGGCGCGCAGGGCGTCGTCAATCTTGTAAAGCGAGTCGGTAATTTCCGGAATCCGGTTGCTCACGTAGGCAAACAGGCCGGCAAACGTCTTGCGGTAGAAATCCGCCGCTTTATCCTTGCCAGCTACCAGCACCTTGAACCGGTCGGCCAGCTTCTCAATGGGCTTAGTCGTTTCCAGGGTGGCAAACTTCACCCGGGCGCTGGGCTTATATTCCAGCGTGTTCAGGTCGAGGGCCTGAATTTCCGACTTACCACCTTCGCCGCGTACTTTCTTGTAGAAGCCCTGGCCGGTTTTGTCGCCCAGCCACTTGTTCTCGGCCATCTTCTTGATGAAGTCCGGCAGCTGGAACACGTGCTTGGCTTCGTCGTTGGGCAGGTTCTGGGCGAGGCCGTTGGCCACGTTGATCATCGTATCCAGACCCACCACGTCGGAGGTACGGAATGTGGCTGACTTGGCGTGGCCGATAACCGGGCCGGTGAGCTTGTCTACTTCCTCTACCGTGAGGCCGAGCTGGCTCATTACCTGCACCACGTCCATGATGGCGAAAACGCCCACGCGGTTGGCAATGAAAGCGGGCGTATCCTTGGCCAGTACCGTGGTTTTGCCCAGGTACAGGTCGCCGTAGTGCATCAGGAAATCCACCACCGACTGGTCCGTGTCCGGGGTCGGGATGATTTCGAGCAGTTTCAGGTAGCGCGGGGGGTTGAAGAAGTGCGTGCCGCAGAAATACTTCTTGAAGTCGTCGGAGCGGCCCTCCGTCATCAGGTGAATCGGAATGCCCGAGGTGTTGGAGGTGATGAGCGTGCCGGGCTTGCGGTACTGCTCCACGCGCTCAAACAGGCTCTTTTTGATGTCGAGACGCTCCACTACCACCTCAATCGTCCAGTCGCACGAGGCAATGTCCTTGAGGTTATCGTCGAAGTTGCCGGTTTTGATGCGGCTCACGTCCTGCTTGCGGTACAGCGGCGAGGGGTTGGCCTTCACAGCGGCTTCCAGCGAGCTGTTCACGATGCGGTTTTTTACCGCCGGCGAGTCCAGCTTCAGGCCTTTGGCCTCTTCGGCTGGCAGCAGTTCCTTGGGGGCAATGTCGAGCAGCAGCACCTGCACACCGATGTTGGCGAAGTGGCACGCAATGCGCGAGCCCATCACACCGGAACCCAGCACGGCTACTTTTTTGATGGTACGATTCATTCTTGGGGAGGAATGAGGTGGGTGAGAAATGAAGAATCAACTACTGGGTCAGCTGCCCAACTACTCGTCATGCCGAGTTTATAGAAACACGAACGTCCCTATTCTGGTTGGGCGTCTGACGAAACAGAAACTCCAAGCCGCCGGCTAAGCCGGCGACTCGGAGCGCAAGGGTTTCAGCTTAAAATCATCGAAGAGGGTTTTGCCCTCAATCATGCCGGTAATCTGGCTAACTACCTTGAAAAATACCGTTAGTTCGCTCTGGGGGATTTTCTCGCGCACTTTCTGGTTGAAGTGGCGCACCGTTTGGCGGGAAATTTCTTTTTTCTTGAGACCTTCTTCCGTCAGAAAAATGCGCACTGAGCGTTTGTCCTGCGTATCGGCTTGCTTGTAGATCAGCCCCTTTTCCTCCATGCTCCGTAGGATTCGGGTGAGGCTCCGGGTTTCCAGTCCCAGCAGCGGCGCTATCTTGGTGGCCGGGGTGCCGTTCTCCTGGTCGATGTTCAGCAACACAAAGCCGATGCTGGTGGTAATATCGTGCTTGGCAGCTTGTACATTGTACATGCGCGAAATGGCGTGCCAGGCAACTTTGATGTTGTAATCGACGGTTTCTTCGGGAGTCATGGGAAGGTACTGCAAGTCCGGTAAACATACAGAAAACTGTTATGCTTGCATACTAGTTTCACAAAAAAGTTTTGGCCTTCTCAAAAAGCAAGACCCCATCACTACAAAATGACAGGGCCCTGAGGTTTTTAAGCGTGTTTTTGCGCTTAGCCGAAATGGTAGTTGAAGCCCAGCCCCACCGAGTAATAGGCAAGCCAAGAGCTCTGGTTGATGTGCCCGCGCGTGGGCCGGTTCAACAGCATTTCGGCGGCCCCAGACCAATGTGGTGAGAGCCGCTTGGTAAGGCCCGCTCCTACGCTTAACTGGGTCTGGGTCAGCTTATCGGGCCGTGAGTAGGTTTGACCGGTGCTTACTAGGCGCTGGGTAACTGTGCGGCTGGAATGTAACACCGTTGCTCCGCCAATTACCTGCAACTGTAGCCGGTTGCCTGGCTGCCGGCTGAGGCTGTAGCGTGCCAGCAGTGGCACTGAAAAGCTTTTGAAACCTGGGCTGTTGGTTTCAACTGTTCCGTCAGGGTTAGACAGTAGTTGATCCTGACCAGAGGATTTCCGGTAGGCCAAGCCGGTTTGCAGCCCTAGCCGGGGCGTAAGCTGATAACCGGCTACTACCTCAACGGGCAGAATAGTCAGCTCATTTTGGCCAGTGAAAGAGTAGGTTACAGCGTACCGCTGCACGGCCGCTCTGAGCCCAATCGACCAAGGATTAGTAGCTGAGGGTTGTTGCGCGAAAACAGGACCACACAACAGGCTCAGCCCCAGGCCAGCCCATATTCTTGTAGAAATAGTCATTCCGTATTGCTGTAATAAATACAATGTGCACAGCAAACCTAGTAAAATGCCGGAAGCTCCGCCACTCATCCGCCACAAGAAAACGCCGGTGCGTAATCAGGTAGTGGTGATGAGCAGTGGAGCTTCCGGGTAGCTCAAGAGGCCCGTATGAAACCGGGCTATTCTAACAGTTACCGATGGCCGTCCTGATGATAGAGGCTGTCGATGATTTCCTTGTTGTTTTCAGTGATGACTTTGCGCTTCACCTTCATAGTAGGCGTCATTTCGCCGGTTTCCACGGTCCAGAGTTTCGGCAGCAGGGCAATCTTTTTAACCTGCTCCCACTGGGCAAAACCGGTGTTGTACTTGTGCACGAGGTCCTCGTACATCTTCACCACCTTCTCGTTTTTCACGAGCTCTTCGTTGGAGCAGTTGCAATCCACGCCGTTGCGCTTGCACCAGCCCTTCAGATCATCAAAGGAAGGTATAACCAAGGCTGAGGGAAATTTCTGGCCGTCGCCGACTACCATGCACTGCTCCACCAGCGGCGACTCCTTCAGCTTGCCCTCAATCACCTGCGGAGCAATGTACTTGCCACCCGAGGTCTTGAACATCTCCTTCTTGCGGTCGGTGATTTTGAGGAAGCGGCCTTCCACCAGCTCGCCAATGTCGCCGGTGTGGAACCAGCCGTCGGCGTCAAACTCCTTGGCCGTCAGCTCGGGCTTGTTGTAGTAGCCTTTCATCACCGACTCCGACTTGGTGAGGATTTCGCCATCCTGGGCAATCTTCACCTCGGTGTTGTCGATGATGGGGCCTACGGTGCCAATCATGTTGTTTTCGGGTTCGTAGCCACCTACGGCAATTACGGGCGAGGTTTCGGTGAGGCCGTAGCCCTCCATCACCCGGATGCCACCGGCCCAGAATACGCGGGCCAGGCGGGGCTGTAGGGCGCCGCCGCCACTTACAATGCACCGCAGGTTGCCGCCCAGGGCTTCGCGCCACTTGCTGAAGATGAGCTTATTGGCCAGCGCCAGCTGAGTGTTGTACAGGAAGCCGCCGTCTTTCTGGTTGTCGTACTTCAGGCCCAGGTCCAGGGCCCAGAAGAACAGGCTTTTCTTGACACCGGTTTGCTCGTGGCCTTTCGCCACAATCTTGTCATATACCTTCTCCAACAGGCGCGGCACGGTGGTGAAGATTTCGGGCTTTACCTCGCGCAGGTTGTCGGCAATGGTTTCCATGCTCTCGGCGTAGTAGATGCTCACGCCGTTGATGAGGTAGAGGTGGGTTACCATCCGCTCGAAGATATGGCAGAGCGGCAGGAAGCTCAGGGCTTTATCGTCTTTGGTAACCGGCACAAAACGCTGGGAGTTGCGGCAGTTGCTGAGCAGGTTGTTGTGGGTGAGCATTACGCCCTTGGGCTGGCCGGTGGTGCCGCTGGTGTAAATGAGCGTGAGCAGGTCGTCGGGCTGCACGGCAGCTTTCAGGGGCTCCAGGTCTTGGGCGTTGCCCTTCTTGCCTAGCTCCAGCAGTTCGTCGAAGTGGCGGGCCCCGTCAATCTTATCGAAGGTGAAGACGTTTTCGGCGGGGATATTCAGGCCTTGCGTGGCCTCGCGCACTTTGTCCAGCAGCTTCTTATCCGAGACAAAAACGGCTTTTACCCCGGCGTCCTGGAAGATGTACTTGTAATCCTCCACGGTAATGCTGGGGTACATGGGCACGCTAGTGGCCCCCAACTGCGCAATACCGAAGTCAGAGAACATCCACTCCGGGCGGTTCATCGAAATAATGGCCACTTTATCGTCTTTGCCAATGCCCAGGCTACGCAGCCCCAGGCTCACTTGGTTGACTTTCTCCACCACCGTATCGGTGCTGATGGGCTGGTACTGACCGTCGATTTTGGCGGCGAAACAATCAGGCTTATTATACTTCTGCTGCAGGTTGGGCAGAATGTCGAACGTACGGCGAATATCCATGCGGAGAACGGGCACTTGGTGGGGTTGGCAGTAAAGGGAAAGAGGTACTGGCTAGCATGATACGAGCAAATACCTCAACAGTAACGGGAAACGCTGCTTAAATAACTATTTTTTTCCGGGTAAAGCGCTATTCAGGGCCGAAATGAGCCTAGGGCAGTGGCCAGCTTTTGCGTAGCTTTGTCGGAGTCCGCACCCGCCGCGCCCGATGAACCTGGCCATCTTTTTTGACCCGATCAGCGAAGAGCTGGTTTCCGCTGCACCCGCTTCTACTACGCTAGCAAGCTACGCAACGCCATTCCTAGACACGTTTCCGGACTGGCGGGCGGCCGACCTCGCCCTGATTGGGCTGGATGAATGGCGGGGCAGCGCCGAAGGCGCGCCGGCCCAGCACGGAGCCGATGCTGTCCGCAAGTGCTTGTATCAGCTACAGAAAGGCTCCGGGCCCTGCCGGCTGGTTGATTTGGGCAACCTACGCCCCGGCCTGACGCTGGAAGACACCTACCAGCGCCTGCGCGAAATCATTGCGGCCCTGCTGGAGCACAACACCGTTCCGTTGCTGCTGGGCGGCTCCCACGACCTGGATTACGGGCAGTTTCTGGCCTACGAAACGTTGGAGCGGCCCATCAGCTTTGCCACCATTGACGCCCGCGTGGATATGGCCGAGCCGGATGGCGCAACGCCCGAGGACAGCCACCTGCGCCGGATGCTGCTGCACGAGCCCAGCTTCCTGTTCAACTTTGCGCAGCTGGCTCACCAGCAATACCTAGTAGCTCCCGATGTGCTGGCGGCCCTGGAGAAACTGCACTTCGAAACCCTGCGCGTGGGCCAGGTACGCGACGATATCCGGCAGGCCGAGCCGCTGCTCCGCCAGGCTGATTTTGTGACGGTGGATATTGCCGCGCTGCGCTGGAATGATGCTCCCGGCTATTACCCCGCCAACCCCTTCGGCCTCACCAACGAAGAAGCCGCCAAGCTGGCTTGGTACGCGGGCTGTAACGACCAGCTTTCCTCCTTCGGCCTCTACGGCTACCGCCCCGACTACGACACGCACGGCCTCGCCGCCATGGTACTGGCCACTATGCTGTGGTACTTCATTGAGGGATACTACCACCGCCGCCGCGAAACCGACTTCCGGGGCCCCAGCTTTGTGCGGTACGCCGCCGGCCTGCATGGCCCACCCGACTACAGCACCCTCGATGATGACCAGGTAGAAGAAGGGCCCGACCGGATTGTATTTTACAAGTCACAGCAGACAGACCGGTGGTGGATGGAAGTGGTGAACCTGGCCGGTAATGCCAAACGCATTGTACCCTGCAGCTACCAGGACTACCTGCACGCTGCGCAAGGCGACGTGCCACACCGCTGGATTCTGACGCAGGCTTTGCTGGGGTAAACACTGAGTTTCTGGTTGCTAGTTGCTGGTTTTTAGTTTGAGTAATGCAAATGCCTATTTCGCCCGAGAAGTCCTCTGCAACCACACCGCCTGACGCTGACAATAAGGGTGCAGAGGCTGCCGCTTCTGGCTTGGCCCAACCAGCAACCAGCAACCAGCAACTAGAAACGTATACCCGCGGCCAACTGGCTCTGCGTAATGGGCAAGACCGGGACGAAATCTGGGTAGCGTACCGCGGGCTGGTGTATGATGTGAGCCGCTCCCGCCTCTGGAAGCGCGGCAACCATTACGAGCACTGGGCCGGCCAGGACCTGACCAAAGAGCTGGACCAGGATGCACCACACACGCCCAACGTTTTCGACAAATTCCCGGTTATTGGCCAATTAGGCTAATTCTGCCGCTACTTCCTCTTTTCCATGAGCACCACTGAAAGCACTTCCCTTTTCAACCACCTGGAAACCCTGTCAACGCACGAGCTGCTGGCCGGCATCAACAGCGTTGACCAAACCGTGCCGCAGGCGGTAGCCAAAGTACTGCCGCAGATTGAAGCACTGGTGGAAGCTACCGTTGAGCGGCTGGGCCGGGGTGGGCGGCTGTTTTACATCGGGGCTGGTACCAGTGGACGGCTTGGCATTCTGGATGCCTCGGAGTGCCCACCCACGTTTGGGGTGCCCCACGGCGTAGTGATTGGGCTGATTGCCGGCGGCGACACCGCCATTCGGAAAGCCGTAGAAAATGCTGAGGATGACGCTGAGCAGGCTTGGAAAGATCTGCAGGCGTACGACATCAATGAGAAAGACATTGTAGTGGGCATTGCCGCCTCGGGCCGCACGCCCTACGTAATTGGCGGACTGGAGCAGGCCCGCCAACACGGCGTGGTTACCGGTTGCATTGTGTGCAACGCTGGCTCCCAGGTAGCCGCCGTGGCCGAGTTTCCGGTGGAGGTAGTAACCGGCCCCGAGTTCGTGACTGGTAGCACCCGCCTGAAAGCCGGAACTGCCCAGAAACTGGTACTGAACATGCTCACTACCGCCACCTTTATCCGGCTGGGCCGCGTGAAGGGCAACAAAATGGTGGACATGCAGCTCAGCAACGCCAAACTAGTGGACCGCGGGGAACGGATGCTCATGGACGAGCTCCACATCAACCAGGAAGAAGCGGCCGCCCTACTCCGCCAGCACGGCTCGGTTCGGGCGGCGTTGGATGCGCATCGGTAGCGCAAGTAGTTCAGGTAGTGAAGGGCCGGGTTTCTGGAGCCAACTTTCAGGTGGCTCCAGAAACCCGGCCCGCTTATTCAGAGTTAGCCAAGAAGAACTGCCAGCCCAGGCTCCGGTATGGGCTTTTCCCTTCTGTTTCTTCTATGCATACCATCGAGCCGCACTACGCCTGGCTGGAACAGTACCAGGCTTCTGAAGACCCCCGCTCTCCCCTGTTCGAGGCCGAAAACAGCCTTGACACCTACACCAATACCATTTACGGTTACTACATCCACCCGCAGTGGGACAGCCTTGATTCCGACACGCTGTACCTGAAAATTCTGTTTGTGGACTACGACCTGGGTGCGGCCATCATTGAGTTTATTGGCGAGTGGAATGATGCCATTGAAAACGACATCATGCTGCTCAAGCGCAACATCGTGGATTTGATGACCCATGAGGGTATCCGCAAGTTTGTGCTCATCGGCGAAAACGTGTTCAACTTCCACGGCTCCGACGACTCGTACTATGAGGAGTGGTTCGAGGATGTAGAAGACGGCTGGATTGCCGCCGTAAACTTCCAGGAGCACGTTATCCGCGAAATGCGCCAGTACAACATTGACTCCTACGTGAACTTCGGTGGCCAACTAGATGAAATGCCGTGGCGCACGTACCCACCCCGCAAGCTGTTTGAGGTGGTTGATAATTTGCTGCAGCGCCGCTTGGGCTAGATTATTTTATCAATCCGAATGGATAGTCAGCAGGACTAACCGCTAATTGATAAACCTAGGCTCCTCGCTTTGCTCGGAATGACAATAAAAAAGGGCCGCACCTTTCGGAGCGGCCCTTTTCTGTGCGCCGAGAGGCGCGCCTGCTTACTTAGCGTCAGCCGAGTCAGCAGCGTTTTCCATAGCGTCAGCTTTAGCGTCAGCCGAGTCACGAACGGCGTCAGCCTTTTCTTCCATGGCGTCAGCTTTAGCTTCGCCAGAAGCTTCTACGTTTTCAGCAGCTTGCTCCTGAGCATCTTCTTTCTTGCTGTCGCAAGAAGCGAAAGAGAACGAAGCGGCAGCCAGGGCGAGGAACAGTACTTTTTTCATGATGAGGTTTGGTTGAGAGAATGAATTCGTTTTTTGTTGAATCAGGCCGCTTTTCACGAGGAACAGCGGCGAAATTCAGCTCTTTATTCCCGCATGTTGAGAAGGTAACCCAACAGTAGAATATTTTTTTCTACGGGGCTGTCTACCTGAGCAGTGCCCAGCATTACACCAACCAAAAAAGCCTGCCCTCCGTGGGGAGGGCAGGCTTTTAGTCGGGCGCCGAGAAGCGCGCCGGCTTACTTGGCGTCTTGCGCGTCAGCAGCGTTTTCCATAGCGTCAGCTTTGGCTTCGGTAGCGTTTTCTACCGAGTCAGCACCAGCTTCGTTGCCAGCAGCTTCCATAGCGTCGGCTTTAGCTTCGCCAGCCTCTTCTACTTTCTCAGCCTGAGCTTCCTGAGCGTTTTCAGTCTTGCTGTCGCAAGAAGCGAAAGAGAACGAAGCAGCAGCCAGGGCGAGGAACAATACCTTTTTCATGGTGGGGTAAATTGAGAGAATGAAATTTCAATTGGAGAAGATTCACCGGTTTCTGCCGAGAATCGAGGCTTTATCTGGGTTTAGCCAGAAGGTAACCCACTCCCAAAAGAAATTTCATCTTTTCTTCATCTGCTCCACTATATAGCGCCACTCTACTTTTTGCGGAACACGATACCGATGGGCACGCCGGTGAAGTCGAAGTTCTCGCGCAAGCGGTTCTCGAGGTAGCGGGCGTAGCTTTCCTTCACGTATTGGGGCAGGTTGCAGAAGAATGCAAACACCGGGTTGTGCGTGGGCAGCTGGGTGGCGTACTTGATGCGGACCATTTTGCCCTTCTGGATGGGCGGCGGGTACTTCTCAATTTCCTTCAGCATCACCTCGTTCAGTTCCGATGTAGGAATTTTGCGGCGCTTGTTCTCGTACACGTCAATGGCCGTTTCAATGGCCTTGTGCACGCGCTGTTTGTTGAGCACCGAAATGAAGATGATGGGCGGGTAGCTGATGGGGGCAATTTTCTCCCGAATCTTGTCTTCGAACTCCTTGGCTGTGTTGGTTTCCTTGTTCTCGATGAGGTCCCACTTGTTCACCAGAATCACCAGGCCCTTACGGTTCTTATCGGCTAGGCCGATGATGTTCAGGTCCTGGGCCTCAATGCCGCGGGTGGCGTCGAGCATCATGATGCATACGTCTGACTCTTCGAGGGCCCGGATGGAGCGCAGCACCGAGTAGAACTCCACGTCTTCGTGCACTTTGGTTTTGCGGCGCAGCCCGGCCGTATCTACCAGCATAAACTCTTTGCCGAAGGCATTGTAGCGAGCTTGGATGGAGTCGCGGGTAGTGCCGGCAATGTCCGTCACGATGCTCCGGTCGGTGCCCAGCAGTAGGTTCACGAACGAGGACTTACCCACGTTAGGACGGCCTACTACGGCAATTTTCGGGATGCCCAAGTCGGGCTCTTCTTCCCCTACTTCCTCAAAGTGGCTGATAACGGCATCGAGCAAGTCACCGGTACCCGAGCCGCTCTGCGAGCTGATGGGGTAGATTTCGCCGTCGCCAATGCCCAGCGTGTAAAACTCACCGGCGGCATGGGCACGGGCGTTGGTATCGGCTTTATTAGCGACGATGTAGATGGGCTTTTTGCCCTGGTAGCGGCGCAGCACGTTGGCAAACTCCTCATCGAGGTGATGCACACCGGCGTCCACGTCCACCATAAACAGCACCACATCGGCTTCTTCAATAGCCAGCTTTACCTGCTTGTTGATTTCGCCTTCGAAGATGTCGTCGGAGTTGTGCACGTACCCGCCCGTATCGATGACGGTGTAGTAGGTACCGGTCCACTCGCCGTAGCCGTAGTGTCGGTCACGGGTTACGCCGCTCTCGTTGTCCATGATGGCCTTGCGCTGGCCTACGAGGCGGTTGAACAGGGTGGACTTGCCCACGTTGGGACGGCCCACAATAGCAATGGTATTCTTCATGTGTCTGACTCCAGCCGCCGGCCCGACCAGTTTCGGCAGTGCCCGGAGTAGTTAAGTGAGTGTGAGGTCGGAGGTATGGTGTGTCAGAACGAGTACCCCGGAGCCATGCTCCGGCTCGCGCCAGGCAGGTAATTACCTTCTTAAGCGGGCCGGAGCACAGCTCCGGGGTACTTGTTCTGTTACTGGCTGTACCCGAAGCGGTTTAGAGCTTTCGGGTCGGTGCGCCAGTTTTCGTTGACTTTAACGTGGATTTCGAGGAACACTTTTTTCTGGAAAAACTTCTCCATTTCCTCGCGGGCCCAAGTACCAACCTTCTTCAAAGCCGCGCCCTGCTGGCCGATGATGATACCTTTCTGGCTGCTGCGCTCCACGAAAATGGTGGCCCGCATCCGAATAATATCCTCGTCTTCCTTAAACTCCTCAATGCCTACCTCGCAGCTGTAAGGCACCTCTTTTTTGTAGAGCTTGAAGATTTTCTCCCGAATCATTTCGGCGGCAAAAAACCGCTCCGGCTTGTCCGTTAGTTCGTCCTTGGGGTAGTATGGGGGGTGCACCGGCAGGTAACTCAGCACTAAGTCCAGCAGCTCGCCCGTACCAAACTTCTCGAGAGCTGAAATGGGCAGTACCCGGGCCGCATTGGGTAGGTGCTGCCGCCAATATTCCACCTTGGCTTCCACCTCGGCCTGATCGGCTTGGTCAATCTTGTTGACGAGCAGCAGAATGGGTGTATCTACCATCTTGCGCAGGCGCTCCACCACCGGCTCCTCGTCGTGCTTTTCGTAGATGTCCGTCACGAACAGAATCACGTCGGCGTCCTCCAGCGACGAGTACACAAACGACATCATGGCGTTGTGCAGCTCGTATTTGGGCTGGATGATGCCGGGGGTATCGGAGTAGACCAGCTGAAAGTCGTCGCCGTTCAGGATGCCCAGGATGCGGTGGCGCGTGGTTTGGGCCTTGCTGGTAACGATGCTGAGCCGCTCGCCCATCAGAGCGTTCATCAGCGTAGACTTGCCCACGTTGGGTTTGCCGATGATGCTCACGAAGCCGGCGCGGTGCGGTTTGGGGTCGGTATTCATTTCAGAATCTGAAATTTGGGGTGCAAAGGTACGGGTTTTCGGTGGCCCTTTTGCTGCCCGGCCGAACATTGGCCGGGAGAAGTTTGTCTAGCTCGCGGAAACCTGACTAGGATCAGTTTTCTGTTGCCAGTCAATGTGCGACCTTTGCGCCTTTGTCAGGCAGCAAAGCCGCCACGGCGGTTGTTTCTGTACGCATCGTTGGCCATAATGGCCGGCTTATCACCTCTTTATGCCCTCATCTGCTTCTTCCAAAGGCCGCATTGGCGTGCTCCTCGTGAACCTGGGCACGCCCGACTCGCCCAACACGCCCGACGTGCGCCGCTACCTCAACGAGTTTCTGACGGATGCCCGCGTAATTGACATGCCGGCCGCCGTGCGCTACCCCTTGTTCCGGGGCCTGGTGGTGCCGCTGCGGGCCCCCAAATCGGCTAAGGTGTACCAGCAGCTCTGGGATAAGGACCGGGGCTCTCCTCTACTCTACCACGGCCTCGATTTGCAGAAGCTGGTGCAGGAGCAGCTCGGCCCCGATTACCTGGTGGCCTTTGGCATGCGCTACCAGAACCCCAGCATTGAGCGGGCGTTGCAGGAGCTGCGCGACGCGGCGGTGGAGCGCATCATTGTGCTGCCGCTGTTTCCGCAGTACGCCGCCGCCAGCACTGGCTCGGTGCAGGAAAAGGTGATGGACATTGTGAGCAAGTGGTGGGTGGTGCCCAGCATCAGCTTCATCAGCACGTTTGTGGATGACCCAGGCTTTATCCGCAGCTTCGCAGCCTTGGGTAAGGCGGAGCTGGACAAGCATAACTACGACCATGTGGTGTTCAGCTACCACGGTATTCCGGAGCGGCACGTGCTGAAGGGCAGCCACAAAGGCTACTGCAAGCTGGGCAACTGCTGCAACAGCTATAACAAGAACAACCGCTACTGCTACCGGGCCCAGTGCTTTGAAACCTCGCGCCAACTGGGCGCGGCTTTAGGCCTCAGCCCCGAGCAGTACACCACCTCCTTCCAGAGCCGCCTGCAAAGCCGCCTGCGCGACCCGTGGCTGCAGCCCTACACCGATGAAGTACTGAAAACCTTCCCGGAGCGGGGCATCCACAACGTGCTGGCTTTCAGCCCCGCCTTTGTGGCCGACTGCCTGGAAACCACTATTGAGGTGGGCGAAGAATTCAAGGAAATGTTTGAGGAAGCCGGCGGCAAACACTGGCAGCTTGTACCCAGCCTCAACTCCTCCCCTTTGTGGGTAGAAGCCGTAACGGATATGATTCGGCACCACTAATCTTTTACATGCAAGCCTACAGAAAAGCCCTGCAATATCACGTTGCAGGGCTTTTCTTTTGGTTAGGAAGGGGCTGATAGTTTATCCTAGCTTGCGGCGCTGATAGAAGGAAGAACCATCATACACCGGTTGTCCATAAAAATCGGCGCTGGCCGGAGCTGGCAGTGGCAAATTCAGGGCGCGTAGCATAGCTTCCTCGTACTGGCGGGTAATCTGAATTTCCACATAGGGCGGATACTCTAGTACACTCTGGGCCGTGAGGGAGGGTACAAACACGTTGTTAGCCTCTTCATCCAGCGCAGCCACGCCAATTGGCAGCAAAATATGCCGGTCCCGCTCATTTATGCTCAGGCTGTCGTCCAACTCAATATCCAAGTAGCGCACCTTCAGTGCGTCCTCATCTACAATCAGTTCGTATACCTGCCCAAACTGCCGGCCATCGGCCCCGCGCACCGACCAGCCCCGCACATCGGGGTTGCCATCGGCTACTTCAAATTCAGTTAGGTCGCGCAGGCGGCGCAGGTGCATTCCTTCGGCAGACGGTATCGGATCAGGCGTAGTATCCATAGGGCAAGAATGACTCGGCGGAAATGAGTATGGCGGAAAAGGATTATTGAGGCGGCTCGTTCAGGGCCTGTACCAACTCAGCGGCCTGCTGAAAATAGGCTTTCACCTGCTGCTGCTCCTCGGAGGTTGTGCTGCGGCCACTGAGGCCCTCCGTAAGCGTGGCAAGCTGCCGAACGGCTTTTTCCTGTTCAGGGTAGGCTTTTTGCTGGATTGCCTGTATCAGGGAAGCAGCGGCTACATAGCCGGGCCGCAGGCTGGTACCGGCTTCGCCCAGGCGGCTGGTGGCACTGGTCAGGTCGTCGCGGCGGGTCTGCACCGTGGGGTCC
Source organism: Hymenobacter pini (assembly GCF_020421205.1). GTDB lineage: Bacteria > Bacteroidota > Bacteroidia > Cytophagales > Hymenobacteraceae > Hymenobacter > Hymenobacter pini. Next base: position 100,325 of record NZ_JAIZZH010000004.1, read on the forward strand.
TGCAGATCAACCCGGTCGGCCAACTCTACCAGTGCGGAGGTCAGAAGCCGCAGTCCTTCTTGCCCATACGTTGGCTTAGACGCGTCGCCTTGGGCAAAAGCCGTCAGCACGGCTGGCGTAACCGGCGCGGCCTCCTCGGCCGCCATATCGCCCACGGCGTCGTTAGCTGGGGCTGGACCGGTTTCAGCGCCAGTCGTGCTATCAGGCGGGGCTGGAATGCCTGAGCCAGCAGGGGCTCGCTCATCGGTAGGCGGCGCAGTTTCGGCCCGAAACAGAAAGTACGCCCCGATGCCTACCACCGCCAGCACTATCAGCAGCAGCAACCACGGACTAGGAGTATTTTTTTTGCGTTGAATATTGATATCAGCCATATAACCGGAAGAGAAGAAAAGACGCGAGACCTTACGTGGCCGGGACAAATTATGATGCATTGGCCAAATCCCCATCTTTCCAAAAACAAGCAGGCCCCGCACCTGACTAGCAGAGCGGGGCCCGGAAAACAGGTTAACACAGCCACGGACTTACGCTGGCACCTTGCGGTACATCTTGGCCAGTTGCTCAACGGCGTAATCAACTTCCTCAGCCGTATTGTACTTGCTCATCGAGAAGCGGATGGTGCCCCGGTTGGGGTCGGCGTTGAGGGCATTGAGCACGTGCGAGCCGGCATTAGCCCCGCTGGTACACGCTGAGCCACCCGATACTGATACGTGGTTGATATCGAGGTTAAACAGGAGCATCTCGTTCAGCTCCGAAGGTGGCAGGCTTACGCTCAGCACCGTGTATAGGCTCTGGTCGGCGTCGGCAGAAGTGCCGTTGAACTCCACCCCATCAATCTCCTGCCGTAGCCGCTCAATAAACCGGTCTTTTAGCCCCTGTATGTGGCGCTGATGCTCAGCCATCTCACGGTAGGCAATTTCCAGCGCCTTGGCTAGACCTACAATTCCGTACACATTTTCGGTACCAGCCCGCTGGTTACGCTCCTGTGAGCCGCCATGTATCAGAGCGTCTACCGTTTGGCCCGAACGACGGTACAGAAACCCGATGCCTTTGGGGCCATGAAACTTATGGGCCGAGCCTACCAGAAAGTTAGCCTTTAGCTGCTGCACATTGTGACGGTAGTGGCCCATCGTCTGCACCGTATCAGTATGGAATACGGCGTTGTGCTGGGCACAGATTTCGCCAATAACCTGAATATCATTGAGGTTGCCAATTTCATTGTTGGCGTGCATTAGGCTCACAAACGTACGCGGGTTGCTGGCCAACAGCTCATCGAGGTGGGCCAAGTCGAGGCGGCCCTGCGCATCGTGGCGCAGGTAGCTCAGTTGCATACCTTGTTTTTCTAGGGCCTGCATGGTGTGCAGTACGGCGTGGTGTTCCAGCGGCGAGGTAATGCCATGCTGCAGGCCTAAGGTGCGTACCGAGCCAAAAGCAGCGTAGTTGTCAGCCTCAGTTCCGCAGGAGGTAAATACAATTTCGGCCGGCGCAGCATTGATCAGGTGCGCAATGGTTTTGCGGGCGTTTTCGATGGCGGCGCGTACTTGCCGGCCGTGACCGTGAATGCTGCTGGGGTTGCCGAAGTGATTTTGCAGAAACGGCAGCATGGCATCCAGCACTTCGGGGTCCAGCGGCGTGGTAGCGGCGTTGTCGAAATACACGTTCATAAACAAAACGGAAAGCAGATGGAAACGCAGGAAGGAAAAGCGCCCGCAAAAATAGTGGTTTCCATTGGGCCAAGCCGCACAAGCTGCACCCGAACAAGCAACGAGCCATCTGCTCCCGCTAGTATTTGGGGCAGATGGCTCGTTTAATCGGCTTCCTCAGGAAACCGGTCGCAGCTTACTGGCTGATTATTTCCTTGATGTCGCCGATGATTTTGTTTGCCAAATGGTCGGCCGTGGCATTCGAGTCCGACTCGGCGTAAATCCGGATAATGGGCTCCGTGTTGGACTTGCGCAGGTGCACCCACTCCTTGTCAAACTCGATTTTCACCCCGTCGATGGTGTTCACCGGCTGCTTGGCGTAGCGCTTCTCCATTTCTACCAGCACCTGGTCGGTATTGATTTCGGGGGTCAGCTCAATCTTGTTCTTCGAGATGAAGTAATTCGGGTACGAAGCCCGCAGGCGCGTCATGGTCAGGCCGGTTTTAGCCAGATGACTCAGAAACAGCGCAATACCCACCAAAGAGTCACGACCGTAGTGCAGTTCGGGGTAGATGATACCACCGTTGCCCTCGCCACCAATTACAGCACCGGTTTCCTTCATTTTATTCACCACGTTCACCTCACCCACCGCGGCAGCGGCGTATTGGCCGCCGTGCTTTTCGGTCACGTCGCGCAGGGCGCGGGTGCTGCTCAGGTTGCTCACGGTGTTGCCACCGCCCAGTTGCTGCAGCACGTAATCAGCCACGGCTACCAGCGTGTATTCCTCGCCGAACATAGTACCGTCTTCATTCACCAGAGCCAAGCGGTCCACGTCGGGGTCTACCACAATGCCTAGGTCAAACGAGCCTTTTTCCAGCACCCGCGCAATGTCGCGCAGGTTCTCGGGTAGCGGCTCGGGGTTGTGGGCAAAGTCGCCGGTTGGCTCGCAGAACAGCTTTTCAATCACCTCCACGCCCAGTTGCTCCAGCAGCATGGGCACTGCAAAGCCACCGGTGGAGTTTACGGCATCCACCACCACCCGGAAGTTCTTGGCCTGAATAGCCGCCTTGTCTACCAAAGGCAGGGCCAGAATGGCGTTGATGTGCTCTTGCAGGAAAGTATCGTCGGTGGAGTAGCTGCCCAGTTTGGTCACGGGAGCAAACTCGAAGGCCTCTGAGTCGCCAAGGTTCAATACTTGCTTGCCCTCCACATCCGAGATAAACTCGCCCTTGCTGTTGAGAAGCTTCAGGGCATTCCACTGCTTGGGGTTATGCGAGGCCGTCAGAATAATACCGCCGCCCGCATGCTTGGCCGGCACGGCCATTTCCACGGTTGGGGTAGTGCTCAGGCCCAGATCAATAACATTGATGCCCAGGCCCTGTAGTGTCGCCGCTACCAGCCGGCTTACCATGTCTCCGGAAAGCCGGGCGTCGCGGCCGATGATGATGGTATTGTTATCGGTTTGCTGTAGTACCCAGGTGCCAAAAGCGGCTGCGTACTTCACCACGTCAATGGGCGTCAGACCGTCGCCGGCGGCTCCGCCAATGGTTCCCCGGATGCCCGAAATAGATTTGATCAGTGCCACTGTAGAGTTGCTGTGTTGAGGTGCGAAACGCAGGAAATGAGGCCGCAAAAGTAGCCAACTAAAGCTGGTTTCCCTACGAAAGAATTGGGCTGACGGATGTTCTGTCTGCCCCCGCTTGCATGTAGGAACAGTGAAAGCCGCCGAGCGTTGTATATTTGAGGTAATGGAATACACTTCTTCTGCCCGTCGGCCTCAGCAGCTGGTAGCCTTTGGCCGGCTGCTTGATGTGCTGGACCGCCTCCGGGCTGAGTGCCCCTGGGACCGGAAACAAACCCTGGAAAGCCTGCGTCACCTCACCATTGAGGAAACCTATGAACTCAGCGACGCCATCATCCGCCACGACCTGCCCGACCTGAAAAAGGAGTTGGGCGACGTGATGCTGCACCTGACGTTCTACGCTAAGATAGCCAGTGAACAGGGTGCCTTCGATATTGCCGACGTGCTAAACGCCCAGTGCGAAAAGCTCATTTTCCGGCATCCGCATATCTACGGCAACGTACAGGCTGATGACGAGGAAGCCGTAAAGCGCAACTGGGAGCAGCTTAAGCTGCAGGAAAAAGGAAATTCCTCCGTATTAGGTGGCGTGCCTTCCTCGTTACCGGCTCTGGTAAAGGCCATGCGCATTCAGGAAAAAGCCCGTGGGGCTGGCTTCGACTGGGAGAAGCCGGAGCAGGTATGGGAAAAGGTGCAGGAGGAGTTGGCCGAGTTTCAGCAGGAATTTGCCGCCGACCCCACCGAGGCAAGCTTCGAGCGGGCTGCTGCCGAGTTTGGCGATTTGCTGTTCTCCCTCATCAACTTTGCCCGACACGCGGGCATCAACCCTGAGGAGGCCCTGGAACGCACTAACCGTAAGTTCATTAAGCGCTTTCAGCACTTGGAAACCCAGGCAGCGGCCGATGGCCATGCTCTGCGCGACCTGACCCTGGCCCAGATGGATGTGTACTGGAACCAAGCAAAACAATTGCCGTAGTCAGCTTGCCAAAACCGCAAACAAAATAGCCTTTTTTTGAGGTGCACATGGTTTTAAAGCGTTTAAACCCATTTTTCATTTGGCGGCACTCAGGTTTTTTAATTAGGTTTGCCAAGGCTAGTTCTGTTTTTGTCACTGACTTTGCTCACGAGCAGACCCATCCCGCGTTAGTGGGGTGCGGGTGAGTAACTTTCCCGGCAAAACCGAACAGCCACTTTTTTTCATTTTTTCACACGTACGTCAACCTTTCACCAACAACCCACTAATTCTCCGGAACAATGGAACAAAAGAATGCCATGAACAAGCCCGCGGCCCGGCCCGCTGCTGCTCCAGCGCCGAAGGGCGATGCTAAAAGCGGTGGCTCGTCTGCGTTTGCAATTTTCGCCATCCTGTTTGCCCTCGTTTTCAGCGTAGTTATCTACGTATTCGTAATGGGCGACGGCAGCCACTTCCAAGGCGGCAACCACGATAACAACCCCGTTGCTGGTGACTACTTCGGCATCGTGTACAAAGGCGGTGTACTGGTACCCGTGCTGATGACCATGTTCCTGTGCGTAATCATCTTCTCGATTGAGCGCGCTCTGACTATTGGTCGTGCTAAAGGCACCAAGAGCATTGAAGCTTTCGTACGCACCGTGCGTCAGAAGCTGAACGTAAACGACATCACCGGTGCTATTGCCGCCTGCGACCAGCAGAAAGGCTCGGTAGCTGCCGTAGTGAAAGCCGGTCTGGGCAAATACCAGGAGATGGCTCGTGAGCGCAACATGGAGAAAGACCAGAAAGTACTGGCTATCCAGAAGGAAATCGAAGAGTCGACCGCTCTGGAACTGCCCATGCTGGAGAAAAACCTGGTTATCCTCTCTACCCTGGCTTCTATCGCCACGCTGGTAGGTCTGCTGGGTACGGTATTCGGTATGATCAAGGCCTTCTCGGCTCTGGCTCAAGGTGGTGCTCCTGACGCAGTAGGTCTGGCTAACGGTATCTCGGAAGCTCTGATCAACACCGCTCTGGGTATCGGTACCTCGGCTATTGCCATCGTTGCCTACAACTTCTTCACCAGCAAAATTGACGAGCTGACCTACAGCATCGACGAAGCTGGCTTCAGCATCATTCAGACCTTCGCTGCGCAGCACGGCGAAACCGAACACCACGCTGCGTAATTTTTAGTGCTCAGCTGAGCACTAAAGCGCACGCCAATTCGTTTCTGAAGTACGCTTTTCAACAACACCAGCAATGCCTAAAGTAAAGCCTCATAGAACCTCGCCGTCGTTGGATATGACCCCGATGGTGGACTTGGCCTTCCTGCTGGTGACCTTCTTCATGCTCACCACCAAGTTTGCCCCGGAAGAGGCCGTGGTGGTGGACACGCCGTCTTCAACCTCGGAAATTCGCCTGCCGGAGTCGCACGTAATCACCATTGCGGTGGACGACCAAAAGCGCGTGTTTTTCGGTGTTGATGACGACGCTATCAAGTCTGATTTGCTGACGCAAGTGGGCGCGAAATACGGTGTGAGCTTCACGCCTTCGCAGATCCAGGCCTTTAAAGGCGTTGCCTCCAGCTTTGGTACCCCTATCGAGAAAATGCCTGCCCTGCTCAGCCTCGACAGCGAGCAGCGCAAGAATGTAAAGCAGGAAGGTGTTCCGGCTGACTCGGTAAACAACCAGCTGATGGAATGGGTACAAACCGCTCAGCGACTAAGCGTGAAATCAGCCTACGGTAAGCCGGCTTTCGTTGCCATTAAAGGTGACAGCAAGACCGACGTACCGACTGTGAGAAAGGTCATCCAGCTGATGCAGGAAAAGAACATTAACAAGTTCGAACTGATTACCGACCTGGAAACGAAACCCGTAGCCGGTAAGTAACCCGCACAGACATGGCAGAAATACAACAACAGGCCGACTCCGGTAAAGGAGGTAAGAAGCGGGCCAAGAAAATGTCGACCAAAATCGACATGACCCCGATGGTGGACTTGGCCTTCCTGCTTCTGACCTTCTTTATGTTGACGACGACGTTCAGCAAGCCTACCGTTATGGAAGTAGCCATGCCGGTAAAGCCGAAGCCGAACGATCCGGAGCCCCCGGCAATCAAAGAATCCAATGCTCTGACGGTACTGTTGGGCGAGAACAACAAGGTCTATTACTATGATGGCCTGTTGAGCGCTTCCCAAAAGCCAGAGCTGAAACTTTCCAACTATAGTGCCGATGGCATTCGGAAAGTGCTTTTGCAGCGCAACCGCAACCCGCAACTGGTTGTGCTGATCAAGCCAGTCGACAAGTCGAACTATAAGAACATGGTCGATATTCTGGATGAGATGAACATCACGAATACCAAAAAGTATGCGCTGGTGAACATCACGAAACCCGACGAAGAACTTATTCAATCTTCTGGATTATGATGGACAACGCACAGTTGGCCAAAGCAACTCTCGACGACATCGTTTTCGAGGGGCGCAATAAGGCCTATGGAGCCTACGTAATCCGGCGGATCTACGGCAAGCACGTTACCCGCGCCGTTCTCATCTCTATTGCGCTGTTTGCTCTTTTCATTGCGTTTCCTCTGGTGGCGCGTATGCTGAAGAAAGACGAAGTAGTGGCGGATGAGAAAATGCTGAAGGTAAACGTGCTGGAAGCGCCGCCGCTGGATGCGACTAAGCCGCCACCCCCACCGCCGCCACCACCAGACGCGCCGCCACCACCGCCACCCAAGCTCACCACGGTAAAATTTGTACCGCCGGTTATCAAAAAGGATAACGAGGTGCAAAAGCAGGAAGAAATTCCGGACCAGGAAGAGCTGAAGGAAAAGGTGGTAGCTAACGAAACCGTGAAAGGCAACACCGACAACCCCGCCGACTTGGCTGGTTTGGAACCCGGTGAAGGCACGAAAGCGGTAGAGGAAGTGGTGGAAACTAAGCCTTACACCTACGTTGAACAAATGCCGGTATTTCCCGGTGGCCAGGAGGCACTGCTCAAGTACATTGCTGAGCACATCAAGTACCCCGCCATGGCACTGCGCAACCAGGTTGAAGGCCGCGTATTTATCAAGTTCGTAGTAGGTCCCGATGGATCGGTTACGAATGCGGAAGTACAGAAGGGTATTGGTGCCGGTTGCGACGAAGAGTCGCTACGGGTTATCAAAAACCTGCCCCGCTTTACTCCTGGTAAGCAAAATGGTCGCGCTGTATCCGTGTATTACACGGTGCCCGTAACCTTCGCTATCAAGTAAGCTACCTGCTCAGCGGCTCCGGCCACTGACACTCAGAAGCCCCGAATCAGGCAGAAGCCTGGTTTGGGGCTTTTGCTTTCTGTACCGCTGAAAAAATTATGCGGCACACATACTATCGCCTCATATATAGCCGTTGAGTAGTTGAAAGCCAGCCGATAAGAATCCGTTATGCTATAACTGGCTAGGTAAGAACTTGTGCCGATTTCTTCATTCACTTATCCCTTATATATCATGACCACATCCCCACACACCGCCCTCCCCTCCCTCGACGACATTGTATTTGAGGGGCGCAACAAAGCGTATGGAGCGTATGTGCTCCGCCAAACGTATGGCCAGCATATCCGAAAGGCCTCAATCATCGGGGTTAGTTTGGCCGCCCTGCTATTAGCTGTGCCAGTAGTGGTACAGCGCATCTGGCCCGCCGCTCCGCCGGTGGTTGAGGTTCCGGTAGAAATACCGGTAGTAACGCTCATTCGAGACCCCAAGATTGAACAGACGGTGCAGCCAGTGGCACCAACTGCCCGCCCCACAATAGTGGTGACGCCGCCTCGTGTCTTTCCAAGCCGTATTGTTCCGGATGACCAAGCCCCCATCGACAAGCCGGAAGACCAGCTTACTGCGTCACCCATTGACGGCCCGGTAGCAGTTGGTACGGTTCCCCAGACTGGTATTGGGGGCTTGGAAGGTATTGGCACGGGCAATGATACAGCCTCAAAACCTGCCGCCCCAGCCGTAACCGAGCCTTTCATCCATGTAGAGGAAATGCCGGAATTTGCAGGCGGAACGGCCGCTTTGACCAAATATCTGCAGCGTAATCTGCATTATCCGTCCCAGGCGCTTCGGGCCGGGGTGGAGGGCAAAGTGTTTATTTCCTTCACTGTGAATGCCGATGGCACCATTCAGGATGTAACCGTGCTGAAAGGGCTGGGATTTGGCACTGACGAGGAGGCCAGCCGCGTAATCCGGCAGATGCCGGCTTGGAAGCCCGGGTATCAGAATCACCATGCGGTGCCGGTACGGTATTCCCTGCCCATCACCTTCAAATACGAGTAGGCCTGGTTTACATATAGCCGTAGTTGAATTGATTTTTAGGAAGTCAAAAAATAGCTGGTTTGCTTTCAACCAGCTGTTTTTTGGCTTTTTTTGCGGTGTAATCCGTAGCTGGGTAGTAACCTGCTGAACAAAATAGCCGCAAACTGGCGTTTACTGGATACTTACCTGCTCATCTTACCTACTATGTCTGACCTGCCTCCCACCCACGAACGACTTGGCAATCGTAGCCAATCGTCAGTGGTCCGTTATTTTACGCTCGTTATGTCGGTGCTTTACGTAGCCTTGGGGGTAGTCCTCTGGCTGGCACCGGCTGGGGCGTTCAATCTTCCTACTACGCCTCGCTATCTGCTGGCGGCAGTCTTCGTATTTTACGGAATCATTAGATTTGTCCGCACCTATCGGCAACATTTCAAAAAAAACCAAGATGACGCACGCTAAGATTTTAGGTGCAGGCGCCTGCCTCGTGTTAGGCACTTGGCTGACGGGCTGCGGTAATAACTCATCTTCCGGCTCCTCGCAGCCGCTTGATACCCCTACCAGCGGTACTATCCGCATTGGGATAGATGAAACGTTTGCGCCTATCCTGAAGTCACAGGTTGATACCTTCCAGAAGCTGTACCCGGATGCCCACGTAAATGCCAGCTACCGGCCCGAGTTAGACGTAATGCAGGCGTTTATGGCTGACAGTATTCGGCTGGCCGTAGTGGCCCGGAGGTTATCGGCTGATGAGGAAAGCCGGTTTCAGCAATTAAAGATTGTTCCCCGCGCCATTCGGATTGGGGTTGATGGAGTGGCTATTATAGTGCACCCCAGCAACCCTGACTCGTTGATGACCATGGCGCAGCTAAAAGGCATTTTTACGGGCCAGTTCACGCAGTGGAAACAGCTCAGCGGTACCAATACACTGGGTGGCATTACGGCGGTGTTTGACAATAACAACTCCAGTACTGCTCGCTTCGTGCAGGACTCCGTTACGCGGGGCGCGGCTCTTACGAAAGGAGTATATGCCTCCAAATCGAACCCAGCGCTGCTCGATTACGTTGCTACTCATCCCAGCGCTATTGGCGTAATTGGAGTGAACTGGATTAGTGACCGGGACGACTCAGCTGTGCAGAAGTTTCTGAAGCGCGTGCGCGTGGTGGCAATTAGTCCGAAAGCCACCGGGTCAACTCCCGAAGACTATATTCAGCCCTACCAAGGATACTTAGCTCAGAAGAAATATCCGTTGCGCCGAGAGCTGTACGTAATAAGCCGGGAAGCTAGGGCCGGACTTGGCACCGGTTTTGCATCCTTCCTGGCAGGAAATAAAGGTCAGCTCATTATGCTGAAATCGGGCTTGATGCCTGCAACCGGTCAGGTTCGCATGGTAGAAGTAAAGCCCAACTAAGTTTGCTCATCTCCCTCTCCAACGACTTTTCACTAAACCTTTTGCACATGAACCTCAAGCCCTGGAAGCTCACGCTCCTCGCCGCTTTATCAGTTACCGGTTCGGCCGCTCTTGCTCAGACTAGCCCCCAGAAAGCCATTGAATTGGAACGCTACGGTGAGGCTCGGTCCGCACTACTCCGTGCTCCGCAGTCGAATGAAACGAACTTTGAGTTGGGTCGCCTGTATCAGATGCGCGACATGCCCGACTCAGCTGCCTACTACTTCAACCGGGTTTCGCTGAACCAGAAGGACCCCATGACGATGGTAGCCGCTGGTCGCGCTGCCTTGGCGCAGGGGAAAACTGCCGAAGCTGAAATTCAGTTTGACAACGCCGTGAAGGCCTCTAAAGGCAAAGACCAGAAGGTGTACACGATGATTGCGCAGGCTTACGCGGAATCCAATGTGAAAGACACCGGCAAGGCTTTGCAGTACGTGAGTGCTGGCGAAAAGCTGAACAAAGGCAAAGATGACCCAGCTCTGATGATTGCGCGCGGCGACATCTATCTGAAGTCGGAAACGGGTGGTGGTGAAGCCATGAACAGCTACGAGCGGGCCTCACTGGCCGACCCCAATAACGTGCAGGCGTACGTGCGTAAGGGTCAGTTGAACATGCGTGCTCGTACGTACAACGAAGCAAAAACCAACTTCGACAAGGCCATCAGCATCGACCCCAACTACGCCCCGGCTTACAACTCGCTGGCTGAGACGTACTACTTCGCGGGCCGTTACGACGATGCTTTGTCGCAGTTCCAGAAGTATACCTCGTTGGCTGAGAAGTCTTCGACCACAGATGCTAAAAACGCGTCCTTCTTGTACCTGACCAAGAAGTATCCGGAAGCACTGACGGAGGTAGACAAAGTGTTGGCGAAAGACCCCAAAAACCTGACCATGCTTCGTCTGCGGGCCTACAGCCTCTACGAAACCGGCAAAAACGACGAGGCCCTGGCTGCTATGCAGCAGTACCTGGACGTAGCTCAAGCCAACAACAAAGTAATTACCGAGGACAACGTGTACTACGGTAAGATGCTGATCAAAGGTGGCAAAACCACTGAAGGTGCAGCCATCATCAAGAAGGCTATCGACGCTGACCCCAAGAAAGCGTCAGAGTTGCAGAACGAGCTGGCGCAGGCCTACCTGGCGGCTAAGGATTACCCAAATGCCATTACTACTCTGAAAGCCCGGATGGCTGCTAACAAGGGCGGTGAGCTGACGGATAAGGTGTACTTGGGCCGTGCATATGAGCTGAATGGCCAGTATGCCCAAGCCGACAGTCTGTACGGCGTAGTACTGACGGAACGTCCGAACTACATTCCCGGTTACCAGATGCGCGCCCGCGCCAATGCTAACCAGGATAAGGACTCGAAGCAGGGTCTTGCCAAACCGTACTATGAGCAGTACATCAAAGTAGCTGGTGCCGCTGAAGATGCAAGCAAGTATAAGTCGGGCCTGATTGAGGCCAACAAGTACCTGGGCTACTACTACTACCAGAAAGGCGACAAGACTACTTCGCTCCCCTACTGGCAGCAGGCCCTGGCATTGGACCCTAACGACCAGCAAGCCAAAACGGCCATTGCTGAAATTACGAAACCAGCCAAAGCCCCCGCTAAGGCGCCTGTGAAGCGCAAATAATTAGCGCGTACAGTGCAAGAAAAAGGCCCGCTACTTGGTAGCGGGCCTTTTTGCGTTTACAACGGCTACTAAGCGCCTTATAGGTGCTCGGCGGCGTACTTATCCCACTCAGCCAGCACGGCTTCAAAATCAGCGGGCAATTCGGCTTCAAACTGGACAAACTCACGCGAGATTGGGTGCTCGAAGCCCAACGACTTGGCATGAAGTGCCTGCCGGGGCATTAGCTCCAGCATTTTTTCCGCGAATGCTTTATAGGACCCTGTACGCTGACCGTAAACAATCTTGTCGCCGCCGTAGGTGGCATCTCCGAACAGGGGGTGCCCAATGTGCTTCATATGTGCCCGTATCTGATGGGTACGGCCGGTTTCTAGGTTGCACTGCAGCAAAGCCACTTTGCCGAAGGAGCGTAGCACTTTATAATGCGTTACGGCATGCTTGCCCTGCTCCCCATCTGGGTACACCGCCTGCACCTTCCGGTCCTTGAGGCTGCGCCCGATATGGCCCCGGATGGTACCGGCTGCTTCTTTGGGTACACCCCACACCAAGGCCAGGTACGTACGCTCAATGGTGTGGTGGAAAAACTGATTGGAAAGGTGCGTCATGGCAAATTCCGTTTTACCAATCACCAGCAGCCCCGACGTATCCTTGTCGATGCGGTGCACCAGGCCCGGACGAATTTCTCCGTTTTTTCCGGTAGGCAGGTTCTGAAGGTGATACGCAAGGCCGTTGACTAGCGTACCGTTCCAGTTGCCGAACGCCGGGTGCACTACCAGCCCGGCCGGTTTATTCACAATGAGCAGCTCGGCATCCTCGTAACGAATATCGAGGTCCATAGGCTCGGGTACTACCTTAAATTCCCGCGGAGGCTCGGGCAGCGTAATGGTAATGGTGTCGCCGGGCTTGACGCGGTAGTTAGACTTCACCGGCCGGTCGTTCACCTGCACAGCTTCAGCTCGAATAGCGTTCTGAATACGGGTGCGCGAGGTGCTGGGCAGACGGTTCAGCAGGAACTTATCCAAGCGCAGCAATTCCTGACGCCGGTCGGCCGTGATGCGGTGGTGTTCATACAACTCATCCCCTTCCTCTTCTATTTCCACGTCCGGCGGCACGGCAGCAGTAGGTAGCAAGGACGTGGTCAGGTCTTCTTCGGGCTCCATTATAAACGCGGAATTGCAGCCTTACACCGTAAGACCGGGGTTCTATAAAACAGTAACAGCCGGAGCAAATGCTCCGGCTGCACGGTTGTGAGAATGTTTCAGAAGTGGCCGGGCCTTACTTCTTAGTCTTGGTTTTGGTTTTGCTGGCGGCGGGTACGGCCGAAGGAGCCTGGGCAGCGGGCGTTGTTACTTTAGGAGCAGCCGGGGCAGCAGCACCGGGCGTAATGCCCATTTTCTTCAGAATCAGGTCCGATACGTCGCCGTCTTTAGGGCCGTGCAGCAGCACCGGGCTGGCTCCGTCGGAGTTCAGGATGTACGTATAGCCGTTTTCTTCGGCCACCGCGTCAATATTCTTCTGCAGCTTGTCCAGGGCCGGCTTCAGCAAGGCCTGCTGCTTTTGCTGCAACGACATTTCGGCGTTCTGCTGGAACTCCTGCATCGACTGCTGCAGGTTCTGCAGTTCCTTCTCCTTATCGGCTTTCACAGGGTCAGGCATGGTGGCACCGCCCTTCTGATAAGCTTCCAGCTTCGTGCGAAAATCGTTTTGCTTGGCATCCAGCTGGTTTTTGAGCTGGGTGCTGTAATCTTTCAACTGCGACTCAATCTGCTTGCTCTCGGGCATCTGGCTCAGCACGTATTCCACGCTGGTATAGCCAATTTTCAGCGGTGCGGCCGTCTGTGCCATCGAAGCCGTTGCCGTAGTGAAGGTGAGGGCGGCAGCAGCCAGCGCAACGCGGAATTTGTTCATGGTGGTCATCAAAAAGAAAAAGGTCAGAGAGTTAGATGCGTAAAGTTACTTTTTTCGGGTAGATGGCCGCGCCGGCATTTTGGCGGGTTGCTTCCCGGCTACCGGTTCCTCCTCCGCGTTAGCATCGGTGGCGGGTGTCTGGGGGGTAGCCACGGTTTTCACGGGTCCTTTCTGGCCGGGCTGGTTGCGCTCCTCCGAGGCTAACCCCAGTTCCTCCAACACAAACTCCGTGTAATCATGGATGGGGTTGGTGTAGAGCATAGTCAGGTCGCCGGACTTGTCGAACACAATGGCCAATTGCTTTTTCTTGGCTACTTTCTCGATGGCCTCAAACACCTTGTCCTGCACCGGCTTGGTGAGTTCCTGGCGCTTCTTGAAAAGCTGACCTTCGAACCCAAAGATTTTGTTCTGGTAGGCTTTGATATCCTGCTCCTTCTTCAAAATCTCATCCTGCCGCTTTTTTTTCATGGCTTCCGTAAGAACCACTTCTTCGGCCTGATAATTCCGGTACAGCTTATCCAGGTCTTTTTTTTGCGTCTCAATGTCCTTCTGCCAGTTAGCCGACAGGGTATTGAGTTCCTGCTGAGCCTGCGTGTAGGCCGGCATCTTGCTCAGAACAAACTCTGAATCGACGTAGCCAAACTTTTGTGCCTGCGCTTGGTGCGGCACTGCAGCAGTTCCCAGCAAAGTCAGCAACGCCACCACCCATAATCCAAACTGTTTCATACTGATACGTGAAGATAAGCAGTGGCGCCGGCGGGATTAGCGCAGCTGCTGCCCGATGATAAAATGGAACATGCCTTTGTCCTGCTTCTGCCCGGGGGTAGAAACCGGCACTTTGTCGAAGCCCCAGCCGTAGTCGAAGCCTAGCAAACCAAATGCCGACATGAAAATGCGGGCCCCTACCCCGGCTGAACGGTACAGTTTGTAGGGGTTGTAGTTGGTGTATTGTTCAAAGGCGTTACCGGCTTCTGCGAAGCTGAGCACGTACACCGTGGCCGCCGGGTTGAGGCTTACCGGATAACGCATTTCCATCACGAATTTATTGTACACCACCCCCCCGGCCGATGATTGACGGGAAGGCGGCAAGGCGTTATTATCGTTGGGGTCGGCGTAGCCACGTAGGCCGATGTATTCGGTACCGGCAATGAAGTTGCTAGAGCCACCATAGCCCAAGCCCGAGCCACCCAGTTTAAACCGCTCGAACGGCCCAATGGGGCGGCTGCTGTTGTAGCTGCCGATAAATCCGAAGTGCGCGCGGGTATTGAGTACCAGTTTGCCTACTACCGGCGAGAACCACGAGGCGTCGAACATCCACTTGTGGAATTCTACCCACTCCGTTACGCTGGGGTGCGCCCCTGGGAACAGCGAGTAGGGCGGCGTCAGGTTCACGCTCAACGACAGCGAGGAGCCGCGCCGCGTGAACGTCGGGTTGTCAATACTGTTGCGCGACAACGTGGTGTTGAACGTCACGTTGGTAGCATTACCAGTGCCGTTGGGGAAGAAGTTATTACCCAGCGCGGTGTAATTCTGCAGCTTATACTGCGTCACAGACAGGGCATTGCTCAGCGTGAAGTAGTCATCGGGCCAGCGCAGGCGGCGGCCCAGGCTTACGCTGCCCCCGTTGGTTTTCAGGAAGGCACCCGTCTTAGCGTCGAAGTTGGTACCAAGACGATAAATAGTCTTGGTCAAGCTCACCGACAGGGAGTTAGGCTTGCGCCCGCCCAGCCAAGGCTCGGTAAATGAGAATGAATACGCCTGGTACTGCAACCCGTTGGCCTGCACGTTCAGGGCTAGGCGCTGACCGTCGCCGGCCGGCACGGGCGTCCAGTTACGCAGGGTGCCTGCTTTGCGCAGGGAGAAGTTATTGAACACCAAGCCCACCGTACCGATGAAGCCCGCATAGCCACCCCAGCCGCCCGAAAGCGTAATCTGATCAGAAGGCTTTTCCTCCACGGTGTAGTTGATATCCACCGTACCGTCGGCTTGGTTGGGCACTGGGTTTAACCCTATTTTCTCGGGGTCAAAGTAGCCCAGCGTCGCAATTTCGCGCTGGCTGCGGATCAGGTTTTCCCGGCTGAATTTCTCGCCCGGCAGCGTGTACAAAGCCCGCCGAACCACGTGGTCGGAGGTTTTGGTGTTGCCGGCAATGTTTACATCCTTGATGCGCGCCTGTACCCCTTCGGTCACGCGCATTTCGATGTCGATGGAGTCGCCTTCTACCTTCGTCTCCACAGGGTCAATCTGGAAGAACAGGTAGCCGTCGTTCATGTACAGCGACGATACGTCCTGGCCCGTAGGGTTGTAGTTCAGGCGCTTGTCCAGCGTTTCTTTGCTGTACACGCTGCCCTCCCGGATGCCCAGCACCGAGGCCAGCGTCTTGTCATCGTACAGGTAGTTGCCTTTCCAGGTAATGTTGCGGAAGTAGTATTTCGGGCCCTCATCTACCTTCACCGTGAGGCGCAGCCCGTCACCCTGCCGCGACAGAGAATCGGAGACAATAACGGCGTCGCGGTAGCCTTGGCTATTGTAGAACTCAATGAGCTTCTGCTTATCGTCGGCAAACTCTTTGGCCTGATACTTACCCGAGTTGAAGATTTTAGGAAACTTCTTCTCCTTGGTCTTTTTGAACTTGCCTTTCAGCTTACCGTCTTTGAAAGCCGTATTGCCCTCAAATACGATGTCGTTGATTTTGACTTTCGAGCCCTTGTCAACATTGATGAGCAGCACCACGCTGTTCGACAGCGCCGAGTCCGGCTTCTGCACAATGTTCACCTTGGCATCCAAGAAGCCTTTGTTGGTGTAGAACTTGCGCACCTGCGAGCGGGTGTTGCTCAGCAAAGCGTCCGTTACCACCTTACCCCGAATGAGCTTAATCTTGTTCTTCAGCTCATCAGCCTGACCCTTGCCAATACCCGTAAACTCGAACTTGGAAAGCCGGGGCCGCTCCTTCAGGTTGAAATCCAGGAATACCCGGTTGCCTTCTACCCGCGCAATGCTTACGCTTACGTCACCGAGAATACCTTGGTCCCAGAGCTTCCGGATGGCCCGCCCGATTTCTTCACCGGGAATAGTAATTGGGTCGCCAACTTTCAGACCGGTTAATCCAATCAGCGTGTTAGGGTCGAGGTAGCGGGCACCACTGATAGTGATTCCGCCCAACGTATACCGTTGGCCCTGCTCGCCCTCTGCCGGAGCTGGTTGGGCTTGGCCCAGCGCTGCCGGAGCCGCCGCCGCGCCTAAAGCCAAAGCAAGTACAGTAGCAGGAAGTAGCTTTTGATACGAAGAACTCATGTTCTGGAATTACGAAACGGTTAGCTGCTCACTGGTTTTCCCAAACCGACGCTCCCGCTGCTGATACGCTCTCAGGGCATCGTAGAAATGCTCGCGCCGGAAATCCGGCCACAGCAAATCGGTAATAAACAGTTCCGTATAGGCCAGCTGCCACAATAAAAAGTTGCTGATACGCTGTTCGCCACTTGTGCGAATCAGTAATTCCGGATCCGGAATGCCTGCTGTTGATAAGAAGCTTGCCATAGTAGCTTCCGTAATCTGCGCGGGCTGCAGCCGACCAGCGGCTACTTCGGCGGCCATCCGCTGCGCCGCCTGCGTCAAATCCCACCGGCCGCTGTAGCTCAGCGCCAACAGCAGGGTGGTACGGGTGCCGCCTTTGGTAAGCTCCATGGCTTCGGC
Source organism: Hymenobacter pini (assembly GCF_020421205.1). Classification (GTDB taxonomy): domain Bacteria; phylum Bacteroidota; class Bacteroidia; order Cytophagales; family Hymenobacteraceae; genus Hymenobacter; species Hymenobacter pini. Next base: position 117,451 of record NZ_JAIZZH010000004.1, read on the forward strand.
CAACTCCTTCTGGCATGAAGCCGGCAGGTTTTCAATCTGCCCAATGGCCTGCAACCGAATGTTGTTCTTCAGCAACGTAGGCGTTTCCTGCCGAATGGTATGCACCAACAGTTGCATCAGGGCCATTACCTCGTGCTGGGGCCGGCCCCAGTTCTCGGTCGAGAAGGCATACAGCGTCAGATAGCGCACCCCGGCTTCAGCCGCCGCCTCCACGGTTTCCCGTACTGCCGTAATGGCACTCTGGTGACCGAAAATGCGTAAGCCGCCTTTTTTCTTTGCCCACCGCCCATTACCGTCCATAATGACGGCTACGTGCGCGGGGATATTCTGAGAGTCAAGTTCGGACCGGACGGCCATTGGTACTTTTTGCGTAAAGAGGCCGCAAGTTACGCAAATGGTTGCATTCCCCTCTGCCTGATAACCCCTTGCGGTACACCCGCTAAAATACGCACCGCCCCTGACACTTCATGCGTCGGGGGCGGTGCGTGGCTAAGCTGAGTACGGTTACTCTTTCTTACGCTTCTCCTGGCTTTTATCGGGGCAACGAATTTTATAGAACGTGTACGAGATACTAAGCCCGTTGTAGAAGTACCAATCTTGGTCGTGCGGATTGCCTATCCGATCATCCTGGCCCCGCGTCTTACCATCAATGTGGTCCAGTTGGTCTGAAAAAGTCTTGCGGGCCCCTACTTCCAAACCCAGGTTCCAGTGCGTAGACAGGGCGTATTTGAACCCTACCCCGGCGGGTATAGCCACGCTAAGCACATTTCCTTTCTGGTTGAGCTGTGCCTGGTTTGAGCTACCAGTGGTAGTATTGGCAAAGAAGCCCGCCACGCCCACAAACACGTAAGGCGTAAAGTGCACTTTGTCTTCCCGGCTGTGGTAGTCGTAAAAATTATACTCCATTCCCCCTCCAAGCTCAATCAGGTTTCCCTTCATGTAGGCCGCCCGGTACGCGGCAAGCGGAGTGGTGTTACCGTTCGTGCCTTTTACCGTTCCATCATCGGCGCGCAACATTCCTACCAAGGCGTTGGCCCGTAGAGTCACCGCTCCCGACATATCTTTCCGATAAAAAACGGTAGCGGCCGGCCGGTTATTCAGAAACCGATAACCCGGCGATAATTCTCCTTTGTATACCAACCCACCCAAGCCTACGCCTAGCTCGCTGGTATTCTGAGCGGCCGCTGCGCGGCCAAAAAAAATACTCCCTACCGACCCAAGGGCGATAAGGAGCATTTGATGTGAAGCTGATTTTAGCATTACGCTGACTGTTGGAGAAAGTGACAGTCAGCAGCAGTGCTGACTATCTGAATTTGGGGTTGCGTACGCGCGGAGCCAAAATGTAGTTCACCGAAAGGCCCAGCGTGGTGTACCAATCCTTTTCGTTGCTCTTACCACGCATCTGACCGCCCTGATTGAACTTGTCGTACGTGTTAGGAACCTGAGCGGTGCCTTTGGTGATGTCCCAGCCGAAGTACTGAGCAGCATCGCCCTGCAGATTGCTCTTCTGAGCTACATAATTGCCACTTACGTCGTCAAGATAGTCAGTAAAGGTTTTACGGAAGCCCAACTCGATACCTACATCAAAAGCTTTGTTCAGCTTGTAGCGGGCACCCGCACCAAACGGAATCACAAACTGGGTTAGAGAATAGCCCGATGACTGCCCTTCAGTACGCAGAGGCTGCAGATTGATATACGAGCCGGCGCTCAAATTATTGCTGTTCTCGCCAACCAATCCTTTGGGGTTATGGTGAATTACACCTACACCACCAAACAGATAGGGAACAAAATCCGGACGCTTGATGTAGTTATTACGGTTTTCAATCAAATCGAAAACGCCGGTAACTGCCAGTTCCAGAATGTCGTTGCGGAAGTTCATATTCCGGTTGTAACGGAATTTTGCATCCGGGTCGTTTTGATCAGCTGCTTTAGCATCATCACCGGTAATGCGGCCGTACGACAGCGAAAGGCGGCCCGAAATACGCGGAGCGAAACGGCGCATAGCATATAGGCCGATGTTTGGACGGGTAGCGCCGGCTCGGAAGCTGGGAATACTGGGCTTGGGCGTAATATCCCCGAAATAGGCCATGCCGTTCAGAGTCAGGCCAACGGAGTTGTACTGCTTCCGTTTGCTGAACTGCTGTGCACTCGCCTCAGACGCTGCCAGCGCGAGGACCAGCACCAGGGCCAGAGAGTGAGTCAAAAATTGCTTCATATTAAACGAAGGTTAGTAGTATCGATCTGGAAGAGTGCAAAAAGCTGGTATGGGCACGGTTGCAGTGAGTGACAAAAGTAGAAGAAGCCGTGGACTTTAAAAAGATTTATCGGAAAATGTCTATCCTTTAAACGGGTATCCCGGCGGGGTTTCTACGGTCTAAGCCCCAATTTAGCTTACTGCGCAAGGTACTCAGGAAGTTAACGTGGTTTAGTTTTACCAGACGAGCATTAAAGTTTTCTCGGCGAACGGCTATCTGAATACCGGCCTCCACGGTGTTGGAGCGAGAATCGAGCGACAGCAAAAAATTGTTGCTGCGGCCCTCGATTTCAAACGAAATCACGCTTCGATCCGACACAATCAGGGGGCGTACATTCAGATTGTGAGGGCATACGGGAGCAATAATAAAATTGTTCGTTTGCGGGAGCATAACCGGACCACCGCAGCTCAACGAATAGCCGGTAGAGCCAGTTGGCGTAGAGACAATCAGGCCATCGGCCCAGTAGGAATTCAGGTATTCGCCATCAATGTAGGTGTGCACTACAATCATGGACGAAGTATCCCGCTTCAGAATACTGAACTCATTGAGCCCGAAGTTGATATCTCCGAACGTATCTGGGTCGGTATCAACGCGGATGAGGCTCCTGTCTTCCAACACAAAGTGGCCTTTGAACAGAGCGTCAATGGCCTGGGCTATTTTATCAGGGGAGATGGTGGCCAAAAAGCCCAGACGGCCGGTGTTGATACCAAGAATGGGAATCTGCAATGAGCCTACGTGGGTCACAGTGTCAAGCAAAGTACCATCACCCCCAATGCTGAGCACAAACCGGTTGGAGGCTAGTGAGTCGCCGCGGCGGAAAGTGGAAATACCCGCAGGCAACTGAATGTGCTGGCTGAGGTAAGCGTGAAACGATTCCAGAATACTGACTTCGGCCTGACGACGCACCAAGTCGTCTATCATTTCCTGCATGAAAGCAGTCTGATTTTCGTCGAAGGGCTTGCCGAGAATGGCTATCTTCATAACAAAAAAATAACCTAGGCACGAGCTAGGTAAGGCGGTCAGATAGGGAACTGCGTGCGGAAGAAGAATCCGCCCTGTTGCTCCCGGTTACGGGTGTATTCCAGCGTAAACACCCAATCGTAGTACGTAACCAAATGCATGGCTACCCCCGCTGAAGCCAGCAGCCGGTTGGGCAATTGGTTGCCGGGTTGTACGGCTGGCTGGCGTACGTAGCCGGCATCAACAAAGGTATTTAAATAAAAAACCAGCGGGATGTTATTGAAGCGAGAGCTAGGCAGACCGTTGAGTTGAAGCTTGCCCACATCCAGCAACCGGTACGTGAGTCCCTGCTGCAGCAAACCCAGATACCGGCCTTCCAACACGTACGCATCATAACCGCGCACGAGCACATCGTAGCCAAAAGCGCGGTTGTCGGGGTAGGCAAGCGCTTTGGCAAACCGGAGCTGTCCGGTGGCCCCTGCGCTGTAATAGAATGGTCCGCCCAGCGCTACGTAGCGCGCATAACGGCCCCGTACCGTGAGAATGTTCGGGCTGCGGTTGGCGAGAAACGCCCGGTACGTGACGTTCAACTGCGCAAACTGCCCCGTGAGCGGGTAGGCGAAGGTGTTGCGCTGATTGAGGGTGCTCAGGAGGCTGATTTCCGCGTATTCGCGGCGGGGGCCATTGAGGAAATAGCGCGGATTGTAGTGCAGGACGGAATCAGACACTTGCTCGTAGTGATACGATACATCCAGCGCGGTAAGATGCTGCACGGTACGACGCCAGCGGATGCCAACGGATGCATACTGGCGCTCAATAGGAAACCCGGAATCTTGCCGCAGATTGCGGAGTCTGTCGTTGACGGTGGCGTAATCCAGCGCGCGGCTGCGGTAGTACGAGTAGCCGGCCCCAAACCCAATACGCCGACGACGGCCATAGCCGGGGGCTTCGTAGAACAGCTCATATTTGCGGTTGAAGCCTAGCTGCAGGTTCCCCAGTAGCTGCTCGTTGCGGCCCCGAAAGTTGCGGCGCACCAAGTGTACGCCGTAATCAACGCGCTGCCACCGGTCGGGGCGGTCCAGCCAAGAGCGGAAATTTCGGTCGGCCAGCGAGAATATGGGCACTGGGAACGTGTACCACCGCTCCTGCACGCTGTAGAGTATTGTCAGCTCCCCGTCGCGGCACACGGCCTGCACCAACACTTGGTGAAACAGCTGCAGATTGTAAAGCCGGCGGCGGTTGGCCTCTAGTCGGCGGCCGAGCTTGGCTGTGGTGAGCGTATCGCCTTCCCTAAAGTCCAGCTCCGCCCGCAGCACTGTTTCCTTCGTTACCTTATTGCCTACAAACAGCACTCGGCCCACACGTAGCGAGGGGTAGCCCGGGCATTGGGCCAGCACAGCACTATCGGAAGCGGCACGCAGTAGCGTGTCGGGCCAAGAAGCAGCTGGCGGAACGGGCTTTAACGGCACCACTGCTGGTGATGCATAAAAAGCGCCCAGCCACAAAAGCAGAACCGAAAGCAGCACGCGGGTAGGAAGCTCAGATATTGAGGTAGCGCAGCAAGGCGTTGTAGCGCTCCTGTTCGTCCTCGGTTACCTCGCCAGTACCACTAAACTGCGCCGTAATGGAATAGCCAAAACGCTCCAATGTAGCAATAATGCGCGTGAGGTTGGGCGTGTTAAGCTTGAGCGTGAGCCGGATGCGGTACGGGTCGTGCTCATCCTGGGCCACGTGGGCACTCATAATCTTGGCGTTGTTTTCCTCTACGTACCGGCTAATCTGCGACAGGGAGTAATCCCGCTCCTCCATGGCCAGCACCAGAATACCCTGCTGACTAGTGGTAACGGGCACTTTACCGAAGGCCGCCAGCGTGTCGCTAACCGTTACCACGCCCATATACTCGTGTTGGGCATCGAGCACGGGTACCAGTTGAATTTTATTCTGAACGGCCAGTTCAATGATGTTATAGAAATGCTGATCGTGCTGCACGTGTACTTCGGCGTAGTTCAGCGGCAGGCTGCCAAGCAGGCACTCTACCCCTTCCCTATCCAGCAAGTCCGATTCAGTAATCAGGCCCCGGTACTGACGATTATCGAGCACGGGCAATTGGCCAACGTGAAACTCCTCCAGCCAGCGGGCAGCCTTCTCCGTGGAATCCGTCACCTTCAGAGGCGGAATCATCTGATTCAGTAAGTCTTCGGCAAGAATGGAATTCATTGGAGAAGGAACAAAAGCGAAATTAAAGCTCCAGCAATATAAGCTACCCGTACGCAGGAAAACTACCCGAAGCAGAGGTTACCGCTAGTGTACGGTAAGGAGCGCCGAACTGGCGTAGGGGTTGCACCTGAGAGTACTCTCCTACACACTTACCGGCATGCTGGTGCGGGCCAAGAAAGCCTGCAGCAAGTGGTTGAATTCACGGGGCCGCTCCATCATGGGGGCGTGGCCGCAATGATCGAGGAAGCGGAGTTCCGAGTGCCGAATCAGGCGGTTGAACTCGTGGGCTACTACAGGCGGCGTGATGGTATCATTCAGGCCCCATACAAGCAGCGTGGGCACTTGAATCTTTTGTAGCTCTTTAGCCAGGTTATGCCGCTGGGCGGAGCGGGCAATGCTGATGATGCGCAGACACTTAGCGTTGGAATTAGTAACACTGAACACTTCATCAACCAGCTCCTGCGTGGCCACGGCGGGGTCGTAGAAGGTGTAGGCTACCCGTTCCTGCACATAGGCGTAGTTGCCACGCTTGGGGAAAGAGCCGCCCATGCCATCCTCAAACAACCCGCTGCTGCCAGTGAGTACCAACCGGCTTACTCGGGTTGGGTTTTGCAGCGCGTACACCAAGGCAATGTGCCCGCCAAGGGAGTTGCCCAATACGGTGCAGGGCTGGGTTAGATTGATTTCAGCCAGAAAATCCTCTACAAAATTGACGAGGCCCGGTACGCCGGCTTTAAGCAGCGGCATATCGTAGATGGGCAGCAGCGGAATAATCACCCGGTAGGTGGGGCTGAAATGCTGCACTACGTCCTGCCAGTTGCTCAGGGCACCAAACAGGCCGTGCAGCAGCAGCAGCACCTCCCCAGTGCCTTCATCAACGTACTGAAATCCGTTTTTTTCCTTGATCTGCAACTCCATTGTGACTAGGAAATGCACCCGCTGCTGACCGGAGCAGGCTGTGCAATGATACAATTCTTGACCCAATTGCCCAGAAGTGCTAATCCGTGCGGGGTCAGCAGCGCTTCCGGGTGAAATTGCACGCCGTAGACTGGCAGTGTACGGTGACGCAGGGCCATAATTTCGCGGCTGTTATCGGCGGTGTAGGCCAGCGGCTCGAGGCAATCTGGCAACGCCTGCACTACCAGCGAGTGGTAGCGGGTAACCGGCATGTGGGCCGGCAGGTTTTGCCAGAGGGCATCGGGCTGCGTCCACTCAATTTCCGAAATCTTGCCGTGCATGGGCCGCTGCCCCCGCTGCACACGGGCCCCGAAAAACTCGCCCAGCGCCTGGTGCCCCAAACAAACGCCCAGGATAGGCTTGCTGGTATGGTACTGCTGGATTACCGGCAGCAAATTACCCGCGGCAGCCGGAGTACCCGGCCCCGGCGAAAGCACTAAGGCATCAAACGTAAGCTGCTGCAGTTCTGGCAACGGCGTATCGTTGCGGCGCACCACCACCTCGCACCCCAACTGCCGCAGATAATCCAGCAGGTTGTAGGTGAATGAATCGAAGTTGTCGAGTAGTAATACGCGCATAAATACCAGTAAGTAAGCCTCCCCATGGGAACGGCCTAGAACACACCCCGCAGCCGCTCCAGCAGCGTACCGGCGAAGGGCATTACGAAGGCCACCACGCTCAGGGCAACCGGCGTAGCCTGCTGCACAATGGGCAGCACCTGGGAGCCAGCCACCAACTCGGGCGAAATCAGCCGTACGCCGGCCAACCCAATGCCGTGCAGTAGCAGGCTCATGCCCAGCACCCACTTCAGCACCCCGCTGGCGGCTCCGCCCAGGTTATCCAGCATCCCCAGTGGCGTGAGGTGTACGGCCGTTTTGATGAACGTACTGAGCAGGTGCACGCCCCACACAATAGCGGCAAACACCAGTATAAACGACACCAGCGGCAGCAGCCCAAATGCCTCACCTACGTAATGCCGCACCAGCGGAATAGCGTCGTTGAGAAGGGCCAGGCCACCTACCACGCCCAGTACGAAAGCCAGCAGCGACGCTACTTCCAGCACCAGCCCGCGCCGGTACCCCTGCACGGCTCCAATGGCCAGCGGAATCAGCAGCAGGATATCGAACGTCGACATGCAGCGGGCGGAATCATGAGGCTAGTGTTGAAGCCAGAGGCTTCAGCACCAACGCTTACTTTACAAATTCGTGTTGTTCAGCAGGTTGCTTACCGTCTGGGAAATCATGCGGCCATCGGCCTGACCCGACAGCTCGCGGGCGGCTACGCCCATTACCTTGCCCAAGTCAGAAGGACCAGTAGCACCTACACGCTGAATGATGGCCACCAGCTTCTCCACCAAATCAGCCTCAGAAAGCTGCTGGGGCAGGTATTCCTCAATGATAGCCAGCTCGGCCAGTTCTACTTCTTCCAGGTCGGAGCGGAACTGCTTCTGGTAGGTTTCGGCGGCTTCGCGGCGCTGCTTGGCAGCTTTGGTCAGCAGCTTCATTTCGGCATCAGCGGTGAGGGGTGCACCGTGCTGGCCTTCGGCAGTTTCGGCCAGCAAAATCTGCGACTTGATGCTGCGCAGGGCCGTGAGGCGCACTTTGTCTTTGGCCAGCATGGCCTTTTTAATATCAGCGTCGATGGTTTCTTTCAGAGCCATAGCAAGGAGGGATAATGTGAGTGCAAGATTACGGCTTTTTTCAGGCAACGGCGGGAAGCAGCCACCGTGGAAAGTCACCAGCATTGGGGCAGGGCTGAAACCCGGAAGCCGGGCCGCCGGTTTGGCTCCGTATCTTTGGACACGTACCTGTTAGTCTGCCGTATGACAAAGCTTAGCGTAAACATAAATAAAATAGCCACCCTCCGGAATGCCCGCGGCCACAACCGCCCCGACCTGCTGCAGGCGGCCCGGGATTGTGAGCGGTTTGGTGCCCAAGGCATTACGGTGCACCCCCGCCCCGATGAGCGTCACATCCGGTACCAGGACGTGCGCGACCTGAAAGCTGTGGTGACTACTGAGCTGAACGTAGAAGGCAACCCCACGCCTGATTTCATTGACTTGGTGCGGGAAGTGCGGCCGGAGCAAGTGACGCTGGTACCCGATGCGCCCGACGCCATTACCTCCAATGCCGGTTGGGACACCATTCAGCACCAGGAATACCTACAGCAGATTGTAGCTGACCTCAAAGGCATTGGATGCCGGGTGAGCATTTTCCTGGACCCCGTGCCCGAGCTGGTGCGCGCCGCCGCTACCACCGGCACCGACCGGATTGAGCTGTACACGGAGGACTACGCCCGCCAGTACCACGCCAACCCTGAGGCCGCGTTGCGCCCCTACCGCGAAGCCGCCATTGTGGCTCAGGAGCTAGGCCTGGGCCTGAATGCCGGCCACGACCTGGACCTGGATAATCTGGCTTACCTGCATCAGCACCTGCCCGGCCTGGCCGAAGTCAGCATTGGGCACGCCCTCATTTGTGATGCACTGTATCTGGGGCTGGAAAATACCATTCAGCTGTACCGCCGGCAGTTGAAGTAACAGCCACGGTCTACTCCTCTTTCTTCTCTCTTCCTTACTGCCGTGCCGCGCCTGCTCCTCCCCGACTTTCTTGCTCAACCCGCAGAAATACCCATTCTGGATGTGCGCGCCCCGGTGGAGTATGCCCACGGGCACATTCCGGGAGCCGTTAGCTTTCCGCTGTTTACGGATGAGGAGCGGGCCCGTATTGGTACAGCCTACAAGCAAATCAATCAGGACAAAGCCGTACTGATGGGCCTGGACTTCTTTGGGCCTAAGATGAGCCAGCTGGTGAAACAGGCGCAGAAGCTGGCCCCGCACAAGCAAGTGCGGGTACATTGCTGGCGGGGCGGCATGCGCTCCGGGGCGGTGCAGTGGCTGCTGGAGCTGGCCGGTTTTCAGGTGCAGCTACTTGATAAAGGCTACAAGGATTACCGCCGGGGCGTGCTGGCTACGTTTGACCAGCCTCGCCCGCTGTGGGTGCTGGGCGGCCTCACCGGCTCCGGCAAAACCGATGTGCTGCACGCCCTGGCGGCTCAAGGACAGCCGGTGCTGGACCTGGAAGGGCTGGCCCACCATAAAGGCTCCGCGTTTGGCAGCATTGGCATGCCGACAGCCCCAACCCAGGAGCAGTTTGAGAATAACCTGGCCGCCGCCCTGCAGCAACTGCCTGTAGCGCAACCCGCTTGGGTAGAGGATGAGAGCCGCACCATTGGCGGAGTGCACTTGCCCGCTGTGTTATATGAGCAGTTGCAGCAGGCTCCGCTGCTAGTGCTGGAAGTACCCCGGGCGGCGCGCGTGCAAAAGCTGGCCGAGGAGTACGGCCGCCACGACCCGGCAGCTTTGGCTGCTTCCATTCTCCGTATCCGGAAGCGGTTGGGGGGCCTGGCTACCAAAGAAGCCCTAGCCGCCATTGGAGAGGACGACATGGAGAAAATGGTGAGTGTGGTGCTAGATTACTACGACCGAACGTATCTGCACGGGCTAGGCAACCGGCCGTTGGTGAAAGTGGCTGCCCCCACCTGCGACGCCTCCCACAATACCGAACTGGTTCGGCAGGCTGCCTTGACCCTCTAACCTCCTGTAACTATGCTGCCTGTTCTGCGCGTTGCCCGCCCTACCGACAACCTGGCGGCCCTCCTGCCCTTTTACCAGCAAGGTCTGGGGTTTTCGGTACTGGCTTCGTTCACCGCTCACAACGGGTTTGATGGCGTGATGCTGGGCCACCCCCAGGCACCTTACCACTTGGAGTTCACCCATCAGCCGGGTCATTACGTTGGTCGGGCTCCTACCACTGACAACTTGCTGGTATTCTACCTTCCCGACCCTGCCGAATGGCAGCAAGCGGTGGCGCGCATGACTGCGGCGGGGTTTGCGCCCGTATCTTCGTTCAACCCTTACTGGGACCAGCACGGCCGCACCTTTGAAGACCCGGATGGGTACCGCGTGGTGCTGCAATGCGCCTCCTGGCAATTGTAGCCCGGTCTATTCCCGACTTTTCTCCTGATTCTGCAATGACTCCTTCCGATACCACCGCCGACATTCGTCTGACTCAATACAGCCACGGCGCGGGCTGCGGCTGCAAGATTGCCCCCAAGGTGCTGGACCAAATTCTGCACACCAGCCTGCCCCAACCGCACCACGACAAGTTGCTGGTAGGCAACGCCTCCCGCGACGATGCGGCCGTGTACGACATCGGAGGTGGCCAGGCCATCATCAGCACCACCGACTTCTTCATGCCCATCGTGGACGATGCCTACGATTTTGGACGCATTGCCTCGGCCAACGCCATCAGCGACGTGTACGCCATGGGGGGCCGGCCCGTAATGGCCATTGCCGTGCTGGGCTGGCCCATTGATAAGCTGGCGCCTGAGGTAGCCCGCCGCGTAATTGAGGGCAGCCGCAGTATTTGCCAGGAGGCAGGCATACCGCTGGCCGGTGGCCACAGCATCGATTCACCGGAGCCAATTTTCGGGCTGGCCGTCACCGGATTGCTCAACATTGAGAACCTCAAGCAGAACGATACCGCCACTGCCGGTTGTGAGCTGTACCTAACCAAACCCCTGGGTGTAGGCATGCTCACCACGGCGCAGAAGCGGGGAATACTCCAGCCCGAACACGCCCATATTGCCCCCCAAAGCATGATGCAGCTCAACAAGATTGGGGCGGAGCTGGGCCAGCTACCCGGCGTGCGGGCCATGACCGACGTAACGGGTTTTGGCCTACTAGGCCATTTGGCGGAGGTGTGCGAAGGCAGCAACCTCACCGCCGAAATCAGCTTTGCCCGCGTGCCGCGCCTACCCGAGGCCGAGCAATACCGCCAGCAAAAAGCCATACCGGGCGGTACCGTGCGCAACTGGGACTCCTACGGACACAAGGTAGGCCCCATCACCGACGAGCAGCGGGCCTGGCTCTGTGACCCGCAGACATCGGGAGGGCTGCTGGTGTGCGTGGAACCCGGTAGCCGGGCGGCGGCGCAGGCCGTATTTGAGCAGCACGGGTTGCAGTTGAAGCCTTTCGGCGCCTTGCGCGCACATGCCCCGCAGGAGCCCTGGATTATTGTTGCGCCCTGATGCTGGTTGGTAGCCTTCCGCCAGTGCTGAGCGCATAGCCCTTGCCAGATGAAAATTATATCGGTTTTGCGCCCGTTGCTGGAAGCGGCCGCCGTAGTGGCTGTTGTGGTTACCGGTTTGCGGTTGCTCACAGGCCTTTTCGGCCGCAAGAGCCGGGTGTACCAGCTAAGTGCGGCGCGGCAGTTCCGGTTACTGTTCTGGCCGCTGCTATGCCTGGGCGTTGGTCTGCCGTTTATGGCCTCATTCCTGTACGCGGGTAGCCTATCGGCATTCGAGCTTATTCTTTTGCTAGCCTTGGCGGCCGTGGTCGTTGGGTTTTCGTTCCCGGCCTTTGTGCTGCACCTGCTTTACTATGTCCGCAACCAGCACACTGCACTGGTATTCGACCCGAAGCAAAATGTGCTGGAAGTGCACGAAAACGGCCAGCGCATCCCGTTTGCCAAGAGTGACTTGCTAGAGGTGCGGTACGTGACAAACCGGTCGGACCGAGTATTCTGGAGCTCGTACAACTATCTGCAGCTCCACCTCCGTTCTGGCCAGATCCTGACGCTTACCTCCTTGCTATTGCCGCTGGAGCCGCTGGCCGATTTTCTGCGCAGCACCCCTTTGGTGCGACAACGCCGGTGGTTTTGTTGGGTATAGCGGGTGCATTTTCGTGCGTTTCCACCTGCATCTTCTCTTTATAGCGTACAATATTTTTATCATCTAGTACAAAAATCAAGTAAGTTTTTATATTTATTCACTGCCCTGTTATGCCCCACCGTCGCCCTATTGCGTGCGGCCGCTCTGCCTATTGCTAATGTTGCCTATGCGGCACTTTTTTTTGGTCGTCCTCTTTCTTGGCTGCTTGTGCAGTAGCTACAGCTCACGTGCGGCCACGGTGCCCGAGCTGCTGCGCCAGCTGCGCACTCAGCCCGCGGATACTGGCCGTGTGCGTCTACTGAACGCTCTGTGCTATGTCCTGCACGATAATGACCCCACCCGCGCCCTACCCTATGGGGAACAAAGCGTGGCGCTGGCCCGTCGGCTCAACAATCAGCCCGGCCTGCTCCAGGGCCTGCTAAACTTAGCCAGCTGCTACGCCAACCTGGCCGACGGTCCCCACGCGCTGCAGCTCCAGCAGGAAGCCCTGCAATTGGCCCGCCGGCTGCGCTCCAACGATGCCTTGGTGCGCAGCTACACGGGCATGGGCGGGGTATATCATGAGCGGAACGATACGGCCGCCGCCCTGCGCAACTACCAGCGCGCCCTCCGCTACGTTTACCGCCCCGACGTACAGCCCCGCACCCAGCTGATGTTGTTTGGCAACCTGGGAAATCTGTATTTCTATCTGCAGCGGCGGCCGCAGGGGCTGCTATTTACCCGCCGCGCCCTGCAATTGGCCCGCCGCACCAACGACCAGGTTGGCGAGTCATTGTATCTGGCCGACATGGGCTCTTTTTACATGCAGATGAACCAGCTGGAAACGGCCGAGGGCCTGCTGCGGCAGGCAGTGGCGTTAGCAGAAGCGCAGCCCAACAACCGGTTCAGGGCCGGCCACCTGGAGCTGCTGGCTACGGTGTTGCTGCTTCAGAACAAGCTCCCGGAGGCCGACAGCCTTACGCGCCAGGCGTTGCAGCTGGCCCGCCGCGTCAAGTACAAAGAGCGGATACTGGATGCGTATAATCTGCTGGCAGAAATCAACGTGGGATACCGCCAGTACGAGCAGGCGTACGCGTGGCAGATTCGGTTCCGGAATCTGAATGACTCGCTCAACAGTCGCTCCCGGCTACAAACCCTGACGGCCCTGCAAACCCGTTACGAAACCGCCGACAAGGAGCATCAGATTAAGCGGCTCACCGAGCGGGAGCAAGTAATGCAACAACGCAACCGGGCGCAATGGGTGGCTATTTCGGCGCTGCTCCTGGGTTTATGGGGCATGGCCTACCTCTACACGAAGCTGCGCCGGAGCCGGGCCGCGCTGGCGGCCAACCACAATGCGTTGGAAGAGGCCACCCAGGAGCTCCGCCAGCTGGCTGCCTCCAAAGACCGGCTGTACGCCATTATTGCCCACGATTTGCGCGGACCGGTTACGGCCTTTGCGGGCGTTACGGAGCTGATTGACTTCTACCTCCGTCAAGGCGACGAAGAGGGCCTGCGCCGGCTACCGGCCTTGGTACGGCAGTCGGCGCAGCAGCTTAATCACTTGCTGGATAACTTGCTCAACTGGGCCGTTAATCAGACGGGCGAGCTGGCCTTCCGCCCCGAGCGGCTGCTGGTGCATGACCTGTGTCACGAAACCACGCACCTGTACATCAACGCTGCCGAGGCCAAGCAAATCCGCCTGGAGGTGGATTGCCCTATTCAGCTGGGCGTGTGGGCCGATGCGCACATGACCCAAACCATCCTGCGCAATTTGATAGGTAATGCCCTTAAATTCACTCCCGCAGGCGGCAGTATCCGGCTGGCGGCCACCCCGGATGCTGCCTCTAGTACCGTAACCTTGAGCGTGCAGGATACGGGCACCGGCATGACGCCCGACCAAATTGCCGCCCTTCTCGCCCCGGCGTTGCCAACCGCTCCGCGCGGGCCCCGCTCCGGTACCGGCCTGGGGCTGCTGCTGTGCCGGGCCTTTGCCACGCGCCAAGGCGGCACGCTCACGCTCGAAAGCACGCCGGGCCAAGGCACCAAAGCCTGCCTGCGGCTGCCCGCCGCCCAGCTTCCGGTGCTACAGCCCGTAGCGGTTGCCTGAGTGACTGGGCTGCGCGTTTCCCGCGCCGAAGCCCCATCTTTGCAGGGTGATGCTGCAACTACACTTCCGCGAAATGGGGCAGGGCGCCCCCCTAGTGATTCTGCACGGCCTGTTTGGCACCCTCGACAACTGGCAGACGCTGGCCCGCCGCTGGGCCGATGCCGGCTACCGGGTGATACTAGTGGACCTGCGCAACCACGGCCGCTCGCCCCACGCCCCCGAGCACACCTACGCCCTCATGGCCCAGGATGTGCTCGGCCTGTTCGACCAGCTCCAACTCGGCCCCGATGCCACCCTGATGGGTCATAGCATGGGCGGCAAGGTAGCCATGCGATTCGCCCTGGATAATCCCGAGCGCCTGCGCCAGCTGATTGTGGTGGACATTGCCCCGCGCTTTTCCGACATGCGCCACCAGGATGAAATTGTGGCCGGCCTGAATGCCGTGCCGCTGGCTACGCTGCAAAGCCGCCAGCAGGCCGACGACGCCCTGGCCCAACACATCAAGTGGCCCGATGTGCGGCAGTTTCTGCTCAAAAACCTGTACCGCCGCGAGGATAACTCCTTTGCCTGGCGGCCCAACCTGGCGGCCCTCACCGCCGAAATGGACGACATCGGGGCGGAAATTATCGGCCCGCATCCTTTCCTGAAACCGGCCCTATTCATCCGCGGCGGCAAGTCCGACTACGTGACCTCCGAAGACAAGCTCTACGGCATTCCGGCCCTGTTCCCCAATTCGCAGATAGAAACCGTGGTGGATGCCGGCCATTGGGTGCACGCCGAGAAGCCCGAAGAAGTATTTCAGCTGGTAACCGCCTTCCTGGGGCAGTAAACCCTGCTTTTCGGCCTGTTCGTTTTTCCTTTTAGTCTTCTTGCCTCGTGCCCGGTACGCTTTACCTCATTCCCACCATTCTGGCCGACGATACGGCCGCCCAGGTGCTGCCCCCGCAGGTAGCCCAGCGGATTCAGGCCCTCTCCTACTTTCTGGTGGAAAATGCCCGCACGGCCCGGCGGTTCATTAAGAGCATGGCCCCTCAGCAGGTAATTGAGGAGCTGCGCATTCAGGTAATCGACAAAGACAGCACGGAGGCCCAGATTCAGGCTGCCCTGCAGCCGGTGCTGGCCGGTCAGGATGCGGGCGTGATTTCCGAAGCCGGCTGCCCCGGCATTGCCGACCCCGGCGCCGAGCTGGCCCGCCGGGCCCATCAGCTGGGGCTGCGGGTAGTGCCGCTGGTGGGCCCGTCGTCGCTCCTGCTGGCGTTGATGGGCTCAGGTATGAACGGGCAGAGCTTTGCTTTTCACGGGTACCTGCCCATTGAGCGGGGCAAGCGCGTGGCGGCTCTCAAAAAACTGGAGCAACAGGCCCTGCAGCAGCACCAAACGCAGCTGTTCATCGAAACGCCCTACCGCAACCTGCCGCTGCTGGAGGACCTGCTCAGCACCCTGCACCCCGGCACCCGCCTGTGCGTGGCCGCCAGCCTCACCGCCCCCCACGAGTACCTCCGCACCGACACTGTGGCCGGCTGGAAAAAGCACCCCCTCCCCGACATCCACAAGCAACCCGCCGTGTTCCTGATTGGGCAGTAAGGCGGTTGTTGATTATTGGTTGTTGATAGGTGGTTGTTGATTGTTGGTTGATAGAAAGATTCTGACAACGAACAATCAACAATCATCAACCAACAACTACTTCAGCAGCTGATACACCAGTAGCGACGACACGTAGGCCAGGCCGGTCATGTACAGCAGTTGCAGCACGGGCCATTTCCAGCCCTTGGTTTCGCGGTAGGTGGCGGCCAGGGTGCTCATGCACTGCATGGCAAACACGTAGAACACCAGCAGGGAGAAGGCCCGGGCCGGCGTGAAGAATGGCTGCCCATTGAGGTCTTTTTCGGCGGCCAGCTTCTGCTGCACGGTTTGCTGGTCGGCGTCCTGGCCCACGCTGTAAATGGTGCTCATGGTACCCACAAACACCTCCCGCGCCGCAAACGAGGTAAGCAGGGAAATACCAATTTTCCAGTCGAAGCCCAGGGGCCGGATGGCTGGTTCCAGCACGTGCCCGAATACGCCGGCGTAGGAGTTTTCGAGCCGCTCGGAGGCCACGCGGGCTTCGGTCTGCTGCGGATTGAGGCCCTGGCGGATAGCCTCGGTGCGGGCCGTGGCTTCGGCCCGCTCAATACGGCCGGCGGGGCCATAGGTAGCCAGCACCCACAGCAGAATGGAGATGGCCAGAATCACCTTGCCCGCCTGGAACACAAACGCCTTCACCTTCTCCACAATGGTCAGGCCCACGTTTTTCCAGCGCGGCCAGCGGTACACCGGAAACTCCATGATGAAGTAGCTCCGCTCCCGGGTTTTGAGCAGCAGCTTCATGGCCCAGGCTGAGAAAATAGCGGCGAAAAACCCCAGCAAATACAGCCCCATCAGCGCAAAGCCGCGCAGGTTGAAGATGCCCAGCACGGCCTCATCGGGCACCACTAGGCCAATAAGCACGGTGTACACCGGAATCCGGGCCGAGCACGACATCAGGGGCGTGACGAAAATGGTGATGAGCCGGTCCTTACGGTTTTCGATGGTGCGGGCGCTCATAATGGCCGGCACGGCGCAGGCTACCCCTGAAATCAGGGGCACGATGCTCTTGCCGTTCAGCCCGAAGCGCCGCATGATGCGGTCCATCATAAACGTCACGCGGGCCATGTAGCCGGTTTCTTCCAGCACCGCAATAAAGGCGAACAGCAACGCAATCTGCGGAATAAAGATGAGCACCCCGCCCAGGCCCGCCAGCACGCCTTCGGTGAGCAGGTTGATCAGCGGCCCATCAAAATTGGTCTGGATGAGCCCGTTAATCCAGGCCACTCCCTGGTCGATGAGGTCCATGGGGTAGCTGGCCCAGGCAAATACCGCCTGAAACATCAAAAACAGCACCCCGAAGAAAATCAGATAGCCCCATACCTTGTGCGTGAGCACCCGGTCAAGGCGGTTGCTGTAGGGCTCATTCTGCTCGGTGCGCGTCACCGACACGCAGTTGAGCAGCACTTCGTTGATGCGCTGGTAGCGGCTGATGGTTTCCTGGGCCTGCTGCTCCAGGGGCTGAAACCCGTATTGCTCGGTCAGCTCCTGAATGTAGGCCCGCTCATCGGCCGAGAGAAAGGCAATGTGCCGGAACTGGTGTGCGTAGTGCAGCGCCAGGTAGTCGTTGTGCAGGTTGAAGTAGTAGCGAATCTGCCGGATCATGGGCAGCAGCTCTTCGCTGGGCTGATAAAACTGCACGGCGGGTGCGTCCAGCATCTGCGCCATCACAATTTTGAGGGCCGTAATGCCCACGCCCTTGCGGGCATTCATCGGGATGATGGGCACGCCCAACTCTTGTTGCAGCGTCGGCACGTCGATGTGCACGCCGTGCTGCTCGGCCACGTCCATCATGTTCAGGGCCAGCACGGCGGGCAGGCCCATATCGGCCAGCTGCGTAAACAGCAGCAGGTTGCGGCGCAGGTTGCTGGCGTCGGCCGTTACCACCACAAAATCGGGATACTGGTCGCTCGTCTTGTCGTAGAACAGGTCGGTAATGACCTTCTCGTCGAGGCTCTTGGGGTAAAGCGAGTAGGTGCCCGGCAGGTCGATGATTTCGGCCCGGTGCTGGGATGTGAGCTGGCTGATGCCGGTTTTACGGTCAACCGTCACCCCCGGGAAGTTGCCCACCTTCTGGTTGAGGCCCGTGAGCTGATTGAACAGCGACGATTTGCCCGAGTTGGGGTTGCCCACCAGCGCAATGCGGGTCAGAGCCCCGGGGTGGCGCTGGGCGGCCGTTTCCAGCTGCCGGGCCGAAACACTGGCCCCGGCCCGTCCGGAAAGTAATTGCCCGCCTGCCATGTACGTGTACTTATTTCAGAAGAATAGTAGCCGCCTCGCTCACCCGCAACGACAGCGTGTAGTCGGCCATGTCGCCCACCACCAGCGTGATGGGGCAGCCCAGCGGAGCCCGGCTGTTCAAGCGCACCTGGGTGCCCGGAATACAGCCCATTTCCAGCAGCTTCAGCGCCATTTCGGGGTCTTTCAGGCAGCAAATCGTGCCGCTTTCGCCCAAATGCAGGTCGTTCACGCTGCGGGGCGCCGAAGAAGAAGAGGCAAGCGGTGGGCGGTCAGACACGGGTGGGGCTATTTAGATTCACTTCAAACAAAGGTACCACCCATTTATGTTTCAGCCAAAATTCGCTACAGCCTGAGATTATTCTCTGGGGCAGTTCCTGGGAACGGATTATAATTATTCCGAAGAGGAATTGTATTGGTATAAATATTCAGGGAACTATTGCTTTTTTTGCTGCATTTCATTGTAATTTTGGGATATACACTAGCTTGCTCGCATATGCTTCAACGCGTACTTTCCCTTTTTGCTCTGGTTTTACTGCCAGCCTTAAGCTTCGCTCAGGATGCGAAAATGACGGGCCGTATCGTCGATGAAAAGACGAAAGAGCCTATCCCGTTTGCCTCTATCGGCTTGAAAGAGGAGCAAACCGGTGCCTTGACCAATGAGTACGGTTTTTTCCAGATGGCCATGCCGCAGAAAAACCCGCAGGACTCGTTGATTGTGATGGCGCTGGGCTACTACCGTAAAGCAGTTCTCATCAAGCCCGGCATCAAGGTGCAGGACATGATTATTGAGGTTCCGAAGCGGGCCATTGAGCTGGCTAACGTAACCGTAAAAGGTGGTAAGGTGAAAAACCTGGGCCTAGGCTCTACCTCCAACACCCCCGGGGAGGGTATGATTCAGGGTATGCCCGGTAGCCAGTACGCCTTCTTCGTAAAAAACGAGAAGGGCAAGAAGCTGGGCAACGTGCGCTCGGTGTCGTTCTACATCGGTGAAAACGGCTTCCCCCGTGAGCCGTTCCGGGTGCGGCTGTACAAAGCCGATGGCAACTACAACTCGCCTAACACTGACCTTCTGACCGAGAACATCGTGGTATCGGCCCCGAAAGGCGGCGAATGGTACACCGTTGACCTGACCCAGTACAACATTGAAGCGCCAGCCGAAGGGTTCTTCGTGGCAATGGAATGGATTGTGAGCGGCGACAACTTCTACTCGGTGAACTTCATGGACAACTACACGCCCTACGGCCAGATTCTGCGCCCGACGTTTGAGTTCAAAGAAGCTCGCACTTGGAACTACACCATGGGCCGCGGTTGGAGCCTGATTACTTTGGCCAACAATGGCATGCGCTACAACGCCATGATTCGGGCTGAGGTAGACCAGATTAAAGACTAACGCACAGACGCGCACCAATCCAAACAAAAAGCCCGCTTGCAACTGCAAGCGGGCTTTTTGTTTGGATTGGTGCTGAAGCTAAGCTTAGGTCTTATTTGAGCACTGCAATTTCTACGCGACGGTTCTGCTGGCGGCCGGCGGCGGTAGCGTTGGTAGCAGCAGGAGCAGCTTCACCCATGGGCTCCAGCGTTACTTGGGCGTCGGTCATCATGCCGTTGCTCACCAGCCATTTTTTCACGGCGGCGGCGCGCTGGGCACTGAGTTCCTTGTTGTAGTTTTTGTCGCCGCGCGAGTCGGCGAAGCCCATCACGCGCACGTCTTTGCCTTTGTAGCGGCGGGCAATAGAGGCGCTGATTTCGGATAGGGCCCGGGTAGCGGAAGGCTTGATTTCGGCCTTATCGGTGTCAAACAGCACTTTCTCTTCGAGGCCGTACACGTTGTAGGTATCATCGCCGCGCACCGATACCTCGGGCAAGTCGATTTCCTCCAGCTTCACGTCGGCTAGCTTGGCTTTGCTCATGTCCCAGGAGTTAGGCACCGCGTTGCCAGCTTTATCGGCGGCGGCACCGGCGCTGGCAGCGGCGTTTTCGGCCATATCACCGGCGGTTTCACCAGTGCGGGCTACTACGGCCGTGTCGGCAGTAGCTTCCGAGAGCTGATCTTTTTCTTCGGGCTTCTTGAGGTCGGAGCAGGATGCTAGCAGCAGGGTGGCGGCCAGGGCGGACAGCAGGGTTTTGTGCATGGGAGAGAGTAGTGTTTGGTTATGGAGAAAAAATGATGGCTCTAACCTACGTAAATCTGCGTTGCGCAACTGAAAAGTGGCGCAACAACTCAATCCTCCGCCACGAACACCCGCTTCACCCGCTCGCTCACGTTGGTGAGCAACTCATACGGAATAGTGCCGATGCACTGGGCCAGTTCGGTGAGGGGCAGTCCCGGGCCGAATACCACGGCCACGTCGCCGGCCTGGGCCGCGGGAATATCGGTGACGTCTACCATGCACATATCCATGCACACGTTGCCTACCAGCGGGGCGCGCTGCCCCCGGATAAGCACCTCTCCCGCCCCGCGGCCGAAGCGCCGGTCGTAGCCGTCGGCGTAGCCGATGGCCAGGGTGGCAATGCGCCGCGCGTGGGCAGTGGCGTGGCCGTGGCGGCCGTAGCCCACGGTGTGGCCGGCGGGCAGGGCCTTTACTTGGGAAATAGTAGTGCGCAGGGTGCTCACGGGTTGCAGGGCGTCCTGCTCGCGGCCGGTGGCTTCTACTCCGTACAACCCAATGCCCAGGCGCACCATATCGTGCTGAGCCTCGGGGAAGCGCACAATGCCGGCCGAGTTGAGGGCGTGCTTGAGAATGGAATACCCCAGGGCCGCTTCTACCTGCGGGGCCATGCGTCCGAAGGCGGCCAGCTGCGCCCGGGAGAAATCGGTGTGCTGCTCCTCGTCGGCCCCGGCCAAGTGGGTGAGGGCACTGGCCACGCGCAGGTGGGCGGCGTTGGCGCGAAGCACCTGGCACAGAGCGGGCAGGTCTTCCTCGGCGAAGCCCAGGCGGCGCATGCCGGTATCCAGCTTCAGGTGAATGGCCGGCAGGGGCGCTTCGCGGGCCGCCTGCAGGTACGTTTCCAGCAGCTCAAACGAGTAGATTTCGGGCTCCAGGTGGTACTGCCGCAGCTTCTGAAACGACTCAGGCGCCGGGTTCATCACCATCAGCGGCAGGCTGATGCCGTGCTGGCGCAGGTCCACGCCTTCGTCGGCGTAGGCCACGGCCAGGTAGTCGGCGCGGTGGAACTGCAGCAGGTTGGCTACTTCCGAGGAGCCGCTGCCGTAGGCAAAGGCCTTCACCATCACCATCAGCTTCACGCCGGGCTGCAGGCGTCGGCGGTAGAAGTTGAGGTTGTGCACCAGCGCATCCAGGTTTACCTCCAGCACCGTGCCGTGCAGCTTCTGCTGGAAGGCCGCCACCACCCGCTCCAGGCCATAGCGGCGGGCCCCCTTCACCAGCAGCAGCTCCTGCCGGAACTGCTCGGGCTGGAAGCTGGCCAGAAACGCCGCCGTATCGGGGTAAAACTCGGCCCGCAGCCCCGCAAACGCCGCCGCGTGCCGGCTGATATCGGGCCCGATGCCGATGAGGCGCTCCACGCCGTGCGGGGGCAGCAGGGCTGCCACCCGGGCGTACAGCTCGGCCCCGCCCAGCCCCGATTCCAGCACATCGGACAGGATAAGCGTGCGGCGGCCCCGGCGCGACTGGCGGGTAAGGGCATCGAGGGCCAGGCGCAGGCCGGCCAGGTCGTTGTTGTAGGTATCGTCGAGGATGTAGCAGTCGTTGAGCGCCTGCTTCATTTCGAGGCGCATGGCCACGGGCTGCAGCCTATCCAGGCGGCGCTGAATTTCGGGGGCGGCCACCTGCCGCCACAGCAGCACCAGCAGGCAGTGCAGGGCGTTTTCTACGGAGGGCTCATCGGCGAAGGGCAGCGTGAAGGTGTGCTCATGGGGGCGGGGCCGGGCACGCTCCACGCGCACCACGGTGCGGTCGGCGGCAGCCTCCTGCACCGTTACCAGCGCATCGGCCTCCTGGCCGTCGAAGCGGGGGCGGTGGCGCGTCCAGGCTACCAATGTAGTGCGGGCAGGATTGAGCTGCCGGCGGGCGGCGGCGTGTACCAGCTCGTGGTCGGCGCAGTAGAACAAGGTATCTACCTGGGCAAACAGCCGCATCTTCTCGGCCACCTTCTCGGCGTGGGAGGTAAAGCCGGCATCGTGGGCAGTGCCCAGGTTGGTGAAGATGCCCAGCGTGGGTTGGATGATGCGGGCCAGCGCCGACATCTCGCCCGGCTCCGAAATACCGGCTTCAAAAATACCCAGCGTGTGCTGGCTGGTGAGCTCCCACACGCTCAGGGGCACGCCCACCTGCGAGTTGTAGGAGCGCGGGCTTTTGCAGATCAGCTCGTCGGGAGCCAGCAACTGGGCCAGCCATTCCTTCACGATGGTTTTGCCGTTGGAGCCGGTAATACCGAATACGGGCAACGCGAACCGCTGCCGGTGCCAGGCCGCCAGCTGCTGCAGGGCCGCCAGCGTATCGGGTACCAGCACGAAACCGGCCTCGGGATACTCGGTGAGCGGCACGGGCTGCTGCACCACAAACTGGCGCACACCGGCCCGGTACAGCTCCGGCAGGTAGCGGTGACCGTCGTGCTGGGGGCCGCGCAAAGCGATAAACAGGCTGTCGGCGGGTGTATCCACCCGGCGGCTGTCCAGCAGCAGGCGCTGCACTGTGGCCGAAGCGGCGGGCAGTTGCAGCAGGGTACCGGAGAGCAGCGGGGGCAGGTCGGAGAAGGCAAGCATAGCGCGGGCAAAGGTAGGTAACGGGGTGCGCGTAGCAGAAGCGCCGGGCGGCCCGGTTTGTTCCGCCGGGGCCTAGCAGCTGTTACCTTTAGGCCTTCTTTACTACTTCCTGTTGAAACTCTCGCGCTACCACCTAGCGGCCCTGGCGGCCTTTTTTATCTGGGGCTTCTTCCCCGTTCCGTTGCGCTGGCTGGCGGGCTACCCCAGCGGGCAGATTCTATTTTTCCGGGTGTTGCTGTCGTTGCTGCTGCTGTTGCTCATTCATGGGCTGGGGCGGCGGGCGGTGGTGCGCCAAACGTGGCAGCAGTGGCGGGCGGCCCCGGCCCGGGAGCGGCGGCCGGTGCTAGTTAGCACCATGGTGGGCAGCGTGCTACTCACGTCCAACTGGCTGCTGTTCATCTACGTGGTAAACAAGGTGAGCGTGCAGGCCGGTTCGTTTGCCTACCTCATCTGCCCCATTCTGACCTCGCTGCTGGGGTTTGTAGTGCTGCGCGAGCGGCTGCGGCCCCTGCAGTGGCTGGCCATCGGGCTCAGCGCCCTGAGCTGCGCGCTGCTGGGCTCCGGCGAAATCTACTCGTTGCTGATGAGCTTAGTAGTAGCCACCACCTACGCGGCCTACCTCATCAGCCAGCGCCGCCTGCAGGGCTACGACCGGCTGGTGCTGCTCACGGTGCAGCTCACGCTCACGGCTTTGCTGATTCTGCCGCTGGCCCCGCTGCTGGGGGCCGAGCCGCTGGCCGGCCTGCACGATACCCACCTGCTGGCCGTGGTGCTGCTGCTGAGCGTGCTGTTCACGGTGATTCCGCTGTTTCTGAACCTCTACGCGCTGAACCAGCTGCCCTCGGGCACGGTGGGCATCTTCATGTACATCAATCCGCTGCTGAGCTTTCTGCTGGCGTTTCTGTATTTCGGCGAGCAGGCCTCGGGGCTGAAGCTGGGGGCTTACGCGGTGATTTTCCTGTCGATTGTGCTGTACAACTGGCGGGGAAGGTCTGTAGGGTAAGAGGGTATGGGGGTAAGAGGGTACGAGTTGAGATGCCTGTCATCCTGAGCGCAGCGAAGGACCTTATCACGCATGAATAGTACGCTGTTACGTGATAAGGTCCTTCGCTGCGCTCAGGATGACAGGCTTATTACCACCATACCCTCCCTCCCGCTTACCCTGCTAATCACCTATCCTGCTTACCTTCGGGCTTGGGTCCAACTCTGGCCTTATCCGACTTTTTAGTAAGCCGAATGACTACTCCTCCCCGTCAGGCCGTTGCGCCGTGGTGGCGGCGGGTGCTGCCGCACCTGCTGGCCGTTGTGTTTTTTCTGGTGCTGGCCGCCGTGTACTTCTCCCCCATCCTGTTCGATGGCAAGACGCTGGCCCAGCACGACATTGTGCAGTTCAACGGCGGGGCCCACGAGGCCGCCCAGTTCCGCGACCAGACCGGTGAGGAAGCCCTCTGGACGAATTCCATGTTCTCGGGCATGCCCACTTACCTCATCAGCACCCGCTTCCCCGGCGACCTGAGCCAGTACCTGCATAAGCTGTTCACGCTGGGGCTGCCGGCCGTGGTAGCCAACCTGTTTCTGGCGCTGGTGTGCGGCTATGCGCTGTGTGTGGCCCTGGGTCTCACGCCGCTGGTGAGCGTGGTAGGGGCCGTGGCCCTGGGCTTCACGAGCTACAACCTCATCATCCTGGCCGCCGGCCACAACACCAAGAGCCTGGCTCTGGCTTACGCCCCGCTGGTGCTGGCGGGCCTGCTGGTGGCGTTCCGACGCAACAAATGGCTAGGCACGGCGCTGTTTGCCCTGGGTCTGGCCATGAACGTACGCTCCAACCACCTGCAGATTACCTACTACCTGCTGCTGCTGGTGCTGGTGTTTGGCGTGGTGGAACTGGTATTTGCTGCTCGTGAGAAACGTCTGCCCGATTTCCTGACGCGCACGGCTCTGCTGGGCGTGGCCGCGCTGCTGGCCGTGGGCGTAAGCTTCGGCCGCTTGTATACCACCTTGGAATACAGCAAATACAGCATCCGGGGTAAATCGGAGCTGAAAACACCGCCGCCAGTGGTTCCCGGCCAGGCCCCCGCCCCTGACGAGGACGCGGGCGGCTCGGGCCTGGGCAAGGAGTATGCCTTCAGCTACAGCTACGGCGTGGGCGAAACGGCCACCCTGCTGATTCCGAACTTCTACGGCGGGGCTTCGCAGATGAAGCTCTCCGAAAACTCCGAAACCGGCAAAGCCCTGGCGGCTGCTGGCGTGCCACCCGTGCAGCTGGCCGACTACTTGGCCCAGATGCCTACCTATTGGGGTGACCAGCCCATTACCAGTGGCCCGGTGTACGTGGGCGCGGTGGTGTTCTTCCTGTTTGTGCTGGGTTTGATGGTGGCCGACCGCCGCACCCGCATCTGGCTGCTGGCGGGCACGTTGCTGTCCATCGTGCTGGCTTGGGGCAAGAACTTTGAAGCCTTCAACTACCTGATGTTCGATTACTTCCCGGGCTACAACAAGTTCCGGGCGGTAAGCATGGCCCTCACCATTGCCCAGTTAGCCATGCCGGTGCTGGCGGTACTGGCCCTGGCCCGCGTGCTGCGGGGCGTGCCCTCCACCGTAGCCGCCGCACCTGCCAGCACCCACCCCAGCCTGGCCGCCCTGACCGGCGCACCAGTGGATACGGCCGATACCGCCCTGCTGAAAAAGCACGTGGTGCGGGCTTTGGCTATTACGGCCGGTTTGTGCGCGCTGGCGTTCCTGGTCGGTCTAGTGTCTGATTTTGCTTCGCCCATTGATGCCCAGCTGCAGCAAAGCGGCTTCCCGCTGGAAGCTTTGCGTGCCGACCGCGCCTCGCTGCTGCGCATGGACGTATTCCGCTCTTTGTTCTTCGTGGTGGCTTCGGCCGGGGTGCTGTGGTTTTTCCTGCAGCGCAAGCTCTCGGCCAGCCTGGCCGCGGCCCTGGTGGGCGTGCTCACGCTGGTAGATTTGTGGGGCGTGGATAAGCGCTACCTCAACGACGGCAACTTCCAGCAGCAGACCATTGCCGAGCAGTTTGCCCCCTCCCCCGCCGACCAGCAGATTCTGCAGGACAAAGACCTGAGCTACCGGGTGCTGAACGTGCAGAACCCCTTCAACGAAGCCCAGACCTCGTATTTCCACAAGAGTATTGGCGGCTACCACGGCGCCAAGCTGCGCCGCTACCAGGATTTGATTGAGCGCCAGATTTCGACCAACAACACGGCCGTGCTCAACATGCTCAACACCCGCTACGTGATTGTGCCCGGCGAGCAGGGCCAGCCCCAGCAGGTGCAGCGCAACCCCGGCGCCCTGGGCAACGCCTGGTTTGTGGGCCAGGTGCAGAAAGTGCAGAACCCCGACGAGGAAATCAAAGCCCTCACGGGCCTGAACACGGCTACCACGGCCGTAGTGGATGCTTCCAAGTTTCCCCTCAGTCAAACCACCTTCCCCACCGAGGGCTCCACCATTGCCCTCACCAAGTACACCCCCAACGCTCTCACCTACCGCGCCAACGCGGCCCAGGCCGGGCTGGTGGTATTCTCGGAAATCTACTACGCCGATGGCTGGAAGGCTTTCATTGATGGCAAGGAAGTGCCCTATCTGCGCGCCAACTACGTGCTGCGCGCCCTGCAGGTACCGGCCGGTAACCACACCATCGAGTTCAGGTTTGAGCCCTCGGAGTACGCCATTGGCAACACCGTTTCCCTGGTTTCGTCGGTGCTGCTGATTGCGGCGTTGCTGGTGGCCCTGTTCTACGCCCTCAAGCACCGCCCCGAGCCCCACTCCGTAACCGATACGCTGTTGGCGTAGGTGGTTTAGCTTATCTGTCATCCTGAGCACCGCGAAGGACCTTATCCCGTTGGAACGGTTTGTTCGGCGTGATAAGGTCCTTCGTTGCGCTCAGGATGACGGTTTTCACAATCAACAACCAAACAACTCCTATGCTACTTAAGCCACTTTCGGAGGCGGCGGCCGCGCGGGCGGGGGTGCAGCTCCTGCTGCTGCGCGACGACCTGACCCACCCCGAGCTGCCGGGCAACAAGTGGCGCAAGCTTAAATACAACCTGCAGCAGGCCCGGCAGCAGGGCCATACTACCCTGCTCACCTTCGGCGGGGCCTACTCCAACCACATTGCCGCCGTGGCCGCCGCC
Organism: Hymenobacter pini; assembly: GCF_020421205.1. GTDB lineage: Bacteria > Bacteroidota > Bacteroidia > Cytophagales > Hymenobacteraceae > Hymenobacter > Hymenobacter pini. The sequence goes on from NZ_JAIZZH010000004.1 coordinate 144,400, forward strand.
GGCTGCCTCACCGGTCTGCACACCGTGGGCGTCATCCGCGGTGAAGAGCTGGCCACCCGCCCCCTGAACCCCACGCTAGCGCAGGCCCAGGCCGATGGCATGCGGCTGCACTTCCTTGACCGGGCCACCTACCGCCGCAAGCACGAGCCCGACGTGCTGGCGGCGCTGCTGCAGGAGCTGGGCCCGGCTTACGTGGTACCCGAAGGCGGCTCGAACGCCTGGGCCCTGCCCGGCTGCGCCGAGCTGGTTACCGAACTGCGGGCCCAGCAGCCCTTCGACTACCTGTGCGTGGCCTGCGGCACGGGCGGCACGCTGGCGGGGCTGGCTACCGGGCTGCAAGGCCCGGAGCGGGTGGAAGGCTTTGCCGCCCTGAAAGGCGCGGATTTTCTGCGCACCGACATCAACCACCTGCACCAGCACAGCACCGGCCGCCTCTACCCCAACTGGCACCTGCACACCGCTTACCACGGCGGCGGGTACGCCCGCCTCACCCCGGAGCTGCGGCAGTTCCTCACCGATTTCCACCAGCGTCACGGCACCCTCCTCGACCCCATCTACACCGGCAAAATGCTGCTGGGCGTGCTGGATTTGTTGGATCAGGGCTACTTCCGGCGCGGCAGCACCGTGGTGGCCGTGCACACCGGCGGCTTACAGGCCTGGGCTGGCTTTGGCAGCGCGCCCGGGTAGCCAGTACGCTACGGCCAGGCCTGCCAGCGCAAACACACAGGGCAGCACCGGCAGCAGAAACCGCACGTCCCAGTCTTCCACCGTGAGCATCACCACCAGGCCCTGCAGCAGCACCACGCCGCCCAGAAACACCCGCGCCGGCAGCCACGCCCCCGCCGTGCGCAGCCCGCGCACCGCCAGCCAGTAGCAGGGGTAGATGAACGCCACAATCAGCAGGATGTGGCTCCAGGAGTAGTAGGTTTTCACGTAGCTGAAAAACAGCAGCCCTTTCAGCGCGGCCAGCTTCAGAAAGTACACCGGATTGGCAAAGATGAAGTAGCCCAGCCGCAGCACCGGCGCGAGGCCCGGCGGCGGCAGCTGCAGCGGCTCAGTGGGCTCCACCACCCAGGGTGTGTAGCCGTAGATGATTTCGCCGCGCAGGTAGGTTTCTACCAGCGTGAAGGTGAGCAGCAGCTTGTTGAGCACCCACCACCACAACGGGGCCAGCGCCGCCAGCGCCAGCAAAGCCCGCCGGAGAGCCCGCCGCCCCGGTACCTGCCACAGCCGGGCCAGGCCGGCCAGCGCTGCCGCCCCGGCCACCACAAAGCCGTTGGGCCGCACAATACCCGCCAGCAGCACCAGCACCCCAAACACCACCCAGCGCCCCGCCGGCCCGCGCCGGGCCCGCACCAACGCCCAAAACGCCAGAATGGAAAGGCTGGCAAACAGGCTTTCGGTAAGGATGTACACGTTGAACTGCTGGGCATCGCGCCAGCCGATGAGGGCGGCGGTAGCAAGGGCCGCCGGCCGCCAGTCGGGGGCCTGGGGGGTGAGGCGGCGCAGGGTGCGGTAAAAGGCGCGGGCAGCCAAGCCGCTCACGGCCATCTGGCCCAGCACAATGCCCCACCAGCCGGCCCCTAGCTTCAGCCACAGGCTGATAAACAGCGGATAGCCTACGTAGCGCAGGTTATGGTCCCGCTCAAAGTGCCACTCCTGGGCAATGCGCGTGCCGTAGGCCAGGTAGCGGCCACTGTCGTTCACGTAGCGGGGGCCGTGGTGCTGAATCAGCAGCGACACCTGCACCGCCACCCACAGCCCCAGCAGCAACCACCCGTGCCAGCGCCGCAGCCCCACCGGGCCGGGCGGAGTGGCTGTTTCAGAAGCAGTTGACAACAACGGGGCAATGCGCATACGCTGCAAAGGACGGGAAGAATATGAGGAGAATGTGAATTAATGTGCGGAATGTGATAAATGTGGCGAACAGGCCTTTGGCAGTCAGCCGGTACTTTGGCGATGCTTTCTGCGTACAACGCGTAGCCTGTCTGTCTGCGTTATTATTCTCATTCCTCGCATTCCCCCATATTCCTATCATCCTACACATCGGGCCACATTCTTCACAGTACACCACATTCCATCCTCATTCCCCACATTCATAATGCCCCACCTGTTCCGCCTTCTGCTGCCGCTGTTGTTTCTGGTTGCCCTGGGCTGGTTTCTCTGGACGAAGGTTCGTCCGGCCCTCACCGGTTTCGAAAACCCCTTGAACCCCGAGCCGCGCATCACCGTCACGCATAACACGGTGCTGGAAAAAGTGGAAGCCCTGGGCCGCATGGAGCTGGTGCGCTACCAGTTCAAGGATGTGGTAGAGTATAAAAAGAGCACCTACCGCTTCCTACCCGACGCCAAAGTGGCCCTCATCGTAGCCGGCCACGCCGTGGGCTGCCTCGATTTGCGCAAGGTGCGCGCCCAGGATGTGGTGCTGGAGGGCGACTCGGTGCTGCGCCTAGCCCTGCCCGAGCCGGAGCTGTGCGTGTGGCAGGTAGACCACAGCAAAAGCAAAGTGTATAGCGTGGAAAACGGCTTTTTCCAGGATGCGCAGCTGGTAGATGCCGGCTACAAATACGCCGAAGCCAACGTACGCACGGCCGCCTTACAATCCGGCATTCTGGCCCAAACCACCCAGAACGCCGAGCAGATTTTGCGCCCCATGCTGGAAACCATGACGGGCCGCCGCGTTATTCTTACCCATCAGCTGCAAAATCCGCAGCTGCCGGGCAAACGGTAGGCCCGGAGGCACTACTCGTCCTCTTCAGGCACACGGCCCAGGTCTTGGAGGGCCATTTTAATCAGGTCCTGCTCGTAGCCTTTGCCAGTGAGGTATAACTGCAGTTTCTGCCGACGCTTGGCGGGGTGGCGCTCCTTTTCCTGCCGGTCCTTTTTTTCGAGCAGCTCCTGCAGGTTTTGGTAGTACTCGTCCCCGTCTATTTCCTTCAAACCCACTTTGATGCAGTAGTCAGAGAGGCCCTTTTGCTTCAGCTCCTGCATGATGCGCCGCCGGCCCCATTTTTTGCGGATGTGGCCCCGCACAAACGTCTGCGCGTAGCGTTCCTCGTTCAGAAAGTCTTCCCGGCTCAGCCGAATCATAATCTCGCCGGCCTCATCTTCTGTCAGGCCATAGTCGCGCAGCTTGCTTTCAGTTTCCTTGAACGTACGCTCCTGATACACACAGAAAGCCAGAATCTTCTGCAAGGCTTCAGCGGGAGTATAAAACTTCTTTTTAGCGGGCTGCATCATACTTGCAAAGAAAAATCGAACGGCAGATTATCCGGTTATAACGCCACCCCGGCGAAAATAGCTCAATTCCGGCCGCCTGGTTTCAACGCTGCCGGCCACTGAAGCAGCAGGAAAAATAGCCCGCAAAGGCAACCATCGGCCACTGGTTTTCCTCTACCTTTCACTTATGCGACTAGTTACCTGATTATGCGGCTTCTCACTACGCGTTTTGGTATTTTCTTCCTCCTGCTGGTTCTGCTGCAGCTGGCGCGGCCGGCCGCCGGCGGTATCGTGCGAGGCCGCATCTTGAGCGTGAAGGGCGAGGCGCTGGCCTTTGCCAATGTAGCCGTGAAGGGCACCACACTGAATACGGCCTCCAACGAGCAGGGCAATTACCAGCTCCGGCTCACCCCAGGCAGCTACGAGCTGGTATTCCAGTACGTGGGCTTCAAACCGCACATGGAAACCGTGCGGGTAGCGGGTGGCGACACCGCCACGGTACTGAACGTAAGCCTTACCCCCGAAAACTACCAGCTGCGGGAAGTAGTGGTGCGCTCTACCGACAAGGACCCCGCCTACTCTATTGTGCAACAGGCCATGCAGTGGCGGCGCTACCACCAGCGCGAGGTAGCCGCTTTCAAAGCTCGGGCCTACATCAAAACCCTGGGCCGCTTTACCGATGTGCCCGGCAAAATTCTGGGCCTAGTGAAAGTTGGACCCGATTTTAAACCGGGTATTTTCTACCTCTCCGAATCGGTATCGGAGATGAGCTTCAGGCAGCCAAACGTGGTGCAGGAACGGATGATTTCCTCGCGGGTGAGTGGTGATACCAAAGGCATCAGCTTTAACCGGGCCAGTGCCGGGCGGGGCCTCAACTTCTACCAGAATGTGCTCAAAAGCGGCTTTTCGGAAAGGGGCTTTGTGTCGCCTATTGCGGCCAATGCACCACTGTTTTACCGCTACGAGCTGGAAGGCAGCACCCAGCAGGGCAGCTTGCTCATTCATAAAATAAAGGTGATACCGCGCCGCCGCACCGACCCCGTATTTGCGGGCCACATCTACATTGTGGATGGTACTTGGCGGCTACACTCGGTGAGCCTCGACCTGACCAAGGACGCCCAGCTCGACTACGTGGAGAACCTGCACATTGAGCAGATTTTTGCCCCCGCCCCCGGCCCTTCCGACGTGTGGATAATGCAGAGCCAGAAGGTAACAGTGGGCTTTACGGCCTTTGGCTTTAAGGGCAATGGCTACATCACGGCTATTCTTTCCAACTATCAGGTAACGCCCACTTACCCCAATCGGCCGGCTCCTGCTGCCCCACCCGTTGCGACGGGCAAAGACACCGATGATGCGCCCGTAACCCGAGAAACGGTAGCGCAGGTGAAAAAGCAGAAGCCTAAGCTGAGCGGCCTGAGAAAAGCAGTACGCCGCCAGAGCCGCGAATCCGCTGCCCGCGACACGGCGGGGTTAGGCTTGGGCAAACTTAAGCGTGGAGAGGTGATGCTGGTAGAAAAAGGGGTAAATGAGCGGGATACCAGCTACTGGTCCAGCATTCGACCCGTGCCGCTCACTCAGGAAGAGCAGAAGGACTACCACGTGAAGGATAGTACCGAGGTTATCCGCAGCTCCCGCCCCTATCAGGATTCTCTGGACCGTAAGCGCAACGAGCTGAGCGTAGGAAAGCTGCTGCTGACGGGCTATAGCTACAACAATACGTTCCGGAAGCAACAATGGTACGTGGCACCGGTATTCAACATCGTTAACTACAACACGGTGGAAGGGGTAGTGGTCAATCCACAGGCCACCTACACCCAGCGCACCGACGACCGGCGCACCTGGTCGGTAACGCCCTCGGTGCGCTATGGCTTCAGCAACCATCTGTTCAGCCCGAGCGTGGCGGCGTCCTGGCAGACGGACGCGGTGAAGCTTTCCCGCTTCAGCCTACAGGCCGGCCGCTCCATTGAGAACTTTGACCCCAACAGCCAGCTGACGCCCTTCATTAACTCATACTATACGCTGTTCAAAAACCGTAATTACGCCAAGCTGTACCGGCGCGACGGGTTAGCCTTGGGCTACCAGTGGGAGCCGCTGAATGGCCTCACGCTGCAAGCTACCGGCAGCTATTTTGTACGCCGGGAGCTGCAGAACACTACCTACAAGCTTATCACCGACCAACCGGGCCGGGCCTTCACGTCCAACCTGCCGCTGAATGACGAGCGTCCTGACGGCGTACAGTTTGGCCGGAGTGAAGCCCTTACCACAGAACTCACTGCCTCGTTCCGACCCGGCCAACGCTTCATCACCCGCCCCGATGGAAAGTTTAATCTGGGTTCTAAGTATCCCACTTTCCTGCTCATCTGGCGGCAAGGTATAGGCGGCATACTGGGCTCCGATGTGCGCTATACCATGCTGGAAGCGGGTGTGCGACACTCCGTGAGCCTTGGCCTGCTAGGAACCAGCAGCTACCGGGTAGCGGCCGGTTTCTTCCCAGGCACCAGCACTCGTTTGGCCTTCATGGACTTCCGCCACTTCAGCGGTAACCGCACCTACCTAACGGAGGATTTCTCCAAGTTTCAGCTCCTGGATTACTACCGCTACAGCACTGCCGACCGGTTTCTGGAGGTGCATTACAACCACCATTTCAACGGCTTTCTGCTGAACAAACTGCCCCTGCTGCGGCAACTCCACTGGCAGGAGGTAGCCTCACTGAACTACCTCACTACCCCCACTGCCGGGCAGTACGTAGAGGTAGGGGTAGGCATTGAGCATATCTTTAAGCTTATGCGTGTCGATTTCTACACAGGTCTGCAATCAGGCCACAAAGTGGGCACCGGCATCCGGGTAGGCCTGGGCTTTTAGAAGTCAAAAAGGGTAAAAAGAAAAGCGCTTATGAAGCCATACTGAGGCCCATAAGCGCTTTTCTTTTTCTCGTTGCATCAGTCTCTACCGCACCTCCTCGAAGTCGACATACTCGCCGCCCTTGAACTCTGTGGGCTTGCGAGGCTTCTCCCGGGGCGGAACGTAATCTACTTGTACTTCCCCGGATGCAGACTGACTACTCCTGGCATGAGGCTGGGCAGGATTTGTAAAGGGGCCTCCACCAAACTGCTGCCCAAACTGGCGGGCCTGTTTCTTCAACAAATGACTGATGATGAAGCGCATGAGCAACGGCACCACATACCGCCCAAACAGCCACAGAATGAGCAGAACAAGCAGAAATTTCATTGGCAAAAAGGAGAGACCTGACGGTTAGGAAACAGGTTGAAAATAGAAATCGGCTGTAACGGCACTGGTCAAGTGGGCATCCGTGCAAGGCACAAGTTCAGAACGCTCCGACAATACAAATGGTTTATAGCCCAGCCCAGCCAACAACGTAGCCACGGCCCGGCGGTTTTCCAGCCCATTCAGCTCCGTCTGAATCAGGGGCCGGAAGCGGCGCAGGGTTTCTTGCATGTGCCGGAACACCTCGTACTCGAAGCCTTCCACGTCGCACTTCACAAAATCCAGGCGCGGCAGGTGCGCAAACAGCTCATCGGGCACACGCATGGGTACCTCATAGGTGCGGGCGTAATGCTCGTGCGGGTTGCTGGCGGCCACTTTGGTCATGCCGTGGTGCAGCAACCCGTTACGCTCCGGGGTTCCCATTTGCACGGTAGTATTTTCACCGCCCAGCGCGTACGGCAGCAACGTAAGGTTGGAAATTCCGCTCAACTGCACATTATCTTTCCAGATAGCCTGAAAGTCGGGAATAGGCTCCACGGCCAGCACTTGCCCCTGCACACCTACCAGCCTGGAAAGCGCCACCGAATAGTACCCCAGGTTGGCGCCAATGTCCAGGCACACAAAACCGGGCCGCACAATCTTCTCCAGGAAAAAAAGCTCCGGATACTTCTGGCGGCCCCAGCCGGAACCAACCAGCCGCAAATACACCCGGCTTACCACCCGGATATACCGCTCAAAACCCAGCGTGCGGACCAGCAGCTTGCGCAGTTGTTTCATCATAACACTGCAAAGATGCCGGAAACCACGCAAACCCGCAGGCCCAGTTTTGCATCTTTAGCTTTCGGCGGTAGTACGCTGCTGGCGCAGCGCCCAGGCAGTACTAGCGGCTACCACGCCACCCACCAAATACCAGGCAACCGTCATGGCTTTGGTTTGCGGTGTCCGGTTGCTGGGGGCAGTTCCCAGGCCCATCGGCCCCGGCAGGAACACGCCGCCGATACCGGCCGCCAGCCCCAAGCTAATCCCGCGCCACCACACCCCACTACCGGCCCCTACCAGACTGTAGTATAGCCCATTACTGAGTATATCCCCGGCCAGGGTGAGAGCATAGGCAGTGGCGTGGTCAAGCTGCGGAGCATCGGCTTTATTGAGCAGCTTGCGTAGGCCCCGCTCCCCTAATAGGTCCATGCGCGGAGCATCAGCCGGGCGTACCCGGCGCACGGTTTCGTGCAGCACGTTGAGGACTACGGCTCCGGCAAAGCCACTGATCAGGGCTTTGGATAGGGTAGTCAGGGAAGAGGTGGAAGTGGACATCAGCGGAAGGAATAAGCGGAACTGAGCGGTTTGGATGAATAAAAAAATACGGTAGGAGCTTGCACGTTGTTCGCGCGGCTTTCTATCTTTGCTGCCCCTGGCGGAAATGCTGCTACGGAAAATGCCTCTTTAGCTCAGTTGGTAGAGCAGCTCATTCGTAATGAGCAGGTCGTTGGTTCGAGTCCAATAAGGGGCTCCAGAAGCGCCGCTTTCAGTAATGAAGGCGGCGCTTTTTCATTGTATACCAACACAAAAGAGGGCCCGATAGTATCGGGCCCTCTTTCAGTATACATCGAATGCTACGCTAGCTTACAGGTCCGTGGCGTAATCGTCTTCGCCGTAGCTGCGGGTGGCACCACGGTACACCGAGTCGCTGGATTTGTTCCAGGTAGTGTCCTCGTCGCGGCTGCCGCGGTAGGTTTCGCCTTTGGGGCTGCTGCTCTTGGAGCGCAGGGCCAGCCAGCTCAGGCCACCTACCAGCAGGGCCCCGCCAATTACTTTCTGCGTCGGCGACAGGCTGTTTACTTGGTCTACCGCTTTCGAGCTGAAATCCTTAGCCTTTGTGCTCAGATCTTTTACCTGCTGCGAAAGTTGATTTACGTCGATATTTTTCAGCCACTGCTGCTGGTCCAGCCACGATTTCTGCTGGTCGTTCTGACGTGACGAGCGGTCCGACGTAGCGTTTTCCGAAGAAGCCGAAGCTTCCGAGGAGCCGTTTACTTCGCTGGCGGGAGTAAAGGTGATGTGCTTATGGGCAGGAGCGCCGGGCTGATTTGATTTTTGAGTGCTCATGGGGGAGAACATTTCGTGATAGAAAGGGAGATAGTCATGACCATCAGGCCATTTGCATCCCTATTCGTGAAAAGCGGCCAGAAGGTTACCAGAAGATTAGCCCAGCTCCATGACCCAGATAGCCACGGTCCATTTTGGAATGCTGTGCACAAAGGCTACAAACTCCACTGTAGGGCCAACCTCCGGCTCAGCTTACCGTTAGCGAGAAATCATCTGATCCTGCTTTCACGTGCTGTTATGCCTTTCACTGCCCTCCCCGACCCTGCTAAGCGTTTTCAAGACAAAGTATGCATCGTTACCGGCGCTACCTCCGGCATTGGCCGGGCCGCTGCAATTCGCATGGGCCGGGAAGGTGGGCGCGTTGCCGTGTTAGGCCGCGACGCCGACGAGGGCAAGGAAACGGTACAGCTTATCAAGCAGGCCGGAGGCGAAGCATTGTTTATTCGCACGGATGTAAGCAAGGATAGCCAGCTGGTACACGCCGTGGAACGCACCCTGAAAGAATGGAGCCGCATTGATGTACTGGTGGACAACGCCGGCATGATGACCTTTGACCCCATCCTGAAGCTCGACCCGAAAGACTGGGACCAGTTGATGCAGGTGAACCTGCGGCCATTATTCCGGCTTACCCAGTTGTGCCTACCCCACATGAAACGGGGCAGCATTGTGGCCGTCAGTTCGGTGCACGCTCAGCAAACCACGGCCAACGTGGTTCCCTACGCCACCAGCAAAGGGGCCATTGAAGCCTTCGTGCGGGGCCTCAGCCAGGAAATTCCGCATACTCATGCCCGCATCAACGCGGTGGCCCCCGGTGCCGTGGATACGCCCATGCTCTGGAGCAACCCCAACGTGAAAAGCGGCAAAGAGAAAATTACCGGCCAGGTGGGCACGCCCGAGGAGCTAGCCGCCGCCATCTGCTTTATAGCTTCCTCCGAGGCTAGTTTTGTGAACGGCACCACCTTAGTAGTAGATGGGGGCCGCTTAGCGGCTTTGTAGGCGACATCCGTTACTTCAATAAGATCCTGTCATCCTGAGCGCAGCGAAGGACCTTACCACATCCGAAACAGTTGTTCAGACGTGGTAAGGTCCTTCGCTGCGCTCAGGATGACAGTTTTTTTGTGTAGTCAGAAACTCACGACTTCACCTTGGGCGTAGGGTGCCGCTCAGCGGGACCGGGCAGGGGTTTGCCTTGGGCGTAGAGGTGGGCGTTGAGCTCAGCCGCGTTGCGGGCTTCCACCTCGAATGGGATGTTATAATAGCCGTGCCGCATCCAGTCGCGCAGGTAACGGGCCAGGAAACCCAGTCGCCCATATTGCTGAAACTGCCGGATGTGCTCCATCTCGTGCGCTACCCAGTAGGGGTCCTGCAGAAACTGCTCCCGGCTCACGCCGCTTAAGTGAATACTGGTACCCAGCACCATAGCCACGTTGGAAGCCCCTAGCTTGGCGCGGGCCACCCGGGCAAACGGGGAATTTTCAACGATACGGGGGAGCAGCATAGGGCAAGAAAAAAGTGGGCTGAATGTACGGAAGGCTTCAGTCAGAGGTTGCTAATCGGGTTATTAATTTTCTACCGTTTAGTTGTGACTTTAGAAGAACTTTGCAGCAAAACGGTCAAAAACTGACCGAGTCTAAAATTTTGGACTTAGCTTTAACCAATGGCCGTCGTCAAATCTACCGGTTTCGGCGACCAGAAAGGTCTTATTTTCTCTCTTTTGTCATCCGGGTTTTCCGGTTGCCTATCGATTAAACAGAAGTACGCGTACCTCCCGTTCGGTTGACCCCAGCGGGCCTTCTTCCTCCCACGACGGACAATGAAAAACAGCATTCTGTATTGCCTCGCCGCGGCCTCGATGGTCCTGTCTTTTTTCTTCGAACAAAATCCTTCGGCTACGGCTGCCTCGCCGCTGGCCACTACGCAGGAAGCCTCGCTGCTCGGCAGCTTGTTTTCCGGTGATGAAGAGGCTCGCGTACTCACGGCTTCCGATTCTGTAGCCTATGATAAAGTAGCCCACCGCCTCGGTATTGAGGCCAGCTACGACGCCGATAAAAACCTGCTGGAAACCGTAGTATCGTGGTTGGGCACTCCCTACCGCTACGGCAGCAACAGCAAAAGCGGCACCGACTGCTCCGGGTTTGTAACCCGCGTATTCAAAGAAGCTTACGGTATCACCCTGCAGCGCAGCTCCCGCTCCATGTTCACCAGCGTGAAGCACGTGCAGAAGGACGAAATGCAAACCGGTGACTTGGTATTCTTCCGCCGGGGTCCGGGCCAGCCCATCTACCACGTAGGCATCTACCTGAAAGATGGCAAGTTTGCCCACTCGGCCTGCGGTGGTGGCGTAATGGTTAGCTCCCTGCACCAGGCCTACTACAGCCGCAATTTTTACGCCGCTGGCCGCGTAGAGCGCTAAGCCCTTCTACATTCCGATTTTCAAACGCTCCGTTCTGCCGAACGGAGCGTTTTTGTTTTTTCTGCGACCTTCGGGGCGGAAAACCATTTGGGCCGAAGTGCGGTATAGCACACGGCCAGAAACCCGTAATTAGGCCTTTACTCCTTTCTCTCCCTCCGCAGCCATGGACAAACAGAATCCCAAAGGCCAGGACATAGCCTCCTCCCCCATTTTTAAGAAATTCGTCGGGAAAGCCGAGGAATATGTGAAGAAGCCTACGCGCATGAAGCAGCTGCTGAATGACGCGTACCAGAAAGCCAGCGAAAAGAAGGACGTGGGCTCCATTGCCCACGAAGCCTGGGAAACGCTGCAAACCCTGCTCCGTCTCATCCGCACCTCTATTTCGGGTGAATACACGGGCCTGCCTACCTCCACGGTTATTGCCGCCGTAGCTGTTACTATCTACTTCCTGAGCCCTATCGACCTGATTCCGGATTTTATTCCGGTACTGGGCCTGCTGGATGACGTGGCCCTGGTGGCTTGGTTCAGCACCACCATTAAGGAAGAAATGGACAAGTTTCTGGAGTGGGAGAAAACCCGCCCCAGCGTGGTAGAAGATGCCACGGTAGTGGAGGATGAGTCAAAGGCTCCGCAGGCCCGCTCGGCTTCGGGCCACGCTGCTCCCAGCCCCGAATCTTCCAACGCTGACCAAACCTCGGCCACGCTGCACCACGACGTAGCCTCTACCACTACCGACAGCACCCGGGAACCCAGCGCTACTGCTGAAAGCCGCCCCAGCGGCGGTGATGCCGGCGGTAACGTCCGCTAGGCTTTACTAACCAGCCAAGAGGAAGCCCCGTGGGAGCGGCCGCACACGCAGTGCGCCGCCCCCACGGGGCTTCATACGTTTGGGAATGGGTACTGCCTGGCGGCTGATGCCCGACAGTGGATACTTACGCGGCCTGCTGCTGGGCAGGCGTGTGGGTTACCACGTACTTTACAAAATCACCTACAGTGGCCAAGGGCACTTCATCCGGAATGGTGATGTGGAAGTTACGCTCCAGCTCCAGAATGATGTCCACGACATCTACCGTATCAAAGCCGAACTCCCGGCTTAGGTCGGAACCGATACGCAGGCGACGGGCCTTAATGGCTTTTCGCTTGCTGATGATGCGCAGCACCTGCTGCTGAATGGTTTTGGGGGCGGTAGTCGTTGAGGTGAACATAAGGGAAACGACAGGGGTACGGGGGAGAAAAAACGGCAGCACGGGCCAGCTTCGACAATAGGCCCGCCCATTCGGGCGGAGGAGTACGGCGCGGTACCCGATGGTTGCACGTATCAGCAGAAAAAATCCGGAAGCCAAGCAAACCCGGCTTCCGGCACCAGAGGACAGATTAGTGCGTGAGCACTGGAGGCGTAGCAGCTTCTACCTCTTCGGCATCGGCTACGGGTTCAGGTTCTTTTTTGAGACGTAGCTTCAGGCTTTCGCTCAGCAGGTACATTACGGGCACAACCAGCAGGGTAATAGCCGTGGCAAACACCAGACCGAAGATGATGGTCCAGGCCAGCGGACCCCAGAACACTACCGACTCACCCCCGATAAAGAAGTGCGGGTTGCCGGAGGCGAACAGCTCGTAGAAGTCGATGTTCAGGCCAATAGCCAGCGGAATCAGCCCCAGGGTGGCAGCCGTGGCCGTCAGGATTACCGGGTTGAGGCGGGTACGGCCGGCCAGCACAATGGCTTCGCGCAGCGGCATGCCTTGGGCGCGCAGGATATCGGTGAATTCAACCAGTAGAATACCGTTCTTCACCACAATACCGGCTAGGGCAATGATACCCACGCCCGTCATTACGATGGAGATGTTCATGCCCGTAATGGCCAGGCCCCAGAACACCCCGGCAATGGAGAACAGCACCTCCGAAAGAATGATAACCGGCTTGCTGAACGAGTTGAACTGCGTAACCAGAATCAGGAAGATGAGTGCCAGGGCACCTAGACCAGCCAGGGGCAGGAAGTCGGTGGTTTCCTTCTGGTCTTCCTCAGCCCCGCCCATTTTGATGGTGTAGCCAGCCGGCGTGGGGAACGACTTTAGCGCCGTGCGGATGTTGGCTACCACGTCGGGGCCGGTGTAGCCGTTGAGCACGTTGGAGCTGATGGTGATGACGCGCTTGGTGTCTTTGCGCCGGATGCCACCGTAGGTAGAGCCGTAAGTTACCTGGGCGATGGACGAAATGGGCACTTGGCGTATGGCCCCTGTAGCATCACGGAACGTGAGGGGAGCGTTGATGATGGCATCCACGTCGTTGCGGTAGGGTTTAGCATAGCGCACCTGCACGGGATACTCGTCGTCGGAGGTCTTGAATTTGCTGGCTTCCGAACCGTAGATGGCCGTGCGCACTTCCAGTCCAATCTGGCCGGTGCTGATGCCTTCCCGGTTGGCCCGGGTGCGGTCAATGTTCACGGCAATTTCGGGGTTGCGGTCCTCCAGGTTAGAGCGCAGGGCTTCCACGCCGCCAATGTTGAGCGAGTCCACGTAACGGGTTACCTTCTTGCTGAGCTTGGCCAGGGTAGGATAATCGTCGCCGATAACCTCAATGGCAATGGGCTTCTGCTGGGGCGGGCCGCTGGCTTCCTGGTCCACCGAAATTTCGGCGCCGGGAATGCCTTTCACTACCGCCCGGATTTTGTCCATGTAGGTACCAGTGGCTGGGCCGGTCCGGTCGCTCAGCTCTTTGAAGGCCACGGCCACTTTGCCCATGTTCGACATAGCCGTACCGCTTGATGAAGAGGCATCCGAGGGGTCACCGGCGCCAATGGCCACGTTGGTAATCACCGATTCCACGTCGGGGTTCTGGCGGCCGATGACGCCGTAGATGCGGTTTTCTAGTACTTTGGTGATGGAGTCCGTAATTTCTACGCGGGTACCCACCGGCATTTTCAGGTAGGTATAGATGAATTTCGGGTCACCTTTGGGGAAGAAGTCCACCTTGGGGCTGCGCATACCAATGGCCACGAACGAGCCAATGAACAGCACAATCACACCCACCATCACCAGCGCGGGGTGGCCGATGGCCCAGCGTACCAGGTTGGCGTAGCCATTCTGGAACTTGGGCAGGGCGCGGGTCTGGAACCAGGCAATCATCTTCACCAGCACAAACTTGTCGAGCAGGATGAAGCCGGCTAGGGCCAGGCAGATATTGCCGATGAAGTGACCAATCAGGCCGCTGGTTTCGCCATCGGGGCCTACCTCGGGCGTCGCGCCCAGGGCCAGCACGTTGAACAGGATACCCAAAGCCACCAGTACGCCTACGGCAATTTTGAGGCCTTTGCTCAGCTTGGGCTTGCTGTGCAAGTCTTCCTCGAAGTGCTCCTCGCGCTCCATGAACGACACGGCAAACACGGGGTTCATGATGAAGGCCACCACCAGCGACGACATCAGGGTGATGATGAGCGTAACGGGCAGGTAGTACATGAACGAGCCCACGATACCGGGCCAGAACATCAGCGGCACGAAGGGAGCTACTGTGGTAAGCGTACCGGCCAGTACCGGCACGAATACCTCACCGGCGGCGAACTTGGCGGCCTTTTCGGTGCTCAGCTCGGGATGTTCGTGCAGCAGGCGGTGGGTGTTTTCGATTACCACAATGGCGTCATCCACCACAATGCCCAGCGCCAGCAGGAAGGCGAAGAGCACAATCATGTTCAGCGAGAAATCGAAGCCCGGAATAATCAGGAAGGCCAGGAACATCGAAATCGGCACGGACAGGCCCACGAACATGGCGTTGGTGGTGCCCATAAAGAACAGCAGGATGGCTGTTACCAGCAGGAAGCCAATAACAATGGTGTTAATCAGGTCGTGCAGCGTAACGCGGGTGTCGTTGGAGGTGTCACCGGTGATGGTCACCTTCAACTCGCTGGGCAGGGTTTTCTCAGCATCCTTCACCAGCGCCTTGATTTTATCGGAGGCGTCAATCAGGTTTTCGCCCTGGCGCTTCACCACGTTCAGGGTAATGGCGGGCTTGCCATCGAGGCGGGCGTAGGACTCCCGGTCTTTAAAGCCGTCCGTTACGGTGGCAATATCCCCGAGGCGCACGGCCGCCCCGTTGAGGTTCTTCACCTGGATGTCGGCAATGTCCTCGGCGCGCACGTACTGGCCGGCCACGCGCACGGCCCGCTTTTGGGAACCCACGTCCACGGAACCACCCGAGATGGTCACGTTTTCGCGGGCAATGGCGTTGCTGATGTCGGAGAAGCCCAGGCGCGAAGCCCGCAGCTTGTTCAGGTCCACGTCCACGTTCACCTGCTGGTCGAGGGCACCTACGATGTCCACTCGGGTAATTTCGGGCAGGGCCTCAATCTTATCCTGGAAGTCGTCGGCGTACTTTTTAAGCTGGGCGGCGGGCAGGTTGCCGCTCAGGTTCACGAACATGATGGGCTGCTCCGAGATGTTGATTTCCTTCACCGTCGGCGGGGAGGGCAAATCATTGGGCAGTTCGGGCGCGGCTTTATCCACGGCGTCCTTCACCAGCTGCTTGGCGTATTGCACGTCCACACCCGAGTTAAACTCGATGTCAACAATACAGTAGTCCTGGTTGGAGGTGGAGTTGATTTTCTTCACCCCGTTGATGCCCTTCAGCTCCTTTTCGAGCTGGCGCGTCACCAGGTTTTCAATATCCGCCGGCGAGGTACCCGGGTAAATGGTAGCCACGATAATCCGCGGAATTACAATGTCGGGGAATTTCTCCTTGCCCAGCTTGATGTAGGCAAAAATCCCCGCCACGCACAGCAGCACCGTGATAATGTAGATGCTGGTTTTATTATTAATCGACCAACTGGTCGGCCCAAACTCTTTCTCTAGATCCTGCATATTGTTGGGTTTTTGGCGGTTGGGGCTACGCTTACAGCGACACCAGCTGGCCTTCGTTCAGGGTCTGGTAACCGGCAGAAATTACCTGGTCGCCGGGTTGCAGGCCGCTGGTTACTTCCACTTTGCCGTTGTAGGTCTGCCCGGTCTGGATGATGCGCTTGGCGGCTACTTTCTTGCCGCTTTTCTCGCCTACTACCAGCACGTAGTTGTTCTGCTCATCTTTCTGCACCAAGTCCACGGGCAGCACGGTAGCGCTTTGGCGGGCATAGTTCTGGATGCGCACATTGGCCACCATGTTGGGGCGCAGCTGACCGGCCTTGCTGCTATTCAGGCGCAGCTCGGTGGTGAAGGTGCGGCTGGTGGGGTTGATGGTGCTGCTTACCACGCGCACGGTGGCGGGCAACTCCTCATTGCCCAGATCCGGAATGGTTACCAGGGCCTGGTCGCCGGCCTTGATGCGGGAGGCATAAGCTTCCGACACATCAGCCAGAATCTTGCCCGAGCCGCTGCTGCTGATGAGCTTTACCACGGGCGCGCCGGGGGCAACGGTTTCGCCCAGCTTCGGCAGCACATCATCCACGGTACCCGAGAACGGGGCCACCACGGTGTAGAGGGCGCGCTGCTGGTTGAGGGTGGTCAGGTTGCGCTGCAGGGCCTGGTAGTTGTTTTTGGCCTGCAGATACTGGATTTCGGTGCCAATCTGCTGTTTCCAGAGGCGGTCCTGCTTTTCGTACACCACGCGGGCCAAGTCCATGCGGGTGCGCAGTTCGGCAATGCTGGCGTCAAGGATGCTGGCATCCACGGTAGCCAGCGTCTGGCCTTTGCTTACCCGGTCGCCGCGCTGCACGCGCAGGCTGGTGAGCGTACCGGCGGCGCGGGCAGCCACGGCAGCATTTTGGTCGAAGTCCACGCGGCCCTGCAGCTCCAGGTAGCTCTTGAAGCTCTCGGGGGCTACTTTGATAACGGATACGGGCGTGGTTTGGGCGGCAGCGGTTTCGGCGCCGGCCCCGGTTTTGGCTTCCAGCTCGGCAATTTTAGCCTGGTTGGCCGCCTGCTCTTTTTTCAGCTCGGCCAACTCGGCCTTGGGGTCTTTTTTGCCGCCGCAGGCAGCAGCGAACAGGCTGAGGGCTACTAGCTGGTAGCTGATAGCTTTAGGCAGGGAAAAGTTCATATCGATGTGGCAGGGAGAATGTCGGAGAAAACGCTAACAGCCAGCAGCCATCAGCTAACAGCTTACTTTTTGGCTTGATTGTACAGCTCGCCGGTGGCTTTGTCCCGGTCCACTTTGGCTACCAGCACGTCGTACACGGCGGCGTAGTAGTTGGTCTGGGCTTCGCGCAGGCTGGTTTCGGCCGTTACCACTTCCAGGTTGGAGCCTACGCCCTCCTGAAATTTGATGCGCGACACGCGGGCCACATCGGCGGCCAGATCAAGGTTGGCTTTCTGATTGTCCAGCACATCCAGGGCGTTGATGAGCGTGGTGCGGCTCTGGGCATCCTGCAGATCAATGCTCTGGCGCAGCGTCTCGAAGCCCTTTTCGATGGTCTGCTGGGCAATGCGGGCCTGCTGCACCTGGTACTTGCGGCGGAAACCGTCAAACACCGGAATCTGCAGGCTCAGGCCCACGTTCCCGAACCCAAACCAGTTTTGGTTCGGGAAGCCGTTGGCCGCCCGGGAGTCGGGGCCGCGGAAGGCAAACAGGTCGCCGGGGTTCTTGGCAGAACCCGAGAAACCATACGCCGCCGTAGCCAGCAGCCGCGGGTAGGCCCCGGCCCGGCGGTTGGCCAAGTCCAGCCCGGCCAGGGCCTGCTGGGTTTCCAGGGTACTGAACTCGATGCGGTTGTTGTAGTTGAAGGCGGCGGCCAACTGGCCGGTACGCGCCCCGCTGAGGGCCGTTTGCTGGTCCTGCTGGCGCTGGGCCTCGGTATTGCCGGAGGTAGGAGCGGTACCGGTGGGCACGCCGCCCAGACCCGTTACCCCCCCACCGTTGGTGGCGCTGGCCACACCCAGGCGCTGGCGCAACGCCCCGGCATCCACCACGGCCGCCCCGAGCGAATCGGTGAGCTGTACAGTCTGGCTCTGGGGCAGGCCCATCTGGAACTTGAGCAGGGCCACGCTCAGCTCGGTGAGGCGCTGAGCCTTTTGCTGCTCTACCAGCAGGTTGTTGCGCTGCACCCGCAGGCGGTCAACATCCAGCTTCTCGGCAAAACCAGCTTTGAAGGTGGCGTTGGTCTGGTAGAGCACCGTATCCAGGCGCTGTACGTTGCGGGCCAGCAGGGCCAGGCGGGCGCGGGCCACCAGCGTACTGTAATACGCCTTGCTTACCTGCTCTACTACGTCAATTTCAGCCTGTTGGGTCTGCTTCTTGGCCAGCTCTTCGTACACCTTGGCGGCTTTCAGACCAATCAGGTAGGAGCCATCAAACAACAACTGCGACACGGAGGCGCTGGTATTACCGGCCCATTGCAGGCCAAACGCAAACGCCTGCGGCGGCACCGGGTCCCGGGGCAGGGTTACCGTGCCCAGGTTTACCGTTTGCCCGCTTTGGGCGGCGGCTATATCGGCCTGCGTGAGCGTGGTGGCGGAGCTACCACCGCCCAATGCACCGAAATCAACCAGCGACTTTTGCAGCTTAAAGTTGTCGGCCACGTTAGCGGCCACGTTCACCTGGGGCAGGCCGGCGGCTTTGATTTCGCCTACTTTGGCCCGGGCCGTCTGCTCGTTGAGGCGCGTCGAGAGCAACGACGACTTGTTCTTCACGGCGTAGTCGATGGCTTGCTGCAGGCTCAGGGGCATCAGACCCACGGCTGCGGAGGTGGCCAGCGCCGGCTGCTGGGCCGGGGCCGTCTGCGCCAGGGCGGCCCCGGCGGGGGCCAGCAGGCCCGGCCCGGCGGCCAGCAACATAACGCGGAGGTTGTTTTTCATAACAGGGAAAGCAGGTGATGAAGCTTATTCTTCTTCCGTCACGTGACGGTACTCGTTGATCAGTTTGTGGCCTTTCAGGGACACCACGCCCAGTAGAAAATGCTCGTTACAGGCCATCTGCACGCGCATCTGGTCGAACTGCGCCGGGGGATATACATCGGGGTTGAACAGGATATCTATCTGGGCCAGGCGCAGGCGCGAAAGCACCTCAATGTCGAGGTCGGCACGGTAGAGGCCCTCTTGCACCCCGCGGCGTAGGTTGGCCTGAATTTGCTGCAGAATGAAGCTGCTTTTGTGCTCGTGAAACAGGCCCCACGCAGCCGGGTAGTACTTGCGCAGGTCGTGAATGGCGTTGGGGTTGATGTTGGCAAACTGGCGCTTGGCCCAGTCCATCATCTGCACCATCTCATCCACGGCGTTGCGGGCGTGGCCAATAATACCTTCACACTCGCCCTGCGCCCCAGTGAGGTGGTTGCCGATAACGGCCGAGACAATCTGGTCCTTGTTTTCAAACCACTTGTAGAGCGTCTTTTTAGAGATGCCCAGGTGGGTGGCAATATCATCCATCGACACGCTCTTAATCCCGTTGCGGGTGAAGAGGCCAATAGCTGCCTGCAAAATTCGGTCTTTGATTTCCATGACTACGGCCACAAAGGTACGCTGGAAACTTTTATTGATTCCAAAGTTTCCATACCTTTTTTTCTATGCTTTTGCACGATGTCGAGCCATTTCTTCTCTAGTGACGCGTAACACCCGATTTTACTTTGCCCAGAACTCAATTTTTTTTCGCTCCGGCAACCGACGCCGTTGCCGTACCTTGCCACTCCATTCCGCTTCCTCTTCCCTAACTCCTTATGAAAATTCGGACCGGCTTCGGCTACGACGTTCATCAGCTTAAAGAGGGCCTGCCCTTCTGGCTCGGTGGTATCCAGGTACCCCATACCCACGGCGCCCTCGGCCACTCCGATGCCGATGTGCTCATTCACGTTATCTGCGACGCCCTGCTGGGCGCAGCCAACCTGCGCGACATCGGCTTTCACTTCCCCGATACCGACCCGCAGTATAAAGGCATTGATAGTAAACGGCTGCTGAAGGAAGTGGTGCGCCTAATCACGGAACGCGGCTACAGCATCAGCAACATCGACTCCACCATTTGCCTCGAAGCGCCTAAAGTGAACCCCCACATTGCCGAAATGCAGCGTGTGCTGGCCGAGGTGATGGGCATTGACGCCGACGATATCAGCATTAAAGCCACTACCACCGAGAAGCTAGGCTTTGTGGGCCGCCGCGAGGGCGTGGCCGCTTACGCCTCGGTACTCATCAGCAAGTAATTCACAGAATCTGCGGCGCGTTACACGCCGCATGCAGCCTTTTTACGGCACGTTGTCTTTAGCCCACTCCCGACCAACCCTTTGTCTAGCATGAAAAAAACTTCCCTCCTCACCTGGCTACTGGCGGCTGGCGTAGCTACCTCGGCAGTAGCACAGCAAGCCCCCGAGAAAGTCAAGGTGAAAACCAAGCGCAAGGCCAAAACGGAAACCACCGCGGCTCCCGTACTGGAACCCGTACTGGAAACGGCGGCTCCCGCCGCCAGCACCGACCTAGCCCAGACCTACGCCGAAACCATCACCCAGGCCGACCTGCGCCAGCACCTAACGGTGCTGGCCTCGGATGAGTACGAAGGCCGCGAAACCGGTGAAAAAGGCCAGAAAATGGCCGCCGAATACATTGCCAAGCAGTTTGCCGCCCTGGGCTTGAAAGGCCCCGTAACCGGCTCCGACAACCCCTACCTGCAGCACTTCACCATGGTGCGCAGCACCTGGGCCGACGGCGCTACGCTGAAAATTGGCAAAGACACGTTTAAGTGGCTGACGGATTTCTACGCCTACGGCGGCAACGGCTTCGCGCAGGAAACGGCTGTGCAGCCCGTGTTTGCCGGTTACGGCATTGAACAGGATGGCTACTCCGACTACGCCGCCCTGGGCGACGTGAAAGGCAAAGACCTGGTTATTCTGCTGGGTGAACCCCAAACCGACAAAGGCGTTGCCCTGCTGGGCAAAGAAGGCCAGAACAGCAAATGGGGTCAGGATTTCCGGGCCAAGCTCACGCTGGCTGCCCAAAAAGGCGCCCGCTCGGTATTCTTCGTGGATTTCAATCCCAACAGCAACTTTGAGAAGCTGGCCGCCCGCATGACGCCCTACATCAGCCGGCCCAGCATTGCGTTCAAGGAAGCTTCCCAAACTACCCGCCCCACGGCATTCTTCGTGAGCCCGGCGGTAGGCTATAAGCTACTGGGTACCACCGCTGCTGGCTACACTAAGTACTCGGCCGGGGTAACCAAAGCGGCTAAACCCACGGCCAGCCCCTTCAAGCCCGCTAAAATGATGGTGAATGCTCCCAAGAAAATGGAGGATTTCACCACCGAAAACGTGCTGGGCTACCTGGAAGGTACCGACCTCAAAGACGAGGTAATGGTGCTGTCGGCGCACTACGACCACATCGGCATCATCAACGGCGAGGTGCATAATGGAGCCGACGACGACGGCTCGGGTACGGTATCGGTGCTGGAAATGGCGCAGGCCTTCACCAAAGCTAAAGCGGAAGGCCACGGCCCGCGCCGCAGCATCCTGTTCCTGACGGTAACGGGCGAGGAAAAGGGCCTGCTGGGCTCGGAGTACTACACCGACCACCCCATCTTCCCGCTGACCAGCACCGTAGTGGACTTGAACACCGACATGGTGGGCCGCACCGACAAAGACCACGAGGGCAAAGGCGACTACGTGTACGTGATTGGCTCGGATAAGCTCAGCTCGGAGCTGCACACCATTCTGCAGACTCAGAACGACAAGTACACGAAGATGGACCTGGACTTCCGCTACAACGACCCGGAAGACCCCAACCGCTTCTACTACCGCTCCGACCACTACAACTTTGCCAAGCACCGCATTCCGGTAGCCTTCTTCTTCAACGGCGTGCACGATGACTACCACGGCCCCAAAGACGAGGTAGACAAAATCGAATTCCCCAAAATGGAGAAGCGCGCCCGCCTGGTATTCTACACCGCCTGGGACCTGGCCAACCGCGACAAACGCATTGTGGTGGACTCAAACAAGAAATAGGTAAAAAGTGATAAGGTGATACAAGAAGTGTCATTGCGAGGCGGAGCCGAAGCAATCCGTCCTTCACGAAGCATCAAGCTCTGACCTGTTCTAAAGCCCCTGAAGTCCACGCTGGCGTCAGGGGCTTTCTGTATTTCGGGGCTTCTGACGCTGAGAAGGACGGATTGCTTCGGCTCCGCCTCGCAATGACGCCGGCTCTTTTCTAAAAACCCGCTGAACCTGCAGAGGTCCGGCGGGTTTTTATCTTTGTTAAGAACCCGTTGCAATCCGTGCTGCCATGAACCCGACGACCATCACGCCCGCTCCCAAGAAATCGGCCCAGTTTCTGGTGGATGCCGACCGCAAAGCCTTCGACCTGGAGCACCGGCGCAAAATCCGGTTCAACATTGGCAAGTACAACGCGGCCGTACAGACGGGTATGGGCTTTTACCAGGACCACGAGCTGGCCCGCGACCGGGCGGCCTACCTGAAAAGCCAGGTGATTAACCGGCTGGATGAGTACCTGCTGCAGTTTGAGCAGAACTTTACAGCCCGGGGCGGCAAGGTGATTTGGGCGCAGAACGCGGAGGAGGCCCTGTTTGAGGTGGGCAAGATTATGGAGCGCCGCCATGCTCGCACCGTAGTGAAAGCCAAGAGCATGACCACCGAGGAGATTCACCTGAACAAGTACCTTGAAAAACGCGGAATTGAGTCCGTGGAGACGGATTTGGGCGAGTTCATTGTGCAGCTGAATGGGGAGCGGCCCTACCACATCGTCACGCCGGCCATGCACCTGAGCAAGCTGGATATTGCCGACATCTTCGTGAAGCACCTGGGCATTGAGTACACTGACGACGCCCAGAAGCTGGTGCTCACGGCCCGCCACCTGCTGCGCAACAAGTACACCGCCGCCGAAGTGGGCGTAACGGGCGGCAACTTCCTCATTGCCGATACCGGAGCCGTGTGCGTGACGGAAAATGAGGGCAATGCCCGTCTTTCGGCCACTTTCCCCAAAACCCACATTGCTATTGTGGGCATTGAGAAGGTGATTCCGAGGCTGCAGGACCTGGATTTGTTCTGGCCCCTGCTCAGCACCAGCGGCACCGGCCAGCAGGTAACGGTGTACAACACCATTTACACCGGCCCCCGCCAGCCCCTGGAGAAGGACGGTCCCGAAGAAATGGTGGTGATTCTGCTGGACAACGGCCGCACCAACCTACTCGCCCAGCCCGACAAGCGCGAAGCCCTGCAATGCATCCGGTGCGGGGCCTGCCTGAATATCTGCCCGGTGTACAAAAATATCGGCGGCCACACCTACGAGGCCACGTATTCCGGCCCCATTGGCTCGGTGATTACGCCCCACCTCTCGGGCATGGCCGAAAACAAGCACCTAAGCTACGCCAGCAGCCTGTGCGGGGCCTGCACCTCGGTGTGCCCGGTGCGCATTCCTATTCACAACATCCTGCTCAAAAACCGCCAGCAAAGCGTGCAGGAGGGCCTGACGGAAAAGGAGGAGCGCCGGGCTATCAGCCTGTGGCTGCACGGCATGAAGCACCGCTGGGTATGGGATTTGGCTCCGGCCTCGGCCAAAAACTGGGTGCTGAGCCGCCTGCTGGGTGAAGTAGGCTGGAGCAAGCGCCGCGACGCCGTGCAGGTAGCCCCCAAAACATTCCGCCAGCTCTGGAAGGAGCGCAAGTAGCCCACCGCATCATGGCATTAACTAACCTGAACGGCATCAACGGAGTACAAGCAAGGCGGCCACCCGGCTACCTTGCTTGTTTATGATTCCTCCCTTTGTAGTAAAAGCACTGGCCGGCGGGGCTGGGGCGTTTCTGGTCGCGTACACGGTGTTGGCCGCCATCCGCTCGTTTGTGATGCCCCGCAACGATTCGGTGCGCATCAACAACTGGTTATTTACGGGTTTGCGCCACTTGTTCACGGCCTTGGCCCGCTTGGGACGCACCTACGAGCACCGTGACCGGACCATGGCCCTGTACGCCCCGGTAGGGCTGGTGGCGCTGCCCATTGCCTGGCTGGGGGCCGTGAGCCTGGGCTACACCGTCATATTCTGGGCCTTAGGCGAAGGGGATTTGGAGCGGTGCTACCGCATCAGCAACAGCTCCTTGCTGACGCTGGGCTCCGAGGAACCCAGCAAGCACATGCTGCCCAACATTGTCTCGTACTCGGAGGCTACGCTGGGCCTGCTGCTGCTGACTCTGCTCATCTCCTACCTACCCACCATGTACCAAGCCTTTTCGCGGCGGGAACAGGTGGTGGCCCGGCTGGAATTACGGGCCGGGGCCGAGCCCAGCGCCGTGGAGCTACTGTGCTGGCTAAGCCAGACCAACGCCCTGTGTGACGACAAAGAACAGTGGGGCACCTGGGAGGAATGGTTCGTTGAAATTGAGGAAACTCACACCTCGTTACCCGTACTGGCCTTTTTCCGTTCGCCCAAACCGGGACGCTCCTGGGTAATGGCCGCCGATATTGTGCTGGATGCCTCTGCCCTGCTCAGTAGCATTGTGGATGCGCCCCGCAACCCCCACCAAGAACTCTGCTTCAAGGCCGGCTGCCTGGCCGTGAACCGTGTTTCGCGCTTTTTCCGATACGAGGCCCAGTCGGAAGCGCCCGAGCCACTGAACGGCCACGACCCGCTGGAAACCCCCACCCGCGCCAACTTCCGGCAGGCCTGCGCCCAATTGCGTGAGGCCAACATTCCCGTGCACGCCGACGAGGAAGCCGCCTGGCAGCAGTACCAGCAGCTACGCAGCCGCTACGCCGAGGCCATTGGTTACCTGGCCAAGCTGGTAATGGCCCCCGAAATCAAGACGATCAGGCCCAAGCAATAAGGCTGTTAACCGGCATCCTCATCGGGCAGAATCTGCACATCCTGCACCAGCACCATCTTCTCAATTTCGCGGCCCCGGGGCGTATTGGCCAAGCCACCGAGGGCGGTTTCCTTATACCGGGTTTCCATGCTCTGCCCCACCTCGCCCAGTGCCGCCACGCACTGGTCCACGGGAATTACCGGGTCGACGCCGGCAATGGCAATCTGGGCGGAGCTGAAGGCAATGGCCGAGGCGGAGGCATTGCGCACCACGCAGGGCACTTCCACAAGGCCCGCCACCGGGTCGCACACCAGGCCCAGCATGCATTGGATGGTAATGGCCACGGCGGCAAAGGTTTCCTCCACGGAGCCGCCCAGGCAGTACACAATGGCCCCCGCGCCCATAGCCGCCGCCGAGCCAGTTTCAGCCTGGCAGCCGCCCACAGCCCCGGCCAGGGAGGCGTTCTGCTCGATGATAAGGGCCACGCCGGCCGCTACAAGCAGTCCTTCCAGAATCTGGCGGTCCTCCAGCTTGTGTAAGTCCTGGAGCGTAACCAGCACGCCCGGCAGAATGCCAGAGGCCCCGGCCGTGGGGGCGGCCACTACCCGGCCCATGCAGGAATTCACCTCTTTCGCTCCCAGCGCCCGCGTAATCAGGTTTTTAAACTCGGGAGAAAGTACCGTTACCGGCGAAGCGGCAATTTTCTTGGCCCCGTTGTTCACCATGCCCGAGCGGGAAGTCATGTTCTGGGTGAGGCCGGTGTGCACCGCGTCGCGCATCACATCGTAGGCCCGCTGCAGGCCCGTCCAGATTTCCTCTTCCGAGCGGCCTTTCTGCTCTACTTCGTAGGCAAGCACAGGTTGGTATAGGGGCTCACCGGTGGAGGCACAATGGGCCTGCCAGCTGGCAAAATCAGTGAATAGCAATGACATGGGTGGGGCGAAAATGGGTGGTAATGCCGCTATAACAGCGCCGGTTTCAGGCAAGTTGCGGAGGCGGGCTACGAAAGTCGGGAGAAATTCGACAGCTCCGGTACATGCCCTAAAAAGTAATACCCCAGTGCTGTACACTGAGGTATTACTCTACTTTATAGTATTCGGCTACCAGCCTACGCTTCTTGCTTTTCGCTAACCAGCTTGATGGCGGCCGAGTTGATGCACAGGCGCAGGCCGGAGGGCGGCGGGCCATCGGGAAAGACGTGGCCCTGGTGGGCGTCGCAGACGTTGCAGAGCACTTCTACGCGCGTCATGCCGTAGCTGGTGTCCTTCTTGTACTTGATGGCGTTTTCCTGCACCGGTTGGGTGAAGCTGGGCCAGCCCGTGCCGCTTTCGAACTTGGTGCGGGAGTCATAAAGCGGGGTGCCGCAGCAGACGCAGGCGTAGAGGCCGGCCTCGTGGGCCTCGCAGTATTCGCCGGTAAAGGCCCGCTCGGTGCCGTGCTGGCGGGTTACGTGGTATTGCTCGGGGGTGAGCTGGGCGCGCCACTCGGCGTCGGTCTTTTCTACTCGTTTATCGGGGGCCGGGCTGCCGTGGTTGGCCAGCCGGATTACATCATTCCAGGTTTGCATGGTTGCGGAGGATAAGATCAGAAAGTCAACTACTGTGCAAACGCGGGGGCCGGGCCGGAAGTTTTCCGGCTACTCATCAAATCCCCAGCTCTGAAGCGGGCATTCTTTTTCCCAGCCGCCCCCGGGCTTGCGGCGGTAGGTTAACAACGTCCCCGATTCACCCGTTATCCAGAACCGGTGCTCCCAGATAACGACGCGGTTGTAGTCAGCGCTGAATAAGGGCAACGTGTAAGCATAGTATGGCTGCTTCCGTTTGGATGGGCGGATGCGGTGCACGCCCGGAAAAGCCGGCCACCGAGGCAGCTTACGCCGGCGGTACGTTGCCTCCATCTGCCGTAAGTCAGCAGAATTGAACCTGACCGTACAAAACAGCCGCCGCCATTCTCCCCGAAAACCTGCCAGCTGAGCCGGCGAGTAAATTGTAGTATCGGCTGAATGCAGCAGGAACAGCCGATACTTAAACAGCCGGCTGGTATCACTGCCATGTCCGTATTGATACATCAGGCTGGTATCACCAGGAAATACGGAAATGCCGCCTAGCTCCGCCACGGACCAGTAAACGGGCTGGTCATGCAGACGGCGGATGCTGGTTCCCAACCTTGCAGCGGCCAGCTTCCAGCGCATGAAGTTGATGGTGGCCGTATCGTAGGAAGCTATGGGTGCGGGCTGTGCCGGGGCGTGCAGGCTTACCAGCAAAAGCACGAATACTATGTAAGAGCGCATACCTAGAGGTTGTCAGAATCTTCCTGAAGATGCCGCTACACGAAAAATTCCACACTACCTACCATAAAACCGCCTTCCGCTGATTCTTATCCAATTGCTCCATTGAATAGCTACAGAACCTCATTCGTAGCCTTGGAAGAGAAACGCTGCCACTGCCGCCGGGCAAACTGCAGAAAGGCGGGCGGGGCGTTTAGAAACTCCTTTTCGTTTTCGTAGCGGCCCGCGAGCAGCTCGTAGTGCTCCTCCAGCCGGGCCGCACTAATGGTATCGAGGCAGCAGGGGTTGGCAGGTACACGCTGGGCAGCGGGCACCGAATCGTATTGCACAACGGTATGTCCACGCAGGGCATATTTGGCAGCACCTTCGCGCATAATCAGCTTAAAGGTGGCCGGGCTTACATCACTGGTGCAGGTGAGAGAGTACAGCAGGGTGGTTTCCGTTTGGCCATCGTGGTCCAGGTCGGTTACGGTGGTAGCACCCGGTACGGGGCCAATCCACAAATCGAACGGGCAGTGCTGCACGCCGTCCTGCAGGTGCCATAACTCCTGCCACTTACCGCCCCGCTGCACGTATTGACGGGCGTACATCTCTACGTGGCTGGCTCCATCTGGCTCATCGGGGTTGGTGGGTTCGTCCTGCTCCGGGGTCCGGGTTATTACCAGCAGATTCAGGCCGTTGGCATCCGCCCACTGTTTTATTTCGAGCACGTTGCCAGGTTGGCTGGGTACTCCGGCAGGCATCTGAGTGGTGGGCACTGACCGCACCGTCACCGAGTCCGGAGTTTCTGGGGCAGCCGTTGCACTCGGCTTATCAGGAACTGCGGAGCCAATAGCCTTTTCAGACTGTGGTTCAGAACAGCCCAGCACAACCAAGGCCAGCAGCGAGAGAGAATAGCGCATTGTGTATCCGATACATCCGGTTTCAAGTATAGGCATTGTATGAAAATCCTCTCCGCCGCCCAAACTCGCACCCTCGACGAAGGCACTATCAAAGCCCAAGGCATTACCTCGCTGGAGCTAATGGAACGCGCGGCCACGGCTTTGCTCAACTGGCTCCTGGATACGCTGCACCCCGCCGCCGACACGCCCTTCCACATCCTCTGCGGCCCCGGCAACAACGGCGGCGACGGGTTGGCCCTGGCCCGACTGCTGCACCAGGCTGGCTATCAGCCCCAGGTGTGGCTGCTTCCCGCCGAAAAAACCTCTCCCGATTACACGGCCAACCTGCAGTGCCTGCCCGCCGCCGTACCCCGCCATGAGCTACACGCCCGGCAGCTGCCGACTTTTCCGGCCGGAGCCGTGGTGCTGGATGCCTTGTTTGGCACCGGACTGAGCCGGCCGCTGGCGGGGCTGGCGGCGCAGGTAGTCACGCACCTCAATCAGTCGCAGGCCCTATGCATTGCCGTGGACATGCCCTCGGGACTACTAACCGACGCGCCGCAACCCGCCGACAGTGCCGTGGTGCAGGCACACTACACGCTCAGCTTCGAGTTGCCCAAGCTGGCATTCTTTCTACCCCAAAATGCTGAGTTTGTGGGTGAGTGGGAGTTGCTGCCGATTGGGTTGGAAACTTCAGTTATCCACAAATTAGCTGTGGATAACTGCTTTATTGAGGAAAACTTTCTGGTGGGCCGGTATCCTAAGCGCCCGAAGTTCAGCCATAAAGGTACCTTTGGTCACGCGTTGCTGCTGGCCGGCAGTCAGGGTAAGATTGGGGCGGCCGTGCTGGCCTCCCAGGCGTGCCTGCGCGGAGGCGTAGGCCTGCTGACCACTCGCATTCCACAGGTAGGCTACGATATCCTGCAAACCGCCGCGCCAGAGGCCATGTGCCTGCCCGACCCAGCTTCTGATAATATTTCCGAATTGCCGGACCTGAAGCCCTACGCCGCCGTAGGCATCGGGCCGGGCCTGGGCCAGGAGGATGCCAGCCGGGAGGTACTGCGCCAGCTACTGCAAACGGCCAAAGTGCCGCTGGTTATCGATGCCGACGCGCTTAACCTGTTGGGTGCAAACCGGGAGCTGCTGGAACTGCTGCCGCCCGATACTTTGCTTACCCCCCACCCCAAAGAGTTTGAGCGCCTGGTAGGCGAGCCCGCCCGCGACGATTATCACCGCCTGGAGCAGCTCCGGCAGTTTGCGCGGCAGCACAAGTGCTTCTGCGTGCTGAAGGGGGCTTACACGGCCTTAGCTACCCCAGATGGTCAGATATACTTTAACAGTACCGGCAACCCCGGCATGGCTACCGGCGGCAGCGGCGACGTACTTACGGGCCTGCTCCTGGCTCTGCGCGCCGACAAGCGCCTCTCTGCCTGCAACGCTGCGCTCATTGGCCTCTACGCCCACGGCCGCGCCGGCGACCTGGCAGTGCAGCAAACCGGTGAAGCCGGCCTGATAGCGGGGGATATTGTGCGCTTTATCGGCCCTGCTCTCCAAGAATTAGCCGATTCTCTGACGCACATTGTAGAGTAAGGCGGACTTGCGCTTGTAAAACAAGTCCACCTTACTCTACACTTATTTCGCTTTTGATACCGAAAATGGCGCGGCCTGCAGGGTGCTGCCCCGGCTGTGGTTGGGCTCAGCTGTCATGTCGAAGTTCAGCGTAGCCCCTTGCTGCAGCGCCTCGTGACTGAGCCAGTTCTGGTTGTAGGGCTGGCCGTTTAGCGTGAGGGCATTGATGTAGCGGTTGGCGGCGCTGTTGTTGGGCGCGTTCAGCACCACCTGTTTGCCGTTTTCAAGCTGCAGCGTCACTTTGGGGAAAAGCGGGGCACCCAGCACGTATTGGTTGGTGGCGGGGCAAACCGGGTAGAAACCCAGCGCCGAAAACACGTACCAGGCCGAGGTCTGGCCGTTGTCCTCGTCGCCGCAGTAGCCGTCGGGGGTGGGCTGATAGAGGCGGTTGAGGGTTTCGCGCACCCAGTACTGCGTTTTCCAGGGCTGACCGGCATAGTTATACAGGTAGGTCATGTGCTGGATGGGCTGGTTGCCGTGGGCGTAGTTGCCCATGCCCGCAATCTGCATTTCCCGGATTTCGTGAATCACCGAGCCGTAGTAGGACGCATCGAACACCGGAGCCAGGGTAAACACGGTATCCAGGGTGGCCACGAATGGCTTGGGCCCGCCCATCAGGTTCATCAGGCCCTGCACATCGTGGAAAACCGACCACGTGTAGTGCCAGCTGTTGCCTTCGGTAAAGGCATCACCCCACTTGAAGGGGTTGAAGGGCGACTGGAACGTGCCGTTCTGGTTTTTACCCCGCATCAGGCCGGTTTGCTTATCGAACAGGTTGCGATAGTTCTGGCTGCGCTTTTCGTAGAGTTGCACTTCCTTTTTGGGCCGGCCCAGTGCTTTACCCAGTTGGGCAATGGCGAAGTCGTCGTAGGCGTATTCCAGGGTGCGGGCCGCACTTTCGTTGATTTTGACGTCGTAGGGCACGTAACCGAGCTTGGTGTAATAGCCGGCTCCGGCCCGACCCACGGCTTCCATCGGTCCGGGGTTGTTGGCGCCCTTCAACGCGGCTTCATACAGGGAGTTGATGTCGTAGCCCCGCACGCCTTTCAGGTAAGCATCGGCCACAATGGAAGCCGAGTTATTGCCCACCATGATGTTGCGGTAACCGGGGCTGGCCCATTCCGGCAGCCAGCCGCCTTCCTTGTAGGTATTCACCAGCCCGGCCTGAATCTGGCTGTTCACACTGGGGTATAGCAGATTGAGGAAGGGAAACAAGCAACGGAACGTGTCCCAGAAGCCGGTATCAGTATACATGTAGCCGGGCAGCACCTGCCCGTTGTAGGGCGAATAATGCACCGGCTGGCCGGCAGCATCAACCTCGTAAAACTTGCGCGGAAACAGCAGGCTTCGGTACAGGCAGGAGTAAAAGGTACGCTGTTGCGCTTCTGAGCCGCCTTCTACTTTGATGCGGCCCAGTTGCTCCTGCCAGGCGGCCCGGCCTCTGGCTTTCACGGCGTCAAAGTCAGCCGCTCCAATTTCCTGCTCCAGGTTGCGCAGGGCCTGCTCGGGGCTGATAAACGAGGAGGCCACCCGCACCTGCACCTGCTCGCCCTTGCGGGTTTTGAAGCCCACTACCGCTCCGGTGTGGTTGGCCGTGGCTTCCAGCAGCTTAACATCTAACGCCTTATCCTGGTAAATAGTAGTGCTGGTGAACGGGTGGTCAAACTCCAGCACGAAGTAGTTTTTGAAGTTCTGGGGCACGCCCCCGCTGTTGCGGGTAGTGTACCCGATGATGCGGCGCTGCTCCGGCAGAATCTGGACGTGGGAGCCTTTGTCCAGGGCATCCAGCACTACGTAGGCGCTGTCAGTTTTGGGGAAGGTGAAGCGGAAACGGGCGGCCCGCTCGGTGGGCGTTAGCTCGGCGGTTACGTCGTGGTCGGCCAGATATACTTTGTAGTAGTGCGGCTGGGCCACTTCGGCTTTGTGCGAAAACCAGCTGGCCCGCTCCTCCTCTTCAAACCGCAGCTTACCGGTAATGGGCATCAGGGCAAACTGCCCGTAGTCGTTCATCCAGGGCGAGGGCTGGTGGGTTTGCTTGAAGCCCTTGAGCTTATCGGCGGAGTACTGGTAAGCCCAGCCGCTGCCCATTTTGCCGGTTTGGGGCAGCCAGAAGTTCATGCCCCAGGGCAGGGCAATGGCGGGGTAGGTGTTGCCGTTGGAGAGGCTGGGCTTAGAATCGGTGCCCATTAGCGGGTTCACCAGGTCCACCGGGTCGGGCGTTTGGCCTTGGGCCACTCCTACCATCAGACACCCCATCAAAGCCAAAGCGGCCCGTACTCGTTGTAGCATAGTGCAAGGTTCCGAAGCCTGTACCGCACAGGCAGCGCAAGAATAGCCGATTTTGGCTAGGAACTCGCACGCTTTCAGGAGAAACTCACCGCCTGCCCCCGTGTTATCCACCACACTACCACAAACTGCAGCACCATCACTCCGTCGGTGAGTAGGGCAAAGTAGTAATCGGGGCGCTTTTCCTCGGCAAACCAGATAACGCCCGCCGCCGCCAGCAACGGCAGCAGCAGCGGCAAATGCTGAGCAGCCGGCGTACCGGGTGGCACCAGCACGGCCGCCAGCAGCAAGGCGGCCAGGGCAATGGATTTGGTGGCTTGAATACCGAACAGCCCCGGAAAGGTGCGCGTACCAGTAGCTTGGTCCTTGGTGTAGTCCCGGATATCAAATACAAACGCCAAGGCCAGAATAAACAGGAAGCGCCGCAGAAACAGCAGCCACACCACCGGTTCCATCAGCCCCCGGCCCAGGTACAAAGCCGGTATCCACACCGTTACGCCGGCCCAGACGTAGGCAATCAGAAATACCTTCAGCAAGGGCAAATCCCGCAGGGCCCACCAGCGGCCCTGGCGCTTCAGCAAGGGCATGGAGTACAGCACCGAAATCAGGCCCAAGTGCAGTAGAAACGGGGTGAGCCGCAGCAGCCGCGCATCCAGCAGAAACAGTGCCCCCGCTACCAGCCCGGCTACCAAAGTTAGCCCCACCAATTCGCGGCGGTGCCGCTGCATCCACTGCTTGCGCTTGGAGAGGCCGGGGTGCTGGCTCTGCTTGTAGGGCAGCACGCTGTCGAGGTTGTAAAGAAACAGCGTAGCCGAGAAAATCAGCCCGCCCAGCCGCGCCGGAATGTGCACCTGCCAGAACAGAAACGTAGCCCACATCAGCCCCAGCGCCGCCAACGACAACCAGGTGCTGCTATACAGCACGGCATCCAGAGAGCGTTTGAGGAAGTGTAGCACGGCAGGTAACCAGGGTGAGCCGGCAAGATACACCGCCCAAATGGTGGTGCTACGAGTTGCCGAAGGCCTCGTAGGACCATTCCCGCTAAACGGTTCAGGTTAACGCAGTTTAACGAGAGGGGCCCTACGAGGCCTTCAGCAACTCGTAGGACCGCCCCGTGCGCCGCCGACGCGCTACTTGCCCGTGTCGCTGTGGGCCGCGTCCACCGGTTTGGACTCCGGAGAGCCGTGCTGCCGCAGGAAAATGGAGAGGCCCACAATGGATACAATAGAGAGGAACTCGCTCTGCCAGTTCTGAAACGACTCGAACCAGAACCGGCTGGTGGCCATGTACTCCAGCGTCGTCACGGCCGGCTTGCCCTCGTGCTGCTGCTCGATGCTGTACACCTCGGCCCCGCCCTTGGCATGCAGCCAAATAGCGCCGAAAAACAGAAGAAAGAAGGCAATGCTAAGGGAACGGCGGTACAGGAACAGCTGCCAGCCGCTCCGCTTCACCGGGCCCGGCGCGTCCTTCTTGTTAGGGTCGGGCTCCTTATCCACTTCCTCTTCCTCGTATAGTTTTTTGGATTCCGAGGAGCCCCGTTGCCGCAGCCAGATGGTGAGCACTACGTAAAGACCCATCTGCAGGAATTCACTTTCCCAGTTCTCAAACGTGGCCTCCAGGAAGTGCCCGGAGCTGGCATATTGCCCTATCGTCAGCGGCAACAAGTTCATGTCTTCCAGCTCCGAATTATAGTCGTGCCAGCCCATCAGAAACTGCCCAACCATGGCGGCCAGCACCAGCAGCACGCCTACGAGCAACAGGCTGTTTTCGTACAGAAATCGGAGAACGGGGGATGTGGGCGCGTGTTTCGGCATAGTGGCCTCTTACGCCTGATGAGGTTCAAAAGGATGCTAGCGTTGAGCTGCCACTTAAGCCGCACATGCAACAGCCCCCGGCGCCAGTACTGACGGCCGGGGGCTGCACGGTGTGTAGAAGGAAGTAGGGTGGATTAGCTCAGGGCCTCTTGTACGTCCACTTCGTCTTTCGGGTTGCCTTTCGGGAAGGTTTCCTCATACAGCTTGATGCTGTCCTCGATGATGCGGTAGGCATCTTCGCGGCCCATGAAACGTTCAACGGTTACTTGCTTGTGCTCCAAGGCTTTGTAGTCCTCGAAGAAGCGCTGCATTTCCAGCAGGGTGTGCGGGGGCAGGTCGGCAATGTCGTTGTAGTGGTTCACCGACACGTCGTTGGCGGCCACGGCAATGATTTTATCGTCCTCTTCGTCTTGGTCAATCATCTGCATCACGCCAATTACCTTGGCTTCCACCAGGCACATCGGCACGATGTCAACGGAGCACAGCACCAGAATATCCAGCGGGTCCTTGTCGTCGCAGTAGGTTTTCGGGATGAAGCCGTAGGCAGCCGGGTAGTGCACGGCCGAGAACAGCACGCGGTCCAGCTTCAGCAGGCCGCTGTCTTTGTCCAGCTCGTATTTGCCCTTCGAGCCTTTGGGAATTTCGATGATGCCGTTAACAACTTTGGGAGCGTCTTCGCCGCGCTCTACGTCGTGCCAGGGGTTAAAATGAGCCATGTGAGAGAAATAGGAGGGCCAACCGATTCGGCCCCATCAGGAGGTATGTAATGTTCGAGTTTGAAGCGTGTAAACGTAGCGGAGCCGTTTTGGATAATACCTGATGCTCAGCCGCGTTATCCTTTTTACCAGCCCAGCACTTCCTGCAAGGGTTGGCCGGTGCAGCCGTCGGGTTCCTGAATGTGGAGCCAGCGGGCCAATGTGGGTGCAATATCGGTAATCTTTGCCGGAGCTGACGACTGTCCGTGCTTCACGTGCCAACCCCAGAACACCACCGGCACGTGGGTATCGTAGTTGCCCGAGGAGCCGTGGGTGGTGCCTTTGTTGATGGGAAACTGGTACGACTCCAGCCAGCCCGGCTCCAGCACCACCAGCACGTCGCCGGAGCGCTTGGGAAAGTAGCCGTTTTCCAGGTACATCAGCATCCCGCTTTCCCAGTGCGACTTCTGCACGTCCTCGGCGGCCAAGGCCCGCGTTACGCCGGCAAACTGCACCATAATACCGGCTACCTCGCGCTGCACTTGGTAGAGGTCCAGCTTTTTCTGCTCAATGAGCGGACGGTTCAGGTACACCTGCTGGTTCTCGTAGCTCAGTACCCATTTGCCGGGCCCGTGCAAGCGCACCAGCCGCTGCTGCAAGGAGTCGCGCATGAGGCCGGGGCCTACCGAGCCCGCCGGAATTTTCTTATCAATCAGGAAATTGGGCGAGTGCGCCGCGCCGTGGTCGGCACTCAGGAACACCAGCGCCTGCTTTTTGCCCACCGCCTTGTCAAGGTATGCAAACAACCGCTCCAGCTCCTTATCAAGGCGCAGATACGTGTCCTCCGCCTCAATGGAGTTGGGCCCGAACTGGTGGCCCACGTAGTCGGTGCTGCTAAAGCTCAGGGCCAGAAAGTCCGTCTGCCCCCGCTGGCCCAGCTGCTCGGCCCGCATAGCTTCCAGGGCAAAATCCAGGGTAAGCGAGTTGCCGAAGGGCGTGGAACGAATCAGGTCGAGGTTGCGGGGCGTGGCTACCGGGGCTTTTTCACCGGCAGCTTCCATATTGCCTTTCACGGCAGAGCTGGGCGCGGCGCTCAACGTGGGCAAGTCGTGCGGGAATACGGGCTTGGCTTCACCCTTAAACGCGCCTTCCCAGGCTACATCATCCGGAGAACTTTCCGTGTACTGGGCAATGGGCAGCAGCGTGTTCCAGGCTTGGTCGAGGTACTTGGCGGCCCGGTTTTCAGCGTTGAACTTCGCTACCCATTCCGGTAGCTGCTGGGTGTAGAAGGTACTGGTGATGAAGGCCCCGTTGTCGCCATCGTACCAATACGCCGCGTTGGCGGCGTGGCCGGCCGGCAGAATGGAGCCCCGGTCTTTGATGCACACCCCAATCACCTTGCTCTGGAAGTTAGTGGCCAGCCGCAGTTCGTCGGTAATGGTGGTAGTCAGCATGTGCCGCGGCGACATTTGCCCGGCCGCTACCGAGCCGCCCACGGGCTGCACGGTCTTATCCTCGGTTACGTATGTACCCTTGCCGTCTTCGCGCACCAGCCAGTTGTTGCCTACAATGCCGTGCACCGCTGGCGTAGTGCCGGTATAAATGCTGGCGTGGCCGGGGCCAGTGTAGGTGGGCACGTAGTTATAGTGGGCATTTTCATAGCTGAACCCCTCCCCTAGCAGCCGGCGGAAGCCGCCGTTGCCGTATTTGTTCCAGTAGCGGTACAGGTAATCATAGCGCATCTGGTCCACCACAATACCCACTACCAGTTTAGGGCGTTCCAGGGGTTTACCAGCTTTTTGCGCGAAGGCAGGAACCGCCAAGGTAGCGGCC
Organism: Hymenobacter pini; assembly: GCF_020421205.1. Taxonomy (GTDB): domain Bacteria; phylum Bacteroidota; class Bacteroidia; order Cytophagales; family Hymenobacteraceae; genus Hymenobacter; species Hymenobacter pini. Next base: position 180,487 of record NZ_JAIZZH010000004.1, read on the forward strand.
AGCAATAGGCTCAGAGGTGTTTTCAAAGCGGAAAAGAATTAAGAAGCAGCCCCGGAGGAGCTGCTGGGTTCGGAGCCGCAAAGATAGCCCTGCCCCGCCGGAGTTGCGTACTACGCGGGTAGCTTCCGCCACGTTATCATTCCTGTATGCCTACTGCCCAGCCCTACGCCCTCATTTTCGATATGGATGGCGTGCTCATCGATAATACGCCCGACCAGGCCAAAGCCTTCCAACTGCTCTTCCGCGACCTGGGGCTGACCACCAACGCCCGTAAGCTGTTGCGCCGACTCAACGGGATGCCCGCTACCAACATTCTCAAAACCGTCTTCACCAACCCCGTCCCCGAAAAGCAGCTCAAGGAGTACGCCGCTCAGCGGGAATTTATGTATCGTGTTTTATACTGGAACAAACGGCGGGAAGTAACCGGCCTCACCCCGTTTTTGCAGGCGGCCCGCGCGGCTGGCTTCAAAATCGGCCTGGGCACTGGCTCCGCTACCGACACTATCGAGTATATCATCGACCACTTGGACCTGCGCCGCTATTTCGATGTGATAGTGGGCAAGGATGACGTAAGCAAAGGCAAGCCCCACGCCGAAACCTACACTGTTACCGCCCACCAGCTGGGCGTACCACCCGAGCGGTGTGTAGTGCTGGAAGATGCTCTGCTGGGCGAACAGGCCGCCTACCGGGCCGGCATGCACTGCATCGGCGTCACCACCACGCTAAAGGCTACCGAGTTCCAAGCTCCGCTGTTCACCATACAGGACTTCACTCAGCTCAGCCCACAACTAATTCTGGATCTACTGGAGCAAAACCCGAAACATCCGAAGACCAGCAAGGAACTGGCTAAACGGCAATACATGCATCTGTAAGAGTATTGCAGATTGCCGCAAACACAGAACGGCCCGCCTCCCCAAAGAGAAGCGGACCGTTAGTATTCGTTGCGGTTGGTAACCTTACCGGCTGGCAGCCAGAGCTTCGGCACCACCCACGATTTCGAGAATCTCGGTGGTAATGGCAGCCTGACGGGTCCGGTTGTACGTCAGCTTCAACTGCTTCAGCAGCTCGCCGGCGTTGTCCGTTGCCTTATCCATGGCCGTCATACGGGCACCGTGCTCCGAGGCGTTGCTTTCCAGTACGGCCTTGTACAGCTGCACCTTCAACGACTGCGGAATCAGCGTACGCACGATTTCCTCTTTCGAGGGCTCGAAGATGTAGTCCACGTTCGAGGTAGCCTGCGCACCGGCGGGCAGCTCAGCGGGCACCAGCGGCAACAGCTGCTCGGCGCGCACAATCTGCGTAGCTACGTTTTTGAACTCGTTGTACACCATCACCACCTCGTCGTACTGGCCGGCCCGGAAGCCGTCCATCGCCGCCTCGGCCGCTTCGCGTACCGTATCGAACGACAATTTGCCGAATACGTGCTGGTAGTTACCCAGCAGCGGCAGGCGCTTGGCAAAGTACTCGTGTGCTTTGCGGCCAATGGCCAGCACCGTTACGTTGCCAGCGGCAGCCTGCGCGGCGTAACGCTCCTGCAGCAGGGCATTCACCCCTTTGAAGATGTTGCTGTTGAAAGCGCCAGCCAGCCCGCGGTCCGAGGTAATGGCAATAACCAGTACCCGGCGCACCTCGCGCTGCTCCGCGTACTCGCTTACCACATCCTCGCCGGCCAGGGCCGTGAGGTTGCCCAGAATGCTGTTGAGCCGCTGTGCGTAAGGCCGCATGCGCAGGATGTTGTCCTGGGCCCGACGCAGCTTGGCCGCCGCCACCATTTTCATGGCTTTGGTAATCTGCTGCGTGCTTTGCACCGACGTAATGCGGCTCCGAACTTCTTTTAAGCTAGCCATTCGTATTAGTTTCTAGTTCCTTGTTTCTGGTTTCTAGTTAGAGTTCTGCGTCATTCACGCAAACCAGCAACTAGAAACCAGAAATCAGAAACACATTACTTAGAAGCGTACACCGACGACAGGTCCTTGGCTACCTGACGGATAGCGCCGGTAGTGGTGTCGTCCAGTTTACCAGCCTTCAGGCCTTGCAGCACCTCGGGGTGGCGGGTGTTCATCACCTGCGTGAACTCACGCTCGAACTCGCGCACCTTATTTACCGGAACTTGGTCCAGTAAGCCGTTGGTGGCGGCGTAGATGATGGCCACTTGGTCTTCCACCTTCTGGGGCGAGAACTGGGGCTGCTTCAGGATTTCCAGGTTACGCCGGCCCCGCTCGATGGTGAGCTTGGTCGAGGCATCCAGGTCGGAGCCGAACTTGGCGAAGGCTTCCAGCTCGCGGAACTGAGCCTGGTCGAGCTTCAGCGTACCAGCTACCTTCTTCATCGACTTGATCTGGGCATTACCACCTACGCGCGATACCGAGATACCTACGTTAATGGCGGGACGCACACCCGAGTTGAAGAGGTTAGTTTCGAGGAAGATCTGGCCGTCGGTAATCGAAATTACGTTGGTCGGAATGTAAGCCGAAACGTCACCAGCCTGGGTTTCGATGATGGGCAGAGCCGTCAGCGAACCACCACCTTTCACGAGCGGCTTAATGCTCTCGGGCAGGTCGTTCATGTCCTGGGCAATGGCGTCGGAAGCATTAATCTTCGCGGCGCGTTCCAGCAGGCGGCTGTGCAGGTAGAATACGTCACCGGGGTAGGCCTCACGTCCGGGAGGACGACGCAGCAGCAGCGACACTTCGCGGTAAGCTACAGCCTGCTTCGAGAGGTCATCGTACACAACTAGAGCCGGACGGCCGGTGTCACGGAAGAACTCGCCGATGGCAGCACCGGTGAAGGGAGCGAAGAACTGCATGGGAGCCGGATCGGAAGCCGAAGCCGACACTACCACGGTGTAGTCCATAGCACCACCTTTGGTCAGGGCGTTTACTACCTGCGCCACGGTCGAAGCTTTCTGGCCTACGGCTACGTAGATGCAGAAAACAGGCTCGCCACGCTCGAAGAACTCGCGCTGGTTCAGGATGGCGTCAAGAGCTACGGTCGATTTACCGGTCTGACGGTCACCAATGATCAGCTCGCGCTGGCCCCGGCCAATCGGAATCATGGCGTCAATAGCCTTGATACCGGTTTGCATGGGCTCGTTTACCGGCTGACGGTAGATTACACCGGGAGCCTTACGCTCCAGGGGCATATCGTAGGTGTCGCCCTGGATGGGGCCACGGCCGTCGATGGGCTGGCCCAGCGTGTTTACCACGCGGCCAATGATGCCGTCACCTACTTTAATCGACGCAATTTTATTGGTACGGCGCACGGTAGCACCTTCCCGGATTTCAGAGTAGTCGCCGAGCATTACGGCACCTACGTTGTCTTCTTCCAGGTTCAGCACCAGGGCCTGCAGGCCGTTTTCAAATTCGAGCAATTCCCCCGACTGGGCTTTGCCCAGACCGTAAATACGGGCTACACCGTCACCAACCTGCAGAACCGTACCTACCTCTTCGAGTTCGGCTTCGGTTTTGAAGTTGGAGAGTTGTTCCCGCAGAATGGCGGATACTTCATCCGGACGTACTTCTGCCATGGTGGGTTATACTAAAGAGTGGTAGGGGTTCTTTGAGAATTCGGTGCGCAGCTTGCGCAACCGGTAGCTTACTGAGTCGTCGATCAGCTTGTCGCCAATGCGCAGCACGAAGCCACCAATCAGCGTCGGGTCAACTTTCTCAGTTAGGGTAACCTGCTGCTGGCCCGTTTGCTGGCGAACCAGCTGGACCACTTGCAGGCGCGTGGGCGCATCCAGGGGCGTGGCGGTAGTCACCTCGGCCACCTGCACGCCGCGCAGCTGGTTGTACTGGCGCTGAAACTCGGTGCCAATAAACTCCAGGGCGCTTTCACGGTTCTTCTGCGTGATGATGGTGAAGAACTTGCTCGTGAGCTCCGATACCTTGCCACTGAACACGGCGTTCAAAATAGCTAGTTTTTTATCGTGCTTCACGATGGGGTTGCGTAGCAGCAAGCGTAGCTCACGGTTCTCGTCCAGCGTTTTCGTGAACAAGTCCATGTCCTGCTTTACCTGCTCCAGCGTCCCGCGCTCCTCGGCCAAATCCAGCAACGACTTCGCGTAACGGGAGGCAACTCGTAGTTCAGACATTGATTTCAGTATTGAGTAGTTGGTAGTGAGTATTGAGTGGATGGGTACCCGGCACGCCGAATCTCATTACTCAATACCCGACACTCACTACTAATTCAATTTCACTTCTTGCAGATACGAGTCCACGAGTTGCTGCTGGGCGGGCTGGTCGGCCAGCTCGCGGCGCAGAATGCGCTCAGCAATATCGATGGAGAGCTTAGCAGCGGTGTTCTTCACCTCAGCTAGGGCGGCGTTCTTCTCGTTCTGGATGGCTTCGCGAGCCTGCAGGATCATACGGCTGCCTTCTTCCGTAGCCTTGTTTTTCGCCTGCTCGATGAGCTGGTTCGAAACGTCGGTGGCTTCCTTCAGAATACGGTCACGCTCCATGCGGGCTTCAGCCAACAGCTTTTCGTTGCCGGCTTTCAGCTCCTGCATCTCCAGCTTGGCTTGGTCAGCCATGCGCAGAGCACCTTCGATGGAGCTTTCCCGCTCTTTCAGCGAGGCCAAGATTGGTTTCCAGGCAAACGCACGCAACAGCAACAGAACGATGCCGAAGATGAAGATTTGCCAGAAAATAAGGCCTAATTCGGGCGTTACAATTGACATCTGGAAAACTAGTAGGTAGTGAGTGATGGGTAATGAAACCTCTGCAACAGCAAGCCTAGTTCCGCCTGCTAAAACCTAGAATATCAATTACCAGAAAAGCCAAGACAGCCCGCTACGCCGTGCGCTGAAGCGACGCGCGCAGCGGGCTGCTCTTGTACTATCTCAAACCCTACAGGTTGAACGAAATCAGCAGGCAGACTACTACTGCGAACAGAGCCAGACCTTCGATCAGGGCGGCTACGATCAGCATGGCAGTTTGGATTTTGCCCGAAGCTTCCGGCTGACGACCAATAGCTTCCATGGCCTGACCACCGATGCGACCAATACCCAGACCGGCACCCAGAGCAACCAGACCGGCACCGATAGCGGCACCAAATACAGCCAGACCAACAGAATTAGTAAGAGCCTGCAGCAACAAAGAAAGAAGCATAAAAAAATGGTTTGTGGGGAGTGAAAAACAAAAAAATCAGGGGTGGTGAAAGCTTAGTGCGCGTGAGCCGGCTCCGCGCCGTCGCCACCGCCCATTTGGTAGTCAGCGTCGTGGTGCTCCTCTACTGCGCCGCCAATGTACATGGCCGTCAGCAGGGTGAAGATGTAGGCTTGCAGAATGGCCACCATCAGTTCCAGCACGTTAATAAACAAGCCGAAAGCAACCGAAACAGGGCTTACAAAGATGCTTTTGAAGATGAAGATGAGCGAGATAAAGCTCAACGTTACAATGTGACCCGCCGTGATGTTGGCGAACAAACGCACCATCAGGGAGAAGGGCTTTACCACGATGCCGATGAGTTCAACTGGAATCATGATGGGCAGCAGGGGCTTCGGTACGCCGGGTGTAGCGAAGATGTGATGCCAATAATTCTTGTTGGAGCTGAACAGGGTGATGAGCAGGGTCAGCACAGCCAATGTCAGTGTGACGGCAATGTTACCGGTGAGGTTAGCGCCGCCGGGCATCAGGCCCATCAGGTTGTTGAACCAGATAAAGAAGAACACCGTCAGCAGGTACGGCATGTACCGCTCGTATTTCGGGCCGATGGATTTCTTAGCTACCTCGTCGCGGATGAAAATGATGATAGGCTCGAAGAACGACTGGATACCTTTCGGAGCACCGCTGCCACGCTTGGCATAACCGCGGGCTACGGCCGTAAATACGACTACCAACAACACGGCGCTGATCATCAGCGAGGCTACGTTTTTGGTAATCGAGAAGTCATATACTTTGCTACCGTCTTCCGACACCAAGTGCTCGTGCTCCAGCTTCAGGCCATCGTACACCTTGCCTTCGGCGAGGTTGTGCGAGGAGAAAACCGATACACCTTGGCCGGGGCGGAACGCAATTACCGGCAGATAGGTGGTGTAGTGGTCGTTGTCGGTGGAGAACCAGTGCCACTCGTGCGAGTCGCCGATGTGGTGCAGAATCATCTCCCCGGGGCTGAAGGCCTCCTTGTCGGTGGCTTCTTCCGTAGTGGCCGTCGGTTCGTTAGCGTAAACAGAGAACGAGAGGAAGCAGAAGAGAGCTAAAAGTAAGCGCTTCATTCAGAGGGGGTTGGGGTGGGGTTCACAAAACCTTCATCTAAGGGTTTTCACCCGGTTTTGAAAACGGGCGCAAGTTACTCAGAACGCTCCACACTTCAAACCCAGCAAAGAGAAAATACAGTAGAAAGAAGCTCCCTAGGAAGGCCCAGCGTGCGTTGCCTTCGTGCCCGCCACCTGTAAAAAGGTACACCAGCACCAGCGTAAGCGACAAAAGCAGCCGTGCAACCATGCTGCCGAAATACGCGACCATAAAATTTTGCGGGTTGCTCTGCACCAGCTTCGCCGTAACCCAATAGGTTAGTAGAGTAAGCAAAAAGAAGAACCCAAATGTGTACGGTGTGAACGGGTGCACAATGCGCGGGCCAAACTGGCTGTATAGGGCATACAGCACAAATCCCAGCAACAGGGAAAAGAGCAGATATGAGCGGACAAAGGCTTTCAAGCAGCTAAAAGTAAGTGGGCCGCAAAACTACCGCTGAATTACTGGTCTTTCGACACAGAGCGGATAACATTATATAAAGCCGCAAACAGACCCAGCAGCATCAGGCTGAGCGTGAACCACGGCGTTTTACTCTGGAAATGCCCATCCAGCCAGTAACCAGCCCAGGTGCTGAGACCAATGGTGGCCAGCATTTGGGCTCCAATGCCGGAATACTTGGCCACGGCCCGCATGCGGTCAGAGTTATTTTCCTTTTGCGGGGGTTGAGGCGTGGGAGAAGCAGGCATGGCCATACGCGGTGGAGTGGGTGTGTGGTGAGATGATAAAATTACGTGATAGGATAGTACGTATAAGCCTGAGTTGGCGCTGCGCGCCGGGTATGAGGGAAACCTGTACTTTTACCTACGCTGCTTCGTTGTGAACCTGAAGGCCGCCGAACGATTTCGGGGCGGCCCCACGTTTTCAGTCCGATACCGTTTTCTGCTCTGAGCTTCCTGCCGTTTTGACGACATCTAACTCTTTATTAGTACGTGGGCTTACTGCCGCCGCTGCCGCTTCTGCTCTGGTGGCAGGTGTGGCCGGGTGCGCCTCCGAGCGACGCTCCGTGGTAGGCCGTACCTACGACAACATAGTGGCCCGCGACAATGCGTATTTCTTGGCCCGCGAGAAGATGCGAGCTACGGAAACCACGCTGAATACAGCCCGCATAAACGATTATAACCGGGTACTACCGCTTTTCCCGACGCTTGATGATGCCACCGTAGCCCGCGTCACGGCCGATATGGAGGATATTATCAAGAAAGCATCCTTGCCAGTGCAGTACCGCCCCGGCTCCGACTGGACGGATGATAGTTATATCCTCATCGGCAAGGCGCGCTACTATAAGCGGGAGTTGGAGGATGCGGCCAAGACATTTAAATACGTAAACACCACCAGCCAGGACCCCAACGCCCGCCACGAGGCCCTGATTTGGCTGATGCGCACCTTCTTGGCTCTTAAAGAGCTGGACAATGCAGCTGCTGTTTCAGACTTGCTGGATAAGGAAACCGGCACGGAGCGCAATGCCCGGGAGCTGTTCCTCACGCGGGCTGAGTATTTCCTGCGGGTGGGTGAACCATCCCGGGCCATTGAGAATCTGGAAAAGGCTATCCCGTACATCGAGCCCAAGAACGAACAGTCCAGGACCCGCTACATCTTGGCCCAGCTGTACCAGGAACAGGGCGAGGATAAGAAAGCCTACGCCCAGCTCAACCAGATTCTGAAAAAGAATCCGCCCTACGAGCTGGATTTTTACAGCAAGCTGATGCTCGGCCAAGTATCGGACCTGAACCAGAACGACCGGGCGCGGCTGGATAAGTATTTCGCCAAGCTGCTGAAGGACACGAAAAACAAGGAGTACCGGGATAAAATCTACTACGAGATGGCGCGGCTGGAATACCGGCAGCAGCGCTACCCCGAGGCCCTGGCCTTGTTGCAGAAGTCGGCCCGCACGCCAACTACCAACCGGGCCCAGAAGTCCTACACCTACTTGCTGGGCGGCCGCATCTACTACGAAAACCTGCAGAAATACCGGCTGGCCGCGGCTTACTACGACAGCACGGTGCAGAACATGCCGCGCGAAGCTCCCAACTACGAGGCGACGGCCGAGCGGGCTACCATTCTCAAGGACTTCGCAAAGCAGCTTACCACCATCGAAACGCAGGATAGCCTGCAAGCTCTGGCCCGGCTTGATTCGGCCACCCTACGCACCCGACTGACTGGTTACGCTCAAGCCGAGTTGGACCGGCAGCGCAAAGAAGCCGACGCCCTTGCGGCCCAGCAGGCTCGGCAGAGCCAAAACGGAACCGGATTTGCGCAAACTGCCACCGGCCTGAGCACCAGCCGCGACCTGCAACCCAACATTAGTGCCGATGACTTCCTGGCCGGCAATACTGGGGCCAAGTGGTACTTCGATAACCCCACGGCCCTGAGCACGGCCCGTAACGACTTTATTAAGCGCTGGGGCGACCGGCCGCTGCAGGACAACTGGCGGACCGTAAACCAAGCCAGCAACTCGCCCGTGACAGCGCGGGGTGGTAATGTACCGGTAAGCATTGCCGGCAACAGCAACACGGTAGTAAACGGCACAACTCAGCCCAACGTGGCCGTTGACCCGGCCGTGCAACTGCGCGACCTAGTGGGCCGTTACCGGCAATCGATTCCGCTGACGCCCGCGCTGCTGCAACAATCGGACGCGCTAACGGAAGAGGCACTGTACGCGCTGGGCGGCATCTACAACCAGCAACTAAAAGAGCCTGCCCGGGCGGCTGAGACGTATGAGCAGCTGCTCACCCGCTACCCCAAAGGCCAACACACGCCCGAAACGCTCTACATCCTGTACCTGCTGTACAAGGAACAGAATGACATGGGCAAAGCGGAAGGATACGCCACTCGCTTGCGGGAGGCTTACCCCAATACCTCGTACGCCCGGTTGGTGGCCGACCCGGAATACCTGCGCCGTACTTCCTTGGCAAATGCCCAGGTAGCCATATTGGTTGATTCGGCATTTACCTTCTACAAAAAGCAGGAATTCAAGAAATCGGCAGCCGTGTTGGCGCGGGCCCGAAAGGAGTACCCGCAGAACGACCTGAACGATAAGGTTGATTATTTAAACACGCTGCTGGCTATCCGTACGCAGCCCCCACTCACGGCCAAAGCAGCCGTGGAGAAGTTTTACAAAGACTATCCAACCAGCCCCTTGGCCGGTCAGGCTACGGCTTTGATGGATACGTACAAAAAGTACGAAGCTGGTCAGGTGACCGGCGCACTGGTTTCGACGGATAAGCCCCCAGTATCAGTATTTAAGCCAGGCGAAGTAGAAAACAGGATGCGCATTTTCTACCAGGAAAATGAGTCGCCGCTGGTGCCCCTGGCCCGCCCCGTTACTCCGGCCGCCACCGCCACCGCACCGGTAACCACAGCCACCGTTACCTCGAATCCGGATACCAGCCCATTGCCCACGGCCGCTCAGCCAGCCGCTGGCTCGGCCTCGCAGAGTGCAGCTACGATACCACCTACCACAACTTCTGCCCCGGAGCCGACCTCCACTGCGCCTGCTCCGGCCCCACCCACTGCGGAGGAAGCGGCAAAAGCTGCCCGAATGGCCGCAGCCCAGGCACGGGCGCGGGGTAAAAAGCCCGTAGCCGCGGCCAAGCCTAAAGAAGCTCCGGCCTCTGCAGTACCTGCGCCTACTACGCCGGCTGCTGTTCCAACTGTTCCCGCTCCAGCTTCTACAGCTACTCCAGCGGCAACCAGTCCCAGCGCAACCACTCCGGTACCAGCCGTAACGCCTTCTCCTGCGCCACCTGCGCCAGCTTCGCCTTTCAAAGCCGATATGGCCGCGTCTCACGCAGTGGTGCTGGTGTTTGCTAAAGATGCGCCTGCGTTGAAAGAGTTACCAGCACAGCTGGGGGCGTACAATACGCGCTATTATAAATCGAGCAGCTTGCTAGTACGCCAGCAGCCGCTGGGCGCCGCGCAGGAGATGATAGTAGTGGAAGCCCTGCCCGGCTCTAAACTGGCCCAGAGTTACGCCCTCAAGCTGCGGGGTCCTCAGTCGCCGGTGAGTAAGCTGCGGGGCGCGGGTTACCAAACCGTGGTAATCAGTATTGATAACCTGCCGGTATTGCTCCAGACGCAGAACCTGGAGGAGTATCAGCGCTTCTATCAGCAGACCTACCGTTAACTTTGAAGCCAGAAGGCGGAGAGCAACTATAAAAGCCCACGGTTTTTGCGTAGGCCCACTGCCCGTTCAACGGCAGCATCTCTCCAACTTATTGACTTTTACTCTTTCCTTTCTTTCTCAATGGCTTATCCTGCCAAAAGCAAAACCGCATCCCGAAAATCAACTTTTCCCGGCCGGTTTACCAGCTGGGCCCGTGGCTTCTGGGTGCTGTTTGGAATGGGCGTGGCGGGCCTGGTGCTGTACGTGCTGGCGGTCAGCGTCAACTTCCTGAACCTGTTTGGGCGTATGCCCAACCTCAAAACGCTGGAAAACCCGCGTAGCGAGCTGGCCTCTGAAGTATACTCCGCCGACAACGTATTGATGGGCAAATACTTTCGGGAGAACCGCACGCCCGCTGAGTACGAGGACCTGCCCCAGCACTTGGTAGATGCCCTAATTGCCACCGAGGACGCCCGTTTTGAAGAACATTCCGGCATCGACCCCAAGGCCACCGGCCGGGTGGCGGCGGGCCTGCTCACGGGCGGCAGCGGCGGTGGAGGCTCCACGCTCACGCAGCAGCTGGCTAAGGTGCTGTTTCGCACCCGCGAAGACCTGAACGACGGTGTACTGAATGACGTGCCCGGCGTACGGATGCTCATCACCAAAACCAAAGAGTGGATTCTGGCTACCCGCCTGGAGCGCAGCTACACCAAGCGCGAAATCCTGCGCATGTACCTGAACACGAACGACTACGGCTCGAATGCTTTTGGTATCAATACGGCGGCCAAAACCTTCTTCAGCAAGAAGCCCCGGGAGCTGACGCGGCCCGAAGCTGCCACGCTGGTGGGCGTGCTAAACGCCCCCACGCGCTTCAGTCCCAAGTTCAACCCCCAGCGCTCCAAAGTGCGCCGCAACTGGGTGCTGCGCCAGATGAACAAGTACGGCTACATCACACCCGAGCAATTGCGCGCCGATACGCTCCAGCCAATTGCGCTGCGCTATAACGTGGAAAACCAGAACGAAGGCATTGCGCCCTACTTCCGGGTTGAGGTAAGCAAGATGCTGAAGCAGTGGGCCAAGGAAACCGACCACGACCTGTACGCCGACGGCCTGAAAATCTACACCACCATCGACTCGCGCATGCAAAAGTATGCCGAGGCAGCCGTGGCCGAGCACATGAAGCTGCAGCAGAAGTGGTTTGACCAGCAGTGGAAGGGCCAGCAACCCTGGCGCGACGAAAACGGCCGCGTTATTCCGAATTTCCTAAGCACTTCCATTCAGCGCACCGAGCGGTATAAGTCGCTCACCAACCGCTACGAGGGCAACAAGGACTCCATCAAGTACTACCTCAACAAGAAGTACAAGATGAAGGTGTTCACCTGGAACGGGGGCGAGAAGGAAGTGCTGATGTCACCGATGGACTCGCTGGCCTACTACAAACGCCTGTTGCACTCGGGCTTCATGGCCATGAACCCGCTGAACGGGCAGGTGAAGGCCTGGGTAGGCGGCATCAACTTTAAATACATCAAGTACGACCACGTGAAGCAGGGCAAGCGGCAGCCAGGCTCCACGTTTAAGCCCTTCGTGTACGTGGCCGCCATCGACCAAGGCTACTCGCCCTGCTACCAGCGTCCCGACGTACCTACTACCTTTCCGGCCGAGCGGGGCCGGCCGGCCTACACGCCCAAGAACTTTGAGGGCAGCTACTCGGGCCGCACCTTCACGCTGCGTCAGGCCCTGGCCCGCTCGATGAACTCCATTACGGCCTGGCTGGTACAGAAACTGGGACCCGAAACGGTGGTCAGCTACGCCAAGCGCCTGGGCATCACCTCCCCTATTGAAGCAGTGCCGGCCGTGGGCTTCGGCTCCTCCGACGTGAGCATCTACGAACTCACCGGCGCCTACAGCACCTTCGTGAACAAGGGCATCTGGACGGCTCCCATGATGGTAACGCGCATTGAGGACAAGAACGGCAACGTGCTCCGCGAGTTTGTGCCCCAGACGCGGGAAGCCCTGAGCGAGGAAACCGCCTACCTGATGACCTACATGCTGCGCGGTGCCACCGAGGAGAAAGGCGGTACCAGCATCATCCTGAAGGGTGGCTTCAAATTCAACAACGAAATCGGGGCCAAAACCGGCACCACCTCCAACTACTCCGATGGCTGGTTTATGGGTCTCACGCCCGACCTAGTGTGTGGTATGTGGGTGGGCGGTGAAGACCGGAGTATCCACTTCCGCACCGGTGCCTACGGCCAGGGCTCCCGCCTGGCGCTGCCGCTCTACGGCATCTTCATGCAGAAAGTGTATAAGGATAAGAGCATCGACATCAACACCGGCCCCTTCCCCAAGCCCACACAGCCCCTGAGCATTGAAATCGACTGCTCCCGCTACTACGGCGGCACCGGCCAGCGCGACACCATCCCGTACGAGCAGAAGTTGAACCAGGTAGAGCTGGAAGACCTCAACGAGGAGGATATCTAACCCCGGCTGAGGGAAGGTGACTGCCGCGCACATAACGCTGGTTTTTCGCCCAATTACCCGATTTTTACGGAAGGTGGCCGGGACGTCCTGGCCACCTTTTTTGTTATAGTCGTGATACTGCATCGGCTGGCTGAACCCTCGCCCCGAGCCGTTGCGTACTTCTGTTGAACCCACCAGATGCGGCTTTGCCCGGCAGAACGAATCTGCGGCATCCCAACCATCTGCAATCTGTGATTTTATGGCCGCCCGCCCCGAACTGCAAGACCAAATTCGTCAGCTCCCGCACCGCCCCGGCGTGTACAAGTATTTCGGCGACGAGGATACCATCATTTACGTGGGCAAAGCCATCGACCTGCGCAAGCGGGTGAGCAGCTACTTCACCAAGCAGGACCACAACAAGAAAACCCAGCAGCTGGTCAAGAACATCCGCCGCATCGAATTCACCATCGTCGATTCGGAGTCGGATGCCTTTCTGCTGGAAAACAACCTCATCAAGCAGCACCAGCCCAAGTACAACATCCTGCTCAAAGACGGTAAAACCTACCCCTACCTGCTGCTCACCAACGAGCGGTTTCCGCGCCTCATCCCAACCCGCAACAAGATTCCGGGCCAGGGCCGCTATTATGGGCCCTACGCCAACGTAACGGGCATGAATCTGCTGGTTGAGCTGATTCGGGCGCTGTATCCGTTGCGTACCTGCACCTACAATCTCTCGCCCCAGAACATTGAGGCCGGCAAGTTTAAAGTGTGCCTTGAGTACCACCTCGGTAATTGTAAAGGCCCCTGCGAGGGCCACCAAGACGAGGAAACCTACAACCAATACATCCAGCAGATTCGCCAGATTCTGAACGGCGACCTGCGCCTGCCCAAGCAATACTTCCGCGAGCGGATGATGCAGGCCGCCCAAGAGCAGCAGTACGAGCTGGCCCACCAACTCAAACTGAAGCTGGACAAGCTCGACGAGTTTCAGGCCAAGAGCACTATCGTCAATGCCAACCTCACCAACATTGATGTGTTTGCCATTGCCTCCAACGAAAAATCGGCCTTTATCAGCTACCTCAAGGTGATGAACGGCAGCATCATTCTCACGCAGTCGGTGGAGTTGCAGAAGAAGCTGGACGAGCCCGACGACGAGGTGCTGGCCCCGCTGATTATGCAGATGCGGCAGGAGTTTGAGAGTGAGAGCAAGGAAATTCTGACCAACGTACCGGTCGATAACCTGCCGCTGCCGGGCGTTACCATCACCCAGCCCCAGATTGGCGACAAGCGCAAGCTTCTGGAGCTGGCCCTGAAAAACGTGCTGTACCTGCGTAAGGAGAAGGAAAGCATGAACGACCGGAGCAAAGACCTGAACGAGGTGCGCATCATGGAAACCATGAAAAAGGATTTGCGCCTCACGGAGCTGCCCAAGCACATCGAGTGCTTCGACAACTCCAACTTCCAGGGCGACAATCCGGTGGCCGCCATGGTGTGCTTCCGCAACGCCAAGCCCAGCAAAAAGGACTACCGCCACTTCCACATCAAAACGGTGGTAGGTCCCAACGACTTCGACTCGATGTACGAAATCGTCACGCGCCGCTACCGCCGCCTGCTTGATGAAGGCGCCAGCCTGCCGCAACTGGTGATTGTGGACGGGGGGAAGGGCCAACTGGGCATGGGCGTGAAAGCCCTGAAAGACCTTGGCCTGTGGGGCCAGATTCCCATCATCGGTATTGCCAAGCGCCTCGAAGAAATCTACGTGCCCAACGACCCACTGCCACTCTACATCGACAAGAAAAGTGAAACGCTGCGCCTCATCCAGCGCATGCGCGACGAGGCCCACCGCTTCGGCATCACTTTCCACCGCTCCCGCCGCGACGCTGCCACCCTCAAAACCGAGCTAACCGACGTCAAAGGCCTCGGTCCCGTAACCGCCGACAAGCTGCTGACCAAATTCAAGTCCGTCAAGAAAATCAAAGAGCTGACCGAACAGGAGCTAACTATTGAAGTAGGCAAAGCCAAGGCCCGCATTTTACTTGATTATTTTAGCCAACAGGAAGAAACCCCACAGTCGTAACAATTATGCTCGCGCTAAACGCAAAAAAGCCCCAGCCAATTAGCTGGGGCTTTTTTGTATCCTGAATTACGCGAATTAGTTAAATCAGCGAAATCTAACGAGTTCCTGTTGTTAGAACGACCACAGATTATACTCGTATTCAATCAGGTCGGCAGCGGCTTGCTGCGAGGCCAGAATACCTTGCTGCTGCCCACCGTAGATTTCATCCAAGCGCGAGTCGCTGGGGTTCGACACCTTCACGATGTAGGAGTTGAACAGCCACAGTTCAAATGCATCCGCCAGGTTCTTGTGCTGGGCATCATTCTGGGGGTTAAACCAGATTGCCTTATCCGGGTTGGCCCGGAATACGCGCACCAAGTCACTGTATTTGAACGTACCAATGGGTTTTTCAATACCCGAAGTGTTAGCGCTTAGCGTGGAAGGCACCAGCAGGGTCAGAGACTTGATATCGTGATACATTCTCGACCGCTTCTTGTCGAAAATCATATCCTCCTTCAGTTCCATCTGGTAGATGTCTTTAGGACGGTACTCATAGCTTGGCGGAGCAGCCGGCCGTGCAGGAGCAGCAGCCTGACGGTTGTTGCGGCCATTACGGTTATTGCTGCGAGGAGCAGGAGCGCCCCACCCGTCACCAGTATCTTCTGAAAACCCAGCAGCACGCTCCTCATCACTTAGGCCAGCACTAGCTTCAGCATACGACATGTTGCCGATTACTTCTTTTGAAGAGAAAGTAGACGTTAACGAGTCGTTTTTGTAAGCCTGCAGCTCACCACGCTTCACAGCGTCAATGATTACGCGGCTGATTTCCTTGCCTTCCGCAAACATCGGCTTGTTCTGCTTTTCGCGCAGGTCGATTGCACGCCAGATGGTTTTCCGGAACATAATGTCCGAATTTGGAATCGGGCGGTACGAGCCATTGCTGCTCGCGGTGGTAGCTTGTTCCTGAGCCGATGCTGCCACCGACAGCGTCAGGCCGGCCGTCAGAGCGGCGAAGGAGAGGAATTTGTTCATACCTGGGTAATCAAAAAAGCGCGAGGGATAGTTCAGAACCAGTAACGCTTACAGCAGCGGAATATTGAACTGCTTCGAAACGTTTACGTCCTCGATGTTGCCCTGAAAGTTCTGACGCTGCACACCTTTTACTTCAATGTACAGACGGTCGCCTTCACGGGCGGTGTTTACTACGCTGGTCAGGTCAACATTGGGGCCATTTACGCTGATGGGCGGCATAGCCGGGCGCTTACCGCGTACCAGCGTTACCTGGTAGCTAGATACCCGGAAACGAGCGTCATCCGGCAGGAAGGTAGCAAAACCAGCATCCGGTACAGCTTTCAGGTTCATATTGCGAACAGCCGTAATCGGGGTACCCTGTTTCTCGTTGGCGGGACGGCCACCTACCCAGCACTGAATTTCAGGCTTAGGAATAGGACGCACCTGAAAGGTTTGCGAGCCAATGGGGTTGCCACCGCTGCTCACGTTCAGCGTTACTTCCCGCGAGTTCGGCACCAGCGTTACTTCACCTTTAGCTGAGCCTTTGATGGTAGAAGCCCCCGAAGCCGAGAAGCTGGGGTCGTACTGAGCACCCAGAGCAGGTACCTGTACGCTCAGCTTGTTGCCGCACTTGAAGTACAGAGCCTGTACCGAAGCCGACTGAATCTGCATTACCGGCTTGGTGATGGTGTACTCTACCTTCTTGGTGAAAGTAGTGTCACGACCATTCTGCTTGAAGCGAATAGTACCAGTCCAAGAACCCTTAGCGTTGCCAGCTTGGTCGAAATTACCAGGACGAGCAGTAAATTCCACCAGACCATGACCATCCGGATTAACGCGCAGGGGCGAGCCGTTCAGCGTCATCGTTGGGTTCAGGCCCGAGGCTGAAGCCGTCAGGAACAGCTCTGCTTTGTACTTAGTGCCAGCAGCTACCGTGTTCGACTCGGCGCTAGCAAAAGCTCCGATTTTATCAAATACGATTACGTTGCCACCTACTTTAGCAGACAGCGCGTTCAGCGCATCCGACTCGTATTTCAGCACTTCAGCTTCTTTCTGCGATAGCACAGCCAGAGCCGCTACTACCGGAGTATTTTCAAAGTTCAGCTGAGCGAAGTTTTTGTTCTTCTGCTCTTTCTCGGTCACCATTGGGTCTTCTTTGGCATCTAGTGCCAGAGGACCAGCGTTGGGCACAAATTGCTTGATATAGGTCGAGTACTTATTCAACTCGCCTTTCATCTTGTACCCTTCACCGTTCTGCGAAGCACCGAGCATGAGTTCCGCCACTTTGTCTTCGGCGCTCATGTTCTTGAACTCGTTTTTGCCTTTGTTCTCTGTCTTCTCCATCAATTGCTGACGAACACCTGACAGATAGGCAATTACTTTCTGAGTTTCAGTACGTACTTCCTCGCTTTGCTTGAGCACTGCCAGGTCACGAGCTTGGTTGCGGTTTTTCTCAACCTGGGCCTTGATACCTTTTACAGTACCGTCATTCGCTTTCGACACTTTGCCGTTGATAGCGGCCAAGCTGTCGTCGAGGAACTTGAATTTCAGCAGAATTGCTGAGTTTACTTGCAGGGCGAGAAGTGCGGTGAGTACGAGGTACATCATCCCGATCATCTTCTGCCGCGGAGTCTCTTTACCTCCCGCCATCGTGTCTACCTATGCTATACTAGTGGAACTTTATCTGAAACGATATGATGTGCGGCTACCTTAGTTGGTAGCGCGCATAGCGTTCAGCATGTTACCGTACACGCGGTTCAGCGAGCTGAGATTGGTGGTCAGGCTGGTTACTTCCTGCTTGAACTGGTCGGTTTCTTTACCAGCTTCAGTCAGGTTTTCCATGGCTTGGGCCAGAGTGCCATAAAACTTATTCATCGACTTCAGGTGCGTGTTGGCATCCTGCAACTCCATTTCGTACACTGCGTTCAGCGCACCCAAGTTCTTGGTCACGTTTTGCACCTGTACATGATACTCACGAGCATCGTTAGTAGCATCGGCCATAGCCGTCATAGCCTGAGCCGTGGTCGAGTAAGCTTCGTTAATGCGCTCCAGCGACTGAGCAGCCGTGCGAACTTTCGAGGTGTACTCGTCAGTAGCGCTGGTAGCGTCGCCAAGGGTGGAGAGCTGCTGGGTAGTAGTGCTTAGGCGGTTCAGGCCTTGGCCCAGCGAAGCAATAGCCTCAGGGGTTACGTTAGCATCTTTCAGCATATCGTCCAGCTTGCGCGTCAGGCCCGTGCCGGTGCCCTGCTCCACGAAACGGTTGCTGTTGGTGGAAGGATCATAGCCTTCGCTCAGTTCGGGGTATACCAACGACCAGTCTACCTCTTTCGGGTTCGGCTGGAATGCACTTAGCAGGAAGATCAGCGCTTCGGTGCCCAGACCCACGATCAGCATTTCGCTGGCACCTTCCCAGTGCTGAATTTTGAACAATGCCCCTACAATTACTACTGCTGCGCCGATGCCGTACACTTTAGGCATCAATACATCGTACAGAAAACTACCGCCTTTAGCTGCCATGTGATTGTGGTGTTGAAAAAAGAAGTTTGTTGTGGTAATGTGTTGTTAAGAAAACACGGGAGGGTTGTATGGGTGTGCTTTCAGTAGAAGCCGGGCAAAGCGGCTATTAGTTCAGGCTCTGGTTGGTGCCCATGCCAATCTGAATCATGGCCGTGCGGAAACCAATATAGGAGCGGGCCGAATCCTGGTATTCGAAGTTGCGGGTACCTGTTTCAAGGAAGTACGCAATGTCTTTCCA
Source organism: Hymenobacter pini (assembly GCF_020421205.1). Lineage (GTDB taxonomy): Bacteria > Bacteroidota > Bacteroidia > Cytophagales > Hymenobacteraceae > Hymenobacter > Hymenobacter pini. Next base: position 199,125 of record NZ_JAIZZH010000004.1, read on the forward strand.
CGAACCACCACGCACTACTTTGCGGGGCTCATTGTCGTCGGGGTTGGTGGGGTTCATATCCCATACCACCGGTACCGAAGCCTCCATGTACGCATCGTCGCACCACTCCGACACGTTACCCGACATATCGTACAGGCCGAAGTCGTTGGGGAAGAAGGCACCTACCGGCGAAGTGTACGCGTAGCCATCCGAAGCATAGTCGCCACGGCCAGGCTTGAAGTTAGCCAGCATGCAGCCTTTGGAATTGCGCAGGTATGGGCCACCCCAGGGGTAGGTAGCCAGGTCACGACCACCACGGGCAGCGTATTCCCACTCAGCCTCGGAAGGCAGGCGGAAGTTTGGCGTAGGCGCCAAGCCGGCTTCGGCATTGGCGGCATTTTTGTTTTTGGTGCGCCAGTTGCAGAAATACTTAGCTGCAAACCAGTCTACCCCTACTACCGGATAATCGTCGAAAGCGGGGTGCGTGTAGTAATACTCCATCAGCGGGTCACCCATGTGGTAGGTGAAGTCACGCACCCACACCGTAGTGTCAGGATAGAGTTCCGTCATTACATATTCTTCGCCCAGCACGTCAATTGAGTCCTGCCGGATGGCGTTCATGAACTGCCGGTATTCGTTGTTGGTAATTTCGGTCTCATCCATGTAAAAGCCGGCAATAGTTACCTGCTTGTTCATGTTCACCATCGAAGCCGAAATGTCTTGGTCGGTCTGGCCCATATGGAACGTTCCACCGGGGCAGGGCACCATGCCGTAAGGCACTTCCTGAGGATTGAACTCCGGACGATCCTCCGCCCCAACCAGGTCGCCTTGCGGTCCTTTACCGAAACCACAGCCCCCCAGGATAAGCGTCGAAAGAGCGACGAGAGGCAATACGAGAAACTTGTTCATGAGAGAAAGAAAAAGACGGTCGAGGCGGCGATATCCAAAGATTACAATTTTTCGAGCTGGCAAAGCTAACGAATCGTGCGTTCGTACGCAAGCCTATCGCTCAATGCATTCCATTTGTCTGCGAACGAGCCTTTTGGCCGGTTAAACTATGGGCAGCAATGAGTTAAAGAATTTCTGCGGCGAGGGCAGGACAACGGGTTTGACGTATTGGTTCCTTTTGGCGAAAGCCTCTTTTCTAGAAGCTGTAGCGGGGTGTACGGATAGCTGGCCGGACAGCCAGCCCGGGTTTAGGCAGGCGGTAAGAGAGCATAATTTCCAACGAACTAGTGGCCCGCGCAGCTTGGTTAAATGCAATAAAGTCGTAGGCCAATCCCACGCGCATTGCATTGTCCTTAGCAAAGCTTACACCGCCCAGCGCCGTAAGAGATTCGCCGGACCGGTACCCTAATCCTCCCCAAAACCGATCTTCAAACGTAGCTCTTACACCTGCTTCATAGGAGTTGTTTTTGAGAGAGAATTTATTGTTATCACCCAGTTGGCCGGGGAAAACCATTTTCACCAAAACTGTAGGGGTAACGACAACGGACGGAGAAGCTTCGATATTATATCCGGCCGTCAGGTATGCGTGATTTTCGGCGGTGAATTGCGCCGTACGCTCGTTCACCTTTTCCGTCGCAAACTTATAGCTGGACCGCAGCAGGTTGTTCACGCTCAGACCAGCGTAGAGCTTGCTCGATTCGTACCACACGCCAGCACCAGCGTCGAACTTATTATCGGACCCCTCAAATGGCACCCGTGGGTCATCGTCATCCAAGGGCCGGTACTTACCCTGGTACACGTTGCTGAATGAGCCTTGCACCCCAATGCCTAACAAACCTTCACCCACCTTCAGGTGCTTGGAATACGACAACTCCGTGTGTGTAATAGACAGCTGAGCAATCTTGTCCCGGTACACGCTAATACCCAAGCCCCCACCCAAAGCAGCTACGGGCAGGTTGGCAGTTAACACCGCAGTTTTAGGAGACCCCCCTTCATCAAAAGAGCCGGTATAGCCAATATATTGTTGTCGGCCGAGCAGTACAATATCGCCTTGTCCCTTGATGCCAGCGTAGGCCGGGTTCAGAAACATCCCATTGAAGCCATAGTGGCTAAACTGGGGTTGCTGCTGTGCCAGGGCCGGAACGATGCAGGAAGAGAAAAAAAGGATAGATAGTATTCTCTTCATATAGGGGCCGTTTTAGGGCTGATTACGCAGGAAGGAGAAAAAGGTGGCGTGCAGCAGACTCAGGCAAGATAGCCACCTGTATTCAAGATAACGAAAAGACAAGAGGAAACAGAAATCTGTTTCCTCTTGTCCCGACTAAATATATTTATTACTTGCTTTTTTTCTCCTTAGCCAGCTCAGCACCATGGTGGTGACGAATGTAGGCCTCGATGGCCCCAGTCATAGAAGGTGCGTTCGGTTGCGGGGCTTCAATGTCGAGCTCTAAGCCAGCGTCGCGAACAGCTTTAGCAGTAGTAGGACCGAAGGCGGCAATGCGGGTACCGTTCTGCTCAAAATCCGGGAAGTTGATGAACAGCGAGCTGATACCAGACGGGCTGAAGAAGGCAATACAGTCGTATTTCACATCCGACAAATCCGACAGGTCGCTGGCTACAGTACGGTAGATAACGGCTTCCGTAAACTTGAAGCCGTTGGCCCGCATGAACTCCGGAATATCGTCCTTCCGAATATCCGAGCACGGGTACAAGAATTTCTCGCCTTTGTGCTTCTTGATTACTTCGAACAGATCAACAGCGGTGCGCTGGCCCACAAACAGCTTGCGCTTGCGCAGCACAATGTACTTCTGCAGGTAGTTGGCGGTTTGCTCCGAAATGCAGAAGTACTTCATTTCGGCCGGCATTTCGATTTTGGCTTCCTGGCAAATGCGGAAGAAATGGTCGACGGCGTTGCGGCTGGTGAAGATGACGGCCGTGTGCTCCAGAATGTTGACTTTCTCCTTCCGGAAATCCTTGTAGGATACCGGCTGCACCTCAATAAACTCCCGAAAGTCTACCTTGATACCGTACTTCTCCGCAATAGAGAAATAGGGCGATACGTCGTTGGTGGGTTTAGGCTGGGTGACCAGGATGCTGGAGATACGCTTGGCGTGACGGCCCGTCCCCGGTTGGTCTTTGCTCTCGGCCATAGGTAAGGAAAAGGGGGTAAATCTAAGGCAATAAGGGGGCGTTGCAGGGGCTGTTGGCAGGCGCCGACAGTAGATGTTAGTACGTGAAAACGATCAGCTTAAGCAGAATGATCAACGGAATTACTTCCGTGGCGCAAAGGTATGAAAACAAATGCAGATTTAGCAGGGATGTCTTGCGGTTCAGCGTCCGCCCGACCCGCAGCACAGTGCCAATCAATAGCAAGGAAACCACCCCGTTGGATACCCACAGCACCGTTTCGGGCAGGCGCTGGTTGAGGCCCAGATACAGCAACATTACCACGGGTAAGAACAGCCCCATGAATAGGATGGTGCGGATGAACTCGCGGTACTGAAGCGTCACTAGCTCTGTTACGTCGAAGATGTACCCCATCAACTCTAAGAACAGGTATTTACCCAGTACGAAGCCAGCCACCAGTACCGTGTAGAGCAACACGCGCACGACAATAGCGGATTCGGCGACGTCGAATAGCTGGCGCAGGATAACAATGCTTTGAATATTGGTATGAATGGCGACTAACAGTAGCGCAAATGACAGCGAGAATAATAGCACCAGCACCAGATTCAGCCACGTAAGCGTAGGCTTGATCAGGAAATCCTGCTCGGTAGAAGGCTTGCTCCACAATCCATCCAGTTGATAGATACGCACGAAACCAGGCTGATACGTAGCCCGCAGGGCCCCATAGCACAGCCCAATCAGGAGCAGGAAACCGACAAACACATTCTGCCCTTGGTGTCCCCTGGGCCGGGGTTGTGCACCAATAAGCAACGGGTTGCGTGTACCGGATTGAGGAGCTTCTACAACCGGGGCGGCATTGGCGAAGGATGCCAGATTAGGCACTGCATCGGGCTGCCACACGCATAACAAGTGTGAGCCGGCCTGACTACCCGCAGGCAGTAGGGACGCCAAATCGACGGTGTACGACGCCGGCAAATTAGCACTAAATACCAGCCGATTGTCAAGAAACAAGCTCAGCTTCTCGCGAGCTGTAAAGTTTATGCGCAGGGGCTTGCCGGGCCGAATAGACAACCATTGATAATAGGCGTGCGCTGGCGTATGGTAATCGGGAAGGTACAGAATGAGCCGGTTACGGGGCTCATCGAAGATCAGCCAATCGGCGGTAAGGCCAGACTTGGGGGCTGGGGGCAATGGCCGGTACTCGGCCGCGCGGGCGGGTGGCCGGAGCCCAGCACCCAGGACCAGCAGCCAGATGGCCCACACCCAAAAACGCCAACCCGTGCGCACCGTTGCGGTAGTTAGGGCCTACGAAGCCACCCGTTGACGCTCCGCCCGGCTGTGGTACACACCAAGGAAAACGCTCAGTAGCAACGAAAATGCGACCAGCGTAACAATGAGCAGTGTATTGCCCAGGTAGGCAAAGTTGATGACGAACAGAATCACTAGGATGTTGAGCAGGCCCAGCAGCAGCACAGTACCAATTTGCTGAAAGCCCATGGCCAGAATCCGGTGATGGATGTGGTTTTTATCGGGGGAGAAAGGCGAGCGGCCCGCCATCATCCGCACGATGAATACCCGTAGCGTATCAAACAGCGGCACAAACAGCACCCCAACTGCTACTGAGGGAGCCGACGAGCCAAACGGCTGCCCCACTTTCAAACCCATTTCAATGAACTGAATAGTGAGGATGGACACGATAAAGCCACACACCAACGAGCCGGTGTCGCCCATGAAGATGGTGGCTTTGTGGAAGTTGTAACGCAAAAAACCCAGCAGTCCCCCGATTACGCAGACAGCTACAAACACATAGTTCTGAAAATCCTCGCCCCCGTAGCGGAAGAAATAGTAGCCAAACGTGCTGCAGATGATGAGCACAATGCTGCCAGCCAGCCCATCAAGCCCATCAATCAGGTTGATAGCGTTGGTGATGCCCACAATGGCAAAGAAGGTGAATGCGTAGCTGATGCCGATGGGCAGCTCGTTGATACCGAGAATACCCTGGAAGCTAGTTATGCGCACGTCGGCCATAATCATGACTACGCCAGTAGCCAGCAGCTGACCCACGAATTTTTTGGCCACGGAAATGCTTACCAAGTCATCCTTCAGGCCCACAAAGAATAGCACGATGCAACCGGCCAACAGCTCCTGCACCCCATTTTTGAGCGGGGCAAAAATGGTGAGAGCCGACATAAACCCGGCAAACACGGCTACCCCGCCTAACCGCGGCGTCAGGGACTCGTGCACGGTACGCGCGTTGGGCGTATCGAGCATGTTTTTCAGGTGAGCCACGTAAATGATGGACGGCACGGCAAACAAGGCCACCAGAAACGCCCACAAAAAGGACAAGCCCAGCTGAATTTCGAGTTTACTCATTGTGGTTCGGCAGGTTGAAATCGGGCCCGGGCAGCGGTGCGGCGACAGGCGTGTAAAGATACGATTAGCTATGAAGTACGCCGGCCTGATTCAGCAGGGCAATGGGCGTGAGGTTTTCGGCCACAATGGAATCGGGCACGAAAATGAACTTCTTGTCGAAGATCTGCCCGCCCACGTAGTAGCTCACCCAATACTGGTTGTTTAGGTGGAACAGAGCCGGGTCGATGGGCTCGATGGCGGCGGCGGCGCGCGGGGGCATTTCGGGCAGCACGTGCCGGAGCGTGGAGGTGCGAATTGCTTCGCCCTCGGGGCTGGTACCGTAACCGTTGGAACTCACAATGACGTTTTCGAGCGCATAATCATTGTGGTTGAGCAAGTACACCTGCCAGCCCGGCTGCCCGTCACTTACGGCCACGTTACCATCCGGCACAATGGCTACTGAAACACCTTCTACGGGGTCAAACGTAATGTCTTTCTTCATACGAAATTAGCGCCAAACAGCTGAGCCAGATGGGGTAGCAGCCGCTCCTGCACCTCGGCTACCGGCACGGGGTGGCCCAGCTCGGCCTGCAGGGACGTTACGGCCTTATCGGTGATGCCACAAGGCACGATGTGGCCGAAGTACGAGAGGTCGGTATTCACGTTGAGGGCGAAGCCGTGCATGGTTACCCAGCGGCTGCACTTCACGCCCATAGCGCAAATTTTGCGCGGATTAGCCGCTCCTTCCTCAAAATCAATCCATACGCCGGTAAGGCCGGCAATGCGTCCGGCTCGCACCCCATAATCGGCCAGGGCAAGAATTATGGCTTCTTCCAACAGCCGCAGGTAGCGGTGGATGTCGGTGAAGAAATTATCGAGGTCGAGGATGGGGTAGCCCACCAGCTGGCTGGGGCCGTGGTAGGTAATGTCGCCGCCTCGGTTGATGCGGTGGAAGGTGGCACCGTGCGCGGCCAGCTGAGCTTCATCCAGTAGCAGATGCTCCGGCTTACCGCTTTTGCCCAGCGTATACACGTGCGGATGCTCGCACAATAGCAAATGGTTGGGCGTGGGCTCGGCGGGCTGGTTGGCAGCAGCGGCGTCCCGGTTGCGGGTCTTCACGGCCAGGGTTTCCGCCAGCAACTGCTCCTGCAACTCCCAAGTGGGCTGGTACGGCACCAACCCCAGCCGTTGCACTTGTACTTGCCGGTTCTGGCCCGCCGTGGCGGGCGCGGCGGCAGGTTCAGCACCGGCCCTAACCGGCTCAGGGCTCACACAGGCGGAATACATGTTCATATCACTACACTTGGCAAGGCGTTGCCGCACAGAAACACGCAAAGGTACTAGATTTAGCCCCAACGACCTGAACTCCTTACCTGGCACCACTCCGCCCGATGCCCCTACCCGCCCACCAGCTTGGCCAGGCCGGCGAAGAAGCCGCCCTGGCGCATCTGCTCAGCCAGGGCTATGAACTGGTGCACCGCAACTACCGGTTTCGCCGCGCCGAGGTAGACTTGATTGTGCGGCGCGGGGCGGAACTACTGGTATTCGTGGAGGTAAAAACCCGATCCTCTGCCCAGTTTGGCCACCCCGAGGAGTTCGTAACGGAGCGGAAACGGCAGCTATTCCGGCTGGCAGCTGAGCAGCTACAGGAGGAGTTAAACTGGAACGGCGACATCCGGTTCGACATTCTGGCCCTCTCTCCTACTGCTACTGGCCTGCGGCTGGAGCATTTTGAGGACGCTTTTTGGTAGGCAGTACGCCAGACGACTAACGGCGGCTGCCGGGGCGGGCCGTATCGGGCTTGTCCCGGTTATCCAACTTGTCCTTTTCGTAGATGAGTACGCCGTTGCGGTTGTATTCCTTCACCAGCACTGGTTCCGTTATTTCTGGGTCGTAGCCCGATTCGCCGTATTGATACTCGTAGCGCAGGCGGTTACGAGTGTTGCGGAAGCCCCAGTACCGTTCCCAGTTGCCCACCCGCTTGCCGTTTTCAAACTGGCCCGACCATTCCAGCTGGCCGTTTTCATTGTAGCGCACGTAGTCGCCTTCCAGCTTGCCATTGTAATACGGCACTATCTCCTTCACCTGCTTCTGGGCCGCATCGTAATACGTCACATTGGCGTCGCGGGGGAAACCCATTTCGTAGTGGGTTTTGGCAACCAGCGTATTATTCCGGTCATACTTTTCCCAGCGCAGGTGGCGCGTACCCACCGCATAGTATCCGGTTTCAACCACTTTGCCGCCTTGTAGCATTTTATAAGGCCCGTGCAACACCTTATCGGTGCTGGGGTCAAGCTCGGCGTTGGCTTTGAAAATTTTTCGTTTGCGCGGGTTGAAATAGTACCGGGCCGGGGCGTAGGGATTGGGCTGCTGGAAAGTGCGCAGGTAGTAGAAAATCTCTATCCGCTGGTTTTTTCCTTTGGGCCCCGATTTTACATAGCCCTTCTTGATACGCTCACCCAGGAAGATACTTTTCTTTTTTTTGGGCTTACGCTGCGCCGCTTTTTCCTTCTCCTTGGCGGCCCTCTCCTGCTCTTTAGTCATGCTCACCCGCTTCGCTACCAGCGAAGGCGCGCTGGCTGTATCAGCCGAGGTAGTCAGCGTATCCGCACTGGTTGAGGCCAGTACCTCATCGGGGCGGCTGTTGAAGGAAACGGTTTTGTGCGAGCAAGCCGTAGCCAGCCATAGCCCCGGCAACAGAAAAAACAAACGCAACGGACGCATCAAAGTATCGGACAGGATTCGGAGCACCAAACGTAAATATAGAGGGTTTTGGTGCCCGACTTTCCGACGCGGTTTAGTACACGAAGTACTGACAAGACCAAGCACGCTGTTGATGCTTTCGCGCGTACGATTCACCGTTTTATCTCCAATGCGTTATTCCATAACACAAAGTTCCGGCCACCGTCGCAGCCGGAACTTTATACCATTTAAAACTCTACAGACTTTCTAAGACTACTCAGCAGCCAGAAGATCCGCGCTACGCTTCACAAAGGCCGTCAGCGCTTCGCCCTTCAACATTCCTTGGGTTAGCAGTGCTAGGTCGAAGGCTTGCCGGGCCAGCTTGCCGCCGGCTTCATCACCAGCCTGCAGCACACGCTGGGCCACCGGGTGGTTGGCATTCACGCTTACCGTGTAGCTGTCGGGCAAGGAGCCGAACATCTGCATACCGCCGCCACCACCGGCCCGCTGCATGTCCTTCATGCGGCGCATAAATTCGGGCAGGGTGATGATAACCGGCGCATCCTGGGGCGAGAGGGCCTCCACCTGCACGTGCATGTGCTCGTTGCTGATGGCCTGCTTAAACACCTCGGTGAGTTTGGTTTTGTCGTCCTCACTCAGCACGCTTTCGGTAGTATCATCCTTTTCGATGAGCTTGCTGAGCGTATCGGCGTCCACGCGCTTGAAGGTGGTTTTCTCCAGCTTTTGCTCCAACTGCCCGATGAAGTGGGCATCGAGCGGACCATTAAGCTCCAGCACGTCGTAGCCCCGGTCTTGGGCAGCCTGCACAAAGCCGTGCTGCGCCTCGGCGTCGGTGGTATACAGCACTACCGTTTGGCCGTTTTTGTCCTGCTGGTTGGCCTGCACGAACTCCTGGTACTCCTTCAGGGTGAAGAATTTGCCGGCTACGTTCTGCACCAAAGCAAAGTCCTTGGCCTTCTCGTAAAACTTCTCATCCGACAGCATGCCGTACTTCACGAATAGGCCGATATCCGACCATTTCTGCTCGTAGCCGGCGCGGTCCTTCCGGAACAGCTCGGCCAGCCTATCGGCCACCTTTTTGGTGATGTACTGATTGATTTTGCGCACGGCAGCGTCGGCCTGCAGGAAACTGCGCGACACGTTTAGCGGAATGTCGGGCGAGTCGATAACGCCGTGCAGCAGCATCAGGAATTCCGGCACCACGTCCTTCACCTCGTCGGTAATGAACACCTGACGCGAATACAGTTGGATTTTGTTGCGCTGGAACTGCAGTTCGTCTTTCACCTTGGGGAAGTACAGAATACCCGTGAGGTTGAAGGGGTAGTCCACATTCAAGTGAATCCAGAACAGCGGTGGCTCCGAGAAGGGGTATAGCTCCTGATAGAACCTGGTGTAGTCTTCGTCGGTCAGCTCAGAGGGTTGCTTGGTCCAGATGGGCTGGGTTTGGTTGATAACCTCGCCTTCAAACTCAATGGGGATGGGCAGAAACTTGCAGTACTTGGTGAGGATGCCCTTCAGGCGTTGCGGCTCCAAGAACTCGTCGGAATCCTCGGCCACGTGCAGTACCACGTCGGTACCCCGGTCGGCCTTTTCGGTAGTTTCTAGGCTGAACTCGGTGCTGCCGTCGCACACCCAGTGGGCGGCTTCGGTGCCTTCTTTGTAGCTCTTCGAGAAGATTTCTACCTCTTTGGCCACCATGAAAGCCGAGTAGAACCCCAGGCCAAACTGCCCGATAATCTGGTCTTTGGCGGCGGTATCCTTCTCCTTGTACTTCTCCACAAACTCGGTGGCCCCGGAGAAGGCAATCTGGTTGATGTACTTCTTGATTTCCTCAGCCGTCATGCCCAGGCCCCGGTCGGAGATGGTGATGGTGCGGGCTTCTTTGTCCACGCTCACCGTCACTTTCAACTCGCCCAGCTCACCTTTAAACTCTCCCAGCTGACCCAGGCTTTTCAGCTTCTGCGAGGCATCCACGGCGTTGCTTACCAGCTCCCGCAAGAAAATCTCGTGGTCAGAGTACAGGAATTTCTTGATGATGGGGAAGATATTCTCCGTGTGAATGGAGATGCTACCTTTCTCTTGCATAACGAATCAGGAAGGAAGTGAATGAAACCAACTACAGGCACCCTGCCAGCTTCCGCCAGGAGGGCGCGTGGCAGACCGTTTTCAAACCCTGTTCCAACCTTTGCTCAGCTGTCAGTTTGACAGCCGCGCGTTGATTATTCCGGCGCCTTTGCCGCCAGCTTTACAGGCAGCGGCCATTATTTAGCCCAGTGCAATGCCGGGGGCCGCACGGCGCGCTGCCATTCCTGCTCCACCTGCTCGGCGGCTTGTTCATCGGCTCCGGTAAGCCAATCAAGGGCCGAAACCACATCGGAGAAAAACTGTACCTCGGCCTGTGCCAAGCGGCGACCATCGGCCAGTATACTTTCCACTACCAGTTGGTTGTGCAGATTGGTAGGTAGCACCAGCGCCACGGTGCGCACCGGCAGCTCGGCAAAGCCCGGCAACCACGTTTCGCTCAGCCACGCCTGCTCATCAGAGCCCACAATGGGCACGTGCGACACATCGGCCAGCCAGCGCGTCACGCGCAACTGCTGGGACTGCACCAGCAGCCGGTTAAACGCTAGCTGAAAAGCCGTATCGGTTAGTGGCCCTTGCCAGTCCCAGCGCAGGAGACGCAACGACGGTGCCCACTGCGTGAGCAAAGAATTGAACGTGCGAACCATATCCCTCGCTCCAACCCGTTGGTTTGTGGTTGAGCACGCTCAAAATTACTTGCCGCAGGAGGCTACCTTGGGGCTAATTCGTTCACCAAGCCCGGTTTCTCGCCCAACTCCATGGTTTACCGGTTTGGTAATCAGGCAGCAGCCTTAGTCGCTTCAGCCAACTGGCTTTCAGACGCATAGGTTGCTGACAGGGTCCGTACTACAGATAGTTTACGGCGGCGGTAGCCAAAGCGAGCCGGCCGGTAGCTGAATGATGGTTGAGCACTGCCGCTCATACAAACAGCTGCTCCTGGCTTCCTGCGGACTGCTGGGCCGAAACCGGCCGCAACACCTGCGCCAATTGACGCAGCAACTGAACCGTCAGCTTCTTCATGACACCTCACACATTTGTTGACGGCACAAAGATCCGGGCAGGGTGTTGCCTGAACATTGCCAGAGGATTACGCTTGCGTAAAGCCCGAATTTTTTTCTAGCGCAGGCAAATTGTACTCTCGCGTTTCCGATTACCTTTGCCCTTGTTCGACACATTGTTGCAAATGCGTACCCTTCGTTCCCGGCTGGCTCTTGTGCTGCTCCTGTGCTTTGTGCGGGTGCTGCTGCCGGACACGTGGGTACTGGCCCTGCACCGGCACGCCCACACCACCGAGGAGCCCACACAGGCCACCGGCTGGCCCAAGGGCAAGGCCCTGCTTTCGGCCAAGCACCAGCACTGCGACGCGGACCAGTTTTTTAAATCGGCGTTTGAGCCGGCCCCGGAGTTACCGACGGTAGCGGCCGAAGCGCCCGTTTTTGCCCAAGCCGTTGACGGTAGCGTGCCCGCCGCTTGGCACTGTCTACCCCGGCCCACAGCCGACCTGCGCGGCCCGCCGGCCCGCGGCTAACCGCGCATAACCAGTAAGGCCCCGTAGCAGGCTGCCCTTCTAAATACAGGGGGCGCCTGCTTGTGAAGTTGATACCGTGACGTAGTTGCCGCCGGAGCGTTGCCCTGCTCCGGGCCGGCCGTTGGCCCCTGGTTGGTTTAGCCGTTTCCGGGCAATTCCTTGTTTTTCGTATGTTTTTTCATGCTCTGGGCTGCGCCCGGAGCCGCTTGGCCAGCCTAGCGCTGGTGGCAGTGCTGCTTGGCGCGCTGCCCCGGCTGCTATGGGCGCAGGCTGCGGCTCCCGGTTGCGCCCTGCTGCTGAGCGGCCGCGTGCAGGACCATGAGTCGCGCACGGCGCTGGCGGGGGCGACGGTGGTGGTGCTGGAAACCCGGCAGGCCACCCAAACCGAACCCGACGGCCACTACCACCTGGACAACCTCTGCCCCGGCACCTACCACGTGCAGGTGAGCTTCGTGGGCTTTGCCCCGGAGGTGACCGAGTTGCGCCTGACCGCCGCCGCCTACCGCGACTTCCGCCTCCACCCCGACGCCGTGGCCCTGAAAGGGGCCGTGGTGAGCGGGCAGCGCGTGGCCGCCCCCGTAACCCAGGCCGCTACTACTCTCACCGAACAGGACCTGCAGCAGACCCGGGGCCAGACCCTAGGCGAGGCCCTGCAGAAGGTGAACGGTGTGACGGCCCTGCAAACCGGCCCCAGCATCTTTAAGCCCATGATTCACGGGCTGCACTCCAACCGCGTGACCATTCTCAACAACGGCGTGCGGCAGGAAGGCCAGCAGTGGGGCCAGGAACACGGCCCGGAAATTGACCCATTTCTGGCCTCCCAGCTTACCGTGGTGAAAGGTGCGGCCAGTGTGCGCTACGGTTCCGATGCCATTGGGGGCGTGGTGCTGGTGCAGCCCCGGCCCCTGCGCGACTCGGCAGGTACGGGCGCGGAGCTGAACCTGGTGGGCATGAGCAACAACGGGCTGGGCGCGGCCTCGGGCATGGTGGAGGGTACCCTGCGCCGCCTGCCGGCCCTGAGCTGGCGGGCCCAGGGTACCCTACGTAAAGCCGGCACTATGCGCGCTCCGGGGTATTATCTCAAGAACTCGGGGTTTGAGGAAGCCAACTTTTCGGCCAGCGTGGGCTGGCGCAAGCCCACTTACGGGGCCGAGGTATTCTACAGCCAGTTCAATACCCGCATTGGCATTCTGCCGGCGGCGCACGTAGGCAACCAGCAGGATTTTCTGCTGGCCGTGGCCCGCAACCGGCCGCTGGAAACCACCGGCTTTAGCTACGACATCGAGCGGGCTTACCAGCAGGTGCAGCACCAGGTGCTCAAGTTCACGGGCTTCGTGAAAACCGGCAGCGCGGGCCGCCTAAGTACCACTGTGGCCCAGCAGCTGGACGGGCGCGACGAGTACGACAAGTACCGCCCGCGCAACGACAACCTGGCTGCCCTCAACCGGCCCGAGCTGAGCTACACCAACCGCACTACTACCGCCGAGCTGCTGTGGGAGCATCGGCCCTGGCACGGCTTCACGGGCAGCATGGGGCTGGCGGGCACCTACCAGTTCAACCGCTACGCCGATGGCAGCCGGCAGTTTATCCCGTTCTACACCAACTCAGTAGGCGGTGCGTTCTGGCTGGAACAGTGGCAGCAAGGCAAGTGGCTGCTGGAAGGCGGCCTGCGCCTGGACCGGCGCGATTTGCAAGTGAAGCGCGCCACCCGCACCGGCGGCGTGTTTGGGGTAGAAGAATCCCGCTTTCAGTACACCACGCCGGCCGCCTCGCTGGGGGCCGTGTACGATGCCTCCACGCACCTGGCACTGCGGCTAGCCTCGGGCCTGACGCGCCGCGCCCCCGCCCCCAACGAGCGGTTCAGCGACGGGGTGCACAACGCGCAGTACGAGCTGGGCTACGACCTGGTGCCCGGCAACGGCCCGGCCGTACCAGAAACCGCCCTCAACCTGGGCCTCACCGCCACTTTGCACGACAACCCGCGCCTGAACGGGGAGCTGACCGTGTACCAAACACGCATTCAGAATTTCCTGTACCAGTCGCCCATTTTGCCGCCGGTGGTGAACATCCGGGGGGTACTGGCCAGCTGGCAGTTCCGGCAGACTGATGCCACCCTGCGGGGTTTCGATTTGAGCGGCTCCTACGTGCTGGGGCCGCAGTGGCTGCTGAGCGGTAAGCTGGCCGTGGTGCGCGGCCGGGACACCCGCCAAGATGAGTGGCTGATTTTCATGCCCGCCGACCGGGCCGAGCTGAGTCTGCGCTTTGCCCCCGCCACCCGCGCCGGCCACCGCCTGCAGAACAGCTACGTGCAGGCTTTGGGTACCGGCGTGGTCCACCAGACGCGCGTACCGCGCAACTACGCCGAGCGGGACTACCGCCTTCCCCCGGCCGGCTACGGCCTGCTGGGTCTGGAGGCGGGCACCACCCTGCACTGGGGCCGCCTGCCGCTGGAGCTGAGTGTGGCGGGCTCCAACATGCTCAACCAACGCTACCGAGACTACCTGAACCGGTACCGCTACTTCGCCGACGAAATGGGCCGCAACGTGACGCTGCGCCTGCGGGTGCCGCTGGAATTCGGCCACGCCGCTGCCTCGAAAACTCCTTAACCAACGCCTCCTCCCCTCTCCACCTTTCATCCTTTACCCATCACCCATTACCCCCCGACCTCATGAAAAACCTGCTGTTCCGCTCCGCTTTCCTAGCCGCCCTGGCCGCCGCTCCTCTGCTGAGCAGCTGCTCCGATGACAACGAAACACCCACGCCTGACGACGACAACGAGCAGATTACCACCCTGCGCTATGAGCTGACGCCCACCACCGGCGGCACCACCCTCACGGCCCAGTACCGCGACGTGGACGGTGACGGCGGCGCGGCCCCGGTAATCACCGGCCTCACGCTGGCTCCCAATACCACCTACACCGGCAAGCTGGTGCTGCTGGATGAAACCAAAAACCCGGTAGTGGTAACCTCCGACGAAATCAAGAACGAGGCCGATGAGCACCTGTTCGTGTTTGAGGCCACTGGTACCAATGTCACCATCACCCGCACCGATAAGGATAAGAACAACCTGGAGGTAGGCCTGGAAACCCGCCTGCAAACCGGCGCGGCCAACGCCACCGGCACCACTGGCAACCTCAAAATTACGCTACGCCACCAGCCCGGCACCAAAAACGGCACCGCCACCCCCGGCGACACCGACGTGGAAGTGAACTTCCCGACGGCTGTGAGATAGTGAGTGGGTGATTTCACCCTCGATATCAGGAGGGGCTGGCTGCAAACGGCCTCTCCACCAATTTCTCCCTTTTGGTTGTGGAGATATTCCAGGAAGACACCGGCCATTGGTCGGTGTTTTCTTTCGTTTCGGGCTGCGTGCAGCCCGGCGCCTTCCTTTTCCGTTCATTGCCAGCAAGTAATTTGCGTTTCTATGCCTCGTCCCCTCTTCGCTGCCAGCCTGCTTCTACTGGCAGGGCCCGTATTCGCTCAAACCACCCCGGTTGCTCCAACTCCGGCAGCCCCCGCCCGGCCAGGCCGCGTGGCCGCTTCGCCCGTTACCGGCCGCGTTACTGACGCCGCCACCGGTGAGGCCCTGCCCGGCGCTACCGTGGTGTTCCCCGACCTGAAGCAGGCTACGGCCACCGATGCCGAGGGCAATTTCCGCTTCGCCAACCTGCCGCGTGGGCGGTTTCTGATGCAGGTGCGTTTTGTGGGCTACACTACGCTGGTACGCACCGTGGATACCGGCGCCGGCGCGGCCCTGGAAGCGGCTCTCTCGCCAGCGGCTACGGAAATTGGGCAGGTGGTGGTCACGGGCGTGTCGGCCAGCACGGAGATGCGCCGCTCGCCGGTGCCTACCTCGGTGGTCGACCAGACCCGCCTGCGCCAAACGGCGGCCACCAATGCCGTGGACGCCCTGGCCCACACACCCGGCCTCAACCAGATTACTACCGGCGCGGCCATCAGCAAGCCCATTATCCGGGGGCTGGGGGCCAACCGCGTGATTACCCTCAACAACGGCAGCAAGCAGGAAGGCCAGCAGTGGGGCGACGAGCACGGCATCGAAATCGACGAGTACAGCATCGATAGGGCCGAAATCATCAAAGGCCCCGGCTCCTTATTATATGGCTCCGATGGGCTGGCCGGCGTCATCAACTTTCTGGCTCCCGATCCGGTGGAGGACGGCCGCGTGCTGGGCTCCGTGACGGCCAATTACCAGACCAACAACTACCAGCAGGGCTACTCGGTGTGGAATGCGGGCAACCTCAACGGCTTCAACTGGCAGGTGCGCGGCTCGGGCAAAGTGGCCGCCGACTACCGCAACCAGTATGATGGCCGGGTGTACAACTCGGGCTTCCGCGAGCTGAACGGCAGCGGCTATGTGGGCCTCAACAAAAGCTGGGGCTACTCCCACCTCACCGTCAGCTCCTTCGACCAGATTCTGGGGCTGATTGAGGGTGAGCGGGACAGTACTTCGGGCCGGTTTCTGCGGGTGAATGGCCTGGGTGAAGAGCAGGTGGTAACCGGCAGCGGCTTCTCGGGCTACGGCCTCGATGTGCCCCGCCAGCAAATCAACCACCTGCGCATCGGCACCGACAATAACTTCATTCTGGGCCAGCACCGCGTGACCCTGAATGTGGGCTGGCAGCAGAACCTCCGCCGGGAGTTTGGCAACCCCGAGGACTACTACGAGAAGTCGTTGTTTTTCCAGCTGCGCACCGTGGATTACGCCCTGCGCTGGTTTCTGCCCGAGTTAAAGGGCTGGAACACCACCGTGGGCACCAGCGGTATGTGGCAGCAGAACCGCAACAAGGGCGTGGAATTTCTGATTCCGGCCTATCAGCTCTGGGACGGGGGCCTGTTCGGCGTCACGCGCCGGAGCTTCGGCAAGCTCGACGTGAGCGGGGGCCTGCGCTACGACGTGCGCCGCATTACGGCCGATGCCCTGTACCTGGGCCCCAACGAGCAGCCGGTGCCCGGTGGGCAGGGCGAGGAGAAGTTTCCGGGCTTCCAGAGCACCTTCCGCAACGTGAGCGGCAGCGTGGGCGGGGCCTACAGTCTCAGCGACAAATGGCTGCTGAAGGCTAACGCCTCCCGCGGCTTCCGGGCCCCCAACATTGCCGAGCTGGGCTCCAACGGCAAGCATGAGGGCACCGTGCGCTACGAAATCGGGGAGCCGGACCTCAGGGCCGAAACCAGCTTCCAGCTGGACGGGGGCCTGAGCTTCACCTCCGACCACGTGAGTCTATCGGCCGACGTGTTCCGCAACCGCATCAGCAACTACATCTTCCCCCGCGCCCTCACCACGCCCACCGGCCAGGATTCGGTTTCCACCGAAGGTGACCGGGTATTCCGCTACGGGCAGGGCGATGCCCGCCTGGCTGGGGGCGAGGTAAGCCTGGACCTGCACCCTCACCCGCTAGACTGGCTGCACTTTGAAAACTCGTTTTCGATGGTGCGGGCCGTGCAGCTGAACCAGCCCGCCGGGCAGCGCAATTTACCTTTTACCCCGGCCGATAGGCTGCAGTCGGAGCTACGGGTGAACTTCAAGAAATGGGGTAATTCGCGGCTGCGTAACCTGTATGCCCGGGGCACGGTGGAGCGCAACTTCCGCCAGAACCGCATCTTCTCAGCCTTTGATACTGAAACTCGCACGCCCGGCTACACCCTCTTCAACGCCGGCGTGGGCACTGATGTGGTTTCGGCCAAGGACCGCACGCTGTTTTCGGTGTACCTGGCGGCCAACAACCTGTTCGATGTTGCGTATCAAAACCACCTCAGCCGCCTGAAGTACACGGCTATCAACTACACCACCGGCCGGCAAGGCGTATTCAACATGGGCCGCACGGTGAGCGTGAAGCTGGTGGTACCGTTGTCGTTTAAATAATTTCCCCGCAGTGTAGCGCAGTAGCAGGCGCAGTGTTTCGCGGTGTCGTTCTGATGCCAGCACACTGCGAGACACTGCGCCAGCACACTGCGAGACACTGCGCCAGCACACTGCGAGACACTGCGCCTGCCACTGCGCTACACTGCGAAAAACCAATATGCCTCACGACCACGCCGGACACGACCACGCCCATCATCACCACGGCCCACCCGCCGATGGCAACTTCGGCCGGGCGTTTGGCTGGGGCATTGCCCTGAACCTACTGTTTGTAGCGGGCGAAGCTGCGGGAGGCCTGTGGGCCAACTCCTCAGCGTTGCTCTCCGATGCCGGCCATAACCTCTCCGACGTGCTGAGCCTAGCCCTGGCCTGGGGTGCTACCCTACTGGCCAAGCGCCGCGCCTCTGAGCAATACACCTACGGCTACCGGGGCGCTACCATTCAGGCGGCGTTGCTGAACGCGGTGCTGCTGTACCTGGCGCTGGGCTTTATTCTGTGGGATACCATCGACCACCTGCGCCACCCGGCCCCGGTAAACGGGCCGGTGGTGATGGGACTGGCGGGCCTGGGCATCCTCATCAACGGCTTTACGGCCTGGCTGTTCCGGAGTGGGCAGAAGGGCGACGTGAACGTGCGCGGGGCCTACCTGCACATGCTGACGGATATGCTGGTTTCGGTGGGCGTAGTGGTGGGCGGGGCGCTAGTGTACTTCACCGGCTGGCTCTGGCTCGACCCGGCCATCAGCTTCGTTATTCTGGCCGTGGTGGGTTACAGTTCTTGGGGGATGCTGCGTGAAACCGTGCGGCTGGGCCTGCAGGCGGCTCCGGCCGGCATTGAGGTAGCGGCCGTGCGCCGCTGGCTGCTGGCCCGCCCCGGCGTTACTGGCCTGCACGACCTGCACATCTGGCCCCTCAGCACCACCGATACTGCCCTGACGGCCCACCTCGTGCGCCCCGGCGGCGAAAACGGCAACCTCTTCCTGCGCGACCTGCAGCACGACCTGCAACACGAGTTCAACATCAGCCACTGCACCATTCAGCTTGAAGA
The DNA here is from genome assembly GCF_020421205.1 of Hymenobacter pini. Classification (GTDB taxonomy): domain Bacteria; phylum Bacteroidota; class Bacteroidia; order Cytophagales; family Hymenobacteraceae; genus Hymenobacter; species Hymenobacter pini. The sequence goes on from NZ_JAIZZH010000004.1 coordinate 217,769, forward strand.
TTCCTTCCCCCTGATGGGTACCCACGGCTGCTGCGACGAACAAGTGGCGTAACCTGCTGTGGAGAGGGAGTTCAAACGTATTCTAGTTGATGAAAGCATCCAGTTAACCGGAGTGCTGGAAGGCTACGCCCCAGTACAAGCAGAAGGCACCGTTGCGGGCCGTCCTTTTTACTTTCATGCCCGCTGGAACGAATGGATGTTTTCTATAACCGAGACTGAAGAGGTAGATGCAGTAGACATGCAGCTGCTAATTCATCCTGAACCCTATGGCTTTACGAGAGCTGGCCATACTGGTAATGCCTACGAAGCAAGTTGGATGCCCCTTGACGATGCCGAAAGCATCATTAAACAGTGCAGCAAGGAGTAATTAGAATTGAAGAGCAAGTAAATCTTCGTAATCTGCGGGCCTCAAATTCCCCCGCATGAACTCCGGTATAACTCCCTCTTCTCCGGCCCGCACTACCGGGCTCTTCTCCGCCATTGTGGTGGTGGCCGCCTTAGGCTACTTCGTGGATATCTACGATTTGATTCTGTTCAGCATTGTGCGCGTGCAAAGCCTCAACGAGTTGGGCATTACGGCCGCCGATGCCGTTACCAACCAAGGCCTTTACCTCATCAACATGCAGATGGGCGGCATGCTGCTCGGTGGGATTCTGTGGGGCATTCTGGGGGACAAGCGCGGGCGGCTGTCGGTGCTATTCGGCTCCATCCTAATTTACTCGCTGGCCAACATTGCCAACGGCTTCGTGCAAACCATTGAGCAGTATGCTTGGCTGCGGTTGATTGCCGGCATTGGCTTAGCCGGAGAGCTAGGCGCGGGCATTACGCTGGTGTCTGAAACTTTGCCCAAGGAAAAGCGTGGCTACGGCACCATGATTGTGGCCACCGTGGGCGTATCGGGGGCCATGCTGGCCTACTGGGTGGGCGACAAATTTGGCTGGCGCAATGCCTACTTCGTGGGCGGCGGGCTCGGTCTGGCGCTGCTGGCGTTGCGGGTAGGCGTGTATGAGTCGGGTATGTTTGAACAAACCAAAAAGAGTGAGGTGGAGCGTGGCAACTTCTTCGCCCTGTTCACCAACGGGCCGCGCCTGGCCCGTTACCTCAAGTGTCTGCTTATTGGCGTGCCACTGTGGTTTGTAGTGGGCATCCTGATTACGCTGGCGCCCGAGTTCGGAACAGCCCTGGGCGTTACTGGCAAGGTTACGGCTGGCCTGGGCGTATTCTGGTGCTATTTCGGGCTGGTATTTGGTGATTTTGCCAGCGGCACGCTGAGCCAGCTGCTGCGCAGCCGCAACCGGGCCCTGCAGATTTTCTTGGTGTTTTGTGGGGTGATGGTGGCCGTGTACCTGTTCGGTATTCAGGGCGCTTCGCCCACCGTTTTCTACACCGTGTGCTTTATATTGGGTATATCGGTGGGCTTCTGGGCGTTGTTTGTGACGGTGGCGGCCGAGCAGTTTGGTACCAACCTGCGGGCCACGGTGGCTACCACGGCCCCCAACTTTGCCAGGGGCTCAGTGGTGCTGCTGGTGCCCATCTTCCAGTACCTGGCCGCAGCTCTGGGCCAGCCCGATGCTCCCAACCGCATCGGGGCCGGCGCGGTGGTGGGCGGCGTATCTTTGCTGATTGCTTTCTGGGCCGTAAGCACCTTACCCGAAAGCTTCGGCAAAGACCTTGATTACGTGGAAGTTTCCTAACCATCACCAACCGCCACTGTTCAGCTACGTACTAGGGGTGACTTTCTGAATGAAAGTCACCCCTACGTATGAAAAAGCTACTTGCTGTAACCGCCGGAGCCCTCTTGCTTCTGGGTGCCACCCAGGCCCAGGCTCAAACCGCCGACACTACTCAGGCCCGCTTGCAGATGCAACAGCAACGCGCTGCCGAAGCCAAGGCCACCCTGGAAGCCCGCCGCCAGGAATCGGCTACCAGCCGCAGCAGCGTCGACCAGACCAAAGCGCAGATCCGCGACCAGCAGAACGCCATGCGTGAGCAGAAGCGGCAGATGAAAGAGCAGAAAATTGAGCTGAAACGCCAACAGGATGCCGCCAAGGAAGCCCGCCGCCAGGAATCAGCTGCCAAGCAGGCCGCCCGCGACGAAAAACGCAAAACCCGGGAAGCCAAAAAGGCGACTCGTATGTAGCGTTTAGGCTATCCAAACCGCCAAAAACTCCGGCCACTGGTCGGAGTTTTTTCGTACTCCCCTATCTGTATTCACCCTTACGCTCCCCTTATGGCCACTCAGCCTACCAAAAACACTCCCATGTACTATCCCTGGCACCACTTTGTGCTGGTGCCCGCCGCCCTTGTCCTGGCCATTTATGCCATCCGCCGCTACATTGGCGTGGCCGGCAACGATGATGAGATTTCCCGGCTGTGGTTTACAGTGATGCTCCTGGCGGTAGTGGGCCTAGGCGCACTTATCATGATGCGCCAGCACTACGCCCTCACGCTACAAGACCGTCTGGTTCGGTTGGAGGTGCGGCAGCGCTACTTTGAAGTAACCGGCCAGAGCTTCCGCCCCCTCGAGGCCCAACTCCAACTCAGCCAGATTCTGGCCCTGCGCTTTGCCGGCGACGAAGGACTTCCCGCGCTGGTGCAGGCTGCCATTCGCGAAAATCTTTCTTCCAAAGACATTCAGGCCCGTATTCAGCAGTTTCAGTTCGATACCATGCGGGTATGAGGCTGAGCCGAAAGTCGGGTGGCTGCGGCCGTTAAATTTTTTGCCCGACTTTTGTGTTCTCCCATTCTGCGTCCCGCAGACCCTACTTTACCCTGAACGGCTTCGGCTTTCCACTCATGATTCTATACAACGTCACTACCAGCCTCGACCCGGAAATTGAAGACCAGTGGGTGAGCTTCATGCGCGACACGCACATTCCGGAGGTTATGGCTACCGGCTTTTTCGTGAGAAGCCAGCTTTGCCGCTTGCTCAATGAAGAAGACGGCGGCATTACCTACGCCGCTCAGTACTACTGCGTCAGCCTCAACCAGCTGGAGGAGTACCAGGAAGTAGCCGCCCCCGCCCTGCGCGCCGAGGTAGAAAAGCATTTTGCCGGCCGTTACGCCTCCTTCCGCACCATGCTGGAAGTGGTAGCGTAACCACCTTGCAAGCACCACAGCAAAAAGGCCACCTGTACGGGTGGCCTTTTTATTTTCAATCAGTTCCAGATTCGTACTACCGTCATTCCGAGCGTAATCGAGGAATGACGGTCTATTGACTCTGTATACCATTAAGCCTGCACGGCGGCTTCCACGGCAGGGTCGCAGGTGTAGGCGTGCAGTTGCTCGGCGGAGAGGTTGCCGTTGTGCCACTCGGGGTCGAGGTTGGCACCGATGCGCTTGTAGAAGCCAATGGCGGGCTCGTTCCACTCCAGTACCTGCCATTTCAGACGCTTGGCTCCAGTGCGGCGGGCCTCGGCCACCACGGCATCAAACAGGCGCTTGCCCAGGCCGGTACCGCGCAGGCTTTCCGTTACCACCAGGTCCTCCAGGTACAGCATGCGGCCTTTCCAGGTAGAGTAGGCCGTGTAGTATAAGGCAATGCCTACAATAGTACCATCGGGTTGCTCGGCTACGAAGAAGCCGAAAATCGGCTCGGGGCCGAACCCGTCACGCTGCATGTCGGCCAGGGTGTTGGTGACTTCCTGCGGCGCTTTCTCGTATTCGGCCAGCTCCTGAATCAGGCCCAGCACCTGCGGTAAATCGGCCTCCCGGCCCCGACGAATGTTCATACCAGTAAGGGTAGTGAGTAGTGAGTAGTGAGTAGTGAGTAGTGAGTAGTGAAGGTACGGTAGCCTACTCTCGCAGAACTCGTTTCGCAGGAAAGAAAAATGAGCAACAACCCTGGGGCCGTTGCTCATTCCTGCTATATGCATTGCGCGAGGCAATTACATCACCGGCTGCATCTTTTTGATGTCTTCGGTGGCGTTTACAGCATTGATTTCGCGGGTAGCGGGATTCTCGGGAGCTTTTTTGCCGCCGGTCGTGTCCGGAGCGGCCGGAATTTCGGGCAGCGGCTGGGCCGTAATATCCTCATCCGAACGTACGTCGGGGTTCTTGCACGAAGTAGCCGACAGCATAGAAACGGCCAGCAGACCGAAAAGGAGCAGTTTTTTCATATCAGAAAGCAAAAAGCCAGAGTCAAGTACGGGAGTTGCGGCCGCGAAGATACGGCAAATCAGTTTCTAGTTTCTGGTTTCTGGTTGCTAGTTGTTGGTCTACTTTGACAACCAGAAACTAGAAACCAAAAACTAGAGACTTACTTTCCGTACGGGTTTACGCCCATGTTGTAGAAGGCGAAGGACCAGATATCGGCCCACTCCTCAATTTGGAGCTTGGTGCTTTTGCCTGCGCCGTGGCCCGCGTTTACATCCACCCGAATGAGCTGGGGCTTGGGGCCGTTGTTGGCTTCCTGCAGGGCGGCGGCAAACTTGAAAGAGTGCGCCGGCACCACCCGGTCGTCGTGGTCGGCGGTGGTAATCATGGTGGAGGGGTACGCGGCCGGCTTTAGGTTGTGCAGGGGCGAGAAGCGGTACAGGTTCTGGAACTGCGCGTAGTTGTCACTGGTGCCGTACTCGGGTGCCCAGTTCCAGCCGATGGTGAACTTCTGGTAGCGCAACATGTCCATCACGCCCACGGCTGGGAATACCACCCCGCACAGGTCGGGGCGCTGGGTCATGGTAGCGCCCACCAGCAGGCCGCCGTTGGAGCCACCGGCCATGGCCAGCTTTTCAGTGCTGGTGTAGCCCTGCACCTTCAGGTACTCAGCGGCAGCAATAAAGTCGTCGAACACATTCTGCTTGTTGGGCGTCATGCCGGCCTGGTGCCACTTCTCACCGTACTCGCCCCCGCCCCGCAGGTTGGGAATGGCCAGCACGCCGCCGTTTTCCAGCCACAACATGCGCGCCACCGAAAAACCGGGCGTGAGTGAGATGTTAAAGCCCCCGTAGGCATAGAGGTACGTCGGGTTCTGCCCATCCAGCTTCAGGCCTTTTTTATGGGTAATGAACATGGGCACCTTGGTGCCGTCCTTGCTCTTGTAGAACACCTGCGTGGTCACGTAATCAGCCGGCTTCACATCCACGCTCGGGGCCCGGAATACGGTGCTGGTATTCGAGGCGAGGTCGTACTTGTAAATAGTAGTCGGGTACGTGAATGAGGTGAAGGCGTAGTATAGCTCCTTGGAATCCCGCTTGCCCCCGAAGCCCGAGGCCGTGCCGATGGCTGGCAGGGCCACATCGTGCTTGAACTGGCCTTTCTCGGTGTACACTTTGATCAGGCTGCTGGCATCCTTCAGGTAGGAGGCCACCAGGTAGCCGCCCACGTGGTCCACGCCCTCCAGCTTCTGCTCGGTTTCGGGCAGCACCTCTTTCCAGTTAGCCTCCTGGGGCTTCTTGGGGTCGATGAGCACTACGCGGTAGTTGGGCGCTTTGTAGTTGGTTTGCACCAGCAGCATTCCACCCACGTTGCCCACCACGGAGTTGTTATCCTCGTAACTGTTGATAATAGGCGTGAAGCTGTTGGCTTGCTTGGGGTCGGTCAGGTCGCGCACCAGCAGGCGGTTGCCGTCGGCTTTGCCATCGGTGAGGTAGAGCACCAGAAACCGCTCATCCTCAGTGGTGCCCACGGTGCGGAAGCCCAGCGCCATTTTGGGGTCCTCGTACACCAGCTTGTCCTGGCTCTGGGGCTTGCCCAGCTGGTGGTAGTACACCTTATGGTACTCGTTTTTGCCGGAAAGCTGGTTTTGGCCGGCCTTAGGCGCGTCGTAGCGGCTGTAGAAGAAGCCATCCTTGTACCAGGCCGCGCCCGACACTTTTACCCACTGCAGGTCATCGGTGAGGGGCTGACGGGTTTTCAGGTCCAGCACTTTCAGCTGCTGCCAGTCGGAGCCGCCGCCACTGGTGGCATAGGCCATGTACCGGTGGTCGTTAGAGAAGTACGTGCCGGCCAACGCCGTCGTACCATCGGCCGAGAACTTATTGGGGTCGAGCAGAATATCGGGCTGGCCCTCTTGCCCATTCTGCTGGGTGTAGAGCACCGCCTGATTCTGCAGTCCGTCATTCTTGCTGAAATACAGCTGATTGCCTTCCTGCTGCGGAATACCAAACCGTTCGTAGTTCCACATCTTGGTGAGCCGCTCCCGGATTCGGTCCCGGAACGGAATCTGCTGCAGGTAGCCGAAAGTAACCTTGTTTTCGGCCGTTACCCAGGCTTTGGTGTCGGGCGAGTCCAGGTCTTCGAGCCAGCGGTAGGGGTCGGCCACTACGGTGCCGAAGTAGTCGTCCTTCTGGTCGGATTTTTTGGTTTGGGGGTATTGCACGGAAGCGGGAGTAGAGGTAGAAACGGCCGTGGTGGCCGTGGCCGGTGCCTGCGACTGGGTAGAGCGGCACGAGGCCAGCGCCGCCAGGGCTATTACGGGCAGAATAACTTTTTGCATGGGCTGGGAATAGCGGGAGAAGCGCCGAAGATAGTTGACACTCACCGCAGATTGGCCCTTCTGTCTGATTCTTTCACCGCCGTTTCGCCCAAATCAGGCGTTGCTGTAGCAACATTAAATTTAATTAAGAACTTTTCTAAATAAAATTTCTACTGTTCCTTTGCAGCACTTTAGACCTATTCTAAACAAAACACACCATGTTGAATCTCCGCTCCCTGGGCCTGACTTCTACCCTACTGGCTTGTGCCCTTTCGGTACAGGCCCAGCAAACTGCCGCCATCCGGGGCCGTGTTACTACTTCCGATGGTAGTCCGGCCGAAGCTGTAACCGTGGGGTTGAAGGGCCGCAGCCAGGGCGCTATTACCAACAACAAGGGCGAGTATGTAATTGAGCGGATCCGCGACGGACAATACACGGTAGTCGTTTCGGCCGTAGGACTGAAAACCACCGAGCAGCAGGTAACCGTGAGCGGGGGCCAGGCCACTGTAGCCGACTTCATGCTGACGGAAAATGCCGAGCAGCTCAAAGAAGTGGTTATCAGCGGCAACCGCACCAACAAGTTCAACCGCTCCGCCAGCGTGGACGTGAACAAGATGCCGCTTAGCAACCTCGAAAATCCGCAGGTGTACGCCACGGTGGGCAAAGAGCTGCTGACCGAGCAGTTGGTGTTTTCCGTGGATGACGCAACGCGCAACGCGCCCGGCCTGCAGAAGATGTGGGATGCCACCGGCCGCGGCGGCGACGGAGGTGCCTTCTACGCCGCACGGGGTTTCGTTACGCAAAGCCAGCTGCGCAACGGCGTGGCCGGCAACGTAACCGGGAACATCGACGCGGTGAACCTGGAGAAGCTGGAAGTCATCAAAGGCCCCTCGGCCACGCTGTTTGGCTCGGCCCTGACTTCGTATGGCGGCCTGCTCAACCGCGTCACTAAAAAGCCGCTGGAAACTTTCGGGGGCGAGGTGAACGTGGCGGCCGGCTCCTACGGCTTCCACCGCGTATCGGCCGACGTGAACCTGGTAGACCAGAACACGCCCGCCGACCAGCCCAAAACCCTGGGTATTCGCCTGAACACCGCCTATACCTACGAGGACAACTTCCAGAACAAAGGCTACACGGGCTTCAACAAGAACTTCGCGGTAGCTCCCAGCCTACAGTGGCGCCCTTCCGACCGCCTGACGGTAAATCTGGACGCCGAAATCTACAAGGGCCGGGGCACGGGCAACCAGTTTATCTTCCTGTACTTCCCGCCAAGTGTGTTGGGCTTCGACCGGGCCGATAAGTCGCCGTTCGACTACCGCCAGTCGTACCAGGGGCCAGGCCTGATTCAGGACTCGCGCAGCACCAACCTGTTCGGGCAGGTGCAGTACAAGATTTCACCCGCCTTCACGACCACCACCTACCTGACCAGCAGCAACAGCTACTCCAACGGTAACTCGGCGTACTACTACCTGACGCCCTCTACCCCAGAGTTTCGCCGCCGCCGCCCCGACCTGCCCGAAGCCGCCAACTACCTGGTGCGGGCCGACCAATCGACGGATAACAGCCAGCGGCAACTGTGGGAAGCGCAGCAGCTCATCAACGGTGACTTTCAGGTGGGCAACATGCGTAACCGCGTAGTGCTGGGCCTGGATTTCCTACGCATCGACTCGGACGTAAACTTCCTGGGCGGTAACTTCGATACGGTGGCGCTGGCCTCCCCGCGGCCCGTGCTGGACCAGTTCAACGGCACGAACATGAATGCCGTGTACGCCGCCGGTGGTGGGGGCCGCTACTTGGTTACCACTAAGTCCAATACCTACAGCGCCTTCATCTCGGACGTACTGAACCTGACGGAGCAGTTGAGCGTGCTGGCTGCCCTGCGCGTCGACCACGTGGACAACAAAGGCGGGCTGTACTACTCCCCGGTGCAGGCCTACAAGCAAACCACCTGGTCGCCGAAGTTCGGGCTGGTGTATCAGCCGGTGAAGGACCGGGTGAGCGTGTTTGCCAACTACCAGAACAGCTTCAACAACCTGGGCCTCTACCTGGCCGCCGATGGCACTCGGTCGTTGGCCCGGCCCGAGCGCGCCAACCAGTGGGAAGGCGGGGTGAAGCTGGATGCCGCCGCCGGCCGCCTCAGCGCCACGGTGAGCTACTACAACATTCGGGTGCAGGACCGGCTGCGGCTGCTGGGCTACGCGCCCACCACGTTTGAAGCCATCAATGCCCAGGATGCTACCCAGCGCAGCAAGGGCGTAGAAGTTAACATCGTGGCCAATCCGGTGCGCGGCCTGAACGTCATTGGAGGCTTCTCCTACAACGACTCGAAGTTTGAAGACTCGCCGGAAGACGTGAATGGCCGCCGGCCCAACACAGCTTCCTCGCCCTACCTGGCTAACGCCTGGGTGAGCTACCGTCAGCCGGAAGGCGCACTGAAAGGCCTGGGTGCCGGTTTTGGGGGCAACTACGTGAGTGACAACAAGGTGCAGAATGCCGTCAACAACGTATTCATCCTGCCCAGCTACACAATTTTCAACGCCTCGGTGTTCTACGACCAGCCCAAGTACCGCATTTCGGCTAAGGTGGACAACCTGACGGATAAGCAGTACTGGACCGGCTACACCACCATGAACCCCCAGCGCCTGCGCAGCATCATCGGCAGCGTAGCGTATAAGTTTTAACTTTACTATCTGTCATTCCGAGCAGAGCGAGGAATCTGGGTTTATCTCCTAATGAGTACGCCAGATTCCTCGCTCTGCTCGGAATGACAGTTGTTTTTCCCCTACACGATGAGCACGTTCAAAAAAACCGTTGGGAAGCTGCACTTGTGGCTGGGGCTGGCTTCTGGGCTGGTCGTGTTTATTGTGAGCATCACTGGGGCCATTTTCGTATTTCAGGATGACATCCGGGACTTTACGGAGCCCTGGCGCAAGGTGGAAGTGCAGCAGTCGGCTATGGTGCTGCCCTCGCAGCTGCAAGCCGCCGCGTTGGCCACGCACCCCGGCATACAGGCCCAGGACTGCTGGACCACCTATTTCGGGCCGGAACGCTCGGCTACGGTTTACTTCACAGATAAGGCTGGCGCGCCCATCATGGTGTCGTTGAACCCCTACTCGGGCCGGGTGCTGCACGAACAGGATTTACGTACGCACTTCTTCACCATTATTCAGGAAATTCACATGCACCTGCTGCTGCCCGAGGCGGTAGCCAAGTGGGTAGTGGGCGGTGCCATCAGCATTTTTGTGGTGATGATGCTGACGGGTCTGGTGCTGTGGTGGCCCAAGCGCAAGCAGGAGCGCAAGCAGCGCTTCACCATTAAGTGGGGGGCCCGCTGGCGGCGCGTCAACTACGATTTGCACAACGTGCTGGGCTTTTATGCGGCCAGCATCGGGCTGGTACTGGCACTATCGGGCCTGTTCATGATTTTCCCCTGGATGCTGGAGTCCATTGTGTACGTGGTGGATCGGGGCAAACCGGCGCCGCAAGAGCTCATGCAAACCAAGCTCGACACGCTCCAACCCGCACCCATTGCTGCTCAGCCCCTGACCGATGTAGTGTACCGCACCGCACGCCGCCTCTCTCCGGCCAACGAAATGGTGCTCATTGGCCCCACCGGCGCGGGCAAAGCTCCGGTCTTCTGCTGGACCTACAAAAAGGCGCTGCACTACTACCACCGCGACGAGTACGCCTTTCATCCCGTGTCGGGCCAGGTGCTGGACTCCCGCTTCCACGCCACCAAAAGCGCCGGCACCAAGTTCTCGGATATGAACTACGACCTGCACGTGGGCCAGATTCTGGGTTTCGGCGGCAAGCTGGTGGCTTTCTTAAGTAGTTTGATTTGCGCCAGCCTGCCCGTCACCGGCACCATCATCTGGTGGGGCCGCCGCAATAAAACCAATAAGAAAAAGCCACGCCTGCAGGCGGCAGTATAGTTTCCGGCAGACTTACTTAGTTACATAGAAAAGCCGTCCTGCGGAGCTTGCCGAAGCGTCTCTACCGCTTCGTTGTTTGGTAGAGATACTTCGGCAAGCTCCGCAGGACGGCTTTCATCCTATCTGGATTATTGGGCTACTACATCCGCCCCACCTTCGGAATCACCTGGATGAGGAAGCGTTTGTTGTCGCCCTCGCGGCGGCCGGAGTAGCGGCCGGTACCGTAGAAGCCGCTGCCCCCGATGATGAGCTCAATGTTGCGGTCCTGGCTGAAGTTGAGGTTTTTTTGCTTCCACAGGTTGAGCAGGTTGAGGGCGCGGCGGTAGCTCAGCTGGTAAGTGCTTTGCTCCTCGCGCTGATTGCGGGGGTCACCCTGGGGGTAGCGGGCGGCCATGCCTTCCACGATTACCAGGTAGCGCACGTTCTGGCCCTGGTTGGTGGCGCTGAGGCTGCGCAGCCGCTCCCGCAGCAGCTGGCCAGCCTGCAGCAGCGCCGGTTTGTAGCTGTCCTGGATTTCGTCGCGGCCGGCTTTGAACTGCACGTTCAGCTTCAGCTCGTACCGCTCGTTCTGGGGGTCGTAGCGGAAGTAGCGCCCCTCCAGCCGCCGCAGCGACTCCCGGATGCGGGTAATCTGCTCCAGTTCGATGGCCTTGGCCTTCAGCTCGCCGTTGGCCTGCTTCAGCTCCCCTTCCCGGTCCTTGAACAGCTTGAAGCTGTACACGAACAGCACCAGCATCACCACGAACAAGGACGTCATCAGGTCCACGTAGCTGGGCCAGAAGAAGTCGTTGCTTTGGCGTTTGGTGGGAGTGGCGTTGTTCATGGAAAGGAAATTAATTAGGGCTAGAAGCTAGTTCCCCTCCTTGGAAAGGAAGGGGCTAGGGGTGGTTGATTGCGCGTCATGACGATTACTAAAGCCAGCGGGTCGTTCAACGAATCAACCACCCCTAGCCCCTCCTTTCCAAGGAGGGGAACTAGCTCTTTAGCTTTTAGCTCTAATCTTTCTTGCATTATGTTGATAACCGGTCTTCTTCTCCCATCAGTATCAGCCCCCAAACCATCACCATCGGCCAAAACACTATCCAGAGGAATATGAGTAGCCGAATCAATGACTTAAACCAATGAGTGTGTTTGGGCTTAACTATCAACAATATGAACCCCGCAATTACGGCGGCCACATATAGCAGTGACAAGCCAACAAGCAACAAGATAGAGGAGGTAGATGCCGACATGCTTAAAACTCGGCTTATTACTGCGGCTTCACGCCGCCGAACAGCTTGTCCATAAACCGCTGGAAACGGTTCTTGGACGTGGCTTTCACCAGTACCGTGTTCAGGCTGGAGAGTTCCAGCAGAAGTTTAGCTTGCACCTGCGAATCCAGCTCGATTTTGCGGAGTAGCTCGCGCTGGGTGGCGGTTACGTCGCGGCTGAGGTCGGCTTGCTGGGTGTTGAGGTTCTGGAAGGGTTCCAGCTGTTTCAGCAGCTTCTCGAAGACGTTGTCGGCGTTGAGCTGCTCGAAATACTGCTGCCACTTCTCATAGGCCAGCTGGGCCTGCCGCTCGTTGTAGGCCAGGCGCTTGTTCATCACATCGGCGAGGCCTACGCCGGCCTGGTCGATGTGCTGCTCGGCGCGGTCCTTTAGGTTGCGCAGCTCTACCTGGTGCTTCTGGAAGAAATCCAGCATCAGCTGCACCGAGTTGTTGTTGCCGCCGATGTACTGGCCCAGGTCGTTGATGCCTTTCTCAAAGCCCCGCAGCCGGTCCAGAATGCTGTTCACGGCCTCGGCCGAGTGGTAGCCGTTCTGCAGCATCTCGTTGAGACGCTGCTGGTAGCCGGTGAAGGCGCTGAACATTTCGGCCGATTCGCGCACCTTCTCGAACACCAGAATATTGGCCGCCGCCATCTTGTCGTAACCGATGGTATCGAGGCGTTCGAGGAAGTCGCTCTGCACCCGGATGTTCTGCGTCACCTTCTCCAGCAAGGGATTGAACAGTTCAATCTGGCCCACAAACTGCTGGTTGAACGCATCCAGCACCGACTTCAGGTTGGTGAGCGAGCTGGCCATGTCGGCGTGCAGTACCGGCAGCAGGCGGGCCTGCAGGAAGGTGTAGTACTGGTTCTGGAGCCGGTCGAGCTGGTGGCGGGCCTGACGCAGCACGCCGTTGCCGAGCAGCGTGAGCAGCAGCCCCACGAAGGAGCCCGTCATGGCAATGAGCACGCCGGTGAGGAAGGGCGTCAGCGCGTTTTCATCCGACACGCCATTGCGGGCGATGCCCACCAGACCCAGAATCACGCCCAGAAACGTGCCCAGTAAGCCCAGATAAAGGGGAGTGGCCACGTTGGCCTGCACCTCATTATCGAGCACCTCACTCTGGCGCTCCGATATGTCTTTCAGAATGCCAAAATCGGCCGCCGCGCCCTTGTTGTGGCGCAGGTAGTCGTTAGTGTCAAGCAGGATGGCCTGAAACTCCGGGGAAGCGTTTTCGGCCTTAATGAGGTTGGAGGCGAAGGACTCGGGCGGGGCATCGGCAGCATAGTCGGGCAGGTCGCGGCCGTCGGGCAGCACAATGCGGTGCTCCACGCGCAGGCTTTCCTTGGGCGGATACAACACGGCCAGCCGGTACGCATTAGCCCGCGTCCGCAGGAACGTGCGAATCTGCAGCCCCACCACAACAGCCACCACCAAAAGTTCGAGAATGATTTCAAGCATAGAACAGTAAAGTACGGCATTCCCACGCTGTCATCCTGACGAAGGAAGGACCTTATCACGTCAGAACGAGCCGGTGTTATAAGGTTCGTTCAAACGTAAAAAGGTCCTTCGCAAGCTCAGGATGACAGACGGTATCTACTCAAACCGGATAGCCGCTTTCTGCTCTATCTGCCAGGAGCCGGCCACTTTGCGCAGCACGCCTTCTTCCTCAGTCACGATGCGCGTGACCGGGCCAGCGGGCTGTTGGTATTTACACGCCTCGCGCAGGGAGTATTGCGCACTCTGGATGGCGTAGGCGTGCACGGCGGGGTTAGAGGTTACACTGAACGTGGCCAAATCGGGCCACTGCGGGTCCAGGTGAATTTCGTAGATGCTGTCGTGCTGTGGCTCGTCGGAGAAGTCAAACTCGCTGAACGCTCCGTTCACGGGCACCTTCACGTAGCGCGTCCGTGGTTGGTCGGCGGCAGGCGCAGCCGAAACCGGCGCGGGTGCGTTGGGCAACTGCACCGGCGGTACGAGGCTGTCAAATTCATCGAGCGGGGCAGCAGCAGGCGGACCGGCGGGAATTGCGGCTGGGGCTTCGGTACGCTGCACCGGGGCCTGCGGAGCGCTAACAACAGGCGGCGTTACCGGAGCTGGGGTCACGGCCACCGGCTGCGGGGCCGGAGCGGGCGGGGCCTGTACCGGAGCTTCCGGAGCCGGAGTAGCTTTCGGCGGCGACTGACGTTTCTGCAATTCCTGCTCTACCCGCTGCTGAATCAGTTGCTCCAGCTCGCGCAGCTGGGCCGGGGAGAAACGGTCGGCCGGTTTGCCACCGCCACTACCGGGGCTGGTTTGTAAGGCGGCAATATCGTCGCGGCGCTTGTCGATGCGGGCGTTGATTTCCTTCCAGGAAGCGCCAATGCTCCGCTTCAGCAGGGCGTACAGCACCAAGCTCAGCAGGGCCAGAATCAGCGCCAGAGGACCGAAAAACTTATTCATTAGGCTCTCCCCTGCTCCGGTAGTTGCTGGCGTAGTGGGAGTAGCCACGCCGGCTTCAGCCAAGCCAGCGTCGCCGGGAGCGGCGGCCGTGACTTCGTCGGTGGTAGCGGTGGTATCAACAGTTTCGGTAGTAGCCGCTTCGGCAGCGGGCAGGTCGCCAATAGGCGTACCCTGGTCGAGGTAGTTCTTCAGAGCTGTTTCCAGCTTCATTACGCCAGCCAGCCGGGCAGCATTGCCCTTGCGGGACGGGGAAGTGCGGAGCCGATTGATGATTTCGCGCACCAGCGTCTGCAGGCGGGAGTTGTCAGAGCCCAGGCCTTTGTACATCACGCCCTGCACCTCCAGCGGCTGGTACAGCGCCGAATACACCCGCTGCTCATCGGCCTTGATGCTTCCAGCAAAGTCTTTGAGCGGCCCGCCGCATTTCAACTGGCTTTTCAGCTCGGGGTGGCCCGTATCTTCATACACGAACTTGGCCGTAGCGCACCAGATCTGCACTTTGCGCTCCTCCAGTGTGGGCTGACCAAGGGGCGTTTGGGCACGGCTGCCGGCCGCCAACAGCAGCAGGCCGGTAAGCAGGGAAGCAACGCGGCGGGAAAGAGTCATAGGGTATTTGGGTAGGAAGGAATCGTAACTGATTCCCAGGGTTGAAACCCTTAGCTAATCAGCGGGAATATAAACCACAGACGCTACATAGCCCAGGGTTTTAACCCTGGGCTACTGCGCCAGTAGCATTACGCCTGCAGCTCGCGGCTGAGGTTATAGAGTGCCTGTTTCAGCGGCAGGAAGAACAGCGTTTCCGGCAGGGTTTCGTCGGCGGAGAGCTGGCGCTGAAACTGGTGCAGGCCCAGGCTCAGGCTGTCCTCGATTTCGCGCTGCAGAATGTCCTTCACGCGCTGACGGTCCACGTCTACACCTACTTCGCGCAGGTAGGGCGCTACTTCGTCGCCTTCGAGTACGAGGGTGAGGTAGTGGCGCACATTTTCCAGCACTTGGTCTTTCAGGGCAGCATCTACCTGGTTCAGCTTCAGACGCTGCTGGTTGAGCTCGGTGCCTTCCACGGCGCCGCTGTACTTCACCGGCTTGATGCTGTCGTAGTCCGAGGTATTGGTTTTCTCCTCGAACAGCACGCCGCCGTTGGTAGTAGCCTCCTTGGGGTTGTCGGCCAGGATAACGCGGAAGTTGTGAGGCGGTTCGGTGCCGGTTACGGCCTGGAAGATGGCCTTCGTAATCTTCTCAATGGCCACCAGGGAGCTGCCACCGGCCAGCAGGCGCAGGTACAGGCTGCCTTTGCCCGAGAAGCAGAGGTAGCGCGGCGTTTTCAGGCCGAGGTGCTTCACCAACTGCGCCGTGTGGTAGATGATGCTGGTGTAGTGCAGGTAGAACAGCACCCGCAGCTGCCGGCCTTTGCCCAAGCCCAGGGCCTGCGTAAAGCGCAGGGCATCATCGTACTTAAACAACAGGCTGGTTACGTCCGCGGAGCCGAAATCGGTGTTGCTGAGGGCAGCGCGCAAGTAGCCTTTGTATTCCTGGTTTTGCTCCGAGTCGGGCAGGCTTTCTACGTGGCCCACGCCGAGGCGCAGGAGGCCATTCTGCTTGGGTGCGCCCTGCACGCGGGCGTACCCGTCGCCCCACAGATCGTCGCCGGCGAAGCGGAATGAGGTGCTGTAAGCTGGTTTCTGGTCGGCGAAGAGCAGTAAGTCGGTGGTGCCGCCGCCGATGTCGATGTTCACCACGTTTTCGTCGCGGTTGGGCACTACCTGGTTGGTGGCCGTGAGGTAGTAGTACGGGGCCACCGACTCGGTGAGGCAGATGGTGGGGCGGCGGGCCTTGAACACTTGCTGGAAGGCCTCATCCCAGACCTGCTGGAACTGGTTGCGCAGGAACCCGTCGAAGCTCAGCGGGGCAAACCACACCACGCGGGTATCTTCCAAAATACCGCCGTGCAACGCCGCTTTGTGGCGCAGCAGCAGCAGAATTTCCTTGAAAAACGCCTCAATGCGCGACACACCCTGCGGGTCCAGCTCCGCCGACCATTTCAGGTTGGTGACGAAACGGTTTTGAGGTAGCTCGGCCGTGGTTTCGGTGTTAATGCTGAAGCCGATGTTGATGTTGCTGAGCACTTTGGCCGGCTCGTTGGCAAACGACGTGGTTTCGCACACGGCCGTCCGAATCGGGAATTCGTAGGCCGAGCCGCCTTCTCCCACGAAGCTGGGTACAAACTCCCGGTTTTGCAGGGTGGCAATGTGCGTCCAGATTTGCCCGGCCCCGGTGCGGTAGCGCTGCGCCGCCGACAGGCCGGCATCGGCCACCGGGGCGTGCAGCCATTCTACCTGCACATCGGCCTCGCCAATGGTGAGAGGGCGCGGGTGGGCCGTGGGTGAATCGGCGTAGGCAATGTGGGTATTAGTGGTACCAAAGTCCACCGCGAAGGTGAAGCGACGGGTACCCCGGTCCAGCTCGCGCCAGCGTGGCACCAGCAGCCCCCGGGCCGGCTCTGCCCCGATGGTGGCGGGCGGGCAGGTCAGCTCGGCCAGGTCGAAGTGGGTGCCGGTGACTTCGTAGTAGGTGCTGCCGGCGGTGGCCATGCTCTTCTGGGTACGCTCGTAGCGGGTGGCACGGCGGGCGGCCCCCTGCTCCGTAATCCGCTCCCCGTTCACGAAGAACGTGAGGTCGTAGCGGCGGTTGAGCATGGTGGGCGCGTTATCGGCGTCCACCAGCATCACCTTGTATAGGTCGTTGT
This sequence comes from Hymenobacter pini, assembly GCF_020421205.1. Lineage (GTDB taxonomy): Bacteria > Bacteroidota > Bacteroidia > Cytophagales > Hymenobacteraceae > Hymenobacter > Hymenobacter pini. The sequence continues at coordinate 234,550 of NZ_JAIZZH010000004.1, forward strand.
ATTCGGGTTGGTAGCGCACCTTGTAGAATGGGAACACGCCCACCCCTACGTTGGCCCGCACAATGCGGCCCTTCTCCAGAATCTCGCGGCCCTGCGCATCCTTGGGGTTTTGGGGGTTCACGTAGTAGCTGCGCTCAAACGTAATGAAGCGCCCCGCCTGCACCGGCACCCGCAGCTGCACACGCACGTGGCTCAGGTCGATGGTGAAGGTGACTAGCTCGGCCAGCTCGTTTTCGGTGAAATACTCAAAAAACGCCTGTTTTAGCGGCAACAGGTAGGGAAACCGGGCGCGGCCCTGCCCGTCGGCCCCGTACTGGAACGTGACTTTGCCGGTGTGGAAGCGCTGGGTATTCAGTTCGTAGGGTAGTTCCACCAGCGAATCTTCCAGCAGGTCGCCCACCGTGAGGTAGGGATACTTGAAGCCTTTGCCGGGCAGCACGCGGCTTTCCAGGGCCAGCTCGTCGTAGTAGGGCACCGGCGTACGGTCGTCCCAGGGCTGACCGTTGAGGTAGTTGGCCCCGGGCATGGTCAGGTTGGGACGCAGCACCAAGGGGCGCGGCCGGCCGCCGATGGCCTCACGGGTGGGCTGGATGAACAGGTCGGAACTGGTAACGGCCGACTGGTCGGCGCGGCCGGGTAGCGGGACGCCTTTCACGCTTACCAGGTTGCCTTGCACGTCGGCCAGGGCCGGGTAGCGGGCGGCAAATTGCTGGGCGCTCCGGTCGCCCTGCATCTGGAGCTGGTTGATTTTGCTCCGGTCGAGGCCAGCGTACACGCTGCCGGCAAACTCGCGGCGCTGCAGCTGCGGATACGCCAAAAACAGCTCGTACACGAACTCCCGGAACTGCGGGTCCCGGTCCTCGAGCAGCACCGTCTGCTTATCGAAGTAGTGCCCGCGGGCTTGGGGCCGCTCGAGGTCCAGCGGCGTAGTGGCCGGACCAGTGAACAGGATGGTCAGCGGCGAAGTACCACCCAGCAGGCGCGTGCCGCCCGCCAGCTCCGGCGACTCATAGTACACCAGGTACATGTCGGTGAAGTCGCGGAACCGCTCGTCCTGCATGTACAGCTGCAGGGTTTCGCCCAGCAGGCGCGTACCCTCGTCCTGCCGCATCCGCCGGATTTCGGCCTCGGCATTCCAGCGGCGCAACGTGATTTTGCGGCCCGCCTGGGTGTAGAGGTGGTAGTTGTAGAGCAACTCCAGCAAATCCCAGAAGTGCGTGGTCAACTCATGGTACACCGAGCCGGGGTTGCGCTGCCCCTCCCGGGCCAGGAAGTCGAAAGCCGTTTCGAACAAGTGCATCCGCGCAAACGGCGTTGGGATGCTCACGGCCAGGTTGCGCGACTTACCGCCGGCAGGGTCCGTGACGGTGTTGATTTCGGTGCTGGTGACGGGGGCGGTTTTCTGCCAGCCCTGCACCTGCTGGGAGCCGTTGTTATGTAAGCGAAGGACTTTGGCCATATCGTTTTCCAGGGTTCCCAGGGTTAAAACCCTGGGCTAGTTAGCGGTTCTGTTCTTAGTTGGCGGAGTGGTACTGGGCAGATGGTTCAGGCGGCGTGGGTGTCCCAGGACTGAAGTCCTGGGCTACGGAGCGGGTTGCTCGGTTTTCGCTGACTAGCCCAGGGCTTCAGCCCTGGGTCGTCCACGCCGCCCACACCTCATGGTACCCGCGCCATCTTTTCCAGCATTTCCATTTCCTGCCAGTAATTCTGCTCTTGGTGGTGCTTTTCCTGATTGCGGATGTAGTTACGCACCCGTTCCACATGCGACGGACTGACGGAAAACGCACCATAGCCATTCTGCCAGCCAAAGGTGAAATCCGTCAGACCCTGCTCATTTACCCAATGCGCGCTTTTGCCTTTGAGCTGTTGCATCACCAAATCCAGCCGGTCAGTGGTGCGCAACGAAAGCAGACAGTGTACATGGTCTTGAACGCCGTTCAAAAAGTTGAGGTGGATGCTGCCGGTTTCTGCAATGTGCCGAATCTGATTAAACAGCACTGGCTTCAATTCCGCCGTGAGCCAAGGCTGCCGGTTTTTGGTAGCCCACGTCACATGCACCCACAACGACTGAAAAACGTGGCTCATACGTCTCGTTCTGGCGGCTCGGCGTCCCAGGGTTGAAACTTGGATTAAGGAGCGTTTTGCAATGAATAATCATCCTCCCACTGACTAGCCCAGGGTTTCAACCCTGGGACACCTGGGACGGCCGGGCCGCGTGGCCTACACCACCTTCACCTTCTCCTCAAACGCCTTGTCTGTTACATCATAAAACAGCTCTAGTAGCTTGCGGAAGCTGTCGGGTTCCTGGATAGACTTTTCGGTTTTGTTGAGCGAGTCGAGCAAGTAATTGTGGCTGAGACCTTTGTTGAAGAAATCGGACCACTTCTTTTCCACCGGCCGGCCCAGAATCATGGCGTTGAAGTCGTCCGTCTGCAGGTCGAAGGGGCGGAAGGCGCGGCGGTTTTGGGCCAGCTCCTGCAGCCATTGGTCAGCGCCCAGGTCTTGGCCGTGCAGGAAGTTGTTCAGCTCCCGGAAGATGGGCTCGTTGCGCAAAGCGTAGTCCAGCTTCAGGTTGTCGGCGTAGGGGGCTTTATCGGTGGGCAGGTGCTGCTTGTGGTAGCGCGTGAAGTACAGGAACTGCGTGAGCTGCTTGGCAATAATTTCACGCGACTCATCGGGCAAGTGGCTGAACTGAATTTCCGGGGCGTCGGTCTGCAGGCCGTACTCATGGAAGTGCGGGCCGCCAGTGCGCAGCTCGGAGGCCGAGTAGCGCATGAAGTCCACGATGCTCAGGGCGGCCAGCAGCTCAATTACGTGGGCCTTGTTTTTCTGCTGGGTACCGCCGGGCTGGTTCTCGTAGGGCGTATCGGGCGTATCGGCTAGGTAGTACAGCGCGTCGAGGCCCTGCAGGTTGTGCTCGTAGTAGCTGAGCGCCGCCTTGGTTTTCGTCAGGAAGTTATTGGAGTCGATGACGGCGTTATCCTCGCTCTGCAGGGCGAAATAGGGCATCACCGTGACGGCTCCGGTGGGCGCGTCGCGCAGGTAGCGGGCGTTGCTGAGGCGGGTGTTCGTGTCCTTCAGGTTTTTCAGCATCAGTGGGAAGCCCGCCGCACCCGTACCGCCGAAGATGCTCGACACGAAAAACACCCGGTCACCATCCTGGAAGTTGTCGGCAAAAAACCGCATTTCGGGGCTTTCTACCAGCTTATTCAGCACAATGCTACCCACATTAGGGGAGCCCCGGAAGCCGATAGTGAGCGGGCTTTCCAGGTTATCTTGCGTGAACAGCAAATCCACCAGTCCCTTCGAGTCCACCGACAGCCCGTCGTAGTGCAGGTACTGCCGGAAGCTCTGGTTGATACCACCAAAATCGAAGATGAAGGTATCCTTCACCGAGCCGTTCACATCCTGTGAAATGCCGCTCAGCGTGCTGATATCGGTCTTGAAGAAGCCTTCTTCGCGGGGGCCGAGGCGCTTGTAAATCTGCTGGTAGGTTTGCAGCAGCTGCACCGTGCGGTTCATGTCGCCGTTGTGGGCGTCGGGGTCGATGATGATGGGCACCACCCGGTCACAGTTGGGCAGATCAACGCCCGCGGCCAGCAGCATGGTCAGGGAGCGAATCACGCGGGAACCCGTGCCGCCAATGCCGAATAAAAAGAGTTTAGCCATGAGGAGTAGTGAGTATTGGGTATTGAGTAGATAGAAGCGGGTTTGAGTTTGCAGCACGGTTGACTTGTCGCCAACTCACTACTCAATACCCAGTACTCAATACTAAAACGGGGTGGTGCTGGCGTTGGTAGAGCCGCGCTTGAACACCAACGAGAAAACGAAAAACCAGATCAGGGCCAGGATGGCATTCCAAGTAGCCAGCCAGTAGATGTAGCTGTGGTCGGTTACCTGTTGGGAATGGGCCTGCCAGATGGTTACCAAGAAGGCAATCAGCGCGTTCAACACCAGGAATACGCTCCAGTGCCGGCCCTTGTTGAAGGTAGCCACGCCCATAGCCCGGTTGATAAGCAAGTAGAAAATCAGCGCCAGCCCGGCGGAAACACCCAAATTCAGCAGCCCCAGGTTCGGGAAAACCACGTCGCGGTACACGGGGGTATCGGCCGGGGGCTGGGGGTTACCGATGAGCTCGTAGAGGAAGCGGAAGAATGCTTTCATGGAAAGAGGTGAGGCCGGACTCCGGGCCGGCAACCCGTGGAACGATGAGAAGGAAACGAAATTGTGAGGCTGGCTATCAGATGCTCCTTGCCATCAAGGAACGAAAACCGTTCCAAATCGACAGACCACCAACCAGTAGCCGAACACAAGCAGCTCAGCCGTAGCGCTATTCGGCTGGCTGTAAGGTTAATGGCAGCTCAAATATTAGACGTGCCGAGCCGCCGGTATCCAGCCCGTCGAGCAGGGAGCTAAGGGCAAAGGTTTTGGGTGCGGGCGTGCCGTCGTTGCGGGTGGTCCACTGCGCCACCCAGGCAGGGCGCTGGTCCTGGAGACGCAGCACCAGCGGGCGGGCCGCCTTGGGCTGCCGGGTCAGGCGCACTTTGGCGAAGTGCGTGTATTTGCTTTGGGGGCCGCTGCTGGCTGTGGTTTGGTCGGTGGCTTCGGTTACTTCCAGCAGCTTGGCGTCAGTATCCACGCCTTCCAGCTTCAGGTTTTGCCGCAGATACGCCACGTCCCGATACTGGCCGGGCAGCTGGCCCAGGTTCAGGCCCACTACAAACTCTACCGGCTGCTGAGCCGAGGCTTCCGATACGGCCACTACCCGGTAACTGCCGGCGGTCCGCTTGCTGGCCCCGGCGTCGCCGTAGTACCAGGCACCTTTGTTCTGAAACTTATCCAACACCGAGTAAGCCGGGCGCGGGTACGTAACGCCGAAGTGCGCCTGCTTGCCGGGGTGTTGTTCCAACAAAGCGGCATCAAAGCGGCGCACAGCATCTGCGGGGCCCAGCACCCAGATGTAGTATGGTATTTCGGTGTCGCAGCAGTTGGTTTTCTTGCCGGCCGCTTTCAGGGCCGGGTAGTAGGTGCCCCGGAAATCCGACAGGTAGCCGTACACCGACACGGCCAGATCGGGCTGCGCGCCGTTGCGCTGCAGAGCGTCGGCAATGTCGGTTTTGATGTAAGGAATAGCCCCGGCGTTTTTGGGGGAATAGATGAAGTCCGAAATCAGCACGCTTACCGAGCCGGGCTGGTAGTAGCGCGTCATCAAGGTATCAAGCACGGCGGGCAGATCGGTGCTTTTGGCCGGCTGCTGAATGCCGCTGCGCACGGTACTGGAAAGACCTTGGTACGTATCCTTATACGGTTTCTCCTTGATGCGGAAATACGCTTTCTGCCGCGCGGCTGAGGTGCGGTTGATTTCCGACAGCAACTGCGCTACGTGCTGCTGAAACTTTGTATTCTCGCCGCTGGCCCCGGTTTTGGGCATGAAGCCTTCCATGGAACCCGACACCTCCAGAAATACATTCACAGCCTGCAGGGGCTGAGCAGCGGCTCCACTTACTACGTCCGAGGCCTCCTCCGGCGCTTCTACGCCGGGCGCTTCGGCGGGGCGCACGTTGTCGGGCAGTTTAGCACCGGGCTTCTCGGTGGTGGTAGCTCCGTCCTCCGACTTCATATCGGAGCGGGAGTAACAGCCGGACAGTAGCAGCGTCAGGCCCAGGGCGGGCAGCAGGCGGGGGAAGGAGGTCAGGTAGCGCATCGGGCTAAAGTAACGACATTCTGCCCTCAGCGGATACATGAACTGTGAATGAGTGGTTGAGTGAATGAGTGAAGTAGCGAAGCTCAACAGCAACTTCACTCACTCGCTCAACTACTCGTTCACCGCTTAGCTGTAGTCGATTTCCGTGTTGTCGCCGATGTTGAGGCTGTGGCGGGTACCTTTAAACAGGGCGTCGGAGCCCACGATGCAGTCGTGCATCACGGCGGAGCGCAACTCACTGTACGAGCCGATGATGGACTCGCTCAGGATAGTGTTCTTGACGATGGTTCGGTCGCCGATGGCCACATTGGGGCCGATGATGGAGCCCGAAATCTGGCAGTCGTGGCCGATGCTGACGGGCGGAATGATGATGGTGTCCGGAAACTCGGGGTACTCGCGGCGCTTTAGGAACTCGGGGCGGTTGAGCAGGCGGGCGTTGGCTTCCAGCAGGCTGTCCTTGCGGCCACAGTCAAACCAGTTGTCAACGGGTGTAGTTACCATATCGGCCCCGTCCTGAATCATGAGCATGAGGGCGTCCGTGAGTTGAAACTCGCCGTGAGTGCGCTGGTCCTGCTCCACAATGCGCTCCAGGGCCGAGGCCAGCCAGTCGGGGTTGGCAATCTTGTACAGCCCTACCAGGGCGTAATTCGATTTCGGAATACGGGGCTTCTCCACCACTTTCGTCACGCGGCCGCCGGTGCCGGTTTCCACCAGGCCAAACAAGGAAGGCGTTTTTACTTCCTTCACGGCCAATACGTTGCCGGGCGTGGTCATCATGGCGGGCAGGTCGATGTCCACAATGGTGTCGCCGAGCAGAATCAGGATGCCGTCCTGCTCGTGGCGGAAATGCTCCCGGGCCAGCCACAGGGCGTGGGCAATACCTTCGCGGGGCTCCTGCACCACAAACGAGCACCGCAACTGCGGGTACTGCTTGCGCACGTAACTCTCCACCTTCTCGCCCAGGTAGCCGATAATGAACACGAATTCCTGCACCCCGGCATCCACCAGCCGGTCGATGATGTGGCCCAGAATAGTGTTGCCGGCCACCGGCACCAGGGTTTTGGGCTGGGTGTGGGTGTGCGGACGGAGGCGGGAGCCGATACCGGCCACGGGAATTACTGCTTTCATCAGGAGAGAAAAATCGGGAAGCACCGAAGCGCAAAATACACAAACCCGCCGGAGCAACCGTACACACAACCGCTGTGGCCTGAATTCGTACTTTGCAGCACGCTGGTTCAGCTGGGTGCTCCTGCTACGAGCGGGCTACGCCGAAGTGCAACAGCCACGGAGGCCACTTGGTTGGCCCAACGTTTTCTCTGACTCTCTCTTCCACTTTTTCCATTCTCCCAATCCTATGAAACGCTTTTTGCTCTATTTCGCCGGCCTTGTGCTGTTGCTCACGCAGTCCTCGTGCGGGTACAACTCCATGGTAACCAAAGACCAAGCCGTGAAGGCTCAGGTGGGTAACGTGCAAAGCGCCTACCAGCGCCGCTCCGACCTGATTCCGAACCTCGTAAATACGGTGAAAGGTGCCGCCAACTTCGAGAAGTCGACGCTGACGGACGTTATCAACGCCCGGGCCAAGGCTACCAGCGTGCAGCTGAATGCCAACGACCTGACGCCCGAAAACCTGAAGCAGTTCCAGGAAGCCCAGTCGCAGGTTAGCGCGGGCCTGGGCCGTTTGCTGGCCGTGTCGGAAAACTATCCCGAGCTGAAGGCCAATGCCAACTTCCAGGAGTTGCAGGCCCAGATTGAGGGTACCGAAAACCGCATCAACGTGGAGCGCAACAAGCTGAACGTGGTAACCAACGACTACAACGGCTACATCAAGAGCTTCCCCAACAACCTGTTTGCCGGCATGTTCGGCTTCAAGGAGAAGCCCTACTTCGAGGCCGACGCTGCCTCGCAGAAAGCCCCGACGGTTCAATTCTAATTTTAGTGCCTAGTGCTTGGTGCCTGGTGCTTAGTTCGTTTCTAAGCACCAGGCACCAAGCACTAGGCACTAAGGCCCTACACTATGACCAACCCTCTCACCCCCGAGCAGGAAGCGGCGCTGGTGGCCGCCATCCGGCAGGCCGAGCTGCGCACTTCCGGCGAAATCCGGGTGCACCTGGAAGACACCTGCCCTACCCCCGAGCCCCTGGACCGAGCGGCGCAGGTGTTTGCCGAATTGGGCATGCACCGCACGGCCCAGCGCAACGGGGTGCTGTTTTACCTGGCCTGGCAGAGCCGGCAGTTTGCCGTTATCGGCGACGCGGGCATCAACTCCGTGGTGCCCGATGACTTCTGGGAAACGGCCAAGGAGAACGTGCTGCAGCATTTCCGGGCCGAGAAGTACGTAAATGGCCTAGAGCAGGGTATCCGGCTGGTGGGCGAGCAACTGCGCCGCTACTTCCCCTACGATGCCGCCACCGACCAGAACGAGCTGGACGATTCCATCTCCTTCGGCGACTCACCGAAATCCCGCTCATGAAGCACCTAGCTACTTTGCGGCTTCAGGCGCGCACCTTCTGGCTCTTGCTCTGCTTGCTATTGGTGCAGCTGACGGTGCAGGCCCAGCAAATTCCACCCCGGCCCACCCCACCCCGCCTCGTGAATGACTTAGCCGGGATGCTGCGCCCCGACGAGGTGGAGCAGCTGGAGCGCAAGCTAGTGGCCTACGACGACAGCACGTCGTCGCAGATTGCTATTGTAACGGTACCCAGCCTGGACGGCGTCGATATTGTGCAGTACGCCCAGCAGCTCGGCGAAACCTGGGGCATTGGCCGGAAAGGGCGCAACAATGGCATCCTGATTCTGGTGGCGCAGCAGGAGCACAAAGCCCGCATCCACACTGGTTACGGCCTCGAAGGGGCTATTCCGGATGCCCTAGGCAAGCGCATCATTTCCAACACCATTGTGCCGGCCTTCAAAGCAGAGCGGTATTATGAAGGGCTTGACCGGGCCACCGACCAACTGATTGCCCTGGCCAAAGGCGAATACAAAGCCGACGCCAGCACCCAAACCCGCGCCCCCCGCCAGTCCAACGACTCCAGCGGCTCGGGTATTTTTTTCTGGGTGATTATTGCCGTGCTTATCCTGTTCATCCTATTCCGCAACCGGGGCGGCGGTGGAGGCGGCGGCTACGGCCGACGCAACCGGGGCTTCGGCGGCGGCATGATCCCGCCCATCATCTTCGGTGACTTCTCGGGTGGCCGCGGCGTCTTCGGCGGCGGTGGCAACTGGGGCGGTGGTGGCGGTGGTGGTGGCGGCTTTGGTGGCTTTGGCGGCGGCAGCTTCGGCGGGGGCGGTGCCTCCGGTGACTGGTAGAATACCCTCACGTATTCTCACATAACGCAACAAGGCCCGGCTTATGCCGGGCCTTGTTGCGTTTCGCCTGCCTGAACTTGCTTGTAAACCGGCAGCTCATAAAAGGGCCGGAGCAGCTGTACCACATCCAGGGCATCGGCCAGGGCCTGGTGGGCCACCGTATCGTCTTCGAAGCCGGCGCGGGCCTTGCAGGTTTGCATGGTGGGGAGGCGCGTATCCTTGCGCCAATTCAGGTAGAATGCGGCCGGGTCGAGCATAGCAGGCTCGGCCCGCACTAGCGTGCCGTAGCCGGGTAGCTGCCGCAGAAAACCCAAGTCGAATACGGCAATGTTCTTGCCGGCCATGGTTACCGTTACGCAGTCTTTTTTATCGGTTTTGAACCCGTGAGTCAGCAGAAACTCGCGCAACTGGGGCAGCAACTCCTCGGGCGTACAAAGCTCAGGGTTGGGCTCTTTGCGCGCCAGTTCTTGCAGCAGGCCGGCGTTTAGGGCCAGGGCCCCGGCCGTGCCTACCAACTCCGGGTGGCGCACCACACGGCGGAAGGCCGGTAGTTCCGGCAGCGGCAACGGGTGCTTGGTATCTTCTACCACGGCCGCCAGTTCTAGAATCTGATGGCGCTGCGGGTTGCCGCCGGTGGTTTCAAGGTCGAGGGAGATGTAGCGCATGCTGTGGGCTTACGCGCCGGGGCGGCCGGGGTTGGCACTGTTCCTGGGTCTAGTGGTCACTCTTTACGCCGGCTTTTACTTCTACTGCCAGCCGGTTTTCGGGCGGTGGTACCGGACAGGCGTAACCGGTTGCATAGGCACAATACGGGTTGTAGGCGCGGTTGAAATCCAACACTAGCTGCTGACCCCGAATCTGGCCCCGGCGTAAGTCAATATACCGCCCGCCCCCGTAGCTGTTGTGTCCGTTGGTGCGGTCAGTGAATGGCAGAAACAGATAGTCGCGGTACTCCGGGTTTCTCAGCAAATCCAGGCTTTGGTACACGTTCAGCTTCTGCGGCTTACCATCCAAGGTAAAGTGCAGCTCGCCGTACTTGCGGTACAGTGGGCGCCGGCTGGTGCTGGTCTGCATCTGAAACGGCGCGCCCAATGAATCGGGCACGAAGCGGGCCACCACGCAGGCACTGTAGTTGGTGGGGTAAAACGGCAGGCCTGTGAAGGAGGCTCGGGCCGAACGGGGCAGTGGTGTGCGGGTAGAGTCCCGGTATTCGGCGTTGAGTTCCTGCTGAAACGCCTGCACCAGTCGGGCATGCTCCGCAGGAGCGGGCGGTACTACGGGGGCCTGTTGCGCGGAAACTGAACTCACGAAACCCGCAACCGCACTCAGAATAAGTAAAATGGATAACTGCACAGGCCCAATAAACAGCAAATTTGCCGGCTCCGTACATTTTTCATGATTGCTCGGCAGCAGCTGCTTAAGTTGCGTAACACCCTTGCCCGGCCACCGGTTACGCTGGCCGGGCCTCCTTGCCTTCCGTACCTTCGCCTTCCTATGACTCCCGATACTACCGCCACCCAGCCCCATAAGCTTTTCCTGCTCGACGCCTTCGCCCTGATTTACCGGGCCCACTTTGCCTTCAGCAAAAACCCGCGCGTGAACTCCAAGGGCCTCAACACCGGCGCTATTCTGGGCTTCACCAACACGCTGGTGGAGGTGCTGCAAAAGGAGAAGCCCACCCACATCGGGGTGGCTTTCGATGCCCAGAAAAAAACCTTTCGCCACGAGCAGTTTGCCGAGTACAAGGCCCAGCGCCAAGCCATGCCCGAGGACATTGGATTGGCCATTCCCTACATCAAAAAGATTATCACGGCCTTCAATATCCCTATTCTGGTGGTGGATGGCTACGAGGCCGACGACGTAATTGGCACCCTGGCCCGCCGGGCCGAAGCCCAGGGTTTTGGGGAGGTGTTTATGATGACGCCCGACAAAGACTACTGCCAGCTGGTAACCGACTGCATCAAGATTTACCGGCCCGCCTTTATGGGCAATGCAGCCGAGGTGCTGGACGTGGCCCACGTGCTACAGCGCTTCGAAATTGAGCGGCCCGAGCAGGTAATTGACATTCTGGGCCTGCAGGGCGACGCCTCCGACAACATTCCGGGCATTCCGGGCATCGGCGAAAAAACGGCCAAAACGCTGATTCAGAAGTACGGCTCCGTTGAAAACCTGATTGCCAACGTGGACGAGCTCAAGGGCAAGCAGCAGGAAAACGTACGCAACTTCGCCGAGCAGGGCCTGATGAGCAAGGAGCTGGCCACCATTCACCTGGATGTGCCCATTGAGTTCCACGAGGAAGGCCTGCGCATGGAAGCCCCCAATGTGGAAGCCCTGCAGCAGCTGTTCGAGGAGCTGGAGTTCCGGCAGTTGGCTACCCGCCTGCTGGGCGGAGGTAGTGCCGCCGGTACCAGCGCCGCCCCTGCGCCGCGTGGCGCCCGTCGCCCAAAAGTGGCTGAGGGCCAGGGCAGCCTGTTTGGGTCCTCCGCCGATGCAGCCGTGGGCATTGCCGCTGAGGAAGGCGAAACCGGCAGCTTCGGGGCGCCGGCCGGCCCGCGCCGCACGCTGCAGGATGTGGCTGTACGCTACCACCTCATCGACACGCCCGAGCTGCGCAAAAGCCTGCTGGAGTTTCTGCTGCAGCAAACCGAAGTCAGCTTCGATACCGAAACCACCGGCCTCGATACCATGACGGCCCGGCTGGTAGGCCTGAGTTTCTGCTGGCTGCCCGGCGAGGCCTACTACGTGCCTGTACCCCACGACGACCACGCCGCCGCGCAGGTCTTGGTGAACGAGTTTTGCCCCTTCTTTGAGGCCCAGCAGATTACCAAAATCGGTCAGAACATCAAGTACGACCTCACCATTCTCAAGCACTACAACGTGCAGGTCAGCGGCCCCCTGTTCGATACTATGCTGGCCCACTACCTGCTGGAGCCCGACATGCGCCACAACATGGACGTGCTGGCCGAAACCTACCTGCACTACACCCCCATCAGCATCATCGAGCTTATCGGTCCCAAGGGCAAGAACCAGAAAACCATGGCCCAAATACCGCCGGCTGAGGTGAAGGATTACGCCTGCGAGGACGCCGACGTGACGCTGCAACTCAAGCACGTATTTGAGCCTATGCTGAAAGAGGTGGGCCTGCTGGACCTGCTGAACGAGGTAGAAAACCCGCTGGTACCGGTGCTGGCCGACATTGAGTACGAGGGCGTGAAAATCGATTCTTCGGCCATGGGCGAGTATTCCGCCGAGCTGCAGGGCTACATTCAGGACATTGAAAAGCAGATTTTCTCGGAAGCCGGCCAGGAATTCAACATTGGCTCGCCTAAGCAATTAGGCGAGGTGCTGTTTGACAAGATGGATCTGGGCCGGGGCAAAATCAAGAAAACTAAAACCGGCCAGTACGCCACCGGCGAGGAAGTACTCAGCCAGCTGGCCGCTGATGCGCCTATTGCCGGACTCATTCTGGAGCACCGCCAGCTCACCAAACTGCGCAGCACCTACGTGGAGGCGTTGCCCCAGCTGGTATGCGAGCTGGACGGCCGCGTGCATACCAGCTTCAACCAGGCCGTAACGGCTACCGGCCGCCTCAGCAGCACCAACCCCAACCTCCAGAACATTCCTATCCGCACCGAGAAGGGCCGGGAAATCCGCAAAGCCTTTGTGCCCCGCGACCAGGACCACGTGCTGCTGGCCGCCGACTACTCCCAGGTGGAGCTGCGCATTATGGCCGACTTCTCGGGTGATAAAACCATGATTGAGGCTTTCCGCCAGGGCCTCGACATTCACACCAGCACCGCCAGCAAGGTATTCCACGTGCCCCTGGACCAAGTGGACAGCGAGATGCGCCGCAAGGCCAAAACTGTCAATTTTGGCATCATCTACGGCATTTCGGCCTTCGGCTTGGCCCAGCGCATCGGCATTTCGCGCAAAGAGGCCACCGAAATTATTGACACCTATTTTGAGGAGTTTGCCTCGGTGAAGCAGTTCATGGATGAGAGCATCAACCGGGCGCGGGAGCTGGAGTACGCCACCACCCTGCTGGGCCGCCGCCGCTACCTGCGCGACATCAACTCCCGCAACGCTACCCTGCGTGGCTACACCGAGCGCAACGCCATTAACGCCCCTATTCAGGGCACCGCGGCCGATATCATCAAGAAGGCCATGATCAACATTCACGAGTGGCTGCGCGCGGAGCGCCTGAAAACCCGCATGATCCTGCAGGTGCACGACGAACTGGTGTTCGACGCCGTAAAAGAGGAAGTAGACTACATCACGCCCAAAATAAAGGAGCTGATGGCCACGGCCCTGCTGCTGCCCCACGGCGTGCCGCTGGAAGTAGAAGTAGGCACCGGCCAGAACTGGCTGCAAGCTCACTAGAACTGCATGTATCAAGGTGAGCACACTAAAAACGGTCTGAGGCTTTCAACCCCTCGGACCGTTTTTTATTTGAGTAGCAGCCGTTAGCCACACCTCTGCAAAGGAGCCATTACTTTTGAGCGTATCCGTTGCCCACGCTCCTAGCTGCTCATCCGTGAAGTATTCGCTTCTTTTTCTACTCTGCCTGCTGGCCGCTATAAGTAGCCCGGCGAAACCCACTCCGACGCGTGACCAATTGCTGGCGCTCATGCAAAAAGTCAACGTGCCGGGCATGCAGCTGGTGTACACGAAAGGGCGTAGTGTTACGTCGTATGCCCTGGGTGTGCGGCAGGCTGGGTCGGAGCCGACCGTAACGGAAGCCACGATTTTCGAGGCGGCTTCACTGGGCAAAGCCGTGCAGGCCTACCTCACGCTTCGCCTCGTGGATCAGGGCGTACTCACCCTCGATAAGCCCTTGCTCAGCTACGCGCCTTATTCTCGCCTGCAGGGCGCCGCGGGGGCCGACCTCATTACGACCCGCATGGTGCTGGCCCACACCAGCGGCCTGCCCAACTGGGCCGCCAACCCGCTCAGTCCCGAATGGACTACTAGCCCGCTCCGTCTGAAGTACGCCCCTGACAGCTGCTGGAATTACTCCGGTGAAGGTTACGTACTGCTGCAGAAAACGCTGGAGCAGCTCACGGGGCAGTCGTTTGAGGCGCTGGCCCAGCGGGAAGTATTTCAGCCGTTGCGCATGACGCACAGTAGCTTTACGTGGCACCCGCAGTGGGCTGCTAATGTAGCGTCAGGTCATGATGGTAGCGGTAAGCCTTTTCCCATTAACCAATTTTCAGTTGGCTACGGGGCGTTCAGCCTACTGAGTACCGCCCAGGATTACAGCCGTTTTCTGCAAGCCCTCATGACGGGCCGGGGGCTACGGCCGACCACCGCTCAATTGCTTCGCACCGCGGCCAGCCCAGCCCTGCGCTGCGGCCATGCCGCTACTACGGCGGATGGGTTTGTTGATTGGGCCTGCGGAGTGGGCTTAGCTACCACCTCCCGCGGGCTGGCGCAGTGGCAGTGGGGTGATAATGGCAATTTCAAAGGCCTGTACTTCACCTTGCCCGATAGCCGGGAAAGCTTGGTGTTTCTCACCAATAGCTCCAACGGTCCGAAAATGGCCCCCGAGCTGCTCCAACAGTTCTTCGGGCCCGGCGAATACCGGGCTTTGCAGTGGCTGGAAGAATAGATTGACAGAACAGACGATAGGTTGAGGACTTGCGCGGGTACCTTTGAGTGGCTCATACCCGTATAGCTGTTGCGCCAGCGTATTCCTGGCGTCCTTCCGCTATGCAACAACCTCCCCACACCACCACGCTCCAAAACGTAGCCCGCTGCCTGCTGGGCACTTTCATGGTAGTAGCCGGCACTGGCCACCTGACGTTCGCCCGGCAAGAATTTCAGGCTCAGGTACCCGATTTTGTACCGCTGGATAAAGACACGACCGTGCTAGCCTCGGGCGTAGTAGAAATTGGCTTAGGACTGGCGTTGTTGGCGTTAAAAGGTCAGAACCGGGTGCGAATGGGCATTGGGCTGGCGGCTTTTTATGCTGCGGTATTTCCCGGCAATATCCACCAGTACACCCACCATATTTCCGCCTTCGGCCTCGACACCGACGCCAAACGATTTGCGCGCTTATTTTTCCAACCTGTCCTGATAGGCTGGGCCCTGTGGAGCACGGGGGCGCTGCAAACCTTCGCCCAGCCGAAAAAACGCTAAGCCTTTTCCGTAAGTATGGATGCGTCAACAAAAGCGGGCATCGTACAGGAGCTCACCAGCTTGCTCACCCAGGGTAATGCCCACGTGACGTTTGCGGAAGCCTGCGCCGGCCTGACCCCTGCCCAGTGGAATCAGCGCGTTTCGAGCGTGCCCTACACCATCTGGCAGATTGTGGAGCACGTGCGCATTGCGCAGTGGGATATTGTGGAGTTTTCGCTTGGTGCCACGCATACGTCGCCGGACTGGCCCACGGGGTACTGGCCGGCGCCAGATTCCGGTGCAGATGAGGCTACCTGGCAACTGACATTGGACCAGATTACTGCCGACCACCACCGTTTCATTGTGTTGTTACAGCGGCCTGATACCAATCTGTTGGCGCGCATTCCGCACGGCACTGGCCAAACTATCCTGCGCGAAGCCATGCTCATTGCCGACCACACGGCTTACCACACCGGCGAAATTATTTTGCTGCGGCGTTTGCTCCATGCGTGGAAATAGCCCCTTACTAAGCATTCTGCCAACCCACGTTAAACTACTCCCCCCTCTGCCGGTAGTACAGGCCTATGACAACCGATTCTGCATTTGACGTGGTAGTAGTGGGGGCCGGGCCGGTGGGGCTGGCCTGCGGGCTGGAAGTGCGCCGTCGGGGCCTCTCGGTAGTAGTGGTGGACAAGGGTGCGCTGGTAAACTCCCTGCTGGGCTACCCTACCAACATGGAGTTCTTTTCTACGCCTGAGCTGCTGGAAATTGGCGGCTACCCCATGACCACCCTGCACTACAAGCCCCTGCGCGAAGACGCCCTCGATTATTACCGCCGGGTAGCCTTTGCCGAGCAACTGCCCCTGCGACTCTACGAGCGGGTTACCAGCCTTGAGGGCGAACAGGAAAACTACACCGTAGTCACTGACAAGGGCCGTATCCGTTGCCGCTACGTAGTTGTAGCCACTGGCTTTTACGACGTGCCCAATTATCTGCAGGTGCCTGGCGAAGAGCTTCCCCATGTAACGCACTACTATAAAGAGCCCTACGCCCACGCCGACCAGGATGTGGTTATCATTGGGGCCAAAAACTCCGCCGCCAAAGCCGCCCTACAGCTGTTGCGGGCCGGAGTCCGCGTAACCATGGTAATTCGGGGTTCCGAAATCAGCCAGTCGGTGAAGTACTGGATTCGGCCTGACTTAGTAAACCGCATCAAGGAAGGTCGTATTCGAGCCTTTTTCAGTACCGCTGTTGAGCGAATTACGCCTACTTCGGTGGAGGTGCGCACACCTCAAGGCCTGCAAATGCTACCGGCACAACACGTCTACGCCCTCACTGGCTACCATCCCGATTTTTCGTTTCTAGCGGCGCTGGGCATTACCTGCGAAGCCGACGCCGCTCAAACCCCCACCCACCACGCCGAAACCCTGGAAACCAACCGCCCCGGCCTGTACTTGGCCGGCACCGTGTGCGGCGGCCTCAACACCAGCCGCTGGTTTATCGAAAATGGCCGCTACCACGCCCAACTCATTGCCGCCCGCCTGGCCGGCGAAAGTCGCCCCGAGCTACCCGCCGTGGTGCAGCCCGTACAGTTCTCCTGATATCCTAATTGCCATTCGGGCAAATAAAAAGCCTCCCCTGCTGAGCAAGGGAGGCTTTTTGTATACTACGTAACTACTACTTACTGCGGGAAACGGACGCCGCGGTAGTTGTTGGGGTTCACCGTTGGTATGGTAGCGCCGTACTTAGCATTGATAGCACGAATCATCTCGTTAGCCACTACAGCATAGCCGCGGGGCGTGGGGTGCACACCATCCAGCGAGAACAAGTTGCCCGAGATAAACGAAGCCGTGTTGTTCACACCATTGGTTACGAAACCTTGGTTAGCCACTTGGCTAAAGAAGGTGTTGGCATCGAAAACAGCCAGTCCTTTCTCGTTGGCTTTAGCCACAATAGCGCTGTTGAAGGCCGTGGTAGCCGTTTTCACGTTGGCCTGCTCCGCATCATCTAGTACCAGTGTGCTGGGAATAGGGTTACCGGCCGAAACGCCGAATGCCTGAGTGGTATCAACACCCTGAATAGCCAGGAAAACACCCAGGGTAACTACAGCCGGCAACGACGGCTTAGCTTGGTTATATACGTCGCGCCAGGCTTTGCCATTGTTAGGACGGCCTACCAACGGCAAGTACGGTGAAGCCGTGAGCGTGAACAGTTGGTTGCCGCTGGCTCCGGTAGCATCCCGGATAGCCGTGGTAGCAATTGTTTTGCGGGTAGCTGGGGTACCAAGCGTAGTGGAGAAGGGGCCCGTAGTTATTACAACACCTGCTACGTTGGCCGCCGTGAGCGTAGCCCGGAAGGCCGGCCCAACGGTGGTGAAGAAGGGAATGTTGGTTACGTCAGGAATGGTAGCCACAATACCCTTGGCCCCATTAGCCGTCAGCACGTTAACAATGCGGTTGTTTTTGAGCGTAAACGTGTCGGTGCGGGTGATAGTAGAGCCTGCGCCACCGCTGGTAGCATAGCCCAGCACGTCGTTGTTGCCCAACCAGTTGGAGAAGAACGTAGCCGTAGCGGCCTCCGCCTTCACGCGCTGGAAGTAGGTTTGCGTAGGCGTAGTAGTAGGCGTAATTCGCTCGAAGTAAGGGTTACCCTGCGTGCTGCCGTAGCCCGGCGTCTGGATGTCCGATAGGCGAATACCGGGCACGCCCAGGTTGTCCACGCGGCCGTCGTAGCGGGTGTAAAGCGTGGGGTTGAGGCCGCGGATAGCCAAGCTGGTGGTTACGTTGGCCGTAGTGGGCGAACCGGTGGCAGTAAAGCCCGTCAGGCGCAGGTAGCCCGAGCCATTCTCTTGGGCTTCCGTGAATAGGGGCTGGTTGAACTCGCCGCCGCCTACTACCATGAACTGCTGAGCCAGAATGCTGGGGTAAGAGTTCAGTTGGCCTTCGCGGTAGAGGCCACCGTCGGAGAAGCCAGCCGTGAGGGAGTTGCCCACGGCAATGTAGCGGGAGAAATCGGCCGAGCCTTTGCTGGCGTCATAGTCGCCTTCCAGGTCGGGCTGGCAGGCCGTGAGGCCCAGGCCGAGCAGAGCGGCGGCCGGGGCAAGCTTACGAAACAGGGACGTATGCATGAGTCAGAAAGCGAAACGCGGTTAGAAAGCGTAATTCAGGCCGATGCCGGGAATTACAATGTTGGTTTTATAAGTACCGGCAATGCGGTCGGTAGTACCGCTGCTGATCAGCTGTGCCTGCGTTTCCGTACGCTTCTGAATGCGCACAAACTGGCTGGAAAGGTCCACGCTGAATTTGCCGAAAGCGTAGGTAGCCCCCAGCGTTCCGCTAATCCGGTCGTTGTCGGGCGTTTCCGGCGTTACGTAGCCGTCTTTCACGGGCGTCTGATCATAGGAGCCACCGGCGCGTACTGTCAGGCCTTCGGTGAGCTTGTACTGACCGCCTAAACGGAACGTGAGGGCATCCTGGTAGAAGCGTTTGGACTCGCTGGTGGTAGAACCATTGATTTGCTGGTCAAAGTCGAAGCGCAGCACGCGGTACTTGCTCCACTGAGCCAAGTTCACGTCGAAACCAATGGTCAGCTTTTCGTTCGGCATGATGCCCAAACCCACGCTGGTAGTAGCAATGAGGGGCAGCGTGGCGCCAAACTTGGTAGCCTGGAAGCGCGAAGTGAAGCTCGACGGAATACCGCTGAACGTTACGTCGCCGTTTTCCACCACCGCGTCGATTTTGGAGCGGTAGTTAATGCCCAACGAGAGTTTTTCGGAGGGCTTGAAGAAGATACCGGCGTTAAAGCCGATTTTGCGTTTGGCTTTGCCGTCCAGCTCGATGTGGCCGTACGAATCGGGCAGCGCGATATCCCGTTGCAGGTTTACGGCACCGTAGGCCAATACCACCAGGCCCGCCCCAACGCTCAGCTGGTCGGTAATGGCGTAGCTCACGGTGGGCTGCACGAAGATGGACTTCAGGTCGATGTCGGTGAGGGCGGTGCGGCCTTCCCAACCTTCGGCGTACTGCAGCTTGCTACCGAAGGGCGTATACACGGCAATACCCGCCCGGAACTTGCCCTCCGCCGGCCCAAAGCCTGCGTAGAAGTTCAGGGGCGTGGTAATGGTGTTGCGCAGTTCGCGCTGCTGGTTGCTGCCCTCGGCCCGGAACGCGTTGCGGGCCATGGTGGCGTTTATGCCTACCTGCACGCCACGGTCCTTCACCATGGCCAGGGCGCCGGGGTTGTAGAACATGGCCGCTTGGTCCAGCGACAATCCTACGCCTACGCCACCCATGCCATTATTCTTCTGCCCGGCCAGCGTTACCTGGTAGCCGCCCGCCGAAGCAGCTGTGCCTGAGAGCAGCGCCCCTCCCACGAGGAGTAGAGATTTTACATTCATACAAAAAAGGGGTGAGTGAGAATTTGTGGGTTATTGCCCTAAATGTAGGGAAAATGCTGTGTTTTTATTCGGCACGCCGAGCAAATTTATCCGGCGCTGCTGCTGAGGTTGGTGAGTACTTCCTCCGCGTGAAAATCCGGCGAATATGCACGTTTCCGGCCTATTGTGCTAGCCCTCGGTTTCGGTAGGCACTTGCCGGGAATGCAAATCCAGCAACTGCCCCGCCACTAGCAGATGCACCTGAAAGTTTTGCCCGCTTACCGGCTCGCCCCGCCCAATCTGGCCCAGGTTGCTGGCCGTGAGGTGGCGGCCGTCCACTACCATCACTACGCCGTCGCCGAATACTTCGGCGTAGCGGCCCTGCCGGATGATTACGCCGGTTTCTTCGGCCAGCCCGATGCCCAGGCACATGGGGTGCGCCAACAGGGCGTGGGCCAGCCGGCCAAACCGGCCCCGCTCCACAAAATGCTGGTCAATAATGAGGCGGGGCAGCAGCCCCAGTCCAGTGCTGGTGAGCATGCCGCCCTTGCGCAAAGCGCGCCAGCCGTAGCCCTGCACAATCATCAACTCGGGCATTACGGCTGCCCCGGCCGAGGTACCGGCAATAATAAAGTCGGGCTCCTGCTGATACCGCTCTAGCAGCACCCGCAGAAACTCGGTACCGTGCAAAAAATCGGTGATACGCTCCTGGTCGCCGCCGCTGAAAAACACTAGGCCGGCTTTGCGCAGGCGGCGCAGGGAGTCGGGCGCATCGGCGGAGTGGTGCTCACTGATGCGCAAGTGCCGGGCCCCGGCGCAGCCCAGCTCACGCAGGGCCCGCTCGTAGGCCCGGGCCGAGCGGGTATCGTCGCGGGAGGCCACGGTGATGATTTCCACGGGCAGGCCGGGCTGCGGCAGCATGTCGCAGAGCAGGGCTAGCAGGGCATCATCGTCGCCGCCGCCAAGGGCAACCAGCGTGCCGAGCGGCTGAACAGTAGATAAATGGGGCATAGGGGAGCGGAAAGGAAGGAGGCCAAATGTACGGGGCCACCGCAATTCGGTGACGAAACGGGACTTTTTCCCGCTGGCGGGGCCGGCTTTTCGGCCGGGTT
This sequence comes from Hymenobacter pini, assembly GCF_020421205.1. GTDB lineage: Bacteria > Bacteroidota > Bacteroidia > Cytophagales > Hymenobacteraceae > Hymenobacter > Hymenobacter pini. The sequence goes on from NZ_JAIZZH010000004.1 coordinate 255,167, forward strand.
GCCAGCCGTACGGTTCGGTTTCCCGTACATGCCCCTGTGCCCGGCAGAAAGTTGTGGAGTACGCACGGTTTCCGCCGTTGAAAACCCTACTTTTGCGCGCCGGTTTTTGCCGCCTCACCAATTCCCGTTTGCCTAGCGAAAAAACACCCCTCTTGCAGTTCATGAATCAGCACCCGACTACCGACCACATCACGTCCCTGATTCAGGAGGGCGAGTTTTTTAAACTCAAGGAGGCGCTCAAGTCGTTTGAGCCGAACGAAGTAGTAGAACTGCTGGAGCAGGAAGAGGAACGGGAGCAGCTCATCATCTTCCGGCTGCTGCCCCTGAAGCTGGCTACGGAGGTATTCGAGTACCTCGACCTCGATATTCAGAAGCACTTTCTGGCCAACCTCTCCCAGGATAAAATTACCGACATCCTCAACGAGATGTCGCCCGACGACCGAACGGCGCTGCTGGAGTTCCTGCCCGATGAGCTGGTGCGGGAGCTTATTCAGACCCTCTCGGAGCCGGAACGCAAGGTTACGCTGGAGCTGCTGGGCTATCCCGAGTACTCGGTGGGCCGTCTGATGACACCCGACTACATTGCCATCCGGGAAAACTGGACGGTGCAGCAGGTGCTGGACTACATCCGGCGGCACGGCGGGCAGTCGGAAACGCTGAGCATGCTGTACGTGACTGACGAGCGGGGCGTACTCATCGACGACATTCGCATCCGGGAGTTCCTGCTGGCCGACCCGCAAAAGCGCGTACACGAGCTGATGGACCGCCGCTTTGTGCAGCTCAACACTATGCAGGACCAGGAGGAAGCCATTGAGGTATTCCGCCGCAACGACCGGGTGGCCCTGCCCGTGGTGAACGACGAAGGCGTGCTGTTCGGCATCGTTACCATCGACGACATTCTGGACATCCGGGAGGAAGAAGATACCGAGGATATTCAGAAGCTGGGGGGCTCCGAGGCCCTCGACGAGCCGTACCTGACGATTCCGCTGCAGCGCATGGTGCAGAAGCGGGCCGGCTGGCTGGTGGTGCTGTTTCTGGGCGAGCTGCTGACGGCGTCGGCCATGCAGTTTTTCGAAGGTGAGCTGCAGCGGGCCATTATTTTGGTGCAGTTTATTCCGCTCATTATCAGCTCGGGCGGCAACAGCGGCTCCCAGGCTACGTCGCTCATCATCCGGGCTATGAGTCTGGGCGAGTTTACGCTGAGTGACTGGTGGCTGGTGATGCGCCGCGAAATCCTGTCGGGCCTGATGCTGGGGCTGATTCTGGGGGCCGTCGGATTTGCCCGTATTGCGGTGTGGCAGGCCGTAACGCCCATTTACGGGCCGCACTGGGTGCTTATCGGCCTTACGGTGGCGTTTGCGCTGCTGGGTATTGTGCTGTGGGGGTCCCTGGCGGGCTCCATGCTGCCGCTGCTCCTCAAGCGTCTCGGCCTCGACCCCGCCACGTCTTCCGCCCCGTTTGTGGCCACGCTGGTTGACGTTACCGGGTTGATTATTTATTTTTCAGTAGCGCTAGTATTCCTGAGCGGCACGTTGCTGTAGCAGGTTGGAATACCCAATACAATTTCTGAATACGTCTGGAACGTCATTCCTCGGCTCCGCTCGGAATGATCGGTCAATTAGCTTGCCCACAACCTACCCGAACTATCATGGTGCAGCGCGTTCTGTTGGGGGTTGCCATTCTGCTGGCTTTCAGCAGCTGCGCCCGATTCGCCCAGCTCAGCCAGCTGCCCGACGGGTACTACCGGGTGCGGGCAGTGAGCAACGACACGCTGCGTCAGCAGTTGCGCCAAACTGCGCCAACCTACTACTATGTGCAGCAACGGGCCGATACGCTGCTGTTCACCCCACCGGCTACCTCGGCCGCCATTCCCGCCTCGTGGTTGTACCGGCTGCGCGGCCCTGAGGAAGTGCGGCTGCTGCACCGCAGCTTCGACCTGGATATTTTCTCGATTCCGTTTAAAGCCCTGCCCCCACGCAGCGGGTTTCCGGTGCAGTTGAATACCAACTTCAACGCGGCGTTGTACGTGGGCCGGCGGCTGGACTTTTACCGGCTGCGCAACCGGCGGCTCACGCCGTTTCAGCCCCGGCCGTTCATTCGCAGCAATGGGTTTGGCTACGGGTTATTCGGGGGCCTGGGCTCCAGCATCATCACCGCCGACGTAACCCGCCAACACGCTCTTACCGATTACGAGGGCTTCACGCTACACGGCGGAGCCGCCGCCATCTACGACGCCCGCCTGCTCAATATCGGCTTGGCCGTGGGCGTCGACCACCTGCTGGGCCCTGACGGTTCCTACTGGACCTACCAGAACCGCCCCTGGGTGGGCGTATTGTTTGGCCTGGATTTGAATTAGTGCTTAGTTAGTAGTACTTGGTGATTAGTTTACAAGCACGACCTAGGCACTGCCAACCAAGCACTGAAACCTAATAGTCCACCCGGCCGCGGTTGGCTTTTTTGTCGCCCTGCTTTTTCTTGGATTCCAGGCGCTGACGCACAGCCCCGGCGCTGGGTTTGGTGGCGCGCCGGGCTTTGGGCTTGTGCAGGGCTTTCCGCAGCGTGTCGTGGAATTTGCGCAGGGCGGTTTCCTTGTTGCGCAGCTGGCTCCGGTCTTCCTGGGCGGCAATCAGGAGGTCGCCTTCCGCGGTGAGTTTGGCGGCGAGCTTCTGCAGCAGCGTCTGTTTCTGCTCGTCGGTGAGTAGCTGAGAGTCGGCCACGCGGAAACGCAGCTCCACGCGGCTTTCCACCTTGTTCACGTTCTGGCCGCCCGGCCCGCTGCTGCGGCTGGTCTGGAAACGAAGTTCGGGCAGGAAGGCGTCGGCGGTGGGGAGCATGGGGAGCAGGTTGTAGCGCGAAGCCTTTGCTTCGCGTCTTGCTATTTCGCGTCTTGCTATACGGTGATTGTGGTTCTGACGGCGCGGGGGCACCCGTGCCAAACCATTGTGCAACGATACGCGAAGCAAAGGCTTCGCGCTACATCGCGCTACAAAACCCGCCACAGCAGCCAGCCCAGCAAACCCGTGCGCAGGGTCCATGCCAGGGTGCGGGGCCAGTTGGTGCGCACCAGCCCATCGATGGCCACGTAGTTGTAGCCGTGGGCGCTCAGGCGGTTGTGAAACGGCACCGACAGGCCGAACGTGCCGGCCCAAGCCACCAGTACCAGCAGCAGCTGGCCCCAGCGGGCCGCCCCCCACCAGGCCGGAGCCTGCCAGGCCAGCCACCCGGCCAGTGCCAGCTCCAGCAGCATCGGCCCCATCACCACCCAGCTGATGCGGTTGGCATGTTGCCGGTGAAACACGGGAAATTTGTCGGCCGCTACGTGGGCAAAACCGGGGTAGTGCACCAGCTGCACCGTCCAGATTAACCCGGTGAGGTAAGCGGCCAGGGCGAAGTTGAGCAGGAGCAGGTGCGGAAGTTTCATGGGCAGGCAACGGGCCGGGCAGCGGCCGTGTCTATGGCGCTACGCGAAACAACCGATTCGCGCTACATTCGTCCCGGCCGGGCGGCCCGCGGGGGCAGCTTTGCCGCCGGGCGGGTGCCGTAGCCGGTTTTTGTTGCTTATTTCCTTCCCTCCCATGACCCTCTCCCCTGCCCTGCGCCCCTGGCTGCTGGCGGCCCCGCTGCTGGGCCTCGTATTCACGGCCTGCCAGCCCGGCGGCAACACCGCCGCCACCGGCCCCGACCTCATCCAGGCCAACCTGGATACCACCGTGCGCCCCGGCGACGACTTCTATCGGTACTCCAACGGTACGTGGTTCAAGAACCACCCCATTCCGGCTTCCGAAAGCAACTGGGGCATTGGCAAGGAAGTGCAGAACGAGGTATATGCCCGCCTGCGCAAGCTGAATGAGGACGCCGCCAAGGCCAGCGCCGCCGCCGGCTCGGTGCAGCAGAAAATCGGCGACTTCTGGGCCACGGGCATGGACAGCGTAACCATCAACAAACAGGGCGTAGCGCCGCTGAAAGCCGAGCTGGATCGGCTGCAGGCCATGGCGTCGGTAGAGGATGTGCAGGCCGCCATTGCCCGCCTGCAGCCCCTGGGCGTGAATGCGCTGGTGGGCTACTACGTGGGTCAGGATGCCAAAAACAGCGACAAGATGGCCCTGCAGCTGTGGCAGGCCGGCCTGGGCCTGCCCAACCGGGACTACTACTTCAACAAGGATGCCCGCACCAAGAACATCCGCCAGGAGTACGATAAGCACTTGGTGAAGATGTTCGGGCTGCTGGGCCAGGATGCGGCTACGGCCCAGGCCAGCGCCCAGCGCGTGGTGCAGCTAGAAACCAAGCTGGCCGCCGCCTCGCGCAAGCTGGAAGCCCTGCGCGACCCGTACGCCAACTACAACAAGATGGCCGTATCGGGCCTGGATAAGCTCACGCCCGGCATCAGCTGGAAGCCCTGGCTGGCCCAGATGCAGCTCAGCAAGGTGGACACGGTGATTGTGGGCCAGCCCGAGTTTTACCGGGAAGCCGGCCGCCTGCTCACCTCCGCCCCGCTGGCCGACTGGAAAGCCTACCTGCAGTGGCAGCTGGTGCACGCCTACGCCGGCACCCTCAGCCAGGACTTCGACAACGAAAACTTCCGCTTCTACGGCACCGTGCTGCAGGGCGCCAAGGAGCAGCGCCCCCGCTGGAAACGGGTGCTCGACGCCGAGGAAAACGCCATGGGTGAGGCCCTGGGTCAGCTGTTCGTGAAGGAGTACTTCACCCCTGAAACCAAGAAACGCTACGAAGACCTGACCGAAAACGTGGTGGCCTCCTTCCGGGAGCACATCAACGCCCTGGACTGGATGAGCGACTCCACCAAACAGAAGGCCCTAGTGAAGCTGGGCAAAATCACCCGCAAGGTGGGCTACCCCGATAAGTGGAAAGACTACACGTCGCTGCAGATTGACCGGAGCTCCTACGCCCAGAACGTGATGCACGCCAACGAGTGGCAGTACCGCTACAACCTCAACAAGCTGGGCAAGCCCGTAGACCGTACCGAATGGAGCATGACGCCCCAGACGTACAATGCCTACTACAACCCCTCGAACAACGAAATTGTGCTGCCCGCCGCCATTTTCGCCATTCCGGGCCTGGTAGATGCCAACGCCGACGACGCCATCATCTACGGCTACGCCGGGGCCAGCACCATCGGCCACGAGCTCACCCACGGCTTCGACGACGAGGGCAGCCAGTTCGACGACCGGGGCAACCTGCGCAACTGGTGGACCAAGCAGGACCGCCGGCAATTCCAGCAGCGCGTGAACGGCATCGTGCGCCAGTTCAACGGCTACACCGTGCTGGATTCTTTGCACATCAACGGCAAGGCCACGGCCGGCGAAAACATTGCCGACCTGGGCGGCATCGTCATTGCGCTGGATGCCTTCAAGAAAACCGACCAGTACAAGAAGGGCGAGAAGATTGGCGGCCTCACGCCGCTGCAGCGCTACTTTCTGGGCTACGCCCTGGGCTGGCAGATTCACCAGCGCGACGAGCAGCTGGCCCAGCGCATCATGACGGACGTGCACTCGCCGGCCCAGTTCCGCATCAACGGCCCCTTCGCCGACGTGCCCGAGTTCTACGAGGCGTTCAACGTGAAGCCCGGCCAGAAGCTCTACTTGCCCGATTCGGCCCGGGTGAAAATCTGGTAAACGGAGCCCACCGAAAACAAAAACGGCTTTCTGCATCTTGCAGGAAGCCGTTTTTTTATTGCTTCGGGCGAGCCATGAACTGCTCCAGTCCCTGGCGGGCAGTTTTGCGCACTTTCTGCTGCAGAAAGCCCGACCAGCCCAGCAGCCAGCCCATGGGCCCCAGCGCCTGCCTCGACCAGCGCCAAAAGCTGAAGTTGTCGTGATGGGTGCGGATGAGGCCGTCCTGGAACGTGAAGTGCGCCTGCACGTGGTTGTGCACTTTACGGCGGGTTTTGCTGAAAGTGTAGTGCGCATCCCAGGTGGCGCGGCCCGTGTGCTCGTCGGCCCACACATCGTTGTAGGCCAGGCGCAGGTCGCCGCCCCGCTCGCAGAGCATGCGCCACATCTGCCCGATTTCGGCCCCCTTCAGCTGAAATGCCGCATCCTCGAACGTGGCGTCGGGGTGGTAGCAGGCGGCCATAGCGGCGTGGTCGCGGCGCTGGAGGGCCTGGTAAAAACGGTTGAGCAGATGCTGATGCGGGTGCATAACGACAGAAAAGCGGGCTACGAGGTACGAAAGCTACCGAAAAAGCCCGGGGCAAGCGGCCGTTTTCTTCATAAGAAGCACACGCCCCCGTCGGAGCTTTGCCGGAAAGTACCCTTCCCGATGCTGATTTTCTCCTCCCGAAACGCGGTGGTACTCCTGACGGCACTGGGCGCCGGCACCGCGCAGGCCCAAACCGTGCCCCGCCGCTCGGCCACGCCACTGCCCACCGCCCCCGCGCCCCCCGCCGACACTCACCACGCCGCCCCACCCGATTCGGTGCGCCGCTCGCCGTGGAGCCTGCATTTTCAGCAGACGCTGGTAACGCAGTGGCACCCGTCGTTCCGGGCCCCGTACGCCGCCGACTACAGCCTGGCCCAGCGCGAAAAGGCTAAGACTTCGCTCACCAGCACATTTTTTCTGGGCCGGCGGCTGTGGCGCGGCGGCAGCTTCTTCTTCAACCCCGAGCTGGCCGGCGGCAGCGGGCTAAGTCAGGCCCGCGGTATTGCCGGCTTCCCCAACGGCGAAACCTTCCGCATCGGCGACGCGGCCCCGCACCTGTACGTGGCCCGGGCTTTCTGGCGGCAGGTGTGGGGGCTGGGCTCCGCTACGCAGGTGGTGGATGATGCCCCGAATCAATTGGGGGGCCCCGGCCCGGCCCGGTTTCTGGCCCTGAACCTGGGCAAACTGAGCCTGGCCGATTTCTTCGACCAGAACAGCTACAGCCACGACCCGCGCAGCCAGTTTCTGAACTGGGCCCTGATGAGCAACGGCGGCTGGGACTACCCCGCCAACACCCGGGGCTACACCGTGGCGGCCGTGCTGGAGTATGTGACGCCCCTGGGAGCCGTGCGGGCGTCGTCGGCGCTGGTGCCCACCTACGCCAACGGCCCCACCATCGATTTTCACTACGGCAAGGCGCATTCTGAAACTCTGGAGCTGACGCGCACTTATCACCTGGGCAGCCAGACGGGCACGGTGCGGGCCCTGGGCTTCCGCACGGTGGCGGGCATGGGCGACTACCGCACCGCCGCCCGCCGGCCCGACCTTGACCTGACGGCCACCCGCCAGCCAGGCCGCACCAAAACCGGCTTCGGGCTGAATGTGGAGCAAACTCTGACGCCGGAAGTGGGCCTGTTTGCCCGCCTGAGCTACAACGACGGCCGCCGCGAAACCTGGGCTTTCACCGAAATTGACCACTCCGTGAGCCTGGGGGCCGTGAGTACCGGCACCCGCTGGCACCGCCCCGCCGACCGGCTGGGGCTGGCCGTGGTGGCCAACGGCCTGTCGGAGCCGCACCGGGATTTTCTGGCGGCCGGGGGCCACGGCTTCATGATTGGCGACGGGCAGCTGAACTACGCCCCGGAAATGGCCGCGGAGGCTTACTATAGCTTTAACCTACCCCGGCAGCACGCCACGCTCAGCCCCGATTATCAGGTGATCGTCAACCCCGGCTACAACCACGACCGGGGCCCGGTACAGGTGCTGGGCGGCCGGGTGCACGTGGCATTCTGACTCCTGAGCAGGGCAACACTTAGGCAGCAATTATTTTCCAAACCACCAGGCAACGGTTCAGATGGCGCATCCATCTATATTTCCGGATGTTCCACTCTAACTCATTGCCTTGTATGAAAACGCTCCGGTTTCTGTTGCCCGTTATACTGCTGGCCTTGGTCGTACTATCGGCCTTCCGCCCGGCCGACTCCCGCGAAGTTCGCACCGTTGGGGCCTTTACGGCCGTGAGTTTGGGTGGCTCCATGAAGGTGATAGTGCAGCAGGGAAGCCCGCAAAAAGTGGAGGTAGAAGGCTCAGCCGAAGACCTAGCCCACCTGGAAACCGTGGTGAGCAACAGCAAGCTGCGCATCAATGCCAAGAAGGAAAGCGGCATGAGCTGGTACAACTTCAAAGGCCCCGTAACGGTGTACGTGACCGTGCCTACCATCAAAGCCCTCTCCGTTAGTGGCTCGGGCAGCATGAAAGCCGCTGACCCCATCAAAGCCGCTGATCTGGATTTATCCGTGAGCGGCTCGGGCAGCCTCATCCTGAGCAGCGTTACGGCCGACAAAATCAACTCGTCGCTGGCTGGCTCTGGCTCCATTCAGGCGGCGGGCGTGGCCCCTACGCAGCAAGTTAGCGTGAGCGGCTCGGGCAGCCTGCAGGCCCCCAAGCTGCAAAGCAAAACCTGCAACATCAGCATCAGCGGCTCGGGCGGTTGCCGCGTACAGGCTACGCAGCTGCTAGAAGCCAGCATAGTAGGCTCGGGCGACGTGTACGTAACCGGTAACCCGCAGGTAAAGAGCTCAGTAATAGGCAGTGGCCGCGTGCACCGCGAGTAGCGGTTTGCTTACCTTATCAAAACCAGCTTCCCCCTTCTCAGCAAACAAGCCGCTGGGAAGGGGGAAGCTGATTTTTAGTCTCTAGCCTGGCTACTCGCGCACCAGCCGTTGGGTAAGCACGCCGCTGGCCGAGGTAATGCGGCACAGGTACACGCCCAGCGGCAGCGTGGTGAGGTCCAGGGCTACATCCTGGGTGGTAGCGGCGGCCAACTGGCGGCGCAGCACTACCCCGCCGCGCACGTCCAGCAGTTCCAGCGTGGCCGGGCTGGCGGCCGGTAGCTCCAGCCGCACCGTTACTGCCTCATGGCTGGGGTTGGGCGCCAGCATGGCCCGCGCGCCGGCTGCGGCTTTGCTCACCACCGATACCACTGAAGAATAGCTGGTGGTACCATCCGTATCCACTTGGCGCAGGCGGTAGTACGCAACGCCCGACAGCGGAGCCGCATCCAGGTAAGAATACCGCTGCTGGTGCTGCGTAGTGCCGGCGGCGGCTACTTTTCCCACGGCCTCAAACACGCGGCCATTGGCGGAGCGCTCCAGCACAAAATAGGCACTATTGAGTTCCTGCGCCGTTTCCCAGCTAGCCAGTACGCCCGCATTTTGTGCTACCACCCCAAACCGCGTGAGGGTGACGGGTAGTGGCGCGTTGGAGGCTGTGGTGCACAGGCCACTGGCGGGCACCAGCTGCTGGGCCACGCCCGCGTCGGCGCTGGCGTATTCCAGCCGCAGCACGTTGCCGCTCACGTATTCGCCGTACAGGACCAGCATATCGTGCAGGCCGGCCGAGAGTTGCACGGTGGCGCTTACCGTGGCCACCGAGTGCTGCCCACCGTTCTGGATGGTAGCAGAAGCTACCGTGGGCGTGGTGGCCAGCGCCGCGTTATCCAGCCACAGATACGCCGCATCATCGGAGGTGAGGTAGAAGGTGTAGGTGCCAGCCGTGGCAATGTTGATGCGCCCCCGGAACCGGGCGCTAAATTCGTCGGGGTCTTGGGCGGTACCGCTGGCCGCCCCGCTCAGGTTGCCCCAGCTCTGGGTGCTGGAGAAGTTCAGCACTTGCACGTTGCGGCCTTGTGCCGGAGTAACAGTATTGAAAAACTCAATGTCGTCGTTGAAAAAGCCCGGGAAGAACTCCGCGTACAGGCCCGAGGAGGCAGCCACATCGCCCCCATCGAGGCCGGAACAACCGGCGGGGGGCCGGGCAATAACCTGCACGGTCAGCGCATCGGCAAATACTTTGCTGCCCCCGGCATTGCGGGCCGCCACGTCCAGCTCATAGCTGTTTTCGGGCACTGAGTTACTCACCGATATTTGCCCCGTGGTGGAGTTGATAGCAATACCGGCCGGCAGGGTGCTGGCGTTGGCCAGGGTGTAGAGCGTTACCGGTGAGGCGCTAGATACGGCCGGCATGGCGGAGGCCGCCGAGGTATTCACCACCACCCGCATGCCGCCAGGCGAGTACGACAACGCTGCCACCAAGGGTATAGCCGGCTGCACCGAGCCGCAGAATAGAGCACTGGGCACTACCTGCCGGGCAATACCCAGGCTGGGGCTTTCGTACTCGAGCTGCAGGGCGTTAGCGAGGTTATTATCACCGTACAATAGCAGGAAGTTGTGCAGCCCGGCGCTAAGCGTTACGGTTACGGCTACCGTGGTAGCGGGGTGAAAGCCCCCATTATCAATAGTGGCATCGGTCCGCACGGCGGGCGTTGCCAGGGCCGGGTTATCCAGCCACAGGTAAGCGGCGTCGTCGGCGGTGAGGTAGAAGGTGTAGGTGCCGGCCGTGGCAATGTTCAGGCTGCCCCGCAGCCGCAGGCTAAATCCATCGGGGTTTTGCAGGGTGCCGCCGGCCACGCCCAGCAAATTCCCGAAGCTTTCTGTAGTGGCAAAATTGACAACCGGCTCGGTGCGGGTAAGGCCCGGTGTAGCGTTGGTGAAAAAAGCGGGATTGTCGTTGAAATACCCCGTGAAGTACTCCGCGTACAGACCGGCCGTGGCCGGTTCGCCCCCGGCATCATTGCCCCCGCAACCGGCTGGTAACGGTGCGGTTACCTGAAACCGAAATACGTTGCGGAAGGAGCTGGTACCATTGGCATTGCTCACGGCCACATCTATATCGTATGTACCCTGGGGCACAGTAGCATCTGCCGTGAGCACGCCCGAAGCGGCATCGATAGTAATGCCGGCGGGCAGGCTCCCGGTAGAAGTATCCAGCGCAAAGTTGGTAACGGCGTACCCGCCGTCGTTTACCGTGGGCACACCCGAGCTGCGCGTGCTCCCCTCGGCCAACGCCCGCGCAATCGGGCTGTAGACAATGCTTTTGGGCGCGGGCGGCTGGGGCAATACTGCCGTGCACAATACACTGCTTGGCACTGGCTGCCGGGCAATGCCGGGCCCTTCGTATTCCCACACCATCGTGTTGTCGCAGCAGTCGTCCCCGTACAAAATCAGCACGTTGTGCCGGCCTGCGGGCAGCATGAGTGTTACCGAGCGGGTAACGGGTACGTGCGTGCCACCATTGTCGATAAGGGCGGTAGCAATAGTTGGGGGTGTTGCCAAGGCCGGGTTATCCAGCCACAGGTAGGCAGCGTCGTCGGCGGTGAGGTAGAAGGTGTAGGTGCCGGCCGTGGCAATGTTCAGGCTGCCCCGCAGCCGCAGGCTGAACCGGTCGGGGTTCTGGGCTGTGCCATCGGACAGAGGCAGCAAGTCGCCGAAGCTGTCGGTGGTGGCAAAATTCACGTTAGCCTCGGTGCGAGTGAGGCCTACGGGGTGGTTATTGTCGGAGAAGAACCCTGGGTCATCGTTGAAATAGCCCCGATAATACTCCGCGTACAAGCCACTGGCGGCTGGCTGGCCACCAGGGTCGGAGCCGTTGCAGTCGGTAGTCTGGGCAATAGCTATGTAAGGAAGCACTGCTGCTATTACCATCATCCAAACAACTCCGAGCAAATTTGGCAAAGTGACGAGTTTTTTCATCTTAGGATGATTTTATGTAATAAAGCCAATACAATTCTTACTACTAAAGGTAATCAGTTTTCCAATATTTGCAACTTTATTATTTTTTATTGCATTAAATAAACAAGGCAGATTTGCTTATTCCGAGCCGCTTGCAATCAGTATGCGTGAGTTGACCGGCCACAAGCAGCCTGTTATCCTACTACAGTTACAATACCGCCAGTAAGTACAGCTACGCCAAAGCCCTCCGGCCGGGGCCACATAGGCGCACCAGCCGGAGGGCTTTGGCATACATGACGGGTTACCGCCGCCGCTAAAAATCGAACAGGCCCTTGCGTTTGCCGCCCGAGGACTTACTCTTGGTTTTGCTCTTCTTCTTATCTCCCCCAAACAGCCCGTCGAACATGCCGGACTTGTCTTTGATAAGCACGTACCGCACCGAAAATGCCGCTGGAAACCGGGCCCAATCGGCGGAGTTGATTTCGACGGTGGGCTTGAAATCAAAGCTGAGCACCAGAGGTACGAAGGCCACTTTGTACTCAACCCCGGCCAACGCATCAAAGCCCCCGAAACCGCCGGTGTCCTTATTTTTTCCGAGGTGCCCGCCAGCACCAAAGTAGTAGTTGAGGCTGGGCCCCAGAATACCGAAATGCCGCTCGGCCAGTACCGTACCGCTTACCTCCCGGCTGGAAACCAACGCCAAGCCTTCCAGGGTAGTTTTCTCAAACACCTTTTGCTGCACAGTAAGGCCGAAGTTGTTTTTGCCCAGGCGCAGGCCCGCGGCGGTGCGGTATTTCTGGGCTTGTGCTGGCGTAGCCAGCCACGCCCCGCCCCCTAGTAAAGCCAATGCTAGGCCCCCAGCGCGGAGCAACTTAGTACACGTCATAATCTTGTTAGTTGGGCCCTGAACCCGGCTCCGTACGCCGCGTTGAACGAATTGCGGAAGGTGCAAAGTACGCCCTCCGGCGAATATAGCCGGCTGCTTACCCCAAACCCCGTACCTTGCCGCCCTATTTCTGCTCCCGACTTACCCTTTTTCCGGCACCGTGTACATTCACCACGTGGCGGCGTATTTGCCCGCCAACATCATCACCAACGAACACTTTACTCGCCTGAACGGACTTTCGCACGAGTGGATTATTGAACGCACCGGTATCCGGGCCCGCCGCAAAGCCGGGCCCGGCGAAAATACCAACACCATGGCGCTGGAAGCTACCCGGCGTGCCCTGGCCGAGGGCCCGGCTTTTCCAGTAGCCGACATTGACCTGATTGTGGGCGGCACCTACACCCCCCACGACACCATTTACACCGTAGCCCACGCCGTACAGCGTGAGCTAAACGTATCGGATATTCCGGTGGTGAGCATTTCCTCAGCCTGCTCCTCGCTGCTGAATGCCGTGGAGATTGTGGAGGGTTATTTTGCGCTGGGCAAAGCCCGGCGGGCCTTGGTGGTGGTGAGCGAGCATAACACTGCTTACAACAACGAGCAGGACACTATAGCCGGCCACCTCTGGGGCGACGGCGCGGCGGTGCTGCTCATTTCAAAAGACCGGATTTCAGACCAGGACCTTTCCGTGCAGGCTATTCGCACGGGCGGGGCCGGCAACGTGGGTAAAGCCGACCAGTCGGTAACGCTGAAGCCGGTGGAGCGGGGCATTGTGATGCCTTTCGGGAAAGACGTATTTATGCACGCCTGCACCTACATGACGCGCGTAACCCAGCAAATTCTGGAGCAGAACAGCCTCGGGGTGGATGATGTCACCTACCTGATTCCGCACCAGGCCAACCTGCGCATTACCAAAAACGTGCTGCAGCAGCTTGGGCTTCCTGAAGAGCGGGGCGTATCCAATATCGAAGAACTGGGCAACACGGGTTGCGCCGGGGCGGCCATTGCGCTGGCTACCATCTGGCCACAGCTGCAGCCCGGCAACCACGTGGTGGTTACGGTTTTTGGCGGCGGCTACTCCTACGGCGCTATGCTTTTGCAACGCTAGGCACTTCTTTGAAGAACCGCTCAGCCCGTCAGTCTCTCACGTAAACTTAGAGAGACTGACGGGCTGAGCGGTTTACTCCAACACTACAAAAGGCGTGGTACCGTCGCGGCCGGCGCTGTCCGTCCAGCGCAGCAGGTAGTAGCCGGCGCGCAGCGTGGGTGGCAGCACCTGCAGCGTATTCAGGCCTGGCAGATAACTCAGCTGGGAACCGCCCAGGTAGCGGCCCACCGCATCGTAGAACCGGACTACCAGCGTGCCGTTGGTGGCGCCGCCCACGTATTGCAGCCCAAACGGCTCGCCCGTACGAATGGGGTTTGGGAAGAGGCGTAAGGAGTTGGCCGCCGACGCGTCATCGGTTACGCCCACCGGCACCGTCACATCCGAGGACCCATCCGGCCGGCGCAGGCGCAGGCGGTAGTAGCTCATACCACTGAGCGGTTGCGCATCCGTAGCCCGGTATTGGTTGCCCGTTACGCCAGCCGCCACCGTGGCCACCGTTTGCCAGCCCGCGGTGGTATCGGCGGGGGCTCTTTCCACGGCAAAGCCGCTGAGGTAACATTCGTCGCGGGTGGTCCACTGCACCGTTACGCCGGAGCTAGGCTGCAGGCTGGCGCTTTGGCTGGTGAGCGGAGCGGGTAGCATGGGAGCCCGCCCACACGCTCCGGCCCGGAAGCTTTTAGAGCGCAGCACATAGCGGCCACCGGCAATGTCGCTGTTGGCGGCCAGGGTGCGGCTGCGCTGCCCACGCGCAATGGCGTAGTGCATAACCGCCGTGGGCAGAATCAGGTGGGAAAGCTGTTGAGCGTGGCCCAGCTCGTGCACCGCCACCGATTCAAAATCAATTTGCGTTACGGATGGCGAAGCCGTGCCGAACTGCCAGTTGGTAGCATCATCAAACTGCGTGTCAATTTCCTGCACGAAGAAAAATACGGCCCCACCGGCCTGGTAGCAGCCCCGATAGTAGCTGGTGGTGCGGCCCAGCACCCCGGTGGGCAGCTGCCCGGTACCATCGAAGCCCACGGAGTTTTCCCCATCCTCGCTCACCCCCGATTTGGTGCGCGTGGCACCCAGCGTCCAGTTTACGCCGGTTTGGCACCGCCAGGTAGCCAGGGCCCGCTGCCACGATGCCGCGGCGGCTGCGTTGGCCGCAAAGTCCGGGTCGAAGCGGAACGTCATTCCCCCTGCCCCGTCATCGTTGCGGTGCGCGGGTACGGCCCGCTGGTTGGTGTTGGTATCAAGCACGTTGGTGGCGGCATATACTATCGTCACAACGCCGGGGCTCACGGCCTGTACCTGGTCGGAGGAGGTAACGCGCACGGTACCCGTGCCGGCCGGGTTGCGGCTGGCACTTAATGAGGGCACCCGCACCTGAATCCGGGTATCCGTCCAGCTTACGTAGTCATCGTCATTGACTTTGGTGTAGGTAGCGCCCCCGTCGTCGGCGTTGCGGAACTCCACGCTGCCGTTGCCCCGGACAGTCCCAAAACCCGAACCGTTGATGGTGAGCACCGTGCTGGTGCCTGCCGTAACGCTGGAGGGAGCCAGCGTAGTAATAAGGGGTGCCGCCCCTTTGGCCAGTGCTGGCTGCTGCACGCGCCGGAGGGCAGCCAGCAGCGCCGGGTTAGGCTGCACGTCGCGCGGCGTACTGCGGGCCACTGTGGTGTAAAAGCCGGTATCTGTGAGTTGGTAGTGGCGGAAGGGCTCCGCGGCGGTGGCATCGGAGAGGTTGTAACGAATGAAGCCCTGCTCACTGCCGTATGCCTGCCAGCCGCTGCCCACGGGTACTCCGGCAAAGGCTGTCGGCTCCAGAAAAAACAAACCCTGCTCGCCGGGGGCCAGCGTGAGCGTGTTGGTAAGAGTTTGGCGCTCCAGGCCCAATGTACCGCCTTCGGTTATCAGCGTCAGCGTAGCCTGCTCCAGCCCTTTCAGCTGCCGAAATACCCGCAGCTGGTGCCGGGTAAAAATCCGGCCGTTTTGGCCCCGGAAGCTTACCGCGTCCAGCACCTCCGCCTCCACAATGCGCGTGGCCCGGCTGGCGCGGACCTGCGCATCAAGCGGCAGCAGCAGGCAATGAGTTTCAGGGGCTTCAGGTAGTATCTGTGCCTGCCCAGGCTGGGCGGTCAGCCAGCAGCACAGCAGCACGGGTAGCCAACGAGTAAAGTTTGACTGCATAAAAAAGAGAATACGCCAACGGAGGCCGGTAGTAAGGTACTCCATTTGAGTGGTTCTGGTTAGCGCAGCGGGCGGGCTTTTCTCGGAATCTACCCAAGGTCTGCAACCAGCGGAAGCTCCACGGTATCTACCAGACTGATTATTTACTCCATTCTCTGCTTATTATGCGCAATACATTCTTAGGAGCGGCGGTACTATCTGCTCTGTTTTTTCCGCTAGCAGGTCAATCAGCACAAGCCCAAACTCCCGATTCGGCGGCTACGCGGGCTGCGGTGAGCCAGTCTGCTGGCTCAGGCACTTTGCTCCGGCTCGGTACTGGCCTTACCCGGGGCCTGTACACTGATTACTGGGGGCTGTCGGCGCCGCTCAGCCTTGGGGTTGAGCACCATCTCACCCCCCAGCTTAGCGTGTACGCTAACGGGTTTGCCGGCTTTCGGATAGGGCAGCGCAATTACTTCGAGGGGTCCCGCGTACCGCTTATTGGCACGTACGGTTTTGATGCCGGTGTCCGCTACTATTACAACCAGGTTAAACGCCGGCAGCAGGGCAAGGAAGTTGGACCTTTTGTGGGCAATTATTTAGCTCTGCAGACCACTACCACCTTCAATACTGTGTTTACCAGCCCCTACCAATGCTCTATGCTGATGCTTACCTGGGGCATGCAGCGCCGGCTGGGCCGGTATGGCTGGCTGGATGCGTACGTGGGTGGTGGCATTGGCCGGGAGCCGGGTCGTTCCTATCCTACACCTACGGGCACGGGCTACAACAATCCACGCTGGAGCTTCCGGCCCGAAGTGGGAATTAAATTCAGTCTCGGGCAAGTGGTGAAGTAGTAAGATTGTGCAGGGTGAAGTTGTGAGCGTTCTGCCAGTCGGAACCGTACAATTTTACCCTGCACAACCTCACTAGTTCACTTTTAAAACAAGCTGCCCTGCACGGCCTGCGGAATCACGCGGGGCGGTTGCACTTGCATTCCGGTCAGCTCGTGCAGGCGGCGCAGGAAATGCTCGGCCCAGATAGGGGAATGCAGAATGTCCTTCTGGTGAATGAACACGTAGGCCGTATGCAGCCCGGCTTCCAGCCAGCTGGCCAGGCGGACGGCCCAGTCATCGGCCCGGCGGAAGTCGGAGTCTACCAGGGCGTGTCCGTTGATGCGCAGAAACGCCACGGGCGTGGTCAGACGCAGGTGCAGCACGTCGCGGCGGCCGGCCACGTCGCTCAACACCAGCGGCTTGCCCAGCGCCTCCAGCATAGCCGACACAGAAGTAAGCAGGCCTTTATCCGAAAACCAGGCCGGGTGGCGCAGCTCCACGGCCAGGGGTACATAGCTGGGAAAATCGAGCAGATAGCGCTCCAACCGGGGCAGATGCTCGGGGCCGAAAGTGGGCGGCAGTTGCAGAAACGCGTGGCCCAGCGTGGGTCCCAGCCCCTCGATAGCTCGGCAGAAGCTTTGCGTCAGGTCATCGGCGTTGTACAGAGCCCGGTCGTGGCTGATTACCTGGGGCAGCTTGGGGCAGAAGCGGAAGGTATCGGGCACGGCCGTGCGCCACTTGCGCACCGTGGGCGCATCCGGAATGCGGTAGTGCGTGGTATTCAGTTCAATGCTGTTGAACTGCCGGGCGTAGTAGTGCAGGTAGTCCGCATCCCGGATGCCCTGCGGGAAGTAGCTGCCCAGCCACGCCTTATTGGTCCAGATGGGACAACCCACGTACACGGCCGGCGGAGCGGGCTGCGTGGGCAGGGCGCGGGCCAGCACCCGGGCCGTTTCGGGGTGGTCGGGCGGGAGACGAAAATCAACGTAGCGCAGGTCAGAAAGGCGGCCAAAATCCATACCCGAAGGTACGAGAAAAGGCCGGGGGCGGCTGCGTGAAAACCAGCCCTCTACAGGAGAAGGTTTTCGCGCACACGTCTTAGCATATTTCCGGGATTTTTGCAACCTAGCCCAGGAGTGGTATCGACCTTCAATGACAAAATTTTTTTAGCAGCGGATATTCTAATTTCCAAACTGTCTTACCCAACGTCTAAAAAGAGTGCAAAATCTATCTTAATCAAACACAAAACCGCTTTTTACGGGTTTCCATCTAATTATTTAAATGCAATATTTCTTCGAAAAGATCAATTACTAACAACTGTAGCTACTTTATACGCTGGGTTATTAGTTAGCGGTTTGGAGTCGACTTCTAGATTTGTCCAACTCACCAACCAAGAGACTACATGAAGTTGACTCTACGACTGCATCTCTCGGGCTTGATGATGGGCCTGCTCCTCGTGTTGCTTACGGCCTTCTCGGCCTCAGCTCGCGCCCGGCGGGTAAGTGAAGATGAAAAAGCCCCGGCGGCCGCCACCAAAAAGGCCGCTACCATGCGGGGCCGCGCCTCCTGGTACGGCCGAGAGCATCAGGGTCACCGCACCAGCAACGGGGAGCGGTTTGACCGCAACAAGTACACCTGCGCCCACAAAACCCTACCTTTTGGCACCAAGCTGCGGGTTTCCAACCCCGAGACCGGCAAATCGGTGGTGGTGCGCGTAACCGACCGGGGTCCGTTCCGCCACCAGCGCATTCTGGACTTGTCGGAAATTGCCGCCCGCCCCTTGGGCATTGTTACCCACGGTGCCGTATCGGTAGTGGCGCAGGTAGTGGACGCCGAAACCCCGCTGGGCCCCACGGATGCTCCCGAGAACCTAGCCCTGCTGGCCGCCGATTCTACCATTACGGCCGATATTCACACCAACATCGTGGCCGGCGAAACGGAAGCGACTGACGTAGCCCTTACGCCTGAGCCCGCCGCCACCTACGTAATTCAGGCCGGCACCTTCGGCGACCCGCGCAACGCCCGCGCCGTGATGGACAAGATTCAAAGCGTGGAGCCCAAGCTGCTGGTGACTACCGTGGCGACTACCACCGCCGAGGGCCGGTCCCTGAACCGCGTAGTAGTGGGTCGCTTTGCCACCCAGGCCGAGGCCGATGAAGTTCGCCAGCGGCTGGCCCGCGTGGGCGTGGCCGGCCTGGTAAGGCAGGGTGAGAACCTGTAAACACGAGTTCCGTCAGATTTTTCACTATACTAAACGCTTGAAAGAGCACTTCCTGTCTGCAGGAAGTGCTCTTTTATATTCTTAAGGGCAAGTTGAGTCGTTTGTATGGCATCCTCCCAGGTGCCTTTCCGTCTGGCAAAACGCGCCTGACGCGTGTTTACGGCTTGATAACATGCCTGAGCCCGTAAATTGAGGTGGCCCGTTCTGCCAGAAACCGAAGCATTTACTACCTTCCGCTCCCCGCGAAACTGGTTGGCAAATGCTTCGATTTCTTCCAGGCACCCTGGTGCTCCTTGTTACCCTTACACTTACCTGGGTTCTGAACACCAAGCAGGGCGACGTGCCGCCCGTAGCCCGGCTGCTGAGCCCATACCGGGGCTTCTGGCAGAATGGCGAAACCCCGGCCGATTTCCCGGAGCAGCAAACCCTGCACCTTACCGGTTTGCGCCAGCCCGTGCGGGTGCGGTTTGATGACCGGCGGGTACCGCACATCTTCGCTCTTAACGACCATGACCTGTATTATGCCCAGGGCTACCTCACGGCCCGGGACCGGCTCTGGCAGATGGAGTTTATGACCCGGGTGGCGGCCGGCCGCATTTCGGAGGTGGTGGGCCCCCGGGCCCTGGAGTACGACCGGTTTCAGCGGCGCATGGGCCTGCCGTATGGGGCGCAGAACTCGCTGCAGTCTATGCTGAAAAACGACACCACGCGGCTGGTGCTGGAGTCGTACTCGGCGGGGGTGAATGCCTACATCAGCAGCCTTTCGCCGCGGGAATACCCGTTTGAGTACAAGCTGCTCGAATACGCTCCCGAGCCCTGGCAGCCCCTTAAATGCGCCCTGCTGCTGAAGCTGATGGCCTGGGATTTGAGCGGCCGCTCCGACGATTTGCGCCTGAGCAACATCCTGAGCAAGTATGGACCGAAGGTGGTGAAGGACTTGTTTCCGGATTACCCCTTCCGCGAAGACCCAATTGTGCCGGTGGGTACGCCGCTGGATTTCAAGCCGCTGCCAGTGCCGGCCACACCCCCTTCGTTTACGGCGGCCTTATCGGACAAAGTGCCGCAGCGGGAGCCGGATGCCGAGCTGGGTTCCAACAACTTCGCCGTGGCGGGCAGCCGCTCGGCCTCGGGCCTGCCGCTACTGGCCAACGACCCCCACCTGCAGCTGAACCTGCCCAGCATCTGGTACCAGGTGCAACTGCACGCGCCCGGCCAGAACGTGTACGGCGTAACCATTCCGGGCGCACCGGCCGTTATTATCGGGTTCAACGAGGACGTGGCCTGGGGCGTAACCAACGTGGGCGGCGACGTGCTGGACTGGTACCAGCTTAAATTCCGCGACAACACCAAGCGCGAGTACTGGCACGACGGCCGCTGGAAACCGGTGCGCCGGGTGGTGGAGCGCATTGTAGTGCGCGGCCTTCCCGACCGCCTCGACACAGTAATCTACACCCACCACGGCCCCGTGGTGTACGACCACGACGAGAAACCCTTCAATGCCCAAACGCCCACCCAGCACGCCATGCGCTGGACGGCTCACGAGGGCGCCGACGAGGTGCTGGCCTTCGTGAAGCTCAACCACGCCCGTAATTATCAGGATTACGACCGGGCTTTGCGCACCTACGGCTCCCCGGCCCAGAACTTCATCTTCGCCAGCAACCAGAACGACATTGCCATCCGGCCCAACGGCCGCTACCCGCTGAAGTGGCCGGAGCAGGGCAAGTTTATTCTGGACGGCTCCGACCCGCGCCACGACTGGCAGGGCTGGATTCCGATGACGCAGACGCCGCGGGTGCAGAACCCGGCCCGGGGCTTCGTGTCGTCGGCCAACCAGCACTCCGCCGGGCCCGACTACCCCTACTACATTGGGTGGGACTATGCGCCCTGGGACCGGGGGCACCGCATCAACCAGCAGCTGGCCAAGATGCACCGCGCCACCGCCGACACCTTGCGCGAGCTGCAGAACGACAACCTCGGCATCAACGCCCAAACCATGCTCCCAGGCATGTTGAGCCTGATGCGCGGCAACAAGGTGACGGATCAGTTGTATAGCCCGGTTCCGCCTGATAAGCCAGAATATAAGGCGCTGGAGGTGTTAGGAAAATGGGATTACCACTACACTACCGATGCCGTGGCGGCCACCATCTTCGAGCTGTGGTACCAGGACTTGGTGAAGCGCCTCTGGGAGGATGATTTCAGCAAGCTGGCTACCGGCCTGGAAATGCGCTACCCCTCCCGCGACCGGACCAACCACCTGTTACAGCAGGAGTATGGCGACGCATTCCAGGGATTTAAAGGTGCCAGCCCCTGGATAGACGACCGGCGCACCCCCAAGAAGGAAAACGTGCACGACCTGCTGGCGGCTTCCTTGCATTTCGCCGTAGATTCGCTGACCCGCAAGTTCGGGCCGCTGGGGCCGAAGTGGGGCTGGGCCAACCAGAAAAGCACCGATATCAACCACCTGGCCCAGCTGCCGGGCTTCGGGCACCAGGATATTGTGTGCGCCGGCAGCCCCGGCACCGTGAATGCCACCGGTCCGCGCAACGGCCCTTCCTGGCGCATGGTGGTAGCGCTGGGGCCGCAGGTGCAGGCCTACGGCATCTTCCCCGGCGGACAGAGCGGCAACCCGGCCTCCCGGTACTATGATGATATGCTGGAAAGCTGGCGCGTGGGCAAGCTGGATGAGCTGGTATTTCTACGCGCCGCCGACGAAAACCACCCCCGCCTGCAGGCTGCCTGGCGGCTGGAAAAGTAAGTGTCGGCAGTACCCGTTTCGTGCGTATCTTGCTCAACTGCCCTTATCCTGCCTTCGCCTTTATCTGTTTCAGAAATGTCTTTATCGCGCAGCCGCTTCGCGTGGCATCGGGTAGTACTGGCCGCTTGCCTCACGGGAGCAACCGTGCCGACAGTGCAGGCCCAGCAAACCACTAAAAAGCCCGTTGCCGTTGCCAAGTCAGCACCCGCTGCGCGCGTGTACAGCCTATACGAAGTCCAGACGCGGCCCGAGTACGTGGAAGGCGAGTACGCGCTCCGGCAGTACCTGCGAAACCAGCTGCGCCGGCCCGCTGCCGTGAAAGCCGGTAGGGAGCGGGGCGTGGTAACGGTGAACTTCGTAGTGCAGCCGGATGGCCGACTCACCAATGCCTTTATTGCCCGCGGCCTCAGCGTCGCCAGCAACGCCGAGGCGTTGCGCCTGGTGCAGGCCATGCCCCGCTGGCGCCCCGCCCGCTACCAGGATAAGCCCGTACCCGTGCAGTACCAAATTTCCGTACCGTTTGAGCCGCCGGTTCAAGCGGTGCCTGACTTGTCAGGCTTGCAGGGCGAGGGGAAGGTGGTGGAAGAGGTAGTGGAGAACAAGGTGTACACCTACGTGGAGCAGATGCCGGTATTTCCGGGCGGGCAGGAGTATTTGGTGAAGTACGTGCAGGCCAGCCTACGTTACCCGGCGGCGGCCGTGGCCAACAAGGTAGAGGGCCGGGTATTTGTGCGGTTTGTGGTGCAGCCCACAGGCCAGGTAGACAACGTAGAGGTTATAAAAGGCCTGGGTGCCGGTTGCGACGAAGAGGCGGCGCGCGTCATCAAAGCTCTACCCACCTTCGAGCCCGGCAAGCAGAACGGCCGTCTGGTTGCTGTGCAACACACGCTGCCCGTTATGTTCAGCCTGGATAGTACCCCGGGCGCCCCGGGCGTAGCCATTCCGCCCTTGCCCACGCTACCTAAGCCCGAGGATAAAGTCTACACCTATGTGGAGCAAATGCCGACGCTGGCAGGCACCACTGAAGCAACCATTGCCTCGGCCCTACAGGCGGCCGTAGTGCTGCCCGCAGAGGTAGTGAAAGGCGACACGGAAGGCCGCGTATACCTGAGCTTCGTGGTAAATCGGGACGGCCGAACTGACGAAGCCAAGGTACTGCGGGGGCTGTGCACCGCCTGTGATGCCGCTGCCCTGGCGGCCGTAGCTAAACTACCCCGCCTGGAACCCGGCCGGCAAAACGGCAAGCCGGTGCGGGTACAGCTGACCCACACGGTACAACTGTTCGGCCCCAACCATGTATTCGAGCCCCGCGAGGCGGTGACTCAGGCCAGCTTCAACGGGGGCGGTGTAGCCCTGCGGCAGTATTTCACCGAGAAGCTAAAAGAGCCCAAAGTGCTGGCCCAAGAAAACCTACGCGGGGCCGTGGAGGTACGATTCGTGGTGCAGGCCGACGGTAAGATTGGCGCGGCCGAAGTGGTACGCCCCTTCTGCCGCAGCTGCGACGAAGAAGCCTTACGCTTGGTGCGCGCCATGCCCACCTGGGCCCCCGCCCGCGACGCTTCCGGTCAGCCCATTGCCGTACGCCAAGCCGTGCTCATTCCCATGCCCGCCCCCGAGTTGCCCCGCAAAGTCGGCATCGACAACTAACGAATCTCCATGCTGCTTCCAATGAAAAAAACTGTCCTCTTACTGCTCCTTATATGCGTTGGTAGCGCGTTGCTGCAACTGGTGTTTCCCTGGTGGAGCGTGGTGCCGCTGTGCCTAGCGCTGGTGGCGTGGTTTCGGGTTTCGGGCGGAGGTGCTTTCCTAGCGGGTTTACTAGGCGTGGGACTCAGTTGGTGGCTGCCGGCCGCTTGGCTGAATACCCACGGGGCAAACTTATTGGCCGCGCGCGTAGCTACGCTGCTGCCGCTGGGCGGGCAGTCGTGGCTCCTAGTACTGCTCAGCGGTGTATTGGCCGGATTGGTAGGCGGCTTGGCAGCGCTGAGCGGAGCCTTAGTACGCCGGGCCGCTGCGCCACGCAACGCTGCACCAACTGCATAGCTGTTCACATCCACCTTCACAAAAAGGCCCGTCTGGAACCAGACGGGCCTTTTTGTGAATACAGGAATCTACCTGTACTAATACTGAGAGATGAACGCAAAGGCCTGCAGCGTGTAGGTGGCTACCGAGCTGAAGTGGTTGCCACCCTGGATAGGCCGGAGCGTTGCCTGCGTGGCTCCTTGGGCGCGCATGGCGTTGTAGGCATCCTGGGAGTTGAAGTACGGCACGTAATCGTCGGCGGTACCGTGGAACAGGGCTATGGGCGCCTTGGGCTTCCAGTCGAAGATGTCGTTATCGGTAAGGGAGGCGGTGAGGGCCGCATCGGAATCGGTTAGCACAGCCTGCCGGAAAGTAGGGGCAAACAGCGCACTAGCCTGGGTGGGCACTTCACTGAACGGATTAGCCTGCAGACGGGTGGCGTAGGGTTCTTGGTAGTAGTAGCTGTTGGGCCGGCCTAGCTTATACACGCGGTTATAGGTATCCAGCACCCACACGTAGGTGCTCAGAAAGTTGAGCGGCTGCGTGGAATTCATAATGTACTTGGCAAACGCCGACTTATGATAGGCTCCCGCCCCCGGCGCGCTGGCCGTCACGGGCAGTTCCGCAGGGTATTTCTCCTCCAGGTACTTATGCAATGCCATCGTGGCGTAGCCGCCTTCGGAGTAGCCCAACAGGAAATTCTTCTGGTTCACGCTGATACTCTCCTTTTTGCAGAACTCCCGGGCCGCCCGCAACATATCAGCCGAGGCCGAGGCCAACGACGACGCGTGCTCATAGGGATGCGGCAGGGCTTTACTGGCCCCATAGCCAATGTAATCGGGGGCCGACACCACGTAGCCCGTAGATGCCAGCACCGATACCGCCGACCATAACTCACTGCTCTGGCTGTAATACGACGGCGCCCTACTCTCATCATCGGGGCGAATGGTGCCGTGCTGATAGCTGATAACCGGCAGGGCTGTGGTGCTTACCGGCACTAGCAGCGCCCCGGAGGCCGTTACTGTTTGGCCATCGGTGTTGCGGGTAGTGTAGGTGAGGCGGTACACTTTCACGGAGTAGCGCGCCAGAGAACCTACCAGCGGAACATCCTGCACCCGCGCCGCCAACTGGGCCGGCGTGTATTCGCCCAGCAGGGTGCTGCCCGTGAGTATCGTGGCCGGCACGGTCTTGTCGGGCGTGGTAACCGGTGCGGGGTCGGAGGAGGCGGAGCTCTGGCAGCCAGCCCCCAGTAGTACAGTCGTTATCAGGCCTAGCAGGCCTAGTTTGGGCGTGGGCGCCAGGCGGCGCAACCGGGAAGGTAGTAGCACAAGCAGTTGATTAGCTGAATCCTGAATCTGCCTGTACAACAGGTCAAGCCGCATTCCTTGTTCCGAAAACGGTAATAGTTCTGTACCGTAAAAATATTTCAGCTAAAAAATTAGTTGATTGACTAATAAATTAGTTATACTTGTTTACGACTTCACCCAAATAGCAATGGCCGACAACAATTTTCCGGAGCTGACCCGGGCCGAGGAACAGGTTATGCAGGTATTATGGCAACGCGGACCTTCGTTTGTGAAGGACGTGGTGCCGGAGCTACCGCCACCTGCCCCCGCTACCACCACGGTATCTACCATTATCCGCATCCTGGAGCAGAAGGGATTTGTGGGGCACGAAGCTTTTGGGCGCACCCATCGCTACCACGCTCTGGTGGCCCAGGATGAGTACCGGCGCTTCTCGTTGCGCAAGCTGCTGGGTGGCTACTTCGGGGGCTCGTTCACTCGCCTAGTTTCCTTTTTCGCGCAGGAAGAAAACCTGAATGCGGCCCAGCTTGACGAGCTGATGCGCCACGCCCAGGCCTCCACCCCTACCCCACCCGCCGATGAGCCCGACCCTACTACCGAGCACTACGCCTGAGTTGCTGGGCTGGATGCTCCAAAGCGCCCTCTGCCTGGGAGCCTGTTGGCTCCTGTACCGGTGTGCGCTACAACAGGAGCAGTTTTTCCACTACAACCGTCGCTTCCTGCAGTTCACACCCTGGCTGGCGCTGCTGCTGCCACGGCTAGTAAGCGCGGGTTTAGAATACTGGCCCACCGAGCCCTCTTCGGGTGAAGCCGGGGCGGTATCGAGCGGCGGACTGCTACCCGGCCCCACGGTGCAGGCGGTGGGCAGTGTCCTGTACAGTCTGCCCCAGTGGCTGCCGCTGCTGTACCTGGGCGGCGTGCTGCTGATGCTGGCGCTGCTGGCCAGCCGGGTGCTGCGCCTGTGGCTGCGCACCCGGCACCTGCCGCGGGAAATTCGCAACGGCTACGTGCTAGTGCGCACCGGCGGGCAGTTGCCCACCAGCTCCTTCGGGCGCTGGATTCTCTGGGATGAAACCATACCTCTCACCCCGGCCGAGGCCCAGGCCGTGCTGGCCCACGAAATAGCCCACGTGCAGCAGGGCCACACCGCCGAGAAACTACGCCTGGAGCTGGTGCGGGCGCTGCTGTGGCCGGTGCCATTTGTGCACCTGTTTCCGCGGGCCCTGGCGCAAGTGCAGGAGTTTATGGCCGACTCGGCGGCGTTACGGCTGGCTTCGCCGGTTACGGCCTCGCCTACGGCGTATGCCAGTCTGCTGGCCCGCCTGGCCCTGCGTTCCTACCAACCCGATTTACCGCTTACTCAATCTTTCACCCAATCTCTCACCCTTACCCGTATCCGTATGCTTACTCAATCCTCCACCGCCCGCCGCTGGAAACAGTGGCTGCTCCTGCCCCTGGGCACGGCCCTACTGGCCGGGGTGGCCGCCTGCGAACAAGCCGGCGAGTTGCCTCCCCCCCCGCCGACCACCGTGGCCGAGGCTGCCTTGGCTCCGCCTCCCCCGCCCCCACCGGCTCTCTACGAAGGCGATGCGCAAACGCCTCCCGGCTACCCCGGCGGCATGACCCAACTATTGGCCGATGTGATGAAGCGGGTAAAATACCCCGCCGCCGCTAAGCAGGCCAAAGTAGCCGGGGCCGTTTTCGTGCGGTTTGTCGTGAATGACAAAGGGCTCATTCAGGATGCGGAAGTAATGAAAGCCCCCAGCGGGCCCGAAGCCGCCGTGGAGGCCTTGAAATCAGAAGCTCTGATGGCCGTGAAAACGCTGCCCGGCCGCTGGACTCCGTGCCAGCGCGACGGTAAGGCCGTAGCCGCTCGCTACACTATTCCTATCACTTTCGCGCTGAAATAACTATTCGCACTATCCACTACTCAAACCGCTGCGCACCGTTGGGTGGGCAGCGGTTTTGCGTTTCGGGCCGTATATTGGTTCTCACTGTTCGGCTTACCTGGGCAGTGCAGGCAGTGGCAGTGGTCGATTTTCGGCCCGGTGGTGCAATGAGTGACGTAATGCAGCAGATAGTACCAATATCTTCCGTGAAGTGGCTGGGCCCGCTTGGGGTCAGCCTGAGTATGCTGGCGAGTTGGGCCCTGACTGGGTGCGACGCCACTCCCGGCAAAGCTCCCAGCAAACCCCTGACGGCCGCCGAACAACTCCGCCGCAAGCGGTTGCTAGTGCACCGCGACTCTCTGCGGGCCGACAGTATCGCGCAGGCCGGGGGGCAACTCCCGGGTGCCGTACTGCCCGATAACCGCATTGTGGCCTTCTACGGCAACCCACTGCACAAGAGCATGGGTATTCTGGGCCAGTACCCCAAAGATGAGATGCTGCGCCGCCTGCGGGTGCAAACAACCGAGTGGCAGCAGGCCGATAGCCTGCCCGTGCTGCCCGCCCTGCACATGACGGCCGTTATTGCCCAGCGAGATTCCGGGGCCGACGGTAAATACCGTCTGCCCTTGCCCGACAGTACCATCCGGCGCGTAATTCGCTGGGGGCAGGAGCACAAGACGCTAGTGTTTCTGGATGTGCAGGTGGGACTGTCTGATTTGCAGCACGAACTGCCCCCGCTGGCCCGCTACCTGCGCCTGCCCTTTGTGCACTTGGGCATTGATCCGGAGTTTTCCATGAAATCGGGCCGGCGGCCGGGCACGGAGGTGGGCGAGTTTGATGCCGCCGACATCAACTACGCCCGCCGCTTTCTGGCCCGGCTGGTGAGTGAAAACCAGCTGCCGCCCAAGGTGCTGGTGGTGCACCGCTTCCGGCAGGATATGGTCACGAACTACCAGAACATTGAGTTGGACCCCCGCGTGCAGATTGTAATGCACATGGACGGTTGGGGCACGCCCAGCATCAAGCGCAGCTCCTACCGCAAGTTTATCAAGAAGGAGCCCGTGGAGTACGCCGGTTTCAAACTGTTCTTCCGCAACGACCAGCGCCCCGGCTCCCGGCTCATGAAGCCCCGTGAGGTGGTCAGTCTCTCACCCACGCCATTGTACGTGCAGTACCAGTGAGGGCTTAAACCGATGAGTGCCGGCAGTTGCGCTGGCTAGCACTAAAGCTCGACTGTAGCTTACAATTTCGCTAATTCACTATTTCACCTCTGGGAAACCCGTAACTTCGCTGCGTTTCCCCGACTTCAATTCATTTCCACTCAGTGTCTTATTTCCGGACCCTTACCCGCCTGACGGCCCCCGCGCTGGCCTCCCTGGGCCTCGCCTTTACCCTCACTACCCTGCCCGGCTGCGGCTCCCGTTCCGGCACCGATTCGGAAAACCCCACGGCTGTGGCTGATACCACCAAGCCTGCTGTGGTTGACACGCTGAAGCTGAAAATGGAAGCCATGCGCCGCGACTCGCTCAAGGCCGACTCCATTGCTCGCAAAAATGGGCAACTGCCGGGCGCCATCCTGCCGGGCCACCGCATTGTGGCGTTCTATGGCAACATCCGCTCGAAGGGCATGGGTATTCTGGGCCGGGAACCGAAGGAGCAGATGTTCCGCAAGTTTGCTGGCGTATTGAAGGAATGGCAAGCTGCCGACCCCTCTATTCCGGTGCAGGCCGCGCTGCACAACGTGACCATCACGGCCCAGGGCACCCCTGGCAAGGACGGTAAGTGGCGCCTGATGAACTCCAAAGCCACCATCGAAGAGGTTATTTCGTGGGCCCGGGAGCACAATTGCATTTTGTTTCTGGATGTGCAGCCCGGCCACAGCACCCTGCAAGTGGAGGTGCCCAAGCTGGAGCAGTACCTGAAGCAGCCCGATATTCACCTGGGCATTGACCCCGAATTCTCGCTGGCTACCATGCCCGGCGTTCGGCCCAACCAGCGCATCGGTACCCTCGATGCCAAGGATGTGAACTGGACCATCAATTACCTGTCGCGCCTGGTGAGTGAAAACAAGCTTCCGCCTAAAGTGCTGACGGTACACCGCTTCACGCGGAAGATGATTACCAACTACAAAAACATCAAGCTCGACCCCCGCGTGCAAGTGGTCATGCACATGGACGGTCACGGCAACCCCGTCCTGAAAAAGGACTCGTACCGTGACTACATCCAGGCTGAGCCGGTGCAGTACACGGGCTTCAAGCTGTTCTACGAGTACGATGGCCGTCCCGCTCCCCACCACATCATGACACCCAAGGAGGTTCTAACGGAGCTGACACCCAAGCCGCTGTACATTCAGTACCAGTAGTAGGTAGGGATAATAGGTAGGCGTTTTCTACCTCCAAACCTGCTCTCCATAAACAATAAAAAAGCCCCGACCGGAATCCGGTTGGGGCTTTTTTATTGACCAAGACTTCTAAACTCACACCGAATTTAGTGTGCGGCGTTCAGGTCCACCTTCTCGCCCGGTTTAGGGCGCTGCACCAGCAGAATCAGGGGCAGGCAGAGAAGGAAGAAGGTACCAATCATCAGGAACGTTTGAGCGTAGGTGACAATGGAAGTCTGCTTCATAATCATGCCGCTGAGAGCGGCGAAAGCCTGCTGCTGGGCATCAATAAAGCTGGCACCTTTGCTCATGAAGCTGGCCGTGAGACCCTGCAGGCGCTGCTGGGTTTCAGGGTCGTAGAGCGAGACATTGGTGGCAATGCCTACCCGGTTCTGGGCAATGGAGCGCTCCAGGTAGGTACCCACCAAAGCCACCCCGAAAGAACCACCCAGCTGACGAATCATACCGGTGAGGCCGGCGGCCTGGCCCGCATCCTTCCCGCTGATGCCGCTCAGCGACATGGTAGTGATGGGCAGGAACAACAGCGCCAATCCGAAACCACGCAGAATCAGCGGCCAGAAAAAGTCACTTTCACCGGCGGTGGGCGAAATCTGGGTACTCATCCAGTAAGAGAAGATGAAGAAGATGGTAAAGCCCACCGGCAGGATGTACTTCTGCGGGATACCGCCCTGAATCATCTTACCTACCACTGGCATCATAAAGCCCGAAAGCAATGCTCCTGGTAGCAAGAGGTAACCGGTTTGCTCGGCCGTAAAGCCCAGAATCCGCTGGCAGAAAATGGGGAATACGAACACTGAGGCAAACAGCCCGAAGCCCAGAATGAACGACAGGAACGCCCCAATAGCCAGGTTTCGGCTGCGCGTGAGCACCCGCAAGTCCACAATGGGTTGCTTGGCCGTGAGTTCGCGCCAGATAAAGCCCACCATGCCCACCACAG
The DNA here is from genome assembly GCF_020421205.1 of Hymenobacter pini. Taxonomy (GTDB): domain Bacteria; phylum Bacteroidota; class Bacteroidia; order Cytophagales; family Hymenobacteraceae; genus Hymenobacter; species Hymenobacter pini. Next base: position 285,121 of record NZ_JAIZZH010000004.1, read on the forward strand.
CCATCAGGGTGAAGAAGTTAATGTACAGGCTCTCAAACCAGTCTTCGGTTTCGCCCTGCTCCAGTACCAGCTGCAACGAGCCCACGCCCAGAATCAGCAGGAAAATACCAGCCCAGTCAATTTCGCGCAAAGGCCGCGGAATGGCATTTTTGATGCGCTCCGGGTCCCGAATGAACAGCACGGTGAAGATGCTGGCCAGAATACCTACCGGCACGTTCACGTAGAAAATCCAGGGCCAGTCGTAGTTATCCACAATGAAGCCACCCAGCGTAGGGCCAATGGTGGGGCCGATAATTACGCCCATCCCGAACAGGGCCTGCCCCAGGGGGAGCTGCTTGGGCGGGAAGGTATCAATAAGAATAGCTTGGGAAGTGGCCATTAGAGCGCCACCGCCAATACCTTGCACAAAGCGAAATGCCACCAGTTCCCAAATATTGGTACTCTGTCCGCACAGCATCGACGCAATGGTGAACAGAATTACCGAGAACAGATAGTAATTCTTACGGCCGAACTGCTCGGCCAGGAAGCCCGTCATCGGAATGACGATTACGTTGGCAATGCCATAGGAGGCCACCACCCAGCTTACTTCCTGCTGCGTGGCCGAGAGGTTACCCATCATCTGGGTAAGGGCCACGTTTACAATGCTGGTATCAATGAGTTCCAGCAAGCAGCACATCACCACCGTAATGACGATGATCCACTTGGTAAATCCGGTTTCCATGCGGTGAATGAGTAAATGAGTGATTGAGTGAAGTATTTTCAGAACTTCCTTTTCACCTCATATAAGTAATATGGACAATGTGAGTAAAGCCGATTTTAACCAGGAATTTCGTTCCCGTACTAAAGCCGCTTCATTGCGAATTATCCGGTTGTATCAGCAACTACCTCATACAGGCGAGTCCCAGGTAATTGGCAAGCAATTGCTACGCTCTGCCACATCTGTGGCCGCAAATTATCGGGCTGCTTGTCGAGGGCGTTCAGGTGCCGAATGGTATGCCAAAGTTTCCATCTGCGTTGAAGAAGCCGATGAAACACAGTTTTGGCTGGAGCTGCTCGGCGACGCTGGAATTATTTCCAAGACCCGCTTAAAAAGTCTGGAAGGAGAGTATCTTCAGATTGTTTCTGTGCTAGCCACAGCTCGGAAATCGTATGACCGGCGTAAGAATGGCGAATGAGTGAAGCTCTTTCACTTCACTCACCCACTCATTCACTATTTCACCTTCACCGTGGCCGTTACGCTCATACCGGCGCGCAGGGGGTGCTCGGGGTCTGCTTTGTCGAGTACCACTTTCACGGGTACGCGCTGGGTTACTTTCACGAAGTTGCCGGAGGCGTTGTCGGGGGGCAGCAGGGCAAAACGGGCGCCGGTTGCGGCCGACAGTGACTCAATGTGGCCCTTGAACTCCTCGTTGGGGTAGGCATCTACTTCCACTTCCACCGGCTGGCCCACTTTCATGTTTTCCAGCTGGGTTTCTTTGAAGTTGGCAATAATCCAAGTATCGCCGCTGGCTACCAAGCCCATCAGTTGCTGGTTGGGGCTTACCAGCTGGCCGGGCTGCACATTTTTCTTGCTCACTACCCCGTTGGTGGGCGCCACAATGGTGGTATAGCTCAGTTGCAGCTTGGCGTTGTCGAGGTCAGCCTGGCGCTGTTTCACCACGGCTTCGGCCACGGCTACCTGCTGCTGAGCGGCGGCTACCTGCTGCTGGGCCACACGCACCTGCTGTTGGGCCGTAGCCCGCTGGGCGGTAGTCGATTTCAGGTTGGCCTGCACGGCATCGTACTCGCTTTGCGGGATGATGTCCTCTTTGCGCAGAAACTGGCTGCGTTTCAGGTCTTTTTCGAGGCGGGAGCGGGTAGCGTCGCTGACGCCAATGGCCGTTTGGGCCGAGCTGACATTGGCCGAAGCCGTACCCACGGCGGCGCGGGCCGCTACTACATTGGCCTGGGCAGCAGCCAGGGCAGCTTCCGCGGCATTCACGCGCTGCTGGTAGTCGGCGGGGTCTACGGTCAGCAGCACGTCACCTTTTTTCACGGGCTGGTTGTCCTGCACCTTTACTTCCATTACCGGACCCGAAACCCGGGGCAGAATGGGGTATACGTCGCCTTCTACCTGGGCGTCGTCGGTTTCTTCGTGGGTCTGGCCAAACTGGTAACGCTGCCAGCCGAAGTAGCCGCCTACCAGCAGTACCAGCGCCAGAATAACGAAAATAATCGGGCGCTTCGAGCGGCCCTCGGGCTGCTCGTCCACTACCGGCTCGTAAGCCGCAGATTGCGTGGGAGCCACAGCCGGATCATGTTGAACGGGAGTTGCCATAAGGAGTACTTGGTTGTTCGTTGCTTGAGAGTTGAAGAAGTTGGCGGCCGTGTCAGGAACCCAGCCACCAGACTTGGGGAATTGCAGTTTATGCCGACTGGCGGTACGCCTGCTGGCAGCCGGGCTTCACCAGCAGCGTAACGCAGGGCGCGGTGCGCACTACGGTTTCGGCGGTGCTGCCCATCAGAAAGCGCGTGAGGCCCGTTTGGCCGTGCGCGCCAATAACAATGATTTCGGCGGGATGACGCCGGGCTTCTTCTACGATTTCGTGGGCAGCATCACCGGAAATCAACGCGGTAGTTACTTGTGCCCCAGCGGCCAGCGCCGCCTCCCGATGCCGGGCCATTTGTTGAGCCAGTACCACGTCATTAACCGATGCACCAGATTCCAGCTCCAATACGTGCAGCAACCGGAGTTCGGCTCCCGTACCTGCCGCCAGCGCGGCTGAGTACGTCACCAACGCCTGGGTAGCCGCCGAGAAATCAATTGGACACAGGATGGTCATATGAGTGAACTGGTGAATGAGTAACTGAGCGAGTGAGTTATATGGAGGAGAGTCAAGAATCAGGAAAACCCGATTCACTCAGTTTCTCATGCACCGCTTACCAAATCTGCTCGCCGGTGGCGCGGCGGAGCTGGTACTGGCCGAGAGTGTAGTTGTAGATGGATTGCAGGCGCGACAGGCGGGACTGGGCCAATTGGGTTTCAGCATCTAGCACATCGAGGTTGGAGCCTACACCGTAGCGGTAGCGGGCCTTAGCCCGGGTTAAGGCATCGGTGGCCTGCGAAATCTGCACCTGCGAGTTGTCGTAGCGGGCCGTGCTGGTTTGCATGTTGTTTACGGCCTGCAGCACATCGGCGCGCACTTGCTCCTGGGTATCCTGGGTACGGGCCTGGGCCCCTTTGATGGCTGATTGAGCCGTGGCGCGCTGGTACTTGTTCCGGTCCCCATCGTAGATAGGGATGCTGAGCTGGGCGCCAGCTACCGTGTTAAAGCGGAACCGCTCCAGATTAGGTACGATATAACCGTTTTTGCCGCCGGCCTGGGCTACCAGGTTCAGGGTGGGCTTGTTACCTACTTCAGCTACCCGTAACTGGGCCGCCGCCGATTCTTCGGCATCCTTTGCCAGCTTTACCTCGGGACGATTGGTGGCGGCGCGGGCCAGGGCGTCCTGCACATCCACGCTCTGGGGGCTGTACTCGAACCGGCCCCGTACGGGCGTTACTTCATTTTCGGGGCGATGCAGCAGACGGGCCAGTTGAATCTCCTGGTTGCGCAGCTGGTTCTGCAGGTCGATGCGGCGGTCCTGAGCCTGGGCGATACGCACCTGGGTAGTCGTTACGTCGAAGTTGGTGCTTACACCCCCTTCTACCCGCTTCTCCATCTCGCGCTGGTGCTGCTTGAGAGAGGCAATCTGAGCGTCCTGCACCCGAATAGCTTCGCGGGCAAACAGGATGCTGTAGTAGCTCTGGGCGGCGGCGTACGCCAGGTCGCGGCGGGTTACGTTAATCTGGTCGGCAGCGGTAAGCGCGCGGGTTTTGGCCGCGTTGATGGCCGCGTTGGCCCGGCCAAAATCCAGCACCGTGTAGCGGGCCGTTACGTGCGTATCGTAATTGTTGGCCGGAGCCAGCTGGAAGGTAGCGTCGCCCAGCGGAATCTTCACCACGGGGTCAATGCGCGTGTAGCTGGCCGTACCATCTACCACCGGCTTCAGGTAGGTGCGGGTTTCGTCGAGGCGGCTCTGGGCCTGGTTTACTTCTTCCTGCAGTGCGTTGATGGCCGGGTTGGCATCCAGCACCGAGCGAACAGTTGTTTCCAGCGACAGGGAGTCGCCGGCAGTAGCAGCGGCAATGGGCACCTGCGCGTGGGCCGCGCTGCCCACCAGCAACCCAAGAGTTGCCAGTAGCGGCGCAGTATGTTGAGGTCGGAAAAGCATATCTAAAACAGCTTATGAATGTCCGCCTTTTACCTAACCACGTGCCAACCCGTTAAAATTCTTTTAATCTGATTCAAAAACCTTCTTTATACACTGCAAAGGCAGATTATTTTTTTCACAAGGCAATTATTGCACTTTCACTATACTTGCTTTTATTCCTGATATTTGAGAAAATTCTATTTTCTATTCCTGATATTTAAGAAAAACAGAGTATTGCCTGTTATCCTATTCCTCTACCTGTTTTGCCGTATGCCAGACCAAGACGACTCTCTGCTACTGTACCTAAACGATGCTATTGCGACTACCCGCAACAAGGAAGACCTGTTCCGAAGCGTTACCAGCAAGCTGCGGCTGATTTTTCCGTTTGATGCCATCACCATCCTGACGTTGGATGCGGAACACCAGTACCGCCGGGTATTTCTGCGCGACTACTTGGGTGAAGTGCTCCTGCCCGACCAGCTTGGGCGTAAATCGCCCGGCCGCACGCCCATTGAGGGCACGCCCGTGGAGCAGTTTGTGCGCCAGCCCCATCTGCACCAGTATGATCTGCAGGAGCTACTCACGCAGTACCCCGAGTACCAGCCGTTTGAGGCCTTGCTTGACAGGGGCATGCGGTACTTTATCGTGGTGCCGCTGCGCACTGGAGGGCACCTGATGGGGTTGCTGTCGTTGGTAGCGCGGCGGCGGCCCAACTTTTCAGTTAACGACGTTGACCTGCTGGAAAAGATTGGGAGCCTGGTAGCCGTAGCCGTAACCAATACGCTGGCGTTTGAGGATATTGCCCGTCGAGAACAGGAAAAATCCATGCAGTTGGCGCTCAACAACGCGTTGCTCAGCATTAAGGAGCGGGGCGAGCTGTTCCGGGCCATTGCCACCGAAATCAGCCGCGTGGTGCCCTGCGACTACTTTGGGGTACGGGTGCGCAAACCTAATTCGCCGGTGCGGGCGCTGGCCGAGTTCAACCGCCAGCCCGATGGCAGCTTTGCCCCCATGGATGAGCACCGCCACGATGCGCTGCCCGAGTGGGCCTCCAACCAAGAAGCGGCGCTGAAGCTGTTTGCCGCCCCAGGCGTGTACGTAGGCGAGGAGTTCAAGGAGCTGACTCGGCGCTTTGAGTTGCTGCGCTTTATTCATCAGGAACGCGGCACCCAGTCGCTGCTATGTGCCCCCCTGAAAACCGGTGACGAACCCACGGCGGCCCTTATTCTATCCAGCCGGCAGCCGTTTGCCTTCACTGATGAAAACCTGGAGCTGATTCAGACTCTGGTGCCACAAATCCGACTGGCTATTCAGAACGTGCTGGCCTTCGAGCAGATTGACGCCCTGCGCACTCAGCTGGAGCAGGAGCGAACCTACCTTATCGACGAAATCAACACCACCGCCGCCGCCCGCCTCGACGACTTTGTGGGCGGCAGCGCCGTGATGCAGCAGGTATATACTCGCCTGGCCCAGGTAGCCCCCACCGATACCACTGTGCTGATAACCGGCGAAACCGGCACCGGCAAGGAGCTGGTGGCCCGGGCCCTGCACAACCTGTCGCCCCGTAAGGAGCGGGCCCTCATCAAAATCAACTGCGCGGCCCTGCCCGCTCAACTAATCGAGAGTGAGTTATTCGGCCACGAGAAGGGCGCTTTCACCGGGGCCCACGACCGGCGCATTGGCAAGTTTGAGCTGGCCGACGGCGGCACCATTTTCCTGGATGAGGTGGGCGAGTTGCCGCTGGATTTGCAGGCCAAGCTGCTGCGGGTGCTGCAAGAAAAGGAGTTTGAGCGCATTGGTGGCCGCCGCGTCATCAGCACCGATGTGCGGGTAATTACGGCTACCAACCGGGTACTGGAGGAAGAAGTAGCCGCCGGCCGCTTCCGAGCCGATTTATACTACCGCCTCAACGTGTTTCCTATCCGGCTGCCGGCGTTGCGGGAGCGGCCCGAGGATGTGGAGCCGCTGATGCGCTACTTCCTGGAGCGCTTCACCAAGCAGATGGGCAAGCCCGTGCGCGGCCTGCGCGAACGGGATTTGCGGGCCCTGCAGCAGTACGGATGGCCCGGCAACGTGCGCGAGCTGGAGCACGTGGTGGAGCAGGCCGTTATTGTGAGCCAGGGGCCGTTTCTGGAGTTTCAGGGGTTTGCCGCCGCGGCTCAGGCAGCCCCCGCGCCTACGGAGGCGGGCGGCCCCGTGAAAACGCTGCGTGAGCAGGAGCGGGACCATATTCTGCTGGCTCTGCGGCGCACCGGTGGCCGCGTGAGCGGCCCCAACGGCGCCGCCCTGCTACTCGATATCAACCCCAAAACGCTGGAAGCCCGCATGAAAAAGCTGGGTATTCAGCGCACCATTACGGCGGGGTAGCAGCGGACATTTCTATTGAATGCTCCGTTGCTTGTTACCCGTTGTGCTTTAGGGCTCGTATACCAAGGCTGTTCACTTTTATCCCAAACACCCATGGCCCAAACGACCAGCACCCCCAAGCATACTGACCCCACCACCAAGCGCGACGAGAAAAAGAACGAGGAAACCAAAACCGACAAGCCCGACGGCAAGCAGAAAACCACGCAGAAAGGCTCCTGATCAGCCTTCCGCCAACTCACAGCAGCCGGGCCGACAGTGCGTCGGCCCGGCTTTTTTGGGCCAATGCCGCGGGACCTTTTTGGCAGGATTCGGCTGTTTTGCCCGTACTTTAGAACTGCATGCTCACTCCTCCGCCCGCGCCGCCCCACCTCACCCGCGAACAAGTACTGCAAGCCCTGCGTCAGCTTGACCGGGAAGGGCCGCGCATGCCCCTGAGCACCGTGTATGATTTGGTGTACCGGGGCAAGCGGTACGCGCCCCGGGCGGTGGCCCAGCTGGCGTACCGCCTGGCGTTGGGGCAGCCAGAGGCGGCCTGGCCCCTGCCGGCCGGGGCCCCTACCAACCGCGTGCTGGAGCAGCTCAGCTTCACTATTGCCACCAAGCGTCCCACCCTAGAAAACTCGGCGGTGCTGGATGGTGACGTAGCGGCCCAGGAGCAGATGCAGGAACTCTACACCGGCCCGGCCCGGGAGCCGGTAGTAGTAAAAAGCCGTAAACACTCAGCCGCGCAGGTGCAGGAGCCTATTCCGGCTTATGAGCCGACTGCTCCGGCCATGCCTTACACCCAGGCCGATGCGCTGCGGGAGCTGTTCATGAGTGAGGCGGAGCTAACGGCGGCGCAGGCGGCCCTGCACCGCCGCCGCAACGTGCTGTTGCAGGGCCCGCCCGGCACCGGCAAAACGTTTCTGGCCCGGCGGCTGGCCTGGCTGGAGCTGGGGGCCACGGATGCGAGCCGGGTGGAGTTAGTGCAGTTTCACCCCAGCTATAGCTACGAGGATTTTGTGCAGGGCTTCCGGCCTGATGGAGCCGGGGCGTTTCAGCTGCAGGATGGCATTATGGTCTCGTTCTGCCAGCGCGCCGCCCAGGACCCCGGTCGGCCGTATTTTCTGCTGATTGACGAGCTGAACCGGGGCCACGTAGCCCGTATTTTCGGGGAGTTGCTGCTGCTGCTGGAAGCCGACAAGCGCGGGCCGGCCCACGCCGTGCGCCTGCCCTATGCCCCGGCGGGTAGCCCGCCGTTCTTCGTGCCCGACAACGTGTACGTCATCGGCACCATGAACCTGGCCGACCGGAGCCTGACTCCCCTAGATTATGCCCTGCGCCGACGCTTTGCCTTCGTGTCGCTACACCCGGAGTTTGGCTTGCCGCTACAGCAGTTTCTGGCGGCGGCTGAGGTTCCGGCACCCGTCATTCAGCAGTTGACTTCGCGCCTTATTCAGCTCAACCAAACCATTGCCGAAGACCCCGATTTAGGCCCTGATTTCTGCATTGGGCATAGCTACTTCTGCCAGCCGCCAACGAACCCGGCCGAAGCCACCGACTGGCTGCAGCTGATTCTGGAGCAGGAAATTGCGCCCTTGCTGGATGAGTACTGGCTGGACCAGCCTGCCAAAGCAGCCCAGCAGAGAAAACGGCTGCTGGCCTGAACCAGGCACCCGTATGATTCCCGTTCAAAACCTCTACTACCTGCTCTGTTACGCCTGGAACCGTCTTCCGGAGCCAAGCGAACTGCAGAGTGTGAGCGAGCAGGAGTTCCACCGCCCCCTGGAGCTGCTCACCTACGTGCTGTTGCAAGCCACCCTCCGTCAGTTGCGCCGGGGCCTGCCGGCAGCGTACTCCGAGAACACCGCTGAGCTACCCGAGTTGCGGGGCCGGGTATTGCTCACGCCTACGCTGCGTCAGGATTTGCTGCGGCGGGGCCGGGCCGTGTGCACGTTTGATGAGCTGGATACCAACACCCTGCTGGCCAGCCTGCTGCTGGGCACCCTGCAACGCCTGGGCCGCACTGCCAGTCTGCCTACCACGCTCCGCCACGAGGTACGGGCCTTGGTGCGGCAATTTCCGGCGGCCGTGGTACCGCAGCTGCCCACGCGCGCCGGGCTGCTGGCTGCCCGGCGGCAGCGCCCAGCCGGGGCCTGGGCTTTTCTGCTGAACGTGTGTGAACTGGTGCAGGCCAGTGCCCTACCCGAGCCGGACGCCGCCGGCCCCACCCGCTTCCGTGACTTCCGCCGCGACGAAGTGCTGATGGCCCGCTTGTTTGAGCAGTTTGTGCGCAACTTCTACCGGCTGGAGCAGCGCCGCTACCGGGTGCTCAGCGAAACCATTCAATGGCAGGCCCACGCGGAAGACGAGGCCGGCTTAGCGCTGTTGCCCGCCATGATTACGGATACCACGCTGGAAAGCCCGGATCGGAAAATTATTCTGGATACCAAGTACTACGCCTCGGCGCTGCGCCAGCGCTACAATCAGCAAAAGCTGATTGCGCCACACTTGTACCAGCTGTACGCCTACCTGCAAAACCAAACTGCACCTCCGGGGCAGCAGCTGGAGGGCATTTTGCTCTACCCCGCCGCCACGCAGGCTGTGAATATGCGCTACACACTCGGCGGCCACCCCGTGCGCATCGTCACCATCGACCTGGCTCAACCCTGGCCCCAGATTGCTGCTGATTTGCTGACGCTGGTTCAGTAGCGCGCAGCTTCGCTTCGCGCACGAACGGAGCGAGTACCGAGCGTGTAGTGCTTACGCTCCGGGAACTCGCCTGCAACTCGTGCGCAAGGCGGAGCTAGGTACTGCTCACAGTCATTACAAAATTTGTAATAATTACCGGGCTAGGAGCGGAGAGATGCAGCCCCAATACGGCTTTTTTGTCCGTAGGTTGCAATTGCAGCGGCTTCTGGCTAACATTCCTGCAAATTCCTCCTCCACTCACCAAAATCCTCATTTCCTTGAACAGACGCGACTTTGTAGGCCTGACGGGCCTGGCGGCTGGCGCCCTGTGGCTACCAACGGTGCCCGCCCTCGGCGGCTCTCTGGTTGACCCCGCCCGCCTGCTGGAGCCCGGCCTCGACCCCGCCGTGAAAAAACGCCTGGCCGACGCGGCCCTGAACGCCGCCAAGTCGGTGGGGGCTACTTACGCCGATGTGCGCATTGGTCGTTACCTCAACCAAAGCGTGTTTACCCGCGAAAAGCAGGTGCAGAACATTGCCAGCGGGGAGAGTTTCGGGGCGGGTATCCGGGTAATTGCCAATGGCACCTGGGGCTTTGCCTCTACCAACCAGGTAACGGAGGCCGGCATGGCCAAAGCCGCCCAGCTGGCCGTGCAGATTGCTAAGGCCAACGCCAAAGTGCAGAAGGAGCCCGTGAAACTGGCTCCCCAGCAGGGCTACGGCGAGGTTTCCTGGAAGACACCCATTCAGGTAAACGCCTTCGAAGTACCGGTGAAGGACAAAGTGGACCTGCTGCTGGCCGCCAACGCCAAGGCCCTGGAAAACGGCGCGTCCTTCGTGAATTCGGCCCTGTTCCAGATCAACGAGCAGAAGTACTTCGCCAGCACCGACGGCTCCTATATCGACCAGGACATTCACCGCATCTGGCCCAACTTCTCGGTAACGGCCATCGACCGGGCTTCGGGCAAGTTCCGCACCCGGGAGGCCCTCAGCTCGCCCATGGGTATGGGCTACGAGTACCTGCAGCCCAAAGCCCAGGACAAAATTGCCGGTCCGGCCGGCACTGGCTTGGTAGGCTACAAGTACAGCTACGATATCCTGGAAGACGCTGCCCTGGCCGCCAAACAAGCCAAGGAAAAACTCACGGCCAAGAGCGTAGTACCCGGCAAATACGACCTGGTACTGGACCCCAACCACCTGGGCCTGACCATCCACGAAAGCATCGGCCACGCCACCGAGCTGGACCGCGTGCTGGGCTACGAGGCCAACTACGCCGGCACCAGCTTCGCTACGCTGGAGTGGAAAGCCAAGAATCAGCCTTACGGCTCCAAGCTGGTGAACATTGTGGCCGATAAAACCCAGCCCGGCTCTCTGGGTGCGGTGGGCTTTGATGATGAAGGCGTAAAAACCGGCCAGTGGGACATCATCAAGGATGGCAAGCTGGTGGACTATCAGAAAATCCGGGACCAGGCGCACATTGTGGGCCAGAACAAGTCAGACGGGTGCTGCTACTCCCAGTCGTGGCAGGATGTGCAGTTTCAGCGCATGGCCAACATCAGCCTGCAGCCCGGCAAGGAAAAGCTGAGCGTGGACCAGATGATTTCGGGCGTGGACAAGGGCATTTACATTGCCGGACGCGGCTCGTTTAGCATCGACCAGCAGCGATACAACTCCCAGTTTGGCGGCACGGTGTTCTACGCCATTGAGAAAGGTAAAATTGCCGGTATCCTCGAAGACGTAGCCTACCAGACCAACACGGTAGAGTTCTGGAATTCGTGCGCGGCCATCTGCGACCAGTCAGATTACCGCTTGTTCGGCTCTTTCTTCGATGGCAAAGGCCAGCCCAGCCAGGTATCGGCCGTAAGCCACGGCTCGGCGCACACCCGCTTCAACTCGGTGAACGTCATCAACACGGCCCGCAAAATCGGCTAGGCAGTTGTCAGGCCTCCTTCTTCCCTAGATATCAGCACTTCAACTTATATGGCCATTCTTTCCCAATCCGAAGCTGAGGGCATCCTGCAAAAGGTGATGAGCTTCAGCAAAGCCGACGAGTGCGAAGCCACGCTCAGCGGCCAGACGGGCGGCAACGTGCGCTCAGCCCGCAATGCCATCAGCACCAGCGGCGCAGTAGACAACGTGAACCTGACGGTGGAAGCCCGCTTCGGCAAACGCTCGGGCGTGGCTACCTGCAACCAGTTCGACGATGCCACGCTGCGGAGCTGCGTGCAGCGGGCCGAGGAAATTGCCCGCCTCGCCCCGGAAAGCCCCGAGTACATGCCCCTGCTGGGCCCCCAGAAGTACCTGCCCAGCACCAATAGCTTCGCCAAAGCCACTGCCGACATCACGCCCGACTACCGGGCCACGCAGGTGGGGGCCAGCATGAAGCTCTGCGACGAGAAAAAGCTGACCTCGGCGGCCTTCCTCAACGACGGGGCCGGTTTCGTAGCCAAGCGCAACAACAAGGGCCTGGAAGCCTACCAGCAAACTTCGGGGCTGGATTTCAGTATCACGGTGCGCACGCCCGACGGTACCGGCTCGGGATACGCCACGGCCGACTACACCGACGCCGGCAAGTTTGACGCCCGCCGCCTCACCCAGATTGCCGCCGACAAAGCCACCGGCTCGCGCAACGCCCAGGCCCTGGAACCCGGCAAGTACACCGTTATTCTGGAGCCCGCCGCTCTGGTAGCCAACTCCGACGCCTCCTTGATGGCGGCCCTGATGGGGGCCCTCGATGCCCGCTCGGCCGATGAAGGCCGCTCGTTCCTGAGCAAGAAGGGTGGTGGCAACCGCAAGGGAGAGAAGATGTTCGATGAGCGGGTAACCATCTACTCCGACCCCACCCACCCCGAGCTGGGCGACCTGACCTTCTCCGGTGACGGCCGCCCCCAGCAGAAAATCACCTGGATTGAGAAGGGCGTGGTGAAAAACCTGTACACCTCGCGCTACTGGGCCCAGAAAGCCGGCATTCCGGACATTCCGCGCCCCGGCGGCTGGATTATGGAAGGCGGCACCCAAAGCACCGCCGACCTCATTAAAGGCACCCAGCGCGGCATTCTGGTTACGCGCCTGTGGTACATCCGCCCCGTCGACCCGCAGACGCTGCTTTACACGGGCCTGACCCGGGACGGAACGTTCTACATCGAAAACGGCAAAATCAAGCACCCGGTGAAGAACTTCCGCTTCAACGAGTCGCCCGTGATTATGCTCAACAACCTGGAAGCCATTGGCAAACCGGTGCGCGTGAACGGCAACCTCGTGCCCCCACTCAAAATTCGGGACTTCACCTTCACCTCCCTTTCCGACGCGGTGTAAGCTGGTAGCGCGGGGCCGCAGGGCTCTGCGCTACACTTTTTTTACTTCTGGTTTTTCTCTCCTGAATTTCAACTTCTACCCTTGTGAATAGACGTGATTTTGTGGGCGTAACCGGCCTGGCTGCCGGTGCCCTGTGGCTACCCTCCCTGCCCAGCTTTGGCGGTGATATTGTGGACCCGATGCGTTTGCTGGAGCCCGGCCTTGACGTAGCCCAGAAAAAACGCTTGTCTGACGTGGCCCTGAACGCCGCCAAGTCGGCGGGGGCCACCTACGCCGATGTGCGCATTGGTCGTTACCTCAATCAGGGAGTGTTCACGCGCGAGAAGCAGGTGCAGAACATCGTTAGCTCCGAGAGCTTCGGGGCGGGTATCCGGGTAATTGCCAACGGCACCTGGGGCTTCGCCTCTACCAACCAGGTAACGGAAGCTGGTCTGGCCAAAGCCGCCCAGCTGGCCGTGCAGATTGCCAAGGCCAACTCCAAGGTGCAGAAGGAGCAAGTGAAACTGGCCCCGCAGAAAGGCTACGGTGAGGTTTCCTGGAAAGCCCCTATCAAGCAGAACGCCTTCGAGGTACCCATCAAGGACAAGGTAGACCTGCTGTTGGCCACGAATGCCAAGGCGCTGGAAAATGGTGCCTCGTTTGTGAATTCGGTGCTCTTCCAGGTGAATGAGCAGAAGTACTTTGCCAGCACCGACGGCTCTTACATCGACCAGGACATCCACCGCATCTTCCCCACGTTTGGCGTAACGGTGGTAGACCGGGCTTCGGGCAAGTTCCGCAGCCGGCAGGCGCTCAGCTCGCCCATGGGCATGGGTTACGAGTACCTCACGCCTCGGGCCGAGGATAAAGTGGCCGGCCCTCAGGGCTCGGGCGTTATCGGCTATAAATACAGCTACGATATGCTGGAAGACGCCGCCCTGGCCGCCCGCCAGGCCAAGGAAAAGCTTACCTGCAAGAGCGTGGTACCCGGCAAGTACGACCTGGTGCTGGACCCCCACCACCTGGGTCTAACCATTCACGAATCGGTGGGGCACCCGCTGGAGCTGGACCGCGTGCTGGGCTACGAGGCCAACTACGCCGGTACCTCGTTCGCCACGCTGGAGTGGAAAGCCAAGGGCCAGCCCTACGGCTCCAAGCAGGTAAATATCGTGGCCGATAAGTTGCAGCCCGGCTCCCTGGGCGCGGTGGGCTACGACGACGAAGGCGTGAAAACCAAGGAGTGGAACCTCATCAAGGACGGTATTCTGGTGGACTACGAGAAGATTCGGGACCAGGCGCACATTGTGGGTCAGCAGGAATCGGACGGGTGCTGCTATTCTCAGTCGTGGCAGGATGTGCAGTTCCAGCGCATGCCCAACGTAAGCCTGAAGCCCGGCGCGGCCAAGCTCAGCGTGGACGATATGGTGAAGAACGTGGAGAAAGGCATATACATTGCCGGCAACGGCTCCTTCTCCATCGACCAGCAGCGCTACAACTCCCAGTTTGGCGGCCAGGTGTTCTACGCCATCGAAAAAGGCAAAATCACGGGCATGCTCGAGGACGTGGCGTACCAGACCAATACCCTGGAGTTCTGGAACTCCTGCGCGGCCGTGTGCGACCAGTCGGACTACCGGTTCGCGGGCTTCTTCAACGACGGCAAAGGCCAGCCCAGCCAGTCGTCGGCCGTGAGCCACGGCTCCAGCACCACCCGTTTCAACTCGGTAAACGTCATCAACACGGCCCGCAAAATCGGCTAGTGCTAATGTGAGAAATGTGCAGAATGTGGCCCCTGTGGGAAAACCCTTCACCTGCGCGGTAACCTCCCCCTGTCCATTCTGCACATTCTCCACATTCCCTCCACATTCTGCACATTAACTACATGGCTATTCTCTCCAAAGATGAGTCCCAGGCTATTCTGAAGAAGGTTATCGGGTTCAGCACCGCCGATGAATGTCAGGCCAGCCTGGATGGGCGCACCATTGGCAACGTGCGCTACGCCCGTAACTCGGTAAGCACTGCCGGGGCCTCCGACAACGTACGCCTGATAGTAGAGTCGCGCTTCGGCAAACGCTCGGGCGTGGCCACCTGCAATGAGTTCGACGACGCGACGCTGCGACGCTGCGTGCAGCGGGCCGAGGAAATTGCCCGCCTCGCCCCCGAAGACCCCGAGTACATGCCCCTGCTGGGCCCGCAGCAGTACCTCACGCCCGTGAGCTACGCTGCCAGCACCGCCGCCATTACCCCCGACTACCGGGCCCAGGCCGCCGGTGACAGTATTGCCCTGTGCTCGGCCAAGGGCCTCACAGCGGCCGGCTACCTCGAAGACGGCGCCTACTTCCAGGCCCTGCGCAACAACAAAGGGCTGGAGGCTTACCAGCAAAGCACCAGCATCGACTTCTCGGTGACGGTGCGCACGCCCGACGGCACCGGCTCGGGCTACGCCGTGGCCGATTACACCGATGTGAGCAAGTTCAACGCCAAGGCCCTTACGCAAACCGCCGCCGACAAGGCAGCCGGCTCGCGCAACGCCAAGGCGCTGGAACCCGGCAAGTACACCGTTATTCTGGAACCGGCCGCCCTGGTATCCGACGAGGGGCTGCTCAACAACCTGATGTACAGCCTCGGGGCCCGGGAGGCCGACGAGGGCCGCTCCTTCCTGAGCAAAAAAGGCGGCGGCAACCGCATGGGCGAAAAGCTGTTCGACCCGCGCATTACCATCTACTCCGACCCGCTGAATGCACAAGCACCCAGCGGCGTGTTTGACGGGGAAGGCATGCCCGTGAAGCGCATGAACTGGGTGGAGAAAGGCGTGGTGAAAAACCTGTACTACTCCCGCTACTGGGCCCAGAAAACCGGTAAGCAGGCCACCCCATTTCCCGGTAACTTTATTATGGAGGGAGGTACCCAGAGCGTGCAGGACCTGATCAAGAGCACTGAGAAGGGTATTCTGGTCACGCGCCTGTGGTACATCCGCGACGTGGACCCACAGACGCTGCTGTTCACGGGCCTCACCCGGGATGGAACGTTCTACATCGAGAACGGCAAAATCAAGTTCCCTATCAAGAACTTCCGCTTCAACGAGTCACCCGTTATTATGCTCAACAACGTGGAGGCCATTGGCAAGCCCGTGCGGCTGGGCGGCAATCTGGTGCCTCCGCTGAAGATTCGGGACTTCACCTTCACCTCCCTTTCCGACGCGGTGTAAGGCCTGAAAGAAAAAGAAACGCCCCCGTTTGCTGAAGACGGGGGCGTTTCTTTTATAGCAATGCCCAGTTATTTCTTCCCGAACAAATACCCAACAGTCACCTGAGCGCCGCGGTTGTGGAGTCCACCGATACCCAATTGCCGCCGAAACTGCCGCTCGGCCGGGTCGTCGTTGATGTCGGAGAGGCCGTAGTTCAGGCGGGCATCCAGCACCAGGCCGCCTTTAGTTTCCAAGCCTACTCCGCCCACAATGGCCCCGTCTATGGGCTTGTACTGGCCGGTGCCACTGCCCAAGTGTATTCCCAGTTGCGGCCCCACGTTCACGTACAGCAGTTGCCCGATATACTGGCGTAGCAGTATGGGGACGTTGAAATAATATGTGTCGCGCTTAATGGTTTCGGTGCCGGTGTCCAGATTAGCGCCCTGTGCGCTGAACAAGCCTTCAATCTGCAGTCCGAAACCTTGTTTGCTGGGGTTCAGCCGCAGCACCGGCCCCAGCACGAGGCCGGCCCGGGTTTTGGGCGTGGCGTTCAGCACCCCATCGAGGGTGGTGATAGAAACGCCCGCTTTAAAGCCCACGCGGGTACCGGTTACAGCTTGGGCAAACCCAGTGTGAGCAGTTAGGCTCAGCAGCGCACAGCTACCGACAATCAGTAGTTTTTTTGGAGAATACATAAGGAGAATGAGCATACAAATACCGCCGAAAAGTACGGGCATTTGCGCTCCATCCGCTCATTCCCACCATCTTCCGTTACGCAGTTTTTAAGCAAAAAAATTGACAAAAGTCAAGAAGTCAGCTTCCGCAGTACCAGGGATACTACGCCTCAGTCGTCGCCGAACTGATAGGCCACGTAGCCCTGAATCACGCGGTTTTTGAAGCGGGGGTCGTTGAGGCCGCTGATGTCCCGGGTGTTGTTAATGTCGTTGAGGCCAGCGTTGAAGCGGGCCCCCAGCAGCAGATTTCCCAGCTTGAGTCCGCCACCGGCCGCCACCGTAAAATCGGTGCGCTTGAAGTTGTAGCTGCTGGGGCCGCCCACCACGTTATCATCCTGCCTCGAGACCATAAAGCCCACTTGCGGCCCGGCTTCCACGAATACCGGCCCCACGGTTAGCTTGGCCAGCACCGGCAGGTTGAGGTAGTGCAGCTTGGCGTCGTAGTTGCCAATGGCGGTGCGAATGGAACTGCCCTGCAAGGAGTACAGCAGTTCCGGCTGAATGGATATCGGCCCCAGCACTTTGGCTTCGTACAGAATGCCCGCGTGGTAGTAGGTTTTGTACTTGGTGGAGGTGGAACCCAGGTTTTCACCGTCGAGCACGGCGGCGTTGATACCGGCCTTTATCCCAAATTGGGCGTGGGCGGCGGCGGCCAGCAGCAGTGCCGGCAGTAGAAGCAACAGGCGTTTCATAGCACAGGTAGTGAGGTAGTTGTCAAGAAATTTACAGTTCCTTTAACGCCCGGCCACGATGCCGGGGTATGCGGAGCGGGCACAAACTTTGTCGGTTTCGCACGGAAGGGCAAAATTCCTGTTTCTTCGTAGCTGCCGAGTAAGCCACCTTTCGCGCGTTGCTGGTGTCTTTCGCCTGTCTTTTCCCGCTTATCCGTTGTTGCCTATGCCCGCTCCTTTCACCTTCGTGCGCCTGCAATACCATTCCGGCGACTGGGATGCGGTGGACGAGCGGATGCCGGCCAACCTGCTGCACTCCCTGGTGCAGTACACCAAAGTACCGGTGAACCCCAAGGAAAAGGTAGTGGCGCTGGACTCACCGGAGCTGTTTCGGTACCCGTTCTGCTACCTCTCGGGGCACCGGCTGGTGCAGTTTTCGGCCCAGGAGCGGAAGAATTTTGAGCAGTATGTGCGCGGTGGAGGCTTCGTATTCGTGGACGACTGCAACCACGACATCGACGGGCTGTTTGCCCGCTCCTTTGAGGAGCAGATGCGCGTGTGCTTTGGGGCCGGGGCGCTGAAAAAGCTGCCGAAGCAGCACCCGATTTACTCGCAGTTTTTTAAGTTTCCGGACGGCCCGCCCAACACCGGCTTCGAGCTGAACGGCTGGGGCGACGACCTGGTGCACGACTACTTGAAAGGCATCGAAATCAACGGTCGTTTGGCGGTGCTGTACTCCAACAAAGACTACGGCTGCGAGTGGGACTATGACTTCCGCAACAAGCGTTTTTTAGCCGAAGACAACACTAAATTTGGCGTTAATATTATCCTGTATGCCCTCACTGTCTAATCTCCTCCTTACATGTTGAAAGTAGTACTACCCGCTGCCCTGCTCTTCGCTGGTTTAACGTATTCTGCCCAGGCCCAGGTGCAGGTGAAGTTTGAGTCTCTGCAACCGGCCAAGTTCAGTTACGGACTGCGCGCGGGTGGGCACGTAATGGGGCTGCATCCGCTTGCGTATGACCGCCTGCACGAAGCTCCCCAGACCGGATTATGGGGCGGTAATGCCGGCTTGACGGCGGAGGTGTCGTGGGGGTGGCTGGCCGTGCAGCCGGCAGTGCTATTCACGCAAAAAGGCTTTCGCACCCAGGACTCCTGGACGGAAACGCACAACGGAAAAACGTTGGCACTCAACAGCCTTACCCGCCTGCGCTTAAACTACTTGGAAGTACCCGTGAACCTGGTAGCTACAGTACACGGTTTTCAACTGCTGGCCGGCCCGTACGTGAGCGTAGGCCTCAACGGCCGCTTCCACGATGAAGCCACCTTGCCTATGGGCTCGGAGTATGGCCGCGACTATACCACCTACCAGATTTTCCGGGACGAAAAGGTATACTTCTCGGAGAAGGGCCGGAATTACGATGACATTGTGGTTAGGCGGGTGGATGCGGGGTTGAACGTGGGGCTCGGCTACCGCTACAAAGGCTGGCAACTGCAGCCCACCTACAGTCGGGGCATCCGCTACACTGGCTATGGCTACCAGACCAAGAATTGGAACGCTCAGCTGAACCTGACCCGCTTCTTCGGCGCAGGAGCATAGCAACTTAGAAGCGGTAGCCCAGGCTGAGGCGGCCATCGAACACGGCCTTATTTCTTTCCAGGTACGTTTTTTCGTCATAATAGGCTGGCGCAAGGTTGTACTCGGCGGGCGGGGTATCCAGCCGTTTCCACCACATCACTCCACCCGATACATCCAGCACAAGACGGCCCTTGGCGGCCACCGGAAACTGGGCCCCGAGCAACGTACCTGCTCCACCCAGTTTACGCCGCTGCTCCTCCAACCAGTATCGGGACTGCTGCCGCACGGCGCGGTAGCTGAGCGTAGGTGCCACGTAGAAGCCTGCCAGCCCGGTTTGCCGACCCTGGTAGAAATAGTAACGGCCCTGCAGTGCCGCGCCCGTCATTTTTTCGTCGGGCTGGCCGCCGTTCAGCAGCACCTCCACGTTGCCGCTTGTATTCTTGCCTAACCGGTGCTCATACCCCAGCAGCACGGGCAGCAGTGTTTGCGGATTATTGTTGAGCATGTTGTAAGCCAGATTCCGCGCCAGCACGCCGCCCACATCCAGGCGCAGCGCATTTGAGAAACCAGTGCGGGCGTGGGTCACCGTATCGGGGGTGGTTTGGGTTTGGGCTTGAGCTGCAGAGACAAGGCCGGTGCTCAGTAGCAGCGCGGCGGCGCAGGAGTGAAGAATGCGGGAGGAGTTGCGTATCATGGCTCGAAGTAGCAGCTTGCCGGGGCCCGCCGCAAACCACTCGACTACCAAATCAGACTTTACTATTGCGGGAAAATTTATCAAAAGCAGCCCGCTGTAAGCAGCCTTAGCCCGCTTCATCTGACTTTATTACAAGAGTAGCCTTCCCTGAACTTTCTGACTTTTCAACGCCGCTTTTTGTGACTGAACAAGACGTAACTCGCTTGCTGCAGAAGATACCCCAGCTTAAACAGGAAATCGGGAAGGTGATTGTGGGCCAGCAGGAGGTGCTGGAAGAAGTATTAGTGGCGTTGCTGGCCGGGGGGCACGCCCTGCTGGAAGGGGTGCCCGGCTTGGCCAAAACCCTGCTGGTACGCACCCTGGCCCAGGCTACCGACCTACCGTTCCGCCGCATCCAGTTCACCCCCGACCTGATGCCCACTGATATTCTGGGCACTGAAATTCTGGAGGAGGACCACGGCACCGGCCGCCGCTCGTTTAAGTTCAACCCCGGCCCCATCTTCGCCAGCCTGGTACTGGCCGACGAAATCAACCGCACGCCGCCTAAAACCCAGGCGGCGCTGCTGGAAGCCATGCAGGAAGGCCACGTAACCTACGCCGGCCAGGAGCATGCGCTGCCCAAGCCGTTCTTCCTGCTGGCCACCCAAAACCCCATTGAGCAGAGCGGCACCTACCCCCTGCCCGAGGCTCAGCTCGACCGGTTTCTGCTGTACGTGCGTATCGGCTACCCCACCGAGCAGGAGGAGCTGGCCGTATTGAGCGGCACCACCGGCACCGGCCGCCAGCAGGTGCAGCCCGTGCTGGGCGGCGAGGAAGTACGGCAGCTGCAATTGCTCACCCGGCAGGTCAGCATCAGCGACGAGTTGCTGAGCCTGGTAAACCGCCTAGTACGGGCCACGCGGCCGGCAACCTCGGAGGTGAAATTCATTCGGGACTACGGCCGCTGGGGTGCGGGCCCCCGGGCCGGACAAGCCCTGATTTTGTGCGCCAAGGCCCGGGCGCTACTGCACGGTCGCTTCGCCGCCACGCTGGAAGATGTGCACGCCCTAGCCCCCGCCGTACTGCGCCACCGCGTGCTGCTGAACTTCAACGCCGAAGCCGAAAACCTCACCCCCGATGACGCCGTGCGGGAGCTGCTAAAGGCGGTTCGGATTTAGAAGTTTCTGGTTGCTGGTTGCTAGTTTTTAGTTGCCAGAAACCAGCAACCAGCAACTAGTAACTTATTCCTCATGCTCACCCCCGAATACCTGCATGCCCTACACAACCTGCCGCTGGCGGCCCGTCGTGCGGCCGAGGGCGTACTGCACGGGGCCCACGCCAGTCGGCGCAAAGGGGCAGGCATGGAGTTTAGTCAGTACCGACCCTACCAGCCCGGCGACGACCTGCGCCGCCTCGACTGGCGCCTGGCGGCCCGCTCGGACCGGTATTACCTGCGCGAGTCGGAAATTGATACCAGCCTGGTAGTGCACCTGGTGCTGGATGCCACTGCCAGCATGAACCACCAGGACGACAATGGCCTGACTAAGCTGCAGTACGCCCGCTTGCTGTGCGCAGCCCTGGCCTACGTAGCCACCCAACAGGGCGATGCTGTGGCCCTCACCGTGCTGCACCCCGCTGGCCTGCAACACTTGCCGCCCCGCGCCGATGCCCGCCAGCTCCCCCGCCTCTACCACCTGCTGGAACACCTGGAAGCTGCCGGCCGCTTCCCCGACGCCGCCACGCTGGCCCCCCTCACAGCCCGCCGCCAGCCCGCCCTGACGGTGTGCGTAAGTGATTTGTACGAAGAAACCGGTGAGATTGAGCAGTTGCTCACGCGCCTGCGCGCTGCCACCGGCGAGGTGCTGCTCCTGCATCTGCTGGCCCGCAACGAGCTGGAATTCACCTACCGCGGCGCCGTGACCTTTGAGGACCTGGAAACCGGCCAGCAGCTGCAGCTGGATGCCGCCCAGCAGCGCCGCTTGTGGCAACAGCAGTTGCAGCAGTGGCTCCGCGAGACGGCCCAGCGCGCCCGCACCCACGGCTTCGACTATCAGCAGCTGACCATTGATGAGCCGCTGACCCAGGCCCTGCGCGAGTTTCTGCGGCGGCGGGCCCGGGGATGAGCCGCTTGGGCCCGATAGTTGCGCGAGCCAAGAAGTCCCTTCTATTTCTGGCTTCTCTATGCGCTACGCTCTACTTCTTGCCGCTCTGTTACTAGCCGCCCCGTTGGCGGGCACTGCCCAAACGGCACCGCCCACTACCTATTACCGGCCCCTGCCAGTGGTGCCCGTTGATTCCGTGACGCGCCAGATTGTGTATCGGGGTGTGCTGCCCGCGGCCGGCCTGCCCCAGGCCGAAGTGTACGGCCGCGCCCAGGAGTGGCTGGCCCGGCAGTTTGAGGATTACTCGGCGGTAGTGCAACTGGCCGATGCGGGTCGGGGCGTACTCATCGGGCAGGCCATTGTGCAAGCGGTAGGCCCGGCTCAGAAAAACCAGGATGCCCGCCGTTTTAACTTGGTATTCCGGTTTCGGCTGCGCGCTCAGCCGGGGGCGTTGTCTTATGAGTTAACCGATATCAGTTACCCCAACTATCCCGATACCAACTACAGCCGCACCGACATTCCCGGCCACGCCGCCGATGGGCTGGCGCAGTGGCAGCGGGCCGACGATTTTTCCCGCATCAGCACCACCGAAGCCCAAAACCGCCGGGTACCAGTGGAGCCAGACCTGCGCGACTATGACCACTATACCTCCGAGGGCAAGCCTAAACCGCGGCTCCTGCAAGTTTGCCTGGGCATTCAAAGCAGTATGACGGGGCTGGTAGCTTCATTGAGCCAAGAGTTGCGGCAGCCGCTGCCGTAAGCAAAACAGTGCCGACCGAGGCCAAGTGCCGCAACGCCAGCGGGGAAAGTTGTGTCTGTAGCGTGGCCTGCGTAGGTTGAAGGCCAGACTGTACCTCCAAGCTCCCGCACTGTTTGTTTCCCGTCGTTTTTTCGCAC
Source organism: Hymenobacter pini (assembly GCF_020421205.1). Classification (GTDB taxonomy): domain Bacteria; phylum Bacteroidota; class Bacteroidia; order Cytophagales; family Hymenobacteraceae; genus Hymenobacter; species Hymenobacter pini. The sequence continues at coordinate 307,524 of NZ_JAIZZH010000004.1, forward strand.
TCCGCCACGGGCTGGCTTACCCTGCTGGGGCTGGCCGTGCCGCTAGCCATTTACCTCTGGAACCGGCGGCCGGGCCGGGTGGTGCGCGTGGGCAGCGTGCGGTGGCTGGAAGCTGCTGCCAACCGCCGTCTGCGGAGCCTGCGCCCCGAGCAGCTGGGCCTGTTTCTGCTGCGCGTAGCAGTGGTAGCCCTGTTGGCCGCAGCCGTGGCCGAGCCTGCCCAGTTGCTACCTGTGCCTCCGGCCCGCGGGCAGGTGCTGCTAGCTCCCGGGCTAACTAGGGCTGAATTAGCGCCGCTGCGGCCGGCCTTGGACTCGTTGCGGCAGCAGGGCTACCAACTCCGGCAGCTCCACGGCCGCCTTCCCCTGGGTGCCCCGTTGGCCTGGACCAGCCTGGGCTTGGGTGATACCACCACCGCTGCCCGTTTTCAGCCGGATACCGTACCGAGCGCCAACCTCTGGCAGCTTGTAAGGGCGGCCGCCGACTCAGTGCCGGGTCGGCCGCTAGTGGTAGCGGCCCCGCTTGCTTTATCGTCTTTCACGGGTAGCCGGCCGCCGCTGCCCGCCGCCGTGCGCTGGCTGCCCGTTCCCCCGCCCGATTCCGTCCGCTGGGTGGTAAGTGCCTGGCAAACCCAGCCTGACAGCCTGGTAGCGCTGGTAGCCACCAGCCAGGAAACCGGCACCCGCTTTCAGAAAATCCGGCAGGCATGGCCGGCAGCCAACGGCTCTGTGCGCATCGGGGGCGTAGCCGCGCAGTTTGATGCCCAGCAGCAGGCTTTGCGCCAGGGCGTCCGACGGATACCGCTTTACACCCATGCCCCACGCTGGCACGTGAGTTCCGACGCCGACCACGCTGCTTCGGCGCGGGTATTACTGGCGGCTTTGCGGGCTGTGGGCAGCGTACTGCCGGTGTCGCCGCGCATCACTAATGGAGCTACTCTGCCACCTGATTCGCTGGATTGGCTGTTCTGGCTACAGAATGCGCCGACCCCAGCCCACCTGCCCCGTACGCAGGTGTGGGAAGAAGCCCGCACGGCTACGAGTGTACGCACTGCGTTTCAGCCCGTCGGTACTCCCCGCCCCATTCCACTACTGCGGCTTGATACCACGCGGTTACGCAACGGCTTTCCGCACTGGCTCACGGCCAGTGGACAGCCGCTGCTTAGCCGCCGGTCCCCTTCGCACTGGTACCTGCACACCCGCCTGGCAACGGGTTGGAGTGAGCTGGCCGACAGCCCCGCGCTGCCAACCTTACTGCTGACGCTGCTGAATCCTCCAGCCACCAACCAGCCGGATATCCGTCAGCTACCGGCCTCCCAACTTACTGCACCTCGGCTAGCGGCCGTTTCCGGCGTAGCTCCCACGGCTCCGCGCCGCCCGCTTGCGCCCTGGCTGGTATTGGCCGCTGGAATTCTGTTTGCCGCCGAGCGGCTGTGGGCCAGTCGCCGGGCCGCTGTTTCACCCTCAACCGCCACTGCCTGATGCCTGTTCTGGTTGCTTCCCCCATTTCCCCGGCAGTGCCCGTGCAGGCGGCGGCCCGCGCCTGGGCCCTGCGGCGCACGGCCGCGCTGGGCCTACTGCTGCTGGGCGGGGCTCTGCTGCTGGGCGCCATAGCCAGCAGCTGGCCGGCCGCCCGAGGCGCCGTGTACGTGGCTGGCGGAGTTGGGCTGGTAGCGGCTGGCTGGTGGCTGTGGCGCATCTGGCAGCAGCCTCTCACTGCTACTGCCCAGCGACTTAACCGCCAACACCCCACTTTGGAGGATAGTACTGCGCTACTACTCCGCCCCGCTTCCGACCTCAACCTACTGGAACAACTGCAGCAGCAACGGCTGCTCGCGCGCCTGCCGGAACTGGCCGCTGCCGGCCCGCTGCTGCCCATGCAGTGGCGGCCCTACTGGCTGGCGCTGGCGGGGTTGGCGGGGTTGGCAGCTGGTATCCGGTGGTTCCGGCCGGCGGAGGCCGCAGGCCCGGTAGCGGCAGCGTCGCCCGTGGCCCTGCGCTTCACCGAAACTCCGGCCCAACCGGCCGCTGCGCCGCGCATCACCCAAACCCGCTTGCAGGTGCAGCCCCCGGCTTACACGCGCCGCGCCGCCTTCTCGCCCGCTACTCCTTCCTTCCAGTGCCCCTGGCAAAGCCGCGTGCAGTGGATGGTTACGTTGAGCCGGCCCTCCCAGACGCCGCCTATCCTGGAGCTGGGTACTCGCCGGATTCCGCTGCGGGCGGTGCCCAATGAGCCCACGCAATTCACCACCGGGCAGGTGCTCACGGCATCGGTGCTATACCGGCTGCGCTTGGGGGCGCAGGTTTCGGATGAATACGCCGTGGAAGTACTGCCCGACCACGCCCCCACCATCCGCCTGATTACGCCCAAAGCCTACACGCTGGTGGAGTTTGGCCGGCCACCCCAGGTAGCCATCCAGGCCCAGTTGCGCGACGACTACGGCCTCACCCGCGCCCGGCTGGTAGCCACCGTGGCTCAGGGACAAGGCGAAGCTGTGAAATTCCGGGAAGTGGTAACGGATTTGAGCACTGCCCTGGCCGGGCAGCCAGCCGCTGCCACTGTGCGGCCCGTGTTGCGCCTGCCCGCTCTCGGGCTCACCTACGGCGACGAGGTATACTTCTACCTGCAGGCCTGGGACAACCAACAGCACGTCACGCGCTCCGATACTTACTTGGTACAGTGGGAAGACACCACCGTACAGGAGAGTACCATGGATGTATCGTTGGGGGTGAATACTGCTCCCGCCTACTTCCGCAGCCAGCGTCAGATTATCATTGACACCGAAAAACTACTGGCCGAGCAACGCGGACTGGCCCCGGCTACTTTGCAGGAGCGCTCCAACGCCATTGGCTTCGACCAGAAAGTACTGCGCATGCGCTACGGCAAGTTTTTGGGTGAGGAAGCCGACGAAACTATCGGGGCCGCGCCCACGGGTCCGCCCACGGCCGATACTCCGGCTGAAGAACCCGGCCTGGGCTCGGTAGTGGCCGAAGACCACACCGAAGCCGAAGCCAAACCCGAGCAGCACTCCGCCGACGACGGCCACGACCACCATACCACCCCACCCGCCGGTGCCACCGACTACGAAACCCGCACCGCCGAGCTGATGGACCCCTACATCCACCACCACGACGACGCCGAAACAGCCGACTTCCTGGAGCCCGCCGTGAAAGCCAAGCTCCAAGCCGTGCTCAGCCAGATGTGGGAGTCGGAGCTACGCCTGCGCACCGGGCGTCCCCGCGAGGCGCTGCCCTTTGAGTACCGGGCCCTGCGCCTGCTTAAACAGGTGCAGCAGCAAACCCGGGCCTACGTGAAAAAAGCCGGCTTCACCCCGCCGCCCATGCCCGAGGCCACTACCCGCCTCACCGGCCACCTGGCCGGCGCGGCCGCCCCCAGCCGCCGCCAGCAGCTACCCGCGCCCAGCCAGCAGCCTGCCGTGCGGGCCGCCCTGGGGGCCTTGGCACAGCTGCGGCAGCACGCACCAGTTCCGGGAGTTGCGGTTAAGCTGGAGCAGGGCGGGCAGCAGCTGGCCCAGGCCGCATTGCGCCAGCCAAGCACTTACCTCGGCGCCCTGCAGGAGCTACGGCAACTGACGGCTGCCCTCCGCGCCGGCCAGCCAACGCAACGCTACAATCTGCCGCTGATTGAGCGGGCTTTTACCCGGCTGCTTCCGGCTCCCCAGCCGGCCCCGGCCCAGCAAATCCGGTCGGGCTCCAAACTTACCCAACGCTATTTCCAGGAACTCAGCCGCTAAGCCCGTTTCTGCCGCCTCCTGCTTATGCTCTACGCTGTTGCCCTGTGCTCATTACTCCTTGTGCTGCTAACGGTGCTGGCCGTGCGCCGCCCCGATACCCGGCGGCGGGGGCTGCGCGTGGGAGCCGGCCTGCTAGCCACCATTGGGCTGGGGCTAACGGCGTTTCCGCCCAGTAGCACCACCACCCAACCCGTCGCCTCGGCCGCTATTTTGCTCACCGATGGCTACTCGCCCGATACCCTGCGGGCGTTACAGCGGCAGTTGGGCAGCCCCGCGGCGGTGTGGCGCTACGCCACTACTGCAGCGGCCGACACACCTACTCTGAGTACGGCAGCAGCCCTGCAGCAGCAACTACCCGGCATCTCGCAGCTGCACCTGTTGGGGCGGGGCCTACCCGAGGCCGATTTGGCAGTGTTGCCGGAAGTGCCGCTCCATGTGCACGCCGATGCTCCCGGCCTAGGCTTTACCACGGCCACCTGGCCCCAACAACCGGAACTGGGCCAACCGTGGGCCGTGGAGGGCACCTTTCTGGCGTCTGAGAAGGGGCCTGTGTGGGTGCGCCTGGTAGCAGCCGGAGCCCCGCGCGACTCCGTGCAGTTACCGGCTGGCCGGGGCTCGTTCCGGCTACAGTTCACTCCCCGGCTGGCGGGCGTGGCCGTGTACCAGGTGCAGGCTTACCAGGCTGGCCGGCAGTTGGCCCAAGAGGCGGTACCGGTAGAAGTATTGCCCACCCAGCCTGTGCGGATACTCATGCTGGCGGCCGCGCCTTCGTTTGAAATCCGGTTTCTGAAAGATGAGTTGGCGGCCCGGCAACACAAAGTTGCCCTGCGCATCGGGGTAAGCCGGGGGCTGACGCAAACCGAGTTTCTGAACCTGCCCACGCAACTTCCCCTTAGTCGCCTCACACCCCGCCTCCTCACCCAGTTTGATGTGCTGCTGCTGGATGCTGGCACCCTCGCCAGCCTCGCTTCCGATGAGAGCCGCAACCTGGCGCAGGCCGTGCAGAACGGCACTTGCAACGTACTGCTGCTGGCCGATGGCTCCACTATTCCGCGGCAGCTGCCCGGTGGCAGCGCCTTCCGGCTGTCACCCCGTCCGGCTAATGCGGCCAGCCTGCCTTTGAGCGGGCTGCGCAACGGCGCACTGGTAGCGGCTCCCGCCAGCTATGCGCTGCCGGCCACGGCCGCCATCCGCCCGCTGTTCAGCACTGCCGGGCAGTCTGTTGGGACTGCCACCCGCCGGGTGGGCCTGGGCCAGGTTGCCGTTACCACCATCACCGAAACGTTTCCCTGGCTACTGCAGCAGCAGACGGCCGTGTATCACGCCTACTGGAGCCAATTGCTCACCGCAGTACGGCCCGCCCGGTCTGCTGCTTCCCTGCGCATCCTGTCTCCCTGGCCAGTACCCAACGCCCCCGTGCTCGTGCAAAGTGAAGGCCTGCCCACCACGGCTTCACTTACAATTACTGGGCCCACCGATAAAGCAAGCCTGGCCCTGCGCCAGGATGCCACCGTGCCGGAGTGGGCTACGGCACCTTATTGGCCCGCTGCTTCGGGCTGGCATGAAGCCCGCGTTGGGGCAGTCACCCACCCTTTTTACGTGTACGATGCCACTGGCTGGGCAGCGGCCCGGCAACTGGTATGGCAACAGGCGGCCCGGCTCCGGCAGCCCAGCCGCCCGGTTGCACCGGCTCTGGCCGAGGCCGGCCTTACCACTACAGCTACCTGGCCCCGGTGGCTGGGCGTGGCGCTGTTCATCCTGGGTGCGGGCTTGCTGTGGCTTGAGGAGAAACTGTAGTGCATGCTCGTATCGGCGCTCAATGGGCTTCGGCGGCTAACGGCCGAGGTAAATCCTCGTATCTTTCGCCTTGGCCCGGACGCAAAAAACCCGGGCCCCGCCATAGCGGAACCCGGGTTTCTGCAAAAACGTACCGGCCGAGCCGGCGCGTAATTACTTAACTTCGGTGGTGGTAGTGGTGGTAGCTTCCGTGGTAGCGGGAGCAGCCGTAGTAGCAGCAGCGGTGTCAGCCGTAGCGGGAGCAGCAACCGTGGTGTCGGTGGTAGCCGTGGTAGCTTCGGTGGTCGTAGCTTCCGTGGTCGTGGTGGTTTCTTCTACTTTCTTCTCGCCGCAAGAAGCGAGGGTAGCAGCGAATACAACGGCCAGAGCGGATACCTTAATCAGGTTTTTCATGGTACTAGTAGGTTTGAAAAATTTTTGTCCAAAAACGCCCTTCATACCGGTATCCAGAAATGGTAACCCAGTTTCTAAAAATATTTTTTCGGCGGGTTACCCGGCCGCTTACAACGTATTAACCAACAAAGCGAATGGGTAAGGGACAACCTTCCTACACCGATGAGGAGTTTGTGGCGGCCATCCGCCGCGACGACGACCGGGCGCTGGCGCAGCTCTATCGGCTGCACTTCCCTATGATTTCGCACTACGTGCTGCAGAACAGCGGCACCGAAGACGAAGCCAAGGATGTGTACCAGGAGGGCGTGATGGTATTCTATGAAAAGGTGCGCGACGGCTCTTTGGAGCTCAGCTGCCAAATCAAAACCTACCTCTACGCCGTGTGCCGCCGCCTGTGGCTCAAACGGCTCACCGACAAAACCCGCTTCGGCGGCCGCCTCGATGACCACGAGCCCTACCTCGAAACCGGGGCCGAGGCCGACTTGGAGGAGGCCGAGGAACGGGACCGGCGCTTGGGCACCATGGCCCAGGCTCTGGACCGCATTGGGGAGCCATGCCGCTCGCTTTTAGAAGGATTTTACCTGCTCGACAAGTCGATGCAGCAGCTTACCTCGGAGTTTGGCTACACCAACGCCGACAACGCCAAAAACCAGAAATACAAGTGCCTGGTACGCCTGAAAAAGCTCTTTTTCAACCAGTACCAGGAGCAGATATAGAGTTTAGTTGATAGTGCTTAGTGCCTGGAGCTTAGTTGAACAGACTAAGCACCAAGCATCAAGCTCCAAGCACTAATCACTACCAAAGCATGAAAACCGAAGCCGACTATTACGCCTTATTTGACGCCTACCGCTCCGGCGGACTAGCCGAGGATGAGCGCACTGCCCTGGAGCACCGCCTCGCCGCCGACCCCGAGCTGGCCCGGCGGCTGCAGGAGTTTGAGGAACTAACGGGTACGCTTACGGCCTACGGCCGCCGGCTGGCCCTGCGCCGCAAGCTTCACGCCATCCACGCCGATATGGATGCCGAGCGGGCCGTGCGCCTCACCCCGCTGGCCAAAGCCGCCGAGGAGGATGAGCGCCACGAGCAGTTTGCCACTGGCCGCGCCCCACGGCCGGCCCTGCGCATTTCGCGCACCGAGGAAAAGCTGCGCCAGTTCTGGCACGGCCACCGCGCCACCATGATGGTGGCCGCCGCCGTGGCCGTGCTGGCCGTATTCACCACGCTGCTGGGCATGGAAATGTACCGGGCCTCGCAGAAACCTTCCCTGTACGGCTACACCGTGCTGCGGCGGGAGGTGGAGCGCATCAAGCGCAACCAGCGCAGCATGAACCGCACCCTCAACCAGATTGACGCTTCGGCCACTCCGGAGAAGGTGAATCCGGGCAAGTTCAGCGGCACGGGCTTTGCCCTCACAGCCGATGGCTACCTGGTAACCAGCTACCACGTTATTCAGGGAGCCGACTCGCTGCTGATTGAAAGCCGCGGCCGCCAGCGCTACCGCGCCGAGCCGGTGTTTACCGACGTAGCCCACGACCTGGCGATTCTGCAGATCAAGGACAAGAATTTCAAAGGCTTTGGCCGCCTGCCTTACTCGTTCAAGCGGGGCCAGTCGGACCTGGGTGAGCGGGTGTACACGCTGGGCTACCCGCGCGAGGACCTCGTGTTCAACGACGGCTCACTAAGCGCCCGCTCGGGCTTCGAGGGCGATACGGGTTTCTATCAGATCAGCATTCCGGTAAACCCCGGCAACTCGGGCGGCCCGTTGCTCGACGACCGGGGCAACCTTATCGGCATCATCAGCGGCCGGCAGATGGACGTGCAGAGTGCCGCCTTTGCCACCAAGTCGTCGTACCTGATGCGGTTGGTGGATTCGCTCGGCACGGCCGGGGCCGGCAAGCCCTACAACATGCCGCGCACCAACCAGCTCACCGGTACCTCGCGGCCCCAACAAATTCGCAAGCTCCAAGACTACGTGTTCGTGGTGAAGGTGTACGAATAACCGCTCCGCCCGACCCGCACTCCCCAAAGCCCCGCCCTCCCCGGCGGGGCTTTTTTATGGTCTTTTCTCTGGTGCGGGCGTTGTCTGCACATAGTCTTACAAGGCAAATAAAGCGTCGCCATCAAGCTCCACAGTACCCCGCGCTGGCTGGTTTCAACTTCTTGATGCACACTCATTAAACCTTCATTATCTTGGAGAGTCATTGGAAGTGCACTCCCCTCATTTTTTGCTGATCTGCCTTCGCACCACAACTACTTCTGCCTGATGAACCGCCGAGCCTTCCTGCGCAAGCCCGCTATTGGGTTGCCGCTTGCCCCCGCCATTGCTCCTGACGTGGCGCTGGCCGCCGGCGACGACGAAACCATCAGTCGGTACGCTAATAAACAGTTGCCCCGCACGGCCCGCACCACGGCGGGGCTCAGCCCCTACACCGGCCCCTGGGGCTACGCGCAGGCGGCCCACCTGCTGCGGCGCTGCCTGTTCGGGCCCACTCGCCCCGAGATTCTGGCGGCGGCCGGCCAGTCGCTCACGCAAGTGCTCAATGGCCTGCTCACGGCGGCCCCGACTCCGGCTCCGCCCCTGAACGTATCGGCCACCGACACGAGCGTGCCGATTGGCCAGACCTGGGTGACACAACCCTTCGACCAAAATGTGGAGGGCGTGCGCCGGGCCTCGCTGCGGGCGTGGTGGCTGGGCCAGCTGCAGCAGCAGGGCGTGTCGCTTACCGAGAAGATGACCCTGTTCTGGCACAATCACTTTGTGGTGGAACTGGACGACATCAACGATGCCCGCTACGGCTACGAGTACTGCCGCCTGCTGCGCCAGCACGCGTTGGGCAACGTGCGGCAGCTAGCCAAGGACGTGACCATCACGCCGGCCATGCTTCGCTACCTCAACGGTAACCAGAGCACGGCCGGTGCCCCCAACGAAAACTACGGCCGCGAGCTGCTGGAGCTGTTTACCATCGGCAAAGGCCCGCTGATTGGCCCCGGCAACTACACCACCTACACCGAAGACGACGTGAAGGCCGCCGCCCGGGTGCTCACCGGCTGGCGCGACAACGCCACCACCTTGCAGGGCTATTTCACGGCCAGCCGCCACGACACCGGCAGCAAGCAGTTCAGCAGCGCCTTCGCGAGCCGCGTTATCAGCAACGGCGCCGACCAGGAGTATGCCACGCTGATTGACCTGATTTTTGGGCAGGCTGATACGGCCCGGTTTCTGTGCCGAAAGCTGTACCGCTGGTTTGTGTATTACGTGATTGACGCCACCACCGAGCAGAACGTCATCGAGCCCCTGGCCCAGTTGCTTATCCGGAGCAACTACGAGGTGGCCCCGGTGCTGCGGGCGTTGCTGGGCAGTGAGCATTTCTTTGACGTGGTAAATCAGGGCTGCCTGATTAAGAGCCCGCTTGATTTCACGCTGACCGTGGGCCGGCAGCTGCAGATGGCCTACCCCACCAGTGCCGCCCTCACCACCCAGTACAGCGTGTGGGACTACATCAACTCCATCACCAACGTGCAGCAGCAGCTCCTCGGCGACCCGCCCAACGTGGCCGGCTGGCCCGCGTACTGGCAGACCCCGCAGTACTACGAGCTGTGGATTAACGCCGTAACCCTGCCCCGCCGCAACCAGATTACTGATGCCCTCATCAGCACCAGCGGCGTCACCCGCAGCGGCTTTGTGCTGCGCATTGATGCGGTAGCGCTGGTGCAGACGTTGCCCGCCGCCACTGCCGCCGATGCCAACCTGCTCATTGCCGAGCTGGCCCGCCTGCTGTTCCCAATTGCGCTGACCGCCAACCAACTCAACTACCTCAACGACGTGCTGCTGCCCGGCCTGCCCGATTTTGAGTGGACGGTGGAGTGGCAGGACTACCTGGCCAACCCCACCAATACGGCCAAGAAAACCGCCGTGCAAACCAAGCTGCAAGCGCTACTGCGCACCATGATGGGCCTGGCTGAATACCACCTCAGTTAAATCAATGAACGAATGAATAAATGGGTGAATGAGCAGACTGTCTAGCCTGCCAGAACCCAATCATTCACTTAATCACCCATTCACTCATTCATCCATTGAGTCAATGAACCGCAGACATTTCCTCCAGACGACGGCCGCCGCTACTGTGCTTCCCACGCTGCTGGGCGGCTTGCCCATCGGGGCCTACGGCTTTTCGCCGGAGCTGTACGAGCTGACGGGCGGGGCCACCCAAACCGACCATGTGCTGGTGCTGATTCAGCTGAACGGCGGCAACGACGGCCTGAACATGGTGCTACCTCTCGACCAATATTCGGCCCTGATGAACGCCCGGGCCGATATTGCCATTCCCGAAGCCCAGGCCCTGCGCCTCACCAGCCTCACCGGCCTGCACCCAGCCATGACGGGCCTCAAAAGCCTCTATGATAATGCCCAGCTGGGCGTGGTGCAGAGCGTGGGCTACCCCAACCCCAACTTCAGCCACTTCCGCGCCACCGACATCTGGACCTCTGGCTCCGACTCCAACGTCACCATCACCTCGGGCTGGGCCGGGCGCTACCTCAATGGCGAGTACCCCGGCTACCCGGCCGGCTACCCCAGCACCCAAAACCCCGACCCGCTGGCTATCAGCATTGGCTCGGTGGTGAGCAACTGCGTGCAGGGCCCCAGCGTGAATATGGGCATGGCCATTGCCAGCACCTCCTCGTTTTACCAGCTGCTGAGCGGGGTGGTAGATACGGCCCCCAACACCCCGGCTGGCCACGAACTCACGTTTATCCGGCAAGTGGTACAGCAGACGCAAGTGTACACCACCACCCTGCAAGCCGCCGCCGCTAGGGCCCGCAACCTCTCGCCCCTGTACCCCGCCGCCGGCCAGAACTCCCTGGCCGACCAGCTCAAAATTGTGGCCCAGCTGATTGCCGGGGGCCTGCAAACCCGCGTGTACGTGTGCAACCTCGGCGGCTTCGATACCCACGTAAACCAGGTGCCCACCACCGGCAGCACCACTGCCGGCACCCACGCCACCCTGCTGGGCAAGATATCGGAGGCCGTGGCCGCGTTTCAGGACGATGTGCGGCGGCTAGGCGTGCAGGACCGGGTGGTGGGCATGACGTTTTCGGAGTTTGGGCGGCGCATCAAGGCCAACTCGGGCCGCGGCACCGACCACGGCGCGGCGGCCCCGCTATTCGTGTTTGGCACCAGCGTGAACCCGCGCATCCACGGCACCAACCCGCAGCTGCCCGCCACGGCCGGCGTGAACGACAACGTACTTATGCAGTTCGACTTCCGGGCCATTTACGCCAGTATTCTGAAAGACTGGTTCCAAGTGCCGCAGAGTACCCTGAACGCGCTGCTGCCCTCGGCGGGCGGGGCGTTTTCGTATGTGCCGGTTATCCGGCCCGGCGTTGTCAACGGCACCACCCCGGCCAGCCTGAGCGTGCCGGGCTTCCGGGTGTTCCCGAACCCTGTGCGCGACGGGCGGGCTACGCTGGAGTTTGAAGCTCAAGGCGGCCACGTGCAAGTGGTAGTAGTGGACGTGCTGGGCCGGGAAGTGGCCCGGGTGCTCGACCGCGCCGTACCCGCCGGTCCCCGGCAGCTACCGCTTGAGTTACATGGCCTGGCCCCCGGTGCCTACCACTGCCTCATTCAGGAAGGCAGCCGCAGTAGTGCCCAGCTATTGGCCGTGGAGTAAGGTCAACGGTAAAAGTAGATGGCGCTGGCTAGCTGAAAAATGGTGGTATCAAAACTCAGGCAACCTCCGTACAGAGGCTTCGGAGTCGTCAGGCTCCCATTTCCATCCCTCACTTATTCTGCCTTTTCTTGCCATGAGCAGCCAACTCCCTAAAGAAGTCGAAAAGATTGTTCCTGAAGACATTATCAACACCTTACAAAGCGCCTACCACGTGTTTAAAGGGGAGCAGGACCAGTTGGATGATCTGCTGAAGAACGGCAGCGCCCTGTTGCGCAAAGCTTCGCAGCGCTTCACTACCACCCAGCTCATCATTGGCATTGCGGTGCTGGCCAGTGTAGCAGTATTCGCCACGGCTAAAATTGCCGAAGCAGCTTCCGACGACAACTAGCAGTAACTCGCCAAACAAAGCAGGCCTCTCCCCTCTCGGGGCGGGGCTTTTTTGTGCAAGATTTTGATTTATAATTTTCACAATAATTTATTTGACTTATACTTGCACAAAGACAACCAAATCACTCTTTAGATCTATGTACGCATTCCTACTCGGCCTACTGACCGCGCCTGTCTTGTCGTCACCCGCTGCCTCACTACCTGCTGTGGCTCCTGCAGCCAGCGTTACCCTTGTTGCTGAGCGTCCCGCTACCACGTCGGAATTGCCTTCGTGGTTCAAGCGCAAAAAGCGCCACGTGCCCGCCTACCGCCGGTTGCGCCGTCGGTAGCCCTATCCATCTTCTATACCCGCTACCGATGAAAACGTTCGTTGTGCTGTTGTTGCTGGCTGGTACAGCTGGCGTTGGAGCCCCGCAGGCCCAAGCTGGCCCTGGGCCCGCTCCCAAAACTGCCAAAGTGACCAAAACCAAAGGCCTGGCTAAGCTTTTCGCCCCACGCCAGCGCGAGTCGGCGTACGCGAAGGCAATACGCCGCAACGAGCTGTTTCGGTAGGCTCAGGGGGTACTGCCCGCGCGTACGTACGCCAGGAAATCCAGCAGCACGCCGTTTGTCCAGCCAAAGCCATCCTGCAACGGATACTCGCCGCCTCCACCCGGGGCGGCGGGGTTCATCACGTTGTATTTCTCCATCAGTTTGCCCGTTTGCTGGAATACCTGCTCGTTGAGCGCAATCCAGCGGGTGGCTACAATGCGCGCCTCCTCGTGCTGCCCGTAGTGACGGAGTCCTTCCACGGCCATCCACTGGAGCGGAGCCCAGGCATTAGGAGCGTCCCACTGCTCACCGGTAGAGGCCAGAGTAGTTACGAGCCCGCCGGGTTTCAGAAAATCCTTTTCCAGCCCCTCAGCAACGTGACGCGCCTGCGTTTTGGTGGCAATGCCCACCGTTAGAGGGTACACGCCCGCCAGCGTGCGCACGGCCGCCGGCTGCTGGCGAACCCAATCATAGTCCACAAACCATTTGTGCTGGGCGTCCCAGCAGTAGCGCAACAATGCCTTGCGGCGGGCAGTGGCGCGCTGCTCCAGCTGTTTGGCCAAGGCTGTTCCTTTGCGAAGACGCGCCAGACGGGCCAGCTGCACTTCATTTTCGTAGAGCAAGCAGTTCAAGTCTACCGGCACCAACTGGGTGGTACGGATAGATTCCAAGCCCTGCCCGGCTTCCAGCCACCGGCTGCTAAAATCCCACCCCGAGGCGGCGGCGGCCCGAATGTCCCGGTAAAACTCGGCAGCGGGGCGGCTACCCCGGCCTGCAGCGGCCACATCTTCTTGGTACGACTCTTCCCTGGGCTCGGCACTCTGGTCCCAATAGCGGTTCAGCAGGGTGCCATCGGGCAGGCGCACTACGCCTCCCTCGGCTTGGCCGGGTGTAATGGAGTCGGCCGCAGCCATCCAGAACTGGTACTCGCGCAGCAAAGCCGGGTAATAGCGCTGCCGCACAGCATCTCCGCCCTGCATCTCCGCCAGCAACTCCACCATCCGACCAAAAAACGGGGGCTGGGAGCGGGTGAGGTAGTAGGTGCGGTTGCCGTTGGGGATGAAGCCGTAGCGGCTGATCAGGTACGCAAAGTTATCCACCATGTCCCGGAGCAGCTCCGGCTGGTGGCTGGCCCGCAGGCCCAGCATGGTGAAGTAAGAATCCCAGTAGTACACCTCCCGGAAACGGCCGCCCGGCACTACGTAGGCGTGGGGCAAGGGCAGTAGCGAGGCATAGTGCCCCACCGAGTCCTGCCCCGGCCGGCGCAGTACCATCCAGAGCGTATCCAGGTGATGCAGTAGGCCGGCCGGCACGTGGGTACGGTACTCGGGCCCACTGGCGGCGGGTAGTCGGAAATAGGTTTCTACAAACTGCTGCAGGTTGAAGCCGGGCTGCCGGCGCATTTGCTCGTAGGCCGCCAGAATAACGGCGGGCTGCTCGCGCGGCTCTGCATCCACGAACGTCTTATTGTCGGGGAACACGCGGCCGAGCTGCACGGCTTCAAACAGCCCCGGAAACAGCTGCCGGGGAGTGGCCGGTTGCCCCGGCTGGGCCTGGAGGCCGGGAGTAGCGCCGCACAAGAGCGTCAATAGCAGGTTCTTCATATATCTGGGGTAGTACCTCATCCGTAGCGAAATAGATACGCCGCCGGCTGAAAAGCCGCTACGGGACGGGCTTGACGGCCGCATCCGCTACCGGCTCAATATACAGGTGGTGAATCTCGGGGTGGGCCGCCTGCACAGTCGCCCGGAGCCGGGCAATGGCCGCCGCCTGCTCCGGCCCCGAAAGGTGCCCGGCAAACTCCACCCGCACCAGCACCAGCAGCTCGTGCGGGCTCAGATACGACGACAGCAGCGGCGCCACAGATTGCACGGCCTCATCGGCCCGGAGCAGGTCGGTAATAGCTTGCCGAAGCGGGGCCTCAGCCGGCTCGCCCAGGAGCAGGCTGCGGTTTTCGCGCAGCAGCAGCCCGGCTACCACCACCAGAATCAGGCCAATCAGCACGGAGGTAGCACCATCGAGGTATGGGTTATGGAGTTGATGGCTGAGAAATACGCCTAGAAACGCCACTACCAGCCCCAGCACATCGGCCGCATCCTCAAACAGCACCACGAAAGTGGAGGGGTCTTTGCTACCCCGGAACGCCCGCCAGAACGACTGCCGCCCGCGCTGGGCATTGAAGGTGCGCCGGGCCACCCAGAACGAAGCCCCGTCGAACACCAGCGCGCAGCCCAGCACCACGTAGTTCCAGGTAGGGTCGCGCAACGGAGCCGGGTGCCGCAGGTGCTCAATGCCTTCGTAGATGGAAATGCCGCCCCCAATGCCGAAGATGCAGATGGACACTATAAACGACCAAAAATACAGCTCCTTACCGTAGCCAAACGGCCGGTCCTCGTTGGCCGGGCGCTGGCTGCGGCGCAGCCCCAGCAACAGCAGCCACTCGTTGATAGTGTCTACCAGGGAGTGAATACCCTCGGCCACCATAGCGGAGCTACCCGTGAAGGCCGCCGCTACAAATTTGATAACGGCAATAGCCAGGTTAGCGGCCAGCGCGGTGATGATGGCGACTTTAGACGAAGGAGCTTCAGAGGCGGCAGAGGTTTCAGACACCGGCAAATGGAGTAAATGACCAAGCAGGAAGCCGGCCCGGCCAGCGGCGGCCGTGCACCTAGTACGGCCGCTTTCTATCTTGGGTACACCTACTTAGCAGCGGGCATTCCAGCTCTCTTGTTCCTGCTATCAGGCACGCTTACGTGCTTTTCCGTACGGTCTTCGAGAGCCACGTTAGGGAGTGACACCGCTGCAGCGGCAGTAGTTCAAGCTCTGCTTAACGGCCAGTTTATCGGGTGGTAGCCGCTGGGCCACCCCCTCGGCTGGAGAAGTGAGCTGTTGACGCAGGTTTTGCTGCCCCCAGCGTACCAAACTGGTCATCATGGTTGCGGAAGCTGCGCGTGTGCCTGCACGGGCCGGGCAAGCGGTAACGACAGATGTGCCGTTGTGAATTGGCTCATTTACTTGCTGAAATAATAAATTATCTAGCAAAATCACTTTCTCAATAACTCGATTATTTACTATTATTTATATAAATTATTATGTATATTTCAAATATTATCGTGTTAGCTCCCTGCCGGGCCTCTGCCCCGGCTCTTCGTCCGCCCTCCTATTGCTCATTACAGGTAGTGTAGCATGTCGTATTCATCTTACGCCAGGAGGTTATGTATGTCCCGTTACATGAGGTATTGCTGGTAGCGCCGCCCACTCTGTACCGGCAGGGAGTAGAGGCCATTCTGCGCGCCACGTGGCCGGGCCTGGGCATTCTGCTGCTTACCGACAGCCGATGCGTGCCGCAGCTGTTGTATCAGCGGCCTTTTGCCGTAGTCATTCTGGATAGTGAGCTGCTGGACGGCCTGCCCGATTTGTACCTGAGCCAGCTGCGGGCCATTCGTAGCAACCAGCCACTGCTGCTATTCACGGGCCCGCGCCCGACTCCGGACTTGCGGCGGTACCTAGCCCAGGCGGGGCCGTGGCTGACCTGGCTGCCCCGCCACGTGGCCCCCGCGGCGGTGGTAGCGGGGCTCCGTCCTTACCTGGCGGGCACCATCTGCCCGGAAGCCGCCGGCCGGCGGGCGGCCAGTAATCCGGCTACGGCATTTAGCCGCCGGGAGCTGGAAGTACTGCGCCTAGTGGTGCAGGATTACTGCAACCAGGAAATAGCCGAGCAGCTATGCCTGAGCGTGCGCACCGTGGAAAGCCACCGTCGGGCCCTGCTCCAGAAAGCCGGAGCCCGCACGCTGGTGGGGCTGGTGGTGCAGGCCATGCGCGAAGGCTGGGTGGGCGTATAAAATTCAGTGGTGGTACGGTGAGAAGCCGCTCCCGGAAACCGCAACTTAGCTGACGTACTTCAGCCCGGCTGGCGGCCTGCGGTTTCCACTCACCCTTTTGCCTTTTCGCCCATGCCTGCTACCAATCCTCCCGGCGGTCTTATTATCTCGTGGAACAACGTGTACCTGGATCTGGTGCGCCGGGTGGGTGGGGCTCCGGGCCCGCTGGCCTACATCGGTGGGCTGATGCACTTGGCCATGTTTGAAACCATTAATCTAGTGAGTGACGGGCCCTATCCCCGGTTCACAACGGTGGCCCCGCCCACCGGCCCTGCCGATGCGACGGTGGCCGCTGCCCACGCTGCCCGGCAGGTTTTAGAAACGCTTTTTCCGGAGTATATCAAAAGCAGCCTGGGGGCCCAAGGCGGGGTAGCCAGCCCTTTCAGCAGCTTTCAGGTAGCTACTGAGGCCGCGGCCCTAGTTGCCACCTTGCCATCTTCCCTCAGCCCACTGACCGATGACGTCGATAAAGGCTCGCAAACCACCGGCCAAAAGGTAGCGCAGGCGTTGCTGGCAAAGTATCCGATGGCTGCCGGGCTGGCAGCTGCTGTAACGCCTCCCTTCCGGTTTGACCTACCCGGCGAGTGGCGGCCCACCGGCTCGGGGGCTCCGCTTACGCCGCAGTGGGGCAAGCTACCGCTGGTGGTCCTCCCACCCCGGAAGCCTACCCAATATCAGCCTTCAAAGGCCGTTATTCCGGAAAATCTACGCTCCTACGAAGCCCTGTTGGCCTCGGATTTATACACCGAGCAGGTGCAGCAGGTACGCAGACTGGGGGCCGTGGGCAGCACCCGCCGGACCCTTGACCAAACGGCCGTGGCGTTCTTCTGGGCCAACGATCTGAACGGCACTTCCAAGCCTCCCGGCCAGCTATACACCATTACGCAGGCGGTAGCCCAGCAGCAAGGTACGCTCGGCTCCCTTTCCGCAAGTGACGGAACAGTGGCGCTGGCTGGCCCGCCCAACCCCTTGCTGGAAACCGCCCGGCTCTTTGCCATGGTAGGCGTGGCCATGCTGAATGCCGGGATTTTGGCCTGGCAAGTGAAATATTTCTGGCCAACTCCGGATACTCCACTGCGGTTGTGGCGGCCGGAATCAGCCATCCGGCAGGCTAATACCGACGGCAACGCCCGGCTCGTGTCAGACCGGGACTGGCAGCCACTGTCGGCTATGCGTAGCGGCCTGCGGTTCTCTCCCAACTTTCCGGCCTTCATTTCGGGCCACTCTACGTTTGGGGCGGCCCACGCGGCGGCTATGGAAACGTTTTACGGGACGGATGACATTGCCTTCACCGCCACCACCGAAGACCCCCACGCAACCCGCGACGTGAACGGCGTGCCGCTGCCCCGGTACTTCGAGTCCTTTTCTCAGGCGGCCCTGGAGAACGGTCGGAGCCGCATCTACCTGGGCGTGCATTACCAGTTTGATGCCGATGGGGGCTACGAAATCGGCACCGCTGTGGGCCAGGATACCGCCCAGAAGTTTGCCCTGCCCAAACCCGGCTAATCACTTGCTGGCCAAGCCCGCAACCACGTACGGCACGCCATCTTGTAGCAGCTGACTCACTCTCCCATTCACCCTGTCTTATCTTCCGCATGGAACCCACCTCACCATCTCCTACTCCCGCTACGCCGCCGACGCTGTCGGATACGCGCGTGCAGTCGGCCCTGATTATTGCCGTGGTTGGCCTGCTGATACCGGCCGTGCTGATTCTGTGGCTCAATCGGGCCAGCAAAGATGGTACGACTTGGAGCGCCGCCGAAATTACGGCCGCCGCGGGCCTGTTTACCAGCGTGGTGGGCACCCTGGTGGGGGCCTTCCTGGGCGTACAGGTGGGGGCGGCCGGCAAGCAGCAGTCCGACGAGCGGGCTACTCAGGCGGAGCAACGGGCTACTCAGGCGGAGCAGCAGCGCGCCGCCGCCCAGGATACCGCCATGCGCGCGGCTGGCCTGCTCGACCCCGGCCAGGCGGCGGCCCTGTTCGCCCCCCGGCCTTCCGCACGTTAGTGCCGCATCGTCGCCCTGGATTTTTCCGGGGGCCTAGCGTATATAGCAGGCCGTTCCTGATAACACCTGCTTATGCCCATCATCACCCTGCGTCTGCCCCAGCTTCTTTCCTTCGAGCAAGTGCAGCAGTTGCCTGGCCTGCGCGACCTGCCCCTCGATACCGGCTACGGGCTGGTATGCATCAGCCCGCGCACCCACGAGTACGTCGTGCGCACTGCCGCCCGCGTCGGTAACCTGCCGGCGCGCCAGCGCCTGAGTCCCGAAATAGACGGTGAGTGGAGCGACCCACTCGCCAGCACTACTAAGCCTGACCCCAGCCCCCCATGAAAGACCCCCAACGTGTCATTATTCAGCTGCGCGCCGCTTCAAATCTGGCAGCGGCCGCATTCGGGCCGGTGCCCGCCGCCCCTGCCGTTTCCATTGGTCAGCAGCCCGGCGTAGCCCTTGATGCTGCTTACTCACCAGTGCCGCTGCCGGTGGCCTACGGGACCGAAGCCAACTTCGACCTGGGCGTGGGGGCCGATTTTGCCGGCGAGCAGACCTACATCGTCCGGGCCTCCATTGAGGGCGGGGCCGAGGAAGCGTTTCTGGCGGCCGCCCGCGCCGACCCCCAAGTAGTGGGCGTGTTCGTTGACGCGCAGATTGAGCCCATTGGGGTCGTGTGCCCGCCCGGTCCCATCGGCACCGACTACGACGTGGCTGCGCGCCTGCTGGCGGCGCGGCTCGGGGCCGAGGGGTATTCCGGCGCGGGCGTGAAAGTCGCCATTGTGGATACCGGCGTCAACCTTCAGTACCTGGCCCTCCACGGCAAACGCCCCGGCTTCGATGCTTCACTGAGCTGGGGACCCATTCCGGGCCAGCCGTTAGGGGCCATGCCGGTGGGCCACGGCACTATGTGCGCCTACGACGTGTGTATTGCCGCCCCCGACTGCACCCTGCTGGATTTACCGGTGCTCACGTCCCGTACCCTAGGCGGCTCGGCCATGGATGGCCTGCTCAGCGACGCCATTCGCGCGTACAGCACCTTGCTCACCTACATGCTGCGGGCGGCCGGGCCTTTTCAGGGCGACTTTCTGCCCCGCACGCTCGTCGTCAGCAACAGCTGGGGTATGTTTCACCCATCATGGGACCGGCCGGTGGGCGAGGTGGGCAACTACAGCGACAACCCGCGGCACCCGTTTCACCGCATTGTGCAGAGCCTGGAGGAAGCCGGGGCCGATATTCTGTTCGCGGCCGGCAACTGCGGGAGCGAGTGTCCCGATGGCCGCTGCCAGGGCGTAACTAATGTGGGCATCTACGGAGCCAACTCCTCGCCCTACGTAACCTGCGTGGCCGGGGCCAGTGTGCAGGGCCAGCGGCTGGGCTATTCCACGAAAGGACCGGGCCGGCTGGATAAGCAGAAACCCGATATTACCTGCTACACGCATTTCGCCGGCTCGGGGGTGTACGCGGCCGATGGCGGCACCTCGGCGGCTACGCCCGTGGCGGCCGGGGTGGTGGCCGCTATCCGGCGCCGCTACCCGGCCAGCGTGGTGTCGCCGGCCCGACTGCGGGAGCTGCTGCGCCAGACGGCTACGCCCGCCAGCGACCCGAACTCCGCCCGCCCCGCCGGGGGTACTGATGACTTCAACTACGATTATGGCTATGGGATTCTCAACGTGGAAGCGCTGCTGGACGCGCTGGAGCGGGAGGTGCCCCAACTGGCGACGAACCCAGCCGTAGCCGCCGACCTAACGCAACCAGCCGCCAACGCCGGCGACGACAGTGAGGCCGCCGCCGAGTGGGCCGCCGCCGAGCCACCGTTACCCACCGAGCCCGATGTGACTCTGGCCCCGCGTCCCTGGCGCGTGGCCAATGCCCTCCTGACGCTACGCAACCAGCTTAACCAGCGCTACCCCAACCGCAACAAGGCGTACGACGGTACCATCGGTGATACGGCGCACAGCCAGCGGCCCTCCGACCATAATCCGAACATTATCGACGGGCAGTATGGCGTGGTGACGGCCCTGGATATCACCCACGACCCGGCCCACGGCTGCGACGCCGGCCGCCTAGCGCAGCTGCTGGTGAACAGCCGCGACCCGCGCATCAAGTATGTGATTTGGAACCGGCGCATTATCAACGCCAGCCCGATTGGGGATGCCCCCGCCTGGACTTGGCGGCCCTACGGTGGCACCAACCCCCACGACCACCACATGCACCTCTCCGTGCAGGCCGACAAAGCCCGCTACGACGATGCCACCTCGTGGGCGCTGTCGGCCACCGCCTGAGTATTCACCCCATTTTCTGCACGTATGGCCCGGAAAACCAGCCTCGCCGCCGCCGCGCTTGCCCAGGGCAAGCAACAAGCCCGGCGCGTACTCATCCAACGTACCGCCGCCCTCGAAACCCGTCAGCAAGCCCTGGAGCAACGGGCACAGGTGGCCGGACTGGTGGCCATGACGGTCCCCGTTCTGACGCCCCAGCGCTTGGCGCAGCTGGGTAGCCCGGTCAGCGCCGGGGTACTCATTGCCGAAGGGGACTCGTGGTTTGATTACCCACTGACCGATGTGCTTACTCAGCTCGAAGACGCTCACGGCTACGACGTGGAATCGGTAGCGCACAAGGGCGACCGGGTAGAAAGCATGGCCTACGACGACGGGCAGCTGGCCGACTTCACCCGCCGCCTCGATAAGCTGTTGCGCCGCGGGGTGGTGCCACGGGCTATACTGCTCTCGGGTGGGGGCAACGACGTGGCCGGCGCGGAGTTTCACATGCTGCTCGACCACGCCGACTCGGCCGCCCCCGGCCTGAACGACGACGTGGTGAAAGGCATTCTGCACCAGCGGGTGTACTTGGCCTATCTGCGCATTCTGCAGGCCGTTACCGACGTGTGCCGGCAGCGCATCGGGCGCGTGGTACCGGTGCTGGTACACGGCTACGACTACCCGGTGCCCGATGGCCGCGGCTACCTAGGCGGCTGGTGGCTGCTGCCCGGCCCCTGGCTGGCCCCCGGTTTCCAGGCCAAAGGCTACGCGAACCTGGCGCAGCGCAAGCAACTGGCCCAGGAGCTGATTGACCGCTTCAACGACATGCTGCAAACGGTGGCGGCCCGGTTCGCGCACGTGCATTACGTGGATTTACGCCAAACCCTTTCAACCGGTGCCGATTATGAGGATTGGTGGGCCAACGAGCTACATCCCACGAAAGCCGGCTTTGCCAAGGTGGCCGAGCGGTTCGGGACGGTGCTGGGGGCGCTGCCGTAGCGCCCTGCTCGGGAAGGGCCCTGCCTCCGTTCAGGCCCCTGTCTGATAGTCTCAAGTGGTCCGGTTACCAAGGCCAGGCGGGTGCTATCGGATATGCCCTGGGAAGTACTTGTTTTCTCTTCGTATGTCCCTGCCTGCTACAAAGTAGTATTGATGCTCATTTCTACTTAACTCTTTTTTCTCATGGTATACCCCATACTTTCCTACGAGCTGGTGTTTGAAGCAGCACACGGGGTGGGAAGCATCTACCTAGTATTAGGCGACCAGCAACGTAGCCGAGTACCGCTTCAAGGATTACCGGCCGCTGCCTTTAATGGTATTGTGACGGTACTAGCCAGCGGCGGAGCCGGGTACGATCCGCAGGCCCGCCTGATAAAGTCGCGTCCTATCAACGCATAAACCTGCTCTGCGATGCGACACTTTCGTTATGCTACGCTATGGCCTCTTTGGGGCCTACTAGGCTTTACCAGCGCCTGCATTAATACCCGCAAGCTGGGCACCGCGTACATCTACCCCGGCCAGCAGCTTACCCGCAATGAATACGTCGTCGCCGGTGATGCGTCGACCGGCTCCCGGCTGGTGACGTACACATTACGTCAGGGGGTCGAAGGAAAAATAAAGCAGCAGGATACCTCTCTCGACATTACCCCACTCCAACCCCTCACGGCACAGGTTGCCACCGCAACGCCCAGAGCGGTGGGTACTGAAGCTGCCAGCCCCACTACCCGGCCGGATTATTTCTTCGATTCCAGACCGGTAGGAGAAGCCAGCACCGGTCGGTACGTGCGAGGCAAAAGCCTGAAATACTTGGAAATCAGCCCGGCCGTGCAGGCCACCACTATCCCCATCAAAGTTCGCCCTGGTCTCACTAATAAAAGCGCCTACTCGGCCAGCGGCTCCTTCAATGTGGGCGTGAGTTATGGACTGAAGTTTACCCACAATGTGTATCGTAGTTACTACTCCGTGAGTAAGAGCGACAAAGACCAGCCCGTTGCCAAAGACTTTCTGAATAGCCGAACCAATAAGTTTACGTTCATGCCTGGCCTGTTCGTCGGCCCCTCCTTGGTGGAACTCACCCCGGCGAATACCCAAAACGCGGTGGAAAAGGACCGTACTGTTGTGGGCCTGACTACCGGCATCGTTGGGGTGGTAGCTATTAATCAGTTCAGCCTGGGAGCGGCTATGGGCTGGGACTATGGGCTTGGCTCGCCTGCCACGCAGTGGAACTACCACCGGAAGAGGTGGTATGGTATCGTATTAGGGCTTGACTTTATCAAGTAAGCGATATTACAGTCCTGCAGAGAGGTACCTGACGTTACGGTGCAACTCACCCGGCGTCAGCGGGAAGCGTTGCCGCCACGGCGGGAAGGTGGGCAGCGCTTCCGGAAATCCTATTGGCGGGCGCGGGAAGCAGGGCGGCGTAAGCGGAAAACGGGCTGGCGGGCGCGGGAAAAACGGCGACGCAAGCGGGAAACCTGGCCGTCACGGCGGGAAACGGGCCGTCGGGGCCGGAAAACCCGTCCACGAAACCGGAAAACCCGGTGGCGGGAGCGGGAAGGTGGCAATCCTTGGAAATACCACTACGGTTGGGCATCTTCCTGGAGTAATCCAATTTCTTCCCACTTATCCTTTTTTCCTATGGACCGCAAACAGTCCGCCCAGGTATTGCGCCACCGCAAGGTAGCTGAAGTATTAGACGAGTATCCGCAGCAGGTGCAGGAGGTAGAGGCCTTTGCCGAGGTAGCGGAGGAGTTCCGGCAGAAGCTGGCCCTGGTGGCGGGCATGGCCCCGCGCCGCAAATCGGAAGGGGCCACGGAGCAGAAAAGCCAGCACCGCGACGAACTGACGGCCGCGCTGGTGAAGGCCGCCAATGCCCTGTACCTGCTCTACCGCCGGGAGGGCAACCTGGAAGCGGCCCGCACCCTGCCCCGCACCCGCAGCGACTTCCGCAACCTGGCGGCGCTGGAGTTTGCGGCCCAGGCCGGGGCCGTGAGCTGGGCCGCCACCCAGCGCGCCGCCGACCTGATCCGCTACAACCTGCCCGCCGCCGCTGTGCAGCAGCTCTCCGACCTGGCCGCCGCGTACGACCAGAGCATCGACCGGCCCAAAACCACCACCGAGGCCGGCAAGGTAACTACCGCCACCACCGCCCAACTGGTGCAGGAGCTGAACCGCTTCCTCCAGGACGACCTGCGGCCTGCCACCGAGCTGCTCTCGGACACGCACCCGCTGCTGTACGCCCGCCTGCGCGAAGCCATGCGCGTAGACGACGCCAGCTACGGCCGCAGTGCCGCCGCCAAAGCCCGTAAAGCGGCCAAACAAGCCGGCAGCAGCACTACCCCAGCCTAAGCGTAGGGTAGCACTGGGGTAGCGTGCTGCTACCGTAAAAACCAGCAGCCCCGTCCGCAGTAGTGCGGGCGGGGCTGTTGATTTTGGGTTCAGCCATTACTTATCGTCCTACCAAGGCCTCAAGTCGGGGCCACCATTCGGGGCGCTCCGGTAGCCGCAGCCGCTGGCCGTCGAACTGCTGCAGGCCGTGTTCGGCACCGCGCAGCTCCCGGATGGAGCCGCTCACCCGCACGCGGTAGTTGGCATCCACCCGGAGAAGGTGCCGGTCGAAGGCGCGGTGCAGGGTGGGCGTAAGGGCCAGGCCGTTGCCAATGGTATCATCGTGGGTGAGGGCCCAGGGAATGATGTGGCAGGCGTCCAGCAGCGGAGCTACAGCCGTGGTGCCGGTGCTGATGAGCTGCAAACCCGAAATGGCGCAGGTGTAGTTGTAGGCTCGCAGCACCTCGCGCTTGAATACGGCGCTGCGCACGGCCGTTTCTACCTCATCGGTCAGGTCGAGGTGGGTTTGGTACACGGCGGCAGGCTCTTCCAGCATCTGCTGGCCCAGCGTCTGCAGTGTTTCGGGGCCGGCGTGGGGGCGGTAGCGGAAGCGGGTTTGCGGGAAATACCGGTCCAGCAGCGCCTCCCGAAACAGCTGGCGCGTGGCCGCATCCAGCAGCAGCACCCACAGCGGCTCATCAAAAGCAGCAAATGCCACGGCCGCCCGCAGGTGGGTCAGGCTGCGCGGCGAGCCGGACGAGGTGAGCAGCAGCGGCTGCCCCGAGTAGGTGCGCAGGTGCCAAAACCCTTCACCCGTGAGGTGATAAAACGGCAGGGCGAAGTTGTTGGCCCGAAACCGGCCCGATACGCTCAGGTCGCGGCAGTTACTCTGGAAAGCGGCTAGCAGTTCCGGCGTGATGCTGATGTGATTATCCAGGATGCTGCCCTGCTCAATGCCTTCCAGCACCGCCAGCAGCAGCGCCGGCTTGTACGGCGCTTCCTTCCCGGCCAAACGGCTGGTCCGGAGCTTACGGAAACGGGTGAGGTACTGCGCCAGCGGGGAGGTCATGCGGGGCGCAAAATACGCGGCTGATGCTAAAGCCGGCTCATTCGCTACTATAGCTCACTCTCTAGCCCTGCAGCCTACTTCCTGAGCAGCTTGCTTATCTTTTCCGGCGAAATACGCCAACCGCCTTTGCCAATGCACGACACAGATTTACACGGAACCATTCTGCTGGTGCTGGGGCTGCTGTTTGCCATGCTGCTGCTGGTGATGCTGAGCCAAAAGCTGCGCATCTCCTACCCCATTTTTCTGGTGCTGGCGGGGCTGGCACTCAGCTTCGTGCCGCACCTGCCGCCCGTCGTCATCGACCCCAACCTGATATTCCTGATTTTCCTACCCCCACTGCTGTACCAAGCCGCCTGGGATACGTCGTGGCAGGATTTCTGGCGCTGGAAGCGGCCTATTGCCCTGTTAGCCTTTGGGCTGGTATTCTTCACCGCTACTATTGTGGCCTACGTCAGCCAGGCCATGATTCCGGGCTTTACTTTGGCCCTCGGGTTTCTGCTGGGCGGTATCATTTCGCCCCCCGATGCCGTGGCGGCTACGTCCGTGCTCAAAGGTATTAAGGTGCCCCGGCGGGTAACCAGCATTCTGGAGGGTGAAAGCCTGATTAACGATGCCAGCAGCCTGATTGTGTTCCGGTTTGCGCTGGCGGCGGTAGTATCGGGCACGTTTTCGTGGCATCAGGCCATTACCAGCTTTTTGCTGGCCAGCGGCATGGGCCTGGCCATCGGGCTGCTGGTGGGCTACGGCTTTTACCTGATTCATAAATACCTGCCCACCACGCCCAGCATCAACACGGTACTCACCTTCCTGGCCCCCTACGTGATGTACCTGCTGGCCGAGGAATTTCACTTTTCGGGCGTGTTGGCGGTGGTAAGCGGGGGGCTGATGCTGTCCTACCATTCCCACCGGATATTTGATGCCGATACCCGTATACAAGCCACCAGTGTGTGGAGCAGTGTGGGGTTTGCCCTCAACGGACTGGTATTCATTCTGATTGGGCTGGAGCTGCCGGTGGCGGTGCAGGGCCTGGGCAATTACTCCTTGCAGCAGGCCATTACTTACGGCCTCATCATCAGCGGTATTGTTATTCTGATTCGGCTGGTGTGGATGTTTCCGGCGGCCTTTGTACCCCGCTGGCTGTTCCGCAACATCCGTACCCAGGAAGCCAGCCCCGGCTGGCAGGGACCGGTTATTATTGGCTGGGCCGGCATGCGGGGGGTGGTGTCGTTGGCCTCGGCCCTGTCGGTACCGCTGCTGCTCACTAACGGCGACGCCTTCCCGCAGCGGAACCTCATCCTGTTTATCACCTTCGTGGTAATTCTGGTTACGCTGGTGTTTCAGGGCCTCACGCTGCCGGCCATCATTCGCTTCACGGGCGTGGCCAACCACGAGGAGCGCATGCCCACCGATGCCCAGGAAGCGGGCATCCGGCTGCGCCTGCGCCACGTGGCGCTGGCTCACCTGGCCCGCCACTACCCCGAGGACATCCAGAACAATGAAATGATTAACGCCCTGCAGCACCGCATGCAGGCCGAAGCCCAGCGCACCGGCAACCTGCTGGAAGCCCTCGACTACGACGAATCCAAGCGTCAGGCCCTGCAACGCTACCACCAGGTATTGCTGGACGTGCTGCAGGTGCAGCGGGAGGAGCTATTCGTGCTGCGCCGCGAGGATGTGTTCGAGGAAGAAATGCTCCGCCACCAGGAAGCCCAGCTGGACCTCGACGAAGCCAAAATCAGCCACATGCCGCATTAAGAAACAGATGACGTTCTGTTTTTCTGACTTGCTTTCTTCTCTCCCAAAACCAAAACGTCCTCTCCCAGCCGAAGCCAGGAGAGGACGTTTTTATTGTAACAAACTGCCTAGTTCAGGCTGCGGTAGCGCACCCGCTTGGGCTCTACGTCGCCGAGGCGCTTCTTCTTGGCTTCCTCATAGTCGGAGAAATTCCCCTCGAACCACACCACTTCCGAGTCGCCCTCGAAGGCCAGGATGTGGGTGGCTAGGCGGTCCAGGAACCACCGGTCGTGGCTGATGATAACGGCGCAGCCGGCGAAGTTCTCCAACGCGTCTTCCAGAGCCCGGATGGCATTCACGTCCAGGTCGTTGGTCGGTTCGTCAAGCAGCAGCAGGTTGGCACCCTGCTTGAGCGTGGTAGCCAGGTGCACCCGGTTCCGCTCCCCGCCCGAGAGTGAGCCGACTTTCTTCTCCTGGTCGCCGCCGCGGAAGTTGAAGTTGCTCACGAAAGCCCGCGAGTTTACCTGCCGGCCGGCCAGCAGCATGGTTTCGGTGCCGCCCGAAATAGTTTCGAACACCGATTTGTTGGGGTCCAGCGTGTCGTGCTGCTGGTCTACGTAGGCCGTTTGCACGGTGGGTCCCACCACAAAGGTGCCGGCATCGGGCTGCATCTGGTCGGTGATGAGGCGGAACAGGGTGGTTTTACCCGCGCCGTTCGGACCGATGATGCCCACAATACCGCCCTGGGGCAGCGAGAAGCTCAGGTTGTCGAACAGCAGCTTGTCGCCGAAGGCTTTGCGCAGCCCTTCCGCCTCAATTACCTGGGCACCCAGGCGCGGGCCGTCGGGGATGAACAGTTCCAGCTTCTGCTCTTTCTCCTTGGCGTCCTCGTTCACCATCTTGTCGTAGCCGGCGAGGCGGGCCTTGCTCTTGGCCTGGCGCGCTTTCGGAGCCATGCGCACCCACTCCAGCTCGCGCTGCAGGGTTTTCTGGCGCTTGCTCTCGGTTTTTTCTTCCTGGGCCAGGCGGTTGGATTTCTGCTCCAGCCACGACGAGTAGTTGCCTTTCCACGGAATACCCTCGCCGCGGTCCAGCTCCAGAATCCAGCCGGCCACGTTATCCAGGAAGTACCGGTCGTGGGTTACGGCAATAACGGTGCCTTTGTACTGCTGCAGGTGCTGCTCCAGCCACAGCACACTTTCCGCGTCCAGGTGGTTGGTCGGTTCGTCGAGCAGCAGCACGTCGGGCTCCTGCAGCAGCAGGCGGCACAGGGCCACGCGGCGCTTCTCCCCGCCCGAGAGGTTCCCGATGATGGCATCTTCGGGGGGCGTCCGCAGGGCGTCCATGGCGCGCTCCAGCTTGTTGTCGAGGTTCCAGGCGTCGAGCTGGTCGAGGCGCTCCTGCACGGTGCCCTGGCGCTCCAGCAGCTTGTCGAAATCGGCGTCCTCGGCCCCGAAAGCCTCGTTGATTTCGTCGAATTCCTTGAGCAGGGCCACGGTTTCGGCCACGCCTTCCTCAATTACCTGGCGCACGGTTTTGGTGGCGTCCAGCTGGGGCTCCTGCTCCAGGTAGCCCACCGAGTAGCCCGGCGACCATACCACCTCACCCTGGAACTGCTTGTCTACGCCGGCAATAATCTTCAGCAGCGAAGATTTACCCGAGCCGTTGAGGCCGAGCACACCAATTTTGGCGCCGTAGAAGAAGGAGAGGTAAATGTTCTTAAGAACCTGTTTCTGGGGCGGGTACACCTTGGTTACCCCCGCCATGGAGAAAATAATGGTGGGTTGGTCAGACATCGTTCAGTTGAGGGTTTGCCGGGCCGGACTTGCCGGTTAGCCGGGGGTTTCTATTTTGCACATTCGTACGCGCCACACGCGGGCAAATGGCCCGCTCGGCGCGTAGGGGTTGTTCCGGCCCCGGCTGCGGGGTATAACCACGGCGGCAACTACCGCGTAGCTTCCCTGCGGCGGCCGGTTGCAGCCCTTAGGCCAAAGGTAGGCAGCCGGCGCTAACATTCCGAAGTCCGGGCCAGACAGCGGAATTACCCAACAACCCGTAAACTTGTACATCTTTCCGGCCCACACTCCGTCCTTTCCACCTATTCGCTCCCCCGCTATCTGATTATGGAATCACAAGACCACTTACTGGCCGAAGCCCGCCGTTATGGCTATGTTGAGGGCGACCAGGTGTGGCTTCGCCCGCTCCTTTCCCACCCCGCCCGCCAGGTTGGCCAAGTCAAAGAATCCGCCGACGCCTCGCTGCTGTACTTTGCCCAGCGCTTCCAGCTGTTTCGCCGCAAGGTGGAGGAACTGCTGCAGAAGATTGAGGAATCCGACAACAAGGGTTCGTACCTGATGAAGGCGCTGCACCTGAAAGAGCAGGTCGGCAGCTACGACGCCCTCGGCGACTTTGAGAGCCTCTACCACCGCCTCACCGAGGCCGAGGAGTCCATCAAAGTCACCATCAACCGCAACCGGGAGAAAAACCTAGCCACCAAAATTGGTCTGATTCAGGAAGCCGAAGCCCTGCACGACACCATCGACTGGCAAGCCGGCAGCGACAAGCTCAAGGATTTGCGCCAGGGCTGGATTAAAACCGGCCCAGTAGAGAAGCACTTGGCCGATGAGCTGGAAACCCGCTTCCAGGCCGCCGTGGATGCTTTCTTCGCCCGCAAAAAGGAATTTCTGGCCGAGAAAAAGGCCATGACCAACCGGGTGTACGACCAGTACAAGGACCTCATCCACAAATCGGAAGCCCTGCAGAACTCCAACGAGTTTGAGGAAACTACCCGCAAGCTCAAAGTGCTGCAGCAGCAGTGGAAGGAGATTGACGGCACCTTGCCCCGCAAGCAGGCCAACGACCTCTGGACGCGCTTCCGGGCGGCCCACAACCACTTTTTTGAGCGCCTGAAGGTACACATTGAGAGCAAGCGCCAGGAGCAGAACTACACCAGCAGCGGCAACTCCGGCGAGGACAACCTTAGCCGCAAGCGGGCGTTGGTAGCCGAGGCCCAGGCCCTGCTGCAGCGCCCCATGCAGGAAGCCGTGGCCCGCGCCAAGGAGTTGCAGGCCGCCTGGAAAAAGGTGGGCCCCGTGCGCGGCGAGGAATCGGACCGGGTGTGGGAGCAGTTTATCCTGGCCTGCGACAAGGTGTTTGAGATGAGCGCCCTGGAGCACTATATGCGCAAGCGCCCGGTTCCGGCAGAGGCGGTTTCGCCCCAAAACCAGGCAACTCAGCGTATTCAGGCGTTGCAGGAGTTCATCAAGTACGACCAGCAGGAGCAGGACGTGCTGACCGAAAACCTGGGCAAGCTCAACGATTCGCCCGGTAACGACGCCTTTCGCACCATGCTGCAGGGAAAAATCCGCGCTTTCGACCGAAAAATTCGCACGAAAAATGAGCTGATTGCCATGTTCCGGCAACAGCAGGTTGGCTAGGCCAACCCTAACCCGTATTTTACGTTGTCGTCAGCAACCTGCGCAACGCCGAACCGGTAATGGTGTCAGTCCCCACCCAACGGCCGGATTTTTGCTGTCGGCATTTCACCTTTTGACCACTTTTTTTAGTAGCACACACAACTATGTACTGGACTCTAGAACTTGCCTCGTACCTGGAAGATGCTCCCTGGCCTGCCACCAAGGATGAGCTCATTGATTACTCTATCCGCTCGGGTGCGCCCATGGAAGTGGTAGAAAACCTGCAAGCTCTGGAAGACGACGGGCAACCCTACGAGAACATCGAAGAAGTGTGGCCGGATTATCCGACCAAAGAAGACTTCATGTTCAACGAAGACGAGTACTAGTGCCTAGTGCTTGGTGATTAGTGCCTAGCACTATCATAATGCTCTTTTTTGCTTAAGCACCAAGCACTATGCACCAAGCACTAACTATTGATAACCTGATTGCGGGGTATGGACCACGAGTCCTGCTCCGCAATTTGCGTTTTACGGTGACCCAGCCGGCTTTGGTGGCTATTATTGGGCACAACGGCTGCGGCAAAACCACCCTATTTCGGGCGCTTACCGGGCGCATTCCGTACCAGGGTAGCGTGCTGGTGCAGGGCCAGGAACTGCGCACCGTCAGGCAGCCGGCCGCCAGTGGGCTACTGGCGCACCTACCCCAGCGGGCCAGCGTGGAGTTTTCTATTTCGGTGCGGGAATTGGTGGTGATGGGCCGCTTCCGCCACCACCGCTTTCTGGGTGCCTACACCGCGCACGATTACAACTTGGCTGATGCCGCTTTGGTCCGCGTGGGGGCCGCCCACTTGGCCAAGCAGGATTTTACGCTGCTCTCGGGCGGGGAACAGCAACTGGTATGGCTGGCTCAGCTCAGCCTGCAGGATGCCGATTTATACCTGCTCGACGAGCCCACCCAGCAACTCGACGTGTACTACCGCCGCCGGGTATTTGCCCTGCTGGAAAGCTGGGTACAGGAACAGGGCAAAACCATCCTCTGCATCACCCATGACCTGGAAAACCTGGCGGAGCTACCGGGCTATCTGCTCAATCTTTCCCGCCCTACTCCCACCCTGCTTCCCCTTTCTCCAGGGGTAGTGCAAGCGGAACGGGCTTTTCTGGAAAGTGAAGAAAGCCTGGTGGTGAAATAGCAAGCCGCTCACCGCTTGCCCGGCCGGCCCCGCAGCACATGCAATATAGAGCGCAGGAAAGGCCAAGGCGTTACGGAATTCATGATCTGGAAATTCTGCCACGGCGTGGTGCGCTCATCCAGAAAATCAAAAATCCGCTCAATGGGGTTGCGCTTGAATAGCTCGGTGAAGATCTCCCGGGTACGTTCCCCCTGGCGCTGCATGATATCCAGCAGCAGTGTATCAAACAGCCGGAACTGCCACTGGTCGCCGGTGAGGTTGCGGGGCGGGTGGTCGGTAGCGGCTAGGGCTTCCGTGAGCCGGGCCGAGTGCTCCTGAATCCGTTTGAAGGCGTAGCCGGTGCTGGCCTTGGCCCGTCCGGCCCGGGTGCCTAGGTTGATAATGTGTGCTCCTTGATTGGCCGGCAGCGGGTGGTCCGTCATCGGGATGGCGCCTACTTCCTCAGCTGTAATGCGGTAGGCATGGTTACCCAACAGGCTCTGCAAGTACCGGCGTAGCGCTGTCTCGTACTGCTCTTTCGGCAGCCTTTCCGCCGAGAACAGCGTGTACTCCACCAGGGCCTGACGCCGGCCGGTAGGTAGCACGTAAATGAACCGCGCCTCTTGGTACTGCTCATCCCGGAAATCCATAAACTCCGCCGTTTCCGGGTCGAAAGTGTCCTCCTCAGTTTCTACCTCCCAGCCCACAAAATGCTGTAACAGGTACCGGTACCGCTCCGGCTGCTTTAGCCTGGCCAGTTCCGGCGGACGGCTATCAAAGGCATATTTCCCCCGAAACTCGCCGGCCGTGGTATATGCTACGGCTCCGGTGCTGGTATTTCGCAAGTCCGTCACGGAGGATTTCACCCACGTGACCTGCGGATTTACGGCCAGCGCCTGTTGCACGAAGCGGTAAAAATCCAGGCCCCGAATCATCTTGTAGCGGTGGCGCGTCAGCGGAATTATCCGCTCGAACGTGGGGCTGCGGAAGGCTATCTGCGTCCACTCCTTTGCCACAATGCTGTCGAAGAGAGTGGGCCCATCAGCCCAGAACGACCAAGTTCGGTCATTCTGGTTTTTAGCCTCGGGCTCCAGTAGTAACACCCGTTTATCTGCGAGCCGAGGCTCTTGGCTGATGTGGTAGGCCAAGCTCAGCCCGGCCGCGCCGCCCCCCACAATCAGGTAATCAAACTCACGGGTTGAATCGAAAACGTCAGATTTCACGGCTGCGGACACGGGGCGGATGTAAGATGGCGGCACTAAACAACAAGAAAAAAGCCGCTTCGTTGGAAGCGGCTTTCTCATACGGGCATTCGGCTTGTTCATCAGTTATACCCGACCGAATTCGGGCCAGCTGATAAATCCAGCTGTACCCGAGCTTAGAAGTTCGGCGACAGCAGGTACTTGCTGTAGAAGTCGTCGATGATTTTCACGGCCGACTCAGCGTCGTCCACCAGCTGCACCAGGTTCATGTCTTCGGGCGAGATGTTGTGCTCGTCCTCCAGCATTACCTGCTTAATCCAGTCAAACATGCCCTGCCAGTACTTCGTACCCACCAGCACGATGGGGAAACGGCCGATTTTCTTGGTCTGAATCAGGGTAATAGCCTCGAACAGCTCGTCGAGGGTGCCGAAGCCGCCGGGCATGCCAATGAAGCCCTGCGCGTACTTCACGAACATCACCTTGCGCACGAAGAAGTAGTCGAAGTTAATCACCTTGTCGGGGTCGATGTAGGCGTTGTGGAACTGCTCAAAGGGCAGCTCAATGTTCAGGCCTACCGACTTACCGCCCTCTTTGTGGGCCCCTTTGTTACCGGCTTCCATGATGCCAGGACCACCACCCGTAATTACGCCGTAGCCGTGGCGCACCAGTTTGGCGGCAATTTCCTCGGCCATCTGGTAGTAGGGGTTGTCGGGCTTGGTGCGGGCCGAGCCGAAGATGGACACGCAGGGCCCAATCTTGGTCATTTTTTCGAAGCCCTCCACAAACTCGGCCATCACCTTGAAAATCTGCCAGGAGTCGGCAATCTTGATTTCGTTCCAGTCCTTATCCACGAAGGCCTTGCGGATGCGCTGCTCATCATCGAGCTGCACCGTCCGCTCGCCGTGCGTCTGCTCGCGGATATCACTGATGGTCTTAACCTTATTGTCGTTGACGTTGGGCTGAACAATCGTCTGGCCGCTGCCAGCGTTCAGTACTTCATCCGCCACTTTCGTGCGGCTGGTTTTTTTGAGCTTCGCCATAGGAGCTACTAGGAAAATTAGGTGCAGAAGCTGCCTACGCCAAGGCACAAGCAGTTACTGTGGGAATTTTTTCCGCACCGGGGTAAACAATGAAAAAAGGCAAAAAGAAAGCCGCCCCCACGGAAGAAGAGGGCGACCCAAGGTAGCGTCGGCAAGTTAACAATTTGTTAACATCACGCTAAGAAATGGCTATCCTGAACGCAGAAATTGTGCTGCCCGCCAGAACTGTGAAATACTTGTCGGTATTTCCCATTTCCCCGGCCTTACCCAAGTAGCCGCCTACTGTGCCCGAATGGCAATAACCGGGTCAAGG
This sequence comes from Hymenobacter pini, assembly GCF_020421205.1. GTDB lineage: Bacteria > Bacteroidota > Bacteroidia > Cytophagales > Hymenobacteraceae > Hymenobacter > Hymenobacter pini. Next base: position 341,455 of record NZ_JAIZZH010000004.1, read on the forward strand.
TTGGAGGCCAGCACTGCCGGGATGATGCCGGCCAGCACCCCAATGACCACCGAAACGGTGAGCCCCAGCGAAATGTTACCCACCGATAAAAACAGCGGCAGCGCATCCTGGGGCAGCAGCGTAATCAGGAACACCAGCAGGATGCCGGCCCCGCCGCCCAACAAGCATAGGAACACAGCTTCAAACAGAAACTGAAATAGCACAAAGTAGTTCTTGGCCCCCAGTGACTTCTGAATGCCGATGATGTTGGTGCGCTCCTTCACCGACACGAACATGATGTTGGCAATACCGAAGCCGCCCACCAGCATGGCAAAGCCTCCTATCACCCACCCGGCAATACCGATCACCGAGAACAGCTGGGTAATAGCATTGGCCAGCATCTCGGGCCGGTTTAGGGCGAAGGAGTCGTCCTCGCGCGGTTTCAGGCCCCGGATAACGCGCATAGTACCCTGCACCTCGGCCTCCAGGTTCAGCAGGCCCGGGTCGTCGTCGCGGCCTTTAATGGCAATGGTGGCTTGTGCCCCGCCCATGCCGTTGGTACTCATCTGAAAGATTTTGGTGAAGGCGGCAAAGGGAATGTAGCAGTTGGTGTCGTTGCTGGGCGTATCCAGCAGCTTTTTGCCTTCCTTCTGCATCACTCCAATAATAGTGAAGCGCTGCCCCCGAGCTTTAAATTCCTGCCCAACGGCGGAGCCGTTCGGAAAGAGATTGTGCGCAATGGTATACCCTACAATGGCCACGTTGCGGGCCGAATTCATTTCCTGCTGGGTGAAATACCGCCCCTCTACCACCGGCACATCCGAAACGCGACGGTACTCGTAGCTCACCCCCTGAATGGCACAGTCGCTTACCGAGTTAGAGCCCACTTTAAGCGTATTGCCGCCGGAAGCCGCAAAAATGGCAATACCGTTGTGGCTGGCTGGGCTAAGCAGGCGCTGCATCTCCCGAAACTCGCGCACGGTGGGTACCGGGCGGTTAAAGTACTTCCACCACGGGTATTCGCCTCCAAAGGCCCAGGGCCATTTCTGTACGTAAATCACCTTATCGCCCACAAAATTCATACTGTCGCGAATATTCTTTTCCAGCGAATCGACGACGGTGAAAACGGCAATAATGGCAAAAATGCCTACCGTAACGCCCAGCAACGACAGAATAGTGCGCAAGAGGTTGGACTTGAGAGCTTGCCACGCGAAGCGGAAGCTTTCCAAGGTCAGGCGTATTGCTTTCATAAGAGGGCGCTGAATCTGCAAAGGGCGTGGAAAGGGCAATTAGCAGATTTCAGGCGAAAAGTAAGGATTCTTCGGAGGAATGTGCGTAATTTCGCGGCTCAATTTTTTCTATTAGGTTCCCCACCTATTGCCCTGTCTGGCCCATGAAGCTTTCTGAGTTCAAATTTGACCTGCCTGAAAACCTGTTGGCACAGCACCCCGCCAAGAACCGTGACGAGTCGCGTCTGATGGTGCTGCACCGTGACAGCGGCAAAATAGAGCACCGTACGTTCAAGGATATTCTGGAATATTTCAACGACGGCGACGTGTTTGTGGTGAACGACACGAAGGTGTTTCCGGCCCGCCTGTACGGCAACAAGGAAAAAACCGGCGCCCAGATTGAGGTGTTCCTGCTGCGCGAGCTGAACAAGGAAATTCACTTGTGGGACGTGCTGGTTGATCCGGCCCGTAAAATCCGGGTAGGCAACAAGCTGTACTTCGGCGAGTCGGATATGGTGGCTGAAGTGATTGACAACACCACTTCCCGCGGCCGCACCATCAAGTTCCTGTTCGATGGCACGGACGAGGAGTTCTACAAAGCCCTGCACGATTTGGGCGAGACGCCCATTCCGAAGGAGTTTATCACCCGCGAAACGGAGGCGGCCGATAAGGAGCGGTACCAGACGATTTACGCCAAGCACACCGGTGCCGTGGCGGCACCCTCGGCGGGCTTGCACTTCACCCGGGAAATTATGAAACGCCTGGAAATCAAAGGCGTGGATGTGGTACCGGTAACGCTGCATGTAGGCCTGGGCACCTTCCGCACGGTTGATGTGGAAGACCTGACCAAGCACAAGATGGACTCGGAGAACTTCATCGTGCCCGAGGATTCGGCCAAGGTGGTGAACCGGGCCCTCGATGCCAAAAAGCGGGTGTGCGCTATTGGGACTACCTCTATGCGAGCCATGGAGTCGTCGGTATCGGCTAACTCCCGCCTGAAGCCCACCGAGGGTTGGACCGACAAGTTCATTTTCCCTCCCTACGATTTCAAAATTGCCAATAGCTTGCTCACGAACTTCCACACTCCGGAAAGCACGCTGATGATGATGGCCTCGGCCTTTGCGGGCCACGAGCTGCTGATTGAGGCCTACCAAACGGCTATCAAGGAGAAGTACAAGTTCTTCAGCTACGGCGACGCTATGCTGATTCTGTAAGCTTCTGCTTGCTGCTTTAGTAAAAGCCCGGCCTCGTTACTGAGGTCGGGCTTTTACTTTTACGCTTAATTCACCTCGGCTGGCAGTGTGCACTTGCGGCCGGTAATATCTACTTTCCTCGTTCCGCACATGGCAGCATCTACTTCTTCCCCCTCAGCCTCGCGCTTTGCTATTCTAGTGGCGGGCGGCAGCGGCACCCGCATGGGTGCCGACCGGCCCAAGCAGTTTCTGGAATTGGCCGGGGAGCCGGTGCTGCTGCACACACTCCGGCGGTTTGCCGACCCCAGCCTTGCCGTGCAGGAAATTGTGCTGGTGCTGCCCGCTGATCAGTTTGCCACGTGGGAGCAGCTATGCCAGCAATACGCCATTACGGTACCGCACCATGTGGTGGCGGGGGGAGCTACGCGCTGGGCCTCTGTGCGCAACGGACTGCAACACTTGGCAGGTGTTGAGCAGGGCGTAGTAGCCGTGCATGACGGGGTGCGGCCACTCACGCCGCTTTCTGTTATTGAGGCTACCTACCAGGCCGCTTACAACCACGGAGCGGCCGTAGCGGCCGTAGTGCCCAAGGACTCAGTGCGGGGCCTCAACCAACAGGGCTCCTACGCGCTAAACCGCAGCCGCCTGCGGTTGGTACAAACTCCTCAGTGCTTTGAACTAGGCCTGCTGCGCCGGGCTTACCAACTGCCGGAATTAACCACCTTCACGGATGATGCCAGCGTAGTGGAAGACCTGCACCCCATTCATCTGGTAGATGGGGACTACCGCAACCTGAAGATTACCACGCCGGAGGACTTGGTATTAGCAGAGGCTCTACTGCAACCCAAAGAAAAATAAAGTCCTACCCGATGCCCACCCACATACATTGATACCTGGGCGAGCACCGGATAGGACTCTATGCTGGTAGATTGACTACTTACAGGTTAATGTAATCCATATCAATCTGTCCGGTGTTTGCATCGTAGCGGCCACCAACCCAGCTTTCTACGCCGTCTTGCGTTCTGAACTCCAGGCTAAACGGGTAGATGCCGTTACAGCCCTCGGTACCGATGATTACGTTCAGTGGCTCCCAGCCGCGGCCATAGGCATAGAGCCTAGCTTCGCGCGTGATTCGGGATTTGATGGTGCTGGAAGGAGCTACGCAGGTGGTACCACCGCCACCGCCCGTGCCGCCACCACCGCCAGGAGGGCAGTTGCCATCCGGACAGATGGGAGCTTCGTTGTTGGCGGATTGCTTGGCCGACAGAGGCTCTACATTTTCAGGCGTTAAGGAGCAGCTGCTTAGTAGCAAAGAACCGGCCAGTGCTAGTCCCTGAAAAACTGGGTGCTTTTTCATAGTACGAGTGAGAGGTGGAAGGATGCACCAAATAGAGCCCCATCTTGCTCGGCTGTCAAGGCATAGTACGGCTGATTTGTGACATCCTCATCAACCTATATTCACTCAGAAACATTACCGCCCTGCCGACACACAAGGTCAGCAGGGCGGTAGCTTTAGCATAACAAGCGCGGCGTCTACAGCCGCCCGCCTACCCGAATGGTACGGGTTACGCCGTTCACGGTGATGCTGGCAATATTGTCGCAGGCCTGGGTGCCGGTGGGGTCGTAGTTTAGCAGCAGTTCTTTCTCTTTCGAGGTGAGCACCTTTACTGTACCGGCCACAAAGGTACGGGCGCAGCCGGCCTGGAACTTCTTGATAAGGGGCTGCTGAATGGTAGCCGTGTAGCTGACGCCTTTGCGGTTGGTACCGGAGGTCTGACCCGTTACGCTGTATTCATCATCCGTAATAGTGCGGGTACCGAAACCGGCCGTTCGGGTGTATATCCGTTGCGAAGCCCAGGAATGGGTACCTGCGGTAGTGGTAATGCTGGCATTCTGCACGTCCAGGCTCCAGGAGCCCTGGCCCAGGTTGGTGATAGTGCGGGTACCAGTATGCAGGTTGTCGTTGCGGTAGTAGTTTACCAGATTGATTGTAACAGTGGAGCCCGCCTGCCGGTATGGCCCGCTGAATACGGCTACAATTTTGCCCCGCCGGGCTACGCCGTTTGGCCCTACGCAGTTGGTTGAGCCGAAATCCAGGGTAAGGGTGCGGGTGGCAGCATCGTAGGTGCGGGTAAGGCAGGAGCCTGCCACGCGGCCCAGGTCGGCCGACTCCCCGGCGGGGCTACCGTTCACGGTGACATCGGCGGGCGAGGCGGCATCCACCATATCCGCCACGGAAGCATTTTCGTCTTCGGCCAGGCTTTGGTCCTCGGCCGATACGGCGGCATCGGCGGTTGACTGCGGGTCGTTGGATTTGTCGCAGGAGGTAGCCAGCAGGCTGAAGCAGGTGAGGGCCGTGAAGCCTAGGGCGCGGAATGCAGAGCGTTTCATGAGAGGAGAAGAGTAAGGCGTGAAGACAAGACGAAGCGGTGATGGGGAAGAGCTCTTTCGGTGGGTTGGAGTTTGAAGCTACGGCAGAGTTTAATGGCCTCGGGAACTTTTTTTAAAAATTCTGTAGTCAACCCCATTTCACGAGTCGCGTATAGTTTTTCACACGCACTGTTTACCCCCTAGCAAGCTCAACCATGTTCATTTTCAGCCGCGTAGGCTTTCTGCTATTGCTCGGAGCGGTAGCCTGCTCACAGGCCGAGAGTAACAAGGACCCCGTGTTTGCCGCCACCTTCCAGAACGAGAAGCGCATCGGGGAAGAAGCCGTAACGAAACGACAGATCAAGGACGCGGAGTTTCTGGTACACTCCGCCAGCCGCAAAATGCTGCTCCTTGAAATCAGCCAGCTGGCTCAGCGCAAAGCAGCGGCCCCCGATACCCGTTATACCGCCCAAAACGTGGCGGCGCAAGCCACCACCTTGCTCAGCAGTCTGCAGGCGCTGGCCCAGCAGAAAAACCTGGTGCTGCCCACCGGCCTGGGCTTCGCCCAGGCCAAACAGGCGGGTGAGCTAACGGCCCTGAACGGAAAGGCCTTTGATGAAGCCTACGATAAAGCCCTCCGCAGCACGCTGGATACCGATGAGGATGCCACCGACGACATGACCGACGATGCGTATGATGCCAATATCCGGGCCCTGGCAGCCCGGCAGGTAGCTACGCTTAAAGATCTAAACCGGGCAGCCAGTGCGCTGCATGACAAACTTGCTCCTTAATCCTCTCTCCCCTCCTATTCTTTCCACTTCACCTTTTTCTGAAACATGAAATTCCGCTTTCTTCCTTTTCTGACCCTGAGTGCCGGCCTGCTGCTGGCCAGCTGCAACGGTGCTGATAAACGCACTGATGGTACCGCCGGCGAAGCCGTAAGCGACATGGATAAAGCCGCTCAGGACGGCGGGGTACAAGCCGACGCTGTAGTGATTGACAACAACGCCGGCCCCACCGTTACGGCCAACGCCGACTCCGCTGCCGCCGCCGACTCAACCACAGCGCCGGCTTCGCGCTGAACCTTGCTTTATCTGCTCTTTTCCCTCCAACCTTTCCGCTATGAAACGCATTCTTTTCTCGGCCGCTTGCTGCGGTTTACTGAGCCTTGGCGCCTGCAATGCGCCTAACAATGATGCCACCGGCAACGCCGCTGATACCAAAGCTCCCGATGTAACGGCCACCCCTACCCCCGCCGATAACGGCACCGGGACGGCCAACTCGGGTACCGCCGACACGGCTATGGCCGCCAACGGCCCCACCGCCCCGCACGCTACTGATGCTGAGTTTATGCAGTCGGCCGCTCATAGCGACCAGAACGAAATTCAGCTCAGCAAGCTGGCGCTGGAAAAAGGAGTGACCGGTATGGCAAAAGACCACGCCAACAAGATGATTACCGACCACACCAAATCGACGGCGGACCTGAAGCCCATAGCGCAGAAAAAGGGCGTAACCCTGCCATCCGATATGGATGCCGAGCACAAGGCCATTGCCGACCAGATGCGTAATCTATTGGGCAAGGAGCTGGAAACGAAGTTTATGCAGCAGATGCTTCTGGACCACCAAAAGACAGTGAATACCATGGTAGCGCACCAGAAAATGACCCAGGATACCGACCTGCAAGGCTTCATTACCAAAACGCTGCCGGTGGTACAAGCCCACTTGGCCATGTTTAAGCAGCACAACGGTAGCATGTAAGCGGCAGCTTCCGTATAACCGCCTGTTCCGCCCGCCGGAGCAGGCGGTTTTTGTTTTTACGTTCCCCTCAACCCTCACGCACATGAAAGCCCTCTTTTTGCCCCTAGCAGCCGCTGCTCTGCTGACGGCCACTGCTTCCTGTAACTCCAACGACTCGGTGAAGCAGGCCCAAGAACAAAACGAAGCCAAGAACGACGCCAGGACCTCCAACACCGAAAGCGGTGAAGTGAAGAAGGACGCCATGGATTTCGACACGGAGTTTATGACGAAAGCCGCTAGTGGCGGTATGCTGGAAGTAGAGTTGGGTAAAGCCGTAGTAGCCAAGGCAACTACCGCCGAGGGCAAAGAATTTGCCACCAGCATGGTGAACGACCATACCAAAGCCAACGCCGAACTGATGGCTCTGGCCGCCAAAAAGAACATTACCCTCCCTACAGCCCTCGGCGACGACCATAAGAAGGTGTACCAAGACGTAACCGAAGAAACCGGAGTAAAAATGGATCAGGAGTACCTGAAGGAAATGGTGAAGGACCACAAGGAGGACGTGAAGGAATTCACGGAAGCCTCCGTGCGCGCCTCCGACCCCGAAATCAAGGCCTTTGCCACCAAGCAGGTGCCCGTGCTGCAGCATCACCTGGAGATGGCCCAGAAAATGAGCGCCGCCGTGGAACACCGGGAGTAAGCGCCGCCTTATTGGCCTCAATACAGAATGGGCCCTTCACTTCCAGGAGTGAAGGGCCCATTCTGTATTGAGGGTTAGCGTACCTAATTAACGGTGAGCCGTAAGGGCTTGATTCGGATTGTCCAGGCAGTTGGCGGAAGCGGCCGGTTGAACAGTTGCGGTGGCGGCTGAGGCTGGCCCGGTAGGCTTAGGCGCAAACGGTTTGGGCGGCGACGTTACGATGGCAATGGCCAGCAAGGCCGGAAATACGAGAACTTTCATGCGGAGGGAATTGCGGAGGGAACGGCTGAAAATACAAACTGCCGGGACTATTTCAAATAATCCCGGCAGTTGTTGCAATCCTCATACTCCGTGTCCGCTAAGATGCCTCCGCGTACTTACTCACTTTTAGCTCCTCGGCCAGGAAGCGGCTGGTGTGGCCCTTGCCGGCTTTGGCTACCTGCTCGGGCGTACCTTGCGCCACAATCGTACCGCCGCCCGCGCCACCTTCGGGCCCGATGTCGATGATGTGGTCGGCTACCTTAATCAGGTCGAGGTTGTGCTCGATGATGAGCACGGTGTTGCCCTTGTCGGCGAGTTTGTGCAGCACCACGGAGAGGTGGTTGATGTCCTCGAAATGCAGGCCGGTGGTGGGCTCGTCGAGGATGTAGAACGTTTTGCCAGTGTCCTTCTTGCTGAGCTCGGTGGCCAGCTTCACGCGCTGGGCCTCGCCGCCGGATAGCGTGGTGGCTTGCTGGCCCAGCGTGAGGTAGCCCAGCCCTACTTCGTTCAGCGTTTGGATTTTGCGCAGGATGCGAGGCTGGAACTCGAAGAATTCTACGGCCTTTTCCACCGTCATGTCCAGCACGTCAGTAATGCTCTTACCCTTGAAGCGGACCTCCAGGGTTTCCCGGTTGTAGCGGCGGCCTTTGCAGGTTTCGCAAGGCACGTGCACGTCGGGCAGGAAGTTCATTTCGATGGTGCGCATACCGGCCCCCTCGCAGGTTTCGCAGCGCCCGCCCTTCACGTTGAAGGAGAAGCGGCCAGGCCCGTACCCGCGGATTTTGGCCTCGGGCAGGTTGGCAAACAGCTGGCGGATTTCGGTGAACACGCCGGTGTAGGTGGCCGGGTTGGAGCGCGGCGTGCGCCCAATCGGCGACTGATCCACCTCAATTACCTTATCGATGAACTCCAGCCCCTCGATCTTCTCATACTGCAGCGGCTCGCGCTTGGCGTTGAAGAAGTGCTGGTTGAGGATGGGGTACAGCGTATCGTGAATGAGCGAGGACTTGCCCGAGCCCGACACGCCCGTAACGGCAATAAGCTTACCCAGCGGGAACTTGGCCGTCACGTTCTTGAGGTTGTGGCCTTTGGCACCCTTTAGCACCAAGTCGTTGCCTTCGCCGGCCCGCTTCTTCTTGCGTAGCTCAATGTGCTTCTGCCCGCTGAGATATTGCGAGGTAAGCGAGCCGCTAGTGAAGATTTCGGTGGGTGTACCGGCGGCCACAATCTGCCCGCCGTGAATGCCCGCGCCGGGGCCGATGTCCAGCACGTGGTCAGCGTGCAGGATCATGTCCTTGTCGTGCTCCACCACAATCACCGAGTTACCTAAGTCGCGCAGGTGCTGCAGGGCCTTGATGAGCCGCTCGTTGTCGCGCTGGTGCAAGCCGATGCTGGGCTCGTCCATGATGTAGAGCACGCCCACCAGCTGGGTACCAATCTGGGTGGCCAGGCGGATACGCTGCGACTCGCCGCCCGAGAGCGTACGCACCGAGCGGTGCAGGTTCAGGTAGTCGAGGCCCACTTCCAACAGGAAGCCGATGCGTTTCCGGATTTCCTTCAGAAGCTCCCGGGCAATCAGGTTCTGACGCTCCGAAAGCCGGTCTTCCAGGCCTTCAAACCACGCGGCTAACTCGTTCAAATCCAGCACCGACAATTCACCAATGTGGCGGCCGTCAATCTTGAAGTGCAACGACTCTTTCTTGAGGCGGTAGCCGTGGCACTCGGGGCACTCCTTGGCTTGGGTGTACTGCTGAATCCACTCCCGAATGTTATCGGATTCCGATTCCATTTGGCGGCGCAGGAAGGGAATGATACCCTCAAATGGCTCAACGTAGTTGGCCTTTTTGGGGTCGGCATCCTCGTCTTCGGGCACGCCGTGCAACAGTCGCTCAATCAGGTCGGCGGGCAGCTTTTCGATGGGCGTGCTCAGGCTGGCTTTGTGCTTCTTGACAATGAGGCTGAGCTGCTGGAAAATCCAGATGTCCCGGTACTCACCTAAAGGCGCAATGCCGCCGCGGCTGATGCTGAGCTTCTTGTCGGGCATCACCGTTTCCTCGGTGATTTCCTGCACCTCACCCAGGCCGTTGCAGGTGGGGCAGGCGCCGTAGGGCGAGTTGAAGCTGAACGTGTTGGGAGCCGGGTCGTCGTAGGCAATGCCGGTGGCCGGGTCCATCAGGAAGCGGGAGAAGAACTGGGTGTTGTCCTTCTTCTTGTCGGCGTCCAGTACCAGCATGGTGCCTTTGCCTTGGGTGAGGGCATTCTGCACCGAGCCGCTGAGGCGGAACCGGTCCTCTTCCTTCACCACCAGCCGGTCGATGACAATTTCGATGTCGTGGATTTTGTAGCGGTCCACCTGCATCTTGGGCGTGATGTCGAGCAGCTCGCCATCGACGCGCACCTTGGTGAAGCCCAGCTTGGCAATCTGCTGAAACAGCTCCCGGTAGTGGCCTTTGCGGCCCTTCACCACCGGGGCCAGCACCACCAGCTTCTTGCCGTCGTACTCCTTCAGAATGTAGTTGATAATCTGGTCGTCGCTCTGCCGGATCATCTTCTGGCCTGTGGCGTAGCTGAAGGCCTCGGCGGTGCGGGCGTAGAGCAGGCGCAGGAAGTCGTAGATTTCGGTGATGGTGCCTACCGTGGAGCGGGGGTTGCGCGAGGTGGTTTTCTGCTCGATGCTGATAACCGGCGACAAGCCCTCAATCTTGTCCACGTCGGGGCGCTCCAGCCCGCCCATAAAGCTGCGGGCGTAGGCCGAAAACGTTTCCATGTAGCGGCGCTGGCCCTCCGCGTAAATCGTATCAAATGCCAACGACGACTTACCTGAGCCCGAAATGCCGGTGAACACTACCAGCCGCCCGCGCGGAATCTGCACCGATACATTCTTGAGGTTGTGTTCCCGGGCGCCGTATACTTCAATGTATGGCGCTTCCAAGTCGGCGGGGCCGAGTAGCTGTCCTACAATGCGGGCCTGATTTTCCAGCACCGCCTCGTTTATTTGCTCCTGGCGGGGTACGGCCTGCACAGCAGCGGTGCTGTGGTGGTTATTGCCATCGGCCACGGCCGCAGCCGTGGTTTTGGGAGCTTTGGCTGTTTTTGGGGCTTTGCGGGGAGGTGCGGCAGCAACCGAAGCCTCGGGAGCTACCGGCGCGGCCGCTTTGGGTGCCTTGGCCGAACGGGCAGCTTTCGGAGCCGTTGGCTTAGCAGTGGAGGAAGTAGAGGCAGCAGTTGTTTTTTTGGCCATGCGGCAGCGGAGCGGATAAGTCTGCAAAAGTACGTAAAACAGGCCCGGCAGGCTACCCTTAGTAGTTTAATTGCCAGCCATTTTAGCGCGGCTGATCTTGGGGTGCGCCTGAGCCCGGATAAGCGCAGATAGCCTGTAACAACGCTGCCCGCCGAAATGTCCCACCCAGAGTACAAGTTCTTTATTGAACCCAAAGCCAGTTACAAAATTATGGTGCGGCTTTTGCACAAGTAGCTCCCGAACGCCTTTTGCCTTTTTGCATCCATGAAAACTCTGCTGAAAACCGGCTTTGTACTGGCCCTGGGGTTGCTGCTCTACAGCGGCAAAACGCAGGCGCAGGTGCACGTGAATATTAACACGCCGTACTGGGGCCCGGCCGTACCGCCCAATGTGCAGTACTACTACATTCCGGAAATTGATGGGTACTACGATATTTACAATCAGTCGTACCTGTTCTTTGACCCCGGCTACGGCGCCTGGGTAAGCTCGCCGGTGCTGCCCCGCATGTACGCCGGCTACGACCCGCGCTTTTTCCACCCGGTAGCCATTCAGTACGTGGGGCGCCAGCCCTGGGGCTACCTGCGTGACCACCGCCGCTACTGCGACCAATGGGGCGTACGTCCCGGCCGCTACTACGGTAGCAACTGGCCCGGCCGCGGCTACGTGGTGGCCCCGCCCCGGCCCGGCTATGGCCCCGGCTACTACGGCAACCGCCCCTACGGCCAGGGCGGCTACGGCCAAAACGGCTACCGGGACCGGGACGGTTACCGGGACTACCGCAACGACCGGGACGGACGCTATGACCGGGACGGCCGGGACAACCGCTACAACCGAAACGACGACCGGGACGATAACCGCAACGGCCGCTACGACAACCAGGGGGGCTATTCTCAGCAAAACCAACAAGGCCAGCCGAGCCCCGGCAACCAGCCGAGCCCCGGCGGCTGGGGCCCCGGTGGCCGCCGGGGCCGAGTGCAGGAATAGCAGCCTTTTCCTGATGAACCTCGAAAGCGCTTGGCTCATGGCCGGGCGCTTTTTTGTTGATAACCGGCCTTTAACCAAACATTTGACGGCTGCGTTAAGGGCTTTGTGGCCGAGCCTGGTTTACAGCCGGCCGCAACCTGGCCCCGTTCTTGCAACCGGGCTTACACCTCTCCCATTCTTTTTCTCCCCAAAGCCCACTCACCATGCAACTCCTTCCTAAAATTGCCCTGGCCGGCTTGCTCACGTTTTCCTTGGCTGGCGTAGCCGAAACGGCCCAGGCACAGGTTACCATCAATGTAAACCCGCCCTCCTGGGGCCCGGCTGTGCCAGCCGGCAAGCAATACTACTATGTGCCTGAGTACGGCGGCTACTACGACGTACGCGACCAACAGTACATTGTGCAGCGCGACGGCCGCTGGACACGCGTAGGCTCCATCAGCGGCTACAACCCCACTAGCTTCCATCCGGTAGTTATTGATTACGTGGGCGCTCAACCCTGGACGCTCATCGGCCGCCACCGCCAGATGTATCCGGCCAGCCTGCCCCCCGGCCAGGTGAAGCGCCTGGAAAATGGCAAGGGCCTGCCTCCCGGCCAGGCTAAGAAGCTTGGCTACGGCGGGCCTAGTAACGGCAACGGCCGGGGCCACGGCAAAGGCAAGCACTAACCGCTCGTAAGCATCTCGCAGTTATCCCGCAGTTCCACACCTAGCCTACTTACCGGGGCGGTGGAACTGCGGGATACGTGTTTTCGGGCACATAGCAGGCCGCTGACTGGCGTGCAACTAACAAAATCTGACAAGACAACAGCCGCCCTCCAAAAACCGTAAAGCGGCCGACTACCGAAACTAAGAGAGCGACGAGCAGGTAACGGTAAATCAGCCCTCTAAATGCTCCTTCTTGCATAATTCTGGCTACTTTGGCGGCGTGAATTTCTCTGTTCCAGGTACCTCTCCCGATGAGTTTCTACCGGCTCTGCTCGACCTTTCGGTGAGCGGGGTGGTGTGCTACGCGCCTCTTACCGACGAGGCGGACACCATCGTGGATTTTGCCTTTGTGTACCTGAACGCCGCCGCGCAGCACCTGCTTAGCCTACCGGCGCAGCCTACGCTCACTTACCGGCAGGTTTTTCCGGAAGAGCCCCCATTCGAGGCGTTTACCTTTCACTGTGCGGCTTACGGCTCCGAGCAGCCCCGGCATTTTGAGCTGAACTACCGCGCCGGCGGCTACGATGCGTATTGCCGGGTGAATGGCCGGCGCCTGGGCCAACTGCTGCTGGTGAGTTTCAGCTTTAGCCAGGAGCAGGACCGCAACGTGGTAGAGCAGGCCTTGCGCGAGAGCCGGGCCGGGGAAATTGCCGCGCGGGCCGAAGCGGAGCGTGGCCGGGTGGAGCTCATGACTATTTTTGAGCAGGCCCCGGTGGCCATTGCCATCTTCGAGGGGCCAGACCATGTGATTCGGCTGGCCAACCCGGCTCACCTGGAGCTGTGGGGCAAAACCGCGCCGGAAATACTCAACAAGCCGTTGTTTCAGGCCGTGCCCGAAGCCAGCGGGCTGGGCTACGAGCAACTGCTGGCGGATGTGCTACGCACCGGGAAACCGTTTGTGGCCAAAGAGCTGTCGGCGGAGCTAACGCGCAAAGGCCAGCGGGCCCCAGTGTACTTTGATTTTGTGTACCAGCCGTGGCGTAATGAGCAAGGGGAGGTAACGGGCGTGATTGTGGTGGCTACCGAAATTACCCAGCAGGTGGCGGCCCGTCATCAAGCCGAAACGCTGCAGGCGGAGGTATTGGCCAGCGCCCAACGTCAGCTCCAGGCCCGCGAGACATTTTACCAAGTATTTGAGCAGACCCCGGCCTGCATTGCACTACTACGCGGGCCGGAGCACCGCATAGAGTACCACAACCAAGCCTACCAGCGCGTATTTCCGGGCCGCAATATGCGGGGCCGTACCGTTGCCGAAGTGCAGCCGGATACCGTAACACAAGGCTTTTCAGAATTACTGGATAACGTATTTCAAACGGGAGAAACCTTTGTAGGCCGGGAATTACCGGCCAGTCTCATCCAGCCTGATGGAAGCCAGCAGCTGTTTTACTTCAACTTCACGTATCAGGCCTACCGCGAGGATAACCGCATTGTGGGCATATCGGTATTTGCCTACGATGTAACGGCGCAAGTACGGGAGCGGGAGCTGCGGGAGGCCGAGCAGGTGCAAGCGCAGCTACGGCTGCAGGAGAGTGAGCAACGGTTGCACGACATAGTAAAGGATGCTCCTTTTCCCATGGGTGTGTACGTGGGTCCTGAACTACGTATTCAATTAGCTAACGAAGCTATTCTGGCGGCCTGGGGCAAAGGCCCAGATGTGATAGGTCAGCGGTTCACGGACTTAATGCCTGAGCTGGCCGATCAGTCGGTATTCGAGGAACTGCACCACGTACTCCGGACTGGGGAAGCAGTTCACCGACGCAACCAGCGCGTAGAAATAGTGGTGAATGGAATTCTGCAACCCTTCTATTTCAATTACACATTCACGCCATTGCCGGATGCGCAGGGCAAGGTGTACGGCATACTCAACACGGCTACCGACGTAACGGACCTTATTCTGGCCCAGCAGCGCTTGGAGGCATACGCCGCTGAGCTGCGGGAAAGTGAGGCCCGCTTCCGGATTATGGCCGATGTGGCACCCAACCAGGTATGGGCAGTGCACCCGGATGGCTCCATCCGCTACATCAACCGGGCCTTCCTGGATTTTGTGGGGCTGCAAACTGAGGAAGAATACCTGGCCATCGGCTGGACCCCTTACCTCCACCCCGATGAGCTTAGCAGTACCCAACAAACCCTGCTGCATGCTATTACTCAGCGGGTGCCCTACGTGCTGGAACACCGCATGCTGCGCCACGATGGGCAGTACCGCTGGCTGCTGGCCCAAGGGGCACCAAGCTTTCTGGCCGACGGCGAGTTGTACGGCTACGTGGGTTCCGCCATTGATATTACCGAGCTAAAGCAGGCCAACGAGCAACTCACGCGCACCAACCAAGACCTGGACAACTTTGTGTACGCGGCTTCTCACGATTTGAAGCAGCCCGTGAACAACTTGGAGGGTTTGTTTGACGAAGTTCTGGCCAGCAGCACGTTTAATAATGCTGAGGAGGAGCAAGTGCTGGTACCCATGGTGCAGGAAGCCCTGCAGCAGCTGCGCGTGACCATCGACGATTTGGCGGCCCTGGGCCAAGCTCAGCAGTTGCGGCACGCCGCGGCCGAAAAGGTACTGCTGGCAGAACTGATGGAGGAAGTACTGACGGTACTGGAGCCGCAGGTACGGGCCACCCAGGCGCGCATCACCACCGATTTTGGGGCGTGGCCGGCCATATCCTTTGCCCGCGCCAACCTGCGCACCATCCTGCTCAACCTCGTGGGCAACTCCCTGAAGTACGCCGACCCCGCTCGGCCCGCCCGCGTGCACGTGTCCACGTGGGTGGAGCGGGGCCAGCCGGTGCTACTGGTTGAGGATAATGGCCTAGGCTTTGATGCCGCCCGCTACGGAGCTGAGCTGTTTCATCTGTTCCGCCGCCTGCATACCCACACGGCGGGTACCGGCGTGGGCCTGTACCTCGTCAACCGCATTGTGGAAGCCAGCGGCGGAAAAATAGAAGTGGATAGCCGCCCCGGCGAGGGTGCCACCTTCCGTATCCGGTTTGGACCAGGGTAGGCGCTCTGCCTTCCGGTTGGCGCGCTAGCCCTAGAGTTACTGCTGACTTTTAGTGAGTAAGCGCGCCCAGTCGAGCTTGCGGCGGGCAGCGGTGGGCGTGGGCATCTGGCCACGGCGCATCAGCTCCTCAATGCAAATCATATCGTCATCGTGCTGCATGCCGGCGGCGGCTACCAGCTTGTTCTGGTAAGCATACAGGGCCAGGAATTTGTGTCGGCGCACGTCGCCGTGGAAGATAACCTCGTCCCAGGCTTCGGCGTGACCCGCGTAGCGCAGGCTCTTGCCGAACTGCTGCGTCCAGAAAAACGGTACTTCCTGGTAGGGTACTTTCTGGCCCATCATATTGCGAGCGGCATAGGCCCCTTGCTGCTGAGCCACGCGCCAATGCTCAATGCGGTGCTGCCCCAACCCGACTGGCAGCGGAAACCGGGCTACGTCGCCGGCGGCATACACGTGTTTGGCGGCGCATAAGTGAGCATCCACCCGCAGGCCCCCGTCTTTTTCCAGGTCAAATGCCTCCGCCAGAAACTCAGTGGCGGGTCGTACCCCTACGCCCAGCACTACCAACTCGGCCGGCAGAAGCTGCCCCGTGGCCAGTCGCACCCCGGCTACGTGGCCGTTTTCGCCTTCCAGCGCTTGCACCTCGGCTTCCGTTTTAAAGCGCACCCCGTGCCGGCGGTAGAGGTTGCGGTACATCCGGCCAATTTTTGGTCCCAGCACTTTCTGCAGCGGCTCCGCTTCCTGGGCCACTACGGTAATGTGCCGCTCTTCGGTAGCCAGGCTGGCGGCCGCTTCCATCCCAATAAAACTGCTCCCGATGATGACAATCCGCTTGACCTTGGCAGCTGCCTGCTTCAGAGCGGCGGCGTCCGGCGCGGAGCGCAACGTGAATACGCCTGCCAGTTCGTGGCCGGGCAGCTTAGGCAATGCGTTGGCCGTGCTACCCGGGGCCAGCAGGAGCGCATCATAGTGCAGAGGCCCCCGGCCACTCAGGCGCAGCTGGCGAGTGTGCAGATTGAGGCCGGTGGCGCGGGTGTCGAGGAGTAGCTCAATCTGGTGCTGATCATAGAAATCCGGCTTGCGCAACGGCAGGTTTTTATCGGTGGCTTTGCCGGCCAGATAGGCTTTACTGAGCTTGGTGCGGTCGGTGGGCGGGGTGGTTTCGGCCGTTACCAGCACAATGCGTCCGCCGAAGCCTTCAGTGCGCAGCGTTTGGGCCGCGAACTGGCCGGCTGCCCCACCCCCCACAATCACGAACGTGCGGGCATCGGGGGCGGCGGCGTTGGGGGCTGGGGCCACGCCGCCCACCAAGGCCGTGGGCGTAGAGTCGGGCTTGTCGGAAGCGGCGGCGGGCCGGGCGGGTAGTTGCACCCACACGCGCCCTTCGGCCACGCGTACCGGATAGCTGGGCAGGTTGTCGAGGGCCGGGGGCTGGCACAGGTGGCCGTCCGTCACCCGGAAGCAGGCATGGTGCCAGGGGCACACGAGTTGCTCGCCCACCAGCCGGCCTTTTTCCAAGGGTGCGCCGTAGTGGGGGCAGTTGGGGGCTAGCGCCACGTATTGCCCGTGGTGGCGCAGCAACAGCACCTGCGCGTCGGCAGCTGGAAAGTTTCGCATTTCCCCTTCCTGCAGGGCATCGGCCGGGGCCAGATCTATTTCAACGGACATAAGACAACAGCGTAAAAAGCGTAAGCACAGCCGTTGTGCCAACGTAGGGAGGGAAAACCGGGTTGTATTGTCTTTTCGTAATTCTTGCTGCTGGTCCGTATCCTTTTATCGTTCAATCCGTTCAGTCCGCTATGCCCTCCGTTCAGCAAATCCGAGGCGGCCTACCCGCTGAGCCCCGCCCTCTGCTGCGGGAAGGACAAGCGTATATCTTGGTGTACCGCATGCCCGGCACCTCGGCCGAGTTTAGCCTGCGCGGTATTTTGCGCCACATCCGGCGGCGCGACCAAGTAGATTATATCTGCTTATCCGACGGCTGCGAGCTGCGGCTGGACTGGCTGGTTGCCGTGAACGGGCACCGGCTGGCGGCATAATCCTGGGGCGGCGGTTTAGCGTATGCTGAGTTGGACCTTTGTTCCCGCTGCCATGGCCACTACCCCATATAAACCCATCAGCTGCTCGTTCTACGACGAGCTAGAGGCGCACGCCACCACCGGCCAGCCCTGCACCCTCACCTATCGCACCGAGCCCGATACGCCGCCCAGCACCTACCACGGCATCATCCAGGACCTCTACATCCGCGACAAAGTAGAATACCTGCGCCTGCAGGACGGCTTCGAGTTGCGTTTGGATAATCTGCTGGCTTTGGATGACAAGGAACTGCGCAACTATTGCTAAAGCCCGGCTAGCTGAGTAACTGCTTCTACGGTAGCAGCACATGGGTACCATCGTGTAACTTGCGGAACCAAGACTCCCGGTTACGCTCCCCGCATGGTTTTTAGCAGTATTCTATTCCTGTTTTATTTTCTGCCGGCTTTCCTGCTGCTGTATTTCGTCGCCCCGGTTCGATTCAAGAACACCGTGGCCTTGGTGGCCAGCCTGCTATTCTACGCGTGGGGCGGGTTACCCTTTCTGGCGCTATTTCTGGCTTCGGTAGTACTCAACTTCGTGCTCATCCGCTACATGGACCGGGCCGTTGACTGGCAGAAGAAAATCTACCTCTGGCTCAGCATTCTGCTCAACGTGAGCATGCTGTTCTACTTTAAGTACGCCAACTTCTTTCTGGAGAATACCAGCGCGCTTTCCTCCCTGCTGGGCGGGCCGGCGTTGCAGTGGCAGAAGGTGGTACTGCCCATCGGTATTTCCTTTTTCACGTTTGAGAAGCTCACCTACACCATTGATGTGTACCGGGGTGTAAACAAACCGCTCCGCAGCTTCTGGGACTTCATGCTGTATATCATGCTGTTCCCGAAGATGATTGCCGGCCCCATTGTCCGCTTCCATGAAATTGCCGACCAGCTCACCGACCGCCGCGCCTTCGATACCATCGACCACAAGCTCGCCGGCTTGTTTCGGTTTGTGGTGGGCTTGGCTAAAAAGGTGCTTATTGCCAACGTGCTGGGCCAGGAGGCCGACCGGATTTTTGCCCTGGCGCCGGCCGAGCTATCGGTGCCGCTGGCTTGGCTAGGAGCGTTGGCTTACACCTTCCAGATATATTTTGACTTTTCAGGCTATTCCGATATGGCTATCGGCATTGGCCGAATGATCGGGTTCCAATTCCCCGAAAACTTCAACAACCCCTACATTTCGCGCAGCATCACCGAGTTTTGGCAACGCTGGCACATTACGCTGGGCCGCTGGATGCGTGATTACCTATACATTCCGCTGGGCGGCAACCGGGTACACCCTACCCGGCTGTATGCGAACTTGGCCACGGTGTTTATACTCTCCGGTTTCTGGCACGGAGCCGCCTGGAATTTTATTGCTTGGGGAGCCTACCACGGCATTTTTCTGATTCTGGACCGGCTGTTTCTGCACCGCGTAACCGCGCGGCTGGGTGGGCTGAGTATTTTGCCTACTTTCCTAGTTACCGTTATCGGCTGGGTACTGTTCCGGGCAGAGTCTTTACCGTTGGCGCTCGGGTATATTCAGCGGATGGTTGGTGGCGGCTGGGCCAGCCTGCCCCACTTCACCGTCGAGTTCTGGGCCACAATGCTGCTGGCCACCCTGTTCTCGTTTATGGCCGCCGCGCCGCGCGTGGAGCGCTGGGAAATTACTATGCTCACGGCTACTCCGTTGCGCACCTCCCGGGCTGTAGCCCTCAGCTTGGCCACGGCTCTATTGCTTATACTAAGTACCAGCTACATCGTGGGCAGCAGCTTCAATCCGTTCATCTATTTCCGGTTTTAGCGGCTTAGCCCCGCCACTTTGCACCACCGATGAAGCATTTTCTATTTGGCTGCCTACTATTGCTGCTACTGTTGCCAGCGCTGCAGGCTAAGTTTCACTGGCTCTCTGAGCCTACCCTGGCCGGCGCGTATCATACCTCCACTCACCCCGACGTAACCGCCGAGGGCCTGCACGAGGGCACCTACCAGCCGCAACTGGAGCTGTATCTGGAAGACCGGCTCGGGTTTCGGACGTGGCTGATTCAGCTGCGCAACCAGCTGTCATTCTCCCTATTCCGGGTGGCCCGCTCCAGCGACCTGGTTATTGGCCGCAATGACGTGCTGTATCAGCCTAACCCGGTGAACAGCTACCTGGGCAAGGACTTTCTGGGCGAGGCCGAAATCCGGCACCGGGTGCGCCGTATGCACACTGTGCAGCAGGATTTGGCTAAGCGGGGCATCCCGTTTCTGTTTTTGATGGCCCCAAATAAAGCCCGTTACCAGGCCGAGGACTTGCCGGTTTGGGTGCGCTCCGCCACGGAGCCGGTTTCTAACTACCAAGTATTCATGCGCGAAATGCAGGCCAACCACGTCAATGTGCTGGACCTGGGCAAGGCATTTCAGCTCTGGAAAGACACTTCCCGCTACGCTCTGTTTCCGAAGGGTGGCACGCACTGGAGTGCGTACGGCTCCACGCTGGCCGCCGATACCCTGTTCCGCCGGATGGAGCAGATGGGCGGCTTCGATTTGCCCGACTTCCGGGCCGAGGGTGCACCGGAAGTCAGCCAGACGGATATGCGCGGCACCGATAATGACCTCAGCAGCGCCCTCAACCTGCTCTCCCCGTACCACAACTATGTTATGGCCTATCCGCGCATTGTGTTTGCGCCGGCCCGGGCCGGGCAGCAGCGGCCTAACCTGCTGATTTCGGGCGACAGTTTCGGAGCGGCGCTGATGCAGTTCAACCCGTACCTGCAGACGCTGTTCTCGCCCGATTCGCGGTATTGGGGCGTGGAGGAAACCATTTTCACCTTCAGCGACAACTCCACCCGCACTGGTGAAACCTTGGACCAGCTGGATTTCCGGCAGCAGATTGAGTCCCGCAACTTCATCATGATGCTGGTAACAGACCACAATCTGGTATACGACCGGTTCATCAACCGCCTCTACGACCTGTACCACCCGCTAACCGACGCCGAAAACGCCCGCGTGGAGCAACTCAAAGTGGAACTGATGAAGCAGGCCACTTGGGAAGAATCCAGCCAGCCTGATTTTGCCACCCGCATGTATCAGAAGGCCCGCGCCAGCCTAGAGAAAGAGCGAGAATAAGCCTATAGAACGGCTTCGAGCTGCGTCTGGATAAGCTGCTGGCGTTGGATGATAAGGAGCTGCGGAATTACTGCTGAGCCTCTGGTTTTTCGGGTAGCAATGCACTAACTAGAAACCGTGAAAAGACCTCTAGTTATATGTTCATTACTCTCGTTTTCGGCGACATTTAATCCGGGCCGGTTCAACGATAACTATACGATTCGCACCACTACTCCTGATGGGTGCTACCATATCGTATCGGTGCCTTACTTCTGCTCCGATGGTACGGAAGGTTGCCTTAAAGTGCTGGATGCCACCACGCAAAAAGTGCTGCGAGAGTTTCACCTGACCCGCATGATTGGTTGCGTGTATGTGAGCCTGCGCAACCCGGACGTGCTCCTTAAAATTCCTACAGGTATCGGCTTGCCCCCACCCTGGAATTGGGATAACGCCAAAAATGCCCCTGATAGATATGTTAAACTCTATCAGAATGACCGCGCAGTTGACAGCGTAGCTATTCCAGCCGTTTTGCCGGTTGCAGACAGTCGCCGCTATTTCTACACCGGCCGCCAGTTCGACCGTTCCAAGCTGCTCTACCGCAAGCCCGATACGCTTGCCGTGGTTACTCACAAAGGAGTGGCACTGCTGTATATGCGAAACGGCCGCCTGCAAACGAAGCTCAGCCCAGGCTATACTAGGTTAGCTGATTTCCCGCTTTTACCGCTCGATGCTCAAGTGAAATGTTATCCATATCCACAGCCTGAATCTTGCGAATCAGTCCCGTATATAGTGCCGCCACTTACTAAGCCCCGAGTAGTTTTTCCTGATTTTTATAAACGTCGGCGCTTTCCGTGGCAACCGTTTAACCTCAAGAAGACCAGTACGCTACAGCGTACTGGTCTTCTTTCGAAAATCTGCACTCCTAAAACTCCGCCGACTTGGGGAAGCGAGGGAAGGGAATTACGTCACGGATGTTGGCCATGCCGGTGATGAACAGGATGAGGCGCTCGAAGCCCAGGCCGAAACCGGCGTGCGGGGCTGAGCCGAAGCGGCGGGTATCGAGGTACCACCAGAGGTCTTCCTCGGGCACGTGCATTTCCTGCATGCGCTGCTGCAGCTTCTGCAAATCATCCTCGCGCTGGGAGCCGCCGATGATTTCGCCGATGCCGGGGAACAGCACGTCCATGGCGCGCACGGTGCGGCCATCCTCGTCCAGCTTCATGTAGAAGGCCTTGATGTCCTTCGGGTAGTTGGTGAGGATAACCGGCTTCTTGAAGTGCTTCTCCACCAGGTACCGCTCGTGCTCCGACTGCAAATCGGTGCCCCAGTCCACGGGGAATTCGAACTTCTGCTTGGCCGTTTTCAGGATTTCCACGGCCTCGGTGTAGGTGAGGCGTTTGAAGTCGTTTTCCACTACAAACTTCAGACGGTTGAGGAGTTCCTTATCGTAGTGGTCGTTGAGGAACTGCAGGTCATCGGGGCAGTGCTCCAGGGCGTAGCGCACCAGGCTTTTGAGAAAGTCCTCGGCCAGGTCCATGTTGTCCTGCAGGTCGAAGAAGGCCACTTCGGGCTCAATCATCCAGAACTCAGCCAGGTGGCGGGCCGTGTTGCTGTTCTCGGCCCGGAACGTGGGGCCGAAGGTGTACACCTTGCCCAGCGCCATTGCCGCCACCTCGCCTTCGAGCTGCCCCGATACGGTGAGGTTGGTGGCTTTGCCAAAGAAATCCTGGCTGTAGTCTACCGCGCCGGCCTCGTTCAGGGGCGGCTTGGTGTCGGACAGGGTGGTAACGCGGAACATCTGGCCGGCACCCTCGGCATCGGAGCCGGTGATGATGGGCGTGTGGATGTAGAAGTAGCCGTTGTCGTTGAAGTACTTGTGCACCGCAAACGACATGGCGTGCCGGATGCGCAGCACCGCCCCAAATGTGTTGGTGCGAGGGCGCAGGTGAGCAATACCGCGCAGGAATTCCAGCGTATGGCCCTTCTTCTGCAGCGGGTACGCGTCCTGGTCGGCGGTGCCGTACACGGTAATTTCCTCGGCCTGAATTTCCACCGATTGGCCCTTGCCCTGGCTGGCAACCAGCTTGCCGCGCACGGCTATGGCGGCCCCATTGTCTACGCCGTCGGCTTTCAGCTTCTCTTCCGGAAACTGCTCGGCATTGGCTACTACCTGGATAGAATTGAAGCCGGAGCCGTCGTTCACGGCAATAAACTGCACGTATTTGTTGCCGCGGCGGGTGCGTACCCAGCCTTTTACCAGCACTTCACGGTCCAGGTCGGTGCTGCGGAGCAACTCCTGCACGCTGGTTCTACGGAGGTCGGACATGGGGAAATCGGTTCTGCTAAAATTAAAGTAGCTACAAAGGTAGAAGATGTAGCGCGAAGCTCCCGCTTCGCGCACGAGCAAAGCGAGTCGTTGGTACCGCGCCGAATGAACATACCGTACAGGAACTCGCTTCGCTCGTGCCCGAAGCGGAGCTGCGCACTACTGCCCCCAACTTTTTCCCCCGAACCCAAGTACAGAAAGGGCTATATTTGGCCTAACCACCCCGTTTTATAACCGGCGGGGCGTACGCGTTTTTAGAGTATGCAACGACTGGACATGAAGCAGCTTCTCTCCCAGAAGCTGAGCCCCCAACAGATTCAATTTATCAAGCTCCTCCAGATTCCGACGGTGGAACTGGAGGCCCGTATTAAAGAGGAGCTGGAAGCCAACCCGGCGCTGGAAGAAGGCGACGACCAGGAAGACGATTTCGAGGAGCAGGACCGAGAAGATTCGGATGATGCTGACGAAGACTTCGACAACGACCCGGACGCGGAGTTTGACAACCCCGACAATACGCTGGACGAAGATTTCGACAACGACCAGACCGAGGAGCAGCCCGAAATTGACCTTAGCGCTAAGGACGAGCCCTCGGAAATCAAGGAGTCGGAGTCGGCCGACGACCTAGACCTGAGCGACTACCTGCACGACGACGAAATAGCCGGCTACAAAATGCAGGGCGACGGCCCCGGCGACGAAGAGGATGACCGGGAGATGCCACTGGCCGATACCAGCGGCTCGCTGGTGGACAATCTGCTGGACCAGCTGGGCTTCGCCAACCTCAATGAGCAACAGGAAGCCATTGGCCGCCAGCTCATCGGCTCCATCGACGGGGACGGCTACATTCGCCGCGACTTGTCGGCCATTGCCAACGACCTGGCCTTTTCGCAGAATATTGAGGCTTCAGTGCCCGAAATTGAGGCCGTACTGCGCATCATCCAGACGTTTGATCCGGCCGGCATTGGGGCCCGCGACCTGCAGGAGTGCCTGTTGCTACAACTAGAGCGCCGCCCCCAAGATGAGGTAACGGAACACGCCGAGCAGATCCTGACCGAAACCTTCGACGAGTTTACCAAGAAACACTATCCCCGCATTCAGCAGAAGCTGGACCTGGAGGACGATGAAATCCGGGAGGCCGTGGCCCTGATTCTGAAACTAAACCCCAAGCCCGGCGGCACCGGCCCGGTGGGTATGGGCAAAGTGCAGTACATCATCCCCGACTTCCTGCTGACTCACGACAACGGCCAGTTCAACCTCACGCTCAACACCCGCAACGCCCCCGATTTGCGGGTGTCGCCGGCCTACACGGAGATGTTCCGGGCCTACGATAAGGCCTCGAAGAAGGACAAGAAGATGAAGGAGGCCGTGACCTTCGTGAAGCAAAAGCTGGACTCGGCCAAATGGTTTATTGACGCCATTCGGCAACGCCAAAACACGCTATTGCGTACCATGGACGCCATTGTGCGCTACCAGAGTGAGTTCTTTGCCGAGGGCGACGAGAGCAAACTGCGGCCCATGATTCTGAAGGACATTGCCCAGGAAATCGGCATGGACATCAGCACCGTGAGCCGCGTGGCCAACTCCAAAGCGGTGCAAACCGAGTTTGGTATCTACCCGCTCAAGTATTTCTTCTCTGAAGGCATTGCTACCGACTCAGGCGAGGATGCCAGTTCCCGGGAGGTGAAGCATATTCTGAAGGAAATCATTGAGGGTGAGCAGAAAAACAAGCCCCTTAGCGACGACAAGCTGGAAAAGATGCTCAACGCCCGTGGCTACAATATTGCCCGCCGCACGGTGGCCAAGTACCGGGAGCAGTTGAATATTCCGGTGGCCCGCCTGCGTAAGGAGCTGTAGTGCTTCGCTTCCGGCTCAGGTATAACAGGAACGTCATGTTGCGGAAGGCGCAGCATGACGTTCTTTGCGTTGTAACTGCCGTGTTCCGATCATGGATTTCAGCCGCCGATTAGCCGCTTTCCTTTCCGCCGCGTTCCACCCGCTGCTGGTGCCTTCCTACCTGGGCGGGCTGATGGCCGCGCAGCAGCCTGCCAACAGCAACCGCCTCTGGACGATAGTCATCTTCACCTTCTTGTTACCGACGCTGGCGGCCCTGCTCCTGCTGCGGGCTGGCCGGATTGACTCGCTGGAAATGCCCGATCGGCAGCAACGGGCGTGGCCACTGGGGCTGGCGGCCCTGAGCTTTGGGGCGGGTGCGGGCTGGCTGTACTGGCAGGGCGCCGCCCCGCCGCTAGTGCTGGGGCTGGCGGCTATGGCCCTGGCCGTGCTGCTGACCTTTTTAATTACCCTACGCTGGAAAATATCGGCGCATGGTGTGGGCATGGGCGGGGCGGTGGGCCTGCTGCTGGCCCTGGGTCTGCAGGGCCGCGCCGAGTTGGGGTGGGCCCTGGCTGCGGTGGTGCTGGCCGGAGCTGTGGGCTGGGCCCGCCTGAAGCTGCGGGCCCATACGTCGGCTCAGGTGTGGGCGGGCTTGGCGCTGGGGCTGGGCGTAGCGCTGGGCAGTAGTCTGCTGCTGCGGTAGGCGGGCTCGAATCGTTGTGTATCTTTCTTGGAACAACTTACGCCTCAGCAGTACACCTCTACCGAGTTAGTTGCCTTTACTTTGTGGCTTGCCCCCAGCCTGTTCCGCCGCCCCCGTATGCCTTCCTCTTCCGATTCCGCCCCAACTCTTGAACTTCTGATGGTCCAGCTGGAACAGGAGCGCCAAGCCCGCCTCTCCGCCGAGCAGCAGATCCAAAGCCTGCGGCGGCAGCTAGCCGCGGCTCAACGCACCGTTACCCGCCTCACCGATGGCATTACGCGGCTGACGCAGAACTTGCGAGTGGGCGTGTTGGTAGCTCACCAGAACGGTACTGTGGCCCTGCTCAACAGGGAATTTTGCGACCTGGTAGGCCTGGATGAGGTGCTGAGCCTGGGCGAGGCCGGGCAGCCGGTGCAGCCGATTCTGGAAGCTCTCATTGCGCAGTCGGCCCGGCCAGAGGTCACACGTACACGACTGGCCGCCATGCTGTCGGCGGGCCGGCGGGTGCTCAGTGAGGACCTGGAACTGGCCGACAGCACAATTCTGGAGCTGGATTTTGTCCCGCTCAATGGACAGAACGAGCTGGTGGCCGCCGGGTATCTGCTGTCCTTCCGCGACGTGACCCAGGCCCGCCGCGCCGAGCAGTATATGCACTCCCTATCCCGGATTCCGGGCCAGAACCCCAACCCCGTACTCCGGATTCATGCCAACGGCCGGCTGCTGTATGGCAACCTCGCGGCCGAGCAGTTTCGCCAGGAGTACCTCAAGCCCCAGCTGGAGCCGGGCCTACCTCAGCAGGTGTACCAGGCGGCCCTTGAAGCCCTGGCTGGCGACCAGCCGCTGGTGAACCGGGAAATGTGGTTCTGGGGCCGCTGCTACCAGGTAGCCATTGCGCCGTTCGTGGATGACCAATACGTGAACCTGTACTTTACCGACATTACCCCGCTGAAAAACGCTGAAAGTCGGCTAGTGGAGCAACAGGAGTTCTACGAAACGGTGCTTAACCACCTCCCGGCCGACGTGGTAGTGTTCGACGCGCAACACCGCTACCTGTTTGTGAATCCCGCGGCTATTCGCAACCCGGAGTTCCGCCAGTGGATTATCGGGCACGATGATTTTGAATACGCTACGTACCGGGGCCGCACGCCGGAGCAGGCCATCTTCCGCCGGGGCTTATTTGAGCAGGCTGTGGGGCAGCGCGGCGTGCTGGGCTGGGAAGAGCAGATTGACACCCCCGATGGCCCCCGCACGGCCCTCCGCCACCTCCAGGCCGTGTATGGTCCCCAGGATGAAGTGCGCATGGTAATTGGCTACGGCGTGGACATTACGGAGCGCTACGCCGCCGAGGAGCGCCTGCGCCGCAGCGAGGCCTCACTGCAGGAAAACCAGCGCTTTGTGCGGCTGGTAGTGGATACCACCCCTAGCTTTATCTGGGTGACGGATGGCCACGGCAAGGTGCTGTTCAGCAACCGGGCCTTTGATGAACTGATTGTGCTGGGTGCCCACCGGGAAGTCGACCTGGACGACTTTACCAGCCCGGTAGCCCAGGAGGCCCGCACTTTCGCCACTACCGATGAGCAGGTACTTAGCACGGGCAAGGAGTTGGTAATAGAAACTACCTTCACCCTGCGCGACGGCACCACTATGTGGCTGCAAACGGTAAAGCGCCCCCTCTACCGGGCCGACGGCTCGGTGAACGTGCTGGGCGTGAGCACTGATATTACTGAAATGCGCCACGCCCGCCAGACGCTGGAGCGCAGCACCAAGCAGTACCGGGACCTGATGCACTATTCTCAGGCGCTCATCTGCACCCATGATCTGAACGGGGTACTGCTTTCCGTGAACCCGGCGGCGGCCCAGCTGGTAGGCGCTGTGCCGGAGCAACTGGTGGGTCGCTCGTTACACCAAGTGCTCACGCCCAACCTGCACGAGCAGCTGGCCGTGTACCTGCAGCAAGCCCACGAGCAGCAGGAGCTCACCGGCCTGCTCACTTTGCACGGCCCTGACGGCCAGCCCCACCACCTGATCTACAACAACTACCGCGTGGAGGAGCCCGGCGAAACTCCCTACGTTATTGCCTACGGCCAGGAGATTACCGAGCGAATTCAGGCTGAGCAGGAGTTGGTACGGGCCAAGGAACAGGCCGAAAACACTGCGCGGGCCAAGGAGAACTTCCTGGCCAACATGAGTCACGAAATCCGCACGCCTATCAATGGTATTCTGGGTATGGCCGGGCTGCTGGCCAAAACACCGCTGGATGCCGCTCAGCAGGACCACCTGCGCGTGCTGCGTAACTCGGGACGCCACCTGCTTACGGTTATCAATGATGTGCTGGACGTGGCCAAGATTGAAGCCGGCAAGCTGGACCTCGAACAAATGGCTTTTGACATTGGCCAATCGGTGCGCGACGGGGTGCAGAGCCAGGTATACCGGGCTGAGGAAAAGGGCATTGAATTCCGCCTCAAGCCCCTGCAGCTGCCCCACCCCGTGGTTATTGGTGACCCAGGCCGCCTCAACCAAATCCTGCTCAATCTCATCAGCAATGCCATCAAGTTCACCGACCACGGTTACGTGGAGCTGGGTGGGCGGCTCCTGCGCGAATCGGCCACTGAGCTGGAGCTGGAATTTTACGTGCGCGACACCGGCATCGGCATCTCCGCCGATAAGCAGGAGACTATTTTCGAGAGCTTCACGCAGGCCTACGCCGATATTTCGCGGCGCTTCGGGGGTACGGGCCTGGGCCTGACTATCAGCCGCAGCTTGGTACAGCAGCTGGGCGGGCGCATGTGGATTGACAGCCAGGAAGGCCAGGGCAGCACGTTCTACTTCACCTTGCGCCTACCTAAAGGTATTCTGGCACCGCCAGAAACAACTCCGCTACCTCCAATCCGCTACGATGCGCTGCGCGGCAAACGGGTGCTGTTGGTAGAAGACCACCCCGTCAATCAGCAACTAGCCATGCTGATTCTGGAGGGCTGGGACGTAGAAACTCACGTAGCCTCCGACGGCCACGAGGCCCTGGCCCAGTTGGAGGCCCGACTGTACGATGTGGTGCTCATGGATATCCAGATGCCGGGCATGAGCGGCTTGGATGTAACCCGGCGGCTCCGCCAGCACCCCGATCCGCAGCGTGCCAACACCCCCGTTATTGCCCTCACGGCCAATGTCATGCGCTCCGACAACGAGATATACCGGGCGGCGGGCCTCGATTATCTCTCGAAACCGTTCGAAGAGGATGACCTCTACCGGAAGCTGGAGACCAACCTGCGACAGCCCGCCGCAGCCGAATTGGAGGCCAACCCTTTGCCCCAGCCTGCGGCACCCCAGCCCTTCGCTAAACCAGCCACCAGCCCGGAGCCTACCCTGGCTGCTGCCGAGCCAGTGCTCTACGACCTGACCCGCCTGCGAGAAACGGCGCACGGCAGCACCATCTTTATGCAGAAGATTATCGGCTCGTTCCGCACCCATACGCCCGCCACCGTGGAGCAGCTCCGGGCCGCCGCCGCCGCCCACGACTGGCCGGCGGTAGGTAGCATTGCTCATAAGCTTCGCCCCTCGCTGCAGCTATTGGGCATTGCGGCTACCACTGCATCCATTGCGGTGCTGGAACCCTACTCCCGCGCCGAGGCCGGCAGCCAACTGCATTTCGATGCCGAGCTTACAGAGGCAACTACGCTGCTTATTACCTTGCTTACCACAGCTGTGGAACAGTTGGCCACGGCCCTACAGGAATAGCAGAGGCCCGGCCCCGCAAGTGGTTAGCGGGACCGGGCCTCTGCTCGGCAAGCTCCGAAGGCTGGCCTTAAATACGGTTGAGCTTTCGAAAAAAAGCCTCCTGATAAGATTTACCGATGGGTACATGGTGCCCGCCGGGCACTACGGCGGCCCCATCCTCGATGGCCTCAATGCGGCGCATATTCAGAATATAGGACCGGTGCACCCGCACAAAGTGGTCGAAGGGCAGGCGGGCATCCAAGGCCTTCATGGTGGTGTACACAATGTATTTCTGCTTGTCCGTCACGATGATAACGTAGTCCGATAAGGCCTCGATGTACAGCACCTCATCAAAGTTGATGCGCACCATCTTGTTGTTCACCTTCACAAACAGGTCGTTATCGGGCGGGGCCGTGGGGGCTGCCGGCGCGGCCGGAGCCGCGGCGGGCACTGCGTGCTGCTGCAAAGCCCGCTGCACCGCCCGGCTGAAACGGGCGTAGTCGAAGGGCTTTACCAGGTAATCGGTTACGCGCAAGTCGAAGGCATCCACGGCGAAATCCTCGTGGGCCGTGGTCAGAATCACAATGGGCGGATCTGAGAGTACCCGCAGCAGGTCGAGGCCGTTGAGCTGCGGCATCTGCACGTCCAGAAACAGCACGTCCACCTTGTTACCGGCCCGGAAATAGTTCAGTCCCTGCAGCGCATCGTCCATCGAGGCCACCAACTGCAAGGAGTCAGTCAGGGAAATGTAATGCTCCAGCGTCAGCCGGTTAATTTCTTCATCATCGATGATAGCACAAGTAAGTACGGGAGCAGACATAACGGCGCGGCGAAAGGAAGTAATGGGTGGAGCATAACACCCTGATTTTCTTCTAAAAACAAGTTTTGTCGATGCAAAAAACCTGTCTAAAGCGAAAATTCAGCGGTTCAACGGGTAGCTAAGCTACTCGCCACAGCATTTGTAATCAAGTGATTTACGGGAAGATGACCAACGTTTCCCGTTTTGACACAGGTACTGGTGGCCGTGTTAAAGCTGTACCTAGTCCTCAGGCCGTTTTTGGTCAGGGAGTTTACTCCGTTTCTCGGTTTGGGTTACCAAAAAGGTTTCTAGGGCCGCCGGGCCATTTCAGCCGCCACCAACTGCTGCACTTCGGGCCGCTGGTAATCCTCTTCCGACTGAATATGCGGCATCAGGCGCTGCATGATTTCTTCCTGCGCTTGCCCGTTCGCCCAGGCTTCGGCGTAAGGCAAACTCGAAAACGTCACCTGCGAGTACAGCGGCAGCCATTTATCGGGGTATTGCGCCGAAAGCTTGCTCTCAATCTTTTTCTGGAGCAAAAACCGGGGGTCCGCTACCCGGTCGCGCATTTCGCGGAAATTGTACACGGCCAAATCGGCCATGGCATCCGTGTTGGACTTGCGCTGGTCTTCAAACTCCTGAAACACCCGCGCCCAGTTGGGGCCGTGGCGGTGCAGCAGCTCATTCAGCACGGTGCAGTCCTCGAAGCCCGCATTCATGCCCTGCCCGTAGAAGGGCACAATGGCGTGGGCCGCGTCGCCAAGCAACAGCACCTGATCGGCCACCGTCCAGGGAAAGCACCGGATGGTTACCAACGACGACGTAGGGTTTTCAAAGAATTCGGTGGCCAGCTGCGGCATTAGTGGCACAGCATCCGGAAACACCCGCCCGAAAAAGGCCGTGACCTGCTCCGGCGTTTGCAGCGCCGCGAAGGACTCCTCACCTTCATAAGGGAAAAACAACGTGCAGTTGAAGGAGCCGTCGAGGTTGGGCAGAGCAATCATCATGTACTGCCCCCGCGGCCAGATGTGCAGGGCGTGTTTCTCAATGGCCCACTGCCCATCCGGTGCCGCCTCAATGGTCAGTTCCTTATAGCCGTAGTTGAGGTATTCCTGTGAGTAGTTGAACCGGTCGGTGCGCTGCAAGGCGCTGCGCACGGCCGAGTAGGCCCCATCCACCCCAAACAGCCGCTGATACGGCACCACGCGGGCCTGTTGGGTTTCGGCATCCAGCATTTCCAGCTCCTGCCGCCGGATATCCACACGACGGCACTGCTGGTTGAAGTGCAGCGTAATGGCCGGCTCCTGCTCCACCAGGTCCAGCATCCGCCGGTTCAGGCCCGCCCGCGACACCGAGTAGATGGCCTGGCCCGCCTGCCCATAGGGCTGGTGCGTGAGGTTGCCCTGCACGTCGTGCATTACGCGGCCGTACATTGGAATGGCTACTTCCCGCACTGCCTCGGCAATGCCTACGCCCTCCAGAGCCCGCCACCCCCTATCCGACAATGCAAGGTTGATGGAACGGCCTTCTACCGGGCCGTTCCCCCGAATATCAGGGCGGCGCTCAAACAACTCCACCGCGTGCCCGTGCCGGGTCAGGTATAGGGCCAGCAAACAGCCCACTAGTCCACCACCCATAACTGTCAGACTATCCAGCGGTTCGGCAGCAGATGCGGGGTGTGGGGTACTGGTCATAAGGGTGGAAGGCTGAGCGGACGAATAGGCGAAAGTGCCGCGGCGAATGTAAAAGATTCTACCCGCATCCTTTAGCCGAGTGAATCCCGGTGTTAAACGAGCATTTATCCGGGGTTCACCGGAACCGGCCAATATGGCTTTCCGCTTCTTTTATTTTTGAATTATTAAGTGATTGTCTAGACCTGTTAACTATCTACTGTGCCGTACTCCGCCTCCTCCCCTAGCAAGATTCTGGCCCAGCATCACGCCCGGCACCGGCGCCATAGCCGCTACGCGCATTGGCCTCTGGGCTTCTCTACGGAATACAATCGGTCGGGTTCAACCCGTTTCGCAACCCGGCAAGCTCATTGGATAGCTGAACAGTACTGCACGCCCAGCATTCGGGTAGGTGGCTACACATTGGGCGACGAAAATTGCCTGTATCTGTATGGCCCGGAAGATATCCGGTACTGATAGCGCGTCGGCACTGTTGCTATATTGCTCATGCGCAAGGCTGAAATCTTACTTATATCCTACTTTTCACTTCCCAGAATTAGATGACTGCCAGCCGCTTACCGCTAGTTTAATCGGCATACCTACCATATATTTGTACCCCCTTATTCTCATAGGGGGACAGTATTCATTTTTAGACTTTTTCAGTATGAGAAAACATTACCGTTTTCTATTCCTGTTTTTGCTGCTCGTTACCCAGTCGGTACTGGTGATGGCGCAGGAGCTAGGTTCAGTGGCCGGTCGGGTACAGACGGAATCCGGGGAACCGATGCCCGGCGCTACTATCTTTATCCGGGGCACTTTTATTGGTACCAGCACCGACCGGGAAGGCAAGTTTAGCCTCCGTGCTGATTTCAGCGAAGGTCCGGTTACGTTATCGGTATCGTTTGTGGGGTACGAGAGCCGGGAGGTAACCCTGAGCCAGCCCGACAACACCGTGCAGGTACAGCTCAAAATCAACCCGACGCAAACCAATGAGGTAATTGCCTCGGCCTCCCGCGTACAGGAAGGTATTTTGCAGGCGCCAGTTACGGTAGAGAAAATCACCTCACAGCAGGTTCTGCGCCTGCCTCCGCCCGACGTGCAGGTGGGCCTGAACCAGTTCAAGGGCATCGACGTGAACAGCACCAGCATGATCATGAACTCGCTGAGCACGCGCGGGTTCAACTCGGCCAAGTCGGAGCGTCTGATTCAGCTGACGGATTACTTTGATACTCAGTCGCCTTCCTTGAACGTGAACACCGGTAACCTCACGGGCTTGCCCGAGGTGGACATCGAGAGCATTGAGATTATCCACGGCCCGGCTTCGGCCCTGTATGGGGCCAACGCCTTCAACGGGGTGCTGCTGCAGAACTCCAAGGACCCCTTCGTGAATGAGGGCCTGACGGTGCGCGCCCGGGGCGGGGAGCGGAGCTTCTTTGATGGGCAGCTGCGCTACGCCCGAAAAATTGGGGAGAAATTTGCCTTCAAGGTGACGGGTGCCTACCTCACCGCCAACGACTGGCTGGCCAACAACTACTCGGCCACCAGCACCCAAGTAGAGCGTCGCAACAATGCCCAGGGCTCTACGCTGGGCTACGAGGCAGTGAACCGCTACGGCGACGTACCGTTTACGGTACCGGCTACTTACCCCATTGCCGATTTGCGCGGCAAGACGCTGTTCATGCCGGGCTTCGAGGAGAAGATGCTGGTGGGCAACGACGATAAGGCGAAGTCGATAAAGATTCACCCCACGGTGTCGTACCTGCTGACCAACTCTATTAAGATGACGGTAGGCGCCAACTATAACCGAGGCACGGCCAGCTACCAGAGCTCCAGCCGCTACCGTCTCAAGGATTTTGGCACCAACCAGTACCACGGCGAGATTAAAGGGGAACGGTGGTTCCTGCGGGGCCAGTCGATTCAGGATTTTGGCCAGAATTCCTACGACCTGAACTTTCTGGGGGCTTTCATTCAGAACTCCCCCGTGGCCACGGGCAGCACTGTTACCTACGCGCAGCAGTATTTCGGCACTTACCTGAATACGTATGGCGGAGCCCGGCAGGCGGGTCAGACGGATGCTCAGGCCCAGGCTACGGCCTTGGCAGCCGCTACCAAAACCCAGCTCGACCCCAACGGCTCTACCTTCCAGGGCCTGCGGAGCACTATCATCAAAGATGCTACTCCCGGCCGTGGTGCCCGCCTGAACCCCAGCTCTTTGCTGAATGAAGGTAACGCTCAATACAACTTTAAGCTGGGTGAAACCTCTGACCTGATTGTGGGCGCGGCCTACCGCAAGTTCCGCCTGGGTTCCAATGGGAACCTGTTCTCGGACGAAAATGGCCGTATCCAGAACCACGAGTTGGGTGGCTACGCGCAACTGACCAAAAAGCTGCTGGATGAGCGCCTGAAGCTGGCACTGGCCGGCCGTGTGGATGCGTTTAAGAACTTTAACTCTTCCTTCTCGCCCCGCGCCTCCGTGGTGTACTCGGCGGGCAGCAAGCTGCAGCATAACTTCCGCGCCAGCTACGGCCGCGCCTTCCGCTCGCCCACGCAGCTGGATCAGTACATCAAGCTGGACCTGGGCCAGGTGCTGCTGCTGGGCAACGTAGACAATGGCTACCAAGGCTACAGCCTCATTAGCGGCCAGGCTGTGAATATTGCCGCGCTGAAACTGGAGCGCTTGAGCAGCTACGAAGTGGGCTACAAAGGTGCCCTGGGTGAGAAAGTAGCCGTGGACGTGAACTACTACCGCAACTACTACAACGACTTCATTGGCGCCCAGCGCTTTATTGGCAACGCCGACGGCAGCCGCCCAGCCACTCCCGCCGCCGGCCGCGTGCTGCAGGTATGGACCAACGCCAACCAAGAAGTGCGTACGCAGGGGGCCGCCGTGGGCCTGACCTACGCCTTTGCTCCCTTCCTGAACCTGGCCGCCAACTACTCTTTGAACGTGCAGGACCGCAGCGACGTGCAGAACGCCGAGTTCCAGACCTACTTCAATACGCCCAAGCACAAGTACAACGTGGGCGCCAACGGCACGGTGCTGAACCACCTGAGCTACGCCATCAACTACCGCTGGGCGCAGGGCCACGAGTACGGCCTGCCCTTTGCCGTGGGTCAGCTCTCGGACTACAGCGCCACGGATGCTTTTCTGGGATATAATCTAGCCAAGTTCGGGAGCACCCTGCAGGCTGGTGCTTCCAACCTGTTCAACGCCAACAATGTGCAGGTGTACGGGGGGCCGCAAATTGGCCGTTTGGTGTACGTCGGCATTCAGGTCGACATAAAGTAAAAGTACTATATATACAGTTAGCCCGGCCTTGTCTCAAATTGAGACAAGGCCGGGCTTTTCTTATGCTCCAACGGATAGAAGTGACCTAGCGCAGAGCTAGTAGGTGCTCAGAATGGATGGAAACAGCTGTTAACAGGCTTTCCCACAAGTAGACCATTTCCATTTTTGGGATGCGGCTCCCTGTTTAAAAGCCAACGTTGAGCCACTTTTACGGCCCGCTCATCGAAAAGTGCCAGAAACCTGGTAGTTCGGCAGGTAGGTTTGCAGCCAGTAACACCTCTGCAACACGACGACCTACCTAATTCATGAAACATTTGTATCCGGCCGTATTGGCGGCTTCAGTATGCCTTCCCCTCACAACCACGGCCGCCCCCGACCCCTCTTTACTCACTAGCGTACTCAGCGGCTCCCACCGCAACGAAACGGAAAGGTCCGTAGGGGGCCAAGTGCTGAATGATAAGGGTGAAGCCCTGCCGGGCGCCACTGTATTTATCAAAGGTACTTTCATTGGTACCAGCACCGACCAGCAGGGCAGCTTCCGGCTGGATGCCAGCTTTGAGAATGGTCCCGTTACGCTGGTGTTTTCTTACGTGGGCTACGAAACCCGGGAAATCAAGCTGGAAGCTCCCGAGCTGAGCATCAACGTAGGGCTGAGCCCCAGCGCGGCCCTGCTGAATGAAACCGTAGTATCGGCCTCGCGGGTGGAGGAAAACATTCTGCGGGCTCCGGTGACGGTGGAGAAAGTATCGGCGCAGCAAATCGAGAAGCTGCCGAATCCGGAGATTCTGAGCGGTTTGGGTCAGCTCAAAGGCATTGATGTCAGCTCGGCTTCCATGCTGTTTACCAGCGTGAGCACCCGGGGCTTCAACACGGCCAAATCGGAGCGGGTAATTCAGCTGGTGGATTACATGGACACCGCCCTGCCCTCCCTGAACCTGAGCCCCGGTAACCTGGTAGGTATTCCGGAGCTGGACATGGAAAGCATCGAAATCATCCACGGTCCGGCCTCGGCTTTGTACGGCTCCAACGCGCTGAGCGGGGTAATCCTGTTCAACTCCAAAGACCCGTTTGTGTACGAGGGTCTGAGCGTGCGCCTGCGCGGGGGCCAGCGCGACCTGCTGGATGGGCAGCTACGCTATGCCAAGAAGCTGACCGAGAAGCTGGCCATCAAAATCAACGCCAGCGCTTTCCGGGCCGACGACTGGATTGCCAACAACGAAGAAGCCACCCAAAGCTCGGCTAACCCGGCCGGCTCACCGCTGGGCTACAACGCCGTAAACCGCTACGGGGAGTATGGCTACACCTTCAGCCCCAATGTACCGGGCACCAACCAGGAACTATATGGCAAAACGGCCTATCTGCCGGGCTTCTCGGAGCGGGAGCTGATTGCCAACGATAACCGCACCTCGTCGTACCGGGTGCAGGGTGCCGTATCGTACCTACTGCGGGACGATTTGAAGCTGACCGTAGAAGCCAAGCACGCCGAGGGTACGGCCACCTACCAGAACCTGAGCCGCTTCCGCGTGAAAGGTCTGGGCACCAACCAGTACCGGGCCGAGCTGAAAAGCAGCAAAGGCTTCCTGCGGGCCTACACCACTGAAGACTTCACCGGCGACTCGTACGAGCTGAACCAGCTGGGTACGCTGCTGCAGGAGTCGCCTACCACGGAAGGCGGCAGCACTAGCTACGTGCAGCAGTACTACGGCACGTATAACTACGCCTACACCCAGGCCCGGCGGATGGGCCTGCCCATGGATGCAGCCCTGACGGCGGCGCAGCAGGCAGCCAACTCCACCCGGCTCAACCCCTCCGACCCTCGCTTTGCTACGCTGCGCAGCAAAATCATCAACGACCAGCAGCCGGGCCGGGGGGCGCAACAGTACTTCAACTCTTTCTTGCACGATGTAAGCGGGCAGCGCAGCTTCCAGCTTTCGGAAAGCGGCCCGGCTCTTACGGTGGGCGCCGCCTACCGCCAGTACCGCCTCGGCTCCAAAGGCCTACTGTTCCAGGACCAGGATGGCAAGCGCCTGCGCAACCACGAGTACGGCGCGTATGCCCAACTCACCCAAACCCTGCTCGATGAGCGCCTGAAGCTGGCCGTGGCCGGCCGGGTCGATGAGTTCAAGAACTTCAAGGCCTCCTTCTCGCCCCGGGCCTCGGCGGTGTACTCGCTGGGTAAGGACAAGCAGCACAACTTCCGGGCTAGCTACGGCCAGGCTTTCCGCTCGCCCTCACAAGTAGAGCAGTACCTGTACCAGGATGTGAACTACGCCGTATTCCGAGGCAACATCGGCAACGGCTACCAAGGCTACCGCTTCACCAACGACCAAGGCCAATCCTTGGGCTCGGCCCCGCTGAGCACGTTTGAGGTGAACATTGCGCCGCTGAAGCTGGAGCGCGTGAAAACGGTGGAAGTGGGCTACCGCGGGGCTGTGCTGCCCAAGGTGTACGCCGACGTGAGCTATTTCCGCAGCCGCTACACCGACTTCATCGGGGCCCAAGCCTTCGTAGGTAACCAGGATGGCTCCCGGCCCACGGCCCAGCAGATTCAGGCCGGCTTCAACTCGGCGTACTCCGACCGGAGCCAGCCCACCCGCATCCTGTTCACGTACTACAACACAGACCAGCAGGTGAGCACCCAGGGCGTTACGGCTGGCCTGACCTATTACTTCCGGAAGGCACTGAACATCACCGGCAACTACTCCCTGAACGTGCTGGACCGCAGCAACCTGCCGGCGGGCTTCCAGACGTTCTTCAACACGCCCAAGCATAAGTACAACATCGGGGCCAACGGTCAGGCGGGCAACTTCAGCTACACTGTAAACTACCGCTGGGTGCAGGGCCACCTGCAGGAAATGCCTTTCGCCGTGGGTAACATTAAGGACTACAGCACCACCGATGCCTATGTGGGCTACACGGTACCCAAGCTGAAGTCGACGTTCCAGGCTGGGGTAACCAACGCCTTCAACACCAACAACGTGCAGGTATTCGGCGGTCCGCAGATTGGCCGCCTCGGCTACCTGGGCCTGCGGTTTGACTTATAGTGCTTAGTGCTTAGTGCTTAGTGCTTAGTGCTTAGTGCTTAGTGCTTAGTTTGTATGAAAAAGCCCTCGTTACGGTTTCGTAGCGGGGGCTTTTTGCGTGGTGGCAAATGCCTATCCTTATGTGGGCGACACCCAGCGGAACGTAAGGTTCAGGCGGGGACCTACGGGGCGGGCCGTTTTGGGCAGTGCGTGCAGCCAGTTGCGCTGCGTAGGGCCTTGCATCACCAGTAAGCTGCCCGAAGTAAGCGGCAGGCTAAGGGGTTCGGGCAAGGTTTCTGCAAAAGCCGCGGGCCGGGGCTTCAGCCGAAAGGTGCGGGTAGCCCCCAGCGTGACGGAGGCAATAACGGGCTCCGGACCCAGCTCCGGCTCGTCGTCGGCGTGGTAGCCCATGCTATCCTGCCCGATGCGGTACAGGTTAAGCAGCACGCTGTTGAAGCGGGAGCCCGTGGCCGATTCTACGCGCTGCCGGAGCAGCTGCAGCTCCGGCAGCCACGGCAGCGGCTCCAGCTGTAGACCGGAGTAAGCGTATGCCGCTCTGGCATCACCGTACCAAGCCGTGAGGCGGGGCTGCAGTACCTCCCGCCCAAACAGCCGGATGGGCTGCTGCTGCCATGCTACCGTTTCCGTGAGCGTGCGGAGCAGTTCCGCTGCTTCTTCAGCAGTTAAAAACTCTGTATCCAGCCGTAGCTCGGCGGCAGGTAGCTGAATGGGCTGCAGCGGCATGCGCAATCAACTATTTCCCCAGCTTACCGAACTGCTCCAGATACTGCTGCATCTGCGGGTCGTTCTGGAGCTGCTGAGAGTACAGCAACAGTCCCCAGGCCAGGCTGGCGGCCAGGCAAATCAGAAACAAAACGGCCCAGTTGCGGCTCTGAAACTGATTAACACCAATGTAACGGGGCCAGAACCACAGCGAATAGGCCAGCACTGCTACCACTTCGGCCACCAGCATCAGGCCCATTTGCCCCGAGGACCACAATAGTACCCGCACCCCCAGGTAAGCCAGCACAAACAACACCAGCGGACCAATACCACTGGACCGGTGCAGCTTGCGCAGGTTGGCCACCAGCAGAATGGCTCCTACCAGCGGCGATACGCACAGGGAAAACACAGTAATGGCTGTGGGCGAGTATAGCAGCGGACCTTCTTCGGCTACTTCCGCCTTGGCCTGCTCGGCTTCACGCTGGCGCAGGGCGGTTTGCTGAGCATCTACTACTACCGCCAGCTCCTGCCGCAGTTGGGCCACATCAACGCCGGGCAGCGGCAGTTGCCGACGCTCGGCTTCCTGCAGAGCTGCCAACACGGCATCTTCCCGGTACTGAAACCGGTTGTCCACGTAGTCGCGCAGTTCGGCGTCGGTTTTGCGGCCCATTTTGTCCGCGTATTCTTCGGCCATTATTCTAAAAGAAAGGAAATCAAGAAGTAAGACACCGCCTGCCGGCTGATGTGTGTACGAAGAAACAATGCCCCGTGCCGGAAAGTAGCGCGGGGCCCGTATTTTACACGCTCACTCTACTGTCGCGCGGCCCACTCGGCCAGTACCTCCCCCACGTGGTACACATCCTCAAACGTGTTGTAGAGCGGCACCGGAGCCAGCCGAATCACGTTTGGCTCCCGCCAGTCGCCGATGACGCCCACGGCCATCAGGTGCTCAAACAGGTCGCGCCCGCCCTGGTGTACCAGCAAGGAAAGCTGGCAGCCGCGCTGGGCGGGGTCGGATGGGGTGATGATTTCGAGGGTGGTTTTGAGCAGGTTCAGGCGCTGAATCAAAAACTCCAGGTAGCCCGTCAGCAGCTCGCTTTTGCGGCGCAGCGCGGGCATGCCGCCGGCGGCCATGTGCTCGGTCAAGGCGGCTTCGTGCACGGCCATCGTCAGGACGGCCCCGTTGGAGAGCTGCCAGCCAGCGGCTCCGCGCATGGGCCGGAAGCCCTTGCGCATCTTGAACCGCTCCTTCTCATCGTAGCCCCACCAGCCAGCCAGGCGCAGCAGTTCGGGCTGGTCGGCAAACCGCTCGTGCACAAACACGCCCGACACGCCGCCGGGGCCGGAGTTGAGGTATTTATAGGAGCACCAGCAGGCAAAATCTACGTCCCAGTCGTGCAGGTGCAGCGGAATATTGCCGGCCGCGTGGGCCAGATCGAAGCCCACCATGGCCCCTACCGCGTGGCCGGCCTGGGTAATGGCAGCCATATCGTACACCTGGCCGGTGTAGTAATTGATACCACCCATAATGATGGTGCAGAGCGAATCGCCCAGCTCGGCAATTTTGGCCAAGATATCCTCGGTGCGCAGGGTATACTCGCCGGGGCGGGGCGTAAGCTCTACAATAGCGTCGTCGGGCTCCAGGCCG
This sequence comes from Hymenobacter pini, assembly GCF_020421205.1. Classification (GTDB taxonomy): domain Bacteria; phylum Bacteroidota; class Bacteroidia; order Cytophagales; family Hymenobacteraceae; genus Hymenobacter; species Hymenobacter pini. The sequence continues at coordinate 381,723 of NZ_JAIZZH010000004.1, forward strand.
CGCATGCGTACCTGGGTTTCCAGGGCGTATTGATCGGAGGGGAAAGCGCCGCCTTCCATCAGCACTTTATAGCGGGTGGCGGTGGGCTGGTAGAAGGAAACCAGCAGCAGGTGCAGGTTGGTGGTGAGGTTATTCATCACCACTACTTCCACGGGCTTGGCACCTACTATTTGGGCCGAGGCATCGGTGAGGCGCTGGTGGAAGTGCATCCAGGGCGTTTCACCCTTGAAGTGACCTTCCACGGCCAGGTTCTGCCAGTTGGTGAACTGCTGCTCGGCAGCAGCACGGGCCGTGCGGGGCTGCAGGCCCAAGGAGTTGCCGCAGAAATACAGGCACTCCCCGTTGCCGTTGGGCGCGGGCGGAATCAGGAAATGCTGGCGAAACTCGTGGAGAGGGTCTTGGGCGTCAAGGCCGCGGGCAAAGTCGAGGGTGGGTTCGAACGTCATCCCAGCAAAGATACCAGCGGTGACGATGTGAAAGAGGAAATTGTGGAGTTGCGAATCTGGAGGACAAATCCCTGGCATCCTGAGCTTGCGCTGGGCCTTACTATCACATTTCACCGATTACTATGCCCGTGGTTCGTTTATGCGCGACAATGCCCTGCGCAAACTCAGGATAGCCGACCGGCAGTTCACAACTTCACCCTCTTATAGCGCGAAGCGGGCGGCGGACAGCCCTAGCCAGTCCAGGGCATTCTGGCCGAGCATGCGGGCCTTTACCTCATCGGCCCAGGGCATGGAGCGGATGAGCTGCCCGGGCTCCAGCTCGCCCAACGGGAATGGGTAGTCGGTACCCAGCGTGATTTTCTCGGGCCCCAGGGTTTTCAGCAGGTACTCCAGCATCAGCGGATCGTGCACCAGGGAGTCAACCCAGAAGCGGCCCAGGTACTCGCGGGGGTTACGGGGGTTATCCACGGCGCAGAGGTCGGGGCGCACCTGCCAGCCGTGCTCAATGCGGCCGATGGTGCTGGCAAACGAGCCGCCGCCGTGGGCCACGGCCACCCGCAGCCGGGGCAGGCGCTCCAGCACCCCCCCAAAGATGAGGCTGCACAGGGCCCGGCTACTTTCGGCGGGCATGCCCACTAGCCAGGGCAGCCAGTAGTCGGGCATCTGCTGCTGGCCCATCATGTCCCAGGGATGCACAAACACGCACATGCCCAGCTCCTCAGCCGCCTGAAATACCGGAAAAAGCGCCGGCTCGCTCAGGTTCCACTCGTTGATATGGGAGCCGATCTGCACGCCCGCCAGCCCGAGTTGGTGGCACCGCTCCAGCTCCCGGACAGCCAGATCGGGGGCCTGCATGGGCAGGGTGCCCAGCCCCACAAAGCGCGTGGGGTAGCGTTGCACTACCCCGGCAATGTGGTCGTTAAGCAGCTGGCTCAGGTCGAGAGTATCCAGCGGCTTGGCCCAGTAGCTGAACATCACCGGCACCGTGCTGAGTACCTGCACCTGGGCCCCAAACTGGTCGTACTCACGCAGCCGTACTTCCGGGTCCCAGCAATTGTCCTGAATTTCTCGGAAGAACTTATCGTCCTGCAGCATGCGGGCGCAGCAGGGCTTGTGATGTTCCAGCCGAATGAAGCCGCCGTAGCCGTACCGTTCGCGCAGGTCGGGCCAGCGCTCCGGCAAAATGTGGGTATGGATGTCGATGGTCAGCACGGCAGGCAAGGTTGGAAGGATCGGTCAGGGAGTGCGCAGGTCGGCCGGCAGTTTTTTCAGGGAGCCGATAAAGAAGCCGCGCCGATACCGGTCGGCGGTCATACTGTCCCAGTGAATAACGCCGGCCGCGTACTGGTAGGTTTGCCACAGATTCAGCACAATACCCAGCGCGAGGATTGTGCGCAACGCTACCCGGCCCGTAAGCGCCCACCGGTTAGAGGCCGCCACTAACGCTGCCATACATAACGCCAACATCGGGTACACGCTGATAAGCGGCCGGGCTCCGAAACTGCCCCCATACCACCACTCCCGCCAGCTAAACGTGACGTACACCACTACCGGCAGCGTCAGCAGCAAAGCGCCGCGCACCCCTCGCAGCCGCTCGGGCAAAAAGCCCAACCCCAGCAAGGCCACGCCCGCCAGCGGCGTGTACAGCAGCCAGCCCTTCTTGAAGCTGAACAACCCGTCCAGAATATGCGGGTGGGCGAAATCGAACCCTTCGCCCTGGTACGTATCCACAAACCAATGGCCACTTACCGCGTGCCAGAATATGGGCTGCCACACCACCACGGCTACCGCCATGGCCACTGCCAGAGCTATTTGTCCGGGCCGGCTCAGCAGCCACCGCAGCCACCCCTGCGGCCCACCCTGGGTAGCTAATCCCCAGCCAACCGGTACCAGCGCATAGAGCGCCGCCGTGGGTCGGGTAAGTATAGCCAGGCCCAGCATCAGACCCAGCACGGCGGCCCACTCGGTACGGCGGGTTTCGTACAAGGAGGCCGTAGCCCACACAATACTCAGGTGCCACAGAAACAGCAGGCCGTGGGCCATAGCTCCTTCGTAGCTGGCGTACATAAACCAGTTAGTACCCAGGCCCACCATTGCTACCGCCCAGGCCACCACATCGTCCTGTTGCGGAAAATAGCGCCTTAGCAGCCGCCGCAACAGCCACAGCCCCAGTAGCCCATGAAACAGCCCGGCCAGCATAATGGCCTGCTGGTAAGGCCGAGAGAAGCCATCAGCGGGCAGGCCCCGCAGGCGGGCCCAGGTGTGCGCACCGGCAAACCAGGGCAGCTCGGCCAAGGCTACGCCCATGGGGTATTTGGAGATGATTTTATCGTTGGGCAGCTTCAGCAGGCCCATGTAGGGCCGGGGACCGGGCCGGTAGGTTTGCTGAATATTCTGCAGCGAATCGGCCCGGCCGGCATCCTGGTATAGGAAGATGGATGGCAGGTACACGTAATAGCCACCCTGGTCATTATCAAACACTTCCAGCGGCTTCCAGCGCTTGTCCTGAAACGTGGCCAGAATCAGCAAGAAAGCCGTAACTAAAAAAACGATGCGAGACTTCACGCCGGGTATTGTAGCAGCTTAGGGAGCAGGGACAACGGGGACGGGAGCAGCCATATAGGTGCCGCACACCTTGCAGGTCCGCAGCTCATCGGAAGCCCAGAACCGGTTCATGATGGGCGGCAGTTGGGCCACGATGTCGGTGATTTCCGCAAACTCTTCGTGCAGCTTGTGGCCGCAGTTTTCGCAGTACCACTGAAAGCCATCCAGCTCACCAGGGGTGCGGTACCGCTCCAGCACCAGCCCAATAGTGCCGGCCGGCCGGCGCGGCGAGTGAGGCACCCCACCGGGCAGCAGAAACATGCTGCCCTGCTTGATTTCAATGTCCATAGGCTGCCCGTCCTCAATGATTTTCACCACAATGTCGCCTTCCAGCTGCAGGAACAGCTCCTCGCCCTCGTCCACGTGGTAGTCTTTGCGCGTGTTGGGGCCGCCTACCACCATCACAATAAAATCTTTGTTATCCTTGAAAACCTGCTGATTACCAACCGGCGGCTTCAACAGGTGGCGGTGTTCATCAATCCACTGCTGAAAGTTGAAGGGGCGTGTGATGGGCATAGGATGAGGGGGTAGAATAAGGGAATAGCCGAAGTGCGCTCCGCAGGCGGAATTCACTGCTGGCAAGTAACGAAATTCCGGCCGGTTGGGCAGGGCCGCCGGATTTGGTGCACCTTTGAGACCTGATTCATTGCTTCACCGTTGCATTAGCTCGTTGCTTTATGGACTTTCTTTCCCAACGCGCCCTGGTGGGCGGCAGCACGCAGGGTATTGGCCGGGCCGTGGCCGAAGAGCTGGCCCGGCGTGGCGCCACGGTTACGCTGGTAGCCCGCAACGAGGCTGCCCTGCGCGCCGCCGCGGCCGAGCTGCCCACCCCCGCCCAGCAAACGCACGATTTTATAGTAGCCGACTTCAGCCAGCCCGACGTGCTGCGCCAGCGGGTGCAGGAGTATCTGGCAGCGCACCCCACCGGCTTCGATGTGCTGGTGAACAATACCGGCGGTCCGGCGGGCGGCCCCATTCTGGATGCGTCGGTGGAGGCTTTTCGGGCGGCTTTTGAGCAGCATGTGGTGTGCAACCACTTGCTGGCCCAGGCGGTGGTACCGGGCATGCGTAGCCGAGGCCGGGGGCGCATCGTCAATATCATCAGCACCTCGGTGAAGCAGCCGCTGCCGGGGCTGGGCGTGAGCAACACCATTCGGGCGGCCGTGGCTAACTGGGCTAAAACCCTGGCCAACGAGCTGGCCGCCGACGGAATTACCGTAAACAACGTGCTGCCCGGTGCCACCATCACGCAACGGCATACCTCGCTTATCGAGAAGAAAGTGGAGCAAACCGGCCAGACCACCGAGCAGGTAGAGGCGGCCATGCTCCGGCTTATTCCGGCGCAACGCTTCGGGCAGGCCACGGAAGTAGCGGCGGCGGTTTGCTTTTTGGCCTCCGAGGCGGCCGCGTACATCACCGGCATCAATGTGCCCGTGGATGGGGGCCGCACGGGCAATTTGTAAGCGTTTTCGCCTCTAACCAGCCACTGCTACTTTTTCTGGCCGGCTCGATACTCAACTATTTCAGCAGCCTTTCTGCGCTGTATCATTTACCGTTATGCTCCTTTCAAAGAATTACGCCAACCGGGGTCCCGTACGCGCAGGGTTGGCGGCCATGCTGGTGCTGGTGCTGTTCGCCTGGCACTTTTACATGGAGCGGGCCGCATATTCTGATTTGGCGTACCACCTGTTCATTTATCTGAAAGACAAGTCGTTGTTTATCCAGAACCGCCGGTTTGTGGCGGTTGTCACGCAGTTGCCCACGCTGTTGGCCATTAAAGCCGGCTTACCATTGAACATCGTGCTGCGGCTGTATTCGGTAGTGTTTGTGCTGTATTACCTGACCGTCTTTCTGATTTCCGCCTACTGGTTCCGGAACCAGCAGGTGGCGTTGGTGGTGGTGTTGCTGTTTGTGCTACTGGCTTCCCGTACGTTCTACTGGGCACAGTCGGAGCTTCCGCAGGGGTTGGCGGCGCTGCTTCTTTTCTACGCGGGCGTGGCCCGGCAGGCTCCTTTGCCTTGGCGCTTTAGCACACTGGCACTGGCAGCGCTGGTTCCGGTCTTCATTTTTGGTCACCCGCTCATTATTCTGCCGTTTCTATTTGTATGGGTGTATGACTGGCTGCTAAACCAGCGGTTCCGGGACTGGGCCTACTACGGGATGCTGGCCCTGGCTCTGGCCATGTACAAGCTGCGCGCCATGCTCATCCCGCCGGGCTCGTACGAGGCCACGCACATGACGTTCGGGCCCAACCTGACCAAGTTTTTTCCCCACTACCTGTCGCTCAGCAGCTTTGATACGTTCTGGCAGCTTTGCCTGCACGGCTTCATTGCGTTGCCGCTGCTTTTGCTGGTGCTTACCGTTTTTTACCTGCGGCAGCGCAGTTGGTTTGCCTGGCTGCGGCTGGTACTGGTGTGGGGCGCCGTGGCAGGCTACACGTTCATTATCAACGTATCCAACCCCGATTACACGGAAGCTACTTACCTCGAAAACCTCTACCTGCCCCTTACCCTGTTTGTGGCCATTCCGCTGGCGCTGGAGCTGCTGCCGGCGCTGGAGCGCGCCTGGGCCGGCCGCGGGCCGGTGCTGGTGACGGGGCTGGTGCTGGTGGTGGTGGTGGCGCGGCTCGGACTGATCTGGTACCGCCACACGCCATACACCGCCTACCAGCAGTGGCTTACCCAGCTGCTACGCTACACCGGCCAGTTTCCCGAACGAAAGTTTATCCTGCACTCCGATAACGTGGACCCGCACCGCCTGCGGGCTGGTGAAATGTGGTGGGCCTCGGCCAGCGAAACGATGATGCGCAGCGCCCGTAACTCGCCCGACTCGGTGCAGACGGTACGCATCGGCGACAATGTAGAGTACCTAGCTTCTACCGGAGCCCAGCCCGGCGTGCTGCTGGGCCCCTTCGAAACTCTGAACGTGGTTGATATGCCCGCCCGGTACTGCCGGTTTCCGCGTAACACCCGCTACCGGCTGCTCACCACCCCTCCTCCCGCCGATACGGCGACGTTGCGCGCCTACATCGGGGCTCACCGGCAAGTACAGCTCCGGCTCACCGACTCGGTGAGCGTGCTGGTGGCGGGGCAGCGGCACACGGCTCATGTGCGGATAATGGTACCCGAAGCGGCCCGGCCGCTCCACTCGGGCACGCGCGTACCGCACCCTACTCTATTGCGCACTGCTTTCTACAAAGCCTACGACTGGCCTTCCGACACAGCACCGCTGGAGTCGCCGCTGGAAGTGGACGTGTGGCATCCTTGGACGCAGACGCTCCCGCTGCTGGCCCCGCAGCAGCCCGGCAGTTACACACTGGAAATCAGCCTCATCAGCAAGGACTTCCGGGACTGGCCGGTGCGCGTGCGGGTGCCCGTAACGGTACAGTAGCGGCCCGCCCGGCTACTGCGCCAGCGAGATACTCACATCATCTAGGTACACGGGCTGCGGGCTATTGGCCCGCCACAGATACACCAGCAGGCGGTTGTTGGGGCCCGCCGCCGGGGGCAGCGTGATGGTCTGGGTTACGTACTGCCATTTGTTGTGCACCTTGGCCGCCTGCGCCACATCCAGGCCCTCCCACAGCAGGTTGGGGCCGCCTTCCAGCCCTTTGATTTCCGTTACCAGTTTGGCCGCCGCCTGGTCGCTGGGCAGCCACACCCACGCCCCGATGGCCAGTTTGGCGGGGCGGTCGGGGGCCAGCCGGCTCAGCAGGTTGCTGTACCCCAGGCTAAACTCGTGGCGGGGACCAATCATGGTGCTGTATTCGCCGGTGTGGGCCCGCTCCCGCGTGAGACTGGTGGCCGCCGGCGAGTCGGCCAACCAGCCATCCAGGTTTTCGAAGCTACTGGAGACCAGCAGTTGCTTACCCACAGCGGTATCGGGCTGGCTGCCACAGCCACTCAGCAGCACAGCCGCAACCCCACTCAACAGGTATTTCCGCATAATTCAGGTATCAGCAAGGTTTTAAAGATGAGCTGCGGATACGCTTACAGCTCAAAGAAATGCTCCTTGTACCGGTTCCAGTCCATGTTGCAGCAGTCCACGGCGCCCCGGGTGTACTGCCAGCTGTGCCGGATGTTCAGCAGCAGCAGCAGGCCGACTACCGTGGCCAGCAGCCAGGAGCGGCCATTCCACCACCGGGCCCAGAACGCGGCCAGGCTCAGGCTCAGCAGCGGGTACAGGCTGATGAGCGGCCGGCAGCCGAAGCCCCCCCCGTACGTCCAGTCGTGCCAGCTGAAGGTCAGGTACACCACGAACGGTACCAGCAGCAAGGTGGCCGGCACGGCCGCGGGCACGGTGTGTTTCAGCCACCGGATGCCCAGCAGGGCTAGCACCAGCAGCGGGCTCCAGAATAGCCAGCCCTTCCGTACGCTGAACAAGCCATCCAGCAGGTGCGGCTTCAATAGGTAGAACCTTTCGCCGGGGTAGAACTCCAGCAGCCACTGCCCGCCCGCCACGCGCCAGAAAATGAGCTGAATGCTACCCAAGGCCGCTACCAGCAGCACCATAACCACCAATTGCGGCCAGCGGGTCGTTAGAAACTGTATTCGTTGCTGCACGGCGGCCCAGGAGGTCAGGCCCCACAGTGCCGGAATGGCTACCATCCATAGCTCCGAGGGCCGTACCAGCAGCATCATCCCGAACACCAATGCCAGCTTTACCCCATCGGCCCACCGGCCCTGCTGCTCCAGCCACCGCCGGGTGTAGCGCAGCAGCAGCACGTTCAGCAGAAACAACGTACCATGCGACATGGGTGCTTCCACCGTGGAGTACACAAACAGATTGGTGCCCAAGCTGATAACCAGCAGTGTAAGGGCTGCCAAATGGTCGGGTACGTAGCGGCGCAACTCCCGGCCCAGCAGCCACACCCCCAGCAAACTGTACAGCATGCAGCCAATGGCAATAAGCTGCTGATAGGGCTTGGAGTAGCCGTCGGGCGGGTAGCTGGCGAGCTTCGCATACGCGTGGGCCGCCGCAAACCAGGGCGAGTAGGCAATGGCCATCCCAATAGGGTATTTAAACACAGCCCGGCCATTAGGCAAATGTACCAAGCTATAGTCGGGGTCCAGGTCGGGGCGGTACTGGCCGCGCACGTAGGTCAGAAACGACCCGTCGCCCACGTCTTTCGTAATAAAGGCCGATGGTAGGTAGAGGTAGTATCCACCAGCGTCCCATACCAGCACATCGGAGCGGTTCCAGCGGGTAATATCCTGCATCATGATAATGTGCAGGAGCACAATAATCACCCACGCAAACCCTACGTGCGTGGTAGGCCACCACCGCCGGCGGGAAGCGGCGGCAGGCTGGGGCAACTGTAGTTCTGCTTGCATACGCTAAAAATAAACGCGGCCATCCGCCGGGGCGGAGCAACCACTTATTGGGGCTGATAATACTGTGTGGGCCGGCTGGTTACCTTCCAGTAATACAGCATCCGGGCCTGCAGCTCCGACTGGCTGGGGTCCGTCATGGGGCCCCAGCTCAGCACATTGCAGAAGGAAGATATCCGCACCTGTGACTCCGGGCTGCGGGCAATCTGGTCCAGGGCCCACTGCTCACAATCGTTATTGCGCTCCAGCTTGGGCACGGCATCCTGGTACATAAACACCAGCAGAAACACCCCAATGATGCCGGCGTACCCGGCCCGGACCGGGCCGCGCAGCTGACGCAGCAGAAAGTACGTGGTGACGCCGTACGCATAAAACAGCGCCAGGATGATGGGCAGGATGGAGTCGCCGCGCACCAGGTACGGGCGGTAGTCCCGGTAGCCCCCGAACGGCAGCAGCAGCAGAAACACCACGGAAAAAGCCGCTACGGCCCACGCGCTGACCAGCGCCCACTGCCGCTCCCGGGAGGCCGGAACCAGCCGCCAGATGAGCAGCACGTTCAGCAGTAGCACACCCAGCAGCAGCGGCAGCCCCCATTGCGTGGTCAGCTCCAGATACACGCCTTTAGGCAGCAGCTTGAATAGCTGGCCCAGGGTATGCGAGTGAGAATTCTCGGCGTTGTTGCGGCCCACAAACAGCGCGTAGGCACTCAGCAGGCCCAAAAGGCCCAGCAGCACCATAGCCTGGCCGGAAAGCCACGGATTATGCGAGGCCGCCCAGGCCCGCTGAACCCGCGGCGCCAGCCAGTGCAGGCCCACCCCCAGCAACAGCACGGCAATAGAAGCTACGGCTATGGGTCCGTTGAAGGCTACTACTACCATCAGCAGCACCAGCAGCAGGGTTCGCACGGGCGTCAGATGCAGGGGCTGCCGGGCATACGCAGCCCGAAAAAACGGCCACAGCAGCACTAGCAGCAACCCGAGTGGAAATGCGTAGAAGAAGGTGTAGGTGATGGCCCGGTTGGCAACGCCCATCTGCTCATAAAACCCGGCTATCTGAAACAAGGGGGCGAGCAAGGCGGCGGCCAGCAGGAAGCTCAGCATTCCGGCTCGGGCCCCGCTGCCCAACCGCACAAAGGCCGCCAGCGCCAGCAGCACCAGCACCTGGGCCAGCGTGGTGAACAGGGCACTGGTTACGTACAGGCTTTCGATGGGGGAAACCACCGCCTGCAGCAGCTGGGGCATCTGTTTCCAGTATACGCCCATGGAGGCGTGGGCAAAAAAGCGGCCAGCCCCGGCGTAGGTGGCGTTTTCCGTCAGCACGGCCCAGCCAAAGGGGTCCTGTAGTACCTTACTGTACCACTCCGAGGGCAGCACAATAGCCACCAAATCACCATCCAGGGGGAACTGGAGAGCTTGCCAGAAAGTGAAGCCGGTATCCAGCACCAGAAAGGCCAGTAACAGCCCCGTCCACCAATAACGCTTATTCATTCGCAGGAATATTCGGTAGCAGCCCCACCGGCCGGCGGCAAAACGGGATGCGGAACCAGCTGGCAAGCCGCCGGCTCCGCATCCCGTTTTGCCGCCCTGGCCGAGTAACCGGACTATTCTTTGATGCTCAGCTTCACATCATCCACCAGCACGAAGTCGCTGGCATCGGCCCGCCACAACGATACGCGGATGTGCTGCGCGGCCGTAATGTCGGCGGGCAGGTTAATGTCTTTGCTTACCTGCGTCCATTTGCCGTACGATTTCACCACGTCGCCCAGCCGGATACCATCCCCGAACACCTGCTTGGAGTTGGTATCATCCATTACCTGCACGCCCAGCATGCCGGTGGCTTTGTCACTAGGCAGGAAGGCCCAGGCCTCCAGGTGCACGGTTTTGATTTTGGTAGGGGTAGCCTGGCCCAGGGCCATATCGAACGTCAGGCTGAATTCCCGGTTCTGGTCTACCTTAATGGCATATTGCCCGGAGTGGGCCCGGCCGCGGTCCAGCAGGTTCGGGTCCACATTCCAACCCGCTGACGACTCAAAATCGTTGGCCGTGATGAGTTTGCCGTCGGTGTTGCTCGAAGCCTTGTCTTCCGAGGAGCAGGCGCTGAGCCCAACTAGTGCCAGCAGAACGGTAATCTTTTTCATGTACAGTAGACGTTGGAAACTTAATATTCGACGTGTTTTTGAGTGACGCGGCAGTAAAGGTATAAACTCTGGTAGCCTGGCACCTAACGGCGCGGCAAAAGAGTAAGCGCCGGGTCCCGGCAAACCGGACTCTTACCCGGTAGCATGCAACTACTCGTGGCGGCCTGTACCTTTGCCGGGGCCCGGGCCTCACCTACTTACCGCTTGCCAGTCACCGCCATGTCCGTATCCCGTAACGCGTTAACCGTCGGCTACTTCGCTGTTATCATTTTATTAGGCTTATGCATCTACCAGGACTACGGCGTCTCGTGGGATGAATCCATTGACCGGGTGAACGGGCTGGTGAATGCCAAGTACATTACCGGCCTGGTGGCCCCCGAGTGGACGAGCCGGCAGGGCGTTTTCGCCAATACGCCGGATTTCCACACCTATGATGAGCGGGACCACGGCGTAATATTCCATTTGCCCCTGGCCTTTATGGAAGTATTCATGGGTGGGGTTGATTCCCGCACGTACTACTTCGTGCGGCACCTGTGTATTTTTCTCTCGTTTGTGCTGGCCCTCTGGTCGGTGTACCGCATTGCCCTTATCCGCTACGGCAGTTGGGCGCTGGGTTTGTTGGCCAGCACCCTGCTGCTGGTTTCGCCCCGCATTTTTGCTGATGCGTTCAGCAATGGGAAGGATCTGGTACTGCTGAGCTTCTTCACATTCGGAGCCTACACGCTGGTGCGGCTGCTGCAGCGGCCTACCGTGGGCCGGGCCGTGCTGCACGGGGCCGCCACCGCCATTGCTACCGATATCCGGATTCTGGGCTGCCTGCTGGTGGCTATTACCCTGGCCCTGTTTGCGTTGGAGCTGCTGCCCGCGTCCTCGTCGCGCCTGCCCCGGCAAAAGCTGCTAACCATTGTGGCGGCTTACTGCGTGGCCACGGCGGCCTTTACGGTGGTAGGCTGGCCGTATCTGTGGGAAGCGCCTCTCAACAATTTCCTGCTGGCCTTCGAGAACATGAAGAAGTTCCGCTGGGACGGCTACATCCTGTACCTGGGCGAGAAGGTGCATTCCCTGGCTTTGCCCTGGCACTACGCGCCGGTCTGGATTATCATTTCCACCCCCATTGCCTACTGCGTGGCCGGCCTGCTGGGGCTGGTGGCGGTGGGCCGCTCGTTCTGGAAGGGCAAGCTGGCCTACATGCAGTCATTGGAAGGAAAGATTGACGCGCTGCTGCTGGCCTGGTTTTTTATTCCGCCGGCCCTCATTATTGTGCTGCACTCCGTGATTTATGACGGGTGGCGGCACCTGTACTTTATCTATCCGGCGCTCATTCTGCTGGCGGTGCACGGCGGGCAGGCCCTGTGGCGGGCCGCCAGCCACCGTACCCTCCGGCCGCGCCTAGTGTGGGCACTGGCCACGCTGGCCGGGCTGGAAATGGGCTACACGGTGGTACGCATGGTGCGGGCCCACCCCAACCAGCAGGTTTTTTACTCCTTCCTGACCGACCCGGCCGCCAGCCAGCTGTTCGAGGGCGACTACTGGGGCCTTTCGTACCGCAAAGGCCTACAGTGGATTCTGGCCAACAGCACGGCGTCTACCATTGCCATTGATGCGCCGTTCCGGATTGTGCTGGAAAACAACCTGGCCATTCTGAAACCCGCCGACCGGGCCCGGTTCGTTATCAACCCCAACAGCCAGGAAGTATACTTTCTGACGGCGTATCGCACGCACCCGGAGCCTTACCCGGCCAGCGTGGGCAATGAGGTGCACGCCGTGAAGGTGAATGGCATCCGGATTCTGTCGGTTTTTTACCGGTGGTAGCGCCATTACTGGCCCCGCGCGGGCTACCGATAGGCTAGTTCGGCGCAGGCATTCGTGCCGGTCCGTATACTTTCGCCATTTTTACCTTCCCAACCGCCATCCTTACTGCGTACGCCCTTGGACCTGTCCGTTATTATTCCCATTTACAACGAAGAAGCCAACATTGCGGCGCTGCACGAGCGGTTAAGTAACGTACTGGATGGCATGCCTTTACCGGGCGGCTACGAGTTTATTTTCATCAACGACGGCTCCCGCGACCAGTCGCTGGCCCTGATTCAGACGCTGGCCGCCCGTGACAAGCGGGTACGATACATTGATTTCAGCCGCAATTTCGGCCACCAGATTGCCGTAACGGCCGGGCTGGATTTATCGGTGGGCGAGGCCGTGGTCATTATTGATGCCGACCTGCAGGACCCGCCGGAGCTGATTCCGCAATTGTACCAGAAGCTGCGCGAAGGCTACGAGGTGGTGTACGCTAAACGCCGCTCCCGCCAGGGCGAAAGCGCCGCCAAAAAGCTCACGGCCAAGCTGTTTTACCGCCTGCTGGCCAGCATCACCAATATTTCCATTCCGGTGGATACCGGCGACTTCCGCATCATCACGCGCAAGGTAGTCGATGCCCTGAAGCAGATGCCGGAGCAGAACAAGTTTATCCGGGGCCAGATTTCGTGGATTGGCTACCGCCAGACTTACCTGGAGTACGACCGGGCCGAGCGGGCCGGCGGCGCTACCGGCTACACCTACCGCAAAATGATCCGGCTGGCGCTGGATGGCATCACCGGCTTCTCGGATGCGCCCCTGAAAGCGGCTACCATCAGCGGCTTTCTGGTATCAGCCATTGCCTTTCTGGTGATGCTGTACACGCTGTACTCCCGGTTTGTGAGCGGCAACTACCAGCCGGGCTGGGCCTCCCTGATGATCAGCATCCTGTTTCTGGGTGGGGTACAGCTGATTGCCGTGGGCATTATTGGGGAATACATTGCCCGCCTCAGCGCCAACGTGCGGCAGCGGCCCCTCTACATCATTTCCGACACCAACATTCGCCCGGCTCCCGCCACCCCGGAGCACTGGCCCCGACCTGCCGTTTCATGAACCTTGAGTACGAACTGAAGTACCACCAGATTGAGGAAAACTACTGGTGGTTTCGGGCCCGGCGCGACATGGTGTTCCGCATGATTGAGGCGTTGCGCCTGCCCACCACGGCTGCTGTGCTGGAAATCGGGTGCTCGGGCGGGCCGCTGCTGCAGCGCCTAGCCCAGCAGGGCTACACCAACCTGACGGGCATTGACGTGAGCGAAACCGGCATTGCCCTGGCCCGGCAGCGCGGCCTGCTCAATACGTCCTGCATGGACGGGGCGCGGCTGGATTTCCCGGATGCGGCCTTCGACCTGGTTATTGCCTCGGACGTGCTGGAGCACATTGCCGATGAGCAGCAGGCCCTGCGGGAGTGGCAGCGCGTTCTGCGACCGGGCGGGCAGTTGCTGGTATTCGTGCCGGCCTTCACGTTTTTGTGGGGTAAGCACGATGTGGTGAACCAGCATTTCCGGCGTTACACCGCCGCGCAGCTGGCCACGGCGCTGGAGCAGGCCGGCCTGCGGGTGCAGCGTCGCTCCTACTGGAATGTAGGCCTGTTTTTCCCGACGGCGGCCGTGCGGCTGCTCAACCGCCTGCGCCCACCCCGCCCCGTCACCGATGCGGAGCCGCTGAAGGATGACTTCTTCGCCACGCCGCCTCTGCTGAATACGCTGCTGCGCGGCTTTATTACGGCCGAAAACTGCTTATTACAAACGTTCAATGCGCCGGTTGGCGTCAGCGTATTTGCGCTGGCCCGCAAGCCTGCCGCCTAAATTTTTGCCCCAACTGCCGTGGATCTTTCCATCGTTATTCCGATTTACAACGAAGAAGCCAACCTGCCGGCCCTCTACGCCCGGGTAGCCGCCATGTTGGATGCACAACCCTGGCAGGCAGAAGTCATTCTGGTAAACGACGGCTCCCGTGACCGGTCTTTGGAGCTGATTCGGGGGCTGGCTGCCCATGACCCGCGCATTCACTACATCACCTTCAGCCGCAACTTCGGCCACCAGATTGCCATTACGGCCGGATTGGATAAGTCGTCGGGAGCCGCCGTGGTGGTGATGGATGGCGACCTGCAGGATCCGCCGGAGCTGCTTCCGGAGCTGTACCAGAAGCTGCACGAAGGCTACGAGGTGGTGTACGCCAAGCGCCGTTCCCGCCAGGGCGAGAGTATGATCAAGCTCTTCACGGCCAAGATGTTCTACCGCATTCTGGCCAGCATCACCTCCGTCAATATCCCGCTGGATACCGGCGACTTCCGCATTGTGTCGCGCAAGGTGGTAAACGCCCTGAAGCAGATGCCGGAGCAGAACAAGTTTATCCGGGGCCAGATTGCCTGGATTGGCTACCGCCAGACGTTTCTGGAGTTTGACCGCTCCGAGCGGGCCGGCGGGGAGCCGGGCTACACGTACAGCAAGCTTATCCGGCTGGCGCTGGATGGCATTACGTCCTTTTCCGACCTGCCGTTGCGGGTGGCCACCATCGGGGGCTTTACCGTCTCGGGTATTGCTTTCCTGGTGATGCTGTACGCCGTGTATGCCCGCTTTTTCCTGCACAACTACGGCGTGGGCTGGCCGTCCATTATGGTGAGCGTGCTGTTTCTGGGCGGCGTGCAGCTGATGGCTATTGGCATCATTGGCGAATACATGGCCCGGCTAGGAGCCAACGCCCGCCAGCGGCCGCTCTACATTATCGAAGAAACGGACCTGGAACCCACGGAAAACATACAGGCTGCCAGCCGCCATCTGTAGCCGCGCTACTCAGGTCGGGCCGGCTGCAACACCAGATACCCATCAACCGTGCGGGCCTGGTACCCTTGGCTTTGCAGGGTACGCAGCAGCCACTGGCCCACCGCCTGCTGCCGGTAGCGGGGCGGCACCACAAACGCGGCCGGCTGGTAGTGGCGCAGAAAAGCCCGCACCTGCGCCGCCGGCAGCGGCGCGGTAGGCACTGAGCCGGGATGCGCCTGCAGCGTCAGTAATGTGTGCAGAAAGGGCTGCTCCGCTACAGCGGTAAAAAACTCCGGCCGCACCCTTGAGAGGTAGCCGCCCAGTAGCTTTTTGTGGTGCCACTGCTGGTAAAACAACTGCTCGGAAGGCATCTGACCCAATTGTCGGCTACCATCACCAATGCCAAACGGCACCGTTATCAGCGTGGTGCCGGGCAGGCCGGCTACGTACCGGTACACGGCCGGTACATCGGCCGCCGTGGCCCGCTGGTAAGGGGCCGGCCAGTACTCCACGAGCACCCCGGCAGTCAGCCCCAGAGCCAGCGCCCACTGCCATTTGCTCCGCCACCGGCCAAACCCGCCAGCTTCCAAATGGCTGAATGCTACCAGCGGCAGTAACAGGCTGATAAACAACACCCAGCGCGTGGGGCAGCGGATGTTGTTGACGAAGGGCACAAAATGCACGAAAGCCGTAGGCAGGTTTAGCTGCTCGTGCCCGTAGATGCGCAGCGTAGGCACCGTGAGCAAAAAAAACACCAACAACACCCACGCCAAGGGCCGCCCGGCCGCATCCTGCCGCACGGCGGAAGTGCGCCGGTAGTGCCACCCCAGCAAAGCCACCAGCGGCAGCACGTAGCCCAGGAATAAAGTATTTTCGAGGGAGCCAGGCAGGTTGAAAAGGGTAGAATGGTACAGGCGGTGGCTCCAGCCAAAATCAACCCAGCGGCTGGTGGGTGGGGCAGCAGATACGCTACTAGGTCACCGGCCCACCACAAGCCGTTTTCAGGGGCGCCGGCCAGCCGCAGCAGCCGGATGCTGATGTGGCTCACGACTAACACCGCAACCAAGCCCGCCCATATCCGCCAGCTGCGCCAGTTGAGCTGCCCCAACCGCAGCCCAAACCACGCCGCGTACAACGCCGTGAAATACAGCAGCCCGAACAACACGTAATAGTCGCTCAGGAGTGTGAGCACGCCGAGGGCCAGGCAGCCGGCCACTGCCCGCCAGCTACGCACCTGCGGCAGCCACCGTCCCGTTTCAAACCGGAAGGCACGTAGCAAGGCTAGTATATAAAAGGGCACCGTTGCCGTAAGCACTAGGTTGTAGTGCTCCGGCAGCCGCTGCATCTTATAAGGCGAGAAGGCGAAGATGAAACCGGCCAGTAGGCACAATAATGGCTGCCATACCCAGCGTTTTGCCAGCAGATACGCCCCCAGACCCGATAAGCTGTAGCTGAGCAGCAACGCCAGATTAATGGCTAGCATCTCGTTGCGCACCACAACGGCCAGCATGCCCACTATCGGAATGTAGGCGTGCATAATCAGCCAGGAGCCCTGCGGGTAAAACTGCCACGTTGTGTACCAAGGGTTGTGACCGGCTAGCAGAGCCTGCCGAAAGTGCCATACGTTCCAGTAAAACTGGTACGTATCATGCCCCGGCACTACCGGAAAGCTGGTGGCCGGTGCCAGTGCCAAGGGCCAGGTAAACACAATAAACACAGCCACGTAACCGAGCCACACCAGTACATTCCGCATTCTGATAGCTTTGCATAACACCCCGGTACCACGGCCTTTGGGCGGCGGGCCCGATATATCTAAATTTCCGGCAAAGGTACTTTGTCCTTGATTCCCACCTGTATGCTTCAGCTTCAGAACCTCATTGGCGGCCATCTGCAGCCCCCGGTAGCCGGTCGTTACTTACCGCTGCTTGAGCCGGCCACCGGCCAGCCATTTGCCCAGGTGCCCGACTCCGACGCCGCCGACGTGGACGCGGCCGTGCGCGCCGCCGAGGCAGCGTTGCCGGCCTGGCGGGCGCTGCCGGCCGAGGAGCGGGGCCGCCGGCTGGTGCGCCTCGCCGAGCTGATTGAGCAACACCTGGAACCGCTGGCCCGGGCCGAAAGTCAGGATAATGGCAAGCCCCTGAGCTTGGCCCGCAGCCTGGATATTCCGCGGGCCGCCAGCAACTTCGCCTTTTTCGGTACTGCTGCCGGGCATTTTGCCACCGAAGCCCACGTGCAGGAAGGCGTGGCCGTAAATTACACGGTGCGGCACCCGCTGGGCGTAGTGGGCTGTATCTCGCCCTGGAACCTGCCGCTGTACCTGTTCACCTGGAAAATTGCACCCGCCCTGGCCGTGGGCTGCTGCGTGGTGGCCAAGCCCTCGGAAATGACGCCCTACACGGCTTTTCTGCTGAGCGAGCTGGTGCAGCAGGCCGGCCTGCCGCCGGGAGTACTCAACATTGTGCACGGCACGGGTCCCGGCGTAGGGCAAGCCTTGGTCGAACACCCCGGCATCCGGGCCATCAGCTTTACGGGGGGCACTAAAACCGGCGAGCAGATTGCCCGTTCGGCCGCACCCCGCTTCAAGAAACTCTCCCTGGAGCTGGGCGGCAAGAACCCCAACATCATTTTTGCCGACTGCGACCTGGCCGCCGCCGTGCAAACCAGCATTCGCAGCTCGTTTGCCAACCAAGGGCAGATTTGCCTGTGCGGGTCCCGCATCTTGGTAGAAAGGCCCATCTACGAGCAGTTTAAAACCGAGTTTCTGGCCCAGGTGCAGAGCCTTACCGTAGGCGACCCGCTGGACGAAACTACCCGGCAGGGCGCACTGGTAAGCGAGGCGCACCTGCAAAAGGTGCTGGCCTACATTGAGCTGGCTCACCAGGAAGGCGGCCGACTGCTGGCGGGCGGGCAGCGGGTGCAGCTACCGGGCCGTTGCGCCGACGGCTACTTTCTGCAGCCCACCGTGTTCGAAGGCCTAGGCCCCGAGTGCCGCGTCAATCAGGAAGAGATATTCGGGCCGGTGGTGACGCTCACGCCCTTTGATACCGAGGAGGAAGCTCTGCGCTGGGCCAATGGTACGGAATATGGCCTCTCGGCTACACTCTGGACGCGCGACGTAACCCGGGCGCACCGTGTGGCCCAGCAGCTTCACGCCGGGGTGGTGTGGGTGAACACCTGGCTGCACCGTGACCTACGCACACCCTTCGGGGGCATGAAGAACTCCGGGGTGGGCCGGGAAGGCGGCTTGGAGGCGCTACGCTTCTTTACGGAGGCGCAAAACGTGTGCATCAAGCTGTAGCCGAATCTGGGGGGTGGCTTGTACAACCTTAGCCGCTGCCGTAGCTTAGGGCGTGCACTCTGCTTCCTCCCCTACCCACCATAGCCCGCTCTGGCAGCGGGTTTTGCCCCTGCTGCTACTGCTGGCCCTGGCGTATTTTCCGCTGTTCTGGCAGCTAAGCTCTTTTCCGGTGCAGCAATGGGACGAGTCGCGCACGGCCCTGGATGCGCTGGGCATGCTCGTGCACCACGACTGGCTGGTAGCCCGCTACGAGGGCCAGCCCGACCTCTGGAACTGCAAGCCCCCGCTCTGGCTCTGGACGCTGGCCGGCAGCATCCGGCTGCTGGGCCCTTCTGAGCTGGGGCTGCGCTTACCGGCCGCGCTGGCGGCTCTGGCTACGGTGAGCGTGGTATATGCCGCCGCTACCCGGTGGCTGCGCAGCCGGCTGGCCGGACTGCTGGCGGGGTTGGTGTTAATTACCGCGCCGGGCTACGTCTGCTTCCACGTAGCCCGCACCGCTGATTTTGATGCTTTCCTGACGCTTTGGACCACTTTAGGCGTCTGCTGCTGGGTGGCCTTTCTGCGGAGCGGCCGGGCCCGCTGGGCCTGGGGTACCGGTGTGGCTTTTGCCTTGGCCGTGCTTACCAAAGGTATTGCTGGTGCCATGTTTGGTCCTGGGCTGCTGCTGGCGGCCTGGAGCACCGGCTGCCTTCACCGCCTGCGCACCCTGGCCCCGTGGCTGGCGGCGGGTGTTGTGGTGCTAGCGGCGGGCAGTTGGTACGCGGTGCGTGAGACGGCGGCTCCTGGCTACCTCGCAGCCGTGTGGCAGTATGAAGTAGGCGGCCCGGTCGCGCATGAGTTGGAGGGCAACAACGGGCCATTTGAATTCTACCTGAGCCTGCTGGCCAACTGGCAGTTTGCCCTGTGGCTGCTACCGGCGTTGCTGGGCGTCAGCCTGGGGTGGTGGCAGCCTCGCAACTCGGCGGGGTGGTGGCTGGGCCGGGCACTGGCCCCCATCGTGGGGAGCTTCCTGCTGGTTATTTCCTTGGCCGAAACTAAGCTGGTGTGGTATGATGCCCCAGCCTTTCCGCTGCTGGCGCTGCTGGCAGCCGCCGCGGGTACCGTGCTTTTTCGGCACGCTCAGCAACATGCCGGCGGCCGGCCGGTGCGCTACGCCGGGCGCGTAGCTGCAGTATTGGGCCTGGCGGCCTCCCCATACCTCAACCAGGTGCAGTACCTCCGCCAGCTGTCCAAACACCGCTTTGATAATCACCAGCTGGTGTATGGGCACCACCTGCAGCAGCAGTGGCGGCAACACCCCGAGCTCTGGACCTACACTCTCGGCACCGATGGCAGCTTCAACGATGCGCCACTCTATTATCAGCTAGCCGCGCAATATCAGCAGGGCCACACCGTAGCGCGCCGCCCAGCGTGGCAGGCCGCACAATCTAGTCCCGGCGACGTGGTGGTGGTGTGCGGGCAGAAAGCTCTGCGTGCTTGGCAAACCAGTTTCCAGACGGAACCGCTGATTCAGTCGGACTCCTGCCGCACGCTGCGGCTGGGGCCTCGCCGTTAGACTACCGAAGCGTTAGTTGAACTTTTCGAGCGTGGTTTCCAAGTCGGCCAGGGTGGTTTCCCGGAAACGTAGCGTGTCTGCGGCGGTGGTTGTCAGGCGGGCCATGAAGGGGGTGCCATTCTCGTAGCGCAGGCCTACCACGGTAGCGCCAGCGGGAGCCACCGGAAACTGGTAACCACCAACCTCCAACTGCGCCGACAACACTATCCGGTGCCCGGGCACCAGCAGCCTCACCATGCATGGCCCCTCCGCCGCCTGGGTAGGCACGAACAGACTGGCGGCTGCACTTTGCCAACTCCGCCCGGCAGCCAGCCAGCCTAGCCGGCTGGCCTGCAACGCGCCGGGGCTGTCGGCCAAGTCATTCAGCACGGGTTCCTCCATTGGCGTGGCATCGGCCACGGCGGCCGTTTCGGGGGCGGTGGCCAAGCCGGGCTGGAAATGGAATCGGATGGGCAGCGTCAGTTTCACCTTCACGAAGCGCCCATCCTGCTGGCCCGGCACCCAGTGGCCCGATGTCTGGCGCAGCACCCGTAGCACTTCTTCGTCGCAGCCATTGCCCAGGCCCCGCAAAATATGGGGCTGCGTTACGCGGCCGGCCTCATCTACCACAAAGGAGGCAAACACCAGTCCTTCGGTGTGGTTTTCCTGCGCGGCCCGCGGGTACCGTATAAGTCGGTTGATATCGGCCGGGCCCTGGCCGTAGCGGGGCATTTGCTGGGCGGTGGTTAGTACCTGCGCATCGGGCAAGGGCTGGGCTTCGGCTTGCTGCCAGCGGACAGGATCAGGCCCGTTGGCCTGTCCATATAACAGCGGCAGTGCGGAAGGTGCGCCCGCTAACTCCAACTGTAGTGCCCGGCCCGCCGCCAGGGCCAGCTGCTGGCCGCCGGCAGTGGCCCGCACCAGCACGGCACCGTCCAACTCCAGCGGAGCGCCCGTCAGGCTTTCGGTAAGCAGGTTGGAGAGCAGCAAATCAGATGCGGAGTAGCATTCTTTCAATTCCACCCACACGGCAGTGGTTACCAGCCGCTGGCGCTTGTCTACCAGCGCCCCGGCCGGAATCCGGACGATGGTGCCTTCCCGGCCGCGCACTTCGGCCGCTTTAGTGGGGTCAATCTGGAAATACTCGCTGGCTTTCAGCGTCAGGTCCTGCAGCCGGGCCTCGGCGGGCGGCGGCGCATCAGGCAGACTGGGCCGGCTGCTGCGGTACACAATCAGCGGAGCCCGGCGGTTGGTGGCGTGCGTAAGCCGATGCCAGGTGCGGTTGGGAGCGGCTCCCACGGGTTGCGCCAGCGAATCGTAAGGCAGCGAGTCGGCCAGGGCCGGGGCCGCAGTAGCCGGGGCCGCCCGTTGGGCCGGGCGCTCCGGCTGGCAGCCCAGCAGCAGGCCGGTAGCCAGGGCAACAGTCAGCAAACGAGTTGGAGTACACATCGGCATAGGACGCCTCTACGCGGAAAACACCGGATTTATTGGCCCAAAATCGGTTTTTTATGGTAAATACCTGACACAAAACGGATTTACTTTTCCGACCGGCTCATTCAACAGCCTTTTTCGCTTTCAATTTCACGCTATGCTCGACCAGATAATTGATGCCCGACCGGCTGCTCTCAGCCCCGGTTTTGAGGTGAAGCGCATCCTACCCTACCGCCTGCGCCGCATGCTGGGGCCGTTTATTTTTATGGACCACGCCGGCCCGGTGCAGGTAGCCCCCGAGATGTTGCCCACCTTGGACGTGCTGCCTCACCCGCACATCGGGTTAAGCACCGTGAGCTACTTGTTTGGCGGCCAGGTCACGCACCGGGACAGCCTGGGCGTGGAGCAGATTATCCGGCCAGGCGAGGT
This sequence comes from Hymenobacter pini, assembly GCF_020421205.1. Lineage (GTDB taxonomy): Bacteria > Bacteroidota > Bacteroidia > Cytophagales > Hymenobacteraceae > Hymenobacter > Hymenobacter pini. Next base: position 403,548 of record NZ_JAIZZH010000004.1, read on the forward strand.
AAACTGGATGACGGCCGGCAGTGGCATTGCCCATTCGGAGCGGTTTGAGGACCCCGCCACCCTGGCCGGCGGGCAGCTGGAAATGATTCAGACCTGGGTGGCCCTGCCCGAAGCCGACGAAGAAGCCGCCCCCGCCTTCACCAATTACCAGCCTCACGAGCTGCCGGTTTTCACGGATAATGGCGTGTGGATGCGGCTGATTGCCGGCGACGCATTTGGCCTGAAAAACGACGTCAAAACCCACTCGCCGCTGTTTTACCTGCACGTGACGCTGCAGCCGGGCGCCCGGTTTGGGCTGCCCCGCGGCTACCCCGAGCGGGGCGCCTACGTGGCCAAGGGGCTGCTGGAAGTGAACGGCCGCACCTACGGGCCCGGCCAGCTGCTGGTGTTCACGCCCGGCCTCGACCCGGTACTGGTAGCGCGGGAGGCCACCACGCTAATGCTGCTGGGCGGCGAGCCGCTGGGGGAGAGGTACATCTGGTGGAACTTCGTGTCGTCGCGGAAGGAGCGCATTGAGCAAGCCAAGGCCGACTGGCAGGCCGGCCGCATTTTGCTGCCACCCAACGACAACCACGAGTTTGTGCCGCTGCCTCAGGATAAAACCCGCCCTGCCGGTACCGGTTCCCCACCCCCGCAGGCGTTGTCGTAGGAGCTTGGCCAGCCCGTCATTTCACACCGAAAACCAACCCTAATTATATTAGATATTTAAACTAAAATATTTAGCTTTACACTCTATTCTCGCTCTCTCCTTTCCGCAAATTTTGAGCTATGAAAAACACGCTGGAGTACACGGTTTGCTGCCGCCTCACGTTGGCGCATCTGGAGTGTGGGCAGGTGGTAGGCACCTCGCAACGCAAGCAGCAGGTCCGGACCACCACTGCCGAGCTAAGCGAGTTGTTTGCCGACCTCTACGAGCAATTCCGCAGCCCGCAGCTGCTCGGCTTGCAAATCACCTCCATCAGCCCGCAGCCCGCACCTGAGCTGGCTGGCCACTCGGAACTACTGCAATAGTTCGCCGGGAACAAAAAAGCCCCTCACGTGGGGGGCTTTTTTGTGATAGTATGGATACTTATCCTCCCGAGCGAAGCGAGGAATTTAGGTTAACCATCCGAAGAGTAACCCAGATTCCTCGCTTCGCTCGGAATGACAAGCAGCAGTTACAGGTTCTCCAGCACGAAATCCGTCATCTGGCGGTAGAGGTGCAGGCGGGTGTTGCCGCCGTAGATGCCGTGGTTGCGGTTGGGGTAGTACAGGGTCTGGAAGTCCTTGTTGTTCTTCACCATTGCATCCACGAAGGCAATGGAGTTCTGGAAGTGCACGTTGTCGTCGCCGGTACCGTGTACCAGCAGGAGCTTGCCCTTGAGCTTGTCGGCGTGCTGCACGGGCGAGTTGTCGTCGTAGCCCTGGGGGTTTTCCTGCGGTGTTTTCAGGAACCGCTCGGTGTACACGGTATCGTAGTAGCGCCAGTTGGTGACGGGGGCCACGGCAATGCCCATCTTGAACAGGTCGGCGTTTTTGGTGAGGGCCAGGGTGGTCATGTAGCCGCCGAAGCTCCAGCCCCAGATGCCGATGCGGCCCTTATCCACGTAGGGCAGCGTAGCCAAGTACTTGGCGCCCTCGCCCTGGTCGATGGTTTCGAGCTTGCCCAGGTTGGCGTAGGTCACTTTCTTGAAGGCCGCACCCCGGGCCCCGGTGCCGCGCCCGTCCACAATCACCACGATGTAGCCGTTTTCCGTGAGCATCTGGTGCCAGAGGTAGTTGGTGCCGCCCCAGGAGTCGGCGTTGGTTTGGGAGCCGGGGCCGCCGTACACGTGCATGAGCACGGGGTATTTTTTGGTGGCGTCGAAATTAGTGGGCTTCAGCATCTGGCCGTTCAGCTCCACGCCTTCACTAGTTTTGAAAGTAAAGAACTCGGGCGTGGCCAGGTTGTATTGGTTCAGCTTCTCGCGCAGCTTGGCGTTGTCTTCCAGCACTTTCACCAGCTTGCCATCCTGCCCGCTGCGCAGGCTCACTACGGCCGGCACCCCGGCCTCGGAGTGGTAGTTGAGGTAGTAGCGGGTATCGGGGCTGAGATTTACCACGTCAGTACCGCGGCCGGCTTCGCTGAGGCGGGTTTTGCCCTTGCCCTTCAGGTCGATACGGTACAAGTGGCGCTGCAACGGCGAGCCTTCTGTGCTGGTGAAGTACACCAGGCCCTTCTTCTCGTCGAAGCCGTTGATTTCGGTGATTTCCCAGTTGCCCTTCGTCACCTGACGCACCTGCTTGCCCTTCATATCATACAGGTAGAGGTGGCGGTAGCCATCCTTCTCGCTGCTGAACAGAAATTCCTTGCCGCCGGCCAGATAGCGCAAATCGTCGGTGATGTCCACGTAGGCCTTGTCGGTGTCGGTGAGTACCACGCTGCTCTGGCCGGTTTTGGCGTTGGCGTGCAGAATTTCCAGCTTGTTCTGCAAACGGTTCAGGCGCTGGATGCTTAGTAAATCGGGCGTCTGCGTCCAGAGGATGCGCGGGATGTACTGGTCGGTTTCGGTGCCCACGTTCATCTTGGCCGATTTACCGGCGGCCACGTCATAGGCCGAAATGCTGACGATGGAATTCTTCTCGCCGGCCTTGGGGTACTTATAGCGGTAGTCTTTGGGGTAGAGCGGGCCCCACTCCTGCATGTTATACTCGGGCACCTGACTTTCATCGAAGGTGTAGTAGGCCACGTAGCGCGAGTCGGGCGACCATTGGAAGCCCTGGGCGAAGGAAAATTCCTCCTCGTACACCCAGTCGGTACCGCCGTTGATGATTTTGTTCAAAGCGCCGTCCGTGGTTACGGCGGTTTCCTGCATGGTAGCCAGGTCGGTTACGTACAGGTTGTTGTCGCGCACGAAGGCCACGCGCTTGCCGTCGGGCGAGAAGGTGGCGTACAGCTGCTTGCCGCCGGCGCTCAGGGGCGTGAGCTGCTTGCTGGCCCGGTCGTACACGAAAAAGTACGACTTGCTGCTGCGCCGGTAAATCGGCTCGGTATCAGTGCTGAACAGAATCTTAGTTTCATCGGCGTTGAAGCTGTAACCATCCACCTGCAGCGGCTGCGTCTGGCCGGCTAGCTTCAGATCCTGGGCCGCTACCAGGGTTTGCACGGGCTGGCCGGTGGTTACGTCGTTCTGCACCAAATCACCCTTGCTCAGGGAGGAGTAGAAGCGGCCGTCCTTCATCCAGTTGAAGCCCGGCACCGAGCGGGCTGAGAAGGTGCCTTTCTGCCAGATGTCTTCGAGGGTGATATTCTGCTTTTGCTGGGCAAAAGCAACCGGCGCAAAACCGGGCAATACAACGGGGCTGGCGGTGGTCAGGAACAGGGCCAGGCCCAAAGAACGTAAGCGCATGCGAAGGGAAATGAAATGTCGGCGGGAATCCGGCGTTAAGGTAGCCAAAGCAGCCCGTAAGGTTGCACCCCGGCCGGTACGCGGCCGGTCGGGCAGCCCGGACGCAAGCAAAGCCGTGGCCCGTCTGAATCCATCCGTATCTTTACCCTGCTATGCGTTTTCGTCCCGTCTCTCTATTGCTTTTCCCGATTTGCCTGACGGCCTGCGAGCCGGCCCTGGAGCCGGGGCCGCGCGTCAATTTCGTGGGCAGCACCCGTTTCAACCCGGCCTCCCGCCGCATCACGGTGGCCGGCGACACAATAGCGGTGAAGGTATTTGCCGAAGCCGAAAGCGACGACGCCCCGCTCACGCGCCTGCTCATTAAGGCCAGGTACCAGCCCACTCAGCTATTGGTTGGATACCCATTGAATTACAAGGAAGGGGCTGATTCTATCTCTTCCTCGCTGGTGTACCTGGATACGCTGATTACCAACGCCCGCGAGTTTGCTTTCCAGAGCGTGCAGCCGGCCCGCACCACCGCCGGCAAGGAAATCTGGACCTACGACTTCACTGATGCTAAAGACAACCACGGCATCCGGAGCTTCTACCTGCGCCTGGGCCGCACCGATTCGGCTACAGCGTTCCACAGCTATACCCTCCCGCTGCAGGCTCCCGGGGCATTTGGTCGCCGCAGCTTCCTGGCCCTGCGCGAGGGTCTCACACTGCCCAGCTTTTCCCTGCGTAAGCTACCCGATAACCAGAAGCTGGTGGATTTGGTGTATGTACCCGGCTCCGCTACCGTAGCGCCCAGCCTGGCTACTACCGCCGATGCGGCCCTGAAGCTTCCCTGGACCGGCCGGCGCACCGAAATCCGTTCCACCCCGCTCACCGCGGGGGCCCTGGCCAGTTACTCCACCACTGAGGCCCTAACCAGCGTGTACAACCAGTATCAGGGCAATTCGTTTTCGACAGCTACTCGCACCGGCCCGCTCGCTAAAGGGCAAGTAATTGCGTTCAAAACGCCCGACAACCGCTACGGGCTGCTGGCCGTGGACAACATCATTACGACCGGCATACCAACTCTGGTAGTGCAGGTACGCGTGAGCAAATAGTTCTGTAAATTTCATCATAAATAAAGCCGGCCCCACAGACTGCGGGGCCGGCTTTATTATAATGGGGTCAGTGAAATTTCTAGAACAGAAAGCCGGCCGTGAGCGTAGTAGTGAAACGCTTGTTATCCACTTGCACCACGGGCGTATCAGCGCGGTTGCGGAGCGTGTAGGGCGAATATTGGCGAGAATTGGTGCTGTACACGCCGGCTGCATCCAGAAAAAAGTTCTTCTGCCGCAACCCTACGCCGCCGGTATAAAACGTACGGCTCTGGTCGGTAGCTGAATTCCGGTACGGGTTGCCGTAGTGGGCAAAACCGGCCCGCACCCGGAAGATGTCGGCCCGCAGTTCCCCGCCCACGCGCAGGTTCACGGCTTTAGTATACAGGTTGCGGATGTCGTCATTATCGTAGCTAAAGTCGGCGTTGCCCTGCACCCCGTTGTTGTTGTAGTTGCTGAGGCGGGCGCTGGCGTAATTCACGTACTCCACGTCGCCACTCACGAAGCCATACTTTCCTATCACGGCCGCTACCCCACCCGTTGCCCGGAATGGCGAGGTTACCGCGTAGTCAAACACGTTCGGGTCAAGGGAGGAGCTGGCAGAAGTGTACCGCTGACTACCAACAATCACCTGTTTGTCAAACTTTGCCTCCAGGGAGGAATTGAATGTTTCAGTAAATTGCTGATAAGTAGGAGTTTGCACCGAAGCCCCAATACGCAGTGCATCTATTGGCTTGTAGATTATCCCCACCCGGGCGTTGATGCCCGCTCCTTTCGTTTCCAGGAAGTCCCGCTGCCGCAATGAGGCGAATGAGGTTCCCGCATCATTGCTGACCGGCGTGGGGTCAGAGGCCGTGAGGATGTTTTCCGAAGTGTAGCGCGAGGTTACGATGCCGATACCGCCGCCGATGTAGAGCTTATCCAAGTAACTGGCACCGTACGCAAAATCGAATTGGGTTTGACTGCCCGTGGTGCGCACGGTTTCTGCTTGGTTGACGTTGCCCGTGTTGTTAACCGCTTTGGAAAGTCCGCGCTTTATAAGCCGCCCCTTTGTATCGTTATTTACGTCCAGGCTATCCGTGAGGTACGTGTTATAAGCCAGGTCGTCGAGGGCCGCCCTTTGGTCTTCACTAAACCGCTGAAAGATGTCCTGCTCGAATGTTGGCTGTCCCTGATACCGGAAGCTCGTGTTGTAGTCGGCGGTGCGCGTAAGCCCGATGGAGAAAGCCCCAGACCGCCACGGGTTGGAATCATCATCGGGGCGACGGTTGGCAAACACCAGCCCGATGCTGCCCAGATGCAGATTGTTACGGGAGTCGGCCGTGGTATTTCCAAAAGCCCGGCTGTTGGCATTAAGCGAGCTAAAGCCGGGTGACAAGGAGAATTCGGAGCGTTGGAACATGCCCAAGCCGGCGGGGTTCACCGTCACGGCCCCAAAGTCGCCGCCCACGGCGGCCGTAGCTCCCCCGATACCCAGCGTGCGGGCAGTACCGGAAGGCTGCGTCTGCGAAAAGCGAAGTGCGTCGGTATTGTATTGGGCAAAGGCGTGGCTGGCCGAGCCTAACAGGGCAACGGCAAGGCCATATTTCAGCATTTTCATAGGAAAGGTAGAGGAAGGGAAGCCCAGCAACACACCGGGCTTCCAAGAATATTTACAACATAACAGGGTTGCTGACTGAAGCCCCTGTCGGCTTACTGCACCCGGCCCCGACGACCACCACCGCCACCGCCGGAGTTACCGCCGCCGAAGCTGCCGCCGCTGCTGCTCCGCGACGGTTCCGAATACGAACGAGAAGGCTCGTAGGAACGGCTAGGCTGGGAGTACGACCGGGACGGCTCGGAATAGGAGCGGCTGGGCTGACTAGGCTGACTGGGCTGCGACGAAGGATCGTACAGCCGCTGCCGCCGGGGCTGGTCATCTACGCGGGGCTGATCTGGCTGCGGCTGCGAAACGCTGCCTCCGTTGCTCCAGTCGGCCCGGCGCCGACGGCCGTACTCCGTTGGCATGGGCTGGCCGGTAGTGCCATTGGAGTTGGGCGTGTCTCCGTTGCCATTGGTAGTGTTATCAAGCACCCGCCACCGCCGGTTATTCGGCACCCGCTCGGCACCACCAACTGGTATCTGCTCCGCCTGGGTCACGTTGCCTTCCCGTACCCGGCCGCCACCGGAAGGCGCGGGTATTGCCACGGCGGGCGTATTGTCGTTCAGTTCCTGCACCCGCCGACGGCCGCCACCCGGCTGGCTCACAATTCCGCTCGGTGCGGGCGTAGGGCTGGTAAAACCGTCCTGCACGCGGCCCCGGCCCCGGCCGGATACTACGCCATCGGGCGAGGTCGTCAGGCGCTGACCATCCGTGGCCCGGTCACGGCGGGGGCCATACGTTACGCGCCGGCCCGGCCGGTCGTAATAGCCACCCCAGCCATTGCCTCCGTAGTAACCACCACCGCCATAATACCCGCCGCCATACAGGCCCGAGTAGTACCCGTTCAGGTAACCGTAGTTGTAGCCGCCCCAGGGGCCGCCCCAGCCGTAGTAATCATACGGGCTGTAGCCGTAGCCATATCCGTAGCCGCCCCAGGGTCGGCCCCAGCCCCAAGGCCGGCCAAAACCAATGCTGATGTTCACACCACCATAACCCCAGGGGCTGTAGAAGGGGTCGTAGAAGCTGCTGTACCCGTAGCCCCACGGCGAGTAACCGATGACGGAGCCGCCGTACCAGTAAGGGTCAGTGTAGGCAAAATCATAGTAACCCATGCCAATGCCGCGGTACGGGCTGTGGAAGCGCCGCAGGCGGGAGGCGTAGTAATAGTCATCGTCGTAGTACTCTCCCGAGGAGTTGGCGGCCGCACTGTTGGTAGTGCCAGCATAATCGGGGTTGGCCACGTCGCCGGGGGCGGCGGTAGTTTCCTCGGAAGCAACCGGCGTGGCCGATGGCCCGGAGGAAGCTACCTGCGCCGGAACCGTTACCCGGTCCTTCGACGAGTAGTACATCCCGTCGTCCTCAGTGGTACTTAAATAGGAGGTGCTTGCACAGCCCCCCAGCGTAAGCAGGGCCAGGGCGGGCAATATGGGGGCTAATATCTTTTTCATGGCTGCTTACGCGTAAAGTTGGATCAGAAAAATGGAGGTTGAGTGAAGGCCGGCAACACGCAGTCCGTCAGGGCCCAATCCTCCGGATTTAATAACGTAATTTGGGGCCGAAACGGTGCCCTTTTCCTACGTCAAATCTTGTACCAGAAACAGGAACTTTTTCACTACTTCTACAATACCTCAAGATATGAGCAAAAGTTTGCCCAAGCGCACCGAAGATTATTCGTTGTGGTACAACGAGTTGGTAAAACGGGCCGGCCTGGCCGAAAACTCCTCGGTGCGGGGCTGCATGGTGATTAAGCCCTACGGCTACGCCATCTGGGAGAAAATGCAGCGCACCCTCGACGACATGTTCAAGCGCACGGGCCACCAGAATGCCTATTTCCCGCTGTTCGTGCCTAAAAGCCTGTTCGAAGCCGAGGAAAAAAACGCCGAAGGTTTCGCCAAGGAGTGCGCCGTAGTAACCCACTACCGCCTGCAGAATGACCCCGACAAGCCGGGCAAGTTGCGCGTGGACCCCAACGCCAAGCTGGAGGAAGAGCTGATTGTGCGCCCCACTTCGGAGGCCGTTATCTGGAACACCTACAAAGGCTGGATTCAGAGCTACCGTGACCTGCCGCTGCTCATCAACCAGTGGGCCAACGTGGTGCGCTGGGAAATGCGCACCCGCCTGTTTCTGCGCACGGCCGAGTTCCTGTGGCAGGAAGGCCACACGGCCCACGCCACCGCCGAGGAAGCCGTAGCCGAAACCCGCCAGATGCTGGAGGTGTACGCCCAGTTTGCCGAGGAGTGGCTGGCCCTGCCCGTAGTAAAAGGCGTAAAAACCGAGAACGAGCGGTTTGCCGGTGCCGTGGAAACCTACTGTATCGAGGGCCTGATGCAGGATGGCAAAGCCCTGCAGGCCGGTACTTCGCACTTCCTGGGTCAGAACTTCGCTAAGGCATTCGATGTGCAGTTCACCAACAAGCAAGGTCAGCTGGAGCACGTGTGGGGTACCAGTTGGGGCGTGAGCACCCGCCTAATGGGCGCCCTGGTAATGGCCCACTCCGACGACGAAGGCTTGGTGCTGCCGCCCAAGCTGGCGCCCATCCAGGTGGTCATTGTGCCCATCTACAAAACCGGCCAGCTCGATGAGCTCATGGAGCGCATCCGCCCCATGCAGATGGGCCTGATTGAGCGCGGCATTTCGGTGAAGATTGACGACCGGGACACTGAGCGCCCCGGTTTCAAGTTTGCCGAGTGGGAGCTGAAAGGCGTGCCCGTGCGCATTGCCGTGGGCATGCGCGACCTGGAAAACGGCACCCTGGAAGTAGCCCGCCGCGACACCAAGGAGAAGATGACCCTGCCCCTCGCCGACATCGTGAACAGCGTTGACCAGCTGCTGCAGGACATTCAGCGGAACATCTACCAGCGCGCCCTCAACTTCCGCGAAACCCACACCACCCGTGTGGAGAGCTACGAGGAGTTCAAGGATGTGCTGGAAAATAAGGGCGGCTTCGTGGTAGCCCACTACGATGGCACTTCCGAAACGGAGGAGCGCATCAAGGAGGAAACTAAGGCCACCATCCGCTGCCTGGCCCTGGCCGAGCCCGAGGAAGAAGGCATCTGCATCGTAACGGGCCGCCCCAGCAAGCGTCGCGCCCATTTTGCCAAGGCGTACTAATCTGCGCTAGCCTCTAGTACACATTTTGCTCCCCTGGTCCTGCGGTTCGCCGTGCGGGCCAGGGGAGTTTTCTATTCCTCCGCCACAGCCGCAAGCCGGGCCAGAGGCGTACCCGTGGTATCGGCCGCGTACAGGCTGAGCGTACCACCTTGAAATGGTAGCGCTGTGCTTGGTTGAGGGCCTGCAGAAACGCGCCTTCTGCCGCCAGATTAGCGCAGGCACTACGTGTGGTTACCAGCGGGCCCAGCCGCAGCCGGTTGTCGGCCGCCATGGTGTAAGGCCCCGAGAATTTATTACAGCCCGCCTGGCCTTCGGCTCGGGTACGGTTGTCGCGCAGCACCAGAAACGGTGTTTCCTGGGTAGCGGGGGCCGGTTGGCCGGCGAGTTCCCGTAATTCCCACCGCACATTGCGCAGCGGCAGAACGGCGGGCATCCGGCTGGCCGCGGCACTCGGGGCCTGACCAGCGGGCCGCTCGTTCAAATCGTAATTACAGGCGGTGGTGGCAAGCAACCCTAAGAAGGTCGCCACGCGGGTGTAAGTGGGTAGTGACAACGGCATGGCAGCGGAAGTAACGGAGTGGTGTACGTATCCGGCTTACGCAAAGCGCTGACTTTGGGACGTTCCGGCTCAGTCGTATGGTTCCTCGCGCCCTGTTGCTTTGCCAACCAATGCAATCTTATTAGCTTCTGTGTATCTTTTCCCGCAACCAACCTCATTTTGCTATGGACTGGCTTACCATTGCGCTGCTGCTGTTTTTTGGGCTGGTCTTTCTGGCGGCCGAAGTCATTTTTATTCCCGGCACTACGGTAGTGGGGCTGGTAGGCTTTGGGCTGCTGGCGGCCGGTATCTGGCTGGGTTACCGGGACCTGGGCTCAGCCACCGGGCACGTCATGCTGGTGGGCTCCATTGTAACGGTGGGGGTGCTGGTGTACTGGGGGCTCAGGCCCAAAAACCTGAACCGAGTGGCCCTTACCCAAGTCAATCATACCCGCGTGCACGATGTGCGCCATCCTGATGTGCAGCCGGGTACAGTGGGCCGCACCCTCTCGGCCCTGCGCCCGGCGGGTACCGTGCTGTTCCACGACGACCGGCGCGAGGCCACTACCCGGGGCGAGTTTGTGCCGGCCGGCTCCGAGGTGCGGGTGCTGGGCATTGAGCAAAACCGCATTGTGGTGGAGCGCGTGGCCTAGAGCTCCTGATTATTCTTTTCTGCTTCTATAGAAAACAAACAACCCATACACTGCATGAATTTTCCTCTCTTCCCACTGGCCGTTGGCGGTATTGCGCTGCTGGTGCTGCTGTACTTCTTCCCCATCAGCCTCTGGATTACCGCCATTTTCTCCGGAGTGCGCGTGAGCCTGTTCCAGTTGGCTTTTATGCGGGTTCGGAAGGTACCGCCAGCCCTCATCGTCAACTCCCTCATTACCTCCACCAAAGCCGGTCTGGAGCTGACGGCCAACGACCTGGAAACGCACTACCTGGCCGGTGGCAATGTACCCAGCGTAATCAAGGCTCTGATTTCGGCCGATAAGGCCAACATTCCGCTCAGCTTCAAGCAGGCCACAGCCATTGACCTGGCCGGGCGCGACGTATTTGAGGCCGTAACCACCTCGGTGAATCCCAAAGTCATTAACACGCCCAACGTAGCGGCCGTGGCCCAGGATGGCATTCAGCTGATTGCCAAGGCCCGCGTAACGGTGCGCGCCAACATCACCCAGCTGGTGGGCGGGGCCGGCGAGGAGACCATTCTGGCCCGCGTGGGCGAGGGTATCGTAACCAGCATCGGCTCGTCCCGCTCCCACAAGGAGGTACTCGAAAACCCCGATAAGATTTCCAAGCTGGTGCTCAGCAAGGGCCTCGATGCCGGTACCGCCTTCGAAATCCTATCCATTGACATTGCCGACGTGGATATCGGGGAGAACATCGGGGCCAAGCTCCAGACCGACCAGGCTTCCGCCGACCTGCGCGTGGCCGAAGCCCGGGCCGAGGAACGCCGGGCTATGGCTGTGGCCATGGAGCAGGAAAACCGCGCCAAAACCCAGGAAGCAAAAGCATTGGTAGTGCAGGCCGAAGCTGAAATTCCGAAAGCCATTGCCGAAGCCTTCCGCTCCGGTAACCTGGGCGTGATGGACTATTACAAAATGCGCAACGTACAGGCCGACACCGACATGCGCGACTCCATTGCTAATCCCGGCGGCCAGGGTGGCAGCGTGAAGCCCGGCCGCGAGGAAGGCCGGATGTCGTAAGAATGTACTGAAATACCTGAACGTCATTGCGAGGCGGAGCCGAAGCAATCCGTCCTTTTCAAGACTCTAATCCTTGATCTATTCAAAAGCCCCCGGCGTAAGTACATACGTCGGGGGCTTTCTGCATCTTGGGGCTGGGCGCTTTGCGAAGGAAGGTTTGACGCCGCTTGATGCGCGGAATGTCGTGCCTCCTCGCAATGACGGCCTCACTTCTTCGTAATCCGGAACTCTACGCGGCGGTTAAGCTTGCGGGTTTCTTCCTGGTCATTGCTGGCAATGGGCTTGCTACCGCCGTAGCCTTCGGTGGTGATGCGGCTGCTGGCAATACCTTTCTGCACGAGGTACTTTTTCACCTCATTCACCCGGTCCTGGCTCAGCTTCACGTTTAGTTGAGGGTCGCCCTGGTTGTCGGTGTGGCCCTCCAGCTTAATTTCCACCTGCGGGTAATCCTTCAGGATGCGCACTAGGCGCAGCAGCTCGGGGTAGGAGTTCTCGCGCAGGTAGTACTTGCTCTGGGCGAAGAAGATGTTGTTCAGCTTGATGCTCTGGCCTACTGCAAACGGCACCAAGTACAAATCTTGGTTGATTTCGGAGTATTTCTGCCGGTCCGTTACGTCCAGGTTATCCGATTCAGCCAAGTAGTCCTTGGCTTCGGCACGGTAGCCATAGTGGGCGCCCGAGGGCAATACAATGGTGTATGAACCATCGATGGGGCTGGTATCTGCTACCCCAATTTCCTCCCCGGTTAGCAGGTTTTCGTAGCGAATGGTGGCTGCCACCGGCTTTTTGCTGCTGGCGTCCAGCACCTTGCCGCGCACCAGCGTCACCACCTCCGGCCGGAATGTCGGCTTCAGGCTGATGCGGAAGATGTCTTTTGAGTTATCGATACCCTTGCGGGCTGATACCAGGTACGCATCCTCACCCGCCGCCGATACGGTGTAGTAAGCATCAAAATCGGGGGAGTTTACGCTGCTGCCCAGGTTGCGGGGGGCGCTCCAGTTGGTCCAGGTGTCGTCCAGCCGCTTGCTGTAAAACAGGTCGCTCTTGCCGTAGCCGCCGTGGCCTTCCGAGGCGAAGTACAGCGTCTTGCCATCGGAAGCCAAGAAGGGTGAAAACTCCGGCTTGTTGGAGTTGATGGTGCCACCCAGGTTGCGGGGTTTCGTCCAGGTTTTACCGTCGGCCTTCAGGAAGCTCACGTACAAATCCTGCTGCCCTTTGCCATCCTTACGGTCCACGGCCATCAGCATCACCTTGCCTGAGGTGGCCAGAAAGAAATCGACGTTTTCGGGGTCGTCGTTGTAATAGTCGTCTATTTCCACCTTTTCAGGCTTGGTCCAGCCCGTGGCAGTACGGCGGCTCAAGCTGGGCCCTTTGGGTTCCATGGAGCCATCGGGCAGGTACACGCCAATGAGCAGCAACTGCTGGCCGTTGGCTGATACCGAGGCCACGCCGTTGGGGTCGCGCGGAGTGTTGATGGGGCTGCCGATGTTCTTGGCCGGGCCCCACTGCTTTTTCTCAGCGTTGGTGAGGTTGCTATACCACACGTCCTGCACGTCCTTGGCCCCACCCACGTTTTGCGGGTGCTCCTGCCGGGCAAAGAACAGCGTGCGGCCATCCGGCGAGATAACCGGGTGCGTATCCACAAACTTGGAGTTGACGGTGGGCCCCAGGTTCACCATCGAGGAGTCAAAACTGACTCCGCTTTCCTCGTTCTTGAACTCCTTCTTCACCATCGACTCGGCCACGTCGGCCGCCCCAATGGCATCAATCTGGTTTACGCCGTTTACGGCTTTAGTATTCATGGAAACTACCACCCCAATGGTGCGGTAGGTGCCGGGCGAAAACGTGACCTGCAGCGTCCGAAACTGCTCCGGCAGGGGGCCCGGGCTGTCGTTGGTGTACACCTGGTGCTTTTGGCCACGCGTATCCACCAGCTCAATCTTCGTAACAGAGCCTGGGTTGAAGTTTTCAACCACTGTTACCTGCTTGGCAATGATGGACTTGCCAAACCGAACTTCGATGAACTCGTTGCTGCCTTCCTTCTTCGGAATCCAGGCTTCGTTATTCACCTGACCCAGCGGCGTGGCGTTGGGTTCCCCCAGTACTTTTTCCGGCGAAAATGCTTCTTTACCTTCTGCTTTTTGCGAGGATACCGCCACTACCTTCGACGCCCATACGGCGTGCTGTGCCTGCCCCACGCGGCCTATTCCCACCAGCAGCCCTAACGACAACAGTACTTTTGTAACATTCATACGTTCAAGGTCAAATCAGACGCTTCCGAGGAAACAGTTTTTTGCCTGCTAGTACCCAAGTACCCGGTCAAGACTCAAAAGACGTCGCAGCCCGCCCGGAAGTTTCGCTGCTCGGTGAAAGCCGAGGCAAAACCCACTTTCCGCGGTCCGCGGGCAATATACTCACGAATCGGGGTTACTACACAGGTTCCGATTCTGGTCTATTTGGACTGTGCCTGCATCCGCTGAGTGCAAAATCCAGCAATACCAACGAAGTACAACACTGCGCCGCTCCTGCACAGACGGAAGACGCCACCCAAAAGTTGCACTTTTGCCGGCCCCGTTCCATCTGAAACTTACCCGCTTGCCAACCGGTTAATGTACTCCACAATCCCGGCATTTATCGTACCTTGCCGGGTACGTATTGTCCCTCCCCTAAGTACACCATTTCCTCTTCACACCATGGAAGAAAAGCTGCTCGACGAAATTCCGTCGCTTGATTTGGCCGATTTCCGCTCCGGCGACCCGGAGCGCAAAGCCCGTTTCGTGCAACAACTGGGCGAAGCCTACCAGAACATCGGTTTCATTGCTCTGAAAAACCACGGCCTCTCCGACGTGCAAACGGAAAAGCTGTACGCCGATGTAAAAAACTTCTTCACCCTGCCCGACGAGGTGAAGCAGCAGTACGAGAAGCCAGAGCTGGCTGGCCAGCGCGGCTACGTGAGCAAGGGCAAGGAGCACGCCAAGGGCCGCAACACCGGCGACCTGAAGGAGTTCTACCACGTGGGCCAGGAAGTGGATGACGTGAACGACCCGATCGGGGCGGAATACCCCGATAACATCTGGCCAAAGGAGCTGGAGAGCTTCCAGGATACTGCCCTGACCACCTACAAAACGCTGGAAGCGGCTGGCAAAGACATTCTGCGGGCCATTGCTCTGTACCTGAAGCTGCCGGAGAACTATTTTGATGATAAGGTGCGCAACGGCAACAGTATCCTGCGCCCCATTCACTACTACCCCATCGAAAATCCGGATTCGGTGCCGGCCGACGCCGTGCGGGCCGCCGAGCACGGCGACATCAACCTGATTACCCTGCTGATGGGGGCTTCGGCCGACGGCCTGCAGGTGAAGCGCCGCGACGGGAAATGGATTCCCATTACCGCCCTGCCCGACCAGATTGTGGTGAACGTAGGCGACATGCTCCAGCGCCTGACCAACGGGGTGCTGAAAAGCACTATTCACCGTGTGGTAAACCCACCCCGCGAGAAGATGAACTCCTCGCGCTACAGCATTCCGTTCTTCATGCACCCCCGCTCCGAAATGAGCCTGGCAGCCCTGGAGAGCTGCGTAACGCCCGAGAATCCTAAGAAGGAAGCCGACATTACCGCTGGCGAGTTCTTAAACGAGCGACTGATTGAGCTGGGTCTGAAAAAGAAGTAAGCCCGATACCTCTTGTGAAAAGCCCCGCTTCCGGTGTTGGAAGCGGGGCTTTTTTCTGTTAGCCAACGGCCGGCTGATACGTTTGGAGTTGCCGCTAAAGTGTATCTTGCCCGGCACCTTTCTCTGCTCCGCCGTTGCCCGTTTCACAAGATGATATTCAGTTGGCTCCTCCGCCCCGGCGCGCGCCGCGGGTGAAGCGGGTGCGCAACCTCATCTTCCTGAAGGACGTGGCCGCGCTGGGCCTCAGTGCCTTCGGGGGGCCGCAGGCGCACCTGGCCATGATGCTGCGGCTGCTGGTGGATAAGCGCCGCTACCTCACGGCCGCCGAGCTGCTGGAGCTGACGGCGTTGTGCCAGATTCTGCCGGGCCCCACTTCTACCCAAACCATTACGGCCATTGGCTTTCGGTTAGGCGGGCCTAATCTGGCTTACCTCACCCTCGTTATCTGGATACTGCCGGCCGTGTGTATCATGACCTGCGCCGGCCTCACCATCAGCTACTTGGATAAGGAGCAGGTAGCCCGGCTGGTGCAGTACGTGCAGCCGGTGGCGGTAGGCTTTGTGGCTTACTCCGCCTACAAGATTGCCGAGAAGGTTATTCACACCAAAACCTCAGTAGCCCTGATGGTGGTGGCGGCCATGCTGGTGTACCGGTTTCAGGTGCCCTGGCTGATGCCCATTCTGCTGCTGGCCGGAGGGCTGCTGACTACATTCCGCTACCGGAAGATGCCGCAGCAGGAGAAACAGCCCCTGCACATTGAGTGGCCCAACTTCGTGCTGTGGCTGGGCATCTTCATCGGAGCGGCGGTGCTGGGGCAGTACACGCAGTGGCTGCCGATGCGCCTGTTCGAGAATTTTTATCGCAACGGCAGCCTCGTGTTCGGGGGTGGGCAGGTGCTGGCTCCGCTGTTCTACACTGAGTTTGTAGAGTTCAAGCATTACCTCTCGCCCGAGGAGTTTCTCTCGGGCCTGGGCATGGTGCAGGCTCTGCCGGGTCCGAATTTTTCCTTCGCCTCCTACATTGGAGCCCTGGCCATGCGCCGCGACGGGAGTGGGCTCGACGGGCAGCTGCTGGGAGCATTGGTGGGTGCGGTGGGCATCTTTATGCCGGGTACCCTGCTTATCTTTTTCCTGATACGTTTCTGGGACCAGCTCAAGCGCTACCGCGTGGTAAAGGCCTCGCTGGAAGGCATCAACGCCGTATCGGCCGGGCTGGTGTGCGCGGCCACGTTTCTGCTCTACCATCCATTGCCGGATAACCCTATCAATCTAGCTCTTATTGCTGTTACCTTTCTGCTACTACTCTGGGAGCGGGTGCCCTCCTATCTCATCGTGGGCGCGGCGCTGGTTGCGGGGCTGGTATTTTAGCTGTCATTGCGAGCGAAGCAATCCTTCCTTTTACGCAGTTCAACACCTTGGATAAGCACAAAGCCCCTGACGTCCGTGTTGGCGTCAGGGGCTTTGTGCAGGTCGTGGGGTAGAGCTTAGTAAAGGAAGGATTGCTTCGCTAAGCTCGCAATGACAGCTGATTGCTTACATCAGCAGTTGCTCAGGCAGGCGCATGAGGTAGTCGCCGTAGCCGCTTTTGCGCAGGGGCTCGGCAATCTTGCGCAGCTGATCAGCGTCAATGAAGCCCTGGCGGTAAGCCACCTCTTCAATGGAGCCCACCTTCAGACCCTGGCGCTGCTCCAGCACGCGCACAAACTCACCGGCCTGCATCAGGCTCTCAAAGGTACCCGTATCGAGCCAGGCGGTGCCGCGGCCCAGGATGCCTACTTTCAGCTTGCCGCGGCGCAGATACTCCTGGTTTACGTCGGTAATTTCGTACTCGCCGCGGGGGCTGGGCTTCAGGTCGCGGGCAATCTGCACCACGTCGTTATCGTAGAAATACAGACCGGGCACCGCATAGTTGCTCTTGGGCTGGGCCGGCTTCTCCTCAATGCTGAGGGCCTTGTTGTTGGCATCAAACTCCACTACCCCGTAGCGCTCGGGGTCGTGCACGTGGTAAGCATACACCACGCCCCCGTCGGGATTGTTATTGGATTTCAACAGCTCCTCCATGCCTTCACCGTGGAAGATGTTGTCGCCGAGCACCAAAGCTACTTTGTCGTCACCGATGAAGTCAGCACCCAGCACGAAGGCCTGGGCCAGGCCGTTGGGCACTTCCTGCACCACGTACTCGAAGCGGCAGCCCAGATTGCTACCGTCGCCAAGCAGCTTCTTGAACTGCGGCTGGTCGTGGGGTGTGGTGATGATGAGGATTTCCCGAATGCCGGCCATCATCAGGATGGACAGCGGGTAGTACACCATCGGCTTATCGTACACCGGCATCATCTGCTTGGATACGGCCAGGGTAAGAGGGTGCAACCGGGTGCCGGAGCCGCCGGCGAGAATGATGCCTTTCATAGTAGGGAGATTGTTGAATGGCTGAATGGGCGAATAGTTGAATGGATCTGGTCGGCTGTAACCAACCAGACATTCAGCCATTCGCCCGTCTACTAATTTGACAGTTAATTCCGCTCAGCAATAAACTCCTGGTTGGTTTTAAACCAGTCCAGTGTTTTCTGTAGGCCTTCCCGAATGCGAATCTGAGGTTGGTAGCCGAGCAGGTTCTGGGCCTTGCTGATATCGGCCAGGGAGTCACGGATGTCGCCGGCGCGGTCGGGGCCATATTCGGGCGTGATGTCGGAGCCGGCTTCTTCCTTCAGAATGTTGAACAGGTCGTTGAGCGAGGTGCGGTCGGCTACGGCCACGTTGTACACCTGGTTCACGGCCTCGGGGTTCTGCGTCAGGGCCGCCTTAATGTTGGCCTGCACGCAGTTTTCCACGAAGGTGAAGTCGCGGGTCTGGCCTCCGTCGCCGTTCATGCGGGGCGGGCGGTTTTCCAGCACGGCGTCAATGAACAGCGGAATTACGGCCGCGTAGGCGCCGTTGGGGTCTTGGCGCGGGCCGAAGATGTTGAAGTACCGCAGCCCGATGATTTCCATGCCGTAGGTCTTGCCAAACACGTCGGCGTACAGCTCGTTGGCGTACTTGGTCACGGCGTAAGGCGAGAGGGGCTTGCCGATGCGGTCCTCCACTTTGGGCAGGGCCTTATGGTCGCCGTAGGTGGAGCTGGAGGCCGCGTACACAAAGCGCTTCACGCCCGCTTCCTTAGCCCCCACCAACATGTTCACGAAGCCGCCCACGTTCACGTCGTTGCTCGTGATGGGGTCGTTGATGGAGCGCGGCACGGAGCCCAGGGCCGCCTGGTGCAGCACCACGTCAATGCCCTGGCAGGCGTCGATGCAGGTTTGCCGGTCCCGGATGTCGCCTTCAATGACGCGCAAGGCCGGGTTGCCTTCGAACAGGGCCACATTTTTGCGGAAGCCGTTGGAAAAGTTGTCCAGCACGCGCACCTCTTTGGCGCCGTACTTGAGCAGGTATTCCACCAGGTTCGAGCCGATGAAGCCGGCCCCGCCGGTAACGAGGAAGCTCAGGTTATCGAGCGGCTGGTCGTGAAAAGGAGTGTTATACACTGTAGTAATGTGTTAAAATGTGCGGAATGTGCGTGAATGTGAAAATGGGAATAGAGGCCGAATGCAATTCATTTTTCACATTCACGCACATTTTCACATCTATCATATTACCGATTGTACTGCTTCTGATAGTACTCTTGGTAAGCGCCGCTGGTCACGTTGTTCAGCCACTCCTGGTTCTCCAGGTACCAGTCTACCGTCTGGCTCAGGCCCTGCTCAAAGGTTACAGACGGTTTCCACCCCAACTCGTTCATGATTTTGCTGGAATCAATGGCGTAGCGCAAATCGTGGCCGGCACGGTCCGTCACAAACTTGATGAGCTTGCGGGAGGTGCCTTTCTCCTTGCCGGTTTTCTCGTCCAGCGTATCGCAGAGCAAGTGAATCAGCTCGATGTTCTGCCATTCGTTCACGCCGCCAATGTTGTAGGTTTCGCCCACTTTGCCCTTATGGAACACGGCGTCGATGGCAGTGGCATGGTCCTTCACGAACAGCCAGTCGCGCACGTTTTCGCCCTTGCCGTACACCGGAATGGCCTCGCCGTGCTGAATGCGGTGGATGGCCAGCGGAATCAGCTTCTCGGGGAAGTGGTTGGGGCCGTAGTTGTTGGAGCAGTTGCTCAGCTTCACCGGCATGTGGTAGGTGTGGTGCCAGGCCCGCACAAAGTGGTCCGACGAGGCCTTGCTGGCCGAGTAGGGTGAGCGGGGGTCGTAGGGAGTTTGCTCCGTGAACATTTCCGGCCCCATTTCCAGGGAGCCATACACCTCATCGGTACTCACGTGGTAAAACACGTTACCCTCGTAGTTGCGGGGCTTCCACAGGTTTTTGGCAGCATTCAGCAGGTGCACCGTACCCAGCACGTTGGTTTTCACAAACGCCAGCGGGTCGGTGATGGAGCGGTCCACGTGGCTTTCGGCGGCCAGGTGAATCACCGCGTCGGGCTCCTCGGTGGCAAACAGCTGGTCCACGAAAGCCTGGTCGGTGATGTCGCCTTTCACCAGGCGGTAGTTGGGCGCGTTTTCAATATCGCGCAGGTTTTCGAGGTTGCCGGCGTAGGTTAGCGCATCCAGGTTCAGAATCTGATACTCGGGGTACTTAGTTACGAACAGACGAACTACGTGCGACCCAATAAAGCCGGCCCCGCCGGTGATGATGATTTTCATCCGTTGAATTGTTGGATTGTTGGATTGCTGCATGGGCGGATTGTGGAATGGTCAATGTATCGATGGGTTGACTCTCACCTTCTCCATTCAACCATTCCCCGGCTCACCTATTCAGCCATTCAAAGTCTGTTGCCATTTCCAGGCGCTGGCCAATGACTCTTCCAGCGTAGTAGAGGTCTGGAAGCCTAATTCCTGCACTGATTTAGTCACATCGGCATAGATGGCCGGAACGTCACCGGCGCGGGGCGGGCCAATTTTGTAGTTGAGTTTCTGGCCAGTGGCCCGCTCAAACGCTTGTACTACTTCCAGCACGGTATTACCTTGCCCGGTTCCAACGTTGAAAGTTTCCACCGTTTCGCCCCGCTTATCTAGCAGGCGCTGAACGGCCACCACGTGCGCCTTGGCCAAGTCCACTACGTGCACGTAGTCCCGGATGTTAGTCCCATCCGGCGTGTCGTAGGTGTTGCCGAAGATGGTGAGTTGCTCCCGGATGCCAGCGGCCGTCTGCGTAACAAATGGCACGAGATTTTGCGGTACGCCCAAGGGCAGCTCCCCGATTTTGGCCGAGCTGTGCGCGCCAATGGGGTTAAAGTAGCGCAGCAGAATGGTGCGCAGCGTAGTACCCGGAGCCGCTGCCACGTCGCGCAGAATGTCTTCGCACATCTGCTTGGTGGCGCCATAAGGCGAATTTGCTTTTTTGGTCGGCGTCTGCTCCGTCACGGGTAGCGCGTCGGGCACACCGTACACGGTGCAGGAGGAGGAGAACACCAACGCATCCACCCCAAACTCGCGCATCACTTCCAGCAGCGTTAGCAAGGAACCCACGTTGTTCCGGTAGTATTCCAGCGGCTTCTGTACCGATTCGCCAACTGCTTTGTAAGCCGCAAAATGAATTACACCCCGAATGCTGCCTTCTTCGGCAAACACGGCGCGCAACGCCTCCGCGTCGTTGCAGTCGACCCGATGCACGGACACTTTCGTACCGGTAATGGCTTCAATGCCCTGCACCGCCGACTCGCGGGAGTTAATGAAGTTGTCGATGATGACCGGCTGAAAACCGGCCTCGTACAATTCAACTACGGCATGTGAGCCAATATAGCCGGCACCACCCGTTACCAGAATCTTTGCTCTGTCCATCGATGAGGAGTAAATGAGTGGCTGAGTGCCTGAACAAGGCAAGTTAAGGCTTCCCTGTTCAGGCACTCAGCGCTTCGATTAAAGGCTCCAGTAAGCCAAATCTTGAATTTTATTGCGGAACAACCCTTTGATGTCCACAATTACCGCCGGCTGGTTGGTGATGGATTTGAAATACTCTTCGGTCAGTTCCGTGTAGGGCTTGTGGCTTACGGCCACAATTACGGCGTCATAATCCGTGCGCGTTTCGCTTTCCGGCGTCAGGCGGAAGCCATACTCGTGGTTCAGCTCTTCCGAGTCGGCGTGCGGGTCCACAATATCTACGTTTACCGAGTAGTTCTTCAGCTCCTGAATCACGTCGGCCACTTTAGAGTTGCGGATATCCTCCACATTCTCCTTGAAGGTGGCGCCCATCACCAGCACTCGGCTCTTGGCCACGTCCTTGCCCTGCTTAATCATCGTCTGCACAGTCCGGCGTGCGATGTACGCGCCCATGTTATCGTTAGTGGTCCGGCCCGACAGAATCACCTTGGCATCGTAGCCCAGCTCTTTGGCTTTGTAGGTGAGGTAGTAGGGGTCCACGCCAATGCAGTGGCCGCCTACCAGGCCGGGCGAAAACTTCAGGAAGTTCCACTTGGTACCGGCCGCTTCCAGCACCTCGTAGGTGTTGATATTCATGCGGTCAAAAATCATCGACAGCTCGTTCATCAACGCAATGTTCACGTCGCGCTGGGTGTTTTCGATAATTTTAGCGGCCTCGGCTACTTTGATGGAGGAAGCCCGGTGTACGCCGGCTTTCACTACCAGCTCGTAGGTTTTGGCAATTTCCTCCAGCGACTCCTCGTCACAGCCGGATACTACCTTCACGATGCTGCTGAGCGTGTGCTCCTTGTCGCCGGGGTTGATGCGCTCGGGCGAGTAGCCCACTTTAAAGTCGCCGTTGGCGTAGCTCAGGCCCGACAGCTTTTCCATCACCGGAATGCAGTCTTCCTCAGTGCAGCCAGGATATACCGTGCTTTCAAATACTACGTAGTCGCCTTTCTTCAGCACCTTGCCTACCGAGCCGGAAGCGCCAAGCAGCGGCTTCAGGTCGGGCTGGGCATGCTCGTCGATGGGCGTCGGCACAGCTACAATGTAGAAAGTTGCCTCGCGTAGCACATCCAGCGAATCGGTAAACTCAATGTCGCAGCCTTCGAAGTCTTTCGCCTCCAATTCTCCGCTGGGGTCAATGTTGTTGCGCATCATTTCTACGCGCTTTGCATTGATATCGAAACCAATAACCTTGATTTTGCGGGCGAATTCGAGGGCAATGGGCAGGCCCACATAACCGAGGCCGATAACGGCCAGCTTGGCCTGTTTCTGGAGAAGTTGCTCGTACACGATAAAGGTGACTGAGTGATGGAATGACTAAGTGAAAAGCGGTTGACAGCGCGGAAGCGTTTAGCCGGGGCTCATACGGGAAATCCGGCCGTTGGTTAACTGGTACACCTCGTTACTTTCCGGGCAGGTTGCCTGGCCGTGGGCATCGAACTGCAGGCGGTGGCCGTGGGTGCTCATCCAGCCATGCTGGCGAGCCGGGTTGCCGTACACCAGGGCGTAGGCTGGCACATCGTGCGTAACCACGGAGCCCGCCCCCACAAACGCGTACTCGCCCAGCGTGATGCCGCACACCACCGTGCTATTGGCACCCAAGGTTGCGCCCCGCTCCAGGCGGGTAGTGCTATAGTGGCCCGCACCGCGCCGCGGCACGGCAGCCCGAGGATTACGCACGTTGGTGAACACCACCGAGGGCCCCAGGAATACGTCGTCGGCGCAGTGCACACCGGCGTACAGGCTCACGTTGTTCTGCACCTTCACATTGCGCCCAAGCACCACCCCGTCGGCTACAAATACGTTCTGCCCCAGGCTGCACCCTTGCCCCAGCACGGCGCCGCTACTTACGTGGCAAAAGTGCCAGATGTGGCTTCCCTCCCCAATTTGGCAACCGGCGTCGAGGACGGCCGTGGGATGCGCATAGTAGGCGGGAGTAGCGGGCATGCCGGTGAAATGAATGGAAAGATTTTCAGCCCGCAAAGGTAGGGGTTTTGGTAGTGTGTTGGGAATCTAGAGGGTTGCGGATGACAGAAGTGGCCGAATGGGGCCATTAAGAAAGTATTATGCGGGCCTAAACCACGCGGCCCGCACCATCCGAGGCTTCCCAAAAATATCCGGCAGCAGCGTTGCGCCCGCGTAGCCTAACTGCCGGAGCAGGGCCAAGGTAGCCGGCCCAAACTGCTCATTGATTTCGAAGTATAACGCTCCACCTTCAGCTAGCAGTGAGGAACCCAACTCCGCAATACGCCGATAGAAAAGCAGCGGATCATCATTTGGCACGAACAGGGCGGTATCCGGCTCATAGGCCAGAACATTGGTTCGCATCAGAGGCCGTTCGTTTTCCAGCACGTACGGCGGATTGCTCACTAGCACGTCCACGGAGCCTGTCAAGCGCGGCTCACTCCGCAAGATATCAACTTGCTGAAAATCAACGGATACCTGGTAGCGCGCAGCGTTTCGGCCGGCTACCGCCAATGCCTCTGCCGATATATCCACGGCAATAAACCGGGCACCGGGCAGCCGCTGACTAAGCGCCAGCGGAATGCAGCCCGAACCAGTGCCAATATCCAGCACCCGCAAGCTGCTGCGGTCCTGCTGCTCCCGCGCAATTAAGGCTACCAATTCCTCCGTTTCGGGCCGGGGAATCAGGGTTGCCGGAGTTACTTCCAACTCCAGTCCATCAAAATGCGCAACCCCCAATACATATTGTAAGGGCTCATGCCGCAACAGCCGGGCCTGAATTTTCGCCAGCGCAGCTGCCGGCGTTGGGGGTAGCTCCTGTTGCGCCTGCATCCGGCGCTGCAGAGGCGTCAGCTGCAGCAGGTGTTCTATTACCTGCCCGGCAATGGCTTGCGCTTCCGGAGCGTCGTAGAGTGGCTGCAGAGCGGAGGCAAGAGCGTCGGTGTGCTGGCGCAGAGTGGGCATGGGGCAAAGGTAAGCACCTGCGCTTCGTAGGCGGTGAGGGTTATTGGCTTCCGCGTATCTTCACCTTCCCTACCTCTCCCACTCCACGTATGCCTTTCTCTGATTTTGACCAGCTGATGATGCGCCGGGCCCTGGACCTGGCCCGCCTTGGCACCGGCTACACCCGGCCTAACCCATTGGTAGGCTGCGTCATCACCCACCAAAACCGCATTATTGGCGAAGGATGGCACCGGCAATATGGGGGGCCGCACGCGGAAGTACATGCCGTGGCCTCGGTAGATGACCCACAGCTGCTACCCAAAAGCCGGGTGTACGTGACGCTGGAGCCCTGTTCACACTTCGGTAAAACCCCTCCGTGCGCCGATTTGCTGATCGAAAAACAAGTAGCCTCAGTCGTTATCTGCAACCTCGACCCCAACCCCCTGGTAGCTGGCCGGGGTGTACAAAAGCTGCTGGACGCGGGTATAGCCGTGGAAACCGGTTTGCTCGAAGAAGAAGGCCGCTGGTTAAACCGCCGCTTTTTCACTTTTCAGGAGCAGCAGCGACCCTACGTGGTGCTGAAATGGGCTGAAACCGCCGACGGCTACCTGGCAGGTCCCTATTTCCAGCCCGTAGCCATCAGCGGCGACCTGGCGCGGGTAGCCGTACATCAGTGGCGCGCCGAAGAACACGCCATTCTGGTGGGCACCCGCACCGCCCTGCACGATAACCCCCGCCTGAACGTGCGGGAGTGGCCGGGCCAAAACCCCGTTCGGTTGGTTATCGACAAAAACCTCAGCCTTCCGCCCAAGCATCATCTGTTTGATGGCAGCCAGCCCACCATTGTGTACACCTATCGGGAACGGGCTAACCAGGAGGATATCGACTACGTGACGCTTTCAGAAGCCGAAGACCTGTTTCCGCAGATTCTGCGCAACCTGCAGCACCGCAATATTCAGTCGGTGCTGGTGGAAGGCGGGCCTACTGTATTGAACTCCTTGCTGAAGGACGGGCTGTGGGATGAGGCCCGGGTTATCCGCTCTGCTCGCACGCTGGGCGGGGGTGTGCCCGCACCCAAACTCGGCCTAACGGGCCTTTGCAGCCAACTCCGTTTGGGCGACGACGAGCTATTTGTTTACCAGCGGTAGCCTAAAACCAAACGCAAAAAGGGACAGTCCTTGCGAACAGTCCCTCTTGCTCAAAATTCCAGTTAATACCCGGAATTAGTGCGGTATATACCTATTCGGCAGCTTCAGCAGCCGGAACAACCGATACGAACGAACGGTCTTTGCGGCCCTTACGGAACTGCACGGTGCCGTCGATCATAGCGAACAGGGTGTGGTCTTTGCCGATACCCACGTTCTGGCCGGGGTGGTGCTTGGTACCGCGCTGACGAACAATGATGTTGCCGGCAATGATGCTTTGCCCGCCGAAGATTTTCACGCCCAGACGCTTAGCTTCTGATTCGCGGCCGTTGTTGGAGCTACCTACGCCTTTCTTGTGTGCCATGGTATTGTAATACTTAGTGCTTGGTTGTTAGTGCTTGGGCATTGTTGGGCCGAAACCGCTCAGTTGAACCAACCAAGCACGGGGCACCAACAACTGGGCACTAAACTAGCCGATGCTGTTGATTAGAACTTTGGTAAACTGCTGACGGTGGCCGTTCAGCTTCTTATAGCCCTTACGGCGCTTCTTCTTGAACACCAACACCTTGTCGCCTTTCACGTGGGCCAGGATGGTACCGGTTACGGTAACGTCCAGCTCGGGCGAGCCAATGGTGAGGGTGCCGTTATCATCGGTCAGCAGGGCTTTGCCCAGCTCCACTTTGTCGCCGACGTTGCCAGCCAAACGGTGAGCGTATACAAATTTATTGGCTTCGACCTTGGTCTGCTTCCCGGCTATGTTGACAATTGCGTACATCGGCGTCTTCGCGGTTTCTGAAAAATGGAAGGCAAAAGTAGAAGGTTGATTTTACAAATCCAAACACCTAACTCATTAAACCTCATTGCCCCCGCTAATTCCGCTGTTCTAACAGGTGTTCAACAGGCTACAGCAAGAACACGCCAGCGGGTACACGAATAACATTTTCTGTGGACAACCCTAATTATCCACAGAAAAAATGTGGATAACTCGAATTATACACACATATCTGCTCCATTTTTACTGTTTTGCGCCGACAGTAACAACGCTCAGTATACTAATGGCATACACAAAAATTAACATAGAAAAAATGTAAATGGGCGGGACTTGTTCCCAGCTCAGGGGTTTATCTTTGGGTTCAGAGCTGCTGAGGTCAGCTCCGAAACAATCTGATTTGCCTTGGAGTTGGGGGATGCCCCCTAACCGGATGGGGCGCTGTTATTTCAACTTTTACTCCTGCTGCCATGGAACCTCTGCTCACTGAGAACCCCAACCGCTTCGTACTGTTCCCCATCGAGCACAATGATGTGTGGCAATTCTACAAGAAGGCCGAGGCTTCGTTCTGGACGGCCGAGGAAATTGACCTGAGCCAAGACCAGAAGGACTGGGATGCACTCAATGACGGGGAGCGGCACTTCATCAGCCACGTGCTGGCTTTCTTCGCTGCCTCTGATGGCATTGTGAACGAAAACCTTGCCGTGAACTTCATGCAGGAGGTGCAGATGGCTGAGGCCCGCTGCTTCTATGGCTTCCAGGTAATGATGGAGAACATCCACTCGGAAACCTACTCTCTGCTGATTGATACCTACATCAAAGACCCCAAGGAAAAGGACCGCCTGTTCAACGCCCTGGAAACGGTGCCCTGCGTGAAGAAGAAGGGGGAGTGGGCTATCAAATGGATCAACTCCGATAATTTCACCGAGCGCCTGATTGCCTTTGCGGCCGTAGAAGGTATTTTCTTCTCGGGCTCGTTCTGCTCTATCTTCTGGCTGAAAAAGCGGGGTCTGATGCCCGGCCTGACCTTCTCCAACGAGCTCATCTCGCGCGACGAAGGACTGCACTGCGACTTTGCCTGCCTGCTCTACCGTGACCACCTGCAGAACAAGCTGCCGGAGAGCCGGGTGCACGAAATCATTCGGGACGCCGTGCAAATTGAGCAGGAATTTGTGACAGATGCACTGCCGGTGAATCTGATTGGCATGAATGCCCAGAGCATGAGCCAATATATTGAGTTTGTGGCCGACCGCCTGCTGGTGGAACTGGGCTACAGCAAAATTTACAACGCCTCCAACCCCTTCGATTTCATGGAAATGATTTCACTGCAGGGCAAAACCAACTTCTTCGAGAAGCGCGTGGGCGAGTACCAGAAAGCCGGCGTACTGGCCGACCGGGACCAGAACGTATTCTCACTGGACGAGGACTTTTAATCAGTTGTCTTCTTGGACAAAAGCCCCAACTCTTCCAGGAGTTGGGGCTTTTTTTGTTGGGTTACCTCCCTGGGTTGACATGTATTCCCCAACCAACGCTAACCTGATAATTTTTATGCAGCCATCCTCCCAGAAATGGCCCATGCCGGGCCAAGTAGACCCCAATATCACGCCGTGCGCTTTTTGCCGCCACCGACTACGCATCAACGGCCAGCCGGTATTTGCCTCCTGCTCCTGCAAGGCCTTTGGTCCGCCGGTTACGATAGGGGCGCTAGTAGCTGGCGGAGCGCTGGTAGCAGTTGGTATGCTGTGGCTGTGGCGGCGTAAGTAGCCTTGTCTGAGCATCCTCCTTGAACGGTGGCCTTGATGAGTGGATGCAACCTGTGGTTGCTACGCGTACTCCGCTAACCTGACGGCTGCTTTATTGCAGATTGTTAGCTTGTGGCAGCAGACTTCTATTTTGAAGAAGACCCGTTTAGCGCCATTCCACTTTTCACTATCAACCCATTATGAAAAAAGCTTATTGTATTCTGCTGCTGTTGCTGCTGAGCAGCGGCACCGTTTTGGCCCAGGGCGAGTTCAGAAAGCTCAACCAACAGGCCGCTGATGCTTATGCCGCTAAGAACTATCAGAGTTCCGGCCAGCTATATGACCAGGCTTTCAAGCAGGCCAAGGCCCAACCTAGCAGCACCGATTTGTACAATGCTGCCTGTTCCTGGGCGCTGGCGGGCAATGCCAACAAGGCCTTTCAGTACCTGGACCGCGCCACGCTGGCTGGGTGGGAAAATGTGCCGCACGTAAAGCAGGACACGGATTTGGCAGCGCTGCACACCGACAAACGGTGGCAGCCTATGCTAACCAAGCTGCAGGCCACGGTGGCCAAACGGGAAGCCAGCTACAACAAGCCGCTCAAACAACAGCTGGATTCAATTTATGCCCTGGACCAAGGAGGCCGCGTGAAGTACGACGCCATAGCGAAGCAATACGGCGAAAAATCGGAGCAGATGAGGGCGCTTTGGCAGGAGATTGAGACCAATGACCAGCGCAACCTGAAAACCATCCGGCAGCTGCTCGATACGCACGGCTGGCCCACGAAAGCGGAAGTGGGCAGCATGGGTACGCAAACGGTGTTTCTGGTGATTCAGCATTCCGACCTCCCCACCCTGGAAAAGTATCTGCCCATGGCTAAAAAAGCCGCTGACCGGGGCGACCTTGCCCAATCGGCGTACGCCCTGATGCAGGACCGGCTGCTGATGTGGCAGGGTAAGCCGCAGATATATGGCAGCCAGCTTACCACCGACCAAAAAACCGGCAAGATGGTGTTTCATCCCATTGCCGACGAAGCCCACGTGGATGAACGCCGGGCCGCCATTGGCATGGAGCCCTTGGCCAGCTACGCCAAACGCTTCGGGCTGGAATACAAACGGCCAGCCAACTAGCGCGCCCTTTACAGCAGCTGCGCCCGAACTACCTGCGAGAATGAAGCGCTGCGGAGCTGCACGTAATACAGCCCCGCCGGCAGGGCGCCCCGGTCCCAGCTAATCCGATGCCACCCGGCGGCCACGGCACCTTGTTGCAGAACGGTTACTTCCTGACCCAGCATATTCACTACGCGCAGCTTCACGGTGACCGCCGCGGGAAGGAAGTACTCCACGGACGCGCTGCCCTCTACCGGGTTGGGGCTCAGGGGATACAGCACCGCCTTGGACGTTGTTGGCCGGCGTAGGGTGTACTGGTCAATGAGCTGGCGGCTGCGCGTGAAGAACTGCAGCGTCAGGCTATCCGGCGTGGCATTGAGCAGCATGGCGCCGTAGTTGCCGGTGTAGGCAAACTGACTCTGGGGCACCCGCTGGGCGTTCACCCGGTAGTAGCTGCGCCCACCCAACCCGTTGACGATGTAGAGCAGACTATCCTGCATCAGCCGCTCATAGTGATGGTCGTGCCCAGCCAGCACTACGGAGGCACCCCACGCTTTAAAGGGCCACTGGGAGGCCGGCGTGCTGCCGTGGGCCCCGGAGGAATACGGGGCGTGGTGCAGATACACCACTTTCCAGCGGGCAGTGGAAGCGGCCAGCCTAGCCTGCAGCCATTGAGCTTGTTTAGAGGTAGCCGTTACGCCATCGGGCTCGGCGGGGTCACTGTTCAGGGCGAAGAAGTGTACGTCGCCCCGCACAAAGTCGTAGTAGCGGCCGTTGCCGGGCAGGGTGAAGTAATGTTTGTACGCCTCGCCGTTGCGGGTGTAGTAGTCGTGGTTGCCGAGCGAGGGAAAAAACCGGTTGGTAGAAGCGCTGGGCCCGTAGCGGCCCCGGTAGTTACCGATGTACTGGTGATAATACTGCCCGATGTTCTGGTCGATGGTAGTGGAGTCGCCCGAGTCGTAGTTGTTGTCGCCAAGAGTGATGATAAACTCCGGGTCCCAACTTTTTACCAGGTTGGCCACGTCCCGCTCGGGGGTACCGGAGTAGCCATAGTCGCCGATGGCGGCAAACCGCTGGGCTACCGCAGGCTGCGCTGTGCAAAGCATCAGCAGCACTACTGCCCAGCTCCAGCCAGCCGAGGCAGCGCTTAAAACAACACGAAAGCCAGAACGAACAGTATTCATCCCAGAAAAGCGGGTAACAACACCCATAAGCGAGCTTTTAGTAGTTATTTCGCCTCTTATTCTAACGCCGGAACGGGCGCTGACTTGTTCTGGTGGGCTACCCAAAACCTAAGCTTGAGCTTTCTGCATACTGGTTTCTGGCCGGTTGCGTTGCTGTAGTAAATCTGTATAAACTGTAATTAGTGCCCGGTATTTTCTCGTCTTATGTCGCAATCTGCTGGCTGAATAGCCGCCCTACGCCGATATCCGGCTTTTAGCTCCCATCCTTTCCTGCTCTGCTACCCACACTAGGTAGCCTCTACCACACCGCTGTCTACACACCTGCCCGGCCCATCGGTTTTCCCGGTGCGGATACGGCACGTCATTTCTATTTCGCACCCCTCCTTTCCTACCACATTTTTTATCCTACTCCTGTTCCATGTTCGAAAACTTTACCCGCCATTTATGCCTGGCCATTGGCCTGTTGCCAGCAGTAGTGCACTCCGCCGCCGCCAACGACACCCTCACGGTGGCCCGCCGCTTCTACCACGTTGACGCCAAGAGCCGGCTTATCCTGGTTAATCAGCCGCTCCCCAGCCTCACTGCTGCTGGCACGGCCCCGGTTACCCACGTGGCCCTTGACCGGGTATATCAGTTGCTGACGCCGGCCGCGGGCCTGCAAACGTCTGCTTCGTACCCGGTAGAGGCCGATGGCGTGCGGTATACCGTGTTTTTCACGCAGGTGCCGGTGGCAACCATTACTACCCACGACTCCATTGTGGATACACCGAGCGTATTCGGGCGCTTTACCCTCACCAAGCCCGACGGCAGCACAGTGCAGTCAAATATGGGGGTGGAGTACCGGGGAGCCTTTTCGCAGACCTACCCAAAAAAATCGTTTGAGCTGAGCTTCTGGGCCGATACTACCGGCCGGGAGTCGGCGGACGTGACCCTGCTGGGCATGCGCAACGACAACAAGTACAACCTGCAGGCCCTTTACAACGAGCCTCTGCGCATGCAAAGCAAAGTGTCGAATGAGCTGTGGCAGGAAGTGCACCAGATTTACTACAAAATTCAGGAGCCCGAAGCCAAAAACGGCATTGCTTCTGACTACGTGGAGGTGTTCGTGAACGGCAGCTACCAGGGCATTTATATGCTCACGGAGCGCATTGACCGCAAGCAGCTCAAGCTCAAGAAATACAATAACGGCATCACGGGAGAGCTGTACAAGGGTAGCAGCTGGGACGGCGCTACTACCTTCCGTAGCCTGCCACCCTACGACAACACCAGCGAAACGTGGGGTGGCTTCGAGTACAAACACCCGGAAGAGCAGGTAGACTGGAGCCGCCTGTACGGCTTCGTGGACTTCGTGGAAAACAGCTCTGACAAGGACTTTTTCGGCACGTACCAGCAGAAGTTTCACGTGGGCAATGCCGTTGACTACTTCATTTTCCTGAACCTGATCCGGGCCGATGACAACACGGGCAAGAACCTCTACATTGCCAAATACAAGCAGGGCGAACCCTACTATTATGTGCCCTGGGACCTGGACGGCGTGTTTGGCAACTACTGGAACGGCTCCAACAGCGGCTACATGAGCGACATTCTCAGCAACGGGTTCTACGACCGGCTGTTGAAAGACTACTCCACTACCGGTTTCCGGGCTAAGGTGGTGAGCCGGTGGCGCGAGCTGCGCAAATCCGTTATTACGGACACGCACATCCTGCAGAAATTTCAGACTAATAGCACATACTTGCTGGCCAACAACGTGTACACCCGCGAGCAAATGGCCTGGCCCGATTTCACGTATGACCCCGGCCAGCTCACCTACGCGGCCGACTGGCTGCGGAACCGGCTCGAGTTTCTGGACAATACGTTCAACCAGAGCTTCGCCCCCATTACCGCCACGCATGCTCCCGTTGCCGCGCGGCTGCAGCTGTATCCTAACCCCACTACCGATGTGCTGACGGTAGAAACTGACGGACTAGCCGAGCTGGACATCCGGGACCTGAACGGACGCACGGTACTGCACGCTGCGCTGCCCGCCCGCAGCAACCAAGTAGATGTGCGTCAGCTGGCGAAGGGCGTGTACGTGGCCACGGTGAAAACCGGCGCCTCAGTAGCTACCCGGAAGCTGGTAGTGAATTAGGCCCTGACTTCCGCTTTTTACCAAACCGCCGCTGGCTCCCAGGCCGGTGGCGGTTTTTGGTTACATGCGGGCCCGCTCTTCACCGACAATACCATTTCTGCTGCACTTCAGCAACCTAATTTCTAACTGTTTTAGCGAACTATATAGCGGGCCTTGAATTAGAAAAAACGGCCTGATTAGCACTCTTTTAGGCTTATGTGGAAAACTTCTAAGGAATAGGTTTGTCCTGAGTTTCCAGAGCGGATATATTCGGAACCGTTGACCTAGCCTACGGGCCGGGCGGCACCCGAAATCAGCCTGAATTCTTTGGCCGGCCCGCGCTGGCTATTCCCATACCTCACCTCCCCACATCAACCTGCTACGCCTATGCTGGTAATTAAACGCGACGGCCGCCGCGAGTCCGTGAAATTCGATAAAGTAACGGCCCGCATCGAGAAGCTCTGCTACGGGCTCAACATGCTTTTCGTGTCGCCGATTGAGGTGGCCAAGAAGGTTATCGACGGCATTTACGACGGCGTAACCACTATTGAGCTGGACAACCTGGCCGCCGAAACGGCCGCCTCGCTCACCACCAAACACCCCGACTACGCTATCCTGGCCGCCCGCATTGCGGTGAGTAACCTGCACAAGGTCACCAGCAAGTCGTTCAGCAGCACCATGAAGCGGCTGCACACCTACGAGGACCCCAAAACCGGCGAAAACGCCTCGCTGATTGCTCAGGACGTGTGGGAAATCGTGCACGCCAACGCCGCTACGCTGGACTCGGCCATTATTTATGACCGGGACTACAACTACGACTACTTCGGCTTCAAAACCATGGAGCGGAGCTACCTGCTGCGCCTGGATGGTCGGGTGGTGGAGCGCCCCCAGCACATGCTGATGCGCGTGGCCGTGGGTATTCACAAGGAAGACATTGAGTCGGCCATTGAAACCTACAACCTGCTGAGTGAGCGGTGGTTCACGCACGCCACGCCCACGCTGTTCAACGCCGGTACGCCCAAGCCCCAGATGTCGTCGTGCTTCCTGCTGACGATGAAGGATGACAGCATCGAGGGCATCTACGACACCTTGAAGAACTGCGCCCTGATTTCGCAATCGGCTGGCGGCATTGGCCTGGCCGTGCACAACGTGCGCGCCACGGGCTCCTACATCAAAGGCACCAACGGCACTTCCAACGGCCTGGTGCCCATGCTGAAGGTGTTCAACGACACGGCCCGCTACGTGGACCAGGGCGGCGGCAAGCGCAAGGGCGCTTTTGCCATGTACCTGGAGCCCTGGCACGCCGATATCTTCGACTTCCTCGACCTGAAAAAGAACCACGGCAAGGAGGAAATGCGCGCCCGGGACCTGTTCTACGCCCTCTGGACGCCCGACCTGTTCATGAAGCGGGTGGAAGCCAACGGCGACTGGACGCTGATGTGCCCCAACGAGTGCCCCGGCCTGGACGAGTGCTACGGCGAGGAGTTTGAGCGCCTGTACCAGAAGTACGAGCGCGAAGGCCGCGGCCGCAAAACCATCAAGGCCCAGGACCTGTGGTTTGCCATTCTGGAAAGCCAGACCGAGACGGGCACGCCCTACATGCTGTTCAAAGACGCGGCCAACAGCAAGAGCAACCAGAAAAACCTCGGTACCATCAAGTCCTCGAACCTGTGCACCGAGATTATGGAGTACACCGACAAGGACGAGGTGGCCGTGTGCAACCTGGCCTCCTTGGCGCTGCCCCGCTACGTGCGCCCCGACGAGAAGGGCAACCTCATCTTCGACCACAAGAAGCTGTACGAGGTAACCTACCACGCCACGCTGAACCTGAACAAGGTTATCGACATCAACTACTACCCGGTGCCCGAGGCCGAGAAGTCGAACTTCCGCCACCGGCCCATCGGGTTGGGCGTGCAGGGCCTAGCCGATACGTTCATTGCCCTGCGCATGCCGTTTGAAAGCGACGAAGCCACGGGCCTGAACAAGGACATCTTCGAAACCATCTACTTCGCGGCCATGACGGCCTCCAAGGACCTGGCCAAGAAGCAGGGCCCCTACGAGACGTTCAAAGGCTCGCCGCTGAGCCAGGGCCAGTTCCAGTTCGATCTGTGGGGCGTAACGCCCGAGTCGGGCCGCTGGGATTGGGAGACGCTGCGCGCCGAGGTAGTGGAGCACGGCGTGCGCAACTCGCTGCTGGTGGCTCCCATGCCGACGGCTTCTACGGCTCAGATTCTGGGCAACAACGAGTCGTTTGAGCCATACACCTCCAACATTTACGTGCGTCGCGTGCTGAGCGGCGAGTTTATGGTGGTGAACAAGCACCTGCTGAAAGACCTCGTGAAGCTGGGCCTGTGGAACGAGCAGATGAAAAACGCCATCATTGCCGCCAACGGCTCGGTGCAGGACATCCCCAGCATCCCGCAGAACATTAAGGACCTGTACAAAACGGTATGGGAAATCTCGCAGCGCCGCATTATTGATATGTCGGCCGACCGGGGCGCCTACATCTGCCAGAGCCAGAGCCTGAACCTGCACGTGCAGAACGTGAACTTTGGTAAGCTCACCAGCATGCATTTTCACAGC
The DNA here is from genome assembly GCF_020421205.1 of Hymenobacter pini. Classification (GTDB taxonomy): domain Bacteria; phylum Bacteroidota; class Bacteroidia; order Cytophagales; family Hymenobacteraceae; genus Hymenobacter; species Hymenobacter pini. Next base: position 438,122 of record NZ_JAIZZH010000004.1, read on the forward strand.
TGGAAGAAGGGCCTGAAAACCGGCATGTACTACCTGCGCACCAAAGCCGCCGCCGACGCCATCAAGTTCACGGTGCAGAAGCAAGCCGCCGAAACGCTGGAGCCGCTGAACGTATCGGCCCAGAACGCCGCCGACATGGCCTGCTCCCTGGACAACCCCGACGCCTGCGAGGCCTGCGGTTCGTAAGAGAGAATAAAAAACCGGTAGCTAACAACTACCGGTTTTTTATTTTAACTAACCTCCTCTAGTTTCTACCTGTGATACAATTAGAAACTAGATGAAATTAGCTTACATCTGACATACATGATTACTCTATCACAACCCACATTAGAGCAATTAATAAAAGCCGGTTGGCAGCCAAGTCGAACCATTTCAACCCTCAGTTATCAGTTAGCACTAAGGATTGAAGGATATCCTTGGTTTTCAGCTGTCGAGTACTTTTTGCAGAGGTATGGCGGGCTACGAATTGCATTCCGCTATGAGAATGGCAATACGGGCATACTTCACTTTGACGCTCGTAAGGCAGCAAAAGAAGTAGATACGGATTGGGCGCAGGATAATTACATACAGCGTATTGGCTGCAGTTCTCTTTGCATTATTGGTCAGACGCATTCAGACCATATGTCGCTGTATATGGATGAGGAGGGTAAGGTGTATGGAGGGTTCGATGATTTTCTATGTTTGATTGCTGAAAACGGTGAAGGTGCTATTGAAACCATATGTCAGAGGATGCCAACGCGAGAAATACCGAGTCTATTAGAATAGCTACAGAAATCATTCGCATTTTCGAGCCTATGTCATACCGATACGTCAGCATCCTGCTGTTTTTCTTGGCGGCTTGTCTTTCCACAAAAGCACAGACGCGTAAGCCTAAAGCCGTAGCCCCAAATACCTTGTTTCAGGGAATTTGGGCAGTTGACCCTAATGAGAATGCAGAGTTTGAAGTGCGTGGCAGCCGCTTGACGTACGTTGAATTTCCAGATACACCTGTCAGGTACAGCCTCACGCCCACTACCCTCACAATTTTTAATGAGGATGGCCCATATGTTGGTAAAATCAGAAAACTGACAAAGGATAGCTTGGTGTATGTGACTTCTGGTGGGTTTACAGTTCGGCTATACAAACGCCGCTAGGTTCTCATCTCTTCTGCACTCGCCCCCCCAATACCCCGAAACGAATGTTTCTACCCACGTAGGCCGCCTACCTGCCCGGAACCGAATGGTTTGGGCGAGGTAGGCGGCCTACCAGCTTCCAGCCGATAGTTTTGGTGCCGGTAGGTCGCCTACCGGCTTCGAAACGAGTGGTTTTCGGCCGGTAGGCCCCCTACCGGCTCCAAAACCAGTGATATTGCCGAGGTAGGCGGCCTACCGGCTTGAAAACAGTTGATGGAGAGGGAGCGGGTATAGTTCAGCTTAGGGCAGAATCAATACCTTACGGGTAGTATTCTTTAATCCCATATTCTATGCTTACTCCCACTACCGAGGGGGCCAACGCGGCCCCCCAGCAAACCACCATCCGGCGCACCAGCCAGCTCCCCGCTTCCGACGTGGCCCTGGCGGCGCTGGCCACCCAGGCGGCCGCGGCCTGGACGGCCTCCGAGCTGCCGGCGCTGCTCTGGCTTCCCAAAGCCGACTTTGCTGCCCTGGCCACCGCCTACGCCCAGGGCCGCGACGCCGCCGATGCCGCCGGCGACCAGCGCGCCCCGCAAAGCCAGCGCCTCAAGCAGCTCGATACGTTACTGGATAAAAACCTGCGCTACGTAAAAAGCTACCTCGCCGAGGCCCACGACGAAGACGAGGGCCGCAGCTACTACCCCGAGTTTGGCATTGTGCGCGAAAACAAAACCTACGGCCTACCCAAAGCCCGCGCCGAGCGGGTGAAGGCCCTGCAAAAGCTGCTCAAGGCCCTCCGCCCCCACGACCTGGACAAGAAGAAGTATGGCACCGCCTTCTGGCAGCCGCTGGCCCAGGAGTACGCCCAGCTGGTGCAGGCCAGCACCGAGTCGGCCGGGCAGCGTAGCGCGCAGGTGAGCGGCAAAGACCAGCACGAAGCCCAGGTGCGCCAGGCCCTGCGCGCCCTCATCCACCACATCAAAGCCAATTACCCCGACACCTTCGAGGCCCAACTCCGCGCCTTCGGCTTCCAGAAGGAAAGCTACTAAGTAGAGCTAGCAGCTAGTTCCCCTCCTCAGATGAGGAGGGGAACTGGCTGCTGGTACCAGATCTATTTTTTCGCAACTGCAACGGCCCGCGCTACAGGTAGCGCGGGCCGTTGCATGTCAGGGCGCGGGGCCGGTTACTTGGCATCGGCCAGGAGTAGCTGTGCCCCACGGGTTTTCTGCTGGCGCACCACTACGGCCTGGCCGGTGGAACCGGGCTGTACCTGCACGGTGTAGCGGTACTCGGTGCCAGCCGCTTGCAGCAGCAACCGGTAGCGGCCGGCGGGCAGGGCGCGGAAGTTGAAGCGGTGCCCGTAAGCGGGGCCGGCGTAGGTTTCGTGGAACAGCACCCGCCCCGTGTTCAGGCTCACGACCTGCACCCGGCCGGGCTGCCCGGTAGCATTGTCGATGCGCACCCGGATGCTTTCGGGGTCGGGGCTGCTGAGGGTGACGGGGGAAGCTTGCTGGGCCTGGGCGGGCTGGGCGGCGGCCAGGGCCAACCCTACCCCCGCCAGGGCCAGGGAGCGGGCGAACAAGCGGATGATGGCGGCAGAAGCGGTAGTGGGGAAATAGCGCATCGTGAAAAAGGAAAAAGAAGTGAAACCCGAGGATAGCCGGGGCGGGCGGCTGCCGATTTTCGGACGGTGCCGCCCCGGTTCTGGAGTAGCATTCCCAACCGCCGTGCCAATCCAGTAAACTTCTTTTTTTCAGATACTTACCCTTCTAATCCCTCTGCACGCGCCCCTGATAGTGTTCGATTCCGGGCAGTAGCGTACGGTTTTGCGGAGCAGGGGCAGTCTGGTCCGCTTCGTGACGGGTGTCGGGAGAAACAGTGGCCTTCCTTGCCGCTCAAACACCAGTTTGGGGCTTTGCCATCCGGAAAATCCGCCGCCGATAATTTAATCTGGCACAGTTTTCTATATAGCCTTTTTACACTCTCCTATCCCCTACTTTATGAACTACAACGCTACTCTCTCGCTACTACTGGGCCTGACGCTGGCTTTCACCGCAAGCTGCTCGAAAGACGACCAGGAACTGCCTGCCCCCGCGCCCGAGCCCTCTATCACGTACAGCCGCGCCATCGTGTACCAGGATAACGGCCAGCGCCGCGACACCACGTTTCAGGCGGCGCAGCTGGCGGCTTCGGCTACCCAGTCGGCCCAGAGCCTGTCGGTGGGCGTGGCTCCCGCCACTACCGCCGAGGGCATCCGCTTCACGCTGGACCGCACGAAGCTGCCCACTACCTTCACTGGTGCCTACACCCTGCAAACCCTGCGCGACCGGACCCTGGACGCGGAAACGCGCTTTTACTACGACCTGCCCGAGAGCCTGGGCGGCGGCACCGTCATCTATCCCAGCAGCATGCAGCACGTAACGGGCAGCTTCGTTATCAGCAGCTACGATGCGAAGCGGCAGCTGCTGAGCGGCACCTACACCGCCACCCTCACGGGAGCCAGTGACCCCACCGTGGCGTACAGCACGTTCCCCAAGCGCAAGTGCGACATTACTGTATCGGGCACCTTCGCCAACATTCCCGTGCGGGCCGTGCAGTAGTTTACCCTCATCGGGTTATATCCGTCAAACAAAAAGGCCTCTGCTACCTGCGGAGGCCTTTTTGTTTGCCACCGAGGGCTTTCGGCGGCTCCTTCAGCTTCGATAAAGCCGTAGTTACGTGCCCGATAGTGCGTATTTTGCTGCAATGACAACTACCCGAAACGCGGCTACTCCTTCGGCTGGTCGGCTGGCGTTTTATAATGCTGTGCCGTCGGTGCTCTGGTCGGGGCTGGGGTGGGGGCCGCTGGCGTTTTTCTGTTATCAGCACATGGCGCGGCCGTGGTTATATGGGTTGCTGGGTCTGAGTTTGCTGGCCTATGCCCTGCCTCGCACTTGGTTTCGGCGCTGGCAGCTGAGCGAGTCGCCGGCGGTGTATCGACGGGTAGGCGTGGCCTTCGTCAACCGCCTAACCCAGCACGGAGCCGCCGTTAATACCCTGATCCGGCGGCGCTACCCGGCATACCGCCGCGTGCAAAGCCGTCAGTCGGTAGCTGCCTTGGCAGGTAACAGCTATCACATGGAGCAGTTTCACGTGGCGGCGCTGCTGTTCTTCCTGTTTGCCAGTTTGTATGCCGCCGCGGGCCGTTACTGGGGCTGGGCCGGACTGTTGCTGGTGCTCAACATCGGCTACAACCTGTACCCCATCTGGCTGCAACAATACCTGCGGTTGCGTCTGACTGTGGCTAAGGGCAAGCCTGCTTTACCAAACCCCGCGCAACCGGACTAGGCGCGGAATTATTCGGGCGAACCAGCCTGTATGTTGTGGCTGTACTGAAGCCTGAAATGCTGCTTTTCAACTTTAGCTAACCCACAAGCGGGGGCAGGCGGAGGCGGGCGCGGAACCAGCCTTCAGATTCTTCAAGCAACAACGGGGCGCCGTGCAGCTCGGCCAGCTGGTTGCTGAGCCAGAGGCCCAGGCCCGCGCCGTTGCTGAGCACGTCGGCCTGGTAGTAGGCGGTGGTGAGGCGACTTAGGTCGCCGAGGGAGTGGCGGATGGGGTTGGCCACTTCCACGTAGATCCAGCCGGTGGCAGCTTCCCGGTCAACCGATACGCGCACCTCCCCACCGGGCAGGGCGTGGCGCAGGGCGTTTTCGAGGAGGTTGCCCAGCACGGTGGTGAGCTTATCGGCATCAGCCGATACGGTATAGGCCGGCACGTCGTCGGCTACGGCCAGGTGCAGGGGGCGGCCGGCGCTGCGGAACTGGGGCAGCAGCCGGTCGACGGTAGCCACGGCCAGCTCATCGAGGGGCACCGGGACGCGGTGCAACGGCAGGGCCCCGGCCCGCAGGCGGCTGCTGAGCAATAAATCATCGACGAGGCGGCTGAGGCGACGCACTTCGTCCTGTTGGGCGGCCAGCTGCTGCTGGGCGGTGGCGGGCAGCGCGGGGGTGTGCTGCACAGTGTGCAGGCCGGCGTGCAGAGTAGCCAGCGGGGTGCGCAGCTCGTGGGCGGCGGCGGCCAGAAAGTTCTCCTGCAACTGGGCACTTTCGTGAAGGCGGCGCAGCATCTGGTTGAGGGTGCGGGCCAGGTCCTGCACTTCGTCGCCGGTGGCGGGCTCGGGCAGTTGCTGCAGGCCCGGGGCCTCGTGGATGCGGCGGGCGTGGCGGGCCATGCGGCGCAACGGGCGCAGCGCCCGGTGGCCCAGCAGCGCCGCCAGCGCCGCGGCCAATGCCAGGCTACCCAGCAACGCCCAGGCCAGCCGCTGCCGCAGTTGCTGCACCGCCTCCGTGAGTGGCTCGCCGGAGTGGGCCAGCCAGAGCGTGAAGTAGCGGTCCTGGTCGTCGGGGGTGGATTGGAGGCGCACCACGCGCTGGTCCTGCCAGGTAGCGGGCTCGCCCAGCACCAACTGCGGCGGCGGCAGGGGCGCGGGAAACTCCGGGGAGCGGAACAGCTCCTGGTCGGGCTGGCCGGCGGCGTGGGCCACTAAGCGAAGCTGCTCGCCCAGGCCGGGCAGGGGCACGGTGGGCAGGGGCTCGAAGGATGTGCGGGCCAGGAGCTGCCGGGCCTGGCGCAGCAGCAGCTGGTCGTCGGTTTGGTGCAGGGTGTGGGCCAGCTGCCGGTACTGGTAGCCGCTGGCCAGCAGCGTAACGCCCCCAAACACCAGGGCAAACAGCAGCAGCAGCTGCCCCCGCAGGCCCGCCAGCAGCCTCATGCGCGCGCCCCGTCGGCCACGAGGCGGTAGCCGTGCCCCACCACGGTTTCCAGCAGCGGGGGCAGATGAGGAAACGCCCGGTCGAGCTTGCGGCGCAGCTGCGAGAGGTGCACTTCGATGACGTTGGAACCCATGTCGTAGTCTACATCCCACACCTTTTCGGCCATGCGGGTTTTGGTGACCACGCGGCCGGCGTTGCGCAGCAGCAGCTCCAGCAGGGCAAACTCCCGGTTGGTGAGGGTGAGCGGCTGCCCGCCCCGGGTTACGCGGCGCTGCACGGGGTCCAGCTCCAGGTCGGCGAGGCGCAGGGTGGTGGCCTCGGCCCCGGTGGCTTTGCGCTGCACAATGCGCAGGCGGGCCAGCAGCTCATCAAACTCAAACGGCTTGCGCAGGTAATCCACCGCCCCCGCATCGAGCCCCCGAATCACGTGGGCCGTGTCGCTGAGGGCGCTCAGGATGATGACCGGGGTGGTGAGGCCGAACTCGCGCAGGTTGCCCAGCACCTCAAACCCATTCTGGCCGGGCAGCATCAAATCCAGCAGAATCACGTCGTAGGGCGTGGTGGCGGCCAGTTCCAGGCCGACCGCGCCGTTGTCGGCTACGTCGGCCACGTGGCCGGCCTGGCGCAGGCCCTGCTGCACAAAGGCCGCCAGCCGGGCTTCGTCTTCAATCAGGAGGATTCGCATACGGAGGGTTGAGGGGAAGAAGGCCGCAAAGGCCCGGCTAACCTGCACAGTACGCACAGGTAGGCCGGGCCGGATGCCTGTTAGGAGCAGTTATTGAAGCAGGAACCGCACGCCATCCAGCGTGAGGGTTTCGGCCCGCAGGCTGCGTACGGGGCGCAGGGCTACTTCACCGGGGCGGGGCGTGTGCAGGTAGCCGGTGGCTTCTACGGTAGCCCCGGTGCGCAGCTTGGCGCTCAGCTGCTCGGCAGCGTGCGGGGGCACGCGCACAATAGTCTGGTCGTTCATGAGGAGGCCGTTCACGCGGCCCTGCCGGTCTTTGCGCAGGCTGCTCATGGTGCCTTTCACGGTGGAGGAAGCCTCGGTGGGCGGGGTGGTGGGCGGCGTGGGCGGGGTGGGCTTAATGGTTTGGCCCCCAGCCGTGAGGGACACCAGGTGGAGGGCGGCGCGGCCATTCGGGCCGGGGTGGCGGAAACCCGTTACAGTTACCCGGCTACCGGCTTTGGCGGCGGCCATGAGCTGCTGGGCCGCGTGGCGGGGCAGTCGCACGGTATCGGTGGCGGAGCCGGTGTTCAGCACGAAGCCATCCACAATTTGCTCATCATTAGTAGCCACGTACTGGGTAAGGGTGCCGCTGAAGTCGGACAGCTCCTGCACGGCTCGGGGAGCCGGCCGGCCGGGCTTGTGGCCGGGGCCAGCGGGGTGGCCGGGTCCGCCGGGAGGAGGCGGGGGCAGTTGGGGCGCGCCGGCGGGGGCACCCGACACGGACGGGGCAGGCACAGCGGCCGTGGTGGAGCCAGCGGCGCGAGCGGCTTTGCGGGCGGCGCGGGTTTGCTGAGCGTGGGCTTCGGGGGCGGCTGCGGCGGCTAGCAACAAAAGCAGGAGGGGAAGCTTAGGCAGGGAATGAGACATGGTAGCAGTTGGTTACGGCAACCGGTTTGTTCCGATTACTGACCCAAAGGTGCCAGCGCCACCTGAGGCCGGGCTGAAGCTGAAATTAATTTTTCTTCAGGTGAGGATTGGGTGGTAAGACCGGCCATTGCGCCCGGTCCGACGGCTGCGCCGTCCGACCGGTTGGCTTCGTGCTGACGCCTGCCCAGTCCGGCCGCAACGGGCACGAAGCCAACCGGTCGGACGCCTCCGGCGTCGGACCGGGGCACGCTGAAGACGACCATTACTTCCTTACCCCCCTACCCCGCCGCCGCATCAGCAGGCTTCTCCGCAGCTGGTTCCTCGGTAGCCAAGGCGGGGTTAGTTTCGGAGACGAAAAACCAGAAGAACACCAGCGCCACGGCCGCCACGGCGGCCAGGCTCAGGAAAGCGGCCTGGTAGCCAAACTGCTGCACCACGTAGCCGGCCACGGCCGTGCTCAAGGCCGCTCCGATGCCCAGGGCCGTAGTTACGGCGCCCTGCACGAAGTTGAAACGGCCGGAGCCCCGGGTCAGGTCGGCAATCATAATCACGCTGATTACCCCGAAAATGCCCCCGGCCAGCCCGTCCAGGATTTGCACGCCCACTAGGTAGTAGGCGTTGCCGCTGAGGGTGTAGAGCACACCCCGGATGGGCAGGGCGGCGAAGGCCAGCAGAAAAATGGGCTTACGGCCAGCCTCGGTGGGCCGCTTGCTTACCCAGGCCGCCACCGGAATCATCACCAACTGGGCTACAATAATACAGGCTGACATAAACAGGGCTGAGGCCTTGGGGTGGCTCAGGGCCAGCAGTTGGCCCACCAGCGGCAGCATGGCCGCATTGGCAAAGTGGAACAGCACCACCGCCCCCGCAAACCGCAGCAGGCGCGGGTTGGCCAGCACCTCCCGGAAGCCCGCCGCCGCGCCTGTGGCCTCAGCGGGAGCATCGGCATCTTCGGTCGGCTCGTCGGCGGGGCCGCAGCCCCGGGCCAGGTCGTGGTTGATGGCCCGGGGGGCAATGCGCAGGGCCGACCAGCTACCCAGCACGCACATCAGGGCCACCAGGTAAAAGATGCCCTCGTAGCGCCAGTAGTAACCGATTAGGCCGGCCAGGGCGGCGGCCAGCACGTTGCCGGCGTGGTTGAAGGCCTCGTTGCGGCCGGTTTGATGGGCGAAACGGCGGTGCCCCACCAGCCCCAGCGTAATGGCTGCCACCACCGGCGCGTACACTGTAGTAGCCGCCCCGGTAAGGGCCTGGGTGAGGTAGATTACCGGCCGAATGGTGAACGTAACGGCGGCCACGCAGCTCAGCGCCACCACCACCGAGGCCAGCACCAGCAACTCCCGCTTGCGCTTGGTAGTATCAACCAGCGTACCAGCGGGCGTCTGGAGCAGTACGGCTACCAGTCCCGGCAGGGCCATAGCAATACCGATGGGGCCCGGAGCCCAGTGCCGCACCGTAAGCAGGTAAATGGCCAGGTACGGGCCCACGCCGTCGCGCACGTCGGCCAGGAATAGATTCAGCGGGGCCAGGGCCCGTACGCTGCGCCGCTTGGCGGCGGCCGAGTCGGAAACCGGCATGAGCAGCAGAGAAAACGGCAGCCGAAGGCGCTTGCGCGGCTTGGCCTACCACTTCTTGAAGATGAAAAACACGGCCAGCACGATCAGCCCGAAGCCTACAAGGTGGTTCCAGGCCAGCTTGTCGGTTTTGAAGATGTACACGGTGATGAGCGTGAACACAATCAAGGACACGGCTTCCTGAATGGTTTTCAGCTCGAACATCGAGAACGGGCCACCGTCTTCCTTGTAGCCGATGCGGTTGGCGGGCACCTGGAAGATGTACTCGAAGAAGGCCAGCCCCCAGCTAATCATAATCACCCCGAACAGGGTGATGTTGCGGAAGGCGGGCATGGTTTTGAACTGCAAGTGCCCGTACCAGGCCAGCGTCATGAACACGTTGGAGAGGATGAGCAGACCAATAGTGGCAAATACTTTCATGAGGGGAGGAAAAGGTTGGAAAACGAAACGGCGAAGAACAAAGCCCCAGATTAAGCCCGGCTGAAGTTCGCCTGAAGATTTCTTCAGGTACACCACAGCTAGCCTAGTATTCCATGTACATACGGTATTCCGCAAGCTGAGCCGTACCAATTGCGCCCGTTCTGCTGAAAAATATTTTGGGTTTGCCAGAGCAGCAGCTCCACACTGCTACCCGCTTATTGGAAAACCAGCGGGGGGCTGTACAAAAAGAAAAAGGCTTCCGCTAGCTGCGGAAGCCTTTTTCTTGCCGACGAGCAACAACTAGTGCCGGCCATGTCCGTGCCCATGACCGTGGCCCCGACCGTGCCCGTAGCCGCGGGGGGCGTAGTACACGGGCTGGGCGGGCACCAGCATTACAGGGCGGGGCTGGTAGTAATACCGCTTGGGCGCTTTCCACTTGCGGGGATGATGGTGCTCCCGCACCACTACCACCGGCGGAGGCGGGGCCGGGCGGCCAACATTGATAATTACCTGCGCCTGGGCTGAGGGCGCGGCGAAGGCCAGGGCTACCGCCGTAAGCAATGCCGCCGGAATAAAGGAGTTAGACATACACATTGGGGTGAAGGAGTGGGGAGAAAACCGGTAGGCCGGACCAGACTTTGCTCAAAAAACACGCCAGCTTCATCTGCACCCGGTAGTTTACGGCCCAGCTCAACCTTATGGCCGTCCGGCCGCGTACAGAAGCTCAACCGTTTCATTTCACCGCTTTACCCCACACTACAATGCTACGCACCACACTCCTGGGCCTGTTGCTGACGGCCGCTGCCGCTACTACAGTTCTGGCTCAAACCACACCCACACCCACCCGCAAGCCCGCCCCGGCCCGCCCCCGTACCGCTGCCCCGGCCCCGCGGCCTCAGCCCGCCCCCACCAAACCAACCTCCGACGGCCAGGGCGAATACGTGGCCCCCGACATGACCGGCGCCCCCGACGACCGGGTAACCACCGACTACTCCAACCGCCCGCTGAAGAAGCCCGCCACCGGCACCTCCACCCTCTCGTCGCAGAAAAAAGCGGCAACTCCGGCCAAAACCACGCAGCAGTAAGCCGGACCGGGGAGGACGAGTTGACAGAAGCATAACACGCTGGTACCCTTGGCGCAATGCTGGCACCGCACCTTTGTGCCGGCCAAAGCGCCAAGCTGTCCGCAGCTTTTTCTTCGTCAACCAAACCTTCTCCCTCGTCATGAAAACAATGCTGCAAACTGCCGTTCTGTTTGGCTTGTTGCTGGGCGGCCACTTTGCTACGGCCCAGGAGCCCACCGCCCACCCCGTATGCCTCGACCAGGTGGCCGACTGCGTGTACCTGGTGCGCGTGAGCAACCCGGCGCAGGCCACCTGCCGCCTGCAAGTAGTGCGCACTGCCGATGGAGCCGTGCTGTTCGAGAAAACCGGGCAGACCATGACGTTCGGTGAGAAGCTGGACGTGAGCAGCCTGGCCGATGGCCGGTACGCGGTGGTAGTGAAGATGGGCCCCGAAACCCACCGCTTCAACCTGAACCTGCGTACTACCCAAACCCGCAGCGCCAGCCTTATCAGCCTGGCCAACCCAGTACGCTAAGCAGTAGTTTACACACACGAAAGCCCCCACGGAGCACATCCGCGGGGGCTTTCGTGTGTATGGCGAAGAGCGTTGTGTTGAGCGGTAAAAACGGCTTCTAAAAAAGCTGGCGCTAGGGACGGCGGCGAGCCGGCGTGGTGGTCCGGCGCGGCTGCGGAGCCGGCGTTACCTGCACCGAATCGACTGTTACCTGACCGGTGGGTAGCTTGGGTTGGGCCAGCACCCCGTTCGGCTGCACGTCGGTGGGAATGGGCAGCGGCTCGGCTTTGCCCTGGCCCACGCCCGAAGGCAGCGTAACACCCGGCACAGGGCTGATGCGCTCCGTGGGCTTGTGGCGGGTAGGGGTTACGGGTTGGCGGTTCTGGGCTTGGGCAGCCGTGCAGAAAACGCCACTAAGCAACAGTATGGCAAGAAAGCGGCGCATATAGTCAGGAGCAAGAAATGAGCAGGACGGTGGAGTTGGCGGGGGCGGCCCCGGTCACTCCCGATTTACGGCCGGCCCTGGGGGAATGTTCGCGCCTGCCCGGCCGGAAACGCCTGGGCACCTCGGTGCGTACTCAGCTAGGATTCAATTCTTCACCTGTACTTGTCCTCTCCTGCCATGACTCGTCTTTTCGTATTGCTGCTGCTTTTGGTTGGCAGCACCTTTTTCGCGGCGCAGGCCCAGTCGGCCGCTGATTTGCCGCCGCGTCCCACCCCGTTTCGCTTTATAAACGACCAGGCCCAGTTGCTCAGTGCTGCTGATGCAAAAACGCTGGAAAGTGGTTTGCGCCGTTACGCTGACCAGAACGGCACGCAGATAGTGGTGGTGACGGTGCCTTCCTTGGGCGGACAGTCGGCGGCGGAGTACGCCCGGGCAGTGGGCACCAACTGGGGCATCGGCCAGCGCGACAAGAACAACGGCGTTGTAGTGCTGCTGAGCAAGCAGGAGCGCGCCCTCAGCATTCAGGCCGGCTCGGGGCTGCGCAGCCGCCTCACCCCGGAGGTTACCAACCAGGTTATCAATCAAATGACCTCTCGCTTCAAGCAGGGCAACTACTTTGCGGGCCTGCGCCAGGGCCTGAACTCCCTGATGTACGCCGCCGACCCAAGCTCTGCCCCCACCCCGGCCACCGAAACGCCGGCCGCTACACCCGGCACCGATGCCTCGGCCGCTGACTACGCCACGGCTTCCGGCCCCGATGAGATGAGCACCACCGCCCCCGAGCCCGTAGCTACTGCCCCCGCAGCCCCGGTTGAGCCGGAGTCGTCGGGCTTCGGCATGGGTACCATTCTGCTGGCCGTGGTAGTTGTTGGCGGAGGGTTGTGGCTGGTATCAAAGCTGTTCCGTCGGCGCAGCAACTCGGCTCCGGGTAACGCACCCGATTTTCTGCCCAACCAACCCAACAACCCCTCGGGCAATTATGGCCGGGCGGGTTACGGCGGACAGTCTGGCCCCGATTTTCTACCAAACCGGGGCAGCAGTGGCGGCAGCGGGATGGGGAATGTGTTGCTTACCGGCGCGGCTGCCGCGGCCGGGGCTTACCTGGGCAACCGCATGGCCGACCGCAACGACGACGGCACAGCCCATCTTTCATCAGACGCCCCGCCTCGTCCCCTCGATTCGCCTGCTGCCGATAACAATGCCGCCAACAGTGGCGGGTTTCCGTTCCTGGATGGGGGCGCATCGGAAACCAGCAGCGCCCCGGATTATTTCAGCTCGGATAACTCGGGCAGTGAACCGGACTATTTTTCGTCAGACAACTCCTCCTACGACGACTCCTCATCCGGCGACACCGGTGGAGGCGGCTTCGACGATACCAGTGACAACAGTGGCTCCTGGTAGGTCTGCCGCAACTTTGTAGTTAACCGGCGGGTGGCGGAGTTGGCATCGGAAGATACTAACCCCGCCACCCGCCGGTTTTTGTATTCCATGCGTTACCGCTGGCTCTCGATGCTCTCTACGGGGGCAGGCAGCTCAATATTGATAGTGTGGGGGAAAGCCAGAAATCGACGTACCTGCGGCGGCTCGGGCCCAATGTGAAACTGCCGGACCTGCTGTTCCGTGGTTTGGTCCTCTTGAGTGAAACGTAGCTGCTGCCGCTCATACTCGCCCCAGGTGGCCACGTAGTAGAACTCAGTGATATAGCCAGGGCGACTTACATCCGTGTACACGCCGGCCCGCAGGGCTCCGTTGCGCAGCCGCAGCCGCGTAAGCGGCCCTACCGCCTCCCGAAAAGCGGGTTGCTGACTGGGCGGCACCTGATATTCTACCATCAGAATCACCGGGCCATCATCCGCCTCCACGCCCTCCGGCGCGGCCGGCCCGGGCTCCGTAGTAGCAGGGTCGAGGTTGAGGCCTTCGGCGGAGCGCATCGGGAACGGCAACGCCAGCAGCAGACTCAGCAGCATCCAGCCGGCCGCCGCCAGCAGGGCTACCAGCAGCGAGGCCCGGTCAGCCAACTCGCCCCAGGCCACACTGCCTAGCGCCAGCCCCGCCTGAAACACCAGCATATACACGCTCACCACCCGCGCCTGCACCCAGCGCGGCACGTGCAGCTGCACGGTAGTGCTGAAGCTCGTCATCACCATCAGCCACGCTACTCCCGACAGAAACATCACCGGAAACAGCCAAACCTCGGTGGGCATCAGCGCCAGCCCCAGGTTGGTACCGATAAACATGGCCGAGCCCAGCAACACCCGCTGGTTATAGCTAAGCCGCTCGCCGGCCCGGCCCATCAGGAAAGCGCCCGTAATGGCACCCGCACCCAGCCACGAGAGCAGTACACCGTAGGAGCCCGAGCTCAGGTGCAGCCGCCGCGCCGCCACCACCGACAGCAGCGCCCACATGGCACTGGCCCCGAAGGCAAACGCAAACGTGCGCACCAGCACCGCATAAATGGCCGGCGAATATTGCACGTACCGCAGCCCCGTGCGCAGGGCTCCGGCAAAGTTTTCGGCTGGGCCGCTACTGGCTTGCACTGGCCGCCGCCAGGCCCGCACTACCCACCACGTTCCCAGGAAAGACACACCATTGAGCAGGAACACGTAACCAGCCGAGTAGTGCGCAATGATAAGCCCGCCCAGCGCCGGCCCAATGGCCCGGGCAATGTTGTTGCTCACCCCGTTCAGGGTAATGGCAAAGGGCAGCGCCGGCCGGGGCACTAGCTCCACCGTTACCGTTTGCCAGATGGGCATATTCACAGCCGCCCCAATGCCTAGCAGGAACGTAAGCCCCAGCACGCTCAACGCCGATACCTCACCGACCAGGGTAAGCCCGCCCAATACCAGGGCCACCACCGCCATAAAGCCTTGGGTAGCCAGCAGCAGCTGGCGCCGGTCTATCAGGTCGCCGAGGGCGCCGGCGGGCAGGCCCAGCAAAAAGGCGGGCAGGCTGGTAGCCGTTTGCATCAAAGCCACCAGCAGGGCTGAGGTGGTAAGCGTGGTGACCAGCCATACCCCGGCCACGTTTTGCATCCAGGTGCCAATATTTGACACGACCGAGGCAATCCAGATAGCCCGGAATATCGGGTACAGAAAAGGCGTGCGCAGGGAGGCGGGGGCAGAATCGGGAGGAGCCATGCGGGGAGAGAATGTGCCTACATAACTCCCAAAGCCAGTACCGGGTTATAGTCCGGCTAGCTAAGTGCTGCGCAACGAAAAGCAGCCGCCTCCCTAACAGGAAGCGGCTGCTTTTAACTTCTTCAGCCGGGCAAATGCGCGGGCTTATTTCTTCAGCGTCCGTACGGGAGCACCTACTTTCACGCTCGGTACTCGGTTGCGCTTTTTCTTCTGCGCTTTCACGCGCAGGCGCCACCGCTTAAATACGCCCAGCTTTTTCATTTTATGGCGGCTGTTGCCCCGGTACGGCTTGTAGTTGGGGCGGCCCCGCTTGTATGATTTGCGAAATAGGGAGGTACCGCTCACCATTTCAGTGCTGGCTGGGCTGGCCGTGGCTGCCGACCGCGCCAGAACCACCTCTGGCTCCAGCAGCATTACAAAGGCCAAAAGCAACAAGAGTAGTGTTTTGAACATAAGGTAGAGTGTAGAAGTGGTGAATGGAAAGCAATAAGCAAAAACCCAACAGCCGAAACTCCAGGCATCTTACTCAAAGTGAAGGTATAGCAAATACGTATACTAAAAAAATTCATATTTTCATGAATATTTTGCACATCTAATATTAGAAATAATTAATTATATTTTTCTAATAAAAACATATGTAGGTACGTGCAATGCTTAACCAGCTTATTCACAAAGAGGCGTGTGAGTACACCAATAAAAAACCCTCTGACTTTGATGGCAGAGGGTTTTTCAATTAAGGACGTTTCGCCGGTCAACTCACATTCTGGAGCATAGCCACCGAACGGCTTCTCCTTCATCCGTAAACTGGTTGAGGGAGCAGTAGTCGCCGTGGGTGTAGGGCAGCGTGGGCAGGCTGTCGTCGCGCACGTCATCGGCCTGGTATGGCGCAATCAGAAACGCTAAGTACACGTGCCCACCCAAGTGCTGACGAAGCGTGGGGTAAAAATCGGTGGTGAGCCAGTGCACGTCCCGCGCATCTACCTGCACCCGGCGGCGGGCGTCAATCAGCCAGCGGCGGCACGTGTCGCAGGTGGTAGCGTAGCGCAACAGTTCCTGGTAACCAGCGCGCAACTCGTTGGATTGCGTGGGCCGCGTCCAGCGAGCCGTTACAATGCCCAAATCTGACCGATGGGTAAGCTGCAGAAAATCAGCAAGCGAAGTGGATGTCATGCAAACGACGCTACGTGGCACATAGGGAAAGGAGTATCCCGATACGGGCCGGCGGGCGGTTGCGTTGGTACCGTTGAGCTTGCCGGCGGCTATTCCGGCTATGGCTTGGCCGGTGGCGTTGGAGTTTCTACCGGACGGATATCGTAGCGGCGGTTGAACTCGGCCACGGATGCAGAGCCCACATTGCGCTTAGTTACCACTATCATCACCCCATCGGCGGCCTCGGCCCCAAAGATGCGGGTAGCATCGGGGCCTTTCACTATGTTCACGCTGGCAATGGTGCGGCGGTTGAGGGCGTTGATGGCCTGCTGAGTGGAAGGTTGGCCATCCAGAAAATACAAGCTGGGGCCGGTAGCCTGAGCAGGCGCAGCAGGAGCAGTTTGGGCATTGGCGGCAGGGGCAGCCAGCCCGAGCATCAGCAGCAGGCTGGTGCCGAAGGCGGTGGAGCGGAAGGAGTTCAGAAAGCGCATAGACCTGATGGCCCCGCAAAAGTGATGCCGCAAGCAGCCCAGCTGCTTGCGGCACCAACTAATTACCGGCTATTCTATTGACGATTTTTGGTCAACACCATTATCATTCCTTTGCGCCCGGCTTCCCCGTATTTCCGAATGGGACCATCCGACACGGACAAGGCTGAAACCACTCCGGCGGGCAAGGCACGCAGTTGCTCAGCGGTGGCTGGCTGGCTGTTAATCATAATCATCCGGCCGGCTATTTCCTCATCAGTTAGCCCCTTGCCGTCCACCATCTTCTGATACATTTCTCCCGTGTCGTTCTCACGTTGTTGCTTTACTGCTGGGTCTGCCAACTGAATATTGTACTTGGTCAGTAGCTCCTGCGCGGCAGGGGTGCTTAAACCGGCTTTGGTGAAGCCGAATAGAATACCATCGTCCAGCTTGCTACCATAATCACGCCGCACTGCTTCCAGGTATACACCGGTTGCGGCTTTGTTTCCTTTGAAAACATGGAGGCCGGCAATATCCTTGGAAGGCACCCCAAACACTTCCTCCTTGGTTGAGGGCTTGCCATCCAGCACAAACGTGAGTTTATCCAGATTGGGATGCGCTTTCTGATCAGCAGCGCCAATAGGCCGGGGCATTTCAGCCACATTAGGCGTGGCGCAGCTTACGGCCAAGCCGGCCAGTAAGGTGAAACCGGCGGCGTAGCGCAGCAGCTGCCGGCGGGTAGAGGGCAGAGAATTCATCATACGAATACGGTTTTTGAGAGTGATAAAGGAGAAGGGCGTAACCAGCGCCGGCCCGGCGGCCAGCGTACTCAGCCGCACCAGGCTGTATTGATACTGTTTGCGGGCCAATTGGCTTTCGTGCAGCACGGTGGCATCGGCAATGAACTCGAGGTTTTCCTGCACGGCCCGCAGCCACAGCCACGCGGCGGGGCTGGCCCAGGCCAGCGCCCGGTGCAGGTGGCCCAGCAGCACATCCAGGGTATGCGCCTGCCGCACGTGCACTTGCTCGTGCAGCAGAATAACCGGCAGCTCGGCCGGGGCATGGTGCGCCGGATTGAGGTAGATGCTGCGCCCGAACGAGAACGGGCTTACCTCCCCCGCCACCGCCCGAAACGGTACGCCATCGGCCTCCGCCGGCCGAGATTCCCGGTGCAGCCGCCACAAAGAGGCTCCCTGCACGAGCAGGAATACCAGCAACACCCCCACACCCAGGCTATAGGCCACTAGCAGGCCGGTTTCGTAGCTGGGCCCATGGGCCGTTACCGGCAACGCGGCCGGGGCATCGGCCGGCCAGGTGGGCATTACTATTGCCAGCGGTACGGCAGGCGCGGCCGCCGGGCGCAGGTGGCTTAAGTCAAGCGCCGGGTACAGGCCAGCCAGTAGCAGGGAGCCTAACAGGTAGGCCCGGTTGAGCTGGTGAAACGTAAGCCGGCGCAGAAAGCCATAGTACACGCCCAGCAGCAACAGCAAGGCTACCTGGGTTTTCAGCAGGTAAAGCAGCGCGGGCATCAGGGCCGGGATTTGCGGTTTTCAATCATGTCGATAATGTCCTGCAGCTCCTCAGGCGTGATTTTCTGCTCCTGGGCGAAAAACGACACCAGCTCTTTATAGGAGTTGCGGAAGTAGTTGCCCACGAAGGAGCCCAGGAAGCGCCGCCGGTACTCTTCGGCCGTCACGCTGGGTACAAACCGGAACGTGTTGCCCAGCTTGCGACTGCTCAGGTAGCCTTTGCGCTCCAGGTTGCGCACCGTGGAAGCCAGCGTGGTGTAGGGGGGTCGGGGTTCGGGCAATAGCTCCAGCACTTCTTTGATGAAGCCGCCGCCCAACTGCCAGAAGCCACGCATCGCCTCTTCTTCGGGTTGAGTTAATCGTTCCATTTGGTTGCGTTACTTAATACGAATATTTCGTAATTCTACGAATAAACCATACATGCTGATTATCAAAGACAAAATATCTTGTCTGTTAAGCGAATAAGGCCGGCTCGTGCAATGCACAAACCGGCCTTATATCAACTTAGGCAAGTTATTTTCCCACTACCAGATGCGGGCCCGCTCGTTCTGGGCACGCACCATCTTGCCCTGGTCTTTGCAGCCAAAGGCTTCGTAGAACTCGGGCATGTTCATCAAGGGGCCGTTGGTACGGTACTGGGCCGGCGAGTGGGGGTCGGTGAGGACCTGCTGGCGGATGTACTCGGGGCGGGCGTTGGTGCGCCACACCTGAGCCCAGGCCAAGAAGAAGCGCTGTTCGGGTGTGAAGCCGTCGTAGCGGGGACGGGGCTGGCTGCCGTAGGTTTTCTGCAGCTGCTTTTCCAGAGCCGAGTAGGCCAGGGCCAGCCCGCCGAAGTCGGCCAGGTTTTCGCCCATCGTGAGCTTGCCGTTCACAAATACTGAATCCAGGGGCTGGAAGGCCGAGTACTGAGCGCCCACCATGTCGGCGCGCTTCGTGAATTCGGCGGCGTCTTCCTTGGTCCACCAGTCGCGCAGGTTGCCCTGGGCGTCCGACTGCCGGCCCCGGTCGTCGAAGCCGTGGGTGATTTCGTGGCCGATTACCGCGCCCATGCCGCCGTAGTTCACCGCGTCGTCGGCCTTGGGGTCGAAGAATGGGGGCTGCATGATGCCGGCCGGGAACACGATTTCGTTGAGCGAAGAGTTGTAGTAGGCATTCACCGTGGGCGGGGTCATGCCCCACACCTGCCGGTCGATGGGCTTGCCGTAGCGGCTCAGGTTGTCCTTGGATTCCCACTCGCGGGCGGCCAGTACGTTTTTCAGGTACGATTCGCGGCTCATCGAGAGGGCCGAGTAGTCCTTCCACTTATCGGGGTAGCCGATTTTGACGGTGAAGGCGTTGAGTTTCTTGAGCGCCTCCTCCTTGGTGGCCGGGCTCATCCACTCCAGCGCCCGGATATGCTCGCCCATGGCTTCCTTGATGTTGGCCACCATCTGCTGGGCCTTCACCTTGGTTTCGGGCGAAAAGGCCTTGTCCACGTACAGCTGGCCGAAGGCTTCACCCAGCGCACCGTCGGTGGCGCGGAGCATGCGCTTCCAGCGGGGCTGCTGCTGCTTGGCCCCGCTCAGCACCTGCTGAAACCGGAACGACTCATCGCCGAACGACTGCGGCAGCGCCGACATCACCGACGAGGTGAGGTGCCAGCGCAGGTAGGTTTTCCAGTCGCCAAGCGGCTCCTGCTTCAGGGCCGTGCTGGCCTCCTGCAGAAACTCCGGCTGGCCCACAATCACCTCTTTGGCCGAGCTGAGGCCCAAAGCGGGCAGCATGGTGGGCAAACCCAGGTTGGGGTATTTCTGGGTGGCCTCGGCCACCGTCATCTTGTTGTAGTTGGCGTAGGGGTCGCGCAGGGCTACGCGGTCCTTGCTGGCCTGGGCGAGCCGGGTTTCGAGGCGCAGTACCGTGGCGGCGCTTTTGGCAGCGGTGGCCGGATTTTCGCCCAGCAGCTTAAAGGTGTTGGTGAGGTAGGTGGTGTAGGCCGTGCGGATGGCTTTCGAGCGGGCGTCATCCTTCAGGTAATAGTCCCGGTCGGGCAGGCTTAGGCCACCCTGGCTGAGGTAGAGGGCGTATTCGTCGCTCTTTTTGCGGTCCTGGTTCACGCCCAGCCCAAACACCGAGCGGGTTTGCAGGCGCTGGGCGCGCACCAGCTCAGTTTGCAGCCCTTTGAGGTCCTTCACGGCGTTGATGCGGTTCAGCTCCGGCTGCAGGTACTTCAGGCCGGCCCGGTCAATGGCCACCGAGTCCATGGCCGTGGCGTAGTAGTCGCCCACCTTCTGCAGGTTGGAGCCCTTGGCGGCGGTTTTGTTGGCGGCCGAGGCTTCCAGAATCTGGCGCATCACGGCCTCGTTCTGGTTTATAAGCCCATTCCAGGAGCTCCAGCGCGACTCAGCGGCCGGAATCGGGTTGTTCTTCAGCCAGGTGCCCGAAGCGTACTGGAAAAAGTCGTCGCAGGGCGACACCGACTTGTCGATATTGGCCGAGTCGAGGCCGACGCCGGGCAGCACGGGGCCAAGCTGGGCCGTAGCCGAAGCATCAGCCGGGGCCGGCGCGGCGGCGGGTGGCGTGGTGGCGGTGGTGGCGGGCGTGCTGGCCGCGCAGCCGGCCAGGGCCAGGCCGGCCGCCGTGCCCAGCGTGAGCAGGAAGGTGCGTTGTGAAGTCATTGGTGGAAAGTTGGAGGTTGTGGAAGAAATCTATTACATGCGGCCCGGTCCGACGCCGGAGGCGTCCGACTGGTTGTCGTTGCTGACGGCTCTGCCATTAGAACGGGGCAGCATCGGCGGCTGTCAGCACGAAGCCAACCGGTCGGACGCCTCCGGCGTCTGACCGGAGCAGGCGGCTACCAAATCACCGCCCGCTCGGCGTCGGGGCGCACCATTTTCTGGCCGGGCGTGCAGCCGAAGGCCTGGTAGAACTCGGGCATGTTCATGAGCGGGCCGATGGTGCGGTATTGGCCGGGCGAGTGGGGGTCGGTGAGGATTTGCTGGCGCAGGGCTTCGGGGCGGATGTTCTGGCGGCGCAGCTGGGCCCAGCTCAGGAAGAAGCGCTGCTCGGGCGTGAAGCCGTCGATGAGCGGGCGGTTGCCCTTGCCGTACTGCTTGTCGAGCTGCTTCTGCAGGGCCGCGTACACGATGGTGAGGCCGGCGAAATCGGCCAGGTTCTCGCCCATCGTGAGCTTACCGTTCACGTGCACCGAGTCGAGGGGTGAGAAGGCGTCGTACTGGCGGCCCACCACGGCGGCGCGCTTCGTGAATTCGGCCGCGTCGGCCGGCGTCCACCAGTCGCGCAGGTTGCCTTCCGAGTCGTACTGCCGGCCGGAGTCGTCGAAGCCGTGGGTCATTTCGTGGCCCATCACCCCGCCAATGGCCCCGTAGTTCACCGCGTCGTCGGCCTCGGGGTCGAAGAACGGAGGCTGCAGGTAGCCGGCCGGAAACACAATTTCGTTCATTGGCGGGCTGTAGTAGGCGTTAATGGTGGGCGGCGTCATGCTCCACTCGGTCCGGTCAATGGGCCCGCCAAACTTCTTCACGTTCTGCTGATACGCCCACTGACGGGCCGCCAACACGTTTTTCAGGTACGACTCGCGCGAAATCTGCAGCTGCGAGTAGTCCTTCCACTGGTCGGGGTAGCCGATTTTCACCCGCAGGGCGCTCAGCTTCTTGAGAGCTTCCTGCTTGGTGGCCTCGCTCATCCAGGTGTTGGTGCGGATGTGGTCGGCCATGGATTCGCGGATGTTAGCCAGCATATCCAGGGCCTTCTGCTTGGCGGCGGGCGAAAACGCCTGGTCCACGTACAGCTGCCCGAAGGCCTCGCCCAGGGTACCATCGGTGGCGGCCTGCATGCGCTTCCAGCGGGTGGGCTGCTGCTTGGCCCCGCTCTGCACCTGGGCAAACCGGAACGCCTCGTCGCTGAACGCCTTCGGCAGCGCCGAGGGCACCGACGATACCAGCTGCCAGCTCAGGTAGGTTTTCAGGTCGGCCAGCGGCTCTTCTTTCAGCACCGCGCTGACTTCCTTGAAGAAGTCGGGCTGGCCCACAATTACCTCCTGGGCCGCACCCAGGCCGTTGCGCTTCAGCAGCACAGAGGGCTGCAGGTTCGGGAACTGCTTGTCGGCCTCAGCCACCGTCATCTTGTTGTAGCTGGCGTACGGGTCGCGCAGGGAAACCCGGTCTTTGCTGGCCCGGGCCAGGCGGGTTTCCACACGCAGCACGGTGGCGGCCTTGGCGGCGGCCGTAGCTTCCGCATCACCCAGCAGCTTGAAGGTGTTGGTGAGGTAGGTAACGTAGGCCGTGCGCACGGTTTTCGAGCGGGCGTCGTCCTTGAGGTAGTAGTCCCGGTCGGGCATGCCCAGGCCGCCCTGGCTCATGTTTACGGCGTACACCGCGCTGTTTTTACGGTCGGGCGAAACGCCGGCCCGGAAGAACGCGCCGGTGCCCAGCGTCTGCTGGCGGGCAATTTCGGCGAGCAGGCCGGGCCGGTCCTTCACGGCGGCAATGCGGGCCAATTCGGGCTTCAGGTAGGTGAGGCCGGCTTTTTCCAGCCCCACCGAGTCCATGCCGGTGGCGTAGAAGTCGCCCACTTTCTGGCGGTTCGAGCCGGGGGTGGCGGCGCGGTCGGCGGCGGCATCTTCCAGAATGCGGCGCAGCGTGGCCTGGGTCCGGTCGCCGAGCAGGTTGCGCGGGCCCCAGCTGCTGGCGTAGGCCGGCACGGGGTTGTTGCGCAGCCAGTTACCGCCCGAGAACTGATAGAAGTCCTCGCACGGCGACACCGAGCGGTCTACATCCTGGGGGTTGATGCTACGGCCGCCGGTGCTGGAGGCCACGGCCGGAGCCGACGTAGTGGTAGTAGTTGTGGTTGTGGTAGTCGGGCGACTGGTGGTGCAGCCGGCCAACAGAGCCAGCAGTACCGCCGCCGACCCAGAACGGCGCGGAGTAAGAGCGAAATGCATGGGGCGAAATACAACGGTGATTTCGCCTAAGGTCGGGGGAGTTGCGGGAAAGTTGCGCAGCCTGCCCGCTCGGGCTACATCTGAGCCCGCAGCCAGGCAATGGCCTCACCCTCATCGGTAAACTGCACCGACATGGGGTGGCCGGCTACGGGGTGTACCAGTTCCGGAAACGGGGGCGAATCGGTGGAAACCAGCAGCTGGTGCGGGGCCAGTAGGAAGGCCACCCGCAACTCGCCCCCAAACCGGCCCTGGCTGAGCCGGGGTACATTTTCATTCACCCAACTCGTTATTTCTGCGGTGGTCCGAAACCGGCGGCGGGCGTCCATCAGCCAGAAGCGGCATTGGCACTCTTCTGCCGCTTCAAACATGTGCAGGTAGTTCTGCTTGATTTCCTCCGTCCGACTGATTTCCACCATCCAGCGGCCTACCAGAATACCCAGGTCGGGACGGTAAGTGATGGGGAAATCGGGGGTGGAGAAGAGGGACATGAGCAGAAGAACCAACTAAGCGTGGGAGCAGGCGTAACGCCTGCCCCTGCATAGCCGTTCAAAAATACACGTTTTCACCGACGAGGCTTTGCCCGCTCGTACTGCACCGGCCAGGGCACATCGGCCCCCAGCTCCTGGGCGGCATGCAACGGAAAATGCGGGTCGCGCAATGATTCCCGGGCCAGCAAAATCACATCGGCCTGACCATTACTCAGGATCTGCTCTGCCTGGCGGGCTTCGGTGATGAGCCCCACCGCACCGGTGGCCAGCCCGGTTTCGCGGCGCACCTGCTCAGCAAACTGCACTTGGTAGCCGGGCCCCACTGGAATATCGGCCTTGGGTACGTTGCCGCCGGTGGAGCAATCCAGCAGGTCCACGCCATTGTCCTTCAGCAGCGCGGCCAGGCGCACGGTGTTCTGGTCCGTCCAGCCACCCTCCGTCCAATCGGTGGCCGATACGCGCACCCACAGGGGCAGGTGGTCGGGCATTTCGGCGCGGGCAGCGGCCACCACTTCCAGCAACAGCCGTACCCGGTTTTCAAAGGAGCCGCCATAAGCGTCGGTGCGCTGGTTGCTGAGGGGCGAAAGGAACTGGTGCAGCAGGTAACCGTGGGCCGCGTGTAGCTCCAGCACCTCAAACCCAACTGCCACGGCCCGCCGGGCAGCTAGCCTGAAGTCGTGAACGACTTGCTGAATACCGGCTTCATCCAGGGCCAGCGGCGCCATTTCGTCGGCGGTGAAGGCCAACGCGCTTGGAGCTACCGTGAGCCAGCCACCTTCGGCCTCACCCAGTTGCTGGCCGCCTTTCCAGGGGCTGGCGTGGCTGGCTTTGCGGCCGGCATGGGCCAGTTGAATACCGGGCACGCAGCCCTGGCTTTTTAAAAACCCGGCAATGCGCTGCAGGCCCGGCAGGTGTTCTTCCTGCCAGATGCCCAGGTCGTCGGGGGTGATGCGGCCCTCCGGCGACACGGCCGTGGCCTCCAGCAATATCAGCGCCGCACCACCCACGGCCCGCGCCCCCAGGTGTACCAGGTGCCAGTCGTTGCTGAAGCCATCCTGCGCGCTGTACTGGCACATGGGCGAAATAACAATGCGGTTCTTAAGGGTGATGCCGCGCTGGGTAAGCGGCGTGAAAAGCTGAGTCATGGCTGTTGTTCAGACTATAAAATGATGCTGGGCGAATAGGCGCGCACCAGTGCAAGCGAGCAACTGGTGGGTATGCTGCACAAGCATACCCAAAGCGGCCCCGAAAGTTTACGTCCTTATACCCGTCAGCAGCTTTTGGGACTTAGTTAAAGTATTGTGACCCTAGCTGCGTCTACCTGCACAGTAGCGGCTCTTTTCCCGCTGCTGGCAGATTATGACGCTACGCCTACAAGCAGATTTTCGACAATTGGTTGCACGCAACCAAAGTGCGTTGTATATTTGTAACCGATTTTGTTACGAATCAACTCATGAACACTCGCTTCGCTGTTGCAACGCACATTCTGGCCTACCTGGCGCACGCCGAGGGGCAGCCGGTGTCGTCGGAGGTGCTGGCGGCCAGCGCCGGCACCCACCCGGTGGTAGTGCGCCGCCTGGTGAGCACCCTGCGCACGGCGGGCCTGGTACAGAGTCAGCGCGGCGCAGGCGGCGGCACGCTGCTGGCCCGCCCGGCCACGGATATTTCCCTGCTGGATGTGTTCCGGGCCGTGCAGGAAACGGAGCCTGACCTGTTCCAAGTAAACAGCACCAACCCCAGCGCGCACTGCGACCTGGGCCGCGTAATGCGCGAAACTCTGGATGGCTTGTTTGGGCCGGCCATTGAGGCCATGCGGGCGGCACTGTCGGCGGTATCGGTGGCGCAGGTGCAGCAGGAGCTGGGTAAGCATCTGCCGCAGGGCTGCCCTGGGGCGTCGGGTTGACGCTTTTTATTTCCCTAGAAATGTAACCACACCGGTTACTATCTGTTTTTCACCTAGTTCTGCCGGCCTCAACAAGGCTGGCGTGTTCCACCCCCGGCTTGCCAAGTGTAGCCGCTGGTGCAGGCCGGTAAGCCCGGCACCGCATTTTCATGAAAAAGTTGGTTGGCCTTGGGCTGGTTCTGATGGTTGCAACAGGCAGCGCCCTGCTGCCCTTGTGGCTACCCGCCTCCGATGCCCAGGCAAATTCTCTCGACGCCAGCGTCGCTTACTTTCAACCCGTAGTACGCACCGTTGCTCAGTCAGTGGCAGTACCCGTTGGCGGCCAGCCTATTCTGACCCAGCAGGGTGGCCGGGTGCACGAAACCTACGTGCACGATGGGCAGCGGGTGCAGAAAGGCCAGGTGCTGGTGAAGCTCCTGGAACGGCTGCCCAGCGTGCAGCAGCAGCAGTTGCAGCAACGCTTACTACGCCAGCAACAGGCATACGCGGCCTTGCAGCGCCGGGCGGCCCCGGCCGCTGAGCTGGCCACGGCCCGGCAGCAGCTGGAAGATACCCGCCAGCAGCTGGCCCATTGCGTGCCCATGCTCAGCTTTGTGTACGTGACGGCCCCGGCCGATGGGGTAGTGCAGCACGCAACGGCCACTTTGGGCGCCCAACTAGCCGCCGGTGCGGTGGTGGCGCATCTGGCTCCTGTGCCGGCCGCCGATACCACATTGCTACTTACCAGCGTTGAGTAGGCCCGCGTGGCTTCTTAACCGCCCGATTGTTTCTTTTTTCGTCGTTGCCCATTCCTTATGGAACAGCTCATTCGCCATCAGGTAGAGCGCATGCTTCGTCGCAAGCGCCGCAACCCTTCCCTCCTACTCACCGCCACTTCCCGCCTGCAGGAAGACATCGGCCTCGACTCCATTGACTTAGTGGAGCTGGCCATCAACCTGGAACACCGCTTCCACATCGAAATCAAAGATGCTGAAATGGAACAGCTGCGCACGGTGCAGGATGTACTTGATTGCGTTGACCATCACCTTAGTAACTTGCTGATCGATTGACCTGCCGCCAGCCCTGCCGGCCTGAAACCGGCTGTGGCCGTATAGCTACCCATGATTCCGCTCATCACCTTCACTCCCCGCCTCACCCTCATTGCTGCCAGCCGCGCCCTGCTCACGGCCGAGCTAACCAAGCCCCATTATTTCCCGGTACTGCTGGGCGCTGATATGCCAGCGCACTGGCCCCCCGGCGAGTACGACCGGGACGCACAGCAGTTTTTTCTCGACCAGCTAACGGCTGGCGGCCGCGACGCCGCGGGCTGGTACGGCTGGTACGCCATTCTGCGCGCCGGGGCCGAGGTACCTAAGAATACTGTAGTGGGCGCGGGCGGCTTTCATGGCCCGCCCACCGATGCTACCGCCGAAATAGGCTTCTCGGTGGCCGATGATTGGCAGGGCCGGGGCATTGGTACCGAGTTGGTTTCGGGCCTGATACACCAAGCGGCCGATACGGGTATGGTGCGCTACCTCACGGCCCGCACTACGCCCACCAACGACGCCGCCCGCCGAACCTTGGAGGCTAACGGCTTTAAGCGTATTTCTGATGCTTTGGATGCGGAAGGCCGCCAGTTGTTCGGCCGCGACATATCCGAGGCCGATAAAACGCCGCCGAAAGCTTAGAGCTTAGAGCTTAGAGCTTAGAGCTTAGAGCTTAGAATGTATGAAAGAGGCCTCATTAAGTTATGGTGAGGCCTCTTTTTTATTGCTTTTTGTGGTCTCAAAGGCTAACATCCCAGTTCCGGGCATTAAGATTTTTCCGGGTAATGCGGATCTAGCTTCACCAGGGCGTCGCGCAGGGTACGGGCTACCACGTAGGCCTTGTACCAGTTCTGGTCGGCGGGCACAACATGCCAAGGGCAGCTGGCCGGATTGCAGTGCTCGAACACATCCTCGTACACGGCGCGGTACTGGGGCCATTGGTCGGCTTTCTGCTCGTCGCCGGCTTCGTATTTCCATTTTTTGGTGGGGTCGGTGAGGCGCTCCTGCAGCCGCTCCTGCTGTTCCTCCTGCGAAACATGCAGGTAAAACTTTAGCACCACCGTTCCGGCCTGTTGCAGCAGCTTTTCGAAGGCATTGATGGCCGTAAAACGGCGGCGCGCTTCCTCGGCCGTCACTAACCCATCTACCCGGGTAATCAGCACATCCTCGTAGTGGGAACGGTTGAAAACCTGCAGCATACCCCGGGCCGGTACTTGCTGGTGGATCCGCCACAGAAAATCGTGGGCTAGCTCCAGTTCGGTGGGCTCTTTAAACGAATGTACCCGCACGCCCTGCGGGTTAATGCCACTGAATACGCGCCGGATCAGGCCGTCTTTGCCGCTGGCATCCATGCCCTGCAGAATTACCAGTACGCTGTGCTTGCTTTCGGCGTACAGGCGGTCTTGCAAGCCAATGAGTTCCTGCCGTATCTTTTTCAACTCGCGCAGCGTGGTGTTTTTGTGGAACTCGGCCGGGGCACGGGTAGCCAGGCGGACCAGATTGACGGAGGACATAGCAGTGAATAGTTGAAATCAGCAAAAAATCTGGCAGCTTTAGGTTCTACCAACCTCATTCCTCATATGTTGCAAGGCTTGCGCACCATTGTATATCCGGTAGGCGACCTACCTAAGGCCAAAGCTTGGTACAGCCAGGTGCTGGAGCAGGAACCCTACTTTGATGAGCCTTACTACGTAGGTTTCAACGTGGGCGGCTATGAGCTGGGCCTCGACCCGCACGGCCCGGTTGCCGGCCAGTGCGGCCCCGTAACGTACTGGGGTGTACCCGACGCCGAAGCCGCCTTTACGCGCTTAGTGGAGCACGGCGCACACCCCTATGAAGCCGTGCACGATGTGGGCGGGGGCATCTGGGTGGGCACCGTGCAAGACCCTTTCGGCAACCTGTTCGGCGTTATTCAAAATCCTCATTTTCAACTTCCCTCGGCGCAATAACCGGCCGCAAAGCGGCCGAGTATATGGCAGGTAG
This sequence comes from Hymenobacter pini, assembly GCF_020421205.1. Classification (GTDB taxonomy): domain Bacteria; phylum Bacteroidota; class Bacteroidia; order Cytophagales; family Hymenobacteraceae; genus Hymenobacter; species Hymenobacter pini. The sequence continues at coordinate 466,219 of NZ_JAIZZH010000004.1, forward strand.
CGGGCTACCCGGTAATTTGCGGCTGATTCTTACTCGGCCCTTCTGCCTATGACTTCATCGCCCGGCGCCCCCCTTGCGTATCGCCCTGAGCTAAATGGGGTGCGGGCTATTGCCGTGTGGCTAGTAGTGGTGCAGCACTGGGCAGCCCCGCCAATTATGATGGGCGAAATGGGCCGAATGGTGTTTTTCGTGCTTAGCGGGTACCTCATTGCCGGTATTGTGTGGAAGCAGCAGGCCTATCCTGGTGCACCCGGCCCCTGGCGGCAGCGGCTGAGCACCTTCTACAAGCGGCGGCTGCTGCGCATTATTCCGCCTTATTACTGCGCCTTGCTGCTAAGCGCCCTGCTGCCCTTAGCCACTGTGCGCGAGCACCCGGCCTGGTTTATGCTGCCGGCCGCCAACCAGCTATTTTACCGGCTGCAGCAATGGGGCGAGGGGTGCGGCCACCTCTGGACGCTGGCCGTAGACGAGCAGTTTTATCTGCTATGGCCGTTTCTATTGGCTATAGTGGGCCTGCGGGCCTGGTGGCTGCTGCTCATCGGGCTAGGGGGCCTGTTGTTTCGGGTGGGCTGGAGCCTGCTGGTAACGCCGGGCTTTGTGCTGCTACTGCTGCCCGCCTCCCTCGATTTATTTGCCGCCGGTACCCTTCTGCGCCTGCTGGAAAACGCGCCTGGGTTAGCCCGCTGGGCCCAGGGCCGGCACGTGCTGCTGGCTTGGATTACTTGGTGGCTGCTGTGGGCGTGGCTGCACCCGGTGCAGGGCGGCACTATCTGGCTGATGATTTTCCCCACGGTAGGTGCCATAGCGGCTTTTCTGACGCTCGGCTGGCTGCTGCGGGTACCGAACGCCGCGCGGCGGCTGGGCCTGCTTCACCCGGTGCTGATTTGGCTGGGGCAGCGCAGCTTCGGTACTTACTTGTACCATTTACTGCTGCCGGTGCTGTGGCAACGAGCGGTGTACAAGCTGTGGCCGGCTGGCTCAGGGTGGCGCGAAATGCTGTTGGGGCCGTTACCAACGCTTCTGGTGCTTACGCCTTTGTTGATTGCGCTTAGCGCGGCATCCTGGCATTTTATCGAAGGCCCCTTAGACCGCTGGAAGCGGCATTTACGCTACAGCTGATAACTATATACAGACACAATGCCATGCTTTGCATAGGTATATTGTCCCAAAACAAGACTTTTTGACTTGTATACAAGCCAGAAAAGGCTGCATCTGGTTTGGTACGGGATTTGAAAATACCCTTTCACCTAGTAGAAAGGAATTTGACCATGAACCTGATCAGCAAAGACTTTATTCGCAGCATGATGCCGCACCTCGACCTGATGAACACGTTAGGCGGTGGTATTGCACAGGCCACCATGCGAATTGATAAGCGCGAGAAGGGCGTAGTAGTGCGCGTTGCGGCTCCGTCCGTCAGCCCCGATAATTTCCACGTGGTGCTCAACGACAACGTTCTGACGGTGTTTGCCGAGTTCCGCCACTCCCCCGAGGACCAGTTGGCGGCTCCCCTGTTCAGCCGGGTGCTCAACCTGCCCAAGGGCCTCGACCTCACCCGCATCGACGCGGTGTTTGAAGGCCAGGAGCTGCAAGTGCGCATCCCGTACCAAACGGATGCTGAGCCGCGCGAAATCAATATCAAGCAGCGCTAAAACCTCCGTTAGCTGCTCATAACGCCGGGACCGACCGGCCCATGGTTTCATCTGCCACTGCCCTCCGCAGTGGCTTTTTTATTGCCCAATTATTAGTTGAACAGGGGCCATAGCAACACAAAGGCCAGGGCCAGCGACACGTAAAACCATCCCATTACCTGACCCCGATACCGCCGCGGCAGGCGGTTGCTCAGCACCAGCACGGCCGCTACCATTACGGCCAGATACAGCAGCAGAAATACCACGGCCTTCACCCAATTGCTCACAATGGTGTTTTCGGGCTGCATTTGATCGGGCATGCCCAGGCCGGCGGTGGCCAGCTTAAGGACGTAGTATGTCACTACTTCAAACACCACAAACAGCCCCGCCCCGGCCAACAAAGCCAACGGGCTGCTTTTCTCTCGGATATCGGCCATGCGGGTTGTTGGGTATGTAGGTGTTTATACTTGGGGGTTTGCTGGTAGAGTTGTTAATCGTGACGAGCAACACTAGCCACACACCACCTGCTCAGCGTCGGCCCAGGACCTCGGCCGTACGGGTAAGAATATAGAGCTCCTCTACCTTGGCGCGGGCCCAGGGCGTACGGCGCAGAAAGGTGAGGCTGGATTTGATACTGGGGTTCACCGCAAAGCAGTTGATGCGGATGCGGCGGTCCAGCTCGGGCCAGCCGTAGGCCGCCACCAAGTACTCCAGAATCTGGGCCAGCGTAACGCCGTGCAGCTCCCGAATCAGGCGGCCCGATTCGTCGCGCGCGTCCGCGGGCAGGTTGGATAAATCAGGCATGTGCTAAAGGCTGGTGAAGCACAAAAATGCAAAAAGCAGCACGCATTTGGGCACAGCGGCACGGTTTTCTGCCGGTTAGAGGCACCAGAAACGTCGGCTGGCGCGTTACCTTTGGCAACTACCCATTTCCCGTATGCCTGCCACCCGTTCTGCCCGTCGCCCTGTTGTAACCCGTCCGTGGTGGCGGCGCGGGTTGCCGCTGGCGGCGCTGGTGCTGCTGCTGCTGGCCGGCCTATGGTACCAGCGCCATCAGCGGCAGGTAAACCGGTACGCCCGGCGGGTCTATGCCTCGCTCATCAGCCGCTACCTCACCGGGCACGAAAAAACGCCGCTGCTGGCGGGATATTCTGTGCACGGCATTGATGTATCAGCCTACCAAGGTCGCATCGACTGGACGCAGGTGGCCGGGCACCGGGTGCGCTTTGCGTTTATTAAGGCTACGGAGGGCGTAACCCTGCGCGACAACCGGTTTCAGCGCAACTGGCGCGGGGCCCGGGCCGCGGGCATCTACCGGGGGGCCTACCACTATTTCCAGCCCAACTACGACGCTACCAAGCAGGCCAACCTGTTTACGCGCACCGTGCCACTGGCCCCCGGCGACCTGCCCCCGGTACTGGATGTGGAGCACGCGGAGTTTCACGATGTAGCCCAGATGCGCCGGGGCGTGGCCACCTGGCTGCGGCTGGTGGAGCGCCACTACGGTGTGCGGCCCATCCTGTACTCCAATTACAGCTTTTACAAGCGCCACCTGGCCGGGCATTTCGATGAGTATCCACTCTGGCTGGCCCACTACGAGGTAGAGCAACCCACGCTGCCCCGCGAGAAATGGATTATCTGGCAGCACTCCGATGAAGCCTACGTACCCGGCATCCGGGGCACCGTAGATTTCAACGTGTTCCAGGGCAACTTCCAACGGCTGCTGGCCCTGCGGATTCCGCCGCGGGGCTCAGCTGCCCCCAACTAACGGATGAGCATATTGAGCAAGCAACCTCTCCTTACATTGGTCGGCACCCGGCTGCTGCTACTGCTGCTTAGCTTGGTTATGGTGGCATGTGCCACCGGGCGCAACACTGGCACCTACACGGAGTCGGGTATTGGTACGTATTACGCCGATAAATTTGAGGGGCGGCCCACTGCCAGCGGTACGGTGTACCGGGGCCGCCAGCTCACAGCCGCCCACCGCACTCTTGCATTTGGCACGGTGGTGCGGGTCACAAATCCTCGCAATGGGCGCTCCGTCGAAGTAACCATCACCGACCGGGGCCCGCACGTAAAAGGCCGCATCATTGATTTATCCAAGGAAGCGGCACGCCGCATCGGTATTTTTGGGCAGGGCATGGCCCCAGTTGAGTTGCGTGTAGTGCGCGCTGCCCCTGATAATTCTTCTCGCTAACCCTGCTCATGCGCATCCGCAAAAAAGTACAGTGGACTATTCCCGCTGAAGCTGACCGCTTTACCCAGTTGGGGGCTTTTGTAAAAGCCGCCGAAACCCAGGGCTGGAGCGAAGCTGAAATCCAGTTTGTGATGGACGAGGTAGTGGAAGCCCGTGACGAGGCCGAAGTAGCCCTGATTTTTCAGGATTATACCCAACACACCCGTCGATAAACATAACAGCGGCGGCCCACCTCCGAGGAGGCGGACCGCCGCTGTACCTTAACCAGATAGCTGCGTGAGCAGCCAGTCTACTTCTTCTTCATTTTAACTTTGCCCTTGCCGTTTTTGGCCAGGGCCATCAGGCTGTCCTGCTCGGCCCGCATAGCCATAGTGGTCAGGCGGCCCGTCAGCGACATGTAGTCGCCCTCTTTCAGGGTAGTGGTAGTACCATCGGGCATCGTTACCATGCCGCTGGGGTTGATTTTAGTGCCATTTACTACACTGGTTTCGGCACCCAGCGCCTCCGTGTGCGCATCGCGCGTCACCATCACTTTACCGTCTTTCATCATGAAGCCGTCCTTCATGGTCATGCCCACCGGGGCGGCGGCTCGGGGCCTGGGCTGCACCGGACGGCGGGGCGGCATTTTGGTTTGCGCTTCGGCCGAGAGAGAAGCCAGACCCGTCAGGAGTAGGGCCGCGCAGAACGTAGGGAGTAGTTTCATGCGAGTGAGAAATAAGGGGAAATGGGTGAGAGGAATACGGCGCTCCGGCGGCACCGGTAGTTAAGATACGTAACTACCACAGCTTCGCCAAGCAGGTAGGCCGGTAACCCCGCAGTGGCTGGTTTCGTTTCAAAATATACGGAACCCACTGGTTTTAGGGTCCCCTCTCCCCTCTACTCTCTCCTGCCAACCCGCCGTGGATTACAAAGACTACTACAAGACGCTGGGCGTTGAAAAAACCGCCAGCAAAGACCAGATCAAGAAGGCCTACCGGAAGCTGGCCCGCCAGTACCACCCCGACGTGAACCCCAACGACGCGGAGGCGGAACGCAAATTCAAGGAAATCAACGAGGCCCACGAAGTTCTCAGCGACGACGAGAAGCGCCAGAAATACGACCAGCTGGGCGCCGACTGGCAGCGCTACCAGCAGGCCGGAGCCGGACGGGGCGGGCAGCCCGGCGGCGGGGGCTTCGACTGGAGCCAGTATGCCCAGGGCGGCGGCTTCGGTGGCGGCGGCGACGACCCGTTTGGCGGGGCTGACTTTTCTGATTTTTTCAGCTCCATGTTCGGGGGCATGGGTGGTGGGGGCAGCAGCGCCCGGCCCCGCACCGGCCAGGATTATCAGGCTGAATTAGAGTTGAGCCTAGAAGAAGCCTACCACGGCGGCCCCCGCACGCTCACCGTCAGCGGCAAAAACCTGCGCATCACCATTCACCCAGGCGTGGAGGACGGGCAGGTTATCCGGCTGCGCGACCAGGGCGGCCCCGGCCGCAACGGTGGCCCCAGTGGCTCGTTGTATATCACCCTTCGCATCCGGCCCGATGCCCGCTACTCCCGCGCCGGCAACGACCTGACGATGGATGTGCCCGTGAGCATGTACACGGCTCTGCTCGGCGGGGAGCAAACCGTCGAAACCCTATCGGGCCCCGTTAAAATCAACATCAAGCCCGAAACTCAGAACGGCACCCGTTTGCGGCTCCGTGGCAAGGGCTTCCCGGTGTATCGGCAGGCCGGCCAGTTCGGCGACCTGTATCTGCGCCTCAGCCTCACGCTCCCGCAGAACCTCACGGATCAGGAGAAGGCCTTATTCCGGCAGCTCGCCGATTTACGCAAATAAGTTTTCGGCGCCGAGAGCCGGTTGCCAGCCCATACACGCAAACGGAAACTAAGCCCTAGAAACCAGAAAATCCCCGACTTATGGAAGCCCACATCATCACCATCACTTACCACGACTGCGCTATCCATTATGGACTGAGCGAGGCAGATATCCGCGAATTCGTGGATTTGGGCCTGTTGCAGGCCGCGCCTGACGTGCCCGACGCCTTGCGCGAGGAACCGCTACACGTGGCCCGGCTGGCCCGGCTATACCACGATTTGGGCTTGAGCAAAGACAGCCTGGAAGTGGTACTGGCTATGCGGCAGCGCCTGGAGCAAGTGCAGCAGGAATTGCGGCAGCAGCGGGCCCGGGTACAGCAGCTGGAGCTGTTTCTGCGCGGCTCCGGCCCGTTGCTGGATGTAAACTTTCGGTAAATAATAAGGGCTGCTTAGCCTCCTGCCGCTGCCGTTTTGCACTCTGCAAAGTTCAATATATAGCACTTACACAACCTTTCCGAATGGTTGAGGTATAAAAGCCCAATCCGGAAAACCGAGTTTTCCTCACTAGCCACCTTTTTCCATCTTCATATGCTTCCACGCATTCCCCTCCCGAGGGCACTGGCGCTGGGCCTGGCGGCCTGCGCTTTCACCCCGCACCTCACGCACGCCCAGTCTGCTGACCGCAAGACCGCCATCGGCCTCAACGTAAGTGCCATGCAGTACAAAGGCAGCTTTGGCTCCGATTTCTGGGACTGGAGCGAGAACAAGTATGCGCCGGGCATTACCTTCAGCCAGTACCTCTCCAAAGGGGTTGACCTGCAGCTGAGCGGTAACTACGTGGAGTTCAAGAAGACGGCTCCTAACACGGGCCCTTACTTCGGCAGCAACTTCGCTACCAACGTAGTGAACGTGAACCTGGGCCTGAAATTTAAGGCGTTTAAGGAAGAGGCGCGTGTGCGGCCCTACCTGCTGGCTGCGCCGGGCTGGACCTACACCAGCCGCGAAGGTACCATCAACCGCAACGGTCAGGCCTTGCGCACCGACGAGGATAAGAGCTATTTCGACCTGTTCGGCGCGGCCGGTATTGATTTCCGCCTGGGCGATGCCGTGACTTTGTTCGTGCAGACTGGCCAGCATATTCCGCTCAACGCTAACCTTGACGGAGAGCCGGTGCGCGACGATAACAAGATTGATGACCGGTTCCTGCAGCACACCGTGGGCCTGAACATTGCCCTAGGCAAAGCCAAGGATGCTGACGGGGACGGTGTTTCGGACAAGAAAGATAAATGCCCCGGCACCCCCGCCGGTGTAGCCGTGGATATGAACGGCTGCCCGCTGGATGGTGACGGCGACGGTGTTCCGGATTACCAGGATAAGTGCCCCACCGAAAAAGGTCTGGCTTCACTGGAAGGCTGCCCCGACCGGGACGGTGACGGCATCCGCGACGGTGACGACAAGTGCCCCGACACCCCCGGCAAAGCGGAACTGCAAGGCTGCCCTGACTCGGATAACGATGGCGTAATCGACCAGAACGACAAGTGCCCCAACACGCCCGGCGGCGTGAAAGTAGACGCCAGCGGCTGCCCTATTGATACCGATGGTGACGGTGTGCCCGACTACCAGGACCGTTGCCCCAACCGTCCCGGTCCGGCTTCCAACAAAGGCTGCCCCGAAATGAAGCCCGAGGAAGTGAAGCGTCTGAAAGAGGCCACCAAGTACATCCAGTTTGAGTTCGACAAGGCTACCCTGAAGCCGATTTCGTTCCCGACCCTGGACGCCCTGGTGAAAATCATGAATGACTACCCGGACTACTTCCTGAGTATTTCGGCCCACGCCGATAGCAAAGGTGAAGATGCCTACAACCTGCGTCTGTCGGATGAGCGTGCTGCCTCGGCCCGTGCTTATATGCTACGCAAAGGCGTTCCGGCCGACCGGATTGTGTCGCACGGCTACGGCGAAACCAAGCCCATTGCTGACAACGCCACCGAAGCTGGCCGCGCCATCAACCGCCGCGTAGAGTTCGACGTGTACCTGCCCGGTGACCCGAACCCCGCCGAAACCAAGTACGGCCCCGCGCCCGAAATTCCGGCTGCTCCGGTGAAAGCCGCTCCGGCCAAGAAGGCCCCGGTGAAAAAAGCGCCGGTACGCCGGAAGTAATTCGGTGCTGACCCATCTGTGAAAAGCGGCCTGCTCCACTGAGCGGGCCGCTTTTTTTGTTATTTGCCCTCTGCTTATCTATTCTCTTTGGGTTCGGTTGTTACCGTGGCCCTGTAGCTCACTATGCTATCTAAAGTATTCTACTGCTTTATCTTCCTCATTTTCCTACCATCCACGGCCGGGGCCCAGTCCCAGCACCGGGTACCCGGGGTTGCCACCGAATTTCTGAAGCGCCTGAAAGGGCAACTTCCAACGGAGGTTAAGGGCGACGTGCTGCGTGTTACAATTCAGGATACACTGCTGGCAAAAACGCCTACGTACTGCCCGCTGCTTGATGCCAAGCGGGTAGTTGAATATGATGCCCGGCAGCATATCAGGGCTGTTTTTTTTGCTCCCGATACATTCAGAGTTGCCACCATTGTGCGTTACGACGCGTACGGGCGGGTTACGAGGGTGGCTCGCCCGAAGCACCCTGCCCTAGAGCAGGCCGTTTACCGGTACGATGACCAGCACCACCAGCGGCGTAAGTTTATCTACCGGCCCGATTCAGTGCTGTGGCAAACGGAGCTGGAAACCTTCAACCAGGATACGCTTTTACTCTCCACCCAGCACCTCGATTCCTCGGGCGCGGCCGTATTTGGTTATACCTACCGGTACAACAAACGTGGTCATCTCCTGGAGCAGCTCTACTGGAACACTCCTACCGGCCCGGGCATCATAAACGCACTAGGGCCGGGGCCAGCTCAGCACCACCCCTGGCCTAATGATACCACACGGTATGTTTGGGAGTATGACCGCACCGGAAAAGTCAGCCGGATGTGTCGCATTCGTCACAACCAATTGGGCCAGCTCGTTTTCCATTCCCGCCGGGGAGATACGCTGGTCACGGTGCGCACTGAGTTGGTATTGTGGGCCTTACCGCCCCTACAGGTAACCAAGCAGATTGGTGCACTAACCATTCAGGAGGCCCACTACAATAATCCAGGCTGGAAAGAGGAGCGCCATGATGCCATTTTCCGTACCGTTTACCACCACGACGAGCTGACTGAATCCTCCTACTGGCTGAACGGACAGCGCCAGTCGCATGCATCGTACACATACACATTCCGTTACGACAGCCAGGGCAACTGGACGGAGAAAACGATGTTGGAAAACGGCTTGCCCGTTCGGCTTACTACACGCCGGTTTATATACCGGTAGCTACACCCAGTCAACAGCCAGGGCCAGCAGCAAACCGGCCAGCGTAGCCACCAGCTTGTGCACGTTTAGACTGTGGTCGGGGCTGGTTTCGAACAGAATAGTGGTGGATACATGCAGAAAGTTGCCGGCCACCAGCCCCAGCAGCCCCGCGTACAGCCCGCCCGTGAGCAACTGCTCCAGTACCACGTAGTTGCTCACGATAATGCCCGCCGGTCCGGCCGCAGCAAACAGCAGCAGGTACGGTACCGCCCGCCGGAACGAGCCCAGGCGCAGTAGCAGAGCCGCCATTAGGGCAAAGGCCGCCGGGATATGGTGTAGCGCCACCCCAGCTAGGATAGCGTAGAAATTCTGGCTCACGTCGCCGGCAGCTGGCGTTTTCACCAGAATGCTACCCTCCAGAAACGAGTGCAGCACCAGCGAGAACAGCAACAGAAACGGTACCCGCCCGGCGTGCTCGGTGTGGTGGTGTACATGGCCGTGCTCCACCCCTTGCGAAAACACTTCCAGCAGCATCTGCCCAAAGAAGCCCGCCAGTACAAAATAGCCCACGGTGTGACCCGGGAGCATCTGCAGAGCCTCCGGCAGCAGGTGCGTAACGGTGAGCGTGAACAGGTACGCCCCGCTAAACGCCAGTAGTGGCTTCATCCAGGTGGTGCGGGCCGTAGGCAGCAGGCGGGTCAACCAGCCGGCTCCCAGTACCGTCACAAACAACGCAGCAACTGCAAACCACATAAGCGGGTAATAAGAGAATTGGGTAGTAAGAGGTTGCGGAGGCAGCAGCGCGAGGAAGGGCATTTTCTAGGAGCCAAGCATTGAACCGGCCCTTTACCCCACATGCCCTCACCGGGCTGTTTTGCGGTTATTTCTTCAGCACGAAAATCATTCGGGGGCTGGTTTTGGGGTCGAAAGGCTGGAGCTGATAGTCGCCCAGTACCTCGGCCAGCCTCAGCCCAGCCATGTGGAAGTACTCCTCCAACCGCTCCAGGCTTAGCGCCCGCACCCGCTCCTCGAAGTATTGCGGCTGCCCCTCATCATCCCGGAACCGGATTTCCTTCACAATGAAATCGTTCTGGAAGTGGCGGTACAGTTGAAACTCGGTTCCTTCTACTGTTTTGGTTTCGTGCGCCACCAGGGTCTGAATAGCCAGTTCCGTGTTCAGGAAATCGATAACCAGCTTGCCACCGGGGCGCACCACGGCCGCCGCATTGCGCAGCGCCACCACATTCTCAGCTTCCTGCTCGAAATACCCGAAGCTGGTAAATAGGTTCAGCACCAGATCAAACGGACCGTAGGGCAATGGCTCCCGCATATCGTGCACGTGGAACTGCAGGTGTGCGTGGACAAACTCCTGGGCGGCGGCAATGCTCTGCGGCGACAAATCCACGCCCGTTACATCGAAGCCCTGCTCGCTGAGGTAGCGCGCGTGGCGTCCTTTTCCGCAGGCTAAGTCCAACAGTCGAGCTTCCGACTTTGGGTGCAGGTGCTCCAGCAGCCGGCTCAGAAACGCCCGGGCCTCAGCGTAGTCACGGTTTTGGTAAAGTCGGTGGTAATACGGCGAGTCAAACCAGGTACTAAACCATTCGGCAACATTCGGGGGCATAAGCAGGGTACGCAGTGAAACAGAAAAAGGGCGTTGTCACGCCCCTTTCCAGTTCAGAAAGCAAATGAGAGGCCTCATATTTGCAACAACATTGCAAATATGAGGCCTTCCGAAATCAAATCAAAGCTCAGCCGTAGGCTTAGCGGCCGGGTTGGGTTCCAGTTCCATCTCGCACACGGGGCATTTGCCCGGCTTGTCGCTCTCACTGCCCTTGCAGCCCATCGGGCAGATGTAGGCAGCTGTAGCAAACGGCGCAGCGGCTGAGTCGGCGGGAGCAGCCACGGCTGGCGTGGTAGCGGCTTCCTGGGCAGCGGGCTTACTTTCGCACCCGGTCAGGCAAAGGGTGGCTACTAGCAAGCTACCCCATACGCGGCTCCAAAGGGTTACGCTCATCACAGCAGGTTACTTCTTGATGTCAGTGGTGGTGGGGGTGGTAGCACCCTCCTGGCTGGCACCCGTGGTGGTGGAGTTGTTCTCCTCCTTTTTGGTGTCTTTACGCACGCTCTCGGTGGCTTCGGCGCTGTTGGTTTCGGCAGCATCGGCGGCATCGGCCGTACGGGCTTCCTCGGCGGTGGTGCGCTTGGCCTGGTTGGGCTCGTCCAGGGTTACGTGCGAGCTGATGGGCTCTTCAATTGCGCCGCCTTTGTGCTGACTGGCCGATTCGCTGGTGTGTTGGTCGAAGTTATCGGACGAGCGGCCACCGGGCTCTACCATATCCACCGATACTTTTTTGTCGGGACGCCAGTCAGATGGTTCGCTGCTGCAGGCGTTCAGGGCCAGGGTAGCCAGGGCCAGGGCGGAAAGTACGAGTTGCTTGCTCATGAGGAAGGTTCAGTTATCAGTCAGTATCGAAGATTGACAGGAGAAGAAGCTATAGGCTTAGCCGGGCAGCAGGTTTTTGCGGCGCAACATAGCATCAAACAGCTTTTGGTCGTTGGCCGAGTTGAAAATCCGGTCGGGCACCTGCACAAAGATGGGCGTATCGAAGGTTTTGGCCATCCACAGGCGCCAGCCTTTCAGGTCCTGCGGCATTTCGGGAGCCTTCAGCAACAGCAGGTAGCCATCGGCCTCGCGTTTTACGTCGCCAATCATGTCCCAGGTCAGGCGCATGCCCTCTTTGTCGTTGCGGCGCAGCACAATCTGCTTGTTATCAAACTCGTAGCTGAGTTTTTCAAATAGCGGCTTGGTTTGCTCTACCTGCGTAACGCCGGTTACCTGCGCCGAGCGGAACAGCACGTACACCAGCGTGAGCAGCAGAGCCACGGCTACCCACCACCACGAGGGCCAGATGAGGGCCGGCAGCAGCCCCAGTACCAATGGGAACAGGGCGTACCACCACTCGCGCCGCCACACCCGGGCCATGGCCACTTTAGTGTAGGTCTCGGTATCGAGCTGATGTTTTTTGGTGCGGATTGCCAGCGGCGAGGCGGCCTGTTGCTGCTGGACCTGCCGGTACGCACCGCGTTGATTGGGGAGTTGCATTGTACTTGAGTTGTCAGTTGTCAGTTGCCGGTTGTGAGTGTCGCTCAGCGTTGATTGCACAAAACTGACAACTGGTAACCGGCAACTGACAACTCATTTAAAAGGCTTTCAGGCTCATGTCGAGGCTGCGGATGGAATGGGTAAGGGCACCCACCGAAATATAATCGACGCCGGTGGCGGCTATTTCGGCAATGGTTTCCTCGGTGATGCCGCCGCTGGCTTCCAGCGGGTAGCGGCCGGCCACCAGGGCCACGGCTTCACGCAGCTGGGCGGGGCTCATGTTGTCCAGCATAATCCGGTCGATGCCGCCGGCCTCCAGGGCCTGCTGCACTTCGCTCAGGTTGCGGGTTTCAATTTCGATGGGTAGTTGCCGGCCGGTGCGGGCCAGGTACGCCTGCGAGGCCTCAATAGCCTGCCGGATGCCCCCGGCGTAGTCTACGTGGTTATCTTTCAGGATAATCATGTCGAACAGGCCGTAGCGGTGGTTGACGCCTCCACCAATCAGCACGGCCCATTTCTCGCAGATGCGGAAGTTGGGCGTGGTTTTACGCGTATCCAGCAGCTTGGCGTTGGTACCGGCCAGCAGGCTGGTGAGGTGAGCGGTGCGGGTAGCAATGCCGCTCATGCGCTGCATGCAGTTAAGCACCAGCCGCTCCGCCGTCAGAATGCTCTGGGCGCGGCCTTCCACCACCAGGGCTACGTCGCCGTGCTGTACCCGGGCCCCGTCGGCCAGGCGGGGCTCCACGCGCAGGTCAGCATCTACGGTGCGAAAAATGCGCTGTGCCAACTCTACCCCTGCCAGTACGCCCGCGTCCTTGATGAGCAGTTGGGCCCGGTTGCGAGCCTCGGCCGGAATAGCCGACAGCGCCGAGTGGTCACCGTCGCCAACGTCTTCGGCCAAGGCAGTACGAATGAAGGCGTCCAGCGCTTCTGGGGTAAGGTAAGAGGGGGTTTGCACGGTGCAAAAATAGCAAAAACGGGCCGTTCCATTACCCTTAGTCCGCAAAGCCGGCCTGCGCGGGCGGAGGGCGTAAAAAAAGCGCCGCGGCAGCTAGCCACGGCGCTTTTGTTCAACGGATTTTGCTTGTCAGGAGTTGGTTACTCCTTGGTAAAGTCGATGGTGGCAATTTTCAGACCGCCGCCCACTGCTTTCATTTTTACGAACATGCGGTAGGCGCCGTCTTTACCAGCGTATTTGCCCACGGCGTAGGGCGTACCTTCATTACTGCCGCCGTAGTGGATAAAGTCGAAGGAAGCGGGGGCGTGCTTGGCAAAAAAGTCGCGCATCACGAACTCCGCCTGCGTGGCGCTGTAGCTCTGCTTGTCGCCATCGAAGCTCAACTCCACAGTAGGCGCAAAATACTGCGCCAAATCCCGCGAAGAGGAACTCCGGATAGCGGTGCGCACCGGCCCAAAGGCCTCGCCCTGGGCCATGGCTCCGGCCGAAAGCAGCAGGCTGCAGATCAGCGTAAGAGCCAAGAAGAATGTACGTTTCATGCTAACAGTAAGGGTTCGTCATGCAGAGTGCTAAAATGATGCCAAGCTGACAGAGCCGCCCGCGGCTATGCCAAATCGGGTTTTCTACGCCACCAAGTTAGGCAAAACGTGGGCGTTTCGCCGCGTCTGGCCTATCTTTGCCCCTATGAACAAACAGGTATTGCTGGTGATTCTGGACGGCTGGGGGCTGGCGCAGAACAAAGAGGTTTCGGCTATTGATCAGGCACGTACGCCGTTTGTCGATTCACTGTTTCAACGCTTCCCCCACAGCAAGCTGCAGGCCTCCGGCGAGGCCGTGGGCCTGCCCGACGGGCAGATGGGCAACTCGGAGGTAGGCCACATGAATATTGGGGCCGGCCGCGTGGTGTACCAGGACTTGGTGCGCATCAATAAATCCATTCGGGAGCGGAAACTGGCCCAGATGCCGGCGTTGGCCAAAGCCTTCGAGTACGCCCGCCTCAACAACAAGCCCGTACACCTGATGGGCCTGCTGTCGGATGGCGGCGTGCATTCCCACATCGAGCACCTGAAAGCCCTGTGCACCATTGCCCACGATGAGGAAGTACACAACGTGTTCATTCACGCCTTCACCGACGGCCGCGACACCGACCCCAAGGGTGGCGTGAGCTACGTAAACGACCTGGAGCAGCACCTGCAACGCGGAGCCAGCGGGCGCATTGCCTCCGTGGTGGGTCGCTACTACGCCATGGACCGGGACAACCGCTGGGAACGGGTGAAAGTAGCCTACGACCTGCTGGTGAACGGCCGCGGCACGCCCTCCCAAAACCTGATTCAGAGCATTCAGGAGCAGTACAAGGAAGGCGTAACGGATGAGTTTTTGAAGCCCATTGTGAAAACCGGGGCCGATGGCCAGCCGCTGACCACCATTCAGGAGGGCGACGTGGTGATTTGCTTCAACTTCCGCACCGACCGGGGCCGGGAAATCACTCAGGCACTGACGCAGCAGGATTTTCACGCCTTCCAGATGCACCGCCTGAACCTGCAGTACTACACCATGACCAACTACGACGCCACCTTTACCGGCGTCACGCCCATCTTCGAGAAGGACAACCTGGAAGAAACCCTGGGCGAAGTGCTGGCGGCCCACGGCAAAACCCAGATTCGCATTGCCGAAACGGAGAAGTACCCGCACGTGACGTTCTTCTTCTCGGGTGGCCGGGAGGTGGAGTTTGGCGGGGAGAAGCGCATTCTGCGCAACTCGCCTAAAGTGGCTACCTACGACCTGCAGCCCGAAATGAGTGCTTACGAGCTGCGCGACGCGCTGGTACCGGAGCTGCAGGCCAAATCAGCTGACTTTGTGGTCCTGAACTTCGCCAACACCGACATGGTGGGCCATACCGGCGTGTTCGAAGCCGCCGTGAAAGCCGCCGAAGCCGTAGATGCCTGCACCCAAGCCGTAGTGGAAGCCGCTCTGGCCTCCAATTACGCCTGCATCATCATTGCCGACCACGGCAACGCCGACATGATGGTGAACCCCGACGGCTCGCCCAATACGGCCCACACCACCAACCTGGTGCCCTGCATTCTGGCCAGCAACGACTACCACGGCACCGTAGCCGATGGTAAGCTCGGCGACATTGCCCCCACCGTGCTGGAACTGATGGGCCTGCCGCAGCCGGAAGCCATGAATGGCCAGAGCCTGCTGCGCTCAGAAACAGCCCTGAATGCGTAAGCTGGCAGCGGCACTGCTGGCCGGGGTGCTGGGCCTGGCCGCCTGCGGCCCTGAAGGCTCGGCTACCGTACGCCCTAACCCGGCCAACCGCAAGCCCGCGTATTTCAATCTGCTCGGCTTCTTGCAGACGCAAGCTACCCGGCTGGACCGCCGCCGCCCGGCCGTGGAAAAGCAGGTACTGTTGCGCGACGGGCAGCAGGAAACCACCCGCACCCAGCCTACCGACTGGGCCCAGGAGCTGCAGATTTTCCAGCAGGCCGATATCAACAAGCCCGCCCTGCGCGGCCTCTACGCCATCGACTCAGTGCAGCTTTCGGGCGGCCTGGTGCAGCGCACTTACCGCCGTCAGCCCGGCACTGACTTTCCGGTAGAGCAACTGACCGTAGTGCAGCAGGGCCCGGCGGTACAGAGCATCACGGCCGTGGTAGCGCAGGATAATCCGCTGGTGTACTCCACCAAAAACCTGGAGCTGCGCTGCCAGAACGGCGAGGTAGTAAGCTACCGCGTCACCGGCGTGCAAAAGCTGATTCTGTTTGACTCCGTGCGCTACGCCGTGCGCGGGCAGGTGCAATAGCCCTGCTTAACCAGCATCCCGATACACAAAAAGACCGGACAAACGCTGGCGTTTGTCCGGTCTTTTTGTGTATCGGGATGGCTAAGGCTACTACTCTAAATAAGGCTCCACGTGTACCGTGCTAAGGCGGCCGCTCTGGTACACAACTGACACGTAATTGGTGCGCTCCGAATCACCGATGCGGACTTTGTCAATGGTGCTGGCGGCGGGGCGGTGGGCAGCGGCCAGGCGGGTGCGCAGGCGGCGGCCATAAGCGGGCTCAAAGTTGACTACCCGCGCATCGCGCAGCAGGTCTTTTTCCGGAGCCCGGTAAAACTCAAACACGTTGCCTTGGTGCCGCACCAGCAGCACGGTATCTATCTGGCCGGCTTCGTAGAGGTTGCGGCAGGGTTTGCGGGCGACTACCTTGCCCCCGGCCCGCAACAGCTCCGGCACCGTAGGCTCTTCCCCAAACGGCTGGCCGGCCAGCGAGTCGTTGGTGAGGCGTACCACCCGGACGGCGGGCGGCCCGGCGGCCGGGCGGGCGGCGCGGCCAGTTTGCGCAGGCACTTTGCGAACGGCTGGCTTACCGGACTCCGGCCCCGTTTCTGCTGCCGTACCCAGTCCCATTGCCACGTACAACGACGCAGCTACGGCAGCTTTTCCGGTAACGATGAACAGGGCAACGGGCATGAGACAGATTTTCAGTCCTATACGCGAATCTCAGGCCTACGGCTTGCTGACCCATAAATATTTCGTTCAGTCTGTGCGGTTTGCCAGCCCAACCCAAGCTATTTCCCCATCAGCGTAGCCAGTACCCAGCGGCGGCCGCCGTGGTTGCGGTGCTCGCCCAAGTAAATGCCCTGCCAGGTTCCTAAAGCCAGCTCGCCGCGCATAATAGGTACCTGCACAGCGTGGCCCAGCAGGCTGGCTTTAAGGTGGGCCGGCATATCGTCGGGGCCTTCCAGGGTGTGGCGAAAATACGGGGCGTTTTCGGGGGCCAGCCGGTTGAAGAACTGCTCGAAATCGTGCCGCACGGTGGGGTCGGCGTTTTCGTTGATGCTCAGGCTGGCGGAGGTGTGCTGAATGAAGAACTGCGCCGTGCCGACCTGAATCTGCTCCAGCTCCGGCAGCTCGGCCACCAGCAAATCGGTAATCAAGTGAAAGCCCCGGCTCACGGCCGGCAGCCGCAGGCGTTTCTGGATGAAGTGCATAAGGTAGTGGTGAGTAGTAAGTACGGAGTAGTGAGATATTCGCCCGACAACCAAAGAAAAAGTCAGCAGAATAAGCGGCTCACTACTCCGTACTTTCTACTCACTACGCCCCTACGGATTCACCCGCTCGTAGGCCCCGATATCCGGCGTGGTGGAGCTGCGGGGGCGGTTGAGCAGGTCGCGGGTGAGGCCGGACAGCGGCACGGCCTTGTTGCTGGCGGGCGAGAGGGTATCCAGCTGAAAATCCAGGGTTTTGCCCCGGAACCGCAACGGCGTACTTTTAAACAAGAAGGTGGTGCCTTCCGCCGGGTTCAGAATGTTGCCGTTTTTGCGTTGGCCCAGCGCGGTGGTGTTGTCGTACTTCTTGGTTTTCAGCACGCTGTTGCTGATGCTGATGTTGCCGACGTACTGCTCCCCATCTACAAACTCCAGTTCCTCCCCCTCCCGCATTGAGCCCCACACGATGGAGTTGCGCAGGCGCAGACTGGGCGCGGCGGTTTTCACCTGGTTATTTACTTTTACCGTGGCGGCCAGCAGCACCGAAGGCGTCTGGCGGTTGGCCAGAGTGCTGTAGTTGGCAATGGTGCAGTAATCGAGCTGCAGGCTACTGCCCAGAATACCTGTCACGGCCGTTTGCTCACAATTGGTCATCAGCACGTTGCGGGCCGTTACGTTACCACTGAACGCGTACAAGGCGGCCCCGTCGAGGGCAATCTGCACCCCGGCGTTGGTGAAGGCCTGCTTGGCGCTGCTGATGTTCTGAATAACCGCGTTTTCCACTATCAGGCTCGGAAAGGGCCGCAATACCCGGGGGTTCAGCAGCAGCAGCCCGAAGGCACTGTTCTTGATTTCGGTGAAGCGCACCACATTGTCGCGGCTGCTCGATAGGAACCAGATGCCGCCCCACTGCCCGGGCGTATCCTGGTACTGCTCCTCGCGCCGGTCGGCCTGGAAGCGCACGAAGTTGCGGTCCGTGGGTTTCAGCTCGGCGGTGGGCCGGAAGTCGGCATTGCAGCGCAGGGTACCGCCCACCAGCAGGGCCGCCCCGGCGTGGCTGTAGATGCGCGTGCCCGGCTCAATGGTCAGCGTTACGAGCGAATCCACGAAGGCGTAGTCGAAAATAACGTGGGGCTTATCGGCCTTCCAGATGGTATTGCGGCGGATTTCTTCCTGATTGTGGAAGTAGGCATTCTGCCCGTAGCTGAGCAGCTTTACCACCTGGTCGTTGCCGTTGGTGTGGAACTTCAGGTCGTCCACCACCAGAAACGGCTTGAGGTCGGAGGGCGTGGGGTCGATGGTGGCGCGCACCAGCACCAGCAGGCTGTCCTTGCCCCGGATTTCCACGTCGCGGGCCATGAGGGTGGGCTCCCCGTTCACCAGCAGGCTATACGTTACGCCGGGCCGGCTCTGCAGGCTGATTTCCGCTACCCGCACGGCGCGGGCATTGCGGTTGTACACCCACAGCCGCTTGCTCACGGTACCCACCGAGGTGAATACCGTATCGAACTTCACCGTGTCCTGGGCAAACTCCAGCCGGGCGCTGCCGTCGGTGGTGATGATGTCCTCCTTGGGCTCACAGCCGGGCAGCAGCACCGTTGCCAGAGCCAGGAAAACGAACAGCAGCGGGAGCAGAAAGCGCATAACGGGTGATTGGTGAATGCTCTCTAAAACGGTCATCCTGAGCGGAGCGAAGGACCTTATCACGTTGCTACGAGTTCGTTTGGAAACACTCCCAAACGTTGATAAGGTCCTTCGCTCTGCTCAGGATGACAAACGGGTAAACAGGGGCAGCTATTATCCTACGCCTTCCTGCAGGCGCTCGGCGCTTTCGGCAATGCGCAGCTGCTCCACAAACTCGTCGATGTTGCCGTCCATTACCGACGACAGGTTGTACACCGTGAGGCCGATGCGGTGGTCGGTTACGCGGCCCTGGGGGTAGTTGTAGGTGCGGATTTTGTCCGACCGGTCGCCGCCGCCAATCATGCTCTTGCGGGCCGCGCCTTCGGCTTCGTTCTTTTTGGCCAGCTCAATCTCGTAGAGGCGGGAGCGAAGTACCTGCAGGGCCTTATCAAAGTTCTTGAGCTGCGACTTCTGGTCCTGGCACTGGGCCACGATACCAGTGGGCAAGTGGGTGAGGCGCACGGCCGAGTAGGTAGTGTTTACCGACTGCCCGCCGGGGCCCGACGACATAAACAGGTCCTTACGCACCTCGTTCATATCAATCTGCACGTCCAGTTCCTCGGCCTCGGGCATCACTACAATAGAAGCCACCGAGGTATGGATGCGGCCCTGGGTTTCGGTGGCCGGCACGCGCTGCACGCGGTGCACCCCCGATTCGAACTTGAGCTTGCCGTACACGTCCTCGCCCTTCACGGCCAGGATAATTTCCTTGTAGCCGCCCGAGGTGCCCTCGGTAGCGTCTACCAGTTCCATTTTCCAGTTCTGCTTTTCGGCGAAGCGCATGTACATACGCTGCAGGTCGCCGGCAAAAATGGCCGCCTCATCCCCCCCGGCCCCGGCCCGGATTTCCATGATGATATCCTTGCTGTCGTTGGGGTCTTTGGGAATCAGCAGCTCCTTGATAACGGCTTCCAGGCGCTCCTGCTCGGGGTAGAGCAGTTCCAGCTCGTCCTTGGCCATCTGGCGGAAGTCCTCGTCCTTTTCGTTGGCAATGACCTCCTTGGCCCCGTCGATGTTGGCCAGCACGTTCTGGTACGCCTTATACTCGGTCACGATTTTGCCGAGGTCCTTGTATTCCTTATTGAGGGCCTTGAAGCGTTTCATGTCGCTCATGGCTTCGGGCTGGGTGAGCTGCTCGCTCACGTCCTCAAAGCGCTGTTGGATGGCCTCCAGTTTATCTAGCATCTTGCCTTCAGAAAATGTATGGGGAGTGCAAAGGTACGGAAACGAAGTCGTTGGTAAATAAGCAGGAAGTAGCTGGCGGCGACGATGCGTGCGGGACCGGCAGAACGGCCGTCAGGAATAACGATGCCATGCCGGCTGAATCCTCCGGAACGTCATGCTGAGCGCAGCCGGAGGCGGAGTCGAAGCATCTCTACCGCTTCGATTCCGCCATCTGAGTTAGCCAGAAGTAAAGATGCTTCGACTACGCTCCGCTTCGCTCAGCATGACGTTCTATAGTAAGGTTTTCCACACTCGTTCTGCGGTTCGTATCAGCCGGTAGAAATCGTAAATAATTCTTTTCCGGAAATGCGGGCCATTTCAAATAATTCCTACTTTGGCCAGCGTTAACCTCCTCAGGCATATGGTCCGGCCCGGTGCTGCTCCTGCTTTTTACCCCGCTTCGCCCCTCTCTTTGATGGGTACCAGCACCACTATTACCACAACCCGCTAGAGCGGGCTGCGGAACTTCTTACCCCTTCTGATTCGCCGCCCGCTTCGCCGGTACGCCTCCCACCCAGGAGGCCCCGGGCCGAAAGCGGGTTTTTTTACGCCCATCACGTAACGAACTACTATGCAGGTACTGAAATTCGGCGGCTCCTCCGTCGCCACGGCCGACAACATGCAGCGGGTACTTGACCTGGCCCAGGCCGCCGCCCGCCAGGCTGCCACCGTGGTGGTGGTATCGGCCCTGGGCGGCGTTACCGACCAGCTGATTGCGGCCGGCCGCCGCGCCGCCGCCCACAACGACACCTACCGCCCCCTGCTGCGCGAGCTGGAACAGCGCCACCTGGAGGCGGCCCGCGGCCTGCTGCCCATTTCCGGCCAGAGCGCCGTGCTGAGCCAGGTAAAAACCAGCTGCAACGAGCTGGAAAGCCTCTGCGACGGAATCTTTGCCCTGGGCGAGCTGTCGGCCCGCACCCTGGACCGGTTGGTGAGCTACGGGGAGCTGCTGTCGTCGCGGCTGGTGGCGGCGGGACTGGCGGCCCGGGGAGCGGCCCACCAGTGGCTGGATAGTCGTCAGCTTATCCGCACCGATGCCCGCTACGGCCACGCCGCCGTGGATTTCGCCACCACCAACCCGCTCATTCAGGCGGCCGTGACGGGCGAGGTGGCGCTGTACGTGGCCCCCGGTTTCGTGGCCGCCGCCCCCGACGGCAGCACCACCACCCTGGGCCGCGGCGGCTCCGACTACACGGCCGCCATCTTCGCCGGGGCGCTGGGGGCCTCCACGCTGGAAATTTGGACCGACGTGAGCGGGATGATGACGGCCGACCCGCGGCTGGTGCGGGCCGCCCAACCTATTCCGCGCATCAGCTACCAGGAGGCCATGGAACTCTCGCACTTCGGGGCCAAGGTGCTGTACCCGCCCACCATTCAGCCGGTCATGCGGGCCGGTATTCCGCTCTGGATCAAGAACACCTTCGCCCCCACCGACGCCGGCACGCTGGTGGAGGTGGCCCCGCCCGCCAACCACGCCTTCGTGCGGGGCATTTCCAGCATCGGGCCCATTTCGTTGCTGCGGCTGGAAGGCAGCGGCATGGTGGGCGTGCCGGGCTTCTCGCGGCGGCTGTTTGCGGCCCTGGCCCAGGAGCAGGTAAACGTGGTGCTCATCACCCAAAGCTCCTCCGAGCACTCCATCTGCGTGGCCGTAAGCACCCCCGATGCCGACCGGGCCCAGCAGGCCGCCGACCAGGAGTTTGCCGCCGAAATCGGCCGCGGCCTGCTCGACCCGCTCGACCGGGAGGACGAACTGGCCGTGGTGGCGCTGGTGGGCGAGCAGATGAAAAACCACCCGGGCATCAGCGGGCGGCTGTTTGGGGCGCTGGGCCAGAACGGGGTGAACATCCGGGCCATTGCCCAGGGCTCATCGGAGAAGAATATTTCGACGGTAATCCGGCAGCAGGACGTGCGCAAGGCCATTAACGTGCTGCACGAAACCTTCTTCGAGGCCACTACCCGGCAGGTGAACGTGGTGGTGGCGGGCGTGGGCAACGTGGGCCGCAAGCTGCTGGAGCAGTTGCAGCGCCAGCAGCCCTGGCTGCGCGAGAAGCTTCGCCTGAACCTGCGGGTGGTGGGCCTGGCCAACAGCCGGCAGTTTGTGCTGCAGGAGGACGGCCTCGACCTGGCCGACTGGGAAGCCGCCCTGGCCGCCGGCCCGGCCCTGAACCTCACCCGCCTCACCACCGAGCTGCTGGCCCTGAACCTGCGCAACACGGTGTTCGTGGACGTGACGGCCAGCGCCGACGTGGCCCAGGTGTACGAGCAGCTGCTGGCCCGCTCGGTGGCGGTGGTGGCCTGCAACAAGGTGGCGGCCTCGGCCGAGTACGCGCGGTACGCCCGCCTCAAAAGCCTGGCCCAGGAGTTCAACACCCAGTTCCTGTTTGAAACCAACGTGGGCGCGGGCCTGCCCATCATCGGCACGCTCGGCGACCTGCTGCGCAGCGGCGACGAGGTGCAGCGCATGCAGGCGGTGCTGTCGGGCACGCTCAACTTCGTGTTCAATAACTACGACGGCACCCGGCCCTTTGCCGAGGTGGTGCGCCAGGCCCAGCAGGAAGGCTACACCGAGCCCGACCCCCGCCTCGACCTGACCGGGGTGGACGTAGCCCGCAAAATCCTGATTCTGGCCCGGGAAGCCGGCCACCCGCTGGAAATGCCCGACGTGCAGAACGACTCCTTCCTGCCCGCCGCCTGCTTGGAAGGCGACGTACCAGCCTTCTACGAGCAGCTGACCGCCCACGAGGCCCACTTCCGCCGCCTCTACGACGAAGCCGCCGCCCAGGGCTGCAAGCTCCGCTTCGTAGCCAGTTTCGAAAACGGCCAAGCCCGCGTGGGCCTGCAAAGCGTAGCCCCCGGCCACGACCTGTACAGCCTGCAGGGCAAGGACAACGCCGTGCTATTCTTCACCAACCGCTACGTGGAGCAGCCCCTGGTTATCAAAGGGGCCGGCGCCGGCGCCGAGGTAACCGCCTCCGGCGTGTTTGCCGACGTGCTGCGCGCGGCGCATTGACCCTACCCCCGGCCCCTCCGGGAGAGGGGTGCGTTCAACGATTTAATTGTATGACTCTTCTTTTCATAGAAAAAGGGGCATTCAATGAATCTTAAGCAGGTCCTTTTCCTAGGAGAAAAGGTTAATTACTCCTTTTGTCTTCTGGCACCCCTCTCCCGGAGGGGAGGGGGGTGGGGCCCTTGTTGACACAGCTTCCTTTAATTATTACCCATTAACATGCCGCTTTCCACTGATTCCATCTCCCTTCTTGCCCCGGCTACCGTGGCGAATGTGGTGTGCGGATTTGACGTGCTGGGGTTTGCCCTGCACGAGCCCAACGACGAAATGCACCTGCGCCTGACCGACGAGCCGGGGGTACGAATTATCAATGATGATGACTTTGGCCTGCCTACCGAACCTGCCCGTAACGTGGCGGGGGCGGCGCTGCTGGCCATGCTGCGGGCCGTGCCCGAGGTGACGGGCGTGGAGGTGCGCATTCGCAAGCACATCCGGCCCGGCAGCGGCATCG
This sequence comes from Hymenobacter pini, assembly GCF_020421205.1. Taxonomy (GTDB): domain Bacteria; phylum Bacteroidota; class Bacteroidia; order Cytophagales; family Hymenobacteraceae; genus Hymenobacter; species Hymenobacter pini. Next base: position 489,660 of record NZ_JAIZZH010000004.1, read on the forward strand.
GGAGCAGCGCGGCCAGCGCGGCGGGGGCCGTGGTGGGGCTGAACCACCTGCTGGCGGGCCGATTCACCAAGCCCGAGCTGGTGGAGTTTGCCATGTACGGGGAGGAAGTGGCCTCCGGCGTGCGCCACGCCGACAATATTGCCCCGGCCATCTACGGCGGCGTAACGCTCATCCGCTCCACCACGCCCGCCCCCGATGTGGTGCCGCTGGACGCCCCGCCGTTATTCGTGACGGTGGTGCACCCCCAGATTGAGGTAAAAACCTCCGACGCCCGCCAGATTCTCAAGCAGCAGGTGCCCCTGCGCGACGCCGTGCGGCAGTGGGGCAACGTGGGCGCGCTGGTGGCCGGCCTGCTCAAGCACGATTATGCCCTCATCGGCCGGGCCCTGGAAGACGTGATTGTGGAGCCCGTGCGCAGTATTCTGATTCCGGGGTTTGAGCAGGTGAAAAGCGGCAGCCGCGCCGCCGGGGCGCTGGGCGGCGGCATTTCCGGCTCGGGCCCCTCCCTGTTCATGCTCAGCCAGCACGAAGCCACCGCCCAGGCCGTGGCCGAGGTAATGCGCACCACCTATGAGCAGCTGGGCCTCGATTACTACGTGTACCAGACGACTATCAACACAACCGGCTGCCGGATTCTGCCCGCCTGATGCCTGCCTGATGTAGAGACGCGACACTTCGTGTCTCGTCGTTGAACAACCCGGACCGAACGTCATGCTGAGCGTAGCGAAGCATCTCGCGTGCTGACATTGACAAATCGTCGAACGATAACCGCTCCGTAGCCCAGGGTTTAAACCCTGGGCTAGTGACGCAACGATGCTTCGCTGCGCCACTGCATGACGTTCCACTCTAATCACCAGACGGCCTCTCCTCGCCTTCACAACTCAACCGCCATGCATTACTATAGCCTCAACCGCCAATCGGAGCCCGTTGATTTTCGGACGGCGGCCGTGGCGGGGCAGGCCCCGGACGGGGGTCTGTACTTCCCCGAAACCATTCCGCGCTTCCCGGCCGACTTCCTGGCCCAGCTGCCCCACCTGACGGCGGCCGAGCTGGCCCTGACTGTCCTGCGGCCCTACGTGGGCAGCACCATTCCGGAGCCGGAGCTGGCCCGCATCTGCGCCGAAACTGTGGACTTCCCACTGCCGGTGGTACCCGTAACGGACCGCATCAGCGCGCTGGAGCTGTTTCACGGGCCCACGCTGGCGTTTAAGGACGTGGGGGCCCGGTTTATGAGCCGTTGCCTGGGCTACTTTTCCCGCCACGAAACCCGGCCCGTTACGGTGCTGGTGGCTACCTCCGGCGACACCGGCGGGGCCGTGGCCAGCGGATTTCTGGGCGTGCCGGGCGTGGAGGTAGTGATTCTGTACCCGCAGGGCCGGGTGAGCCTGGTGCAGGAGCAGCAGCTCACGGCCCTGGGCCAGAACATCCGGGCCCTGGAGGTGCGCGGCAACTTCGACGACTGCCAGCGGCTGGTGAAGCAGGCCTTCCGCGACGATCCATTGCGGCAGCGGCGGCAGCTCACCTCAGCTAACTCCATCAACGTGGCCCGCTGGCTGCCCCAGCAGGTGTATTACGTGGCGGCGCTGGCCCAGTGGCCCCACGCGCAGCCGCCGGTGGTGGCCGTGCCCAGCGGCAACTTCGGCAACCTGTGCGCCGGGCTGCTGGCCTACGCCTCGGGGCTGCCGGTGGCCCACTTCGTGGCCGCCTGCAACCAGAACGACGCCGTGCCCCGCTACCTGCAGTCGGGCCAGTACGCCGCCCAGCCGGCCGTGGCCACCCTCTCCAACGCCATGGACGTGGGCGACCCGAGCAACTTCGGCCGCATTCTGGAGCTATTTGGGCACCAGTACCCGGTGCTGCGCGAGCTGCTGAGCGGCTACACCGTGTCGGACGCCGACACCACGGCCACCATTGCCCGGGTGTTCCAGGAAACCGGCTACGTACTCGACCCGCACGGGGCTGTGGCTTACTTTGCGCTGGAGGAGTATCTGCGCCACCACCCGGCGCAGCGCGGCCTGTTCCTCGAAACCGCCCACCCGGTGAAATTCCCCGCGGCCGTGGAAGCCGCCACCGGCCAGCCGGTGCCACTGCCGCCCAGCCTGGCCACGCTCATGCAACAACCCAAACAAAGCACCCTGCTGGAACCGGAATACGACGCCTTGCGGGCATATTTGTGGGAGTAAATGCGTTGTTGCCGGTTACTGTATCTGTCATCCTGAGCGGAGCGAAGAGCCTTATCACGTTGTAACGATTCGTTCTGGTGTGATATGGTCCTTCGCTCCGCTCAGGATGACAGGTAATTTCTCTATTCATTCCTCCCCACCCATGCGCCCACTCTTCTGCTACCTCCTGCTTCTGCCCCTGCTGGCGGCCTGCCGGCCCGATCAGGTGGAACACCTCAGCAACACCAAGGAGCTGGCCGTGGAGGCGGCGAACTGGGAGGTGAAGCGCATCATGCCCGCCGACTTGCTGCGGGCCACCCGCTGGGCCGGCGACTCGCTCACGCGCACCGCCGAGCGAGAATTGCGCGCGGTGCTGGCTCAGAAGCTGCAGGCAGGCGGCGTGGCCGCGGCGCGGCCCTACTGCCACCCCGAGCAGCTGCCCCTCACCGATTCGCTGGCCAAGGTGCTGCAGGCCACGCTCCGCCGCGCCGCCGGCCGCCCCCGCAACCCCGCCAACCAGGCCACGCTTTCCGCGGCGGAGCTGAACCCTACCGACACCACCCGCCGGGTGGCCCGCCCCGGAGCTGAGGAGTTTACTTACCAGCGCCCTCTGGTGCTGAACGACCAACTGTGCCTGCGCTGCCACGGCACCGTGGGCCAGGATATTGCGGCGGCCGATTACGCCCTCATCAAAAAGCAGTTTCCGCAGGACCAGGCCACCGGCTACCAGTTGGGCCAAGCCATAGGTGTGTGGCGCGTAAGCCTGCAGCGTCCCGGCGTGGCCGAGTTCTGGACGATGAAAACCCGCAAAGTGATGAAGAAGCGCAAGCCGCTGTTCTGAATCACAGATTTGGCAGATGAAGCCGCGGATAGCGCAGATTCGTTCTGATATTGAGTGGATAGATAAAAACTGATTTGGGTGACAGACGAAAATCCTCATCCATCCACCTATCTATCCAACTGTAGAACCTCATCTGCGCTATTCGCAACTGCATCTGCATCATCTGTGATCCAACCTTGCCAGTGGTTTTGCAGTTTGCGGTGATATGAACACTGCTGACGCTACTCAACTTCCGGTTATCATTATTGGCGCGGGCCTGGCGGGCTTGTCGTGCGCCTGTTACCTGCACCGTGCCGGGCGGCCGGTGCTGCTGCTCGAAGCCGCCGACGCCGTGGGCGGCCGCGTGCGCACCGACGTTACGCCCGACGGCTTCCGCCTCGACCGGGGCTTTCAGGTGCTGCTCACCCGCTACCCTGAGGTCGAGCGCCTCATCGACTACGGGGCCCTCAACCTGCAGGCATTCCGGTCCGGAGCCGTTATCCGCCTGCCCGACGGTCAGGAAACTACTTTGGTAAACCCACTGCAGCAGCCTACCGCCGCCTTTTCGGCCCTCACCTCCCGCATTGGCACCCTGCCCGATAAGCTCCGCATTGTGAGCATGGTGCAGCACGTGCGGCGCTTCACCAGCCAGCAACTCCTAAGCCGCAACTCCACCACGGCCCTTTCCACGCTGGAATTCCTGCGGCAGTATGGTTGGAGCGAACAGATGATTAACAACTTTTTCCGCCCCTTCTTCGGAGGGGTGTTCCTGGACCGCACCCTGAGCACGGCCGCCAACTTTTTTGAGTTCGTGTTCAAGCAGTTTGTGGAAGCCGAAGCCGCCCTGCCCGCCCTGGGTATGCAGCAGATTCCCGAGCAGCTGGCCGCCCGCCTGCCCGCCGGCAGCCTCCGCCTGAACACCCGGGTGCAATCCATCCAAGGTACCAGTGTGCAGCTGGAAAATGGCGAAACCCTGACCGGCGCGGCCGTAGTAGTAGCTGTAGACGGCGAAACTGCCCGCCACCTGCTCCCCGCCCCCGACCAGCTCTTCACCGACCACCCCACTACCCGCTGGCGGCATACCACCTGTACCTACTTTGCCGCCCCCGCCGCCAAGGGCCGCCCCGATAAGCTGCTGCGGCTGAATGCTGCTTCCACGGGCTTGGCCCACAACGTGGCTTTTCCCTCGGATGTGGCCCCTGCCTACGCCCCGGCCGGCCAGCGGCTGGTATCGGTGAGCACCCACGGCGCGCATGGCCTATCGGAAGAGGAACTGACGGCCCGCCTGCGGCACGAGCTGCCGCAATGGTTTGGGGCCGAAGCGGCCCAGTGGCGGCACCTGCGCACTTACCACATTCCGCACGCCCTCCCCGAGTACCCGGCCGGCCAGCCCGCGCGTCAGTCGTTGCGGTTGCAGCCGGGCCTCTACCGCTGCGGCGACTACACGGCCTACCCCTCGCTTAACGCCGCCCTGGCCTCGGGCCGAGAAGCAGCCGATATGATTTTGGCCGGATAAAAACGAGTACCCCGGAGCGGTGCTCCGGCTCACGCCAGCAGGTAATTACCTTCCGGTGCGGGCCGGAGCACCGCTCCGGGGTACTCGTTTTGCCAATTCCGGCTTTAAAACACCAGCTCCACCAGCGCCGGGCAATGGTCGGAGTGCACTACGTCGTGCAGTAAGTCGGCGTGGCGGATGTGGGGTACCAGGGCGTTGTCCACCAGCAGGTGGTCGAGGCGCCAGCCCACGTTGCGGGCGCGGGCCCCAGCCCGGAACGTCCACCACGAGTACCGCTCGGGCACGGGGCCGTGGTGGTGGCGGAAGGAGTCGGTAAAACCGTCGGCTAGAAACTCCCGGAACCACTGCCGCTCCTCAGGCGTGAAGCCGGGGCTGTTCAGGTTGGTCTTGGCGTTACGGATGTCAATTTCCTCCTGGCAGCAGTTGTAGTCGCCGGCAATAACCAACGGGGGCACCCCGGCCCCCTGCAGTTCGCGCACGTAGCGCCGGAAAAAGTGCAGCCACTCCACCTTAAACGCCTGCCGCTCGGGGCCGCTAGTGCCCGAGGGCATATAGGTATTCAGCACCGAGCAATTAGCAAAATCAAGCCGCAGCACCCGGCCCTCGTCGTCGTAGCAGCCCTGGCCGCAGCCTTCCACCACCGCCAGCGGTTTTTGCAGGCTGAAGGTAGCCACGCCGCTGTAGCCCGGTTTCTGGGCCGGGTGCAGGTAGGCGTGGTAGCCCAGCCCGGTCAGCGCCGACACGTCGAGCGGCTCCCGGCCGGCCTTGATTTCCTGCACGCACAGCACATCAGGCCGGGTTTCGGCTACCCAATCGGCTAGCCCCTTGCCCATGGCCGAGCGGAAGCCGTTGAGGTTATAGGAAATGATCTTCACTTAGTCTTGCTCGTCGAAGTATTCCAGAATGTGCCACTTGAGCATGCGCTCCTGCTCCTTCAGGTTGCTGAACGGCAGCTGCTGCAACAACCGGTAGTGCGGCCAGCCTTCCTCGTCCACGCGCTCCAGCTCGTAGTAGCCCGAAATGCTGAACAGCCGGCACGTGGCAATGTGCATCAGGTCCTGCTTCTGCTCCTTAGTGAAGGGACCAGCCCCCTGACCCAGCTCCTGCACCCCAATCAGCAGTAGCAGCGCGTTCAGGTCGGGCTTCTTGCCGAAGCGGATTCGCATGTCGTTCATCAGCTCCCACCAGCGCTGCTCAAACTGCGCCTCGGTTTCCTGCGGATCCAGCATTATGCCTCGTGCAGATGCTCGGGAGCCGGCGTGGCCGCCTCTTCTTTCAAAGCCTCCCAGTACTCCACGGCCCGGCGGAAGTGCGGAATTACAATGCTGCCCCCAATGAGGTTGGCAATGGCAAACACCTCGTACACTTCCTCGTCGGTGAGCTTCTCCTCGAAGCACTTGCCCAGATGGTATTTGATGCAGTCGTCGCAGCGCAGCACCATGGAGCAGGCCAGGCCCACAATTTCCTTGGTTTTGACGTTGAGGGCGCCCTCCTGGTAGGTGTTGGTATCGAGGTTGAAAAAACGCTTGATGACCTTATTATCGGCCGCCAGGATTTTTTCATTCATCCGCTGGCGGTAGTCATTAAATTCTGAAACGAGGCTCATCTGAAAAACCGGTTATGTATAAGGCAGGCAACGCTCCGGGCTATTCCGGAAGTCGGCTTTAAACCTTAAAATTAGGGAGAAGTTTCCCGGTCCCCACGGCCTGCCTGCTATTCCTACGGTATTCTGCCTATGTCCATGTTATTACCCGCCGTTTTATCCGATTTTGTTGGATTGCTTTTCCCGCGCGTGTGCCTCGCCTGTCAGGAGCCCTTGGCCCGCGGTGAAGACCACATCTGCACCAGTTGCCGCACGCAATTGCCTTACACCGACTACCACCGCCTGCCCACCGAACAGAATCCGCTGGCGCGTCGCTTCTGGGGGAAACTCCCTGTTCAACACACGCTCAGCTACCTGCGCTTCCAAAAGCACGGTCGGGTCCAACATCTGCTGCATCAACTCAAATATCGGGGTCAGCAGGATGTTGGCCGCATTTTGGGCCGCTGGTATGGGCAGGAACTGACGGAGGCCGGGCTGCGTGCCAGCTTCGACCTGATAGTGCCCGTGCCGCTACACACCCGGAAACTGGCCCAGCGCGGCTACAACCAGGCCGACAGCTTTGCGGAGGGCCTGGCTGCCGGCCTAGGCGTGGTGTGGAGGGCCGAGGCATTGCGGCGCACTACCTACACCAATTCCCAAACTCGCAAAAACCGCATGCAACGCTGGGAAAACGTAGAAACGGTGTTTGAAGTGGCTAAACCCGAACTGGTGCGCGGCCAGCGCATTCTGGTAGTTGATGATGTACTGACCACCGGAGCCACACTGGAAGCCTGTGCGGCCGTGCTGCTGGCCGCCGGAGCCTTGGAGGTCAGCATCGCCACCATTGCTACTGCCGACCGCTAGGCATTGCCTAGACAGATGCATTCCACTTTATTGACCGTATTGAAAACAGCAAAACGAAACAGGCCGCCCAGATTGGGCGGCCTGTTTCGTTTATCAGAATCGTCCGCGAAATCCGCGGAAAATCCGTGTAATCAGTGGTTCTTATTTGTTGGAACCGGCGTTGATCATGGCGCACCGGAAACCGATGGTAGCCGTGGCCGAGTCTTCGGCCATGAAACGACGCGTACCGGGCGAGAGCCAGTAGGCTACGTCGCGCCACGAGCCACCTTTGTACACGCGCACGTGGTCATCGATGAGCGACTGGTAGCCCTTCTTGTCATATTTCTCCGAGGGGTCCAGGAAACCGTTCCGACGGAAGGGGTTCAGGTCTTCCACATCTTCGTACGACAGCGGACGGTAGATATCCTGTACCCACTCGTTCACGTTGCCCGACATGTTGTACAGGCCGTAGTCGTTGGGCGGGTAGTTGTAGATGTACTCCGTAATCATGGCGCCATCGTTGAGCGAGCCAGCAATACCGGCGTAGTCACCACGGCCACGCTTGAAGTTAGCCAGGAACTGACCCATGTTCTTACCGTAGGGGTTCCGCACTTGGCGGCCATCCCACGGATAGATGCGCTTGTTCTCCTGGTTTTCGTTGCCGGTTTCCTGCGTGCCAATAAGAGCCTGAGCGGCATATTCCCATTCGGCTTCTGTGGGCAGGCGGTAGTTCGGCAGCGTATTGCCGTTTTCGATGGCAATCTTAGCGCCGCCGCCATCTTCGGAAGTACCTTCCGCAGCGTCACCACCCTTTTTCTTTTTCCGGCCAAACAGGCCACCGCCACCGCTGCTGCCACTGTCGCTACCTTCACCAGCCAGACGCTCGTTTACTTTCGAGGTACGCCAGGTGCAATAGTCGTTGGCCTGCAGCCAGCTAACCCCTACTACCGGGAAGTAGCGGAAGCCGGGGTAACGCAGATAGTAGTCTACATAAGGGTCATTGAACGACAGCTCGCGGGCCCACACAGTGGTATCGGGCAGAGCCGACTGGTAGAACTCTTCCGACGAGTCTTTGCGCACGTAGTGCAGGTATTCCAACCAGTGGATGTTGGCTACCTCGGCTTCATCCATATAGAAGGATGCCAGCGTTACGGTACGCTCCAGGTTGTCATGCGTCATGGCAATATCTTCTTCGGCAGAGCCCAGCACAGTGCGGCCGCCTTCGATAAATACCAGACCAGGACCATCTGGGATGCCTTGGTAATCAGACACCTTCATGCCTTCCTCGGTATTGTACTCAATGCCCGTGGTAGAGCTATACTTACCGGGTTTGGTAGCTGTGGGCGGTCCGCCCTTACAAGCGGCCAGGGCGCAGGCTCCCACTACAGCAAAGCGCAGGTACTTGGAAAAATTCATGATCAAGTTGAAACTACCTGTTAGAAAAGCGTTTAGACAAGGCAAGTCGGCTGCAATAATACAAAAATTTAGAAGGCGGGGCAAGGAATTGCCGGGTAATTCCGGCGTTTTAGCCGGCGCCAAGCGGCTTCTATCGAATCGAACTCGCGAAGGGTCAGGGAAATTTCGTGCGCGCCGCCCAACGCGGCACTGAACTGGCTGAGGCTCATATCGTAACTGTACCCCACCCGAAAGCTCCCCATGCTGATGCCGGCAATACCCGTCAGAATCTGTTGGGGACGGGGCGCGCCGGGCAGGGGTACGCCCCGGTACACGGCTCCCAACGTAAGGGGTGTAGCTGTAAAGTACAAACCCGCCTCTGCCCGTTGGCTGCCTCCCTGCCGGGTATAGTTCACCGTCGGAGCCAGACTCATTTCTGTATATTGCTGCTTCACTGATGATTTCACGAAGTACACTTTATAGCCCCCCTGCAGGTTAAGCCGCAATGGCAGTGTGGTTTGCGTAACGAAACCAAGCGTCGGCTGGTTCACGTGATGCGCCGCAATTCCGGCCCAAAAATTCTCGGAGTAGATCAGTCCGCCCACACTACCCGTAATGTAGTGCACGGGCTTATAATCGGTCATTTCCAGGCTCACGTCGCGTACCACACCATCATCGGAGAGCTGGTCGCCGAATACCAGATTGCCGTAGCTCACGCGCTGCAAGCCATAACTTACTGAGGCACCGCCACTCACGCTCAGCTGCTGGCTCAGGCGTATGTGGTAGGCGTACACGCCCCCGGCCTGAAACCGGGTGTAGCCGATGCTGCCGGTCCGGTCGTAGTTCACCAGCAGCCCGGCGGCACTGTGCTGGTCCCGGAATCGGTAGTCGGCCGCTAGCTGGCTGGATTGAAAGGTGCCGGCCAGCGTTGGAAACTGGTTGCGGTAGCTCAGCGTCACGCTATAGTCATCCAGCAAGCCCGTGTACGCCGGATTCAGCTGCATCCGGTTGGCGTAGGGCTGGGCAAAATACAGATCCTGTGCCTGTGCCGTACCAGCCGCTCCTACCGCCCACGCCGCCGGCAACAGCCACTGCCAACGGCACGGCTTAGCCGACGAACGATATCTAGCGCACGAAATCCACATAGGTTACCTGACTAACGGCGGGCGGCTATATTTTGGTACATGGGGCCCGCCAGCAATACGGCTAAAATGGACTTTTCTTTTGTCTTTCCCGGCACTATCCTTGGTTATTGCCGTGTTCAGGCAACTTTCGGTGCCGTTTTCTATTCTTCCTACCAGCGGCCGTAGTGGTTTCCCTCTACTTTTACCCGGCGTTGACCAATAACTCCGGGGTTGTTTCTGCCCTTTTTTCCTTCTACCGTTATGCGTAAGTTTTTTGTCGGACTGCTGATTTTCCTCGTCGTTGTAGTTGCGGGCCTGGCCCTGGCCCCGATACTGTTCAAGGACAAAATCAAGGCTACCTTCGACAAGCAGCTCGCCCAGCGCGTGCGGGCGAAAGTAGAGTACGACCCCGCCAACGTGGATGTCACCCTGCTTAGCTCCTTCCCCGACCTAGCCCTGCGCCTCAACCAGCTCCGCGTTATCGGGCAGGATTCCTTCGCGCGGGACACCCTGGCTTATCTGCCGGAGGTACGCGTGGGCCTGGACCTGCTGAGTGTCATCAGTGGCAACCAGATCAAGATCAAAAATGTGGTGCTGGAGCAGCCTGATATTAACGTGCGGGTGCTCAAAAGTGGCCGCGCCAACTGGGACTTCTATGTGTCGGATTCGGCCGCGGCGGCGCAGGGACAGGATACTACGTCCGTAAACCTGGCTATTCAGGGCTGGAAGGTGAACAATGGCCGCCTGCGCTACGAGGACCTGAGCATTCCGTTTGGCATGCAGCTGCAGGGCATCAACCACAGCGGCTCCGGCGACTTTGCCCGCAACATCTTCGATATGCAGAGCCAGACCACGGCCGACAGCTTCTCGATGCAGTACGATGGCACGGAGTACGTGACCAACAAGAAGCTCGACGCCGACGTGACGATGGCCATGAACCTGGAGAAAATGCTCTTCACGTTCAAGGACAACCAGGTCAAGCTGAACGACTTTCCGGCTTCCTTCCAAGGCACCATCGGCCTGCCCAACGATACTGACATCACCTACGACCTCACCTTCAAGGCCCTCGAAACCGACTTCAAGAACATTCTGAGCCTGGTGCCGGGCGCGTACACCAGCCAGTTCAAGGATATTGACGCGGCCGGCAAGGTGGCCTTCGATGGGTATTTCAAGGGTGTGCAGAATGACGTGAAAATGCCGGGCTACGGCGTGAACCTGCAGGTGAAGAACGGCAGCTTCAAATACCCCCAGCTGCCCCAGCAGGCCCGCAACATCAACGTAGATATGGTGGTGGACAACCCCTCGGGCTTCACCAATAACGTAAAGGTGAATGTGAGGCAGTTCCACCTCGATTTGGGCAGCAACCCCATCGACGGCAACGTGGCCATTGATGGCTTGGAACCGATGAAAGTAGATGGCCGCGTGAAAGCCAACGTGGACCTGGCCGAAATGATGAAGGTGTACCCGGTGCAGGATTTGCTGCTGCGGGGTAAACTATTCGTGGACGGCACGGCCAAGGGCGTGTACTCCAAAACCCAGATGCCCGTGGTGCAGGCCAAGATGAACCTGACCAACGGCTACGTGAAGAGCAAGCAGTTCCCGGCCCCCATCGAAAACCTTACACTCAACGGCACCGTCACCAACCCCACGGGCCAGCTCAATGATACCCGCGTGACGATTCCGCAGTTCCGGATGCTGCTGGACGGGGAGCCCCTGGAAGGCCGCGTAACTACTCAGGGCGTGGATAAGATGGCCTTTGATACCGACGTGAAAGGCACCGTAGACCTGACCAAGCTTACCCGTATTTTCCCGCTGCAGGGCATGACGGTGGCCGGCCGCCTCAACGGCAACATTGCCGCCAAAGGCAACATGGCCGATATAGAGGCGGGCCGGTACCAGACGGTAGTAGCCTCGGGCACCGTTACCGCCCAGAATATTGCATACAAGAGCACCGAGCTGCCCCAGGGTATGAAGGTGGCCCGGGCCACGGCTACCTTCAACAACAACCAGATTGCTCTGCAAAACTTCACCGGCTCCGTCGGCTCCTCTGATGTCACGGCCTCAGGTACGCTTGCTAACTATATGGGCTACCTTTTCACGCCCGGTCAGCCCCTGCGCGGCACGCTTACCGTCAACAGTTCCCGCTTCAATGTAAACGAGTGGATGGTGGATGAAGTAAGCGGCAAGACTACTGCCACCACCGGCACTGCGCCAGCCACGGCCCAGGGCGTACTGCAGATTCCCCGTTTCCTCGATCTGACGCTGAATTCCACCGTGGGCCAGGTAGTGTACGATAACCTCAAGCTGGATAATGTGAAGGGCACTGTAACCGTGCGCGACGAAACGGCTACTTTATCGAACCTCACCTTCAATACGCTGGGGGGCGCATTCGCTACCAACGGCAGCTACAGCAGCAAAAACCTGGCGCACCCGCGGTTCAACTTCGGCCTGAATATCAAGAACCTTAATTTCCAGAATGCTTTTAAAGCTTTCAACTCCGTGAAAGCGCTGATTCCGCTGGCTTCACAGGTGGATGGTATTTTCTCCACCAATTTCAGCGTGAGCGGCGAAATGGGCCCTGATATGATGCCCGTGTACAGCACCCTCACCGGTAAAGGCCTGTTTGAGATAGTACGGGCCGCAGTGGGCAGTTCTACGGCGCTGACCCAAATCAGCAACCTCACGCAGCTACAGGAGCTTAAGCGCCTCGTAGTGGAAAATAAAGATGTAGCGGCCGAAATGCTCAACGGCAACTTCATCGTGAAACCCTTCGACTTTACCGTAGGCCAGATTAAAATGACGGTGGGCGGCTCCAGCAACGTCAGCGGCAACCTTGAGTACGTGACGGCTTTGAATGTGCCCACCGGTCAAATCGGTAACCAGCTCAACAGCAAGCTTACCCAGCTCACAGGCATTCAAAACCTGAAAGGTACCGACCGGGTAACGCTGGGCCTGAACATTGGCGGTACCATGAAGAACCCTGTCGTGAAGCTCACCACGGGTAGCGTGAAAGCCCAGGCTAAGGATCTGGTCCAGAACATCGTGCAGGCCAAGGTAGACGATGCCAAGCTGAAATTACAGGCTCAGGCCAAAGTAGCCCAGGACAGCCTGCAACGCGAGCTGCAGCGCAAGCAACAGGAGTTGGCGTTGAAAGCGCAGCAGGAGTTGGAAAAGAAACGCATGGAGGCTCAGGCCAAACTACAGGACAAAGCCAAGCAAGGACTCAACAACCTGATTTTTGGCAAACCTAAACCGAAGCCAGCTGCAACGCCAGCCCCTGATACGAAGCCCACAACACCGGCAGAGGAACCCAAACCTGCCCCCAAAGCGGATAGCACCGGTTCGGGACAATAGAATTTTTGCAAGCACGTTGAAGGTGGCACGTTGGCCAGCTTCTTGCTCTGAACGTAGCAGCTGGTGGTCCGTACAAGCCATCAGCTGCTTTTTTTGCACCTTGTTTTTTACCCGTATGACGCAGTTTCGCACTCTTCTTTACCCAGCCCTGTTGGCAGCCCCCCTGTTTTTCGGCAGCTGCTCCAAAGACAACGAATCGAATAACTCGAAGCTGGAGATACGGCTTACAGATGCCCCTGGCGATTTTCGAGCCGTAGTATTGGATGTCCGTCAACTAGAGGTGCATACCGCTGATGTGTCATCTGCTGATGGTTGGCATACGCTGGCCTTCCAGCCCCAGGCCATTAACGTGGTTGAATACGTTAATGGTAAATCGGCCCTGCTTACCAGCACTGATTTTGCTACTGGCAACATCACGGAGATACGTCTACTGCTCGGCCTCGACAGCTACGTGATTGGGCGCGACGGCCAGCGCTATGACTTGAAAACCCCCAGCGGCCAAACCTCCGGTGTCAAGCTCAAGCTTGATAACGTAACCCTCCGCGACCGGGAAACCTTCCAGTTACTACTCGATTTCGATGTTGCCAAATCCATTGCAGAGCGTGGCAACTGGAAACCCAACAATGATAAGAAAGAACGGTACCTGCTGAAACCCGTTATTCGGGTAGTAGCTCAGGATATCAAAGGCAGCATCCGCGGCACCGTTTCCCCAGCTGCAGCCCTACCTCAAGTAATAGCTATTCGCTCTTCAATCACGGTGGCTGACACGTTCAGTACTGCGGCCGATGCCTCCGGCGCCTACCAGTTGAGTGCCTTACCATCCGGAACCTACCGCGTAGAGTTCTATCCCACCACTACTGCTCCGTCAGGCCAAGCAGCTTATAAGAATGCTGTTAAGACGAACATTACAGTTGTAAACAACCAAACGACAGACGTAGGCTCGACCAGCTTAAATTAAGTTATCAGCCAATGCGCAGAAAAGCCCGCGTAGTAGATACCACGCGGGCTTTTCTGCGCATCGGCTAACGAGTACTACCTGTATTCTAACATCCAGGTATTGCCAGAGGCATATAGATATCCTTACTCCTCTCCATGCCTAACCATTAGACAATGACCGGTACTAAATAGACGAGATTCCGGGTAATTTACCGGCAGATAGTAAGCACTACCTCTGCCCAAGCCCCTTCACCGAATCACTCTTAGATTACTCTGCCACATCTGGGGTGCTGGGGTGCTGGGGTGCGGCAGGGGGGCTATAAACGGCTATTGCCCCGCGTCAGCTGCAGCCCGGGAAGGGCCAGCAGTGCGCGGGGCAATAGATGTGCTAAAAG
>NZ_JAIZZH010000005.1 GCF_020421205.1 Hymenobacter pini
GGGGGATTAGCTCAGCTGGCTAGAGCGCTTGCATGGCATGCAAGAGGTCATCGGTTCGACTCCGATATTCTCCACTCTTTTCTGCTCACGATTGGTGAGCATCACGCACAACAAACGGGGGATTAGCTCAGCTGGCTAGAGCGCTTGCATGGCATGCAAGAGGTCATCGGTTCGACTCCGATATTCTCCACTCCCGTTGCAAAAGCCCAACCTTGCGGTTGGGCTTTTTTGTTTTTGGGGCACGCGCCCAGCCAGCACGCGCGACAGCCCCACCTGCAAACCAGATGGGGCCGTCGTAGGTGTTAAGCAACCTAGCAGAGAGCCTCGCTACACGAATAGCCCCTCTACCGACAAGTACCGCTCGCCGGTATCGTAGCAGAAGGTGAGCACGCGGCCGCCCTGGGGTACTTCGTCCAGCTTTTTGGCTACGGCAGCCAATGAGGCGCCGGAGGACACACCCATAAAGATACCTTCCTCGCGGGCAGCGCGGCGGGCCATGTCGAAGGCTTCCTGCTGGCTTACCTGAATGGTGCCGTCGAGGACGTTCTGGTGCAGGTTGGCCGGAATGAAGCCGGCTCCGATGCCCTGGATGGGGTGCGGGCCGGGGGCTCCGCCGCTGATAACCGGTGAGAGTTCCGGTTCCACGGCAAACACCTTCATGTTCGGGAATTTCGGCTTGAGGACTTCGGCTACGCCCGTAAGGTGGCCACCGGTACCCACGCCAGTGATGTAAAAGTCAAAACCCTCGGGGGCATCCCGCAAAATTTCCTGGGCGGTAGTTTCTCGGTGCACTTTGATGTTGGCCGGGTTTTCGAACTGCATGGGCATCCAAGCGCCGGGCGTGTTCTGCACCAGCTCGTGGGCTTTCTCGATGGCACCTTTCATACCTTTTTCACGGGGCGTCAGCTCCAGGTTGGCCCCGTAGGCGGCCATCAGGCGGCGGCGCTCAATGCTCATGCTCTCGGGCATTACCAGCGTGAGCTTGTAGCCTTTTACGGCAGCAACCATGGCCAGGCCCACGCCGGTGTTGCCCGAAGTAGGCTCCACGATGGTGCTGTCGGGCGTGAGGGTGCCGTCCTGCTCGGCCTGCTCAATCATGCTGAGGGCAATACGGTCTTTGATGCTGCCGCCGGGGTTGGCGCGCTCCAGCTTCACCCACACTTCCACATCGGGACGGTGAGCGAACAGCTTGTTGAGGCGCAGCAGCGGCGTGTTGCCAATAGTGTCAAGAATGGAATTAGCTTTCATCTGGTAGATGGTTGAAAAGTTGAATTGCTGAATAGTTGAAGGGGTGAATGACTGAATGGAGTGTGGGTTAAACAGATGTAAGGTCCAAAAACCGTATGCTCAATTCAGCCATCCAACCGTCCAGCCATCCCTTGTCAAATGGAAAATATGATGTCCTCAGCGGGGTCTTGGGAGCGGGTGACGTGGATTTGAGCCTGGTGGTACACGCGGGAGTGCGAGGGTACGCTTTCCGTGAGCCACACATTACCGCCAATAATACTGTGGCTGCCCACCGTGGTGTTGCCGCCCAAAATAGTGGCCCCGGCGTAAATCACCACATGGTCTTCGATGGTGGGGTGGCGCTTGATGCCCTGTAGATGCTTGGCGACGCTGAGGGCGCCCAGCGTAACACCCTGGAAAATCTTAACTCCCGCGCCAATCACGCAGGTTTCGCCGATAACCAGGCCGGTGCCGTGGTCGATACAGAATGAAGGGCCGATGCGGGCTCCGGGGTGAATATCAATACCGGTGCGCTGGTGGGCATACTCGCTCAGGAGCCGAGGCACGCGCGGGATACCGCGCAGGTAGAGCCCATGCGCGAAGCGGTGCATGGCAATGGCGTAGAAGCCTGGGTAGGTACTAATAACCTCAGCCAAGCCCTGCGCGGCGGGGTCGGCGGCTACGATGGCCGCAGCATCCAGCAGCAGCGTGTGGCGCAGGAACGGCAGAGCTGCTACCAGCGCCGCCGCCAGCTCGGCCGCCGGCTGCGCTGTGGGCATCATTCGGAGTAAATGCGCCAGGTCTTCCTGCAACAGGCGCAGCGTAGCGGCAATGGCATCGGCATCACGCAGGGGGCGGGCCGCCCGCTCGGGAAACAGCAACTCCAGCAACTGGTCGGCCAGCTGACAGAAGGCAGCAGCGGGCAGGGGGGTGGCCGTTTGCTGGTGGGCCTGGGTTAAGGAGTGTAAGAAATCAGAATCGTACATAGCCGTGCGTGCAGGGAAAGGCCGGGAGCCGGCGGTAAGATACACGCCCCGCAGCTTGGGTTAACCAAGGCCTGACCGGAAGGTTTGCGGGGCACCCACCAGTAACCCAGCCGTAGCGGCGTGCGTTAGCCCACGGACACATCCTTACTTACACCTTTTAGTTTCGCTACAATCATGGCTGATACCACCATCACCAAAGTAGACTCCCGCCACTCTCCTAGCGGCCCCGAAGGCGAGAAATACCTAGCCTCGGGTACACACATTTCGATGCGCATGTGGGAGAACGAACAGCCCGGCGAGCCGAAAGAGCCCTCCTCCCGCCCCTACGAAACGGTAGGCTACGTGCTACAGGGCCGGGCTGAGCTGCACCTGGAAGGCCAGATGGTGGTACTAGAGCAAGGCAACTCCTGGGTAGTACCCAAGGGAGCCTCGCACACTTACAAGATTCTGGAATCCTTCTCGGCCATCGAAGCCACTACCCCACCCGCCCAGGTACACGGCCGCGACGAAGCGTAACCCAGCTTCAAGTACCTGATTTTAATTGAAAGCCCCAGCAGTTTGCACGTTGATAACCGACGCATGCAAACTGCTGGGACTTCGCTTTTAAAGGGCCGCTGGTAATTTATTTCACCAGCTCCACCTTATCAATCCGGTCCCCGATTTCTAAGCGGCTGACTACATCCATGCCCTGTACTACCTGGGCGAAGATGGTGTAACGGCCGTCGAGGTGGGGTGTAGGGGCGTGGGTGATAAACCACTGGCAGCTTTCGGTGTCTTTACCAGCAGAGGCCAAGCCTACCGCGCCTTCGCCGTAGCGCAGATCGGCAAATTCGGAGCGAAGGTTGTAGTCGGAGCTGCCCCAACCGTCGCCGCGGGGGCAGCCGCCTTGAGCCACAAAGTTGGGTACTACCCGGTGGAAGTTCTTGCCGTTATAGAAACCCTGGCGGATTAAGGCCACGAAGCTGGCTACTGAGCCAGGCGCCTGCTCTACCAATAGCCGCATCACTACATCACCCTTACTGGTGTGCACCACGGCACGCTGCCCGGCCGGAATGGTATTCACCAATCCCCAATCAATGGGGTGGGTGGCGGCCTGCGCAACGGGCGTGGGCGTAGCGGGCCGCTGCTGCAGAAAATCAATGGTTTGCTGCAACGACTGCCAAGCTTCCAGGTCGCGAGGTAACACGAGCTGGTCACGGGCCTGCAGCAGGAAGTCGGGGTTAGGCAGCAGGCGGCGCAGGTCCAGTTTAGGGTCCCGAATGGCTTCGGCGGCCGTGCCCATCATGGCCACGTCGCCGCTAAGCACGCCTTTACGCAGGGCCAGCGCCACCTCGGGGTAGCGGGCGGCCGGGAAATCACGCTGCCGCCGCAGGGCCACTAAGGCCTCCATGCCGTAAGTTCCTACCACCAGCGGCCGGCCAGCCGCAAAGGTGGCTTGTTGCACGAAATCGAAGGCGGCGGGGTCCTCACTTAGGGCTTTCAGCAAGTAGCCTTTCTCATACACATCCGTAGCCGCCGTGTACCGCTCTTCAATAGCCCGACGGATGGCGGCCCGCTCGGGACCCGGCTGGCGCAGGGCGGCGGCCAGCAAGGTGGCCCGCACCCGCCATTGGGGCAGACGGTTGGCCTTCTCCAGGAAAAGCGTACCGGGCTCATCGACCGCATTGGCCAGGAAAAACTCGGCAGCGGTAAGGGCTACCTGAGCATTTTCGTCGGTGAGGGCGGCCCACGCAGCTTCTTTCACAGGCGCGTACATGGCTTTGTTCATGGCCCGCAGAGCACTCACCCGCACCCGGTAATCAGTGTCGCGGCGGGCCAGGGCGACCAGCGTGGCGGGCACGGCGGGGTCGGTGGCGGCTTTGCCGAGGGCGGCCGCGGCCCCACTGCGCACGGCATAGTCGGCATCCTGTTGCGCGGCGGCGCTGATGTCGGCCGCAAACGGGGCCAGATTCAGTCCCCGGGTACGGGCCAGCGCATTAGCCGCGGCCAGCCGGGCGCTGGTGGGGTTGCTGCGGCCCAGCAGCTGCACCAGCCGCTTCACGGCTGCTTCGGAGGTGAGGCCGCGCAGGCCGGCCCGGTACAGGGCCCAGGCCTGGCCGCTGAACGTAGCGGTGTCGGCGGGCAGGTTGGCCGGGAGCTTAGTGAGTAGCACAAAAGTACCGCGGGAAGTGCAGCGGCCTAATGCTTCCAGCTCGTAGCGGCGCACCGTTGGGTTGGCTTCTTTCACTACCTGCCGCCACAGCGTGGTTTCGGCCGTGGAGTCGGCGGTTTGGCCCAGGGCGTAGGCGGCTTGGCGGCGCACGGTCCAGTCAGTGTCCTCCAAAGCGTTTGCCAGACTAGCAGTAGCCGCCTTATCCTGCACGGAGGCCAGGGCTTCGGCAGCGGCGCGGCGGTAGCGGGCTTCGGGGTGATTTAGGTACGGCAGCAGCCCGGTGGTACGACGGGCATCCTGCAGCGTAGCAATGCGGCGGAAAGTGCTGTCGTTGGCGAAACGGTTGACGGTGGCCGGGGTGGAAGTGGCGGAAGGATGCGGGGCGCAGGCCTGGAGCAGCGCCCAGCCGGTGGCGGCCAGGCTGGCGGTGAGGCGGTACGAGAAAGAGTGGCTCATGGGTCCCCTAAGGTAAATACTCTGCCCACGAAGGCAACGCTTCCCCCGCAAAACCCATCTATCCGGGCGTACGCCCTCCGGTGATAAATTGAGCGGGGGCCGCTAGAAGGAAACGTAGTTTATCCGTGCATATTTACAGCAGCATCCCTCCTTCCATGTTCCGCGCGCTTTCCTGCTGGCTGTTTTTTCTGCTCCTGCTCCTGGCAGCCCAGCCCGGCTATTGCCAAAACAAGCCGACTGCCCCACCTCCTCGCAAAGTGCTTACCGTGCGCCTGACGCTGCCTACGGTAGTTGGCAAAGTGGGCGAAATAGCCGGGTGGATTCCCCGCGCCGCGCCCGACAAGAAAAACAGCCCTACCAGCAACCCCGTGGTAACGCTGGCCGTGCCCCTACCCCGCTTTTTGAGTGGCTCTGATCCGGCTCCGCGTCAGCCATAATTGCCTTCTACTTACCCAAGCTCCCATTTCCTTCCCTTCCCCCCGAAATCTTCAGCTGAATGGACGTAAACGCCTCTGTGTTATTTACCATTGGCATTGCTGCCATCGTAGTGCGCAGCCTCCGCCGGTTCCTGGATTTGCCCACGCGCTTTCCCCGGCTCAATGCCTTGCTGAACTATTTCTGGCTGCCCGGGGCGGTCCTCTACGCGTTTTCCTTGCTGGTTCACTGGAAAACCGACCGGCTCGACGAACTTTATATGCTGTTCGTGCTGGTCGTAGTGGTATTTGTGCTGCTGCGGAGCCAGGATTACCGCCCGGCCCGCACGCTGCTGCTGGCGGTGGCTCCGTTTGTGCTCTACTCCATTATTGAGTTGACCGCCGCCGGGCTGAGCAGCTGGTTTATCAAGGAGTATGATGATGCCTTCGACACGTCCAAAGTATTCGCCATTATCTGGCTCATCACCTTCGTATTCATTGCCCGCAACCAGAAAAAGCACCTGGAGGCGGAGCGGGTGGTGCGGGAGGCAGAGGAAAAGGAAAAACGCGCCATTGCCGCCCAAAACGCCGAGCTGGAACGGCTGGTAGCCGAGCGGACATCCTCCCTAACCCAACAAACCGAGGAGTTGCAGCACGCGCTGGAGGAGCTAAAAACTACCCAGGCCCAACTGATTCAGGCCGAAAAAATGGCCAGCCTGGGTGAGTTGACGGCCGGCATTGCCCACGAAATTCAGAACCCGCTCAACTTCGTGACCAACTTCTCCGATGTATCGGCCGAACTGGTGCAGGAGTTGGAAGAGGAGCAGCAGCGCCCCGAGCGGGACCATGAGCTGGAAGCGGAGCTATTGGCCGACCTGCGCCAGAACCTGCAGAAAATTACCCACCACGGGCAGCGGGCGGCCAGCATTGTGCGGGGCATGTTGGAACACAGCCGCGCCAGCACTGGGGAGCGGCAACCCACCGACCTCAATACCCTGGCCGACGAGTACCTGCGCCTGGCTTACCACGGCCTGCGGGCCAAGGATAAAACCTTTAACGCCACCCTTAACACCCACTTCGACCCTACTCTGGTGAAAGTGGATGCCGTGGCTCAGGATTTGGGCCGGGTGCTGCTGAACCTGTTTACCAACGCCTTCTACGCCGTGCAGAAGCGCAAAGAAGCCAGCCCCGCCGATTTTGCGCCCACCGTGAGCGTAACTACCCGCCAGCTGCCCACCGGCGACGTGGAGGTGCGGGTACGCGACAACGGAACCGGCATTCCGGCCAGTGTGCGCCAGAAAATCTTCCAGCCCTTCTTCACCACCAAGCCCACCGGCGAGGGCACCGGCCTGGGCCTCTCGCTCAGCTACGACATCGTAACCAAAGCCCACGGCGGCACGCTGGAGGTAGAATCGGAAGAAGGCCAGGGCACTGAGTTCATTATTACGTTGCCAGCCTAAAAAGGCCATTGGCTGGTAGTTTCTGTTAGTTTTGCTGTTGATGAAGATCTTAGTTGTTGATGACGAACAAGACGTGCGGACCCTGTTTGAGCAGCGGTTCCGGCGCGAAATCCGGAGTGGCGTATTCACGTTTTCGTTTGCGTATTCCGGTGAGGAAGCCTTAGACTACCTGCACGGGCACGCCTCGGAGGTAGTGTTGATTCTGAGCGACATTAACATGCCCGGCATGAGCGGGCTGGAGCTGCTGCGCCACATCCGGCAGGAGTACGGGGCCCCGCCGCCCGCCCCTCCCCAGGTAATGATGATTACCGCCTACGGCGACGAGGCCAGTCGTCAGCAGGCCCTGGAGCTGGGGGCCAACGACTTCCTGGCGAAACCCGTAGATTTTGCCGCCCTCAAGGAAAAACTGCTGCACCTCACCGAGCATGAAAACTAAGATTCTGGTAGTGGATGATGAAGCAGACCTGGAGCTGCTCATCAAACAGAAATTCCGGCGCAAAATCCGGGAGAGTGTGTACGAGTTTGTATTTGCCAGCAACGGCCAGGAGGCCCTGAATACCCTGCAGCAACACCCCGACCTCGACATCATCCTCTCCGACATCAACATGCCGGTGATGGACGGCCTCACCTTGCTCAGCAAGCTGCAGGAGGCCAACCCGGTGCTGAAGACGGTGATGGTATCGGCCTACGGGGATATGCAGAACATCCGCACGGCCATGAACCGGGGCGCGTTTGACTTCGTGACCAAGCCCGTGGATTTCCAGGACCTGGAAACGACCATGGACAAAACCGCCCAGCACGTGCAGCAACTGCGCGAAACGCTGCGGGCCATCCAGGAAAACAACATCCTGCGCATGTACGTGGATGAAACCGTGCTGAAGTTCGTGGAACGCCCCGAGTTTCAGAACACGCTCATGGCCTCCGAAACGGTGGAAGCCACGGTGGTCTTCATCGACATCTGCGGGTTCACCAGCCTCTCGGAGGTACTGCCGCCCGCCGACATTGTGACGATGCTGAACCGCTACTTCGACCAGATGGTGCAGGAAGTCATTGCCCAGGGCGGCTACATCGATAAGTTCATGGGCGACGCCGTAATGGCCGTTTTCCGGGGCGAGTACCACCTCGACCGGGGGATTGATGCGGCCCTGGCCGTGCGCCAGGTAGTGCAGGCCAACAACGATATGCTGCCCGACGGCCGCCCCTACCAGCCGGAGGTCAGCATTGGCATCAACACCGGCGAAATGGTATCGGGCAATATCGGCTCGGCCTCGCTCAAGCGCCTCGACTACACCGTTATTGGCGACAACGTGAACGTGAGCCAGCGCCTGCAATCCGTAGCTCAACCCGGCCAGATTATCATCACCGAATCCACCTACGAGCGGGTGAAAGAGTCATTCCAGTGCCGCCCGCTGCGCGAGGTAACGCTTAAGAACAAGTCGCAGCCGGTGATGATTTACGAGGTGGTGGCGTAGCAACTACTTTGTCATTGCGAGGCCGAAGGCCGAAGCACCCGAAGGACAGCGCAGCTATTCCTTTCTTCTCGCAGTACCAAGCCCTGGAATACTCAAAATCCCCTGACGCTAGCACTGGCGTCAGGGGATTTCTGCTTTTCTGGGTTTCGCGCTCTGCAAAGGAAGGATTAGCTGCGCTCCGCTCGCAATGACGGGCTTACTTCACCATCTCATTCTGGCGGCGGAGGCGCTGGCAGAGTACGCGCAGGATGTTGCGCAGCACTTCGGGGCGTTCTTCCATCACGTCGTAGAAGTCGTCCTGGTCGAGGCGGAAGGCCAGCACAGGCGTTTGAGCCACGGCCGTGGCCGAGCGGGGCTCGGCATCGAGCAGGGCCAGTTCACCGAAAAATTCGCCCGCCCGGAAGGTGGCCAGCTGCTGGCTGCCGTTGAAGATGCCGACTTCGCCCTCATACACTACAAACAGGGAAGCCCCCAGGTCACCTTTGGCAAAAATCTGCTCCTCCGGGCTGAATTTCACTTCCTGCATGATGGGCACGATGCTGCTGAGCACGTTGGCCGGGGTGGCCGCAAACAGGGCCGTGTGTTGCAGCAGGGCCACCCGGTCGGCGGCGGAAAGGTGCGCGGCGGCGGTGGAATGATGCATAAGCAAATCGGGTAACTCGGGATGATGAGAAAGGGCAGCCTGGTACGCGGCCGGGTACGCGGCCGCCCACTGGGCAAGGCCAGCCCACGCGGCCTCCCGTACCAGCGGACTGGGGCTGGCCGCGTGGGGCCGTAGCAGCTCAAACCCTCCTGCGGCAGGCTGCCACTGCCGCAAGGCCAGACTCAGCGTCCAGTCAGAAAACACGGTTTCACCGTGCTCAGCTACCAGGGCCAGAATGGACGCGGGTGCCGGGGCTGCAGGCAGCAGCCGGTCGAACACGCGGGCTTTTTCGGCGGCGGGGCGCAGCTCCAGCAGGGTTTGCAGGGCCTGGTACACCGGCCGGGCAATCAGGTTGTCCAGGATTTCGAGGGCGTTGGCCTGCCGCTCCCGGGCAGCGTGCGTCACGCTGCGCTGGGCATCGGCAATGGCCTGGGGCGGGTAGAGCTGCAGCAGCAAGCCAAACAGCCGCTGCTCTAAGCGGTGCAGCTCGTAGGCCAGGGCATCGCGCAGGGGCTGGTCGTCGGACGCGGCTTTGCCGTGTAGCAGTTGCCGGGCCAGTAGCAGTTCCTGCTGCAGTAGTGCCTGGAACACGGGGGCATCGGTGGGCTCGGGAGCGAAGTTGCGCAGGGCCCGCAGGGCAGCTTCGCGGTGGGTCAGCTCCGGCCGCTGGGCCAAGGCAACCAGCGCAGCCCGGCTGGCGGGTTGCGGCACGTGACCCAGCAGCTGGGCCACGCGGCGTATCTGGGGCTCGTCGGTTGCAGCGGCCAGTGCCTGCGCCAGAACTGGCACGGCCGCTATTCCCAGTTGCCGAAGCTGGGCGGCGGCAGCGGACCGCGTTGCTCTGCCCTGCAAGGCGTCTATCAGCCCCGGAATATCCTGGTTGGCGGCCGCAGCATGGCCGTTGTGCGTGAGAGTAGCTGGCACCTCATCCGTAGCGAAACGGCGGCTTACGGCGTGCTGTAGCTCCCCCAGATACTGACCGTAGGTTCGGTAGAGCAGTAGCAGAGCGCCAGCCATCAGCAGGGTCATCCAGCCAAACGCAAACCCGGTACCCAACTCTGGCACCAGGTGAGGCAGCGCGAGCAGTACCCCAGCCAGGCCCATGCCCAGCGGCTCGTACAGGCCTTTGGCCAAGGTGTGGGCCTGCAGCCGCTCGGGGGCCGGCAGGGGCTGAAACAATACCAGGAATACGGGGTCGAAGAAGGCGCGACGCAGCACTTCCAGCGTCAGAAACAGGGCGCAGAAGTAGAGCATGAGTCCGGCGGCACTCCAGGAAGCGTTGAGCACATACGCCGCCAAACCGGCCACTACCAGGCCCGGCAGGGCCAGCAGTACCGGCCGCACCCCGGCCCGGTCCAGCACCTTACCCGTTACCAGCAGCTTCACCAGCAACGCCACCAGATAGGTAATGGCCAGCACGGTGCTCACGTAGCGCATCACCACCGACTGGTCGTGGAAGCGGTGCTTCACATTCACAAAAAATGTGTACTCGATGCCCGTGGTAACGGCGGCAATGGCCAGCATGCTCAGGCACATCGTCAGTACCAGGCGGCTGCTGCCAAACCACCGCTGCAACGGGGCCGCCACAGCTTCGGTGCGGGCGGCGCGGGCCCGGGAATGGGCTTCCACCACGTGCTCCCGGCCGGTAGTGCGCAGTACCAGCAAAGCGCCCACGTACGCCCCGAAAGCCAGCAGCAGCAGCCACAGCAACTCGGTGTGGTGATGAATGAGCAGGGCCAGCACGGCACCCAGGGCCTTGGCGGGCATATCGCCGGAGCTGATGACGCTGAACAGCCGCCGCCCCTGCCGCACATCAAATACCACCGCCGATACGCCCCAGAACTCCAGGTTGGTGAGCAGGTAAATAACGCGGTAGCCCGTCATGATGGCCACGGCCGCGGCCACCGAATGGCCCACCGCCACCAGCACGCCCAGCATGGCCATCAGGACCACCACCGCCAGCAGCACCCGCACCGCCACGCGCTGCAAGCCCAAGTGGTGCTCGAAATGCTCGTAGATGCGGCCCGCCCCCATCATGGCCAAAGCCGCCACGCCATAGGCCAGCGGCAGGTTGCGCTCGGGCTGGTTTTCGAGCAGAATCACGTTGGCGGCCACGTACACCAGAATGGTGCCGATACCGAGCAGAAAATTGTGGAGAAAGAATAGCCCGACCGTACGGCCTTCCTCCGGACGGATGCCCAGCAACTGTTGCCAACGTGCGCGCAAGGTCATGGGGGGTAATGAGGGAATAGGATGATGGGGGACGGTGGTGAACTACGACAGGTACTAAGAAAAGAAATTGAGAAAGGCGGCCGGTGCCGCTACCTTCTCCGTCACTTCATTTCTCCATCATTTCATCACTACTTCGCCGCAAGATAGGAGCCTTCAGGCGGGTTACTGCCGATTTTTTGCGCTATTTACGGCCTCTACGCTCAGCCTGCCACCACATGGACTGCCTCCGCGCCGAAGCTTACATCCTCTCTCAACTTCGTCAGCACCTCTCGCCTACTCTCTATTACCACGGCCTGCACCACACGCTGGATGTAGTGGAGCAGGCACTTTCCTTGGCGCAAGCGGCGGACGTTACCGATGAGGAACAGGTAACGCTGCTGCGCACCGCCGCGCTGTACCACGACTCCGGCTTTCTGACCACCTACCAAGGCCACGAAGCCGCTGGCTGCGCCCTGGTCCGGCGGGTTCTCCCCGATTTTGGCTATCAGCCGGCTCAGATTGCGCTGATTGAGGAGCTGATTATGGCCACGCGCATGCCCCAAACGCCCGGCGCGCTGCCCCTGGCCCGCATCCTCTGCGACGCCGACCTGGACTACCTGGGCCGCCCCGATTTCTGGCCCATCAGTCAGTCGCTCTACGATGAGCTGGCCGCCCGCGGCATGGTAAGCGACAAAACCGCCTGGCTGCAGCTCCAGGTTGATTTCCTGAGCAGCCACCGCTACTGGACAACTACTGCCACCGCCCGCCGCGAAGCTCAAAAACAAGCTCGCTTAGCTGAGGTACAGCAGCAGTTGGCGGCCCTGTAGAAACGAGCACTCCGGAGTCTACACTTCCGCCAAAGCCTTATCCAAGGCGGCAAACAACACCTTGTTTCCCTGCTGCGCATAGCCCGCCAGCGCCTGCTCAAATCCGGAGAGGTCGTACAGGAAGGCCTTCAGGTTATCGGGGGTGATGGCGGAGAAGTGGCGGCCGTAGCCCAGCTTCTCTATTTCGGCGGCGTTCAAGAACTGCTCAAACTGGGCCGGAATGGGAATGGCACACACCGGCTTGTGCAGGTACACGGCCTCGCTGATGAGCGAGAAACCACCGTTGGTTACCACGGCCCGGGCGCTGGCTAAGTCGTCCAGAAAGCCAGCTTCGCTGAAGGCCCGCAACTGTACGTTGCCGTGCGTTTCCTCCCGGTTGAAGCCGTACACCCGAAACTCTTGCCCCGGCAGTTGCTGCAACTGCGCCACCAAGTCCTTCTGCGTAGTGGCCGACTGGTACACCAGCACGTGCTGGCCTTTGGTAGGCCGCAACGCCAGCACCTCGGGCCGCAGAATGGGCGGTACCAGCGTGGTGCGCTCCTTGATAACCGGCAGCGGAAAAAACGTGGACACCAGATACTGCTGACTGCCGGGCAGCTTGGCCCGCACAATTTGCCGGGCCAGCGTGAGGTTGCCCCGCTCCTGGGCCGGTACCGTAATATCCAGCGCCGCCCGGCTGATAATCTGCATATTATCGATGCTGATGATGGGCAGGCCCTTCCACTTGGCAAACAGGAAGCTGAATGACTCAAAATCGGAAATAACCACCTCGGGCTCGAAGTCGCAGAGCAGCTCTCGGTACTTGCGGAAGTTGATGAGCAGGTTTTCCGGAGCCGTGCGCAGCGTGAGGGCCGCCGTGCGCGACTTGGACACCGTGAGGTGCTTGTAAGCGAGGTGAAAACCCCGGATTTCGTGCACCCGACCAGGGAAGTTGGCCGCCAGCATCTGGTAGGCCCGGGAGCTGCTTACCACGCACACGTTATGTCCCTGACTGAGCAGATGGCCAATAACTACTTTGCTGCGCGTGGCGTGGCCCAGCCCTTCGCCCGGCACTCCGTACAGGATATTCATCGTGCGCTGAATTATCGGCGGGTAGTAGGAATACGGAACTGTACACCCAGGCTGGGAATAAAGGTGAGGCCGCTGAGCTTGGCCGTTTTGTTGTTCAGCAGTTGATACTCGCCGTAGTTCTGGTAATACACTGACAGAGCCGGAATAAAGTAAACGTAGCGGTAACCCAGCTTGGCATTGAAAAAGGCCCCGTAAGAGCCAAAATTGCGGCGCGCCGAGGGCAGTGCCGGCAGCGCCAGCCGGCCAGCTGCATCAAACACATTCCGGGGTTGAAAGCCGTATTTGAAAAAACTGTGCGCGTATACTACCCCGTAGGAAATGGCCCCTATTTCCTCTTCAACACCCAAAGATTTACTGAACACCAGTGGCACAATCAGGTCGTGGCGGCTGGCTTCAAAACCCAGAAAATCGGTTATATTGTCCAGGAACGGGACGCTGGGCAGCTTGCTGCGCTGGGTAGCAAACTGCAGCCCAATGCTACCATAGGTAGCCCCCGCTGCCCGGCTACCCGGGTTTTCTGGCGTGCCCACCGGCCCCAGAAACTGGTACATGGCATCGAAAACGTGGGAGCCAAAACCATACTTGTAGCCCACATCTACCCGGTCGATAACGCCGTAGCGGATGTATAGGTCGGAGGTGGGGCGTACGGGGTCCAGCACGTAGGCCAGGGCCCCAATCTGCAGCTTATCGAGGGTCTGGTTGTAGCGAATAGTGTCCTCCTTCGTTTTAGCGGCCGCCGACCGGGCCGCATCTATTAGCGCCGAGCCGGTTTTGCTCAGGGTTTCGGTGGGCACGTTGAAGGCCATGTTACCGCCCACCTTAAACTCGCCGCGGGGCGTTACTTTGCCGGTGCTCACAATGGCCCGGGGGGCAGTGCAGGAAGCTGAAAACAGCAGCCCAGCACCTGCTATAACGCTCAGAACAGAGGGGAAGGAGAAGAATTTATGCATCAGCGCAAGAAGTGGAAAGGAGCAAAACCGGCTATCGGCTAAAATCAAGCCGAAAGTAGGAAAAGACCCGCAACCCCATCCTGCTTATCTTCGGCAGCCGCTGTAAGCTCGTGCGCTGTAGCTGAGTTGGCCTGAGCACCACAGGTCCATTTGCACTAGCTCCAAGTGTTACCGAATTGTTACGCCAGGCGTTGAAAATGCTGTATCTTTCCCTTCCGCTTTCGGATTTTCTGCTCTGCCATGCTCCAGTTTTACCTTAACAACCAGCTCATCCGTACCCAGCAACCCGCGGGAAGTACTCTGCTCGATTTTGTGCGGTACAACCAACACCTCACCGGCACCAAAATTGGCTGCCGGGAAGGCGACTGTGGGGCCTGTACCGTACTGGTGGGGGAGCTGAGCGCCACGGGCGAAGCGGTGCAGTACCAGTCTATGACTTCCTGCCTCACGCCGTTGGGCAATGCCCATGGTAAGCACGTGGTAACGGTAGAAGGCATTAACCAAGCCCGCGGCAGCCTCACGCCGGTGCAGCAGGCCATTGTGCAGGAAGGCGGCTCGCAGTGCGGGTTCTGCACGGTGGGTTTTGTGATGAGCCTGACCGGCCACGCCCTCAGCGCCAAGCCCAGCACCGAAACCAGCGTACTGGCCGCTATTGACGGTAACATTTGCCGTTGCACCGGCTACAAAAGCCTGGAGCGGGCCGCTGCCCACCTGCAGCAGCAGCTAGAGCAGCGCCCCACCACCGAATCCTTGCCCTGGCTGGCGGAACAGGGCTTCGTGCCCCAGTATTTCGCCGATATGCCCGGCAAGCTGCAGGCATTACGTAGCGCCGCTACGGCCGCCGTCACGGGCGGCACCGAGGCCACCGTCCCGCTCTCATCTAACGGAGCAGAGCTGGACGCCCCAGCTGCGGCGCGGGCCCGCATTCTGGGCGGGGGCACCGATTTGCTGGTGCAACAGCCCGAAAACCTGCGTGCCACGGCCGTAGAGCTGGTGTACGACCAAGCCCACCTGCGCGGCATCCAACAGGAAGGCGACACCATCATTTTGGGAGCCGCCACTACGGCTCAGCAGCTCCTCGAATCGGAGGTGATGCTGGCGGCGCTGCCGCAGCTGCCGCGTTACCTGAAGCTGGTGAGCAGCACGCCCATCCGGCAGATGGGCACCGTGGCCGGCAACTTCATCAACGCCTCCCCCATCGGCGACCTGACCATTCTGTTCCTGGCCCTAGGCGCGGAAATCGAGCTAGAAAACACGGCCGGCCAGCGCCGCGCCCTGCCCTTAGCCGAGCTGTACCAAGGGTACAAACAGCTCCGCAAAACTGCCGATGAACAGGTAACGGATATTCGCTTCCCGGCCCCTATTTCCACCGACTATTTCAACTTCGAAAAAGTATCCAAGCGCACTCACCTAGATATTGCCAGCGTGAATACCGCCGCGTGGCTGCGGCTGGAAAACGGCCTTGTGCAGGAAGCCCGCTTGTCGGCGGGTGGGGTCGGCCCCATTCCGATGTTACTGCCCCGCGCCGCCGCCGCCCTCATCGGTCAACCCGTTACTCTCGACACATTGCGGCAGGCTCAGGAGTTGGCCCAACAGGAAATCAGCCCCATCAGCGACGTGCGTGGCACTGAGCAATACAAACGCCTGCTCCTGCACCAGCTGCTGGAAGCCCATTTCGTGGAAATGGGCCTGCTCGCCGAAGAACAACTATAGAGCGCTCCACTGTCATTCCGAACGAAGCGAGGAATCTGGGGTTATCATCCGATACTTAACCCAGATTCCTCGCTTCGCTCGGAATGACAACCGCCCACCGTTCTATCCCACTCATTCACTCAATCACTCATTCACCTTCCCCGTGAATCACCTCGACCCCATCCGCCACGTGCGCGGCGAATCTCAGTACCTGGATGATGTGCCGGTGCAGCACGGCACGCTGTACGCGGCCGTGGTGGAGTCGCCGGTAGCGCACGGCAAGCTGCTGGCGGTAGATGCCACGGCGGCTCTGGCGCTGCCAGAGGTAGTACACGTACTCACGGCTCAGGATATTCCGGGCGAAAACCAGATTGGTGGCATTGTGCCCGATGAGCCCCTGCTGGCCGAGGGTCACGTGCACTTCCGGGGCCAGCCAGTGGCCCTGGTGTTAGCCGAATCAGAACACGCGGCCCACGCTGCCCTGCGCCACGTGCGGGTGGAGGTGGCTCCGCTCCCCGTCATTACCGACCCGCGCGTAGCCGCCGCCCAGGGCGAGTTGCTGGTCCCGCCACGCACGTTCCGGATTGGTGACTCAGGCGAGGCTTGGGCTGGGTGCGCCCACGTGTTCGAGGGTGTGGCCGAATCGGGCGGGCAGGAGCACCTATATATTGAAACGCAGGGTGCTTACGCCTTCCCCACGGAAATGGGCGGGGTGCGCATCATTTCCTCTACCCAGGGTCCCACGGCCGTGCAGCGCCACACGGCCCGGGTGCTGGGCGTGGGCATGCACCAGGTAGAAGTAGATGTAACCCGCTTGGGCGGGGGCTTCGGGGGCAAAGAGGACCAGGCCACGCCCTGGGGTGCCCTAGCGGCCTTGGGCGCTTTTGTAGCCCGCCGCCCGGTGAAGCTGGTGCTGGACCGCATGGCCGACATGCGCATGACCGGCAAGCGTCACCCCTACTCCTCCGACTTCAAAATTGGGCTGGATGCCGACCTGAAGATTGTGGCCTACGAGGTGACCTTCTACCAGAACGGCGGCGCGGCGGCCGATTTGTCGCCGGCCGTCATGGAGCGCACCTTGTTTCACAGCACCAATACCTACTTCATTCCCAACGTAACTGCCACGGCATACAGCTGCCGCACCAACCTGCCGCCCAACACCGCCTTCCGGGGCTTTGGGGGGCCGCAGGGCATGTTTGTGATAGAATCGGCCATTGCCTGCGCGGCCGAGCGGCTGGGCGTACCCGTTACCGACATTCAGCGCCGCAACCTGCTGCGCGAGGGTGATTTGTTTGCCTACCGCCAACCCGCCGAAGGTTGCCACGCCGAGCAGGCCTGGGACACCGCCGCCGAGCTGTTTGACCTGCCCGGCCGCCGCCGCGAGGTAGACGAGTTCAACCGTACTCACCGCTGGCAGAAAAAGGGCCTGGCCGTTATGCCCATCTGTTTCGGCATTTCGTTCACCAAAACGGCCATGAACCAGGCCCGGGCGCTGGTGCACATCTACACCGATGGCTCGGTGGGCGTGAGCACCGGGGCCGTGGAAATGGGCCAGGGCGTAAACACCAAAATTGCGCAGGTAGCCGCCCGCACCCTGGGCATTGGGCTGCACCGCGTTAAGGTGGAAAGCACCAACACCACCCGCGTGGCCAACACGTCCCCCTCGGCCGCCTCCGCCACCGCCGACCTCAACGGCAAAGCCACCGAGCTGGCCTGCCGGGCCCTGCGCGAGCGGCTGCTGCGGCTGGCTTCCACGGAGCTAAGCATGGACTACGAGGGCCTACACATCGAGAATGAGCAGGTGCTGGCCGCCGGCAAGCCCGCCGACACTAGCTGGGAGAAGCTGGTATCGGCGGCGTACTGGCAGCGGGTGAGCCTCACCGAAAACGCCCACTACGCTACCCCCGACCTGTATTTCGACGCCAGCATTGAGCAGGGCTACCCCTTCGCCTACCACGTGTACGGCATGGCCCTCACCACGGTAAAGGTGGATTGCCGCCGTGGTACCTACGAGGTGGAAGCCGTGCAGATTGCCCACGACTTCGGCCAGAGCATGAACCCGGCCGTCGACCGGGGCCAGATTGAGGGCGGAGCCGTGCAGGGCATTGGCTGGATGACGCTGGAAGAGCTGGTGTACAACGACGAAGGCCGCCTGCTGAGCAACTCCCTCAACGCCTACAAAATCCCCGACCTGTACTCGGTGCCCAAGGTGCTGGACGTACATTTCCTGGATACACCGGGCCATTCCCGGGCCGTGCTGCGTTCCAAAGCCGTAGGTGAGCCCCCGCTGATGTACGGCATTGGGGCCTACTTCGCGTTGCGCGACGCGGTGCGGTCTTTCAACCCCGATTCCAGCATTTCTTTCTCCGCTCCTATGACGCCGGAAAAGGTTCTCGTAAATTTGCACCCCCGTTTACGAATACCCTCTTCTGACGCTTGGAACTCACCCGCTCCCTTAACCTCCGTAACCACCTCCGCGGCTTCCTGATTTACGCCGCCGGCGACACCGCCGCCGCCCTCTTGCTGCACCAGTTTTCCTGGACCCGCCTGCTGGGCATGGCCTTGGTAGGCGGCATCCTCTACTCCTGGGAAGTACCCGCTTTTTTCCGCTGGATTGACCGGCAAGTGCCCGAGCGACGCAATGCCGGCCTGGGCCGGAAATGGCTGCGCGCCGCGTTGTCACAGGTATATTTCAACCCCCTCTGGATTGTGCGGCACTATGTGTTCCTGCACTTATTCAGCGGCCAGTTTCAGCAGATTTCCCTGGACCTGATACCCGTGGCGACCCGCTCGTTCCTGCTGAATGTGCCGGTGGCCTTGGTAGTAAATTACTATATCCAAAACCGGGTTTCGGCCGATTGGCGGTTTGTAGCCAGCGCGCTGTTCTCGGGGATTATGGCGGTGTACTACGCCCTGAGCTCTACCTGGTAGCCGGGCCCGGCTTGCACCGGTGCTTTTTACCTTTACCCTAATGTTGCCCGTGCTTTCGCCTTCTGCCTCGCCCGCTGTTCCGCGTGACTTGCCCGTGTGGCAACACGCAACTGCCAGTCTGCGGGCGGGGGTACCGGTGGCCCTGCTGTGTGTGCTGGCCAGTGAAGGCAGCAGCCCCGGCCGGCAAGGCTTCAAAATGACCGTTACGGCCGACTCGATGGCGGGCTCCATCGGCGGGGGCATTATGGAGCACAAGTTCGTGGAGCTGGCCCGGGCCATGCTCCGCGACTCCGTGCTGGCCCCCGTGGTTCGCCGCCAGATTCACCGAAAAGAAGCCCCCGCCGACCGCTCAGGCATGATTTGCTCCGGGGAGCAATGGGTATTGATTCAGCCCCTCACAGCTGCTGACCTACCCACTATCGACGCCGTTGAACACAGCCTGCGGGCTCGCGGCAACCTCCGCCTCTGGCTAACACCGCGGGGCCTGCAACTACACGAGGCGGCTTCGGCAGCGGCGCACTACACCTGGCAGCCCGGCCCCGAGTGGGCGTACTCGGAGCAGCTTGGCTTCCGCGACCAGGCTACTATTGTGGGCGGCGGGCACGTGGCCCTGGCCCTCTCGCGGGTGCTGGCGGCGCTGGAGTTTGACCTGACGGTGCTGGACGACCGGCCGGCTCTGAACACGCACCAACTCAACCCTTACGCGCACTATAAGCGCACTGTGGCCTACGAGCAGCTGCCCCAGGAAATTCCGGCCGGACCGCACCAGTACATTATCCTGATGACGTTTGGCTACCGCTCCGACTTGGTGGCCCTGCGCGCCCTCCTGCACCACCCGGTGCGTTACCTAGGCGTGATGGGCAGCCAGGCCAAAATTGCCGAGTTGCTGGCGACGTTGCGAGCCGAAGGCACTTCTGCGGAAGCCTTGGCTCGGGTGCACGCGCCCATCGGCCTGCCCATCAACAGCCGCACTCCCGAGGAAATTGCCATCAGCATTGCCGCCGAGCTGATTCGGGAGCGGAATTCCGCTTAGCGCCGGGCTTTAATCGTCCGATTCGCTAGCAGTATTCTGGCCACTCAGGAAGCCTTCCGTGAAGATGTGGTACTGGTCGAAGATGGAGCGCACGGAGCGCCGGAGCACTATCTCGCCCTGCGGCCCGGATGGCACGCTCACCCCTGAGGCATAGCCATTCCAGACGGCCCGGTTGGTACGGTTGTCGATGAGCGTAACCAGCAACGTCCCCTCCTGCAGCAGTAGCCGCACCGGCTGATAGCCTTTGCGGTCTTCTTTGGGAGTCTCTTCGTCCTCAGCATAACCAGCTTTTACCCAGCGCGAAAAATCTTCCTGGGCGTAGCCCCGGAACCGCATATCCCCTTCAAATAGCCGGAAGTTCACCAGCAAGTCGGGGCGGCGGCGGGCCGCGCGGTACCCTTGCACCTTGAGCCGGGTACGGATGGCGTCCCGCACGGCCGCCCCCAAACGGCTGGTATCGGAATTGATACCGTCGCCACTGATGAACTCGTAAGTGCGGTAGCGCCGGAATTGCCCGGCATAGCTGTAGTCGGACTCTACGCGCGCCTCGCGCGCCATTAAACAGCCAGATAGAGCCAGGCTACTGCCGGCCAGCAGAGTAATATACCATTTCATAGGCGCTGGGAAGGTAAGAAGGTCGTACTAACTAAAATACGAAACTCCCAGCGCTAATAGACTGACTTACAGAATAAAAAAAACGTGTAAGATTTCTCTATCTGCATTCATGCACCTGCCACTGCCTACTGCTGGCCAGTCGGCGGCAGTATTTTTTCCAGCACAATAGTAAGGCCATGCGCGCCCTGCATCGTCCCGATGATATCGAACCCGTGGTGCAGGTTCAGCAGCAGCATAGCGCGCCAGCGGTTGTAGGTGTGGGTGCGAACGTGCCGGTAGCCCTGCGCGGCACACCACGCGTGCTGCCGGCGCATCAGCTCGGCCGCAATGCCCTGCCCCCGAAAATCAGGATGCACGCCCCCCAGCCAGCTATAGTAGTGCCCGGGCTTTCGCTCGTAACCCAACTTGCATCCCACTAACCGGCTTCCGTCATAGGCCAGCCACGCCTGCACCGGCTGGTGCTGATAGTGGAGGTCGGCAAGCAGTTCAGTAGTTGGGGTTTCCAGGGTAGAGGCCAGCAGACCAGCCAAGGACATCTGGATGTCAGGGAGCACCTGCTTCTGCAGAAGATACCGGATGCTCATACTTCCAAGCTATTCTGCACTTCGGCCTGCTTTATTTCCATGTTCAGTTTGTTGAGTGCTACTAGGCTAGGAGTCAGAGTAACGAACATGGATAGCCCAACTGCCAGTAGCCAGTAGGTTTTGCTGGTCACTGCCAGATATAGCATCACAACCCAGACCAGCAGCATCAGGGTACCCAGCCCAACAATGACGCCTTTGAGTTTGCTTTTCTTGGTCCGTAGCTGTGCTACCGTCAGTTGCACCGGTATACTACCTGAAGTCATCCTAGTAATTGGTTAGTAACCGAAAGCCCTTATTGCCCGCATTGCACCGAAGTGCTTCCTCCGGCATGGTCTACCCCGAAAGTACACCATAAGCCTGCGGTAGCCAACTCTTCGCTACTGATACCCAGCGGCCTGCAGCTGGAACAGCTCGGCGTAGCGGCCGCCGCGGGCCAGCAGCTCGTCGTGGCTGCCGATTTCCTGAAACTGCCCGTTTTCGATGACCAAAATCCGGTCGGCCATACGCACGGTGCTGAAGCGGTGGCTGATGAGCACGGCGGTTTTGCCCTGCGTCAGCTCCTTGAAGCGTTGGAACACCTCGTATTCGGCGCGGGCGTCGAGGGCGGCAGTGGGCTCATCGAGGATCAGCAGCTGGGCGTCGCGCATGTAGGCCCGGCCCAGGGCAATCTTCTGCCACTCGCCCCCGCTCAGGTCCACGCCCCCGTTGAAGCGGCGGCCAATCATCTGCTCGTAGCCCGCGGGCAGCTTGGCAATTACTGAGTCGGCTAGGCTTTGCTGGGCGGCCAACTCGATACGGGGTTGGTTGTGGCGCTCCTCGATGCGGCCCACGGCCAGGTTCTGGCCGGCCGGCAACTGGAAGCGCACAAAATCCTGGAATATCACCCCAATTTCGCGACGTAGCTCAGCGGGGTTATATTCGCGCAGGTCGCGGCCGTCGAGCAGAATGCGACCTTCGGTGGGGTCGTAGAGGCGAGCGAGTAGCTTAACCAAGGTGGTTTTGCCGGCCCCGTTTTCGCCCACAAGCGCTAGTTTCTCGCCGGCCCGCAGCGAGAAACTCAGGTTGCGGATAGCCCACTTTGTGCTATTCTGGTACTGGAAGCCCACGTTTTCAAACACAAACCCGTGCCGGATGGGCCGCGGGAACGGCACGGGACGCTCACCGGTAAGCTCCTGCCGCACAATGCGCGGCCGCAACGCAAAGAAGTCGAAGAAATCCTGCAAGTACAGGGCACCTTCGGCCACCGAACTGAACCGGCTCAGAATGCCCTCCAGCAGCCCCCGCATGCGGGCAAAAGAGCCGGCCAGAAACGTAAGTTGCCCGATGCTGACGCGCCCGTACACGGCCTGACTGATGATGTACACGTAGGCGGCGTAGTAGCCGGCGGCCCCCACCGCCGCGAAAAATGTACCCCACCCGGCCCGCCGCAGCACCAGGCTCTTATTTTGCTGGTAAAACGCATCGGACAGGGTGCGGAACCGGTCAACGAGGAAATCCGAGAGGCCAAAAATCTTGACTTCCTTGGCCGTTTCGTCGGAAGCTCCGGTTTGGCGCAGGTAGTCCAGCTCCCGTCGTTCCGGAGTCCAGGAGTGCGAAAGGGAGTAACTCCGCTCATTAAAGTGCGACTCCCCCAGGAAGGCCGGCACCACCGCCACCAGCAGCAACAGCAACAGCCAGGGGTTGAAGGCGACCAGCCCCACGGCCAGCGCCCCCATCGTGAGCACGTCCTGGGCCTGACTGAGCACCTGGCTCATGAGCACGGTGCGGGACAGGGTTTGGCGGCGGGCCCGCTCCAGCTTGTCGTAGAAAGTGCTGTCCTCAAACTGGTCGAGGTCGAGGCGGGCGGCGTGCTCCATCAGGCGGATGGACGACTGGTTGGCGAACAGGTCACCGAGCAGCGAGTCGAGCAAGGCCACGCCCCGGCCCAGGGCATCGGAGAGAATAGCCAGCCCGAACTCCAGCGCCACCAGCCCCAGCACGGGCGCTAGGGTGCGCTCCGGGGCTGGCTGCCGGCTGAGCTGCACCACGGTATCCAGAATCAGCTGACCCACATACAGCATAGCCACCGGCAGAGCCGCCCGCAGCAGGCGCAGCGCCACGTTGCCCAGCGTGAGGGCCGGGCTGGTCTGCCAGATTAGCTGCAAAAACTCGGGCAGGTTGCGGAGAGCCGAAAACCGCTCCCGAACCGTGAGGCTGGGCTTACCATCGGGGCGGGGCTTTTTAGCGGATATGGAAGAGAAGAAGGAATCAGAACGAGCCATAAGGAAAGAAAGCAGAACATACTTCGAGCCGGATTGCTGGGCCGCGTCATTCTGGCGGTTGCAGGCTGCAGCACGTACCGGAACCCGCTACAGCCCGTACTTTTACGGGCTTCTCTTCGTTTCTTGCTGCCATGCTGCACAGTATTCTGTTTACTCCCTTTCCGGACGAAGCCACTGAGGCGCGTTTCGAAGACCTGCAGGCTACCCTGGTAGAAGCGGCTACGGAGGGCGTATTGCTGGTTAATCTGCCGCTGCCCGGCGTGGAGCCCCTGCTGACGCTGGTGCAGCCCGGAGGTGTTACCCTGTTCCAGTTGGTAACCGAGGGAGGGCAACTAGCTACGCCTGATTTCATGGGGGCACCTTGGCTGCTGGATGGCCAGCCGCTGGCCGAATACGGCAGCAGTTCACCGTGGCAGCAGTTTGGCCGGCAGCGCGCCGCCTTGGCAGAGTGGCTGAGCCACCAACCGGAACTACCGGAAATTACCCCCACCGACATTGCGAGCTTGGTAGTGTTTACTGCCCCGGTGCAGTTTGCCACTGATGTGGAAGCCGGCCTGGAGCAGCTGCCCACCGACGAACAGTTTCAACTGGTGCCACAACTACACCTACTGCCCCGACGCTTGCAGCAGCAGGAACCCCGGGTGCTGCTGCCCCCGGCGGCACTGCAGCAGTGGGCCGAGGCTTTGCGGCAGCAAGATCCTATCCACGAGGCCGGCCCGGTAACCAATGAGTCGGCCGGTTTTGTGGCCCGTAAGCTGCGGCAGCTGTGGGGCTGGCTGGGGGCGGAGGATGTTCCGCCGGACCCGCCGTATGGTGGTACGCTGGCGGCCGGGGCACCAGCTGTCAACGAAGAGGAAAAACACCGCTTAGAGCAGCTCCGGCAGCAGGTATTTGACGAGCTCCGCCAGCAGCGTCAGGAAATGGAAACGCGGGAAGCGGAGCGGGAAGCCCGCATTCAGCAGCTCCGCCAGCAGTTACAGCAGCTACCCACTACCACCCCCGACGTAACTGCCTTGCAAGCCCGCCTGGCCGCGGAAATGCAGGAAAAGCAGCAGCTGCAACAAGCTATTCAGGCATCCCGCGCCGAAGCGGAAACCCGCAACCAGGCCTTGGATGCCCGCATCCAGCAACTCAGCCAGCAGCTGGAGCAGCTACAGCGGCAGCCCGTCGCAGTAGCCACCCATGCAGCCGCACTTACTCCTGCCCGAGCTACCCGGCAGCCAGTTGGCCGCAAGCCGGCCCCTACTTGGCGGCTACAATGGGCCCGGGCGGCGCTGGTTGTGGGCTCCGTTGGCGCGTTGGGAGTTGGTTTGTGGGGCGTAACTAAGCTGCCAGCCCTGTTGCAGCCGCCTCGTCCTGCTACCACGCAAGCACCCGCCTCGTCCGATGATTCTTTCGACGACAACACCGAAGCGGCCGCCCCTACCCTTTTCGATATCCAGCCCGATACCATTGCCACCGACTCCATTGACGACTCCCCTGGCCAAGCCGGTGATGCAGTAGTCCCGGATGACTCGCTGGAGGCTCCGGCCCGCGCCGGTGAGCTGCTGGACTCTATTGCTCCTGATAATCCTTCGGGTGATATTTAACCTAACAAAAAAGGCTTCCGCACTGTGCAGAAGCCTTTTTTGTTGATGAACCGGCAAGCTTACATGGCCTTCTCTTTCTGCATTTTTTCAGCTGAAGTGGCGTGGCAGTTGCTGGCGGCTGCTTGTTGGAGGCCTTCCCGCACACGGCGGCCGTAGTCCTCGTCGCACTGCGTGAACAGGGCAATCATCTTGTCCTGCACTACTTTTTCGGCGCCGGTCAGGGCACCTACCAGGTTGCTGATAAGGTCGTTGCGCTCTTCTTCCGTGTGCTTGCGGTACCGCTCACCGGCCTGCTTAAAGTTATTCTGGCGGTCAATGGTCTGGCGCACCAGCTTAGCGCGGTACTCCGGCTCGTGCTCCTGGCCCGATTTACCGGCTTCCTTCAAGCCATTGAGGTTACTGGGCTCGTAGTTTACGTGCGGGTTCTGACCGGGGGCCGTGTCTACGTGGTAAGCCATCTGACCGTCGCGCTGGTTGGTAGCTACGTGCTTTTTGGGCGCGTTGATGGGTAGTTGCAAGTAGTTGGTACCCACGCGGTAGCGCTGCGTATCGGAGTACGAGAAGGTGCGACCCTGCAGCATCTTGTCATCCGAGAAGTCAAGGCCATCTACCAGCACCCCGGTTCCAAATGCCACTTGCTCCACCTCGGCGAAGTAGTTCTCAGGGTTTTTGTTCAGGGTCATCATGCCCACGGGCAGCATCGGGAACTGGTCCTCGGGCCAGATCTTGGTATCATCCAAGGGGTCGAAGTCCAGCTCCTCGTGGTAGCCATCGGGCATCAGCTGCACCTGCAGTTCCCACTTCGGAAAGTCGTCGGCCTTAATGTGGTCGTAGAGGTCCTGAGTGGCGTGGTTGAAGTTTTTAGCCTGGATGGCTTCAGCTTCGGGCTGGGTCAGGTTTTTCACGCCCTGCTGAGGCACCCAATGGTACTTCACCAGGTGGGCCTCACCTTCTCTATTTACCCACTTATAGGTGTTCACGCCCGAGCCTTCCATCTGGCGGTAGTTGGCCGGAATGCCCCAGGGCGAGAACAGGAACGTAATCATGTGCATGGCCTCGGGCGTATTCGAAATGAAATCGAATATGCGCCCACCATCCTGGCGGTTGGTTACCGGGTCGGGTTTGAAGGCGTGTACCAGGTCCGGAAACTTCATGGCGTCCCGGATGAAGAACACCTTCAGATTGTTACCTACCATGTCCCAATTGCCATCTTCGGTGTAGAACTTCACGGCAAAGCCCCGGGGGTCGCGCAGGGTTTCGGGCGAGTGGCCGCCGTGGATTACGGAGGAAAAGCGCACAAATACCGGCGTTTCCTTACCGGGCGTATTGAAGAGTTTGGCGCGGGTGTATTTCTCAATGGGCTCGTTGCCTACTTTACCGTAGGCTTCAAACACGCCGTGGGCCCCGGCGCCGCGGGCGTGCACTACGCGCTCCGGCACCCGCTCCCGGTCGAAATGACTGATTTTTTCGAGGAAGTGGTAGTTTTCCAGCGTTACGGGGCCCCGGTTGCCCACAGTGCGCGTATTCTGGTTATTGGTAACCGGATGGCCCTGGCGGGTGGTAATGGTTTGCTCTTGTTCACCGGCGGCAGTACGCTGGTCGTGCGAGGTGCCGGCCCCAGTCACGGCCGTGCCTGTACCGTTGCCGGAATGGCCATTCTGCGGTTGATTTTGCTGCTTTTGTTCCATAGCGTAGTGAAGAAGTAGGTGGAAGGTATGCTACTTGTAAGGGATACGCAGGTTTATCTAGACTAGTAGAGAATTTTTCTCCAATAGAATTTTGGCATTCTCTCTCTTTTGCCCGTTTGGTATTCTACTTTACTCAACTGTAGACCGTATTCTATTCCCCCCTATCTACACGCTGCAACGCCCGATGCCCGGCGCAACATGCCGGGCAGAACTCCATACGTGGCTTCGGGCAACAGCCTGGCCAAAAGCTGCATATGGCAAGCCTCTTTAGCTATCTGATGAGGGCAAGTACCGGTTTCCTTCAAAGCATACCGGCCAGACTGCTGCACCGGATATAGCCATGGGCGGTAGTAACTTTTGAGCAGAGTGTCAACTCAGCTTAACCACCCTTCACTGACGGCCTGCCTGATGAGGGCGGCCGTATTCCTGGCTCCGGTTTTCTCCATACTATCCTGCCGGTGCGTCTCCACGGTGCGGGGCTGGTGAAGAGCTTGTCGGCAATCTGGGCAGTGGTCAGGCCCTCGACCACTAGCTGCAGCACTTCCCGCTCTCGGGCCGAGAGACCACCACTCATTTCTGCGAACGGAACTTCCTGACTGTTCACCACCTTGCTGAGCATAGCCAGCCCCAGCTCCGAGGACAGGTAGCGCCGCCCGGCCGCCACGGCCTGGATGGCCGCCACCAGCTCCGGATGGCTGGCGTTTTTGAGCGCGTAGCCTGCTGCCCCGGCCTCCAGTATCTGGCTATTGGACCGCTCGTGGTCGACCATGGACAGCACCAGAATGCGTACAACAGGGTACTCAGCCTGTAGCCGCTGCACCGTGGCCAGCCCGCCGAGGCCGGGCATGTGCCGGTCCAGCAGCACCACGTCGCAGGCTGTGGTGGCTAGCTGGGCCAGCAGTTGCTCGCCGCTATCGGCTTCGCCCACTACCTATAGGGCAGGCTCCTGTTCAAACAAAGCGCGCAGGCCGTGGCGCAGCACGGCGTGGTCATCAGCCAGAAATAAGCGAATCATTGGGGAAGGAAGATGGTAGGGGAATCCGGATGCGTACATACGCACCACCGGTGAGGACATTGCCGGTTTCAAGCTGCCCTCCAAGTAGGGTGACTCGGTCACGAATAGTGCGCAACCCCAGCCCAGGGCGGGTGGCCGAAACTGTTGCGAATCCCGGGCCATTGTCTTCCGCCCGCAGCAGTACCCAGCCCGGCATGGTTTCCAGCTCCAGCGTGGCCATAGTGGCACCATGAGCATGCTTGACAATATTTTGCGCTAGTTCCTGTGCAATCCGGTACAGCGCCATTTGCAGGGCCGGAGCCAGCGGGGCCGCCGCCTCATCCAGACTCACGTTGCTGTTCAGGAGCAAGTCTGCCGTACTCATCTTGCGGGTAGTGTCTTGCAAGGCCGCCGTCAAGCCAAACTCCTGCAGTATCATGGGGACTAGCTCGTGGGAAAGGGCCCGAGTTTGGCGGATGGCGTCAGCCAGCAACTGATCTGCCTCCGCCCGGGCTTTCAGCAGAGTTGGGTCGGCACCTAGCGAGGGGCAGTGGAGGCGGTCTAGGCGTAGCTTGGTAGCGTACAGAATCTGCCCAATACCATTGTGCAGCCCCTCAGCAATCCGTTTGCGCTCATCTTCCTGGGCAGTCTGCACCGCTTCAAACAAGGCCCGCTGCTGGGTCAGGCGCAGGTGCAGGTTGTCGGCCTCCAGGCGCTTCAGCTCACTGATGTCTAGGTTCATACCCAGTACCTTCAGGGCCTGGCCCAGTTCGTCGCGCACCACCACGGCCCGAATACGCACCGTCCGCACCTGGCCATTGACACGCAGCTGCACCGTTTCCTTGATGTCGCAGGCGCCCGTGCTGACGCACTGCTTGATGTACTCGGCCTGCGGCCGGGACTCCTCCGTGATGACGCTGAAAATAACGCCCAGCCTCACCGGCTGGCCCTGGGGAATGCCGAAGAGGTGGTACATGCCCGCCGACCAGGTAAACTGCTTGGTGCGCAGGTCGTACTCCCAGCTGCCCAGACCCACCAACGATTCGGCCTGCTGCAGCAGCTGCAGGTTCTTGAACCGCTCGTCCTCGGCCTGCTTGCGGGCAGTGATGTCGAGGTTGGTGGCCACTACCCCGTCGCCCAGCTTCACGAACTGGCAGGCAAACCACTTGTTGAAGCCTTCGTGGGGATAGAAATACTCCATACCCTGCGGCTCGCCCGTTTCCACGGCCCGCACGATCAGGTCGAAGATACCCACGTCGCGGATGCCGGGGTACTGCTGGGCGTAGAGCAGGCCCACGAGGTCGGTGCGCCCGGTTTCGCGCGCCAGTTCCCGGCTTACCAGCACCAGGCGGAAATCCTGGATGGCGCCGGCCTCGTCGCGCACCGCCTCCAGCACCGACATGGCAATCAGGTTGGTATCGAACATCGATTGGAGCAGGTCGCGGCTGGCTTGCAGGTCCCGGGTGCGGCGGGCCACGCGCTGCTCCAGCTTGGCGTTGAACGCGGCTAGCTGCGCCTCGCTGGCCCGCAGGGCTTCTTCGGCCCGCTTGCGCGCCGTGATGTCGTAGCTCACGGCCAGCACGGCCTCCACTGCGCCATCGGGCCCGGGCAGCGGCACTCCGCGGGTGAGGAAGGTGCGCCCGCCCTGTGCGTGCTCACTCTCGAATGGGCGGCCGGCCAGCGCCTGGGTGTACTGCTCCCGGTACCTGGGCCACTGCTCGGGCGGGGCCAGCTCGTGCACCAGCCGGCCCCGGAAATCGACCGACTCGTACCCCACCACGCGCAGGGCTTCGCCCTCGGCCAGCTGGTAGCGCAGCTCCCGGTCCACGATGAACACGGCCGCGCCGGGCAGGTTGGTAATCAGGGCCTGCAGGCGCTGCTCGCCGGCGGCCAGGGCCAGCTCGGCCTGC
This sequence comes from Hymenobacter pini, assembly GCF_020421205.1. GTDB lineage: Bacteria > Bacteroidota > Bacteroidia > Cytophagales > Hymenobacteraceae > Hymenobacter > Hymenobacter pini. The sequence continues at coordinate 29,166 of NZ_JAIZZH010000005.1, forward strand.
TTGCGGGCGTGGATGTCAGTGGCCGCCCCGTACCACGCCGTCACGGCACCCTGCGCGTTGTGCAAGGGCCGGGCCTGCACCTGAAACCAGCGGTACTCACCCTGGACCGAGCGGACGCGGTGCTCCTGGCGCAGGAGTTGGCCGCTGGCCACGGCGGCGCGGTAGCGGCGCGCCGATTCGGCCCGGTCGTCGGGGTGAATGACGTCGGTCCAGCCGTAGCCGGCAGCGTCTTCGGGCACCTGGCCGGTGTACTCGTACCAGCCCTGATTGTACCAGATACGGTTGCCGGCGGCGTCACTGCGCCAGAGCAGGTCGGGCACTAGGTTGGCCACGGCGCGAAACTGGTCTTCCGAGGCGCGCAGCTCCTCCTCGGCACGGGCCCGCTCGATGCGCGGGAACACGCGGGCGGCCACGTCCTGCACCAGCGCCAGCTCGGCCTCCGTCCACGGCCGCGGCCGGCTGTCGGCCACCGCCAAGTAGGCCTTCCAGCTCCCACCCACGCTGTACGGCACGGCCACGTAAGCGCCAATTTGCTGGGCCGCCGCGCCGGCTTGCAAGGCCAGGCCGGCGGCGCTGTCCGCGGATATGTCGGCCGGCACGTCGGCCACCACGGCGGGCGTGCCGGCCCGCAGGGCGGCCACCACGCCGGGCGCCAGGAAGCCCGCAATGGGATACGTACCCCGGATATCGGGCACCGCCTGCTCGTGCCAGAAGTGGCGGAGCGTCACTTCCCCGCGCGCTTCGTCCACATCCACGTAGTGCCAGCAGGTTAGCCTGAGGTGCTTCGTCAGCTGCGCGCCCACGGCAGCCAGCATCTCACTCTCGCCTGAAAGTAGGTTCAGGTCACCGCTGATGGCCATGAGCAGGGCCGCATCCGCCTCGCGGCGCTTGCGCTCCGTGATGTCGCTGAAAACCAGGGCCAGCTGCTGACTCCCCGGCCCGCCCACCCGCGAGGAGTACACCTCGTACCAGCGCCCGGTATCCGCGTGGTACTGCTCGAAGCGCACGGGCTGGCCGGTACGCACCACCTGGGCGTGGGTGTCGAACCACGGCTGCTCGGTGCCGGGCGCCAGTTCGCTGAGCAGGCGGCCCCGCGCCGCCCCCAGGCCCGTTTGCCGCGCAAACACGGGGTTGACTTCCAGGAAGTGGAAGTCGACCGCCTCCCCCTGCGCGTCGGTCAGTAGCTCGACGAGGCAGAAGCCCTCGTCAATGGACTCGAACAGGGTGCGGAATTTTTCCTCCGATTGGCGCAGGGCATCCTCGGCCCGCTTCCGGGCGTCGATGTCGAGAATGACCGTGACGTGGCCGGCCAACTGGTCGTAGCGGTACCGCATGGGCACGGCAAACACCTGCGTCCAGACCGGCGGGCCCTCGGCCGGGGTGTGCAGCATTTCGAGGCCCGGTACCACTCGCTCGCCCCGCTGGGCGCGGGCGCCGGGATATTCAGTGGGCGGGAGCGGGTGCCCGTCCGGGCCCACGGCGTGCCAGCGCGAGAGTTGCGTCGCGTCGCGCGAGGGCATGATGCCGGTGGGCAGGTAGCGCCGCATCTGGTGGTTGGCCAGGGTCAAGCGGCCGTCGGTAGCAGTCAGGCCAATGCCCACCGGCAGGGCGTCGAACACCGCGGCGAGCGTGGCCTCGCTGTCGCGCAGGGCCTCTTCGACGCGGGCCCGCTCCACGGCGGCCCAGGTGCGCTCGGCCACTTCGGCGGCCAGGGCGGTGTCACCAGTAGTCCAGTCGCGGGGTTGGCTTTGCACCAGGCACAGCACCCCGACCGGCTGCCCGTTTTTTATCACGGGCACGTCGAGGTAGGAAATCACCTGGAGCTGCACGCAGAGCTGGCGCAGGTTTTCGTCTACGGTCGGGTCCTGGCGCACGTCGTGCACGATGAACGGCCGGCCGGTTTCAATCACAGCTTGTAGCAGGGTAAAATCGGCTAGCGGGTAAGTGCCGGCCACCGAGGGCAACCCTTCGGCCGCGGCATCGCGCCGGATGATGGCCCGGCCGTTTTCGATTTCGCAGTAGTAGCAGCGGTCGGCCCCGAAGTGCAGGCGAGCGGTGCGCGTCACGGCTTCCTGAATGGCCACCGGGCTGTTTAGCGGGGCCAGGGCATCAGCCAGCTCCAGCCGGAAGGTTTCGGCGGCGGTAGCGGCCCGAAGCTGAGTTTCCTGCTGCTTGCGTTCGGTGACGTCCTCGAATACGTTGGCCACGAGGCGGCTTTCCGGGCCGCCGATCCGAGAGGTGTGCGTGCGGTACCACTGGTTGATGCCGGCATGGTCGTTCTCGTAGCGCAGCGACTGACCGGTTCTTACCACGCTGTCGTAGGCATCGAGCCAATACTGCTCGGTGGGCATGACGGAGCTGGTCAGCTTGCCGGCCACGTCGCGGAGGCCGGTGATGCGCTCAAACGCCGGATTGACCTCCACCCACCGCATATCGACGGGCCGGTCGGCGGCGTCGTAAATCATTTCCAGCACGGAAACGCCCTCATTCATCGTGGCGAAAAGCGAGTAGTACCGGTCGGAGGCTTGCTGGGCCAGTTCTTCCTTGAGACGCAGGATTTCCTCCTGCGCCTGCTTGCGCTCGGTGATTTCAACGGTGTTCATCACGAAGCCGTCGCCGAGCTTCACCAGGGTCTGGTGAAACCAGCCGGCAAACTGCTCGTGGGCGTAATACTGCTCGTGGTCGACGGGCGCGCCGGTTTCGGTGACTTGCATGAACAGCTCGAACAGCCCGGTTTCGACCACCCCGGGGTTTTCCCGTAGCAGGCTTTTGCCGGTCATGTCGCCGCCGTAGTTGTCGAGCCAGGCCTGGTTGGTCAGCAGCCAGGTGAAGTCGACAATGCGGCCCTCGGCGTCCCGCACGGCCCGGAAAGCCTGCACCACGAAGCGGGAGCTGTCGAGCACGGCCTGTAGCAACTCCTTGGTTTGCCGCAGCTCCTGCTCGGCCTGCTTGCGGGCGGTGATGTCGTGGGTCGTCGTGGTCACCCCGTCGCCCAGCTTCACTGTCGACTGGTAAAACCAACCGTCGAACTGCTCGTGCACGTAGTGGCGCTCCGACTGGTCGGGCACGCCGGTTTCAAGCACCCTTTTGAAGGTGTCGAAGATACCTTCCTCGATGACGCCGGGGTTAAGCTGGCACAGCCGCTGACCGATGACGTTGCCGTATACCTGCTCGGCGGCGGCGTTGTTGAGCATCCAGCGGAAGTCGACCACCTGGCCCTGCTCGTTGCGCACGGCCTCGAACACCTGCACCAAATCCAGGGAGCTGTCGATGGTGCGGCGCAGCAGCGCTTGGCTTTGCTGCAGCGTGTGCTCGGCCTCCACCCGCTCGGTAATATCCTGCACTAGCTCGCGCAACGTCACAGGCGTACCGGCCGCGTCACAGTGCACTTCGCCGCGGGCTTCCAGAATGCGCTGCTGGCCACCGGGCCAGCGGATGCGGCGGCGGTATGTGTAGGGCTGCCGGGTACGTAAGGCGTGGCTGAGTACCTGCTGCACCGCGGCCACATCGTCGGGGTCGGAGCGTGCACTAATGAGCGCCGGTGTGGGCACGAAAGCCTGGGGCTCCTCCCCAAACAGACGATACATCCCGTTGGAGAAGTAGATGCTCCCGCTGGCAAGCTCGACCTCGTAGGAGCCGGTGTGGGTCACTGCTTCCACAGCCAGCAGCACTTGGCTGTTACGCTCCTGGGCGGCTTCTGCCTGGTGACGTGCCGTTACATTTTCCCAGAATACCCAGTACTGCCCGGCTGGAGCCGGCCCGGGCTGTAAGCGCACCCAGTGCTGCGCATGCGGCAGCCATATTTCGGAAGTAGTTACCTCGCCGGGTTCCAACAGCTGTTGCAGTGCGGTACTGAGCGCCGGCAGTAATGCAGCGTCGTTGAGTTGCTGGCCTTGGAGCTTTTCGGCCGGGGCCCCGCACCAGTAGGCGGCCTGTTGGTTTACCCGCCGAATCATCCGTTGCTCGTCCAGCACCAGCACCCCGTAGGGCAGCGCATCGAGCAGCGCCGCGCAAACGGAGGGCGGTTCCTGGGAGGAAGCGGAAGGTGGCAATGGTGAGGTTGGGCCCATGGCAGGCAAGCGGATTAATAGGCTCCGCTACCCAAGTGTACAACACTTTCACCCGCTCAGGCAAGCGCCACAGCAGCAAGCAGAACCGTAGCGCGAGGGCATACACCAGCGCCATGGCATCGTCCGGGCTGTTGGCTGTGGCAGTGCAGGAGCCGTACCGCTCAAGGTATTCCGCAGCCGCTGTGGTGTCAGCCAAGGCTATGTGCCAGACCTGTTTACGGTTGTATCTGCAGCTGTTGGCTAACCGGACCATCGGGGCCCTGCCACCGCAGCCAGTACAGACCGGGGCGCAGGCCCTGTACCGGCAGAAATATTGTGGGCTGAGTTACCTTCAGCTGACGCACCACATGCCCCTGCTGGTTGTAGAGTGAGGCACTCCGGACGCCAGCCGGCAGTAGTACCTGGAAGGCTTCGGTGGCGGGGTTGGGGTATACGGCCGCTACCGTGTGGTGGGCGGTACGTTGGGCGGCGGTGGTCAGGCGGGCTACGTAGTGGGCGGGCGGGCCGGTTTCGGCAGTTGCCAAGCCGCCGTTGCCAAAAATGCAGAACCCATTGAAAGGCCCACCCACGTGCAGCACCGTGCCCGCGTAGCCCAGCCCGTTAATTTTGCTGCTGGCCCCGCTGCTACCGCCGCCAATGACCACGCTACCTTGGCTGACGCCTGTGGGCTCGAAAAACCAGAGCTTGCCCTGGGCGGCCAACGTGCCAGAGTATGGTACTGCCCCCGCCGCTACCACGCTAGCCAAGGAAGCGGCCACCTGAATGGCCCCACCGGCATTCAGCAACGGGCGTACCCAACTGGTGGCCCCGCTGGCCGTGGTGTAGCTGGCTAGGTAGCCCCGCGGGCTGGAAGCCAGCAGTGTGTAGCTGCCGCCAAAGGCAATGGTACCCGAGAAATTACCGCCCACGTAGCAGTTGCTGCCCACCACGGCAATGCCGTAGCCAGTAGCCGATGCCGGGGCCGTGGCGGTGGTTGTACCCCGCAGCCACACCGCCTGCCCGGTAGTGGGGTTCAGACGCGCTACGTAGCTTTGGCTGGCATCAGAGGTGGAAAGCTGTAAGCCCCCCAGCTGAAAATCGGAGTAGCTGTAATTACCGGATACGTAGCAGTTGCCGGCCGCATCGGCGGCTACGCTATTCCCGTGCGCCTGCGACTGGTAGTAAGCCCACGACACCGGGTTGCTGCTGATGGCCCACAATACGGCACCTACGCTGGAATAAGCCGCCACGTACGAGGTCATTTTCAGGCTACTGCCTGTTGCCAGCTGCCCAAACTGCGCATAGCCCCCGTAGGTACCGGTAACAAAGCAGGTACCGGCGGCCGTAACCGCTACATCGGCCGGGGTACAGTCGCGGCTGGTGCTGCTGCCGCCCCCGGCTCCCCTGCCCCACACGGCCCAGCCGGTGGTTGCCGACAGCTTTACCAGGCAGGTACGGCCAGTGCCCAGCGTGCCGCCGGCGTAGGGAATGGTGGTGTTGCCGGTATTCACCGTTAGGGCAGCATCCGCGTAGGAACCGGTTACGTAGGCGTATCCTTGCCCGTCCAGAGCCAGGCTGACGCCCGCCGCAGTAGCTCCGCTGCCGCCTATTTGCCGAGCCCATTTTACATTGCCGCTGGCATCGTAGCGCACCACCATAATGTCGGATAAGCCTACGGGCGTGAGGGTACCGGAGAAATACGGGGAAGAAAAGGACACCGGGCTGCTGAACGCCCCCGTTGCCAGCGCCTCGCCCGAAGCATCCGTTACAACGTCGTTTACCGTGAAGCCTGAGGCCGTTTTGGCCCACTGCCAGTTGGCCTGGGCAGAGGCCGTGCGCCAGAAGCATAGGCAGCAGGCTGCCCAGAGCAGAAGTGTTTTCATAGCAAAAGTAGGGTAAGGTGAGAGTAGATAAGGCCGCTGCCCCGCGTGCTTTCTTTCCCCGGATAACTACCTAAGCGCAACGGGCCTTACGTATAGTCCAAAAATAAACAGCCAAAGTTCTATTACCAATCACACAATCATGTAGTTACTGCTGAGTTCAGCTCCTGCCAACGTACCTCATTTGTGGCCTCGGGCGTGACGGCCCACCCCAGACTGGCTACCTTTGCGGCCATAATGCCTGGTTCACCCGCTCCCGTTTCTACGCCTGCTGCCCGTTCCGTGTACACGATGGGGTTCTGGCTGATGTGCCTTTCGTCGATGCTCTTCTTCATGAGCTTTAACATGCTGCTGCCCGAGCTGCCCGATTACCTCACGCGCTTGGGTGGCCAGGATTACAAAGGCTTTATCATTGCCCTGTTCACGCTCACGGCCGGTATTTCGCGGCCGTTTAGCGGCAAGCTAGCCGATACGGTGGGCCGTATTCCGGTGATGGTATTCGGCTCGTTGGTGTGCTTTATTTGCGGCTTTTTCTACCCGTTTGCCGTCACGGTAACGGCCTTCATGGAGCTACGGCTGCTGCATGGGTTCAGCACCGGTTTCAAGCCTACCGGCACGGCCGCCTTCATTGCCGATATTATTCCGCTGGAGCGCCGCGGCGAGGCCATGGGCTTGCTGGGCGTGGCGGGCTCGGTGGGCATGGCTGCTGGTCCGGCGCTGGGCTCCTGGCTGGCCCAGCAGTTCTCACTAAACACGTTATTCTACTGCTCCTCGGGGTTGGCGCTGCTGAGCCTAGTGGTACAGGGCACCATGACGGAAACCTTGCCCACGGCCCAGCGCCAGCGGTTTAGCTGGCAGTTGCTGAAGCTGGAAGGCTGGCACGAGGTATTTGAGCCCCGGGTACTGGCCCCCGCCCTGGTTACGCTGCTGTGCCTGCTGCCCTTTGGCGCGGTACTTACCGTAGTGCCCGACCAAAGCCGCCTGCTGGGGCTGGTGGGCGAGTCGAAAGGTCTGTTTTACACCTGCTACACGGGGGCCTCGCTGGTAGTGCGCCTGGTGGCGGGCCGCACCTCCGACCGGTACGGCCGCGTGCCAGTGCTCATCGGCTCTTCGGTGGTTATTGTGGCGGCGCTGGTGCTGCTGGCCCTAGCCCATTCGGCCCCATTATTCATTGCCGGGGCTGTGCTGCTGGGGTTAGGCACTGGTCTGAACTCGCCCACCTTGTACGCCTGGACGGTGGACCTGAGCCACCCGGAGCGGCGAGGCCGGGCCGTGGCTACCATGTACATTGCCCTGGAAGCCGGTATTGGTATCGGGGCCTTACTGGCGGGGTGGGTATTCAGCAATAAGCCTGCTCATTTGCCTTACGTGCACCTGCTGAGTGCCGCCAGCGTAGTGGCTGCCCTGGGCTACCTGTTGCTGCTGCCCCGCGCCCAGCCTACCGCGGCCGGAAGCAGGGAGGAATAATTGGAATATTGCTAAAGTGAAGCTTATTTTTGGACGCTGAATTGCGTATCCACTGCTTTTTTACCCTATCACCGTGTTTTTAACTCGTGTTTCTGCGGGTCGGCTGCTGGCCGTTGCTGCACTCGCACTGCTCACCGGCCTAGCCCAGGCGCAGGATGCCCCCATCAAGTTTGGCAAGCTCGACGCCAAGGAAGCCGCCGCACTGCTGGCCACTCCCGATTCGGCCGCCGCAGAGGTACTCTGCGACTTTGGTCAGTCCACTATTCACGGCAAGAACGAAGGCTTCGAGCTGCGGTTTGAGCGCACGGCCCGCCTGCTAATTCGTCGGTCGGCCGGTTACGAGCACGCCACCGTGCACGTGTACCTCTACCACGACCCGCGGGAAGGCGGTCGGGAGGATATTCAGCAGCTAAAGGGCGTTACGTACAACCTTACCGGAAATTCGCTTAGCAAAGACCCTCTGCGCACGGAAGCCGTGTTCAGCAAGAAAATCAATGAACGCCTGGACGAGTATGCGTTTACCCTGCCCAACGTGCGGGAAGGCTCCATCATCGAATTCACCTACGTAATCCGCTCCCCCTTCCTGTTCAACCTCCAAGACTGGCAGTTTCAGCAGGATATTCCGGTACGTTGGAGCGAGTACCGCACGGCTATTCCCGGGTTTTACCGCTACAAGGAGCTCACGCGCACCTACTGGCCGTTTGCCGTAAACGAAACGGGCACCAAACTGTATACCACCACCTACCGGGAACAGCTACGCACCGGTTACGGCACAGTAGCCACCGGCAGCGACCATGTGTACAACATCACTACGCAGGCCGTAACCCGCCGCTGGGTGGCCAAAAACCTGCCCGCCTTCCACACGGAGCCATTCATGACCACCCGGCGCGACTACCTGAGCCGCGTAGATTTTGAGCTGGAACGTATTCAGTTCGACCCGCAGCGCAATCCGCAGTTTGTGATTGGGAGCTGGGCCGAAATTGAGAAAGAGCTGCTCGAAGATGAGCAGTTTGGCCAGTATCTGCAGGCGTCCACTCCGCTCACTACCGTAGCCGCCGCTGCCAAGTCGCTACCCAATGCCACCGAGCGGGCCCAGGCCGTGCGGCAGCTCGTGCTGCAGCGCGTGGGCTACAACGGCACGCCCGGCCTGCATACGCAGCCCGGCGCCACGGCCAAGCGCGTGCTTGAACAGCGCCAGGGCAACGCCGCCGAGGTAAACCTATTGCTGGTGTCTGCCCTGCGCGCCGCTGGCCTGGACGCTCAGCCTCTGTTGCTGAGCACCCGCACCCATGGCCACATTCAAACTGAGCTGCCCCAGCTCAGCCAGTTCAACTATGTGGTGGCGCACGTAACGCTGCCCGATAAGAAGGAGTTGCTGCTGGATGCCACTGATGCCAGCCTGGCCCCGGATTTATTGCCTGAAACCTGCCTGAACGGCCAGGGCCGCCTGCTGGGCCCCGCGGGTCGCTGGGTAAACCTGATGAACACGGCCCCGCACCTGCTGTACACCAAGGCCCAGCTCACGGCTACTCCCCAGGGCGAGCTGCACGGCAGCATCCGGCAGGAGTATGCCGGCTACGCCGCCTCCGACCACCGCCGCCCCTTGCCCGAGCTACGGCAGCAGTGGCAGCAAGCCCACCCCGACTGGCACATCAGCAAGGCCGATGCGCAGGCTCCTGACGTGACCAAGGCAGTAACCCTGGAGCTAACGGCCAGTCTGCCGGGCGCGGAAGCTCCGGCGGCCACCCTGTACCTGCGGCCCCTGCAGCAGTTGGTACTCACCAGCAACCCGTTTCAGCCCACGGAGCGAATGTTTCCGGTTGATTTTGCCACGGTACAACGCGTGGAGTACGCTACTGATCTGACGCTGCCGGCCGGCTACGCCGTGTCGGAGCTGCCGGCCAACCTGCAAATGGTGCTGCCCAATGGCGGCGGGCGGTTTCTGTTCAGCATCACCCAGCCTACTGCCCAAACGCTCACGCTGGTAGGCCGACTGCACCTGCTCAAAAACAGCTACTCGGCCGAGGAATACCACGCCATTCGGGAGATGTATACTAAAGCTCTGGCCAAGCTGGCCGAGCCCATTGTGTTGCAGAAGCAGTAGGCATGTTGCCCCTTTGCAAGTGCTACAGACTACTTGAGCGTTAGCAGCCGCTGAACTTTATAAAATCCTATCTTCATCAGTTGTTCATTTTTTGAAAAAGCCGGATATTTCGGTTCTGCTTTGTTTACCGATTCCATTCTGACCTATCAATGTGCTGTATTGCCTGCCATTTTGTAGTGGGGAATATCTGCTTGGTTGCCTTCTTATTTCCCTAACTCTTCTGGCATGATTACACCTCTACTCCGCCGGCTGTGGCTGGCTGGCATGCTCACGGGCGCGGCTACTACGCTGGCCCACGCCCAAGCCGACCCCATCAAATTTGGTAAGATTGACGAGCTGGACCTAACGCCCAAAAACTTTGCGGCCGACAGCTCCGCCGCGGCCGTTGTGCTCTGCGACTTTGGCCGCTCCCGCTTCGAGTACAGCGAAGCAGGGTTTCTGGTGGTTTTTGAGCGGGTTACCCGTGTTAAAATTCTCAAGAAATCGGGCTACGAGCACGCTACGGTGGAGGTACCGCTCTACCACCGCGCCAACCGGGAGGAGCGGCTGCAGGGCCTGAAAGGCTTTACGTATAACCTGGTAAATGGCCAGGTGGTAAAGGAAAAGCTGAACTCGGAGGCCATTTTCCGGGAAGAAAGCACGCCCAATGTCACCACGCGCAAGTTTACGCTCCCGAATGTGCGGGTAGGCTCGGTTATCGAGTATTCCTACTCAGTTACCTCGCCCTTCACGTTCAATTTCCAGGACTGGACATTCCAACGGGATATTCCGGTACGCTGGAGCGAGTACCGCGCGGCCATTCCGGAGTACTTCGACTACAAAATGCTGATGCAGGGCTACGAGCCGCTGGAAGTACAGGAAATGCAGGACAACGTGGGGCAGTACACCATCCGGTGGTCGGCGTCGATGGAATATGGCGAGCGTACATCGGGCGGCTCGCAGGTAGTTACTCCCCGCATGACCAACTACCGCTGGGCCATGAAAAATGTGCCGGCTATGCGGGAAGAGCCATACATGACCACCACGGCCGATTACATTGCTAAAATCGACTTTGAGCTGGCGGGTTTTAAGTGGCCCCAAAAGCCCTACGAAGCCGTAGCGAACAGCTGGGTAAAGATTGACCGGGAGCTGCTGGAGGATGACCGATTTGGCGCGCAGCTGGATAAGGCAGGCTTCCTGAAAGACCAACTGGCTCCCCTACTGACGCAGGCTACCAGCCCGGCCGCCCGCGTAGCCGCCGTGCATGAGCTGGTGCGCCGCAGTGTGAAGCACAACGGCAGCAACGGGCTGTACACAACCTCCACAGTACGCCGCGCCTACGACCAGAAAGCGGGCAATGCAGCCGATGTAAACCTGCTGCTGATTGCCGCCTTGCGCGAGGCCGGCCTGGATGCCAACCCCGTGGTGTTGAGTACCCGCAGCCACGGCCGCATGGAAATGAACGTGCCGCTGATGTCGCGCTTCAACTACGTACTGGCGCACGTGGCCCTGCCGGACGGCAAAGAGATGCTGGTGGATGCTACCGAAGAGCTGGCCCCCTGCGGCATGCTGCCCCTACGCTGCCTCAACGGCTACGGCCGCTTGGTGCTACCCAAAGCGGGCACCTCAAAATGGGTGGAGCTGAAACCCGCCGACCGCCTGCTGCACTACAGCCAGATTAACCTGACGGTTGACGAGAAAGGCGGCATCAGCGGCAAGGTGCACCAGGAGCACGGCGGCTACCTGGCCCTGGCCCAGCGGGAGAAGCTGCGCAAGCTGGGCGAAAAGAAATACGTGGAGGAGCTGGCCGCGGGCCACGAGGGCTGGAGCATCCCAAAATATGCCTTCAAAGAGCAGGCCGTTCTGCACCGCCCCCTCACGCTGGAGTATGAGTTTGCCTCTACCGGTGCCGAGTCCCCGGCCGGTACCATCTACCTCAGCCCCCTGCACGATTTCGGCACCGAGAAAAACCCTTTCCTGCACGAGGAGCGCCGCTTCCCGGTAGATTTTGGAACCGGCCTCGACGAAACCGTGCTGGTGAACCTGACGCTGCCCACCGGCTACGAGCTGGAAGAAACGCCCAAGCCCATGGTGGTAGAGCTACCTGAGGGTGGCGGCCGCTTTACGTACGCCGTGCAGGCTGGCACCGGCACCGTGCAGATTATGAGCCGTATGAGTTTGGCCCGGCCAGTATACATGGCGGAGGAGTACGCCTACCTCCGGGAGTTTTTCAGCCGCATGATTACCAAGCAGAGCGAGCGGCTGGTGCTTAAGAAGAAAAGCTAACCCCTTATGCGGAGCGTTTACCTGATTGGGTGGCTGGGCTTGAATGCCCTGCTACCCCTGGCGGCCACGGCCGCCTACGGCCCGACCCCCAAATACGCGGTGGCCGACCTGCCCGCGGCCCTGCGTGAAAACGCCCACGCCGTTATCCGGCGGCAGGACGAGCAGTTGGTAGTAAAATCAGCGGGGCGCACGGTGGAAACCACGCACCGGGCCGTTACTATTCTGGATGAAGCGGGGGCCCGCTGGGCTTCGGAGATGGTGTATTACAGCCAGCTCAACAGCATCAGTTACTTCCGCGGGGCCGTGTACGACGCCAATGGCCGCCAACTGCGGCAGCTACGCAGCCAGGATATCCAAGACATCAGCCTCTCCGATGGCTTTAGCCTGGCCACCGACGCCCGGGGCCGCGTGGCCGACCTTAGCCAGCCGACCTACCCCTACACGGTGGAGTTCGACTACGAAGTGGTATCGGACAACCCCTTGTTCTACTCTACGTGGCGGCCCCAGCCCGTGGAGCAGGTAGCCGTGGAGCAGGCTTCGTTTCGGGTATTGATGCCCTCGGGCATGGCCCTGCGCTACCAGGAACAACATCTGCCTACCGGTACCGCTCAGGCCAAGCGTGCCCAAGGCAACCAAGAAGTGTATGAGTGGCAGGTGCACGATTTGGCCGCCCGTGAGGAAGAAGCGGATGCTCCGCCCCTGGCTGAGCTTACGCCCGCCGTGTACACGGCGCCTACCGAGTTTGAGGTGCAGGGCCACGCCGGGAAGCTGACCTCCTGGGCCGACCTGAGCCGCTGGACCTACGAGCTCAACGCCGGCCGCGACGAGCTACCGGCGGCCCTGAAAGCGGGTATGGCGGCCCTGGTACAAGGCGAAACGGATGAGCGGGCTCGTATCCGGAAAGTGTACCAGTTTCTGCAGGCCAACACGCGCTATATATCGGTGCAGCTGGGCCTGGGTGGATGGCAGACATTCCCGGCCTCGTCGGTGGCCGCCAATGGCTATGGCGACTGTAAGGCCCTGACCAACTACTGCAAAGCCCTGCTGGGTGCGGCCGGCATTACGGCCCATGCGGCCTTGGTACGGGCCGGCTCCGATGAGCAGGACATCCGTACCAATTTCCCCAGCTCCCAGTTCAACCACGTGGTATTATGCGTGCCCCTCAAGCAAAGCGTCCAACCCGATACCGTGTGGCTGGAGTGCACCAGCCAAACCAACCCGTTCGGCTACATGGGGGGCTTCACGGGCAACCGCCACGCCCTGCTGCTGCTGCCCAGCGGCGGCAAGCTGATTCCGACGCCCCAGTACGGTGCTACCGAAAACCGCCGGGAGCGGCTGGCGCACGTGTATCTGGATGCGGAGGGTAACGCTACGGCTACCTTGCGCACCCTGCGCACGGGGCTGGAATACGACGCCGTTTCGGGCTTGCCGGGCCTGGAGCTGGCTGAGCAGAAAAAGCGGATTGGCAGCCGGTTGTCGCTGCCCAACTTCACGCTCACCAAGGTAGCCTTCAAGCATAGCGGCCCTACGGCTCCACTGCCGGGGCTCACCGAAAATCTGGCCCTTACCCTCCCGGCGCTGGCCCCGCCCAGCGGCAAGCGCCTGTTTCTGACGCCCAACCTGCTGAGCCGGATGACGCCCCCGCAGGCTACCGTAGGCGAGCGGCAGTCGGATTTAGTGCTGGACCACGCCTTCTCGCAGCAGGATACCGTGCTGCTACACTTGCCCGCCAGCCTGCGGCCCGAGCAGTTGCCGGCTCCGGTGCAGCTATCCACGGCTTTTGGCACCTACAGCAGCCAGCTTACCACTCTGCCCGATGGCAGCATCCGCTACGTGCGCCGCCTGGTAATGCCCCGTACCCGCTTCACGCGCACCGATTACCCGGCTTACCTGGAGTTCCGGCGCAAAATCAGCGCTGCCGATAAGGCCCAGCTTGTGCTCACGAAAACGGACGCCTAACCCCTCGCTTACCTCGTTTGAACACGCGCCCCGCTGCCCTAGGTAGCGGGGCGCGCTGTTTTGGGCGGGGGTGGCAAAATAGGCCGAATTATATCCCGGATAAACAGCAATGGAAGCGGGCAAATGCCTTATTTTGAACTTCCGCACTGTCGCCCCGCGGTTGAGGGCGCTTGTTGTTTCTTTCATCCTTGGTTTATGCACCAAACCCCTACTTTATTCCAGCGGGCGTGGCAGTCGGTTGTTGCTGGCAGTGCGTTGCTCTTCAGCTTAAGCACGGTTGCTCCCGCGTTGGCCCAACGGGTGTTGTGGTCCGATGCGCCGGTGCTGTCTGCCGCGGCCCGCTCCGCCACCCGGCCGCTAACCCATTTCCGAGCCGTGAATGTGCAGTTGGATGTCGTTCGGACGGTGTTGGGCACCGCGCCAGCGGAGGGTACCGCCGCCCGTCTGTCGGCTACGGTTATTTCCCTACCCTTACCGGATGGCACCTCCCAGCGGTTCCGGGTGGTGCAGGTGCCGGTAATGGCTCCGGAACTGGCAGCTAAGTACCCTAACATTCGCACCTATGCGGCGCAGGGCATCGACGATCCTACCGCCACGGCCAGCCTCGAGATAAGCCCTGAAGGCCTGTACGCTCAGATTCTGTCGGCCAGTGCCACGGTATACATCGACCCCACCGCGCAAGGGCAGGCTACGCACTTGGTGTTTGAGCGCCGGGCCATGAACCGGAGCGCCTTCCCGTTTGTGTGCGCCACGCCCGCCGGTACCGAAAGTGGCCTGCTGCCCACCGGCTCTACCGCCCAACGAGCGGCCGTAGCCAATGGCACCACCCTGCGCACGTATCGGCTGGCTCTGGCTTGCACCGGTGAGTATGCGGCCTATTACGGCGGCACCAAGGCCGGCGCTATGGCCGGGATGGTGGCTTCGATGGGCCGGGTAAATGGTATTTACGAGCGAGAGCTGGCCGTGCGAATGGTACTAGTGGCCAACAACGACCGGCTCATCTTCCTGAACCCGGCTACCGACCGGTACGACAACGAAGATGGCAGTGCCATGCTGGAGCGCAACCAAGTGGTGGTGGATAGCCTGATTGGCAATGCCAACTACGACATTGGGCACGTGTTCAGCACCGGGGGTGGAGGCGTGGCCCGGTTGGCATCCGTGTGCGTGACCGGGCAGAAAGCCCAGGGCGTCACGGGCTCCAGAACGCCCGCTAACGACGCATTCGACGTGGACTACGTAGCCCACGAAATGGGCCACCAGTTTGGTGCCGACCACACCTTCAACAGCACCACCGGCAGCTGCGGACAGGGCAACCGCACTGCTTCCTCGGCTTACGAGCCGGGCTCGGGCACCACCATTATGGCCTACGCCGGCATTTGCGGGGCCGATGACATTCAGCCGAACTCCGACCCCTATTTCCACTCCCGCAGCTTCGACCAGATTGTGGCGCACATTACGGGCCGGGGCAATTGCTCGGTGAATACGGCCACCGGCAATACCCCGCCAGTGGTGAATGCCGGCCGCAATTATGCCATTCCCATCAACACGCCGTTTGTGCTGACGGGTTCCGCCTCCGATGCCAACAACGATGCGCTGACTTACTCCTGGGAGCAGTATAACCTGGGCCCCGCCGGTGCTCCCAATGCGCCGGCCGGCGACGCACCAATTTTCCGGACTTTCCCGCCCACTACTGCCGCTTCGCGCACCTTTCCGCGACTATCTGATCTGCTTAACAACGTGCAGACGAAGGGCGAATTGCTGCCCTCTTACGGCCGGCGACTGATTTTCCGCCTGGTGGCCCGTGACAACCGCCTCGGCGGTGGCGGGGTCGACTACGACTCTATGCAGGTGGTAGTGGTACCCACGTCCAGCCCCTTTATAGTAACCGTTCCTAACACCGCTACCACCTGGGTTAGCGGCGTTCCGCAGCAGGTTACCTGGAACGTGGCCAACACCAACCAGGCCCCCATCAACACCAGCAACGTCCAGATTCGGCTTTCTACCGACGGGGGCCTGACGTACCCCACGGTACTAGCCGCCAGCACCCCTAACGACGGGTGTGAGACGGTGACGGTACCGGCCGGTGTTGCGGCATCCGCCACGGCCCGCATCCGGGTGCAGGCCGTAGATGGCATCTTCTTCGACGTTTCAAATGAGAACTTCACTATTGAGCCTTCTTCCGGCCCTACGTTCTACTTACAGAATGCCGGGTGCGGAGCATCGGCCCTCGCCTTCTGCCCTGGCAGTGCGGGTACCGTAACTGTATCCGCAGGGCAGTTTCAGGGCTTTATGGGCTCTATTGCGCTATCGGCGGCCAATGTGCCGGTCGGGGTTTCCGTCACGTTTGCCGCTTCCACCATTCAGGCCGGGGGCAGCACTACTGCTACCATCAGCACCACCAATGCGGTGACAACGGGCACGTACGTTATTCAGCTGACAGGTACCAGTGGGGGGGTAACGCGTGTGCTGGATGTACCCCTCACCCTCCTGACGGCGGCCACGCAGGCGGCCGTGCTGACCGTACCCACCAACAACGGAGCGGCTACCCTGCGCCCACTGTTTTCCTGGACGGCGGTGCCCAATGCTACGGCCTACGAGCTGCAAATTGCCACCGATATAGGGTTCAATAACATAGTCCTCAGCCAGGCCAATATTCCGGGTACCAGCTTCACGCCGGGCAGCGCCCTGCAGCCGTTAACCACGTATTACGCACGGGTGCGGGCTATCAGCGGCTGCGGTACGGCTCCGTTCTCCGCAAATGTGTCGTTTATCACCGGAGCTCAAACCTGCCAGACCATTGCGGCCACTACCGTGCCCCGCACCATTCCGGCAGGGTTCGGGGTGGCGGTTACCTCCGTTATTCCGGTTACCCGCGCAGAGCGGGTATCCGACCTGCGCATCCGCAACCTAGCCATTACGCACCCGGATGTAGGCCAGCTGGAAATCAGCCTGACCAACCCGGCAGGCCGGCGCGTGATATTGTTTTCTCAGGCCTGCGCGGGCACCAGCAACCTCAACTTGTCGTTTGATGATGCGGCCACCACGCCGCTGGCGTGCCCGTTGCCCAACGGCGCTACCGTTCGGCCAGCCAACCCGCTGGCAGGTTTGCTGAATTCCGCGGCTACCGGCAACTGGACGCTGACTATTACCAGCAACTCGGCGGCCAATACTGGCACCCTGACAGGCTGGTCGCTGGAGCTGTGCACGCTCAACGAGGTGCCCGCAGCGCCGGCTTCGCTTACAGCCCTGGCTCCTGCCGTTTCTGCTGCGGGCTCCACCATTGAACTGCTCTGGCTGGACCGCTCCAACAACGAAACCGGCTTTGAGTTGGAACGCTCCTTTGCCGGCGGGGCCTATACCCGCATTACCGAGCTGCCGGCGGGCACCGATTTCTATAAGGATGAGGTTTCGGCTAACGGCCGCTACTGCTACCGGGTACGGGCCGTGAACGGCTCCGGAGCTTCGGCATACTCCAATGAAAGCTGCCAGACGGTGGCTGGCATCACCTCAGCCGGCAGCGCCGCGCTGCTGCAAGGCATTGAAGTGGCCCCAAACCCCAGCGCCGGCGTATTTAACGTGCGCATCGACAACGCTGTGCGCGGCACCATCATGCTACGCGTAACCGATGCTTTGGGCCGCCAAGTGCAGACCCGGCAACTGACCAAAGGCGCGGCTGCCCTGCAACTACCCCTGGACCTGAGCCAGCTTAGCCCCGGCGTGTACAACCTCCATTTTGATATGCCCAGCGGCTCCACTGTGGTGCGCCTGCTTAAGCAGTAGCGTTGGTTATAGGTGACTAAAAAAAGCCTCGGCTCCCATAGCGGAAGCCGAGGCTTTTTTACGTGAAGCTGCGCAGTATGCTGGCCTCTTCTTGGGCTGCTCGCGCAGCACAGCAACACTCAAAACCGGTAGCGGAGCTGGGCGTGAGCATCGGAGCGGCGCGGGCCCTGAATTTCTTCCAGACCGGAGCCCACAGTGCGCTGGTGGCGGTAATGGGTATCTGAGAAACGCAGCCAGAGCGTGAGATGACGGTTTACATCTATCTGGGCCAGCACGTAGGTGCGGGTGCCCTGTCCGTAGAGGGCCGGCACCGAAAAAGCGTACAGCACATCCTGCTCAAATACGTACTGGCGGGTGTCGTAGTCGTCGGTGTCGAAAAGGACGTAGCGGGCGCTGAGGCGTAGGCGCTGCAAGGGCTGCACCGTTACGTCCTGGGCCAGCACGTAGCCGTGGCGGGCCGGGCCGGCATCTTCCCGGTACTCGGAGCCCTGCACGCGGGTGCGCAAGCTTAGGTAGGCTGCGGGGCTGGTATCATAGAACAGCAGAAAACTGCGGCGGCGCGTGGGTACCGGCAGCGGCACGGGCCGCAACGTATCGGCATCGTAGGCCTTGGTACGCTGGCGCAACTGGGCGTAAAGCAGGCTGGTTTTGGTGGGGCTGAATGCCACGCGCACCAGCCAGTCGTGGCCGGGGCTAGGTGCCCCGGCCTGGTAGCGCAGCCACGGAAACCTAAACCGGTCGTAGTAAGCCGAAACCTCCCACCGCGCGGCGGGCCGCAGCTTCACGCCCAGATACAGGCCGCTTTCATTGATGTTGCGCGTGTTTTCGCTGAGGGCGTTGCCGTAGAGCGTGTGAAAGTTGCGGGCGTAGTGCCGGTAGAGGACCGACACATCCACGTTGGGCGCCAGGCTGGCCAGCAGGCCGTTCACGGTGCCCAGGCCGCCCCCGCTGCTGCGGGCCGTTTCGCCAAACAGCAGCAGATTGCGCCACACATAGCTGTAGTTGGCGCTCAGGGCCAGGTTGCGGCGGCCGCGTAGCTCAAACAGGTTGTATGGCTCGTCGCGGCGCAGTAGGGGTTTGTCGTAGAGCGTGTTTACGGCCGTGAGGCCCAGCTGCAGGTCGCCGCCGGGGCGGGCGTAGCTAAGGTTGCCGCCCAGCACGGTTTCGCGCAGGGCCTGGCGGTTGGCCAGCTCGGTAGGCGTGCGGTGCATGCCCGTGAGCAGCAGGCCGGAAGTAAACTCGCTGAAATCGGCCAGCGAATCACGCGCCGCTTGCAGGGAAGCATCCACCCGCTTGCGGGAGGCAAACGCCGTGGCCCGCACCGAGCTGGCAACCGCTACCGTGGCCGCTGCACCCCGAAAAAACGTGCTTTCCAGCACCGAAGAGTACGGCCGCACGCCTACCGAGCTGCGGCGCAGGGTAGTAATAGTTTCGGCCCCCTTGCCCACCGCCAGCCCCGACGACAAGAGCAGCCCCTGCCCAAACTGCAGCTGGTAGTCGCCCAGGGCCAGCGTTTTAAGCCGGCCCCGCTCCTGCACCACCAAGTGCCCGGAGTAAAAATCGGCGCCGTAGCGGCGGGTTTTGGGGTCCCAGGTGAGCTGCTCGCCGGCATCTTTCTCGGCGGTGAGGCCCAGGCTGAAATCCTTGCTGCGGCTCACGCGGTAGCGCACCAGCAGCTTGTCCGGGGAGCCCAGGTAGCGCGAGGCCGGCGTACCGGTGCTGGTGGTATCGGGCGGGAGGTAGCCCGGGCGGCCCTGCACCGTGCGCTCGTAGCGCACAAACAGGGCGTTGTTGTCTTCCTGCCAGATGCGCTGCCACAGCG
Organism: Hymenobacter pini; assembly: GCF_020421205.1. Classification (GTDB taxonomy): domain Bacteria; phylum Bacteroidota; class Bacteroidia; order Cytophagales; family Hymenobacteraceae; genus Hymenobacter; species Hymenobacter pini. The sequence goes on from NZ_JAIZZH010000005.1 coordinate 48,492, forward strand.
GCCCGCGGGCGGCGTTGGGGTCGGTGGTCAGCACCGATACGAAGGGTGCCACCCGGTAAATCGTGCGCAAATCAAACCCCTGCACGCTTTGCAGCTCGTAGAGGCTCAGCAGCGCCCCGTTGCGCTGCCGGTGTTCCAGCAGGTTGGTTATCTGGGTTTCGGAGAGCAGCAACAGCCCGCGCAGGTCCTCGCGGGTGGCGGTGTTGAGGTTGAGCGGGGTCTGGTAGTACTGCAGCAGCGTTTCGTAGAGGTCCTCGTAGGGCACCTGGTCGCTCTGGATTTCGGCAAACAGCTCCTGGGTCAGCCGGTCGAGGTCGGGCACGGCGGGGCGCGGGTAGTCCTGCGCTCGGGCCGCGGCGGCCGTGAGCAACAGGGCTCCGGCCGCCACTAGCAGCTTGCGGCTCATGGCTGAGGCTGCGGTTTGGCCCACACGTAGGCTACGCTCAGCTGTTGACTCAGGCCCAGGGCCTCGTGCCAGGCCGCGGCGTAATCCACCTGAAACGGTCCGGCCTTCAGCCCTACCCCACCGGTAAGCTGCTGCATCAGCGACGACAGGCCCGCGCGCACGGCCAGCACCGGCACCGGCTGGTATTCCAACCCGGCTTTAAAGTCGGCATCCTGCTCCACATCCTTCTCGGTTTCGGCCAGCAGCAGCACTTTCTCGGAAGCCCGCCAGGCCAGCCCGGCCCGCAGCACGGTGGGCAGGCGCTCATCCTGATACTCGTAGAGGCGGGCCTGGTTGAGGTTGTAGAGCGTGGCCCCGAAGGTGAGCTTGCGCGGAATAATATCGGCCTGCCCGCCCAGGGAGGCAGCCACTACCCGGCGGCTCCCCAGCCCCTCAAAACTGGTTTGTAGCACTTCCACCCGCGCTCCTACCCGCACCGTGCCCAGCTGGTAGCCGTAGCCCAGCCCCAGCCGCTGCTCCGAGTACAGCTTGCCCCCAAACCGTTGGGCCGTGAAGCCCACCACGCCGTAGCGCGGGGCTTCTGGGGCGGCCACTGCCGCCGAAACGCCAGCCACCGGTGCTACTGGCTGCCCGGCAGTTTTGTAGCCCACCGGCACGGCTACCATCAGCGAAACTGTATTCAGTGCTGGCAGTAAGTAGCGGTTTTCAGCTCCTACCCCTACCGTAGGCCGGGCAAGCCTGCCCAGCGCCGCCGCGTTGGCCGCGCCGGCCCAGCCATCCTGTTCCAGCACACTACCAATCTGCCCCAGGCCGGCCGAGCGGGCACCCCACAAGCCGGGGCCGTTGCCCTGGGCGTAGGCAGTTGTCATGCTTCCAATACATAACCCTAATACAGCGTAGCGTTTGAGCATAGGCAGTCAGTTATAATATCCTAAAGCTTCTTATCGAACCGGCCCTTCGTGACTACCACCGAGTCGCAACCGGGCTTATAGAGCGTAAAGTCAAAAGTGCCCGAAATAATACCCCGCGCCGCATCCAACCGGGTAATTATCAAAGTGCCTTTGCGGAAGTGTGAGTCACCAGGATAGAAAACGCAGTTTTTTCGAGCATCCTGAAATAAAGCTTCTTGATGCTTGAGTAGAGTTAAAGGATATACCCCCACTCCATGGATATTATCAGTAAACATAGAAATGCGCTGGAATGTAGACTGGTCACGAGGGGTGGTATACCGAAAAGCCCCTATCACCAATGAGCCGTTGTTATAGGTCGGGTCGTAGGTAACTATAAAGTTGGAACCCATACTTCCGTCCGAGCCATTCGGGGTGAAGGCTTGGCCGTTGAGCAGGCAGCCGAATGTGTTTGCGCCGGTTTGGGTAGCCGGCGGCAGCTGGCTTTCCGGGCTCGGCGAAGGTTCATTGGTATGGCAACTTCCAAATAGCAGCCCAGCTAATGATAAAACGAGGATTTTGAACATATCTGTGGATAACTAGCTATTCTGCTGTAAAATAGAGACTCTGGCTGAACCGTACAACGGCTTGGATAAAATCAATAAAAAAGCCCCGGCACCATCTGGTACCGGGGCTTTTGCACTTAAGAAGAGTGCCTCACTTTACAGCATGGCGGCGTCCTTCTTGCGCTTGATTTTGGTTTTGCCGCCTTTGTCGGTTTTCACCTTCATCTTTTCCACGTCGCTCATATCGGCGCCGCTGGCGGTGGCGGGGCCCACGCCGGGGTTCGGGCCGATGTTCACCAGCGTCATTTCGTCTACGATGTGCTTAGCACCGCCCAGCTTCTCAATGCACCACAGCACGTAGCGGATGTCGGCATTGATGCAGCGCTTCAGCTCGGGGTCATAGGCCAGGTCGCCGGTCATGGCTTCCCAGTTACCGTCGAAGGCCAGGCCAATCAGCTCGCCGCGGCCGTTGATAACGGGGGAGCCGGAGTTGCCGCCGGTAATGTCGTTATCGGTGATGAAGGCCACGGGCAGGTTGCCCTGCTTGTCGGCGTAGCGGCCGTAGTCCTTCATTTTCAGCAGTTCCAGCTCTTTCTGGGGCACCACAAACTCGGGGTTAGTGGCGTCTTCTTTCTCCAGAATGCCTTGGGCGGTGGTTTTGTAGTCGTACTCCACCGCGTCGCGGCCTTTGTAGGGGCGCACCGTGCCGTAGCTCAGGCGGATGGTGGAGTTGGCATCGGGCGAGTACACCTTCTGGCTGTTTTTCTCGCGTAGCGCGGCCACGTACTGGCGGTTGGCGCGGCCCAGACCAGCCTGCAGGCCCTGCATCTTGGGCGCAATGTTCTGCACGAAGTTCTGGTACACCGACTGGTACGTTTTGTAGCCGGGGTCGGCTTCCAGCTTGGCCAGCGTGGGCGCGGCCAGGAAGGCGTTCAGCTTGGCCTCGGAGGTTAGGAAGGAGTTGGCATACACATAGTCGGCGTATTTCTGCATGGAGCCGCCGTACTGCTTCTGCACCGTCTGGAACACGTCGGGTAGCTGGGCAGCGGGAACGTCCTGCATGTACAGGGCCATAAGCGCGGCAAACACTTTTTTGTCGGTAGCGGCGTTGTAGTCCTTGTAGAAGTCAGCCATAGGCTCCTTCAAATCGGCCACGGCTTTGTCCACGGCGGCTTTATCCTGGGGCGACGCTTTCAGAGCCGTAGACAGGGGCATGAGGCGGGCGGCAGCCTGCACAATTTCCGTCCCGAAGGCGCCTTCGTTCACGTACTGCGTGCTTAGGTTGTACTCACGCAGGCCAGCGTAGGCCTGGTTGATGGTGTTCAGCGCCTCGCCGTACTGCTGCTGACGAGCGGGGTCCTGGGCAATCCACTGAGCCAGAGCAGCCTCCTCGGCTTTCTTGGCATCTACGGTTTTCAGGCGCTTCATGCCTTCATTCTGGCCGATGAAGTACTTCCAGTAGTTGGCGATGCTGGCATATTTGGAGGCGTACTTCAGGCGCAGGGCGGGGTCCTGGTCCATGTCTTCCTTCCACAGCTTCAGGCGGGTGTCGCGCAGCTTGATGCGGGCGGGGTTGCTCTGCTCCAGCGTCATTTGCAGACCGGCAGCCGGCAGGAAACGTTGCGTGCGGCCGGGGAAACCGAACACCATGGCGAAATCACCTTCGCTTACGCCCTGCAGGGCCACGGGCAGGTGCTTTTTGGGCACGTAGGGCACGTTGCCGTCCTGAGGGCCGGCGGTGGGCTGGTTGTTCTTGTCGGCGTACACCCGGAACATCGAGAAGTCGCCGGTATGGCGGGGCCACATCCAGTTGTCGGTGTCGCCGCCGAACTTGCCTACGGCTTCCGGCGGAGCGCCCACTAGGCGCACGTCGCCGAAGCGCTGGTAGATGAACAGGTAGTACTCGTTGCCCCCGAACATGTCGCGCACGTAGGCCACGTACTTGCCGTTTTCCTTGGCGTTATCGGCCATTTCACGCTGGCGCTTCTGAATGGTGGCCATGCGCTCCTGCTCGGGCGTGGTGGGCGTAATGCCTTCCAGCACTTTGCTGGTTACGTCTTCCATGCGCACCAGAATATCCACGAACAGGCCGGGGTTTTTCTTCTCGTCGCGCTTGGTAGCGGCGTAGAAACCGTTTTGCAGGATGTTGTTTTCGGGGGTGCTGTGGCTCTGAATGGCGTCGTAGCCGCAGTGGTGGTTGGTGAGGAGCAAACCCTGGCTGCTCACGAACTCGCCGGTGCAGAAGCCGCCCAGCTGCACCACGGCATCTTTCAGGGAGGCGTTGTTCACGTCGTAGATTTCCTCGGCCGTGAGCTTGAGGCCTTTCTTCTGCATGTCGGCCTGGTTGAGGCGCTTCACAAACAGGGGCAGCCACATGCCTTCATCGGCGCGGGCGGCCAGAGGTAGCAGCAGGGTAAGCAGCAGCACCTTGGCCCAGTGTTGTTTTTGCATAGTAGTTGGGGTGGATGAGTGGTTTTGCGGCGAAGGTACGCATCTGCCCGATTCGTTCGGACTCAACCGTACCGCTGGCCCGCTGCCGCCCGGAAACTACCTCGTTAATCCGGCTGTTCTTTGCTTTCCCGACCTTTGCCTTATCATGACGTACCTGTTCCGCCAGCTGGTGCTGGGCCTGTTGTGGGTGTACCGCCACCTGATTTCGCCTTTGAAGCCGCCCAGCTGCCGCTATACGCCTACTTGCTCGGCCTACGCCGTGCAGGCCGTCACCAAGTACGGCCCCTGGCGCGGCGGCTGGCTGGCCCTGCGCCGCATCGGCCGCTGCCACCCCTGGGGCAGCCACGGCCACGACCCGGTACCGTGAGTGAGCGAGTGTCATTGCGAGGAGGCACGACGAAGCAATCTTTCCTTCTCCAAGCGAGCAAATTTGGCCTACGCAAAAGCCCCTGACGCCAGAATTAGGCGTCAGGGGCTTTTCATTTTTTCAAGGCTTCTACCTCTGAACGGGAAGGAGTGCGTCGCCGTCGGCTTGCAATGACACGTTACTTACTACCAAAATTTAATGTACAGAGCCGAAATCAGCAGCACAATCAGCACAATGAGGGCCTGCTGCTTGGGCGTGGTGCGGAACAGACCGGTGGGCAGGGAAATGGCGTTGGGGTTGATGGCCGGCCCGGCCAGGCTGACCACTATCATCAGCAGGGCCGTCAGGAAAAACGACCAGCCCATGCTCACCAAAAAGGGCACCTCGTACACGCCATTCGCGTTGGGGAAAGCCGAATACAGCAGCGTTTCATTGCCAAACAAGCGGGGTGCAAAGTCATTGAACAGCAGAGAGAAGCCGAAACCCGCCAGTACGCCAATTACGGCCGCAGTGGCCGTAGTCCGCTTCCAGAACATACCCAGCAGGAATACGGCCACAATGCCGGGCGAGATATAGCCCGTGTATTTCTGCACGTACGTGAAGCCCCCGGCCCCGCTGATGCCCAGCAAATCTTTCCAGGTGAAGGCCACAGCCAGCACCATTGCCAGCAGAATGGTCAGGCGGCCCACGCGCACCAGCTTCTGTTCGTCCGCCTCTTTATCCAGGTAACGTTTGTAGATATCGAGGGTGAAAATGGTGGAGATGGAGTTAGCCTTGCCGGCCAGGGAGGCCACAATGGCCGCCGTGAGAGCCGCCAGGCTCAGGCCTTTGAGGCCGTTGGGCAGGAAAGTGAGAATAGCCGAGTAGGCGTTGTCGGGGTTGAGCGAGCCGCCGGCACTCATTTCCTGCTGCAGCGCGCCCTGCTGGTGCAGTACATAGGCCGCAATACCGGGCAGCACTACTACCAGCGGCATAATCAGCTTCAGCAAAGCCGCAAACAGGATACCGGTGCGGGCCGTGTTCAAATCGGCCCCCAGGGCGCGCTGGGTAATGTACTGGTTGCAGCCCCAGTAATTGAGGTTGGCTACCCACTGCCCACCGGCATACATGGCCAGCCCCGGCAAGGCCAGGTATTTGCTGATGTATTCCTGGCTGGAGTTGGGCGTGGGCTTGGCGAAAATCATGTGAAAATGGTCGTCGGCGGAATGCAGCAGCTGCTGGAAACCGGCCACTGCGCTATTGCCGAGGCCAAACTTCTGACTTACCAGCACCAAAGCCAGGTAGCTGGTAGCCAGCCCGCCCAGCAGCAGCACCGTTACCTGCACCACGTCGGTGTAGCCCACCACTTTCATGCCGCCCAGCGTGATGAAGAGCGCAAACACGGCCAGGCCAATCAGAATCAAATGAAAGGAACTACCGTCGGGGCTGCCCACTAGGTTGTTGATGGCCAGCGCCCCCAGGTACAGAATCACCGTGAGGTTGACCAGCACGTACAGGAACAGCCAGAAAATACTCATGATCAGGCTGAGCGTGGCGTTGTAGCGCTGCTCCAGAAACTGCGGCATGGTATAAATCTTCTGCCGCAGGTAAATGGGCATGAAATACACAGCCACAAATACCAGCACCAGTGCCGCTACCCACTCGTAGGCAGCTACCGCCAGCCCTTGCGAGAAGCCGGCCCCGGAAGCTCCAATAAACTGCTCGGCCGAAATGTTGGAGGCAATCATCGAGGCCCCAATAGCCCACCACGTGAGCGAACCTTCGGCCAGAAAGTAGTCTTTGGTGGAGAGTTGGGAGCTTTGTTTCCGCCGGTAGATGTAGTAGCCGTAGCAGGACACGCCCACCAGGTAAAACAGGAAGACCGCCAGGTCAAGTGCGTTAAGTGAATTCATGCAAGGGGGGTTGAACGCGTAGTAAGCAAGGTACGGCTGATTGATGAGCCCGCAACAGCCCGTATGGCTTACTTGCGCACGCCGAAGGTGTAGCTGGTGGTGGAGCGCAGCGTCTGGCCGGGCTGCAGGATGGTGCTGGGGAAGGCGGGCTGGTTGGGCGAATCGGGGAAGTGCTGGGTTTCCAGGCAGAAGCCCGCGTGCTTCCCGTACACCTTGCCGCCCTTGCCCTTCAGGCTGCCGTCCAGAAAGTTGCCGGTGTAGAACTGCAGGCCCGGCTCGGTGGTGCGCACCGTCATGGTGCGGCCCGTGGTGGACTCGTACACCGTGGCCGCCTCGTGCAGGCCGTCGGTCTGGGTGAGTACCCAGTTGTGGTCGTAGCCGCCGGGCACCTGCGCTATCCGCTCGCCAATGGTATGGGCTGAGGTGAAGTCGAAGGGCGTGCCCTTTACCGGGCGCAGCTCCCCGGTCGGAATCAGACTGGCATCCACCACCGTGTAGCGGTCAGCCGGGAGGGTGACCTCGTGGCCCAGCACATCTTTGCCCCCACTCAGGTTGAAATAGCTGTGGTTCGTGAGGTTCACGGGCGTGGCCTTATCGGTGGTGGCCGCGTAGTCAATCTGCAGCGCATCGTCCGGGGTCAGCGTGTAGACCACCGTCACATTGAGGTTGCCGGGGTAGCCCTCTTCCCCATCCTTGCTGCGGTAAGTGAGCGTGAGCGTCTGCCCCTGGGCCGAGGAGCCGGGCTGGGCCTGCCACACTACTTTGTCGAAACCCTTCAGGCCCCCGTGCAGGTGATTGGGCCCGTTGTTGGTGGCCAGCGTGTACTCTTTGCCGTCGAGCGTGAAGCGGCCCTTGGCAATGCGGTTGCCGTAGCGCCCAATCAGGGCCCCGAAGTAAGGACCGGATTTCCGGTATTCGGGGCTCTGGTAGCCGGCCAGGCTGTCGAAGCCCAGCACCATGTCGCCGAGCTGCCCGGCTTTATCAGGCACCAGTAGGCTGGTGACGGTGCCGCCGTAGGTGCTGATGGTGGCTTTGAGCCCGTGGGCGTTGGTGAGCGTATAGAGCTGAACGTCCGTGCCATCGGGCAGGCGACCGAACGAGCTGGCAGTTGGTTTCATAGCCACAGAATCGGAAGAAGCAGAGGAAGAAGGGGCCTCAGATTGGCCAGCGGGAGTAGAGGGTGAGGAGCAAGCCGACAGGGCCAGTCCAGCCAGCACAAGACTCCGGCACACAGGAAACGTCATAAAATACTGCGAATGAAAAGGAAGAGAAGGAAATCAGGAACCCTTTGGCTGGAGATATCAACGCGTGTCCGTCAGCGCAAACCGCTCAAACACGGCCGTAGCCGAGGCGGGGCCGTGGGCCAGCACTCCTACCCGCACGCCTCGGTCCCAGGGTGGCAGGAAGCTGCCATCTACCGCAGTGCCCCCGGCAGGCAACGACTGCCAGGTAGTGCCGTTGTCGGAGCTCCAGGCAAACGTAAACTTATTGCCCTGCCGGGCCTGTACCCGGAGCTGCACCGCTTTAGCAGCCGGCAAGGGCGCTTCCCCTAACGTAGTGGATTGGCCCTTCTGAACCTGCACTACCATTACCTTATTGCCGCCGGCTACTATGGCCAGCACGTTGTCAGGGTCGCCGTGGGCGGCCAGCCCGGCGTGGCTGCCCGCCGGCAGGCTCGCCGGGGTGAGCAAGGTGGTAGTAGCCGTGTAGTTGGGGGCAGTGGTGCTATGGCCCAGCGCGGCCCCCGCGTGGTCAGGACGGGCTTGCAGGTGCAGTTGCCCACCCCGTAACGTTACCGTGGGGCGCTGCTCCACGGGCCACTGCCACACCGGCTGCAGCTTCTGACTACTGAATTCATCGGTGAATGACTGCGCGACGGGTGCAATGGGCGCCACAGGCTTACTTCCGCCCCGGAACTCGGGCCAGCCATCGGCCGTCCAGGTAAACTCGCTCAATACGCCTTGCCGGCCCACATATTGCTGACTATTGGTTGCGTAGGCGTGGTGCAGCAGAAACGAGCGGCCCTGGTGCTCAACCACCGTGCCGTGGCCGGGACATTTCCAGGCATCGTTGGAGGTGAGCACAGGGTTACGGGCGTATTTTTCCCAAGGTCCCAGCAGGCTTTTGGCCCGGGCCACGCCGGTAGCATAGGTGCACCCGCCACCGCAGCATCCGGCGCCGGCATAAAAAGCATAGAAGTAGCCCCCGTGCTGCACCATGGCCACCCCCTCTACCAAGTTGCCTTCCCAGGTAGCAGGGTCGTTGCGAAACAGCTCCCGCTTCTCCCCTATCAACGCCGTGCGGTTTTCATTGATGGGCTGGGCCCAGATGGGCGTGGGCTGGTTGATGCTATTCCCATCTTCTTTCCAGATAAGATACAACTGCTCTTTCTCGTCGCGCATCGGAAACCCATCAATGGAGCCATCAGGCTGGCCTACCAGGGGGCCGTGGTCCGTGTAAGGGCCTTCGGGCCGGTCGGCGCTGGCAACGCCCACGGCCAGGTTGCCACCCCGCTTGTGCGCAGTGTAGTACACGTAGGTTTTCTTGCCTTCCTGACTGATTTCAGGGGCCCAGAAGTAGTAATCGGCCCAGGCGGGTAACTTATCGGGAAACACGTGCCCTATCAATTCCCAGCTGCCCAGGTTGGTGGAGCGCAGCAGCGGAAACGCGGGGCCCCAGTTGGAGCTGGTGGCAGTGGCCCAATAGGTGTTGCCCACCTTCACCACAGAGGGGTCGGGAAAGTCGCCGGGCAGGATGGGGTTAGCCCCAACAGCTGGCACCGTTGCAGCGGCAGTTGCCGAGTTGTTGGGGCGGCCCGCGTCACTCGCGCGGGTGGTAGCGGCGGGCTGGTGGCAGGCAGCCAGCAGGCCCAGGCTCAGAAAACTGGTAAAGCCGGCAACCCGGCGGAGCAGAGAGAAATGCACGATACGCGGAAGGATGTGAACAGAAAGACGGGTCGGGCTTACTCGCCCGAGGGCTTGGTAAGCTTGGTGCCCAGGGCTACGGGCGTGCCGAAATCGGGCGTACCGTCGGCTTTCCACGTGAATTTCTGGATGCGGGGGCTCCGGTTATCACCGCAGCCCTGGCCGGTTAGCGGGTTGGCGTGGTAGATAATCCAGTCCTCCGTACCATCCGGCGATTTAAAGAAGCCGTTGTGGCCGGGCCCATACGCCTGGCCCGCCGTATTCTTGGTAAAAACGGGTTTGGTTGATTTGGTCCAGGAGCTGAGCTGCATAGGGTCGGCGGTGCTGCTGGCCGTGAGCATGCCCAAGGCGTAATCATCGGTGCTGCAGTGGCTGGCCGAGTACACGAGGAAGGTTTTGTCGCCGTGCTTCAAAATCTCCGGCCCCTCGTTCACGTCCGGCTCCCCCATCGTTTCCCAGTCGTACTCAGGGTGCGAGAGTTCCACGCGCGGGCCAACCAGCGTCCAGGGGTTGCTCATTTCCGAGATGTAGAGCCGCTGCGTGCCGCTGCTTTCCACCTGGTGCCCCGACCAGATGAGGTACCGCTTGCCATTCTGCTCCAGTACTGTGCCGTCAATGGCCCACAGGTCGGAGTTGGGGTTAGCAATGCGGCCCCGGTAGGTCCAGGTGCCGGTAGTGGGGTCAGCCGCTTCATTTTCCAGCACGTGCACGCGGTGGCCGGCGCAGCAGAAGGGGTCGGCAGAATAGTAGATGTACCACTTCCCATCAAAGAAGTGTAGCTCCGGAGCCCACAGGTCGCGCTGGTTGATGCCGGCTTGCTGGGGCGTCCATACCACCGTGCTTACCGCCGAGGCCAGTTCCGTTATTTTGGCCGTTTTGCGGATAACGATGTTGCCGCCGGTCGTGCTCATGTAGTAGTACAGGTTGTCCTTGCGGTACACCCAAGGATCGGGCCCCACGCTCAACAGCGGGTTGGTGAACGTGGTAGCAGTGGGGGTAGTGGGTGGCGGCGGCGTAGGGGCAGGTGAGGAACCACTGTTACAGGCCAGCGTGAGCGTCAGCAGGGCCAGGGGCAGAAATCGGGCGGAATACCAGGTCATGAGTAGAGCGGAAAGCTTAGGAAGGAGAACTAGGGTATAAATAGAAGCTATAAGATACTGGCAAAAGGGTAGACACAGGCCGGGAGCTAACTTACCACTTCCAGCAAAGAAGAGCCGCTCCGACACAAGGCCGGAACGGCTCTATTTTCAGGTACTCACACAGTGGTTACCAGCCGGGGTTCTGCTGGTAGCGGGCCAGGTCGATTTCCGTCTGCGGAATGGGCAGCAAACGGGAGCGGTTCAAGCGGAAGTTATTGAAATCAGAGTCCCGGGTTTTCAGCTGGTCAATACCCGCTTGTTCATCCAGCAGGCCCCAGCGCTTCAGGTCGAAAAAGCGCTGGCCTTCCCCCGTCAGCTCCGTTACCCGCTCGTGCATCAGCTGGGTGCGCAAGGTTACCTGCGTGAAGCTGCCAGCCGTGAGCGGCGCCAGCCCGGCCCGGCTGCGTACCTGGTTGATGAGCGGTACGGCGGCGCTGGTCTGGCCTTGCTCGTTAAGGGCCTCGGCCTGCAATAGCAGCACATCGGCGTAGCGCATCACCCGGTGGTTGATGGGCGAGTCGAAATTCTCGAACGTGCGGTAGTAGTCGGTTTGGTACTTGCGCCAGTACACCCGGCTCAGGTCGCGGGCATTGCCGCGGAAGCGGCGCAGGAAGCCGGTGCCATACACCAGCGTGTCGCCATCAACGGGCAGCGTAGTGGTAAACTGGCGGCGGTTGTAAAACACGGTAGCGGCCAGGCGTGGGTCGCGGGCCCCGGTGGTAGTGGGCTCCTGCAGAAACTCATTTACCACCCAGGGCCGCACCTCTCCATCCACAAAGCCAGCGCCGGGCACGCCCCAGAACTGGGAGCGTTGGCCGCCTTCCGAGGAGGTAGCGTCGTCGCCGTCGTTGCCGCCCAGCTTCGCATCCGAAAACTGGACTTCAAAGATGGATTCCGCGTTGTTTTCCGTGGTGTGCCGGAAGTTATCGGTATAGTTGGTAGTGAGCCGGTAGCGGTTCGAGCTGATAACCTCGGCCAGCTGCGCCGAGGCCTGCGCCCACTGCCGCTGTTGCATGTAGGCTTTGCCCAGCAGCGTGGTAGCGGCTCCTTTGGTAGCGCGGCCCGTGTCGTTACCGCCGTAGGTGTCCGACAAATCGGGCTTGGCTTCCTGCAGGTCCTGCACAATCTGGGCCCATACCTGCGCCTCGGTAACTTGAGGTGGCAGGTTGGCGGGGTCCGAGGGCTTGAGGGCCAGCGGCACGTTGCCGTACAGCGTAACCAGGTTGTAATAATACAGAGCCCGCAGGAATTTGGCTTCAGCCAGCACCCGCTTCTTCAGGGTTTCGCTCATCTGAATGCCGGGCACGTTGGCCAGCACTTGGTTGGTGCGCCAGATGGCCCGGTAATGGTCCCGCCATAGGTTCTGCGACACCTCAAAATCGTAGTTAGCCTGCACGAAGCGCGTAAAGTCGGCCAGCTCGCCCCAAGGGCTCTGGCTAAAGCTGTCGTCGGAGCGCAAATCGTAGGCGAAGTGCAGCCAGCGCCGGTACGTGCCCAACTGCTGCAGGCCACTGTAGCAAGCGTTAATACCCTTAATGGCATCACCCTCGGTTTTCCAGAAGGACTCCGTTGTGGGCTGGTTGGGGTTAACCTGGTCGAGAAAATCCTTGTCGCAGGCCGTCGTTAGCAGCAGGCTGCTGGCCAGAGCGGCAAAGCGAAGTGTATGTAGTTTCATGGGAATATCAGATGGGAAGGTTGGGGAAGAAACGGTGGCTACTACAAGCCCAGCTGCAGGCCCAGCGACACGGTGCGCAGGTTGGGGTAGCTGCCCTCATCCACGCCGCGGGAGAGGTTGCCGTTTACTACTTCGGGGTCGTAGCCGGTGTAGTCGGTCACGGTAAACAGGTTCTGCGCCGTTACATACACGCGCAGGCTGCCCACGCCTTTCACCCGCTCCGTTAGGGTTTTCGGAATCGTATAGCCAATCTGTAGGTTTTTCAGGCGCAGGTAGGAGCCGTCCTCCAGCCACCGCGAGGAGTTGAGGCGGGAGTTGTTGATGGCGGCTTCGCCGGCCTGTCCGCCCCCACCGGCAATAATGGCGCGGGGCGTGGTAGTAGAGGGGTTAGAAGGCGTCCAGGGGCTGAAATCCTTGCGGTAGTTGCCGTTGTCGTCGGTACGGTCCAGCCAATAGCGGCCGGTATTCAGAATATCGTTGCCCTGCACGCCCTGGAAGAAGGCCGACAGATCCAGGCCTTTGTAGCTGGCCGACAGGTTCAGGCCGTACTGGATTTTGGGAAACACCCGCCCGATATGCGTGCGGTCAGCGGCCGTAATCTGGCCATCGTTGTTGATGTCCTTGTAACGTACGTCGCCGGGCTGGGCATTGGGCTGGGCGCTGCCGGCTATATTGTCGCCGGTCTGGAAAATACCGTCAAACTGATACAGGTAGAAGGAGCCCAGTTCGTAGCCCACCTCTGTGCGGGTCGATTCGCCGGGGCCACCCACAAAGAAGTTCTGACGCTCGGTATTGCTCAGGCGCGTTACCTCATTCTTGATAGTGGTCAGGTTGCCGGTAACACTGTATTTGAAGGCGCTGCGGTTTTCGTTGTAGCCGACTACCAGTTCCAGTCCCCGGTTCTGAATGCGGCCAATGCGCTGGTACGGGTTGCTGCCCGCGTTGCCCAGCACAATTGGAATAGCGGGGTCTACCAGTGCATTGCGCGTTTCGGAGCGGTAGTAGTCAGCCGACAGCGTGATGCGGTCCTGCAGCAGCCCCAGATCAAAGCCGAAGTTAGCCGTACGGCGCTCCTCCCAGGCTATATCGGTGCTGGGCAGTTGCGTTTGTACGCTACCGTTCTGGGTATTGTCGCCCCCAAATGGGTAGTTCACGTTGGGGTTCACTACGCCCTGCCAGCGGTACGCGCCACCGTAGGGTCCGCCAATTTGCTCGTTGCCAAGCACGCCGTAGCTGGCACGCAGCTTCAGGTTGCTCACCTTATCGGCCATGTTGGCGAAGAAGGCTTCCTCGGAAATGCGCCAGCCGGCCGAAGCCGCGTAGAACGTGCCGTAGCGGTTTTCGGGGCTGAAGCGCGAAGATCCGTCGCGGCGGACAGCGCCAGTGAGCAGGTAGCGCTGGTCGTAGTCGTAGGTGACTTGCCCTAGGTAGGAGCGTTTGTTGTAAGTGTAAGAAGAACCTACCACCTGCGGGGCGCTGCTGCCGGCATCTAGGGCCCAATAGTACACCGGGCCGGTGCCGTAGTCGTTGTTGCGGCCCCGGGTGAAATCGTCGGTTTGGTGCTGCTCGGTGTAGCCGGCCACGGCCGTCACGTTGTTCTGGCCGAAGCTCTTATCAAAGGACAAGGTGTTCTCCACCATCGTGAAGAAGCGGTTGCCCTGGTTCTCGGCGTAGTACGAGGGGTTCAGGGGGTCGTTCTGGCGCCACTGCCCGTACTGGCGCTTTTCCCGGTCATGGTAGGCCAGGTACTCGGTGCCCAGGTTGAGGCGGTAGCGCAGGAAGCTGAATATATCCAGCTCCCCGTACACGTTGCCCTGAATCCGATTGTTTTCGGAGGTGTTGTTCAGCAGTTTCTGCAGGGCAATGGGATTGGTGCCGAAGGTGCTGGCGTTGTTGTTGCCGAAGCCAAACCCGCCGGGGTTAGCGGCATCATACACCGGAATAACCGGCAGCATGCGCAGCACATCTAGGAATGGCAGCCCGTTGATGGCCGTGGAGTTGGTACGGGCCAGCTGCAGGTTTTCGCCCACGCGCAGGCGGCCCCGGTTAAAGCCCGAGTTCAGACGCACGCTGTAGCGTTCAAACTTGGGGCCCACGGTGGTGCCCTTCTGGTTGAAATACTCGCCCGACAGCAGGAAATTGGAGTTGGGGCCACCGCCCGAGAAGCTCAGGTTGTAATCCTCTACCCGCCCCGTCCGAATCAGCTCTTTCTGCCAGTCGGTATCCACCCCGTTGGGGTTGGCCACAAACGGCTGCACCGGGCGCCCGGCGTTTTCGTAGGCCTGGCGGTTGATAACGGCCCATTCCTGGGCGTTCATCAGGTCGTAGGTCTTGTTGATTTTCTGCACCCCGCTGTAGGCATTGAAGCTAATAGCCGGCGTGCCCGATTTACCCTTTTTGGTGGTAATAATGATTACCCCGTTGGCCCCGCGCGAACCGTACGGTGCCAGGGAAGCCCCATCCTTCAATACCTGAATCGACTCGGCATCGGCGGTGTTAAAGTCCCGGATGTTATCTACCCACAGCCCATCAATAATGTAGAGGGGGCTGCTGCTGCCGCCTAACGAGCCCAAGCCCCGAATGTTTATCAAAGGTGCCTGGCCCGGCACGCCCGAGTTGACAACCTGCACACCCGGCAAGCGCCCCTGAATGCCTTCGGCAATGGTGGCCACGGGGGCTTTTTGGGCGTCCCGGCCGCTTACGCTGGCCACGGAGCCGGTTACATCCTCCCGCTTTTGGGTCAGGTAGCCTACTACTACCACGTCGTTCAGCACTTTGCTATCCACATCCAGGCGCACATCCACGGTGCTGCGGCCGTTTACCGGCACTTCCTGGGTAGTATAGCCAACAAAGGAGAAAACCAGCGTTGCATTGTCGGCTACCGTAAGGCTGTAGCGGCCGTCACTGTCGGTGGTCACGCCATTGGACGTGCCTTTTTCCAGCACCGTCACCCCGGGCATTCCCTGCCCCTTTTCATCCGTAATACGGCCCGTTACGGTGGCGGCAACGCGGGCAGTGGTGGTAGCGGGCGAGGCAGGAACCTCGGGGGCAGCGGCGGCCAGCAGCGGCAAGCACCCGAGCAGGGCCGGGAGCAACAGGTGGTGTGGGTGGGGTACCATTCGTTTCATGGAAAGGAGCAGTTGGGTAGGATGTACAGTGGGACACTTAATTGTTCTGCTCCGAAGCAAACGTTTGCATTTCATTCACCATTGCAAACGTTTGCAGAGCAGTTCTGAAGAAAAGCCTGATAGCAAAGTGTTACCAGGCCGCCAAGAATAAAAAGAGGAGGCAACGGGAGGTGAGTACAGCTATACCTGCTCCTCTGTACCGAATTGTTGCGTAAGGTTAAGTAGTTATTATCCCTTTGTCAAGAAACACTAATAAATATTTTTATATTAAAAGTAATGAGTCACTCACTACTGCTGAGGTTCCAGTCAGTTTTAAGGGTGCGCCGGTTGCCCAGCCAGAGAGCCGAAGCTGAACTGTTACAGAAAAATAGTTGAACATGAATTTGCAAACGTTTGCACTAATTTGCTTCATTTGTGCGTCCGCTTCTTGATTTACCACGTCTATGTCAGCTTCCGCCGTAGCTTCTGCTTTCCAACAGATATTTTCATCTGTGCCATTGCTAGTCCGGGCACCGGGCCGCGTAAACCTGATCGGGGAACACACAGACTACAACGGCGGCTACGTGCTACCCGCCGCCGTCGATAAGGAAATCTACTTCGCAGTAGCTCTCAACGGCCTTGATACCGTGCGGCTATATTCCTACGATAAGCAGGAACGGCAGGAGTTTGCCCTTGCACAGCTGCAGCCCGGCACTGTACTGTGGGCGAACTATCTGAAGGGGGTAGTAGCTGGGTTTCAACAGCGGGGCATCGTTGTGCCGGGCTTCGACTGCGTATTTGGCGGCAATGTGCCGATGGGGGCCGGCCTCTCATCATCGGCGGCTGTGGAGTGTGGCCTCGCACTGGCGTTGAATACCCTCCTGCACGCCGGGCTGGGCCGCATGGAGCTGGCCCACCTTAGCCAACAGGCCGAGCACGCTTACGCGGGGGTGCAATGCGGTATTATGGACCAGTTTGCCAGCCTGTTTGGCAAAGCCGGCCAGGTAGTGCGCCTCGACTGTCGCTCCCTGGAATACGCATATTTTCCCTTCGATACGGATGCCTGCCGCATTGTGCTGTGCAACTCCGGCGTCAAGCATTCCTTGGCCAGCTCCGAGTACAATACCCGTCGTCAGGAGTGTGAGCAAGGGGTAGCCATCCTGCGCCGCTACTACCCGCAAGTCCTGAGCCTGCGCGATGCTACCCTGACGCAGCTAGAAGCTCACCAGCAGGAATTAGGCGACGTGCTGTACCGCCGCTGCCGCTATGTGGTGGAGGAAAACCTGCGGGTGGAGGCCGCGTGCAAGTACCTGGCAGAACACGATCTGCCCGCCTTTGGCCAGCAGATGTACGGCTCCCACGCCGGCTTGCGAGACTTGTATGAAGTAAGCTGCCCCGAATTGGATGTACTGGTAGAGGCCGCGCGCTCCTTACCCGGTGTATTTGGGGCTCGCATGATGGGCGGCGGCTTTGGGGGCTGCACGATCAACCTGGTAGCGACGGAAGCGGTAGATGAGTTTTGCCAACACATGGCCGCGCGGTATCAGCAGCAGCTGGGCCTGTCCCTCGACATGTACTGCACAACCATTGTGAGCGGCGTGGATGTGGTGCCAGCCTTGGTGCTGCAGTAACGTCCTACATCCTCTCTGCTTCTTGCACGTGGGAATGCGGGACCGGAAAGGGGCCGGGTTATGCAGGGAGGATGCTTTTGGCACGTGAGTCTGCTGGTCAACGGTACCGCAACCATGCGTTGCGCCTGACCTCCGGCTCACGTGCTCCCGTTTTATCGTCGACTACTTGTCACCATCCGCATGCCCGCTTTCGACCTGACCGAACACCCGCACCGCCGCTACAACCCGCTCACCGGCGAGTGGCTGCTGGTTTCCCCGCACCGCTCCAAACGCCCCTGGCAGGGCCAGCAGGAGGCCACCGACGAGGCCCCCCGCCCCGCCCACGACCCCACCTGCTACCTCTGCCCCGGCAACGTGCGCGCCAACGGGGAAGTAAACCCCGCCTACACCGGCACCTTCGTCTTCGACAACGACTTTGCCGCCCTGCTGGCCGATACACCCGTGGGCGAGGTCAACATTGGCGGGCTCTTGCGGGCCGAGGCCGAATCGGGGGTGGGCCGGGTCATCTGCTTCTCGCCCCGTCACGATTTAACCCTGCCCGAAATGAGCCCGGCGGCTATTCGCGGGGTGGTGGACGTGTGGACCGCGCAGTTCCAGGAGCTGGGGGCCCGCCCGGACATCAACTACGTGCAGATATTCGAGAACAAGGGCCAGGTGATGGGTTGCTCCAACCCCCACCCCCACGGCCAGATCTGGGCCCAGCGCACCGTGCCCGGTGAGCCGGCCAAGGAAACCCAGCAGCAAGAAGCCTACTTCCAGCAACACGGCCGCAGCCTGCTTGCCGATTACCTGGCCCTGGAGCTCGAGCAGCAGCAGCGCGTGGTGCTGGCAAACGCGCACTGGGTGACGGTGGTGCCCTACTGGGCCATCTGGCCCTTCGAGACGCTGGTGCTGCCCCGCCGCCACGTGCAGGACCTGACCCAACTCACCGACGAGGAAAAGGACGCCTTGGCGGATATGGTCCGCCAGCTCACCATCCGCTACGACAACCTGTTCCAAACCTCCTTCCCCTACTCCGCCGGCCTGCACCAGCGCCCTACTGACGGGCAGGCGCACGAGGCCTGGCACCTGCACATGCACTTCTACCCCCCGCTGCTGCGCTCGGCCACCGTACGCAAGTTCATGGTGGGCTACGAGCTGCTCGGCAACACCCAGCGCGACATCACCCCCGAAGCCGCCGCCCAGCGCCTGCGCGAGCTGCCCACCACGCACTATAAAGCCGCCCGCCAGTAGCTCGTGGTGCAGGTAAAGTAGCCCGCTGAAATACAGCTCTTCGCCGCAACCAAAAAGCCCGTAGCTGAGCACTACGAGCTTTTTTGATTACGGCGAAGGACCGTTGTTATTTCTCTCCCGAAGGGCGGGCCAGCGGCTGACCTACGGCCACGGGTACTCCAAAATTGGGGGTACCATCGGCATTCCAGGTAAACAGTTGGGCCCGTGGCGTTCGGAAACGCCCACAGCCTTGCCCGGGCTCATCATTGGCATGGTACAGAATCCAGTCCTGCGTCCCGTCGGGTGATTTAAAAAAGCTGTTGTGGCCGGGTGCATACACTTTGTTGGCCGCATTCTGCTGGAATACGGGCTCCGGCGACTTTTGCCAGGAGCTGGGCTGCAGCAGGTTTGCCTTGTCGGAGGCGGTGAGCATACCGAGGGCGTAGGTGTCAGTCCAGCAGCCACTGGCCGAATAAATCAGGTAGAGCTTACCGGCGTGGCGGAGTACTTCAGGACCTTCGTTCACATCCACGTGGGGCGGGTCGTTGGGGTTGTTCAGGTCGCCATTCCGCTCCCAGGTGTACGTAGGAGTTGACACCCGCACCCGTGGCCCGTCAATGGTCCAGGGGTTTTTCATGCGGGCCAGGTAGATATCCTGACGACCATTCTGGTCTCCCTCCCACCCCGACCAAATGAAATACAGCTGCCCCCGGTTTTCGAACACGGAACCATCGATGGCCCATTTGTTCGTGGCATCGGTTATCTGGCCTTTATCTTCCCAGGTGCCTTCCAGGGGGTCAGCAGCGCTGTTTTCGAGCACCCAAAGCCGGTGGTCGGGGTTGCGGCCGGCATCGGCTGCGTAGTAGAGGTACCACTTGCCCTGAATGCGGTGCAGTTCGGGGGCCCATATTTCGCGGGAGTTGGGCCCGGCGGCTGGGGGCGTCCACACTACTTTGCTGGGAGCGGTGCGCAACTGGCTCAACGAGGGGGTTTTCCAGAGCGTAATGTTGCGGCCGGTGGTGTGGGTGTAGTAGTAATAGCCGTTGTGGTGAATGGTCCAGGGGTCGGCGCCGGCTGGCAGCAGCGGGTTGGTGAAAGTAGCCGCTTCGTCGGAGGCAGGCTGCCGGGGCGCGCGGGCACAGCCCAATAGCAGCAGGGCAACCAGCAATGGGTAGCAATATTTCATGAGAGCAAAAAGACAGATGGGGCTATGGTTGCTGACGCGCCCTGCAGTGCGGGCACTGGCCGGAAGGGGGAAGCAGTAGCTCTAGTGTTCAAGTGTGGAGCCATCTGGCAGCAGCGCTATTTTCCGTTCATTTTGCGAATGAAGTCGGCCTCATCCTGGTGGTAGGCCGTGCCGTCTTTCCGGAACACCTCATGAAACCACTCGCCCGGCTCGCCACCATCCTGAATAGGCACATCCCATTGGTATTTGGTGTTGGTTTTGCCGTCTACCAGGCCCCAATTGATAGCTCCAATGTTGTACTTCTTTAGCAAAGGCATGATGTTGACGAAGCGCGAGTTGCGCGGCCGGGCCATGTATTCCGTGCAGATGAGGGGCCGGTTGTGCGTTTTGAGCAGTTCAATTACCCGTTCATGCGTGGGTACGTCGTCGTAGTTGTGGTAGGTGACGATATCGGAGTTCATTGCCTGAAATGTATTCAGCTCCACCAAGCCCCAGTTCCAAAGCCCCGCGCTGAGCGGCTGGCTAGGGTTTACCTCCCGTGCCCAGGCAAATACATTGCGTAGCAGCGGCAACGAGGCATTGCCCTCCCCCTTGTTACCGGGCTCATTATACAGGTCCCACAGCAGAATGCGCCTATCAGTAGCGAAGCTGCGCAGCACGTCCTGCACGTAGGGTTTCAGCTTCACAAAGCTGGCGGAGTCGCGGGAGGTAGGGTCGCCGGGGTCCTGTACCCAGCCCGAGTTATGAATGCCGGGCTTAGGAGCCGGCTGCTTACCGGGTTTTGGTGTTTCGTCCCAGCAGTCATCAAAAAACACCAGCATCGTTTGAATGTGGTGCTTATCAGCAATAGTCAGGTACTCGCCTACTCGTTTTTTGAAGCCCTGGGGGTCTTGCTGCCAGGCCAGGCTGTGCAGGAATACGCGCATGGTATTAAACCCAATTGCCTCAGCCCACCCCAGCTCTTTGTCGATAGTAGCGGGGTCGAAGGTATCGGCCTGCCACATTTCCAACTGGTTGATAGCCGTGCTGGGCGTGAAGTTGGCCCCCGACATCCAGCGGTGCTGCTTGTACCAGGTGTTGGCCTGTTCTACCGTCCAGCGCTGCCCCTGGACAGCGGATGCCGCCGCGCCCTTGGTTTTGATTTTGGTTTTTTGAGCAAGTGTACCGGTGGTAGTTGCAGCCAACAGCACCAAGGCAAAGAGCAGTTTTTTCATAGAACAGAAAGGAAGGAAAGGTGAGAAGGGCGTTTGTTAGCAGCGGGCAGGATTACTCGCCTGAGGGTTTAGGCTGGGGCTGACTCAAGGATACCGGCACGCCGAAGTCGGGTGTGCCATCGGGCTTCCAGCCAAACCGCTGCATACGGGCGCTACGGCCCGCGCACTTGCCGTCAGCGGCTGTTTTGGCATGGTACACCAGCCAGTTTTCCCGGCCATCTGGGGAGGTAGTAAAGCAGTTGTGCCCGGTACCCCACACGCCATTTTGGGCCGAAGGCTTGAATACGGGCGTAGGTGTTTTGGTCCAAGATTCGGCCTGTAAGGGGTCGGCGCCTTTGGGGGCCGTGAGCATTCCGAGGCAATAGTTATCATCCCAGCAGGCACTGGCCGAGTACACCACCAGCAACTGCCCCCTGCGGCCCAGCAGAAATTCCGGTCCTTCCAGAATCTGGCGGCCACCCCCTTGCTCCCACTTTAACGTAGGCCGGGCAATAACTACTTCCTTACCAGCCTGTACTGTCCAGGGGGTCAATAGAGGCGCAATGGCCAGCACACTCTGGGCCCCTACGTACGCCGAGTATAGAAAATACCGCTTCCCATCGTGCTCAAACACGGAACCATCAAGGCCGGTGTACTTGGTGTTTACGCGGCCTTTATCGGTCCAGGTGCCAGTCGTTGGGTCGGCGGCAGAATTTTCCAGCACAAATACGTAGCGCGCATTGTCGCCGGGACTGGCCTTATCGGTGGCGGTATAATAGAGGTACCATTTTCCATCCAACCGGTGCAGTTCGGGTGCCCATAGTTCGGCGGAATTAGGTCCACTGGCCGGGGGCGTCCACACCACGGCGGCAGGCGCATTCCGTACGTCGCTCAGGGCACTGGTTTTCCAGAGTGTCAGGTTTCTGCCTGTAGTGTTGGTGTAATAGTAGTAACCTCCGTGCCGGGTTACCCAAGGGTCTGGTCCATCGTTGCGCAACGGGTTCTGAAAAGTGGCCTGTGCACGTGGTTGAGCCTCCAGTGAGGAAAAAGAGGCGAAGCCATAGGCCCAGACCAGGTACACCATCCGCAACACGAACCGCCTGTTCATTAGGGGAAACTGGTATCTGTTGAACACAATCTGTTTGAGTATCTCTACGCCTGTGCCTCCGCTTAAGCTACTAACATAGGGAAGGACTTGCAGCAACATTTCTGCAAACGTTTGCAAAACTTGTTGCCGTGCAGCTGGGCTGTAAGCCCGTACCTTCATCCACGGGTAAACCACTCCCTGTCTATGCTCAGGTAATTAAAAAGGCTTGTGTCACCACACATATAGCTGGCCACAGCAGCTCCAATTGACATAGTGCACACCTAAACCCGTGCGTATGCCGCTACCACACGGATGGCGTAGCTGGCAGTGCGCCGATGCCAAGTTGCAGCCACTGGCTTAGTAAAGCTCTGCAAGCTAAAACGTTTTGCCTAATTTATGCAAACGTTTGTTTATTTCTTCTCATCTTACCACCGCTTGCTGATGAAGTACTCACTCATCTGCTGCTGCGCCCTCAGCCGGGAAAGCAGGTTGTCAAAAGGCCAGCACACTCATGATTGGTTCAGGCCAGGGTTACTGGTCCATCCTGCCAGTGCCAGCCCAGCTGTACCTGCTAGGCAATAGCGGCTCTTCTGCAGCTATGACTCTGGTTTACACGGGTACCTCTGCGGCCATTGGGTGGTCAGAAACGTGGACGCCTTTACGTTTTCCTGGTTCAGCTGCCCCTTACCCAAGGCCTCCGCAATCCGCCTTCTTTACTCTTCACTACTCATTACAATGCCTCACTCCCGCCGCTCCTTTCTGCAGCAGGCTTCCGCCGGCCTTGCTTCCCTGGCTCTCATGCACACTGCTTTGGCTCGTGCCGCCCGCACGTACACGAATCCCGTGTACGCCGGGCAATTCCCCGACCCATTCGTGCTTAAGCACCAGGGCCGCTACTATGCCTTCGGAACTACTGGGCAAGGCCGCACCCCCGACGGACGCATTTTCACCCTGCTCACCTCTGCCAACATGGTAGATTGGAAACCGGCTGGTGGAGCCCTTACCCCCCCGGCTGGCGCAGAGGGGGCTGATTTCTGGGCCCCGGAGGTAGTTTACCACAATGGGACTTTCTACATGTATTACTCCATGGGCGGAGGCGCCATTGCCGCCACAGTGGGGCACCGCCTGCACGTGGCAACCAGCCAAACACCTCAGGGCCCTTACACGCAAGTGGCGGTGTTGGATGTACCCGACAGCAAATTTACCATTGATGCCCACCCATTCCGGGACACCGACGGCCAGTGGTACCTCTTTTACGCCCGTGACTTTATTGACACTGATAACGGCTACCGTCCCGGTACTGGCTTGGTAGTGGATAAGCTGCTCGATATGACCCGCTTGGCAGGGCAAAGCCGCACCGTAATGCGCGCCCGCCACGACTGGACGGTATTCGAGAAAGACCGCACCATGCCGCTGTATGGCGGCCAGACGTTTCCGGAATGGCATACCCTGGAAGGACCTTTTGTGCGCAAGCACGGCGACAGGTACTACTGCTTTTACAGCGGCGCTAACTTTCTTACGCCGCGTTATGGTGTGGATTATTGCGTAGCCGACAGCATTATGGGCCCCTACTCTGAGGCGGGCGGCGGCAAAGGTCCCCGGGTGCTGGCCGCTGTGCCCGGGCACGTACGAGGGCCCGGGCATCATTCGCACGTTATGAGTCCCGATGGCAAGCACGAGTACCTGGTGTACCACGCTTGGGACGAAGGCATGAAGGAACGTCAACTCTGCATTGATAAGCTGCTGTGGACCAAGGAAGGTCCCCGCTGCCAGGGCCCTTCCTATACCCCACAGCCCCTGCCCGCGTAAGCGGGTTTGCGCAAACCCTGCGCAAGAAATTGCGCAACCAGTGCAAGTTCTTGCGCAGGGTTTTTGGATATTGCCTGTTCAGTTTTCAGGATAATCTTCTCAAAGTCAGAATAGCTTGGCGCGCACAAAAGCATCCATCACCGATTTAGCCGCGCAGTTGGGCATATCGGTTTCTACGGTATCCCGGGCACTGTCCGACCACCCCAGCATCAGTGACACCACCAAAAAACGGGTGTGGAAGCTGGCGCAGGAGCTGCACTATCAGCCCAACCACATGGCTGCGGGCTTGCGCAAAGGCCGTAGTAATCTGCTGGGCGTGATGGTTCCCCACATTGATGGCCACTTTTTTACGCTGGTTGTCAAGGGCATTGAAACGGTAGCTACCAAGGCGGGCTTCAATGTGCTCATCTGCCAATCGAACGAGGATGTAGTACACGAGCGGAAGAATATTGAAACACTGCTCAGTGCACAGGTAGAAGGTATTCTGGTGTCTCTTTCCCGCACTACCCGCGACTTTCGGCATTTTGAGAAGGTGCGCAAGCAGGAAATTCCGCTGGTATTTTTTGACCGGATTCTGGACGGGCTGGACGTGAATGCCGTGGTGCTCGACGACCGGGCCGGGGGCTACCAATCAACCAAGCACCTCATTGCCCAGGGCTGCCGCCGCATTGCCCATTTCGGCGGCCCCCAGCATCTTAATATTTACAAGGACCGCCAGCAGGGCTACCTCGATGCCCTCCGGGAGTGTGGCCTGCCCATCGAGCCGGAGTTGATTCTGCACTCCGACATGACCCTGGACGATGGTGTAGCGGGCATGCAGCAGTTGCTCCAGCTCCCCAACCCACCCGACGCCGTGTTTTCCGCCAGTGATTTTTCGGCGGTGGGGGCGCTGCAGGAGCTGAAGCGCCGGGCGCTGCGTGTGCCGCAGCAAATGGCGTTATCGGGTTTCAGTAACGAGCTGTTTACGTCCTTCACTGAACCTATGCTTACCACCGTCGACCAGCGTTGCGAATTGATGGGTCAGTCGGCAGTGCGCTTATTTCTGGAAATGCGTGAGCAGGCATCCACCCCGTTTTCCCCCCGCCGAATTCTGCTGCAGCCAGAGTTGCTAATCCGGGAATCCTCCTTGCCTCCTGCTCGCTAGCGGCGCACTCAATGTACCCTGGCGGCCCGCTTTGCGTATAGCCTGAATTGCCGTTGCAGCTCGCAACGGCTTTTTCATATAACCAGCTACATCATGCGCACCTTATTTTTTGCCGCCGCCTTAGCCGGCACTTTACTCAGCGGCTGCTCCGAGGCTCAAACTAAAAACCCGGAAGGCAAGCAGGAAAAGTCAGGCAAGAAGAAAGGCAAAAAGGGCAACAAAGCCGCCGATATTGCGGGGCTCACGCAGGTGGGCCGCATGAGCGGCGTACCCGAAAGCTCGGGCCTGGCCCTGACCGGCGAGGCCGGCTCCTTCTTCACCCACGGCGACGACGGCACTCAGCCTATTCTGTACAAAATCAGCACCACCGGCAAAACCCTGGCCCAGCTGGATATTCCGGTGAAAAGCCACGACTGGGAAAGCATTACCCGCGACACTAACGGCCACGTGTACATTGGCGACGTAGGCAACAACAACAACGACCGGCAGGACCTCGTAATTTATCGCCTCAATCCCAGCAACCTGCAGCAGGTGCAGGAAATTCACCTGAAATACCCCGATCAAAAGGACTTCCCGCCCGCCAAGGACGAGCGTAACTTCGACTGTGAAGCCACGCTCTGGCACGCCGGCAAAGTATATATGTTCACTAAGGACCGGGCCCAGGAGCGCACCAGCAAAGTATATACCGTGCCCGACCAACCCGGCAACTACACCGCCCAGCAAGTTACCCGCCTCGCTATTCCCGGGCAGGTAACCGATGCCGCCCTCAGCCCCGACGGCCGCCGCCTGGTACTGCTGGCCCGCCAGGAAATGTTTGTGCTGGAAGGCAACAGCTTTGAAGACATCCTTAAGGCCACGCCTCGGCAGGTTACTTTAAAAGGAGCCGGCCAGACGGAAGGGGCCGTTTTCACCGACAATAATACGCTCTATATCAGCAACGAGCAGGGCGCATTGTATACGTATTCATTCTGATTGACGAGCCGCTGAAAAGCCGGTTAGGCAAGCCGTATGGAAGCGTCAGGCGGGCCCTTAGCGAAAATTCGCTAAGGGCCCGCTTTTGCATGTGGCAGGACCTTTTTCTTTTGAGTATGTTTGACCTACGATTCCAAAACCCGGTGCGGCCTTTCCCCGACCTGCGCCACCATCTTCCAGCAAATGGCTGAACAAACCACTCTCACCGGCCTGCGCGCCGGCGTGCTGCACGGCGACGAAGTGCAGCAGCTTTTCGAACATGCCAAAGCCAATGGTTACGCGCTGCCCGCCGTGAAC
This sequence comes from Hymenobacter pini, assembly GCF_020421205.1. Taxonomy (GTDB): domain Bacteria; phylum Bacteroidota; class Bacteroidia; order Cytophagales; family Hymenobacteraceae; genus Hymenobacter; species Hymenobacter pini. The sequence continues at coordinate 74,437 of NZ_JAIZZH010000005.1, forward strand.
GTAACCGGTACCGACACGGTAAATGCCGTGCTGGAGGCCGCCCGCGACCTGAACTCGCCGGTTATTATTCAGTTCTCGAACGGGGGTGCCCAGTTCTTCGCCGGCAAAGGCCTCGCCAACGATAAGCAGCAGGCCAGCATTGCCGGCGGCATTTCGGGTGCCCAGCACGTGCACCTGATGGCTAAAGCCTATGGCGTACCCGTAATTCTGCACACCGACCACGCCGCCAAAAAGCTGCTGCCCTGGATTGACGGCCTGCTGGAAGCCGGCGAAAAATTCTACGCCGAGCACGGCCAGCCGCTGTACTCCTCCCACATGCTCGACCTCTCGGAGGAGCCCATCGAGGAGAACATCGAAATTTGCAAAGAGTACTTGGAGCGCATGGCCAAAATTGGCATGACGCTGGAAATTGAGCTGGGCGTAACCGGCGGCGAGGAAGACGGCGTGGACAACTCCGATGTGGATTCCTCGAAGCTTTACACCCAGCCCTCGGAGGTGGCTTACGCTTACGAGGAACTGAGCAAAGTGAGCCCCCGCTTCACCATTGCCGCCGCCTTCGGCAACGTGCACGGCGTGTACAAGCCCGGCAACGTGAAGCTGCAGCCCGTTATCCTGAAAAACTCGCAGGATTTCGTGAAGGAGAAGTACGGCCTGGAAGCCGAGCGTCCCATCAACTTCGTGTTTCACGGTGGCTCGGGCTCGTCGCAGGAGGAAATCCGCGAGGCTATCAGCTACGGGGCCATCAAAATGAACATCGACACCGACCTGCAGTGGGCGTTCTGGGATGGTATCCGCGGATATTACCAGAAAAACGAAGGCTTCCTGCAAAGCCAGATCGGTAACCCCACCGGTGAGGATTCGCCCAACAAGAAGTACTACGACCCGCGCGTATGGCTGCGCAAGGGCGAGGAAACCTTCATCACCCGCCTCAAGTCGGCGTTTGAAGACCTCAACGCCGTAAACCGCCGCTTCTAGGTTGGTTTTTGGAGGGTGGTTAGTGGTCTTTGGCTGACTGACCACCTCACACAAAATGGCCCCGTGCTCTGGTTGAGCACGGGGCCGTTTTCTTTGGCTGTCATTCCGAGCAAAGCGAGGAATCTGGGTTAAAGTCGTTGCAATAAACCACTCAGATTCCTCGCTTTGCTCGGAATGACAAATAGCCTGTGTGAACTACCGTTTGGCGGCGGCCAGGGCGGCTTCGCGGGCTTCCTGCTCCTCCAGGTCGCGGGGGGCATCCTCGGGACGACCGGGGCGGTTGCGGGCCGTAAACAGCACGTACAGGCCCACCAGCACCAGCGGAATGCTCAGCAGCTGGCCCATGTTCAGCGTCATGTTCTGCTCAAACGCCACCTGGTCTTCCTTTAGGAACTCCACCAGGAAGCGGAACGAGAACAGCAGCACCACAAACAGCCCGAACAGCTGGCCATTAGGCGTGTGTTCCTTGGTGCGGTTCCACATGGCGTACAGCAGCACGAACAGGAACACGCAGAACAACGACTCGTAAATCTGGGTGGGGTGGCGCGGCACGGCTACTTTGGTGCCCGGAGCCACGCTGCCCGTTACGGGCTGAGCTTCTACGCTTACTTCTTTATCGGGCTGCGGCAGGTACTGCACGGCGTAGGAACCGGCCGGCAGCGGCTGGTCGGGGCGGGCTTGCTGCAGGTGCTCGGTGTCGCGCGGAAACACGAAGGCCCAGGGCGCATCAGTGGGGTGGCCCACAATTTCGGAATTCATCAGGTTACCCAGGCGGATAAGCGCTCCGCCCACGGCTACCACCAGCACAATACGGTCCAGCGTCCAGAGCACGTTGAACTTGTTGTTGCGGCTGAACAGCCACACGGCCAGAATGATGCCGATGGTAGCCCCGTGCGAGGCCAGCCCGCCGTGCCAGATCTGCAGGATTTCCAGCGGCCGGTCCTTGTACGATTCCCAGTCGTAGAAAAACACGTGGCCCAGGCGCGCGCCCAGCACCGTACCCAGCAGCATGTAAATGGTAATGACATCTACCCAGCGCGGCGACACCTTTTCGGAGCGGTAGATGTGGCTCAGGATGAACGTGCCCACCACAAAGCCCGACATGAACAGCAGGCCGTACCAGCGCAGCGTAAGGGGGCCCAGCTCAGCCAGAATGGGGTCGGGGTTCCACAGAATAGCACTCAGAAAACTCATACGCGAAATACGTTAGAAAATGCGGTCAGAAATCAGGCAAGGCGCTGTACGCTGCCATCAACATACACTTTTGCCAGGAAAGGCCGCGCCTGCCGCCGGGCAAAGCGCTGCATGCGCGGCAGCGCCCGCACTAGGCAATCGGCCAGGGCGGCCCCGGTCAGGTCTTTGGCTACAATGATAAACGCCCCTACCCCACTGGCCAGCAGGGCCTGCTGCTCTAGGGGGTTGAAGCCGATGCGGCGCTCCTGCGTGAGCACGAAGCCGCCGCGGGCCGTAATGGCCGGTAGCCACTCGGTATCGGGGGTGTCGGGCTGGAACTCATGGGGGTGAGCCAGAAAGGATACTCCCTGGGACTGCAGGGCCTCCTGCACGCGGCGCGTGGCCACGGTGCGGTCCAGAAAAAACAGGGGGTCAGGCAACGGCTCCAAGCTCATATCGAATTGCTTCTTCCACAGCCCGCACGCTCAGGCCAAAATCATCGGCAATATCCCGCACCGAGTCACCGGCCCGGTATAGGTTTACCACCACGTCCACGGGCACGTAGTTTTCCGTCAGCACCGGCCGGCCGAAGGAGATGGTAGGGTCCACGGCAATGAGCGTGGGCAACCCCTCGGGGGCGAAGCCGGCTCCGCTGCTGTATACCGGAAACAGCCGCAGCGGAAAGCCATCGGGGGCGCGCTCAATGCGGCGCAGGTAGGCTTCCACCAGCTGCCGGATGGTCATCTGGCCCCGGCGGGAAGCGTTGATCAGCAGGTTATCGTCTTCCAGGGCGCGCACAAACAGGTCTACCCCGTCGGTTTCAAACTCGTGCTGGGCCAGGGGGTGTTCGGCCTGCAGCTCCTGCCGCACAAACTGCACCGCGTGGCGCACCCGTTGCAACGGCAACCCGTGCTGGTGCCGGATGGCGGCCAGTACGTGTACTTCCACCAGGTTCAGAAAGGACAGGGCCTCGGGACTGGCGGGCTGCACCAGTGCATCCTCGGCCCGAGTCCAGGTATGCACGGTAGTGGCCGAAAGGCCGGTCAGGTGCGCTACCTGCCGCGCCGAGTACACTGGTAGCCGGTAGGCTTCCCGCTCTTGGTATAGTTGAGTCAGACTGCTTGCCGCCACGTTCCTAGTCAAAGTTCAGGCTACGAAAGTACAGGGTTTGCGGCAGAAGCAGTACCCGCTGTTCACTTATGAGAGTCGTTAAACTGTCATTTAGAGAGAAGCGAGGAATCTGGAGTATGCTAATGCAACAGTTGACTCAGATTTCTCACTTCGCTCGGAACGAGAGTTGTAATGGCAATTTCTACAACGCGTTCAGCTCCTCGGTAAAGCCGCCGCTCAGGATGGGGAAGCGCAGCCAGGAACGAGGGTCCACGTTGTAATCGTCGAGGTGGAAGGCGGGGGCGTACCGCTCCCGCTTCCACTGGTTGCGGCTCCAGAGGGAATAGAAGCGCTTCACGTAGGTCTTCATCTGCTCCGCGTCGGCCGCGGGGTCTTCCTGCACCAGCGTGGCCAGCACCTGCCGGGGGCTGAGCCGGTCGTAGAAAGCCAGCCGCTCGATGCGGTTGAGCAGCGGATAGGGCATCAGGTCCCGCTCGTCGGTTTGCTTGTCTTCCAGAGGGCGCAGTTCGGCGGTGGGCTGCAGGGCATTCACGTGATGCAAGGCCGGGTAGTTCAGCTCCGTTTCGGCCCAGCGCAGCCACTGCTTCACAAAGGCTTTATCCACCCCGGCAATAGGTGAGATAGAGCCGGCCGTGTCGCCGTCCATGGTGCAGTAGCCCACGCTGGCCTCCGAGCGGTTGGAAGTGGTCAGCAGCAGGCAATTCTGCACGTTGGCTAGCAGCCAAATAGCGGGAGCCCTCACCCGGGCCTGGATGTTCTGCAGGGCCAAGTCGTCGGTTTTCCAGGTCAGCTCCCGGCCCAGCGCGTGCTCAATTTTGCCCACGTAGCCCGTCACCTCGTCGTCAATGGTCCAGTCATAGAATACCGCTCCCAGCGAATCAGCCAGCTCTTTGGCCGAGTTGAACGTGTCGTCGGAGGAGTTGACGGTGCCTTGGTAGGCGCACGTGAGCAGGCGGGCGGTTAGTTTTTGGTTGATGGTTTTTTGTTGTTTGTCCGGGTCCGATACTGAAGCATCCTGGGGGCCGGGGGCATTGTGGTCGGGCACCGGAGCCACCGGGCCGGCCAGCTGCTCGATTTCCTGCGCCGTGAAGCAGCCGGAGCGGCGCATAAACTCGGCGGTGCCAATTTCGGCGCAGGCCAGCCGCACCATTTCGGCCACGGCCACGGCGCACATGCACGAGTCGGCCCCGCCGCTCAGGCTCAGTACGAAACCCCGGCTGCGGGCCTTGCGCAGGTAGTCGAACAGGGCCAGGCTCAGGGCCTGATTCAGCTCCCGGTACTCGTCGGGGGCGGGCTGGGCGGCAATTTCAGCGGCGGGTTCCAGGGGCTGGCTGAAGTCCACGTCCACGCACTCCATATCTACCTCCTTGAAGCTCATGAGCTGGTTGCGCAGCAGCAGGTGGCCGTTGCGGGCTACCAGAATTTCGCCGTCGTAAATCATGCGGCCGGCTTCGTTGCCCAGCAGGTTGGCGTAGAGGTAGGTGCAGCGGAACGTGCGCGAAGCCTCCGTTACGAGGTGGTAGCGCACGTCGGTCTTGCTCATGGCAAAGTGCGAGGCCGAGGGGTTCACAATCAAATCTACCCGGCCCACGAGGCGGCAGGCGGGGCGCACGTCGTTGGGCCGCCACGCATCCTCGCAGATTTCAAACCCGAACTTCACGCCCTGGTGCTCGAAAATCATGTCGCCCAACGGCCACTCCTCCCCTTCCCACTGCACCGTGGTAGTTTCGCCGGCCGGCCAGGGGTGGAAGAAGCGGGGCTCGTAGTGCACGCCGTCGTTGGCCAGAAACTGCTTGGCCGCGAAGCCCAGAATCTGCCCGTCGCGCAGCACGGCGGCCGTGTTGTAGGTGCGGTGATTGAGGCGAATGGGCAGCCCCACTACCACGCAAATCCCGTCCGTCCAGCGGCGCACCTGCTGCAAGTGCAGCAGCGCCGACTCCGGCAGCCAGTCACTCAGAAACAGGTCCTCGCAGCCGTAGCCGGTAAGGCACAGCTCGGGCAGGCACAGCAGCTCCACGCCGGCCACTTTGGCCTGCTCAATGGCCTCGCGGATGGTGCGCAGGTTGTGAGTCCAGTCGAAGGGTATCTGGTTGAGGGCGGCGCCGGCTATTCGCATGAGTTCGGGTGGAAGGGTTGACAGTGCAAATCAACTCCATTTCCCCGGATTGGGTTGCCCTTGCGCTTTCCGCACCACACAGCACCTGCCCTTTACTCCGGTGGGCTCGGCCGTCTACCTGTTGAGCTCAGCCAGTAACCAAGCTTTGGTTTCCGCACCGGCGATTTGCTCGACTATAGCCAACAGCTCAGTGGTGGTGCTCACATGGCGGGCGGCCACCGTGGCCAGTAGCCGGATAAACAATTCGGTGCCCATACGTGTGTGCAAAGCCGCCAGTACCACTGTCCCCTTGTTATAAATCACGCGCCGGTACACGGGCCGGGGGTGCTTCTGGTAATCGAAGCCACATATTGCCGGGGCGTCGCTCACGGTGGCCGCCCGCTTAGCCAATTCGGCCTGATAGCCCGCCTCGTCACCCAATTCGCGCAGGTACAGCAGGCTTGAGTACGTTGCAAATGCCTCGTTCAACCAGTCGTTGTAATCGTGCACTCGCCCGTAGCCCCACCACTTGTGGCTGATTTCGTGGGCCAGAATTAGCAAATCCTCGCGTTTGCCCGCCACATCAAAATCCGTGTAGGTTATCACCGCGGCATTATCCAGCAGCCCGAAGGCATCGGTGTTCGTACCCGGCAAGAAAATGGAGAAGCGGGAAACTGGCTCCTGCTGCCCAATGGTGCGGTTGTAGAACGCAAGTATACTTTCTGCTTTGCGCAGCAGTGCCGTATCGGCAGGCATCAAATTTGCCCCAGTTTTCAGCACCCGAATAGCTGGGCCAGTGGCCGAAACCAGCTGCTGAAACTGCTGACCTACCATAGCGGTAGGCTCTATTGCCCCGGTGCTTCCTCGGAACACCCATTTACCCGGCTGTTGCCGCTTGGCCGCCGTGGCACTCACAACTTGGTAAGAAGTAGGCGCCTGCACTTCCAGCGTGTACGCTACCGTTTCATATTCCTGATAAGGCCGAAAGGGCAGCCAGTTGGTGTGGCCGCTGAAAACCATGCCCTGCTCGGTGAAAAAGCGCGGCGTCAGGGTGCCCGTATACGTCAGGCTAACCTGCCGCTTTCGGTGGTGCTTGCCCGTAGCGTAGCGCACTGCTACCTGCTGCAGCGTATCGGCGAAATAAGAGTAATACACCCGAGGCACCCGTTGCACAGTTGCGCCCGGACTGCTCACATCCGTAATCCGAAACTGTCGGTCCAGGTTCAGCGCAATACCTGTGGCGGTATCAGTGGCTGGCAGCGTGAATGTGTAGTGGCAGATGAAAGAGTGCGTTGCGGGTTCTACCTGCAGCTGTACCTCCACACGGGGTGTGGCGTAGGCGGCCTCATACGTAGCAAGCCACAGGTTTATCACTGCTACCAGATACTTCATATAGAGCACTCTAATTATCTACCCGGAAGCTCTGATAACCGCTGGACGCAGGAAAACTTACACTCCCAGCACTTCCAGCGCCCGCTCAGCAGCGAGCTGTTCGGCTTGCTTCTTGCTCAGGCCCATGCCCGTGGCTACCGGACTTTCGTCCACTACCACCGTGGCCGAAAACTCCATTACGCCGCCGGGGCGGGCTTCGCCGGTGAGGTCGTAGCGCAGGTTTTTGCCGTTGCGCTGGGCCCACTCAATCAGCTTGCTTTTGAAGTTGGTGGTCGTCTGCGTCATGGCCTTCACATCTACGTAGGGCTTGATGAGGCGGCTGAGTACAAACTTGCGGGCCGTTTTGTAGCCCTGGTCGAGGTACACCGCGCCTACTAACGCCTCCAGCGCGTTGCCATTTACGGAGCGGGAGCGGGCGGCCCGGCCCTGGCCGGCATCCAGCTGCACCAGCTTATCGAGGCCAATTTTGAGGGCAATGCCGTTAAGGCTTTCCCGGTTCACAATGCGACTGCGCATCTCCGTCAGAAAGCCTTCCTGCTCGTATGGGTACTTCCGAAACAGGTATTCGGCCACCACCGTGCCCAGCACGGCGTCGCCGAGGAACTCCAGCCGTTCGTTGCTCTGGTGGCGGGCTTGCTCGCCCTGCTGGCGCACCACCGAGGAGTGCGTGAAGGCCAGCTGATACAGGCGTACGTTGTCGGGCGTGTGACCCGTGAGGGTGGCAATAGCCTGCCGAAAGGCCCGGTCACGGCCTACCAGTCGGCGGAAAAAGCCGAATAACGGTAGGGGTTGACCGGGCCTGGGCATTAGTTCTGAAACTTGCGGAATACGACGGACGTGTTGTGCCCCCCGAACCCAAAGGTATTGCTGATAGCCACGTTTACCTTCCGGGCCTGCGCCGTGTTGGGCGTGAAATTCAGAGCCTGGTTGATTTCCGGGTCGGGCGTGTGCAAGTTGATGGTGGGCGGTACCATATCATGCTGCATAGCCAGCAGGCAAGCCACCGCCTCAATACCACCAGCGCCGCCCAGCAAGTGGCCGGTCATGCTCTTGGTAGAGGAAATATTGAGCTTCTCGGCGTGTGAGCCGAATACCGTCTCAATAGCCTTGATTTCGGCACCGTCGCCCAGGGGCGTGCTGGTACCGTGGGTGTTGATGTAATCCACGTCCTCGGGCCGGATGCCGGCGTCGCGGAGGGCGTTCTGCATTACCAGCACCACCCCGCCGCCGGTGGGGTCCGGAGCCGTAATGTGATAGGCATCCGACGACATACCGCCGCCAATCAGCTCAGCGTAGATTTTGGCACCCCGGGCCTGTGCGTGCTCCAGCGCCTCCAGCACGATGGCGCCGGCACCTTCACCCAGCACGAAACCGTCCCGGTCCTTATCATAGGGACGGGAGGCTGTTTCGGGCGAGTCGTTCCGCTCGCTCATGGCCTTCAGGGCGTTGAAGCCCCCAATGCCCGACTCCGTAATGGCCGCTTCCGAGCCGCCGGTCACCATCACGTCGGCCAGGCCGAGGCGGATGTTGTTGAAGGCAGCAATAATGGAATCCGACGAAGAAGCGCAGGCCGAAGTGGTGATGAAGTTGGGCCCGCGGAAGCCGTTTTTGATGGAGATATTGCCCGAGGCGGAGTCGGCAATCATGCGCGGGATGAAGAAGGGCGAGAAGCGCGGCGTACCATCACCGCGGCCAAACTGCACGCATTCTTCCTGCAAGGATTTCAGCCCGCCGATGCCCGAGCCCCAAATAACGCCCACGCGGTCCTTGTTTACAGCTCCGTCCAGCAGGCCGGCGTCGCGGATGGCTTCATCGGAAGCTACCACGGCAAACTGCGTGAACAGGTCCATTTTCCGGCCTTCTTTGCGGTCAAAGAAGTCATCCGAGTTATAGTTCTTCACTTCGCAAGCGAAGCGCGTTTTGAACTTGCTGGCATCGAATCGGGTGATGGGGGCGGCCCCACTCACGCCGGCTTGCAGGCCCTCCCAATAAGCGGGGGCGGTGTTGCCCAGCGGGGTAATAGCACCCAGGCCGGTCACGACAACTCTCCGAAGAGACATAGGCTGGCTCAGAGAAGCGAAAAGAAAGGAAACAGGAGAAAAGCAAAACGGCCGGCGGCAGGCCGGCCGGTAAGCAAGGTGTAGTAGTTAGTGCCCAGTTGCTAGTGCTCAGGTGGCACCAGAACCATCCAGGCACTAAGCACTAGTAACTAAGCACTAAAAACTATTTAGCGTGCTCTTCGAGGTAGCTGATAGCCTGACCCACGGTCTGGATATTCTCAGCCTGATCGTCCGGAATCGACACGTTGAATTCTTTTTCGAATTCCATGATCAGCTCAACAGTGTCCAGCGAGTCAGCACCCAGGTCGTTGGTGAACGAGGCCTCTGGGGTAACTTCTGAAGCTTCTACGCCGAGTTTATCGATGATGATGGCTTTTACTTTTTCTGCAATTTCAGACATTTCCGTGGGGGTTTAAGGAAAACTCGGCACAAATAACACCATCTTCGCTAACATTGTCAAACTTCGTCCCCCTAATCTTCCCGGTACAAGATTATGACCGGGGGAGTTCCGCCGCGGTACTAGAGTAGCTATTTTTGCGTTGTCTTTCCTTTGCCTTGCCCATGAAAACCCTCACCCTGGATGTGGAGTACGACTGTGACTTCGACCTGTTTGGGCTGGTATCGTCGAGCAGGGAACACACGCTGGCCTGGGTGCTCAACCGGGCGCTGCACCTGCGCCTGATCAAGCAGCAGGACCTGATTTACGACCTGCTCACCAAAGGCCGGCTGGTTATCAGCAACTACCTGCACGCCACCGAGCACTACACCCTGCGCCTGCTGCGCAACCGTTCCGTGGCTCCTTCGCCCCTGAAAAAACCTTTCCTAGCCCCCGATATTAAGGAGTACGATTACCTGCTGCAGGTGAGTAGCAGCGTGAGCGGCCGCTCGCCGGAAGAGCTGCTGGTGCAACTTTCTGCGCTGCCCGAAGTCCAATTGGTCAGCCAGGTTGATCCAAATGACCTTAAATTCAAAGAAAATCTGCTCTTTTGAGTATTGAACCCTCCGCCATCCTGAGCGGGAGCGAAGCGCCTTATCCTGCTTGAACATTGTTCTACTAGGCAAGCCGCTTCGCTCCCGCTCAGGATGGCGAGTGTTTGGACCTTTTGCCCGTCTTACTTTTTTTGACCATACCACATTCCATGGAAGTTCGCCCGCATTTCAATAGAACCAAGATTATTGCCACCGTGGGGCCCGCCTCCAACACCTATGAGAAGCTGGGCATGCTGATGCGCGAAGGCGTGGACGTGTTTCGCCTGAACTTCTCGCACGGCAGCCACGAAGACCACCTGGCGGTAATCAACACGGTGCGCCGCCTCAACAAAGACCTGCGCACGCACGTGGGCCTGCTGCAGGATTTGCAGGGCCCCAAAATCCGGTTGGGTGAAGTAGAAGGCGGCGGTGTAGAAATTAAGCCCGGCGACAAAATCAAGCTGGTGTGCGGCGAGAAGGAAATCAGCACCGCCACGCGCCTGAGCACCATTTACTTGGGCCTGGCCCGCGACGTAAAGCCCGGCGACATGATCCTCATCGACGACGGTAAGATTGAGCTGCGCGTGTTGGCCACCGACCGGGACAAGGAAGTGGACGTGGAGGTAATCTACGGCGGCCTCGTGAAGCCCCGCAAAGGCATCAACCTGCCCGATTCCGAAGTATCGGCCCCGTCGATGACGGAGAAGGACATTGAGGACCTGAAGTTTGGGCTGGAGAATGACGTAGACTGGATTGCTCTGTCGTTTGCCCGCCGGGCCGAGGACATCCGCTTTATCAAAGGCCTGATTGCCGAGAGCGGTAAAACCGCCCGCGTAATTGCTAAGATTGAGACTCCCGAAGGCCTGAAGAACCTCGACGAAATCATTGCCCTCACCGACGCCGTAATGGTAGCCCGCGGCGACCTGGGCGTGGAGGTGAAGATGGAAGAGGTGCCGATGGCCCAGAAGATGATTGTGGAGAAGTGCAATAAGGCCGGCAAACCCGTAATTGTAGCTACCCAGATGATGGAAAGCATGATTACGGCCCCCCGCCCCACCCGCGCTGAAACCTCCGACGTGGCCAACGCCGTGCTGGACGGAGCCGACGCCGTAATGCTCTCCGCCGAAACGGCCGTGGGTGCCTACCCTGCCGAAGTAATCCGCTCGATGGTGGGCACGATTATGAGCGTGGAAACGCGCCGCGAATCGCTCTACCACCGGTGGTGGCCCATCACCCCCGACTCGCCCACCTTCATGGTAGACAGTGTGCTGTCGGCGGCCTGCCACTTGGCTAAGAACACGGGCGCTAAAGCCATTACCGGCATGACGCACCGCGGCTACACGGCCTTCCAGATTGCCCGGTACCGCCCGAAAGCCCACATCTTCATCTTCACCGATAACCGCGCCCTCCTGACTACGCTCAGCCTGATATGGGGCGTGCGGGGCTTCTACTACGACCGCATGGTGAGCACCGACAGTACCGTGTCAGACATCAAATACGCCCTAACCACCACTGGCCACCTCAACAAAGGCGACGTGTTCATCAACACGGCCTCCATGCCCATCAACGAGAAGGGTAAGACTAACATGGTAAAGGTGAGCGTAGCATAACTCGGCTTCGTTTTATTACCCTAAAAGGCCCGTCAGCAAATGCTGGCGGGCCTTTTCTTTTTCAGCTAGATGTAACGCATCTTGCAGACGCTGACGGCCGAGGTATAGTCTCTAGACCAAACAGCCTCTCACTCCAACCAATAGCCAAAACAATAAGGCCCTGCGCTTACGCACAGGGCCTCTATCGACAAGAGCAGAAAGCCGATTGACTGCTTAGGCAGCCAGCGACTTCACGAACTTAGCCAGCTTCGACTTGTTGTTAGCGGCTTTGTTCTTGTGAATGATATTCTTTTTAGCCAGACGGTCCAGCATCGACGATACTTTCTTCAGCAGCTCCTGAGCGGCCGAAGCGTCGGTGGTAGCACGCAGTTTCTTAACGGCGGTGCGGGTAGATTTAGCCTGGTAACGGTTCAGCACGCGCTTCGCTTCGTTGGAGCGGATGCGCTTCAGGGCCGACTTGTGATTTGCCATGGGGTTAAAAAAGGTCTTCTGCTCGAATTCAGTTCAATTGGGGAGTGCAAAGGTAAGCGTTTGATTGGAAATAGCAAACACTCCAGCAAAACGACGCTGGACAACCAAGCATATACCCAACGCTTAAAAGCATAACGCCCCGGGCTCAACTGAACCCGGGGCGACTGGCATACTAGCTTTCCACGGGCAGGAAAGCTCTTAATCTACCTTCTTCTCAATGTCGTTGGCCATTTTCTCGTGCGAGCGAAGCATAGGCAGCGTATTAGTAGCAAAAGTTTGCACAGCGGGCGAGCTGGCAGCTTTGCTCTTCACTTCAAACATGGCAATATCCATCTTGTGCGCCGTTTCCATAGCGTCCATATAGTCCTCATCGAAGTCTTTGCCCGATTTGTTCATCAGCTTATCGGCCATGGCCTGGTGTACTGGCATCAGGGCCGTGGGCATTTGCACGCCTAGCGGCGTCGCCACAGCTTTCCAGTCCTGGGTGGCCTTGGTATGATGCGTTACCATCATCTGGCCGTACTGCTTCACTTCGGCGTTGCTGGCTTTTTGGGCGGCCATCTGCCCCAACTGAATTTCCAGCATGTTGCTGCTGGCCACGTTCATCAAAAACGCCGGGTCCTGCATGGTGGCAAATGAGGCGGTATAGGCTGTCATATCGGCGGAGTTGCCGGCTGTGGCCGTACCCGCTGGCGAGGTAGCTGCGCCCGTGGCACTCACGCCAGAATTGGCATCGGGGGCGGGGGTTGGGTTCATGTCGGTACCGGAGCGGGTTGACATGGCGCTGCTGTTTGGAGTGGTAGCGGCATCGGCGGCAGTACCGGAGTTGGTAGTGGTGCAGGCCGCGCTGATTATCAGCGCACCGCAAAGCAGCAGTTGGGAAATGGCTTGTGTTGTTTTCATAGCAAGAAAGAGTTGGTCGGAGCTTATTGGTACGCATACCGCCCCGGGAGGTATGCATATTTTTCAGAATTTTATCGAAGCTCAACCACTTGCAAAACCCTGAACCTCAGCAATAAAAAACTCAAACTTCACCACTTTTAGTCTTCTAGCTGATCATAACCCGCACTCAATGGTTGTTGTAAAAACCAGGACACTAAGTATGCATGCATACTTGTTCATTGCGTATATTTCGTAAGTCATTGCCCGGGTTGTTTCTCCCAACCGCACACTGCCATGCCGCTCGTTGCCACCTCCCCTTACCACGCGCCGTTTTACCTGTTCAACGGCCATTTACAAACCATTGTACCCAGCCTGTGGCGCTCCGTGCCCGATGTCCATTACCAGCGTGAGCGGGTGGAAACCGAAGATGGCGACTTTCTGGACCTGGATTGGTCGCGGCGACCCGATGGGCAGGCGACGGATACGCTGGGCATCGTGTCGCACGGGTTGGAGGGCGACGCCGGGCGGCCCTACGTGCGGGGTATGGTGCGGGCGCTCAACCATGCGGGCCTGGATGCGCTGGCCTGGAACTACCGCAGCTGCAGCGGAGAAATGAACCGTCTGCTTCGCTCCTACCACCTCGGCGACACCGACGACCTAGACTTTGTGATTCGGTACGCATTGGGCACTGCCCGCTACCGCCGGGTATTCCTGACCGGGTTTTCGGCGGGCGGCAATGTGACGCTGAAGTACTTGGGGGAAAACCCCGGCCGGGTACCGAAAGAGGTGCAGCGGGCCGCTGTATTTTCAGTGCCTACCGACCTCAAATCCAGCTCCCACCACATTGCCCGGCTGGAAAACCGTATCTACCTCAACCGCTTCATGAAAACGTTGCGGGAAAAGATGCGGCAGAAGGCAGCCTTGCTACCCGGCCAGGTTGACTTAACTAACTTGGATGAATTGCAGGATTTTCCGCAATTCGACGACCGGTTTACGGCCCCCATGCACGGCTTCAAATCGGCGGATGAGTACTACGAGCACGCCAGCTCCGGCCGCTACCTCAGTGGCATCCGCATCCCCACGCTGCTGGTCAATGCTCAGAACGACCCATTTTTGCCTCCCTCCTGCTTTCCCCGAGACGTGGCGGTCCAAAGCCCCTACGTATTCCTGGAAACGCCCACTGATGGCGGGCACGTGGGTTTTGGGGAAGGTGCGCCGGACGGCCCATATTACTCCGAGCGGCGGGCCGTAGAGTTCCTGACGGCTGAGGTGCCGGGCTAGCAACCGTCTGTCATTGCAAGGCAAAGCCGAAGCAATTCTTGCTTCTCCGAACGCGAAATACTGACCCATACAAAAGCCCCTGATGCTTAGTAGTAGCATCAGGGGCTTTTTCTGTACCGGCTTACAGTGGCAGCTAGTTATTGCGAACTACAACCACTTTCTTGGTGTCGAAGAACTCTTCTTGGAAGAAATCCTTTAGATCAACCAACTCCGCCTTCAGGCCTGATTCCTGAATTTCTTCGGTTAGGTCGCCACCTTTGAGGTAGTAGAGGCCGCTGTTGGGTGCGGCTTCGTAGCGGGGCTTGTAGCGGTGGGCTATCCAGGTATGGAAGGTGGCCAGGCGGGCCACGGCACGGCTCACGATATAATCGTACTTGGGGCGCAGCTGCTCGGCGCGGGTTTGCTCGGCAGTGAGGTTGGTAAGCTGCAGGGCATGGGCCATTTCCTGCACGGCATGAATCTTCTTACCGATGCTATCCACAAGGTGAAACTTCACTTCGGGGAACATAATGGCCAGCGGCAGGCCCGGTAAGCCGCCACCCGTACCCACATCCAATACCGAGGAGCCAGGCGCAAACCCCACTACTTTAGCAATACCCAGGGAGTGCAGAAAATGGCGCTCTTCCAGGTTGTCCACGTCGGTGCGGGCTACCAGATTCAGACGCTCATTCCAGCCCCGAAATTCGGTTTCGAGCTGCTGAAACAGCTGCTGCTGGTGGTCGGTGAGGTGCGGGAAGTAGTGGGTGATAATGCTCATCGTGGGGCAAAGGTACACACAGTAGCGCGCAGCTCCGCTTCGCGCACGAGCGGAGCGAGTTCCTGCGCAGAAGACCCAGACGCTTGTTACTCGCTTCGCTCGTGTGCGAAGCGGAGCTGCGCGCTACCGGGCACAAAAAAAGCCCCGACTTGCGGCGGGGCTTTTTCACTAGATAATTTCTTTCTTGTTTTTCACCATGTCATAGAGCAGCTCACGGGCGCGGTGCAGCTGGGCCTTTACGGTGCCGAGGGGGGCTTTCAGCTCCTGGGCAATTTCCTCATAGCTCAGCTCATCAAAGTAGCGCAGCGTAACGAGGCGCTGGTACTTATCGGGCAGCCGGGATACCACGTGCTGCATGATTTCGATTTTCTGATTTTTGATGGCCGACTCCTGCGGGTTCAGGTTCTGGTCCCGGAAGTCGATGGTGATTTCGTCGCCGTTATCAATCTTGATGGCCGAGTCAATGGACATCGTCTTGATTTTATTCTTGCGAATAAAGTCGATGCAGTTGTTGGTGGCGATGCGGAACAACCAGGTGCTGAAGGCAAACTCCGGGTTGAACTTGTGCAGGTTCCGGAAGGCCTTGGCGAAGGCTTCAATGGTGAGGTCCTCGGCGTCGTCGGGGTTGCGCACCATCTTCAGCACCACGTGATACACCGGTTTCTTGTAGATCTGCATCAGCTCGGCGTAGGCCTTGCCGTCGTTCTTTTCCACAGCAGCCCGAATCAACTTGAAATCGTGCTTGGCTTTGGCAGAGAACTGTTTTTCCTGATTGTTTACTTCCATCGGAGCGTACGGTAGAGGAACAGCGAGATTCCCAGAGCGAGATAATAAAAAAAATACACAGCGTCGAGCACCGGCAGCCACAGGGGCGGCAACTGGTCATCGAGCCGACGGCCGAGTTGATAATACACGGCCAGCATAGCGCCGGTGCGCACGAGCAACACCGTAGCCAAAGGTACCCAATCGGGGCGGGAAAACAGCAGGCCGATTGCCACACCGTAAAAAACCAGATTGGCCCCAATAAAGGTCCCAATCCGCAACCTATCGGCGAGGCGGTAGGTCCGGCCGGCCGACAGATGCCGGCGTTTCTGCCGCCACCAGGCTGCCCACGTAGTGGCCGGTTCGCTGAGGGTGTGTGCCCCCGGCTCGGCTACCACCGCTACCCGGGCTCCGCGCTGCGTGGCGTCCTGCACCAGCAGGTCGTCGTCGCCGGAGAGGCTACGGATGTGAGAAGCAAATCCTTTGGTTAGCTGAAAGACCTGCCGGGTGTACCCCAGGTTGCGCCCTACTCCCATGTAAGGCTGGCCTCGCCACGCGAAGGACAAATACTGTGCCCCCGTCAGCAAGGTTTCAAACCGGATTAATTTATTCAAAAAACCGGATTCTTCGGCGTAAGCCGAATACCCCAGCACCATATCGGCGGGCCGATGGAAGCCGCGCTGCATGTATCTGAGCCACTGATTAGTGGCCGGGATACAGTCGGCATCCGTGAACAACAAGCGCGGGTTGCGGGCGGTTTTGATGCCCAGCGTGAGGGCATATTTTTTTGGCGCTAAGCCGTCAGGGGTGCGCGTGATGGTAACCAGCCGTACGTGTGGGTAATACTGCGTGAGCTGCTGCACATACAGGAACGTGTCGTCGCCGGACCGGTCGTCGATGACTATCAGCTCGAAGCCGGCGGGGTAGTCCTGCTGCAGAATCAGGGGGAGCAGGCGGCGCAGGTTGTCCAGCTCGTTGTGGGCACACACCAGCACCGACACGGGCTCCTCGTCGGGGCCGGTGGTGGGCTCCGGGGGCCGGCGGGCGAAGGGCAAAAAATAATAGGCCGCGTACGTGAGCTGCACCAGCACAGCGGCCAGCAGCACCCACAGGGCGGGCGAAAGATGAAAAGTCAAGGTAGCGCGGGTGTTTCGGAGCGCAAAAGTAGGCATTCGGGGTGGGGCGAGTACCTTTGTACTTGTATCAGATGCCCGTTGCCCGTTACCGGTTGTCAGGCTGTTCTTCCACAGAACCCTTGACGACTCACCACCCGCAACCGGCAACTGGCAACCGACTTCCCAGAATGACCTTCGACCTCGTAGCCAACGACCCGCACAGCAACGCCCGCGCCGGCGTGGTGCACACCGACCACGGCGCCATTGAAACGCCCATTTTTATGCCCGTGGGCACGGCCGGCACCGTGAAAGCCGTGCAGCAGCGCGACCTGAAAGACGATATCAACGCCCAGATTATTCTCGGCAATACCTACCATCTGTACCTGCGCCCTGGCCTGGAGGTGCTGCAGAAAGCCGGTGGCCTGCACAAATTCAACGGCTGGGACCGACCCATCCTCACCGACTCGGGTGGGTACCAGGTGTACTCGCTGAGTGGGACGCGCAAAATCAAGGAGGAGGGCGTGAAGTTTCGCTCCCATATTGATGGCTCACAGCACCTGTTCTCGCCGGAGGGCGTAATGGACATTCAGCGCACCATCGGGGCCGATATTATGATGGCCTTCGACGAGTGCACGCCCTGGCCCTGCGAGTACAGCTACGCCGCCCGCTCCCTGGACATGACGCACCGCTGGCTGAAGCGCTGCATTGCTCGCTTCGACAGCACCGAGGGCCACTACGGCTACCGCCAGACGCTGTTCCCGATTGTGCAGGGCTCCACCTTCAAGGATTTGCGGGTGAAGTCGGCGGAGTTTATTGCCGAGCAGCAGCGCGAGGGCAACGCCATTGGCGGGCTGAGCGTGGGCGAGCCGGCGGAAATGATGTACGAAATGACCGATCTGGTGTGCGGCATCCTGCCCAAGGATAAGCCCCGCTACCTGATGGGCGTGGGCACGCCGGCCAACATCCTCGAAAACATTGCGCTGGGCGTGGATATGTTCGACTGCGTGATGCCCACCCGCAACGCCCGCAACGGCATGCTGTTCACCACCCAGGGTATCATGAACATTGCCAACAAGAAGTGGGCCGACGATTTCGCGCCAATTGACGAGGAGTTGGGCGGCTACGTGAGCACCTTCTACTCGCGCAGCTATGTGCGCCACCTGTTCCACAGCAAGGAAATGCTGGGCCCGCAAATTGCTTCCATTCACAACCTCACCTTCTACCTGTGGCTGGTGAAGCAGGCCCGCCAGCAAATCCTGGCCGGCACCTTCCGCGAGTGGAAAGACCGGATGGTGAAGCAGGTGATGACAAGGTTATAAGGAGTTTCTCGTTGCTAGTTGCTGGTTTCTAGTTACCGTTCAACAGACCTGTAGCATGACAATCAACAACTAGAAACCAGAAACCAGAAACCAGTAACTTTTGATGAAGCTGCTCGATAAATACATCATTAAGAAGTTTCTCACTGCGTTTTTCTTCGCGGTGGTGATGCTGGTGTCGGTTATCTGCGTGATTGACTTCACGGAGAAGAACGACGACTTTCTGCAGCACAACCTGGGCGCGTGGCAGATTCTGTCGGAGTACTACGTGAACCTGTTTCCGTACTTCGCTAACCTGCTCTCCCCCATCACCGTGTTCATTGCGGTGGTATTTGTGACGGCCCAGCTGGCGGCGCGCACCGAAATTGTGGCCATTCTGGCCTCGGGCATCAGCTTTAAGCGGTTTCTGCTGCCCTACATCATGGGCAGCGCCATTCTGGGGGCTATGACGATGGGCATGACGGGCTGGCTGATTCCTATTGCCAATAAAACCCGGGTGCGCTTCGAGAAGGCCTACATCAAGAACCCCTACCGGTTTAGCGGGCGCAACGTGCACATCAAAATCGGCCCCCAGAGCTACGCCTTCATGGAGAGCTACGACAACGTGAATAACGTGGGCTACAAGTTTGCGTTGGAAACTATTGATGGGCAACTGCTGAAGCGCCGCATGACGGCCGAGGCCATTACCTGGGACTCTACCAAACGAGCCTGGCACCTCACGCCCCAGCTCATCCGCACGTTCCGGGGCGAGAAGGAGACGCTGCAAACCATGCCCGCCCGCGACACGGTGCTCAACCTCTTTCCTAAGGACTTCGCCAGCACTTACCGCTTGGCCGAAACCCTGACGCTGCCCGAGCTCAACAACTTCATCAACCAGAAAATAGCCCGCGGCTCCGATGATACGCAGGTATACCTGAGCGAGAAATACGAGCGGTACGCCTACCCCTACGCCATGTTCATTCTCACGGTAATTGGCGTGATTATGAGTGCCCGCAAGAGCCGGGCGGGCGTGGGCGGGCAAATTGCGCTGGGCTTCGTGCTGGCCTTCGTGTTCATCATTTTCGTGATTCTGAGCCGCAACCTGGCCGCCGTGGGCACCCTCTCGCCCCTGCTGGCCGCCTGGATTCCCAGTATCATCTTCACCATTATCGGGGCCGTGCTCTACCGCGTGGTACCACAGTAGGAATGTGATGGAAATGTGGATAAACGTGAATAATGTGCTTGGGCTAGTCAGTTAGTAACCCCACGTTTCTACGCTCCACTTACTTCCACATTCAGCACATTTCCCACATTCAACACATTACTTCTTCCGTGCTCAAAGACTACCTGCGTTTACATTTCATTGTACTGCTCTGGGGCTTCACGGCTATTTTGGGCAAGCTGATATCGGTGCCGCCGGTGGAGCTGGTGTTCTGGCGTACGTTGCTGGCCGCTACAGGCCTAGCGGTGTTGCTGGCGGTGCGGCGGCAACCCTGGCGCGTAACGGTGGGTGAGGCGGCCAAGCTGCTGGGCGTGGGCGTGCTGGTGGCTGCCCACTGGATTACCTTTTTTCTGGCCGCCCGGCTGTCGTCGGTGAGTGTGTGTTTGGCGGGGCTGGCCACGCTGGCGCTGTGGACGTCGCTGCTGGAGCCGCTGGTGCTGTGGCGGCGGGTGCGACTTTACGAGGTGGGCCTGGGCCTGCTGACGATGGTGGGGCTGTACCTGGTGTCGCAGGCGGAGCTGGACCAGTTGGCGGGGCTTCTGGTGGCTATTGTGTCGGCGGGGCTGTCGGCGCTGTTTAGCGTGTTCAACTCCAAGCTGGTGAAGCGCCACACCCCATTCCAGGTGACGCTGTACGAAATGGCCGGCGCCTGCCTGAGCATTGTGCTGTTTCTGCCCATTTACGACCAGTATTTCACTGAAGGCCGTGGTGTGCAGCTGGCCCTGAGCGGCTACGACTGGCTGTGGCTGCTGCTGTTGGCCGGCGTGTGCACGGTGTACGCCTTCAGCACCTCCGTAGAGCTCATGAAGCGCATTTCGGCCTTCGTGGTGAACCTGACCATCAACCTAGAGCCCGTATACGGCATTGTGCTGGCCGTGCTGATGTATACGTTGCGCATTCCCGGTTTCGGGCAGGAAAAACTCTCCACGGGCTTTTACCTGGGCACCGTGGTTATTCTATCCAGCGTACTCATTCACCCCTTACTCGACCAGTGGAACCAGCGCCGCCAGCGCAAAGCTGAGGCGGCCGATGTACTGGTTGGATAAAGAAAAAAGATAGCCCAAAGCTGTGCTTTGGGCTATCTTTTTTAGAGTCGGCCGTCCCACACTTGGTAATGCGGCGGCAGTTCTAGTTTTGGTGGGGCTTCCTGCCCCGGGAACAGTCCATATACCGCCGAGCCGGAACCCGACAAGCTGGCATAGATGGCCCCGGCCGCGTACAGTTGCGCTTTGATTTCGCCCAGCACCGGATAGTGCGGAGTTAGCGCATCCTCAAAGTCGTTGCTGATGGTGTCGCGCCAGGTTTCCAGGGGTTGGCTGATGGCCGCACGCAAATCGTGGCGGGGGGTACGGGGCTGCACGCGGCTGTAAGCCTCGGCCGTGCTGATGTGCAGGCCGGGGTAAATAACCTTGCAGGCTACCCCAGTCAGGCCGAGGGTGATATCCTCGAATACGTCGCCCCGCTCGTAGGCAAACACCGGTTTATTCCGGATGAAAAAGGCGCAGTCGGAGCCCAGGCGGCGGGCGTAGCCTTCCAGCTGCTCTGCGCTTAGGGTTAGCGTGAACAAGTCGTTGAGGGCCCGCAGGGCAAAAGCGGCGTCGCCAGAGCCACCGCCCAATCCGGCCCCGATGGGCACCACTTTGTGTAGATGCAGCTGCACGGGCGGCAGGTTGAAATCGGCGCGTAGCAGCTCGTAGGCCCGCAAACACAGATTAGTGCTCGGTTCGCCGGGGATGGGAATACCGGTGAGGGCCAGCGTGGTTTCGGCGGCGGGCAATGCTTCCAGCGCATCCGCCCAGGGCAGCGGCACAAACACCGATTCGAGGTTGCGGAAGCCGTCGGGCCGCTGGCTGGTGATATACAGGCCCAGGTTGAGCTTGGCGTTGGGAAATACGAGCATACGAATCGGGGGCTAGAAGCCGCAAGCTACACGCTACCCACCTTTTTTGCCGGTAAACGGGGTCATTATCGTTTCGTACACCTGCTAAACAACGCGTAGCGTGTAGCTTGCGCCCTAAAGTTTACCGCTTCACCCGATGCCCACCGCCACTCCTACATCTTGGTATGCCCGCCGGGGTAAGCGCCTGCTGGATGTGCTGGTGGCCGCACCAACGCTGCTGCTGGCGCTGCCGGTACTGGTGGTACTGGCTCCGCTGCTGGCCTGGCAGAACGGGGGCGGCTGGCTGTTCCGGCAGCCCCGACCAGGGCTGCATGGGCACCCGTTCACCTTCTACAAGCTCCAAACCATGACCAGCCGGCGCGACGCACAGGGCCAGCTACTGCCCGATGCAGACCGCCTTACTCGCCTGGGCCGCTGGGTGCGCGCTACCAGCCTCGACGAGCTTCCGCAACTCTGGAACGTGCTGCGCGGCGACATCAGCCTGGTAGGACCCCGCCCGTTGCTGGAGCAATATCTGCCGCTGTACTCCCCGGAGCAGAACCGACGCCACGCGGTACGCCCCGGCATTACCGGCTGGGCCCAAATCAACGGGCGCAACGCCATCAGTTGGGAGCAGAAGTTTGCGTTAGACGTGTGGTACGTGGATAACCTGTCGTTTGGGCTGGACCTGCGAATTTTGCTGCGCACCGTAGGCCGGGTGCTGGGGGCACACGATATTGCCGCTCCCGGCCAGGCCACTATGGAGGCTTTCCGGGGCACGCCTCCCCCCTCTTCTCTATAATTCCGCCGTATGCCTTCTGTTGCTGAGTTGTCCGATGCGCTTCGTCCGCTGGCTATTGTGGGTGCCGGTGGGCTGGGCCGGGAGGTGCTGCTGCTGATTCGGCAACTCAATGAGCACCAGCCCATCTGGGAGGTTACCGGTTTTTACGATGACCGGGCACCGGCCCAGCCCACCATCCACGGCGTACCATACCGAGGCACCGTGGCCGACCTCAACGCCACTACCGCGCCCTTGCACGTAATTGTTGCCGTGGGCAGCAGCCGTAGCCGGCAGGCCATTGTGAATCGGCTAACAGCTAGTCACCTGCAATTTGCCACGTTGGTACACCCCAGCGTGGCACTGGCCGGGTATCAGCATATCCACATCGGGGCGGGCTCCATTATCTGCCAGGGCTGCATCCTGACTTGCGACATTACGCTGGGCCAACACGTGCTGCTTAACCTGGGCTGCACCATCGGGCACGATGCCGTGCTGGAAGATTTCTGCTCCCTGATGCCTCACGCCAACGTGGGCGGAGAAGCGCACCTGGAAACGGGTGTGTATCTGGGCACCAACGCTACGGTTATCAATCAGGTGCGAGTGGGAGCCGGAACGGTAGTAGGAGCTGGCGCCGTGGTAGTGCGCGACCTGCCAGCCGGGTGTACTGCCGTGGGCGTGCCGGCCCGCCCTCTTTCCCCGGCTTAATTTTCCGCAGATTTTCTGCCACGGCCGCCGCATTTTGCTCATCTTGCCGCCTACCCGCTTACCCTGTTTTCACCCCGTTTCATGCGCAGTCAGGATTACGACCGGTTGTACCTCTCCCCTCCTCACCTCGGCCGGCATGAGTTGAATTACCTGCACAAGGCCATTGAAGACAACTGGGTAGCCCCCGTGGGCCCCAACCTGGATGGGTTCGAGCGAGACATCTGCGAGTTCACCGGAGCCGGGCACTGCGTGGCGTTGTCGTCGGGCACGGCGGCCATTCACTTGGGGCTGCGGCTGCTGGGCGTGGGTCCCGGGGATGAAGTCCTGTGTCCGTCTTTCACCTTCGTGGCTACGGCTAACCCTATTCTGTACCTGGGGGCCCGGCCGGTTTTCGTAGATAGTGAGGCCGAAACCTGGAATATCTGCCCCGAGCGGCTGCGGGAGGCACTGGAAGATTTGCGGCGACAGAACCGCCGACCCAAGGCCCTCATCATCGTGCACCTCTATGGTATGCCTTGCCGCCTGCGCGAAATCCTGACCGTAGCTGCTGAGTTTGAGGTACCCGTGCTGGAAGATGCCGCCGAGGCCCTTGGTAGCCGCTACGAGGGCCGCCCGCTGGGCACGTTTGGCGAGGTAGGCGTTTTCTCTTTCAACGGCAACAAAATCCTGACTACCAGCGGCGGCGGAGCCTTGGTAACCAACCGGCCGGACTGGGCCGAGAAAGTGCGCTTCTGGGCTACCCAGGCCCGCGACCCAGCCCCCTATTACCAACACTCTGAGTTGGGCTACAACTACCGGCTGAGTAACCTGCTGGCTGGCATCGGGCGGGGTCAGATGGAGCTGCTGGCAGACCGGGTAAAAAAGCGGCGGGAGATTTACGCTTGGTACCAGGAGCATCTACACGCTATTTCCGGCCTTACCCTTGGGCCCCAGGAACCTGAGGCCGGGCGCTCCAACCGGTGGCTAAGCTGTTTGCTGCTCAACCCCGCGGAAACGGCCATTACGCCCGAGCAGCTGCGCCTGCACCTGGAAACCCGCAACATTGAGAGCCGCCCGCTTTGGAAGCCCCTGCATCTGCAGCCACTGTTTGCCGACGCTCCCGTGTACGGCGGCGAGGTATGCGCAAAGTTGTTTGCCCGGGGTCTGTGCCTGCCCTCGGGTTCTGCTATGTCGGAAGCTGATTTGCAGCGCGTTGCCTCTTCTATCACCGCTACAACTCAACAGGCCTGAATAGCCAAATTAGTATAAAAAGTTTCGCAGGTAGTTTATAGAGTACAAAAGTCAACTAAGGTAGTATATGCGAAAACGGACTCTGAATAGGTTCAGAAGCCGTTTTTCAATGCTTTGTTTGTTAACCAAGGGCCTGCTGTAAGTCCGTGAGTAGTTCCGCTACCGGCTCAATACCCACCGACAGGCGCACCAATCCGACCGTAATACCAAGCTCTTGCCGCTGCTCTTCTGTGAGGGCCCGGTGCGAAGTGCCTACTGGGTACGACAACGAGGAGTCTACCCCGGCCAAGGAGGGCGCAAACGGGAAGCGCTGACTGGCGCGAATAAACCGGTTCACGGCTTCCTCTGAATCATCAGCCAGCCGGAACGAAACCATACCCCCGAAACGGCCCGCGCCCTGCTCACTGGCTAGCTCGTGCTGCGCGTGCGTGTGCAGCCCCGGATAAAATACTTCTGCCACGGCTGGGTGCTGGGTTAGCAGTTCGGCCACGGCTTGGGCATTATAGCAATGCGCGTTCATGCGCAAACGCAGGGTTTTAAGCCCCCGCACCGCCAGCCAGCTTTCCATGGGGCTCAGCGTGAGGCCGAACAACGTCCCGATTTGCTTGAGCCGGGCGGCATCTCCCTCCGTGCGGGCTACCACAGCCCCGGCCGTTACATCGGAGTGGCCAGCCAGGTACTTAGTCACGCTGTGCATCACCAAATCGGCCCCGAAGGCTAAAGGGTTGGTGAGTACCGGCGAGGCAAACGTATTATCCACCACCAGCTTCAGGCCCAGGGCGTGGGCGGCGGCGGCGGCGGCTTGCAGGTCAACCACGCGCAGCAGCGGGTTGCTGATGGTTTCGCAGAGCAGCAGCCGGGACTGAGGCTGCGCGTACGCCACCAGGTTGCTGGTCAGGTCATTGAAGGGCACGTACGTTACCGATATGCTCAACCGGCTTAGTTCTTGGTTTAGCAGCGCCGCCGAGCCGCCGTAGATATCTGCCGCGCACAACACATGGTCGCCGGCAGTGCAATACGTAAGAATAGCCGCAAAAATGGCCGCCATACCCGAGCCGGTAGCTACTGCTCCGGCTCCATCCTCCAACCGGTTTACAGCCTCGGCCAGCTCATCGGAGTTGGGGTTGCCATTGCGCGAGTACATATAGCGGCTGCCTGGCTCCCCAAAGTATAATTCCAGTTCGTTGAGGTCTTCAAATTTGAAAACCGAAGTCTGGTAAATGGGGGTGATTTTGGGGTGGATGTGCATGGATGTAGTAAATAAGCAGCCGCTACGGCGTGGTACGACAGGCCAAGAACACTAGCCTTTTGTAGAAGCTGCAAGCTACTACTGCGTGTACTAGCAAAGCAAAAAGCCCCGCGTCTGAGCATTCAGACGCGGGGCTTTTATTGGGTTGTTGCTGATAGATTACGCCGCAGCGCCTTCTGCCAGTACAATTACGTTGTTGCGCAGCACTTCTACCACGCCGCCTTCGATGGCGAAACGGGTAGCACCGCCGTTCAGCACCACTTCACCAGCCTTTAGGGCCGAAATCAGCGGGGCGTGGTTGTTCAACACTTCAAACAGGCCATCAACACCCGGAAACTGGGCCGATGTAACCTCCCCTTCAAACACCTTACGGTCGGGGGTGATGATTTCCAGATGCATATTTTTTGAGTTTCTGGTTTCTGGCTGCTGGTTGCTAGTTGTTATTTAAACAGCTGGCAACCAGCAACCACACCCCAATTATTTTCTATTCGGTTGAATGACAACTAGAAACTAGAAACAAGCAACCAGAAACTTATTTCGCTTCCGCCATCAGCTTCTCGCCCTTGGCTACGGCATCCTCAATGGTGCCTACCAGGTTGAAAGCAGCCTCGGGCAGGTGGTCATACTTGCCGTCGATGATTTCATTGAAGCCTTTGATGGTGTCTTTGATGTCAACCAGTACGCCTTTCAGGCCGGTGAACTGCTCAGCCACGTGGAAGGGCTGCGACAGGAAACGCTGCACGCGGCGGGCGCGGGTTACCGTCAGCTTGTCTTCCTCGGAGAGTTCGTCCATACCCAGGATGGCGATGATGTCCTGCAGTTCTTTGTAGCGCTGCAGAATCTCTTTCACGCGCTGGGCGGTACCGTAGTGCTCCTCACCCAGTACCTCTACCGACAGGATGCGCGAGGTGGAGTCCAGCGGGTCTACTGCGGGGTAGATGCCCAGCTCGGCAATCTTACGCGACAGTACCGTGGTAGCGTCCAAGTGAGCGAAGGTGGTAGCCGGAGCCGGGTCAGTCAAGTCATCGGCAGGTACATATACGGCCTGTACCGAGGTGATGGAACCACGCTTGGTAGAGGTGATACGCTCCTGCATGGCACCCATTTCGGTAGCCAGCGTGGGCTGGTACCCTACGGCCGACGGCATACGGCCCAGCAGAGCCGATACTTCCGAACCAGCCTGGGTGAAGCGGAAAATGTTGTCGATGAAGAACAGGATGTCACGACCGGCACCGGTGCCGTCACCGTCGCGAAAGCTCTCGGCTACCGTGAGGCCCGACAGGGCTACGCGGGCACGGGCTCCGGGAGGCTCGTTCATCTGGCCAAACACGAGGGTAGCTTTCGAGTCTTTCAGGGCTTCGGCGTCCACTTTCGTGAGGTCCCAGCCGCCTTCTTCCATCGAGTGCTTGAAGCCTTCGCCGTATTTAATTACGTCCGACTCCAGGAATTCGCGCAGCAGGTCATTGCCTTCGCGGGTACGCTCACCCACACCAGCAAACACCGACAGACCACCGTAGGCCTTAGCAATGTTGTTTACCAGCTCCATGATGAGTACGGTTTTGCCTACACCGGCACCACCGAACAGACCAATTTTACCACCCTTCACGTAGGGCTCGAGCAGGTCGATTACTTTAATACCGGTGAACAGAACTTCCGACGACGTAGCGAGGTCTTCGAAAGCCGGGGCCGAGCGGTGAATCGGCAGGCCACCGTCGCTCTTGGGCTGGTCGATGCCGTCGATGGCGTGGCCAATTACGTTAAACAGACGGCCACGTACACCTTCGCCGGTGGGCATGGTGATGGGCGAGCCCAGGTCACGAACTTCAGCGCCGCGGGTCAGGCCCTCGGTCGAGTCCATGGCAATGGTGCGCACACGGTCTTCGCCCAGGTGTTGCTGGCACTCCAGCAGAACTTTTTGGCCGTTGTCCTTCGTGACTTCGAGGGCGTCGAGAATGTTGGGAAGCTTAGAGCCTTCACCCGCGAAGCTCACGTCCACCACGGGACCGATAACCTGGGTGATTTTGCCGGTATTCGCCATTTCTTTCTATATAAGGGGATGGGTTCAACGTTTCAGGTCGCAAAAGTACGGCTTAATCCCGGCATTGCCAAGGCCCCTCCCCGGCCCACTGCATCAACTTTTTTTTACGCATCTGAACCCCTGAAAATCAGCTTAAAAAGCCTCTTTTACCCTAATCGGGGCCCTCTTTCTCAAAAAAATTTTTGCGCGGAAATTTGCCTAAAACAAAAGCCGCCGTACATTTGCAGAACCAAACGGCACGCTTACACCGGCAGCCGAGCGGGAAATTGTCCGATGGTGTAACCGGCAACACGCTTGATTTTGATTCAAGAAAGTCCAGGTTCGAGCCCTGGTCGGACAACTTCACACAACGCGAAAGGCGCTGATTCTTCCTCCTCCGGAAGAGTCGGCGCCTTTCGCTTTTTCACTACTTGTCATTCTGCGCAACGCGAGGAACCTGGGCTACCCCGTAGCGGCTAACCTAAGTTCCTCACGCTGCCTGGGATGACATTTTTTGTTTTCCTTTTTTCACTCCACCCCTTTCATGTCACAGCAGGTTAAAATTTTTGCGGGCAACGCCTCGCACGAACTGGGCGAGCAAATTGCCGCCGCCTACGGGATGCAGCTCGGCGACCTGAGCATTCAACGCTTTGCTGATACGGAACTGGGCCCCTCGTTCAATGAAAGCGTACGGGGCTGCGCCGTATTCCTGATTCAGAGCACCAACCCGCCGGCCGAAAACCTGATGGAGTTGGCCCTGATGGTGGACGCCGCCAAGCGGGCCTCGGCTTATAAGGTGAATGTGGTGATGCCCTACATGGGCTACGCCCGCCAGGACCGTAAAGACAAGCCGCGCGTGAGCATCGGGGCCAAAGTGGTGGCCAACATGATTCAGAGCGTGGGCGCCGACCGCCTGATGACCTGCGACCTGCACGCCGGCCAGATTCAGGGCTTCTACGATATTCCGGTAGACCACCTCGACGGTTCTACCGTGACGGCTCCTTACATCAAGAGTCTGAACCTCGACAACCTCATCTTTGCCTCGCCCGACGTGGGCGGCGTGGTGCGCACCCGGGCCTTCGCCAAGAAGTTTGGGGCTGAAATTGTAGTCTGCGACAAAATGCGTCTGCGGGCCAACGAAATTGCCTCCATGCAGGTAATCGGCGACGTGTCGGGCATGAACGTGGTGCTGGTGGACGACATCGTGGATACGGCCGGCACTATCTGCAAAGCCGCTGAGCTACTGATGGAGCGTGGGGCTAAATCGGTACGGGCCGTTATTACTCATGGCGTGCTGAGCGGTCCGGCCCACGAGCGGATTCAAAACTCGGTGCTGGAAGAGTTGGTAATTACGGATACCATTCCGCTGAAGCAAGAGAACCCCAAAATCAAGGTTATTTCGCTGGCTCCGCTGTTTGCGCAGGCCATTCACAACGTGGTGTCGCACGAGAGCATTAGCTCTTTATTCGTGTAAGCAGCACAGCAAGCGTGCTGCTTGTGCTGTACTTTGGCACGGTATTGAAGAGAGGGAGCTGTAAAAGGTTCCCTCTCTTCGCATTTTATTTCTCCGCTATGAAACTCTCTTTACTTCGCTCTATTACTATCTGCTTCGGTGTTGTGCTAGCTGCCAGCAGTTGCACTACCACGGTACACATGCAGGCCCTGGCCCCGGCGGCCGTGCGCATGCCCACCGATATGCAGCACATTGCTACGGCCAGCCGCGTGCTGCCGGATAGCCGCCGCGACAAGTTTTTTGATGTGCTGGAAGGCGTGTTCACCGGCGAAGGCCCCATGGTGGACCGGGCCGGCACCGAAGCCTGTATTATGAGCGTGGGCGAGTCGTTGGTACGCAATAGTCCCCGCTTCCGGGTGACGCCCGCTAACCTGCAGCTGCAGGGCCGCACCCGCGAGTTTTTCCTGCCTCCGCTGGCCCCCGCCTACGTGCAGCAGCTGTGCCGCACCTCGCAGGTTGAAGGGCTGGTGGTGCTGGAGGCGTTCGACTCGGATATGGTGCTGGAGCAGAAGAAAGAGGAGCGCACCATTAAGGAGAAGGACAAGCCCGACCGCAAAGTGCAGGTAACCGTGGTGAACATGGCCATGCGCGTGGTCACCGGTTTCCGCACCTACGGCCCCCAGGGTACGGTTGTCGACCAAGCCAAGCAGGAGGACCGCCTCAGCTGGACCAGCGAAGGAGCTACCTACCAGGCCGCCTTGGCCGGGCTGCCGGCCCCCGGGGAGTGCGTGCGCCAAGTGTCATTGCGCGTGGGTGACCAGTATGCCCGTCGCATTGCGCCCTCCTACGTGGCTGTATCCCGTGACTTGTACACCCGGGCCCGCAAAGACGATTTTATGCGCCAAGCCCAGCAGCGCGTAGCCGCCACCGACTGGACCCAGGCCGCCACCATGTGGCAGCAGGCCGCCCGCAACCCTGACGCCCGCGTAGCTGGCCGCGCCTTCTATAACCTGGCCGTAGCTCAGGAAATGAACGGCGACCTGCCCGGTGCCATCGACTACGCCCGTAAAGCGGCTTACGACTACCACCTCCGCGCCGCCGTAGCCTATTTGCGGGAGCTACAGGCCCGCCAGCAGGCCGAGCAAGTGGTGCAACAGCAAATGGAGGGAGCCGCTAATTAATTTCGAAATGGGATGCGGCTCCGGCTAATTGTTGGGTTACGGCTTTCATCTCCCGACTAACCTGCCTATCTTTGCGGCCCGTTTGCCTGCTGTGGGTGAGCGGTTTCATTCCTCAAAAGCACACTTTTATGAAAAGCCTCGAGATTGTAGGGTTTAAAAGAGCGAATCTCGGTAAGAAGGACGCTAAGGCGCTCCGCCTCGACTCGTACGTACCTTGCGTACTGTACGGTGGCGAAGACCAAGTTCACTTCTCCGTTCCGGCTATCCTGTTCCGCGAGCTGCTGTACACCCCCGAGGTGCACATTGTAGACCTGAACATTGAAGGCGACATCCGTCGCGCCATCGTGCAGGACGCTCAGTTCCACCCCGTGAACGAAATGCTGCTGCACGTTGACTTCCTGGAGCTGCAGGAAGGCAAAGAAGTGAAAATGG
The DNA here is from genome assembly GCF_020421205.1 of Hymenobacter pini. GTDB lineage: Bacteria > Bacteroidota > Bacteroidia > Cytophagales > Hymenobacteraceae > Hymenobacter > Hymenobacter pini. The sequence goes on from NZ_JAIZZH010000005.1 coordinate 104,554, forward strand.
AAGTGCCCGTACGCTTCGTGGGCACCTCGCCCGGCGTTCAGCAAGGTGGCAAGCTGGTTAGCAAGCTGCGTAAGCTGAAAGTGAAGGCTACCCCCGAAAACCTGCCCGATTCGGTAGAAGTAAACATTTCGGACCTGGGCCTGGGCAAGTCGATCAAAGTGAACAAGGTAGAAGCTCAAGGCTACACCATCCTCACCAACCCGCTGGCTCCCATTGCTACCGTGACCATTCCGCGTGGTCTGCGTGGTCAGTTGCAGGCTGAGAAATAGTTTTTTCGCGCTGTTGAAGCGTATAGAAATCCTGCTTCGCCTGGTGGCGGGGCAGGATTTTTTATGTTTACCGCCCTCTACCTTCGTTTATGAAATTTCTTGTTCTCTGCCTGGGCAACATCGGGCCGGAATACGCCGACACCCGCCACAACGTGGGTTTTATGGTGGGCGACTACCTGGCCCGCAAGTTTGAGGCCGCGCCCTGGCAGCTGGGCCGCCACGCCTTCACTACCGAAATCAAGCATAAGGGCCACATCTACGTGCTGGTGAAACCCACCACCTACATGAACCTGAGCGGCAAAGCGGCGGCCCACTGGCTGAGCGCGCTCAAGCTGCCCAAGGAAAACATGGTGGTAGTGACTGACGACTTGGCCCTTCCTTTTGGTAGGCTACGACTGAAAGCCAAAGGCTCGGCCGGCGGCCAGAACGGCCTCAAGCACATCCAGGAAACCCTGGGCTCAGATGAGTACGCCCGCCTACGCTTCGGCATCGACTCCAGCTTCTCGAAGGGCCGACAGGTAGACTACGTGCTCAGCCCCTTCTCCGCCGACGAGCAAATCGACTTAGAAGGCCGTTTGGAGAAAGCCGCTGAAGCCGTGCTGGCATTCGGTACGATGGGTGTGGAGCGGGCCATGAACGTAGTGAATGTAAAGTAATACGGTTTGCACTACAACTCATTAAGCATTTGCAGAATGGCTCAAAAGCAGTGGGTTGAGGACTACGCTTCAGAGATGCCGGACTTTCTGAACGAAAGCTCATTTTATTTGGAGCCATTGACAACAATTGTCGGGATAGGGACTCCGTTTAAACACATCGAAGATTGCTCCAATGGCTATACTCTCTTGACGAAATATATCCGGAAGAGAAGTATTGACATGGAAACGAAGGATAAACTCATATGCTGTTTCGGTTTAGCTATGGCTAAGTTCATTATCGAGAACAGCCCTGCTGGTTGGACTATTAGAAGGAAAGTTCTTTACACTAGTTACGTCGTTCCCATATTATCTAGCAGAGAAGGCAAACAGGTTGATCCAATAAGTGTAGCGCGGACATATTTAAAACAGGGTAGTACATCAAATTTCAAAATGCTGTATTGGAGTTTAACTGACATTACTCCGCTGGAATTTGACACCCTTTTTAATCTATAAACAGAAAGCCCCTTGCATTGGTCCGCAAGGGGCTTTCTGTTTACTCCAGGCTTGGCACGTTGCGGAGGAAGGACTGCTTCGCTCCGCTCGCAACGATAGGCTTCCTAAGCTACACCCGAACCCGGCCGCACGGGGCTGCTGGGCTGCATGAGGCTGAGTACGCCGTCGGCGTTTTCGGCCATCAGGAGCATGCCCTGGCTTTGGATGCCTTTGATTTCGCGGGGGGCGAGGTTGAGCAGCACCTGCACCTGCTGGCCGATGAGGGCCTCGGGCAGGAAGTGCTCGGCAATGCCCGACACGATGGTGCGGGGCTCATCGAAACCAAGGTCTACGCTGAGCTTGAGCAGCTTTTTGGTTTTGGCTACCTTCTCGGCGGCCACGATGGTGCCGATGCGCAGGTCCATTTGCTGGAACTGCTCGAAGCTCACATCCTCTTTCGCGGGGGCGGCTACGGCGGCGGCCAGCTCGTTGGCTTTCTTGGTGTCGAGCAGCTTCTGCACTTGAGCTTCCACGGTGGCATCCTCGATTTTGGTGAACAGCAGCGCGGCTTCAGCCAGCTGGTGGCCGGCGGGCAGGGCATCGGGGCGGCCGGCCTGGGGCCAGGTGCCTTTCTCAGTGTTCAGCATCCGGCCCAAACGGGCGGCGGCTTCGGGCAGGAAGGGCTCCAGCAGCGTTACCAAGGCGGCGGCCAGCTGCAGCGACACGTGCAGCACGGTGCCGGTGCGGGCTTCGTCGGTTTTAATCAGCTTCCAAGGCTCCTGATCAGCCAGGTACTTGTTGCCGAGGCGCGAGAGGTTCATCAGCTCATTCAGAGCGTCGCGGAAGCGGTAGTTGTCAATCAGCTCGCCAATACGGGCCGGAAACTCCTGTAGCTGGCGCAGCACGTCCTCATCCTCGGTGGTGAAGCCCACGGCGGCCGGCACTTTGCCTTCGAAAAACTTGTGGGTGAGCACCACGGCCCGGTTCACGAAGTTGCCGAGGTTGGCCACTAGCTCGTTGTTGTTGCGTGCCTGGAAGTCTTTCCAGGTGAAGTCGTTGTCCTTGGTTTCGGGGGCGTTGGCGCAGAGCACGTAGCGCAGCACGTCGGCTTGGCCGGGAAAGTCCTGCAGATACTCGTGCAGCCACACGGCCCAGTTGCGCGAGGTGCTGATTTTGTCGCCTTCCAGGTTCAGGAACTCGTTGGCGGGCACGTTGTCGGGCAGGATGTAGTCGCCGTGGGCCTTCAGCATCGTGGGGAAGATGATGCAGTGGAACACGATGTTGTCCTTACCGATGAAGTGCACCAGCTTGGTTTCGGGGTCTTTCCAGTAGGTTTCCCAGGTGTCGGGCAGTAGGTCTTTGGTGGCTGAGATGTAGCCGATGGGCGCATCAAACCACACGTAGAGCACCTTGCCTTCGGCCCCAGCTACGGGTACGGGCACGCCCCAGTCTAGGTCGCGGGTTACGGCGCGGGGGTGCAGGCCCTGGTCAATCCACGATTTGCACTGCCCGTACACGTTGGTTTTCCAGTCGTTTTTGTGGCCTTCCACAATCCACTCGCGCAGCCAGGGCTCGTATTGGTCCAGGGGCAGGTACCAGTGCTTGGTTTCGCGCAGCACAGGCTGGTTGCCCGAGAGCATGGAGCGGGGGTTAATCAGCTCCGTGGGGCTGAGCGAAGTGCCGCACTTCTCGCACTGGTCGCCGTAGGCATTTTCGTTGCCGCAGTTGGGGCAGGTGCCTACGATGTAACGGTCGGCCAGAAACTGGTCGGCCTTCTCATCATAGTACTGCTCCGAAACCTGCTCGATGAACTTGCCCTCGTCGTAGAGCTTGCGGAAGAAGCCGCTGGCTACCTCGGCGTGGGTTTTGGAGGAAGTGCGGGAGTAAATATCAAACGACACGCCGAACTCCTGGAATGAGTCGCGGATGATGGCGTGGTACTTATCCACCACCTGCTGGGGCGTAACGCCTTCCTTCTGGGCCCGGATGGTGATGGGCACGCCGTGCTCATCGGAGCCGCAGATGAATTTCACGTCGCGCTGCTGGGCGCGCAGGTAACGCACGTAAATGTCGGCGGGCAGGTATACGCCGGCCAAGTGGCCAATGTGTACGGGGCCGTTGGCGTAGGGCAGCGCGGCCGTTACGGTATAGCGTTGGGGAAGAGAGGACATAATAACGGGCAAAAAACCGGAGTAAACGCCGCCGGAACCGGCAACGGGAGTGCAAAGGAACAAGGAATAAAGAGGAATACTGCTGCCGGCCATTCCTTAACCGGTTACGGAGGGCTGGTTGTTTCGAGGAATGAAGCCAGACCACCGCAAATCATAACATAGCTAACCTAAATTTCATCTGGCAATCCTTCTATATTTCGCCCACCTACTGCGGAGTTCTGCGTAGAGAAGCTTACACCTCCCCTCCCAATTCTCAAGCCATGAAAAACACAGACCAGGAAAAGCAGGACAAAAAGGCCCGTAAGCAGCAGAACGCCGCCGAAAAAGCCCAACGCAAAGCCGCCAAAGCCGCGCAGTCGACCACAACGGCCATCAACGACTCTAAAGCCAGCAAGAAATCCAGTCAGAAGAAGGCCCTGAAAACGGCCGCCAAGCAGCTGCAGAAGGAACTGGATGGCCGCATCAACGAAGTGGTGAAGCGCATCCGGCAGGAAACCAAAGCCAAGCTGAAAGAAGTGGTAAAAGACGCTACCCGCCGTTTGGATACGGACATGGAGCACCTGTTCGAGCAGGCTTTGCACACCATCGTTGGCCGCCACGAAGCCGGCACTCCCGCCGCCTCTGACAGCATTTCGACTGACTCCGTATCAACTAATTCTGTTAGCAGCTCCAGCAACGACACCACTGCTGCCAAAGCCCCGGCCCGCAACCGCTCTGCCAGCCGCCCCGCCGCTAAAGCCCCCGCCCGGCCGGTAGCAACCAAGCCAGCCGGTAAACCCGCCAGCACGGCTGCTAAGCCAGCCGCCCGCCCGGCCGCTAAATCCCCGGCTCGCTCAACTGCTAAGTCAGCAGCGCCAGCTGCTACATCAACTCCCGATACTGCGTCGGAAGCTGCTCAATAAACTACTCCCGCTTACATGCCAACGCCCGATTTCTCTGTGGAAGTCGGGCGTTGTGTTTTCCAGCTTACAATAGCCGACTTAGCGCGGCAGACGCAGAGTATCGGCGGGGGCGCCGTTTACGCGGCGCATGCGGGTTTCGGGCGTGGTGGTATTGTTGTCGTTGGTATTGAGGGTTTCGGGACGTTTGCGGGAGTTGATGCCGCTGGCCTGCTCCCGAATAGGCACCCGGCCGGGCGTGGCATCGGGCGCGGAGCCGCCGTAGCCAGCGTTGCTGTTGTAAGCCGCCTGCCGGTCGGCGTCGGTAACAATACGGGTAGGTGGGCGCTGCACGGCAGCTTCCTCCCCTACGGTTTCGGAGGCGGTGCAGGCCGCCAGTAGGGCCAGCGCCGGCAGTCCTACCCGAAGTTGATGATACAGGTTCATAACGAAAGCAAAGAAGCCGGCGCACCTCGCGCCGGCTTCTGTAGCTAACGAACTTACGGCTGGGAAGTTGACCTTATTCTCCGGCTTGAAGCTCTGCCCGGATACCGTCCCAGAGCTTCACGCGGGCCTGCATGCACTGCTCGGCAATGGCGGTGGCTTCCTGCCAGCGGCGGGCATCGTGGCCGCACAGCTCGCGCACCATTTGCTGAGCCAGCGGGGCGTGGGCTTCCTCATCCAGCTCAATGTGGCGGTTGAGGTAGTAGCTGAACGTATCGAGCTGGCCGGGGAAATGCTGAGTAAGGTCGGCCACGAGGTGGCGGAACATATCCGGAATTACATCCTCCCGGCCAAAGGTGAAGGCGGCGGCAATGGCGTGGGGCTGGCCAGAACCGATGATACGAAAGGTATCCAGTACAAACTCGCGCACCGAGGCTGGGGCCTGGGCCGCTTCCAGAGCCTGCTCTACGCTGGCTCCCTGCGCCAACGCGTCCAGCAGGCGTTCTACGGGGGCGGTGTCGGCGCCGCACTCCCGCATAGCGCGCAGGTACAGCTCGAAGTGGCTGGTGGGGTTGCCCTCGGGGTCTACGTCGGTTTCTTCTTCCAGCACAATATCATTGATGAGGCGGCGGGTGGCGGGGTTGCCGCGCGGCACCCAGGGCACTTCCACGCAGGTAAGCTCCCGCTGCAGGGCTTTCAGCAGCGACATAAAATCCCACACGGCAAACACGTGGTGCTGCATGAACACCCGCAAATCATGGAGAGAGTTCAGCGACTGGTACACGCCGTGGGCTATCAAGTGCCGGCGGGCCGGGGCGAGTGCCTGCTGTAGTTCAGCAATTGAATCAGAATGAACTTGGGTTGACATAGAACGAAGGGTAAGGGTACAGCGGAGCTTGCGCTCCACTGCTACAACAAACGAAATGGCCCGTTGGCTTGGATTGCCAACGAGCCACCGCGCAAAAATACAGCTCAACCGTTACTTGGCCTTCTCGAACACCATGCCGTAGGAATCCATGCAGTAGCGCAGGCCGGTGGGCTTGGGACCATCATCGAACACGTGGCCGAGGTGGCCGCCGCAGCGGGCGCACATAATGGCGTCACGGCTCATGCCCAAGCTGTTGTCGACGGCTACTTTCAGGCTGGCATCGGAGGCCGGGGCCCAGAAGCTCGGCCAGCCCGTGCCCGACTCAAACTTGGTAGCCGACGAGAACAGCAGGTTGTGGCAGCCAGCGCAGTAGTAGTTGCCCTTGGCGTGGTTGTTCCAGTAGGGGTTGTTATAGGGTTTCTCGGTACCCTCCTGTCGCAGAATGTAGTACTGCTCGGAAGTCAGCTGCTTGCGCCACTCGGCGTCCGATTTACGCACTGGAAACTCATCGGGCTTGCCGGTGGCGGGCTTGGCTTTGGGGTAAGCTTTGGCCGCCGATGAGGGGCTGGTTACCGGCCTAGGCGAGTCGGCCAGGTCCATCTTGGCGTCGTTTTTCTTTTGGGAGCAAGCCGGGTTCAGCGTCAGCACCGACAGCAGCAGAAACAGGAAGGGAAAGCGCATGCAGAATATGATAGTTGAGGGGAGAAAAGAAGCCGTACGCTACTAGGAGCGGGCCGCCAGCAGAACATACGCAACTAGACTACAGTTCGGTCTTACCCCCGACAAATAGCGTGGCCCCGCCTGCTGCGGGAACCTCAGGCGGCCAATAAGTTGTCTGCCTTCGCACCCGCAGTTTCTTCCTCTCTCATTAACAATTAATTACTGCGCGCTTTTGCCAGTTTCATTCCGTACCTTTGCGGCCGGAAAACCCTTTGTATGCAGAACATCCGGAATATCGCCATCATTGCGCACGTTGACCACGGCAAGACTACGCTCGTGGATAAGATCATTCACGCCTCGAAGATTTTCGGCGAACATCAGCAGTTCGACGACCTGATCCTCGACAACAATGACCTGGAACGTGAGCGGGGCATCACCATCGTCTCCAAAAACGTATCGGTACGGTACAAAGACGTAAAAATCAACATCATCGACACCCCTGGTCACGCCGACTTCGGCGGTGAAGTAGAGCGGGTACTGAAGATGGCCGACGGCGTGCTGCTGCTGGTGGACGCCTTTGAAGGTGCCATGCCCCAGACGCGCTTCGTGCTGAGCAAAGCCATTGACCTGGGCCTGAAGCCCATCGTGGTAGTAAACAAGGTGGACAAGGAAAACTGCCGCCCCGACGAGGTGCACGAGCAAGTGTTCGACCTGATGTTCAACCTGGGTGCTACCGAAGACCAGTTGGACTTCGTGACCCTGTACGGCTCTTCGAAGCAGGGCTGGATGTCGCGCGACTGGAAAGAGAAAACCGAGGACATCACCCCGCTGCTGGACGCCATCATCGAGGTAATTCCTCCGGCTCCCTTCATCGAGGGCACGCCCCAGATGCAGGTTACCTCGCTGGACTACTCGGCTTTCGTAGGTCGGATTGCCATCGGGCGCGTACACCGCGGCATGCTGAAAGAAGGCTCGAACATGAGCCTGATGAAAGCCGACGGCAGCATCAAGAAGGTGAAGATTAAAGAACTGCAGGTGTTCGAAGGCCTGGGCAAAGCCAAGGTTTCGGAAGTGCAGGCTGGCGAAATTTGCGCCGTAACCGGCATTGAAGGCTTCGACATTGGGGATACCCTCGCCGACGCCGACAACCCCGAGGCGCTGACCCGCATTGCCATCGACGAGCCGACGATGAACATGCTGTTCACCATCAACAACTCACCCTTCTTCGGTAAGGAAGGCAAGTTTGTAACCTCGCGCCACCTGCGTGACCGTCTGTACAAGGAAACGGAGAAAAACCTGGCCCTGCGCGTGCAGGAAACCGACCGGGAAGATACCTTCCTGGTGTACGGCCGCGGTATTCTGCACTTGTCGGTACTGATTGAAACCATGCGCCGCGAAGGCTACGAGCTGCAGGTTGGTCAGCCCCAGGTACTGTTCCAAGAAGATGAGAACGGCAACCGTTTGGAGCCCATCGAGCACTTGGTGGTAGACGTGCCGGAAGAAACGGCTGGTAAAGTAATTGAGCTGGTAACTCAGCGCAAAGGCGAGCTGACCATCATGGAGCCGAAAGGCGACCTGCAGCATCTGGAGTTCAACATCCCGTCGCGCGGCCTGATTGGCCTGCGTAACAACGTGCTGACCGCCACCGCCGGTGAGGCCATCATGAACCACCGCTTCACCAGCTACGAGCCATACAAAGGCACCATCCCCGGCCGCATCAGCGGCTCACTGATTTCGATGGAAAGCGGCCCCGGTACGGCCTACACCATCGACAAGATGCAGGACCGTGGCGAGTTCTTCGTGGACCCAGGCGAAGAGGTGTACGGCGGCCAGGTAATTGGCGAGCACACCCGCCCCAACGACCTGACCATCAACATTCAGAAAGGCAAGAAGCTGACCAACATGCGTGCTTCGGGCTCGGATGAAAACGTGAAGATTCAGCCCAAGCGCCAGTTCTCGCTGGAAGACGCTATGGAATACATCCAGAAGGATGAGTACCTGGAAGTAACGCCGAAGTCGGTGCGGATGCGCAAAATTCTGCTCGACGAAAACGAGCGTCTGCGCTCGGCGAAGAAAGAAGACTAGCTTTTACGAAGCTTGAATGCGTAAAAAGAGGGCGTAGCCAGTGGCTACGCCCTCTTTTTGTTTGCTCGGTCGAGTCAACAGCGCGTGACACCGGGAGGTTTCGCCAGTATTATGGTTACTGAGGCAGCGCCCCGTTCCTCCTACCTCGCCACTCATGCCACTCCACCCCGATTTTACGCCGGCCACTCGTCCACCGCGCTGGTCGCTGATGCGGCAGCGCTGGAGCAACCTGTTGTTTGCGCACTGGCCCGTGCCAGCGGAGGTGTTGCGGCCTTACCTGCCGCCCCGCCTGGAGCTGGACTTGTTTGAGGGGCAGGCCTGGCTGGGCGTGGTGCCGTTTACCATGAGCCATATTCGGCCGCTGGGGCTGCCGGCCGTGCCGGGCCTGAGCGCCTTACACGAGTTAAACGTGCGTACCTACGCTCGCTTGGACGGGGTGCCGGGCGTGTGGTTTTTGTCTTTGGACGCTACCCAGCCGTTGGGGGTGTGGGCCGCCCGTACCTTGTTCCACCTGCCCTACCTGCACGCCCGCATGCAACTCACCCGCACGGGCAATGCGTTGCAGGCTACGGCTACGCGCACGCACCGCGGTGAGGCCCCGGCTACTTTCGATGCTACCTGGCTGCCCGGAACAGTGTTGCCGTTGGCTCAGCCTGGTTCTTTAGCGTATTTCCTTACTGAGCGGTACTACCTCTATACGGCCGGCCACACGGTGCGGCCCCATGAACACACCACCGAGCTGTGGCGCGGCCGGCTCTGGCACCAACCCTGGACACTGCGCGAGGCCACGCTCACCCACTGGGAATCGACCTTGGTAGAAAGCCACGGACTGCCCACGCCGCAAGGGCCACCCCTACTGCACGCCGCCGATGCACTGGACGTATGGGTGGAGGAATTACGGCGGGTGTAACCGGTTACCGTTCCACCCGGAAATCTGGATAGCCGCGCACCTCTCCTTCCCTTGCTTCCACCTTGTCCACCCGGGCGGCGGGCGGGCCGTGGTGGCACCACGTTTCCAGCTGGCGTAACGCTTCGGTAGGGCCTTCGACTTCAATGGTCACGGTGCCGTCGGGGTTGTTGCGCACGGTGCCCGTAAGCCCCAGGCGGCGGGCCTCTTGCTGCGTGCTTTGGCGAAAGAAAACGCCCTGTACGCGGCCGTGAACATGGATGGTGCGGTGCTCAACAGATGGGCTCATGGAGTTACTTGCAAGTACCAGCGGGCTACGGAATCCTGCTGCCAGCGGGTGTTCTGAAACGGGTTTTCGGCGGAAAGCATACGCCCGGGTAGGCGGCGGCGTTGCAGCCGGTGCGTGGCAGTGTTGTACTCGTCGAGGTAGATGGCGGGCGCGGGGGCTTCGGTGCGTTGACTTACACTGTCTTTAATAAAAGTCTGCGTAGTGGTATCCGGGCTGAATAATCGGGCCAGTGTCCGGCGGTCGGGAGCCAGGTAGTAGGCTTCCGTAGGCTCACTAAAAACGCTATGGATTGAATCGGGCAGAGCCGGAAATTCCACCGCAAAACCCTGGAGCTGTTCCAGGTCGAACAGGGTGCCGGAAGTATCGGTACGCGGCACCCACACAGCCCGGCCGTCAGCCAGTAGCGCAAAGGTGGGCGGATAATTGTCCTTCGTCTCGGTACCGGCAAGGTAAAACCGGGCCCCAGCCGGGGTAAGCTGTAGCAGGTAAACGGCCTGGCTGATGTTTCCATACGGATGGCAACGGACGCGCACCAGCCACCGACCCGATTGGTGCGGCACTGCCTGGATATCCTGCATGCTAGAAGCTACTGAATCAAACGAACACACGTTTTGTGGCAACAGGAGCTGCCCGCGGTACCGGACCTCGAAACTCAGTGTATCATACGAGGTAAAGATGAACAGATTGGTGGTTTTGCGCACGTGGTAGCGCAAAACTAGTGGGGCGTACCTGGAGGTATTCTCGGCTGTGAACTCAGACGTGGAGCAAGCCCCGAACACCAGTACCACCAGCAAGCCGCCCAGCAGCAGGCGGGCGCGCCACGGGGCCGGACGGGCAGAAGCTGATTTCGGCATAGCAACTGAACAGGATAAACGCGCAGGTTGGGCCCAAGATAGGACCTGCGCACAATTCGGCGCGGCCACAACTACCCGCCAAAGCTGCGCGTTACCTTCGGGCAGATTTTCTTTCCCCTGCCTTCCCGCTCATGCGCTACCTGCTCCGCAACTGCACCATTTATACCGGCTCTACCGTACTGCCCCATCATACGCTGCTCATCCACAACGGCCTCATTGAAGCGGTGCTACCCGAGGTAGCTGCCCCTACTGACGTGCCCACCGTAGATGGCGGGGGCCTGAACGTAGCGCCCGGCTTGCTGGATTTGCAGGTATACGGGGCCGAGCAGCAGCTCTTTTCCGTGACGCCCACCCAGGCGGCCCTAACTACACTTACCCAGTTTGCTTTCCGGCAAGGTACTACCGGCGTGCTGGCCACCATGCCCACCAACTCCTGGGATATGATGCGGCAGGCGCTAGAAGCCGGTCGGGAGTTTTGCCGGGAGCAACCAGGCCTGCTGGGCATTCATCTGGAGGGACCCTACATCAACCCGCTCAAGAAAGGCGCACACCAGGCCGAATTCATCCGGGAGCCTACAGTATCTGAGGTGGAAGAGCTGCTGCAGCTGGGTGGGGGAATCCTGAAAATGATAACGCTGGCCCCCGAAATGGCCTCGGCGGCGGTAGTAGCCCGCCTGCGCGAGGCCGATGTAGTCGTGTCGGCCGGGCACTCCAATGCTACCTACGAGCAGGCCACGGCGGGTTTCCGGCAGGGCTTTTCGGCGGCTACGCACTTGTTTAATGCCATGTCGGCGCTGCAGGGGCGGGAGCCGGGCATGGTGGGAGCGGTGTATGATTCGGCTACGGCCTACGCCAGCATTATTGCGGATGGAGTACACTGCAGCTACGACGCCGTGCGCATCAGCCAAAAACTGCTGCGGGAGCGGTTGTTCCTGATTACCGATGCCGTGACCGACAGCCAGCAAGGCGCTTATCAGTTCCGGCGCGAAGGCAACCACTTCGTGGATGCCCAGGGTACGCTGGCCGGCTCGGCCCTGACGCTGCCAGAGGCCATCCGCAACTGCGCGCGGCACGTGGGGTTGCCTTTGGAGGAAGCTTTACGGATGGCCTCCCTGTATCCGGCCCAGGTACTGGGCCTCGACCACGAGCTAGGCTACCTCAGCAGCTCCTACCGTGCCGATTTCTGGCTGTTTGACAACGACCTAACGCCGCACGCCACCGCCCGGGCGGGTGAGCTAACCTGGCACTAGCGCTTCAGATCATCTTCAGAAACGCTCCGGATGTTTGCGCTATCATCTGCTCAACTGCTTATGCGTTTCATTTTACTATTCGGGCTACTATTGCTGGCCCCGGCCGCCTGGGCCCAATACACAGTGCAGGTACAGGTGCGCGACTCCGTAACCCGGCAGCCGCTGCCGGCCGTGAGTGGGGCCATTCGGGGCACGGCGCTGGGTGCCTCTTCCGATGCCCAGGGCCAGCTCACTATTCCCAACGTACCCGGCCCCACGGTCGAGGTGGTGCTGAGCTTTATTGGCTATAAGCTGAAGACGGTGCGGGTGAATCTGCCCCAGTTGGCTCCGGCCACGGTACTGCTGGCCCCGGATGCCAATGCTCTGGATGAAGTAATAGTAACCAGCACCCGCACCAACTCACGCATTGAGGACCTGCCCACCCGGGTAGAGGTGCTGGGCGAGGAGGAGCTGCAGGAGGAAAACGCCATCAAACCCGGCAACATTGCCTCGTTGCTGGGCGATATTGCCGGCACCCAGATTCAGCCCACCCAGCCCACCACCGGCAACGCCGATTTGCGCATCCAGGGCCTGCAGGGCCGCTACTCGCAGATGCTGCGCGACGGGCTGCCGCTGTTTGGGGGCTACGCCGGCTCCTTCGGGATTTTGCAGGTGCCCCCGCTAGATTTGCGGCAGATTGAGCTGATTAAGGGCTCCAGCAGCACACTGTACGGGGGCGGGGCTATTGCCGGCCTAGTGAACCTCATCAGCAAGCAGCCCCGCCTGGGTAGTCCGGAGCGCAGCCTCACCCTCAACCAGAGCACCCTGCGCGAAACCAACCTCAACGGATTCGTATCGGGCCGCAACCAGCGGGTGGGCTACACCTTGTTTGCGGGCGGCACCCGCCAGCAGGACGTGGATGTGGATGGCGACGGGTTCACCGACGTGCCCCGCCTGCGCAACTTCACGGTGCACCCGCGGCTGTTTTACTACCCCAACCGCCTGGGCCAGCTGGCCGTGGGCTACACCAGCACCGTGGAGGACCGCCGTGGCGGCGACCAGCAGGTGGTGCGCGCCGGCCCCGACGCGCTGCACCAGTACTTCGTGACCAACCGCATGCAGCGCCACACCGCCGACCTAGTGTACACCCAGGACAGCGTGGGTGGCGGCAGCCTAACAGTAAAAGGCACCGCGAGCAGCTTCGATAGGCGCGTGACCACCAATACCGTGGGGTTTCGGGCCCGGCAGCTGTCGTATTTCTCGGAGTTGAGCTACCTGCACCGCCTGGGCCGGCAGCACACCGTGGTAGCAGGCCTGAACGTTAACGGCGAGCAGCTGCGGCCCCAGGATGGCCCTTCGGCCCTGCCGGCCGGCAACTACACGTATAGCACGGTGGGCGGCTTTGTGCAGGATGACTGGCAACCCGTGCCCCAGCTCACGGTGCAGGGCGGCCTGCGCCTCGACCACCATAACCAGTACGGTAACTTCCTGCTGCCCCGGCTGGCGCTGCTGTACCGGTTTTCCGAAAGCGTAACGTCGCGCCTCAACGGCGGCCTGGGCTACCGCGTGCCCGTGCCCTACGTGAACGACCTAGATGAGCGGGACTACCCGCAACTGCAGCCCCTGGTGGGCCTGCGGGCGGAGCGCTCCACCGGCCTGAACTGGGACGTGAACTATCAGCACCATGCTGGCGAGCTGACCCTGACTCTCAACCAGTCGTTCTTCTACACCCGCCTCAACTCCCCGCTGGTGCTGCCCGATTACGGCCTCACGCCCGGCAGTACACCGCTGGCCTGGTACAACGCCGGCCAGCCCGTGGTGAGCCAGGGCTTTGAAACCTACGTGCGCCTGCGCCAGGACGAAACCGAGCTGTACCTGGGCTACGTGTTTACGGACGCCCGCCGCCGCTATGACCCGGTGAACCCACACGTGGAGCTGGCTGCCCGCCATAAGCTGGCCGCCGTGGCCACCCAGGAGTTTACCGAGCACTTTGCCGCCGGCATTGAGGCCAGCTACACCGGCCAGCAATACCTTTCCGATGGCCGCCGCACGCCGGGTTACCCCATTGTGGCCGCGCTGCTGCGCTACACCCAAGGCCCGCTCACGCTGGTGCTCAACGGCGAAAACCTGCTCGACTACCGCCAGACGCGCCGGGAAAGCGTGGTTTTAGGCTCCCGCCTCAACCCCAACTTCCCCCAGCTCTGGGCTCCGGTGGAAGGGCGGGTACTGAACCTATCGGCCACGGTAAAGTTCTAAAACTTGCGCGGCCTTTCTGGGCAATTGAGTATCTTGGCGAAGAAAGCTGGTGCATCGGCTTACCCGTTGTCCTATCATTATGTATTTCTTTACCACCGTTGCCAGCAGACGTTGCGGCTTGCTATTCCTGTTGCTGATACTGGCCGGTGCGGCCCGGGCCCAGTTGGGCGAGCCGGGCCCTATGCCGGAGCAGCCTGCACCCTACGAATTCCGGCTTACGGAAGCATCTTTTGAGGAGGCCTACGGGTTTAATGATACTGCCCGGGCAGTTATCCGGCTATACTACAGCAAGTGGAACACCGGGCGCCGCATCATGCAGTTTGCCGGCTACCCAGTACCGTTGGTATCGGCCGTAGGGCGACACATGGGAGAAACCACCACCAGCTCCGGCGTCATCGTACCCAACGCTGGCACATATTACTACGACCCCTGGGTGGCCCCAGTGGCGTTCAGCCTGTTGGGCGTATCGGCGTTTGGTTTGGGCAAAGCCACCGCCTGGAACCGTCGGCAACTGTACACGGCCATCCGGCAGTACCGGCTCACGCATAAGCTGCCAGCCCAGGTAACAGCCCGGCTGCTGGCTCCTTATCTGCAGGCAGTGCAGCAGGATGGCTACGTGCCGTTGCCTACTGCTCCCGCTGCCGTACCGCCTCGAAAGTAAGAATGGCGGTGGCGGTGCTGACGTTCAACGAATCAATGGCGCCGCGCATGGGGATGATGATGGTCTGGTCGCAGGCTTGCATGAGCTCGGGCGTGAGGCCGTCGGCTTCAGTGCCCATTACCAGGGCCGTGGGGCCGCGGAAGTCGCAGGTGGTGTAGGGTACGGCCGCATCGGTGAGGGCCGCGGCGTACGTACGAATGCCGTGGCGCTGGCACCAGGCCAGCAGTTCGGGGCGGGTGGTGGCAATGGTGGGCACCGTGAACGAACACCCAATGCTGCTGCGGATGGCGTTGGGGTTAAACAAATCGGTGCGGGGGTCGCACACCACTACGGCCGTGGCCTGGGCCGCGTCGGCGGTGCGCAGAATGGCCCCCAGGTTGCCGGGTTTCTCCACGGCTTCCAGCACCAGCAGCAGCGGGTTGGTCGGCAAAGGCAGCGTGTCCAGCGTGAGGTGGGGCGGGCGGGCCAGGGCCAGCACGCCGTCGGAGCCTTCCCGGTAGGCCACTTTCTCAAACACAGCCTTCGACACCTCAAACCAGTCCGTAGGCCCGTTGCCGAATAGCTCCTGCAGCTGCTGCAGCCGCTGCGGACCGGCCAGATCGGAGCACACGAATAGCGCGGTAATGCCCACCCCGGCCCCCTGGGCAATGGTTAGCTCCCGCAGGCCCTCAATGATGGTGAGTCCCTGGGCCCGCCGCTCCGACGATTTCTGCTGCAGCTTCAGTAGGTTTTTGATGCGCGGATTCTGGGGGCTGGTAATGGGGTCGAGGGGCATGTGATGAGCAGTTGAGCGGCCGGCTGGAAAAGTGGGCAAAGATACGGAGGCCAACTTGCGCGGCCTACGGGCCGTTGTAGGCTCAACTATAGCCGCGGCAGTATCTTGCGGCGGTTATTTCGCGCGTTTTTTTGCTTCTGTTCTATGGGCCTCAAGCTCAATACCAAAATCATTCTCGGGTTTGTTATTGCTGTAGGCGTGCTGCTGCTCACCTCGGCCGTGGCCTGGTACAGCATTCAGCAGCTTGGCTACTACACTCGCCAGGTAGAGCACACTTACCGGGTGCTGGAAAGCGCCTCCAGCCTGCGCGGCCACCTGCGCGACGCCCAAAGCCAGGTACGCGGCTACCTACTCCTGAGCGACTCCACCTACCTGCCGGGCTTCGCCGAAAGCCGGACGTTGCTTGACGAGGATTTTGACGCGTTGCAACTCCTCACCTTGGATAATCCCCAGCAGCAGAGCCGGTTGGACACCCTGCAGCGCGGTTTGCGGGACGAAATGGTATTTCTGGAGCGTTGGTCCAAGCTGCCCCCTTCCACTGAGGCCGTACGCCAGTTGGTGCGCGAGGACCGGGTAAAGCAAATGGCACTTCGGGGAGTTATTGCCCGCATCCAGACGGATGAGAAGGTGCTGCTGAAGGAGCGCCAGCGGCGGCAGGATTTCTTCGAGAATACCACCCCGGCGGCCATCGTCATTTCGGCGGTGCTGGCTACCCTGATTGTGGCCTGGCTGTTCACCAAAATCAACCGGGAGCTGCAGGCCAACGAGGCCCTGCAGCTGGAACTGCAGCGCACCAACGCCGATGTGGCCCGCCGCATCAGCATCATTGAAGCCCTGGCTAACCGCGTGGTGGCGGGCGACTACACCGTCAAAATATCCGACCAGGAGCAGGACAGCCTGGGCAACTTGGCTACCTCCCTCAACCACATGACGCAGGCGCTGGACACCAGCTTCACGGCCCTGGAAAACCGCAACCGGGAGCTGGATCAGTTTGCCTACGTGGCCTCCCACGACTTGAAAGCCCCGCTGCGCGGGGTGGTAACGGTGGTGAAGTGGATTGAGGACGAGCTGCCCCACGAGCTCAGCCCCCAGATGCGCCAGTACCTGGACATGATGAAGGGCCGCCTGCACCGCCTCGAAGACCTGATTAACGGCCTGCTGGCCTACGCCCGCGCCGGCCGTACCGAGCGCAAACTAGAGGAAGTAGACGTGCAGCAGCTGGTAGCCGAGGTAACTGAATTGGTAGTTCCGCCCACCTTTCGGGTAGAGACGCCCACACCTCTGCCCGTGCTCCACACCGACCGCCTCAGCCTGCAGCAGGTGTTCACCAACCTCATCGGCAACGCGGCCAAGTACCACAACCGCCCCGATGGCCTTATCACGGTATCGGCCCGCGACCTGGGCTCCTGCTATGAGTTTCGGGTGCAGGACGATGGGCCCGGCATTGCCCCGCAGTTCCAGCAAAAGGTGTTTCTGATGTTCCAGACACTGCGCGACCGAAACACGGCCGAAAGCACCGGCATCGGCCTCAGCATTGTGAAGCGCATTGTGGAGGAGCAGCGCGGCACCATTCACATCGAATCCGAAGAAGGCCAGGGCGCCGCCTTTGTGTTCACCTGGCACAAATAAGCGCCGCGGCCCGGCGGTGCTGTGCTTGCACTAGCCGGCGCTTTCACCGTTTCATCACGCAGTGTTTCTTATTTCACTGCCTCACCATCTCACCTTTCCCGTATGCGCTCCGTCCTGCTCGTTGAAGACGACTTTTTTGATACCATGACGGCCCAGAAGGCCTTCGAGAAGTTCAATGTTCCCCACAAGCTGTACACGGCCTTTAATGGTCTGGAGGCGCTGGATTTGCTGCTGGGCCGCAACGGAGCGGAGCCCATTCGCCCCCTGCCTGAGGTGATTCTGCTGGATTTGAACATGCCCAAAATGAACGGCCACGAGTTTCTGGCCGAAATCCGCAACAACCCGGAGCTGCGGGATATTCCGGTATTCATCACTACCACCTCCGGCATGGATGTGGACCGCCTCAATGCCCAAAACCTGGGCGTCAGCGGCTACATCCTGAAACCCCTCGATTTTGAGTCCAGCTCCGATATGGTAGACAGCATGAACCTGCTGGAAAAGCTGCTCCGCTAAGCCCCTCCCCCACTCCCACCCGCCTCCCACCTATGCAACCCCTATTCGAAAACGAGCATTGTACTATTTATTTTGACGAGAGCGTGCCGGCCATCCATCAGGTGTGGCGGGGCTTTGCCTCGGGTGAGCTGCTGCGCGAGGCCCACGATGCCACCGTGCAGCAGGTGCGGGCCCACAAAGCACACTGCCTGCTGGCTGATACGCGGCAGATGCGCGTGATTTCGCGCACCGACCAACAGTGGATTACGGACAGCTACTTTCCGCGGGTAATTGCGGCTGGGTGCCGGCGCATTGCCATTGTGCAGTCGGAGGATATCTTCAACCAAACCTCGGTGCAGCACATCATGACCGACGTTATCAAGAACTCGCTGGTAACTGCCGAGCATTTTCAGACGGTGGAGGCTGGGCGAATCTGGCTACGGGAGAACTGCTAATTCCGCGCCCCATGCAACGCCGCTCGGCGGCCGAGGCCTCTCTCCTGTGGGGCACGGTCTTCGTGAAATAAGCGGGCGGCTACATTTGACTGGAAGAACTTGTAATATGGGCCGCTAACCGGGCACTTTCGGCCGGGCACCGTAGTTCCTCCGACAAGTTGGCCCCGGCCCGACAGGCAGTTCAGGCGTGCTCACAGTATCCTCACGCCCGGGGCTGATATTTCGTTCTTTCCGCCTTTCTTTATCCTCTATGTTGCTCCGCTCTCTCCCGCTTTTGGCCCTGTGCGCGCTGGCCGCCCCGGCCCTGGCTCAGCAGACGCCCCGCGAGCTGAACACGCTGCCCGGCGCCCCGGCTCCGCAGCCTGCTCCGGTTACGCCCGCGCCTGCTGCTCCCGCCCCAGCTCCCGTTACCACCGCCCCACCCGCCGACACCGTGCGTCGCGCCCTGGCCCCTCGCACGCTGGCCTCCCCCCCGGCCGTACCCGATTCAGTGCGCAGCCAGCAGCGGCAGGTGCAATTGCCACCCGCCAACACTACCCGCTACGCCGTGGGCCTAAAATCGGGACAGGTGCTGCGGGGCTACGATGTGGAGCTGAAGCAGCCGGTATTCGGCCGCACCTTTTTGCTGGTAGATGGCCAGCAGCGCCTCGATTTGAACGACGTGCGCTACTACGAGGACGAAAGCGGCTTCTACGTGCGCACCACCCTGCCCGGCCGGTCCAAGCGCGAAACCACACTCCGCCGCGACCGGGTGGGTCGCATCAGCCTATACTCCATCACCACGCAGCAGTACATGAGCAACCCCGGCGGGTTTAGCCCTTACGGCTACGGCCGCTACGGCGGGTTTGGCTACCCCTACGGCGGCTATGGCGGTTATGGTGGCTACCGCACGGTGCGTACCGAGTACTTCAGCAAGGATAACGGCCCCATCGAAGACCTGAGCATCCGCAACCTGCAGCTGGCCACCCAGGATAACCCCGGTTCCCAGCAGCTACTGGCCGATGCCCGGCGCTTTCAACGCATTACTACCCTCAGCTACGTAGGAGCCGGCGCGCTGTTCTTGGCGGGCACGCTTTCCAGTTTTAGCGGCAGCAACGGCTTTTCGGTGTCGCCGCTGATGTACGCGGCCATTCCGCTGGCTATTGTGCCGCTGGCCATTGGCGGCAAGTCACAGAACAGCGTGAAACAGGCCATTCTGCTCTATAACCGGGGGCAGCAATAAGGTTATCTGGTTTATGAAATGCAAAAAAACCTCAACTGTGGTTGAGGTTTTTTTATGCACTGTGCATACGCTTACCCCGGCACCTTTCAGCCTTCAACAAGCTGGATTGCGTAGAGAAGCAGGTGAATACAACCGCTACTCCCACCACCCTACCCGAGCGCCGGGAGCTGGCTTTATGGGTGCACGAAAAGCTCTGCGCTGCGTATGGCGCCCCGTTTGCGTTTTTCAGCACCAAAGACCCGCTCAGTGAGCTCATCAGCTCGTTGCTTTCCCACCGCACCCGCAACCAGGACTCGCACCGCGCCTACCAGCAGCTACGCGCCCGTTTCCCGACGTGGGAGCAGGTGCTTGATGCGCCCACGGCGGAAGTGGAGGCGGCCATCCGCCCGTGCACCTGGCCGGAGCAGAAAGCACCCCGGCTGCAGCAGGTGCTGCGGGAAGTGAGCAGCCGCTGCAATGGCCCCTGCCACCTGGAGTTCCTGGCCGATTTGCCGATTCCGGAGGCCCGGGCCTGGCTGGAGCAACTGCCGGGCGTGGGGCCCAAAACCAGCGCCGCCGTATTGCTGTTCAGTACCCTGCGTCGCCCCGCTATGCCCGTGGATAGTCACCATCACCGCGTGGCGCAGCGCCTGGGCCTCATTGGCCCGAAGGTGGGCGAGGCCGCAGCTCACGCCCAACTGGCTGCCCTATTGCCACCCGACTGGGATGCCCAGCAGGTGTACGACCACCACGAGGCACTCATGTTTCACGGCCAAAAGTGCTGCTATTTTCACACGCCGGCCTGCGGGCGGTGCGTGGTGCTGAGCCGCTGTCCGTTTGGGCAGGCGCGAGTCGGCAATTTTTCCCAACTTCCCGCTTCTTCAACTCTCCCGCTATGAAACCGACCTACGGCGTACCCGCTCTGCTTTCCGTATTCGTGCCCGGCCTGGGCCAGCTTATCAAAGGCCAGATTCTGAAAGCCTTTGTGATTTGGGTAGTAGGTGGACTGGTAGGCTTTTTTCTGTTCTGGACGGTTATAATCCCGTTCATTGTGTGGGCCTGGAACGTGTACGACGCCTACAACGACCCCGCCTAGCCGTGGCGGTGCTGCACCTGAAAGCCAAGCCCAACAGCCGCCGCACCCAGCTGGAGCGTGCCCCCGATGGCAGCCTGCTCGTACGCCTGCAGGCCCCCGCCCAGGATGGCAAGGCCAATGCGTGTTTGCTGGCGTACCTGGCCGAAGTATTTGGGGTGAGCAAATCTGGTGTTACGTTGCTGAGCGGGCACACGGCTCCTTTCAAAAAGGTAGAAATAGAAGGCCGCACCGATGCGGAACTGACGGCAGTTTTGCAGCAGCTGCGGCTGGCGTAGCCGTATCTTTTACCGAGCGTTTGGCGTTGAACGGGCACGCTGCCTTGGTGGCAGCAGCTACGGCTCCTTCTCTCCCCTCTTTCTATGTCGTTTTTTCCTACCTGGGCCGTGGCTGGCTTCTGGGGCCTGGTATCCGGCTCAGCGCTACTGCTGGGCGCGGCCGTGGGCTATTTTACCCACATTCCGCAGCGGCTGATTGCCGCTATCATGGCCTTTGGCAGCGGCGTGCTGATTTCAACGCTTTCCCTGGAGCTAATGGAGGAAGCCTACCGCAAAGGCGGCTTCGACTCCACGGGGCTGGGGTTTGTGGGCGGCGCGGCGGCGTACACGCTGGCGAACTGGCTGCTGGCCCGCTACGGCGCCAAGCACCGCAAGCGCTCCGGCGACCAGCAAACCCAGGAGCGCAACGCCGTGCAAAAAGGCCACACTGAGGGCAACTCCGCCGGCGACGACAACGGACTGGCCCTGGCTATTGGAGCGCTGCTGGATGGCATTCCGGAAAGTATTGTGATTGGCCTGAGCATGCTGGCTGGCGGGGGCGTGAGCATGGTAGCCGTGGTGGCCATCTTCCTGAGCAACCTGCCCGAGGGCCTGAGCAGCGCCGCTGGCATGCGCAAAGCGGGCCGCAAGCCAGCCTACGTGCTGGGCTTGTGGGCTGGCATAGCCCTTATTTCCGGCATTTCTTCGCTGGTAGGCTATTCGGTATTCAGTGGGTTCTCGCCGGAAGTGGTGGCGGCTACCACCGCCGTATCGGCCGGGGCCGTGCTGGCCATGATTGCCGATACCATGATTCCGGAAGCATTTGAGGTGGCCCATAATTTCACGGGGCTCATCACCGTCATCGGCTTTCTGGTTTCGTTTGTGCTGAGCAAGTTGGGCGGCTAAGCGTTTGCCTCTTAACCCTGAAAAAGACGAAGGCCACCGGATTCCCCGCCGGTGGCCTTCTACATAAAATAATCCCCTCATTCCTTCTCTAACCCACCAGCTGCCGAGGGGGGATCTGCCGCAACTTTTTCCGGAGGTTGCGACAAGAGCGGCTGATGTTTCCTTACACACTTTCCGGCACTACGTCGCGGCGGTAGGTGCGTTCAAATGCTTCATCAACGTGGTACGTGGACTCCTCGTGTTGGCTGAGGTCGAGTCCTAACTCCTCATCCTGGAGTTTTACGCGCAACCCAAAAATACGGTCAGTTATTTTCAATAAAATCCACGCCCCGACGAACGAGTACGAAATGACGATGAACAGGCCCAGCAGGTGGTAGCCAAAGGTGGTAAAGGTGCCGTGAATCAGTCCCACCTTATCGGCAAATACCCCCGTGAGCAGCATGCCCACAATGCCGCCCAGTCCGTGGCACGGAAATACATCCAGCGTATCATCAATGGTGGTACGCGAGTTTTGCCAGTGCACGGCGGCGTGGCTGATAAAGGATGCCAGTACCCCGAACAGGATGCTTTGCCCATAACCAACGTAACCGGCGGCGGGCGTAATGGCCACCAGTCCCACTACAGCGCCGGTGCAGGCCCCCACCGCCGTGGGCTTACCGCCCCGCACAATTTCAATCAGAATCCAGGCAATGAGGGCTGCCGCCGAGGCTAGGTTGGTGTTCACAAACGACAGCGCCGCCAGCTCATTAGCACCCAGCGCCGAGCCCGCATTGAAGCCAAACCACCCAAACCACAGCAGCCCGGTACCTAGCAGCACGTAAGGCACATTGGGCGTAGAAAACGAGGAAGGCCGCAGGTTGGCTGAGCGCCGGCCCAGTACCATTGCGCCGGCCAAAGCGGCTACCCCCGCCGAAATGTGCACCACGGTGCCCCCCGCAAAATCCAGCACGCCCCACTTGCGCAGGAAGCCCTCGGGGTGCCACGTCCAGTGAGCCAGCGGGCAGTAGATGAACAGGCTGAACAGCACCATAAAGGCCAGGTAGCCTTTAAACCGCACCCGCTCGGCAAACGAGCCGGTAATCAGGGCTGGGGTGATGATGGCAAACTTAAGCTGAAAAGCGAAGTATAGAATGAACGGGATGGTAGTGGCAAACGCCGGGTTGGGAGCCGTACCTACGTTGCGCAGCAGGGCAAACGTGAAGGGGTTACCGATAAGCCCGTGCCAGGAGTCGCCGTAGCAAAGCGAGAACCCCACAAAGTAGAACAGCACCGAAATAACGCCCAGCGCCACAAAGCTCTGCAACATGGTGCTAATCACGTTTTTGGGCCGCACCATACCGCCATAAAAGAACGACAGTCCCGGCGTCATAATCAGCACGAAGGCCGTGGCCGTGAGCATCCAGGCTACATCGGCCCCGTTAAGGGTACCGGGGGCGGCGGCCGGATGCGGTACCTGCACCAAAGCTGCCACCACTGACAGCAGTAACAGCACGCCCAGCGCAAACAAACTTTTGCTAGGTCGGACAGAAGCAGATGTCGGAGTCATCACAAATATGTTTTGGGGTTACCCTTCGTTTGTCATGCCAATATACGCTAACAATATAGTTTTATCCTGCATGCACCCTTTGTTTTAAGGTATCTGTTCTAAAATATGATATAATTTCCGTAATCATATATTCGTTCTTTATACCTATTTCTAAAAAACACCCATAAATAGAGATGATAGTCTATCGATTCACTGTGAGTCCATGCATGCAAGTTGATAGAGGCAAAACCGTAGCTTGCGGCTTCCATTAGCAGATATATCTATGGCGGCTTTACCCAACCCCTCCGATTTGCAACCCTTGCTCGATGCGCTGGCGTTTTCGCCTGAAAATGTTCCTCTGCGCCGTCACGTAGCTTCCTTGCTCAGGCAGGCCGGGCGGCTTGGTGAGGCGGAAGAACACTACCGCCTGGGTCTGCGCCAAGCCCCCGAGGATGAGGAGCTACAGCTCGGGCTGGCCGAAACGTACGCCGGTCTGCAGAAAACCTCGGCGGCACTGGTAGTGCTGGAAGAAGTGCTGCGCGCCCACCCCAACCACGCCCGAGCCCATCTGCTCCACGCCCGCGTGCTGGCCCGCGCCGGCGGACCGCCCGATGAAGCCCGGGCGGCCTACCAGCAAGCCTTGCAACTGGATGCCAGCCTGCGCGACGCCGCCCTAGATGAACAGTTGGGCCTGCGCCCGGCCGCCCAACCAGCCAGCGGCGGCGCTCCGGCCGACTACAACGCCACCCACGTTTCGGATATGGGGCTGGATGAGCAGGCGTTGTTTGCTGGGCTGGAAAAGCCCAAAATCACGTTTCAGGACGTGGGCGGCATGGAGGCAGTGAAGGAAGAAATTCGCCTCAAAATCATCCACCCACTCCAGTACCCCGATCTGTATAAGGCGTATGGCAAGGCGGCCGGCGGCGGACTGCTGCTGTACGGCCCACCCGGCTGCGGCAAAACGCATCTGGCCCGCGCCACGGCCGGCGAGGTGCAGGCCTCGTTCATTCACGTGGGCATCAACGACATTCTGGACATGTGGATGGGCCAGAGTGAAAAGAAGCTGCACGAGCTGTTTGAGCTGGCCCGCGTGCAGGCGCCCTGCGTGCTGTTTTTTGACGAGGTGGACGCTCTGGCCGCCAACCGCCACGACCTGCGCCAAAGCGCCGGCCGTACCCTCATCAACCAGTTTCTGGAGGAGCTGGATGGGGCCCGCAGCTCTAACGACGGCGTGCTGATACTGGCCGCTACCAACGCCCCCTGGCAATTGGACCCCGCCTTCCGCCGCCCCGGCCGCTTCGATAAAATCGTGCTGGTAACCCCACCCGATGAAACTGCCCGCGTGGCCATCTTGGAAGTGTTACTGCGCGGCAAGCCCCTGGCCGACAACATCAACCTCTCGGCCCTAGCTACTCAGACCGCCGGCCTCTCCGGCGCCGATTTGCAGGCCGTGGTAGACCAGGCCGTGGAAGCCTGCCTGCGCGAATCGATGAAAGCGGGCCGGCCGCAGCCGGTGCAGCAGAGCCATTTGCTGGCCGCGGCCCGGCAGGTGCGCCCCAGCACCAAGGAGTGGTTTGCCACGGCCAAAAACTACGCCCTCTACTCCAACGAAGGCGGTACCTACGACGACATCCTGACTTACCTGGGCATCAAAAAGTAACGGTGCTATGCGGCCCGAACCCCCAGCTACGCGGTGGCAGGATGCCGTGCAGAACCTGCTGGACATCAACCGGCCGGAGCAAGCTGAGCAGTTAGTCAGACAGCGGCTGGCGCACAATCCGCGGGAAGCGCTGGCTTACATCCTGCTCGGCTTTGCGCTGTACCGGCAAAATCGACTGTCAGAAGCTCGGGTTGTCATTCGGGAGGCGCTAGTGCTCGATCCGGCCGCCAGCGAGGCTTTTTATGTGCTGTTTCTGATAGAAGATGAAGCCGGGCAGGCCCCTGCCCGGGCCAGGGCATTGCGCGAAGCCCTGCGTCTGCAGCCCTTCAACCCGAAGTATCTGGCGGCGCAGGCGCAGCTTTACTTGCTCCAACAACAGCCCGCCGCGGCGCAGCAGGCGGCCGCGCGGGGCCTGGCCCACCGCCCCGACCATACTGGCTGCCTGATTGCGCTGGCCACTGCGCTGCACGAGCAGCAGCACTGGTCCGACTTAGCACCCGTCCTGCAGCAGCTGGTAGCCAGCCATCCGAACCTTCCGAAGGCGCACCAGCTGCTGGGCCGGGAAGCCATGCGGCAGAAGCATTACGCGGCGGCTCAGGCGCATTTTCAGGAGGCGCTGCGCCTGGCTCCTACCAATGCTACGGCCTTGCAGGGAGCTAGTCAGGCAATCCGCCGCCAGCTCTGGATTGGCCGGCTGGCCGTGTGGCTGGACACCTACCTGACATTCATATCAGAAGGCACCAAACAAAGGAAGCTGAAAGCGTGGGGCCACTTTCTGCTAATTCTGATTCCGCTGAGTTTATTGTGCATTCCGCTGCTACTGTTCATGGGTTTTGAGGCCGGGTACTGGCGGCTACACCCGCAGGTGCGACGGTTACGCAACCGCCCCGACCAGAACCTATTCTACGCGCAGCAAACACTCTGGCGGTACGGGCCGGTGGCGGCTTTTACGTTGTTGCTGCTGGCCTGGCTAACAACAGTTTTCTGGCTGCTGGTGTGGCTGGGTGTGCCGGAAAGCAGCCTAGGTCCGGGCCTCACGGGTGGACTTACCACGGTGGCTATGGCCATTTGGGCCGCTTTCAAACACGCTTCGAATCAACCATTGCCCGAAAAATCATCCCTGCGGAAGATGCTGGCAGCCCTGCTGGCGCTGGCCGTCAGTATCACGAGCGTAAGTTGGCCGGCAACCTGGCCTTACGGTCCGCTGGCAGTTCTGGGCCTCACCAGCTGGGCTGGGTTTTTGATTTTCCGCCAAACCCCGCCGCCGAAACAGTAGCCGCCGCTTTTGCCTTCTCCACCATGCATTCCACCAATATCTCTCAGCTGCGCCGGATTCAGGTTTTACTCCGTCAGTCACGCCCCGACCTAGCCGAAGCAGAAGCCCGGCGCCAATTAGCTCAATTTCCGGAGTCCAGCCAGGGGCAGGCGCTGCTGGGGCTGAGTCTGATTCGTCAGCACAAGCCGGCTGAAAGCCAGCCACCCGCCGAGCGCGCCGTGGCACTGGATGCACAAAACGACTTTGCCTTTTACGTGCTCAGCCTGTCCTGCCTGCAGAGCGGACAGCTACAGCCAGCCGCCCAACACATTGCCACGGCCTTGCAGCTGCAGCCCACCGTACCTGACTACCATTTTATTCAGGGCTCCGTGGCCTTTGCTGAAGGACGGGCGGAGGCCGCCCTAACTGCCGCCGACCAGGGTCTACTTTTTAATCCGCAGCACGTGCAATGCCTCAACCTGCGGGCCCGGGCTTTGTCGAGGCTAGCCACCGGGGCCGACTGGCAGCCTGAGTACCAGCAGGCGCTGCGTGAGGCACCTTTGTTTGCCCCCACGCACGTTAATCTGGGATTCAGCCATCTGGAGCACGCGCAATTTGAGCAGGCTGAGGCACACTTTCTGCAGGCTCTGGCGCTCGACCCAACCTCGCACGAAGCTCGGGCGGGTGTAGTATCAGCGGCGGTATCAAGAGCAGGACTAGCTCCCCGGCCCAAGCCGCTCAAGCCGTGGTTTGTGGAGGATAAACGCGCCGGCTTTTTGCTGATTGGCCCGTTCGTTCTACTTCTTCTGTTAACGCTTTACGCTGTGCTGGATGAGGTGGAAGCTGCCACTCTGCGGCAGTATGTGCTGCCGGTGCTGGCCGGGGCAGTGCTGCTTTTTCTCTCGCCGGCCCTGTTAATTGCCAGCTTCAAAACGCTGCACCTGAGTTGGCAGTTACTGCGGCCCGCCACCCGCCATGTGCTACCGCTCCCGTTGCGCCAGCTGCTGGTAGCTGAAGCCGGGGCCATCGTTGCATTCTATCTGACCCTCGCCGCGCTGCTGCTGCCGGCTGCTACTGTGGTGGCTTGGGTACTTGTAGCAGTAAGCCTGGCGGCAGTGCTGCTTGGCCAGCAGACGCTCGTCAGTGTGCGAGGCCGCCGCGCCGGTTACCTTTACGGGACAGGTTTACTATTACTGGCAGCAGTGCTGGCGGCGTTTCAACTGGAATATAGTTTCAGCAACCGGGCAGTTATGCTCTGGTTCAACCTAGGTATTTGGGTGTATCTGCCGGCGTTTTCCTATCTCGAATAACCGCTCTTTTGGGTTTTAAGAATTAAGATGAACTCTACCCAGTATATCAGCCGTGTGCAGTTGCTGCTCCAGCACAAGCGGCCGCAAGAAGCCGAGCAGGAAGCCCGCCGTCTGCTCCGCGACGAGCCCGATAATAGCTACCTGCACTGCCTGCTGGCTCTGGCCTTGCTGGAGCTGGCGCGCCTACCCGAAGCCCAGGCTGAAGCCCAGCAAGCCATCCACCTCGACCCCGAAAACAGCTTTGCCTTCTACGTGTTGAGCGCCGCTTTGCAGCGCCAGCACGAGCTACCGGCGGCCTTACAGGCCATCGAAGAAGCCCTGGCCCTAGACCCCGAGGATGCCGATTATCAGCACGTGCTGGGCCAAATCCGGTTTCAGCAGGGCCAGGTGCACGGCGCGCTGCGGGCCGCCGAGGCCGGCCTGCAGGCCGACCCCACTCACGTTGACTGCCTCGGTTTGCGGGCCCGCTGCCTCAGCCGCCTCGGCCGCCGCTCCGAAGCTGCCGCCGACTTCGACGAAGCTCTCCGGCAAAGCCCCTCCGACGCGGGCACGCACGCCGACCTGGGCTGGGTGGCCCTGGAGCGGGGCCGCGCAAAGGAGGCAGCCAGTCATTTCCGGGAGGCCCTGCGCCTCAACCCATCGTCCAACTATGCCCGTGAAGGGCTGGTATCGGCCCTAAAGGCCCGTTTCTGGCTATACAACTGGTTTTACCGCTTCATGGTCTGGACCCAGACGCTGAGCCCCAACATGCGGCAAGGCCTGTTCATTGGCCTGTTCGTATTGTCGCGCTTCGTGCCCGGGCTGTTGCCGCTGTATCTGGTGCTGGTATACATGAGCTGGTTTGCCGAGCCCGTATTCAACTCGCTGCTCCGCCTCAACCGCTACGGCCGCTTCGCCCTCAGCGAGGCCGATACGCAACATTCCAACAAGTTCCTGCTCCTCTCACTTAGTGGCTTGGCCTTGCTAGTAGCCGGACACTATTGGCCCGGCTTTGCGCTTACCACGGCCGGCGTTGTGCTACTAGGGCTGCTTTTCCCGCTGGTGGGCACATATAACCAGTGGCAGCCGAAGCGACGGCAACAGTCGAGGTGGTTTGGCTGGGCGCTGGCGGCCGTAGGTACGCTGGCCGTGGTGCTGGAGGCTATTGCCAGTCCCGGCAGCGGCACTGTTTTTACAGTTTTTCTGGGTGGTACGTTGGTATACATCTGGACGCTGGCCCTGCGAGGATAGAAGGTTTACCTCTAGCACGCCTCACAGAAGCAAAGGCGAAGCCTACCGCTTGTTTTGTTTTTAGAAACAAAGAGGCCCAGCCTGTTGCGTATCTCACCCTAGAAATCAAAAATGAACTGTCATTCTGAGCGAAGCGGGAAACCTGAGTTAGCTCTTAGTGAATAACCCAGATTCCTCACTTCGCTAAGGATGATAGTTCTTTCAGCCATCATTACTAAAAGGCCGGATGCTCACTCCGCAGCCCGGCCCAGCACGTTGTCTAGGTACTTCTGGGCCGAACCGGTATTGAGCAACAGAATCTGCTCCTCGGGCCGGATTTGGCCGGTACGCAGCAGGTGCCTGGCTGCACTCCAGAGCGCCCCACCTTCTGGCGCGACGAACAGCCCTTCCTGGTGGCTCAATTCCCGCATCCCGGCCAGCATCTGCTCGTCGGTGATGGCCAGGGCCAGACCATCGGATTCGGCCAGCACCTCCAGCATCAGCGGTTCGCCCAGCGGGCGGGGCACGGCCAGGCCGTTGGCAATGGAGGGCTGGCCCACGTAGGCGTGGCAGCTGGGCTGGCGGCCAGCGCGGGTTTCCACCAATGGGCAGCAGCTGGCGGCCTGCACGGCTATCATGCGGGGCAGCTTGGCATGGCGCGACAACCAGCCCAGCTCCTGCATTTCGCGCAGGGCCTTCCAGATACCAATAAGACCGGTGCCGCCCCCGGCCGGGTAGAGCAGCACGTCGGGCAACGACCAGTTGAGCTGTTCGGCCAATTCGTAGCCCATAGTTTTCTTGCCTTCGAGGCGGTAGGGCTCCTTAAGGGTAGATACATCAAGTAGCTCGCCGGCGGCATTCAGTTCCTGCACCCGGGCGGCGCAGTCGTTGATGAGACCATCCACGAGGTGTACCTCGGCGCCGTACCAGTAGCATTCTTCCTTGAAGGCCGTGGGCGTGTGGCGGGGCATCACCACCACGCAGCGCAGGCTGGCCCGGGCGCAGTAGGCGGCCAGCGCCACGCCCGCGTTGCCGGCCGTGGGAATAATGCAGCCCGTTGCGCCCAGCTCTTTGGCTTTCGATACCGCCATGCTCAGGCCCCGGGCTTTGAATGATCCGGTGGGGTTTTGGCCTTCGTCTTTGAGCAGCAGGCTACGTAGGCCGTGACGGGCGGCCAAGCGGGGCAGCGGCAGCAGCGGCGTCCAGCCCTCCCCCAGCGTCACGAGGTTGTTGTTATCCAGTAGCGGCAACAGTGCCCGATAGCGCCACATGGAGTTATCGGCGGGGTTAATAACCTCGGCGCAGCTTAGCGGCTCGCTTAGGTCGTAGCGGGCTAGTAGTGGCTGGCTGCAGCAGTCCGAAACACGTTGCAGGGTGAAGGCATCGTGGGGGGCATGGCAAGCGGCGCAGTGCAGCGCGTGCAGGCGGGATTGGGTAGTAATTTCGAGGGTGGTCATAGCGCAGAGTACAACGCAAAACTCTCCACTGCTTATGCCACAGGCAAACGCCTTCTTGGAATAGCCTATGCCTGTTTGGAATAATGAACTGTGTAGAGGCCCATATAGTTGGAGTCCCTCCACCGTTCAGTACAGACAACATCAGCGCACACGATTCCTCGCAGGCTCGGAAT
The DNA here is from genome assembly GCF_020421205.1 of Hymenobacter pini. Classification (GTDB taxonomy): domain Bacteria; phylum Bacteroidota; class Bacteroidia; order Cytophagales; family Hymenobacteraceae; genus Hymenobacter; species Hymenobacter pini. The sequence goes on from NZ_JAIZZH010000005.1 coordinate 134,649, forward strand.
GACGTCCTGAGTTTACTCCTGCTTTACTGCCGTTGCGCGTTGCCGTAGTAGCGCCGGGCGAACTGCACGAAGGTTTTATAGGGCTGGTTGTTTTCGGTACCCTTGCGCTGCACGAAATCGAAGTGGCGCACTAGGTTCAGGTCGCGCACGGGCACTTCCACCAGCTCACCGGCGGCCAGCTCCTTCATCACCGATTGCCGGGGCAGGAACGCCAGGCAGGTATCTACCCGCACAAAGTTTTTAAGGGCCTCGGTGCCGCCCAGGCGCACTTTCACCGGCAAATCGGTAAGGCGGATGCCGTGGGTTTGCAGGGCTTCTTCCAGCACGGCCAGCGTGCCCGAGCCGGTTTCGCGCAGGGCTACGGGTGTACGGCGCAAATCCTGGGCCTCCAGCTCGCGGCGGTGCAGCGGGTTGCGGGCCGAGCACACGGCCACCACCTCATCGGTAAGCAGTGGCGTGTAGGTTACATTGCTGACTTTGTGGATACCCTCGATAATGCCCAGGTCGATTTCGTGCTCTAGCAAAGCCTTGAGGATGTTTTCGGAGTTGCGGTTTTTGAGCGTGAGCTGGGTGTGGGGGTAGCGGCCCAGGTAGGCCGAGAGCACCGGCGGAATAACGTAGAGCGAAATGGTGGTGCTGGCCCCGATTACCATCTGCTGGCGCGGCTGAAACCCGGGGCTCAGCTCGGTGAATTCCTGCTCCAGTTCGTGCTGCAGCTGCCGGGCCAGCAGCAGCTTGCGGTACAGCAGCTCGCCGGCCGCCGTGAGTTGCACCGCGTTGCCGAGTCGCTCGAACAGGCCCGTTTTGTAGTGCTCCTCCAGCGCCCGTACCCGCTTGCTCACCGCCGACTGGCTCAGAAACAGCGTCTGCCCCGCTTTGGTGAAGCTCAGCTGCCGGGCAACTTCCAGAAAAACTTCATGGGCGTGGGAAAGCATAGCTGTGAAGGTACGGGCCTAGCTGATTCTTGGGCGGGTTCGGAGTAGCTGGCGCGAGTGTAGCGCAACGTAACTCGTGCCAAGGCTTGCCGCGAGTTTTCAACTCACTCGCCAGCTCGGCTAATCCAAGTGGCGCAATACAGGCTTTTCGCGTCGCGGCAGTGGGTACACAGCCTCCTCTGCATGAGCACGAGTTGGTTACGAGGTGTGCTGCGCTACACTCACGTTAGTGACTCAATTGAACCGCTCAAATTGCAACGTGTAAAATTTTGTCATTTTAATTAGGATTATCCGCCGTAGTTCCGGTACTTTTCAGTCCATTAGCTATAGCGGATTGCAGATGGCTGCCGGATTTTTCAGCGCCCCCACCGCCCTGTTATCGGCCGTCTGACCACGGCCACTTTGTGTTTTATCTCTTACGGACTTCCCCTATGAGCACCTCCCTGCTGATGCTGACGGTCATTGTACTGGCCGTACTGTATCAGAACATCAGCAAACGGCTGCGCGACCTGACCGACCGGCTGCAGCAGCGCGAAGACGCCCACGTCGAACTGCAGATTACGGTGGAGCAGCTACGTCAGCAGCTGCTTCGGCTACCCCGCGCTACTGACGCGGCCCCAACGGCTGCCGCCCCAATTGAGGCCACCCCCGCGCCAGATGCGCAACGGGAACCAGTACCGCCAGTAGCCGCCGTTGGTACCGCCCCACTTGCGGCGGCGCTGAGTGTGACAACTTCAAGCGAGACAACACAAACTGTCCCACCCAAAATTGTTACACCTCCGCCGGCTGCAGCACCAGGCCCGGTGGTACCGCCCGTTGCGCCCGCATTACCAGCTCCGGCTCCGGTGGCAGCGGCTGTTACGCCCGCTCCGGTTGCCGCTACCCCATCACCCATTGCCGATGCGCCAGTGGTTGCCCCGGTTACCCCGCAGGTTGCCGGCCCGGCGCCGGCTTCTCAACCGGACCGGGTACCGACCTTGCGCCCCGTACCCACCCGCCCGCAACCCACCCAGCCCGCCGCCCCTACCTGGTGGGACCGGACCGAGCAGCTGCTGCTGGATAACTGGACGGGTGTGCTTGGGGCGGTGGTCCTCGTGACCGGCATTGGCTTTCTGGGCATTTACACGGCCCTGCGGGTGAGTGCCCCGGCCCGCTTCGGTATGATTACCGGCTTCGCGGCGGTGCTGCTGGGGCTGCACTACTACCTGCGGCCCCGGCCGTTTGCAGCGAAGCTGCACGTGTGGCTGCAGAGCAGCGCGGCGGCGGTGTTTCTAATTGCCTGCGTGGGGGCCGTGAGCGTACCAGGGTTGCGGTGGGCCGGGCCGCCGCTCAGCTACCTGCTGCTGCTGGCCGGCGTAACCGTGAACCTGTGGCTGGCCTGGGATGCCCGCCGGGAAACCGTAGCCACTTTACACGGCGTGCTGAGCCTGGTGGCTCTGGCCGTATTGCCGCATAACCTGCTCACGCTAGCGGCGGCGGCCGGCGTTACGGTCTTCAGCATTGGTATTACGTACCGGCAACGCTGGAAATACCAGTTGCTGCTGAGCATTCTGAGCTTTTTTGCCTTTCACCAGTATTGGTACCAGGGCTTTACCGAGGTAACAACGGGCGCGCTGCCCGTGGCAGTGCGGCTGCCCGCCATGGCGCTGGTGCTGCTGGTAGGAGTGGCGGGCGCCGTGGTGCAGTACCGCCGGGTGTACGCCACCGTCCGCTTCGATGCGCTGCTGTTTGCGGCCCACGTGCTTAACTGGACCTGCCTGGGCATCAACCTGTACCGCTACAGCACCGGCTCGCCCTGGAAAACCGTGCCGCTGGGTCTGGGGGCGCTGTTCACGTTCTGGGTGGCGCGGCGGGCCCGGCAGCTGGGCATCGGGTGGCTGTTTCGTACGGATAGCATCATTTCCCTGATGTTGGCCCTGTTTACCGCTTTTTCTTTGCAGGGCTGGCACGTCTCGGGCACGCTCATTCTGCTGTTTATGCTGTTGGAAACCATGCTGGTGGCCTTCGTGATGGCACGGGAGCAGGAGAAAGTGGTGTTTCAGGTGGCTTCGGTGGGGGCGCTGCTGGCCGGAATAGGGCTAGTATTGCTTAACCTGACGCAGCTCAGCACCTACACTGCGGCCGAGCTGCCCCGCAATGCGTTTCTGCTGCTGCTGGCCGGCTTGCTGGGCGCGGCCTATTACCTGATGCTCCAGCAAGCCCCTTGGCTGACGGAAGAAACAGAAAGCCGAAGCCGCGACATGCAGCAGACGTTCGGCGGGGTCGTAGGGGCACTTTATCTGGGTGCGGGTGCGCTGCTGGCCAAAGCCATTTTTGGCTTTGCGCAGCCGCCCTTGTTTGCCCTGCTGAGCGGTACGCTGGCGGCGACCGGGGCCGTGTTTGGGGTGGCGTGGTGGCTGCGGACCACGGGCGGCTGGTTTCGCACACTGCATCTGCTGTGCGGGCAGGCCTTGCTACTGGTGGTCATCCTCGGCCTGCACGAAGCGGGCTTGAGCTGGCCCACTACCTTGCTGCTACTATACCTGGAAACCCTGCTGCTGGCCGGAGCCTGTGGGTGGGCCCGCGAAGCCAACGCCTACCGTACCCTGCTGGGCGCGGCACTACTCAGTGGCCTCGTTTTCCTGCTGGCATGTACCGGCGCGGTTCGCGAGCTGGAAGCTGGGGAATTACACCGGCGCTTGCTACTGCTGTTTGCGGCCGGCCTCAGCAGCTCCGTACTGCTAATGCTGCCCGTGCTGCGCCCAACCTGGCAACGGCTGCTGACTCCCGCTCACAGTACTTCCCTACAACAGACCTTGTGCGGCCTTACGCTGCTGCTCTACCTGGGCGCGACGGGCCTGTTTGTGCAGGCCGTATTTGGACAAGCTCAACCACCGCTGGGGGCTCTGTTGGGCGGCGGCAGTGCGGCGGCCGGCTTGCTGTTCGGGCTGGCGTACTGGTGGCGCGGGCAGCGGGGCTGGTTCCGGCCGGCGCACCTGCTGCTGGGGCAGCTGGTGCTGGCCGTTAGTATGCTGGGGCTGCACGAGCTGGGGCTCAGCTGGCCCGCCACCGTTACACTGCTATATGCGGAGCTCCTACTATTTACGCTGGCCCTGGCCGGGCAACGGGAAACCGGCCTGTACCGGGGGCTGCTGCTGTTTACCATGGTCCTAGCCGCCGTGCTGCCCTTCCTGATCTGCCGCCTGGATTCGCTTATTGATCTGCAACGGGCGGCTTTGCTGGTGGGGGCGGCCCTGGCCACGGTAGCGGCCCAGCGCTGGCTGCACTGGCAACAGGCCCCGGTGCTCGATGCCGTGCCGCTTTCCGATGACCCGCAACACCGGGTGCGGCTGCTGGGGCTGCTGCCAGCCATGCAGCTGTTGACGGCAGGCGGCTTGGTGTACGAGCATACCTGGGCCGGCTGGGTAGCGGCGGGCCTGTTGACCGGTTTGCTGCTGGTGCGCCGCCGGTTTGCCGTTCCCGGCCTGTGGCTGGGCATAGTGCTGACTACTATTGGCTACCAACTGCTGCAATGGAACCATGCCCTGCCAACCACGGCAGTTTTTCAGCCGCTGCATGTGCTGAGCTACTTGGCGCCATTGCTGCTGGTGGCCGCTACGGGGCTGTTTACCTCGTGGTGGCCGGCGGCCGAACAGCAGGTGCGCGCACCGTGGCTGTATCTGCTGGGCGTGCAGGCTACGCTGCTCAGCTGGGCGGTCTTTGCCCCGCGAGCCGAGGCGTTACCGGTGCTGCTCTGGCTGTTGCTGGCGGCCCTGGCCGCTACCGCCGCCCATTGGGCCCGCCGCCACTACGCTACTCCCGAAGCCCTGCGCCGCGCCGGCTCCCCCGACCGATTCCTGCTCCACCTCACCTACGCACTACTTGCGCTGGGCCTGTTGGGCCACTTATACGTGCTGCTGGATAACCCGACTAACCTGTTGCCGGGACTGCCGGACCGCCGCCTCACGGCCGGCGCGGTGCTGCTGCTACTCGGAGGGCTGGCTTGGCAGCGGCCGCCCGCATCGGAACCGCTTTACCGTTCCTGGCGCTACCTGCAGCCGCTACTGCCCGAGGCACTGCTGCTGTTCGCCAGCTTCACCATCGGCTATGAAATCCGGACCGAATGGCTGCCTCTGCTCTGGGTGGCCGGGGCGTTCGGGCTGACGCTGGGCGGAGCCCGCCTGCCCTGGCGCCTGCGCCGGGTGCAGGAGTACGGGCTACTGTTTTTTGGGGCGGCGGTGCTGGGCAGCGGCTACGTTTCGCTGCGCTACCTGGCTCCCGGCCAGCTGCTCACGGTGCCGTGGCTGGTGTCGTTTGGGGCGGTGGCGCTGCTGTTTGCCTATGTGGCCGTGCGGTTGCAGCCCGACGCCGGACGCCCGGCCTACTGGCCCCCGGTACTGGTCCCCTTGGCCGGGCTGGGCCGCCTCTCGCCGGCCGTCCTTATTCCGCTGCTGCTCTACCCCGCCTTCGGGGCCCTTACGCTGCTGCTGGTGCAGTCCTTCGACCGCTCGGTACTCACGGTGCTGCTGATGATGGAAGTAGTGGCCGCCTTCGTGTGCAGCTTGTTGCTGCGCCGGCAGGATTTGCGATACGTGGCCCTGGCCGGTATGGCACTGAGCCTGGCCCGGCTCCTGTTCTTCGATATGCGCCAGAGCGGCACCATCACCCGGGCGGTAGTCTTCATTTTGATGGGGCTGCTGCTGCTGGGCATGAATGCGCTGTACGCCCGCTTCAAGGACCGGCTGGCACCGCAACCCATTGCTAACGAGCCTGAGGAACCCGAGCTTCCCTCCGACCCGCTTCCGTCGCTGGAGTAAGGCTGCCAACCACCAAGGCCCGGCGGGTACAGCTCGCCGGGCCCCGGTTGTCGGGCTATTTTTCAGGAAACTGATTCAGCCGCTTACAAGCCCAGAATAGCCGCGTATGCCCCGTTCACCACTTCGGCCATGCGCCGGAAATCCAGCGTATCGATGGTGTCGGAGGCTTCGTGGTAGTTGTCGTTGCGCAGAAAGGACGTGTCGGTGAGCATCAGGCCCTCGTAGCCGAAGTGCCAGTAGTTGCGGTGGTCGGAGAGGTTGGCCAGAGCAGTGCCGACGGGCAAATTGATGAGCTGCACATTGATATCAGCGTTGGCTTGCATCAGGTTGTGTACTTTTTCAGTGAGAGGCTCCTGACCGGTGCACCCTACTACCGTGATGAAATTGTCGGTGCTGGGGTAAAGGGCGGCCAGTTGTTGGTTAGGGAAGCGCTGTGAGCCGGGCTCGTCGCGGAAGTAGCCAATCATTTCGTAGCAGAGCATGGCCCGCACCGGCGTACCCGCCTCGTGCAGCGACTTGGCGTGCACGTAGCTGCCCATGTCTTCGGTGGCAAAGTAGGGCGGCTCCTCGTTGGGGTAGGCCACCAGCTCCACGCAGTAGCGCAACGGGGGCCGGCGGGCGTGCAGCAGCCGGGCCGTTTCCAGCAGCCCCGCCACGGCGCTGGCGTTATCGTCGGCCCCGGCATGGTCGCCGAACACGTCGTAGTGCGCGCCCACTACCAGGCGCGGGGCATCGGCCGGGCCCAGGCGCAGGATAATGTTGCGGTAGCGGCGGCCATCGGCCTCGAAGGGCTGCTCCACTACCTTGCCGCCAAGCTTGCTGAACTCGGCTTTGATGTAATCGGCGGCTTGGTTCAGCGACGCCAGATTTTCGTAGTTGCGGGCGGGGCGCAGCGAAGTCAGAAACTCCACATCAGCATAGAGGCGCTGGGGGTTGGCTTTAGTGGCAGGCATAACGGATGAAGAACGGACAGGACGCAGCACATAAAAAGCCAGCCCCACCACCAGTAAAAACGCAGCAAATACCCAATAGAAAGCGGGACGGGACATGAAGGCAATGTAATACGGTGCTGGCTTATGGAGCTATTTTGCCTACGCCCGGCCTCATTCCGGTGCACACGCTGTCTGGGTTTGGCATTGAGTGGGCGGAGGTGTTTGAGGGGGTGTAGGGCTATTCATCAGTATATTCCTCATCCTCTCCTGCCACAAGAGGGAACTGTTGCCAATCCCAATACGCCAACAGCTCTCGAATAGCCACATCATTTTCATTATGGAAGTGGTGACCATGAGGGTAAGGAAAATCAAATTCTTCCTGCTTATAGCCTTGATTTAGCAGTACAGTCAGGTACTTATCTATAGGACCGTAAGCATAGATAACGTTATGCTTATCGTAAATAATGAGTCCATCATTATTTGCATTACCTATCCAGACATGATGTCTCCCATCCGTCTCTATGGGTTCTTTAAAATCCAGGAAGAAGTCAACTAGTGCTGTGCGACTTTCTATAGGTGGAGACTGATACCGTCCTGATACAGACATCCCATCACGGGGCGTCACCAGCACATACAAAACAAAGTAAGGAGCATCCAGACACGCACTTAATTCCAGCATCATCTGAACTTGGTCAGTACTCGCTCCAATCTCCAAACGGGTGTAGTTCTCCGTTTCCTCTAACTGATAAATTTCCCCATAATTGTAAACAGATTCATTATTGAGAGCATCGAAGGCAGTAAACTTTGGCAGCATGGACATTTATTAATTATTCCCACTCAAACCTATACAAAACCTAGCAGAAACGCCGTTTCTCACTACCTTCCGGCGTCCCTTTAAGCTCCTCCCCTTCCATGCTATCGAAAACACTTTCCCGCCTGCCGCTGCTGGTGTTGCTGGCGGTGCTGTGCGCCTGCTCCAAGTCTGGCTCTGATGCCGGCCAGGACCCCAACGGTGAGGAAATAGACCCGTACCAGAACCTCGTATTCCAGTTTGCCGATGCCGTGGTGACGCCCGAGCTGCAGGACCACTGGGATACGGTGCAGGTAGTGAGCTTCGAGCCGGCCGTGCGCGGCAAATTCAAGTGGACATCGGATCGGGAGCTGATTTTCTCGCCCAGCACGCCCTTTAAGCCCAGCACCAACTTCACGGCCACGCTACGTAAGGAGGCGCTACCGGAAGGCAAGCGCAACGCCGAGCTACCCGAGAACCGCCAGAAATTCCACACGCCCTACCTGGAAATGCAGGAGCCGCAGGCGTTCTGGGGCCGCTCGAGCCGGGCCGCCGGCACCGCCGAGATGCGCGTGGAGCTGCCCTTTAACTACCCCGTAAAGCCCGCCGACGTGAAGCCCCTGCTGCGCGTGACCCAGGACGGCCAGCCCGTAGCCTTTGAGGTGAGCGGGGAGCCAGGCGAGGTGGTGCGCGTGAGCCTCAACCAGCAAGTACGCCCCGGCACACCGCTCACGGTGGCGCTGGCCCAGGGCCTGCACGCCGTGGGCAGCGACCAGCCCAGCACCGCCGACTACGAAACCCAGGTGACCGTGCCCGACCCCGAGGCCCTGCAGGTAACCACCATCGAAGGCTCGCTGAAAAACGCCGACCCGGTGGTGCTCATCACCACCAGCCAGCCCGTAACGGCCGCCGATATCCAGAGCTACCTCACCGTGTCGCCGCAGGTGGCCTACGAGGTGGAGGAAGTGGAAAACGGCGTGCGGCTGAAGGGCGGCTTCGAGGTGGGCCGCAGCTACCAGATTGGCGTGAACCAGGGCCTGCGCGGGGCGCTGGGCGGGATGCTCAGTGAGGGTGTGTCGCAGTCGGTGAGCTTTTCCGACGAGCGGCCCACCATCAGCTTCGGCAGCGCCGAGAAGGCCATGTACCTCGATGCTTTGGGCTCGCGCAACCTGGGCGTGCGCATCAACGAGGTAAACCAGGTGAAGGTGACCATTGCCAAGGTGTACGCCAACAACATCCAGCAGCTGCTGCGCGGCGGCAGCCAGTACGGCTACCCCGAGTACGACGGCGGGGAAAGCAGCGAGGAAGAAGGCGACGGCGGCGAGTACGTGGACCGCTCCTTCCAGTATTACGACGTGGAGAACCTGGGCAACGTGCTCACCGAGCGCACCTACACCGTGTCGGGGCTGCCGAAGGCGCAGGGGCTGCGGCTGCTGAACCTGAACCTGAAGGACCTGGAGTTTTCGGGCGGGCTGAAGGGCCTGTACGTGATAAAGGTGCAGGACACCGAGCGGCAGTGGCTGCAGGTGAGCAAGCTGGTGGCCGTGTCGGATATCGGGCTGATTGTGAAGCAGGGCAAAGGCGGCAGCACGCTGGTGTTTGCCAACTCCATCCGCAACGCCAAGCCGCTTGTCGGCGTGGAGCTGCGCTACATCAGCACCAACAACCAGGTGATGGGCACCGGCCTCAGCAACCACGAGGGCGTGGCCCGCTTCGACAGCACCGCCGCCAATGGCCGCTTTAAGCTGGGCATGGTGATGGCCCAGCAGGGCAACGACTTCACCTTCCTCGACCTGAGCCGCAGCCGCGTGGAAACCTCCCGCTTCGAGGTGGGCGGCCTGCAAACCAATGCCGCCCGCTACCAGGCCTTCCTCTACGGCGACCGGGACCTGTACCGCCCCGGCGACACCATCCAGACCAACACCGTCCTGCGCACCGACACCTGGCAGGCCCCGCCTAAAGGGCTGCCGGTGAAAATCCGGCTGCTGTTGCCCACCGGCAAGGAGTACGCCAGTCTGCAAAAAACGCTGAACGCGGCCGGCTCCTTCGAGGCCCGCTTCATCCTGCCCCCGGCCGTAATGACCGGTCTATACACCCTGGAAGTGCTGACCGGCAACGATGTGCTGCTGACGTCGCGCCAGCTGTCGGTAGAGGAGTTTATTCCGGACCGCATGAAGGTGACGGTGAAGGCCGACCGCGCCGTGGTGAAGCCCAGTCAGTCGGTTTCGGCCCAGATTACGGCCCAGAACCTGTTTGGCCCGCCCGCTGCCGACCGCAAGTTTGAAGTGGAATTTTCGCTGAAGGAAAAGGCCTTCAACCCCAAAGGCTTCGAGCAGTTCACCTTCGCCATCAACAGCGGGGAGCGGCGGCGCGGCAACTACGGCGACCTGGAATCGACGCCCATCTCCGACCGGTTCGAGAAAACCACCCGCGAAGGCACCACCGACGCCGCCGGCCGCGGCACCGCCACCTACCAGGTACCCGACTACACCGACCTGGGCACGCTGGAAGGCACGGCCTTCACCACCGTATTCGACGAAACCGGCCGCCCCGTAAACCGCTTGGCCACCTTCGAGGTGCAGACCCAGCCGGTGCTGTTCGGCATCCGGAGCGCCGACGATCTAGTGAGCACCGGCAAGCCGCTGGCCGTGCAGCTGGTGGCCCTCACGCCGGCCGGCAAGCCCACCCAGGCCCAGGCGCAGGTGCAAATCGTGCGTTTGCTCTGGGAAACGGTGATTGAGCGCCAGGGCGGCCGCTACGTGTACAACTCGCAGAAGCGCGAGGAAGTGGTGCTCAACCGCACCATTCCGGTGTACGGCAGCAGCACCTCCGATGCCAACCTGGGCTTTTCGCCCACCTACTCCGGCGAGTACGAAATTCGGGTGGCGCGGCCCGGAGCCAGCACCTACGTGGCCCGGCGCGTGTACGCCTACGGCTACGGCGACACCCAGAGCAATTCCTTCGAGGTGAACAACGAGGGCGAGGTGACCATTGAGGCCGACAAGCCCAAATACGAGCCCGGCGACGTGGCCCACCTGCTGCTGAAAACGCCCTTCCCCGGCCGCGTGCTCGTGACCGTGGAGCGCGACCGGGTGCTCGACCACTTCTACGTGACCACCGACGAGAAATCGGCCAAGGTGGACGTGCCCATCCGGGGTAACCACGTGCCCAACATCTACGTGACGGCCACCGCCATCCGCGAAATCAAGGACAACCGCCTGCCGCTCACCGTGGCCCGGGGCTTTGTGCCGCTGACGGTGGAAAAGCCCGGCGCCCGCCTGCAAGTCGCCATAAAAGCGCCCGCCCAAAGCCGCTCCCAAACCGCCCAGACAATCGAAGTGACCACCGCCCCCGGCGCGCAGGTGACGCTGGCCATGGTGGACGAGGGCATTCTGCAGATGAAGGACTACCGCACGCCCGACCCCTACGGCTACTTCTACCAGAAGCGCGCCCTGGAAGTGCAGGCCTACGACGTGTACCCCTTCCTGCTGCCCGAGCTGGGCACCAGCAGCACCGGCGGCGACGGTTACGACCTCTCGCGCCGCACCACGCCCGTGCCCAACCGCCGCGTGCGCCTGCTGGCCAAATGGAGCGGCGTACTCACCGCCGATGCCAGCGGCAAGGTGCGCTACAAGCTGCAAATCCCGCAGTTCAGCGGGGCCATCCGCATCATGGCCGTAGCCTACAAAGGCGACGCTTTCGGCTCCGCCGAACACACCATGCGCGTGGCCGACCCGGTAGTTATTTCCACGGCCCTCCCCCGCTTCCTCAGCCCCGGCGACACGATTGATGTGCCGGTAACGCTGACGAACACGACGAAAGAAAAGATGCAGGTTGCTGTGCAAAGTGAGTTGCAAGGGGCGTTGAAGTCAGCTCAGCTTTTGGTAACCACTCGTGCTCGTCCTATTGCAATGCCATCTGAACTTCAGACTTCTATTACGCTGCTTCCCGGTCAAGAAAGTAGAACTCTGTTTCATTTCGCAGCGGGTTCGGTAATTGGTAATGGCAGTGTAAAAATCATAGCAAGAGTTCTACCTAAAGTTCCCAACGGAACGTCGGTTGAAACCTTCACCGAAACCATCGAGCTACCCATTCGCCCCGCTTCGCCGCTACAGAAGCGCACGGGGGCGGGCGTGGTGGCGGGCGGTGCGGCCCAGCAGCTGAACCTGCGCACCGACTTCCTGCCTTCCTCTCTGCGGAGCCAGCTGGTGGTGAGTCGCTCCCCGATGACGGAGTTTGCCAAGGACCTGCGCTACCTGCTGCAATACCCCTACGGCTGCCTGGAGCAAACCGTGTCGGCCGCCTTCCCGCAACTGTACTATGGCGACCTAGCCGCCACCCTGGGCCAGAAGAACGGCCCAGTCACTAAGCACCAGGCACTGAGCACTAAATATAACCCGAATTATCATGTGCAGGAAGCCATCCGCAAGGTGGAAGCCCAGCAGATGTATAACGGCAGCCTCAGCTACTGGCCCGGCGGCGACTACGACAACTGGTGGGCCACAGCCTACGCCGCCCACTTCCTGCTAGAAGCCCAGCAAGCCGGCTTCGACGTGAACAAGAACGTACTCGACCGGGTACTCCGCTACCTGCAGGCCCGCGTCCGCAAGCGTGAAACCGACACCTACAACATCATCCAGACCGGCGGCGTGATTCAGCCCGTGACGCTGGCCAAGAAGGAAATTGCCTACTCGCTCTACGTGCTGGCCCTGGCCGGCCGCCCCGATGCCGTGGGCCTGAACTACTACAAAGCCAACCGCAAGCTGCTGCCCGAAGATTCGCGCTGGGTGCTGGCCTGCGCCTTCGCCCTGAGCGGCAACCAGCGCAGCTACCGGGAGGCGCTGCCCACCCGCTTCGGGGTGCAGTCTATAGCCGGCCGCCAGCTCGGCGACGCCTTTTCCTCCCCCATCCGCGACGAGGCCCTGGTGCTCAACGCCCTGCTCGCCGCCGACCCCGCCAACGCCCAGGTGAACGTGCTGGCCCGCCAGCTCAGCCGCCAAGTGAAGCAGGCCGGCTGGCTCAGCACCCAGGAACGCGCCTTCGCGCTGCTGGCCCTGGGCAAGCTGGCCCGCAAAAACGCCGGCAGCACCGTCACGGCCAGTCTGCTGGCCGACGGCAAGGCTATCGGCAACTTCTCGGGCAAGGACCTTACGGTAAGCAACGTGGCCAACCGCCAGCTGCAACTGCGCACCAGCGGCCGGGGCAGCCTCTACTACTTCTGGGAAACCGAGGGCATCTCGCCCACCGGCCAGGTGCGCGAGGAAGATGCCTACCTGCAGGTGCGCCGCCAGTTCCTTAACCGCAACGGCCAGCCCGTGGGCAGCACCAGCTTCCGCCAGAACGATTTGGTAGTCGTGAAAATCACCATCCAGTCGGCCGAGTCGGCGGGTGAAGTCAAGAACGTAGCCATCACCGACCTGCTCCCCGCCGGCCTGGAAATCGAAAACCCACGCATCGGCGCCGTGCGGGAGCTAACCTGGGCCACCGACGCCGCCCAACCCGACTACCTCGACGTGCGCGACGACCGAATCAACCTGTTCACCACCGTCACGCCCACCTCCAAGTCTTTCTACTACCTCTGCCGTGCCGTAAGCAAAGGCACCTTTAAGCTCGGCCCCGTCAGCGCCGACGCCATGTACAACGCCGAGTATCACAGCTACGCCGGCAGCGGCGTGGTGCGGGTGCGGTAACCCAAAAAACCTGTCATCCTGAGCGGAGCGAAGGACCTTACTACGCAGGAGTTTTACCCACGTAATAAGGTCCTTCGCTGTGCTCAGGATGACAGTATTGGGATTACGCTATATCCCTTCAAACACCTCCGCCCATTCCAACTCCACGCCGGGCAGGGTGGCTACCGGAATCAGGCCGGGCTGATAAAACTCACCCTGCAAGTCATATTCTCCTGTTTCGCCCAGCGTGTACACGACTATATTTTTCAGGCCGGGGTCCACCATCCAGTATTCCAGCACGCCGTTTTCCTCGTAGAGGTCGAACTTGGTTTTGCTGTCGTGGGCGGTGTTGCCGGGGCTCAGGATTTCGATAATCCAGTCGGGGGCACCCACGCAGCCGAATTCGTCGAGCTTAGCCGGATTGCACACCACGCAGAGGTCGGGCTGCACGACGGTGGTAATCTGGGCGTCGCCGTTGGGCGTGGCTTTCAGCAGCCGCACATCAAACGGCGCGGCGAAACCCTGACAGGTTTTACCACGCAGGGCGGTTCCGATAAGCGTGTTCAGCCGAAAGGACACTTGCTGATGGCGCACGCGCGGCGCGGGGCTCATCCGGCGCACTTTGCCTCTGATCAGCTCCACTGTTCCTTCCAACCGCCACGTCAGGTAGTCGGCGTAGGTGTACGTTTTGGTGAGGTCGAGCTGGGAAATATCGGTGATGACAGCCATAGTGACAGCGCGAAAGAACAGAACGAATATACGGTTCAAGGCCGTGTAAAGGCCCAGCATACCCCCGCTTCTGTTATCCAAACCCTACTCCCATCAACCAACAGGCCGGCCCCAATGGAGCCGGCCTGTTGGTTGAAATGCTACCCGGTGCTTATTGCAGCACGAGGCGTTGGGTGGTAACGGCAGCACCGCTTTTCACTTTGAACAAGTAGGTGCCCCGGGCCATGTTACCGGCGTCGAAACGTACTTGGTGCAGCCCCGCCTCTTCGGTGCCGGCTACCAGGGTGCGCACTTTCACGCCCAACGTATTATACACCTCCACACTCACCGGGCCGGGCTGAGCCAGGTGGTAGCTGATGGTAGTAGAGCCGCTGAAGGGGTTCGGGTACGCCACGGTGCTGCGGTCCAGCAGAGTAGCAGCCGTGGTAGCCGTAGTAGTGGTGCTGGCCGTGCCGCGGGCAGCGGTAGGCTGCGTTACGGCATCGTACTGCGGGAACGTGCGGCTCACGATGACGGCAAAATCGGCGCGGGTTACGTTCTGACTGGGCTTGAAGGTAGCGTGCAGCGTGGGCTGCAGGTCGTAGGGGCCCTGCTTGAGCGTATAGTACGCATTGATAAGGTTCAGATCCAGGGCAATGCTCACGTAGCCTTTCAGCGCGGCCGGAATCGAGCCTTCATCGTCTACTGCAATAGTTTGACCGTTTACCTGCACCGTGAGGGGCTGGTTGTTGCGGGCCAGGGCCTGCTGCTCGAAGCCCAGGCTCTGCACCAGGGAGTACGCCAACGAAGCCCGGTTTACCTGCGCATTGGGCGAGAACGTGCCAGTAGCCGTGGGCAGCATCACGCCGCCGTACTGGTGGAACCGGTCACGCTGGGCCGCGCCTTTGGCTACCACCGATTCCGTCAGGAGCACATCGGCGGTCGAGGACACGTCGGTAAACGAACGGGCGCCGCTGAAGGGCAGCAACTGCCGAATGCCCTGGCCCATCAGCAGGTAATCGGCCAGCTGAATGCGGGTAAGCGGGGCATCGGGGCGGAAGCCGTTGCTGAGGCCATCGACCAAGCGGTTGGTTACGGCCAGCTTAATGGCGGCTTCGGCCGGGTGGCCCACAATATCATTGAGATTTGTGGTGCCGGAAGCCGTGAGCAGCGAGATAGTACCGCTTACGGTTTCGGGCGCAGCTACCCCGCGTACACCTTCTACCTGCACCTTCCAGGTGCCCGCAACGGGCGATGCTACGGCCACACTACGGTCGGTGGTTAGCGTGAACGTGACGGGCGTGCCGGAGCTGTAGCGCACTCCGTTGGGGTCCAGCAGCACCAGGTTGGTCAGGTTGCCCGTTTCTCCCAGAATACCCTTCGACGAAATCTTTACTTCCAGGCTGTTGGTGCCGGCACTCACCGGAAACGACACGCTGTTACCCGTGGTAATAGCCGGGTTGAAGTTAATGGTGAACGGGACCGTAGTGGATTGAGCATTTACGCTGCTATTGAAGCGGCGGGCGGCGTTTACCGTGGAGCCATAAAAGCTGGAGCGGAAGGCCTGATCCACGGCGGCGTAGGCATTCACGTAGCCTGCACCCACTTCCCACGACTCGCGGCCGGGCATGTTGGTGGCCGTTTTCTGCAGCAGCTCCTTCACCTGAGCGGGGCTCAAAGAGGGCTTGGCTTCCAGCAGCAGCGCCACAATGCCGGCCACGTGCGGCGTAGCCATGGAAGTGCCGCTGCTGTGGGTGTAGAACGGTACTTCACTGGGCTGCAACACCTCAACATCCTGCTGCGCGCCCAACGACGAAACCGGGGCAATAGCGCGAGTAGACACCACATCAACGCCGGGCGCTACTACCACTGGTTCGTTCTTGAAGGTCCAGGTTTCGCCGTCCATCACAAACGTGCCTTGCTCGCCCCGCACGCCGCGTGAGGAGAAATCGGCCAGCAGCCCGTTCCGGTCGCCGGCACCCACCGAAATAGTCCAGGGCGCAATGGCGTAAGGGTTGTGCGTATCGGCACCGGGGCCTTCGTTGCCGGCCGCAAACACTACTACCATACCCCGGTCGTAGCACTTTTTGGTGGCCACGTTCAGCGGGTTGTTGGGGTCAAAGTCGCCGCTGCTGCCGAAGGAGTTGCTGATAACGCGGATGTTGTACTGAAACTGGTGCGTGAGGGCGTAGTCGAAGCCGCCCATAGCATCGAGCACCAACAGCGCTCCGCCCGAGCCGTAGCCCAGCAAGGAGGCCCCGGGCGCTACACCCTCATACTTGCCGTTGGAGCGGGCTCCGTTACCCCCCACCGTACCGGCGCAGTGCGTGCCGTGGCCGGAGTTGGTATCAGTGTTTGGCACGCCCTCAATGTACGTTACCGGCAGCAGGGTGCTGAGCGAGTTGAGGTTAGTAGAACCCAGCGTATTCTGCACCAGGTGCGAGCCAAACTTGATGTCCTCGTGGGTGCCATCTACGCCGCTGTCGTTGATGAGCACTCCTACTCCCTTACCCGACACGGGCAGGCCGCCGTTGCGGGCCGTCATCTGCTTATCGGTGCGCAGGCGCTTCACACCCGTCAGGTTGGTATCGTCGAAGTTGTAGTAATCGAGCTTTTTGTTGATGTAGAGGGAGCGAACTGCCGGGTTTTGGGCCAGTGCATCTACCTGGGCGGCCGTGGCAATTACCCCCGCCACCGGTAGGGCCTGCAGCGTAACGCCGCGCGTAATGCCCAACCGCTGCAGCAACGACAACTGAGCCAGGCCCGGTGCCCCACTACCATTAAAGGTTACAATTACCTGCGCCGTAGGATTGGTGGCAAGCGCGCTCCGCAGCTCGGGGTCGACGACGGCTTGGGCAAACGACGCACTGATGCCTGTGCCCAACAGCACCAGGGTGAGGTAGAACTTGTTTTTCATGTAGGGTTGCGGTAATAGAAAGGGAGTGAGTGAACGAAGGCGCAACTGCCACTGCAACTTGCAAAACCCACGCGCCCGACTGGCCAGTCTCCGGTGCGTAAAACGTCCTGCATGCAGTTCGTTGCTGTTGCTTCATCTACGCTGCCCTTAGGGGGCCGGATTTTTGGGCAATGAATATTTTTCAATAAAAAGCGTATTTGTTTAAATTATCCACAACAAAAACCACATATAACTACATAAATTCATTCTATAAATTCAAAAATTACTATTTACCAGCACCGTTGAGGCGTAGGTGTATATTTGAGCTATGAATCGGCGCTTCGCCTTTCGGCTTTCTGTGGGCTTGGGCCTATTGCTTTTGCTCCTGTTAGGGCTGGATATGGCCTTCCCGCTGCCGCCCGCGCCGTTGTATTCGCCCATTGTACTGGCCCAGGATGGCACCGTGCTGCACGCCTACCTCAACCCCACCCAAAAGTGGCGGATGAAAACCGAGCTGCGCGAGATTACGCCGGTATTGCGCACGGCCATTCTGGAGAAAGAAGACCGGTGGTTTCAGTGGCATTTTGGAGTGAATCCGGTGGCCTTGGTGCAAGCGGCAGGGCGCAATTTGTTTGGCCAGGGGCGCACCACGGGGGCCAGCACCATCACCATGCAGGTGGCCCGGTTGCTGGAGCCAAAAGAGCGGACTTTCCCGAACAAGCTGCTGGAAATGGCCCGGGCCGTGCAGCTGGAAGCCCATTACAGCAAGGATGAGATTCTGCAGCTCTACCTGAACCTAGTGCCTTACGGGGGCAACGTAGAGGGCGTGAAGTCAGCGGCGCTGCTCTACTTCCAACAGACACCCGACTATCTCTCCCTGGCCCAAACCGTCACACTGGCTATCATCCCGAACCGCCCGCGCGGGCTGGTGCTGGGCAAGAACAATGCGGCCGTGCTGCGGGAGCGGAACCGGTGGCTGCGGCGTTTTGGGGCGGCCGGGCTATTCCCAAAGGAAACCGTGGAAGATGCCCTGCTGGAACCCCTGGACGTGCAGCGCCACCCCGCCCCCACCCTGGCCCCGCACCTTTCGAGGCGGCTGGTGCGGCAGTTTCCGCACCAGGCCATCATTCGCAGCAGCTTGCAGCGCAGCAAGCAAAGCAAGGCCGAAGACCTGACCCTGGGCTACGTGCGCCGCCTCCACGAACTAGGTATTTCGCAGGCGGCTGTGCTGGTGGTGAACAACCGCACCCGGCAGGTGGAGGCATACGTGGGCTCAGCGGATTTCCGGGACTTCGGCAGCCAGGGCCAGAACGACGGGGTGGTGGCGGTCCGCTCCCCGGGCAGCACGCTCAAGCCGTTTCTGTATGCGCTGGCCATGGACCGGGGCTTGGTTACGCCCAAGCAGATGCTGCCCGACGTGCCCACCAACTTCCAGGGCTACCGCCCCGAGAACTTCGATAAACGCTGCAACGGGGAGGTGACGCTGGAGCGGGCCCTGGCCTACTCGCTCAACATTCCGGCCGTGCGCGTGCTTAACCAGCTCGGCGTACCCACCTTCACCGAGAAGCTGCAACAGGCCGGGTTTCAGAATGTGAAGCGTAACCGGGCGCAACTGGGCCTGAGCAGCATTCTGGGTGGTTGCGGGGCTTCATTGGAAGAACTGACGGGGCTGTACGTGACGCTGGCCGATGCCGGGCAGTACGCGCCCCTGCAGCTTACGGCTGGGCGGCAGCGTTCGGCTGGCACCTCGCTCATTTCTGAGTCGGCGGCTTTTTTGACTACCGATATTTTGGCCCAACTCACCCGGCCCGATTTACCGCTGGGGGCGGCCAGCAGCATGCATCTGCCCAAAGTGGCCTGGAAAACCGGCACCAGCTACGGCCGCCGCGACGCCTGGAGCATCGGCTACAACAAGCAGTACACCGTGGGCGTGTGGGTGGGCAACTTCAGCGGCCAGGGCAGCCCCGCCCTTACCGGCGCCGACGTGGCCACGCCCCTGCTGTTCGACCTGTTCAATGCCTTGGCCTACAACTCGCCCAACGACTGGTTTGTGCCCCCCGCCGCGCTGGACTTCCGGCTGGTGTGCGCGGAAAGCGGGCTGGTACCGGGCGAAAACTGCCCCAATCAGGTTATCGACTATTTCCTGCCCAACGTGAGCAGCGGGCTGCGCTGCCAGCACCTGCGCGAAGTATTGATGTCGGCGGATGGCAGCTTCACGTACTGCCGGGCCTGCGCGCCGGCAGCTGGTTACCGGCGGGAGCTGTACCCAAATTTGCTGCCCGAGGTGGCGGCCTATAAGGAAGCCCAGGGCATCCCGTACCGCCGCCTGCCGCCCCATAACCCCCAGTGCCAGTTGGTGCGCGGCGGACCGGAACTAGCTCCCACCATCACCTCGCCCACGGCCAACACCGAATACGTGCTGAACAAGCATGAGCAGCAACAACTGCTGCTCAGCTGCACTACCAACAGCGAAGTGCGCCAGGTGCACTGGTACGTGAACGACCAGTTTCTGCGGACGGCGGCGGCTACCGAGCGGGTATTTTTCCGGCCCCAGCCGGGCCCGCTGAAAATATCCTGCGCCGATGACCACGGCCGCAATACCGACGTGCTGGTAACCGTCACGGAGCTGGAGTAAGGCCAAAAATCTGCTTGTAACAACGTGCAGCAGCCTTTTTTGTGGATGCCATAACCTTTTAGGGCAGCGGCTGGTTTACCCAACTTGTATTCCGTCTGGTTCTGTTGCAACGTAGTGCTGCCGTGGTGTTCAGCCTCAGTTCTCAGATGAATACGCACTGTTATTAGCCGGTCCTTATCCACCCGCTGGCTGATTTCAGGCTCCGCTGGATGCATGCAGCCTACTCCGGACTGGCTGCGTCCATGGAGCAGCCGCTCTATCTACCCCTAGTGGGTCCCCAGCCCTATACCTACCGATTACGCTTCGGCGTAGCCGCTCTTCCTTCCATATGAAACACGTACACCAGACGCTTCGGCTTCTGTTGGGCATTTTGTGGCTGGCCCCTGCCTGGGCACTGGCCCAGCCCACGTCCCCCGTTTTGCCCGCCGATACGGTGCTTACCCTGAATCAGTGCCTGAATGTGGCCCTGGTAAATCAGCCATTAGTACGCCAGGCCCGCATCGACCAGGAAATTACCCGCTCCCAAAACCAGATTGCCTTGGCGGGCTGGCTGCCGCAGGTGGGGCTGCAGGGCACGGCGCAGCACTATTTTCAGCTGCCCTTTACCATCTTCCCCGACCCTACCACCGGCGTGCCTACTCCCCGCCAATTGGGCGTGCGCAACGTAACTACGGTGGGGCTGAGCGGCACGCAGGCCATCTATAACAATGATGTGTACCTGGCCGCCCGTAGCAAGCGGTTCAATAACCAGGCCGCTGAGCAGAACACGGTGAACGTGAAGATTTCCACCGTGTCGGATGTCAGCAAGAGCTTCTACGACGTGCTGCTGGCCCAGCGCCAGCTGGATGTGTTCAGCCAAGATATTGCCCGCCTGCAGCGTAATTACCGCGACGCCCGGGCCCGCTACGACACCGGCATTGCCGACAAAACCGAGTACCTGCAGGCGGAAGTGTCGCTGAATAACTCCCTGGCCGGCCGCAAGCAGGCCCAGGAGGCTATTAAGTCGCGGCTGGCGTACCTGAAGCAGCTGATGGGCCTGCCGCCCGAGCGCCGCCTGGCTTTGCTGTACGACACCCTGCAGCTGGAGTTGGAAGCCACCGCCGATACGGCTGCGGCCCTGAACATCAGCAACCGCATCGAAATTCAGCAGCTGCAAACCGAAAAATCCTTGCAGAACCTGACGGTGGATTACTACCGCTTTGGGTTCCTGCCCTCGTTATCGGCATTTGCCAACTACAACTCGGTGTTTCAGAACAACCAGGTGAGCGAGCAGTACCGCACGCGCTTCCCTAACTCCTATGCCGGCTTGCAGTTGGGCTTGCCCATTTTCACCGGTTTCCGGCGCACCCAGAATATCCGCCGCGCCCGCCTGCAGAATACCCGCCTCGACGAGGATATCACCAACACCCGCAACCAGATTAACACGGAGTACGCCACGGCGCTGGCCAACTATAAGGGCTACTACACGCAGTACGTGCTGGGCAAGCGCAACCTGGAAGCCTCCAAGGAAGTGTACAACGTCATCAACCTGCAGTATCGGGAGGGCATCCGGGCCTACATCGACCTGATTGTGGCCCAAACCACGCTGCGCACTTCCCAGCTTAACTACTATACCGCCCTGTTTCAGCTGCTGAGCAGCAAAGTGGACCTGCTGCGGGCCCGTGGCGAATTGTCTACTGAGTACTAAGAACGTCATGCTGAGCTTGCCGAAGCATCTCTACCGCTTCGTTGCAATGCTGATTAGTTAGCCAGAGGTAGAGATGCTTCGGCTGCGCTCAGCATGACGCACTGAAACACATCTGCTCCAACCACACTCTCCCCTTCCTTTCCGCTGCTCTTAGTTTTTGATATGAACAAGTACCTCCTCAGCCTCTCGTACGCCGCTGGTTTGCTGGCCCTGGCGAGCTGTGGCAAAAAAGAAGATGAAAAAGCCGCCGGTCCGCCGCCGGCCACGCCCGTAACGCTGGTGGACGCCCGCACCACTGAAGCGGTGTACTATGATGAGTACCCCGCCACCGTGGTAGCCCTCAACAACGTGGAGCTGCGCAGCCAGGTGGCCGGCTTTATCACGGGCATTTTCTTTAAGGAAGGCGACGTGGTGCAGAAGGGCAAGCCGCTCTATGAAATTGATCGGCGCAAATACCAGGCCGCCTACCAGCAGGCCCTGGCCGGTCTGCGTAGCACCCAGGCTACCGTGCAGAACGCTAAGGTGAACCTAGACCGGTACCAGCGCCTGGCTCAGCAGGATGCCATTGCCCGTCAGATTGTGGACAATGCCGCTACCAATTACGCTACCACCCAAGCCCAAGTAGCCGAAGCCCAGGCCCAAGTAGCCCTGGCCCGCACCGACCTCGACTACTCCGTAATTAAAGCGCCCTTTACCGGCCGCATCGGCATTTCGCAGGTGCGCCTGGGGGCGCAGGTGAGTCCCGGCACCACTCTGCTCAACACGCTCAGCGCCGAAGACCCCATGGGCGTTGACTTCGTGATTCCCGATACTGACCTGAGCCGCTTTGCCGAGTTGCAACGCCAGGGCGGTGGTCGTGGCGATTCTACCTTCCGCCTGGAGCTGCCCGATGGTACCCGCTACAACCAGCCGGGCCGCATTCTGGCCATTGACCGGGGTGTGGACCAGCAAACGGCCACTGTAACCATCCGAGTGCAGTTTGCCAACCCCGAGCGCAAGCTGAAAGATGGCATGAGCACCGTGCTGCACGTACTCAACCGGCAGTCGGGCCGCCGCCTGGTAATTCCCTACAAAGCCGTGGTGGAGCAGATGGGCGAGAACTTTGTATTTGTGGCCGGGGACAGCAGCAAGGCCGTGCAGCGCAAAGTGCAGCTGGGCCCCCGCCTCCGCGACCAGATTGTCATTATGAACGGCATCAAGGAAGGCGACAAAGTAGTAACTGAGGGCCTGAACCGCCTCCGCGACGGGGGTAAAATCACCACGGCCCCGCCCGCAGCGGCCGGTGCCCCAGCCGCCGGTGCGGCCAAGTAAGCAACTGAACGTCATGCTGAGCTTGCCGAAGCATCTCTACCTCTGGCTAGGCAACACTGCAACGAAGCGGGAGAGATGCTTCGACAAGCTCAGCATGACAGCCTGACGCACTACTAAGCACTAGGCACCACGCACTAAGCACTACAACATGATTGCAGAAACCTTTATCCGGCGTCCCGTCACGGCCATTGTTACCTCGTTGGTAATTGTGCTGGTGGGGGTGCTGGCCATCCTGAACCTGCCCGTGGGGCAGTACCCGGAAATTACCCCGCCCACCGTATCGGTGAGCGGCACCTATACCGGGGCCGACGCCCAAACCGTGGAGCAAACTGTAGCTACGCCCGTGGAGGTGCAGGTGAACGGTACGCCCGGCATGACCTACCTGCAGAGCAACAGCACCAGCAACGGGCAGATGAGCATGACGGTGAACTTCGAAGTGGGCACCGACATCAACATTGCCGCCCTCGACGTGCAGAACCGCGTGGGTATTGCCCTACCCACTCTGCCCCAGGAAGTGCAGCGCCTGGGCCTTACGGTGCGCAAGCGTAACCCCAGCATTCTGATGCTGGTGGCCCTGTACGCGCCCAAAGGCAGCCACAACACCACCTTTCTTGATAACTACGCCAACGTATTCATCAAGGACGCTTTGCTCCGCACTAAGGGCGTGGGCGACATTGTGAGCCGCGCCGACGACTTCTCGATGCGCGTGTGGCTCAACCCCGATAAACTCTCCCAGCTGGGCGTAACGGCCCAGGAGGTATCGGCCGCTATACAGGAGCAGAACGCGCAGATTGCCGCCGGCTCCATTGGAGCCCCGCCCGCCCAAACCGGCCAGACCTTTGAGTACATCGTGTTTGTAAAAGGTCGCCTCACCAACACCGAGGAGTTCGGCAACATCATCGTCAAAACCCGGCCTACGGATGGCTCGGTGGTGTACCTGAAGGACGTGGCCCGGCTGGAGCTGGGCAAGTTCAACTATGCCTCCAACTCCTTCGTGGATGGCAAGCGGGCCGCCTACCTTCTGGTGTATCAAGCCCCCGGTGCCAACGCCCTCGAAACCTTCGAGAATGTGAACAAGACCATGACGGAGCTGAAAAAGAGCTTCCCTACGGACTTGGATTACGTGGTACCCTTCGAGGCGGCTACCGTGGTGAAGGTGTCGATTGAGGAAGTACTACACACGCTTGTAGAGGCCCTGGTGCTGGTGGTTATTGTGGTGTACCTGTTTCTGCAGAGCTGGCGCTCCACCCTCATTCCGGTGCTGGCCATTCCGGTGTCTATCATCGGCACGTTCCTGTTCTTTATCCCGCTGCACTTCACCATCAACACGCTTACCATGTTCGGCTTCGTGCTGGCCATTGGTATTGTAGTGGACGACGCCATTGTGGTGGTGGAAGCCGTGGAGCACAACATGAACGAGCGGGGCATGAGCCCCCTGGATGCCACGCTGGCGGCCATGCACGAAATTTCGGCCCCGGTTATTGCCATTGCCCTCATTCTGGCCGCCGTGTTTGTGCCGGTGGGCTTCATCCCCGGCATCACGGGCCGTTTGTACCAGCAGTTTGCCATTACCATTGCCATTTCGGTGCTGATTTCGGCCTTCGTGGCGCTTTCGCTCACGCCCGCGCTGTGCGTGCTGCTGCTCAAGCCCCACAAGCGCGACGAACACTCCAAGGGCATTGACCGGCTGTTCTACAAGTTCAACACCTGGTTTGATAAGGTCACCAACAAGTACGGTAACGGCGTGGGACGCGGCATCCGCCACTCCCGCTTCGTGGTGATAATTCTGGTGTGCATTGTGGCCGGTACCGGGCTGCTGTTTGCCAATAAGCCTTCGGGCTTTATCCCCACGGAAGACGAAGGCCGCCTGATTGTGACCTTCAACCTGCCCGAAGCGGCTTCCACGGAGCGTACCGTAACCACGCTCAAGGAAATCATGAAGGAACTGAGCCAGGTGAAGGGTATCCGGCACTACGCCGGTCTAGGCGGCCTGAACGCCGTGAACTTCTCCTCCAAATCCAACAGCGGTACGGTGTTCTGCCAGCTGCAGCCCTGGGATGATCGCAAGGACAAAGAACAGCAGCTGCAGGGCCTGATTGCCACCGTGCAGCAGCGCCTCAGCCGCCTGCGCGAGGCCAACGTGGTGGTGATTTCGCCGCCCGCTATTCCGGGTTTGGGCAACACCGGCGGTTTCTCGTTTATCCTGCAGGAGCGCGAGGCCGGCGGCGACGTGAAGGTGTTTGACGCTAACCTCCAGAACTTCCTGGGGGCCCTGCGCAAACGGCCCGAAATTGCCGCCCCGTTCTCGTTCTTCACCGCCAACACGCCCGGCTACCAGCTTACCATTGACCGGGAAAAAGCCAAGAAGCTGGGCGTATCCATTTCCGACATCGGTACGGCCCTGCGCACCTACCTGGGCTCGGCCTACGTGAACGACTTTACGGTGTACGGCCGCAACTTCCGGGTAGTAACCCAGGCCGACAGCATGTACCGCACCGATATCAGCAACCTGGGCCAGTACTACGTGCGCAACACCTCCGGTGGTATGGTGCCGCTGAGCGCCGTAACCAGCTACAAGCGCACCGAGTCGGCTCCGCTGATTTCGCACTATAACCTGTTCCGCTCGGCCGAAATCAACGGCAACGCCGCCCCCGGCTATAGCTCCGGCGACGCCATCAAGGCCCTGCAGGAAACGGCCGCTCAGAGCCTACCCCAGGGTTATGGTTTCGAGTTTTCGGGCCTGAGCCGGGAAGAACTGCTGGCCGGGGGCCAGACGGTGTATATCTTCGCTCTGTCTCTGATTTTCGTATTCCTTTTCTTGGCGGCGCTGTATGAAAGCTGGTCGGTGCCCTTCTCGGTACTGCTGGCCGTGCCGGTGGGCGCGTTCGGGGCTATTCTGGCCCTCACCTTCCTGCCCAAACTCACCAACAACGTGTACGCCCAAATTGGTCTGATTACCCTGATTGGTTTGTCGGCCAAAAACGCCATTCTGATTATCGAGTTTGCCAAGGAGCGGGTGGATAAAGGCATGCCGCTGGTAGATGCCACCCTGGAAGCCGTACGCCTCCGCCTCCGCCCCATCGTTATGACCTCGCTGGCCTTTATCCTGGGCGTGTTGCCGCTGGTGTTTGCCTCCGGCGCGGGTGCGCAAAGCCGCCAAACCATCGGCTGGACGGTACTGGGCGGGATGCTCTCGGCTACGCTGCTGGCCATTTTCATCGTACCGGTGCTGTACGTGCTGATTACGCGCTTTGCTTACGGTAAGGAGAAGCTGGCCGAGCTGGAAGCCAACTACAAGCCCGATGAGGAGCACGGCGGCCCCAAAGAGGAAGGCCCCGGCGAAGGTGACCACTCAGCCGTGCCGCAACCGGCGTAGTAACTGGCCTGTTTGTAAATCATCAAAGTCCCGACAGCATCCGCAGTCGGGGCTTTTTGTTAGCTTATCTCACGGTTTGAGTGGCTCTCATTTAATATAGCTTACGAAATTCACTACCAATTTTTTGCCAGATACCCCGGTAATTGAACAGCCATAGTCGTCCTCTTCCATCGCACCGCAAGTAGGCTTGATCCAACTCTTTCCGGAGCCGAAGCGTATCGGCGGGCTGTTGCGGGCCATTGGCGGTTAATAGGTAATCCGGCGAGTCGCCATAGGCACTACCTTGGCTAGTGAAGTAGATTCGGCCGTTACAAGCACAGACATCGTGTAATTCATTCACTAACGTGGTTACTCCTACCACTTGCCAGCCCCTCTGGTTTCTCTGAAGTAATTGCCCCTGCTTCAGAAATTTGAACTGGTGCTTTGCAAAATAGAAATCGTCTGAAATAGTGTCATTCACCGTGTAATCAAGCTCGGGCAAATGCTGTACTGGCCGCCATGCGCTACCAATCTGGTCCTGCAACTGGTACACGGTTCCGCTATAGGTAACCACTTGTAGCCGTTGACTAGGCTGCGAGTAGATAGAATAAGGAAAGAATATCTGGGGGTCAAACTCGTGCTTAAACCACGTTTTCCCGAAATCAGTGGACAACATCAGGCGAGCATAATCCACCTCGTGTATGCCGCCCCAGCTGTCTAGGCCCCACAACACGCCCTGCTCGTCAATAGTCAGACTTTTGAAGAACACGAAATCAAGGTGGCTTTCTCTATCGTGGAGATGTTGCCAGTGGGTTCCACCATCCGTTGTCAGGGCCAAACCACCACCATGTTTTACGGCTATCAGCGTATCTGCCCCAACCGGCAGTAAATCCGATACCCCACCATTCTGATTCCGGGCGGGTTCCGTGAAAATAAGCACCTCGGAAGGTAAAGCTTCCTTTTGCTGCCTTTCACTTTCCTGACGAGTAGTGCAGGATACCGCTAGTAGAAATAAAGTTACTGCGAATAGCTGATTCATTGGGCGAATCCATTAGGCAAATTCATTTATTAAGCTTAGCAATCAGCTACATAGCCCCAGAACTTAACGAATGGTGATACCAGAATCTTGTCAGCCTGGTAGTAGCACTTGTAATAGATAAGGTACAGAATCAATCCTCACTTATACTTGCGCTGCGTGAAACTACTTTTTTTGGTTTTGGGGTTTGTTGCCCTGTCATCATTTATGGCTTCTGCCCAAACCCAGCCCGTATTACCGCTATATACTGGCCCGGTACCCAACTCCAGACCCAGCAAGGTGCGGGAGGTGGTGGAAAAACAGGCGGGCGGCAGCATCCGGATTTCCAACGTCACGGAGCCGACGCTTACTGTCTTTCGGCCCGCGCAGCCCAACGGCACGGCCATCATCATCTGCCCCGGGGGTGGCTACGCCCGCCTGGCCATGGACCACGAGGGCTACAATGTGGCCCGCCGCCTCACCGACTGGGGTATTACCGCCTTCGTGCTGAAATACCGCCTGCCCAACGCCGAAAGCCAACTGGACAAGTCTACCGCCCCGCTGCTGGACGCCCAACAGGCCCTGCGGCTGGTGCGGCAGCGCAGCCAGGAGTACGGCCTAAATCCTGCGCGCATCGGGCTGATGGGCTTCTCGGCGGGTGGGCACTTGGCCGCCACGGCTGGCACGTTCAGCGCTACGTCTGTCGCGCCTGATTTTCTCGTGCTGCTCTACCCGGTTATCAACTTCTCGGATAGTCTGGCGCATCTGGGTTCCCGCACCAATCTGTTGGGCGAATACCCCACCGCCGCTCAAATTCAGCTGTATTCCGCCGATGCCCAGGTAACGGCCCAAACGCCGCCGGTCTTTCTGGTGCACGCCCAGGATGATGCCGTAGTGAAAGTGCAGAATAGCCTGCGGTTTTACGAAGCCTGCCTGCACCACCAGGTGCCCGTGGAAATGCACCTGTACCCCAAGGGCGGCCACGGTTTCGGTATGCACAACACTACCACCAAAGATGAGTGGATGGACCGCCTACGCAACTGGCTGACGGCCGGCGGCTGGCTGCGCTAGAAAAGCTCCTCCCAACTGGCCTCTTGCCCATTCCACCACACCTGGGTTCCTGGCAAAACAGGCTCGGCACCTTCCTGGGTGAGCAGCAATGCGCGGGTTTCGGGCTCGTTGGGGCGGCTGATTTCCTCCACACTGGCTACTGCCATAGTCTGCTGGCCGTTGGGCAGCCGCAGTTGCACCTTTAGTGCCGTGTGCAAGTCTAAAAGTTGCAGCGTCGGCACCGCCGCAGTAGGTAACAACAGCACTCCTAAGCCTGTCAGAGAAAAACTTTCGGCTACCTCAAAAAGTTGTTGTTCATTCATTCCGTGGAATACGCAAAACTTGCTTTATCAGCCGTCTACGGGCCTTTTATGATGAATTACACTTGCTGGGTCTACTACCTAATTGCGGGTGCAGTTGAGCTAAACCTGAGGCTGGTTCTGGCCGTATTGGCATGGTGCTTGCAAAACCACGTTCAGGGTCACAACACAACCGGCCCGCTGAACCTAATATTCTCTCGACATGAAAAAGGTAAGTTTGCTTCTCGCCCTGGTTATGTTCTTCACCACCATTGCCAGCAGCTTTGCGCAGGACCGCAAGGTTAGCTCCAGTGCCAAAGGCGCCATCATTGGCGGTTTGGGTGGCGCTGCCGCTGGTGCCCTTATTAACAAAAAGAACCGTGTAGTAGGTGGCGCCGTAGGTGGCGTAGCCGGTGGTGCCATTGGCTACAGCATTGGCCGCAACGCCGATAACAAGCGCCGCGCCGAAGCGGCCCGCGTAGCCGCCGCCCGTCGGGCCGAAGCTCGTCGTGCCGCTGCGTACCGCCAGGGTATTGCCCAGGGCCGCAGCCAGGCCGCTGCCCGTGCTGCTGCCGTAGCCGCCGCTCCTGCCGCTACCGCTCCAGCCATGATGAGCAGCTTCTCGGCTCCCGGTGCCGCTCCTACCACGCTGGCTATGAGCTCGGCCTACCTGCCGAACACCGCCTATGGTGCCCGCGACGCCGCTTACCCTACGTCGGAAGTTCGTCGTAAGAGCTGGTAATCCGGTTTCCTTCGTTAGCTTCAAAGCCCAGGCCCCCGGGCCTGGGCTTTCTGTTCCCCTTGCTTTTCTCCCGTTCAGCCCTCACCTAACCTCTGTTCCCATGAAACCCATTTTTGGTTTTCTGCTAGCCGGCGCTGTGCTGGCTTCCTGCTCCACGCCCAAAGCCGATGATGCTGCCGCTGCTGTAAACGTGCAAAGCCTCAATCAGCAGTTCATTGGTGCTTGGAATGCAAAAAATACCGCTCAATTGGACACCCTGCTGGCCGACGACGTGCAATATGCCCAGGGCGCCACGCGCTTCAACGGCAAGTCGGAAGTGTCGGATAAATGGGTACGGGCCACGCTCGGCACCATTTCTAACCTAAAAACCTACACCACTTCCACCGGCACCGATGCTAATACCGCCTACGAAGCGGGCACCTTCTCTACCGACGTAGAGCCCGAAGGCCCCGGCCAACCCCGCGGCGAAGGTGAAGGCAACTTCATTCTGCTGTGGAAGAAGAATAAGAAAAATGCCTGGAAGCTCAGCTACGTGCAGCTCGAAGGCCTACCGGTGAAAGTGGCCAACTAGGCTACCTTTCCCCATAAACGACAAGCCCCGACCAGATTGGTCGGGGCTTGTCGTTTATGGTCACTACATTAATGGGCTACTAGTGGTCTTTCTGGCTGGAGTGGTGGCCGCCACTGCCGCCGAGTGCGCCCTCAATTTTGGTGGTTACCGTCCCAATCAACGAGTCTACGGTAGTCATCTGCTCTTTCTGGGCGAAGGCGCTGGGCACGGGCGGTGCCAGCTTCGGAACTCCACCTAGTGGGGCGGCCTTCTCAACGTGGAACTCGCCTTTGCCATCCAAGGACGGACCCTGCGTCCAGCGGCCGCCCGTGGTGGTTTCGTTGCCAATATAGGTGCTTACGAAGGCATAGTTGAAGCCCTGCACTTCCTCGCTCTGCGGGAAGCTATTAGGCACCGGCAGGGCATTCAGACCACCATTTTCTTCGATTACGGCCAGCCACTGCTGCTGGTGCATGGTGTCGCGGGCAATCAGGAAGGATAGGAAGTCTTTCATCCCGGCGTCATCCGTCATGTGCCAGAGGCGGGTGGCCAGGGTGCGGCCCGTAGCTTCGGCGGCCACGTTGCTGTACATATCGGCCACAATATTGCCGCTGCCTACTATCCAAGAGCCATTGAAGGGCACGCCGTTGGTATCCGTAGCCAGGGCCGCCATACCCGACGAGAGGATGTGGCGCGGGTCCATGCCACCCAGGATAGCGCCTACTACCTTGTCCCCGGCAAATTCCTCCTGCAAACTGGTGGGGGCACCTTCCAGGTTGAGCGCTACGGCCGTGGCCAGCATCTCAATGTGGCTGATTTCCTCGGTGCCGGTTTCCAGCAGCATGTTGCGGTATTTCTCGGGGCCGCGGGAGCCCCAGGCTTGAAACAGGTACTGCAGGCACACCCGAATTTCACCTTCGATGCCGCCAATGGCTTGCTGCAGCATGCGGGCAAATGCCGGGTTGGGTTTGTCAACACGGACTTTGTACTGGAGCTCTCTATCGTGGTAAAACATACGCTTAGGTGGTGATTGGTACTTCTACAGCCTGGCTTCCCCGTGAAGCAGACAGTAAGAGTACGCCTCCCAAACGCCTTATAACCACTCAATAACTACGGATTTCTCTGGTACCTTTTACGGATTTCGGTGGTATTACCACGTACAATCTCCGCCGTACCCAGGCTCCTTACAACCTTTCTGATGGCCGGTGCTCGTACTCTTCCCCATCATACACCGGGGCCATGTTCTGCTCTTCCTCCTCCGTAAACAGCCGGGACCGAATGAGAAACCGTACACCCAACGGAATTTCCAGCGAGAAGCTGGCCCCGCGGCCCTTCACCACGTCTATCGTGAGCTGGGTATGTTTCCAGTACTCAAACTGCGAGGCGCTCATGAAAAAGTCGCAGCCGTGAATCTGACCCAGCCACACGTCGTTGCTGCCTACCCGGAATTCGCCTTTAGCAAAGCACATAGGCGAGGATCCGTCGCAACAGCCCCCGCTCTGGTGGAACATCAGCGGCCCGTGCTCCTCACGGAGCAGGTCGATGGTAGCCTCGGCGGCGGGTGTTACCAATACACGGGCGGTAGGTTCGGTAGTCATAGAAAAGGCTGTTGAAAAATACCAGTACGTCATGCTGAGCTTGCCGAAGCATCTCTACCGTGCAACTAACTAAGATGTAGCATTGCAGTAGAGATGCTTCGACAAGCTCAGCATGACGTTCCTATTTTAGCGCAATCTGCTGTTCAGCCTAAAAGAAGCCCAGCTTCTGCTGGCTGTAGCTGATGAGCATGTTTTTGTTCTGCCGGTAATGGGCCAGCATCATCTTGTGGTTTTCGCGACCAAAACCGGAGGCTTTGTAGCCGCCGAAGGGCGCGCCGGCGGGGTAGTCGTGGTAGCAGTTTACCCACACGCGGCCGGCCTGAATGGCGCGGGGCACCTCGTACAGCTCGTGGGCGTCGCGCGTCCAGACGCCGGCCCCGAGGCCGTAGAGGGTGTCGTTGGCAATTTCCAGGGCTTCTTCCACCGTTTTGAAGGTCGTTACCGATACTACTGGCCCAAAGATTTCCTCCTGGAAGATGCGCATTTTGTTATGGCCCCGGAACATGGTGGGCTGGATGTAGTAGCCCTCGGCTAGCGCCCCATCTTCCTGCTGATACGCATCGCCACCGCAGAGCACCTCCGCGCCTTCGGCTTTGCCGATTTCCAGGTAACTCAGGATTTTCTCGAACTGGTCGTTACTGGCCTGGGCGCCCATCATGGTTTCCATATCCAGCGGGTTGCCCAGCTTAATGGCCTTTACGCGGGCAATTACTCGTTCGATGAACTCGTCATAAATGTCCTCCTGAATGAGCATGCGCGAGGGACAGGTGCAGATTTCGCCCTGGTTCAGGGCAAACATGACGGCTCCTTCGATGGCTTTGTCAAGGAAGTCGTCGTCGGCGTCCATCACGCTCTTGAAGAAGATGTTCGGCGACTTGCCACCCAGCTCCATCGTCACCGGAATCAGATTTTCGGCGGCGTACTGCATAATGAGGCGGCCCGTGGTGGTTTCGCCCGTGAAGGAAGCCTTCTGGATGCGCGGCGACGATGCCAGCGGCTTGCCGGCTTCCAGCCCGAACCCATTTACCACGTTCACTACCCCGGCCGGCAGCACGTCTTGCAGCAGCTCCATCAGCACCATAATACTCGCGGGCGTCTGCTCGGCGGGCTTCATCACCACGCAGCAGCCGGCGGCCAGGGCCGGGGCCAGCTTCCAGGTAGCCATCAGCAGCGGGAAGTTCCAAGGGATAATCTGGCCCACCACGCCCAGCGGCTCGTGGATGTTCAGCGACAAGGTGGTGGAGTTCAGCTCGGTGGCGGTACCCTCTTCGGCCCGAATTACGCTGGCGAAGTAGCGGAAGTGGTCCACGCACAGGGGCAAGTCGGCCAGGGTGGTTTCCCGGATGGGCTTACCATTCTCCACGCACTCCACGGCGGCTAGGTGCGGGAGGTTTTTCTCCATGATGTCGGCAATCTTGATGAGCAGATTGCTCCGCTCCGTGGCCGAGGTTTTGCCCCAGGTTTTGAAAGCTTCGTGGGCGGCATCCAGCGCCAGCTCGATGTCCTCTTTCGAGCTACGGGCCACCTTGGTGAAGGCCTGCCCGTCAATTGGGGAGATATTCTCGAAGTACTGGCCTTTCACCGGTGCCACCCACTTACCCCCAATAAAGTTGTCGTAGTGGGATTTAAACTTCGGCCGATCAACCAGCGTGGTGGGTTTTTCCAGGGTTTCCATTCGCAGTAGAGTTGGTGGGTTATTGGATAGGCCAAGCTAGGCCCCGATGAGCCGGAAACAACTCTACTATTCTCTCAATAAACCACGCTTATTGTCGCAACTTGTAAGTACTCACTTACTATAATCTGCAACTATATAGCAGCCCCGCTGGTTGACCACATACGGGAGAACAGTGGAGCTATTGATTTCTGGCTGAACTGTTTCTAGCTTTAGCTGCCGCCGGTTGGATGGCTGCTTACCCACTGCTCGGATGCCTCACCTCACGCTCGTAGTATGACTTATGTGCCCGCTCCCATTGCCCTCCGCCAGCCCGAGCAGCTCACTACGTTAGTCGAAAACCGGACGGTGTACACGCTGGAGGCTTTTGAGCTGAACGTGTTCGAAACGCACCGCACGGCCCACCAGGTACCGCTGAGTATGGGCCACGTGGTGCTGACCACCATGCTGCAGGGCAAGAAAGTGATGCACTTGCCCGGCCAGACGGCGTTTGAGTACCTGCCGGGCGAGTCGGTAGTGGTGGGCGAGAATGAGACGATGGTCATCGACTTTCCGGAGGCCGATGAGCAGCACCCCACGCAGTGCCTGGCCGTGGCCATTCCCACCGATACCATCCGCCAGACGGTGGACTTGCTTAACGAAGAACAGCCCCGGGCCGAGGCCCACCTCCCCTGGCACCTCGATACCCTGGAGCACGCGCACTTCCGGAACACGCCCGAACTCACCGGTACCCTGGAGCGCCTCGTGCAGCTCTCCCGCGACACCGGCCGGATAAAGGATGTGCTGGCCGGCTTTACCATTCAGGAAATGCTGGTGCGCCTCATGCAAACCCAGGCTCGGCAGCTGCTCTTTCACAACTATCAGCAGCACGCAACCTCCCACCGCTTCGCGGCCGTGGTGCAGTACATCAAGCAGCACCTCACCGAGCAGATTACCGTGGAAAAGCTGGCCGAACTGGCCTGCATGAGCAAAGCCACGTTCTTCCGGGTATTCAAGCGGGAGCTGGGCCTCACTCCCGTAGAATACATTATTCAGGAGCGCCTGCAGGAAGCCAAGCGCCTGCTGCGCAACCCGCTGGTAAAAGTGGCCGACGTGTGCTTCCGGGCCGGTTTCAACAACACCGCTTACTTCCAGAAAATCTTCAAGCAGTACGAAGGCGTCACGCCCGGCATGTATAAGCGCCAAGCGTTGGTGTGAGTAAGTGGCCGTCATTGCGAGCGAAGCGAAGCAATCCTTCCTGTTCAGGGTGCTCAACGCTGACCTAACGAAAAGCCCTTGGTGTTTGTGCAGACGTCAGGGGCTTTTGAGTAAATCAAGGGTTCATGCTTCGAATAGGAAGGATTGCTTCGAATAGGAAGGATTGCTTCGACTACGCCTCGCAATGACGTTCACTCACTTCCGCTACAACCTTCCGGTACAGTTAGCAGTTTCTGCTACTCATACTCACGCCGCCGCACACTACGTCCGGCGGTTTTTGCTTTTCATGAGAGAATCTATTGCTGAGGTGCAGCCCGTAACGGAACAACCCGTTACAACGGCTCGCATGGCGCCCGGACTGGTGTGGCTGATGGCCATTACCTGTGGGCTGGTGGTGGCCAATATCTACTACAATCAACCCCTACTGGCCGAAATCGGGCGCACGTTTGGCCTGTCAGAAAGTGCGGCTAGCCTGGTGGCCACGGTTACGCAGGTAGGCTATACGCTGGGCCTGTTGCTGGTGGTGCCCCTCGGCGACAAGCGGGAGCGGAAAAGCCTGACGCTGGCCTTGCTGCTGTGCTCGGCCGGGTGCATGGCCGGGGCGGCCCTGGCACCTTCCTTCGAACTACTGGCCGCCGCTAGCCTGCTGACTGGTATCTTCTCGGCGGTGCCGCAACTGCTGATTCCAATGGCAGCTTCGTTGGCCTCGGATGAGGAGCGGGGGCAGGTAGTGGGCAAAGTAATGAGCGGGCTGCTGATTGGGGTTCTGCTTTCCCGTACCGTGAGCGGGTATGTAGGGGCGCATTTTGGATGGCGCACTATGTTTTGGGTGGGTGCAGTCCTGATGATACTGCTTACCGCCATTCTGGCCCGGATGCTGCCCCGCAACCAGCCGCAGTTTGCGGGTAGCTATGGTAGCTTGCTCCGCTCTCTGGGCACGCTGGTGCGGGAGCTGCCGGTGCTGCGTCGCTCGGCCTTGGTTGGCGCGTGCATGTTCGGGGGTTTTAGCGCGTTCTGGACTACACTGGTATTCTTCCTGGAAAGCCCCGCCTATCGTTACGGTGCCGAGGTGGCCGGTCTGTTTGGCCTGATTGGAGCCAGTGGAGCCTTTGCGGCCTCCTTCGCCGGAAAATCCGCCGACCGGAAAGGGGCTGATTACGCCCTGAACCTGGGGATTCTGCTGTTCCTGGGAGCGTACGTGCTACTGGGCTTCGGCGGCATGTATCTGGCAGGCTTGGTTGTGGGTGTTATCATCCTCGATGTAGGCCAGCAGATGACCCACATTTCCAACCAAGCCCGCATTTTCAGCCTCCGCCCCGAGGCCCGCAGCCGCCTCAACACCGTGTACATGACGGCCTGCTTCATCGGAGCCTCCGCCGGTTCCTTCCTCGGCGGCCTCGCCTGGGACCATTTCCAGTGGCCCGGCGTCTGCGCAGTGGGCCTGGGGTTGGTGGTGCTGGCGTATCTGGCGAATCGGTTTTATGGGCGGGCGTAGTTTTAAGAAATTTATATCCGACCCTACTAAATGCTACTCCCTCAAAGGCACTCTAATTTTCTTACCCATGACTGTAACACCTGTAGTTAAAGCATAAGTAATTCCAGCCTGAGCAGCTGTATTACAATGCGTTTTTAGATTTTCAAAATTAAAATCACATAAAATAGACTCATACCATTTCTTAGCATCTTTAGACTCTTTTAAAAAGATAATATTTTGCAAATCAACACCCCAATCTACTCGATATACAGACGGAATGGGCAAATGAATTGTCACCCATTTCTCTTTTAGCACAGGATTGGATTTGTTTCGCAAATAGACTCTAATATCATCTATCCCTCCATTAAGTATAAATTCAAAAAACAAGGTCCATTCATTTAATGCTAAACCTTCTACTTTACCATCTACTATCTTAAAAGTTTCAGCTAATGAATTGGATATATAATTTGCATCTAAAATATTAGACACACCTATCACATATGAATGAACAGGTTGTATAATTATTTTCACAATAATCTCTTCAACATAATCAATGCCATAACTCACCTAGCAATCTGGTTCTACTTCAGCCGCCCCATACACACCTTTAGGCTCTCGCGCCAATGCGGAATGGCGAGGCCAAGCTCAGTTTTAGCTTTGGTTTTGTCCATCACTGAGAAAGACGGACGAGTGGCCTTGGTGGGGTACTCGGCGGTGCGAATGGGCACGGTGCGGGTGGGCAGGCCGCCCAGCTCGAAAATGGCTACTGCGAAATCGTACCAGGAGGTGACGCCTTCGTTGCTGTAGTGATAGATGCCATACTCCGTGCTGCCTGTTTGGATGATGTGGAGTAGGACTCCGGCCAAATCAATGGCGTAGGTGGGTGTGCCCAGCTGGTCCCAAATCACGCGCATTTCCTCCCGTTCCTTACCGAAGCGCAGCATCGTTTTCACGAAGTTGTTGGCGTACTCCGAGTACAGCCAGCTGGTGCGCAGAATGAAATACTGGCTGGTGTGCGGCGGAATTACCTGCTCGCCTTCCAGCTTGGTGAGGCCGTACACACTGATGGGCTCAGCGGGGTCAGTTTCCGTGAGCGGCTGGTTGCCAGTGCCGGCAAACACGAAGTCGGTGGAAACGTGCAGCAGCGTGGTGTTGAACTCCCCGCACAGGCGGGCCAGGTTTTCCACCCCGTCCCGGTTTACCTTGCGGGCAATATCCACCTCATCCTCGGCCTTGTCCACGGCTGTATAGGCGGCACAGTTGATGATGTACGCGGGCTGATGCTGCTCGAAAGTGGCACGCAGCACCTCGGGGTTCAGGATGTTGGCCTGCTCCTCGGGCAGAAACACAATGCCGGTGATGCCGCGCTGTTGCGCTACGTGTTGCAGACACTGGCCCAGTTGGCCGCTACCACCGAAAACAAGAATCGAACCCATAGAAATACTGAAGAGAAGCCGAAATGGAAGAACGGGCGCAAATTACGAAGCGCTATACGAAGTCAACATAACAAATCGAACGTCATGCTTCAGCCTCCGGCCTCTGCATGACGTTCTGCTATTTTCAAGACAGATTATGCCTCTTTCCAGCCTCTCCTACTCCGCTGCTGCCGCACCCGCTCCCAGAGCCGGGCCACCGGGCTGCACTGGGCGCTTGTTCCGGATGGGCTCGAAACGCTGCTCCCGGGGCTGTTTTTCGCTCAGGTATTTCCAGTAGCGCAACGGCATGTGGCGACGGTGCAGCTTCAGGTTTTTCCGCTCCGGAATGTTCACATGGTCGAAATACGCCTGCCAGAGCAGCTTGTACAGCGGCTCCCGCTCATCCAGTACCGTGGCCGACACGGCCGTGCTGCGCTGGGGCGCGGTGCCGGCATCGAACTGCACAATGTCGGTGCGGTGCAGGTCGTAGTAGAGGCCGTAGTGTCGGCGCCGGTCATAAATCAGCCAGCGCTGGTCGGCGTAGCGCTTGGTGAAGTGGGCCGCAATAAGCGGCAGCACATCGAAGTCGGGTTCAATGGTGGCGTGAAACAGACCGTCCTGGGTTTTCTCGAAGCGCACGAAAGCCTCCATGCGGTGCTTTTCCCGGTACATCTGCTGGGCCAGCCGCTGCACCCGGCGCACGTTGTCATCGGCGTAATGCTCCGATATGTCGCGGCCGGCGCGCATAGCCAGGTCGGCGTAGCGGAAAATAACCAGTTCCCGGTCGGGCTGCTCACTGAGGAAGGTGTGAAACAACCGGGTCCGCGCCTCGGCATCCATGTACTGCAATAAGCCCTTCCACACGCGGGCGGCGGTGGCCTCATCGGTTGCTACCTCCACTGGCTGGGCAAATAAGCCGCCCTGCACCGCACCCAGCGGCTGAATGCTGTTGGGTGCCGACTTCCGGTCGTAAATACTAAACAGCACTGACAGCAGCCCCTCAAACGTACCATCATAGGCGTAATCGAGGGGCGAGTTGGTGAGCTGCGGGGCAGGACGTTGCCGGACAGCTGGTGCACCAACTGCTCCCGCCTTTCCCGAAAATCGAGCTAGTGCCATACGTAAGCAGGGTTAGGTGATAATGGTGCCGGCGCAACCGTTTCAGGCCGCCTCCGACGACTGCGCGCTTACCTTGCCCCGTGCCTGGGCAGTTTCCCGATGCATCTGCTGCACCAACGGCAACAGATCAGACAGCTTGCAGCAACAGGCCACCCGGGCCACTTTCACGGGTTTTGGGGCGGAGGCAGTAGCGGCCGACGCGTCGGCAGCGCGATGAGAAACGGTCATGGTAGTTGAGTTTTCAGTTGCCGGTTATCAGTTGCCAGTTGCCAGTATAAACCTGACAACTCGTAACTGGCAACCGGTAACTCGTTTAGGAGGCTTGGGCGAATAGATCAAGTTGTTGAGTGACCAGGGCGGAGCGGACGGAGCCCGAACCGAAAAGAATCTGGCGGCGAATGGTCTGCTCGTCGTAGTCGCGCTTCTCCAGCGCCTGCCCGCGGCAGGTCAGGAAAAACTTGGCCCGCTTGAGCACCACCCCAAACTTGTGCAGGTGGTCGAGACTGAGGGGCCCGAAGCGGCGGGCAGCCACGATGCGCTTGGCCGAGCGCGCGCCTACGCCGGGTATGCGCAGAATCATCTCGTAGTCGGCTACGTTGATATCCACTGGAAACACGTGGCGGTTGCGCAGGGCCCAGGCCAGCTTGGGGTCAATTTCCAAATCCAGGAAAGGGTGCGCCGGGTCCAGGATTTCGTCGGCCTGGAAGCCGTAGAAGCGCATCAGCCAGTCCGTTTGGTACAGGCGATGCTCCCGTATCATGGGCGGCTGCGTTACCTGCGGCAGGCGGGCGTCGTCGGTTACGGGGATATAGCCGGAGTAGTACACCCGCTTCAGGCCGTAGCCTTTGTAGAGCTGGTCGGAGAGGTTGATGATTTGGAGGTCGTTTTCCTGGGAAGCGCCCACGATCAGTTGGGTACTTTGGCCGGCGGTAGCAAACTGCGGCACTTTCTTGAAGAGTGCCTTCTCTTCCTTATTCTGAATGATGCCGTCCCGGATCTGGGCCATCGGCGTCAGAATTTCCTCGTAGTTCTTCTCGGGGGCCAGATTCTGCAGGGCCATTTCCGAGGGCAGCTCGATGTTCACGCTCAGGCGGTCAGCATAGAGGCCCGCTTCCTGAATCAGCTCTTCCGAAGCACCCGGAATGGCCTTCACGTGGATATAGCCGTTGAACTTATGCTCCGTGCGCAGCTTTTTGATGATGCGCACCAGCCGCTCCATCGTATAGTCGGGCGAGGAGAAAATGCCGCTACTCAGGAACAGGCCCTCGATGTAGTTGCGGCGGTAGAAGTTCATGGTCAGCTCTACCACTTCATCTACCGTAAAGGCAGCCCGTTTCACATCGTTGGAGCGGCGCGACACGCAGTAGGCACAGTCGAAGATGCAGTGGTTGGTGAGCAGAATCTTCAGCAGGGATACGCAGCGGCCGTCCTCGGTGTAGCTGTGGCAGATGCCCATACCCTCGGCGTTGCCCAAGCCTTTGTCTTCGTTTTTACGCTTGCCGCCGCTGCTGGAGCACGAAACGTCGTACTT
The DNA here is from genome assembly GCF_020421205.1 of Hymenobacter pini. Classification (GTDB taxonomy): domain Bacteria; phylum Bacteroidota; class Bacteroidia; order Cytophagales; family Hymenobacteraceae; genus Hymenobacter; species Hymenobacter pini. The sequence continues at coordinate 174,025 of NZ_JAIZZH010000005.1, forward strand.
GGCGGCATCAGCCAAAATACTTAGCTTTTCCTGTATCCGCTGGTCGTTCATAGGGTACTTTCTCGGCTTAAAAATAGAAGTTTGGACATTGCCATCCAATATACTACAAGGCTAATTTTTTTAGAATTGTTCCCTATATACAAGAATTGTCGAGTATGCGCTTTGGGGGCTTTTTGCTAACAAAAAGGTAGCACACCAACTGGCCCGTTAGTGGCGTTGAAGCTCCAGCGCGTTGTATCTTGCCAGACTTGGCGCTGGCTACATAATGAAATATCTGTTCTGGCTTGGGGGGTTGCTGTTTTGTTGGGCCTGCACATTGCGTGCAGCCGCCCAAACCCCGGCCATGCCCACGCGCGACACCACCCGCCTCAGCAAAGCCCGCCCCGACTCCCTGCGCCGCCGCTTCGATGAGGAGCGCATGCTCAATACGTTAAAGGCCTACACCAGGCGCAAAACCATTGCGGGCAAAGCCGCTTCGGCGCTGTTCAACTTCACGGAGCGCCGCGAGGACCGAGCCGGGCTGGATGCCAAGCTGCTGGATCGGCAGTTTGACCAGCACAACTACAAAATTGTGCGGCGCATCAATATCCGCACGCTCGACGCCTTTGGCTTCAGCATTTCCGATACCACCCGGGTGCCGCGCAACATCCTGGAAAAAGCCGGCAACACACTGCACATCAAAACCACTAAGGCGCGGGTGCGGCAGGTGCTCCTGTTCCGGGAGGGCGAGGAGCTGGAACCCCAGGATTTATCGGAATCGGAGCGTCTGCTGCGCCAAACCTCGGAAATCCTGGACGCCCGCGTGTACGTACTGGAACGCTCTTCCACGGCCGATAGCGTGGATATTCAGGTAATTACCAAGGACATTTTCAGCATCAGCGGCTCGCTGCAGTTGCGCGACGTGCAGGCCGGTGTAATTGGGCTGCGCGACGTGAACTTTCTGGGCCAGGGCCACCAATTCCGCAACCGCCTGGAATACGGCCGCGGCGATGATGGGCCTCAGTCTCAGAGTTGGCGCTACTTGGGCAGCTACCTGGTGCCGTTCCGCAACTTCGTGTACGGGCAGGGCCGCTACCTGAATGAAACCCGCAACCGGGAGGCTGGGGTGCGCTTCACCCGTGACTTTTACTCGGTGAACACTCGCTACGCCGGGGCCCTAAGCTATGACTACTTTGACCGACTGGTGGCTATTGATGGGGATGGCTCGGAGGAATATCCCTACATATTCCGGCAGCTGCGCTACAACGTACAGGATGCTTGGGTAGGCCGGGCCCTGCGGCTGAAAAGCTACGATTTGGGCTACGAAAACCCCGGCCGCATGATTGTGTCGGCCCGCACCATTCGCACCAGCTTCAGCAAAAAGCCCACCCCTGACTACGAAAGCGCCGACCTGCTGCTAGGTACTATCGGCTACAGCGTGCGGCGTTATTACAAAGACAAATACCTGTTCGGTTTTGGCCGCACCGAGGACATTCCGACGGGGACGCTAGCCAGCTTCACGGCTGGCTACGAGTTCAACGAAGTGACGGACCGCCGCTACCTGGGCCTGCGCCTGGCCTACGCCGGCTATCATCCGCAGCGGGGCTACCTGTATTTAAATGGGGAGTTTGGCTCCTTTATCCGGGGACGTAGCAACGACTGGCAGCAGGGTATTGTGAACGGAGAGCTGCTTTATTTCACCCGCCTGTACCACACCGGCAACTACCAGTGGCGGCATTTCTTGTGGCAGCGCAACGCCATTGGCTTTAACCGCAGGCCCGGGGAGCAGCCCTTGGCCATTGACGGGGAACGGGGCCTACGAGGCTTCCAGCCCAACGGACTGCTGACGGGCACCAGCCGCGTTACGCTGAACTACGAGGTAACCATGTTCACGCCCGTATCCTTCCTGGGCTTCCGGATGGCGGCGCTGGCCTTTGCCGACGTGGCCTGGCTGAACGCCCGCACCCTCAACCGGGTACTCCCTTTTTCCGAGGCTCCTTACACCGGCTTTGGGCTGGGCCTGCGCTTCCGCAACGAGTACGCCGCCCTGCGCACCTTCCAGATTACGTTCGGCTTCTATCCGCGCGGCATGACCTCTCCCAACGGCATCCGCATCTTTGAAAACGCCCGCGCTTACTACGACTTCTCCGATTTTAGCTTCGGCCAGCCGGGCATTGTGCGGTATCAGTGATGCGCCGCCAGCCGGAAAAAATGGACGAGCAGAGTTGCTATCCGGGCGCTTATGCGGACTTTTGCCGGTGAAACAACCCGCCGATTGCCCGTACCTACGCACTTCGCGCCCGTACATGACGGCTGGCTTCGTTTTTCATTACTCTTCTTGACTTTCCGCCATGAACCTTGGTGACTTTAACGACCTGGAAGTAGCCCGCGAGGTGGATTTCGGCATGTACCTCTCCTCCGACGACGGCGACCTGCTGATTCCGCGCAAGTACATTCCGGCCGGTACCCAGGTGGGCGATGTGCTGCGCGTGTTTGTGTACCGCGACTCAGAAGACCGCCTCATTGCCACCACGCTGGAGCCGTACGTGCGCGTAGGGCAGTTTGCCGCCCTATCCGTGCGCGACGTGAGCAGCAACGGAGCTTTCCTGGACTGGGGACTGGAGAAAGACCTGTTCCTGCCCTACCGCAACCAGCGCCGCAACCTGCGCCCCGGCGAGCGGGTGACGGTGTTTGTGTACCTAGATGATACGTCTGACCGCATTGTAGCCTCCGCTAAGTGGGAGTGGTTCCTGAGCGACCAGCCCTTCCCTGGCAAAGCCGGCGACGCGGCCAACCTGTTTGTGGCTGAGGAAACCGACCTGGGCTATAAAATGATTGTGGACGGCACCCACCAAGGCGTGGTGTACCACAACGAGGTGTTCCGCCCCCTGCGCCTCGGGGATGTACTCACTGGCTACATCAAGCAAGTGCGCCCCGATGGCAAACTGGACCTGAGCCTTCAGAAACCCGGCTACGACGAAGCCCTGGCCGCCGCCGAAACCCTGCTCACGCACCTGCGCAACGCGCCTAACGGCCTGCTGCCGCTGGGCGACAAAAGCGAGCCGGATACCATTTACCGCCGCTTGGGCATGAGCAAGAAAGTGTTCAAGAAAGCCCTGGGTGCTCTGTATAAGCAAGGCCTAGTGCAACTGGCACCCGAGCATACCCAACTGCTACACGCCCAGGAATAAGCTGGCAATATTTTGCTAAAAGACCCCCGGCCCATTTTTGAAGCGGCTGGGGGCTTTCAGTTACTAATGGCGGCGTGTATCGGCAGACTGCTGCAGATTAACAAGCCAGTTTGTACTTTTGCCGGATAACCATTTGTACCATTTTGCATGAAGCAGTTGTTAGTAGGCGCCGTAGCGCTGGGGTTGGTAGTGGCAACGGGCGAAGGAGTACAGGCCCAGAGCCGCAAGAAGGGCAGCGCGGGTGCGGGTTATGAAACCGGTATTGGCCTGCGGGGCGGTGGCTGGTCGTCGGGCCTCACGTTCAAGCACTTCCTGAGCGGCAAGAACAATGTAGCATTTGAAGGCCTGCTCACCCGCGAGTATCAGGCCCGCGGCGGTCGGCTCACGCTACTGCTGGAAAAGCACCTACCTATTTCTGATTTCAAAGGCCTGCAGTTTTATTACGGCGCGGGCGGGCACATTGGCTCCTACCGGGGTCGGTATTACGTGTTGGATAGCCGTTTCGTGCGGGGCCGTAAGGAGCGGGACTTCTACTACGTGTATTACCGCGACGATACCAACTACATTGTAGGCGGGGCCGACCTGGTGTTGGGTCTGGAGTATAAAATGGAGGACTTGCCGTTCACTGTTGGCGTGGATTACAAACCCTTCTTCGAGGTATTCGACGGCTACACCGGCTTCTACAACGACGCAGCCGTGAGCCTGCGCTTTGCCTTCTAAGCATCCGGTTTCCGCTTCATAAAGAGGCGCTTTCACCTGTTGCTGATTTATATCGAAAACGGCTGCTTACTTGAGCAGCCGTTTTTATTTTGATTATTTTAAATATAAATTTTCCTGTAATATCCAGCAGTAAAGTTGTATATTCTGGTAAGCCAATGTTGGTAGCTAAGGCCCTAGCACTGCTCCGGCCACGCATTAGCTCAGTCGTATTGGCTTTTCCTTTTTTATCCGGTGCAGGAAAGCACTGGCTGCAACTGGCTTCGCACTATGAAAACACAGTGTTTACTGGCATTAGTAATGAGTGGCTTGGTGCTACCGGCTGCGGCCCAGCGGCTTCCTGAAGCGCTACACCAACCACACCCGGTTACGGCCACCGCTTCTCGCTCGGCGCGTACTACCGCCGCCCAACCTTGGCAGCAGGTACGCTACAGCTGGGATGCGCCGCAGGCGGCCTGGGTTCAGCCGTTGCTGGACCGGCTCACATACACTTCCTCGGGTCAGCTTGCCGAGCGTGTCACGGCCGACTCGGCCACGGCTACGGCGTTTCAGCGGGAGGTGTACAGCTACGACGGGCAAGGTAATTTGGTGGAGGATGTACTGCAAACCGGCAACGGAACTCCCTGGATAAATGAGTTTCGTTACCTCTATAGTTACGACGCCCGCCAGCAGCTAACCGAGCAGCTCAGCCAAACCTGGGCTAACGGCGCCTGGCAAACCACTGACGGGTACCGCTACCAGAACACCTATACCGGCCCGGCACTCACGGAACGAGTAGTGCAGCTCTTCAAAAACGGAGTGTTTGTGGATGACACGCGTTTCCAGTACCAGCTCAGTAATGGCCAGTGGAGCGAGGCCGTATCCCAGCATTGGAATGGCATTGCTTGGGTGAATGAGGAGCACCTTGTGGACCTAACATGGTACAACTGGGCCACGCAGCAACCGGCCGGTTTCCGGGTGCAGCAGTGGCAAAGCGCGGGCCAGTGGCAGGACTTTCAGCGACATGCCATCAGCTATGCCCCAACGGGCACGGTGGTACAGTTGATTGAGGAAGCCACTGCGGGCGGCTGGCAAAACCTCATGCGTTATACGCAGCCCATTGACGCCCAGGGTAACAGCACCGGCTTCCGGCAGGAAGATTGGGCCAATGGCATCTGGGTGCTTACCAGTGAGCAACGTGCGCAACTCCGCTACGATGCGCAAAGCCGCCTTATTCGCCGCACCGAGCAACTGTACGTGCCCTTGCTGGCCCAATTCGTCAACCAGCGGCGCACTAATTACAGCGACTTTCAGCTTATTACGCCTGCCGCTAGACCTATGCTGGCCACCCAACAGCTGCGGCTGTTCCCCCAACCCGCCACTGACATGCTGGAGTTGGAGGCCGATAATTTGACGCCGCAGGCCGTTACGCTGGAAATCCGCGCCGCTACGGGCCAGCTGGTGCAGCGCCTATCGGCCCAACTCCGGGCGGGCGAACTGCGCATGCAGCTACCGGTGCACAACCTTGTGCCAGGGTGGTACAGCCTGCATATACTCATGGGCCAGGGCTCCGCCGTACGAAGATTTATCAAGGAATAATCCACAAAAAAGCCCTGCCGAATACGATGGCAGGGCTTTTTGTGGAAGAGAGACAGTGTTACCGGACCCGATAATACCGATGTGGGCGGTAGTTGTAATACGGACGCGGAGCGGGCGTCACAGTTATCGGGCGCGGGGCTACCACTACCGGTGCGGGGCGGTAGTAAGGGCGGTACGGACGGTAATAGGGCCGATAGTAGGGACGCGGCTGCACTACTACATCCGTGGTAGGAACAGTGGCTACGCAGCTCGTCAGCAGAGAGCCTACTAACAGCAAAACGACCACCAAAACCGGAAATTTCAACAGATTTTTCATCGTCAGTGAAAGGCGTATCAGGAGCCGCTCTTGCGTGGAGCAGCTGAACTGGTAGTTAGACGCCGCTCACTGCGGGAGGTTTAACGCATCAGCGGCCCGGCTTGCTGGGAAACCGAGCCGCTGGGCAAAAGCAGGATAGGCAGGCTATTATTTCGCGCCCCGGTACTCGTCGTTGAGATGCTTGAGCACGGTACTGGTAATGTCGAGGTCTTTGCGGCCGTAGGCAATGGTACCACTGGGGGCGGCAATCAAAATCAACCGGTAGCCGTTGCTCTTGCCGTATTTTTCAATCTGCTTGTTGATGCGCTCCAGCACCTGCTGGGTCATCTTGGCTTCTTCTTCCTGGGCCTGGCGCTGCAGCTTTTCCTGCTCCTGGCCCACCTGCATCTGGCGCTGCTGCAGTTGCTGCTCGGTAGCGGCCCGCTGCTCCTGAGTCATGCTTTCGGCCTTTTGCTGATACTGCTGCACCGCCGTTTGGAAGCCGCGCACCAGCGTCTGGTTCTGGGCTTCCCAGCGGCGAGCCTTGGCCTCGAAGCTCTTGCGGGCGTCTTTCATGCCCTGGTAGCCGTCCAGCAGCTTGCCCGATTCCACGTAGGCTACCTTGTTGGTATCGGCCACAGCGGCCTCACTGGCGGGCTCCTCTTCCTCGGCAGGGGCAGTGGTTACGGTACCGGTTGAGTCGGTGGTTTGCACCACGGCAGCTGGTTTGCGGGCTGGGGTGGTTGGCTTGCTGGCAAAATGGAGGTAGAACAGTACGGCCACGGCAATGGCCAGCACGGCATTAATGGCTAGTTGAAGCGAATTTTTCATTCAGATAATGAGGAAACAGGAAGATTGCCGCAGGTTGGGCGGGCCAAAGTACGGGAAAGTTGCTGACAGCGCGACGGTGCACTTCACCAGCAGGTTGCACCATGCTTGACTAGTTGCTGGCAACCGGCCGCGTAGCTAATGGATTTCCTCCTCGCCGGCTTCCTCATCTTCCTCCGTTTCTACTTCGGTGGGCTTCGTAGGTTTCTCGTCGAAGGGCGCTGCCAGGTCGGTGCGACTGGGCGTCATGTCGGTGCGGCCTACGTGTACCAGCGCGTCGCCCTGGTTGACTACGGGCATGTGGTTGAGGCCGATGATATAGCCCGCCACCGGCGACTCCAGCCGCACGGAATGCTCGCCGTAGGGGTCGGCCACGGAGCCAAATATTTCCCCCTTCTCGATATACTGCCCCAGCTTTACCACGCTGCGGAACAGGCCGGCATATTTAGCCCGCAACCAGCTGGAACGCATGCACACCACCGTGGGCCGGGCCGGCAGTGCGGTTTCGGGCAGCATTTCCAAGTGATGCAGCACCCGCAGCGTACCGGCAATACCCAGGTCAATGCCCTCTTCATCCAGCCGCAACGATTCGCCGGTTTCGTACACAATAATGCGGCGGCCTTCCTGCATGGCGGTTTCGCGCAGGGAACCAGGGCGCAGGCCGGCGTGCAGCGTGAACGGCGCGCCAAATGCTTCGGCCAAGGCATCGGTTTCGGCATCCTGGTGCAGCAGGCAGCGGATTTGCGGAATATTGGCCCGCGCCGCGCCGCCCGTGTGGAAGTCAATGCCGTAATCAATGAGCGGCATAATTTCGCGCATAAAGCGGTGCGCTACGCGGCTGGCCAAAGAGCCGCGCGGGTTGCCCGGAAACGACCGGTTCACGTCCTTACCATCAGGCACCTCCCGCGAGAAATTCAGAAACCCGTAGATGTTGAGGATGGGGATGGCAATGATGGTGCCCCGCAGCGGCTGCAGCATGTCGCGCCGAATCATGCGGCGAATGGTTTCAATCCCATTTACCTCGTCGCCGTGCATACCAGCCATCAACAGTACCGTGGGACCCGGCTCCCGAGAGCGAAACACATGCACCGGAATATCGATGACGGTACCCGAGGGCAGCCGCGAAATAACCAGCCGCGTGAGCACCCGCTCGCCGGGCTGGATGGTAAGACCGTTTAGACAAAGAGGCTCGGGCGTGGTAGCAGGCAACGGCGGCGGCGTTTGGCCCAGGCCTCCAGCCCCGAACCGGTGAGGTAGTCACGAACAGAAGCGCCCTGCTGGAGCCCGGCACTGCGGTAGACCAACGGATATGCACCTTCCCCCTACCCTCTGCACCAGCATACCCACTTTGCGGTACCACTCAGGGAAGATAGGCGTTTTTTAATAGACCTACTGGCTACTCCGGCTGTACGTCGGCCTGCGTATCGGGCAAGGGCGCGGCGGCACTGATGCTGGCCGGCTTCTTGCCTTTTTTCTTCTTGGCCAGATCTACGGTGTACTCTATGATTTTGCCGGCAATATCGAGGCCGGTAGCTTTTTCAATGCCCTCCAGGCCAGGCGAGGAATTCACCTCCAGCACCAGCGGCCCCCGCTTGCTTTGCAGCATATCCACGCCGGCAATGCCCAGACCCAGGGCTTTGGTTGCCAGCAGAGCGGCGGCTTTTTCGGCGCGGCTGAGTTTTACTAAGGTGCCCGAGCCGCCGCGGTGCAGGTTGGAGCGGAACTCGCCCTCCTTGCCCTGGCGCTTCATGGCTCCTACTACTTCGCCGTTTACCACGAAGGCCCGCAGGTCGGCGCCTTTGCTTTCGGCAATAAACTCCTGCACAATGATGCGGGCCTTGAGGTTGTGAAAGGCCTCAATAACCGACTGCGCCGCTTTTTCCGACTCGGCCAGTACCACGCCCAGGCCCTGCGTGCCTTCCAGTAGCTTAATGATAACCGGGGCCCCGCCTACCTGCTGAATCATGGCCGGCACCTCGTCGGAGTAGTTGGTGAAGGCCGTTTTGGGCATGCCCACGCCCGCCCGGGCCAGAATCTGCATCGAGCGGAGCTTGTCCCGGCTGCGCACGATGGCCTGGCTTTCCACGGCGGTGCGCACCTTCATCATCTCAAACTGCCGCACCACGGCACAGCCATAAAACGTCACGGAGGCCCCAATACGCGGAATAATGGCATCGAAGTCTTCCAGCTTCCGGCCTTCGTAAAGGATGCCGGGCTTGCCCTTCTCCAACACCAGGTTGCAGTGCAGGTGGTCAACCACTTCGGCCTGGTGGCCGCGCTGCTCGGCGGCCTCTACCAATCGGGTGGTAGAATATAGCTTCGGCTCACGCGACAGGATAGCCAGTTTCATGGGGCAGGAATAGAGAATGGAAAGGAATACAGGCCGAAGCGCCCTGCAAAGATAGGCGGCCCCGGGGGCATGCTCCACGCTTTTTAGCGGGCTAGGCGCTGTTTTTTGTAGGAAAGATTGCGCCGGGCTACATCTACCACCAACCGCGCCTGCCGCAGCAGCACCCGCCCAATCAGCACCGGGTATTTCATATCGGAGCGGTCAGAAAGGGAAAAATCCGTCTCAAAATCTTCGCCAAACAGCCGGATGCGCGCCCGGATAACGTACCGCTCCTGCACGTCGCCGTTGGAGGAACGGATGTCGCGCAGGGAAAACTGCTCGAAGCGCATGGGGGTTCCGTCGAAGTTGGAGTGCGAGGGGTCCAGCAGCTGCACATGCAGGCAGGAACGGCCAGCCGCGTTGGTTTCCACGTGAATGTTGGAGCAGTGAATAGCCCCGGTATATGCGCCGGTATCCACTTTGGCCTCCACGCCCCAGAGCTGAAAATCCGGAAAATCAACCAATTCCCGCCGCCCTACTATTTGCTTCGGTCCGCGCTGCTTCATCAGGTGGTGCAATAGTGAAATGATGCGTTTGCCGTACTGCTGGCGCAATATGCACAAACGAAGCGGTTGCAACAGCCAGGGCCATTCACATAGGGGATTGGTTAGCAGAAATCCGCTTGACGGGAACGTCATAAAGCGCCAAAGCTTACGCAGGCCCCCGGCCACATCTGCCATAAACAAGCTGACGTGGTAGGGTCATGCATAAGCTCAGGATAACACATGTACTAACCAGAACGGTTGCCGCACCGGCAACGGGGCGCTATATCCGGTCGTCGCGCTGGCGCAGCAGGCGCTCATACTCCCGCTCAGAGAGCTGCGACTTGCCAAGGCCGCCGTACACGCCCACGCCGTTCATGAATACGCCAATGCCCCAGAACACCGTCGACCACACGGGCCACGGAATACCGCCGTGGCTATGGCGGTCCGTGAGCAGCCAAATCGTCCAGAGCAGCGCGTTGACGGCCACGTACGTGAACAGGTGAGATTTGAATTTGGCGCGGGCTTTTGCCATCCGCCACAGTTGGGGGTCACGAGCCGGGGTTTCCATGAGAGTAGGTAGCTTGAGTAGTATGATGCTGTAAACCTATGATTTCCCGCAGCATATCAAAACTCTATGTTTCCCAAGCGGTAGTTTAGCCGCCCTGAACCGTCGAAAGCGAGTACTGAACCGTAATGCAACCTCTACCCCAGCCGCGAGACGCCTCCGGATACGATGAACTTCATCACCTCGGAGCTAGGCAAATCCAGGTACGTGATGTTCTGCACGGGCACCAGCACCAACTCACCCGAGAAGTTGTAGGAGTGCGGGAAATACACGGCCAGCAGGTCGTCGCGGTGAATCATGGCCATGCTGGGCTGCGTTACGAAACCCATTTTAAAGGTCTGGTCCGTACTGCTCATGCGCACCAGGACCGGGCGGTTGAACTTCTGGTTGTCGCCGACGAAGGCGTCGAACAGGTCTTTGAGGCTGGAATAGATGATGCTCACCAGCGGCGTGCGGTGCAGCAGCCGCTCAGTAATAATCAGGAATGGCCGCACCAGAAACGATTTGGCCACGAAGCCCACCGCCGTTACCAGCGCCACGGCTACCACCAGCCCCAGGCCGGGCACGTCAAAACTCAGGCCGGCAAACAGCTCGTTGAGCCAGCGTAGCAGCGCGTACAGGATGTAGATGGTCAGCCCAATGGGGGCCACAATCAGAAAGCCGCTGAGAAAGTAGTTGAGGATGCGCCGCATGAAAAGATGAATAGGCCGGCAAGTTAAAACGAGTACCCCCGAAGCTGCGCTTCGGCCCGCATCAGAGGGTAATTACCTTCTTACGCGGACCGATGCGCAGCTTCGGGGTACAACTTTTGGTGGAGCTACGCTCGGTTACGCTACGTGCTCGGCCACTTCTTCAATGCGGTCCTTTACGCGCTGCATCAGCCACATGGGCGTGCTGGTAGCCCCGCAAATGCCCACGGATTCGGCTCCGTGGAACCACTCATCCTGCAGTTCCTGCTCATTTTCCACGAAGTAGCTGCGTGGGTTGGTTTTGTTGACTACCGAGAACAGCGCCTTGCCGTTGGAGCTTTTGCGGCCACTCACGAAGATGATGACGTCGTGCTGGGTGGCAAACTTGGCCAAGGCAGGCTCCCGGTTGCTTACCTGTCGGCAAATGCTGTCGTTGGCGTCAAAAGCATCCAGCGAGCCGCCAGCGGCTGTAATCCGGTCTTCTATCACCTGCTTCATGTGATAGAAACCGGCGGTACTCTTGGTAGTTTGGCTAAACAGCGTAACGGGCCGCGAGAAGTCAATCTGGTCCAGGTCCTCCTCCGTCATCACAATGATGGCCTGGTTGAGCGTCTGACCGGCGAGGCCGGTAACCTCTGCGTGGCCGGGCTGGCCATAAATTACAATCTGGCCGTTCTGGCGGGTGGTCGAGTCGAAAGCGTGTTTCACGCGGTTCTGCAGCTTCAGCACCACCGGGCAGGAGGCGTCAATCAGCTCGATGTTGTTGCGCAAAGCCAGCTCGTAGGTAGCTGGCGGCTCCCCGTGGGCCCGAATCAGCACCTTGGCGTCGTGAATTTCCTCCAGCTGTTCCCGGTCGATGATGCGCAGGCCCAGCGCGTGCAGGCGTTCCACCTCCATGCGGTTGTGCACAATATCACCGAGGCAGTATAGTGTATCCTGCTGGGCCAGCTCGTCTTCGGCCATCTGAATGGCAAACTCAACGCCAAAACAGTAGCCAGAATTTTTATCGATGATGACGTTCATGAGCTCCTTTACGTGGTGGAAGCACCGGGCCAATCTGGTCCGGTAAGACCGGGGATGCAGCGAATCCTGTGCCGCAATTCAAATGAAACAACCACAGGGCCGCTTTTGTCTCCGCTGATACGAGTAGTACGCGGATTAGCGACTACTTGGTAGCATTTTGGGCCCACTCAACCGCGGCCCGCGAGAATAACGAGGCCGATACCCGCTCCAGCACAAAATCTACCTGCTCGTCGATGAGCATATGAGTGGTATCGAGTAGCACGGCATCGGGGGCGCGTCGCAAGGGGCTTTCCGTGCGGGTAGAGTCGAGGTAGTCCCGTTTGCTGAGGTTTTCCACGATGTCTTCTACCGAAACCTGCTCACCCTTCACGGCCAGTTCTTCCTGTCGGCGCAGGGCCCGCGTGAGCACATCGGCCGTCATAAAAACCTTCACTTCGGCATCCGGAAAAACGGTGGTACCAATGTCGCGCCCGTCCATCACCACGCCCCGCTTGCGGCCCATACGCTGCTGCTGTCGCACCATGGCGTGGCGCACCGCCGGGATGCCCGACACCTCGCTTACGAGGTTGGAAATGCGCATTTGCCTGATTTCATCTTCCCGAATTGCCCCGTCGAGACACAATTCGTTGCGGCCGGTTTTACGATTGCGCTTGAAGCTGATGTGCATCTCGTGCAGGGCTTGCTCCACGCGGGGCAAATCGTCGAAGGCAATATCGTGCTCCAGCAGGTAGAGCGTGACGGCCCGGTACATGGCCCCGGTATCGATGTAGGCGTAGCCCAGCTCGGCGGCCACGGCCTTGGCCGTGGTGCTTTTACCGCAGGAAGAATAGCCGTCGATGGCAATGACGATTTTTCGCATGACAGATTCGCTGCTTGGCTCAGGCTGACGAAAAGGACTCACTAAATCCAGGTTTTACGGCTTGGCTTTACAGCCAGGCGCTCGGGTAAGCCCGCAAAAAACGTAGCAACCGACTGGCTCAGGCCTTTGGTCAGCTGCTCACTTACGCGGTAGAAAGGGTTAAAAAAATGCACGTCGTTGATGCCCACACCAGTGGTACCGTCGCGGCCGGTAGCCCATTCGCCCTGGTAGGTATGTACCATGCACTGGCCCAGAAAGCAGCCTAAGGCAGTAATCACGCCCTGGCGCTCGGCTTCTTTAATGGATGGGCGTTGCTGCTCGATAAACTCGGCGAGGCGCTGCACTGAGGCGGCATCATAGGTGTTCACGTGGAGCTGCTGGCGCACGGCTTCGGCGGCGGTTACCAGCGTAGCCAGAGGATTCTCGTCGGGCATACGAAATAGGTTAATGACTTTCGCAGGGACAGGGCAGCTTGCCGAATTTGGCTTTGCGCTTGATGGAGGCCGTTTTTTTCTGCTGCGGACTGCGGGCAGCACACCCGGCCGTTAGCAGGCCCGTGCCCCCCAGCAGGGCAGCCAGTAGCAAAGTCACAATCTTTCTCACGGCGCGGATTTTCGGCAAATATACGGTTCTTTACCCGTTAGCCGCCCGACAATAGTACTTTTCACTGAGCCCCGCCCCTACCCTATGTCCGCCGATTTTCAGCTCCGCTCCAATGTTATCAATCTGTTTGACAACACCATAGCCCCCGCTACCCTGCACGTAATCGGCGGCCGTATCGGGCGCATCGAGTATACCGGAGCTACGGCCCCCGATGCCGCGCTGCCCTACGCCCTGCCAGGCTTTGTGGATGCCCACGTGCACGTGGAAAGCTCCCTGCTGGTGCCCTCCGAGTTTGCCCGCCTCGCCGTGGTGCACGGCACGGTAGCCACCGTCTCGGACCCCCACGAAATTGGCAACGTGCTGGGCGTGGCGGGGGTGCAGTACATGCTGCGCAACGGCGCGCAGGTGCCGTTCAAGTTTTGTTTTGGGGCCCCCTCGTGCGTGCCGGCCACGCCCTTCGAAACCGCCGGAGCCGAAATTACCGCCCAGGATATTGAGTTGCTGTTCCGCGACCATCCCGAAATTGGCTACCTGGCCGAGATGATGAACTGGCCGGGCGTATTGAACCGGGACGAGCAGGTGATGGAGAAAATTCGGCTGGCCCAGCAGTACAACCGCCCCGTAGATGGCCACGCCCCCGGCCTGCGGGGCGAGGATGCTGCCCGCTACGCCTCGGCTGGCATCAGCACCGACCACGAGTGTTTTACAGCCGAAGAAGCCCTGGACAAGCTGGCGGTCGGCATGAAGGTGCTCATTCGGGAAGGCTCGGCGGCCCGCAACTTCGAGGCCCTTATTGATTTGCTGCCGGAGCACTACGAGAATCTCATGTTCTGCTCCGACGACAAGCACCCCGACACCTTAGTGCTGGGCCACATCAACCAACTGGTGCAGCAGGCCGTGGCCCGGGGCCAGGACGTGCTGCAGGTGCTGCGCGTAGCCTGTCGTAACCCCGTGGAGCATTACCGCCTGCCCGTGGGCCTGCTCCGGGAGGGCGACCCGGCCGACTTTATCGTGGTGGATAACCTGCGCGATTTCACGGTTCAGCAAACCTACCTCAACGGCGAGTTGGTAGCGGAAAACGGGTGCTCCCTGATTGACGGCGTACCCGTATCCGTCATCAATAACTTTAACACCAACCCCATACTGCCCACCGATTTCCAGCTGCCGGCGCCTCAGCAAGCCGCTACCATCCGTGTGATTGAGTGCTTTGATGGACAGCTTATTACGGCCCGCCACGATGTGCCGGCCCGCGTAGAAAAAGGCTTGGTGCTGCCCAACATAGCACAGGATGTGTTGAAGCTCACCGTGGTAAACCGGTACCAACCGGCCCCGCCAGCGGTAGCCTTCATTCAGGGCTTTGGACTGCAGGGCGGGGCACTGGCCAGCAGTGTAGGCCACGACTCGCACAATATTACGGCCGTAGGCTGCGACGACGAGAGCCTTGCCCGCGCCGTAAACATGGTGATTGAGGCCCGCGGCGGCTTAGCCGTAGTAGCCCCCGATGGCCGGGAGCTGATTTTGCCCTTGCCAGTGGCCGGCCTCATGTCGGACCAGCCCGGAGCCGCCGTGGCGGCTGCGTACACCGCCGTGGATGCGCTGGCCAAGGAGCTAGGCTCTACGCTACAGGCTCCATTCATGACGCTTTCCTTTATGGCCCTGCTGGTTATTCCCAGCCTTAAGCTCAGCGATAAAGGCCTGTTTGACGGCGAGGCCTTCCGGTTTGTGGAGGCCGTAGTGTAACCCATGTAAAGCAAAAAAAGGCGACGTTCCTGTACATAGGAACGCCGCTTTTTTTTGCTTTACACGGGTTAAAACCGCTTTTGCAGCAGCTTTTCCATTTTTTCCTCGGTGAGCGGTTTGGCCAGATACTCAACGCCTTCATACTGCGCCACGCGGGCCGTATCGGCCGCGTGCATCGACGTAGTTAGCACGGCCAGCACGGTCTTCTCGCGCACTTCCTCGGGCAGAGAGCTATAGAGCTTCAGAAACTCAAACCCATCCATGCCGGGCATTTTCAAATCGACGAATACCAGGTCCGGAGGCGTGGCGGCCTGCTCGTTGCCGGGGCCGCCCCATAGCTCCTGGTACGCCTGCTCGGCCCGAAAATACGTGAGCACCTGGTCGGCTACGTCTAACCGACTCAGCAGGCGGTTATTCAGGAAACACGTCGTTTCGTTATCATCCACCAGAACTACGGTGCGCAACTTCTTCGTCATATAGTAGAAAGAAGATCCATGAACGATTAGCTCCTATAGCCAGCCTTGCTCACGCATCCAGTCGTCGTTATAAATTTTGCCGAGGTAGCGCGTACCGTGGTCAGGCAGAACGATGACCATGGTGTCTTCTTCCTTCAGATGCTCTTTGGCATATTCCAGGGCACCGTGCACAGCTGAGCCGCACGACCACCCCACAAACAAGCCTTCTTCTTTGGCCAAGCGACGTGTCATCAACGCGGCATCCTGGTCGGTTACCTTGATGAACAGGTCAATAAGGTCAAAGTTTACATTTTTAGGAAGAATATCTTCCCCAATGCCTTCCGTTTTGTACGGGTATATTTCGTTCTCGTCGAAGATGCCCGTCTCCTTGTATTTCTTGAATACGGAGCCATATGTATCCAGGCCCACGGTTACCAGCGCGGGGTTTTGCTCTTTCAGGTACTTAGCCGAGCCGCAAATAGTGCCACCCGTGCCCACACCCGCCGCAAAGTGCGTGATTTTACCTTCCGTCTGCTGCCAAATTTCGGGGCCAGTGGTTTCGTAGTGCGCCGCCGTATTCGACATGTTGTCGTACTGGTTGGGGTAGAACGAGTTGGGTGTTTCCTCGCTCAGGCGCTTGGCTACCGAGTAGTAGGACCGGGGGTCTTCGGGGGCCACATCTACGGGGCATACCACTACTTCGGCACCCACGGCCCGCAGAATGTCCTGCTTTTCCTTGCTCTGCTTGTCGCTCATCACGAAGATGCACTTGTAACCCTTGGCAATGGCAGCCAGGGCCAGGCCCATACCTGTGTTGCCGCTGGTACCCTCAATGATGGTGCCGCCGGGCTGGAGCAAACCGGCCTTCTCGGCGTCTTCCACCATTTTAATGGCCATGCGGTCTTTCACCGAGTTGCCGGGGTTCAGGTATTCTACCTTTACCAAAACGGTGCCTTTAATGCCGGCCGCCAGTTTATTGAGCTTCACCAGAGGCGTGTTGCCCACGGCTTCTATAATGTTATTCAGGTACATACTGCGGGTGAGAGAGGTAAGTGGTTCTGAGAGAGAGGCCGCAAAGGTACGGATTCCGGACGGGAGCCGAAGGCTGGGTCCCGAAGTTTGCCGACGGTGGACCAACCGCCCGCTCCATAGCTCATAAGCGGCCGAAAAGCGCCTCCTGAGCACTATCCGGCCACCGCGCGCCGATAAATCCGCCATTCCCTTCGCCCGACAGGCAAAAACATCTACTTTTGCCCCGCCGCCGGCCCGGCCGCTGCGGCAGCATCCCACCCCACACATCAGCATCTTCCGCTAACCCCACTTCTTCTCATGAGTGTTCTGGTAAACAAGGATTCCAAAGTGATTGTGCAGGGCTTTACGGGCTCCGAAGGCTCGTTCCATGCCCAGCAGATGATTGAGTACGGCACCAACGTGGTGGGCGGCGTAACGCCCGGCAAAGGCGGCACCCAGCACCTCGACCGGCCCGTGTTCAACACCGTAGCCGAAGCCGTGCAGCAAACCGGCGCCGATACCAGCATCATCTTCGTGCCGCCGGCATTTGCCGCCGACGCCATCATGGAAGCTGCTGATGCCGGCATCAAGGTGATTGTAACCATCACCGAAGGCATCCCCACCAAGGACATGATTGCCGTGAAGGAGTACCTGAAAGGCCGCGAAGGCCTGCGCATGATTGGCCCCAACTGCCCCGGCGTAATGACCGCCGGCGAGTGCAAAGTAGGTATCATGCCCGGCTTCATCTTCCAGAAAGGCCGCGTAGGCATCGTGTCCAAATCGGGTACCCTGACCTACGAAGCCGTTGACCAACTCACCAAAGCTGGCCTAGGCCAAACCACGGCTATCGGCATCGGTGGTGACCCTATCATTGGCACCACCACCAAGGAAGCCGTGGAACTGCTCATGAACGACCCCGAAACCGAGGGCATCGTAATGATTGGCGAAATTGGCGGTGGCATGGAAGCTGAAGCAGCTCGCTGGATCAAGGAGACCGGCAACAAGAAACCCGTTGTGGGCTTCATTGCCGGCCAGACCGCCCCTCCCGGCCGCCGCATGGGCCACGCTGGGGCCATCGTAGGCGGTGCCGATGATACGGCTGCGGCTAAAATGGCCATCATGCGCGAGTGCGGCATCCACGTAGTAGACTCGCCCGCCGAAATTGGCGACACGATGCTGCGCGTGCTAGGCAGCAAATAATACCAGCTTTGTATTGAAAGCAAAAAGCGGCGCCCGGTACCAGGCACCGCTTTTTGCTTTTATGACTATTGGGCCGATTACCGCATGCTGATGAGTGGCGAAGAAAGCTTGTACAACCCTTCTGTATCAGCCATTGAGCGACTAATACCGTGCGTTGGCCATCATATTTAGGCTATTGGCCAGTAGCGCAAAAAAATAGCATAGATTCTTGGAGCCAGAACAATAACTTTGGAAACAACGGTGACGTTATTTCGCTACCGTTGCTCCGGCCCCGTATGAGAAAACTGCTATTCTGGATTTTCCTGACAGGAGTACTATGCCAGCTGCCCGGCTTTGCACGGGCTCAATCGACTGCGGGCGGCACTACGCCTTCTAGCCAGACGAAGAATACGCCGAAGTGGACTGCTGTGCTCACGGCTCATCCTGATGACTGGCAGCTGTTCATGGGTTCGGCCATCTGCGAGGAACTCAAGAACACGCGTCGCAAAGTTGTCTTCATCTGCCTGTCGGGCGGGCAGGCCGATATGCCCTCCGACAGCTATTGGCAGGGGCGCGAATCGGGCCACCGGGCATCCGTGCAACAAGCCGGCGATTTGCTTTCCCCGATAACGGCAACTAGCGTATCAGAAAAAGTAACGGTTAACGGCCATGCTATTGACACGTACCGCTCCCGTAACTCGGTAGCGTTTTACCTGCACCTGCCCGATGGTGGTGCGGGTGGCAAAGGCTTTGCGCGGGGCGGATTTCAAAGCCTTAAGCAGCTCTATGACCGAAACCTGCAACTCAAGCCGCTTGATGGAGCTGCTCCTTATACTTCCTGGGAGGATCTGAAAAAAACCATCCTGGGGTTGCTGGCGCACGAAGCTATCCTAGGGCAGCTTACCATGCACATTCCGTCAACGGACACGCGCTGCAACCCCGGTGACCATTCGGACCATTACATGGCTGGCTTGCTGGCTCAGCAGGCCATTGGTCAGTTAGAGTGTCGCTTTTTCCAGTACGTGGGTTACAACATCAGCAAACGCCCCGTTAATCTGACTGAGGCCCAAATTGCCAACCAGCGCCAAGTATACCGGGCTTATTGCCAGACGATGGTAGCGCAAGGGCAGGAAGACCCCTGGGATGCCAAGCACTTAGCGTTTGTGGGCCACCAGTACATGCAGGTAAAGCACCAGGCAGGCCCGCAGCTGCAACCGACTGCCCCCGTTGCTAGCCAGCCCGCTACCCCGGATATGGATGACGACCAGCTGCTAGACGCCTACGTGGTATTCCAGCCTCCGCATCCCAATCCATTATCAGTTTCCTCCCAGTTGGTATTCAGCCTGCCCATCCCCTCAGCCGTATGGCTCCGGGTGCTGGACTCGCAGGGTCGTGAGATTATGAACCTGCTGCAAGGCGACCGGCAGTCGGCCGGCCAGCATGAGCAATGGCTGGATGTGCAGCGCTTTCCGGCGTCGGGAATGTACATTGCGGAGCTTCGGGTGGGCAAGCACTTGTGGCGGCAACGGGTGATAGTAGCCCGCTAGCCTTTTACCGGCCCGGACCGAGTACTGCGCCGTTCACCTAGTTTTTCCGTTTATGCGTACTACGCTTGCCGCTTTCTGGCGCTGGCGCCCTTCTTTTCTTGCTCTACTACTGTTGGCCCTGCTGGTGCAGGCGCTGTTTGTGTTGCGGGCCTTTGGGGCGCTGCTACTGGAGCCCGGACAGCATTTGCTGGTAACCACCCAGGACGGAGCCAAGAACTACTACACATTTCAGGCATACATTCAGCAGCCTTGGCCGAACGGGCTGACGTGGTTTGGCATGATGAACTATCCCTTCGGGGATTACCTGTTCTTCACCGACAATACCCCTCCCCTGGCCGTACTGGCCCGCCTCTGGTCGCACTACGTTTCCGACCTGACTCCGCACGCGCTGGACGTGTACCATGCCCTGCTGCTCGTTGGCTTTTTTCTGAGCACTGCCTTGCTGGTTGCTATTCTGCGGCGGCTGGTAAAGCACTGGGGGCTGATTCTGGTATTTACCGTGGTACTGCCGTGGCTGAATCCGCAAACCAGCCGCCTGTTGGTAGGTCATTTTAACCTGTCGTACAGCTGGATTGTGCTGCTGGTGGTATGGGGCCTGTTGGGCCTGTACGAGCGGGCCCAAGCCAACCGGCCGCTTCGCCCCTGGACGCTGGCCCTGCTCCTTGGCTCCGTACTGGCCGGACTGATCCACTTGTATTATTTGCCGCTGCTGGCGCTTACGGTAGCTGGCTTTTTTGCCGCGTGGCTGCTACCCAAAAAGCAATGGCAAACCCGCCCGGCGCTGCTTGGCGTAGGCGCTCTGCTCACGCTGCTACCCACGGCTATTTGCTACGTGCTCGTTTTGCTCACCGACGGGTATCGGGTGCAACGGAGCATGCAGGCTACCGGCTTCAACTATGCGCCCTGGAAGCTGCAACTGTCGGCACTGCTGAAGCCGGGCAGCTACCAAACCGTGCATTTCTGGCTGGAGCCGAAAGGCCAGCCTACCTACGAATCGGTAGCTTACTTGGGCGCATTCGCCTTGTTTGGGTTAACGTTGGCGGGCGTAACGTGGCTGGTGCGCCGCCCCGCGGTGCAGGCCTTCTGGCACTCCTGGAAGGTAACGCCCGAGTGGCGCTTTCTGCGGCTGTGGCTGTTGGCCTCACTGGTTGGGCTGGGCGTCTCCCTGGGCACCGAATATGCCGTGGCCAACGACCAGTACATTTTCCAGAATTACTTCAGCGCGTTTTACTATCTGCAGAAAATCACCAAAGTCGTGACCCATTTCCGGGCAGTGGCGCGCTTTAGCTGGCCCTTCTTCTGGGCAGTTAACCTGCTGGTGCTGGTGGCGGTGGATTTCTGGCTGCGCCGAAGTAAGTGGAAAGGCCGCTGGGTGGTGGCCCTGGGGCTGGTTACGCTGGCCCTGCTGGATACGCGCGACACTCTGAAGCACTACCGCAAATCTTTATTGCCAAACCTGCTCACTAACGAGCAGACCTTTCCGGAATTGCAGCCGCTACTGCGGGGCCTGCAGCCGGCTCAGTACCAGGCTATCTTGCCGGTACCATTCTTTCACGTGGGCAGCGAGAACCTGGAACTGACGGTAGACGATGACAATGCGCATTCCCTGCATGCCTACGAGCTGGCACTCCGCACCAATCTGCCACTGATGGCCAGCAAACTCTCGCGCACTCCCGAGGAGCATGTGAAGCAGCTACGGAGCATTTTCGACGCGCAGGGCCCTATTCCACAACTTCGGCAACAGTTACGGCAAGCCGGCAAGCCCGTGCTAGTGCTGCTAGACGAGCGGTTTTACACCGGAGCAGACACCACTTTCAAATACCAGCAGCACAATCCCCTGGCCGAGCAGCTCATCCAGTCCGGAGCCACCTTACCGCAGCGGCTCCAACTCACGCCACTGGCCAGCAGCGGCACGCTACGGCTGTACCGCTGGGACGTACGCTAACTGCCTAGTCCCGCCGCCGACGGCCGAGGATACGGATTAGGTTGGTGGTTTCGGTGAGCAGAATCCGTGGGTTAAGCCGCGAGAAAATAATTCCGGGCTTCAGCTCCACCACTTGGGGAACTACGCGCAGGTGTTTCAGGCGCGAGGCCAGTAGCAACAGCTCCAAATCGAAGAGATAACGCTGCGTGGTGGTGCGCAAGAACAACTGCCGCCCCGTTGTGTTAAAGCCTTTGAGTCCGCACTGGGTGTCTTCCACCGGCAAGCGCAGTACGTGGCGCGTTACGCGCCGTAGCAGCTTAGATACGCGGCGCCGGGCCGGAGGTACCTGCGCATAATACGCGTCGTCGCGCACGCCCACTACGATATCAGCGCCCGACTGTACCAGCAGCCGATACACAGCCGCCATACTGTGTTCTTGGTAGGGGAAATCAATATCCGTGAACAGGCAGTAGGGTTCCTGTACCTCGGCCATGCCTTTACGCAGAGCGTGCCCCTTACCGTGGTTGTTGGGATAGGCGAGGTACGTAAACCGATCCGTCAGCGCGTTCTGCAGCAGCTGAATATCAGCTTCCGTTACGGCGGCTTCAGCCCCATCATTCACAACGTACAAATGCACCACTACATGCGCTGGCAGTAGCCCTTGCAGCCGTTGCAGGCTGGTTAGAATGTTGGCGGCCCAGTCGTCGGGGGGTCGGTAACAGGGCAGCACTATGGCCAGCGTGGAAGAAGGCGCCGGGTGGGAGAAGGGCATAGGGAAAATGCAGAAACTGCCGTAAAAATACAGTTCAGCTTTTGACAATCGGCAGAAACCGGCCAGTGGGTATGGTGGCTGGCTTAATCTACCAGAATTCCCTACAACCGATTACTTGCCCCCGCTCTGCCCGCCTACGTTCACCACCAGCCCAAACTGAAACACTGAGTTGGCCGCTTTCAGGTAGCGCCGGTGCCGCAGCCCAAAGTTGCTGCCGCTGATGAGTTGAAAATCAATGGGACCCACCAAATTGACGCGGGTGTAGGTAATGGGCTCCAGAAATACGTTATCCTCGGGCGAGTGAGGCTGCCCGTCGAGCCGGAAGTTGGTGAGCGTAACGTAACTGGCGCGCAGGGCCGTGCCGTAAGTCACGGGCCAGTCGCGGCCCAGCACGTGGTAGGTTTTCTTGTCCTTGGAGGTATAGTTTACTTGCACGAAATACTTGTCGAGGCTGCCTTCCAGGGTGCGGGTAATGCCCTCGGTGGGGGTGCGCTCCACGCGCTTGGTGTGACCCAGGCCGTAGCCCCCGTACACCTCCAGCACCCGCTTATCGCGCAGGCGGGTGTAGTAGCCCAGGCCCAGCTCGCCGAAGTCGTGGTCTTCGGCTCGTTTCTTTTTATCAGTATGCAGAAAGGAGGCCGAACCCATCACGCCCAGGTGGTCCGACACGGCATAGGCCCCCTGCACGGCGGTGTTCTGGCTGAAATTGGTGTGTAGGCCTCCGCTCCACTCACCCTTCTGGGTAAGCAGCGGCACCTGGGGCGGCGGCGGGAAATACAACGACGAGCAGCCCGCCAGCAGCGGCAAAACCAGTAGGAGCACAGCACAGCGAAGCAGGTGTAGCATAGGCAACCGGAAGTTAGAGAGTTGCCCCCAAAACGTCGGCATCGGGGTTTCGTTGTGCAGCTTTCGGGCTTAGCTCAGCAGTTTGCGGTGCCAGCGCGTATAGAAGGTGAGTAACTGACCTGCAGCCAGCTTATTTCCTCCGCGTTTGCCCATGCCCCGTCCTACCCGTTTCGACGCTATTATTATTGGTTCCGGCCAAGCCGGTAACCCGCTGGCCACTGCCCTGGCCGATGCCGGCCGCCGGGTTGCCGTTATTGAAAAATACCTGTTAGGTGGCTCCTGTATTAATTACGGCTGTTCACCCGTTAAGGCGCTGCTGGCCTCGGCCGAGCGGGTGCATCAGGTAGCCACGGCCGCCGACTACGGCATTAAAGCCAGTGTACCCAAGCCCGACTTCAAGGCTATTGTCGCCCGCAAAAACACCATCATTCAGCACAAGCGCGACGGGGTGCGCAGCAACTTGCTGCGGGAGCACAGCAACATCACCGTACTCATGGGCGAGGCTAGCTTTACCGGGCCGCGGGCGGTGCGGGTAGTATTGAACACCGGGGGCGAGCAGCACCTTACGGCCCCGCTCATCTTCATCAACACGGGTACGCGCGCTACCATTCCTCCCATTGAGGGGTTGGTAGACAGCGGCTACCTCACCAATGTTGAAATTCTGGACCTCAAGCAGTTGCCCGAACACCTGCTGATTCTGGGTGGGGGCTACATTGGATTGGAGTTTGGGCAGATGTTCCGGCGCTTCGGTAGCCGCGTAACGATTATCGACGCGGCCAAGAATCTGCTGGAACGGGAAGATGACGACGTATGCCAGGCTATGCGCACGCAGCTGGAGGCCGACGGGGTCGAGTTTGTGCTGGAAGCCGAGGCGCGTCGCGTGTCGCGCAATGCTGATGGTGAGTACACCCTTACGGCCAGCACACCCACCGGCGAGCGGCGCCTGCGGGGCTCCCATCTATTAGTGGCCGTGGGCCGGGAGCCCAACTCCGACACCCTGAATCTGGAAGCAGCCGGCGTAGCAACCGACGAGCATGGCTATGTGCTGGTAACCGAGCGGCTGCAAACTAACGTGCGCGGCATCTACGCCCTCGGCGACGCCCACCCCGGCCCCCAATTCACCCACCTAGCCTATGACGACTACCGCGTAGTGCGCGACAATATTCTACACCGCAAGCGTCGCTCCGCTAAGGCCCGCCCCCTACCCTACGTAGTATTCACGCAGCCCCAGCTGGGCCGCATCGGGCTCAGTGAAAAGCAGGCCCGGCACGAAAAGCTGAATTACCGCGTGGCCACTATGCCAGTGCGCGTGGTAGGCCGAGCTCAGGAAACCGGCCTGACTACTGGCTTCATGAAAGTGCTGGTTGATGAGCGGGACCACGTTATCGGGGCTACCATTTTTTGCGAGCAAGGCGGCGAAATCATGAGCATGCTGCAGCTGGCTATGGCCGGCGGCCTCACCTGCGACGACCTGCAGAACACCGTATTTGCCCACCCCACCTGGGCCGAGGCCCTCAATAACCTATTTGCTAAGCTGACGAAGGCTAAGTAAGTCGCTTACTCTTTGAACAGGTGCGGGTAGATGACCAAGCCCATTGAGGTAAACAGCCGGCCTTCCTTAGTATCCCGGATGCGTTCATCGGGCGAGGGCTGGCGCCGTTCGTCGGGCGAGTAGGAAAGGCTGGTCATTAGTTGCAGCTGCAGCCAGGGGAGCACGCTGGGGTTGCGGAAGCGCACGAACAGCATGGGCTCGGCGCGCACCATGTAACGCAGCGGAATGGGCTGGCCCGCATCGGTGAGTGTTCGGAAGTTCACCCGCGACACCCGGAAGGCCCCGCCGGCACTCACAAAAAGGCCCTCGTAGGCCGCGTACACCTCGCCGTGCAGCTTGCGAAAACGGGCATCGTAGGTGCGGGTGCGCACCGTATCCCAGCGCGGCTCAAAGCCCCCATCCACAAACCGCCGCCCGCTGCGCCCACTTCCGTAGCCCACCATCGTGCCCAGCACCCAGTCACCGGCCAGAGGGCGATACACACCCACCGCGCCTTCTAGCTGCCGGATGCGGAAGTACGAGGAGTCACCGCCCCCGGGCCGCAACCCGCCGGCCGCCCGCACTACCACGTATTTTAGCGGCGAGTAAGCCGCCGAGGCTTCCAGGCGGCCGTTGAGGTAGCCACTAGCCACTACTTCGGCTTCACCCCGCTTCTGGATGGTGGGGGCCGCCGGCTGCAGCGGGGCGTATACCGAGCAGCTGGCCAGCACCACCCCTGCGGCTGGTATACTGGCGCGGCGCAGCAGCTTTCCTGCGTAAACTTGTAGCATATGTCTGACGGCTATAGCCGACAGAGCCCGTTTGCCGCACCAGGGTTGCATCCTCTGCTCCTGTCCTTCTCCTATTTATGCCGCACTTCAACCTTTTCCTCGCCCTGCTCCTGGCAGGTAGCGTAACCGCCTGCCAACTTGGTTCATTCACTACAAACCCTGACTCGGCAGCCGCTCCAGCGCAACCCACAGCCAGCGCGTCAACCACGCCCCAACCCGTGTACGCGGGCACCTACACCGTGCGGGATTCCACAGACTGTTCGTTGTCCATCACCATCACCCGGCAAGGCCCGGGCTACGCGTTTTCCTGCTCCAATGGCCGCACTGTGCAGGGCACGGTGGAAATTAGCGAGGAAGCGGACGGTACATATTTCACCTTCGTCGGGCTGAAGGGCGACGACCCGGAAGAGGACATACCCGCACTCTGGCAGGACAGCGTGTTGCTTATCCAGAACTATGGCAACTCCATGAACGAGTACACCCGGTTCAGTAACTGCGAGGCCAAGTATCTGGAGCTGTACCGTCGGTAGTACCCACCAACGACAACCGCCCCCGTAGCCGAAGCTGCGGGGGCGGTTGTCGTTAAAAAGGCAGTCGGTTACTTGGCGTAGGCCACGGCGCGCATTTCGCGGATTACGGTGATTTTGATCTGACCGGGGTACTGCATTTCCTTCTCGATTTTCTGCGAGATTTCGTAG
Organism: Hymenobacter pini; assembly: GCF_020421205.1. GTDB lineage: Bacteria > Bacteroidota > Bacteroidia > Cytophagales > Hymenobacteraceae > Hymenobacter > Hymenobacter pini. Next base: position 199,720 of record NZ_JAIZZH010000005.1, read on the forward strand.
CTCAGCTCGGCGGCGCGTTCGTCGGTTACGTTCTCGGCGTCCACCATCACGCGCAGCTCGCGGCCGGCCTGAATGGCGAAGCACTGATTCACGCCCTTGAACGAGTTGGCCGTTTCCTCCAGCTGCTTCAGGCGCTTGATGTAGCTTTCCATCATCTCGCGGCGGGCACCGGGGCGCGAGCCACTGATGGCGTCGCAGGCCTGCACTAGGGGCGAAATCATGGCCGTCATTTCGATTTCGTCGTGGTGGGCACCGATGGCGTTAACCACATCGGGGTGCTCCTTATACTTCTTGGCCATTTCCATGCCCAGGATGGCGTGGGGCAGTTCAGGCTCCTCGGTGCTCACTTTTCCAATGTCGTGGAGCAGGCCGGCGCGCTTGGCGTGCTTCACGTTCAGGCCCAGCTCGGCGGCCATAGTGGCGCACAGGTTGGCTACTTCGCGACTATGCTGCAGCAGGTTCTGGCCATAGCTGGAGCGGAAACGCATGCGGCCCACCATCTTAATCAGCTCGGGGTGCAGGCCGTGGATGCCCAGGTCGATGATGGTTTTCTCCCCGATTTCGACGATTTCCTCGTCAATGTTCTTGCGGGTTTTCGCCACAATCTCCTCGATGCGGGCCGGGTGAATCCGGCCGTCCTTCACCAGCAAGTGCAGGCTCAGGCGAGCCACCTCGCGGCGCACCGGGTCGAAGCCTGAAATGATGATGGCCTCGGGCGTGTCGTCCACGATGATTTCGACGCCGGTAGCGGCTTCCAGGGCCCGGATGTTACGGCCCTCGCGGCCGATAATCTTGCCCTTCACGTCGTCCGATTCAATGTTAAACACGGATACGCAGTTCTCAATGGCGTGCTCGGCGGCAGTGCGCTGGATGGTTTCCAGCACTACTTTCTTGGCATCTTTGGTGGCCGTGAGCTTGGCCTGGGCCACCACGTCCTTGATGTAGGAGCTGGCCTGAATCTGGGCTTCGTTGCGGAGGCTGTCTACCAGCTGCTCGCGGGCTTCGTCGGCGGTGAGGCCCGAAATAGTTTCGAGCTGGGCAGTTACCTGCTGCAGCTTGGTTTGCAGATCTTGGCGGGTTTCTTCCAGCTCCTGCTCTACTTCCTGCTCGCGCTGCTCCAGCTTAGCCAGCTGAGTTTCCAGAGTAGCTTTGCGCTTCTCTTCCTGGGCTTCCAGCCGCTCGCGCTGCTGCTGCGCCTGGGTTTCAATCCGCTCCCGGGTGGCATCCAGCTCTTTTTCCTTGCGCTGAATCTGCTCCAGCTGCTTCTGGGTGGTTTGGGTGAGCTGCTTGATGCTCTGCTCCTGCTCCACTACGGCGGCGCGGCGCTCGGTCAGTTCCTGGTCGAGGGCCTGCTTCTGGCGGCGGCTTTCCTGTTCAAATTCCTGCTTGAGGGTGCGGAATTTATCTTTCGACTGCTGAATCCGCTCGTCGCGGGTGCGGGTGGCCTGGGCTTCGGCCTCGGCCAGCAGCTGCTGGGCGCGGGCTTTAGCGTCGGCTTCGTGGTCCTGCCGGGCTTTGCCAGCCAGCAGGCGCCCCAGCACCACGCCTACCACAAGGGCAAGCACGGCAGCCAGGACAATATAGAGAGGTTCGGACATGAGCTATAAAAGGGGGTTAAAAGAGAAACAAACCCATAGCTCCGTAGAAACGCCAATGCCCGCGCAGGCAGCGGGGCCGTTTGCCCCACCCTGCTCGGGCTGAACTTTCGCGCTGCTGGTAGCCGCAGCTATACCAGCACCACTCCCCGCAGTAGCTCGTCGAGGCGCGTGAGGCGCTCGGTCAGAGCCGCATCGGTCCCGTCCTTTTCCTTGCTGACCTTGAGGCGGTCAGCCATTGTCGATAATGCAATCATGGCCAGCAGGTCCTGCTTGTCCTGAATGCCGTACTGTTCCCGAAATTCCTTCAGCCGCTCGTTTAGCAGCCGGCCCGCCAGACGCAGGCGTTCCTCATCCTGGGGGCTTACCCGCATGGGATAGTCCCGGTCAGCAACGCGGATTTTAATGGATAATTCGGTCATCAGTAGCCAGAGGGCGGTGGGGGTAGCGTGGGGTTGGTGGTTACTCCTTCAAATAGGCAAGGCACTTATCTATTTCGCGGATGTATTCGTTGAGGCGAAGTTTCAGCTCGTTGACATTGGCCGGTTCCCCGGCTATGGTATTGACAAGTTTAGTGATATTCTCCTGATTCTGGAAATCCTTCAACTGCCGCTCCCGGTCGCGCACGTCGGCCTGGAGTTGCTGAATGGTGGTCTGCGAATCGGCCAGCTCCTCGCGCAACTGCTGATAGGCAGCCACTAAGGTGGTTACCTGCCGCTCTAGGCGGTCGAGTTGCGCAAGCTGCTGGGTAGAGGCCATTTTTTAGGAAGTTTCTGGTTTCTGGTTGCTAGTTTCTGGTTCGTGTAGCCATTAGAGCCTGAGGCGAGGTTTCGTGCAACCTTCAGGTTAGTCAGCTGATTGACAATTGGCTGCTCAACCTGAACGTCTAAACTAGAAACAAGCAACCAGAAACCAGAAACTTATTTCCGAATCAGGGCGCCGGCCTGCTGCTCAAACTGCTGAATGAGGCGCGTCATCACTTGGTCAATGGCTTGGTCGGTGAGGGTTTGGGTGGGGTCCTGGAGCAGGAAGCTCACAGAGTAGGACTTTTTGCCTTGGCCCAGGTTGTCGCCCTCGTACACGTCGAACACGTTCACCTGCTGCAGCAGCTTTTTCTCGGTGCGGCGGGCAATCTGCTGGAGCTGGTCGAAGGTCACGGTTTTATCCACCACCAACGACAAGTCGCGACGCACTTCCGGGAACTTGGGCAGCTCGCGGGCTACCAGCGCGTTCTTGTACTTGCGCATCAGCCAGTCCCAGTCCAGCTCGGCGTACCACACGGGTTGGCTCACGTCGAGGCGCTTCAGAATGGCCGTTGATACCGCACCCAGTTGGGCTACCGGCTGGTTCTGGGCCAGCAGCGTGAGGCCACCGGCCAGGTATGGGTGCTGCACCGGCTGCGAGGTGGGCTGCGGGAATCCCAGCGAGGCCAGCACCTGCTGCACCGCGCCGGCCAGCTGGTGGAAGCCGCTCTTCTCCGATTTCTGCTGCCAGGTTTCGGCGGCGGTGTTGCCGGTGAAGTAGATGACCAGCTTGTTAAACTCCTCGTACTGGCCGCCGGCCTTCTGGCGGTAGGCTTTGCCGAACTCGTACAGCTTCAGGTCGCGCTGGCGGCGGTTCACATTGTGGCGGATTACCTCCAGGCCGCTGTGCAGCAGCGTGGGCCGCATGATGTTCAGCTCGGCGCTGTTGAAGTTGAGCAGGCGCACCAGCGTCTCGTCCTTCTCCCCTTCCTTCTCGAAGTACAGCGAGTTGGTGATGGAGTTGGTAATGATTTCCGAAAAGCCCTGGCCGCTGAGCAGGCGGGCCGTGTTCTGGCGGATGATTTCGGGGTCGGGGTTGGGGAACTGGGCCAGGTACGTAGCCGAGTTGTGGGGGCGCAGGGCCACGTGGTTGTAGCCGTAGATGCGCAGGATTTCCTCAATTACGTCAGCCTCCCGGGTCACATCCACCTTGTGCGGCGGCACCGACAAGATCCATTCGACGTGGCCGGCTTCGTCGGTCAACTCTTCCGCAATGAGGATATCGAGGTCGGTGAGGATCTGGCGGATGCGCTCGGGGGCAATGAACTGGCCCACCAACTTCTCCACGCGGGGCAGGCGCAGGCGCACCGGCGTGTGGCCGATGTGGGTGGGGTACTCGTCCACCACGGGAGCGGCCACGGTAGCGCCGGCCACTTCCTGCAGCAGCAGCGCCGCCCGCTTCAGCCCAATAAGCACCATGTTGGGGTCGGTGCCCCGCTCGAAGCGGAAGGAGGCGTCGGTTTTGAGCTTATGGTCCTGTGATGTCAGTCGAACAACACTGGGCTCGAAATAAGCACTCTCGAGAAATACACGAGTGGTAGAATTTGTCACACCTGAATGAGCCCCTCCAAACACGCCAGCTAAAGCCATTGGTGTTCCAGAACCATCAGCAATGATCAAATCACCGTAATTCAGTTCTCGCTCAACCCCATCCAAGGTGGTCAGCTTATCCCAAGCTTCTGCCCGCTTCACGCGCACCTGGTTGCCGCTGATCTGGTCGGCGTCGAAGGCATGCAGGGGCTGGCCCAGTTCGTGCAGCACGAAGTTGGTCACGTCCACCACGTTGTTGATGGGCGAAAGGCCGATGCTGCGCAGGCGGCGCTGCAGCCACTCGGGCGAGGGGCCCACCTGCACGTTTTCGAGCAGCAGACCGGCGTAGCGCGGGGCAGCGGCGGCATCTTCCAAGGTTACCGTGATGGGCGCGGCGGCCGAAGCCGGGGCGTGGAAGCCGCTGATGTCGGGCAGGTGGCAGGGCTGGCGCAGCAGGGCGCGCAGCTCGCGGGCCACCCCGTAGTGCGAGGCGGCGTCGGCGCGGTTCGGGGTCAGGCCGATTTCCAGTACCGAATCGGAGCCCAGGCCGAAGTACTCGGCGGCGGGCGTGCCGTTGGGCAGGTCGGTGGTAAGCACCATAATACCGGCATGGCTCTGGCCCAGGCCAATTTCATCCTCGGCGCAAATCATGCCCTCGGAGGCCAGGCCCCGGATTTTGGACTTCTTGATTTTGAACGGTTCCCCTTCGGAAGGGTGCAGCACGGCTCCGTCGAGGGCAACTACTACGCGCTGGCCGGCGGCCACATTGGGGGCACCGCACACAATCTGACGGATGGTGCCGTCGCCCACATCCACGGTAGTTACGCTGAGCTTGTCGGCGTCGGGGTGCTTTTCGCGGGTGAGTACCGTGCCCAGCACTACACCGCGCAGGCCGCCAGGTACGCTTTCCAGCTCCTCAATACCTTCTACCTCCAGCCCGGAGCCGGTGAGCAGCTTGCCAATTTCCTCGGCGGGTTTATCGGTAGGAATGAGGGTACGGAGCCAGTCGAGGGATATTTTCATCAGTTGGGAGTTGCAGGTTGTCGGGTGGCCTGCTGTGGGTTGTCAGGTGCCGGACAGCAATGCTCTACTGATATCTAGCGCCTGACAACCCGCAACGGGCCACTGCTGACAAAGGTACGGATTCGGGCGGGCGGCGGAAATGGTAACAGTGGGAACTCCGAACCCCAATCCGCGCTTTGCCCTAATACAGCTGAACAGATGATGCGGGAAGCGGGGCATTTGCCGTACTTGCGCCGGCATTGCTGGTTGTCTGGCGGTTGCTATTCCCCTCATTTCTTTCTGCATGAAAAAACTCGTACTCTGGCTGCCAGCCCTGTTGGCGGGCGCGTATTCGGCCAATGGGCAGGTATTTGTGAAGAACGCCGGGCCGGCTCCTACTACCGTTTGCTACGCTTCTGCTGAAGACCAACACTCACGCCTACCGCTGCCCGCCGCCTTTGTGCAGCAGAAAAATACCGGTCAGCGGCGCGCCGGTGCGGCCCGCATCGAGGTTACCTATTCTGGCTTTACGCCACAGGCCCAGGCGGCTTTCCAGTACGCGGTAGATATCTGGCAGTCGCTGCTGACTTCGCCCGTTACCATCCGGGTGCAGGCTACCTGGACGCCGCTGGGTGCCGGGGTGCTGGGCTCGGCCGGGGCCACTGCGTACTACTCGGACATTAGCAGCTCCGTGCGCAACGGAGCAGCGTACCCGGTGGCACTGGCTGAGAAACTCAGCGGCCGGGACCTGAATCCTGCTACCGAGGCCGATATTAGCGCCCGGTTCAGCAGCAGCTTCAACTGGTACTACGGTACCGATGGCAACGTACCCACCGGGCAGTACGATCTGGTTTCGGTGGTGCTGCACGAGCTGGGCCACGGGCTGGGCTTCATTGCCAGCACGGGCTACAGCAACGGCCAGGGCGGTTACGCCACGCCCCCGTCCGTTTTCGGCACCTACATCGAAAACCTCAACAACGAGCCGCTCATCAACAACCCCACGTACCCGAATAGCTCGAAGGCGCTGGGTACCCAGTTTACCAGCGCGCAGGTGTATTTCAACAGTGCCCTGGCCAAGAGCGTGAACGGCGGTGTCCGCCCGCGCTTGTACGCCCCCAGCACGTATTCGGCGGGGTCCAGTATCTCCCACCTCAACGAGAGCACCTACCCGGCTACCAACATCAACTCGCTGATGACGCCGCAGATTGGCGCTTCGGAGGCCATGCACAACCCCGGGCCCATTACCCTCAAGATGTTTGCGGAAATGGGCTGGTTCAATACGGCCATCCGCCACACTCCCCTCCCCGATACCGAAACCGCGCAGGACTTCCCAATAACGGCCCTTGTGGAAAGCGACGGTACCATTACCCCGGGCTCGGTGAAGCTGAATTACAAGATTGACAACGGAGCCCTCACCACGGTAGCCATGGCGGCCGTGGTCGGCAACCAATACCAGGCTGTTATTCCCAACCCGGGCCTGAACCACACGGTAAGCTACTACCTCACGGCGGCTGACAACGAAACCGGCCGGACGTATACCGCTCCGGCCCAGTATCAGCCCATACTGAACAAGGCCGATGTATACAGCTTCGTGGTAGGCCCCGATCAAACGGCTCCTATCGTGCGCCACCGCGCCCCCACGTACGTGTTTGCCGACCAGCTACCTTACCAGTTTGTGGTGCAGGCGACGGACAACCTAGGCGTGGCCAGCGTAACGATGGAATACGCCGTTAACGGTACGTCCCGGCCGGCGCTAACCCTCACCCGCCAGGGCACGTCCAGCACCTACACCGGTTTGTTGAGCACGGCTGCCGGGGCCCTGACGGCCGGCGACGTGGTGACGTACCGCCTAGTAACCCGCGACGCCGCCAAAACGACCAACCAAACGCTGACGCCCGCCAGCGGTACGCAAACCGTGAACATTGTCAGCTTTAAGCCCGCCCAGGCCAGCTACCTCAACACGTTCAACAGCACCGGCCCGCTTGATTTTGTGGGGGAAGGGTTCCAGATTGCGCAGCCCGATAATTTTACCAATCCGGCCATCCACTCCGTCCATCCCTATACCAACGATTCGACCCTGATTTACCAGATGCTGGTACCTATTCGGATGACGGATGCCGATGTGCTGCTGACGTTTGATGAAGTGGTGCTGGCCGAACCCGGCGAAGCAGGCAGCCCCTACGGCAGCCCCGATTTTTACGATTACGTGGTGGTAGAAGGCAGTGCCGATAAGGGCCTTACCTGGAAGCCGCTGGCCGATGGCTACGATTCCCGCCTACAGACCGACTGGCTGGCCGCCTGGAATGCCCAACTCACCGCCGACGGCAACTCGACGGCGGCGGGAAGCGCTAGCCTGTACAAGCCCCATTCCTTCAACCTACGCTCCGTGTTTCAGCGCGGCGACGAAGTGCGGCTGCGCTTCCGTCTGTATGCCGATGCGGGAGCTAATGGCTGGGGTTGGGCCATCGACAACGTGAACGTGCAAACGGTGATTACCAGCACCGCCGCTCAGCTGCAGAAAGCCGGCGGCCTGAGCCTGTACCCCAATCCTACCACGGGCCGCTTCACGCTGAAAGCCACGCTGCCTGCTGCCACTGCCGGCCTGGAGCTGCTGGTGCGCAACAGCCTGGGCCAGGTAGTATACCGCCAGCCCGTAGCTGCTCCGGGCGGCCAAGTGAATGCCGCTGTGGATCTAACGCACCTAACCAGCGGCCTGTACCAAGTAAGCTTGGGCACGCCCGCTGACGCCGCCTTCCGCAAAGTATTGATTCAGCGCTAAGCCTGCGCTTCACGCTTACCTAACGATGGAGCCCCGAGAAACAGCTTTTCTGCTATCAGCAGGCGGGCTGTTCCTCGGGTCTCCGGTGTTGTGGCGGGCGTTAGGTTACTTGTAGGCTTTCTCGCCAGCCTTAATTTCCACGGTCAACCGGTTATCGGCTGGAGGTACGGGGCACGCGTAACCGTCGGCGTAGGCGCAATAGGGGTTGTATGCTTCGTTGAAGTCCAGCACTACTTCGGTATCGTCGGCGGCGGGCAGGGGCGCGTCGAGGTAGCGGCCGCCGCCGTAGGTGGCAAAGCCGTTGGTGCGGTCGGTGAAGGGCACAAACAGCGTGGTGTCCTTGCCATCGGCTTTCAGAAACAGGGTGAGCTTGTACTCCTGCTTGTCCAGAATAAAGCTAGCCCGGCCCCAACGCAGGTACTTATCGGCCTTACCATCAGTAAGCGGCATTTCTACCGTGTCGCGCTTGGTGAATGGCTCCAATTGGGCCTCAAAGCGGTAATCTGTGTTGGGGGCGTAGTATTTCAGGCTGTCGAAGGTCTGACGCTGCTCGGAACTCAGGGGAGAATCCTCGGCCCGACGGAAGCCGGTGTTTTTGGCTTCCCGGGCCTTGCGCAGCCGGGCGGCGTACTGGTCGTCGTTGAAGAGAATATCCTTGGCGAAATACCCGAACACGAGCAGCAGACCAAGGGCAATGAACAATTTAGGATTGAGACGCATAGCGCAAAAGTACGGCGAGAGTTCCGGCTTCGTAGCGCGCAGCTCCGCTTCGCGCACGTGCGGAGCGAGTACGGGGCGTGTAGTGCTTATGCGTGGGGACTCGCCGGTGGCTCGTGCGCGCAGCTCTGCTTCGCGCACGAGCCGGTATGCTACAGCATGCTTTCATCGGCGAAGCTGTAGTAGCCGTTGTCGGTGTAGATGAGGTGGTCGAGGATGGGCAAATCCAGGAACTGACCGGCCTCCTTGAGCTTACGGGTGAGAGCAATATCGGCGGCCGAGGGGTTCTTGTTGCCGCTGGGGTGGTTGTGCACCAGAATAATACTGCTGGCCAGTTGCTCCAGGGCCTCCTTAAAAATCAATTTAGGGTCGGCGACGGTGCCGGCCACCCCACCCCGACTGATGCTCACGGTGCGCATTACCACGTTGGCCCGGTTCAGGAGTACCACCCAAAACTCTTCGTGGGGTAAATCCTGCAAATGGGGCCGCACCACGCGGTAAATGTCGCGGGAGTTGGTGATGGTGGGGCGGGCGGGGGCGTCGGCTTCCTTGCGGCGGCGGCCCAACTCCAGGGCAGCTATAATGGTAATGGCTTTGGCTTCTCCTATCCCCTTCTGGCGCATGAGTTCTTTCAGAGAGAAGCGGGCCAGGGTGTTCAGGTCGTTTTGGGCGGCGTTGAGCACCAGCTTGGCTACATCTACGGCCGAGAGCTTGGCGGTGCCTGAGCCCAGTAAAATAGCCAGCAGTTCGGCGTCCGACAGGGCGGCGCGGCCCTTCTGCATGAGTTTTTCGCGGGGCCGATCTTCCTCGGCCCAACTCTTGATGCCGAATGCCGTTGGCGTTTCGTAGGGCTGAGCTGGGGTGCCCGGCTTAGCAGGTAGTTGGATATTTTCGGTCAGATTGTCAAACTCTTGCATAGGGCACCGTTGTTGTTAGCTCCGGAAAATAAAGCAAAAACCCCGCAACCCCGTCTTACCCTGTAGCAACCCGCTCCGAAACATGTTCTGGCAGGCGGGTTGAGTTGTTTCTGTATGCGTAGTCCTTCCTTTTTCGTGTTCTTTCTGGGCCTACTGGCCGTGGCCGAGTGGTACGGTTTCCAGGCGTTTCGCACTGTTTTTCAACACGCCGCACCGGGCACCCGGCGGCTGGTAGCCCTGCTGTACTGGGTACTGTCGGTGGGTATTTGGGTGGTGGGTTTCTGGGCCATCCGGAACCGCCACGAGCATCCTTCTTTCAAATCCTACCTGGGCGGCCTGCTATTGGCCGTGTTGGCCGCTAAGATTGTCATTCTGATTCCGCTGTTGCTGGAAGACCTCACCCGCCTGGCTCGCTGGGCCCTGCAGCTGGGCAGCCGCCCGGCCGGCAATGCCGGCACTAGCATTTCGCGTAGCGAGTTTCTGAGCAAAGCGGCGCTGGTATTGGGCGCTATTCCGTTCGTGTCGCTCATCTGGGGCATGGCCAAGGGCGGCACCGATTACACCGTGCGCCGCGTAACGCTGCGGTTCCCCAACCTACCCGCTTCGTTTGATGGGTTTAAGCTGCTGCAGATTTCTGACCTGCACACGGGCTCCTTTCACTCCAAGGAGCCACTGCAACGGGCTGTCAAAATCATCAACGACCAGCAAGCCGACCAGATTTTCATGACCGGCGACCTGGTGAACAACTACGCCACCGAGGTAGAAGAGCACATTGATACGCTGGCCGGCATTCAGTCCAAGCTGCCCATCTATTCCATTCTCGGCAACCACGACTATGGCGACTACGTGCCGGAATTTAAGGAAGACCGTTCTTTGTGGGAGGCCAACCTAGCCCGATTGAAGCAGAATCACGCCAAAATTGGTTGGCAATTGCTGTTGGACGAGGCCCGCACCGTGGAGCGCAACGGGGAAAAAATTGCCATCCTGGGCGTGCAGAACTGGGGGGCTCGGGGCTTCGCGCAATACGGCAACTTAGCCAAAGCCCACGCTGCTGCCGATGCTGATGCGCCGTTCAAAATCCTGCTCAGCCACGACCCTTCGCACTGGGATGGGCAGGTGCACCAGTATGAGGATATTGACCTGACGCTTTCGGGCCACACGCACGGCATGCAGTTCGGCGTGAACCTGCCGTTTCTGAAGTGGAGCCCGGTGCAATACGCCTATAAGCAGTGGGCGGGCCTATACCAGCGTGGAAAGCAGTACTTGTACGTGAATGCTGGCTTAGGCTTTATCGGCTACCACGGTCGGGTGGGCTTCCTACCCGAAATTACAGTATTTGAGCTTCGGCGCGGGTAACCGTCTGACGTGTTGCATGCTACAAAAAACCACTTCGGAATACCGAAGTGGTTTTTTGTTTGCCGCAGCGGTAACCGGCTGAGCTTGCACTCCGTATAGCTCGCATTAGATTTTTCCTACCCTCTTCTCTCCCTTCAACTTTCTCTCAAGCCATGAAAAAGACCCTGTTAATGCTTTCCGCCGCCGCGGCTTTCCTGATGGCCTCGTGCTCGGAAAATAAAACCACGGATACTGCCACGACGACCTCGCCCGATGGCATGACCACAACCACTACGACCACCACGCAGACCTCCTACACGCCGGAAGCCATTGAGCGCCGCGCCGACCGGATGGCCGCGGACATGGCCGCCAAAATGAAGTTTGACGACGCCACTCGCACCAAAGTGCGCACCGTGTACGTAACCCGTGGCCAGCGCATTGCCGAGCTGCAGAACAAATATGCCAATGATACCACGGGTATGGCTGCTGCCATGCGCGGCGTATACACGGATACCGACGCGGAGATGAAAACCATCTTCACCGACCCCACGCAGTACTCAGCCTACGAATCGAGCCGGACCGATTACTACGACGACCGGTACATGGATGACAACTCGATGTCGAGTTCGTCGGATATGTCCTCGGATACGTCCAACATGAGCACGATGTCCAGCTCATCGGACATGAGCAACACCTCGGGTAGCATGGAATCGGGCACGAGCGTGAGCAAGATGAAAGCTAAAGCCGAAGACGGTAGCAAAATCAAGGTAAAAGATAACGGCAAGGTTAAAACCAAGGACGCCGACGGCGAGAAAACCAAAATGTAGGTTTAGCCGGCTTTTAGCCTCAGCACAGAAACGCCACGCCCTTACAAGTGTGGCGTTTCTTTTTTGCGCCGGAAGTGGGCTGCAACGTTGGGGAGCCTTTTTGTCTCCTTTCCGCGTTGCTTGGTCGATAATGCGCGGAAGCCGGTAGGTTTTCTGGGGTTATCCGGCCGGAGTGCGTTAGTTTGCTGCCTGATGAAGTTGTGTGTTCTTTTCACTCGCCACGCGCGGAGCTGGTTTCTGCTGCTGCCGCTGCTGCTTATGGCGGCCCTGGTTACGGCGCAGGTGCGCGTTACGGGCAGCATTTCCGATGGTGCCAGCCGCCGCCCCATACCCGGTGCTACTGTGCTGGTGCAGCGCACTCGCGCCGGTGTGGTAGCCAACAAGGACGGTGACTTCAACATTACCGCCAACAGCTCCGATACGCTGGTATTTCGGGCAGTGGGCTTCAAGGCGCAGCGGCTGCCGCTGGGCGGCACCGGCCTCTCACAGCTTATCGTGCAGATTAAGCTGCAACAGGACACCGTGCAGCTGGGTGAGGTGCGCGTAACGGAAGGGCGCCCCGACCGGGCCACCATCAACCGGGCATTGCGCAACATCAAGCGGCCCAGTACCGCTCCAACCAGCGCCGTGAAGCGCCCGCCCGCGCCCAAGCCCCTGTTCCCCGTCGACTCAGCGGCCCCCAAGGCCCCGGTGCCTACCTTGGCCAGCCCGGTGAGCCTGTTGTATGAGCAGTTTTCGCGGGAAGGCAAGCAGCGCCGCAAAATGGAGGAAATAAACCGGGAGGAAGCTGCCGAAAAAGCCCGGCAGGTACAGCGCCGCTACAACAAGAACTTCAAGGATAACACCGGCTACGAGGTGGAGTAGCAGTGAAATTGTGAAGTGGTGAATTTGTGGAACGAGCGGTAGGCACGCCTACGTTCCGCCTACTGTTTCATCATCTCACAAATTCACCACTTCACAATTTCACCTTTCTCGTATACCTGGGATATGAAGATTGGATATCCCTGCGTAAACGAATCCCTGGACTGCACTACCACCAGCACGTTCCGGCTGGCCTCGTACTCCGATGAGCGGGTAGAGACGGCCGTAAGCAATAATCTGCGCTGTTTGCTGCGCATTCTGGCCTGGAACGTGGAGCAGGGGCTCCTGTTTTTTCGCATCGGCTCGGGCGTGGTACCGTTCGGCTCCCACCCCATCAACACCTTCCCCTGGCAGACGCGCTTTGCCGCCGAGTTTCAGAAAGTCGGCGACTTCGTGAAGGCCAACGGCATGCGCATTTCCTTCCACCCCGATCAGTTTGTGGTACTCAACTCACCCAGCGAGGATATTGTGGAGCGCAGTATTCAGGAACTCGTCTACCAAGGCTCAATGCTGGATTTGATGGGCCTCGACAGCACCCATAAACTCCAGATTCACGTGGGCGGCCTCTACGGCGACCGGGAGTTGGCCATCAGCCGCTTTATTGCTACGTATGAGCGGCTGCCCGAGGCGGTACGGGCCCGGCTAGTTATCGAAAACGATGACCGGCTGTTCAGCTTGCAGGACTGCCTGCGCGTGCACCGGGCCGTGGGCATCCCCATTCTGTTCGACAACTTCCACCATGAATGCCTGAACCACGGCGAGCCGATGCGCGAAGCCCTACGCCTGGCCGCCGCCACCTGGCAACCCGCCCGCGACGGGGTAATGATGATGGATTACAGCTCGCAGGCGCACGGAGAGCGGAAGGGCAAGCACACGGCCTCTTTGGAAGAAGAGCTGTTTCACGGCTTTTTGCAGGATTTAGGCGACCTGGACGTGGACATTATGCTTGAAATAAAAGACAAGGAAGCCAGCGCCGGCCGGGCCTGCGGCATCCTGCGCAACCTCGGCCGCATTGCCGTAGCCGAGGCATCTTGAAAACCGGCCGCGACACACGGATGCTTAACCTGCAGCAGCGGCGGGCCGTATTGCTTCGGGAGCCACCTGCCGGTTTACCTTCACCTACTTCTCTCCTACCCATGGTATTCACTGATCTGCTCAACGCCACCACTCACTCCCTCAGCAACGGCCTGACGGGCATTCCGCTTACCGCCGCCATGGATAACACCGAAACTTGGCAGCAACACCTGCTGCAAAGCGGCGAACCAGCCCTCCAGGACATCGGCCGCGAGCTGGGTAACCTGCAGTCGTTGCTGACGGCCGGCGAGGCCGGGCTTAACGGGGTCGCCATTGGCCGTTCCCTAAGCATGCTGGGCAGCCAGGTAGCCGAGGTAGTTCGCACGGCCCCCGACGAGGTGCGTAGCGGTCTTTCCTCCCTCTCCGACCAGTTGCTGAAAGCCGGTGGCCAGTTGGAGCAGAGTCACTAAATCAATCTTTTTGCGCTTAACAACAACGCCGCCCCGCTATGCAGCAGGGCGGCGTTGTTGCTTTTTTCGCGGCTAGCTTACCGGATGGTACCGGCCGGCGTGGCGGAGGTACCGGGCACTGTACGTACGCGGCGGTCCGTGGCGGTAGCGCGGCGGGGGGCCGTGGCAGGCGAGGTAACGCGGCGTACCTCACCGGGCGTAACTACCGGAGCTGTGGTGGGGCGCTGGTCGATAGTGCCCAATACGCCGGTTTGCGTGGGGTTAGTAGTGGTGGGAGTGCGCTGGTCAATAGTACCTGGATTAGTGGCGGGATTGGCAGGGTTAGGCGGCTGCACCGTAGTTTGGTTGAGCGTACCACCACGCTGGGGCTCTGATGGTGAAATCTGAGCGGAAGCGGCCGTAGTGCCTAACAATAAGCCAGTAGCCAGAAGCAGGAAAGTTTTCATGACAAGTAAGAATCAGGTGGAGAAAAAATCGTGCAGCAGGGCCGCCCTTTTTGCTTATACGCGCATTCCTTACTACCTACCTGCTGCCTGCCGAAAAGCGCAAAATATTATCCGTTGCCCTTTCCAGCCTTACCCAATTCCTTGCATGTGATGCCCGTTCTCAAAAGCCATCAGCCCGTAACCGCTTGTAAACTGTTTAACAACAAAAAACCCGCTCTACCAGTGGCAAAGCGGGTTTCCGTGGAGCCGCAGGGATTCGAACCCTGGTCCAGACAAGGAAGGCGTCGAGCTTTCTACGTGTGTATCTATGCTTGGATTTTCGAAGGAAACCAGGCGCACATCAGGCCCTTGATTTCCCCTTATCTGTTTGAGTTTCGCGCAGGCGTCACAGCGCCACCTGCACTATCCTAACTCTTACGACGCCCCGAACTCACCCGTGAGCAGGAATACGGGTGCGGGACGATGGCAGTGCGTAGTTCTAAACTAGGCAGCCATGGCGTAGCTATACTCGCCAGTTATTGTTCGGACGGCTTTTTTTACGGGAGATTCATCCAACTCCCGACACGCTTACTCGCGACATGCACGAGCTGTCAATTCCGGTCGGCCCCAATTGAGAAAGAACGAGCCCGCCACCGAAGCAGCGGGGTGCGAATGTACGCACATCAGCCATAAAACGTTGCTAACGGCCGAAAATGTTCCCGTTTGCTCTGCCAATCGGAGCGAAGAATGCATGTAAGTCTCTAATGATCTTTCTATACTCTTCACTCCAACTGGCAGACCACACGAGGCTACTTCACGGCTACTTTGGGAGCCTGATAGCCGGCCGCTCCGGTTTGCCACAGGCCAAAGGCCATCAGGTCGGCAATGCTTTCAAACTGCTTGAGGCGGGAGTCGCCCATGCCGTGGCCAGCTTCGTAGTCAGTGAAGAACAACACTGGTTTGCCGCTGGTGTTGCTGGCCTGTAAGCGGGCTGCAAACTTGGCCGGTTGCCAGGCAATAACGCGAGGGTCGTTGAAGCCGGCCGTAACCAGCGTGGCGGGATAGGCAGTACCTGGTTTAAGATGGTGATAGGCATCCATTTCCAGCAGGGCTTTGGCCTCATCCTCCTTGGCCATCGTGCCAAACTCGGGCACATTTACGGGGCCGTTGGGTGAGTTTTCCATGCGCACGGCATTCAGGCACCCTACTTCCGGAATGGCCACCGCAAACAGATCGGGGCGCTCCGTCATGGCCCGACCAATCAGAATACCGCCGGCGCTGCCGCCGTTTATGGCCACTTTACCCGGTGAGGTGTACTGGTTTTTCGTCAGGTACTCGGTGCAGGCAATGAGGTCTTTCCAAGTGTTGGGCTTGGTGGCTTTCTGCCCGGCTTTGTGCCAGGCTTCGCCCAGCTCTCCTCCGCCCCGCACGTGCGGTATTGCCAACACGCCTCCTTGCGCCGCCCACAGTAGGAAGGGTGGCATTAAAGTAGGCTCCAACGCCCGCGAGTACGCTCCGTAGCCAACCAACAGGGTCGGGGCCTGCCCGTTTCGCGGCATATCCTTCTTGTATATCACCGATAACGGCACGAGTACGCCATCATGCGAGGGCACCATCAGCTCTTCCACCACCAAATCGGCAAACTCCGGGTACTGGGCTTCTGATGATAAGGGCTCTGGGGTAAACTGCCCGGTGCCGGGCGTGTAGCGGTAGCGCTGCCGGTCCGTTGTCCATCCGCCCAGCGTTACCCACAGGTCCGAGGATTGGGCATTCTTAGCCGTCAGCTCGATACGGCCGGCAGCTTGTGGGAGCTTCACCTCCTGCACGGTTTTGGTGCCACGGGGCAGGAAATACAGCTTGGCTTGCACCCCATTTCTCACCCGTACAAAATACACCCCGTCTTTCGTCGCCTTCAGCTGTTCGTCGTTGATGGATTCGTCGGGGGACTCGGGTACCAGCAGCTCCGCCGTAACCAACTCGGGCTTGGCGGCCGACATCCGCATGATTTTTTGGTGGGGCGTGTTTTTGGAGGTTACGAAGTAGAAATTCTGCTCATCAGTTACGAAATTGGTGACTTCATCGGTGGGACGAAACAGAGGTTTCCAGGGCACATTAGGCGCGGATAGCGCAGCGGCCGGGGCATAAAAGCCGTTGAGGTATCGGTCTACCGAATACAGGATACCGTAGGCGAGCTTGGTGTCCCGGTCGATGCCGGCGTACGGATAGTCGGAGGGCTTGATGCCGAGCTTTGGGTACAGCTGGTTGGAGAATACCACCCGGTCCTGGGCGACGGGCGTACCCACGCGGTGCAAACGGCACTGGGTGTTCTGGCGGGCCGCCATATTGGTCAGGTCGCCGTTGTTGTAGGGCAGGTACACCAGCGTCTGGTTGTCGGGTAGCCACTCTCCGCCGCCCCGGTTCAGCGGAATCTGCTCCGGGTACAGCTTGCGGGTTTTCACGTCCATGATCAGCGTGCGGCCCAGCTCAGAGCCTTTCTCGCTGATACCGAACGATACCTTGGATCCGTCGTTGGTGGGCGCGAAGCCGTTGATGTTATACACCTTGCCCGCCTCGTAGTTTTCCGGGTCGAAGAGCAACTCTTCCGCACCCTTGTACCCGTCGCGGCAGTAGAGCTTGGGCTGTTGGTCCTGGGGGCGGGACTTGAAGTAGAAGTACCGGTCGTTGTCGGCCACGCGTAAGTCGGTAATGCGGGCGGCTTTGCGCTTGTCTATCTCCAGCATCTTATTCAATAGCTCCTGCCGGCCCGGAATGGCGTCCAGGGTTTGGCGGGCGTACTGGCTCTGGACTTTCATCCAGGAAGCCACGGCCGGGTCCTGCAGATTCTCCAGGTTGCGGTATGGGTCCGTTACGGTGGTACCAAAGTACGTATCGGTGGCCGGCACTGAAGGCGCGGCCGGCACTCCCGATTGTGCCTGGCTTAGCTGGGGAAGTGCTCCTGCAACCAGCAGGGAAAACAGAACAATGTGCTTCATGATAGCGCAGAAAAAAAGATGAGAAAAGGATAATCAGACAAACTGCTTGCTTCTTGGTAGTCAACGTTCTATGTCACCGACCAAGCTGCACAATGGCTTTGTACTTGCTAGTAGCGTACCGACAAAGGGCCCACAAAGAACCCTAACACAAATAGAAAATAAATTCTATTTAATATAATCATAATCACATCATTGTGTGATGCGGTTTCTCCCGGAACAGTAGGCTGCCATCCGGCGGATACCTGCGCGGCAAGGGCGGAAACGGGCGGGGCTTTGCGTATCTTTGTAGCTAGTAGCTATGGAGAATTTCGTTGTTTCGGCCCGGAAGTACCGCCCGGCCACGTTTCGCAGCGTGGTGGGGCAGCAGCACGTAACCACCACCCTGCAAAACGCCATTGCCTCGCAGCACCTGGCTCAGGCGTTCCTGTTTTGCGGCCCCCGGGGTGTTGGCAAAACCACCTGCGCCCGCATTCTGGCCAAAACCATCAACTGCGAGTTTGTAGAGGAGCACGTGCGCAAAAGCCGGCCGGTTTCGGAGCTGATTAAGAGCCAGCCCGACATTGTGCCCGACGCCCTGCTGCAGGCCGCCGACCCCGACAATACGCCGTTTGAGCTGGAAGCCTGCGGCAAGTGCGCCTCCTGCCGGGCCTTCCAGGAAAACGCCTCCTTCAACGTGCACGAGCTGGACGCGGCCTCCAACAACTCCGTGGAGGACATTCGTAGCCTCGTGGAGCAGGTGCGCTACGCCCCGCAGCAGGGCCGCTTCAAGGTGTACATCATCGACGAAGTGCACATGCTCTCGAATGCGGCCTTCAACGCGTTTCTGAAAACGCTGGAGGAGCCGCCGAGCTACGCCATCTTCATCCTGGCCACCACCGAGCGGCACAAGATTATCCCCACCATTCTGTCGCGGTGTCAGATTTTCGACTTCAACCGCATTAAGGTGGACGACATGCGCAACCACCTGCGCTACGTGGCTACCCAGGAGCACATTCAGGCCGAAGACGACGCCCTGCACCTACTGGCTCAGAAGGCCGACGGCGGCCTGCGCGACGCCCTGAGCATGTTCGACCAGATGGTGACCTTCTCGGGCCACAATCTGCGCTATCAGGACGTGGTGCAGAACCTGCACATTCTGGATTATGAGTACTATTTCCGGCTGATTGACGCCCTGCTGACCGAGAACCTGTCGGCTACGCTGCTCTTGCTGGATGAGGTGATGCAGCAGGGTTTCGACCTGCACAACTTTGTGGTAGGTGCTGCCGAGCACCTGCGCGGCCTGCTGGTGTGCAAAGACCCCGTAACGGTGCAGCTGCTGGAAGTGTCCGACAACATCCGCAGCCGCTACGTGCAGCAGGCCCAGGCTTCGCCCCTCCCCTTCCTGCTCTCGGCCCTGAACCTAGTGAGCCTCTGCGACCGGGAGTTTAAGCAGGCAAAAAACCAGCGGCTGCACGTGGAGCTCACGCTCATGAAGCTGGCCTACCTCAACAGCGCCGTGCAGTTTGCCCGCGACCTGCAGGGCGGCGTGGCCCTGCCGGCCGCCAACGGCGAGGCGAAAAAAAAAAGCCCTGATGCAGCCGTAGCACCAGTTGCCTCTACACCAGTGGTACCGGCCCCCAACGGCCGCTTGGTTGCTGACGGCACCGCCGAAACAGCCGCCCCCTATAGCGTTGCAAACAGCACGGCCTCGCCCGCAAACCAGAAACCAGAAACCAGAAACCAGAAACTCGCTCACGCCCCCGCCGACCCCGAGCCCATTGTGCCGGTAGAAAGTGGCGTGGAGGAGTTGCACGACACGCCCAGCATTGAGGATGAAGCGGCTACCCAGGTACCGCCGACGCCTACGCTGCGCGACTCGGTGCCCCACGTGGAAATTGGCAAGCCCAGCGTGGCCGGCCACGAGCCGGGACAAACGCCCGTAACGGCGGCCCCGCTTCCACCACCCCGACCAGGCCTGGCTGGCAAAACCAGCGGTACCAAGCTACCCGGCCTGGGCAGCCTCTCGGCCATGAAGGCCCAGTTGGCCCAGCAGGCCGCCGCTACCAAATCGGTGGTTGATGTGGAGCCTACTGGCCCCGTTACCGGCCTGCCTGCCATCAATGATGCCCGCCTGCAGCAGGTATGGGCCGAGCTGAAGGAGGAGCGCAAGGCAATCAGCATGAGCCAGTACAGTTTGCTGAACCGCCCTGTGCAGGCCAATGAGCAGCACGTCATTCTGCTGCGCGTGGACAACCCCGTGCAGGAGGACCAGTTCAACGAGTTTCGGGCCGATTTTCTGGCCGAGCTGCGCCGCCGCACTGGTTATCCGCGCCTGAACGTGCAGGTGGAAATAGTAGAGCGCCAGGACACTGGCCGCAAGCTTTACACTTCCTCCGATAAGCTGGAGTACCTGATGGAGAAATACCCCATGCTGGTAGAAATGAAGCAGAAGCTGGGCCTCGACGCGGATTTCTAGACCACTGATTTCACGGATTTCGCGCGGATTCCACAGATTTTGTGGACGGATTGTAGCTGGGTACCACGCGCCCGTTCCTGACACTGTATAGAGCCTAAAAGGCTTGACCTGCGCCAAGTGCTTCATGCGTTGATACCGCAGGTGAATCGTCCACAAAATCTGTGGAATCCGCGCGAAATCCGTGAAATCAGTGGTTCTCTATACGCATTTTTTCGCACTTTGCGCCGCCGGGCCTCCGGCGGCGCTTTTTATTCCCGGGGGGGCCGCCTATCTTTGGCATCTTGTCCTTGCCCTGCTCTGCTTTCCGCGTCTGCTTTCCCGTGAAAAAACCGCTGCTGATTCTCGTTCCGGCCCTGGCTACGCTGGGCCTCACCCAATGCCAGACGAGTAAACCGGCCGCTGCCACGGCTACCGCTCCTACTGAAACCGCCGCTACTCCGGCCCCTCAGCAGAAGAAATACCGGTATGAAACAGTAGAAGGCGACCCGCTGAAAGCCCGCATCTACACCCTCGACAACGGCCTGACGGTGTACCTATCGGACTACGACGATGCCCCCCGCATCCAAACGTACATTGCCGTGCGGGCCGGCTCCAAGAACGACCCCCACACTGCTACTGGCCTGGCCCACTACTTGGAGCACATGGTGTTCAAGGGCACCTCTCGGCTGGGCACCCAGAACTGGGCGGCCGAAAAGTCGGAGCTGGACAAGATTGAGGCCCTGTACGAGCAGTACCGCGCCACCCGCGACGCGGCCCAGCGCAAGAAGCTTTACCACCAAATTGACTCGATTTCCAGCGTAGCGGCCAAGTATGCCGTAGCCAACGAGTACGACAAGGTAATGGGTGCCATCGGGGCCAAGGGCTCCAACGCCTATACCTCGGTGGAGCAGACGGTGTACCAGGAGGATATTCCGAGCAACCAGCTGGAAAAGTGGGCCGCCGTACAGGCGGAGCGCATGGGCGAAATGGTACCCCGCCTCTTCCACACCGAGCTGGAAGCCGTGTACGAGGAGAAAAACCGGGGCCTGGACTCCGACTTCCGTAAGGAGTTCGAGGCCCTGAATGCCAGCCTCTACCAGAAGCACGAGTACGGCACCCAAACCACCATTGGGACCATCGAGCACCTGCAGAACCCATCCATTACCGAAATCAAAAAGTATTTCGGCCAGTACTACGTGCCCAATAACGTGGCCCTGTGCCTGAGCGGTGACCTGGACTACGACCAGACCATCCGGCTGATTGACCAGTACTTCGGTAAGCTGCAGAGCAAGCCGGTGCCGGCCTTCACGCCCGCCCAGGAAGCACCCATGACGGCCCCCGTTGTAAAGCAGGTGCTGGGCCCCGACGCCGAAAACGTGATGCTCGGCTTCCGCCTGCCCGGCACCACTACCCGTGAGGCGCTGGTGCTGCGCATGATTGACAAAATCCTGAGCAACGGTCAGGCCGGGCTGATTGACCTCGACCTGAACCAGAAGCAGGCCGTGCTCAGCGCCGCCTCGTTTACCGACATCAACAACGATTACTCCTCGCACATCCTCTACGCCACGCCCCGCCAAGGCCAGAAGCTGGAGCAGGTGCGCGACCTGCTGCTGGCCGAGCTGAACAAGGTGAAAAAGGGCGACTTCCCGGAGTGGCTGATTCCGGCCATCATCAACAACGAGCAGCTCCAGCGCACCAAGAGCTACGAGAGCAACGAGGCTCGCGCCGGTGCCTTCGTGGCCGCCTTCGTGGCCCGCGAGGACTGGAAGGACTACCTCAAGCAGACGGACGACTTCGGCACCATCACCAAGGAGGAAGTGATGCGCGTGGCCAACCAGTACTACGGCCCCGGCTACGCCCTGGTGTACAAGCGCACCGGCCAGGACCCCAACAAGGTGAAGGTGGTGAAGCCCGCCATTACGCCTGTGCCTGTGAACCGGGACGCGGCGTCCAGCTTCTACAAAGAGGTAACGGCCAAAACCTCGCCTGCCCTGCAGCCGGTGTTCCTCGATTACAAAAAGGACATTCAGGAAACGAAGCTGGCCTCGGGCGTGCCGGTGTATTACACCCACAACGAGGAAAATAACCTCTTCAACCTGTACTACGTGCTCGACCTGGGCACGAACAACGACCCCAAGCTGGGCCTCGCCACCGACTACCTGCAGTACCTGGGCACCGGTAAATACAGCGCCGCTCAGCTCCAGCAGGGGTTCTACAAGCTGGGCTGCTCCTTCGCCGTGCAGAGCGGGCAGGACCGCACCTTCGTGAGCCTCTCCGGCCTCGACAGCAACTTTGAAGCAGCTTTGCAGCTATTCGAAAGCCTGCTAGCCGCGCCCAAGCCCGATGCTGCCGCTCTCAAGAATATGGTGGCCGGCGTACTCAAAGCCCGCCAGGATGCCAAGCTCAACAAAGGCGTGATTCTGAACCAAGCCCTGGTGAACTACGCTAAGTACGGCCCCAAAAACCCTTTCACCAGCCAGCTGAGCGAGAAAGAGTTGAAAGCCCTAAAACCCGAGCAGCTCACCAGCCTTATCCAGAAGCTGACGACCTACCAGCACCGCGTGCTGTACTACGGGCCGCGTGAACTTATGAAGCACAGTAGTGACAGTGCAGCTGTCAACGCTGGTATGAAGAAAGCGCTAGTATCCAGTTCAATTCCCCCAACTATTAGTGGTGAAGGCTTACTGGAAACTTTGACTGTTATTCATCGCACACCCGCCAAGCTCACGCCAACCCCAGCCGCCAAGGACTTTGCCGAGCAGCCGCTGACGGAGCGCAAGGTGTACTGGGTGGATTACAACATGGTGCAGGCTGAAATCCTGTTCCTGAGCAAAGGCCCCATGTACGACAAGGGCCTGGTGCCCACCACCAGCCTCTACAACGAGTACTTCGGCGGCAGCATGGGCAGCATCGTGTTTCAGGAATTGCGCGAGTCGAAGGCTCTGGCCTATTCGGCTTCCTCGCGCTTCGCCTCGGCCGATAAGGCCGGCCGCAGCTCCTACAACCTCAGCTACATCGGTACCCAAAGCGACAAGCTGCCCGAGGCCATGGCCGGCATGAACGCCTTGCTCAATGACATGCCCGCGGCCGAAGCCAACCTGCAGATTGCCAAGGACGCCATCCGCAACAGCATTGCCACGGAGCGCATCACCAAATCGGACGTGCTGTTCAGCTACGAGCGGGCCCGCCGCCTCGGCCTCGACTACGACGTGCGCCGCGACGTGTACGAGCAGACCCCCAACATGAGCTTCCAGGATTTGTTGAAGTTTCAGCAGGCCCGCGTGAAAGGCCAGCCGCAAACCATTCTGGTTATCGGCAGCAAAGACCGCCTCAATTTCAAGGAGCTGGCCAAATACGGCCAGGTTCAGCAACTCACCCTAAAAGAAATTTTTGGGTATTAGTGCTTCTAGAACGTCATTCCGAGCGCAGCCGAGGAATCTCGCGTGCTGACGTTGCGGAGTAATCTGATTACTCACGAGCGAGATTCCTCGACTACGCTCGGAATGACGTTCCGGGAGTTCAACCAACTCAACCATAACAACCCTAAGTACCCAAGTACCTTTTCAACAATGGCAGAAAAAATCACCATCAAAGGCGGCAAGCTGAATGTGCCGGACCAACCAATTATCCCGTTCATCGAAGGCGACGGCACGGGTCCGGACATCTGGGCAGCTTCCGTGCGTGTGTTTGACGCGGCAGTAGAAAAAGCCTACGGCGGCTCGCGCAAGCTGGTGTGGAAAGAAGTGCTGGCCGGCGAGAAGTCGTTCAAGCAAACCGGCAACTGGCTGCCCAACGAAACCCTCGACGCTTTCCGCGAATACTTGGTGGGCATCAAAGGCCCCCTGACCACGCCCGTGGGCGGTGGCATCCGCTCCCTGAACGTGGCCCTGCGCCAGGAGTTGGACCTGTACGCTTGCGTGCGCCCCGTGCGCTGGTTTGAAGGCGTACCCTCGCCCGTAAAACAGCCCAACCTCACCGACATGGTAATCTTCCGCGAAAACACGGAGGACATCTACGCCGGTATCGAGTACATGAACGGCACGCCTCAGGCGCAGAAAATGCTGGAATTCCTGCAGGATGAAATGGGCGTGAAGAAAATCCGCTTCCCCGAATCGTCCTCGTTCGGCATCAAGCCGGTGTCGAAAGAAGGCACCGAGCGTTTGGTACGCGCGGCCATCGAGTACGCCATTACCCACAACAAGCCTTCGGTGACGCTGGTGCACAAAGGCAACATTATGAAGTTCACCGAAGGTGCCTTCAAAACCTGGGGCTACGAGCTGGCTGAGCGCGAGTTCGGTGACAAAGTATACACCTGGGCTCAGTACGACAAAACAGCCGCTAAGCAAGGCCAGGAAGTAGCCGACGCCCAGCAGAAAGCAGCTCTGGAAAGCGGCAAAATCCTTATCAAGGACAGCATTGCTGACGCCTTCCTGCAGCAGATCCTGCTCCGTCCCGCCGAGTACTCGGTAGTAGCTACCCTGAACCTGAACGGCGACTATATTTCCGACGCTCTGGCTGCCATTGTAGGCGGTATCGGCATTGCCCCCGGTGCCAACATCAACTACGTAACCGGCCACGCCATTTTTGAAGCTACCCATGGCACTGCGCCCAAGTACGCCAACCTCGATAAAGTGAACCCCGGCTCGGTTATCCTCTCGGGTGCCATGATGCTGGAGTACATGGGCTGGCAGGAAGCCGCCGACCTGATCTACAAAGGTCTGGAAGCGGCTATTGCCTCGAAGCGGGTAACCTACGACTTCGAACGTCTGATGGAAGGCGCCACCCTGCTAAAATGCTCGGAGTTCGGCGACGAAATCATCAAGGATATGTAAGCTTACCAGGCGCAAGCCAAATGAGTACACGAAAAACCCCGCGTTGGCTGCAAGGCCGGCGCGGGGTTTTTATGTGTTGCATGAACTACTTGTTCACTAACGTATCCGAAGCGTAGTTCGCCAGGCAACTTACCTATGGTTGCTTGTAGTCTTACAGCAGTTGCTAGACTAGGTCTACTGGTGGGGAGAGGCAGTTGGATTGCTATTAAGTGCCCCCTGCTCGGGAGAGGGTGTAACAGCGGGGGTGGGAAATTCTTGGTCTTTAGCGCAGGAGGCTAACAGAACGGCAGATAAGGCGAGAAGTACAAGCTGTTTCATTGGATAAAAAAAAGAAAGAAATAGTTGACTTATTAGGAACCAAACTCTATGCCATCTTTGTACACACCCGCTTAATCATAGATGCTTGCTACCGCCCTTGCTACGAAATACCTTGCCCTATTCAAGGGACCAATAACCGGCGGTTCTGCAATAAATACCCACCTTATCAAGGCCTTACAGCAACGCCTGACAGCTTATACATATTGCCATCCACGATAAGCAATGAGCATAAAAAAACGGTCCTCTTATATATAAGAAAGACCGTTGATGAAATACCGGATGATAATTGCTTACGTGTTTAGGACCTCTCCCCCATTGGGATGCAGGGCCTGCCCGGTGATATAAGAAGCGTCATCGGAGGCAAGGAATACGTAGCAGGGGCCTACTTCAGAAGGCTGGCCAGGGCGCTTCATAGTAGTGTCCTTGCCAAAGGCAGCTACTTTATCGGGCGGAAAGCTGGCGGGGATGAGGGGAGTCCAAATGGGCCCGGGCGCCACGGTATTAGCCCGAATTTTCTTGTCGGCTAGTTGCTGGGCAATGGAGCGGGTGTAAGCGGTTATAGCTCCTTTGGTAGAAGAATAATCAACTAGCTGCTCATTGCCGCGGTAGGCATTTACGGAAGAGGTGTTGATAATGGCGTCGCCGGCCGTGAGATGGGATAAGGCGGCTTGCGTCACGCGCACGAAGGAGAAAAAGTTAACCTGGAATGTGTCTTCGAACTGCTCATAGGGCAGCGTTGCTAGGTCTTTGCTCACGAACTGCTCCGCGGCATTGTTCACCAGAATATTCAGCTTGCCCAGTTCCTGCACCGTTTGATCTACAATAAACTGGCAAAACTCGGGGCGGCGCAGGTCACCGGGCAAAGTAAGGCAACGGCGGCCCTCCGCCTCCACCAGCTGGCGGGTAGCGTAGGCATCCTGCTCTTCGTGTGGCATATAGGTAATGGCTACATCAGCCCCTTCACGGGCAAAGTGCACGGCTACGGAGCGGCCAATGCCCGAGTCGCCCCCAGTGATGAGGGCTACCTTGTCCTGCAGCTTGCCACTGCCTTTATATCCCGGCCGAATGTACTCCGGCTGAGGCGTCATTTCCTGTTCCAAGCCCGGCTGTTGGTCTTGGTGTTGGGGTGGTAAAGTCGTGGGTTTGGTTTCCATAGAGAAGTTGACGAAAGGTCTTACATATGCCAACGGAACCCACTTCCGGTTAGTTATAGACGACCTTGCTCCACTTACTCAGCAATGCGTAGCGGGCAGCCGTGCACGCTTTCGATAACTCTCCTTGTTCGGAACGGGCAATACTCAGTGATAAGAAGCGACGGCGCGGCTTGCCTGCGCAACTCGTGCCGTTACCAGCAACTGGCCTACATGGCGCGTCGTGTGCTCGGCGGCGTGCACCAGCAAGCCCATTACCGTGCTGGGCAACGCCTGCCGCCCCACCGGCCGAAACTCCGGTAACGTGGCCTCCGAGGTAGTCCGCAGTGTGCTCAGCATGGCATCTACGGCAGCCGAAAATTGCTGGAGCAACCCGGTTACGGTATCCGGCGGCGTAGGTCCATCTTTCTCCTGCGCCAGAAACGCAAATTGCACCGGGCTAAGGGGCTCCTGCCGGGCATAGGTTTGCATCCGGTCGAGTACGCCTGCCAAGTGGCGCAGGTGAAACCCTACGGAGGCTACCCCAGCCGGCCGCGCTGCTAGCAGCTCATCAGGAAAATGGGCCAGTGCGGCGTGTAGCTCCTCGCGGGCCTGCAACAGGGCGTGGGCTACAGGTTGCAACAGCGGCGGTACGCCGGGCACGGGGCCACGTAACCATACTTCGGGTTGAGAAACGGGAGCCATATCAGCAGCAACCCCTAGCGAGGCCAAAAGTTCTGCGCCCGTTGCCGCAGGCTATTTTCTAAGAGAGGCATTAGGTTTCCGTAATGGTCGGCCTATCTTTAAGCCCATGCTGCAACTTTCCCAGCGTGGAGCGGCCCTACCGCCTTCCCCCTACCGCAAACTCACTCCCTTCGCCGAAGCTGCCCGCCGCCGCGGCCTCACGGTGCATCCACTCAATATTGGTCAGCCGGATATTGAAACGCCACCGGCCATGCTGGCGGCTGTGCAGCGTGCCAGCATTCAGGTGCTGGAGTATAGCCCTACGGCTGGCTATCCGAGCTACCGGGCCAAATTGGCCGAATATTATCAGCGCCTGGGCCTGCCCATTGATGCGGATGATATTATTGTAACCACGGGCGGCAGCGAGGCCATTTCGTTTGCGCTGCTGGGCTGCCTTAACCCCGGCGACGAATTCATTGTGCCCGAACCGTTCTACGGGCCCTACTCGGCGTTTGCCATTGCTACCGGCACCCACGTAGTGTCCGTCACCTCGCACCTGGAGGATGGCTTTGCCTTACCGCCCATTCACGAGTTTGAGCAGAAGATTACCCCTCGGACTAAGGCCATTCTTATTTGCAGCCCCAACAACCCCACCGGCTACGTGTACAGCCGGCAGGAAATGGAGCAACTGAAGGAGCTATGCGTGCGCCACAGCTTGTATTTACTGTCGGATGAGGCCTACCGGGAGTTTTGCTACGACACCGAGTACACTAGTGCTCTACACCTCACTGGTGCCGATGATAACATTGTGCTGCTGGATACCATTTCCAAGCGCTACAGTTCCTGTGGGGCGCGAATCGGGGCAATTGTCACGAAAAACCATGCCCTGCGCGACGTATTCTTCAAGCTGGCCCAACTGCGGGTAAGTCCGCCCGGCCTGGGCCAACTGCTGGCGGAGGCCGCCGCCGACTTGCCGGAAACTTACTTCGACCACACCAAAGCCGAGTACCAAGCCCGCCGCGACTTAATGCTGCAACGACTACGGGCCATGCCCGGCGTGCGGGTGCCCACACCCAGCGGGGCCTTTTACGTTATCTGCCACCTACCCGTGGATGATGCCGACCGGTTTGCCCATTGGCTCTTGGAGGAGTTCAGCCACGAAGGCCAGACGCTCATGGTTTCGCCGGCCTCTGGGTTTTATAGCACACCCGGCTTGGGCCGCCAGCAGGTGCGTATGGCCTACGTAGTCAACCAGCACGTTATCAACCAGGCTATGGACTGCCTAGCAGCCGCTCTGCAGCAGTACCCGGGCCGGCAGGAGTAATTGCCTTCTTACCCAGAGCGGGGCAAGGAAGTCGGGGGTATTGTTGAAACGGTATACGTAGATTCCTCGTCCCGCTTCGGACTACCGGGCGTAAAGGTGTATCTTCTGGGCTGATTCTTGCCTTCATTCCCGCATGATACGCCTGCTTCCGCTTTTACTTCTCCTGCCCGCTCTTGGCCTTGTGCCCAAACGGCCGGCACCCAACACGCCCTTTCCTTCCGCTTCGGTGCGGCAGCTCACGTTGCGCATCAACGGCCAGCCTGTAGCCGCTGATACCAGTAGCTCCCGCTTCTTTCTGAGCCAGGACCACGCCTTGCGCCTCAACGTAGTGCGCCAGGACGACCCCGACGGCGAAGGGCTTACCATCATCATCGACCGGTTCCCGATTCAGACGGGCAGCTACACCTTTCAGGAGATTCTGAGCGGCCGCAACCGGGACGCGTCGTACCGCTACGGCGCGGTGGTGGCCTACTCCAAATCCTGCGGCCAGAACACGGGCAGCGTGGTGATTACCGGCGTGAATGCCGAGAAGCACTGGCTGCGCGGCACCTACCGCTGCCAGGTATGCGAGGCCGGCCGCGGCGCCCGCCGCTTCACGCTGGAGGGGGAGTTTGAGTACCCTGTGGAGAAGGAGTGAGAAAACGAAATATTGCACCACGCTAGCCGTTAGTCCTTTATAGCCTATTCTATCAACTATGCTTTATCAGATTCCCGGTTTTCCAGTATTGGTAACGCTAGCCCTCGACTTCGGAGTTCTTGCACTGCTCATGCAGCTGTGGCGGCACCCGCGTAGCGGCCCGGCCAGATGGTCGGCGGCAATTGGGGTAGTGCTGGTATTTCTGCCATTATGCGGCCTCAAACTGCTGTTTGGTACCCCAGGCTCCTTGGCTTCTACCCCCGGCCAGTTTACCATCCGCAACCCGGAACACCGGCACGATAGGGTATACTACCTGACGCAGGACCAGACCGGTGCCTGGCACGTGAGATGGGCCGAGTATATGTGGGGCTCCGCTAAAACGGCGGTAATCGAAGTGGAAGGTACTTCGGCAGTGCAGGCCGCCGTTTGGGAGGCTGGCCAGTGGCACTATACTCCCATTCACTTTCAGGAGCTGAACACCAGCCCCGACCTGATGTTACCTCACAGCTTTACGCAGGTTGACGCTACCGGCCGCATTGCTGCAGCCGTGGCCGCCTACCGCCCTACTGAATACGCTAACTTGGCCTCTGCCCTGCTCACCCTTAGCTGCGTAGGCCTGCTGGGCGCAGTTATTACCCGGCAATTCGTGCAGCGCCAAGCCAGCCGTAACCAGCAACCAACAAGATCTGTCGCATTAAGCTGATCGGGTTGGCAGAGCTACTGAGGGATTTTTAAGCACGGTAAGAGCCCAATGTTGTGTGGGTTTTAGCTATGTAGCAGGCATAATCCGTAGCGGTTGAGTAGCTTTCTGCTCTCTGTTCCGTTTCTGTATGCGCCTCCCCTCTTTTTCCCGCCTGCTGGCGGCTGCCGGTTTGCTGCTCAGCGCCGTACCGGCCTCTCTTGCCCAAACCTCCACCCTACCCAACCGCTTCGTCACCGACAGCCTCGACAGCTACATCCGGCGCGGTATGCAGCGTTGGCAGGTACCGGGGCTGGCTATTGTGGTGGTGAAGGACGGGAAAGTGGTGGTGCAGAAAGGCTACGGTGTGCGCGAGGTGGGCAAACCGGCCCCGGTAGATGCCAACACGCTCTTCATGATTGCCTCCAACACCAAGCTGTTCACGGGTACGGCCCTAGCGAAGCTGGATGGGGAGAAGAAAATCAACCTCGATGAGAAAGTAACCCGCTACCTGCCCGATTACCGGCTCTACGATTCGCTGGCCTCGCAGCTGGTTACGGTGCGCGACCTGATGAGCCACCATTTCGGCTTCAAAACCTTTCAGGGAGACTTCACCTTTTTCAAATCCAACCTGGAGCGGAAGGAGATTGTGCGACGTATGCGGCTGATGAAGCCCGGCGGCCAGTTCCGGCGCGACTATGGTTACAGCAACTCCGGTTTTGTGGCGGCCGGCGAGGTAATTCCGGCGGCTACTGGCGGCACTACCTGGGAAACGTACGTGCAGCAAAACCTGCTGCAGCCGTTGGGCATGACCAACACGTTTGTATCGTCGGCGGGCTTTGCGCAGCGGCCCAACAACGCCCACGCCTATTCCAACACCTTCGGGCCGCTGGCGGAAGTGCCGTTTGATAACTGGGACAACATGGCCCCGGCTGCCAGCATGGTTTCCAACGTGACGGACCTGGCCAAATGGCTCCAATTTCAGCTGGATAGTGGCCGCTACCAGGGCAACCAGGTGGTACCCTGGGCCGCCCTGCGCAAAACCCGCGACGCCAACACCGTTATTACCAGCCGCAAATCCCCGGTTTATCCCACGCACTTCATTACTTACGGCCTGGGCGTGGAAGCTGCCGATTACAACGGCAAGCAGGTATTCTGGCACACCGGCGGCGCCTCGGGCCAGGTGAGCAACGTGTGCTTTGTGCCGGAGGCCGGCCTGGGCATTGCCGTACTCACCAACAACGACAACCAGAGCTTTTTTGAACTGCTGCGTTACCAGCTGCTCGACAGCTACCTGGGTACGCCCTACGTGGACCGGAGCGCCCAGGGCCTGAAGCGCAAGCAGCAAGCCGAAGCCACCAAAATCGATCCTACTAAGGAACTGGCGGCTCGGGTGAGCAAAAAGAACAAGCTACCCTTGCCACTGAAAGCGTACGTGGGCGAGTATGAAAACCCGCTGTTTGGCCGCATCAACATCCGCCAGAAGGGCAAGCAGCTGCTCATCACTATGCCCAACCACCCCGACCTCACCGCCACCCTCGACTACATGGACGGGCAGGAATTTCGCGCCACCTACTCCGACCTCGTATTCGGGGTGATGCCCGCCAAGTTTGTAGTAGATGGCAGCACCGTAAAAACCGTGGAGCTGCGCGTGAACGACTACGTGGAATACGACCCGTACGTGTTCAACAAGCTATAGCCAGTACGTCATTGCGAGCCAGAGGCGAAGCAATCCTTCCCTCACTGAGCGCAATATGTTGACCTACGCAAAAGCCCCTGATGCCATACTTAGGCATCAGGGGCTTTTCGTTTCTTGAGGATTTGAGAAACACAGACTGCCTGTGCTTCTGGCCTCACTATGGCGTGGTGATTTCCCTCGCCTTTATTTTATCACCTTACAGCGTAGCTAGGTCCAGCACGAAGCGGTACTTCACGTCAGACTTCAGCATCCGCTCGTAGGCCTCGTTGATGTAGTCCATTCGGATTACTTCCACGTCGCTCATTACGTTGTGCTCGGCGCAGAAGTCCAGCATTTCCTGGGTTTCCTGAATGCCGCCAATAAGCGAGCCGGCAATGCGGCGGCGCTTGGCAATGAGGTTGAAGGCATGCAGCTGCGGCGCTTCCGGCGGCACACCCAGCAGCACCATCGTGCCATCGAGGCGCAGGGTGCCGATATAGGGAGTCAGGTCCATCGGGGCCGACACGGTGTTGATGATCAGGTCGAAGTAGTTGCGGATGCCTTTCATGGCCTCAGCGTCTTTGGTTACCACAAACTTGTGGGCTCCCAGGGCACGGGCGTCGGCCTCTTTGTTAGGTGAGGTGCTGAGCACGGTTACCTCGCAGCCCATGGCGGCGGCAAACTTCACGGCCATGTGGCCCAGTCCGCCCAGGCCCATTACCGCTACCCGGTCGCCTTCCTTGGCGTTCCACTGCCGCAGCGGCGACCAAGTGGTGATGCCGGCGCACAGCAGCGGGGCTACGCGGGCCAAGTCCAGCTTTTCGGATACGCGCAGCACGAATTTCTCCGTTACCACGATGCTGTTGGAGTAACCGCCGTAGGTAGGCTGGCCGTCTTTGCCGATGGCATTGTACGTGCCGGTGAAGCCATTGTCGCAATACTGCTCCAGGCCCTCGGCGCATTCAGCGCAGTGTTGGCAGGAGTCCACCATGCAGCCTACGCCGGCCAAATCACCGGCCTTAAAGCCTTTCACGTGGGCCCCTACTTCCGTTACACGGCCCACAATTTCGTGGCCGGGCACCATCGGAAAAATGGAGCCGCCCCACTCGTCGCGCACCTGGTGCACATCGGAGTGACACACGCCACAGAACAGAATTTCAATGCGCACATCGTGCGGGCCTACTTCGCGGCGCTCAAAGGAGAAAGGAACGAGGGGAGCATGCGCCGCCGGGGCGGCATAGCCTTTGGCTGCTGACATAAAAGTTGGTTGTAGAGAGAAGTGAAATCGTAGAACAGAACTCCCTAAACTCACTGCCTACCCGGAATGTTTTGCGCTGCAGCTATAGGACCAGCTTTCAGACGAGTAAATCTGCGCGCCACCGCTTACCTTACCGGCTCAACCCGATTTCTCCCCTCCTCATCTGTACATGGCAACTCCGAACTATTCCGCTTCCGCCCCGGTAACGGCCGGCCCCAAACGTAACTCCCTGGGCCTGCGCATCTGGCACTGGTCCAGCAGCGGGCTGATTCTCTTTCAACTCCTGACTATCCTGTTCCTGTTTGTAGTGCTGAAAGTGCGTGAACTGGCCCCGGAGTTCAGCAAAGTGCTGGCCGAAAAAGGCGTGACCATGGCCCCCGACCAATTGCGAGGCCTCACGCGCATTGTGGCGCACCGCATCTGGGACTGGCACATTTGGGTGGGCCTAGCTATTTCCATCATGCTGGCCTACCGGGTGCTAGTGAGCTTCCGGCAACGGGGCGGGCAGCGCACGGCTGCCAAGATTGCCCACTTAAAGGCCCAGGCAGCCCAAGGCGACGCCGCTGCTAAAAAGGGCGTTCTGATCCGCTATTCGTACCGGGTTTTCTATGTGGTGCTGGCCGTAATGGTGCTCACGGGGCTGGTACTGGTGTTCGAAGATTACTTCCGCTCAATTGAGCACCTATGCAAGGAAATCCACGAGGTATCCATGTACGCCGTTATTGCCTTCGTGGTAGCGCACATTTTTGGCGTATTCCGCGCCGAGGTAACCGATGCGCCCGGCATTGTGTCGGGTATGATTAACGGCGGCGAGCAGGTGGAATAGCAATGGCATTTAGCGGCTTGGGTCGGAGGCGGGTGCTTCTGTGCAGCATGCTAGTAGTATGCGTTGCCCTGCTTTCCGCTTTTACCCCGCTCACGTTTACGTCCTTATTTCTCAGAAACGCTTGCTGGCTTCTGGCACTGATAGTACTGTGCATACTGCCATCTGTAGCATGCAGCGGTTCATACTACAGATGGCGCAGAACAGCTCAATTCACGCTGTTTGGCATATTGGGCATACTCCTAGCACCTATTGCTACTTCACCCAACTTCCCACTGCATGCTATTAGCGGATTATGCAGTCATTGGGAAACAGTTTCGATAACTCACCGTTTGCGCCAGAACCCCTCAATACACATTGCTAATCAGATGTTTGATGTGGGCAGCCTGGGATATCGAAAACGTACTGTATGTATCCATTCGGTAACGCCATTGTTCTATTGGTATGAACAGACTCCCTCACAGCTTAGCCCAGATAAGTGGGAGCCCGTGAACGAAGAGTATAACCCATTTGGGTGGAAATGAGAATCTACTGATTAGGTTGGTTCTCTTCCAGCTGCTCCTGCGCTTTTTCGTGCGAGGATACGGCTTGTACCGGTGGTGCCTGCTGCGCTGCCGGGCTCGTCCAGCCTTTCCGCAGCATTTCCTGCACCTGCTCCCGTAGCCGCTTCAACGACTGGTGCGCAAACCGCTTTTGTAGCATCCGCCCAAACAGCCGAAACCCAAGCCAGTAAATGGGGTTCCGGATACGGCCCGTTTGGGAGTAGGCGTGGATGTGAAACCATACCCGGCCAGTAGTCAGGTGTTTGTGCACGGAGAAATCAATCTGCCCCCGCTCAAAATGGCCTTCCAGAGTACGGTAATTATAGCCCCACACCTGCTCCTGACTACCATCGGGCAATGTGCGAGTTTCGTCGGTTACACCTCCTATCCGGACCCCGAACCAAAAGGTAAACAGCAGAAACTGACCCCGCAATACCATCACGCGCTGGTCCAGGGGTTTGTCGGGCAGGAAAATGCCGGTTATCAAGTCAGGTGGTGGAAAGGTGTAGTTGCGCAGCACCTCCCGGGCCGCCGCCCAAGCCCCGTGCGGATCAGCCGGACCGGGAGCTTCGGCCGGCAATTCGGTTTCGTAGTCATCCACGCGCCAGCCAGTAGCCGGCGTGTACTCGGCCGCTTTACTGGGGTCGAAGTTGTAGCCAGCGTGGGCGTAGGCTTCAAGCCGGGCTTTCTGCAACTCGTACAGGGGTGGGCGGTCAGGCATCTTGGGTTATTTCAGTGTGCGAATCCGTTTGCTTGATGGTTTCGACCTGCACGGGTACCAGCGGCAGCCCCCCACTCCGTTCAGCTACTCGTTGGCAAAACTCTTCCCAGGTTTTCTGCTGCACCCGGCGGCCAAACCCCAGCGTGTCATACGTAAAGCTCACCAGCCCGTCGCGGGAGCGGGCCCGGGAGTGAATCTCAAACCGGAACGTATCGGGCAGATTTGGGTGCCGAGTCAGGCCAAACCAGATACGGCCGGCTTCCGGGTGGCTTTCCAGCGTGGCCAGCTCAAAGCCCTCGTCCGTCACCCGCATCACCCTCACGTCACCGTTCCAGGGCCCCAGAATCCGAATCCCGAACTCGTCACCTTCCGTCAGACAATGGTGCCGGCCCTTGGTTTTGTAGAAATCAGCCAACACTTCCGGGGCGTAGTCGGGCAAATGGCACTGGATGTGCGTCAATAGCTCATCCAACGATAAATGAGGCCGTTGTATATCCACCCAGTACCGCCGCTCAAACAGCGGCCCGCTGCCCGTGTGGGCGGGTTGCTCAGGTTTGTCCATGGCTGAATACGTAGTATAACTAAGGGATAACGTACCCGCAGGCCGGAGGTTCTACAACATCCCGGCGCCATGGGCAGTACATCCGCCTATATCCTACCCATACTCCCATGGCTTACTACCGTCCCCCCGGCCCCGCCCCTGACCCGCTCTTGGTCCGCGACCTGACCCGCCTGCAGGATGAGCTACGCACCCGCATCCGCCTGGAGCCGCTGCCTATTGAGCCCCGCCTGATTGCCGGCTGCGACTCCTCCTTCCCTACTCCCGACACGGTATTATCGGTTTTTGTGCTGCTTCGGTTTCCTTCCCTGGAACTGGTAGAGAAGGTATATCACGTTGGCCCCGTTACCCTGCCCTACATTCCGGGCCTGCTGGCTTTCCGCGAAGCACCCAACCTGCTGCTGGCCTTTGAAAAGCTCACTCAGAAACCAGATGTTGTAATGGTTGATGGCCACGGCATTGCACACCCCCGGCGCATGGGTATTGCCGCGCACCTAGGCGTGGAGCTAGACATTCCCACTTTCGGCGTGGCTAAGCAAAAGCTCACCGGTAATTACACGGAGCCGGCCCTATTAAAAGGTAGCATTTCTCCGCTTACAGATAAACAAGGACAGCTCATTGGCGAAGTGATTCGCAGCAAGGACAAGATCAACCCGCTATTTGTGAGCCCCGGCCACCGCTGCGACCAAGCCACCGCCACCCGCCTCACCCTGGCCTGCCTACGCGGCTACAAACTCCCCGAGCCCACCCGCCTGGCCGACTACTGGGCCGAACAGTTTAAAAAAGAGCTGTAATTGTTTTGCACAACGCGAATAGCCCGGCCTTAAAACAAAGGAGGCCGGGCTATTCGCGTTGTGCGGTGTCGAGTCATCCTATATATCATTAAAATATGCTTTTAGGAGCCTCAATAATTGTACAAATCCAACAAGACGCTTTTTCATATTTTCAGGCCCTTACTCCGGAATCCTATCACTCAGTATATATTTTTAACACTATTTTAATTCAAAACGGTCGTTTTTATTAAAAACTCATTAATTCGTCATGAATTTTGGCATGTTCGCCGAATTCCATTGTTCTGATTACAATTATTGTCTTTATTAGCCCTCAACATCATTCATTAAACTTCCTGCATTTGCATGAAAAGAATTTTACCTATCATTCCACTGGCTGCGCTGGCTATAGGTAGCCATACCGCCCAGGCGCAAACCCGGACAGTTTCGGGTCGGGTAACTGACCGCTCTACCGGAGAGGGACTGCCAGGTGTAACGGTGTTGCTGAAAGGCACCAGCAATGGTGTTTCTACAAATTCTGATGGCACATACACTCTATCGGTACCAGCGGCGGCAAGTGGCAAACTTGTTTTCTCCTCCGTTGGCTACGTTAGCGTAGAGCAGGATTTGGGTTCGGGCAGCACCCTGAACGCTTCCCTCGCTACTGATTCAAAAGCACTAAGTGAAGTAGTAGTAGTGGGCTACGGGGCCACTCAGAGCCGCCGCGAACTGACGGGTTCGGTGGCTACTGTAACGGCTGAGCAGATTGCCAACAAGCCGGTACAAAGCTTCGAACAAGCTTTGCAAGGTCAAGCGGCGGGGGTAAATATCACTACGCCTAACGGCGTTCTGAACAACCCGCCAGTAGTGCGCATCCGCGGTGTGAACTCCATTAGCCTTTCCTCACAGCCGCTGTACGTAATTGATGGTATTCCAGCATTCAGCGGCAACAGCTCAGCCGTAGGCAGCGTACCCAACAACCCCTTGGGTAACATCAACCCGAACGACATTGAGAACGTGGAAGTTCTCAAAGACGCTTCTGCCACAGCCATTTATGGCTCGCGCGCCGCAGCCGGGGTTATTCTGGTAACGACGAAGAAAGGCCGGCGCGGTCAGAGCAAAGTATCGCTCGATTCGTGGGTAGGCTGGACTAAGCCGGTGCGCTTACTCGACATTCTGGGTGCTCAGGATTACATGAACATCAAGAATGAGGCTGTTAGAAACCTGAACGCTAACCGGGTGGCCATCAACCAGCCTGGTACGGCAGTAGAGGGATTCAAGCCGACCCTGGACGCCAACGGTAACACAGTAGATACCAAATGGTACGACTACATCTACCGCACGGGCTTCTCCTCGTCGAACAACCTGAACTTCAGCGGTGGCACCGATAAAACCACCTACTATACTTCGGTCGGTTACACTGATCAGAAGGGTATGCTGGTTGGCAACTCTTTTAAGCGGGCTTCGGCTCGTCTCAACATTGACCATAAGGTATTTTCGCGCCTGTCGCTTGGTGCCCGGGTTGGTTACTCTAATACCCGCAACGCATCGCCTAACTCTGGCTCCGTAGCTGATGGAGCTTTCGGCACGGCTGGTTTGGGTCGATTGCCCCTGGTACTCCCCCCGAACGTAGCTCCTCGCAATCCTGATGGCAGCTATAACGTCAGCGGTGCCGGTATCGGCCCGGGAGCAAACATCAACCCCACTGGGGTGAATGGTGCCCCGCTGCTCCCGGGTTACTACAACCCCCTCGTGGATTTGGAAAACAACTATTTCCGCTCCGAGGGCAATGAAATCCAAGGTAGTGTGTATGGCACCCTGGAAGTTGTGAAGAATCTGCGGTTGCGCACCAACTACGGTATTTACAACATCAACTTTGAGGATATAGCCTTCTATACTCCTATTGCTGGTGACGGCTACTCCGCAGTAGGACAAGCCCTCAACTACTACCGTACCAACAAGCGCTGGAACTGGCAGAATACTGCCCAGTACGATGCAACGCTGGCTGAGAAGCACAATATCTCGCTGTTGGTTGGTACAGAGCAGCAGCACACCACCATCGACCGTTGGGGTGCTAACCGTACTGGGGTGGCTGACCCGTTCTTTACCACCTTCCAGGGCAACTACACCAACATTGCAGCTTCCGGTAACTATCAGGGCGAAAACTATCTGCTCTCCTACTTTGGCCGGGCTGATTACAACTTTGCCAAACGCTATCTGCTGTCGGCCAACTTCCGCCGCGACGGTTACTCGGCGTGGGCACAGAAATGGGGTAACTTCTACGGGGCTTCAGCTGGCTATATTATTTCGGAGGAAAACTTCTGGAAAAATTCAAGCGCACTCAGCCGGATCAACTTCCTGAAGTTAACGGGTAGCTACGGTGAGGTTGGTAACAGCCAAGGCATCGATGACTTCGTAGCACTGAACTTATATGGCTCGGGCTTGTACGCTGCAGCCCCTACCCTTGGCTTTGTTAACGCCGGCAACACCCGCCTAACCTGGGAAACTAGCAAGAAAACAGATGTTGGCGTTTCATTTGCCATTCTGAATGAGCGTATCCAGGGTGATGTAGGCTACTACAAAAACCTGGTTGATGGCCTGATTCTGGGTGTACCCCAACCTCTGTCGAAGGGTATCCCCAACAATCAGATTTTTGCCAACGTGGGCTCAATGCAGAATACCGGCATTGAGTTGAACCTTCGCACCACGGCCATCCAGAAAGATAAATTCAGCTGGAATGTTAATGCTAACCTCACTACCCTCAAAAATGAGGTACTGAAGCTGGCTACCGAAGGCCAGCGTATTGGTACGGCTACCGCAACCCTCGAGACAGTAAACTTTACGGAAGTTGGTCGCTCAGTGGGCGAATTACTTGCAGTAGAGTCTTTGGGTGTAAACCCAGCAAATGGGCAGCGTATGATCCGCAAGGCTGATGGTACTGTGGTGCAATACAACCACTTGGGCACCACCGGCGTTGGCTCTACCGGCTGGACGACGATGGACGGCAAAAATACCACTGGTCCTTCGCAGGCCGTTGATGGTAAATATTACGGCCCAGTACTGCCCAAATGGTATGGTGGTTTTGACAACACCTTCCGCTACGCCAATTTCGACCTAGGTGTATTCTTACAATTCTCTGGAGGCAACTACATCTACAACGGTACTAAAGCCGGTTTGCACGATCAGCGCTTCTGGAATAACGCCACCGATATCCTAGACCGGTGGACGCCAGAAACCCCCAATGCCAAATGGCCCCGCGTAGTGTACGGTGACAACGTATCCAATGGCTCGGCACTGATTATGTCGTCCAACATTGAAAAGGGTGACTTCCTGCGCTTACGTAACGTGTCGCTGGGATACTCGCTGCCGCAGGACATCCTCACGCGTTTAAGCATGAGTTCGGCCCGCTTCTATGTGCAGGTTCAGAACGCTGCGCTCTGGACGAAATATTCGGGTATCGACCCCGAAATTTCAACCAACGGTAGTGCTAACCTGGGAGCAGGCGTAGACCGCAACTCTATCGGGCAAGCTCGCACTTACACTGTGGGCTTCAACATCGGATTCTAACATTTCATTTGCTTTTCTGTCTGATGAAGACCTTTTCTTATAAACTGACTCTGGGGCTATGCACTGCACTACTCAGCGTAGGAACTATATCCTGCAAAGAGGAACTGCTAGACCCCACTCCTAAAACTCAGCTCTTCAGCGGTGTAGCTTTTGATACTCCCACCCGGATTCTGCTGCAGGTGAACAACCTGTATGACTTTGTGAAAGCAGGTAGCTTCATGGGAGGACGTTATCAGGTGTATGGTGATATCCGTGCCAACGATTTCCTGAACCGTACCAGCAACCTCGTAACTGGGGCTGCTGTATGGCAGCACACTATCACTGAAACATCGGCCAACGATGTGGTGGCAATGTGGGGTGCCGCTTACCAGGCCATCAACCAGATCAACGTATTTCTGGATGGTATGGAGGCCAATAACGGCAAGTTTGTAGCTCCCACATTCCCTTCGGATTTTGCAGCTACTGCTAATGCGTATAAGGCCGAAGCCCGTTTCCTGCGCGCTCTGTGCTACTATTCGCTGCTGCAATACTACGCCCGTCCGTACGCCGATGGTGCAGGCAGTAAGCCGGGCCTGCCGCTACGTCTGAAAGGTGAAACCGGACAGGATGGCAACGACCTTGCACGTAGCTCGGTAGCGGAGGTGTACACCCAGATTCTGGCTGACCTCAACTTTGCTGAGCAAAACTTACCCGCTACTTACACTGCTGCTGCAAACGGTATTCCCGTATCAACGCTGCTTAGCACCCGTGCCCACCGTAACACGGCTATTGCCCTGAAAACTCGGGTGTACCTGAGCATGGGCCGTTACAGCGACGTAGTGACGGAAGGCAACAAAATTGTTTCTACGGCTGCTCCGTTTACAGCTACTAGTGGTGTGAATCACCGACTTGATGCCTCAGTGGCTACTGTATTTGCGGCGCCCCAGGAAACCAGCGAGATGATTTTTGGCTTCCCCTTTACTGCGCAGGATCCTCCAGGCACTCAAAACCAGTTAGCATATTATTTCTTGCCCGCTTCGCAGGGTGGCAACGGCGAATACAGCCTGAACCCGGCCGGTATTCTGGCTAACCCCACGTTTACGGCCGCCCTCGATGCTCGTCGCTCAGCATTGGTTACAACGTCAGGAACCGAAACTTTCCTGAAAAAGTACGCGACTCCCTCGCCCTACACTGACAAGGCCCCGGTTATGCGTTATGCCGAGGTACTATTGAATTTGTCAGAAGCACTGGCTCGTGCCAATGCTGCCGATACCCGTGCGCTGGCACTGCTCAATGCTGTGCGGGGCCGCTCCAACCCAACCGGAGTGTACACAGCCGCCAGCTTCAGCTCGTCGTTTACCATCATCGATGCTATCCTGCTGGAGCGCCGTATAGAGTTCTTAGGTGAAGGTTTGCGCACTATTGACCTGATGCGCCTCCTGCAACCCATTCCGGGCAAGGGTACGGTTAGCGCCGTTAACACGACCGACCCGCTGTACATCTGGCCAATTCCTCAGTCGGAGTTGCTGTACAACAAGCTCATGACTCAGAACTAGGTTCTGTACCTGATCTGAATTGAAAAAACACCCCGGTCAAAATGATCGGGGTGTTTTTTTTATCAGCATACTGACCTTTTGCACGGGTTCCTGCAGAAGAGTAGCTACTGCTTGGTACACCACCTGAGGAGAGCTAACCTCCTCCACAATACCGCGCTGGTGACTGGCCTGAGTAGATTTGGATAGTTTCGCTCCCTGCGAATCCAATATCAAGCCGTGGTGCAGGAACTGTGTAGTTATGAAGTTTTGCTGCCCCGGTAAATACTGAGAAAGCCACAATTGAGCGGCGGTACTGGGCAACAGGTCTTGGCCGCGCACGATGAGGGTAACGCCCAGGCGTACATCATCCACTACCGACGCTACCTGGTACGCCGCAAAGCCGTCTTTCTTCCGCACAATAAAGTCCCCTAGTTCCGTTGCCAACTGAGCCTTTACGGGGCCCAGGGCCAGATCAGGAAAGGCTACTTCTGTTTGATTCGGCACATGAGCGCGCCACGCGGTATTGGTTGCGGTCAGAGGAATTTGAGCGGCCTGGCAGGTGCCGGGGTAAAGGCCGCTCGGTAATGCCTGGCGAGCCAACTCGGTGCGGGAGCAACGGCAGGCATAGAAAAACTCAGGGTGGGCAACGCGAGCGGCCTGTAATACGGCTTCGTATTCGGGCAGGCGGTGTTGCTGAGAGAAATTCTGCTCAAAATCGGTGGGGCCTGTGGGTCCGTGGTCATAGTCAAGACCCAGCCATTCCAACGTACGGAATATATTCTCCAGGTAAACAGGCCGGAACCGGGCCCGGTCCAAATCGTCGATGCGCAGGTGCAGCGTACCACCGGCCCGGCGCGTGAGCAGCCAAGTAAGCGTGAAATTGACGGCGTTGCCCAAATGCAGGAAACCACTGGGTGTAGGTGCCAGTCGGGTAACAACGGGTGGAGAAGGATACTGTAGCATTGACAAGGCGAAAAATACACAGCCTCGACAACTCCCGGACAACTGCCGACAGGGCTATGGCTATTCCCTAAACTTAATTAAGCAGTTTACTATACTTCTGCTTTAAACCATCTGGCTTACGCGCAATCCATATATAAAATACTATATTTTTCCTACGCTTATGAAACACCTGTTACGCTGCTTTTGCCTGCTGTTGCTTACGGTACTTGCTGCCCGTGCCCAACAGCCCACGCTGTACTTCCCACCTACTCCGGCCTCAACGAGCAATTGGGCCACCACTTCGTCCCAGAGCCTGGGCTGGTGTCAGCCTCAACTCGATTCACTTCTGAACTTCCTCGGCCGCAAAGGCACTAAATCATTCATCGTGCTGAAGAACGGGCGCATAGTGGTGGAGCGGTACTACGGCACCTTCACGCAGGATTCCGTGTGGTACTGGGCATCGGCGGGCAAATCACTTACCGCTACGCTGGTGGGGTTGGCCCGGCAAGACGGCGTGCTTGCATTACCCGACAGTGTGAACCGATTTCTGGGTCGGGGCTGGTCGGCAGCGCCAGTCGCCAAGGAACGTCTTATCACGCTGCGGCATCTGCTCACCATGACCTCGGGGCTCAATGACGTTCCCCCTGCCCCTTGCGACAACGAGAGTAGCTCAGCCGGCTGCCTGCTCTACCGCGCCGATGCCGGTACCCGCTGGGCCTACCACACCGGAGCCTACCGCCAGCTGCAAACGGTACTGGCCCGCGCCAGTGGCCTCACACTGAACCAGTACACCAACCAACGACTAGCCAACCGAATAGGGATGCAGGGACTTTGGGTGCAGGATGTGTATTACAGCCGGGCGCGCGACATGGCCAGGTTCGGGCTGTTTGCGCTGGCCCGGGGCAACTGGAACGGCACCCAAATTCTGACTGATACTGCCTATTTCCGGCAAATGACGACTTCTTCCCAGCCTTTTAACCGCAGCTACGGTTACCTGTGGTGGCTAAATGGCCAAGCCTCGTACATGCTGCCGGGCCCGCAACAAACGGTTTTGCCAGGTAGCACCACCCCGACTGCCCCGGCTGATATGTTTGCCGCTTTGGGCAAAAATGACCAGAAGATTTACGTAGTGCCTAGCCTGGGCTTGGTGGTAGTGCGGCAAGGTAATTCGGCTGATAGTCCACGGTTGGCTGTGTCCTCGTTTGATACGCAGCTTTGGCGCTACCTGATGGCGGCAATACAGTGCCGGCCGCTGGCCGCAGCAGCTGGCTCAGCGCCATCATCTTTCCAACTGCATCCTAACCCAGCCAGTAGCACGGTGCAGGTGCAGCTACCCGCTTACCATGGCACCCTTACCCTGCTCGATATGCAGGGGCGAGTAGTGCGGCGGCAGCCCGCGGTACCCGCCATACCGTTGCAAGGCATACCCTCCGGCGCGTATTTAGTGCGGTGGCAACCCAGCAAAACAACCCCTCCAGTAGTGCGCCGCCTAGTTGTGCAATGAGCCGCAAAGCCCCCTTTTCAGGCATCTTCTGCCTTTGTCAGCCCTAGCCCACGGTTATCATGTTTTAAGAAAATATAGAAGCAATAGAATTTTTTGTTTTTAATTGATGTATGTACATATATTTGCGTCACTCTTAAAATAGCTCTGTATGCAAACCATCCTCGATAAAGCCGGAACCCGTGGCCACGCCAATCATGGCTGGCTGAACTCATACCATACCTTCAGCTTTGCGGGCTACCAAAACCCGGCCCGGGTGCACTTTGGTGCGCTGCGGGTACTGAACGATGACACCGTGGCTGGCGGCATGGGCTTTGGCACCCATCCGCACGATAACATGGAAATCATCAGCATCCCGCTTAGCGGCACCTTGGAGCACAAGGATAGCGCTGGTAACCATGGCGTCATCCAGAGTGGCGACGTGCAGGTGATGAGTGCTGGCACCGGTATTGCGCACAGCGAGAAAAACCATAGCACCACCGAGCCGGTCCAGTTCCTGCAGATCTGGGTGTTTCCCAACCAGCGCAACGTCACGCCCCGCTACGACCAGCAGACGTTCCGGGTAGAGGACCGCCGCAACCAGTTTCAGCAGGTGCTTTCTCCTAACCCCGACGATGCCGGGGTGTGGATTCATCAGGATGCGTGGTTTCACCTGGCCGATTTTGACGCCGGTTTTGCGGCCGAATATCAGTTAAAGAAAGCCGGGAACGGCGTGTACGTGTTTGTATTGGAAGGCGAGGCTACCGTGGCCGGCCAGTCTTTGGGCCGCCGCGACGGCCTGGGCGTTTGGGATACCTCGACGTTGCAGGTGCAGGCTGGCAGCGCCACCCGGCTGTTGCTGATGGAAGTGCCCATGCAGTTCTAACCCCGCCAAAGCATTTACCCGTACAACGTCCGCTTTTCTTCAAGGCCTGCTCTCCAGCCTCTTTTCCCTCAGATATGAAACACGCCCCCACCACGTTTCCGGTTCAGGAAACCATTCGGAAGCGCTGGAGCCCCCGCGCTTTTGCCAGCTACCCGGTAGCCCCCGACACGCTGCAGCAGATTTTTGAAGCTGCTTCCTGGGCCGCCAGCGCCATGAACGAGCAGCCCTGGCGCTACATCTACGCCCACCACGCCGATACCGAGGCCTTTCAGCAGCTGGTAGATTGCCTGATGCCCGGCAACCAACCCTGGGCCCGCAACGCGCCGGTGCTGATTTTGGCCCTGGCTAAAACCCAGTACGATAATGGCACCCCCAACGGCGCTGCACTGCACGACCTGGGCCTTGCTAATGGCAATTTGATTCTGGAAGCAACAGCCCTGGGGCTGCACGGCCACTTCATGGGCGGCTTTGACCGGGCCAAGGCGCAGGAAACTTTTCATCTGCCCGAGAATTTGCAACCCGCCGTGATGATTGCCCTGGGTTACCTCGGCGACGCCGAGCAGTTGGAAGAGCCTTTCCTGAGCCGCGAGAAAGCGCCCCGGCAGCGTAAGCCGCTCTCTGAAACGGTTTTTCACAAGCAACTACCAGCTTAACCGCCGTCTAAAACAAGCACGACCTAACGAACCAGCGGCTCAGAAAAGGCTGCCGGCAATTGAATTTTTAGGATTTCAGAAAAAAGCCCCGTCCGTTTGGCGGGGCTTTTTTTGTGCTTTTTACTCGAGTAAACATCATAGTACGGTACACTTTATGAACAAGTTACAACCAGCAGTAGCGAATTTGCCGGATTGTACCGTCCTTTGTATATAGGATTTAGTTGCTTACCGTT
Source organism: Hymenobacter pini (assembly GCF_020421205.1). GTDB lineage: Bacteria > Bacteroidota > Bacteroidia > Cytophagales > Hymenobacteraceae > Hymenobacter > Hymenobacter pini. The sequence continues at coordinate 244,652 of NZ_JAIZZH010000005.1, forward strand.
TTTGTATGAAAATACTTCGACTCACGCTGGCTTTGTGCGTGGCTACCGCTGGCATGGCCGGAGCGCAGGATCTTCCTTACCAGACGCCGCCGCGGGCCATTGCTACGCTGGTAGATGCCCCCGTGACGCCCCGCGTTAGCTTTGCCTCCAACGGGCAGTGGATGCTGCTGATGGATGTGCGGGATATGCCCTCCATTGCTGAGCTTAGCCAACCGGAAATGCGCTTGGCCGGCGTACGCATCAACCCCCGCACCAACGGGGCCAGCCGCGTGAGCTACGCGTCGTCGTTGCGGTTGCACCGCTTGCCCGAGGGCAAAGAGATGCTGGTGCAGGGCCTGCCCTCCAACGCCCGCATCAGCGACGTGCAATGGTCGCCGGATAACACCAAAATAGCCTTTACGCACACCACCAACAACCACGTAGAGCTGTGGCTGGTTGACGTGGCTTCGGCCACGGCCAAGCTGGTACCCAACCTGTTCCTGAATGGGGTGCTGGGCACGCCGTACGAGTGGGTTTCGGACAGCAAAACCATCATTGCCCGGGCAGTAGTGGGTGGCCGGGGCGAAGCTCCTAACCCTACTGCGCCCCCTACTGGTCCTACCATTCAGCAGAACGTGGGCCGCACCTCGGCGGCCCGCACGTACCAGGATTTGCTGAAAAACCCCGTTGATGAGCGGCTGTTCGATTACTACGCCCTCACGCAGGTAGTGAAAGTAGGCCTCGATGGCCGCATGGCTCCGTTGGGGCAGCCCGGCGTAATTGAGCAGGCCCTACCCTCTCCCAGCGGCAAATATGTGTTGGTGAGCACCCGCCACCGGCCGTACTCCTACACGCTCCCCCTGAACAGCTTCCCGCTACGCCTGGATGTGCTGAATATGGAAGGCCTCGTGGTGAAGGAAATTGCCAACCTACCCCTGGCCGATAACGTGCCCACCAGCTTTGACGCCGTGCCCACCGGCCCGCGCAACGTGAGCTGGCGCGAAGACGCTCCCAACACCCTCTTTTGGGTGGAAGCCCAGGATGGTGGCGACCCCAAAACGGAAGCTCCGGTGCGCGACAAACTCTTCGCCCTGGGGGCTCCGTTTGACGGACAACCCCAGGAGCTGGCGTCGTTGCCGCTACGCTTCAGCCGCATCTACTGGAGCGGCTCCGATAAACTGGCCTTGGTAGGCGGCTACCGCTGGGCCGACCGCAAAGAGGCTCTCTGGACCCTCGACCTGGCTACCAAAACCTCCCTAACGCCGCTGTTCGAGCGTTCTTCGCAGGATACCTACACCGACCCCGGCACTCCGTTCGTGCGCCGCAACGAGCAAGGCCGCCGGGTGCTGGCTACCGATGCCAACGCTGATATGGTGTACTTCATCGGGGCTGGGGCTTCGCCGGAAGGTGACCGGCCGTTTGTGGACGAAATGAACGTGCGCACCAAAAAGAGCGCCCGGTGGTGGCGTTCGGAAGCACCGTACTACGAGGCCCCAGTTACCATTCTGGACGCCAACAAGCACGTGTTTGTAACGCGCCGCGAGTCGCAGACGGAAGCCCCCAACTACTTCCTGCGCGACGCACCCAACCCCAAGCCGGTTCAACTGACCAAGTTCCCGAACCCCTACGCCACGCTGGGCAACCTGCAGAAGCAGGTGCTCAAATACAAGCGGGCTGATGGCGTGGACCTGACGGCAAACCTCTATTTACCCCCGAACTACAAGAAGGAAGATGGCCCGCTGCCCACGTTGATAGAGGCCTATCCGGTAGAGTTCAAAGACAAGAAAGACGCCGGGCAGGTGAAAGGCTCGCCTTATACCTTCACCCGCTTCAGCTGGGGCTCGCCCGTATTCTGGGTAACGCAAGGCTACGCCGTACTGCAGGGAGCCAGCATTCCGATTGTGGGTGAGGGCGATAAGCAGCCCAACGACACGTACGTGGAGCAACTGACCTCCTCGGCCAAAGCGGCTATTGATGAAGGCAAGCGCCTGGGTGTGGTAGACCCAAATCGGGTGGCCGTAATGGGCCACAGCTATGGTGCCTTCATGACGGCCAACCTGCTGGCCCACACCAACCTGTTTAAAGCTGGTATTGCCCGTAGTGGCGCCTACAACCGCACCCTCACGCCGTTCGGCTTCCAGGGCGAGGAGCGCACCTATTGGGAAGCCCCGCAGGTGTACAACGCTATGTCGCCGTTCAACTACGCCGACAAGATTAAAACGCCGCTGCTGCTGATTCATGGGGAAGCCGACAACAACTCGGGCACTTTCCCCATCCAGAGTGAGCGGTTCTACAATGCCCTGAAAGGCAATGGTGCTACCGTGCGCTACGTAGTGCTGCCGGCCGAAGCCCACGGTTACGCCGCCCATGAGTCCATCATGCACATGCTGTGGGAAATGAACACTTGGTTGGACACGTATGTGAAGAAAGCCGGTACCGCAACGCCCACATCTGATACCAAAGCAGACGCACGCTAAGAAGCAAAAGCCTGTTTTGTTGCAAAAAGCCCCGGTTGCCAGTTGGCAGTCGGGGCTTTTTGCATATAGTATTTTCGGTATTAAACAAGGGGCTTTCGTACAAAATTTTGCCCAAACCTTAACCTCTACTGCGGCGCTTCGTTAAAACCAACAAATACTCTCACACGAGTTTAACTGCTTCTGACCATGAAAACGCTCAAGATATATGCGGCCATGCTTACGGCCCTGTTTGTACTGGAAAGCACTGTAACGGTAACCGACGCCGACGCCCAGACGAGACCCAGAAAAACCTGGAGTAAAAAAGCCAAAGGCGCAGCCATTGGCGGTGGTGCAGGCGCCGTGACGGGTGCCGTAGTAGGTGGCGGTAAAGGCGCTGTACTTGGCGGCGTAGCAGGCGCAGCCGCCGGTGGTATTATTGGCCGCAAAAAAGATAAGAAGAAAGACCCCGTACGCTACGAACAATACTCGCGTAAGGACTAGCCCAAGTAACCCAGTGAGGCTACACACCTCATTAGCGAAAAGCTCCGAACCAACCGGTACGGGGCTTTTTGCCGTTTATACCGCATGGGCGCTGCTGCTGAAAATCCAAAACCCAGACGCACTGCTGCGGGTACAGTACCCATGCGATTATTTGTGTATTCTGCCCTTTCTAACAAGGCCCGCGCTGAGCTATTGCAGCAGCTGCCCCCAGAGGTTACCACCACCTTCAGAACCGATTTAGCTGTTGCAGACCAGCAAACGGCGCTGCAGGCCGCCGAGCTATTGTTAGGCAACCCGCCCGCCGCATGGCTGCAGGAAAGTCTGCCCCCATACCTACGCTTCTGGCAGATTGACTCGGCCGGCATTGACCAGTACCGGCAAGTGCAGCCCCACTTTCCGGTAGCCAATATGGGCGACTTTTTTGCCTGGGCCTGCGCCGAAACGATGGTGGCGGGGTTGCTGGCGCTGTTACGTTACATCCCGGAGCTGGCGGTGTGGCAAACCCAGCGCCACTGGGAAGGTGCCGCATTACGCTCTCGTATGGGCCTGCTCCGGCACCGACGGATAATTATTCTGGGCCGAGGTACCATTGGGCTGGCGGTAGCGCGGCAGCTGCAGGGGTTTGATTGCCCGGTGCAGTTCCTGGCACGCACCGATGCCAACGCTCAACTGCACACGCGTGACCAACTACTGGCCGCCTTACCCCACACCGACATTCTCATAAACTGCCTCCCAGGTGCCGCCGGACAGGTTGTGACGCGGGAGGTATTAGCAGCCCTACCGGCTCACGCCATATACGCCAGCGTAGGCCGGGGCAACACTACCGACGAGCCTGCCCTGATTGAGGCGCTTACAACCCAACGGCTGGCTGGCGCCGTGCTGGACGTAACAGCTCAGGAGCCGTTACCCGCCGATAGTCCACTCTGGCACTTGCCCCGCGTGTTGCTTACCCAGCACAGCGGTGGCGGCCAGCCCCACGAGGATGAGGGCAAAGTGGCGCTATTCCTGCGTAACCTGCGGCATGTACGCCAGCAGGAGCCGCTGGAAAACCCAGTACAGCTGCACCGCGGGTATTAGGCTGCCAGGCAGCTCCTTGCGAAGCAACAGGTGCATGCAACCATTTGGCCACAGGCAGGCTCCTCACCCACCATCTTATCTGCCTGTGCTATGCGGAAGCTATACATGTTATTGCTGGGGAGCGGCTTGCTCCTGAGCTTAAGTGCCTGCCCGGGCATTATCGACCCGGCCGAGCGGATACCCTTACCGCGCTATAAGCCGTTGCTGATGGCCCGTTCGCAACTGGAGCAGGCCGTGGCCGTTTTGCCGCCGCGAGAACTGCACAATACCGGCAAAATCTACCTCCGCGACCCATACGTGCTGATCAACGAGCAATACGAAGGGGTACACATTATCAACAACCAGGACCCCGAGCACCCAACGCCCGTGGCGTTTCTGCGGATTCCGGGCAACGTGGACGTGGCCATGAAAGGCGCGTTGCTTTACGCCGACAGTGGCTCCGACCTGCTGACCTTTGACCTGAGCAACATTACGGCCGCAAAGCTGCTGAGCCGGGTGCGCGGGGCGGTGCCGGAGCTACCCATGCCCGAAAACGGCGAAGTTCCGGCTGAATATCAACCACAAAACCGCCCGGCCGATGCCGTGGTGGTGGGCTGGCAGAAACTATAAGCTACCAAGCCGATGAAGCTATTCTACTCTTTTTTGGGCCTCTTGGGCCTAGTATCCTTGGGAAGCTGCAGCAACAGCAGCGACGTGAGCCCCAGTAATGCGGATAACGGCCAGGGTGGTTCGCTTGCCCGTTTTACCGTGCTCGACAACACTCTGTACGTGGTGGATAATAGCAGCCTGCGCACCTTCAGCCTTGCCGATGCGGCCCATCCCAAACAAGGCACGGTTGTACCACTGGGTGCAGGCATTGAAACCATTTATCCCCGCTCGCCTTACCTGTTTCTGGGCACCCAGCGCGGCATGTTCATCTTTGATGCCACCGTGCCCAACCAGCCCCGCCAGGTAGCCTATTACCAGCACGTGGTGAGCTGTGACCCAGTGGTGGTGGACGAGCGGTTTGCATACGTAACCCTGCGCGACGGCCGCACTTGCGGCGGAGGCCCCAACCAGTTACAGGTAGTGGACCTCACCAATCTGAGCAACCCTTGGCTGGCGCAAACTTACCCCATGCAACACCCGCTGGGTTTAGGCGTGGATAGCACCTTGCTGTTTGTGTGCGATAAGGACCAGTTGAAAGTATTCGACACCCGCCAAGCCCCTGTACTGCCCGCTCCGCAAACTTTTCCGGTGACGGTATCGGATGTGATTCCGCACCGGGGGCTGCTGCTGGCCGTGGGCCCCGATGGCTTGTACCAGTACCGCTACCGAAAGGGGGCGCTTAGCCTGCTAAGCAAACTACCCGTTACCCCTACCCGCTAATGCGCCGGCTGTTCATACTGCTACCGGCTTTGTGGCTCCCCATTCGGCTCTCCGCCCAAACGGCGGCTACTACGCCGCCTGCCCGGCAGTGGGGCGTGTCGGCCAACCTATTTCCGCTGATAGCCAGCGGCTACCACGTAAGCGTGGAGCGACGGTGGCACCCTGCATCCCGCAGCAGCGTGGTACTAACGCCGCAGTGGTACCGGGGCCCCGTAAATGACTTCACCTCTGACCTGCACGACGCTGGCGCTGACCGGGTGCAGGGCTTCGGCGCGGAGTTGCAGCACCGTATCTACCTAGGGCCCGAGTCGGCTCCGCTGGATGGGTTTTATGTCAGCTACGGGGCCAGCTACCAGCATTTCCGGATGCAGTTCCGGGCTGCTAGCTGGCAACCCGAGCTGGGCCCCGATGGCCTGTACTATTACGAGTACCGCCAGCGCCCTCAAACAGAAACCATTGACCGGTTTGGCGCCGTAGCAGTGCTGGGCCGGCAGTGGGTATTTCCGGGTAGTCCGTTTTTCCTGGATGCCTACCTAGGCATGGGCCTGCGCACGGCCGGCTCCCGGGCAACGCTGCCCGGCAACCACTTCGCTACCTCCATGAGCGACTATGGGCACGAGGGCTATTATTTACCGGTGGGCTTCCGGCTGGGAGTTATGCTGTAAGGCAGCCAGTGCCGCTGTTCTGCGCCCGGAGCACAACCCGGAGCGGGCAGTGGCAGTAGAAAAACCTGGACTTACTCCCTCTCACATGGAAACCCCTCGCGCCTTCCGGGCCAGCTCAGAAACTGACCTCTGGCAGCAAGTAGCCACTGACCTGGAAGGCCAAGCCGACCTGTTTGACTACCGCGCAGATTTGCACCAGAACGGCTACCATGTGCGGTTAGAGTATGATATTGACCTGGGCGGCGGCTTTGAGGGCGGTTACGAACTAACAACCCTCACGGCAGACCTGCCGGCTGATACGGCGTTTCACTTTGCCCTGCATGAGCAGGATTGGGTGCACGAGATTGGTAAGCTACTGGGCCTGCAGGATGTAGAGGTAGGCGACGCCGAGCTGGACAAGACATTTATCATCACCACCAACCAGCCTGACACGCTAAGCCCCTTGCTGCTGCAGCCAGAAGTACGCGCTGCGTTGCTGCGTCACCCGGCCGGCCGTTTGGTCCTCGCCCCGGCCTCATCGGAAGCAGGCGTGCCGGTGCAGCTCACGTTTTCGGAAGAGCGCGCTCTGACCGACCTGGGCGAGTTACAGGAAATATATCACGCGTTAGTCGTTATTTTGCAGCAACTGCAGCCAGCATTGGGTAGCAAGTAGCCTGATACCAAACACTCCGGCCTGGGCAGCACCGCATTCTGCACTGCTGCCCAGGCCGGAGTGTACCCAGATGCGGCATATTGCACTACCCCGGAATGGCACCCAGAAAATGTAGTACCCAGCCAAACAGATACACGCCGGGAATAAACAGGGCGTAGGCCCACCACGGCAACCGGTTGAGATGCAGCCCGCGCTGAACGGGCCAATTGTTGCGTACTTCCATAGCTAGTGAGGCTGTAGGGTGAGTTGATACGAGGAATATACGAAAACCCTCGCAAATTTCCCGGTAACTAGCAGGCAACCAGCTTATCATACAACGCATCCAGCGTGGTGGCAGCATCCTCACACAGGCCCGGGTGCACCGGCGAGGTCTGCACAATAGTACTGCGCATGGCCGTTAGCCACCGAAACCGGGACGCAACTGGCAGTTGCCCAATGGGCCCACCTTCGCGCCGCCCCTGGCAGATACGCTCAAACGCCCGCAACCGGGCCCGCAGGTCGTCCACATCGAGGTTGGGGCAGGCAAAGGCCTGCAAGCGGGCTTCGGGCAGGTGGCAGCGGGTTTGCAGAAACCCTTGGCTGGCGCAATACAGAATCACGCCTACATTCAAAAACTCTTCGCGCTCCACGCGGGGCACCACGCGCAGCACGGCATACTCAAACAAGTGCATTGCGGGCAGATTGGGCTTCCTGAACAAATGACGATGACGCGGCCAGCCGGGTGGTCAGGAACTCCACGTACTGGGCGCGCTGCTCCTCGGGGCTGAGGTCGGGCTCTTGGAGCCACTCATCGGGCACCAGGGCCACAATAGCCGCCAGAATTTCCGGTGAGAGGCGGGCACTGGCTTCGGCGTCAACGGCTGCCAGCTCCGTAGCCTGGGGCAGCAGTACGTGGTCCTTGAGCTGCGGAAACGGGCGGGTAGCCTTGGCGGCCCAGCCGGGCCCGCTGTGGTGCACGTACAGCGCCGCACCGTGGTCGATGAGCCATAGCTCCCGGTGCCACATCAGCATATTGGTGTTGCGGGCGGTGCGGTCCACGTTCAGGGTAAGGCAATCCAGCCACACTACCAGCGAGGCCAGCCGCGCGTCCACGTCATTGATGATAGGGTCGAAGGTGACAGCACCGGCCAGGAAGTGCAGGGCCAGGTTGAGGCCGGTACTGAAACGCAGCAGGTCCTGAATTTCCTCGTCGGGCTCGGTGCGGCCAAAGGCTTCGCTTAGGTAGATGAACACCAGCTCGGGCACACGCAAACCGAGCTGCCGGGCAATTTCGCCCACAATCAGCTCGGCAATCAGCGCCTTGGGGCCTTGGCCCGCGCCCCGAAACTTCACCACGTACATAAAGCCGTCGTCGGCCTCCACCAGCGCGGGCAGGGAGCCGCCCTCCCGCAATGGAATGATGTAGCGCGTTACGTCAACGGTTCGGAGGGCAAGTTCGGGAGCAGGCATAGGCCTCAGGAGAAGTCAATGGAAAGGCAAAGCAACGGATAAATCGGCCGGTTGTTGGCAGCCCGGCCCGCGGAGGCCAACTTTTCGGGCGGTCCGTAGTACAGGTACTGGTTCTTCTGCTTTGTTTAGCCCGTTTCCTATGCCGCGCATCGTCACGCTCACGCTCAGCCCCACCGTCGATAAAAGCACCACCGCCGACCACATCGTGCCCGACCAGAAACTGCGGTGCGCAGCTCCCAAGTTTGAGCCCGGCGGCGGCGGCATCAACGTGAGCCGGGCCTTGCGGCGGCTGGGCTCTGAGTCGGTGGCGGTGTTTCCGGCGGGCGGCCCCACCGGGCAGCGCCTGCAGGAGCTGCTTACGCAGGAGCACATCAGCTGCCGCGCCGTGCCAACCCAGGCCGACACCCGCGAAAACTTCATCGTGGTAGACAGCAGTAGTAGCCAGCAGTACCGCTTCGGTATGCCCGGCACCGAGCTACGGCCCGAGGAGCAGCAGCGCATTCTGGATGAGATGCGCGCCCTGCCCGAAAAACCCGAGTTTCTGGTTATCAGCGGCAGCCTGCCCCCGGGCGTGGAGCCGGAGTTTGTGGTGCGCGTGGTGCGGGCCGCCAAGCAAATGGGCGTGAAGGTGGTGGCCGATACCTCGGGCCCGGCCCTGCAGGCGGTGTTGCAGGAAGGCGTGTACCTGGCCAAGCCCAATGTGGGCGAGCTAAGCAAACTAGCCGGCGTGGATGAGCTGGACAATGAAGCCGTGGCCCAGGCCGCCCGCCAGCTGGTACATAACGGGCAGGCGGAAATACTGGTAGTGTCGCTGGGGCCGCAGGGGGCTTGCCTGGTTTCCCGGGAGCAGATTGACCACGTACCGGCTCCCGCCGTGAAGCGGCGCAGCACCGTGGGAGCCGGCGACAGCATGGTAGCCGGCTTGGTGCATGGCCTGAGCACCGGCTTGAGCCTGCCCGAAGTGGCACGCCTCGGCGTGGCCTGCGGCTCGGCTGCTACCATGAATCCCGGCACCGAGCTGTTCCGCAAGGAGGATGTTGACCGCCTGTACCAATGGCTACTCCAGACGCTACCTGCTCGGGCCGCGTAAGACTGCAATGTCCTTATCCAATCGTCATTCCTCGTTCACTGGCTTGATGCGCCACATGCTTGGAATGACGTTCTATTAGCTCAGCGAAATACTGCCTGGCCTACTCCCGTTTTAGCCCCAGCCGCTCCACTGTTTCACCTTCAAAGTCGAACTCAATGAGAATGGCGGGCTCCTCCCCTATCACCCAGCCGTCGTGACCGGGCGCAATGGCTACTACCTGCGGGGCCGTGTATTCTTCGCGGGCTCCGTCGGCGTATTCAATGCCCAACCGGCCGGCGGCCAGAAACCCAACGTGCGCGTGCTGGCACAGTTCGCCGCCCACTACGGGCCGCATATCCTTTGACCACCGAAAGCCCGCCGGATACACTACCCGCTTCACGCGGGAGTTGCCGGTGCGCACTACATCAACCTGCACGCCGCCAACTTCGCGGCGGGTGGCGCCCTTCAGTGGGCCTAAAAGCTGATTCACGTCCATATTAAAAGGGCAATAAGGGTTTGACTTTCAATCCGGGAAGCTGAATATACCAAAGCTCGGCGAAGGTTAAGCAGGCGAAATTTTTGTCAATACTTTGAATTACAAAGTTCTTTTATATCCTTTGCAATGCTGGCTGTTTGAAGTGCCACATACCGGTCTTCTTCAACACTATTATCGGCTCCAACCCTTTAACGCATACCACTATGTCACTCCCCAAAAGCCTTTCGCTCGTTGCTGCAGTTACCGGGCTCCTGTTGCTTGTTCCGCTGGTAGCCATGCAGTTTAGCGCCGAAGTCAACTGGACTCTCTCCGACTTTGTGTTTGCCGCCGTGTTACTGTTTGGCGCAGGTGCCACCTTCGTGCTCATCGCCCGCGCAGCTACAAACAACACGTATCGGGTGGCCGCCGGAGTTGCGGTACTGGCCGGGCTGATGATGGTGTGGGCCAACGCAGCCGTGGGCTTGGTTGGTAGCGGGGATAACCCGGTAAATATGCTCTACGCCGCGGTGCTGCTGGTAGCTCTAGGCGGTGCTATTGCGGCCCGATTCCGGCCGCTGGGCACCTCCAACGCCATGTTTGCCGCCTCCCTCACCTATCTGGTGGTTACTGCTCTGGCCCTGTTTGTATGGAAGCCCACGGGTGCGGCTGCCGAACCTTCGGCCCCATTCCTGAACGTACTGGTGGCCAATGTGGTGTTTGCCGGCGTCTGGGCGGTGGCGGGCCTGCTGTTCCGTCGGGCTAGTGGCTCGGTATCGGGCCGGCAGTTGGCTTAACGTCATAGTTGCCCTGTGTTGTCCTAATATTTTAATCCATACACCCATGAGCATTGCCCCCTTTGTTATTGCCGGCCTTTTGTTGCTGGTAGCGGGCCTTTTGACGCTGCTGGTAGCCAGCCGGGGCCGTAGCGGCTCCTATAAGCTGGCTGCTGGCATTGCTGCAGGGGCTGCCCTCCTACTGGTGTGGGGCAATCTGGCCGTGGGCTTCATCGGCAGCGAGGACAACCCCATGAACCTGCTGTTTGGGGCGGTGCTGGTGGTGAGCTTTGTGGGGGCCGCAGTGGCCCGGCTGCAGCCGCTGGGCATGGCCCGCGCCCTATTCGCGGCGGCATTTACGCAGTTTGCTGTGCCCTTCGTGGCGCTACTCATTAAGCAGCCCCCGCTGACGATGGGCGTGCTCTGGGTGATTGTGCTGAACACCCTCTTCGCCGGGCTGTGGGTACTGGCGGGGTGGCTGTTTCGGCGGGCGGCGGGGGCTGGTGTAGCAGCCTGAATATTGCCCTCCTGTGGCCTTTTTGGCAAAGTGTAACCGAATCAGGTAGCAGATAGGAGATTATTCATCGTTCACGCGTTTACCTGCTATCTTCAGGAATATGAAACTCGCCCTCGAACTGGAATTTCCCGACGACCAGGCCGCCAACGTGCTCCGGCTGCTCCAAAGCGTGCCCAACGTAACAGCCCGCATTCTGACGCATCCGGCCTCCAGGCCCTACGGAGCGTCAGCCACGGTTCCCAAATCAGAAGCTGAATTAGAGCAGCTATTCCAACGGTTGGCTGGGGCCTGGCAGTCGGAGGAAAGCGGCGAAGAGTTAGCCCGGCAGTTACAGCAGGACCGGCAGGACACACCGCGGGACATTGCGCTATGAAGCAGTTCTTGCTCGATACCAACATCTGTGTTTACCTGTCCAAAAATGAATTTGGCGTGGCTTCCAAGCTTCGGCAGGTCGGCTACGCCAATTGTTTTCTATCGGAATTAACCGTTGCCGAGCTGCTGTACGGAGTAGCCCGTAGTGCCCCAATAAAGCAAGCGGCCAACCAGCAATTCCTACAAGACCTGCGAGAAGTTTTTGCCGGCCGCATTCTACCAATCAGCAGCTGCTTTGAGATATATGCTGCGCAAAAAGCCCACCTCAAAAGTATCGGCCGCTTACAGGGTGAGTTCGACCTGCTCATCGGCTGCACCGCCCTGGCCCACGGCCTCACCCTCGCCACCCGCAACACCCGCCACTTCGCGGAGTTGCAAGGCATCCGGCTGGAGAATTGGATTGACGACGTTTCGGAAACAGCAGCGGCTGGCAACGTGTAACACTCCACCCTAATTCCTCTTCCGCCCTCAGCGACACGTTGCCAGCTGATGGTTCGTTCCGCCGATTAAGGTTAGGTGTAGTTATACTCTTGATGAATTATTCCTTTATTTTCTAATGAAGCATTTATTACTCTCACTTTCGTTCTTTTTAACTCCTTTTATTGCTGTTTTAGCTCAGTCTTCTACTAACGAAATATTCCGGCGCATTCAGCGCGCAACTGACGACACGCTCGACGCGGGCCTTTGTACTGAATACATAGCTGACGCGCAACGTGAAACAGCACGTGGAAGGCTACATCTTGATTATTCTATCCTGCCCAGTACTATTGACGACAGTCCTACTTTCCGGGAAATTCTGGCGCGGCAGTACGGCATTACTGCAATTTTTATCAATGAAGGGGATGTTGTTCCTCAAGAAACTGCCTGCTACAACGAATACATGATTGCGGCCATTGAATCTAGGTTCGGTCGGGGTATTGTTCGGCGTGTCGCCCTGCGCGCCGATAGTCTCCACCGAATCGGCAAAGGCTTTCGTAATGCTCATCCGGTCGGCGTAGCTAAAGCAGAGGATCTTTTCATCCAGCAGTTTGCCTACAAATCCGATTTCAGGAAGAATCGTCAGTTGCAGGTCACTATCACTTTCAACGTAGACGGCGGTGGGCAAGTCAGCAGCCTACGCCTGCAGCAGTGTACTACGGGCACTGGACCGATGCATAAGTTTGTTCCTTTACCCATCACCCACCGCTATTATACTGAAGCCTACCGTATCCTGCGTAGTCGTCGCTGGCAAGTTGCTACTCTGGAAGCTAAGTCGGTAACAACCACTCATCATATCCGACTTGTATGCTATAATTTCTTACCTAATATGCCATTATGACCAATTATTATCCTATTAAATCGTTGATTTAAGCCAAAAAGTCAGTAAATATACCTTTGCACCCCGTTTGCTAAACGTCTCGTAGAACTTCCTAACCCGAAGCACCTACCTACGACGAAAGCAACCCATGAACTTTAATAACTATACCATCAAGGCACAGGAGGCCGTGCAGAAGGCCACTGAAATTGCCGGGGGCAACCAGCAGCAGGCCATTGAAACCGGCCACCTGCTGAAAGGCCTCTTCCAGAGCGACGAGAACGTGCTGTCGTTTCTGGCCAAGAAGCTGGGCGTGAACCTGAACATCCTCACGCCCCGCCTCGATGCCATTATAACGGCCTACCCCAAAGTGAGCGGGGGCTCGCCCTACCTCTCCAACGAGGCCGCCGCCGCCTTGCAGCGCGCCACGGGCTTCCTGAAGGAGTTCGACGACGAATACGTGTCGGTGGAGCACCTGCTGCTGGGGCTGCTGGGCGGCAAGGATGCCGTGGCTACCCTGATGAAGGATGCCGGCTTCAACGAAAAAGACCTAAAAGCCGCCATTAAGGAGCTGCGCGGGGGCCGCAAGGTCACCAGCCAGTCGGCCGAGGACCAGTACCAGAGCCTAAACCGCTACGCCATCAACCTCAACGAGCGGGTGCGCTCGGGCAAGATGGACCCGGTTATCGGCCGCGACGAGGAAATCCGGCGGGTACTGCAGATTCTGAGCCGCCGCACCAAGAACAACCCGGTGCTGCTGGGCGAACCGGGCGTGGGCAAAACCGCCATTGCCGAGGGCCTGGCCCAGCGCATCGTGGCCGGCGACGTGCCCGAAAACCTCAAGGACAAAACCCTGATGAGTCTGGACCTGGGCCTGCTGGTGGCCGGGGCCAAGTATAAGGGCGAGTTTGAGGAGCGCCTCAAGGCCGTTATCAAGGAAGTAACCGACTCGGACGGGCAGATTGTGCTGTTCATTGATGAGATACACACCCTGATTGGTGCCGGCGGCGGTGGCGAAGGCGCCATGGACGCCGCCAACCTGCTCAAGCCCGCCCTGGCGCGGGGCGAACTGCACGCCATTGGGGCCACCACGCTCAAGGAATACCAGAAGTACATTGAGAAAGACAAGGCCCTGGAGCGCCGTTTCCAGGCCGTGGTGGTGGATGAGCCCACCGTGCCCGACGCCATCAGCATCCTGCGCGGCATCAAGGAAAAGTACGAGCTGCACCACGGCGTGCGGATTACGGACGACGCCGTAATTGCCGCCGTGGAGCTGAGCAGCCGCTACATTACCGACCGGTTTCTGCCCGACAAGGCTATTGACCTGATGGACGAGGCGGCCGCCAAGCTGCGCATCGAGCTGAACTCCATGCCCGTGGAGCTGGACGAGGTGCAGCGCCGCATCATGCAGCTGGAAATTGAGCGCGAGGCCATCCGGCGCGAGGAAAACCACGACCGGGAAAATGTGCTCAACAAGGAAATTGCCGACCTCTCGGCCCAGCGCGACACGCTGAAAGCGCAGTGGGAAAACGAGAAATCGGCTCTCACCAGCGTGCAGACGGAGAAAGAGAACATTGAGCGCTACAAGCTGGAAGCCGAGCAGGCCGAACGCCAGGGCGACTACGGCCGCGTGGCGGAGCTGCGCTACGGCAAAATTCAGGAAGCCGAAGCCAAGCTGAAGGAGCTGCAGGCCCAGGCCGAAGCCCAGAAGGACGGCGGCTCGATGCTGCAGGAAGTGGTAACCTCCGAGGACATTGCCGAGGTGGTAGCTAAGTGGACCGGTATTCCGGTGAGCAAGATGCTGCAGTCGGACCGGGACAAGCTACTGAACCTGGAAAACGAGCTGGGCCGGCGCGTGGCGGGCCAATCGGAGGCCATTGCGGCTATTTCGGATGCGGTGCGCCGCTCCCGGGCGGGCTTGCAGGACCCCAAGCGGCCCATCGGCTCGTTCATCTTCCTGGGTACTACCGGCGTGGGTAAAACCGAGCTGGCCAAGGCCCTGGCCGAGTACCTGTTCAACGATGAAAACGCCATGGTGCGCATCGACATGAGCGAGTTTCAGGAGCGCCACGCCGTGTCGCGCCTGATTGGGGCACCTCCCGGCTACGTGGGCTACGACGAAGGCGGGCAGCTGACCGAGGCCGTGCGCCGCAAGCCCTACTCGGTGGTGCTGCTCGACGAAATCGAAAAGGCCCACCCCGACGTGTTCAACATCTTGCTGCAAGTGCTGGATGACGGCCGCCTCACCGACAACAAAGGCCGGGTGGCGAACTTCAAGAACACCATCATCATCATGACCTCCAACACCGGGGCCGACATCATTCAGAAGAACTTCAAGGAGCTGAATGAGTACAACCACGAGGAGGTGATTGACCGCACCCGCGAGGAAGTGGTGGACCGCCTGAAGCAGCACATGCGCCCTGAGTTCCTGAACCGCATCGACGAAATTGTGATGTTCCAGCCCCTGAAGCGCAAGGAAATCCGCAAGATTGTTGATATCCAGTTCCGCCAGATTCAGCAGCGCCTGGAAGAAGCCGGCATCCGCCTGGAAGCCACCGACGAGGTGCTCGACTACCTGGGCGAGCAGGGCTTCGACCCCACCTTCGGGGCTCGGCCGCTGAAGCGCGTATTGCAGCGCATGGTGCTCAACGAGCTGTCGAAAGACATCCTTTCGGGCCGCGTGAGTAAGGATGCTGTGGTAGAAGCCGTGCTCGAAGACGGGCACATCCGCTTCAACAACGTGGAAATTCCGACGGTTGGGTAACCACTGCTGATTAACTAAAAAACCTCGCTGGCACAGTGCCAGCGGGGTTTTTTGCTAATTACTTGTTGCGGTTTTTGCGAGCTTCGCGGCGGAGCATGCGGTTGCGCAGCTCCCGGCCTTGGTCGAAGTGCTTGGGCTTGAGTTGGGCGCGCCACTTGGCCGGAATCGGGGCTCCGGATTGCGAGGCCGTTACCAACTCGGCGTATTTGGCGTTGGAGTACGGTGCGTTGTGGATGAACATGTACGCCACACCGCCAATAGCCAGTCCCAACCCCGCAACCACTGCCCCGGCCGACGGCTTATTTTCCTCGTACTGCCCCGTGTACACGTTGTACTGCCGGTCGGCCTCACTGCTACCCGACAGCAGGCGGGCGGCGGGCAGCACCGCCAGCACCGGCAGCTGGCCTACCAGCCGTTTGTTCTGAAATAGCGCCGCCACGGCATCCAGCGAATCGGTGAGAGTGTAGCCGGAGGTAGCTACGCCCGCGAAGGGAATACTAATCTTAGTGGAAGCCGGGGCCGTGTCGGGCGCTACCGGTACGCCGGTTGACAGGAGCGGATTATACTCAGCGGCCAAACCGGGCAGAGGCTTGAAGTTGCCTTTGAGGCGGCGGGTAATGTTGGGCGGCAGGTGGCCGGTAGCGGCCAGTTCGCGCATTACTTTCCGCTCCTTACTCCACCAAAAACCAATACTCTTGTTCAAACCAATACCTACAAAAGCAGTACCGGCCACTACGCCCGGCGTCCAGACCCCGGCACTGGTGGACTGCTGAGCAGGTAAGATTGACGCCAGCAGGCTGGCAGTGCCCAACCCCAGCCACGCGGCCGCTCCACCACGCCGGCTTTTATATAGCTCATGCACCGCCCTTGCTGTGTCAGCGCGGGTGAGGGTTGCCTCCGACGGTGCCTGAAGCAGCGGCGTAGTGGTTTGAGCACGACTGGTGCCGGCCCCGGCCAGCCCGGCGAATGTCATTATCAGTAGCTGTTTTCTCATAACGTCAAATCAATCCGATAAGTCCGTAAAACTAGCGACAAAGGCCCAGCAAGCACTTATATTATTTAGCGAACAAACAGAATATTTACTCTATCTTACCGCATTCCATCCAAACCTTATTTTCTGTATTTCAACGCAAAATGTGCTTCTGAACAGAGGCCGCTTTCTGCTTGTGGTTTCGCTTTTGGGCGTCATCCCGCGTTTCAGCTTTTCTGTGATGTAGTGCCCTTAGCAGGTCTGCTTTACCCATTTTCCCACTCTTACCATTTTTTGCATGATTCTAACAGTACAGAATGCTCCAGCCAGACGAACGTCGGTTGGAAAACACCGCAGTTGGCTGCCCTTGCTGGCTACCACCTGCGGCCTGCTGATAAGCCCGCTCACCCAGGCCCAGCACCGACTGGGGTCGGAGGCGGCCCGCGTAACGGCCACCGCCGTTCCCCTGCCAGGCAGCAGTGCTGTCAGCAAAGCGCCGGTGCCGGCCACCGCCCAGAAAATCCGGGGGGTACAGGCCAGCATCAGCTCTACGGCTGCGGGGGGCAACTGGAGCAGCCCCGCTACCTGGGCGGGCGGCGTGGTACCCACTAGCGCCGATGATGTGACGATTGTGGGCGGAGCTACCGTAACGGTGGACGTGGCGGCCAGCTGCGCCTCGCTTACCATTAACAGCACCGGCTCTTTGCTTACCTCGGCCACCACGGCATACCAGGTGCAGGTAGGCGGCAGCGTCACCAACAACGGCACGCTGGATTTGAGCGCCAGCACCAGCGTAGGCTCTGACCTGCGTTTTACCGGGGCCGGCAACGCCACGTTCAGCGGTTCGGGCACCACCGATTTGCAGAGCGTAACCCTGGCCAAATCGGTGCGGGCCGATGTGGTAGAGATGAATCTGCCGGCTTTCACGGTGAAAGGAGCCGCCAGCACCGATGGTTTTCTGCTGACCCGCACTACGGGTACTACGCCGGTTGATGACATGACCGGTACCCTGAAAATTTCGGGCACCAACACGGTATCCAATAAAGTGTTTGGGGTAGTGTCGTACATTATTCCGGCTACCGGCGGCTTCTGGCTGAATAACCCCAACTTCACGGTAGTGGGCCAGACCGGCTCCGGCACCGTGAACGGCCTGTTGCGCGTATCGGCTGGCACTTACAACGTAGGTACCGGTGCAGGCAACTCACTGGTTTTTGGCGCAAATTCGGTGTACACGCAGGAAGGTGGTACTCTATCCACAACCGGGCGGTTCACCAATTTCACGGGGGCTTCCAGCGTATCGGGGACTATGACCTTCACAATGAGTGGTGGTACCCTGAATGTTGCTACGGTAGCCAATGCTTCCGGCACGCCTTCTCTTGGCGTAAATGGTCCCACTACTATTTCGGGGGGCACGATTAATCTGGTGCAGCGTAGCACGGCTACTACTCCGCTTGATTACTACTGGGCGGGCACCTATGGCTTTACCGGTGGCACCCTAAATATTGGTACTGCAGCTACGGCCACCAATTTCGATTTCCGCGTGCGGGGTAATATGCCCAACGTGGTGGTTACAGGAGGCAGCAGCGCGGTATTGCAGGGCCAGACGAACGTGTTTGGCAGCTTCCTGGTTAGCCCCACTGCTACCCTCAATCTGAATGGAGCCTTGTTGCTGCAACTTGGCTCAGGCATTACCAACAACGGTACCCTGAACGGCGCTACTACTGGCAGCACCATCTATTTCGGGGGCAGCATTCCGCAGGCACTGAGCGGAACCGGCACCTTTACGACTCCGTTGCGCACACTCACACTGGACAATAACGGCGGAGGTGTGACCCTGAATGTGCCCCTGACGGTGTACCGTACCAACTTCTTCACCGGGAACCTCATCAATTCCGGTAACCTCACCATTGGCGACGGCACGGCGGTGCTGGAGATTATTCAGATTGGCGTTACGGGGGCTACCAACCCGGCGGGCTCCTTTGATGTAGCGCCAAACTTTAATATCGGTAACGGCGCTCTGCAGGTACTGTACGCCCAGGAAACGATGGGACGTACCACGGGCTTTGAAATTCCTGCGAACCGTACTATTGACTACCTCACTATTGCGAACAGTAACGGCGTAACGCTGGCAGGCGGCAACCTGACCGTGCGCGGTGATGCTACGCAGTCGTTGTTCCTGACTAGCGGCGTTCTGAGTACTTCGCCGGCCAACACCCTGATTCTGGCCGCTACGGTAGGTGCGCCGCCTACTGGCTCGGCCACCAGTTACGTGCGTGGCCCCCTGGCTATTACCGTGAACAGCACTACCCCCGTAAGCCGCACGTTTGCCATTGGCGACGGTCCGGGCTGGCGCCCGGTATTAGTAGGCGGCATCACCACTTCCGGAGCCCAGACCTTTACGGCTACCATTGTGAGCGGAGCTACAGGTGGCACGGGCACGGGCGGGGTATCGTTCCTGAACCCCACGCGCTACGTGCGCCTGCAGAACACGGCGGCCCTACCGGCTTCGGCCACAGTGCAGCTCAGCTACGGCGGCGACGATATCGTGGGTGGCTCGCAGACCACCGTGGTAGCGCAGGCAGCTACTGCCAACGGCGCCTATGCCAGCATTGGTGGCGCAGCAGCCTCCACGCCCACTACGGGCATTGTTTCGACGCAGCCTATTACGCCGGGCAACGACTTCTTTGTGCTGGCGAATACGGAAGGCGGTACGCTGACTTCCTCGGTGGCCAGCGTGTGCAGCGGCACCAACTCGGGCACGCTGACGCTTACAGGCTACACGGGCACCATTACGGGGTACGAGGCCAACACGGGCAGCGGCTTTACAGCCGTGCCCGGCACCAATACCGGCGCTACTCTGGCCTTCAACAACCTGACCCAGACCACTACTTTCCGCGCCGTTATTCAGACGGCCGACAACCGGATTGTGTATTCCTCGCTGGTAACGGTGACGGTAACAGCTGGACCCACAGCCACCCTCACGGCGGCTACCCCCACTACCTTCTGCGGTTCGGGCACGCTCACGCTGAACGCCACGCCGGTGACGGGTGCTTCCTACCAGTTCCTGCTGAACGGCCAACCCATCAGCGGGGCTACTGCGGCCACGTACACGGCTACTGTATCAGCTAGCGGCGCGTATTCAGTGGTGGTTACCACGGGTTCGTGCTCGGCCACGTCGGCCGCGGTGCAGGTAACGGTGAATCCGGCCACTACGGCTACGTTCAGCTACGCCAGCAACGCCTTCTGCCAGAGCGGCACCAACCCCACGCCTACCATCACGGGCACCACGGGCGGTACCTTCAGCAGCACCACGGGCTTGGCCATTGATGCCGCCACCGGCACCATCAACCTAGCCGCCAGCACGCCCGGCACCTACACCGTTACGTACTCGGTAAGCGGTACCTGCCCGTCGTCGGCTACAACTCAGGTAACCATTACCAACGCGGTATCGGCGACTTTCAGCTACGCAGCTACTTCGTACTGCACCAGCGCTACCGGCACGGTAGCACCCACATTGGCCAGCGGCGCTACGGCCGGCACCTTCAGCAGCACTACGGGCCTAACCATTGATGCTACCACCGGTGTCATCACGCCGAGCACCTCTACCCCCGGCACCTACACCGTGACCAACACGGTAGCCGCTTCGGGTAGCTGTGCAGCGGCTTCGGCTACGTTCCAGGTAACCATTACCGCTCCTGCTACCGCCGGCTTCAGCTATGCCAGCACCAGCTACTGCACCTCGGCTTCGGGAACGATTACGCCTACTCTGGCTAGCGGCGCTACCGCTGGTGCCTTCAGTTCCACCAACGGACTGACCATTAATGCTCAGACGGGCGCTATTACGCCGAGCACTTCAACGCCGGGCACCTATACGGTAACCAACACCGTGGCCGCTTCGGGCGCTTGCGCCGCCGTTACGGCCACAACCCAAGTGACGATTACGGCACCGGCTACGGCGGGCTTCAGCTACGCTAGCGTCAGCTATTGCACCACAACCAGCGGAAGCGTAACGCCCACACTGGCTACTGGCGCTACGGCTGGCACCTTTACATCTGCCACGGGCCTGAGCCTCAATGGTACGACGGGTGCCATCACGCCGAGCACCTCGACTCCCGGTACTTACACGGTAACGAATACAGTAGCGGCCTCGGGTGGTTGCGCCGCCGTTTCGGCTACGTTCCAGGTAACCATTACGGCTCCGGCTACGGCGGGCTTCAGCTACGCCAGCGCCAGCTATTGCACTTCGGCTTCGGGTTCGGTTACGCCTACTCTGGCTAGCGGTGCCAGCGCCGGCACGTTCAGCTCTGCTACCGGCCTCACGCTCAACGCTACTACCGGGGCCATCACGCCGGGCACCTCTACCCCGGGCACTTACACCGTGACCAATACCGTAGCTGCTTCGGGCGGCTGCAGCGCAGTTACGGCCACAACTCAGGTAACCATTACTGCTGCACCGGTGGCTACGTTCAGCTACCCCAATGCCAGCTACTGCACCAGCGCTACCGGCACGGTGGCACCCACGTTGGCTAGCGGCGCTACGGCCGGCACCTTCAGCAGCACCACGGGTCTGACTATTGATGCTACCACCGGGGCCATCACGCCTTCGACCAGCACCGCTGGCACCTACACGGTAACCAACACGGTAGCTGCTTCGGGTGGCTGCGGCGCGGTTTCGGCTACCTTCCAGGTAACCATCAACGCCACCCCTGCCCGCCCGACGGTGACGGCGCAGTACGCTGGCTCCGTAACTACGCTCACCAGCAGCGCCCCCACCGGAAACCAGTGGTACCTGAACGGCACGGCCATTACCGGTGCTACGGGCCAGACGTACGTAGTGAATTCGGCTGCGCAGTTCGGCAATTACACGGTCGTAACCACCTCAGCAGCGGGTTGCGCTTCGGCGGCTTCTCTACCGCTGGTAGTAACGGCTGCGGCCAAACCGCTGGCGGGCACCACGCTCACGCTCTACCCCAACCCCACCACCGATGGGCTCCTGACGGTAAAGCTGGCCGGTTACACGCAAGCAGTGGAGCTGACGGTGTACAACGCAGTAGGCCAGCAGGTGCGTACCGTAACGGTACCGGCCGGCCGCCTGGAGCAGCCGCTCAACTTGTCACAGCTACCTTCCGGCGTGTACGTGCTACGCGCCCGTACTGAGGGCGGCACGGATGTGCGGCGCATTGTGAAGGAATAACCTTTGGGTTTCTCCATTAAAAAGCTCCCTGCTGGCAAGGCCAGCAGGGAGCTTTTTTTGCTGGCTACTTCAGCAGCCGATAAGGTCAACTTCGGCCTTTGTGCTGATATATATCACAGGATGATGATATTTGAGCACTTGCCTCTCCCCGTCAGCGCTCCGCATGTCCGTTTTCAGCACTTATCTACAACTCGGGTTTCATCACATTTTCAATCTGCGGGCCTACGACCACCTGGTGTTTCTGCTGGCGCTATGCGCGTCCTACGTGTTGCAGGACTGGCGGCGGGTAGTAGCGCTGGTTACCAGCTTCACGGTAGGCCACTCCATCACGCTGGCCCTGGCTACGCTGAACGTGGTGCAATACTCACCCAAGCTGATTGAAACGCTGATTCCGATAACCATTGTGCTGACCTGCCTGCTGAATCTGGCGCGGGCTGGTAGTGCAACGAACCGGCTGCCTGAGCGCACTGGCCCGCAGCCTATTATTCTGACCCTGCCCAATTTGCTGGCCATGATATTCGGGCTGATTCATGGGCTTGGCTTTTCCAGCTACCTGCGCGAACTGCTGGGCCGCCAGAGCCGGCCGATGCTGGAGCTGTTAAGCTTCAACCTGGGCGTGGAGCTGGGCCAGCTGGTGATTGTGCTGCTGATTTTGCTGCTGGGCTTTGTACTGCTGCGCGGCCTGCGCGTGCACCGCCGCGACTGGCTGCTGACTACCAGCGGCGCGGCGCTGGGCATTGCCATTATTCTGCTACTAGGGCAATTTCTGGGGTAATCGAGGTTGCTGAATTAAACTCTACAACAAAAAAGACGAGTGGAGCCAAATGGCTCCACTCGTCCCATACGATTTCATGTAAGCAGTGCTAACTGCTAGTAGCTGGCCCGGAAGTAGTATACCTCACCCGGCGCATAAGGGTCCTGCTGGTTTTGCGGCCAGTGGGGGTCGTAGTAGTTTACAAATTGCTCGCCCATCCGCTCATCGTTGGAGCCAATCGTCGGGTTGAACGTTATAACTACTCCCTTAGGCAGCGTTACTGATAGATTCAGTCGGATATTCGGACCAAAATCCCGCTCAACCCAAATGTCGCGGAAGGTTGACCCGTAGGAATTCAGGTACCAGTAATAGAGCAGATTTCCAGTGCTAATCCACTGCCCGTTTTTCACGGAGTTGCGGCTGGGATTCTGCGACCAAGTGCCCATTTGGTAAGGTGCCACAGCCGGCTGATATGGTGGCGGCCCGCCGTAATTAGGCATCGGCGCTACCCAGTACTGCATCTGCAGTTCAGGGCCACCCAATGCCCAGTGCTCAATGGCGCTAATATCCCGGATTTTGTAACGCTCAAGGCGTTCCATAGCGCCGTTGTAGCGGTTAGCCGTGGTAACGGTTTCATCAACCTCACCTTTCTCGTTTACCCGCTCATTGCTACCAATTACGACCACCGGGTATTCTGGCTCCACGCTGGCAGGCAGCACATCTTCCTTTCCGTCCCGATTAAACGTGCGGAAAGACTCCACCTTCATATCGTCGAAATCGACTGGCAGCGCAAATACTACTGGGGAGTACGACTCGTCCCATTTTTCGCACAGCACGGGTACCGAAAACTGGCAGAGTGGAATACCGCCAATGGTGCGCTGTACCCAGCTTCGGGCTTCATCAACGGAAACATCACGACCTTGCTGCTTTGCCTGATTGGCGTATTGCCGCGTGAAAATGTCTTCCAGTGTTTCTCCCCCGATACTCTCGCCTGCTACGCGCTGATATAGCACGTCGTAGTCCCCATCAAACTGAGCCAATGCCTGCTCCCGTAAAAAACCACGCAGCTTGTCATTGCTACCCAGCTCTACGGCCAGCAATAACGCGAGATGGTTGCGGTCCTCGGTGGAGGTAACTTCCTCGCCCTCCGTGCTAGAGGAACGAGCTACTAAGGCGCCTTTCGAGGGTACCACATCCTGCTGTTCGCAGGCTATAGTCCCGAGGCCCAACGCTGCTAGAAAAGCTAGCTGCGTAACGCGTTTTGTAAACATAGTTAGTGTAGGCGTTATGGTTGACAGAAAGCCGTATTCTTCCACAAACACCTTATGCACAGCGCTATACAAAGTCTATTTGCGGATAGAATATTCCAAACCTACAGGGGCCATACCAGCTAAAAAAAAGTATTACACCAATACGCCTGTTCGCTACACCAACGCCCTTTTGCTGTATTTTTACTACCTGGTCAATAGCTCCCGCACCATATCCCATTGTGGTAGCTTAGCCCACATCTCAAATCAGTATTTGCTGCGTTCATCTCACTGCAACCTCGCTCTGCAAGCTGCGTCTTTCGCCGCATGCGGCGCTAGTAGGTTACGCCGCTGCTTTCATTCGTTGCTGTAACGCCTTTTTCTCCCCTTTTCCTGTATGTTGAAACAACCACTGCTGGCCGCCGGGCTGGCGGCGCTGCTGGCCCTACCGGCCGCGGCCCAGAACACCAACTCCGGCACCGACAAATTTGCGCAGCTGGAAACCCTGCTGCCCACGCCCAACACCTACCGCACGGCCTCCGGAGCCCCCGGCAACCAGTACTGGCAACAGCGCGCCGACTACAACATTCGGGTGAAGCTGGATGACGCTAAGCAGGCCATCAGCGGCGACGAGGACATCACCTACACCAACCTCTCGCCCGACGTGCTCACCTACCTCTGGGTGCAGCTCGACCAGAACATCCTGGATAAGAACTCCATTACTACTGCCACCGAGGTAGGCCAGATTCAGCAGCGCATGCCGTTTCAGGCCTTGGACTACCTGCAGAAAAGCGAGTTTGATGGCGGTTTCAAGATTGCGGAGGTGAAGATGAAGGGCGGCAAGGCCCTGCCCTACGTGATTAACCACACCATGATGCGCGTGGACCTGCCCACGCCGCTGCGGCCCAAGCAGGCTGTGACGTTCAGCATCAAGTGGAGCTACAATATCAACGACCAGACCAAAATTAACCAACGCTCGGGCTACGAGTATTTCCCGGAGGATAAGAACTACCTCTACGAAATTGCTCAATTCTACCCCCGCATGGCGGTGTACTCCGACAACCAGGGCTGGCAGCACAAGCAGTTCCTGGGCAACGGCGAGTTTGCCCTGCCCTTCGGTGATTACCGCGTGAGCATCACCGCCCCCGCCGACCACGTGGTGGGCGCTACCGGCACGCTGCAGAACGCCTCAGAGGTACTTTCTTCGGCCCAGCGCCAGCGCCTGGAGCAAGCCAAGAACTCCAACAAGCCGGTGCTCATCGTGTCGCCGATGGAGGCGGAGCGCGCCGAGCAGAACCGCGCCAAAGGCACCAAAACCTGGACGTACGCCGCCAAAAACGTGCGTGACTTCGCCTGGGCTTCCTCGCGCAAGTTCATTTGGGATGCCATGGGCATCAAACAGAACGGGGTGCCGGTGATGTGCATGAGCTACTATCCCAAGGAGGGCAACCCACTATGGGGCAAGTACTCCACTGAAGTGGTGGCACACACCATCAAAACTTACTCGAAATTCACCATTCCGTACCAGTACCCGGTGGCCATTTCGGTGCACGGGCCGGTGGGCGGCATGGAGTACCCCATGCTGTGCTTCAACGGCGGCCGCCCCGAGAAGGACGGTACCTACTCGGCTGACCGGAAGTACGGCATGATTTCGGTGATTATTCACGAGGTGGGCCACAACTTCTTCCCCATGATTGTGAACTCCGACGAGCGGCAGTGGACGTGGATGGACGAAGGCCTGAACACCTTTGTGCAGTACCTCACCGAGCAGGAGTGGGAGCGTAACTACCCCTCCCGCCGCGGCGAACCGGCCAACATCGTGGACTACATGCGCACCGATAAGAGCTTGCAGACCCCGATTATGACCAACTCGGAGTCGGTGCTGCAGTTCGGCAACAACGCCTACGGCAAGCCCGCCACCGGCCTGAACATTCTGCGCGAGACCATTATGGGCCGCCAGCTGTTCGACTACGCCTTTAAGGAATACGCCACCCGCTGGGCCTACAAGCACCCCACCCCCGCCGACTTCTTCCGCACCATGGAAGACGCCTCGGGCGTGGACCTGGACTGGTTCTGGCGCGGCTGGTTCTACACCGTGGACAAGACTGACCTGGCCATCGACGGCGTGAAGTGGTACACCGTGGACTCGAAGAACCCCGAAATTGAGAATGCCCGCAAGCGGGAAATGATCAACAAAGCGCCCCAGAGCATTTCGCAGCAGCGCAATCTGCAGGACATTCAGAAAACCCTGGTGGATGAGAAGCCTGAACTCAAGGACTTCTATAACAGCTACGACCCGCTGGCTACCACCGACGCCGACAAGCAGCGCTATCAGCAAATGGTGAAGGCCATGAGCCCCGAGCAGCAGCAGCGCCTCAACAACGGCCTGAACTTCTACGAGGTGAGCCTGAAAAACAAGGGCGGCCTCACCATGCCGGTGATTGTGCAGATGACTTACGAGGACGGCAAGCAGGAAGTAATGAACATTCCGGCCGAAATCTGGCGCAAAAACAACGCCGAGGTAACCAAGGTGTTCATCACCGAGAAACCCGTGGTGAGCTTCGTGCTAGACCCCTACCTGCAAACCGCCGATACGGACCTGAGCAATAACAGCTGGCCCCAGAAGGCCGCGCCCTCGCGCTTCGAACTGTTCGAGTATCAGCAGCGGGCCCAGCCTAACCCCATGCAGCAGCAGTCGGCCCTGCAACAGAAAGAGCAGAAGCCGATTAACTCCACCGGCGGCACCAACTAACCATTGGCCCCCAGTAAGCATAAAAAAAGCGCCCGATTTCCATCAGGCGCTTTTTTTATGCTCCGGTTGCAACCTCTTATTTGCCGGGTTACTCTTCCCTGGGTACTGCTTAACCAGGTGTTGCATGAAGAACTATGTACTCATTGCCAGCGGCTTATTGTTGGCTATCGGAAGCTCAAGCTGCAAGGAAAAGGCCGTTCCCTGCGTGATGGGCACGTTGCTAGGCAGCACGTGTGCCGGCGGCTACCTGATTCAGGTTGATACCACTTCCCAACACACTATCGGCCAAAATGTGGCTTTTCAGGGCGATGCTGGTAGACCTTTGCCCGGCCCGGCTGCCAAAGCCCGGGTGTACAGCAACGTAATAATGACGTACTCTTCCCTTCCCCCGGAAATGCCACGAGGACAGAAATTCTATTTTCAGTATAAGTCGGACACGGACAAAAGCTCCCGAATCTGCACGGCCAACGTATCCTGGTATCAGGCTCCTTTGTACAAGTTGCTAGGCACTTCCACGGCATCATGCGCCGCACTGCTTCCTGAATAAAGATGTAGGAACTCTCTGGGAATGGTTGCAGGTAGTTACTGCCCTTTCCCGGGTAAATTTCCGCAGCCGGTTCCGCTGGGACCGGCTGCTTTTTGTTTTTCGTTGATGTATAGCTGAAGTATGCCGTCCTGCTGCTTCATACCGACATACCCTGGCAAAGCCTAAGCTTCCAGCACTACCGCGGCGAGCCAGCAATACCAGATAAACCCTAAGCCGTGGTTGCAGGCCAGTAGTCGCGGAGTAGGCTCTGCAGATGCCCCACGGTGAGCAAGGCGGAGCGAAAGTGCAGCAGCGGGGTGTGCACATCACCCACAACAACTTCGATTTCAGATGAATCGGCGTACCACAAGATGCTAATCAGGGCGTGCCCAAAGTCCCGACAAACCACTTGCCCTTTGTTTTGCCACGCTTCGGGGCATTCAGCAGAATCGCGGAAGCCTAATTCCAGTAAATCAGCAAGTTTCATGGGCAAAATGCGTTGGAACAAAAGGCAAAATTGCACGGTACCAACGTGGTAAGCAACAAAAGTCGGGCCGCAGGCCGGAAGCAACGGCCCAATTTTCCGGGCCAGCATTTTCTTGTTAGCTTCCCTCTCCCTTTCCACCTTTTACCCCTTCATCACCATGGGAATTCTTGATGGCCTATTAGGCAATGCCTCTGAGACTGACGCGCAGGATGTGCAGCTGGAGCTGCAACAAGTGTTGGCCCCCGGCGAAACCGTGCGCGGTGCCTACGCCGTGTTCCGCGACCTGCTGGTATTCACCACCAAACGCCTAATTCTGGTGGATAAGCAGGGTGTAACGGGCAAGAAACGGGAATACCTGAGCGTACCCTACCGCAGCATTGAGCGGTTTAGCATGGAAACCACCGGGCATTTTGACCTGGAATCGGAGCTAAAAATCTGGGTACGGGGGCTGGCGGATCCTATTAGCAAAACCTTCCGCAACGATAAAAACATTCACGAAGTGGCCCGCGCCCTAGCCGAATTTTCGCTGTAAGACGGCCAGTTGAAAGGGTGAGGTAACGAGTTTTTCGGCTGGGTTTCACCGTTTATCCGGCGCCTACGTAGAACTCCTACCTCACCCTTTTACTGCCGCATCCCATGCCCCGCTTCACTGCCGCCCATGCCTTGGAACAGGCTCGTCAGCACCCGCTGATTCCGGTTTTCTACCATGCTCAGGAGGACTACGCCCGGCAAGTGCTGGCGGCCTCCTACGAGGCAGGAGTGCGCCTGTTTGAGTTCACCAACCGGGGCCCGCAGGCCCTGGATGTTTTTGAGCGCCTCCAACGCTTTGTGGAGGCCGATTACCCCGATTTGCTGCTGGGAGCCGGCACTATCTTCACGGCGGAGGAAGCCGGTCGTTTTATTGATGCCGGGGCCGACTTCATTATCCAGCCCATTACCAGCCCGGATGTAGCCGCCGTATGCCGCAGCAACAACTTGGCGTGGCTGCCCGGTGCCCAAACCCTGAACGAGGTGTATGAAGCTCATCGGCTGGGCGCTACGTTGGTAAAACTGTTCCCCTCAGCTTACCTCACCCCTGCTTACCTCACTATTCTGCGGGGCCCACTGCCACAGGTACCCATTATGGTTACGGGGGGCATCAAACCCACCACCTCCTGCATGCACGAGTGGAAAACGGCCGGGGCCACCTGCATTGGAATTGATGCCCGCCTCCTCGACACCTCCGATGAAACCCTGCTCACAGCTCAGGTGCGGGAGCTACTCATGGTGTTGCAACCAGAGCCGGTACTGGTACGGTAATTCTACCGAGCGCACCAAAGGCAGAATTTCCCAAAAACCGCTTCATCTTTATGACTTAGCGTCTGGATGATGTCGGATTCAACAACCTGGAGTGAACTGGAAGTAACGGCCGTGCGCGGTCAGTCGGTGCTTACGCGTAGCCGGAGTGTACAACCGCTGAAGCTGCTAAATCCGAGAGCTACGGGTGCTAGCTGTCACGTAGTGCTATCCAGTTATGGCGGCGGTTTGCTGGCCGGCGACGCCGTGCAGTTACGGCTTAGCGTGCAGCCTGCGGCTCGGCTATTGCTTGGAACGCAGGCCAACACCCGCGTATACCGTTCAGAGAACGGGGCCACGGCTGAGCAGGTGGTAGAAGGGTTTGTCGGCCAGGATGCTCTGGCTGTGGTACTGCCCGACCCAGTAGTAGTGCAAGCAGCCAGCCGCTACCGGCAGAAACAGCACTGGCATCTGCAGCCTGGCGCGGTTCTGCTCCTCGCCGACTGGCTCCACTCAGGCCGAATGGACAGCGGCGAGCAGTTTGCTTTCACGGCGCTGGAATCGGAAATACGGGTGAGTAATGCCGGGCGCCTGATAGTGCTGGACCGGTTTGCCTTCCGACCGGAACAGCATATTGCCGCCTCGCCCGCCCATTTTGGACCGCACCAGACAACCTTATCCGTGTATGTAGTTGGCACCCCCACCGATGCGCGGTACCAGCAACTAGCGGCTGTACTAGCGGCCCAGCAACCGTACTCCCGCACTGAACTCTCGCCCAATATAGCGGAGCGGCCGGCTATTATTGCGCACACCGAAGTTCGGCCCGGTATTCAACTGCTGCGAGCCGCAGGACGCAACCGGGCCGCCTTACAACCTATTTACGAGGCATTGTATGCAGCGTTGGCCGCTCCGGAACTGCTCGGGTTTCATGCCGGGCACCGGAAGTATTAGCGCCGCTCCGGCCCTACGGCCTCCAGGGCGCGGGCTTTGGCTTGGTGAATGTGCTGGATAATGTCGGCCAAGCCGTCGCCGTGCAGGGCGCGGGCAAACAGAAACGGGCCCTCCCCGCGCATGCGGCGGGCGTCCCGGTCCATTACTCCCAGGTCGGCGCGTACCAGCTCGGCCAGGTCCGTTTTGTTGATAACCAATAAATCTGCCTGGGTGATGCCGGGGCCACCTTTCCGGGGCACCTTGTCGCCGCCCGCTACGTCGATAACGTAAATGGAATAGTCGACCAGCTCGCGGCTGAAGTGGGCGGCCAGGTTGTCGCCCCCGCTTTCCACGAACAGGTAGTCTAGCTTCTGGTCAAAGCGCTTCATCAGGCCTTCCAGCGCGTCCATGTTCAGGGAAATATCCTCCCGGATGGCGGCATGGGGGCAGCCCCCGGTTTCCACGCCCACAATCCGATCTTCGCTCAGGGCACTGTGCCGGATGAGAAACTCGGCGTCCTCGCTGGTGAAGATGTCGTTGGTAACCACGCCCAGCTCGAACTCGTGGCGCAGCCGCTCGCACAGGGCCTTCAGCAGCGCCGTTTTGCCCGTGCCCACCGGTCCGCCAATACCCACCGTAAAGGCCCGCTGCCGGAAGTTGCGGTGCGACGGCAGCCGCCGGGTTTCCCGCTGGGCAAAGTCGCCGGGCGACTCGTAGTACTCGTGGGTGTGGCCGTGGAGCAGCAGGGCAAGTTTGTCAATGAAGGGCATGGATGTGAATGGCTGGATTGGTGGATGCATAACCCCACCCCAATCCCTCCCCTCCGGGAGAGGGGCTTACATTACCATTGCAACGGCTTCACATAGAGTCGTTGTCAAAGTAAAATAAGCCCCTCTCCCGGAGGGGAGGGATTGGGGTGGGGTTCAATTCTGAAACAGGCGAGAGTACACCTGTTCGTGCAGCATCTGGGCGGCGTCGAGCAGGACGGCGGAGCGGGTGGCGTGGCGGTGGTCGAGGGCGTCGGCCCCGAGCAGCAGGTCGTCGAAGATGGCGTAGAACTCGTGCTGCAGGCGGTGGCCTTCCATGGAACCCAGGCAGCCCAGCCGGATGGCCGCACTGATTTGGTCGCGCAGAGCCAGGTGCAGGTAAAGCGTGTGGATTTCGGGCAGGGTATAGTCGAGGCGGCGCAGGCTCAGGGCCAGCAGGGGCACGAAGTGTAGCGGCAGTTCCTCGGCCGCCAGCCACTCGCCCAGGGCGGGCAGACCGGCGGCCGGGTAAAACGAGTGCAGCAGCCGCAGCCAGGTTTTACCCTGCGTGAGGCTGCCCCGGTGCAGGGCTGGCACTAGCAGCTGGGCGTCGTATTCCTGCACAATGGTGCGCAGCGCCTCAGCTCCGGCGGGCAAAGCGGCCCGGTAGCAGGCGTTCAGAAACGGTACCTCCAGCCCCACCGCCTGCTGCAGAAACGAGTACAGGTAATTCCGCAGCCCGCTTTCCGACTGCACCAGCCCAAACGTGCGGCTGCTCTCCAGCCCATACGAATACGCAAACCCACCCGTCGGCAGGGCTGAGTCGGCCAGGTGAAGCAAACGGGCAAGACGGGTAGACAATTTCAGGAGTTAGAAGTGAGAAATAAGGAGCTAGGAGTTAGCAACTAGCTCCCCTCCTTGGAAAGGAGGGGATGGGGGTGGTTGACGACGGTCGAACGATACTAGAACTAGAACTGGAGCTAGATGATGTTCAACGATTGTCAACCACCCCTAGCCCCTCCTTTCCAAGGAGGGGAACTAGCTTTCTAGCACTAGAACAGGTTATACAGCTGCGTCAGGGGCAGCGTGTCCACCGGCTCGCAGGTGATGTGCAAGCCGTCGACGGTGACGCGGTAGGTTTCGGGGTCTACATCGATGTTGGGCAGGTAGTCGTTCAGGGCCATGTCCTTTTTCTGCACCGTGCGGCAGCCCTGCACGGCTACCACCTGCTTTTTCAGTCCATACGAAGTACGCACGTGCTCCACCGATGCGCCTGATACAAAGGCCAGAGAAGTCGGGCCTACCGCCCCGCCGAAGGCCCCGAACATGGGCCGCGAAAACGAGGGCTGGGGCGTGGGAATAGAGGCGTTGGCGTCGCCCATCTGGCTGCGCACGATGACGCCGCCTTTAATCACCATTTCGGGCCGGGAGCCGAAGAAAGCGGGTTTCCAGAGTACCAGGTCGGCCAGCTTGCCCAGCTCTACGGAGCCAATGTGCTGCGCAAAGCCGTGGGCGCGGGCCGGGTTGATGGTGTACTTGGCCACGTAGCGCCGGGCCCGGAAATTGTCGCAGCCGCGGGCGGCGTCTTCAGGCAGCAGGCCGCGCTGCTGGCGCATCTTGTGGGCCGTTTGCCAGGTGCGCGTCACCATCTCGCCCACCCGGCCCATGGCCTGCGAGTCGGAGCTGATGATGCTGAGCGCGCCCAGATCGTGCAGCACGTCCTCGGCGGCAATGGTTTCGCCCCGGATGCGGCTTTCGGCAAAGGCCACGTCCTCGGGAATGTTACGGTCGAGGTGGTGGCACACCATGAGCATGTCGAGGTGCTCGTCGATGGTGTTCTTGGTGAAGGGCCGGGTGGGGTTCGTGGACGAGGGAATGACGTTCGGCTCGCCGCAGATTTTGATGATGTCGGGGGCGTGGCCACCGCCCGCGCCCTCGGTGTGGTAGCTGTGGATGGTGCGGCCCTTGAACGCACCCACCGAGTTTTCCACGAAGCCGCTTTCGTTGAGCGTATCGGTGTGGATGCACACCTGCACGTCGTACTCCTCGGCCACCTGCAGGCAGGTATCGATAGTAGCGGGGGTGGTGCCCCAGTCCTCGTGGAGCTTGAAGCCCAGGGCCCCGGCTTCCAGCTGCTCGCGCAGCCCCTCGGGACGGGAAGTGTTGCCTTTGCCCAGAAAGCCGAAGTTGAGCGGAAACGCATCGGTGGCCTTCAGCATCATTTCGATGTAGAACGCGCCCGGCGTGCAGGTAGTGGCGCTGGTGCCCGCCGACGGTCCCGTGCCGCCGCCCAGCATGGTGGTGAGCCCGGCGGCCAGGGCTTCGTCAATCTGCTGGGGGCAGATGAAGTGGATGTGGCAGTCGATGCCGCCGGCCGTGAGGATGAGCCCCTCCCCCGCCACCACTTCGGTGGTTACGCCTACCGTCATGCCCGGCGTCACGCCCGGCATAATGTGCGGGTTGCCGGCCTTCCCGATACCCGCAATGCGCCCGTTCTTCACCCCGATGTCGGCCTTATAGATGCCGGTGTAGTCGAGCACGAGGGCGTTGGTGATGAGCAGATCCAGGGCCTCCGTCTGGGAAACGCCGGCGGCCTGGCCCATACCGTCGCGCAGCACCTTGCCGCCCCCGAACTTGCACTCCTCGCCGTACACGCAGTAGTCGTGCTCCACCTCAATTACGAGGTCGGTATCACCCAGCCGCACCCGGTCGCCGGTGGTAGGGCCGTACATATCGGCGTACGCGCGCCGTGAGATGGGAAGGGACATGGCTTCAGTGTATTTTTAGTCAAAAAGCTCAGGCTTAATCCTATTGATTACTTTTTGAGCATTTATTCTTTCTTCAACGCTAAGATCATTTATTGCTGCTTGTGCTTCAGAACGAATAGCAGATATTTCTTTTTGTCTTTCCGCGCCTTTCAGGATTGATAAATCTTCACTAAATCCATGCACAAGCGCATTTTCCAGACAATGCAACTGCTTTAAATAGCAAATCTTGAAAAAATATTTTTTATTAAAATTATACATCTCAACAACTCCCATCGAAATTTCTTCAGATGAATCACCATCAGAAACGCAAGCAACTGAATCGGCTTTAACTAACTGAGAAGCTTCCTTTTTGACTTGATATTCACTTATTAATTTATCGACAAAATTTTTATCTAAATTATTTAACTGCCTATGTTTAATATCTACAACTTTTTCATTTTTCGATTGAACATCTTTTTTATTTTCACATCCACATAAAATCAAAGCTAGCAAGCCAATGATTATATATTTACGGTTAATTTTCATGTCATATTTCATTGACTATCCAGCTTCAACAACCTTCTTTTCTTCTTTCCAGCGCCCTCAATCCACCTTCCCATTAATCCGCGCGTTGCCGCCGTACACGATTCTCTCCCCGGCCAGCGCCACCAGCGTTACGGACTTCCGCTCGCCGGGCTCGAAGCGGACGGCGGTACCGGCGGGGATGTTGAGGCGGAATCCCCGGGCGGCGGCGCGGTCGAAGTTGAGGGCGGCGTTGGTTTCGAAGAACGGGTAGTGCGAGCCCACCTGGATGGGCCGGTCGCCGCGGTTGAGCACGTCGAGGGTCAGGGTTTCGCGGCCTTCGTTGAGCTGTAGGCCTTCGGCGGCCAGCTGGTACTCGCCGGGCGCGGGCGGAATAGTTTCGGGCGTGGCGGAGGCCTGGCGCGGGGTGCGCACGAGGCCGGAGCCATAAAGGGCCAGTTCGGCGGAGCCGGTTTCGCGGCAGATGGGGTGATGCACCGTCACGAGCTTGGTGCCGTCGGGGAAGGTGCCTTCCACTTGCACCTCGGCCACCAGCGCGGCCACGCCCGGCAGCACGTCCTGCAGCCCCAGAATCTGCTTGCCCTTGTCCATCAACTCCGCCACCGACTCCCCGTCGCGGATAAACTCCAGCAGCTGGGTAGCCAGCAGCGCCACCGCCTCGGGGTAATTCAGGGCCAGGCCGCGGGCGTAGCGTTTCTGGGCCACCACGCCGGCCTGGTGCAACACCAGCTTATCGAGGTCTTTGGGGGAGAGGTGCATCTTTTAGAAGTTCAGTGTTGCGCAAGAATAAACCCCACCCCCAGCCCCTCCCCTCCGGGAGAGGGGTGCGTTCAACGAATCAGAATTCATAAACTCGCGTCTGGCACCCCTCTCCTGGAGGGGAGGGGCCGGGGGTGGGGTGCTGACGACAGGCTCAGACCTAAACAGATTCCCATACACCATCCACCCGCCGTACCCGATGCTGAGTAGGGCCGAGACGATGACCAGGCCGGCGCGCAGGTTGCGGCTGAAGCGCATGCGCTGGGTGAAGGGCACGCTCATCAGGCCGGTGGCGCCCAGCATACCTACCACCGAGCCCAGCCCGAACAGCCCCAAATAGGCCACACCCAGCCAGGCGGAGCGCAGACTCCCCATCAGCAGTAGCACCAGGGCCCCGCTACCGGCCAGCCCGTGCACGAGGCCCACGGCGTAGGCCGTGCCCCGGCGGTAGCGCGGCGGGGCGGTCTGGTAGTAGCTTTTATCAGTGAGGCGGCTCAGGCCCATCACCAGCAGCAGCGCGCCCACGGCGGCCTCGAAGTAGTTGGTGTGGGTGATGAGGGAACGGCTCAGCAGCAGCGCCCCCCCGAACACCACCAGCGTGGTGGTGTGGCCCAGGCCCCAGAACAGCCCCTCGCGCACAGCGTCGCGGCGGTGGTCGTGGCGGGCTACCAGGGTGCTCACGGCAATGAGGTGGTCGGCCTCGAAGGCGTGTCCGGTGCCGGCTAGCAGGGCGAAGGAAAGCGGCAGGGCCTCTTGCATGAAAACGGGCGCATCAGGGGGTTTGGGGTGGTAATCTAAGCGTAACGCTGTAAAATCAATACACTGTTCTCCCATTACCCCTAAAAAAATAACCCTGCTACCAGAGCAGGGCTATCTAATTTCGATAAACCACCTTCCAAACACTACCCTCCCACCACCGGAGCATTAGGGGCAGGTACAGAGGGGTTGTACTGGGGCGTGGCGGCGTTGTGGATGGCGGTGGCCAGGCCCTTGTCCGATTTGAAGTCGTTGCGCTTATAGGGGCGGATGATGAGGCGCAGGGCCTTATCGGAGCTGAAGTAGCTGATGGCCCAGCCCACCAGCGTAACCACCTTGTTGCGGAAGCCCACCAGCGTCATCAGGTGAACAAACAGCCAGGTAAGCCATCCGAAGAATCCCCCGAAGTGCTTGTTACCGGGCAAATCCACCACGGCGCGGTTGCGGCCCACAATGGCCATGCTGCCCTTGTTGGTGTACTTGAACGGCTTGAGTGTTTCGCCGCGCAAGAGGCGCTTGAAGTTGTCGGCCAGCTGCTCGGCCTGCTGAATGGCCACGGGGGCCAGCATGGGGTAGCCGCGGGGCATTTCGTCGGTGACCATGTTGGCCACGTCGCCGATGGCGTACACGTTCTGGAAGCCCACCACCCGGTTCACGGTATCCACGTTAACGCGCTTGTTGCGGGCCACGGCGGCTTCGGGCAAGCCTTCCAGCGCCGCCCCGTTCACGCCAGCCGCCCAAATCAGGTTTTCGGTGCGGATGAACTCGGTGTCGGAGTAATACAGCTTGCCGTCCTCGAAGTGTTTGGCCTGCGTGTTGAGGCGCACGTGGATGCCCATTTCCTCCAGGTAACGCTTGGCCTGCACCTGCGAGTCCTTACTCATGGGTCCCAGCACTTCCCCGCCAGATTCCACGAGGTAGATTTCCATCATCTTCAAGTCGAGCTCAGGATAATCTTTGGGCAGCACGTCCTTGCGCATTTCGGCTAGGGAGCCGCAAATTTCTACCCCCGTGGGGCCGCCGCCTACTACCACTACGTTCATTAGAGCCTGGCGCTGGGCGGGGTCTTCGGTAAGAATGGCTTTTTCAAAACTCTGGAACAGGTAGCTTCGCAGGTTCAGCGCGTTGGGCACGCTCTTGATCTGCATGGCGTTCTGCTCGATACTGGTAAGGCCAAAAAAGTTGGTGAGCGAGCCGGTAGCCACCACCAGGTGGTCGTAGCGGATGTCGCCGATATTGGTGGTGAGCGTGCTGGTAGCCGGGTCCACTCGCTGCACGTCGGCCATGCGGTAGAAAAAGTTGTGCTGGCCGGCGAAGATTTTGCGGATGGGGTACGCAATGCTATCCGCTTCCAGCGCGCCGGTAGCTACCTGGTACAGCAGCGGCTGAAAGTTGTGGTAGTTGTTGCGGTCCACCACCACCACTTGCACCGGCGCGTCGGCCAAGTCTTTGGCCAGCCGCAGCCCGGCAAAGCCACAGCCGATGATAACGATACGAGGTTGGGAGGTACGCGGTAAGTTGGTATCCATAGCGGCAGTGCGAAGGTCAAACAGTGGATGTACTGAATATAGGAGGGAATGGTTGAATAGGTAGGTAGATGTTTGAACTGTTGAATGGCTGGATTGCAGAATAGCTGGATGATAGAACGGTCATTGCGAGCAGCGCGAAGCAATCTGTCCTTCCCAGAGCGCTACACCCCGAAGAAGCAGAAAGCCCCTGACGCCAGCACGGCCGTCAGGGGCTTTTAAGTAATGCAGAGAGTTGCGCTTCGAAAAGGATGGATTGCTTCGCGCTGCTCGCACTGACCGCTCAACTATACACCCAACTCAATAATCCACCCCTTCCTTCTTCTTAAACTCGCCGCTCTTCACCTGGTTGATGAGCTGCAGCCAGCTGAAGGGGTTTAGCAGCGGGTTGTTGGTAGCGGGCGTAGCTCCCATGCCCATGCGGCGCTGGTAGTCATTTTGCTGGGCCTGCATGGTTTGGCGGTAGTTGCCCATGCTGGTCACGGGCAGCGTGTTAAACATGCGGCGCATCACCTGCTCGTTCAGCTTCTCGGCCGGGGTACGGTCGGCTTCCGATGGAGCTTTCATGGCCAGAAAGGCTTCTTTAAAGGCCTTTTCAGTGGCATAGGGAAAGATGCGTACCTCGGGTAGCACCGTGGCGTCTTCCTTTAACTGCACAATAACGGAGTAGCTCTGGCGGGGGTAGCTTTCCGGGATAATAACGTACTGGTTGCGGTAGCCCAGGCTGCGAATCACGATACTGTCGCCGGCCAGCACGGGCAGGGAGAAGTAGCCGTAGGGGTTACTGGTGGTACCGCGCCCCGCCTTAGGCACGAAGATGGCCGCTCCGGGCACGCCCAGCAGGGAGTCGCCGGAGGCCACAATACCGGTAAACTGCACCACCCGGCGCTGGCCCTGCGCCTGCACCTTGCCGGGCACCAGCACCAACGCAGCCAACAGCACGCCCATTACGGCAAGAAACAACAGGAAACGAAATCGGGCCACAACAGACATACAAAGGGTTACGGTTACCAAAGATACGGCACTTTCGGGGGCCGCTGCGGGGTTTGTGTATAAATTCGGGCTCGGGCTGCACGTCAGCCTCCTTCTTGCCTTTTCCTAAAGATGCGTCTGAAACACTTCACCGTTGCATTTGGCCAGCAACTCTTCAAAGCCCTCGGCGACGAATCCCGGGTGCGCATCCTGCACTTGCTCTGGCGCAACCAGGAAATGTGCATTTCAGACTTGGAACAGGTGCTGGATTTCAGCCAGACCAAAACCTCCCGGCAATTAGCATACCTGAAAAATGCTGGGCTGGTGAACTTCCGCCGCCTTGATAACTGGGTGTTCTACTTCATCAAGGACGAAGCCCAGGACTTTCTGCACCAGTTGCTGAGCTATATGGAGCGGGACCAGCAGTTGGTGCACGACCAGAAGATTTACCAAACGCTCTGGTCGAATCGGGAGTTGGCCGCGTATAAGCTCCAAAACCGCCGCTGGACCGGAAATCAATAACACACGCTTAAGTTGATTTCCGCTGGTTCCTCCTCCCCTTTTGTCGTTGCCTCGTGAAATCCGCTGATTCTATTGTCCGTTTGTTTGTATGTACCGCCCAGAAGGACGAGGTGGGCAAAGACGTAGCCCGGGCCCTGAAGATTGAGCTGAAAAAACAGGGTCTCAAAAAACTCCTGACCGGCGGCGAAAAGCGAAAAGTGCGGGTACAAACCTGCAACTGCCTCGACCTGTGCAAGCAGTGCAAGAAAGGCCCCGGTGCCGCCCTCGTTGTTTATCCCGACGGCACCACCTACGGCAACGTGCGCCCCAAAGACGCCGCCGATATTGTGCAGCACCTGGGTGAAGGCCGCCCCGTGGAACGGCTACGGCTTGAATAGCCAGTGTCAGCCCACTGTATATTTTAACTTCTCTACTTCATTACCTCACCAGTGAAATACCGCCACCTCTTTTTTGACCTCGACCATACGCTGTGGGATTTTGAAGCCAACGCCGACGAAACGCTGCGCCACCTGTTTGAGCAGCACAACTTGGCCCGGCATGGCATTACGGTGGAGAAATTCATTGAAGTGTATTCGGAGGTGAATCACGGGCTGTGGCGCCTGTACCAGAGCAATAAAATCAACCAGCAGCAGCTGCGCACGGTGCGGTTTCCGCGCACATTTGTGCAGCTGGGCCTGCGCGAGGAAGACTCGCCGGCGGGCATTTCAGAGCAGTTCACGGATATTCTGCCCCAGAAGTCGGCGGTGTTTCCGTATACCTACGAGGTACTGGACTACCTGCGCGACAAGGGCTACCAGTTGCATCTAATTACCAACGGCTTCCGCGACATTCAGCACGTAAAGCTGGCCTCGTCGCAGCTGACGGACTATTTTCAGGAGATGGTTACCTCCGAGTGTTGCGGCCACCTCAAGCCCGATACCCGCATTTTCCAGCACGCCCTGGAGCGCACCGGGGCCACGGCCGCCGAGAGCCTCATGATTGGTGACAACCTGGAATGCGACGTACTGGGTGCCTACAACGCCGGCCTCGACCAAGTGTATTTCAACCCCGACAAGCGCCGCCACTTCAACCAGATTACCTACGAAATCAGCTGCCTTAGTGAGCTGAAGGAGATTTTGTAAGCCTGCGTCGGCCACGCTCCTATCGACTGTCCTCTTGCGACGCGCTTAGGAGAGCAGCTGTTAGAGGAATCTCAGCGCCTACCTTTGCCGCATGATTCGCTTACTTGGTTTTTCGGGCCGGCGCGGCAGTGGTAAAGACACCGTAGCCCGGCTTATTCAGCAGTTGCAACCTCAGCAGCGCTGGCACATTCGCTCGGTGGGTGAGCCCATTAAAGCCGTATGCGCCGCGTTGGCTGGCGAAGGCACGGCCCCGTATTTCTCCCAGCAGGGCAAAGCTGAGAAGCTGCCCGCCTTTGGGCGTACCCGGGGCGAGATGCTGCAACAAGTAGGCCTGGCCCTGCGCCAGTGGGAGCCGGATATCTGGGTGCAGGCCTTCTTCTCCACGCTGCCCACCGACAAGCACACCCTGATTCCGGATGTGCGCTTTCCCAATGAAGCCGACCTCATCCGCAGCCGGGGCGGCCTGATGGTGCGCGTGGAAGGTGACCCGCTGCTCCAGCGCGGCGACGGTACCCGCGACGACCAACACCCCAGCGAAACCGCCCTGGACCACTACCCCAACTTCGACTTCACCATTCACAACACCGGCTCCCTGGCCGATTTGGAGTGGCAGGTGAGGGCGTTGCTGGGGCGATTATAGAAACCTTTTATCTATTCCGCTCATGGCGCGTGAGTCTAGTTTTAGCTTCTGGCTTAGAGCATGGGTGCAACCGCTTATAGCGTCTGCCTTTTTATTAAGCATGCTGTGGCTGGCGGCGCAGCGTTGGCGCACTTTGCATGGAACTCCTGCTACTGCCATCGTACACGCGTTACCCGGCCGGATTGGTTCAGGCAAAAGCAGCACCTACGAGGTGGTAGTAAATTACGAACTGCCGCAGGAGCGCCTCAGGCTTGCCCGCGTACTCACCAATCAGAGTGCTTTCGAACAACTGACGTTAGGCGATACGGTTGGTGTTCGTTACGCCAAAAATCAAGCAAAAAAGCCGCTGCTGGCTTCCGAATGGAGTTTTAGTGGCGGAATGATTGTGCTTTCACTTGGGTCATTATTCTTCTTTTTCACAGGCCTACAGGCAAATAAGGACTGGCGTGGACGCCGTCGAGCGGGATATTTGCCTTAACTCAACCTACCGGTACCTGCTGCTCCTGCCACGAAGGCGTGCCGCCCGACGCGAGGCGCGGCCAGCCATCCACGTATTCCAGCCGGTCGAGTAGCAGCACGCGGCGCGAATAGCCCTGCTCGTCGTCAATAGCATCAAAGGTAAGCTGTTGGGGGTCGATGGCGTGGTAGGCAAGCCAGTCGTGGCCAGCGGCATCGGTTACCACGCAGTTGTGACCGGGCGCGTGCCAGTGGCGGTCAGCCTCGAGCAAGGTGGCGTAAGGATTGCCAGCAGCTTCGGCCAGCGTTTCGAAGGGGCCGAGGGCGTGGCGGGAACGGGCCACCAGCACGGCGTAGTGGGCATCGGGTCCGCAGCAGTTATTGCCTGAGCAAAACAAGTAATACCAGCCCTGGCGCAGAATTACCCAACTGCCTTCCAGCAATTGGTCGTAGCGGCGCGGGTCGCCGGCTCCGGCCGGGTGCAGCAGCTTGCGGGTTTTGCTGTTGGGCTTGAATGATATCCGGTCTTCGGCCAGCTCCCGCACCCGCAGCGGCCCAAAGCCTGAGCCCCAGTATATCAGCCGCTTGCCCGTAGCCGGGTCGTCGAAGGCCATGGGGTCAATGTCCTCAAAGCCCTTGCCGCGCCGCAGCGGAGCGCCTATATCCCGGAACGGGCCGGCGGGCTCGGTGGCCGTGGCCACAGCTAGGCAAAGCCCGGTGCCTCGGTCGGGCTTTGCAGAATAGTACAGGTAAAAAGTGCCTTGGTGCTCCGACACGTGCGGAGCCCAGAACTTCTGCGTGCGGCTGGCCCAGCTGGGTTTTTCCGGCAATCCTTCGCCCAGATACTCCCACTGCACTAAATCCTGCGAGCGGGCCACTTGTAGGTTGATAATTGCCCCGCCAGGGCGCTTGGTTTGGGTACCGTAGGCGTAATAGTAGCCGTCGGAAGCCCGGATAATGGTGGGGTCAGGAAAGTCAAAATCCCACACGGGATTTTGATACGTGGTGGCCGTTTTGGTCATTTGAATACGAGGCAGTAGGCTGGCTGCACAAACGAATTCTACCCGCAATAGATACAGTTCGACGCTACGGTTCTGCGTTGCTACTTCCGCCAATACCCTACCCTTCAGCAATCCGCTATATCCCGTATGAAGCGCAAGAAACTCCTGCTGCCCCCGATACTCAGTCTGCTTCTGTTTTTCTGCTGGCCCACCCCGGCCCGGCGCACCGTACTGCACGCTTACTCCGATAATGCCTTTGGCATGTGGGGCCTCACTCTGTATCTAGATGGACATTTTGACGTTTACCTGCCTACTAACCAGAGCAGCGGCCGGTTCCGGCTAACCGGCGACACTATTGAGCTGTACTACTCTGAGAAAAGCGCTGGCTTTCCGGCAGCCTACCTCATCAACCGGCAACAACAGCGGCTGGATAAGCTGGAAAATCACCAAGGCAAATGGGTAAACAGTCCGAATACCAATTGGATGGCCTTAACATTCGACTCTACCCGCCACTACTTCCGGTAACTTGAGCCGGCCTTCCTACCTTTGCCTTCTCCATCCTAGCACCTCAAACCATCACCCAACTATGGCGAACGGCTTTTTTAACGTACCCACCCCGATAAACGAGCCCGTGAAGGGCTACGCCCCCAACTCGCCCGAGCGTACCG
Source organism: Hymenobacter pini (assembly GCF_020421205.1). Lineage (GTDB taxonomy): Bacteria > Bacteroidota > Bacteroidia > Cytophagales > Hymenobacteraceae > Hymenobacter > Hymenobacter pini. The sequence continues at coordinate 286,655 of NZ_JAIZZH010000005.1, forward strand.
AGCTGCTCAAAACCCTAAAAGAGCTTAAGCAGCAGCAGCGCGATATTCCCATGCACATTGGCGGCCAAGAAGTGCGCACCGGCCAAACCCAGCGCATCAGCCCGCCCCACGACCACCAGCATACCCTGGGCCACTTCCACGAGGGCTCGGCTGAGCACGTACAGCAGGCCATCGACGCCGCCCTGGCCGCCCGCCCTCGCTGGGCCGACATGGCCTGGGAACAGCGCGCCGCCATTTTCCTGAAGGCCGCCGACCTGCTGGCCGGCCCCTACCGGGCCCGTATCAACGCGGCCACTATGCTGGGCCAGAGCAAAAACGCTTTCCAGGCCGAAATTGACGCCGCCTGCGAGTTGATCGACTTCTTCCGCTTCAACGTGCACTTCATGCAGGAGCTCTACCGGCAGCAGCCCCAGAGCCAGCCCGGCATGTGGAACCGCCTGGAGCACCGCCCGCTGGAGGGCTTCGTGTTTGCCCTCACTCCCTTCAACTTCACTTCTATTGCCGCCAACCTGCCTTCCTCGGCCGCTATGATGGGCAACGTGGTGGTGTGGAAACCCGCCAACACCCAGATCTACTCGGCTCAGGTGCTGATGGAACTGTTCAAGGAAGCCGGCGTGCCCGACGGCGTGATCAACTTGGTATACGTAGACGGCCCCACCGCTGGCAAGGTCATCTTCGAGCACCCCGAGTTTGCCGGCATCCACTTCACCGGCTCCACGGGCGTGTTCCAGAACATCTGGCAGACGATTGGCCAGAACATCAAGCGCTACAAAAGCTACCCCCGCATCGTGGGCGAAACCGGTGGCAAAGACTTCATCGTGGCCCACAAATCGGCGCACGCTAAGGCCGTGGCCGTGGGCATCAGCCGGGGTGCGTTTGAGTACCAGGGCCAGAAGTGCTCGGCCGCCTCGCGCGTGTACCTGCCCAGCAACCTCGCCGACGAGATTCTGGGCTACGTGAAGGAAGACCTCAAGTCGTTCAAAATGGGCGACGTGGAGGACTTCTCAAACTTCATCAACGCCGTTATCGACGAGAAGTCGTTCGATAAGCTGGCTAAGTTCATCGACGGCGCCAAGGCTGATGCCAACGCCGAAATCGTGGCCGGCGGCAACTACGATAAATCGAAAGGCTACTTCATCGAGCCCACGGTTATTGTTACCAAAGACCCCAAGTACGTGACCATGTGCGAGGAGCTGTTTGGGCCGGTGGTAACGGTATTCGTGTACGAAGCCGACGAGTTTGAGCAGACGCTGGAGCTGGTGGATAGCACTTCGCCCTACGCCCTCACCGGCGCCATCTTCGCCCAGGACCGCTACGCCGTGGACCTGGCCTCGAAGAAGCTGGTGCAGGCCGCCGGTAACTTCTACATCAACGACAAGCCCACCGGGGCCGTGGTAGGGCAGCAGCCCTTCGGCGGGGCCCGCGCATCCGGCACCAACGATAAGGCCGGCTCCCTGCTGAACCTGCTCCGCTGGGTGTCGCCGCGCGCTATCAAGGAAACCTTCGTGCCGCCCGTTGATTACCGTTACCCCTTCCTGGGCGTAGAAACCGGTGAAAACCTGCAAACCGACAAAGGGCTGTAGGCTTTCGTAACTATTTAAAAGGCCGCCTCCCAATACTCGGGGGCGGCCTTTTTAGTATTATATACGCTGGTAAATGACAGAAACATCAACGCCTAACTTCTGCTGAAATCGACTTATAAAATACTCGGTCAAGTTAGGCCAATTCCAGAATTTGAAGCCTAAATCACTGAAACCCCATTGCGGTATAAACCGAAATTGATGAATGCTATTTGTAGTGTTACAAACTGGACAAACTATGTTATCCATGTCACTCTCATACCAGTCTTCCAGAAAACTCAGGTCCTCTTCTGCCAAATTTTGGTAACAGGTGGGACAGTGTATTTTATCTATCCCATTGCCACCAGTATCGAAGATGTACCTCTCCGTGATAATCTCTAGTCCATTTATATTCAAGCTAAAAATATGATTAATAGCCGATTCGGTTACTTGCTTGGCCCCATCCGATATTGCATAACCCTTATTAGGGTTTAGAATACAGTGTGTAGATGTAGGCTTTACTATATCATCTACAACTAGCCAGTGTAAAATTTCCTTTGCCTTCGTTATTCTATCAGGGTAGATTGATACTTGCGGAACAATTGCAATACTGTAGTCACTCATTAATTTTCCGGCTTTATTGTTTCGCGAATATCCGGAAGCCGCGGCTGTAACAGCGGCACCGCCACCTCATCATACATATCGGCCACCAGCAGTGTGATGCACAGCTCGGGCAGCTCCAGCGTATCCGTCAGCTCAGCCAACGGCGTGAAGGACCATACCCCGCTCGGCTCCCGCCGAAACCACTCCACCAAGCAGGTGTGCTGCGTTACCAACACGTAGTGCTGCAACGACGCTAGCTGTTTATACTGGTTGAATTTCCAGCTCCGGTCGTGGTCAGCCGTTGATGGCGACAGGATTTCGATGATTAGTACCGGATGGCGCATGATGCGTTCTTCCCGCAAATCATCGGGGTGGCATGTCACGAATACATCTGGATAGGTGTAGTAGCGCCCTTCGGATACGGCCAGTTGCATTCCCTCGTCAAACACTTTGCAGCCACGTCCACGCAGGCCGCTTCGCAGGGTGATAACACAGTTTTGCCGGATGGTGTGATGCGTTGCCGAAGCCCCCGACATGGCAAACACCTCTCCCTCGAAGAACTCGTGGCGCTGCTGCGAGGCAGCTTCAAGCTCTTGGTATTCCGCTACCGTATAGCGGGCCGAGGGCGTGGATTGAGGCTGAGCCATGGAAGTATCGGTCTGGTTGCTCCCAAAGATACACCTTTCCACCCCCAGCCTGATTTCGCGTTTGTTCCGCCCGCATTTCGTGGTACCTTTGCCTTCCATGCCGTTTTTGCACGGCATTTATCCGCTGATGCCTATGCTTCTCGCTGTTCCAACCAACTACCAGCCCGCTGATTTTCTGCCGATTGTGGTGCAGTTCGTGCTGGCCCTGGCCTTCGTGGCGTTTTCAATGGTAGCCTCCCACTTGCTGGGGCCGCGCCGCACCAGCCGCGTAAAGGATGAAGCCTTTGAGTGCGGTATTGAGTCGGTGGGTAACGCCCGCACGCCTATTTCGGTGAAATACTTCCTCACGGCCATCCTGTTCGTGCTCTTCGACGTGGAAGTTATCTTCATGTACCCCTGGGCCGTGAATTTCCGCGCGCTGGGCACTACCGGCTTTTATGAGATGATTGTATTCCTGGCGCTGCTGATGGCAGGCTTCGCATACGTCATCAAAAAAGGCGTATTGCGCTGGAACGAGTCGCGTTAAGGCAACCTTTGGGCACTTCCCAGTGTTGCCTTTTTGAAGCTTTTGGCTTCACCTCAATTGACTGACCTCATGGAAAATAGAGCTCCTGAAATTAAAATGGTGGATGCCCCCGAGGGCATGGAGGGCGCCGGCTTCTTCGCCACCTCCCTGGAAAAGGTAGTGGGCATTGCCCGCGCCAACTCTCTCTGGCCACTGCCCTTTGCCACCTCGTGCTGCGGCATCGAGTTTATGGCTACCATGGGCTCCCGCTACGATATCTCCCGCTTCGGTTCCGAGCGTCCCTCCTTCTCGCCCCGGCAGGCCGACCTGCTGATGGTGATGGGTACCATTGCCAAGAAGATGGCCCCGGTAGTAAAGCAGGTATACGAGCAGATGGCCGAGCCCCGCTGGGTACTGGCCATGGGTGCCTGCGCCTGTTCGGGCGGCATCTTCGATACCTACTCCGTGCTGCAGGGCATCGACCGGATTATTCCGGTAGACGTGTACATCCCCGGCTGCCCGCCCCGCCCCGAGCAGGTGCTCGACGGCCTGATGCGCATTCAGGACCTGGCCAAAAACGAGTCGCTGCGCCGCCGCAACTCCCCCGAATACCAGGCTCTGCTGGCGTCTTACAATATCAAGTAAGCCGATTATAGAGCTTAGATGCTAGAGCTTGGAACGTAGAAGTTCAGCGCCACTAACATCTAAGCTCTATGATCTAAGCTCTAAGCTCTATTTAAATGGCTGACCAGAACGAATCCATTCCGGCCCAGGAAGCTGCCGCTGCGCAGGACCCCGCCGCGCAGAAGAACGCGCAGCTGCTGGCCCTGCTGCACCGCCTGTTCGGGGCCGATGCCTTCACCGATGTGGAGGAGCCCTACGGCCTGCTCACCGCCACCACCACGCGGGAGCGGATTCACGATATCATTGCCGGCCTGCAGCAGGACCAGGAGCTGCAGGTGAACTTCCTGACTACCATGTGCGGCATGCACTGGCCCGAGCAGGAAGGCCGCGAGTTGGGCATGGTGTACCACCTGCATAGCCTGGTGCACAACGTGCGCCTGCGCCTGAAAATCTTCTTCCCGATTGCCGACCCCGTGGTGCCTACCATGACGGACCTGTACGCCACGGCTAACTGGATGGAGCGCGAAGCCTACGACTTCTACGGCATTCAGTTCCCCGGCCACCCCAACCTGCTGCGCATCCTGAACGTGGAGGACATGGACTACCACCCTATGCGCAAGCAGTACGCCCTGGAAGACGGCACCCGTGAAGACAAAACCGACCTGTTTTTCGGACGATAGTTTTTAGTGCCTGGTGCTTGGTGCTTCGAGCGTAGCTCAGCAACCGGCACTCCCCCAAGCACTAAGCACTAGCAACTAAGCACTACCAACATGGCAGTAAACGACGCGCTGGAAGGCACGCACAAAATAATCGAGGAGGCCGAAGAACAACGGCCGCGCCTGCATCCGCTGGCTCCTTCCGTCAACGACTTCAACCAGGAGCTAACCACGCTGAACCTGGGCCCCACCCACCCCGCTACCCACGGCATCTTCCAGAACATTCTGCAGATGGACGGCGAGCGGATTGTGACCGGTGTGCCCACTATCGGCTACATCCACCGAGCGTTTGAGAAGATTGCCGAGCGGCGGCCCTTCTACCAGATTACGCCACTCACCGACCGCATGAACTACTGCTCCAGCCCCATCAACAACATGGGCTGGCACATGACGGTGGAGAAGCTGCTGGGCGTGCAGGTGCCCAAGCGCGCTCAGTACATGCGCGTGATTCTGATGGAGCTGGCCCGCATTTCCGACCACCTCATCTGCAACGGCATTCTGGGCGTGGATACGGGGGCTTTTACCGGCTTCCTGTACCTGATGGACGAGCGAGAGAAGATTTACGAAATCTACGAGGAAGTAAGCGGCGCCCGCCTCACCACCAACATGGGCCGCGTGGGTGGCATGGAGCGCGACTTCTCCGACGCCGCTATTCAGAAGCTGCGTAAGTGGCTGAAGGAATTCCCGGCCGTGATGACGGAGTTCGAGAAGATGTTCAACCGGAACCGCATCTTCATGGACCGCGTGGTGGACGTGGGCGGCATCTCGGCCGAGCGTGCCCTCAACTACGGCTTTACCGGTCCCAACCTGCGCGCCGCCGGCGTCGACTACGACGTACGGGTGATGAATCCCTACTCATCGTACGAAGACTTCGAGTTTGAAATTCCGGTAGGCACTAAGGGCGATACTTACGACCGGTTCATGGTGCGCAACGAGGAAATCTGGCAGAGCCTGCGCATCATCAACCAGGCGCTGGAAAACCTGCCCCAAGGCCCCTACCACGCCGATGCGCCCCACTACTACCTGCCGCCCAAGCAGGCCGTGTACAAAAACATGGAAGCCCTCATTTATCACTTCAAGATTGTGATGGGCGAAATTGACGCGCCGGTGGGCGAAGTGTACCACTCGGTAGAGGGTGGCAACGGTGAGCTGGGCTTCTACCTGGTATCCGACGGTGGCCGCACGCCCTACCGCCTGCATTTCCGCCGCCCCTGCTTCATTTACTACCAGGCCTACACCGAAATGGTAACCGGCCAGACGCTCTCCGACGCCATCGTGACGCTGTCGTCGATGAACGTAATTGCCGGGGAGCTGGACGCGTAGTTTTTTGCTGAATTTGACCCTTATGGAGACGACTGCCGCCAAGCCGCAATTTTCCGAAGCCGCGCAGGCCGAAATCAAGCGCCTCATTGCCCATTACCCCGAGGACCGCAAAAAATCGGCCCTGCTGCCGGTGCTGCACATTGCCCAGGCCGAATTTGGCGGCTGGGTAAGCCCCGAAGTGCAGAACCTGGTGGCCGAAACGCTGGACCTCAAGCCCATCGAGGTGTACGAGGTAGCCACGTTCTACACCATGTTCAACCTGAAGCCGGTGGGTAAGCACGTGCTGGAAATCTGCCGCACGGGCCCCTGCATGCTGCGCGGCTCCGACGAGCTGACGGCTCACCTGGAGCGCATCACCGGGGCTACAGTGGGTGGTCCGGCTTCGGCCGACGGCCTGTTCACCCTGAAAGAAGTGGAGTGCTTGGCCGCCTGCGGCTTTGCCCCCATCGTGCAGGTGCGGGAGAAGTACTACGAGCAGCTGGATACCCCGGAGGCCGTGGACGCCATGCTCACCGAGCTGCGCAACCAGGTACACCGCCCGGCCCTGCCCTGGGAAGAAACCGGCCTGCCCAACGCCCTGGCCAACAACTAACGTCTTTTCGGCTTACCGCTCAGAACTTATGGGACGCAAACTGCTGACCGAACATATCAACGTTGAAGGCATCGACACCTTTGAAGTGTACCGCAAGCACGGCGGCTACCGCTCGGTGGAGAAGGCCCTCAAAACCATGACCCCCGACGAGGTGGTGGAAGAGGTGAAGAAGTCGGGCCTGCGGGGCCGCGGCGGCGCCGGCTTCCCCACGGGCATGAAGTGGAGCTTCCTGGCCAAGCCCGAGGGCGTGCCGCGCTACCTTGTGTGCAACGCCGACGAATCGGAGCCGGGCACCTTCAAGGACCGGCAGCTGATGTCACGGCTGCCCCACCTGCTCATCGAGGGTATGATTACAAGCTCCTACGCGCTGGGGGCCAACACCTCGTATATCTACATCCGGGGCGAGCTGTTGTACGTGCTGCGCATCCTGGAAAAAGCCATTGCCGAGGCCTACGCGGCTGGTTTCCTGGGCAAGAACATCCTGGGCTCGGGCTACGACCTGGACCTGCACGTGCACCCCGGCGGCGGCGCCTACATCTGCGGTGAGGAAACCGCCCTGCTGGAATCGTTGGAAGGCAAGCGGGGCAACCCGCGCAACAAGCCCCCATTCCCGGCTGTGCAGGGCCTCTACGCCCGCCCCACGGTGGTAAACAACGTGGAATCCATTGCCGCCGTGCCGGTGATTGTAAACGACGGTGGCGACGAGTACGCCAAAATTGGCATCGGCCGGAGCACCGGTACCAAGCTGATTTCGGCCTGCGGCCACCTCAACAAGCCGGGTATCTACGAAATTGAGCTGGGTGTGCCCGTGGAGGAGTTTATCTATTCCGACGAGTACTGCGGCGGCATCTGGAAAGGCCGCGACCTGAAGGCTGTAGTAGCCGGCGGCTCGTCCGTTCCGATTCTGCCTAAGGAGCTCATCCTGAAAACAGCCGCCGGTGAAGACCGCCTGATGACCTACGAATCGCTCAACGACGGGGGCTTCGTAACGGGTACCATGCTGGGCTCGGGGGGCTTTATTGCCATGGACGAGACGACCTGCATCGTGCGCAATACCTGGAACTTCAGCCGCTTCTACCACCACGAGTCGTGCGGGCAATGCTCGCCCTGCCGTGAGGGTACGGGCTGGATGGAAAAGGTGCTGCACCGCCTCGAGCACGGCCACGGCCACATGGAGGACATCGACCTGCTGGTGAGCGTGGCCAAGCAAATCGAGGGCAACACCATCTGCCCCCTCGGCGAAGCCGCCGCCTGGCCGGTAGCCGCCGCCGTGCGCCACTTCCGCCACGAGTTTGAGTGGCACGTGACCCACGCCAAGGAAGCCGCCCAGCCCGGCGCGGTGTACCGGGCAAACGGTGTATTGGCGTAGTAACAGAACGTCATGCTGAGCTTGCCGAAGCATCTCTACCGCTTCGTTGCAAGACCATTTTATTACCCCCGGTAGAGATGCTTCGGCAAGCTCAGCATGACGTTCTTTGTTGTGCAGAACAGTCGAAATCCTAACGATTTCAACCAACAATGGCTAAAATAACCTTCGACGGCATCGAGGTGGAAGTTCCGGACGGAACCACCATCCTGAATGCAGCCCGCCAGATTGGCGGCAGCATTGTGCCCCCGGCCATGTGCTACTACACCCCGCTGAAAGGCTCGGGCGGCAAGTGCCGCGCCTGCCTGGTGCGCGTGGCAGCCGGTTCGGCCAAAGACCCGCGCCCCATGCCCAAGCTGGTGGCCTCGTGCGTAACGCCGGTACAGGACGGGATGGTGGTGGAAAACACTACCAACGAACAGGTGCTAAATGTGCGCAAGGGCATTGTGGAGATGCTGCTCATCAATCACCCCCTCGACTGCCCGGTGTGCGACCAGGCCGGGGAGTGCGACCTGCAGAACTTCGCCTTCGAGCACGGCGTGAGCACCACCCGCTACCAGGAAGAACGCCGCACCTTCGAGAAAATCGATATCGGGCCGCTGATTCAGCTGCACATGACGCGCTGCATCCTGTGCTACCGCTGCGTGTTCACGGCTAACCAGATTACCGATAACCGGGTGCACGGGGTACTGGGCCGCGGCGACGCCGCCGAAATCGGCACCTACATCGAGAACATCATCGACAACGACTTCTCCGGCAACGTGATTGACGTGTGCCCGGTAGGTGCCCTCACCGATAAGACGTTCCGCTTCAAGTCGCGCGTGTGGTTCACCAAGCCGGTGAATGCCCACCGGGACTGCCCCAAGTGCTCGGGCAACGTGGTGCTGTGGTACAAAGGCAAGGACGTGCTGCGTACCACCGCCCGCAAAGACCAGTACGGCGAGGTGAAGGAGTGGATTTGCAACGAGTGCCGCTTCGAGAAGAAGGACACTGCCGACTGGACCATTGAGGGTCCCGCCCACATCGACCGGTCATCGGTAATTTCGGCCAACCACTACGAGCTGCCTGTGCTCAACCAGTCGGTAGTAGCCGACCTGCCCGAAAGCACCGTGCGCGACCTGCAGAAGAACCCACCGCTGAAATTAGGCAACTAGTTTTCAGTTGCCAGTTGCGAGTTGCCAGTTACCTTATTCTGTAACTATGGCCCTCATCAAACTGGCAACTCGCAACTGACAACTCTCAACTAAAATGATTGAACTACCCGCCCTCGGCTGGCAATCCATTGTCATCTTTGTCGTATTTGCGCTTTCGCTGCTGATTGCGACGTACTGCACCTACGCCGAGCGCGTAATTGCGGCCTTCCTGCAGGACCGTGTGGGCCCCGACCGCGCCGGCCCTTACGGCCTGCTACAGCCCCTGGCCGACGCCGTGAAAATGTTCACGAAGGAGGAATTCTTCCCCGGCGGGGCCAACAAAGCCCTGTTCGTGTTCGGCCCCTGCCTGGCCATGGTAACGGCCCTGATGTCGTCGGCGGTAATCCCGTTCGGCAATACCATGAGCTTCGGCAACAACGCCTTCTTCCTGCAGGGCATTGAGGTGAACGTGGGCATGCTGTGGGTGTTCGGCGTGGTGTCGCTGGGCGTGTACGGCATCATGATTGGCGGCTGGGCCTCCAACAACAAGTTCTCGCTGCTGGGCGCTATCCGGGCGGCTTCGCAGAACATCAGCTACGAGTTGGCTATGGGCATGGCCCTGATTGCCGTGCTGATGATGTCGGGCACGCTGAGCCTGCGCGAAATCACGCTGCAGCAGTCGGTAGCCGGCGAGTGGCACTTCTGGAACATCGTGAAGCAACCGCTGGGCTTTATCATCTTTTGCGTGTGCGCCTTCGCCGAAACCAACCGTACCCCCTTCGACTTGCCCGAGTGCGAAACCGAGCTGGTGGGTGGCTACCACACCGAATACTCCTCGATGAAGCTGGGCCTGTACCTGTTTGCCGAGTATATCAACATCTTCGTGGCCTCGGCCGTGATGAGCGTACTGTACTTCGGTGGCTTCAACTTCCCCTTCCAATATGAGCTGCGCGACTGGTTTGTGAACAGCCAGGGCTGGGGGCTGGCTTCGGCCCAGAACCTGATTACCCTGCTGGGTACTGTGGGCCTGTTCCTGAAAATTTTCGCCTTCATCTTCTTCTTCATGTGGGTGCGCTGGACGCTGCCGCGCTTCCGCTACGACCAACTGATGCGCCTGGGCTGGACCATCCTCATTCCGCTGGCCGTCATCAACATCCTCATCACCGGCGGGCTCATCCTGTTCGGCGTGATTCAGTAACGACTTCATTTACTTTGTCGGCTGGTGCGTTGCGCCGGACGACAGTAGGTACTATAGCATGCAACTCACCAACCGAGCCAAGAAACTAGAGAAGAAGCCCATGACGCTGGCCGAGCGGGCCTACCTGCCGGCCATCTTCCAGGGCCTGAGCATCACGATGCGCCACTTCTTCATGAAGAAGGCTACCGTGCGCTACCCCGAGGAGGTACGTCCTTTTGCGCCGGTGTTCCGGGGCCTGCACGTGCTCAAGCGCGACGAGCAGGGCCGGGAGCGGTGCACGGCCTGTGGCCTGTGCGCGGTGGCCTGCCCCGCCGAAGCCATTACGATGGTGGCTGGTGAGCGGAAGAAAGGCGAAGAAGGCCTCTACCGGGAAGAGAAGTACGCCATCAGCTACGAAATCAACATGCTGCGCTGCATCTTCTGCGGCCTCTGCGAGGAGGCGTGCCCGAAGGCGGCCGTGTACCTGCAGCCGGATAAGATTGCGCCGCCGCGCTACGAGCGGGATGAGTTCATCTACGGCAAGGACCGCCTGGTGGAGCCCGTGTCGCCCGACCAACGCTCGGTGCGCGGCATTCAGCTCACCCCCGAGCAGGCCGACGCCTTGCGCGGTAAATTGGCGCAGCAGCCAGCGTAACTACAATTGTCATTCCGAGCAAAGCGAGGAATCTGAGTAAACCCGTTCCGGTAAGTAGCCCAGATTCCTCGCTTTGCTCGGAATGACACAATTGACTTCTCTATGTCTCCTCTTTTTCTCTTCCTCACGTTTGTGGCGCTGCTGAGCGCGTTGGGGGTGGTATTTGCCAAAAACCCGGTGCACAGCGTCCTGTTCCTGATTCTGACGTTCTTCTCACTGTCGGGGCACTATCTGCTGCTGAATGCGCAGTTTCTGGCGGCCGTGAACATCATCGTGTACGCCGGGGCCATCATGGTGCTGTTCCTGTTCGTGATTATGTTCCTGAACCTGAACGTGGACACCGAGCCGCACAAACCCGCGCTGGCTAAAATTGCAGCAGCCGTGGCCGGGGGCTCCCTCCTGCTGGTGCTGGTGGCCGCGCTGAAAGACGTGCGCCCCACCGGGGCCGACCTCGCCACCCTCGACTCGCAGATTGGCATGGTAGACCGCCTGGGCATTAAGCTCTACACCGAGTTTCTGCTCCCCTTTGAGCTGGCCTCCGTGCTGTTCCTCATTGCCATGGTAGGTGCCGTAATGCTCGGCAAACGCGAGGTAGGCGAACGGAATTTCTAGTTGCATTCATCTACTCTGGTAGATACCAAGCGCGGCGGCTGATGTATCAGCCGCCGCGCTTTTTTATGTTTATCAAATGGATTTTAACACCCTAGCCGAATACACCGCAGCCTGTCAGCTGCATTACGAGGAGTTCTTTGGAACACCAGGCCGAAAAATCATTTGGCGCGCTGGGCCTGTTGAGAAGCTGCATCCTTATTTCTACCTGTTGGAATTTGCTCCAACTACAGAGGAATCAGCGTGGACGTATTGCACCGTTGGTATGTCGTTAGATAGGCCAGCCGAAAGATCTATTGAATTATTTATTTTATCACCGCAGCAAGATGAGTCGTTAGCAGAGCTACTGCTTTTATGCGCCTCCTTTCACCGTAACAGCGCACAACTTGATCTTAACCACACAGTGAATATTGGGCGGCCGTGGTTAGCTGACTCCTGCTGCGACCACGCTTTTATCTCGCTACCATATCTGCACGGCGAAGCATTGGAGCTACTTGATTTTGCCAGCATCACAACTCATTGCTACTGGCTCATTCCGATAACTGAAGCGTAGAGAGACTACAAGAGTCAGCATGGAGCAGAGGCACTGGAGCACCTCTTCGAGCAGCAGGAATTGGATTACCTCAACCCAAAACGTAGCTGCCTGATTTCCTCCTAAACTAACAGCGGCCCCCGAGTACTCGGGGGCCGCTGTTAGTTTACGGCTCTCCACAACTGCCTATTCCGTTTCCGCGCTGCGGCGGCGCATCCAGGCGGGGCCGGTACAGACGCCTTCCATTTTCTGGCGGAACTTCTCCTTTTCCTCAGGGGTGAGACACTCGAGGCGGTTTTCCATCTGGTGCTTCCACTGCCGGCGTTTGCGGGCCCAGTCGGCGCGGTGGCCGCGGCCGCCCCAGCCGTTGAACAGGATACGGGAGAGCACCAGCAGCCCCATGGCCTGCCAGATGCTGATGGCGGGCACGGCAAACAGGTCGGGCAGCAGCCAGTTCCACAGCCGCATGGTCACGTAGCCCACTACGGTCAGGAACAGGACAATCAGCAACAGTATTTTAAGGCCGCGCAGCAGCCAAAAAGAGAGTTTCATTTCAGTTATCAGTTATTCGTTGCCAGTTGTCAGGAAACGGTGATTAGCCTCATCACTAGCTGCGAACTAATAACGAGCAACCAGTCATCAGCAACTAATCAGTGAACAGTTCGGTGTAGAGGGTGCGCAGGCGTTTGCGCAGGTGTTGCACGGCATAGTGCTTGCGCGAAATCAGCGTTTTGAGGGGTACGCCGGTTTCCTCTTCCATCTCGCGGAAGCTTTTGTCTTCCAACTCGTGCCAGATAAATACCTCGCGCTGGGCTGCCGGCAACTCGGCCAGTGCATCAGTGAGAGCCTCCATTAGGGTTTCGCGCAGCAGCCGGTTTTCGGGGGCATCGTCCACGGCGGGCAAAATATCAGCCAGCAGCAGGGCATTTTCATCCCCATCCGTGGCAAAGGCAGACAGCTCGTTTTCCAGCGAAACGGGCTTTTTCTTGCGGTAGAGGTCAGTAATCTTGTTGCGGGCTACCCGGAACAACCAAGCGGCGGCCTGCTCCACCGGTTTCATCAATCGGTAGCTTTCTACCAATTCCGCGAAAACGTCCTGCAGCACGTCTTCGGCCTCGGCTTCATCGGGAATGCGGCGGCGGATAAAAGCCAGCAGCCGCTTACGCTGGGTGCGCACGGCTTCCTGAATCTGCAGGTCCTGGTGGCCGGCCGTCATCCGTGAGGCGTCAAGAGGTAGAGCGAGGGTTTCCATTCTGCACAGGCAGACGGAATGCGCCGGAAGATACTTTACCGGCTGCTGAAATTTATTTTGGGTAGATAATAAAAGCCCGTCATTCCTCGGCTTCGCTCGAAATGGCGTTCTGTTGCCGAGGAGCCTTCCTACAAAAAGTGGTATAGGAACGTGATGATGCCGGTATAGGCAGGTTTACGCTGGCCTTCAATTTCGAGAATTACTTCGATGCGGGCTTTGGCAATGCCGCGCAGGTCTTTCACGGACAGCAGCTTGGCGCGCAGCCGCACTTGGCTGTCGACCGTCACGGCCTGGTTGAAGCGCAAACTTTCAATTTCATAGTTCACCTGCATCTTCAGGTTTTCGATGTGCGCGATTCGCGTCCAGAGGTAGGGCAATACCGCTACCGTCAGGTAGCCGTGGGCAATGGTTGTACCGAAAGGTGACTCTGCTTTGGCGCGCTCCGGCTCGGTGTGAATCCACTGAGAATCAAGGGTAGCCACGGCAAACTGGTTGATTTGCTCTTGAGTAATGGTGAGCCAGGGGGATACACCCAACTCCTGACCTTCGTACTGTTGCAGGGAGGCCAGACTGTTAATGGTAATGCTCATGGGAGGGAGTGATATACAGTTGAAGGGAGCTAAAGTACGGCTTGTGGGCGGTACCCAAGCCAGCAAGCTTGTTTTGCCGCCGGGCGCAGATGGAAGCTTCGCCAAAGCCAGCGAATCTTCGCCCCGCAACTGGGGGGATTGCCTTAACTTAAAGGGTGGCGTTTTCCGATTTTAGGGCTACTTTTGCCAGCTAATTGCCCCGTTGTGCCACTGGCCGTTGGGGCGTTGTTTCGCCGTCAGCCCTTCCGCATGAACCCGAACATACCCGAGGTTATCCAAACGGTTCCGCTTCATTATTACGTCTTCTTTGCCGCCACGCTGTTCAGCATCGGGGTACTGGGCGTGCTTACCCGGCGTAACGCCATCATCATATTTATGTGCGTGGAGTTGATGCTCAACGCCGTAAACGTGCTGCTGACGGCCTTTTCGGCCTACCGCGCCGATGCCAACGGGCAGGTATTCGTGTTCTTCATCATGGCTGTAGCCGCCGCCGAAGTGGCCGTGGGTCTGGCCATTATTGTGATGATTTACCGGAATCTGCAGAATACCGACGTTAACCTGCTCAACCGCCTGAAATTCTAGGTAAGGGACTCAGAAGCTTAGGGACTTAGGGACTTGCCATTGGCCGGTCTGAGTTCCCAGGTCCCCGAGTCCCCAAGTCCCTGACTATATGCAAGAACAAGTAATACCCGCTGCCGGCGCGCCGTACTCCACGTTTCTGTACGTGCTTATTCCGCTGCTGCCGTTTCTGGGCTTTCTGATTAACGGGCTGCTCAACCGCCGGCTGTCGGGCACGGTAGCGGGGCTGATTGGCTCGGCGGCGGTGCTGGGCTCGTTTGCCATTTCGCTCACGCTGTTCCTGAACTTCCAGTATCCCTACACCGTCACGCTGTTCGACTGGATTACGGTCGGTTCGCTGCAGATTCCGTTCAGCTACCAGATTGACCAGCTTAGCCTGATTATGCTGCTGCTGGTAACGGGCGTGGGCTTCCTGATTCACGTGTACAGCATCGGCTACATGCACCACGATGAGAACGTGGGCAAGTTTTTCAGCTTCTTGAACCTGTTCGTTTTCAGCATGCTGGTGCTGGTATTGGGCTCCAACTTTGTGATTCTGTTCATCGGTTGGGAAGGCGTGGGGCTGTGCTCCTACTTGCTCATCGGCTTCTGGAACAAGAACACCGCCTATAACAACGCCGCCAAGAAAGCCTTCATCATCAACCGCGTGGGTGACCTGGGCTTCCTGCTGGGTATCTTCCTGATTTACGCCGCCTTTGGCTCCGTACAGTTCGGCGAAGTATTCCAGAAGGCTCACCTCAACCAGTTTGGCCCTTACTCGGTGAGCATCGTCACGGTGATTACGCTGCTGCTGTTCGTGGGTGCTACCGGTAAATCGGCCCAGCTGCCGCTTTATACCTGGCTGCCCGACGCCATGGCTGGCCCCACCCCGGTTTCGGCCCTGATTCACGCCGCTACCATGGTAACGGCCGGTATCTACATGATTTTGCGCGCCAACGTGCTGTTCACGCTGGCCCCCGATACCCTCGAAGTTATTGCCATCATTGGCGCGGCTACAGCTTTGTTTGCCGCCACCATCGGCCTGGCCCAGAACGACATTAAAAAGGTGCTGGCTTATTCCACCGTTTCGCAGCTGGGCTACATGTTCCTGGCGCTGGGCGTGATGGGCTACAGCACTTCCCTGTTCCACGTGCTCACGCACGCCTTCTTCAAGGCCCTGATGTTCCTGGGCGCGGGCTCCGTGATTCACGCTATGAGCAACGAGCAGGACATGCGCCGTATGGGCGGCCTGCGCAAAGCCTTGCCCATTACGTTCATCACCTTCTTCGTAGGCTGTCTGGCCATTGCCGGTATCCCACCCTTCTCGGGCTTCTTCTCCAAAGACGAAATCCTACTGCACGCCTTCGAGCACAGCAAGGCGCTGTATGCGGTGGGCCTGTTCACGGCTTTCCTGACGGCCTTCTACATGTTCCGTCTACTGTTCCTTACCTTCTTCGGCGAGTTCCGCGGCACTGAGGAGCAGAAACACCACCTGCACGAGTCGCCGGCTTCCATGACGCTGCCGCTCATCGTGCTGGCTATTCTGGCCGCCGTGGGTGGTTTCATGAACGCGCCTTTCTTCCTGGGTGAGGAAAACGCCTACCTAGCCAACTATCTCGCGCCGCTGTTCACTTATTCCAAGCAGCTGAACCCGGCTGCCTTCGGTGTGCACGCCGACCACGCCACCGAGCTCATGCTCATCGGCCTCTCGGTGGGCGCGGGCGTGCTGGGCATCATCCTGGCCTACGTGCAGTACGTGAGCCGCGGGGTGCGCCCGGTGGAAAATGGCGAGTCGCGCGGTTTTCTCGAAAACCTGATTTACCATAAGTACTACATCGACGAGCTGTACAACGCCCTGTTCGTGCGCCCCATCATGTGGCTCTCGCGTGGCCTGTTCCGCTACGTGGAAAACGGCATCATCGACCCCATCGTGAACGGCTTCGGCCGCCTGACCATGGGCGGAGGCCAGCTCCTGCGCTACGTGCAAACCGGCTCCGTGGAAACCTACCTTATCCTGATGGTGGTGGGCATCGTGCTGGTGATGGCGCTGAACTACGTGAAGTTTTAGGTGTATGCTGGGCGTCCTGTTTTTAGCGGATGTTTTTGAGCCAGGAGTTTCCTTCCCAGGAATCCTGCTTGCATTAGCTTGCTACCTGATGCCCGCTATTATCGGCCGCGACCAGCAAAACATCCGCGGCATATTCCTTCTGAATTTACTTCTGGGCTGGACTATCATCGGATGGTTTTTCGCCTTACATCTTGCGCTTAAAGTGTCGTTTGCTGACCGGGAAGCAGTTGCTTCTCGTCGGCTCGGACGTCATCGGAACAACCTGATTAGCTAATGCTGACTGTCCTTCTTCTACTCTGGCCCGTGGCGGCCGCCCTGCTGCTGCACTTCTTCAAAGGCCGTGCGGCCCGGGTTCCGGCGCTGGGCGCGGCCCTGGTTGAATTTGCGCTGGCAGCTTATGCCGCCTTCACCTTCAATGCCAACCACAGCGGCCAATTTTCCTACAACCTCAACTGGATTCCCTCGGCGGGCATTCAGTTTGCGGTGGGTATGGACGGGCTGAGCCTGCTGCTGGTGCTGCTGACGGCCGTGCTGGTGCCGGTTATCCTGCTGAGCGCCTTCCGCCGCAACTTCGAGAACGAGTCGGTGTTTTACGCGCTGGTGCTGTTCATGCAAACCGGGCTGGTGGGCGTGTTCACGGCCCAGGATGCTTTCCTGTTCTACTTCATGTGGGAAGTGGCCCTGATTCCGATTTACTTCCTGGCCGGCGTGTGGGGCGGCGTGAACCGGGCCCGCGTCACGTTCAAGTTCTTCCTGTACACCATCATCGGCTCGCTGTTCATGCTGGCCGGCTTCGTGTACCTCTACTTCCAGACCGGCCCTTCGGCCGACGGCCTCTCGGCTCACAACTCGGCGCTGGCTTCGTTCTACAATCTGAACCTGCCGGCCGCAACGCAGGTGTGGCTGTTCTGGCTGATTTTTGCGGCCTTTGCCGTGAAGATGCCCATCTTCCCCTTCCACACCTGGCAGCCCGACACCTACACCGAGGCCCCGGCCCCGGCTACTATGCTGCTCTCGGGCATTATGCTGAAAATGGGTATCTACGGCTGCATGCGCTGGCTGCTGCCGGTGGTGCCGGTAGGCACTGATTATTGGCAGAAACTGGTACTGATTCTGGCCATCATCGGCATCATCTACGGCGCCATCATTGCCATCCGCCAACAGGACGCGAAGCGGCTCATTGCCTACTCGTCCCTGTCGCACGTGGGTTTGATGATTGCCGGCGTGTTCTCCCTGACCCAGATGGGCATGCAGGGTGCCAGCATTCAGATGCTGGCTCACGGTGTGAACGTGGTGGGCATGTTCTTCATTGCCGACGCCATTGAGCGCCGCACCGGCACCCGCAACATTGCTGACTTGGGCGGCCTCACCCGCAAAGCGCCCGTGCTCACGGTGTGCTTCCTGGTGCTGCTGCTGGGCACGGTGGCCCTGCCCCTCACCAACGGTTTCGTGGGCGAGTTCCTGCTGCTGGGCGGCGTGTACCAGTTCAACCACTGGATGGGCGCCGTAGCTGGCGTAACCATCATTCTGGGCGCGGTGTACCTGTTGCGCATGTTCCAGCGCGTGATGCTCGGCCCCGATTCGTCGTTCACCGAAACCTTCACCGACCTTACTGGCTCGGAGCTGGCCCTGCTGGTGCCACTCATTGTGCTGGTATTCTGGATTGGCTTGTTCCCCAACACGTTCCTGCACCTGTCGGAAGGCAGCGTGATGAACATTCTGAACGAGGTAGTAAAACGCTAAACGGCTAGTGGTCTGCGGCCGAGCCCGTGGCAACTACATTCTCTGCTAATGAATTCCATCATTCTACTTTCCGTTCTGGGCCTGGGTAACCTGTTTCTCGGGTTCCGCCAATCCAACCGGCTGCTACTGCCCGTGATGATGCTCATCCTGGGCGGCATCCTGACGGTGAATTTCATCGATTGGGGCACTACTGAGTCGTACTTCAACGGCATGCTCACCATCGACAACTTCTCGGTGGCTTTCACGGGCATTGTGCTGCTGACGGCGCTGGTGCTGATTCCCTTCTCCCAGAAGTATGTGCTCGACGGCGAGGCCAACCTGGCCGAATATTACTCGCTGCTGCTGTTCTCGCTGGTAGGTGCCATCATGCTGGTGAGCTACAACCACCTGCTGATGCTGTTCCTGGGCATCGAAATCCTGAGCGTGGCCATGTACGTGCTGGCCGGCTCCGATAAGCGCAACCTGCGCTCCAACGAGGCCGCGCTAAAGTATTTTCTGATGGGCGCATTCTTCACCGGCATCCTGCTGTTTGGCGTGGCGTTGGTGTACGGAGCTACCGGCACCTTCGAGCTGAGCAAAATCAGCTTCGCAGTGCAGAATCCTACCAATGCCTCGTTGCGGCCCATGCTCTACATCGGCATGCTGATGATGTTCATTGGTATGGGCTTCAAGGTTTCGGCCGCGCCGTTCCACTTCTGGACGCCCGACGTGTACGAGGGTACGCCCACGTTCTTCACGGCCTTCATGAGCACCATCGTGAAAACGGCCGGTTTTGCCGCCTTCCTGAAGCTGCTGGTGCAGGCCTTCCCGGCCGCCAATGCCCAGGGTATCTGGCTGCCCACCCTCACCGCCATGTGCGTGCTCACCCTGCTCATCGGCAACGTGGGCGCCGTGGCTCAGACCAGCGCCAAACGCATGCTGGCCTACTCCAGCGTATCGCACGCGGGCTACCTGCTGATTGCCCTAGTGGCCTTCAACGGGGAGTTGCTCGGTGCTTCGGCCAACGGCATCCTGTTCTATTCGCTGGCGTACTCGGTAGCCACGGTGGCTGCCTTTGGCGTGCTGAAGCTGGTGGCCGACGCCCGCCAGCGCGAAGATTACGACGCCTTCAACGGCCTGGCCAAAACCAATCCGCTGCTGGCGTTTTCGCTCACGGTATCCATGCTGAGCCTGGCTGGTATTCCGCTCACAGGTGGCTTCTTCGGTAAGTTCTTCGTGTTTTCGGCCGCCGTGGAGAATGGCTACATCGGCCTCGTGGTGTTTGCTGTGGTGATGTCGATGGTGAGCATCTACTACTACCTGCGCCCCATCATTGCCATGTACATGCACGACGCCGACGCCACCACCGCCGAGGCCGTGCCCGTTACGCCGTTCCAGAGTGCCGCCCTGTTGCTGCTGGCCGCCCTCACGGTACTGCTGGGTGTGCTGCCCGGTCTGGTGGCCGGCGTGCTGTAAGCAGCCCAACTCCGTTCGGTTTTCTACTCTCGCAACGCCTCGGCCCTCCGGCCGGGGCGTTTTGCGTTGCGGGCCGTGCTCCTTCGTTTTCCCCAAAATGGACGCGCTGACGTAGTAAAAGCCCACGCGGAGCCGGCAAACCCTCCTGCTACGGTGTGGCATAGGCACGCTACCCTGGCAAAGTCTCGCGCCACCTCCGGGAGGCCCGCGCTAACGAGGCAAACCCTCGCGCCAAAGTTGCGAGGTGTAGAGACGTGTATTCGCGTCTCCCACCAGAACGTCCGGCACCGCACCGTCTGAACAACACTAACAACGAGGAGACGCGAATACGCGTCTCTACATTCTGACCTAAGTGGAAAAAGGACTCGGAGCAAACCTAACCGGCAGCAGCCGGGCCGGTGTTTCTCAACCAGCAGGCCGGTGCCGTAGCTTTACTTCTTAATCACCCGAATGCTGATGCGGCGGTTGAGGGCGCGGCCTCCGGGCGTAGTGTTGGGCGTGATGAAGTACTTGCCGCCGTAGCCTTTGGCCTGCACCCGATTGATATCGACGCCCATGCCGGCAATAGCCAGCATAGCGGTTTTGGCCCGCTCCTCGCTGAGCTGAAAGTTTTTGAGCGGGTTGCCGGTGCTGTCGGTGTAGCCGCCAATCTTCACTACCGAAGCGGGGAATGTTTTGAGGATGCTAGCCACGTTGCGCAGCTGCAGAAATGACTCATCGGTGAGCGTGGTGGAGCCGGGCTCGAAATACACCCTGTCGAAGTTAATCCAGCCCTTGGTGCGGTTAACGGAATCGACCTGCTGGGTGGGGTCGGCTAGGAAGGTGTAGAGGCGGTTTTCGGTGGAGGTGGCCCCTACTTTCTGGGTAGTACCGTCGGCCAGGTGCAGAATGAGGGGCTGGCCGGTGTCGTAGATGTAGTTGCCGCTGCTGGCATCGTAGCGGCCGGCTTGTCCGGCCGGGGCGGTAACGCCGTTGGGGACCGTGGGCGCGGCGGCGGTATTGGCCGCACCCAGCGGGTTTGTGCTTTGCCCGAAGAACAGTTCGCGCCAGTTACCGAACAGGTAGCCCAACGCTACGGCCGCTAGCAGCAGTGCCCCCCACTGCCACCGCACCGGTGTGCGCGCCGGCGGCGCCGGTACCGGGGCCGTGTACGTGTGGCCCCCTCCTACCGATGCCCATACCCCGGCCGGAAGATTCGCCGGAACTGGTACGGCATCCGGACCGGGCACGGCGGGCGGCGCGGACGTTTCCGCCAGCAGCGCCCCCGACAGCCGGCTGCCTTCCTGCACCAGCCACGCCGCCAGGGCTTCGGGCGTGAGGCTATGCTCCTGGCTATGCTCTCCGATAACGCCCAGTGCCGCCACGGCGGCCGCGCTCAGCACCCGCTCGGCGGCCGGCAGCCCAATAGTGGCAGCCGTAGCCACCCGCAAAGCCGTGAAGTGGTAGGTTTCGCCCAGCAGCCCGCGCATCAATGATTCGCCGCGGGCAATCCAGCCTTGGTGGGTTTCGGCGGCCATCGGCTCTAGTACGCTGGCTCCGTAGGCTTCGCGCCCCAGCTTCCAGATGGTGGCCGGGCCGTCGGGACCACTCACCCGGCCGGCCAGGGCCTGCACGGCTACCGGCACGGCCCGCGTGAGGGCTGCGCGGAGGGCTTCAATACTTTCCTGGGTTTCCTGCGCCAGCTGTTCCAGCAGGTCATTGCTGAAAGAGAATCGGGTAACGCTTGTCAGTGTCTGTTCCATTCTTACCATCCCTGTATATCCAACATAAATAAAACTACATTTTTTATTTAAATATTTATCATAAAAAAACAAAAAAACCGCCGATTCTCCGGTGAAGTCGGCGGTTACTACGTGAGGCAGCGCGGGTGTCAGGCGCGGCGGAGCATCACGGTTTCCTCGTTGGCGTACGCCACGGCCTCATCCGGGAAAGGCTCCTCGCCCCGGAATTTCTGGAGCAGCCGGGCCGTGGTGATAATGTCCTTCTGGCAGTAGCGAGCAATGCGGGGCAGGTCGTTTTCTTCGTAGTACACCCGCGCCACGTCCTTGCCCTGAATATCGTCTTTGGGCGTAGGAATACCGAACATGGCCGCCAGCAAGCTTAGAGAAGTGAAGGATTTTCGGTCACCGAACTTCCAGAGCTCCATCGTATCGAGGTGGGCTACTTCCCATGGCTTTTTGCCGGCTGTGTCAAGGTGGGGTGGCAGCTCCAGGCCGTTGATAAGGATGCGGCGCGAGAGGTAGGGCAAATCGAACTCCTTGGCATTATGGCCGCACAGCCGGAACTGAGGTCGTTGGCTGATAACGGCGCTGAACTCGCGCAGCAGCTGCCGCTCATCGTGCCCATAAAAAGATTTTACGCTGAAGGATACTCCTCCGCTGGCCGCCGTGCGGAAGCGGCCCAGCGAGATACACACCACCCGCCCGAATTCGGCGTAAATGCCGGCCTGTTCAAACAACGCCGCCGCGTGCAGGGCATCGGGCAGGGGGGCAATGTGGTCGTGGTGCGAAATCCAACCTTTCTCGCGGCGCAGGGCGTGGCATTTGTGCTCCCACAGCTCCTTCAGCATCTCGTGCAGGTCGTCGTGGTGGCCCACGCAGGGCACGGTTTCGATGTCAAGCACAAACACTTCATCGAGCTTCAGGTCGCGGAGCAGGCGCATGGCGGCAGTTCTAAAAAGGCAGTCGAATAGGGTAATATAGCGTTTCCCTAACCAAAAAGCCTTCTCAGTGCCTCCTTTGCTACATTATGCCGGCATCAGGCCAGCGCGGGGCGGTTGGTAAGCCAGAGCCCGAGCAAGGTAATCAGCAGCTGACGACGTGGTTTGCGCATGACGGTACGGTAGTATGATGGCAGCCCTCAACATGCGGCCCACACAGCCGCCGAACACCCGGATAAGATACTCAACACCGCCGGCCCTGGCAATAACATATTGATGTGAGGGTCCTCCGCCTACGCGCTAGGCGAGCCCCTGGCGCAGGGCCTTACTTACAGCCTCCGTCATGGAGCGCACGTGCAGCTTCTCGTAGATTTTTTTGATGTGGGAGCGTACCGTATCGATGCTGATGCCCCGGTCGGCGGCAATCATCTTGTAGCTGTATCCTTCTACCAGCAGGCGTAAGATTTCCTGTTCGCGGGTGCTGAGCGTACCCAGCTGTTCTTCGGGTTGGCGCGGGGCTGGTTTCGGGAACAGCCGCAGTACCTGCCGGGCAATGGCGGGCGTCATGGGAGCTCCGCCGTTCCGCACTTCACCAATGGCCTCCAGTATCTTACTGGGCGGGGTTTTCTTGAGCAGATATCCATCGGCACCGGCGCACACGGCCTCAAACACCCGGTCGTTATCCTCGAATACGGTGAGCATTACTACCTGCACCTGCGGGGCCACTTGCTTAATACGCCGCAACCCCTCAATGCCGGTGCAGCCAGGCATGTCAATGTCCATCAGAACCACGTCCGGACGGTACTGGCTCACGTCGGTTTCGGCTTGGGTGCAGTTGCCCAATGCAGCCGTTAGCTCCAAACTCGGGTCACTGCTAAGCAACTGACTTAAGCCGGCGCGCAGGTCGGGGTTGTCTTCGTAGAGTAGGATGCGGGTGGTATCAGGCATATAGGTGGGGCGCAGTGCCGGGAGTTAACGAAAATACGCAGCCCACTATGCGGATGCTACTGCATAATGATGTGAGGGTGCTAGAGCTTAGAATTGAGAACTGAGAGCCTAGAGTTGAGAAGTGGACGCGGGCCTGGTTCTTATGTTCAGCCTGTGTTCACCTTTTGTTTCTAGACCCTCGGTTCTCAATTCTAAGTTTTCAATTCCAAGCTCTCACACAGGCACGCTCAATTGCAGCGTGGTTCCCTGGCCGGGGGCCGAATGAATGGTGAGTTGGCCCCGCATGGCCGCGGCCCGGGCGCGCATATTGACTAGGCCGTTGCCGCTGCCCCGCGCCGGTGCAGTCGGGTCGAAGCCCACGCCGTCATCGTGCACGGTGAGTAATAGTCTTCCCTGTTCATATTCCAGGGTAATGGTAGCGTGCTGGCAGCGGGCGTATTTTACCAGGTTGTTGAGGGCTTCCTTGAACAGCAGAAAAAACTCGCGGCGGGTGCGCATATCAAACCGCAGGCCCGGCAGCACCGCGTCATCGGCCCGGAAGGTTAGCTCCACTCCCGCCGCTTCCAGCATTTCGGAAGCCAGCCGCCGCATACGGGCAGTTACATCGTCGAGGCCATCGTGGGCGGGGTTGATGGCCCACACAATATCGTCCATGGCATCCAGCATCCGGCGCGACGATTCTCCTATTTGCTCCAGCACGGCGGCGGCCTGCTCGGGCCGGTGCTGGCGCTGGTGGTTGCGGGCAATCTGGCTCAGGATGGAGATGCTGCTGAGCGTGGAGCCCATATCGTCGTGCAGGTCGCGGGCAATACCGTGGCGCACCCGCTCTAGGGCCAGCAGCTGGCGCACCCGAAGCCGGTACAACAGAAAGAGTCCCGCCAGCACTATCCAGCTCAGTCCAATCCGAAACCACCAGGTTCCGTACCAGGGTGGGTCTACTAAAATGCGCAGGCTGGTTCCCACCGGGCTCCATACCCCGTCGTTGTTAGCGGCCCGCACCCGAAAGGTGTAGGTGCCGGGGTCGAGGTTGGTATAGGTAACCTCATGCCGGTTGCCCGCCTCAATCCAAGCGGGGTCAAAGCCTTCCAGCCGGTAGGCATACCGGTTTTTCTCGGGCTGCCGATAGTTGAGCGCCGCAAATTCCAGCGTAAATACATAGTCCTCGGGGGCCAGGCGCAACTTGCGCCGCTCGGTGATGGTAGTATCGGCTAGCTCTACGGGCTGGTTGAAACGCCGCAGGGCCGTGAGTACCACGGGCGGCGGCACCGGGTTGGTACGCACAGCTTCGGGTCGAAAAGCCACCACCCCGTTCACTCCCCCAAAGTACAAGCTGCCCGCCGCCGAGCGGTGGCAGGCTGCGGCGTTGAACTCATCCTGCAGCAGCCCGTCGCGCGAGTCGAACGTGAGAAACTGCCGGGTGCGGGGCGTGAAGCGGGCCAGCCCTTGGTTGGTAGCCAGCCACAGGTTACCCCGGGCGTCTTCCAGCATGCTGTACACCACGTCATTGGGCAGGCCCTGGGCTTCCCGTAAAGTGGTGAAGCGGCCCCGCACCGGGTCGTCGAGCCGGGCAAAGCCGCCCCCTTCCGTGCCCACCCACAACGTGCCCTGCCGGTCCTGCAACACGCTGCGCACCGAGTTGCTGCTTAGCCCGTTGGCAGTGCGCTCATCTACCCGAAAAGTGGTAAAACGGCCCGTAGCGGGGTTGAAGCGCGAGAGTCCGCCGCCTCCGGTAGCCACCCAAAAACGCCCCTGCCGGTCCTGCAGCGTGGCCCGCACGTAGTTGTTCGGCAAACTGCCGGGGTTGGCGGGGTCGTGGCGGAAGGCGGTGAAGCGGCCGGTAGCCGGGTTATAACACGACAGCCCGCCGCCATTGTGCCCCACCCACAGCTTGCCCTGCGGGTCCTCGTACACCGATTGAATTAGGTCATCGGCCAGTGAATACGGGTTGGCCGGATCGTGACGAAAACGCACAAACCGCTTGCTACCCGGCTCCAGGCAGTTGAGCCCCTGGCTTTGCGTGCCCACCCACAACCGGCCACGCCGGTCGAAACACAGCGCCCGCACATAGTCCTGGCTGAGGCTGCCTGGGTCGGTGGGGTTGTGCCGAAACTGCTGCTGCTGGCCCGTAGCGGGGTCGTAGCACAGCACGCCCTGCTGCTCGGTGCCCAGCCACACCCGGCCGGCAGCATCGGAGGCTATGGCCCATACCGGCCCGGTAGCCACGGCGGTGGGCACGCTCCCAAACACGGACGGACGCAAATCGGCCCGGCTCAGACCGGCTTCCGTGCCTACCCACAGCATCCCGGCCTGATCCTGAAATATCGCCTGCACCGTGTTATCGGGCAGACTTTGGGGGTTACGGGGTTGGTGCTGCTGAAACCGGAACGTGCCAGTTGGCGCATCGTAGCGGGCCAGCCCGGCACCTGTGCCAATCCACAAGGTGCCGGCCCGGTCTTCAAAAATCGTTTTAATGCTAATGGTGCCTGATTTGCCGCGAGTAACGGCGGCTAGGGTTACCACCCGGGCCGCGCCTCCCCCGGGAGGCAGGTAGTGCAGCGCCCCGGTTTCGGTGCCTACCCACAGTCCGCCTCGGTGGTCGGCGCACAGTGCTTTGATGGGGCCAGCGGCCGGCAGGCGGGTATCGGGCACCAGGCAGTTGCGCACGGTGTCCAGCCAGCTCACACCGCCTTCGCCGGTGCCGGCCCACAGCCGCCCGGCCCGGTCTTGGGCCAGTGCCCGCACCGCATTGCGCCGGACGCTGCCGCCCGGCCCCGCCTGGTGCCGGAACGACGTAAAGCGCTGCGTAGCGGCCTGGAAGCGGTGCAGCCCACTTTCGGTGCCGGCCCACACGCGCCCTTGCCGGTCGCATAGTACCGTCAGCACAAAGTTGTCGGGCAGGCCGCTGGCGTCGCCGGGGGCGGCCCGAAACGTGCGAAACCGGCCGGTAGCAGGATCATAGCGCGACAGGCCCCCACCGGTACCGGCCCACAGGTACCCCGCCGAATCCTGACACAACGCCAGCACGAAATTGCTGCCCAGGCTGGCGGACTGCCGGGCATCGTTCCGGAATGTGCGGAAGCTCACCCCATCATAGCGCGAAAGGCCATCCTGGGTAGCAACCCACAAAAAGCCCCGCCGGTCCTGCACCACCGCATACACGCTGTTTTCGGCCAGGCCATCCTGCGCGGTGAGGGTGCGAAATGCCAGCGCCGGCTGGCTTGCCGCGGGCCGGCTCAGGAGCAGCCCAACCAGCCCGAGCAAAAGCGCACATACAGGAATGAGACGTTTCATAACAGCGGCACCAATCAGCGGCTGAATCTACCGAATTGCCAGTATGTATGCACCAAGTTCTATATAGTGCATGGTGCGGCGGGTTTTTGACAGTATTCCAGCCCTTGCCACACAGCTTACCATGCCTGAAACCACGACACAACAGTATCTACCCTGCGGGGTTGGCAGGGTGCTGGCGGCGGCGTACCTTGCTCCCACTCGCATTCCTTTTCTTTATGGCAGCCTCTATATCCCGTTCTATCAGCAACAGTCAACCGGCGTCTTCAACTGTCAGTCCGCAGGAAACCGGTGAGTTAGGCATTCAATACCTGAAACATTTCTGGGCGCGCATACTGGCGCAACGCAACGGCGAGTTTGTACCGCCCACCGAGCAAAGCTGGCGCTTCGACAATTTGTTGCTGAACGGTTTGGGCCTGCCGCTGGAAGAAACCATGCAGTATCTGGGACGGCAGGTGCCCAGTTTTTCGGAGTTCGAGCAGTGGATATTGGGGAAGCACAACGGGCAGCTTGATGCGCTCCAGATTGACCGGCTGAACAGCCTGTTCTCCGGCCAGCCGTACCCAGCAGCCTTGCTGGAAAGCTTACACGAGCTAGAGCAGGAACCCGACGTACTCAGCCCCGACGACCTCGCTTTCTGGGAGGAAAATGGCTACGTGATAGTACGGGAGGCTATTTTGCGGGAGCAGGCCCAGGCCACGGAGCTGGCCGTCTGGGACGCGCTGGGCATGGACCCGCTCAACCCGGCTACCTGGTATGAGCGGCCCATTGGGAAGGGTATTATGATGGAGTTCTACCACCATCCTACCCTGCAGGCTAACCGACAATCCAAGCGTATCCACAAGGCCTTCGCTCAGCTCTGGGGCACCACCGACCTCTGGAAGACTACCGACCGCACCAGCTTCAACCCGCCCGAAACCCCGAACCTGCCTTTCCAAGGCCCCTATTTGCATTGGGATATGAGCCTGGAACCCCCGTTCCGCTTTGGTACCCAAGGTCTGCTCTACCTCTGCGACACTCCCGCCGAGCAAGGGGCTTTCTGCTGCGTGCCCGGCTTCCACCGCACGCTGGAATCCTGGCTGAACAGCCTCCCGCCTGGTACCGACCCGCGCCGCGCGAACCTAGATGCGCAAGCCGTACCCATTGCCGCTAACGCCGGAGATTTTGTCATCTGGCACCACTTCCTGCCCCACGGCAGCAGCCCCAACCGCGGCACCTACCCCCGCATCGTGCAGTACCTGAACATGTACCCGGTGGAGTTCAAGGAGAATATGGCGTGGCGGTAAGTAGATGTTAAAACATCTTGAAGCGTCAGAAGCCGCTCATAAGCTTAGATATTCATTGTATGGAGCTTCGCCCAAGTAATAGATGAACTCGCACTGTCCGAATATCAGTACGATGGCTTCGGTGTACGCTACAATCTCAGCCAGAGCATCTTTGACAGGCATCTGCCTACCATCTAAAGCTGAGTTGACGGAAATGATGTAACAGGAAGTGATTTGACTACCCTCTATTCGTTTTGCTATTTCTGTTTCAGAATGGCCTATCAATGGCTTAAGCTTGCCTTTATCAAGATCCTTTCCATGATAAAGCATTTCAAGAAACGTCTTTCTCCGCTTCGGTGACTTAATAAAATCTAGGTAGCGCTGGCGCTTATTCTTCACCACATATTCGTTGATGAAGGCACTTTCTAAATCAATATTCATACACTGAAAGTAATAGAAACAAAAAGCGGCACCTGATGCATCGGGTGCCGCTTTTTGTTGTTCAAGCAATTATCAGGAGAGTTCACCTTCGGTGTAATTCTTTAACCACACCTGCAAGGTTCGTTCATCTACGGCCAGATCATCAACTACTAGGCTTTGCAGTTCCATTGTTTTGCTGCCGCGTTGTAGGATAGATAAGCGGTTTGACGTGTTACCTCGGGTACCCACATGTACCTCAATCGTTGCAGTAACCTGATGCCAGGTTCTCAGCCCAAGCTTCTCAGTCCATATTCCTGCACGGCCAAACCTTAGGGCTGGTCCAGTAACCTGTGCTCGTTTTACGGCACGAAATACAGTGAACAATGCAGCCCCACTGAAAAACAGCCCTCCCCAGTAGTTCCCAATTATTGCTATCCAGATATCTATTCCAAGAAAAAGCAAAGCCAAAATCCCATCAACTACAATGCTACTCCGCGAGTAGTATATCTCGTGCTCGAAAGTCTGCTGCTTACCCTTCCTCGGTTTTTGACTCATTGATTACTTACCCGCTGCCATATCGGCACTAATCCTTAGTACCTTCAGCTGTACGTCCTAAATCGGAGAGAGAATTAATTATCAGGTTGCGGCCGGAATGGTTTTAGTCTATTGTCAGATTAACCGCTTCGTGTGGCTGAGAATACTGCTGATACAGCTGTTGCAAACGATGGCCACCAATGGCCAGCTCATACAGTTGCCAACGGATATAAGCAGGTTTCACGGACGCATCGACGTAATACAATGATACCGCCCCGTGCCAACGAGCAATTACCAAACTAACCTGGGACCAAGGCAGCCAACCAGTCTGGGCTGTCCAAACTCCCATTGTGCTCAACTGCAAGGCAGGCTGCGTGGCTTGACGACGTTGGACCCAATGCCACATCTCCCACCCCGCAAAGGCCGCTGCCAGAATCCACAGCACTAACAATGCATAATTGCGCTGCAGGTCAGCCGCACAAATTACGCAGTACGAGAAAAAGCGGTAGATATCCCAACACACCCATACTAAAAACACCACTGCCAGCAGTAACGAGAAGGTTGGTCCGCGCGAGTAGCGCACTTCTGTTACTGCTGGTAATGCTGAACTTCTATCCACAACGGCTTACTTGCCCGCTACTACATCGGTTTTGATGCTCAGCTCCTTCAACTGCGCGTCCGAAATCTGGGAGGGCGAGTCAATCATCACGTCGCGGCCGGAGTTGTTTTTGGGGAAGGCAATGAAGTCGCGGATGCTGTCGGCGCCGCCGAAGAGGCTGCAGAGACGGTCGAAGCCGAAGGCAATACCACCGTGGGGCGGCGCACCGTACTCGAAGGCGTCGAGCAGGAAGCCGAACTGGGCCTGGGCCTCCTCGGGGCTGAAGCCGAGCAGCCCAAACATCTGAGCCTGCACCGAGCGGTCGTGGATGCGGATGGAGCCGCCGCCCACTTCCACGCCATTAATCACCATATCGTAGGCGTTGGCGCGCACCTCCCCAATTGTGTCGGGCGAGGCCAGCAGGGGCACGTCCTCGGGCTTGGGCGAGGTAAAGGGGTGGTGCATGGCGAAGTAGCGGCCTTCTTCCTCGATGTACTCGAGCAGGGGGAAATCAACCACCCACAGGGCCGAGAAAGTGTCTTTGTCGCGCAGGCCAAGGCGTTGGCCCATTTCCAGGCGCAGCTCCGAGAGGGCCTTGCGGGTTTTGTTCGGCTCGCCAGCCAAAATCAGCAGCAAGTCGCCGGGCTGAGCGTTGAAGGCGGCCTTCCACTGCTGCAGCGCCTCCTGCGAGTAAAATTTATCTACCGACGATTTCACCGAGCCATCGGCTTCCACGCGGGCGTACACCAGGCCGGTGGCGCCAATCTGGGGGCGTTTTACGTATTCAGTCAGCTCGTCGAGCTGCTTGCGGGTGTAGCTGGCCGCGCCAGTAGCGCAGATGCCCACTACCAGCCCGGCAGCTTCAAACACCGGGAAGCCGTAGCCCTTGGCCACGTCGTTCAGCTCCACAAACTTCATCTCGAAGCGCGTGTCGGGCTTGTCGTTGCCGTAGTAGCGCATGGCGTCGGCGTAAGTCATGCGGGGCAGCTGGCCAATTTCCAGGCCCTTCACCTCCCGGAACAGGTACTGCACCAGCCCTTCGAAGGTGTTGAGGATGTCCTCCTGCTCCACAAACGACATTTCGCAGTCAATCTGCGTAAATTCGGGCTGACGGTCGGCCCGCAAGTCCTCGTCGCGGAAGCATTTTACAATCTGGAAGTACCGGTCAAAGCCCGATACCATCAGCAGCTGCTTGAAGGTTTGGGGGCTCTGGGGCAGGGCGTAGAACTCGCCGGGGTTCATGCGGGAAGGCACCACAAAGTCGCGGGCGCCTTCGGGCGTACTCTTAATGAGCACCGGGGTTTCCACTTCGATGAAGTCCTGGCCGTCGAGGTAGCGGCGGGTGGCCTGGGCCACGCGGTGGCGCAGCATCAGGTTCTGGCGCACGGGCGTGCGGCGCAGGTCCAGGTAGCGGTACTTCATCCGCAGGTCGTCGCCGCCGTCGGTGTCATCCTCAATCAGGAAAGGCGGCAGCTTGGCGGGGTTGAGCACCTCCAGTTTTTCCACCCGAATTTCAATGGCCCCGGTGGGCATTTTGTCGTTTTTGGAGTGGCGTTCGGCTACTTTACCGGTCACGCACACCACAAACTCGCGGCCCAGTTGCCGGGCCTGCTCGCGCACCTCGGCCGTTTCCACGCCTTCTTCCAGGGCCAGCTGCGTGAGGCCATACCGGTCGCGCAGGTCCACCCACAGAATACCGCCTTTGTCGCGGGTGCGCTGCACCCAGCCGCAGAGCGTAACGGTTTGACCAACGTGTTCGGGGCGCAATTCGCCGCAGGTATGAGTCCGGAGCATTTCGGTAGAACTGAGAAGTGAGACCTTAGAGCTGAGTAAGCATGTAGTTGGCACAGGTCCGTTACTTCTCTTGCTTCCTATTTCTCAGCTCTGAGTTCTGGTAAGAATAGCGAAGGTAGGCAGGAAAAATAAGTAGGGTCGGAAAAATTAGGGGCTGTAGCTGCCACACCCGCGCTTTCTCGAAGCTGTAAAAGCCGTATTTCGGCGGCTTACAGTGGTTTTGCGTAAGCTTGCGCAAAATTGGTACGGAGTATGCAAACAGGCTCTCCTAACCAGCATTCTTTCGTCAACTACCTTCTGTACTCCATATGAAACGCCCCGTTCTGCTCGCCTTGGCCGCCACGCTCCTCTCCTTCTCGGCCGCGCAGGCTCAGACCAAGGTGAAAACCAAAACCAAATCGGCCACCGGCACCGAAGTAAAAACTAAGTCGGAAGCCGAACCTGTAACGCTCAACGGCCCCATCAAGCGCGTAGAAACGCTGTCGGGTATTGACGTATTTCCGTCGTCGAGTGGGCAAAGCATCATGCTCAGCTTCACCCAGCAGTTCACCAAGCCCGGCACGCTGGTGATGACCAACTACAAAAAGCAGCCCGTGTACACCACCGCCCTCGACCCGGCTAACAACACCGGCGAGCCCGTGGACCTGGGCCGCATTCCGGCCGGCACCTACCTCATCGAGGCCAAAACTGGCAACTACGTGTACTGGAAGAAGGTGAGCATCAAGTATCCGTCGGTGGCTACCACTAAAAAACGCCGCTAACTGTCATTCCGAACGAAGGGAGGAATCTGGGTTTAATACCTGAACGGACTAACCCAGATTCCTCCCTTCGTTCGGAATGACACTGATATAAGCTCCGAGGTCGTTGAGGCCTCGGAGCTTTGCATTTGAACGCGGCGGTGCTTTGCCGGCGTTTTCTACTTTCACCCAATCACCCTGCGCCCGGCTGCTTGCGGCGGGTTGCGTTACTTTACACCATGAAACTACTTCGTTTTGCCCCGTTGCTGCTGGTGCTGGGGGCGCTGCTGGCCTTCGCCGGCCCCAAGCTCAAGAAAACCGCCGTGGGCAAGAACATTACCCTCGGCGTGCCCGAGAGCTTTGCCGCTTTGCCCGATGACGGTATTGCCGCCAAGTACCCCTCGCCCCGCAAGCCGCTGGCCGTGTTCAGCAACCCCAGTGGCCGCGTGGACCTGAGCGTGCAGCAAAAACCCACCACCTTCACCAACCGGGACTACGCCCTGCTGCTGAAAATCTACAAAGCCAGCATTCAGAATATGTACGGCAAGGTGCAGTTCCTGCGCGAGGACATTCAGACGGTGAACAAGCGGGATTTTGTGGTGCTGGAGTTTGTGTCGACGGTGACCGACAACCGCCGCGGCGGCAACCTCGCCCCCATCCGCAAATACCAGTTGGTGCAGTACGCCATTGAGGGCGACCAGCTTTACGTATTCACCTTCGATGCCCCCGCCGACGAGCAGGCCCAGTGGCAGCCCACCGCCCAGGCCGTGATGCAGAGCATTGTGATGAAATAATAATTGAGTTCGTCATTCCGAGCGAAGCCGAGGAATCTCGCGTGCTGATGTTGGGTTTACTTCCATAACGTCAGCACGCGAGATTCCTCGGTTTCGCTCGGAATGACGTCTTTTTCCACCTATCACTTCAACATGACACTCTCCCTCTACTCCGACGAGCAATACATCCGGGAGGCGCTGAAGCAGGCCCGGTATGCATTTGAGGAAGATGAAATTCCGATTGGGGCCGTGGTGGTGCTGGATAAGCGCATTATTGCCCGCGCCTACAACCAAACCGAGCGGCTGCAGGACGTAACTGCCCACGCCGAAATGCTGGCCCTGACAGCAGCAGCTAACAACCTCGGCAATAAATATCTGCAGGAGTGCACTCTGTACGTAACGGTGGAGCCCTGCGTGATGTGCGCCGGGGCCACGGCCTGGGCCCAGGTGCGCCGGGTGGTATATGGGGCCGCCGAGCCCAAATTCGGGTACCGCCGCCACGGCCAGCTGCTGCACCCCAAGGCCGAGGTAGTGAGCGGCGTGCTGGCCGATGAGTGCGAGGCGCTGATGCGGGACTTCTTCGCCCGGAAGCGGAAATAATCTACTTTTGGCCGCTTCCGCGTAACCCTACACCGGGTACAACGGTTGTACATGCGGCGGCGCCCGGCGCTACGCTATGCACGTATTGCTCTCCCTTTTTCACCCCAAACCATTCTGTATTATGGCTTTCGAACTGCCCAAACTGCCCTACGCCTACGATGCCCTGGAGCCGCACTTTGATGCGCAAACCATGGAAATCCACCACAGCAAGCACCACCAGGCTTACGTTACCAACCTCAACAACGCCATTGCCGGCACTGAGCTGGAAGGCAAGAGCCTGGAAGACCTGCTGCAGAACATTGCCTCGGCCCCCGCGCCGGTGCGCAACAACGGCGGCGGCCACTGGAACCACTCGTTCTTCTGGCAGATTCTGAGCCCCAATGGCGGCGGTGAGCCCACCGGGGCCGTTGGCGAGGCCATCAATAAGGCTTTCGGTAGCTATGAGAAGTTCAAGGAAGAATTCACCAAAGCCGCCGTAGGCCGCTTCGGCTCGGGCTGGGCGTGGCTGTGCAAGCAGGCCGATGGCTCGGTGCAAATATGCTCTACCCCCAACCAGGACAACCCGCTGATGCCCGACTCCGGCTGCAAAGGCACCCCGGTACTGGGCCTCGATGTGTGGGAGCACGCCTACTACCTGAAATACCAAAACCGTCGCCCCGACTTCATTGCCGCCTTCTTCAACCTCATCAACTGGGACGAGGTGAACAAGCGCTTCGCCGAGGCCGCCTAAGCGCCCTTTATCACGCCGATTATCAGGAAGGCTGCCGCTTCGGTAGCCTTCTTTTTTGCCCCGTGGGCCCGGCCGCTGGAGCCGGCCCGGGCGGGTAATTTTTCTTATCTTGCTTGTCTATGGATACGCAACTGGTGGCCAAATCGGCCGGAGCATTAGCAGATAAGTACCGGCTCAATATCGTATTGGCCCTCAGCCAACAAGACCAGCTGGCCTTTGCCGAAGTACAGGAGCTGACGGGCCTCTCCCAGCCCTGCGTATCGCACCACCTCAAGATCTTGGCCGACAGCGGGCTGGTGCAAACTCAGAAGTGTGGCCGGTGCGTGAACATTACCCTGAACCGGGAGGCTCTGCGCGGGCTGGCCTCGTTTTTCGACACGTTGGGCTAGCCGCAAAAAATTTCCCCAAACCCATCGAAACATTTCAATTAGTTGATGCTTTATAGCCGCGTTAACCCTCAGCATCAACTGCACATGGCAACCAAGAAGCTCTTCTCGCCCGCCAAACTGGGCAACCTCACGCTCCAGAATCATATTGTAATGGCCCCCATGACGCGCAGCCGCGCCCTGGGCAACGTGCCCGGCCCCCTAGAAGCCGAATATTACGCCCAGCGCGCCACGGCTGGCCTCATCGTTACGGAAGGCACCTCGCCCTCAGCCAACGGCCTGGGCTACGCCCGCATCCCCGGCTTGTTCTCGCCTGAGCAGGTAGCGGGCTGGAAGCTGGTAACCGACGCCGTGCACGCCAAGGACGGCCGTATCTTCGTGCAAATGATGCACACGGGCCGCATTTCGCACCCGCTGAACATGCCCGAGGGTGCCGAGATTATTGCCCCCTCGGCCGTGGCCGCCGCCGGCGACATGTGGACCGACCAGCAGCAGATGCAGCCCCAGCCCACTCCGCGCGAGCTGACCACCGCCGAGGTGAAGGAAGTGGTGCAGGAGTACATCAACTCGGCTAAGCTGGCCGTGGAAGCGGGTTTTGATGGCGTAGAAATCCACGCCGCCAACGGCTACCTCATCGACCAGTTCCTGAACCCCAAGAGCAACCAGCGCACCGATGAGTATGGCGGCTCCCTCGAGAACCGGGCCCGCTTTGTGCTGGAAATTGCTCAGGGCATGGTAGCCGCCATCGGGGCGGAGCGCGTGGGCATCCGCGTATCGCCCTACGGTGCCTTCAACGATGTAGCCCCCACCTTCGACGACATCGACGCGCTGTATCTGCACCTGGCCGCTGAGCTCCAGAAGCTGAACCTGGTGTACCTGCACATCGTGAACCACGAGAGCATGGGCGCGCCGGCCGTACCGGCCAGCATCATTGCCGGCCTGCGCGAGAAGTTCACCAACACGCTCATCCTGAGCGGCGGCTACGACGTGGACCGCGCCGAAGCCGACCTGCAGAGCGGCCGCGCCGACCTCGTGGCCTTTGGCCGCGCCTTCATTGCCAACCCCGACCTGGTAGCTCGTCTGGAGCAGGGTGCCGAACTCACCCAGCCCGACCCCTCTACCTTCTACGCTCCCGGCCCCGAAGGCTTCCACCAGGGCTACACCGATTACCCCGCGCTGGCGACGGCTCAGGCCTAAGCCCACTCGGGGCCTGTCGCTTCAGCTGCCCTCCGGCCTTCGGGTTGGGGGGCAGTTTGCGTTCTGGACATTCTTACAGCCCGTCGGGGCGAATTTTCACCGCAGAGAATTCTTGTATCTTTAGGTTTCAAATTGTGTCCCCCCACTTTTCCCAACAGTAGTTACATGAGTACCAAGTTGCGTCTCACTATTCTGAGCTTCCTGCAGTTTTTTATCTGGGGCTCATGGCTGATAACTATCGGCGCGTACTGGTTCCAGACGAAGCAATGGTCGGGGGCGCAGTTTGGGGCCATTTTCTCCACGATGGGCATTGCCTCCATCTTCATGCCCTCCATTATGGGCATCATTGCCGATAAGTATGTGAATGCCGAGAAACTCTACGGCATCCTGCACATTCTGGGCGGGATAGTGCTGTGCACGGTACCCATGGTAACGGACCCCGGCACCTTCTTCTGGGTGATTCTGCTGAACATGATTTTCTACATGCCCACGCTGGCCCTCAGCATTGCCGTATCGTACTCGGTGCTGAAGCGCCAGGGCCTGGATGTGGTAAAGGACTACCCGCCCATCCGGGTGTGGGGCACCATCGGCTTCATTGTAGCTATGTGGACGGTGAGCTTGCTGGGCTTCGAGAAATCGGCCAGCCAGTTCTACGTGGCCGCCGCCGCGGCTTTTGCGCTGGGTATCTACTCGTTTACGCTGCCCGCTTGCCCGCCCACGGCCAAAGACACGCCCAGCCGCTCATTGGTTGATGTGATGGGCCTGAAGTCGTTTGCGCTGCTGCGCGACACCAAGATGCTCACCTTCTTCCTGTTCGCGCTGCTGCTGGGTGCCGCCCTGCAGCTCACCAACGCCTACGGCGACACCTTCCTGCACGATTTCGACAAAGTACCCGCCTACAAGGACACGTTTGCCGTGAAGTACCCGGCTATCATCATGTCCATCTCGCAGGTATCGGAAACGCTGTTTATTCTGGCTATTCCGTTCTTCCTGCGCCGCTTTGGTATCAAGCAGGTAATGCTGTTCAGCATGATTGCCTGGGTGCTGCGCTTCGGCCTGCTGGCCTTCGGCACCCCCGATTTCCCCGGCATCACGCTGGTTATCCTCTCGTGCATCGTGTACGGCATGGCCTTCGACTTCTTCAACATCTCGGGCTCGTTGTTCGTGGAAACCCAGACGGCTTCCAGCATCCGGGCCAGTGCCCAAGGCCTGTTCATGATGATGACCAACGGTTTCGGGGCCGTGCTGGGCAGCTCGGTGAGCGGCATCGTCATCGAGAAATACTTCACCGCCGCCGATGGTGTAACCAAGGACTGGCAGGGCATCTGGCTCACGTTTGCCGCCTACGCCCTCGTTATTGCCGTGCTGTTCGTGCTCCTGTTCAAGCACAAGCACACGCCCCAGGAAGCCACCACTGATGCCGAGCACGTAGAGCCCGTTCTGAGCGTAGAAAACGCCTAAATCACAGATTTAGACGGATGTTGAGGATGACACGGATTTGTATAACCGCTGCGCCTAACAATAATGTAGAACAACAAAAAGCCCGCTTGCAGCAGCAAGCGGGCTTTTTGTTGGCAGACTTTTCAGACAAACCACGAATCCAGAACGAATCCGTGTCATCCTCAACATCCGTCTAAATCCGTGATTTAGAATTGCTCGTCGGCGGTGAAATAGAAGTCACCTTCGATTTTGGCGTTTTCATCGGAATCCGAACCGTGTACGGCGTTGGCTTCGATGCTCTTAGCGTACTTCTTCCGGATGGTGCCTTCGGCGGCCTGGGCGGGGTTGGTAGCGCCAATCAGGGTGCGGAAATCAGCCACGGCGTTGTCTTTTTCGAGAATAGCCGCTACGATGGGGCCCGACGACATGTATTTCACCAGGTCGCCGTAGAAGGGACGCTCTTTGTGTACGGCGTAGAACTCACCGGCGCGCTCGGGGGTCAGCTGTACTTTTTTCAGGGCTACGATGCGGAAGCCGCCCTCCTCAATCATGCTCAGGATACCACCAATGTGGTTGTCCTGGGTGGCGTCGGGCTTAATCATCGTGAATGTGCGGTTCGTGGCCATGGGCTTCGTATAGTTGGGGTTGAAATGAATGCGGTTGCAGTGCAAACGGCAGGCGTTTGCGGCCGCAAAAGTACGGAATGAATTGATGGAATACGGTAGAGCTGTTTACCGCAGCCGGCTGGTCACCCATCTTTTTTCATCTTTGTCAGCGCATTGAGTAGTACACTGCTCATATTCAACTCCACATTTCCCATATTTTTTCAGCCCCGGAACATTCCCACGGCCGGCAACCTTACAGTCGTCTACATTGCGGCTGCACCTTTCTGCAAGCCGTTTTGTTGAAAGCCAGAATATTTCCGACTTTTGCCGCCTTTGTACGCGGCCTAACCGACCGAAATTCAGTCACCTACCCCGTAGGCAATGTCCACAATATCTGAGCTGAAGGAGCTGCTGGCGCAACCCCGACAGATTTTCATCACCACCCACCACAAGCCCGACGCTGACGCCCTGGGCTCCTCGCTAGGCCTGGCCGGCTACCTCCGCAAGAAGGGCCACAGCGTAACGGTGGTTACCCCTTCCGACTACCCCAACTTCTTGGCCTGGATGCCCGGCAACGAGGAAGTGGTGGTGTACGAGCCCCGCCAGAACGACGCCCAGGTGCGCGACATCATTGCGCGGGCTGAGGTGCTGTTCTGCCTCGACTTCAGCTGTCTGGGCCGCATTAACGAGTTGGGCGAGTACGTGCGCAACGCCAAGGGCACCAAGGTGCTCATTGACCACCACCAGGAGCCCGAGGACTTCGCGCAGCTCGATTATTCCAACCCCAAAGCCGCCGCTACGGCCGAGCTGGTGTTTGAGGTAATCCGCGACCTGGGCGACCAGGACCTGATTGACACTGGTATCGGGGAGTGCCTGTACGCGGGCATTATGACGGATACCGGTTCATTCCGCCACCCCAGCACCTCGCGCAACGTGCACCTGATTATTGCCGAGCTGCTCAACGCCGGCATCAACCTCTCCGATGTGCACCGCCGCATCTACGACTCGCACTCTGAGGAGCGGCTGCGCTTCCTGGGCTTTGTGCTGAAGGATAAGCTGACGGTGCTGCGCGAGTACAACACGGCCTACATTGCCATTACGGCCGACGAACTGCGCCAGTATCACTCTAAAACCGGTGACACTGAGGGGCTTGTAAACTTCGCCCTGAGCATCGAGGGCATTGTGTTTGCCGCCATTCTGATTGACCGCACTCAGGCCGTGAAAATTTCCTTCCGCTCGGTGGGCGACTTCTCGGTAAGCGAGTTTTCGCGCCGTCACTTCAACGGCGGAGGCCACCACAATGCTGCTGGCGGCATCAGCCACGACTCGCTCAACAGCACTGTGGAGCGTTTTCTGAGCTTGCTGCCCGAGTATCAGACCCAACTTGTGACGGCCCCGCTGGCTCCGGTAGCACCATCGGTATAATTCGGTGTAACTTGGGCGCTCATTCTGTCTTCTAACCCGCAAACCCGTTCATGTCCTTTACCCGCAACTTTCTGAGCCTGGCCCTCGCTGCCGGCGTTCTGGGCCTCGCCTCCTGCAATAAAGGCGGTGATTTCAGCAAGACCAAGTCAGGAATCGAATACAAAGTTTTCAAGAGCAACGGCAAGAGCTACGACGCCCGCGAAATTGGGGCTGAGGGCGACGCCACCTACAAGGAGCGCATCGGCAAAATCATGGCCCTGCACGTAGAGTACCGTACGGCTAAGGACTCCATCCTGTTCAACTCGCGCAAGCAGCAAATGGGCTTCCCGGTGCGCGTGCCCCTGGATTCTATCCGCAAGCAGCAGCGTGGTGGTCTGGAAGAGGCCATCAGCCTGCTGCAACCCGGCGACTCGGCCGTATTCCGCTTCAACGTGGATACCATCTTCGCCAAGTCGTTCCGTCAGCCGGTGCCGCCATTCATGCAGAAAGCCGGCAAGACCATGACCATGTACGTGAAGGTGGACAAGGTGCAGACCCGCGACGAGGCCATGGCCGACGTGCAGAAGATGCAGGTGGAGCAGGCAGCTAAAATGAAGCTGCACGCCAAGCAGCAACTGAAGGCTGACGATGCGAAGCTGCAGGAGTACATCAAGAAAAACAACCTGACGGCCCAGCGTGATACCTCAGGCGTGTACTACGTGGTGACTTCGCCCGGCACCGGACCAAAGCCGAAAGTTGGGCAGGTGGTAGCGGTACAGTACAAAGGCACGCTGCTGGAGAACGGCAAAGAGTTTGACTCTTCGGCCAAAGGCAACGGTGGCAAACCAATTGAATTCCCGATTGGTGTAGGCCAAGTAATTCCGGGCTGGGACAAGGCCATTCCGATGCTGAACAAAGGCTCGAAAGCGGTTCTGCTGATTCCGTCGTCGCTGGCCTACGGGCAGCGCGGGGCTGGTGCCGACATTCCGGCTGACGCCATCCTGCGCTTCGACGTGGAACTGGTAGACATTAAGGATGCTCCCAAGCAACCCCAGGTAAGCCAGGAAGATATTCAGCGCCAGCTCCAGGCCCTGCAGCAGCAAGCCCAGCAGCAACAGGGCAAATAAGCGCACGATTGGCGCTAGCCCGTTGTTACGTAAAAGCCCCCGACCCGGTGCAACCGAGCCGGGGGCTTTTGACTCTTCATCTCAGCACTAATTCGCGTTTCTTATGGTAGCGTCTCTTTTTCGTCGGCCGGTAGCTGGCCTTGGGTTGTTTTTGCTTACGCTGGGCGGCGTCCTCACTGGCTGCCAGAAAACCGACACCCCCGCGCTGGATACCACCGATTATACCCAGAAAGACGAAGACCTGATTACTGCCTACATCAAGGACAACAACCTGACTGGCTTTAAGAAGGATACGCTGGGCCTCTACATTGCGGTAACGCAGCCCGGCAACGGCGTAAAAATCAACAAACGCCAGAGTGTATCGGCCCTGTATACGGGTATGCTGCTGGATAACCGGGTGTTCGACTCCACCGGCAGCCGCAACAACCAGCCTTTTACCTTTACCATTGGTATCGGCCAGGTAATTGCGGGCTGGGACCTAGGTTTTGCGCGGCTGAGCAAAGGTGCCAAGGCCACCCTGCTGGTACCCTCCCGGTTGGGCTATGGCCCTTATGCCGTTGGGCCTATTCCCCCAAACTCCGTGCTGCGGTTTGATGTGGAGGTGAAGGATGTTCAATAACCGCCCGCCTTTTTTACTACCCCTATGAAGTTTCGCTTTGCTTACTTTTTCCTGCTGCTGTTTGGCTTGACAGCCGCTTTGCTCACGGCCTGCAAGGATAAAGAAACGCCAACCCCTGACTACACCGCTCAGGACGACGCTACTATTCAGCAGTACATCAAAGACAAGAACCTGACGGGCTTTACCAAAGACACTTCGGGTGTGTACGTGAGCATTACGCAGCCCGGTACCGGCCCCAATGCAGTTCGGAAGCAGGTAGTGAAAGCCCTATACACGGGTACTCTGCTGGACGGCACCGTATTTGACAGCAACCTGACTACGCTGGGCCTACCGTTTGTGCTGGGCCAGGAGCGCGTTATCATGGGTTGGGACAAGGGCTTTCAGTATTTCAACAAAGGCGCCAAAGGAATTCTACTAGTTCCGTCGAAGCTGGCTTACGGCTCAAACGCTACCGGTAAAATTCCGGCCAATGCCATTCTGCGCTTTGACGTTGAAGTAGTTGACATCAAATAAATTACCGCTGACTTTAGTTGAGCTTGGCATGAAAAAATTTGTTTTAAATGCAGCGCTGCTGCTGGCTGGTTTCAGCGTACCGGCCCTTACCAGCTGCAACACGGAGCCTTCTTACGTGAAGCAAGCCCGAGAAGTAGAGGAAGCCCAGAAGAAAACGGACGACTCCAACATTCAGGCTTACCTCACGCGCCGCGCCATCACCAATTATACCCGGCTGGAATCGGGCATCTACCTAATTCCTATTACGGATGGCCCTGCTTCTAATCCACTTATCAAAGCGGGCCAGAAAGTAACGACCAACTACGTGGGACGGTTTATGCTGGCCGAGAACGACGGACTGGTTTTCGATGCTTCCAGCAACAACCACACCACCTGCGGGTGTCTGGGCTTTATCAATGGTTCCGGACAACTGGTAAAGGGCTGGGACCAAGCCACGCTGCAAATGCGCAAAGGTGACCGGAAAATAGCCCTGATACCGTCGTATCTGCTGCTGACCAGCTCGGGCGGCTTCCTAATTAACGCCTCCACCTATCAGCCGCTAGCTTTCGATATTGAAATCCTCAACGTAGAGTAGCTTTTCCGATGGCCGGTTCCTGCGTAATGCGTTACGGTATAGCTGCGTTGTGTATGCTGCCTCTGCTGGGCCGGGCGCAACGCACCCTCACCACCACGGCCATACCCGCCACCACTGACAGCCTGCTGAGCCGGGCCATTACTACGGCATCGGGCCTGCGCTACGCTATCCGGCAGCCGGGTACCGGCCCCCTCCCCCAACCCGGCGACCGGGTAACGGTGCATTACACCGGGCTGCTGGCCGCCGATGGACGCATCTTCGACACCTCGGTGCAGCAAGGCGGGCCGTTAAAGCTGAAAGTTGGGCGGGGCGAGGTTATCAAGGGGTTTGATGAGGCGCTACTGCTGCTGCCGGTGGGTAGCCGGGTGCGCGTCTGGATTCCGGCGGCGTTGGCCTACGGCGCCAAGGGCCGCCCCGACCCCGATGATGAAGCCGGTAAGCGTTACCTGATTCCGCCCAACGCCGATCTTATTTTCGAGCTCGAAGTTTTGAAGATTAAATAAACCCGGCCTCTTCCGTGACAGGAAGGGGCCGGCTTCGTTTAAAGCGTTGGGGCACAAGTGTCGGGTATCCTTGCCATCTTGCTGCCATTCTTCGATTTGCTTTCCTATCTGATGCTTTCTTTTGCCCGTTTTCTGAGTGCAGCGGTGTTTTCCTTGACGGTGGTCTGCTGGCCATCGGGGGTTGCCCGCGCACAAACCGTCCCACCCGCTTTCAATCGGCTTAGCTCGAGGCTCGAATACCGCATTTATCGCCCCGAAAACGGCCG
Source organism: Hymenobacter pini (assembly GCF_020421205.1). GTDB lineage: Bacteria > Bacteroidota > Bacteroidia > Cytophagales > Hymenobacteraceae > Hymenobacter > Hymenobacter pini. The sequence continues at coordinate 329,342 of NZ_JAIZZH010000005.1, forward strand.
TTACGCGCTGCAACCGGCCCTACCGGCCACCGGCAACCCCGCGTATTCAGCCCGTATCGGGCAGATACTAAGCGCCCATCTGCAGTTCCGGACGGCTACCGACTCGGTACTGATGCACTCGCGCCGCCAGAACCGCAACCAGCCTGTGCGCATTCCGCTGGATACGGTGCGCCGGCAGCAGCGCGGCACGGTGGAAGAAGCCCTTTCCCTGCTACAGCCCGGCGACTCAGGGGTGTTCCGGCTGAACCTGGATACTGTGTTTCTGAAGTCGTTCCGGCAGCCGGTGCCGCCGTTCATTCGCCGGGCAGGCTCTACGCTCACGGTGCTGGCGAAGGCAGAGAAGATCCAGACGCAGGAACAGGCCATGCAGGATTTCCAGCAGGAGCAGCTGCGGGCCCAGCAAGAGGCCAAGAAACAGGCTGCCGCGCTGGCCCTCAAACAGGACGCTCAGATTCAGGCCTACCTGAAGCAGAATAAGCTGAAAGGCATCAAAACTCCCAGTGGGCTGTATTATGCTATTACCAAAGCCGGTACCGGGGCCAAGCCCAAAGCCGGTCAAACAGTATCGGTGCTGTACACGGGCATGCTCCTAAACGGCAAAGTATTCGATGCTTCCTCGCGTAATGGCAACAAGCCCATTGAGTTTCCCCTGGGCCAGGGCCGCGTTATTCCGGGCTGGGACCAGGGTATTGCCCTGCTACCCAAAGGCTCCAAAGCAGTACTCCTGATTCCCTCGGCGCTGGCTTACGGCCCCCAGGGCGCAGGGGGTGATATCCCGCCCAACAGCATTTTGCGCTTCAATGTGGAGCTGGTGGGCGTGAAATAAGCAAGAAGGGGTGGCAGTGTAGTACTGCCGCCCCTTCTTGCTTATTTCACGCCCTACAACTCGGCCAATACCTCCGACAGTACGGCCAGGGAGCGGACGTCGCCGAGGTGCTCCACGTGCAGCTGGTAGTAGCGAATGAGCACATCCAGCAGCTCGCGCCGGATGCGGCCGTTTGGAATAGCCGCAGCACCAGGCTGGTGTAGCAGCGCATCAAAATACTGCTCAAACTCCTGAAAACGCATAGCAGCCGGAGTGTGGCGCACAACTGAGGTACTGTTGCCACCTTCGGCGGCAAACGCAACCTGCGAGGTAATTTCCTCACCGGTTTCGGGGCCAAAACCCAAATAGTGGCTGAGTTGTAGCAAAAACTCCAGCGCAAAATTCTCAAAGCCGGTTTCCTGCTGGTCGAATGCTTGGATGGCGTCGTGCAAGAAGGCGAAAAGTGGTTCGTTCTGCTCTTCTTCCTGCAATACCCGCCCCACAATTTCTGATAGAAAAAGGGCCACACTGCTCTTGCGCACATCGTAGGGCAGGGTGCGGAACGGCTCGGAGCACCGGTACTCAGAGAGCCGGGTGAGGCCACCGCTCCGGGAGGTATAGGCCACCAAATCGAGCAGCGTGAACGGTTGAAACAGGGCAATGCGGCCGGGGGGCTTGGCTTTGCGCACCCCATTCACCACGTAGCTCTGCAGCCCTAACTGCTCGGTGTACACGCGGGCAATGATGCTGGTTTCGCGGTAACGCAGGTAGCTGAGCACAATGCCCCGGGTTTTGATGAGCATACCGAAACGGATGGAAAGAGGGAAAAGAACGTAACAGCGCTACGCGGCTTTTAATTTCGGGTTTACCGCTCTACCACCGCTATTTTGCTCACGCACCCGTTCTTGCCATCCGCATCCGACGACAGCACCAGATACACGCCTGATTGCACGCGGCGGCCGTTGTAGTCCTGCAGATTCCAGGTAACGGCTCCACCGTTGGCACGGGTCTGGTACACCAGCTTGCCAGCTACGTCGGTGATTTTGATGGTGCCGTTGTTGGCCAGCCCGGTAATGCCCACCTGGCCCGCAAAATCGGTGCGCACGGGATTGGGGAATACTTTGGCGCAGCTGGGTTTGCCCTCCGTCACGGTAGCGTCGCCGCGGTAGGATACGGTGCCGGCATCCGTCACCACAAATACTTCCCCGGTTTTGTCGTTGACTTCCACATCCACAATCTGGTTGGAAGGCAGCGGGCTGTTATCGGTGGTGAAGTGCAGCAGGGCCTCACTGGCGTCGTTATTGAACAGCCACAGGCCCCGGTCGGTGCCAAACCATTTGCGGTTACCGCCATCCACGCCAATAGCCCGAATCCGCTCATTAAACAATGCCGGAAAGCCCGTACCAGCCCCACGGCGCACGTAGGGCAAGCTGAATTTCAGGTCGAGGCTGGGCTGGAACACGCTGGCAGCATCGTTGAATACCACCGGGCCTTTGTCAGTAGCCACCCAGATGTTACCGGTGCGGTCTTTCACGATGTCATAAGCCTCCCGCATGTTGGTGGAGGTGTTATCGAAACCGTACGCCTCACTGAAATAGCGCACTTCTTTGGTAGTAGGCTGATAGGCTACCGTGCCCGTGCCGCTGCGGCGGCTACCAGTGGCCCACAACGTGCCGGCATCATCCAGCACCAGCCGCTCCAGGTTTTCACTGCCCCCGAAGTAATCCTGCACCTGCCACGTGCTGGTGGCCGGGCTAAACACGTACACCCCCGACTGCCCGGCTATCTGGTGGCGGTTGAGTACCCACACGTTGCCCTCTACGTCGGTAGTTAGGTCGGGTACGCGGGTATAGTTGGGGTCCGAAATGGCGCTTTTCAGCGGGTTAGGCTGGTTGGTGGTGGGGTTGAACAGCCGAAACTCCCCGGGGCCTTTCCACTCCAGCAGGCCATTACCGTAACTGCCCACGTACAAGGTGCCATCGGGGGTGCGGGTACCGCGCGTGAGGTCCTTGGGGTTGGGGTACTGGGCTGGGCTGGGCTGCGTTGCCGAGGTTACGTTGGTCCAGCGGTTGCCGGCGTACTCCGCAAAGCCCCGGTATAAGTCGCTTTGCACGTAGTTTTCGCCGTAGCCGCCCGTAAACAGGTTCACCTTACTGGAGCGGGCATCGGCCAGTACGCTGAAAGCCTGGGCAAAAGCCGGGGCGTTGGTTGTAAACTGCTCGGCTTGGGTGCCATCGGTAGTCCGGAGCAGGCCGTTGGCGTAATCGGCCAGGTAGTAGCTTCCGTCGCGGCTGCGCAGGGCCGCCTGCGGGTTGAGCAGCTGCGCCGGCCGCAGCACCCGGCTGGCCACACCGGTGGTCAGGTTCAGTACGGTTACCTGCCGGTTATCGGTGATGAGCAGGCCGACCCGGGAAGGCGTCAGCATCCGATATTCCACGCCGGTGGGGGCTCCGGCCACCGTTTGCCAGCCGCTGCCAGCCACATAGGTAGCCAGCCGCTCCCCGTTGATGCCCGCCACCACCCGACCATCCTGCACGGTCAGCGTGCGGTACGGGTCACCACCACGGGCGGGCAGGTCGGTAGTCCAGTTGCGGTAATCGAGAGGGTTAGCGCTGAGGCTGGTGCGCATCAGCCCATTGGAGGTAGCCGCAAACAGCGTCCCATTAGCAATGGCCGTGGCATATACCCGCACCACTGCGCCAGCTGGGCCAATGTTGGTGTAAGAGTCTCGGATTTCGTGCTTGTCTAGGTCCACCACCACAATGCCGAAGCTGGTAGCCAGATAGGCCCGCCGGGCATTGATGTAGATGTGGTTGATGGTTTTCGCGCCGCTGATTTCCTTGCGGGTGATGTCGCTGAGGTTGATAATGGCCCCATCCTTCAGCCGCAGAATATCCAAGTTGGTGCTACGGTACGCTACTACCAGTTGCTGACTCACCGAATCGTAGGCCAGCGTACTCACGCCGGCATCGTTCAGGCCGTCGCGCTTCGACAGCAGCTGCGTCGTGTTCAACTGCTTATCGAAGTAAAACAAAGCGTTTTCGGCCGCTACGTACACGCGGTTGCCGGCTTCGGCCAACGCGCGGGCCTGGTTGGTGGGCAGGTGCAACTGCCAGTCGCCGTAGCCCACGGGGTCCTGCGCCTGAACGGTGGCGGCAGTCAGCAGGAAAGCAGCAAGGCAGGTTCCGCGCAGCAGGCGTAGCACTGAAATCATGGGCAGAAAGTAGCGGCGAGACGAAGGAAAGCGGCAAGATAACGCCACTGGCCGGGCTTTAGTGCGAAGCCCGGAGCCAGTCAGATTTCTGTGCGGCCAGCTTTTCCCTTTGCCTTGATTATCCGGGCTGGCTTAGGCGCCGCGCAGGGCTTTCTCTACGGCGGGCTCGGTAGTTTTTTCCTTCATGCCCTCCTGAAAGCACACCCGGCAGCGGGCCTCGTAGGCGTCGGTTTCGCCCAGCAGAATTTTGTCTTCGGAAGCCGTTACGCGGAAGGAGTACGAGGCCAGCTCGCCGCAGCACACGCAAATGGCGTGTACTTTGGTCACAAACTCAGCCACGGCCATCAAGGCGGGCATGGGGCCAAAGGGCTGGCCCTGAAAGTCCATATCCAGCCCGGCCACAATTACGCGGGTGCCCCGGTTGGCCAGCTGCACGCACACTTCCACCAGCGACTCATCGAAGAACTGGGCTTCGTCCACACCCACCACGTCGCAGCCGGCGGCCAGCAGCAGCATCTCCTGAGCCACTGGTACCGGGGTGGAGCGGATGCTGTTCTGGTTATGCGACACCACATCTTCGGCGTGGTAGCGCGTATCCAGCGCGGGCTTGAAGATTTCCACGTGCTGGCGGGCAATTTTGGCCCGGTTCAGCCGCCGGATCAGCTCCTCCGTTTTGCCCGAAAACATCGAGCCGCACACTACCTCAATCCAGCCCCGGCGTGCCACGCCGGAGCCCGTAATAACGCGGGGTTCAATGAACATAGACTAGGAGAAGTTGCGACGAAAAAAGCGGGTGAGTATCCTTCAAAGTACGGGGTTCAGGCGGTTCGCTCCAACCCCCTTTTGTGTATTCAGGAACCCCTATTTTTCTAGCTTGCTGACTGTGAACCGGCTACCGGAGTCAATTACTGCATTAGATGTACTGAACGTGCGGAAGCTGGGTGGCCAGGGGCACGCGCACCGTAACGGAACCCTCGGGCAGCCGGGCTTGGCAGGTAAGACGCTCATTAGGCAGCAGGCGGCCAGCCTCCCGGTAACGCAACTCGGCGGGGGTAAGGGGCGTTAGGAGGTCGAGCCCACCGAGCACCTGCACCCGGCAGGTGGTGCAGCGGCCCCGGGCCCCACAGGCGTGCAGCCAGTCGTGGCCGGCGGCCTGAATGGCGGCCAGCAGCGTGGCGCCGGAGGGCACCGAAATAGCCCCGGAAGGCAGATTTTCAATCAGTAGAGTGGGCATCTTTCCCTAACTTGCCCGCCAGAATCAGGCATTCAATGAAGACCCAATATAGCCACGCCAAGCGTGAACAATACGGCCGCCTGCTGGCTGCGCTGCTCTGCGACGATTACTTCGGGGCCCGCCCCACGGCCACTCTCGACGGGCCAGCGGTACTGCGCTTCACCCCCATCCGGCAGGTAAACCTGTTTGTAGTGCAGCAGCTGTTGCAGAAGTGGACGGCCGAAATGGCCCAGCTCCGCAGCCCATATTTCGATTTTGAGGATGCGGACGTGCGCCAGGCGCTCACGCAGTTCATGAACGTACTGTCGAGGCGCATCAAAATCAGCCGGCCCGCTTTCGAGCCGCTGTTGGCTGAGGCCATTACCGATACGCTGAACGGCTGCCTCGACCCGACCGATACCTTTGCCCGCAAGCTGCTGGGCGACTCTACCGGCCATACTCCCGAAAAGCTCCGCGAAGCCCTGCGCTACCTCGATATAAATAAGTCAGTGTTCGAAGGCTTTTTGAGTGCTTTGCCGGCGGGCCAGGAGATGGAGCGGGATTATCTGCTGAGCCGGTTCCGGTTGCATTGCGAGTCCGATCAGCAGCTTCACCCCGTCACGTCGCTGGTGGAACAGTTCAACGAACTGCTCCCACTCACGGAGGAGGAACTGTACGAAAACCGCCCCGCTGAGCAAGCAGCCCCAGCAGCTGCGCCAACTGCAGCTACCCCACCGGCTGCAGCTCCAGTTGCGGCCGCAGCTGCGCCGGTGCCAACTCCGGAGGCCTCGGCTACTCCCGAAGCTCCCGCCACAGAACCGGAACCTGCAAAGCCCGCTCAAGCCATCAACCCACTGCCCGCCGAGCAGCCAGCGCCTACCCCAGCAGCCCCGCCGGCGCCGCAACCGGAGCCAGCCGCTTCTCAGCCTGAAGCCGCCCCGGACAACGTACCGCTGTACCAGAAGCTGAAAGCCGAGCAGCCAGCTGCACCTTCCCTAAGCGAAACTCTGCGCCAGGAGCGCGCCGCCACACTGGCCGACAAAGCACCCAAAGTAGAGTCGCTCCGCGAGGCCATTTCCATCAATCAGCGGTTCAGCTTTATCAATGAGCTGTTCAACGGCGAGAACATGGAGTATCACGCCGCTATTCAACATCTGGACACCATGCCCAACGCGGATTTGGCCCGCCAGTACGTGACGGAGGATTTGGCTGGTAAATACCAGTGGGTACGCAAGGATGAGCACGTGGCCAAGCTCCTGAAGCTCATTGACCGAAAATTCAACGGGTAGGCTTTTCTGAACCGCTTGTACTTCCGCCGTCCGATGTTACATCGGGCGGCGGAGTTGTTTTGGTGGCTTACCTTGCAGCATATGGTACCTGCTGTTTCGTTGCGCTGGCCCCGGTGGCTGGTGGTGTATGTGCTGGCGCTGGGGCTGGTAGCCGGCCCGGCTTATACCATGTACGTGCACTATAATTTCTCCCACTCCCTGGATACCCGCAGCTACTTGAGCATGGCGCGGGGGCAGTTTGACGGGGTAAGTATTACGCGGCGCTACCGGGTGCTGGTGCCCGCCGCCGCTGCCACCGTAGCATGGCCCATAGAGCAAGTGTACGGCCGAATATGGCCCCAGCGCGCCACTTCCGAGTGGCCCTTGCGGCTGGCTTTTTACATGGTGAACTGCCTGCTGATGGCTGGGGTAGGCTTGGTACTGTTCCGTACGTGCCTACTGTACGGGGCCGCGCCTCCGGCCGCAGTGCTAGCCGTAGCTGCCGTGCTGGCGAGCCGCTGGGCCGTGTATATGGCGGGGTTGCCTCTGGTGGACAGCTTGTACCTGCTAGTATGTGCGCTGGCCTTCTACGGGGTGAAGGCCCGCTCCGCGGCAGCGCTGGTTGCCGTGTATCTGCTGGCTCCGCAGGCCAAGGAATCGGCTGTTTTCTTGGTGCCGTGGCTGCTGCTGTACGGCCGGCCGGCGCTACGGTGGCCGGCGCAGCTGGCGTGGCTGGCGGTGGGCGGCGCAGCGGCGGTGGCCGTGCGGTTCTGGATTGACAACCAAGTAGGAGCCCCACCCGCCGAAAGCGTGCACAACGCCCTGGCTCATATCGAGAACCTCACGTACTCGCTACGGCGGCTGGCTTCGGTGAAAGGAATAGGCGAAATCTTCAGCATTTTCGGGTTTTTCAGCCTGGTGCTGGTGGCGGGTGGGCGCTCGGCAAGCAGCCGGCAGCACTGGATTCCGGCCCTGGGTTGGCCGGGGCTGGGCGTGGTACTGGTGGTGGGCGTGCACATGCTGCTCTCCGGCGACCTGGGCCGGATGGGCTACCTCGCGGCCCCGGTGTTTGCCGTAGCCTGTGCCCGCATTCTCACCTACGACCCACTATTCCGCTGGTTGAGTAGCACGCCGGACGCTACACCCGGCCAAGATGCCTCGTAGCTGGCAGCCCCGCCCCGGCAGCCGCCAACAGCAGTGGCAGTATCGGTACAACAAACCGGGCGGCCCCTAGCGGCCCCGTGAGCAGGGCCACATAGGCCACCAGTCCCAGTATTACCAACCGCATGGCCCGCGGGTACACCCGCGTCAGCCCAAACCGGATTATCAGCCCCAGCCGCGCTACGTTTGCCAAAAATATCAACCCCAACCCCAGCAGTAGGCCCACCGGCAATTGCTGCAGTTGTTGCGCGGCCGCTATGTACTGGCCTTGGTTGAGTAGGCGCAGAAGACTCGTGGTAGTGGGTTGCGACAGACGCAGAAAGTGTACGGCGTCAAAGCGGCCGGGGTCGAGCAGCAGCGTGAGCATACCTCGTAGGTGCTGACCGGTATAGGCCACCGGATGGCGCAACAGCGCAGCCATACCAGCGTGCTGCACATACTGCTGCTGCTCGGCAAATGTGGGCCGTTGATTGGCGGCAGCCAGCGTGCCATGCACGAATTTCTCGGCGGCAGCCGGGCCTTCGGTAGTTTGCAGCACGCCCCGCACGTTGTAGCGCAGCAGGTTGATTTCGGTGATGCTAGAGAAGTGGAAATAGCCGGTACGGGCTTCGTTGCGGGCCATCCATCCCAGCGTTGCTACCACCGGCAAGGCAGCTACCACTACCAGCCACGGCCGACGCTGCCGCCAGCTAATTACCCCTACCAGCACCAACAACAGCAGCGCAAATGGGCCGAACACTGGTTTGGTGAGTAGTGCCAGCATGGTGGCCCCCGCCGCCCAAGCCAAGTGCCGAGCCTGCCAGCCCTCCGTACAGAAAGCCACCAAACTCAGCCATAGTCCCACCACTGCCGTTTGCAGCAGTACTTCGCTCATCAGTACATTAGCGTAGATGAACTGTGCCGGGGCCGCGGCAGTCAGCAACAGCACCAACGCCCACTGCCGCTGGTTTAGGCCGCCGGTTTGTGCTACCAGCCACCGTAGCGCCAAACCCAGGTTTAGCAGGCTCAGCAGGTTTTGTAGCAACAGTGTCCCCCACGGAAAGCCCTGGCCCGCCCCACCTGTCAGCCACAACCACACCGGGTAAGCTGGTGGGCGGATGCTGTACTCCTGTAACTGCAGAGGCTTCTCACTGAGCGGCAGCGCGTACAGCACGCCTGCGTCGCGCAGGTTACGCGCCGCCTGCACGTACCGGTCAGAATCCGGAAAAAAGGGCTGCCGATGGCAGAGCTGCCACCCCAGCGCCAGTAGATGCAGCAGTACCAGCCAGCCCCACACCCAGCGGGGCACGGCCGGCCGGCAAGCACACAGCGGCAAGGAAGTAGCAGTCATGCTTGCAAAGAAACAGCCCAGAATGAGAAGCTGTGAATTACATTTCACCCCAAGCTTCGGCCCTGCCCTTCCTAATACCGCTCCAAGTCCTGCTTGCGGTAGGCATCAATGGCCAGCAGGATGAACAGCAGCGTGGTGAACGACCAGAGCGAGGAGCCGCCGTAGCTGAAGAACGGTAGCGGAATACCTACCACCGGGGCCAGCCCGATGGTCATCCCAATATTCACGCAGAAGTGAAAGAAGATGATACTGGCCACACAGTACCCGTAGGTTCGGCCGAATACCGATTTCTGCCGCTCGGCTACGTACACAATGCGCGCCAGCAGCACCATGAAGAGGACTATGGTTACGGTAGTACCCAGCCAGCCCCACTCCTCGCCTACCGTGCAGAAAATGAAGTCGGTACTCTGGGCCGGTACGAAGTCGAACTTGGTTTGGGTACCCTGCAGAAAGCCCTTGCCGGCAAACCCGCCCGAGCCAATAGCAATTTTCGACTGTGTGACGTTCCAGCCCACGCCCAGGGGGTCGGCTGAGGGGTTGATAAGCACTTCAATGCGCTTGCGCTGGTGCGGCTGCAGTACGTTGTTAAAGAAAAAGTCAACCCCGAACACCATCCCAATCACCACCGCCCACACGCTCAGTGACAAGGGTAAATGGTGCCGCCACAGTTTGGAGTTGAAGCCAAAGGCTACCGCCAGAATCAGGGTAAACGTCCCAATCAGCCATAGCTTGGGTACCAGCAGCGCCAAAATCAGGATAACTCCGCCGGCGGCCAGAATCACCAGAATCAGCGGCGACATACCTTCCCGGAAATAGGCCAGCAGAAAGGCGGCAAATACCAAGGCCTGCCCGGTTTCGTTGGCGGCCAGGATGAGCAGCGGGGGCAGCAGTGTGATGCCGGCCAGCACCAGCTGGTCGCGGAAGTTCTGCTGGCGCAGGTTGATGCTGGCCATGTAGCGCGAGGCCGCCAGCGCCGTAATAAACTTGGCAAACTCGGCCGGTTGCAGGCGCATGGGTCCCAGCTCCAGCCAGGAGCGGGACCCTCCTATGGGCCGGGCAATAAACGGCGTGATGATGAGCAGCACAATCATGCCGCCATACAGCGCGAAGGCAAACGTGTCGTAGGCTTTATAGTTGATAACCAACAATATCACAATGAGTGCCACGGCAGTAGCAACCCACAGTATCTGCTTAAACCAATCGTAGGCCATCAGCTCCGAAAAGCCCAAGCTGCTCAGAGGGTTAGCGGGAGCATCAGGCGAGTAGCTGGCCGCGTACACGTTCAGCCAGCCCACGCCTACCATAACCAGGTAAATGAGCACCGTTACCCAATCGATGCTGCGGCTATAACGGGCAGGAGAAGTTGGCATAGGAGAACGTCATTCCAAGGTAAGCAAGAAGCCAGGGTGTACTGCTTTGCAAGCGGCTTAGAAGCCCGGCTATACCTGGAGTATCAGTTAATGATGTTTAACAAATCGTTCGGCGGGGCCGGGCAGCCACTCTTCCCAGCGGTGTCGCCAGGGGGCCACTTTGCCGCGCAGGTATTTTTCCATGACCAGCGAGGCCAGTGGCGCGGCCGAGCTACCCCCAAAGCCGGCGTTTTCGATGAAGACCACAATAGCAATCTTGGGGTCCTCGGCCGGGGCAAAGGCGGCAAACGTAGCGTGGTCGTCGCCGTGGGGGTTTTGCACGGTACCGGTTTTGCCGGCTACTGAAATACCTACATCGAGCAGGCTGGCGGCGCTGCCCGTACCGCCGCGGCCGTCCACTACGCCCTGCATACCGGGAATAATTTCCTCGAAGTGGATGGGGTCGACGCCCACGGTATGTTTCACCTGGAATTGGGGTAGCGGCCCGCCCTGCCCAATGCCTTTCACGAAGTGCGGGGTGTAGTACCAGCCCCGGTTGGCAATGGTAGCCATTACATTGGCCATCTGCAGGCCCGTAATGCCCACCTCGCCCTGCCCGATGCTGAGTGAGTACACCGTGCGGAAGTTCCAGCGGTGGTAGCCGTTGCGCTTGTCGTAGAAGTCGGAGGACGGAATCAGGCCCTTCTTCTCCTGCGACATATCCACGCCCAGCTTCTCGCCCAGCCCAAACTTCATTACCTGCCGCCGCCACTCGGCCAGGCCCAAGCGGGCATCCTCGAAGCGGTTGGTGGAGCGCCCGCGCATCACGGCGGTGCGCATCACCTGGTAGAAATAGGGGTTACAGCTGTTTTTGATGGCAATGCCCACGTTGCTGGGGTACTCGTGGCGGTGGGTGCAGCGCACCAGCTTCCAGTTGCACGGAAACCCGGTTTGCGGCGATACCACGCCCATCTGCAGCGCCACCAGCTCGTTCACCAGCTTAAAGGTGGAGCCGGGCGGGTAGGTGGCCATGAGGGGACGGTTGAACAGGGGCCGCTCGGGGTTATTAAGCAGCTCCATGTACCGGTTGCCCATACCCTTGCCCGACAGCGTAGCGGGGTCGAACGACGGGGCCGACACAAACACCAGGATTTCGCCGGTTTTGGGGTCGAGGGCTACCACGGAGCCCCGCTTGCCGGCCATCAGCTTCTCAGCATACTCCTGCAGCTCTGAGTCGAGGCTCAGGTGCAAATCCTGCCCGGCTACCGACAGCGTATCAAACTCGCCGCCCCGGAAGGCGCCTTTTTCGATGCCCCGCACGTTCACCATACGGTACTGCACGCCGCGCCGGCCCATCAGCTTATCCTCGTAATACGACTCCAACCCCGTGATGCCTAGAAACTCGCCGGGCTGGTACTTGGCGTACTTGGGCTTCTCCAGGAAGGCTGGGGTAATGGCGCCCACATAGCCCAGAGCGTGGGCCATGTTGTGGGTGTTGTAGGAGCGGGCCATGCGGGCTTTCACGCTGAAGCCCGGAAAGTCGATAAGATTGTCCTGAATGGCGGCCAGCTCGGGCGTGCTCAGGTTTTGCACCAGCGGTGAGGCTTTCACCCGGCTGAAGGCTTTGGCAGCTTTCAGGCTTTCGCGCACCTCCTCCACGGGCAGCTGCAGCAGTTGGCAGAAGCGGGCGGTATCCAGCTGTTTCACCTCGCGGGGCACCACCATCAGGTCGTACACCGGCGTGTTCTGCACCAGAATCTGGCCCTTCCGGTCGTAGATGAGGCCCCGGTAGGGCGTTTGCACAATACGCTGGAGCGTGTTGCGGTCGGCGGCTAGCTTGTAGCTACCATCCAGCACCTGGATATAAAAGAGGCGGGCCGCAAACACCAGCGCGACGGTCAGGAAGATTGCCTGAACTACGTACTTGCGGCCTTCAAGGTATTGCAAAGCGGAAAAGTCTGAAAAGAAATGAGTTCCGACGCTTCCGTCGGAACCACAAAGATACTTCAGGAAGTGATGAGCACCTACCGGCTCCGGCGCCGCGTGGGGAAGAATACCAACTGAATAATCAGCAGCGTGAGGCCGGTGTAGAGCGTACTCACCACAATTTTGGCCAGCGTAATACCCGGCACGCGGAAAGAACCCAGCTCAAGCAGAAAAAATGCCACGTGGTGAATACTTATCAGCATCGCCAGGTACACCACCATCCACTGCCAGCCCATTTGGTGGATGTTCACCGCATCCTGGGAGTCGTACCCGTCGCGGGGCGTAAGCAACCGCAACACCCAGGGCCTCAAGTACATAATCAGCACGGCGGCGGCCGCATGTACGCCCCCGGTATCAAATACGGTATCCAGAGTGATGCCCGTGAGGAAGCCCAGCAGCAGCTGTACCACAATGGGCGTATTGATAGGCAGAAACAGCAAAAAGCCCAGATAAATCAGGCACCAGCCCAGGTTGAACAGCACAAAATCGGTGCCGCTGATGAGCAGCACATAGAGCGCCAGGTACAGAATACCCCGGCCGGCCTGCCACAATATTTCCAGTACGCCGCCTCTCATGGTCGTTCCTCTGCTTCGGGTTTAATGCCGGCCCGGGCTTCTACCGTATCTCGCTCGGCCTTGGGGCGACTGGTTACCAGGTACACATACGTCAGGCGGGAGAAATCCACGGCCAGCCGCACCTGCACCGTCCAAAAGTTCTTATCCGGCTCCTTCACAAACGACTCAATAGTGCCGATGCGTACGCCCTCCGGGAATACGGCATTGTAGCCCGAGGTAACCACCGTGTCGCCGCGCACCAGCTTGTTCTGGCGGGGTACGTTGTCGAGCAGCACGTGCGTGGGGTCGTCGCCCAGCCAGCGTACGGTGCCAATCGTACCATCACGCTGAATGCGGGCCGAAATAGCTGATTTAGAATGTAGAACTGAGGTAATGGTAGTGTAGTGCGGGGACGCTACTTTCACGCGGCCCACTACGCCCTCAGCCGATATCACCCCCATGCCCAGTTTCACGCCATCTACCGTGCCCACATTCAAGGTTAGGTAGTTATCCACGCGGCGTTGCGTGCTACTTACCACCCGGGCCGGAATCAGCGGGTAGTCGGGGTCATGAGCGGCCAGCTGGCGCAAGCCCAGCAATAATGAGTCAGGACGGCCCAGCAACCGCAGGCGGGCCTGCGTTACGCTGTCTTTGCTAACCGGCAGCGAATCGGCTTGGCGGCGGCCTAAATCAGAAGGGTACAACTGTTGGCGCAGGCGGGCATTTTCGTGCATCAACTCCCGGTTCACGTCAATCAGCCGGAAATAGTCCTGCACCTGCGTGCGCCAATCCAGCACCTGCCCTACATAGGCGTTGGCCGAGTTGAAAAACGCCGCCCGCTGGTAGGAGCTGTTGCGCACCAGCAGGTACAAGCTCAATACTTCCAGCACCGCAAATACCAAGATGCCCCGGTAGCGAAACAGAAAGTTGAGCAGGTTATTCATGGAAATGAGACATAAGACAGTGAGAAGTGAGAAGTGAGACTTCGTTCAACCACTCCCACACGGGAACCGGAACGAAAATCTCACTTCTCACTTCTCACTGTCTCGCTTCTAAACTACGTCAGCAGTACGCTGCGGAAGGCGGGGATATTTTTGATGGCGGCACCGGTGCCGCGCACTACGGCGCGCAACGGGTCCTCGGCAATGTGAATGGGCAGCTTGGTTTTGGCCGCCAGGCGCTTATCCAGCCCGCGCAGCAACGCGCCACCACCGGTCAGATGAATCCCGTTTTCGTAGATGTCGGCCGACAACTCGGGCGGCGAAATTTCCAGGGCCTTTAGTACGGCTTCCTCAATTTTGGCCACCGATTTATCCAGGGCAATGGCAATTTCCGAGGAGGTTACTTTGATAACCTTCGGAATACCCGTCATCAAATCCCGGCCGCGCACTTCGAAATCGGGGGGTGTTTGCTCCAGCTCGGTGAGGGCCGCGCCCACTTCAATCTTGATGCGCTCGGCGGAACGCTCGCCGATGAGCAGGTTGTGCTGGCGGCGCATGTAGTCCAGAATATCCTGGTTGAATACGTCGCCGGCGGTTTTGATGCTCTGGTCGCACACGATACCCGACAGGGCAATTACCGCAATTTCGGTGGTGCCCCCTCCTATGTCGATAATCATGGAGCCCACGGGCTGCTCCACGTCGATGCCGATGCCGATGGCGGCGGCCATGGGCTCCTGAATCATCCACACCTCCTTGGCCCCGGCGTGCTCCGCGGAGTCACGCACGGCGCGCTTTTCCACCTCCGTAATACCGCTCGGAATGCAGATAACCATACGGTGGGAAGGCTGGAACAGGCGGGTGCGGGTGTCAATCATCTTGATGAGCCCCTTGATCATCTCCTCCGCGGCGTGGAAGTCGGCAATTACGCCGTCCTTCAGCGGGCGGATGGTTTTGATGTTGTCGTGGGTCTTCTCGTGCATCTGCTGCGCCTGCCGACCCACGGCAATTACTTTATTGGTAGTGCGGTCTTTTGCAATGATGCTCGGCTCATCCACCACGATTTTATCGTTGTGAATGATGAGCGTGTTGGCCGTGCCCAGGTCAATGGCTATGTCGCTGGTCAGAAAATTGAAGAAACCCATCGAGTTACGGCAAGTGAATGAGAACGGGCTGGTTGCGCCCGTTAAAAGTGGGGCAAAAGTAAGCAAGTTTCAGCGAAGCTGCAGCCTGAGTTTCTGCACGCTGCCACGCTGGCGGATGCTATAACGCTGCTCGGCGCCGTATATGACATTTCTCACTCTTATTTAGTGTACAGCCAGTTGCCAGCTGCTCATAATGTCATCAGTTTTATTTCTTAAATCATATTTCAACATTTTTAAACAACACGTCAGTAACTCGTAATATATACTAATCAAGCCGCTCTATTTCCACTGACCATAGTGGAGATTATCTGGGGTTTGTCCAAAGAAAAAGGTGGTAGCTTTACTACTCACCATTTTTGATTTTTTCATGAAATCTCATTTCCTCGCCTACGCATTCGGATCTTTGGTCATCGGCCTGGGGCTGGCAAGCTGCGGCAAAAAACCCGAAGCCTGCTTCACCATTGAGAAAGGAATTCCCAGCTCCAAAGTCAATGAAACCGTGGAGTTGAATGCCGGCTGCAGCACGGAAGCCACCTCGTTTGTGTGGGAGTGGGGAGACGGCTCGAGCGACACGGGCATCAAGACCAACCATAAATACAACGCCGCCGGTACGTTCACCATTAAGCTTACGGCCAAAAACGACGATAACTCGGCCAGCACCACCAAACAGGTGGTTATTGTTCAGTAACGGCCAGAACTGCCTCCGGGCACCGTAAGCAAACAGCAACGGCCGGCTACCCAATCCAAGGTAGCCGGCCGTTGCTGTTTGCTTACGGTGCCCGGAGGTTAGTGCTTGAAGTGCCGTACCCCGGTGAGCACCATGGCCATGCCCAAACGGTTGCAGGCGTCGATGCTGTCCTGGTCCTTGATGGAGCCGCCAGGCTGCACCACGGCGCGGATGCCGGCTTCGCCGGCAATTTCCACGCAGTCGGGGAAGGGGAAGAAGGCATCGGAGGCCATAACGGCTCCTTGCAGGTCGAAGCCGAAGCTGCGGGCTTTTTCGATGGCCTGGCGCAGGGCATCCACGCGGGAGGTCTGCCCCACCCCCGAGGCGAGCAGCTGACCGGCCCGGGCCAGCACAATAGTGTTGCTCTTGGTGTGCTTGCACACTTTGAGGGCAAACTCCAGGGCGGCTACCTCGTCGGCGGAGGGGGCCGACTCGGTAACGGTGCGGAAGTCGGCGGCGCCTTCTACCACATTATCGAAATCCTGCTCAATCACGCCGTTCAGCAGGGTTTTCACCTGCTTGGAGGGGAACTGCACCGGCTTCTGGCGCAGCAGGATGCGGTTTTTCTTGCTTTGCAGAATGGGCAGGGCATCCGCCTCAAACTCCGGGGCAATCAGCACCTCGAAGAACAGCTTGCTCAGCTCCCCGGCCGTGGCGGCATCCACCGGCTTGTTCACGATAATCACCCCACCAAACGCCGATACCGGGTCGCAGCTGAGGGCGTTGAGGTAGGCCTGGTGCAGGCTATCGGCCTGGGCCACGCCGCAGGCGTTGGTGTGCTTGAGAATGGCGCAGGCGGCGGGGCCGTCGGCCTGAAACTCCTGCATCAGCAGCACGGCCGCGTCCACATCTACCAGGTTATTGTAGCTGAGCTGCTTGCCGTGGAGCTGGTCGAACAGGGCCGACAGGTCGCCGTAGAAAGTGCCAGCCTGGTGGGGGTTTTCGCCGTAGCGCAGCGGGGTGGCGGGCTTTTCGGAAAGCTTCAGGGCCGCGCCGCTCAGCTCGGTACCCTGGGCCATGTACCGGAAAATGTGGGTGTCGTAGTGCGAGGTGGCCTCGAAGGCGGCGGCGGCGTAGTGGCGGCGGTCCTCCAGGTCGGTGGCGCAGCCTTTGGCCTGCAGCAGCTCGGTTACGGCCGCGTACTGGTCGCGGGAGCTGACCACTAGCACGTCGCGGAAGTTTTTGGCCGCAGCCCGCAGCAGCGAGATGCCGCCAATGTCAATCTTCTCGATAACGTCCTGCTCGGGGGCACCCGAGGCCACGGTTTCCTCGAAAGGGTACAGGTCCACAATCACTAAGTCGATGGGCGGAATCTGGTGCTGCTCGGCTTCCTGCAGGTCGCTGGCTTCGTGGCGGCGGTGCAGAATGCCGCCGAATACGGTGGGGTGCAGGGTTTTGACGCGGCCCCCGAACACGGCCGGGAAGCCCGTGAGGCTTTCAACGGCGGTTACGGGCGCGCCCTGCTCCTCAATAAACTGCTGGGTGCCGCCGGTGGAGTAGATGGTTACGCCGTGCTCCTTCAGCAGTGCCACCAACGGTTCCAGACGGTCTTTGTAATACACGGAAACAAGGGCGGAGCGAATGGGCTGCGACATGGCAAACGGGCTTTAGAGTGAAACGCTGCGCGAAGGTAGGCAGCCCCAGCCGGGCCGTTGTTACGGAATTATTAACTGCGCTTTTGAGCGTACCCCAACAAAACTTCCACTTGAGTTTGGCTCAACCAGTAGCAGAACCGTATAGCATAGCTCCACTATGCCCTTGTGTACGTATGCTTGAGCCGTTGATTTCCGCTACTTCAGCTACTATATTGAGCCCCTCCGCGGCCGAGTTGGCCGCTGCCGAACTCGCCCCGCGTTTATTCGTCCAAGCCCCATATACCGACGAGGAAGGCAACTTTCCGCTGGCAGAATTTAACTGGCTGCGGGCAGCGGGCCTGCTGAGTGCCCCTCTGGCACCCGCCCTGGGTGGAGCCGGGCTGGCTCAGCCCGAGCACACTGCGAGTCTGCTAAGCACACTGCGACATATTGGGCGTGGCAACCTGGCGGTGGGTCGGGTGTATGAAGGCCACGCAAATGCGCTGCAACTGCTCCAGCGGTATGGCTCAATGGGGCAGCAGGCGCGGTGGGCAGGTGATGCGCTAGAGGGACACTTATTCGGCGTGTGGAACACCGAGGCGCAGGACGGGGTGCGACTGGAGCCGCTGCCTAACGGGCGCTACCGGTTGCACGGGCGCAAAACCTTTGCCTCCGGGGCCAGCTTCATCACCCGGCCCCTGTTCACGGCAGCACTGCCGGATGGCGGTTGGCAAATGCTTATTCTAGCGGTTGATCAGCAGGCACCGGAATATCAGAAGGAGTTTTGGCAACCCCTGGGTATGCGGGCATCAGCCAGCTTTATAGTGGATTTTACGGGGCTGGAAATTGGCGAGGAGTGTTTGCTTGGGCAGCCCGGCGACTATTACGCGCAGCCCTGGTTCAGTGGGGGAGCCATCCGGTTTGCGGCCGTACAGCTAGGCGGCGCTGAGGCATTAGTAGACGAAACGCGTCGGTTTCTGCAGCAGCTCGGCCGCACCACCGACCCCTACCAGCGCCAACGCTTGGGCGAAATGGCCTTCTTGCTGGGGAGCGGACAGCACTGGCTCACGGCCGCCGCTGCCGTAGCAGCCGCGCCAGGGGCCGTTGCCGACACGCTAGTAGCCCACGCGAACCTCATGCGTTCGGCCATCGAGGATATGTGTTTGCGGCTGCTGCCGTTGACGGAGCGGTGTGTGGGGGCCAGGGGCCTGTTGCGGCCGGAGCCATTTGAGCGCCTGCACCGCGACCTGACGCATTACTTGCGCCAGCCGGCTCCTGACGCGGCTTTGGCCGATGCAGGTCGCTACGTATTGGAGCGTCAGGAGCCCGCGTACCGGCTGTGGGCTAGCTAGCCGGTTCTGGGCTGTTTGCGTAGTATGGGTGTATGTCTACGTTTTCCAGCACCCAATACCCTCTATTGCCCGCAGTTACGGCCGCCACGTTAGGCCCAACTGTAGTAATAGCCCCCCACCCTGATGATGAGTCCTTGGGATGCGGGGGGCTGCTGGCACTGCTGCGGCAAGCGGGCCAGCCGGTGTGGTGCGTGCTGGTTAGCGACGGCACTATGTCGCACCCTAACTCCGTTAAGTTTTCGGCTCCGGCCCGGCAGGCATTGCGGGAGCAGGAACTGCGCACAGCCTTAACAGCACTTCACGTGCCCGCGGAGGCACTGCTCTGCCTGCACCAACCCGACGGTGCCGTACCTATGCCCGAGCAGCCGGCCGGAGCCGCTGCCGTTCGGAAGTTGGCCACCTTTCTGCAGCAAACCCAGCCGGCTACCGTGCTGGTGCCTTGGCGGCGCGACCCACACCCCGACCACCGGGCCACTTTCCAGTTGACTCAGGCGGCCATTCAACACCTCCCCTCGCCTCTCCGCCTGCTGGAATATGTAGTATGGGCCTGGGAACGGGCACAACCCGCTGATTTGCCGCAACCCGAGGAGGTAAGTGGCTGGCAGCTGGATATCAGCCCCGTGCTGGAGCAGAAGCAGCAGGCTATTGCGGCTCACCAGTCCCAATTACCTAGCTCTCCTATCGACGACGACCCCACTGGCTTCACACTGGCTCCGGCCATGCTAGCGCACTTTGCCCAGCCGACCGAAGTATATCTGGAAGCTACAATCTGATTTTAGTTTTCTATGCAGCCCAATCCGCAACAGCCAAATTCTCTGCCGCCGGCCTATTTCGACGAGGTGTACCGCGCCAACGAAGACCCGTGGAAGTTCGAAACCAGCCCTTACGAACGAGACAAGTATGCCACTAGCTTGGCAGCTCTGCCACGGGCTCACTACGCCACTGCGTTTGAAATAGGCTGCTCCTTAGGCGTGCTCACCGAGCAACTGGCTAGCTGCTGTGGTCATTTGCTAGCAGTGGATGTGGCTGAGGCTCCCCTGGAACGGGCCCGGCAACGGTGTGCCCACTTGCCGCAGGTAGAGTTTCAGTTGATGCAAGTACCCCGGGAGTTTCCGCAGGGGCAGTTTGAGTTGATTGTCGTATCGGAAGTAGGGTACTATTTAAGTCCGCAAGATTTAGAATCGGTACGGCAGCAAATCATTCGGGCTCTGCTGCCAGGTGGGCACCTGCTGTTAGTGCACTGGACGCCCCCCGTGCACGACTACCCTTTAACTGGCGACGACGTGCACGAATATTTTTTGCAGGAAGCTCAGCCACAGGGGTTGCTCACTCATCTGCACGCCGAACGACACCCCACCTACCGCCTCGATTTACTGGCTCGTACCTAACCCGCCTTCGAGACGACCACCCGCGGCACTACCCGCCGGGTCTGCTTTATCATTCGCCGAAGTATTTGCACTGCTTCCGACAAGCGTACAGGTGCCGAGGTGGTAGCACGAGTAAGGTACGGCTGACAAGCCTCCCAAAAAGCTCCAAAAGTGCTGTAACAGGATAATAGTAGCCCTATTTCTTGAGCTAACGCTGAGTGCGCGCTGCTTGGGCGGTTTCGTCGCTCCCACAAGGTGCGTAGCTGCCAACGCAGCCGGGCCTCGGCAGCCACGCCAGCGGGGTGCGGCACCATAGGTTCCTCGCCCGCTAACTCAGCCCATTCCCGCAGCTGCCAGGATAAGCCTATTGGCACGCGCCCTTGTCGCCGGGCCGAGGTAAACACCTGTACTGTGGGGCTGTGTCGCACCCGCAAGCCGTGCCGCAACAGAGCCTGATACAAAGCTTCATCCTCTAGGTATGGCACGACGGGTAGACCGCCCGTGCAACGATAAGCGGCAGTTGTTACAGCCAAGCTAGCCCCGAAGTGCTGATGATGCCGGGGCCAGGGGTCATGAGAGGTGGGGTCCAGGTGTTGCCGTAGTTGGGTACACAGCAGATGGTAGGTGGCATCCAGAAGCTGGAGGCGCCGCACGGGACAGCCAAAGGTTTTTTCCAGCATCAGAATCCGTCCTCCCACGGCATCAGCCCCGGCCGCCAGGGCCGCGGCCGTAGCTGCCAGCCACGTTGGCGCTACCAGGGTATCGGCGTCGGTACTGGCAATGAAGGCATCGGGGGTACCCGCCGTTTCCAGCCGCCGGCAGGCCTCATCCATCAGAATACGCCGGGCCCGGCCCACATGGGCCTCGGCGGCGGGCAGCGTAATTTCGGCAATGTGTAACACTAGCTCCGGATGCTGCTGGCTCCATCGGTGGGCTACTAGCGCCGTGTCATCAGCGCAGTTATTCACCAGCAACAGCACCTCGTAGCTTTGTGGTGGCAACGGGTAGCCGTTCAAATCAGTTTGCGCGGCCAGGGCTGCCAGTGTGGCTGCAATAGTAGCACCCTCATTTTTGGCCGGGATAATGACACTTGCTCGCAGGTCTGATGCGGGAGGTGCAGCTTTATGCCAGCACGAGGCAATTGCGGCACCAGCCGAAGTGACCAAGTGAAAACGGAGGGGAGTAGCGTGGGACATGTGCCATCTTTTACGGCTAAGTCAACAGCAAAAGCTAATCTGACTGCACAAAAGAACCGAACTGACGAGCTTAAAACGCACAAATCCCCGGATTAAGGCATCCGGGGACTTGGTAGTGAGTTTCATTGTAAGCTAACCTAGAAGGCTTCGCCAACGGCGAAGATGATACCCGAGTTTCCTCCGGAACCTACCCCGTAATCGAGGCGAATATTGAGTCGGTCACGGCGGTTAAAGCGGAAGCGGGCACCGGCCCCGCCAGCAAACTTCAACCCATCAAAGGTGTAGTCACTCAAGGCCGGAGCTACTTCGCCCACGGCGCCAAATACAGCTCCATCAATGCGCCAGAATAACTTCTGACGGATTTCAGCCTGCGCGGTGGTAAACTGCCGGTCCCGGTAGCGGGCCTCGTAGATACCGCGCATCAGATAGGCGTTGTTGTAGAGCGAACCGCCCAACGTAGCCCCCATGCCGCCCCATTCCCGGAACGGAACCTGCCCGGTGTGATACTGCCCCAGAAATTGCAGGGCCAGAATAGTATTGTTAGAGCCGAACAGCGGGTTGAAGTGGCGGGCATCCACCATATACCGCGTGAATTTATAGTCGCTGCCTAGGCCTTTACCCGCAAACAGCACGTGCGCGTCCACGAAATTACCCCGATACGTGGCCAGCACGTTGTCGCGGCCATCGTAGAGCAGGGCCGGGCCCACGCCCGAAGTAGTGTAGCCCTTGCGCTGGCTTTCCGGAATGGTATAGTAGGACGCCGGGTTGCCGTCCTGGTCTTTCAACTTCACCTCGCCCAAATCGGTAAGACGGTAGCGCAGCCCCACAAACAGGTTGGGCACTACTTTTTTCAGCACCTTCTCGTCGAACACCCATAGTGGGTATTGAATATGCGACTCATCGGCCTTGCTGGTTTCGTTACCGCGGCCGTAGTAGTTGAAGGCCAAGTCGTAGTAGCTCAACTCACCCGAGAAGTAAAACTTCTCATCTCTGGTGAAAATAGTGTGCGTGAGCTGCACGGTGGTTTGCTTTTTTTGCGAGAACCACGCAATCAGGCGGGCATTGGATTTTCGTACGGTGGTGTCCGTACCAAAACGCCACACTGGCAGGATGGCCGCGCCGATGGCAAACCCGGTTTCCTGCTGATAGAAGGCAATAGGCACCGGAATAAAGCTAGGCTTATTGGGGTCGTCGGGCGTGAGCTTGAACTTGGCTGCTTTCTGCGGGGCTAAGGCTTTGGTAAGCCCTACCGGCGCACCGGTTGCAGGAGTGGCCGCTTCGGTTTGGGTGAGTGGGGCAGCCGAGGCTACTAAATCGGTGGACTCCGATGAGGCCGGGGTAACCGACTGCGCCTGGGCAGCCGGGGCAACCAGCGCGCCTAGCGCCAGCAGCGGGTAGAGAAAGCGCATACGTAGATGGCTTGGGGACAGGATGGTGAATGGAAGAAGCGGGCCGCCCGGCACCTGCGCAAAGTGGGTGTGCCTGCCGCAGCGCGCGGCCCGTAGCCTCCTAACGCAACAGTTGAGTCTACGGTTGTCGGGGAGCGTAGTGCCAGCCACCGCTACATCCACACCATCGATAACACGCCGGCCAGCATCAGCCATTTGCACCATGCGCTAAGGCGGGCAAAGTGCTTCCGCCGGTCGGCACGGCGCAGGCGGTAGGCCAGGGCTACCAGCGGCACCAGTACCAGCAGCAACAACCATCCGCCCGGCAGCCAGTGTCGGGTTGTCAGCAGCTGATACACTGCACCGGCCACCAGTGCCGCCAAGCAGGCCAGGAAAAATCCGGCCATCCACTTGGTACGCGGCACTCCCCACACGATGGGCAGCGTCCGGCAGTCGTGCTGGGCGTCGCCACGCATGTCTTCCACGTCCTTCACAATTTCCCGCACCATGGTCAGCAGGAAGGCCGCCAGCGCGTAGCCCCACACGGCGGGCCGGCCGGTACGGGCCTGTAACTCGGGCAGCAGCACCAAAGCCGCCGTAAGCAAGCCAATACTGAGGTTACCTACCAGCGCGACCCGCTTAAAGCGCACCGAGTAGCCCCACAGCAGCACGGCCGAAGCCAAATTGACCACCCCAACCCACGGGGATACCAGACCACTGAGCACAACGCCCACACCCGAAAGCAGCAAGTGGGCAAGCATAGCGTGCCGACGGTTTACCGCTCGCCCTACTACCAGCCGCCCAGGGCGGTTGATGGCGTCAATCTTCACGTCGTAGTAGTCATTAATAATATAGCCGGCCGCCCCGATGCACAACGCGGCCAGCACCAGCACCCCAAATTGCGGCGTAAGTATCTGCGGCCCCGAGGCTCCTGGCAACAGCAGGCAGCTACGCACCAGCACCAGGCACAAAGCCATAATCAGCAGGTTGGGCAGGCGCACCAGCCGGGCCAGGTCGCGCCAGCCACCCGGTTCGGGCACCGGCCGGTCAGCCTCGGTAGGCAGGGAACTGGAAGCGGATGAAGCAGATGCGTGAGCCATGAAAAACAACTAAATGGGCTGCAAAGATGCGCAGCCAGCACCAGCGCCCACTAAAAAAGCCCCGGCCGAAACGTGGCCGGGGCTTCTTCATACGTGAGCTAAAAACTTGAGTAAACGTGTGTTTACAGTTTCTTCACATTCACCGCGTTAACGCCTTTACGGCCTTCCTGAGTATCAAACTCTACGCGGTCATTCTGTTGGAGCTGGCCCCCGTTAAGGCCGGTAATGTGGACGAAGAAATCTTCCTTCGTGCCGTCTTCCGTAATGAAGCCGTAGCCCTTCGACTCATTAAAGAATTTTACGGTTCCTGTTTTCATGAAAAAGAAAAGAATTGGGTTGATGATGGTTGGGGGTAAATATAGAGGGATTTTAGAAAAGCACAACCCCGGCTGTATTGCGTACAACCGGGGTTATCGAGCCTAAAGCGGGCTTCGCTAATCAGGGCCGGGGCTTCGGCTACCAGGTTTGTTGCAGCTTCATTACGGCCTCAATCAGCTCGCGCACGGCTCCGTGGCCGCCGGGCAGCGTCGCAGTGTAGTTGCTGATGGCCCGCACATCGGTAGCCGCATCGACAGGGCACGCAGCCACGCCACAGCGGCGCATCACTTCCATGTCGGGGATATCGTCGCCCATGTAGGCAATGGTGCCGGGCTCCAGGTGGTAGGTATTCAGCAAGCTATTAAAGATTTTCATCTTGTCATCCACGCCTAAGTAGATGTCACGCACATCCAGCGACTCCAGCCGCTTGCGCACGCCCTCCTCCTCACGCCCCGAAATAATGGCTACGCGGTAGCCCTTCCGGATGGCGTGGCGCACGGCGTACCCGTCGCGGATATGAAACGCCCGCGCCTGCTCACCCGAGTTCAAGGCCAGTAGCGTGCCGTCGGTCAGCACGCCGTCCACATCGAAAATAAATACTTTAATAGCCGATAAATCGGGGGTATAATTCAAAGAATCCATGTGCTATGCGATGAAAATGCTGCCTCTGCCTGGTAGCAGCGCAAAGCTCCGGCAAGCCCCGCTTCGCCGCCCAAACCGGGCCAGCAAGGCAAGCCTTACCGGAGCTTTATGCTTATTACCGGGAGCCGAAGCTATTGATTGTCGCGCCACTCGTACACCCACTTGGCTTGAATCTGCTCCAGGTGACCCTCGTTGGCCTGTTCGCGGGTGCCTTCGAAGTTGGGCAGGCTCAGCACCCACTCCAGCAAATCGGTGAAGCGGATGCGGTAAATTTTTGCCTCAGAAAAGTCGTCACCGAACTTCTCGTACAGCGCCATGGCAATATCCTCATGGTCGCTCCACTGCATCGGGGGCTCAAAGTGGTTCATAAATCTGTTGTCAGTTGCGAGTTGGCAGTTGTCAGGACAGGCATCAGCAAAAACTAGCAACTGACAACCTACTACCGACAACTCAAAAATTAGTGGCCCAAGAAGTTCTGGGGTGGAATCTGCACTACAATGTCCTGGTTGCCCTGCACCACGCACTGGCAGCCCAAGCGGGAGTTGATGCGGGGGTTGATGGCGCGGTCAATGAAATCTTCCTCTTTGTCGGAAATTTCGGGCAGGTCGTTTTCGCCCTGCAGAATGTACACGTGGCAGGTGCTGCAGCCGCACACGCCGCCGCAGTTGTGCTGCAGCTGAATGTCGTTGTTGAGGGCCACGTCCAGCACCGATTCGCCCTCGGCGGCCACGTGCGTCTGGTCGGGCTGGCCGTCCTGAAACTTGAAGGTGATATGTACGGCTTTCACGGCGGAATGCTAGGTAGAACGGGGCAAAAATGAGGCTGCAAAGGTAGGCACGCCGCCCCCCGAATCAAAGCTACGAACCGGCCGGTTTGTTTGCCGCCTCTTCCTGGGCCGTATGCTGGATGCTGGCGGTCAGCTGCTGATACAACCGCTGCCACTCCGGGTGGCGGGCCAGCGCCGCCTCGTGCCGGGCCAGGGTGCTGGCATCGTGGCGCAGGGCGGGGCCGGTTTGGGCTGTGAAAGGCGGCTGGCTGAGGGCTTTCTCCACGGTTTCCTGAATGAGCGGGTGCAGCAGCTCGCCCGGCAGGTTGGCTTCCTGAAGCAGGGCATGGCTGATTCCCAAGAGGTGATTGGGAAAGTTGCTGGCCCACACCGCGGCCACGTGCAGCTGCAGCCGCTGAGCCGAGGTAAGCTCCCGCACATCTTGGCTGAGCGAGGCAGCCAGCTGCCGCAACGTGCGCATACCCGCCGCATCAGCCGCTTCCAGGAACAACGGCACAGTGGCCCAGTTGATGGGGCGGCCGGGGCTGAAAGTTTGGAGCGGATACAACACGCCTCCCCTGATATGTGGGTACCCAGCAAACACGCTCAACGGCAGAGCCCCGGCAGTATGCACCACCAGTGCTCCGGCCGGAAACCGGGCCGCTGCCAGCACTTCGGGCACGGCGGCATCGGGTAGTGGCAATATATATACCTCCGCCGGTGGCAGCGCTTGCAGGCTGGCTAGCACTGGTACGCCGGTAGCCACAGCTACTGCCCGTGCCGACGCCAGCGTGCGACTCCAAATACCAACCACCTCATGCCCGGCTTGCTGCAGGGCTGGCAATAGGTGCCCAGCTACTTTGCCAGTTCCCAGCACTACTACCCGCAAGCTGGTTTGGTGCGGTTGCAAGAACGGTAAGTCAACTTCCATGTTACTGCATTAAACGCAATTAAAAAGTGGTTTTTATGTCGATTTTACCAGCTTTATGCGCAATATTTGACATCTTGCCACTTCGTGCGTAAGCAGGAAATTTCACCCCGGTGACGAGCTTTCGGCTTCACAACTACCCTTCTTTCACTTTTTCTTTTTTTGAGCGTCTTTTATGACACAACTCTACAAAACAACGCATTCCGGTCGATACTGGCGTAAGCTGGCGCTGCTGGGGCTGCTGGGCCTCGGCTTCCAGACGGCACAGGCGCAGCTTCGCTATCTGCCATCTTCGGCGCAGAACGTAACCGGCACTTATACTGACCTGGGTACTACTGGCACCGCCATTGCTACGGCTAATACTGACGACGACAACTCGGCCGCTACGCCTATTGGATTCACGTTTACCTACAACGGGCAGTCATTCACCGATTTTGTACTGAATACCAACGGTATTCTGCGCCTTGGCACGGCGGCTCCCTCGGTGGCTAACCTGTTTGCCAACTACGAAAACGGCCAGGCTCCCGGTGTGGACCCCATCACCAGCACCAGCCCCGCAGATGTTAACCTGATTGCGCCGTTCAACTTTGACCTGGAAGCCGGCTCGGTTGCAGGCGGCGCGGAGTACCGCGTGGCCACCACGGGCACGGCCCCCAACCGGGTGTGCATTATTCAGTGGAAAAACGTGAGTGATAAAGCCGGTGGTAATGCTAAGCAGTATGCCAGCTTCAACTTTCAGGTAAAGCTCTACGAAACCTCCAATACTATTGAGTTCGTATACGGCCCAACCGTAGCGGCTACTACCGGTACCGATATTGCCCGTTTCCCCACGGTTGGTATTAAAGGCTCCGGCAGCGCCGCCGGGCAAACCGTCCTGGGCAATAAAACCTCCTCCGCAGGCGCGTGGTCTACTACCGTTTTCATCACGGGTGCCTACGGTACCTCTACGCACAACTACCGCCGCGCCGTGCCACCAGATGCGGGCCGCACGTACCGCTTCCTGCCCCAGCCCGCCAACGACGCCTCTGTAGCTACCATCCACACGCTGGGTAAGTTGGCAGTGCCCTACTCGCTGCCGCACACCGTAGCTGCCGCTGTTACCAACAACGGCTTCAACACGCTCACGAACGTACCCGTTACGCTTACGGTAGGCGGTGCTAATACCTTCACCAGCACCAAAACCATTGCTACACTGGCCCCCGGCGCTACGCAGGCGGTTACCTTCGACAGCTACCCTACCACCTTGGCTACGGGTACCAATAACCTGACGGTTACTATCCCTGCCGACGACGACAACACGAACAACTCACTGCCCTATACGCAGAAAGTTACCACCAACCAGGTAGCCTACATTGATGATACCCAGCCGTTCGTTGGCTCAGTGGGTGTAGGTACGGATGGTGGCATTCTGGCTACCAAGTACAAAAATACCCAAACCACTACGGTAAGCCGGATTACGGCGTATTTCCTGGCGGGCACGGCTTCTACCTACCAGTTTGTAGTGCTGGATGCCACGGGTGCTAATGGAACGCCGGGCGCAGTGCTGTACACCTCCCCAACGCAAACCCGGTCGACAGCCGCCAGCACGGTTAACTTCACTATTCCGCAGCCGGCACCGGTTATTACCGGGGACTTCTACATTGGCGTTCTGGAAGTATCCGGCAACGCGGGCATTGCGTATCAGTTGGAGAACCCGCTGCGTGCTGGCACTTTCTACTACCAAACTCCGGGAGCGGCCTGGACGCCGGTTAATAACACGACGCTGCGCACCCGGTTGGGTGTGGAGGCCACTTTCGCGCCGGTTCCCACGTGCTTGCCGCCGACCAATATTGCCGTTACCAACATTACGGCCACCTCGGCTAACGTTACGTTCACGGCAGCCAATGCTAACGGTACTGCCTACACGGTTATCTACGGGCCGCGGGGCTTCAACCCCACTACAAGCGGCAGCACGGTTTCAGGCACTACCTCGCCCATCACCATTACGGGCCTGACCTCAGGCATGCCATACGATGTGTACGTGCGCACTGCATGCGGTACTGCTGAAACCAGCTATCTGAGCACCGCAGCAGTGAGCTTCACCACGGTATGTGTACCTCCCCAGATTACGGCTTTCCCCTATACGCAGAACTTCGACAGCGGCACGGGTGCTACCCCGGTCTGTGGTATTACCATTGCCAACGTCAACAACGATGCCCGCACCTGGGTACCGGCCAGTTCCGATGTGCAGGGTGGTGCTCCGGCTTCGGCTCCGTACCACATGCGCTACATCTACAGCCCCAACTTTGCGGCGGACGACTGGTTCTTCCTGCCTGCTATGACGCTGCAGGCGGGCTACTCCTACCAGGTTTCCTTCAAGTACAAAGCCGCCGTGAACAACTCCTCGGAGAAGCTGGAGGTGAAATATGGCACCGCTACCACGCCGGCCGGCCAAACCAACCTGCTGTGGCGGAACGAGAGCATCACGAACACCACGTACACCACTACCACCGCCGGTACTGGCGCGGGTCAGGTATTGCCCATCACGCCCACTACTACCGGCACTTACTACATTGGCTTCCGCGTATTCAGCGACGCCAACCAGTATAACCTGTACGTGGACGATGTAGCCGTAACGGCTACGGCCATTACTTCGTCGTCGGCGGCGCTGCTGCGGGCTATCAGCCTGTACCCGAACCCCTCTACGGGCCGCCTGAATATTGAAGTGAGCAATGCCAACGCCCGCAATGGCCTGCAGGTTGAAGTAACCAACCTGGTTGGTCAGCGCGTGCACACGGCCACCATCCGCGACAACATGACCAACCAGCTGGACCTTTCCGGTCTGGCCAACGGCATGTACGTGGTGAAAGTGCGCAACGGCGAGGAGTACATGGTTCGTAACATCTCTATCCAGAAGTAAGAAACCCTCTCTCGAACAAAAAGGGCCGCCTTCTGGCGGCCCTTTTTTATTTATGTCACAGGCAGTGTAGGATTGCTCAGGCAATCCTACAAGCTTCTCGGCACGAAAGCGCGCTGTGTAGAAAGCATTGGAGCAGCCTGCGAATGGTGCAGAGAGTATCGTGAGGCCACTCAATGAGGTACGAAATGTACACTCCACGTTTGTCTGTTTCTCTGTTGTTTGCACTGGCATTTATCTGCCTACACACGATACACCGTTGGTGTTGACAACCTACAAGTCAACAGGCAATACCTCTTTGACCAAACTGCCCAATAAAAAGGCTCCGGTAAATCTACCGGAGCCTTTTTATTGGGTGGTGCTATTAGGCTACCTGCCGGGGCTTCGCTTTTTGCGCCTTCCGCGGAATAGCCGGAGCAGCTTCTGCACCATCCGCTTCGTGGCGGCGCTTGTAAATGGCCATGCCGAAGCCCAGGGCCATGAGCAGCGTGCCACTCCACAGCAGGTTAATGAAAGGCTTTTCGACGGCCTTCAGAATGATATAGTCCTTCTGGGTGGTGCTTACGCCGAAGGTGAATTTGCTTTGCTGCGGGTCCACGTTCAGGAAGCTCAGACGCAGGCCCAAGTCTTCTACCTCGTCCGGCACGCGGCCAATCATGCGGTTGCGCACCACAAACACGGGGTGCACGTGGTACTGCTTCTTCTCACCGTACACCAGGAAGTCGCCCTGAATGGCTAAGTCGCCCTTCTGCAGGCCCAGGCCGGCCGTTTGGTGGGCGGGCTCCACGGCCCGGAACACGGCAAAGTAGTCGTTGAGGTAGATGGTGTCGCCCACGCTCAGCACGTGCTCTTTCACCTCGCTCCAGTCCTTCTCCTTATCCACCGGCGGCACGGCGCTGATGTGGGAGTAGATGTCATGGTCGGCAAACTTTTTGATATCGGGTGAAGCCAGCAGACCGCCCATTTCCTCGTTCACCTGCGCGCGGGGATACAGCGTGAACGTGTCGCCCGACTTCTTGTCCTTGTACTCGACGCGGTAGTAGGTGTTTTCGGGGTTAATTTCTACCGTGTCGCCGGCTTTGTAATATACCTTGTCGCCGCGCTTAATATCAGCACGAGCCAGGGTTTTGTACTCATCGGCGGTGCGGTACAGCAGTTGCTTATCCACGTAGCCGGGCACGCCGGGCACGTCCCAGAACTGGCCGGTGTAGCGCACCTCGTACTTGCCCATCGGGGCCGAGTCGTTGCGCCATAGCAGCACGTTGTCCTGGTTGGTGGTCTGGTCGAACTCGCGGGAGTAGAGCAAGCCGGATACGTTCTGGCTGATGATGTTGGAGTAACCAGCCGAGGCCAGTACGCCCAACAGCATCAGGGCAATGCCCATGTGGGCCACCCCGCCGCCCGAAAGGCTGGCTTTACGCTTCACCAGTGTGAGCACCATGCTCAGGTTGGCCAGCACCCCAAACAGGGCCGTCGTCAGCAGCACGATGTAGGTAATGCTCATTTTGTGGCCGAAGTACTGCACCAGCAGAATCACGAGGGCCGAAATGAGCAGCGTAAGAATAGCCGGCACCGTGAGGGTGCTGGTCAGGCTCGACTTGTCGTTTTTCTGCCACCACATCAGCTGGGCCAGGCCTGAGAAAAAGGCCACGCCCACACCCATCCACAGCTGGAACTTGGTGTAGTGGGCAATCTGGTCGGCGGGCAGGGCCACGTTGGTTTTCACGCCCAGGAAACCCATGAATGCGTTGTACACTGGAATGCTGGTAGTGAACAGTACCTGGAAGGCACCCAGGCACAGCACCGTAGCGCCCACAAACACCCACAACTCGGCGTTGTAGGTAGTCAGCTCTTTCTCCGAAACCGGAATCTGCTTCCAGCGCCACACCAACAGGCCGATAGCCAGCACCACAAAGGCCCCCAGGTAGATTATCAGTTGGCCCGACAGGCCTAAGTCGGTGAAGGAGTGCACCGAGGCGTTGCCCAGCACGCCTGAGCGGGTGAGGAAGGTAGCGTAGAGTACCAGCAGGAAGGTGGCAATAACCAGCACGAAGCTGGTACGCAAAGCCGTGCGGCTACGCTGCCAGAGCACCAGCCCGTGCAGGGAGGCTACCAGCACCAGCCACGGAATGTACACGGCGTTTTCCACCGGGTCCCAGTTCCAATAGCCGCCGAAGTTCAGCGTTTCGTAGGCCCAGTACGCACCCATCACAATACCCACGCCCAGCACCATACCGCCCCACAACGACCAGCGCAGCGCCGGCTTGGTCCACTTGGTCAGTTCACCCTTCCAGAGGCCCGCTACGGCGTAGGCGAAGGGCACCAGCGTGAGGGCAAAGCCCAGGAACAAAGTGGGCGGGTGAATCACCATCCAGTAATTCTGGAGCAGGGCGTTCAGGCCGGTACCATCTTTGGGCACGAAGTTGGGGTTGGTTTTCCAGACCGGCAGGTCGGGCATGAAGTCGCGCAGCAGGATAAACGGCGAGGAGCCGATTTTCAGGTCGCCCAGCACTACGCCCAGAATCATGGACGTGAGGAACAGCTGCACGCCGGCAAACACGGCCATGACCGGAGCTTCCCAGCGGCGGCCATAGCGCATCAGCACCAGGCCAATGCACACGTGCCAGAAAATCCAGAGCAGGAAGCTACCCTCCTGCCCTTCCCAGAAGCAGGAAATCATGTAGTACACCGGCAGGTGGTTGCTGCTATGGCTCCAGGCGTAATAGTACTCGTAGCGGTGCCCGTGGATAATGCCGAACAGGCAGGCAATAACGGATACTACCGCCAGGCTGTGCACTAGGAAAGCCCCCCGGCCCAACTGCAGCCACGAGGCATCGGTGTCGCCGAGGGCGCGACCCTGGCCGGCTTTGTAATAGGAATACGCCGCCACCGTGGCCGCCACAAACGCTACTATGACACTCAGGTGTCCCGCGTCGCCGATAAGGGTG
The DNA here is from genome assembly GCF_020421205.1 of Hymenobacter pini. Lineage (GTDB taxonomy): Bacteria > Bacteroidota > Bacteroidia > Cytophagales > Hymenobacteraceae > Hymenobacter > Hymenobacter pini. Next base: position 361,507 of record NZ_JAIZZH010000005.1, read on the forward strand.
TTCAACATGTGCTGCTGCGTTGAAAGTAAATCAGATTGCCAGATACTCTACCAAACTGATTATGAGTTGTTTTGTCTATCTGAATAGAAACCCGATGCCGGCGCATCCGGCCAGCTCGTCGTTCCCACTGTTTTTGTTGCTGCTGCGCTTGCCGCCGGGAGTCCGTTGGCGGTTTCGGTGGTTGCGTGCCCAGCTTGCTATGGCTAAACCACTGCTGCTGCACCAGTACCGGCGCCATATTATCCTCCGATTCAGCAATTATCTGGTAAAGGTAGCGCCCCGGGGCGGTTACCGTATCAGTCCAGCTGTAGCTCGGGGCAGCAGTACCGTAGGTGCTGCGGGTTACCTCTACCACGGCCTGGCTGCTGGCCCGAAACGCGGTGGCCTCCCGCCGCCACACCCGAAACCGCGCCACCGAGCTGACCGAATCAGGCAGAGTCCAGTGCAGCGTAACCACGCGGCTGGCGCTAGGCGCTGCTGGAGCGGGCGGTAAGCTAGCGGCTGGCAGGCCGTAGGCGGTGCTACTTACTGCCAGGTTGAACCGGCAATAGTCCCGCAGGTAGCCATCCACGTTCAGCAAATACACCTGCCCGGCTTGCAGGCCTTGCAACGGCACAAACACATCATCCTGACTGCCAAGGGAAGTGCACGACAGGATGCGGTACGTAGCCGGCTGACAGGGAATACCCGTAAGCACCACCAGTTGTACCCCGCGCGTGTCCCGGCACTGCTGCCCGCTGATATTCACGAAGTAGCTACCCGAAACTGAGGGCGTGAACTCAAACCACTGGTCGTTGTGGTACTCGATGCATTTGCCCGTCAGGCGCTCGTCCACGCATGGCCACTGCACGGTGCAGTTGGTAGTGGTGGAGGCTACCGGTTTTTCGACCTGTAACACCAGCCGCCGGGCAATGTCGTCGTTGGGCACCTGGCAGGTAGCGGTATTATTCTTCAGCAAAAGCAGCGCAGCCAGCAAACCGACCAAAACCCGGAGTCTGGTTGTTTGCGTGTCTGCTGTTGGTTGCTGCTCCCCCACTACCCGTGTGCTGCCTAGTTAACTGATGCCGTCGCGCCCTTGATATCTTTCTCCACGTATTTAGATGGGCACTTCAGCAGAATTTTATCAGCCACGAAGGTGTCGTTGCGCATGGCCCCGGTAATGACCACCTGCTCCGATTTGTCGAAATCCTGGGGCTTGGGGTTGAAATACACCACGCGCTGGGCAATGCGGTTGGTGTCCACCAGCGTGAAGGCAAAGTAGTTGGGGTCGACGGTGGGGTTGTATTCTAGGCCCAGGATGTTCTTAGCCCCGTCGCGGGGCAAGCGGCCCACCACGTGCACCTTAGTGAGGTTGCCATCGGCAGCCCGCTCCCGAGCTTCTTTAAAGGAAACGTACACGCTGGCATCACCGGCGGTACTCACGATGATGCTGATTGCCACGGCAATAATGGCCATGACGAAAATGTGTGCTTTTTTCATGTCGATTGTACAACAGGCGGCCCAACCACAGGGCCAGAGGTCAATTCTGAACAACAAAGTGCGCCGGAAAGGTGCCGGAATGCGCAACTGCGTAAATGCGTGACGGAGTATTTACTTTAGCCAGCCGGACGGCACTGATGGCATATGTATTCATCTGCCACTGGCGTTACACTATTCCTGCACTTCCTTTTCCAAGCGCGACAGGCGGCGGTCCAGTGAAATCAGGAAGAACAGCAGGCCAGCCAGCACCACGGCAATAACGGCCACTACCACGTAGATTTTGCCGCTTTGGCGCAGGGCATCGGCCATTTCGGGCTGGTCGGCCGTTTGAGCCGATACGCGCAGTACAGGCAGCAACATGGCTACTAGCAGGGCCAGTAAGGGGCGGAGCTTACGCAAGCTGTTTTTCATATACTTTGAGTTTGAGCAAGGAAACGCGGCTGGCCAGCTGGGCCAGCCAGAACGCCAGCAGCGTCCAGCCAATCACGGCCGGATAGAATACCAGCCGCATGTTGCTATCAAGGTCGTACTTAGCGAAGGCCGGGTTGCCGCCCGCCCCGGGGTGCAAAGAGTCCGTGAGGCGGGGCAGGATGTAGAACAGCGGCATAGCCGTGGCAAAGGCGAAGATGTTGTAGATGGCCGATACCCGGGCCCGCTGCTGCTCATCGGTAAAGGAGGAACGCAACACCAGGTAAGCCCCGTAGATGAGCATGGCAATGGCCGCGCCGTTCAGCTTGGGGTCGTTGGTCCACCACGCGCCCCAGGTGTACTTGGCCCAGATACTACCCGTGGCCAACCCCACAAACCCCATCAGAATACCCGTCCGGGCTGATTCGTGGGCCTGGATATCCAGTTCCGGTGTGGGGTTGCGCAGGTAGCGCACCGAGTAATACACCGAAGCCAGCAGGATGAACGTCATCCCAAACCACATGGGCACGTGGAAATACAGGTTCCGGATACTCTCATTGAGAATAGCCAGCCGGGGCACCGGCATGAGCAGGCCCGCTACTGCCACATACAGCAGCAGTATTACACTAAGAGCTTTCCACCAGTTTTTTTTCATGAGGAGTCAGGAGCTAGGAGCTAAGAGGCGGGAACCAAAAGCCGATGTACATCTCTCGGCTTCCGGCTCCTGACTTCTAGCTTCTCCATAGAAAAGGAAACAACAGGTACGATACTGCCCCAACAATCAGGTTCAGGGCTACCAAGGTCAGCAGGGAGCTGCGGCTGGCTTCAAAATCTAAACCATCCAGCGCGTTTTTCGATACTTTGATGAGCAGCAGCAGCATGGGCACCATCAGCGGGAAGCCTAGCACGGCCATCAGGGTGCTGCTGTTGGTGGCCTTGGCAGCAATGCCCGATACCAGCGTGAGCGTGCTGGCAAACCCCAGGGCCCCCAGCACCACATTGCCCACAAACAGCGGCACATCCTGCACGGGGTTGCCCAGCACCACCGAGTACAGCAGCAGCGCCACCAGAGCCAGGCCCAGCAATAGCAAAGCGTTGTAGGCTATTTTGGCCAGAATGACGGCTTGGGGCCGTACCAGCGTGTAGTAGTACAGCATCCGGCCGCGGCTTTCCTGCAGGAAGCCTTTCGCCACGGCATTCACGGCCGAAAACAGCAGCACAATCCAGAACAGGGCGTTCCAGGCCGGGGCGGGCAGCTGCCCCCCACGCGAGGAGAAGCTCAGGTAACACACGAATACGGTGCTGCTTACGTACAGGAGCATCCCGTTCAGGGCCGCGCGCTGCCGCCACTCCAGGCGGAAGTCCTTCTGCATCAGTACCCAAATTTCGCTCAGAAGCGTCACGGCAACACGGCTGGTAAACAGGACCGCAAAGATACAACCCAACTCCCGGATTAGCCCCCACCCCGGCCGGAATAGTATGCCTACTGCCTACATGAAATAAATCAGGCGATTTTCCTGTTGGAAAACCGCCTGATTTGGCACCGTTAGAATAGCTACCGGTTAAAAATCGTACCCTAGGGTAACGTACAGCTTCGGCCCTTTGATGGAGTATTGCTCCCGGCCCCAAGCCACGTCGCCTTTCACGTAGAAACCCAGCATGGTAGTACGCATGCCCACCCCGTAGCCGTACAGCATGGGGTTAGTGAAATTGACAACGGTGGCATTGAACGAACCCTCCGACACAGTTTTGGTATTGTTGGAGTTGTTCACGCTGAATGGGTTGGCGCCTGAGTAAGTAGTACCCATATCCCCAAAGGCCGTCAACTGCAGGTTACGGAAGAAGCCCGACTCAATGGGCCGGTGCGAGAAGTACTGAATGATGGGCAACCGTAGCTCCGAGTTAAACAACACGTACTTCTGGCCAATGCGCTTGCTGTAATTGTACCCCCGCAGGTTGGTTACAAACTGCTGATAGAACATCTGCGTTGGGTCAATGTCGGTGTTGTTGGTCCCTTTTACTTTGTCAGCGGTGATATACTGGTCGTCATCGTAATTGTAATTCAACCAGTTATCCATACCGCCCAAACGGAAGAAAGGCTGAGCCGAACCGCCACCGACATACTGCCCAAAACTGGCGCGGTTCGCCCAGATGAGCTGACGGTGCAGCTTTTGGTAGTGGCGCAGGTCGATAAAGATTTTCGTGAAACTGGTGTTGTGCCCCGAAATATCGTTCAGGCGCGTTACGCCCGCTTTCATGCGGGTACCCTGCAGCATGTTCACGCCGGTGGCAATGGAGTTATCAAACACTAGTTCACCTTCGCCACCCAGGTAATTGTTTGTACGGTCGGTGGAGTTGGTCAGGTCTGAATATACCTTCCGGCTCACCGTCACGAAACGTGGCCCCAGCCGCACGCTCAGGTTGTGCGTGAGCGGATAGGCCAGCGTAGGCGCAATTTCGTGCCGGCCGTAGCGTATCCGGCCGTTATCCAAGTCTTGGAAATACGCTTGTTTTTGATACCGGATGCTCCAGTCGTAGCGGTGCTTCAGGTTGGTATATTCAGCGAAGATATTGCTGGTGCGCAGGTCGGTGAGGGCGAAAATGCCAGCCTGAATCCGGTGGTCTTCCATCATATCCGACATGTTTACCTGCCCCAGCAATCCTAACCCCTGCAGCGGATCAGAATACAGGGTAGATACCACATTGTCGATGCTAAAGCGGGTATCGTAGAGGAAAGGCCCGGATACCGACGACGCCTCCGCCGGAGCCGCCTGGGGCAGCGCTACTACGGTAGCCGGCCGCCGCTTGGGCGTGGTGGGTGAAGCACGAGAGGCTGGAATATCCTCATCAAACTGGTATTCACTGGTATTTACACGCTGGTTTTGTTGGGGAGCAGTTGGAGCCGTGGCAGCGGGCGCAGTAGCGGCTGGCTGCGCGTTCTGCTGGGCCGCGTTAGCAATGGTTGGCCCGGGCCGGTTGGGAGCGGCGGCTTTAGCCGGCTTCGAGCGGTCTTCCAGCGTTTCCTGGCGGGCCGTTTTGTAAAGCTTCAAATCTGTTGGCAGCGTGTAGTTGGGGTACAGGTACACACTTTCCCGCCCATCGGCCGCGGCCACTACGGCCAGCGTTGCGGTAGCCGCGTTGTAATCGTACTCCTTGATATCGGCCAGAAAGCTGGTGACCGGTTGGTACTGCTTAGTGCCCAGCGCAAGGCGGTACAGGCTGCGCACTCCGCTTTCCTCACTGATATACAGCACTTCGGAATCAGAGATGGCGTGGGGTCGGCCTTCGTTGGAAATGGTGCTGGCCAACACTTCTACGGGCTGCGGCCGGCCATCGAGGTGGTACAGGTACAGGTCGTAGTTGTTCACCACGGCCCCGAAACTGCCTTTGGCCGTACCCGCCGAGTCCAGCCACCGGTTGGAGCTGAACAAAATCCCGCTACCGCCGGGCAGAAATGCCGGCTCCACGTCGTCAAAGATGTCGTTGGTGAGCTTTTCGGGCGTGCGGCTGCCGGCCCGCAACAGGTAGATGTCGTTTTGCCCGTTGCGCACCCCGCTAAACACCAACGACTTGCCATCGGGCGAGTAGCTGATATCCGTAACCTGCGAGAACTGCCCGAACAGGGAGTTGCTTCGGCCAAATGTGGGTAGCAGACTTTTCAGGCGGGCCAGCATGTTGGGTACGCCTCCGTTGGCTTCGCGGAGCTGCAGAGCCAGTTGGCCCTTGCTTTCCTCCACCACCGCTACCTGGCTGTTACCACGCCAGGCCAACACCGGCAACCGGGTTTCCACTTGCTGGTCGGGGGTTTTGTAGCCGCTCCGGTGGATTTTGGTGCGGCCTTTCCCGTTCTTATTCATCACTAGTACCCGGTAGCGGCCCTGGTCGTTCTGCACAAATGCCAGGCGCTGGCCGTTAGGGCTAAGCACGGGCTGGCTGTAGAGCACGGCCCGGCGGCTACCACCGGCCACACTGTTTTTATCGTTCAGTTCCTGGTAGGGTGTCAGAGGCTGGGCATTGAGCTGGCGGTAATAGGCCAACCAGTCCTTCAGGAACACTTTGTAAGGCACATTCAGCGAGGAGCTAATGCCCACTTCCACGTCGCGGGTGATGCGCGTCAGGTTCAGAATGTTCTGGACGCTGGTATAGCCGTAGCGCTCCGCAATGTAATTCCACACACTTTGGCCGGCCAACTCCGGGTTGCGCACAAAGAACGGGGCTGTCCGGTTGCCTTCATATTCTTTGGTCATAGTGCGCATGTAGTTGTCCATCTCCACGCTCCAGCCCTGCGCCGCGTAGGCCGAGGCTCCGCTGATAAACCAGTCGGGCAGTTGTAGCAGGTAGCTGCTCTGGATGATTTCCTTGAGCGAGCCACCGTACATCATATCGTTGAGCAGCACCTGGGTGATGCGGTTGCTGAGGTCCTGCTTGAAGCGGGTTTGCTGGCCTTGGAAGGCAATTTGCACCTTTGTCATGCGCAGCAGCGAGGTTTCGCCGCCAGTTTCGTACTTATCCGAGGTCAACCCCACGTTGCTCTGGCGCAGGTCGCCCACGGAGTTGTAGAGCATAATGGTGGTTTTGGAGTACGGATAGTACCCAATCAGCCCCGTAATGCGCTGCAGCTCTTTTTCGGCGTACTCCGCCGCGTGCCGGGCAGCGGCCTCGCCCCCGGCGTAATAGTAGATGTTGAAGTTCTGAGTGCTGAGTTGCTGCCACCGGAACTCTTTGTACTGGATGCGGACCCGCCCAAATGGCTCCTGCGCCGTTTGGGCCTGGGCAGTACCGCTCACCAACAAACCGCTCAGCAGCACAGCTGCCAGGCCAGCTGGCCCTTTCACGCGGGGCCAGAAAAGAAAGGACACGTGCCTCATATACTGAAAGCTAGGAACGGGATGCAGGTAAACCGGCCGCGGCCGGCGCGGATGGATATAACGAAAGATACCGCCGGATATTGACTTCGGGCCAAGGCTCTACGTCATTTTCCAGCCAGTCGGCCATGAGTTGGGCCAGCCGGGGTGCCATCATCACTCCTTTTGAGCCAAACCCATTAAACATGTGCACGCCCGGCGTTTCCGGGTGAGTGCCCAGCAAGGGCTTCCGGTCGCGCACGGCGGGGCGCACGCCCGCCCGCTGCCCCGTCACGCGGAACGGCAGGTCGGTAATGGCCTCCAGCCGCTGCACCAGTTCGGCGCGGGCTTCGGGCGTGGTACCGGCCGCAAACGGGGGCCAGCGGTAGGTGGCACCCACGCGTACCTGCCCGCCCATGAGCGGCACCACGTAAGCACCCTTGTTCAGCACGGCACCTTCCGGTAGATCGGGGCATTCCACGTCCAGTACCTCGCCCTGATTAGGAGTGAGTGGCAGCCAATTGAAAAACGGATTATGAACCGCCGCGGCTCCCTCACAACTGATAACGTGCTGGGTATGCACCCGTCCGTCGTACAGGAAGCCGCCGGCTGCATCGGCAACAAGCCGGGCCCAGTCAAAAGTTTCGTGTTGCAGCCATCCTTCCCGCAGCCCTTGGGCGGTCAGGCGCGTGAGCAGTTCCTCTACCAGCACGTAGCCCCCACCCCGCACCAGCAAGCCGCCAAACTCCTGGTGAATACCGGGCAGAGCGGGCAGCTCACCGGTAGCTTCCTGCACAAACGGCTGCCACGGTTGGTCGGCGCTGCGGGCCAGTACCGAGTTCTGCTCCTGCACCGAGGAGAACAGCTTTACAATGGGCATTTCGCGCAGAATGGGCACCCGCAACTGCTCCTCCAGAGCCCGGTAAAACGGAATGGCCGCATCTAAAAGCTCTTCGGCCCGCCAGCCCAGGGCAAACCGCTTCCCTGCCACCGGATTCATGAGGCCGGCCGCTACCCGGGAAGCCGAATCCGGCTGAGGCGCATCCAACACCAGCACTTGCCGGCCCCGGGCGCGTAGCTCAGCCGCCAAGGCCGCGCCGGCAATACCGTAACCTACCAATATATACTCTACTCGTATCATTGGGGGCAAGGTAGGGGATTTGACGGCATGCCCGAATACGGAACCGGTTTGAATAAGGTGCTTCAACCGGAGCACGGGTAGTCCGGCGCAAGACGGCACCTCACTACACTTCCGTAACTTACCCGCGCATTTGCGGGCGGACCACACCTGGCCGCCATTCCTCTATAAGCACCCATGACGGTTTCCGGATTTACCTTCAACGCCTTTTCTGAGAATACGTACCTGCTGCACGATGCCACCAAGCAGTGCGTGGTAGTTGACCCCGGCTGCTACGACGAGGCCGAGCAACAGGCCCTACAGCAGTTTATCAGCAGCCAGGGCCTGCAGGTGGTACTGCTCCTGAATACGCACTGCCACATCGACCACGTATTCGGTAATCAGTTTATTCTGGATACTTATAAGGTTCCTTTCCTGATTCATGAGGCCGATTTGAGCACGCTCCGCTCGGTACCGGCGTACGCGCCCAGCTACGGTTTTCCGCTCTACACGCCTGCTGAGCCCACGGGCTTTCTGACGCCCGGCGAGCCGGTGCGCTTCGGCGAAACGGAGCTGGAAGTGCGGTTTGCCCCCGGCCACGCCCCCGGCCACGTCATGTTCTACCACGCTCCATCGGGGGTAGTAATTGGGGGCGACGTGCTGTTCCGGGGTAGCATTGGGCGCACCGATTTGCCCGGCGGCGACTATGCCACGCTCATCAGCAGCATCCGCACCCAGCTGCTCACCCTGCCCGATGCCACGGTAGTATACCCCGGCCACGGCCCGGCTACCACCGTTGGCGAGGAACGGCGCAGCAACCCATTCCTGCAATAAAAGCCCGTAGCAATCCGTAAAGCGCTTTGCGGCAAGCTGCGGATTGCTCTCCGGTACTCTGACTTCTACGACTTCTACTTCCTTGAAAAGACACCTTCCCAACGCCGTTACCTGCCTAAACCTGTTTTCGGGCTGCCTGGCACTCTGCCAGATTTTTGCCGGCAACCTCGAACTGGGAGCCTATTTTGTGGTACTATCGGCCGTATTCGACTTTTTCGATGGCTTGCTGGCCCGGGCCCTGCATGTTTCTTCCCCCATCGGGAAGGACCTGGACTCGCTGGCCGATGTGGTGTCGTTTGGGGTAGTACCGGGCGCGTTTCTGTACGTCCTACTGGTCCAGAGCGGGGCCGATTTGCCTGATTGGCTGCCGTATGCGGGCTTTATCGTAACAGTATTCTCGGCGCTGCGCCTGGCTAAGTTCAACAACGACACCCGGCAGTCCGATTCGTTTATTGGTCTGCCCACGCCGGCCTGTACGCTGGTAGTAGCCTCCCTGCCCCTGATTCTGGCAAACGACCGGTTTGCGCTCAGTCCGTTCATTCTCAACCCGTGGGTACTGCTGGTGCTCACGCTGGTGCTGTCGGGGCTGCTGGTAGCAGAGCTGCCGCTGTTTGCGCTCAAGTTCAAGTCGTTCCGGTGGCAGGACAACCAAGTGCGCTTCGTCTTCCTGCTGCTGAGCCTAGGCCTGCTGCTGTGGCTGTGGGCAGCCGCCGTGCCGGTTATCATTCTGCTATATGTGCTGCTGTCGGTGGTAAGCCCCGCAAAACCGGCGGTTCAATAGCTACATACTAACCTGCGGCACAGTACCCGGTAACTTCCAAATGGTGTGTTTTTTACGTTACACCCTGCAATAATTCCCGATTTTGGCAGTTAAGTACCGGTGGCTGAACTGTGTTGGGCGGCTACCTGTTGCACGTCCAACTCTCTGTTTTTCTGTTGCTGTTTTGCGTATGCGTCTTTCTACGTTCCGGTTACTTACGCTCTGGGTACTCAGTATGGCCAGTTTGGCCGCTCAGGCGCAGTCGGGCCAGGTAGCCCGGGCACGTATTCTATGGACGGGTACTGAGCCAGTTACCATTCGTGGGCAGCAGCGCCGGGTACCGTCGTTTCGGGGTGCATCCTTCCGCGTGGGGCAACAAGTGGGCGCGTTTCAGATGCGTCTGCCCAGTGCCGCCACCGGAGGCCAGCTACAGGAAACGGTGTACGAGCCCGTGGCCCCTACCGACGCCAAACAGCTGGATGTAGCTGCCCTACCCACCACGCCCGCACTGGAGTTGATTACGGGCCTGGAAAACCGGCAACCGGTCACGCTGCTAGCCATTCAGCCGTTGCGACGCAACCCGCAAACGGGCCAGGCTGAAAAGCTGGTTTCCTTTAGCTACAGCTACACGCCCGCAGCCTTTCGGGGCACCGCCAGCCGCACCTACACGCGCACTTCTGCCCTCAGCCAGGGCGAGTGGTTTAAGCTGGGGGTGGCCAACAGCGGCATCTACAAGCTCGATAAAGCTACCCTGAGCAGCCTGGGGCTGAATGTGCAGAGCCTCGACCCCGCCCGCCTGCGCCTCTACGGCAATGCCATGGGCACCCTGCCCCAGGCCAACAGCGCCTACCGCCCCGACGATTTGGTGGAAAACCCCATCCAGTTTGTGGGGGATGGTAACGCCACCTTCGACGACAACGAGTATTTTCTGTTTTATGCCCGGGGCCCGCACACTTGGGCCCGGGAGGGCCAGACGGCCTACTTCCGCCACCAGCAAAATCCCTACGCCGATACGGCCTACTACTTTGTAACCGTGGGCACCAGCGCCGGCCGCCGCGTGGCCGCCGCGCCAGCCGTCAGCGGCTCGGCGTCGGCCCGTATCAGCACCTTTGCCGAGCGGCAGTTTTATGAGCGAGAACTGCTGAATGTGGCCAAATCGGGGCGAGTGTGGGTAGGAGAGCTGTTTTCCAGCACCTCCACCCTGCAGCGCGACTTCTCCTTTACAGTTACCGATTTGGTGCCGGGCACCGCCGCCCGCGTCACGTCTTCGGTGGTAGCCGCTTCACCCAGTGCTACTACTTTCCTAACCAGTATCAATGGCCAGGGTACCGCTACGCAGGTGGTGCTCGGCTTTAGCTGCACCGGCGGGGGCGGCTGTTATCCGGAGGCTGCCAATACCAACTTCTCGGAGCTGACCTACACGGTGCCGGCTACTGCTCCTTCTGACTTCAAGGTTAGTTTTTCCTACAATACCGGCTCCGACCCTGCGGCCCGGGGTTACTTAGATTATCTGGAGCTGAATGCACAGCGGCAGCTTCGTTTCAGCGGCAGCCAGCTAGAGTTCCGTTCCCTAAGCAACGTGGCTCCTAGTGCTATCAGCCAGTTCGACGTTGCCAATGCCAGCACCGGTACCATTATCTGGGATGTTACCAACCCGCGCCGGCCGGCCATCGTCAATCACTCCGCTGGCTCTTTTCTGGCTCGCACTGATTCCGTCCGTGAGTATGTGGCGTTTGCTGGCAGTAATTTTCCCACGCCCCGAGGTTTCGGCCGGGTACCCAATCAGAACCTGCATGCCCTCAACCTCGATGGCAAGCTGGAACTCGTCATTCTGACGCACCCGGCGTTTCTGGCCGCCGCCAATAAGCTGGCTGCCCACCGCGCCGCCCACGATGGCCTCACGGTGCAGGTTGTCACCACCTCACAGGTGTACAATGAGTTTGGTTCGGGCGGTCAGGACGTATCGGCCATCCGTGACTTTATGAAAATGGTGTACGACCGGAACACCACCGGCCGCCGCCAGTACCTGTTGCTGTTCGGCGACGCTTCCTACGACTACAAAGCCGACCCCACCAACGACCTCACCCAACTACCGGCGTGGTGGAAAGACCGCCAGCCCCTCAACGCCGATAAAATCAACCAAAACTTCGTGCCGGTGTATGAGTCGGTGGAAGGCTTTGACCTAGTAATGGGTGGGCGCCTTGGCGGTCAAGGTCTCACCTATTCCTCCGACGACTACTACGGCCTCCTCGACGACAACGAGGGTGCTTGGTTACCCAACACCAGCAATGAGTTAATGGACGTAGCAGTAGGCCGCTTGCCCGTGCGTACCGCCACCATGGCCCAGGCTACCGTTGATAAGCTTATCGGCTACGATGCGGTAGCTGGCTTTGGCAAGTGGCGCAACCGGTTATCGTTTGTAGCCGATGACGGTGACGGTAATCTGTTCACGGATTATAGTGACCAACTTGCGAATCCGCTGGATACTCTGCGTGCTGCGCTAGGCTACAACGTATATAAGCAGTACCTCGACCTTTTTCCACAAGCCACCGTAGCAGCCGGGCAACGCTCACCCGCCGCCGAAAAGGCCGTGGACGAAGCATTTGAAAAAGGCTCCTTGATCATTAATTATATCGGTCACGGTAGCCCCCGCAGTTGGGCCGACGAGCAAATCCTGACCAGCGCCTCAGTACAGAGGCTACAAAATTCTGGTACGCTGCCCTTTCTATTTACCGGTACTTGTGACTTCAGCACCTATGATAATCCGGAGTTTACCTCCGCTGGCGAAAGTGCGCTAACAGATATCAGCGGTGGAGCTATTGGTCTGCTGACTACTACCCGCGTGGTGTACGCCGATAAAAACCAGGCCCTGGCTATTGAGTTCTTCAATGACCTGTTCAAAACCCGCGCCGATGGTACCATGCCTCGTATCGGTGACATCTGCCGCACGGCTAAGAATGTAGCCGTTGCCGGCGACAACAACCGCAACTACGCCCTGCTCGGCGACCCATCCATGCGCCTAGCTTATCCGCAGCAGGAGGCCGTGGTAACGGCCATCAACGGCAAATCCGCTACCCAGGCTGATACGCTCAAAGCGCTGCAGCAAGTAACGCTGCAAGGCGAAATCCGGCAGGGAAGCCGATTGAATACGGCCTTCAACGGCACAGCCAACGTGCAGGTATTCGAGAAAAAAACTACTACCCGTACGCTGGGCAATGAATCGGACCCGGTGCCGGTTGTATTGCGCGAAAACGTCATCTACGACGGCCCGGCCACGGTGCGCAACGGTCAGTTCAAGCTGCAATTTGTAGTACCCAAGGATATCAACTACAACGTGGGCCAAGGCAAAATCAGCCTATACGCCGCCGATGTCGTCAATCACACCGACGCCCACGGCCAGCAGTTGGTAGGCGTGGGCGACGCCTCTCCTCTCGCCTTCCGCGACACCATTCCGCCCCGCATCCGCCTGTTCATGGATAACGAGCAGTTTGTGTTCGGGGGCCTCACGGGCCTGACTACCACACTGCTGGGCACCCTGCGCGACGAAAGCGGCATCAATACCGCCGGCACCGGCATCGGCCACGACCTTACAGCTACTCTCGACGGCGACGCCAGCAAGGTGACGGTCCTCAATTCTTTCTACACAGCCAAAACCGACAGTTTTCAGGTAGGCCGCGTGGAGTATAAGTTCAAAGATCTTGCTGCGGGTCCCCACGAGTTGCGCGTGAAAGCCTGGGATACGTGGAATAACTCTGCCGAGCGCACCATTGAGTTTGTGGCGGCTGCCAACGAAAAACTGGCCCTACAGCACGTGCTGAACTACCCTAACCCTTTCGCGCGCAACACCACGTTCCACTTCGACCACAACCGCCAGGGCGAGGACCTCGAAATCCAGGTACAGATTTTTACCGTTTCTGGTAAGCTGGTGCGCACGTTGCAGGCCACGGCCCTGGGCAGCGGCTCGCACGTATCCTCCATTAGCTGGGACGGCCGCGACGAATACCAGGACCAGCTGGCCCGGGGCGTATACGTATACCGCGTCAGCGTACGGGCACGTTCAACCGGCAGCGACAATTCCTCTACCGCCTCTAAATACGAAAAACTGGTGCTACTGAATTAACTGCAGCTTTTCGCCTACCTTCCGTCTCCAACCCCTTCTTCCCGTTTATGACACTGCCAAAACTGTCCTTGCGCTCTGTTCTGCTACCTGGCCTGTTGGGTCTCGCGGCTACCGCTACTCACGCGCAGAGCCGGGATAATGCCATTACCACCGCTGTTCCCATTCTCACCATCAGCCCCGACAGCCGTTCATCAGCCCTGGGCGAGGCGGGTGTGGCCATTAGCCCCGACGCTAATGCCGGCTATTACAACCCCGGTAAGCTGGGTTTTGTGCGTTACCAGCACAGCGCAGCCGTGTCTTATACGCCTTGGCTGGCCAGCATCTCCAACGATATGGGCTTGGCGTACCTCAGCGGCACCAGTAAAATTGGTGAGCGGGCTACCCTGTCGGCCAATCTGATGTATTTTGATTTGGGCCAGATTGAGTATCGTACGGCGAACAATCAGTCCAACGGCACTTTTAATCCCAAAGAATATGCCCTTACTATCGGCTACGGCCAAAAGCTGAGCGACAAATTTGGGGTTGGCATCAACGCCCGCTACATCCGCTCCAACCTGACTGGTGGAGCCGCAAACGTCGACTCAAATCCGGCCAACGCCATTGCCGTTGACCTGGGCGCGTATTACAACACCGACCTCTCTATTGGCACTGGTGATTACGGCCTTGCTTTTGGTGCAGCCGTTTCCAATATCGGCAACAAAATCACTTATACCGATCCAAACCGCGCCGACTTCCTGCCCACCAATCTGAAGCTAGGTACCGCCATTACCAAAGAGCTGGATGCCTACAACAAAATCACGCTGACAGTAGATGCCAACAAGCTGTTAGTACCTACGCCCTACTACGATAAGAACGACCCCACCGATAATCGTCAGGCTCCGGCCGTAGTAGCGGAAAACGAGAAGCGGGCTGGCTACGGTATTGTCCGCGGCATCACTAGCTCCTTCAGCGACGCCCCCGGTGGCTTCTCCGAGGAACTGAAGGAAATTAACTTGTCTGCCGGGGCTGAGTACGTGTACAACGACCTGCTTATGGTTCGCGCAGGCTACTTCTACGAGAATCCTAACAAAGGTGCGCGTCAGTATCTGAGCTTCGGTGCCGGGGTACGATACCAAGTATTCGGCATCGATGGGACCTACTTAGTGCCTAACTCCCGAAATAACCCCCTGTCGCAAACTTTACGCGTATCATTGCACTTTAACTTCAATGAACTCAGCGAGGCCTTCGGTAGCTCCGACAGCCCCACCAACTAATTTCCTTTTGATGCTCGACCGTACAGTCGCTCCTCCCGTTCAGCCGCTGGCCAGCGTAAAGCTGCCGGCGGCTGACGTGTTTTCGCTCCCTAATAGAGCGCGTTTACATGTTCTCCGCAACGACGCGCAGCCAGTTGTCCGTTTACAGATAGTAGTAAAAGCAGGCAAATGGGCAGAGCCTGCCCCCGGTATTTCCTTACTCACGGCCCGTATGCTGCTGGAAGGCACCCGAACCCGCTCTGCCCGCCAGATAGCCGACGAAATAGCTTACTACGGAGCATCACTGGAATGTGAACAGGGCTTTGACCGCGCCACTCTCACGCTGTATTGCCTCACCCGGCACTTAGCCAACCTTCTGCCGTTGGTAATTGATGTGCTGACAGCCCCCACATTTCCCGAGGCAGAGTTAGCATTGTTAAAGACGCGCACCATTCAAAACGTGCGCGTCGAACGTCAGAAAACCAGTTACCTGGCCGCAGAACAATTCTCCCAGAATTTGTTTGGTGCCACGCACCCCTACGGTCAGAAGTTCAACGAAGAAACGTTTCAGCAGGTCACTGCCGAGCAGTTGCGGACGTTTCATCAACAGGCTTATCAGCTCTCTACAGCCGAAATCTTTCTCTGCGGCGACAGTAAGGCCGCTGACGAACAGATGCTGCAGGAGGTGTTGGGTACCATAACCCAATCTACTCCTAGTTACCCGGAGCAGTCAGACATTGTACTGACTATGGAACCTACAAATTCCTATGTCCCTGTGGAGGGCAGCTTACAGGCCTCTCTCCGTATTGGCCGCCTGTGGCCTGGTTTGCACAACCCTGACACGCATAAACTCCAAGTGCTTGTAAAGGTACTTGGGGGATATTTCGGCTCACGGCTCATGAAAAACATCCGTGAAGACAAAGGCCTAACCTACGGTATTTATGCCAGCATTGGCCCGCGTGAGCACGCTACCAGCTTCGTAATTGGCTCCGATGTAAACGGTGCCAGCGCAGATGCTGCAATCCGCGAAATTAACCACGAACTGCGCCGCCTACAAAACGACCTGATTCCGGATGCAGAATTACAGACCGTGAAGAATTACATGGCTGGTAAGTTCGCCAATGAGCTCAGCACCGTCTTCGAGCAGTGCGACAAGTATAAGAATCTCATTTTCTTCAGTCTGCCTACTAGCTACTATTCCGATTTCCTGGCAAATATTCAGGCCGTAGATGCCCGTACCCTGCAACAGCTTGCTCAACAATACCTCGGCCCCGAGCAAATGGTTGAGGTAGTAGCAGGCCCGGCAAAATAGAGCTCGTCATCTCTTTTTTACATGTACAAAGGGCACTCATCATTACAATGAGTGCCCTTTGCTTTTATACTACTCATCAAGCAGAAGCGAGTATGGATACTCAACCCGCCTATCACAATTGAACACATAATTGCCTTACTAGCTATTAAACCGCAAGATTGCGCAGTTGCAACAAGTTTAAATTAAGCCAGCAACCAGCCTACAGCACAAAAGCCCGCGCAGCATCTGCTGCGTGGGCTTTTCTGTTTTTTGCTTGATAAGTATTGCTGATGGTATAGCCCAGTTGCAACCAGTAGAGGGCAGACAAAGCGGCCATCTATAGTCTTAACGTAGGCGGCCACACCAGTGCTAACCGCTTACCCAGCTGGTTCCCTCATCACCCTCTTAGCGCTCTGTTAGCAGGGGGGCTATAAACGGCTATTGCCCCGCGTCAGCTGCAGCCCGGGAAGGGCCAGCAGTGCGCGGGGCAATAGAT
>NZ_JAIZZH010000006.1 GCF_020421205.1 Hymenobacter pini
CAACTGGACCTGAACAAAGAAATCATTGCCAACCTGAGCGAAGAGCAGCTGCAGGAAATTGAAGGTGGCGCCGCTGCCGGCGACTTCACCTCTTGCTGGTCCACCTCGTGCAATGGCCAGGTATCGGTTGAGGCAGAATAGTTTTCTGGTTTTCATTTCAGGAAAACGTGCCCGTGGCGCGTTTTCCTGAAACCCACCAGCCTATCATTTCCTCCTTTCCAATTTTCAACTTTTAATTTCTTACCACTATGAAAAAGGTACAATTCAACGAGCAGCTGAATCTCGACAAAGAAATCATTGCCAACCTGAGTGACGAGCAGCTGCAGGAAATTGAAGGTGGCGCTGCTGCCGGTGGCATGACCTCGTGCTGGTCGACGACCTGCAATGGTAATGTAGCCAACGAAATTGACGAATAAGCCCGTCGTACTCAGCCGATATTCTATTCTGTCAGCGTTAGGCATTTAGTTGACTATTTGTTAGGCCAGGAGCTACCTGGCAACTACCCGCAGTCCGGCGTCGCCCGGCCGATTGAGCGCCAACCCCACTTTCCGGTTCAGCCCACCTTCAACCTGAATTTTCAGGCTGCCGGATGCTCAGTGCCTTCATCTTCCCGGCGCGACGCCCGCCACAGCGCCTCATCAGAGTTCCTCACCGTCTGACCGTCTGAATCATGCATAGCGCCACAACGCCTTTTGATTTTTACCTGCTGCGCCTGCCGCTTCTGCCCATTAGTGAGCTGCTGCGACTCCACGCTTCCTGGCAGCAATCAGAAGACATTGCTGGCGCTATGCATGCGCTGTATCAGGCCCCCGACCTGCAGGAAGCCATTTACCTGGTAAGCCCCGAGCTATACCAGGAGATGCGCAAATGGCTGGCCCGCCCCGCCGACAGCCAGCAGCCCGATGATAAGCGCCTACTGCTCACCCTCTACAAATACCTGCTGCGCATGAGCAGCCGCTGCACGCCCTACGGCCTGTTTGCCGGCTTCAGCACCGGCCGCGTGGCTAGCCAGCCCACGCACTTGCAGCTGGCGCCGCCGGCAAGCCGCCACTACAAGCATGCCCGCCTGGATATGAACTATATCACGGAGCTCAGCAAGCAGGTAGTAGCGGATGCCGAGCTGCGCACCCGGTTATCCTTCTTCGTTAATACCAGCCTCTACAAAACCCGCGACGCGTACCGCTACTACGAGTACCGCATCCGCAACAAGCAACGCTATTATTACCTCGTGGCCGTGAAGGCTTCCCGCTACCTGGAGCTGATACTGGCCGCTGCCGCCACCGGGGCCACCTACGCGCACCTGCTGCAGGTGCTCACGCAGGCCGGCGCCGCCCCGGATAGTGCCCAACGCTATCTGAACCAGCTCATTGACGGGCAGATCCTGCTCTCGGAGCTGGAGCCCACAGTAACGGGTCCGGAATTCTTTAACGTACTGGTAGAGAAAGTACAGGCCATTGGCCCGCAGCATCCTAGCCTGCAGCAACTGCAGCAAATTCAGGCGCTGCTGCAAGGCCCCACCATTGGCACGGGTACCTACCAAGCCGTGGAGCAGATTATCCGCCAGGCTTTCCCTTCTGCTACCAGCAAAGACTTGATTCAGACCGATCTGCGCCTGAACATGAGCGCCAACACCCTGAACAAGGAGGCGGTAACGGAGCTGAGTCAGAACCTGAACGCGCTGACGCACCTGTTCAAAGCGGCCCTGCCCCCCGATTTGCAGACGTTCATCAAGAACTTCTACGAGCGGTACGAGGAACAGGAAATTCCGCTGCTGGAAGCCCTTGACAGTGAAGCCGGCCTGGGGTATGGCAAAGCCACCGGCGCGCGCGTGAACCACACCCCGCTGGTAGACGATGTGCGCACACCGGGCAAGCCCGGCATCCGCAAAATCAACTGGTCGGAGTACCGGCAGCTGATTGTGGGCAAGTTCCTGGAGAGTCAGGCCCGGCAGCTCACCACCATCACGCTTACTGATGACGACCTGGCTCCGCTGGCCGCTGATAACCCGGTGCAACTGCCCTCTACGCTTTTCGCCATCGGTAGCCTGGTGGCCGCTTCGGCCGAGGCCCTGGATGCCGGCGAGTTCAAATTCAACCTGATGTCGTACAGTGGGCCGGGGGCTATGTCGTTGCTGGCTCGCTTTGCCCACGCCGAGCCGGCCCTGGCCGAGAAGCTGGCCGCCTGCGCGGAGCACGAGCAGGCTACCTACGGCGAGGCCCTGCTGGCCGAAATTGTCCACCTCCCCAATGCTCACACCGGTAACGTTATTCAGCGCAGCAAGCTGCGGGAATACGAAATTCCGTTCCTGGGTAACGCTTCCGTGCCACTGGATAAACAGCTACCCGCTTCCGACCTGCTGGTGTCGGTGCGCAACGGTAAGGTAGTGCTCCGCTCGAAGCGCCTGAACAAGCAGGTGCTGCCCCGCCTCACCACGGCCCACAACTACAACCACGGCCTGTCTATCTATAAGTTTCTCTGCGACTTGCAGGCCCAGCAAAACCCCTTTACAGTGGTGTGGGACTGGGACTTTCTGCGGCAACAGGCCTACCTGCCGCGCGTGGAGTACAAGCACGTTATTCTGAGCCGGGCCCGCTGGCATTTGCCGGCCACTGCCCATCCGGTGGTAGCCGCCGTGCGCACGCCGGAGCAGCTCCGGGCTTTCCGGGAGCAGTACCACCTACCGGAGCAAGTAGTGCTGGCCGATTTCGACAATGAGTTGCTGCTGGATTTTGCCTGCCCGCTGGCTATTGAAATTCTGGCTCAGCAGCTGAAAAAAGGCCCGGTTATCCTGCTCGAGTTTGTGCACCGCCCCGATACCACCCTGGTAGGTGGCGAAGGACTGGCCAGCTACGTGAACGAAGTTATTGTTCCGTTTGCGCATACCGCGCCGGCACCGGCTCCCAAGCGCCTGCCCACGCGGCCCGCCACTACCGTGCAGCGCACCTTTGCGCTAGGGAGCGAATGGACGTACCTGAAAGTGTATTGCGGGGCCAAATGGGCCGACCGAATCCTGACGGAACACCTGCTGCCCTGCATCCAGGAGTTGGAGGCGCAGCACGGCCTGCGGCGGTGGTTTTTCATCCGCTACAACGACCCCAAACCTCACCTGCGCCTGCGCCTGCAGCACGATGCCGAGCCTGGCCAACTGGCCGCCATCATTGCCCGCCTCCACCAGGCCCTGGCCCCGCTGCAGCAGGAGCGCGTGGTGCAAAGCATCCAATACGACACCTACCACCGCGAGTTGGAACGCTACGGTACGGCTACCATCGGCTTCAGCGAAACCTTTTTCCACTACGACAGCAAGGCGGTGGCGGGCTTCCTGAACCTGATTGAGGGCGACGAAGGAGAGCATTTCCGCTGGCTGTTTGCCGTGCGCGGCGTGGATCAGCTGCTGTCGGATTTCAACCTGAGCCTGCCGGATAAGCTAGCCCTCACCGAGCACATCTACCAAGCGTTCTTCCAGGAGTTCAACGGCAACGCCCAGCTGAAGCACCAACTCAACGACAAGTACCGGGAGGTAAGCCGCACGCTCACCAGCTTCCTGGACCCGGCCAACGACACGCCCTATATCCAGGAGGCTGTGGACCTGTTCAACAACCGCTCAGTAGCTCTCCGCGCCGCTTACGATGAGCTGCAGAGTACCTGGGCTACGCACTACCCCGGCCGCAACGTAGCTGCCAGCATCAGCGAGCTGCTACCCAGCTACCTGCACATGTTCCTGAACCGCATCTTCATTGCCGATCAGCGCCTGCACGAGCTGGTGGTGTACCACTACCTCACTAAGTATTATGCCTCGGCCCTGGCCCGCACCAAGCAGCGCCAACCGGTAGCGCAACCCGCCTCAACCCTGTAGCTCAGCCATGGAAAACCGCCCTTTGTACTCTGCTGAAATCACCGAAATAATTGGTACGCCGCCCAGTTGGAACATTCGGGTGGGAGGTGGCGTGCTGCTGCTGGTGCTGGCCCTGCTGCTGACTGGGGCCAGTGTGATAGGCGTGCCGCAGCACAACAGTACGCCGGTTTCTATCCGGAGCACTGCCCAGCCGCACTACCTGGTACAGCCCGCCGGTACCCTGCAGCTGCTGGTAGAAGCCGGGCAGGCAATACAGCCCGGCCAAGCCCTGGCCCGCGTGGCTACCGATACGGTACGCGCCCCCTTCGCCGGCACGCTGCAACTACTGCACTTGGCGGGTACTCCGGTTAGCCCCGGCGATACGCTAGGCATGCTGGTCCCGCTGCACAACGCCTATCAGTTTAGCGGCCGCCTGGATATTGGTCAGGTAGCCGAGCTCCGCCGCAACAATGCTTTCCCGATTCAGGTGCTGCTGGACAGCCGTACCGAAACCAGCCTGCACTTGCAGGGCCGTCTGGGCTACGTGAACCCCGTGGTGCGTAACGGCCAGGTTTCCTACACCGGCCAGCTCGACAGCGCCTCCAATACGGCCTTGGCCCAGCACGTGGCTACCATTAACAACCTTACGGGCACCCTGCACCTGAGCAGCCGCCGCACCCCCATCCTAACCCGACTTTTCAACTAACTGCTCCTCTTCCCATGCCCTGCCGCAACCATCTCCAGCAAACTCCAAACCTCCAGTTCTACTATCCCAGCTGCCATGAAACACTCTTCCTCCTCTAATCTTCGGCTCGTTGTAGCCATCCTGGGCCTGCTCCTGGCCTGGCACTCCCCGGCCCTGGCCCAGACGACCGTAACCGGTCGTGCCCTCGACCAGGATAAAAAAGAAGCCCTGAGCTTTGCTACCGTGGTGCTGAAAGCACCCGGCGCAGAAGGCAAAGTAGTGCAGTCGACGCTGGCGGATGATGCGGGCGCGTTTTCGATGAAAGCCCCCGCCGGCAGCTACCAGTTGAACGTGCTGATGGTGGGCTACACGACCCTAGTGAAGGAAGTACAGGTGGCACCCGGTACGCCCACCCTGGACCTGGGTACCCTGGGACTGAGCACGGCCGCTCATAACCTGGGTGAAGTTGTAGTAACGGCCCGCCGCCCGGTAATTGAGCAGAAGCTGGACCGGGTGACGATGAACGTAGGCGAGAGTGTGCTGGCTGCCGGCAATGATGGCTACAGCCTGCTGGCCATGGCCCCCTCAGTACAGCTTATTGATGGTCGCCTCTCCTTTCGGGGCAAAAGCAACGTGCTGATTTTGCTGAACGGCAAGCGCCTGCCCGGCGCTAACCTGGAGAGCGTGCTGGCTAGCATCCCCGGCGACCAGATTGAGCGGATTGAGCTCATCAGCAACCCCTCCGCCAAGTACGATGCTGATGCCTCGGGCGGAGTAATTGAAATCTACACCAAGCGCAGCAAAGAACTGGGCTGGACGGCCAACGTGGGCACCAACGTAAGCCAGGGCTACCGCACTGCCGGCGGCCTCAACGGTGGGCTGCGCGTGAGCACTGCCAAAATTGACTTTACGGCTACGCTGGGCTATACCCGCCGCGGCAATCTGGAGCGGGGCTACCAAAACCGCACATTGTACCAGGGCCTGACGCCCGTGGGCCGCTTTGCCCAGGATGTAAACCTGGACGACGAAACCATTCAGAACCGCAACGTGAGCGGTAGCCTCAACTACCACTTCAACAAGCGCAACACGGTGGGCGTGGATGTCAGCCAGGTGCTGTCCCGCCTCGATGGCTCGGGCCGCGTGAAGGCCGTCATCGACCAGCCCCAGGGCACCACCTTCTCCAACAGTTTCAACAACATGCGGCTACGGGTTGATTTTGCCAACTACAACCTGTTCTACCGCCGCGTACTGGACAGCCTAGGCTCCAGTGTGCTGGTATCGGGCAACTACGCCAACTACATCAGCAGCCAGCAGCAGACCTTCGACCAAGAGTTGCTGACGCCCCAGGCCACGGAGCCGACCAAAGCGTACTTCCGCAACTCGGCCCCGGCCAACTACGACATCTACACCGCCGCCGCCGACTATACCAAGGTGTTCTCGCCGACGCTGCGCCTGGAAGCCGGCGCCAAGCTGACCCGCACCGGCAACAGCAGCCGCCAAGTAGTGGAAACCATGAACGACGGAACCTGGTACGAGCAGCCCGCCGGCCCCCTCTCCCGCCTGGGCTACCAGGAGCGCATTGCGGCCGGCTACGTGAGCGTGAACCGGACCAGCGGTAAGCTCGGCCTGCAAATGGGCCTGCGCGCCGAGCAGACGCACTACCGGGTAATCGGGGGTATCGACTCCAGCTACTTCAGCCTGTTCCCGAACCTGCGCGCCGACTATAAGGTGTCGGATCAGTACTCTACGGCCCTGGCCTACGCCAAGAATATCAACCGGCCCTCCTACGCCAGCCTGATTCCGTACGAGCTGTTCTTGGACAACTACACCTCCCAGAAGGGCAATGCCTACCTGCGGCCGGAGTATGTGCACACCTTCTCCTGGAATCACCTCTACAAAGGTTTCGGCCTGCAGCTGGCCTACACCCAAACGACTAATGCCATGTCGACGGTGTACCTCTATGACCCGGCTACGCTGCGCCTGATCATGACCCAGCGCAACTTCCGCCAGCGTCACCAGAGCAGCGCCACCTTCACGGCCCCCCTCACGCCGGCCAAGTGGTGGACGATGAACAACAACGTGAGCCTGCTGTACCAGGAGCTGACCTACCCAACGCTGCTCAACGAAACCAGCCGCTTCGACACCAAGAGCAAGTTTTACTACACGGCTTCCTCGGACAACACCTTCACGCTGGGCAAGGGCTGGACGGCCCAGCTCTACGCGGCCTACAACTCGCCCTCCTTCACCGGTCTGCTCGATTACAGCGCCTACTCTTACGTATCGACGGGGATAAAAAAGACCTTCTGGGATAAGAAAGCCTTCCTGAAGCTGGACGTAGCCGACTTGTTCTACCAAGCCAACATCCGGGTATCCTCCAACGTGGCCCCGGCCGTGACGGATGGCATCCTGCGCAACGACACCCGCCGCGTCCGCCTGGCCTTCAGCTACAAGCTGGGCAAAACGGACCTGAAGAGCAAGCGGGTTCAATCCAACGGCAACGCAGCCGAGCTGAACCGCCTGGGCATGTAAGGCCCGCACCCGCTATGCAAACCCAGACACTCACTGCAACTACCGTGGAGCTGGACGTGCTACTGCACGCCATAGCCGCCCAGCTCCACGGGCCCCAGGCCGGGCAGCTCACTACCTTGGGCGTAGGCCTGGGGCTGGGAGGCTCCATCCTCTTCAACTGCCACTACGCCGCCTACACTGGCCAAACTGAGTACTACACCCTAGCCCAGGAGCAGCTGGAGCAGGTACTCGGGCAGCTTAACCCCGGCAGCTACAAATCGGATTTTGGCACCAATTACTACCAGGAGCTGGCCGAGCTGGGCAACCTGATTTGCCACCTCATCCGCAACGGCCACCTGGAATGGGATGCTGAGCGCCTGCTCGGGCAGTTTGATACCATTCTGGACCAACGCCTGCGCTACCTGCTGGAGCAGAAAAACCTGGAGCGCATCAATGGTGCGGTGGGTATCGGTACCTACTTCCTGCGGCGGGTGCAGCACTCCGAAAAGGCCCGGCAGACAATGGATATGATGCTGGAAGCCCTGCAGGACCAGCGCGAAGGCAACGAGGAAACGGGCTACTACTGGGTGTGCCGGCAAATTGTGGAGCCCCGCGTGTACACCGGCCTGGCCCACGGCAGCGCCCTGGTTATCAACTTTCTGACCTCACTTTATGAGGTTGGGTTTCGGCAGGCTGAGTGCGCCGTGCTGATGCATTACGCCATCAAGTTCCTGCTCAACACCCGCCTCGACCCGCAGCAGTACCTCTCGTCGTTTCCGCTGTGGCGGGGCAAGCAGGACCGCACCAACAACCTCTCCCTGCCCTACGGCGACCTGGGCACGGCCTACGCCATTCTGCGGGCCGCCGACGCGCTGGGCAACCTGGAGTACTGGGCCGAAGCCGCGGCCATTGCCCTGCGCACCACCCACCGCACCTCCCTCCCCGACACGTACCTGCACGACGCGTCCATCTTTTACGGAGTATCGGGGGCGCACCTGGTGTACGCGGCTTTTTACCAGCGCACGGGCCTGGCCGAGTTCAACGCTGCCGCCCGCTACTGGCTGGAGCAGATTCCCGCCCGGGCCAACCAGCCCAACGAGTATCTGAATTTCAGCTCCTTCTTCTTCCAGCACCCTACGGCCCAGGTAGGGTTCAATTTGGGCCTCACGGGCATCGGCCTCACCTTGCTGCAGGCCCTGTCCGGGGGTACGTACGCCCTGGATGAGTTCATCTGGCTGGCATAATCACCCTAGTAAATCCGGTATCGGCCATGGCTACCCTCAGCTTCCCCCACTATCAGCAGCACGATGTAATGGACTGCGGGCCTACCTGCCTGCAGATTATAAGCAAGTTCTATGGCAAAATCTTCAACATTGAGAAAATCCGCTCCTTTAGCCAGATAGGCAAAACCGGCGTTTCATTGCTGGGCATCAGCAAGGCCGCTGAAACCCTGGGCATTCAGGCCGTGGGTGGCAACATGACCTTTGAGAAGCTGGAGCAGCAGGCGCTGCTGCCCTGCATCATTCACTGGCGCCGCAACCACTTTGTGGTGCTCTACAAAATCAAGCGCAACAAAGTATATATCTCCGACCCCGCCAGTGGTCTGCATACTTACACCCGCGAGGAGTTTCTGGCCAACTGGGCCTATACCAACATCCACAACAAGGCCGCCGGCATTGTGATGCTGCTCACGCCCACGCCCTCCTTCTATAAGGCTGAGGACGATGAAGCCACCCGCCACATTGGCGTAACGCAGCTGCTGGACCACATTCTGCACTACAAAGCTCTCCTGAAGCAGCTTATGGCCGGGCTGGTGGTGGGAGCCGCCATTCAGCTGCTGCTGCCGTTCCTCACCAAAGGCCTGGTAGATATCGGCATCAAGGGGCACGACCTGAACTTCGTGTACATCATTCTGCTGGGGCAGCTGCTGTTTACGCTGGGCCAGACCTCGGTGGAGCTGATTCGGGGGTGGATTCTGCTGCACATTACGGCCCGCGTAAACGTGGCGGTGCTGTCGGAGTTCCTGCACAAGCTGCTGCGCCTGCCCCTGTCGTTCTTTGATACCAAGCTCACCAGCGACATTCTGCAGCGCATTGAGGACCACAAGCGCATTGAAGCCCTGCTGACCAGCAGCTCGCTGAACACGCTGTTCTCCATGATAACCTTCAGCGTGTTCGGGGCCATCCTGTACGCTTACAATCCGCTTATCTGCGGCGTATTCCTAGGGGGCAGCGCCCTGTACTGCGGCTGGATTTACCTGTTTCTGGAGCGCCGCAAAAAGCTGGATTTCAACCGCTTTGAAATAGCCGCCCAGAACCGCGCCAAAACCCTGCAGCTCATCAACGGCATCTACGAAATCAAGATTAATGACTGCGGCACCCAGAAAATCTGGGAGTGGGAGGGTATTCAGGCCAAGCTATTCCGGTTCAACGTCCGCTCCCTGGCCCTGAGTCAGTACCAGCAGGTAGGCTCCACTTTCCTTAACCAAGCCAAAAATATCTTCATCCTGTTTCTGGCAACCCGCCAAGTAATGGCCGGCCAGATGACCCTGGGCGACATGATGGCCATCCAGTTCATTGTGGGTCAGATGAACGGCCCAATTGCCCAACTGGCCCTGTTTCTGCAGACCTATCAGGATGCCCGCATCAGCATGGAGCGCCTGGGCCAGGTACAGGTGCTGGAAGAAGAAGAGGCCCCCAGCAAAGATTACGTGCACGACTTGCCCACGGGCCGTAGTATTACACTCCAAAACGTATCGTTCGTGTACCCAGGGGCCGGCAACAAGCCTACGCTGAAGAACATCAGCTTCCGAGTACCCGAAGGCCAGACTACCGCCATTGTGGGCTCCAGCGGCAGCGGCAAAACTACCTTGCTCAAGCTCCTGCTCCGCATCTGCACCCCCACCGACGGCCAACTGCTGGTAGAAGACATGCCGCTGGAGCG
This sequence comes from Hymenobacter pini, assembly GCF_020421205.1. Taxonomy (GTDB): domain Bacteria; phylum Bacteroidota; class Bacteroidia; order Cytophagales; family Hymenobacteraceae; genus Hymenobacter; species Hymenobacter pini. The sequence continues at coordinate 9,969 of NZ_JAIZZH010000006.1, forward strand.
CATCAGCCCTCAGCACTGGCGCCAGCACTGCGGCATTGTGATGCAGGACGGGTTTATCTTCTCCGATACCATTGGCAACAACATTGCCATCAACGCCGAGCACCGCAGCCAGCCGGCCATCGAAAAAGCCCTGCATATTGCCAACCTGGAGCAGTACATCCGCAGTCTGCCGTTGGGGTTGCACACCAAAATTGGGGAAGATGGCAAAGGCTTGAGCGGGGGGCAGCGCCAGCGGGTGCTCATCTCGCGCATGGTGTACAAAAACCCCGATTACATCTTCCTGGACGAGGCCACCAGCGCCCTGGACGCCCACAATGAGAAGGTGATTATGGAGCGCCTCAACGAGTTTTTCCAAGGCAAAACCGTGGTAATTGTGGCCCACCGCCTCAGCACCGTTAAAAACGCCGACAACATTATCGTGCTCAACAACGGCGAAGTAACAGAGCAGGGCAGCCACGAAGAGCTGGTGCGCAAGCGGGGCTACTACTACGAGCTGATTAAAAACCAGCTGGAACTCGGTAACTGATTTATTCTCACTCTCCCTTCTTTATTCCCTACCGCTATGAGCAGCTTTATTCCCGCCTTTGTTGAGCAACTCACCGCCCTGCGCTACTCGCGCACCACTCCTGAGCAGTTGCGCACCCCCGATACACAGGCTTTGTTCACGGCCCTGTTCAACAACCAGCTCAAAGCGCAGGTAGGGCCCGAGGTGGCCGAACAGGCCAGCCAGTTGGTAGCGCATTACTACAAAGCCGTGCAGCTGTGCCGCAAAAACGAGCTAACGGCGGCCCTGGCCCAGCTGCATCTCACGGATGCGCGCCAGGCTGGCCTGCCCGCCCCGGCCGTTGAGTTTGTGACGCTGTTCCAGCTCTCGGCCTGGGGTAATTACTACTACAAAAACGGGGAAGGCACGCGGGGCATTGATACGCTGCTACATGGGCTGAGCATCAGCGCCCGGCTGGAGCAGGAGGGCTACGAGGTGTTTATCCACCGGCGCATTGAGCAGCTGCACAATATTGCGACCATCTACCTCAAGCAGCAGCAGTATGAGCAGGCCCACGCCCTGATAAAAAACACGCTCACCTTCGTGCACTCAGGCCAGGCCAGCGGGCTGTTTATTGCGGATTGGGATGGAGCCCTGCTCGGGCGGGTGAAGCTGTTTCAGGAAGCTACTCTGGAAGACAGCCTGGGCCGCATGGCCGGCCACAACACCCAGCTCATGGACCACCCCACCTACGGCAACGAGTTCTACTACCAGCACTATCTGCGCGACTTGCTCCGCGACCTGGCCACCACTACCTACAACCGCCTGGTGCTGCACAACTGGCTGTACGCCAAAGCATCTTACTTTGAGCAAGGGCCCGAGGCATTCTTCCGGAACGTGCTGGAGTTCCTCTCCGACCCCGACATTACGCCTAACTACGACGTATTCCGGGCTAACCTGCTGGCGCAGGCTATTTGGGCTATTCGCCAGCAGCCGGTGCCGCAGCAAGCTGAGCTCATTGCCACCATCCAGCAGTTTTCTGATGCCCACCTGCTCGACCGCATGGGCAAGGTGATAAAGCTGGCCGCCTGATACTGCAAGCAGGCCGCTTTTCGCCGCCTGCTTGCTCCGATACCTATAGCGTAGGGCCTATTGCAACCCGGTAGCCCGTTTGGCACTTCTCTTTCAGGAGGAGCGCCGGACGGGCTACCGGTTTTGGTTTGCTGGTTATTTTCTATATCGTAGGGGAATAATCTGATGGTCAGCAGCTACTTCGTGAAGCATACTGCCGGATTACGCGGAATTACCGCAGTTAGTGCCTAGTGTTATCCACCCCAGTAAATCCAGTAACCCGGTTGTATGGCCCACGCCTACCAGTTTCATCCGCATGTAGTATTACGCACGCCGGCCGCTCCTTTTACCTTAGCTGTTGATGCTGCCACCATCCAAGCCGCCCTGCACGACGAGCAGTTTCGGGAGGCCATCTACCTGGCCTCACCTTCCTTGCTGGAGGAGTGCGAGAAATGGCGCTTGGGCGAGCTGACGGAACCGCGCAAGTTGGAACGCTTGCAGAGCACGCTAACCCGCTACTTCATGCGGCGCAGCAGCCGCTGTACGCCGTTCGGGCTGTTTGCGAGCTGTACGTTGGTGAAATGGGGCGCCCACAGCCACATTCAGTTGAACACGGCCCGTAACGGCCGCCACACGCGCCTGGATATGCATTACCTCTGCGCCCTAGCTCAGCATCTGGCGGCGCATCCGACCGTTCGGCCTCACCTGCGCTATTGGCCCTCTACCAGCCTTTATCAGGCCGGGCAGGAGATTCGCTACGTTGAGTACATACACACCCCCACCACGCGCGTGCACCAAATCAGCGCGGTAGGGGCCTCCGAAGCGTTGGCACAAGTGCTGAGCGCCGCCCGCGAGGGGGCCACCATTCTACAGTTGGCCGCCACTCTGGTGGAGGATGAAGCCGACCAACCCGAAGCGGCTGCCTTTGTGGAGGCGCTAGTGGAGGCTCAGCTGCTAGTGAGTGAGCTGGAGCCTACCGTTACTGGCGACGAGTATTTTCAGCATATCCGGCAGGTACTGCAACAGCTCGCTACCCAGCATCCGGAGCCGGCCCTGCAAGCGGTAGCACAAACTCTGGCACACGTGCACCAGCAGCTTGTGGCGCTGGATGCGGCTCCCATGAATTCGGCCAGCGCCTACCAGCGCATTGCCGACAGCCTGCAGCCGTTGGGCGTACCCGTGGAAGCAGGCAAGCTATTCCAAACGGACGCTGTGTGTGGGCTGGCCGAGGCAACCACGCCTACGCTGGATGTTGCCCACCAGGCCCACTTGCTGGAGGCCCTGGAGGTGCTGACTTACCTGACGCCCAGCGCCGAAAACCCGCGCCTCGCCGACTTTATGCGCCGGTTTCAGGACCGCTACGAGGAGCAGGAAGTACCGCTGCTGGAGGCCCTCGATAACGAAAGTGGCCTGTCGTATTCCAGCTACGGCAAGAGCCGTTTCTCGGAGTTGGTGCACGACTTGGTGCTAGAAGAACCCGGACACCACCGGACGCCCGCGCACAACCGTACCCAGCACTATATGCGGCAGCGCCTGCAGGCCGCGGAGCGCCACCGCCAGTATACCGTGGAGATTAGCCTGGCTGAGCTGCGCAGTCAGGGCTTCGAACCCGAAACCCGCTCCCTGCCGCCTTCCGTGCCACTGCTGTTCCGGCCAACCGGTGCCAGCCAGCTACTTCTGGAAAGCGTGGGTGGCTCCAGCGCCGTCAACCTGCTGGGGCGCTTTGCCCACGCGCAGCCGGCCGTGCAAAGCCTTATCCAGGATATAACCCGCCAGGAGCAGGCACATAACCCCGACGTGGCATTTGCCGAAATATGCCATCTTCCGGCCAGCCGCACCGGCAACCTGCTGCAAAGACCCCACTTCCGGGCGCTGGAAATTCCCTACCTGGCCCAATCAACCTTGCCGCCCGATGCGCAGGTGCGGGTGCAAGACCTAACCTTATCGGTGCGGGCGGGCCAACTGGTGCTGCGCTGCCGACGCCGCAACCAGGTAATTGTGCCGCGCCTGAGCACGGCGCACAATTTTGCCGGCGACATGCTACCCGTGTACCAGTTTCTGTGCGACCTGCAAACGCAGGGCGTACAGCCCAGTCTGGGGTTCAGCTGGCAGGCAGTGGCCGGCTCCGCTACCTTTCTGCCACGCCTGAGCTGCGGCGCGGTGGTGCTGGCTCCGGCCACCTGGCAATTCACCCAAGCCGATTTGCACGACCTGCTGGCAGCCAGCCCGGCTGAGTTACCGCACCAACTGGCGGCTTTCCGGCATCAGTGGCAGCTCCCGCGCTTCTTCACCCTGGCCGATGGCGACAACGAGTTACTCATTGACCTCGAAAATCAGCTACTGGTGAGCGTTTGGTTATCGGCCGTGCGTGGCCGCGCATCCAGTAAGCTCAAGGAATTTCTGTTTGACCCCGCCGCCAGCCCGGTTCGGGACATAGCCGGCCAGCCGTTTGTACCGCAGTGCATTGCCCTGCTTGTGCGCCAGACGCCCTGCTATTTTGCGGCCGGCGCCCCGCTGACAGCCGAAGCGCCGATTGCCGTCATCCGGAGCTTTTCGCTGGGCTCTGAGTGGCTGTATTACAAGCTATACTGCGGTCAGCTGGTAGCCGACCGGGTATTGCTGGAGGCCCTTGCCCCACTAACTGCGGAGCTCCGCGAGCAGGGGCTGATTGACAACTGGTTTTTTGTGCGGTATTCTGACCCCGATATGCACCTGCGGGTGCGCTGGCACCTGCCTGAGCCGGGCCGCATTGGAGAGGTGGTGCGCTTGGTGAGCGAGTATCTGGCTCCTTTTATAGCCACCCAATCCGTCTGGAAGCTCCAGACGGACACGTACCGCCGGGAGCTGGAGCGGTACGGCTCTCGCAGCATCGAAGCCACCGAGCAGCTGTTCTGCTACCAGACCGACGCTCTATTGGCCCGCATGGCACAAGCCGCCGAGGAAGAAGCCCCTGGAGAGCTGTGGCCGTGGGGGCTCAGTGCCATCGAGGAGCTGCTCACCGCCTTCAACTATTCGCTGCCGCGCAAACTTATCCTGACGAAACGCCTCAAGGAATCATTTGCGCGGGAGTTCGGCAACACCAAGGCGCTGAAGCTGCAGCTCGATGATAAATACCGCAGTGCCCGGCCGCTGGTACAGCAAGCCATCAGTTCCGTAACCAACTCCGCCCTGCCACTGCCAGCCGAATTGTTGGCTATTGCGGCCCGCATTACGGAACTGGAGCAGCAGGGCGGCCTGGAAATAGCCAAAGACCAGCTGCTGGCCAGCTACCTGCATATGCTCCTGAACCGGCTGCTACCCGCCGAAGCCCGCCTGCACGAGCTCGTGCTGTACGACTTCCTGTTCCGGCACTATCAATCGTGCCTGGCCCGGCAGCAGAAACAGGAGCAGGTACCACTGTAACACTCCAGGAAAAAGTAATGGGCGGCTATTTTTTGCCGCCCATTACTTTTTCCTGGAGTGCCTCAAAAAACGCGTTCCGGTAAGTGTCGCCCAGCGGCACGTAGGCTTTCATATCCTTGAACATGATCTGGTTACCATCCAGCGCTTTAATTTTATCCATGGATACGACGTAGCTTTTGTGCACCCGCATGAAGTTTTTGGGTGGCAGCCGGTCTTCCAGATCTTTGATATTGAGCAGCGTGACGATGCGCTCCTCCGCCGTGTGGATGGCCAGGTAATTCTTCATCCCTTCCACGTATACAATCTCATCGAAGTTCACCTTCGTCATCTTGCCTTTGCTTTCCGTCTTCACAAAAATGTAGTCGTCGGGCTTTTCGGCGGGTTGCCAGCGGGCAGAGGGCTCAATAGATGTGTTCAGGGCTTTCTGCGCGGCTTTCAGAAACCGCTCGAAGGCAATGGGTTTCAGCAGGTAATCCAGGGCCTCCAGCTCGAAGCCTTCCACGGCAAACTCGCTGTAGGCTGTGGTCAGAATAACCTTGGTTTTGCCCTGAATAAGGCGCATGAAATCCAGCCCCGACAGCTGCGGCATATGAATATCCAGAAACAGCAGGTCCACGGGCTGCCGTTGCAGTAGGCTCAGCGCCTCTACGGGGTTGGTGCTGCTGCCCACCAGCGTGAGAAAGGGCGTTTTCTCAATAAAGGTGCGCAAAATGTCAATGGCACCTTGTTCATCATCCACTATCAGGCAGGAAATCATGGATTATAGCTCGATGTTCAGGGTACAAGTATAGTAATCTGGCTCATCATTTATCAGCAGCGTATACCGGTCTTTGTAGAGCATTTCCAGGCGTTGCCGGGTGTTTACTAAACCGATTCCCGTGCTCCGCTCTTTGGGGCCCAGCCGCTTCTTGTTGCGCGTCTGAAAGGTAAGCTGGTTCTGTACCGTGGTCAGGCGAATAACCAGCGGATTTTGTGCGTCGGCCAGCTCGCCGTGCTTAAAGCAGTTTTCCACAAAGGTGATGAGCACCAGGGGCAAAATCATCAGAAACTGCACGTTTCCGCTTATGACAAAGTCAATCTGGAGCTGGTTGTTGTAGCGCAGCTGGTTGATGGCAATATAATTCTGCAGGTGCTTGACTTCCTGGCTCAGCATCACCTTGCCGTTGTTGTCTTCGTGCAGGGCGTAGCGCATGGTTTCCGAAAGCAGCAGAATGGCTTTGGCCGCATTTTCGGAGTGTGGGTACACCTGGGCGTACAGAAAATTGAGTGAATTGAACAGGAAATGCGGGTTAATCTGGCTTTTGAGGAAGGCAATATTGGCCTCCAGCAGGCTTTTCTCGGTAGCCCGCAGCTGCTCCTCCTGCTGGCGGCGCTGCTTTTCCAGGCGCACCGCATTCAGGGCAAACCAATACCCGGTACTCACCAGCTGAAAAAACATGCCCCGGTACACCGCCAGCACCCAAAAGCGCCCATAGGAATACGCCGGACCCGTAACCGGGTATCCCACAGCTGGTAGCCAGGTGGTATACAGCTCGGCGCGCAGCAACCCGTAAAGCGCCAGCAGCAACACGGCCGCGGCGGCATACCCGGTGTACTGCCGCCGGCCGTACAGCTTGGGCAGCAGCACGTTGCTGTTGGTGTAGAACAAGGCTATGTTCAACCCATAGTTTAGAATCAGCGGCAGTATGGTAATCTGGGAAGCATCGGTAAAGAAGAACACCGACTGCTCGTACAGGGCAAAGCCCAGCCAAACCAGCACATGCGGCAAATAGGAGGAGCGCTTGAAGCGGAATTGCATGCAACGAATGTAGAAGAGTTGCCGGCAGCAAGCCAGCATACTCCGCCCAGGCACCCAAGTTTAGTGCAGAAAGCCCCGTTTGGTACCGGGCAACAGGGCGTTGGTGTAATAGTTTTTGGTTGAGGCTGGGCGTGGGTTACGTTTGTTTCAAGCAAGGCCGCTAGAGCTGCTGCGCATCGTTCCACTCACTTCTTACCAACCCAAACGCTATGAAAAACCTCAACACGTCCGCCAAATTCAAGCTCAACAAAACCATCGTGGTGCGCTTCACCAAGCCCGGCTCCGCCGACAGCTTCGGCAGCACGTCCGTTATTCAAACGACGGTTTCCAGCATCATCGGGCCCGACTTTAGCTTCTAGCAGCGCCCGCCCGCTCCGGCCGCGGCGCAGTATGTACAAGCTACTAGTTGAATACCCGGTGGCACTTGCCGCCGGGTATTTGCTTATCTGAGCGTACCGTGTTTTGAGCATTCACAGAGGTATCCTTATTCACCACGAGAATGACCGGGCTCCATCACTTCCACACCGCATCATCGGGCGAGCATCGGCCCGATTTCACACCTGCACCGCCTGCTACATATGCACCTGCTGAAACCTGGCAACACGTTCATTATACCATTGCTACTACCCTCGATGCTTTATTAACAACGGAGGAGCTGACGGGGGCCGCCATATACTATTTCTGCACCTACCAGGTTTTTGGGCAACCCGCCGATGCAGCCTTAGCGCAGCACCTTTTTAGTCAAGCACTTGCGCAGATTATTAAACCCTGCACGCCTGGCCATTTGGCACACGTATGCCAAGTGGCGTGGCTGCATGCGCAGCTTATAGCCACCAACCTGGCACTACCCGAGGCAGAAGTGGTACTGGAGCAACTGGACAGGCAGATATTTGCCGCCGCCGATCAACTGCTGACTCAGCCATCAGACGCGCATACCGGCTCTATCGTGCACGTTCTTCGTTATTTTTATCTGCGGCTGCCGGCACCGGCTGCCACCGCTCACCTTGAGTACCTGTTGGCCAGGCAAACTACGCTTACCCGGCCCTGGCTGTCAGCGGAGCCCCATGCGCCGAGACTACCACTGGGCCTGGATGATGGTCTGGCCGCCAAACTATTGGTGCTGCTCCATATTCATAAGGCCGGCGTTACCAGCCAGCCGATTCAGCAGTACGTGCGGTACGGTATCCGGCTGCTGCTAGGTGTCAAGCGGGAAGTGGATTTTCTGGACCAGCGCTATTCCGTATTCCCCGATTGGCTGGAAGCCGGTAGTGGAAAGGCCATCTTCAGCGACGAAATAAGCTGGCCCCGAGGCGACATAGGCCAGTCATTGCTGCTGTATGAAGCCCACCAGTTTTTGCAGGACGCGGAACTAGCCAACGTGGCCGAGTTAGTAGGTCTCAACACGCTGCTACGTGTCAGCATGCAATCAACTCAGGTTACCACTGCTCAATTTTATCAGGGTGCCGCCGGGGTAGCCTACCTCTACCTCAAGCTTAGCGCCATCAGTGGCCAGCCGGCGTACCAGAAAGGCTACGCGTTCTGGCTTCATCGGCTGCAACACCACGTCCATCAGGAGCTTGCAACCGGTTTTTACCAGGGCTGCACAGCACAGATACAGCACGGCCTGACTGGTGTAGGGCTGGTATTACTGTCGGCCGTTACGGCCAAGCCGCTCCACTGGGACAAGATGCTGGTGTAGCTGACGGGGGCACTGACCGCACAACTCAGCTGAGTTTGACAACTCTATAATCCTTACCTCCCTGCTCCCTGGGCCACGCAGGCTGGCCCAGGGAGCAGGGAGGTATTTAATATCCGTTGCCCGGCCTGCCAGCAGCGTACAAGCTTCCAGCAGACCGAAAAAAACAGGTAGTGTTTAAGCAGCGCTAAAACCAGGAGGCCACCAGCGGCATCAGCTGCTCCAGGGCCTGCTGGTCGTCGTGGTCGAAGTCGTTGAGTTGGTCACTGTCTACATCGAGTACGGCCACCACTTGTCCATCTTTGAGAATGGGCACCACTATTTCTGATTTCGATTCCGAGCTGCAGGCAATGTGCCCAGGAAACTGCTCTACATCAGGCACCAGCAGCGTGGCGGCCTGGGCCCAACTGCTGCCGCACACGCCCTTACCCCGCCGGATGCGGGTGCAAGCAATGGGTCCTTGGAACGGGCCCAGCACCAGCTCGTCGCCCTTCACCAGGTAAAAACCCACCCAGAAAAACCCAAAGGCTTGCCGTAGAGCGGCCACGGTATTCGCGAGGTTGGCCACCAAGTCCGGCTCACCAGTGGTGAGGGCGTCAATCTGGGGTAGCAGTTGGCGGTATTGTTCGGCTTTGCTGAGGGTAGTATCGAGGTGCAGTTCTTCGGCCATATTGGAAAAAGCAAGGAGTAATGGTACGCAACAGCCCGGCGGCGGCAAGGTTGAGCCGGCTGGCTGAGTCAAAGGTACGGCCGCATTTTTTCCCGGCATTCCTGAGCCAAGAGGCTTTGCAGGGCAGAAAGATGTTGTATTTTACAGCCGCAGATACTGGCTATTGTTCAGCCAGTTATCTGCGCACCCACCCGCTTTCTTGCTGCTGTCTGATGTCAACGCCCGTTCGGTACCGGGCAGGCTCCCGTATGCAGCAACCTTATGGCCTACCAGCCATTGCTACGCTCTGTTCTTTCTCACCTCCCAACCATCCCACCCACGTTCATGCGTAAAGTTGTTCTCTACATTGCCACCAGCCTCGACGGGTACATTGCCTCACCCGATGGCTCAGTGGAATGGTTGCCCACGCCCCCACCGGGCGAAGATTACGGGTATGCCGACTTTCTGGCCTCCGCCGACGCTACCCTACTGGGCCGCGCCACCTACGAGCAGATTACTACCTTCGGCGAGTGGCCTTACCCCACCCTCACCAACTACGTGTTCACCCGCCGCCCACCCTACGAGGCCGCGCACCCTTCGGTACAGTTCATTACCGACGACTCCACGCGCTTTGTGCAGGAGCTGCGCCAGCAGCCCGGTGGCACCATCTGGCTGATTGGAGGTAGTACGCTGGCCTCGCCCTTGCTGGCCGCGGGGCTAGTTGATGAGCTCATGCTGTTTGTGGTACCGCGGGTGCTGGGGGCGGGTATTCCGCTGTGGCGCCACCAAGACCATGCCCAGCCCCTGCACCTGCTGCGCAACCAAGCCTGGCCCGATGGTATGATACTGCTGCACTACCGGTTATCAGAGGAAGCACCGGAAACTGCCGGCTAATGCCCATTGCTCACTGTGGTAGGTTGCTGATACAGCTAGCTTTCCATTGAAAGCCACTTTCTGGAGCCTTCTTACGGTTCTACCAATAACGCAGCACGGCCGCTCCAAATGTTGGAGCGGCCGTGCTGCGTTATTGGTAGAACCAAATTCCTGGAATCCGGTTAGCCTGCTTGTTCCTTTGACTAGAAGAGGCTGGGGGCGCTGGTTTTAAGCTGGGCAATAACCGTTTGCCCACCTTTCACCTTCTCTCCAATCTGCACTTTTACCTCGGTATCCACCGGCACGAAAATATCCACGCGGGAGCCGAACTTGATGAAGCCGAACTCCTCGCCTTGGCTTACCTCGTCGCCCTCGTTCACATACCACACAATGCGGCGGGCCATAGCGCCGGCAATCTGACGGAACAGCACGAACGGGCCGGCTTCCGACTCCACTACCACGGTGGTACGCTCGTTTTTGGTGCTGCTTTTGGGGTGCCAAGCCACCAGGTAGTTGCCGGGATGATACTTGAAGTAGCGCACAATACCCGAAATAGGATTGCGCGTGATGTGCACGTTAATCGGCGACATGAAAATGCTGATCTGCTTGCGCTGGTCGTCGAAATACTCCGGCTCGTGCACGTCCTCAATTACCACCACTTTACCATCGGCGGGGGCAATTACTAGGTCCTCATGAGTAAACAGGCGGCGGGCCGGGCTGCGGAAAAACTGCAGCAGCGTGAGGAATACGATGACGGAAACACCGGCGAAAACCTTGTTGAAACCGCCGTTTTCAGCGTTGTAACGAAACAGGAGCAGGTTCACGGCCAGCAGGGCCAGCAGGGTAAAGAACAGAATTCGTCGTCCTTCTTTGTGGATCTTCATGTATCGCAGATTTGCGCTGATTACGTTGATTTCGCTGATTCAGACGACTTTCTGAGAATAAAAGTGCCCGCCTGTTTCTGCGCTTGCCCCTTTACCCAGCGGGCACAGCAGGCATAAAGATAGCCCGAGCCACCGGCCCGGGCTATTCAAAAGCAAATATAAGGAGGAGTTAGGAGACAGAATGCAGGAGCTAGCGGCAAACGCCGATACTTTCTCCAAGCTACTCCATCCTCACTCCTGGTATTAGAAGCCGCCGCGGAACTTGTACGTCTGGGCTACTTTATCAATGGCTACTACGTAGGCCGCAATACGCATCGGAATGTTGTACTTCTGGCTGGTAGCGTACACTTTCTCGAAGGCGTCAGTCATAATACGGTCGGCGCGCTCGGTTACCATGTCCTCGCTCCACTTGAAGCCTTGGCGGTTCTGCACCCACTCGAAGTAGGATACCGTTACCCCGCCCGAGTTGGCCAGGATATCGGGCACTACCATAATGCCCTTCTCATTGATGATAGGGTCGGCGGAGGCCGAAGTGGGGCCGTTGGCACCTTCCACAATCAGCTTGGCCTTAATGGCGTGGGCGTTGTGCTCGGTAATTACGTCTTCCACGGCGGCAGGCACAAGCAGGTCCACATTGGAGGTCAGCAGGTCGTCGGCGTTGTCCATGAGGGTGGCACCGGTGAACCCGTCCAGACGGCCGCTGTGGGCATTTTTGTAGGCTACGGCTTCGTCGATGTTGATGCCGTTCTCATTCCAGTACGCGCCCGACACGTCGGATACGCACTTGATTTTCACGCCCTGTTCGCTCAGCAGCTTGGCGGCCCAGGAGCCCACGTTGCCGAAGCCTTGCACGGCAGCCGAGGTTTGGGCGGGGTCCATGCCCAGCTTCTTCATGGCAGCCAGCGCCGATACCATTACACCGCGGCCGGTAGCCTCAGTGCGGCCCAGCGAGCCACCCATTACCAGGGGTTTGCCGGTTACCACGGCCGGCGAAGTAGCGCCTACCGTTTTGCTGAATTCATCCATCAGCCAGGCCATTTCGCGGGGGCCGGTACCCATGTCGGGAGCCGGAATGTCCCGGTCGGGTCCGAACACATCCTTCATGGCCAGCGTGTAGCCCCGGGTGAGACGCTCAATTTCGCCGGCGCTCATCTTGGTCGGGTCGCAGATGATACCGCCTTTGGCACCGCCGTAGGGAATATCCACCACGGCGCACTTCCAGGTCATCCAGGCGGCCAGGGCCTTCACCTCATCGAGGTGCACGTTTTTATCGTAGCGGATACCGCCTTTCGAGGGGCCCAGAATGGTGTTGTGCACCACGCGGTAGCCCTCAAACACGCGCACTTTGCCATTGTCCATCGTCACGGGAATGTGCACGATAACCTGCTTGTCAGGGGCTTTCAGTACGTCGTAGGTTTCTTCGTCTAGACCCAGGATTTCGGTGGCCACGTTGAAGCGCGACATCATCGATTCCAGGGGATTCTCGGCATCCACGCGGGGAGCCGGTTCTTTGTACACCGTGGTGGCAGCCATACGGGGTAAGGGTTTGGGGTGGGTGAGAAATAAACTACGGCAACTCAGCTGGTGGGCAACCGGGCCGCGCGCGGAACTTTTTGGGTGGTCAAAGGTAAGCGGTTTGTGGCATACGCGCGGGGCCTTGAATCGGCCTACCTTTCGGTATTAGCGGGGCTGATACTTTCCCTACGAAATATTGGGGCGGTTCGTATTGTTTGCGCGAAAATCCTGCCATTTCGCACAGTTTTCGGCGACAACTTTTCTTGAAATAAAACGGGCCGCCCCCGTTAGAAGCTGCCCGTTGATGTAGTGGTAGTTGCGTACGCTCGACTCTAGCTCAGCAGCAGTTGCAGCAAGGCCAGCACCGGCAGGATAAACAGGAAGGCATCGAACCGGTCGAGCAGGCCGCCGTGGCCGGGCATGATGCGGCCGGAGTCCTTCACGCCCACGCTGCGCTTGAGCATGGACTCGGCCAAATCACCGAGCGGGCCGAACACGGCAACTACCCCGGCCGCTACCAGTCGGTAGGTTAGGGAGAGTTCGGGCAGCAGGTAGCCCAGGGCCCAGCCCATACCCAGTGTGAGCAGGAAGCCGCCCACGGCACCTTCCCAGGTTTTGCCGGGCGAGATTTTAGGGGCCAGCTTGTGCTTGCCAAAGGTTTTGCCCGCCGCATACGCCCCAATATCCGAGGACCACACCAGCAGCAGCAGCGCGAAGATGCGGCGGTAGTCGTACCCCGTATTGGTAAAAGCCACTACGCTCAATAGGCTCATCGGCAAGCTCACGTACAGTAGTCCCAGCAGGGCTACCCCCACGTTGGCAAAGGGCGACAGTTCTTTATTCTCGCGAGGCCAGGCCATCATTTCCCGCAGGATGAGGATGGTGGGCAGCAGTAGCAGGATGCCCATCAGTATGATGCCGGCCGAACGGGCATCACCTACTATGACATGCATACCGTGACCGATGGAATCGGAAACGTTGTTCACTACAACCACGCCCAGTACACCGGCAAAAATCAGCGCGCTAATTCCCCCACCCAACAAGGCAGCGGGCTTATACCCAGCCTGCCGCATCATGCGGTAGAACTCCCACAGCATACGCATCTGTACGGCCCCGAAGAAGAGGGCAAACGTCCAGGCGCTGTACCACACGCTGCCCAGCAGCAGCGCGGCCCCAATCAGCCCGAAAATGATGCGCTGGGACAAGTTGGACATACCGGGCTTATCAGCGGGGGGCTCGGTGGTGGCGGGCGCGGGGGCGGGAGAGGTAGTCAAGGGAGGGTAAAAGGAAAGCGAAAGAAAAATACAGCCGTTAATTGGCGCGGGTGGCGTCTACGCCGTCGTGGCTGAGGGTACGGGCGGCCGGAATGGTAGCCTCGGGCTGATGCACGGCTACGCCTCGGCTGCCGAGCGTGTGCATTTCGGTGGGCAAATCGGTGAGGCGGGGCGTTTGGGTTTGCTGGTAGAGGTAGCGCAGCAGCAAGGCGCACAGCAGCAGCGAGGTCAGCACCCAGTACCAGGGCAATGCCTCGGTGGAATCGGGGTCAAACTCGGAGGCCGTCCACTCCCGCTGCTGCACGTACAGGAGCACCAATTGAAAGGCGTTTTGGGTAAAGTGCGCGGCCATAGGCACCAGAATGTTGCCGCTCCACTCATATAAGTAGCCCAGCACCAGCCCCAGCACAAAGCGCGGTACGAAGCCAAAAAACTGGAAGTGAATGGCACTAAACAGGGCCGCTGCCAACCACACGCCCACGTGCCGCCCGGCCCACTGCACCAAATTGCGCTGTACTACGCCCCGGAAAAACAGCTCCTCGCTGATGGCCGGCACCACGGCAATAACCAGCAAGGCCACCACAAACCGCAGCGGCGTAGAGAACTGGGTGAGGTAGCGGGTAATTTTCTGGGCCCGGTCTTCCATTTCGCGAGCCGCCTCCTCCCAGCCGCTCAGGGCAGCCGGCAAGTGGGCCTTGGCGTTCCAGGCAATCAGCACCGACATGGCCGGCAAACTCACAATGATGAGCACCGCTGCCACCAGCAGCCAGTTGGCCGGCACCGGGCGACGGGGGGCGAAATACTCCTTCAACCGGTTGCCGGTGAGGGCGGCCAGCGCCAGCGCGGCCCCACCCAGGCCCCCAAACAGCAGCACGCCCTGACTCATCATGGATACTCCCCAGCCGTTGGGGTAGTCGGCGGGGCGCTGGGTGATGTTGCCCAGATCCTGCATGCCCACCCCGAAAAACAGGTAGTTGCATACCATTACCAGGAAGCTGGCCACGCAGAACGTAGCCAGCAGCAGCACGGCCAGCAACCCCAGATTTGCTATCGGGTGTAATCGACTGGAAACGAAACCTTTCATTGCGTTTTGGGCTTAGTGCCTGGATTATAGTGCTTAGCAGTAGGGGCGCATGCGCACACCCTGCCGCTGAATAGCCTAAGCACCAGGCACAACGCACCAAGCACTAAATCCTATTGTCGTAAATTTGCGCAAAATACTAGAATAGCCTGCCGTGGTACACATCCGCAACATTGCCCTGCCCGATTTTCCGCTCTTACTCGCGCCCATGGAGGACGTGTCGGACCCGCCGTTCCGGGCCGTGTGCAAGCAGGGTGGGGCCGATTTGATGTACACCGAGTTCATTTCCTCGGAAGGCCTCATCCGGGCCGCCGCCAAAAGCCGGCAGAAGCTAGACGTGTTCGACTACGAGCGGCCCATCGGCATCCAGCTGTTCGGCTCCGACGTGGAGACGATGGGCGAGTGTGCCCGCATCAGCACCGAAGCCGGACCCGACCTCATCGACATCAACTACGGCTGCCCCGTGAAGCAGGTGGCCTGCCGGGGCGCCGGCGCGGCCCTGCTGCGCGACATCCCGAAGATGGTGGAAATGACGGCCGCCGTGGTGCGCAACACCCACCTGCCCGTAACGGTAAAAACCCGTTTGGGCTGGGACGACTCCACCAAGAACGTGGAGGACGTGGCCGAGCGCCTGCAGGACATTGGCATTGAAGCCCTCACGGTACACGGCCGCACCCGCGTGCAGATGTACAAGGGCGAGGCTGACTGGGAGATGATTGGCCGCATCAAGAACAACCCCCGCATCAAAATCCCCATCTTCGGCAACGGCGACATTGACTCGCCCCAGAAGGCGGTGGAGTACAAAAACCGCTACGGCGTGGACGGCGTGATGATTGGCCGCGCTGCCATTGGCTACCCTTGGATTTTCCGGGAGGTGAAACACTACGCCGCCACCGGCGAGCTACTGGCTCCGCCCACTGTGGAGGAGCGGGTGCAGGCCTGCCGCATGCACTTCGAGAAAAGTCTGGAATGGAAGGGCCCGCGGGCCGGCATCTTTGAGATGCGCCGCCACTACGCGCAGTACTTCCGCGGCTTGGAAGGGGCCCGGCAGTGGCGCACCCGCCTCGTGGACAGCAACGACCCGGCGGAAATCCACGCCATCATGGACGAAATCATTGCCGCCGAGCCGGTTTTGGTAGGCTAGCGCAGTAAGGATTGTCGCACGTCATGCAGAGGCGCAGCCGAAGCATCTCGCCCGTTTCTTTGTTGGGTTACTGGCTCAACATCAGCAGGCAGGATGCTTCGGCTGCGCCTCTGCATGACGTTCTTATGGTTCCCTTTTTACTCCCACCCGCATGCCCATTGACACCCCCGCGCCGGCCGTTACGGCGGCTCCCGAAACGCCGCCGGTAGCGCCGCCCCCGCCCCACCGCATTCCAGCCTCAGCCTGGGGGCTGCTGGTGCTGCTGGCTACCATCTGGAGCACATCATTTATTCTGATGAAGAAGGGGCTGGCGGTGTTTTCGGCGGTGGAGCTGGGTGCCACCCGCGTAACAGTAGCAGCTTTGATTTTGCTGCCATTCGCCCTGCGCCATGTGCGGCAGGTGGAGCGCAGCCGCTTTAAGTGGCTACTGCTAAGCGGGGTGATTGGCACCTTGCTACCAGCCTTCCTGTTTGCCTACGCCGAAACCAAAATGGCCTCGGGGCTGGCTGGGGTGCTCAATGCTCTCACGGTGGCTTTCACCCTGCTAATGGGCGCCCTGTTTTTCGGGCAGCGCATTACGGGGCTGCGGCTGGCGGGCATTGCGGTGGGGCTACTAGGCACGGTGGTGCTCATTGCCGTGGGTGGCAGCGGGGGCACGGCTACGCCCACCGGGGAGGGCAACGCCTGGTACGGGCTCTACATTGTGCTGGCTACCATGGGCTACGGCGTGAGCATCAACATGATCAAGCACCACTTCCAGGGCATTCCGGCGGTGGCGGTAACGGCGCTGCTGCTCATGCTCATTGGTGGGCCGGCGGTGCTGTACCTGCTGCTGGGTACCGAGTTTCTGTACAAGCTGCAGCACGTGCCCAGGGCCTGGACGGCCTTTGGCTACATTGCCCTGCTGGCCACTATGAGCACGGCCGTGGCTATGGTACTGTTCAATAAGCTCATTCAGCAGTCTACGGCCTTGTTTGCTTCCTCCAATACCTACCTCGTGCCCGTTATGGCGCTGGCCTGGGGCGTGCTGGACGGGGAAGTTATCAATGGCTGGCACCTGCTGGGCATGGGCATCATTCTGCTCAGCGTGTTCATCATCAACCGGGCGAAGTAGTACTTGGGGAATGGGATAGAACGTCATTCCGAGCTTGCGAGGAATCTCGCGTACTGATGTTGCCAACCTATCCGTCATGCTGAGCGAAGTCGAAGCATCTCTACCGCTTCGTTGAATAACTATCCCAACGTCAGCACGCGAGATTCCTCGCAAGCTCGGAATGACGTTCTTTCTAGTCCATCACCTTCAACAAAACCCTCTCACCCCGCAAAAACACGTACGGCCATTCCTGGAACCGCTTGGGCAAACCCAGGCGCTGCGGATGAGCCAACAAATACCTCTGCATGCGGGACTGTTCTTCGGCGTCCAGCACGGGCAGCTCATGGAAGCCGGTTTGCCAGAAGTCGGCCTCGGGCGGAAGTTGGCCGCGCAGCAGGCGGCGGGCCTGGGTGGCGGTGCGCTGGTGCAATAGTTCCACGGCTTTGTAGAGCGAAAGGCCCGAGCCGGCCGGCAGGCGCAATATGGCGTGCAGGTGGTTGGGCAGCAGCACGAAGCACGGCACTTGCAGCCCCTGTTCCTCCAGCATCAGCAGCTCTCCGGCTACCATTTCGGCCAGCTTTTCCCGTTCCAGGTACACTGGCCCCACCGTGCGGGCATCCAGCAAGGCGTCGAAACCGGCAAAGAACTGCTTAGCGGCGCGGCGGTGCGCCTCCGGAGAGTCGGCGGTTTGCTGGGCGGCTACGCGCCGGGCGTGCAGCTCCCGGCCGGCCCGCGCCGGGATGGAGCCGGCCAGGCGCAGGGTGAGCAGGATGGTTTCAGTTGACATACTGTTCTGGTGAGGGTTCCCGCAGAGGATGCAGAAAGTTTCGCAGAGGAGCGCAGAGTTGTTCTGAATTAGGCCGGGCGCAGCACCCCATTCAACTCCACCACTTCTCCACGTTCCAGCAGCCCAACCAATGCAGGTTCCAACTGCTGCCGCATATCGTCGCTGAGGCGACTGAAGCCCAGCAGGCGCACAGCGGGCAGAAACACGGCTTCCCGGGGCAGGGCAAAACTCTGCTCCACCACCGTGCGCAGGGCCAGGGCTAGTTCTTCGGGTGCCACGAAGGTGAGCTTGCGGGAAATGGCCGGCAGTTGGCTTCGGTCGCGCAGGGGCGGCTGTTGCATAGTGTTGTCCCACAGAAAATCACCTTGCTGGCGCAGGTGGCGCAGGTTGGAAGCCAGCAGGGCCGCGTCGCGGCCGGTTTTGCGCATACGGGCTCCTACCTGCGTGGCCCCGCTGGCCTGGGCCAGGCGGCGGGTGGCCTCATCCAGATGAATCGGGCTTTCGATGCGTACAATCTGGGTGAGCCAGTTGGCGAGCTGGCCCAGGCTGTGCTGATGCAGCTCGCGGTGCCCCACGGCAGCCGGCAGCTGAGCCACCTGGTAGGGTACCACCGCCGGGTTGCTATCGGGCGCGGCGGGTTCTTCGCGCTCCAGCGTAGCGGGCTCGGGTAGCAGCTCCTCTTCCACCTCGTCGGGCTCGTCGAGGGCGGCCAGGCGGCGGGCTTCTTTGATGGCCTGCACCGCCCGTTCGGTTTCGCGCGCCGGGTCCCGAAACCAGTCGGTGCTCCAGATGCGGTGCAGGCGCCAGCCTACGGCCTCCAGCACTTGCTGACGCAGCCGGTCCCGGTCCCGGGCCGAGCGGGCCGAGTGGTACATGGCCCCGTCGCACTCAATGCCCAGCACGTAGCGGCCCGGCTGGTCGGGGTCCACCACGGCCAGGTCGATGTAGAACCCTTGGCTGCCAATTTGTGGGCGCAGTTGGTAGCCCCGGGCCGTGAGGGCGCGGTATACCGCCTCCTCGAAGGGTGAATCCATGTTGCGGCCGGTTTCCTCATTTTGGTTGAGGCGGCCGTGCTGGGCAAAGTTCAGGAAGGTTTTCAGCGCGGCCACGCCCCGGGCGCGGGTCCGGCTCAGGTCCAGGTCGTCGGCCGTGAGGTTGGTAAAAACTTCACAACGCTGCTTGGCGCGGGTAATCAGCACGTTGAGGCGCCGCTCCCCCCCTTCCCCGTTCAGCGGTCCGAAGCTCATACTCAGGTAGCCCTCTTTGGTACGGCCGTAGCCGATGCTGATGAGAATCACGTCCCGCTCGTCGCCCTGCACATTTTCCAGGTTCTTGATAAAGAAAGGCTCGTGGCGGTGCGCGGCAAAGAACGCCTCCGTTTCGGGGTGCTGGCGGCGTAACACTTCCAGCGCATCCTGAATGGCCTGGCGCTGCACCGTACTAAAAGCCACCACCCCCAGCGTGAGCCGGGGCGTGGTGCGGGCATGATGCAGCACCGCCTCGGCCACCGCCCGGGCCTCCTGCGGATTGGTACGCGTGGTGCCCCGCTCGTAGTAGGTTTCGGGCAGATGATGGTACACCAGGCCCAACTGACCCTGGCCGCCAGGGCTCGGGAAAATCACCAGCTTGTCTTCGTAAAACAGGTGGTTGGAAGCGGCAATCAGCGACTGGTGCAGGCTGCGGTAGTGCCAGCGCAGCATCCGTTCGGGCATCTGCCGGGCCTTGCACAGCTCCAGGATGCTCTGGATGTCGGCCGTCACGTTTTCCTCGTCGGCGGCCTCGCCGGTGCCGGTCAGCGAGTCGAAAAACGAGGTGGGCGGCAGCTGCTTGGAGTCGCCGACTACCACCAGCTTCCGGCCCCGGGCCACGGCCCCCAGCGCGTCCACCGGCTTCACCTGCGAGGCTTCATCGAACACCACCAGGTCGAACTCCACCGCGCCGGGCGGCAGAAAGCTGGCTACCGACAGCGGCGACATCATAAACACCGGCTTGATGGCCTGCACCACCCGCCCGGCCCGCTGCATGAGCTGACGAATGGGCAGGTGGCGGGTTTTCTTGGCAAACTCGTTTTTGAGGATGCTCATTTGGCCGCCGGCCTGGGCGTGCGGCAGCCCCTCGTGGTGGCGGCGCATCGCCCGGATGCGGTTGTGGTAGAGCGAATCCTGGTCGGCTTGGCGGAAGCGGGCGGCCAGCTCCTCGTGGCTAGCCCGCTCGAACTGCCGCAGCGCTGGGTGCTGCTCGTGGGCCTGGCGCTGGAGGTATTCCAGCCAGGTTTGGCGCACTGCGGCCGCCAGGAAGTGCGGAGCATGCGGCCAGCTTTCGGCCAGCAGCAACAGCTCCGGCAGCTGCTCCTGCTGCACAGTGGCGGCCACGTTGTTCCACTCTGTCGTCAGGTGCAGGGCGGGCACGTCGGCCGCCCAGGCGGCCAGGGTTTTCTGCTGAGCGTCGAAAGACTGAAACTGCAACCGCCCATCAGGCCCAAAGCGGCGGGCCTCGTTAAGCTGCAGAGCATCGACGACGGCCTGGAGGGCGGCACGGTGCTGCGTGAGGGCGGTTTCGAGGGAAGCCCCCCCCCCGGCGAGGCTGTGCGGGTGTGCCTCACCCCCCGGTTCCCGGTGAAATGCCTGCTGCATATCTCCCGTCGTAGAGGAGGCCGATGCTTGATTGTTAGCCAGATACGTCAGCAGCTCCTTCGGCAATTCGCCGCGGCTGATGCGCTGATGGGTCAGGATCAGGTATTCCTGCGTTTTGGTCAATGCCGGCCAGTTGGAGCGCAGCCCTTGCCAGGCAGAACCGAATAGGGCACCTGCCCAGGTGGTGGCTTCGGTCAGGGTTTGCTGGTGGCGAGCGGCGTCATAGATGGCGTCGATAACGGGTAGCAGTTCGGCGGCATCCTTGGGCAGGGGGCCACGCCACAGGCTTTGCAGGCGCTGCCGGGCGCGGCGGTAGTCGCCGCTCAGGAATTTCCACCATTTGTTGCCGTAGGAGAGCAAGGCGGCACGCTCCGCGAATAGCGGCTGGTTCCAGGCTTCGGGCAGCAAGGTGGCGTCGTGCTGCTGGTGCAGCGCCGCGTAAGCAGTCCCGGCATGCAGAACTTCGTTTAGGCGGCTGGCTTGCTGAACCCACGCTGGGTCGGCCACGGCCACGCCAGCCAAGGGCGGGGCCAGCTGGGCGTGGCGGGCGGCGGGCAGGAGCCGCTCGGCGGCGGCCCGGTCGGGCGGGGCAGCCACACCCAGCTGCGCCGCCACCGCTTCTGCCTGCGCTTGCAGCGCCTGCACGGCGGCCTGAGCAGCTGTGAACTGGGCGGTGAGGCTGGACTGGTCGGCGGGCAACACCACTGTCCGCTCGCTCCCCCAAAAAAGCAACGATTTGGGCGCGCCGGTTTTTTGCAAGGTGGCTTGCAGGCGGGCAGCCAGGGCTTCGGCGTGGGCCGCGTCGGCGTCGGTCCAGGCGGCCAGGTTGGGGAAAGCCAGGCGCGGCAGCTCCACCGCACCACGTTCTACGGTCAGGCGCAGCAGCTCGCCGGCCACTTGCTGGGCCGTGCGGCGGCTGCGGCCAATGGGCACATTTACGGCCAGGGCGTAGTCGTTGAGGGTTTGGCGGTAGCGGGGTAGCTGGGCTATCTGCTCGTCCAGCACGGTGGATGCGCTGGGCCGGCCCAGGGCCAGGGTGTGGCGCAGCTCGTCGTGAAGGGTTTTCTTGTTGGCTTTGTTGCTGTGCAGCTCCAGGCAGGCGGCGCCCAGGCCCAGCGCGTCGAGGCGGCGCTTTACCACCTCCAATGCGGCCATTTTCTCGGCCACGAACAGCACCTTTTTCCCCGCCCCGATGGCCTCGGCCAGCAGGTTGGCAATGGTCTGCGACTTGCCGGTACCGGGTGGCCCCTGAATTACGAGGTTGCGGCCTTCCTGCACGGCCAGCAGCGCCAGCAGCTGCGACGAGTCGGCGTCGAGCACCTGGTGCAGCTCGTGGGCCGGGCTTTCGGTATCCAGAAACGCCTGCTCGCTCATGCTTGGCGCGGCGTCATCGAAGCCGGTTTCCTGGTCGAGCAGGGCGCGAATGGCCGGATGGTCGAGCAGCGTGGAGGTACCGGTGGCCGAGGCGGGCCAGGTGGCCGGGTCCAGGTCCCGGTAGAGCATCAGCTTGCTGAACGAGAAAAAGCTCAACGCAATGGCATTGGCCTCCACGGCCCAGCGGCGGCGGCCGCCCAGGGCCTCACGCACGGCGGCAAAGTACTCCGACAGGGGCTGGTTGTCGGGGTCGGGCAGGGGCAGGCTGATACCGAAATCCGCTTTCAAACGGGCCTGCAGGCTGAGGTTGCCTTCCACCTCGGCCCCGGAGTGCGTGAGCTTAAATCGCTCGGCCACGGTGCCGCGCTCCAGCACTACCGGCACCAGCACCAGCGGGGCCTGGCGCGGCTCCGCACTGTTTTCGGCCTCGTACCAGCTGAGCTGGCCGAGCGCCAGGTACAGGATATTGACGCCGGTTTCTTCCAGACTGGTGCGGGCGGTGTAGTAAGTATTGAGCAGCCGCGTTTCCAGCTTGGCCAGCGGCTCGGCCGTTTGCAGTCTGTTGTCGGTTAACAAGGCCTGCTGCTCGGCCTCGGAAAGCGCTGCGGGCGGATGCTCCTCCAGGTAGTCTTCCAGCGGCGAGTGGGCTTCGGCGGCAGCGGCATCCTGAACGTCAACCAACTCATCTTCCGGCACCTGCTCCACTCCAGACCCAACGTCACTCGTCTTCGTTGCCAAGGCCAGCGCCGGCCCCGGAACTTCGGCAGCCGTTTCAGCTTCGGTATTCTTTTTCCAGTGCGGCTCCGGCGCGGCGGAGAAGTACATGGTTTTACCCTGACGCACCAGAATATCGAGCACCTGCGCCGATTCTTCGCGCACTACCGCCACGCCCTGGGCTTTCGATAAGCGGAAATTCAGCAGCGGGTTGCGCAGGCCCAGATCCAGCAGTTCCTGGCGGGAAGCGTCGAGGCGGGTAGTAAGAGTAGCAGCAACTGCGGATGAATCGGTACCGGATTCCATACTAACAGAAGAATAGACGAGGCAGTAAGCGCCCCTTATCAAGTATAAGGTGCAGCGCCTACCTCTGCAAGAAAAAGCCCGGCACCCCGACGACTGGCGTGTCGGGCGTGCCGGGCTACTCTAAAGGCGTCGGGTGCTAGTGGGCGGCCTTCTTCAGGGCCAGCTTGCTGTGCTTCACCCCATAGTTGAAGTACAGCGCCAGCCCGATAATCAGCCAACCGAAGAACAGCAGCCAGTTGTTGATGCCCAGCTGCGTCATCAGATACAGGTTGGTGAGCAGGCCCAGCACCGGCAGCAAGCTCAGCTTCCGGCTAAACGAAAGCCAGGCCAGCGCCAGGCAGAACCCAAAAAATACCAGCATCGGAATGTAGTGGCGGGCTTCCTCGTAGCCACTACCCAGGGCCGTGGTGAACTCCTGAATGCCCGTCTGGTTGTACACCAGCAGCAGCACCGCGCCCACCAGCAGCACCAGCGGCACCAGAAACTGCCCGTTGATGTAGGGCACCTTGAAACGGGCGTCGCTTTGGCCGTGGGGGTCGATGATGAGGATGCCGCCGCACACCAGGGCAAAGGCAAACAGCGTCCCGATAGAGGTCAGATCAATTACCAGATCCATGTTCAGAAGCATGGCCGGCACACCCACGAAGAAGCCCGTGACGATGGTGCTGAACGAAGGCGTGTGGAACTTAGGGTGCACCTTGGAAAACACTGGGGGCAAGAGCCCGTCCCGGCTCATCGTCATCCAGATACGGGGCTGCCCGATCTGAAACACCAGCAGCACCGAGGCCATGGCCAGCACCGCTGATACGGCCACCACGCCGCCCAGCCACTTCACGCCCACTTTGTTGAACACGTAGGCCAGCGGGTCGCCCACGGCCAGCTCCTTGTAGTTTACCATACCGGTGAGCACCAGCGTGATAATCACGTACAGAATCGTGCAGATGATGAGGGCGTAAATCATGGCCCGGGGCAGGTCGCGCTGGGGGTTTTTGCACTCCTCGGCCGTCGTCGAAATGGCATCAAACCCGATGTAGGCGAAGAACACCGCCGACACGCCTTTCAGCACGCCGCCAATGCCGTTGGGGGCGAAGGGGCTCCAGTTTTCGGGCTGCACGTAGAACGCACCCACCAGAATCACCACGGCTACTACCACCAGCTTCAGGGCCACCAGCAGGTTGCTGGCATTCTTGCTTTCCTTGATGCCCACGTACACCAACGCTGTAATAGCCAGCGTGATAAGCCCGGCCGGCAGGTCCAGCACCAGCCGCAGGCCACCGCCCAGCTCGGGGGCGGCGCTCCAGGCGTTGTAGCCTTCCAGCTGCGCCGCCGAGGCCTCACTCAGGGGTTTGCCAGCCTGCATCAGGGCCAGTACCTCGTTGTAGTATTTGTGGGCGCTCTGCATGCCCATGGTCAGCCACACCGGCAGGTTAATGCCGACCCCGCTCAGCAGCCCGGTAAAGTAATCCGACCAGCTGATGGCCACCACAATGTTGCCCACGGCGTACTCCATAATCAGGGCCCAGCCGATAATCCAGGCGGCCAGCTCCCCGAAGGAGGCGTAGGCATAGGTGTAGGCCGAGCCGCTCACCGGAATAGTGGCCGCAAACTGCGCGTAGCACAACGCTGAGAAGGCGCAGGCAATGGCCGTAAACACAAACAGCAACGACACGGCCGGCCCCCCATCGTGGGAGGCGTTGCCGATGGTGCTGAAAATACCGGCCCCAATAACGGCGGCAATGCCCAGAGCCGTTAGGTCGCGCACGGTGAGGTGGCGGGCCAGCCCCCCTTCGCCGGGGTGGGAGCCGTGCAGGTCTTCGTCGGCAGGCGGGTTGGAAAGCAGGTCGTCGAGGCTCTTGCGGCGGAACAAGCCGCTGGAGCGGGTAGGGGGAATCTGAGTAGACAAGGCGTTGGGGAGGGGTTGAAAGAGGGGCAAAAGATACAGAATAATGCCGGGCGGCTGCACGGTACAGCCATAGCGGCAGATAATCCGCCGGCGGCTCACCCCTTTTTTAGTGTAGCGGCGTGTGGAATCCGACGCGGTTTGGCATCAAGTCATAGAGCTTCACCTGACATGCCATGCCCCACGCCCTCACCGTTACAATTCCCCTGCCCTGCCATGAAAACTGGGCTGATATGGCGCCCACCGCCCAGGGCCGCCACTGCGCCGCTTGCGCCAAAGTAGTGGTGGACTTCACCCGTCTGACCGACGCCGAAATAGTAGCCTATCTCAGCCAGGCCAGCAGCCGAAGCTGCGGGCGGTTTCGGGCAGAGCAACTACAACGGCCTTTGCGGATAACAACTGAAGCACCAGCTTCGCGGCAGTGGCTGGCCGCTGCGCTGGCGGTGCTGGGGCTGGGAGCCGCCACGCCGGTTGCGGCGCAAACTCGCTCCACCCCTCCGCAGGAGCAACGGATGCTGCAGGGGGAGCCCGCGGCACCAACGCCTGCCCTCCCTGACCGGGTTATTCGGGGAAGGGTGACAGATTCCCGCAGCGGCGAGGGACTACCGTGGATAACAGTATTGCTGAAGGATACCCAAGTTGGGGTCAGCACCAATTCGGATGGCACGTTTGAGTTACGCAGTACATTAGCTGTCGATGCTCCTATCGAGTTCTTTTCAATTGGTTACAAACGGCAAACCATTATACTAAGTGGTAGTCAGCCGCTTACTGTTGCTCTGGTAGCCGAAAGCCAAAGGCTCACCGGGGAAGTGGTTGTCGTGAAATCGTACCGCACCGCTTGGTGCACCCCGCGTGGTGTGTGGCAGCGGCTAACAGGCTTGTTCCGGTAGGTACAGCCTTTTATCTTGCCCCATTAGCTTATCCGTTATTGCCAATGCCTACTCCTCTGATACTACAGATACCCTCACCCTGCTCCGAGGATTGGGCCGCCATGACGCCCGCTGCTCAGGGCCGCTACTGCGCCGCCTGCCAGGAAACGGTTATTGATTTCACCAGTATGAGCGACCCGGAAATTCTGGCTTTCCTGAAGCTGCGGCCAGACGTTTCGTGCGGGCGGTTCCAGCGTACACAGTTGGCGCGGCCGCTGGTGCCGCTGCCGCCAGCATCTGCCCGGTGGCGCACGTGGGTGGCGGCTACAGCTTCACTATTGGCTCTTCGAGAAATAGCCGCCGCTGATGCAGCTGCCCAACAGAAAATACCAGACGTTGCTTTGCCACAACTGGCCCGCCGACCCGACCCAGCCGTGGCTGACGAACGGACGCCACCTGCTGCTGTGGACAGCCTACATATCAGTGGAACCGTTCATAGCTGGTGGGGACGCCCGTTGTCTCATGCCCGGGTGACGTTGAACGGCCGACGGACTTATACCAACGCGCTAGGATATTTTTCGCTCACCGTGCCCGCTCGCCTCGTTGAAGCCGGATACAGTCTATCAGCCTCTTTACCCATGCACGGCAGCAAGCGGGTACTACTTGAAGAGCAACGACATACATATATTATTCGCCTGAGAAAGTATCAGCGGTTTGTTGGCGGCAAGTTTCGGTAAACAGAGAGGAATGCCAGAACAAACTTTTCTGCCCCGAAAAACCATATTCCAGCAGTATGAAGAACATCCTGCTGGCTACTACAGTGTCTCTATTTATAGCCTCAGATCCCAGCCTAAATATTTACAAATGAATAAAGTGAAGCCAACTAAGATGTAACCACGTTGCATTTGCAAGTTATACGTCTACCTTTGCCGCTCATCAACTGAGGCGGTGAAGCGTGCTGAACAAGCGTAAACTGGTTGCCTGGTGGCTATTGCTGCTGTTACTGCGGGTGCTCACCCCCGAGGCAGCCCTGTTGCGTGCGCACTTTCACCAGCACACCGACGACACCGCTACCGCGCGGTACGCTGCTAAGGCGGGAGCAAAAGCCGTCGTTTCGGCCGAGCACCAGCACTGCCAGACCGAGCACCTGTTTGACGCCCCGTTTCAGCCGGCTGGGCCGGTGCTGCTGCCCGCGCCCCTGAAGCTGCGGGCGTATGCCGTGTACCGGCCGCAGGCTCCGGTGTGCCGGGCCTCCCACCTCCTGGATGGCGCTTCCCTGCGCGGTCCGCCCGCCGGCCGGGCTTAACCGGCTCCAATGTACTTTCTGGCTTACTCGTGCTCTGCCCCTGGCTTATCGCCTGCGGAGCCGGCGCAGCTTATCGTTCCGGGTAGCTGGTACCTACCATGCCAGGCGTAGCCGCTTATGACCTGTCAATCTGCTAATTGCGCAGATTGGATTGTCGGTCATTGCGCCGTTACGCGCCCGCGCTCAGCCGCCTACTGGGGCGCATCTCCTCTCATTTTCCTGACTTCAACCCACCCGGCGGCTTTGTGGCTCCGGGCCTGGGTACGCGCATTTTTTCATGCAACGAATTCTATTCTGTCTGCTGCTGCTCTGGCCTTTGCTGGGGGCGGCACAATCTTCCACGGGCCACCTTGACGGGCACGTAACCGGGCCGAACGGGCACGGGTTGGAAGGCATTTCGGTGGTGGAAGCCACCGGCCGCTTCTCCGCCTTGACCGGAGCCGACGGCCACTTTGCCCTCACGCTGCCATTAGGCGAATACACGCTCATCACCCGCAGCCTGAGCTACCAGGAGCAGCGCCGCACGGTGGTGCTGACCACTGAAACACCCGCGCTGACGGTGGATTTCACCCTGCACCCTACTACCACGGCCTTGCAGGAAGTGGAGGTGCTGGGCCGCAACGAGAAAACCTATAAGAGCGACTACAGCTTTGTGGGCACGCGCACGGCCACCGAACTCCTTGACGTGCCGCAGTCGATTTCGACGGTGACCAAGGAGCTGATGGAGGACCGCCAGGCGCTGCGCCTCACCGAAACGGTGAAGAATGTGGCCGGTGTAGCGCAGTACTCGCACTACGATGACTTCACGATTCGGGGATTTCGCAATGGCTACGAGAGCGGCTTCCGGCTGCTGAATGGGTTGCGCTCGGGCTTCAGCTACGGTAACGCATTCACCCAGGCCCCGCTCACGGTGAACCTGGAGCGGGTGGAGGTGCTGAAAGGGCCCGGCGCAGCCCTGTTCGGCGACATCAACCCCGGCGGCACCATCAACATGGTGACCAAAAAGCCCCTGCAGACCAACCGCAAGGCCCTCACGTTTTCCACGGGCAGCTTCAACACCACCCGCGCCACCGCCGACTTTACCGGTCCGCTCACGGAGCAGAAAAACGTGCTCTACCGCTTCAATGCCGGCTACGAGAAGAGCAACACGTTCCGCGACGTGAACGATACCCGCTCCCTGATGCTGGCCCCCACCGTCACGTTTCTGGTATCGGACAAAACTACGCTCAACGCGGAACTGGTGTACACGGCCATCGACGGCTTCCTGGACCGGGGCCTGCCCATCAAGAGCAACAACCTGTACGGGGTGCCCCGCTCCTTTACGCTGAGCCAGCCGAGCGACTATTTCCGCACGAAAACCTATTACCTCAACGCCTCGCTCAACCACCGCTTCACCGACTGGCTCTCGTTCAACGCCTCCTACCTGGATTTTACCTTCAACGAGGGGCTGAGTGAGCACCGCACCCTCAACTCCTACGACAACTCCGACCCCACCAAGCCCACCAACTCGGTGATGAACCTGCGCTACTTTGACCGCCGCGTGGAAGAGTACACTAAGAATCTGTCGGCCTACTTCGTGCTGAACCGCAGCACCGGCCCGATGGCCCACAAAGTGGTAGCGGGGGCCGACTACATCCGCTTCCACACCGATAAGGAAAGCGCCATGTTTGAGGCGCGGCAGCGGGTGGTAACCAGCGTGAGCAACGGCGTAGTCAGCCAGCGGGTGGTGCCATTGCAGTTCGACCTGAACAACCCAACCTACGAAATCCGCGACCCGAGCACCTACGTGCGCCGACCCACCCCGGCGTTTTTCCTTGACTACCTCAACGCCGTGTACCACACCACCGGCCTGTACGTGCAGGACCAGCTGGAGCTGACGCCCCGCCTGGGCCTGCTGCTAGGGGCGCGCTACGAGCTGTTTGCCGATGAGCGGGACTACGGCGACGGCTCGACGAACATTCCGCAGACCAGGTTTCTGCCCCGGGCGGGCCTCACCTACTCCCTGCGCCGCAACCTGAACTACTTTGCCAGCTACAGTGCAGGCTTCCGACCGCTGCGGCCCGAGCTGATCCGCTTTCCGCAGCGCTACGGCCGCTCGGAGCCTTTCAGCCCCGAGACCAGCTACCAGCTGGAAACCGGCCTGAAAGGCGAGTTTTTCCAGAAGGCGCTGTTTGCCACCGTGGCCGTTTACCAGATTGAGCGCCGCAACCAGCTGGTGAATACCGGCTCGCTCACGGCCGAGGGGGCCGCCATTTACCGCCAGAACCAGGCCCGCTCGCGCGGGGTGGAGGTGGAGCTGACGGGCAATATCCTGCCCAACTTCAGCCTGAACACCAGCTACGCCTTCAACCACACCGCGGTAACCAAAGCCGACCTCGCGGCCGAACTGGGCCAGCCCTTGGCCAACGCGCCCCGCAACTCCGGCGGCCTGTGGGCCAAATACACCTTCCTCTCACCGACGCTACGCGGCCTGGGCGTGGCCGTGGGCGGCAACTTCGTAACGCGCCGCCGCTTCGAAAACCAGGTGAAACCCCTGGACGGCGGCCCCGACGAGTGGGCCTACTGGCCCGGCTACGCCGTGGCCGATGTGGCTCTGTTCTACACCGTCAACCGCTTCAACTTCCACGTGAACCTGAACAACGTGCTGAACACCTACTACTTCGTGGGCGGCTACGATTACTTCCGGGCCAGCCCCGGTGCCCCCCGCAACTTCATGGCCACGCTGGGCTACACGTTTTGAGTAAGGTGGGCAGGTAAGCGGGTATGGGGGTAGGAGGGTGGAAAGAAGCCGCCTTCCCTTCCTATCCCCATACCCGCTTACCCGCCCACCTTCTTACCCTCCTACCCTAACTACATGACCTACCTTCTCGAAGCCCGGGAGCTACGCAAGCAGTACGCCGATAAGCTGGCCCTGCGCGGGCTGAACCTGCAGATTGCGCCCGGCGAAATTTTCTGTTTGCTGGGCCAGAACGGGGCCGGCAAAAGCACCACCATCAACCTGTTTCTGGGCTTTGTGGCGCCTACCTCGGGCGCAGCCTTCGTGAACGGGCTGGAAGTGGCCGCCAATCCGCTCGAAATCAAGAAACACCTGGCCTACATCCCGGAAAACGTGCTGCTCTACCCGCACTTGTCGGGGCTGGAAAACCTGGCGCTGTTCAGCAGCTTGGCGGGCTTCAAGTATTCGGAAAGCGAATTGCTAAACTACCTCACCGAGGCCGGGCTGCCGGCGGAGGCCGTGCGGCGACGGGTGGGCACCTACTCCAAGGGCATGCGCCAGAAGGTGGGTATTGCCATTGCGGTGGCCAAGCACGCCACGGTGCTGCTGCTCGATGAGCCCACCTCCGGCCTCGACCCCAAGGCCAGCAACGAGTTTTCGGAGCTGCTGCGGCGGCTCAGCGGGCAGGGCACGGCCGTGCTCATGGCCACCCACGACATCTTCCGGGCCAAGGAAGTGGGCACCCGCGTGGGCATCATGCGCGAGGGCGAGCTGGTGGACGTGCGCCCCACTGCCGCCCTCAACGCCCAGGAGCTGGAGCAGCTCTACCTCACCTACATGCACTAGCCGATGATCCGGAGCATTGCCCGAAAAGAATTTATCAGCACCCTGCGCGACCGGCGCTTTGCGGTGCTCAGCGGCCTGGTACTACTACTGTTGCTGGCCGCCACGCTGGTGGGCCGGGCCTCGTTCCGCACCCTGCAGCAGGAGCGGCAACTGGCCCAGCAAACCGTCAATGATAAGTTTCGGAACCAGCCGGCCCGGCACCCGCACCGCGTGGCCCACTACGGCTCGTTTGCGTTCCGGCCGAAATCGGGGCTGAGCTTGCTGGACGGCGGCGTGGACTCGTTTACGGGCAGCGCCGTGTACCTGGAAGCCCACCAGCAGAACAGCATCAACTTCAGCCAGGCCCAGCAGGCCGGCTCCCTTATCCGGTTCGGGGAGATGACCGTAGCCTTCGTGCTGCAGCTGCTAGTACCGCTGCTCATCATTTTCCTGTGCTTCGGGGCCTTCTCGGAGGAGCGCGCTACGGGCACGCTCAAGCTGTTGCTCAGCCAGGGCCTCACGCTGCGGCAGGTAGCCTGGGGCAAGATTCGGGGCTATAGCCAGGCCGTGGCGCTGGTGGTAGCACCGGCCCTGGCCCTAGCGGCGGCGTTGCTGTTTACGGGTGAGGAGTTTGCCGGCGGCCTTGATCTGGCAGTCCGGCTGGTACTGTTCGTAGTGAGCTACGCGGTGTACTTTTTCCTGTTTGTAGTGGGCGCGGTGGTGGTATCGGCCTGGCAGGCCAGCTCCCGCGCGGCCTTGGTTACGCTGCTGGGCCTCTGGATTCTGGGCTGCATCATCTTGCCCAAAGCCACGGCCAACCTGGGCGCCACACTCTACCCCACCATTACCAAAGCCCAGCTAGACGCCGAGGTGCACGACGAGGCCCAGCACGGCATCAACGGCCACGACCCGCACGACCAGCGCGCCGCAGCTCTGAAAGCCGACCTGTTGAAAAAGTACGGGGTTGACTCCGAGGAGAAGCTGCCGGTGAGTCTGGCCGGGGTGCAGATGGCGGCCGGGGAGGAGTATTCGGCCAAAGTGTATCAGCGGCATTTCGCCGCGCTGAATGCCACCTACGAGCAGCAGAACCGCCTGTCGGAGTGGGCCGGCTTGCTGAATCCCTACCAGGCCATCCGGCCGCTGTCAATGGGACTGGCCGGCTCTGATTTTGCCCACTACGTGCACTTCCAGCAGGCCGCCGAAACCTACCGCTACGGGCTGGTGCAACGCCTGAACGGCCTGCAGGCCAGCATGGGCTACGGCGACAAAGAGCGGCGCCTGGATGCCAGCACCTGGCGGAAGCTGCCGGTATTTTCTTATCAGGCCCCGCCGCTGGGCTGGGCGCTGCCGCGCCTGTTACTGCCAGTAGCGGCGCTGCTGCTGTGGGCCGTATGGTTGTGCTGGCTGGGGCTGCGGCTGATTTCTAACACGTCTGTTTCCTGAGCTAATGCGCATATTCTCAATACTGTTTGCCGCCGAGTGGCGTCACTTCCGGGCCGCTAAAGGGCTGGTATTGCTCTGCAGCCTGCTGCTGGCCACCGGCCTCTACGGCATCTACTACGGCACCACCGAAATAGCCCGGCAGCGCCAGCAGCTGGCCGCGCTGCCCGAGCTGACCCGCCGCAACGTGGCGGAAATGAAGGAGAAGTTTCCCGGCCCGGCCGACGCCGGCGACATCGGCTATTTTCACTCCACCTTCGCCGTCCACCACCCCGATGCGTGGGCGGCCCTCTCCCTAGGCTTGCGCGACGTGAACCCCAGCTACGTGAAGCTGCGCCTGCTGGGCCTGCAAAACCAGCTCTACGCCACCGATAATACCAACCCCCTGAAGCTGCTCAGCGGCAACTTCGACCTGGCCTTTGTGCTGGTGTATTTGCTGCCGCTGCTCATCATTGCCCTGAGCTTCAACTTGCTATCCAGTGAGCGGGAAGAAGGCATTTTGCCCCTGCTACTGGCCCAGCCCATCCGGCCGGCCACGGTTATCGGGGCCAAGCTCGCCTTTCGGATGGCCCTGGTGTTCGGGCTGGTGGGGCTGCTGTCGGGGGTGGGGATGGTGTGGGCCGGGGTACCGCCGGATGGCCGCGTGCTGAGCTGGCTGGCGCTGAGCACCCTGTATTGTTTGTTCTGGTTTGGGGTGGTGCTGGTGGTCACGGCTTTGCAGCGCACTTCGGCGGTGAATGCCGTGGCCTTGCTGGGCGTGTGGCTTTTGCTGGTGGTGCTGGTGCCCAGCCTGCTGAGCCTGGGCGTAGCCGCGGCCCGTCCGTTGCCCCAGGGCATCGAGCTGACCATCAGGCAGCGCGAGGAAATCCACGGGGGCTGGGACCGGCCCAAAATGGAAACCATGAGCCGCTTCTTCGCCCTCTACCCGCAGTTCCGCGACACGGCCACCATCCGGGAGCGGTTTGTGTGGCGCTGGTACTACGCCTTCCAGCACCTCGGCGACCTGGCCGTGGCCCCGCAGGCGGCCGCCTACGCCACCGGTTTGCAGGCGCGCCACAACCTGGCCGAAAGCTTCAACCTGTTGTCCCCGGCCGTCAACGCCCAAACCAGCTTCAACGCCCTGGCCGGCTCCGACCTGCCCACTCACCTGGCGTTCCAGCGCAGCGCCACCCGCTACCACGATGCGCTGCGGGCCTTCTACTACCCGTTCCTGTTCCGCAGAGTCGCCTTCACCCACGCCGATTTTGCCCGGGAGCCCCAGCATTCCTTTACCAGCCAACCCGAACTGGCCACCGCCCAACGCGGCTTGCTGAAGCTGCTGCTGAGCGTGGTAGCGGTATTCGGGCTGGGTCTGGCGCTGCTGGGGGTGCGCCCGGTGCTGCCGCGCTAGGGCCGAAAGGTTTGACAAGGAATAAACCTTTCGGCCTTAAAACGGCTTATTCCGGCAGTATGAAGAACTACCTGCTGGCTATCTTTTTGCTGTTTGCGGCGGCGGGCTGCGCGCTGAAGCCGACCAACAAGTACGACGTGTTCACGGAGCGGGCCCAGCTGCCGCAGGAGGAAGCCGTGCACAAGCAGAATTCCCTGGAGTGGTGGTACTTCACCGGCCACCTGCGCGACGTGAAAACCGGTGAGCAGTTCGGGGTGGAGTACGTGTTTTTCCATTTCAACCTGAACGGCAAGCGGGATTGGCAGATGGTCAACTTCGCCCTCACCGATCCGCAAGCCCGGCAGTTCCACTACGACTACAAGGTGGAGCGCCTGCCGCAATTGCTGGAGCCACAGCTACCCATCAGCCTGCAGACCAAGAAGAAGGATCAAACCTGGACCCTGGACGGGCAGGAAGGTCGCTACCACTTGCAGGGCCGCATGGCCGCCCGCCAGGGCCACGCCCTCGACCTGCGTACCACCCCCGCCAAGCCCGTGCTGCTGCACAGCAGCACCGGCTACGAAAACTACGGCGACGTGGCCAAAGCCGGCTATTACAGCTACCCCCGCCTCACAGCTTCCGGCACGCTGGAAGTGAACGGCCAGGTGCACGAGGTGGAAGGTGAGTTATGGTACGACCGGCAATGGAACTGCAACAGCGTCACCAACAAAGGCATCGGCTGGGACTGGTTTTCCCTGCAGCTGAACGAACCCGCACCCGGCGCCGCAGCGCCCACCCGCCACGATATTATGACGTACCTACTGTTCGACCGAAACTCCGACCGGAGCGTGAGCGGCGGCACCTACAGCGCCCCCACCCAGAACGTAGACCTCAAAGCCCAGGATTTCCAGCTCGAAGTTCTCGACTATTGGACCAGCCCGCATTCTAAACTGCGCTACCCCAGCAAGTGGCGCCTACGCATCCCCAGCCAGGAGTACGACCTCACCATCACCCCGCTGGTAGCCGACCAGGAGCTGACGCTCAAGCTCTTCGCGGGCATCAAGATGCACTACTGGGAAGGCATGTGCCGGGTAGAAGGCACCCACCACGGCCGCCCCGTGCAGGGCAACAGCTACGTAGAGCTAACCAACCGGGGCAAGTAGCGCGTAGCTCCGCTTCGCGCTACTACCCGTTCAGAATTACCCGGAAGGTGGTGCCGCGGCCTACTTCGCTCCATTTCACGAAAAGCTTACCCTTGTGGTAGTTTTCGATGATGCGCTTGGCCAGAGCTAGGCCCAGGCCCCACCCCCGCTTTTTGGTGGTGAAGCCCGGCTGAAACACCCGCTCCATTTTGCTCTTGGAAATGCCCTTGCCGGTATCCGTTATATCAATGGCAATCTGCGACTTGTTGCGGATGGGGCGGCGCAGGTGAATGGTAATGCTGCCCTTGCCGTCCATGGCGTCCACCGCGTTTTTGCAGATGTTTTCAATCACCCAGTCGAACAGCGGAATGTTCACCTGGGCGGGCGTATCGGTAGGCAGGTCGGTTTTCACCTCGAAGGTTACTTTCCGGGAAACCCGGCTTTGCAGGTAGGCAATGGCATTCTGGGTTACCCGCAGGATATTTTCGTCCTTGAGCACCGGCACCGAACCAATGTTGCTGAACCGCTCGGTAATGATTTCCAGCCGCCGGATGTCCTTGCCCAGCTCCTCCACAATGGGCTCGTCCCGGAACCGCTCCGACTCCCGCAGGTAGGCCTGCCAGCCCACTAGGCTGCTGAGCGGCGTACCTAGCTGGTGGGCCGTTTCCTTGGCCAGGCCCACCCACACGCGGTTCTGCTCGGCCCGGCGGGAGTAGCTGAAGGCGAAGTAAGCAATAACCCCCAGGCACCCGATAATGGCCAGCTGCACCAACGGGTACAGCCGCAGCTGCGTAAGCAAATCCGACTCCTTATAATAGATGTAGTTGCGTAGCCCGGCCCCGATTTCGATGATGATGGGCGGGTGCTGTTCCTTCATCAGCTCAATTTCCTTGCGCAGCAGCTTAATGGAGGCTTGCTCGGAGGCGCCCTTGGGCACGTTCACATTGCGGGCATCCACAATATTGCCCTCCCCATCCGTCACAATTACCGGAATAGTAGTGTTGGCCCCGATAATCTCATCCATCAGAAACGACAGATTGGAGGTTTCCTCGGTGTTGATGATGTAGCGCTGGGTTTTGGCGTACAGGTCAATCTGCTCCTGTTCCCGCTCCGAGAGGCGCTGTACCAGCACGTTGGTGTAGATAACGGTGGCCGCCCCAATCAGCAGGGCCACGGCCACAATAACGAGCTTGATGCGGGACTTTTGGTCGTAGATGGGAATGGGCAGCACGGGCACAAAAATTCGGAAGTCAGCAGGGCCGGATACGGCCGCCGCCCCGGCGAAGATACGTTTCCGGCCTCCGCCAGGACCGGGCCAGCAACGCCGGCCGAATGATTTTCGTCAGTTTCAGCCGGAATAATCGTGTATTAGCCGGTTTAAACCCGGTTTCTGTCCCAATTTCGGCTACCTCCGAACCCCAAGCACGTTCCAGCTGTTTTTACCTAGCAATTTGTAACGTATTTTTGCCCCCTGATTTCCGCACTAGCAACCGCTATGCTTCAACCTTTCAAGGCCCTAAGTCTGTCCTTCAAAAAAGCTCCCCTCGAAATACGGGAGCTGATTGCCCTGGATGAGGCTGCCTGCCGGCGTTTCCTGCACACCTTGCACCACGAGCTGGGCCTCTCCGACCTGCTGGTGCTCAGTACCTGTAACCGCACGGAGGTCTATTACTCCGCCGACCGAGACCAGAGCCCGGCCATCATCGAAGCCCTGGGTCAGTTGAAAAACCTGCCCGAGGTAACCGAATACTTCCCGTACTTCGATGTACTGGACGACCAGACGGAAGCCGTGCGCCACCTGTTTGAAGTGGCCATGGGCCTTGATGCCCAGGTAGTGGGCGACCTGCAGATTAGCAACCAGGTAAAACAGGCCTACCAATGGTCGGCCGATGAGGACGCCGCTGGCCCTTTCCTGCACCGCTTGCTGCACACGGTGTTCTTCACCAACAAGCGCGTACAACAGGAAACCTCCTTCCGCGACGGCGCCGCTTCTACCTCTTACGCCGCGCTGGAGTTGGTGGAGGAACTCACCGCCGACGTAGCCAACCCGCGCGTGCTGGTAGTAGGCCTGGGCGAAATCGGGGCCGACGTTTGCCGCCACCTCGGCGACAGCAAGGTGTTCAGCGACGTAACTATTTGCAACCGCACCCGCTCTAAGGCCGATGAACTGGCCGAGGAATGTGGCCTGCAGGTACTGGATTTCGAGAACCTGGTGCAGGGCATGAAGGACGCTGATGTCATCATCAGCAGCATCTCCCGCCAAGACCCGTTCTTCACCCGCGACATGGTGGAGCGGCTGGAGGTGCTGAGCTACAAGTTCTTTATCGACCTTTCCGTGCCGCGCAGCATTGCCACCGATGTGGAGCAGGTGCCCGGCGTGCTGATCTACAACATCGACGCCATTCAGAGTAAAGCTTCGGCGGCGTTGGAGCGCCGCTTAGCCGCCGTGCCGCAGGTGCGCGCCATCATCGAGGAAAGTATGGTGGGCCTGCAGGACTGGAGCAAGGAAATGCTGGTGTCGCCCACCATTCAGAAGCTGAAGAATGCCCTGGAGCAGATTCGGCTGGAAGAAATGGACCGCTACCAGAAGAAGATGAGCCCCGAGGAAATCAAGCGCATGGACGACATTACCCGCTCCCTGATGCAGAAAATCCTCAAGCAGCCGGTGCTGCAGCTGAAAGCCGCCTGCAAGCGCGGCGAGGCCGATCAGCTCATCGACGTACTCACCGACTTATTCGATTTGGAGCGCCAGCCCAACGTGGCGTAACCATTCACTTCTGATACAGAAAAGCCGAAGCCCGATCCTACTAGTAGGATCGGGCTTCGGCTTTTCTGAGCTATGGCGCTGGTGAAGGCCGCGCAGCTATTAAATCGTGTCGCAGCAGTCCTCCAGTGAGTCAATGACGTCGAGAAGTTTGGGGATGGACAGGGAGTAGTAGATTTTGGTACCCACTTTGAACGACGACAGAATGCCCCGGTCTTTCAGCGTGATAAGGTGCTGGGAAGCAATGGCTTGTGGCAAATCCAGAGAACGGTAAATTTCCGTGACGGTCATTTTTTCCTCCTTGCCCAGCAGGTCCACAATGGCCAGCCGCTTGGGGTGGGCCAGCACTTTCAGCATAGCGGCGGCCTTATCTACTTTTTTGGATTCTACTCGGGAAAGCAAAGGTTTCATATGTCGTTACAACGGTGGTGGTACCAGTGGGTGGATATGCAGGAATATGGGTAATACGATATTCGAACCCCGCAAAGTTCCTCCCAACGTACCAGGGGCAAAAAAAAGTTATAAAAGTGCCGAAATTGTACCCGCAGGCCCTCTTACGGCTCTCGGTTACCTACAGACGAGCCTGGACCGGCAAGGCTGCGCAATGGCAACATGGGGCATGATGATTCTATTAAGCATATAATTTATTCTATACGAATTACCACTCAGCGAGGTAGCCGAATGAATGCGTCTTGGCCGCCGGGGCTGCTTACCTTTGCGGCACTGAGTTCCACCCCACCCCATCTACTACCCCCGATGAAAGACCTGCTGGCCAAGTTTGAGAACAAGCGCCCCGAAATTGTATTTGAATGGAAAGACGCCGAAACCGAAGCCGAGGGCTGGGTGGTAATCAACTCCTTGCGGGGCGGGGCGGCCGGCGGCGGCACCCGCATGCGCAAGGGCCTGGATAAGCGGGAGGTAGAAAGCCTGGCCAAAACCATGGAGGTGAAGTTCACCGTGTCGGGGCCGGCCATTGGCGGCGCGAAATCAGGCATCAACTTCGACCCCCAGGACCCGCGCAAACGCGGCGTGCTAGAGCGTTGGTACAAAGCCGTTATTCCGCTGCTCAAGAACTACTACGGCACTGGCGGCGACCTGAACGTGGACGAAATTCACGACGTGATTCCGATTACGGAGGATTACGGCCTGTGGCACCCGCAGGAGGGCATTGTGAACGGCCACTACCGCGCCACCGAGCCCCAGAAGATTCAGAAGCTAGGCCAGTTGCGCCAGGGCGTGGTGAAGGTGCTGGAAGACGCCACGTTCACGCCCGACCTGAGCCGCAAATACACCGTGGCCGACCTGATTACCGGCTACGGCGTGGCCGAGGCCGTGCGCCATTATTATGAGCTGTGGGGCGGCCGCACGGTACAAGGCAAGCGGGCCATTGTGCAGGGCTGGGGCAACGTGGGCGCGGCAGCCGCCTACTACCTGGCCAGCCAGGGCGCGCGCATCACCGGCATTATCGACCGGGCCGGCGGCCTGATCAAGGAAGATGGCTTTACGCTGGAGGAAATTCGGGAGCTGTTTCTGCGCCGCGAAGGCAACGCGCTTACGGCCGACAATCTGCTGTCGTTTGACGAGGTAAACCAGCGCATCTGGTCGTCGGGCGCTGAGATTTTCATTCCGGCGGCGGCTTCCCGGTTGGTTACGCGCCAGCAGGTGGAGCAGCTTGTGGCGGGTGGTCTGGAGGTGATTAGCTGCGGAGCCAACGTACCGTTCCAAGACCCGGAAATCTTCTTCGGCCCCACCGGCGAGTTTGCCGACGAGCATACCAGCGTTATCCCCGATTTTATTGCCAACTGCGGCATGGCCCGGGTATTTGCCTACCTGATGGAATCCAACGCCGAAATTACCGACCAGGCCATTTTCCAGGATACCTCCCGCGTGATTCGGGCGGCCCTGGAGCGCACCCGCCACCAAAGCGACGCCACCAGTGGCATTGCCCAGAAGTCGTTTGAAATGGCGTTGCGGCAGTTGGTATAATCGGGACTCAGGGACTTGGTTGATGTTCTGCTGGTGCACCCATGTGCTAGTGACCATCTAACCGTAAACTAAGTCCCTGAGTCTCCTAAGTCCCTCATTCATGACCCTTCAGGAAATCCTTAATTACCGCTTCCTGGGCAATAACGTGGCGGCGTACCTGTGGTGCGCGGGCATTTTGCTATTTGGATACATCTTCAAAACGCTGCTTTCCCGACTGCTCTCAAAGCTGGTGTTCCGGTTTATTCGCAAGCGGACCGAGGGCGTATCGGAGCAGCAGTTTCAGGCGTTGCTGATTCAGCCGCTGTCCGTGGTTATCTTCCTGATTACGGCCTACTTCGCGTTTCAGGTGCTGGATTATCCGGTGCGCAGCTCCGAGCTTGAGCATAACGAGCCCTGGGCGAAACGCTTATTATTCCGGCTGTTTCAGATGGCCGTTATCTGGGGTATTGGCTGGGTGTGGCTGCGCATTATTGATTTTCTGGTGCTGGTGTTCCAGCGCCGCTCCGAAAGCAGCCATTCCCGCCTCAGCAACCAACTTATTCCCTTCGCCAAGGATTTACTGAAGGTGCTGGTGCTTACCATCACATTTCTGGTGATGCTAAGCAAAGTGTTTGGGGTAAACGTAACGGCCCTTATCGGCGGCCTGGGTATCGGGGGGCTGGCCGTGGCCTTCGCCGCCAAGGAAAGCCTGGAAAACCTGATTGCCTCGTTTACCATCTTCCTCGACCGGCCCTTTGCCGTGGGTGATTTGGTGGAAGTGGGCGGCGTGACGGGCACCGTGGAAAAAGTGGGCTTCCGCAGCACCCGCCTGCGCACCGCCGAGAAAAGCTACGTAACGGTGCCCAATAAAAGCATGATTGACAAGCCGCTGGACAACCTGAGCCTGCGCACGGCCCGGCGCGTGAACTTCACCCTGGCCCTAAGCCACGCCACCACCAGCCAGCAGCTCCACCGCATTGTGCAGGAGGGCAAGCGCCTGATTGAGGACAACCCTTTAGTAACCAAAGAAGTACAGATGCAGTTCTCAGCCCTCACACCCGCCGCCAAGGAGGTTACGGTACAGTACTTTGTGGAAACCACCAATTACGACGAGTACCTGGAGGTGAAAGAAGAGCTGAATTACCGCTTGGTGGAAACTGTGGAGCAGGCCGGCGGCACCTTCGCCAGCACCGGCACCACCATTGTGCAGGTGAACGGCTTGCCGAGTTAAGAAACCTTACCCTGAAGCTACACACAAAAAGCCCCTGACGTTGCGCTGAACGTCAGGGGCTTTTGCCTTTCTGTGATGTGCAGCCAGTTCGCTGTTTACACCGGCTGCGGCACTATAGTTTACCGCCCGCCGAACAAGCCACCCAGCAGGCCGCCCATGCCGCCGTTCATGAGGCCGCCGAGGCCGCCGCCGCCGTTGCTGCGGGGCTGGGAGTTAGGCTGACCACCCAGACCGCCCAAAATAGACATCAGGGAGCCTAGCCCGCCGCTGCCCACGTGCGAGCCCTGCTGCGGATAGTTGCCATAGGTATCAGTAGACTGCTGCTGACCGCCACCCAGCACACCGCTGAGCAAGCCGCCGCCCAGCAGACCACCGAGCAAGCCACCCATGCCGCTATTGGCGGCGCCTCCTAATAGGCCACCCATGGAGCCACCCATCATGCCGCCACCCATACCGGAGCTTTGACCCCGGCCGCCCATCACCTTCGAGATAACCATGGGGGCCACCACGCCCAGCAGACCGGCCATCAGAGCACCTTTGGGAATGCCAGCGTTATCGAGCTTGTCGGAGATACCGCTGAAAAAGCCCTGCTTGGCCGGGTCGCTGGCCGAGTGGGGCACCTGAGCAGCCTGGTCCACTACCTGGTTCAGGGTTTGGGTTTGCTGGGGCGTGATGCCGAGGTAGGAGGCAATTTTATTTACCATGGCCTCTTCGTCGTTGGCATACGCTCCATCGGCGCGGGCGAAGCTGATCAGGTCGGTTACCAACGAAAAGCGCAGGTCGCTGCCCTTCAGCGCATCCAAGTTGGCTTTGATGCTTTCGTTAGTAGCATCTTTGGCGGAAGCCAGTACCTGCTGGGTGGCTCCACCGCTCAGGCCGGCCTGGTGGGCCAGCTGCTGCAGAAACTCTATTTCGGCGGCCGAAGCTTCCCGGTCGGCGGAGGCCAGGCTGGCAATAACGCTAAGGTAAGCGGCTTTTTCC
This sequence comes from Hymenobacter pini, assembly GCF_020421205.1. Lineage (GTDB taxonomy): Bacteria > Bacteroidota > Bacteroidia > Cytophagales > Hymenobacteraceae > Hymenobacter > Hymenobacter pini. Next base: position 51,255 of record NZ_JAIZZH010000006.1, read on the forward strand.
TGGTCAGAGTAATTCTGAAGTAACTGCGTATCGTTCATGGCGAGAGGAGAAAAGAGAAAAGGAATGCACTCTCGGGTCTTAACGCAGGGGCAGCGGCTGAGGTTGGAGCAAAGCGGCCCCTCTTCACCTAAAATTCGAAGTACTCGCCGGGCTGGGGCAGGGCTGGCTGCTTTGTCGGCTTTTTCAGCTCAAAGGAAGGCTTGGAGGCTGGCCGGGGTCCTGCATTGGCGGGCGGCACGTGGGCTGGCGCAGTGACGGCCGGTCCTGCGGCGGTTCGCTCCGGAGTAGTCCCCGATTCGTAGCGCACCGTAAACCGGTCCTCGGTGCCCTGAATAGCCAGGCGCAGACCCGGCCCGTCGGCGCGGGCGGCGGCCCGGGGCAACAGGCCGGGCAGCAGCGGAATCTGCACGTGGTAGTCCATTTGCTGGTCGAAGGTGTGCGTGCCCGTCACTCGGATAAGCGAGGCCGCCCGCACATTGGAACGGATTTCCATCTGCGGAATGTAAACGGTGCGGCTCTGCACGTACAGGCTATTGCGCAGCTCCGCAAAGCGCAAGTGCCGGAGCGTAGCCCGGTCGGCCACTAGGCTCAGCCGCTGCAGGGGCTCAAAGTTGAGTAGTTGCCCGTCGTGGATGGTGGCGTGCACCTCGGCCTCCAGCCGCTCCGTCAGCGGGGTCAGGTGCCCATCAAAATACGTATCCGACTCGGCCGTGGCGGTAAGGTGGCCGCGCAAGTGGCGGGCGGTGAGAAAGTGCTGGCCAAAGTCCTCAAACACGTAAAACAAACTATCCAGCGGCAGCTGCTGGCAACTGGCCACCGTACTGGCCTTCAGCAAATTGCTCCGACGAGCATCTACCTTACCCCGCACGCTTACCAGCCCCCCGGCCGCCCGCAATGCCACGCCCGACGAGCTGAATACCTGGTTACGCAGCTGCAGATTGCCACGCAGCTCCCGGCCCTGCAGCCGCCGGAACCGCACGTGCCGCGCCTGAACCTGCAGATTCAGGGCCACGGTAGCCGGCACGTGCAGGCCCGGCTCCTTAGCACCCGCAGCCGCGCCGGGCGCCGGCTTGCCCGCAGGCTGATACACATATAACAGTTGGTTGAACTCAAGCAGGTTCGAGGTTATGGCAGCCTCTACGCTGAGCGGCTGACCGGCGCGGGTGGCCCAGCCAGCCACGTTGCGCAGTGTGCCGTTGGCCTGAAAATCAGAGCTACCCAGCCGGCCACGCACGTTTTGCAGGGCCACATCGGCCCCACGCAGCTGCAGTTGGCCGCTCAGCCTAGTGAATGACTGCCGGAAGTCGCGCAGGTGCAGACTCACGTTGCGGAACGTGAGCTCCCCCGTTGCCTGCCGGGCGGTGGGCCGCTGCCGGATTGCCTGCCACGGCCCATCCAGGTGCAAATTCAGCTGTGCCTCGCCCTGGCCCGCGCGTACGGCCGACACCGGAAAAAACTGCAGGGCTCGGCTTACGTCTACCGCCGCCTGCACGTGCGCCTTCAGCCGGGGATTTTCGAAGTTTTCCAGGCGCAGCTCACCGGCCAGCTTACGCCCCGCCAGCTGCCCTTGCACATTGCGGAGCGTGAGTACCGCCGAGCGGGCCGCGTGAGCCGGGCCGTTGCTGAACGTGCCGGTCAGGCTTACGTGGTCCAGCGTCTGCCGGTATTTCGGGTGAAAAAAGGAAGCGTCCCGGCACCCAAACTCCACCTGCACCCCCGGCTGCCGCTGCCCCGACCACTCGCCGCGCACCGTACCCCCGAAATACACCTGCCCCCGGCTGCGGTAGCCCGCCAACGGGCGCGAAAGGCGCGGCGGCAACAGCGCCAGCACCGATTGTACATCGGCCCCGGTAGCCCGGTACCGTAGCTGCAATACTGGTGCGGTCTGGTACGCAATGGTGCCGGCCAGTTCATAGCGAGCTAGCCCGATACCAATAGAGGAAGGCTGAATGGTCAGCTGCTGCCGCGCCCGGTTAATACGGACGGCAGCCCGCAGCTGCACTTGTTTCTGCTGAAAGTAGTCGTCGGAACCCAGGCGCACGGCTTGTACCTCGGCAGCGCCGGTGGCCGCTAGGGTCACTATCGGCCCGGCAATACTTACCTGCGCCTGCAGATTCGGCGCGAAAAAGGCTACCTTCTGCTGCCGGCCGGCATCTTCGTACTCTACCCGCACGCGCTCCAGCCGAATGCCTTCCAGGGCCAATTCGAAAGGGGCTTCGCCAGACCGGGGCATGGCCGTATCGGGGCAGATGACGTGGTAATTGCCTACGCCCTGCTGGTTGCGCCGCACCCGCACCCGCGCATCCGACAGGGTAATTTCCCGAATACGATAGTGCCCGCTCACCACATCCCAGGCATTGAAGGCGCAATACAGCCGCCGAGCCTGGGCCAGCCGCACGGTATCCGTGGGCAACGAACCTTGCACCGTTACATCGTGCAGCGTTACGGAAAGCCGCGGAAACTGATCCAGCGCCGATACCTCCAGCCGGCGGGCGTGGACCGGCACACACAGGTAACGGTTGAGGCCATTTACGAATAGACGGATTACTGCATCCTGCCCCACCAGCAACCCCAGCCAGGCTACCCCAACCACAGCCAATAACGAAAAACTGAAAATTTTCAGAAACCGACGCACGCTTTTCCTTCTGCTGAAATTTCTGATTGGCAGTTAGTTGCCGATAAGCAAACGAACAACTGCAAAAAATCTTCAGCCAAAGATGGGGGAAAGAGTTGCGTTTTCGAAAACAGCCCCCCATATTTGCCATCCCAAACAGGACACGCCCATTGGGAGATTAGCTCAGCTGGTTCAGAGCATCTGCCTTACAAGCAGAGGGTCACTGGTTCGAACCCAGTATCTCCCACTTTTTTAGAGTACGCTTACCCCCTCGGGAGATTAGCTCAGCTGGTTCAGAGCATCTGCCTTACAAGCAGAGGGTCACTGGTTCGAACCCAGTATCTCCCACCAATTAAAGGACTGCCACAAGTGGCAGTCCTTTTTTGTTTTTCAGCTACTGCCGCGCCCGGTGGTGGCCGGGTAGCCAGCCCAGCCGCCCAACCACTACCAGCGGGAACAGCAGCAGGGCTGGCTCGGCGAAGAACCGCCACCGGAACCCCACAAAAAACACCAGGCTCAGCAGCCACACGGCCACCAGCGGCGTGAGCAGTAGCCAATCGGCCGACTGAAAGCGCAGGCCCCGGTAGCCCACCACCGTCAGCAGCAGGGCCATGCCGAAGGCCAGCAGCGTGAGGGCCGTGAAGGGGTTCCACGGGGTGCGGGGGGCATCGGCAATGAAGTTTTCGGGGGAGAAGAACAGCAGGGTTTTGCGCAGCATCAGCCGGGCTTCCGCTCCGGGGTGCCCGGCCACCCACTGCCGGGCCAGCCGGGCCCGGGCCTGGCTTTCCTGGTACTGGTTCAGGGAATCGAGCTGCGGAATATGCCGGCGCACAAACCGGTCGAACGGGCCCTGCCGGTCGTCCCAGTCGAACATAAACCGCCCTTGGGTAACGCCGTTGTGGCCCTGCAGCAGCTCAAACCCGGCCTGGTTGCTGAGCGTGTAGGCCCCAAACATGCGGTGGTTTTTCAGGAAGATGGGCGTGTGCGCCGCTACCAGGGCCAGCAGCAGCCCCAGGCTGAGGGCCCAGGCTGTTAGCCGGGACCGGGCCGGCTGCCGCGTCATCAACCCCAGCCACACGGCAAATAGCAGCCCGTACACCGCCAGCAGATACCCCCGCAACAGGCACGAGAGTACCACAGCCCCGGTAATAAGCAGGGCATCGGGCCAGCGCAAGGGCCGGCCACCGTGCAGGCGTAACAGCTTGTACACCACCAGAATCAACAGGGGCAGGGCTAGGTTTTCAAACCACCAGAACGCCCCGATGTAGTACACTACCCCCGGCGACACGGCCCAGAGCAACGCCCCCAGCCAGCCCACCTCCAACCGCAGCCCCAGGTACTGCAAGGTGCGCTGCACGTACAGCCCGCCCACCAGATACAGCCCCGCGGCGGCGGCGTACACCAGCAGCGTAAGGTAGTGCCGCGGCAGCCCGGCCCGGCTCCAGCCCACGTACACGAACACCGGGAAGCTGGCGTGGAAGGCATCGGGCCGGAGTTGCTGGCGCTCGGGGTCCAAGCTCACGTAGCCGCGGCCGGCCAGGTAGTTATCGGCAATGCGGCCGTTGCGGCGCTCATCGTAGTTCCACTCCAGGCCGGGATTCAGGCCCAAATTGAGCGCCAGCCGAAGCACCAGCAGCAAAGCGGCCACCGGCCATACGTATCGAGGAATGGAGCGCAGCACGAGCAGCGGGATAAGGTTGCGGATGAATTGCCGAATTTAGCGGCGTTTCCTGAGCATACGACGCCGATGAGCTTTTTCCCCACCTTGTGGCGCCCCCGCCGGTTCAGCTGGGTGGTGGGCGCATTTTTTGGATTGCTGACGCTGCTGGGCGTGGCCCTGTACCGCGACTACGGCGTAGGCTGGGATGAGCAGCTGGACCGGCTCAACGGCATCATCAACGCCAAGTACGTAGCCCTGCAGCTAGCCCCCGAGCTGGCCCGCCGTCAGGCTACCTTCGCCCAGATACCCGACATGCGCGACAACCAGGACGCCGACCACGGGGTGCTGTATCAGTTGCCGCTGGTGGTGCTGGAGAAGGTGGTGGGCGTGGAGGACTCGCGGGACGTGTACTTTTTTCGGCACCTGGTTATCTGGCTTACCTGCGTGGCGGGCACCTACGTGGTGTACCGGGTGGCGGCCCGCTACCTAGGCAGCCGGCCCTGGGGGCTGCTGGTGGCCGGGGCGCTGGTCCTGTCGCCGAGGCTGTTTGCTGAGTCGTTCTACAACTATAAGGACCTGGTGTTCATCGGGTTTTTCGCGTTGGGCATTGGCACGCTGTGGTGGTGGCTGCGGCGGCCGGGCTGGGGGCGGGCCGCCGTGCACGGTGCCGTCGTGGGGGCGGCCATTGATGTACGTACTATGGCGGTGCTGCTGGTGGGCTTCACGGTGGGATTTGCCGTGCTGGAAGGCTGGGCCCGGCCCGCCATCCGGCGGCAACTGTTCGGTAGCTTTCTGCTGCTGGTGTCGGTGCTGGCGGTGGTTATCGTGATGGGGTGGCCGTATCTGTGGGAAGCCCCGGTGCAGCACTTCGTAGCCGCCTTTACCAGCTTCAGCCGCTACCGGGCCGATATGCTGACGGTATACATGGGCCAGGAACTATCGGTGCGGGACCTGCCCTGGCACTACCTGCCCGTGTGGATGCTGGTCACGACGCCCCTGCCCTACGTAGCCCTGCTGCTGGCCGGGCTGGCCGTGGTGGGCCGGCAGGCCATGCGGGGCCTGAGCACCTGGCTGCACACTACCGCCGGCCGGCAGGATGCCCTGGTGCTGGCGTGGCTGCTGGGGCCGCTGGTAGCCATTGTGGTGCTGCGCTCAGTGGTGTACGATGGGTGGCGACACGTGTACTTCGTGTATCCGGCGCTGCTGCTGCTGGCTGGCCGGGGCGCACAGGCGTTGTGGCGCGGCTGGCATGCTACCTCGCGCCCGGCCCTGCGCCGGGGGGGCTACGGGGCCGTGGCGGTGCTTGCTCTGGGCCTGGGCCACACGCTGCTGCGCATGGTGCTCGACCACCCCTACCAGAACGTGTATTTCAGCTTTCTACCGGGCCCGGTGGCGGAGCGCCTGTTTGAGCGCGACTACTGGGGCCTGTCGGGGCGGGAGGGAGTGGAGTGGATACTGGCCCACGACTCCAGCGCCGTGGTGCCGGTGGCTACCGAGCCCCGCACCGCCCTGATGCTGCACAACGCCCAACTGCTGCTGCCTCCCACCGAGCGGGCCCGCTTGCGCATGGTGCCGGTGGCCCAGGCCCGGTATTTCCTCACCACCTACCGCTGGCACCCCGGCCCCTACCCCGACTCTGTGGGCCGGCCCGTGTACTTTCGGCGGGTAAATGGCCTTACCTTGCTGTCGGTGCTACGCCGGCCCACGCGGTAACGCTGGCCGCCACGGCTAGCCTTTTCTTTTCCGGCCTGAGCGGCTCTTGTTCCGCCTTTCTGATACTCAGCCTCATGCCCCTGCTCGAAGTAACTTCCCCCGCGCTGGTCCGGCAGTTTCTGGACCTGCCTGCCCGCCTCTACCAGAATCAACTCCAGTGGATTTCACCCCTCGACCACGAAATTGAGGCAGTGTTCGACCCAAAGAAGAACCCTAACTTTGCCCACGGCGAGGCCATCAGGTGGGTGCTGACCGATGCGGCCGGTACGGTTATCGGCCGGGTGGCGGCGTTCATCAACCGCCACACGCCCCAAACCGACCCCACCCAGCCGGTGGGCGGCATGGGCTTTTTTGAGTGCATCGACGACCAGGCGGCGGCCAACGAGCTGTTTGACGTCTGCCGCCAATGGCTGGCCGCGCGGGGCATGGCGGCCATGGACGGGCCCATCAACTTCGGCGAGCGGGACCGGTTCTGGGGCCTGCTCACTGATGGCTTCACCGAGCCCAACTACGGCATGTTCTACCACCAGCCTTACTACCAACGGCTGTTTGAGACGTACGGATTTCAGCTCTATTTCAAGCAGTATACCTGCTACCGGGAGGTGGCCACGCCCCTGCACCCGGCCTTCGATAAGGCGGCGGAGCGCTACGCCCAGGAGCATCCCGAGTTCAGCTTCCGCCACGCCAACAAGCGCGATACTGAGAAGCTGGCCCGCGACTTTCACCACGTATACAACCTGGCCTGGGCCAACCACAGCGGCGTAAATCCCATGAGCCTGGATAAGGCCCGCGACCTGGTGAAGCAGATGAAGCCCGTGCTGGACGAGCGGATTCTGTGGTTTGCCTACGCCGGCGAGGAGCCCGTGGCCTTCTTCGTGAGCCTGCCCGAGCTCAACCAGATTTTCAAACATGTGGGCCGCAACTTTAACCTGTGGGGTAAGCTGCGTTTCCTGTGGGAGAAGCACAAGTACGAGCAGCGCACCGATAAAAAGCTGTTCGGGGTGATTTTTGGGGTGGTACCGGCCTGGCAGGGCAAGGGCGTGGAAAGTGCCCTGATGGTGCACGCCCGGCAAGAGTTTCTGCGGGCGGGCTACGCCGACATCGAAATGAACTGGATTGGCGACTTCAACCCCCGCATGCTGGCCCTCACCCGGTCCATCGGGGCGCGCATCTACAAAACCCACGTCACCTACCGCTACCAGTTTGACCGTACCCGCCCCTTTGAACGGAGCCCCATTATTCGGTGAAGGCACCACTTGTACGCCATTGCGAGGCAGAGCCGAAGCAATCCGTCCTTGTCAGCGTGATACGCCTCGAATAACCGACAAACCCTTGTTATTCGGCTGTATAGATACTTCTTACCAGCTTCCGAATAAATAATATTGAGTCACAAAAATACATCCCAACCTATTCAAAAGCCCCAGCCGTTTCGCACGTCTGGGGCTTTTGAATAGAGCAACGTTTCGCGCACAGAAGAGGAAAGATTGCTTCGGCTCTGCCTCGCAATGACCGCTACGCCCGGAACCCCGCATCTAGCCGTAATACCTGCGGGATGAGCAGGTGCTCGTCGTCGTTGTGGACCACATGCTGGGCGCGGACCATTTTTTCCTCTTCGCCCATCTGCTTGCCGATGATATTCTGCACATCATCGGGGGTACGGTGCGGGTCGCGGCGTAGCACGCGGGCCTGGCGCAGGGCCTGGGGGGTAAACACGGTAATTACCTCATCGAGCTGCTGGTACGCGCCCGATTCGTAGAGCAGGGCGGCTTCCTTGAGCACGTAGGCGTGGCCCTCGGCCCGGCGGGCAGCGGCCCACTGGGCAAAGTCGCGGCCCACGTGGGGGTGCACCAGGGCGTTGAGGCGGGCCAGCTGGACCGGGTCGGGAAAGGCCACGCGGGCCAGGTACGTGCGGTTAAGCTGGCCTTCGGCAGTAAAGGTTTCGGGGCCGAAGGCGGCCGTCAGCTCGTCGCGCAGCTGCGCATCGTGGGCCATAACCCACTTGGCCCGGGCGTCCGAATCGTACACCGGCACGCCCAGCACCTGAAACAGGCGGCACACTACGCTTTTACCCGAGCCGATTCCGCCCGTAATTCCAATCAGCCGCATGTTTTGTTGAGAGTTGAGTTATGAATGATGCGTTATTAAGCAGGACATAAGCCTATTATACAGACACTTACCAGGCAAGAAAGTAGAAAGAATGGTGTAGCGTTGCTAGGTACGCCAACGCAGCACCCCTATTTCATCATTCAGCACTCATCACTCAACTCTCTTTACTCGCTGTGCACCCGTACACCGCGCGTAAGCACCAGGTAGCCGCGGGCCTGGGCGGGCTTCTCGGCCAGGAAGGGCCGCAGGCTGGAATCCTGATTGATGAACTGCCCGAAATGCAGCTGCACCCGCACCTGCTGAGGCCGGAACCCCACCGTGTCTTCCGGGAAAAACTGCAGCCGCACGCGCACTCTGGCCGGCGAAAAACGGTACGCGCGGCCCGGCGGCGCATCCAGCAGCTCGGGCACCACCTCCACGGGCACCGTTACCATGGGCCGGCGCAGCAGCCGCACCCGCACGTCCTGCACGTTGGTTTGCACCAGCTCAGGCCCGCCAATGGGCACCCGGATGTCGCCGGTAGAGGAGCCCGCCGGAGCCGTAGGCAGGTGTACCGGGTATGGGTTGGGGAGGGTGCTGATTTTGCTTTCCGGTCCCCGAAATACAATCTGGGCCGGCTCAAACTTGGCATCGTAGGGCAGCGCCAGACCGTTGGTGGCCGGGCTCAGGCACAGGGGCAACCGGCGGCTCACCAGCCGGTCCAGTTCCACCCACAGGGTATCGGAGAGTAGGTAGTTGAACTGCAGGCCTTCCATGGCCTGCTGCATAGCGGGCCGCAGGGTGCGCGCCGTGAGGTAGCGCGTGGTTGCCGGGGTGCTTAGCGTCAGCTCGGCGGGCTTCACGTCCAGCAGCAGCTGGCGGCGCAGCAGCTTCCAGCCCCGGCCGGTTACATTTACCGGTACCTCGGTGGGTAACGGTTGCACCGGAATAAACCGGCTTTCATCGTAACGCCAGGCCAGCGGATAAGTAATGCGGGTGGTGTACGTTTTGTTGAGGGCATTAAGCAGCCAAAACGTACTGGCAATCAGAAAGCACGCCGTTACAGCCCGCCAATAGCTCCGCTCCTGCCCAAGAAATGGGTCCACGAACCAGCGCAGCCAACGGGTAGGAACAGATGACACGGCAACAAGCAGCTTGATGAGTTGCCGGCAAGGTACTAACCCAGCGGTTAAAGAACGAGTACCCCGAAGCACGGCTTCGGCCTTGCGGCAAAAGGCGGGTAGCCTCTCACGCGGGCCAGAGCTACGCTCCGGGGTACTAATCCTGGGGGCAGGCTAAGCAGCCCTGCTTAGCTGGCGGGTGTGGCGTTTTTGCCGGCTACTTCGCGGGCAATGGCCGAGCGGTCGAAGCGCAGGCGCACGCCTTTATCCACTTCCACTGTCACAGTTTCTTCGCTCAGGTCCACCACTTTGCCGTGCAGGCCACCGATGGTTACCACGTTGGAGCCTTTGGCCAAGCCAGCTCGAAGCTTCTTGGCATCCGCCTGCCGCTTCTGCTGCGGCCGGATCATGAAGAAGTACATTACAATCACCATCCCCACAATGAAGATGATTTGGGTGTAGCCGCCACTGGCCGGGGCAGCTTGCAGCAGGAGAGTTGTCAGCATACAGGTAAAAACGGGAAACCGATAAAAAACCGAAAGTTGAAGCCCGGCCCATGCGGCCACGCCTCAACTTTCGGCTGAAAAAGTGCGCAGGGCGCGGCGGGCTTAGCGCGTGGGGCCGTTCTGGCCGTCGCTCAGCACGTTGGCCTTAATCACCACTTTGGTGATGCTGGGCTGGGTGTTGGCCTGAATGGCAACTTCTTTGTTTTGCATGCCCATTTTCCCGTGCGAGTCAAACTGCACGTCAATGGTGCCTTTGCCGCCCGGTTGAATGGGCTCTTTCGTCCAGTTGGGCGTGGTGCAGCCGCAGCTGGCCGTGGCATTCTCAATCAGCAGCGGCGACTTGCCGGTGTTGGTGAACTCGAAGGTGTGCTTTACCACTTCGCCGGGCTTAATATCACCGAAATCATGCTCCGATACGGCGAAGCTCATCACCGGGGCATTTGGGTTCGGAGCCTCCGTTTCGTTGGTCACGTTGGGGTTGTCAACGGTGGGGTTGGCAGCGGCCTCGTTGGCGTTGGCGGCGGCGGCATTCATGCCCTCGGTGCCTACCTCAGCGGTTTTGTTGTTGTTGCAGGCGCCCATCAGCAGCGCGCCGGAAAGCAGAACGGCAGAAAACAGCGTACGTTTCATAAGAATCAGGAAAAGAAGTCCGTCGGTGGTCTTCAGGGCGTTAAAGGTAACAATGAGTTGCCAGTTGTGAGTTGCCGGTTGCCAGTATTCTGAAACAACACTGGCAACCGGCAACTCACAACTGGCAACTCCCTTATTTGCCCAGGTTGTCGATGATGGCTTGGGCAAACTCCGAGGTGGAAGCCGAGCCACCCAGGTCGCCGGTGCACTTGGCTTTGTCCTGCAGGGTCAGCTCCAGCGCCTTCTCGATTTTGTTGGCCTGCTCATGCTCGCCAATGTGGTGCAGCATCATCAGGGCCGAGCGCAACAGGGCGGTGGGGTTGGCTTTGCCCTGGCCGGCAATGTCGGGGGCCGAGCCGTGCACGGCCTCAAAAATGGCCATGTCGTCGCCGATGTTGGCACCCGCTACCACACCCAGACCGCCTACCAGACCGGCGCACAGGTCGGAGAGGATGTCGCCGAACAGGTTGGTGGTCACAATCACATCGAACTGCTCCGGCTTGCCTACCAGCTGCATGCACATGTTGTCGATGATTTTGTCTTCGTACTGAATCTGGGGAAACTCGCGGGCAGCCTCCTGGGCGGCATCCAGCATGATCTTGCCGGGCACTTTCAGGATGTTGGCTTTGTGGGCCAGCGTCACCTTTTTGCGGCCGTGCTTGGCAGCGTAGGCAAAGGCGGCGCGGCAGATTTTGCGGGCCCCAGCTACCGATACACGGGCAATAGAGTCGCCGATACCGTGGTGTTCATCCCACGTTTCGAGGCCGGCGTACAGGCCTTCCGTGTTCTCGCGGAACAGTACCAGGTCAATGCCCTCGTAGCGGGTTTTGATGCCGGCCGTAGTTTTGCTGGGACGCACGTTCTGGTACAGGTCGTACTTCTGGCGCAGCGTTACGTTGATGCTGCGGAAGCCCTTCCCTACCGGCGTGGTGATGGGGCCTTTCAGGGCTACTTTGTTCTTCTCCAGCGAGGTCAGCAGGGCCTGCGGAATTAGCTCGCCCGATTGGTCGAAGGTCGTCTGGCCCGCGTTCTGTTCTTCCCACTGCACCGGTACCTGGGCCGCCGCGAAAATATCGGTTACTGCTTTCGTGATTTCGGGGCCGATGCCGTCGCCGGGGATGAGCGTGATGAGATGCATGCTATTGAGTTGGGGTTAATGGGCTACTGAAGGCGAGCCGGGCAGACGGAGGGGAGAGCAGCTCGCAGAAAATGGGAGGTTTGAGAGGCCAGGCAGGCCACTCCCATAATTTTGCACAAAGGTACCGCCTACCGGCGGGTGCTGAAAATGAAGAAAATGAAAATGTGCTGACGTGCCCCGAAAGTTTCAGGTCACATCAGCACATTCTTACCAGAGTCGCATTACTTAAACTGTTTTGCGGGAGTTAATCTGGTTGATGAGCTGGTCCACGTCGCCGAGCAGCTGTTCGGCCTTGCTCTTGGCGTCCTGAATCACGCGCTGGCCTTCGCTCTTAGCCGAGCTAGGACCCTGGTCGGCACGGCTGGTCACCAGGTTCTCGGTGAGGTCGGCCAGGGTTTCGCGGTATTTCTCCAGCTGATAGCTCAGCCAGCTGCGGGTTTCACGGCCTTTCTCGGGCGCGTACAGAAGTCCGATTACGGCCCCGGTGAGGGCGCCGCCGGCGAAGCACAGAATGCCGGTAGTGGTCTTGCTACTCATATTTCTTGCTTAGAAGTGAGTACAGGTGGATGATGACGTGAGAATTGGGAGTGCCCAATACTACGTAAAAAAGCGCCGGAAGATATGGGGCCACCTCTAGCTATTGGCTGTTAGCTGCTGGCCAAGCTGATAGCCAATAGCTAAACATACTACTGGTTGTCCAGCAACCCGCGGCCCGATTTGCGGATGGCACCGTTGGCCGTCAGGTCCTGGGCCAGCTTGTCCAGAATACCGTTCACGAACTGCTTGCTCTTGGGCGTGGAGTACATCTTGCTGATTTCGATGTACTCGTTGATGGTCACCTTCACCGGAATGGCCCGGAACAGGTGCATCTCGCAGAGGGCCATCTTCAGCAGAATCTTGTCGGTGAGGGCCACGCGCTCCACGTCCCAGTTCTGCACCGATTCGGCAATCAGCTGCTCGTACTTCTCGTCGTCAGCCAGGGTTTGCTGGTAGAGGCTTTCAGCAAACTCCTTGTCCTCCTGCCAGTTGGCCGACAGGGACATCAGCACCATGTTTTCATCGGCCGCCTCGTCCAGCATCTTGATGGTTTTCACCACTAGGTTTTTCACCACGGGGCGGTTTTCCTCCCAGTTCAGGTCGTCTTCCTCGATGTAGGCCGGCAGGCTTTCGCCCTTGAACACGTAGGTTTTGTAGATGTACTTCAGGATTTCCTGGTCTTCCTCGTAGGTGTGGCTGGGGGCAGCCAGGTAGCTGAGGATTTCCGCGTCCTGTTTCATCTCGTTGCGCCAGGCGTTGCGTAGGGCTTCCAGCTCGTCTTCGCCGTGCCACTTGGCCGAGCGGCGGATGGTCAGGTCCTGCAGCTGCAGGTTGTTCATCAGCTTCTCGATGGCCTGGTTTTCCAGCAGGCGGGTAGCGTCGAGCAGGGGCTCCTTGGCGGCCGTGTAGCGGCGGGCGTCGCGCACGCGCTCCTCCTCAATCACCTGCCGCAGTACCTCGGGGATGTTGAGCAGGTGAATGTACTGCGTGTGAATGCTCTCGGCGGCGTACACCATCTGGCCAGCGTAGTAGCTGGCATCTTTGGCTACGGCCTTCTGGTAAAACTTAATGGCATCCTGCACCGCCTCGTTCACGGCCTTGTCGTCGGTCGGCTCCAGGTCCTGACCGGTTTTGTGCCACTCTTTGAAAATGAGCTCGGCCATTTTGCGCTGGCCCTGCAACAGCTTGCGGTCCTGGGGCTCGGGCGAGTTCAAATCGGGCGCGAAGGCATCCGCAATCTGGTCGATGGCGAGTAGAAAATCGGACCCGACGGCCTGGTGATAGGCGTACAGGGCCTGCATGACCTTGATGCGGAGCGTGCGACGGTTGAGCATTCTATGAGTTTCTAGTTGCTGGTTACTAGTTTCTAGTTGCTGGGTGCTGGCACGATAACCAGAAACCAGCAACTAGAAACCAGAAACTTAATATGTTGATTTAACCTTGCCGATGGCGGCAATGCGCTCCTCGGCCTGGCGGGTAGCGGCGGCCTGGGGGTGGCTGCCTTCCTGCTCGGCTTTGTTGAGCACCTGGGTGGTGATGTCGTAGATACGCTCCGTCTGGGTCATCACCGACTGGCGGTTGCCGCCCTGTACTTCGGAGCACACGTTGATGAGGCCACCGGCGTTGATGAGGAAGTCGGGCGCGTAAATGATGCCGCGGCGCACCAGCTCGGGGCCGTGCACGTCTTCGTTGGCCAGCTGGTTGTTGGCGCAGCCGGCTACTACCCGGGCTTTCAGGCGGGCAATGGTGTCGTCGTTGAGGGTGGCCCCCAGGGCGCAGGGCGAGTAGATGTCCACGTCCTGGTCGTAGATTTCATCTAGGCCCACCATGCGGGCGTTGAAGCGGGCGGCGGCTTCCAGGGCGCGGTCTTCGTAGTAGTCGCAGAGCACCAGCTGGGCGCCTTCTTTCTGCAGGTATTCCATCAGGTAGGTACCCACGTGGCCCACGCCCTGCACGGCAATGCGCTTGCCGGCCAATGAGTCAGAGCCGAAGGCTTTGTTAGCGGCGGCTTTCATACCCATGTAGGTGCCGTAGGCCGTTACCGGCGACGGGTCACCGCTGCCACCCATGCTCTCGGGCAAGCCCGATACGTGCTTGGTTTCCATGCGGATGTACTCCATGTCCTTGGTGGTCATGTTCACATCCTCGGCCGTGATGTACTTGCCGTTGAGGTTCTGCACGAAGCGGCCGAACTTGCGCAGCAGGGCCTCGGTCTTCATGGTTTTGGCGTCGCCGATGATAACGGCCTTGCCACCGCCCAGGTTCAGGCCCGAAATGGCGGCTTTATAGGTCATGCCGCGGCTCAGGCGCAGCACGTCGTTCAGGGCTTCGGCCTCGGAGGTGTAGTGCCACATGCGGGTGCCGCCCAGGGCCGGCCCCAGTACCGTGTTGTGAATGCCGATGATGGCCTTCAGACCCGTCTCGTGGTCGTGGCAGAATACTACCTGCTCATGCTGGTGCTCGGCAATTTGCCCAAAGACCGACGTTTCGGTCAGCACGTTCGTCTCTACCATATGCGTGGGGTGGAAAAAGAGGTGGGTGGTGGGTGGTTGTTGTACCTTTGGGCAGCGCCTCGGCAGCGGGGTCCGCTGGGTGCCTCGTTAAACGAATGGCAACGCCTCGTGGCTGTTTTCCCGTCGTTCAATGAAACCCACAGCTCTTGTTCCGGCCGGAGTGCTTTCCGCAATGCGGGTGCAAAAATACGCCGATTTTCGGATTTCGGCCATTCACAGGTTGTCTTTCCGATGGTTTAGACGTTTGGCTGCTAAGTTGTTACCACCCGCTTTTTTGGCTCACTGAAACCGTTTAGCAGTCTTTTAACTTTCTACTACCCAACCTGCTAGTTTTTATCCGGCCTCGTTGAAAATATGGTAAAAGAGTGCCCTTAGCTGTTCTGCTTTCCCCGGAAGCGCAACAATACTTACGGGCCTCTTGCCTGACAACCCTACCCTTGCTGGCTGCGTCTTTTCACTTTCTCTCTTTCCATCGTGCACGCACTTTCCGCTACCAATAAATATCTGCTCCGCTATAAGTGGCACTTCCTTGGGGGCGTACTGTTTGTAGCCCTGAGCACGCTGCTGGCCATTTTCCCGGCCCAGATTGTGCGCTACGCGTTTGATCTGGTGGGCGAGGGCATCGACCTGTACCACCTCTACGCCGGCACCCGGGCCCAAAGCCAGGTGTATGAGCTGTTCGGGCGCAACGTGCTGCTGTATGGGGTGCTCATTCTGGTGATGGCCCTGCTGCGCGGCATCTTCCTGTTCTTCATGCGCCAGACGCTCATTGTGATGAGCCGGCACGTGGAAAACGACCAGAAAAACGAAATCTACCAGCACTACCAGAGCCTGCCGCTGAGCTTCTACCGCCGCCACAGCACCGGTGATTTGATGTCCCGGATTTCGGAGGACGTAGGGCGGGTGCGCATGTACATCGGGCCGGCGCTCATGTACTTCATGCAGCTAGTCATTCTATTCCTGCTCATCGTGCCGCTCATGTTCATGGTGAACGTGAAGCTGACGCTGTACACCCTGCTGCCGCTGCCCATCCTGAGCGTGAGCATCTTCTACGTAAACAACCTCATCGAGAAGAAATCCGACGAGATTCAACGCTCTTTGGCCGGCATGACCACGTTTGTGCAGGAGGCGTTTTCGGGCATCCGCGTAATTAAGTCGTTTGTGCGGGAGGAAGACTCGCGCCAGCAGTTTGCGGTGGCCTCCGAAGAATACAAGCAGAAAAGCCTGAGCCTGAATTTTGTCAACTCGCTGTTTTTTCCGCTGATTCTGTTCCTGATTGGCCTGAGCACCATCATCACCGTCTGGATTGGCGGGCAGGAAGTTATCCGGGGCACCATCACCACGGGCAGCATTGCCGAGTTCCTGATTTACGTGAACCTGCTTACCTGGCCCGTTACGGCCTTGGGCTGGACCAGCTCCCTGGTGCAGCGGGCCGAGGCCTCGCAGGCCCGCATCAACGAGTTCCTGCACCAGCAAACGGACATCGTGTCGCGCCAGAACCTGGAGCTGGACATCAAAGGCGACATCGTGTTCGACCATGTTTCCTTCACTTACCCCGATACCGGCATTCAGGCCCTGCGCAACGTGTCGTTCCGCATCCGGCCGGGCCAGACGCTGGCCGTCATCGGCAACACCGGCTCGGGCAAAAGCACCGTGGCGGCCCTGCTCTCCCGCCTCTACGACGTAACCGAAGGCAGCATTCGGGTGGACGACGAGGACGTGCGCGACCTGTCGCTGCGCACCCTGCGCGGGCAGATTGGCTACGTGCCCCAGGATGTATTCCTGTTCTCCGACACCATTCGCAACAACATCAACTTCGGGCTGGATGAGCCCGACGAGGCCCGCATGCTGCAGGCCGCCAAGGATGCCAACGTGTACGAAAACATCCTGCGCTTCCCCGAAGGCTTCGATACCAAGGTGGGCGAGCGGGGCATTACGCTGTCGGGGGGCCAGAAGCAGCGCGTGAGCATTGCCCGCGCCCTAGTGAAAGAGCCCAAAATCCTCATCCTCGACGACGCCCTCTCGGCTGTGGATACCAACACCGAAAACGCCATTCTGGGGGCGCTGCAGCGCATCATGCACAACCGTACCAGCCTCATCATCAGCCACCGGGTCAGCTCGGTGAAGCTGGCCGATGAAATCCTGGTGCTCGACGACGGCCAGATTGTGCAGCACGGCACCCACGAAGCCCTCATGCAGGACCCCAACGGCCTCTACCGCGCATTGTACGAGCGGCAGCTCCAGAGCGAGGAAGCGTAGCCGTCGTTGCCAGGAGGCACGACGAAACAATCCTTCCTTTTCGCAACGCACACCGCTGACTTACTCAAAAGCCCCTGACACCAGTACGGACGTCAGGGGCTTTCTGCTATTCGGGGCTTGGTGCTCCGTGCAGGACAGATTGCTTCGACTGCGCCTCGCAGTGACGGGAAATCAATTACTCATTAGTTGCGCGGCTTGCCAGCCGCTGCCGGCACCCATGGCCACGCCCATGCCATTGCAGCGCACCGCCACGAACAAGTTCGGCTGCACCTGCTGGATAATCGGTTCCAGTTCCTGCCCGAAGGCCATTACCCCGCTCCACCGGTAGTCGATGCGGGGGCGGCGGCCGGGCACGATGACGTTGTGCAGTAGCTGCTCCAGGTACTGCTGCACCCGCGGGGTGAGGCCGGGCTCGGTGGTCTCCTCAGCCTGAAAATCGAGGTTGCGGCCGCCGCCCAGCAGCACCCGCTCGCCCACCTGCCGGAAGTAGGTATAGCCTTTATCGTAATGGAAGGTACCGGGCAGGTGCAGGCCGGGAATAGGCTCCGTTACCAGCACCTGCCCGCGGCCGGGCACCACATCCAGCGCCGGCAGCAACTGCTGGCTGAAGGCGTTGGTAGCCACCAGCACTTGCCCGGCCGTTAGCTCCAGCCCATCTAGCTCTACTTGCACTCCCCCGGCATCCGCCTCCACAGCCCGTACCGGGCAGCCGTGCAACACCGTGACGCCAGCGGCCCAGGCCCGGCGCAGCAGCGCCAGCATCATCTGCCCGGTGTTGAGGCTGCCCTCCGCCGCATTTTCCAGCATCGTGGGGGTATTGCCGAGCCCCAGGGACGGAATTCGGGAAGAAGCGTCGCGGAAGATGGTAGCAACGCCAATTACTGGTGCTAACAGTTCATTATAGTAGGCCATTGCTTGTTGGCAGATGGTTGCCAGTTGGGCCTCTTCCGGCCGGAACAACTCGTAACCACCTTCGGGGCGGTACCCAATGGCCTCATCGCCCAATAGCTCCCGCAACCGGCGCAGGCCTTCCCAACGGGCTTCCACTACTTTCAGCAACGCTGCCGTGCCGCCCCGTCGCTCCTGCTCCAGCAATTCCGATACGCTCCCGAAGCAGGCGAAACCCGCGTTTTTGGTGCTGGCCCCGTTGGGCAGCACATCACGCTCCAATACCAGTACCCGCGTCGCAGGCCGCCGCTGCCGAATGTAAATGGCAGCCGTTAGCCCCACCAAGCCGCCCCCAATTATTACTACTTCAGCCCCTTGCAAGAAGGTTTGCTGCTCCCAGTACGACAGATTATGCATAACGCGAATAACTAGCAGGTGGTGCCTACCAAGCAAAGAAAAAGCTCCGGAGCTAACAGCCCGGAGCTTTTAAAATCGAAAAACCGCTTGAAGCTGAAAGCTACTGACCCAGCATAACCCGTTTCATACCGCGCCGCTCGCCAGCGGTGCACTGCACAATATACGTACCGGCCGGCAGGTTGCTCACGTCCAGAACAGCGGCGGCATCACCCGAAATCAGGTCGCGCGTGAGCACCGGGCGACCATCGGTGCCGTTTACCTCTACTCGGGTAGGCCCATTGGCATCGGTGCGCACGGTGAGACGCTTGGTGAGCGGGTTCGTTTCCACGCGCACTTTCAACGCATCCTTGTTCGGCGTGGGGTCCGCCATCTTATCGGTAATCAGGGAAGATGTTGCCACGGCTTCGGCGGTGGCCGTTTGGGCTTGCGCCATGCTTCCACACAGCATCAACAACAACAAGCAACCCAAAAATGTAGAAGTTTTCATACGCGTTCCTAAGGCATGGTAAGTGAACGATACGGCTATCAAAGATACAAAACTCCGCTGCCATATCGGTTAGTCAACGAGAGAGTTGACGGTAAAATTCCGGTGCAAGAAACGCGCCAAGTGGTTTTTTTATTGTGGCGGGCTGCTCCATGCCTGACACCAGCAACTAGCAGACTATGAAGCTGCTACCCGTGACCATCAGCGCTACCCACTCTTACAACATCGTTTTTACCACAAAAAAACCGCTTTCAGCTTGCGTCGCATTACTTGGGCAGCGTATATTTGCACCACAATTCATCGGGGTGTAGCGTAGCCTGGTATCGCGCCAGCATGGGGTGCTGGAGGTCGTAGGTTCGAATCCTGCCACTCCGACTGATGAGTTTTTCGCTCGAAAAGCCTCTGGGAACCCCACCCGGAGGCTTTTTTCGACGAAGCCACCGAGAATACCCGATTTAATTTTCGGGGTGTAGCGCAGCCCGGTAGCGCGCTACGTTCGGGACGTAGAGGCCGTAGGTTCGAATCCTGCCACCCCGACTCTGGTATTCTCTCCCTAAAAAAGCCCGCTGAACTTTGGTTCGGCGGGCTTTTTTGTTTGTCTGCTATTCTTGGTGCGGTTTATGCTTTAAAAAGTTCCATTAACCAGTACTTTTTTATCGTCTTTTTTAATCCACTATATGCATCGTTCATTTTTGCTGGCCACAGGGCTAAGCGTGCTAGCCTTGTCGGCAGCAGCACAGATTACCAAGGGTACTAAACTATTAGGTGGTAACGTAGGCTACAATCGCACGACTTCTTCCACAACCACTCACGATCCGGCTATTCCACCAAGTCAGCAAAAATTAGAGACAAAGAGTCGTCAGTTTAACGTAGATCCTCAGGTAGGCCTGTTTATAGCAAATAATCTAGCCATTGGATTATCAATAGGCTATTACTCAGGCAAAAGCACGAACCCTTATTCACTTGCGCAGGTATCCGATCTGTATCTTCGGATTTCTCACAGCAACTCGCTTCAGGTGGCTCCTTATCTCCGCTACTACTATATGCCCATAGCTACTTTCGGCATTTTTGGGCAACTCAGTGCTTCTTACGGTAGAGGGAAATACACATCCGTCGTAAATACGCCGGAACCAATACACGAACGGTCTCGTCAGGAAAACATCTATATATCCGTTACTCCTACCATGGTGTATTTTCCTATTGATAAAATAGGGTTAGAACTGTCCTGCGGTAGTATTGGGTACAGTCGTACCACTGGCAGATCTACTTCCTCTGAACCACGATATTTCGGAAATGCAGGTACCTCATCTAGTTTTGGTGCAAGCTTCGGCTTTAACTACCTGAACCTGGGAGCTTCCTATTACCTTAGCCGTTAACCAGCCACGTGACTGATATACAAAATGCCCGCTTGAATACCTGTTCAAGCGGGCATTTGCTTTGTGGCAACTAGCTACTTCACCACAGCCAACACCTCCGGCTCGCCTTGCTCGGGGAAACGCTCCAGGTACACATGCTTGAGGGTGAGCTTCTGGGCCTCAGCGGTGTTTTTCACGCCGCTGTAGAGTTTATCGGGGGCGACCAGATAGCTGGCATTGATGCGGGCGTGCAGCACGTGCTGCCCGGCCGCGAAGGTGCGGTACTGATAGCCGGCAGGTAGGGACTGAGTAGTATCGGGCGTGACGACGCCCACAAACTGGCTTACGGAGTCGCGGGAGCTTTCGGGACTGTTGTAGAAGATGTTGCCGAAGTCGCCGCGCAGCTTGCCGGCTTTGCGCAGGTTGTACACCTCCCGGGTCAGGTCGCCGAAAGCCTCGTCGCGAGCTAGGCCGGCGTAGTAGCGGCCCGCCACGTAATAGGGCTGGGCGGTGGTTTCGAGGGTAACAACGGGAGCCGTAAAGCCTCCCATCCGCCAGTAGGCCACCGAAAAGCCGATGGTGAGTAGCAGGGCCAGGGCCAGGAAAATCTTATTCATTCTTTGCGGAAAGTAGGAGGCCGGATGGAATAGGCCGGTTTGGAGGTGCAAAGAAACACCAGAATGTCATCCCGAGTGGGGCACAAACTACGACAGCACGTCCTTGTACTGCATCTGGTAGAGCGTGGCGTAGAAGCCCTGATGACGCAGCAGTTGCTCGTGGGTGCCGGCCTCCTTGATTTCACCCCGGTCGAGCACGATGATCTGGTCGGCTTTCTGGATGGTACTCAGGCGGTGGGCAATGACAAGACTGGTGCGGCCCTGCATCAACTTCTCAATAGCCTGCTGAATCAGTTCCTCGGTTTCACTGTCCACCGAAGAGGTGGCCTCGTCCAGGATGATGATGCGGGGCTGGTACACCATGGCCCGCACGAAGCTGATGAGCTGGCGCTGACCCACGGAAAGCGTGGCTCCGCGCTCCATCACTTGGTAATCGAGGCCGCCGGGCAGGCGCTCGATAAAGCGGCGGGCCCCTACCAGGTCGGCGGCGGCCCAGATCTGCTCGTCGGTAATATCCTGCTTGCCCAGGGTGATGTTGTCCCGAATAGCCCCGGCGAACAGAAACACGTCCTGGAGCACCACCCCGATGTGGCGGCGCAGGTCCTTGAGGTCGTACTCGCGCAGGTCGTGGCCGTCGATGCGGATGGTACCCCGGTTGATTTCGTAAAAGCGGCTGAGCAGGTTGATGATGCTGGTTTTACCGGCCCCGGTAGCGCCCACGAAGGCAAACGTCTGGCCGGCCTTCACCGAGAAGTTTACGTCGCGCAGCACCCATTCCTCGTCGTTGTAGGCAAACCACACATGGTCGAAGTCTACGTCGCCGCGCAGGTCGGCGGGGGCGTAGGTACCGTTGTCGGCAATGAGCTCCTTACTATCCAGCAGCTTTAGCAGGCGTTCGGTGCTTACCAGGCCCAGCTGCAGGGTGTTGAACCGGTCGGCAATCTGACGGATGGGCCGGAAGAACAGGGCGTTGTACATGATGAAGGCAATGAGGGCACCCTTGGAGATGGTACCCTCAATCTGGCCCTGAGCGGCGTACCACACCAGCAGGCCCACGCCGGCGGCGGCCAGCACCTCGGCCACCGGGAAGTAGATGCTGTAGTAGAGCACCGAGCGGATGTTGGCGCGGGTGTGCTCCTGGTTGATGGCCTTAAACTTGCGCAGCTCCCGCTCCTCGTTGTTGAAAATCTGCACCACGTTCATGCCCGTGAGGTGCTCCTGCACAAAGGAGTTGAGGTTGGCCACGGCCGTGCGCACCTCCTGAAACGACTTCTTCACCTTCTCCTTGAACACGTAGGTGCTGAACAGCAACGGCGGAATCACCGAGAGGCTGATGAGCGTCAGTCGCCAATCAATGTAGAACATGAACGACACGATGAACAGCAGCTGCAGAATGTCGCCAATCATGGCCGCCAGCCCCTCGCTGAATACGTCGGAGAGGGTTTCCACGTCGGAGATGTTGCGGGTTACGAGCTGGCCGATGGGCGTCTTGTCGAAGAACTTGAGGCGCAGGTCGAGGATATGCTTGTAGAGGTCCACCCGAATGTCGCGCACGATGTACTGGCCCAGCCAGCCCCCGAAGTACGTTTGCAGGTAGCTGACAATGGCGTGGGCTACCAGCAGCACCAGCAGCAGCCCGAACATGCGGTTAAGCCCCTGCCAGTCGCCCTGCTCAATGGTCACGTCCACCATCCGCTGAATCAGGAAGGGCCGCAGGGTGCCCAGCACGGCAGTGGCAATGGTGAGGAAAATCAGAAAGTAAAAGACGCGCTGATAAGGCCGCACATACACCATCAGCCGCCGCAGCACCTGCCAGTCGAAGATATTGCCGCTTTTGGGGGCGGTAGTTGCTTGCTCCATTTCGGTTGTTGGGTGGGAATGGTTAAAAGGTAACCGGCAGATGGGAGAAAAGTAGCACGCAGCTCCGCTTCGCTCGTGCGCGAAGCGAGTAGCAGGTGTGTGGTTCTCCCACGTGGGAACTCGCTTCGCCAGGTAGCGCGCAGCTCCGTTGCGCGCTACCTGGCGAAGTACGGCAAACCGGTGGGCAGCGCTGCATCACCCAGAATTTCAGTTGGGTATTCGACACGGCAGAGGAAGAGGCCATTGGCTAGGGCTGCTCCGCCGGCGTGCACGCGGTTGAGGCTGCGGAATACCTGTCCAAACTCCTGCGGGCTCATTTTGCCCCGGCCCACGCTCAGCAGCGTGCCCACCACCAGCCGCACCATGCCCCGCACAAAACGGTTGGCCCGGATGCGGAATACCAGCCCGCCCGGCTCCGCGTGCCAGCCCGCCTCGAAACAGGTGCAGTTGTAGTGCTTCTCGGCCCCTTTCACTTTGGAAAACGTGGTGAAGTCGTGGGTACCAAGCAACATAGCCGCGGCCTCGTTCATAGCCGTTACATCCGGTATCCGGTCAAGGTAAAGGCTAAAGTTGGCAGCAAATGGGTCGGGGGTGAGGCGCACGTGGTACTCGTAGGTGCGGGCCTTGGCGCTGAAGCGGGCGTGGGCCTCGGGTGGCACCGGGTGCAGCACCTGGCAGCGGATACCGGCCGGCAGCGCCCGGTTGAGACGGTAGAGCAGCGTGGCTTCGTCGAGGCCCGGGGGCAGGTCGGCATCAAAGTGCGCTACCTGGTGGCTGGCGTGCACGCCCGAGTCGGTACGGCCGCTGCCCAGGCAGTACACCGGCTGCCGCAGCACCTGCGAGAGGCAGCGGTCCAGCTCCTGCTGCACGGTAATCACGCCCGGCTGAATCTGCCAACCATGAAACGCAGTGCCATCGTAGGCCAGGTGAAGAAAGTAGCGCATTATTACGTTTGAAACGTCAAGATTCTTGTGCCTATTGGCACTTGTTGACAAGTAGAGTGTCACATGCTATAAATTCGTACCTGCTATTCCTCAATAAGTAAACACCCCTAATTTTAGCATAGTTACTATCACATGCTCCTATAACTTTTACATAAAAAGAAGCGGTGTCTCCTTCATACATATCTGATTTACTATAAGAAAGCTCTTGACCTCTGTTCCCACCCAGACGCCTCATCAAAGCCGTGTTGTTCTCTATACCGTCACGGATAGAAAACAGAAAATCAGGTGCGGCAGAATACCCGTGGACTAGTACTGCCGCTGTCACTGTTGCTATGATTACTACCATGACTACCACTAGAGTAGTATACAGTTTTCTTGCAACTGCTAGGTATTGCCAAAACCTCATACCACCAGCGCGTACAGCAGCGAGTCCAGCAGCTGACCGTCTTTCACAATGCTGCGGCGCAGGCGGGCTTCCAGCTCGTAGCCGGCCTTTTCCAGCACCCGGCCCGAGGCGGGGTTGGTGGCGAAGATGGCCGCGTAGAGCCGGCACACATCGAAGTTGGCCAGCACGTAGGCACTGAGCGTACGCACGGCTTCCGTCACGATGCCCCGTCCCCAGCAGGCCGGCGTGAGCCAGTACCCGATTTCGGCGGAGCGGCGGCGCACATCCGACTTAAAGTGCACCCCAATACCACCCACGGCTTCCCCATCTACCTCAATAGCCAGAAACAGGTCCCGGGAGCTATCCGCCACCAGACTTAGGAAAAACTCCGCGTCCTGGGGCGTGTAAGGATGCGGGAAGGTGTCGCGCAGGTTGCAGGAGATTCGCTTATCGTTGGCATGACGGGCCAGGGCGGCGGCATCAGAGAAACGCCAGGGCCGGAGCCGGGCTCCTGCTACCGGCAGGGCAAGTACAGGAGTCAGCAACGAATCGGCCATTAGGTGAATGTGGGAAATGGGGTGACAATGCGGTGAATGTAAAAAATGGGGTGGGGTGACGTTGAGCATCCCACATTCTTCCCATTTTTCACATTCATCACATTGTCAACTTACATCTTTTCGTAAATCACGGCGGCACCCTGGCCGACGCCCACGCACATGGTGGCCAGGCCGTAGCGCACTCCTTCGCGGCGCTGCATCTCGTGGAGCAGCGTGGCCGAGATGCGCGAGCCGCTGGCTCCCAGTGGGTGGCCAATGGCAATGGAGCCACCGTTCACGTTCACTTTAGCGGGGTCCAGGTCCAAGTCGCGCATGCAGGCAATGCTCTGGGCGGCGAAGGCCTCGTTCAGCTCAATCAGGTCCATATCCTGCAGGGTGAGGCCGGCGCGCTGCAGCACTTTCTGGGTGGCGGGCACCGGGCCGATACCCATAAACGCGGGGTCAACGCCGGCTACGGCCGAAGCCACCACTCGGGCCATAGGCTTCAGGTTATAGCGCGTGAGGGCCTCCTCGCTCACCAGCAGCAGCGCGGCGGCACCGTCGTTGATGCCGGCCGAGTTGCCGGCCGTTACGGTGCCATCTACCTGGAAAGCCGGTTTCAGCGTAGCCAGCTTTTCGAGGCTGGACAGGCGGGGCGGCTCGTCTTGGTCAAACAGCGCCGTGTTGCCTTTGGGCTGCGGAATGAATACCGGCACAATTTCCTTGCGGAAGCGGCCTTTCTCGAAGGCCCGCTGGTATTTACGCTGGCTTTCAAAGGCAAACTGGTCCTGCTCTTCGCGGGTGATGCCGTAGCGGCGGGCCACATTCTCGGCCGTTTCGCCCATGGCGTAGGGGTGGTGCAGCTTGGAGAGTTTGGGGTTCACGAAGCGCCAGCCCAGGGTGGTATCGTGGGCGGTGAAGTCGCGGGCAAAGGCCGTGGCCGACTTGGCCATTACGAAGGGCGCGCGGGTCATGCTTTCGGCCCCGCCGGCCAGGTACACGTCGCCTTCCCCGGCCCGGATGGCCCGGGAAGCATCCATGATGCTTTGCAGGCCGGAGGCGCAGAGGCGGTTGACGGTGTTGCCGGGCACCGTAATGGGCAGGCCGGCCAGCAGCGCCGCCATGCGGGCCACGTTGCGGTTGTCCTCGCCGGCCTGGTTGGCGGCCCCGATGATGACATCCTCAATGGAGGCTTTATCCAGGGAAGGGTTACGGCGCAGCAGCTCCCGGAGTACGTGGGCGGCCATATCATCGGGACGGACGCTGCTCAGCTCGCCGCCAAATTTACCAATGGGGGTGCGGACGGCGTCCACAATGTATGCAGTTGGCATCGGGTTAAATGCGTTATTCCGGTCGTAGTTGGCTACTTTTGCCGGCCCCGCGGGGCGGTCATTTCCTAAGTAGAACTGTCAAAACACAAAGATGATACAAAGAATCCAAAGCGTATTCCTGTTGTTGCTGGCCCTGGCCATGGTAAGCGTGCTGTTCCTACCTCTGTGGAGCAAATTCGACCCTGTAAGCAAGCAAACGGTGGTGCTCACGGCCACGCACCTGGGCTACCAGCACGCCGATGCGGGCATGTCGGTGCCGCCAGCTTCGCCCTGGCCGGTAGCAGCGCTGGCGGCGGCTTCGGCGGTAGTGGCGCTGCTGGAAATTTCTCAGTTCCGTAACCGCTTCAACCAGCTCAAGCTGGGTATGCTGAATATGCTGCTGATTACGGCCACCATTGGGGCGGCCTTCTACTACTCCGGCATTGGGGAGCAGATGCTCAACATTAAGATGCCCAGTGAGTTTGAGGCAGGTTTCTACATTGCCACGCTGGCCCTGCTGCTGAACCTGTTGGCCTCCCGCTTTATTCGCAAGGACGAAAAGCTGGTGCGCAGCATGGACCGCCTCCGCTAACCGTTTTCACCCTATCCTCTAAGCTCCGGTTACTTGTAGCCGGAGCTTTTTTTTGTGTTTTTTATATATCCCGCTAACCTATCGTCGGCTTGTGTTTATGGCATTCCCCGGCTTCCGTTAACTCCTCATTCTGCCTCGCAGCTATATAAAATAGCCAGAGCGCAACGCACTATCATAAAGTCACCCTTAACAGGGCGCTTTTGCATTCATTATCAATTGCTTATTCACAATAACCTGAAAGCCGGGTTCTTTGATTTCATTTCACTTTACCCTATATTTCACCGCCAAATCCATCTTTTCCATTCTTTTTCCCTACTTGCACATGAAATTATTTACCCTTTCCTTATCTACCTTCCTGCTGGGTGCGGCCCTGCTTTCCGGCTGCAGTGACACGCTCTCCGAAATTCAGCCCCGCAGCATACGCCAGGAAACTGATAGCAAAACGAAGGCCAGCGCTATTAGTGGCGTATTCATTGACCTGCAGCAGACCGAGGGGCAGTTTCAGCAAGGGTACAAGATGGTACTGGCCGGTGCAGGCGCCCGTAGCTACGACCTACTGAGTGCTACCAACGGCAAGATTAGCCTGACCCCAACCGCAAGCGGAACGCTGCAAAGCGTACGGTTAGTGCTGGGTGCTAACAGCAAAATCCGGTTGGCTGATGGCACTCTGCTGGACCTGGATACTCCCAGTGGTACCACATCGGGCCTGAAAATTCAGCTGGATGATACTCCGTTAGTAGCTGGTACTATGTATACCCTCACCGTCGACTTCTCGGTGGAGCGCGACATTGTGAGCCGGGGCAACGGTACGTATGGCCTTAAGCCGGTATTGCGCGGCACCCTGACACCGACACCCATTATTATTATCATTCCAACAATTCCCAGCTAGGCCCGGCAGGTGTACTACCTTCCACCGCAGCCAAGAAACGTCCAACGAAGCAGCGTTGCTATTTCGTTGGACGTTTACCTTTTCAGGCTAACCCGCGCACAAGTTGCAGTAACTCCCGCTGGGTGCTCTGGGTTTTGTCTTTGGCGTACCAAGCGTGAATTTTCTCGGCGTATTCTTCATGAGTTGCGCCGGCGGCTTTCAGCTCCAGTAGCAGGCTCTGCGCTTCGGTGGGGCGGGGCCCCCAGCTGGTAACCTCCGTCAGGGTATCGGCGTGCAGGATGATGAGCTTGGGAATGGAACGGCCGCCATTGGTGAGGTACCGGTCCATCAGGTCCAGGTTTTCGTCGCGCAGCAGGTAGCGGGGGCGTAGGCGGCCGTGGCTGGCCTGGGCTATTTTCTCAAGCACTGGCACAATCTGGGCGGCGTCACCGCACCAACCTTCCGTCAGCACCACCCACTCGTAGGTGCGCGTGAGGCCATCCAGCGCTTCGCGCAACTCCGGCATAAGCTCGGCTTTCTTGTCCAGCCGCTCCATGCGCTGGATGTTGAGGCGGGCATATGCCGTCAGGTCGTCCGACTGGTTTTCACCAGTGGTTTTGCCCTCCGCCATCAACTTATCAATGAGTTGGCGGTAAGTGGCGTAGGAGTACGCCTGAGCCAGCCGCTCGGGGCTGATAACGGGGGGCTGCGCGGGAGGAGTCATGTTCAAGCAATGCTCAGAAACAGTGGGAAAGTAGATTAGTAGCTGTAACAAACGAAAAACCCTTCCGGTTGGCCGAAGCGCCACCGGAAGGGTTTTATCAATTGCTCCGTACGCGTCTTAGAGGCTGGGCACGTCGGCCATTTCGGCCTTGGCCGACAGCTCCCGGCAGTAGGTGATGAAGTCGGTGTTGATGGGCTCGAGGCCGGCAGCGCGCAACTCCTTGGCCACCTGGGCGCGGTGGTAGTTACCATGTACCGGCACGTGCGTCAGAATATCCGAAACCTGGCTGGTATAGCCCTCTCCTACCGAGTTGGTGTAGGTAATGAGACGCTCCAGCTCCGCCTGGTTGATGGTAGTAGCCTCCACGCCATACTGGTGGAACCGCTCTGAGGTTTGCTCGTGCCAGTGGTGCAGGTCGGCCAAATCATGCTCCTGCCACACTTTCACGGGGCTGGGCGTGCTGGTGAGGCGGCCCAGCCAGATAGCCTGGGCGTTGAGCACGTGGCTGAAAATGCGTAGCGCGCCGTGCGGCAAAGCGGCCCCCTCGGCCACTAGGCCGTCGAGGTGACGCAGCAGGGTGTCGTTAGCCCACACGGTGTAGGCCCCCAGCTTTTCGATGGTATTAATCATTGTAAAAGAAGTGAGTACAGAGACATGAGAACGGAGACTCTGCAAAGGCAAAAAATGAATGGGTACAAAGTCTCATTTCTCATGTCTCTATACTCACTTCTAACTCGGTAGCTTACCGGGGGTCCTGCCAAACCAGCTTTTCCTCGGTACGGTTCTTTGAAAAATCGGCGCATTTGCCGTCGCCCCGGCCCGTCAGGCCTCCGTCGGGGTGGCAGAGCACTTTCCCATCGGCAGCGTAGAGGGTGGTGTACTGGTCGCAGCAGGGGCTGGTTTCGTAGTACACCGTAGCTCCGTTGTACTGGTAGCTGTAGATGTGCACGGGCGGGTTCGCCTTTTTCTCGTTGAGATGCCGCTGAATCCGGTCTTCCAGCCACTTAGGGCGTTTCTTGTCGTCGAAAGCAGGCGCGTTATCGGGGGTGGGCTCAATGGTGTTCACGCTGGTAGGGGCGGGCGTGGATACGCTACCGGCCAGGCCCGTCTGGGGGGCATCGGTGGGGGTAGTAACGGCCACGTTGCGCTGGCAGGCAGCGGTGGAAAGCAGCGCGGCCGTAGCAGCGGCCAGAAACGGGAGAAAACGCATAGGGAGAAAGTCGGGTTAGGCGGGAAACCGCTGCATCCGCACACGCAATGGGGCGGCAAAGATGCACACAAACCTGCGTTACGCAGTTACCCCACCATTGTTTAGCCTCGCCTACTTCATCAGCACGGCCCACAGGCGCGGCCCAAACACCAGCAGCCCCACCGCCAAGGCCGCCAGCGCCATCACCAGCACCGCCCCGGCCGCCACATCCTTGGCCCGGCCCGCCAGCGGATGGTACTCCGGCGACACCAGGTTGACCACCGCCTCAATGGCCGTATTCACCAGCTCAGCGCACCACACGGCCCCCACGGCCAGGGCCACGGCGCACCACTCCCAGCGCGCCAGCCCGCAGTACAGCCCCAGCCCCGTTACCGCCACCGTAGCCGCCGCGTGAAACCATAGATGTACCTCCGTGCGCAGGGCCGCCCCCACGCCCCGGAAAGCGTAGCCGAAGCTGGCCGCCCGCTTGCGCACTAGGGCCGGAAACCGGCGCGGCGTAGGCTGATTCGGCTCAGCCACGGGCCTCAAACTGCTGAAATACCGTCTGCCGCAGGTGGTTCCACTCGGGCCGGATGATGCTGAAAAGTACCGTGTCGCGGCGGATGCCGCCCTGGGTGTAGCGGTGGCTGCGCAACGTGCCTTCCTCGGTGGCTCCCATGCGCCGCATAGCCTGCTGCGACTTCAGGTTGCGCGAATCGGTTTCCAGTTCCACCCGCTCACAACCCAACCCATCGAAGGCGTGGCGCAGCAGCGCGTGCTTGGCGGCCCGGTTCAGGCCCGTGCGCTGAAACTCCTGCCCTACCCAGGTATAGCCAATGCTCAGGCGGGCATCGGCGGCATCCACGTTGTAGTAACTGGTGCTGCCGGCGGGCCGGCCCGTAGCCTTGTCGATAATGAGGAAGGGGTAGCGGCGCTGCTGCTGCCGGCCCTGCATGGCATCGGTCAGGTACTTAGCCAGGCTGATGGGGTCGTCGCCGCGGGTCAGGGTGTAAGTCCAGAGTTCCGGGGTAGCCGCCACCGGCCGTAGGGCTTCAAAGTCGGCGGTTTGTAGGGGGCGGAGCAGCACGCGGCTGTTTTCGAGCTGAATATCCTGGGAGAAATCCATGCGGGCAGCGGGAGTTGATTAGTGCGCCGTAAAGATGCCGAATTTTACCACCTAGTGCTTGGTCAGCAGTGCTTTGGTTCTTCTGAGCCTGGCAGGAGCCCGGCAGCCAGCGCTACTACCGAAGCCCTGTCCGGCGCAGCCAAAGCGCGCTCCGGCCCGCCCCAAGAACCGCCCGGCCTGCCCAAATCTCCTTCCGGTACAGCTGAAGCACCACCCGGTGCAGCCGAAGTTCCTACCGGCCCACCCGAAGCCATTCCCGGTGATGATTCCCGTGCCTCGGACGCGCCGGGAGCTTTTTCAGGGGCGGCGGCCGGGACAAAACACAAACTGGCCTCCTTTACGCAAGAGGGCCGGCTTGTTTTGAGTGTAGTGGCCAGGGGGCCGCGTGGGGCGGAAGCGAGTTAGGTAGTGCGCCGTACAGGTACCGGCCGGTGAAGTGGTGAATTTCCAGTCATCTTTGGTGTTCTGGCCAGTGTTTTCCTCCCCTTGTTTCGAGGGCAGCCTACGCCCGGAAGCTCTACTACCAGGGTGGCATTGGGTACTCTTTTCAAACCCGCTGGCGCTGACGCTATATTCACTCCGGTCAGATGCCGTAGCTGGATTTCACTACCTTCCGGAATACCCCATCGGAAACCAACCGGCGCAGTGGGAGCAGCACGTTGGCCGGGTAGGCAATGGGGTAGCGCAAACGCTTTTTGCCATCGGTAGCTGCCCGGAAAATTGTTTCGGCCACCGCCTGCGGGCCTACGGCTTTGGCCCCGGCTTCCTGACTTACTTTCTCTACCTGGGCTACAAATTTGTCATATGCCGGGCGCAGGTCGTCGCGCATCACAAACTCGCGGCTACGGTCATAAAAATCGGTCTTGATGGCTCCGGGTTCAATGATTTTCACCTGAATGCCCAGCGGCTCCAGCTCATACTGCAAGCTTTCGGAGAAGCCTTCCACAGCCCACTTGGTAGCGTGGTAGATGCTGTAGAGCGGAAACGTGACCCGCCCGCCCACCGAGGCAATCTGCACGATGGTGCCGCGGCCCTGCTGGCGGAAGTGCGGAATTACGGCTCTGGTGCAGCGCATCAGCCCCAGCACGTTGGTATCAAACTGCCGGGCAATGGTGTCGTCGGTCATGGCTTCAAACACCCCATCAACACCGTAACCCGCATTATTGATCAAGACCTCCAGCCCGCCAAAGTCGCGTAGCACGGCCGCTACGGCCGCCTCGATACTTGCCGAATCGGTAACATCGAGCGGGTAGAGCCGCACGTTGGGCAGCTGGTTCAGCTCGGTTTCTTTGCCGGGCGTGCGCATGGTAGCGGCCACGTTCCAGCCGCGCTGGGCGAACAGGCGGGCCGCCGCTTTGCCGATGCCAGAGCTGGCGCCGGTGATGAGAACTGTAGGCATGAGAACCAAGTAAGGTGGTAAGGACTCGAAACCTGCCGACATAGCAAGTCCCGGCTGCGGCACTTGCGCGCGGCAACCGGGACTGCAAACGGATGAGGTAACGGTTTACTTTATTTCACCCACCATATCCTCGGGCTTCAGCCACTCGTTGAACTGCTCCTCGGTGAGGTAGCCGAGCTGCAGGGCGGTTTCTTTCAACGTCGAGCCGTTTTTGTGGGCCGTTTGGGCAATTTCGGCGGCTTTGTAGTAGCCGATGTGGGGGTTGAGGGCCGTTACCAACATCAACGACGAATCGACGTGCTTCTTGATGTTGGCTTCCAGGGGCTCGATGCCCACGGCGCACTTATCATTGAACGACACGCACACGTCGCCAATCAGGCGGGCCGAATGCAGGAAGTTGTAGATCATCACCGGCTTGAACACGTTCAACTCGAAGTGGCCGTTCATGCCGCCGATGTTGATGGCTACATCGTTGCCCATTACCTGAGCGGCCACCATCGTCATGGCTTCGCACTGGGTGGGGTTCACCTTGCCGGGCATGATGCTGGAGCCAGGCTCGTTGTCAGGGATGTGAAGCTCACCGATGCCAGCGCGAGGGCCCGAGGCCAGCAGGCGGATGTCGTTACCGATTTTCATCATGGAAGCGGCCACCGTTTTCAGGGCACCGTGGGCTTCTACAATAGCGTCGTGAGCGGCCAGGGCCTCAAACTTGTTTTCGGCTGTTACGAAGGGCAGGCCCGTCAGCTCGGCAATGTACTTGGCCACATTTTCGGAGTAGCCGGCCGGCGTGTTGATGCCGGTACCCACGGCGGTGCCGCCCAGGGCCAGCTCCGAGAGGTGGGCCAGCGTGTTCTTGATGGCGCGCAGGCCGTGGTCGAGCTGCGACACGTAGCCGCTGAACTCCTGGCCCACGGTGAGCGGGGTGGCGTCCATCAGGTGGGTGCGGCCGATTTTGACGATGTGCATGAACTGCTCCGACTTCTGCTTCAGGGTGTCGCGCAGCTTCTCAATGCCCGGAATCGTCACCTCCATCAGAATCTTGTAGGCGGCAATGTGCATGGCCGTCGGAAACGTATCGTTGGAGCTCTGGCTCTTGTTCACGTCGTCGTTGGGGGCCAGAAACTTCTTCTCATCCTGCAGGCTGCCGCCCTGCAGCACGTGGCCGCGGTAGGCAATTACCTCGTTCACGTTCATGTTGCTCTGAGTGCCCGAGCCCGTTTGCCACACCACCAGCGGAAACTCCTTATCCAGCTTGCCTTCCAGGATTTCATCGGCCACGCGGCCAATCAGCTCGGCTTTCTCGGCGGGCAGCACGCCGGCGTCGCGGTTGGTGAGGGCGGCGGCTTTCTTGAGGTAGGCGAAGGCGCGGATGATTTCCTTGGGCATCCGGTTGATGTCCTGGGCAATCTGGAAGTTGTCGATGCTGCGCTGGGTTTGGGCGCCGTAGTAGGCGTCGGCCGGCACCTGCACGGTGCCCATGGTATCTTTCTCGGTGCGGAACTGCGTCATGCTGATATGAAGGGTGAGAAGGGAATGAGGGTACGGATTGGCAGGCCCTGGCCGGGGCCGCCGGGCAAAAGTACGCAACCCGGCTCCGCCCCCTATCGAAACGCCAAAATTCTGCCCCTCCTTAGTTCAGCTACCCGTCCGCAGCCTGCGTACACGCAGCATACCGGCCCGGCCGGCACTTTACTTTAGCTTCATCCGCCATGAAAAAGACTTTTGAAGACGAATCGGACGCCCTGCAGGCCCCCAGTCACCAACCCACCAGCCACCAGGCGCCCGCCAGCGCCCACCACAGCAACGAGAACGAGCACCCCGCCGTGCCCGTAGCCGGCAACGGTGCCCCCAGCTATAAGCAGGTAGCAATCAACACCCAGCCCGACCTGCCGACCCCCGATAAGGCCGGCGGCAGCGCCACCGCGCCCGAAAGCGGCGGTGGCTACAGCGGGTAATTGAGTTAAGTCAAAGGGAAAAAGTAAAAAGTCAAAGCTCTAATGGTCAACCAGAGCTTTGACTTTTTACTTTTTCCCTTTGACTTGCCCGTTACCGTTGCTCTATTTTGAATGGTACGCTCACTACCACTTTGCGGGCGGTGCGGCGGCCGTTCTGCACGGCCGGGAACCAGGCCGGACCTTCCCGCAGCAGACGTAATGCTTCCTCATCGCACTCCGGCGACACGGATTTTACTACCTTAAAGTCGCTCAGCTTGCCGTCGGCCCCTACCACGAACTGCACCCGCACCGTGCCTTCGCGGCGGTCCGTCAGGGCTTTTTCGGGATAGTCGAGGCTGTCGGTCAGGTACTTGCGCAGCTTACCATAACCGCCGGCCGGTGTGGCCGAAATGCTGGGTAACATGGGCGGCGCTTCGCGGCGCACTACCACTACCTCGCTGAGTTGCTTGGTATCGGGCGCGAGGGCCAGAGCTAAAGTAGAATCGGAAGGGCGCAGCGGCTGCGTTTTGCTAGCATACCCGATGAAATTGACTGTAAGCTGCTCGGTAGCAGCCGGAACAGTTATAGCAAAACTTCCATCGGAACCCGTTACTGCGCCTTGCTGAGTACCCGGCACCGTCACGGTGGCACCCGGCAACGGTTGCCCGGCCGTGTCCGTCACCCGGCCCTGAACGGTGCGCAGCGGGTTGGAAGCAGGCGCTGAAGCCGCAGCCGGTGCACTGGCCACCCGGGCCATTTTGGTTTTGGCCGCCGCGGGCTTCGGAACCGGAGCAGCGGCAGCTTCCTTGTAATTTTCGGCGGTTTCCGCTGGTGCCGACATAGACACTGCCGCCGGTTCCGTCGCGGGTGTTGCTACATCTGCCGCAGCAACTGAACCATTACCGGCAGCTTCCAGCCCTGCCAAATCCGCCGGAGGGTCCTGCGAGGGCACCCCACGTGGCACTGCCACCGGGCGGCGGTATCGGGCAGCCAGCACCGACCGCCTAATTGGTGATGCGGGAGCCGCCGGCGTCACAGTAGCCACTTCCGGGGCGTCCACTGCCGCAACTGGTTCGGCCGGACGCACAGTAGCAGGCTCCGCTCGGCGTGACGCTTCCGGCACTGGCCGACTGGCAACTTCCGGTGCATTATTCAATCGGCTTATAGTCAGCCAACCCACCACACCCAACAACAGCAGCAGCACCGCCGCTGCCGCCAGGGGCCGCCACGCCCACAACGGAATTACTCTGGGCTCGGGGGCCGCCTCAGTAGTCAACTCCCTCACGCGGGCGTTTAGGCGTTGGCGCAACTCCTGCATGCTAGCATCGTGGGCGGCGGCGGGCTGCATTTCCAAGCCTTCCAGGATATCGGCGCACACGGCACAATCCAGGGTGTGGGCCTCCACGGCGTGCTCCTCGGCGGGCGGCAATTCTCCGGCCACGTACCGGCGCAGCAGCTCCACCGGCAGGTGGGCGCCGGCCGTGGCAGAGGGTGCGGAGGTCAGGTTAGGGCGAGGCATCGGAGGCAGAGGCTTGTAGCAGGCGGCGCAGGTTGCGCTTCCCGTTTTGCAGGTGACTTTTTACGGCGTTTAGGTCAAAACCCGTGAGGGCCGCTACTTCGCGGTAGCTTTTCTTTTCCAAATAAAACAGCTCCAGACACTGGCGCTGACCGGGGGGCAATTCGGCGAGGGTATGCTCCAACTGCTGCAGATGCTGCTCGTGCAACTCGGCTTCGGCGGGGTCGTCGGCCGTTAGATGCCGGGCCGCCACCGATTCCATACCGGCCTCATCAGAAAAATGCACCACGGCCGGGCCCGCCCGCTGCCGGGCGCGCAGCACCATCAGGCAGTGGTTGCGGGCGGTGGCGTGCAGCCAGGGCGGGAAATTTTCCACCTCGTGCTGGCGCAACTTGGGCACCAATTGCTCAAACAGCTGCATCACGGCATCCTGAGCATCTTCCTCGCTGCGGAGGTAGCGCCGGCAAATGGCCAGTACCCCGCTCATGTGCCGCTCGTAGAGCACGCCCACATCGGCCACGTCGCCCTGGGCACGGTAGCGCCGGAGCAATTCCTCATCGGACAGCTCGGCGGCGGGCGTAAGGCGACTGGAACGGCGGAACAGCATGGCTTGTGCAAGCTACGGCATCAGCGGCAAAAAAAGCGTCCCATCCTCTTTTCCGGAGGATGGGACGCTACACCCTTCTGTGATATGGCCTAGCTTCACCGACGGTGGTTAGTGCCTAACCTGCAACGGGTGACGCTCCTGCTGTGCCCCCTGGCCTACGTGGAGCTATTAGAAACCGGCTGGTAGCAGGTGTAGGGACAGGCCGGCGCTGGCTGCGGCCGGGCACGTTGTACGGCTGCTCATTGTGCGGGGGCTGGCGGGGTAAAATATTTTTTTGGAGCCGTGTGGAATCCGGAATAGCCCCGCATCTACCCTGTAGAACCCGGCCGGTTCCCATCCTTACACCGCTATTCTTTCTGCTGATGAAAACCCTCCTGTATTGCACGCTGGCAGCCGCTTGGCTGGCAGCCCCGGCCGCTCGGGCGCAACAAGCCAACGCCCTCTACCAGGTAGCGGACCCGGCCCAGACCAAAAACACCGTTACGGGCCGCGTAACCGACAGAAGCACGGGCAAAGGAATCCCCGGCGTTACGGTACTGGTGAAGGGTACCCGCGTGGGCGTAAGTACGGAACCCGATGGTGCCTACACCCTCACGTTACCCGCCGGATCTACCACGCTTGTTTTCAGCTCCGTCGGCTATGTTACACAGGAGGTGAAACTCACCGGCCAAACGGTTGTCAACGTAGCCTTGGCTACCGACCAAAGAGCGTTGAGCGAAGTAGTAGTGACGGGGGGGCTGGCAGGGAAAGTGTCTGGTATAAGCGTGCGAGGAAAGCGTCGGAATGAAAGAGCCGCACCTTCCAGCGCTGGCTATTTATCGGGGGTATCCACTGCTCCTTACTATCAGAACAATCCTGCTCCGGCTGCCGGCGAAACCTACGCCCACGTGCAGGAAAGCGGGTTTCAGCGAGTTGCCAAAGAGCCACTCAGCACCTTCAGTATTGACGTGGACGCGGCCAGCTACAGCAACGTGCGCCGCTTCCTGCAGCAGGGCCAGCTGCCGCCCGCTGATGCCGTGCGGGTGGAGGAAATGCTCAACTACTTCCAGTACGACTACCCCCAGCCCGCCGCCACGGCCCCCGAGCCCTTCCGCATCATCACCGAGCAGGCCCAGTGCCCCTGGAACCCCGAGCACCAACTGGTGCAGGTAGCCCTGCAGGCCCGCCAGGTAGCCACCGACAAACTGCCGCCCGCCAACCTTGTGTTTCTGGTGGATGTGTCGGGCTCGATGCAGGGTGAGGACCGGCTGGGACTGGTGCAGCAAAGCCTGCGCCTGCTCACTAAGCAGCTGCGGCCCCAGGACCGGGTGGCGCTGGTGGTGTACGCCGGGGCCGCCGGCACGGTACTGCCCCCCACGGCCGGTACCGAGCGGGCCACCATTCTGCAGGCCATTGACAACCTGGCGGCGGGCGGCTCCACGGCCGGGGGCGCGGGCCTGCGCCTGGCCTATCAGGTGGCCCGGCAGCACTTCAACAAGGAAGGCAACAACCGCGTGCTACTCTGCACTGATGGCGACTTCAACGTGGGCGAGCAGAGCGACGACGCTATGGAGCACCTCATTGAGCAGGAGCGGGAAAGCGGCGTGTTTCTGACGGTGCTGGGCGTGGGCCAAGGCAATTACCAGGACAAGAAGATGGAGCTGCTGGCCGATAAGGGCAATGGCAACTACGCCTACCTCGACAACCTCGACGAGGCCCGGCGGGTGCTGGTGCAGCAGTTCGGCGGCACCCTGTTCACCCTGGCCAAGGATGTGAAGCTGCAGGTGGAGTTCAACCCCAGCCGGGTGCGCGAGTACCGCTTGGTAGGCTACGAAAACCGCCTGCTGGCCGCCGAGGACTTCAACAACGACCGGAAAGACGCCGGCGAACTGGGCTCCGGGCACACCGTTACGGCCCTCTACGAGGTAGTGCCTGTGGGTGCCCCCGGTGCAGTGGACCCGCTCAAGTACCAAACCAACCAGCCTGCTACGCCGGCCCCAGCCTCAGCCGAGCTGCTCACCGTGAAGCTGCGCTACAAAGAACCCCAGGGCCTCACGAGCCGCAAGCTGGAAGTACCGCTCACCGGCGCCGCCCGGCCCATTCAGGAAGCCAGCGAGAACCTGCGCTTTGCGGCGGCGGTGACTCAGTTTGGCATGCTGCTCCGTCAGAGCGATTACCGCGGCACGGCTACCTACGAAACTACCACCCGCCTGGCCGACGGGGCCCGCCGCTTCGACCCCGACGGCTACCGGGCCGAGCTGGTGCGGCTGGTGAAACTGGCCGAAGGACTACGCCCCGAGGCGTACGGAGCGAGATAGAAAATAAATAGTTGAAAAAATAACTGTCAGATTTTCAAAACGATGCAACTACAACAGGGCATTCAGTACTCCTGACTTCGCCCGCTCCCCACACTAGCCGATAGTTCCGGGCGTTTCGGCTTCGATTTCACATGTACCGAAGGCGGTCCACCTTCACTCACAAGGCGGCGGGCGGCAGGGGTTGCAGACTCTGCCGCCGGCCCACGCCGCCGGGCCGCCTTCGGTTTTATTATCCTGATTTGGGTGTCATATCCTCCCACTTCTGCATCCTATGTGTAGCAAAACGGCCTCGCTGGCTAGCAGCGGGGCCGTTTATCGTTTCCGGGAGAAACAGACCGTCATTCCTCGACTTTGCTCGGAATGACGGTCAACAACAACCCCTCTAGAACGAGTAGTTCACCGAGGCTTTAATCACGCGGTTGTAGGCGTTGAAGTTGTTGTTTTTGTCCAGCGACGACAGACCGTAGTCATAGCCGGCGCTCAGGCCCAGGCCATTCTGGAACTGGTAGCCCAGGCCGCCCACTACCCCGAAATCAACCTGGCGGAACTGATTTTTGATGTCGAAGTTGGTGTTGATGGCGTTGAACCCAAGCGCCCCGGCCTGCACGCGGGCCTTACCCGACAGCAGCACCGACGCCTGTGGACCCGCGTAGATGTAGAAACCATCCGTCAGGTACGCCTTGGCCAGCAGCGGAATATCCAAGTAAGCCAGGCGGCCGGTGGCCGTTATTTTAGCATTCAGGAAATCAAACTGCTCCAGCGGAATACGGCCCGTGAGAATGGTACCCTTCTCAGAGTAGCCGATGCCGGGC
This sequence comes from Hymenobacter pini, assembly GCF_020421205.1. Classification (GTDB taxonomy): domain Bacteria; phylum Bacteroidota; class Bacteroidia; order Cytophagales; family Hymenobacteraceae; genus Hymenobacter; species Hymenobacter pini. The sequence goes on from NZ_JAIZZH010000006.1 coordinate 89,891, forward strand.
TCAATAGCAAAGCGCGGGCCCAGGGGCAACGTAACGTACAGACCGGCATAGAAACCGGGCTTCATTTGCTTGGTTACGGCACCGTTGGTGTACTCGGCCAGGTCCATCACGCTGTTCACGGCATCCCCCGAGAAGTCGGAGACGTTGACGCCGGCCCGCACTCCAAATTTCACTCCGTCAGTGGCCGTGGAGGAAGAGTAAGAAGGGGTAGAACGCACCGAGCGGGCCTGAGCCGGACCGGTGTATTTGGGTACGCGGTGCGTTACCACCTGGGCCTCAGCAGCCGACGTAAAAACCGAAAACAATAGAGTAGCAGCGGCCAGGCGGCCGAAAAGTCGCTTCGTATTCATGGCAGGAAAGGTGTTGGAAGGAAGAACCGGCCGCCGCGTGTGCGCAGGGTGGGCAGCCAGCTGACGAGTAGTATTTCAAAACCGTGCCAACTTTTCCATCAGCCTCAACTTGCCCGGACCATAAACGTAGTTTGCCGCACGTGGAACACCGGCGGCAAACAGATTAACACCTAATTGCATTTTCACATAATAAACTCACAAATAATAAGTTGCAAAGTGGTGACTACGACTTGATAGCTCCGTTCAGTAGGTGCATGACTCCGTTGGAAGCCTGGCGGTCAATCTGCAGAAGCGGTATTTGCTGGGCCTCTACCCCGGCGTAAAACATAGTGCACACTTGGAAGCTGTAGCGTGGTGTGAGGCTGGTATCCGGCAAATCATGGCTGCCGGTGAACCTGAGTAGGTCAGAAGATAGGGTGGTGGGAGATTTCTCCATGCCCAGAAGGACATTGGACGTTAGGTGTTGGGGAATGATGTGCAGGCGCAGAGTGATAAGCAAATCTTCATCGGGCACGGCGCTCAGGCTGGTCCAGGCGGCATTTTGGCTCTGCCAGCGGGCCAGCAGGCCGGCATCGGAGGGCAGTAATAAGGTGTAGTCGGTTTGGGGAGAGGTTAGCTCGGCCAGCAGGCTTGCCGCCGCCGGGCGCTGCAGAGCCTGCCATAACAGGGTGTGCTGGCTATCGGTCTGTTGGGAGTAACCCTGAATAAGTGCAGCCAGCGACTGGGTACCGGGCAGCAGCACGCGCCGCAATGGGTGCACGGTACCTTCGGCCAGCGGGGTGCCAACGGCGGACGTAACTCCACCCAAAATGCCGTTGATGCTAACGAAATCGTTGTGGCGGGCTACCTGCAGCTCGCGGCGGGCGGCGCTGGGAGCGGCCAGCAGCGTGGTAAACTGGGCCCGGCTAAACGTGCTCAAGCTGCTCAACTGCTGATTGGGAAGCAGGTGGTATTGCAATACCTCGCGCAGTAGCTGCAGCTTACTGGCATCCGTGAGGGCATTGATGCGGTCAGCCGTGGAGAAGTCGTCGTACGAGGTGCTCAGTTGGGCAAAGGCATCATTAGTAGGAGCCAGTACGGTAAAGGATTCGCCAGGCTTGAGCTCCTGCAGGAGCCCGGTTTTGCGCAGCCCGGCATAAAAGGTGCTGTACTGCGGATCGTCGGCGAGGTGCTTTTCCAGTTGCGTGACCGGCACCTCGGGCTCGGCGTCGTGCTGGCAGCTCATCAGGCCCAACAGGCCAGTCAGGAATACGAGGAGGATACGAAGCATTTTCATAGAAGTAGCGGGTAGAAATGACACAAGATGTGAGTTAGTGCACGTGTAAGCTGGTACTGATGAGTCCGGATGCTGAGCGAAGCTGAATTTGATAATGGCCGGCGGGCCACTGGCGGGCATCGAGGGTGAGGTAGGCAGTGGCGGGGGCTACTAGTTGGGCGGGCTGCATCGGGCGGTTTTGCGCGTCTAGTACGCTTACCTGTAAGGCCCCGTGCCGGGTGGGTAGCCGCACTTGGTAACAACCTTTAAGAGTAGCATCGGGGGCTACCGCCAAGCCGGCCCGCAAATCGGTGGTGGCTTGGCCCGGCTCCGGCCAGCTGCCTGTAGTCAGCCATTGCACCGGGCGCAGCAACAATTGCAGACTGACAACCAAGAGCAGAAGTAGCATTTTCATAGCGCAGAAAAACGTGGGGCAGTGAAGGCGGAGGAACTGTTGCAAAGGTGGGCTACACGGGCCCCTCATGGCTTCACCAGAAAGTGGTAATCTGGACTACCAGAAAACCAGTATTTTTTTCTGAGCCACCCGCTTTTCTGAAAAAGCCGAGCATGTTTGCAACCGTTATGCTGTTGCTGTCGTCTGGTTTTCGGGGGGTGCAGGTAGTAGTGGTATGGGCGCTGCTCATGTTGCTGCTGCCTCAGTCGGCCCATGCCCAACGCGGCATCGACAGCCTGCAACGCGCCCTGCGTACTACCCCCGCCGATACTGAGCAGGTAAAAACGGCGCTACGACTCTCAGCCGCGCTGACCGCCACCGACACCGCCCAGGCCCGGCAAGCAGCCGCCCAGGCTTTGCGCCAAAGCCAACGCCTGGGCTACACTTACGGTCAGGCCCATAGCTGGCTGCAGCTCAGCGCGCTGCATCTTGTTGGTCATCGTTACAACTTGGCCCGGCAGGCCGCAGAGCGGGCCTGGCAACTAGCCGAGCCGCTGCTGCGTCAGCAGCCTGGCAGTGTACGGCTACGGCGGCTGCTGGCCAGTATTGCCAACAACCTCGGCAGCGCCGCCGACCAGCAGGGGCAGCTGGCTGCGGCTACGCGCTACTATCTGCAGGCGGCGGGTTATCTGGAAAATACTTCCGAAACGGCCGTGCTGCTGACGGTGTATGCCAACCTGGGCCGCACCTTTCAGCTACTGCGCCAGCCTGAGCAGGCTACCCGCTACTGGCGGCGGGCGGTAGTAACCGGCGGCCCCAGCCCCCGGCCCGAGCTGCTGCCCGCTTACCTGCAGCTGGCCGCCTGGCACCTCCAGCAACAGCAGCCCGACAGCGCGTATTCCTTCCTGCAATTGGCTGGCCCACTGCAGCCCGCCACCAGCCTGTACGCGGGCGAGTATTACGGCACACTGGGTCAGTATTACCTGTTTCGGCAGCAGCCCGAGCGGGCGTACCCGGCGCTGCAACGGGCGGCTACCTATGCCGCCCGCAAAGGCGACCCTGCTTACCAAGCCCGCTTGCTCTTCAACCTGGGGCAGTTGGAGGCGCAACTGGGCAACACCGGCCGGGCTCTGGAGCTGCTGCGCAACAGTCTGCAGTTGCTTCATCCTTTGCATGATACCGACCAGGAGGCCGCCGTGCTGACGGCGCTGGGCCGCATAGCTGAAAGCACCGGACAATACCAAACGGCCCTGCGCTACTACCGCCATAGCCAGCACCTGCGCGACTCCCTGGCGGCGGCCACCGTGCGCCAGCAGGTAAATCAGCTGGAAACCCGATACCGTACCCGGCAGCAGGCCCAACAGCTGCAACAGCTCCGGCAGCAACAACAGGCCCAACAGTTGGCGTTACGCCAGCAGCAGCGCCTCAACACGCTATACCTGCTATTGGCCGGAGTGTTGGGCGCGGCCGTGCTACTGGCGCTGGGGCTGCTGCGGCACCGGCGGCGGCTGGCCCGGCAGCAGCAGGAGCTGCAGCAGCAGCGGATTAGGCAGCTGGAGCAGGAGCAGGAATTACGCGCTGCCCAATCGGTGTTGCAGGGCCAGGAGGAAGAGCGCCGCCGCGTAGCCCGCGACCTGCACGACGGCCTGGGCGGCATGCTCTCCACCGTGAAGCTGTACCTGGGCACCCTGCGCACCCGCCACCCGCTGCCGGAGCCGGCTACTGAGTTGCTGGGGCAGTCGGTAGAGCACCTGGATAGCTCCATTAGTGAGCTGCGGCGCGTGGCCCGCAACCTGATGCCCGAGGCTCTGCTGGCGCTGGGGCTGGCCCAGGCCGTGCAGGATTTCTGCGATGCCCTGCGCCGCACCGGCCAGCTGCAGGTGGAGCTGCACCTGCACGGCCTCAGTGAGCGGCTGCCCCCCGCCCTCGAAACGGGCGTGTACCGCATTGCGCAGGAGCTGCTGAACAACGTGGTGAAGCACGCCCAGGCCCGGCACGTGCTGGTACAGCTCATGCGCCACGATGCCCTGCTGCACGTGGTAATAGAGGATGATGGCCGGGGCTTCGACCCAACGCTGGCCAGTACGGGGGTGGGCCTGCGCAGCCTGCAGGCCCGGGCTGAACAGCTGGGCGGGCAGCTTACCTTTGAATCTGAAACCGACCAGGGCACTACGGCTACCCTTACTCTGCCGGTACCCACCACCGGGGCCGCGCCGCTTTCTGCCTGATATCTTTCCGACTACTTTCCTGTATGGCTGCTATTCGTGTATTGCTCGTTGATGACCACCGGATGGTGCTGGAAGGCCTGCGGCTTCTGCTGCAGCCTCTGCCCCACATTCAGGTGGTGGGCACCTGCGCCAGTGCCGCCGAAGCACTGGCCGCCGTGGCCGCCGAAGTGCCCGATGTAGTGCTGCTGGACCTAAACCTGCCCGACCAGCCCGGCAGCGCCGTGTGCCGCCAGCTTGCCAGCACCTACCCAAGCGTAAAGGTGCTGGTGCTCACCACCCTCAACGAGAAAAGCATGGTGCAGCGACTAATGCAGGACGGAGCCGCCGGCTACGTCCTCAAAAATGCCTCCCCCGAGGAGCTGGCCGAAGCCATCAGCCGGGTGCACGCGGGCCGCAAGTACTTCAGCGACGAAGTGCAGGAGCTACTGTTGCAACCCTCGCCGCCCGCGCCCACACTACCACCGCTCACCCGCCGCGAAAAGGAAATCCTGCCCCTCATTGCCCAGGGCCTAACCAGCCAGGCCATTGCCGACCAGCTGTTCCTGAGCGCCCTCACCGTCGAAACTCACCGCCGCAACATTCTCGCAAAATTCGAAGTGAACAACACCGCCGCCCTCATCCGGCTGGCTGTGGAGCACGGGTTGTTGTAGCGCTACAGCCACCTCATTGAAACGTCATGCAGAGCGCAGCCGAGAAATCTCGCGTGCTGATGTTGTGATGGTAATCTAACGAAGCGGTAGAGATGCTTCGACAAGCTCAGCATGACGGCTGGTTTGGCAACGTCAGTACGCGAGGTTCCTCAGCTTCGCTCGGAATGATGTTCTGTTGGACAACTTGCTCAACGGCTGGCTGCCCGCTGGTTGTACTGGCGCACCACGGTTTCCAGCTCAGCCAGGCCGTAGCCGGGCTGCCGGGTTGCCACACGCTGGGCCAGCTCTTTGTCAGAAGCCAGGAAGCCGGCTACCTGGGTAGCAAATTTCTCGGGGTCGATGCGCAGGATGGTGCCATCGGCGCGGCGCAGGTACCACCGGGCACCGGTGGTTACGCTACCCGAGGCCGGCGCGCTCAACACCGGGGCCGAGCCCATAAAGCTAGCCACCGGCAGTGGCACTGTCTTCACCCGGTACACTTCTACCGGCCCCGACACCCGCAGGGCCGCCAGCTCCCCCAACTCGTTCTTGTCGGGCTGCATCAGCGCCGAGTAACGCCCGCCTACCCGCACCCAGCGGACGTTGGCGGCCGCTATCATCTTGGGTTTGAGGGTAGCAGCGGCGGGCAGGCTGGAGTAGTAGGGCACCAGCATCTCAAAACCAGCATCGGTGGTGGGCAGATAGGCCCGCACCACGGGGCCGCGCCGAGGCACCAGTGTGCCCCAGGCGTAGGTGTGGCCGCCGTAGCCGGGAGCCGTACCAGTGGTGTCGGGAGCCTGAGCCGGGCCGCTTAGCAATACGAGCAGGGTAGAAATCAGCATAGGAATAGGAAGAAAGGCGTAGGAAGCCTGCCGGGCAAAAACAGTGCTAAGCTGCTCCGTTACAGCTTCGACTCGGCCAGGCCTTTCTCAATAACCTGCATTATTGGGTGGTCGGGCTTCACCACCGTTGCCAACTGCTTCTTGGCTTCTTGAAAGTGCGGGCGAGCGGCTTGGGGCTGCTTCAGCTGCATATTCAGGGTGCCCAGGTAAAAATGCAGCAGGCCTTGCGCGGTAGGTTCCTTAGGAGCTGTGGGCAGCTGGCTCCGGAAAAAGGCTTCAGCCTCCGCCCATTGGTTGTGTTCCTGGTACACGTCCAGAATGTCGCTGAACATCTGGTCATCGGCGGGGTTGAGCTGGTAGAGCTTAGCCGCCCAGGTGGGCGCCTCCGGTGAGTGGGCTGCCACTGCCAGCCGCAGCATTCCGCGCATAGAGGGCGCATCCTGCGGGTTCAGGGCCAGGCTTTGCTGATAGGCGGCTTTGGCTTCGGCCGGTTTCTGCTGCTGCTCCTGCAGCATACCCAGCATGCGGGCGGCATCGGCGCGGCGACGCGGCTCGTCTGCGTACAGGTCGTAGGCGGCTTTGGCGTGCGGAATACCCTCGGCTGGCTTTTTCTGCAGCCACAGGGCGTAGGAGAGGTTATAGTGCGAGTTCGGGTAGTCGGCCTTCAGGGCTACCGACTTCTCGAAGGCTGCCGTGGCGGGCGCAATCTGGTCGCGCAGCAGCTGCACGTAGCCCACGCCGAAGTAGGAGGTATAGTCGCCGAGGCCGTGGGCGTGAGCCGCGTTGTAGTAGCGCAGCACCAGGTCTTGCTTCTGCTGCTCGGGCTTATCCTGCTCCCCGCACCCGCACATAAGCACGGCGTACCAATAGTCGCCGAGTCCTTTGCTGAGGGCGTAGTTGGTGGGGTACTTGCGCTGCAGGCGGTTGAGCTCCAGCGGCAGATTCAGCATGTGCATGGAGTAGTCACCTTCCCGGCCGCGCAGCTTCTCCACGGTTTCGCCGGGAGCCAGGTCGCGCAGCCCGAATGCCTGGTGGTTCATGCTGATGAGGTAGTTCTCCAGCACTAGCTTTTCCTTGGCCAGCAGTAGTTCCGGCTGCAGGTTTTTGGGGTCGGCTTTGTCCAGCACCTCAAACGCCGATTCGTATTTTTTCTCTTTTGTGAGCTGGGCCGCGCGGGTCAGGGCAGTTGCCGCGGGAGTTTGGGCCAAGGCCACCTGAACGGTTAACCCCAGCACGGTAGCTATGCTATAAAAACGCATTAATCAACGAGTTATCTGTGTTGTTTCCGAGACGGGCAGGCCGGACACTACGGTAGCTGAAAGTTGCCGTTTTTCCGCTGATTTCGGAGACAAACGAACAGTTGTTCGGGCTTTTTTTGCATGTTGCATTTGGAATTGCCGCCGGCCGGTCCCACCTTGCTGCCAGTAAACCCCCTGACACTCATGGCTCAGCCCACGGCCCGCTTCTTTTTTAGCTATTATTTCTACTACGCCAACGCGTAGTCGAGCGGCCTCCCTGTAGCCTTCCTAACCCGAACTCTTCAGCGCCTCTCGACCAGCTCGGGAGGTGCTTTTTTTACGCTCATTTTTCCGCCCCATGGCACCGCAGGCATTCTTCTATTACGGCTTTAGCTACGGCTTCTTTTACCGGAAGCCGCCGGGGCCCGCTTGCCAGTTGTGAAGCACCACGCTTCACGCCACTGCAACCCAGGGCCCCACACCGGAGGCCCTTTTTTGTTGCTCAGTCTAACTACTCACTTCTCACTTCTAAAAAATGATTGCCATTCAAGGTTTCGCCGGAAGTTTCCACCAGATAGCCGCCCGCCAGCACTTCGGCGCGGACGTGGCGGTACTGCCCTGCGCCACCTTTACCGAGCTGGTGCAGGCCGTGGCCCAGGGCCGGGCCCGCGCCGCCGTTATGGCCATCGAAAACTCCATTGCCGGCAGCATTCTACCCAACTACACGCTGCTGCGCAAAGCCGGCCTGCGGGTGGTAGGCGAGGTGTACCTGCACATCGGCCAGCAGCTGCTGGCGCTGCCCGGGCAGCAACTGGAGGATATCCGGGAGGTACACTCGCACCCCATGGCCCTGCTACAATGCGCGGATTACCTGAATCAATTTCCGCACTGGAAGCTGGTAGAAACCGAGGATACGGCCCTGAGTGCCCAGCGCATCCGGGAAGGGCTGCGCACGGGGGTGGCCGCCGTGGCCGGGCACCTGGCCGCCGAGCTGTTCGACCTGAACGTGCTGGCCGCCGATATTCAGTCGGAGAAGAACAACTACACCCGGTTTCTGGTGGTGGCCCTCCCGGAAAACGCCCCAATGACCGAGCTGCCTACCAAGGCCTCGCTCTATTTCGAAGCACCCCATACCACCGGCAGCCTGGCCCGCATCCTGACGGCCGTGGCCGAGCGGGGCGTGAACCTGAGCAAGCTGCAGTCGTGCCCCCAGCCGGGCCGCACCTGGCACTACTTCTTCCACGCCGATTTGGAGTTTGATGCTCTGGCTCAGCTGGACGAAACCCTGGCTGCCCTGGCTCCCCTTACTGAAAATCTGCAGCTGCTGGGAGCTTACGCTAAAGGACTGGATGACAGCAAAAACCTGCATTCGGAGCCGGCGAAGAAGCTGCTCACGCTTGCCTAATTAAACAACCGGCTGTTTGTCACAACAAGGTCCTCAATCAACTACTATCAACTAACCATCAGCTTACCCTCATGCAAGTTGCCAGCCGCCTTCAGCACATTCAGGAATACTACTTCTCCCAGAAGCTGCGGGAAATTGACGGCATGAACAAAGCCGGTGCGCAGGTGATTAACCTCGGCATCGGCAGCCCCGATATGCCCCCGCACCCCCGGGTTATTGCCGCCCTCACCCGCGCCGCCGAGCAGCCCAACACCCACGCCTACCAGGGCTACAAGGGCGTGCCCGCGCTACGCCAGGCCATGGCCGACTGGTACCAGCGGCAGTACGGCGTGGCCCTCAACCCCGACACGGAACTGCTGCCGCTGCTGGGCTCCAAGGAAGGCATCATTCACATCAGCATGACGCTGCTGGAAGCTGGCGACGAGGTGCTGATTCCGAACCCCGGCTACCCGGCCTACCGCGCCGCCGCCCACCTCAGCGGGGCCACCCCCATCGACTACGACCTGAAGGCAGAGAACAACTGGCTGCCCGACATAGAGGCCCTGGCCCAGCGCGACCTGAGCCGGGTGAAGCTGATGTGGGTAAACTACCCCCACATGCCCACCGGCACGGCCCCCAGCCCCGAGTTCTTCGAGCAGCTGGTGGCGTTTGCCCAGGCCCACAACATTCTGCTGGTGCATGATAATCCCTACAGCTTCATCCTCAACCAAGCCCAACCTCAAAGCCTACTAGCGGTGCCGGGGGCGCGGGAAGTGGCTCTGGAGCTCAACTCCCTGAGCAAGTCGCACAACATGGCGGGCTGGCGCGTGGGGCTGCTGGCCGGCCGGGCCGATGTGCTGCAGGAAGTGCTCCGCTTCAAGAGCAACCTCGACTCCGGGATGTTCCTGCCGGTGCAGCTGGCCGCCGTGGAAGCGCTGAACCTAGACAACAGCTGGTACGAGGAGCTGAACGCCCACTACCGGGCCCGGCGGGAGTTGGTGTTCGAGCTGCTGCACCTACTGGGCTGCACCTTCGATGCCAACCAGGTAGGCCTGTTCGTGTGGGCGCAGGTGCCGGCCCGGTATGCTGACGGCTACACCCTCAGCGACGAAATTCTGCAAAGAGCCCGGGTGTTCCTGACGCCGGGCGGCATCTTCGGCAGCAACGGCAACGGCTTCATTCGCATCAGTCTGTGCCAGCCCACCGAGGTGCTGCAGCAGGCGCTGGCGCGGGTGCGGGCGGCGTTAGGCAAATAATCTCATCGTCATGGTAGTTACCATCATCGGAATTGGCCTGATTGGCGGCTCTCTGGCCCTGAGCCTCAAGGAAACCGCCCTGGCCCACCACATCATCGGCGTAGACCGGAGCCCCGAGCACCTGCGCGAAGCTGTGGCCATCGGCCTCATCGACGAGCCCACCCAGGACCTGGCCGAGGCCGTGCGCCGCGCCGACCTGGTAGTGGTGGCCGTGCCCATGGATGCCATGCTCACGGTGCTCCCCCAGGTGCTGGATGCGGCCACCGAGCGGCAAACGGTTATCGACGTAGGCTCCACCAAAGCCCTGCTGCTGGGCGCGGTAGAGAATCACCCCCAGCGGAGCCGCTTCGTGGCGGTGCACCCCATGGCCGGCACCGAGTACTCGGGTCCTTCGGCGGCGCTGCCGGGGCTGTTCCGGGATAAGACGCTGGTAATCTGCGACGCGCCCCGTAGCGCCCCGGATGCCGTGGCCCGGGTGGAGGCCGTGTTCGGGCGGCTGGCCATGCGGCTGGTGTACATGGACGGTACCGCTCACGACCTGCACACGGCCTACATTTCGCACATTTCGCACATCACCTCCTTTGCCCTGGCCCTCACGGTGCTGGAAAAGGAAAAGGAAGACGAGCAGATTTTTGCCCTGGCCAGCGGCGGTTTCGAATCAACGGTGCGCCTGGCCAAAAGCTCGCCCGATATGTGGGTGCCCATCTTCCGCCAGAACCGGGAAAACGTGCTCGATGTGCTGGATGAGCATATTCACCAGCTTCAGCACCTGCGCCAGCTGTTGAATCAGGAAGACTACCCGGCTGTTTATCAACAGATCCAGCAGGCCAACCTCATCAAGAAAATTCTGAAGTAAGCTGTTGTTACACAGCCGCTCCTCGCAAAACATACAACCTAACCATACCATGAGTCAGTCGCTTACCGCCGAGCAACCCGTTGCCACCTCGTTGCTGAAGAAAAAACCGCTCATCATTTCCGGGCCCTGCTCCGCCGAAACCGAGGAGCAGCTCATTGCCACCTGTACCCAGCTGGCCGCTACCGGCAAAGTGGATATGCTGCGGGCCGGCATCTGGAAGCCCCGCACCAAGCCGGGCATGTTCGAGGGCATCGGCACCAAGGGCCTGCCCTGGCTGCAGAAGGCCAAGCAGCTCACCGGCCTGCCTACCACCGTGGAGGTGGCCACGCCCAAGCACGTGGAAGATGCCCTGGCCTTCGATGTGGATGTGCTCTGGATTGGGGCGCGCACCACCGTCAACCCCTTCTCGGTGCAGGCCCTGGCCGATGCGCTGCGGGGCGTGGATATTCCGGTGCTCATCAAAAACCCCGTGCACCCCGACCTGGAATTGTGGCTGGGGGCCGTGGAGCGCCTAGCGAAAGTGGGCGTGAAGGACCTGGGCCTGATTCACCGGGGTTTCGCCAGCTACGGCAACACCGAGTTCCGCAACGCGCCGATGTGGCACCTGCCCATTGAAATGAAGCGCCGCCTGCCCGAGCTGCCCATCATCTGCGACCCAAGCCACATCTGCGGCAACCGTACCGGCTTGGCCGCCGTGGCCCAGAAAAGCATCGACCTGGACTTTGACGGGCTGATGCTGGAGTCGCACATCGACCCCGATAACGCCTGGAGCGACGCCAAGCAGCAGGTAACACCCCAGCGCTTGGCCGAACTGCTCGACGGCCTGATCTGGCGTCACGAAACCACCGACCAGCAGGAGTTCCTGAACAAGCTGGCCCAGATGCGCGAGCAAATCAACCAGCTCGACGACGAGATTCTGCACCTGCTGGGCCGCCGTATGCAGGTAGCCGAGAACATCGGTACCTACAAAAAGGAAAATAACATCACCATTCTGCAGGCCAGCCGCTGGAACGAAATCCTGGAGCGCGGTATCCAGAAAGGCCACAAGCTGGGCCTCACCGAAGACTTCATTATGAAGTACTTCGATGCGGTGCACCTGGAGTCCATCAACCGCCAAAACCGCGTGATGAACCAGAAATAGGTGGTTGGGTGGTTAGGTGATTGACCTGTCATTGTGAGGCCAGAGGCCGAAGCAATCCGTCCTTCTCCAGACTCAACACCCTGACCCACGCAAAAGCCCCTGACGTGAGAACCAGACGTCAGGGGCTTTCTGCGTTTCAAAGCTTGGAGCATTTTGAAAGGAAAGACTGCTTCGCGCTGCTCACAATGACGGTTCCGCAATTCATCCATTCAACCATTCAGCCATCCTCCCATTCACTTCATCCTTTCCTCAATCTGGCTGAGCAGGAAGGCGGCATCTTCCTTGTGGGCGTCGTCGGGGAATAGCTCTACGGCCCGGCGGGCGTGCTGCTGGGCAGCGTTGAACTGCTTGAGCTCCAGCAGTACAAAGGCCAGGTTGAGGTGGGCGGTGGCGTACGTGGGCCGGAGCTGCAGGCTGCGCTCAAACGGGGCCAGGCTCTCCTGGAACTGGCCCAGCCGCTGGTAGGCGTAGCCCAGCGCGAAATACGATAGGTAGTCTCCCTGACCGTGGACGTGGGCTTCCTGGTACTGCTTAATGGTACGCCGGAACACCTCGTCTTCACCCAACTCGGCCTCGGCACAGTCGCATTGCTGCACGGTGAAATAGTAGTCGCCGAGGGCGCGGGCCAGCTTGTAGTTATCCGGGAAGCGGGTTTGCAGGCGTTCCAGTACCTTGCGTACCGGAAAACGGTAGCGTAACGAGTCGGTACCCAGTTGGCGGATGCTGTCGAGACTGGGGTCCAGTAGTTTAAGGTTGCGGAAGGCGAAGCGACTAAGGTCCTCGGTATTGGCGTAGTAGTTCAGGGCCACATCCGTTTTTTCCAGCACCACGGCCGGCACCGCATTGGCCGGGTCCGTTAGCTCCAGCAGCTGCCAGGCGCTTTCGTAGCGGCGTTCCAACACCAGTTGCCGGGCCTGGCGCAAGGCCGTAGCCTCGGCCGCCGTGGTGGTAGCCGCCGTGGTTTGTGCCTGGGCTGGCGGGGGTAACATTACCCGGCTGATGTAAAAGAGGAGGGGCAAAAAGAACAGGCGAGCCATTGGGGCCAAAGATGCAGGTTTTTGGCGGGCTGACCCACGGCTGAAAAGTCTGAATTCGGCGGGTTGTGGTTGGACGCTTCCGCCGAAAATTATGCAGGTTGCTACCCCAACTCGCTCCCGCAACTTGGGGGCCACTGTTGAGTATAACCAACTCTCCTCTCACCCTTTCCCACGGGTATGCTTTTTTACACCGTTATGAAGCCCCTGGTGCAGGTGGCGTTGCGCGTTTTTTTCCGGCAGCTGGAAGTGCGCCACCCCGAGCGCCTGCAGCAACCCGGGCCGCTACTCATCTGCAGCAACCACCCCAACACGCTCATGGACCCCTTGGTGGCGGCCGTAAACCGCCGCCAGCCCATTGCCTTCCTGGCCAAGAGCACCTTCTTCCAGAACCCGATTCTGCGGGCCATCATGGAGTCGGGCAACTCCATTCCTATTTACCGCCGCCAGGATGTGGACTCCGGAGCCGAAAAGCTGACGCCGGCCCAGCTGGAAGCTATGAACGAGAAGATTTTCGGGCGCTGCTATGATTACTTCGACAAAGGCGGCACCATCATGATTTTCCCCGAGGGCACCAGCGTGCAGGAGCGGCGGCTGCGGCCCCTCAAAACCGGGGCGGCCCGTATTGCGCTGGGCGCCGAGGCCCGCCACGATTTCCGGCTGGGCCTGCGCATCCTGCCCATGGGCATCAACTACTTCGACCCCAGTCGGTTCCGCTCCGATGTGTTTGTGGATGTGGCCGAGCCCATTGCCGTGGCCGAATACGCCGACCAGTACCGCCAGGACCCCGAAGCCGCCGCCGATGCTCTGACCGAGGAAATTCGCCGCTGCATGGAGCAACGGCTGGTAATTACCCGCACCGACGAGGAAGACGAGTTGGTAACGCAGGTGGAGCGCACTTTCGGCCAGCACCTTATCCAGGACGACGAAGAAACCCTCTACGACAATTTTCAACTCAGTCGCACCTTGCTGAAGGCCGTGCGCTACTTTGAGCAGCACGATGCCGGCCGCCTCGGTGACGCCCGCGAGAAACTGCACGCCTACCACCAGGAGCTGCAGCAACTGCGCCTGACGGATGATGCCCTGGAAACCCGTGGGCCGGCTGGCAACCGGCTGAGCCGGGCCGTATCGGCGGGGGTACGGCTGGTATTGGGGGCGCCGCTGTATCTGTATGGGCTCATCAACAACTACCTGCCCTACAAAATACCATCGTTGGTAGCTCGTCGTGCTACCAACGATGTGGAGTTTGTGGCTCCTATCATGTTGGTGGTGGGTATGATAACCTTCACAGCGTTTTATCTGGGCCAAACGGCGCTGGTGCACCATCTTACCGGTAGCTGGCTGTGGGCGCTGCTGTACTTTATTAGCCTGCCTATTAGTGGGTTTTACGCCCTGAGTTACGCCGGCAACCTGCGCAGCCGCCTGCGCCGCTTGCGGGTGTTGCGCCTGTTCCGGCAGCAGCCCCAGCGCCTGGAAGCCCTGCTTCGCCAGCGCACCGAGTTGATTAAGCTGTTACGGGAAGCCCGGGCCACGTACCTGGCAAAATAAGTAGTGCCAGTAGTGGTGCGTATCCATCGGGCATTCCCAATAGATACGCACCACTACTGGCACTGCCTATACTGTAGCTGTGGTGTTAGATATCCAGTTTCAGGCCCAGACTCAGCACCAGAATATCGGCCGGTGAGAGGCCTTTGGTGTTCTGCACGTAACTCACGATGTACAAGTCGTTGGTGCCCAGCTCATAGTACGCCGAGAGGTTGCGGCTGCGGCCGGCCGCCGTAGGAGGCAACGCGTAGCTCACGCGGCTACCCAGCAGCGGCCCTACCCGGGTATCCGTCGAGAACCAATAGTAACCGGGACTGTACTGGTCGGGCTCCTCGTCGTTAATGGTACCATGGGTGTAACTGAAGTACCCGCCCACCGACAAGGGTTTCACCGAAAACCGCTGCCCCACGGACAGCGTCCAGGGAGAATACAGAATCTTGGCCGAGGCCAGGGATAGTGCGGAGCCAGCATATTTCTCGGGTACGTAGCCGACCAGAATATCTAAGTCGAGGCAGTCTTTCAGGCTGAAGCCCACGCCCCCGGCTACCATGCCCAGGCCGCCGCCGGTTTGTAGTACTACGTGTGCGGGCTGGTACCATTTGCGTGGCGGCAAGGCGGCGGTGGTGCGTACGCCGGGCACCGGAGCGGCAAAGCCGGCAGTATCAGGCGTGGAAACAGAAGAGGAAGCCGACGCGGCCAGCGGGGCTGCCACCAAGGCAGCCAAAATCAGGCGGTGTAGCATCGGGTTTAGAAGGTTACGCGTTTCAAACGAAATTCTTTGTCGCCCCACACGGTGAGTACCACATACTGCCGCGACTCAAATGAGGACGAGTTGATATACGTCACCCCATCACCGAAGGGCTCCCCGATGCTAAAGGCGTGGCGGTGCCCGTTCAGCTCAAATACCAGCCGTGGGTCCTCGCGCAGGGCCTTGGTGTACTGCTCCGGCAAAGCGGGGTCAAAGTCCTCATCCTGCGGGGGCACGTGGCTGATAATAATGTGGCGGCGCACTGAGTTATCGGCCAGTTCCCGCTTCACAAAGGCCATATCGGGCGCCGTCCCGTCGAAGTTATACTCGCGGCCGTTGGTGTCCACGAAGATGAATTTCGTGTCGCCGTAGGTGAAGGTGTAATTGCGCGGCCCGAAAATGGCCTCGTAGGCCTTGCGACCGTTGCCTACCAGGTCGTGGTTGCCCACTACCGTCAGGTAAGGCACTTTCAGCTTGCGCAAGTCGTCGTTAATCCAGCGCATTTCGCGGGCGAAGCCGAAGTCAGAAATGTCCCCGGCCACCAGCATAAACTGGATACCCGACTGCTGATTCACGCTTTTTACCAGGTCCTCGGCGTCATCGTAGAAGCGCTGGGAGTCGCCGGTAAATACGAAGCGCAAGGTGTCGCCGGCTGGCAGCGGGCGTTGGGCCAGCTGGGCTAGGTTCTTGGCCGTCAGGTTACGTTCCGATTCTGGGGCGCGGTGGTCGTTGGGGCTGAATTCCAGCAGGTCGCAGCTGCTGAGCAATAGGGAAGCCGCTACAGGCAGCAAGGCCCGCAGAGGAAAGGTTTGGAAAAATGGGCGCATATGCCTCGGCACAGAGTACTACAACCGCCCTATCCGGCGGGATAGGGCTGGCGCTATATACTGCGGAGGTGGGTGGATAGTTTGCCAAGAAAAGGCCCAAGAGCCCCGTGCAGAACTCCTGTAACCCGTTGGGTTTCCAATGACAGCCCGTTTTGCAGCCTGTCAGCCCAGAAAGTCTTCAGAATTGGCGAGCTGGAAAAAGCAGGCGTTTCCGATGAAATTCTTGCGCCTACTGTCTAGGTGAAAAGCCGCTGCGCCTATTCGTCGAGGTACTGGTGCACGAATTTGATGGCCATGCTACCCTCCCCCACGGCCGAGGCTACCCGGGCCATAGCGCCGGCGCGACTGTCGCCGGCAGCAAACACGCCGGGCACGCAGGTTTCCAGCAGGTAAGGCTCCCGGCGCGGATGCTTCCAGGAGGTAGCGTAGCGCGGGTCCGTCACCAAGTCGCGGCCCGTCAGCACGAAGCCTTTGTGGTCGCACACTATCGTATCGCACACCCATTCGGTGCTGGGCCGGGCCCCGATGAACACGAAGAGCGCCCGCGCCGGCCGCCGGTCCAGCTGGCCCTGGCGCTTCAGCACCACTTCCTCCAGGTGGTCCTGGCCGCACACTTCGGCTACTTCCGTGAAGGGCATCAGCTCAATATTCGCCGTTTCGCCAATCTGCTCAATCAGGTACGCCGACATAGAGGCCGCCAGGCTTTCGCCCCGGATAAGGATGTACACGCGCCGGGCATAAGCCGCCAGGTACATAGCCGCCTGCCCCGCCGAGTTGCCCCCACCCACGATGTACACATCCTGCTGCTGGCAGGAGCGGGCCTCGGTGCGGGCGGCCCCGTAATACACGCCGGCCCCGCTGAGGCGGTCCATGCCGGGTACTTCCAGGGTGCGGTAGCTCACGCCGGTGGTCAGGATGACGGCCCGGGTTTTTACCTCACTGTTGTCGCTGAGGGTGAGAACCTTATAGCCATCCTGCACGCACATGTTAGTAACCTCCTGCGGGGCCAGAATTTCGGCACCCAGGCGTACGGCCTGGGTCCAGGCGCGGTGAGCTAGTTCGCTGCCGCTCAGGCCCGTCGGGAAGCCCAGGTAGTTCTCGATGCGGGAGCTGGTGCCAGCCTGACCACCGGGCGTTTGGCGCTCAATCACCAGAGTTTTCAGGCCTTCCGAAGCCCCGTACACCCCGGCCGCCAGCCCGGCCGGCCCACCCCCAATTACCACCACATCATACAGCTCCTGCGAGGCCTGCACCGTGAGGCCGATGCGGGTGGCTACTTCCGTGGGCGTGGGGTCGGGCAGGGCAGTACCGTCTTCCAAGATGACCACGGGCAACTGGTGGGCCGTGAGCTTCTTCTTGGCCAGCAGCTCCTGCGCTTCGGCGTCGGTTTCGAAATCAAGCCACTGGTAGCCAATCATATAGCCGGCTAGAAAGTCTT
Source organism: Hymenobacter pini (assembly GCF_020421205.1). Classification (GTDB taxonomy): domain Bacteria; phylum Bacteroidota; class Bacteroidia; order Cytophagales; family Hymenobacteraceae; genus Hymenobacter; species Hymenobacter pini. The sequence goes on from NZ_JAIZZH010000006.1 coordinate 107,056, forward strand.
TCAACTCGTGGGAGCGGGGCGACCATTGAAACCCAATAAGCCGCACGCCGCGGTAAGGCGGCTTGTAGGCCGCATCCCAGGCCGCCAGCAAATCGTGCAGGGTGGGGTAGAGCAGTTGCTGGGGCGGGTCCCAGGGCTTCATCAGGTAATGGTCGAGGCGGGCCGAGTTGATAGCCCGGATGGCCGCTTCCGTATCGGCGTAGGCCGTGAGCAGCACCCGCTTGGCATCCGGAAACAGCTCCCGGGTGCGCGTAAGCACCTCCACCCCTTCCAGGTCGGGCATGCGCTGGTCGGCTAGCACCAGCGCCAGCGGTTCTTCCCGCTCGTGCAGTTCCTGCACAATGCTGAGCGCCTCCGTACCCGAGCCCGCCCGCACCACCCGGTAGTCGCGCCGAAATTCCTGGCGCAAGTCCCGGTCGATGGCGCTGAGTACCTGGGGGTCATCGTCGACGCAGAGTAAAACCGGCTTTTTCATGCTACAGGAGGCAATATGGAGAAGAAAGGAGGTAACAAGGTCAAATGTAAGCGGTGCGAAGGGACGGAATGCGAGGGTTCAGCGGTAGGATCCGGTAACTGCTGCCCCTCTGCCGCCCCTTATTTCATAACGGGCAGCCACACCCCAAACTCGGTGTGGCCGGGCTCCGACTGCACTTCCAGCCGGCCGCCGTGCTGCTCCACAATGCGCAACGCAATATCCAGGCCCAGTCCCGAGCCTTCGCCGGCGGGCTTGGTGGTGAAAAAGGGCTCCAGAATACGCGGCAGCACCTCGGGCGGAATGCCGGAGCCATTATCGATGACGAACACCCGTATAAATTCGTCCTCCAGACGGGTACGTACCGTAATTTCGCCGCCAGCCGGCACGGCATCAATGGCATTATCCAGCAGGTTGGTCCACACCTGGTTGAGGCTGCTGACCTGGCCCAGCACCCGGGGCAAATCGGTGGCGTAGTCGCGCACCAGCCGGATGTTCTTGTCCCGCAATGGGTAGCTCAGGATGTTCAGGGTGCTTTCCAAGCCGGTGTGTACATCCAGCGGGGCAAAATCGTGGCCCCGATCCATGTGACTGTACGTCTTCACGTTACTGACCAGCGTGGTAATGCGGGAACCTGCTTCCTGTACGTCGCGCAGCAGGTGCAACGCCGTAAGCTGACCTTCCAGCCACGCCAAGGCCGCCGGGCGCGCGGCCGGTTGCCAGCCGGTGAGGGCATGGGTTATGCTGTCCAGCGTCAGGCCCGCATCCAGCAGGCCGGCCGCCAGTTGGTAGCCGTCGGGCACGCCTTGCTCTTCCAGAAACTCAGCCAGCTCATCTTCCGCATCCGTGCGGGCCAGGGCCGAGGTGAAAGTGGGCGTTGTCAGCGTCGTGGTCAGGCCAATGAGGGCGGTAAGGGCTTCGGGGCTGGGACAGTGCTGCACCAGCTCCCGCAGCTGCTCGGGGCGGGCCTGCAGGTTGGTGGCCAGCCGCTCGGCGGCGCGCATAATGGCGGCGGCGGGGTTGTTGAGCTCGTGGGCCAGCCCGGCCGAGAGCTTACCCAGGGCCCGTAGCTTGTCGTCGCGTTCCTGGGCGCGGGCCTCCTGTCGGGCCCGGTCGCTCATCAGGCTCACCAGGCGCTGCACCAGCTCGGGGCTCACCTGCTCCAGCTCCGGAAACTTGCTCCGGTGCAGTAGGTACAGCCAGGTTTCACCCACGGCTACGCTTTCGCCCCGGATAATGCGCAGCCGCGAGTAGGGCAGCACGCCGCTTACCTGGCCGGTTTCGATGCGAAAGGCGGGCTCCCGCTGCCCGTTCTGCACCACGTAAAACTGCAGGCCGCCTGCCAGTACGGCCATCATGTACTCGGCTTCGTCGCCGGGCCTAGACACCACCTCGCCGGGATTGTAGCAGCGCTGCTCGCCGTGGGTGAGCAGCCAGTCCAGGGTTTCCGGGGGCAGGCCGGCAAAGGTGGCAATGCGGGTGAAGTCGGGAGCAGGCATACGCAGCGGATGAAGCGCCAAGATAAAAATTGCCGGACAGGTCCCGGCCAATCGGCCGTTACTCAGCGGGTTTGGCAGGGTGCTGGGTGGCCGGCACTGGGAGTAGTACCAACTGCCCATAAAAGATGTTTCTTGCCAAACTTTTTGGCCGCGTGCTGCATTCTTTAGTTTTCTCCTTTGCTCTGATTCAACAACCGGAATGGCGAAAGTCAAAACCCTTTATTTCTGCCAGAACTGCGGCGCTCAGTCTGTGAAATGGATTGGCCGCTGCCCCAGCTGCGGCGAGTGGAACACGTACGTGGAGGAAGTGGTGGAAAAGCCCGATACCGCCACGGCCGCCAACGCCTGGAAGGCTTCTACCTCGGTAGGCAGCACCGCCAACAAGGCCGCCAAGCCCAAGCCCCTAGGCGATATTCTCTACGAAGAAGAGTCCCGCCTGAACACCCACGACGGGGAGCTGAACCGGGTGCTGGGCGGTGGGCTGGTACCCGGCTCCCTGGTGCTTATCGGCGGCGAACCGGGCATTGGCAAAAGCACGCTGATGCTGCAGATTGCTATGCAGCTCAACGGGTTGCGTATTCTGTACGTGAGCGGGGAGGAGAGTGAGCAGCAAATCAAGATGCGGGCCGAGCGGCTGGGCCGGCAGCACCCGGGCCTGTATATCCTCACCGAAACCAATACCCAGAACATCTTCCGGCAGATTGATCAGCTCCAGCCCAATGTGGTGGTGGTCGACTCTATCCAAACGCTGCACTCCCAGCTGGTGGAGGCCGGGGCTGGCTCCGTGAGCCAGGTGCGCGAGTGTACCACCGAGCTGCTTAAGTACGCCAAGGATACCGGGGTGCCGGTGCTGCTTATCGGCCACATCACCAAAGACGGCTCCATTGCCGGCCCCAAAATTCTGGAGCATATGGTGGATACTGTGCTGCAGTTTGAGGGCGACCGGCACCTGACCTACCGCATCCTGCGCACCATCAAAAACCGCTTCGGCTCTACTTCGGAGCTGGGTATTTACGAGATGCAGGGCGCGGGCTTGAGGCAGGTGAGCAACCCCTCGGAAATTCTGCTCAGCCAGCGCACCGAAACCCTGAGCGGCATGGCCATTGGCGCTACACTGGAAGGCAACCGCCCGCTGCTGGTAGAAGTGCAGGCTCTCGTAACGCCCTCCACCTACGGCACGCCCCAGCGCAGCGCTACCGGCTTCGATAGCAAGCGCCTGCAAATGCTGCTGGCCGTGCTGGAGAAACGCAGCGGCCTGCGCCTGGGCCAGCACGACGTGTTTCTGAACATTGCCGGCGGCCTGCGCCTCGAGGACCCCGCGTTGGATTTGGCTGTGTGCGCCGCCGTGGTCAGCTCCCTCAATGATATTCCCATCCGCAACGAAGTGTGCCTGGCGGCGGAAGTGGGGCTAAGCGGGGAAATCCGGGCAGTAAGCCGGCTGGATCAGCGTCTGAGTGAGGCCGAAAAGCTGGGCTTTGCGGAAATGTACATTTCGCAGTTCAACGCTAAAGGCCTCGACCTAGCCCGCTACGGCATCCGGGTGCACCCCTCCGGCCGTTTGGATGAGGTGCTGGCGGGATTATTCGGGTAAATTAGCTGGTAACGGCGCGTGAATGGCTAGCTGGCCATTCACGCGCCGTTACCACTTTAATCCTGTTTTTTGTAGTTGAAATACCGCGTACTAATACGCTGTGTTCAAAACTTTGGGATTGGTTGTTGGGTTACGAAAAAAGTAATGTTCCGGATTGGACTTTGTACGTACTTCTCGCGTATCTTCGAATTAGGAATTGGCTTTTACCGCGAATTGCCTGAATTCAGATAGCCAAAAGCCGAGCAAACAGGTATATACAGCTCCAGTTCCTCACTCCGCAACCGCAACCATCCAATGGCCTATAGATCTACTCTCACTGCTGCCCTGGTCTGGGCCGGATTGCTGGCCGCCCCACTGCTGGGGCAGGCCCAGGGCACCGTCATCCTTACCGGCAAGGTAAGCGGCCGTACTTCCGACACGGTAGCGGTATCTGTGCGCGAGAATCCGCTGGATGTGAAGGAGCAGATTACCTACGCCCGCCTCGACAACAAAGGCGAGTTCCGGCTGGCCCTCACGGTAAACGGCCCCACCCGTGCCGATTTGGTGTACGGCGACGATGTGGCCGACATGTTCCTGGAGCCCGGCGACCAGTTGGACGTGCGCTTTAAGGGGTCTGACCTGTCTACCTCCGTGCGCTACAAAGGCAAGGGTGCCGAAGCAAATACTTTCCTGGCTGAGATGGATGATAAATTCGTGGAGAATGATGGTTTTCAGGTGCTTCCTGATAACATCATGCTGTACGAAGCGCCCTTTCTGTCGTTTTTGGATTACCGCCGCAAAGAGGAAAATAAGTTTCTGCAGGACGGCGAGGAAAGCCTCAGCCCGGCTTTCCGCAATTACGTGAAGGCTGAAATAGACTACAGCTACGCTAACGACCGGCTTACGTTCCAAGACTTGCGTGAGCAGGTGGTAGCCACGGAAACCCGGCTGAAAATGACGCCGAGCTACTACGGCTTCCTAGACGATAAAACCCTGATTAACAACGCCTCGGCAGTGCAGAGCGAGATGTACCAGGAGTTTCTGCTCAATTACATTCACTATCTGGCTCTTACCAGCGGCAAGCAGCGTTCAGACCCCGACTTTTACCAGGTGTGCTACGACTTGGCTAAGAAGCAGTTAGATGGCCCGGCTAAGCCCATTGTAATGGGCCGGGTGCTGAAAGAGTCATTCCGGTTTGGGCACGTGAAACAATCAGCGGCCATGCTGGAGGATTTCCGCTCCGTGGATGGCAAAAATCAGTACTATCCGGTGCTGAAGCAGGATTTCGATACGCACAAGGCTTTTGCCATTGGCTCGCCCGCGCCCGACTTCCGGTTAGTTTCCTCGAAGGGCGATACCGTAAGCCTCAAGGATTTTGCGGGCAAGCTGGTGTACCTCAACTTCTGGCGTACCACCAGCGGCCTGGCCCTGCGCGACCTACCGTACGAAACGGAGCTGGCCAAAAAATTTGAGGGCAAAAACATCGTGTTCCTGAACATTGCCCTGGATGAGAATGAGGGAGCGTGGAAGCAGCTGGTTATCAGCAAGAAGCTACCCGGCGTACACGTGCGCACCGCTGGCGGCATGCGCTCAGCCGTGGCCCGTGCTTACGCCGTGCAAGATGTGCCCAGCTACTTCTTGCTGGCTGAGGACGGTACCTTCCTCAACACCAAGCCCAAACGCCTGAGCAGCCGCGCCGCCTACGACGAAATAAAGGAGTCGTTTGGTAAGGCTAACACGTATAGCAGCACGCTGCCGGGAAGATAAAATTCTGAAACTTTATTTGTTGAAGGCCTTTCGTCAAGCGGCGAAAGGCCTTTTCATTTGTTGCAACCAGAGTCCGAACATATTAATCTGGTTTTACGGGTTTCTATTGTCTGCTTCTGCTATAGCCCCAATGGTGCCGTACCTTTACCTTCTACATGGCCTCCCTCCTCACTGACGCGCTCAACTTCCTGTCGAAAGCTACGCCCGGCCGCCTCTGGAACGGGGCGCAGGTGGTGGGCGGCTATGCCCTAAGCAAGCTCACAGGCAAGGCGCGCCACTGGGGCCTACCGGTGGCCCTGAGCTTCGAGCCCACTACCAGCTGCAACCTGCGCTGTCCGGAGTGCCCCAGCGGCCTGCGTAGCTTCACGCGGCCCACTGGCATGCTGCCCGACGCGCTGTTCAAAAAGACGATTGATGAGGTGGCCTCCCGGCTCTGGTACCTGATTTTCTACTTCCAGGGCGAGCCGTACCTGCACCCCAACTTCCTGGACCTGGTGCAGTACGCCAGCCAAAAGGGTATTTACACGGCCACCAGCACCAACGCCCACTACCTCAACGACAAAAACGCCCGGCGCACCGTGGAGTCGGGCCTCGACCGGCTGATTATTTCCCTGGACGGCACTACCCAGGACGTGTACCAGCAGTACCGGGTGGGCGGCAAGCTGGACAAGGTGCTGGAGGGCACCAAAAACCTGATAAAGTGGCGGCGGGAATTGAAAAGCCAGACGCCCCGGGTGGTGTTCCAGTTTTTAGTGGTGCGCCCCAACGAGCACCAGATTGACGAGGCCAAGCAGCTGGCCCGGGAGCTGGGCGTGGATGACGTGTGGTTTAAAACCGCCCAGATTTACGACTACCACAACGGCAGCCCCCTCATCCCCACCATCGACTATTACTCCCGCTACGAGAACAACCTGGACGGTACCTGGATCATCAAAAACCGCCTGCTCAACCACTGCTGGAAGATGTGGCACTCGTGCGTGATTACCTGGGACGGCTTGGTGGTGCCCTGCTGCTTCGATAAGGACGCGGAGTACCGCCTCGGCGACTTGCAAACCCAGACCTTCCGCCAGCTCTGGCACGGCACCAAATACCGCAATTTCCGCAGCGCCCTGCTCAAAGGCCGCGACCAGATTGAGATGTGCCGCAACTGCACCGAGGGCACCAAGGTGTGGGGGTAGAGGTGAATGATTGAATGGGTAAATGGATGAATGACCGGATCAAAGCCGAATGTGCGGCGGAGCACTTATCTTGGGAGGAACCTAGCCGCCTGTTATCCACTACCCTATGTTTTCTACGGCCCGCATCACTACTATTCGCAAAAGCAAGGGCCTTTCCCAGGAGATGCTGGCCGAGCAGTCGGGAGTAAGTTTGCGCACTATTCAGCGGGTGGAGCAGGGCGAAACCGAACCGCGGGGATACACTTTACAGGCCCTGGCTGCCGCCCTCGACGTACCTCTCGAAGCCTTCCGGCTGGAACCCGAGCAGGCTGCCCCGGTCCCGCCTGCGCCCCCGGCCGCCACTCCGCCCACCCTCCGCTCCGACCCCGACTTCCTACAGTTGCTCAACCTCAGTGCACTGAGCTTTCTGGTACTGCCGCTGCTGAATATTCTGGTGCCGTGGTGGCTGTGGCGGGCGCGCCGCCATACTACCGCTCACGTAGCCGAGGTAGGCCGGCGGGTGCTGGGCTTTCAGATTTTGTGGCAGGTGGGCAGCTTCTTCGCCTTCATGCTGGTGCTGGTGGCCCAGATGCTACTGGCCGGTTCACACCGGGCTATTTTCCCCGCGCTGTACATCGGCATGGTGGTGCTTACCTACGGCTTCAACGGGCTGATGATAGGCTACAACGGGCTGCGGCTGCGCCAGGGCAACCTGGATATTTATCCGACCCGCCTATAAGCACCAATTTCACAAAACATTTCTAATCAACAACATATACACAATGACGGGCAAATGACGGGAGAATGACGCAGGGCTGAGTGCAGGCAACCCGCACTTTTGGTGACATCAACCACCTGTCCTTGCCCTGCTATGAAAACCCTGCTTAAAGTTCTCCTTGTTCTGGTTGTGCTGCTGGTAGCCAGCGGTATTGGCGGCTACTTCTACGCTCGTCAGGCCTTTGCGCCGCCGGCCAATCAGCTTACTATAGCCGGCTTGCCGGCCACCACTACCTTCACCTGGCAGGGCGACTCGACGGTTACGCCGGCCCGGCCCCACGCGGTGCTGCTGGTGCCGGTGCAACTGGTCGGTTGCCCCCGCACCTGCTACCTGCAGTTTGATACCGGCGCCCCGTACACGGTGTTCTACGCCAACCCGCTGGCTGCCCTGCGGGCCGCCTACCCTGCCACTCAAAATGTCCTGCTGCCCCAGCACGATACGCTCCGGGCCGTGCGGTTTGGGTTGGGCAACGCGCAGGTGGCGGTAGCGAAAGCGCCGGTGCTGCGTTACGGTGTCGCTACCCTACCCGCCGATAGCACTGCTCCATTCGTCATCGGCTCATTGGGGGCCGATGTGCTGGTGAACCAGGCATTGGTTATCGACTTTCCCCATCAGCGCTTCAGCCTCTACTCCCAATTGCCCGACAGCCTCACCCAGCAGGCCCAGTTCACCAAACTCAGCTTCGATAACCGCCGGGTGCTGGTGCAGGCTACCGTGCAAAACGACCGACAGAACTACATGTTCGACTCGGGGAGCAGCGCGTTTTCCCTGCTCACCAGCCAGGCCAAATGGGAAAAGCTGGCCACTCCGGCCGCCACGCCCACGGTATCGGGAGTGAACTCCTGGGGCAAAACCCTCAATGCCCACACCGTAGCCTCGGGGGCCGCTTTGCACATTGGCACTCAGGCGCTGCCGCTTCACTCCGTCACGTACATTGATAATGTAAGCTTCTGGCAGCGGGCCCTCATGCAGGTTTCGGGCATGGGCGGCATGCTGGGCAACGAGGCCTTCACGCAGCACACCATTTTGCTGGATGCCCAGGGCGGCCGGTTCGGGGTGGCACAGTAATCCGCTCAGGCTCCGGCATAAGAAAAGGCGTTCCGAATTCGTTCGGAACGCCTTTTCTGCTCAGACAAGTATGGTTATCTACTTGTGCTTCTTATCTAAGTTTTTGCCCAGGTCTTCTACCTGCTTCAGGAACTCCAGCGCATCAGAGTCGCCGTAGGTGCCGAAAGCGGAGGAAATAGTGCCCCGCACGCCATCAGCCGTTTCCAGCGCGTAGAGGATGGACATATCATCGGGGTTGCTTTCCCCTTCGAAGCGGTAGAAATCCACGATGGTTACCTCGTTGGGCGAATAGCTCTTGTCCCGGTCGGTATCAATCGTATGCAAACGGCCGTCGGTAACGCGGAAATCGGCCGTGAAGCCCTCTTTATTTAATCTCCGCTCTACGTTTACGAGGGTGCGTTCTTCTTCTTTGTCCTGCATGGCGAGGGGTGTTTTAGGGAATAGGAAGGGATGCGGTCAGTAGGAATACGGCGGCCACGAAAAAGCCCCCGTGCCGGGCTATACGTAGCCGGGACGGGGGCGGGTTATATCCGGGGGCAAGAATATTACGCCGTCAGGCCTTAGCTCCTTCGCGGGCGGCAGCCAACTCAATGGTACGCTGCAGGCGGTCAACATCAATAGTCGAGCACGCCCCGCCGCAGCCTTTAGCGCAGGCAGTTTGGTCTTTGGAGAAAAAGGAGCGCCAGAAGATGCGCCCCACGTACCAAGCCGCTCCCACAAATAGTAGGGCAATGATGAGATACTGTATCCACATGATGCTCACAAAACTACGATGCGCGCCGGAAAGTTTATCGGAGACAGAACCCGCCTGCCCGTCATTCCTCGGCTTCGCTCGGAATGACGGACAATGGTGCCTAGGTGTACTCTACTCCGCTTCGTGCCAGAACTCCCGGATGGTATCCTGCATTTCCTCGTGCACTAGGCCGTTGCTGGCCACTACCTGCCGACCCGAGAGCGGGTCACCATCCTGCAGGAACTCCGTTACGCGGCCCCCGGCCTCGCGCACCAGCAGAATGCCAGCAGCTACATCGTAGGAGTTAAGGTTGAACTCGAAGAATCCCTCGAAGCGGCCGGCGGCCACGTAGGCCAAGTCGGCGGCGGCGGAACCAACGCGGCGCACCCCGTGGGAGCGACGCATGAACGAGCCCAGCACCTGCAGATAGTCGTTCATCAGCTCAAATTTGGTGTAGGGGAAGCCAGTGGCAATTAGGCTGTTGTTGAGGTCGGGCACGTCGGAAACGTGAATGGGCAGCTCGTTGCAGAACGCCCCGGCCCCTTTGGCCGCCCGGAAACACTCGTCGCGCACTACCTCGTACACCACGCCGGCCACCAGCTCGTGGCCCTTCACCAGGCCCACGCTCACACAGTACACCGGCAGGCCGTGCACAAAGTTGGTGGTGCCATCCAGGGGGTCGATAATCCAGTTATATTCCTCGGCCCGGTCGGCGCCTTCGGTGCCTTCTTCGGTGATGAAACCGGCCTCGGGCAGCACTTCGCGCAGGCCGGCGACCAGCAGTTTTTCGGTTTCCTTGTCCACGTACGACACCAGGTCGTGCACGCCTTTCAGTTCAATGTGGCTGCGGTTGAAGGTGGCCGCCTCCTGGCGAATAAACTGGCCCGCGTGGCGCGTTACAGCCGCCAACTGAAAGCTGATTTGATTGTAATCCATGCAATTAGTCGTGTTGATTCATGCTGACCGAAGTCGAAGCAGAATATTCTAAGCCATTTCAGGCTGTTTGGTTTGTCTTTGTAATACGGCTCGTACTGCAGTGAGTAGTAACAGCAGCACCGCCAGCACCTGGCAAGCGGGGCCGAGCAGTTCACCGTACTTCACGTAAAACGTCAGCTCAGTGTTCAGGTGCACGGTGGCGCGGCTTACGGCGGGCACCCACCAGCCGGTTTGCTGGGTGACTTCGCCCTTCTGGTTGATGAAGCCCGAAATGCCGGTGTTGGCGGAGCGGGCTATGTCGCGGCGGGTTTCGATGGCGCGGAGGGTAGCGTACTGCAGATGCTGCAGGTGGCCCGGCGAGTCGGACCACCATCCGTCGTTGGTGATGATACCGATGAGGGTGGCCCCGTTCTGGGCGTACTGATTCACAAAGTCGCCGTACACCGATTCGTAGCAGATAACGGGGGCTACTTTGAGAGCGGGCGTGGCCATTTGATACACCGTGCGCTCCTCCTGGGAGCCAAGGCCGCCGGCCGTACCGCCAAGGTCAATGACGAACATACTCAGCCACGGCGGCACACCCTCCACACCCGGTACCAGCCGACTTTTGTGGTAGAACTGCCCCGGCCCCGGCAAATGCACGGCCGCGTTGAAGATGTCGTAGTACCCCAAATCCTCACGAAAACGGGCCGTAGGACTGGCTTTGGCTTTATCGGGGCCGTATTGCTGCACCGAGGTCAGGCCGGTGATGAGGTCGAGGCCAGGGTGCTGGGTCAGCCAGTTACGCAAACGTTGCACTTTGGGGTAGCTGTTAAAGGTCCCCTCGAAGTAGGTTTCGTCGAGCGACGTTTCGGGCCAGAGCACCAGCTTGGTTTGCGGGGTCAGGTTCTGCTCGGTGAGGGTCAGCAGGCGGTTCAGCTGCTCATCATAGGATACAAACCGGGAGCCGCCCTCAAACTTCTCGTTGTAGGGGTCCACGTTGGGCTGCACCACCAGCACTTCGGCCGTTTCACCTTTCTCCTGGTAGCGGCTCGCAATAAGTTTCGACAGCCCAATGGGCAACACCGCTGCCAGCACTGGCAGCAGCACCAGCCGCTGCAGATGCACCCGTGGTAGAGGCACGCCCCCCGGCCGGGAAGCCGCACGGTAGTCGCGGAAGGCAAAGAACGACAGCAAGTTCACTACCCACATCCAGAGGGAGCCGCCCAGAAAGCCGGTATACTCGTACCACTGCACCCACTGGTTGGCCTGGGCAAAGCCATTGCCCAGCGTGAGCCAGGGCCACGTCAGGAACCAATGCAGGTGCAGCTGCTCGAAGGCAATCCAGAAAATGGGCAAAGAGGCGTAGCCCAGCTTGGGGCCGAAGTGCTTTTTAGTGAGCCGGAAGGCAGTGAGCGGCAAACTCATAAGGGCCGCGTTGGCCACCACGGCCGTAATGCCGCCGCCCAGGGTGCTGTAGCTTACCCAGTAAGTGGTAAACACGTTCCAGAGCAGCAGCAGCAGGTAGCTGTAGCGCCACACTTTCCAATTACTGGCGTTGCGCTGGGTGAGCAGGTGCTCCAGCGTGAGGTAGGGTACCCAGCCTACCAGCAGCGCCGCCGCCAGCGGAGCCGGGTGCACCGGCCAGCCCAGCCACAGCAGAAACGCGCCCAGCAGCGCCAGCATGGTGGGTAGCCAGAAGGCCGGGGTTGTGGCGGCCGGAGCCGCAGTAGGCGCTTCGGCCGGTTTATTTGTCACGGTCATCGTTCTTGTATCGGTCTTCTTTGGCGGGGCGCTCCTCCTTGCGGCCCTGCACCACCAGCACTATTTCGCCTTTGATGGTGGGGCGGGCGGCAAAGTTCCGGGCCAGGTCGGCCAAAGGAGCGGTTACGGTTTCCTCAAACAGCTTGGTTAGTTCCCGGCTTACGGAGGCCGGCCGCTCGGGCCCCAGCACCTCAGCCAGCTGCTCCAGCGTTTTCACAATGCGGTGCGGCGACTCGTAGAAAATCATGGTGCGGTGCTCCTGGGCCAGCTCCTGCAGGCGCGTCTGGCGGCCCTTTTTCACCGGCAGAAACCCCTCAAACGTGAACCGTTCCGCCCCAAACCCCGATTTCAGCAAGGCCGGCACAAAGGCCGTGGCCCCGGGCAGGCATTCCACTTTGAGGCCCCGGGCCAGGCACTCCCGCACCAACAGGAAGCCGGGGTCGGAAATTCCGGGCGTGCCGGCATCGGATACCAACGCCATGGTTTCGCCTTTCTCCAGGCGCTCCAGCAGGCGCTGCACCTGCTGGTGCTCGTTGTGGAGGTGGTAGCTGAGCATGGGCTTTTTCAGCTCCAGGTGCTGCAGCAGCCGGCCGCTGGTGCGGGTGTCCTCGGCTAGCACGGTATCTACCTCCCCCAGCACCCGAATGGCGCGCAGGGTTATATCCTCCAGGTTGCCGATGGGCGTGGGCACCAGGTACAGCAACGTTTTTTCTTGGGGTTCAGCCATGCGGGCAAAGGTAGCGGGGGAGTTGCTAGTTTCTGGTTGCTGGTTTCCAGTTAGCAGGAGATACTACACGTCATTCCGAGCGCAGCCGAGGAATCTCGCGTGCTGACGCAGGAGTTAGTATCCCAACATCAGCACGCGAGATTCCTCGACTACGCTCGAAATGACGTGCTGCTTTACAAACCAGCAACTTCCTCCCCGCCGTACTCGGCGGCCAGCTTATCGATGGCGGCGGCCAGCTGGTGGTCCTTGTCCGTAACCCGGTTGCCAGCGGAGTGGGTGCGTAGGCGGAAGCTCACTGTGTTGTACTCGTTGCTCCACCACGGGTGATGGTCCTGATACTCGGCTTCCTCCGCCACATCGGTCATGAAGCTGAAGGCCATTTTGAAGTCTTTGAAGCGAAAGGTGCGGGTGAGGGTGTTGTCGGTTTCGGTCCACATAGAAGGTTGGGGTTAGAGGGTGTTACGCACTTCCATCAGGGCAAAGCCCAGCAGGTTCAGGCCGGGCCACTCGGCGGGATTGGCGGCCTGCGGATGGTCCTGGGCCAGCCCAATGCCCCAGATGCTGTCAACGGGGCTGGCCTCTACCAGCACCCGGTTGCCGGTACCCAGCAAAAACTCTCGTAGTGCCGGGTGCTGGCTGAACTTGGCCACGTTGCCTCGCACCACAATTTCAAACCGCGCAGCATTCCACCTGGCCTCATCGAAGCCCTGCACTTTGCGGCCCAGGCGTTTGGCTACATCGGGGTGGGTAGCCTGCAGGATGGCTTGGCGGGTGGCTTCGTCCTGAAACAAGCGGGCTTTTTCGGCCATCATGTAGTGCTCGGCCGTGGCATAGGTATCACCATCCACCGTAAACGGGGCCGGGTACCACTGGCTGAACACCTCTTTGCCGAGGCTGCCCTTGCTGGTGTGCCCCCAGAAATACAGATACTTAGGTGTGGCCCCGTGGTGCAGGTGCTGAAGCAGGGTTTCTACGGAACGAATAGGCGGCAACTGATTGGCAGACACAACAGTAAGGCGGATAATTTGATACGCAAGACCACCAAATCTAAACCCAAATCCGGGAACCGCAGTACACTTACCCAGTACTCTCCCTCCCACTTCAACCCCGAGGAAACCATGGCTATTGACCCCAAAGACCGCCCCGTGCGCGTCATCAACGACGATACCACTGAACAGGAAATGGCTGCGGGCCACATCACGCCCGGCGGCGACCCACCCAAGAACGAAGCCGCCCGCGGGGGCTTCGGCAACCGGGAGGGCAAAGAAGGCTACGGCACCGACAGCGGCACTGGCATTTCGGCCGTATCGGTGAACGAGGATACCGACAAGATTGAGCACCCCGCCGATAACATGCGGACCTCCGACGAAGGCCGCCCCGACCGCCCCAACCAGGATTTACCCGCCGACGAGGACCCGGATCTGGAAGCCCGCCGCCCCGTGGATGAGCTGGACCTGGACGATGACCGCCCCGGCCGCGACGAAATGCAGAACCCTAACTCTCGCGTAGGCATGGGCCAGATGGAGCCCAAAACCGGCACCAACGCCGACCTGGCCCGCCAGGGCACTAACGCCGACCTAACCGACCCCGACGCTTCCGACACGGCTATTATCCAGTAACGGAAGCCCAGCTGCGGCTGGCCAATTCGCACTTGCTTCTCTCCCGCTCTTCTCTGTGAAAACAAACAAAAACACTCCCTGTCATGCCTTACAAAAGCAATAACACCAACCAGCAGTCCAAGGAAAACCACGGTAGCCCCACCCAAAGCGAGCAGCCCAAAGGCACTGGCAATTTGCCTGTGAATCAGCGGAGCGAGGCCGAGGAAAACCGCTTGGCCGACGAGGCCCAGGACGCGGGCCAGCGCCACCCCAACCGCAACACCGAAAAGCCCGACCTGGACAAGCCGGCCTATAACTAAGCTGAGCACTACCTGTAAAAAGCACCTGCCCTGGCAGGTGCTTTTTTGTGTAACCTATTCATCTGCTGACCCATGGCCCGCTACGTTACCACCGATTTGCACGGCTGCCTGCAGTCCTTCCAGCACTTGGTAGAGCGAAAACTGAAGCTGCGCCCCCAGGACGAGCTGTACGTGCTGGGCGACTACGTGAACAAAGGCCCTGACACCCGCGGTGTGCTCGACTACCTGATGCAGCTGCCGCAACAAGGCTACCACGTAGTGTGCCTGCGCGGCAACCACGACCAGGAATTGCTTGACGCCGCCCAAGGCAACGCCACCCTCACTTGGGCCTCGGCCACTGACCGTCAACTTACCCTGAGCAGCTTCGGCGTGGAGCGTCCCGAGGATATTCCCACCCCCTACCTGCGCTGGATTCAGGAGTTGCCGTACCAGCTGGAGGTGCCAGGCTGGGTGCTGGTGCATGCCGGTTTCAACTTCCGGCTCCCTCCCGCCGAAATGCGCCGGAACTGGCACACCATGCTCAACATCAAAGAGTTTGTGTTTGATGCATCCCGCTTGGAAGGCCGCCGCTTGGTGCACGGCCACGTACCAACCCCCACCGCGGAAGTAGAGAAGCGGGTAAAAGCCCACGCTGGCGCCATCGGACTAGACACTGGCTGTGTGTATCGCCACAACCCGGGGCTACGCCATTTAGCCGCCCTCAACCTAGATACCGAGGAGCTGACGTTGCAGCCCAACATCGAACCTGATTACCCGATTGGTGTAAGAGGGTGATGAAGTAAAAAGGGATGAGGTAAAAGGTGAGGCGGACGTTTGCTGTCTGGCCTCACCTTTTACCTCATCCCTTTTTACTTCATCACTTATTCCTGTGGCAGAGCATCGGAGCGGAGCAGCTGGCGGGCAGCGTCCTGGTAGGGGTTGCGGGTGTCGTTGGCTACAGACCGCAGGGTATTGCGGGCTGCGGTAATCTGCTGGTTGCGCCAGTAGGCCATGCCTAAGTGGTAACGGGCCCGCCCAGCCAGCCGGGAGCTACTTTGCATGGCCACCCGGCGCAAAAACGGCTGAGCTGCCCGAATCTGCTCCGGCTCGTTTTGGCTAAGCAAGAAGATGCCGTTGTAGTATGTGAGTGTATCCTGCCCAACGGTGCTGGTGGGCACTCGCCGCAAGGTGTACAGCGCTGGCGTGTAATGCTCGTCGCGGTACTGGCGCATGGCTTCCGCTAGCAACGGGCGCTGGTTTTCCCGAATTACATCATCGGCCAGGCCCGCATCGGGTACATAATAGCGCGCCCAGGCAGCCTGCATATTCGGGGCGGCCGGCCGCATCAGAAACCACCATATCAACAGAACAGCTACCAGACTAAGTCCGGCTACTAATGCCCACTGCCGTTGCGTCCGGCGCTGGCGGCGCTTGATCCGCAGTAAGGCCTCCTGCCGCTGGTCAAGGCGCTGGTCCAGAGCGAGTAACCGTTGATACAGCGTTTCGTGCCCGGCCACCCAGCGCAGGTCGGCCGCCAACTGCTCGTACGACTGATAGGCTTGGTAGAGTACCGGGTCCTGCTCCAAGCGGGCTTCAAAAGCATCCTGCTCAGCGGCTCCCATCTGGCCATCGGCAAAGCGTTCCAACTCATCGAGGTAGGGGCGCAGGTCAGAAGAAGGCAGGGTCATTGAGGCAGCGGTGCGGAGGTCGGGGAAGACACCAGTTAGAATTACCGGTGCGGCAGAATCAGAAGAAGAACAGGAATTTTGGCTTCTAAGCTACGCAGAAGCCGGCATAGCCGCTAGCCAGCTGCGGTTTCGGTACGCAGCCGCAACTCGTAGAGTTTGCGCAGGCAGATGGATTTCTGCATTCGGGCCACATTGGCATTGGCAAAACCCATCTTGCCCGCTACTTTCTCAAAGTTGTAGCCCCGGAAGTAAAAATACATTAACATCTTCTGCGAATCGAGGCCCAGCTGCCGGAACAGGCCCAGCAGCCGCTGCCGCCGCCCAGCCTCAGCCAGGGGCAATACGGCAGTCGTACGGGCGGCCCGTACCTGCTCATCGGCCATACCGTACACGTACGCCCGCAGATCGGGGGGCAGCTTGGTTAGGCGGCCGTCGGAAACCTGGTCATAGAACTCTACCAGCACCGTGCGCAGCAGGTCGTGGGCCTTGGGGGCTGAGAGTTGGTACTGCCGACGAGCCCAGCGGGCAAACAGGTCACGGTTCTGCTCATAGAAAGTAATCAGAAACGACTGGTTACCGACGCGCAGGCTGGTCAGGACTTCGGCAAGCTGCTGGGGAGAGTTCATACAGGCAAGATACGAGGGAAAGGGCGTTTGGTAACACTTGCCCCCACTGGGCTGCTGGTGGGGTGGCTCTGCAAACAGAAAGGCTGCCCCAAGTTGGAGCAGCCTTTCAACAAACCTAGGCAGTGGCAAGGATTACTTCAGGAAGCGGTGTACCGTCGTTTTACCATCGGGCCGCAGCACTACCAGCGAGTACATACCATTTGGCAGCTTGGCCACATCTACCGCGCCTCGGCCCAGCGTGCCGGTGGCCAGCGTCTGGCCCTGCTGATTCACGATGCGGTACTGGCTGCCGGCCAGCGAGGTTGCAGACGTCAGCTCCAGCCGGTCCACCACCGGGTTGGGGTACAGGGCCAGCGCCGGTTGCTCGGCATCCTGCTTAGTGGTTACTGCCGACGTGGTAGCCATGCGGGCGGCCGTGCTGCTTTTGGTGATGCGCACCCAGTTGATGTTCCAGCCACCCGTCTGCGCGTAGATGCCAAAGTTGTAGGTACCCGCGTTGATTGTCACCGTTTTCGACACGGTAGTCCAGTTCTGCCAGCCACCGGTACCCGGAATAGTGGAGTTACCAAACTGGATGCTACTAGCGTTCAAATCCGAAGAGATGGTGCCGCCGCTGCCGCCGCTGGCCACGCGGTACTCAATGGTGTAGGTGCCGGTGGTGGGGAAATTGATGTTGTTCCATACCAGGTAGTCGCCGGCATCTACGTAGCCCATGTTCTGGCCCCCACCAGTGTCGGTGCAGGTCTCCACCGTCATGCCGTTGTTCACGTTGGCCGCTTCGGCCTGCAGCGTTACGCTGAAAGTAGAGTTGGTAGTGGCCGCGCGCACTCGCACGGAGGTAGCCTTGTCGTTCCAGTTGCTGGTGCCCAGGGCGTTGTTCACCAAGCAGCTGTTGCCGGCGCTGCCCACCGTAAGGGAAGCCCCGGTGTAGTTGTCGTTTTCGTACAGCACTACCTCGTAGCCGCTGTTCACCTTGAGCGAGGATATGTCGTCGTTCAGGATGCCGCGGCTTTGCAGAGCGCTCAGCGTGTAGTCGCCCACGGGCAGGGCTACGGCGGTGCCCGTGTAGTTGCAGTCCTTATACATGGTGGCCACGCCGCTGCTCGGCTGCCCCAGGCCCACAAAGCCCCCGAAGGTGGCTACCACTTTAGTGGGCTGGGGCGTGTGCAGGGTGGAGGATTGGTCGTTCACGTCGTCGTAGGCGAATCCGTAGCTCAGGTTATCCACGCTGATGCCGCCCTGGTGCCAGAACTTGGAGTAGTAGTTGGCCGGGGCCGCGGCGTAGTAGGCGGCCGCGTTGTACCAGTTCTGCTGGCCGGGGTTGGTCGTGGTGGTGTTCACCACGTGGCGGTTGATGGCCGCGCACAGCTGCGACTGTACTACCAAGTCACAGTCCCCGTCGCCCACGCGGTTATCGAGGGCGCCCTTGCCTTCCAGCACCTCTTGCGTAGTGGGCTTGCGGGCCACAATGCCCGTGCGCCCGGCAAAGCCGCCCGACTGGCCCACCACCGTGAGGCGGCCGTTGCTCACGCGGCCCTTGAACACGCCCGCGTCGCCGGCGTAGAAAATCAGGTCCTCGTTCACGTATTTGCTCCAGATGGCGTCAATGTAGGAGCCGAAGTAATTGGCCTGGGCCCCGCCGCTCTGAAACTGCGCCGATTTGCCAGGACAGGTAATGGTGCCGGCCGTGGCATTGCGCAGGCCCTGGAACTCGGTAGGCGCGAAGCTCTGGTAAGCGGCCAGAATATCGGCGTGGCTTTTCTGCTCGCCGGCCCGCTTGTAGAAGCCGTTGCCCCACAGCTCCAGGCCCATGGGGTAGTTGTAGGAATCTACCCGCGTGGTGTTGCCGAAGAAGCCGTACTGGTTGTTCGTCAGCTCGATGAATTCGTAGCGGATGCCCTTGTTGGGGTCGTTGGGGTTTTGGAAGTCGGGGGCGGCGTAGCCCGAGGGCGCGCCCGAAGACCCGAAGAAGTACAGGTACAGCTGCTGGCCCTGCGAAATGAACACCCGGCAGCCCGCAATGTAGGGCAGCGTGAACGTCTTGTTCGGAATGTTGCTGAGCTTGGTAAAGCAGGCGGCGTACTTGGAGTTCTGGCCCGGTCCGGTGTTGCCATTGTAAGTTGGCCCCGTTACGGTGTTGTACGAAGAGGACATGGGCAATACCTGCCCGTTGGCGGCGTTAATCCAGACGTGGTTGCCCGAGCCGTCAATACCCACAATGGCCACGTACAAGTCCGTGTCGGCGTAGGGCGAGTTGTTGGCAATGGTGAATGGAATGCTGCCCTGGGCGCGGCCCAGTAGCGGAAGCAGGCTGCCCAGTACCAGCAGGCACCAGGCAAAAAGAGTACGGTTTCTCATAGGGTAGGAATTGGGTTGTGGAAAAGAAAAAAGCACGAACCGTTCTGCGGTAAAAGCAGGAACGGCCCGCCAAAATACTGGCTTCCACTACCCCGCAACAGTCTCTTTTTTCGGCCGTTACTCCCACTTTAGCGGTACTTCACACGCTCCGTTGGGTTAGCACACACGCCCAGCTTCCCCCGCAGCCACGGGCAGCCGTTGGCCACCCAAGCGGCCGCACTTACGGCACACGCAGCCCGCACCTATGCCCCCCGGCAATGCCGAAATTTTGTACCGGCCTGCAGCTCCTACCTGTTCGGGCGACCCTCATCTACTGTCGAAGCCTGTTCGGGCCTCACCTTTTCCGCTTACCTTTGGCCGTATGGAAACGCACGCCCCTACTCGCACCCTTGATACCGCCGTCTTCGACCTGATTCAGAAGGAGAAAGAGCGGCAAACCCACGGCCTGGAACTCATTGCCTCCGAGAACTACGTTTCGGAGCAGGTAATGCGCGCCCAGGGCTCCATCCTCACCAATAAGTACGCCGAGGGCCTGCCTGGCAAGCGCTACTACGGCGGCTGCGAGGTGGTTGACCAGATTGAGCAACTGGCCATTGACCGGGCCAAGGAGCTGTTCGGGGTAGAGTGGGTAAACGTGCAGCCCCACTCCGGAGCCCAGGCCAACGCCGCCGTGATGCTGGCCGTGCTGCAACCCGGCGACAAAATCCTCGGTTTCGACCTCTCGCACGGCGGCCACCTCACCCACGGCTCGCCGGTTAACTTCTCGGGCAAGCTCTACCAGCCCAGCTTCTATGGCGTGGAGCCTGAAACCGGCCTCATCGACTGGCAGAAAGTAAAGGAAACGGCCCGCCGCGAGCAGCCCAAGCTCATCATCTGCGGAGCCTCGGCCTACTCCCGCGACTGGGACTACCAGGCCCTGCGCGAAGCCGCCGACGAAGTAGGCGCCTTGTTGCTGGCCGATATTTCGCACCCCTCGGGCCTCATTGCCAAGGGCTTGCTGAACAACCCCTTCCAGCACTGCCACATCGTAACCACCACCACCCACAAAACCCTGCGCGGCCCCCGCGGCGGCCTCATCATGCTGGGTAAGGACTTCGAAAACCCCTTCGGCTTGAAAACCCCGAAAGGCGAAATCCGGATGATGAGCAGCCTGCTCGACGGAGCCGTATTCCCCGGTACCCAGGGCGGCCCGCTGGAGCACGTAATTGGAGCTAAGGCCGTGGCCTTCGGTGAAGCCCTCAGCGACGCCTACACCGACTACACCCACCAGGTAATCCGCAATGCCCAGGCCCTGGCCAACGGCTTCCTGGAGCGCGGCTACCAGATTATTTCGGGCGGCACCGATAACCACCTGATGCTGATTGACCTGCGCAGCAAGGGCCTCACCGGCAAGCTGGCCGAAAACACCCTCATTAAGGCCGACATCACCATCAACAAGAACATGGTGCCCTTCGATGATAAGTCGCCCTTCGTGACCAGCGGCATGCGCATCGGTTCGGCCGCCGTAACTACCCGCGGCCTCCGGGAAGCCGATATGGCCCGCATCGTGGGCTTTATTGACGAGGTGCTGACCCACAACGCCGACGACAGCCGCATTCTGCGGGTGCGGGGCGAAATCAACGAGTGGATGCAGCAGTACCCGCTCTTTTCGTAATCAATGCGTGAGTGAGCGAGTTGTAAATAGGTGATTGCGCAAACGTATTGAAGCAACGGGCCTAACATCCTGTTGGCCTCCTTTTACGTTTGTCTTTCCGCTCCCCACCACTTCGCTCATTCACTCATTCACTTATTCACTCAGTGAACCAACCTCAACCTGCGCTGGGCGACCAGCAGGAAATGTCCTTTATTGACCACCTGGAGGCGTTGCGCTGGCACGTTATCCGGGCGGTTATTGCCGTGGTACTCTTTGCTACGGGCGCATTCTTTGCCAAAGACTTTCTGTTCCACGACCTGATTCTGGGCCCTTCGCGCCCCGATTTCTGGACGTACCAGACGCTATGCCGCATTGGCGCGGCCCTGCACACCGATGGGCTGTGCGTGAATGAACTAGGCTTTGTGATTCAGAACCGCGAGATGAGCGGGCAGCTTTCCATGCACCTGAGTTCGGCCTTTATTGTGGGGCTGGTGCTAGGCTTTCCTTACCTGTTCTGGGAAATCTGGCGCTTCATTAAGCCGGGTCTGTATCCGCACGAGCGGGCCAACTCCCGCGGGGCGGTGTTCTTCGTGTCTATTCTGTTCATACTAGGGTTGCTGTTCGGCTACTACATTGCCGCGCCCATGAGTATCAACTTCCTGGCCGGCTACGTGGTGGACCCTACCATCGAAAACCAGATTGACATGCAGAGTTACATCAGCACGCTCACCACCATGACGCTGTCCTGCGCCTTCGTGTTTGAGCTGCCGATGATTGTGTTCTTCCTGGCCAAGGCCGGGCTGATTACGCCCGAAATCATGCGGGTGTACCGCAAGCACGCCATTGTGGTCATCCTCATCATTGCGGCCATCATCACTCCGCCCGATATTTCGGCCCAGCTGATTGTAACGGTACCTATTATGCTGCTGTATGAGCTGAGCATCAATATTGCCCGCATTGTGGGCCGCTCACGCACCGCCGCTCTCAACGCCCAACTGGCCGAAAACCAGGGAGTAGCCTAACCGCTCAAATGCAAAAACGAAAGGTGCCGATGTTCAGCTTACACAGCTACATCGGCACCTTTTGTATGTTCTGTCTTTTCGCCTTCCTTCGACCATCAATACCCTTCCTATGAAACTTGCCATCGGCTCCGACCACGCCGGCTTCGAATACAAACAGATGCTGCTAGAGTGGCTGCGCGACAACGGCTACGAGGTGCAGGACTTCGGTACCCACTCCGCCGACTCGGTAGACTACCCCGACTACGTGCACCCGCTGGCCCTGGCAGTGGAGCGCGGCGAGTTTGAGCGTGGCATTCTGCTGTGCGGCTCCGCCAATGGAGTGTGCATCACGGCCAACAAGCACCAAGGCATCCGGGCCGGGCTGGCCTGGGAGCCGGAGGTAGCCTCCCTCATCCGCCAGCATAACGACGCCAACGTGCTCTGCATTCCGGCCCGCTTCGTGAGCGAGGAAACGGCCCGCGCCATCACCAGCCAGTTCCTGAACACCGCCTTCGAAGGTGGCCGCCACCAAACCCGCGTGGATAAGATTAGCTGTTAGATAGAGCGTAGTAAACAAACCAAAAGGAGCGGTGGTGCAGACATATAGTGTCTTTGCCCCACGGCTCCTTTTGGCTTTATACCCTTGCTCTTACATTCGGTCGAACAGGGGACCTACCAGCCGCAGGCCGGCGGTAGTGCACAGGCCCCGCACGTAGGGGCCGCACACGTTGCGGTACACATCGGCCAAGTTGAAGTATTCGGTAGGGAAGTACTGCTCGTTCACTACCAGCCCAAACAGAGCCAGCAGCACGTGGGCCGTAGCGCGGGCATCTAAGTCGGCGCGAAACTGGCCTTCCTGGATACCTTCCTGCAACAGCCGAACCAGCAGTGGCTGAGTATAGGCGGTCAGATACTCCTGAATAAGGGCCCAGGATTCCGGAAAACGGTCCCGCATCACGTGGTAGTCGTGGTGGGGCGAGCGGCGCAACTCGTGCAGGCTATGGTGCAGCAATGCCAGCAGGCACTCGGCGGGAGTGGCCAGATTAGCCAGCAGCTGATCGTGCTCCAGGCGCTGGCGCATGAGGTTGCGCTGCGTAACGGCCCGGAGCAGCTCGGCCTTGGAGCCGAATATCTCCCGAAAACCAGCCGGAGAGAGGTCGAGGGCCGCGGCTAGCTGCTCTTCGTGCACCAGCCCCACGCCTACCTGGCGAAACAACGTATTGGCGCGGTCGAGCAGTTGGTGGAGTACAAGTTCCTCCATAGAACAGGCAAAAAATTGATGCTAAATTCCTATCCGCACGGTCCGACGTTGCCATAACGCCGCAGTGGCTCAGAGTAGCATACCCAAGCCAAAGAAAAATAATAGCTGCACCAGATATACGAAGGGCACCAAGGGATTACGCTTGTCGAACTCCACCCGGTTGAAATACACCTGCAGAATAAAGCTGACGGCCAGCCAGCCTTTAAAATTCAGCAGGGGAATCACATCGTACTGCCAGCGCCAGAAGTCGTACCGGACGGCTACGGGCTCGATGCAAATATCAAGCCCAACCATAAGCAGGGCCGCCACCACCGCCCGCAAAATATCGGGCAGCGGCAGGTAGCGGGCCAGAATACCGGCCGAATACGTGAGCATCAGCCAGTTTACCCCAATCATGAGGGGAACATCCAGCCACTTCAGCCCCAGGGTAGCCCCATACTCATATTGCCCAAACAGCAGCCCCGTACGAATGCCTACCACTTCTACCAGAAAGCCCACCACCATGGCCACCACGCAGAAGCTCCAGAACGCCGGGGTGCGCCGGGGCTGAAACGCCAGCAGCAGCCCTAGGGTAAGCAGCAAATTTAGCGGTACAAACCGCAGGTAGAAACCGGGGTCCTGCGAGAAGGCCAGCCCCAGAAAGCCGGTGACGTGAAACAGCAGCAGAATACCCTGCGCCCAGCGCAAACGCCGCGTCTGCACATCGGAAAGGGCCGTGGCCGGCGGGGAGAGTTGTTGCGTAGGTTCGGGCATGGAGAGCGTGAGGAGAAAAGCAGTAAAAGGCCGAATAGAGTTCCGGATGGAAGCAGCAAACTGATGCCACCTGCTACCCAGTGTGTCAGCTATACGTTTTCTCTTTTCCTTTTTACTGCTTGATAAGATCAGAAACGATTTGGGCCGAGAGCAGGCACAGCGGGATGCCACCGCCGGGGTGCACCGAGCCGCCACAAAAGTACAGCCCTTCCAGTTGCCCCGAGAAATTGGGATGCCGCAGAAATGCCGCCAATGGGTTGTTGCTGGAGCTGCCGTAGAGCGCCCCCCCAAACGACGAGGTGCGCGTCTCGATTCCCGGAGGGTCCCATACGTGCTCGGCCCGGATGAGACTGCCCACGTCGGTACCCAAGGCTTGGCTGACGCGGCTGAGCACCGCCGCGCGGGTGCGCTCTACCAGCGCGGGCCAGTCCTGGCCCTGGTGGTGGGGTACGTTCACCATCACAAACCAGTTTTCATGGCCGGGGGGCGCATCGGTGGGCGTGTGGCCCGAGGTGATGTTGACGTACACCGTGGGGTCGTCGGCAATGGTTTTCTCTTGGAAGATGGCCTCGAACTCCCGCTTATAATTCTGAGAGAAGAAGATGTTGTGTACCCCCAATTCCAGGAAGCGCCGGGCAATGCCCCAATAAAAAATCAGGGCTGAGGAAGAGCGGGGCTGGCTAAGGGTACGTTCCGGGGCGGGCTGCGTGGGTAATAGCCGCCGGTAGGTAGGCACCACATCCATGTTGCTGACCACCAGGCTGAAATCATATACATCTTGGGCGGTCCGTACGCCCGTCACGCGCCTGTCAGCCGTCAGGATTTCCAGCACTGGCTCCTGGTAGCGGAACTGTACGCCCAGCTCTTCAGCCAGCCGCACGAGGCTTTGGGCAATGGCGTAAATCCCGGCTTCGGGGTAATATGCTCCCAATCCGTGCTCCAGGTGCGGAATCAGGCTGAGCGTGGCCGGGGCCTGGTAGGGGTCGGAGCCGTTGTAGGTAGCAAACCGGTCGAAGAGCTGCACCAGGCGCGGGTCTTTGAAAGCCTGAGCGTGGTGCTGGTGCATGGTGCTGGTAAGGCCCAGCTGCGGCAAAGCCGCCAGGGCTTTCAGCACCTCGGGACTCAGGTAGGTGCTGGCTTTGTGCAGGGACTTTTGCAGAAAAGTACCGGCCGTAGCCTCGTAGACCCGGCCGCTGCGGCGCAGAAACCGGAGTACTTCAGCAGCAGACACCTGCAGCTTTTCCTCTACCTCCCGGGCAAACCGCTCCTCATCGGCCCAGGCCGTTAGGCGGGTACCATCGGCGAAAAAGTACTGCGTAATGGGGTCGAGGCGCTGGTAGCGGAAATAGTCCTGGGGGTTGCGGCCGGCCAGTTGAAACAGCTCATCTACCAGGTGGGGCAGCGTGAATAAGGATGGTCCCCCATCGAAGCGGTAACCACCGGGCAGTTCCAGCTGGTGCATCTTACCACCGAAGGACTCCTGCGCCTCAAACACTGTAACGCGGTGCCCTTGCGTAGCTAGCCGTACTGCCGTAGCTATACCGGCAATACCTGCCCCAATAATGGCAACAGGTTGGGAAGGACCTTTTGGTTTAGAGCGAAGAACAGCCAAGTGCGGAAGCTAAAATGTAGGCAGGAGTAAATGCCCCTACGAAGAACGGAGTATCCGGGCCGGTAACACAACCCACTTTCCGGAAATGTTTGTGCGCGCCGGGGCTGCGGAAGCCGTAAGTTGGCCAGCTTGAAAAATAATTGCGCAGAAGGCACACTTTTTTTACGTGTTGTGTAGCCGCCCCTTGGGGTAATAGCCCCTGCGCATCTTAACCGGCCGGCTGGGCTTTTTGCGTGTGCAGTAAGTGTATAACTGCGCGTGTGATGTAAAGCAAAAACACCGTTTCTGGCTTGTAGGCAAGGATTTATACCTTGATTTTCTAAATCACACCCCATTACATTTGGTCAGGTGCTGGCACAGTTATTCTCCGCTTGTCGTTGCTAGCTGACGCGGGAAGTTCCGGCCCGGCACCCATTCTGCTTACCGCTTCACTTCTCCCCAGGAACGGAGCGGCCCTTGCCCTATCTACCAAAACACCCACACATTTCATGGAAATTTCTACCGCTTCCCCGGGCCGTTGGCTCGGGCGTTGGGCACGGCTTACCCTGGCCTTGGGCCTGGGTTGGGCGCTGCTCCCCGCCACCGCCCAGGCTCAGTGCAATCAGCTGGTCTGGCAGGATGAGTTCAACACGGCCGGCGACCTGAGTAAATGGCAGGTGTACGATGGTGACGGGTGCGCCGAAGGCAATTGTAACTTCGGCAACGCCGAGCTGCAGGTGTACCGCCCCGCCAATGCCACCGTAACGGGCGGCTACCTCAACATTGCCACCCGCTACGAAAACTCGGTGCAGAATGGGCGCACCTACAACTACACTTCCGCCAAGCTGCTTTCCAAGCAGGCCAGCGGAGCCCTCCAAACGTTCCGGTACGGCCGCATTGAGGCCCGCATGAAGCTGCCCTCGGCCCAGGGCATTTGGCCCGCCTTCTGGATGCTGGCCGACCCCGGCAACTGGCCCTATACGGGCGAGATTGACATCATGGAGGCCAAGCACAAAAACCCCAAAAGCACCAGTGGCACCATTCACTACGATGCGGGCGGCTGGCACTTCACCGGACGCGACTACGTGGGCACCGTGGATCTGTCGCAGGATTTTCACGTGTACGCCGTAGAGTGGAGCCCCGACCAGATCAAGTGGTTTGTGGATGGAACACTGTTCCACACGGCTTCGCCTAAAACTACCACGGGCGGCTCCTGGCCCTTCAACGACGGTAACTTCTACATCATTCTGAATACGGCCGTGGGTGGCCCCGGCACCGGTTTTACGGGCTACACCAACCCCACACCCTCCGACTACCCCGTGACCACCCAGGTGGACTACGTGCGGGTGTACAAAGGAACTTACAACTACGCCGTGCTGGGCCCCGACCAGGTACACCAGGGCGACCAGAACAAGACCTTCCGGCTGGATGCCATTACGGGCGGCACCTACACGTGGTCGGTACCCAGCGGAGCTACTATTGTGAGTGGGCAGGGCACCAACGCGGTTCAGGTAAACTTCAGCAGCTCAGCGGCCAGCGGCAACGTAACGGCCTCGGTGGCCGTGAGCGGCTGCGCCACGGCCACGTACTCCAAATCTCTGACCGTAACGCCGGCCCTGCAGCTGGACCGTGTGTACGAAGACTACGAGAGCAACCGGGTGGTAACGTACGGCACCATTACGGGCACGCTCACCCAGGCCGTTGCCAACCCTTCCACGGTCATCAACACCTCGGCCAAGGTGGGGAAGTACGTGCGCAATACGGCTGAGCAGTACGACGTGCTGTACGTGAAAAACCTAGGCATCGGCAACGCCAACGACTTTGTGGCGGGGCGGCGCAAGGTGTTCGTGGATGTGTATTCCACGGCCCCGGTGGGCAGCAAAGTGACCATGCAGTTCGAGAACAGCCAGGTAACTACCTCCACCAACTTCCCCTCGGGCCGGCACAGCGCCTACCGCGCCTATACTACCCGCCAGAATGCCTGGGAAACCCTGGAATTTGAGTTTGAGAAGAGCCTCGACGCGGGCACCAACATCTTCTCCATCGACAATGTGGCTTTCCTGATTCAGCCTGCCACCAACTCCGGTGCCACGTTTTACCTGGATAACCTCCTGATTAAGAAGCAACCCGAAGCCGCCGTAGTTTCTACGGAAGTACTGCAGAATTACGACGGCACGGCTAAGCTTACCTTCAACGCGGCCAGCACCAACGGCGCGTACACTGCCCCCACGGCTAACCCCTCGGCAACGGGGGTAAACACCACCGCCAACGTGGCCAAGTACGTGCGCAACTCCACTCAGCAGTACGACGTGCTGTTCTTCGACGCCGGCGCTCCGGGTACTGTAATTCAGGATGCGGGCCTGTTCAAGAACCAGACGTACCAGCTGCAGGTAGACGTGTATACCTCAGCCCCGGTGGGTACGCCCATCAACATTACGCTGCAGAATAAGGCCGCGGCGGCCGGTACCAACAGCTACCCGGCCGGGCGCAACAGCACCTACCTGGCCAACACAACCAAGCAAAACCAGTGGGAAACCCTCACGTTTGCCTTCAACACGGCCCCCGACGCCGGCACGGCCAACGTGGCCATCGACCAGCTGGCCATCCTGTTTAACAGCGGGGCCTATACCGGCGAAACGTACTACCTCGATAACATTCGGATTGCCAAGAAGGCTACCCCGACGTACTCGGCTGGCACCACCTTCGAAAACTACGACGCGGTACGCAACCTACCCCTGCGCACGGCCAACGGTACCTACGTTGCGGCGGCCACCAACCCCTCGGCTACGGGCATCAACACCTCGGCCAAAGTAGGGCAGTACACTCGTAACTCGGCCTCGCAGTACGATGCCCTGGCCCTGGCCAGCACCCAGATAAAGGACGGCAGCGCCTACGTGGCGGGCCAGAAAGTATTTGCCCTGGACGTGTACACCTCGGCTCCGGCCGGCACGGTGGTATCGTGGCAGCTGGAAAGCAGCACGTCATCCAACCCCAACAACTATCCTACCGGCCGCCACAGCATCTACCAGGCCGTGGTGAAGCAGAGCAACGCCTGGCATACGCTCACGTTCAGCTACGCCAACTCCCCCGATGCCGGCACACCCGATGCGGACGTGGACAACGTGGTGCTGCTGTTTGCACCCAACTCCACCACCGGCACGGTGTTCTACATCGACAACCTGCGCAGCCTCACGGCCAGCACGGCCCCCTCAAACGTGGCGCCCACCGTTAGCCTGACCTCTCCAGCCAACGGCGCCACCTTTACGGCCCCGGCCAGCATCAGCATCAGCGCTAACGCCGCCGACTCGGATGGCAGCATCAGCAAAGTGGAGTTCTACCAGGGTACCACGCTGCTGGGCACAGCTACCACCAGCCCGTACAGCTACACCTGGAGCAATGTGGCAGTCGGCACCTATAGCCTCACGGCCAAAGCCACCGACAACGCCGGCGCTACCACTACCTCGGGGGCGGTGAGCGTAACGGTAGGCTCGGCGCCCACCGCCACCAACCTGGCCCTCAACAAGCCCACCTTCACTTCCTCCACCGAAAACAGCGGTACGCCCGGCTCGGCCGCCGTGGATGGCAACACCACTTCTACCCGCTGGAGCAGCACTTTCGCCGACCCGCAGTGGATTTACGTGGACCTGGGCGCCAGCTACAACGTGAACCGCGTGAAGCTGACCTGGGAAGCCGCCTACGGCAAGGATTATCTGGTGCAGGTGTCTCCGGATGCTACCACCTGGACCACCATCAAAACAGTAACCGGCAACAGCACCCTCACCAACGACCACACCGGCCTGACCGGCACCGGCCGCTACGTGCGGATGTACGGTACGGCCCGGGCGGTTATCAACGGAGCCAGCTACGGCTACTCCCTCTATGAGCTGGAGGTGTACGGCACCGCCGCCAGCGGGGGCGGCACCGGCAGTACCGCCTGCACCGGCACCGTGGCCAACGGCGACTACAGCTATGAGGTATCGACCACCAATGGCACTGTGAACTGGAAGTTTATTCCGCTCAGCCCCATTGCCGGCAGCACCATGGCCCTGATTTATGTGAAAGTAGGCACGGGCGGCTACGCGGGCTACAACATGACAGCCGCGGGCAGCAACTTCACTTTTGCCCAGGCCCAGGCTACTGGTGCAGCCTTGTCGTTCTACTTTACCTACCGCGTGGGCGCTACCACTGCAGAGCGCAACTCCAGCGCTACCCCGCACAGCTACACGGTTGGCACGTCCTGCGCTGGTCGTACGCTGGCTACTGCCCAGGCGGCTACTCCGGAAGCCCGCCTGTATCCCAACCCGGCCAGTACTCAGCTGATGGTGCCCACAGCTGGCACGGGCACTATCACCATTACCGATGCCGTGGGCCGGGTAGTACTTACGCAGGCAGTAGCTGCCAGCCCAACGCTAACCACTGTGGATGTGCACGCTCTGCGCCCGGGGCTCTATTTCCTCACCCTGCGCAACACCAGCGGCCCAGTTACGGTGCAGCAGTTCGTCAAAGAATAACCTCCGCCAGCGGCCGGCTCCGCTGCAACGGCACCGGCCGCCTATGGCGGAACAGCATTACACGAGTGAGAAAAAGCGGAAACGGGGCGGGGTTTCTCCGCCCTGTTTTTTTCTCTTCCCCTTGCCCTCTCCTTCTTTTAATCTTTACTGCTATGATTTGCCGCAACCGGCCGGTACCGGGCCAACGCAAAGCGTCTGTTTTTCTTGGGTGTATAGGCTTGCTAAGCGGCTTGTTGGCAGCCGCCAGCCCGGCTAGCGGGCAACAGCTCAGCCCGCTGCACGCGGCCGGCCCCAAAACTGTGGATGCCAACGGCCACGAGGTGGTGCTGCGGGGGTACAACGTGGGTGGCTGGCTGCTCCAGGAAAGCTACATTCTCGATACGGATACCTTGAACAGCCAGTGGCGTATTAAGCAGGGTATTCTCCGGACTGCCTCCGAGGCCGAGATGGAGAAGTTCTACCGCCAGTATCGGCAGCAGTTCATCACCAAGGCTGATATCGACTTTCTGGCCCGGCAGGGCTTTAACTGCGTCCGACTACCACTGCACTACGACCTGTTTCTGACCCCGGAGCAACGCCACGCCCGCACCGAAGTAATCCGGGACCCGAAGAACGACCAAAAGCTGACGGCCTACGTGCAGCAGCTCAGCCAGTGGTACGATAAGGGCCAGCTCTTCGCCACACCCCAGAAGCTGGACGGTATCCGCTTCATTGATGATGTAGTGAAGTGGTGCGCGGCCAACAACATGTACGTGGTGCTGGACCTGCACGCGGCCCCCGGTGGCCAGGGCACCGACCGAAACATCAACGACAACTTCCGGCCCCTGGATATGTGGAAGCGGCGGGATGCCAAGGGCCGTCCGATTTACCAGGATATTACCGTGCGTCTCTGGGAAATGCTGGCCGACCGGTACCGCAACCAGTCGGCCATTGCTATGTACGACCTCATCAACGAGCCGCATAACCTGAACGTGGCTAATGGCATGTCGGCTGATAATCAGGAGCTGAATACGTTCTATTCTCGGCTGATTGATGCCGTACGGGCCCGAAACGACCAGCACCTGATTATGCTGGAAGGCAACGGCTATGGCAATGAATACACCAACCTCACGCCCGATAAGCTGCATGTAAAAAGTACTGCCAACCTTGTGTATAACGCTCACCGCTACTGGTGCCCCAATACGGCCGAGGCCACCGACCCCAACCCCAACCAAATCAACCTGCTCACCAACCTGACGGCCTTCCGCGACAAGTGGCAGGTGCCCGTATGGGTGGGCGAAACCGGCGAAAACTCCAACGAGTGGTTTGCCGCCGCCGTGCAGGGCCTCAACGAACGGGGTATTGGCTGGGGCCACTGGAACATCAAGCGGGTTGATTCCGGCGCGGGCCTGCTCCGCGTAGCCCCCTACGGCAGCATCCTCACGCCGCAAGGCCGGGCTGCGCTACTGCGGAATGCGCAGTTTGCCAACTGCCAGGTAAACCGCGACGTAGCAGCTGCCCTTACGCAGCCCGCTGCCCGTCAGCCTTTTACTCCGTTCTCCATTCCGGGTACTATTCCGGCCACCGACTATGACCTGGGCCGCGACGGTATAGCCTATCACGACGACTTCTCGGCCCGTACTGATTACCGCGACTATACCCCCACCAACAAAGGCGGCGCCTACCGCAACGACGGAGTAGACATAGCCAAGTGCCCCGACATGCCCAACGGCTTTGCCGTACAGCAGCTTACGGCGGGCGAATGGCTTGCGTACACTGTTACGGTAACTGCCCCCGGTAGCTACAAGGCCGAACTACACCTCCAGCCTGGCCCTGACACCGGCCGCATCAGTCTGAAGCTAGGCGACCTGGCCGTTGGCACGGCGGTAGTACCAACCAGCGCTGACTGGACTACCATCACCCTAAACACGCCTACCTTGCCTGCTGGCCAGCATACGTTACGCGTGCTGGTTGACGCGCCCATTCAGCAGCTGGGCTGGCTGCGCTTTTCCCCAGTAGCCCCCGCTGGTGGTGCCGGTGAGTAATTAAACACTGCGGTTTTCGTACCTTAGAAGCTGCCATGAAGCCTGTATCCCCCCAACTCCCACCGCGTCGGGCTACCTGGTTTTCTTTCCTGACGCTCAGCAGCCTGCTGTTTCTGACCTTCTTGTGCCCAGCCGGGGCGGCTCCCCGGTCGGCTGATACTCTGCGGGTAAGCTCGACCCTAGACGAGCTGTTTGTAGATCCATCCTTCTATAGTGTGCTGGAAGACCCCACCGGCCAGCTCACGTTTGACCAAATACGCCAGCCGGCCCGAGCCCGCCAGTTTCGGGCTGGCAACCTGCTGCCCACTACCACCATGGACCATCCGGGGGCAGCCTACTGGATGCGCCTGATTATTCGGGCCAAGGGGCCGCTGCAGCAGCACTGGTACCTGGAAATGTTCGACTCCCACCTCAACCACGTGGAGTTCTTTCCGGCCGATGGTGCTGCTCCTACCATCACCGGCTCCGACCTGCCCCTGTTCACGCGCAAGTTCCCCTATAAGAACTTCCTGTTCCGCCTGCCCCTGCAGCCCAACCAAACCCAGACCTACTACCTGCGGCTGCAATCCAGTTCCAAAACCACTTTTCTGAGCCGCCTGCGCACCGAGCAGCCCTTGGCCAACCATTTTCAGGCCGAGTATGGGCTGCTGGGCGGCTTCTATGGCATCCTGCTGATTATGGTGGTGTACAACCTGTGCCTCTACCTGTTCATTGGGGAGCAGACGTACCTGCGCTACGTGCTCTACGTGCTGAGCTGCAGCCTCGTGTTCCTGTCGGAAGATGGCCTCGGCTTTCAGTACCTCTGGCCCGACTACCCGGCTCTGAATGAATTGATTGTCGCCGGTTCCCCTATCCTGCTGCTGCTCACATTCAGCTACTATGCCCGCCAGTTTCTGGATATGCCCCTGCGGCTGCCGCACTTCGACCGGTGGGTGCGGGGCGTGGTTATCCTAAGCGTGGTTGGGCTGGTGATTGACGCTCTGTGGCTGAATTCCGGCTGGGGCTTCTGGTTCTATCTGCTGCCCTACGGCCTCATTTACTACGCCGCCGTGCGGGTGTGGCAGCGCGGGCAGCGCACAGCCCGCTTCTTCCTGCTGGCGCATGCTTTGGTGGCTATCAGCGTTGGCTTCCTGATTCTTAGAAAGCTTGGTATCAGCACGTTCACCAACACGGCCACGGTGTATAGCATGAACGTGGCGTTTGTAATTGAAGTGGTGGTGCTGTCCTATGCCCTCGGCGAAAAAATCAAGGCTATCAAGGATGCCACCATTCGGGCCCAGGATAAGCTGGTAAAGCAGCTGCGCAAGAAACATGCGGTACAGCAACAGTTGGTAGAGCAGCTGCAGCACAATCAGGAGTTGAAAGACCAGCTGAACACCGAGCTGGAAGGGCTGGTAGCCCAACGCACCGATGAGCTGCGCCTGCAAAGCGACACCATTGCGGCCCAGAACCGGGAACTGCTACAGGCCAACGGGCTGCTGGCGCTGCAATCGGCGGCCATTGAGAAGCTCAACACTGAATTGCAGCGCGACTTGCAGGAGGTGAAAACGGCTCGGGTGCTCTCGAAAGAAGTGGACTTTGGCGAATTCAGCCAGATTTATCCCGATAAGGATGCCTGCCTCTCTTACCTGGCCAACCTGAAATGGGCTGATGGCTACCACTGCCGGAAGTGCGGCCACGAAAAGTATTGCGACGGCCGGGAGCCCCACTCCCGCCGTTGTACCAAGTGCCGCTACGTAGAGTCAGCCACGGCTTACACGCTGCTGCAAAAGTGTAAGTTCTCTATTATCAAGGCTTTCTACGCCGTTTTCCTTATCTATACCCACAAGGGTAACTACTCCTCGCAGGAGCTTTCCCGCCTGCTCGATTTGCGGCAGGGTACCTGCTGGAGCTTTAGCCAGAAGGTGCTGGAAGCTATGCGCCGCCGCCGCCTCGCCCCCGATTTTGATGAGAACGAAGGCTGGACGCACGTGCTGCTGGATGCCACTAGCACGGAGCCTGAGGAGAGTATCAGTACCGAATCGGCGGCACACGCTTAAGCACCGTATTGTAGAACTTTTGGGTCACAATTCCAGCCTTATAGGCCCGGAATTGTGACCTTTTCTGTTGTTGCGTATCCGGTAGCCCTCTGCTCCACACTATCGGGTATCCCGCTGTTCGGCTGTCTGTTACTCATTGCCTGCCATGGCCGCTTACGCCCCGTACCCGCTGCAACCCGATGGCAGTAGGTAAGTGGACACTTTTTTTGCGGCATTGATGCAAAAAAAGTGTCCCTAAGGTCAATTTATTTGATTGTTTTTTACGTGCTACGCCCGCCTTTGCCGAAGGGCCGCAGGGCTCTATACGGGCCGTAAGTGCTGGGTAGCGCGTGTGCGCTAAGTGTATAGACGGATTGTGCAATAACATTAAAAACCGCTTTTTCAGGCCGTACAGGCAGTTTTTGCTATTGCTTTTCCGAAACAAGGTCGGATATATTTGAGTGCTGGCTTTCCACTTTACTACGCTCACATACAGGTAAAGCACTTCCCAAGATAAAAACCGTGGCCAGCCTGCTCCCCTGCTCCGCCCCTCCTGCATAAGTTAAGTGAATCCCAGCGGAGCCCCAGTGTTTTCCCGGCAGCTGCCTCACCCCAAGACGCGGCAAGCCCACATTTTTTTCACCTGCTTTTACTTCCCTCAATTCCCACACATCCATGAACCAATACCTCTACACTCAGGCGCTGCGCCGGGCAATGTGGCTGGCGGCCTGTGGGCTGACAGCAGCACCCGCTCTGGCTGCCGCCCCGGCCACCTCCCTGAACGCTGCCAAGCTCCTTACCACCCCGCTGGCCGACGTGCCTGTGTCGGGTCGGGTAACCCAGGCCAACGGCGACCCGCTGCCGGGCGTTACCATTATCGTCAAGGGCACCACCCTGGGCACTACTACGGATGCGGATGGTCGCTTTAGCCTAAATGTCCCGGAAAACTCCACGCTCATTATCAGCTACGTGGGCTTTACCCGCCGGGAAATACCCGTTACGGGGGCTAACAGCAACCTGACGGTTTCTTTGGCCGAAGACACCCGCGCCCTGAGCGAGGTAGTGGTAGTAGGCTATGGCACCCAGGAGCGCGGCAGCGTAACGGGGGCCGTATCATCGGTATCGGCGCGGGAAATTGCCTCGCAGCCCGTGGCCGACGCTACTCAGGCCCTGCAGGGTCGGGCGGCCGGTGTTACCGTAACCTCCAATGGCGGTGCCCCGGGTGGCGCGGCCGGTACTTCTATTCGGGTGCGGGGGATTACCTCGGCGGGCAACAACAACCCGCTGTACGTAGTGGACGGCTTCCCGCTGCCAGAAGGCGGCGAGAACCAGCTGAACGCCATCAGCCCCAACGACATCGAGACTATTGACATTCTGAAGGACGCCTCGGCCACCGCCATTTACGGGGTGCGGGCCGCCAACGGGGTAGTTATCATCACCACCAAGCGCGGCAAAGCTGGCACCTCCACCATCAACCTGGATGCCTACCGCGGGGTGCAGCAGGTGTGGCGCAAGCTCCCGCTGCTAAACGCGCAGGAGTACGCCGTTATCAACAACGAAAACCGCATTGCCGCCGGCGAGCCTATTGTGGTGGACCGCCTGCGCGACCCCGCTTCCTTGGGCGAAGGCACCAACTGGCAGGATGAAGTGTTCCGCCGGGCTGCCATTCAGAACTACTCCCTCTCGGCCACGGGTGGCTCTGATAAGGCCCGCTTCGCCGTATCGGGTAGCTACTTCCAGCAGGACGGTACCATTATTGGCTCCAACTTTGAGCGCTTCACGCTACGGGCCAACGGCGACGTGCAGGTGAACAAAATCCTGAAGCTGGGCAACAGCATCTCGCTCACCCACCTCTCCGACCGTCAGATTACCACCAACAGCGGCGAGTATGGCACCGTGCAGCAGACGTTGCGCATTCCGGCCATTATTCCCGTGTACCGCCCCGATGGCTATTACTACGAGCCCCGCGGTGCCCAGGACAACTTCATTGAGGAGAACCCGCTGGCCAACGCCACCCTGGCCAACCGCCGCTTCACCCGCAACCGGGCCCTCACCACGGTATTTGCCGAGCTGGAGCCACTGAAGGGCCTCACCTTCCGCACCAACATCGGGGCCGACTTCATTTTCGACAACTACAACTCCTTCCAGCCCACGGTACCCGAGCTGCGGGTGGGCAACGAGGTATACAGCACCCGCTACAACCTGGCCGGGGCCTCGGCTACCTCGTCGTACGCGCCCAGCTACCTGATTGAAAACACGGCCAAGTATGACCACCTGTTTGCTGACAAGCACCAGGTAACGGTGCTGCTAGGCCAGTCGGCGCAGTGGTTCAACTACAGCAACGTGGAGGCCTACCGCACCGGCTACCTGCGCAACGACCTGCAGGTGATTAACACCGGCCCGCTGAACACTTCCCTGGCCAACGCGGGTATCATTAACCCCACCTCGCACCTGGCCAGCTACTTTGCCCGCGTGAACTACGAGTTTGCCGGTAAATATCTGTTCCAGGGCATTGTGCGCTACGACGGCTCGGGCGCCTTTCAGCCCGGCAACCAGTTCGGCTTCTTCCCGGGCGTATCGGCCGGCTGGCGCATCTCGGAGGAGGATTTCCTGAAGGGCAACCGCGTGCTGAGCAACCTGAAGCTGCGCGTGGGCTACGGCAAAGTGGGTAACCCCAACAACGCCGGCCGCTTCGCTTACCTCTACTCCATCAACTCGCAGATTTCGTATCCCTTCGGGCCTAACGGCACCATTCAGACGGGTGCTGCCCCGACCCGCCTGGCCAACCCCGACCTGCGCTGGGAAACCAACAACCAGACCAACATTGGTATCGACCTGGGCTTCCTGGACAACCGCTTTGAGGCCACCATTGACCTCTACGACCGGACCTCGCCTAACCTGATTGCCCCTGTGCCCGTGTCACTGGTATCGGGCACCTACGAAGCCGTAAACCGCAACGCGGCCAACGCTTACAACCGCGGCGTAGACTTCTCCTTCACCTCGCACAACGTGCAGGGTACGGGCCGCGCCCTGAGCTGGACCACCACCCTCAATTTCTCGGCTTACAAAACCAAGCTGGAGTCGTTGGGTGTAGGGCAGCCCTACGACGGCCTTGGTGGCCTGAGCGGCGTGATTGTGCGCTACGACAAGGGGGTACCTTTCGGCTCGTTCTACGGATACGTGGCCGACGGCCTGTTCCAGACGCCGGAGGACGTGAAAAACCACGCCACCCAGAGCGGAGCCGCGCCCGGCGACATCCGGTTTAAAGACCTGAACGGCGACGGTGTAATCAATGCCTCTGACCGGAAGTTCATTGGCAACCCCAACCCCGACTTCACTTACGGCATCAACAACACGCTCACCTTCGGGGGCTTCGACCTGAACATGTTTATTCAGGGCTCCCAGGGCAACGATATCTACAACCAGAACCGCTACATTCTGGAAAGCCCGCTGTATGGCAACAGCAGCGGCAGTAAGCGGGTGCTGGACCGCTGGACGGGCCCCGGCACCAGCAACGAGGTGCCCCGCGCCATTGCCGGCGACCCGAACCAGAACCTGCGCGTGAGCTCCTACTTCGTGGAGGATGGCTCCTATCTGCGCATTAAAACCCTCACGCTGGGCTACAGCCTGCCTACGTCGCTGGTTAGCCGCGTGGCGGCCAAGCAGCTGCGGGTGTACGTGACGGCTCAGAACCTGCTGACCCTCACCAAATACACCGGCTACGACCCCGAAGTGGGCTCGCGCGGTGTTGACCTGGGCGTGTACCCGCAGCCGCGGGTGTTCTTGGCCGGCGTAAACTTTGGTTTCTAAGCGGAATTTACTGGCAATCAGCACAGTTCTTCCCCCGAACCAACCTTCCAAAATTCCCAAACAGCTTCTACGATGAACCCCATCACGAAATATACCAGCGCCACCCTGCTCACGCTGGGGCTGCTCACGGGCTGCGGCAAAGACTTCCTCTCGGAGTCGCCGACGGACCAGGTGACGGACGCTAACTTCTACAAAACGGCCACCGACGCCATTCAGGCCACTAACGCTATTTACAGCGAGCTGGGCAAAGGCGGCCAGTACAACTACGCCTTGTGGGGCCTCGGCGACATTGGCTCCGACATCTCCACGACCGGCGGTGGCGGCGGCGGCGACGGGATTGAGCAGCAACAGCTCGATTTCTTCAATATTCCTACCACCAACCCCATTGTAAACCGCCTGTGGGGCGGCTGCTTCATCGGCATTGGGCGGGCCAACATTGTGCTGCAGAAGGTGCCCGCCATGAGCATTGACCCGGCCATTCAGAAGCGCTGCATCGGCGAAGCCCAGTTCCTGCGGGCCAAGTACTACTTTGACTTGGTGCGGGCTTACGGCGACGTGCCCCTGCTGACCAAGCCGCCCGTAACGCTGGAAGAGGTGAACGTGCAGCGCACCCCCGCCGCGCAGGTGTACACCCAAATTGTACAGGACCTGAACGACGCCATCGGCAACCTGCCCACCTCCTACAGCGGCGACGACATCGGCCGGGCCACGAAGTGGTCGGCTACGGCCCTACTGGCCAAAGTGTACCTCACCCAGGGCAACATGACGGGGGCCGCCACCCGCGCCAAGGAGGTTATTGCCGGCAGCGGCAAAGCCATGTGGGACAACTACGGCGATAACTTCAAAGTAGGCAACGAGAACGGCAAAGAGTCGCTGTTTGAGGTGCAGTACGTATCGGGCCGCAACCAGTACACCTTTGATGGCCTGGGCTTCTGCGGCAACGAGTTCTTTGGCCCCCGCGGCCAGGGCATCGTGCCCCAGGGCGGCTACGGCTTCAACATTCCGGAACCCGACTTTGTGGCCGGCTACGAAAGCGGCGACCTGCGCCGCGACGTGACCATCTGGAAGCCCGGCGACAAATACCCCGACGGCCGCGTGCAGCCCAACTCCCTGCCCGGCTCACCCAACGGCTACGGCTGCAAGAAGTGGTTTGTGGGCAAAGTGAACACCAACGTCTGGGATTCGGAGCTGAACATTCCGGTGCTGCGCCTGGCCGAGATGTACCTGATTCAGGCCGAAGCCGAAGGACCCACGGCCTCGGGCCTGGAAGCAATCAACAAAGTGCGCCGCCGCGCCTTCGGCGAAGCCATCAACACGCCCGGTACCCACGATTTGCAGGCCGGCATCAGCGCCGATAACTTCAAGCGGGCCGTATGGCGGGAGCGGAAATACGAACTGGCCTTCGAAAATGACCGGTGGTTTGACATGAAGCGGACCGGCGAGCTGCTGACCTCGCCCCAACTCATTGCCAAAGGCGTGAAGCCCTACAACGTGGTACTGCCCGTTCCGCAGTCGGAGCGCGACGTAAACCCTGGCCTGAGCCAGAACCAAGGGTACTAAGCCCCCACGAATGCAAAAATGGCCGGTAGCGGGCCCACTGGTGTATACTACCGGCCATTTTTCGCCTTCATTCCCTTCCCACTCATTCCCTTGCTTTACTTCTCATGAAACATATAGTACGCGTAGCTGCTCTGGGCCTTTTGGCTGCCCCGCTGCTGCTGGCCTCCTGCCAAAAGGACGGCGACGATAACAAACTGGAAGGTGCTGTGCCGCAGGCCTCCTTCACCTACCAGACCAATACCACGGAGTTTCCCACGGTGGTTACCTTCACCAGCACCAGCTCCGATGGGTTTGTGTACGAGTGGGACTTCGGCGACAACTCGCGGGGTACCGGCAGCCCCGCCAGCCACACCTATTACCAGCCCGGCACTTACCAGGCGCAACTGTATACCTCCGGCCGGGGCGGCACGGGTATCTCCAGCAAGCAGAACGTAACCATTCCGGATGCCTGCGCCAACAGCGCCTTCAGCAAGCTGGTAGACTGCGGCGGCAGCGGCACCCGTATCTGGTCCCTTTCCTCGGAGCCTGGGGCCATTGTGCGCGAGTCGTCCACCGGCTCGGTGCTGTCATCCTCGACTACCTTAAATGCCTGCCAGCTCGACGACCAGTTCGCGTTCAGCAAAAACTTCACGCTGGGCTACATTAGCGGGGGTCAGACGTACAGGAACGGTAGCTGCGGGACTGCCCTGGAAAACGGCGGCAGCTTTGTGTTCCGGCCCAACAGCAGCGGCAACCCGCAAATTGTGCTGAAGGGCAAACGCAATTTTATTGGCACCGCCGACTCGGTAGCCAACAAAACCTACGACATTCTGGAAGCTACCGATACCAAGCTGAGGCTGCGTGGCACCAACCCCGACGGCACCCGCACGGTACTCACGCTGGCCCCCTACGATGCCACGGCTCCCTACAAGCTGCTGCTCACGGGTGGCTCCTCGCGCACCTGGATGCTGGACAACACCGTCGACGCTCCCATTACGGTTGGCACCGAGGCTAATCCGTTGGAGTACTTTGCGGGTGTAAAGGCCGGTGAGCTACCCGCCTGCCAGTCGGACGACGAGTATACCTTCTCGACCAACAACGTCTTTACCTACGACGCCAAAACCCAAACTTTCTCGGCAGCAGCCGGCTACACCTGCTCGGCACCGCTGTCGGGCACGTCAACGTACGTATTTGGCCCTTCGTCGGGCGCGGGTCTGGCCCAGTTCACGCTCACGCGGGCCGGCGCCTTCATCGCCGCCACCGATGCCTCGCCCACGGAGCGCGTGTACCGCATTCTGAGCATCGACAACAAGAAGATGACTCTGCGCGCCGGCAGCGGCCAGAATGGCGGCACGGTGTTCACCATTAAAATGGTAGTGAAATAAGCCCCCGCGCTTTTTTGCCGCCAATGGGCCGGCCAGTACTTCGGTGCTGGCCGGCTTTGGCGGTGCCGGGGAGGCCGTTTGGGCACTTTCCCGGGTTTTTCTGCTGTTGACTTTTGTATGCTGACTACCCCCCGCCTGCCCGCCATGCTGCTCACCACTGGTATAGCCCTTCTGCTGAGCCTGAGCGCCTGCACCGAAACCAAAACCAAGAACGTCCCGCAGCCAACCCCCACGCCCACCGACCCAGTGGTGAACGAGGAAGCCCGTGACTACGACAAATACACCGAGTTGGTGTGGAGCGACGAGTTTAATACTGGGGCCCTCGACCAAACCAAGTGGACCTACGAGCTGGGAGCCGGCGGCTGGGGCAACAACGAGCTGCAGACCTACACCAACAGCAACGACAACACTTATATGAGCGGGGGCAACCTCGTAATTCAGGCCAAGCAAACGGGGGCCAACTCTTATTCCTCGGCCCGCCTGATTACTAAAGGCAAAAAGAGCTTCCAGTACGGCCGAATTGATGTACGCGCCAAGCTGCCCAAAGGCAAGGGCGTGTGGCCGGCCATCTGGATGCTGGGTTCCGACATCGACCAGAACAACTGGCCCCGCTGCGGCGAAATTGACATTATGGAGCTACGAGGCAGCCAGCCCCGGGAGTTCCTGAGCACCATGCACTACGGCACCAGTTCCGCCGACCACAAGTACAAGGGTACCACCAAGAGCATGTCGGTTGATTTGTCCAGTGACTTCCACATTTACTCAGTGGTTCGGAGCAAAGACCTTCTACGATTTTACGTGGATGGTGAAACGCAACCTTACTATCAATTCACCGGCAGCGACGCCAGCCCTTTTCCCTTCAATAACCCGTTTTTCGTGATTCTGAACGTAGCCGTGGGTGGTAACTTCGATGGCAACCCCGATGCCACCACCACTTTCCCGCAGCAGATGCAAGTGGACTACG
Organism: Hymenobacter pini; assembly: GCF_020421205.1. Lineage (GTDB taxonomy): Bacteria > Bacteroidota > Bacteroidia > Cytophagales > Hymenobacteraceae > Hymenobacter > Hymenobacter pini. The sequence continues at coordinate 148,565 of NZ_JAIZZH010000006.1, forward strand.
TGCGCTACTACCAATACAAATAAGCCAGCGCCACTGCTCAGGCGAAGGGGGTGGGAAACAAACCGAGCCTGAGGGTGACACTTCTGCCGTGAGGCAGCTGGCAAGGGTGAGAGTGGAGCTCGATTGTGGTTATTGGGCTCCGCTCCTCGCTCAATTTTAAACACGCTTTTTATGGCCCGGCTACCGCTGCCGGGTTGGCTCAAACCAGGGCCGGTTCACCAGTTAGGGGGGTGGGCCGGCTTTTGGCTTTTGTAGGCGGCGGTTGAAGTACTGTTCATAAGCTGAGTCAGTGCACCATTGCTCCTGAAGAGCTCATACCTTCCAGCATTATATTGTGTACACCTGCATAAATGCCTCCCCCTTGCCGCCGCTACTCCGCGGCCGGCAGCCGCTCCAGCCTGAGCTGGCGAGGTTGCTGGGGGTTAAGACAAAAGGCGTACCGGGCATTGACGCCACGCAGATCGAACCGGATTTCAGCGGATTGGCGAGGCGCACGGAAAGCCGTCATCTGCCGAAATGGAAGGGTTATTGCGGTGCCGGGCCGGTGCTTGTCGATGGCCAGCAGGCCCCGCTCCCCGTCCAGCAGGTAGTAGATATGCGTTTGCCACACGTAGCAGCGCGGTACTTCGTAGGCCATAGTACCCTCAGTGCCGGTGTAGCGCAGCCGTTGCCGTACCCGTCCGCCTGGCGTAATAATAAAAGCGTTGGGGCTATGTCGGCGACGAGCATCCTCTACCCATTGCTGCTCTTCCTGAAATTCGGCGCTGGGGGCCGCACCTTCGATGGGTTGTATAGCTTCGGATGAGGCGGCAGCGGCTGCGCGCCTGACCGGCCGGTACTGCCCGTAGTGGTAAGCCGTGAACAACGTAGTATCAGTGAGTGGGAAAACGGCTACCAGCTCAGCCCGCGGCTTTTGCAAGGATATCCGAGGGCCGGTCGGCGGCACCAGCTCCTGGCAGGTGAGCAGCGTACCATCGGGTAGCAGGCGGGGCACACAATCGGCCGCATCCCAGTTGGAGCGGTAACTGCTGAACAACTGCCGCCCGGTACCATCCAGCTTCAGCACCACCACGCGCTGCGAAACATCACTGTACGGAATACCGATTTCCACCGCCAGGGCCAGCCGCTGGCTGGGGCCGTGCACACCCAACAGGCGCGGGGCCTGCGGCTGGCTCACCGTTACCACGTCGGGGTCGGCTACGCCGAAAAAATCGGCCTTGCGCAGCCGCTGCCGAAACACCATCCGGCCCACTGAGTCGAGCAGCATGATGGTGTGCCAGCCCTCGTAGCCGCGCACCTGCCCGTTGCGAGCAAAGGAGGCCGAATCGGTGGCGAAAAAGCTGTCCACCGCTCCCGTGGTACCGGCCAGCAGCGGCCGGGCCGAATCGGTATCGGCCCGGCCGCTGCTGGCCGGTACCGCTGCCGCCCCACCCGAAACACGGTATCGTGGCCAGCTTGAAACAGGGCCGCTCCGGTTCGGCTGGCATCGGTGGTATCAGGCAGAACTACCGGATGCGGCGCGGCGTTACCAGCAGCCGCAGCCGCTGTGTCGGCGGGTGCCGGGGTGACAAGCTCAGCGCGAGCCGCCGGCCGTTGTTCGCACCCTGCAAGCAGCAGCCAACCGGCACCGCAGCCAGCCAGCCATTTCCAGTAGTTCGTCATCGGCCAGAAATATAAAGCGGTTTGCCCGCGTTCCGGCCCGACAGTTCATGCAACTCCCGAAACGCACCGAAGCCCGGCTTCTCCTGGTGGAAAAGCCGGGCTTCAGCATGGTAGAATTCGGGTTACTCAACGGCCAGCACCAGCCCTTTCAGGTACTCGCCCTCGGGGTGGAAGAGGCTTACGGGATGGTCGGCGGGCTGGGTGAGGCGGTGCAGGATGCGAGCCGGGCGGCCGGCTTCGATGGCGGCGGCCAGCACGGCTCCTTCAAACAGCTCAGCCGATACCACCTGCGAGCAGCTGAAGGTGAACAGCAATCCGCCGGGCGCAATCTGCCGGATACCGGCCGCGTTCAGGCGCTTGTAGCCCATCAGGGCGTTGTGGCGGGCCGAGAGGTGCTTGGCAAAGGCCGGGGGATCCAGCACAATCAGGTCGTAGGTTTCCTGGCTGTTTTTCATGAAGCTGAACACGTCCTCGGCGTAGGCGGCGTGCTTGCTTTCCAGCCCGGTGAGGGCGGCGTTGCGCTCCGTCAGCTCAATGGCGCGCTTCGAGCTATCCACGGAATGTACCAGCTCGGCCCCAGCCTGCAGGGCGTAGGAGCTGAAGCCGCCAGTGTAGCAGAACGTGTTGAGCACCCGGCGGCCGGGCGCGTAGCGGGCCAGCAGGCTGCGGTTGTCACGCTGGTCGATGAAGAAGCCGGTTTTCTGGCCCGTTTCCCAGTCCACGGCGAAGGGGTGGCCGTTTTCGTGCACCACGTGCTCCTGTCCGCTGCTGCCCCCGAACAGGTAGCCGTTCTGGGCCCCCGGGGCAGCTTTGGCCGGCACGGTTTCGGCACTTTTGTCGTAGATGGCGCGCAGGCCGGGAATCACCTGCTGCAGGGCTTCGGCAATGAGGGGGCGGGCTTTGTACATGCCGGCGCTGTGGGCCTGCACCACGGCCGTGTCGCCGTACACATCAATGATAAGGCCGGGCAGCCCGTCGCCCTCAGCGTGGGTGAGGCGGTACACGTTGGTATTGCCGCTGCCCGTGAGGCCCAGCCCCTGGCGCAGCTGAAAAGCATTGCGTAGGCGGCCTTCCCAGAACGCCGCGTCGGGCAGTTGGGCGGCGGGTCCGAAATCGAGCATGCGCACGGCAATGGAGCCGGGAGCGTAGTGGCCCACGCCCAGCACTTCGCCGTTGGCGGCCTGCACCTGCACCACTTCGCCCTCTACCACCTCCCCCTGCATCCGGCCAATGGCCCCCGAAAATACCCACGGGTGCCGACGGCGCAGGGACTGGTCTTTTCCGGGTTTGAGGGTGATGATGGCAAGAGACATGGCAAATGGCTGGTGAAGTGGACTACAAAGGTAACCCAATCAGTCGGGCCGCAAGGGTGCCCAGCTCACCATTATGCCACGCCGGCCCCGGACAACCGGGTATCGGCTAATATCTTTGCGGCCTCCACCTTTCTGCTGCCCCCCATGCCTTCTGCTACCACCGCCCGCATAGTGGCCTACCGGTCCGAGCATCAGCCCGCTTTCCAGGCCCTCAATGAGGAGTGGATTACGCACTATTTTCAGCTGGAGGAGACGGACCACCGGCAGTCACGCGCGCCTCAGCAGCATATTCTCGACCCCGGAGGGCACATTTTTATGGCGCTACTCGAGGATGAGCCCGTGGGTGCCTGTGCGCTGCTGTACGAAACCTCCACCAGCTACGAGCTGGCCAAAATGGCGGTGTCGCCGCACGCGCGGGGGCTGGGCATTGGCCGGCTACTGGGCGAAGCGGCCATTGCGCAGGCCCGCGCCCTCGGGGCTCAGCACCTGGAGCTGCTCTCCAACCGGCGGTTGACTACTGCGCTGGCCCTGTACCGCCGGCTAGGCTTCGTGGAGGCTCCGCTGGCGCCTACCGCCTACCAGCGCGCCGATATCCGAATGGTACTCAACCTGTGAGCCGCAGCTACGCAAACGGGTCGAGGTAGGCAATGAGCACGGCCAGGGCGGCTAAGCCGGCCAGCACCGCCCACACCGGCCCGCCCCAAATCAGCAGCCCGATGAGGCTGATGGGCAACACCACCAGCCCCAGCACGCCCAGCACCGTAGTGCCCAGACCCACTTCGGTAGTGTGCCGGGGCCCAGCCGCCCGGCGCACAGCCTGCGCAGCTGACTTGCGGCCGGTAGCGGCCGTAACTACAAGTTGCTTCTGCACCTGGGCCACAGCTTGGCGCAGCTGCCGCTTCAGGTGGGGCCGGGCGTAGTGGTTTTTGGTAGCCGCCTGCGGTTCCATTCCTACCGGCGCTTTCGTTTGGGCTGAGGTACTGGGCAGGTAAGTAATTATATCGGCAGGCATGGGACGTACTGCCACCGCCTCCGCCGCGGGCTTAAACTGATAGGCCGTTTGCGCACTACGGCAGCCGGTCATCAGCCCTCCCGCAAGCACCAGTACATAGAAAAGCTGCTTAAAAAAGCGGCCAGAAGTAGAAGAAGTAGACATAGGCAAAACCGGAGGCGCGGCAAGATACACGACTTGCCGGGGTGGTATACGGCGGCTGCCCGCTCACCGCTGCCTGCGCGTAACTTTCCGATGCTGTTACTGCTCCGGCCGACCAAACCAGCGGCGGTAAATAGGCCGCCGCCAGGCAAACTGGGCCCACATGGCCGGCCACAGCAGCCGGTCCAGCACCGCGTTACCGGCGGTATATTCCAGGTCCTCCACAATGTAAGTGCCGCCATCGGGGGCGGGCTGCATCAGGTGGCGGTGCTGCCAGTGGCGCAGGGGCGGCGGCAGCTGCCGGCCCTCATCCACAAAGTAGTAGGTGCCATCGGGCGTGGTGCCGTGGTCGGTGATGAGAGAGGTCCAGGGGTAGCGCAGCGGGCCGGCTCCCAGCTCAATGTGCACCTTGTCGCCACGGTGGCAGCCATCGAAGCGCAACAGCCGAAATGGCGGAAACGGTGGAGCCAAAGCCAAAAACAGCTCCCGGGTGAAGCCCTGCCACACTTGGGCGGGTGGGGCAGCAACGTGCGTGCGAAGGTAGAGGTGCATGCCGGTTTAACTCCGGCTGGTGACCCAGGGTTGTGCTTACTGTAGCCCGCGCTTACTTCGGCATAAACCAGTGCAGGTAGCCGCAATTGTCACATTCATAGCAGATGGCATGAAGATCCGACCAATCAGAAGTAAACAAGCCAGCCCGCTCCAGCTTCACCTCGTTGCGGTGAAAGCCCTGATGCCCACAGATAACGCACCGGAGCGTGCGGCCCTTGATTTCTACCCGCACGGGCTGAGGCGCGTCAAACAGACTCATTCTATTAGATTGGCCAATAAAATTTCTACCCTAGCAGCTCCTCAATATCCTCGCGGGTGAGGCTCTTGATGATGGCTTCGTCGGTGGTGATGAGGTCGGTAACGAGTTGGATTTTCTTGTTCTGCAGGGCCAGGATTTTCTCCTCCACCGTGTTCTGGGTGATGAACTTGTAGGTGAACACCGTGCGCTGCTGCCCGATGCGGTGGGCTCGGTCCACGGCCTGGGCTTCCACGGCCGGGTTCCACCACGGGTCGAGGATGAACACGTAGTCGGCGGCGGTGAGGTTGAGGCCCACGCCCCCGGCCTTCAGGCTGATCAGGAACACGCGCAGGTCCTCGGTTTCCTGGAAGCGGGCTACCTCCAGGTGCCGGTCCCGGGTGTTGCCGTCGAGGTAGGCGTACTCAATCTGCCGCTCATCCAGCGCGCCGCGCACAATATCCAGGTGTTTTACAAACTGACTAAATATCAGCACCTTGTGTCCCTCCGACACCACGCTCTTAATCATGCGAATGACCTCGCGCAGCTTGCCCGACTCGTGCTCGTACTCCTCGTCGGCCATGCGGGGGTGGTTGGCAATCTGGCGCAGCTTGGTGAGGCCCTGCAGCAGCATAAACTGGGTGCTGGCCGTGCCATGCTCCTCCAGGCTCTGCAGAATCTTATTCCGGTAGAAGCTCTTGGTTTCCTCGTAGCACTGCAGCTGCTCCTCCGTCATGGGGCAGTAGCTCAGGTTTTCAATCTTATCGGGCAGCTCCCGGGCCACCTGGGCTTTGTGGCGGCGCAGGATGAAGGGCTTGATAAGCGCGTGCAGACGGCGCGTTTTGGCCTCGTCCTTGCCTTTCTCGATGGGCTTGAGGAACTCCTTACGGAAAAACGCCTGCGTGCCCAGCAGCCCCGGATTCACAAACGACATCTGCGACCATAAGTCCATGGTGCTGTTCTCCACCGGCGTGCCCGTGAGGATGAGGCGGTGCCGGGAGTGCAGCTGCCGCACGGCCTGCGAAGTGGTGGAGCCTGGGTTCTTGATAGCCTGCGACTCGTCTAGAATCACGTAGTCGAACTTGTAGGTTTTCAGCAGCTCCGCATCCAGGCGCACGATACCGTAGCTGGTCAGCACCACGTCGTAATCGGCAAACTGCTCCACGTTTTTGTCCCGGTACGTGCCCGTGTAAATGAGCAGGCGCAACGTAGGCGTGAACTTGAAGGCCTCAGCCATCCAATTGTATACCAGTGAGGTAGGCATGACCAGCAGTGAGGCCGCCCCGCCCGCCGCGCCGCTTTCCTTGCGCTGCAATAGTAGAGCCAGCGTCTGCACGCTCTTGCCCAGACCCATGTCGTCGGCCAGGCAGCCGCCAAACTGGTATTCCTGCACAAAATGCAGCCAGTTGTAGCCGGCTTTCTGGTAAGGGCGCAGCTCCCCGCGGAACGAGGCCGGCAGAGGCCGGTCCTCCACGGTCTCAAATTCGCGCAGCTTCTCCAGCTTCCGGCTCATTACCACCGTGGCTAGGTTGCCGTTCTGCAGGTCCGAAACTAAAGCCAGGTGGTGCTTGCGTAGCGTGAGCGTGTGGTTATGCTCCTCCGAGAAGGCAAACAGCTCCAGATACTGCGTAAACCACTCCTCCGGAATAATGGCAATCTGCCCGTTGGGCAGCCGAAACTCGTGGCGCTTGTTGAGAATGTAGGGCCGCAGCTTGATGAAGGGAATTTCAAACTCGCCGAAGCGCACCGTGCCGTGCACATCAAACCAGTCGTTAGTTTCCGTGATGCCCACCTGCACCGTAACGGCCCCGATAAAGTAGTCTTTGCCCGAGCTGCTACCCTGCTGCACTGTGAAGCCCAGGCGTACCAGCTCATCGGCGTGGTGGTGGAGCCAGCGAAAGGCAGTGGCTTTTTCCAGCACGGCGCGGCCGTTGCGCACTTCCAGGGCGCGGTCGGCCAGCTCGGCAATGATTTCCTGCTCCCGGTCAAGGTTGCGGATGAGGCGGTGGAAGATGTAGTTATCCTCCTTCTTCTCCAGCTTCACGCACACCCGCTTGTCGTTGGCGGTGTGCACGGTATGGTCGCCGTAGCGGAAGCTCAGGTCGAAGTGAATGTGGTCGGAGGGAGCCTCGGCCGTTGCCACAGCCGCCGATGCCCCGGCCGGGCTGCGGCGGGCAGCGGTGCGGGCTGCCGGAGCCGCCGTGAGCACCGTAGCACGCGGAGCATCCGTGAAGGTAAGCTGGGGCCGGGCCACGTACCGCTCCGAGCGAATATCAAAGCCGCGGGCGTGCACGTCGAACGATTCCACCAGCGGGGCCACAAACCGCTGGAAGTAGCTGTCCTCCACCTGACGCGGAATTACAATGAACTTCTTATTGAGGAACGGCTTGATTTTCTTGCCGTCCACGTCGTTGTGGAAGTTGTGCAGCGTATCGCTCAGCAGCAACCAGGCAGGCTGCTCACACACAATTACAGCGTTTTTGTACTGAAAATCGAGCTTCTGACCCTGGTACTGAATGGTGGGGAAGTAGTGAGTACTTTCCTCGTTCCGGCGGAAGTGGAACAGCACCGAGGCTGGTTCAGCAGCCACGCTGATTTCGCGCCATGTAGGCTCCCCGTCCTTCCCCATGATAAACACACACTTGCCTTTTAAACGGCTCAAAATCTGCCCCATGCGTTCCTGCACATACAGGCAAATGGCATCCTGCAAACCTTTGTCGCCCTTCTCAGCATCGTAGATTTTCAGGAAGAAGTCTGCAGGAGTGGTCTTCTTCGACCAGAATTCTTTGATAACTGCGTCCTGCTGAATCTGGTCGGTGAGGGCAATCAGTTCAAAGTCAATTTCATCCAGCCCATCGGCAAATTCCGGGGCGTTTTTGGCGGATACCGTTTGGTGCTGCAAGGTGAGCTGGCCGCGCTGGTTGCGCTGCACTACATAAGACTCAAACAGATAGCCCAGATACTCGTGTTCGAGTAAAGAATAGACAATTTGGAATGGCTGTGAAGTAGAGACCTTCATAGTCAATGACTAAAATGCAGCGTTGAAAGTAGTAACAAAGGCCAAATACTATATTTTTTACTAAAAAGTAAAATTTAATCCAAGAATAATTACATTATTCTGTTCAACTAGCCAATAAGACCTACCAGACTGCCCTTTGCAGTCTACGAAGGTAACGGAGTTCCCTTTTTATAGTTATACTTTCTTGTTAAGAAACAACATACTCTATGATACATATTCGCCTCTAAAGCCTTGGTAGCGCTCATTTTGAATATAGAAAAGCGCCTTTCTATTGCTAAAAAGGCGCTTTTCTATGAATGAGAAGTGGGTGTTTCGAAACGGTCGGGCTACAGATTTTCCCGTAGGTCAAGGCTGGCGGCGTTGAGGGCGGGCCGAATGGATACGGTAATGGTAATAACCACAATGGCAATACCGGTAAGCACCACATCGGAGAGCTGCATTTTTACGGGGTAGGAGTCCACCACGCTGGTAGCCATGCCCATACTCACGATGTGGAAGGTTTGCTGCAGCCAGCAGACGCTTACCCCCAGCACCAAGCCGGTTATGGCGCCCACCTGAGCCACAATAGCGCCTTCCAGCAAGAATATATTGCGAATGGTGCGGGAGCTGGCGCCCACGGCCATGAGCACGGCAATATCCTTGCGCTTATCAATTACCAGCATGGAAAGCGAGAAGAAGATATTGATGCTGGCAATAAGCAGAATAAAGGCGAAGGTGATGAATACGAACATCTTCTCCACCTTAATGGCCTTCAGCAACGAAACGTGCTGCTCATCGGAGTCCAGCACTTTGAATCCCTTACCCAGCTCTTTCTTGAGGGCCTCCTTCACATCACCGATGTCGCGGCCAGGTTTGGCTTTCACCTCCAGGGCCGTGCGGCGGTTGCCGTAGCGCAGCAGGTTCTGGGCAAACTCCAGGGGTACGAAGATGTAGCTGTCGTCGATGTGCTGCTCAATCAGGAATACGCCGCCGGCCAGAATATTCTGCTCGTTGAAGGCCGTTTCGGGGTTCATCGATAGTGTTTTCCGGCCCGTGTTGCGCGGGTACAGCAGATGCATGGGCGAAAACCGGTTATCGAGTGTGATGCTGAGCTCGTGCTGCACGCCGGCCCCCACCAGGGCGTAATCCAGGCCGTCGCGGTGCAGCTGGTGGCTGCCGTCCACAATGGCCGAATCGATGTTGCTCTGCTGGTAGTAGTTGTCGGAGACGCCCTTCATCTTCACCACCATCTGCCGGTCGTGGTACTGTAGCAGAGCGTTGTCTTCGATTACCTCCGTAACCAGCCGCACGCCGGCCGTGGCGCGCAGTTTGGCCAGCAGGGCGGGGCTCAACTCAAAGGATTTCCCCTGCACGGCGGTAATCACCAGGTCGGGGTCCGATTTGCCGTAGAGGCTACGCACCAAGTCCTCCAGCCCATTGAATACCGATAGCACAATAATCAGCGCCATCGTTCCCACGGCTACGCCCACCATGGAAATGTTGGAGATGATGCTGATAATGTTGCGCTTCTTCTTCGAGAGAAAATAACGCCGGGCAATGAGCAAAGGTACGTTCACGTGCGGGGCGCGGGGGCGGAGCTAGGGTAGGGGCTACGTTGGGGAAATAGCAACGGTATAATTAGGAGCAAGATACGCCGATGCGCGAAAAAGGTCTATTTCCAGGCCTTCACAATCAGCCCCGTGCCCGATTCGTGCTTGGAATTAGCGTCGAACCAATTCAGTAGTAAGCAGAACGGAAAAGTAACGAGGTAGTAAAAGGGGAGCAACAGGAAAAACAGCCGCGACTTACCCAGCATCAAAATAGGGTACTTCATGCTCAGGCGCCACGAAATCTGGCCCGGTTCGCCGTAGCTGTACTGGGCCTCGATACGCTCAAAGCCGGCGGTGCGCAGCTTCTGCTGAATCTCATGAATGTTGTAGCCGTCGCGCACGTGCTCTTCAATGAAGCTGGTTTCGCCGTCGGCGTGCACGTCGGAGCCCCCCTGGTCAGAAGGAGTGGAGATGAGCAGCATACCGCCGTCCTTGAGGGAGGTGTGGATGTTGCGGAATACCTCTACATCTTCCAGAATATGCTCCATCACGTCCACCGACAAAGCCAAATCGAAGGAGTTGGGTTGCTGGTAGAGCACCAGGTCCTGCACCGCAAACTGGGCGTTGGTGCGTCCAATCTGCCGGAAGAAGCGGTTAGAATCGGCCACCTGCTCGTCCTTCACATCCACGGCCAGAATCTGCCATTTGCGGCTCAGGCCCGACAGCCAGTAGGTATACTGTCCGTACCCCGAGCCGGCGTCCAGAATGGTAAGGGACTCATTGGTACGGCCTTTGGACCACTGGCGCAGCTCGCGGTGTACGTGCCAGGTGCGCAGCAGCAGCAAATCGAGCAGATGATAAAATAGCTGCCGCAGCCAGGGAGTACGGTTGAAGACTTCGCCGAGCGACTTCTTAATCGGGTCGTAGTACAAGGGTGAATAAGTGAATGAGTGAATGAGTGAATGGGCGAAGATGAGCAGACAACTGAGCGAAGGAGCAGAAGCCACTGGCTATTCACTCATTCACTCATTCGCTCATTCATCCATTGTCGTCGTCTTCGTCGGCGAAGAGTTTGGGGCGCTTGGGCGCTGCTGGCTCGTCGGTAGCCGGCTGCTCGGGGGTAGCCGGCGGAATGTGCAGATTGCCGAACACGTTGTCCATGTGCGCCGCGTAGGAGGCCGAGTCATCCAGAAAGAAGACCAGCTCGGGCACAATGCGCAACTGTTTGCGCACCCGTTTGGCCAGCGCCTGCCGGATTTCCTTGATGCTATCCTGCACCAGTTCCAGCTGCTGAGTATCGGAGCTGCCGGTGCCCACGGTGAGTACGCTCAGGTACACGCGGGCCACGCCTAGGTCGGGAGAGACGCGCACAAGGCTGATACCGGGCGGCAAGCCCGGAAACAGGTGCGGTAAATCACGCTGAAATACGGCGGCTAAGTCCTGCTGCAGCAGGCTGGCAACCTTTTGTTGTCGTTTGCTTTCCATAAGAATCCGCAAAGATAGGGACTTAGGAGACTGGGCAAGGGGAGTATATTTGCTGGATAAGGCCTGAAGGACTTGAGGAACAACCATTGACGCGCGTTGATGCAGTTTCTCAGTCCAGAAACCCTCCGTTCCTAAGTCTCTACCTACTTGCTTCAATTTTTTAAAAGCTCCCTACCCACGCGCCTGTTTGTGCTGCTGGTGCTGCTGCTGGCCTTACGGCTGCCGCTGCTGTGGTGGGGTATTCCGCTGATGCCGGTTGAGCTGCGCAGTCTGCTGATTGGGGAGCGGCTGCACGCCGGGGCCCTGCTCTACCGCGACCTATACGACAGTACGGCCCCGCTGGCGGCGGCCCTGGCTGGCCTTACGGAACTGGTAGGCAACCGCCTGCTCTGGCTGAACCGGCTGCTGGCCCTGGCACTATTCACGTTTCAGGCGCTGCGGTTCAATTTCGTGCTCAACCGCGCCGACGTGCACCCCGAACGGGGCTACGTGGGGGCGCTGGTGTATCTGCTGCTGGGCTCCATCACCACCGACTTGGATATTCTGTCGCCGCTGCTGCTGGGCCACTCGTTTCTGATTGCCGCCTTCAGTGCCCTACTGCCAACTTCGCGGGAAGGGTACGATAACCGGCGGCTGTTTCGGGCCGGGTTCCTGCTTGGGGTGGCGGCCCTGTGCTACCTGCCGCTGGCGCTGTTTCTGCTGCTGGGGCTGTTTGCCGTTATCATCTTCGCCGCTAACTCGTTCCGGAGCTTTTTGCTGCTGGTGTGCGGCTTTTTGTTTCCCTACGCGGTGGTGGCCACGTTCTTCCTGTACACCGACTCGCTACCGGGCTTTTCCCAGTTTCACCTGCGGCCCACGCTCAACGGTCTGGTAGCCGGCGCAGATGGCCTGCCGCTGTGGGTGCAGCTGCGGCTGCTGGTGTTGCCGGGCGTGGTGCTACTACTAGGCCTGGGGCGGAGCTTTACGCTGCCGCCGGGGCTGGTATTTCAGGTGAAGTTTCAGCAGCTGATGCTGGTGTGGCTGCTGGTAGCCGTAGCCATGGCCGCCGCGGGCGGGGGCCGGGCTCCGGGCACGCTGGTGCTGGCGCTGCCACCACTTACGTATTTCAGCCTGTATGTATGGCAGAAAAACCGGCGGGCCTGGGTGCCGGAGGTACTGTTGCTGCTGGTAACCGGGGCCGTATTGGTGGTACGCTACCGGTCGGCGCTGTTTCTGGATGGCATTATTCCCATCCCGCTGGAAAGCCGATACGCCGTGCAGCCCAACCCGCGCTACGCATTTCTGCAGGGTCAGCCGATTCTGGTATTGGGCCCCGATATGCGGCCCTACGCCCACAACCACTTGGCCACGCCCTACCTCGACTGGCAGCTGGCTCAAACCGACCTGGGCCGCCTCAGTGAGTATGACGCGGTATTCAGGGTAGCCCGTAACTTCCAAACGAGCCCGCCCCGCTACCTCATCGACCAGCGCGGCCTCGTGCCGGAGCTGCAGTACAAGATACCCGCCATCTTCAACCGCTACGAAGCCACCAACACCCCCGGCGTGTACCGGCTGAAATAAGCTTTGGGGGAAAAGAAAAAAGCGCTGACATACCCTTTAGAGGCTACGTCAGCGCTTTTTTGCTGCTCTACAGCTTTTCTAGCTAATGCTCACGCGCACTTTGGCAGTGTACTCGCGCAGGGCGGTTTTGAAGTCGGAGCCGGTGTCCTTCATGTGGTTGAGGATGAAGATGGCGGCAAACACGTGGGTGAGTTGCTCACCTTCATCTTCGCCTTCCACCTCAATGGCCAGAGGCTGCTCTTCCAGCAGGGCCTCTTCGGCCGCTACCAGGCTTTCCAGCGTCTGGGTTTCTACCAGGCGCTTGATTACGGGCATTTTCATAGCAACTCAGGCTTAGTTCAGGCGCGAAATCAGGCTGGCTACGGCCTCCTCTTTGCTGGCGGCCACGGTATCTACCAGCTCCCCGTTGCGGAACACGGCAAAGAAGGGCAGGTTGGTTACGCTGGCCAGCTTGCGGGCTTCGGGGCTGGTTTCAGCGTTTACGTCGAGGAAGGCAATGCCCTGGTTTTCCTCGGCTTGGGCCAAGCGCTTGAATTTAGGCGAAAACAGGCGGCAGTTGCCGCACCAATCGGCGTAGTATTTCACCACTACTTTTTCATTCTCCTGAAGCAGTTGCTGAAAATCGGCGTCGGTGGCTTTCGTTACGGACATTATGCAGTTGGTTGGTATGAAATCGAGCTCAACAGAGGAGAATGATTCTCATCTGGCAGCAAAGGTAAAGCCCAAATCGACCAAAAAAGTTTGCCGGTGCCAACTTTCCTCCCGAAGCTCTTTGCTACTCTCGCACTACCCGCGTGCGTACCGTCCGGCCATCAACCACACCCGAGAGAACATACACGCCCACTGGCTGCGTAGCGGCAAAGGTGGCGGGCAACTGATTTTCACCGGCCTGTAACGGCACCGTTACCTGGCTTACCTGGCGGCCCACGGCATCGTGCATGGTCAGCTGCACGGTTTGCGGCCGGGCCGCCGTCAGCAGAATGGTGTAAGTGTCGTGTGCGGGATTAGGCCAGGTGGCAATGGAGGCCGGTGGCAGCGGGAAGGCTACCATCTGTACCGCCGAATACGTGGCGGTACCGTCCGTATCCAGCTGGCGCAGACGGTAATACTGCCGGACTCCGCGGCGGGCCGCATCGGCGTCGGTGTAGCGGTACTGCTGGGGGCTGGCTGTGGTACCGTGCCCGGCCACAAAGCCCAGGCGGCGGAAAGTGCTGCCATCCAGGCTCACTTCCACCTCAAACCCCTTGTTGCTCAGTTCCTGGGCCGTGCTCCAGCTTAGCAGCGCATTCTGGCCCTGGGCCTGGGCTGTGAAGCTAACCAGCGTTACGGGCAGCGGGCGGTTGAGGTCGGAGGAGGCAAAGACGCCATAGGTGTTCTGCAGGTCAGAGGTGAGGGTATTGGCCGTGGGGTTCACGCTACCCTGCGAAGGTTCCCAGTTGCTGCCATTCCAGCGCTGCAGGCGCAGCCGGCTTTCGATAATGGTGTTAGGGCTGGTATTCCATTCACTATCCTGGTAGCCCAGCGTGAGCGTGGACGTGGGCGTGATGGTGTAGTTGGCCGGCGTGATAATCCAGAACCGGTCGAGGGCGTAGTTGGCGTCGCCCTGCAGAGAGGTAACCCCGGCGGGCAAGGGCAGGTTGGTGGCCGGCGTGGCGTAGGTAGTAAAGGCCAGGCTGCCGTTGCTGCTGCCAGCACTGGTAATGGCCGCCGTCATAGAGAGCGGGGCGGCGCTGGTACCCATGGGTACGGTGTAGGTGCCCGTGTTGGCCCCAATCACCCATACCAGACGGCCATAGCCGGCGCTGGGTGTACTTTCGGCTACCAGCCGACCCGTGGTCTGGCTCAGGGCTGAGGCGGCGCCGTTGTTGAGCGTAACCGTGCGGGAGTTGAGTTGCACCTGCGTGGCGCCCAATGTGAGCACCCCGCCGCTGGCCCCTACTGCCACATCCGCCGCCAACTGCACCGGGCCCGCGGCCTCACTTACATCCAGAGAGTGAAACGTGGTGGCCGTAGTGCCGCCAATCTGCTGGGCGGCCGTACCGTTCAGCTTCACCGTGCCGGTAGCGGGCGTGAGTACGCCGCCGGTGGTAGCGTTGCTCCAGTTGCCGGTCAGGCTGAGGGTACCCGCGTTATCGATAGTGCCGCCGCTGCTAACAGTTACATCACCCACCACCGATACCTGCGCGCCCGCCTGAATTGTCAGAACGGCCCCTTGGTTGGTCAGGCCCTGTCCCAAGGCTGGGGCAGCGGTGGCCAACACTCCTCCAATAAGTAGAAGTTGCTTCATAGAAAAAGAGGAAAGCGGGTTAGCCGCGTGGGGGAAAAACACCCTGCAGGGCAATGCAGTAAGAAAATACCAGGTAAGGCTGCATGTTGTTGTGGGGCTGGGCACTGCCGCTGGCCCCGCTGCCCATTGTGCCGGTACCCGTAGCCTCGTACTGGGGCTCACCGGAGCCATTGCTGGCGAGGTAGGCATTTTCGGGGGAGCCCAGCGTGCCCAGTTCTGTGCTGTACGTCAGGGCCAGGGTATGCTGGTGAGTAGGCATTTCTGATTCCACCAGAGTGGTAGTGGCGCTGCCCCCGGTTTGGCCCTGGTCGTAGAGGCTCAGCCCCTGACCCTGGCCGGTTCCGATGGCTACGCGGCCGTTCAGATTGGGCAGAGCAAACGTAGATTTTCCATCCCCCCCGTACATAGTACCTAACAGAGCAAACAAGGCCGTATTCTGGGATATGGGCATAAGCTGCCCGTCGCAGCGGGCGTAGCCCTTAGGTACGAAGTGGTTGAAGGGAAACATCACTATTTCCCCCACGAAAGGAGAGGAGCCGCCCGTGAGCGTGCCCGCCGTGGCCGGTGTGCTGCGGCCCAGCAGGGCCTGCAGAGGTCCGGCCAGAAAACTTCCGGCCACCAGGCCCGACAAGCGCTTGAGCAGGCTGCGGCGGCCCGGCTGACTGGGAGCGGAAGAAGCAATAGATAAGGCTGACACGGCTAGTTGGGGCTGGGGAAGATGCCTTGTAGGGCAATAACGTAGTTGAGGGTAAGGTAAGGTTGGCGGTTCTCGTGGGCCTGGTTGCCGCCCGCCGAGCTCGAAACGTTCACGGGCGGGGTGGTGCTCGTGGAGTTAGCCAATGCCGCATTCACGGTGCCGGCCGCACCATACTGGGGCCCGCCACCGCCGTTATCGGCCGGGTAGTTGTGCACCGTGGGCCCTGATGTACCCGACAGTGGAGTAGTGCCTGGGGCCGTACTGGCCTTCATGCCGTGCACGTGCGGCGGAATCTGCGTGGCCAGCAGCGTGTGGCTATCAGCACCGCCTTTCTGGCCCAGAATATAGCCGTCGCCGTCGCCCACGATAACCCGGCCCCGCAGGTCGGGTAGGGCAAAGTTCACTCGGCCGTCGCCACCGTAGGTAGTACCCAGCAGGGAAAACAGGGCCTGGTTCTGGTTGATGGGCAGCAATTGGCCATTGCATTGCGCCCACCCTTTAGGGGCGAAGTTGAAGGCCACCAGCATAATTTCCGACAGGAACGGCTCGTTGCTCTGCGTACCGGCAACGCCGAACGGGTTGGCCGCGGCAGCCCGGCTTTTACCCAGCAGCAAGCTCCCACCCAGCACGGCCCCCATCCTCTTAAACCAGCTCCGGCGCGAGGAGCCGTCGGCTGGCAACTCATTATGTATCGGCATGATAGAAGGGGGCTTAGGTCTGAGAGGGGAAAATTCCGAACAATGAAATGATATACCGCACGGCCAGGTAGGGCTGCATATTGTCGTGGGGCTGGCTCCCACCCATGGCACCCAGCGTTTGGCTAGGTTGGGTTACTAGGCCGGTAGTCGCCTGTGTGTACTGGGCCGAGTTGGAGCCGCTGTCGGCAAAGACCCCTCCGAGGGGGGAGGCGGAGGTACCGGCCGTGGTGGTAACGCCCACCGTGTGCGTGTGCGCCGGAATCTGGTTGAGCGTAAGCTTCACAGTTTCTACTCCGCCCGTCTCGGCCATAGTGTAGCCGTTGCCCTGATGCACCGGCACACGGCTTTGCAGGTTAGGGAGGGCGAAGGTTTCCTGCCCGTCGCCCCCGTAGGTGGTGCCAATCAGGTTGAATAAGGTTTCATTCTCGGAGATAGGCAGCAGTTGACCCTCGCAGAACATCCAGCCAGCGGGGGCGAAGTTGCCGGCGAAAATGGAAATTTCGCCCACGTAGGGCTGGCCTCCGGTGGGGCGCATAGACACCAGCTGCCGGGGCTGGGCCGCCGCTGTGGGCTGCAGCCAGCGCCGGAAGCGCTGAAGCAACGTGCGGCGACCGGCCGCGGAGCCGGATGCCGAAGAAGTGAAGTCGGCCATAAAACGAGCAGAACTCAAAGCGGAAATACGGAAAAAACAGGCTGCCTACGACTCGCGGCGCCAGGCGCTGTTCGTGTAGATGTAGCGCGCCGCGTATTTGGGCAGGATGTTGCCCGTGCCGCTGCCCGATACCACCTGCAGGTACTCATTGTCGTTGTTGACGATAACCAGCCGCTGGCCTTCCGTACCCGTGCCCAGCGTCACGACGCCATTAGCCGCAGCGTTGTTGGTGTACACGATGTTGGTAACGCCCGGATTCACGGTCACGGCCGTTGTTGGGGCCGGATTCACTGAGTTGCTCTCGGCCGTGTAGTTGCCCGCGCCCACCGTCGACCAGCCCGTGGCCGTGTACTGGTAGAGGCCGGGCGTGTTGTCGGTCTGGATGATGAGCAGGCCCACGGCGGGGCTGGAAATCAGGTCTCGGTCGGCCTTTGTCATACGCGGGGGCAGCAGGCCTTTGCGGGTGCCATTCACTTCCAGGGCCGCCGAAACTGCGGTAACGGCACCACCGACGCCCACAGTGCCGGTGCCCTTGGGCTGCAGAATCAAATCCTGATTGGCAGCCGAGCCGGCCGCGTACACCGAGTTGGAGCCGATGCCCACGCCCTGGCTGGCATCGGAAGTGCGGAACTCCGCGCCGCTGGTGCTGGTGAGGGCACCCGTCACGTACAGGGGCCGGGCGGTGGGGTGGTTAGCGGTGGTGCGGGTGGCGGTGGCTACGTCGAGCTTGTTGGTGGCCGTAACGCCCACGCCCGTGTTACCGGGCACGTTCACGTTGCCGCTGCCATCCACGGCCAAGCCAGCCGTGGCGGCGGCCGAGCCAGTGAGCAGCTTGCCGTTCAGGTTCAGGTTCTGGGTAGCGGTATGGTCGCCAAGGTTATCGGCCACCATGCGCACCCAGCTGTTGCCGGTGCGCACGTAAATGCCGGGAGTATTGTCGGTCTGATACACTACCAGACCTTCGGCCGGACTGGCAATCCTGTCCCGGTCGGCCATAGTCAGGCGCGGGGGCAGAAACCCTTTAGGCGTGGTGGTAGTGGTGGCCACCTCCAGCACCGCCGACACATTCGGCGTAGGAGTACCAATACTTACGCCGCCGGTCTGGGCGCGGGCTGAAAATGAGCCGGTTGCCAGCACCACGGCGGCCACCACTTGAAACTGTAGATTTTTGTCCATACGCGCCAAAAAGAGAACTGCACCCACCGGTGCTAAATAAGGTGTCAAAGCTAGAAAGTATAGACCAGATTGTTACTACTGAATCTGAGGATATTATAAAACCCTAGCTCCATAGTAGCAACCTTGACCATGACCGCCTACGTATGTAAGGGGTTATTCAGTCCAGCAAATTCTTAGCCCAGCCATCTGCCCGCCCGGCCAGCCCGGTGCCCGTACCGTATTAACCGGGTAGCCTTTGTACCCCGGCCTTTCCGCACGCTTTTCTCCCTACCATGCGCACTCTTCTTTTCTTCGGCGACTCCCTCACGGCCGGGTATCAGCTCCGCGCCAGTGAGTCGTTTCCGGCCCGTATTCAAGAAAGGATTGACGCCGCCGGCCTCGCCTACAAAGTCTACAACTACGGTGTGAGCGGCGAAACCACGGCCGGCGGCCGGCAGCGCATCAGCACCGTGCTGCCCCGCTTTGAGAAAATCGACGTGTTTGTGCTGGAGTTGGGAGCCAACGACGGCCTGCGGGGTATTCCAGTGCGCGAAACCACCCAGAATCTGCAGTTTATTCTGGATGCCGTGCGGCGGGCCCACCCAGAGGCCCGCGTGGTACTGGTAGGCCTGGAATTTCCCTTTGATTTGGGACCCTTGGCCACGCTGGGCGGCGGGCGGCTGGGTCATTACGCGCAGGAGTTCAATGCCCTGTTCCGGCAGCTGGCCGAGAAAAATCAGGTCGATTTCGTGCCCTTTCTGCTGCACGGCGTAATGGGCCAGCGCCACCTCAACCTACCCGACGGCGTGCACCCCAACGCCGAGGGCCAGAAGTTACTGGCCGCCAACGTATGGCAAGTGCTACGCCCGGTGCTGGAGCGGCAGCCGTAAAGCGGTAGCCCGGAAGGGTAAATCTGCTACTTTAGCCCCACGTTCTGCCTCCTCACTTTTCCTGCTATGAAACGCCCCTTTTACCGCCTCGGCGACTGGCGCCGCAACCTGTTCTTGCTCACGGCGGCTGCAAGCCTGGGCCTGGGTATCCTGCCCGCCTGCTCTTCCAATGACAGCCGTACCGATGCGGCAGATTCCTCCTGGGATAATGCCGCCTCCGACTCCTACAGCCAGGGCGTCATCACCGAAATGACGGAAACCCAACCGGGCCAGTGGAAAATTACGGCCGAGCGGCCCGCTGGTAAGGAGGAAGTAGCCGCCATCCTGCGGCATTTCGATGGCAAGGTGGACACGCTGCAGGGCCAGGCCTTGCAGCAGCAGATGCAAGACTACACCCGCCGCAACCCTGAAAACCGCGTAGGTGGCACCAGCATGATGGACGTGCTCATGTGGAGCGGTATCGGGTATATGGCCGGCCGCTGGCTTACGCCTAACCCCGGCTACTACGCCTCCCCCGGTATTTTTCAGCGAAATAACGGCTGGCGGCAAACCATTGCCCAGGAGCGGGACAATGAGCGGCGCAGCTTTTTCGGACGGGGCTTCTCGGGCAGCCGCACCAGCGGCAACGCCGGTATCAGCGCCAGTCCCACCGTGCGGCGCACCGTGTCGCGCAGCACCTACCGCAGCTCCGCACCCCGCAGCAGCCGCAGCAGCGGCTTCGGCAGCCGGGGCGGTAGCCGGGGTTTCGGCGGATAAATTCTTCACTGTCCACGTGTTTCAACGGTGCCTCGGAGTACTGTCAGAAATTTAAAATGGGCTTCAATAAGCCGTGAGTGTGCGGTTTGCTTAAAAACTGACGCTTAAACCAATACCGTATGATTCGTTTGTTGCCGCTGTCGGGCAATGTGGAGCCGGCCATTCGCCAGCTGGGCTGGGACTGGGCCGTGGAAGACGCCTGTGCCGCTTATTTGGCCCCCGAAGCCGTGGCCCTGCCTGAAGCTGAGGCCGAAACTCTGCTCCAGGCCGCCGACACGCTCTACGAGATGCTGGTACAGGCCGTGCCCGACCCTATTCCCGACGACTTCCTGCAGCGGCTCGGTATTCCCGCAAACCTCTGGGAAGCCGTGCGCCACAGCTGGAACGACGAGCGGCACTGGCACCTCTACGGCCGCTTCGACCTGGCCCAGACGCCCGACGGTCCCAAGCTAGTGGAGTTCAACGCCGACACGGCCACCAGCATCCCCGAAACGGCCGTGGTGCAATGGGCCAGCCTGATGGCCGCCGGCCGCCCCGCCGAGGAACGGCAGGCCAACGGCCTGTTTGAGGCTTTGGAAGCCCAGTTGCATCACTGGCGGGAGCTGAACCCCGACCTGGTGCCCCATCTGCTGCTGGTACACCTGCCCGACAGCGCCGAGGACGAAACCAACTGCGCCGTAATAGCCGAAGCCGCCCGCGCGGCCGGGTTTGAAACCGCTTTCAGCTGTTCCGCGGACGCCATGCGCGTGGCGGTGGAAGGAGAGGACCGGGGTGTTTGGGCCGAAGTGGCTCCAGGGCAGTGGCAGCGTTTCGACTTTCTGTTTAAGCTGGTACCCTGGGAGCTGCTGGCTGATGAGGAGCCCGAGCTTACCGCCGACCTCACTCACCTATTGCTCACCCGTGACCTGATCATTGCTAACCCGGCCTACGCACTCCTGTTCCAGAGCAAAGCCCTGCTGGCCCGCCTATGGGAGGTGTTTCCGCACCATCCGCTGCTGGTAGAAGCCAGCCTGCGTGACCTGCCGGGTCACCACGTACGCAAGCCCCTGTTCGGGCGCGAAGGCCAGAACCTAACCGAGCTGGAAGGTACGCAGACACGCCAGGAGCAGCCCGGCGACTTTGCCGACCAGCCCCAGGTGCGCCAGCGCTGGCTCGACTTCCCTACTGATGCCCAAGGCCGCTGCTACCAGGCCGGCGTGTTCTGGGCCGGCGAAGCCTGCGCCCTCAGCTTCCGCCGGGACGTGGGTATCATCACCAACCTTTCGGAGTTTGTGCCGCACGTTCTCACCGAGTAGCAACTGGCCCACGCGGTTTAGTTAAAACCGAAAGCGGGTTTCCCCTCCTCAGCTGAGAAGGGAAAACCCGCTTTCGGTTTATTGCCTTTTGACTACTACTTGGCGTCGTACATGCGCTGGTAGTACTCGGTGGCCATGCGGTGCGATTCGAACTCGGGCTCTACCTCACGCATGCCGGTTTTCACCAGCTCCAGAAACTTCTCGGGCTGGCCGTAATACAGAGGCACAATTTCGTTTTCGAGCACGTCAAGCACGTTGGTGGCTTCGATGTTGTCCTTCACTTCATCGGGCTGGTTGATATCGGTATGCTCAATGATGAAGCCGTTTTCGCCGTGGCGCACGAACTCCGGAATCCAGCCGTCGGCGATGCTCAGGCTGGCGGAGGCGTTCATGGCGGCCGTCATGCCGCTGGTACCGGAAGCCTCGCGGGGGTAGCGGGGCGTGTTCAGCCAGATATCAGAGCCCTTCTTGAGGGCCGCAGATAGGGCTAGCTCGTACCCGGTCAGTACAGCACAGTTTTTCAGGTTCTTGGTCTTCTCAATGATGCTGTTGAACAGGCCGATGGCACCAAAGTCCTTGGGATAGGGCTTGCCGGCCCAGATTACCTGTACGGGCCGCTCGGCATTGTTCACAATGTCCAGGAACCGCTCGAAGTGGCGCAGAATCAGGTCGGAGCGCTTGTAGCCGGCAAAGCGGCGGGCCCATACCACGGTTAGCACCTCCGGGTCGAGCAGGGTGCCGGTCTGGTCGGCCACGATGTCGAACAGCTGCTTTTTCAGCTCCCGCTTACGGGCTTTCAGGGCCGCGTCGTCGCCAGCTTCCAGGGCTTCGTGCAGGGCTTTGTCGCGCCAGTAGGTGCCGTTCTGCGAGTTGGTAATGGCAATGATGGGGCAGATGCCCGCGTTAGTGCCCCACATATCGTTGGCCACCTCACCGTGTACTTTCGATACGCCGTTCGAGATGCGCGAGAAGCGCAGGGCGGTGAGGGTGTAGTTCACCCGCTCATTCTCCACCAGGCCCATGGCGCGCACTTCCTCCAGCGGCACGTTGCCGAAGAACGACATATCGTGCAGCAGCTTCACGGGGTGCTCCTCATTACCGGCCAGCTCGGGCGTGTGCGTAGTAAACACCAGGCGCTTCTTCACCTCGTCCAGGTTGCGGCCGTGCTTATCGTAGAGGTAGAAGGCCAGGGGCAGGCCGTGGCCCTCGTTGAGGTGATATACCTCCGTGTGACGGCCCAGCAGATCCAGCAATTTGCCCCCACCTACACCCAGCAGAATGCTCTGGGCCACGCGGGCGGCCGTGTCGGCGTCGTAGAGGTGGTGCGAGATGGTGCGGGAGAGGTAGTCGTTTTCCGGAATGTCCGTCGTGAGGAAGAACATGGGAGCCGTGCCGAACGTGTCGGGGGCCAGGTACAGGGCCTTCACCAGCACCTGCGCGTTGTGAATAGTGATGGGGAACACCAGGCCGGTATCCTGCAGGAAGCTGTAATACTTCAGGCGGAAGTCGGCGCGCATGGTCTGGTCCTCATTGCGGCCTTGGTCGTAGTA
This sequence comes from Hymenobacter pini, assembly GCF_020421205.1. GTDB lineage: Bacteria > Bacteroidota > Bacteroidia > Cytophagales > Hymenobacteraceae > Hymenobacter > Hymenobacter pini. The sequence goes on from NZ_JAIZZH010000006.1 coordinate 171,053, forward strand.
GCCAAACGACCACAGAATGCTGATGCCTACCAGGTTTTGCTTGAGCTCATACACGGAGCGCATGTGCGAGCCGGCCAAGAAGCCCAGGCCACCGGAGTAGGTTTTCAGGGCCTGGTCCAGGGCAAACTCCATGGAGAAGTAGGCAGCAGGAGTGCTGAACTCGGGAGCGGGGGTATAGGGATTAAACTCGAATGCCATCAGAAGCAAAGAATGTGCGGTGAGTGAGAGCTTACCGGCAGCTCATATAGAACCAGCCGGCTGGTTGAAAGCCCAAAAAAAGCGGAAAACTGCGGACCATCCGGATTGCATTCAAATAAGAATGCCAAAATGTTAATGCGCCACTAGTAAAAGGCAAACAAGCACCATCAAGGCCCTGCGGAGTGGCAGGAGTGAGCTTGCCTATCATTTCAGGGAGAAAGTTGTACTTCCACTATATAACACCTTCTTATTCGGAGCTAACTATTTGATAATAATTCCTTAATATTCCCTGCCCCTTCCACCACTCAGAGGCCCGATACCTTTGTTGAAAGGGTTTTTCAGTCCTTTTTCTCACCCTCCACAACCACACTCCCCTATGCGCTACCCCCTGCGCTGGCTCACGGCTTCGCTGCTGAGCCTCTCCGTCTTGTCCTGTGCCAAACAGGATAATCTCCCCTCACCCGTTGCTGCCACTAGCGCTACGGCCGCTGCCGATGTAAGCAGCGCCGGCTTCCCGGAAGGGTTCGAAACCGGCACCAAAACCGCCTACACCGCTGGCTCCGTTACGTTGGGCTCTGGCTCCTGGACCCTCGACGATGCCCTGCTGGGCAACACCACCGCCGACCCCAAAACCGGGGCGCAATCGGCTCGGGTACGCAACGTGGGCTCCCTCACCATGAACTTCAACGCCACCACCGGCGCGGGCGTAGTAACGGTGCAGCACGCCGTGTACGGTACCGATGGTAGCTCTACCTGGGAGCTGTGGGTAAGTCAGAACAGCGGCAGCAGCTACACCAAAGTGGGCAGCACCATCACCACCAGCAGCTCCACGCTGAGCACAGCCTCATTTACGGTGAACCTGAGCGGCAACATCCGCCTGCAGATCCGCAAAACCTCGGGCGGCACCAACCGCATCAACATCGATAACGTGACGATGGAGCAGTACGGTGGCGGCACCACGCCGCCACCCACCGGCACGGCCAAAAAATTCCTGTTCGACGCCACCCACGCTGAAACCGCCGGCAACGCCGACTGGGTGCTGGACGTGGACGGCGGCGTAGTGCCACGCTACCCCACGCCAGCCGCTTCGGGCATTACCAGCAGCACTTCGGAAACCTACTGGACCGGGGCTGTATCGGCCTGGGGCGTATCCTTGGTGAAGCTGGGCCACTCGGTGGAGAACCTGCCCGTGGGCACGGCCATCACCTACGGCAACAGCAGCAACGCCCAGGATTTGAGCAATTACAACGTGTTTGTAATTGACGAACCCAACACGGTATTCACCGCAGCCGAGAAAACGGCCATCCTGAACTTCGTGAAAAACGGCGGCGGCCTGTTCATGATTTCTGACCACGACGTATCGGACCGCAACAACGACGGTTGGGACTCCCCGGCCATCTGGAACGACCTGATGACCAACAACTCGGTGCAGAGCAACCCCTTTGGTTTCAGCATCGACCTGACCAACATCGTGGAAACCAGCTCCAACGTACTGGCCAGCAGCACTAACACCATCCTGAACGGCTCGCAGGGGGCGGTTACCCAGCTGAAGTTCAGCAACGGGGCTACCATCACCAAAACCAGCGGCTCGCAGGCTACCCCGCTAGTGTGGCGCTCCACTTCGGCCCAGGGCAACTCCAACATCCTGTGCGCCAGCAGCACCTTCGGCAGTGGCCGCGTCTTCGTTATCGGCGACTCCTCGCCGGCTGATGATGGCACCGGCTCGCCCGGCAACACGGTGTACCCCGGCTGGACGGAAATTGCCAGCCACGCCAAGCTGCACATGAACGCCTCGTTGTGGCTGGCTAAGCTGCAGTAGTACGCCAGTTTATTATTCGGGCCTCCTTTTTAGCCCCGCTACCTGCCCTGCAGGTGGCGGGGCTTTTTGGTGCTAGCATACGTGGCTTATTTGTCGTGCTGCAACGCCATTAGCCGGCTCAAACTAACTACCAAGTTAAATTCATCAATCCAGCATCAAAAACCCATCAATACATCATCAATCTACCGGGGCAAAACAGTAGCGTGGGAGGGGGGTGCGTGCGTACCTTGGCAGAACCGTTTCTGATTTCCTACCCACGTATGAATTCCTTCCGATTCCTGCCCCTGCTGGCTGGCTCCTGGCTGGCCGCCACTACCTCGTCTGCAGCCCTGGCTGCCCCGGCCCTGACCGTTACTGAGGCCACTGCCCCGGCCGCCAAAACCAGTGCCATTCAGCGTATCGACCCCACGTTTTGGTGGGTAGGTATGAAAAACCCCAAGCTGCAACTGCTGGTGCACGGGCCCGGCATTGCCAGCAGCACCGCTACGCTCAAAGCCTACGAGGGCGTGACCCTGGACGGCGTGCAGAAGCTGGAAAGCCCGAATTACCTGCTGCTCAATCTCACCATCAGTCCTTCGGCCAAGCCGGGCAAGCTGCAGCTGGAGTTCAAAGGGGACAAGAAAACCACTTTCGCCTACGAGCTGCGCCAGCGCACCACCCCCGGCGACAAGCAGAAAGTGCAGGGCCTCACCCAGCAGGATTTCATCTACTTCCTGATGCCCGACCGGTTCTCGAACGGGGACCCCAAGAACGACTACATTGCCGGCATGCGCGCCCCCAAAGTGGCCCGGGACTCGATGTACTCGCGCCACGGCGGCGACCTGAAGGGCCTCGAAAACCACTTCGACTACGTGAAAGAGCTGGGCGCCACGGCCATCTGGATGACGCCGGTGGTGGAAAACGATATGCCCAAGGCCAGCTACCACGGCTACGCCCTCACCGACTACTACAACACCGACCGACGCTACGGCACGCTGGAGGAGTACAAGCAGTTTGTGGACAAAGCCCACGCCAATGGCCTGAAAGTGGTGCACGACGTGGTGCTCAACCACATGGGCTCGAAGAACTACCTGTTCCTCGACCAGCCCGCCAAAGACTGGTTTAACCAGTGGCCCAACTTCACGCGCAGTAACTACAACTCGCAGGCCCTCAACGACCCTTACGGCTCCGACCTGGACCGGCGACTATACAACAAAGGCTGGTTTGACACCACCATGCCCGATGTGAATCAGAGTAACCCGCTGGTGGCTACTTACCTGATTCAGAACTTCCTGTGGTGGGTGGAGTACACTGGCCTCGACGCCTACCGCATCGATACCTATCCGTACTCCGACCCCACGTTTCTGATGCAGTGGGGGCAGGCCCTGAACGACGAGTTTCCGAACCTGTTCAAGTTTGGCGAGGCCTGGGTGGGCAGCACGGCCCAGCAGGCGTTCTTCGCCCGAAACATCTTCCAGCCGGTAGATGGCTTCAAGTCGAACCTGGAGTCGGTGTTTGATTTCCAGTCGACGTTTGCCCTGCACGATGCCATCAAGGGCGACCAGCCCAACATGGGCAAGCTCTACGATGCCCTGCAGGGCGACTGGATGTACGAGGATGCCACCCGCAACGTGACTTTCCTCGACAACCACGACATGAGCCGCTTCTACTCGGTGATTGACGAGGACTTCGGCAAGTACAAGCTGGGCATTACCTGGCTGCTCACCTCGCGCGGCATTCCGCAGCTGTACTACGGCACCGAGGTGCTAATGAAGAACTTCTCGAACCCCGATGGCAAAGTGCGCGAGGATTTCCCCGGCGGCTTTGCCGGCGACAAAACCAACTACTTCACGGCCGCCGGCCGCACCGGCCAGGCCGGCGAGGCATTCAACTACGTGAGCAAGCTAGCCCAGTACCGCAAGGCCCACCCGGTGCTGGCTACGGGCAAGCTGATGCAGTTCATCCCGCAGGACGGGGTGTACGCCTACTTCCGCTACAACGACCAGGGCCAGGCCGTAATGGTGCTGCTCAATGGCAACAAGGACGAGAAAACCGTGGACGGGGCCCGCTTCGTGGAGCGCACCAGCGGCTTCACGGGCGGCACCGAAATTATGACCGGCGCGGCGCTGTCAGACCTGAAGAGCTTTAAGGTTCCGGGCCGCACGGCCTGGGTGGTAGAGCTGAAAAAATAAGAATAGGCCGGGCCGGCGGGAACCACTGCCGGCCCGGCGTACTTATTGAGTATCATTCGGTATTATTTTCAGCTTAAACCTGATGAAACGATGACCGACCTGACCGATAAAGTTGCCATTGTAACGGGTGCCAGCCGCGGCATCGGCCGCGCCATTGCCTTGCTGCTGGCCATGCAGGGCGCCAAAGTGGTGTCCGTAGCCCGCACCGCCGAGGAGCTGGAAGAGCTCAACAGCAAAACCCAGGGCCTGGCCATTCCGGCCGACGTAGCCGACGAGGAAGACGCGGCCCACATCGTAGCTGAAACGCTCAGCTATTTCGGGCGGCTCGATATTCTGGTGTGCAACGCGGGCGTGGGCTCTTTCAACCTGCTCGAACACTTCGATGCCGCCGAGTGGGACCGGATTTTCGACGTGAACGTGAAGGGCACCTTCCTGCTGTGTAAGGCCGTGGTGCCTCATTTCAAGGCCCAGGGCCACGGCCACATTGTGGGCATCACCTCCGATGTGAGCAAGCGCACCTTCGAGCACGGCACCGCCTACGGGGCCAGCAAGTACGCCCAGGATGCCCTGCTTAGCTCGTTGCGCAAGGAAGTGCGACCCCACGGCGTGAAGGTGAGCACCATCTACCCCGGCCTGGTGGATACCTACTTCAACGACTCCCGCCCCGGCAATCCGGATGCCGAGAAAACCCATCTTAAGCCCTCCGATGTGGCCCACGCCGTACGCTACGTGCTGGAAGCGCCCGCCCACGTGGTTATCGATGAGCTGATGCTGCACCCCATGACGCAGGAGTGGTAATCTGTTCAGTTGCCAGTTGTGCGTTGCCCGTTGCCAGTTCTTGGTGTAGAGGTAGTAGATTACGGTTTGTAAACATTTCATCAGCCCCCGGCTACCTGCCCTGACAACTCGTAACTGGCAACCGGTAACTGACTTTTATGAAATATCTTTTCCTGCCGGCCGCCGCTTGTGCGCTGGGGCTGGCCGCCTTCGGGCTTTCTTCCTTCACTTTGCAACCTCCCGCTTCCGTGGCCGAAACCGTGTATTCTTCGGACCCCAATACCACCGACGAGCAGCCCCAGGATCATAAGCTGGTGATTTACCAGATGATGACCCGCCTGTTCGGCAACAAAGCCGCCGTGAACAAGCCCTACGGCACGCTCCAGGAGAACGGCGTGGGCAAGTTCAACGACATTACCGGCCCGGCCCTGCAGGCCATCAAGAGGCTGGGCGCCTCGCACGTGTGGTACACCGGCGTGATTGAGCACGCCACCATGACGGACTACACCAAGCAGGGTATTGCCCTGGATGATGCCGACGTGGTGAAAGGCCGCGCCGGCTCGCCCTACGCCATTAAGGACTACTACGACGTGAACCCCGACCTGGCCGTGGACGTGAAAAACCGCATGCGGGAGTTCGAGGCCCTGGTGAAGCGCACCCACGACAACGGCCTGAAAGTCATCATCGACTTCGTGCCCAACCACGTGGCCCGCACCTACAAGTCGGATGCCCATCCGGCGGGCGTGGCCGACCTGGGGGAGAAGGACGACAAGAACGTGGCCTTTGCGCCCAACAACAACTTCTACTACCTGCCCGGCAAGCCCTTTGTGGTACCGGCTGGCTACAACCCGCTGGGCGCGCTGAAAGGCCCCCGCGAGGACGGCAAATTCCAGGAAAACCCGGCCAAGGCCACCGGTAACGACGTGTTTTCGGAAGCGCCCAAGGTGGACGACTGGTTTGAAACCATCAAGCTCAACTACGGCGTCGATTACCAGAACGGCCGCCAGAAGCACTTCACGCCCACGCCCGATACCTGGCTGAAGATGCGCGACATCCTCATCTTCTGGGCCAGGAAGGATGTGGACGGCTTCCGCTGCGACATGGCCGAGATGGTGCCGGTGGAGTTTTGGGCCTGGGTGATTCCGGAGCTGAAAAAAGTGAACCCTCAGCTGGTGTTCATCGGCGAAGCCTACGACGCCAAGACGTACAAGATGTACATCGAGCAGGGCCACTTCGATTACCTCTACGACAAGGTGGGCCTCTACGACGGCCTGCGCCGCCTGATGCGCGGCGAGGGCACCACCGAGGACATTACCCGCGTGTGGCGGGAGGAAAGCCGGGGCTTCTCGGGCCACATGCTGCGCTTCCTGGAAAACCACGACGAGCAGCGCATTGCCAGCAAGGACTTTGCCGGCAACCCCCGCGCCGCCATTCCGGCTATGACGGTTTCGGCCACGCTGGGCACCGGCCCGGTGATGCTGTACTTCGGGCAGGATGTGGGCGAGCCGGCTCACGGCTCGGAAGGTTTCTCGGGCGAGGACGGCCGCACCACCATTTTCGACTATTGGGGCGTGCCCGAGCACCAGAAGTGGATGAACGGCGGCAAGTTCGACGGGGGCCGCCTCAGCCCCGAGCAGCGCCAGCTCCACGACTTCTACGCCCGCCTGCTCACCCTCACCAGCCAGAGCGACGCCATCCGCCGCGGCCGTTTCTACGAGCTGCAGGACGCCAACAACCTGGATGCCCAATACAACCAGCGCCAGCTGTACACCTACGTGCGCTACACCGAGAAGCAGAAGCTGCTCATCGTGGTGAACTTCAGCCCGGATAAGACCTATAAGCCCACCATCCGGATTCCGCAGAATGTGATGCAGCTCATGGGCCTCAACTCCCAGCAGTTTTACACCTACTCCGAGCTGCTCAGCCAGGCCTCGCCGGTGCAAACCCTCAACCTCACGCTGGCTCCCCAAAGCGCCTACATCTTCGAAATCACCCCCAAAAAATAGTGCTTAGTTGTTGGTGCTTAGTGCTTAGGCTGTTTTCATAACAATCTAAACACTAAGCACTAACCTCTTCTCCTTAATTCCCACACCGTCATATGGCCACCAGTGTAGCAGCCGCGCCCACCGGCACCCGCAGAAAACCTCGCCTTAGCTTCTGGCAAATCTGGAACATGAGCTTCGGCTTCATGGGTATTCAGTTCGGCTTCGCCCTCCAGAACGCCAATACCAGCCGCATCTTCTCCAATCTGGGGGCCAACGCCGATGATATTCCAATTCTGTGGGTAGCGGCTCCGCTGACGGGCCTGCTGGTACAGCCTATTATCGGCTACATGTCGGACCGCACGTGGAGCCCACGCTGGGGGCGGCGGCGGCCCTTCTTCCTGATCGGGGCTATTCTGGCGTCGTTGGCTATGTTGATTATGCCTAATTCGCCTTCCCTGATGATTGCCGGCGGCATGCTCTGGATTATGGACGCTAGCATCAACATCAGCATGGAGCCGTTCCGGGCTTTCGTGGGCGACAAGCTGCCGGGTGAGCAGCATACGACAGGCTTCGCCATGCAGTCTTTTTTTATTGGGGTTGGCGCGGTGGTAGCTTCGCTGCTACCCACGTTGCTCACCGGAATGGGCGTGGCTAATGAGGCTCCGGCTGGTATTGTGCCCAACTCCGTGAAATACGCTTATTACCTGGGAGCAGCGGCGTTTTTCCTGTGCGTGCTGTATACCGTACTGACCTCTAATGAATATCCACCGGAGGATATGGAGGCATTTGAACGGGAGAAGAAGTCTGTTACGCTAGCCCAAGGTGTGAAAGAAACCTTCACGGGCGTACTACACATGCCCAAGGTGATGAAACAGCTAGCCTCGGTGCAGTTTTTTACATGGTTTGGGTTGTTCTGCATGTGGATTTTTATGACGCTGGCAGTAGCTAAGCACGTCTACCATACCACCGACACTACCTCACGGACGTTCAACGAAGCGGGCAACTTTGTAGGCAATGCGTTTGCCATGTACAATGGCGTATCAGCTGCTTTTAGCTTATTGCTTCCGTTGATTGCCCGCAAAGTCAGCCGCCGCCTTACCCATATGCTGTGCCTGACGGCCGGTGGTCTGGGTCTGATTTCGGTAGCATTCATTACTGAGCCTTGGATGCTGTACATCAGCATGGTAGGCGTAGGTGTGGCTTGGACCAGCATTCTGTCGGTACCTTATGCCATGCTGGCCGGAGCCATTCCTTCGCATAAGATGGGCCATTATATGGGTGTGTTCAACGCCTTCATCGTAACGCCTCAAGTATGCGCCTCGCTGGGGCTGCCGGCTATCATGAAGGCGTTTCCCAGCCTCGACCCATTGAACGTTGTAGTATTGGGCGGGGCGCTAATGATTATCGGTGGCTTGTTAACCCTGCGTGTGTCGGATGATGAGCAAATACACCTGCCCTTGGAAGAGGATGTTCAGCCGCTGAATGCTGCTTACGATGCTGGGGCCCAGCCCAACCCAGCCCTGTAAGGCAATTCGCCATAAGCAGAAGGCCCCGCCGTACCAGAGTGTACGGCGGGGCCTTCTGCTTATATCAGATCTGGTTTTATCCGTGTTGCAGCCACTGCTGGGCTGGGAGTTCTTCGGTGAATACCTGCAGCCGGGTGCTGTTGCTGGGGTCGTGGTCGAACTCGGCGAGGCGGGGGCGCAGGATGTCGGCGTGGTAGGGAGTGGTGAGATAGGCAATGCGGCGCGTGGTGCCGGGCAGAGCCGCTTTGAACGCCGCCCGGAAGTCCTCCAACACCCACTGCAGGTCCACAGGGTCGGCCAGGCCCCGGCTGCGCAGGTCAATCAGCCAGCGACCTGCCTGCTCCTGCTGGGCCATTTCCAAGGCAGTTTGATACCCCTCCCGGTGCTCCTCAGAGGTAGCCGGCCGCGTCCAGCGCAGAAACAGCAGCTGCAGGTCGGGCCGATAGGAGAGGCGCAGATAGTCGAGGGCAGGAGGAGCGGACATAAGACAGGCAGGTAAAGGTACGCTTGTTTTGGCCGAGTGGATGCAGCGAAGCTTCATTGTTGACATGAAATGAGCATGAAGCCACTGAGTGCAACCTACGTAGGTTGCGCTGGTCAATAGCGCACAAAGCCCGGCCAAGCGCCGCACCCGTTGGCGGTTGGTTTTCGGGCTTTGACGGTTGAAACTCTCCGGTTGGTTGGAACCCGGCCGCTTCGACCGGGGGCAATTGCCTTTCGGCGCGTACCTTCCGGTTCCATTTTTCTCATTCCGTATCTCCTTATCCACCGCAATGACCCGCAATCAACTGTTGCTGCTGGGCCTGGGTGCTTCGCTGGCGATGCAGCCGGCCGCGGCCCAGCAAAAAACCACCAAGCCTGCCACCGTTACCAAAGCGCCCACGGCCACGGCCGGCGGCGCCCGTCTGGTAGAAAAAATCACCCGTAAACCCGGCGAGCTGGTAATTCCCTACGAAAAATACGTGCTGCCCAACGGCCTCACCCTGATTGTAGCTGAAGACCACTCCGACCCGCTGGTGCACGTAGACGTGACCTACCACGTAGGCTCGGCCCGGGAGCAGATTGGCAAATCGGGTTTCGCCCACTTCTTTGAGCACATGATGTTCCAGGGCTCCGACCACGTAGCCGACGAGCAGCACTTCAAAACGGTGTCGGCCGCCGGCGGTACCCTCAACGGCAGTACCAACCGGGACCGGACCAACTACTTCGAAACCGTACCCAGCAACCAGCTCGAAACCGCGCTGTGGCTGGAGGCTGACCGCATGGGTTTCCTGCTGGATGCCGTAACCCAGCCCAAGTTTGAGAACCAGCGTTCCACCGTGAAAAACGAGCGGGGCCAGAACTACGACAACCGCCCCTACGGCCTGGCTTCCGAAAACGTGAGCCGCACGCTGTATCCCTACGGCCACCCCTACAGCTGGCTCACCATCGGCTACCTCGAAGACCTGGACCGCTCCGATGTAAACGACCTCAAGAACTTCTTCCTGCGCTGGTACGGCCCCAACAACGCCACCCTCACGGTGGGTGGTGATGTGAAGCCGGCCGAGGTGGTGAAGATGGTGGAGAAATACTTCGGCCCCATTGCCAAAGGCCCCGCCGTAGCGGCCCAGAAGCTGCCCGCCCCCAAGCTGACGGCCGACCGGTACGTGAGCTACAAGGACAACGTGCGCTTCCCGATGCTGCAGATGGTGTTCCCGACGGTACCCAGCGGCCACCCCGATGAGTTTGCCCTCGATGCGCTGGCCGAAATCATCGGCAGCGGCAAGAACTCCCTGCTGTATAAGAACCTCACCAAAACCCAGCAGGCCGTGCAGGCCCAGGCCTACAACAGCACCTCCGAGCTGGCCGGCGAGTTCACCATCGTCACGCTGCCCTTCCCCGGCAAAGGCCTCGACTCGCTGGAGCTGAAAGTGCGCAACACCCTGAAGGAGTTTGAGCGCACCGGCGCTACCGCCGAGCAGGTGGCCCGCTACAAAGCCAGCACCGAGGCGCAGATGATTAACGGCCTCTCGAGCGTGCAGGGCAAGGTAAGCCAGCTGGCCGCTAACCAAACGTACTTCGGCAACCCCAACCGCCTGCCCCTGGAGCTGAAGGAGCTGCGCGCCGTAACCCCTGCCGACGTAAACCGGGTGTACAACACGTACATCAAAGGCAAAGGCGCCGTGGTGCTGAGCGTGGTGCCCAAAAATGGTAGCGTACAGCCCGCCAAGGCCGACAACTTCACCGTATCGAAGGACGGCTACAAAGCGCCCGACTACGGCTACGAGGGCCTGAAGTACGTGAAGCCCACTGATACCTTCGACCGGAGCAAGCAGCCCGCCGCCGGGGCTAACCCCGTGGTGCAGGTACCCGCCGTGTGGCAGGCTTCCCTGGGTAACGGCCTGCGCCTGATGGGCACCCGCAACGCCGAAATTCCGACCGTGACGATGCTGCTCACCATCCGGGGCGGCCACCGCCTGGAGCAGGCTATGCCCAACAAAGCGGGTATTTCCTCGCTCACGGCAGCCATGATGAACGAAGGCACCCAGAAGTACACCGGCGAGCAGTTCAGCTCGGAGCTGGAGAAACTGGGCAGCGCCATCCGGGTAAGCACCGGCGACGACAACACCACGGTGTACGTGCAGAGCCTGACCAAAAACCTGCCCGCCACCATGAAGCTGCTGGAAGAGCGCCTGCTCCGTCCTCGCTTCGATGAGGCCGACTTCAACCGCATCAAGAAGCAGACGCTGGAAGGCATTGCCAACCAGAACACCCAGCCGGTAATGATTGCCGACAAGACGTTTGCCCGCCTCGTGTACGGTGCCGGCGACATCATGCAGACTCCCGGCAGCGGCACCACGGCTACGGTAACCGGCCTCACGCTCGACGACGTGAAGCAGTTCTACCAGCAGTACTACGCCCCCAATGTGAGCTACCTGGTAGCCGTGGGCGACGTAGACCAAGCCACGGTAACCAACCAAGTGGGCTTCCTGAAAGGCTGGCAGCAGAAGCAGGTGAGCCTGCCCGCCGGCATGGCTACCACCCAGCCCGATAAAACCCGCATCTACTTCGTGAACAAGGACGGGGCGGCCCAGTCGGAAATCCGCATTGGCTACCTCACCCCGCTCACCTACGATGCTACTGGCGACTATTACCGCGCCTACCTGAGCAACTATCTGCTGGGCGGGGCCTTCAACTCCCGCATCAACCTGAACCTGCGCGAGGATAAAGGCTACACCTACGGGGCCCGCTCGGGCTTCCAGGGCACCCGCTACGTGGGCCCCTACACCGCCCAGGCCGGCGTGCGCGCCGATGCCACGGCTGCCTCGGTGAAGGAGTTTATGAAGGAAATTCAGGGCTACCGCAACGGCATTACCGACGAGGAGCTGCAGTTCCTGCAGGCTTCGGTGGGCCAGAGCGACGCCCTGCGCTACGAAACCGGCCAGCAGAAAGCCGCCTTCCTGAGCCGCCTGTTGGAGTACGACCTGCCCACCACCTACGTGAAGCAGCAGAGCGACATCCTGAAGGCCCTGAAGAAGGAAGACGTGCAAGGCATTGCCCAGAAATACCTGCCCGCCGACAACATGTACATCGTGGTAGTCGGCGACCGGGCTAAGTCGTTCCCCGGCCTCTCGGAGCTGGGTTACGAAGTAGTGGAGCTGGATGCCGATGGCAACCGCGTAGCCGCTGCTGCCCCGGCTGCTCCGGCTGCCACGTCTACCCTCACGCCTCCCATGGAAACCGAGAAAATGAAGGTAAAAACCAAGGACGCCGACGGTAAAAAAGAGAAGCGCAAGTCCAAGAAAGACAAGGACGAGGCTAAATAGCCTACGCTGAATAGGTAAAAGCGAAAAGCCCGGCCCCGCAAGGAGCCGGGCTTTTTTGCGCCTATAGGTCGGGAAAATGGCCGGGCTAATCGAAAATGTAGCGCCGGGCTAATCTTTTGCCGGAATTTTGAGTTTCTATCAATCGGCACGCGCAAGCTCTACCGTGCCGGAGTGGATACCCAACGTGTTACAAGCAAAGAAAATAGGCGGGTTGCTGGCCTCTGTACTCCTGGCCCTCACGGCCCGGGCTCAAACGCCCGCCGCCCCCGATAGTGTGGCCGCCGTGGGCCGGCCCCGCCACGGCATTCAGCTGTTTGGCCTGGGCCGCCGACCCCAGCAGGACGTGGTGGACCTCTACCGCACCTTGTTTCCCAAAACCCAACTGGCGGCCCACGACTCGGCGTCGTTGGGTGATGGGCACAAGTTTGTGTGGGTGATTCCGGCCCTGGGCTACACCCAGCAAACCCGCCTCCTGGTGCAGCTCTCGGGCAACGTGGCATTTCAGCGGCCCGAGGCGAATATGTCCACCCTGGTTTCGGCCCTGAGCTACACCCAGAACAAGCAGCTGATTTTTACGGCTACTACTTCCATCTGGAGCCCCGGCAACCGCACCAACTGGGTGGGCGACTGGCGGGTGATGCACTACCCGCAAAGCACCTACGGCCTGGGTATGCACACTACCCTGGACCGCTCGGTGCTGATGGACTTCAACTACCTGCGCTTCTACCAGAGCGTACTGCGCAACATCGGCCCCGATTTGTACGCCGGACTGGGTGCCCAGCTCGATTACCATTGGGATATTGTGAGCCGCACGCCTACCCGGGAGCTGCACCGCATTTCGCGCTACTCCGAGGGCGTGTCGGGCCGGTCGATGTCGGTAGGGCCTACTATCAGCGTGCTGTACGATACCCGGGGCAACGCCATCAACCCCCAGGGCGGCAGCTACGTGAACCTGCTGGCCCGCGCCAACTCCCGCTGGCTGGGCTCCGACAGCAACTACCAGACGCTGCTGGTGGACGCCCGCAAGTACCTGCGCCTCTCGCCTTACTCCCAGGATGTGCTGGCCCTATGGTCGTACTCGGCCCTGACTTTGCACGGCGACCCGCCCTTCCTGGATTTGCCCAGCACCGGCTGGGACACCTACAGCAACCTGGGTCGGGGATTCATTCAGGGCCGCTTCCGGGGCAAAAACCTGCTCTACGCCGAGGCCGAGTACCGCTTCGGTATTACCCGCAACCGGCTGCTGGGCGGCGTGGTGTTCGGCAATGCCCAAACCGTGTCCGAGGATTCGTACCGGACGCCCGATGTGCTGGCGGCCCGCTTCGAGCGGGTGGTGCCGGCCGTAGGCGCGGGCCTGCGCCTCAACCTCAATAAAGTATCTGGCACCAACCTGTCCGTTGATTACGGGGTGGGGGCCGATGGCTCCCGGGGGCTGGCGTTTAACCTGGGGGAGGTGTTTTAGGCGCGGCAACCGACCACCCGGGAACCTCTTGCGCGCCTCTGCGTGTAGCCTACATGCAGCCGCCGGGCCGAAATCCGTATCTTTCCCATGCCCGGATTAGGCGGCACTCTTATGGTAGTGGAGAAAGACCCCGCAACGACTCGGGCCCTGGACGACGTACTGGCCCGCCTCGACGCGTTTAAGCGTAAGTTTTACCTGAGCCTGTTGGTGCGTGGCCTCGTGGTGGCCGGCGGCCTCGTGCTCAGCCTGTTTCTGGTATTTAACCTGCTGGAGTATTTCCTGTACCTGCCCACCTGGGTGCGGGCTGGGCTGCTGTTTGGGTTTGTGGGCGGTTTACTTTACGCCTTCGGCCGTTGGATTTGGCAGCCTCTGGCGGCCCTCACCAACCTGCGCCGCATGCTTTCCGATGAGCAGGCAGCCAAGCGGGTAGGGGAGTTGTTTCCGGAGGTGCAGGATAAGCTACTGAACGCCCTGCAACTGCGCGGGCAAGCCCAGGAAAATGCCCTGCTGGCCGCCAGCCTGGAGCAACGCGCCGGGCAGCTGCGCGGCGTGGAGTTCAGCCAGGGCATCAATATTCAGGCCCAGACCAAGCCACTGTGGAAATACGTGGCCATACCCGCCGGCGTGGTAGTCCTGCTGTTGCTGGTGTATCCCAGCCTGTTTGTGCAGGGCACCGAGCGGATTCTGCATTACGACCGGAAGTACAGCCGGCCCGCCCCGTTCAAGTTTGTAGTGGAGAACAAGCAGCTCACGGCTTTCAAGGGCGAAGATTTTACCCTGAACGTAACTGTAGAAGGCGAGGCCCTGCCCAACGAAATCAGCATCGAGTACGAGGGCAAGCAGCGCCATTTGGTGCGTGAGTCCGGCAACCGGTTCCGGTTCGATTTCCGCCAGCTGCGCCAGAGCATCCCGTTTCAGTTGTCGGCGGCCGGTTTCTCGTCTGCTGAGTACAACCTGAAGGTGAAGGAGCGGCCTAATCTGCGCGACTTTGCCGTGCGGGTTTCCTACCCGGCCTACCTGGGCAAGCCCGCCGAAACCATCCGCAACACCGGCAACCTCACCGTGCCCGAGGGCTCCGACCTGCGCTGGGAATTCCAGACCGAAGCCACCGACCAGCTCCAGCTCAAATTCCGCAACCCCGACGAAACCCTGACCGCCACACCCGACGACGAGTTGTTCCTGCTCAGCCGCCGGGCGATGCGCAGCCAGCCCTACTCGGTGCAGCTCCGCAACGCCGTGAGCCCCAACCGGGACCCGATTGAGTACCAGATAACCGTTATTCCGGACCAGGCACCGGAGGTGGCGTTGGAGAGCTTCCAGGATACCACTTCCCAGCGCTACCTGGCCCTGGGCGGCACCATCCGCGACGACTACGGCTTCTCGCGCCTGCAGCTGCACTACCGCGTGCTGAGCAAGGGTCGGCCCAACGCCGCCTACCAAGCCAAAGCCCTGCCCCTGGGCAATGGCCCCAGTCAGAGCTATGCCTACCAGTGGGATACCCGCCCCCTGAACCTGCGCCCCGGCGACCGGCTGGAGTATTTCGTGCAGGCCTGGGACAACGACGGCGTGCACGGCCCCAAAGCCGGCCGCAGCCGCACCGCCGAGTTCCGCCTGCCCAGCCGCGCCGAACAGCGCCAGCAGCTGGCCTCCCAGAGCCAGGCCGTACAAAGCCAGCTCAGCCAGGCCGCCCAGCAAAGCAAGAAGATGGAGCGGGAGCTGGCCAAGGCCGAGGATAAGCTGAAGGTGAAGCGTGACCTGAACTTCCAGGACCGCAAGCAGCTCAAGGACATGCTCGACCAGAAGCAGCAGATGGACCAAGCCCTGGATGAGTTGAAGCGGCAGTTTGAGCAGCTCCAGGACCAGCAAAACCAGCTGGACCCGCAGAAAAACGAGCAGCTGGCCGAAAAAGCCAAGGAGTTGCAGAAGCTGATGGAAACTCTGCTGGACCCCGAGACCAAGAAGCTCTACGAGGAGCTGCAGAAGCTCCTGGAACAGCAGAAGGACCAGAACCAGCCCGACATGCAGAAGCTCCTGCAACAGCTGGAGAACAAGGAAAATACCTTGCAAAAAGAGCTGGAGCGCGCCCTCGAAATGTTCAAGCAGCTGCAGTTTGAGCAGAAGCAGGACCAGGCCCTGGAAAAGCTGCAGCAGCTGGCTCAGGAGCAGCAGAAGCTAGCCGAGGAAACCCAGAAAAACGATAAGAACAATCCGGAGAATAAACTCTCCAACGACCAACAAAAAACCAAAAACGAACAACTAAAAACCAACCAAGCCGAGCAGCAGCAAAAGTTTGACGAGCTAAAGCAGGACCTCAAGGATATGAAGGAGCTGGACCAGCAGCTCGACGGCCAGAATGGGGCCGACGAGATGAAGCAGGACCAGCAGCAGGTGGACGAGCAGCAACAGCAAAGCCAGGAGCAGCTGGGCAAAAACCAGAACCAGAAAGCCAGCCAGAGCCAGAAGCAAGCCGCCCAGAAAATGCAGCAGATGGCCCAGAAGATGCAGCAGCAAATGGACCAGGAGGAATCGGACCAGCAGCAGCAGAACATCGACGACCTGCGCGACATTCTGGAAAATCTGCTCAAGCTTTCCTTCGACCAGGAAAACCTGATGAAGCAGTTCCGCCAGGTGGACCAGAGCGACCCGCGCTTCGTGCAGCTCGGCCAAACCCAGCGCA
The DNA here is from genome assembly GCF_020421205.1 of Hymenobacter pini. Taxonomy (GTDB): domain Bacteria; phylum Bacteroidota; class Bacteroidia; order Cytophagales; family Hymenobacteraceae; genus Hymenobacter; species Hymenobacter pini. The sequence continues at coordinate 187,474 of NZ_JAIZZH010000006.1, forward strand.
AGCTCAAGGACGACGCCCGTGTGGTGCAGGATTCCCTGTATGCCCTGGCCAAGCGCGTTTTCCAGATCAAGAGCTTCGTGACCCGGGAAGTGGGCGAGATGAACGGCCGCATGGACGAAAGCCTCGACCAGATTCGGCAGCGCAACGTGGGCCGGGCTACCAACTCCCAGCAGCTGGCCATGACGAGCATGAACAACCTGGCCCTGATGCTCAATGATGCCCTCCAGCAAATGCAGCAGCAGCAGCGCGAGAGCCAGCAGCAACAGCAGCAGGGTGGGGGCAAATCGGGCCGTAAAAAGAAGAAAGGCAGCAGCGCCGGCGAAGGCCAGATGGGCCGCATGCAGCAGCAGCTCAACCAGCAAATTCAGCAGCTGCAGCAGAGCGGCAAAACCGGCCGGGCCCTCTCCGAGGAGCTGGCCAAACTGGCTGGGCAGCAACAAATGCTCCGGCAAGCTATGCAGGAATTGGAGCGCCTGCAGCAAAAAGGCGGCGGCAAGCCCCAGAACAATAAAGATGGCCAAGGCCAGGACGGAGCCGGTGGTTTGGGCGACGTGAAAAAAATGATGGAACAAACCGAAACCGACCTCGTAAACAAGCGGCTGACGGAGCAAACCATTATGCGCCAGCGCCAAATCCTGACCCGTTTGCTGGAAGCCGAGAAATCGGCCCGGGAGCGGGACCAGGACGACAAGCGCGAAGCACAGACTGCTCAAACCCGTCCTCCGGTATTTCCTCCGGCGTTTCAGCAATACAAACGCCAGCAAAACCGGCAAACGGAGTTGCTCCGCAGCGTGCCGCCTACCCTCACGCCCTACTACCAGCGGGAGGTGAGTGAATATTTTCAAAAAATGAAATAGCGTTCCGCTAATTTTACCCCCTTACCCGCTGCCCTCCTCTCTTTTCCCTTTTATGAAGCAGGTCAAAATTCAGATTCCTTCCCTGGTTGAAAATATCCGCGTCGTAGAAAGCTTTATCGACAACTCCAAGGACACGTTCCACATCGATGATGACATTTACGGCAACATCATGGTGGCCGTAACGGAAGCGGTAAACAACGCTATCCGTCACGGCAACAAATTCGACAAGGATAAGAATGTCTTCCTGTCGTTGTTCGTGGAGCCGGACCGCGTGAAGTTTGAAATTGAGGACGAAGGCGCGGGCTTCGACTATACCAACCTCTCGGATCCTACGGCCCCCGAAAACCTCGAAAACCCCGGTGGCCGTGGCATCTTCCTCATCCGCCACCTGGCCGATGAAGTGGACTTCCAGAAGGATGGCCGCCATGTGCAGCTCACCTTTATGCTGCCCACGCCTTCGGCCTCTGAGTCCGAAACTGAGCAATCTTCCGCCGTTAGCGGCACCGCTTCGGCCCACTAAATTCTACCCCCAGTTTGCCAGCATGAGCGACCTGCCTACCGAGCACAGCGAGTTTGAGGACGAGGATGATTTCGGCCGTGAAAGCCACGGCATCGAATTCATTGTGGAAGACGTGGAGTTTGAGCTGGCCGACGCGCAGGACTTAACCTCCTGGATTGAGCGGGTAGCCGTGGTGCACGAGCACGAAATCGTGCAACTCACCTACATCTTCTGCTCCGATGAATACCTGCACAAGGTAAACGTGGAGTACCTTGACCACGACACGTACACCGACGTCATCACCTTTGATAACGCCGACGACGCCGACATCATTGAGGGCGACATCTTCATTTCGGTGGAGCGGGTGCGCGAAAATGCCGTTATCCACGGCGTCAGCTTCCGCGACGAGCTGCACCGCGTGATGATTCATGGGGTGCTGCACCTGCTGGGCTACGCCGATAAAGACCTGCTCAGCCAGACTGCCATGCGCAAGAAAGAAGACGACTGTCTATTGCTGCGCACGTTTTAGGCCGGTATTAAACAGAGTACACTTGTTCAGAGATAAAACGCCCGCTTTCTAGCGGGCGTTTTTTGTTGAATAATGAGGTGATAAACAATAAAACGCCATGCTGAGCGAAGTCGAAGCATCTTTACCTCTGGCTAATTCAATCGTACAGGCGAAGCGGTAAAGATGCTTCGACTTCGCTCAGCATGACGTTCTTTGTACCACGGCTATTCCGTTATGTCTGCTACTCCTTCCCAACATCCGGTTCTGCGGGGCGACGCACTGGACTATTATTTGGCTCAAGGCTATTACCGCATGCAGCAGGATCTGTTTACCTGCCGGTTTCTGCCCGTTGATGGGGAGTTGTACACCGTGCATTGGTTGCGGTTGGTGCTACCCCAGGTGCAACTAGGCCCGGAGCAGCGCCGCTTGCTGCGCCTCAACGAGCAGTTTGCAGTGCATATTCGGCCATTTGAGCTGCGGGCGGAATATGAGGAGTTATACGCCCGCTACCGGGCCTCTATTACCTTCGACGCGCCGCCTACCATCGAATCTTTCTTGCTGGGTGGGGCCGAGCACAACGTGTTTACCACCAGCGTGCTGGAAGTGCGCGACGGGGAGCAGCTCATTGCCGCGGGTATTTTTGATAGTGGCCTGCGCACCCTGGCCGGTATCATGAACTTCTACGACCCGGCGTACCGCCGCCACAGTCTAGGCAAGTACCTGATGCTGCTGAAGCTACAGGTAGCGCAGCGCCAGCAGATGTTCTACTACTACCCCGGCTACCTGGTGCATGGCTACCCCAAATTCGACTACAAGCTGTTTCCCGACCGGCAAGCCACGGAGGTATTTAACTGTACTACCGGACTCTGGATGCCGTTTTCCTGGGACGCCGTGGCCCGGCACTCGGCGGAGCTACTGGCTGCTTACCCGGATGAGGAGGCGGAGGTAGAGAATCTGGAGTAAACCTGCGGACCGCAAAAACGGTGAAGTGCGTATCTTTGTGCACGTTTTGAGCGTGTTGCGTCCGACTTTCTGAAGTTGATTTCCTGAGGAAGCGCCTGCCCACACGCGGGCGTTTTCGGTTTAGCTGGTGCGGCGAACTTTCTGGTTTGCGGCTTCTGTTTGCCTCAGACGCCCAAGGAAATGTGCGGCCCGCAATGCTGTTCCGGTGCCGGAAAAAGCCGCTCAACTCGTCCCATTCGCTTAAATCCGCAGTTCATGTTTCAGCAAGAAGAGTACGACGTAATAGTAGTAGGAGCCGGCCACGCCGGGTGTGAGGCGGCCGCCGCAGCTGCCAACATGGGCTCCAAGGTGCTGCTCGTGACGATGAACATGAACACCATCGCGCAGATGTCGTGCAACCCGGCCATGGGCGGGGTGGCCAAGGGCCAGATTGTGCGCGAGGTAGATGCGCTGGGCGGTCAGTCGGGCATCATCACCGACAAAACCATGATTCAGTTCCGGATGCTGAACCGCTCTAAGGGCCCCGCCATGTGGAGCCCCCGGGCCCAGTCGGACCGCATGCGGTTTGCCGAGGAATGGCGCCTCACGCTGGAACAAACTCTGAACGTAGATTTCTGGCAGGAAGCCGTAACCGGCATTCTGGTGGAAAACGACACGGTGGTAGGCGTGAAAACCCAGCTGAGTATTGAGTTCCGGGGTAAGGCGGTGGTACTCACCAACGGTACTTTCCTCAACGGCCTTATCCACATCGGGGAGAAGCAGTTTGGGGGTGGCCGCGCCGCCGAAAGCCGCAGCACGGGCATCACCGAGCAGTTGATTGAGCTGGGCTTTGAAGCCGGCCGCATGAAAACCGGCACTCCGCCCCGCGTGGACGGCCGCTCCCTGGACTACTCCAAAATGGAGGAGCAGCCCGGCGACGAGGTGCCCTGCAAATTCTCCTACCTCGACACGCCCGCGCTGGTAAAGCAGCGTCCTTGCTACATCACCTACACCAATCCGGAGGTGCACGAAATCCTGAAAGAGGGCTTCGAGAAGTCGCCCATGTTCCAGGGCCGCATCAAGGGCCTGGGGCCGCGCTACTGCCCGTCGGTGGAGGATAAAATCAACCGCTTTGCCGACAAGGACCGCCACCAGATTTTTGTGGAGCCCGAAGGCTGGAGCACGGTGGAAGTGTACGTGAACGGCTTTTCGAGCAGCCTGCCCGAAGACGTGCAGTACCGCGCCCTGCGCAAAATTGCTGGCTTCGAAAACGCCAAGATGTTCCGCCCCGGTTACGCCATCGAGTACGACTTCTTCCCGCCCACCCAGCTGCACCTCACGCTGGAAACCAAGCGCATCCGGAACCTGTACTTCGCGGGTCAGATTAACGGTACCACCGGCTACGAGGAGGCCGCCTGCCAGGGCCTGATGGCCGGCATCAACGCCCACAACAAGGTGCACGGCAAGGAGCCCTTCATCCTGAAGCGGAGCGAGGCCTACATCGGTGTGCTCATCGATGACCTGGTGAACAAGGGCACCGACGAGCCTTACCGCATGTTCACGAGCCGGGCCGAGCACCGCCTGCTGCTGCGCCAAGATAACGCCGACCTGCGCCTGACCCCGCTGGGCTACGCCCTGGGCCTGGCCTCGGAGGAGCGCATGGAACTGGTGCGCCAGAAGGAGCAGCAAACTCAGGAAGTAGCCAAGCTGCTGAAGAATTTCGGCATCGAGCCCCAGGAAATCAACCCGTGGCTCACGGAAATTGGCTCGGCCACCATTCACGAGAAAACCCGGGCCGTGAACCTGCTCCGCCGCCCCGGCATCGACCTGGCTGCCCTGAGCCGGGTGCTGCCCGGCCTCACGCTGGCGCTGGCCCCGTACCAGCCCGAAGCTCTGGAGCAGGCCGAGATTCTGGTGAAGTATGAGTCGTACCTGGAGAAGGAGCATCAGCAAGCCGCCCGTGTGCAGGAGCTGGAAAACTTCACTATCAAAGGCCGCCTCGACTATAAAGCTATGCCAGCCCTCTCGCACGAAGCCCGCGAGAAGCTGCTCAAGATTCAGCCCGAAACCCTGGGCCAGGCTAGCCGCATCAGCGGCGTATCGCCAGCCGACGTGTCCGTGTTGATGGTGTATCTGGGGAGGTAGCCGCCCTGTCATCCTGAGCAACCAGCACGTCATTCCGAGCGGAGCGAGGAATCTCGCGTGCTGATGTTGTGGTGGTAATCCTCCGTCAGCACGCAAGATTCCTCGACTCCGCTCGGAATGACGGTCTGTAAACCAAAGCGGCCGCAGAATCTTTCAGGTTCTGCGGCCGCTTTGGTTTCGTACTTTCGTGGTGCGCGTAACTATTCCGGCTCCCTAACTGCCGGAATCAGCGCAATCAATATTAATCAGCGAGCATCTGTGATTTACGAGCGACTTGAGAAGTGCCCGGTGTGCGGCAAAACGGAATTCCGCAATAAGCTGGTGGTGGAGGATAAGTCGGTGAGCAAGGAGAGCTTTGCCATTCAGCAATGCGTAGCCTGCTCGTTCCAGTTCACTAACCCCCGTCCCGACGAGGCCAACATTGGGCGCTACTACGAGTCGGATGAGTACGTGTCGCACAACAGTGGGGCAGGAGGGGTGATTAACCAAGCCTACAAGGTGGCCCGGTTCTTCACCATGCGCCGCAAGGTGGCCCTGCTGAATAAGCAGGCTAAGAAGGGGCGTCTGCTCGATTACGGCTGCGGTACGGGGCACTTTCTGGCCGCCGCGAAAGCCAACGGCTGGCAGGTGGCCGGCTGGGAGCCCAACGCCCGCGCCCGTACTGAGGCCAGTGAGCGGGTAGGCCAGCCCATTGGCGCCGAGAGCTTGGTGCAGTTTCAGCCCGCCAGCTTCGATGCTATTACCCTCTGGCATGTGCTGGAACACGTTCATACCCTGAACGAAACCCTGCAGCAGCTCATCCAGCTCTTGAAGCCCGACGGTACGCTCATTATTGCCGTGCCCAACGTGGACAGCCTCGATGCCCAACACTACCGCCAGGATTGGGCCGCCTACGATGTGCCCCGTCATCTGTACCATTTCACCCCCAAAACCATGACGCAACTGCTCAAAAAGCACAAAATGAAGGTGGCGGAGGTGTTGCCCATGCCCCTGGATGCCTACTACGTGAGCATGCTCAGCGAAAAGCACCGCGCCGAGCGGGGCGGCGGCATGCTCACGGTACTCAAGGCCGGCTACAAATCCAACCAGTACGCGGCCCAGCACGAGGGCCAGTACAGCAGCCTGATTTATGTGGCCCGCAAGCGGTAGCCCAGGCAAGCTCATTTAGACAATGCCCCGGAGTCAGACTTCGGGGTATTTTTTTGCGGCTGCCTGGTAGGGTAGGAGGGAGGCCACACTGCTGCTGCTTAGCACGTTGCCATTTTTGGTAATGGAGGCCCGTTTGGGAGTACCTGCTGTATAGCTTTTGCCCGGCAGGCTGACGGTTTTGGGCAGTTACAGCGTTAGAGCCCGTACCTTCGGGTAGCGGAAGCGGCCGGGGTAACCGCGCCACGCTTCCGTATCTGTCCCAACCCGTTTAGCCCTCAATGCTTCATCCTGCTTTTTCCCGTGCTAGCGTATTTCTGTTACTGGCCGCCGCGGCGGGCCTGAGCGGCTGTGCCGCCGTCAGCTCGCCGGAGGGCGGCGCCCGGGACACCATTCCGCCCAAGCTGGTACGCAGCGTGCCCGCCAACGGCACCCGCAACTATCAGGGCAAATCGGTGCGGCTGGAGTTTTCGGAGCAGGTGCAGCTGAAAGACCTGGCCAAGAACCTGATTGTAGCCCCCATCATCGGCGACGACAACCCCTACAAAATCCGGGAGGAGCGCACGGCCATTACGCTCACCTACGACAAGCCGCTGGCCGCCAATACCACTTACTCGTTCAACTTCGGCAACTCCATCAGCGACATCACCGAGAGCAATCCGGCCCCCAAAGCCATCGTCAGCTTCAGTACCGGGCCCGACCTGGACTCGGCCTCTGTGCGGGGCTCGGTGGTGGATGTGCTCAGCCAGCAGCCGGTGGAGAATGCCGTGGTGCTGCTCTACCCCGAGGCCGATACCTCCACCGTGCGCCGCGGCCGCCCTACTTACTTGGCCCGCACCGATAAATCGGGGCGGTTTGAGTTGACCTACCTCAAGGCTACCCGGTACCGCGCCTACACCTTGCTGGATAAGAACAACAACAACCGCTACGAGGAGCCCGAGCGCATTGGCTACCTGCCCGACCTGCTCACTGTGGCGGGCCGCACCGATTCGGTCCGCTTCCTGATGACCCGGCCCGATACCCGACGCCCCCTGGTAACTACCCAGAAAACCAACCCCACCGATTTCCGCATCAGCTACAACGAGGGGGTTCGGCAAGCTACGCTGGCTCCTTTGGGCAGTGCCACGCCCTCACCAGCTCTCAACGAGGCCCTGCAACTCACCGATAAAGGCCGAACGGCCGTGCTGTACCGCACACCGGAGTTGCAGGAGGGCCGCTTCCTGCTTACCTCCGCCGATAGCGCCGGCAACGTGGGCCGCGACACCATCAATGTGCGTTTTCAGGGCAATGCGCCGGCCAAGCGCGGGGCCGCCTACACCGTGGAAGGCAGCCCCAAAGAAGTGTATCGCCAGGGGCAGGTAAAGTTTGTGTTCAATGAGCCCATTCGCCTCACGCCCGGCAAACCCATTGGCACGTTGCTGGAAGACTCCCTAAAGCGCCGCCCACTCTCGCTACCCGCCGATGGCAGCCTCAGCCCCGACCGCGCCACGCTCAGCCTCAATCCCAATACCAGCGCCCGCAAAACCGTCACTTTCGTGCTTGATAGCACCGTGGTGCGCAGCATAACGGGGCAGCCGCTGGGGCTGAAGCCACTGCGGCTGCGCGTGGCCGAGCAAACCAGCACTGGCACCCTGAGCGGCCCCGTACAAACCACTGCCCGCCGTTACTGGGTGCAGTTGCTGGATGCCAATAACAACATCATCAGTGTGCTCGACTCGCCCAAGGGCACCTACCGCTTCGATAACCTGCAGCCGGGCACTTTCCGCCTCCGCGTGCTCATTGATGAGAACCAGGACGGCGTATGGCAGGGCGGCGACCCGGAGCTACGCCGCCCGCCCGAACCGGTATATCTGCTCTCTAAAACCATTCAGATCCGCTCCAACTTCGATAACGTGGAAACGCTGGCATTTTAACCGCCCGTCTCTGGTTCACCACAGCCCGGTTTCGCTAGTAGCGGAGCCGGGCTTTTTCGTGCCTTGGCTCCTTTCCTTAACAAACAGGCCTCTACAGGAATCAGCCTGCCTGAGTGGGTGGTAGAGTGGGCACCAGCTGTAGTACTGCCAAAGTACAACTCCCTGCTATATATAACTGGTCCTATAAAGATATCCACAGGGCAAAATTACCTTTGCAGCTTGCCAGGCCATTTCTGCTGTTTTCCAAAACCGTAATCCACATAGTTTATCCACTAAAAACGGCCATAGGTGCTTAACCTGTGGATAATACTGGGGAAACCTGGGGATAACCCGTGGAGAAGTTGCGGAAAAGTTTTTTTGGTTGGTACCCCCTTTTTGGCACCCTCCCGGAGATGTACAAAACCCGTGGATAAGGGTGGATAACTTTCCCCCGAAAATCCCAGAATCCACACTGGGTGGTGGATGTGAATTGTGGATTTCTAGGTGCCTTATGTGAATAGTTAAAAACTCATGTAACAAACTGATATATAGCGCAATGATATCCACATACCCTGTTAATGGACGGTGGATAACCCTGTTCTTGTACACATGTTACCCACGCCGTGGATAACCTCTGATTTTTATCCACTTATAAACAGCCCTAACGACGGGGACAAAAAGAGATTTTTAAATAAAAAGAATTTTAAAAGTTATTAACCTGTGGAAAAGCGGCTCGTGTCCCGCTCAGTCTCCGGATGATTCAGGTCCGGATGATCCAGGCATTTCCGGGCCAAGCCAAATGCCGGAAACGGGCGAAGCTCATTAGGCATCTCCCAAAACAGAAAAGGCGACTGAGCAGCTAGAATTCACCCCAGAAATCAACAAGTGCATATCAGTCACTCAAAAAATGACCTCAATCACTTTGAAAAGATGGTTAGGTGTTTATAAATGAACAGGTTATCAACACTGCAGGGCTGGTTTTCCACTAATCACACCCCAAACCAGCGTGGCGGAAGCAGCCGCCAACCCGAAACCGGCGTATAGCTACTCCACCTCCGCGCCCTCAATATGCCGTTCGACTACACCCTGGACTTTCGCACTGTTGACTTTCGCCGGCATCCGGAGTTGTACCGCGTGGGCAAGGGCGAGCAGGGGGTGCTACTGGTACAGCCCTATAAAGGCGAGATTCTGCCCCACTGGCGCTTCCGCACCCCCGAGGTGGCCCAGGAGTCGTCGGAGAAGATTTACGCGCTGTTTGAGGCTTATTTACGGCAGCACGACTTTGTAGGGGCCGACATGGCCCGTAAGTTTCTGCAGATGGGTTTCACCAGGGCCCGGCGCTACGCCAACCACCGCGGCGGCAAGAAGTACGATGGGCCGGTGCCTGACGACAAAAAGGGCCAGAGCGGCAGCCACGGCCGCGCCGAGCTGCCCCGCTCCCCAGAAGACCCCGAAAAGGCCCGGGCCGCCGCCATCTTCAAAGCCAAATGGGATGAGGCCAAGCACCACCCCGAGTACCTGCGCCAGAAGGAAGCCTTCGAGCAGCGCCACGGCAAATGAGTTGTTCGCTTTCAGACGTAGCTTATCCACCACGTATAACCCGCCAAGTGGATAACTGCTAAAACCAGCAACGAAAACGGAAGAACCAACAACCGTACTGTAGCAACCAAAACCAAACAACGGTACACGAACCCCGCAGACCTCCTACCTTTACTTTCTCAGAAGCAACTCTCCTTTCACCCCTCATAGGCTATGCAGAACCTAACCCAACCCTCCAGCACCGAAGAAAACGAAATCAGCCTTGGCGTAGGCATGGGCCCCCTCAAGTTCGGCGCTTCCATGGACGAAGTGCGCGCCCTGATGGGAGAGCCGGAAGAAATTGAAGAGTCGGAAGACGACGACGAATTTGAACACCAGGCTTGGAACTACCTCGAGGAGGGCTACTCGCTCTACTTTGACCGGGAAGATGACTACCGCCTGAGCTGCATCGAAACTGACCACCCCGGCATGCGTCTCTACGGCGAGGCCATCCACGGCAAGAGCCCCCAGGAAATTCAGGAGCTGATGAAGCGCCACGGCCACGAGCAAAGCGAAGTGGAGAAAATGGACACTGGCGAGATGCGCGTGTCCTACGAGAAGGAAATGATTGACATGTACTTCGACGAAGACCAACTGCAGTTTGTCAACTTCGGCGTGTTTATCAACGACGATTTGGAGGTGCAGTGGCCCGCCTAGTCAAAAGTTATCCACATTTTGGCGGGTTTTACCTGTTGATAAGTGGATAAGGCTCTAATAATCGGGAGTTTTCAACAGCTTTTCCTAAAAAGCCGAGCCTTGCTAGCCTGACTAGCACACTGCTGAAAATCAGCCCATCAACAAAAAAGCCGCCCCGAAACCGGAGCGGCTTTTTTGTGCGTTTTCAAGAACCGTTTACGAGGGCATGATGCTACGGAAGAGCAGGAACAGCACACCAGCCAGCACCATCGTCACGGGCAGGGTGAGCACCCAGGCCAGCGCAATGTTGCGCACCATCTGCGGGTTCAGGTTCTTGATACCCCGGTTGGCCACCATGGAACCCGCAATGGCAGACGACAGCACGTGCGTGGTAGACGACGGCAGGCCGTAGCCGGTGGAGGCCCCAATCATGGCGGCGGCTACCAGCTCCGACGACGCACCTTGGGCGTAGGTCAGGTGCTCTTTGCCAATCCGCTCACCAATGGTTTTCACGATGCGCTGCCAGCCCACCATAGTACCAATACCCAGCGACAGGGCCACCATCAGGGACACCTCCCAAGGGGCGTAGTCGGTGAAGCGGCGCATGTCGGTGAGGCTGTCCTCAAACGTTTTGCGGTCGGCGGAGCTCAGCGGCACTTTGTCGCTGGCAATAAATTTCTTCACGCGGTTATTGAGCAGCAGAATGGCTTTGCGGATTTCAAAGCGGGCCTGCTCGGGCAACTGCTTCACATCGGTTTTGCCGGCGAAGATGGCATCCAGAGCGTTGGTCTGGTTGCGCATTTCCGACAGCAACTGGCGGTCAGCTTCACCCAGTGAAGGAGCGTTTACCCGACCCATCACCTGCTCTACCTGCGTGAGTGAGTCGCGCATGTCGAGGGGGTTGAGCTTGGCGTTGAGGGCGAAGTGCACGGGTACGATGCCAATCAGAATCAGCATCATCAGGCCCACGCCCTTCTGCCCGTCGTTGGAGCCGTGGAAGTAGCTTACCAGCGTGCAGGTGGCAATCAGAATCAGGCGAATCCAGATGGGTGGGGGCTTGCGTTTGTGCGGCTCCTTAAAGATGGCTTTGCTCTTGACGAAGCGCCGCAGCAAAAACATGAGCACAATGGTGAGCGAGAAGCCAAACAGCGGCCCGATGAGCAAGGCTAGGCCGGTTTCGCCGGCTTTGCTCCAGTTTACGGCGGCGGCCGAGGGACTCAGCAGTGAGAAGGCAATGCCTACGCCCAGGATGGAGCCAATGAGTGCGTGCGACGACGAGGCCGGAATACCATAGTACCAGGTACCCACGTTCCAGATGATGGCCGCCACAATGAGGGCCCCCACCATAGCAATGCCGTGGTATACGTTCTGATCCACGAGGCTTTCCACGGGCAGCAGGTACACAATACCCATGGCCACGCTGATACCGCCGGCAATTACGCCCACGAAGTTCCAGAACGCCGACCATATCACCGCTACCCAGGGCCGCAACGAGTTGGTGTAAATCACCGTGGCCACCGCGTTGGCCGTGTCGTGGAAGCCGTTTACAAATTCAAACGCGCAGGCTGCTAGCAAACAGGTAACCAGCAGCAACAGCACATGAGGCTCTAAGCCAAACATAAGGGGGGGATTGGTGAAGATTCAGTTTCGGCAACCAAAGGTACTGCCGCCCTAAGGGGGCGCAAGATTATGAAATTGTTACCGTACTGGCCGGACGCCCTGTAGGTTGAGCCGCTAAACGCAGGAACCGGCAGCAGGTTTAGACAGAACCGTTGAGCGACAGTAAATTATTGAAAAGCAGCAATTCAACGGTCTTTCCGGTAGCTGGGCTAGCACGGTAGTAAATGCTTTGGCTACTTTTGCCCTTTATATAGAATCAAGAGCTTAGAACTGAGAGGCAAGAGTTGAGTCGGCAATTGCCGGTCAGGTCCTGTCTATCTAAGTTCTAAGCTCTCGAATCTAAGCTCTCAACTCTATCCTCCGCATGAGCAAACCCGCGCAACCCGCCGCCAATACTACCGAAGGCACCCTGGCCGAAATCGTGTCGCACGCCAAGGAATACGGCTTCGTGTTCCCCTCCTCCGAAATCTACGACGGCCTGGCTGCCGTGTACGACTACGGCCCCAACGGCGTGGAGCTGAAGAACAACCTGAAGCAGCTGTGGTGGAAGGCCATGACCCAGCTCAACCAGAACGTGGTGGGCATCGACGCGGCCATCTTCATGCACCCCACCACCTGGAAAGCCTCCGGCCACGTCGACGGCTTCAGTGACCCGCTCATCGACAACCTCGACAGCAAGAAGCGCTACCGCGCCGACGTGCTGGTGGAGGACAAAGCCGCCGAGTACGAAAAGGCCGGCGAGCAGGAGCGTGCTGACCAGCTGCTGGCCACCCTAGGCCGCCTGCTGACCGACAACGACCTGCCGGCCGTGAAGCAGCTCATCATTGATGAGAAAATCCTCTGCCCCATCAGCAAAACCAGCAACTGGACCGACGTCCGCCAGTTCAACCTGATGTTCTCGACGCAGATGGGGGCCGTGGCCGAGGGCTCCAGCGAAATCTACCTGCGCCCGGAAACGGCCCAGGGTATTTTCGTGAACTTCCTGAACGTACAGAAGTCGGCCCGCGCTAAGGTGCCGTTCGGTATTGCCCAGATTGGTAAGGCCTTCCGCAACGAAATTGTGGCGCGCCAGTTCATCTTTCGCATGCGGGAGTTTGAGCAGATGGAAATGCAGTTCTTCGTGCGTCCTGGCACTGAGGGCGAGTGGTACGAGCACTGGAAAGCGGCCCGCCGCCGCTGGCACGAGGTGATGGGCCTGCCCGCCGACAAGCTGCGCTTCCACGACCATGAGAAGCTGGCCCACTACGCCAAGGCGGCCGTCGACATCGAGTACGAATTCCCCTTCGGTTTTAAGGAAATTGAAGGCATCCACTCCCGCTCCGATTTCGACCTGACCCAGCACCAGCAGTACAGCCGCAAAAAGCAGAACTACTTCGACAACGACATCAACCCCGAAACCGGCAAGCCCTACGGCAACTACGTGCCCTACGTGGTGGAAACGTCCGTCGGGGCTGACCGCCTGTTCCTGGCCACGCTCTGCCAGGCCTACCAGGAGGAAACCATTGTGGAAGGCGAAGAGCAGAAAACCAAAACCCGCAAGCTGCTGCGCCTGCACCCGGCCGTGGCCCCGGTGAAAGCCGCCATTTTCCCGCTAGTGAAAAAGGACGGTCTGCCCGAGAAAGCCAACGAAATCTACAACAGCCTGCGCCACGACTTCCGCCTGGTAGTGGAGGAGAAGGACAGCATCGGCACGCGCTACACCCGCCAGGACCTCATCGGCACGCCCTTCTGCATTGCCGTCGACCACCAGACGCTGGAGGACAACACCGTCACCATCCGTCACCGCGACTCCCGCGAGCAGACGCGCATGCCCATTTCGGAGCTGCGCAGCTATATTGGCGAGGCCGTGAGCCTCTCGCGCATTTTTGAGCAACTGTAAGGCTTGTAGAGTTTGAAAAACAGAACGGCCGCCGGAGCAATCCGGCGGCCGTTCTGTTATATCGGGCGGTGTGTGAAGGGGCAGTTAGTTTTCGCTGAGCCACTGCGTGGCGTCACGGCGGGAGGTGAAGTAGTTGAACTCCACGCGGGCCGGAGGCAGGGTGGTAGTGGCGAGGGAGTTGCCAATTTGGTACTGGTACTGCCCCTCTGATACCACGGCCGCAATAAACAAGGGGCGGTGGGGCTGGTCGGCCAGGGCTTCGGTTAGGGGGCCCAGCAGCTCATCGGCCTCATCGGTGGGTGGGGCGTTGCGTTTGAGGTCCAGCAGCAGCTTGCCCACGTTCTGGGCCAGCATTTCCTCCAGGGCGCGCTGGTAAGCCTGGCCAAACGATACCGACAGGCGGGTGGCGTTGTAGCTCAGGTGGAGCGTTTCAGAAACCGGATTGTACGTGAGGGACGCGTCCGGGGAATTGTACAAAGTCATGGTGACAAGAAAATGACAAGCAATGAAAGGAATAATACAATTCATTGCTCGTGCAACGTACTGTAATGCGGATGTTTACGTAGAATAAGGCATAAAATGTTCACTATATTCTGAAGAATAAATGAGTTTTCCAATTGGACTCGTTATATGATGGGCTACTCTCGCCGAACGTTTACCGGCTGATGCTCACCACATAGCTGCCGGGGGTTGCGTACCTTTGCTGCATTTTACCGGCCTATGTGGAGAAACCTCGCCTTATTCGTCATTAAGAACCGCCGCCTGCTGGTTGGGCTGCTGGCCGTTATAACGGTGTTTATGGCCTGGGAAGCCCGCAAAATCGAAATGACTTACGATTTTGCCCAGGTGGTTTCGCCCACCGACCCGGACATGGTGTACTTCCAGCGCTTCAAGCAGAAGTTTGGCGAGGATGGCAACGTGCTGGTGTTGGGCATGCAGGACAGTTCGGTGTACCGGCTGGGCAACTTCAACGAGCTGCGCATGCTCACCGACACGCTCAGCAAAGTAGAGGGCGTGAACGGGGTACTGGGCGTGACGCGCCTGCCCCGGCTGGTGAAGGACACGGCCACCCAAACGTTCCGGGCCGAACCCATTTTCCGGCGCTTCCCCAGCAGCCAGGTGGAGCTGGACTCCCTGATGCGGGTAGTAAACTCCCAGGAGTTCTACAAAGGCCAGCTGATTTCGCCCACCACCGGGGCCACGCTGCTGGCCCTCACCATGGACCCCAAGTACCTGAATTCCAGTCGGCGCGAGGCGGTAATGCAGGAGATATTGGGCCACGCCGAGCGGTTTCAGCAGAAGACCGGCATCAAAATGCACTACGCCGGCCTGCCGTACGTGCGGGCCACCATGACCACCAAGGTAGCCTCCGAAATGAAGCTGTTCGTGGCCCTCACCATTGTGATGATGGCCCTCACGCTGCTCATGTTCTTCCGCACTTGGTCGGCGGTGGTGTTCCCGCTACTGATTGTGCTCATTGTGGTTATCTGGTGCATTGGGAGCATGGTGCTGATGGGCTACAAAATCAACCTGCTCACCGGGCTGATTCCGAGTATTATCATCGTCATCGGTATTCCGAATTGCACCTACCTGCTCAGCCGCTACCACTACGACTACCGCAAATCGGGCAATCAGGTGCTGGCTATGGCCCGCGTGGTGCGCAAAATCGGGCTGGTAACGCTCATGAACAACACCACCACGGCCATCGGTTTTGTGGTGTTCTGCTTCACCAACATTGCCATTCTGTTCCAGTTTGGGGCGGTGGCCACCATCAACATCTTCGTGGCCTTTGCGGTGTCGTTTATTTTGATGCCCATTGTGTTCACCATTCTGCCCCCGCCCACGCCCAAGCAGCTGGAACACTTGGAGGCTAAGCCGCTGATGAAGCTGCTGGAGTTCTTCGATTACGTGGTGCTGGAGCGCCGCCGCACGGTGTACCTCACGGCCCTGGCGCTGGTGGTGCTGGCCTCGTTTGGGGTGGCCAAGGTGCGCTCGGTGAGCTACATGGTGGATGATTTGCCCAAGGATTCATCGGTAAACTCCGACCTCAAGTTCTTCGAGCAGCACTTCAACGGGGTGATGCCCTTGGAAATGGTAGTGGACACCGGCAAGCCTAAAGGCCTGCTGAAGCTAAAGAACCTGGAGCGCATTGACCGCCTCGAAAACTTCCTGCGCACTCAGCCCGTGCTCACCACCCCGGTGAGCGTGGTAACAGCCCTGAAAGCCTCCACCCAGGCCTTCTACAACGGCAGCCCCGAGTACTACCGCCTGCCCGATAACTCGGAGAAAAACTACGTGTTCAGCTACCTGGCTCACTCCCAGAATGCCAAAAGCAGTGAAGGAGCCCTCACCAGCAAGCTGCTCCGCTCCTTCACCGACAGCACCATGCGCGAGGCCCGGATTTCGCTGAAAATTGCGGACATCGGCTCCCACAACCTCGATACCCTGCTCAACAACCGCATCCGTCCCGAAATCAAGAAAATTTTCAACGGCACGGGTATGGATGTGAAGCTGACCGGCACCACCATCATCTTCACCAAGGGCAACGAGTACCTGATTGGCACGCTCAAGGAAAGCCTCATTATTGCCTTCGTGCTGGTGGGCCTGGTGGTGCTGATTCTGTTCCGCAGCATCCGGGCGGTGTTCTTTACGCTGCTGCCCAACTTCTTCACCCTGCTGCTCACGGGCGGGATTATGGGCTACTTCGGTATTCCACTCAAGCCCAGCACGGCCCTGATTTTCAGCATTGCGCTGGGTATTGATGGTGACAACTCCATTCACCTGCTGGCCAAGTTCCGGCAGGAAATGGCCGCCAACGGCCGCCGCGTGAAGGCCGCCATCAGCACCACGCTCAGCGAGGCCGGCACCAGCATGATTTACACCAGCATTGTGCTGTTTCTGGGCTTTTCGGTGTTTGCCTTCTCGGAGTTTGGCGGCACCAAGGCGCTGGGCCTGCTCATGTCGGCCAGCCTGCTGATTACCAACTTCTCCAACCTGATTCTGCTGCCCTGCCTGCTGGTTACCTTCGAGCACGGCAAGGACGAGGACGTTATCGACCAGACTGGTATCCGGCACTACGACGACAACTACCACGAGGAAGACGACGACCTGGAACTCAACCTCAACCGGATGCAGGTGCAGCCCCGCCAGAACGGTTAAAACTACTTACACTACTGTCATGCTGAGCTTGCCGAAGCATCTCTACCGCTTCGTTGAAATTACTACTGCAATGAAGCGGTAGAGATGCTTCGGCAAGCTCAGCATGACGTTCTGCTACAACGACCCTCCCCACAAATGAACTACCCCGAATTCAAGCAGCCGCTCAACTACGGCCAGGTTGGTACTGATATCCTGGCGTGGTGGAAACAGAACGGCATTTTTGAGAAAAGCGTGAGCACCCGCGAGGGGCAGCCCACCTTCGTGTTCTACGAGGGCCCGCCCTCGGCCAACGGTGCCCCCGGCATTCACCACGTAATGGCCCGGACGGTGAAGGATATTTTCTGCCGCTACCAGACGCTGCTGGGCAAGCAGGTAAACCGCAAAGGCGGCTGGGATACCCACGGCCTACCCATTGAGCTGCAGGTAGAAAAGGAGCTGGGCATCACGAAGGAGGATATCGGCAAGAAAATCAGCATCGAGGAGTACAACCAGCGCTGCCGCGAAACCGTGATGCGCTTCAAAGCCCAGTGGGACGACCTCACCGAGAAAATGGGCTACTGGGTGGACCTCGACGACCCCTACATCACCTTCGAGCCCGAGTACATCGAAAGCTGCTGGGCCCTGCTCAAGAAGCTCTACGACAAGGGCCTGCTCTACAAAGGCTACACCATCCAGCCCTACTCGCCGGCGGCCGGTACCGGTTTGTCGTCGCACGAGCTGAACCAGCCCGGCACCTACCGGGACGTGAAGGACACGACCATCGTGGCCCAGTTCAAGGTGCAGCGCGATGAGGCGTCGGAGAAGCTGTTTGCTGCGGCTGAGGACGTACCGACGTACATTCTGGCCTGGACGACCACCCCCTGGACGCTGCCCGCCAACACGGCGCTGGCTGTGGGCAAGGGCATTGCCTACGTGCTGGTGCGCACCTTCAACCCTTACACTGGCGCCCCCATCCGGGTGGTGCTGGCCGAGGCATTGCTGGGCAAATACTTCTCGGAGAAAGGCAAAGACGCTTCGCTGGACGACTTCAAGGCCGGTGACAAAGTGCTGCCTTGGCGCATCGAGGGCACCTTTAAAGGCGCTGACCTCGTGGGCCTCCGCTACGAGCGGCTGTTCGGGCAGGATAAGGGCTATCCGGCGTTTGAGGGCGAGGAAAACGGTTTCCGCGTCATCAACGGCGACTTCGTAACCACCGAAGACGGTACCGGCATCGTGCACATTTCGCCCACGTTTGGCGCAGACGACTTCCGGGCCGCGCAGCTGGCCGGCGTGCCCGCCCTGCTGGTTGCCGACGACGAAGGCAAGCTGGGCCCAGTGGTGGACCGCACCGGCCGCTACGTAGCGCAGATGGGCGAATTTGGCGGCCGCTGGGTGAAAAACTACGACGGTCACGACCAGAGCGGCGCCGACTACAAAACCCTCGACGAGAGCATTGCCATCCGCATGAAAGGCGACGGCACGGCCTTCAAAGTGGAGAAGTACGAGCACACCTACCCGCACTGCTGGCGCACCGATAAGCCCGTACTGTACTACCCCCTCGACTCCTGGTTTATTAAAACCACGGCGGTGAAGGACCGGCTCATCGAGCTCAACAAAACCATTAACTGGCAGCCCGAAAGCACCGGCACCGGCCGCTTCGGCAACTGGCTGGAAAACCTGGTGGACTGGAACCTGAGCCGCTCGCGCTACTGGGGCACCCCGCTGCCCATCTGGCGCACCCAGGACGGCTCGGAGGAAATCTGCATCGGCTCGATTGCCGAGCTGAGCGCCGAAATCGACAAGGCCGTGGCGGCCGAGGTGATGACGCACAACCCCATTGCCAGCGGGGAAATGACCGACCTGCACCGCCCCTACGTGGACGACGTGTTCCTGGTGAGCCCCAGCGGCCAGCCCATGTACCGCGAAACGGACCTCATCGACGTGTGGTTCGACAGCGGCGCCATGCCCTACGCCCAGTGGCACTACCCGATTGAAAACGAAGGGCAGTTCCGCAAAAACTTCCCCGCTGATTTCATTGCCGAAGGCGTGGACCAGACCCGCGGCTGGTTCTTCACCCTGCACGCGCTGGCCGTGATGCTGGAGGACTCGGTGGCCTACAAGAACGTGATGGCCAACGGCCTGGTGCTGGATAAGAACGGCAACAAGATGAGCAAGCGCCTCGGCAACGCCATCGACCCGTTCACCACCATCAGCCAGTACGGTCCGGATGCCACGCGCTGGTACATGATTGCCAACGCCCAGCCCTGGGACAACCTCAAGTTCGACCTCAACGGCATCACGGAGGTGCAGCGCCGCTTCTTCGGCACGCTGTTCAACACCTACTCGTTCTACGCCCTCTACGCCAACCTCGACGGCTTCCAGGCCCGCGAGTTCGACCGGGTGCCCTACGCCGAGCTGAGCGAGCTGGACCGCTGGATTCTGAGCAAGCTGCAGTCGTTGATTCAGGAAGTGCGCGGCTATTATGATGGATACGACCCCACCAAAGCCGCCCGCGCCATCCAGGATTTCGTCACCGACCAGCTTTCCAACTGGCACGTGCGCCTTTCGCGCCGTCGTTTCTGGAAGGGCGAGCTGACCCAGGACAAGAAAGCTGCCTACGAAACCCTGCAGGAATGCCTGGTAGTGGTGTCGCAGCTGATGGCCCCTATTGCGCCCTTCTTCGCCGAGTGGCTGTACCAGAACATGACCGGCGGTATGCGCGCCGAAGCCGTGAAGCGCAACACCCCGCTGGCTGCCGAATCGGTGCACCTGACCCTGCTGGTGGAGGCCGATGAAGCCCGCATCGACAAGGCGCTGGAAGAGCGCATGGAGCTGGCTCAGCGGATTTCCTCGCTCACCCACTCCCTGCGTAAGAAATCGGTGCTGAAAGTGCGCCAGCCGTTGCAGCGCATTCTGGTGCCGGTGTTCAACGACACCACCCGTGAGCAGGTGGGCAAGGTGGAAGACCTGATCTGCGCCGAGGTGAACGTGAAGCACGTGGAGTTCCTCGACGATACCAGCGGTGTGCTGGTGAAGTCGGTGAAGCCCAACTTCAAGCGCCTGGGCCAGCAGTACGGCGCCAAGCTGAAAGCCGTGGGGGCCCGCATCCAGCAGATGACTGCCGAGGAAATCAGCACCCTCGAAAAAACCGGTCAACTGGCCGTGGAAATCGACGGCGAAGCCTATACCCTGGCCCCCGACGACGTGGAAATCCGCACCCAGGACCTGCCCGGCTGGCTGGTAGCCACCGACGGCCCCCTCACCGTGGCCCTCGACGTGACCCTGACCGAGGAGCTGCGCCAGGAAGGCGTGGCCCGCGAGCTGGTGAACCGCCTCCAGAACCTGCGCAAGGACTCGGGCCTGGAAGTGCAGGACAAGGTGCGCGTGACGCTGCAGCAGCAGCCCGAGCTGGAAGCCGCCGTGCAGTCGTTCGGCAGCTACATCCGCGAGGAAGTGCAGGCCCTGAGCCTGGATTTCGCCCCGGAAATCAGCGGCGGCGCGGTGCTGGAATTCGACGAGTATTCGGTGCCCGTGCAGCTGGAAGTAGCCAACGGATAAGCTCCTTCAAGCGTAAAAAAAGGCCGCGAAACATCTGTTTCGCGGCCTCTCTTTTTTATCGTCATGCAGCGGCGCAGCCGAAGCATGACGGTTCAGTTTCAGCTGGAGAATAGTTATTGCACTACCATTTCCTGCCGTACTTCATCCGGCAATTTCTCTGACAGCACGCGGTAGACGTAGCGGCCGGGAGCTAGGCGTAGAGGCAGGGTGTCATCCGTTGTACGAACTTCGTGTACCAGAATGGGGGCCACATCTTCGCGCACCGCCAATTCGGGTTGTAGATAAAGCTGTACCAATCGGCGGCCAGTTGCAGTGCTGGGCCGGTACGGCCGCAGGTCTAGGGACGTCACACGGGTTTCGCGGGCATTAGCGTAGGGCAGGGGGAGCTGCTGAGGCATGAGGTTATTACGCACCACGAGTTCTGCTTCCGGGTAAAACGGGCGGCGCTGGCCTCGTTGCACCCGGTATACCACTTCGGCCGTGCCGGGCGCCGTGGCCGGTAATGTATTGAGCGGTTCGTTGGACAAACGCGCCTGACTGATGCGCAATACCGGCCAGCCCGTTTGTTCTGTGAATTGCTCCGGCATCGATTTCACGGGTGGTTGCCCTTTTTTCGCTAGCCGTTTGCTCATCATATTGCCTCCATAAATCAGCACGCGGGCCTGGGCATCAGAGTGCAGAGCCCTGTGTAATGAGGCCGCCTGCGCCTGTTCGGGGTTGAAGAAGTTATGGTGGGCGTTATAAGCAATCAGCGTGAAACCTAGTTGCCTGGCTGTGCGCACCAGGTTGGCGAAGGTAGCTTCCCGGGCTTCCATGCCTGCCTGTAGCGGCAACGGGCTCAGCATACTCGCCGCCGAATCTTCCAGTGCTTCCAGGGCCAGGTAGCGGAAGCCCTGCTGGTACAGGCCCGGTAGCAAGGCTGTAGCTAGGGCCCGGTGCTGAGGCTGGGTGGGAGATTCATCTAACCATACGGCCCGGGCCGTAGCCGTGTGATGCAGAATTTCCGGCACTGCTCCCATGCTCACCAGCGTATCCGGCGTAGCGCGCCGCGGCCGGGCTGGGCTGCTGGAAGTGGATGAGGCCGGTAACCGCACATTATCCAGCTGCTGGAAATACGCTACCGAATCGGTGTTGCCGGCTAGGGCGTGGTACTGCAGCAAGGTGTACCGCAGCGTGCCGTCCAGGGAAGGGTCGGCGGGGGAGTGGCGGCTTTGCGCCAGCGCAATCAGTGGAGCCAGGTAGTTTCCGTTCGGGCGGCTTGCAAAAGCGTTACTGGCCATGCGGCCGGGCGCCACTGTGCGGGGCCAGCGCCCGGCCTGTACTGAGGGAAATGTGAATGTGACAAACTCCGCATCCATTTCCCGGCTGCGGCTTTGTATTGAAGCCATCGGCTCCGTTTTGGCGTCGCTGGTGGCCAGCAGGTACAGCCAGCCTTGCTTGTCGGGCAGCGGAGCGGCGTATTCCATCCGCAAATCGGGCGAGGTAGCCGTGGTGCGCTGGTACCGGTCCAGGCCTGTTTCCTGGAAACCGGCCGCCTTCCAATCGGGGTTGCCGGCCAGCCGCAGGGCCCGTAGCTGATACGTTGGCTTTAGGGTAGTGCGGCCCGTGAACAGCACGGCCGCCTGCTTGCGCGGAACGGCCAACTGCTGCAAGGTGGCCTGAGTAGCGGCATCGGGCCGGTTGCGCGGCTTCAGGTCCAGGGTATAGTCGCCGTTGAGCAGCAGGCTGGTGTTGAGCTGCTGGTTGTAGAAGGTGATGGTGGTAGTACTGCGCTGTTCGTTGGCGCGGGTAAGCGGGTGGGGCGCGGCGCAACCGCCCAATAACGCAACCGACAACAAGCTGCAACCGGCTATGTGCCGAAGCCGGGAAGGGTATAGTAACATAACAGACACGGTAGAAAGGGATACTGCTGGTAAGATAGAGGAAAGCGGGTTAGCGTATTCAGCCCGCCCGCAAAAGCCCGGCAATTCTGCGGAAGCAGCCAGATGGCGGTACCTTTGGCGAAAACCAGCCGCAGAGAGGTATTAGCACAAAGCCGTACAAACCGGCGGGTGATAAGCTCAAACCGGCACAAAATCCCACTTGCATCATGTACTATGCGGACCAAGTGTCTGTGGGGTCAGATGCAGCATAGTCAAAAAATCTTCGTCAATTTGTGCTTTGAGAGGGGAGAGGTGCTGGTCCTGACACGCTGTCAGGCCGGAGTCTCGCTTCTCACCGCTTGCCTCTCACCTCTCACTACATGAAATACTGGAAGTACTATCTGGTGGCCCTGCTGGTCATCGTCATTGATCAGCTCTCCAAGTGGGCCGTGCACCGCTATATGCCCATGGGTATGCCCGGTGAAATCCCGCTGCTCGGCGACTGGTTTAAGCTGCATTACACGCTAAATCCGGGCATGGCTTTCGGGGTAGAGCTGCCGCCGCCCTACGGCAAAATTCTGCTCACCAGCTTCCGTTTGGTAGCCGTGGCGGGCATTGCCTATTACATCTACCGCCTCTGGAAACAGCGTGCCCCGCAGGGCCTGCTCGTGTGCATTGCCATGATTCTGGGTGGGGCCCTGGGCAACGTCATCGACTCTATTTTCTACGGCGTCATCTACAACAACGCGCCCTATGGCTCGCCCACGCCCTGGTTTCACGGGCAGGTGATTGACATGCTGTACGTAGACATCTACGAGGGTATTCTGCCAGCTTCCTGGCCGCTGGTAGGTGGCTCGCATGTGTCGCTCTGGCCTATCTTTAACATTGCCGATTCCGCCATTTTCGTGGGTGTAGCGCTAATTCTGCTGTTCCAAAGCCGTTTCTTCAGCCATCACGAAGAAGCCCATCCGCTGGCTGCCGACGACTTGGCCGCCGCCCAGGCCCGCCGCGACGCTGAAGCTTCGGAAGTTGCCTAGAGAACCGAGTAGTAGCAGTTTAAAACGGCCCGTCGGAGCAATCTGGCGGGCCGTGGTGTTGTAACGCGAAGCTCCAGCTTCTGCGCACGAGCGAAGCGAGTAACCAAGACCGCGCCGTTTGTTCTAACGCGTAGCTACTCGCTTCGCTCGTGCGCAGAAGCTGGAGCTTCGCGTTACATTCGTACTTACTATGTCCCAGCCCATTCTCTCCGTCCGCAACCTTACCATCGATTTTCACTCGCACCGCGGCACTACGCGGGCCGTGCAGGATATTTCCTTTGACCTGCACCGGGGCGAAACGCTGGCTATTGTGGGTGAGTCAGGCTCGGGCAAATCGGTTACCTCCCTGGCCTTGATGGGACTGATTCCGCTGCCGCCCGGCCAGATTGTGAGCGGCGAGGCCCGGTTCCAAAGCGAGGCGCTAGGGGAGGTGGACCTGCTTCGGCTATCGGACCAACAACTGCAGCGGGTACGGGGTAACGACATCAGCATGATTTTTCAGGAGCCGATGACCTCCCTGAACCCCGTGTATACCTGCGGTAGCCAGGTGGTGGAGGCCCTGCGCCTGCACACCACACTCACGGAGAAGGAAGCCGAGGCGCGCACCATCGAGCTGTTCACGATGGCCCAGCTGCCCCGGCCCGAAAAGATATTCAAGAGCTACCCGCACGAAATCAGCGGGGGACAGAAGCAGCGCGTGATGATTGCCATGGCTATGGCCTGCAACCCCGCCATTCTGATTGCCGACGAGCCCACCACCGCCCTCGACGTGACGGTGCAGGCCCAGGTGCTACGCCTGATGGATGGCCTGCGCCGCCAGCACCACACGGCCGTTATCTTCATCACCCACGACCTGGGTGTGGTGGCCGAAATTGCCGACCGGATTCTGGTGATGTACCGCGGCCGGGTGGTGGAGCAGGGTCCTGTGCTCGATATTTTCACTAACCCCCAGCACCCCTACACCAAGGGTTTGCTGGCCTGCCGCCCAAAACTTTCCGTTGGGCAAAAAAAATTACCGGTAGTGGCCGATTTCATGCGTGAAACGGCCGATGGCGGCTTTATCAGCACTGAAGCCAGCGCTACGCAAGTGGTTGAGCCTGTTGCAGGTGAAAGTATTGCTTTAAGTCCTCAAAACGGCACGGAAACCACCAAAACGTTCCCCGTGGAACATCCTGTTTCACGCCCTGCGGAACCGAAATTCGGCCTAGAATCCGCGCCGGGCTTGGAATCAGGCCAGCCGCTGCCCATTGCCAGTGGTCCTACAAATTCTCCGCAGGGGTTTGTAGAAACACTCCCGTTGAACGAGGACAACCCCACCGCCAACAACCTCGGCAGCGAGAATGGTCTGACCAACCCTGCGGGAATTGGTCGGACCACACTTTCTAGTCCTCTGCTGCGCGTTGAGAACCTGAACGTGCACTTCCCCATCCGGAAAGGATTTTTCAACCGCACCAAGGAATTTGTGCGGGCGGTGGATGGCGTGAGCTTCGATATTTACCCTGGCGAAACGGTGGGGTTGGTAGGGGAGTCGGGCTGCGGCAAAACCACCCTGGGCCGCACGCTGCTGCGGCTGGTGGAGCCTACCTCGGGCCGTATCCTGTTTGAGGGTGAAGACCTGGCCACCTTGCCGGCCGAGCAGCTGCGCCGCAAGCGCCGCGAGTTTCAGATGGTGTTCCAGGACCCTTACGCCGCCCTCAACCCGATGATGACCGTGGGCGAAGCTATTCTGGAACCCATGCGGGTGCACGGCGTGGGCGGCAGCCGGCAGCAGCAGAAGGAGCGGGTGCTGGAACTGCTGCGCACGGTGGGCCTCAAGGATGAGCATTTCCTACGGTACCCCCACGAGTTCAGCGGCGGGCAGCGCCAGCGCATCTGCATTGCCCGGGCCCTGGCCCTGCAGCCCAAGTGCATCATCTGCGACGAATCGGTGTCGGCCCTCGACGTATCGGTGCAGGCCCAGGTGCTGAACCTGCTCAACGACCTCAAGCGCGAGTTCGGCATCACCTACCTGTTCATCACCCACGACCTGTCGGTGGCCCGCTTCATGAGCGACCGGCTGCTGGTGATGCGCCAGGGCCAGATTGTGGAAAGCGGCCCTGCCGCCGACATCTACGCCAACCCCCAGCACGAGTACACTCGCCAACTGCTGGCCGCCATTCCCAAGGATACCCCCGCCGACATCCGCGCCGCCGTAGCCAGCCGCGGGTAGGGAAGATCTACAAGTTGTGCCTTCACTTTGCCAACCGAACTATGCACCTCATCTACCCCTCGCTGCCTTACGAAGTGCGCACCGTGGACCCGCTGTGGGAGCCGGAGTGCGCGTGGGTACAGGAGCAGGGGTGGGCGGTAAGTTTGTACGACAGCGAAGCCCAACGTCTGTGGCCAGTTACCCCAACTGCGGGACCTGCGCTGTACCGGGGATGGATGCTCTCGGCTGAGGAATATGAGCTGCTGACGACACGGGTAGCTTTGCGGGTATCAACGGCCAGCTACCTGTCTTCACACCAGGCTTCGGGTTGGTACGATGCCATCTACTCATTCACTTTCTCCAGTACTTTTGGTACGGCCGCTACGATGCCCGACTTTTCTGCGGGCCAGCGCTACTTTGTGAAAGGGCTGGTGAAGTCGTTTGGTACCGACTCCGTGGTAGCTTCACAGGAGCAGTGGGAGCAACTATGCCGGGCGCATGAACTATTGCCCACGGAGCCGCTGTTCATACGGCAGTTCACACCACTGCAAGCCGGTTCCGAGCGACGCTTCTTTGTGGTGGATGGTGTGGCCTGTGGGGCAGCCGCTACCTCGCTGCCCGATGAGCTTCGGCCGGTACTTGACCTGCTGCGCCCCCGATTGTTTTACAGCTTGGATGTGGCGTATACTGCTGCCGGCCGCCCGGCGGTAGTGGAAGTGGGCGACGGGCAGGTATCCGATTTAAAGGAGTGGAGCATTGCTGATTTCGGGTATACGGTGCTAGGCACTTTGGCCCGTGCAATACAATCTTAACCCGCATTTTTTACCCCGGAATAGTTATTCCGCGCTATATTCCGTATCATCTCTCCGAAGCCCCCTGAAGGGCTGGATTACTTTACCCCGGGAACCGCGTAGTACTACCAGTTTCCCACTTACTCAACCCCGCCGCCTGCGAAAAAGACATCTTCTGGCGGCCCCTTTTCTACATGAAAGAAAAAGACGAATCCGCCGCCCCCCGCGCCTCTCGCGCGAAGGCATCCCGCCGCACTGAATCTGCGGCACCCTCCATTTCCCAGGACCTGGTGTTCCGCATTTTCCGCGACAACCCCGACAAGGTCCTTTCCTACCGCCAGCTCTCCCGCCGCCTGGGCGTAACCACCAAAGAGCAGCGGGAAGAGATTTTCGCCCACCTGAAAAGCCTGAAGCAAAAAGGCCTGCTTACGCTGCTTCAGAACGACGAGTACCGCCTCACCGATGCCAGTGCTGCCTACGCCGCTACCGAGCCCGCCAGTGGCCGTAAAACGCGCCGTAACGAGCGGGAGCCGTTTGCCGCCACCAACCGCCGTGCCGGCCGCCCCGTGGAAACCGAGTTTGGCCAAGACCCCGTAGTACACCGTCGCCGCTCAGCGGGCTTCGACTTCCCTAACGCCGACGAGCCCGCCACTGACTTCCGCCGCCACCGGTCCGAGGGCGGGGGTGAGGTAATCATCGGCACCGTGGCCCTGGCTACCGACAAGTATGCCTTTGTCATTTCGGAGGAAAGCGAGCAGGACGTGCGCGTGTTTACCGACCGCCTCAAGTTTGCCATGCACGGCGACACGGTGCGTCTGCGCCTGCGCGGCTCCCGCGACGGCAAGCCCGTGGGCGACGTGCTAGAGGTAACCAACCGGGTGCGCCCCGAGCTGGTGGGCCGGCTCTACATGCAAGGCCCCATTGGCTTTGTGAAGCCCGACAACCGCAAGGTGTACTTCGATGTGATGGTGCCCTACGAGCAGTTGCACGGGGCCCAGCACGGCGACAAGGTGCTGGTGCATGTCACCGAGTTTCCGGACGGCGACACCGGCCACTTCCCGGTAGGTGAGGTGAAGCGCAGCTTCGGTAAGGCCGGGCAGAACGAGGCCGAAATCAACGCCATCATGGCTGAGTTTGGGCTGCCGTTTGAGTTTCCCGCCGAGGTAGAGGAGGAGTCGGAAAGCATTCCGCTGGAAATCCCTCGGAGCGAGATAGAGCGCCGCCGCGACTTCCGCAACATCACCACCTTCACCATCGACCCCGCCGACGCCAAGGACTTCGACGATGCCCTCAGCATCCAGCAGCTTGAAAACGGGCACTGGGAAATTGGAGTACACATTGCCGACGTGACCCACTACGTGCGCCCCGGCATGGCGCTGGAGAAAGAAGCCCGCTACCGGGCTACCTCCGTGTACCTCGTGGACCGCGTAATTCCCATGCTGCCCGAGCGCCTCAGCAACGGCCTCTGCTCCCTGCGTCCTAACGAAGACAAGCTGACTTTCTCGGCCGTATTTGAGTTGGATGAGAAGGGCAAGCTGTTCAGCTCTTGGTTCGGCAAAACCATCATCCATTCCGACCGGCGCTTCGCCTACGAGGAAGCCCAGGAGCGCATCGAAGGGTTGGAGGCTGACTATACTCAGGAGATTCAATTGATGAACTCCATTGCCAAGAAGCTCTGTGCGCAGCGCTTCAAGCAGGGGGCCATCAGCTTCGAAACCCAGGAAGTGAAGTTCAAGCTGGACGCTGAGGGCAAGCCGCTGTACGTGTATGTGAAGGAGCGCAAGGATGCCCACAAGATGATTGAGGAGTTCATGCTGCTGGCCAACCGTAAGGTGGCCGAATTCGTGTACAAGCTCAAGCCCCGCAAGCCTCGCCTGACCATGGTGTACCGCGTGCACGATGCCCCCGACGAGGACCGCCTGCAGAACTTCGCCCTGTTTGCTCAGAAGTTCGGTCACCAGCTCGACCTCTCCAACCCCAAAAAGCTGAGCAGTGAGCTGAACGATTTGAGCAGCGAGGTAGTGGGCCGGCCGGAGCAGAACGTCATCCAGACGCTGGCTATCCGCACCATGGCCAAGGCCACGTACACCACCGACCCGCGCGGCCACTTCGGCCTAGCCTTCGAGCACTACTCGCACTTCACCTCGCCCATCCGCCGCTACCCCGATATGATGGCCCACCGCCTCCTGGAGCACTACCTGGAGGGCGGCAAGAACGTGGAGGTGGAGCCCATTGAGGAGGAGTGCAAGCACTCCTCGGAGCGCGAGAAGCTGGCCGCCAATGCCGAGCGCGCCAGCATCAAGTACAAGCAGGTAGAGTTCCTGCAGGACCGCATCGGCGACCAATTTACCGGCGTGGTATCGGGCCTCACCGAGTGGGGGCTGTACGTGGAAATCGAGGAGAACAAGTGCGAAGGCATGGTCCGCATTGCCGACATCCCCGGCGACTACTACGAGCTGGACAAGGACAACTACCGCTTGGTGGGCAAAAACACGAAGCGCATTATCCAATTCGGCGACGAGTTGCAGGTAATCGTGAAAGCCGCCAACCTGCTGGACCGCACCATCGACTTTGAGCTGGTGGACAACCGCCCCGATTCGGTGAAGCGCCGGGAACAGGATGAACGCGCCGCCAGCCGGGAAACCCGCCGCGGTTACCGCCCCGAGAAGAGCAACAAAGGAGGCCGCCCCGGTGGCGGTGGTAAAGCCAGCGGAGGCAGCAAGCGTCGCCGGTAAGCTGTTGTCATTGCGAGGCGGAACCGAAGCAATCCGTCCTTCTCCGAACCCAAAACGCTGACCTACACTAAAGCCCCCAGTGCACTCCGCACCGGGGGCTTTTTGCCGATGCGCGACATGCTCAGGATGATGGGCAGTTATGGTCGTAGTCACTGCCGAGACCTCGCCGATGACACAGGCCCCTACATCTCCTTCCCCCAACCTACCGTACCTTGCCTGCCTCAACCTTGACCCCGCCATTCGTGGACCTTTCGTACTTCACTACCAAGCTTACTGCTGGCCTCTCCGACCTTTCTTATGGCGAGCAGCCTACCACTCTCTACGAGCCCATTCGCTACATCATGGCGTTGGGTGGAAAACGCATCCGGCCCCTGCTCACCCTGCTCGGTGCCCACCTCTTCACCGACGACCTGGATGCCGTGGTGAAGCCCGCCCTGGCCACCGAAGTCTTCCACAACTTCACCCTGCTCCACGACGACCTGATGGACCAGGCCCCCCTGCGCCGGGGCCAGGCCACCGTGCACGAAAAGTGGAACCCCAACGTGGCCATTCTAAGCGGCGACGTGATGCTGGTGCGGGCCTACGAGCTGTTCCTGGACGTGCCCCCGCACCTGCTGGCCCACGTGCTGCGCCGCTTCTCCCAAACCGCCGCCGAGGTGTGCGAGGGCCAACAGTGGGATATGAATTTCGAAACCGAGTCCACTGTCAGCATTGAACAGTACTTGGATATGATTCGGCTGAAGACGGCCGTGCTGCTGGGCTTTGCTCTGGAGCTGGGCACCCTGCTGGCCGGTGCCTCCCGCGAGGATGCCGACCACCTGCGCCAATTTGGGGTAGGCATTGGCGTAGCCTTCCAGCTGCGCGACGACCTGCTGGACGTGTACGGCGACGCCGCCACCTTCGGCAAGCGCGTGGGCGGCGACATCCTCAGCGACAAAAAAACCTACCTCCTGCTCACGGCCCAGGTTCAGGCCAACGATGCGCAACGCACCACGCTGGCCCGCCACATCGGGCAGCCCATCACGGATGCTGACGCCAAGGTGCAGGCCGTACGCACCATCTACGATGAGCTCGAAATTCGCCCCCAGACGGAAGAACTCATCAACCGCTACTTCCTGGACGCCCTGCAGCACTTGGAGCGCGTAGAGGCCCCCGAAACGCGCAAAAAACCACTGCACCAGTTGGCCCTGCAGCTGCTGGAGCGCGAGCAGTAGCATCATTCGGACCGGACCGGCAAGGCCTACCCTGCTTGTCCGGTCCGTCGGCTTTTTCCTTCATTTCCTATGCAAGTTTCTCCTTCTATTCTGCTGGCCCTGCTCACCGTCGGCATTTCCATCTACGCCTGGTCCAACCAAAATCTGTACGAGAGCTGGATACTGGACCCCTACCGCGTGAAGCGCAACAACGATTGGTACCGGTTCATCACCTCCGGCTTTCTGCACGCCGATTTTGGTCACCTGCTGTTCAACATGATTGCCTTCTACTCCTTCAGCCAAACGGTTGAATATGTGTTTGGGCAGCTGTTCAACCCAACCACGGCCATTCTTTACTTCCTGCTACTGTACCTGGGCGGCATCGTGGTATCGGATATTCCCACCTACCTGCGTCACCGCGACGACCCCAACTACCGTAGCCTGGGTGCCTCGGGCGGCGTAGCCTCGGTTATCTTCTCGGCCATTCTGTTCAATCCGCTGGGTGGGATGATGATTTTCCCCCTGCCCTTCAAGATTCCCGGCTTCATCTTCGGCTTCCTATACCTGGCATATTCCTACTACATGGGCCGCCGCCGGGGCGACAACATCAACCATGATGCTCATTTTTACGGGGCTCTCTACGGCTTAGTACTCACGTTCATTCTGATACCCCGCGTGGGCAACGTATTCTGGTCCCAAATTCAAGAATATTTAAGTCAATAGATTGATTATCAAGTTTTTGAATATAAAAAAACGTATTTCACTATATCTATTTCCGGCAGTGTAGCGTAGAGTAAGGCAAAACTCTCAACCAAATCACTCCCTACGCCATGAATAAGCTTCTTTCTCTGTCGAACCGCATTCCTGCCTTTGCTTTATTGATTTCCATTCTCGTCATGCCACTGCTGACAGCATGCGGCAGTGGTCGTCGCGCCGATGGCTCCCTGACTACTTTAGGGGTTTTTTATCTTATTCTGGCAGTTGCTGCTTTTCTGAGTTTGATCAAGCAGGACTGGTCAACCGGTAAGAAAATTATTTGGGGTCTGATTATTTGGTTCTTTCCCTTCGGTGGGTCTATTATTTACTTCTTCTTCTCGGGACGTAAATAGCTTTTAGGCTCAAGGTCATATTCAAAAAAAAGCCCCAGTACCTCACAGGTGCCGGGGCTTTTTGTTTGGTGCTACGGAAGCTTATCTACCTAGTAAATACTGTTTTTCCATGCGGGCTACGTGTTGTAGAATCTCGCCAGTGTTGGTGATTTCCGTGGCCTGCCAATGGTCGCCCCGGTCCTGCATTTTCACTTCCAGCACCAGCGTGGTGTCGTAGCGCGGCTGCGTAAACTCCAGGCC
Organism: Hymenobacter pini; assembly: GCF_020421205.1. Lineage (GTDB taxonomy): Bacteria > Bacteroidota > Bacteroidia > Cytophagales > Hymenobacteraceae > Hymenobacter > Hymenobacter pini. Next base: position 219,027 of record NZ_JAIZZH010000006.1, read on the forward strand.
TATGAATGCTTGGTCGCCCTCCTCCCGGGAATATTTCACGCCCTTAAAAGCGCTGCCTTTGCCCACTACTTTATCGGCGAGACCAAGGATGGATACGTTTACCAAGCGGCCGGGTGCTGCTTCCGCAGCTGCAGTGGCCGAGCCCGTTTCAACGTAGCGCTTCACCTCCTGCCGGGCAGCCTGCGCTAATTGGGGTTTCAATAGGCGCAGAGCGCCCTTCATGGCAAATCCGCCCGGGGCCAACACTCCTAACGAAGCGCTTTGGTCTGCCACCTGATCTACTAGCCTGCCCGTAACGCTGCTCACGTCCACATAGCGTTCAAAGGCGGCTGCATCGTGGTCATGTACGGCTTTGTACGCCTGCATCAACGAGTATTCCGGGCCGGTGCTGAGCTTCCGGTAGTACCAATAGCCACCCATGGCTAGGGCAACCAACAGCAGGATAAGAATGGTTTTTTTCATGGTGCACGAGCTGCAGTAACGAATGGTACCGCGTATACGCCCACAACGAATACCTGTTTGCGGACCATCACTTCAACTCCATGAATTCACCCTTTTTAACTGGTTTTCCGCAGGTGCATGGGCACCGAGGATGCCGCGGCCTGCTTCCCGAAAACACCTTGCCAGCATTTTTAAAGGCGGTAGAGCTCGGTGTTGATGTGATTGAACTGGATGTAGTCATCTCCGCCGACTGGCAGGTTGTGGTGTCGCACGAGCCTTGGATGTCTGCCGCCATTTGCCGTACCCCCGATGGGCAGCCTATCAGTGCCGACGCGCCGACGCAGCACAACCTCTTTGCCTTGCCCTACGCACGCATCCGGCAGTATGATTGTGGCCTGACGCAGCATCCGGCATTTCCGCAGCAGCGGCCTCAATCAGCTTACAAGCCTCTGCTGCGCGAAGTACTATATGCCGTTGATGCGCATTGCCAACAACTGGGTCGTGCACCAGTAGGGTTCAGTGTAGAAATTAAAAGCTCACCCGCCGGCGACGCCGTTTGGCATCCTGCACCCCTTGAGTTCCTGCAGCTGGTAATAGAGGTACTCAGCCAGTGCAACGCCTTGCCTCGCACCACCCTGCTCAGCTTCGACAAGCGTATCCTGCAGCTTGCGCATCGGCTATACTCCTCATTGCCGCTTTGCCTGCTTGTTGAGGATGAACGGCCCGTTGCTGAACACCTCCAGGAACTAGGGTTTCTGCCACACATATACGGCCCTGATTTTCGGCTCTTGGATGACGGGCTAGTGACAGAATTGCGCCAGATCCAAGTGAAGCTGGTACCCTGGACGGTAAATGCTTTGCCAGATATGGAGGCTGTACTACGCTTCCAGCCATATGGCATCACCACCGATTTTCCTGATCGGCTGCTAGCGCTCCGTGCTTCACCTGAATAGCGTGCAGGAGTAAAGGTGGAGCATAGGCGGAAAAGTACATTGGCATCGTTGCACCGTTACACAACAACAGTGTAACTGTGTAACGATGTCCTTGTTGTTTGACAGTGTATCATATATGTAGTGTAATAACGTGTATAATGTAAAATTGTAAATACTGTATTATTGTAACTGTATCGTGTTAATTTTATGTGTATCGTATATGTGTTTTCAATACGTGTGTATATTTACATTATACACGAACTGTTACGTCTCTCTTCTATGCCTCATCAAGGCGAAATCCTGCAAGAAGCCATCAAAAACAGCGGAATTTCGATAACGCGCATCGTTGATGAGCTGGGTATTACACGTCCTACTATATATCGTAAATTTAAAGAAGAGACACTTGACTACAATTTTGTAAAGAAAATAGGGGAAATTATACAGCATGATTTTTCGGACGATTTTACTTCGTTACATCAATCTGTAATACCATTTTCTGTTACACCTGTTACAAATAATAGTAACAATGTATCCGTAAAGCCTGTTCATTCGCGGGTTGTTACACCGGTTGTAACGGACGTTGACTTGTCAAAACAGTTGATGGCGCTCCAGCAGAAGTATATTGCCCTACTTGAGGCCTACAATGAGCTTTTGTTAAAAGTGTATGGCCCAAAGTGACAGAAGTGTTCCACGTGAAACATTTTTGTTCAGTATCAGTAGTGCGCTAGTGTTTTAACAGTAGATATAAATCATAACTACTGTACAGCGTCTTCCTAGTTTCCGGAGCGCCTGGCAGCCTTATTGAAGGTGTTCGAGTCAGGCGTTATAGCTCTTCCCTGATTGTTGCAGAATGTCCGCAGTTAGCCAGCCACTATTTCGCCCGGTGTCCTATTCACGCGTTACGCTCACTGAGCTGATGATACCATCGTATGCCAACTTCGGAGGCAAGATTCACGGCGGTATTCTACTGTCGCTGATGGACAAGGTAGCCTACGCTGCTGCTTCAAAGCATGCCGGCACCTACTGCGTAACGGTGAGCGTTGATGGGGTAAATTTCCTGCAGCCGGTGGAGGTAGGGGAGTTGGTGTCCCTGTTAGCCTCGGTCAACTATGTGGGGCGCACGTCGCTGCTGGTAGGCATCAAAGTAATTGCCGAGGATGTGCGCACTGGCGCCGTTAAGCACACCAACACATGCTACTTCACTATGGTCGCGAAAGACGACGATGGCAAGCCCACGCCAGTGCCGGGCTTAGAGCTGGAAACCCCCGAGGATACACGTCGCTTTCTGGAAGCAATCAAGCGCCGGGAATTTAAGGAACGCTATAGTGAGGAGTTTGATAATGCCCGGGTGGCGTTGGCCATTGAAGCGCGCGAATACAACTTGGAAGGTGAGCGGTGCCGGATAGCATACGCTACAGAATAAGAAGGCCCACTAATAAGGCACTACGCCCGCCAGGTTGCGAATCTGGCGGGCGTAGTGTTTGAGGAGGGCAGGGAAGAAGTAGGCTGGTTACAGGAATACCACTTCCTTAATGATGTTCTCACCCACAGCCGCATTCAGGTTCTCGAGTACTTTCGTTTTGGCCATTACCAGTTCATGCTTGAGCGGAGCCGACGACAGGCGCACGAACAGCTTTTGGTTGCTCACATATACCTGCTGGGTTTTCATAGCCACCGCCTTGCCCATCACTTTCTCCCAGCTGGCCACCACTGTTACCTCATTGAGCTTGCCCTGCAGTCGGTAGGCTCGGAGCAGCGCAGTAATACCATCCTTAAGCGGTACAATATCCGACTGACGGGAATTTTCGGAGGCGTAAGGTTTTTTGAATGCCATGCTATTTATTAACGCGCGAACAAGCCCGCTGCATCAGCACAAAGGTACTGCGCTACAAAGCCAATACCTGAAGGGTGTAAGCTAAAGGACGAAGTAATAGGAAGAGGTATAAGTGAGGCTTATAGCTGCTGAATGGTGCCTGCCTGAACCTGAAAGCGGCGAATGTCTTCGGATAAATCGGCTAGCACCCGGTCGGTGCGCTCCAGGTGAGTATCGGTAAGGAATATCTGGCCGAAGGTGTGGTTGGCCACCAGCTGCATTAGACGGGTAATACGCTTCTCATCTAATCGGTCAAAAATGTCATCAAGCAGCAAAATGGGTTTTTGCTGCTTGTGCTGGGACAGCATTTCAAACTGCGCCAGCTTGAGCGCAATGGCGTAGGACTTTTGCTGCCCCTGGGAGCCATAACTCTTAACGGGCAGCTCATCCATCAAGAAGGTGAAGTCGTCTTTATGAGGTCCAACTGTAGTGCGCTGCAGCGTTAAGTCTTTGCGCTCCTGCAAGCGAAGTAGCTTGAGGAAGTCGGCCCCCGGTAGCTCACTCTTATATGTAAGGGTTACCTGCTCCCTTGCATCGGCGAGTTGCTCATAATGCCGTTGAAAGATGGGCGCAAACTCCACTAAGAACTCCTGCCGACGTTGTGCCAGCTGTTCGCCCACAGGAGCTAGTTGCTCGTCAAGCGTGAGCAAGTAGTCCCGGTCATACCCAGCCTGACGGTCGGTGGCTAGCTTGAGCAGAGAGTTGCGCTGCTTCAGCAAGTGGGTGTAGCGGATAAGCTGGGTCAGGTACTGATGGTCGAGCTGGGAAATGAAGCTGTCGAAGTATTTGCGCCGCTCCTCGCTGCCCTGCCGGATCAGGTCCGTGTCATAAGGAGAAATCAGGACCACCGGGTAGCGGCCGATGTGGTCAGACACCCGCTCATACGCCTGCTTGTCGTGGGTGATGGTTTTCTTCTGGCCGAGGCGCAGGCTGCACTGGATGGTTTCGGATTTCTGCTCAGGACCGGAACTGAACCGGCCTTTCACCACAAAGAACTCTTCCCCCTGCTTAATACTATTGGTATCAGTAGCAGTGAAGGCGCTTTTGGTAAGCGAGAGATAATGGATGGCATCCAGCAGATTCGTCTTGCCACTGCCGTTGTCGCCCACGAAGCAATTAATGTGCGGGGAGAAGCTCAGATTGGCGTCTTCGTAGTTTTTGAAGAACAGCAGATGAAGGCTTTGGAGGTTCATGCTCAGGGTTCGGAATTGCAATCCTTTTACGTACTTTCGCATCCCAAACGCGAACAACCGAAAGCAAGATGGCGGAGACGAAAGTAAAGGCTGCCCCCAAGGCTTCCAATTCGACGAAAAAATCGTCGACCTCTAAAGCTGCCTCCAAAGGCAAAGCGGCTGCTGCTACTACCAAGCAGCCGGATCCGGTATTGCCGCTCGCCAACGAAGAGGCCAAGGCCGCGACGGGTGCCCCAAAAGCAACCACGCCGGACAATCCGGAATTCTCAAAGGAAACCTACCTGACGTGGTATGAGCAAATGCAGCTCATGCGCAAGTTTGAGGAGAAGGCCGGTCAGCTCTACGGTCAGCAGAAGATTAAAGGTTTCTGCCACCTCTACATCGGTCAGGAAGCCTGCGTAGCCGGTGCCGTATCGGCCCTGCAAAAAGGCGACAAGTGGATTACCGCCTACCGTGACCACGCCCACCCGCTGGCCCTGGGCACCTCGCCCAACGCCATTATGGCCGAGCTGTTTGCCAAAGCCACCGGCTGCTCCAAAGGCAAAGGCGGCTCCATGCACATCTTTGATAAGGAAGTAAACTTCGTTGGTGGCCACGGCATCGTAGGAGCCCAGGTTCCCATGGGGGCCGGCATTGCCTTTGCCGAGAAGTACAACAAAACCGGCAACCTGTGCATCGCATACATGGGTGATGGTGCCGTACGACAGGGGGCTTTGCACGAAGCCTTCAACATGGCTATGCTGTGGAAGCTGCCCGTCATCTTCGTGGTGGAGAACAACGGCTACGCTATGGGTACCTCGGTGCAGCGTACGTCTAACGTAACGGAACTCTACCACATCGGCCGCGGCTATGACATGCCTTCGGAGCCGGTGAATGCCATGAACGTGGAGGACGTGCACAACGCCGTGGCCCGCGCCGCTGAGCGTGCCCGTGCCGGCGAAGGCCCCACTTTCTTGGAGTTTAAAACCTACCGTTACAAAGGTCACTCCATGAGTGACCCCGCCAAGTACCGTACCAAAGAGGAGCTGGAAGATTACCGCTCGCGCGACTCCATCGAGGCTGTACGTCACACTATCCTCACGCACAACATGGCTACTGAGGAGGACCTGACGGCCATTGACGAGAAGATTAAGGCGCAGGTGCAGGAGTCGGTGGAGTTTGCTGAAAACTCGCCTTACCCCACGGCCGACGAGTTGTTCAAGGACGTGTACGTGCAACAGGACTACCCTTACATCCGCGACTAGCGGAAATTAATCAGGCCGTATTCGGCGGCCGCCTTTCTGCGTAACTCTCATGTCGAAGATTCCTTTCACCGGTAAAAGCCAGCAGGCCCGCCAGCAACAGCAGCGGGTAGTGTCTACGGACCCATTGCAGCCCGCCGAAGCCTATAACCCCGAGCACCCGCTACTGGAAGACCCTGATGCCCTCGCCGAACGTTTGGCTAGTTCGGAGGACTTCCTACGCCGTAATAAAAACGTGCTGCTGGGGCTGCTGGCCGTAGTGGTGCTGGCCGTGGCCGGGGGCTTTGGCTACTATATGTGGCGTGGCTCGCAGGATACCAAGGCGCAGGCTGCCCTGTTCCAGGCGGTAGACTACTGGGAGGCTGATTCGTTGAACAAAGCGCTGAAGGGTGATGGCCGCAACCTGGGTTTAGAGAAAGTAGCCTCGGAATACAGCGGTACGGCCGCTGGCAACCTGGCCAACTTCTATGCCGGGGTAGCTTCGCTGAAGAAAGGGGAGTACAAGCAGGCCATCGACTACCTGGAAGACTTTAGCTCGGATGACTATTTGGTACAGGCCCGCGCCTACTCACTGCTGGGTGATGCGCACCTGGAGTTGAACCAGCCCAAGGAGGCCGCCGACTTCTACAACAAGGCCGCCAACCACAACGCCAACGAGTACTTCTCGCCCGGCTACCTGATGAAGGAAGCTACCGCCCGCGAACAGGCTAAAGACTACGAGGGGGCTATTGCCGCTTACGACAAAATCATCACCGACTATGCTTCGGCTGCTGAGGTAACGGAGGCAAAAGAATACAAAGCCCGCGCTGAAGGACTAGCTGGTAAATAAGTATAGCTATAGCACAAGTGAAAAGCGGCGGCCGGCAGGTCGCCGCTTTTTTGTGGGCGTGCTACTCGAAGTCGGTCGTCTATCTTTGCCGGGCAGCTACGGGCTGCGTCACCTTCACCGACTACATTTCGCCCCATGGCAACCTCCCTCAAAAACCTGAGTGACTATACCTCCGACCACTTCATTGATATCAGCGACAAGCGCTTTGGCCTGGTGGTGGCTGAGTGGAACCGGGAAATCACCGACACGCTGGCGCAGGGGGCCTACGAAACCCTGCTCAAGCACGGGGCCAAGCCCGAGAACATCTACCGCAATACGGTACCCGGTAGCTTCGAGCTGACGCTAGGTGCCCAACTGCTGGCCCAGCACGAGGAGATTGACGCCGTGATTTGCCTGGGCGTCGTGATTAAAGGCGAAACCAAGCACGATGACTACATCTGCCACGCGGTGGCCAGCGGTATCACCAATGTGGGGCTGAAGTTCAACAAGCCCGTCATCTTTGGCTTGGTGACGACGAACACCCTGGAGCAGGCCTGGGACCGGGCCGGTGGCAAGCACGGCAACAAGGGGGTAGAGGGAGCTGTGGCCGCCATCCATATGCTCGGCTTCTAACCGCAACCAGAAGCCGCCGGGTTTCTGAAAAAGCTGCAACCGCACACCGGTATTGTGCTCATTAACTGACAAAGCCGTAGCTTTGCGGCCGAAAACAGCTGGCCATCGGCAGCACCGGGCTGATAGACGCGCCCTCCACTTGCTAGTGACCATGCGTAAGTAAGGTAAACTTATTCGCGGAAGCTGCTGTTGGGCGTAACTACTGGCAGATGAGAGGCTACCGGCGTCGGCAGTTTAGTCAGTAATCCATTTGTATTTAACCTCTTCCTGCAACGTCATGAGTGAAGCACCCCTACGCTATTCCAGGGAAGAACTGGCCGAATTTGAGCAAATTATTCAGGAGAAGCTCACGGCTGCCCGGAAGGAAGTAGCGTTCATCAAAGAAACGCTGAGCCGCAAAAACGACTCGGGTACCGATAACACGGCTTCTTCATCGAAGGTGCTGGAAGATGGTGCCGATACGGCGGAAAAAGAAAGCCTGAACCAATTGGCCTCGCGCCAGATGAAGTTTATCCAGCAGCTGGAAAACGCCCTTATCCGCATCAAAAACGGAACCTACGGCGTGTGCATTGGTACCGGCAAGCTGATTCCGAAGGAGCGCCTGCGGGCAGTGCCCCACACCCAGCACTCCATCGAAGCTAAAATGGCCCGCCGCGACTAATTGCAGTAAGCCCCAATACCTGCCCGGACTGACAACCGGCCTCTGCCACTCGCGGAGCCGGCTGCCAGTCCGGGCACTGTTTTCGGGAGCCGTGCGTTGGCCGGTTTCCGTTTAACCTGATTTTTCACCATCCCGTAGCGATACGGTATTCACGCTTCTACCATCATGGGTAAGAAACATTTCTCCAGCGAGCCTTCCGGCCGTAAAGGTCGCCCCGCTGGCTCTGGCCGCCCCTCTGGCAATACTGAGGGTTTCCGCAAGTTTATGCAGCCCCAGCAGGAGCGCTCCGAGCGGGACTCGCGGCGCGAGTCCGACCGTTCCAGCTTCGGCCGTTCGTCGGGTGGCAACAGCTACGGCGGCCCCAAGAAGTTTGGAAATACCGGTGGATACGGTGCGCCTAAGAAATTCGGGGGCCAGAGCAGCTTCGGCAACCGGGAGAATCGCCCATATCGTGGAGACAACAACAACACGCAGCGCTCCGACTTCAACCGGGAGGAGCGCCCTAAGCGGGAGTTTACGCCCCGCGAAACCTGGCAGGGCCAGCCCTACCGCCAAGAGGGTAAAACGGCCGTGCCGCGCGGCCTGCCCGGCGAGCGGAACCGCAAATTTGTAAAGCAGAACCCGAACCCGGCCCCGGCACCGGAGCCGGAAACGTACCGCCCCCGGGCTACGGAGGAACGCTCGGAGCGTAGCTTCGGTGCTGACCGGGAAATCCGGGCGGCCCGCCCCTTCGATTTCCGTGGCCGGCCAACTGACTTGGACGGTGAGCGTGCGGAGCGGCCCAGCCGCTTCGAAGGCGATTCTCAGCGTGAGCGGCCGGCTCGGCGGGAAGGTGGATTCAACTCGGAGCGTCGCGACTTCAGCAACCGTAAGCCCCAGGGCTATGGCGGCGGAGCCGCTGGCGAAAAGCGCACCAGCCGCCCCGGCTCGTTTGGCGACAAGCGGGAAACTCGCTCGTTTGACCGGGACGACCGGAAGGGCTTCAGCAGCCAGCGCAGCGTTGGTACGGAGCGCCGCGAAAGCCGCCCAACCGAGGAGCGTCCTCGCCGGGCCCATGATGAGTTTGTAGGTCGGGGTGCTCAAACTCCGAGTTCTAACCAAGCAGGTAAGCGCAAGTACGGTGAGGTAGCTGGGGAGGCGCCCGACTACAAAAACCTTAAGCACTACGAAGACGACAAAACCCGTGGCAACAAGCGCCGGCGCGAAGAAGACGACGTGGCTACGGGCGAGGTACGCCTGAACCGCTACATTGCCAACGCCGGCATCTGCTCCCGCCGCGAAGCCGACTCCCTCATTGCGGCCGGCGAAATCAAGGTGAATGGGCAGGTGGTGACGGAAATGGGCTACAAAGTACAGCCCTCCGACACGGTGCAGTACGGGAAAACCAACCTCAACCGGGAGAAGCTGGTGTACGTGCTCCTGAACAAACCCAAAGACTACATCACCACCACCGAGGACCCGGAAGGTCGTCGCACGGTAATGGAGTTGATCAAGGGTGCTTCGAAGGAGCGGGTGTTCCCGGTAGGCCGTCTCGACCGGAATACGACCGGTCTGCTGCTGTTCACCAACGACGGCGAGGTAGCCCAGAAACTCTCGCACCCCTCGCACCGCAACAAGAAAATCTACCAAGTAGAACTGGACAAGCCGCTGACCCCCGAGCACTTGGCCCAAATTGCGGAAGGTCTGGAGCTGGAAGATGGCAAAGCTGAAGTAGACGACGTGGCCGTAGTGGCCGGCAACCCGCACTTTGTGGGCGTGGAAATTCACATTGGCCGGAACCGTATCGTGCGCCGCATCTTCGAGCACCTGGGCTACGACGTAGTAACCCTGGACCGGGTGCAGTACGCGGGCCTAACCAAAAAGGACCTGCCCCGTGGTAAATGGCGCTTCCTTAACGAGAAAGAGGTAATCCGCCTTAAGTATTTCATGTAGGCACGCAACCCGGTGCCCCGCGCCGGGCTCTTATGAGTGCATGAGCTAGAATGAGTGGTTCGGCGAAGTTTACCCTATAGTGACTTCCTGAGCCACTCATTTGCTCTTTTCACCCAATTCATTTCACGCACAAACTGGCTTGCGGACTCTCGCGCTTGATATTGGCAACACGGCCGTGAAGGTGGGCTTCTTTGAAGCTGACGCTTTGGTAGAAGCAGTGGCGGGGCAGACGACGGAGCAGGTGCTGGCGGCCGTGGCGCGGTTCCGGCCCGAGCATGTGGTAGTGGCTTCAGTGGCGGAACCTACCCAGACTTGGGCCGGGCAACTCCGTTCCTTAGTGCCGGGAGCCGTGCTGGAGTTTGCGCCGGCCACTACGCCGCTGCCCATCCGCAATGCCTACGCCACCCCGCACACTCTGGGAGCCGATAGGCTGGCCGCCGCCGTGGGAGCAGCCTGGCTGTTGCCCGGCCGGCCGGTGGTGATTGTGGATGCCGGCACGGCCCTTAAGTGCGACCTGGTAACGCCCGACGGAACATTCCAGGGTGGCAGCATTGCGCCGGGGCTGGCTATGCGGTTCCGAGCCCTGCACACGTTTACCGGGCGGCTGCCGCTGGTAGAGAAACCGGCCGACGAAACCGCCGATATTCCCTTGACCGGTACCGATACGCAGGGTGCCATCCAGAGTGGGGCGCTGAACGGAGCCGTGGCCGAAGTGCGCGGAATGCTGGCCGAGTATGAGGCGCAGTATCCGAGCTTGGCGGTGGTGCTGGCCGGCGGCGACGCCCCATTTTTTCGCACCCGGCTGAAACGGCCTATCTTTGTTGTTCCGGAGCTCGTGCTACTTGGGCTCCACCGAATTTTAGTACATCATGTCGCATCCTAAGTTTGCCGGCCTGGCCGGTGGTTTCTCGCTGCTGGGGCTGCTGGCCGCTTCGCCAGCCGTACTAGGCCAAGGCCTGGGCAACTCCCCGTATTCGCGCCTGGGCCTGGGCGACGCCAGCCTGAACGCCGGCGGTGTGCGGCAGATGGGCATGGGCGGTATTGGGGTAGCGGCTCCTAATAGTGTGAACGTAAACGAGCTGAACCCGGCCCTGCTGTACTATACCACCCGAACCACGTTTGAGGCCGGTTTCACGGGGCAGTTCAAAACCCTGCGCAACACCGTAAGTCGGCAGCGCACCGGTACCGCTACGCTGGGCTATCTGGCGCTGGCAGTGCCCATCAACCGGCACTGGGCCGGGGCCATCGGCCTCAAGCCTTACAGCACGGTCGACTACGAGTCGAAGACGGTAGATAACAGCATTCAGGGCGACCCCACCGCACAGGTGGAGAAGCGCTATACTGGGTCGGGTGGTTTGGCGGAGGCCTACATGAGCCACGCCGTGCGCCTAGGGAAGTGGGTGACGGTAGGGGCCTCGGCCGGCTACGTATTCGGTAGCGTTGACCAGGACGCTGGCACCCGCATCGGTACCAGTACTTCCAGCCTCGATTTCTCGAACCGTGACATTTACCAGCAGCACGTGCGCTACTCCGATTTTGCCTTCCGGGGCGGGGTGCACTACCGGGGTAAAATCAAGGATAAGCTGAGCCTGAACGTGGGCGGTACCTATAGCTTCCGCTCCAACCTGAATGGTACCCGTAGTATTAGCCTGATTCGGGAGGACTACGAGGGTATTCAAACCAGCCTCACAGCGTTGCAGACTGATATAAAGGGCATGGCCCGGGTACCGGCCCTCACGCAGTTGGGCATCAGCCTGGATAACAACCGTAGCTGGAGTGTGAGCTTGGATGGCTCCCGGCAGCAATGGTCGCAGTTCCGGGCCTTTGGCGAGCAGGGCGGTACCTCCGGTATTCCGCTCAGCGACACGTACCGCGTGGGCCTGGGAGGTGAGTTGACTCCCGATGCTACTTCGGTAGATAATTACTTCAACCGCGTGACTTACCGGGCGGGCCTGAATATGGCGCAAATGCCCTACCGCCCCGGTGGCAAAACGCTCTACGACCGGTCGGTGAGTTGGGGCTTTGCCTTCCCGCTGCCTACGGCCACGGCCCTGGATGCTACTACTCTCAGTCTGGGCTTCACCTACGGGCAGCGCGGCAACACGGACGTGCTTCGCCTGTCCGACGGCTCCACGGAGCGCAACGTGAAGGAGGACTACATTCGGATGCAGCTGGGCGTGACGCTGAATAACCGCTGGTTTATCAAGCGCCGGATTGAGTAGTATGGTGGCGGGGCTGGTGCATCGGTTTGCGGCAGGAGTGTTGGGGGCTGCGCTGCTGGCCGGCTGCCAGAAGGCAGCCGACGAGGTAAAAGCCAAGCGCATTGAATACAATGGCCCCACCATCGAAACCGAGAATGTGCTGATGCTCGTCAGCGACTCAGCCAAGCTGCGCATCCGCCTCACGGCCCCGTTGGAGCAGCAGTTCGAGTCGGGCGACATGATTTACCCGAAAGGAGTAAAGCTTACGTTCTTGGATGGAAAAGGCGAAACCGTGGTAAACACCATCACGGGCCGCTACGGCAAGTTTGAGAAGGCCAAAAACCTCTACACCATGCGTGGCGACGTGCGTGTGGCCAACGTGCCCAAGCAGCAGCGCATGAACACGGAGGAGGCCTTTTACGACAAGACTAAGGCTACCATCTACACCCAGGAGCAAACCGAAATCCGGGTAACCACGCCCACCGAGGTGCTCACGGGCCGGGGCCTCACAGCCAATCAAGACTTCTCGCGCTACCGCATCTTCACGCCTACGGGCGTGTTCACCCTGCAAAACGCACCCACGGCGGCTCCGGCTGTCCCCAAACGGAATTAACTCTGTATGAAACGATTCTGGGACCCGGGCATCAGCCGCACCATTCTGTTTGTGCTGAGCGTCTTCACGTTTGTGGTGGCCTCATACCGCACGCTGGCTATTGGCAAAATGGAAGGCTTGTACGCCAACTACTGGCTGTATATGCTCTCCTTCGGGCTGGTTATCTGGCTGCGCTATTTGCGTCAGCAGGATAAGATAAAAGCGGCCGAAGCGGAGGCGGCCCGCAAAGCCGCTGCGACTTCCATTAAGAAGACTAAAAAGAAAAAATAGCTCGTTTACGGGCTCCGATTTTTGCCTTTCGCCCCCGGCCCGTCACAGGTAGCTGGGGGCTTTCTGTTACGGGCCGGCCGTAGGCGGTGGCTGGCTGAGTATCAGGCCTTCCTACCATAATGGCCCACTACCGTCGGCGCATTGCCGAATGACCATCTTTTTTGGTTATTTTGCACCTCATTCACCTTTTCTACCTGCGCTTTTTTTCAAGTAAATGGCATTAATCAACACGATTCGAGAAAAATCGGGCTGGGCAGTCGGCGCCATCATCATTGGCCTGCTGCTTTTCATGCTGGGAGGCGACTTCCTGTATGGCCGTAATAGCTTCTTTGGCAAGAACGATATGTCCGTGGGCGAGGTAGCCGGCGAAAAGGTGGAATACGCTGATTTCGAAAATACCCTGGAGCAAGCCAAGCAGGCCTTTATTCAGCAGCAGCAGCGCCAGCCCGACGACCAAGCCCTTGGCTACCTGCGCGACCAGGCCTGGAACCAGACGCTCTACCGCATTGCCTTCCAGAAGGAATTTGACAAGCTAGGCCTGAAGGTTTCGGACGAAGAGCTGACCGACATGGTTCAGGGCGTAAACGTGCATCCCAGCATCCGTCAGGCCTTTACTGACCCAAAAACCGGTCAGTTTGACGTGCTGAAGGTGAAAGAATACCTGCGCAACCTCGATAAGATGGACCCCCAGGCCCAGGCGGCCTTCGCCAACTTCGAAGCCAACCTGACTCCCGAGCGCCTGGGTACCAAGTACAACAACCTGCTCAAGCTGAGCACCTACGTAACCTCGGCCGAGGCCAAGCGCTACAACGAAGGCCAGGCCGCTCAGGTGAACCTGCGTTACCTGTTCGTGCCCTATTTCACGGTATCGGATTCGAGCGTGAAAGTGAGCAACGACCAGCTGCAGGCCTACATCGACAAGAACAAAGCCCGCTATAAGGTAGAAGATGGCCGCAGCATCGAGTACGTGACCATTCCGGTAACGGCTTCGGTTGACGACAGCGTTGCCATCAAAAAGAACGTGGATGAGCTGGCCGCCCAGTTTGCCTCGGCCCCGGTGGATTCGTCGTTCGTGCAGCTGAACTCTGATGCCCCCACTAAGCCCGCCTACCTCTCGCCCGCCGATATGCCCGAGAAGCTGCGCGCCCAGCTCCCCCTGCAGGTAGGCAAAGTGTACGGCCCCTACGCCGAGAACGGCACCTACTCGCTGTTCAAAGTAACCGGCGAAAAAGCCGGAGCCCAGCCCGCCGCCCGCGCCAGCCACATCCTCATCAAAGCCGATGGCACTACGCCCGAGGCCGATGCCGCCGCCAAAGCCAAGGCTACCGAGGTGCTGAACAAAGCCAAAGCCGGTGCCAACTTCGCCGACCTGGCCCGCCAGTATGGCACTGACGGTACCACCGCCACCGGCGGCGACCTGGGCTGGTTCCAGCAGGGCCGCATGGTGCCCGAGTTTGAGAAAGCCGTATTTGCTGCCAACTCGGCCGGCCTGCTGCCCAACCTGGTGAAAACCTCCTTTGGCTACCACATTGTGAAGGTAACGGCTCCCAAAACCAGCCAGACCTACCGCGTGGCTACCGTACAGAAAAGCATTCAGCCCACCGAAGCTACCCGCGACGCCGCTTACAACAAAGCCCAGCAGCTGAAAGGCGAAGCCACCGACCTGGCCTCGTTCCGGGCCGCCGTAGCCAAAGACAAAAGCCTGCAGAAAGTGGATGCCAAAGGCCTCGGCCGCGGCGACCAGGCCGTGAACAATCTGCAGGGCGCCCGCCAGCTGGTACGTTGGGCCTACGGTGCTAACGTAGAAGGCCAGCAGGCCAAGGTTGGTGACGTGTCGCCGGTGTTTGAAATCGGTGATGCCTACGTAATTGCCGTACTCACCGGCGAGCGGGAAAAAGGCACGGCTGACGTGGCCAGCGTGAAGCCCGAAGTAACCGCCCTGGTACGCAGCGAGTTGAAAGCCGAGCAGATCATCAACAAGCTGAATGCCGCCAAAGGCAGCACGCTGGAGCAAATTGCCCAGGCGTACGGCAACGGCGCCCAGGTAAAAACCGCCGACAACGTAGTGCTGGGCCAAGGCATGATTCCGGGCCTGGGCTCGGAGCCGGTAGCCGTAGGTAAAGCCTTCGGTCTGAAGCCTGGCCAGAAGTCGAAAGCCTTTGCTGGTGAGCAGGGCGTGCTGATTGTGGAGCCCGTAACGGCCACGCCAGCTCCCACCACGGCCGACGTAAAAGCCGCCAAGCAGCAGCTGACTGCCCAGCGCACGGCTCGCGCCGATGGCCTCATCTTCGAAGCCATCAAGCAGCACGCCAATGTGAAGGACAACCGCACGAAGTTCTTCTAAGCGGTTGTTTCAGTAGAAAAGCAAAAGGGCCGTACCTTAGGGTGCGGCCCTTTTGCATTAGGAGAGGTGGTGGTTGAGCAAGTCTATCACTTGGCACTTCAAGCCGGAGCTTTTCGTTGTAGCGCGTATGAACAAGTCGTTGCGTTTGTTGGCAGGAGTGAGCGTGGTGGGGCTGCTGGCGGCGGCACCCGCCGTGGCTCAGGTACAGGAAGACAGCCAGGTACAGCTGGCCCGCGAGTACGAGCGGAAGGGCGACCATGAGAAGGCTGCCTTCCTGTTCGGGCGCCTGCGCAACGACGAGCAAATTGCGCCCAACATCCTGCCCGATTACCTGGCCGCTTTACAGGGCTTTAAGCAGTACAAGGAGGCCGAAAAGCTGCTAAAGCGGGCTATCAAGCAACGGCCCCAGGAAGCCGCCTTGCCGGTGCTGCTGGGCCAGTTATACATCCAGTCGGTTGATGAGCTGGCGGCCAAGAAACAGTGGGACAAAGTGCTCAGCCAACTGACGCTGGAGCAGGTGCCAGCCGTAGCGGGGGAGTTTCAGCGGCTGAACCAGCCCGACTGGGCCGTGCGCACCTACCTGCGTGGCCGGGAGTTGGCCCACTCCGAAACCGAGTTTGGGCCCCAACTCATCCAGCTCTACACCCGGCAGGGCCAAACGGCTAACGTGATGGGCGAAACGCTGCGCCTGCTGCAAACCGACGAGCAGCAGCTGCCCTTCGTGCGCAACATGCTCCAGAATAGCCTGCAGGAGGACAAGGACTTCGCTGCCCTAGAAAAGGAGTTACTGAGCCTGGTGCAGAAAAACCCCGACCGGCCGGTGTACAGTGAGCTGCTGCTGTGGCTGCAGGTGCAGCGCCGCGACTTTACCGGGGCGCTGGTGCAGGCCAAAGCCCTCGACCGGCGGGGCCGCACCGAGGGCCAGCGGGTGCTGGAGGTGGCCGAAATTGCCCGCCGTAACAAAGACTACGAAAGCGCCATTCAGGGCTACGACTACCTGAGCCGCGAGTACCGCACCAGCCCGTACTATGCCCTAGTGCGCCAGCGGCTGGTGCAAACCCGTGAGGAGCAGGTGCGCAATACTTACCCCGTAAATACCGGCCAGCTTCGCAGCTTGCTGCAGGAGTACGAGCAGGTGCTGAAAGACCTAGGCCGCACGCCCGAAACGGCCCCGGTGTTGCGTAGTATGGCCGCGCTACTGGCGTTTCAGCTGGACGAGAAAGAGCCGGCCATCAAGCTGCTCAACGAGGTAATTACCATGCCCCGCGCTAGCCTGGAGGTGGTAGACCAGGCAAAGATTGACCTGGCCGACATCTACCTGCTGCGCGCCGAGCCCTGGGAGGCTACGCTGCTGTACTCGCAGGTGGAGAAGTCGCACAAGGATACGCCGCTGGGCTACGAGGCCAAGTTGCGCAACGCCCGCCTCAGCTACTTCGCCGGTGACTTCAAGCTGGCCCAGTCGCACCTGGATATTCTGAAGCAGGCCACCAGCCGCGAAATTGCCAACGATGCTATGCAGCTCAGCCTGCTCATCACCGACAACACCGCCATGGACACCGCCGGCGTGGCCCTGCGCGACTACGCCGCCGTGGAGCAGCAGGTGTTCCAGAACAAGCTACCCGAAGCCCTGCGCGGCCTCGATGCCTTGCTGACCAAGTACCCCGGCCACGCCCTGCAGGACGAAGCCTGGTTTCTGAAAGCCCAGCTGCTGCGCCGCACCGGCGACTACCCCGGCGCCCTCAGCACCCTGGAGCGCATCACGGCCAACCCCAAGTACGATTTGCTCAGCGACGATGCCCTGTTTCTGGCCGCTAGCATCCTGGAGGAAAACGTGCAGGATCGGGAGAAAGCCCAGCAGCTCTATAACCAGGTAATCTCCAAATACCCCGGCAGCATTTACGTGGCCGAGGCCCGCAAACGCTTCCGCAAGCTGCGCGGCGACGTAGTGAATTAATTCTTGGAGGCGCTTTAGCCCGTTGATTCTATAATGCTGAGCCCCGCTCCGGCCCGCGGGAGAAGGGAAATATCCATTTAGTTGAGCCGGAGCGCAGCTCCCAAATACAACGACCTACGGTTGCGTCCAGTACCCGTCCGGGTTCGGGTAATCCGCGGAATCGGTCTAAATCCGTGCGTTTCTTTTCGTACTTTTGAAGATATAGCCCCCGGCAGTATCTGGCAGAAATATGGAAAAGAGATGGATTCGCAAGCCCGCGCCCGACGCTGAAAAAGTCCGGCACCTGGCCGACGCCCTGCGCGTCAACGAGGCCATTATCAGCCTACTTTGTCAGCGCAACGTGTGCACCTTCGAGGAAGCCCGCGCCTATTTCCGGCCCGACCTAAGCCAGCTGCCCGACCCATTGCTGATGCGCGACATGGACCGGGCCGTGGACCGCCTGCTACAAGCTCTGCACTTGGGCGAGCGGGTGCTGGTGTACGGCGACTACGACGTGGACGGCACTACCTCCGTGGCCCTGGTGTACAGCTACCTGCGGGAGTTCTTCGGGACGGAGCGGGTGGACTACTACATCCCCGACCGATACAAGGAGGGCTACGGTATTTCGGAGGCGGGTATCGACCACGCCCACGACTTTGGCTACCAACTCATCATTGCCCTCGACTGCGGCGTGAAGGCTGTGGAGAAGATTGCCTACGCCAATCAGCGCGGCGTCGACTTTATCATCTGTGACCACCACTTGCCCGGCACCGAGCTGCCCCAAGCCGTGGCTGTGCTGGACCCCAAGCGCGCTGATTGCCCGTATCCGTTCAAGGAGCTGTCGGGCTGCGGGGTAGGGTTTAAGCTGATGCAGGCGTTTACTCAGCGTCAGGGCTTGGCCGAGGACGACCTGTACGAGCTGCTGGACCTGGTGGCCGTGAGCATTGCGGCCGACATTGTGCCCATCTACGGCGAAAACCGTACGCTGGCCTTCCACGGCCTGCGCCTCATCAACGACCGACAGCGGCCCCAGCGCCCTGGCCTGGATGCCCTGCGCGAACTGGCCGGCCTGCAAACCGCCGAGCTCAACATCAGCAGTCTGGTATTTGGGTTTGCCCCCCGCATCAACGCGGCTGGCCGCATGGGCGACGCCAAGCGCGCCGTGGCTATGCTGCTGGCCGACACCACCACCGAGGCCGTGGCCACCGCCGGCGTGGTGGATAAAACCAACCAGGAGCGCCGCGGCTTCGATACCAGCATTACCAAAGAGGCCCTAGAAATGATTGAGCAGGACGACCTGCTCCGCTCGGCCCGCACCACCGTGCTGTTCAAGCAGGACTGGCACAAGGGCGTGGTGGGCATTGTGGCCTCGCGCTGCCTCGACAAGTACTATCGGCCTACCATTATACTCACCGAAAGCAACGGCAAAGCCACCGGCTCAGCCCGCTCGGTGGTGGGGTTTGATGTGCACCAGGCCATTGAGGATTGCGCCGAGCTGCTCGACCAGTACGGGGGCCACATGTACGCCGCCGGCCTCACGCTGCCCGTGGAAAACGTGCCAGCCTTCCGGGCCAAGTTTGAACAGATTGTGGCTGGCCGCATCCGGCCGGAGCAGCTGATTCCGCCGGTGGAAATTGACCTCACGGTGCAGCTCAGCGACATTACGCCGGCTTTCTACCGCCTGCTCAGCCAGATGGAGCCGTTCGGGCCCGGCAACCCCAACCCGGTATTCGCCTCCGAGCGGGTGTACGCCGCCCCCGACTCGGCCCGGATTGTGGGCAACTCCCACCTGAAAATCTCCCTCACCCAGGACGGCCACCACACCGTGGATGCCATCGGCTTCGGGCTGGGCGAATATTACGAGCAAATCCGGCAGGGCCAGCCCTTCAGCGTATGCTACACCGTAGAAATGAACGAGTACCGCGGCGTAAAAAACCTACAGCTTCGCCTGAAGGACATTCGCTGGGAGTAGCCGAAACGTGCACTGTATGGATAATCCGTATTACGCACTGGACGACCTAGGGCCAATAAAGTCAGGACTGCTGACACCGGAAAACGCTGCCGAACTCGCCGAAATCATTCGGAAATACAAGAAAAACAATCCTAATGCTATGCAGCAGGTGCGGGAAATAGCACTTCGTCGGCGACCCTCCCCCAACGCAGATGCACCAACGGCGGAGGGACTGGTTTGCTGACAAATAACTCCCGCAAGGCCACGAGTATACCACCCCGGCCCGGCTACTTCAGTAGCCGGGCCGGGGTGTTTTCAGGTGCTACCGGGTTTGGGCAGGAGCGGCTGGCAGGGGCAGGATGTACTGATTCCGGTTCCAGCGCAGGTAGCCACCGTGCAGGTACACGCCGTAGATGCCCGGCACCGGGCCGGCCGGTGTGGCGGCTACGCTGGCGGTAGCCGGGGCAGGGGAGGGCTGGGTTTTCAGCCACACGTACTCCTGGCGGCCGTTTAGCAGCCGCTCGCGCAGTACCTGCCGGCCGTTTTGCAGGGCCGTGAAGCGGGTTATCACCACGCCGTTGCGGCGCAGGATGGTTTTCTACTCCCAGATGTAGCGGGCCGAGGCCCCGGGCGCGAAGCCGCGCACCCGTTGCCGCCGCCTGCCGCTCCAGGGCGACTTCGTTTCGAAGTGGTGCGTCTGCATGTGGAGCTGCTGACGTACCGCAGTGGCCGACTGTAGCAGCGAGTCGAGGGCGGCGGTGGCGCGGGCGGGGTCAGTAACTACCTGAGCCTGGGCCGTGGTGGCCAGCAGCGCCAGCAGGGAAAGGGGTAAAGCAATACGTAGCATACGGAAAGGAATAAGGACGGTGCCGATAGTGGCTGGGAGCGGGCTAGTGCGCAAAAATGGCACCGCTTTGGGTGTGAATTGCGTGAAATTTTGGTTACGCTTTTCGCAGCCCGGCCCCAACAGTGGGGCCCGGTGCGTACCTTGGAGGAGGCCGTAGCGCCTTACCCCGTTTCTACCTCTATCTGTTTCGAATGAAATGTGCACTACTGGCGCTGGGCCTGAGCTTGGCCGCCACCACTGCTTGGGCGCAGCAGCCCGCCGGTTACCACATCACCCTCAACCTGCAGCAAGCCGCCAACGACCGGCTGAAAGTGGTGGTGAACACGCCCCCGGTGCAGGAAAACCAGGTGACCTACGTGATGCCCTCCGTTATTCCGGGCTCCTATTCCAAGAAGGATTACGGCCGCTTCGTGTCGGGCTTCAAGGCGTTCGACAAAAACGGCAAGACGCTGAAAGTCAAAAACAGCGGCCCCAACCTGTTCGTCATCGACGGCGCCAAGCAGCTGGCCCGGCTGGAGTACTCGGTGGATGATACCTGGGACGTGAAGCAGGACGATTCGTTCATCTTCCAGCCCGGCGGCACCAACTTCGACGCCGGCCGTAGCTTCCTGCTCAACCACTACGGCCTGTACGGCTACCTGGAGGGCTACAAAATGGTGCCCTACGAAGTGCAGGTAACTAAACCCGCCGAGCTATTCGGGGCCACCGCCCTCGACGTGCGCCGCGCCTCCGCTACCGAGGATGTATTTACGGCTCCCAGCTACGTTACGCTCTCCGATGGACCCATCCTGTACGCCCGGCCCGATACGGCCAGCTTCAGCACCGGTGGGGCCCGCGTGTCGGTGGCGGTGCTATCGGAGAGCGGGCTGGTGAAGGCTGCCGACGTGAGCCAGATGCTGCGGCCCATGTCGGAGGCGCTGGCCAAGTTCTTTGGGCAGATGCCGGTGCCGCGCTACCAGTTCCTGTTTTACTTCCCGGCCAGCGGCTCGCCGCTCAGCAGCAAAGACGGCCGCTACGGCGCCATGGAGCACAGCTACTCCTCCGTGTACTTTCTGCCCGAAATCAGCAGCCCCGAGCGGCTGAAAAGCATGGTAGTGGAGGTAAGCTCCCACGAGTTCCTCCACATGCTGGCCCCGCTCAACATCCATTCCCGCGAAATTGGCGAGTTCGACTTCCGCAGCCCGCAGATGTCGCAGCACCTGTGGCTGTACGAGGGCGTGACGGAGTACGTGGCCCAGCTGGTGCAGCTGCAGGGCGGGCTGATTTCGGAAGACGAGTTCCGGCAGACGATGCGCGGCAAAATCCGGGACGCGCAGAAGTACCCGGAGGGCGTGTCCTTCACTGAAATGAGCCGCCGCATTCTGGAAAAGCCCTACGACGACATGTATGAAAACGTGTACAAGAAGGGCGCCCTCATCGGCCTGCTGCTCGATATTCGCATTCAGGAGCTGAGCCAGGGCCGCCAAACCCTGCGCGACGTGCTGCTGGCCCTGCGCCAGAAGTACGGCCCCACCCGTTCGTTTGAGGATAAAGACCTGATTCCGGAAGTGGTAGCCCTTACCAACCCGCAATTGCAAGAGTTTTTCGACCGGTACGTCATTGGCAAGGAGCCCCTGCCGCTGGCCGAGTATCTGGGTAAAATTGGGTGGGACTACGTGCCGAAGGCTACCGTCAAAATCCGGGCCTTCGGGCAGCTGGGTTTCAAATACGATGAAGCCAAAAAGGAATTCCAAACTACCGAGGTACAGCCCGAAACCAACGCCTTCGGCCTGCGCAACAACGACGCCATCCTGGCCGTGAACGGGCAACCCCTCACCATGGACAACGCCGAGCAGCTGCTCCGCCCACTGGTAGGCTCCGAAAATATTTCCGACGCGCCAGTGACGCTCACCGTACGCCGGGGTTCTACTACCGGCACCGTGAAAGGCACGCCCCAGGAATACCAGGCCGAGGAGACCAACCGTTTGGTGAATAGCGCTACCGCTACGCCTGCCCAACTGGCCCTGCGCCGCCAGGTATTCACGCCTAAAGGGTAAGCCGCTACCTTTGCCTCTACGATGATACTACGCGCCGAACACCTGGTTAAAACGTACAAGTCGCGCACGGTGGTGAACGACATGAGCCTGCACGTGGAGCAGGGCGAAATTGTGGGCTTGCTGGGCCCCAACGGAGCCGGCAAAACCACCTCGTTCTACATAACGGTGGGCATGGTGAAGCCCGACGGGGGCCGGGTATTCCTCGACGAGCAGGAAATCACCAAAATGCCCATCTACCAGCGGGCCCGCCTCGGCATTGGCTACCTGGCCCAGGAGGCTTCGGTGTTCCGGGATTTGTCGGTGGAGGAGAACATTCTGTCGGTGCTGGAAATGACCAAGCTGTCCAAGAAGGCCCAGCACGACAAGGTGGAGGAGCTGCTGCACGAGTTCAGTCTCACCCACGTGCGCAAAAACCTGGGCCGGGTGCTCAGCGGCGGCGAGCGGCGGCGCACCGAAATTGCCCGCGCCCTAGCCGTGGACCCCAAGTTCGTGCTCCTCGATGAGCCCTTCGCCGGCGTGGACCCCATTGCCACCGAGGAAATCCAAGGCATCGTGGCCAAGCTCAAGCACAAGAACATCGGCATTCTCATCACCGACCACGACGTAAACTCCACCCTGGCCATTGTAGACCGGGCCTACCTACTGTTCGAAGGCAAGCTGCTGAAAGCCGGTACCGCCGAGGAGCTGGCCGAAGACGAAATGGTGCGTCGCGTGTACCTGGGCAAGAACTTCGAGCTGAAGCGGAAGCTGTAACTTCTAAGCAGGCGAACAAAACTGACAAGTTAATCTTGCGGGCTGGCTTGGGTGGTCGCCCATTAGGTATTTCAGTAACTTTCCCGGGCGGCATACGGTACAGATAGTCCGTTTGCCGCCCGTTTCTATTTTCCCCACCCACTCGTTTTTGCGTGATTAGTACCGTACTCACCTGGGCCGTGCAGCGCCGACTGGCCAGCATCGAGCACATCCGGCAGTATCCGCTGGAAGCGCAGGCGCAGGTACTCACGGAGTTGCTGCACGCCGCCCGCCACACCGAGTGGGGCCGCCGCTACGGCTTTGCCGATGCTTCCTCGGCCCGGGAGTTTGCCCAGCGGGTGCCCATCAGCAGCTACGAGGAACTGTATCCGCACATCGAGCGGGTACTGCAGGGCGAGGCCGATGTGCTGTGGCCCGGCCGGGTGGAGTGGTTTGCCAAGAGCAGCGGTACCACCAACGCCCGCAGCAAGTTTATCCCCGTTACCCGGGAGTCGCTGCATAACTGCCATTACCGCGCCGGCCGCGACATGACCGCCTTGGCCACCCTGTACTACCCTGAAATTGACGTGCTGGGCGGCAAAACCCTGTCGCTGGGCGGTACGCACGGGCCCAACCCGTTCCGTCCCACCGAAGCCGGTTCGCGCGTCGGCGACGTATCAGCGGTAATTATGCAAAACCTGCCCGCCTGGGCCGAATACGTGCGTACCCCACCGCTGGAACTGGCCTTGCTGGATGAGTGGGAAGAAAAGATTGAGCGCATTGCCCGCCACGTGCTCACGCAGGATGTGCGGGTGCTGGCCGGTGTGCCCACCTGGATGATCGTGCTGCTCCGCCGGGTAGTGGCGCTGGCCCAGGCCGAATCCATCCTGGACGTATGGCCCAACCTAGGGCTGTTTCTGCACGGAGCCGTGGCCTTCGGGCCGTACCGGGAGCTGTTCCGGCAGCTGATACCCAGCCCGCAGATGCACTACCTGGAGGTGTACAACGCTTCCGAAGGCTACCTGGCTCTGCAGGATGAGCCCGACTCCGAGGACCTGCTGCTGCTGCTCAACCACGGCATCTACTACGAGTTTCTGCCCGCCGACCAGTGGGACTTGCCCGAGCCGCAGGCCATCGGACTGGAGCAGGTGGAGCTGGGCCGCACCTACGCCCTCATCATCAGCACCAACGCTGGACTCTGGCGCTACAAAATCGGGGATACGGTACGCTTTACCAGCCTGGCACCCTATCGTATCCGCATTTCGGGCCGCACGAAGCACTTCCTGAATGCGTTTGGCGAAGAGGTGGTAGTAGAAAACGCCGATGCGGCCATTGCGGCGGCCTGCCAGGCCACCGGCACCACCGTGCTGGATTACACGGCAGCCCCCATTTACTTTACCGCTCATGATGGTGCTTCCCGCGGCGGCCACCAATGGCTTATCGAGTTTACCCAGCCCTCGGTGGATGTGCCCCACTTTACGCAGGTACTGGATGATACCCTGCGCCAGCTCAACTCTGATTACGATGCCAAACGGCACCGTGACCTTGCTTTGCAACCACCCGCAGTAACGGCCGTACCCGCGGGCACCTTTGAACAGTGGCTGGCCCGGCGCGGCAAGCTAGGCGGGCAGCACAAAGTACCTCGGCTCAGTAATTCCCGAGAGATTATCGACGCAATCCTTGAACAACTAAATAATTAGTTGTAACTATCCGAAAATCATTAATCGGTTTTCGGGTGCGCTACGCTCTATTTATATCTAGTGTTTGGCTGGCCCTGTTGCTTGCGGGCTGTGCTAGTGTGCAACGTGGCCCCATCGGCTTCTGGTCGCGCAACCGGTATCATACAGCAGATGGTCGCCGCCACGGGCCTTGGCGCGAGTATTTCGACACTCAACGGCATCACATAGCCAACGCCGGGCGCTACCGGCACGGAATGCCTGTGGGGCACTGGCGGTATTTTGCCCCCTCAGGCGGCTTGGAGCGGGAAGAGCTGTTTAGCCGCCGCCCGCCGGGGTTGCTCACTATTCGGTACTATCACCTTAATGGCCAACTGGCGAAGGTCGGTCAGGCCCGCTACCAGTTCACCGATGCTGCCGTCAAGTTTTTCTGGGTTGGCGAGTGGAAGTGCTACGCAGAAACCGGGCAGCCACAACCCTCGGAGTTTTACAGCAACGGCGTCAAGCTAGACGCGCCGCTACGTACTCCTGACGGCCGCACCATCTCAGGCCCCAACACCATTCCCGTCTCGCCACAATAGTTGCACGGGAGAAGTATCGCTTCACCATGATACACACAGGCTGGGAACAGGATAACGCATTGGCTAGTAGCTCAGCAGCACGGGCTTACTTTGGCCGAGTCATACTTTGCATTAGTCGACAAATTGAAACGTGAACTGGATTTTGTTGGGAAACACAACTATATTTCCAATCCCATTCTGCCCACCTAAATCCCACGCATGGAAGTTTCTACTCCTTTATCTTCTGCGCCACGTCGGCGACGGCGGCGGCTCAAAACCAACGAAGCATCGGACACCCGTGGGCGCACCCTCACAATGGGGATTCTGAGCCTGTTACTGCTCGCATTGCTGGTTAGCCTGGGCGTAATTGCCGTCAACCTGGGCGGATAGCCTGTTCGTTGACTTATTCTTTTGTTAACCAAAAAAGCCCGGCCCCAGCCTACACTGGAACCTGGCTTTTTTCGGTTAGCAAAGGGCTGTGGATGAGCTATTCGTCTAGAATTCCCCCAACGAGGTTGCCCAGAACGCTGCCACTCTCCTTTTGCGCATTGCCGCCGGAGGGTGCCAGCGCCTGAATCAGCTTCTTCACGGGCATCGACTGCAGCCATACCCGGCCTGTACCGCGCAGGGTAGCCAGCAGTAGCCCCTCACCCCCAAAAATCATGGATTTAAGACCCCCGGCCCGAGCAATGCTAAAGTCTATGCCCGGTTCGAAGGCTACCACGCAACCGGTGTCTACGCGCAGCAACTCGTTATTGAGGCGCTTCTCAATGATGGTGCCGCCAGCGTGAATAAAGGCTTTGCCGTCGCCGGTAATTTTCTGCAGAATGAAGCCTTCACCCCCGAAGAAGCCAGCTCCCAGTTTCTGGTTGAAATGCAGGCTGATTTTGGTGCCCCGGGCTGCGGCCAGGAAGCCATCTTTCTGCACAATCAGGCCTTGGGGCAAGTCGCGCAGGTCTACGGGGATGATGGTGCCTGGGTAGGGGGCCGAAAACGCCACGTGGGCCTTGCCGTAACCGCCGCGGTGGGTGAAGTGCGTCATGAACAGCGACTCACCCGTAATCAAGCGCGTACCGGCCGAAAATAGCTTACCCATAAAGCTTTGGTTAGGCTCCGAGCCGTCGCCCATCTTGGTTTCAAAGGCAATATCCTCGCTCATATACACCATGGCGCCGGCTTCAGCCACCACGGTTTCGTTCGGGTCCAGCTCTACTTCGAGTACTTGGATATCGTTACCCAGAATCTTGTAATCAACGTCGTGGGATTGCATTGGCTTAGTAAGGGGAAGGAAGGCGTGAATAATGCCCCAAGTATAGCAAAACGCCGATTTATGTAGGCCCACACTAATCCGCAAAAGGCCCGGCCGCGCAACTTCTGTGCAAGAGAAGTTGCGCGGCCGGGCCTTTGTGGTGGGGCTGGATGCCGATTACTCTGAATCCTCGGCCGTAAGGTCGGAGTCGTCTTCGGCGCGGGCTTTCGGGTCTTTTTTCTTGGCTTCCCGGCTGGTTCGGCGCATGAAATCCTCGTCTGATTCCTCAGGCTCTTGCACGCCGTCTTCCAGCGGGAAATCTTCTTCCTCGTCGTCTTTTTCCCCAAACTGCCCGTCCCGGTTCACCAGCTTTTTGTCGCGCACGTGGCGGTTCAGAAACTGGTTGATGTCCTCGATGGAATAGTTGGAGGTGATTTCGCCCAGCGGGTTCACCTTGATTTCGAAGCCTTCCAACTCCTTATGTACCCGGGCTTTTTTCTCGGGGTCAACTTTTTTCTTCTTGGGGCTAACAGGTTTCTTGGCCATAACTATGCGGCTTAGGAGCGTCGTTGGATACCGGCCGGCAGTGTACGTCAGCGGTTGAAGCAATAGGTACGCAAGCTGCTGCGCGAAGGATATACGAAGCAGACCAAAACGCAAAGCGCCCGCCCAGCCGAAGCCAGACGGGCGCTTGCAAACGCTCTTACAGAGCCGAGTTTAAGCCGGCAGGGCAGCCACAGCGGCGTTAATCCGCTCGGCAGTTTCCTGGGCTCCCAGAATGCTCATGATGTGCATCAGGTCGGGGCCGGCGGCGTTGCCGGTAACGGCTACGCGCAACGCCTGCATCACCTGCCCGATTTTCAGGCCCTGAGCTTCCAGCACCTGCGTGAGCAGGGCCTTGATGCCATCAGCCGACGTATCGGCCGCGCCGGGCAGTTGGGCGGCAAAATCAGCCAAAGCGGCCGATACCTGTGCGTTCCACTTCTTGCTGATTACCTGCTCGTCGTAGCTGGTGGGGCGCTGGAAGAACAACTGGGCCTCCTTCGCCAGGTCGGCGGGGAAGGTGGCGCGCTCCTTTACCAACGCGGCAATGGGCTCGGCTTGGCCGGCGGGCACCGTAATGCCCTGCTTGCTCAGCTCCTCGGTGAGGTACTGGGCCAATTCGGCGTCGGGCTTGGCGCGCAGATACTGCTCGTTGTACCAGCGCACCTTGTTCTGGTCGAAGCGGGCCGGCGACTTGCTCACGCGCTCAATCGAGAAAGCCTCAATCAGCTCGTCCATCGTGAACAGCTCCTGCTGGGTGCCGGGGTTCCAGCCCAAGAAGGCCAGGAAATTGATGAAGGCCTCGGGCAGGTAGCCCGATTCGCGGTAGCCGCTGCTCACAGTAGGCTCGCCGGTTTCGGCGTCTTTGCCGTGGAACTCCAGCGGGAATACCGGGAAGCCCAGCCGGTCACCGTCGCGCTTGCTCAGCTTGCCGGTGCCATCGGGCTTGAGCAGCAGGGGCAAGTGAGCAAACTGGGGCATGGTGCTTTCCCAGCCCAGGTAGCGGTACAGCAGCACGTGCAGCGGAGCCGAGGGCAGCCACTCTTCACCCCGAATTACGTGGGTAATTTCCATCAGGTGGTCATCCACGATGTTGGCCAAGTGGTAGGTCGGCATACCGTCCGACTTCATCAGCACCTTATCGTCAATGGACGACGAGTGCACCACTACCCACCCGCGGATAAGGTCGTTGAAGCGGATTTCTTCCTTGCGGGGCACCTTCAGGCGAATCACGTAGGGCGCACCCGAATCCAGCAGTTGCTGCACCTCCTCGGCCGGCAGGGTCAGGGAGTTGCGCATCTGGGTGCGCGTGATGCTGTTGTACTGGGGGTTAGGTACTTTGGCGGCCGTGAGGCGGGCACGCATAGCGTCTAGCTCCTCGGGCGTATCAAAAGCATAGTAAGCGTAACCGTCCCGGATGAGCTGGTCGGCGTACTGGCGGTACATGGGTTTCCGCTCGCTCTGACGGTAGGGGGCGTGGGGGCCGCCCTGCTCAATTCCCTCGTCGATTTCAATGCCGCACCACCGCAGCGAGTCCATAATGTACTGCTCGGCGCCGGGCACAAAGCGGTTCTGGTCGGTATCCTCGATGCGCAGCAGCATTTTGCCACCCAGTTTGCGGGCCAGCAGATAGTTATACAGCGCAGTGCGCACGCCGCCAATGTGTAGCGGCCCGGTGGGGCTGGGCGCAAAGCGCACCCGTACTTCTCTTTCCATAAGTCAGTCAGTTCGCGGCGCTTTCGGGTGGGAAAACGCGCTGCAAAGGTACAAAACACCTAGCGGGTACCCAGCACCGCCGCAACATTGTGTAGCTACCCCACAAAAACGCCACGAAGCAGGCAGCCTCGTGGCGTTTTTGTAGGATGTAAGAAGCGTGATCAGACAGCCTGCCGTCGGGCGCTTAGCCACAGCACCAGGCCTAGCAGCGTAATACCGCCTTTGATAACCCAGGCCATTGTAGAGCCCCAAGTGTTCATCCAATCCAGTAACGGAAATCGAAAGTTGGCAGGCAGGAGAAAAGGAGCCACCATGGCCACCAGTCCGGCTAAAAACAAAAAAATACCTAGCTCTTTCATAGCGTAAACATAAAGTGGTGAAAAGAATACATAATACCCGAAGGTAACGAATACTAATAGTATACTACTATGTAATTAGCCCACGGCAATGCAGGAAATTTCAACCAGCACGTCCTTTGGCAGGCGACTCACTTCCACGGTTTCGCGGGCCGGGGCATAATCAGCCTCGAAGTAGCTGCCGTAGATTTCATTGATCAGCCCGAAGTTGCCGAGGTCCTTCACGAAGATGCTGCATTTTACCACGTGCCGCAGCGTGAGGTCGGCCGCGGACAGCACCGCCTGCAGGTTGCGCATCACCTGGTGCGTTTGCTGTGCTACATCTCCTTCGCCTACCAACTGGCCATTGGCGTCCAGGGAAATCTGACCGGAAACATATACCGTGTTGCCAGCCTGGATGGCCTGACTGTATGGACCAATGGGTGAAGGGGCCTGAGGCGAGAAAATAATCGTGTGTGCCATGAAAAGTAGTAGAAGAGTGTATCGGACAGGAAGCTCCAAAGTACGGTAAAAACGGTTGGGCTAAAAGCAGAACGGCCACCCCGGAATTTCCAGAGTGACCGTTCTTACTTGGCTCAAGCAAGGCAAAACTATTCTACCGTCACCGACTTTGCCAGGTTACGGGGCTGGTCTACGTTGCAGCCGCGCAACACGGCAATGTGGTAGCTCAGCAGCTGCAGCGGCACCACCGATACCAACGGCATCAGTACTTCGCTGGTAGCCGGCACTTCGATGGTGAATTCGGCCATCTGCGGAATCACATCATCCCCTTCGGTTACGATGGCAATGATGCGGCCTTTGCGGGCTTTCACCTCTTGAATATTGCTTACTACTTTCTCGTAGGAGCTGTCTTTAGTAGCAATAACCACCACCGGCATGTTCTCGTCAATGAGAGCAATGGGGCCGTGCTTCATCTCGGCCGCCGGGTAGCCCTCCGCGTGGATGTAGCTGATTTCCTTCAGCTTTAGAGCGCCCTCCAGAGCAACGGGGAAGTTGTAGCCCCGGCCCAGGTACAGGAAGTTCGGTACGTCTTTGAAAATCTCCGAAATCTGCTCGATTTCCGTGTTGAGCTCCAGCGCTTTCTCCACTTTAGCCGGAATGTTGTCCAGCTCTACCATCAACTCACGCAGGCGGGTATCGGTGAGGGTACCACGCTTGTGGCCTACAATCATGGCCAGCAGTGTAAGCACCGTTACTTGGGCGGTGAAAGCTTTGGTGGAAGCCACCCCGATTTCCGGACCAGCGTGCGTGTAAGCGCCAGCATCAGTAGCGCGGGCAATGCTACTGCCCACCACGTTGCAAATACCAAAGATAGTAGCGCCGCGGCTCTTCGCCAGCTCAATAGCTGCCAGTGTATCGGCCGTCTCACCCGATTGCGAAATGGCAATTACAATGTCGCGCTCCGTAATAACGGGGTTGCGGTACCGGAATTCGGAAGCGTATTCAACCTCCACCGGAATACGGGCCAGATCTTCCAGTAGGTACTCGGCCACTAAGCCAGCGTGCCAGCTGGTGCCGCAAGCCACAATAATAATGCGGTCGGCATTCACGAATTTCCGCTCGTAAGCCCGCACACCACCCATGTTCAGGTGGCCGGCTTCCAGCTCCAGGCGGCCGCGCATGGAGTCGAGAATAGAGCGAGGCTGCTCGAAAATCTCTTTCAGCATGAAGTGCTCGTAACCGCCTTTTTCAATGCGGTCCAGCTCCAGCTCCAGCTTCTGAATGTAAGGCGTCTGCACTACATCCTCACGGGAGCGAATCTCCATTTTGCCGTCCTTGATAACTGCCAGCTCGTAGTCGTTCACATATACCACTTCGTTGGTGTATTCAATGATGGGCGTAGCATCCGAAGCCAGGAAGAACTCGCCTTCACCTACGCCAATCACCAGTGGGGACCCTTTACGAGCTGCAATCAACTGGCCAGGATTGTCCTTGCTGAGTACTACAATGGCGTAAGCACCTACTACCTCGTGCAGGGCTAAGCGCACTGCCTCTTCCAACGAGCAGTGGTTCTGCTTCTGAATTTCTTCAATCAGGTTCACGAATACCTCCGTGTCGGTATCCGAATGAAACACGTGGCCCTGCTGCTGCAAGTGCTGCTTCAGCGTAGCGTAATTCTCAATGATACCGTTGTGGATGATGGCAATCCGCTCCGAAGTAGAATAGTGCGGGTGAGCATTTACATCGTTCGGCTCCCCGTGCGTAGCCCAGCGGGTATGGCCCATACCAATGTGGGCGTGGGTATCCTGCTCACCGATGAAAGCTTCCAGATCGGCAACCTTACCTTTCTTTTTGTAAACCGTGAGCTGACCATTTAGCAGGGCCACGCCTGCTGAATCGTAGCCACGGTACTCTAGGCGGCGCAGGCCTTTGATGATGATGGGGCAGGCCTCACGGTGCCCAATGTAAGCGACAATCCCGCACATAGCAGTTGAATTATGACAGAGCAGAAAATTTCGGAGAAAGAAAAATCGGGCGGCAGCGGCAAAAGCC
The DNA here is from genome assembly GCF_020421205.1 of Hymenobacter pini. Taxonomy (GTDB): domain Bacteria; phylum Bacteroidota; class Bacteroidia; order Cytophagales; family Hymenobacteraceae; genus Hymenobacter; species Hymenobacter pini. The sequence continues at coordinate 250,261 of NZ_JAIZZH010000006.1, forward strand.
GTGCCGCCCTTATTGGCAGGAGAACCTGTCAGAAATTCTTGATTAGCGCAACTTAGAATAGTATACGCGGAGCTTGATGTTGTTGGCGTCCAGCTGCGCCCGGTTAAGGTTCAACGTAAGATTAGAGCGCAACGTTGGCGACAATAACAAGCCAGATGGAAGCTCGCCGTCTAACCGATTTTGGAGGTAAGCTTGCAGATATTCCGTCAGGGGTACAGCGTAATACTGAATAGGGTCTTGGCCGGTAGGCGTAACCGCCTGGGCTGCTGTACCTGGTCCGGCCGAAGTAGGTGTAAGACGTACACTTCCAACGGCCCCTTCTGCCGGCACCAGCCGGTCATAAGTCGTCGCCCCAACCGTTCTGGTCAAGATTTCGTTCTGGCTGTTGGCTTCGTACAGATATAGCCCACCAGGATACGGGAACAGCCCATTGCTGTTTTGCTTCACTGGCAACAGCAGTTCAGCCCGGTTGATGGATATATCGGTGTTATTCCGCAGGTTGTCCAGTCCCTGAAACTCAATGCGAGTGGCTAAACCGGTGCCGCCTTGGGCATAGGTGTAGCCACCGGATGCTACGGCTGGCAACTGGCTTTGCGTGGTGGTTAGCCCAGCGAAGGGTGTGCCGCTCAGGTCAGTGCTTAGCTGCGTAAAGTATTTACCGGGAGTAGAGGAATTGCTGTGGGCAAACCACACACGGTAGAAATGCGGCCGAACTTTCGTAACGGTGCCACTGGTAGTGGTACCAGTGTAATAGAAGATAATGGACGCGTTGGAGCCGGCATTAAATCCTACAATGTTGCCTTGATGGCTGGCAGAAGGTTTAATGGCAAAGCCCGATAACACTGCATCAAGCTTGCTTTGAGTAGGCGTACCGTCTTTCAGCGCATTGAACACTTGGTTGGCGAGCGTAGCCGTAGACGAGTTACGCAGCATCCGTATCCGCAACACCTGATCGGGGATGGAGGTGGTGATGACGGTAGTAGTGGTATCGGTGCTGTTGCCCGAAGCTACGCGCTGCTTCACCGTGCGGTAGCGATTGAGCGGAGCCAGCTGGTTGGTCAGCAGCGTAGTGCCCGTTGCTCCCGTGGAGGTAGAAGTGTACACCGTACGCTCATCCAGCGGCTGGGCCAGCGTCTGCAGGTCGTACTGCAAAGGTTGCGAGGCAGTACCATACACCCGGTCAAACGGCACAAACAGTACCGCCGAGTCTAGGCGCTGAGCGGTAAAGGTTGCGGGGATAGTATCGTTCGTGAGGGAACTGGGCAACACCTGCATATTCAGGTAAGCAGCGGCCGTGGTAGTACCCACGTACATATCCCGTAGCCGGCCTACCAGCACATGATCAGCCTTAATAGTTTCAATGGGTTGCTGCCGAACGGTAGAGGCCGACACTGGAAGGTCCAGGTAATTGGCCGTAATAGGAGAGGTGCCGGGTAGTTCGAGGCCCAGGTCGTTGGCCTTTTCACAGCCGGTAACCAAGCCCAACAGGCACACTGCAACAAAGGAAACCGAAGCAAGTCGGCTGGCGCTAGCTGGCCAATTCATTATAGAGAGCGTAGTAAGAAGTCAGCAGGTTGTCATCGGCGGCTACCTGCTCAATTTGTTTTTTGGTGGAGTACTCCGTGAACAACGTGTTCAGGTTCTCACTGAAATCTTCATCTGATTTCACCACGGCATCAGCATACTCCATGCCTACTTTAATGAAGCCGCCAAAATCGGCCGTCTTCAGCGAGGCCAGCATGTCGTCCTCAATGTCCAGCATCTTGGCCTTCTCCACAATGTCGCCCTCAAATTTGAAGTCGAACTCATTATTGTAGATGGTGAACACCGACTTGGCATCCTTGAAGATGGGGTCCTTTTTGTAGGTTGTCTTCAGGTACATCGGAATCAGGCCCGTCATCCAGTCGTTGCAGTGCACGATATCCGGCGACCAACCCAGTTTTTTCACAGTTTCCAGCACCCCCTTACAGAAGAAGATAGCCCGCTCGTCATTGTCAGAGTGGAACTTATCGTTCTTGTCGACCAATACGGACTTGCGGTGGAAGTAATCTTCGTTGTCAATGAAGTAAACTTGCAACTTCGCATTCGGGATGGAAGCCACTTTGATGATGAGCGGCTTTTCATCTTCGCCCACCGCAATGTTAATTCCTGATAGGCGCACTACTTCATGCAGCCGGTTTTTACGCTCGTTGATAATACCGAACCGGGGTACGAAAATGCGGATTTCCATCCCCATTTCCTGCATTCCCTGCGGCAGGCGCCGCAAAAACTCCGCTACCTTGGTAGTTTGCAAAAACGGGTTGATTTCCGTGGCAGCATAGAGTATTCTCAACTTAGACATAGAAAGTCAGTTGGGGTGTTTGAGGAAGGGCAACACTTTGGGATGCACAAAATTAAACATTTTTGAGGGAAATTTCAATCATGCCCGGTCGGCCGCCCGCCGAAGGACTGTTTTTACTCTATGGAGATACTGAATACCGCCGCCGCGTTGCAAGCCTTTTCAGAAAACGCTCGGCGGCAGGGGCAGCGCATTGGACTGGTACCTACAATGGGAGCCTTACACGAAGGCCACTTACAGCTGGTGCGGGCTGCCGCGCAGGAGTGTGATGTAGTGATAACCAGTATTTTCGTGAACCCCACGCAGTTCAACAACCCCGATGATTTCCGGCTGTATCCGCGCCTGCCCGAGGCCGATGCGGCTTTGTTGGCCCCGGCGGGCTGCACGGCGTTGTTCCTGCCCTCGGTGGAGGAAATGTACCCGCAGCCCACTGCGTTACGGTTTGATTTCGGGCCGCTGGAACGGGTAATGGAAGGGGAGCACCGGCCGGGGCACTTCAATGGGGTAGCTACGGTAGTAAGCAAGTTGTTCCACCTGGGCCGGCCGCACCGGGCCTATTTCGGGCAGAAAGACTTTCAGCAGGTAGCCATTGTGCGCCAGCTGGTACGCGACCTGTCATTTGACCTGGAGCTGGTGGCGTTTCCCACGGTGCGGGAGGCCGATGGCTTGGCCATGTCGTCGCGGAACCGACGGTTGTCGGCCGAAGCGCGAGCTCTGGCTCCGCGTCTGTATCAGGGGCTGCAACTGGCGGCGCAGTTGGTGCAGGCTGGCGCGCAAAGCCCGGCGGAGGTGCAACAGGCGGCCGAAGCGTACATACAAGCCGAGCCCGCCATTACGCTGGAATACGTGGCCGTGGTAGATGCCGACACTTTGCAGCCGCTGACGGAATGGCAGGCTGGCCGCCCAGTAGTTATTTGCTTGGCTGCTCATCTGGGTGGCGTGCGGCTGATTGATAATATAGTGATTTAAGAAACGAGCAGATGACGGAACAAGTGAGTGGCCTTAGCCAACTTAGGGATTCTGCCAGCTACCCATTCACAGTTTGTATCTTTGCGGGCCAAAAACCACCCGCTTCATCTAGGTCATGCACATCGAGGTACTGAAGTCAAAGATTCACCGCGTAAAAGTCACGCAGGCGGAGCTGCACTACGTGGGTAGCATCACCATTGATGAGGACCTGCTGGACGCGGCCAACATGGTGGAAAACGAGAAAGTGACCATTGTGAATATCAACAATGGGGAGCGTTTCGAGACCTACACTATTAAAGGGGAGCGAGGCTCGGGCATGATTTGCCTGAACGGGCCGGCTGCCCGCCGCGTAGCCGTCGGCGACATCATCATCATCATTTCCTACGCTCTCATTGATTTCGCGGAGGCCAAAGCCCACAAGCCCACGGTCATCTTCCCCGATCAGCACAACCGCGTAGCCTAACGTACCGGCCGCAACTCGTTGCGAATGGCTGGCTGTTCTGCTCCCGGAATAGCCAGCCATTTTTCTGCACTCACGGTGAGGTCGGCCATCTGATTTATTATGAAGCAACTGCTCAATATCGTTAAGTACGTTCTGTTGCTGGCCGTGTCGGTGCTGCTGATGCGTTTTGCCTTGCAAGGACAGGATCTGAGCCGCATTGGGCAGTACGTGCGCGAAGCCAACTACTACTGGTTGTTGATAACGATGGTGTTGTCGGCTTTGGGGTATTTCAGCCGGGCCTACCGCTGGAAAATGCAGATTGACCCCACCGGCCACCGCCCCCGCTACTGGGACGTGTACCACGCCATGATGGTGGGCTACCTGGCCAACCTGGTGCTGCCGCGCATGGGGGAGGTAATTCGATGCTCGGTGCTGCGCCGCACCAGTGGGGTGCCGGTGCAGGTAGCGTTGGGCACGGTGGTAACGGAGCGGGTGATTGATGTGCTGGTGCTGCTGGGCCTGCTGGGCGGCACCCTGCTGCTGGATTTCAACACCTTCTGGGCATTTGTGATGGACAAGGTGCTAGGCGGCCGCTACGACGCGCTGGCCCGCAACCGCACTCCTTTGCTGCTGGCCCTTGGCATTGCGGTGGTATTGCTGCTGGCGTTGGCCTACGCCGTGTTCCGCAACCTGGAGCGGCTGCGCCAGAATACTCTGTTTAATAAAGTGGCCGTCTTTGTAAAGGGGCTGCTGGCGGGAGTGTTTAGCATCATAAAACTGGAGAAGAAGGGTGCGTTTCTGTTCCACACCTTCTTTACCTGGCTGGTATACTACCTCATGGATTATCTGGCCTTCTTCGCCTTCCCGGCTACTTACGACCTGGGTATGCGGGCCGGCTTAGCAGTACTCACCTTTGGGGCGTTTGGCATGGCGGCCCCGGTGGCGGGTGGCATTGGGCCGTTCCACCTGATGGTGCAGAGCATTTTGCTGGTGTATGGTGTGAGCAAGGAGGCGGGCATTGCCTATGCGCTGGTGGTGCACGGCTCCCAGACGCTGCTGGTGGTGCTCATGGGTGGTATCAGCTTCGTAGCCAGCATGCTGAAATCGGGGCGGAAGGTGATGCAGCCCGAGGTTGCCGCCTGAACCCGGTAGCGCACTGTACCTTAGCGACCCGGTTGCGCAGCAGCCGGGCCGCATTGTTTTCTCAACCTAAGCAGACACGCCGCTATGCAGTGGACTAAAGACAAGATTCTGAGCCGGGAAGCGTTGCTGCCCGTGGTAGCCGGCTGGCAGGCCGCCGGTGAGAAGGTCGTGTTTACCAACGGCTGCTTTGACTTGCTGCACCTGGGCCACGTAGACTACCTCGAAAAAGCCCGGCACCTCGGCGACCGGCTGGTGGTAGGTCTTAACACTGACGCTTCCGTGAGCTGCCTCAAGCCCGGCCGACCCCTGCAGGACGAAGTGTCACGGGCCCGGGTATTGGCCTCGCTTTTGTTTGTGGATGCCGTAGTGCTCTTTGGTGAGCAAACCCCCTTGGCGCTGATTGAAGCCGTGCGGCCCGATATTCTGGTGAAGGGCGACGATTATCAAATCAGCGGAATTGTGGGTCACGAGGTAGTGTTACAAAACGGCGGCCAGGTACTTACCGTACCGTTGGTAGCCGGCTACAGCACCACCCGCATCGTGGAGCGCGTGTTGCGCGGTGCCTGACTTGCGGAGAGCTTCTGGAGGAAAGCCGCCGCGGGCAGTAGCCGGGCGCTTCTTTCACCTGAACCTCTTTTCTAGTCATGTACCATCTAAATCCGGCTTACATTATTGTGCTGCTCACCATGCTGGGCAGCTGGCTCATTCAAATGCGCCTGCGCAGCAAGTTTGAGCAATATTCCCAAGTAGGCCTGCGCAATGGCCTGAGTGGCCGCCAGATTGCCGAGCTGATGCTGGCCGACCACGGCATTACCGACGTGCGCATTATCAGCACCGAAGGCAAGCTCACCGACCACTACAACCCCACCGACAAAACGGTAAACCTGAGTGAGGGAGTGTACAACGAACGGAGCGCCGCCGCCGCTGCTGTAGCTGCCCACGAGTGCGGCCACGCCGTGCAGCACGCTACCGCCTACAGCGCCCTGCAGTTCCGCTCGGCTATGGTACCGGCCCTGAGCGCCGTATCGAAGTTTATGCCCATACTGCTGTTTCTGGGCGTAATAATGCTGCAAACTACGGCCCTGCCCCTGAAGATTGGTATAGCTTTCTTTTCCCTGACAACCCTGTTCAGCTTCGTGACGCTGCCCGTGGAGTTTGATGCCTCCAAGCGGGCTCTGGCTTGGATGGACAAGCGCAACATCGTAACCCCGCAGGAGCACGCCATGGCCAAAGACGCGCTGTGGTGGGCTGCCATGACGTACGTAGTAGCCGCATTAGGCTCCCTGGCTACCCTGTTCTACTACGTTACCCTACTGATGGGGCGCCGCCGCGACTAAGCCGCTGCAAGAGCTACACCTAGCGCCACCTCAGTTGCCTGAGGTGGCGCTAGGTGTTTTATTGGTGGTGTTAAAATTCTACAAAAGCAGCCCCGCCTTTCCTGCGGAGCTTGAAGCGGCACTATAGCGCTGCCGATGTTGTTATCAGGCCTCCGAAACAAAAATCTGGCTTCCGGGCTTATACGGGTCGGTTCCCAGAAAAAACTTGTGGCGTCTGCATAATCTGCAAAATCTGCAGTTTAATTTTGAGTCGCCAGCGAATTTACGCTTCGGCACAACCAGTCGCATTTTCCCATCCCACCCCTTATTTACCGCATGGATTTTCAGCTCACCGAAGAACAACTGGCCGTACAGGCCGCCGCACGCGACTTTGCGCAGAATGAACTGTGGGCCGGCGTTATTGAACGTGACGAGCACCAGAAGTTTCCCGCCGAGCAAATCAAGAAAATGGGTGAGCTGGGCTTTATGGGTATGATGGTGAGCCCCGAGTACGGCGGCGGCGGTATGGATACCGTGAGCTACGTGCTGGCCATGGAGGAAATCAGCAAAGTAGATGCTTCCTGCTCCGTTATCATGTCGGTGAACAACTCGCTGGTGTGCTGGGGCCTGGAGAAATACGGCACCGAAGAGCAGAAGCAGAAATACCTGACCAAGCTGGCTACCGGCGAAATCATCGGGGCCTTTGCCTTATCAGAGCCCGAAGCCGGCTCGGACGCCACCAGCCAGAGCACTACGGCCGAGGACAAAGGCGACTATTACCTGCTCAACGGCACCAAAAACTGGATTACCAACGGCTCGTCGGCTTCGGTGTATCTGGTAATTGCCCAGACGGACCCCGAGAAAAAGCACCGTGGTATCAACGCCCTCATTGTGGAGCGGGATACCCCCGGCTTCGTGATTGGTCCGAAAGAAAACAAGCTCGGCATCCGCGGCTCCGACACGCACTCCCTCATGTTCACCGACGTGAAAGTACCCAAGGAAAACCGCATCGGCGAAGATGGCTTCGGCTTCAAATTCGCTATGCAGGTGCTGGCCGGCGGCCGTATCGGTATTGCCGCGCAGGCGCTGGGTATTGCCTCGGGGGCGTACGAGCTGTCATTGAAGTATTCGAAAGAGCGCAAAGCCTTCGGAGTGCCCATTTCGCAGCACCAGGCCATTCAGTTCAAGCTGGCCGATATGGCTACCAACATCGACGCTGCTCGTCTGTTGTGCCTGCAGGCCGCCCACGATAAGGACGGTCACCAAGACTACGCCAAGTCTGGCGCTATGGCGAAGCTGTTCGCTTCCAAAACGGCTATGGATACGGCCGTGGAAGCTGTGCAGATTCATGGGGGCTATGGTTTCGTGAAGGAATTCCACGTGGAGCGCCTCATGCGCGACGCCAAAATCACCCAGATTTACGAAGGAACTTCTGAGATTCAGAAAATTGTAATCTCACGGGAAATTCTGAAGTAAGGTCTGAATTGCCTAAAAGTCAGGCTTATTGCACAAAACCCAGTCATTTATTGACTGGGTTTTGTGTTTGTGTGAATTTTTATATGTTATTTTGCATTACATAACTGCCGGGTACCATTTCCCGACCACACCGAGCCAAAACTAACCGCCCGCTAAAGATGGAAGATTATAATAAAGTAATAGAGTCGCTGGGGGTTCGCTACATTAAAGCGAAAAACCTGGTGCTACAGCAGCCCTTCACGGTGAAAAACTCCTACGATGTAGGCAACAACCTGATTCTGCTGCATAAGGGCCGTATTTCTTTCGGCGAAGAAGACCAGGCGGTGGAGGAAGGCGAAATGCTGTTCATTCCCGGTGGCCGTGCTACCAAGGTGACTTACGGCGAGTCATCGAGCAAGAGCATCACCAACGACGACCTGATTACCAATAAGGACAAGTTCTTCCACTCCAATTCCGACCTCGACCTGATTGGCGACGCCGAGGAAAGCCACTCGTTCGTGAGCTTCGAGGCCAAGGTGTTCGACTCGGTGAACTTCTTCGCCTCGCTGGATGTGCCGGCCTTCCTCATAACCGGCAACTCCAAGCTGGCGAACTTAGTGATTAAGGTAGTGGAGGAGAGCCTGCAGGAATTGCCCGGCCGCGAGCGGCTGATTACGATTTACACCGAGAATATTGTGGTGGAAATCGTGCGCTACATCCTGAAAAACAAGATGTTCGTGGAGCAGCTGGCTACCAACAGCACCTACTTCAAGGACCCCCGCCTCATCGACCTGTTCAACTACATCAAGGAGAACATCGGCGGCGACCTGTCGAACAAGGTGCTGTCGGGCGTGGCTAACGTGTCGGAAGATTACGTGGGGCAGTACTTCAAGATGCTCACCGGCATCAACCCGCAGGACTACATCGAATACCAGCGTATGGAGCGCGCCGTGTTCCTGCTGCGCACCACCAAGAAGAGCATCCGCGACATCGGGAAGGAAGTGGGCTACAAGGATACCGCGTACTTCTGCCGCCGCTTCAAGATGATGTTCGGTATTCCGGCCGGTAAAATGCGCCGCCGCGAATCGGCCATGAACATCTAATCATGGACTCAGACGGATTTTTCGAATTACACGGATTCCGTAAGTCGCTATACAAAGACAAGGCCGCCACTCCCGTTGGAGTGGCGGCCTTGTCTTTGTAGGAAATGCGAGAGTAGTATCGGTGTGCTGCTCTGGGGAGTTATAGCCGGGGAGTAGTATTGCCGATGGAGTCGTCCACAAAATCCGATACATCCGATTCCATCCGGGAAAATCCGTGCTCTTGATTAAACTGGTGTACCGTGCGCGACATTTCAGCCAGAAAATCGGGGTCTTTCTCGATGTGGTTGCCGATAACGATGACGTCGGCCCCGGCGGCCAGGGCGGCGTGGGCCTTTTCGGTGGTGTTGATGCCGCCGCCCACTAGCAGCGGAACGTCTACGGCTTGGCGCACGGCCTGAATCATGGCCGCCGACACGGGGTACATGGCGCCGCTGCCGCCGTCGAGGTACATCAGGCGCAGGCCCAGCTGCTCGCCGGCCATGGCCGTACAGGCGGCAATGCTGGGCTTATCGTAGGGCAGGGGCGTAGTGCCGCTGATGTAGCTGGCCGTGGTTTGGCGGCCGGTATCCACCAGCATGTAGCCGGTGGGCAGAATCTGGAGGCTGCTGGCCCGCAGCAGGGGGGCCGCCAGTACGTGCTGGCCGATGAGAAACTCCGGGTTGCGGCCCGAAATCAGGGATAGTAGCAGAATGCCATCGGCCTGGGCATCGAGGTGCAGGCTATGGCTGGGAAACAGCAGCACTGGCACCGTTGAACGGCTCTTGATAAAACGAATGAGGGCAGCCTGATGCGCACTCGTCACCAGGCTGCCACCCACAAAAAAGTACTCTACTGCGTGTTGCTCACTGAGCTCCAGGATACGCTGGCACCCGGCTTCGTCCAGATTGTCGGGGTCGAGCAGGACGGCCAGGGACTTCTGGCCGCGCATCCGGCGCTTGTTCAGGGCATCATGCAGGCTGGTGAGGCGCATCCGCGTCGTCGTGGTGATAAGTAAAGTCGATATCCTTGGTTTCAGGCTCCGCATGTTGCGGGCTTGCCGTTGCAAGGTCGGGATTTTTGAGGATTGGCAAGTACTCCCCGGCCTTCTTCGCCACATAAGCCATCAGTACGGCCGAGGCCTGCGCTACCAGCATCTTGCCAGTGTCAGACTGGAGGAACGATTTCACGGCCGATGCTAGGATAGACGAGGCCTCACCGGACTGAGGCTGGGGCTCGGGACGGTATGCCCGCACGGGCAACGACGCAGCGGCGGCCGAAGCGGTTGGCTGAAACGGGTCGGCATCGGTGTGGTACACGTCGGGGGCAATGTCGGCCCGTTCCGAAGCGGGGTGCGTGTGTGTCCGGCCTCGGTCGAACTGGTGATGACCGGAGCCAAAGCCCAAGTCGTCGGCAATGGCAGTGTCGGCGGCAGTGGTGGCCGGGCGGCGGGAGCGAGGACCGGGCTTAAGGTGGCGGTTATATTCCTGGTCCCGGGCAGCTAGCTCCTTTTTGTGCTTGCGGCCGCTCAGGGCCTTGCTCAGCAGCCAAGCACCGCCCAGAATACCGGCTCCAATGGCCACGTATTTGCTCACCTCCTGGGTTTTTGCCTTGATTTCCTCTACGTCGCCCAGCAGGGCACGCTCGTATTCCAGCTTCTGGCGCTCCAGAAACTCCTTCTCATCTTCAAACAACGGGTTATGCAGGTCGGCCATGAGTGGGTTAGGCTTGGCGTTTGTCGGATTTGTAAATAGTGTTGTTCAGCAGCTTGTCGGCCAGCCCTTGAAAAAGCTTCTTGTCGACTCCCACCACAAAAATGATGAGGAGCAGCAAATAAAAGCCCGCTACAATACCGAAGCCCCAATACGGGCTATCCAGCACGTCGTTGAGCAACAGGGCCACGAACAGGTTCAGGAACACGAAAAACAGGAGCCCAATGAGGGCCAGCGTGATACCGTGCACCGTACCCACGAAGGCCGTTTTTACTTTCTCTTGCGCTTCCAGCCGCACCAAATCAATGCGCGTATCGAGGTAGCCCATTAGGTTGCCCATCAAATTATCGGTGCGGGGCGTTTTGGAGGTGTCGTCTTCAGTGGAGAACAAGGCCATAGGGAGAGAATTTGCGGAAAACAATGTTACAGGTGCACCAGCTCCAAGCCGGCAGATTACCAGTTTCACAGTAGCAACCTCTTACGGAAAAGGCCATACGATGTCTGAAAATTGCCGTACTTTTAACTATATACCCCTTTCCCGTTGAGTCAGAATCACTACCAGGTATTAGGAGTTGCAGCATCGGCGTCGGCTCAGGATATCAAACGGGCATATAAGCGGCTGGCGGTGCAATACCACCCCGATAAGCACGGGGGCAGCACGCTGTATGAGGAGCTATTCAAGGCGGTAGCGCTGGCTTACCGGGTATTAAGCGACCCAGGCCGCCGGGCGCAGTACGATTATCAGCTGCAGCTGGCCGCGCGCCGGGCCGCGGAGGAGCAGCAGCGGCAACAGTACCGGCAGCATAGCCAGCGGGTGTACGGCGTACCAATGCCGCCGCCGGCTCCCCTGCGCACCCGCCCACCGGCGGGTTCGCACGAGCGGCACTACCGGCCTATTCCCCGGCAAAAAGTGCGCTTCACCCGCCGCGACTATTGGGTAACGGCCTTAGCCGGCTTGGGCTTTCTACTGTTTATTCTGTCGGTGAAGGTGACGATGGACCACGTATCAGGGGTGCGTAACTACGAGCGGGGTGTAGCGGCCTTCGCGCAGCGCAACTTTGAGGGGGCACACAGCTACTTTACCGACGCCCTGCATTTCAAGCCCGGCTACGAGCCGGCCCTGCGACGGCGCGGTGAGGTGGAGCAGTTGATGCAGCATGACTACGAAGCGGCCCTGCGCGACTACACAGCCGCCCTGCAAACCGGAGACGCCGCTCGTCCCGGTGTGCTTTGGCTACGCGTGGGCCAGTGCCGGGCCCGGTTGCGCCAGCCAACGGCCGCGCAGCACGCCTACCAGAAAGCCTTGCAGCAGGATAGCACCCTGGTCCGGGCCGGCTTGCTGCGCGGCGAATACCTGTTATTTGAAAAGCAGCAGTTTGCGCCTGCCGCCGCGTTGTTCAGCCAAAGTTTGCGGCACACCCAGGATCAAGCGCAGCTGCAGGCCCGGCTCCTGACGTTTCGGGGGTTGGCCTGGCTGAAACTGCAGCGCTTCGATGCTGCGCAGAGCGACTTTTGGGATGTGCTGACCATTACTCCGCGCAGTGGACAGGTGTATTTTCTGCTTGGCCGGGTAGCTCAGCAGCAACGCTCGGAAAGAGCCTGCGAATATTTTCAGAAAGCGGTGCTACAAGGCTACGAGTTTGCCCGTGCTGCGCAGGATACTACCTGCACCGGTAGCAAGCCAAGCACTGCGCCAGCAACTGCCAGTAAATAAAAAAGGCCCTCTCCGCGTCCGGAAAAGGCCTTTTACTAAATAAAATATTGATAAGGAGTGTGGTGGAATAGGGGGATATGATACCGTTTCAGCTATAAGACCGGTATTGGAGAAAATACCCCTAACGAAGCTCAACAATTATTTATCCCACCACACAGGAGTCGTCAGCAGGTCGGGGCCCTGGCGGCTCACGGCCTGCTGATAGGCAGTCGTATTCAGGCGCTGCTCAATGCTGGGGTAGCGGAGCCGGCGAGGTACCTGGCCATTTGTTTCGCCCAGGCTCTGGCCAGGGCGCAGGCGCGGAAAACCAGTGCGACGATACTCGGCAAACGCCTCAAATCCGTTGTGCCCGAATAGGGAAAGCCATTTCTGGGTAATAATCTGCTCCAGGGCCCGGCCGGGCTCGTATTGAACACCGGGCTGTTGCAGATAGGTGGTAGCCGCTGCAGGAGAGGTAACGCCCGCTAAAAGCAGGGCCTCGCGCACACCGGCGTTGTACCAGCTTTCGGCGCTGCCCGTAGCGTCCCAGCCCCGCAGGCAGGCCTCCGCCCGCAGAAAACACACTTCGGCATAAGTCAGCAGGTTCTGGTCATTGTTGGGTGACTGGTAGCGCTGGCCGCCCTGGCTGAAGTTATCCGGATTGTACTCGGCCAGAGTTAATTGCGTAACAGAAAGCCCATTGGGCATACCAGCCCACGTAGATGTAGTGCCCGCTAGTGGAGCCGCAAATACCGGCAGACGTGGGTCACGGTACCGAACCAAATACTCAATAAGCGTAGCGCTAATACGGCAATCATTGAATCCTAGTATCGTGGCAAGCGGGTTCTGGTTGATGCGGACGCTGCCGCCGGTGTTTCGCATAACCGCCGATTCGGGCCCGCTCTGCATAACGCCGGCTGCTAAGGCGGCCCGCACTTGCGTGGCGGCTAAACTAGGGTCTGCCTCTGACAGGCGCATGGCCATGCGCAGGCGCAACGAATTAGCAAATTGCTTCCAACGAAGATTGGCCGCTGCCACCGTGGTAACCCGATTTACGGCCTGAGGATTGGCATACAGCAAATCGGCCGGCCCAAAGTTCTCAGTCTTGGTATCGTCGAGGGCTGCTGCTGCTTCGGCCAGCTCGCGTAGTATACTGGTATAAATGGCAGCCTGGGCATCGTAAGTGGGCTGCGTGTTGGCGCTGGCACCACCAAATGCGGCCGTGTACGGAATATCTCCCCAGTAATCCGTCATGCGCTGGAACAGGAACGCCCGCCAGATGCGGGCCTGGCTGAGGCGGTTTACCTGGGTTGGATCATCCTGCACCAACCGGATGGCCTGCTGCAGATCCATACCGTAGCCAGTGTAGAAATGGTCCCAAAACTTGCTAGCCCACTGGTCGTTGCTCTCGTACCGATCCGTATTCACTTCCGGCTTGGAATTGGCAAAATACTGAACCCAGAGGTTGGCGTGCAGGTGCTCGCCAACCTCAAAGTCACTATCGTAAAGGGTGCCGTACTTCAACGCCCGGGAAAAGAGCTCATCGGGTGTAACGGTGGTAATAGTGGTCGGATCGGTATTGATGTCCGCAAAACGGTCGGTGCAGGCTGTTAGCACCAGCATACCCGTGATGGGCAACGCCCGCCGAAAAAACCAGAACCTCATACCTCAGAACTCCAACGTCAAGTAATAACCCAGGCTGCGACTATGCGGGTAAGCGCCCGACTCAATGCCCTGCGCCAAACTCAAATTATACGCCGACTCGGGGTCGAAGCCCTGGGTGGCGCGGTACAAAAAGGCCAGGTTGCGGGCGGTGAGGGCAATGCTGGCGCTACGCAGCCGCCCTACTTTGGCTACCCAGGTGGCGGGCAGTTGGTAGGTCAAGCTCAGCTCCCGCAGTTTTACAAAGGAGGCATCGTACACGAATGGTTCCGAAGCGCTGGCTAAGCGGGCCCAATACAGCTGCGGGTCAACGTACCGGCTGCTGGGCGTGTAGCTACCATCCGGGTTCTGCACCACGCCTTCCACTAGTAGCCCGCCGGTGGGCGTCCAGTTCTCGGGCGTTACACCAGCGGCCAGGCGGGCATCTTCGGAGGCGTACCAGCCCGCGCGCCCGGCCAGGGTGGCGCGGGTGTTGCCGAAGGCCGTAGCCTGTTGCTGCGTTACGGAGTAAATAGCGCCGCCCCAGCGAGCGTCGAGCAGGGCGTATAAGCGGAATTGCCGGAAGCGCACTTCGTTGGCAAATCCCCCAAACCACTTCGGCTGAAAATTGCCTAGCCGCTCCATGGTGGCCAGGGGCTGCAGCGGGAGGCCATTGGCACCCAGTAGCAGGCGGCCATCGGGGGCGCGGCGGAGCCGGGTGCCGTACAAGTCGCCGAAGGGCTGCCCGACGCGCGCTACTACGGCTACGTTATTGGACTCTGCGCCCAGCAGATACGTTTCATCGGTGGAGCCAAGCCGGACTACCTTGGAGCGGTTAGCAGCCCAGTTGAGTGTAGTCGTCCAGCCAAAGCTACTCCCCAGTTGCAACGGGGTGGCCGTGGCCGTTAGCTCTATGCCTTGGTTTTGAATATTACCAGCGTTGATGAGCTGAGTACGGAACCCGGAGGAAGGCGCTATGGGAACGGCCGTTACTTGGTTGTAGGTGTTGGTTCGGTAAACGGTAACATCCAGCGCCGCCCGGTTATGGCTGAAAACCAGCTCAGAACCTAACTCTACGCTACGGGTAATCTGGGGCTTCAGGTTTAGCGGGGCCAGCTGGTCCTGCAAGCTGGCAAACGGCTGATCCAGGTGCGAGGAGCCTACACCCGGTGCTTCCGTCATGCCCGAGGTGCTGGTATCGTACTTGGTGGTTAACTCATACGGGCCGGCTCCCTTACCAACCCGCGCCCACGAGGCCCGGAGCTTACCCTGCGTCAGCCAGTCAGACTGCATCCCCAGCAAATCGGTATAGACCACGGCCAGCGAAGTGCTGGGGTAGAAGTACGACCAGTTGCCCTTTGGCAGCGTCGAGTCCCAATCGTTGCGGCCGGTTAGCTCCAGAAAAACAACGTTGCGGTAGTCTACCTGGGCCCGGCCGTACAGCGACTGGACCTCCATGCGGGAAAAGGCATACACGGGGCTGGCCGTAGCCAGGTTGGCCAGCGCGAATACGTTGGGCTTTACGAATCCCTGGCCGGTAATGCCTTTGGTTTCGCTGCGTTTCTGCAACAGGTTGCCAAACAGCTGCCCCGTAAACTGCCACGCGGCACCTACGCGGCGCTGCCCATTCAGAATAAAGTCCAGATTATCTTCCCGGGCAATTATCTTGGAAGAGCCCAGCCCACCTCGGTCGGGAACGGCGGTAGAGTTCCAGGAAGTGTAGCTGGCGTATCGGTAGCCTAGGTCGGTGGTGTATCGGTCGGTGCCGGCGCGCACCTGCAGCCATAGATTGTCGGCAAACGTGTAGCGCACCCGGGCCGAGCCGTTGAGCCGGTGCTGCACCATGGTGTTGGTATTCAGGTACGCTGCCCAGTAAGGGTTTTGCCGGCTGGTGGTCTGCGACGGAAACAGCGGGTTCTGGTTCCAGACGATAGGCTGGAGGTTGAAGTCGTTACGGTACGGCTGCAGGTCGTCTAGGTCGATGCTGCGGGGCATCACGGCAAACTGCGTCATCACATTATCAGGATGAGCGGCCAGCATAGGACGGTTGAAGCCATTTGTGAATACATACGCTGCCTTCACCTCTGCTACCGCGCGGGGTGTTAGGTGGGTAGCGCTGCGGGCCGTAATAAAGTCCCGCACGAACAGGCTGTTGGGATAGGTGTTACGGTTACGCAGGTCCGTAACGGCAATGCGCAGGCTTTGCCCGCCGGAGCCGGCCCGCAACGCTACGGAGTTGGTAGTGGTGAATCCCGTCCGAAAAAAATTCCGGGGATTACCGGGCTGGGGCAGGAACGGTTTTACCTGGTTGTTCCAGTGTCTCACCAACTGCCCCGTCATGCGGGGGCCCCAGCTGCCCACCGTTGTACCGGCCATCTGCACCTGGGGGTAGCCATCCGGAGTTAGCTGTAACTGCCCAGTGGCATCCGTAAGAAAGTGGCCCTGCTGTCCCTGGCCATATTCGTTCTGATAATCAGCCAGCAACTGTACCCGGTCGAAGGTGGTGTTGGAGCTGACAGATACGCCCAGGCCCTGCCCGCCTTGCTTGGTGGTAATGATAAGAGCCCCATTGGAAGCCCGGTTGCCGTACAGCGCGGCGGCGTTGCCCCCCTTCAGCACCGAAATAGATTCAATATCCTCGGAATTGATGGTGGAAAGCCCGTCGCCGGAGTCAAAGCCCCCCAAGCGGGTGGGTTGAAGCAGGCTACGGTTGTCAATGGGCACCCCGTCCACCACAATCAGCGGGCGGCTGTCACGGGTGAGCGACGTGTAGCCCCGTAGGATAACATTGGTAGAGCCCGCGGGACCCGCAGCGTTACGGCTTACCAGCACGCCCGCCAAGCGGCCACTCACGGAGTTAACAAAATTTGGTTCCCGGGCAGTTACCAGCTCACTGCCCGGCAGGGTCTGCACGGCGTAGCCCAGGGCCCGGCGCTCCTGGGTAAGACCCAGCCCGGTTACCACTACCTCGGCCAAGGCCCGCGCATCGGTCTGGAGCTTCACCTCCAACATGCTTGCCCGGGCAAGCCGCACTTCCTGCGGAGTAAACCCCAGGGAGCTAACGACAATAATCGAGTCTGTAGGGGTTAGGGGTAGCCGAAAGAGCCCGTCCGCTGATGTGGCGGTGCCTCGCTGGCTGCCGCGCACTACCACACTGGCGCCCGGCAAAGCAGTACCGGTCTGGCCATCCAGTACCCGGCCCTGCACCACCCGCTCCATGTTGACGGGGGCAGCCGTTAAAACAATCTGATACCCAATTAAGCGGTAGTTGAGACCCAACGGGGGCAGCAGTTGCCGCAAAACCTGCTCCAGAGGAACATTGGTGACCTGCAGAGCCGACACCAATTGCTGGGATGCCGGCGCGCTACCATAAATAAACCGATAAGCGGTTTGGCGCTCCAACTCCTGTAACACGGCCGAAAGCGGCTGTTGTTGCTGTAGCCGGAGGGTTACCAGCGGAGTCTGACTCTGTGCCTGTGCGGCCCCTGTTAGCGCCAAGCTGGCAAGCAGCAGACACGCTCGTTGGCCCGCTGTGCTTCGCCTATTAACAGGAGCATACAAAGGCGGGCATTTCATACGGACAACAGGATACAGCTAAAGGGCTTTTACCGCGCAATATACGGTAACTACCGGGTTCAGCAGCAGCTAAGCGCCTAGTGGCATCCGTTGCCGGTAATAGTTAATTGCTTATCGGTCAAGGTGTAGTTGAAGGTACCCGTCATGGATAGTAAGCTCACAACTTCGCGCAGCGGCTGGTTGCGGAAGCTGCCCGTCAGCTGGCAGTGGCGTAGCTGGTCGTTGGCCAGTTGCACCGGCACGTTGTAGCGGCGGGCCAGCGTGCGGGCCACCTCATCCAGCGGCGTCTGGCGAAATACCAATTCACCCTGTCGCCAAGCCATTGCCTCGCGGCTGTCAGTGGCTTCTTCCTGCATTGCGGCCGTTTGGCGGTTGAAAACTACGCGCTGATTGGGCGTGACATACAGCGTATCCCGCGAAGTGGCACCACCTGAACCAGCCGCCCGAATAAAGGCTACCCGGCCAGTTACCACGGCTGTTTCTACCGTGGGCTCATTAGGGTAGGCTTTCACATTAAAGGAAGTGCCCAGCACCCGTACCTGCTGCTGGCCCACGTGTAGCACGAAAGGATGCTGTCGGTCGTGGGCTACTTCAAAAAAGGCCTCACCCTGCAAAGACACCTCACGCTGCTGGCTCGTAAACTTTTTGGGGTACCAAAGCCGGCTGTCGGCATTAAGCCACACGGTAGTGCCATCGGCCAGCAACACCTTGGTAGTAGCCCCTTGGGCTACTGCTTGCTCGGCGTACGCCAGCGGTGCTCCTGCCTCGTTGCGCAGGCGCGGGTACACGCCGTAGTATATCCCCCCCGCCAGCAGCCCCATACCAGCTACGGCCGCTGCCATGCGGCTGCGCCACCACGGA
Organism: Hymenobacter pini; assembly: GCF_020421205.1. GTDB lineage: Bacteria > Bacteroidota > Bacteroidia > Cytophagales > Hymenobacteraceae > Hymenobacter > Hymenobacter pini. Next base: position 268,486 of record NZ_JAIZZH010000006.1, read on the forward strand.
GCAGCGGGCCTGAAGGGCAGGATACGGGCCGTTGTTTCCTCAGATGATACCTCGTCGATGCGGTTCCATAAGGCATGCAGGGCGGCCGCCGTTTGGGCGGGTGTGGCCACGGGCTGAGCCGGTATGCGCCAATACTGTTTGGTGGCTTCGTAGGTAGCCTTTTCAACGGGAGAAGCCTGGTCCAGCCAAGCCTGCAGCCGCTCGTGCTCTGCCGGCGTAAGCTCGCCCGCCAGCTCCTTGCCCATTAGCTCATGTGCAGCAGAATTTTCCATTCAGATTAAACTACAGAATACACCGGTAAAGAAACAGTTGTGTGAAGAGTAGACAGGTGCCGGAGGAAAGTACCCTTAAGTGCCACGTGGAAATAAGCAGGCAACTGGCCCCTAGCGCCCATAGTACTGCGCTGCAGTCAGCAGTGGCAGCAGCCACAGGGCAATACGCATGGTGCTGTTGCCCTGCCCGGGTCGCTGGGTGAAATGGTGTTGCAGGTCGGCACTGATTTTTTTCAATGCTATACCCATCTGCACCTCCACCGTTTTCACCGATAGATTCAGGATTTCGGCTACCTCGCGGTATTTTAGCCCTTCTTCCCGCACCAGCCGAAAAATAGTCTGGCATTGGGGGGGCAGCTTGTGTACCGCCCGTTGAATATCCTGGTACAGCTCCTCCGTGAGCAGGGTGCGCTCCGGCGTCATATAGTCCGTTTGCCAGGCCACTGGTACTTCCTCCAGCTCCGCAGTAGGCTGGTTCTCGGCTTTCTGCAGGTAGTTAAGCGCCTGGTTTTTGACGGCCACAAATAAGTAGCTGACTGGGTGCTGCACCTCGGGCAAAGAGGCGCGCTTCTGCCATAGCTTCACAAATACATCCGACACAACCTCTTCGGCCAGCTCCCGGCCCCGCACGTACCGCAACGCAAAGCGCAGTAAGGAGTTGTAGTTCTGGGTGAAGAACAACTCAAACGCCCGTCGGTCGTCGTTGGCTATGCGCCTGATGAGTTCTTGCAGGCTTGGCGTTGAACCAGTCATAAAGCCATCAAATGAAAAAAAGTGACTGGCACACAGCCCTTGGCCGTTCATAAACTATGGCAGTGTATACCCCAACCCAAATTGAAGTAACACTGCGCAGCAGTGGTAGGCTGGTGGGATGGTCCCATGCTTCGCTCAGACAGCGAAAAGTTCGTCTGCCCTTAACGCATGTGCCGGAGCAGCGTTAAAAATGCCAGCGGACGAAGGCTTCAATACCCTCGTATTCGGGTAGGCCGAGCTGGTCGTAGAGGCGGGCCGTGGTGCGGTTACGCTCCTCGGCCCGCTGCCAGAACTCGCGTTGGTCGGCACCCGGAAATAGTGGGCGGTCCTTTTGGCTCTGGTGCTTGAAAATGGCCCGGCGCTTGCGCGTGAGCTCCTGCGGCGACAAGGGTACGGCCATTTCAATCTGGTCCACGTCCCACTCTTGCCAGGCGCCGCGGTACAGCCATACTCGGCACTCCTCCAGCCACGCAGTATTAGCCGCCTTCAGCCGCCGGATAGCCTCAAAAATAGCGGCCAGACATACCCGGTGCGTGCCGTGCGGGTCCGATAGGTCGCCGGCGGCGTACACTTGCTGGGGCTGCACCTGGTTGAGCAGCTCCATCGTCAGCCGAATGTCTTCCTCGCCGATGGGCTTTTTGCGTACCCGGCCGGTCTCGTAGAACGGCAAATCCTGGAAGTGCATATTCTGGTCGGGAATGCCAGCGTAGCGGCAGGCGCTTTTGGCCTCACCCCGCCGGATCAGCCCCTTAATTTGCTGTACTTCTTCCGAGTCTACTTGCCCCGGCTGCTTGTTGCGCAGGAAATCGGCCACGCGGTGGTACAAGGTCTCAGCGGGCTGCTCATCCAGCCGAAACATGCTGTCATACTCGGCTACAAACTCGGCAAACCGGATGGCCTCGTCATCAAATACGGCAATGTTACCGGAGGTCTGGTAGGCCACGTGCACGTCGTGGCCTTGGTCAACTAGTCGCAGGAGCGTACCCCCCATGCTAATCACATCGTCATCGGGGTGGGGTGAAAAAATGAGCACCCGCTTTGGGAAGGGAGACGCCCGTTCAGGCCGGTCTGTATCATCGGCGTTGGGCTTGCCGCCTGGCCACCCCGTAATGGTGCGCTGTAGCTGCCGAAACACCCGGATGTTAATATCATACGCCAGCCCCGATTCGGCCAGTAGCTCTGACAGACCATTCTCGTTGTAGTCTTCGTCCGTAAGCTTCAGAATCGGCTTTTGCAGGGTACGGGCCAGCCACGTGACGGCTTTACGCACAGTGGGAGCATTTTGCCAATCCAAGGTGCGACCCACCAGCCAGGGTGTTTTCATCCGCGTTAGCTCGGCGCCGGCAGCTTCGTCTAGTATCACCTGTACCTGCGGGTGCTGCTGCAGGTAGGTAGCCGGCACCGAGTCAGTCATCTCGCCCTCCACCATGCGCTTCACCACGGCGGCCTTACCCTCGCCCCAGGCCAGCAGCACAATGTGGCGGGCCTCCAGAATGGTGCCTACCCCCATCGTAATGGCCCGGCGGGGTACGTTTTCCTCGCCGTAGAAATCAGAAGCAGCGTCGGTGCGGGTAATGTGGTCCAGGGTAATCAGGCGGGTACGGGAAGCAGCCCCCGAGCCGGGCTCATTGAACCCAATATGGCCGGTGCGACCAATACCCAGTACTTGCAGGTCAACTCCACCGGCCTCCCGAATCTGCTCCTCGTAGCGGCGACAAAAAGCAGCTACCTGTTCCTGTGGGAGCGTCCCATCCGGAATGTGCACATTCTCCGGCCGGATATCGATGTGGTCGAATAGATACTCGTGCATGAAGCGCACATAGCTCTGCAGCGAATCGGGCGCCGTGGGGTAGTACTCGTCGAGGTTAAACGTCACTACATTCTGAAAACTCAGGCCCTCCTCCCTGTGCAGGCGTACCAACTCCTCATACAGGCGGGTGGGGGTGGAGCCCGTAGCCAGGCCCAGCACGCAGGAGCGGTTTTCGGCGGCGCGTTGCCGGATCAGATCTGCAATCTGATGGGCTACCGCCACTGAGGCTTGCTCCGAATCAGGATAGATAGTAGTGGACAGACGTTCAGCACGGAGTTCGGAAGAAGGTTGCATACTGGGTAGGGACGGGTGAATGACAGTGGAAGTACACAGTTCCTCCGCACAAACTCCAGTAATGGCCTAAAATCTTTTTTACTGGTGAACGGCCTTTTTCTTCCTGGCTTCAACCACACATCCAGCAGAAGGCCATGTCACACCCAGGCCCAATGCAGTCATTGCTTAACCCGCAACAGCACAGTACGCTGGAGTTTTCGCCACTGTTTAGCCACAGCATCATTCTATAGTGTGCCGTTGTGCGCCTCAGAAGAGTTGTCACAAAAGCAGGTATACCTTCCTTTACTCAGGCACAGGTAATACACACATTGCATATCCCTAGATACTCATAGCCAAGCTTCTTCACCAGCCTTTCCATTCGCGCATATGCCTACTTTTACCGACAAAGACACGTATTTGCTGGACCTAGGATTCATCCGGATTTCTCCCTATCAATCCTGGAATTGCCCAGTCGACGCCACCGAGCCGTCCTTTATTCCCGCCTCCGATATTCGCTACCTGCACCAAACCGTTGCCGCTGATGGCACGCGGCTGTATGCGTATGCCTGGGTAGAGGAGCCCGGCCTGTTGCTGACCACCGAGCGGCATATCTCAGCGTTGGAGCATATTGTGAGCGAGCTGGAAACCAACGACTTTGCGTTACTGGGCCAGCTGCTGGAACGGTTCTTCCAGCGCCACGGTGGGCGCGGGGCCTTGGTAACGTCCGTGGTGCATCGGCCTCAGCCCATGCTGTCATAAGCAAAACCGCTACCGGTAAAAACCAAAAAACCCTCTCGGAGCTAAGCTGAGAGGGTTTTTGTGGTAATGGTTGGAATCGAACCAACGACACCAGCATTTTCAGTGCTGTGCTCTACCAACTGAGCTACATTACCAGCTCTTGGTTCCCCGGAGGCGTTGTAGCCGTTGGGGAGCACAAAAGTAGTAAAGGTTTTTCAACACGCAAGAGAGACGGTAAATTTTTTTTCAGACCGTAACTAAGCAACGCAAAAGCTGTAATTTGTTATGCATAACGAGTATATTTCGGCCTAAACCCCAAACCTACCCATTTTCCCGTGCACTTTTCCATCCAAAACATCCTCTTCCTGCTGGTTGCGGTAGCGGGCTTCGGCCTGTTTGCCTGGCAAGCCCGGAAGATTCGGGCTAATATCCTCGTCGGGCGCGACCGGGACATGAGCGGCCACACCAGCGAGCGGCTTCGCAAAACACTCTTGGTGGCCTTCGGGCAGCAGAAGATGTTCAAGCGCCTCACGCCCGCCTTCCTGCACCTGATTGTCTACGTTGGCTTTATTGTCATCAATATTGAGGTGCTGGAAATTATGGTGGATGGCCTGTTTGGCACCCACCGGTTCCTGCAGTTCCTGGGCCCGCTGTACTCCGCCCTTACTGGCACCAACGAGCTGCTGGGTGCCCTGGTAGTGCTGGCCGTAATAGCTTTTTGGTGGCGCCGCAACGTGGGCGTAGTGCGCCGTTTTACTGGCCCCGAGCTGCGGGCCTGGCCCAAACTGGATGCCAACGTGATTCTGTACGTAGAGGTGGCGCTGATGATGGCCCTGTTCCTGATGAACTCCGCCGACCTGAAGCTGCACCAGCTGGAAGGCAAAGACCTGCCCGGCGCATTCCCTATCAGCCAGTTCCTCACGGGCCTGTTGCCCGATGGCCTCACGGCCCTGGAAGTACTGGAGCGCGTGGGCTGGTGGGCGCACATTGTGGGCATTTTGCTGTTCCTGAACTACCTGCCCAGCAGCAAGCACTTCCACATCATCATGGCCTTCCCCAACGTGTTCTATTCCCGGCTGGTGCCGCAGGGGCAGTTCTCGAACGTGGATAGCATCACCCACGAGGTGAAAGCTATGATGGACCCCAGCTACGAAGTGCCGGCTCCCGCCACCAACCCCGATGGCTCGGCCGCCGCACCCACGCCCTTTGGTGCCAAAGACGTGGACGACCTGGCCTGGACTAACCTGCTGAACGCTTACTCCTGCACCGAGTGCGGCCGTTGCACCTCGGTGTGTCCCGCTAACCTCACCGGCAAGCTCCTCTCACCCCGCAAAATCATCATGGATACCCGGGATAGGATGGAGGAGAAGTACAACTCCCCGCTCATTTTCCATCCTAACCTCTACGGCAAGGAAGCCAAGCACAACCCTCAGGAGCAGCTCGACAAGGAAAACCACACCCTGCTGCGCGGCTACGTAACGCCCGAGGAACTGTGGGCCTGCACCACCTGCAACGCCTGCGTGGAAGCCTGCCCGGTAAACATCAACCCCCTGGAGAGCATCGTGGAAATGCGCCGCTTCCTGGTACTGGAAGAGTCGGCCGCGCCCAACTCGCTGAACGTAATGTTCAGCAACATCGAGAACAACGGGGCGCCCTGGGCCTTCTCGCCCTCCGACCGATTCAACTGGGCCGACGACCTGTTTGTGGCGGAGAAATAAATTGAGTTGCTGGCTGCGGGCTGTTGGTGAAATAAACCACGATACCCTGCCGCTGGCGGCTACCTGACAACTGATAACTGACAACTGTCAACCAAGTAGAATGGCTGAGCAAACTGCCAAGCGTCAAATCAACGTCCCGATGATGGCCGACTTGGCCGCCCGGGGCGAAACCCCGGAAGTACTGTTCTGGGTAGGCTGCGCCGGCGCCTTCGACGACCGGTATAAGCGCGTAACCCGGGCCTTTGTGCGCATCCTGGACCACGTAGGCGTGAGTTACGCCGTGCTGGGCATGGAAGAAACCTGCACCGGTGACCCCGCCAAGCGTGCCGGCAACGAGTTCCTGTTCCAGATGCAGGCTATGCAGAACATTACCACTCTCAATGGCTACGGCATCAAGAAGGTAGTAACGGCTTGCCCGCACTGCTTCAACACCATCAAAAACGAGTACCCCGCCCTGGGCGGCGAGTACGAGGTAATTCACCATAGCACCTTCCTCCAGCAGCTCATCAACGATGGTAAAGTGACGGCCAAAGGCGGTGAGTCGTTCAAGGGCCGCCGCATCACCTTCCACGACTCCTGCTACCTGGGCCGCGCCAACAACATCTACGAAGCCCCCCGCGAGGTGCTGGAGGTGCTCGACGCCGACCTGCTGGAAATGAAGCGCTGCAAAACCAACGGCCTCTGCTGCGGGGCCGGTGGCGCTCAGATGTGGAAAGAACCCGAGCCCGGCAAAAAAGACGTAAACATTGAGCGGGCCGAGGAAGCCCTGGCTACCCTCGACGGCGACGCCGATGTGCTCCTGAACCTTCAGGGCGTGGAAAGCACCGCCCCCGTACTGCCCGCCGGCTCCAACCGCGGCGGCAGCGTAATTGCTGTGGCCTGCCCCTTCTGCATGACGATGATGGCTGACGGCGTAAAAAATAAAGAGCGTGAATCAGACGTGCAGGTATTCGACTTAGCCGAACTGATTGCTTCCGCCGAAGGCCTCAACGCGTAATGAGTTGTACGTTGATAGTTGTCGGAACGATGCTGATAACGGACAACGGATAACTAGTAACTGAATATAGCCCCGCGCCGGAACTTCCGGCCGGGGCTCTTTCTTTGTACCAATAGTAGTCTTGCTCTTGCCCTATGTACGTTCCCTTCGATCAGCTTCCTGCCTCCGCCCGCTTGTGGATTTACCAAGCCAACCGCCTTTTCACTACCGCCGAGATAGAGGCTCTGCAGCCTGCCTTACAGCAGTTCGCGGCGGAGTGGACCAGCCACGGCCGGGCCCTGCAAGCATCGGCTGCAATATTGCATCAGCAGTTCCTGGTCGTTGGCCTCGATGAAGCCGTCGCCGATGCCAGCGGCTGTTCCATCGATGCCTCAGTGCGGTTTGTTCGGCAGGTAGAGGAGCAGCTTGGGGTTGAACTGCTGGATAAGTCCCGAATGGCGTTCCTGCTCAACAGTAAGGTACAGTTGCTAACGCGCACCGAGTTGAAACAGGCAGTAGAACAAGGCCTCATTGGGCCCGATACGCCGTATTTCGACAATACCATTGCTACCCAAGCGCAGCTGCAAACCAAATGGCCGGCCCCAGTCGTTACTACATGGCTGGCCCGGTACTTTAAGGCAACCAGCAACGCGTAACCTCCGAAAAGTAAAATTCGCGGAATCAGTAGTATTATTAACACCTGCTTACGGCGTAACCAGCCCCCGGCCGCTGCGTACGGTATCATCCCGCCCTCTATGAAACACTATTTCCTTTCCTGTCTATTCGCTGGCAGTGCAGTGGCACTGGTTGGCTGCGCCACCTCCGATGGCCTGTCGAAAGCGGACAAGCGTTTTACCCGGGGAGAATACGAATCGGCCATTGCGCTCTACAAGGCTGATGTAGCAAAGGGGAAAACCCCAGGCTTGTCTAATTACCGACTGGCTGAAGCTTACCGCCTGTCCAACCGCATCGACCAAGCCGAGCCGTATTACAAAGCCGCCTTGGATGCCAAGGTCAAAAACGCCGACGCCGGCTATTACTACGCCCAGGCCTTGCGCGCCAATGGCAAATTTGAGGAGGCCGCCCTGCAGTTTGAAAAATACGCCGATGCTGGCGCCAACCGCACCTTGGGTGCCCGCGCTGAGGTAGACGCCAAGAATGCCCGCGCGGCTACGTCTATCGTAGCCATGCAAACCAACAACGAGGTAATGCCCCTAGACCAGATCAACACCCCGGCCGCTGAGTTCAGCACCACTCGCATCCCCGATACCCGGGAGCTGGTATTTGCCTCCGGCCGCGAAGGGAAAGTGTATCCCGGCAACGGCGAGGGATTCAACGACCTGTACGCCATCAAATTCGACGACGAGCAGAAGATGACCGGCGGCACCGTGCGCAAGCTCGACCCCATCATCAACTCTGCCGACAAGCACGAAGCCAGCGCCACCTACTCGTCCGATGGCAAGATGATGGTATTTGCCCGCTCCAATAACGGCTCCAAAAAAGGCTACCTCAGCGTCGATTTGTGGGGTTCCTATTTCCGCAACGGTGCCTGGACGGAGCCCGAAATTCTGCGGGGCCTCAACAGCAGCACCGCTGATGAGTTTTCGCCGGTTTTCTCCCCCGATGGCCAGACGCTCTACTTCACCTCCACCCGCAAAGGGGGCCTCGGCGGCAACGACCTGTACAAGTCCACCATGGAAAGCCCCGGCCGGTTCTCCACCCCTGAAAACCTCGGCGACCAAATCAACACCCCCGGCAATGAGAACTTCCCGGCCGTGGCCCCCGACGGCACTCTGTATTTCTCCTCCGACGGGCACCCCGGTTTGGGCAAGCTGGACATCTTTAAAGTAGAGAAGGGTAAAGTGGTGAACTTAGGTGCCCCCATCAACAGCGCCGGCGACGACTTCGCCCCCTTCTTCACCGATAAGAAGATGGGCGTCTTCTCCTCCAACCGCGCCGGTGGCAAAGGCTCCGATGACCTCTACATGTTCCGCGAGAAGCCCATCAAGCTCGTTACCTTCTACGTCGACGGTACCTTGGTGGAGCGCAACGACAAAACCGGCGAAACAGCGCCCGTAGCCAGCGAAGCCGTTACCTTATATACTAACAAAGGGCAGCGGTTGCAGGAAGTAACCACCGGGGCCGATGGCAAATTCAGCATGAAGCTGGATACGGCCATGGCTACGTACTCACTCATTGCCGACCGCCCCGGTTATTTCACCGCCCGCAATTCGGTCAGCACCATCGGCCGTAAGCCCGCCCAAGATGCTCTGCCCGACCCCATGAACGACATAAAGGTGCCGGTAACGCTTACCCTCACCAAAATCGTGAAGAACAAAGCCATTGTTGTCGACAACATCTTCTATGACTACGACAAAGCCGATATTCGCCCCGATGCTGCGGTAGAGCTGGATAAACTCGTAGAGACGCTCAATGACAACCCCAAAATCACCATTGAGCTGAGCTCCCACACCGACTCCCGCGGCAAAGACGCCTATAACCTAGCTCTGTCCCAGCGCCGCGCCGAGTCTGCCGTAGCCTATATAGTATCTAAGGGCATCGATAAATCCCGCATTACGGCCAAGGGATACGGTGAAACCCGCCCGGTACTCAAAAACGCCAAAACAGAAGAGGACTACCAGCGCAACCGTCGCACTGAATTCAAGGTGACCAAGATTGCCGAGTAAGGTCAGAGCAGCAACGTATAAAAGGAGGGCCCGATTCACTTTTGTGGATCGGGCCTTTTCTTATTATGTAGTGTAAGATGGGTCGTATATACAGTCACATCTCATTAGTTCCTGCTCGGAAATCAGCACAGATTAGGTGCAAGTAGTAGCTCAATGCAGCAGTTTTCTGACCAAGTGCAACGCTTGTTGAACTAAGTGTAAAAGTAATCTGTCTGATACTGTGGCAGAACAGCGAGAGTAGACGACCTTAAACGGGTTTTTTTCTTGGGCGGGTTTGGAAATGCGGATACGACCTGCCACTTTTGCACTCCCAATCCGAAACGCGGAGCGGGCCGCTGCCAACCACTGGGGCCACCAGCGCGCGGTTTTCTT
>NZ_JAIZZH010000007.1 GCF_020421205.1 Hymenobacter pini
GGGGTGGTTGACAATCGTTGAACATCCACTGACGACAATCTTTAGTAATCCGTTCTGCTGGCTTCAACCACCCCTAACCCCTCCTTTCCAAGGAGGGGAACTAGACGTAGTGTCGTAGTCTGCAACTTGAGTTAGCTGACTCAGCCTGACGTTCTACGTACTCCCACCTTTCACCCTTTGCTCCATGCGTAACCTCTTCTTCGCGGTGCTGCTGGTTTTGGCTGGCACTGCCGCCGCTCAGCAGCTACCTCCTTCGCCCCGCCAGCTCTACCCGGGCCTGTTTGAGGCCGTGCAGTTGGGCCGGGTGTATCCCGATAACAAAACCTTCGTGGATGCCACGGCCAAGGAGCCGCCAGCCGACATCCTGCGGGCCTATGCTCAGCAGAAAGACGCCCCGGGCTTCGACCTGAAAGCCTTCGTGGCGGCCCATTTCACGCCCCCGGCCCCGGCCGGCGGCCAGTACCGCAGCCGGGTAGAAGCGGGCCTGCGCCACCACCTGGATACGCTTTGGACGGTGCTCCAGCGCCACCCCGACACCGCCACCCCGGGCGCCTCGTCCCTGCTGCCGCTGCCGCGCCCCTACATTGTGCCGGGCGGACGGTTCCGGGAGGTATACTACTGGGACTCCTACTTTACCATGCTCGGGCTGGCCGAAAGCCACCGCACCACGGTCATCCGGGACATGGTGGATAATTTTGCCTACCTGCTGGACACCTACGGCTTCATCCCGAACGGCAACCGCACCTACTACCTTACCCGCTCCCAACCCCCGTTTTTTGCCCTGATGGTGAACCTGCTGGCCCAGCAGGAGGGCAACCAGCAGACACTGCTGCGCTACCAGCCCCAGCTGCTGCGCGAGTATAACTACTGGATGGCCGGGGCCGAAACCCTGCGGCCCGGCACCGCCCAGGACCGCGCCGTGCGTCTGGCTGGCGGCGAGGTGCTTAACCGCTACTACGACAGCAGCGACCAGCCCCGGGAAGAGTCGTACGCCGAGGACGTGGCCGCCGCCAAACTCAGCAAGCAGCCCCCGGCCCAGTTCTACCGCAACATCCGGGCGGCCGCCGCTTCCGGTTGGGACTTCAGCACCCGCTGGTTCGGGCCCGACGGGCAGCTGGGCAGCATCCAGACTACCGATTTGGTCCCCGTTGACCTGAACTGCCTGCTCTACTACCTCGAAAACAGCCTGGCTACCACTTACCAGCTGCAGGGCAACGCGGCCCAGGCTACGGCTTTCCAGACCAAGGCCCAGAACCGCAAGAAGGCCATTCTGGCCTACTGCTGGGATGCCAAGGCCAATTGGTTTGTCGATTACAACTTCCGCCTCCGGCAACGCTCCAGCCGGCTCACCCTGGCGGGCACGTTTCCGCTGGAGTTCGGCATTGCCACCCCGCCCCAGGCCAAGCTGCTGGCCGCGGGCCTGCAACAGAACTTCCTCCAGCCCGGCGGCCTGGCCACCACCCGCAGCCGTAGCGGGCAGCAGTGGGATGCCCCCAATGCCTGGGCCCCGCTGCAGTACATGGCCATCAGCGGCTTAGAGCGTTACGGTCAACCTACCCTGGCGCGCACCATTGCCACCCGCTGGATTGAGCTGAACCGGGACGTGTTTCAGCAAACCGGCAAGCTGATGGAGAAGTACAATGTGGTGGATACGAAACTCAAAGCTGGCGGCGGCGAGTACCCGCTGCAGGATGGCTTCGGCTGGACCAACGGCGTTCTGCTCAACCTCATCAACAAATACCAGCCCGACAAGTCGTTCTAACCGTGTTCTGTGGCCGTCACGTCGGTCCTACCTTATCTTCGGGTTAGGCAGGACCGACTTTTCGTTTGCCTTGCCTCAGCCCTCCAATTTTGCTATTAGGCGTGCCCTATCATATCTGCCGCCCTTGGGCGTCTGGTTGGGAGGTACAGTAACTGCAGCAACCTTTTCATACCCTACTCAGGTTCTCCTATGGCTGACTTGTCTGTTTCCCTGCCCGATATTCAATCCGAGGAGGACGTGCGCCGCGTGGTTGACAGCTTCTATGGCCGGGTGCAGAACGATGAGCTGTTGGGGCCCATTTTTGAAGCCGTTGTGCAGGGCCGCTGGCCGCAGCACTTAGCTACCATGTATGATTTCTGGAGCGGCCTGCTGCTGGGTACCGGCCGCTACCGGGGCCGGCCCTTTCCCAAACACCTGACCCTGCCCATTGATGGCCGCCACTTCCACCGCTGGCTTACGCTGTTCGTCGAAAACGTAGAAGCTCAGTATCAGGGACCTGTGGCCGATGAAGCCATTTACCGGGCCGGTACTATTGCGGCCGTATTTGAGCACCGGATTTCTCAGGCCCGAAATCCTTTTCACATTCTCTGAAAAAAGCCGCTTACGAGGTATCCTTCGGGGTTTTGGGCCCGTACAAGCCCCACCTTTTCCCTCACCCTGATGGGCTATCGAGTAAAAAGATTTTTCGCTCATTGGCGAAATTTCCGAAACCTGCGTAAATTCGCTACGTATCCACTCGTCCTACCCCCTTTCGTATGGCTACTTTGACTTCCCTCCCCGATCTGCGCACCGAAGGCGACATCATGACGCTGGTGGATACGGCGTTCAGCAAGGCCAAAAACGACGAGCTGCTGGCTCCCGTGTGCCAGGCCGTAGCACAGGTACACTGGCCCCGGCACCTCACCTCGCTTTACGATTACTGGAGCAGCGCCCTGTTGGGCACCACCCGCTACCAAGAAGGTCAACAGATTCCGCTGCACTCGGCCTTGCCCTCCAAGTGCCTGCAGCGCTGGACGGAAGTGCTGACCAGCACCGTGCAAGAGAAGTTCTCCGGCTCTAACGCCGATAAAGCAATGCATCAGGTAGCTACGTTGGCTTCCAACTCTATCGGCGCCTAGCGCCACCCCGTTTCACCCACCCCCAATTCCCACCCGTTCTCCTCACTCATTCACCCATCCACCCATATCAAAAAGCCCCCCGGACCAGAATCCGGGGGGCTTTTTATTTGCGCGCCAAATTAGGCTATGAGAAATCATGGCGCTTTTTGCGTGCAAAATGAACATCCAAGTACTCCACTATGGACGCAAATCGGCTATACTCATAGCTAAGTAAATAGATTCGTCCACTGTCTTTGAAATCGAAGTGTAATGCCTTGCCTGCACTTCTTCTTCTCAGGTCTTCGGCAACCCACCAGCCAACTAAGGTCTGCATAGACAGATGATGCAGCACTTTGTCCGGCTCCTGTTCCATACGGAAATCCTGTTGGGTAAGCGTCAACGTACGGTGCTTTAAGGTGGATTGGTAGTACCACGGCGAAAGTACCCCGATGAGTACCACTAAAAGCAACCGCCCTCCCAGCGAATCATATATGTGCTGCCGGTTGGCGTCTATTATGATGGCAAGACAGATAACGCAGCTGACAGCTATGATAGCGTAGCAGCCTGCTTTGGTAATGAAGTGGTTTGACTCAACCTCGATAATGTCTTCCTGCATAGCCGATAAACGAAAAACCGTGCCTCCAGAGTAGAGGCACGGCTTTCAAACTTACAAATCCTGACAATTACACGCCCAGTAGCAGGCGGGTCGGGTCTTCGAGCAGCTCCTTCACGCGCACCAGGAACGACACCGACTCGCGGCCGTCGATGATGCGGTGGTCGTAGCTCAGGGCAAGGTACATCATGGGGCGAATCACCACCTGGCCGTTTTCGGCTACGGGGCGCTGCACGATGTTGTGCATGCCCAGGATGGCCGACTGCGGAGCGTTGATAATCGGGGTGCTCATCATGGAGCCGAACACGCCGCCGTTGGTAATAGTGAACGTACCGCCGGTCATCTGCTCGATGGTGAGCTTGTTGTCGCGGGCCAGCGTGGCGAGGCGCACGATTTCCTTCTCAATGCCATCAAACGACAGTTCCTCGGCGTTGCGGATTACCGGTACCACCAGGCCTTTGGGGGCTGATACGGCAATGCTGATGTCGCAGAAGTCGTTGTACACGATGTCGGTGCCATCAATCTGGGCATTCACGGCGGGCCATTCTTTCAGGGCCACGCACACAGCCTTGGTGAAGAACGACATGAAGCCGAGGCCTACGCTGTGCTTCTCCTTAAACTTGTCCTTGAACTTGTTGCGCAGGTCCATGATGGGCTGCATGTTCACCTCGTTGAAGGTGGTGAGCATGGCCGTTTCGTTCTTCACCGACACCAGACGACGGGCTACCGTTTTGCGCAGGTTGCTCATCCGCTCCCGGCGCTGTACCCGGTTGCCGCTGGCCGCCGGAGCAGCCTGAGGCGCGGCAGCAGGAGCCGCCGGCTTAGCCGGAGCAGCGGCTGGAGCCGGCGCGGCGGGCTTGGCCTGGGCGTTCTGGGCGTCTTCCTTGGTAATGCGGCCGTCGCGGCCCGAGCCTTGTACGTCGGCCGGGTTGATGCCTTTCTCACCGAGAATTTTACCGGCAGCCGGCGAAGGTGTGCCGGTGGCGTAGCTGGTAGAGGCCGAAGCAGCCGGAGCCGCAGCGGCGGGGGCAGCCTGAGTAGCGGCCGGCGCGGCAGCAGGGGCCGAAGCCGGAGCAGCAGCACCGCTACCACCCTCAATGCGGGCAATGGTAGCACCAATGCCGATAGTCTCGCCTTCCTTGGCGGCGTGACGCAGGGTGCCGGTGCCTTCGGCGGGCAGTTCAAACGTGGCCTTATCCGATTCCAGTTCGGCAATGATTTCGTCGCGCTGCACCTGGGCACCGTCCTCTTTCAGCCATTTGGCCACCGTTACCTCCGTAATGGATTCGCCCACGGCCGGGATTTTCATTTCCACGGTTCCGCCACCGTTGTCAGCAGCCGGAGCAGCGGGCGTACCGGAAGCAGCGCCGCCAGCGGGCTGTCCGCCGTAGCCAGCCTGGTCGCTGGCTTTGGGGTTTTCCTCGCCTTTGCTCACGGGGTCAGTGGCGGTAGCAGGTGCGGCAGCCGGAGCCGAGGTAGCCGGAGCAGCGGCGCCAGCGCCATCAATTTCAGCAATGGTGGTCCCGATACCAATGGTTTCGCCTTCGGCCACGCGAATTTTCAGCACGCCATCAGCCTCAGCGGGCAGCTCAAACGTGGCTTTGTCAGATTCCAGCTCGGCCAGAATTTCGTCGCGCTTCACGGTGTCGCCGTCGGCTTTCAGCCACTTGGCAATGGTAACCTCGGTGATGGATTCACCAACGGCGGGGATTTTAATTTCCAGACCCATACGTGGGAGTTTTGAGGAGTTTCGGTGGGGAATGTCGTTGAAGGCGTCCTTGCGAGTGAAGTGAGAAATCTAGAGCGGCCATTCGTAGCTACTACCAGATTTCTCACTTTATTCGAAATGACAAGCGGTGCTTAGTCCGTCTTCTGTGCTTTAGCAGCCGTTTCCTTGATGATGGAATCGGCTACTTCCTCGCGGGGCTTGTCGAAGGCGCGAGCTACCAGCTCTTTCTGCTCCTTCACGTGCACCTTGTTGTAGCCGGTAGCCGGCGAGGCCGACGGCTTGCGGGAAATAACGTCTTCCAGCTCGCGGCGCATGAAGCGCAGCAGGTAATTCCAGTAGCCCATGTTCTCGGGCTCCTCTTGTACCCAGTACACCTTGGCTTTGGGGTACTTCGCCAGCTCGGCATCCAGCTGCTTCTTGGGGAAGGGGTGCAGCTGCTCTAGGCGCACAATGGCCACGTCCTTGCGCTCTGACTTCTGCTGCTCTTCCAGCAAATCGAAGTACACTTTGCCCGAGCACAGCAGCACGCGCTTCACTTTCTTATCCTCCACGTACACGTCGCCCAGCACTTCGCGGAAGGTACCGGAGGTGAACTCCTCCACCGGCGACACGCATAGCGGGTGGCGCAGCATCGACTTCGGCGACATTACCACCAGCGGCTTACGGAACTCCCAGGTCAGCTGCCGGCGCAGGGCGTGGAAGAAGTTGGCCGGCGTGGTCATGTTAGCCACGATGATGTTATTCTCGGCGGCCAGTTGCAGAAACCGTTCGGGACGGGCGTTGGAGTGTTCCGGGCCCTGACCCTCGTAGCCGTGGGGCAACAGCATCACGAGGCCGTTCATACGCTGCCACTTGCTCTCCGACGACACAATGAATTGGTCAATCATCGTCTGGGCACCGTTGGCAAAGTCACCGAACTGCGCTTCCCAGATGGTGAGGGCCGTAGGGTTGGCCATGGCGTAGCCAAATTCGAAACCCAACACCCCGTACTCACTCAGCAGCGAGTTGTAGATGCGCAGGGTTTCCTGACCTTCCTCGATGTAGTTCAGGGAGTTGTAGGGGGCCGAGGTTTCGGCATCATGCAGGACGGCGTGGCGGTGCGAGAACGTACCGCGCTGCACATCCTGACCGCTCAGGCGCACAATGTGCTTTTCAGCCAGCAAGGACCCGTAGGCCAGCAACTCGCCGGCAGCCCAGTTGAGGGTGCGCGTTTCGAAGAACATCTTCTTGCGCTCCTCCATCAGCTTTTCAATTTGCTTCAGGGGGCGGAAACCTTCGGGCAACGTGGTCAGGGCCTTGCCTACCTTCTGCACCAGCTCTTCGCTGATGCCAGTGTTCGGCGACTGGTCGAAATCCTCAGGCTTGCTGCGGCGCAGGCTGCGCCATTCGTTTTCGAGGGGCTGGTAGTTGTAGGGCAAGGGCTTTTGCTTCACCATGTCCAGGCGGGCCTGCAGCAGCGCTCGGAACTCCTGGTCCATCTGGTTAGCCAGCTCCTTGTCCACGTCGCCGCGCTCTACCAGCATGGCATTGTACACCTCGCGGGGGTTCTGGTGCTTGCTGATGAGGTTATACAGCGTGGGCTGGGTGAACTTGGGCTCGTCCGACTCATTGTGGCCGTGGCGGCGGTAGCACACCATATCAATAAAGATATCGGCGTGGAACTGCTGACGGTATTCAGTAGCCAGCTGCACGGCAAACACCACGGCTTCGGGGTCGTCGCCGTTCACGTGCACCACCGGCGCGTCGATGATTTTGGCCAGGTCGGTGCTGTAGATGCTGGAGCGGGCGTCCTCAAAATCGGTGGTGAAGCCCACTTGGTTGTTGATGACGAAGTGCACAGTGCCGCCGGTTTTGTAGCCTTCCAGCTGCGACATCTGCGTTACTTCGTACCCGATGCCCTGGCCCGCCACGGCGGCGTCGCCGTGAATCAGGATGGGCAGAATTTTATTGAAATCGTTCTGGTAGCCGTGGTCGAGCTTAGCCCGCACGAAGCCTTCCACCACGGGGTTCACCGCCTCCAAGTGCGAGGGGTTGGGCGCCAGCTTCAGGTTCACGCTACGGCCGCCGGCATCCACTTGGCTGCTGTAGCCCATGTGGTACTTCACGTCGCCGTCGCCCATGGTCAGGTCGGGTACGGCCGTGCCTTCAAACTCCGAGAAAATCTGCTCGTAGGTCTTGCCCATGATGTTGGCCAGCACGTTCAGACGGCCGCGGTGCGCCATGCCAATCATCACCTCTTCCACGCCTAGCTCAGCCCCCTTGCGAATGATGGCGTCAAGAGCCGGAATGGTGGTTTCGCCGCCTTCCAGCGAGAAGCGCTTCTGCCCCAGGAATTTGGTATGCAGGAAGTTCTCGAATACTACGGCCTCGTTGAGCTTGCTCAGGATGCGCTTCTTGTACTCAGCGCTGGGGTTGAAGCTCAACGAGTCCTTCTCCACTTTTTCCCGGAACCAATCGAGCACCTGCGGGTCGCGGATATACATGTACTCGAACCCGATGGTGCGGGTGTAGATTTTCTGCAGGGCCGCTACAATCTCACGCAGCGTAGCCTCCGAGCCCAGGCCCAGCACCTCGCCGTTCTTAAACTTGGTATCGAGGTCGGCGTCGCTCAGGCCGAAGTCCTGCAGATTCAGGCGGGCTTTACGGTCCTTCCGCTCACGCACCGGATTGGTGCGGGCCACCAAGTGGCCTCGGCTGCGGTAGGCGTGAATAAGGTTACGCACCTGAGTTTCCTTGTCGGCGGCAACCGTATCCACGGCGCGGATGGCCCCGGCCTGGTTGGTGCTAGCGGGCGTGGTGAGTACACCTTCGCCATCGGCCTGCGGCACGCCCCCTTCAGGGTACTGCTGCGCGAAGTCGAAGCCTTCAAAGAATTTCTGCCAGCTCACATCCACCGACTGTGGATCGGCTTTGTAGGATTGGTACAGCTGGTCAAGGTATTCGCCGTGTGCGTTGGCGATGTAAGAATAAGCGTCCATGCGGTGGGAGCTGGTGGTGTCAGGGCAAATGTAACTAGTGTGATTAAGAAGTTAAAACTGATATGCGCATACTCAAATAAACTTCACTATCAACACTATACAATTAACATTCGTTTGCTTGAGAAAGGCTGTAATCTATTAAATAAATAGAAAAGCCGTTTCTGCTGGGCAGAACGGCCTTTCTGTACTGAATATCTATGGTGGAGGTTACTGGCCAACGGGAAACTTGAAGATGGTATATGGCTGGTCCTGCTTGCCCAGACCTTTGTTCCAGGTAGGCGTTTTGTGAATGGCGGAAGTTGTCACGTACAGCATCTTACCGTCGCCGGAAAAAGCGAATGTATCGGGCCATTCCAGGCGCTCGTCCTGCACCACCAGCTCAATCTTGCCAGCGGGCGTGCGGCGCTTGATGGAGTGGTCCTCAAAGGTGGTCATGTATAGGTTATTCTGGGCATCGATTTCCATACCGTCGCAGGCGGGCACTTTGCCCAGGTCTTCGATCTGCTGAGCCAGCTGCGCGTCTGACAGCGCCGGGTTGCGTAGCGCTTCGGTCTTGATGCGGTACAGGTTGTAGCTGGTCAGGGGCTTCCAGTAGAGATACTGCATATCCTGGCTTAGGGCAATACCGTCGGCGTTGAAACGGGCCTTGTTGCCGCTGGGGTCAATCAGCTCTTTGCCGTCGGCCTTGATGTTGAGGGTGGTATCGGCCAGCATCGAGGGGTGCTGGTTCAAGAGCTTGCGCGCCTTGCCCGACTTTAAATCTACCACTACTAGGCTACCCACGCCCGACTCGGTGATGTAGGCGTACTGGTTTTGAGTATCGATGCGCACATCATTGAGGTAAGACTTACGCGGGGCCACGCTTTCCGGGAAGCTGATATTCTGGACCACCTTATTGGTCTTGGGGTCAATCTTGACCAGTTTGGGGCCACCGGGCACGGTAGCTTTCAGACCGGGCGAGGCCGGGTCGAGTACCCATAGCATGCCGGTTTTATCGGCATACACGCTTTGCGGGCAAATCCAGTGCTTCTGGGGCTCATTGCGCACGGTTTCGTTCCAGATGCACCAGTTGGCATCGGGGTACCCTTTCACCGAGCCATCCGGTAATACTTCGGCCACTGGGTTTACAGGGTTATCATCCCAACGCGGAAAGTCGGCGAAGACCCGGCCATCGGGCAGTACGGCCACACCCACCATCTGGGGCTCCCGAAACTGGGCAACTACCTGCAACGGAGAATTAGCCGCTGCCTTCGGAGCCGCCGTAGCGGACGTATCAGCAGCAGCCGTGGGCGCAGAATTACTTCCTGATTCAGTAGGTGACGAACAGGCAACAACGGCTACGCCTAATACTCCCAGGGCTTGACAGCCGAGGAGTTGGCGGGAGGAAAAACCTAACATGAGCGAGGGGGTTTGGTTGTCAATACGCGCCGAGAGCTATA
The DNA here is from genome assembly GCF_020421205.1 of Hymenobacter pini. GTDB lineage: Bacteria > Bacteroidota > Bacteroidia > Cytophagales > Hymenobacteraceae > Hymenobacter > Hymenobacter pini. Next base: position 9,619 of record NZ_JAIZZH010000007.1, read on the forward strand.
CCACGGCAGAAGCTTGCTACTTCTTTACGCCCGATGCCGCCGCAAGTTCCTGCTCAGCTTATAACCTATGGCTGGCAGCTTGCGTAAGGCAGGGGCCGTAGCGTAAAAACGCCGCATCCTTTTTTACTAACATTATTAGCAAGCACTGAAAATATTGATTAAAAAATTATTCTTACCTTTGACCCCTCCAAAAGGACAATATTTTACAAGTGCAATTAATTATAACATTTGTCTATATTTAAACCACCCTTCATCTTCAATCGACCTGTTTTCGGCGCTTTTTGCCGCTTACTATACACCCCAAGGGCTTTTTTCAGCTGCTAACGTGGCTAGAGCCTTCCCACTAGCCGAGTCGGGCCGGCCGTCCAATCTCTCCGGACAATAAGCGAGAGTCCACGAACCCAATCGTCATGTCCATTGCGTTATTCTTACTGACTTTTCTCTTCCCTCCCCGCACCATTTCTGTTCCGGCTTTGGCGCTGCCCTCCACGGTTGCCAGCCTGAGTCCCCGCCCGGTGGCCGTTGCCATACCGGTATTGCCCGTAAAAAAGGCTCCCCAGACGCTGTCGTACCGTGTAACGGCCACGACCTACTGGCCCGAAGTGGGCCAGACCGATGATAACCCGATGGAAACCGCCGATGGCTCCATCATTCCTACGCGGCACTCCAGCAAAACCCGTTGGCTGGCCGTTTCCCGCGACATGCTCGACAAGTGGGGAGGTCCCTTCCACTACGGCGACAAAGTGCATGTACGCGGTATTTCAGATGCCCTGGACGGCGTCTACACCATTCATGATACTATGAACCGCCGCCACCGCCATTGTGTAGATGTGCTGGTGAATGAGCGGGAATGCAAAAAAGGGCTGGAAGGCCGCTGGCCCAACATCCGGATCAGCAAGGTTGCTCCCGAGCCTGCTTGGGAAGCCAGCTAACTTACTGACTCCCACCTATTACCCTGCTTTTTCTGTTATCCTAGGCTTCCGGGTACCGTAGCAAGTGCCGGGGCTCTCCATCTGCATCATACAGGAAGGAAAGGGGCTCAGCCGGGTTACTCAGAATATCCGTCAGCGGAATCTGCCACCGTTTCCACATTTCCAGCAACGACTGCGCGTAGGCACTGTTCTCCCACGGGTTGAAAATGTCGCCGGTTACGTCGTCAATCAAGGTATCCATCACCACCTCCTGGTCGCCGGGTTTTAGGGCGCGGGGGTAGTAGTCGGGTACTACGTTCAGCAGATACGCTGCATAATACACCCGGGCTTTAAACTCAGCAATCTGCACCGGGTGCAGCGGCCGGTACGCATCCTGATACACCCGGCGCATGGCCTGCCGGATTATGCCGTTATCTACTAAGCACGCCACCAGCACGGTTTCATCGAGCTTGATGCTGAAGGCAATGGTGCTCAGGTCGTCATCGTACTCAAACGGAATAGTATCTTTCTCGGGAGCGGCTTCCAGAATAAACAGGGAGCCGGGCGTGAAATCTTCGTATTCCATGGGTACCCGCAACGCCTGAAATGGCTGATAAAAGGCCTGAAAACGGCGCAGCAGCTGCGCATTTTCAGCCAGCGGGTACTGCGGCTTCGCCAACGGGTCCATTTCCGTGAGTAGCTCCGTGACTAATACGCCGTAAAACATCTTACCCAGCCACAAAAACAGCGTCTGCTCATCCAGTTGCCGGAAGCCCTGCAGCCCTTCGCGGGATGCCAGCTCAACGCGGGCCTCCAGGGGCTCTACGTGCTGAGTCCGGCAGCGCGGGCAGCAGGCAATGCGCAGGTGCTGATACTGCACAATACTCATATCCAGCAACTTAATTTGCCGCTCCTGCAAATTATAGCGCATCATCAGCCACTCGGCAAACACGGGCACGGTATCCTGCGGAGGGCTGGTAGGCGTACCACACAGGAAACACTGATGCATGCTGAAGCGCATCCCTTCAAACGGATCGTACAGTGTGAGGTCGGCGAGCGGCTGGTATTCGGACATAGCTGAGAAAATCAGAAGCGCAAAAGTACGGCGGCCGGTAGTGCGGCCGATGCGGGAAAGAGAAGAATACTACCCTGCCTGCCAATTGTTTGCCCGAAGCACAAAAGCCCTGACTACGTAGCGTAGCCAGGGCTTTTTATGTAGCTGGTACCGCGCCGGTTAGCGCGACAGGGTGGAGCCTAGCTTGATGAGTAGCTTGCCGAGCTGGGCCAGCGGGCCGCTGTAGTCATCAGACGTTTCCTCGGCTACTTTAGAGGTTTCGGCCCCCAGAGTAGCCAGCGTTTCGGCCAGGTCGTGAGCTTGGGTGTCGGAGGCTGAGAGTTGGGCACGCAGGGTGTTGAGCTCCTGGATGATTTTGGCCAGCCCCGGCCGCTCAGAAGCCCGCAGAACTTCCGTCCAGCGGTCAATTTCCGTTAAACCCTGCGGGCCCGATTTGTCGGGGGCCCCGGCGTTGAGCAGGTTCAGGGTATCATCGAGCAGGGCCGAATTTTGTTGATCGGTTACGTCGAGCGGAATGGTGGGCGTGGGCGTCGACTGCGGGGTGGAGGCAATGGAATCCATAAGTATGAGCGGCAAAAGGAGTTACTGGATAAGTATAAACGGCTATACTTGTCCAGTCCCGGAAAAGTTGGCATATCCTGTGCCCGTACCGCCCGTACAACCCCCGATATTTCCGCTTGGAAGCTGCCCGACGCAGTTTCCGCCGCTTGCTTATGCTGCACACCTATCTGTTTGCCCCCTTTTCTTCTCCACCCCGCGGTCAGCAATTTGAAGCCATAGCGGCGGCGCTACGGGCCGAAACCAACGCTCCCGCTACGTTGCTGCTGGGCAACCTAGCCCTAGCGCAGACCGGCCAGCTGGATGCTGTGGTGCTACGGCCGCGCAGCATTACTATTCTGCAGCTGCTACCCGCCAATGGCCAGCTAACCGCCCCCGATTTGCGCACGGGGCCTTGGTACCTGGATGGTACGCCCCTGGAGCTACCCGACGACCACCACACGCCCTTCACGCGGTTTGAGGAACAGCGGGTGGCACTGGCCGATTGGCTGGAGCAGTATCTGGCACCGGAGGCGGCTAACCTGCAGTTCATCAGCGGGCTGGTGGTATTTGGCGGCTCGGTGCGGTTTGGGGCGGAAATTGAAGCACACATGGCGGCCATCCCAGCCGCCTCCCAGTTTCATCTGCTGCCCGAGCCGGCCCAGTTTACCCGCCGCCTGGCCCGGCTGGCTACCCCGGAAATTGATCTAACAGAACCGGAGTTGGAGCAACTACTTGCCGAACTGGAGCAACCCAACCAAGCCGCACCCCCGACCGGCCCCGCAAGCACCAGCGACCTACTGCGCCAGAAAGCCGGGCAGTTGTGGCGGTGGCTGGGAGCAGAGGATATGGACCAGCTGGACCGGACTTCTACCGGTTACGATCTTGACCTGAATGCCCGCAGTCAGGAAAAACAGGACCTGGAGAAGCTACGCAGCCAGTTGCAGCAGGATTTGCAGCAGCAGCTGAGCGCCCTCACCGCCAGGGAAGCCGAGCGGGAGCAGCGCATTGCCGAGCTGCAGCGCCAACTGCAGGCTGCCCCCGTAGCCCCCGAAGCCCCCGACCTGCAAGCCCAGCTGGCCGCCGAAAAACGCGAGAAGGCGGCCTTGGAAGCATCCATGGGTACGTACCGCCAAGAGCTGGCTACCCGTAACGCCGAGCTGGGCCGCAAGATTCAGCAGCTGGAAGACCTGATCAGCCGACTGTCGACAGCACCGGTGCCGGCAGCGGCACCGCCAGCTGAGCCTGCTCCGGCCGAGCCAGCAGCGCCGCTGCAAGCCGCCGCACAGCGCCCCTCTCCCCCACCTCCGGTGGCCTCCCAACCAGCCGCCCCAACCGCACGGGCCCAGTGGGGACGACCAACCAGCGCAGTAAGCGGTATAGCCGGCTGGGGCCGTAAATGGCCTTTAGTGTGGCGCCGCCTCAAGCAATACGGCACAGCCACGCTCGGGGCTCTACCCTCAACCCAGGCCCAATGGCTGAAGCCAAGTTTGCTGGCCGGGACCGGAGTAGTGCTGCTCGGGGGTATTCTGCTGCGCTGCAACCGCACCGATACCCCAACCACTTTCACCCAACAAGGCCAAGTTGGACTGCTGGCCACCGATGGCGACACCCTACTGCCGGCTCGGTACGCGGCCATTGGGACGTTTGATGAGGACCGGGCAGTGGTAGAACAGGGCGGAGTATTTGGGTTCATTCAGCCGGATGGTACTGAGGCTGTAGCCCCCGCCTATGATGCCCTGTACCCGTACGCTGATGGATATGCCCGCGCCCGTGTGGGAGGGTTGTACACGTTTCTGACCAAAGATGGCCAGGAGTTCAGCACGTACTATTACGCCGCGCGGGACTTTGCCGAGGGCCGCGCCGCCGTACTCGACCACCGAGGCTGGCACTACATCAGCGGCCCCGATGAGCCGACTGACCCGGTCATTTTCCAGGAGGCGTACTCGTTTAACCAAGAACTGGCCCGCGTAAAAACTGGAGGCCGCTTCACCTTCATCAGCCCCGCGTACCTAGCCGATACCACCGAGGGCACGGCCCCGTTTGGCCGGTATACCAACGCCACCGATTTTGATGCTCAAGGCCGGGCCCGGGTAACACAGAACGGCCGCACCTACTGGCTTAACCGCCAAGGCGAGGAAGTGCAGCAGTAAGTGCGCGCCAGTGGTTAGCGGCCGTGCTTGCGGCCCTTGTGCTTACCGTGCCCTTTCCCATGACCCTTTGCCCAGCCCGGGGGTCCGGGCCACCGCATCAGCAGCACTTGCCCCCGTGGCGCTCCATTCGGGCTGGCCAATTGCAGGCGGCCATTAGTACCGCGCCCCACGGAAGCCAACTCGCCCAGCAGCGTGCATCCTTCGCCGTCGGGCAGCTCGGTGCGGCTACCATCGCGCTGCACCACAAACCCGTCGCGGGTAATCAGTCGGCCGTTAGGCAGCTGCACATCGTGGGGCATGGGGCGGATTTCGCCGTTGCGAATCAGGTACATGGTACCGTCGCGGCGCTGGAAGCCATCATTGGCCTGGGCCCAGCCCAGCAAGGGCATAACCAGGAGTAATACAGTGCAGGTGAAGCGCAGAAGCGGGAGCATACTTATCAATTAAAATGGCTACTGGAGCGCCGGCTAGCATACGGGCGCTTAGCGCGCAGGTTAGCTACCAAATCCAAAGCCAAAATTCTGTAAATCTGGGTGGGTTACTTTCCGGGTCTACTGCTCATTAAGTCCTGAACCACTTGCTAGCGTGGCCCTTTATCCCCTTTATCCCTTACCCAGTTTCTTCGTCATGAAAACCATCTTCAAATCCCTGTTTGTTGCTTCGGCCATTGCATTTGCTGCTACCTCCTGCACGGAGAAAGGCAAGGAGGATGCCAACGCCGCTGCTGCTCAAACCGAAGCTGCCGCTGAAAACGCCGGTGACGCCGCCGCTGCTGAAGCCAACAATGCCGCTGCCGCCACCGACGATGCCGTGGAAAGCGCCGGTCAGAAAATGGACGCCGCCGGCGAAAAAGCCGCTGCCAAAACCGAAGCAGCCGCCGATAAGGCTGCTGCCGAAACCAAAGAAGCCGCTGCCAAAACCGAAGCTGCTGCCGACAAAGCTGCCGGCGACGCCAAAGCTGAAATCAACGCTGCCCAGAAGCGCTAAGCGTTTTTCAGAAATCAACTGACAAAAATGCCCTCATCCATACCGGATGAGGGCATTTTTTTTGCGGCTCAATCAGCAATAGAAAGCATCAGGCAACGGGGGCTGTTTCCACTACGCCTGCCAATTCTAGCAATACCTGATAGTAGGGCCGGCGCTGAATACGGGCCCGCAGCCAGCTGAAAAAGCTCAGGGCCTGCAAATCTTCCTGTTCCAGGGCGACAAACGCCGGTAGATTATTGGCCCGTTCGGCAAACTCAGCGCGGCTAACGGCATCGGGGTCCTCAATAATATCGCGCACCAGCTGCAGGTAGCCCAGTACCGCCGCATAGCCGCCGCCCGTGGGCCCGAACCGTTCCTTAATAAGCCGCTCAATGGCGCGCAGGCGGTTAAGGGCCAAATCGGAGTTGCCGAGTTCCAGCTGAATCAGCATTTCGCCCATGTTGCGGTTGAGCACCCACTCCACCCCCATTTCCTGCTCGCACCAGTGGTCGGTGCGGCCGATGGCCAGCAGGGCTTGGTTGGCCCGTTGAAATTGCCCTTCGGCAAAGTAGTGGAAGCCCAGCCCCAGGCGGGCCGTCAGCTGCTCGCGTGGTGGCAGCGTGGTTTTGAGAATTTCCTCCAGCAGCCGGATGCTTTCCGCGTTGCGGCGCAGAAACGCGTAGTTGGCCGCTAGCAGAAACGTGTAGCGGGGCCAGAAAGCAGCGCCGCGTAAACGGGGACCTTCCTCCAGCAGCTGCCGCAGCCGCTGCAGATACTCAATCGACTCCTGGAAGCGGCGGGTACGATACAGGGCGTGCGCAATCATGTAGAGCAGGCCCAGCTGCGCCTCCCGGTGGGCCGGCTGAAACCCGTGCCGCTTTTCCATCAGGTGGTAGCAGCGCATCACGAAGGGCGCAAACGTGAGGTAGTCGCGGCGCACGAGCATGGCCGCCCGGGCAATGGACATCAGCCGGTAGAGTAGGGCCGGCCGGCGGGCAAAGGCTTCCTGTAAGTCATATTCGCGCAGCACTTCCTGCAGAATCGCATCGAACGACTCGGCGGCGCGGCCTTTCACGCGGGCTTCGCGCAGACGCTGGCGAATGAGGCTGTCGGCAATGTTGGCGCGTTCTTCCTCATCGGCGGCTTTTTTGTTGAGGTTACGGCGGCGGATAATGTCCAGCAGATCATCGGCGTATTTGCTGGCGACCTGAGCAATTTGCAGGTTATACACCGTGTTCAGGAGCTCGTATTGCTCGTTTTGCAGGGCCAGCTTCTCAGCTTTGCGCAGCACGTTCCAGGCCAGGCGCCCCACCCCTACCTCAAACAGGTATTGGGCCAGCGTGAGCAGCCCGCGCACCGAGGAGGCCGCCGTGAGATCTTGCTGGCGCTGGCGCAGCAGCAAAAAATCGGTAAGGTGGCGCATGAGGCGCTTGCGCAGGGCGTAATACGCCACGGCATTGGGCTCCTCAGGGTAGAGACGTTCCAGCAGCTCCTCGGTGGAATACTCCTTCTGGTGCAGCAGCAGGTCACAGAGGCGCACGTCCATCCGGCCCTTCTGCTTGCGCCGCTGCCGCTGAATAAACTGTCGGAACTCCTTACGGTCATCGGCCGAAAACGTGCTCAGGGTAGTTCTTAAATCATCCATGGTGGTAACGATAGATTGGCTATATACAGAAGCCCCCGGCCACATCCAACAAGTCTGATTTATTTTTTACAAACAGCTGTTATTCAATTATATATTAATCACATATTACTCCCCAATAGTCTGATAAACAACGAAACTAGTTAGGCTTTCGGCGGTGGCCCCGCCACCTTCAGGGTGTATTTCTTCCTTAGCCTTTACGCCCATGCCCCGACTTCTACTACCCCTGCTTTTACTGCTGTGCTGCCTCTCGGCCCGCGCACAGGATATTCTTACCAAGGCTTCCGGTGAAGAACTTCAAGTGAAGGTGCTTGAAATTACGCCCACCGAAGTGCGCTACAAGCGCACCGACAATCCGGACGGTCCGCTGATTAGTGTACGCCGCACTGATGTGTTTATGATCCGCTACGCCAACGGTACTAAAGAGGTGCTGGGCAACGGGCTCCCCACCGCCGCTCCGACTCCGGCTCCTACTCCCGCTATGGGCCCCCTGGTGCCTGGCGACGAGCCCCCGGCTTTCGAGGAAATTCATCTGAACGGCCCACGGCTGGGCATTACGGTGCTGGCCAGCGGAGTAGCCGCCAAAGCCGACCGGGAATTGAATGTCAATCCTTTTCTGACGCAGTTTGGCTGGCAGTTTGAAACCCGCATTTTCCGGATGCCCAACGGCACCTCGGGCCTGCTGGAAATTGTACCCCTGATTGGTGGGTTGGAGCAAGGCAAGATTTTGCCCAGCATGAGTGCCCTCATCGGCATCCGGGGGCCGAAGGGCTTCGAGTTTGGGCTGGGGCCGAACGTATCACCGGCGGGGGCGCACATTGCCCTGGCTGTGGGCACGTCCTTCCGCAGCAACGGCATCAACTTCCCGGTAAACTTCGCGGTGGTACCCGGCGACGGGGGTGCCCGATTTAGCCTGCTGTTTGGTTTCAACTCCCGCACCCGCTAAGCTCGAAGCATGTCTATTGCTACTATAATTCGTCTGTTGCTGCTGTTGTGCGGCCTGGCCCTGAGCACGCGGGCCAGTGCGCAGGATACCATTCTAATGACCGACGGGGAGGAGCTGCCCGGTAAGGTGCTCACCATCACGCCCGAAGTGATTACCTACGTGAAGTCGGCTACCGATACAATCCGCCTAGCAGCCTCCCAGGTTTTCCTGATTCGGTACCCGAATGGGACCAAAGATGTTATTCAGCACCCGCCCGCGCCAACGGCGCCCACGCTCAGCCGCGAAGCGGCCTATGCCCAAGGCCGGCACGATGCCCGTGCCCATTTTAAGGCACCGGGCGTGTTCTGGGGCACGTATGCGACTACTGTGGCTACCGGCTACGGCGGAGTGGCTACGGGCCTGGCTATGGCGCTGGTTCCGCCCGCCGAGCGCAACCTTCAGGTACCCGACGCCGCGCTGCTCCGCAACCCCAACTATGTGGCGGGCTACCGACGGCAGGCGCAAAACAAAAAATTGGGTAGTGCCGCTGGGGGCTTTGGGGCTGGCGTGGGTACCATGGCGGTGGTGCTGGCAGTACTGCTGAGTGCCTACGGCTTACACTGAACAGTAGGCAACTCGGCAGTAACCTGCACCGTACAACGTGTACAACTCACCTAACAAACCCTACCCATCATGGACGCTAACAACAACGGCATCAACGACTCGACCGAGCTGCGCGCTCGGGGCAACTGGAACGAAATCAAAGGCCAGGCCAAGCAAAAGTGGGGCAACCTCACCGACGATGACCTGAGCTACGAGGAAGGCCAGCAGGATGAGTGGTTTGGCCGCCTGCAACAGAAAACCGGCGAAACCATTGACGACATCAAGAACTGGTTCCACCGTACGTTCTAATTATCGGGCTATATAGCCCATATGTTGCAAAACGGCCTGATGCCAAACGGTATCAGGCCGTTTTTGCGTTGATGCGTAACTGCTGAGCTTATATATAATTATTAATATATTTTTTATAAATTTACTCAAGGCATTTCTCTCATGATTACGACTCTGGAAGACGTACGCACGCTAGGCAACACGGCCCTGCTGCGGCTGCCTAAAACGGCGTTTTTTTGTTCCCGAGAGTATCCGATTAGCATTGAGAAGGTAGCGTATCTATGGGCCATGGAGCAGCGGCAGCTGGGGTACTGCGTGCTGTCGGGGTTTCATTCACGGCTGGAGCAAAGCATTTTCCGGTTTCTGCGCCGGGCCGAGCAACAACCCATCGTATACGCGTTGGGTCGAGGCATCCAGCCCTTCATGGCCATGGACTACGAGCGGGATATTCAGCAGGGCCGGTTGCTATTCGTCACGCCTTTTGAGCAGGAAGTAGCCACCGTAACGCAGGAAACAGCCAGTATCCGTAACGCGCTGATTGCCGATTTGGCGGACCGGTTTTTCGTTCCCTACGTGCGGCCGGGCGGCAACCTAGAGAAGCTTCTGCGCAGCGAGGAAGTGCGCAGCAAACCCATTCTCACCCTGAACCTGCCCGAGAATCAGTCGATTATTGCGCGTGGTGCTCAATTGTACCGGCCGCCAGGGTTACTGGGGGGCGCGCGGGTTGGCCCTTAACGGCCGTATTGCGTATGGTAGGGCTCAGCACTCCACTCCTACTCTCTGGCTATGTCACTTACTTCTTCAGTGCAGCAGGCGCTGCCCACTTCTCCGTCCTCCGGCATCAAGGCGCTGGCCCGCTTTGGTTTTGCCGCCAAGGGCATTGTGTACCTGCTGATGGGCCTGCTAGCCCTGTTGGCCGCCACCGGCCAGCAGGGTGGCCAGACCGCCGATAAAAAGCAGGCCGTGCAAACCCTGCAAAGCCTGCCGGGTGGCCCGGTATTGCTTGGGTTTATTGCGTTTGGCCTGCTGGGCTACATCGTGTGGCGCTTTACCCAAGCCCTGCGCGACACGGAGAACAAAGGCTCCGGTGCTAAGGGCATTGGTCGGCGCCTGGGGTACGCGGGCAGCGGGCTACTTTACGCCAGCCTAGCCTGGTACGCCGCCAACCTAGCTCTGAAGGGCTCTGCCAGCCAGGGCGGCAACACCCAGCAAAGCCTGGTAGCCCGGGTACTAAGCTGGCCGGCCGGTGAGTGGATTATTATGTTGGTGGGGGTAATTACCATCGGCGTGGGCATTTACCAAATCGTCAAAGCCTATTCGGGCTCCTTCCACAAGCACGTCAACAGCGCCGATATTCCGGCCGGTCAGCAGAATACCGTGTACCGTATTGGGCAGCTTGGCTACACCGCCCGAGGCATTGTAATGGGTATTCTGGGCTACTTTCTGGTGCAGGCCGGGCGCCAGCACCGCGCTGCTGCCGTGGGCACCACCGATGAAGCTTTCGACCTGCTGGCCACCATGGGGCCGGCCGTATTGGGTGTAGTAGCCGCCGGGCTGATGTGCTACGGTTTGTACATGCTGGTGCAGGCAAAATACCCCGTTCTGCCTCGAATTTGAGGATTTAGATTCTAGAACTGAGAGCTTAGAAGTGAGAAGGAGTAGGTGCGTTCTGTTATCCCGTTTGGGTTGCAAAACGTATCTACCCCTTCTCACTTCTAAGCTCTCAGTTCTTGGGGCTCTCTTTTACCCCACGTAATCCTGCAGGTACTGATACCGCTCAGTAAGCTGGCCGTTGCGGGCAATGGTAGCCCGCTCAACTACGGCATCACCGCCCTCATGCAAGAGGTGAGGCAGCACGTTGTCGATGAGCTGGCGGCCGAAGTCCCGGCTGGCGTTGCGCGGCAACTCGCAGGGGAGGTTGTCCACGGCCATGATGGTGATGTTATCGGGCCGAGCGTAGGCGGGCTCCAACTCGCTGGTGGTGGGGTTGTAGTCGAAGGCCGGCTCCTGGATGGTGCTGCTGCGCTTGGTAGTGGGGATGGAGCCGTCCACGTCGCAGGTCACATCGGCAATGGTATCGAGGCGGAAGTGGGAGCGGCGGGTATCGTGCTCCGAAAACAGCCGGGGGCCCTGCGGGTGCCAGTAGGCGCAGGCTATGAGTAGATTAGTGACGGGCAGAAAGTTCTGGAACGTGCTTTCATACTCGTGGGGGTTGCAGTGAAAATCGGGGGTATCCCACACCCGGCCGTCGCGGCGGCGGTTGTAGTCGGAGCTGCGCAGCTGGCAGTACACCGGCTCGGTGAAGTCGTGGTAGAGGTAATCGTACACGCTCACGCGCCGGATGCCCATCATGTCCAGAACTTCCACCGCGCCCTGACCCACGCGGCCGGTACCGGTTACGGCTATTTTGATGGGTGGCAGGCGCTTCACCTTGAAAAATTCCTCCTGCATATCTTCCATGTCCACGCACTCGTAGGCCGGCTTTAGCTCGTAGAGGCCGTGCTTGCGGCCATAAGTCAGCAGGCCGTTGTAAGCCCCCACAATACCGGCCCAGCGCCCGAAGGCTACAATTCGCTCCCCGTTTTCATTGGTGAGCAGCTCATAGTCGATGAGGGTAATGTTCTTAGCCAGCACCTGGCGCAGCAGCTCCCGGTTGGCGGGCTGCTTTTTCACGGTGTGCGAGAAGAACAGGTAGGTTTTGTTGGGAATGAGCTGCGCCACGGGCACCTCTTTCACCCCCATCAGAATGTCGCAATCCGACACATCGGGGCGCACTTCCAGACCCAGGTTGCGGTATTCCTGGTCGGAGAAGCAGCGGATGGGGCTTTCCTGGACTACTATTTTCAGGCCGGGGAAACGGGCTTCGGCCTCGGTGCATTTTTTGGGGGTGAGCGGAACGCGTTTATCGGGCGGGGTTTTGCCTTCTCGGATCAGGCCAATGGTAACAGGACGCATGCGGTGGGAACGGGTGGGTTTCGGGGGCTAAATCTGCGGAAAATTGTTGAGTCCCACTTTGCAGCCGCCGGGCTAAACATTTGCCCACTTATCGGTTTAAGGGTGAAGCCTTTTCGCGCTACCTTTGTAGGGGCTCCGTTGGGGCCGCTTGCATTGCCACCCTCACCCTTCTCTTTATGTTGCTGAAGACCAAGCCCGCCGATGTGTTTGTGGACCGTCACAACGGCCCCGACGAAGCTGCCGTAGCGGAAATGCTGCGCGTTATCGGCGTGGAGTCGATTGACCAGCTCATCGACGAAACCGTGCCGGCCGCCATCCGCCTGAAAAAGCCGCTGAACCTGCCCGCTGCCCTCACGGAGCGGGCTTTTTTGGCGAAATTCAAAGGTATTGCCAGCCAGAATAAGCTGTTCAAGAACTACATCGGCCTGGGCTACCACGATACCCAGCTGCCCGCCGTCATTCAGCGCAACATCCTGGAAAATCCGGGCTGGTACACGGCCTACACGCCCTACCAGGCCGAAATTGCCCAGGGCCGCCTCGAAGCCCTCATCAACTACCAGACGATGGTAATTGACCTCACGGGCCTGGAAATTGCCAACGCCTCCCTGCTCGACGAAGGAACCGCCGCCGCCGAGACGCTGCACATGTTCCACTCGCTCAGCAAAAAGAAAAACGCCACCCGCTACTTCATTTCCGAGCAGGTACTGCCCCAGACCATCGATGTGGTACGCACCCGCGCCGAGCCCCTGGGCATCGAAGTAGTTATCGGGGACCACCGCACCTTCGACCTCACCGACGAGACGCTATTCGGGGCCCTGTTGCAGTACCCCGCCGCCGACGGCGCCGTGTACGACTACACCGACTTCATCTCGCAGGCCCACGACAACAACCTGTTCGTGACCGTAGCCGCCGATTTGCTGTCCCTGACCCTGCTCACGCCTCCTGGCGAAATGGGCGCTGATGCCGTGGTGGGCAACTCCCAGCGCTTCGGCGTGCCCATGGGCTACGGTGGCCCCCACGCCGGTTTCCTGGCTACCAAGGATGCCTTCAAGCGCGTGATTCCCGGCCGTATCATCGGGCAGAGCATCGACGCGGCCGGCAACAAGGCCTACCGTATGGCCCTGCAAACCCGGGAGCAGCACATCCGCCGCGAAAAAGCTACCAGCAACATCTGCACCGCGCAGGTACTGCTGAGCGTGCTGGCCGGCATGTACGCCGTGTACCACGGCCCCCAGCGCCTCAAGCAAATTGCCAGCAACATTCACGCCCTGGCCCGTACCCTGGAAATGGAGCTGCACGCCCTGGGCCTCGACCAGCGCAACGAGTTCTATTTCGATACGCTGGACATTAAGCTGGAAAGCCAGGAGCTGCAGCAGGCCATCCGCAAGGAGGCTGAAGCGGCCGGCATCAACTTCCGCTACTTCGAGGAGCATGGCTCGCCCCGGGTGGGCATCAGCCTGCACCAGAACACCGAAGCCGAAGACGTGCAGGACATTGTGGCCGTGTTCAGCAAAGTGCTGGGCCGCGACGTGCGCCAGGTAGCCCAGCCCACTGAGGTAGAGGTAACCTGGCCCGAAGCCCTCATCCGCAAGAGCGAGTACCTCACGCACCCCATCTTCAACTCCCACCACTCGGAGCACGAGATGCTGCGCTACATGAAGCAGCTCGAAAACAAGGACCTGAGCCTGGCGCACTCCATGATTTCGTTGGGTTCCTGCACCATGAAGCTCAACGCCACCGCCGAGATGATTCCGGTGACCTGGCCGGAAATTGGCGGTCTGCACCCCTTCGCCCCGCGTGAGCAGGCCCAGGGCTACGCCGAAATTTTCCGGAACCTGGAAGCCTGGCTGTGCGAGGTAACCGGCTTCGACGCCGTTTCGCTGCAGCCCAACTCGGGTGCCCAGGGCGAGTACGCTGGCCTGCTAGCCATCAAAGGCTACCACGACGCCCGCGGCGACCAGCACCGCAACGTGGCCCTGATTCCGGCTTCGGCCCACGGCACCAACCCCGCCTCGGCCGTAATGGCTGGCATGCAGGTAGTGGTGGTGAAAAGCACCGAGGAAGGCAACATCGACGTGGAGGACCTGAAGGCCAAAGCGGCCCAGTATGCCGATAAGCTGAGCTGCCTGATGGTAACCTACCCCAGCACCCACGGCGTGTACGAGGAAACCATCATTGACATCTGCGCCACCATTCACCAGCACGGGGGCCGCGTGTACATGGACGGGGCCAACATGAACGCCCAGGTGGGCCTCACCTCCCCCGCCACCATCGGGGCCGACGTGTGCCACCTGAACCTGCACAAAACCTTCTGCATCCCCCACGGCGGCGGCGGACCCGGCGTGGGCCCCATCGGCGTGGTGAAAGACCTGGCTCCTTACCTGCCCGGCCACGTGGTGGTAGATGCCGACGGCCGCACCAGCGGCGCGGTTTCGGCAGCTCCCTGGGGCTCGGCCAGCATTCTGCCCATCAGCTACGCTTACATCAGCATGATGGGTGGCGAGGGCCTGACCCAGGCTACGCGCATTGCCATCCTGAACGCCAACTACCTCAAGGCCAAGCTGGAGGAGCACTACCCCGTGCTGTACACCGGCTCCAACGGCCGCTGCGCCCACGAAATGATTCTGGAATGCCGCCACTTCAAAAAGGCCGGCATTGAGGTGGAGGACATTGCCAAGCGCCTGATGGACTACGGCTTCCACGCCCCCACCGTATCGTTCCCGGTAGCCGGCACGCTCATGATTGAGCCCACCGAATCGGAGAGCAAGGAGGAGCTGGACCGCTTCATTGAGGCCATGGTAAGCATCCGCAAGGAAATTGCCGAGGTAGAAGCCGGCCGCGCCGATGCCAAGGACAACGTGCTCAAGCACGCCCCCCACACCGCCGCCACCGTGCTGACTCACGAGTGGACCCGCCCTTACACCCGCGAGCAGGCCGTGTACCCCACCGAGTACGCCCGCGCCTACAAATTCTGGCCCACCGTATCCCGCATCGACTCGGCCTACGGCGACCGGAACCTCATCTGCGCCTGCACGCCCATTGAGCAATACGTGGATGCCGAAGAGCAGCTGGTACCCACGGACAAAGGCCCGTCTTACTAATTACGCCGGCTTAGTCTAATATGAAAGGCCCCGCAACTCGTGTTGCGGGGCCTTTTTATGTCGGTACTACAGGGACAGAGAGCTGGCCTAAGTTAGTTCTTACTGAAGCAGTTGCGGTACATGTAGCCGTTTTGGGTTTGGCCGTTGGTAGTTACGCGCACCTTCACAAAATAGGCATCTACGGTATCCATCACCTGCACTTCGTTGCCAGAGTTGATGGTAGCCAGCTGGCGCGAATCTTTCGTCATGCCATCATAGAGGATGCACTCTACCACGGTATTGTGCGGTACCGGCGTAGTATTGGTACGGTTAGAGCGGGATTCGTCTTTGGAGGCGCTGCAGGAAGCCAGGGCAGCTAGTACAAAAAGGGAGAGTAGAGTTCTTTTCATGAATACGGCAACAGGCGGTTTATTCTGCAAAAGATAGGGATATTTTGAGATGCCCCGTACTTTTTAAAGAGCAATCAACCCAATATTTCTTCGGCTTGCAGCGTTTATCCAGGGAACGAGCACCCAGCTCCTGGCGTTTAAAGTATAGCGCGCTGCACCCAGCTAGTCTGTGGTTCGAAGCGCGCTGATCTTTCCACCGATTTCCTGTCTGCAATGAACCGCATTTCCCGTTTTCTGGCTCGCCCGCTGGCCTACTCGCTGCTGGGGTTGGGCCTGCTGCTGGGAGCCAGCAGTTGCGCCACTACCGCCCGCGTGGGCGTTACTTCCGATTTTGACCATTCCGTAAACTTCCGGGCTTATAAAACCTGGGCTTGGTATCCCACGCAACCCGTTGACACCGAAGGCGGCCCCGCCAAAGGCTACGAGTCGTTTCTGGATAAGCGCATTCGTACGGCTGTAGAGCAACAACTGGCTCAGAAAGGCCTGACGTATTCTGAGAAAACCCCCGATGTGTACGTAGCCTACAGTGCCCGTGTGGAGGATAAGCAGCGTGCTACCGGCTCTCCGTACGGCCCGTTTGGCTACCCCTATGGCTACGGTTACTATGGCTACGGCAGCCTGTACAACCGGGGCGGCTACGTAACCGATTACAAAGCTGGCACCGTTATTCTCGACTTCGTGGACGTGAAACGCAAGGAGCTAGCCTGGCGCGGCCAGGGTCAGGCGCAAGTAGATCAGCAGACGATTTCGGAAGCTGAAGTACAGCGTATTGTTACCAGCATCCTGGGCAACTACCCGCCCGGCGCGGAGCAGGCCAGCCGCTAAATTCCGCCGCTATTATGCCGATTCAAGAAGAGGGCGTTGCCAGTTGCAACGTCCTTTTTTTATGCCTCCGGCGGCCCGGGCCTATCGGGCACGGGTAGCACCGGAACCAACCCGGGCCGGCCTTTGGGGTCGGGGCCGAAACGATTGGGACCGGAGGTACCATTTACCAACGGAATACCGATACTAAAGGCATTACCCAGCCAAGGCACCATGAGCAGCCACCACCACCAGCCCGACAAGCCCGTATCGTGCAGACGCTTTACCGTTTGCACAATCATCAAGAAGGTAGCAGTTAGCAGCAGCAACACAGCCAGCAACTCTGCGGTGTCAACATCGGTGGAGCGCAGCAGTACCAGCCGGCACAGTACCGCGTACAGGCCAAAGCTCACCCCATAAATACCCAGCACTCGCCCCCAATACGCCCGACGCCGCAACCGGCCCCTGAATAGAAAAAACTCTTTCACTTGCTGTTGTGTAGCTATGTATCGATAACGAGAAGGATTATACACTGGGCCGGGCATGGTGGCCGGTATAAATCTATTGGTTTGCGCCCATAATACGCAAGCCCCCCGAAACCACTGCGCCCCTGCTCGTGGGTGCGAGTAGGGGCGCAGTGGTTTCGGAAATAAGCCAGCAATCTTAGATTGGCACGTTTACGTGGCGCTCGGCGTGGTAGCTGGAGCGTACCAGCGGGCCGCTTTCCACGTATTTTAGACCCCGGCGCAGGCCTTCTTCCTTGTAGTGGGCAAACAAATCGGGGTGGATGAACTCAGCCACCTCAATGTGTCGTTTGGTGGGTTGCAGGTACTGGCCCAGCGTCAGAATGTCGAGGCCGTTGGCCACGAGGTCGTCCATGGCGCGGTACATTTCCTCCTTGGTTTCGCCCAAGCCCAGCATAATACCTGACTTGGTGCGCTTACCCGCCTCCTTGGTACGGCGGATTTGCTCCAGGCTCCGGTCGTATTTGGCCTGGGGCCGCACGAGGCGGTACAGGCTGCCTACGGTTTCCATGTTGTGCGACACCACTTCCTGGCCGCCGGCAATCATGGTATCCAGCGCGGCCCAGTTGGCCTTCACATCCGGAATCAGCGTTTCGATGGTGGTGCTGGGGCTGAGTTGCTTGGTTTGCACCACGGTTTCGTACCAGACGCTGGCTCCCCGGTCTTTTAATTCGTCCCGGTTCACGCTGGTGATTACCGCGTGCTTTACGCCCATCAGCTGAATGGCTTTTGCCACGCGACGGGGCTCATCAAGGTCATACTCGTTGGGGCGGCCGGTAGCCACGGCGCAGAACGAGCAAGAGCGCGTGCACACGTTGCCCAGAATCATGAAGGTAGCGGTGCCGGCACCCCAGCACTCCCCCATGTTCGGGCAGTTGCCCGATTCGCAGATAGTATGCAGCTTATGCTCATCCACCAGACGGCGGACGTTGGCGTAGGCCGGGCCCACGGGCAGCTTCACGCGCAGCCAGTCGGGCTTGCGTGGTTTAGCGGGAGCTGCCGGAGCGGCTGCTTCAGGCTGAATGATGGGCAGAGTCAGCAACAGGTCATCCATGCTGCAAAGGTAAGGGGAATACGTGGCGGAATAGTCCACCGTTAAGACAATTCCGGCGGGCAAGAGGTTTCAGCCACGGGCCGGGGCATAAAAAACTGCCGGCCGAAGCGCAGAGCATCGGCCGGCAGGTGAAACGCGGCTATTGGGCGGGAGAATAGCTAGTTGCGGGAACCCAGGTAAACCGTCAGGTACACCGAAGGCATAAACCGGTCGTTGAGGGATTCATCCGAAATAGTCCGCTCCCGGATAATGGGGGGCGCTTTCGTGTAAGCTTCCACCATAGCCCCTACTTCCACACCGGCTACGGCGTCACGGTAGCGGCCGTATTCAAAGCTCAGCGCCCCCCGGATGTGGGCCCCCATCTGCACTTTCGTACTACCAATGCCCGAAAACAAGGGTGCCCGGTCCAGAATCCGGTCATAAGAATGTATCCGAGGGTCATACTGCTCGTCGCGGTATTCCGTAATGGGGCCAGCGGGATTGTCGGAGTAGTTATAGCTGATGTAGTAGGGCATCAGCAGGCCTATTGACGGACCACCGCTTACCAACCCGTTTACCTGCACGCCGGAATCAGGAGCCTTCCGGAAAATGACGCGCTGTGCGCCCAGCGAAGGCCGTACCACGAAGAGGTAGTTGCTTTTCCCGCGCACAATGACCCCACCATATGGGGTCGGTATCTTCTGCTCCTTCGGGTGCTTCACTTCTACTACCTCCAAGCTCCAGAACCGGGACCAGTCCTGGTTGAGCAACCGAGTGGAGCGTACCGAAGCGCCGCCTATCAAACCGCCTCGCGTATTGAAGTTGACCCCGTAAATAAACTCCTTGCGGTACGATGGCTCGTCGTTGCTGGAGGCCAGGGTTTGGGTGGATTGCTGGGCCTGGGCCCGCAGCCCCATCCCTAAAGTGGCCACCAGCAGACTGGCACCGAAAACAAGCAGAATACGCACGGGTTTGGACGGCATAGAGAGGCGAAAAATAAACTGCTGGCTCAGCAGCCGCCAGCCGCCAACCCTGCCGAAAGTACGTAAATTTACGTGCATACCCTGCTTACCTTAATCAAGTTGCCATGAGCACAGCCACTGCCCGCTACGCCGGAAATTTACGCACCGAAGCTACCCACGTAGCCTCCGGCAATACCATTCTCACCGACGCCCCCGTGGACAACCACGGCCAGGGCGAGGCCTTTTCGCCCACCGACTTAGTAGCCGCCTCTCTGGGCTCGTGCATGATGACGATTATGGGCATCGTAGCCGCTCGCCACGAGTTGGACCTGACAGGGGTGCAATGGGAAGTAACCAAGCATATGGTGGCGGAACCGCGCCGCATCGGGCAGATTGACGTAACGTTCCGGCTGCCCGCGTCCCTGTCAGAAAAGGACCGCGCCATCCTGGAAAATGCCGCCCGCACCTGCCCGGTGGCTCTTAGCCTGAACCCGGAAATTCGGCAGGAAGTTCGGTTCGAGTATAGTGCTTAGTTGGTAATGCCTAGTGCCTAGTTACACAATCTAGGCACTAGGCACTACCAACTAAGCACCAATAACCTCCTTCACCTCGCTCAGCTTAATGGCCATGTGCGAGGAATCAAGGGTGCATTCACCGTTCTGGATAAGCAGCAGCTGCGGCGACTCGTGGTGAACGTTGAACTTCTGGGCAATTTCCTGGGAGATGGGCCGGTAGCGCAGTAAATCCAGGTAATAGATTTTGGCGTTATCGAGGCCGGCATCGGCCCATTGGCGCTCCACTTTGCCTTTGGCCATGGCGCTGATAGAGCACGTGGTACTGTGCTTAAAAATGATGACCGGCTGCTCAAACGATTCGCGGACGATATCCGTGAGCTGCTCCGATTGGGTGAGGGGTTGCCAGGGTGTCATATAATGAGGAAGAGTTCCAGGAAAATTACTGCGCGGTTGCGGCGCGCTTCTTCCGCAGACGAAAATTTAGGCGGGATGGTTCGCTCACGCGCGGCTCCCCGTTCCGGTCGAACCGGTAGCTGGCCTGGCCGGGTGGTGGGGCTTGCACCTCCTGCTTGCCGCCGCCTTGGTGTTTCAGCTCCGGCTTGGTCACCGTCAGGTGCGACTCTTTATACTGGGCGTTAAACTTCTCGGCGTCGCGCAGGGCTTTGCGATTGGCAGCCCGCTGCTGGGTGGGGCTTGTCGATTCCAGTTGCGCCCAAGCCGGGGCAGCTCCGCACAGCAATAACATACTCAGTAACAAGATGCGCATAACTGATAAAACGTAAAGCGATGGAAAAACGGAATTCAGGAGCAGAAATCAGACCGGTACACGGCCACTTGGTTTAAAACGGCAGCGTGAAACCCAGGAATTTGCGCTGTCCTACTTTATGCTTCAGCCGGCGGCGCTCCATTTTGGGCTTCTTGAGCAAACCTTGCTTATCGTAGCTGTTTTTCTGGGTTTTCACCGACTCCCTTTCTACGTCCAGGGCCCGTCCGTCGGCCGATTCGTTACCCGGATTTTTCGCCTTTTTCACCTTGGGCTGGGGTGGTCCTTTGGGGCTTGGAATGCGGTACCGGTGGCAGGCCGGCGCAGTCAGCAGCAACAAGGCGGCTACTACCAGAATAGGCAGGCGACGAAAAGCACCGGATAGTTTCATGCAATCAGAATTCAGCTGGGCAGCAGGTACGGCCGGCAAATTACGGAACAGATACCAGTAAGCCAGTAGCGCGCAGCTCCGCTTCGCGCACGAGCGAGTACCGAGCGTGTAGTGCTTACGCTCCGGTTACTCGCCCCGCTCGTGCGCGAAGCGGAGCTGCGCGCTATTCTAGTAGTTGCGCAGCTTTTCAATGGCTTCGCGGAGACGCTGCTGGGGCAGGAACTGCTTTTCTAGCGGGGGCGCGAAGGGCACGGCCGTATCCAGAGAGGCCACGCGCATAATGGGCGCATCGAGGCTGCGGAAGCAGTGCTCGGCAATCCAGGCCCCGATTTCGCCAGCCAGGCCGCCGGTGAGGGTGTCTTCGTGGAGCAGAATCACGCGGCCGTTTTTCTCCACCGTTTGGCGCACGGCCTCTTCATCCCAGGGCAGCAGGGTGCGCAGGTCGAGAATGTCGGCATCCACGCCCAGCTCCTGCACGGCGGCCAGCGCCCAGTGTACGCCCGCGCCGTAGGTAATGATGCTCATTTCCTGCCCTTCTCGCACCAGCGCGGCCTTTCCAATGGGCGTGGTGTAGTAGGCATCGGGTACGGGCGCCGAAATGCTGCGGTAGAGCAGCTTGTGCTCGAAGTACATCACCGGGTTGGGGTCCTCAAAGGCGGCGCAGAGTAGGCCCTTAGCGTCCACGGGGTTGCTGGGGAATACCACTTTCAGGCCGGGCGTGTGCGTAAACCAAGCCTCGTTGCTTTGGGAGTGGAACGGGCCGGCGGCGGTACCGGCCCCGGTGGGCATACGCACCACCACGTCGGCGTTTTGGCCCCAGCGGTAATGGCTCTTGGCTAGGTTGTTCACAATCTGATTGAAGCCACAGGTCACGAAATCGGCGAACTGCATTTCCACCATGGCCTTCTTGCCCTTAATGCTCAGGCCCAGGCCCGCGCCCACAATAGCCGACTCGCAGAGCGGCGTATTGCGCACCCGGCCCCTGCCAAACTGCTGCACAAAACCATCCGTAATCTTGAACACGCCGCCGTACTCGGCAATGTCCTGGCCCATGAGCACCAACTCGGGGTAACGCTCCATGCTCTGGCGCAGCCCGTCCGAAATAGCATCGACGTAGCGTTTATCAGTTACCGGTTGCGAGTTACCGGTTGCCAAGTTTAGGCTGGCGTCGGGCTCGAAGGAGCGGTACATATCCGTTACTTCCTGCTCCGAGGCAGTGGGCATGGGCTCGGCATCGGCTATGCGCAGGCCTTCTTCGATTTCGCGCTTGATGGTTTCGCGGAAGCGCATGCGGGCTTCTTCGTCGAGGATGCCTTCCTGTAGGAGCCACTTTTCGTAGTTCTCCACCGGGTCTTTCTGGGCCCACTGCTCAAACAGCTCCTGGGGCACGTACTTGGTGCCGCTGGCTTCCTCGTGGCCACGCATGCGGAAGGTGAGGGCCTCCAGCAGCACGGGGCGGGGGTTCTGGCGCAGGTCTTCGGCCAGGCGGCGCACGGTGTCGTACACTTCCAGCACGTTGTTGCCATCTACCTGCACGGCTTCCATGCCGTAGGCGGGGCCTTTATCCACGAAGTAGCGGAAGCGGAACTGCTCGTTGCTGGGGGTGCTGAGGCCGTAGCCGTTGTTTTCGATGATGAAGATGACTGGTAGCTGCCATACGGCAGCCACGTTCAGGGCCTCGTGGAAGTCGCCCTCGGAGGCGCCCCCGTCGCCGCTGTAGGTGACGGTTACTTTGGGGCGGTTTTCCAGCGTATCGGCTAGGGCAATGCCGCCGGCCACGGCCAGCTGCGGCCCCAAGTGCGAAATCATGCCCACAATGTGGTGCTCGTTGGTGCCGAAGTGGAACGACCGGTCACGGCCCTTGGTGAAGCCGTGAGTTTTGCCCTGCCACTGGGCAAACAGCCGGTCGAGGGGCACGTTGCGACCCGTGAACACGCCCAGGTTGCGGTGCAGGGGCAGAATATACTCGTCCGGGTCCAGGGCCAGGGTGCTGCCCACCGAAATGGCCTCCTGCCCGATGCCCGAAAACCACTTGCTCACTTTGCCCTGACGAAGCAGAATGAGCATTTTCTCCTCAATCATGCGGGGCTTGAGCAGGTTCTGGTAGAGGTGGAGCAGGGTATCGTTCGAGTAGTCCTTGCGGTCGAAGTGCATCGGGAATCAACTGTGGTTGGTGGGTGGGGCCAAAAGTACGGGTTTGGGCCGGATGGGAAATTATAGCCCCCGGTTTGTGGAATCGGCAGGCAAGCGGCATCTATCTTCGGGACCCGATTCCCGACCCTATCCTATCCGCATGATTCGACTCTACTCCCTCGGCCTATTGCTGCCGCTTTCTATTCCCGCCCTCGCTCAACAGACCGACACTGTTAGATTGCCTAGTGTGGCAGTACAGGATTCAGTCGTAATAGTCAAATCCTACTGCCCAACAGCTCAATATTTATCGAGTTATAACCGCATCCTCCCCCTCCTCCCCATCCAGGAGCAACTCCGTCAGGTAGCCGGGGTGCAGGCCACGCCATACTCGAGGGCACCGGGGGCGCAGGTGGCGGTGCGAATCCGGGGGGCAGCTAGTCTGGCCAGCAACGCGCAGCCGCTGTACGTGGTGGATGGGGTGCCGGTGTTCCAGCACACGTTCCGGCCGGGCGGGGCTACTTCCCTCACCGGAGTAGTGCCCGCCGAAGCCCAGGAGCTGGATGTGAACCCGCTGCTGAGCATCCCCAACGAGGATATTGAGCAGGTGGAAGTGCTGAAAGGAGCCTATGAAACGGCGCTGTACGGCTCCCAAGGCCTCAACGGCGTTATCAAAATTACCACGAAACGGGGCAAGCAGGGCAAGCAGGGCAAGCCGCGCCTGAGCTACCAAGGCTACGGCGGCGCCCAGCAGGCCCGAAACCGGTACGAGCTGCTGGATGCCCGGGAGTATGCCACCCTGCGCAATGAGGCGGCGGAGCGCAATGGCCAACCGGCCCCATATACTGCCGCCCAGCTGGCGGCCCTGGGCCGGGGTACCGACTGGCAGGCGGAGCTGCTGCGCACGGCGGCCGTGCAGGAGCACCACCTAGGCCTCGCGGGCGGCACGGCCGCCACCCGCTACTACGCGGCAGCCGACTACCTGGGCCAGCAGGGTGTGGTGCTGAACTCCCGCCTGCGCCGCTACGCCGCCCGCGCCGCCCTCAACCAGCGCATCGGTCAGCATCTGCACTTGGATGGTACCGCCAGCTTCGCCCAGACGGAGCAGCGCGTGCCAGCCTATTACGCGCTGGAAAATGCCTTACTCCGGCCACCCGTCCAATTATCAACAGATAATCCCAGACCAGAATTCTATACGCTGCCAACAGACTTGGCCCGGCAGAGTTACCAGAGCCCCACCCAACGTCGGTTACTGGCTCAGCTTGGGGTACGCTACGAGCTGACGACCGGCCTCACGCTGGAGGTGCGCGGTAATTTGGAGCGGGCCACCCTGCGTAGCCGCTCATACCAGCCGGCCTATACCACCTTGCCGGGGGGCGAGAATGGCAACCTCTTTTTCACGTACCGGCAGTTGGTACTAAACCCGGCTTTGCGCTACGCCCGCAACCTGCGAGGCGGGCGGCACGCTGTCACGGCCTCGCTGGAAGCCATGCGACAAGACCGCAAAACCACGACGGAACAGTACAGATACTTTCCCGGCTCCCCCTCTACTACCTTATCCGGCAACGGCAGCTTGGATAAAGCAGGTATGAACTTCTACCAGCTCACGGCGGGCTACACCTTTGCGGAGAAGTACCAAGTGAAGGGCACGTTGCGGCGCGACGGCAGCAGCACTTTCGCACTTGATGACCGGTGGAGCTGGCTGCCCGGCGCTCAAGTACTGTGGCACGCCGCCAAAGAAAACTTCTGGAATTCGGCTCCTGCCCGTTTGGATGCTTGGGTGGGGTGGGGCCGCACCTCGGGAGCGGGTAATTACGGCCGCAACTCGTTCAGCATTGGGGTACCCGGCCAGGCAAATCTTCCGCAGACAATCGCCTTCCTGCCTGAGCAAACGCAACAGCTGGATGCGGGTACTGAAGCGGATTTGTTTAATCAGCACCTGACAGCTACCGTGCAGGCGTACCACCGCCGCACCAACAGCACATTTTACGTGGGCGGTCCTCTCAGTTCACGGGGCACGTCCGAGCTCCACTCCCTCCGTAACACCGGGCTGGAGCTGACGCTAAGTGGTCGGTGGCAGGCCGGCCCGGTACAGGCCAGCACCCGGCTGGCGGCGGCCGCCAACCGCAACCGGTATACTTCCAATGAGGCCTACCTGCCCACGCCTTATACCCGCACGTTTTCCGGCTATCCAGTTGGTACGTTTTACGGACTACGCTACTTGGGTGTAGATGCTACCGGGAAGCCCCGTTTTGTTGATACCAACGGCGACGGTCAGAGCAACTACGGGGACTCTCAGCCCATAGGCAGCGGCCTACCCAAACGCCTGCTCAGCTTTAGCCAGCAGCTCACCCTGAGTCGGTTCGAGCTGCAGCTGCAAGTTGATGGCATGTTTGGGTACCAGATGCAGAATACCTCCTTGGAGAAACTGGAGTTACCTACGGGATATTACAATGCTTCCCGCCGTGTACTGGACCGGTGGACGCCCACCAATACCGCTACCGATGTGCCCGTAGCGGGCACTTATAATCTACCCTTCAGCACCTACACGCTGCAATCCGGCAACCACGCGCGGCTGTCTTCTGTCACGTTCAGCTACAAAGTGTGGGAGAAAGAGGCCCGCAGCGTGCAGCTGTGGACAAGCGGCCTGAACCTGCTGGTGTTCACCCGGTACCGGGGCTACGACCCCAACGTCAGCTCGGCCGGCTCCGATAACCAGCAGGCGGGGCTAGATGTGGGGGCGTATCCGGTGGCCCGCACCGTGCTGGTGGGCGTGCGGGCCACGCTGTAACCAAGCGGAAACTTCTGATTCCGGCAGCCGGTTATGTACCTTGCCGCCGCGCCCGGCTTTTCTACCCCTGACGCCCCTGCATGATTCACTTCGAAGAATTTACCCTTGACAACGGCCTGCGTTGCATTGTGCACGAAGACCACAGCACGCCCATGGCCGTGCTCAACGTACTCTATAATGTAGGCTCCCGCGACGAGGACCCCGCCCATACCGGCTTTGCCCACTTGTTCGAACACCTCATGTTCTCGGGTTCCATTAACATCCCGAGCTACGATGAGCCCCTGCAGTTGGTAGGTGGCGAGAACAACGCCTTCACCTCTCCCGACATCACCAACTACTACCTCACGCTGCCCGCCGCAAACCTGGAAACCGGCTTCTGGCTTGAGTCGGACCGGATGCTGAACCTGGCTTTCTCCGAGAACGGGCTGGAAGTGCAGCGGAAAGTGGTAGTAGAGGAGTTCAAGCAAAACTACCTGAACCAGCCCTACGGCGACGTGTGGCTCAAGCTACGGCCCCTCGCCTATCAGCATCACCCCTACCAGTGGGCCACCATTGGCAAGGAGGTCGGCCACATCGAGAATGCCAGCATGCAGTTGGTACGCGACTTTTTTGCCAAGCACTACTCGCCCGCCAACGCCATTCTGGTAGTAGCCGGCGACGTAACCGTGGCCGAGGCCCAACGGCTGGCTGAAAAGTGGTTTGGCCCCATTCCGGGCGGCACGCGCTATGAGCGGCAGCTGCCCCGGGAGCCGCGCCAGGAGGAAGCCCGCTTCCTAGAAGTATCGGCCGAGGTGCCGTTGTCGGCCCTCTACAAAGTGTACCACATGCCCAGCCGGGCCGAGGCGGGCTACCATGCCGCCGACCTGCTTTCTGACGTGCTGGGCCGGGGCAAATCGAGCCGCCTGTACCAGCAGCTGGTGAAGGAGCGGCCGTTGTTCAACTCCATTTCCGCCTCGGTGATGGGCTCCCTGGAGCCGGGCCTGCTGGTGGTGAGCGGCAAGTTGAACGCCGGGGTTTCGCTGAAAGAAGCCGACGCGGCCGTGGAGACCGTGCTAGCCGAGTTGCAAACCGCCGAAATCCCCACTGAGGAACTGGAAAAGGTAAAAAACCAGGCGGAAGTAAGCATTGTGTTCAGCGAGATTGAGCTGCTCAACCGTGCCATGAACCTGGCCTTTAGCAAGCTGCTGGGCAACGCAAACCTGGTAAATGAAGAAAGCGCCAAAGTGCAGGCTGTTACGCCGGCTCAGGTGCTGGAAGCCGCCCGGGAAATTTTGCGCCCCACCAACTGTAGCACCTTGTACTATCGGGCCCAAGCCGTAGCCGAACCCGTACCGGCCGTGGAAGAGGAAATTCTTTAGGTAGAAGCTTCAACACTAAAAAGCCCACCTGAACAATTCAGGCGGGCTTTTTTGATTACATAGTTACTGCGCTGCCGAATATTACCAGCCGCTGCCGCCGCTGCCCCAGCCGTCGTCGACCTTTTTCTTAGGAGCGGCTTTTTTCACGGGAGCTGCTGCTTTCTTGGTAGCGGTGGCACCACCAGCTTTAGTGCCGGCCGAGGCACCGGCCGCGCTGGCGGATGCTTTGGGGGCAGCTACTGGTTCGGCGGCTACCGGAGCCGGTTCAGGCTCGGGCGCTACAATGGGGGCCGGTGCCGGAGTGGGCGGTACAGGGTCGGAGGCGCGCACAGAGCGGCGCACGTAGGGAGCCAGCGGCCGGCCCCGGTAGTCCGTAGTCACGCGGCGCGACGGAGCAGCCGTGAAACCCGGCGCCAAGCTGGCACCAATAGGTTGCTCAGGCGCAGACGGCGCTGCAGGGGCAGCTGCCGCACCGCCACCAGCGGCGCTGCCACTAGCACCCCACTCACCGCCGGCCGGGGCAGCCGCCGGAGCTGGCGCAGCGGCCGGAGCAGCTTCAACCTTCGGGGCAGCTGCTTTGGTAGTAGTGGTGGTAGCCTTCTTGGCGGCAGGCTTAGGAGCAGGAGCGCCCCAACCATCCGAGCCGGAAGAGCCCCAGCCATCGTCGGCCTTTTTCTTTTGCGCTGCCGCCGGGGCGGCTATCAGTACGCCACCTAACAGAAGTAGCGGGAGGAATTGTCGAGTCATTGGAACAGAATAATAAGCAGCTTCTTACCGCAAAGGTACGGCACCCTGCGCGGGCCCGAAACCCTCGCCACACTTTTTGCCCAAACGTAGCTTGAACTAGGAAGTTCCCAATAGGCGGTAAAAAGCAACAACCAACACATTATTTGCCAGTTACCTCATAGCACGCCTTAAACGCACAGGCTCATTAGTTTGGTATTATATGTCTGTACAGCGCCCAGTTTTTTATGGCCGCCGTGCTGGGGTAGTGCTTCCACCTGCCGACATAGTGGTTGAACTGGTTTTGGCGGGTTTCTTTTTCAAGGGCCGGCCCATGTAGTCGGTGGTGGGCGGGCTGGGCATATTCAGCCGAAAACCGGGAGCCAGCTTCATATTTTCTTCGTCGCGGCGGTTGCTCCGGTCGTAGCGCGCGTAGGCTCCGGCCCGTGCCCGGTTGCGGGGGTTACTCGTGCGGTGGTAGGCCGCTTTGGTACGAGTACCGGGCTTGGTTTGCTGAGCTGTGGCCGTTTCCGAGGTTGCTAGCCACGTCAGACCAGCTATTACCATACAGTACACTATCGTTTTCATACACAGCACACTGAGCACCGCTTGCCCCGGCAGCCAGTATGTTGGTGCATACGAAAACTGCCCGCTGGTGGGTGTACCGAGCGGGCAGTTTTTAGCGTAGCTCAACCTTGCTGTTACCAGCCGGCGGCCATGGTGGAGTTGTCGGTAGCAGGCTGCGCTGCCACGGTGGTAGCGGCAGCCGGTTTGCGCACCGGGCGGCCGTTATAGTCGGTGCTCACGCCCCGGTACGGAGCCGTATTCATGCCTGGGGCCAGCATTACCCCCGACGACTGCATCATTGGGTCAGCAGCAGCGGGAGTGGCGGCCGTTTCTGCGCCGCGCACCTCCCAGCCCGAAGTATCCGCCGGCACGGCGTCGTTCCAGCCCCAATCATCAGAAGTAGCGCGGGTAGCTGGCGCCACGCTGGTATTTGTCGGTTTTGCGGCCGGCTTTTTGGTAGTTTGAGCCTGAACTTGGGGCGCACTGAGGAAGGCTGCGGCTATGGCCACAGCAGAGAGAAACCGTTTCATCGAAAGGGTAGAGTTAAAAGCGGAAGACTCGGCCGGCTCCACAGCAGGCCACTCTATCGGCGACTGACGGGTGGCGCCCCACGTTCAGTACAGTAAGCCGGGTGTGTTTGTCGTCTTTGCAGCAACCGTACCAACTTTTCATCAAGTCCCCGCTACCTCCTAAAATAGCTGTACCAGACCGTTTATCAGGTGGGGCAACACAGCTTGGCTACCAATTGAGCCAAAAATTTGCTGCCGGAGTCTGGTGCTTTAGAACAACCCATAATCGGGCTACCTTTGCAGTATGATGCAGGACGCCATTGCCCGCGTACGGGCCGAAATTTCCGCCTACGACCTCACCACGGCCGAGCAGCTCGACCAATTCCGGATTGCCTACACCGGCCGCAAAGGCCAACTGGCCGATCTGTTTGATCAGCTGAAAACCGTGCCGCAGGAAGACCGCCGCGCCGTGGGCCAGGAGCTAAACCAGCTCAAGCAGCTAGCCCAGGCCCGGTTTGAGGAGCGCCAGCAAGAGCTGGAAGCGGCCAGCGCCAATGCCCCCGCCGATCCTACTTTTGACTACACGTTGCCCACCGTGCCGCAGGCGCTGGGTACCCGCCATCCGCTGAGCCTGGTGCGCGAGGAAATTGTGCGCATCCTGGCCCGCATCGGCTTCAACGTGGCCGAGGGCCCCGAAATTGAGGACGACTGGCACAACTTCACCGCCCTCAACTTCCCCGAGAACCACCCCGCCCGCGACATGCAGGATACGTTCTTCGTGCGCCGGGAGCCCGGCGAAACCGAGTGGGTATTGCGCACGCACACCAGCCCCGTGCAGGTGCGCGTGATGAAGTCGCAGAAGCCGCCCATCCGCAGCATTATGCCGGGTCGCGTGTACCGCAACGAGGCCATATCGGCCCGCGCCCACATGATGTTCCATCAGGTAGAAGCTCTGTTCGTGGATGAAAACGTGAGCTTCGCCGACCTAAAGCAGACGGTATATTACTTCGTGCAGGAGCTGTTCGGGCAGGACATGCAAGTGCGGTTCCGCCCCTCCTTCTTCCCCTTCACCGAGCCTTCCGCTGAAATTGACATTACCTGCCTGATTTGCAAAGGCAAGGGTTGTAACATCTGCAAGGGCACGGGCTGGGTTGAAATTGGGGGTTGTGGCATGGTAGACCCCGCCGTGCTGGAGCAGTCTGGCATCGATTCGGAGCGGTACTCGGGCTACGCCTGGGGCATGGGTATTGAGCGCATTACCATGCTCAAATACCAAATTAAAGACCTGCGCTTGTTCACCGAAAACGACGCCCGCTTCCTGCGGCAGTTTGAAGGCGTACAGTAGACTTCCTCTTAGCTAATCTGCACCAAGCCGCTTTCTGGATATCCTGAGAGCGGCTTGTTTGTTACCACTCCCACCACGCACTATTTAGCCGGCGTAGGCGTTTCACCTCACATTCTCTTACACTTACTCATATGGCGTCTCAGGTATTGCGGACGGGAGTTGCACTCGGCTTGCTGGCAATAGGCGGCAGCGCCTTATTGGCCTGTTCATCCTCAGGCGATGCTCAGCCGCAAATACCGCTGGCGGCGGTGAATGAAGTGTTGTTTCTGACGGACCAGCAGAACAGCAACCTGCGTTTCGATAATGGAGCCGTGTACATAAAAGGTGGCGTGCGGGGCATTATTGTGGTGCGGCAAAATGCCAGCAGCTACCTGGCATTCGAGCGTAACTGCCCGTATCAACCCCTCGACACCTGTGCCCGGGTAAAAATTGAGCCCTTCCTCCGGCTCGTTGACCCCTGCTGCAACTCCCAGTTTAGCCTGCAGGGCCAGCCGCAGGGTGGGCCGGCGGGCCGGCCGCTCCGCCAATATAGCACGGCACTTTCCGGCAACACTTTGACAATCACCAATTAGAGAAATCGCCAAAAAAATTTCGAAATACATGTTTGCAGCTTCCGAAAGTTTGCCCTAATATTGCACCAGCAACGGCAAAAAACGCCGCCATAACCGCTTCCTTAGCTCAGCCGGTTAGAGCATCTGACTGTTAATCAGAGGGTCCCTGGTTCGAGCCCAGGAGGGAGCGCACAAACAGGAGAAGCCCGCCGATAATCGGTGGGCTTCTTCGTTTTTAGGCCATTCTAGGCTACTTCTCGGAACCTAGGCAGACTGGCATTGAAGGCAGTAGAGGTACGAAAACCAATTTGAAAACCGGTACGGTTAGGATCAGGTGGTCCCGCTAAGCCGGACACTTATCGGACGTGGTTTGAAGCTGGGTTGCGAAGTGGTTGGGTGAGCGGTACGCGAGGGCGGAGTGGCGCCGCTCGTCGTTGTAGCAGGCAATGTAGTGCGCGAGTTCGGGGCGGGCTTCTTCCAAGCCGGGAAATCGGCCGCCGTCGAGCCACTCGGTCTTGAGCCGGCTCCGAAAGGATTCATCCTGCGCGTTGTCATAGCAGGTGCCGCGTCGGCTCATGCTCGGCGTCGCGCCGGGGCGAGCCAGCAGGCTGGCAGAAGCGGGTGGCCGTGTACTGGCTGCCTTGCTCGGCGTGCACGATCAGGCCCGCCGCCGGCGGGCCCACCACCAGCGCGCGGCGCAGGGCCTCGCTGACCAGGTCTTCGGGCATCGACTCCCGCGCGTCCCAGCCGACGACCTTGCGTGAGCAGGTGTCCTGCCCGCTGGCCAGGTACAGCCAGCCGCCGCCTTGCTTGGGCAAGCAGGTGCTGTCGCCGACCCAGACCTGGTCGGGGGCGGCGGGGCGCGGCGGGCTCAGCAAGCGGGGGGGGGCCAGGCGCCGGCCATGGCCCGAATCGGTGGGGCGCGGCACGAACGAGCGCGGCGGCTGGGCCCGCAAGTTGTGCGCAAAGTTTCGGCCTTGAACGCGTCGTCGTATTTGCGCCGCTTATCCGGCGTGCGTGCGTGCGTGCGTGTTGCCATGACAAAGGGATAATACGTCCTTATCCTGCCCAGCCTCGCTAGACCTACTCACCGCCACCCTGTAATTAAGCCTATGGACTGGGTCAACACCACGCAGCTGAGCAGCTGCATTATCAGAATAGCTATCAGGTACTACTGATAGAAGCCCTTTCAGAAAACGGAATAAATAGCACGTTAAAGAAATTGATCGAAAGTTTGGTATAAAACTACCGGCATACGAAGAAGAAAACAGGTGCAACGTGAACATACTTCATACAATGTCGTATATTTACAACATACTTCATGCTTTGCTACCTGCTGCTATATCTCCCCCCGATATGTCGGCTCAGCCATTGCTGCGCGTTGTGCTCGAACGGGTGGTGCGCACTGCATGCCTGGTACCAGAAAGCCTGCGCCTGCAAATCCAGGATGGCTACAACCGCCTGCCGGGCGGTGGCGATGAGCAGCGGCTACAAACGACTGATCAACACGTCTCCCTACTTAACCATTTGTTGGCGGCTACCACAGCCCCGGCCGTTACTTCACCTCCCCTCTTCCAGCTCCCGACAATGACCTACGCTAAAACCGCAGCCTTCACTGAAGAGCAACAGTACCTGTCTCGCGTGGCCAAGGCCCTGGCCCACCCGGCGCGGGTGGCTATCATTCAGCTGCTGGCCAGTAAGCAAACTTGCATTTCCGGCGATATTGCCGCCGAGCTTCCCCTATCCCGCACCACCGTTTCGCAGCACCTGCAGGAGTTGAAAGCCTTGGATTTGATACGCGGCGAAATCGAAGGCCTCACCATCTGCTACTGCCTCAACACGGAGTTGCTGCAACAGGTGCATCAGCAGTTCACCGCTTTTTTCCTGGAAGCCACGAGTGGAGCGGTCTGCGGCCCCGACGATACCTGCGCCTGTTAGGCTCACTCCCTTTTTACCCTCCTCACGAAGCAATGCCATGAAAATCTCTGAAATCAAGCAGGCCCTGGCCGAAGTCAAAGCCGTCAATTTTCGCCTACCCACGGGCGAGTACCTGCCCGCCCATTTCCACGTAACGGAAGTTGGGCTGGTGAGCAAGCATTTCATTGATTGCGGCGGGGTGGAGCGCCGCGAAACCGTGGCCAATTTCCAGCTCTGGGAGGCCGGCGACTACGACCACCGCCTCGCTCCGCAGAAGTTCCTGCACATCCTGGAGTTGTCGCAGCGCATTCTGGGTGCTGCCGACCTAGATATTGAAGTGGAATACCAACAAACCACCATCGGCAAGTTTGGACTGACGCGTGAAGGCAATGACTTCGTGCTGACTACGAAGCAGACGGCCTGCCTGGCCCAGGATGCCTGCGGCATTCCGGCGGCCCAGCAATTCGTACTGCCCCAGCTACAAGCGGCCGGCGGCTGCACCCCGGGCGGCGGGTGCTGCTAGGCTGAGAACCGGTTCTTGCGAGTTGCACCGGTTGAGTTCTCCATTCCTTCTTCTCATTCAATGACGATTGCCTTTTTCTCCGACGTGCACGGCAATCTGCCGGCCCTGGAGGCGGTGCTGGCCGATATGGAACAGCGCCGGCCCGATATGATTTTCTGCCTCGGTGACTTGGTAGGCTACGCGCCCTGGCCCAACGAGGTGGTGAACGAAGTGCGCCGCCGCGGCATCCCCACCTTGGCTGGCAACTACGACCAGGGCATTGGCTTGGCCAGCAGCAACTGCGGCTGCGCCTATAAAACCGACACCGAGAAGGACTTGGGCGCACAGAGCATTGCCTACACTAACCACGCGGTGGGCGAAGACGAGCGGCGCTACCTGCGCCTGCTGCCTAAGCACATGCGCCTGGATTTCCAGGAGGAGCCCTGTACGCTGAGCTTGCTGATGGTACACGGCTCGCCGCGCAAAATCAATGAGTACCTTTTTGAGGACCGGCCCGAGACCAGCTTCCTGCGCGTACTGGCCGAGGCCAACGCTGACATCCTGCTGTTTGGCCATACCCACAAGCCCTACCACCGCACCTTCGCCTACGAGCGCGAGGGCGAAACCCGCTACCGTCACGCCCTGAACATCGGCTCGGTCGGCAAGCCCAAGGACGGCGACCCGCGGGCAGCGTATCAGTTGCTGTACCTCGATGAGAATACCACGCTAACCGCCCCCAATAGCGTGCGCTCGGAGTTGATTCGGGTGGAGTACGACGTGGAGAAAGCGGCGCAGGCGGTGGAAGCCTCGCCACTGCCTAACGAATACGCTCACATGCTTCGCAACGCCTATTAACCAACTAATCACTTTGTTCTTATGACTCTGCAACCCATGACGGCGGCACACTGGCCGCAGGTACGCGCCATTTACGAAGCCGGAATGGCTACCGGCAATGCGACCTTCGAAATCAAGGCACCGGAATGGGAAGCTTGGGATATCGGGCACTTACGCCACAGTCGTCTTGTGGCTGTGGATAATGCTGGCCGCGTGCTCGGCTGGGTCGCTCTTTCCCCCGTGTCGGGGCGCTGCGTGTACGGTGGGGTGGCTGAAATCAGCATCTATGTTGCCGCCGAAGCGCGGGGGCAAGGGGTCGGCCGGCAGCTACTTCAGGCGTTAATTCAGGAATCCGAAGCGAACGGCATTTGGACGCTACAGGCGGGAACCTTCGAGGAAAATACAGCCAGTATTAGCCTGCACACCCAAGCTGGATTTCGGGTTATTGGACATCGAGAGCGAATTGGTCAGCATCAGGGCGTGTGGCGCAACACGGTGCAAATGGAACGCCGCAGTCCGACCGTGGGCGTCGCTTAACCGGTATCCTCCTTTTGTATGTCTTCTCCATCCCTCCCCGCACCGCTTCCAACGGCGCTTGCCCAAAAGAAGCTCTCCGGCTTGGACCGGGGACTGACGCTGTGGATATTCCTGGCTATGGCCCTGGGCGTGGGCCTAGGCTACTTCGTGCCCGGCATCAACGAGGCGGTGAACTACTTCTCCGTGGGCACCGTGAACGTGCCCCTGGCCGTGGGGCTGATCCTGATGATGTACCCGCCGCTGGCCAAGGTGAAGTATGAGGAGTTGCCCAAGGTCTTCAACAACACCCGTATTATCGGCCTCTCGCTGGTCCTGAACTGGATAGTTGGGCCGCTGCTGATGTTCTTGCTGGCCATCTGGCTACTGCCCGACAAGCCCGACTACATGATGGGGCTGATTCTCATTGGTATTGCCCGCTGCATTGCCATGGTGCTGGTCTGGAACGATTTGGCCGACGGCTCCCGCGAGTACGCGGCAGGCCTCGTGGCGCTCAATTCCATTTTCCAAGTGCTGTTCTACTCAGTGTTGGCGTGGCTGTTTATCACGGTGCTGCCGCCCTACTTCGGGCTGAAAGGCTATGCCGTACATATCGGTATCGGGGACATTGCGCAGAGCGTACTCATCTACCTGGGTATTCCCTTCGCCGCCGGCTTCCTCTCGCGCGCCGTGCTGCGCCGCTTGAATGGCCATCAGTGGTATGAGCAAGTGTTCATTCCGGCCATTAGCCCCATCACGCTCATTGCCTTGCTGCTTACCATCGTGGTGATGTTCAGCCTCAAGGGTGCAACCATTGTGCAAGTGCCGCTGGACGTACTACGCATTGCGCTGCCGCTGGCCATCTACTTCGGAGTGATGTTCGTGCTCAGCTTCGCGGCCGGCAAGTGGCTGGGAGCCGATTACGCCGAGAATGCCAGCATTGCTTTCACGGCCACCGGCAACAACTTCGAGCTGGCCATTGCTGTGGCCATTGGCGTGTTCGGCCTAAATTCGGGCCAGGCCTTTGCAGGCGTCATCGGCCCGTTGATTGAGGTACCCGCCCTGATTGCGCTGGTTAACCTGGCCTTCTGGTTCCGCCACCGCTGGTACGGCGGCAAATCGGTGGCTACGCCAGTATAAGTCTGTAATTATAACTTCCTATCCACATACCTGAAAAAAAGAACACCTTGGTGCCGGGTACCGACAACTCCTGCCGCAGCCAGTAACAGCGCAGGTCTAGCTTCCAAGCTCGGGCCGACTGACGGGCAGTGAGCAAATTATTGACAAAGTAGTACGCTACCACGGTCTGTTCCGGCCTGACGCAAGGTTAGAAGCGAAGCCTGAGCTACTTCAACCCTTACCCCGTCAGGTGGAACCGACGTGATTTATACCCGCTGGCGGTATTTTACAACGGGGGTTTGAAAGAATTTTATCCCTACCCCTACTCTGCAAAAACCTAATTGCAACGCGCTACGCCACTGTGCCGCCGCAGCTGGAGCCTGCGCCGGCCGTGCAGCCGTAGCAGTGTTGGTTGACCACAATGGGGCGCTGTGCCAGGGCTGCGGCGTCGAAGTCGCGGATGTGCTGGCTGGTGCTGGCCACGTGCAGGTCGAGCATCTGGTTAAAGTCGCAGTCGTAGAGGCCCCCGTCCCAGCTCACCGAAATGGTGTCGCGGCACATCACGCCGGCGGCGGCGGCGGGGTTGAAGGCCGTCACGAGCTTTTCCATGTAGCCTGCATAGTTGCCCGACTCCACCAGGTAGTCGAGAAAGCGGCTCACCGGCAGGTTGGTAATAGCAAACAGACTGTTGAACACAATGCCGTGGTCTTTGAGCAGGGCCTGCTTAAACTGCCGCTCCAGCGCCACCTGCGGGCCGGGCATAAACGCGCCGGCCGGATTGTACACTAGGTTCAGCACCAACCCGGTGCCGGGCTGGCCGTAACCCACGGCGTTCAGCATTTTCAGAGCCCGGATAGAATCGTCGAACACCCCGTCGCCGCGCTGGCGGTCGGTTTTATCGGCCGAGTAAAAGGGCAGTGAGCTGACGACTTCCACGCCGTGCTTTTTGAAAAACTCGGGCAGGTCGTGGTACTTCTTGTTGGCTACGATGATGGTGAGGTTGCAGCGCACCAGCACCTTACGGCCCAAGGCCGAAATCTGCTCCACAAACCACCGGAAGTCGGGATTCATCTCGGGCGCGCCGCCGGTGAGGTCTACTGTGGGAATGTCGGTGGCGGCCAGCGCATCGAGGCAGAGCTGCATCGTTTCGCGGGTCATGATTTCCTTGCGGTCGGGGCCGGCATCCACGTGGCAGTGCTTGCACACTTGGTTGCACATCTTGCCCACGTTGATCTGCAGCACCGCCGGGGCCACCGGCCGCAGTGGGAACAGGCCCACTTCCTTCATCTTGATGTGGAAGGGCGGCAGGTGCAGCACGTCCACCACTTCCTGGCGCAGCACGGTGAGCTGAAAAGCCGGGTCGGCGAGCTGGTTGCCCGTGGCTTTGAGGGATTTTATCATAGCAAAGAAGTGGCGCGTACGCGGCGTAGGCGTGCGTAGGCCGGGTGGAAATCAGTTGGCACGCGGCGCCGGAGCAGCCGCGCTACGCTTTTACATCGAGAGGTCTTTCACCTTGTTCATCATCTGCACGCCGTGCA
This sequence comes from Hymenobacter pini, assembly GCF_020421205.1. Taxonomy (GTDB): domain Bacteria; phylum Bacteroidota; class Bacteroidia; order Cytophagales; family Hymenobacteraceae; genus Hymenobacter; species Hymenobacter pini. The sequence goes on from NZ_JAIZZH010000007.1 coordinate 46,550, forward strand.
CTAGGGTGGCACCACCGCGGATGGCCGCGGCCACGTGCACGGCTTCCATCATTTCGGGCTCGGTGCAGCCCTTTTCCAGGGTGTCCGAGGTATAGGCATCAATGCAGTAGGGGCACTGCACGGCGTGCGCCACGGCCAGGGCAATGAGTGATTTTTCGCGGGCCGTGAGGGCCCCTTCGGTGAAAACGGCGCCGTAGTAGGCGAAAAATTTATCGGCAAACTCCTTCTGAAAGTCACCGATGTTGCCAAATTTCTTGAGGTCGGCGGGGTTGTAGTACGATTCCATGCGTGGGTTTAAGTTGAGATACGAAGAAAGACTAAAATCCAGATTGCCGGAAGGCCATTCAAAGCTATTCATAGAAATTGCGCAGCCGGCGCTGGGAAGTCAGCACCACCCAGTCGCCGAGGCGGGGCAGCAGCGCGTGCACCACCAGAATAAGGTGGCCCAGGCCCGAAATAACTGTGCGCCGCCGCCGCCGCCGCACGTGGCGCAGGATGATGGCCGCCACCTGCGCCTGCGACTTTTGCCAGCGCGGCGGGCGGTGGGCAATGGGCACAGGCTGGCCGGCCGCGTTGAGCACGCGCTTGTCGGGGTCGTTCTGGGTGAAGCCGATGTGCACTACCCCGAAATGCACGCCGGAGGCCGCTAGTTCCAAACGCAGCGTGTGCGCCAGGTTGGCCAGCGCGGCCTTGCCGGCGCAGTAGGCCGAGCCGCTGGGCATTCCGTTAAGGGCCGAGATAGAGGAAATGAACGTGACGCTGCCCCGGGCCTGGATCAGGTGGGGCAGCGCCGCCTTGAGCGGGTACACTGAGCCGTACACGTTGCTGTCGAGTACCTGCCGGAATACGTCCGGCTGCATATCGGCAAAGTAGGCCCGCTGCGAAATACTGGCGTTGGTAATCAGGATGTCCAGCCGGCCGAATGCCGCAATGGCCGTGGCCACGAGCCGCTCGCAGGCGGCGAAGTCCGTTACGTCGGCCACGCAGGCGGCTACCTGGTAGCCCTCGGCGGCCAGGGCCCGGCGGGTGGCTTCGAGGCGCTCGGCCTGGCGGCCGTTGAGCACGACGGCGGCTCCCTGACGACAAAAGGCCCGGGCCGTTTCGCGGCCGATGCCCGACTCGGACCCCGTAACCAGGGCCACTTGGCCGGCCAGGGGAGTAGAATTCTTATTGAACATACCCGTGGGTGAGAAACCAGTCGAAAGCCTCGGCTACGGCTTGGTTGATGGGGGTTTGGGGCAGCCCTAGCTCGGTGCGGGCCTTTTGGGCGGTGAAGTAGTGGCCGTCGTTGGCGACGGCCGTCATGGCCGCATTCACCGGCACCGGGCGGCCGGTGAGCGTGGCTCGCCAGTCGCAGACCCGCCCGTAGAGGTTTGCCAGCGGCGGCAGCACCGGCCAGCGGGGGGGCGCTACCCCGAGCACGCCGGCAATCAGCCCGAAGACTTCTTTGTAGCTCAGGTTTTCATTGCCCAAAATGTACGACTCCCCCACCCGGCCCCGGGTAAGGGCGTTAACGGAAGCCACGGCCACATCCTGCACGTGCACGTAGTTCTTGCCCCCCAGCGGATAGCCGGGCAGCTGGCCCGCGTGCAGCGCCAGCAGCAGCGCGCCCGAGGTGGGCCGGGCATCACCGGGGCCCAGCATAAACGTGGGGTGCACCAGTACGGCCGCCAGCTGCTCGCGGGCGGCCGCCGCCAGCACGAGGTCGGAGGCGGCGCGCTTGCTGTCCATGTAGTCGAGGCCGTAGCGGCGGCCGGCGTAAGGCCGGGTTTCGTCGCCGGGTTGGGCCTTGGTGCCAAAGCCGTGCACGTTGGCGGTGCCCACGTACACGAAGCGGTCTACGCCCGCAGCAAGCGCCAGCCGGAGCAGGCGTTCGGTGCCGCCCACGTTGGCCGCCAACACGGCCGGATCCCGGGCCGGATTCACTTGGGCTAGGGCCGCGGCGTGGATGACGGCGCCACAGCCGGCAAGCAGAGTCTCGGAATCGGTTTCTTTATCAGGTTGGGCGATATCAAACTCCGCTACCTCGATGGGCAGCGACGACAAGGGGGGCAGCGCCGGGCTGGTAGTGCCGCCCGGCCGCACCAGCGCCCGCACGGGGTAGCCGCGGCGCAGTAGCTCGGCCACGAGGTGGCGTCCCAAAAAGCCGTTGGCACCCGTAACGAGCACGCGGGGAAGCGGGGATGACGGCATTAGCGGTAGTTGAGCAGCGCCTTGTAGGTGCGGGCAATACGGGGCGGCGGCAGCTTGAGAAAGTACATGGCAAAGGCCGTGAGATTAGCCAGCTGCACGCGCAGCCAGCTGTTGGTTTCGTACTTGCGGGCCGACACCACCACGTCGAGCGGCACAATGTGAAAGCTGGCCACCCGCCGGATGCGCTGGATAATCTCGAAGTCTTCCATAATGACAAACCGCTCATTGAACCCGCCCAGCTGCTCAAACAGCGCCCGCGTGACAAACAGCGTCTGGTCGCCCCCCCGGCTCATAATACCTTTGAAGCGGGTGCCGTAGCTATTGAGGCGCAGCAGCGGGTGCGGCGAATCGAACCGGAAGCGGTAGCAGCCCGCCGCGTGGCCCTGCGCTACGGCCGCCGCAATGGTGGCCACGTAGCCGGGGTGAATGCCCACGTCGGCGTGCACGAAGTACAAGACCTCGCCGCGGGCCTGGCTGGCCCCGTAGTTGAGCTGGGCGGCCCGGCCGGGCTTGGGCGCGGCCAGCACGGTGGCCCCGGCGGCGCGGGCTACCTCCGCGGTACCATCGGGGCTGCCCGCATCCACCACTAATATTTCTACGGTGCTGGCCGGGGCGTGGCGGAGCAGGTCGGTCACCAGCCGGCCGATGTTGGCCGCTTCGTTGTACGTAGGAATAATGACGCTAAGCATAAGGACGGAATTGGCTACGGAGCCGCAACTTCTGAATTAAGTGGTGAAAAAGAGCGAGCTGGTTTAAAAGGCCTCGCCCACGGTAAGGTAAAAGCCGCTCGACTGCCGGCCCAGCCCGTAGTCGAGCCGCACGTTGAGGTGGTCGCGGCGGTTGGCCGTAAAGCGCAGGCCCGCCCCGTACGCACCTTTCGGCTGGCCGAGGCGCAGCAGCGCCTGCCCATCGCCCAAGGTACCCACGCCGCCGAATACCACCGCACCCAGGCGCTTGTACACATCGAAGCGCACCTCCGCCTGCGCCAGGGCCGCGTTCTGGTCGCGGTAGCGGCCCTCGTAGTAGCCGCGCAGCCGCCGCGAGCCGCCCAGCAGTGAGAGGGCATTGAATGGGGCCGTGCCCACGATAAAGCTGACGTAAGCGTTGGTGGCCAGCACCGCGTGCTTCCCCAAGGCCCGGTAGCCCGACACGTCGGCCACGTAGCGGTCAAAACGGGTGGTCTCGCCCGCTGCGCCGGCACCCGCGGCCCGGTTGCGGACAAAGGCGCAGAGGTCGGCCACCACGCCTTTGGCAGGAAAAAAAACATTGTCGCGCGAGTCGTAAAACAGGCCCAGCCCGCCCCCCGTGAGGCGGCTGCCGAGGCCGCCGGGTACGGTGCCGCTGGCCAACTGCCCGCCCGCCTGCACGCTGCTCACGCGGTAATCTTCGTACTGATAGCGCAGGCCCGCGTAGAGCTTGCCCGCGCCCATCCCGGCCCCCACGCGCCGGAACGCGTTGACCCGTACCCGGGGGAAATTGACGCCGAACAACTCACGCGGCACCTCGCGCTGGCCCACGCCGTAGAAGTAATAGTTGTAGCGGTAGTAGCCGACCTCGCCGTACGCGTAGTAGCGGTTGTGGTCGTAAAACACCTGGAAGGGCACGTACAGCAGCAGCTGCCGGTTTTGGGTGTAGGCCAGGGCCAGGGTGAACTGAGAAGGCCGGGCCGCGGCAAAGCCGTCGTCGCGCTGGAAACGCACGGTGGCCGTGGCCGCCACGCCGTAGGCCAGCCGGGTTTCGGGCGTGTAGTACACCAGCGGCACGGGCAGCAGGGCCAGGCGCTTGGTGGGGCGCGCCGTATCGGCGGGAGCCAGCCCGGCCAGGACCAGCAAAGTGGTGGATAAAAGCACAGAGGCAAAACTACTTTCCAGACCCTACGAAATTGCGGGGCCCGGAAGATTGCCGCCCGGCAAACTTTACCGCTCATCTTTGCCGTATGTAGCTTTCAATGAACAACCTCATGAAAACCTCGACCCTAGCCGCCCTGGTGCTGGCCGCTGGTACGCTCACTGCCGCGGCCGTAGTGGTGCCCGGCTTCAACCCCGTGCCGACGCCCACCTACGCCGAGGCCGCCACCGGCACCTTAGTCGACCACAGCGCCTACGACAAGCTGCTTAAAAAACACGTCAACGCCCAGGGATTGGTTAATTACAAGGGCTTTAAGGCCGATGAAGCCGCTTTCAACCAGTATCTGGCGCAGCTAAGCAAAAACCCGCCGGCCGCCAGTTGGTCCAAGGCCGACCAAATGGCTTACTGGATTAACGCCTACAACGCTTATACGATCCGCCTCATCCTCGACCACTATCCGGTGCAGAGCATCAAGGACATCGGCTCGAAAATCAAGATTCCGTTCGTGACCACGCCCTGGGCGGCCAAGTTCTTCAGCATCGGGGGCGAGAAGATGAGCCTCGATAACATTGAGCACGGCATTTTACGCAAGAAGTACGATGACCCGCGGATTCACTTTGCGCTGGTGTGCGCGTCCATTTCGTGCCCGCGCCTGCGCAACGAAGCCTACACCGCCGCCCAGCTGGAAAAACAGCTCGACGAGCAGGGCCGCGACTTTCTGAACAACCCGGCCAAGAATAAGATCAGCAAGGCGCAAGCCCAGCTTTCCAAGTACTTTGACTGGTACAAGGGCGACTGGGAGAAGAACAATCAGTCGGTGGTGAAGTGGGTCAACCGCTACTCCACCACTAAAATCGACGCCAGCACCAGAATTACCTACCTGGACTACAACTGGAACCTGAACAAGCAGTAGTCCCGGCAGAAAGTGCTGCCTTTATCTTCGTCACGCGGCCTCACCGGCAATCTGCGCTGACTCGAACCCGTTGCTATGACGGCGGCGGGGGCGGCTGAATCTTCATTTTACCGGTCAGAAGCGAGCCTCACGCGGGCCTGCTTTGTGGCTTATACCTCAGCTAAATGAAGGTCCCAGTTCTTCTTCTCCTTCTTACCGTTCTGCCTATGGTTGCCGGGGCGCAAGTGCCCAAAGCCGCCGGAAAGACCGAAGTGCGGCGCTATGGCATTGAAGTAGCGGGCCTACGGGTGGGCACGATGACGGCCACCCGCCTGGCCCCGGTGGGGCCCGAGGTGACGTACTCGCTTGTAAGCGACGTACAGGTGAATTTTTTATTCTATCACCTTAAGATCTACTACCAGGTGACCAACCGCTTCCGCAACGGCCAGCTGCTGCTCTCCACGGTGGAGGCGCACACCAATCAGGGTGATTTTACTTCGCGAACCGAGTGGAAAGGCGACCATTACGACATCGTGGCCGACCAGTACAAGCATCATTACCAAGCTACCGAAACCATCCCCATTCGCTACGCCGTCACCAACATGTTTTTTGCCGAGCCCCCGGTCGGCCAGGCGCGGGCGTTTGCCGAATATTTCGGCGACTACTTTGCTCTTGGCCGGCCCAAAGCCGGCAACTGGCGGGCCGTACGCGACGGACGCGAAGATGAATACCAGTACGCCAACGGCCAGTTGGTGACCATTGTCAAAAAGAATCCGCTCAAGAACTTTATCATCCGGTTGCTACCGGAATGAATGGCTACGCAACGGCCTGGTCTGCCAAAGTAATGGGCACCGGTCACTTAGTACACCGGCTCCCCATGCCGGAGCCAGACGCCCCAGGTGCGCGAGTAGGCGTGCACGCGGCTGGTGGGCTCATCCGCAGCCTGCACGACGGGCTGGCCTTCGTTGACCCATTCAAAAATGCCGCCGTACAGGTTGCGCACGTTGGTAAAGCCCGCCTGCCGTAGCTGCGCGCCGATTTTCTCGCTACGCACCCCTACCGAGCAGTATACCACAATGGGCGCATTTTTAGGCACATCGCGCACCGTCGCCAGCGAAAAGGTAGTGTAGCCCACCAGCCGCGCCCCGCGTAAGTGGCTGACGGCAAACTCCGGGGCTTCGCGGGCATCGAGCAGCACGGGGTTGGGTAGCTGCCGCAGCTGCGCCACGCTCACAAAGGGTACCGACTCGCGGAGCAAGCCGCGGAGCATGGCCGAGTACAGGGGATTAGTAGTGGAGGGTGCCGCGGGCCGGCGGTGGTACCAGGCCACCAGCAGGCCCGTCAGCAGCAGCCCGCCGCCCAGCCACCGCCCGAAAGAAGAGAAGTTCATATAATCACTACGCAGCGGGCTAACCGGTGGCTGCCTTGGTGAAGCCGCTCGTGCCAGGCGTAGCCGGTGAGTGTGCCAAAGCCCGCCACCAGCAGCCCGTGGAAGGGCAGCAGCCCGTAGCTATGGTAGTAGAAATCCGCCGCCAGTCCTACCAGAAAGTAAAGTGTCAGCCCGCTCTGCGCCAGGGGCCGCTCTGCGGCCGTTCCCTCGCGGTAAACCGCCCCGAGGCCGGAGGCCCCGGTTCCCAGCTTGGGCGTGCGCACGAAGGGCGAAGCTCGGCGCAGCCAGCCCTGCACCACGGCGCGGGCATTGTGCAGGGCCAGCCCCATCGACAAGGCCAGAAACTGCAGCAGTGTTATACTAAACCAGCGGCCGGGTGGCTCCGCTCGCCGCCAAGCCACGTAGTAGTAGCTGGCCAGCGGTACCAGGGTAAGCACAAAGCCTGTAGCCAGCCGGAACACCAACTCAAAATCGGGCCGGTGCGCCCGCACGAAAACCAGCGGTACACTCAGCAGCGCCATAAGCAGAATGACGGCAAACACCGAGCTGTTGAGCAGGTGGAACGTGGCGTGCAGGCGCGTTGCCAGGGGCAGGCCCGGCGTGCGCCACACCCGGCCAAGGTGTTTGCGGGCGGTTTCGGCGGCTCCCTTGTTCCAGCGGTGCTGCTGGGCCTGCAGGGCACTCAGGTCGGCCGGCAGCTCGGCGGGAGCCACCACCTGGGGCAGATACCGGAAGCGCCAGCCGCGCAGCTGGGCGCGGTAGCTCAGGTCCAGGTCTTCGGTGAGGGTATCGGCGTGCCAGCCGCCGGCATCCTCGATGCAGGCGCGCCGCCACACCCCGCCCGTGCCGTTGAAATTGAAGAAGTGTCCTCCCGCCTGCCGGCCCACCTGCTCCACCAGAAAATGCGCGTTCAGCCCAAAGGCCTGCAGGCGCGTGAGCAGCGAGGCGTGCTCGTTGAGGTGGCCCCAGCGGGTTTGCACCATCCCGATGTCGGGGCTGGTGAAGTAGGGAATGACGCGGCGCAGAAAATCCGGCGCGGGCAGAAAGTCGGCGTCGAAAATGGCGACGAATTCGGCATCGGTTTCGGTAAGGCCGTGGGCCAGGGCACCGGCTTTGTAGCCCTGGCGGGTGGGCCGGCGCATCAGCCGGATGTTCACCCCCCGGGCCTGGTAATGGGCCACGCGGGCGGCGGCCAGCGCCAGGGTTGCGTCAGTCGAGTCGTCGAGCACCTGGATGAGCAGGCGGTCGGCCGGGTAGTCGAGGGCGGCGGCGGCATCGAGCAGGCGCTCCACCACATTCTGCTCGTTATACAGGGGCAATTGCACGGCCACCAAGGGCCAGGTAGCCGGCGCGGGTGGGGCCGGCAGGGGCCGCGCCCGGCTCGCCAGCCAGGCCAGCTGCCCCTGCGTGAGGCTGAACCCGAGCATAAAGACCAGGCAGAGGCCGTACACCACGACCAGGCCGGCTTCCAGAAAAAACATGTACCAGGCTTACGGTGAAAGGATTACCGACGGCAACGATCTTATAAAATCCGGAGCTGATCGGCGTGAATGAAGGGGGAGCCGGCCAGCCGCCCTGCACGGGGACCATTTTCCAGGTTGAGCACGCCCCGGGGGCAGGCCGTGGCGCAGAGGCCGCAGCCCACGCAGGCCGCCCGCACGATGGGCTCACCGCGCTGGGCGTACTGCTTCACGTCGATGCCCATCTCGCAGGCGTTGGAGCAGTTGCCGCAGGAGATACACTGCCCGCCGTTGGTGCTGATGCGGAAGCGCGAGAAGTGCTTTTGCAGCAACCCCAGATAAGCGGCCATCGGGCAGCCGAAGCGGCACCACACCCGCGCGCCCATGAGCGGGTAGAAGCCCACCCCGATTACCCCCGAAAACACGCTGCCAATCACAAAGCCGTAGAACTGGCCCAGCGGCCCCGTAACCCCATCCAGCGCGGGCACTGCGCCCGAGGCCCCCAGCCAAAGCAGCACCGTGAGCAGGGTTATCAGCCCCAGAATGGGGTATATGAGGCGCACCTCCCAGCGCCAGGCCTGCCGGCTTTTGTCGGAGAGGTGGCGGTAGGCATCACCGGCGGTTTCGGCCAGGCCGCCGCAGCCGCACACCCAGGAGCAGTACCAGCGCTTGCCAAAAAAGTACGTGAGTATCGGCGTAGCCACGAAGGTCATCACCACGCCCCAGAATACCATGAATACGCCCAGCCCGCCACTTTGCAGCAGCTGGCCCACAGTGCCTGGAAACAGGTAGTCGTACTTCAGGGGCCAGAAATAGGAGAAATAGTATTCGGGCTGCTGCAGGGCCAGCAGCAGTCCCGGCAACAGAAAGCTGAACCCTAGCTGGAAGAACATGACCGACACCGTGCGCGCCAGGTGGTAGCGCGAAAACCGGTACTTCCACAGCGCCCGACCACCCAGCACCAGCACCGCCAGCGTATAAAAGGTACCGTAGAGAAACCACTGGTCGGCCGTTCGGTGCCGCAGCGTTTGGCTTAGCGGGTCCAGCGCCCGGATCAGATTTTCGAGCAGCCAAGGAAACCAGTACAGCACCACGTAGAAGCCTGTAAGGGCCACGCCCGTAGCCCAGGCCACGGCCCCGCGGCTGGTGCTGGCCTGCCGCCATAGGTCGTGGGGGTGCCAGCCGGGCGCAGTACGCCCAAAAGTCAGCCAAGCCCAGCCCAGGGCACCGCCGCTCAGCAGCGCCAGCGCCAGGTACAAACTCAGCCGCGCCCGGCCGGGGTCGGCATCGGCGGCGGCGGCCACCAGCGCCAGCAGGCCCAAAGCCACGGCGGCCAGGGCAGGCTTTTCGCCGGCGGGCGTAGCGGCCGGTGGGGGCTGGGTGAGGAACAGGGAATCGGACATATGCACTGCAATGAAAAAGTAATACTGCACTGCCAGGGTGAGGCGTCCGGCTAAAGCAGCTTGTGCAACCTAAAAAGTAACCTTCCGGAAGTCATGTCCGGGTCACCACAGCCCTTTACGGCGGGGCTTACCCACCGTAATAGCCGGAAATTGCCGGGTAAACTCGCGCCGGATGGTGGACTCGTGCTGCCGCACAAACTCGGGGTCGAAGTTGGCCGCCGCCAGCTGGGCCAGCACGGTGCCGATGGGAGTCTCCTCGCGCAGCCAACGCTCCCATACATCCTGGCGCTGGCGCAGGCCTAGGGCGTTGACGCCCGTCACGGCCTGGTCGGCCTCCCGGAAGTTAAGGCGCAGCAGGTGCTTGCCGTTGGGATGCTGCCAGCAGAAGCTGGCAATGCCGGCCACCGGCTGGGCGGGCACGCGGCCGTAAGTCTGGTATTCGAGGTCAAAGAACTTGGCCGAGTTGAACCACTGGCCGCGCCGGTAGGGAGTGGGCTGGCCGCAGAGGGTTTGAGCCACAGTTTCGCCCTGCATGCGGCCAGTGTACCAGAGCTGCTCCACGGCTACCTCGTCGGGGGCTGGCTGGCGGTGCTGGGCGCAGTCGCCGGCCGCGTACACGCCGGGGGCGCTGGTTTCGAGCAGCTCGTTTACCAGAATGCCCCGGTCGGTGTCGAGCCCGGCGGCGTGGGCCAGCGTAAGGTTAGGCTGCACGCCGGTAGCTACTCCTACCCACTCAGCGGGCAGCTCCTGGCCAGTAGTGGTCCGCACCGCTCGCACGCGGCCCCGGGCATCGCCCAGCACCTCACTCACCTCAGTGCTTACCCGAACATCGATACCGTGACGACGGATGTGCGCCGTCAGCAGCGCCGATTCGGCGGGGGGCAGCACTGACTGCCAGTAGCGGGCTTCGCGTACTAGCCACGTGACGTGGATGCCGCGCGAGTGCAGCATTTCAGCCAGTTCCACGCCGATAAGGCCTCCACCCACCACTATGGCGCGGCCGATGCTCTGGGTGTCGCAGCTCATGCGCTCCAGGTCGGGCAGGCCGATGAAGCCCTGCACGCCGGCCAGCGGTAGGCCGGGCCAGGCGGGCAGGCGCGCCACCGAGCCGGTAGCCAGCAGCAGCTTATCGTAGGCCAGGGCCGGGCCAGTGGCCAGCTGCACGGTGCGGGCGGCGGTGTCCACCCCGGTGGCTTCGGCGTGTACCAACTCCAGCCGGTTTTCCGCCCAGAACCAGTCCTCATAGGGCTTCGTATCGGCGTAGCGCAAATGACCCAGGTATAGGTACATAAGCGCCGGGCGCGAGTAGTGGTGCGCGCTTTCTGCCGACACCAGCGTGATACGGGCGGCCGGCGCCAGCCCCCGCGCGGTAATGGCGGCCGTAACGCCCGTGATGCCGTTGCCAATGATAACGAGGTGCATAAGCCGCAAATAAACGCCAAAACACGGTGGTGGTCGGTTCCGTTGGTCCGGTACCTACGGAGAAAACCGCGCCGACCGATTGCCCAGCACGGTTGCTAGCTTACATTAAAGCCATCTGGCAACTTAGTTTACCCAGCCATTCCCGCAACAGCGAGGTGATGACTGCACATACGGCAGCTTCAGGCAACGCCATGACCGTGGGCTGGTCACGGCGGTAGGTAGTCAGGCCGGCGGCCGTGGGGCGGCGAATGATATCTTTGAGCAGGATTTCCAACGAAGCCTGAAGAGTGAGCGACGCACCTCGACTTTCAGGCTTCTGCAGAAGTCTTTGGGCTTTTCCAACCAGCTTCCCCCTAATTGGCTTTGTCGTCTTTTCCAGTCACCCTTCCGCGTATTGGCGTGCTCATTCCAGCCCACAATGAGGCGCGCTCTATCGGGCTGGTGCTAAGCGAAATTCCGGCCGGCCTGGTGCGAGAAGTAGTGGTGGTCGATAATGCCTCGACCGACGATACGGCCGCCGCCGCCCGCGCCGCCGGGGCCACCGTGGTAGTGGAGCCGCGCCCCGGCTACGGTCAGGCCTGCCTGGCCGGGCTGGCCTATTACGCCGCCCAGCCCGCTACCACCACCCCGGAAATCATCGTGTTTCTGGATGGGGACCACTCCGATTTTCCGGCCGATATGCCCGCCCTGCTGGCTCCCCTGCTGAGCAACTCGGCCGAAATGGTTATCGGCTCCCGGGCGCTGGGCCAGCGCGAGCGGGGTGCCTTGCTGCCGCAACAGCGCTTTGGCAACTGGCTGGCGGCTAGCCTACTGCGCCTGCGCTACGGTGGCACCACTACCGACCTGGGGCCGTTTCGGGCCATCCGGGCCGAAGCGCTGGCCCGGCTCAGCATGACCGATACCAACTACGGCTGGACAGTGGAGATGCAGGTAAAAGCCGCCCGCCTGGGTTTGCGCGTGGTGGAAGTGCCCGTGCGCTACCGCCGCCGCATTGGGGTGAGCAAGGTATCGGGTACCGTGCGCGGCACCCTGGGGGCGGGTTATAAAATTCTGTGGACCATCTTTAAATACTGGTAATTCGTCTGTTCTCTTGCCAACTTCTATTCCACCCTTTTCATGGCGGCAGACCAGTCAGCTGGCAGCCCTGCTACTGACAGGAGTTGCATACTGGGGGCTGGCCTACGCCACGCCGCGCCCCCAATTCGGGCAGGTGCTGGGGTTGTTTGCGGTGGCCGGCGCGGCCTATGCCTGGCTGCTGCACACCCGGTTGCCGTTGCGCTGGGGCCTGGGGGCCGCCCTGGCATTCCGGCTGCTGTGGCTGCCGGCTACGCCGGCGCTGAGCGACGATTTTTATCGCTTCCGCTGGGACGGGCTGCTGGTGAGCCACGGGCACAACCCCTTTGCCGAAACGCCCCGGCAGCTGCTGACCACCCCGCCCGCCGACTCGGCCTCCCTACCCCTGCCCACCCTGCGCCGCCTGCTCCCGCAGCTTAACTCGCCCGCTTATTTCTCGGTGTATCCGCCCGTGTGCCAGGCGTTGTACGGCGCGGCGGCCTGGCTTTATCCGACCTCCCAAACCGGCTTTTTAGGGGTAGTGCGCCTAGCACTGCTGCTGGCCGATGCCGGCGCGGCGGCGTTGCTGCTGTGGCTGCTGCCGCGGGCCGGCTGGCCGGCCCGCCGGTCCCTGGCCTACCTGCTTCATCCGCTGGTTATAGTGGAAACCATCGGCAACGTACACATGGAAGGCGTGGTGGTGTGCTTTCTGCTGCTGACGGGTGCACTGCTGACACGCCGCCGCACCCGGCTGGCCGCCGGAGCGCTAGCGTTGGCTGTGGTCACTAAGCTGCTGCCGCTGCTCACGCTGCCGCTGCTGGCCCGGCATCTGGGCTGGCGGCGCTTCGCCTGGTTTTGGATTGTATTAGCGGCTGCCGTGGGGGCAGTGTTTCTGCCTTTTCTGTCGTGGGACTTGCTGCTGCACATCGCCCAAAGCCTGGACTTATACTTTCAGCGCTTCGAGTTTAATGCCAGCGTGTTCTACCTGCTGCGGGCAGCCGGCCAGTGGCTGCTGGGCTATGATGTAGTGGGCACGCTGGGTCCCTTGCTGGGATTAGGGGCAGCGGGCTGCACGCTGTGGCTGGCGCGGCGGGCGGGGAGGCCGGCCCTGGAAGCGCTGCCGCACTGGCTGCTGCTCACGCTCAGCGGCTACTTTGCGCTGGCCACGGTGGTGCATCCCTGGTACCTGGTGCCGCTGGTGGCGCTAAGCTGCTTTTCGCCACTACGCTACGCGCGGGTGTGGGCGGGCCTAGCCGTACTTTCGTACGCAGCCTACCGCACGTCGGCGTACACCGAAAGCGGTTCGCTGCTGGTCCTGGAATACGGGATAGTGCTGATCTGGGCCGTTGCCGAGTACCACCTAGGTCGCTGGCCGGGGCTGCGCCCTACTGCCCGCCGCCTGGCCCGGAATTCCCGCGCCAAGTAGCCAGATCCCGGGCCGAGTCCACGTCGTGCAGGGTGGACAAGAGGGCTACGCGCAACCCAAGGCGGGCGGCATCGGCCAGGGTGTCGGGCAAAACGCTGGCGGTGCTCCATTCCTTGTTGGCGAACAGCTCGGGATGCAGCCGGTTCATGCCCAGCAGGTAATACCCGCCGTCATCGGCCGGCCCCACCACCAGATCGTGGGTTAGCAGCTCGTCAAAGGCCCGCCGGAGCAGGTCGGCGCTCAGGCCGGGGCAGTCGGTGCCCATGATGACGACCCGGCCCGCGCCCGCCGCCAGGGTTTCGCGGAAGGCTTGGCTCATCCGTTCGCCCAGTGAGCCGGCGGCCGGCTGCACGCGCCAGGGAAAGCCCGGCCACTCCGGCCGCGGCCGGGTTGGGTCGGCCCCGGCCGGGGCCTCCGCCAGCCACACCGTGGTGGGCACCTGCGCCGCCGTTACCGCCGCCGCCGAAAGGGCCAGCAGCTCGCGGTACACGGCCAGGGCCGCCTCGGCGCCGATGCCGGCGGCCAAGCGGGTTTTAACGCGCCCCAACTCCGGCTCGCGGGCAAAAACTATCAGGTGAGAAGGCAGAGCGGTGGACATAAGCGGGCAGGGTAACGGGAAAAGCAGGGCGGCAAGATACGGCTGCCGGCCCTGAAATCGGCGGCTACAGCTTCCCCTGCCGGATGAGCCGGCGGTACAGCTGCACCAAGCGGTGCTGCGGCACGCCCAGCTTGTAGAGCACCACCAGCAGAGTGAAAATTCCCTGCAGCCGGAAAACCCCGTTTGCCAGGTACTTGCGCGCCGAGGTGGTCACTGCGCGGGGCAGTAGCCGAAACGTCCCCTCCGCCCGTAGGCGGGCCACCAGCTCCTGATCTTCCATCACCAGCAACTCTTCGCGGTAGCCCCCGAGGCCGGCAAACAAGTCGCGGCGCACGAACAGGCTTTGGTCGCCGAACCGCACGATTGTGAACGGTAGCCGGGTGCACCAAGCGCTGAACCGCAAAAACCAGTGTGAATGATCGAAAGCCAGCCGGTAGCAGCCCGCCCCGTACCCCTGCGCCACGGCCCGTCGCACCTCAGCCGCAAAGCCGGGCGGCGGGTAAGAGTCGGCGTGCAGAAAATACAGCACCTCGCCCTGGGCCTGCCGGGCACCATGGTTGAGTTGGGCGGCGCGGCCTTTGCGGGGGCTGACCAGCACCGTGGCTCCGGCCTGCCGGGCCAGGGCCGCGGTATCGTCGGCACTGCCCCCATCCACCACCAGCACTTCCAGAGCGTCATCGGGGTCCGTAGCCTGGCGCAGGTAGCCGAGCAGGGCGGTGATGGCTTCGGCCTCGTTATACGTTGGGATGATGATGCTGATCATCAGGCTGGGAGTTGGTAATTGACGAGGGCTGGCACTACGGCCGGTCAGCGGTAAAGGGAAAAACATTCGTATACCTGCCCGGCAACGCGCCCCAAGGTACGCCGCAGCCAGGGACCCGTTGCCCGGCCGGCTGCGTATCACCGCGTCCGCCCTTTGTTTCCTTTTACCTTTTTACGCCGTTCCCATGCCCGTTTTTCCGGTTTCGCATCCGTTCCTCAAGCGCTTCGACCGCTGGGCCACGCCGGCCCTGGCGCTGGTGGGCCTGGGGCTACTGCTGCTCGAAACCCGCCACCCGCTGCGGCGGCGCACCCGCCCGCGCCCCGAGCGCTGGCTCCGCAATGCCGTGCTGGCCGCCCCCTCGCTGCCCGCCGCCCGCCTCACGCTGCTGCCCGCCATGGTGGGCCTGGCCCAGCTCGCCACCCTGCACTACTCGGCCCGGCAGCTGGCCCGCCTGCCGGCTCCTTTGCGCCTCGGCCTCGAAGTGTTGGTGCTCGACTATCTGGCCTACAGCTGGCACCGGCTGCTGCACGCGCCCCTGCTGTGGCGCCTGCACCGCGTGCACCACAACGACCTCGACATGGACCTTACCACGGCTTGGCGCTTTCACTTTGGCGAGATGCTGGCCAGCATTCCGTACCGGGCGGGGCTGCCGGCGCTGCTGGGCATCCGGCCGGCCACGGTGCTGGCCTACGAGGCCGTGTTTGAGGCCTGCGCGGCCTTTCATCACAGCAACTGGCGCCTGCCACTGGCCGTGGAGCGCCAATTGGTACGGGTGCTCGTTACGCCGCGGGCGCACGGCATCCACCACTCGGTGGTGCACCGCGAGTCGCAGAGCAACTTCGGGGTTGTGCTCACGCTCTGGGATTCGCTGCACCGCACCCTGCGCCTGAACGTGCCCCAGCAGGCCCTCACCATCGGCGTACCCGCCTACCCCGACCCCGCCCGCCAGACCGTGGCGCAGCTTCTGGCTTTGCCGCTTACCCCAACTGAGCCCTGGGCGCGCCCCGACGGCACGGTGCCCGCCCGGCCGGCCCCGGCCGGGCCCCGGGAGCAGTTGCACGAGTAGCGCGGAGCCCGCCATAAGCGCGGGCGACGTGGTTTCTCCAAGAAGACCAGTGGCCTCGCTTAGCCCATTCTCACGCGCAATCGGAGCCTCATTCCTTACCCTTGGTGGTGCAGGCCTGCTTGCTACGGCAACGTGATGGGCCGGCCTTGCACAGCCTTCTCGGCCGCCGGCAAAATGTCACAGTTGTCCCAGATGCCCGTCAGCAGCGTTTGCGCGTAGGAGTCCGGGAGCCCATTGGTCTGCATCAGCTGATGGGCCTGGCCGTTGTCGTAGGTGAAGGCGTGGAAGGAGTAGCTGAACCGGCCATCGGCATCATCGAGCAGCAGGTACCACACGCGAGGAGTGCCATCATTGGCGGGCATGCCAATCACGCCCGCGTTCAGCCAGCAGTGCCCGGCGCGCTCATCCACGAAGGGCAGGCCGGCGTGGCCGGAGAGTATCACCGTCGCTCCGGTTGCGGCGAAGCTGGCTTCCTTCACCGGCCAGGGAGTGGAGGCAAACACGAAATCGGCAATGCCGGTGGCCGCCCCGTGCAGCACGGCCACCGGCTGGCCGGCGTACCGGAAAGCGAGTTGGAGCGGCAACGTGCTCAGCCAGGCCACCGAGCCGGGCGACAGACTCCGTACCGCGTACGGAAACCAGGCCCGGGACAATACATCGCACCGGCTGCCCTCAGCAAAGTTACAGCCGCAGTCGTCTTCGCCCCGGATGATGTTCTGCTCCACGTTACCCTGGATGGCGTGCACGCCCCAGTCTTTTACAAATTGCACCGCGGCCTCGGGTTGGGCGCAGTAACCCACAATGTCGCCGGTACAGATGATGTTGCTCGCCGGAATTTGCAGCCGGTCGGCAATGGCTTTGAGCGCCTCCAGTGCCTGCAGGTTTGAGTAGGGGCCGCCGAACACGAGCAGCCGGCCACTGCGCGGGCCGAGGTCGGTGGGAACAGGATTATCCATGAGCAGGCTTTTTTTGGAGAAGCGCACAAAGTCCGAATACGCCGAAACAGAAACCCGACGTAAGCAGGTTCGTGCTGAGTAGCGCCCCGTACTTGCCGTCGCCCAGATGCAGGGCACCGGGCAGGGGGAACATCGTCAGCAGGCCGCCCAGCACCAGCCCCCCAATAACCGACAGGTGAAAGGCCAGGCGCGGCACGGGCACGTGCCAGAACAAAAACACGGGGGCCAGCCCCAGCACCAGCGTGCCGCTGATGGTGGTGGCCGACAGGATGGCGGGGTTAAAAAACACCGGGATGGTGCCCAGTACCGTCAGCACCACCATGGCCCACCGCCCCCGCGCTACGCTGGGCTCGGCCGCTTTGCTCAGGTCAATGCTGATGAGCTTGGAAAACGAGGCCATGGCTGAATCCAGAGTCGAGGAAGCCGAAGTCACCATAATCAGGTTCATGAGCAGCAGCATGGGCACCCCGAAGTAGCGCGCCACGGCCACCGGGGCTTCACCCGTGAGGGCGTGAAGCTTGGCAAAGATGCCCACGAAGCTGAAAAAAACGATGCAGCCCGCGCCGATGGCCCCCGCCCAAAGGTAGGACCGCAGGGTGGTGCGCGTGTCAGTAATAAACCCCCGGTCGGTGAGCACCGGGTCGTGGAAGGGGTAGCTGAAGCACTGCACCAGCGCCACCAGCAGCAAATCCACGCCCTGCCCCAGCTTCCACTCCCCGCTGCCCAGGAAGGGCCGCAGGCTCCCCCCGTACTCCGGCAGGATAAATCCTAGGATAACCGTGAGCAGCACCACGAAAAGCGAGAGCTGAATCACGTCGGTCATGATGGAGCTGCTCATGCCCCCTTTGAGCGTGTAGGCCAGCGTGAGCAGGGTGAAAACCACTATGGCCGCGTAGTAAGCCGACGTGCCCGGCCCGCCGAAATAGGAGCCGATGACGATGGTATTGGACCAGATTTCGTTGTACAGGCGAATGATAATCAGGCAGGTAAACACCACTACCGCCCCCGCCCCGTACTTCGATTCCAGGAACTCATGGATGCTGCGGTAACCGCCTTTATTGCGCATAGCCACGATGACGAAGCCGGCCACCAGAAACGAGAGGTAGTACCCCGCGTAGGCCACGCCCCCCACCAGCCCGAAGCTTTGGCCTAGGTTGGCGGCATTGGTAATCGACTTGGCAAACAGCCAGGAGATGACCAGGCTACTGGTCAGAAACACCGTGTTGGGCGTGCGCGCTTTGCGGGTACCGCGGAAAAACTCGGGCGCGGTGCGCGACAGTGGGGACACGATGAACAGCACGAGGCTGGAGGCCAGCACCAGTGCCCACTGCAACAGGGATGTACTCATACGAAGGAAGTTCAGCGGGCCCACCAGACGGGGGCGTTGATGCTGTTATTCTGGGTTTTATCGGCTGCTATTTTGTACTGCGCCGCGTTCAGCGCACTCTCGGTGGCCGGGTACGGCAGGCGCACGGGAATCAGCCCGTTGTTGAGGCTGGCCGCCACCGTTTTCAGGCGCGGGAAGCCCGTCCGGCGGTACTCCGTCCAGCCTTCGTAGCCGTTATTGAGGTTATGCAGCCATTTCTGCGTCAGGATCTGCTCCAGGGGGTTCTGGCCATTTTGCCCGTAGGCTACCTGGCTATCGGTCAGGTAGCCGGCGGGCAGGGCCGTGCCCCAGTAGGCAAACGACTGGGTAATGCCCTGCTCGTACAAGGTGCGCGCTGAGGCGGGCACCAGCCCGCGCTGGGCGGCTTCGGCCAGCAGGAAACTGGTTTCGGCCGCCGTCATATAGTTGGCGCTCAGGCGGTCCGAGTTTTCCCGGAAGATGGTGCCCGTAAGTGAATACTCGGCCAGCGTGATGGAGAGCCTGGAGGCATCGGGTCCGTTCAGCAGCCCCTTGTAGGTGCCCGGGTTAGCCGCCGTGGGCCGAAAGTACGTGGCTATCCGGGGGTCGCTCAGTCCGGTCAGCAGCTCCTCGCTGGTTTTGGACATGATGAACAGGTTGTAATCCCCGATCCGGGCCGTAGACATGCGGAAATTATTGGGCTGGGCCAGCGAGAACCGGAACGCCGCGTTGTCGGCATTGGCAGTAATGTACTTGCCTTCGGCCACGACTTTTTGGAGGGCGGCCTGCACGTTTACCTTGCCAGAGATACGCAGCAGGTACTTAATCTTCAACGAGTTGGCAAACAGCACCCATTTGCTGCGGCTGCCCCCGTAGAGCACGTCACCATCCAGCGGCGTAACGCCCTGGTAGCCGTTGATGGCGGCAATGCCCTTATCCAGGTTGTCGAGAATGCCGCCCGGGGCCGTGTAAATGGCTTCCTGACTGTCGTAGGCCGGGGTAATGATGCCCGCTTTACCCTGCAGCGCCTCGCTGTAGGGCACGTCGCCGTACAGGTCGGTCAGCGTGGCGGCCAGGTAGGCTTTCATGATCAGCGCCGGGCCTTCGTACACGCCGAAGGCCGGATTTGCCCGGGCCTTCTGCAGCAGAATCTCGTTGTCGCGCAGGTTGCTGTACAGAAAGGGCCAGGGGTTGCCGCCGTACTGCGGCTCGCTCAGGCTGTGCCGGTCAAACAGGTTGAAGTCGATAGCCGTGAAGTACTGCCCCAGCAGGTTGCCCGCCACGAAGGCTTCGTAGGACATCTGCTCGCCGTAGTCGAAGATGATTTTGCGCAGCAGCAGCGCCGGCTGCACGTCCACCGGGGCGTTGGGGTTGGTGTTGATTTCCTCAAACTGGTCCGTGCAGGCGGGCAGGGTGCCGGCCAGCGCGGAGAGCAGCAGCAGGCCAGATAATTTCCGTTTCATATTGTCGGGGTCAGGGCTTAGAAGGTAGCGCTGAGCTTGAGTCCCACGTTGCGGGTGGTGGGGTAGCTCATATCCTCAACGCCCGTCTGCAGCTGGTTTTGCTGGAACGAGGTCTGCTCGGGGTCGAAGTGCGGGATGTGCGAGAGGGCCGCCAGGTTCCGGCCGATCAGGGCAATGGTCAGCTGCTGGGTGCGCAGCTTTTTGGCCACCCAGGCCGACTGCGGCACCGAGTAGCCGATGGTCAGCTCCCGCAGCTTGACGTAGGAAGCGTCGTAGGTATTGTTCTCCTCGTGGTTCCGGTCGTAGTACATCCGGTAATACGTTTCGGCCGGAATGGCTTTCGTATTCGGCTGGTACACCGGGTTTTCGGCGGTGCCGGTATTCACCACACCCGTGGCCACGATGCCGCCCTCGGGCCGGTTGGCCGTTTCCCGCAGCTGGCCCGCCACGCCGGCCAGGGCCAGCGTGCGCGACACCAGAATGCCGCCCTGCCGCCAGTCGAGCAAAAAGCCCAGGTTCCAGTTGCCCGCGCTCAGTTGGTTCGCCAGGCCCACCATAAAGTCAGGGTTATAGTTGCCCAGCTTTTTCAGGGTGTTGTTGGCAATGTACTGCCCGTTGCTGCCCACCAGAAAGTCGCCCTGCGCGGTGCGCTGGTAGCCGGTTCCCCACATATCGCCCACCCGGTCGCCTTGCCGCACCTGGTACCAGACGGTCTGGTTCACGTTGTCGTAGATGCGGTTGTAGCCTAGCGTCAGGGTGCCGGCTTCCTCGGGCAGGGATACTACGGTCGTCCGGTTCCGGCTGAAGTTCAGGCTCACGTTCCACCGGAAGCGGTTGGTCTGCACGGGCGTGGCGTTTACCACCGCCTCCAGGCCCCGCGAACGTACTTTCCCGCCGTTGATAACCCGCTCACTGTAGCCCGTGGGAATGGCAATGGGCAGCGACAGAATCTGGTTGCTGGTGCGCGAATCGTAATACGTCAGGTCGAAGCCCAGCCGGTCCTGGAAAAAGCGCACGTCCGCCCCCACCTCCAGCGAGGTAATCGACTCCGGCTTCAGGTTGGTATTGGCAATGGTGCTCTGGTCGCTGAACGCCGGCTGCGAGAACACCGGGTTGCGGGCCGTGAAGGTGCCCGCCGTCTGGTACGGGCTGGTGTCGTTGCCCACGTTGGCGGCGCTGGCCCGCACCTTGGCAAAGGAAACGGCTGCGGGCAGCCGGAACTGGTTCGACAGCACCCAGCTGGCCGATACCGACGGGTAGAAGAACGACGTATTGGCCGTTGAGGTGGGCGTAGCCAGGGCACTGGACCAGTCGTTGCGCCCGGTGATATCCACAAACACGATGTCCTTGAAACCCAGCTTGGCCAGGGCGTACAAACTGTTGATGCGCTTGCGGCCGCTCTGCTGGTACACCTCCACCGGCGAGGCGGCGTTATTGAGCTTGAACACGCCCGGCTGGGCCAGCGTCAGGGCCTGGTACTGGTCGAAAGAGGTCCGCTGGTCCATGCGGTTGCCCCCCGCCGACACATCGAGCGAAAACGAGCCCAGGCTGCGGGTGTAGTTCAGCAGGAAGTCGGTATTGATTTCCCGGAAGAAAACGGCGTTTTCGGCGTAAGCCCCATTTTTGAAGCGGTTGCTGCTGAATGCCCGCCGAAACTGGCGGTTCTCGCTGGAGTAGTCCATGCCGCTACGAACCAGCAGCGTCAGATTGTTGGCCACCTCAGCCGTGGCGGCCAGGTTGCCGATGAGCCGGTCGCGGGTAAACGAGTTGCGATTTTCGTAGAGCGTGAAATACGGGTTGTCGAAAAAGGTGTAGTTGTAGGAAAACTGCTGAATGCCCTCCAGCCCCGGCTGCCAGTACTGCTTCATGGGGTTGATGTCGGTCTGGCGGCCCAGCCAGGCGCTCAGGGCGTAGTTGGTGTTTTCCGAGCCGTACTTGGTGGCGGGGCGGTTGTCGCTGGCGCTGTTAATGTAGTTGATGGAGGAGCTGATTTTCAGCCGCCGGGTAGGGTCAAACTGCAGCCGGGCAGCCAGGGTTCGGCGCTTCAGGTCCACGCCGGGAATAATCGACTGGCTGTTCAGGTCGGTGTACGAGAGCCGGTAGCTGCCCTTGTCGTAGTCGCCCGCCACCGCCAGGTTGTTAATGGCCGTGCGGCCCGTCTGGTAGAAATCCTTCAGGTTGTCGGGGTGCGCCACAAAGGGCGTCGGGGTAATGGGCAGGCCGCTGTAAAGGCGCGTATCGGCCCCGCGCACCACCCGGCCGTCGGGCAGCGTGACGGGGCTGTCGTACTGCGGAATCAGCAGGCCGGCATCCAGCCGCGGGCCGTAGCTGTACGATATGTTGTCGTTGACGCCCCCGCCCAGCCCGTCGACGTATTTAAACGCCCCGCTGTTGCCCTGCCCGTAGGTGTTCTGAAAGCGGGGCAGCTGAAACGGCTGCTCGGCGTAGAAGGTGCTGTTGAAGCTCACCCCTATCCCTTTGCCTGCCCCCGACCCGTCCTTGGTCGTAATCAGGATAACCCCATTCGAGGCGCGGGTGCCGTAGAGCGCCGCCGCCCCCGGCCCTTTCAGCACCGATACCGACGCCACGTCGTCGGGGTTAATTTCCATGGCCCCGTTGCCAAAATCAATTTCCTGAAACCCGTTGGCATCATCGTTGACCCGGTTGACCACCGTGGCATTATTAATCAGGATACCATCCACCACGAAAAGCGGGTTGTTGTTGGTGAAGGACGACTCGCCCCGAATGGTAATGCGCGACGATGACCCCACCCCCGTGGAGCCGGCCGTGACCATAACGCCGGCAACCTTGCCCGCCAGATTATCGAGAAAGTTGGGGGATTTTACCTCGCTGACCTGCCGAGTATCGAGTTTCTGCACCGCGTAGCCCAGGCTCTGGGCGTTGCGCTCCAGTCCCAGGGCCGTTACCACTACCTCGTTCAGCACCAGGTTCGGCGCCAGTTTAACCGTCAGATTGGGTTGGCCCGTGTACTGAATCTGCTGCGGTTTAAAGCCTAGGGAGGTAACGACTAATACGTCGTTAGGCTGCAGATTGGTAAGTGTGAAGGTGCCCGCGGCGCTGGTGAGCGTACCCACCTGCGTGCGTTTCAGCTGCACGATGGCTCCCACCACCGGTTGCGAAGAGGTACTGTCTACCACCTGCCCGGTGAGTTTCTGGGCAGATGCGGAAACGGATACCACGGAAAGAAGGGCAACGGGTAGTACTGTTCGCATTAAAGGCAAGTATTGAAAAAATGAGATTCTGGCAATTTGCAACAGGGGGGGCAGGGCTAACGGACCGAAGAAGGCCTCATAGCTATTCCGTTTTGGCAGCCACAACCGCCGAAGCGTTGCCCGACAAACGACGTAGCTGTGACGGCGGATTTAAGTACGAATCGTTGCGCCCTCAAAAGTAGCCCATTTGTTGAGCTGGTCTGGCTAAGCTGAACAAAGCATTAACCTCAATTTCACCGTTTTCACAACGCAGAAGAAGCGGGTAGGGGAAATAACAGTAGGGTACTGGGACTACTACCTGACAAATGATTCCCTCTTGGTCCATTTACCGACGGACCAAGAGTATCATAGTATCTGCTTAACTGTATCCAGCAGGGCATGAGGTGGTATAACTAAGCCGGACACTTATCGGACGTGGTTTGAAGCTGGGTTGCGAAGTGGCTGGGTGAGCGGTACGCGAGGGCGGAATGGCGCCGCTCGTCGTTGTAGCAGGCAATGTAGTGCGCGAGTTCGGGGCGGGCTTCTTCCAAGCCGGGAAATCGGCCGCCGTCGAGCCACTCGGTCTTGAGCCGGCTCCAAAAGGATTCATCCTGCGCGTTGTCATAGCAGGTGCCGCGTCGGCTCATGCTCGGCGTCGCGCCGGGGCGGGCCAGCAGGCTGGCGGAAGCGGGTGGCCGTGTACTGGCTGCCTTGCTCGGCGTGCACGATCAGGCCCGCCGCCGGCGGGCCCACCACCAGCGCGCGGCGCAGGGCCTCGCTGACCAGGTCTTCGGGCATCGACTCCCGCGCGTCCCAGCCGACGACCTTGCGTGAGCAGGCGTCCTGCCCGCTGGCCAGGTACAGCCAGCCGCCTTGCTTGGGCAAGCAGGTGCTGTCGCCGACCCAGACCTGGTCGGGGGCGGCGGGGCGGCGGGCTCAGCAAGCGGGGGGGGGCCAGGCGCCGGCCGTGGCCCGAATCGGTGGGGCGTGGCACGAACGAGCGCGGCGGCTGGGCCCGCAAGTCGTGCGCAAAGTTTCGGCCTTGAACGCGTCGTCGTACTTGCGCCGCTTATCCGGCGTGCGTGCGTGCGTGCGTGCGTGCAGGCGTGTTGCCATGACAAAGGGAAAATACGTCCTTATTCCGCCCAGCCTCGCTAGACCTACTCAGTTGAGCAGTAGGCTCCCTTTTTAGGACAGCAAGAGAAAGGTGAGCATCTGCATAAGCATCAACCTTTTTTCAGGGAGTATAGTACAATTCGTATTGAGCTGCGGATGTGCCGCAGTAACTCACTCTCTCCTTGTTTCTACTATGACTGCCCTTCGTTTTCCCGCTATCCTTTCCCTGCTGGTGCTGCTCACCTTCACCCTCAGTAGCTGCGATGCCATTGCCACCATTTTCAAAGCCGGAGCCTGGACGGGCATCATTGGCGTGTTTGTGGTGGTACTGCTCATTTGGTTGGTGATTTCACGCTTCCGCCGGCCCTAGGCAGAAAAATCTGCCGAATCACCCTGTTGGTCTTGTTATCAATATCATACAGGAAGGGCGCTGTTCGATGCATCGAACAGCGCCCTTCCTGTATGATATTGAATGCCGTTTATTTTTTACCGGGCATGGTACCGATAATATGGTCCCAGATGGTAGTGCTTACTCCGAACGCCACCTCATCTTGCCGGTAGTGATGCTGGGCGTGGTGGTGCCACCAAAATTTCAGGAAGTTTTTCGGTGGGGAGTACACGTGAATAGCATAGTGCACAAAGAGGTACAGCGCATACCCAAACACGAAACCGGCCAGCACCCCGAAGCCCGCGTTACCAAGTGTAAAGCGGAAAATGAAGAACAGCAGTGAGGCCACAAACACCGTCAGAATAGGCGGCATGGCTAGGCGGGTTTTGTCTTTTGGGAACTCGTGGTGTACACCGTGCATGGTGTACTGAAACTTGGCCTTGCCGGGCGTATCCGTCTTCATGTGGTACAGGAAGCGGTGCATCAGGTACTCTACCAGCGTGAACAGAAACCACCCTGCCAGAAACAGGCCAAACGCCGACAGCCCGGTGAGCAGGCCCTGGCTCAGGCTGTAATACAGGCTCACGGCGGCTACGGCAAAGAAAATTGTCAATGGCCCGGCAATGTGCGTATGCGTGAGGCGCTCCAGCACCGGATTCTCAAATAAGCGGGCCGAGCCTTTATGCTTTGGCTTGATGGCCTCGGCGGGTTTGGCCGGGGTTACTGCAGTACGGGTTTCCGGAGCTTCGGAAGTGGAATTCATGCCAATACAGGGATGATGAAGACGCAAAAATACACACGCTCACGCAAATACCCCGCCCTCATGCCCAGTTAGCCAGAGGTATTGTAGCGGACTATCATCTGTTGTACGGCTTCTACGGAACAGGTAGGAGCCGCACAGCACAGCGGTGCTTGGTCGTAGAACTGCTGGCGGGCAGCCAAGGTTTCGCGCAGTCGTTTTTCCAGGGCGGCGGCATCGGGCAAAGTAGCCAGCAGGGGCCGGGAGGCCGCCGCTGAAAGTAGCCGGCGCAACAACTCCGCAATGGGTACGGCCAGGTACAGCGTCAGGCCGGTTTCCAGCAATACATCTACGTTGTGGTGGTAGCAGGGCGTGCCGCCACCGGTAGCCAGCACCATTTGTGGGTGCTCTGCTACCACGGCCCGCAGTACGTCGGCTTCCCGCTGTCGGAAATACTCCTCCCCATCCTGGGCAAATATCTCCGATACACTCCGCTGCTCCCGGCGCACAATTTCCTCGTCCAGGTCCAGAAACGGCAGTTGGTAAGCCACGGCCAGCGCCCGGCCCAGGGTGGTTTTTCCTGCACCAGGCATGCCAATCAGGTACAGGCGTGTCGGGTTGGTAGACATTGGCTGGTTGGTGATTGACAGATTCTATTAGCCCAGCTTCACGCGCGGGTCCAGTACGGCGTAGAGTACATCTACTACAATATTCACCACCACAAACAAGGCAGCAATGAAGATGGTAGCACCCATCACGACCGGGAAATCCAGGTTTTCCACGGCGCGCAGCGTTACGGTGCCCAGGCCTTTCCAGTTGAAGATGTACTCAATGAAGAAAGCCCCCGCCATCAGCGAAGCCAGCCAGCCCGACACGGCCGTAAGTACCGGATTCAGCGCGTTTTTGAGGGCATGGCCCACCACCGTGCGGTAACTCGAAAGCCCTTTGGCCCGGGCCGTACGGATATAGTCCTGACTCATCACATCGAGCATGGAAGAACGAGTGAGCTGCACGATAACCGCCAACGGCCGCACGCCCAGGGCAAAAGCCGGCAACAGCAGGTTTTTGAGCACCAAGTGGCGGCCGGTGAAGGGGTCGGTTTCGAAAAGTTGCCCCGTGAGGTTCAAGCCCGTCCAGCGGCTCCAGTAGAACCCGAACGTAATGGCAATGAGAATGGCCGCCACAAACGACGGCACCGAAATACCCAGTAC
Source organism: Hymenobacter pini (assembly GCF_020421205.1). GTDB lineage: Bacteria > Bacteroidota > Bacteroidia > Cytophagales > Hymenobacteraceae > Hymenobacter > Hymenobacter pini. The sequence continues at coordinate 72,494 of NZ_JAIZZH010000007.1, forward strand.
TGAGGTGGACACCAGCACCCGATCCAGCCAAGAATGGGGCCGCAGCGCCGCCACCACGCCCAGCCCAATGCCCACCACCGCCGCCAGCAGCATAGCCGCCAACGCCAGCCACAAGGTGCCGGTGAAGTGGTCGAGCAGGATGTTCAGAACTTCCTTGTTGCTCTGAAAAGAACGGCGCAGATAGGGCGTTTTCAGCACCAGCGCCTTCTCCGCACCCAGCGGCATCAACTGCACGCCACCGTACTTGGCCACACCCGCCGAGTCGCGCGGGTGTACACCCACCGGCGACACGTCATTGAGGTAGCCCAGCAGCTGCACGGGCAGGGGTTGGTCGAGGCCCAGGTCCTGGGCAATAGCGGCGCGGGTGGCAGCGTCGGAGCGTTGGCCGGCCAGCAGGGCCACCGGGTCACCGGGCAGCACCTGGAACAGGAAAAACACCGTGAGGGCCACCCCCAGCAGCACCAGTACGCCCTGCCACAACCGCGTCAGAATAAAACCAATCATTTTTTAGTGCTTGGTGCTTAGTTATTAGTGCTTAGTGTTCGGATTCTGATTGACCAGCCTAAGCACTAGGCACTAATAACTAAGCACTATAGAATGTCTTCCAGCTTGCTGGCGTCGGGAATGTCGTGGTAGTGGTACTTGCCTTTCACCACGCCATCCTGGAGCAGAATAAAGCCGGGGTTGGAGCGAATCATGGACTTCAGCACCGTGGCATCGGCGAAGTAGTAGGTACCGGGCAGGTTCACGTCGTGGCGAAAGGCATCAAACTCCTGGGGGCTGCTGCTGGTGATGATGAGCGGCCGGATCTGCTTACGCGACTTGGCCGTGGCTTCCATCAGCTTGTTGATGTCCTTGAACCGGTCCCGGTCGGCGTCCTGCACGTTCTGAATGATGAGCAGGAGCTTGTTACCTTTCAGTACCTCGTCGGTGTGGTTTTGCTGCTCGGCGTCGAAGATGGAGAAGTCGGTGATGATGGGCTTGCTGGCCTCTGGGTTCAGCACCTCCATGCTCTTGTACTTCCAGGTGGAGTCGGTGGGGTACTCCGTGAAGGTTTTGGTTTCGCCGTTGCGCTCCATCACGTACTGGTACTTGGCCTGCTCCCGGGGCTTCATCAGCTGCGGAATGTTGTTTCCAATTTTATAGGGCAGGAAATCGAAGTAGGGCAAGTGGCCCAGCGCCCGCACGCCCACGCCCACCGCCACGGCCGTAGCCAGGGTAATGTACATCACGCCCAGCGTGCCCTTGGCAAACACCCGGCGCAGGTAGCGCTGGTTCAGGAACACCACCACCCACAGCAGCAGCAGGAACATATCCTTGGCAAACGAAGTCCAGGGCGTAAGCTTGAGGAAGTCGCCGAAGCAGCCGCAGTCAGTTACCTTATGAGTATAAGCCGAGTAGAATGTAAGAAACCCAAAGAACACCAGCAGCCCCAGCAGTACCCACAGCGTCTGGCGCAGCATCCAGCGCAGCAGCAAGGCCACGCCCAGCACTACTTCCAGGGAGCTCAAAAAGATGCTCAGCGTGCGGGAATACGGGATAAATACGGAGAAGAAGGAGCCGAAGGAGGTGGCAAACACTTCAAAGTATTCTTCCAGCTTCAGAGCCGTACCAATGGGGTCGTTCAGCTTCACGAGGCCCGAGAAGATAAACACAGTGCCCAGCAGCAGCCAGCAGATGCGGGTCAGTTGTTTCATAAAGGGGGACATGGGAACAGAAGCACTTGGTGCTTGAGAGCTAAAGGTACTGGTCATTGGGAGCTTGTGCAGGACTTTATCACGTGGAATAATACTCACCATTGCCGAAACAGTTGCCCCGGAGTAATAAGGTCCTTAGTAGGCGCAGGACGTTGGGTTATTGCTGCTCCCCGTACCCCATTTTGATGAGTACAAACACGGCGTAGTTCAGCATGTCGCGGTAGTTGGCGTCCACACCTTCCGATACGCGGGTGAGGCCACCCAGATCCTCAATTTGCTTGGTGCGGTGCAGCTTCATCAGAATGATGTCCGTGATGCTCGCAATGCGCATCTGGCGCCACGCCTCGCCGTAGTCGTGGTTTTTGGCGAAGAGCAGCTGGCGGTTGGCCTCTGTTTCCTCGTCGTAGGCACGGGCCACGGCGGCGGGGTCCAAGTCCAGGGGCGCATCGGCGGGCAGGCGCAACTGCATCAGGGCAATGAGACAGTAGTTGATGATGGCCACAAACTCCTCCTCCACTCCATCGGCTACCAGCTGCGTGCCCTTCTCCTGAATGCTCCGAATGCGCTGGGCTTTGATGTAAATCTGGTCGGTAACGCTGGGCAGCCGCAAAATTCGCCAGGCCGTGCCATAGTCGTGGGTCTTAGCCAGAAACAGCGTCCGGCACCGGGCCAGCACCCGGTCATATTCAAGCTGAGTTTGATTCTCCAAGTTTTTGCGGCTATTTTGAGGAGTCGACGCCTCGTCGGTTCTGCAAAGCCTAGCGCGGCATCTTACTCGCAGAAAACTCTGGCTGACAAAAAACACCAGCCCGCGAGATGCTGCGCCGCGCTTCGCACGACGACTTATGTATTCCCGAAAATCCATGTTCCAGGCCCCGCAAGATACGTGCTTTTCCCCGAGGCTGACGCTGCGCTGCCCCGGCGGCCGCCTGCTGGATTTGCGGCGCCCGCAGGTGATGGGCATCCTCAACCTGACGCCCGATTCCTTCTACCAGGGCAGCCGCGTAGCCGCCGAGGACGACCTGCTGCGCCGCGCCGAGCAGATGCTGCGCGACGGGGCCGCCGTGCTCGATTTGGGCGGCTACTCCACCCGCCCCGGCGCCGAGGACATCAGCCCCGACGAAGAAAAGCGCCGCCTGCTGCCCGCCGTGGCCGCCGTGCGCCGGGCGTTTCCGGAGGCGTTTATTTCCGTGGACACGTTCCGGGCTGAAGTGGCGGCCGAGGCCGTAGCCGCCGGGGCCGACATCCTGAACGACGTGAGCGGGGGCCAGTTGGATGCCGACATGCTGCCCACGGCCGGCCGCCTGGGCGTGCCCTACATCCTGATGCACATGCGCGGCACCCCTCACACCATGACCCAGCTCACGCACTACGAAGGCGACCTGGTGCTGGAGCTGGTGCGCTATTTTCGGGATAAGCTGGCGGAGCTGCGCCAGCACGGCGTAACGGATGTAGTGCTGGACCCTGGTTTCGGGTTTGCCAAAACGCCCGCCCAGGGTCACGAGCTGCTGCGCCGGTTGCGGGAGCTGCACGTGCTGGGGCTGCCCATTCTGGCGGGCCTCTCGCGCAAAAGCATGGTGTATAAACCCCTCGGCCTCACCCCCGATGCAGCCCTGGCAGGTACGGTTAGCGTCAATACCCTGGCCGTGCTCAACGGCGCCCGGCTGCTGCGCGTACACGATGTAGCAGAGGCAACCCAAACCATTCAACTGGTACTCAATACATTCCCAACTCCTTCCCCGTGATAGGCTCCTTCGGCATCGGCTTCCTGCGCATTGGCTGGGTAGACGTCGTGGACGTGCTGCTGGTCACGGTATTGTTTTATCAGCTCTACAAGCTGCTGACGGGAAGCGTGGCGCTGAAGGTGTTCCTGGGTTTCATGTCCCTGTACCTGTTTTACCTGGTGGTGAAGGCGGCGGGCATGGAGCTGCTCACCAGTATTCTGGGCCAGTTTATGAGCGTGGGCGTGCTTGCCGGCATCATTCTGTTTCAGCAGGAAATCCGACGGTTTTTGCTGAACGTGGGCAAGGCCACCTCTTTCAGCAACCGGCTGCGCATGTTCTCGTGGCGGCGCGATACGCAGCAGGAGCGCATGAACATCACCCCGTTCATCGAGGCCGCCAAAAGCCTGGCCAGCAAGCAAACCGGGGCCCTCATTGCCTTCAGTATGGCCTCCGACCTGAAGTTCTTCGCCGATTCCGGCGACCTGCTCGATGCCACCGTGAGCAAGCGCCTGCTCATGAGCATCTTCAACAAAACCAGCCCTTTGCACGACGGTGCCGTTATCATCAGCAACGGCCGCATCAAGGCGGCGCGCTGCATTCTGCCCGTCAGTGAAAACCCCGATATACCGGCGTCCATGGGCCTGCGGCACCGCGCCGCCATCGGCCTTACAGAGGTGACGGATGCCGTGGTACTGGTAGTGAGTGAGGAAACCAGCCAGATTTCCTTGGTGCGCAGCGGGGAGGTATTCCGCAACCTCGCCCCCTCCGACCTGCGCGCCCGCCTCAACGAGTTTCTGTTCGATGCCGCGCCGAAGCCGGCCGCCGCTGGTGCCACGGCGGAAGTGGCGGCGTAGATACTATGGTAACCCTATTAGCATGGAGGATGTATCCCCTCCCAAATGGCACCGGCTACTTTGCATCTGATCTGAATACCAGTCAAAAAGTAGAGCAGCTCTTTAACTACTGCCAAATTTTAGAGGCCTCCATATTCGAGGAAGGCTGGCTGTATTTATTACAGCATTACGGAATCGACCAACTTCACCTCATCAACCAACGAAGCGGCTGGTTTGAGGAAGAAAGCGTTACCGGTTTTCGACAAACCTTACTTGACCATTTCGCGGATATTGGGTACTCTATTCCAAAGAAATATCTACAATAAAAAAGAGCCGTAGTAAACGGCTCTTTTTTATTCAGCTCATTACGGCGTATTTGTCACCACTTGACCACCTTCCGGCTGGGCGGCACTACGGTCCTTGATGGTACCTAGCTCCTTACCTACTTCAATAAAGGCGGCAATGGCTTTGTCGATGTGCGCGCGGGTGTGGGCGGCGGAAAGCTGCACCCGAATGCGGGCCTGGCCTTTGGGCACCACGGGGAAGTAGAAGCCCACCACATAAATGCCCTTGTCGAGCATTTTGGCGGCGAATTCTTGGGCCAGCTTGGCATCGTAGAGCATGACGGGCACGATGGGGTGCTCACCGGGCTTAATGTCGAAGCCGGCGGCTGTCATCTTCTCGCGGAAGTACTTGGTGTTTTCCTCCAGCTGGTCGCGGAGCTGGGTGCTTTCGGTGAGCAGCTCCAGCACCCGTAGGCTGGCCCCTACAATGGCGGGCGCGAGGGTGTTGCTGAACAGGTAGGGGCGGCTGCGCTGGCGCAGCATATCAATAATTTCCTTGCGGCCGGAGGTGAAGCCGCCCATGGCCCCGCCCAGCGCCTTGCCCAGCGTGCCGGTGATGATGTCCACGCGGCCCAGCACGTTGCGGTACTCGTGGGTGCCCCGGCCGGTTTTGCCCAGGAAGCCCATCGAGTGGCACTCGTCAATCATCACCAGGGCTTCGTACTTATCGGCCAAGTCGCAGATTTTGTCGAGCTGGGCGATGGTGCCGTCCATGGAGAACGAGCCGTCCGTGACGATGATACGGTGGCGGGTGCCTTTGGCCTGAGCATCCTGGAGCTGCTTTTCCAGGTCCTCCATGTCGTTGTGGGCGTAGCGGTAGCGCTGAGCCTTGCACAGGCGCACCCCGTCGATGATGCTGGCGTGGTTCAAAGCATCCGAAATAATGGCGTCCTGCTCATTGAACAGAGGCTCAAACACCCCGCCGTTGGCATCGAAGGCCGCCGCGTACAGAATGGTATCCTCGGTGCCCAAGAACTCGGCCAGTTTGGCTTCCAGCTCCTTGTGAATATCCTGGGTGCCGCAAATGAAGCGCACCGACGACATGCCGTAGCCGTGGGTATCAATGGCCTCTTTAGCCGCCTTCACCACCTCGGGGTGCGACGACAGGCCCAGGTAATTATTGGCGCAGAAGTTCAGTACCTCTCCGGCTTCCTGGGTTTCAATTTCAGCGCCCTGGGGCGAGGTAATTACCCGCTCCTTTTTGTAAAGGCCGGCATCTTTGATTTCCTGGAGCTGCTGCTGCAGGTCGGGCTGGAGGGTGGTGTACATGCGGTAAGGTCGTGAGTTAGTGACTTGGTGAGTGGGAGGTTGGGCAAAACTACGTAATGCTTTTGCTAGTGCTTTTATCTAACTATAAGCTTTAATAACTTCAATACTATTCTAATGCAAAACTGGCTCGAATTAGAAAGCCGATTTCAGTTACTTATCTCCGCTGGCCAACATCTACGCGCCGATTTTCAATGGGGAGCAGCCGGCGAATACGCATCTGTAGCAGGCATAAGCAATGGCTATGTACAAGCTCAGTTTTCTGCGTTGGCTGATATGGCTGGCAAACTTCTGCTTGAAGCACTTCCGAAGATTGAACACACTCAAGCCGTTTTATCTTATGCTGACCACGGCAAAAGATGGCTATACGCTTTAAAAGAATGGAGCGGTTCCTTTCAGCATCTGCATACCGTTCAACAGATAAATGATGCTGGGGATGATGCCGGCTACATACACACCGGACAGATCGACGAAGTAATAGCCGTTTCTGCAGTTTTCTGCTTGCACTTACACAACATCTACCCGATGAAGCAATCCGCCAAAACTGAGCCGCATATGACAGTAAACAACTATGTCGTGAACAGTCAGGTTGGCCTGCTCAATACCGGTGATATAAGTCATGTAAAGAGTATAGCCATAAACGTGGGCCGACTTCAAGAACAAGGTCAGGAAAGAATAGCCCAAGCACTCAATGAAATTTTAGAAGCTGTTGCAACAGCCGACTCATTGAATCATGATGAAAAAAGTGAGCTACTGGATCAAGTCGAAGAGTTGAGCAAACAGGCCACATTACACCCTGAACAAAGAGCCAAGCCAGGGATGATCAAGGCTATATTAGGCGGCATTGGAGCGGCGGCTGGTACTGCTGCATCGTTGTCAGACCTATGGTCGACTTGGGGACCAGTCATTCGAGACTTCTTTCAACTGTAAATCACCGCCCGAAAAACGCCTGCACACCTTTCCGGCCGCTGGCCATCAGGCGCTGCTTGTCGGCGTCGGGCATGCGCTTGATTTTGGGGGAGAACCCCTCGGTATTGATGCTGATGGTGCGGGGCCAGTCCTGGGCGCGGGTGGGGTTGAGGGTTTCCTCGGTCAGGTTGTAGAGCGCCCCGATGTAGCTGCCGAAGCCGTTGATATCGTAGGGGGCCAGCTGCTGGCGGCCGGTGGGCAGCGTGTCGCAGGCAATCTGCTCGGCCCGGTCCAGGCGCAGGCCCAGGGTTTCGGGGTTGTACACGCGGCCTTCGGCGTCGGGCTTGGTGGAGGCGGAGAGCTGGCCCGGCAGGTAGCGCGGGTGGTCGAACAGCTCCACGGGGTAGTTGGCCAGCAGGCCCCCATCTACCAGCACCTGCACGGGCTGGCCTTTCTGGGGCTTACCCTGGATGACGTTGCCCCGCGCATCGAGCAGCACCGCCCGGAAGTAGAGTGGAATGCTCATGCTGATGCGCACAGCATCGGCCACGCGCATGGTGGGGTTGGTTTCGTAGCTGAATACCTGGATGCGCTGCTGGGTGAGGTTGGTGCCGGTGGTATAGAGGTCCAGGAAGCGGCCGGGCTGCTGCAGGGCCAGCTGGTGCAGCTCCAGCAAAGTGAGGTCGGGGCGGTTGGTTTTGCGGGCCACCAGCTGCCGCATGTGCTCCGTGAGGGCGTCGCCGCGGTACCAGCCAAACTGCTTGGTAAGGCGGTGGCTACCGCCAATGAATAGAAACCGCCCGTCGTTGAAGCGCTGGATGGGCGTATTATTCACCACGTCAATAATTTCCTGGGGCGAGTAGCCTACAGCCAGCAACGCCGCCTGAATGGCCCCGGCCGAGGTACCGCCTACCCGCTGCAGGCCCGCCAGCACGCCTTGTTTTTCTAGTTCCTCCAGCGCCCCGCCGTAGGCCACTCCCCGGATACCGCCGCCTTCCATCACTAGGTTGCGGTACGGGGGCCGGGTGGTAATGGACTGGGCATTGGCCGCGCCGTGCAGCAATGGTAGTACACTCAATAACAGGAGAAACCAGTAGCGCATAGCCTCGCGAGGTAGATGACAGAACGTAGAGCCCAAAGATACTGCCGCCGTTGCGTTTGTGCTCCATCACATCCAGCTACCGAAAGCCCGTCGGCCCCGTATCTTTGCATTCCTTTACCACCCTTTTTTCTTCACCGCCCTCCCGAATGGCTACATCCAGCACTTCCGCCGCTACCACCCCCGGCGACACTATCCTCGTTATCGGCGCCGGCGGACAGCTGGGCCTGGAGCTTACCCACGAGCTGCGTCAGATCTACGGGGCATCCAACGTGGTAGCCGCCGATGTGCGCGCCCCCAAAGACGCGGAAACGGCCCAGGCCGGCCCTTTCGAGCAGCTGGACGTGCTGGATAAAAACCGGCTGGAAGAAGTAATTCGGCAGTACAAGCCCAAGCAAGTGTACCACTTGGCGGCGCTGCTGTCCGCCACGGCCGAGAAGAACCCCAAGTTTGGCTGGCAGCTGAACATGGATGGGCTGTTTCACGTGCTGGATGCCTCGGTGGACCTGGGCGTGCAGCAGGTGTACTGGCCCAGCAGCATTGCCGTGTTCGGGCCCGATACCCCCCGCCACAACACGCCCCAGCTCACCGTCATGAACCCCAACACGGTGTACGGTATCAGCAAGCTGGCCGGGGAGCAGTGGTGCGAGTGGTACTTCCGCAAGCACGGCCTGGATGTGCGCAGCCTGCGCTACCCCGGCCTCATCGGCTACAAGAGCCTGCCCGGCGGCGGCACCACCGACTACGCCGTGGACATCTACCACAAAGCCGTGGCTGGCGAGAACTACGAGTGCTTCCTGCAAGAGGACACCTACCTGCCCATGATGTACATGCCCGACGCGCTGAAGGCCACCCTGGACCTAATGCACGCCCCGGCCGACGACATCAAGGTGCGCAGCAGCTACAACCTGGGCGCCATGAGCTTCTCGCCCCAGGAAATTACCGCCAGCATCCAGCGCCACTACCCCGATTTCCAGGTAACCTACCAGCCCGACCAGCGCCAGCAGATTGCCGACTCCTGGCCCGCCAGCATCGACGACAGCCAAGCCCGTCAGGACTGGAACTGGCAGCCGGAGTTTACCCTCGATAAGATGACCGACGACATGCTGCTGCACCTGAAGGAAGCCGTGGTGCTGAAGTAACTAGTATTTGGTATGCATTAGAAAGTGCCCCGCCTCATCTGGTGGGGCATTTTTGTTTCTGGCCGATGGCGAAAACCTGCATAGCGCCGGTGCGTTTCTCTTAGCGAACCTCACCGTCCCAACATGATTGTCAACTACGTGCCCACTGGCTGGCAGATTATCTACCAACAGGCCCACGCGCTGCTGGCGGCCCAACTGCTGCACCAATGGCCTGCCACGCTTCCGCCCGACCAATGGGTGGGCCTGCTGGCCGCCGCCGCCCAGCACGATGATGAGCAGGCCAACTGGACCGGGCACTACGGCCTCACGCCCGCTGGGGCTCCGGCCAGCTTCACCATGAAGGAATTTTCGCTGGAACAGGCCACCCGGCTGATGCACGCGGCGCGGTTTCAGGGCCGGTGGCGCAGCCTGCTTACCAGCCTGCACATGAGCACCCTCTACGAGAGCATGCGCGGCCAAAAGGCGGAAGTTGATGCATTCCTGGACGAGCAGCGGGCCTGCCAGCAACGGTGGCGGCGGGAGCTGAAAATCAAAAAAGCCGACGCCGACCAAGCCTACACGCTCCTGCACTGGTGCGACCGGCTCAGCCTCATCCTCTGCCGCCACGAGTTGCCGGAAATGGGCCGGGCCCTGGAAATCTACCACGGACCCGATGGCCGCCGCTACGAGGTACTGCAGCCGAAACCGAATGGTGCGGTACAGGTGCAGCCCTGGCCGTTTGCGGAGACACAATTCACCGTATCTGTAGAGGCTACTGTGCTGGGGCAGCTGCAGTTCCGGGATGATGCGGAACTGGCCCAAGCCCTGCGGGAAGCTCCCATTGAAACGCTGCGCTGGGAGCTGCGCAAGTAAGCAACCCTCCCGCCAAGAGCAGCGCAACGCAAACTCCTGGGTAGCTCAACCGGAACGCCTGCGGGCATTAGGCCGTAGTACGGGCAACTTCCTTTCCTCCGAACTACCGCCGCATGGCTACGCACTATAAGTTTTCCGACGTCCTCAACATCCTCAAAACCACGGCCAGCGAGTTTATGGTCAATAACTCGCTGCGGCACGCGGCGGCACTGTCGTACTACACTATTTTCTCGTTGCCGCCGCTGCTGATTATCGTCATTACCACGGCCAGCACGGTGTTTGGCACCGAGGCCATTACCGGCGAGGTGTACGCACAGATGAAGGGCCTAGTGGGGGCCGACGCTGCCAAGTTCATGCAGGACAGCATTAACGAGTTCAACAAGCAGGAGCGCAGCGGCTTTGCGGCCGTTATTGGTGTTGGCACCCTCATTTTCGCGGCTACTACGTTCTTCGTTACCCTGCAGGAAAGCATCAACGATATCTGGAACCTGAAGGTGAAGCCCCGCAACGGCCTCTGGCAGTTTGTGCGCGACCGGCTCCTGTCGTTTGGCCTGATTCTGAGCGTGGCCCTGCTGCTGCTCATTTCCTTCGTAATCAGCGCTACCCTCAGCGTTTTTACGGATTATTTGCAGCGCATTATGCCGGAAATAACCGTGTTCCTGCTTAAACTCATTGATTTCAGCCTGTCCCTGTTCATCACCTCCTTGCTGTTTGCCCTTATCTACCGTTTCCTCCCCGATGCCATTATCCGGTGGCGGGATGTGGGCGTGGGCGCGTTTATTACGGCCCTGCTGTTTATTCTGGGTAAGTACTTGATTTCTTTCTACATTGCCCAGGCCAACCCCGGCTCCACCTTTGGGGCAGCGGGCTCGGCCATTATCTTGCTGGTGTGGGTGAACTACTCGGCCCTTATCATCTTCTTCGGGGCCGAGTTTACCCAGGAGTTTGCCGATGCTTTCGGGCAGCGCGTGCAGCCCAAGGCCCACGCCGTGCGCATCGAAACCCGGGAAGTACCCGAAGGGCAAACTACCGAGGAAATAGCCACCGGCCGCCCCCGCGCCGAGGGCCGCTGGCGTGGCTAACCATGTACTACAAAACCACAACGACCCACCCTATATAGTACAAGGTGGGCCGTTGTCAGCTTACTGAAGCTGTTGAGTATTAGAAGGCGAGGCCGAACGTGACCCCAGCCCGCACCCCGAACCCATCGAAGGGACCCGGGTCAAAGGTGTCAGAGCCAGAAGAAGTTTCTGTCGACACCTTACCCGCGTTGTACGATGGGCCCAGGAATGTATCGAGCGAGAAACGCTCCTTGAAAATCCACTGCCGGCCTACTACAACCCCACCCCCGAACGTGTTCAAAGAAGCTTTGTCCGTCTGGGGTTTGGAAATTGGGTTGCCGTTGCTGTCGTACGTAAAACCGTCGTAGGTTGTCTTTAGCGTCAGGTTCTGGTAGCGCAGGAAAGGTCCCACATAGAAGCCCTCCAAAGCGGTGGTCCGCTCAGACAGGTAAAAGCGATACTCCGGCGTGATGGCAAAGCCTGAAATTCTGTCGTCGTGAGAACTCCAATTAGTAAACAACGCCCCTAGCTGCAGGCTGCTATTGTCGTTTAGCTTGTGCTCGTAGAAGAACGAACCAGTCTTGACTATTGGGCTAAAGATGTTCACTTTCACTACGTTGTTCTGGGCCAACGCCGACGTAGCGGATGCAGCCACCAGAGTAGCGGCGAGTAATAGTTTTTTCATAAATGAGGAAGAGGGAAATAAATTCCTGTAAAAATGGAACTTTTTCTAAGTAAACAGTAACCGTGCCAATATACTTTACCTGGACCCAGCGTAAACGCTTTACTAGACTCTAAAACGCAATACCAAACGTGACGGCCCCGCGGATGCCGTAGTTCATATTGTCGTAGAAGCCCAGAAAATCCCCTTCTGAAATATTGTTGTCGTCGGAACTCACGCCTGCTACCGTGTAGGAAGGGCCTACCAACGCATCGAGGGAGAAACGTTGCTTGAAAATCCAGTGCCGGCCTACTACTACCCCACCACCAAAAGCATTGAGCGTGGCCGGGCTGCTTCGCAGGGTATTGGTGCCCGTGAGCGGGTCGTAGCTGCCGTATTGCCCGGATTTGCGCAGGAACTGGTAACGCAGAAACGGCGCGACGTAAAAGCCTTCCATTGCCGGGTGTTTTTCTGACAGGTAAAAGCGGTATTCTGGTATCAGCCCAAACCCCGAGGTGGAGCGGGTGTCCTTGGTGCCGCTGTAGTTGTACTCATCTTCGTCGTAGTTGGCTGTTACCGAAACGCCCAGTTGAAAGCTGCTGGTTTCGCTGAGCTTGTGCTCAAACGACAGCGCCGCCGTGTTCACAATCGGCTGGAAGATATCCAGCTTCACTACGTTGTTCTGGGCCTTTACCTGACCATACGCCAGCAGTAGCGCGGCTACCGACAGGCTGCGGGTTAGTATTACACGCATGAGGGGGTTAGAAAAAAGAAGATAGATTCGAATGCCGACAACCCGGCTGATAACAGGAGCAGAACCCCGCAAGAATGGTTGTACTGCCTGACGAAATTCAACAGAAAATCTGAATACACAATAGCCCGGTCGTGCGTTTGCGGAAGCGGCCGGTAGATATACTTCCACAAGCCCAGGCTCCTACTCACGACGGATTTTCCCATAAGAACGCCCCGCTACCTGGCACAATGTGCCAGGTAGCGGGGCGTTGCCTTTGCCGGAAGCAGATTGCTAAACGACCTGATTTTCCTTGGTGGCCAGCTGCCCGCAGGCGGCGTCGATGTCCTTACCGCGGGAGCGGCGCACATTCACCTGCACCCCCCGGTCGGCGAGGTATTTCATGAAGGGTACCAGGCGGTCTTCCTGGGCATTGAGGAAGGCGGCCGGGGCAATGGGATTGTACTCAATTAGGTTCACCTTGCAGGGAATCCACTTGGTGATTTCCAGCAGGGCCTTGGCGTCCTCGATGGAGTCGTTAAAGTTGTCGAACACGATGTACTCGTAGGTCACCATGCGGCCCGTTACCTGGTGGTAGTGCTGCAGCGCCTCCTTCAATACCGGCAGTGAGTTCGACTCGTTGATGGGCATGATGGTGTCGCGCTTCTCATCGGTGGGCGCGTGCAGGCTCAGGGCTAGGTTGGCTTTGAAACCGTCGTCGGCCAGCTTCTTAATCATCTTGGAGATGCCGGCGGTGCTTACCGTGAGGCGGCGGGCGGCCATGCCCAGCCCTTCGCGGTTATCAGTAATGCGCTCCACGCTCTTGAACACGTTGGCATAGTTGAGCAGCGGCTCACCCATGCCCATGTACACAATGTTGGTAAGCGGAGTACCGAAGTGCTCCTGAGCCTGCTGGGCAATGATGGCCACCTGGTCGAAGATTTCGGCCGTGTCGAGGTTGCGCTTGCGCTCCATGTAGCCGGTGGCGCAGAACTTACACGTGAGCGAGCAGCCTACCTGCGAGGAAATACAGGCCGTCATGCGCTCATCTTTGGGAATAAGCACGCCCTCTACCAAGTGCCCGTCGTGCAGACGGAAGGCGTACTTGATGGTGCCGTCGGAGCTTTGCTGCTGGGTGTGAATCTGCACGCTGTTGATGACGAAGTGCCGCATGAGCAGCTCGCGCGTGGCCAAGCTCAGGTTGTTCATCTCCTCAAACGAGCCGGCCGTGTTCTTCCACAGCCATTCCATCACCTGCTTGGCGCGGAACGGCTTTTCGCCTTGCTCCACGAAGAAGGCTTTCAACTCATCGAGCGAGAGTTTGCGGATGTCGCGCTTAGAAACTACGGGCAAATCAATCATCATACTGCAAAGATACAACACCACGCGCCGAAGCACTACGCTCCGGAGCGGGAACGTGCTTTAACTCGCTGAAAGTGAAAAAAGTGCCAGCGGCAGCACGCAATGCGTGGATGAACAGACGAAGGCCCGGAAGGTTCCGCCAGCTACACTGCGCGGCCAGGTGCCGCACCAAATTGGAGTTGATTGGCGGCTTCGGGCGGCAAGCCTCTGAGCTTGCGGGTGCTGTAATCAAAGCAGAGCATGCCGGTTTTGGCCCGGGCAATTTCGCGGCCGGTGGTAGTGTGCACCTGATACACCACATCGAAGCCGTACTTATGCAGGTCGGTGGCGGCCAGGTGCAGGCGCAGCACGTCGCCGTAAAAACCTTCGCCCTTGTATTCCACAGCCAAATCGGCCATGATGAGGCCCTGCTGCGTGGCGGGGTCGAATTCGGCCAACCCTACCTGCTGCAGAAACTGCACCCGGGCCTCGTGCAGCAGGCTCACGAGGGCGTCGTTGCCGAGGTGGTTGCCGTAGTTAAGGTCGGTGATGCGTACGGGCAACTCCAGAGTTACCGGGAAGGTAGCAGGCAAGCTGATTTTAACGCGGGCCATAGAAGCAGAATAACAGAAAAACGGAAGGTAAGGTACAACGGCCGGAGCAGCGGAATTCCCCCGAATCTGCCGTATATTGGGCTACGGTGCCCGGTAGTTTTTTGACGGCGGCGCGCCCGTTTTAGTTTTCCGTATTCCTGTTCCCCTATGACGACGACTCCTCTCGTGGAAGTGCGCGCTACTGCTGATGGCTCTAGCACGCTGTACGTTCCGGCCCTGAATGAGCACTACCACAGCACCCACGGCGCTTTGCAGGAGGCTCGTCACGTGTACCTGGCCGCTGGTTTGGAGCAGGCCCTGCACGCGGCCACGGAGCCGGTGTGGGTACTGGAAATTGGCTTCGGCACGGGCCTGAATGCGTTACTGACGCTGGAACGCGCCCAATCGGCGGCGCAGCCCGTGTTTTATGATACCATCGAAAAGCACCCGTTGCCCTGGGATATTGTAGGCCAGTTGGGCACCGAAAACTACCTGCACGACCCGGAGCTGCTGGACTTCCAGCAACAATTGCACGCCGCGGCCTGGAGCCGCCCCGTGGCGCTTACGCCGCAATTCGTGCTGCTGAAGATGGCCGGGGAACTGCAAACTACTCCCCTACCTAACGACACATACCACGTCATCTACTTCGATGCCTTTGCCCCGGAAAAGCAGCCGGACATGTGGACGGACGACGTATTTCGGCAACTGTACGCCGCCGCCGCGCCGGGCGGCTGCCTAGTAAGCTACTGCGCCAAGGGCTCCTTTAAGCGGAGCTTGCTGGCAGCGGGCTGGCTGGTAGAGAAAATTCCCGGCCCGCCCGGCAAGCGGGAAATGACCCGGGCCTGGAAACGGGGATAAGACCACCCATTGCATCTATACGTCCCTATGTCTAGCCGAAAACGCTTGTCCATTATAGCCTGCCCTAAGTGCAACTGGCAGCCCGCTGGCGGCGAAGAGTGGCAATGTAGCTGCGGGCATACCTGGGATACGTTTGCCACTGCCGGCAAATGCCCCAGCTGCCAGTACCAGTGGCAAGACACGCAATGTTTGGGCTGCTTTTGCTCGTCTGAGCACACAGCTTGGTACCGCAAATTGACGAAGCCGGGTAACCTGTACGTGTTCAGCCCGAACTGAACACGTACAGGTTACCCGGCTTCCTGCGTAAGTTGCCTGAGTTATGAGTCGAAAATTACTGGAAACCGACGGGCGGGAATGGGTGCAGAAAGGCATCATCTCGGAAGGCCAGCGGGAGCTACTGTTGGCTCTCTATCCCGCCGAGGCCACGGCTGTGGGACTACTGCCGCTGCTGGGTAGCCTGCTGGTGGGCTTAAGCGCGTTAAGCCTGGTAGCCGCCAACTGGCAGGCCCTGCCGGAACTGGTGCGGCTGGGGCTGTTGCTGGGTTCCTTGGGCGCGGCATACAGCGGGGGCGAATATTTCCGGCGGCGGGGCAACCTCAATCTGGGCATGGGCTTGGTGGCGCTGGGCCTGCTTCTGTTCGGGGCCAGCATTGTGCTCACCAGCCAGCTGTATCAGCTGATTGGCTACGACCTGACCGGGCTGCTGGCCTGGGCGGTGGCCGGCATGGGCCTGACGTGGCTATACCGCAGCCGCCTGCTCTTTCTGATGACGGCTATTATCAGTGGTATTGTGCAAGGTTATAATACCGGGCAGTTGGGTGCATTCAGCTACCTCACGGCCGTTGGCACGGCCGTGGGCCTGGGGTATTACTGGTGGCGGCGGCCCGATGCGCTGCTGGGCGGCGTGCTGGCCACTGGACTGCTGTGGCAGGCGGCGCTACTCATCAATCACCTGCATGTCAAAATCACCTGGTTTTTTATTCCGGCCATGCTGGTATACACCCTCGGCGACTGGCAACCCGACCGACCGGCGGGCCGGGCTGTACAGGGCCCGCCACTGGTAGCGGCCTTTCTGTTTACGCTGGGGCTGGCCTTGTTTGGGGAGTCGGATATATACGCCGGGCAACTGCGGGCCCCGGCAGTACCATACATAGCAGCACTACTGGGCGTGGCTGTCTTATCGGGGGTTGGGAAGCAACGCCGGGGCCGGCTGGGTAGCCTGACTGATTGGCTGCTGCTGCTACCGGGTTTCTACTTTACGGGTGGCCTGCCGCTGGCCGTGGCTACGCTGGTGGTCCTGTACACCTACTCCGGGTCCGTTTTGTGGCGGGCCCACCAAGAGCAAAACCCCGACCGGGTTACGCTGGGCACGGTGCTGTTCATCCTGATAACGGCCGTGGCGTATTTCAAGCTTACCTGGGGCTTTATGGATAAGTCGTTGTTTTTCCTGCTGGGCGGCCTGCTATTGCTAGGCATCTGGTGGGTACTGCGGCGGCGGGCGGTCCGCACTTTTTCCGGCTCTTCTTCCACCCCCTCATGAACCCGGATACTACTCCCGCTCCGCTGCCCGATCTGCCGGAGCCCACGCGCCGCCGGTGGCTGCTGTGGCTGGTTGCCGCCCAAGTTCTGTTTGTGCTGGGCGTGGCGGCCGCTGGGTACGCCACTGCTGCGTTGGGCCGCACCTTCTGGCTCAGCACCCAGCCCGTAGACCCGCGCGACCTGCTCTACGGCGACTACCTCAATCTGCGTTACCAAATCAACGAGCTGCCCGGGGGATTGTGGCGGGGCTCCGCCACGCCGCGGCGGCAGCAGGCGGCCTATGTACTGCTGGCCCCTACCCCGGCGGGCACGTACGAGGCCACCGCTATTTTCCCGGAGCGCCCGACTACTACTGGCCAGCAGGTGGTGTTGCGGGGCTCGGTGCAAGCTGTGTGGCGACGGGGACTACGCCTGCGCTACGGTCTGGAACGCTACTACGTGCCCGAAACCATGAGCCGACGCCTTAGCAAGCGCCGCCCGTTGCGGGTGCAAATCAGCGTGGCACCCTGGGGGCAGGCCCGCATTATCCGTCTCGACACTACGGCTCATTTCTAGCAAAAGCGCAACGGCCGAGGTTGTACAATTGCCGGGCCGTGTTGTATCTTGCTTGCTCTGCCGCTACCCTTCTACTACCTATTGCATGTTGTCGTATCCATTTACCCGTTTCCTGTATGAAAGTAACCCTATCAACCCTGGCCGAGGTGTTGGCGGCCCAGCGCCGCGCCGCAAAACCTGCTAAATCCCGCAAAAAAACCGCCGAATCACCGGCAGCAGCCATCATGGGTTCCTCGCCCATCGAAACGCCCGCTGCCACTTCCTAAAACACACTAACGCCCGCGCTGTCAACCGATGACAACGCGGGCGTTGGTGTTGTAAGTCGTTCGTTTTGGTCTACTTGACGTTGGCTAGCAGCTGCTTGTCGGCTGGGGCTATGTTTACCAAAGCATATTTGCGGGTACCGGTGATATTCATTTCATCCAAGGCATCCACCATGCTGAGGTACTCGGCCTCATCGGCGGCTTTGATAAGCACCATACCTTTATGCTGCCGGAACTCCAGCAACACCTTCCGCAGCCCGTCGGCCCCGAAGGTGGTGGTGTGGAGCTGGGCGGGCTCGGCTTCGGTGTTGAGGCCGTAGAAGTAGTGGACCGCGTGGTTTTTGCCCAGTAGCACCGTCATAGCGCCGGAGGCTGGCACGTCAACTTTGCCTTTGGGGTCCGGCATGGCCACTTCCATCACCGTGGGCTTGCTGAAGGTGGTGGTAAGCATGAAGAAGGTAAGCAGCAGAAACGCCAGGTCCACCATCGGGGTCATATCGAGGCGGAAGGCGTGCTTTTTGGCGCGGGGCTTGGAGCCTTTGGCGGCGGGGGCGGTAGTTTGGATGTCGGCCACAATGATACTGGGGTTAAGTGAATATGGGTTGTATGCAGGCAACGCTATAACCAGGCAGGGTATTGTTCAGGCCAGGCTTATATCTTAGCCGCCTCTACCTGTTGCTACCCCATGCGTCGTTTGCTTCTGCTGCTTGGAGTCGCCCTGCTGATGTGGCTATTGCTGGTTTGCCTATTGCTCGGCCCCTCAGCCCTTTGGCTTCCCACGCTCGATATCCAGTTACATAATACTTACTTGGTAATTGGGAGTTACGCCGGGCAACTCTGCCTGCTGGTTCTAGTGGCACTGCTTATGCTGGCTGCCGATAGTGTGAAGCGGCGGGCCAAGGAAAGTAAGCTGCTCCTCAGCTTACTAGTCGGGGGCGGATTGCTGCTGGAGATACTGCTGGATAGCTTTTTCCGCAATATCGGCTTCACCATTTATCCGCCCCTTTCTCCTGACCCAACTATAGCCGCCGACCCTTTTGCGGCTGTGCGGTGGATATCGTTGGGCCTGCAGGGCTTCGTGCTGCTGGTTGTCCTGTGGGCTGGTATCCGGCTGCTACGCTTGGTGCGTCAGCCGGCCGTTTCCTAAAACCACCACACCCGCTCCGGTGTGAGGCAGGCGTGCAAGGGCACGTCGCCAGCCCACACGTCGGCAATGCGCGGTACTGGTGGCTCCAGGCTTACGCCAATTCGCAGGGCATCGGGGCGGCACTGCTGCAGAAACCGGTCGTAGAAGCCCTTGCCGTAGCCCACGCGGTGGCCGGCCTCATCAACGGCCAGCAGCGGAATCAGTATGGCATCCAGCTGAGCGGGGCTCACCTCGGCCGCGCCTACCGGCTCCGGAATCCCCCACTTATTGTCGACAAGCTGAGTATCGGGCGTGAGATGGTAGTGGCGTAGCGTATGGCCATCGGGCTGCACCACGGGCACGACTAGTTGCGGGTGCGGTGGCTGCGACCACAGCGCCCGAATCAACGGCCAGGTGTCGGGCTCGTGCTGCTGCGGAATAGGTAGAAACAGATGCAGCCACTGCCACTCTATTGTCGGAAACCCAGTTCGCAGTTGCTGCCACAGTGCAGTGCTACGCCGGGCTACTTCCGCTTCGGGCAGGGCCCGGCGGTGGGCCAGGGCAGCGCGGCGAAGTTCGGCTTTAGTAGGCTCAGGAAGCATATTGGAAGCAGCAGATAGAAACCGGGGCCGCGCAAATTAGCCTTTCAACTCCAATGCCTGCTGCGCATTCAGCAGTTGCCGCTCGGTTTGCCCGAATTGCTGCTCGTACCGACGCAATGCGGCCCGGCGGCCCCATAATGCCCCGCCCACCAGTAATACCAGTGCCAAAAGTGGTTGCCAGAGGGGTGCGTAGGTGAGGCGGTGCTCATTCAGCAGCCATAGGCCTACCCCCAAGCCAAGCACATAAGGCACCGCCAGCCACAGCAGCGTAGTGCGCCGGAAGCGGAAGGTCCGCAGACACGCTTGCAGATACGCCTGGCTGTCGAGGTCGGGCCGGGCGGCGCGGCGCAGAGCCGTGCCCCACCACATCAGGGCCACGTAGCCCAGCAGGGTGAGGGTTAGCAAACCCAGTCCACTGGCTTGCAGAGGAGCCAAGGATGGATACTGTAGAATTGCCGGGCCAATCAGCAGTATATAAGCCAGCCCAATCAGCACCGAAGCCAGCCAATTGCGGCGCTGGCCTAGCCGGTGCAGGCGCCGGGTTTCGGCCAACAGGCCGGAAGTGCTGGTGCCCTCTGGCGGGACGGAGGCGGCCGGCGCGGTTTGCTGCTGCCAGCTGCGTTGTAATTCCTGAAAATCCATAACAAAAAGCACAGAGGTTAGTCGGCTAGGCGGGCGGGAGCCACGCAGGCGGCCAGTTTCTTTTTCAGCCGGTTGAGGCGTACGCCCACGTTGCTCACGCTCAGGCCCAACACCTCGGCAATCTGTTGGTAGGAAGCATCCTCGAGCAGCAACGACACCAGCAACCGGTCGGCGTCGGGCAGTTGGGCAATGCAGTGGTGAAGCTGGTCGAGCAGGGTGTTGTGGGCGCGGGCGGCCTCATCCGTTTCGGCTGGCAGGTGCTCCGTCACGTCGGCCGACGTGGAACGAGCCGTAGGCTGGCGCTGCTCGCGGCGGCGGAACAGCAGGGCCGTATTCACGGCCACGCGGTAGACCCAGGTGCTCAGCTGGGCCTCGCCTCGGTAGCCGGGCAGGCAGGTCCAGAGTTGCACCAGCATTTCCTGGTACAAATCCTGGGCCGCGGCCGAGTCGTGGGGCAGGTAGGCCCGACAGATGCGGTGCAGCCGGTCGTGGTTAGCCGCTACCAGCTCATCAAACGATACAGGCATGAGGGGAGGAAACGAAGGGCAGAAGCAGGACGGGCAAGGTACTTAGCGGCGGCTGGCCGGAGCCGGCTGGCATTCCGCGGGGCTTCCGGCAACCCCAAGGCATAGCCCAGCAGGGCCCACCATCGGCAACGCCCGGTACTGCATCGACACTGGCCGTAGCTCGGCGCGCAGCAGCAAAGGCAGAAACAGCAACAAGACACCCAGGGGCAATAGCAACTTCAGGATAACTTTCAGCATGACGATGACGGGAATGAGGGAAGACAGTGGGGAGAGCAGAGCGGGTTCCGGAGCCTTTTCTATTCCCTTAGTGTGCCGTCCCGTCGTTTTCTTACACGCCTGTCACAACTTTTTTTCAGTACGCCACTGGCCCCTCGCCTACTCCCTTCCCAGGCAAGCAGACGAGAGGCCAGTGCGCAGTAGTCCAAGGACTGACGTTACAGCGCTAATCCAGGGCCGTTACGTAGAAGCCCACCCTGGGCTGCATACCGGCCAGGGCCGCCCCCAAGGAGGGCTTTTCCCAGGAGTCCTGACTGGTTTTGCGGAAGTACAGGTCGCCCTTGCCGTAGCCCAGGGCGCTGGAAAAGGCCAGGTTTTTACTCACCTGTTGCACCTCCCCGCCGCTAATCCATTCCAGCGTCAGCAGAAAATCCTCATCCACCACTAGCTGGTCCGTGGCCAGATCTACGGTGAGCGGGGCTTTCGGATTGGACCGCTCGGCCGTACTCACCAGCAGGTTACGGGTGAGCAGCTTCTCCCCCGACGGGCGGCCATTAGGCAGCAGGCGGTACAGGTTCACCCGGAACCGCAAAGTATCGGGCTGATAGTACAGCACGTTGAAATGGGCCGTCAGCAGCTTGGTGGGCTTGTGTTTGAGGGAGATGACCATTCCTACCTCGGCCCCCAGGTGCTCGGCTTTCAGCCTGGATATGATGGACTGGGAAGTGCTGGTGCAGCCCAGCGTGCGGCGGCGCTTGTATAGCCCCGAGGCCTGCACCCGCACGCCGGCCAGCGGCACGGCCACGGCTGCCAGCACGCGGTTGGGCTGCGCCACCAGCTCCCGCAGCAGCACCCGTTGTGGTCGGTAGCCCAAGCTGGACACGTACACCGTATCATTGAGGTTGGCCGGCGCGTAGGCCAGCTGATAGCGCCCGTGCTCGTCCGTTACGGTGCCCACCGTCTTGCCCGGAATACCCAGGTTAGCGTACGGCACCGGGCCCGCGGCGGGGCCAGCGGTAATAGTGCCGGTCAGCGTTTGGGCAATGGCCGCCAGGGGCAGCAGCGCCACAAGCAGCGCACCGGCCGCCCTCCGCAGCCAGGAATTAGAAAGACGAGAAAATCGGATAGACACCATCGGGAACAAGTAACCAGGAGAAAGTAGAACAACTCTCTCCCAGAGCCCTGCCAGCGGCCGATGGTTGCCTGTCCGGCTCAGTTACTCCTCTTCCAGCACCGTAAACTCCAGGGCCAGCGGGTCGAAGGCATCCAGCAACTGGTTGATAAACTGCGGATTGTTGATGAGGATGCTCAGCACATTATCCTCCCGCTCCTGCAGGTGGCCGTTGGGCATCAGCTTGTCCTTGAGGGCCGTGAGCTGGGTGTAGGCGGTTTCGTGCTTGGCTTCGGCAGCCTTGCTCAGGCGCTTTTCCAGGCCCTGCACAATGCCAGCCACTTTCTGCTGTTCGGCGGCTACCGTGCGTACCAGCGTGGGGTCGAGGCGTTGGGCTAGATCGGACATCTGCTGAAAGGCGGTGGCCAGCTGCTGTTGCTGCTCCCGCAGGCTCACTTCTTCCTGGCCCAACGCGGCACCTACCTGCTTTTTCAGCTCAGGCAGCGGCCGGAAGATGTCCAGCGAGGTGAGCCCCAGCTTGCGCAGCTTGCCGGCGTTGGCCTTGCCCACGTACTGGGCCGAGTTGCGGGGCAGCAGGATGGGGAACGGCACGTTATTTTGCCCAAATACGCCCTTCAGCTGAAACCAGTAAGCCACCTCGGCCCCACCCCCGATGTAGCAGAGGTTGGGCAGCAGCAGCTCCTGGTACAGGGGCCGCAACACCACGTTGGGGCTGAACTGCTCGGGGTGCTCCTGGGCCAGCGCCAGCAGCTCCTGCTGGGTGTGGCAGCGGCCAGTGTTGCGCACCGTAATCTGCACGCAGTCCTGGGCCGCATCGTACTCCAGCCGCTCCCGCTTGCCGCCGTCCGTCAGGAAAAACAGGTTGAGGGGGCGCGAGTACACCTGGGGCTTGTAGCCGGCGGCTTCGAGGCGGGCGTTGGCCTGCTGCACGGCTTGGTTGGAGGCCTGGGCCTGAATTTCCTGCTCCAGCACCGGCACCAGTGCCTGCTTCAGGGCGGGAGCATCGGCGTCGAGGCTCACCAGTCCATACTCGCCAAACAGCGCGTGCGTGAGGCGGCGGGTGGCTTCGGCCAAGGTGCCTGACTGCTCATAGGCCTCGCGGAACAGCGCCGGCACATCAGCGGGCAGTTGGTCGAGCAGCTCCTCTTTCAGACCGTTCAGCGGCAGCCGGCCCACGGGCCCGCCTTGGTTGGCGGCGTTCCACTCGTACTTTTTGCCGAACAGGTTCAGGTGGTTGATTTCGGCGAAGTCGTGGTCCTCGGAGGCCATCCAATACACCGGCACGAAGTCGTACTGCGGGTACTGTTGCTTCAGCTGGCGGGCCAGCTTCACAGCCG
Source organism: Hymenobacter pini (assembly GCF_020421205.1). GTDB lineage: Bacteria > Bacteroidota > Bacteroidia > Cytophagales > Hymenobacteraceae > Hymenobacter > Hymenobacter pini. Next base: position 95,543 of record NZ_JAIZZH010000007.1, read on the forward strand.
TTACAATCTTATAGATGAAGTACAGCGGCCCGGTGAGCAGGTTGAGCTGGTGGCCGGTGGTGATGGTGAACGTCGTGTCCTTCGCCAGCAGCTCCAGATTGGCCTGCACGGCCGGGTGCACCGCGGGAAGCGTGGCGTACTGCCGCTGCAGCTCGGCCGTGAGTCGCTGCCGGGCTGCAGGCGTGTACTGGTCCTGCTTTTCCCGGATTTGCTCCTCGAAGGCAGCCAGCGTGGGGAAGCGGTGGTAGAACGGCTGCAGCGCTTCCGCCTGGCCCAGATAATCGGTAAGCAAAGAGGAAAACGCGCCGGTTGCGGCGTACGAAAGTGTCGTGACGGACATACGAGAGGAGAAGTATCGGGCTATAACCGGCCAGCGGCCACAAAGTAACTGAGCTTTTTCAAGCTGTTGGTTTTTGGCCCTTAGCTACTAGCTCTCCAGGCTCAGCAAAAATCTTAAAAGCAATTGGCTGTCAGCTGGCAAGGCATCTACGCCTTTCACCAGCTAACAGCCAATTGCTAGTAGCCAACCGCTAAAAAATCTACACCAGCTTACCGTACAGGTCGAAGTCCGAGGCCTCGGTAATCTGCACTTGGGCGAAGTCGCCGAGACGCACGTAAGTGTCCTTAGTGGCGGGCACCAGCACTTCGTTGTCCACCTCGGGCGAGTCGAACTCAGTGCGGCCCACGAAGTAGCCGCTCTCCTTGCGGTCAAACAGCACCTTGTAGGTCTGGCCCACCTTCTCCTCGTTCAGCTCCATCGAGATGCCCTGCTGCAGCTCCATAATCTGGTCGGCGCGGTCCTGCTTTACGTCGGCAGGCACGTTGTCTTCCAAGGTGTAAGAGTGTGTGTTGTCCTCGTGGGAGTAGGTGAAGATGCCTAGGCGGTCGAAGCGGGTATCCTCCACAAAGCGGTACAGCTCCTCAAAATCCTGTTGGGTTTCGCCGGGATGGCCGGCAATGAGGGTAGTGCGCAGGGCAATGTTGGGCACCCGCTGCCGGATGGTGTCCACCAGCTCCACCGTGCGGCGCTTGCTGATGCCGCGGCGCATGGTTTTCAGCATGTTATCCGAAATATGCTGCAGGGGCATATCCAGGTACTTGCAGATGTTGTCCCGCTCGTTCATCACGTCCAGGGCATCCATCGGGAACTGCGAGGGGTAGGCGTACTGCAGCCGGATCCAGTCGATGCCGTTCACGTCGGAGAGGTGGCGCATCAGGTCGGCCAGCTTCCGCTCGCCGTAGTGCTGCAGTCCGTAGTAGGTCAGGTCCTGGGCAATGAGAATCAGCTCCTTGGTCCCCATCGAGGCCAGGCGCTTGGCTTCTTTTACTAGGTCTTCAATAGGGCGGTCCTGGTGCTTGCCGCGCATCAGCGGGATGGCGCAGAACGAGCAGGGCCGGTTGCAGCCCTCGGCAATTTTGAAGTAAGCGTAGTGCGAGGGCGTGGTCAGCAGCCGCTCACCCACCAGTTCGTGCTTGTAGTCGGCCTCCAGTGTCTTCATCAACTGGGGCAGCTCCAGGGTACCGAAGTAGGCGTCCACCTGCGGAATCTCCTGCTCCAGGTCGTCCTTGTAACGCTGGGAGAGGCAGCCCGTCACGTACAGTTTCTCGAGGCGGCCCGCCTCTTTCTCGTCGGCGTAGCGCAGGATGGTGTCGATGCTCTCCTGCTTGGCATTGTCAATAAAGCCGCAGGTGTTGATGATGACGATGTTGGCGTCGCTCTTGTCGGCTTCGTGCGTTACCTCAAACTGGTTGGCCCGCAGCTGCCCCATCATCACCTCCGAATCGACGAGGTTTTTGGAGCACCCAAGGGTAATAACGTTGACTTTATTGGCCTGCTGGCTTCTTACTTTCATACTGTGCTGGGTAGTCGGGCGGCCGGACAAAGCTTTCTAGCTGAGAAAGTTGCCCGCTTACAGCCCGCGACGAAAAATCGGACCGCAAAGGTACGAACCCGGCAACGCCTTTTCCTACACAGAAGGTTTCTTTGTGCTACTCCTTCACTTTCGCAACTCGTCCCATATATCCGATATTATATTAACTGTAAGCGTTATTCGATGCCGGCTAGTTGCTTCACTACGATAAGTTAGCAATGGAGCATTGTAGCCATAGGTCAGGTTAGCGGACCCAAGTAAACTTCCTCCTACTTCAGGTAAAACGCGCATATCGAGCCTTCCTCGGTCTACATAGCCAATTATATTACCTCGAAAAGTGATGACTGCTGCAGCTATTTCATAGCCAATTTTAGGAGCATATATCAATCGATCCTGCCAACTAACCTCCATTCCGACCCGTGGACCAATCACACCCGCAATGTGCCCGGTTTCTACGTCGGCATACATCAGGTTAATTTCCCCGAAAAAATGTTCTTGATAGGAAACACCGGGTGAACAGACAATGCGCCTCACAGATGTCTGTGCTCGAGCGTCATTGACGCGGATCAAAACCGCAAAAACAAAACTCGAAATGCAGAGCCATTTACGCACAATCAGGCAGACACGAATAAAATTTCTCATGAAAAACAGCTGATATATAATGCCATTCTATTGCATATAATGCATGCCACTAACTGGTACACACAATCAATTTACCTTATATCCTCCCCCTTGTAGATTTGTAGCCATTATTCGGTCAATTGGCTACGATAAGGTATAACGTAATCATGCATACTTATTACCGGCCCAGCAAAAACTGCAGCGGCCAGTCGAGGCGCTGATTCCAGGCTTTTTCGCTGTGGTTAGCACCGGGTACGTAGCGCGTCTGCCAGGAGGCTGGCGTGTAGCCCCGGGCCTGCACCACGGCATCTACCTCCCGCTGAATGGCCGGGTACAGCGCATCCAGCGTCTGGTCGCCGCAGTCGAAATACAGCTTGTGGGTGCGCGGGTCGGGCAGGTTGGTGCGCAGGTAGCGCAGGAAAGCCGCCGGCATGGGGTTGTTGCGCAGCGTGAATGTGCCGGGCCAGTGCGTGGACAGGCAGGCTGCCCCACCGAATACCGCCGGGTACTCGCATAAGGCATACATTGAAATCAGCCCGCCCATGCTGCTACCAGCCACGAACGTGTGCGGCCGGTCGGTGTACACCCGGTATTTGCGGTCAATCATGGGCTTCAGCTCCGTCACCAGAAAACGCAGGTACGCATCGGAATTGGGCTGAAACGCCTCGGTGCTGCGGCCAGCCTGCCGGAGCTGCTGCTGCACGGTGTCACGCTCCGCGGTGGTCAGCTGCGCAAACGGCTTCTGGGGAAAATAATTGGCGTGGCGGCGCGGGCCGGCATTCCACACGCCCACTACTATTACATCCTGTAGTTTTCCCTCCTTCTGCAGCCGCGCCACTACGTCGTCCACGTTCCAAGCCTGGTGGTTCCAAGTGGTGGTACTATCGAACAGCATCTGCCCATCGTGCATGTACAGCACCGAAAAGCGGCGCTTCCCATCATAGTTGGCCGGCAGCCACACGTCCACGTTCCGCGGCTCCACCAGCTTGGAAGGAAAGTTTTCGATGTGCTCAATGCGGCCGGCTACTGGCTTTTGCGGTGTGGTTTGGGCCTGTAGTGAGGAACTGAGCAGCAGAAAAATCAGGGAAAGAACAATAGGAAAGCGCATAGCAGTGGAGAAGTACGGGCGACAAAGCTATTCAGAAAGGATGGAGAACGTCATGCTTCGCCTCCGGCTCTGCATGACGACCCGACGAACCAATAAAAACGGTCATTCCGAGTGAAGCGAGGAATCTGGCTGTATCGTTCAACGATTTACCCAGATTCCTCGCTTCACTCGGAATGACAAGTGAGGCAATTCCTATTTCTTGAACAACGAATTCACGAACGTCGTCCGATCGAAGAGTTGCAGGTCGGTCATCTTCTCGCCCACGCCGATGTAGCGCACGGGTACCTGCAGCTGATCCGAAATACCGATAACCACGCCGCCCTTGGCAGTGCCGTCGAGCTTGGTGATGGCCAGGGCAGATACCTCAGTGGCTTTGGTGAATTCCTTGGCCTGCAGAAAGGCGTTCTGGCCGGTGCTGCCATCCAGTACTAGCAATACCTCGTGGGGCGCATCGGGAATCACCTTCTGCATCACGCGCTTGATCTTGCTCAGCTCGTTCATCAGGTTCACCTTGTTGTGCAGACGGCCGGCCGTGTCGATAATCACCACGTCGGCCTGCATTTCCACACCCTTCTGCACCGCATCATAGGCCACGGAAGCCGGGTCGGTGTTCATGCCGTGCGAAATAACCGGCACGCCCACGCGCTGCCCCCAGATGATAAGCTGGTCCACGGCGGCCGCCCGGAAGGTATCGGCCGCGCCCAGCACCACTTTCTTACCGGCCGAGTGGAAGCGGTGGGCCAGCTTGCCAATAGTGGTAGTTTTGCCCACCCCGTTCACGCCCACCACCATAATCACGAAGGGCGAGCCGGTATTGTCGGGCCGGTCGAGGATGGCGCGGGAGCCGGTGGCCCCACTGTTACGGTCCAGCAAATCGGCAATTTCCTCCCGCAGAATGCGGTCCAGCTCCGAGGTGCTCACGTATTTGTCGCGGGCCACACGCTTCTCAATACGGTCAATCACCTTTACGGTGGTATCAATGCCCACATCGGCGTGCACCAGCATGGTTTCTAGGTCATCGAGCACAGCCTCGTCCACGGTGGCTTTGCCCACTACGGCCTTGCTCAGCTGGTCGAAGAAGCTGGTTTTGGTTTTCTGCAAGCCTTCGTCGAGGGCCTGTTGCTGCTCCTTGCTTTCCTTATCCTTCTTAAAAAAATCGAAGAGTCCCATACGAAGTGTAGCGCGAAGCTCCAGCTTCGCGCATCGTTGCTGACGATGGACGATGGCGCGGGTAGCAGCCACCGGCCGCACTGCCCCCGCCACGCGCGGAGCTGGAGCTTCGCGCTACAACGCAAAAAAGTCCCACGGTGGCGGGACTTCTTCACTACTATATCAGGATGCCACGGGTGGCGCCAGATTACTTAACGCCGGTGCTGATATACTCCTGCACTTTGTCAACGGGCACCATCTCCTCACGGAACGTGTAAGCGCCGGTCTTTTCCGATTTCACGGCACGAATCACCTTAGCCCAGTCTTTGCCGGTCGAGGTTTTCAGGGTTGCTACTACTTTCTTAGCCATTGCTCAGATTACTTGATTTCCTTGTGAACGGTCATCTTCTTGAGCACGGGGTTGAATTTCTTCAGCTCAATGCGCTCAGGAGTGTTCTTACGGTTCTTGGTGGTGATGTAGCGCGAGGTGCCCGGCTGCCCCGAGTTTTTATGCTCAGTGCATTCAAGGATTACCTGCACCCGGTTGCCTTTTTTAGCCATCTCGACGGGGTTTTGGGATTAAGGACTGCAAAGGTACACGCCTTTTTCGAAAAGTCAAACAGAATACAAGTAATTAATTGATAGCATGATGCTGAAGCCAAGCCAGGCACCTTTTCATTTGTCCACTATCACCTACATGACGCATTGCGCTGGCTGGCCCCGCACTGCTTGTCTTTTACAATTTAGGCAGTTTAAAGTCATCCAAAGCGCTGGGGCGGGCCATCATGGCCTCGATATCTGCCACGGCACGAGGTGCTTCCCGGGAAATATTTTCGGCGCCCGTGGCCGTGATGAGGATGTCATCTTCGATGCGCACGCCAATATTCCACCACTTTTTGTCGCAGGGGCTGCCTTCCGGAATGTAGATGCCGGGCTCCACAGTAATTACGTTGCCGGCCTGCAACGGGCCGTAGTTGCCCCGGTCGTGCACATCTAGGCCCAGATAGTGGCTGGTGCCGTGCGGGAAGTACCGGCGCACGTCCTCCGGCTTCTGAATGATACCCAGTTTCAGCAAGCCGTCGGCTAGTACTTTCTGGGCGGCTTTGTGCGGGTCCTGGAACTCAGCACCAGGTTTGCAGGCGGCAATGCCGGCATCCTGGGCAGCCAGCACCAGCTCGTACACCTGGCGCTGGGCCGGGCTGAACTTCCCGCTGGGCGGCACGGTGCGTGTTACGTCGGCGGAGTAGCCGTGGTATTCGGCCCCGCAGTCCATCAGCAGCAGGTCGTTTTTCACCTGCGGCTTATCGTTGGTGATGTAGTGCAACACGCAGGCGTTGTTGCCAGCCCCCACAATGCTGGGGTAGCCCTCAAACTCGGCGCCGTACTTTTTGTACACGTACTCGTGCAGGCCCTGCAGCTCCATCTCACCCATATCGGGGCGGGTGGCTTTCATTACCTCCTGCTGCCCTATGGCGCTAATGCGCACGGCCCGCCGCAGCAGCACCAATTCCTCGGGCGTTTTCACGGCCCGCAACTCGCCGAGCACATCGTTGAGGGTGCCGGAGTCGAAACGCGCGACCGGGCGGTTGGCTACGGCCTTCTGGCGCTCGGCATCGGTGGTAGCTTTGAGGTAGTTCTGCACGTAGGCATCCTGGGCCACGCCGGGGTTCTGCTTGGTCAGGTTTTCGAGGTAGGGCCGTAGGTTGGCGGCGCTGCTTACCCCGTAGCGCTGAATGGTTTTGTACAGGTCCGACTGCTGGGGGTTGAAGTCGGCGGGCACGCCGGAGAGCTGCCGGAATGAGGCCACCAGGTTGAACAAGTCGGCCGGGTCGCGCGGGTCGTCGCGTACATCACTGGGCAGCTCCGTGAAGGCCACGGTTTTGAAATCGGCCCATTTGATACCCGCCGAGGCAAACGACTTGCCATCTACGGTGTACTGCAGCTCCAACTGCTGCTTGGCCCCCTCGGCCCCGAGACGGTGGCCCGTCCACTGCTCCCGTTGCGGGTCGCGGGGCTGCACAAACAGCATTTCGGTGATGCCCGCCTGGCCGTCAATCGTCTGCGGCTCCTTGAACAACACCAGCATGCTGTTCGGCTCATCATACCCCGTCAGGTAATACAAATCGGGGTTTTGATGATACACAAAGTCTACATCGTTGGCCCGGTTGCGCACGGGCGCGGCAAATACCACCGCCACCGCGCCGGCCGGCAGCCCCTGGCGCACTAGTTCGCGGCGCTGCTTATGAAAAGCGGGGGACAGCAAATCCGCCGGGTGGTCGGGGCCGGCATTGCGCTGGGCGTGGGCGGCGGGCAGAGCCGCCACGAGTGAGGCCGCCAGCAAAAGGGCGCGCACGTGAGAGGAGACAGAAGTAGACATAGCGACGCAAAGACGCCCCCACTACGCCAGACGTTGCGCGCAGCTGAACCGTACCTCGAATATACGACCAGTGGCCAGTGCGCCATTACAAAAACGCGAAGCTTCTGCCGCCACAATTTCCGGAAATGGAAATGCGGGCCGCAGAAGCTTCGCGGGAAGAAAATCGACTAGTCTCCTAGAACAGGCGGACTAGTAAACGATGAAGCCTTGCTCCTTCGCCTTCTTCAGAACCGACATGATGCCGTTCTTGTTGATGGTGCGGATGGTGCTGGTAGCCACTTTCAGCGTAACCCAAGCATCTTGCTCCGGGATGTAGAAACGCTTCTTCTGCAGGTTCGGGTAGAACTTGCGCTTGGTTTTGTTGTTGGCGTGCGAAACGTTGTTGCCTACGCGGGTACGCTTGCCAGTAAGGTCACAAACACGGGCCATGATATCAGAAAGTTGAGTGTTACAAAGCGGAAAAACGGGGCCGCAAATATCGGAATTTTTCAACAGTATCAAACAGCGCCGCTGAAAAATAGCGCGTTAAGTACTAAATGAGCTGGCGGCAGGGAGCTTTTCTGTCCCCTGCGGAGCCCGGGGCACGGCAGGCCTGCACCAGGGCTTATTTCAGCCCTTTGTCTCCGTCACCTTCTTTTTTTCGCCAGGGGCAGTGCCGGCAGCCGCTGCCGCAGCAGTAGCCGCGCCGCCGATGGTACTGCTCCGTGAATACCATATAGCCCTCGGGCGTGTAGTAAACGTCGCCGGGCTGGAGCGGCTGGGGCGTAGGACGGGGCACGGGCTGCGGAGTGGGTGAAGCCGCAAGGTACGCAGCCGCTCCGGCACACTATGAACCGCCAGCCCGTATCTTGCCGGCTGTTTCAACCCCGACCGGTATGCGTGTCCCGTGGCTTCTTGCGCTCAGTATCAGCCTGTGCCCAGCGCTGGCCCTGGCCCAGCAGCTGCCGCCGCCCGTGCAGAGCCTGACCCGGCAGGTACAGCAGGCCCCGCTGGTACTACCTACCCTGCCGGTGAAGGAGGCCCACCGCACTCTGAGCGCTGTTCGCCGCCGGTTTCAGAACGGGCTACCTACCGGAGCCCAGCTGTACGTGGTAGCCCGGGGCCTCAACGAAGCAGCCACCCCGGAACTGCTGGTAGTGCGCGTACTGACCTGGCCCACGCCGCAGCTCACCGGCCAGATTGTTCGACTGGATAATAACTCCACCGCTCCGGTTGAGGTGCCCGAAAGCGCCGTGCAGGACTGGCTCTTGCTTTACCCTGATGGCCGAGAGGAAGGCAACTACCTCGGCAAATTCTGGGACCTGGAGGAACGCTTGACCGAGCAGGAATAAATGGCACCAGTACGCTAACCCGCCATTGCCTTGGCCGGCCTGCCGGCTTTTGCGTAGCTTTGACAACCACCTACCTTACCTCTACGCGTATGTCAATGCCTGCCCACCCCAGCGCCCTCACCGCCACCCGTAGCCAGGAGCTAATGGCTCTGGAAGACCATTACGGTGCCCACAACTACCATCCGCTGCCCGTGGTACTGACCCGGGGCCAAGGGATACACCTCTGGGATGTGGAGGGCAAGCAGTACTTCGATTTTCTATCGGCTTATTCCGCCGTAAACCAAGGGCACTGCCACCCCCGCATTATTGGGGCGCTTACGGAGCAGGCCCAGAAGCTCACCCTTACCTCGCGTGCATTCTTCAATGACCAGCTAGGCCTGGCCGAGAAGCAGCTCTGCGAGCTGTTCAACTACGATAAGGCCCTGTTGATGAACTCCGGAGCCGAGGCCGTGGAAACCGCCCTGAAGCTGGCCCGCAAATGGGGCTACCAGGAAAAGGGGATTGCGCCCAATCAGGCCCGCATTATTGTGGCTGAACACAACTTCCACGGCCGCACCACGGGCATTATTTCCTTCAGCACCGACGGCGACTCGACTGGCGGCTTCGGCCCATATATGCCTGGCTACCAGGTGGTACCCTACGATGATCTGGCGGCGCTGGAAGAAGCCCTGCAGGACCCCCATGTATGCGGTTTCTTGGTAGAGCCCATCCAAGGTGAGGCGGGCGTGATGGTACCCTCCGACGGCTACCTGGTCAAGGCGGCGGCCCTGTGCAAAGCTCGCAACGTGCTCTTTATTGCCGATGAAATTCAGACGGGTCTGGGCCGCACTGGCGAGCTGCTGGCCGTGTGCTACGAGGGCGTGCACGCTGATATTCTGATTCTGGGGAAGGCCCTGAGCGGCGGCGTGCTGCCGGTGTCGGCAGTGCTGGCCCGCAACGAAATCATGCTGACTATTCAGCCCGGCCAGCACGGCTCCACATTTGGCGGCAACCCGCTGGCCTGCGTGGTACTGCGGGCGGCGCTGGATGTGCTTATTGATGAGCACCTGACGGCCAATGCCAAAGCCCTGGGCGAAGTATTCCGGGAGCGGATGCGCCGGGTACAGCAGCAGCGCCCTGAAGTGGTAGAACTGGTGCGCGGCAAGGGCCTGCTTAACGCCGTCGTAATCAAGCCCCACGCAGATGGCCGCACCGCCTGGGACGTGTGCGTGACGCTGATGGAACGGGGCGTGCTGGCCAAGCCCACTCACGGCGACATCATCCGGTTTGCCCCTCCTCTGGTCATTACGGAAGAACAGTTGCACGAAGCCTGCGACATTATTGAGCAGGTAATTCGGGAGTTCTAGCCTTCACCATGCTACCCCCAGATAAGCCAACAGGCCGCCCCCACTGCTGGGGCGGCCTGTTGGCTTATCTGGTAACAGCGTCGTTTTTCTACGCTGGAGTGGGAGCCACTGCTCTTGTATGCGCGGCTTGCTCCTCGGCCGCCTGTAGGCGCGCCCGCCAGGCCGGATACCGCAGCAGCTGGGCCTGAATAACGCCCCAGGCCAGGATCATAGGTACGGCTTTCAGCTTGTACACGTCGAAATACTGGTGACGAATGAAGCTCGGAACCAGGTCAGTAGCCGACAGCATGGTGAACACCAGCACAAACCCAAACAGAGCCCAGCTCCACGACAGGCTGCGGCGGTAGCACAAAAACCAGAACAGAAACCCGGCCACGGCAATGACAAACGTGGGCGACTCAGCCATCTGGTTGAATATGACCACAAAAACTAGGATGGAGGCCACGTACAGGCGGCGGTAATGGGTTTCAGACCAATAGCGCCAGTAGGCCACCGGTAACAGCAGCAGCACCATACCAATAACCTGCACGATACCCTTCGCCCCGATGGGCACCCCAAACCACGCTTGCAGTACGCCCATCAGGGAGAGTTGAATGCCGGTGGCTGACTCCTGCACAATGTTCACCCAGCCCTGGTAGATCATCTGGAACTCGGGCCAGGAGACAACCAGTAGCGGAGCCAGGGCCAGCACTGCAATCCAGGCGGCCGCCACCAGCCCATTCCGAATGGTGTTAGGGTAGAACAGGAAAATCAGTCCGATGCCAATGCCGTACACTTTAATCAGCGCCGCCAGGGCCACCAGCAGGCCGGCCCACACAAACCGTCCCCGCTCCAGGCTGATATAGATCCAGAGCATGAGGCCGGTTAGCAGGCAGTTGGCCTGGCTGTTGTGCAGGGCCGTCATCATATCCACCACAATCAGGAGCAGAAACAACTGTCGCCGCCGCTCATCCGGAAACAAGCGCCGGGCGGCCGTGTAGAGCACAGCATTGTTGAGTGCATTCCAGCCCAACAACCCCAGCCAGGTGGGCAGGTAGGCGAACAGGCCCATGAACAGCGCGAAAAATGGGCTGTATTTGTAGGTATCGTAATAGTACTCCGGATACTCGAGGTATAGGTTTTTGCCTTCCAGCAGATTGAAAAAAGGCTTTACAAAGATCAGGTAGTTGTTGTAGGTACCCTTGAAATAGTGCTGAAAGGTGACGATAACCGTTAGTACGCTGTATAACAACGCCGTAAACCAGGGCTTCAGCACAAATTGAAAACGAGAAATACGCATTTACGCTGGATGAGAAAAAACAAAAGAGGGACAGTAATCCGGCAAAGATAGACAGTTCCAACACCGCCACCGACAATACCGGTACGCTGGCCGCCGACCACAACCAGTTGGCCGAAGAGGCCGGTGACAGGCCTCAGACCCGGCGTACCTTTGAGATGTTACTACTTCAATGTCTTGCTGTTATGCGCGTGTTTCGGACCATTTTATTCTGTGGAGGAATTGCCCTGCTGGCCAGCTGCCAGGCTAGCCGGCCGGCATTCGTAAACCGGACCTTCCGCTCCGTCAGTACCTTCCCCGCCGATTCGGCCAGCACGGTGCTGCTCCTGCACGACTCGCAGGGCCCGCAGGCTACGCGGGTAGTAATGACGACGGCCGAGGCCGCTGCTTTCCGCCAGCAATAAGCACTGTGTGCCACCTGATAGCTTAGCCGCTCCCCTCATTCTGTGCGTACCGCCGTGCACTTGCTCTTCAGGAGTGGGGCACGGCGTTTTTTTGTAGACGATAGTTTCTGCGCATTCCGGGTAGTTTGTGGCTACTTTGGCGCATGCAATTTTCTACCCGCCTCGGCTGTGCACTGCTGCTTCTGCTTCTGGGGGCCTGCCGCAGCCAGCAAACCGCTTTTTTCTTTCAGCCAGCTACCAACTCCTCCGCTCTAGTGGCTACGGTAGCACCTCCACCCGCTCCCGCAGCTACAAAACCTGTTGAGGCGGTACAGCCACGACCCGCCGCATACCACGCCCGACCACACCTTCAGACACCGGGCGCCACCGTTAGTGCCCAGACGAGCATCCGCAACAGCCTCGTAGCACAACGTAGCGCTCGGCAGCGGCGGCACCAGGAAGCGGCCGCCGTATCCCGGCCCCGACAAGCTACCCGCCACGATGCCCTGCATATTGTGCTGGGGGCTTTGCTGGTGGTGGGCGGGATAGTGGCCGGGCTGACGCTGGGCGGTTGGCTGGGCCTGGGCGTAGGCGCGGTAATCGTGCTGCTGGGCTACTACTTTGTAGTGCTGGGCATTGGTGGCAAACACGCCTGGCTGGAAATCTTTCAGGAGTTTTTCAACATGTAGCCGCTCAGCGCGGGCTTATACACAGAAGCCTCACTGGGGGCGTTTCCGGTCGGAAACGCCCCCAGTGAGGCTTAATGCTTTATTGCGGACTTAAACTCCTTACTGCCCAGCCTGTGAGGTACTGTCGTTGGGCTGGTTGTTGCGGAACTCTTTGTCGGAGCTGTCGGCTCCGCGCTCATCGGAGGAGTTGGCGTGGGAGGCTTGCGGGCTGTTGGGTCCGGTATCGGCTTTGGCTTGCTTGGCACCGCCGCTGTGGCCTTCACTACTGGGTATATTTTCGCCGCGGGTGTTGTCGGCTCCACCAGCTACCGGGCCTTCGTGGGGGCCGGAGGGTTGCCCGCTTACGCCGGGAGCTTGTTTGCCGGTTTCGCCGCTATTTGGGTGGTTCGGGGTTTGCTTGCCGTCTTTCATGTGGGTGGTTGGTTTGATGGTGGTGGGCAGCCACGCCGGGCGAGCCGCTTACTCGGGTGTACGGCCAACTGCAAGCCGTCGGCGGTTAAAAATTCTGGCTTACGCGCTGTGGTTGAGCTTGTTTACGAGTAATGTACCCGGTGTGCACTTCGTTTAGTAACTCGGGAACTGGCTCAGGAACCACCACTGATGGGCCGCCAGATGGACGCTGTTGCCTTTCCTCCATAACCGCATCTGCAACCTTACCTTTGCACTGGTTGTTCTCTCCTGTCTTATCAACTGAACGTAGCACATGCCTAACGTACCCACGCACCGCCCGCGCCGCAACCGCAAGTCTCAGGTTATCCGCGACATGGTGCAGGAAACTCGTCTTACCGCCTACGATTTTATCTATCCGCTTTTTCTGGTTGAGGGCCAGAACCAATTGCTTGAAGTGAAGTCGATGCCGGGTATTTTCCGGTACTCCGCCGACCGAATTATGGATGAAATTGGCCGTTGCGTGGAGTTGGGCATCAACACCTTTGCTCCTTTCCCGGCCATTAACGACGCCTTGAAAGACCGGCTGGCCCGCGAATCGGCTAACCCTGAGGGTCTGTACCTGAAAACCGTGGCCGACATCAAGCGCCAGTTTCCCGATGTAGTGCTGATGACCGACGTAGCCATGGACCCCTACTCCTCCGACGGCCACGACGGCGTGGTGGACGCGGAGTCGGGCGAAATCCTGAACGATGCTTCCTTGGAAGTACTGGGCCAGATGGCGCTGGCGCAGGCCCGCGCCGGGGCCGATATCATTGGCCCCTCGGATATGATGGATGGCCGCGTGGCCTGGATTCGGGACGTGCTGGACAGCAACGGCTTTTCGGGCGTGAGCATCATGAGCTACACGGCCAAGTATGCCTCGGCGTTCTACGGTCCCTTCCGCGACGCACTGGACTCAGCCCCAAAAAAGGGTGATAAGAAAAGCTACCAGATGAACCCGGCCAACCGCCGCGAGGCCCTGCGCGAACTGGCCCTCGACGAGCAGGAAGGTGCCGACATGGTGATGATTAAGCCCGCTCTGAGCTACCTGGACGTAATTCGGGAAGTGCGCGACAATACGCAGTTGCCGGTTACGGCCTACAACGTATCGGGCGAGTACGCCATGGTGAAGGCCGCTGCCCAGCAGGGTTGGCTGGATGGCGAAAAGACGATGATGGAAGTGCTGACCAGCATCAAGCGCGCCGGTGCCGACGCCATCCTGACCTACTTTGCCAAGGAAGCCGCCGAGGTACTGCGGCGCGGGTAGCCTTCCGGTCTGCATGCCTAAGCTCCCGGCATCGTCCTTCCAGGGCTTTGCCGGGAGCTTATAGTTTTCACCCTTGTACTATTCTCATTGATGATCCGACCCGCCACTGCTGCTGATATTCCTGCCATTATAGCCCTCATTAAGCAGGTAGTGCCGCTGATGCAGGCCACCGGTAATTTTCAATGGACCTCTGATTATCCCAACGAGAACGTATTCCAGCGCGACATTGCGCAGGGCCATTTGTGGGTGGCCGAGCTAGACGGGCAGGTAGCGGCTGTGGCCGCCCTCACGCACAACGGCCAGGATGCCGAATACGCCCAGGCTGATTGGGATGTGAACGAGCCAGCCTTGGTGACGCACCGCTTGGCCGTAGACCCGGCGGCGCAGGGCCACGGGCTGGCCGCAGCCTTGCTGGCCCAGGCCGAAGTACTGGCCCGGCAGCAGGGCTTGCGGGTTTTGCGGGTGGACACTAACTCCGAAAACCAGGCTACGCAGCGCCTTTTTCCGAAGCTGGGGTATCGGTTTGCGGGCGAAATCACGCTGGCTTTCCGGCCCGGTTTGCGGTTTTTCTGCTACGAAAAGTGGCTCAGCAGCCCCGGCACTTAGAAACGCGAGGCCACAAAGCTGAGAAACTGCCGCACGCCCCCAAACATTTCGTCCAGTTGGTAGCTCATCAGAAACAGGCCCACATAGAACGGGCTGGGATGCAGATATTGCCACCTGATAACGGGCATGTAGAAAGTGCGGCGCACAGCCGGCAGGTTGGCAGCTACAGCCGTGGCTATGCCCACTACCGCCCCCGCCGCAATATCAGTGGGGTAGTGCAGCCCCAGGTACAACCGAGGCAGACAGATAAAAAACACCACGTACAGGATAGCCGCTACGCCCAGAGGGCGCGACAGGAAAAATAACCCGGTGGCCAACGCGAAAAATACCGTGGCATGGTCGCTGGGGAAGGAGCTGTTATCCGCCGAATCAGACAGGAGCTGAGCTTCTACAGGCACCAAATGCAGCTCCGGGTTGTGCAGCGGGCGGGGCCGGTCGGCGAAGACGTGTGTGAGGCCTCGAGTAACGGCCACGCCCAATAAGCAGCCCATCAGCACGCCAATGATTATCTGTCGGCACTGGTTGCCGGCCTCCGTATCGTTGCACTGAAACCACCGCCACCACAGCACTACGGTAAATACGGCTCCTTTGAACAGGCTGTTGTAGCTCAGAAACGATACAAATTCATCGAAGGCTACCGATTTGTGCACGTAGGCATTGAGGCCTTCCAGGATTTGCTGATCAAGTAAAGGAAGCATAACCGTAGGAATTTATCGATGAACACACTGAATCAATATATAAATTTTAATAATTAATAAAAAAATAATACACTTAATTTTTAATCGTTTTTTAATAACGGCTTACCCATACAGCAAGCTAGCTTTCCTCAACAGGTTTTTTCTGACTGGATGATGCGAATGGCCAGCGCCCCAACCGGCGGCTCCACAACAGGAATACGCCTGCCCCCAGGGCCATCATCAGCAAGGCGGCCACTTGGAAGGAGATAAAAACGGGCTGGCTGAACAGGGTTACGCTAACGCCCTCCTGAATACTCCAGAACACCCACAACCACACGGCCACGGCTACCAGCACGGGCAGCGGGTACAGTGGCATTCGAAACGGCAGGTCGGCCGCACCGCGCCGACGCCGGAGCAACACTACCCCAATAGCCTGCCCCACAAACTGCACCAGAATGCGCATGGCCAGGATGGCGCTTATAACCTCGCCTAGCTTGAAGAGCAGGCTGAACACGAAGCCCACACCGCCCAGCAGCAACAACGACACGTGCGGAAATTGCTTGGTAGGGTGAGTGCGGGCGAATACCGGCAGAAACTCCCCGTCGGCGGCGGCGGCGTATGGGATGCGCGAGTAACCCAGCAGCACCGCAAACAAGGAGGCAAACGCCACCCACAGCACCAGGGCCGTAGCGGCTTTGGCGGCCGTGTCCCCGTATAGCCGCTCTACAAA
The DNA here is from genome assembly GCF_020421205.1 of Hymenobacter pini. Classification (GTDB taxonomy): domain Bacteria; phylum Bacteroidota; class Bacteroidia; order Cytophagales; family Hymenobacteraceae; genus Hymenobacter; species Hymenobacter pini. The sequence continues at coordinate 111,403 of NZ_JAIZZH010000007.1, forward strand.
TGTGCTGACGATAAACTTGGACTGGGCGGCTTCCTGCCAAGGAATGACGGAGCCCACGCTCCAGTTCAGCAGCAGGTACAACGCCATAATACCCAGAATGCTCAGAAAAATGCTGCGCGGAATCAGCTTGTGTGGCTCCTGCACCTCGCCGCCCAAGTGGCACACGTTGTAGTAGCCCAGATAGCTGTAAATAGTTTTAACAGTAGCCTGACCCATGGCTACCGACAGCAGCATACCCGGCAACTCGCCTACTCCGCCAGTAGGCAGCCACGCAACGGGCTGCGTGGCGTGGGTAAGCCCCCCAAAAATCAGCCAGGCCATGAGGGCCAGCACGCCCAGCCAGAGCAATACGCCCAGCCGGCCAACGTCCTCAATACGGCGGTACAGCAACCCAATGAGCAGCAACACCACCGTGCCCGATACCAGTTTGGGCTGCCACCACTCCGTGAGCGGCACCAGGTAGCCGAAGTATTGCGCAAAGCCAATGGCCCCGGAAGCCACCACCAGCGGAGCCTGCACCAGCGTCTGCCACACGTACAGAAACGACAGCAGCCGGCCCCAGGTATGCTCGCCGTACGCCAACTTCAGAAACCGGTACGAGCCGCCAGCTTCCGGGTGCGCCGCTCCCAACTCGCTCCAAATCAAGCCATCTACTAGGCTGAGCGCTGCTCCTACCACCCAGGCCAGCATAAAGTTGGGGCCCATGAACCCCATGACCAGCGGCAGAGTCACGAAGGGGCCAATGCCAACCATGTCAATCATGTTGAGGGCCGTGGCCTGCACCAGCCCCAGCCGGCGGCGCAGGGGCGGGGTGGCGGGCGGAGTTGCTGGAGGCGGGGAGAGGTTGGGCATGCAGAGAGAGGCTTGGAGTTGCTAAAGCTGCAGCCGCCTCAAATGTTCAGCGCACGGGTGCTGGCTATCCGTGCAGGCTAACCCCAACGGGCCCGGCCCCGTACCACTCTCGCACTTCAACGCAACCTATGGCCGGTACATCTTCCTCCAAAATTGTGGTTTACGGGGCCATAGGCGCTAATCTGGCCATTGCGGCAGCCAAGTTTGTGGCGGCCTTTTTCACGGGCAGCTCCGCTATGCTGTCGGAAGGCATTCACTCCCTGGTCGACAGCGGCAACGGCATGCTCATTCTGCTGGGCCTAAGCCGGGCGGCTCGCCCCGCCGATGAGTCTCACCCTTTCGGGCACGGCAAGGAGCTGTATTTCTGGACGATGATTGTGGCCGTACTCATCTTCGCGGTGGGTGGGGGCATGTCCATTTACAAAGGCTGGGAGCATATCAAAGAGCCTACTCCCCTCACCGACCCTACCTGGAACTACTGGGTACTGGGTCTGTCGGTGCTGTTTGAGAGCATCGCGTGCTTTCTGGCTTTCCGGGAGTTCAACAAAACACGCGGCGACGCCGGGTTCTGGCAGGCCCTGCGCGCCAGCCGCGACCCGGCCGTGTATGCCATTTTACTCGAAGATTTGGCGGCCCTGCTGGGCTTGGTAATTGCCCTGGCTGGGGTGTTTTTCGGGCACTTGCTGGGCAACGTGTATTTGGATGGGGCCGCGTCCGTGGCTATTGGGGTGCTGCTGATTGGCATGGCCATTTTTATGCTCAAGGAAACCCGGGGCCTGCTGGTGGGTGAGGGCGTGGACGCTGCTACCCTGGCCAGCCTGCGCCAGCTAGCCGCCGCCGACCCCGCCGTGGCCGCCATTCACCCGCCGCTGTCCATGTACCTGGGCCCCACCGATGCTTTTCTGGCCCTTGAGGTGCAGTTTCGTCCCCAACTCTCGGCCCAGCAGCTCGAGGATGCCGTGTTGCGGCTGGAGCAGGCTATCCGTAGCAAGCATCCCGAATTTAAGCGCATCTTCGTGGAGGCCCGCTCTCTGACGCCGGCTTCTCCGGCTCTGGCGTAATTTGGGCGGAGTTTCACTTTCTATTCTTCGTACCTACTCCTGCCGATGGCAAATCCAAACTCTTCCAAAATGGCCCTGTTCGGGGGTATTGCAGCCAACGTAGGCATTGCCATCAGTAAGTTTGTGGCCGCCTATTTTACCAGCAGTTCGGCCATGCTTTCGGAAGGAATTCACTCGTTGGTAGATAGCGGCAACGGCGTGCTGTTACTGTATGGCCTACGGCAAAGTGCCAAACCAGCTGACCGACGCCACCCTTTCGGGCGCAGCAAAGAGCAATATTTCTGGGGCTTGATTGTGGCCGTATTGATTTTTGCCATTGGCGGGGGCATGTCGTTCTATGAAGGCATCAAGCACATTGAGCACCCTGAGCCTCTTACCGATCCGCTGTGGAACTACGTGGTGTTGGGAGTAGCCATCCTGTTTGAAGGTTGGGCATTCTGGCTGGCGGCGCGGGCCCTTACCCAAGCAGGTGGCCCTACTGGAGGATTTTGGCAGCAGCTGCGTACCAGCAAAGACCCGGCAGTATTTGCCTCGGTAATGGAAAACCTAGCGGCGCTGCTGGGCCTCGTTATTGCCTTGCTCGGCGTGTATTTTGGCCACGCTTTCAACAATCCCTACCTCGATGGCTCTGCCTCCATTGCCATTGGATTGCTGCTGATGCTGGTAGCTGTGTTTCTGGTACACCGCACCCGCAGCCTGCTAGTAGGTACCGGCATTGATGATGCTACCCTGGACAAGCTTTTAGAGATTGTGAATAAGCAGCCTGGTGTGGAAAACAGCCGGCCACCTCTTACTATGTATCTGGGGCCTCAGGACGTGGTACTGGCCTTGGACGTGGATTTCCACGACCACCTCTCGGCCGGGGAAATTGAAGGCACAATCCGCAGCCTGCAACAGGCCATCCGAGCTAATTTTCCGGAGTTTAAGCGCATCTTCATTGAGGCCAAAAACCTTACCGACGACAACCACGACGCCTCCTCCACAACCACTCAGGTCAGCCCGCAAATCTAGATTTGCCAGGCTATCCTGCTCACTGTCTGCCGGTTCATCCTGAACCGTTCTGGCGCCATTCGTTCCTGATCCGCTATGCAAAACGAACTACTTACCGACTCTCCGTTCCGCTCTTTCTGGATGGCCGGCTTTGAATGCACCGACCAACAGAATGCCTTCGGTAACCGGGTTGATTTTCTGACCCTGACCGGCCACCTGCAGCTGCTGAACGACGACTACCAGGCCATTCAGGAGTTTGGTTTATACACGGTGCGCGAGGGTATCCGGTGGAGCCAGGTAGAGAAAACCCCGTACCAGTACGACTGGAGCACGGTGCTGACGCTGCTGCAGGCCGGCCGTCGGCACGGCATTCAGCAGGTGTGGGACCTGTGCCACTTCGGCTACCCCGACGATCTGACTCCCCTGCACCCCATGTTCGCGCGCCGCTTTGCGCACCTGTGCCGGGCGTTTGTAAAGTTCTACCGAGAGCATTGCCCCGAGGAAACCCTGATTGTGACGCCCATCAATGAGGTGAGCTTTATGAGCTGGCTGGGAGGTGACGTGCGCGGCACTTCTCCCTACTGCGTGGGACAGGGCTGGGAGGTGAAGCGGGGGCTGATGCGAGCCTACATTGAGGGCGTGGCAGCCCTGCGCGAGGCAGACCCCAGCATCCGGATTCTCACTACTGAGCCCCTCATTCACATTGTTCCGCGCCTGGGAGCCAGCCCCGCCGAAATCCGCCGCGTGCGGGAGTTTGATCTGAACCAGTTCCAGAGCGTGGATATGCTGGCCGGCCGGCTGTGCCCCGAACTGGGTGGCCGACCTGAGTACCTGGATTTGCTGGGCTTTAACTACTACTACGACAACCAGTGGCAGCATGAGCCCCGCCAAACCCTGGGCTGGGCCAATGAGTTGCACGACCCCCGCTTCCGTCCGCTGAGCGCCCTGCTGGAGCGCGCTTACCGCCGCTACAACCGCCCCGTGGTAATTACCGAAACCAGCCACCCCGGCCACGACCGGGCACCCTGGCTGCGGATGATTGCCACCGAGGCCGCTAAAGCCCTGCAAGCCGGCGTGCCGCTGCTGGGCGTGTGCCTCTACCCCATCATCGACCGGCCCGACTGGGACCACCTCACGCCCTGGCACCGGGCGGGCCTCTGGGATGCCGACGTTACCCAGTTGCTGCCTGGCCTTACGCGCGAGCTGCACGAGCCCTCCGCCGATGCCCTGCTGTGGGCCCAGGAGCACGTGGCCGAGGCCCTGCCCCAACCGGTTGAACTCCTGCTCCCCACTGCCTAACGTATGCCTACCGCTCCCCCCGCAAACGCCCTGTTGCAACAATTCCGGCAGGCCTTCGCCGATGTAAACCTTTCCTCCTCAGAAGCCCGCCACCTCCGCGACCAGCTCACCGGGTTTCAGCGGCAGCATGGCAATGTGGAAGCCCTACGCCACCAGCTGTTTGAGCTGGCGAAGGAGCACTTCAATACGTTTAAAGACAAGGCGGTAATTGAGTGGCTGGAAGCAGCCAGCGCCCTGCTACCTCCTCCAGTTGCCGCGCCTTCGGAAGCCCCGGCGGGTGGCCGCGCCGGCAACGTTCAGGTGTATTTTAGCCCTGAAGATGAGTGCGTGGCCGCCATCCGCCAGTTTCTCATCGGGGCGCAGCACACGCTGGATTTGTGCGTGTTCACCGTGGCTGATGACCGCCTGACGGATGCCATTCTGACTGCCCACCAGCGCGGGGTGCGGGTGCGCCTGCTCACCGATGATGAAAAGCTGTTCGACCGGGGCTCGGACGTGCGGCAGCTGCGGGAGGCTGGCGTACTCGTGCGTACCGATCAATCCACGAACCACATGCATCACAAGTTTGCCGTGGCCGACAACCGGGCCGTGCTGACCGGCAGCTACAACTGGACCCGCTCCGCCGCTGAGTTCAACCTCGAAAACTTCCTGATATCCGCCGACCCGTTCATTGTGGATCAGTACGCGGCCGAGTTTACCCGGTTGTGGGAGCAGATGCACCCTTTTGAAGGGTAACACTTTATGAACTGAACGCAAAAACGCCGACCTCCTGATGCAGAAGGTCGGCGTTTTGTTGCGCGTAAGGCGTTAATCAAATCTTACTTGCCGCTGGCAGCACCTACCTCCGGCGCGTCGGCCGAGGGGCGACGGATGGAAATAAGCTGGCGGGTGTTGGTGATGCCCACCGTGAGGCTCAGGTAATAATCACCGGCGGGCAGGCCGGTAAAATCCAGTGTTTGGTGATGCGCTCCGGCCGCCTGTTTGCGGTAGTCGGACACGCGCACGGCCGTACCATTCTGGTTGTACAACACCCAGCCCATGGGCCGGGCCTCACCCAGCGTATACGACATCTGCATGACGCCGTTAGAAGGGTTCGGGTACACGCTCATGTTGTTGGCCCCAACGCCGGGCGTACTGGGTGCATTGGCCAACATGGGTTCTTCCATTGGCTTCACGGGTACCAGCTTCCACTGTTGGTTGGTGGCGCCGCTGTACTTCAGCTGTTGCAGCCCACCTTGAATGGTGTCGCCGTAGGTGAGCACCTTTTTGCGCACGTGGTGGGGCGTGAGCTTGTAAAACCCGTCGCCGGCATCTTCAATCTTCCAGCGCTGGTTGTAGCCGCTGTAGTACGTCCAAACGCTGAGCGGGGCTCCGTTGGAGGTGGAGCTACCCAGCACTTCCAGCACCTTATTGCTCCCCGGTGACACCAACCGGTACAGTCCTTCGCCGGCAGGCTCAATGCGCCACTGAGCTTCTTCCTTTACCCCGGCGGCCTGCGCGGCCAGCTGCTCAGCGCGGGTGGCCGGGCGGCCCTGGTCTACCTTTAGCGGCCGCCCCGTGGAGCGAACCGTCAGCATATACAGCCCCGACAGGTCGGCGGGCATGGGTGCTTCGGCTACTTCCTTGGTGGGTTTCGGGGGTTTGACAGGCTTGGGGGCCTTTTCCGCGGGAGCGGGCTTGGCAGGTTTGGCCGGGGCCTGGGCTACTGGTTTAGCAGCAGGCTTAGCGGCTTTTTCAGCCACGGCTGCTTTGGCTGGCGCGGCGGGCTTGGCGGCGGGTTTAGCCGGGGCGGCCGGGTTAGGCGTGGGCACTGCTTTGGCTTTTGCCACGGGCGGCGGCCCGGCGGGGTCCGGCGTCATAGGGGAGCCCAGCGGATACAGGTTGCCCGAAGGAATGACCTGCGCTACCTGCCCGGGCGGCACCCACTGCAGCTGAATACCGGCGCTACCATCGGCATCATTATACTCCAGCTTAATGGTGGTTTTTTCGCCGGCAGCCAGCGTTACGGTAGCATCATCGAGGTTGGTGGGCTTGCGGCCGTTCCAGGTATCCAGCACTTTCTTGCCATTCACCCACAGCCGTACTTCATCAGAGGTAACGGCTACAAACCGGTAGCGGCCAGTGGCCGGTGCCGCCAGCAGCCCTTCCCACCGCACCGAGAAATTATCGGCCGGCAGCTCGGGCGCGGGTGCGGCGGCACCCCATTTAAAATCAATAACCGCATCCTGGCGCTTAAGCACCGGCGCTCCGGCCAACGACCCGTTGTTGAAGTACGAGGCCGTTAGCCCGGTACCCCACCCCTGTACCGGCACGGCCGGAGCCGCGGGCCCCACGGGGCTCCGGAGTGATTTGGTAGCTGCTGCGGGCGACAGAAAACCCGTCAGGCTCACCCCCAAAACAGAGCAAAAAAGTAAATACCGCACAAGCTGAGAGGCGTTGAGTGTAGAAAGACAAAGGCGCTGTCGGGCTTCTGGGAACTACCCAAAAATGTAGGAACAGATTTATATTTTTCCGATTCCGACCCTACTAATATACGCCTTTTTTTTGCGTGGCTGACACCGCCCAAGGGTTACAGCCTTCCCGCTACTTTCACGAAATACGCTCAATACGGCTCTACAACGGTTTTTTGGGGCCGGATTTCATATTTTTGGATTTCTCCACGTACCCACTCCTTTTCATGACGGAAGCCAGCGCTATTATGGCTACTCCCCTGGGCCCGCTGCAACTGCAGGGCACGGATGCCGGGCTGCGGACCGTGCAGTTTGTGCAGCCCCAGCAGGCAGCTCAGCCGCTACCAGCCCCCACTCCCGCCTCGCAGGTGCCCGAGTGCCTGCGCGAGGCACACCGGCAGCTGAACGCCTACTTCGGGCACGAGCTACAGCAGTTCTCGCTGGCTACGGACATTGCCACAGGCACTGAGTTTCAGCGGCGTGTGTGGGCCAGCCTCCCGGAGGTAGGGTACGGCCGCACAGCCTCCTACCTGGATGTAGCCCGGCAACTGGGCAATACCGGCGCCGTGCGGGCCGTAGGCGCGGCCAACGGTCAGAACCCCTTGGCAATCGTCTGGCCCTGCCACCGCATTATTGGGGCTGGCGGCCAGCTGACGGGCTACGCTGGCGGGCTTTCTCGCAAACGCTGGCTGCTGGATTTTGAACGCCCGGTCATCCAAACCAGCTTGTTCTAGGTTTTACCTAATAGCGGAAGGGGGCGGGCTCACTAATTGAGCATGCCCCCTTTTTTGTCACTTGCAGGTGGGCTAGCGTTTCTGAATAATAATAGAGCCGGCTCCGCTGGTGGGCTTGCGGATTTGGCCGGTAGCCAGCACTGAGCGTTGTCCGCCAAACTGAAACCCGGCCGTATTAGCGTTCAGGCCGGTCAGGTTCCCGCCGCCGGCGGCCACCATATTTCCCCCACCAGCGGCAACTACGTTGCCGCCACCGGCCGCCACCACATTAGCGCCGCCCGCGGCAATTACCTGTCCGCTGCTACTGAGCATTGAAACGCCCACAATCTGGCTGCCATCAGCTACTACCATCACCGAGCGGCCGTCACCCAGCGGCAAGTAGCCCACGCGCGTACCGCTGGCCAGAAACTGCCGCACAAAGCCCGTCAGTTCGTCGAAGTTACCCCAGGAGCCGTTGTTGTAGAGCTTGATGTTGCACTCACAGGTTTCGCCCTGGCCCACTGGGACCCGGTTGGCCACTTTCTTGTAGGCATCCGTAATCCAAGGGTCGCGGCACTGGGCGGAAGCGGCCAAGGCACCGGTTAATAGCAGCAGAGCAAGTAGCAAGGTTTTCATAAGGGTGCGGAACAAGGGTGAAAAGTATCGTCAGATTACTCTTTACCACGCACATTGTCATCATCCTGCTGCTGAGCTGGCCGGAAAAGTCGACCAGCTATGGCTACCGTCTACGGACGGGGCGCCGCCGGGCCGGCTTCCGCCAATAATTGCCGCAGTTGCCCGTACACTACATTTCGAATCCAGTATAGCTGCAACACCATGGGTATGTGCTTTTTGCCGGGCAGCACCGTGTAGCGGGGCGTATGGCCCTGCGCTTTCAGCCGCTCCCGAAACCGCTTAGTGCTGCTACTGATGGATGGATACGTGCGGCCACCAACGAGCAGCACCATGGGCGGCGTGTTCGGGGTAATGTGGTACAGCGCCGAGGTTTGCTGCCACACGGCCGGGTTGCGCCCAAAGGGTACTAGGTATTGCTCGTCGCCGGGGTACTGCATTTTCTGCAGGTAGTCGTACATGTCCAGGCCCGCCGGGTCATCCAGCACGGCTCCTCGGACGGGGTTACGGGCCAGGCCCCACCGCCGGAACAACGCATCATTTGTAGCCAGCAACGCCGCCAGCCCGCCGCCGGCCGAGTGGCCCATCACAAACACGCGTTGGGCATCACCGCCGTACTCCTGGCAATGCGCCACCGTCCAGGCCACTGCGCGGGTGCAGTCATCGGCCATTTGGGGCACCTTCACCTGCGGAGCCAGCCGGTAGTTGATGATGACGGCTACAATACCCAGCCGGGCCAGCCGCCGCCCCACAAACGTGTACAGGTTTTTGCTGCCGCTGTTCCAGCTGCCGCCATGAATAAACACCACCACCGGGCGCAAAGCCGCTGCACGCTTCCGCGGCACATACACGTCCAGCCGGTGGCGGGTGGCACTATACGCCGTATCGGAAGCGGGCACATAGGCCACATCGGCTATGCGGCGGCTGGGCCGGGCCGCTACCAGCTGGTTCAGCCCCAAAAATAGTATACCCACGAGCAGAGCTGCCCGTCCAATCCAGAAATACCGCATGTTGTTGCTATTGATGAGCCGGGAACTGTACGCACCCGACGAGGCCCTCGGATTGGCCCGTAGCCGTTGCCTGTCGGGTTACGCAGTCTTTCTATCTTTGATAACTGGCCCCGGGCCAATTTTTTCCCTGCTTTGTTCGTTTCGCTTTCATGAAATCAGTTGTTCTGCTGGCTACCGCCGGCCTGCTCTGGGTGGCTGCTCCGGCCCAGGCGCAGCGTAAGTCTAAATCTGCGGCAGCGCCGGCCGCCACTTTCCAGCGGCTGCAGCCCCAGTTTGGGGGCCTCACGCCAGCCCAGGCCGAGCAGGCGCTTGGCCCGGCGTTTATTAGCAAGCTGGCAGGCAGTTTTGCCTCCCGGGCCGAGGCCAGCCGGTTTTTTAGCGCCAAAGGCTACGAATACCTCGCCGAAAACCAGCCCGATACGGCCGTGTACCGCTTCAACCTGGCTTGGGTGCTTGACCCCGCCAATGCCGAAGCTTACCACGGCCTGGGTATCGTCAGCAGCAACGCCGCCCCGGAGCAATCCATCAGCCTGTTGAATCAAGGACTGGCGCTGGCCCCCACCAACTCCTACCTGCTCAGCGACCTGGGCGCGAGCTACCTGATTCGGTATCAGCAAACCAAGAAGAAAAAAGACCTGACCACGGCCGCTGAGTTTTTGCAAAAAGCCACTACGCAGGATTCCACCAACGCCACCGGCTGGCAGCAGCTGGCCCGCGCCTACTACTACCAGGAGCAGTACCCGCAGGCGTGGGAGGCCATTCACAAGGGCCAGAACATCAATTTTGGCTCCATGGATTTCGACTTGGTATCCGAGTTAAAGGAAAAGCTTCCTGATCCGCAAGGCACTATCAAGTAGCGCGTTGCGAAACTCCGCCGCAACCCCGGCTGCCCGCACCCGTATGCCGGCTTCATCCACATTTTCTGTACTGCGTGACTCTCCGCTCCCTTCTGCCTGCCAGCCTTCTCCTGCTTCTAGCGGGCTACTCTGCTACCGCGCAGGACGCCGGCCCTGAACGCCGCCGCCGCCACTACGACGGCAAGGCCCGGGCCTATTACCAAGGCCCGGTCCGGTTTACGCTGGGCGGAGGCATTGGCTACTACAACGGCGACCTAACCAGCAGCCTCGGCGACCAGTTTCTGGGGCCGAGCTTCACCGGCGGCGTACAGTACCAGCTGCACCCGCACTGGCAGGTGGGCGGCGAAGCATCGTACATCCGGCTTGGGGCCAAAGATTATCTGCCGGAGCGCGGGCTGGCATTTCAGAGCCACAACCTCGCGGGTATTGCCTTTGTGCGGTGGGAGCCGCTACACGATGAAGGCGCCTATGCCGCCCCGCGCAAGCCAGCCTCCATCATTAAGCCGTACCTGAAAGTCGGGGGTGGCTGGGTACTGTATAATCCCAAAGCATTCCGGGGTACGGAACGCCCCAACGGTAACACTGATACCAATTACCTGTCGGCTGAGCGCAACGATTATTCCGCGCTGGCCCTGGTGCTACCGGTAGGGGTGGGTTTCACCGTGCGGCTCACGCCCAAACTGGGCGCTTCGCTGGAAGGCTCGTATTCCTTCACCACCACCGACCAACTGGACGACATAAGTACTGCTTCCGGCCGGTCAGCGTCCTCTATGAAAGATGGCTACGGGCAGCTGGAGCTAAAGCTCGAATACGCTCCCTGGGGCCGCCGGTAGCCTTTGCTGCTCGTGGCAGATGCTCACGCATTCTGTTTCGCTATTTACAAAACAAAAAGGGCTGCCAACCGGCAGCCCTTTTTGTTGAGGGGAGATGCGCAGGACTATTCTTTCACGAACTTCTCGTGGAAGGATTTCTGACCGTCGCTAACTGTCAGCAGGTAGATGCCCTTGGCCAGACCGGCTACGTTCAGGCGGCCGCCTTCGAAGCGGGCACCAGCTACACGGGCACCGCGCAGGTCGGTTACCGTGGCCGATACTACTCCGGCTTTGCTAGCCAGCGAGATGTTCAACTCGTCGGTAGCCGGGTTCGGGAACACCGTAATAGCTTTTTCAACCGAGTTGCTCAGCGACGAACCGCCGGCAATGCTGGCTACACCCTGCGGAGCGAAGGTACCGCCCGTGATATTCACCGTGTAGTCTTCGGTTTCGCCGTAGCTATAGCTGTTGCAGCTGGTAGTAGCCGAGGCGTCGCTCATGATGATGCGCATGCGGGTAGCACCCGATTTGGCCGTGGTGGGAACCGTAAAGGTGCCCGACAGCGTGCCGCTGCTCGACGACGAGCCCGATACTACCAACTCACCAGCATCCGTGAATACACCATTCTGGTTGTAGTCGATGTACACTTTCCAGTACTCCGTGTAAGCCGTAGAAGCGAAGCCAGCCGAGAAGCTGACGGTTTGCGACGAGCCAGCAGCTACCGAAGTGGACGAAGCCGTGCCGTTGTAGTAGCCAGCATCAGCACCCGAGGTGCGGGCAATGGAGCCCAGGCTCACGTAGTCGATCCACTCGTAGGCCACGCTAGTGCCTTTGCTGGCGCAGTACGAGGTGGTGGGCGGCGGAGTAGTACCTCCACCGTAGGCGGCGCCTACCCCAACGGCGTACCACGCGTTGGTTACGGCCTGCTCCTGCGTGGAACCAGCCCCGAACAGGTCTTTTGCAGCGTTGATGGTGGCGGTGCGAGCCGAAGCGTAAGTCGACGAAGAAGTCAGGTATACGCTTTCGGCGCGGTAGGCAATTTTAGCGGCATTGGTGATACCCAGACCAGCTACCGAGAAGCTCAAGCCTTTTTCGTTGGTGCCGGTTTTGCCCACCGAAATCAGGTAGAACCAGTAGTTAAGCACACCCGAGTTGGTGTGCACCCCGCCGTTGTCGCCGGTGCCGGTGTACCAGTAGGTGCCTTTGTAGTAGGCGGGCTGGCCCTGCGAGTTGGGGTTGCTCATGGAGCGCAGCGCGGCCTGCTGCTTGTCAATCTCCTCGCCAATCAGCCAGGTGTCTTTGGCCTTTACCCCACCCGACGTAGCGCCCAGCGTGGATACGGCGTAGTTTTCGATGGCAGCGCCCCAGATATCGGAGAAGCCTTCGTTCATGGCACCCGACTCGTTGGAATACACTAGGTTGGCGGTTTTCTCGCACACGGCGTGACCAATTTCGTGGCCGCACACGTCCAGCGAGGTCAGCGGGCGGAAGCGCGAGGCCCCGTCGCCGTAGGTCATTACCGAGCCGTTCCAGTAGGCGTTTTCGTAGCCTACACCGTCGCCGGGGGTATCGTCGAAGTGAACGTAGCTCTTGATTTTCGCACCGGCGTTGTCGTAGGAGTTACGGCCGTGCACGTTTTTCCAGTAATCGTAGGTAGCCTGAGCACCAAAGTGAGCGTCGCCGGCTACGTTATCAAAGTTGGCATTGTTGTACTCCGTCCAGCTGTTGTCGGCGTCGGTGAAATCAACGGCCGAGGTGTAGGAGTTGCCTTTTTTGCAGTTGTAGGTTTCAATACCCAGGCCGCGGGTTGCTTCGCGCAGACGGTAGGCAGTGCCGGTGTAGTCATCGGCAATAGAGCGGGTGCCGCTGTAGGCGGTGGCAAACGAGCCCGTAGCGGCCGTGTGCTTGATGATGTCGTTTTTGAGTACTACCTCGCCGGTGTGGGCATCCACGTAGATGTAGGCGCGGCTTACGGGAGCCTGGGCGTACACGTCAAACTTCCAGGCCAGCGTGGGCTTGCGGGCCTTCTGCGGGCTCTGGCTGCGCTGGTTGTTGACAATTACCAGCTCGCCCTGGGGCTTGTAGGTGGCATTGGGGTTGTTTTCCTGCTGCTTCAGGCCAGCTTCGGCCTGGGCATCCTGCCACATATAGCGCTTAGCGCCCACAAACGAGAGGGCCCGTTCCAAGGCAGCCGAGGCGTTCAGGGAAGGCGTAATGTTGAGGCCGCGCACGGTCTCAAACTGCCCGCTGATGCTTTCCACACGGCCCTGGCGGGCGTGCACGGAGTAGGTGGCGTAGTCTACCTTGATGCCTTTATAGTACTGCTGATACTTTTCGTGCACAAAACCCAGCTGGTCGGCTTCGGTTTTGGCTTGTAGCAGCTGATCGTCCGACGTGAGCTGCAACTGTTCGCGCAGCAAAGACTGCGCATTGCTCAGTTGCGCCTCCTGACCAGCCCGAAACCGGACCATGTAGGGCGTACCGTTGTCGTTTAGGTCTTTCGTCTGCACCCGGGAGTAATCCTGGGCCAGTGCCGACGAGGCTACGCCACCGAGCAGCAACAGCGTTGCCGCAGAGTATTTGTTGATCATACTGTGTGGTTGGTTGTGGGGAGTGAAATTGAATTACTTCGTTACCGGGCTTCGTTCCGGCGGCGAAGTACTTACGGCTGCCAAATTAATAATTCTTTAATACTAACAATCATATTTTAACAAAATCATTATCAATACCCCTTCACAAAGCAATTATTGTTGAAAACAAAGCCATGTATTAACAATGCTTAAAACATTTACAATGCATCCTTTTTACACAATCACGAGTTCTTTGCCCATTGCTTATATCCTGGCTGCCCTCATGGGATAGCCAAAATTTTAAACATTTCAAGATTCATCTTCATGCAGTCTTCATTTTTCGCATCGATAAACGCACGCTGGAGCCTGCGCGGACAAACGGCTGTGGTTACCGGGGCTTCAAAAGGCATTGGGGCGGCGGCGGCGGCCGAACTGCTGCAGTTTGGGGCCAGCGTGCTGGCCGTAGCGCGCACTGCCGCTGAGCTGGAGCAGCAAGTAGCTGAGTGGCAGCAACAAGGGCTGGATGCCTACGCCCTGGCCGCTGATGTGAGCACCACTGAGGGACGGGTGCAGGTGCTGGATACCGCCCGGCAACGCTGGCCCCAACTGCACATCCTCGTCAACAACGTGGGCACCAACATTCGCAAGCCAACTGTGAGTTACGCCTTGCCTGAGTACCAGCAGCTGCTGGCTACTAATCTGGAATCTGCGTGGGAGCTGAGCCGGGGGCTGCAGCCATTACTGGCGGCTTCCGGGGCGGGCAGCATCGTCAATATTTCGTCGGTGGCGGGCCTGACGCACGTGCGCACCGGCTCCATTTACGGCATGACGAAGGCGGCGCTGGTGCAGCTCACGCGCAACCTGGCTGTGGAGTGGGCCGGGCAGAATATTCGGGTGAACTGCGTGGCGCCCTGGTATATTCGCACGCCGTTGGCTGCCGGCGTGTTGCAGAACGAAGCCTATTTGCAGGAGGTACTGAGCCGCACGCCGGCTGGCCGCATCGGAGAGCCGGAAGAAGTAGCGGCGGCCGTGGCTTTCCTGTGTCTGCCCGCCGCAGCGTACATCACCGGCCAAACGCTGGCCGTGGACGGCGGCTTCACAGTGAATGGGTTTTAAGTTGAGAAGTTTGTAAGTTGAGAGGTTAGAAAGTTGACGTCCATCCTTTGCTTAAGCAGGCTGGTATCAACTTTCTAACTTCTTAACCTAAAAACTCTTCACCATTTCCCGTAGGGCGGCTTCGTAACGGGGCAGGGCCTGAGAGTCGGAAGCTAGGTAGAGGAAGGGCTCGATGAGCTCCAGTTCCATCAGGAGCAACTCGCCGTTTTGGTCAATTCCATCTACGCGGGCATACAGGCAGCCTTTGGCGAAACGCTGCACAATGTCGTCGGCGGCGCGGCGCAGGTGGGCGGGCGCCGACCGGGGCTCAATACCACCACCCAGGTAATGCTGCACCCGGAAGTCGCCGGCCTTGGGAGTTTTCAGCACGCAATGGCTGAACTGCCCACCGTAGTAGAGCAACGACCACTCACCTTCTTCCTGGATACGGGGCAGGAAGGGCTGGGCCAGAAAGTCTTCGTGCTGGAGAAGCTCCGTGAGTTGGGGCTGGCGCACGGCCGTTTCCTGTTGGGTAAGCACAAAGGTGTTCTTAGCGCCACCGCTCACGGCCGGCTTGATTACTAGTTTTTCCTGGTTCATCTCGCGTAGCAGGTCGGCGGCATCTACGGCCTCGCCGCGGGGCAGCAGGCGGGTGGGCACAATGCGCACCCCGGCCTGCTCCATTTCCAGCAGGTACTTTTTATCGGCGTTCCAACGGATGGTGGCGGCGGGGTTGAGCATACGCACGCCCAGCTGCTGCATGCGGTCCAGCCACTCGTAAAACTCCGCTACCCGGTCGAAATAATCCCAGGGAGATTTCACAACCACCACATCGTAGCGCAGCCAGTCCACAGCCGGATTGCTCCAGATGCGGGGCTCCACCGTATGGCCCTGCTCGCGCAGGTAGCGGGTTAGCAGGCTGTCCTCATCATCGACGTTGGGAGCCGCGTACTGGGCCAGGCTTTCGCAGGTAACGAGGGCAATATTCATCACTGATTTAAACGAATTCGTTGGGTTACGCCAGCATGGGCGCGGGTGGCGCCGGCTTGTCCGGCGGGGTACTAGACGACAAAGCGCCGCTCAGGTTGCGCCCGGCAGTTTACGGCACCACCCAGCACGGTCAATTCCTGAACTCGCGCCCAAATCGGTATATTCCCATCAACCGACCTAACCCGTCAGCTTACTTTTTAGCGGCGGCCAGGTAATCGGTGGCTAGCGTTACTAGGGTGCGCACGCCCAGCGTGAGGCCACTTTCATCCACGAAGAAGCCAGCCGTGTGGTGCGGGGCAGTATCGGCGGGGTTCTTGCCCTTGGGCATACCTCCCACGAACACGAATACACCGGGCACTTTTTCCTGGTAGAAGGCGAAATCCTCGGCCCCGGTCACGGCTTTTTGCACGCTTACGTTGGCGGCCCCGGCGGCCCGGTTGAGGCTGGGCACCATCTGGGCGGTCAGGCGCGGGTCGTTGTAGGTAACGGGGGCGTAGTTCACAATATCCACCTCGGCCGTGGCCCCGGCGCTTTCGGCAATGTTGGTAGCGGTGCGGCGCACGGCGGCCCACACTTTCTGCTGCATTTCCTTGTTGAGGCAGCGAATGGTACCCGTTAGCTCCACTTGCTCCGGGATGATGTTATTGCGCACTCCGCCGTGCACCATGCCCACGGTAAGCACAACGGCATCCTCCGTCAGCTCTGACTGCCGGCTGACGATGGTTTGCAGCCCCAGAATAATCTGGGCGGCGGTTACCACCGGGTCCACGGCCAACCAGGGGTAAGCCCCGTGCGCCGATTTACCCTTCACTTTGATGTTGAATACATCGGACGACGCCATTTCGCCGCCGGGCCGGTAGCTGAGCTTGCCTACTTCCGTTTGGGCCTGAATGTGCAGCCCGAAGATGGCATCCACCTTGGGGTTTTGCAGTACGCCTTCTTTCACCATCAGTCGGGCCCCGCCTTCCTGGCCGGGCAGGGAGCCTTCCTCGGCGGGCTGGAAGATGAACTTGACGGTACCGGCTAAGTCCTGCCGCATCTGCACCAGCACTTCGGCCGCGCCCAGCAGCATGGCCACGTGGGTATCGTGGCCGCAGGCGTGCATCACGCCCACCTCCTGGCCGTTGTACTGCGCGCGTACTTTGGAGGCAAAAGGTAGGGCATTGCTTTCCGTTACGGGCAGGCCATCCATATCGGCGCGCAGGGCCACCACGGGGCCGGGCTTGCCGCCTTTCAGCAGGGCTACCACGCCGGTACGGGCCACGCCGGTTTGCACTTCCAGGCCCAGCTTGCGCAGGTGCTCGGCCACCAAGGTAGCCGTGCGGGTTTCTTGGTTGCCCAGCTCGGGGTGCTCGTGAATGTCGCGCCGCCACGCCAGCACCTTGGCTTCCTGCTGCTGCGAGAGTTTGGCAATGCGCTCCGTAGAGGCAGTATTCTGGGCAAAGCCCGGGGCGGAAATGCCGGCCATCAGGGCCAAGGCTGCGAGGTAGCGGTTAATCATTGGAAACAGGTCAAGAAGACAAAGCTGGGCCAGCCGGTACCGGCCCCAAAGCGCCAATGTACATCCGCCACCGCCGGAAAAGAAACCAGTTCAGCCACCATCTGCCTAGCCGTTAGGCTCCGCCTACCCTCCTACCTAGTTTTCGGGTGCTACTTTGCATCACTATGCGCTTGCCCACTACGCCCTCCATTGATGCAGCTACCAGCTGGCCTGCTGCCTGGCAGCAACCGGGGTTTCGGGGGCGGCTGGGCGCGGTACTGGCGCTGCTGCTGCTGCTGGCTAGCCAGTTGCCGCGCTATTTTGCCTGGGTGCAGGCCCGCCCAGCCCGCCAACTGCGCGACCCGCTGCTAGCCGCATTGCCGGCGCACGATGTATCAGGGGCGGCTTTTGCCGTAATTTATCTGGGTATTGGGTTGGGCGTAGTCACACTACTAACCCGGCCTTATCGACTGCTGCGGGCTTTGTGGGCTTATCTGCTGCTGCATCTGCTGCGGTGCGCTACGCTCTGGCTGCTGCCGCTGGAGCCACCCGCGGGCCTGGTGCTGCTCCGTGACCCACTCGTTGACCAGTTCATCTACGCCACGCCGGCCCCCATCACCAAGGACTTATTCTTCTCCGGCCACACGGCTACGCTGTTCCTGCTGGCGCTGGCCGTACCTGCGGGCTGGCGGCGGTGGGGGCTGCTGGCGGGCACATTTCTGATTGGGTTGCTGGTACTCGTACAGCATGCTCATTACACCTACGACGTGCTAGCGGCCCCGCTATTTACGTGGCTGGCGTGGTGGATCGGCGGTAAAGTGATGAAGGAATGAGAGCGTGCAAGATTCCCCGGCATCGGCGCTGCCTCTGCTTGGAATGACGTGCTGTTTACTCATCCTCGTATCACTTCAAATGCTTCTCGTAGATACCCGCGGCAATGCGCTCCGTCAGGCTTTTGGGAACCACGCTGGTAAGCGCCGCCGACACCTTGTTGAGCGCTCCGGGAACTACCTCGGCTTCGCCCGCCAGCAATGCGCTGACACCGGCCCGCGCCACTTGCTCGGGCGTCATGGCTACTTTGTTGGAAGTGGCCTGCAGGGCCTCGTTCATGCCGGCCCGGCCGGCAAAATCAGTGCTGGTAGCGCCGGGGCTAAGGCACGTTACCGATACAGTAGTGTCGCGCAACTCGTAGCGCAGGCCCCGGCTGAAGCTGAGCAGAAACGCCTTGCTGGCCGCGTACAGCGTGAGCGTAGGCACGGCTTGGTAGGCGGCGGTACTGGCCACGTTCAGGATGTAGGCTTTGGGCTGGCGGCGCAGCACGGGCAGCAGAGCATGGGTGAGGGCTACCGGCAACTGCATGTTCAGCTGGAGCATGTTCTGCTGCTCGGCCAGACTCAGCTCTTCAAACTTTCCCCACAAGCCGTAGCCAGCATTGTTCACCAGTACCGCCAGCTCCGTGGTCTGCGCTTGAGCCCAGGCGGCCAGCTGCTCTGCTGCGCCGGGGGCAGCCAAGTCCAGCGGCAGCTTGTGCGCCTGCCGGCCCAGCTGCTGCACCTCGGTAGCTACCTGCGCCAGTTGGTCTACGGAGCGGGCCGTGAGGAGCACATCATATCCAAGCCGGGCCAGTTCCAGGGCCATAGCCCGCCCAATGCCGCGCGAGGCGCCGGTAATCAGTGCTGTTTTCACAGTTGGTTTTTCGTTGTTGTTTTTTTGTTTTTCGCACTGGGTTACGTCGTACTGTTCAATGGTGCGGTTTTCAGCGCACCCGTGGCCGAAAAACGAGAAACCAACAACAAAGAACGAGTCACTATTTAACTAGGTGCAAAAACCGTAGGTAGAACGGCGTGGGGCTGTTTTCGTGCTTGGGCTCGTACTTGCCGGCAATGATGGGCACGTACATCACGCGGCGGCGCGAGGCCTCCCCCACCAGCGGCGACTGGGCCACGCGGTGCCACATGCGGCCGTCGTGCACGGTCAGGTCGCCGGGCTCGGTTTCCACGGCTATTTCGTGCTCATCAGGGCCTACGTCTTTGTAGTATTTCTTACGGAACAGGATGTCGCGTAGGCCTTGGCGGTGGGTACCAGGTATGACGCGCAGGCCGCCGTTGGTGGCCGGCGTTCCGTCGAGGTGCAGGCCCACATTCAGCATCGGCCCGATTTTCTTGCCGTAGAACACGTCCCGCAGCGAGTCGGTGTGCCAGCCCATCTGCGAGAACTCCGAGCCCGGTACGTTCACGTAGTGGTTGATGACGAGGCCGTCTTTCTCGTTCTCCCCTACCCGGCCACCGGGGGCCTCCAGCAGCGGAAACAGCGCCCGGAACCGGGGGTCCTGCAGAAACTCGTGCAGCACGGGGCTGTGGTGGGAGGCAAAGGCGAACCGCTGCACAATGGGTGAGCCGTCTACGTCCTTGCCGTATTTAATCGGCACGCCATTCACCTTTTTCACGTCGTTGGCTAGCCACTGGCGCTGCACGTCTTCAGAAGCGCGTAGCAAGGTCCGGACGGTTTCGGGCGAGATAAATTGGCGGAAGTGAAGAAAGCCGTGCTGTTGAAAAAAACCCAGCTGCTCAGGCGTCAGGGTTTCGCCGAGGGTAAAGCGCGGATAGGTTGGTTGTGATGACATAAGTAGAGGCGGGTTAGCAACACGCCCGGTCAGGCAGGGGCAAAGATAGTACGCAGAGGCGGGTACCAGGCAGAAACCACTGCGTTACTACCTGATAGTTTCGGGCCGCAAGGTGCGCGCCTCCCCGTGAAGAACGAGTGAATGAACCGACCAACGCGCAATAGGTTTGCGCCACAATTACGTATCTTAGCCGGTATTGCCGCTGCCCCTTCAACCACCGTTCCGCATGAAACGACGTCTGCTACCCTGGCTGCTCCTGCTCTGCGTGGGTACGGCTTTCGTGGCACAAGCGCAAACTGCCGCTACCCGCCTCGTGCCCTTCCGGCAAGGCCAGCGCTGGGGCTACGCCGACCGGAGCCGCCGCCTGATACTGCCGCCCCGCTACGATGAAGCCGGGCCGTTCTGGGAGGAACTGGCCTGGGTGCGGCAAGGCACGCTGTATGGGTATATCGACGGGGGCGGCAACCCCGTCACGGCCATTCAGTACAGCCGGGCCAGCAACTTCCGGCAGGGCCGGGCTACCGTGGAGCTCAATGGTGAAACCTTTGATATCGGGCCCAGCGGCCACCGCCTCACTGAGCCCGCCCCGGTTGAGCGCGAAGAGGAACCCCTGGAACAAGGCGACGCGGTGCGTAAAGATGGCAAAGTAGGGTTCCGCTTCACCGTAGGCACGGCCTCGGTACCGGCCATTTACGACGAAATCCGGGACAACTACAACGGCCTGCTGTTTGTGCGCCAAGCCAATAAGTGGGGCGTGCTCAACAGCAAAGGCCAGCCCGTGCAGCCCGTGCAGTATGATGCCATTCGCCTCACCGGCAACCTCGCTTACCCCATAGTGCAGGTGAACGGACTCTTTGGCTACCTCGATACTGCGGGCAACCGCCTCACGGAAGTGCGCTACCGCCAGGCCGAGCCCTTCGAGCAAGAGGTGGCCCGCGTACAGGCCCCCGACGGCCAGTTTGGCTACATAGATAGCCACGGCCGGGAATTCTGGGATGCTACCCCGGCCGGCGGGCAGTAAACGGGTTACAGCCTATCTGCCATGGCCCTACCAACCACAAGCACAAATGAAACCGCTGCTTTCTACTGTCATTTGCTTTGTGGCACATTTCAGTCACACTGCCATAGCTCAGACAAAGCCAGTTGACCACGTTGCGCCTGACACAGCTACTATTACCTCCGAGGTGTACTGGACAATTGGTAAAGGTGCACCGGTTACGATTTGCGAGGTGATGCCTGTGTATATCAAGCGCAGTAAGCAGGACAGCCTGTAACGTTTTATTCAAGAGCATTTGGAATGGCCAGCTATAACAGGTCCACTAAATGTCAATGGCTGGGTATTCGTGTCGTTCGTTGTAGATACAGATGGGCAGGTATACCAAGCACAAGTGCGGAAAGGAATACATCCTTTATTTGGTGCAGAGGCGTTGCGCATAGTAAAGTTGTTGAATGGTCGTTTTTCACTAGCCATTTGCGGCGGCGTGGCTCGTGCGCACGAGATGGTGGCGCCCGTTTCCTTCTTTCGGAACTCAGTCAGCCACTGAAACTCAGCTGTTATTTATCATTCCCCGAAAACCTTTCTATTTTCCCCACCCGTAGAATCCTAACCCAACCTCTCCCACCGTATGATTTTTACGCCCAGCCCCATGCTGCTTAAGCTGCTGTACACCCGCGGCAGCCTCCGCAATACGCCCGAGGGCGTAGCCTTCAGCATCAAAAACCGCCTCGATACCGTGCGTATCACCCGCGTGGAGGCGGTGGTGCTGGATGGTAAGCGCATTGGGGTGGAGCAGATTGCCCTCGACTTGGGCGCAGGCGACGTACGACCAGCCACCATGTTCAATGCCGATGCGGCCGGCTTCACGCTGCCGGTGGGCCAGTCGGCCACGTTCCATTTGCATACCGAGCCACTCAAAGAAGGTTTGCACACGGTGCAGGTGCAGTTCTCGGCCGACCCGTTCGGCGACTTGTCGGTAGAGGTGGAGGATTCCATTACCAACCTACCTACACAGGGCAACAAGATTCCGCGTTCCGAGGAAGACGATTACTCCGACGACGCCATCCGGGCCCGGCAGCAGTTTGCCGAGGAGTTTTCGGGTCAGCAGTTTCAGCACCTCAAAAACTACTCCTTTGATGCCCACGACCTGCAGGGAAACTGTGAGCATTTCACCGGCGTGGCCCAGATTCCGGTGGGCCTGGCCGGCCCGCTGCACGTAAACGGCGAGCATGCCCAGGGCGACTTCCTGATTCCGCTGGCCACCACCGAGGGCACCCTGGTAGCCAGCTACAACCGGGGCATTCAACTCCTCAACCTGTGCGGGGGTGTGAAGTGCACTGTCATCGGCGACGCTATGCAACGTGCCCCGGTGTTTGTGTTTGATGATGCCCGCGGGGCCCGGGACTTTGGCAAGTGGGTAGAAGAGGAAATTGACAAGATTCGGCCCGAGGCGGAAAGCACTTCCCGCGTGGCCAAGCTGCAGTACATTGATACCTACCTAGCTAACAAGTTCGCCTACCTGCGCTTCAACTTCAGCACCGGCGACGCAGCCGGCCAGAACATGGTAGGCCGGGCCACCTTTGCGGCCTGCTCCTGGATTCTGGAAAACTACAAGGGTGCACCCATTCGCCACTTCTACCTCGAGAGCAACTTCGCCACCGACAAGAAAGCCTCCCAAATCAACGTGATGCGCACCCGGGGCAAGCGCGTGGTGGCCGAAGCCATTATCAAGCGCGACATTCTGCAGCAGCGCATGCGCGTAACGCCCGAGCAGCTGGCCTACCACGGGCAGGTCAGCAACGTGGGTGCGTTCATCTCGGGGGCCAACAACAACGGCGCGCACTCGGCCAACGGTATCACGGCCATGTTCATTGCCACCGGTCAGGATGTAGCCAACGTCTCAGAATCATCGGCTGGCGTGCTCTACTCCGAAATCACGCCTGAGGGCGACCTGTACATCAGCATCACCATTCCGTCGCTGATTGTGGCTACCCACGGCGGCGGCACCGGCTTGGCCACCCAGAATGAGTTTCTGCGGCTGCTAGGCTGCGTGGGCCGCGGCACCGTCAACAAATTCGCCGAAATAGTGGCTGGCGTAGTGCTGGCCGGCGAGCTAAGCTTAGGTGCCGCCATCAGCAGCTCCGACTGGGTCAGCAGCCACGAGCAATACGGTCGCAACCGGTAGGAACTGTCATTGCGAGCGGAGCGAAGCAATCGGCCTCAATAAGGCATGAAGCCTGGAAAAACTGAAAAGCCCCTGACGTCTGGTTCCAGCGTCAGGGGCTTTTGAATAGGTCAGTGTTTCGCGCTCAGGTAAGAAAGGATTGCTTCGCGCTGCTCGCAATGACACTCAACTCTCTCATTACAGCGGGTCAGCCGTCACTTTAAAGCGGGAATCCGTGCGGATGGTGATGTCGCGGCTGATGGGCTTGCGGATGCGGGCCTCCGTAGACAGCGTGTAGCTGCTGGCCTTCACGTATTTATCCAGCTTCTCCTTCGTTGGCGTTAGCTGCAGTGTGTTGACGCCGGTGGGGATATTATCCTGCGAGGCCAGCAGAATCCGGTCGTTGTTGTCGGTGCTGATGTAGATGCTGATGCTCTGCAGGAAGTCGAAATTTTCGGTGCTGGGGTCCGTCACGGTAAGGGTGAGGCGGTCCAACTTCACGTCTTTGACCAGATTGGCGCTGGTGTTTTCGTTTTTGAACTTCTCATCGGAGCGGGTAGGCACCGAAATAGGGGTCAGTGGCACCACCTGCCCCACCGGAAACGCACTGGCAATTTTCACCGACTGCGAATCTTCAATGTAAAAGGTCAGCAGCTTGTCCAGCTTGTCGCAGCTGCTCAGAAAAGCCAGCACTATCAGCACAGGGGCCAGAAACAGGATTTTTTTCATAGGGGTTGCAATTTGCCCGAAGGTACGAAGTCCGATTATTTTCGGTTTGTCAGATCAGCCGGAACAAGACTCGTGCCACGTAAACCCAGCCAATACCTCGACAAAACCGACACCGGGACGCTAGCTGCCTAACGCCCCGGTGCCGGTTTTCGTGTGTTAGCACCAAAATGTCATTCCGAACGAGGCGAGAAATCTGGTTTAAGTCGCTGAACGATTTACCCAGATTCCTCGCCTCGCTCGGAATGACAGCTCTATCAAGCTAATCCATCATATCAGCAGCGCGGGGCGGCTCGTGCTTGAAATCAGGCTGCCAGCTCATGGGGTAGCGTGGGTCCACGTAGGGCAGGGCAGCTTCGGTGAGGTAGAGCGGGCGGAAGGTATCCACCATTACGGCCAGCTCGTGGGTTTCTTTTTTGCCGATGCTGGCCTCCACGGTGCCGGGGTGCGGACCGTGCGGAATGCCGCTGGGGTGCCAGGTAAACGAAGCCAGATCCACCCCACGCCGCGACATGAAGTTGCCGGCTACGTAGTATAGCACCTCGTCCGAATCGACGTTGGAGTGGTTGTAGGGCGCCGGAATGGCTAACGGATGGTAGTCGAAGAGGCGCGGCACGAAGGAGCAGATAACGAAGTTGTTGCCCTCGAACTGCTGGTGCACGGGTGGCGGCTGGTGGATGCGGCCGGTAATGGGCTCGAAATCGTGGATGCTGGTGGCGTAGGGGTAGAAGTAGCCGTCCCAACCCACCACGTCGAAGGGCGAGTGGCCGTACACCAGCGTGTGCAGCAGCCCGTCCTTCTTCACCCGCACCTCGTACTCGCCCGATTCGCGTACGTCGCCCTCCACCAGTTCCGAAGGCCCGCGGAAATCCCGCTCACAGTACGGCGCGTGCTCCAGCAGCTGCCCAAAGTGGTTGCGGTAGCGGCGGCAGGTTTCCACCGGGCTGAACGACTCGATGATGAGCAGGCGCACAGGCCCTTCCTCAAAATGCAGCTGGTGAATAATGGTGCGCGGAATCACCACGTAGTCGCCGGGCTCGAAGGCCAGCTTGCCCAGTTGGCTCCACAGCTCGCCCCGGCCTTCGTGCACGAAAATTACCTCGTCGGCCAGCGCGTTCTTATAATAGTAATCCATCCGCTGCTCCGTGGGGTTGCAGATGCTCATGGTCACATCGGCGTTGCCGAGCAGCGTCTGGCGGGCCTGTAGGTAGTCGCCGCCGGTGGTGGTTTGGGCTAGGGTGCGCAGGTGGGCAGGCTCCAGCGGCCGGTCTTTCAGCAGCTTGGGCGCGAAGGGCCGGGCCTCCCCTACCTTCCGAATTTCGGTGGGCGCGTGCTTATGGTAGAGCAGCGACGAGACGCCGTGGAAGCCCAGCGTACCCACCAGCTGCTCGTGGTACAGGGAGCCATCGGGCTGGCGGAACTGGGTATGGCGCTTGCGCGGAATCTGGCCTAAGCGTTGGTAGAAGGGCATACGGGTGGTGAGTTGCGGGTGGGAAACAAGCAAGGAATGCCGGGTGGAAGATACAAGGTTTACGGCTGATGCCTGCCCGGCGCTACCTTCGCGCAGCGGCTAAACCGGCAACTTTTCCGCGGGTGCAGGCTTTACTATTGCCCGGCACCGTACTGTCCATTGTTATGCTGTTCTTTCTGCTTCCCTTGCTTTACCTGTTCAGGTCCGATGCCCCCCCCGCGCCTCGCACCCGCACATTCATCTTCGAATACACAGCCACCGTACCATCTTTGCCAGCTGGCACCGACTCGGTGGAGCTGTGGCTACCAGTGCCCCACCCCGATGCCTCGCAGCAAACCAGTCACCTAAGTATTCATACCTCGGTGCCGTACACACTGCAAGCTGCGCAATACGGCAACTTGCTGCTGCACTTGAAAGTACCCGCCACCCAGGCCGCCAACTTGCAGGTAGCCATGAAATTCGAGGCTACTCGGCGGGAACACCTCAATCCCTACCTCAGCAGCCCCGCCCCCCGCAAAATCCGCCGGACTAACGCGGCTGACCCCAACATGGCCCGCTGGCTGCAACCCGACCGTCTGGTACCTATTGACAGTAAAATCAAAACCTGGGCCCAGGAGGTGGTAACGAAAGCCCAGGCCAAAACCGACCTAGAGAAAGCCCGCGCCATTTACGAGCACGTGGTCAGTACCGTGACCTACGACAAAACTGGCCAGGGTTGGGGCCGGGGCGACATCTACTACGCCTGCGACGCCCGCCGCGGCAACTGCACGGATTTTCACGCTGTGTTCATTGGTTACTGCCGGGCCGTAGGCATTCCGGCCCGGTTCAGTATCGGGTTTCCGCTCCCGCCCGAGCGGGGACAGGGTGAAATCAAGGGGTACCACTGCTGGGCCGAGTTCTATACCCCTGAAACCGGCTGGGTACCCGTAGATGCTTCTGAGGCGGCCAAAAACCCGGCCCGCCGCAATTATTTTTTCGGCGCCCACGATGAAAACCGCATCGAGTTTACCCGGGGTCGGGACCTGGTGCTAACTCCGCGCCAAGACAGTGCCCCGCTCAACTACTTTATCTACCCCTACGCTGAAGCCGATGGAAAGCCATTATCCGGCGTCCAGCAGACCTTCCGGTTTCAGGATGTGAAGTAGGAATTATGTCTGCTGGGAAAGCTCATGAGAACGTCATTCCGAGCGCAGCCGAGAAATGACGTTCTGGAATTTTAGTCCAACCTGGAAGAACCCTCCCCTGCTTACTTATCCAGCAGCCCCAGCATCACGGGGTTGGCGGGCTCCTGCACGGCTTTCAGGGCTTGCTGCATTTCCTGATCATCCTGATTGAGTACCTGGAAGTAGGCCGATTTACCGTAGGCACTACGGGCAATCAAGGCTTTGAGCTGGGTGCGCAACAGCGGGGTGCTACGGCGCAGGCCGGCGGCATCCTGCGGAATGCCATTGTGCGCGGCGCGGGCAGCCAGCTGCTGCAGCTGCGCTTCGCTTACGCGGAACGCTTGGTTGAACTGCTCGAAGCGTAGAGCTTCCAACTCGTCTTTGTGCTCCTGGTAGTAGGTCACGGCGTACTCCCGGATAAGGTTGTTGCTCTGCAACCGGGTGTAATAGGTCGACATGGCTGAGGTGTCGCGGGGCACAAACAAATCGGGCATGATGCCGCCGCCCCCGTACACAGTGCGGCCGTGGGCCGTACGGAATTTCAGCGAATCGGCGAAGTGGATGCTGTCGGCGTGAAACAACTCGCCGTGGCGCAGGCGGTTCTGCAGGTCCTTCTCGTACTCGCCCAGCCCACCTCGGTAGGATTTCTGGATGCTGCGGCCCGAGGGCGTGTAGTAGCGGGCAATGGTGAGGCGCAGCTCCGAGCCATCATTGAGGGCAATGGGTTGCTGCACCAAGCCTTTCCCAAAGGTGCGGCGGCCTACCAGCACGGCCCGGTCGTGGTCCTGCAGGGCACCGGCCAGCACCTCGGCGGCGGAGGCGCTACCCTCGTCCACCAGTACCACCAGGGAGCCTTCCTCAAACTCGCCCGCTACCCGCGAAAACGTCTGGGTGTCGTACTGGTCGCCTTTGCCGTCGGTGTACACAATTTTCTTGGTGCCGCCAATGAACTCGTCGGCCATCTTGGTGGCCCGGTCAAGGTAGCCGCCGGGGTTGCCGCGCAAATCCAGCACCAAACGGCCGAGGCCTTGCCGGCGCAGGTCGCCGAGGGCGGCCTTGAACTCGTCGTAAGTACCGCTGGCAAAGCGACTCACCTTGATGTAACCCGTCTGGTTATCCACCATATAGGCCACATCCACAGAGGAGTTGGGAATGCGGTTACGGGTTACCTGCAGGTTGATGGGCCGGGGCAAGCCGCGGCGCACCAGCTGCAGCAACACTGCCGAGCCCCGGGGGCCGCGCAGCTTGCCAAACACCTGCTCGGTAGTGAAATGCACTCCGGATACCCGCTGCCCGTTCACGGCTAGGATACGGTCGCCGGGTTGCAGGCCAGCCTGCTCCGCGGGACCTTCGCTCAGCGGGGCCACCACCGTTACGGTATCCCGAAACAGGTTGAACTCGACGCCAATGCCGTCGTAGTCGCTTTGCAGGAACGAAGACGCCTGCTGCTGCTGCTTGGCCGGGATGAACACCGAGTGCGGGTCGAGGCGCTCCAGCATGCGGCTGATGGCATAATCCGACAGTTCCTCGGCGTTTACTGAGTCCACGTAGTCCCGGTCTACGTAGCTGAGGATTTCCTTGAATTTTAGGTAGCCGCGGGCTGTGAGGTCGGGGTTCTGATCGGAAGGGCGGAAGGGGTTGGCCCCCAGCAGCACGCCGGCCAACAGAGCCAGCCCCAGCAGCAACGGCTGCTGTACCTGCCAGCGGGTATTACGCGGGGTCGGCTTCGACGCGGACTGCGACGAGTCAGATGGCTCGGGGGTCATAACGCGTTGAGAGAGTAGTTGTTTAGCCGATAATCAGAAATGCGCAATACGGTCAGTTCTTCAAAACTATTAAAACTTTTCCAAGAATACCAAGCGGCACCATTGCCTCTGTACCTTTTCAGATAACAGTACAATTTTTTATTAATTTGAGACTATTAAATTCTATTATACCTATTTCGCGTACTATTCTGAAACAGCTGAATATGAAGCGAGTGCAAAGATTATTTTATCATTTTAAAAAGGCCGCCCGTGTTCGGCCAACGGTGGCTGCCGCCCCGTAAACTGCGGCTCTCTCCCGACTTGCCTGCCTTACCGTTGAGTTGCCAGATAGCACCTTTCTTCGGGGGCGTCGTATCTTTGTGAGCTTCGGTAGCCTCCCGGTTGGGAGGCTGCCGGGTGCCGCACCATTTACCTTGTTCCGATGGGCCGAATTCTTGCCATTGACTATGGCCACAAGCGCGTAGGTCTGGCCGTAACGGACCCGCTTCAGCTTATTGCCACGCCGCTGGATACTATTCACAGCCAGGAGCTGCTGCCTTTCCTAAAGGCCTACCATCAGCGTGAGCCGTTGGCCGCGTTGGTAGTGGGCATGCCCAAAACCCTCAGCAACGAAGCCACCGACTCCACCAGCGCCGTAGTAGGCTTGGTACGCAAGCTGCGCAAGGAGTTTCCGGCGGTGCCCGTGCACGAGATTGACGAGCGGTTTACCTCCCGCATGGCCCACGCCGCCATGCTGGCCGGGGGCCTGGGCAAAAAGGACCGCCGCGACAAAGCCACCGTGGACAAAGTAGCGGCCACCATCATTCTGCAATCCTACCTCGAATCCCGATGATTTACCCCATTGTTGCCTTTGGTGACCCCGTACTGAAAACCAAAGCCAAGCCCCTGCCCGCCGATTTTCCGGCCGCTGAACTCAAGCAGATTATTGCTGACATGTACGACACCATGTACCATGCGTACGGCGTAGGCTTGGCCGCGCCGCAGGTAGGCAAAAGCATCCGTCTGTTTGTGATTGATTCGGAGCCGATGATGGATGAGGATGAAGATGGCAACCCCATTGTGGAAGAGCCCACGGCGGCCCCGGTGAAGCGCGCCTTCATCAACCCCCAGATGGTAAGCGAAACCGGCGAAGAATGGGCGTTTGAGGAAGGCTGCCTGAGCATTCCCGGCGTGCGCGAGAAAGTGGTGCGCCACTCCACCATTGTGCTGCGCTACGAGGACGAAAACCGCCAGCAGCGCGAGGAAACCTTCTCGGGCATGACGGCCCGCGTAATTCAGCACGAGTACGACCACCTAGAGGGCGTACTATTCACCGATTATGTATCAGGTCTGAAAAAGCAGCTGCTGAAAGGCAAGCTGGCCCGCATCAGCAAGGGCGATGTGAATGCCGACTACCGCATGAAGTTTGCCGGCCAGGGCCGGCGGTAAGCAGCCAGATATTGCCCCCACTTAGCAACGATAAAGGCCTGCCGCAGTGCATACTGCGGTAGGCCTTTTTATATCCATTACAACACGTCACTTACCCTACTCACGCTGAATCATTCACGCGGATAGTCTGGCTACGCTAGGGCAGGTCGTTGAAGCTGACCACCGTCACGCTGGGCATGGCGCGAAGCAGTTCACTCATCAGCTGGCCGTGAGAAGCGCCAACGGCTACCACCACCCGGCGGGCACCCTGCTGGCGGGCCAGGCGCACCACATTGGCGCACATACCCTGGTTACGCAGCAGCCACTGCGCCTTCATGGCTTTTACCTCTTCGGTGGGGAAGCCGGGGGTGCCGTACAGGGCCACGCCACCGTAAAAATTGACGGGCTCATCTACCTGCGCGTAGGCAGGAGCGTTGAGGGCTTGATAGATGGCCAGCGGAGTATTGGTAGTGGGGCCGTAGTTACCGTAGGCGGTGCCGGCAGCATTAATTCTGCGCAAAGTGACGGCTTCGGCGGAGGTTGAGTCCAGCTTAACGCGGGCTTTCAGAGCTTTCATCTGCTTATCGGCCTGCGCCCAGGCGGCACTCCAGGCGGCGTCGTAGAGCTGGCAGTCCATGGGGTACACCTGCGGGTGCTGCAGTTCGTAGGCCAGCGGGAAGAAGATCTTATGGTACTCGCTGGTGGGCCGCACCAGGCGGCGCCGCTGCAGGGAGTCGGAGCCGCCGAATATGGTGTTGAAGTAGGTCAGCTCCTGCCCGCCGAAGCGGGGCTTCATTTCCTGATTGAGCAGGTACAGCTGGTACTCGGCATTGGCGCGGTCGAAGCCGAGTACATAGCTGCGGGCCAGGTTTATACGGGTTTTGTGGTAGTACGGGAAGCCGGCCAACGCCTGCCGGGCCTTTTCCATCTGGCGCTCCGTAAGGGGCCGGGCCTGTGGGCTGCGCTGCTGCACGAACTGGCGGCGGGCCCGGAACAGGCGGGGCGCGTAGCTGTCGGCAGGCAGCTGCTGCATTTCCGTGGCCGAGATGTACTCGCCGAAAATCATATCGGGCTTGTAGGCTTTCAGCTTCTCGATGACGGGCCGGTAGCTGGCATCGGGGCCGGGGTTGCCGTGCGAGGAAGCCACCACCACCACCTCAAGCGGCGCGGCAGACTGAGAACGGGCGGCTAGGGGAAGTACCAGCAGCAGGCAGAACAGTAGGCGACGGAGCGGGAAAAGTAGCATGACGAAAGAGAGAGGAGGTGGAGTGGCAGAACTGATTCAAAAGTGCAGGGCAGGCTACGCTGTCGAAACTTTATTATTCCAACCACCCAAAACCACCTGTCAACTGCCCAAAACAACCCGATAGGTCCCGCCCCGCCGGTTCAGGCATCAAACTGCCTCATTCACATAATAAACTACCGTCACCGGGTGGCACCTGCTACTTTTAGGCCATGACGAAACGCCAGATTGTTGGACTGCATCTGCTTTGCTGGACGCTGTGGGCCGGCTACATCGGCCTGGGCCTTTACTTTGATGGAGCCAAGCCGGTACGAGCCACCCTCACGGGTACTATCCTGCTGGCGGAGTGCATGGAGTTCTACCTGGGCTACCTGTGGGTGTTTCCGCGCTACCTGCGGCGCGGCAAGCTGCCGCAGTTGCTGCTGGGCGTGGCCGGTATTATGGCTACCTTCATTGGGCTGCGCTATCTGCTGGAACAGGTACTGCTGCCCGCCACGCTGGGCTTCGGCAACTACGACGCTGATACGCCGGCCAGCACCTACATACTGGAAAACCTGTACTGGGGCACTTCCTACATCGTGCTGAGTGCGGCGGTGTGGGGGCTGGAAAACGCGTTTCGGCGGGAGCGGGAACACCAGCAGCTCCAGCAGGAGAAAACCCGGGCTGAGCTGGCCTTCCTCAAAACCCAGATCAACCCGCACTTCCTCTATAACACGCTCAACTACCTCTACGCCGAGGCCTACGTAGTATCGGAGCCGCTGGCCGAGGCGGTGCTGCGCCTCTCCGACCTGATGCGCTACATGCTCACGGAAAGCCCCGACGGCACGGCCAGTCTGCAGCACGAGGTGGACTACCTGCACAACTACCTGGCACTGCACCGGCTGCGGTTCGAGGACCGGTTTTTTGTGGAACTGGACGTGCAGGGGGCTGTTAATGGACAGCGGGTAGCGGCGTTGCTGCTGATTCCGTTCGTGGAAAACGCTCTTAAGCACGGCGTAACCAGCCGGCCCGAGTGCCCGGTGCGTATCAGCCTGCGGCTACCCACGCCCCGGCAGCTGCAGTTTGAGGTGCATAATCACATCAGCCAGCACCAGAAAGACCACACGACGGGCATCGGGCTGGGCAATATCCGGCGGCGGCTGGAACTGCTCTACCCCGGCCGGCACCGGCTGGAAATCCGGAATGACGGGACGACGCACCACACGCTGCTGGAGCTGGAATTGGGGTAAAATCCTGGCTATTTCCTGACGACGTTTTCCGCAGAGGGCAAGAAGGGAAACGCAGAAGGCGTAGCACTGTTCGGTCGGCTATATTGCGGTTCCACTTGTGCCCGCCGCTATGCTCCGCTGTATTGCCGTTGATGATGAAGCCTACGCCAGTCGGCTGCTGGCCGCCTACATCCAGAAAATTCCAGGCCTGGAGCTGGTCGGTACCACTACCAACCCCATTGAGGCGCTGCAGTGGGTGCAGGCAGACCGCGTCGACCTTGTATTCCTCGACATTCAGATGCCCGAGCTGACGGGCCTGCAGTTTTTGAAGGTGTGCGGCAGTCGTTGTAAAGTCATCCTCACCACCGCCTACCCCGAGTATGCGCTGCAAGGCTACGAGCACGACGTGGTAGACTACCTGCTTAAGCCCATTGCCTTCGACCGGTTTCTGCGGGCCGTGCAAAAAGCCCAAGCCCTGCTGGTGCCCGCCACCTCCCTGGCCGTATCAGCCGCGCCGCTGCCCGTGGCACCGGCACCAGCCGCGCCGGCAGCCACTGGCTACCTATTCGTGAAGGGCGAAAGCAAAAACAAGTTTCTGCGCGTCAGCCACGCCGATATTCTGTATGCCGAAGCCCTGGGCAACTACGTGACGCTGTTTGTAGCGGGCCAGCGCCTCATCACCTACCAGACGCTGAAAGAGCTGGCCGCCCAGCTACCACAGCCTCCGTTTCTGCGGGTGCATAAGTCGTTCCTAGTAGCCGTGGATAAGATCAGCATGGTAGATGGCAACACGGTATACATTGGTGAGCGGGCCATTCCGGTAGGCGAAACCTACCGCGAGAGTCTGTACCGGCTGGTGCGGGAACGGGAGTAGGGCAGCAGTTGGCAGGCTCGGGAACTCCGTGTATCTTCCTCGCTCTATCCGCTGTATTCCAGATGTCTATGCCTCGTATTCTACCGCTGCTTGGTTTCCTACTGTTACTTACCTCTACGGCGCAGGCCTGGGGCTTTTTTGGGCACCGGCTGATTAACCGCCTGGCGGTGTACACGCTGCCGCCCGAAATGATCAGTTTCTACAAGGCCAACATCGACTACCTCACCGACAACGCCACCCGGCCCGACTCGCGCCGCACAGTGGTGCCCGGCGAGGCCCCGCGCCACTTCCTGGACGTGGATGTGTACGGCGACTCAGCCCTGACCAAACTGCCCCGCTCCTACGCCGATGCCGTGGCCCTGTTGGGCGAAGACTCGCTGCTACGGCACGGCATTGTGCCCTGGCAGGTGGCCCGCATGAAGGGTCAACTCACGGCCGCTTTCCAAGCCCACGACGCCGACCGGATTCTGCACCTCTCGGCCGATATGGGCCATTACGTGGCCGATGCCTGCGTGCCGCTGCACACCACCCACAACTACAACGGGCAATTGACCGGGCAACGCGGCATTCACGGCCTCTGGGAAAGCCGCCTGCCCGAGCTGCTCAGCACCAACTACGACTTCTTTACCGGTCCGGCTCCGTACCTGGATAAACCCACGGACGTTATCTGGACCACGGTGGCCCGCTCCAACGCGGCCGTGGACTCGGTGCTGCGGTTTGAGCGGGAACTGAGCCAGAAAATGCCTGCTGACCGCAAATACGGCTTCGAGCAGCGCGGCAACCTCACGGTGCGCACCTACTCCCGCGAGTTTGCCCGCGAGTACCACCAGCGCCTCAACGGGCAGGTAGAGCGGCAGATGCGGCTGGCGGCGCGGCTGGTGGGTGCGTTCTGGTACACGGCTTGGGTAGATGCCGGCCAGCCTGATCTGGGCACGCTGCCCCGCTCCCCCTCGGCCGAAGAACAGCAACGCCTAGCCCTGGAAGCCAAACAGCTGGAACAAGCCCCCGCCAAGCCCGTAGCCGGCCATGAGGAGTAATGCCTGATTAGCCGGGCTTTTTTCGGCCGTGTGCTCTGAACAACAAGCCGTCTGGCCCGTTGCGCGGTCTTGCGCAACAGGCCAGACGATACAAGTACGACAATGCTTATTGTACACTCAGCTGGCCAGCGCCGCTGGTACGCACTGAAACATTGCCACCGCTGCTGAAGCTGAAGCCCGGCTGCCCCGGAAACACATTGCGCAGCGTACCACCGTTGATGACGCCAATCAGGTTACCGCTGTTGCTTACCACGTTGCGCGGGCCGGCATTCTGCACGCCCAGCCCGCCAGCTGCCACGGCACTTCCCCCCGAGGCCAGCACGTCGCCGTTGGCATTGAGGCGGCTAACTCCCAGCGCACTGCCGTTGTGCAGGGCCTGCACCACGTAGGTACCATCCTGCATCTTGAAATAGTTGAGGCGCACTCCGCTGCGCTTGTACTGTTTCACATATTCTACCAAATCGGCGTAGCTGGCCCAAGAGCCGTTGTTGTACAGCTTGGGGTTGCACTCACAGGTGCTGAACTCGCCATTAGGGGCATTGCTGCCGCCCGTAGCCGGGCTGAGGAAGGCCAGATTAATCCACGGGTCGGCGCAGGGGCGGTTACGGAAGGCTTCGGTTTGCTGCGCCGAGGGGTTGCTTTGCGCAACGGCGCTGCCGCTGAAGGCCGCCAGGGCCAGCAGTGCAAGACAAGATTTCAACATACAGATTGCGGAAATAGCGTGAGAGGAAAACACGGCCGGAAGCTAAAGCGGCGGCCACCCCACAGCGGCCCCGAGTAGAGTAAAGCGCCCAAAAAATCGACCAGCGGCAGCCTTGGTAGAGGAGTGCCCACCGAGCCCGCCGGGCAGTTCGCCGAGCAGGACTGACCATGGAGCCGGGGCCGGACAACTTACCTCAACCATCTGCGTAGGAAACGCGCCCCACCCATGGGCTTTTGTGATTTTTTACGCTGCTGCCCTTATGCGCAAACTATACGGTGTTCCCACCCTGCTGCTTTTATGGCTTTTCGCATTTCCGGCTTCGTTGCACGCCCAGAAAGTGGGCCTAGTGCTGAGCGGGGGCGGGGCCAAGGGTCTGGCCCACGTGGGTGTGCTGAAGGTGCTGGAGGAAAACCGGATTCCCATCGACTACATTGTGGGCACCAGCATGGGGGCCATTGTGGGGGGCATGTACGCCGCCGGCTACTCACCCAAGGAAATCGAGGAAATAGTGATGAAGCCGGAGTTCCAGACCTGGGTATCGGGCCGGCCGCTGGAGGGCAAGGTGTTCAACTACTATGATATTGACCCCAACCCTGCCGCCCTGCACCTGCGCCTGGCCCTCGACTCCACGCTGAAAGTGCGCGTAACGCCTAAGTTGGTGGATGACGTGACGCTGAATTACGTGCTGGCCACCATGCTGGCCCCGGCCGGCGCTATTTCCGACTACAACTTCAACAACCTGCTGGTGCCCTACCGGGCCGTGGCTACGGAGGTGTTTACCCGCGAAAAGATTGTGCAGCGCAGCGGCTCCCTCTCGGATGCGGTGCGCAATTCCATGGCGTTTCCGCTGGCGTTCCGGCCCATCCGGCAGGCCGATGGGCGCTACCTGTTTGATGGGGCCGTGGTAGACAACTTCCCTACCGGTGTCATGCGCCAGGAGTTTAAGCCCGACGTAATTATTGGGGTGAACGTGGGCGACGTGGCCTTCGAGAAATACCCCAAAGACAAAGACGACGCCCTGCTAACCAGCACGCTGCTGTTTCTGGGCTCCAACGTGGCCGATACCACCTCAGTAGGCCCCAACGGCATTTTCATTCAGCCTAAGCTGGGGGATATTACGGCCGCCGACTTCACCAAAGTAAAGCAGCTAGTGACTCTGGGCCGGCAAGCTGCCGAAAACAAACTCCCGCAGATTCAGCGCCGCATTGCGCGCCGCGAGGATACTCTGGCCCTGCAGCAGCGGCGGCGGGCGTTTCAGGAAAAAGCGCCCCGCCCGGAGTTCAAGCAGGTGAACGTGCAGGGCATTCCGGAAGTGCAGCAGAATTTCGTGCGGCGCTTCTTCCAGCGCACCGGCTCCACCTACACGCCCTCTGACATTGAGGAGGGCTACTACCGGCTCGTTAACAACGACTTCTTCAACGGGGTGTACCCGCGCATCCGCTACGACCGGCAGAAGCAGGGGTACGTGTTCAACGTGGATGCCCGACAGAACTCCAACCTTTCCACCGACCTGGGGGTGTTGCTGACCACCCGCTCCATGAACAACTTTTACATAGGCGGCAGCTACCGTTACCTCAACCGGTATCTGTACACCATAAAGGCGGATGCTACCATTGGGCGGTTTTATAACGGAGCCCGGGGCTCTTTCCGGGTGAGCATTCCGGGCAATATTCCGGTGTATTTCGAGCCGACGGTCATCTTCAACAACTTCAACTACCAGGATACCGGCGGGCTCCTAGGCAGCGGTAAAGCTGCCCAGAATACCCAAATTCAGCAGCGCGACCTGCAAACGATTCTGCAGGTAGGCATCAGCCCGAATTACCGAAGCCGCTACGTGCTCAGCGGGGGCCTGTTTACCAACCGGGACAACTTTGCCAACACCGACCAGATTCGTACGGACGATAAGCTGGACCTGGACCGTTTTCAGGGCGCTACGGCTACTGTGCGCTTTGAGCGCAACTCCCTCAACCGCCGCCAGTATGCCACTGCCGGCCGCCGCGCCGAGTTCGGCTTCCGGGGGGTAAGCGGGCAGGAGAAATACGAGCCGGGCTCAACCGCTGACGGTCTGGAAGGCCGCACCCGCAACCACCAATGGGTAAAAGCCAGCCTGTTTCTGGAGCAGTACTTCAACCTAAACAAGGTGGATACGGTGGGCGCCCGCACTCACGCCTGGGGTTTTGTGACGGATCTGGTGGCCAGCACCCAGGGGCCGTTTGCCACTTACCGCGCCTCCCTCACGTCATCGTCGGCCTTCCTGCCCCTGCCCGATTCGCGCACGATTTTTCTGGATAACTACCGGGGTACCGCTTACGGAGCCGTGGGCCTGCGCTACGTGAAGGCCTTGCTGGGCTCCTTGGAATGGCGCACCGAAGCTTACGGCCACGTGCTGGTACGGCCCTGGCAACGCCGGGAGGACAACGCGCTGCTGGCTAAGCGCGGCAACATCATCACCCGCCCCTACCTCACCCTCATGACGGGCTTCCAGTACCAGACGCCCGTGGGCCCAGCCGCCCTCCAGTTCATTCACTATGATGAGAAGGACCACCAGTTTGGGGTATTCGCCCACATTGGGTTCGTCCTGTTCCGGGACCGGCCGCTGGATTAAACAGTTAATTGCTGAATGGGTGAATGGATGAATTGTTAAACTGTCGTCCTAGGCAGCACGAAGGACGACAGCTCAACCATTCACCAATTCACTCACTGCACCAAAATCAGCGCTGAAGAAGCAGGCACTTCTACGGCATCCGTTGCTACGTTCAGTTTGCGTAAGCCTTTGGGGTTGATTTCGTCACCGCTCAGCACCACCGAGTAGGTACCAGCAGGCACCGGAATACGGGCCGGCTGGCGGTTACCATTGAAGAGCACCACAATGTTGTTCCATTCGTCGCCACCGGCGTGGTCTTTCAGGCGGTAGCCGATAGTGGTGGCGGGCAGATTTGGCAGGAACTCCAGGTGCTGCTGAATCAGCTCCTGGGTAGGCAGCCGGAAGGCCGGGTGCGCCTTCCTGAGCGCCAGCAGCTGCTGATAGAAAGTAAATACGCGCTGGTACTGCTGCTTGCGGCTCCAGTCCAGCTGGTTGATGCTGTCGGGCAGATTGTAGGAGTTGTGCGAGCCGAACTTGGTGCGCAGAAACTCGTCGCCAATAGGCAGGAAGGGTACGCCCTGCGAGGTAAACACGATGGTGTTGCTGAGCAGGTCCATCTTGAGCCGCTCATCTTCCGAGACGCCGGGGTTGGAGGCTGCCAGCTTGTCCCAGAGCACCATATCATCGTGGCAGGCCACGTAGTTGATGGTTTGCGCCGGCGAGGCCGCCCAGGGCGCTTTCGAGTAATTGACTTTGGTGTAATCCAGTTGCGGGTGCTGGGTGGCAGCCACGATGCCAAACTTCACACTTTCCTCCAGGCCCGGCCGGCCGCTGGCGAAGCCCGGTTCGGTTTGGCGGGCAAAATGGCCCTTCACCCCATCGCGCAGCTCATCCGAAAAGGCGGCTATACGGTCCAGCTTCTGCATGTTGGCTTTCAGGGCTCGTTCGGTTTCGGGCAGGGGGCTGCTACCGGCGGCCCAGCCTTCCCCGTACACGAAAATGCTGTGGTCCTGCTGGTCGAGGGCCACGCGCACGGCCCGCATGGTACGCAAGTCCAGCACGCCCATCAGGTCGAACCGGAAGCCATCCACATGGTATTGCCGGGCCCAGAACGCTACCGACTCCACGATGAGCTTGCGCACCATGGGCCGCTCGGAGGCAATTTCGTTGCCGCAGGCCGCCGCATCGGAGAGCGTGCCATCGGGGCGGTGGCGGTAGTAGTAGCCGGGCACCAGCTGCTCGAACGAAGTGCGCGAAATGGCGGTAGTGTGGTTGTACACCACATCCAGCACCAGCCGCAGCCCCCGGCGGTGCAGGGCCTGCATCACCTGTTTCAGCTCCCGGATGCGGGCGGCAGGGTCGGCGGCGTCGGTAGCGTAGGAGCCCTCGGGCGTGGTATAGTGCAGGGGTTCATAGCCCCAGTTGTACTGCCCGCTCAAGGGTCGGCTTTCGTCGATGGAGGCGAAGTCGTTGGTGGGCAGCAGGTGCAGGTGGGTGATGCCCAGCTCCGAGAGGTGGTCGAGGCCGGTTTTGACCGTGCCCGAGCGGGTGCCGGCTTCCGTCAGGCCTAGGTATTTGCCCTTGTGCTGAATGCCCGACTGCGGATGCATGGACAGGTCGCGCACGTGCAGCTCCCCAATTAGAATATCGGTGGGTTGCTTGAGGGCGGGCCGCTCGTCTTCGTCCCAGCCGGGCGGATTTATGGTAGCGGGGTCGAGCAGGGCACCGCGCTGCCCGTTCAGGCCCACGGCGTGCACGTAGGAGTCGGGCACCTCGGCCATGGCCTGGCCTTTGATGGTGGCCTGCACCACGTAGAACTTGCCGGCGGGCTGGGCCGGCAGCGTATACACCCAGGTTCCGCCCCCTGACTTTTGCATGGGATACTCGGCCACGGGCACACCGCCGGTGCCGTTTTCGTAGAGTTTCAGCAGCAGCTTCTCGGCTGTAGGGGCCCACACCCGCAGCCGGGCCTGGCCGCCGTTGAAGGTCAGCCCCAGGTCGGGTCCTTCGTAGGTAGGATACGCATCATAGGCCTCGCCTACACGGGCCGTACGGCAAGTAGTGAGGGTAAAGAGGCCGGAAACAAGTAGAGGCAACAACCATGTTTTCATGCGAAGGGCAGATAAGCCCCGCAAGTTCGGTGGTTTGCGCCGCCCCGGAAACTAGAACCTAAGGAATAGTTACAGCCGGCGCGCAAAGTTTCGCAGTAGCTGGGCCACCTCCTCAGGCGCTTCGTAGGGCAACAGGTGGCCGGCCCCGCTGATGATTTCCAGCGGAGTGCCCTCGGGCAGCAAGGGCAGGGTTTCCAGCCCGTGTACCGAGGGCGACATTACCGCGTCCTGGTCGCCGGCCACAATGGCGCAGGGCACCTGCACGTTGCACATCTGGGCGCTGATGTCCTCCCGGCTGCCGTGTAGCAGCCAGGCATCGTAGGCCAAGCGGGTACTGCGGAGGTTGTCCTCGATAACCTGCTGCTGGTCGGCCGCCGATAGTGGGCGGGCGGAGATGGTGTGTAATGTTTTTTCGGCCGCGGCTGGCTTACCGTAGCCCTTGAGGCTGCTCATGCGGTCCTCATCGGTCATGGGCTCGGGTGTGGGCGGCGAGGGGCTCAGCAACACTACTCCTGCCAGCCCCGCCGGCTGCCGGGCCACCAGCGCCAGTGCAATTTTGCCCCCCATGCTGTGGCCTACCAGCACGTACCGCGTCAGTCCTTTCTCTTCGATGAATTGCGCTACCTGGTTAGCGTACGCCTCCACGGTATAGCTGCTTACCTCGGGCGGGGGCGCGTCACCAAAACCCACTAAGTCAGGTGCCAGCAGGGTATACTCGGGGGCCAACAACCGGGCTACAGCTTGAAACTCCTGACCGGAGCCGGCCCAGTAATGCAAGCCAATGAAGGTAACAGGGGAAGGTGCGGACATAGAAGCAAATACGGTATGAGCTACCCACAAGCGAGGTAGGCGTATGTGCAGTACGCAACCAGCCGGATTACCGCTGACTGGGGCCGGCCAGTTTTTCCAGAGCCGCCTTAAACTCTGGGGTGTCATAATCGGCCATACCCTCGTGGCGGGCAGCAATTTTCCCGTCTGGCCCTACAATAATGGTCGTCGGAATGACTTCAGAATCGAAAGCCGGGGGTAAAGGAGCCGCCGGGAAATACACCGGAAACGTGTAACCCTTGTGCGCCACAAAGCGGCGGGCCTTTTCCTGGTTTTGGTCCAGCGACACCATCACAAAAGCCACCTTGCGCTTATCTACCTGGGTATACAGCTTCTGCAGGCCGGGCATTTCGGCTACGCAGGGCGGGCACCAGGTTGCCCACAAATTCACGAGCACTACTTTCCCCTGCAAGTCGCGGAGGTTGGCGGGCTGACCATCCAAGGTA
The DNA here is from genome assembly GCF_020421205.1 of Hymenobacter pini. GTDB lineage: Bacteria > Bacteroidota > Bacteroidia > Cytophagales > Hymenobacteraceae > Hymenobacter > Hymenobacter pini. The sequence goes on from NZ_JAIZZH010000007.1 coordinate 151,566, forward strand.
AGCAGGGGCACATTATGCGGGTAACCGCCAGCAGTTGGCTGCACGGGCGCGGTTGGCGGGGCTGCGGGCAGGGCCGGCCGCCACAGGCCGGTGGCCAGCAAGGCCCGTTGCATACTGCCGAGCACGGGCGTGCGCAGGTCAGTGAGCAGCACGACCAGGAAAGCCGCCAGCACACCCCACTGCAATACGGTACCCCACGTTGGCTTTGAAAACTGCATTATTGCGCACCAAAAATACCTGTCGCCCTCATGGTCGCACGGCCGGGTAAAGTTCGGGAGCAGTAACGAGAATTGTACACATCCGTTGCGCAGCATTGATTGGCTCCGTCTTGCGGAGCCGATTTGCCCGCGTGTGCCTCACTACAGGCTCATGGCAGTAGACACAGCACGCGCACCCGCCTACTTCTCGACTTTCAGCGTAGCGGGCCGGCTGGTGAATTCAAACATTTCGGCGTGGGGCACGATGGTAATCTGGCCGAATTCCTCCACCATCATCTTGTAGCTCTCCCCTACCCGCCGGATTTTCCTGTCCAGGTCGTAAAGGCCGCAGGCGTTTACGGATAGGCGCTTTTCCCGCAGGCTGATGTCCCAGTCGAGCTGGTCGAGCAGGCTGTACCACGTAAAGCCCACCACCGGAATACCGTCCTGCCTGATGCGCTGCACGTTTACCCACTGCTTCCAGAGCCAGCACTCGGCATCCTTGGCATTAAAGGTGTTGGTTTCGGTGTGCATCACGGGCTTGCGGTACCGCTCGTAGTACTGCTTGGTCATGGTGTACCAGCCCAGCACGTCCTCGGCCTCGCACCAGTCGCCATTGGGCTTAATTATCTTCTCGTTACGCCCATAATAGTCGTTGCCCATGATTTGGTAGCCGGGCGGTTCGCCGGCCATAAACCACTTCATTTCCTCCCGGCTCATACCGTTATCCAAGCAGTACAGCAGCACCTCGGCATCAATGGTGTGGGCGTACAGCAAGTCCAGGGACAGGAAGCGCAGCTTGTTCTGCAGCCGGATTTCGGGACTTTCTACGGCCCGCATTTCGTGGATGTACTCCGCCGATTCGCTCTGCACGATGATGCAGTCGGGCCGGTAGCGGGCAATTTGCTGGTTGCCCATGATGCTGGCGGCCGTAATGTGCTTCATGGCCGTGATAAACGACCGGTCGTCGCGGAGCTGCTCGTTCCAGATGCCATCTTTGGCTGAGGCCCGGGCCGTCACGTAAATCTCATTGACGGGAGTATAGAAGCGTACCCAGGGGTAGCGTCGGGCTACGGCCCCACAGTACTCAGCAAAGTGCACCGGCAGCTCGGGGTTCTGGAAATTGCCTACCCAATCGGGCACGCCAAAGTGCATCAGATCTAGAATGGGTGTAATACCCAGCCGCTGGATTTCGGCCATGGCCAAGTCGGCAAACTCCCAATCAAACTGGCCGGGGCCTTTGTGAATGAGGTAGTACGGCAGGTTGTAGCGCAGCACCCGCAGGCCCAGTTCCTTTACCAGCCCCAGGTCTTCCTTGTAGCGGTTGTAGTGGTCGGTTTCGGCCAGCAAATCGCGCCGGATGGTACCGTTGGCAATGGTAGGGTACGAGCACTCGATACCGGTGGCAAACATGAAGTTGCCCGGCGTACCGGTGGGCAGGCCGCGGCCGTCGTGCCCGCCGGCTCCGCCGTACTGGTCACCCTCGTAGTTACCATCACCAAACTTGTCTTTGATGTGGGTCAGGAAAGATTTCATTTGTTAGAGCGTAGTGCCTAGTGCTTGGTGCTTAGGCATTTCTTTGAAGTGACAGAACCGCCTAAGCACCAAGCACTAGGCACTACGCTCTACCGGAGGTTGGCCAGGAATTTATCGGCCGTGCGCAGGCTCAGGGCCATGATAGTAAGGGCCGGATTGACGCTCAGGGCGCTGGGGAATACCGAGTTATCACAGATATAGAGGTTGGGCACGTCGAAGGCTTTGCCATCAGGATTCACCACAGCATCGTCGCCGCTCAGGCCCATGCGGGCCGTGCCGATGGCGTGGGCGTAGCGCTCAAACGCCCAGATATCGGTGGCCCCGGCCGCTTCCCAAATCTGGCGCATCAGCTTTTCGGCGTGCCGGTTCATGCGCTGCTCGTTTTCCTGGGCCGTGAAGTGGATGCGGGGCTTGGGCAGGCCGCGGGCGTCCTTCTCCTCGCTCAACTCCAGAAAATTATCCGCGTGCGGCAGGCAGTCACCCAAAATATTGATGCCCGCAATGTGGTTGTAGTTGCGCATGTAGTCGCGCAGGGCCTGACCCCAAAACTTACGCTGCCGCACCAGCTGCGTGGCAAACGTAACGGGCATCACCCCAATACTTTGCAGCAGGTAACCACCGGCAAAATCAGCATCCTTAGGGCGGTGCGTATCTTCCGAAATCAGACCACCCGGGATGCCTTTGTAGGGCCGCACATCTTCCGAAAACGTACCCCACACCTGCATGCCGGGGTGAGCCATGAAGTTTTTGCCCACGTGGCCGCTGCTGAGCGCCAGCTCATTGAGCATCAGCAAGCGGGGCGTTTCTACGGCGCCAGCGCATAAAAATAGGTGGCGGCAACGCTGGCGCACCGTTTGGCCGTGCTGCTGATACACCACACCCGTAATGCGGCCGTCGGCGGCGCGTTCTATTTCCGTCACGTAGGCATCAGCCCGGATTTCAGCCCCGTAGCTTTCGGCCAGGGGTAGAAACGTAACGTCCATGCTGGCTTTGGCTCCGCGGTTACAGCCGGCTTGGCAGAAACCCCGGTTGGTGCACGCCTCGCGCCAGCCAATTCCTTCCTGGTAATACCGCGCAGATAAGGCCGCGTTGGCCGCCGGGGAGCTTTGAATCCCAAGCTGCTGGCAAGCGCGCTGCATTAGCTGGGCCGCGCCGTTAAGGGGCAGCGGGGCCAATGGGTACCCCTTGCGGCGGCCGGCATCCCAGGGGTACGGGGTAGGCCCCGAAATACCCAGGAAGTGCTCCAGCTCCTCATAGTAGGGTTCCAGCTCCTCAATGCCGAACGGCCAGTCCACGCCCTCCCTAAAATCGGTGTACAGCTTCAGGTCGCCGCGGTGGGCGCGGGGGGTGTAGGCGGTGTAGTGCAGCGTAGAGCCGCCCACGCCGGTACCGGAGTTATTCTTGCCAAAAGCCACCGGGTTCTGCCCGGCCGACAGCCGCTCATCGTTCCAGAACAGGAAGTTCTGGGCTTTTTCATCGGTAGCATAGTCTTTGGCTGGGTCGCGGCGGGGACCGGCTTCCAAGGCCACCACTTTCAGGCCCGCCATAGCCAGCCGGGCCAGCAGCGGCGCTCCACCGGCCCCTGTACCAATCACCACACAATCTACTTCCTCAACGGAATCAGGAAGCGGCGCGGGCTGCTCCTGCTCAGTGGGAGCATAAGCGGCTTCCGGGGCAGTTTCGTTGTCGGCCAGAATACTTTTCAGCAGCGGGTCTTGTATCTCGGGTTGGATAGGCGTCAAAGTCCCCTCTTCCAATACTTCTTCGTCGGGCATAATTGCAATGCTTGAATAAGCGAATACATAGATGCGTGTGCAGTGGGCGAGAGGGCCGACGCAAACGTCATCCGCTCGTTTTCTCCATTCGCTTACGCGCTCCTTTTGGGCTCCCGGTCTTCCAATTCGTTTAGGCCAATGCGCGTCCAGCCGGGCTGGTCGGCCATGCCCACGTAACCTATTTCCTCCTGGGCCAGGGGGTGGGCATAGTAGGATTCGGTCAGCTCAGCCAGCAATTCCTCGAAGAAGTACTTCTGGGATACCTGCGCCCAGTTTTCGCCGGGGGCCTGCTCAGCGGCCAGCAGCTGCAGTACTGCATCCTGGGCAGTAGCATCCAGCTCTACAAATGGCCGCTCAAACCGGGCCTGGGCCGCCTGATTGATGCCGCCCAGACCCAGCCGATAGGCTTCCCGATCGGGGGGCATCACATCATAGCGCCAGCCATCTGCCCGGCCTTCGGCTAAACGCTTGTCCACGGCCGGAGCCAGCGCAATGGGCTCGGGCCGGTCAGGTTGTGGAAAAAGACGGGCCGCCACCGCTTCCAGCAGCTGAAATGTTTCGGCATCAAAAAACTGCGGCTCGTAGGCGGTTTGCGGCTGCAGACGGGCCTCCAGCGCGGCCCGGGTAGCAGGGGTTACATGGTCGGTACGCAACAGCGCCCGCACGGTGCCTTGGGGATATTCCATGTGAGGTCGTGAATGAGGGAGTGTGGGTGTACAATTAACGGTGTCTGAGCCTTTTACTCAGACACTCATCTACTCATTCACCTACTGGTCACTGCTCATTTTGCCGCCCGTTACGTGCACCAGGGAGCCCGTCATGAAGGAGCCATCCTGGGAAGCCAGCAGCACATAGGTGGGAGCCAGTTCCTCGGGTTGGCCGGGGCGGGCCAGGGCCACTTCGTAGCCGAACTTGGCTACTTCTTCCCGCGGCATAGTGCCCGGAATGTTGGGCGTCCAGACGGGGCCGGGCACCACACAGTTCACCCGGATGCCCTTCTCCCCGAGGTAGGTAGCCAGACTTTTGGTGAGGGCGTGAATGGCGGATTTCGTGCAGGAGTAATCAACCAGCAGCGGAATGCCAGTGAGGCCCACAATGCTGCCGGTGTTGATGATGCAGTCGTCTTTCTTCAGGTGCGGAATGGCCGCCTGCGCCATCCAGATGTAGCCGAGAATGTTGGTATCGAACGTCCGGCGGATTTGCTCCTCGGGAATATCCTCGAACTTCTCCTGCGCCATCTGGTAGGCGGCGTTGTTCACCAAGATATTGAGGCCGCCCAGCTCGGCACGGGTACGGCGCACGGCCTGTTTGCACTGCTCCGGGTCGCGCACATCCAGCTGCAGCAAGATGCACTTGCGCTGCTGGGCTTCTACCAAGCGTTGGGTTTCTTGGGCATCTTCCACGTTTTCGTTGAAGAGCACGGCTACGTGGGCTCCTTCCATGGCAAAGGCCACCGCCACAGCCCGGCCAATACCAGAGTCGGCCCCGGTAATCAGGGCAATTTTGTCCTGGAGCTTGCCGGCCGCCCGGTAGGTACTGAAGCTCATGCCCGGCTGCAGCTTCATATCGGCCTGCTTGGCGGGGTAGGGCAGCTTCTGGGCGTGCTGCTTCATATCCTTGGCCGTGGGGCGCTTTACGGGCTTGGGGGCTTCGGCAGCCGCTTTGGCGGCTTTCTTAGCGGCCGGAGTAGCCGTAGACTTATCGGCAGCAGGTTTGGAAGAGGACGTTTTTTTCGTAGCCATAGAACTAACGGAAAGGAGGTAGTGCGGAGCTTGCACTTACGCGAATCTGTCCGTCTAGTTCAGCTTAGGCCAAATTGATGTACATACAGGTAGTGCCTACCCTACTACTGCACTACCACCTCCACCCGGCGGTTGCGGGGCCGCTGCCGGGGGTTTAGGTTGTCGGCCACGGGCCGCGTACCGCCGTAACCGCGCGTCGTCAAACGGGTTGAGTCGATGCCCTGGTGCACTAAGTAGCGGCGCACCACGCGGGCCCGTTGTTCGGATAGGCGCTGATTCAGAGCTGGTTCGCCCACATTATCGGTGTGGCCGGCAATTTCCAGCTGCAGCGCCGGTTGCTCGCGCAGGACGCGGGCCAAGGCGTTGAGCGTTGGGCGGGAAGCAGGCAGCAAGACGGCCGTACTCTGCGTGAAATACAGCTGAGGTAGTACCATTGCACTGCCCTTAGTAATGGTGAGTACGGGCAATTCGGCCACCACCGTATCGGCAGAGCGAGACACAACCAACGAGGCACGACGCGTGGCTACCTGCACCCGCCGAGGCAGGACTGTCCGCCGCACGGGTGCGGGCTGAAGGGGCACTGCTGGCTTTGCAGCTACCACTGGAGCTGCTGTTACACGCGGGCGGGGTGGCACTACCTCTCGAACCGGTACTGCCGTGGCTGGCAGGCGCGGATATAAGTAGTGCGGCGAAACAGGCTTTGCCTCAGCCGTGCTGGCTGGCAATTGCCAGGCTAGCCGGGCACGCGAGTCCCGGTCAAGCTGAAAATACTCCACCCGGACGGGATAGTAACGGCCGGCTATCAGCCGAATGCGGGCCGTTATGATGCTTACGGGTTGCCCACGCCAGGAATCTACAAGCCGCCGGCCGCCTACCCACACGCGCATGCCATCATCGGTCGCTGCCTCAAACGTGTACGTGCCGGTTACGGGAACATACAGGTAGCCCGTCCAGCGCACCGAGAAGTACTCGCCCGGCACGTCTGGCGCCGGTGACACAAAATGCTCCCCGTTTGGCCCCAATGTCCAGTTAAAATCGATGGTTGGGTCAGTGCGGGTCACTACCAGCTGCTCAAAATTTCTACCACTGTAGTACTGGCCCTGCAAACCGGCGCCCACTGGGCGCTGGGCTTGAGCAGAACCACCGAATAGTAGCAACAAGAGGCTGGTTAGCCAGAAAAGAGCTGTGCGCATCATACTAACAAAGTACTAAAACGCTTGCGGTGCGCACCCGAAAACTCAACCACCAACTGTGCATTCTCAACCTATGCCTGCTAACGGGCTACAACTCCGTACACGGTATGCGTGGCCACACCCTATGCGTTTGCAGCAACCCCAACTCAACCGTAGTCGTACCATGCTTACTGACAGGATGTTTACCTAGCCCTGTTTCCACCCATTATGCCTACCAAGAAAACCCCCGCCTCGCATACTACTGCCAAAAAAGAAGATCCGTGCTGGAAAGGCTACGAGCAAGCCGGCACTAAGAAAAAGGACGGCAAAACCGTACCCAACTGCATTAAGAAAAACTAGATGCTCCGCTTTGCTGACTTCTGAGCCCGGCCGTTACCACGGCCGGGCTTGTTGTTTTTAGGGCTGTTGGTTGTATCTTCGCTGTGTTACTTATCCAGAAAGACCGAGGGATTGGGCCCGATGACGTCTTGGCAACCTGAAATGAAACAAGGTGCCAACTCCCATTCCAGGTTATTCTGGAAGAAGATAAGTTACGGCTCTGGCTTCGTGCCCGGCTCTTTCTGGATAGGCACTTTTTGCTGCTGATTTCTCTTTTGAGCCGATATGCCGACCATCACCACCTCCCCCCTCCACGATATCCTGCGCCAGCGCGTCCTCATTCTGGACGGTGCCATGGGCACCATGATTCAGCGTCACAAGCTGGAAGAAGCGGACTTCCGCGGGGAGCGGTTCAAAGACCACTCGCACCCGCTCCGCGGCAACAACGACCTGCTGAGCCTCACCCGGCCCGACATCATCAAGGGCATCCACGCCGATTACTTCGCCGCCGGGGCCGATATGGTGGAAACGAATACGTTCAGCGGCACCACCATTGCCCAGGCTGATTACGGGCTGGAGCACATTGTCTACGAGCTGAACTACGAGTCGGCGCGCATTGCCCGCGAGGTGGCCGACGAGTTCGAGGCCAAGGACCCGTCGCGCAAGCGTTTCGTGGCCGGCGCCATCGGCCCGACGAACCGCACGGCGTCTTTGTCGCCCGACGTGAACCGCCCCGGCTTCCGCGCCGTGACCTTCGACGAGCTGGCCACGGCCTACCACGAGCAGGTGCGCGGCCTCATCGACGGCGGCTCCGACGCGCTGCTGATTGAAACCATCTTCGACACGCTCAACGCCAAGGCCGCGCTGTACGCGGTGCAGAGGTTCTTCGATGAGGGCGGCCGCGTGGTGCCCGTCATGATTTCGGGCACGATTACCGACGCCTCGGGCCGCACTCTGAGCGGGCAGACGGTGGAAGCCTTCTGGAACTCCATCCGCCACTTGCCGCTGCTGAGCGTGGGCCTGAACTGCGCCCTCGGCGCCGACCAGCTCAAGGTCTACATCAAGGAGCTGAGCCGCATTGCCGACGTGCATATTTCGGCCTACCCCAACGCCGGTCTGCCCAACGCCTTCGGCGGCTACGACGAGTCGGCCCAGGAATTTGCGGCGGTGGTGGAAGGCTACCTGCAGGATGGGCTGGTGACGGTGGTGGGCGGCTGTTGCGGCACCACGCCCCAGCACATTGCCGAACTGGCCAAACTGGCCGAGAAATACCAGCCGCGGGAGCTGCCCGCGGTGCCCGCCGCCACCCGACTGAGCGGCCTGGAACCCTTCGCCGTAACCGAGCAGAGCTTGTTCGTGAACGTGGGCGAGCGGTGCAACGTGACCGGCTCCCGCGCCTTCGCCCGCCTCATCCGCACCGGCGCCTACGAGCAGGCCCTGCAAGTGGCCCGCGACCAGGTGGAGAGCGGCGCCCAGGTTATCGACGTGAACATGGACGAGGGCATGCTCGACTCGGAGCAGGCCATGACGACGTTCCTGAACCTGATTGCCTCCGAGCCCGACATTGCCCGCGTGCCGGTGATGATTGACTCCTCGAAGTGGTCGGTGCTGGAAGCCGGCCTGAAGTGCGTGCAAGGCAAGAGCATCGTCAACTCCATTTCGCTCAAGGAAGGCGAGGAAGTGTTCAAGCAACACGCCCACACCGTGCGCCAGTACGGAGCCGCCGTGGTGGTCATGGCCTTCGATGAAAACGGCCAGGCCGACAACTACCAGCGCCGCATCGAAATCTGCCAGCGCAGCTACGACATCCTGGTCAACGAAGTCGGTTTCCCGGCTGAGGACATCATTTTCGACCCGAACATTCTGACCGTCGGCACCGGCATTGAGGAGCACCGCACCTACGCGCTGGACTTTATCGAGGCCGTGCGCTGGATCAAGCAGAACCTGCCCGGCGCGCTGACCAGCGGCGGCGTGTCGAACATCAGCTTCGCCTTCCGCGGCAACGACGTGGTGCGCGAGGCCATGCACTCGGCCTTCCTCTACCACGCCATCCGGGCCGGCTTGGACATGGGCATCGTCAACCCCAGTCAGCTGGCCGTGTACGACGACGTGCCCAAGGACCTGCTGGAGCTGGTGGAAGACGTGCTGCTCAACCGCCGCCCCGACGCGACCGAGCGGCTGGTGGACTTCGCCGAAACGGTGAAGGCCAACGGCGAAAAACAAGAAACCAACAACGAAAAGCTGGCTTGGCGCGAGTGGCCGGTGTCCGAGCGTCTGCAGCACGCGCTGGTGAAGGGCATCACCGAGTTTATCGACCAGGACACCGAGGAAGTGCGCCAGCAGGTCAGCCGCCCGCTCGACGTCATCGAAGGCCCGCTGATGGCCGGCATGAACGTAGTCGGCGACCTGTTCGGAGCCGGCAAGATGTTTTTGCCGCAGGTGGTGAAGTCGGCCCGGGTGATGAAAAAGGCGGTGGCTTACCTGGAGCCCTACCTGCAGGCCGAAAAAGCCAGCGCGGAGCGGCAGTCGGCGGGCAAGATTCTGCTGGCCACGGTGAAGGGCGACGTGCACGATATCGGCAAGAACATCGTGGGCGTGGTGCTGGCCTGCAACAACTTCGACATCGTGGACCTGGGCGTGATGGTGCCGCTGGAAAAGATTCTGGACGAAGCCGTGGCGCAAAAAGCCGACGTCATCGGCCTGAGCGGCCTCATCACCCCGAGCCTGGACGAAATGGTGTACGTGGCCCAGGAAATGGAGCGCCGCGGCCTCGACACGCCCCTGCTCATCGGCGGCGCAACGACCTCGCGCCTGCACGCGGCGGTGAAGATTGCGCCGGCCTACTCGGGCCCCGTGGTGCACGTGAATGACGCCTCCCGCTCGGTGGGCGTGGCCGCCGGTTTGCTCGGTTCGGGCAAAGCCGCCTACGCCCGCACCGTGCGCGACGAGTACGACACGCTGCGCCACGACTACGCCGGCCGCCAGCGCGAGAAAAGCTACCTGAGCATCGAAGCGGCCCGCGAAAACGGCTTCAAGGCTGATTGGGACACCACGCCCATCACCAAGCCGAGCTTCCTGGGCACCAAGGTGCTGGAGGATTACCCGCTGGCCGAGCTGGCCGAGTACATCGACTGGACGCCCTTCTTCTACACCTGGGAGTTGAAGGGCCGCTTCCCGCGCATTCTGGAGGACGAAACCGTGGGCGAAGCCGCCACCCAGCTCTACAACGACGCGCAGCGGATGCTGCAGCAGATCATCGATGAGAAGCTGCTGACCGCCCGCGCCGTGCTCGGCTTCTGGCCGGCCAACACGTCCGATTACGACACCATTGAGGTGTACACTGACGAGTCGCGGGAGCAGCTGCAGACGGAGTTTTTCACCCTGCGCCAGCAGAGCGAAAAATCCGCCGGCGTGCCCAACCTGGCCTTCTCCGACTTCGTAGCGCCCAAGGAAACCGGCCGCCAGGACTACATCGGCGGCTTCGCCGTGACGGCCGGCATCGGCATCGAAAAGCTGCTGGATCAGTATGAGCAAGACCACGACGACTACTCCAGCATCATGGTGAAAGCCCTGGCCGACCGCCTGGCCGAGGCCTTTGCTGAGCGCCTGCACCAGCGCGTGCGCGAAGAGTTCTGGGGCTACGCCTCCGACGAGCACCTGTCGAACGAAGACCTGATTCAAGAGAAGTACCGCGGCGTGCGCCCGGCCCCCGGCTACCCCGGCTGCCCCGACCACACCGAGAAAATCACCCTGTTTGAGCTGCTCGACGCGGAAAACACCACCGGCATCCGCCTCACCGAAAACCTGGCCATGTACCCCGCCTCCTCGGTCAGCGGCCTCTACTACGCCCACCCCGACTCGCGCTACTTCGGCCTAGGCCGCATCGGCCGCGACCAGGTGGCCGACATTGCCGCCCGCAAGAACATGCCCCTCGCGGAGCTGGAACGCTGGCTCACGCCCAACCTGAACTATGACCCTGTGGCCTCACCCCCCAGCCCCCTCTCCGAGGGAGAGGGGGAGCCTAACGCTGATTCAATTCCCGTTTCTAACGCCCAATAAATGTCATTTATCCGCTCGTTATGGATGCTCCTGACACCAAGCAGGACCGGTTGACGGCTGACCCGAAATACTGGCAGCCACGGCTGAAACCGTTCAGCCGTGAGATGCGACGCCATCCGACTCCGGCGGAAGATGCGTTGTGGCAGGTCTTGCGCAACCGACAGCTGGACGGCGTGAAATTTCGGCGGCAGCATGCTATTGGGCACTTTATCGTCGATTTCCTGAGCACCGAGCACAAGCTCATTATTGAAGTCGATGGTGAGGTACACGCCGAGCATGGTCAGGCTGAATACGATGCCGCCCGCAGCTATGAGCTGACAACTGCCGGCTACCGTCTGCTGCGCTTCACTAATGAGCAAGTACTGAACCACTTACCCGCCGTTCTGCAAACCATCCGCGAAGCCCTGGCTTCGCCTCACTAACCCATACTCTCACTAATTACCCTGACTCCCCCCACTCCAGCAGTCGTCAGGCTCCCCCTCTCCCCCGGAGAGGGGGCCGGGGGGTGAGGCACCATGAAAGTCACCGAACACTTGGCCCGCGCCACCGGCAAAACGCTGTTTTCCTTTGAAGTGCTGCCGCCCAAGAAGGGCGAGAATATCCAGACGCTGTTCTCCAACATCGAGCCGCTGATGGAGTTCAAGCCGCCGTTTATCGACGTGACCTATCACCGCGAGGAATACGTGTACCGGCAGCACCCCAACGGCCTGCTGGAGAAGAAAACCGTGCGCCGCCGCCCCGGCACCGTCGGCATCTGCGCGGCCATCAAGAACCGCTTCGACGTGGACACCGTGCCGCACCTCATCTGCGGCGGCTTCTCGAAGGAGGAAACCGAAAACGCCCTCATCGACCTGCACTTTCTGGGCATCGACAACGTGCTGGCCTTGCGCGGCGACCCGATTAAGTCCGAAGGCCGCTTCGTGCCCGAGCAAGACGGCCACTCTTACGCCTGCGACCTGATCGGGCAGATCGACAACCTCAACAAAGGCGAATACCTCGACCAGGAACAGGACGAGTCCTGGGCTACCGACTTTTGCATCGGCACGGCCGGCTACCCCGAAAAGCACTTCGAGGCCCCGAGCCACGCCACCGACCTGCGCTACCTCAAGCACAAGGTGGACCGCGGCGCCGAGTACATCGTCACCCAGATGTTCTTCGACAACGAGCAGTTTTTCAACTTCGAGAAGCGCTGCCGCGAGGCGGGCATCACCGTGCCCATCATCCCGGGCCTGAAGCCCATCACCACCAAGGCCCAGCTCACGGCCCTGCCCCGCTCCTTCTTCCTGAACCTGCCCGACGAGTTGGTCGACGCTATTCACCTGGCCCCCGACAACGCCGCGGCCCGCGAAATCGGCATCGAGTGGTGCATCAATCAGTCTAAGGAACTGATGGCCCACGGGGTACCGGTGCTGCACTACTACAGTATGGGCAAGGCCGAAGCCGTGCGGCGGGTGGCGGCGGCCCTATTTTAAACCAGGAGGCCTGCTGAAAACAGAATTGGAGGTATCTTCTCTAACCGCCTTGCCCAACTTGGCGTACCCTACGAAGTAGTCTCTCCACTCTTTCACCAGCGTCTTCTTTTGAACGCCCTCGACGACCTGTTCAACCGCCTCCGCACAGCTACCACGCCCACTGAAATTGAGGCGCTGCAGGAGGGCATCTGGCAGATTTGGCTTACCACCGACCACCGCTTGCTGGATAAGCACTTGGAAGCCGGTATGCGGGCGTTGTCGGCGGAGGAGTACAGCGTGGCCATCCGGGAGTTTACGGAACTGACGGAAGCCGCCCCGGAATACGCCGAGGGCTGGAACAAGCGAGCCACAGCCTATTACCTGCGGGGAGAATTTAAGGCCTCCCTGCGCGATGTGGCCGAAACGCTGCGCCATGAACCCCGCCATTTCGGGGCCCTTTCGGGGTGGGCTACCATTTTGCGCATTATTGGCGACCAGCGCGGGGCCCTGCAGGTACTCCGGCGCTTGGAGAAACTGTGCCCGGCCTGGCCGGGACTGCAAAACCAGCTGCGGGACTTGGAAGACGAGTGAAACCAGACAACGGCTGAGCTACGGTATCTGCGCAAATAGTTGTATATTTCCCGGACTAGGCAAAACCCAACGTCAATCCCCCCGACGTTATTTTGCGTACGTCCGATGCTTCCGGCAGATAGTTCACGTAGTTTTCCTTTTCCCACCCGCGGGCTCTAGCTAGTCCAATATTGTACTAAAACGCGCTTTTCTTTTTTTCTACCGTTAAGCCGACTGGTATTCCAGCCGGCTCTTCGTTCGTCTCTCCATTCTGCACAATCCCACCAATCTTCCATGAAACACATTGTACTACTATGCCTGCTTGGGCTGAGCCTGGGTGCACAGGCTCAAAAATTAAAAAAGACTGACGCTGGCAGCGGCCTGATGGATAAGGGTGAGAAGGTGGGTGTGTGGGAATACTATGCCTACACCCGCGACGGCAGCCAGGTTATCACCCAGAAATACGACCACACCACCAATAAACTCATCTTTTTCCGGCCTTTCGACGACGTGCCGTACGCCGTGCGAACGGCCAGCGGCGAGTGGACGCGCCAGCGGGTAACGCACCCCATTTTTTATGTGGGCGGCGATGCTGCCCTAACTCCTTATATGAGCAAGCTGGTCTATCCGGCAGCGGCCCAGGCTAAAAACGTGCAGGGCCGCGTGATGGTATCCATTGTGGTTGATACGCTGGGCCATGCTACCGACCAGCAGGTGCTGTTCGGCATTGGAGCCGGCTGCGACGAGGAAGCCCTGCGCATCGCCCGCAGCATTCCGGATCAGTGGATTCCAGCCCGTATTGGTAGCCGGGCCGTGGTATCGAAGTACGAGTTGCCGTTTACCTTCCGAATGCGGCCACAGTAAGGCGTTACTGTCACCCTCAACTGCGGTTTCCCGTATCTTACCGCCATGAAAAAGCATGCATGGGCAGGTGTACTGGTAGCCGGATGGCTGCTGACGGCCTGCGACTCGACGCCGCGGGAGCGGCAGGATATGGTGAAGCAGGAAGCACGCAAGCTGGACACGGCCGTGAACGAGGCCGCCGCCAAGCTACGAGTGGCCGGCCGACGGGCCGCCCGCTTCGATTCAGTATCAAAATCCCGCAGCCGGCAACCGCTGGACAAGGCCGCAGAAACTGCATTTGCCAACGAACTGCTGGGCACGTATGCCAACGTGGAGGCCCTCACACCTACCACCATTGAGCCCGCCTTTGTGCAGTTTATGCAGCAGGTGCGCACCCGTCGCCGCCAGTGGACCCAGCGCGACTGGGACTACGCTACGGCCATCAGCCGCCGCCTGAATACCCAGTTCCGAGCCATCCGCCTCGACATCAAAGGCCGCGACGAGCTGCACATCCGGGCCCTGCAAACCGAGTTTACGGCCCTGGAAACCGGCCGCGACGTGAAAGACTTGGGCGATGCCGTGAAGCAACCGTAACGCGCCGGTTTTCGTCGGTATTCCTTACCAACCACCAAGCCCCGCCACGTGCGGGGCTTTTTCATGACTTTTGGTATGTTGCCTCGGGTTTGGATTTTGATTTTGTTTAGCACGCTGTGGCTACCGACGGTGCGGGCCCAAAAGCGCCCGGCTACCCCGCCTGCGGCCCCACTCCCCCAAATCACCTCGGCGGAAACTGTACCGGCTTTCGACCAATGGCTGCGCCCTGGCGACCGGCTACAGGTACGACTGGTGGGCACGTCCGGTCTGCGGAGCTCATTTCTGAACGGGCAGCCGCTTGCTGAGCTACCGTCCGCCCAGGCCCAGGGCAAGCGGGGCGTGTACCAGGGTACCTACGTGGTGCGCCCCGGCGACACGCTCCAGAACCGATCCATCCGGTTTGAGCTGCTTGCCAAGGACAGCCTGACGGTCACGGCGTTCAGCAAAACGAAAATCAGGTTTCTCAACCCCAACGAACCCCAGCTGGCCCGCACGAAGGGTGAGTTGGCGTACCTGAACTACGGCCTGGGCGAAGACCGGCTGGGCGGGGCCAAGCTGGGCTACCTCGATTCGGCGGTGGTGCTGCACCTCACGGGCCGGGTGGGCAGCCAGTACCGGGTGCAGCTCTCGGAAACCAACGTGGCCTGGGTGCCGCAGGAAGTGGTGCGGCTGCTGCCCCCGGGCGGCTTCGTGCCGGCCTCGCTCACTGGTTCCTGGAGCGTGCAGGGCGACTCCGTGTACGACTACGTGCGCGTGCCCCTCACCCAGCGCCTGCCCTACCGCTCCCAGCTGCTAACCGAGCCCAGCCGGTTGGTGGTAGATGTATTCGGGGCTACTTCCAACACCAACTGGATAACCCAGCGCGACGGTTTGCGTGAGCTGGGCGACGTGACCTATGAGCAGGTGCAGCCCGACGTGTTCCGGCTGGTGTTGCACTTGCGCCACCGCCAGAGCTGGGGCTACCACATCGGGTACCGGGGCAATACGCTGGAAATCCGGGTGAAGCGCCCGCCGCAGAAGCTGCGCCTGCGGGGTCTCACGGTGGCTGTGGATGCCGGCCACGGCGGCTCCAACGTGGGGGCCGTGGGGGCCAGCGGAGCCCGCGAGAAAGACCTGACGCTGGCTATTGCCCTGAGGCTACAGCAGGAGTTGGAGCAGGCCGGAGCCCGCGTGCTGATGACCCGCACCACCGACGCCACCGTGGACAACGGCGACCGGGTGCTGCAGCTGCGCCGCCGCAACCCCGATGTGCTGGTGAGCATCCACGTCAACTCGGCGGGCAGCCCGGCTACCCACGGCACCAGCACGTTCTACCGCTACGTGGCGTTCCGGCCCCTGTCGGTAGCGCTGTACGAGCAGATGCGCGGCACCGGGCTGGCGGGCTTCGGCAACGTGGGCAGCTTCAACTTCGGGCTGAACGGCCCCACCGAATACCCCAACGCCCTGGTGGAAACGGCCTTCGTGTCGAACCCCGAAGATGAAAAGCGGCTGATTGACCCGCAGTTTCAGCAGCGGATGGCCGAAGCCATGCGGCAGGGGCTGGCGGAGTTTCTGAAACGCACCCGCGCCAAAGGTCCGCGCGGCTGGCTGCTGAAGCAACCTGCCTTATAACCGCCCCGTAGCTGCCATAAAAGCCGAAACCCCTACCAGGGCTTCGGCTTTTGCTTTTTGGTGGCTAGCTGACGCAAAAGGACGGGCTATATTTTTTTAGCAAAAAATAGTTCGGCGCTAGACTACAAAGCGCAGCAGCAGCTTCTACCTTATTGGCGGTCAACTCGTACAGATGTGCTGCATGTAGACTGCTCGTTCTCATTCTCTCCCCAAACACCCACTTCGCATTTATGGCAAACGACTCTTTACTGGACCGGAGCCGCACCGTGGCCGGGCCGGGCTACAACCGGTGGCTGGTACCACCGGCGGCCTTGGCCATTCACCTCGCCATTGGGCAGGCCTACGCCTTCAGCGTGTTCAACAAGCCGCTGGGCGCGCTCATCAGCGGCGACGTAAACGCCCCGGCTCCCGATGACTGGACGCCCACCCAAATCGGCATTACCTTTTCCATTGCCATTGTGCTGCTGGGCCTTTCGGCGGCCATTTTTGGCAAGTGGCTGGAGCGCGTGGGGCCCCGCAAGGCCATGCTGGCTTCGTCGCTGTGCTTTGGCGGGGGCTTTCTGATTGCCTCGCTGGGCGTGCACCTGCACAACCTCTGGCTGGTGTATTTCGGCTATGGGTTTGTGGGCGGCATCGGGCTGGGCATTGGCTACATCTCGCCGGTGAGTACGCTCATCAAGTGGTTCCCCGACCGCAAAGGCGTGGCCACCGGCATGGCCATCATGGGGTTTGGGGGCGGGGCCATGATTGGCTCGCCGCTGGCCAACAACCTCATGAACCATTTCAAGGATTCGGCTCCGCAGGGCGTGGCCCCCACGTTTATTGTGATGGGCATCGTGTACCTGCTGTTTATGCAGTTTGGGGTGTGGACCATCCGGGTGCCCGCCGACGACTGGAAGCCGGCCGGCTACGTGCCCAGCACCGAGCACAACGACCTTATCACCACCGGCAACGTTTCGGCCGATAACGCCATCAAAACCCCGCAGTTCTGGCTGCTGTGGGTGGTGCTACTCACCAACGTGACTGCCGGTATCGGGGTGCTGGAAACGGCCTCGCCGCTGGTGCAGGAAACGTTTTCGGATGCCGCAATGGGCGCGGGCCGGGGCGTAACGGCCGCCGCCGCCGCAGGCTTCGTGGGCCTGATTAGCCTGTTTAACCTGCTGGGGCGCTTCTTCTGGTCGTCGGCTTCGGATAAGCTGGGGCGCAAAATGACCTACGCCATCTATTTCGGCCTGGGCATTCTGCTGTACGCCCTCATTCCAACGCTGGGGCAGAGCCTGCAGCTCACGCTGTTTGTGGCCGTTACCTGCGTTATTATCAGCATGTACGGCGGGGGCTTCGCCACCATTCCGGCCTACCTCTCCGATTTGTTTGGCAAGTACCAGGTGGGGGCTATCCACGGCCGCCTGCTTACGGCCTGGAGCACAGCCGGCGTACTGGGCCCGCTGATTGTGCACCTGCTGCACGAGCACGCCAAGGAGCAGGGCCTGAAGGGGGCCGCCGCCTACCAGAACGTGTTTTACACCATGGCCGGTGTGCTGGTGCTGGGCCTGCTGGCCAACCTGGCCGTGCGCCCCGTGAAAGAAGAATACTACGAAAAGGGCCCGGTGACCATCGAAGCCGGAGGCCACTAATAACAATTTCTAGTTGCTGGTTTTCAATTTCTGGTTGCAATCCAACAGTTGAAACCAGAAGCCAACGCCATAACCTCCGAAATCATCATGGATAAGAACCCTTCAATTACTCCTGCGCTCGAAGCCCCTTCTATAGGAGCATCGGCAGTATTAGCTTGGCTGTACGTGGGCATTCCGTTGCTGTGGGGCGTGTCGCAGACGTTCATCAAAGCGCTGGCGCTGTTCAAGTAGCCCCTGCCCAACTTTTTTCTGGCGCGGAAGCACCCATCGGGGTGCTTCCGCTGTTTATAGCCCACACGGCCGCCTGCCTCTGCCTATGCTCCCCGACTCCGATGCTCCCGCCAACATCGTCCTGCTTGAGTCGTTCACCGATTTCGTGGCCGCGCACCTAGCCAAAAACCAGCTCGACGCGGCCGGTATTCCCTGTTTCCTCAGCAACGAGAGTAGGCCCTATGGTCCGGTGCTGGGCACGGTACGCCTGTTTGTGCGCCAGCCCGACGTAGCCGCCGCCCAGGCCGCCCTGCACCCCCAGCACGCCCACCTACACGCCGTCGCCACCGACTCCGACGAGGCCCCTACCGACGCGCCCCGCTGCCCCCGCTGCCACCACCGCGACGTGGTGTGCCGCCATCAGCCCCAGCCCCAGGACAACCTGTTTGTGAAGCTACGCCTGTGGCTGCTGGCCCCCGAGCGCCCCCAGTGCCACTGCTTCCAGTGCGGGTTTGACTTTGAGGGGTGATTGAAATAAACGCCCGTGACTTAGACCTCATAGATGCTCTATGCCAAGACCTATTCCATTACCTAATTACGAAACCGTAGAAGCTCGTCAATGGGTGGCCGATCAATTAGGGCTTCCCTATCATGATGACATGCAGGATTGGCCTTGGGAGGTATCTATTCCCGAAGGTTTAGAAGATTACATTCAACTATATAGCCGTGCTTCAGACGAACAGCGTGTAGTAATTATGGAAATGATTTTAAACGCAGCAGCTTGGCAGCCGACTTCTAGTCAGGTTCATTCGGCTTGGATCAGATTAAGGCCGCTTTTAGATCAAAACGCTGATCTGCACAGTTCGACAGCACAATATTGGTGTCTCTGGAACTACAACGAACAAGACTTGTTCGAACATGGCTTTTCCATATCGCCTTATCTACGTGCATGGTGGATCGAGAACTATCCTATTCCAGTAGATTCGTCGTTGTCATAAGGCTATTGCTCGCTAACGAAACCGCCACACCGGCAGCACCGTGCCAGCCGCAAAAAACTCCTGTTCGGGGGGAAATTCCAGGAAGCCGGCTGAGGGTAGCAGGCTGGCCATGTCGCCGGAGCCGCCGGCCCGCTCGGGGGTGGCCAGCAGGCGGCCATCGGGGCCCGGGGCCAGGCTCACCAGCTTGAAGTGCGTGATGCGCGGTTTGAATACCACATCTTCGGTAAGCATGGCCGAAATGGGCCCGCCTAGGACCGCGCTGCCGAAATCGGCTCCGGCGGGTTGCTGCACGGCCAGTAGCCAGGGCCGGGCGTAGCGGTAGAAGTTCACGAACGTGGACACGGGGTTGCCGGGCAACGCAAACACCACGGCCCCGCCGGGCTGCCGCCCAAACCAGAACGGCTTGCCGGGCCGCTGCCCCACTTCGTGAAACAGCTGCTCCACGCCCAACTCCCGCAGCGTTTCGGGCAGAAAATCGGCCTTCCCCTTCGATACCCCGCCGCTCAGCACCACGGCATCAAACCCGGCCAGCAGGGCGGGCAGGCCCTGGCGCAACGCGGCGAGGTCGTCGTTGAAGTGGAAGGCTTCGGCCTCGGCCCCGGCCTGCCAGGCGGCGGCCTGCAGCATCAGCCCATTGGAGCGTCGAATCTGG
Organism: Hymenobacter pini; assembly: GCF_020421205.1. GTDB lineage: Bacteria > Bacteroidota > Bacteroidia > Cytophagales > Hymenobacteraceae > Hymenobacter > Hymenobacter pini. The sequence goes on from NZ_JAIZZH010000007.1 coordinate 170,949, forward strand.
TGGGACTGCGGCTGCTCGGTGATGGGCACCAGCTCGTCGCCGGTACTCACCACGGCCACCCGGGGCCGGCGGGCCACGGCCACGGTAGCGGCCCCCACGGTAGCGGCTACGGCCAGTTCAGCGGGCTCCAAGCGGGTGCCGGCGGGCACCAGCAAGTCGCCCCGGTGGCGGTCGGCAGCCTGGGTGTGCACGTTGTGGCCCGCATGGGGCGCGGGTACCTGCACGGCCGCCCAGCGCTGGCCGGCGGCATCGGTACGAAACGTGAGGTCTTCGTAGCGAATCACCGTATCGAGGTTGGGCGGCAGGGCCGCGCCGGTCATGATTTCCACGGCCGCCGTGGCATCCTGCGCCGGCACGGGTGGCTGGCCGGCAAACTGGGTGCTTTCGATGCGAAACTCCGTTTGGCCCGCTGCCAGGGCCGCGTAGCGCAGGGCAATACCATCCATAGCCACCCGGTTGAAGGGCGGGAAGTCCCGGTCGGCCCGCAGGTCTTCGCGCAGTACGCGGCCGGCTGCCAACGGCAGCGAGAGATACTCGGAGGGCAGCGGCTGTACGGTGGAGGCCACTAGCCGGGTTGCTTCGTCAACTGAAATCATAGGCACGAATGTAGGGCAAGCCGTAGCTTGCGCTGTTACCCAACGGGGAAACCGGTAGGTTGTTTGGATGAGAAGTGGCCGATGTAGAGACGCGACACTTCGCGTCTCGGCGCGTTGACGATCTAAAACCGCGTCTATGAAACGAACCTGATTCAGAAGCCTTTATATGTCATGCTTCGGCTGCGCCTCTGCATGACGTTCATACGTGGCCAGACAACTTCCTGCACCACTCCAACGTCAGCAACGAGGAGACGCGAAGTGTCGCGTCTCTACACGGGCTGTTACCTTCGTACAGCCTGCTTATTCCTCACCTTTCCTCAACCGGCGCAAGCTAACGCTTACGCTACCGTGTATGCCCGACTCTGCTAAACTCACCCACCTCAACGACGCCGGCCAGCCGGCCATGGTGGACGTGGGCGCCAAACAACCCACCCGCCGCGTGGCGCGGGCCCGCAGCCGCGTGGTACTCGGCCCCGAAATTATGGCGCTGGTGAAGGAAGGCGACCTGCCCACCCGCAAGGGCCCGGTGTTTCAGACAGCTATTCTGGCCGGCATCATGGGAGCCAAGCGCACCTCCGAGCTGATTCCGCTGTGCCACCCGCTGGGCCTGGATAACTGCCAGGTAACCATTGAGGTGGATGGCCCCGACGCCGTGCTGATTGAATGCACGGCCACCGTGACGGGCAAAACCGGGGTGGAAATGGAGGCTCTCACCGGGGCTTCGGTTGCGGCCCTCACCATCTACGACATGTGCAAGGCCCTCTCGCACGACATTCTCATTCAGGAAACCCGCCTCATCAGCAAAACCGGCGGCAAACAGGATTTTCACCATGCCGGATAACGCCCCCGCCGACAAATCCCGCAGCAAGCACGCCCAGCTGGCCCGCCCCCACGGCGGCGAGTTTGGCCGCCACGAGCTGGCCATTCTGGGGGCCCCCTGCGGCCGCATTAAGGAGCTGGCCGCCCGCCTGACGCCGCTGCTTTCCGACACGCTGCGCGTGGCCTACGTGGACGCCGACCACGCCGCCGGCGACGACGCGGCCCAGGGCGGCAGCGGCGGCCAGGATGCCCTGCTGCAGGCCGGCGCGGCCGCCGAGCTGACTGATAAAATCACCTTCACCCGCCTCGACGTGAAGCGGCCCCTTGACCGGTTCAGTCAGCCCGAACTGCTGCAGCACCAGAGCTTGGTGCTGGTGAACGGCAACCACTTCCGGGCCGCTCAGCAGCTAGTCATTTTGGACCCTGCCAAACCGGTGGAGAAAAAGCTGGACCGCCTCACCAACGTGCGGGCCCTGCTGCTGCCCGAAGGCGTAACGGAAATACCCGCCTATCTGCAGGCGCACCTGGGCGAAACCAGCGTGCCGGTGCTGCCGCTGCACGATACTGACGCCATTGCCCAACTGATTCTGGATGAATGGCGCGCCGCCGCGCCGCCGCTGCGGGGCCTGGTGCTGGCTGGGGGCCGCAGCCAGCGCATGGGCCAGGATAAGGGCAAGCTGCAGTACCACGGCCAGGAGCAGCGCGCCTACGCCGCCGAGCTGCTGGCTCCCTTCTGCCAGGATGTGCACGTATCCTGCCGCCCCGACCAGGTGGTGGAGCTGGAATACGCCGGCCTGCGCCCCCTGCCCGATACCTTCGCCGACCTGGGCCCGCTCAGCGGCATCCTCTCGGCCCTACGCCTCGACCCCAACGCCGCTTGGCTGGTAGTGGCCTGCGACCTGCCTCTCCTCTCAGCCGATACGCTGGCCCACTTGGTGCAGCAGCGCCGGCCGGCCCGACTGGCCACGGCTTTCCAGAGCCCCGAAAATGAATGGCCCGAGCCGCTGATTACCATCTGGGAGCCGGCCAGCTACCCGCAGCTGCTGCGTTTCCTGAGCCTGGGCTACAGCTGCCCCCGCAAAACCCTCATTAACTCCGATGTGGCCGTGCTGCCCGCCCCCGCTCCCCAGGAGCTGCGTAACGTGAACACGCCCGAGGAGGCTGAGCAAGTGCGCCAGGAGCTGGAGTAGCGCGCAGCTCCGCTTTGCGCACAAGCGACGTGAGTAGCCACGCGTATGCACGCCCGGCATCAGAAAATAAATACGGTAGAGTCAGGGAGTTGCCGCTACTTTAGCGCCACTTCCTGACTCTATTCCGTTATATGAAACGCACGTATCCTCTTGTGGCCTTGGTGGCCGCTGGCTTTTCGGCCCAGGCCCAGCAGCCCAACGTTAATCTTAACCTCGATTTTGAACAGATAGTCCGGCAGACGCAGCAGCCGGCCCGCTGGTGGTCACCGGGCGCCAACGGTTACTCCGTGGAGGCCGATTCGGTGGTGAAGCATCAGGGCCGCTACGCACTCTGCCTACAGGGGCCGAGCCAGCCAAGCACCATCAAAGGCGCTTCGCCGGTACTTGGAGTAGCTTCGGTGCAACTGCCCATCGGGTTTCGGGGCCAGACGGTAAAACTGACCGGTTACCTGAAAACCGACAACGTGCAGAACGGCTACGCGGGTTTGTGGCTGCGCGAAGATGGCCCTAATGGCACTCTGCAACTGAATAACATGAGCAAGCAGAATCTGCGGGGCACTACCAGCTGGCAGCAGTATTCCGTTACGCTTCCGCTGGAGCCAGACGCCAAATCCCTCCTAATTGGTGGCCTGCTCACGGGCACCGGTACGGTATGGCTGGATCAGCTGGAACTGACCGTGGACGGCAAGCCCTGGTGGCAGGCCCCGGCTAAAGTGATGCAGCATTTCAAGGCCGAACAGGATACTGCCTTCCGCCAAGGTTCCGGCATCAGCCTCCAGAATCTGAGCAAACAGCAACTGGAAAACCTGGCGGTGCTGGGCCGGGTGTGGGGCTTCGCCAAATACTACCACCCGGTGGTGGCCCGGGGCGAGGTGAACATGGACGCCGAGCTGTTCCGGGTACTACCCAAGGTACTGCAGGCCTCCAACCTGGAAGCCCGCAGTCAGGTATTGAGCATCTGGCTTACCAGCCTGGGCCCGGTGCCAGCCTGCCCTACTTGCCGGGAACCGAAACCCAAAGACGTCCGGCTGCAACCCGACCTGGCCTGGCTCACCGATAAGCGGCAAGTAAGCCCGGCCCTCAGCCAGCAGTTGGTGTATCTGCGCCAAAACCGCAACCAGGGCCTGCACTACTACGTGCGCAGTGCCCCTCACGTGGAGAACCCGCTGTTTGAGCACGAGGAAACGTACCCCTCGGCTCCCGGCAGCCTACCCGACGACGGCCTGCGCGTGTTGTCCCTGTTCCGGTACTGGAACATGATTGACTATTTCTTCCCCTACCGCTACGCTATTGGGGAAGATTGGCAGCAGGTGTTACCGGAGTTTCTGCCCAAAATGGTAGAGGCCCGCACCCCAGAGCAATACCGCCTTACGGCCCTAGCCCTCATTGCCCGCCTCAACGACTCGCACGCCAGCGTCTTGTCCAATGACCAAGTGCTAACGGCGTACTGGGGCAACTACCATGCACCGGCGCAGGTTCGCTTTGTGGAGAAGCAGCCAGTTGTCACTGGTTATTTCCACCCGGAGCTGGGTCCGGCTTCGGGCCTGCAGCTGGGTGATGTGGTGCTGTCGATAGATGGGCGGAAGGTGAAGGATATTCTGACGGAGCGCAAACCCCTCACGCCTGCTTCCAACGAGCCTACCCAACTGCGCAATATGGCCCGCGACCTGCTGCGCGGCCGCACCGAGCAAGTGCAGCTCGTCGTCCGGCGCGACGGCAAGGAACTACCCCTTAGCATCACGCGCTACCCCGCCACCAAGCTGAACCTAGCCCTGAACAGCGGTACCCCCGGCCCCAAAGCGCCCGCCTGGCACCTGCTGCCGGGCAACATCGGGCACCTCTCGTTGGGCACCATCCAGACGAAAGACCTACCGGCCATTATGCAGGAAGCCCGGGGCACCAAGGGCCTCATCATCGACATCCGCAATTACCCGTCCGATTTCGTGGTGTTTTCCCTGTCCCGCTACCTGTTGGCCAAGCCCCAGGAGTTTGTGCGCTTCACCAGCCCGCAGATTGCCTACCCCGGTATGTTCCTGCTCTCGGAACCACTGCAGGTGATGCCGGGTAAAGAAGCGCCGTATGCCGGCAAGGTGGTCATTCTCGTGAATGAACTGTCGCAGAGCCAGTCAGAATACACCACCATGGCCCTGCGTACCGTGCCGGGGTCCGTGGTAATGGGCAGCACCACCGCCGGGGCCGATGGCAACGTGTCGGCCATTACGCTGCCCGGTAACCTGGGCACCCGCATTACTGGCTTGGGCGTGTACTATCCCGATGGCCGCGAAACGCAACGCATTGGGATTGTGCCGGACATTGAGGTGAAACCCACCATTACCGGCATCAAGGCCGGCCGCGACGAGGTGCTGGAACGGGCCGTAGCACACATTGAAAAAGCGTAGCCGTTAAATAATGGCATTTTCAGTAGCGCGCAGCTCCGCTTCGCGCACGAGCGAAGCGAGTATCTATGCGTGTAGACTGTGCACTCCGGAACTCGCCTGCGGCTCGTGCGCGAAGCGGAGCTGCGCACTACTTTACGGGTGCGCCGCTACCCACACGTCACCGTCCTCATAGAACTCCTTTTTCCAGATAGTAACTACCTGCTTTAGGGTGTCGATGATGTACTGGCAGGCGGCAAAGCTCTCAGCGCGGTGCGGGGTAGACACGGCTACTACCACGGCCACGTCGCCGATGTAGAGGGTGCCTTTGCGGTGCACCACGGTTACGCGCTGCAGCATGGGCCACCGCTCCACGGCCTGCTCGGCTACTTTGCGCAGCTGGTGCAGGGCCATGCTGTCGTAGGCTTCGTACTCCAGGCGCACCACGGCGCGGCCGGTGCTCCGGTTGCGCACCGTGCCAATAAACGTGTTGATGGCCCCGGCCCCATCAGCTTCCACGCTTTGTAGCGCGGCCGAAACATCAATAGGCTGGTCGGTTAGGTCGATGTGAATCAAAGGAAAGGGAATGAGGAAGTGGGGAAGGAAGAACGTCATGCTGAGCCTGCGAGGAATGACGTTCTGGTTTACTTGGCAACCGGCAACCGAAATTACCCGCCGCTCACGGGCGGAATGAGGGCTATTTCGTCCCGTTCCTGCAGCAGGGTATCGTCGGCGGCGTACTCGTTGTTGACGGCTACGGCCAGGCTGCTGAGGCGGGCCAGTTCGGGGTAGCGGGCGTGCAGGTCGCGTAGCAGCCCTTGGGCCGACTGACCTTCCGGCGCGGCTACTTCCAGCGTAGACTGCCCTACGATTTCGCGGGCAATGCCGAACAAAGCAATTTTCAGGTTCATGGGTTGTATAAGTAATGGCCTTCGGGCTTCCGTGCGTCGAAACAATCAATGACCAACACGCTTCTGTAGGAGTTGACGAAAGTATTGCTCCGAACGGAAAAGCCGGATTTACGTTGTTTGTTTGGGTGCGCCCGCCCCGCCCGAATCTTTTGCTTCCTTTGTCTATGTCTGTTGCTGTACCCTCCGTGCTGTTTGATAACCACGGCCGCCCGCTCGAATACCTGCGGCTGGCCGTTACGGACCGGTGCAACCTGCGCTGTTTCTACTGTATGCCCGAAGAGGGCATCAAGTACTTGCCCAAGCAGGAGCTGCTGACGTACGAGGAAATGGAGCGGCTGGTGGCCATTCTGGCCGGGCTGGGCGTGCGAAAAGTGCGCCTAACGGGCGGGGAGCCATTTGTGCGCCGCGACTTAGTGCCATTTATGAACCGCCTGAGCCAGATTCCGGGTATTGAGGAGCTGACTATGACCACCAACGGCGTGCTCACAGCGCCTCATGTATCGGAGCTGGCCCGCATCGGCGTAAAGGCCGTGAACCTTAGCCTCGACACCCTGGACCGGGCCCGCTTCGCCAGTATCACCCGCCGCGACGAGCTGCCCCGTGTGCTCGACACGCTGTATGCCTTGCTGGCGGCCGGCATCCGGGTCAAAATTAATGCCGTGGTGATGGACGGGCAAAATACCCAGGACCTCATTCCGCTGGCCGAGCTGACCCGCGACTTACCAGTGGACGTGCGCTTCATCGAGGAAATGCCTTTCAACGGCGGCAGCCACGACGCCGCTGCCCTACCCTGGAACCACCGCCGCATCCGGGAGCATCTGGAGCTGAACCTGGGCGAGCTGACCCCGGTGGCCGCCCGTTCCGGCGACACGGCCTCCCACTACACCGTGGCCGGCCACCAGGGCCGCCTGGGCATCATTGCGGCCTACTCGCGCACTTTCTGCGGCACCTGCAACCGCATCCGCCTTACTGCCGAGGGCGGCCTCAAAACCTGCCTCTACGACCAGGGCGTGCTCGACATCCGGGCTTTGCTGCGTGGCGGCTCCTCCAATGAGCAGATTGCTGACGCGCTGAAATCGGCCTTCCGCAACCGCGCCGCCAACGGGTTCGAGGCAGAGAGCCAGCGCCCGTTGCACCAGCTCAGCTTTGAGTCAATGAGCACGATTGGGGGGTAGCCGGCCCAAAAGTTTTTTACTCAGAGGCGGTGATAGTTGCGCATACTGCGGATTAACCAGTATATCGCCTTCTGCTATGAACTGCTCCGTCACCTCTGCGCCACCCGTTTCAGCCCCGGCCACCGAGCTGGCGGCGGCCCTGCGGGCCAATCGGGAACAAACGCTTACCCGCCTCTACGCTCAAAGTTTTCCGGCCGTGCGGCGCTATGTTCAGCAGCGGGGCGGCTCGGCGCAGGATGCCAAAGACGTATTTCAGGATGCGTTGGTACTGTTTTACGAGCAGGCCGTAAGTGGCCAGTTGCAACTCTCGGCTTCGGCCAGCACCTACCTGTTTGCCGTGAGCCGTAACCGGTGGAAGCAGGAGCTTAGCCGCCGCACCGCCCGACGGACCAGTCCGCTCACCGAGGACCACACCCAGCTACCGGAAGCTCCGGCCGCTGATGCTTCCAGCCCTGATATGACGGCGGTAGTGCTCCAGCATCTTACCCAACTCACGGCAAAATGCCGGAGCATGCTGCTGGCGTTCTACTACTTCCAGCAGCCCCTGGAGCAGATTGCCGCCGAGCACCAGTACGGCAGCGTCCGGTCGGCGACGGTGCAGAAGTTTAAGTGCCTGGAGCGCCTGCGCAATGCTGTACGCCCGCTTTTCCGCGACACCTTTGCTTCCTGACTATGCGCCCCGAATTGGAACGTTTGCGCCGCATTGAGCAGCACCTGCTGGGCACCTCCCCGGCACCCGACTGGCAGTTGCAGCAACTACTCGATACTGATGTAGCCGCCGACACTGAACTGCAACGCCAGCTGTACCAGGGGCTGTATCAGGCCGGGCAACAACAGCTGCGCCAGGAGCTCAACCAGATTCATCAGCAACTGTACCGGCGGCACGGCTGGTTACAAGCCGCTACTGGCCGGCTACGCCAGGCCTGGCACCGGCTGCGGCGGTAGGCTCCGCTCAATAATCCCAACCACTTCTTCTATAAGCAACCAGGCCTGCGGCGCGCAGTGCCCTGGCAGCGCCTTGCCTGCCTTTTTCGAATCAATTTACTCCGTACCCCATGCTTACTACCCACGAGTTCCGCAAATTTGCCGTGCACGGCCAGGGCCTGAACGGGCTGGCCGTTGACCAATACGTGCAGCACACCCAGGCCCGGGCCTGGCCCTACGTCACGGGCATGACCCGCTCGGTAATTGAGGAGCGCCCCACCCGTTTCGCCGAAATCGACGTGTTTTCGCGCCTGATTATGGACCGGATTGTGTTCCTGGGCACGGCCGTAGACGACCAGATTGCCAATATACTGACGGCCCAGATGCTGTTTCTGGAATCAGTGGATGCCCGGAAGGATATTCTGCTGTACGTGAATTCCCCGGGCGGCTCGGTGTACGCGGGCTTCGGCATTTATGACACCATGCAGTACGTGCGGCCCGATGTGGCCACCATTTGCACCGGGTTGGCGGCTTCCATGGGTGCCTTTCTGCTGAACGGCGGGGCCTTGGGCAAACGCTCGGCCCTGCCCCACGCCCGCATCATGATTCACCAGCCCTCGGGTGGAGCGCAAGGCCAGTCGTCGGACATCGAAATTACGGCCCGCGAAATTCTGAAGCTGCGCCGGGAGCTGTACGAAATCTACGCGGCCCGCACCGGCAAAACCTACGAGCAAATCCACCACGACTCCGACCGGGACTACTGGATGCGCGCCGACGAAGCCCGCGAGTATGGCCTGATTGACGAGGTGCTGGAACGTCAGCCAGCGTAGTGATGATGGATTACACCACGAAAGCCCGTATCCTTGGCCCGCACTGCCACATTCCCGGCAGCCCGCCTCCCACACCATGACCGTACTTCTGAGCTGCCTGCTGTTCTTTAATCTGCTGTGCTTTCTGCTTTTTGCCCTCGATAAGCGCAAAGCCCAACGCGGCCAGCGGCGCATCCCGGAAAAAACGCTACACCTCGCCACGCTGCCGGCCGCGGCCCCCGGTGCCTGGGCAGCCATTCTGCTGCTGCACCACAAAAACCGCAAAGCCGCCTTCTGGAGTATTACGCTGCTGCTGACGCTGCTGCAGGGGGCGGTTCTCTATTTCACGTGGCCCCACTTGCAGGCGTTGGTTTGATGTCGAGAGTAAATGCCCCGCACCAACTCAGTTTTGAGTTGGCGAATACGATTAGGGATGGAAACAACTGAATATATTAGCCTATTTATTCGGGCTATGTGTATCTGTACAAACCGCCTTGCGGGTTTTATTGGAATTTTCTTCGTGCTACTGAACAGCTCAAGTTGCCAGCAACTCAGGAGAACGTTAGGTCGGCGAAAATTTGATCAGGCCACACACATTGCTCAGGCCACGGTACGCGGTGGGCGCAAGATAGTACCAGGCAGCAGCCACGTTTTCTCTTATAGTCGACTGAAAATCTTACCATACGTAGGCTCTCACAACCGTATTTATACGCAGATTTATCTAAGCGCCCGGAATGTTGGTGATTTGCCGTTTAATCGGCCAGTAAATCTCTCGGATTCGATTGTGGCAATTTCCGGCTTTGTATCCCGGGACTGGCCCTTCGATATGGAAAATATTGTGGGCACGGTCACACGCTTGTCAACCGATACGCTTAGCCCGACGCTGCTCCTGCACCTAAAATACACAGTGCGGAGCGACCGAAGAGCTTTGCGGCGACGCCTGGAATTTCAGACTGACACAGCCTACTTTCAGGTAAAAAACTAACCCAAGCCGCGTCGACCCGATGAAGCTACTTCTCTGGATACTGGGGCTGGGGGCGGCGCTGTACGTGGCAGTATGCGTGCTCCTGTATTTTCAGCAGGAGCGGCTGTTATTCTTCCCCACCAAACTACCCGCCGATTATCGTTTCCGATTCAGCAACCGGTTTGAGGAAAGGTGGATTTCGACGGCCGACGGCACCCGCCTGCACGGCTTGCTGTTCCCGGCCGATTCAGCAGCCAAAGGGTTGATTTTCTACCTGCATGGCAATGGCGGGGCCTTGGATAGCTGGGGCGAGGTTGCAGCTACCTACACCCGATTGGGCTACTCGGTGTTTCTGCTCGACTACCGGGGCTACGGCAAAAGTGGGGGCCGCATCAGCAGCCAGGCGCAGCTACTCGCCGACGTAGACACGGCCTACCAGCAGCTCACGCGCGAGTTTCCGGAAGAGCGCACGGTGCTGCTGGGCTATTCGCTGGGCACGGGCGCGGCGGCGTGGCTGGCCGCCCGGCACCACCCGCGCCTGCTAGTGCTGCAGGCCCCCTACGCCAGCATGCGGGCTATGGCCCGGCAGCACTACCCCTGGATGCCGCCCTTCATTGTGCGCTACCCGCTGGCCACCGATGAAGTACTGCCCCACGTACAGGTCCCCATCGTCATCTTCCACGGCGACCAAGACGAGGTTATCAGCCCAGTATCCACGGCCCGGCTCCGGCAGCAGCTTAAGCCCCACGACCAGTTCATCACCCTGCCCGGCGCGGGCCACAACGGCATGACGGATAACCCCGACTATCAACGAGCTATCCGGCAAATACTGGCTCAGCATTACTAGGCACACGCGTAGAAGCTGACGGGAAAAAGCCCCAGCCCGCAAGGTTCAGGACGAGGTGTTGGCTATCTTCGGGCCGCTATGCCGCTTCGCCCTGCTCCCCTGGCTTATTGCTTGCTCCCCTTGCTTGGTAGTTTGAGTTTAGTACCCGCTGCTCAGGCCCAGACCAACGCCGTGCCCAACTCTCAATGGGGCACCTGGCACGTTGCTACGGTGGTATTGCCCGGCGGGCCCAAGCACTGGGGCGGCTACGTGGAGTTGCAGGCCCGGGCCAATGGCCTGTTTCGGCAGTACTTCTACACCGAGCTTAAAGGCGGAGTAAGCTACGATGTGGCCAAAAACTTTACCCTGATGCTGGCCGGTGGCCGGTATTCCACCGCCGACTACCGCGACCTGAGTGCTGGCCCCTTGAACGTGGAGCGGCGCTTGTGGCAGCAGCTCACACTTACGCAGTTTGCCGCCCGCCTCAAGCTAGAGCACCGCTACCGCATGGAGGAACGCTGGTACCGTTTCCGGGACGATATAGTACCAACCGGCCTCTCGCGCTACCGGACGCGCATGCGCTACCGCTTTAACGCCTTTCTGCCGCTCAACAAGCCTACGTTCACCAACAATACGGCGTTTTTGTCGGTGTATGATGAGGTCTTTTTTAATCCGCGGGGGCCGTTTTTTGAGCGAAACCGGGTATACGCCGGCGCGGGCTATCAGTTTGATGCGCACTGGACGGCGCAGGTGGGCTGGCTGAACCAGGCTAATTACTCCCCCGCCAGCTACCGGCAAAACGTATTCACCCCCCAAACCACCGTGGCCAAGAACAACGTGGTCCTCTCGGTGATATACCGTATCAGCCGCAAGGCCGCCACCGCCCCCGAGTTTGTGCCCTCTCAACCCGACTAAGCGGCGGCCGGCACGAGGTGCAGCGTGAGCGTATGGCGAGGCTCCCCGGAGTACAGCATGTGCAGTTCCAGCGTGAGGTGCTGGTCGGAGAGGGTTTTGATGAGCAGGTACAGCGCCGATTCGTTGCCGGGGTGCACAATTTTGCCGGCCTGTTTCACCCAGCCCGTAGCGGTGGGCCCGGCTTCCGGGGATTGAGTAAGCGTGCTGAAGTCGAACTCCGCCCCCTCGCCCATGCTCCAATACCCCTGAAACGGCTGCGGGCCAGCTTCAATGCGCACCGTTTTCCAGACCTGACAGAGTATTCGTTCTTCCATACGCAGTTATTTCCCGAGGCCTACCCAGCCGCGCTGCATGGCGTAGTACAGCGCCGTACCCACTAACAGGCCCACAAGGTACCCATACGGCAGCCCGCTACACAACAACCCCACCAGCAAAGCCAGCAACAATTCAGTGCGGGAGCCGGCAATATCACGCAGCAACGTGGCCAGCGTGAGGGCCTCAAACAGGAGCAGCACACCCAGAATAGGCAGCGGAAAAATTTGGACTACCTGCTGAAAACCCTGGCTGAACAGCAAGCCTAGCGTCAAGAATAACACCCCGTACAGCACCACCGAGCCGCCCGTACGCCCCCCAAACGTGTAGTGCCCTACCATGCCGCCCGAGCCGTGGCACACCGGAAATCCACCCAGGAAGGGGTTCACCAGGTTCATGAGGGCGTAGGTGAAGCTGATTTGGCGCACCGTGAGGGGCCGCTCCGGGAAATAATCCTCCACCACCTGTCGGGTAGCCAGCACCGAGTTGCCCAGGGAAAGCGGAATCTGGGGCAGGGCCAGTAGCACGGCCCCGGTGGCAATATCGGGCCACTGCGGTATGTGCCAGGAGGGCAGGTGCAGGCCGATGGCCCGGTGCGCGGTGGCTACATCCAGCTTAAACACAAGCCCGTAGGTGACACCCAGCGTTAGCACCACCAATGCCGCCGGCCAGCGCCGGTTACCCAGCAGCACTACCGTTATCAGGAACGCCGCCGCCGCCAACACAAAGCCCGCCACACCATCGGCCGGCACGTACTCTTTGAGCGCCAGGGTGGCCAGCTGCAGGGCCAGCCCAAACTGAATGCCCCGGATAACCGGCTTGGGTACCAACCGGGCCAGCGCGTCAATCAGCCTCGACACTGACAGCAAAAACATACCGATACCAATGGCCAACCCACCCCCAAAGATGATGCGGCCGGGGATTTTCTGGGCAATGACCAGAGCGGCAAAGGCCTTGAGCGGCTGCACCGGCATGGGCATACCGTACCACAGCCCCGAAAACACCTGCATCAGCCCAAACATCACCAGCACCCCGGCGCTATCTACCCCCGAGGCCGCAATGATGCCAATGAGTAGCGGCAAATCAGTACCCAAATCACCAAACGCGCCCGCCAGCTCATTTCGGTCGAAGCGGATACGGGGGCGGGATGGCGGGGTAACGGTAAGCGGCATGGGGAACTGGCAGAAGGCATAGAGACGCGTATTCGCGTCTGGTCGTTGTGTAAGCTGCTTAATTGGCACCATTTGGCGTGGTCCCAATTGATGTGGAGCGTCATGCTGAGCAAAGTCGAAGCATCTCTACCGCTTCGTTGAATTACTACCAAAATGTCAGCACGCGAGATTCCTCGGCTGCGCTCGGAATGACGTTCTTATTCCCTCAATCATCTCACCACCTCATCCCCCATAGCCGCATCCTCCCAGGCCAGAATACCGCCTTCCAGATTCACCAGGTTGGGCAGGCCAAATTCGGTTTGCAGCCGCTCGATGGCCTGGGCGCTCCGGCGGCCGGAGCGGCAGTACACCACTACCGGGTGCTGCTTGGGCAGGGCGGCTACCCCTTTGGCCAGATTGCCCAGGGGCAGCAGCGTAGCGTTGGGCAGGTGGCCCGCGGCGTACTCGTGCGGCTCCCGCACATCCAGCAAGAACGGTGGCTGGCCCGACATCAGCTGGGCCTGCAGGTCGGCAGCCGAAATACTGCGCACTGCGGCTCCACACAGGTCGGCGTAGTCGGCCGTATTGGCGGTATCCAGGTTGATGGCCGCTTGTTCTGGGCGACGGGCAAACTTGAGGGTGCGCGTCTGGAAGGTCAGCGCATCAAACAGCCACAGCCGGCCACTCAATACTTCCCCGATTCTCAGAATTACCTTCAAGGCATCCGTGGCCTGAGCCGTGCCTACTAAGCCGGGCAGCACCCCCAGCACGCCGGTTGCGTCGCAATTAGGGGCCTCAGCGGCGGTGGGAGGCTGCGGAAACAAGCAGCGGTACGAAGGCCCGCCCTGGTAGTTGAACACCGAAACCTGGCCCTCAAACTTGTAAATGGCCCCCGACACCAGCGGCTTGCCGTAGCTCACGCAGGCATCATTGAGCAGGTAGCGCGTGGGAAAGTTATCGGAGCCATCAATGATAACATCGTATTTGCTTACCAACTCCCGCACGTTGCCCAGCGTGGCCCGGCAGCCGTACACCTCCGTGTGCACCAACGGGTTGATGCGCCGCACGGCGCGGGCGGCCGTTTCGGCCTTGGGCTGCCCTAGGTCGGCGGGGCCGTACAGAATCTGCCGCTGCAGGTTGCTGCGGTCCACTTTATCAGCATCCACAATCCCCAAGGTGCCTACACCAGCCGCCGCCAGGTACTGCAGCACGGGGCAACCCAGGCCGCCGGCACCTACCACCAGCACGCGGGCCGCCTTTAGTTTCTCCTGGCCGGCCTCTCCAATTTCGGGGAGCTGCAGGTGGCGGCGGTACAGGTGGCGTTCTTCGGGGGTGAGCATAGAGAGGAAATGAAATGACCCACAGAGTGGGCAGGGTTAGCAAAGTGCATGGCCAACCAGCAGGCCTGGCCGTACAGCTTCTGAGGTTCAAACTTACTTCCGGCCCCGAAGGTTAATCCAATATACCACCACCTGCGCTGGCAGCCCGTACAGGCTGCCGGTTTCACCTGATTTTCCGCCGTGTCTGCTCCCGTTTTTCTGCCGCCCACCAGCTACGAATACGCCACCGTGCAGCGCGTGCAGGGCGCAACCGTCACGGAAGCTTCCGATGTACTGGCCGCCGAGGAGCCCCTGGAAATCAGGGTGGGTTATGGGCCGGCCGGAGAACGGCAGCACCGCCCCCTGAGCATTACTATGCGCACCCCAGGCCACGATTTTGAGCTGGCTGCCGGGTTTCTGTTTTCAGAGGGCATCATCCGCAGCCGCCAGGAGCTGCAAGGCATCATTTACTGCCCCAATGTGGAGAAGGCCGAAGAGCGGGAAAACGTGGTGCGGGCCGAGCTGGCCCCCTCTGCTCTCCCCGACCTGCCCCGGCTGGAGCGCCACTTCTACACCAGCAGCAGCTGCGGAGTATGCGGCAAAACCAGCATCGAAGCCGTGCACGCCGCCGCCTGCCCGGTGCTGCCCACGGAAGGTCCGCGTATTGCGGCCTCCGTTATTCACCAACTGCCCGAGCGGCAGCGGCAGGCCCAGGCGTTGTTTGAGCAAACCGGCGGCCTGCACGCGGCGGCCCTGTTTTCGCCGGAGGGTGAGCTGCTGCTGCTGCGCGAAGACGTGGGCCGGCACAATGCCCTGGACAAAGTGATTGGCGCGGCCCTGCTGCAGGAAATGCTGCCGCTCCATAATACCGTGCTGCTAGTGAGCGGGCGGGCTTCGTTTGAGCTGGTGCAGAAAGCGGCTGTAGCGGGTATTCCGGTGCTGGCCGCCGTGGGGGCGCCCTCGTCCCTGGCCGTGCAGGCCGCCCACAATTTTGGCATGACCATCTGCGGATTCGTGCGCCAAAACCGTTTCAATGTATACTCGCACCCCTGGCGGATTGTGAATGAGGCTACTGATAATGAATAAGCAGATAATACCGTCATGCAGAGCCGGAGGCGAAGCATCTCGCCTGCTGACGACTGAATAGTATTACAACGTCAGCACGCGAGATTCCTCGACTCCGCTCGGAATGACGTTCCTTTCCATTCAGCCTACCTCCCACCCGCTCACCCTCCTACCCCGCCATGAAACTCCGTTTCGAAGACAATACGCTCCGCCTGCGCCTTGATCCGTCTGAGGTAGAGGCTTTCCGGCAACAAGGGCGTCTGCAGACCACGGTGCCCCTGGGCCCGTCCGCCGCCCAGCAACTTACGTATAGCCTAGAGCGCAGCGCCGCGGCATTGAACCTTACTGTACAGTATGAGGCAGGCCACATTCGGGTGCTGCTGCCGGCGGCCGTCGCCGATGACTGGACTTCTACTGATGAGGTTAGTTTGCGCGGCACGGCAGAAGTTGTTGACAACCAAGTATTGCATATTTTGGTAGAGAAAGACCTGGGCTGCAAGCATTAACGCCCGTTTCGCCTACCGCACACAGCCATTCCCACACCCGCACCATGGAAGAGTCTCCCGCCCACGACCCCAGCAAAGCTGGCAAATCGGAACAGCAAAAGGCCGAAAATAAACCCAGAAGCGGGGAACGGCCCGACCAAGGGGCAGCCCCGGCCCCCGACCATTACCGCCCCGACCCCCAACACGAACGTGACGAAAGCGTGATACCAGCCCCCGACGTAGCCAACGCCAAATACCTCCACCCCATTCTGGCCCAGCCGCCGGAGGCTCTCACCGGCCTGCGCCTGGAGGAGCGCGCCAAAGTAGCCGCCGGCGTTACAGCGGTTATCAAATCCATGGAATTCAGCTGGAGCGAGGGCGGCGTGAACCGCGGCACCCGGGGCCTGCTAAACATGAACCAGAAGGACGGTTTCGACTGCTCCAGCTGCGCCTGGCCCGACCCGGACGACCACCGCTCGGTGGCCGAGTTCTGCGAGAACGGGGCCAAAGCCACCGCCTCGGATGCCGACGATAAAGCCGCCGGCCCCGAGTTCTTCGCCCGTCACAGCCTGGCTCAGCTTTCCCAGATGACCGACCGGGACCAGAACAACGCCGGCCGCCTTACACACCCCATGGTGAAGCGCCCCGGCGACAACCACTACTCGCCCATTGCCTGGCCCGACGCCTTCCAGCTGATTGCCGACAATCTGAACTCTCTGGCCTCGCCCAACGAAGCGGTGTTCTACACCTCGGGCAAGGTGCCCAACGAGCCGGCCTTCCTGTTCCAGCTGTTTGCCAAGCTCCTGGGCACCAACAACCTGCCCGACTGCTCCAACATGTGCCACGAGAGCAGCGGCGCGGCTCTAAGTCCCACGCTGGGCCTGGGCAAAGGCTCCGTCACGCTCAACGACATTCACGAGGCCGAGGTAATCCTCATCATCGGCCAGAACCCGGGCACCAACCACCCGCGCATGCTCACGGCTTTGCAAAAGGCCAAGCGCAATGGGGCCAAAATCATTTCGGTGAACCCGCTGCCGGAAGCCGGCCTGCTGGCCTTTAAAAACCCGCAGGATTTTATGAACCCCTTCAAGGCCCTGGGCGCGCTGCTGGGCGACGGCACGCAGATTACCGACCTGTTCCTGCAGGTGCGCGTGGATGGCGACATGGCCCTGCTGCGCGGCATCATGAAGCACCTGTTTGAGGCCGAGGACCGCAACCCCGGCCAGGTAATTGACCGGCCCTTCATCGACAAGTATACCACCGGTTTCGAGTCGTTCGAGCAGAACATTCGCAACACCAGTTGGGAGGATATTGAGGAACTGAGCGGTATTTCGCGCGGGCAACTGCTGGAAGCCGCCAACATCATTGCTACCAAGCAGAAGATTGTAACCTGCTGGGCTATGGGCGTTACCCAGCAGCGCCAGGGCGTGCAGACGATTCAGGAAATTGTGAACCTGCAGCTGATGAAGGGGGCCATTGGCAAGCCCGGCGCGGGCACCTGCCCGGTGCGCGGCCACTCCAATGTGCAGGGCGACCGGACGATGGGCGTGTGGGAGCAGCCCACAAAGGAATTTCAGGACTCACTGGGCAAGGAATTCAACTTCCAGCCGCCCTATGAGCATGGCTACGACACCGTGGAGGCCATCAAGGCCATGTACAAGGGCAAAACCAAGGTGTTCTTCAGCCTGGGCGGCAACCTGCTGGCCGCCGGCCCCGATACTGAGGTAATTGCCGAGGGCATGCGCAAGCAGAAACTCACGGTATTCGTAGGCACCAAGCTCAACCGGGGCCACCTCACCACCGGCGAAACCAGCCTGCTGTTGCCCTGCTTCACCCACGCCGACGTGGACATGCAGAAGTCGGGGCACCAGATGACTTCCTGCGAAAACTCCATGGGCGTGGTCAGCCAGAACAAAGGCGTATTGGTACCTCTGGAAGGCCAGATGATGAGCGAAGTAGCCATCCTCTGCGGCGTGGCCATTGCTACCCTGGGCAACAAAATCAACATCGACGACTGGGTGGCCATGACGGAGAACTACGACGTCATTCGGGACCACATCAGCCGGGTAATTCCGGGCTTCGAGAACTTCAACGAGAAGCTGCGGCGGCCCGGCGGGTTCTACCTGCCCAACGGCCCCCGCGACCGGCGCTTCACCACCAAAAACGGCAAGGCCAACTTCACCACTACTGAGTTGGAGAAGTACACCCACGAGCCCGACCAGCTGATTCTGATGACGGTGCGCAGCCACGACCAGTTCAACACCACCATCTACGACTACAACGACCGGTACCGGGGCGTGCACGGCGAGCGGCGGGTGCTGTTCATGAACGAGCAGGACATGGCCGACCGGGGCCTTAAGGCCAAGGACCTCATCGACATTACCAGCCACTTTAAAGGCGAGCAGCGCACCGTGGAGAAGTTCCTGGCCATTCCCTACGATATTCCAAAGGGCAACGTGGCCGCCTACTTCCCCGAGGCCAACCCGCTGGTGCCGGTGGGCAGCGTGGCCAAAACCAGCAACACACCCACTTCCAAATACGTGGTAGTTACCGTGGTGCCCGCTCACAAAACGGTAGGCGCGCCGGTAGAAGTGCGTATGGCGGCGGAGGCATAAGCAGCAAGTGTAGCCACAATAAAAAGCCCGACTACATTTCTGTAGTCGGGCTTTTTATTGTGGCTTGAACTATGCGCGGCTAGAACGGGTAGCCAATGGCAATATTCAGGCGGCCGGCTCCCAGGTCGGTTTTGTTGAAAGATTGGTTAAGGCTGGGTCGAACTACCTCCACGTTGTTGTAAGGCACCCGCAACGGATAGGCATAGTCGAAGCGGATAACGAAGAACTGCACGTCGATGCGGATACCGGCACCCGCGCCTACGGCCAGTTCTTTCAAAAAAGTACTGGGCGAGAACTGCCCGTTTTTACCATCGGGGTTGCCGTCCTTATCTACGGTAATGCGGCTGGGGTCTTGGTTGATAAGCCAGATATTACCAGCATCGATAAACAGAGCACCCTTCACGTACGGGAACAGGTCCTGACGGTACTCGGCGTTGGCCTCGATGCGCATGTCTCCTACCTGGTCGTAAAACGAGCTATTTTCGGAGGATACGGGGGCCCGGTAGGTACCTGGCCCTAGGCCGCGGGCGGCAAAGGCCCGTACGCTGTTAGGTCCGCCAATGCCGTACTGTTTCAGATACGGCAGTACCCGGGAGTTCTGGTAAGGCAGGCCAGCCCCGATGAGCAGGCGGGTAGCCAGCTTGTTGCCGCTGCTGGGGTTGGAGCTGGTGCGGAAATAGTTACGGAACTCCAGATCCACCTTGGTGTACTGGGCAAATTGCTGGCTGAGCAGCGTATACGCCTGGCTCCCGTCTTCATTGGTTTCGCGGGGTTGCCCGGTTCGGGAGCTAATCAGATAAGCCAGATTACCGGCCACTTCAATGCCTCCGCTAAAATATACCTGGTTGCGACGTTGCTCCAGCGCCTGCTGGTTGTAGGTGTAGCGGTAAGAGCTGGCCAGTACAAACTGCTGCCGGAAGGAATTAGCCAGAAACGGCCGGGCTTTCAGTAAGGAATCGAAAGCGGGTTTAACGTCGCTCAGACGCAGGTATTGCACATCAATCGGGCGAAGCTCGTGCTCATTAGTAAGCTTATTTTTCCAGGTATAGCCATAATTGACGTTAAAGGCCTGCTGGGTGAAGGCATCCCGGCGGGTTACGGTTTTGGCCCCTACCCCAAACGTGGTCCGGGGCTGAAAGTCAGAGTTCTTAAGGCGAATATCGAAGGGCGGGGTGATAAGGCGGGGCACCACCAGCTGGGCATTGGCCCCCAGCTCGTAACTGGTCAGACCAATAGTGTTGGTGTTGCTGCGCGTCTGGTTTTCGAAGGTACCCGTTACGTTCACCAGCAGCTGCTCGGCCCCGCGCAGTGCCGAGCGGTTGCGGAACTGTATTTGGAAGCCTGGCCCTGTAAAGCCGTTCGATTTGCTGACCAGTAGTACCTCGGCCCGCAGGCTTTTCTTGGGCAGCTGGGTCATGCGCACGTAGGAGTTCAGGAAGCCGTAGCCGGCCGAATCCGCCTTCTGACGGGCAGGCCGGAAGCCGATATCCACGTACTTGAAGGTGCCCAGGCTCATCAGGCGGCTCAGGGTCTGGTCCTGGCGGCGGCGACGGTACAGGCTATCCGGGTACAGGAACACGGCGTTGGTAATAGCCTTGGCCTTAAACACCTTTTCATCGGGGTAGTAGATGTAGCCCTGGTAGCGGATGGGCCGCTCGCTCACCGTCGTATCATTCAGGGTATAATCGGTATTCAGCCGAATACGGTCCAGAATGTACGGCTTAGCGGCCTGCTCCGGCGTTTTGGCTTTGATTTTCAGGTACACATTCACTTGGTTGTTCAGGGTGCTGTCTACCTGAAACAGGATGTAATCGGGGTTGAAATAGTGGAACCCCTGGTTCTTCACGGCTTGGTCGATGCGCAGCCGCTCGTTGGTGAAGGTTTGCAGACTATAGGGGTCACCCACTTTCAGCAGCGAGGCCGCCTGAGTGGCGCGCACGGCCCGGGGCAGCAGGGAGTCGCCCTCGGGGAAGTGAATTTCCTTGATGGTGTAGGGCCGGCCCACGATAGCAGTGTAATCCACGGAAGCAGCCTGGCCCTTTACCTGTACTTTGCTGTGCACCACCGGCTGGAAGTACCCGTTGTTGTACAGCCGGTTTATCATCAGGCCCTTTACCTTCTGGGTATCAACCTGGCTTAATAGCACGGGCTTCTCACCGTACTTATTAGCCAGCCAGTGGCCTAGGCCCTTGGTTTTGCCCTCGCCCATGTGCCAGAAATACAGCTTGGGCCGCAACCCCAGAAAGGAGGCGTTGGGCTTAGGCGTAATCACGCCTGTCAGCTCCGTGGTCAGTTCCGCTTCTTTGGGAATCGGGCTTGCGGACTTCACCTTCACCGTGCTGCCGGTATAGAGCTTGCTGCCCTCTGGAATGAACTTCGTACCCGAGCAGGCCGCCAGCAGCAGCCCGCTGCCCAGCATCAGCCACCGCCGAAGCGCCTTCCCCGGCCCATATTCCGCTGGGGAACAAGCCGGAGCCTGACGATTGGTATCGGCAGCTTGCGTGGTCGATGAAGAAGCAGGTCGGTGAAAAAGCATGCGGTACACGTTCAGAACGAAGAATCGGTAGGCTCCTGTTAGGAGCCGGAATAAGGTTATCGGCGGGTAGAATCGGGACGGGAAACCGGGCGACTGGCGCGCCGGGCCGAATCGGGCCGGGTGGCGGGGCGCTGGCGTAATGAGTCGGGCCGTGGGGCAGGGAAGGCGGCGGAAGAGTCGCGGGCGGTGCGGCGTTCCTGCCGACGCTGGCGGCGGTTCAGCTTGATGTCTTCCTTCACGTTGTCGTCAATGCCCTTGAACAGGTCGGCCAGGGTCTGGTAGTCGCGCTGGAAGATGAGCGAAGCCCCGGTGCGCACAAACTGCCCGTCAATGTCGCCGTACGCGTTGTTGCGGAAGGCCCGCAGGCGGATGCGGCCGTTGGCCAGCACGTTGTACTCCACGCTCACATCCCCGGCGAAGGCGCTTACGCCGGCCCCATTCTGGCCGGTGCTGGCCTGGTTGCCGCCGCCCAGGGGCACATCGGTACCCAAGCGTACGGTGAGGCGGTTGTTGAGTAGCTGGCGACGCACGGCCACGTTCAGGTCGGTGCGGGTTTTCTCCTGGCCACTGCTGAAGTCGGCATAGGAGTTCACGCCCAGCTCCACACCCAGGTTGGAGAGGTAGGAGCCGGTGAGGTTATTGAGCTGCTGGGTAAGCACCTGGCTAGCCGAGCCACGCAGCTGCTGGGCCACCAGGTTGCCACTGCTGCTCCGGAAGGGGTCATCGGCCAGGAAACGGCCCAACACCAGCAGGGAGAATACCTGCTTGTTCAGCTCGCTTTCCTGGGAAGGCTGGCGCAGCTGGGTGAGGCGAGCCTCAATGGGCCCGCGCAAATCGGAGCGGGCCTCCTCGGGCAGCCGGATATCAAACCCGATAACCGGCTTGAGCAGCTCGCCGGTTACTTTCAAATCCACCACAAACGGCAGCGGATTGCGGCCGATGGCGTTCAGGGTTTCGTCAGTAGTCCCCTGGGCCGAAATCAGCTCGGCGGGGGCGGCGCGTACGTTGTAGAGGGCCGTTACGTTGGCCTGCCCGTTGTAGGGGTCCCCGCTCCAGGTAATGGAGGAGCCGGGTGCAATATCAAATTCCCGCGAAGCCAGGTCGTAGAGCGACATCTGGTACTTGCCCTTGGCCACATCAAGGCGGCCGGTGAGGGTGATAGTGCCGGTAGGGTCGATGGCCGTGTTGAGCGTGCCGTTGGCCTGCACCTTCAGGTTGTCGCCGGAGGCCTCGTCCACTACAATGGTGAAAGGCGTGTTGTCGGTTACCGTTACTACGGCCTGAATATCGTAGCCGGCGGCGGTTTGGGCGGTGTCCAGGGCCAATTGCCGGGCCAGCATGGTATCAATGGGTGCGCTCTTGTCGATGAACTCCACAATGCCGTCGCGCTCCACTTTCACCGGGTCATCGGTGGGGATGCCCACGAACAGGTTAGAGCCGTCGGCCACGCGGGCCCGGGTGCGTACCACTGGCAGGTTCAGGGAGCCGGTAATGCGGGAGTCTGAATCCACAAACAGCTTGCCCCAGAACAGGTTATTCTCGCGGCGGGAGCTTTGCACGGCCAGGAAGTTGTCGGTAGTAGCCTCCAGGTTGAAGCGGAAATCCGACACGTAATCCGTAGTCAGCACCTGCCCGTTGATGAGGGCTTCACTGCCCAGCGAGTCCGTCACGGCGAAGTCATCGAACCCGATGCCCTGGTTGGTAAACGCAATTTCCTGCGACTTCAGGAAGAAGGGCGCCCCCAGCTGGCTGAGCGTGAAGGTAGCATCAGGCGTAGTGGTGAGCGTGCCGTTGATATCGGGGCGGCTTACCGTGCCCGTTACCGCCAACTGCCCGGTTACGCCCCCGCCCATCTGCTGGAGTTGGCCCAGGGAGAAGGGCTCGATGATTTTCAGGTCCAGCCGGTTCACGTTCACGTCAAACTGAATGGGCGAAGGCGGGGTGGCCAGGTAGTAGCCCACGGCGCGCACATCCATGCCCTGCTGGTTGGTGAGGCGGGCATCCACGTTGAAGCGGTCGGGGGTGGGGTTGGTAGCCTGCACGGCCACGTCGCCAATCAGGGTTTTGTTAAAGGCGAAGCCGCCCAGGGTAGCGTTGGCCGTGAAGGCCTGCTTGGGCTGGCCCAGGCTGTAGGCCACGGCCTGCCCGTTCAGCGTGCCCGCAATCAGGGAGTCCTGGAAGCCGGCGGCCCGGCCCAGGGCGTTGATTTCGAGGTTCTGCATGTTCACCTGCAGCGGGAATTGAGGCCCGGTGAGCGACTCAAGGCTGAGGCGGCGCTGGTTGCGCGAGAAGCTCACGTTGCGGGCGAAGATGGCCCCGGTACTGGTAGTGTAGCGCAGCTCGTTGTCGGCGGGCGTGTCCCACTGCTTGCGGTCCAGCATCAGCTTAGGGTCGAAGCGGAATACGTAGGCTTCGCCCTGGTTCAGCACCCGCAGCGCCCCGGCCAGGTTTAGCCGCTCGGCGCTGTCGGATTCGGCAATGCGCAGGCGAGTCCCAATTTCATTATTCTGGATGCTACCCGTCAGGCTGGGGTTCGGAATCTGTAGAGTAGTATCCTGGCTTACCTGGCGCAGGCCTAGGGCATAGTCCAGCTTCTGGGGGTCCGATTGTACAGCCAGCTTCAGCGAGTCCATAGCATAGCCCATGTACACAATGCGGCGGATGGCCGTGTTCAGGCGCAGGTCGGCCTGGCGACTGTCGTAGCTGCCGGTGAGCTTGAAGGGCGTAAGGCGCTTGAGGTCGGGCACCAGCTGCTGAATCAGGCGGGGCTGCTTCACGTTGGCCTCGAACGAGAACTGCCGGTACTCACCCCCCGGCCGGAACTGCACGCCCGGCAAATCAAAATACCGGTCGATGTGCTGCTGCAACGCCGTGGCAATGTCGCCGAGGCGGGTATTGCCGCGCAGGGTCACGTCGGCCACCGAGCTGGCAAAATCCACCTCGGTGCGGCCCGTGCGCTGCACAATGCGCCCGCTCACCGAATCCAGCGCAAACGGCTGGTTGTTGCTCACAATGACGATACGGTTGCCGGAGAACGTGCCGTTCAGGGTATTCAGGTCCGAACCGCTGAGGTTGGCCGTCAGGTCGCCCTGCACGCGCAGGTCGCCGCCGGAGTAGAAGCCCAGGGCGGTAAGGTTGGCCCCGCGCAGGTTCAGGCGGTCCACAGTGTAGGTGGGGTTAGCGGCGTTGCGCAGGTCGATGGTGGCCAGCACGTCCAGGTTCAGGTTGGGGTCGTCCTTGCTGCTGGCTTCTACCACGTAGCGGTTCCGATCAATGTCCACGTTGGCAGTAATGCCACGGTAGGTGTAGCCGTTGTAGGTAGCCTGCTGTACGTTGGCTTTCAGCTGGCCCCGCAACTGGTTGGGGTCGAGGCCGCCACGGCCGGTGAGGATGCCGTTGGCGGTTACCTTGCCAATGGTGGGGTCGTTCAGAAACTTACCCACGTCCAGGCCCTGGGTGCTGAACACGGCCCGCACCGGCTCCTGGCCCACGGGCCCCTCGCCCACGTTCACCTTGGCGGCTAGGTTGCCGTAGGTGGTGCGGGCCTTCAAATCGGTATCGAACACCAGCGCCGTGGGCCGGCCCCGGAACGTGCCGGTGGCCGAAATGCGGGGCGGCAGGTTATAGCCCGCCGGAATAGTGCCGGCCGGCAGAATCCCGCGTATATCGGCGGCGGTAGAGGTGAACTCCTTAATATTGAAATCCACGAACAACCGGCGGTCCGTGTTCGGCAGGCCTACCAGTCGACCGGTAGTCCGGATGCGGGTACCCTGCAGGCCCTGGAAGTTGATGTTGGTGAGGGCCAGGTTGCTGATGCGGCCTTTCACCTGCCCGCTCATCGTCATGGGGGCGTTGGGGTTGATGCCCAGCTCCGGCAGCGTACCCTTAGGCAGTAGGCTGCGCAGGTCGTTTTCGGTGGTGCGTACGTAGCCCAGGTTCAGGTCCAGAATCAGCCGGTCGTCGGTGTTGGGCAGGCCCTGAATCCGGCCCGAGCCCCGCACGATTGAGTTGCGGAAGCCCACGAAGTCTAGGTTCTGCACCCGCAAATCACCCAGCCGCCCACTCACCAGCCCGCTTATCAGAAACGACTGATTGGGCCCGCTGCTGAACGGGGGCGTGTCAATCAGGCTGGGCGTGATGTATAGCACGTCGCGGAAGCCCAGGCGGGCCTCGCGCAGGTCGCCGTTCATGCGCAGGTTGGGCAGGTCGTCGGGGATGCTGGCCAGGCTCTTGTAGCCAATGCCCATGCGGCGGCGCAGGTGGCTGTGGGGCGTGAGCAGGTCGAGGTTGTTGAGCTGGATGCGGTGGTCGTCGTAGTGCACATCGGCGGCGGCGCGGGTTACCACAAAGCCGCTCTGCTCCTGCCCCGCTAGCTGCGTAATGCGGCCGGTGGTGCTGTCGGCAGAGTAGCGCAGGTTTTCGGTGTTCAGCACCAGGTTCGTGAACTTCAAGTGGTTGTAGTCCATGCCCTTGATGCGCGTCTGCTGCCGGGGCTCGTTGAAGTTATCGAAGGCCACGTCCACCCCGCTGATATCCGACTGCTTGAGCGTGACTACCCAGCTGGCTTCCTGGCCGGTGGCGTTTTCCACGGAGGCGTTCAGGTCGCGCACGGCTTCGGCGGGGTTCACCACGCGCTGCTCCACCGGCACGTTTTCGTTTTGGGCGTAGGCGAAGGTGGTGTTCTTAAGCTTGAGCGTGTTCAGTGCCACCCGGCTGTTTTTCAGGTCGATGTTGTCGGCCGTCACGTCGGCCTCGCCAATTCGGGTGCTGATGAACTGGGCCGAGGGGTCGTTCTTGTAGCTCAGGCTCACGTTCTGGAGCTGGGCCCGGTTCAGTCCAAATTCCAGCTTGAGGGCGGCCGTATCCTGGGGGGTGTCCGGCGGCACTTTGGTTTGCACGATGTTGATGCCCGTGTTACGCAGGGCCGCCTGGTCTACTTTATAGGTGGAGCCATCCACATCCACTTCGTCCATGCTCACGGCCAGCTCGCCTACCCGGGTGCGCACATTCATGCCGTCCACCTGGTCGTTGTAGGTGAGCAGGATGTTGGTCAGGCGCAGGTCGCCGATATTGTACTTAAAGCCCGCCCCGGTGGTGTCGGCGGCCGTGGTTTTTACCGTGGAGGTGTCGCCGCTGGCGAAGGCCTTGATGATGAAGTCGTAGTTGCTGATGCTGTCGGGCTCGGTGCGCTTGATGGCCAGCCGCCCGTCGTTCAGTTCCAGGCTCTTCAGATTCACCTGTGAATTGAGCAAATCCCAGATGCCCAGGTCTACGCCCAGGTGCCCTACCGACAGCAAGGTGTCGCCTTTCTGGTCTTCCAGGTACACCCCATCAAAGCTGATGGCGTGCTTGAAGTCAGACCGAAACTTGCCGATGCGTACCTCGGTCTGCAGCTTGTCGCGCAGGTAGCTTTCGGCCTTGCGGGCCACAAAGTCCTGGCCCGAGGGGGTCTGGATATACACATACAGGCCGGCCACCAACAGCAGCACCAGCCCAATCAGGCCCAGCAGGCCATATAAAATACGACGTAGAGTAACTGGCAAAAGGCAGAGCGTAGAGATGAAACTCAGTGTGCCAAACGGAAAAATTCGCGCAGGGGTTGGGAGTGTTCTTTTACACCCACGGGCAAATAGTTTTTAGCAATTCTCGAAGCTCAACCGTATACCAAGGTGGTGGCATGACCGAAGAATTGTATTTTCCGAACGGCTTTGCCATTCCGCTCCATTCTTCTACTTCAACCATCTCACCTACCATGGCACTCTCCTTCTCTTCCGTTAACCTGCGCCGATTAGCCTGCCGGGCGGGGCTGCTTGTTTCCGCACTGCTGCCGTTTAGCAGCGTGGCCCAGACCACCGCCGCTACCTCTCCCTCACTGGTAGAGTTTACCGGGGCCGTGTTCAGCGACACTGGCCATCAGCTGGCCGGCGCTACCGTGGCCGTTGAGGGCAAAGCCATGCAGGCCGCCAGCGCCAACGCCGAAGGGTTTTTCCTACTACGGCTGCCCGCCGGCCAGCCCGCCCGGTTGCTCGTAGCTTTTCCCAGCCACGAGTCGCAGGTAGTGGAGCTGAAAGCACCTGAAAAGGAGAAAAACCTGGTTATTACGCTACACCAAGTGGCTAAATATCCTGCCGGAGCCAAAGCTCTGCGGGCCCGACAGAAAAAGTACCAGCGCACGGGGCAATAGGGCAGCCTCAGTGGTTGGTTATTAAGCACTCACTTCGGCCTGTGCCCAGCCACATCAACTCGGCATCAACAGTTCATCAATATGGCATTAGTGTTCAAAAAATCGGACTGTTTAGCTGCTCGAACATCTATAATCCAGGGGTTT
The DNA here is from genome assembly GCF_020421205.1 of Hymenobacter pini. GTDB lineage: Bacteria > Bacteroidota > Bacteroidia > Cytophagales > Hymenobacteraceae > Hymenobacter > Hymenobacter pini. The sequence goes on from NZ_JAIZZH010000007.1 coordinate 198,264, forward strand.
TCCGGTGCTATTTTAGCGCATTAAGAGTTATCTTCGAGCCCCAATTTTTACTCGTCAGCACCCGATGATTCTTCGCTTTACGCTACCCTTCCGCACGGCCTGGGGCCAGCGCCTGGTAGTATGCGGTTCTTTGCCCAGCCTGGGCCAGTGGAACCTCGACCAGGCCCTGAACCTCCACTACCACCCCGATTCCGGCCTCTGGGCCCAGGAAATCAGCCTACCCGATGATCAGCTGGGCACTGTGGAGTACAAGTATGTGCTGCTGGACGAGCGGGATGGGGGCAAGCATTGGGAATGGGGCCCCAACCGGACCATCGGCTACGATGCCGGCCAGTTTACCCGCATTGTACTGGAAGACTACTGGCGAGCCCCGGCCCTGCCCGAAAACGAGTTGCACACTGCCGCTTTTACCAAGGCGCTGATGCGCCGCACCGCCACTACCACCCCAGCCGCTAAACCGGCCCGGCTGGCCAGTTCGGTGGTGCGCTTTCAGCTCTCGGCTCCACGCGTAGATTCTGACCATCAGTTCTGCGTACTGGGCTCCGACCCGGCCCTGGGCGCCTGGGACGCTAAGAAGGCGGTACTTCTCTCGGATGCTGATTACCCCACGTGGACTACCGATGTAGCCCTGGAGAACCCCGAGCGCACTGCTCAATATAAATACGGTATCTGGGACCCACGCGCCAAGCAGATTCTGCAGTTGGAAGCTGGTGAGGACCGCCTGATTACGGCCTCTCAGGATAAGCGCACCCTGCGCGTGAAGGCCGACGACCAGTTCCGGTACCCTACCGGCAACTGGCGCGGGGCGGGCGTAGCGCTGCCGGTGTTTGCCCTGCGCAGCCGCCAGGGCCTGGGCGTGGGCGAGTTCCCCGACATCAAGCTTTTGGTGGATTGGGCCGTGGCTACCGGCCTCAAGCTGGTGCAGGTGCTGCCCATCAATGATACGGTAGCCACCCACACCTGGGTGGATAGCTACCCCTACGCCGCCATTTCGGTGTTTGCCCTGCACCCGCAGTATCTGAACCTTGATGCCGTAGCCGAGTTGCAGGACGAAGCCGCCCGCGAGGAGCTGGCCCGCCTGCGCGAGGAGTTCAACGCCAAGGACTTTGTGGATTACGAGCCGGTGATGAACGCCAAGTGGAAGTTCATCAAACAGCTCTACCAGCAGGAGAAGACGGCCTTGCTGGCCGACCCGATGTACCAGCTGTTCCGCGACGAGCAGAAATCCTGGCTGCTGCCCTACGCGGCCTTCTGCGGCCTGCGCGACCGGTTTGGTACGGCCGACTTCACGCAGTGGCCCGAGGAGTTCCGCTCACCGGCCGTGGCTGCGGAGCTGGTGCGCGAGGACAACCCTGAGTTCGACGAGTTTGGCGTGCATCTGTTCACGCAGTTCCACCTTGACCGGCAGCTGCTGGACGCCGTGGACTACGCCCGCCAGCACGGCGTGGTAGTGAAGGGCGACCTGCCCATCGGCATCTACCGCCACTCAGTGGACGCCTGGACGCAGCCCGAGCTGTACCACATGCACCAGCAGGCCGGTGCCCCGCCCGACGATTTCTCGGTGACGGGCCAGAACTGGCGTTTCCCTACCTATAACTGGGAGCGGATGGCCGAGGATGGCTACCAGTGGTGGCAGCAGCGCATGGGCCACCTGGCCCGCTATTTCGATGCCCTGCGCATCGACCATATTCTGGGCTTTTTCCGCATCTGGGAAATTCCGGGGCACTCGGTAGAAGGGTTGCTCGGGCACTTCTCGCCCGCCCTGCCCCTGCACCGCCACGAAATTGAGCAGCGCGTGGGCTGGTTTGATTACGGCCGCATGTGTGAGCCGTATATCCGCTGGCACACTCTGCAAGAAATCTTCCACGGCCAGGCCCAGAGCGTGTTCGATGAGTTCATGGAAGACGCCGGCCACGGCGCTATCCGCCTGAAGGAGCACGTGCGCACCCAGCGCCAGATGGAGGCCGTGTTTGCCGAGAAAATCCAGCAGGACCCCGCCAACACCGAGCACTATACCTGGCTGCGTACCGGCCTGTATAAGCTGGCCAACGAGGTGCTGTTCGTGCCCGACGACCAGCAGCCCGATTTCTACCACCCCCGCATTACGGTGTACCTGAGCCGCTCTTTCAAAGAGCTGGACGAGCAGACCCGCCCCCGCATGCACGAGGTGTACATCGACTTCTTCTTCCGCCGCCACGAGGATTTCTGGCGTCGCCAGGGGCTTGTTAAGCTGCCCGCCGTTCGCTGGGCCACCGATATGCTCATCTGCGGCGAGGACCTGGGCATGGTGCCCGAGTCGGTGCCGGGCGTGATGAAGGCCTTGGGCATCCTGGGCCTCAACATTCAGCGCATGCCCTCCGACCCGAATGTAGAGTTCGGGCACCCCAATGCGGCCCCATACCTGAGCGTGGTAAGCCCCGGCTCGCACGATATGAGCACCGTGCGCGGCTGGTGGGAGGAAGACCGGGAGAAAACCCAGAAGTTCTTCGAAACCATTCTGGGCCATTGGGGTGAGCAGGCTCCGCAGTACTGTGAACCGTGGGTAGCCCGCGAAATAACCGTGCAACATCTGTATTCCCCAGCTATGTGGGCCATTTTCCCGCTGCAGGATTTGCTGGCTATGGACGCCCGCCTGCGCCGTCAGGACCCCTTGGCCGAGCAGATTAACGTGCCGGCCAACCCCACGCACTTCTGGAAGTACCGTTTCCACATTCCGCTGGAGGATCTGCGCCAGGAAGCCGGCTTCAACCACGAAGTGCAGCAATTGGTGAATCAGAGCGGCCGCAACCAAGTGTACTAGGCTTTCATTTACAGACTCTTCGAGGAAACAAAAGCGCCCGGCCATATGGCCGGGCGCTTTTGTTTATGCCCTGCTCAGACGAGTTCCACTGCTTCTGTATAGCTTATTGAAGCATATGCTAATAAGCCTGATATAGCTCAGCTTGCTTCCATACAGAGCATATTACGACACAATTTTTTTGTGTTTCATTTTTGGAAGCGGTAGTCATGGTGAATCAGCAAACAAGAAGCCATCAAGCTCAATAGCAGCCAGGCAATTGTGTTACTATGAGCTGATTTTCAAGTGAATAAAATAGCATATTTCGATTACTCACGCTGCGCTGTATTCTCTTCTCAATTTGATTCAAATTGGGGCGAATTCCCAATTTTAGAATGTATGTGGTTCATTATTAGATGATTGAACCAATTACCCTGGTCCCTGCGTAGGTTCACACAGCATTAATTGGCTTTTGTCGGAAACGAAGAGCTGCGCAGGTAGAATCGGGCGGTAACTGATCAGATAAATGCTCCCGAGTACCAGTATGCGTGCTCCGTCCTGCAAGGGCCGGTTGAGGCTGTTTCAGCAGCGTTTGTACCATATCTATTTACTCATGAGGAAAGCTTTACGTCTTTGGGGGGCGCTCCTGCTTAGCGCCGGCCTGATAACACCCGACGTGCAGGCTCAGCGCACAGTACCGGCCACCACCTTACCGGCTGTAATGCCCAGCATCAGTGACTTGCAGCCTCCATCGTTCCGGCAGCAGCGCCTGGAAATTGTAAACACCAAACCGGTTACTACCTCCGTTGTGGGTGGCCCGGTAGCCGGCAAGCCCACGGCAGCGCCTACGGTAGCCAGCCAAACAGTAACCATTGGGGGCACAACCAGCACGTATTACATTGCCAACCTGAACGTTACCAACAACGGTGGCTTCCCCATTACGGCGTACCGCTTTTTTACGGTACCGGACCCGGCGGTAATTGAGTTGTACGCCTATAACTCTGGCTCTGGTGCGCTGCGGCAGATTACCACGGCACCCGATGAGGTGCTGCTTTCCCAATACGACCAGATTATTTTTCGGCCTACCAACAACGCTACGGCCACTACGTCATTTCAGTGGCGAGCCCGCAACAGCAATAACGAACTGTCGACGGCTTCGGCCACGTATACTATCAACGTTCAGCAGACCCCGGTAGCGGCTTCGCTTGTGTCGCAGATTCTGCCGGCCGGGGCTCCGGCTACGCCGCTCAGCATTCCGCTTTCGGTGGAGCAGGGCAGCATTGCCGCCACTGATTTTGTCATCCTGTCGTTGCCGACTGCGGCGCAGGGCGTACTAGCCCTGAATGGTACAGCCGTAACTGTTAACCAAGTAATACCTGCTGCTCAGGCCAACCAACTCACGTTTGACCCGACTTCGGGCTTTTTCGGCACGGCGGTGTTCAACTACCGGGGGCGCAACGCCAATGGCACCAACGGCAGTCAGGCCAGCTATGGTATTCCGGTAGCCAAGGCCATTTGCGGGCAGGCCAGTACCCTCAACTTTGCTAACCTCACGGAAGGGCAGGATTTCCAAACTACCCAGTCGGTGCTGGTAGAGGGCGTGACCATTACGGCCAGCAACTACACGGCACCCAGCGGCCAGACTACCCTGCGGGTGGAGAATAACCCGTCGTTGCCCGGCAAAACGCTGGCGTGGACGGCAGATTATACTTCGTCGAGCAATGCAGCCTCGTTCGTGGATTTCTCTTTCAGCCGGCCGCTGGACAACTTCTCCATTGCCCTGGCAGATATTGACCAGGTAGACAATGTGTGGCGCGACCAACTGCAGCTGACCGGTACCACGGCCAGCGGGCAGACAGTTTCCCTATCGGCCTCGGATGTGGCGCTGGCGCCCAACAACTCCAATAACTTCTCCTCGCCCAACACCATAACCGGCCAGGGTAACTCCAACAACTTCGGCCCTAACAGCAACGTGGTGGTCACGTTTCCGCAGCCCATTGTGCGCCTGCGCCTCACCTACCGCAACGCCGAGCCCATTGCCGACCCCGGTGGGCAGCTTATCGGCATCAACTCTATATCGTGGTGCTCGGTAGTGGATGTGTACACGCGCTTTACGGCCGGACCGGTAGCAGCCAACGTGGGCAACTCGGTCAGCTACACGGTGGAGTACGGCAACAACGGCCCCGACGCCGCCCAGCAAGTAACCCGCACGGTTACGCTGCCTGCCGGCGCTACCAACGTGGTTATTCCTACCGGGGCTACTTACGATGCCGCTACCCGCACTATTGACTTCGGCACGGCGGCTTCGGTAGCCAGCGGCAGCCCCACTTCTTTCACGTTCAGCTTCACCGTGCCTTCGGCAACGGGTACCTACACCCTCACGGCCAACACCAGTACCCCTGGCAACGAAAACGGAGCTACGGCCAACAATACCGCCACTCGCAATCTGACGGTAAGCGACTGTAACCAGGTAAGCACACTGGATTATGCCGCTGCCGCAACGGGCAGCCGCAAAACCGGTACCGAAACGCTCGGTGGCACCACGTACACGTATAGCTACGCCCAGAACACGACTGCCGATGTGTTCAGCGTCGGAACGGATGGAAATTTGTCAGGCCAGAGCCTGGTATGGCAGCTGACGACCAATACGGCAACCCGGACGGCTACGGCCACGCTGTTGTTCAGCCGGCCGGTTGACAACCTCACGCTGGCATTGCAGGATATCGACACCGGCACGCAGCTTACAGAAGCGGTGCAGTTCAATGGTTTTACCACCACTACCGGCGGAACAGCGGCCGTTTTATCGGCGGCTAACTTCACCCTGGGCTCTTCAGTTTCGTTTACTTCTGCCAATACGGTGCAGGGCACGGCAGCAGTAGCGGCGGGTTCGCCCAACGGTAATGCTACGGTACGCTTTACTACTCCGGTCCGGCGGCTGGAAATTGTGTTTTCCAATGCCAACACTTTGTTCACCGCGGCCCGCACGGCTACTATCGGTATCAATAGTCTGAGCTTCTGCGCCCAGGCCGATCTGGCCACTGCCGTAACACCCCAGACTACGCCCATCAACGCCGGTACCCAGGGGCAGTTTAACGTGACCTTCACCAACAATGGCCCCGATGCTTCCAACAATGTGGTGCGCCAGGTGCAGCTACCAGCTGGTCTATTGGGTGTAAATGTGACCAACGGGGGCTCGTACAACTCCACTACGGGCCTGGTAACGTACCCAACGTTGGGCTCACTGGCTAGCGGTGCTTCTCAGAACTCCGTCATCACCTTCACGGCTCCCAACGCGGGTGGCTCGGTAACGGCTTCGGCCATCATCAGTGGCGACGCCAGCGAAGGAGGCAACACGGCCAACAACTCAGCCAGCGGCACGGTGGTGGTAAACCCGGTAGCCGACGTGACGACGGTAGTAAGCGGCCCTACCAGCCTGTTGGCCGGGCAGCCCACGGGCACGTACACGGCTTCTTTCAGCAACACGGGCCTGAGCAGCGCCAGCGCGGTGGGGCAAACGGTGACGCTGCCGGCGGGAGCTACCAATGTGGTTATTCCGAATGGGGCTACCTACAACTCCACTACCCGGGTAATTGACTTCGGCACGGCGGCCACGCTGGCAGCCGGGGCTACCAACACGTTCCAGTTCAGCTTCACGGCACCCACCACCACTGGCACCGCCAACCTAGTAAGCAACACCAGCACTACTACCGGCCAGGGTACCAACACCGGCCCCGACCAGTTTACGCTGGCGTTGGATGTACAAGCGGTGGCCGATGTGGCCGTGAGCATTACCACCACGGCCAGCCCCATCAATGCCAACACCCAGGGCCAGTTTAACGTGACGTTCAGCAACAACGGACCCAACACGGCTACCAACGTAACCCGCCAAGTGCAACTGCCGGCCGGGTTGACGGGGGTATCGTTGCCGGATGGTGGCTCTTATGACGCGACTACGGGCCTGGTGACGTTCCCCACGCTTTCGACGCTGGCCAGCGGGGCCGCCAACAGCTTCCGGATTCTGTTCACGGCTCCCGCTACCGGCAGCGGCGTAACGGCCACGGCCAGCATTGCCACTCCGGACGTAGAGTTGGGCCAGACTGCTAACAACACGGCTTCGGCTACTATCGGTATTACGCCGGTGTTTGACTTATTGACGCGCATTACGGGTCCCACTTCGACGGTGGCCGGTACGCTCACTACATTCAGTGTTATTACTCAAAACAACGGACCTTCGGTGGCCTCGGACGCGGTACAAACCGTGCAACTGCCGGCTAACCTGACGGGCGTGTACGTGAGCAACAACGGCACTTACAACAGCAGCACCGGGGTAGTGACGTTCCCGGCTATTGCGACGCTGACCAGCGGAGCCAGCCAGAACAACACTATCAGCTTCCTGGCTCCCACTGCGGGCTTCACGGCTACGGCCAGTGTAACGCCTACTTCCGGCGACGCCAATACGGCCAATAACTCAGCTACGGCCGCGGCTACCACCGTAACGGCGGCTCCGGCGGGCAGCGCCAACCTGTTCACCACCATCTCGCCGTCGGTTACGTCGGTAGCGCCGAACGGGTCGGTAACCTACACCATTACGCAGGGCAACGACGGCCCGAATGCGGCGGCCAACGTGGTTACCTCGGTATCCTTGCCCGCCGGCCTGACGGGCGTAACGGTATCGGGCGGCGGCACCTACAACAGCACTACCGGCGTAGTGACGTTCCCGACTATTGCCTCGCAGCCATCGGGCAGCAGCATCGCCTACACGGTAACGGTAAATGCTCCGGCCAGCGGCACGCTCACGGCGGCGGCCTCGGTAGCCTCGGGTACTACCGACCCCATGCCGGCCAACAACCTCTCGACCACCCAAGTGCGCGTGAACCCAGTGGCTGATGTGGCTACCACGCTGAGTGGGCCCACCTCGGCCACGGCCGGGCAGGCGGTTACATACACCGTAACTACACTCAATGCTGGCAGTGCCCTGGCAGCCGGAGTAGTACAAACCGTGCAAATTCCGGCCGGCCTGACGGGTGTGACGGTTTCGGGTGGCGGCACTTATAACAGCACCACCGGCGTGGTAACCTTCCCCGCCATTGCTTCGCAGCAGCCGGGCGCTTCTGTCACCAATACCATCACCTACAACACGCCCGCCAACGGGCCACTCAGCAACGTGGCGGCCGTAACCACCACCACGCAGGACGCTACCATCATCAACAACCGCTCGGCGGTGAGCACCGCCGTAACATCGGTGGCCGACCTGGCCGTGAGCCTGACGGGCCCGGCAACGGTAGTAGCTGGTAACCCGGTGGTATACTCGGTTACCACGACCAACAACGGCACTTCGGCGGCGGTGAACTCCGTGACGACGGTGCAGTTGCCCACGGGCCTGACGGGCGTGACGGTATCGGGCGGTGGCACGTACAACAGCACTACCGGTCTGGTGACGTTCCCTGCCATTGCCTCGCAGCCGGCTGGCTCCGTTACTAACACCATCAGCTTTGTGGCGCCAGCTACCGGCCAGCTGATTGCAACGGCCAACACGGCGGCCGACAACGAGGAAGTGGTAACCAACAACTCCGCCACGGCTACCACTACGGTTGCCTCGCCCACTGCCCAAACGGTGGATGTGGTGACTACCATTTCGGCTAATACCACCACCCGCACCCCTGGCCAGCCGGTTACCTTCACCGTAACGGCTACCAACAGCGCGGGCAGCGCCACCGCCGCCACCAACGTGCAGCCGGTAGTGTACTTACCAGCCGGCCTCACGGGAGTGGTATTGCCCAACGGCGCTACTTACAACAGCACTACCGGCGTGGTAACGCTGCCGGTTAGCACTTCGCTGGCCGCGGGCGGCGCGGCATCGTACATTATTACCGTGAATGCCCCCGCCAGCGGATCATTCACGGCCCTGGCCTTCACCAGCGCCAACCAGAGCGAAACCAACACGGCCAACAATTCGGCCTCGGTAGACGTGACGGTGACGCCGCAAGCCGATGTGGTAACTACCGTAGCCGGTCCGGCTAGCATCAGCCACGGCGCGTCGGCCACCTACACGGTGGTAACGCAGAACAACGGTCCGTCAGCCGCAGCCGGCGTCCAGCAAACAGTGCAGCTGCCCACGGGCCTGACGGGCGTAACGGTATCGGGTGGGGGCTCTTACAACAGCGGTACTGGCCTGGTCACTTTCCCGACGATCAGTGCGCTGCAGCCGGGTTCGGCCAACCAGATTACCAATACCATCAGCTTTACCGCCCCCACGACGGCCTTCACGGCCACGGCACAGGTATCGACAACCACCGCCGAAACCAATACCGGCAACAACAGCTCCGTGCAGAACACGGCCATGGCTAACCAGCCACCCACCGCCATTGCGGTGGTTAGCGCCCAGGTTGCCCCCATTGGCAACACGGCCGGTCCCATTGCCCTGTCGGCCCTGCGCGGCCGTGATGCTGATGGTACCATTGCCTCCTTCACCATCACCAGCCTGCCACCAGCCGGCCAGGGTGTGCTGTACTATCAGGGCAACCCAATAACCGTGGGGCAGAACATTCCGGCCGCCGATGCAGCCCTGCTCACCTTCGACCCAGCAGCCGGATTTGTGGGCAACGTGTTCTTCACCTACACGACCACCGATGATGGCAATGCCACCTCTACGGCCGCGCTGTATACCATTCCGGTGAGCCAGGATGTAAATTCGGTGTATACCAACTCGCCCGTGAAAGGCGGCACGGTAGCTACCTCATACCAGAACAACGACCCCATTGCCACGGTGTTCGATGTGAACGGGGGCAAATATAGCTCGGCGGGGGCCGTTACGGCCAATGGCCTCACGGCGGCCTCCACCAACACGGCGGGCACCACTCAGCTTACCTCGCTGGGCCTGCAGCTCAACCCCACTACGGGTCTGATTTCGGTGCAGGACCGCTCGAAGCTGAAGGCTGGCACGTATACCATTCAGGTAACTACCGTGGATGTGTACGGCGGCACAAATACCCAACCGGTAATCTTCACCATTGGGGTGGCGCCGCTGCCCGTTACGCTGGTTAGCTTCACGGCCAAAGCCGTTGGCCTCGATGCTCAGCTTAACTGGAGCACCGCGCAGGAGCTCAACAACAGTCACTTCGTGGTAGAGCGGAGCCTGAACGGCCAGCAGTTCGAGGCCATCGGCGAGAAGAAAGGCCAAGGCACCAGCTCCACGGCCACGCCCTACAGCTTCACCGACCAGGGAATTGGCCGCAAAGTGACAGGCACCGTGTACTACCGTCTACGCCAAGTGGATGTGGAAGGCACCAGCAGCCTCAGCGCCGTGCAAACGGTGAGCTTCACGGCTATGCCGAAGGCAGAGGTTGCGGTGTATCCCAACCCCGCCACCGACCAAACCGAAACCTTCCTGGATTTGTCGGGAGTGCCAGCGGGCAGCTACACCATCACCATTCTGGATATGGCCGGCCGCCAGGTACGCACACTGCGCAGCACTGGTGCCACGCAACAAGCCCTAAATACCGTAGGCCTGCCCAAAGGCAGCTACATCGTCAAGCTGGAAGGCAACGGGCAAGTGATTAACCGTCCGTTCACCAAAGCCGACTAACTCCCTGGCCACCTCTGTTAGGCCGCTTGAGCCCGGTTACCAGCGCGTGGTAGCCGGGCTTTTTGCGTCAGAATACACCTAGCGTCTACCTCACCCAGTCAGCACCGTGGAAAATATTACAGTTTGGTAATCCTTGGAGAAATCTGGCGACGAATTGCATTACGTGAGGAAATCAACTCGCCGCGGGGTAGCTGGGCAGACTACAGTTAGGCTACTGCAAACGGGTGCTCACTATTTAAAGCAGACGGTTCACCGCCGAAAAAGCACTGTTTGGCGAGAACGGATCATGTGGTTTTGAGCCCACTATACTTTTGTGCCAGCAGTAACTCGCTCTTCTTCACCCCACTGCGCTTTCTGTATTCACCTTACATATTCCCGATGAAAACACGCTTACGATTAGCGGCTTTACTGCTAGCCTGGGTTGGACTAGGCGGTTCCGCTGGCTGGGCTCAGCTTGTGCGTCCTGGAAGCTCTGAGTGGTGGGCAAAGGTTGAAATTGCGCCGCTCTCCTTCCCGTCTGGCACTTCCACAGCCAGTCGCCCCTTAACCATTCCGGTAGCGCGTACCGAAACTAGCCAGATTATGCTCAATAGCTTTGGGCGAACTGCGCTGGGCCGGTCGTTTTCGGCTACCGATGCTGATGGTAACACCATTGCCAGCTATATCATCAATACTTTACCGCCCGCAGCTTCCGGCATACTGGAGCTGAGCGGCACTGCTGTTACCGCTAACCAGGTAATTCCGGCGGCCAACATCGGCAACCTCACGTTTGACCCGGCCGCCGGCTATTTCGGGCTGGCTAACTTCACGTATTCGGCCCGGGACAACGCGAATGAAACGTCCGCGACGGTTAACTACGCCATTCCGGTCAGTAACCAGTCGTGCACCCAAAATTCGCCGCTGAATTTCTTCAGCCGGACGCTGAACGAGGACTGGACCACCAGCCGCTCGGTGACAGTTCAAGGCACTACGGTTACATCCAGCGGCTACAGTGCTCCCGCCGGTACTACCTCTTTTTCCATACGTGATGCACAGTCAGCAATTGGCCTGACTTGGGTAGCGGATTACACTTCTACCAATGCTGCTACCTCCAGCGTGACATTCAACTTTGACCGCTCTGTATCAGGCTTTTCGTTTGTAGTGCATGACATCGATAAGCAGGTAGCAAACAATGACGCAGCTGCCACTTGGACGGACGAGCTTACCGTGGCCGGTATACGCCCTGACGGTTCTACTATATTCCTGGCTTCAACTGACGTAAAAGCAGCGTCTAACAATACCAACGTATACAGCGGGAACAACATCATTACCGGTACCGCCAGCAATAATTCCTCGGCCGGCGACGTGCTGGTGACATTTCCGGAAGCCATTAGCAGACTGGTTCTGACCTATAAAAACATCCAGAACACCTTTGCCGACCCAGGTAGCCAGTTCGTTACCTTTTCTTCTTTCTCCTGGTGCTCCCGGGCAGATGTAGCCACCAACATTACGGGTCCGGCTACGGCCACGGCTGGCAGCACCGTTAGCTACACGGTTACCACCACCAACAACGGTGCCGACGTACCGGCTACTATTACGCCCACCGTACAGTTGCCGGTTGGCCTGTCGGGGGTAACGGGCGGCTCGTACAACTCCTCCACAGGCGTACTCACGCTGGCCGCCGTCACCAACTTGGCGGCGAACAGCTCCTCTACCAGCACCATCTCCTTCACCATGCCGAACAGCGGGGTGACGGCTACTTCTGGTTTCACCACTACCATTGAGGATGTGGTAACCAGCAACAACACGGCCTCCGTGAATACGGCAGTGCCTACTGGTGCCGCTGGCACCGCCGGTCCGTGCGCCACTGCCGGCCGCGACGGCTCGGCTACTATTACCACCAACCCGGTTGCGTACTACCCAGCTCCTGCCCAAACGGTAAATACCGGCGCTACTGCTATTACCGTAGGGGTGGCTACCGGCGCGGCCACTAATATTGCTACTGGCGACCTGTTGCTCGTTATCCAGATGCAGGGTGCCGATATCAACTCGACTAACACCCCTGCATATGGTTCTGGCACGTCGGGCTCACCGTCGAACGGCAACATTGTTACGTCCAACTTCACGGCGGGTCAGTATGAGTACGTAGTAGCGGGCAATAACATCACGGCTACTGCGGGTGGTACGTTGCAGGTTTCGGCGCTGAAGAACTCGTACCAAACGGCAGCGTCTACTACTACCCAGGGCCGTCGGTCCTTCCAGGTAATTCGGGTGCCGCAGTATCTGAACCTCACGCTCGGCGGCAATATTGCACCCAAAGCCTGGGACGGCACTACCGGCGGTATTATGGCATTGGACGTAGCGGGCCAATTAAACCTGGCAGGCTTTACGATTGATGCTTCGGGTGCCGGCTTCCGCGGTGGTGCCGGCCGGCAATTGGGCGGTGATAAAACCAACCCGACTACCCTTACTAACACTGACTACCGGGCGGCAGCAACGCTAAACGCGAATGGTGTGAAGGGTGAAGGTACAGCCGGTACTCCGCGCTACGTCAACAACGCTGGCAACTTGCTCGATACGAATGATGCCTACCCTAACGGCAGTGCTGGGCGGGGTGCCCCCGGCAACGCCGGCGGTGGTGGTACGGATGGTGACCCGGTAAACAACAACCAAAACTCTGGTGGTGGTGGTGGTGCCAACGGCGGTGCCGGTGGCCGGGGTGGCAACGCCTGGGCCTCTAACGCCGCTATTGGTGGTGAGCCAGGGGCAGCTTTCCCCGCAGCTTCCAGCAGCCGGGTAGTACTGGGTGGCGGCGGCGGTGCCGGTTCCACGAACGATGGTACGGGCACCCCAGCCAACGGCTTTGCCAGCAGCGGCGCGGCCGGGGGTGGTATTGTGCTGGTACGCACGGGCTCAGTTGCCGGCTCGGGTAACATTCTAGCCGATGGGGCCAACGCCAACAACACCGTTGACCGGGACGGCAGCGGCGGCGGTGGTGCCGGTGGCTCTATCGTAGTGACTGCTAACGTGACCAGTGGCTTGAGCGGCCTTACGCTAAGCGCTAAAGGTGGTAATGGTGGCACTAATACTGGTGCTGGTGACCCACACGGCCCGGGCGGCGGCGGCGGCGGCGGGGTAATTTTTACCAACGCAGCAGCCGGTACTGCTACTACAACAGCAGGTCTCAACGGTACGACGGTTGGCGCCAATGCTTTCGGCGCTGAGCCAGGCAAAACAGGTATTGGCAACCAAGCTATCAGCAACAGTATTGCCAACAGTACTGCTGGCATCAACTGTATTGCTGATGTGGCTACGGTTATCACCGGACCGGCCACAGCCAATGCCGGCTCCACGGTTTCCCTGAACGTAACCTTCGCTAACAACGGGGGCCAGGCAGCGGCCGGCGCTACGCGCACCGTAACCCTGCCTGCAGGCCTGACCAACGTAGTAGCTTCGGGTGGCTCCGTTAGTGGTACTGCCGCCACTGGCTACACCATCACGTACACCGGCACACCATTGGCGGCGGGCTCCAGCAGCAGCTTCACCATCACGTACACGGCTCCCGGCACGGGTCCGGTAGTGGCGCAGTCGAACACTTCCACTACTACTTCGGAAGGTGCTTCCCCTGGCCTCACGGGTAACAACACCTCGTCGGTATCCACGGCCATTAGCACCATTGCGGATGTGGTAACCACCCTGAGCACTACGCAGACGAACGTAGCACCGGGAGCTTCCATCACCTACACCGCGCAGGTAACCAACAACGGGCCTTCGCCAGCGCTTTCGGTAGTGCCTACCGTGCAGCTGCCGGCCGGCCTAAATCTGGTGGCCGCCAACCTGCCCGATGGGGGCAGCTACGACAACAATACGGGGGTGGTAACCTTCCCCACCACGTCGTCGCTGGCCAGCGGGGCCTCTACACCCTACCGTATTGTGTTCACGGCGCCCAACTACAACACTACCATTACGGGTAAAGCCAGCAGCACCTCCACTACCACGGACCCCGCCACTGCCAACAACGACGGCAGCCAAGCCAATGCCAACGTGGCTACTACGGTAACGCTGCCCGCCAACGGCTGCGCCGGTTCCCAGTATGGTCCCACCCGCAGCAGCGGCCTGTACGGCGAGTACTTTAATGGCTATTTCAACGACGACCTGACTTTCCTGAATGGCAAAACGGCCGGTCTGGCCCGGTACGATGCTACGCTGAACTACCCTTCAACGGCAAGTTGGGGTAACCTCACCCCCACGGCTGCCGGTACGCCCAGCAACCCCGATACCTACACGGCACGCTACCGCGGCAGCCTCAACCTTGCCACGGCCGGTTCCTATACGTTTTACTTGACTTCTGACGACGCTGCCTACCTGTGGCTGGATGGTGCTGCACTGGCTCCCACCATTGCCAATGCTTCTATTAACAACAGCGGGCAGCACGTGGCACAGGAAAAAACGGTTACCCTGACGCTCTCAGCTGGCGTGCACAACCTGCTGGTGATATACGGCGAGAACTTTGGTGAAAACGTGCTGCGACTGGAATATGCTAGCAATAATGCCAACGTAGCCCGTCAAGTTATTCCCAGCTCGGTGCTGTGTGCCAGCGCCTCGCAGCCGCCGGTAGCCAGCAACGTTACCAACTCGCCGACGATGCCGGACAGTAACGGGCCTACGGCCATTGCGGCCCTGAGCGCCTCCGACCCCGACGGGCAGATAGACAGCTACACGATTCTGACGCTACCGACTGCCTCCTCAGGTATTCTGTACTTGGCCAACGGCTCTACGCTCACGGCTGTTACGGCTGGCCAGGTAATTACGGCCGCCAACGCCGGCAGCCTGCGCTTCGACCCGGCTGTGGGCGCTACTTCGGCCAGCTTCACGTACTCGGCCACTGATAACAGCGGCACGGTATCCAACACGGCTACCTATACCATTCCGGTAGGCGTGTCGCCAGTTGCTGTGAACGACCAGAATTTCACGGCTCCGAATACGGCCGTATCGTTCAACGTGACCACCAACGATACGGGCGCGAAAGACGTTGCCACGGTTGACCTCGACCCGAATACGCCCGGCATTCAGACGACCAGAACGGTAGCCGGCCAGGGCACTTTCACGGTGGATAACGCTGGCCTGGTAACCTTCACGCCCGTGAACGGCTTCACTGGCACTGCCGTTATTCCCTACACCATCAACGGCACCTCGGGCGCGGTATCCAACCAGGCTGACATTGCCGTGACGGTTCGCTCCCTGGCCGACGTATCGACGACCATCAGCGCCAACGCCAGCACGGTTACGGCCGGGCAGCAGGTTACGCTGACGGTGGTAACGGCCAACTCCGGCGCGGCCGGCTTTACTACGGCTACCGGCGTAAACCAAACGGTGCAGTTGCCGGCTGGCCTGGGCACGGTTACTGTTTCTGGCGGAGGTTCTTACAACAACTCCACCGGCGTGGTAACGCTGCTCAGCAACGGTACCCTGACGGCTGGTGCTTCCAACTCATACACTATTGCATTTGCAGCACCGGCCAGCGGCCCGGTAGTGGGTACCGCTCAGGTTACGACTACCAGCAACGAAACTGTGTTGACCAACAACCTGAACTCGGTTTCGGTGAACGTGACGCCTACCTACGACCTGACCACCCGCATCAGCGGCCCGGCCACGGTAGTAGCGGGTCAGCCGGTAACCTTTAGTGTCTCGTCGTTGAACCTCGGCACTGGCCTGGCCAGCACCGTGGCGCAGACCGTTACGCTGCCGAAAAACCTGACCAACGTGTACGTATCGAACAACGGTACCTACGACGCTGCCAACGGTATTGTGACGTTCCCGACGCTGGCGACGCTGCCCAGCGGCCAGAACGTAAACCACGTGATTAGCTTCGTGGCTCCGGCCGCCAGTGCTACGCCTATTTCGCTGGTTGCCAGCATCTCGGGCGCGGGCAATGAATCGCCCACGAACAACAACCAAGCTACGGCTTCGCTGACGGTTAGCGCCGCCACCACGACCAACCAGGCCAACCTGTTCTCGACCATTACGGCTTCTACCTCAGCTCCTGCCCCTGGCG
Organism: Hymenobacter pini; assembly: GCF_020421205.1. GTDB lineage: Bacteria > Bacteroidota > Bacteroidia > Cytophagales > Hymenobacteraceae > Hymenobacter > Hymenobacter pini. The sequence goes on from NZ_JAIZZH010000007.1 coordinate 214,659, forward strand.
ACGTGTATACCTACACGGTGAACTTCGGCAACAACGGTCCGGCCACGGCTACCAACACCAGCCTGCGCATTCTGCTGGCACCTGGCCTAACGGTTACGGGTCTGCCCACGGGCTACTCGTATAACTCCACTACGGGTGAGATTACGCCCTCGGCCGTAACGGCTACAATGGTAAGCGGCTTCTCCAGCAGCTTCACCTTCAACGTAACGGCTCCGGTGGCTGGTACCGTACTGGCTACTTCTTCTATTGCCGGCACCACTATTGATCCGGTACCAGGCAATAACCAGACGGAAGTTTCGGTAACCGTAACGCCTCGCACCGACCTGGTAACTACCATTGCGGGCCCCAGCAGTGCCACGGCCAACCAACTGGTAACTTACAATGTGACGGCTACCAACAACGGCCCAGCTGCTGCTGCCGGCACCACGCAGGTAGTGCGTATCCCCGCTTACCTGGGCGCCAGCAACGTGACCATCTCCGGTGGCGGCACTTACAACAATGCCACGGGTGAAGTAACCTTCAGCCTGGGTACCGTGGAGGCTGGTCAACAACTGCAGAACACGGTGAGCTTCTACATGCCCACTGAAACGCAGATTACGGCTACCTCCTCGGTTGCTACCGGTACCCCGGAAAGCACTCTAACTAACAACACAGCTTCGGTAACCACTACCGGCCAACGTTCTTCGGATGTGCAGGTATACCTGGCAGCACCGGCCAGCCCCATCGTGACAGGCATGCCGGTTGTCTACTCCGTAACCACGGTAAACAACGGCGAGTCGCCCGCAGCTTCGGTAACCACTACCGTACAGCTTCCGACTGGCCTGACGGGCGTGACAGTATCGGGCGGTGGTTCGTACGACGCGGCCACCGGGGTAGTAACATTCCCCACGCGCACCGATGTAGCTGCTGGCAACGATGGCACCAGTACCAACACCATCAGCTTTGTGGCGCCGGATGCCAAGCGCCTAGCGGTAGTGGCAACGGCCAACGTATCCAACGCCACCAACGACCTGGACCTGAGCAACAACGTGGCCCTGTCGAGCATTACTGTAAACCAGCCCACTACCTCTATCAGTGACCTGGCAGTGACCATCAGCGCCAACGCCACCACGTACGCGGCGGGCTCGCCCATTACGTACACCGTAACGGTAACCAACAACGGCACGGCTACGGCCACCGATATGCGCACCCGCATTGCGCTGCCCGGTAACCTCACGGGCTTCACCAGCACCACGGGCTCTTCTTACAACAGCAATACGGGCATTGTACTGGGAGCAGCTGCTTCGGCTAATATCTCCCTGGCCAGCGGTGCCTCTACCACGTACACGTTCAACGTGAATGCTCCGGCAGCGGGTCCGGTACTGGCTGTAGCCAGCGTATCCTCGGATGTATCGGATAACGTGCCGGCCAACAACATCAGCCAGACCAGTGTGAACGTAACCGCCCTGGCCGATGTGCAGACGATTATCAACGGGGTAAACACTACCACGGCCGGCAATACGGTATCGTACACGGTAATTACCCGCAACAACGGCACCTCGCCGGCCAGCAACGTGCAGCAAACCGTGCAGCTGCCCGCGAATCTGACGGGCGTGACCGTATCGGGTGGCGGCTCTTACGACAGTGGCACTGGGCAGGTAACCTTCCCGGCTATTACGACCCTCAACTCAGGTACAGGCCAGGCAGTGACCAATACCATCAGCTTCCCCTTCCCCACGGCCTCGTATACGCTGACGGCCAACGTGAGCACCAGCACCACTGAAACGGTTACTGGTAACAACCGGGATACGTACACGACCAACATTGCCAACCAAGCCCCGGTAGCCCGCAACGTGGTGAACAGCATCACCGCCCCCGATGCCACCAACGCCGCCGTAGCCCAGCCCATTTCTGCGCTGGCCGCCACGGATGCCGATGGTACTATCAAGTCGTTTACCATTAGCAACTTACCCAACACGAATACACAGGGTACGCTGTACGTGAACGGAGTAGCCGCCACCGAAAACCAGGTTGTGCTGCTGGCTGATGCGGGCAAGCTGTCGTTCATGCCCGTGAATGGCTTTGTTGGCAATGCTTTCTTCTCTTACACGGCCCTCGACAACAACAACCTGGCCTCGAACAACACGGCAGTGTATACGCTGCCGGTAGCTTCGGACAACAACTCGACCTACGCCACCACGCCCGCTAAAGGTGGAGCTACCCGGTACCAGAACAACGACGTACTGGCCTACGTGGTGGACCCCAATGGGGCCGTGTACAGCAACACGGGCGCTGTGTACGATGCCACCACCGGTGCTTTGGTAACCAATGCCTCCAACGGTCTGCCCACTTCCGGCACCAACGCTACTCTCTCTACGGCCGACCAGAACAAGCTGAGCGCCGTGGGCCTGGCCCTGAACCCGACTACCGGCCAGGTGTACGTACTGAACCGCTTGTTGCTGAAACAGGGTACTTACTCAGTGAGCATTACTACCACGGACATCTACGGTGGGGTTACCACCCAAACGGTGAACGTGCCGGTTGGTGCCAATCCGCTGCCGGTAACGCTGGTGAGCTTCACGGCGCAGGCCGCTGGGCAGGACGCCAAGCTGGCCTGGACCACGGCCCAGGAAGTCAACAACGACTACTTCGTGGTGGAGCGCAGCTTCGACGGCCAGCAGTTTTCGGCCATCGAGCAGGTGAAAGGCCAGGGCACCAAAGCCTCGGCCACGCCCTACACGGCCATTGATGCCCGAGTAGCGGCTAAAGCCCAGGGCCGGGTGGTGTACTACCGCCTGCGCCAGGTGGACACGGACGGCACGGAAGCCTTCAGCGCCGTGCAGACGGTGAGCTTTGCCACGTCGCTGCCCGCTGCCGTGCAGGTGTACCCCAACCCGACCTCCGGCCAGCAGGATGCCCGCCTCGACCTGAGCACGCTCAGCCCCGGCTCCTATCAGGTCACCATCACCGATATGGCCGGCCGCGTGGTGCGCTCGACCGCCCAGCAAGGCGGCAGCACTCAAGCCCTACAGGTAACGGAACTACCCGTCGGCAGCTACCTCATTCAGGTGCGCGGCTATGACCAGACTTTCACCAAGCGCTTAGTAAAAGAGTAACACAGACTTACACACAAGAGCAGAAAAAAATCCTTCTCATATCGGGAAGGATTTTTTCTTGCCTGTACAAACTGGTTCAACGAGGTGCATACCATCAGCTTATCCCAAATACAGGATTTAGCATAGTAAAATCTTGTTAAATGTCAATATTTGGTGTGCGCTAAATATGATGGAACCAAGTAATTTTACGTCGAGCTTTCTCAATATGGAAACGCCTGTTTTTTTGGCTTTTACTAAAATTTCATACGCATGCAAACACTCTTACGCGCCTTGGCACTCTCTGCGTGCTGGACTGCCGTTGGGCTGGCATTGCCTAGTACTGCGCAGGCACAACAGCTACCGCAGCTACGGGCTCCCAAATCCCGCACGGCTTCCGAAGCCCTAAAGCCCGCTGCTGAACAGCAGGCGGCGCTGAATGCCTCGCGGGTGACAGATCTTCTGAGCCAACCGATGGCGGAACTGCTGCGCCCCAGCAGCTTTCGGACATCGATGAAAGGCTCCGTGGCGGCCCGCCCGGCGGCTGCTCCGGTAGCTACGGATGTGACCGGCACAGTACCGGTCATTAACAACGGCAGCGCGGCCTACTTCAATGAAGGGCTGGCGGCAACGGACGCGGATAACAACCTGACGGGCTTCCGGTTTCTTTCTCTTCCCGCCAGCGGAACTCTGTACGTTGCTGACGCAGCGCTGGCAAACTATACGCAGGTAACTGTAGGGCTGAACGTTTCGGTGCAGCAGGCACAGTACCTAGCTTTCGTCAGCAACACCGGCGCGGCGGTTGGTACCCGCACTTTCACTTTCGATGCAGTTGATGCTCTGGGGGCGCGCTCCAACGTAGCGACGTACTCCTTCCAGGTATACAACAGCATTCCGCCTACTACCTACGACTTTACCACTGCCACGCTCATCAGCAATGGTTTGCGGCAGCCGCTGCGGGACCTGGCAGCCTGGGGTTTCTCAAACGGCGACGGTACCGTCAGCTCGTTCACGTTTACGCGACTGCCCGCCGCCAGCACCGGCACCCTGTACGTGGACAATGCGCCGGCGGTGGCTAACCAGAGCTACCCCGTGGCCAACTCGTCGCTGCTTTCGTTCCAGCCGGCAGCAGGCTACTCGGGCACTTCGGCCATTGCTACCTTCACGGCTACCAACAACCTAGGGGCGACTTCCGCCCCCGCCCGCCTGGGCATTCCGGTTAACAAGGCCACCTGCGGGCAGGCTTCCGTGTTCGACTTTACGACCCGGCCCAATAACGAGGACTGGAAAACCAACCGCTCCGTTACCGTTACGAACAGTGCCGTCACCATCAGCAACAACCTGAATGGGGTCAGTGGCTATTCATCAAACGCGGCCGCCGGCGAAACCACGCTGACGACGGACCGTCGGGCGGGCAGCCCCGGTTACGCCCTGGACTGGTTTACGGACTACACCAGCACGGCCAATACCACCAGCACGGCCAATTTCTATTTCAGTCGGCCGCTGAAGAACTTCAGCTTCACGATGGGTGACCTGGATAAAGGCACCGCGGCGGAAGGCAGCGCCTTTGTGGACGACGTGACGTTTAACGGCTACCGGGCCGATGGCACGGTGGTGCAGCTGGACCCCGGTGACGTGTCGCTGGCGCCCAACGGCAATAACTTCTTTAATGGCAACAACCGCATTACGGGCCGCACCAACCCTGCTACGGGCTCGGGCAGCACCGTGGGTCCCGATGGCAACGTGACCATCACGTTTACCGATGCCATTGTGCGCTTGGAGCTGATTTACAAAAACCTGCAGACGGAAATTGCAAACCCCGGCACCCAGGCCGTATACATTTCCGCCTTCACCTGGTGCGAAGAGGCCGATGTGACGACCACCATTACGGGTAACACCTATGCCAACGTGGGCGGTACCGTTACGTACACGGCTACCACCACCAACAACAGCGGCCTGGACGCCGCCAACAATGTGGTGCCCACCATCCAGCTGGCGGCCAACCTGAGTGGCGTGAACGTGACCAACGGCTCGTACAACTCGGGTACCGGTCTAGTAACGTTCAACGCTACTCCTCTGCTTGCCTCGGGCGCTTCGGTTACCAACACCGTGAGCTTCACCATGCCCAACAATACGGTAACCGGCACGGCCCGCAACACGGCCAACACCTCCGACCCGATTATCGGCAACAACAACGGCACGCAGCCGGCCGCCCAGATTACCACGGTAGTGAATGCTGCCCCTACGGCGCAGAATGTGACGAATACGACCGTAGCCCTCGGCTCCGGCAACCAGCCCATTCTGCCCCTGCGCGCCACTGACCCGCAGGGTAACTCGACGGTAGCCTCCTTCAAGATTCTGTCTCTACCCGGTAATGGCAACGGCACCTTGTTTTTCAATGGCACTGCAGTTACTGTTAACCAAGTTATTCCGGCTGACCAAGTAAGCCTGCTCAGCTACACGGCTCCTACTACTGGTACTACCACTCGTTCGTTCACCTATTCGGCTACGGATGATTTGGGCTCGGTATCCAACACCGCAACGTATAGCCTGCCCGTCACGGCTTCTAACATTACAGCCGCTGACTTGGCCGTTACGCAGCGTGTGACCCTGGGCCCCTACCGCGTAGGGCAAACGGTAACGTACACGGTAGTAGCCTCCTCCGCCGCAACTGCTACCGCAGTTACCGTAGATTTCCCGCTACCTACGGGCCTCACGTTTGTTAGCTCTACCCAAACCGGCGGCACCTACAACTCTGGCGTATGGAGCGTAGGTACTTTGCTGGGTGGTGGCAGCGCCACGATGACGCTGGTAGCCCGCGTGGCGCAAACCGGTGACCTCACCACTACTGCCACCATCAACAGCACCACCAGCCCGGACAACAATACGGACAACAACGTGGCTGTTCAGACGATTAACGCAGCCGATAACGCCACTTTCTCGGAGGATTTCGAAGGCCGGATTATCGACTACTGCGCGGCCGTTTCGGGCCTTACTATTTCTGATGGTACAAACATCAACGGCCGGGAATTCCTGACGTCAGCCTCGGTTGCCGCTGGTACATCCGTTTCGTACACCACTCCGCTGCTCCAGCTGACTGGCGGTACGGTTTCCTTCAACATGCAGTCTAGTGTGGTTGGAGGTACCGGCACTAACCGTCCTCAATACACGATCAACTTCCTGAACGAGAACGGTACGGTTGCCACCACCGTTGGTCCTACGTTTGTTACGCTCACGGCCAATACTACAACGCCCATTTCGGTACCATACACGGCTACCGGGGTGCGAAATGTACAGATTGTCTTGGTTCGGAACGGGGGTAATACCACCTTCCGCCTCGATGACGTGCAGGTAACCAATGCCACGGTTGCCACCCGAGCTAAGGACGGTAGCAACTGTGCTTCCAACGCAGCTCCCACGGTAGCCGATATTACAACTCCCCGCATGTCGGACCGAGCCGCTGCTACCGCCATTCCGGCCCTGTCGGGCACCGATTCGGATGGCAGCATCGTTTCGTACGTGGTTACCTCCCTGCCCGATGCTTCGCAGGGCGTTCTGCGCCTGAACAACGGCGCGCCTGTAACCAGCGGCCAGGAGCTGACGCCAACGCAGGCGGGTCAGTTGACGTTTGACCCAACGGCCGGCTATTCCGGCGACGCCAAGTTCACGTACCAGGCCTACGACAACTCGGGGGCCATTTCCTCCAACACGGGCACCGTCACTATTCCGGTAGTGATTACCAGCGATATTGTCGGCACTGTGTTCGATGACGTGAACTACGGCGGCGGTGCCGGCCGGCCTTACGCCACCGCCAATGCTGCCGCCGTGGCTTCCGGCTTTGCCCAGAATGCCATTGGCCGCACCAATGCCCGGGTAGAGCTGTACAACGAGAGTGGCACGCTGGTGGCCACCACCACCACTACCACGGGTGGGGCCTACACCTTTGCTGACCAGTTTCCGGGTAACTACACCATTCGGGTAGTAAACAGCACCGTAACGTCGGTACGCGCCACGGGTAGCACCCCGGCGGGCCTGCTGCCGGTACTCACCTACATTGCGGAAGATGTAAACCGGGTAGGCGGCGAGAACCCGCTGCTGGCCGACGCACCCGCCAACTCCGGCTCCCAAGCGCTGAGCGCACTCACCAGCAGTACGGCCACGCCCCAGTCCATCAGCCCTGCTCAGGTGCTGAACCGCCCGGTGGGTACTACCTCGTATGAGTTCGGCTTCAACTTCGACGTTATTGTTAATACCAATCCTTCGGGTATTGGCTCGCTGGCTCAGTTCATTACCAACTCCAATGGCCTGGCTAACACTAACCTCAGCCAGGAAGGCCTGACGGCTGGTCGGGAAACCTCCGTCTTCATGATTGGCGACGGGCGGACGACCAATGTGCCGAGCGGCATGCGCAGCGGCCTCAACGGTGGCGCCAGCAACGGCCAAGCTACCATCACGCTGACGGCCGCCTCCGGTGCGCTGCCCGCCGTAACGGATGCTGGTACTACCATCGACGGCAACCAGCAGACGCTGCGCACCGGTGATACCAACGCCGCTGTGGCCGAATCGACTACCGGTCCGGAAGTAACCATCAACTTCAACGGCCAAGCTGGCCGTAATGGCGGTGGTCTGTACGTAACGGGCAGCAACTTCACCCTCAACGGCCTGGGCCTGACGGGTGCCACCAACGGCACCGACCAGGGTCTGCGCCTCGACGGGGCTAGCGTAACGGGCGCGGTTATTCAGAACAGCACGTTCTACAGCAACGGAGCCAACATCGGCCTGAATGCCCTGAGCGGCGTAACTATCACGGGCAACGTGATTCGCAACTCCACCCGTGCCGATGCCGATGGCATTGAGTTTACCGGGGTTACGGGGTCTACCATCAGCAACAACCAGATTGTGAACAACGCTGCTATGGGTATTGACTTCATCAGCGGTACCAATAGCAACAATACCATCACGGGTAACCTTATCAAAGGCAACGGAACCCTGAATGGTGTACAGAAGGCCGGCTTGGCTATTCGTACCGCTGGTACGGGTAACGTGGTTAGCCTGAATACGTTCACAAACAACGCCGGCGACGGTATTGTGGCTATTGCCGGTTCCAACAACTCGTTCACGCAGAACTCGTTCAGCGGTAACGGCAACCTGGCCATTGACCTGGCCAACGGTGGCACTGCCGATGGTGACGGCGTGACCAAAAATGCCAGCGGCCGCACTACCGCCAGCGGGGCCAACGGTCTGCTTACGTTCCCGGTTATTACGCAAGCCCGCATCAATGGTGGCAACCTGTTGCTGGCGGGTTACGCTCCGGCCGGAGCACGGGTAGAAATCTACGTAGCAGCTACCGACCCCACGAACTTCGGCGAAGGCCAGACCTACCTGGCGTTCCGCACGGAAGGCACCTCGGATGACGCAGCCACCGGCCGCAAGTCGTACAGCGCCCTGATGAACGGCCTGGATCAGGGCAGCGAAACCAACGCCAACATGTTCCAGTTCTCCATCCCCACTTCTTCGCTGAACTCTGCGCAATTGGCTGCTTTGACCGCTAACGGAGCCCGCGTCACGGCCACGGCTACGGTTGCTAACATGGGTACTTCTGAATTCTCGGGCGTAGCTCCGGTAAGCAACGGTCCGCTGCCGGTAACGCTGGTGAGCTTCACGGCGCAGGCCGCTGGGCAGGACGCCAAGCTGGCCTGGACCACGGCCCAGGAAGTCAACAACGACTACTTCGTGGTGGAGCGCAGCTTCGACGGCCAGCAGTTTTCGGCCATCGAGCAGGTGAAAGGCCAGGGCACCAAAGCCTCGGCCACGCCCTACACGGCCATTGATGCCCGAGTAGCGGCTAAAGCCCAGGGCCGGGTGGTGTACTACCGCCTGCGCCAGGTGGACACGGACGGCACGGAAGCCTTCAGCGCCGTGCAGACGGTGAGCTTTGCCACGTCGCTGCCCGCTGCCGTGCAGGTGTACCCCAACCCGACCTCCGGCCAGCAGGATGCCCGCCTCGACCTGAGCACGCTCAGCCCCGGCTCCTATCAGGTCACCATCACCGATATGGCCGGCCGCGTGGTGCGCTCGACCGCCCAGCAAGGCGGTACGGATGAGTCGCTGCGTACGGCGGCCCTGCCCAAAGGCGTGTACCTTGTACAAGTCCAGGGCAACGGTCAATCTTTCGTGCAACGCTTGGTGCAGGAGTAATTTTCGAAAGCTCCTTATAGCCTACCTAACGGCCCCTTCTCCGCTGGAGAGGGGGCCGTTTCTGTTGTGGTCAGTCCACTCCGGCCAACCCCGCACCCACTTTCAGGGTATAGACCTCCCAACCTAGTATCAGCTCTACTCCCATGCGCCACCACGCCCCCCGCCAGCCACTGACCGATGTTGATGTTGCTATTGTGGGGGCGGGCTCCGCCGGCCTGAGTGCCGCGCTGGTGCTGGGCCGCTGCCTGCGCCGGGTGCTGGTGCTGGATGGCGGCGCGCCCCGTAATGCCCCTTCTCCCGCCGTACAGGGCTTCTTCACGCGGGACGGTACCAAGCCCGCCGACCTGCTACGCCTGGGCCAGGAACAGTTGCAACCCTATGAGACGGTGGAAATCCGACAAGCTCGGGTAACGGCCGTAACCTCTATCGGGAAGCACTTTGAGCTGACGCTGGAAGGCCCCACCGGCCGCACGAGTACCGTTACGGCCCGCAAGGTGCTGCTGGCTACCGGGGTGGAAGACGAGCTGCCACCAATTGACGGAATGCGCGACTTATGGGGCCGGGGCGTACTGCACTGCCCCTACTGCCACGGCTGGGAGGTGCGGAATCAGCCGCTGGCCGTGTACGGCCGGGCTAAGCTGGTAACCGGGCTGGCGTTGCTGGTGAGCCGCTGGAGCCCCGATGTGGTAGCCTGCGTGGAAGACCCGGCCTACCTCACGGCCAACGCCCGCCGCCGCCTGCGCCAGCAGAAAATTCAGGTGCGCGAGGAGCCCATTATCCGGTTGGAGGGTACCAAAGGCGGAGAGCTCCGGCACATCGTATTTGAGTCGGGGGAGAAGCTGGCCCGCACGGCCGTGTTTATCCACGCCCACCAGCACCAGCGCACCACCCTGGCCGAGCAGCTGGGCTGCCGCCGCAACAGCAAAGGCGCGGTGTGGGTGGATAAAAAGCAGCAGACCACCGTGCCCGGCCTCTACGCCGCCGGCGACACTACCCCCGGCACCCAGCAGGCCCTGTTAGCGGCCGCCGAAGGCAGCGCCGCCGCCATTAACATCAACGAAACCCTCACCCGCGAAGAATGTCCCAAATAAGCTCGACTGTATAACCGGCGGCGTTCGGTTTTCCGGTTACCGCTCGGTATCTTACTGCAGTTAGTTTGCCCTGCTCCGTCCCATTCCGATTGTTTCCGCTATGCGTCCATTTTACCCGCTGCTGTTACTGCTCTTGCTGGTAGGCGCTCCGGCGGCCCGGGCGCAGCGCATCGTGTTCAGTGGACGTATCACGGAGGCCAGCACGGTCAAGCCCGTTCCCTTTGCCTCAGTGTTTGTGCGCGGAACAACCCAGGGCGCTACCGCCGATGAGACCGGCCGCTACCAGCTCACGGTGACTGGTCCCGTGGATACGCTGGCGGCTTCGGCCATTGGGTTTACCACCCTGAAGAAAAAGGTCAGCACCACGGCCGGAGCGCAAACCGTGAATTTCGCACTGGGCAGCGGCTCGGTTTCGTTGGGCGAAGTGGTGGTGCGGCCCCGCGAGAATCCGGCCTACCGCATTCTGCGGCGGGTGCAACAGCAGAAGCCCCGCAACAACAAGAGCAGCCTCACCGCTTTCGAGTTCGACAGCTACAACCGCACCGAGGTGGCCCTCAATAACCTGCCCGATGCCGTGAGCCGCCGCCGGGTGCTGCGCCAGCTGACGCAGGTGGCCGACAGCCTGGGCGTGGGCCGCGACGCCAACGGCCGGGCCATGGTGCCGGTATTTGCCTCCGAAGTGCTGTCGAAATATTACCAGCTGAATGAGCCTCTGCGACGGCGGGAGGAAATCCGGCGTACCCAGATGCGCGGGGCCACGCCCCGGGAGGGCTCGGTGGTGTCGCAGATTATGGGCTCGTCCTTTCAGGACTGGGACTTTTACCGCAACTGGCAGCAGCTGCTGGGCAAGGACTTCATCTCGCCTATTGCCGACGGCTGGAAGTTCACCTATGAGTACGAACTGCAAGACTCGGTGCTGGTGGGTTCCGACTTCTGCTACCGCATTGGGGTGCAGCCCCGGCGGCCGCAGGACCTGGCCTTCGTGGGCACTATCTGGATTACTACCGACACCTACGCCCTTCGCAAGCTGGACCTAGTAGTCAGCCCCGAGGCTAACCTGAACTTTGTGGAGCGCGTGGCGGTGCAGCAGGAGCTGGTGCCCAGCTCGGCCGGGCCCGGGCTGCCGCGGCGCACGCACGTGGTTATCGGCATCCGGCCCACCAAGGGCAGCACTGGCATAGCTGCCCGCTTCACTACTATTAATTCCGGCTTCGTCGCTAATCAGCCCCGGCCTTTGCCCTTCTACGACCGGCCGCTGGAAACGGCCGCCGATGCTTTCGACGTGCCCAAGGGCTTCTTCGAGCAGAACCGCCCCGATACCCTGAGCCAGCAGGAGCGCGCTACGCTGATGGTGCTGGACACCGTGCGCAAGCTCCCGGCCGTGCGCTCTTTGCTGGAGCTGGCCGATGTGGCCGTGAACGGCTACTACCGCGCCGGTAAAATCGACTGGGGCCCGCTGCTGAGCACGTACAGCTTCAACAATATTGAGGGCCACCGGCTGCGCTTCGGTTTTCGGACCACGCCCGAATGGAGCCGCGACTGGCTGGTGCGCACCTACCTGGCCTACGGCACCCGCGACGGACGCTTCAAATACGGCCTGCGGGTGCAGCGCGTGCTGGACCGCCGCCACTGGACGGTGACTAACTTTGAGCACCGCCGCGACCTGGACCAGGTGGCCCTGCTGGATAACGACTACGCCCTCGAAAACCCGCTGTTCGAGGCCTCGGCGCGCCTGGGCAACATCAGCGGCAGCCGCCCCCTCATCCGCGACCTGACCACACTGAGCCTGCAGTCGGATTTATTCCGGGGGTTCACGCAGCGGGTAATTCTGCGCCGGCAACGGTTTCAGCCGCTGTACCCGTTTGCCTACTACACCCGGGAGTTTGCCCCCGGCGCCCCCACCAACGACCGGTTCGACCTCTCGGAGCTGGTGCTGGAATCCCGCTACGCCCGCGACGAGGTACTGGTGCCCGACAACCGCAACCGCCGCACGGCCATCGGTCTGAAGCGCTGGCCGGTATTCACGGTGCGCTACACGCTGGGCGTAGATGACGTACTGGGCTCCGATTTCCGCTACCACAAGCTCAACCTGCTCATCGACCAAAGTATCCGGCTGGGCCAGGTGGGCCGCCTCGACTACCGCCTCGATGCCGGCTATATTCCCAGCACGGTGCCTTACCCGGTGCTCAAAACGCACCTCGGCAACCAGTCACCGTTTTATAACGCCGGGGCCTTCAACCTGATGCGCTATTTTGAGTTCGTGAGTGACCGGTACGTGGCGTTGCGGGCCGAAAACCTGTTTGATGGGTTTCTGCTGAATTCCCTGCCGGCCATCAAGCAGCTCAACTGGCGGCTGGTGGCCACCGGCAACGTATTGTGGGGCGGCGTGAGCGAGGCCAACCGCCGTATTATCCCCCGCGAAGACCCCGTGAATGGCGGCCCGCTGCCGGCGTTTCAATCGTTGGGCCGCCTGCCCTACGCCGAAGTTGGGTACGGGGTCGAGAACATTCTGCGGGTGGCGCGCGTTGACTTCCTGCACCGCCTCACGTACCGAAACTCGCCCGGAGCCCGTACCTTTGGGGTCAAAGTCAGCTTGCAGTTCAAGCTGTAGCCAGTAGTTTAATTTGCTGAACCTGACGAGCTTCAGCACGCACCGGGAATTATCCTGGTCGGTTTTTTGTAGAACAGCGCATCATGCCGAAATACGAAGTTGCCAACCTGACGCTGGCGGAAGCCACCCGCCACGCTCCTTTCATTGATTACGCCCGCTGCGTGGACGCCGGACAGCGCCCCTACAACCACGTGGGTGATTGGCCCGAGGAAGGCCAGCTGTACCCCGTGCGAGTAGTAGATTCGCGCACCGAAGGCATGCCCCTGGTGCACGTACTGGGTTTCGAAGGCGAAGCCCCCTACTATAACGCCTACGGCCCCCACCGCTTCGAAATGCTCCTGACCGTGTGGCTGAACTAGCCCGCCCGTCGTTCCGAGCGTCGCAAGGAATCTGAATACCATTGAACAGCCCCCGGCCTGCTACAGGTCGGGGGCTGTGCTGTTCTAGTCGTTTATGTTGCTAAGCGCGGCTACTGTATGTTACGCCTGCCGCAGCGCATAGAGCACCGGCTTACTGGGGCTGGCATCCAGCTGCAAGCTGGTTACCTGCAGATTCAGCAGATACAGGCCATCCTCCACCTCGTCGGGCACGAAAATCAGCTCCGTGATGGTGGCCGCGTGGCGCGTGTTGTGCGGGTATTGCCAGAAGGCGTGGTGCGCCAGCAGCTGGCCGCCGTCCTCTTCCCGGTCCACGCTGGGCAGGTCCAGCAGTAGGTGCTCTACGTGGTGCGCGGCCAGGTATTCGGCCAAAGCGGGCTCCAGGTAGGTGGGATTGGTGCCGGAATAGTGGCGGGTGCGCTTGCTGCGGTGGTTGGGCAGCGTGCGGAGAATAAGTGCCTCGGGCTGCACGGCGGCATCGGGGCCGTGTTCCAGCTCCCGGCGCACATCTTCCAGCAGCACTACCTCGTCGCCGTTGGGCCGGGGGCGGGGCTGCACCGATACCAGCCGGGCCACAAACAGGAACCGCCGCAGGCACCGGTCGAGGGTAGCGGCGGGGTCGGGGGAAATGTGGCCGTAGCACTCCGTATGGGTGCCGTTGCCATGGGGCGTGAGGTGCACGCGCTGGTAGTTGGTGCTGCCGCCCAGCGCCACGCTGCCCACAAAGCTGCCCACCCGAATCACCTCCACCTGCACCGGCTCGGCCCAGAAGCAGTTTATCTGATTTTCACCCGGAGCCAGTGGGAGCGAAATATCCAGTGGGGCAGCCGGGTCGAAGGCGAAGGTATGACCCTGATAGGGGTACGTGGCAAGCATAGGGGTGATGAGGTAGTGAGGATGATGGGCATTTAGACTTCAGCCACCAGCTTGTTCAGAATGCGGCTGATTTCCTTGGCGTGGCTGTATACCATGAAGTGGCCACCGCCGGGGATGAGATACTCCACGGGTGTGGGGCCGGGCGGAAATACCCGGTCGTGGGTGCCCAGAATCTGGATACTGCGGCCCACGTGGGTGCTGTCCCAGTGCAGGAGGCTGGCCACGGCCCAGCGGGTGTAGCGCGGCTCCATATCCCGCAGAATCTGCTTGAACATCCGGTACTCCGCTCCATTCTGCACCCCGAAATACCACTGCCCCGCCCGCGGAAACAGCTTCAGCCACTGGGGCGGAAACACCCGGTAGAGCCCCGAGGCCCGCACCAGCTTTAGCAGCGGCGGCAGACAGCTGGCATCCGGAATGCTGCTGATGAGCACCGTGCGCAGCCCCGGCCGCAGCCGGCTGATTTCCAGCGCCACCACGCCCCCAAACGACACACCTACCAGCAGCCCCGTGGCATCCGCCGGAATATCGGCGGCCATGCGGGCCGCGTAGTGCGGCAAGGATTCATCGGGCTCCGGCGTGAGCCAGGGCAGCAGGCAGGTTTCGCCGCGCAGCAACGGCTGCAGCCGCTGAAACACCCGCTCATCGGCTCCCAGGCCGGGAATGAGGTAGAACATAGCTGGTTGAGAGTTGAATGATGAGTTATGAAAGTTGAGTTCCGGGCTATTACTGCCGCTGCTACAGTACAATCAATTCATAACTCAACTCTCATAATTCATCCTTTTCCCTCACGGCTCAATGCGCAGGAACACGTCTTCGAGGTAGAAGATATTATGGGGCTGGCCCGACTCGTACTCCTCCTCGCTCTCAGCGTTCATACTGATATCGAAGCTGTCTTCTTCCTCGCCTTCCTCTTCTTCGTCCTCAAACAAGTCGGCGGGATAGGTGCAGGACAGCTTCAGGGCCACGTTGGGCAGGGGCACGGGCGGGTCGGCTTCTGTGTTGTACTGCAGCAGACAGGGCCACTCCTGCACGGTGGCCAGGGCATCGGCTACGTCTTCCTGCAGGGCTTCGGCCCGGCTGCCGGCCAAGCGCAGCAGCAAATCCAGCTGCTGGAACGGCAGGCCCAGGTGGAAAAAATGCGGTTCCTGATCAAAGTACGTGGTAGCCCAAATCGTTACGTCGTCGGAGTTGTCGAATACAATGGCCGTAATCTGTACCTGCTCAATAAAGAAATCGGTATCATCGGCCAGGGCGTCAATTAATCGTCTCATTTTCATGCTGCTGGCAACTTAACCGGTAGGGTACCCGGCGGCAGTAGCCCGCGCTACTGCTGAGCGGGCGGCCGGTTGGCTGTTTCAAAGAAAAAAGAAAAGCCGACAATGGCTACTATTTCCCAGTGCGGGCGGCCCGAAACGCAAGCACACAGAGGCGTGCTAGCCCTGAAACAGCTCCAATGTAATGTGGTCGGCCAGCAGCTTGCCGGCATCGGTCAGGCGCAGATACTCATCCGCGTCGAGATGAGCCAAGCCGGTTTGCTCAAGCTCCCGCAGGTAAGCGCCCTTCTCGCCCCGCAGGTCTACGCCCAGCTCAGTGCGCAGGCGGACCAGGTTGCAGCCCTGGGCGGTGCGCAGGCTGGTCATCAGGTACTCATTGGCCTGGTCGCGGGGCGAAAGGTGCTCCACGGTGGCCGGCACGGTGCCCTGCTCCAGCACCGCCGTTACGTACTGGTGGTTGTGAGCCACGGTGTACTGCCGGCTGCTGCCATTGAAGGAATGGGCGCTGGGCCCCAGCCCCAGGTAAGGCACCCCGCGCCAGTACGCCGAGTTGTGGCGCGACTCGCGGCCGGGCTGGCAGAAGTTGCTGATTTCGTACTGCTGGTAGCCGTGGCGGCCCATTTCCTGCAGCAACAGCTCAAACTGCCGTGCCACAAACTCTTCCGGTGCGGCCCAGAACTTTCCTTTCTGCAGCTGGCGGCCAAATACCGTGTCGGGCTCAATGGTGAGGGCGTAGCAGCTCAGGTGGGGCACCTGCAGGGCAAAGGCCTGGGCCATATCCTGCTCCCAGATGCCGTGGTCGGGGGCGGGTACGCCGTAAATCAAATCCACCGAAATATTCTCAAACCCAGCATCCTGGGCCCGCCGTACGCCCGTCGTGGATTCCTCCGCCGAGTGGACCCGGTTCATCATCCGCAGGTGGGGCTCGTGGAAGCTCTGCAGCCCGATGCTGAGCCGGTTGATGGGCGAGGCGGCCAGCTCCCGCACTTTATCAGGCGTGAGGTCGTCGGGGTTAGCTTCCAGCGTGATTTCCGCGTCGGATGCTACCCGGAAGTGCCGGTGTACCGCCGTGAGCAGGGTATTCAGCTCCGTGGCCGTCAGCAAGGAAGGCGTACCGCCCCCGAAGTAGATGGTGTTGAGCGTGGTATCGGCGGGCAGATAGCTCCGGCGCAGCTCCAGCTCCCGCACCATGGCCTCCGTAAGCCGGCTTTTCAGCCCCAGCGAGGTGCTGAAGTGAAAGTCGCAGTAGTGGCAGGCTTGCTTGCAGAAGGGAATATGTAGGTACAGGCCGGCCATGCGGAAAAGAACTGGCTGCCGCCGCCGAAAGTTCGGTAAACCGGTGAGCGGAAGCAGGAAAGGGTACTTTTGGGAAATTAAACGCCTGGTTTCGCGTTTAGCCCTGCAAATGTACGCCCGCGCCCTTGTTTTCTGGTGGTTACTGCTGCTGAGCCCGTGGCTGAGCGGTGCCGTTTACGCCCAGGGTACTACCCCACTCAATCCGGCGGCACCACCCGTTTCGGCCGTGCCCGCCGCGGCGCCACCGCCCGACTCCACCCGCAAAACCCCGCTGGCTCCA
The DNA here is from genome assembly GCF_020421205.1 of Hymenobacter pini. GTDB lineage: Bacteria > Bacteroidota > Bacteroidia > Cytophagales > Hymenobacteraceae > Hymenobacter > Hymenobacter pini. The sequence continues at coordinate 231,736 of NZ_JAIZZH010000007.1, forward strand.
CTACGGCCGGTGCGCCCCGTTACCCTGCGCCTGCTGCTGGAAACTGCCGACCAGCCTGTGCTGCGGCCTTACCGGTACCGCACCACGTTGCCCGATTCCCTGACGGCGTTGCGGGAAGTGCGCAATTTGGTACTGGCCCTTCAAAACGATGCTTACCTCACCGCTTCGGCCGATGAAGTGCAGTGGCACCACGATACGCTGCAGGTGCGCCTGTACGTGGGAGAGCAATTCCGCTGGGCGCAGGTGCGCAACGGCAACCTCGGCGACGGGCTGCTCACCCGGGCCGGCTTCCGCGACAAGCTGTTCCGGCAGCAGCCGCTACGCCCGCAGGAGTGGGCCCGCCTCCAGGAAAACATCCTGCACGAAGCCGAAAACCAGGGCTACCCCTTCGCTACGCTCCGCCTCGATTCGGTGGGGCTCACCGATCAGGGCATTACCGGCCGGGTAGTGCTGCAGCGCGGCCCGCTGGTAGTGTTTGATTCCATCCAGATTCTGGGCAAGACCAAAACCCGCGCCCGGTTCCTCACCGATTACCTGCAGCTGGAGCCTGACCAGCCCTTCAGCCAGCAGCGCATTCAGGAAGCCGCCCGCCGCCTGCGCCAGCTGCCCTACCTGCAGCTCAAGGCCGAGCCCGAAGTACGCTTTGCCCGCGGCCGGGCCCGGGTATATTTCCTGCTCGAAGACCGTACGGCCAATCAGTTCGATGCCATTGTGGGCGTGCTGCCCAATCCCTCGCCCACTGTGGGCCAAAAACGCGTGCAGATTACCGGCGACATTACCCTGAACCTGCGCAACCTCAATGGGGGCGGTAAGGGTGTAGGGCTGCAGTGGCGGAAGCTGGATGCCAATTCCCAGCTGCTCGATGCCCAATACGTACACCCCGCCTTTTTCGGGACGCCCCTGGAGCTGAGCGGCTCCTTCAATCTGCTCAAGCAGGATACCCTGTTCCTGAATACCCGGCCGCGGCTACAGGTTGCCTACCCCACGGCCCTGGCCGGGCGGCTGGCCGTATTTGCCGAGTGGCGCAACTCTCGCCTGATTTATTCCTCCCTCGATAAGGCCACGACGCTACCGGAAAACGTTGATTCCCGCTACGCTTCCTACGGCCTCAACTATACCTGGAATACCCTCGACGACCCGTACTTTCCGCGGCGGGGGCTGCTGGTAAGTGGGCAAGGGGCCGTGGGCACCAAGCGTATCAGCCGGAACGCCGATTTACCGGAAAGTTTCTACGAAGGTGTACCGCTCCGCACTCGCCAGACTACGCTGGGGCTGCGGGCCGAGCATTACCTGCGGGTAGGCCGCCAGGGCGTACTGCTGACGCGGCTGCGGGGTGAGGCCCTCATTAACAACCGCCTGTTCCTCAACGACCTGTTCCGGCTGGGCGGCCTGGCCACGCTGCGGGGCTTCAACGAGCTGAATTTCTACGCCAGCCAGTACGCCGTGGGCACCGCCGAGTTCCGGCAGTTCACCGGCTCCGACGCCTACGTATTTCTATTTGCCGACCAGGCCTACCTGCGCCGCGCCCTCCCCAACGACCCGTACCCGCAGGATTCGCCCACCGGCCTGGGGGCGGGGCTGAGTTTCCGCACCGGCGCGGGGCAGTTTCAGTTTGTGTACGCGCTGGGCCGCAGCCAGCAGCAGCGGCTCTCACTCAGCGCCGGCAAAATCCACTTCGGCATCACCAGCCGATTCTAGCTGTCAGAGCTCAGAACAAAGAGATTAAAACCAAGAAGTGGGGTTCCACTCTGCGCCCTAGGTGGGACAACGGAGCGGAAGCCGCACTTCCTGATTCTAACCTCTTTGTTCTAAGCGCTCAGTTTTATACTCTGAATCTCAGGCTCTACTTCATCAGGGCGTTTTTCAGCTCGCCAGCGGCTAGGTCCTGGGCCTCGGTGGCCTGGGGCACCAGCGGCGCCATACCAAAAAATTCGTGCGTTACACCGTCGAAGTTCTGGTACTTGGTGGCTACGCCAGCTGCTTTTAGCTTGTCGGCCAGCATTTGGCCGTCGCTCATCAGCGGGTCCAAGCTAGCGGTAATAACAGTTGTGGGCGGCAGACCTTTCAGGTTGGCATTCACCAGCGAAATCATCGGGTTTTTGCCATCGGCGGCGTTGCGCAGATATTTATCGAAGAACCACGCCATCATGGGCTTGTTGAGCGGCTTGGCCTGGGCATTCTTCTGGTACGACGGCGTGTTCATGTCGTAGCCGGCAATGGGGTACACCAGCACTTCGTGCTTGGGCATCATCACTTTTTTGTCGCGGGCCATCATGCTCACGCTGGCGGCTAGGTTGCCCCCGGCGCTTTCCCCCACCACGGCCACGTTTTGCGGGTCGCCTTTGAAAGATGCCGCGTTGCGCAGCACCCACTGGTAAGCCGCAAACGAATCGTTGTGCGCCGTCGGGAATTTGTGCTCCGGGGCCTGCCGGTACGCCACCGATACAAAGATGGCCCCGGTTTTCTCCACCAACCCGCGCACCGAGGCATCATAGGTGTCAAGATTCGCAATTACCCAGCCGCCGCCGTGGTAATACACCACCACGGGTAGCGTGCCGGTAGCATTTTTGGGCGTGTAGATGCGCACCTTCACGCCGGGCATCACCATGCGGCTCATGGTATCAGCCGTTACCGGGGGCATAGGCATATTATTCTGCTGCATCAGCTTCATCACGGCATCGGCCGGGGTGGGCTGCTGCCGGGCCTCCTGCGCCGATAGGGTCTCGATGGGTTTGCCGCCCAGGCCGACCAAAGTTTCAATTACGGCCTGCATTTCGGGCTTGATGCCGGTAGCCCAGGCCGGGGCCGGGCCACTGGGCTTCACGGGTGTGGGGCCAGCGGGTGCATCCGGCGCGGGCGTAGCCGTGGCAGTGGTATCCGTGGCAGTGCTGGTAGATGCCGACTCGTTGGTTTGAGCCGTGTTGCAGGAAGCCAGGGTTAAGCCGGCCAGTACAAACGGAGCGCTCCACTTGGAGAGCGAGGTAGCGAGGATGTTCATAGAGGTGCAGGTTGAGGAAAAAATTAAACTGAGCATTTACAGCCCTTCGCTTACGCGGCCAGCGGGTTTATAGCGTAGTGAATACATAATTCTGTACAATACGTGGCCTTTTCTACTACCACCTATCATTTTAGCCCCCTGAATATCAACTGGTAATAAAATATTCTTGTATTTTTGCACCCCCAAATGCTGCGTTTGTCAAAAAGGCTTGTACATTTGTATTACCAAACAGTGCGGGGTGGAGCAGTTGGTAGCTCGTTGGGCTCATAACCCAAAGGTCACTGGTTCGAGTCCAGTCCCCGCTACCTCGATAACCCAGAAGCAACTCTTACGAGCCGCTTCTGGGTTTTTTCTTGTCCTATACTTTACGTCCGCTGCTGATTTTCGCATAAAATCTATATTCTTACCGATACCAGCAGGTTAACCCAGGCACCAGCGGTGCCTGTTATATTCGGCAGGAATGGCCCAGCTTTTTCAGCAGCCCCTATTTGCGCGCCTTTCCCGGCTTGCTTCGGGCACCGCATTCGGCCAGCAATGGCTGTTACGGCGGCTGATTCAGGCACATAGCTATCCGATAACCGTAACGCAGAATCAGTTTGCGGGTCCGGGCTGGGCACTGCTGGAACAGGCAGTTCAGACAAGCCAGGCCGTGCTGGTTGGCGAGGACCACGGTACGGCGCAGATTCCCCTGTTTACCGCTGCACTGGCTCAGCTGCTGCACCCAGCTCTGTTTGTGGCAGAGGTGGATGCGTATCAGGTGCAGGACCTGCGCACGCTGGCTCAGAGCACGGCCTCACCCACGGCCTATCTGCAGCAGCATCCGGGGTCCTTGTCGTTTTATAGCTGGGTGGCGGAATTTGAACTGGTTCGTCGGTTACTGGACCGCCAGGTTGCCATTGTTGGTATCGACCATGTATTTCTGGCTTCATCGGGGCGCTTCTTCACTCGTTTGGCCAATGCGGTGCAAAGCCCGGCATTTCAGCAGTATCTGCGGGAGCTGGCCCATACCTGCCAGGCCCAGGACAGCGCCAGCCTGCTGCAGAATACGCCCGATTTTGCCTTGTTCACGCTTCCAGCGGCAACAATAGCGCAGCTGCTGATGCTGGCACAGCCGGAAGATGCCCGTGTCCAGGCAATGATACAGGACTACGCGGCGAGCCACGCCATTTACCAAGGGCAGTTGCAGGGCAGCGGCGGGCACCAACAGCGGGTTAACTTACTGAAACGCAACCTACTGCACGAGCTACAGCGCCACCAGCAGGCAACGCACGGCCCCTTGCTGCCGCAAACCCTGGTGAAGATGGGCGCGCTTCATGTGGCGCGCAACCTGAGTCCGCTGGTAAGCGGAGGCTACTATGATGTGGGCAGTCTGATAAGCAACCTGGCCGAAGCTCAGAGCCACACCTCTCTGCACTTATTTGTTGTGGGTAAGCAGGGAAACAAGACGGCTGGTGCCTATGCAGAGCATGAGGTGGCTTATACTGCGGAAGCGGCTCCTGCCTTCCTGCGCTATTTTCTGGGGCAAGCTACCACGCAATGGAATATTACCGATTTACGGCCCTTACGGGACGCCTGGCTAAGCAGCCAGCTGCGCATCAACGACCAGAACCTGCTGCGTACTGTGCTGGGTTACGACTTCCTCATTGTACTCCCGGAAACTACTGCCAGCGGCATTTATTAGCCTACTTATTGTCACTTACTGGATAGCCGGCCCTGTAGCGGGGCCGGCTTTTTCGTTTTGTGGGCGTTCGTCCTGCCATTCGGGCTACTTATGAGGGTAGGCTACCGGTTTCGACGGTTTGGTACCGCCAAAAGGCAGACTGGTGTAATATTATTTAGTAAGAGAAACCACCCTTCTACATTTGAATCAACAATAACAGCAAGGGCAACAGCAGCTGAAACACATCAACATATTTACGACATATAGCCACCCGCTTCATTCGTGAATAAAATGTTTTCGTAGCTCGTTATCCATTCCTAAAATACCACAGCTAATAGGCTGCTGTTTCATTTTCTGACTCACTTCAACCATTCATCTGTTTGCAGTTTCAAAAAATACTCTTGCTCCTCAATTTTATTTCCCATGAAAAACATAAAAAACTCTTATTTCTCAGGCGAAAACTATGAGTTTAAGCCTTTCAACGAGCACGAGCTAGCCATGGTAATGGGTGGCGGCGGAGATGAACAGTCGCTGGATTTTTTAGGCGATGCTCTCTCGCTCGATGATGACGATGATTTACTAACGGATTAACCTCGCGTTATTTCGTTCTGCACAAACACCTAAATAATGGCCAGTATTTAGGAATTACCCAACATATCTGATAGCACCGGTTAATTAGGTTATTGGGGTCGTTTTTCTCTCATTTTTCACTTTCCACCATTTCCTTCCGATGAAAAAGGTAACTACTGCCGCCGACCAACTGGACCTGAACAAAGAAATCATTGCCAACCTGAGCGAAGAGCAGCTGCAGGAAATTGAAGGTGGCGCCGCTGCTGGCGACTTCACCTCTTGCTGGTCCACCTCGTGCAATGGCCACGTGTCAGCTGAAGTAGGCGAGTAATAATTTCTCTCCTTATTATCTCATTTTCTCTCATTTTTCACTTTCCACCATTTCCTTCCGATGAAAAAGGTAACTACTGCCGCCGACCAACTGGACCTGAACAAAGAAATCATTGCCAACCTGAGCGAAGAGCAGCTGCAGGAAATTGAAGGTGGCGCCGCTGC
>NZ_JAIZZH010000008.1 GCF_020421205.1 Hymenobacter pini
GCCGGCCGGTGATAAAGCCCCTACGACCTTGTTACCCGATGAGCAGCCAAGCAAGGCCCCGGAGGCGCAGGCCACACCGGTAGGGGTGGGGCAGGAAACTCCCACCGCCGACCTTGCTACCGATGCAGTGGCTGCGGCGCCCGTGGGCGAATTGCGCATCACCTGGCAGCAGAAGGGCGACGAGGTGGCCCCGCTGTTGGAAATGCGCGCTTACCTCGACCAGTTGCGGGAGGCCGGCGTGGCCGTGGGCGCGCTGCAGTTCGAGCGTAACCCGGCGGGCAAGCTCATGGGGAGCTTTGCGGTCAGTTATGACCCCGAATCCAATAAGCTGGGCCAGCTGGAGGCTACGTTACAGGGCTTCCGGCAGGTGGGCCACGGCGTGGCCGTGGTAGAAAAGCCGGAGCAGGCGGCCGCCCGCCGGCAGGAAGCGGGCTACGATGACGGTTACGAGCCCCCGCGCAGCAAGCAAGTGCGGCAGGCATTCGGCACCGGGCAGTGGGACGCGCTGAGCGCTCAGCTCGCGGCCGTACCCCGGCACGCGCTGACCGTGCCGGAGCAGGGGCAGCAGGCTGCGGCCGAGCAGCGCGTGCAGCAGCTGGCCCAGCGGCAGGGAAAGACCACCGAGCAGGTGCTGCGCGACGGGAAAAGCATTTTCGACATCGACACCAGCGGCAACCCGGCGTCGGCTTTTCTCAAGAACTTCTACGCCCACCTGAACGGCGGCCCGAAAACTAGGCAGCACCTGGAAGTGGACTACGAGCAAACCCGCCAGGATTTGCAGGCGCGCCTGCTTCGCAAGGCGGGTACTGCCCAGGCGGAAGCGGTGCCCGACCAGGCGCCAGCTACCCCAACGGCCCGCACGGTAGCCGTCGCCGACCCCATTAAGCCGGCCCCGGCCGAGGTAGTAGCCCCGCCGGCCCCCGTCGCCCCGCCGTTTCAGGCCAGCGAAGTGCCGCAGCAGGTGCTGGCTTCGCTGGGCCTGACCCTGCAGACGCTGGAGCAGAGCGGACAGTTGGAAAAGCTGCTGAGCGGGCGGCAAACCGACCTGCTGGCCATGCAGGTAACGGGCCGGCCGGATCAGGACCCCGTTCAGTTTGCGGGCAAGATGGTACTGCGCCGCGAAGCCGACGGCACGACCACCCTGAAAATAGAGTTGCCCCAGGCCCGGCTGGTGATTCCCAACGAGATTGGCGGGCTGCCATTCACGCCCGAGCAGCGGCAGCGACTGGAAGCCGAGGGCAATGCCGGCCTGCTGCGCGGCCTCAAGGACGAGCAGGGCCGCGCCTACAACGGCTACGTGGCCGTGGACAAGGCCATGAACAAGGTGGTGATTCTGCCTGAGGATAAGGTGACGCTGCACGACACCATTGCCGGCGTCAAGCTCACGCCCGAGCAGAGCCACGACCTGCGCGAGGGCAAAGTCGTGGCCCTGGCCGGGATGGCCAGCGGCGACGGCGGCCGGCAGTTCGACGGCACCGTGCAGGTAAACGCCGCCAAGGCCTGCATCGAGGTGCGCCCCGCCGCACACGAGCTAACCCAGCGCCTAGCGCCGCAGGTGCAGCAAACGGCACCGGCCGTTACCAGGACGGTGGTAGCCGCGCCGGCCAAGGAGCAAACGACGCCGGTGAAAACCCGGGTTCCGCGCCACTAAGCGGGCCAACTGCTTCCACGCCATTACCTACCTAACCCAAGCCCGGAAGCTCTTTTCCGGGCTTCTTTTTTCTGGGCTTTTCCCGGTCTAACCCATACCCAAGTCATGGAACACGAGCTGACTTTTCAGAAAATCAAGGAGCAGGTGGAGTTGCCCGAGCTGCTGAGCCATTTCGGCTACACTCTCAAAAAAGGCGAGCACCTGGGCCGGGGCAAGTGGCATGTATTCGAGGGCGATGATACCCTGGTCGTGTTCAAGGGCCGGGGTGGCGACTGGATGTACTTCAACGCCCAGGATGACCGAGACAAGGGTAGCGTCATCGACTGGATGAAGAACCGGGTAAGCTCGGGCCGTATTGCCGGCATTGCCCAGGCGCCGGGCCGCAATCTGTGGCAGGCCGTCAACGACCACTTCCGCGTCTACCTGAACCTGCCCGAGGCGCAGCGGCCCCGGCTCGATTTGCCGCCCATTGCCGAAACCGCGCCCGGCGAGAAGTTCCACAGCATCTTCACCAAGGACTGCCGGCCGCTGGAAGACACCTCGTACCTCGAAGGGCGGGGCATCAGCCCGGCTACGCTGCGTCACCCGCAGTTCGTCGGGCGCATTCTCACCCATCGACACACCGTGCAGCGGGCCGGCCTGCCGCCCAAAACTTTCGTCAACACGGCCTTCCCGGCCTACCACGAGGGGCGGGTGGTAGGGCTGGAGCTGAAAGGCGAAGGCTTCAAAGGGCAGGCGCCGGAAAGCCAGTTTTCCCGCTCCTTGTGGCTGAGCCGGCTGCCCGAGGGGCGGCCCGCAACGGTGCTCGTGGTCAGCGAGTCAGCCCTCGATACGCTGTCCTACGCGCAGCTGCATTCCCAGGAAAGCGCCCTCTACGCTTCCACCGCCGGCACGCTCACCCAGAACAAGATTTTCGAGCTGAAGCGGTTGCTGCGCGAGGAGCAGATTCCGACCATCCGGGCCGCCTTCGACAATGACACCCAGGGCCACCACTTCGATACGCGGCTGCTGGCGGGCCTGGCCAGTGACCAAAACCCGATGAAAGTGGTGCGGGAGCATGAGCACCAGCTGACCGTCGAAATCGTAGCGCCCCAGCCGGCCGGGGTGCAGGCGTTGAGCCGGCAGCTGCAGGCCTACAATGAGCAAACCAGTCAGCAATTCAGCCAGGCCAACGGAGCCCCCGGTACGCCGGCCATGAGCCCGACCCTACGCGATGCGCTGATACACTCCCAGAAGCTGGGCGCCCACACCTACCAGTTCCATCTGCCCATGACGCCGGAGGCGCTGCGCGCTTTCAACCAGGCGGCCAGTCAGACGCTGGCTTTTGAGCACCGGATGGAGATGGTGAAAAGCCAGGGCAAGGACTGGAACCAGGACCTAAAGCAGGACCAGCTGCAGCAGGTGGTGCGGCGCGAGTTGGGCGACGTGGACGAGGACCAGTACGGCTTCGGCCAGCAACACTGGGACAACCCGGAAATAAGCGGCAGCGGAAAGATTGCCCAGCTGCACCAAGCCCAGGCCGAGGCCCGGACCCAGGGAGAGCGGCTGCTGGTGGTAGAGTTGCGCGAAAACCGGGACGAAGCGGCGCTGCTGCCCGCCCTGCGCGAAAATCTGGAGCGCATCGGCCTGCACATCGACCACGCCATCCGGGAGCCATCCGGCGCAGCCCGCGAAATCCTGACGGAGTTGACCTTGCGCTACCCCATTCAGTCGCCCCAGTTGCCGACCATCAGCGACGCACTGGATGCGTTGCTGCAGAATCCCCAGATAACGGTGGTGGAATCCGGACCGGATGCGGTGGAGCGCCGGCAGCTGGCGGCCGTCCGGGAGCAGGAGCGCCAGGCCCGCCCGCCGTTGCGGCCAAGTGACTCACCCACCCGCGACCAGGCACGCCACGCTTTTATTGAGGCGTCGCGGCAGGTGGTTCGCGAGTTGCGCGCGTGCGCCGCCGGCTTGGAGGCGGCCCGGTTGCAGGAGGTCAGCAAGCAGCTGCTGACCAAGCCGGCCCTGAATGGCATCAACCAAGAGAATGTGGGGAAGGTCTTAGCAGTGGTGGATACGTTGGATGCTTTAAAGACCAGCCCCGCGGTAACGCAACTGCGCCAAGCGGTGCAGTTGCTACAAACGCCCGCGCCTCCGGCCCAGGAAAACCGCCCCCGCGCCAGCCCACGGTTGTAGGTGCTGCGGGTTGGGGCTCATTTCCCCTTGGCTATTTTCGTTTGCGGCGATTCGCTTCTACCGTAAAAAGGACAACAAATGCCTTGCAAAAACTCAGGAGTAGTCTGAGTTGGTTCGCACCGCTCGGCAGTAATATCCTTCTTATTTATTCATCATGGCCATCCTGAACAGCGTTGCCGAATGCTTGGCGTACATCGAGAAATCCAAGATAGAGTTTCCCGTGCTGCACGAATTAATCAGTGCCCACGACCTGCTTGCGTGGGAGAGAAAGCTCGCGGATGTACCCAGCTTGGATGATTTTCTGCTGGGCCCGGTGGGCGAAGAAGAAAACGCGGAAGATGACCCCAACTTGGATGACGGTTGGGAAGGTGCAGCCCCGGTAGAACAAGCCGAGGTAACCAAGTGGAATCTGCTGAGCGTGACCTTCACGGCCGGATTCTGCGGGGCTAACGGCCACGAGACAGACATTTGCCGGCATGCTCAGCGGCTGCTAACGAAGCTGAGCTTATACCTGGAGACGTTTCCCGAATTGAAATTGGATAAGCGGTTTTTGGGGAAGATTAGGAACCTGGTAGGGGTGAACTTTCTGGCAACCCTCAGTGAGCTTTCCCTGGCTTATCAGCTGCACATGAGCAAGCTGAATGTCACGTTTGAAACGCCCTTCAAGCTGCCTGGGGCCACCGGCAACAAAGACGTGGACCTGACCGCTACCCACCCCGACGGGTACACCTTTCACCTGGAAGTGTACACGCCCAGTAACTCAATAACTGGTCGCGGATTCTTCAACCTAAAAGAAGACGACCAGCTTTTCAAGAGCAAAATTCGACAGAAGCTGTTTGCTAAATTCGGTCGCGAGGAGATTCAAGAGTTAAACGGCCGGGTATTCTTAGCGGTGAACATAGCCTTGATGGACATGCTGCGCATCAAGCGTGGTCTGTTTGGTTTAAACAGCAACTACCAGGAGCTGGCGCGTGTAATTCCACGCCATATCGATGGGCTGCTTCTATTCGATGATGACTTCGGAACTGACAACTCTTTTCACTTCCAAAGACTGCTGTTAAAAGAGTAACCCCTTTCAAGGCAGCGTGGTGCTCACGATATGGCTACGAGCTTCTGGCTCGCCCCGCTGGGTTTCGTGCTGCACATAATACTCCAACTGAGTACCCGGTGCAAATACATCGGTATCCAGGTAAGGCGAGCGGGTGTTGACCGCCACGCGCTGCCACGGACCGGCCGCGCCGCCCACCCGGCGGAACACGTGAGCGACTTCCAGCACTTCTTTCGAGAAAGCCAGGTGGCGGCCTTCCTCGGTCAAGGTTAACTCTACTTTGGCGGTATGCATGCGAATAACGGAGAGGGAAGTTGTTAGGCGACCATGCCCAGCAGCAGAAAGAGCAGGAAGCCGACGAAAAAAGACAGGGTAAGCAGCGGGGTTTCGGTTTCCTCGTGCGCTTCAGTGAGCAGTTCCTCTGTGACCAGGAACAGCAATGCGGCCAGACCAAAGGAAAGCACGATTTCCAGCAGGTTGCCGGTGGCTCCGCGTAGCACCGTGGTGCCGATGCCGGCCCCCACCAGCAGCATGAGCGAGGTGCCGGCCACGATGGCCACGGCGCGGGCCCGCCCGTGCCCGTCCTGGCGCAGCTCCACGGCCGTGGCCAGGCCCAGCGAGAGCAGTTCGATGGTTAAAGCAATGGCCAGCAGGGTGCCTTCCTTGGCGCCGGCCGCAAAGCCGATGCCCAGCAGCAGGCCATCAATGAGAATGTCGATGCCGATGGCCACCAGCAGGCCCCAGGGCAAGGGACGCACCGTGGCCTCAGCCGCCGGGTTGTTGGGCTCAGCCAGCGGGTCTGCGGGCTCTGGCAGGGCAGGGGCTTGCTTTTCCAAGCGTTGCGTGAGGTAGCGCAGCCCGAGCATGGCGGCCACGCCCAGGCCGAAGCCTAGGGCTACCTCGTAGGGGGCATGATGCGCCACGATGTCGGGCAACAACTCCACGGCCACTACCGAAAAGATGACGCCGGCGGCGAAGTGCAGGATGGCACTGCGCAGCTTTGCCCCTGGCGTACGCCACACGGCCAGGGCTGCACCGGCAACCATGATGGCCGCCGGCAGCAGCGAAAAGCCCAGCATGGTGGTCCAGGGCGGGGCAACGGCGGTAGGAACGACGAGCAGCATCACAGCAGCGGATTAGGTGGAAGGGAAGTGGGATAGGCCTGCAGCCAGCGCTGGTATTGCCGGACGTGCGCCGCTCAGCCTGGTAGGGCGGCCGTAGGCGGACGGGCAGCAGCGTGCGCATGGCTTAGAATTTCATGCGCTGGATGCGTACCGCGTTGAGAATGGCCAGCAGGGCCACGCCCACATCGGCAAATACCGCCTCCCACATGGTGGCCAGCCCGCCGGCGCCCAGCGCCAGCACGATGCCCTTCACGATAAATGCCAGCCAGATGTTCTGCCATACCACGGTGTGCGTGGCGCGGGCAATGCGGCGGGCGGTGGCAATCTTGCTGGGGTGGTCCGTTTGGATGACCACATCGGCGGTTTCAATGGTGGCGTCCGAACCCAGGCCGCCCATGGCAATGCCCACGTCGGCCAGGGCCACCACCGGCGCGTCGTTCACTCCGTCGCCCACAAACGCCAGCTTGCGGCCCGCGTCGAGGTACTGCTGCACGTAGCGGGCCTTGTCTTCGGGCAGCAGCCCGCCGTGGGCCTCGTCGATGCCGAGCTCAGCGGCCACGCGCTGGGTGATGCTGTCTTTGTCACCGGAGAGCATGACCAGTTTGGTGATGCCGTCGGCTCGCAGCTCCTGCACCGTCTGCTTAGCGTCGGCCTTGGGGGCATCGGCCACGGTCAGGAAGCCGGCGTACTGGCCGTCCACCGCGGCCACCACGATGCTGTCCACCACTTGGTCCACTTCGGCCGGGTAGGCCACGCCGAACTTGCTGAGTAGCTTGGTGTTGCCCGCCAGCACGTCCTGGCCGTCCACCCGACCGCGCAAGCCATGGCCGGAAATCTCCTCTACGTTTTCTACGGCCACGCCCGCGGCGGCCACGCCCGCGGCGGCCGCGCCTACGTGCTGCACAACGGCCTTGGCAATGGGGTGGGTGGACTTGGTTTCCAGCGCGCCCACCAGCCGCAGCAGCTGGGCCTGGTCGAGGCCCGGAGCCGCCTGCACCTGCTGCACGGCAAACACGCCCTGGGTGAGCGTGCCGGTTTTGTCCATCACCACGGTATCAATCTCGCGCATCACGTCCAGGAAGTTGGAGCCCTTGAACAGGATGCCCGCTTTGGAGGCCGCGCCGATGCCGCCGAAGTAGCCCAGCGGGATGCTGATGACCAGCGCGCAGGGACAAGAAATGACCAGAAACACCAACGCCCGGTAGAGCCAGTCGCGAAACACGTAGTCGTCGACCACAAAGTAGGGCACCAGCACCAGCAGCGCGGCCAGCCCCACCACGATGGGCGTGTAGATTTTGGCGAACCTGGTGATGAACTGCTGGGTTTTGGCCTTGCGGCCCACCGCGTCCTGCACCATGGTCAGAATCTTGGCCAGCTTGGTGTCCTGGTAGGTGGCCGTCACCTGCACCTGGGCCAGCGAGGCCTCGTTAATCATGCCGGCCAGCACCGGCTCGCCGGTTTGCTTGGTCTGCGGGGCCGATTCGCCGGTCAGCGCGGCCGTATTAAAGGCCGCCGGGCCCTGCACCAGCGTGCCGTCCAGGGCCACTTTCTCGCCGGGCTTCACCTCGATGGTATCGCCCAGCTGCACCTGCTTGGGGTCCAGCACCAGCGACTGCCCGGCGCGCAATACCGTGACCTCGGTGGCCTGAATCTCCAGCAGGGCCCGGATGCTGCGCTTGGCCCGGTTGACGGCCGCGTCCTGAAACAGCTCGCCCACGGTGTAGAACAGCATCACGGCCACGCCTTCCGGATACTCACCAATGGCAAACGCCCCGAGGGTGGCAATGCTCATGAGCAGAAACTCGTTGAACACGTTGCCCGAGGGAATGCTTTGCACGGCCGCGCGAATGACCTTCCAACCCACCAGCAAAAAGGCCACCCCGTACCACGCCAGGCGCACATAGTCGGTGAAAAAGCCCACATGGTAGTAGTCCAGGGCAATGCCGGCGAGCAGCAGGACTAAGCTGACGCCGGGCCAGAGGTAAGGGTTGCTGCCGGCTGGGCCGTGGTCGTGGTCTTCCCCGTCGCCGTGGGAGTGGCCCGCGTGCTCATCGGCGGGCCGCCCGGCTAGGTCCACTACCTGCTTGCCGGCCGGGTGGTGGTGGCCGCGGTGGTCGTGGCCGGGCACGTCGTGGCCTTCGGGCGCGGCGGCGGCGTCGGGCGTGAGCTGCTCGCGGGTGAGGGCGCCCACGTTTTCGGGCTGCACCTGCTTGGCGGTGTTCAGCTCCTCGTTCAGGTTGTCAGATGTCGGTTCAGGCATGGAAGTCAGGAGGATAAGTCAAGAGAAAAGGAGAAAACGGGCCGGCTGCTTACCAGTCCACGAAAAAGCCGGCAAGGCCGACCAGCACCAGCACGGCGCCGGTAAGGCGCCGCTCGTGGTGGGCCAGCCCGTCCAGGGAGAGGCGGCCCAGGCCCCGGTGCGCCAGGGCCACCAGCGCGCACATGGCCCCTACACTGGCCAGCAGGTACAGGCCCATGAGCAAGGCCAGGGCGGCCGGCCCGTGGGTGCCCGCCGCCAGAAAGAACGTCTGGATTTCCAGGCAGGGTGCCAGAAACATCGTGGCCGCCAACCCCAGCACCACCCGCCGGCGCGGCCCGCGCGGACGACCGGGCTGCGGGTCAGGGTGGGTGTGGCCCGGTCCCGAGCAGGCGTAGAGCAGGCCGATGCCGATGAGCAGGGCCGGCGCCAGCCACGCGGCCAGTTGCGCGAACCGCTCGGACAGGTGCCAGCCCAGCAGGCCCAGCCCTAGCCCGATGCCCACCGTGCTCAGCACGTGGGCCAGCCCGGCCACCGCCGTCACGCCCACGGTCCGCCGCAGCGGCCACCGCTCGGCGCGCGCCACGGCCAGCACCGGCGCCCAGTGGTTGGGAATCGCGGCGTGGAGCAGACTTAGCAACAAGGCACCGGTAAGCAGTTCCAGCATTGCAGATTGGGGGTTGAAGGAGAGGCTATCTATTCTTCCTCTTCCGCGTTCTTGAGTTTGGCCAGGAGCGAATACGCCCCGTCGGTGACGAAGGTGGTCGAGGCCGACACGGTTTCGGGCAGGGTGACTTCGGTGAAGTTGTCTTCGCTGCGGCCCGGCTTGACGGGCACCATGCGGTAGCGACCGGGCTGCTCCACGGCAAAGGCGTAGTACTGACCCTCGAAGCGCACCAGCGCCGTGTTGGGCAGGCTGGGCGCGTCGGTGCGGCCGGTTTCAATCAGGGCCCGCACGTAGAGGCCCGGCAGTAGTGCCGGGTCGTTTTCTTTATCCAGGTGGCCGTGTACGCGCACGGTGCGGTCCGTGCCGATGGCCTTACCAACCAGGTACACGTGCGCCGTGCGGGTGTGGGGCTTGCCGGTGGAGTCGCTGGCCAGGGTGAAGCGAATCAGCTGCCCTTTCTGCACCCGCGCCACGTCCTTTTCAAATACGACCAACTCGACGTGCAGGTGTTCCGGGTCCACAATTTCAAACAGGGGTTCCGTGGCCGTTACGCTCTGGCCTACCGTTACGTTGACGGCCCGCACGAACCCGGCACGCGGGGCGCGCAGGGCGGCCGTGGTGACGATGCCGCCGCCCACGGGCAGGCCGGCAATGCGCAGGCGGGCGGCCTGGGCATTGGTCTGTACCTGCAGCGCTTCGACTTCGGCCTGGGCGCGCTGGTAATTCTTCAGGGGGGCCACTTCCTGCTGGTAGAGTTCTTTTTGCCGGGCCAGCTCGGCCTGGGCGAACTTCAGGCGGCTGCGCGTTTCCAAGTAATCCTGCTGCAGCGTCACAAACTCGGGGTTGCGGATGACGGCCAGCACCTCGCCCTTGCGCACGCGGGTGCCCTGCAGCAACTCGGTGCTTTGCACGTAGCCGCCGAGCGGGGCCGTGATGGACAAGGCGCTTTCCGGGGGCACGTCCAGCGTGCCGTTCACGGCCAGGCCCGCGCCCATGGGGCGGTCGGCCACCCGGCCGGTTTTGATTCCGCCGGCCTGTTGCTCGGCCGGGGACAGCGTGACGACGTCGGACGTTGCTTCGGCTTGCTCGGTTTCGCCTGCTTTACCGGCGGCAGATGCTTCCGTTGGGTTGTGTTCGGTTTCGGCAGGCTGGTCTTTGCCACAGCTGGCCAACAAGGTCAGGCTCAGCAGCGCCAGGGAAATAAGCTTATTCATGGGATGATGACAAAGGAAGGAGGCTACTGCGCGGCCGTGCCGAGCAGGTAGTCCAGGTCGATGACGGTGTAGTTGTGCTGCAGCAGAGCGTCGAGGTAGGCGGTGCGCACGGCCAGGGCCCGCTCCAGGTTGAGCAGCAGTTCAGCGTAGTTGGTTTCGCCGGCTTTGTAGGCCCGCTGGCTCAGCTGCACGATGACGGCCGCTTGGGGCAGCGCCGTTTGCTCGTAGAACTGCACCCGGCGCTGCAGTTCCTGCAGGCGCGTGCGCAGCTCGTCCAGTTGCGCCGCGGCCTCCACCCGGTAGCGCTGGTAGGTGGCCGAGGCGGCCTGCTCCTGCAGCTTGGCGGCCTGGACCCGGGCCTTGTGCGGCCCGCGCAGCAGGGGCAAGGCCACGCCGGCCTGCACGCTCTGGAACCGGTCACCGGTGCCGTACGTCTGCGGGCGCCCGTCGACCTCGTAGGTGCCGCGCAACGACTGGTTGGTGTAGCCCACCGTCACCTGGGGCAAGCCCTGCGCCTGCTCCAGGCGGGCTTCGGCTTGCCGCTCGGCAATCTGCTGGCGCAGCACCCGCGCCTGGGGCGTAGCGGCCAGCAGCGCGGTATCGCTGCCCGCCGGCGCCGGCAGCCGCTGCAGGGCGCTGTCGGCCACGGCTACCGGCTGCGCAGCTTGCAGCAGGGCTTGCAGCTGCCTCTGGGCAATTACGTAGTCGGCCCGGGCCTGGGCCAGCAGGTTTTGGGTTTCGCCCTGCTGGATGATGGCGTTGGCCGGCTCTAGGCGGGCGACTTCGCCGGTTTTGAAGCGCAGCTGGGCCGAGCGTAAAAACTCAGAGTAGATGCTGTCCTGGCCACGCAGGGTGCGCAGCCGGTGCCGGGCAAACACGGCCTGCTCGTAGCTGCGGCGCACCTGCCGACGCAACTCGGCCTGCACCTGGGCCAGCTGCTGCTCGCGGCCGGCGATGAGCGCTTGGCTCAGGCCCGCTTGGGCTTTGTAGTAGCCCGGCAGGGCCAGCGACTGACCGATGCTCACCACGTTGTCGGAGAGGGGCGAGTTGACCTGCCCGTAGGTGCCCAGAATCGTGGTGCGACCCACGTCGTAGGCCGTGCGGCGCAGCGCCTGCTGGGCTTCCAGGGCCCGCTGGGCGGCCTGCACCGTGCCGTTGGCCTGCAGGGCCTGGCTAACCGCCTGCGTGGCAGTCAACGACCCTTGCGCCCGGGCAGTGCTTGGGCGAAGCAGACTGCCCACCGCCAGGGCCACGAGCAGCAACAAAGCTGCCGGAACGGGCGTCGTGGGTTTCGGCGCCGCCGCTTGCTGGCGCTCGGAAAGCGCGTAGAGCACCGGCAGCACCAGCAGCGTCAGCAGCGTGGCCGTGACGAGGCCGCCGATGACCACCGTGGCCAGCGGGCGCTGCACTTCGGCACCCGCCGAGTTGCTCAGCGCCATGGGCAGGAAGCCCAGCGAGGCCACGGTGGCCGTCATCAGCACCGGGCGCAGGCGTACTTGCGTGCCGGTGAGGATGCGGTGGTAGAGGTTGCTCATGCCTTCGGCTTTGAGCTGGTTGAAATAGCCGATGAGCACGATGCCGTTGAGCACGGCCACCCCGAACAGGGCAATGAAGCCCACGCCGGCCGAGATGCTGAACGGCATGCCCCGCAGCCACAGGGCCACCACCCCGCCGATGGCCGAGAGCGGAATGGCCGTGAAAATCATCACCGACTGCTTCAGGGAGCGGAAGGTGAAGAACAGCAGCACAAAAATCAGCAGCAGGGCCACGGGCACGGCCACGCTCAGGCGCTCGGTGGCCTGCCGCAGGTTTTCGAACTGCCCGCCGTAGGTGGTGTAGTAGCCGGGGGCCAACTTCAGCTGCCGGTCCACCTTGCCCTGCAGCTCCTCGACGATGCTTTCCACGTCGCGCCCGCGCACGTTGAAGGCTACCGAAATGCGGCGCTTGGCGTCGTCGCGCTGAATCTGGTTGGGGCCCTCTACCAGGTCCACAGTAGCCACTTGCTCCAAGGGCACCTGCTCCCCGGTGGGCGTGGCGATGAGCAGCTGGCGCACGTTCTCGATGTTCTGGCGCAGCTCGGGGGCCAGGCGCAGCACCACGTCGAAGCGGCGCTCCTGCTCGAAGAGCTGCCCGGCGCTCTGCCCGGCAAAGGCCGTTTGCACGGTGCGGTTCACGTCGTCGGCGTTCAGCCCGAAGCGGGCCAAGCGGTTGCGGTCCAGCTTGACCACAATTTGCGGCAGGCCGGTGACCTGCTCCACGTACACGTCCTCCGCCCCTTCCACCTGGCGCACCAGGGCCGCCGCCTGGCTGGCGTAGCGGCCCAGCAGCTGCAAGTCTTCGCCGTAAATCTTGAGCACCACGTCCTGCTTGGCGCCCGAAATCAGCTCGTTAAAGCGCATCTGAATGGGCTGTTGAAAGCCGAAGGTGACGCCGGGAATTACGCGCAGCGCTTCGGCCATTTTCTCGGCCAACTCCTGCTGGCTGCCGGCTGAGGTCCACTTGCGTTGGTCTTTTTCCAGCACCACCATCACGTCGGCCGCCTCCACCGGCATGGGGTCGGTGGGGATTTCCGCCGCGCCGATGCGGGCCACCACCTCTTTGACTTCGGGAAACTGCTTTTTCAGAATACCGCCAGCTTGCAGCCCTTTGTCGACGGTGTAGCTCAGCGAGGAGCCCGTGAGCGTGCGCATTTCGATGGCGAAGTCCCCTTCCGCGAGCTGGGGAATAAACTCCCCACCCAGGGTGCGAAACAGCAGCAGCGAACCCGCAAACAGGGCCAGGGCCGAACCCAGCACGAGCGCCCGGCGGCGCAGCGCCCAGTCCAGCACCGGCCGGTAGCGGGCTTCGAGCCAACTCATCATGCGGTCAGAGAAGTTGCGCTTATGCTCCGTGTCGCGGCTCAGGGCCAGCGCCGACATCATCGGCACGTAGGTCAGCGACAGAATGAAGGCGCCGATGATGGCAAACGCCACCGTTTCGGCCATGGGCCGGAACATCTTGCCCTCGATGCCGGCCAGGGCCAGCAGCGGCAGGTACACAATCAGGATGATGATTTCGCCGAAGGCCGCCGAGGCGCGTATTTTGGAAGCGGCCTCGTAGGTGGCTTCGTTCATCTGGTCAGTGGTTAGGCGGCCCTGCGCTCCGTTGGGGTGGGCCGCGACACCCTCGTGGTGGTGCAGGCGGTGCACGATGGCCTCGACGATGATGACTGCTCCGTCCACCACCAGGCCAAAGTCGATGGCACCCAGGGAAAGGAGGTTGCCCGACACGCCGAACAGGCGCATCAGGCTGATGGCAAACAGCATAGCCAGCGGAATGACGGAAGCCACCACCAAGCCGGCGCGCAGGTTGCCCAGAAACAGCACCAGTACAAAAATTACGATGAGCGCGCCCTCAATCAAGTTTTTGCTCACGGTGTGAATGGCCCGGCCCACTAAGTCGGAGCGGTCCAGGTACACGTCGATGGTCACGCCCTCGGGCAGGGACTTGCGCACGGTTTCCATGCGCTCTTTCACGGCCTGGATAACCTCGTTGGCGTTGGCCCCCTTAAGCATGAGCACGATGCCGCCGGTGACTTCGCCCTCGTTGTTGCGCGTCATGGCCCCGTAGCGCACGGCCGAGCCCAGGCGCACCGTGGCCACGTCGCGCACCAGCACGGGCAGCCCGCCCTGGGTGTTGCGCACCACGATGTTGCCCAAGTCGGCGGCGTTTTCCGCCAAGCCTTCGGTGCGGATGTAGTAGGCCGTGGGCTTCTGGTCGATATAGGCGCCGCCGGCGTTCTGGTTGTTGCGCGCCACGGCCTGGTACACCTGGTCCACGGTCACGTTCAGGGAGCGGAGCCGGGCCGGGTCGAGGGCAATTTCGTACTGCTTCAGCAGCCCACCGAAGGAGCTCACGTCGGCCACCCCGGGCGTGCCCAGCAGTTGCCGCCGCACTATCCAGTCCTGAATGGTGCGCAGCTCGCGGGCGTTGTACTTTTTCTCGTAGCCGGGCTTGGCGCGCACCAGGTACTGGTACACTTCGCCCAGGCCGGTGCTGACGGGCGCCAGCTCGGGGCGGCCCACGCCCTGCGGTATTTGGCTTTCCGCCTCCCGCAGGCGCTCGGCTACCTGCTGGCGGGCCCAGTAGATGTCAACCTTGTCCTGAAAGACGATGGTCACCACCGAGAGGCCGAAGCGCGAGAAGGAGCGCACTTCTTCGCGGCCGGGGATGGTGGCCACGCTCTGCTCGACGGGGAAGGACACCAGCCGCTCGATGTCGCCGGCGGCCAGCGACGGAGCTACCGTGTAGACGACAACCTGATTGGTGGTGATGTCGGGCACCGCGTCGATGGGCAGCCGACTCAGCGAGTAGCCGCCCCAGGCCACCAGCGCCAGGGTCAGCAGCCCGATGATGAGCTTGTTGTGAATGGAAAAATGAATCAGCCGGTCAAACATCCGGGAGTGGGGATTAGGTCTAACGCTTCGGTTACGACCTGCTGGCCCGCGGCCCCGGGCCCGGATGGGGCGGCAGCAGCGGCACTACTCGCTGGGATGCTGCTACCAACAGCATAGGCCAGCAGCCCGGACGCACAGCGACGCCGTGGGCTACCCAAAGGGGAGTCAGCAGGAGAAAGGAAGGGTTAGGCCTGGGGCGGCTGCCATACGGCCCCGGAGCCGCGCGTGGGGGCGGCCACCACCAGGTAGGCGTGGCGCTGGGTAGTGGCCCATTCCGGCAGTGGGGCAGTGGCCAGGGCAGGCGTGGGCACCAACGGCATCACGGCGCCGCCACAGCAGTGGCATTGGCAGAAGGGGGAACACCAGTCGCCCAGCGCGTCGGCGCCGCAATCCGAGTGCGAGGCTGCGGCGACGGTGGTTTGCGTCGGGTCTTTGCACACCGAAGCCTCATCCGAGCAGCTCATGCCGGAGAGGAGG
The DNA here is from genome assembly GCF_020421205.1 of Hymenobacter pini. GTDB lineage: Bacteria > Bacteroidota > Bacteroidia > Cytophagales > Hymenobacteraceae > Hymenobacter > Hymenobacter pini. The sequence continues at coordinate 15,053 of NZ_JAIZZH010000008.1, forward strand.
GCAAAGTAGAAGGCAAAAAACAGAGCCAGCAGACGCATCGAGGGCAAAGGTAGCCGAAAACCGATAGGGAGGCGCTGCTTGTACTGGTAATGCGGAAGAATGGTTCCTTTCGCTGAGTTGCCAGCGGCCCGCTCATGGGTTGGCCCAAGGCATTCGTGAACCATCTACAGAAGGCCACTCAATACTACTCACCTGAAGGTGAACAAAAGGGGAAAACAATTGTCGTGTCAATAAATAAGCTAAAAAAGCAATAATAAATAAGCTAAAAAAGCAACTATACGAGAGGGTTTTGCGTTTAATAAGTATAAGCAACGCACCTAAAAACAGCTTGGTAATCATGGTGTTAACGCCCATTTCTCCTGCTTGTGCGCTCCTGATCTCGTCGGCCCGCCGGAACCTGCGCGAAGTGCTCAACCATCCCGCTTTCAGTGCCGAGCGCCGCCAAAAGGCCGAGCCGCTGCTCAGCGCCTGCACCGATGCAGCCCAGCTGCTACGCTGGAAGTTGCTGGCCCTGCAAGAAAGCGAGGCTTGGGAAGATGCCCAGCTAGCCCACGAGGCCCAGGAGCTAGGCCCGGCCGCCCATCCCGATTACCTGTACTAACGCTTTTCTCACCACTTACCCGCCTTTGGTTTATGAAAAATGCCCCCGCTGCCGCCCCCCGCGCCGATGTGTATGACATCATCACCAACCGGATTATTCTGGCCCTGGAAAGCGGCGTAGCCCCGTGGAAACTGTCGTGGGACGCGGCCCACGGCGCGCCCCGCAACTACCGTAGCAAGCACGTGTATCAGGGCATCAATGCCTTGCTGCTGGCCATGCTCCAGCACGAGCAGCCTTATTACCTGACCTACAACCAGGCCCGCGAGTTGGGTGGCCAGGTGCGCAAGGGCGAGAAGGGCATGCCTGTGGTGTTCTTCAAGGTGTCGAAGAAAGAGGATACCCAGGGCAAGGAAAAGAAGGTGGCCATTTTGCAGTATTCCACCGTCTTCAATATCGCCCAGATTGACGGCGTAGCGTGGAAGCTACCCGAGCCGGTGCAGCGCGAGCACACGCCCCAGCAGGCGGCCGAGCAGATTGTGGCCGGCTACGCCGGTGGCCCCCGCATCCGCTACGCCGGCAGCGAGCCCCACTACCGCACCAGCACCGACACCGTGACCGTGCCCGAGCCGGCGAATTTTCACACGCCCGAGGATTTTTATACCACCCTGTTTCACGAGTTGGCCCATTCCACCGGCCACACCAAGCGCCTTGACCGGGCCACGCTCACGGAAAAGGCCGCCTTTGGCAGCGAAACCTACGCCAAGGAAGAGCTGGTGGCCGAGTTGGGCGCTGCTTTCCTGAGCAACGCCGCCGGCCTGAATATGGCCGTGACCGAGCCCAGCACCGCCGCCTACCTGGCCAACTGGCTGCAGGCCCTGCGCAACGATAAGCGCCTGATTATTTCCGCCGCTAGTCAGGCACAGAAGGCGGCCAATCATATCCTGGGCATCGTGCCCAGCTACGAGGCCGACAGCGCCGAAGCCCTGCCCGAAGCGGCCTAGCAGGGGAGAGGGTACCAGCTGGCAACCGTCAGCCGGTACCCCGGCGCGCCAACAAAAGGAAAATTTCCGACCCCAAAGCCAGCCGCGACGGGCTCTGCCGTTTCATTAGTCACCACTTACTGCCCCATTATGTCAAATTCTTCCGCTTCCGCCGCCTGTCAGCCTACCCTTAGCCCCACTGCCTGGGCAGGGGAGCCGCAAGCCTGCCCGGCATGGGTGGGGTTTCCCAGCCTAACGGAATTCCCAGCTGGGCTGCTATGGTCTGGCCGCGGCGAGGTGCCGGCCATCGGTGACCGTGTGCACATCTACCTGAACGGCTTCGGGGCGGCCGAGGTGAAAGCATACTTTCATGCCGAGGGCTTTCTGGGCGTGGTGTGCGCCCCCGAGGTACTGCCCGCGTGGTTTCAACGACAGTGCCCCGGCGTCACGCTGGGCCACTGCTTCGGCCGGGAGTTGGAGCCCTACCAGCCCGCGCCGGCGCTGGTCGTTGGTAGCCCGGATGACTGGATACCAGACTATCCGCCGCAGGATGAGTAAGCTGAGATTAGGCGCCGCCCCCGGGCGGCGCTGACCAGACGTTTCGCTCCCTATGTATAGCTTTTTCCCTTTTGTAGCTATTGCGGCGAAACTAAGCCCCGTCCTGGCTTAGCGCAGGCCCACCATCTTGAGAAATAGTCCGCCCGGGTTCTTGTCGGCCTTCACTTTACCGGTTTTGTGCTTGTAGCAGAAGGAGAAGAGGGCATTGAGCTTCTTGGCATCCCCCAGAATCTGGCTTACCAGCTTGGGGTCCCGGATTTCCAGCTCCTCCAGATTCTGCAGGGCCCGGCGCTGCTTTTCTTCCTCGGCCCCGTCCTCGAAGGGAATCGGCAGCTGCTGGGGCACCTGGCCGTTGACGAAGAAGCGGATGCTATGGAAGGAGCGGCCCTTTTTAATCAGCTCGTAGTTGATGCGCAGGTCGGTGTGCTCGTTGATTTGGGTGGTGGCCACGTCGAGCACATACTTCTGCAGGGCTGAAATCTTCTCGTACTGCTCCGGCTCGTGGCCCTTGGGGTCCTTGAGCGAGAGCATGATTTTGAACTCGTCCAGCGTGAAGGTTTTCGTTTCCCCGATGTCCTTCCACTGCGAGGCAATCTGGTAGATGCGCTTGGCGTACTTGCTCGACAAGCTGAACACCGACTGCAGGCGGTAGGACGTGAAGTTGTTTTTCAGGTCAATCAGGTAGCGCCGCATGCGCTCGGAGATTTCCAGCTCGATGATGCCTTCCCCTTTCACGTACAGCGCCGAGGCCAGCAAACCCACCTGCAGCACGTGCTTGTTGTCCTCAATCACGTACTCGCGGCTGCGCAGATTGGAGGTAGCTTCCAGCAGCCGCTGGTAGTTCCAGGAGCGTCCGGTCATCTGCTCCAACTCCTTCACCCGGATGCGGTAGATGGTGCCCGGCTTGTCCTCCTTGCGCAGCACCGAGAGCAGGGAAAAGACAATGTCCATCTCGACGGCGCTCATCTCGTAGCGCGCGGTGGTAATGGCATTGTGCTGCCGGATTTCCACCCCCGTGGTGGGGGCGCTGGCGGTAACGGGGGTACTCATGCTAGTGGAAATAGGTAGGGCGTATAGCCAAAGATAAGGGAGTTCCAGACATTAAGGTAAGCCTTCCCTAAATCTCTATCCTTTGGCTTACAGAATCTATCCTTGCGGCTTACCATTCCTATCCTTTCGCTTACCGTCCCTATCCTTTGGCTTACAGAATCTATCCTTGCGGCTTACCATTCCTATCCTTTCGCTTACCATTCCTATCCTTGTGGTGGTATAAAAATCGGTAAGTCAATGACTTATGGCGCCTGCAAATAGAGTAAATACTTGACAAATAAAAAAAACTCACAAATTTGTTGATGACGTCCGAGGAAAAGGCTTTTAAGAGGTACAAAACGCTGAAACGGGGCAAAAAAGCAACAAAAAAGGAAGTCCAAATTGGCATATAATGCGTTGCACTATTTTAAGAAATTTTATACTTTTATTTACTTTATAGGTCTTCCCAGGATAACGCTCCAATTTACAAGACTACAACTCTGTTTTCTTTTAAACTGCACTTATTCCTAAAACCCTGCTGCACTGAGTGGGGCATTGCCAAGTTCGCAAGCTATTGCTCTCGCTACTGATAAATCACCAAAGGCCGCTCCGGACCCGAAAGGATAGAAATGATAAGCGGGCATGACCGATGCGGCCGAAAGGATAGAAATGGTAAGTCAGCGGGTGCTGACCGATAGCTAAAGGATAGAAATGGTAAGCATTTCCAGCGCCTGAAGGCTGATTTCATCTTTTAGGGCTGCAACCTACGACGCCTGCTCCTTCAGAGTTGACTTACAAAACCTATCCTTTCCCCTGTTGGCCATATCAGCTTGGTCTGAGTTCCTGATCCGTAGCTCGTAAGCAGGACAACGCCAAGCGATTATCCTTTACATCTTGCCCAGCGGGTAACAGCTAAAAAGATTTTGCCCCTGCTCAGCAGCCTGCGGAGAGAGCTACTCAGTGACTTACCATTTCTATCCTTTTCACTAACCGACAACTAATCAGCCGCTACTTCCATTAGTGCCAGCCGTGCCCGTAAAGCCAGTTCACCCGGTGCTAAGCGACTGCCTGCGGTGGCCACTGTAGTAAGCCTGGCTGAGCCATACTCAAGGATGAAGCCACTGGAAAAACCACTTTTGATAAGCGAATGACGAAGGGGAAAAATCGGGAGTCAACCACTTTTAAGATGCTGAAAAAGCGCTTGTAAATAGGCTAAAAAAGCAACTTTATTGGTTGTGCTACTGTTTATTAATCATACGCCACCCCGTTCATAAATACCTGTCAGCCATGGATAAATCCGCTCCCAATAGCTCCGTAATCGTGGAGGAAGCCTACATCATCCTGTTGCAGCTAGGAGGGCGACGGTTCCTGGGCATATCCGGGGCCGACCAACTGCTGGCTGCCGGCCGCACGCCCACCAATCCCAACCCCTGGCTGCGCATGAACCTGCGCCGCAACGAGGCCGGCGTGAATCGGCTAAAGATTACCCTTATGCCCACTGACACTTACACGGTCGAGTTCTACCACCAGCAGCTCGTCGACTGCGAGGCCGTTATCACCCGCAAGCAAACCTTCGACCTCGTGTACGGCGAAGACCTGCCGGGCCTGTTCACGTCGGTGACCGGCTATGCTACCCACCTGTAACGGCCGACATTATGAGAGCCTCTGAAGCCCCTACCATCTGCCACCCGGACTGGAACCGGTTTCGCAGCCGGGTAATTGCCGCCGTGACCGACGTGGAAGCGCAGATGCAACAGCTGGGCAAGAGCCTGAACTGCGAGGGCTTGGCCTGCGAAGTCGCCCCGCGACTTGGGCTTGAGATTGACACGCCGGACGATTTTGCCGTGCTCGAAAAGCTGGTGCGGGCCATCCGTCCCATTGTTCTGGAAGCCCTGCGCTACACCCGCGAGGACCAGGGCGGGCAGTTTGCCTTGCTATTGTTGTAGAGGGGCCAGCCGAAGTTGGCGGGTGAAATAATATGCCGCTGCCGAATTGGTCATCAATTGCGTTGGGCCGTAATAATGCCAATTTAGCAACGTTTTTTTACGGCATGAAAACTCCGAAGTCATCCCCGCCCAGCGTGCACGTGCAGCCGTTGGAGCGCGAGCCGCTGCCCGTCGCCCCCGTTGCCTGTAGCTCACTGGCCGAGCTGATTCACTCGCTGGGTACCCGCAAAGAGGTAGCCGAAGCCTGGAAAGTGGTGCCGCGCACCCTGGCCCTGCGGATGCAAAAGCCCGAAACCGCCACTCTGGAGGAGTTGCAGCGTCTGGCCGTGCTCGCCCGCCTCGACCTGCCCACGGTATTCGAGCTGGCCTACTACCAGATGCAGCACCCCGTGGCCGTGCCGGCGCCCCAGCTGGGGCGCCCTAAGCAGCAGCACTAGGGCGCGGCCTGGCCTATGACGGCATGTGCGGCGGGTGCGCGCGGAACCGTTCGCGTAGTCGTGGTGCATTTCGCGGCTAACTTTTTACCATTCGTCCTTTTTTCGCCCCGGGCCTGCCCGCAGCTGGTAGCTTCGCAGTGTCCACCTGGTTGCCAAAGCATCAGAAATTGTCGACCGTCGGTTGGGTTTGGGTGCTGGGCGAACCGCCGTGGCGCCTACCTTGACCCGCTTAATCCTGAACCCGCATGGAAGCAGAATGCCCGGTAGTAGCCCCGCTGCCCTTTCCCGACTTACAGCTGACCGTGTCCTACGCCGAGGCACTTAGCTACGCGCAGGGGCGGCTGAAAATGCTGGGCAACGGGGGCTTGAAACCCTTTTGCGCGGCGCATCAACTCACGTACCCCAACATCATCAATCTAAAAAACGGCAAGCTTAAACGCGAGGAGCCGCGCCTGCTCCAGCGGCTGCTGGGTTGCTTGGCAGTGCCCACCGAACTGCTGCACTATCCGCTGGCCAGCAAGACGCCGTGCTTTCTGCTGCCGGATGCTGGGGCCCTGGCCACGTTCCGCGACCAGCTCCATTTTATGACCGCTCAGCAGTAGAGCTAGCGGCTGGTTTCTTTCCCTTTTGTGGTTAATCACTCAATTCAAAAAGTGCTTCCTGCCAATCCCAGGAGCCTTTTTGTGGGTAATTACGTTGTCTTACTGAACCATTAGCCTGAACCGATGAATCATCCCATCACCTTTTCCGAGCGGGAGGCTACCCCCGCCCAGCGGCAGGAACTCATCGACAAAGCCCGCGCTTGGAGCGTTGCGCAGGGAGCCGTACCCGGCCCGACCGCCGAGGCGGTGTACGCGCGGTACGTGGCCGGCGAGCTGACGCTGCAGGGCGTCACCGACGAGTTGAAAAGCTTCTACGCCAGCCAGGCGGAAGTACCGAAAGATGCACCCGCCGCCCAGTCGCCTGCGGCCATGCGCCCGGAGCAGCCGCTGCTGGACTAACGCTCCCGCCCTTTACAGCCCGTTTGGCCATCGGCCGGACGGGTTTTTTATCACGCAACCTTCTTGCCGTGGCTATTCAGGATGGATTTTACGACCCCACCCACCAGGTCATCTACAACCGGTTGGGAATAACCAATCAGGACCAGTTGCGCGAAGCGGAAGGGGCCTTGTCTATTCCGGCGCTGCTGCGCATCGTGGTAGGCGCCGTTGACCTGCCGGGCCAGTTCGACGCCGCGCACCTTAAGCGCATCCACCGGGAGCTATTCCAGGACGTGTACCAGTGGGCGGGCCAGACCCGGGCCCAGGGTCCAGACGGCCCGTTCCAGGGCCAGAAGCCGGCCTACGTGCTCAACCCCCGGGGGGACACGATGCGCTATGCCCCATACCAGCAGCTCGACCAGCGCCTGGATGCCATCGGCGCCCAGCTGCAGCTGGAAAACAACCTGCGAGGCCTGGCCCCGGAGCAATTTGCCCGGCGGGCGGCCTACTATTTCGACCAGTACAACTATGCGCACGCTTTTCGGGAAGGCAACGGGCGCACTATCCAGAGCGTGATGACCTTGCTGGGCCGGCAGGCAGGCTATCAGGTCGAATTGAGTCCGGCTGCTGCTGCCCAACTCAATAATGCCCGCGACCTGGCCATCATCCGACCCTATGGCCCAGCCCAGCCGGATAAAAATCTGGAGCCGTTGGGGCTACTGCTGCGTGCGGCCATCACGCCCCTCACTGGCGCCGAGGCTGCCCAGCTGCGCGATGTTAGCCAGGCCCGAGCCTTAGCTGGCCCTACGCCCGACATGCAGCGCATGGAAGCACAGCGGGTGATGCAGAACAGCGCCTATGTCATCGGCGAGGCCTTGCGGGATATTGACCGGGGCGATACAACCAGGGGGAACCAGTTGTTGCAGCATATGACGCTGGTGTTGCATGAGCCGACTACGGCCAGTCAGCACAGTCACGGTATTCAGCAAGCTGCGCTGGAGGTGTCCAGTCACCCGGTACTGCAGCATGAAGCACCGCTAATGCAACAGGCCATAGCCCTGGCGCAAAGCGTGCAGCAGTTGGTGCAGCTCGAACAGCTCACGCAAGCAAAATCCCACAAACAGACTATTCAGGTAATAGCTAAACGTCGGGCGCCGAAGCTGTAGAGGGGCGCTAACTATTTGACAAGCATACTCCGTTCGTGGCGGAACAGTTTGCTGAGTACAGGGCTGTGCGCTACTCCCAGTCCCAGCGTTTACGGTTGATAACGGGCAAATCTTCTTTGAAAGCGCAGCGCTTGCAGTAAGTGGCCGTATGCTTCAGGGAGCGGTAGGCAATGCTCTGACGCAGACTTCTGAGCGTTGCTTCGTGCTGAATTGCATCGTCGTGCAGGCGCAGCTCGGCCAGCATGGCCACGCTGGTCAGATATTCCCGGGCCGTAGCCAAGGCTTCTGTCCGGTCGGTGGTTTTCTGCTTTGGATAGTAGCGCACCTGAACCGGCGTTTCAAACCATGGAGTTGGGTGGCGGTACTTTTCGCACTTCTGGCAGATGTAGGGCGGATACATTGTCTTCCGCTCCCGGATGGTGAGCGAACCGCAAGTAGGGCATGCTTGGCGCTTGTCGCCGGGCCCGAGGTGGGCGGCTACCTGCTCGTCGGTTACCCGTTGCGCCACTGCTGGCCACAGTCGGTTCCGGAATTCGGCCTTGACTTGCTGGCACAGTTCCTTGTACGTGTCGCAATGGGTCAGGTGCTGCAGCACGAACGGCCCGTCGGTGGAAGCACACACGGCGCAGGTATCCCCGATGAGGGCCTCGCGCTGCTGCTTCCACTCGGCCGTGGTCCAAGCGGTGGGCAGGGCGGTTACCTGGGTCAGTGCCTGTTCCCAGGTTATACTACCAGCTTCCAGTTGGGCTAATAGAGAAGTAATTATGTCAACGTGCATAGTGGCTAGTATAGAGGATAGATAAATCAGATGCCCTTCACCAGGTTCAGGAAGTCATCCAGCTTGTAGGCCCCGTCCACCACGCGGCGCTCGTACACCATGAAATAACGGAATTCGTTGCCGGCTTTCTGCACCCAGTACTCGCCCAGCTTGATTTTCTGCTCGGCGTCGAGGTGGTCGCCTTTGGTTTCCACCAGTAGGGTCTTGCCGCTCTTGGTTTGGATGATGAAATCGGGGTAGTGGTTGAGGAAACCGTTAATCCGGAAGCCTTTGCGTTCCAGGTTGCGCGTCCAGAAGGCAATGTTGGGCAGGTTGGCCAATTCGTTAATGACCCGCTCCTCAAAGCCGTTGATCTTGCCTTCCTTTTCGTAGAGCGACTTAGTAATGTCCTTGCCCGTGTCGCCAGGCGTAATCTGGGCCGGCAGCGCATAGGCCGGCTGCATCGAGACTTTGTCCTGGTCGAGGAAGTTGCGGAACTGCTTCAGCGCGTAGGCTTCCGAAAGCTGCCGGATTTTGTCCTTGATCTTCTGGGTGTAGGTGTGCTCGTGGTTAGCGAAATCCGTGAACTGCTCGTCGGTGAAGTCTTCGAGGATGCGGCGCACGTAGCGCTCAATTTCCTTATCGGCAATGGGGTAGAGGTTGCCGATCAGACCCATGATGCGGCTGGTGAAGTTCTTGACGCGACTGTCCTTGCGGGTCGGGTCGAGGATGAACGTCATGATGCGCTCCTTCGCGTCGCCGTCGATGCGGGTGAAGGTGGGCGTGGCTTCCTTCTTGGTGTCGTCGAGGTCTACGCGGTAGAGCTCCGACGACACGCCGTCGAACTTGATGTCGGTGTTTTCCTTGCCGAGCTGAAAGCCTTCGAGCAGGTAATCCTTCTCCAGCAGCACGCTGGTACTGCCGGCGTCGCCGTCGAAGAGCGTGGCGGCGGGTTTCTTCCAGAAGAACTGGGGCAGCCGCAGGGCCGTGGCCTGGTCCCGGAAAATCTCTTTAATTGGATAGGTTTTCACGAGGGATTGGAGGGCGCTAGGAGGGGGCGTGGTGCCGCTGGCCGTGCTGGCGGCCACGGCTTGCTCGAACTCGGCCTGCTGGGCCAGGGCGGCCTGGGCAATGGCCTGCACGGAGCCCGCTGCCGGGGCCGTGGGGGCCACCTGTGGTTGCGTTACCGACACGGCCGCCGCGGCCTCGTCGGTGACGGGCTCCACTGGGGCAATGCGGCCGAAGTCAATGTCGGCCAGGTCATCGGTGGCCGGCGTCGGGGCCGGGGCGTCGAAATTAAGCGGAGCCTGCACGAAGCTGGCCAGCGGGTCGGGCTTGGGCGCGAGGGTCGTGGCGTCGGCCACTTTGTAGTCGCGGGCGCTGAAGCCGGCTTTGTTCAGGCCGGCCACAATCTTGTCCAGTGTTTCCAGAAACTTGCTGGAGGCCGTCAGCACGTAGCTCATGTTGAGCATGGGTGCCTGGTGCGGGGCCACATAGGGCTGGCGCAGCACGCGGCCCAGAATCTGCTCCACGTCCACGGCCGACGACTTATCCGCCAGCGAAGCCAAGATGTAGGCAAAAGGCGCATCCCAGCCTTCTTTCAGGGCGTTTACGGTGATGATGTAGCGCACTGGGCACTTCGGCGACGACAGGTCCTCGTTCTTCAACTCGTTCAGGCCCGCCGTCTTGATGCGGATATGCTCGGCCGGAATCTTGCGGTCAATGAGCTTCTGCTTGAGCAGCTCGAAGGTGGTGTTGTCGTCGGCGGTTTTGGGCTGGGCCTGAAACAGCACGATGGGGCGGATGTAGCGGCCGCCTTCCTTCTGCTCTTTCTTGGCCTGCAGCTCCAGGTTGCGCTGCAGCTGCAGGGCCGAGTTGATGACTTCCGTCCGGTCGTTGTGGTTGTAGACGATGACGGGCAGCTTCACCATGTGCTCCTTTTTCAGGGCCAGGGCATCCACGAAGCTGATGATGTTGCTGTTTTTGCGCGGGGTAGCTGTCAGGTCGAGGATGAACGAGGGGCTCAGGTTTTTGAGCATGTCCACGCTCAGTTCGCTCTCCGCGTTGTGACTTTCGTCGACGACCACCACCGGGTTGAGAGCCTGAATCACCCGCATGAGGGTAATGTCTTCGTCATCGCCCAGTAGGCTGCCGAAGGACTGCAGGTTGCCGTTTTCCTGGTACACCTTGCGGTCCTCCTTGTTGCGAGCGCGCAGTGAGTCGAAGCTGAGCACCACCAGGCTCAGCTGCTCCTGCACGGAGCTGGCCGAAAAGCTGCTGCCCTGCAGCAGAGCGGCTTTGTCGTACACTTCCACGCGGCCGGCGAAGTGGGTGTTGATTTTCTGCCGGTAGGGGTGGCCGGGGTCTTTCAGGTTGCGCAGCGTCTGCTCCAGAATGGTGACGGAGGGCACCAGCCACACCACGGCCTTGGGGCGGTCGGGCGGAAACGCGGCGAAGATGGTGCGCAGTGCGTTGGCAGCCAGAAAGGTTTTGCCGCCGGCGGTGGGCACCTTCACGCAGACGTGCGGCACGCCGGGTACGGTGTTTTTGTAGGGCTCCACGGCCGCGCCGGGAAAGGGCTGCAGGGGCGTGCGCGGGTGCGTGGCCCAGAAGTCGTGGAATGCGTCGGGCAGGTTCTTGGTGGCCTGCACGCAGTCGAGGAAGCGGGTCAGGTCCGTAATGACTTCCTGCTGGTAGGGTTTCAGCTCCATATCGGCCGGGGGTTAGAAGCGCGAAATGTCGCGGGGAATTTTCTTGAAAATAATGCCGTGCCGGGTCATGAACTCGGCCGGGAGCAGGCAGTTATCGGCGTAGATGATGTACTGGCCGGCGCGGGTGCGCATGGTAGCTAGAAATTCGTGCCCCAGCGTGGTTACGGCGTCGGGCTGGTAATGGAAATAGTAGGCCGTATCGTCGTGCAGGCCCAGAAAGGCTGCGTTGTCATCGGCCGAGGGAGCGGGCAGAGGCTGCTTGGTTTCGGCGTAGTAGATGTACTGGCGCAGGCCCACCAAGCCGGCCTGCTCGTTCAGTTCGCCGGCCTCGGTGAAGATGGGCGCGCCCAGGGTGTAGTAGTCAAAGCTGCCGCCGGTGCCGGGCTGGCTGGCGTAGCCCTGCATCACGCGCTTTACCCGCTCCGCAGTGATACGCTCGGCGTAGTCTTCCATTTCCGTGAGGATGAAGCGGCGGTTGCCACCGTCCTGCTGGTTTAGTTTTAGTACTGCGTGGGCCGTGGTACCGCTGCCGGCGAAGCTGTCAAGGACGATGGAATCTTTGTTGGTGGCGAGTTGAATAACTCGCTCCACTAACCTAGTCGGTTTAGGAGTTGAAAAGAAGCTATCTGCTTCGGGCAGAATGGTTAAGACCTCCTTCTTTGCATCTTGAGTGTGCCCAACCTCCTCATATGACCAGAAGGTTTGGGGTACTACCCCCTGTTTTACTTCGCTGAGAAAAATCTTTGGAGCCGGAACATTGCTCCCATCTTTTCCCCACCAGATTCGACCTTCTCGGTCCATCTCCCAGAATTTTTCCTCTGAGACTCGCCAATAAGAGCCTGATGGTGGTCCTTCGATTATTCGACCACTCGGGGTTTTGATGGCGTAGGTACCCTTGCTGTAATAATTGCGGGCAGCCAGGTTATTTGGTCGCCAAGCGCCACGCGGATCATTATCAGGATTCTTATACGCTTTATCCTGCTTTTCTGTCCGTGGCATGAGGTTTACACGCCATTTGACAGGATTCTTGGCGTAGACTAATAAGTACTCATGGTCACCCGAGAAGTGCATAGCACTTGATTTCGGGGCATAATTTTTACGCCAAACGATGGTGGTTATAAAATTACCCCCCCCCCATTATTTCGTCACATATTTGCTTTGTATTATACAATTCATTGTCGTCGATAGAAATGAATATAGCACCATCCTCAGACAGCAACTTGTGCAACAACTTGAGGCGCGGGTACATCATGCACAGCCACTTATCGTGGCGGGAAAGGTCTTCGCCTTCCTTGCCCACAACCTGGCTGAGCCACTTCTTGATTTTAGGGTCGTTGACGTTGTCATTATACACCCACCCCTCGTTGCCTGTGTTATAGGGCGGGTCGATGTAGATGCATTTCACTCGGCCCTCGTACTCGGGCAGCAGGGCTTTCAGGGCTTCGAGGTTGTCGCCGTGGATGATGCGGTTGCCGCTACCGGTGGGCTCGGTGGTTTGGGTACCGTCGGCGAGGGTGCCGTACTGGTGGTCGAGAAGTCGGAACGGAACGTCCTGGTGGTGGTTGATGACTTTGTCTTTACCAATCCAGTGGAGCGTGGGCATGCGGACGTAGCAATAGGTGTAAAGACGAAGATACGGGAAGGGCAGGAGGGCTCCGAATCTGCGGGCAGCAAGTTTGCAGTGGTCTGGCCTGCGACGTTCAGGCTAAACTAGTTAGCACGGCGCCTTGTGCCCTGCCCCCGGTGGCGTATCTTCGTTTCTACCCGGCCGGCGGCTCTTGCTGGTCATCAAATTCCCCTCTACCAGCAGAGCGCAGGCGGGGAGCACTGCTCATCCGAGCCAACTCTGTAACCGTGTCGCTGTATGTCCATCCACGATTCCATTCCTGACTACGGTAAGCTGTTCGGGAGTTACAACAATCTTAGCAATCTGGTGAAAGCAGCCCAGCCGCTGCATGACCTGATAACCGCCAACAGCATGAGCGGAATTTTGGACAATGCCCGGCTGGCTTCGTTGGTTGCGTCGCCTTGGGCTGATGTGCTCGGTTCGGCTAAGTGGCAACAGACGATCAAAGCGGCGGGGCTGCTGAATGTGCCGCTGGTGCCGGGGCTACAGTCGCTGGGGGCACTGGCGCAGCCGTTGGCCGATTTTCAACTGAAGTTTCCGGCTCATACACTGGCCAATTTGAGCAGCATCGGCAGCGTATCACGGATGCTGGCTGATGCGTTCCAGACATCCGATCTACTAAAGCAGGCGGCATCTGTGCAAGGCGTGCAGCAGCAACTCCTGACCGATTGGGCGGTGGCCAGTAAGCTGGCAAATCCCATGGCGGCGTGGACTACTCAGTTTCAAAGTCTGGGCGCTTTAGTAGCGCAGACGCAGGACTTCATCCAACGCCTGCACGAAGAAGTCGATGCGGAAGACGCAGCGAATACCGACGCCGACTTCGATGAAACATTTGAAGACTTTAGGGCCCAGTTTGTTAACTTCCGGGTAGAGTCGGCCGCCGATGTAGCCTTGCTGCGCAGCGAGATGAATGGCTTCTTCGCATCCATTTCCGCTCAGGTAGCCACGGGGGTGCAGCAACTGGAGCAGGCGGGCAACAGCCCGCTGGCCCGGTTCAACCTGAAGCTGGGTATCATCAGCGGACTGCTGGGCATCATCAGCTTTATCACGTTTATCGATTGGTGCTACAGTAAGGTAGAGGCGCAGGTACATCCGCTGGAGCAGCCAGCCACGAAAGCTGATTTGCGGCAACTTAAAGCCGAACTCATCGACTCGGTAAAGCAAATTGCCGCCGGACAGGGCAAGTTGCGAGCCGTCAGGCGGGTGTTGCGCCTGCGTATCAAACCCAACCCGAAAAGCCTCCGGGTAGGTGTGGTTGGGGTAGGCCAACAGGTGATGGTGCTGGATAGCCTGGGCAAATACGCCTACATCTCTTTCCAGGACGCCGACCGACTACCCATGAATGGGTGGGTGCTGAAGAAGTACCTCAAGCGCACGAAGAGCCGGTAGCGAGGCTACAAAGGTTCTATTGGCTTTCGTGTTCAGCGCAATTACAAAGGCAAACGGGTATGGTTACTCTTAACGAACGGCAGCGACACTACCTGCTGGCGGCCTATGCTCTTGACCAGGAAACCGAGCATGACCGCAAGCGGCTGTTTGCGCGCGGGCAGCTGGATGCGGCGCGAGTGCCAGCTTCGGTATGGCGCTGGATGCCCTACGGTCGGTGGCAGCACCTGCCCGGCCGCCCGGCCACGCCCCTGCGCCAGGCGTTGGATGCGGCCTTGGTAAGTGCCGGTACCGGCAGCACATGGAAGGCACTAGCTAGCCGCGGACTGGTGGAAGTAGAAGACAGGGTGATTGAGCTGCCGGGCTCCCCCGACCTATATCCGTTACCGCACGTGCGTATGACCCCAGCGGGCCGCAAGCTGGCGCGGCAGCTCACCGGCGAAGCGCGCCCCATTGTCAAGCCGGCACTGGTGCTGAGCGAAGCCACCTGGCGGGCCCTAGTGACGCTGTGGCAACTGGACCAGCGTCAGAAGCAATGGGTGGGCTTCAATACCGCAACGGCCAGGGCGGTAGGTATCAGCTGGGAAGTATGGGACCGGCTGGAACGCCAGCGGCCCAAAATGGTGCTCGGACGCGTGAACCATGAACGCCTGGTTGACACGAGTTACTACCGGCTCACGGCCGTAGGTCGGATCTACTATCTGGAGCGGTGGACTGCTAACCAGCAGGCCTATCCTCACCTGGCCGCCCCCGACCCTAACCCCACGCCCGAGTTGGCCCAGCAGGTGCGCCAACTGGCTGCCGAAGCCGATACGCAGCTGACCACGCCGCCCGCCGGCGTATACGCCGAGTGGCAAGCCAACCTGCAGGTGCCCTACTACCCGGCCAAGCTGAGCCAACAGCAGCGGCAGCAGGAACTAACCCGTGGTATTCCAACTACTCCAGCTGCGCTGTACGACCGGCCCCATTTACTGGCCAGCTGGCGCTACTATCTGCAAGGTCACTGGCTGCGCCAGCACCTGACGCCGGCCGAGTGGAACTGCTGCCAGCTGTGGATGGATGTGAAGCGAGAAAATGGCCAACTGGCGTGGCGTACGGCCGCATCTGCCGTGCAAGTGCGCTACGAGCCCGCCACGGAGCTGGTACACCTGCTGTTGGGGGAGGCGCCAAAGGCATCCGATATCAGCGCGGGACTGTCGCAGCTGCGAGACCAAGCTGTAGAGCACGGTTGTCGGCGGTTGCTGCTGAATCTGCGCACGTTCAGCCAGCCGCTGTCGGAGTTTACTCAGCGTAGCTTGCTCGCGGCATTCCGGTACGTGGGCGAGCAGCTGTCGGCTACTTCTGCACTTCGCGTAGCCCTGGTGGGCGTGCAGCCAACTCTTACGGAGTGGCCCAATCCAGAGCCGGTAGCGCCCGGCTTCGAGTGGGCAGCCTTCACGGGTGAGCTGGATGCCCGAAAGTGGTTGGCACAGGTCGGGCCGGCTGCCTGATTCATTTTCCCTTTGGTTGTAACGTTGCGTTCTGGGCGGCTGCTTTTTCGGCTTGCCAGGCCTGCCAGTCTTCAGCCGACAGCACCGACTGAATATAGGCTTCATAGCCCACGTCCCGCCGTTCCAGCGCGTGCCGGCGCAGGGCCAGCGTCGACTTACACTTCGCGAAACCATCTCGCTCCATTGCCTGGCGAAAACCAGCGGGCAGGCCCTCCAGCCAATCCTGGTAGTCGGCCTCAGTGACTTCCCCGGCGGCTTGCATTTGGTAGCGGTAGGCTGCATTGCCGAAGCGAAACAACTGGGCCATTTCGTGGCGTTGCTCGTCGGCGAGTTGGGCCAGGGCCTGCAGCTGCGCCTGGTGCTGGGCATCAACCGGATGACGAGGGTGTAGCAACTCTTCCATCAGGATTCGGGTTGTGGGCGGTTGCGCTTCAGCTCGTCCGTAAATGCCTGCAGCGTGCGGTGCAGCACTTCAGGAGCATCGTAGAGCATACCACGGGTAGTCGTGAAGTTCGGACTGTTGCCGTGCTGCACACCGTAGATGTGGTCGTAAGGAATGCTGATGCGGAACCGGTGCTCCGGTGCTGAGCGGTCCAGTAACACGTCACACTGCACGTTCTCGTCACCCAGCTCAATGTCCCACACCGCATCCTGTTGCCAAAACAGCAGGTTGGTCATGTACGTCTGGCCGTCGTAGTCGTAGCGGGTGGTGTAGATGCTGTAATAGTTGTCCGGGTCCCGCAGCCCGTCGATGGCCTGGGCCAGCACCTGACGAAGCTCAGGATAAGCATTGTCCATGGATGGAAGGTAGGATTTATAGTTTGAGAAGGAAACCGGCGCGGGCCAGTGCCATAGAAGTCATCAACTAATAGGGCAGCTTAACTCAGCAGCATTGCGTCGGGCATGAAATGTTGCCGCCACTGCTGCCATAGTTCTGCATCTGCTTCGCTACGGTGCATGTTGTCGGTTGTGGCGTGTTGCATGAGCTGGTCGATGGTGCGTTCGGTCCAGGCCCCAGATTCCAGATTAGATTTGTAGTAAGCGCGCACTTTGGACCTGCTACGCTCCACGATGCACAGCCAGTCATCGGCGCGAAAATACCCCACTCGAATGCTGAAACGGTAGCTGGCCAGTACATCCGACTTATCCAGGAACGGGCGCTCATTGTCCCGGAAGGGATTTTCCAGCACTCCTTCAGTTGGGCCGCCCACGAGTTGCTGCGCATGGTCGTATTCGCGGGCCCATACCTCAATCAGCTCGTCGGCCTGGCGTGCTACATATGGGCTGTAATGCTCTGCTGCCCATTGCTTGATTTCAGGCAGGAGCTTGCGCCACATCTGAAACCGCAGGCAATGGGCGGCGTGAAGCGCCCCCAGCCAGTTCACCAGCTGCGCCCTGATGGCGTCCCAGGAGTGGTTTGCCAACCATTGCTGCAAAGCTGGCGGTATCTCCACAACGAACGGAACCCAGCTCGGGCTTAACTGGAAAGCATCAAAGCTGTGCGGCCATTGGTTTTCTCGAACGATAGTGTGCAGCGCTTGCAGCCGGGCAAATTGGTCTTTGTCGCCAATAAGCAGACTGACGTTGAGCGGGCCTGTGGTACGAATGGCCTCCACCTGAGCGACGCGCTGCCACAGCTCGGCGTTGCTCAGCTTGGCCAACTGAGGCAATTGTCGGTTAATCAGTATCCCAGTAGCATTCATAGCGTATTCGATTAGATGGGGAGCCTTAAGTTATACTACTGCTGCCTGTATTACCCGGCTTTCCATTTCCTGTACCAGCTCACCGATATAATCAGCCCAGCTGGGGCCGCGGAAAAACCAGGAAACCTCATGCCGGGCCAGCGTTTCATTGCGTGAGGCCGATAGCCAGTTGAAGGAGCCTTCGAGCAGCACTTGGTCATCCACACAGATGGTTTTGTTGTGAATCTGAGCGGCAATCCTGACGTCAGCGCCAGCCTGCGCCAGCGCAGCGCGGCCGGCCTGGGTATAGGTATGCAGGCGACCATCGGGGGCGTCGAGGTAGGCATCGGTATACACGGTTACGCGCAAACTGGGGCGCTGCAGCTTCGCGGCCTTGATGAGGTCGGGCAGCTTATCGGCTTGCAGGGCGCGCACCGAGATAAAGGGCGACACAATCACCAAATGACGCTCAGCCGTATTGATGGCCCAAATCAGCGCGTCGCAGTGCTGGCGTAGCGTGCTGAGGCGGTTCACTTTGCCGGCGGCCACGGCGGCCAGCTGCTCGCGCGGCACGGGCAAGTGTCGTCGATTCTCATCACCGTAGAAAAAGCTATTATCCAGCTCGGGGCTGGGCTGTTTAGTGTCGGCGGGCTCTGCCAGCAACAGCTTAGCCAGGTTGCCCGAAGGCGTGTTGAGCGACGGATTAAACAAACACCGGTTGCCTATGACAATAAAGGCTTCTTTGGCCCGCGATACAGCCACATTTAGCAGATTGTAGCCCCGGTCGAAGAAATAGCTTCCCTGATGACGGGCATCGTACACGGGCGAGAACAGTATAATGGGCCGCTCAGCGCCTTGTAGGGCGTGTACAGTGCCAACCGTAATATTTTCATTACCAAGGCCCACGGTTTGCAGCGCCCGTGAGATGGTGCTGCGCTGGGCACTAAATGGAGTAACAACAGCCACAATGTCCTGCAGCCGCGCCGCCGGGGACCCGGTCGCCACCTGACGTTGCGCTGCAGCTAGTAGCTCAGGCTTTTTCAAGGCCAGCCAGCGGGCAATGGCCTCGGCTTCCTCCGGGTTGGAGCGGCTGCCCGCGCCAATGCATTCACCGGCAATGTGCACATAGCCCAAGGGCGGCAACCCCAGGCTGGCAAAAGCAGTGGGGTTGCCCAGACGTTCAAGCTGCCCGCCGTACACAAACTCGTCGCAGTAGCGAATGATTTCGGGCTTGCAGCGGCGGTGCTGGCGCAACAAGAGCCCACGGGCCTGTGGGTAGTGCCGCAACTGAATCGACGTGGCCGCCTGGGCCAGCCGCATCAGGCTGCCCGCTGAAACTCGGTATGCTTCCGGGCAGTTATCCAGTGCAATGCCCATCCGCCGCTGGTTCTGAGCGTCCAATGCCGGGCTGATGCCCCACACCGGCTCAATCTGGTGAATATCACCCACGACCACGGCCCGGCGGGCCAGCGAAAAAACGGCCGCCCCTACTTCAGGCGACACCTGACCCGCTTCGTCCACCAGCAGCAAGTCGAAATACTCTAGGGCGTAGCCGTCTTCACCCGTCCGCTCTTTCACACGCAGGAAGCGAGGCACCGAGTGACAGGTAGAAATAAAGCACGGCGTGAGCATGGCCCAGCGGGCATATTGCAGCGTGCGCCGCTCGTGCGGCGAGCGAGGTGGCTGCGCGGGGAATATCTTGTCGCGCAGGGCCACTACGTAGCGGGATTCCCAGTAGTGCAGGGCCAGCAAGAAGGCTTGGTGCCGCAAGGTCACATCCAGCGCATTGTGCACGCTGCTGGTGTCGGCTGCGGAAAGTTCTGCCAGAAATTTGGATGCGCTAGGCTGCTGGTTGAACTCCTGCCGGAGCCGGGCCGCCAGCTGGTCGAAAGTAGCCAGGCTGGTAAGGGCCGTTTGCAGGCGCCGTAAAGCGGCTTGGGCCGCCGCTAACCGCTGCGCGGCCACCAGCTGCAGCTGTCCAGGGTCATATTCTGTTACCGTGTCGCGGTACGGGCAATGTTCGCGCACCAGCAGTAAGTAGCGGGCCTGCCGGCGTTGACGAACCGCGGTAATGAAACGTGATAGGAATACGGTCAGGCCGGACTCCGAGGCCTGCAGGCGCGCCAACTCCACTTGGTAGGCTTCAAGCTCCGCTATGTGCGTCCGCGTGGCTGCCGCCTCATGGTGCAGCTGCGCGGCTTGCCAGGGCTGGCCACGCTCGTCGCGCAGCTTCGGCAGCAAATCAAGCCAGCTATCAATCCGCGCAACCTGCTGCTTCAGGGCCTGGTGCAACTCGTCGCGCAGGGCGGCAGGAGTAGTAAATGATTTTCCGAAAAAAGTGGACCCATGCCGTAATAGCTCCGCCTGAGCGGTTTGCAGATATTGCCCGTCTGCGGCTTCCTTGGTCTGGAAAAAGCTGCTTCTTCTGCCGTGCAGCTGGTAAGCTGCCGTAGAGGTATCGGCGGGACGATTCGTCAGGTATAACCCCAGCGACGTAACCGCCGGTACCCAGCGCACGACGCTGGCTTCGCGGCCAAAGCTGTCCAGGATGTTCGTAATTGCCTGATTGTTGGTGGAGCTGGCCAGAATGCGCGGTGCGTCTTCTCCCAGCAATGCTTTTTCCACAATCAAATTGGCCACGATGCTTTGTAGCAGCGTTGTTTTGCCAGTACCGGGAGGTCCGTTTACCGGTAGTACTTCTCCTTGCTTCGTAGCTAGCCAGGTTTGTAGCGTCCCTCGCTGCGAGGTGGACAACGGGAACAGGCTGCTCAACTGGCCGTAGTGTCCCTTCAGGTATAATTGCGCGGCGGACTCAGGGTCGAAAGGAGAGCTGATGGACTGCCCCCGCAGCAGGGCTGTGAGCAAGGGGGGCAGTGTGGCCCGCTTTTCCAGATACCCATACAGGTCAATAAGGCTGGCCGCTGTACCCTGGGTCGGAGGTAGGGCCAACGTAATGGCTTGCTGTACCCACCAGTCGCCGATAACCGTTTCATGTTTGGGCCAGCCCGGCGTGCCGGTGGCTTGCGCATAATAAGCCTGGGCGTTGGCCCAGTAGGCCGACCAACTGAGTGTAACGGGCTGGCGCCACTGTAACAGGGCTGCGTCGGTAGCTTCCAGCGTGCTTAGAACCGGAAATTGGTAAGCTGCCGGCTCCAGTACGTCACGCACCAACCACGGAACCAAGCCGTCATCGGCGGCCGGTGGTAGCAATTCACCCGCCGGCGTCAGGCGAGCGGGCACCCAGAACGGGTACACCCGCCGGCTGCGATTTGTGCGGTGATTCTCGCTTGCCAGCGCCAGGTGAAACGGCGCCAGCACGATATCGAGCGGCTCGTCATCCACAAGTGGTGTTGAGCAGTGCTGGGTGTAGAATTTCCGGAGAACTTCCGTCTCTATGGTAGGCTGATAAGCTGCGTGCGGGTCCGTCACTTCCGGCTGCCGCCGGTCGATGTCCAGTAAAGAGTTGCGCCAGTAACGCAGCCAATTCGATAACTCCATGAATAGTGGTAATCAGACTTCGTAGGCCGTAAGCGGGATAACGTGACAATCCGTAAGCCCTTCAAAAGATTGGCCAGCTACAATCACCTGCAACGGAACTGGTGAGGCGTTGCACAGATCGATGAATGGTTGAACCAGGTAGTTTTCTGCTCCTTTGAGCTGTTCGCCGTCCGGCAAGGTAGCCGGAAAATCCATGATGAGCAGGCCCGGGTAATGGTAGTCTTTTTTGCCCGTGAGGCTCAGCAACCCGTAGTGGTAAGCAAAGAGAAAATAGAGCTTAGTGGTACCGCCGATGGAAGACCATTTGGTACGGCCAATATTAAAATCAAACCCCTTCTCGCTGATGTTGAGGTTGATGCGTCCCGTTAGGTTCCAGCGGTTACGGTTGTCCTTGGCAATGGCATTGATGTAATCGGCCATGCCGGCTTCCAGGTCGTCGGCAGCTTGCTCGAAATTGGCCTTTCCACGCCGGGCCACGTCTTTCTCTAAATCGGCAATTTGGCTGGTGAGCGTGGTTATTACCTTATCCAGACGCTCCTTGAACTTCATGCTCTCGGCAATTCGACGGAACGTTTCAATCTGCTCCAGTAAGCGCCCACGTTGCTGATCGAGCACGCTCAGGCGAGCATCTACGAGGCCCGCGAGCTTCTGCTTGATGGGGGCAAGCTCCCGATCCAACCGGTCAATCTGCGTGCGTAGCGCGTGGTAGCGTTGAGTCAGCTCGGCTTTGCCCGCTTGCATCTTGGTCAGTACGCCCGTCAGCTCTTCCTGCTCGCTGCGCAGCTGCTGCAATTCAAAATCCAGGCGGCTGTCTTCTCCGTTGGCCGTGGTATCAGGCAGTGTCTGATGGCACAGAAAGCACGTATCGGGGTCCGGTGCCACGTCCGAAACCGGCTGGTCGCAGGCCGGACAATGCGTCACTTGCAGATCTGCAAAAACTCCTCCCACAGACTTTACCCGGTTCAGGCGCTCCAGCTCGGCCGTTGCCGACTTCAACATGTTTTCGTAGCGGCGCAGGCGTAGCTCGTGCTTTTCCCGGTCTACCTCCAGCTGTTCCAGCTGCGTAACGGCTACGGCCCGTTGCTGGGAAAGCTGCACTTCTACCGAGCGGGTCACCTCTTGGCCGGGCAACAGACCCGCGGCGGCAGCCTGAATAATGCCAGCACGTTGCTGCAGCAACTCGGACACCTTCTTCTCTAAGCCCTTGATGCGCTCGGCGGCGGCGTTGTCAGTTGCAAACACCAGGTTTTGCCCGCCGTCGTAATTTAGGCTACGCACAATCTGGTCCAACGTAGCCAGAAACTGATTGCGCTTTATCTCGGCCGAGGATAACTCTCGTCTTTTCTCCAGAAGTTTCTCATCCACCGACGAGAGCATCTTATCAGCTAGTCCCAGGAATTGCGTTAGCACCGCGTGCTGCTCGTAGGGAAACTGGCTATCGGCCAGGTCGCTCCAGAAACGCTCCTGCCGGAAGATATGCCGCAACATCATCCGAAAGCTAATGTCCAGCACCGAGCCCTCTGTGTACGGGTTGCCCTTTACGAATCGACTGGTAGGAATGTGCAACTTTTCGAGGATGAACGCCGAAAATTCCGCGGTGCTCATTGGCACACCGTCGACCACGGTTTTACGCACCAGATTAGGCTCTTTCCACTTGCGCTCCAGCACATAGGCCTGTTCGTCTATTTCAATAACCGCCCGTAGTTCAGAATACAGGGTTGCTAGCTTACGGCCGACTGCATCCTCTTTGCGCAGGAAGCCGTCGTCGGCGGTGCCTGGGTCACCCAACACGAAATCAAGCATGGCTAGCCATGCCGTTTTGCCGCTATTGGAAGGGCCTACCATTACGTTCACGCCCTCGGTAAAGTGCAGCGTCTCCTCAGCGCCATCAGCATCCACGCGGGATAATTGTCGGATAAGTAGCGTCTTGCTCATGATTGCTGAATCGTAGAATTGAGCTGTTGCGCTCCTACTTCTTGGTCGAATAGATAATACACTAGGTCCTTGAGGCTGCTGCCCGAACGGTTGCCCAATACGCGTTTCACATCGCGCATCCGGGCCGCTAGCCCTGAAAATGAAGGGTCAGCGCTGAGCTGCTTCCCGATAGCGGTACCTTTGGGCGTGAGTGAGAAGGTGTAAGCGTTTCCCGTTTTAGCTACTTTAAGCAAACCGCGGGCCTCCAGATAGGGTAGCACTTGATAGTACCGTTTGTCCCACGGCCCATAGTGGAAGCGGATCATCTTGGATTCAGGCGCCGCCTCATCAGCTGATACCTGAGTGTTGAAATGAGCAGCCGCCCGCTGGAAAAATTCAGGGTAGCGCACGAAGAAATCCAGTTTTGCCAGCTTAGTTAGGCCGTCGATGCGGTACGTGCCTTCAGGTCGGCTTTGAATTCCGCACAGCAACACCAGCAGCAACAGTCGCGACGCATGAAATTCAATCAGGTCGTCAGCCGTCAGGGTACGGCCAGGTGAGAGCGAGTCGATGCTCTTCAATGATTCCATGGCCGCAACGCGCCGGCCCTTGCTCAGCCCTGGTGATGGAAACTGTGGTTCCATAGGGCGGCTAGGATTGGTTGCGGAAGCGGAGACGACAACGGTCAATCACCTCATAGAAATAGCCTTGTGCTACCCAATCAGGGATAATAACCTCGCCATCGTCATTTACGAAGCGCCGCTGATTAAGCTGTGAGACGGCAGCGGTCAGACACGTATCAAAAAAGGTTAGTGGCGGTTCTTCTGTAGCGGGATTGTACTGCCGGAGTTGCAGCATATTGACTTTGCCAAGGATATTCGCTTCCATCGCCTTCAGATCGTCCGGCTCACAGAAGTCGTTATCGCGGCGGGCATCATTATAGAGCAGCTTCAGTTCCCGAGCTGCTTCGATGTGCGCAGTAGAAATACCTGCTTCCTGCAGCTTAGAGCCTAACCGGTCAGCTGGATCAGGGCCGTTAGTCAGGCTTTGAACGGTGTCGCGCAGCCACTGCTGCAAACTGGCAGATGTTATTTTAAAGACGGATCGAGTGGCGAGGGGCCGCTTATGGGATGCTTTGCTGATCTGGCGCATCAACAAGTCATACAGCCGACGCCGGTTTTCCAAATCTAATCGGATACCCATCTGCACAAGTATTGTCTCCAAGTCGATGAGATTTTCCGCCTCCAGACCTCCCAAACTGCTTTCCCGCTCATCCCAGACACAATTGGCTAACCAAAAGGCAATGGCTTCTGCGGTTGGTGGTTGGGGTTTGCGCGCATACGCAGCGTGCATAGTAGTTTGCGCATCTGCCAGTTCAGGTTGGGCAGCACGTCGTTCTGGTGATCCGATGGGGTAACACAATGATTTTAACTCGCTGCAGGCTCCACGAGAGGTTACGAGTCGAAAAGTGCATGGCTCCCCGTATTTATTGAGAGCCAGAGATTTTTCCAGGAGAGAAGTTTCAGGACGTTTGTCGGTACGACCAGTTAAACTGCCCAGCGTCCAAACCTTGTCAACAAATTTTACCTGAACGAATTCGTAGCACAAACCGAAGCCCTCATGATGCCACATCAGAGTGATGTCGTCGTGGCTTTCAAACCACACTTCTTCCAGTGCTGCATTGCTGAGCATCTGCAGGCAGTAGCCTGCTCCGATATGGTCTTGGTATTCAAACCCGCTGCGAGCGTGGCGGCCACTAAGGTCTCCTAACGGTAAATCGTGTATAGAATCGGGCATATGAATAAGTGTGTAATAATAGTTGTAAGCCGCAAAGAGTATTCTGTTAATCCACTTTTTGAGTCAGGAGTTTGTAGCTAAAGTAAAGGTTTATTGTTGTCACTGCTGCTATTCGAAAACCATCTTACAGACCTAGCTTCTGGGCTGCATTATGCTGCCGCACATTGTCAAGGCGGGTATAACGCCGAATCATTGAACTCGTTTTGTGCTTCGTCTGGTTCATGACCTCGCTGTCGTCGGCGCCGTTGAGCTTAGCCACCGTCACAAACGAAGCCCGCAGGGAGTGCGCGGTGAACTTCGGGCCAAGGTGCCGCTGCACAATCTTATTCAGGTGCACATCCGTCAGCCGGCGCTCCGTCAGCCGGCCACCCTTGCGTAGGGATACCAGCACCGGGCCGGCGGTGCGGCCGAGCATGCGCATCCAACCCTGCAGCGTACGGATGGGGCAGAGTACTGGGTCCGGCGAGTAGAAAATGGCTTTTTCTTCGGCTTCCCCCAATTGATTGGTCTTGCTGCGCTTCAGGTCAATGGTGAGCCCTTCGTCCGAAAACGTAAGGTCTTCCAAATCGAGCGCGGACAACTCCGAGCGCCGAAACGCGCCGGTGAATCCGAGCAGCAAAATCACCCGGTCCCGCAGACCCGCCGGGGTCGAGGCGTCGATGTGCTTAACAGTGCGCTTGAAGCTGGCTAGCGAAAAGGCTGGGGCCTGCTTCTGGCGGGTACCCTTCACGCGGCTGATGCCTTCGAGCAGCACCTTGAATTTCTTGTCGTCCGTGGGCGAGGCCAGATCCTGCAGGGCGTGAGCCTTACTGATAGCCGCGCAGTGGCGCTGGATCGTGGCCACCTTCTTGCCTGCTTCGGCCAGGTGCGTCACGAACCCGGCGAGCGTATCCATTGACGCCGGCAAGGTGACTTGACCGTGTTCGGTGCACCAAGCCGTGAAGCGGCGCCAGTCGCCAGCGTAGGCCCGGGCCGTGTTGGGCGCGCCCTGCAGGCCGGCTTCCACATAGCGGGCGGTCTGCTCGGCCAGGTGTGCTAGGCCGGTGGATGCGGGCGAAGGCGGGGCAACGGGGACAGTGCTCACGGCAGCTTATTATATAAGGAGTAAATGCCCGGAAAATGGGTGCTTGCCAAAGGTAGTGGATAAGGTATGATAAGTAAACCTTATCATACCTTATCCAAGTTTTAATAGTGCCGAGAAGAATGGCAATCCGAGCCCCGTAGTGAACTACTATGGAGCCTACGTTTCGGCGAAATAGGATAGTCATCATTGCAAGCACTTTGACACTGATGAATGCTGCGCTTGGCAAAACTTCGCGTTATTTTTACCTGCTGCATTCCTACTCGTCAATTTGCTTCTATTCTATGAGCAAAAACTACTCGCTCCTTTTTTTACTCCTTATCATAAGTGTATCGGTATTGGCTCAGCGCCCCAAGCCGGCCGCCGTTACTTTGCCGCCTGCCGATACGGTGTACTTTGACCGCGACTGGGAGCGGACTGAAACGTTGGAGGAAGTAGTTTATGCCCGTATTGCCCGGCACGACGCCGCGGGGAAAACCATCGGCACCGTGCGCGACTACTTCTACCCGTCGTGGAAGAAGCAGTGGGAAGGCAAGCTGGCCAGCGAAGCGCCCGATAAGCCCACGGGCCTGTGCTGCGGCTGGCACGAGAACGGCCAAGTCAGCTTCCGCGGCACGTACTTAAACGGTGTGCAGCAGGCCGACTTCCGCAGCTGGCGCGAGGATGGTCGGGAAATCAAGTGCCAGGCCGTGGCGCATGACGCGCTACCCTTGAGCAACGTAACCTTGCACTGCAGCAACTGCATGCACAGCAGCCGCAACGTCTTTCAAGTAGATATACCCGACGGGACCGTAGGCATTGTCTACAAGCTAGATGTACGGGACGAAGGCCAGCCGCCCATTTCCTGGTCGACGGCCCTGGCGGTAGCCGCCGTAGCCAGCAGCGGCGGCACGGCAGCCCCGGCTCTGCTAGGCACGGCGGCCTCGGCCCTGACCAAGCAGGGCAACAATGCCCCGCCCACGGTCAGCACCAAATGCCACTGGTACATTACGGCTGACCCGGCCGCGGCCCAGCAGTTTCTGGCAACGAAGGGGACCATCACCAATAGTAACGCCTGCCTTCGGGCAGCTATCAATACTCCCCAGGAAACCCGCCCTATTACCCTGCCGCCCGGTACGCGCCGGCTGTTCGTGTGCGTGAACAACGATAACTACACGACCGATGCCACGGCCACGCTCAGCGTGACGGCCCTGGTCCAGACGTGCAAGTAGGCTAAACCAGGGCTGCACTTCTTCCTTCTTTGGTCCTCATTTACTTGACCGTCTCACGGCCCCGCAGCTTCCGCCACCAGTTGCGCAAGGCATAGAGGCGGGAGTTGACGTAGCACTCCTGGCAGTGGCGGAAGGACCAGAAGCAATCCACCGTATCCGTGAACACGTGGAACAGCATGCCCATGGCCACTATTTGCGTCGGCGGGGGCAGTAGGAGCAGCAGCGCATACACGGGGATGGCATAAAAAGAGTGCAGCGGGTGATACCCCACGCTGCAGCGCCGCGGTTCAAAAATGGGTTTGGCCAGCAGGTGGTCAACGTCCATGAGCATCGTGGCCAGCATGATCAGGTACGCGCCTGGCCACATTGAGGGAAAGAACACCAGCGCCAATACGGCCGGGAAGAGAAAGTGCAGGCTATAATGCACCAGCGTTTGGGCGCTTACTAATTTTGGCGCGGGTTGCTTGCTTGGCTCGTGCTGCGCTATGGGCCGGACGGGGCGTCTGATGGTATCCGCGGCCGTAGGCGTTGCCTGACTGCTGCTCGATGCAACCGCCCGCTCCTGCTTCTTTCCGGGTCGCACTCCCCGCGTACCCGCGACCTTGGGCCAAACTTCCGCCTCTACCTGCCGCTGCGGGGTGGCCGGATGCTGCTGGGTAGAGACGGCCGTTACCGTATCAAAGCGCTGTGCCGGCAGCGCGGGACGGTACCCGGCGGCAGCTGAAAACCGAGGCACTACGGCCCCTGAACGGCACCCGGCCAATACCAGGAGCAGGCTGGCGGCGAGGTAGGAGATAAGGCGGAAAACAGACAACGAGAGGTTGGGTGAGACGAGGGAAAGCAGGGCTGACGGCTGACGGCTGAAAGTGATTCAAGATGACGGGCCCGGTGCAAATCCGTCGGTAGCGCAGCTTTAGCTTAGGTAGCGGAGGGATTCAGCGCCCGGGTACGGCGTCCGGAATAGCCGCATCCTGAGTCGACAGACAGCCGTGCGGGCCGGGCTGGTCCACACACTGTTGGGGGAGGTAGGCGGCACTCTTTCTGTCTGGCAACAACTGATCGAGGCGGCGGGCCAGCAGTTGCCAGCCCGTTGCTGTTTCCGAATCCGTTGGCTGGGTCGCTTGCTCCGCCATGCGGCGGCACAGTTCCTCAAATTCCTTGATGTGCATGTAACGGGGTAAGTGCTTGACTGAAAGAGGGATTGAAGCCAAACAGCTACTAGTTACCGCCTAAATCGCCTGAATACGGGTAAAAGGTTGCCCGTCAGGAAACTATGTAAGCAAAGCCCGGGATGGTGTACGCCTTCGACCTAGTAAAGCCCGCCCAAGCCCCAAAACCCTACGCGCCGGCTTCACTCGCGTTAGTAGTGAAAGGTGAGGCCGGCCCCCCACCCGTATTGGTTGTCGTAATTGGTGCTCAGGGAAGCGTACTTGCTGACCAAGTAGCGAAAACCGAGGGTGAATTCGCGGTCCGTGTTGGCGCTGATGTCCATGAATACGTTGTTGCTCAGCGGCAGGTCGCGGCGCTCCAGGCGCAGACGCACCTGCCCGGTCAGGTCGGTGCGCAGCTCGGCCCGCACCAGCATGGGCAGTAGGTAGTAGACGCCGACTTCGGCCTGGCGCCGGAAGTTGCGGTTGTTTTCCGGGGTGCGCCGGTTGCCGCCTTCCGCATCCCTGGCCGAGCGCAGGGTTTTGTTGTCGCGGAAATCGTAGCCGACGAAGCCGGCCAGAAACTGCTTCTTGTCGAGGTAGCGCAGCAGGTGGGTTTCCGTTTCGTAGTTGCCCTGGTAGTTCACCCGGCCCTCGAATTCGAGCGCATTGCGGTTGTTGGAGAGGTTGCCTTCCAGAAAAGCGCCCTGCGAGTGCACCGAGAGGTCAAACCACGGGTACACGGCGTTGTCTTCGCGCTTGAGCATACTGTAGTTGCCCCGGGCAAACTCGTTTTGCGGGCTGGCGTCGTAGCTGATGATGCGGGCCATGCCGGCCATCATGTGGTAGAGGATGTGGCAGTGAAAAAACCAATCCTGGTACTCGTTGGCGTCGAACTCGATGGTCACGGTGCCCATGGCCGGGATGTCGAAGGTGTGCTTCATGGGCGAGTAGGCGCCCTGGGCGTTGACCAGGCGGAAGAAGTGCCCGTGCAGGTGCAGCGGGTGGCGCATCATGGTCAGGTTGGTGAAGGTCATGCGCACGTTCTCGCCGCGGCGAATCGGAATTTTATCGGCTTCGGAGAGGGTCTGGTTGTCAAACGACCAGACGTAGCGCAGCATGTTGCCGGTGAGCGTGAGCTTGATGTCGCGCCACTGCCGGGTCGAGTCCAGCGTGGTCGGGTTAAGGGCCCGCAGCTGGTTGTAGGTGAATTCACCGCCGCCGCCCATGCTCATCCCAGCCATGCCGCTCATATTCATGCCCGCCATGCCGCTCATGTCCTGCATCGTACCCATGCTCTTGCCGCTCTTCTCCTGCATGTTCATCGGCCGGTCCTGGGGCGAGGGGGCGGTGGCGGCGGGCATGGTGCCACGCTGCATGTTCATGCCTTTCATGGATTGGTCCGCGGGCGGTTGCGGCGGCTGGCCTCCAGGCATGTTCATGCCCTGCATGTCTCTACTGCCCCCTTGCATATTCATGCCCTTCATACCGGCCCCGTTGGGGTCCATCTGGCCGTTGCCGCCCATATCCATGCCGGTCATATTGCCCATACTGTTCATTTCCCGCATCATCTGGAAGTAGTTGATGCGCGGCAAATCAGGCGCTTTCATCGGCTCGCCGGCGCCAAAAAAGCTGGACGAATAGCCGGTGATGTCGTTGGCGGTGGCCCGCAGCTCGGCCGCGCCCATGGCCGGCACTTGCACCAGCAGGTCGTAGGTTTCCGCCGTGGCGATTTCGAGCTTGGATACCGGGAAAGGCTCGACGTTGATACCGTCGGCGGCAATGACCTGCATGGGTCCGCCGGCGTACTGCAGGTAGAAGTACGAAGAGGCGCTGCCGTTGATGACGCGCAGGCGCACTACTTCGCCCGGCTTGGCGTCGGGGTAGTAACTTTTCTCGCGGCCGTTGGTGAGAAACTTGTTGTAGTAGATGTCGGTCAGGTCCATGGCCGGCATGCGGCCCCATTCCTGCTTGAGCTTGTCCTTGAAGTAGCCGGCGGCCAGGGCCTCGCCGTAACTCTGCGTGGCCCCCTTCTGCACGGCAAACCACTCCCCGGCCCGCTTGAGGTAGCGCAGCACTTCCTTGGGCGGGTGGTCGGTCCAGTCGGAAAGCAGCAGCACGTATTCCTTGAGCTCGTACTTGACTTCCCGGGGCTGGATGACGATGGAACCGTAGAGCCCGTTCTGCTCCTGCAGCATGGTGTGGGAGTGGTACCAGTACGTGCCGCTCTGGATAAGCGGAAACGTAAAGGTGTGGGTGCCGCCGGGCTGGATGGGGGCCGTGTTGAGGTAGGGCACCCCGTCCTGGTCGTTGGGCAGCAGCAGCCCGTGCCAGTGGATGCTGGTTTCCACATTCATCTGGTTGTGCACCCGGATGATGGCCGTGTCGCCTTCGGTGAAGCGCAGCGTGGGGGCCGGAATCTGCCCGTTGATGGCAATGGCCAGGCGGGTTTTGCCGGTGTAGTTGACCTTGCGCTCGTCCACGTACAGGTCGTACTCCACCCGGTGGCCGACGTGCGTGGCCCGGGGCGCCACCACGTGGCCGCGCAAGTCCTGGTCCGGCGGGGGCGTGGCGATGCCGTTGGCCGCCTGGCCTTTGGGCATGGCCTGGTGCTGGGGCATCTGGGCGGCCAGCGGCAGCGAGCAAAGCCACAACAGGACGAGGGTAACGAATTTCATAACTACACTACGGTTTGTCATGCTTGGGTTTGTTCCGGGCGGGGTTGTTGTCTTCAAAGCGGAACTTGTCAAGGGGGCTGCTGGGCATGCGCATGCCGGGCATCGCGCCCGCGTTGGGCATGGCCTGACCGGTTTCCATCCCGGGCATGTTGCCCATAGCTGGCATGGCTTGTGAGGGCTGCTGGGGTGCGGGAGCCTTCATACCGGGCATATCCGCCATGTTGCCCATACCTTCCATTCCTTCCATGCCGCCTTTCGCTTTGGCTGGCTTTTTCGCGCCGGCCGGCGGCATGCGCATGCCCGCCATGTTGTCCATCCCCGGCATCCCGCTCATGGCCGGTTGCTTGGCCGGGCGGCCCATGTTCATGCCCTGGGGCATGGGCTGGGGGCTTTTCGACGCAGGCATGCGCATACCGGGCATGTTCGGCATCTCGCCTTGCGGGGCAGTAGGCCGCGCCTGACCAGCCGGCCTGGCCCCGGACATATCCATGCCTTCCATCCCCTTGGAAGCTGTGCCGCTGCCCCTACGGGGGGCTGGCTGGCCGCTCATGTCCATGCCGGGCATGTTGGTTGCGTTTGGGGCCGCCGACGCGGCGCCCTGTTCTGGCGCGGGCGCCGCGCTGTGGGCAGCCGCTTCTTCCGGTTCGCTGTGGCTGTCGGCCTCCATCTCCATGCCGGGCATTGCTTCCCCACCGCCGTGGCCGTGGTTCTTATCGAGTAGGCGGCCCTGGGGCCCTACTCCTTCGACGTAGACGAGCTGCGCCCCGCGGTGCCCGGCCACCGACAACACGCCGGCCGTGGCCACGGCCGATACCAGCACCAGCGCTTCGTAGGCCCGCCGCTCAATCTTGAAAAAAGTGCCGATACCGGCCAGCAGCAGCGTGATGCCGGAAAGCCACAGGGTGTAGCCTGCAAACTTTTCGTGCGCCTCAAACACGGCGGCGGCCCGGGGCGCCAGTCCCTGGGGCATGGCGTGAAACACGGTGCTGGCCGCCAAGGCCCCCAGAAACCCGCCGGCCATTACTCCTATAGTAATCCAGCGGACCGGGGGCCAGTCCTTGTACACGCGCAGCGCCTGCAGGGCGGCGCTGAGCAGGAGCAGCACGATGGGCAAATGCACCACCAGCGGGTGCAGGTTGGGGAAATCTGAAAACATAGACGCCAGGCAGAGGGTCGAAAAGCGGGAATCCACCAAAAGCGCCAAGCCCCAAAAAGGTGCTGGCGCCGCGGCAGTTCTCAAGCGTGAAGTGTCGCCCGTTCCTGCTGGCCGACCAAAGCGGCAGGGTGGCAGGGTGAGGCGCATAGTTCGCTGTACGCAGCCCGCCCCGGGTAATGTTTGTTGCTATTGAGCGCCCGGCCTACATAATTTCCATACCCTTGAACGCCGGGAAGCCCTTGAAAGCAAAAACGCCCGGCGGGGCCGGGCGTTTTGAGGACAATCAGTAAACAGGCTTAGGCGGCCTCAATCTTGAAGCCGGCATTCTCCACGGCCTGCACCACTTGCTCAGCGGTGAGCTTGTCAGAAGTGACGGTGAGGATTTTGTCGGGGTTGGCCGTGTCGACCTGCCAGTTGCCGGCACCGGCTTCTTGGTTCAGGGTAGGCGTAACCGCTTTGATGCAGCCACCGCAGTTGATATTGGTCTTGAACTGAAGGGTTTTCATGAGAAGTAAGGTTAGATCCGCCGAGCGAGCCGGTTTCGGATATATAACGCGCAAAACTAGGTCCGGGTGCGCCGCCAAGGGTACAGAATTGCGCCTGGCGCTTACATGATTTGCACACCAGCCCGCACCCCGATGACGAAACCTTCAGCCGACCATCTACACGATTGGGCGCGAAGCTTACACAATTCTGTGCATCAACAGCCCAAAAAAAGCCAGCCTGTACACTACAAGCTGGCTCGTTTCGGGTAGATGCTCCCTACGCCGTTACGCTCATGGCCTGGCGGCAGGCTTCTTCGCAGCGGCGGCAGGCCTCGGCGCACTCGCGGCAGTGCTCCATGTGGGCCGCGTGCTTTTCGCACTCGTCGCCGCAGGCCTTGCAGATTTCCGCGCACTCGCGCAGCAGGTGTTGGGCATGCTCGGAGCCGCGGGCCAGCAGGCGGGC
The DNA here is from genome assembly GCF_020421205.1 of Hymenobacter pini. Taxonomy (GTDB): domain Bacteria; phylum Bacteroidota; class Bacteroidia; order Cytophagales; family Hymenobacteraceae; genus Hymenobacter; species Hymenobacter pini. The sequence goes on from NZ_JAIZZH010000008.1 coordinate 47,774, forward strand.
CGTCAGGGCGCAGATGTCGGCGCAGTCGCGGTCCAGGCTAATACAGCGAGCCATCATTTGCACGTTCTGCTCATTGAGGCAGGCCGTGGCGCAGTGTTCGCAGGAGGCGATGCAGGCGTTGAGGGCATCGAGCAGGCTTTGGTGTTGGGTATGCATGGGACAGGAGGTGTAGTGAAGAATGAGTTTCCCGTATGTACTGGCTGGGAGCCGGGTGGTTGTGCACGATTAGCACACATGGCCTGCATAATTTGCTCGACCATACCCGTGCTTCTGCCGCGTTATCACTCGCTCGCTTCTTGGATGGAAGAACCGGTGGCGGCAACCTGCAAGACGCACTGGCGGCGGTACTCGCTGGGCGAAATCCCCGTTTCCCGCTGAAACTGCCGGGACAGGTGCCCCAGGTTGCTGTAGCCCAGTAGGTTGGCAATCCGCCCGACGGGCAGGCAATCATCACGCAGCAAACGCCGCGCGGCTTCCACCCGCTCGCGCACCACGTACTGCTCCAGGCTCAGCCCTTCGGTGGCCGAAAACACGTCGCTCACGTACGCAAAGCGCCGCTGCAAGCGCTTGCTCAGCAGCCGTGAGAAGTGCCCGCTGCGCAGCAAGGCCGGCTCGTCGCGGAGCAACTCGGCAATCACTTCCTTGACCTGCGCGACCAGGCGCTGCTGCTGGGAGAGTCGGTCGAGCAAGGCAAAGCCTTCCGCCTCCAGGCGCTGCTGCAGGCGGGGCCAATCCAGAGCTTCGGCGGCGCCCAGCAGCTCCACTTCCCCCAACTCCACGCGCAGCGGCACCAAACCCAACTCCACGAGCAGCTCGCGCATCACCAGGATGCACTTCGAGCAGACCATGTGCCGGACATACAGGAGCGTGGTAGCCATGGGTGGGAACTACAGGGCCGGGGATAAATCGTTCTGGTCGGCCGGCGGCGTGAGCGGCTGCGCGTCCAGCTCCTGCGGGTGCTCGTCAAGGCCCGTTTCCCGGTGGGAAGCGAAGTACTGCGCCAGGGCCTTCTCCCCGACCAGCCAGAACACTACCGGGGTAACGATGATGTCGAGGAAGGTGGAAGACAGCAGCCCGCCCAGAATGACGGTGGCCACCGGATACAGAATCTCCTTGCCCGGCGCGTCCTTGGCCAGCGTGAGCGGCACCAGGGCCAGGGCTGCCACCAGCGCCGTCATCAGCACCGGCACTAGGCGCTCCAGGGAGCCGCGGATAATCATCTTTTTGCTGAACGTCTCGCCCTCGTGCTCCACCAGGTGGATGTAGTGCGAAATCATCATGATGCCGTTGCGCGAGGCAATGCCGGTGAGCGTGATGAAGCCCACCAGCGAGGCGATGCTGAAGGTGCCGCCGGTGAGCAGCACCGCCACCACCGAGCCGATCAGCGCCAAGGGGATGTTGAGCATGATCTGGCCCACCATGTAAGTGGACTTGAAGTGCGAGTAGAGCACCAGGAAGATGCCGGCCAGCGAAAACAAGCTCAGCCAGAGAATCTTCTGCGAGGCCGACTGCTGACTCTCGAACTGCCCGCCGTAGGTCAGGTAGTAGCCCGCCGGCAGCTTCACCTGCTGGTTCACCTTGGCCTGAATCTCCTTCACCGTGGAGCCCAGGTCGCGCTCGGCCACGTTGAGCGAGATGGTGATGCGGCGCTGAGTGTTTTCGTGGTTGACGGTGTTGGGGCCGGGTTCGTAGACCACTTCGGCCACCTGGCTGACGGGAATCATGGCGCCGCTGGGCGTTTCGATGCGCGTCTGCTGAATGGCGGCGATGTCGTTGCGCTGGCTTTCGGGCAGCTTCACCACCAGGTCGAAGCGCTTCTGCCCGTCGAGCATCTGCGAGACCACCGCGCCCTGAAACAGGGTTTCCAGGTCGCGCACCACCTCGCCGCGCTCCATGCCGTAGGCGCGCAGGGCCTCGTCGCGGGGGCGGATGAGCAGCTGCGGAATCTGCACCTGCTTTTCTACCTGCAAATCCACCACGCCCGGCACGGCGGCGGCCACCGCGCGGATTTCATTGGCGTAGCGGCGCAGCTCCAGCAAATCGTTGCCGAACACCTTGATGGCCACCTGGGCGCGCACGCCCGAGAGTAGGTGATCGAGCCGGTGCGAGATGGGCTGGCCGATATTCACGTTCACGCCGGTAATGAGGCTGAGCTTCTGGCGCATGTCGGCCAGAATCTCGTCGCGGCTGCGCATCGTTTTTCCCTCTCGTTCTAATTCCTCTTCGGTTTTGAAGGCCACCTCGATTTCCGAGTTGTTGACCGATTCAGCGTGCTCATCCAGCTCGGCGCGGCCCGTGCGGCGGGCCGTGTAGGCCACTTCCGGAATCTTGAGCATCTGCTCCTCGCCCAGGGTACCCAGCTTGTTGGACTCCGCAAGCGAAGTGCCGGCCGGGGCCGAGAAGTTCACCGTCAGGGAGCCTTCGTTGAAGGGCGGCAGAAACTCGGTGCCGAAGAAGGGCACCATGGCCGCGGCCATCACGAACAGCAGTCCGGTAGACGCTAAGACCAGCTTGGGATGGGTCAAGCCCCAGTTGAGCAGCCGGGTATCCTTCCTTTTCAGCCAGCGCACCAGCCCGCCGTCGGTTTCGGCGTGGTCCATCTGCTTCATCTTGGGCAATAGGTAGTAGCAGAGCACCGGCGTCACGGTGAGCGACACGAACAGCGAGGCCACGATGCTGGTGATGTAGGCAATGCCCAAGGGCGCGAAAATGCGGCCTTCCATGCCTTCGAGCGCGAACAGCGGCAAGAACACCAGCACCACGATGATGGTGGCGTACACGATGGAGTTGCGCACTTCCGACGAGGCCGCGTAAATGACCTGAAGCACCGGCCGGGGCCGGGGCAGCTGCCTGTTTTCGCGCAGGCGCCGGTACACGTTCTCCACGTCCACGATGGCGTCGTCAACCAGCTCGCCGATGGCAATGGCCAGCCCGCCCAGGGTCATGGTGTTGATGGAAATGCCGGCAAAGCGGAATACCAGCGCCGTCACCAGCAAGGACAACGGGATGGCTACCAGAGAGATGAACGTGGTGCGCACGTTCAGCAGGAAGGCAAACAGCACGATGACCACCAGAATGGCCCCGTCGCGCAGGGCTTCTTCCACGTTGGTGATGCTCGACTCAATAAACTCGGACTGCTTGAACAGGCGGGTGTTGACCTGCACGTCCTTGGGCAGCGAGGGCTTGAGTTCCACCAGGGCTTTCTCCACGGCCTCGGTCAGGCCCACGGTGGCCGCGCCGGGCTGCTTTTCAATGCTCAGAATCACGGCGGGCTTGCCGTTCACGCTGCCGTCGCCGCGCTTGAAGCGGGCGCCAAACTCCACCTTCGCAATGTCGGCCACCCGAATGGGGGACTGCTCGCGGTAGCCCACGATGATGTTCTCAATGTCCTGCACCGAGCGCAGGCGGCCCAGGTTGCGGATGAGCACCTCGGAGCCGTTGCGGTCAAAGAAGTTGCCGGTGGTGTTCAGGTTCGACTGGCGCAGGGCGTCCTCTACCTGGTTGACGGTGATGCCCGTGGCGTTGAGCCGGGGCATGTCGAGCAGCACTTGGTACTGCAGGTTATCGCCGCCGATGGGAATCACCTGGGCCACGCCGGGAATGCTCAGCAGGCGCTGGCGCACGGTGTAGTTGGCCAGGGTGCGCAAATCGGCCGCGTTGGTTTGCTGGCCGCCCGTCAGGCCCACGAGCATGATCTGACCCATGACCGAGGAAATCGGCCCCAGCACGGGCGTGATGCCGGTGGGCAGCTGCTCACCGGTGGTTTGCAGCTTTTCGCTCACAATCTGGCGGGCGGTGAAGATGTCGGTGCCGTAGTCAAACTCCACGAACACCATGCCCAGGCCGATGGCCGAGTTGGAGCGCACGGCCGACACGCCGGTGGCCCCGTTCAGGGCCGTTTCGACCGGCAAAGTCACCAGGGCTTCCACTTCTTCCGGCGCCATGCCCGGCGCCTCCAGGAACACCGTGACGCGGGGCCGGTCCAGGTCGGGCAGTACGTCCACCGGTAGCTGGCGCGTGGTGTAGGTGCCGGCAATGAGCAGGCCCACGGCAAAAGCCAGCATGAGCAGCCGGTTCTGCAGGGCAAAGCGAATGATTTTATCTAGCATGAGGTAGGAGCGCAAAAAGGAAGTAGAGCCCGCGGGCCAGTCGGCGCGCCGCTGGCCCAGGCGGGTTCCGCCTTATTTCTTGGGGCGGGGCGTGCGGGCCGAGGTGTGCGTGCTGAGAATCTGCCACTGGCCGGCGGCGTTTTTGCGCAGCACCGACGTGGCTACCCCCCGGCGCACAATCGGCGGCTTGGCCTGCTTGTCCTGGGGGCCTTTTTTCAGCACGATGGTGTAGGTGTAGGTTTCCGTGGCGAAGGCGTAGCGGCCGTCTACCTGCACTGCGGGTTGGTAGTCGCTGAAGGTGAAGGCGCTGAACTCGTCCAGCTCGGGAGCAAGGTGGTGCGCCGCGTAGTGGCGGTAGCTGCCCTCCACCCCGCCGGACTCAAACACCTGCGAGTCGGTGGTGAACAGCCGGTGGGTACCGGTCGTGTCCAGCCGCTGAATGGCCTGTTGGTACCGGGCCAGCACCGCTTTTACCGCCGTCTCGTCGGCCGCGGCGCCGGATGCCAGCGACGTCTGGGCCCGGGCTGCGGCGGCGCTGAGAAGAAGGAGGGCGGGCAGGGCCGCGAGGGCAGCTATATTGTTCATCGGAGGCAGGGAAAATGCCGTAGCGGGCAGTTGGTGTTACTGGTTGAGGTAGATGGACTTGAGCTGGTAGGTACCTTGGGTCACTACCCGGTCGTTTTCGTTGACCTGGCCCTGCACCAGCACGGTTTGCTCGCCGTTGGCGGCGCCGGGCTGCACGTAGCGAATCTTGAAGTGCTCGGGCTCGGTGTGCACGAACACCACCGGCTTGCCGTTCAGGTCGGTAATGGCCGAGGTGGGCACCACCAGCTGCGGCTTGCCCCCGCCCGTCTGGCCCACCACCTGCACGTTCACGGCCTGGCCGGGGCGGTAGGCGCTGCCTTCGGCCACGTCGAGCTCCAGAATAAGCTGGCGGGCCTGGTTCACGGGGTTGACCACGTTGCTGAACACCACCAGGCGGGCGGGTACGCCCGCCTGGCCCTGCAGGCCCTCTACCCGGAACTGGGCCCCGGGCGTGATTTTGGCCAGGTCCTGGGCAAACACCTGGGCTTCCACCCGCAGCTTGCCCGGGTTCAGCACCCGCAGCAGCTCGTCGCCCTGATTGACCTGCTGGCCCACGGCCAGGTTGAACACGTCGACCGTGCCGCTTACCGGCGAGGTGATGGGCACGCGCCGCTGCCGGGCCTGCCCGTTGTAGATAGCCGCGTTCTGGCGGGCCTGGCGCAGGCGCAGCTCGGCGGCCACCACGTCCTTGCGGGCGGCGATGTCGGCAATGCTCTGCAGACGGGCATAGTCCTGCTGGGCGGCGCGCAGCTCGGCCTGGGCGTTGGACCGCTCGGTGCTGAGGCCTATTTGCTGGGTGGCATCGAGGGTTTGCTCGATAACGGCCAGCGTCTGTCCGGCCCGTACCGGCTGGCCCACCTGCGCCGACAGGCTCACGATGCGTCCGCCCTGGGGCACGACGATGCGGCCTTCCCCGCCGGCCGCGGCCGATACCGTGCCGTAGAGCGTGGCGCGGCTGTACGTGCTGGAATACGCCGCCAGGCTGGTCTGCACCTGAAACAGGAACTGGCTTTCCTTGGGCAGCAGCACCTCGTCGGTCAGGGCCACGCCCGTGCTGGCTTTGGCCTCGCCCCCGTGGTCTTCGCCGCCGTGCGCCTGCAGCGGGGCCGGGGGCGGCAGCAACACCGTCAGAACCAATCCGGCTGCGGCCGTGGCTGCCAAAAGCTTGTGCTTAGGTTTCATATACTTGAGGGCGTTAGGAGATGGGGGTGTGGCGGGGGGCGGTCAGCGCCGGTTCCGCGGTGGAGGCAACCGGCTCCGGCCGGCGTCGGCGCAGCAGCAGGGCCGTCAGGCCAATGCCGAGCACGAAAGCCCCGACCAGGGCCAGGATGGTTTTCCAGGAGGCGAACAGCGAGGGCGCCGCGACCGAGGCGGTGGCGGCTACCGGCAGCTTCTCCCCGACTTTGATGCCGTCGAGCAGCAGCAGATCGGCTTTGTCGCCGGCCACGATGTTGGCCGCGAAGCTGTAGGCCTTGTTGGCCGGGAACTCGCCTTCGACCAGGTAAATGCCCGGCTCCTGCTCCGTCACCGCCCACTTCAGGTTGGCGTCTTCCGGGTTGGTGAGCGTGAGCTTGGCCCCCTTGATGGGGGCGTTGGTGGCGTAGTCGGAGAGGAACAGGCGCAGGTCGGCGGGCTTGCCCCCTTCCAGCGGCTCGTAGCGCAGCAGCACCTCGAACTGCTCCGACAGCGCCGCCACTGAGAAGGACGTGGCGCCGGCCGGGGTCGAGGCCTTGGCCCCGTCGCCGTGGTCTTCGCCCCCGTGGGCGTAGGCCGCGCCCGAGAGCAGCAGGCCCAGCAGCAAAATCAGGAGTTGTTTCATGTTATTCACCCCGCAGGTAGTTAAGTTCGATGAGCGCCTGACGGTAGTCGCGGATGGTGGTCAGGTAAGTGTTCTGGATGGTAAAGGCCTGATTGAGGCTTTGAATCAGCACCAGATAGCTGATTTCGCCCGCCTTGAAAAGTCGTTGGGATTGGCTGATGATGGCCCGCGACTGGGGCACCCCGGTCTGCTCGTAGTAGCCCAGCGAGGCCGAGAACTTGCGCGAGTCGGCCAAGGCCTGCTGGTACTGCGTGCCCAACTCCAGACGCTGGGTTTGCAGCTGGTAGCCGGCAGCTTGGCTGCGGGCGGTGGCCGCCTGCAGTTGCGAGCGATAGGTCCAGAACCAGATGGGCACGGACACGCCGAATTGAAAGCGGTACTTGATTTGGGAGTTCTCAAACGCCTGGTTCTGATAGCCCAGCGTTACGGCGGGCGTGCGCCGGGCCCGCACCAGGCTGATGCCCGACTGGCTCAGGGTTACGTTCTGCTGGGCGGCGGCCAGCGTGGGGCTGCGCACCAGGGCGGCGCTGTCTTCCACGGGCAGGCCACTGAGCAGGGCCCCGCCGGTCTGCGCCAGCTCGGGCCCGCTGCGGCGCAGGTCGGTGCTGGTGGTGAAGGCCGTCGTGGGCTGGCCCAGCAGCAAGCCCAGGCGGCGCTGCGCGGCGCGTTGGTCCTCCGTGGCCTGCTGCAGCTGCACGGTTACCTGCCGCGCCTCGGCGTCGGTGCTGATGCGCTGCAGGGAGGTCACTTCGCCGGCGGCAAACAGGCGCTCGGTGGCCAGGCGCAGGGCGCGAAACAAGCTGTCCTGGTAGGTCAGCTGCCGCACCTGGGCATCGGCGTACTGCAGGTTCAGGTAGGCCAGCCGGGTGTCGCGCAGCACCGTGGCCCGGCTCACGTCGCGGTTGCGCTCGGCCAGCACCACGCCGGCCTCGGCCGCCTGGCGCTGGCGCCGGTACACGTTGGGCAGGTCGATGGTTTGCACCACGCCCGGGGCCCACATTTCCCCCGTGGGGGCCGAAAACAGAAAGTCCGGATTGGCGGGCGCGAACGAGCCGCGCTTCAGGGCGCGCTGCTCCTCAATCTCGCGCTCCGACTGCCGCAGCCGCGGGTGGCGGCGCAGGCTTTGGGCTTCGGCGCTGTCGAGGCGGATGGGGGTTTGCGCGCGCGCCGCGTCCCGGCCCGGCCCGAGCAGCAGCAGCAAGCCTAGCAGGAGCACACTGCTCACCCCGCTTTTTATTTTCAGGTACTTCATATAGTCAGGTTAGTGCCCGTCAGGGGGCCGCCCGCCGTTGCAGCGGCAGACGGCCCGCGACGGAGAGGGCCCGGACGCGCTGGGCGTCCGAAAAACAGGCTCCGCCTAGGCTTTTTTTACCAGCGCCATGCCGCACTTGGGGCAGGAGCCGGGCTTGTCGCTGGCGCTGCCCGCGCACTTCATGGGGCACTCGTAGGCCGCGCCCACCGCTTTGCCGCCCTGGGCCGCGGCATCCAGCTTGTCGAAGCGGGTGTTGATGGCCTTGCCATCGGCTTTCAGGCTCACGATGGCCGTGCGCACTTTCGCGCCGGCGGGCAGCTTGGCCACCAAGTGGTCATCGCCGCCGGGCACCAGCGTTACCGTCGTGGTTTTGTTGTCGGCGGTTTGCAGCATCACGGTACCGGAAAGCGACTTGTTGGGTACCGGCGCCATCTTGGCGGCCAGCAGGTAGATGTGCAGCTCACCGGCTTTCTGCACCAGTTCCATATGGTAGGGGTTGGCCGAGCGCACCACGCCGCCGTGGGGCGCCACGTGGGCGTGGGTTTCGCCGGGGGCCGTGTGGGCATCCTGCTTGCCGCCGGCGTGGGCGTGCTGGGCCTGCGAGGCCAGCGGGGCCAGGGCAAAGAGGGCAACGGCAGCCAGGGTAATTCCAAAAAGCTTCATGGGAGTAAGTGAAAAAGGGTATTGGGGGTGGAAAAAAGGGGGCAGGCAGCGGCCCGTTCGGGGGCTGCCTGCGGGCCCGGATTACATCTTGTCGGCGTTCTTGTCGTGCCAGGCCTTGAAGTCGGCGATTTCCTTCTGCTGGGCGTCAATCATCTTCTGGGCCATCTTCTTGAGCTTCGTATCCTTGCCGTGGGCCAGCTCGGCCTGGGCCATGTCCACGGCGCTCTGGTGGTGCACCGTCATCATCATGTTGAAGTTCATGTCCGGGTCAGCAACGGGCTTGGGCATGTTCTGCATCATGGCGTCCATGGACGCCTTCATTTTGCTGGTGAAGGGGTCCGAAGAGTCCTGGGGTTTGTAGTTGGTAGGGGCGTTGTCCAGGCGGGTAGCCGCGGCTTCCAGCTCCGCTATTTCCTTTTGCTGGTCGGCCTTGATCTTCTCGGCCATCTGGCGCATGGTGGCATCCTTGCCGTCGCGCAGCTCGATGTCGGCCATGACCACGGCGCCTTTGTGGTGCTCCAGCATGTGGTGAGCAAAGTCGTGGTCGGTGTTGCCCTTCATCTTCATGGCGTGCATCTTGGCCATCATCTCATTCATGGCCGTCATCTGGGGCGACTCCCCACCGGTGGCTGCGGCACCTTCCGCGGCGGGCGCGTCATGGTTCATGCCGGCCATGTCGCCCGAAGCCGAGGCGTCGGTAGAAGTGGTTTCGGTGGTGGTAGCCGTCGAGTCAGCGGATTTGTCGCTGTTACAGCTGCCCAGCAGCAGGGTGCCCGAACACAGGGCGGCGAGGAAAAAAGCAGACTTTTTCATGGGTGTTGAATTGGTTGAGGGTTGGAAAAAGGAAATGAGAAACGAAGGCCTAACTGGCCGCCGGGCCCTTCACGTTGATGGTGAAGTCGCCCGTGTGGATCTTGCCCGCGTGATTGAACTGCAGGAAGACGCGGTAGAGGCCGGGGGCTTCGAAGTTGGTGTTGAAGCCGATGGCCGGGCCCTTGTCGGCCTGGTCGTTGGGGTGCACGTGCAGGTAGCGCTCGGTATCCTTGCTGATGACCACCACGTGGCCCAGCGCGCCGAGGTAGTTGTCGAGGTCAGTGACGGGCTGGCCGTCCTTGGTGATGGTGATTTTCATGCCCAGCAGCTGTCCGGTGTTCAGCGGCTTGTCAAAGGAGAGGGTGGCCTGGTAGCCGTCTTTCTCCCACTGCATGTCGTCGTTTTTGAACGTTACCGGGGCGTACTTCGGCCCCTGTACCGTGATGGGCTGGCGGCCGAGCTGGTGACCGGCGCCGGTGGGCGTGTAGTCCTGAAACAGCACGTAGTCGCCACCCTTGGGGAAGGTGTAGTTGACCTGGTAATTGCCCTGGGCCGTGTACTCCGGGTGTTCGTGGTAGAACTGGCCCAGGTCCTTGCTGACGATGATGAGGTGGATTTTCTTCTCGTGCACCACGGCCAGCGGCACGGGGGCCGCCTCGTTGCCCACTTCCTGAGGCGTGAAGGTTAGCTTCGCGGGCTGGCCGGCGGTGAGCTGCATGGGTTGCGGCTCAAATTTCATGGCGTAGGTCTTGCCGTTGCCGGCGGCCTGGTCGTTGTGTTCGAGCTTCATGCCGCACTTGGGGCACTTCTCCCCTGCCTTGGTGCTGGTCACTTCGGGGTGCATGGGGCAGGCGTAGGTGTGGCCGCCCCCGTGTTCGGCCGTGCCGGCGGCCGGCGCGTCCGTGGGGGTGGTAACGGTGTTGGTGGCGCTGCTCGAAGCAGAATCCGAAGAGCAGCTGGCGATGCTGAAGGCGCTGGCCAGCGCCAGCAGTGAAACGGGTACGCGAAACATGGAGGGATAATTAGGGGATGAACTGCGGGGCCAGGATAGGCTGCCGGGGGCTCGGGCCGGGCTCAGGCCTGCCACTGCTGCCAGAGCACGAAGCCCAGCGCGGCGGCCAGCACGGCGTAGAGCAGGTAGGAGAGCAGGCGACGGCCCGGCCCACGGGGGGACGGTGCGCCGGCTTCCTGGCAACAACTCTTCATTGCCGAAGGAAAAAACCAAGAAAAGGAAGGGAGGGGGCGCCGCTTCGGCGCAGGCGACGGGCAAACGAAAAGGCCCGCCCCGGACATAGCAGAGCTATGCCGGCGCGAGCCTTAGCGCGTCGGGACAATCAGACCGTCAGGGACCGAATGAAAATGCGGATGTCGGGTATTTTAGGCTTCAGCTGCCGCCGGGCCACCAAGAGCACGGGACGTGACCGGTCCCACTGCTGAAAGCGGAACACCACGGTCAGCGGAGCAGGCGGCAGGGCCACCGGCATAAAGGCCATTTTCTCGATGCCGGCTTTGGGCGGGTGCGCCAGCGAAGCCCACACGGCCGCGGCGTCGTCCTGGCAGCAGGCGCCCTTGGGGCCGTGCTGGTGCGGGCCCGCAGCCGGGGCTTTGCCGTCGTGGTGGTGCGCGGCGGCCGCGTCGTGGCTCGCCCCGTGCTGGTGGGGCGTCTGGTGCTCGTGCGGCGCCTTGTGTGAATGCTGGTGGGCCGGGGTGCCGGCCGGGTGCTTGTGCGGCGCCGGCGCGGCGGGCATAACCAGTGCGCAAAAGACCTGCCCGAAGAACACGTTGAGGAAGACCACCAGCAAGGAGGCCGCCATCGTGCGTCGGGAATGGGTCTTAAGTCGGAACATTGGTACGAAACAACGGCAAAATTATCTGAAAAGTTTAAATAGCATTCTGCTGATACTGCTCCTGATGGAGCGCTACCATAAAGCCGCGTTAGTGCCCTCTGGCATCCGAAATAGCTTTTTTCGCCGGTTATGGTCCTTAAACAACGTTGCGCGGGGATTGCACAACGGGTAGCGACAGGGTACCGGTATGGAAATATTGTAAGTCTGACGACTGAATTGTGTACGTGTAGGGATTTGTTCCTTGTAGGCTATACAAATGTTGTAAGCGTTAAGCGCAATTCTGCACATCCATTGGGGGCCGAAGCCAGTTTACTTCGTGTTTACTACAACGAGCGAACCTCCGCTTCCTACTAACGCTACTGCCCGTGGAAACCATACCTCACCATCACCCGGCACCACCGGAGCCTCCTCAGTCCACGGCTCCCGCTGCCGGTACCCAGACGGCCACCCTCAACATCGAGGGCATGACCTGCGCGTCCTGCTCCAACTTTGTGGAAAAGGCCCTGAACCGCACGCCCGGCGTTAAAAGCGCTACCGTGAACCTGGCCAGCGAAAAGGCCACTATCGAGTACCTGCCGAACCAGATTGACCGCGCGGGCCTGAAAGCCGCCGTGGAGCAGGCCGGCTACGGCGTGCACGAGCCGGCCGCCCCAGTTGCTGCCAATGTGCTAGCATCCGATGAGGAGCTGGACGCGCGCAAGGCGCAGGCCTACCAGAAGCTCAAGCGTCGTTTCCAGGTGGCCGTGGGCCTGGCCGTGGTCATCATGCCGCTGAGCATGCTCATGCTCTGGCCGCGGATGATGAACCTGATTCCGACGCCGGTACTCAATTACCTCCTGTTGGCGCTGACGTTGCCGGTGCTCTTCTACAGCGGCCGGGAGTTCTACGTGTCGGCCTGGAACGGCTTTCGGCACCGCACCGCCAGCATGGACACGCTCATTGCCGTGGGCACGGGCGCGGCGTTTCTCTATAGCCTGGCCGCCACGCTCATCCCGCACTGGTTTATGCAGCGCGGCATCATGCCCGAGGTGTACTACGATACCACCGCCACCATCATTGCCCTGATTCTGCTGGGCAAGGTGCTCGAAAGCCGGGCCAAGTCCAAGACCTCGGCCGCCATCAAAGCCCTGATGGGGCTGCAAGCCAAAACGGCCCGCGTGGTGCGGGGCGGTCAGGAGCTAGATGTGCCCATTGAGCAGGTGGTGCTCGGCGATGAAGTGGTGGTGCGCCCCGGCGAAAAGGTGGCCACCGACGGGGTGCTGCTCAGCGGCCACTCGGCCGTGGACGAGAGCATGCTGACCGGCGAGAGTCTGCCGGTGGAAAAGAAGGAGGGTGACAACGTGTTCGGCGCTACCCTTAACAAAACCGGTTCCTTCCGCTTCCGCGTCACCAAGGTGGGCTCGGAAACCATGCTGGCCCAGATTGTGAAGCTGGTGGAAGAGGCCCAGGGCAGCCGCGCGCCCATCCAGCAGCTGGCCGACAAGGTCAGCGCCGTGTTCGTGCCCGTGGTCGTGATGATTGCCATTGTCACCTTCGTGCTCTGGTTTGACTTCGCCCCCGAAGCCACGCGCCTGCCACTGGCGCTGGTCAACTTCGTGGCCGTGCTCATCATCGCCTGCCCCTGCGCGCTGGGCCTGGCTACGCCCACGGCCATTATGGTGGGTACGGGCAAGGGCGCCGAGCACGGCGTGCTGATTCGCAATGCCGAGGCGCTGGAAAAAGCCGAGAAGGTGACGACCGTGCTGCTCGACAAAACCGGTACCATCACCCAAGGCGAGCCCAGCGTGACAGACTTCGTACCCGTAAGCGGCGCGGTGCCGGCCCAGCTGCTGCCGCTGCTGGCCGCCGTGGAGCGCCAGTCCGAGCACCCGCTGGCCGAGGCCGTGGTGCGCTACGCCGAGGCACAAAGCGCGGCGCCGCTGCCGGCTACGGCCTTCCAGGCCTACGAAGGCCGGGGGGCCGGGGCTACGGTGGAGGGCCAGCCCATTCTGCTGGGCAACCGGCGCCTGCTTGACGAGCACCAGGTGACGATTTCTGCCGCTACCGAGCAGGCCGCTGCGCAGCTACTCAGCCAGGCCAAGACGGTGCTGTACGCCGCCGTCGGCGGGCAGGTGGCGGCCCTGATCGGCGTGGCCGACACGGTGCGCGCGTCCAGCCGGGCCGCCATCCAGGCCCTGCAGGCCGAGGGCATTGAGGTGGTGATGATGACGGGCGACAACCCTCAGACGGCTGCCAAGGTGGCCGAGCAGGTGGGTATCAAGCGCTACTTCGCCGAGGTGATGCCCGCCGACAAGGCGGGCAAAGTCAAGGAGCTGCAGGCCGAGGGCCGCGTGGTGGCCATGGTGGGCGACGGCATCAACGACGCCCCGGCGCTGGCCCAGGCCGACATTGGCCTGGCCATGGGCGGCGGCACCGACGTGGCCATGGAAGCGGCGGGCATTACGCTCATGCGCTCCGACTTGCAGGGCGTGGTCACGGCCATGGACCTGTCGCGCCAGACCATGCGCACCATCCGGCAGAACCTGTTTTTTGCCTTTATCTACAATACGCTGGGCATCCCGGTGGCAGCGGGACTGCTCTTTCCCTTCTTCGGCTGGCTGCTCTCGCCCATGCTGGCGGCCGGCGCCATGGCCCTGAGCTCGGTGTCGGTGCTGACCAATTCGCTGCGCCTGCGCGGCTACCAGCGGGCCGCGTAAGGTGCCGGCCCTTTTCTTTCCCTTTTGTACCCTTTTCGATGGATACTGCGCAAATAATCGTGACCTTGGTGGGCGCCGGCCTGCTGGGGTTTGTCGGCTGGTTTTTCTTTTTGGCTCCGCACCGGGTAGCGACGGCCGTTTCCTCGTCGGCGGGCATCCAGCAAGTTGACATCATGGTTAAGGGCGGCTACTCGCCCGACGTCATCGAAGTAGAGCACGGCAAGCCGGTGCAGCTCAACTTTTACCGCGACGAGGAGAACAGCTGCTCCGAGGAGCTGCTGCTGCCGGACTTCAATATCCGGCGCGACCTGGCTCCGTTTAAAACCACGGCCATTGAGTTGTTGCCCCAGCAAGCCGGTACCTTTGAGTTTACCTGCGGCATGCACATGCTGCGGGGCCGCCTGGTCGTAAAATGATGACACTACCACAGTCCGCCTCTTCCGTATTGCCGGCCCCCGCGGCGGGGGCGGTCCGTCTGTCCATTCGCAACATGGTGTGCCCCCGCTGCCTGCGTGTGGTGCGGCGCGAGCTGGAAAAGGCCGGGCTGCTAGTAGACGGCGTGGCGCTGGGCGCCGCCAACGTGCGCACAGCCGACGGCGGGCCCGTGAGTGAGGAAGCAGCGCGAGTCGCCCTGCAGGCGTATGGGTTTGCTTTGGTCGACGACCCGCGCGACCAGCTGATTGAGCACGTCAAGGCCGTGGTGGTGGAGCTGATTCACTACACGCCCCCCGAGCAGCAGCCCTTCCATACCTACTCTCACTATATCAGCGAGCGGGTGGGCCGGGCCTACGCCTACTTATCCCACCAGTTCTCGGTGCGGGAGGGGCTGACGCTGGAGAAGTACATCATCCGCCAAAAGGTGGAGCGCGCTAAGGAGCTGCTCAGCTACCAGGACGCCAAGGTAGCCGAGGTGGCCGCGCGCCTGGGTTACAGCAGCGCGGCGCACCTGACCAACCAGTTTCGCCAGGTCACGGGCATGACGCCCTCCGAGTTTCAGGCCCTGGGCCCCGGCAGCGCCGGCCGCCAGGGCCTGGAAACCCTTTCCTAGCCGCCCAGGGCTGGAAACTTTACAAGCAGTTAGGCCGAATCGTGGGTAAACGTGAGCGTAACTCCACCGTTTAGCTAGGATACCTTTTTTGTTTCCTCCGCCTTAACGACTCCCCTATGTTCCGTTCCCTTCGCCTCCCCCTGCTGGCCGCTCTGCTCTCCCTGGGCTCCTTGGCCGCGTGCAATAAAGATGACTCCGACGGCCTGAAAGTGCAGGCCCACGACGACAACGTGTTCATGAAGCAAATGCACGCGATGATGGACCAGATGATGGCCATGACCAAAACGCAGGACCCCGACCACGATTTTGCCATGATGATGAAGATGCACCACCAGGGCGCCGTCACCATGAGCCAGGAGGAACTGCGCAGCGGCAAAGACGCCGACATGAAGCAAATGGCTCAGGCCATCATCACCAAGCAGCAGGCCGAGATTCAGCAGCTGGATGCCTTTCTGAGCAGCCACACGCCCCAGCAGCCTGCTGTGCCCGAGTTCAACATGAAGCAGATGGAGAGCATGGAGCGCATGATGCAGGCCAACGACCTACGCCCGCTCACCGGCGACATCGACTATGATTTTGCCCAGCTGATGGTGGACCACCACCGCAGCGCCATGGAGAATTCCCAGGCAGAAATTGAGTACGGCCGCACAACGACCATGAAAACGCTGGCCCACAACATCATTGATGACCAGGAGATGGAAATCAAGGAGTTGCAAGCCTGGCTGCTGGCTCACAAAAAGTTTTAGCGGCCCGGTTTCTCCGTTACTATGCAAGAGCGGCTTCTTCGGAAGCCGCTCTTCTGATTTCCTGACCGTCCACCAACTGCCTATGGTGCATGCACTGCTCCACTTGCTCGTGCCTGGCGTCGTGGCGCTGCTTTTTTACCGGCCACGCTGGCGCCGGGCCTGGCTGATCCTGGCGGCGGCGTTGCTGCTGGACGTGGACCACCTCTGGGCCACGCCTATGTTCGACCCCAACCGGTGCAGCATCAACTTCCACCCGCTGCACACCTACTGGGCCATGGGCGTCTACGGGCTACTACTGCTGCCGCCGGTGACCCGCGTGTGGGCGGTGGGCTTTCTGCTGCACATGATTCTTGATTACGCCGAGTGCCTGCAACTGGGCGTGCTGCTGCCGCGCTGAATTCGGCAGCCGCTACTTGGCTTGATTCTACTACTCCCTACTGCCCCGCTGATGCATTCCATGAATACCCCGCTGTTTCCTGAGTACTTATTGTGGAGTTGGTTTATCCTGACGGCCCTATCCGTGGCCTACGTGGCCTGGGACCTGTTTACCAGCACCCCCGAAATGAAAGTGATGAAGTGGGGCTGGGTGCTGGTGACCCTGTATACCGGGCCGGTGGGCCTGCTGGTATATTGGTTTTCGTGCCGGGAGCCCGCGCCCGGCACCCACGAGCAGTTCGTGGCCCCGCTCTGGAAGCAGGCCGTGGGCTCCACCATTCACTGCGCGGCCGGTGACGCGACCGGTATTATCGTGGCCGCCGCCATCACTGGCTACTTTGGCCTGCCCATGGGCGTGGACATCTGGCTGGAGTACGCCGCTGGCTTTGCGTTCGGGCTGTTCATCTTCCAGGCCCTGTTTATGAAGGACATGATGCGCATGAGCTACGGCGAGGCCCTGCGCAGCTCGTTTCTGCCCGAGTGGATGTCGATGAACGCCATGATGGCCGGCATGCTGCCCACGATGGTGATTCTGATGACCCGCGATATGCGGGCCATGGAAGCCAGTTCCCCCTGGTTCTGGGCCTCGATGTCGGCCGCGACGCTGGTGGGCGTGGCCGTGGCCTACCCCGTCAACTGGTGGCTGGTCAAGCACCAGCTCAAGCACGGCATGGGCACCGAGCGGGCGCTGGGTAAAGGCGGGGCCACGGTAGCGGCCGGACCCGCGCACGCGGGCATGGCCATGCCGGGCATGGTGCATAACGCGCCCCCGATGGCCGCCGGCGCGCACGCGGGCCACACCATGCCGGAGATGCCCACGGCCGGCACCGTGGCGCCGGTATCGCCCGCGCGCAAGGCCCTGGTCACGGTGCTCACCCTGCTGCTGCTGGCGGCCGGCTACTACCTCGCCGCCCGGTTCGGCGACCTGTCGATGCGGCCCGGCCAGCCCATGGACATGCCCGGCATGGCGATGCCCGGTATGACGCACTAAGCGGGACGACGAACGGATTTCGGCGGGCAAACTTGCAAACCCCGGGGTTCTGCGCATCTTAGTAATCCCATTTATCCCGCCCCGTCAATGCCCGCATCGTTACCGCCCCTCATTCAGCAATACAAAGCCGATTCCGAGTCCGTTTACAACACCTGGTTCATCAACAACGAGGAGCGCCTGAAGGCGTTTCGCTCCATCCGGCGCGGGGTGCAGCAGGTGGTCAAGGACATCAAGGCGGGCAGCTTCGGCAACGACTTCAAGGGCACGTCGCTGGAGTTCGTGCTCAGCGTCATCAGCGAGCAGAAGCAGGTATTTCAGGGCGCGGCCCATCCCTTCTACTGGAAGCCCAAGCTGCGCATTCCGGACATCTACGAGCACGAGGACAACAAGCGTGCTTTCGGTCAGTTTCTGGAAAGCTGCCTGGCCGCCACTACTGAGCAGCAGTTGCTCAAGGAAATTGACCTACTCGACCGCCGCAAAATCAAGGGCCTGGGCCCGGCCGTAGCCAGCATCCTCTACTTCCTGCACCCGACGCTGATGCCGCCCTTTAACACGGCCATCGTTAACGGGTTCAACGCCCTGTTCGGGGAGAAAATCAAGCTGGGTTCCTGGTCGGAGTACCTGCGCATGCGTGAGCGGCTGCGCGACCTGAATCAGGAGCACCGCCAGCACCTGAGCCTCGACTACGGCGCCTTGAGCGGCCTGCTCTTCGACGTGGGCGTGAAGAAGATGATTGCCGGCGACCAGCAGTTTGCGTCCGACGAGGACCGGGACAAGTACCAGCAGCAGGCCCGCAAGCGCCACCAGGAGGTGCAAACCGAGGCCCAGGAGGAAAACCAGCACACCGAGATGCAGCACCACCTGCTGCGCGTGGGTAAAGCCCTGGGTTGCGACGTAACGACGGCCATCAACGACCGCAACCGCCTCTGCCAGGGTCAGAAGCTCTCCTTCCTCTGCCTCGACCAGCACCCGGAACTGCCCGTCCCGGCCGACGTGGCCACCACCATCCGCCTGATTGACGTGGTGTGGTTCGCGCCCGGCACCAACCGTGTGGTGGCTGCCTTCGAGGTAGAGAAAAGCACCAGCATCTACTCGGGCATCCTGCGCCTGACCGACCTGGCCTTCTCCATGCCCGAGCACGAAACGGCGCTTTACCTAGTGGTGCCCGATGCCCGCGAGAAGGAAGTGCAGGCCCAGCTTTCGCGCCCGGCCATCCGGGCCGCCGGGGCCACCATTCATTACATCCTGTTTTCGGAATTGCGCCAGCACTGTGAGGCGCTGTGCAAGTTTGGCGACACCCCGGCCGCGATGCGCAAGATTGCGCGCTCGGTGTAGCTGCCCTCGCTTCCGAAATAATGATTGACTAAAAGTGGAGCTTATTACGCAATACCCGTGGCTACCTGTGCTCGGAGTGCTAGCCGGGGTAGTGTTGCTGCTGGCTTGGAATAACCGACTCGCAAAGGCATTGGCAGCAGAAAAGAGCCGCCTGTATAAAGAGTATCAATCGAAGACTGGTGAGCTGAACATCCGCGAGAAAGTTTTGGACCAGCGTACTTCTGAGCTGGAACGCTTGGAAAAGCTGTTGACGGAGAAAAGCAAAAGTTTCCCTTGGCTTGCCGGCGCAATTGCGGACCTAGTGCTGCTGAATAACAACCAGGTTGCCGATTATCTGGCCTTTAAGCCCCGCCCCGCCAAATCGTCGGCACTGGCAGTCCGGGAGGTAGGAAAAGAAAAGCGCATACTGGCGGCTCAACTAAAACACCTGCAGTACGTCATCAATCAGTACGAGGGACTGTTTCCTTTCCTAACGGAGTTCCGAGAGGGTGAAATTGAGGAAGCCCTGCTGGAGATAAAGGACACGTTTGGCGAACAAACAGCACCAGAAGCGGACCCGGTTACTGTCTTTCTCACAGCCGGCGAGTACAACAGTCTTTCCACAACAGAGCGGAACCAGCGGGCTTTGGAGCGCTACATGCAGGGCCGGAAGAGCCCTTACCAGCTGGGGCGGGACTACGAGCGTTACGTAGGCTATTTGTATGAGCGCGAAGGCTACAGTGTTTCCTATTTCGGCATTGAGAATGGCAAGGAGGACTTAGGCCGGGACTTGATATGCCGCAAGGACGGCAACACGCTCATCGTGCAGTGCAAATTCTGGAGCAAGCATAAGCTCATCCATGAGAAGCACATCAACCAGCTATTCGGTACAACGGTCAAATTCTACTTGGATTCAACCCAAAAGAAGCTAGCAGACCAGCAGCTGCACCTTTTTCCGCAACTGCTCGCTGCCAGCAACATCTCCGGGGTCTTTTGCACTTCCACAGTGTTGTCGGATACGGCTCGCAAGTTCGCCCAAGCGTTAGGCATTCAGGTACGTGAGCAGGTCAAATTGGGAGCCTTCCCCATGATAAAATGCCACATCAGCCCTGCCACGGGTGAACGAATTTACCACCTGCCCTTCGACCAGATGTATGACCGAACCAAGTTAGATAAGGCAGGAGAGTTTTATGCGTTGACCGTCGCAGAAGCGGAAGCCAAGGGCTTTCGAAGAGCTTGGCGGTGGCGTGGCTAGCCGGATAAGAGTTAATGTCGCTTGTACGTAGCATTAAATGGTTTTTTAGCTATTAATGCAATGTGTAAGCATCATTATCAGCTGTTTGAAGTGATTAAAAGTATACTTATTAATGCTATCTTTGCGTAACATTAACCCGTAAATTGGTCGTTAATGCTACGTAAACGTGTCATTATGGATTGGTACGCTTTAACAGACCTTGCAGCGGTCAAGGAAATTGGCCGCAACCTGCAGTTGATTCGCTTGAATCAGGATATCTCCCAGCAGGAATTAGCTACTCAGACGGGTCTGAGTCGTCTCACGATTAGTCAGGTAGAAAACGGTCGGCCGGCTTCCACCTTGACGCTGGTGCAGTTACTACGGGCACTGGGGCGCCTGGATGTGCTGGAAGTCTTGGAAGAATCCGCAACTATCAGTCCCTTGCAGGCTGCAAAACTGGCGCGACAACAACGGCAGCGGGCCAGCCGCCGGGATGAGGATACCACTGCTCCTGGACTATGACACCTGTAAATACCGCGACCATTTCTATTTGGGGCCAGCCGGTTGGGGCCGTGCTGTGGGACGACAGACGCCGAATTGGCTCTTTCGAATACGAGCCCGCTTTCGTGCGCACGGGGTTGGAACTGGCTCCGCTAACGATGCCCCTGCCGCAAAGGCGGCAGCGAGGTATCTTCTCGTTCCCGGTCCTGAACCGGGACACGTACCATGGCCTGCCCGGGCTGCTCGCCGACAGCCTGCCTGACCGGTACGGGCGCCAGCTCATTGATGCCTGGCTGGCTTCCCAAGGTAGGGATGCGGCCTCCTTTACACCCATTGAGCATTTATGCTACCTCGGCCACCGCGGCATGGGCGCGCTGGTATACGAGCCGGCCTCGCAGCCCGCGCTCGAAAAAGGAACTTCCCTTGATGTGGCCGAATTGGTGCGATTTGCCCGGGAGGTTTTGACCAACAAGGAAGGGCTGCAGACGTCGCTGGCCGGCAATGCCGCCGCCGGTTTGGCGGAAATTATCAGTGTTGGCACCTCGGCCGGCGGGGCCCGCGCCAAGGCCGTCATTGCCTATAATGCCAGCACCGAGGAAGTGCGTTCCGGGCAGGTCGATGCGCCCGAGGGGTTTGAGCATTGGCTGCTCAAACTGGATGGAGTCACCAACGCCAGCCTGGGTGACCCGGCGGGATACGGCCGGATTGAATATGCCTATTACCTGATGGCCCAGCAAGCGGGCCTACACATGACCCAGTGCCGGCTGCTGGAAGAAAACGGCCGGGCACACTTCATGACGCGGCGGTTTGACCGGGTGGGAGGCAGCGAGCGGCTGCATATGCAAACCCTTTGCGGACTGGCCCATTTCGACTACAATCAGCCCGGGCTGTATACATATGAGCAGGCTTTTCAAGTGCTGCTACGCCTGCGATTACCACATCCGGCCGTCGAGGAACTGTATCGGCGCATGGTGTTCAACGTAGTGGCCCGCAACCAGGACGACCATACCAAGAATATTTCTTTCCTGATGGACCCGCAAGGAAAGTGGAGTTTGTCGCCAGCGTACGATGTGACGTATTCCTACAACCCAACGGGAGACTGGTCGAGCCAGCATCAGATGTCACTGGCCGGTAAGAGGGACAACTTTTCGGATGATGATTTTCTGGAACTGGCCAAGAAGGTGCAGGTGAAGAAGCCGCGGGAGATAATGCAGCAGGTAACAGAAGCCGTAGCGAACTGGCCCCGGTTTGCGGCAGAGGCGGGCATACCGGAAAAACAAAGCGCCGCCATTGCGTCGACGCACCGACTCGAGTTGTTTAAGGGTATTACGGCGTGACCGGTTGGTGACTTGGCTCGGGCTTTCAAATCAACTGGCTGCTCAACGCTTCGCTAACATGGTTGTGCTTCACTTAGGCCTCTGGATTTGACTACATCATCAGATGGGCGTATTCTAAGGTGCGAAAGTCCTGCTCGTGGGTGTGCAGGGTCATCGGATTTGCCATTGCGCGCGGTTGGGTAAGGCCTGTTCGGACAAACCAAGCTTATAAGTGGATAAGGGATTCAGGCTGGCTTTCAGCTTGGTGGCTAGCTTAACTTCACCCAGCCCTTCCAGCAGGGCCCCCAGCAGGGCGCGCGTGGCCGGGTTGTAGTCCTGCGCCAGGCGAACCAGAGCGGCCTGCTCAGTCGGCAGGAGTTGTTTTATCTGCTCGCGCAGGCGCAGCAGGGCCGCAGCCGGCGTGGTGTCGGGCAGGCGCTTAATCTGCCGCAAAGCGTCGAGCAGCTGGCAGAGCGGGACTTCTTCCAGCTTCACATCGGCCCGGCTGCGCACGAAGCGTACGCGCACGTTGCCGACTTTCTTCGGCCGCCCCGGCCGGGAGGTGGCAATCTGAATTTCCTGTGGCACCTGCGTGGTCAGCCCCAAGCGGTTAAAGGCCGCGACGCCGGTAGGGTAGCCCCGCAGCTTCTTGCTGGGCGTTTGCAGCAGCACCTGCAGCACCTGTTGCTCGGAAACCGGGACCGGGCCGAACCGACTCTGCAGGGGGAAGCGGTACGTGCCTTTCGTGACCTGCTGCACCACGCCTGCCTGGCGCAGCCGGCTCAGGTTCACGGCCACCGTGCCCGGCGCAATGCCCAGGCTGGCAAAGTCCCGGTAGCGCACGAGGGCACCCGGCTCCAGCTGTTGCAAGCGGTTGAGAATTTTCTGGCGGGCGGTCGTGGATTTGGGCGCTTTTTCCATCTGCTACGGCCGGTAAAGAAACGCTAATTGTAAAGTTTTTTTGCTGCAAAACATTACAAATCATACGTCGTGTTATGTCAGAATCGTGGAGTAATACTGTCAAAGTGTTATAATCCTCACACAAATTGAATAAGGGCTGCCAGGGTAGTCGCCGCAGCTCGCACGTTAGATGTGAACTAGGCTTTGCGCTTGCCCCTCTGTGAGAGCGAGCTGCCCGCGCCGGTGGTTCGTGGAACTGGGCCAGCCTCTAGCTCATGTAACCGCTAACCCAGAGCAATAAGCAAAGGCAAGTGTATCCCATGCGCTTATGCTGACCCACCTAAGCAAAATTTTCCTGCGCCGAAAAATCGATGGTATAATTTGTAGCCAATCACCAAGTTGGGCGAACCGACGGGCTGACAAAAGCTACTTCGCCCTTTTGTTGACCAAGCCGTACAGGAAGTAAAAAGCTGACTTCCTGACGGTCAGTGTCAGGTAAGATGCAAGCTTTGCCACTAGAAAGCGGTCAAAATGGCTGTTTCGAGGCAGGTTACCTTGAAATGCTAATGAAATAAGAAAATTGGCTAAATAATTGAGCTGTTTTCGGCGCAAAACGGCTCGTGTGAGTTCGTTGTAAGCAGTCTGCCTATGGAATTAACCAATACTCGTCTTTTCAACTTTATTGACCGAATCAAGCTGCCCCGGGATAGTATGGGGAAGTATCGTGACCAGGTAAACAACCTGCAGGAAAAGCTCGCGGATAAAATTAAGAACGATGACCGCACCGGAGTTAAGGTTTCCGGCTACCGGATTGCAGGCTCCTGGGCCAAACACACCATCCTTCGGGCAACAGGACTTAACCCCATTGATATTGACTTGGTGCTGTTCGTTTCAGGCGATGAGTCCTTGCGAGACGATGTGGGGAAGCTACATGATTTCGTGGTGTCTTATCTGGAGGAGATATACCCCACAAAGGATATTGCGAAGGATGTGGATGCCGAGGGCAAGACGAAGGCTATTACCATCAAGTTCGTGGGCACGGGCCTGCACGTGGACATCGTACCCGTGGTTCCGCTCGACAAGCCAGCTGGCTACGTGTGGCAACCCGAACGCGGCGGCGGCGGCCGGTACCATACCAGCGTAACTGGTCAATTGGACGCCGCGAAAACGTGGAGGGGCAACAATGCTTCGTACACCTCCATCGTTCGAGCCGCCAAGCATTGGCGCAATCACCAAGAACTGGACCTGCTGTCTTCCTTCACAATAGAGCTTATCGTGGCCTATCTGGAAGAGCATGAAGGAGTAAGTACCAACATTGAGCACGGGTTGTTGCGCTTCTTCCGCTTTCTGAGTGATGCCACCTTTCCGGTTATCTCTTTCCCCCAGGCCATCCATAGCGTGCCAAGCACCTTTTCCAATCCAGTGTTTATCGCTGACCCGACGAACAACGAAAATAATGCGGCCAGCAAACTGACCAAAGTAGGTTGGGATGAGGTGCGCAGCAAGGCGTTAGAAGCGTACGAAACCATCCATATCGCCCGTACTATGTCGGATTTAGACAGCACCGTCGATGAGTGGAAACAAGCATTCGGTCCTAAGTTCAACGTCGAAGCCTAAGCACCATAATGAGTACCTACACGCAAACCACAACGCGCACCACCACGGATGTTCAAAAAACCTTTCAAGGGTTTAAAGCGGACCTAGGCATGATTGCCATGCGCACGAGCAAGTGGACCCAGGCGCAGGTAGACTTCTACTTCCATGACGTGCTGAAGCTGGCAGAAAATTCGTACCTGAGGCGCGTGGATATCATTCTCCACAATAGCTTGACTGGTGACCCTATCCGAGTAGCCACGTATACCGTCAACAACGAGGGCACGGCTATGGATGGCGGGCGCGCTGGCGGTAACGACTGGCCTAATCTGGCCAATACGCACCTATCCTTGCTGCTGCATTATACGTCGGAATGGAGCAAGCTCACGCCGACGCAGCAGAGCGACTTTGAAGGTAAGCTAAATGGTGCTTGGTCGCCTTCCTCCATCAACAGCAGCTACCCCCACCTGACGCGGGAAGCGGCTCAGCTTTACGCCACCAACGGGTACGAACTCCAAAAGCAAAACCTGAAGTAAATGTCTTCTTCTACGATTTTTGACAGTACGCTAGAGCTTCCTACGCAGGAACTGGTCGACCGGGCCCAAACGCTCATCGGCTTTGACGACCGGTTTACCCAAGTGCATTTCAACCTAAAGCTGCTGCTCGACCCCGAGGGGCTCAGCACTTGGAGCAAGAAGCACCACCAGCGGGAGTTACCTATTATTCGTTCGCTCACGGACCGGCACCCGCTTATCATTCTGGAGGGTGATGCAGGTACTGGCAAGACCGTGTCGGCTGAGGTCATTGCCAATAAAATGTTGGTAGAACTCAATAAAACCGGCTACTTCATGAAGCTTAGCACCCGGGTGCGTGGCGATGGCGTGCATGGGCAAATGGCCAAGCTGGTCAACCAGGCTTTTGAAGAGTTGAAGAAGGTGGCGGGCCAAAAACGCATTGCATTCTTATTCATCGACGAAGCCGATGCTATTGCCACCACCCGTGCCACCGCACAGATGCACCAGGAGGAAAAAGCGGCGGTGAACACGTTGATTCAGAAAATTGACGAAACCCGGGAACTAGCTGGTCGAGCCATCGTTTTTCTCGCTACCAACCGCTTACACTTTCTGGACGAAGCCATTGTGCGGCGGGCGGCGGTAGTGATGAAATTTGACCGTCCGACGGAGGAAGAGCGCAAAGCATTGCTCAAGCAGGAACTGGCCGGCGTGCCGCTATCGGCGAAAGAACTGGATGAGTTGGTGGCTCTCACTGACGCCGCCAAGAACGGCGGCGTTGGGTACTCTTTCTCCGACCTGCGGTTGCGTTTCCTGCCTGCCGCCGTAGCGTTAGCTTACCCAGATAAACCGCTGGGTTACGAGGTTTTACGGCAAGCTTTGACCCAAGTCCGCCCGAGTCCTCAAATCAGGTAGGCCGGTATGAAACGCATCATTGCGCTGGCGTTGGTCACGGTGTTGAGCGTGGTCGTCGTGTTCCTCATTCAAGTCTACCCGCTGGATAAAAGTCCATGGGCCGCTCTGGCAGTAAGCATGCTGGTGAACGTCATCACGACGCCGGTATTTGCGGCGATGGTGGAGCTGTTTTTTAATTTCCATCGCCTCCCGCTTCGAATCAAAACCTTGTGGTATTGGAACAAGGAAGTCCGGATTTCCATCGCGTACCTATTCCGTATTCAGGTAAACGGTAAGTACCTGCTGGTTAAGAACAGAAAACGCAACTATTACCAGCTCGTGGGCGGCGCCTACAAGGCGTTTGATTCGGCCAAGCCCACTTTCACTAAATACCGGGTGAATCCTGATCGTCAGTTTACCACCAGCCACGGGGTGGCTAAAAGCGACTTGCGCTTTATGGTGCCGGGCTGGCATGTGCTCAGTATGATTGACTGGTTTAACTCGCAGAAGGACCGGGAAACCAGTCAGTGGCGCGAGTTCTGCGAGGAACTGCTTACGACAGGGATTCTCGACAAGCACTTGTTCCGGTACGTGGACTATGCCTACGTTACGACTATTCAGACGCCCATGCGCCGCGCCAAGCGTCTTCCTAATCAAGAAATCTTAATTTTTGAGATTTACGATGTGCTACCCACCACGGAACAGCAAGCAGCTTTGGAGGAACTGTTTGCGGCGGGCGACACCGACCAGGTGAAATGGGCATCCCGAGACTTGATAGAAACGCTCGGTACCGACCACGCCAGTGAAGTCACTCCATACGAAATCGGTGCACATACTAAGTGGGCTGTGAACGGCCGCTGGAGTGACGACTGATTCAACACCACATCTTTTCCTCATGACTGCCGAAGAGCTTTACACCAGTGTCATTGCTGACTTAGCGGTGCCATCAATTCATCCGCTACACCAAGCCATCTTAGAAGAATGCTGCGAAAATGCTTTGGCGAATGACCAAGGAATTACGGGTGCCATCGAGCTTAAAAAAGTGGTACACTTGGCCTTTCTAAGCGCCTTAGCCGCGGCCAAAGGCATCCTCCTGGGCGCCTTGACTGCGGCGGACGCTGACCAAGCTACGCTACAGTATCGAGGAAGAACTTTCGTGATACCAGCCAACTCTACACTACTGAAAGATTAATCAAACGGTCCGGTTTTACCCGGACCGTTTGATTAATCTTTATCGACTTGTACGTAAAGTATCAAGCGACAACAGCGTTGGCGGGATTATTTCTAGATTACATTTATAGCCGAAATCAAAACATCAAAATGAACTTACAATCGATTTTCGACGACATTACCCAAGTGTTTGATGGACAGAATGTGAACGGAGGTTCTGTTGATGTCAACTACATCAAGAAGTACCCGCATTCAGGCCCTGTCAATCAGCACCCAAATCGGCTTATATCAGAGGTTTATAGAATAGAAGCAGACACTAGTAATTTCATTGTCGTTGATTACGAGTGCCGGGACGGACTGAGGACATTCCAAATCAATCCTGATAAAAATACGGTCGATGTCGCTTTGACTGTGAACGGACAAGTAGTAGCTAACAAGTATTACTACTGGGAGGACTAAGACTGGTAAATAAGGTAGCCAAGTCTATACAAGGAAATTAGCTAGGGCTTACTGGAAGCCACGTGCCCGGAGCAGGTCGCTGTTGGAAAGCTTGAGCTTAATATTGCGCCCGCCCCCTTTCTCGTACACCTCGACAACTAGGTTTTTCTGGTCGGGAATGGTGAACTTCTTGAACACAAACACCTGCTGGAGCTTGCCGGCGGCTTCAATCTTTTTCAGGTTGCCGTTGTAGACGTAGGTAGGCGTGAGTTCAATGGCTTGCTCGGCCGTGCGCTTGGTTACCTTCTTGTCCTGGATGTAGAACTTGACGAAATCCACGTCATACGTCACGTTGGAGCGGTTGCGCAGGTGCAGCGGGAAAAACAGGGTTTCCTGCTGGTAGCCCACGCTGCCCGCGCGCACGCTGAGCTGGTTTTTCGTGTCGCTGGCCGCCGCGCCGCCGCGCGCCAGCGCCTGCTGGGAGTAAGCATCCAGGTTGCCCTGCGGAATGGGCGTGTTCGACAGGATGGCCTCGCTGCCGGCCTGCGCGGTGGAGTTGGCTGGCGTGCTCAAATCCAGGCTCAATACCTTGGGGTCGTGCTGGTAGTTGACGACGAACATGTACAGCTTGCCCCCGGAGGTGAGCACGGTCATGTTGGTTTCGGTCAGGCGGTTGCTGGCCGCCTTCACGCGGACAATGTTGTCGGCACCCGTGGCCTTGGCGGCCAGAATGCCCGAGCTACCCAGGTCGACGTAGGTGACCGGATAGGGAAACACGAGGTGCGTAGTTTTCTGGTCCGAAACGTAAAGCGGAAGCACGGGGAGCTTGGCGGGGCCCGCGCTGGGCGCGCCCAGGTCCAGGCCCAGCTGGCGCGGGTTGCGCTGGTAGCCCACCACGAAGGAGTAGAGCTTGCCGCTGGCCGTCAGCACGGTCATGTTGGTTTCGCTGAAGCCGCTGCCGGCGGCCTTGACCCGTACGATGTTTTCGGAGCCCGTGGCCTTAGCCGCAATCAGCCCGGCGCTGCCTAAATCGACATAGGTGACCGGGGAGGGAAAGACCAGGTGGGTCGTTTTCTGGTCCGAAACATACAGCGGATACGTCGCCAACTTCGCCGCGGCCGCTGGGGCCACGGGCCGGGTGCTGGCCAGCGTCGTGGATTGGGCCAGGGCGGGCATTGCGGTCAGGCTGAGGGGCAGGGTGCAGAGGGCAAGGACGATTCGCATAGCGTAGCTTATTTATCAATCTTCAACATGACCTGGTAGCCGGCTTTCAGGCGTACTTTGACCAGGCGGATTTTCTTCTGGCCGAGGCCCTTGACGGCGGTAACCGCAACGCCGGCCGCGGCCAGCGTGGGGTCGGCGCTCATGGTCATGGCGTCGGCGGCGTTCAGGCCGTCGGCCCCAGCTTGCTTGGCTGCGTCCCGGGTAATGGCGCCCGGGATGTGCAGGCCTTCCAGGCCGTCCACGTCGTAGACTTCGAGGGCCACCGGGAAGACCCGATTGCCGGTTTTCAGCGTTTCGATGCTGATGTTCAGCCGCTCCCCGGCCAGGCTGCACTTACCGTAGATGAAGGTGTTGGCCGGCAGGGCGCGGCCGTTGACCACGGCCGATTCCGTCAGGCGCATTTTCACCAGCGAGCCGCTGACAACTTCCTGCGATTCGTGAATGACGGCCGGCAGGGTGTTGGCATCCTCCGTAGCCGCCCGACCGTCATCCAGACCCGTGAACGAGGCCGTGCGCCTCCTGCCCGCGCCGTTCGAGCCCAGCCGGGAAACGACAGCATCGTCATCGACCACTTTGGCGCGGGTGCTGGCTTTTTTCCTGGTCTTGGCCACCGCCGGCGCGGCCGGGCGGGCAACCCCTCCCCCACTGCTGTTGCTCTGCGCCAGCAGCTGGGCCATCTGCAGTTGGGCGTCTTTCTCGGCCAGCTCCCGCTCGTGCTGGCTGCGCATCAGCTCCAACTGCTCCTGAGGAGTGAGTGACCCAGGCGCCGCTGTCGTTGGGTCCACCGCCGTGCCGGGCGTGGTTCCGCCGTTCAGTTGGGCCTGCTGGGCGGCAATGAGTTGCTGCTGGGCTTCCACCACGGATTTATTCACCGAGCCGTTGGGGCCGGGCTTACCGTCGGCGCCAATCGAATACGACAGGCCCGAGCCGGCGGCCGTATCGAGGCGGGCATCGACCAGGCCCCGGTTGCGCAGGGTGTCCACCGGGCTGGCGTAGGCTTCGAGCTTGCTAGCCGTAATGGAACCCTTCTCGGCCGTGGGCAGGGAAGTATTGAAGCCGGACGGCACATTCTGAGCCTCGGCGGGCGCACCCTGGCCCCCGTCGCCCAGGTAGAACATGACGGCCAGGAAGGGGACGCCCACCACCGGCAGGAAGGTGGCCATCTTGCGGGTGCGCAGAAATTGCGCGTCGTGCGGTTTGGTTTCCATCGGGTGGGGCTTAGCGGGGCTGAGTACTGAGGTCTTCGTTGCGCAGCACGCGCCAATTTTCCATCAGGAAGCCGTGCGGGTTGTTCTCCGAGCGCGTCACGTCGCGCAGCGAGCATTCCGAAAGGAAGTTGCGGGTGGTCACCGAGGTGGCCCGGATGACGCGCTGGT
This sequence comes from Hymenobacter pini, assembly GCF_020421205.1. GTDB lineage: Bacteria > Bacteroidota > Bacteroidia > Cytophagales > Hymenobacteraceae > Hymenobacter > Hymenobacter pini. Next base: position 77,250 of record NZ_JAIZZH010000008.1, read on the forward strand.
GGCCGTAGCACCGTGCTACCAACGGGCGCGAGTTGGTTATCACCACGCTGTCCACGCTCATTTCCAGGCTGATGTTGGCGGCAATCAGGTCGTTGTAGAAGCCCTTCTCCTTGAAGTTCTCGTACTGGCGCTTCGCGGAGTTGTCGGCCAGGTACAGCGCCTTGTTCACGTTGCTGTCGATGGCCTTCTGGTCGGGGTCCAGGGTGAAAAACAGCTCGTGGAAGCGCGTGACGTGGGCGCGGGCTTCCACCGGGCGGTTGGCCCGCGCATCCCGGGCGCCGGCCGTGAGCAGCTGCCCGCCCTCCAGCACGTAGATGCGGTTGGCAGCTGCGGTGGTGGTCTGAAACGCGAAGTAGGCAATGGTGCCGGCCAGCACCAGCACCGCCACAATGAAGAGCAGGGCCAGGGTCTTAACCTGCTGGAAGGCGGAGTCGATGGTTTTCAGGGATGCGAACATGGCTAGGAGGGGCTAGTGGGAGGATAGGGAGCTGGTCACTCAGCTTTTGCGGCTAAATCGTTCGCGCAAAGCCATGCCCGCCCGGTGGCCGAGCTCCTCGCTGCGCGACATGTTTTGGGTGGTGGCCCAGCCGGCTGCGCCCTGGGCCACACCCGCGCTGGTCCGAAGGCCGGCGCCACTGGCTGCACCGGCAATGGCGGCGGTGGTGGCCGTGGTGGTGGTGATAAACGAAGTGGCCGCGCTGCCCACACCCGAGCCGTCAATCAGCATATCCGCCGCCTTGGGGACGCAGATGTAGCCCACGATGGCCAGCACGAGCATACACAGGTAGGCAATGTCAGCCGATTCCACGCTTCCGCCAGCGCTGAGCTGCCGGATATTCTCGTTGAGCATTGTTACCTGAACGTGGGCCAGCACCGCCGCATAAATGTTGGCTACCGGTACCCAGAGCGAAATCGTGAGGAAGTAGCCGAACCACTTCAGAAGTCCCCCGCCAAAGCCCGGAATGATAGCAATGCCAAAGGCTAGCGGGCCGGCGACGCTGAGCAGCACCAACAGGAAAGTGGAAATGAGGCTAATGGCCAGCTTGGCGGCCAGCGCGCCCAACTCCAGAATAGACTTGGTCCATTCCCGGAAGTTCTGGCCCACACTATACTGGACCTGATTGAACGCCAGACTGGCCTTGCGGCCCACGTCCAGCGCCCCGAGCTTGCCCAACTCCTTTTCGTAGTCCTCATTGATTTGCATGTCGGCTTTGGCTTTCGCATCAGCGGCCAGACGGTCGCGTTCTGCCGTGAGCCGGTTTACTTCCGCCAATTGCCCCATCCGGATAGCATCGGTGCCATGGGCTACGGACATGGTGATGCCGCGCAATGCACCGCACAAGGGCACGAACAGCAGGATGGCCAGACCGATAGCAAATGGCCGCAGCAGCGGAAACAGGTCGATGGGCTCGGCCCGGGCAATGTTTCCCCATACCTTGCTGCTGATGTACAACAGGGCTCCGATGCCCCCGATGGCCCGTCCCAGGTTGATGAACAGGGAGGTGAACGTGAGCATTTCGGTGTAAATGGCGTCGAGCTTCTGCTCGTACACGGCCATGTTCAAATCAATTGCGGTCGGGTCCATGCGGGCATTGTTAAAAGCGGAGCGAGAGACTTAATTGGCTACCTGGGCATACTCCCCTTCCCCGGAAACCAGGAGGTGGTTTTTCTCATCCAGGTAGATGATGTCCATAGCTCCGAATCCGGTGTTGACGGTGAGCTTGTGATTATCCTTGTCATAGGTGAGCGGGTATTCCTTTTTGCCTTCCAGCAGCGTCAGATTATCTCCGCGCTCCTGAATTGTCATACGCGGCCGCTCGGGGCTATCTACTGACTGCCATTCACCCAGGAACTGGGCTGTTCCGCTGTTGGAGGAACACGAGGTGAACAGTGCCATTGTCAGGGTGGCAACTACAGTGAGCAATTGATTTAGCTTGCTTTTCATCGGGTCGAAAGTGGAAGTGAAAGGAAAGGGTGCCCCCTAGCGGGCAGTCATAAAAGCATTTACCGCTTCCCGGTCCCGCACCTGCTGCGCCTGGTGCTGCGCGATGGCCCGGCACTTGTTGCTGAAGTAATTCATCAAGTCGTGCTGCTTGCTGATGCGGTCGGCGATGTTGTCGATGAACTCAATGCGCTCCGGGTCGGTCATCTTCGCCTTATTTGCGCTAAGCACCCCGGCCAGCTCCCCGAGCAGGGCGACGTTTTCCTGCAGGATGGTTTGGTAGACCGTAGAGGCTTCGCTGAGCTGCGCGGGGGTGAGCCGCTGAGCCCGTAGCTCCGGGATGGCACCTGCGAACTGGTTAATCATCTCGCTCTGATGCGTATAAATCTCCCGAACCCGGCGGTAGTTGCGGACTCCGGCGCTGATTTGGAGCAGGCTGCTGTACCATTGGTCGTGCAGCTGCTGCGTCTTGTCGATGATGCCCTTAATCTGGCCGCTCACCACTTTCATGTCGCCGGCCAGCTTCTTGCCCTGCCCCAGCAGGGTAGTGGACACGCCCTGGTGGAAAATCTGCTTACGCGAGCTTTGCTCGGCAACCGGAGCCGATATGACAGCTTGCGCGCAGGCTGGGCCCGCCAGCAGGGTCAGGCCCAGGGTGAGCATTCTGGAGGTTGCTTTCATAAGGGAGCAAGTCGGGGATGAGTCGGTGGCTAGCGGGCGCCCATCAGCGCGTTGAGGGCCTGTGTATCCTGGGCCTTCTGCTCCGCCAGGTGCATCTGCACGTAGTTGCGCTGCGTGTAGTAGTTGATGAGGCTCAACTGGTCGGAAATCTTCGCGTCCAGCTTGTCGATGAAGCGCATCCGTTCGGCATCCGTCATCTTGAGCATGGCTGGGCTGACGATGGTTTGCAGGTCCGAAACGGTGTTGGCGCCCTCCGTCAGCATTTTCGAGTACACGCTGGTCATGGTAGAGAGCTGCTCTGGCTGCACAAAGGGCGACTGTCGCAGGGTTTCAATGGCCGTGGCGTAGGTCTGGATAATTTGGCCCTGCTTCTCAAACACGGACTGCACGCGCCGATACGTGCGCACCGTCGCGCTGACCTGCTGTAGTCCGTCGTACCAGGTCTTGGCCAGCTGCAGGTTCTTCTCCGAGAATACCTTGGTTAGCTCCTGCTCCTTCACGCCGGCCTTTACCAGCACGTTGGCGGCTTTAGAAAGGCCCTTCATGGTGTTTTGCAGACCGGTCTGTACGCCGGACTGCACTTCCAACACCGGGGCCGTTACTACGAGTTGAGCAGATGCCTTCATGGCACTGAAGGAGAGGCAGGCCAAGCCCAGGATGGTGACTTTCGCTTTCATCGTTTTTTCCCTTTTGTTGATGTGAAGCTCCTACCCTTCGCGCAGCTCGGCAGCGAAGAGCTTGATGGCCGTGGGCATGTCGCGGGTCTGGCGTAGCTTCTCGAATAGCCGCACTTTCTCGGTTTCCTCGGTGGTGTAGGTCACGTATTCTTCCTTCGACACCTCGATGGCGTACACCTTCGACACCACCCCGCCCAGTGAGATGAACACCTCAGTGTAGCGGCCCCGCGCGGGCTTGTTGTCGCGGTTGATGCTCAGCACCAGGTCCTTTTCCTTAAGCGTGAGCGAGAGCAGCGCCTGTATCTCCTCGAAGCGGTTGATGAACTTGCGCTGGTCGAGCAGAATCTTGCAGTCCGAGTTGTTGATGATGGCGTCCTTGACAATCTCGTTGCCGATGATGTCGTCGATTTCCTGCGTGACCACGATGGCCTCGCCGAAGAACTTGCGCACCGTCTTAAACAGGTACTTGATGTAGGCGGCCATGCCGGGCGTGGTCAGCGCCTTCCAGGCCTCCTCAATCAGAATCATCTTCCGCACCCCCTTGAGCTTGCGCATCTTGGAGATGAAGGTTTCCATGATGATGAGCGTGACCACCGGAAACAGGATGGGGTGGTCCTTGATGTTGTCGAGCTCGAAGACGATGAACGGGGCCTGCACCAAATCCAGCTCCTTGTCGGAATTGAGCAGGTAGTCGTACTCGCCGCCCCGGTAATAGGGCCCGAGCACGTAGAGGAAGTTGTCGATGTCGAAGTCCTTTTCGCGCACCTTCTCCTCCTCCAGCACCTTGCGGTAGGTGCCCTTCACGAACTCGTAGAACGTGTTGAAGCTGGGCTGGATAGCCGGGTTGGCTTCGAGCATCACGTAATACAGGCTCACGGCCGTGGAAAGCGACACGTACTCCGACTGGCTCACCGCTTCGTCATCCTTTTTCCAGAGCGCCTGCAGCAATGTTTTGATGCTTTCCTTCTTCTCCACGTCGAGCTTGCCCGAAATCAGGAAGGGGTTGAAGGCGATGGGCGCATCCTCCTCGTAGGTGAAGTACACCCCGCCCACCAGCTCGCAGAGGCCCTTGTAGGAGTTGCCCGTGTCCACCAGCAGCACGTGGGCGCCCTGCTCGTAGTACTGGCGCACCATGTGGTTGGTGAAAAACGACTTGCCCGAGCCCGAGGGGCCGAGCACGAACTTGTTGCGGTTGAAGATGACCTGCCGCTTCATCGGCTCATCGGAGATGTCCACCAGCACGGGCTTGCCGGTGAGGCGGTCGGAGAGCTTGATGCCCTTGGTGGCGCCGGTGGAGCGGTAGTTGGTTTCCGAGGCCCAGAAGCAGACGGCCTGCTCGATGAAGGTGTAGAAGGTTTCCTCTGCGGGAAAGTCGCCGGCGTTGCCCGGAATGCCGCCCCAGTAGAGCGCGGCAATGTCCACGGTGTTCTGCCGGGGCTTGCAGTTCATCTGGTTGAAGGCCGCATTGACCAGCTTGCGCACCTCCGCCAGCTCCTCCTCGCTGCGGCCCCAGGTCAGCACGTTGCAGTGCACCCGCACCGGGCGGCGCTTGTGGGCAATCAGCTCGTTGAGGAAGGCGTGGTAGTACTCCACGTTGATGGCGTTCTGCCGGGAGTAGAGCGAGAGGGAGTTGAGCCGGTCCTTCTTCTGCTCGAAGGTTTTCACCGTCTTCTGGGTGTTATCCAGAAACACGTACTGGTTCAGGATGTGGCTGGTGCCTAGCAGCAGCCCCAGCGGCGCGGCAAAGGAGATGGGAAAGTCCGAGTACTCGGTGCTGTAGGCCTCGTAGCGGATGTCGGTTTCCACCGAGGTGGGCAGGTCGTCGAGGTTGGCCACCGAGAACATCTGGCAGAACTCCTGCCCTACCTTCAGCCCGTTAGTCAAATCCAGGTCCACCTGCAGGGCCTGGTCGGACAAGTCCAGTGAGAGATACTTTTCCAGCAGCCCGGCCTTTTCCTGGGTACCGGCCAGCTCATCGGAAGTAAGCCGGTGCGAGCGGATAAAGGGCGCGTTGGTGGGTCCCACCCCTTCCAGTGTGCGCACGAATTGGCCCACGCTGTCGAAGAAGCTTTCCAGCACCTTCGTGTCGAGCATGTCCTTGGGCACGATGTGGCGCCGGGCCAGCAGCCCCGAGGTGCTGCCCCAATTGGGCCGCTCCGACGAGGTTTTGGTGATGTAGAGGTAGCAGAAGTGGTTCAGGAACGGCCGCTCGTTGAAGTGCCGCTCGTAGGCGGCGGAGAGCAGCGTGCGCTCAGCTTCGAAGCCCGGCGCGTACTTGTCTTCCACGTACCAGTCCTGCTTGTGCACCACGCAGTGGTCGGGCAGCAGGCGCACGGCCTTCACGAAGGCGGCCTGCAGCTGGGCGTAGTCCTCGCGCGAGAGGGTGAAGATTTCCGGCAGCTCCAGCCGGAAGGCCACCGTCACGTCCGCGTTTTTCGAGACGAGGCAATCCTTCTCCACCTTGTAGATGGGCTGCTTGGATTCCAGGGAAACGGAGGGCAGAACCTTGTTGCTCATAGGCAGGGAATGCACCCGCGCCGGCCGCTACGCGCGGCCGGGCGGGTCCTGGTTGAGGCGTTGGAAAAGGCGGCTGTGCCGGTTGGTGATGTAGCGGGGCGAGGAGCGGCGGGCGGCGGCTTTCATCAGCCCATGCTCGCCGAAGCGGCGGTTCAGGGCGAAGACCCCGGCCCACATGCCGCCCCCGGCCAGGAAGGTGAGCAGCACGGTGAGTGCCAGCGGTACGCCCGCCAGGTAGCAGGTCACGAACAGGGCAAACACCAGCCCGATGCCGGCCACCAAAAAGTAAATGTTGCTGCCCACCAGCCCCTTGAATTCGACGGGCTTGTTGATGCCGCGGTTCAGGTCGTAAACGGGCATGGTTAGACAGCTTACAGGAAGAACGAGCGTACCACCGTGGCCACGATGACTAGGAAAATCATCGAGCCAAACCACGACACGGCCGTTTTCTGGGTGTCCTGGTCGCCGGAGTTCCACTTGCTGTATACCTTGATGGCGCCCACCAGGCCCAGCACCGCCCCGATGGCGTACATGAGCTTGGTGAGCGGGTCGAAGTAGCTGGTGACCTGAGTAGTGGCATCCTGGATGCCGGCCGTGCCGTTGCCGCCCCCGGTTTGGGCGTAGAGCAGGTGCGAACTAAGGAGCAGGGCCAGAACGGCCAGCGAGGTACTAAAACGCTTCTGGTTCATACGAATGGGAAAGAATGAGACGTGGAGGATGGGCGAGACGGGCACTACAGCTCGTCAGATCCGAACAGGGCGGCCAGCTCGGCCTGGTATTCTTCCAGGTGCTGGGCCATTTGCTCAGCCAGGCAGCTGCCCTGCAGGCCGGCCGGGGCGGGCGGGTTCTGGCCCGCCTGCAGCAGGGCGATGTACTCGCTGACCGATTCGGCGGCCACCAGCTGCGGGGCGGGCCCGGCGGTGATGATGTCCAGCGGGGAGGCCACCGGCTCCTCGAACGAAGCCAGCGGCTCGTAGCTCGCCGGCAGTTGCTGCTGAAGCGCGGGCTCGGCGTCGAGGAGTTCGGTGGGTTGGTCGACGGCCGCTGGCAGGTCCGCCTCGGCATGGGCTTCGCGCCGCACCAGCTCGGCCAGGCGCTCATCAGCCTGGTCGGGGGCTTCGGTCCTGTTCTGGTCCTGCGCGGCAGCCTGCTCCTCAGCCGAGACTGAAGCAGCATCCATCGGCGCGCTGTCGTCGGCGCTCTGGTCTTGGCCAGTAGCCGTAGCGGTGGAGGCGGGCAACTGGCCTTCTACTACTGATTCATTGTTGGGGGGCAGATTATCCGCCGCGCCTTCCTCCGCTACCGTGGCTTCCGGAGCGGCCCCAGCGGCAGCCGGCTGCGGCGGCGCAAAGGCGGAGGTCGGGCGCACCAGGGCGGGCGGAGCCGTGGCGGTGGCCAGGGTGCTGCCCGCGCCGCGCTTACCGAGCGAAAGCAGCGGGGCGAGTTCGGCGCGGTAGTAGAGTAATCCGACTACCAGGTAGTAGAGCAGAACCACAACCAGCATAAACAGGCCAAACTGGCTCCAGGTATAAGCGCTGAGCATCGGCAGGAATCAAGTGTGGCACCTCGGGTCGGCCGACCTGAGCGTGGAAGTGCCAAACCAGACAGGTTTGACTTGTGCAAACCTATCCGGCCTCAAAACCCGATTAGTAGAAAGTTGACGAACGGTTAAAATCGGGTGGTGAGGTGCACCGACTCCACACGAATAGCAGCTGATTAGAACCCATAAAGCGGCTCCTAAACCAGAAAATGAGCTTTGTGACCGGGATTACGTCTTGTCAGCAGCGGGCGGTTAATTGCTGTTCAGCAGGCACGCAGGACGCCGCAAGCGGAGAGTTGAAAAAGAAAATTCTGCCTAAGACGTAAACATACGTCATTTAATGTCGTATAATTGCGACATACTACATAGTTGCCATGACGTACGCCAAGACCGCCGCTTTCACTGAGGAGCAACAGCAACTCGCCCGCGTAGCCAAAGCGCTGGCCCATCCGGCCCGGGTGGCCATCATTCAGCTACTGGCCTCGAAGAAGACGTGCATTTCCGGCGACATCGCCGCCGAGCTGCCGCTCTCGCGTACCACCGTCTCGCAGCACTTGCAGGAGCTGAAGGCGCTGGACCTGATTCGCGGGGAGATTGACGGGCTGACCGTCTGCTACTGCCTCAACACGGAGCTGCTACGCCAGGTGCACCAGCAGTTCACCGCCTTCTTCGTCGAATCAACCGCCAACGAGGCCTGCGCCCCCGGTGGCTCCTGCTGCTAATTCATTTCACCCTTTCAATTCGCCTTTCGCATGGAAACGTCTGTATTTCCCCGGATGCACGTCTCGCTGTACGTCTCCGACCTAACCGCCACGGTGAACTTCTACACGGCCTTCTTCGGACAGCCGGCCGCCAAGATCAAGCCGGGCTACGCGAAGTACGTGCTCGACAAGCCCTCGCTGATCATCTCCTTCGTGCAGAACCCCGAGCGAGTGGCCAGCAACTTCGGGCACCTGGGCTTCCAGGTCGAGACGGTGCAGGAGATGGAGCAGCGTCTGGAAGTGGCGCGCAGGGCTGGCCTGGTAGCGCGCGAAGAGATGGGCACCAGCTGCTGCTACGCCAAGCAGGATAAGTTCTGGGTCAACGACCCGGACGGCGTGGAGTGGGAAGTGTACTACTTCCACGAAGACGCCGAGTTCAACGATCCGCGCTACCAGGCCGAGTACGACCAGGCCGGCGGCAACAGCCAGTGCTGCATCGCCCCGGCGGCTCAGCAGGCGCTGGCTGTCGATGAAATGCTGACGACCGCGCCGATGGCTTTCACCCTGGTCGATGCTACGCCGGCCGTCCCGGCCGCCAACGCCTGCACGCCCGGCGGCGGGTGCTGCTAGGTGCTGCTACTCGCCTTCTACGCTTCTTCCCCCTTCTCATCAACAGAACATGACCCTGCAGCCCTTCGCGCCGGAGCACTGGCCGGCCGCCAAAGCTATTTACGAAGCCGGCATTGCGACCGGCAACGCCACGTTTGCCACGTCGGCCCCGAGCTGGGAGGAATGGGACCGGGGGCACCTGCCGCACAGCCGCCTCGTCGCCCTCGATGACAACGGCCAGGTACTCGGCTGGGCGGCCCTCTCCCCCGTGTCGAGCCGCTGCGTGTACGGCGGCGTGGGCGAGGTGAGCGTGTACGTAGCCGACGCGGCCCGGGGCCGGGGCGTCGGGCGGCAGCTCCTGGCAGCGCTGGTACGCGAGTCGGAGCAGCACGACATGTGGACGCTGCAGGCCGGTATCTTCCCCGAAAACGAGGCCAGCGTCCGCCTGCACGAAGCCGCTGGCTTCCGGCTAGTCGGACGCCGTGAGCGAATCGGCAAAATGGGTGACCAGTGGCGCGACACGCTTCTGCTGGAGCATCGCAGCACCGAAGTGGGGCTGACTTAACCGCTATGACAAATCTTTCCCCTACGGCCCCGGCAGTGGCCGTTGCCCGCAAGAAGCTTTCCGGCCTCGACCGGGGCCTGACCTTGTGGATCTTCCTGGCCATGGGCGCCGGCGTGGCGCTGGGATACTTCGTGCCCGGCGTGGAGCGCGTGGTCAACTATTTCTCGGTAGGCACTGTGAACGTGCCATTGGCCGTAGGGCTCATCCTGATGATGTACCCGCCGCTGGCCAAGGTCCGGTACGAGCAGCTGCCCAAGGTCTTCCGCAACACGCGCATCATCGGCCTCTCGCTTCTGCTGAACTGGGTGGTCGGCCCGCTGCTGATGTTCCTGCTGGCTATCTGGCTGCTGCCCGACAAGCCCGAGTACATGATGGGGCTCATCCTCATCGGCATTGCGCGCTGCATTGCCATGGTGCTGGTGTGGAACGACCTGGCCGATGGCAGCCGCGAGTACGCCGCCGGGCTGGTGGCCCTGAACTCGATTTTCCAGGTACTGTTTTACTCGGTGCTGGCGTGGCTGTTCATCACGGTGCTGCCGCCCTACTTCGGCCTGAAAGGGTACGCGGTCCACATCGGCATCGGCGACATTGCCCAGAGCGTACTCGTGTACCTGGGCATTCCGTTCGCGGCCGGCTTTCTCTCCCGCCTGGTGCTGCGCCGGCTAAAGGGCGACGAATGGTACGAGCGGGTGTTTCTGCCGGCCATCAGCCCCGTCACCCTCATCGCGCTGTTGCTCACCATCGTAGTCATGTTCAGCCTGAAGGGCGAGCTGATCGTGCGCATCCCCTTCGACGTGCTGCGCATTGCCTTGCCGCTGGCCCTGTATTTCGGCATCATGTTCGTGCTCAGCTTCGTGGCCGGCAAGTATCTGGGGGCGAGCTATGCCGAAAACACGAGCATTGCCTTCACCGCGACCGGCAACAACTTTGAGCTGGCCATTGCCGTGGCCATCGGGGTGTTCGGCTTGAACTCCGGCCAGGCGTTTGCCGGCGTTATCGGGCCCCTTATTGAGGTGCCGGCGCTCATTGCGCTGGTTAATCTGGCCTTCTGGTTTCGCCGCCGCCACTATGGTGACTCGGCACCCTCCCCTCGCTAATCACTTCCGCTGCCCATGTCTGACAAGAAAAATGTGCTGGTGCTGTGCACCGGCAATTCCTGCCGCAGCCAGCTGCTGCACGGCTACCTGAACCAGCTGCTCGGCGACGCGGCCAACGTGTACTCGGCCGGCGTTGAAACCCACGGGCTGAACCCGCGGGCCGTGCAGGTTATGCGCGAAGACGGCGTGGACATTTCGCACCACACCAGCAACCACGTCGACGAGTACGCCCACGTGCCCTTCGACTACGTCCTGACCGTCTGCGACCACGCCAACGAGGTCTGCCCGGTGTTTCCCTCGACGGCCAGGAAGCTGCACCATAACTTTCCCGACCCGGCCAAAGCCACGGGCACGGAAGAAGAGGTGCTGCAGCAGTTCCGCGCCGTACGTGACCAGGTCAAAGCCTACGCACAGGAGTTTGCCCAGCGGGAGTTCGTCCCGGCCGAATAACGCCCCCCTGCTTATGCAGCCCGCTTCGGTAGACGTGTTGGTGATTGGGGCCGGCCAAAGCGGCCTGGCGGTCGGCTATTTCCTACGCCGCTCGGGCTTGTCCTTCGTCCTGCTGGACGGGCAGCCGGCACCGGGCGGGGCCTGGCAGCACGGGTGGGATTCGCTTCGGCTCTTCTCCCCGGCCGACGCCAGCTCGCTACCCGGTTGGCTGATGCCCCGGCCTGCCGACGCCACGTACCCCACGCGCGACGCCGTGGTCGACTATCTATATCACTACGAACAGCGCTACCAGTTACCCGTGGAGCGCCCGGTGCGGGTAGAAAGCATGCAGCCGCTACCCAGGGGCTTCCTTGTCCGTACTGACCAGGGTGAGTGGCAAGCCCGCGCCGTGGTTAGCGCAACGGGTACCTGGAGCCAGCCCTTCTGGCCGGCTTACCCAGGGCAAGCGGACTTCCATGGCAGCCAGCTGCACTCGGCCGAGTACCGCAACGCGTCCCCCTTTGCCGGGCAGCAGGTACTGATTGTGGGCGGTGGCAATTCCGGGGCGCAGATTCTGGCTGATGTCTCGCGCGTTGCCCACACGACCTGGGTCACGGAGCAGGAGCCGCGCTTCCTGCCCGATGACGTGGACGGGCGGGTGCTCTTTACCCAAGCTACCCAACGCTACCACGCCGGCCACACCGCGCCCGCCGCTTCGCTGGGCGACATCGTCATGGTGGACGCGGTGAAAGATGCCCGCCAGCGCGGGGTACTAAGCAGCGTCCGCCCTTTCGAGCGCTTCACCCCGACCGGCGTGCGGTGGGCCGATGGGCGCGAGCAGCTAGTCGATGCTGTAATCTGGTGTACCGGCTTTCGGCCGGCCCTTGGCCACCTGCGGCCGCTTGGCGTGGTGCAGCCCGATGGCCGCGTAGCCACCGAAGGCACCCGCGCTACCGCTGTGCCCGGCCTGTGGCTGGTCGGCTACGGCAGCTGGACGGGCTTTGCTTCGGCGACTCTCATCGGCGTGGGACGCTCGGCCAAGAGCACCGTTTCCGAAATACAAGCTTATCTCGGCTTAACCGACTAAGTGAATGCGGCTCTTCAGCTCATCCTTGCAGGAGCGGCTCACCGGGACGTATTCGGTACCCAGCAGCACGCTGCTTTCCTCGTAGGCCTGCACGTGGTCCAGGTTTACGATGTGGGAGCGGTGGGTCTTGAAAAACTGGTCGGGCAGCTTCTGTTCCAGCTCCTTGAGGGTGGAGTCAAACACAAACCGCTCCCGCACCGTGTGCAGGCGCACGTAGTTCTGCAGGGCCTCGAAGTAGAGAATATCGCTGAGCAGCACCTTCACGTGGCCCGAGCCTTTGCGCACGAACAGGTAGTCCTTAAACTTGGGGCAGCGCTCGGCCGGGCCCAGCACCTCCGTGCCGGCATCGGCCGTGTCCAGCACTGGCCCCACGGGCCCGGCCTGGTAGGCGTTGAAGAGGGCCAACTCAATCTGCACCCGCAGCGAGTCATCGGTGAAGGGCTTGACCAGGAAGCCGTAGGGCTGGGCCAGCTTGGCCCGGTTCAGGGTGGCCGAGTCGGAGCGGGCCGTTAGAAACACCACCGGCACGGCAAACTGCCGCCGCACGAGCAGCGCGGCCGCAATGCCGTCGCAGTCGCCGGCAATGTTGATATCCATCAATACCAGCTCCACGGGCTGGGCGGCCAGTACGCTCAGCGCTTCGTCGCTGTTGTCCACGGGCGGCAGGGGCGTGTGGCCCAGCCGCACCAGGGCGCGTTCAATCTCGGCGGCAATCAGCAGTTCGTCTTCAACAATGAGGATGGTAGCCATAGAGGGGAATAAGGGACGAGGCGACGGGCCGGCGTCAAACGCTGGCCACAATTACCTGGGTGCCCGTGGGAAGAAGGGGAGCGGTCGATACGCTGGCTTTTAGCTGTCGGGCTAGGGTATTAACCAACTGCAAGCCCAACGAATGAGTTTCGGGCGTCGTTTCCGCCGCTGGTAAGCCCGCCCCGTCATCCTGCACCGTGAGCTGGAAGCCAGCCGTGGTCTGTTCCAGCGCCACGTGCAGATTGCCACGGTCCCGGTCCCGGAACGCGTGCTTGTAGGCGTTGGTCACCAACTCATTCACTACCAAACCCAGGGCGCTGGCTTCTTTGGGGTCCATGACCAGGGGCGCCAGGCTGCTGCTCAGCTGGATACGCTGCTGGGGCGTGGTGAGCGAACTGTGCAGGGATTCCAGCAACTCGCCCAGGTACTCATTCATGCGCACCTGCGAGAGGTTGTCGGCTCGGTACAGAAACTCGTGCACCAGGGCCATGCTCTGGATGCGCGCCTGCGAGCTGGCCAGGGCCTGCTGCAACAAAGGGTCGGGCAGGATGCTGCGCTGCCAGGCCAGCAGACTGCTGACCAACTGCAGGTTGTTCTTGACGCGGTGATGAATTTCTTGCAGCAGCACCTCTTTCTCGGCCACGGCCCGGCAGTTGGCCTGGTTGGCCAGGGCCAACAGGGCTTTCTGCCGCCGCAGCCGCCAGTACAGGCCCCCACCCACGCCCACAGTCGTGGCAAGGCCGCCCAGCAGCAGCCAGAGCGAGTGCAGCTGGGCCCGCTGGCTGCGCTGCTCAAACTCGGCCGCCTTTTTCTGCTCGGTGAGCAACTGCACGTCGTAGCGCACCTGCAGCTGGGCCAGGGCGCGGGCCTTATTGCCGTTGAAGAGCGAATCGCGCAGATCCTCCGCCCGGGCGTCGAGCTCATCCGCACGGGCGGGACGCTTTTGGTCGGCATAGGCCCAGGCCAGGCTGGAGAGAGCATCCGCTTCGTACTCGCGCATTTTCTCCGCGCGGGCCAGGGCTAAGGCCAGCTCCGCCGTCCGCTGGGCGGCCCGGGGCCGGCCCTGCAGGCGATACACCCGCGCCAGTGAAAGCGCCGAACTGGCCGCCTGCGGCTGGTAGCGGTAGCGCTGCATGATGCGTAGGGCCCGCTGCATATTCGTGGCCGCGGCCGCCAGGCTGGCCCGCGAGCGGGGCGTCAGCTTGGCGTAGACTTCGCCCCGGAATTGGTACACGTAGCCCAGGCCCCGAGCATCGGCCGCCCGCTGCATGTAGGGCAGGGCCCGCGTGGCGTAGTGGAGCACGGAGTCGTAGCGCTGCAGCACCAGGAAGGTGTTGGCCAGGTTCAGCAGCAGGCCACCCCGCTCGCGGGGCCCTACCGAGGGGGTAGCGGCCTGCTGCCGGTAGGCCTGGCGCAGGTAGCGCAAGCCACCGGCCGCATCCTTGGTATCCACGGCCACCAAGCCCAGGCACTGGGTAAAGCGCCATTGGTCGCGGGGTTGGTGCACGCGGGTGAGCTCCACCCCCTGCTGGCTGTAGTGCATGGCGGCCACGTAGTCGGCAGCCCGCTCACAGTTTACCACCAGCTGATATAACGCGTCGGCTGCCCCGGACCAGTCAAGCCGGCGTCGAGCAAACGTTACTGCCTGCTCCCCTACCCGGCGACCTTCGGCCACATCCTGGGCAAATAGCTTATCACTTAAAGCCAGCAGCGCCTGAAAGCGAGCGGAGTCCGGCAGCGGCGCATGGCGCACCAAGGCCCGCAGCGAGTCGATGGTCTGCGGCGTCCTGGGCGTCCTATTGGAGGATGGTGTCCGGTTGTTGGCCCGGGCGCCAGGGCTGATGAGTAGCAGGCCGAGCACGGCCCAGATAGCACCGCCCTTCACGCGGTAACGAATTGTAGGTAAGGTAGTGATGGATATAAGGTTTGTGTAGACATAGCGGGGTGGTAGTAGAGCCTCTCCCCTCCCCCACCGGTAAGTGGAGCATTGGAAAAGGCCAGAGCGGGAAACGGAACGGCCAGCTCAACCACGGAAGGTGAGCCGGCCGCTATACGTATGGAATAGCCCTGGGATACCAGCGCTGCCCTATTTTTTGGGTGCCATCATCTGGCGGATCTGCTTTTTCATTGCCTTCTGCAGCTGCGCTTCGTGCTCTTCCCGGAAGCGGCTGAGGATGTTATGAATGATATCCGGGGCCGACGCGCCCCCGCCCAGGATAAAGCCGAGCTGGGTGAAATACTGCTGGTGGTCGGCCGTGATGCGCAGGGTGGTCGTCTTCTTCTCCGCCGAAGGCACGAACAGCTGCGCCAGGTCAAGCTCCCCGCCTGCCGCTGCGACCGGTGCAGCAGCGGGCAACTCCTCATCCGCTTGCTCTTCCTCCCCCTCTTCTGCTTCCGGCGCGCTGGCCGGAGCTGGCGAAGGTAGTGGCGCGGGGGCAGCGGCGCGGGGCTCGTCCGCTACCGTTGCCGGTGCCGCTACTGCCGGCTCTACCACCTGTACGGGAGCTGTGGGTACGGCTGTCACTTCTGGTGCAGGAGCCGCCTTTTTTCCCTCTGGTTCCTTGGCCGTAACAGGCAGAGTAACTTCGGCCGCGGGAGCTGTCGACGGCGCGGCAGGCGTGTCCGGAGCTGCAGGTGCGGGTGTCTCGGCGGGCGTCGGTGCCGGCGTTGCCGGCCGGGTGGCGTCGCCCATCAGGCTGAAAGCAGCAACGCCCGAAGTAAGGGCGGCAAGTTCACGCTGGCGCCGCTCGGCCGCGGCTTCTTTGGATTCGGTGGTTTTCTTGGCCATGGGAGCGGGCGTTAGTTAGCGTTGTCGTCGAGGGTTGTAGTAGCAGGGGCTGGCTGCTCAAATTCCGCGGGCGTGAAATCGATGGTTTTGCCCGAAGGGGTTACCGTGCCCTTGCCAAGCACCAGCTCCAGAATCTCGGTAATCAGGCTGCCTAGGCCAAGTTTGCCCAACTCCTTTTCCGGCATGGGAAACATCGTGGAGCGCTTGTCCTTGATGCTGACCAGGGATTCCACCCGGCTGTTGAGCAGGGGGTAACCCTTCTCGCGAAACAGCTCGGCGGTTTTGGTATAGACCGTCCGCTTCTCGGCCTTGAGGAATTTGTTCCAGAAGGCATAGAACCCTGCTAGGTTGGATTCCGGCCGCTGCTGTCGGGTGAAGTTGCCTAGGATGTGCATGTAAGACATCGTGGAGGCAATGGTGCCCATATCCGGCTCCATAGGCAGAAAGATGTAGTCTACCCGCTCCAGCAGTTCGCTCAATCCCACGACGTTTACCGTGCCGGGCGTATCTACTAGAATAAAGTCGAACTCTTTCTCGGACAGGGTGTCAATGGCCTCAACGGCCTTTTCCACGCTTGAAATAGCAATAGGGTACGGCGTTACCCCCTGCTTGATGAGCCGCTCCTGAAAAGCCACGTCGGATTGCAGCAACTGCTGCTCATGGTTGCGGTAGGCGTGCAGGGTATTCTGCGGATAGTCGCAGTCGAGCATCGCTACCTTATAGCCGTAGAGGTAGCAGAGCGCCGAGGCGACGTGCGTGCCGATGGTTGACTTGCCCGCCCCACCCTTCTGGGTGGCAAAGGCTAATACCCGAGTATTTTTCATTGGGTGAGTGGTTTTGAAAAGCAGCTCTTTATTAATGTGTCAGTGCCTCAGTGTGTCATTGTGTCTATGAAGCATTGAGGCCTTGCTTCTTTGCTTCAAAACTTCCCTGCATGTGTGAATCTTCGAAACAAAGAAGCAGAGCCTCAAAGATACATGGCCTCGTTGAATTATTGAAGCGCTGAAGCAGGCTGCCAGTGTGCCAGTATTTCAAAGTTTCAATGAAGCGTTGAAGCATAAATCCCTTGAAGCAATAATACAATGTAGCATTGAAGCAAAAAAGATTTGTATGATTGGCTTTTACGAAGCAATGAAGCGCCGAAGCATAGAAGCAAGAATTCACCGTGGCTTTTGCAATTGGTACAAATCATCTTTGTGACGCACCGAAGCGTTGACGCATTGCTTCTTTGAAGCAAAAAATCACAGAAGATAGCGCCGATGAGTGTGCAGGTGGTATGGCTAGTCATGCCAACTTTAACTAATGTATTCTTTGCTTCAATGAAGCAAAGAAGTAGTGATGCAAAGAAGCACATTAGCTATAATCCTAACCTCGTTCAGCGTCCTCGTTCAATCCGCTCGTTCATCGACCAGCAAGCCATGTCATTGTCCGGACAAACTTCGTTTGCCCGATTCAATGACACCACCATGTTCGCAGGCTCACATGGCTTGGCTTGCTAGCTCTAGCTGCTTAGATTTGCGTAGAGAGCGAACATCGCTGTTCAGTAGCCATACTTTATGGGATACCATAAATAGAATATGGAATCAGAAAAGCCAAATGAAACCACTGCCGAAGCCGCGCGCACTTTGCGCATTGATGTACGCGTGAGCCCAGATGAGAAAAAGGAACTGCAAGAGAAAGCTAAGGCAGCTGGTTACAAGAAAGTTTCAGCCTATTTGCGGGACGTTGGACGGGGGGTAGAAATAAAAGAAAGTGTGCCACCGGAGTTGCGACGACAGCTGGTTGGCATTGGTACTAACCTCAATCAGATTGCGCGTCTGGCACAGGCTGGTAAGTCGTTTAGCAACCACGAGACGCAGCTGTTAGAGGCGCTGACAGTTATTAGAAGTTATCTACTATGATTGCTAAAACAACTACGGGTAGCGACTTCGAGGGCGCGCTAACTTATGGTGCTGGGCAGCGTCAGGGGAGGGGCAAGGAGCCCGGAGAAGCGCCACTTTTAGTGGTATCCAACGTGATTCCAGGGAGCCCAAAAGAAATGGCGCAGGATATGCAGGCCGTGGCGGCTCGGAGTAAACGTGTGCAGAAGCCCGTGTGGCATACGGTACTTTCGTGGAAGGCCGGGGAGGCCGTGAGCCAGGCGCAGAAGGTGGCGGCGGCCAAGCGCTATTGTGAGCTGATGGGAGCACCGATTGAGCGGCACCAGGTGGTCGTGTATGAGCACCGGGACAAGCAGCACGCCCACGTGCACATTTACCTGAACCGAGTGCCGATTGACGGCGGCCCGGCCTTGCGGACGGATAATAATTTCTACCGGCAGCCGGCCATCACGCGGCAGATAAGCCAGGAACTAGGCATGGCCCCGCTACCCGAAAGGCGGCGCAGTTTGAAGGCGCTGGACCCCACCAAGGAGGCGGCGCGGCAGCGGGTAAGCCAGGCGCTGGCGCAGCTGCTGCAGCAGCCGGATAGGGGAGGGGAGCAGTGGCTGGCGTTGCAATTGCACCAGCTGGCCATCGAAATCCGCTACATCCACGACAAGGGTCAGGTACTGCGCGGCGTCAGCTTTGCAACGGAAGGCGTGGCTCTGCGGGGCCAGGAAGTAGGCTACAAAGGCGCGCAGCTGCGGGAGGCCCTGGCCGCGCCCATGAAGCCGGCCATGGAGCCGGAGGTTGAGCGGCAGGCCCGCCCCGGGGTATCGACCACGCTGCCCCGGTCAGTGCCGCCGGCACGGCCGAAGCAGGCCCGCCGGAAGGGGCGCAAGCAGTAGGCATAGGGCGGAGGCGGGGCCGCCCTTCGTGTGCTGAGCGTGCACCTCACCGCTGACTTTCAACCGCTCGTCAAGTAATCCGCACCAGAGGTCAGGCGGGGAGGTAAGTTGCTTGATTCACCAAGTGGTTCAAGCGATGGAAGACGAAAAAGGGTTACGGAAAATTATGGAGTTTATGCGCCTGTTTGCCATCGGGCTGCTGGCCGTAAACATCTACTATTACTGTTTCGGCTACTTCCGCGGATTGGGCTGGACGACCGGCGTGGTGGAGCACCTGCTGGAGAGCTTCACGCGCAATACGTTTCTGTTCAAGGCGAGCTGGGTCAGCAAGAGCCTGGCCGTGGTATTTCTGCTGCTTAGCTGCCTGGGCACGCGGGGGCGCGCCAACCAGGAGCTCAAGGGCCGGACGGTAGCGGTCTCCGCCGCGCTGGGGCTCCTGCTGCTTTTTGGGTCGGATGCGGTGCGCGGGCTGACGCTGGGGGCCGGGCTGACGACGGTGCTTTACGCCGGACTGCTGACGGGAGGCTTTCTGCTGCTGCTGAGCGCCGGGGCGTGGCTGAGTAGGCTGTTCAACAACGACTTGCTGAAGGACATTTTCAACAAGGAGAACGAAAGCTTCCCGCAGGAGGAGCGGCTGATGGAAAACGAATACTCGGTGAACCTGCGCACCGAGTACCGGCTGCGGGGCAAGAAGCACCGGGGCTGGCTGAACGTGGTAAATCCGTTCCGGGCCACCATGGTGCTGGGCACGCCCGGCTCGGGCAAGAGCTTCGCCATCATCAACGAGTTTATCCGGCAGCACCTGGCCAAAGGCTTCTGCATGTACATCTACGACTACAAGTTTGATGACCTGAGCCGCATCTGCTACAACACGCTGCTGCGCCACCAGGATAAGTTTGACCGGCCGGTGGGCTTCTACGTCATCAACTTCGACAACCCCCGCAAGAGCCACCGCTGCAACCCGCTGCTGCCCGAGCTGATGACCGACATCGTGGACGCCTACGAAAGCGCGTCGACCATCATGCTGAACCTGAACAAGAGCTGGATTCAGAAGCAGGGGGACTTTTTCGTAGAGTCGCCCATCAACTTCGTGGCGGCCATTATCTGGTTTCTGAAGCTGTTCGAGAAAGGCAAGTACTGTACCTTCCCCCACGTTATCGAGTTTCTGAGCCGCGACTACGAGGAGATTTTCCCGGTGCTGGCCTCGTACCCGGAAATTGAGAACCTGGTGAAGCCGTTCGTGTCGGCGTTTCAGAAGGACGCCATTGAGCAGCTGGAAGGGCAAATTGCCTCGGCCCGGATTCCGCTGAGCCGGCTGGCTTCACCGCAACTCTACTGGGTGATGTCGGGCAACGACTTCACGCTCGATATCAACAGCAACGAGGAGCCCAAGGTGTTGTGCGTGGGCAACAACCCCGAGCGCCAGGCCATCTACGGGGCCGCGCTGGGCCTCTACAACGCCCGGCTGGTGAAGCTGGTCAACCAGAAGGGCAAGCGCAAGTCGTCGCTTATCATTGATGAGCTACCTACCATTTACTTCAAGGGGCTCGATAACCTCATTGCCACGGCCCGCAGCAACAAGGTGAGCACCTGCCTGGGCTTTCAGGACTTTTCGCAGCTGGAGCGTGACTACGGGCAAAAGGAGGCCGAGGTCATCAAGAATACAGTGGGCAATGTATTTAGCGGCCAGGTATCGGGTAACAGCGGCAAGTGGCTGAGCGAGCGGTTTGGCAAGATTCTGCAGCGGCGCCAGAGCCTGAGCATCAATATGCGCGAGATGAGCACCAGCCTTTCCACGCAGATGGACAGCATGATTCCGGCCAGCACCATTGCCAACCTCACCCAGGGAAATTTTGTGGGGGCAGTGGCCGATAACTTCGGCGAGGAAATCGAGCAGAAGGTGTTTCACGCCCGCATTCAGGTGGACGTGAAGGCGGTGGCGGCAGAGGCCAGCGGCTACCAGCCCATTCCTGATATTACCAGCTTCATCAATCCGGCTACGGGCAAGGACGAGGCCGAGGAGATGATTAAAGCTAACTTCAACCGCGTGAAAACGGACGTGAAGGAGCTGTGCGCCCGCGAGCTCAGCCGCATCAAGCAGGACCCGGTACTGCGCCACCTGATTAAGGAAAAGGCCGAGCAGTAGTGCAAGCTAGGACTAGCCGCAGCAGCTACTAGTGCCTGGTTGTTGCATGGGCGGGCAGGGCACCGTGCCGTAGGAGCAGTATACGCAGCAGTCACCGGCCAGCGGCTTGAGAATGGTGTGACAACTGGGGCACTCGTAGAAATACTGACAAGCATCAGTGGGCATCTGCTCAGACTGCTGATGGGCGCAAACCGGGCAGGTAAGCGTGGAGGTCAGCTGGAGGGGTTTCATTGGTAAATCGAAAGATTAGCGGCTGGGTACGATATGGTAGCCGGTGCCATTGATGGCCTGCTGTACCTGCGCGACCGGGCTTTTGGTAGTGTCAAACCGCACCAAGGCAGTGGCTTGGTCATAGGATACCGAGACGGACTGAACTCCTGGTAATTGCTGCACGGCCTGTTCCACGTGCCGGGCACAGGCTTCGCAGGTCATACCTTCAATTTGGTAAGAAGCAGTTTGCCATACCGGCGATTCTGCCGTTGAGGCTGGAGAAGTAGGAGCCCCGGCTGCTTGGGGCTGCAGGTAGGTTCCGTAGTAGGGGAATGTTAGCAGAACTGCGGCCAGCACCGTGACGAAGCCCAGAAAGGCTTTAGACTGCAGAACCGGCTTTCGGGAGCTGACCGCGCAGCCGCAATCAGCCTCTATAACAGCTGGCTTCAGCGCCTGATACCACGCAAAGGCTAATACACCGACCGTCAACGCCACCAGAAATGGGCGAAAGGGAGCGAGCCAAGAAAAGGATGCGGCCGAGGCACCCAAGCCGCCGACTACGGCCAGCAAGGGAGTGATGCAGCACAGAGAGGCTGCCAAGGCCGCGAGAAGGCCAGTGCCCAGTAAGGATTGGTTGGTCTTACTCATGAGGTCGGAACAGAAGTTGATGAGGCAATAAGTCCCGCCAGCAGCGGCTGCACCAACGGGGCGTGGGTAGGACTCAGTGCGTAAAAAACCGTCTGACCTACTTTCCGGGCTTGCAGCACGCCCCCGTCCTTGAGCTTGCGCAGGTGTTGTGAAACAGCCGATACCGTCATGCGCAATATGTCGGCAATGTCGCACACGCAGAGCTGCTGCTCGGTGGCCAACAGGTAAAGGATTCGGAGCCTTACCTCGTTGCCCGCCAGAGCCAATACGGTGGCCATTATTTGCAAAGAGAAATCCACGTCTGCCAGACGGCCTTGGCACTGTTGGAGATAGTTGGCATCGGCATAGACCCGGATGCATGTTGTATTCATCATAAAAAAAGTGTTCTAAGCAAAGGTAATGCTTGCGAATTTAAGCAAATGCTAAAATAAGATAAGTATTCCGGTAGCAAGCGCGCCGTTCGTGTACCCGGCCGGCACCTCACCTCCTATTTCCGACCACTCGTCAAGTTTCTGCTCCGCGCCTAGTGGTGGCCGATAGGTTTGCACTAGTCGAATTCCGGGCTTCCCAGCACCCGCGCTGGGCGGTCAGGGTGGCTTTTTCCTTCATCTATTCCACTTTCCAATGGCTGAGCAAGATGACGAGATGACCCCAGCGCCGGTGCCCCAGATAAAGGCCGGCGAAGCAGACGAATCCTTGACTACCGGGCAGGCCCAAACCCCGCCGCAACCCATACCCCAAGCCGACGAAGCGGCTCTACCTCCAGGCGTTGCGCCGGCCGGTGATAAAGCCCCTACGACCTTGTTACCCGATGAGCAGCCAAGCAAGGCCCCGGAGGCGCAGGCCACAC
>NZ_JAIZZH010000009.1 GCF_020421205.1 Hymenobacter pini
ATGTGGCCGCCGTCCCGGTCGCGCGTGAGCACAATGAAGGAACCCATGTGCGCCGCCTGGGCCATCAGTTCCTTGTGCTGCCGGCCCGAGCGCCAGGGCATTACCATGCTCATCAGGCCCGGATGCGCCGGGGGCGTTTCCAACTTCACCCCGAAGTTGCTGCCATCCATGCGCGCGTAGGTGTCATTCACCACCGACATCATGGGTCCGTGCCAGGGGTTCATACGTTGCGGGTACAGCCCCGACACTACCACCGTGGGGTGCAGGTGCAAATGCCTCCCCAGGTGCGCGTGCTGCAGGCCGCTGCGCAGCAGCAGTGCCGGGGTTTGTACGGCTCCGCCGGCCACCACCACCCGCCGGGCCCGGATGGTAACGTGCATCGGCTTTCCATCCGGCGTGGCGTACACGGCCTCAGCCCCGGTAGCCTGGCCATGGGAGCTGGTAACCCGCTCCGCCCGGGCATTGCACAATATGCGCGCCCCGTGCCGGAAAGCCGTTTGCAAATACGTGTTGAGCGTGCCCTGCTTCACGCCGTACCGGTCGCCGAAGCAGCTGTAGCCCAAGCCTTCAAACTGCGCATCAGAGGTGTTATGGTGCCGCTCGTTGCGCGGAATCAGCCGGGGTTCCTCGCCCAGCTGCCGGGAGCCATCCAGCAGTGCTTGGTTCTGGGCGTTGTGCCGCACGTAATCGGTATTCACGCCCAGCACCTGGCTCACGGCATTCAGGCTTTCCTGAAAAGAAGCCGCCAGAAAGTGCGGCGCCTGATGCTCCTGGGCCCACTCCTGCAGCACGTACTCCGGCGTACGGAAGGAGCCCGCCCAGTTGACGGTGGTACCACCGCCCAGGCAGGAGCCCGCCAGCAGCCCAATGCCGCCGTCCTGGGTAGTGAGGGTGCCGCGGGCATCGTACAGCGCCCCCAGCATATCTACTTCCTGCTGCGTGAAGTCGGAGCCGTAGTAGTAGGGGCCTTTCTCCAGCACCAGCACATCGTAACCCGCGGCGGCCAGCTCGCCGGCCACCACGCCCCCGCCGGCCCCACTGCCAATTACCAGCACCTCGCACTCATACTGCACATCGTGGGTGGGCGTAAGCAACTGGATCGGCTTCGACGTTTCCACCGGCTCATCCACGGCCTGCGGACCTGGGTAACCGATGTGCTCCCACACAAAGCGGCTTTGCTCGGGCGTAGAGCCCCCGTAATACAGAAACATGCACAGCTTGCGCAGCGCCTGAAACCCCTTACGGAGCTGCGGCACGTTGGAGGCAGCCCAGCTTTGCAGCAGCTTCTCGCGCTGGGCTGAGCTGAGCTGGGCAAACGGCCGCAGGGCTCCAAACCAGGTAAGTCCCAACACCGGCGCATCGAGCAGCTGCAGCAGCTGCCGGAACTCGCGCTGCGCACTAGCAGGCTGCGCCGTAATAGCCGCCGCCAGCTTATCCAAGTCTACGCCTTCTGAGCCGGCGCGGGCCCAATAGCCCGCATCGGCCGCGGGTGAGGGCGGTGGCAGAGTGGGAATAAATGTATCGGCCAGGGCGCGCAGAGTGGCGCGTTGCGCGGCGGTGAACTCCATAACCAGGTGGGAATGCAAGCAACAGAAAGAGAAACCAGACCGGCTCGGCACCGGCTCTAAAAGTTCGTCATTTTCCCGGAATTACTCGGCTTGCATACAAAAGAAAAAGGGGGATTTAGAACTTAGAAGTGAGAACCCAGGCTCCGGCCTTGAGAATCAAGATTAGGCGCTGACGCATACAGCGAGAGGGCGTTTCTAAGTTCTCAGCTCTCTATCACAGCCACTTCACCAGCCAGTTCACCAGCTTTTTCACCTGAGGGGTGTAGGGCGGGTAGATGGGCTTGAGGCCGGTACGGCCCACGCGCTGCCGCAGCACCGATTTTTCGTTGCTGAACGCTATAAAGCCCGCGTAGCCGTGCGCCCGGCCCAGTCCGCTGTTGCCCATTCCGCCGAAGGGCAAATCGGGGTGGCCTAGGTGCAGAATGGTTTCGTTGACGCAAGCGCCGCCGGCCGGAATGTGCTGCAGCAGGTACCGTTGGTTTTCCTGGCTCTGGCTGAACACGTACAGCGCCAGGGGCCGGGGACGGGCGTTTACCTCATCCACGGCTTGCATAAGCGTGCTGAACGTGCGCACCGGCAGCAGCGGCCCAAAGATTTCCTCCTGCATCACGCGGCTTTCCGCGGGGGCATCCAGCAGCACCGTGGGCTCTATGAAACGGTGCTCCGCATTGGTAGTGCCGCCCACAGCCACGGCCGCACCGTGCTGTTGGGCATCGGCCAGCAAACCGGCTAGCCGCTGAAAGTGCCCATCATTCACGATGCGCGCAAATGAGGTGGATGCGGCCACGGGCTGCCCGTCGGGGGCGTAGAACCGCTGAATAACCTGCCGTATTTCTTC
This sequence comes from Hymenobacter pini, assembly GCF_020421205.1. Lineage (GTDB taxonomy): Bacteria > Bacteroidota > Bacteroidia > Cytophagales > Hymenobacteraceae > Hymenobacter > Hymenobacter pini. The sequence goes on from NZ_JAIZZH010000009.1 coordinate 2,407, forward strand.
CACCAGCTGGTCGCGCACCCGCTCGTGTACCAGCACGTAATCGGGGGCCACGCAGGTTTGGCCGGCGTTGATGCCCTTGCCCCACACGATTTTCTCGGCCGCGTCGCGCAGGTCGGCGGTTTCGTCCACCACGGCGGGGCTCTTGCCTCCCAGCTCCAGCGTAACGCTGGTGAGGTGCTCGGCGGCAGCGCGCATCACCACTTTGCCCACCTGCGGGCTGCCGGTAAAGAAGATGTGGTCGAAGGGCAGAGCCAGCAGCTCAGTGGCTACTTCTTTGTCGCCCTCCACCACGGTTACTTCGGAGGGGTCGAACAGCTCCCGGCACATAAGGCTGAGCAGGGCCGCCACGGTGGGCGTCATTTCCGAAGGTTTGATAATAGCGCAGTTACCAGCCGCCAGCGCCGAAATCAGCGGATCGAGGGCCAGGTAGAAGGGGTAGTTCCAGGGTGCAATGATCAGGCACACGCCCTTGGGCTCGGCCTGCACCCAGCCCCGGGTGCCCACCAGCGCCATGGGCGTGCCCACTTTGCGCGGGGCGGCCCACTGCCGCAGGTGGCGCAACGTGTGTTTTAGCTCCGTCTGCGACGACCAGATTTCCGTCACGTCGGTTTCGGTGGCGGGCTTGCGGAAGTCGGCGTACAAGGCTTGCTGGATGGCGGCGCGGTTGTCGGTCAGCCATGCGCCGAGCTTCCGCAGGCGGGCAGCCCGGTTATCCAAGGGCTCGTGGCGCAGGGCCTCAGAGCGCCCCCGCTGCCGGTTAAACAAGTTCTGTAGAGCAGATGTAGCCGGAGCAGACGGCATAGCAGCAGTGGCCATAAAGCAGAGAAGACGGGAACTGGTAATCTAACAGAAAACACAAAAACCGATAAAAAGTACCAAACCTTGCGCAGGTTCCAACCGGTAAGCGCCATCTTTGCCCCCTGTTTTGGCGGAAATCACCCTTCACCGCCGGCTTTTTATTTGTATTCGCTATGCAACAGGTCTGTCGCCGGCTGCAAGAGCTTCTTCAGCTACTGAATGAGCACCTGCCTACTTTTTCGGCTGCTGAGCTGAGTGAGCCCTCCGCCCCCGGCAAATGGTCGCGCCAGGAAATTCTGGGCCACCTCATCGACTCGGCTGCTAACAACCACCGGCGGTTTGTGCTGGCCCTCACCCGCCCCGAGCCACTGCTCATTATTCCGTACGACCAAGATGCCTGGGTGCACTGGGCCGATTATCAGCACACTACCCCGTCCGACCTGTTGACTCTGTGGACGTTATACAACCAACAGCTCATCCGGCTGATTACCCAAATTCCGGCAGAGGCCTACGCTACTCCGTGCACCTTTGAGAGTGGGTATTCCGTGACGCTGGGCTGGCTGGTTGAGGATTATGCCGTGCACCTGGAGCACCACGTGCAACAGCTCCTAGACCGGACCCCGCACTAACGCGGGCACTATTTTGCGGGGGTAGCACGTTAGGGGACTTCGTCGTTTGAAAAGTGCATGTTGACAGTTCCCCTTTTACCTGTGCGGCGGCTCGCTCCGCTGTTTTTTCTGCTCCTAACGCTTACTCCGAAAACACCTGCCCAAGCCGCTCCGCCGCACCCGCTGGTGCGTGTGCAGCCTGTAGCGCCTCGGGTTTTTGTACCCACCAGTCGCCCGCAGCTGGCAGGCCCGGCCTCCAATGGCCTGCTTATTCAGACGCCCAAAGGCCTGCTGCTGGTAGATGCCGCCTGGAGCGCCGCCCAAACCGAGCAGTTATTGCGCTGGGCTACCGACAGCCTGCACCAGCCGGTGCGCCTACTGGTGCTTACGCACGCGGGAGCCGCCACCCCAGAAGCGTTGGAGGTGCTGCGCCGGCACCATGTGCGGCTGTACAGCAGCCCCCTCACGGCCCGGCGCTGGCACAGCAGCCACCCGCAGGCCCCCGCTCTGGTACCGGCCCTGAAGCCCTACACCCTGATTCGGGCCGGGCGCACCCGGCTGGAATTGTTTTTCCCGGGCGCAAAAGGTGGCACCGAGCCGGGCGTAGCTTGGCTTCCAAAGCAGAAAATATTGTTCAGTGGCAAAGTAGCGCCAGCCAGCGGGCAGCAGCCAAGCTCCCGTGCCGAGCGGGCCTCGCTGCGCACGGTAGCCGCTCGTTACCACCGGGCTCGGGTAGTAGTTCCCGCGCACGGGGCAGTGGGTACGCTTGCCCTGCTGGGCCGGTAGCGCCTTATTACGTGCTGCTTGAAGGAGGTGAAAAGTGTAGCTTGCGCCCTCTCTTTTCATCTCCCTACCCCTTACTATGCTGAACCGGCGGACGTACTTTATCCGGGAACACGCGGGCGTGTTCAAACTCAAAGACACCTACGATATTCTGGACCCCGAAACTCAGGAGCAGATTGGCTATGCCACGGAGGCCACGCCCTCCTGGGCCATATGGCTGCGGCTGCTGGTGAAAAAGCACATGCTGCCCGTTACCATTGCCGTGCGGGAGCAGCCCGAAGCCGCGCCGCTAATCCGGATTGAGCGGGGCTGGACGTTCTGGCGCTCCAAGGTGAACATCATTGACGCTAACGACCAACGCATTGGCTATTTCAAGAGCAAGTTGCTCTCCTTCAATGGCGGCTTCTACGTGTTCAATACCCAGGACGAGCAGATTGCCGAAGTGAAAGGCAGCTGGAAAAGCTGGGACTTCAAGTTTGTAGCAGCCTCGGGGCAGGAAATTGGGATGGTTACCAAGAAATGGGCCGGCCTGGGGCGGGAGCTATTCACCAACGCCGACAACTACCTGATTTCTATCAATGACATGGGTGAGCAGCAGGCAGCCTCCAATGCCTTGCTGCTGGCGGCTGGCTTAGCCATTGATACCGTTTTCCACGAGCAGCAGTAACCGCCTAACCGCCCTGGGCCCTGTGGCCCGGGGCGGTTAGCTAGTCCGGCGGCGCTGCCGGCGGCGGGCCAGGGCTGGGGTGCGCCAGCGCCAGGGCCAGTCGTGCTCATTAGTGAGGCGCTCAGCATCAAACAGCCATTCCAGCGCGGCGGGTAGCTCCGTGAAGTACTGCACCTCGTAGGGCAGTGATGCGCGCGTGGAAGCCAGTAGCAGCCCCTCCGTCATCATGCGGTTGTGCAACTCCATGGGCAATAGCACTGCCAGGCGGGTAATGCCGGAACGGCGCAGGCGAGGTAGCCAGTTGGTATACAACCACTGTTGCACAGCCGGATCCAGGGGAGGCAGCCGGTGCATATTAAGCAGCAGCTGCCGGGCCTGGTGGCGCTCTATCCCCGCCAGAATAGCCTCCAGAATTACCGGCACCTGCGCGGCAGTGGGCTCAGCCGGACGCCACATGCGCAACAGCCGCAGCCGCCGATTAAAGCGCAAGACAAATAAGGGAAGAGCAAAGCGCACCAAGGGCATGGCAGCTAACGAAGTAGAGAGGCAGCCCAAGATACAGCACTTCTCTACAGCTTGGTTATGATGAGCTTAGAAGTAACCTCCGCTGCGCATTTGCCCTGTTACCGGTGGGCTCTATTTCTTCTTTTTAGGCTTTTTGCTCAGATAGGCGCGGGCCTCGTTGTAGGCTTCTGATTTGCGCTCGGCTTTTTGCTGTACCTCCTTATAGTAACGGGCGGCTTCTTCGGGGCGCTGCTGCTTTTCGGCAATACGGGCCAGGTTAAGCAGCGCATACAGGTAGAAGCCCTGTTTAGTATCTTTGGTACTCTCGGCAAATACCACGCAACGCTGGTAATACTCGCGGGCTTTGGGTAGGTCTTTGTATTGGTTCTGCATCAGGCTACCCAGGAAGAAGGTAGCATAGCGCCCACTGATGCCCTCGTAGCCGGGTAGGCCCCGGTTAATCTTGTCCAGAATATCCCGACTCACCCGCTCACACTCGCGCAGGTCGCCCACTTGGTAGCTCATGAGGGCATAAAACCGCTGCAGGTAGCCATTATCGGGGTAGGTGGTGGCCATGGCTTGGGCCAGTGGCAGGGCTTCCAGCGGTTTATTCTCCTGATTCTGCAGAATTTTCATCAGGAACACCTTGGCTTCCGGCGCGGTGTAAAAGCCGTTGGCGGCCACACTACGCAGTTGGCTTAAGCCCAGTTTTTTGTTGCCTTTGGGAAAGAACAGTAGCACCGGCTTCAGCAACGGGTAATTCTCCGAAATCCAGGGGGCGTAGTAGTTGATTAGGGCCTGACCAAACAGAAATTCCGGGCTGAGGCCGTTGGCTTCCTGGCTTTTCTCCAGAAAATCGAGGGCGTGCTTGCTGGCAAAGGTGGCCTTGCGCCAGTTGTGCCGCTCGGCATTCAGCCGGGCCGAAAACCCATAGGCGGCCGACAGGAAAAAACAGGCTTCGTAGTTCTTGTTATCGGCCTTATATAAGGTTTCGCCCTTGGTCACGGCCGTATCCATGTAGGCCAGAAACACCTTGTCGTACTGCTCGTTGGTGATGTTGCTGGGCATGATTTTCCACCACGTAGTCAGGCCCAGCAGGAAGTAGGGCATGGGGTGGTTGGGGTAACGGCGGCGCAGGCTGCGGAACTGCCGCTCGGCCTTATCGTGCTTGAAGTTGTAGATGTTGAATACGGCACCTTCCAGCTCCGTCTGAATGTCCTTGTCCAGCAGTAACCACCCGGAAATATCAACGGCGGCGGGAGCTACATCCACGTTGGATAGGTTTATCTGACGGCCCGGACGGGTGGTATCGGGCTGCTGTGCCTGCACCCGAAGGGCGAGTAAAAGGCAGCAGCCGAGCAAAAAAAGACGCATGAGTACAGGTTATAGCCCCTAGTATACAGGAAACGGTCGGGAGACGCGCCCTATCATACGTACCGCAACAAAAAAAAGAGGCTGAAGCTCCCACAGCCTCAACCTCTTTTGCGTTTACCAAGCACCAAAAGCGCCCAGGAAACGGCCAGCGGCTAAAATTCCCACCCAAAGCCGCTGGATGTCCGTTCCGAAACTGCCCGCTTACCGGCCAGCTTCGGGCTGGCGGGTAAGCCAGCAATATGCGTTGTACTGACCGGGCGTAAACACCCGGATCAAGGTTTGCTCATAGGTTTTTTCGGCCTGCAGAGCCGCCGGGCTGGCCAGCAACCGGCCTTCCGTGGCCGAGGCCACCATACCGGGCTGCGCGGGCGTCTCGCCCAAGGCTTCCAACTGCTGCAAATACTGCCGCGTGCTACGCTGCACTTCCCGCTGCTGCTGCCGCGACAAGCTCAGCGCCTGGCCCAGATAGCGGGCCAGCCGGCTGCTGCGCACCGTTACGGACTTAGAAGCGGAGCCATCGGGTTGAGCCTGCGCCACATGGGCACCTACGGCCAGCAACGCTAACAGCGTCAGGGTCAGTAAGCAGGTTGTGAGCGTTTTCATATGGATAGTCCGATTCAGTATGTCAAAGGTCCGGCTGAAATACGCGAAAAGCCACTGCCTTGTTCACCTTTTTTGGTGCCTTATTGACCAAATGTGTTAATTTCACGCTTCCCACTAAGCCATTGAGGCATTACTGCGCTGTGAAGCTACAATTTGAACCCATCCACCCCACGGTTGACAGCTCGTTTACGCTCCTGCACTACACCGAAGTTAGCAAGGCCGAACTGCTCTGGCACTACCACCCTGAGTATGAGCTGGTGTACATCCCGAATGGCCATGGCCGCCGCCACATCGGCCAGCACATTTCCCGGTTCGAGGACGGGGAGCTAGTGCTTATTGGGCCCGATTTGCCCCACCTCACATTCAGCTACGGTCAGCCGGTGGGCACGCCCTTCGAGGAAATTGTAGTGCAGCTGCGCGGTGATTTTCTGGGCCCGGACTTCTGGGAGAAGCCTGAACTGGCCGCTATCCGGCAGCTGCTGGCCCGCTCCCACGAGGGGCTTTCCTTCGGAGGCAATACCCGCACGGCAGTAGGCCCCACGCTGCGGCAGCTACTGAGCGCGCCGCCGTTTATGCGGCTGCTGCTGCTGCTACAGGTGTTGCAGCAACTGGCTCAGGCTCCGGCTCAGGACATTCAGCCTCTGCACGCGGGCACCGGGGGGCAGGGTCTGAGCGGCAAGGAGCAGCAGCGTCTGAGCCGGGTGTACCAGTTTGTGGAGCAGAACTACCAGCGGGCCAGTCTCTCGGTGCAGGAAGTTGCCGATGTGGCCTATCTGTCGGTGCCGGCGTTCTGCCGCTACTTCAAGAAAATGACGCGCCACACCCTCACCGACTTTCTGCAGGAGTACCGCGTGGGTCAGGCCTGCCGCCTGCTACTGGACGACGACTTGGCGGTGACGGAGGTGTGCTACTCCTGCGGGTTCAATAACCTGTCGCACTTCAACAAAACCTTCCGCAAGTTCACGGGTCAAAGCCCCACCGAGTACCGCCGCCAGCGCATTGGGAAATAGGTGATGAGGTGAAAGGTTGGTACGTCATTCCTCGGCTCCGCTCGGAATGACGGGTTACATTTTTCGCTATCCTCTTTTCAGGAACAACCAACGGAAAGCAAGTGTCTGCTACGGTAGATGCTCGCTTTCTTTTTTACCCTACTATTCCCTTGGCAGCAGCTGCTGGTAGCCGCGCCGGAAAAGCCGTTGGTGCTGCAGCCGGCCCCATTTCCGGTGGCGCAGCCGTTATTCTCAATAGCCACTGTGCACGATGAACGCGTGGGCCGGCCCGCCGTGGCCTGGCTGCTCACGCCCACGGCCACTACGGGACAGCCGGTGGAGCTGCGAGGCGGCACTGAAGCGGCGCTGTGGCAGTTTGCGGCCCGGAGCCTGCCGGCTACTACTGCCCGCTACCGCGTGACAGTGCGCGTACTGGAGTGCCGGGTGCAGGAGGTGCCCGCCGCCAACCGGCAAGCCGCCGGGCAGCTCACGGTGCGCCTGGCATTCGACTGGCAAAACCCGGAGGGCCGTACCGTAACTCTCACCGAGTACCGGGGCGGGGCCCGTTACCAACGGCCGCTGGCTAACCGGGCGGTAGTGGAAACGGCGTTGCAGCAGAACTTGTTGGGCGGCTTCCGGTATCTGCAGCAGTGGCTGACCAAAGCGGTGCGGGAGGATGCCCGGCTAGCCACGGCTGTGCGCCCCACCTTCCGCTACGAAACCCGCCAGACTGAAGCCGACACGGTATTTCATGATGTGAACCGCCCACTGACCTGGGACGATTTCACCGGGCCGACGCGGACGAAGGGCAAGTACGCGGCGGCGGTGTATTCCAGCTTTGCCTACCAGGGCTGGCCACGGCTGCGTAACGGGATTATTGACCTGGATATTCAGCTGAAGGTATTTATGGTGCGCAGTTCCTCCTGGGTGGCTCCCAACCAGCGCACGGCTTACAACCTCAACCATGAGCAGCGGCACTTCGACATCACGCGGCTGATTGTGGAGCGCTTCCGCCGCAAAGCCACCGCCGACAGCCTCACCGTGGCTGATTTCAACAGCATTCTGCAGCTGCAGTACTTGAAGTCTTTCACCGAAATGAACCACCTGCAGGACCAGTACGACGCCGAAACCCACGGCGGCACCGACCCCGTCGCTCAGGAACGCTGGAACCGCCGGATTGATGCCGAATTGCGCAAGTATGAGGTGCTGCAGTAAAGGTTACCTCTCAGCAGTAATCTGAATATAAAAAGCCCTCGGTGTGTAATACACCGAGGGCTTTCGGATAGAAGTAGAATAGCAGCATATTGCCACTTTGCATAGACACCTTCTATAGACACTGTTAGGATAGCGGATTACAAAGGAGTAGCGGCCGTGGTAGTGCGCAGGAAAAGCAGCGCGTCGTAGGCTTTGCTGAGCTTGAATTGACCGTACTGCTCCGTGCTGGCAGGCGTCTGGCCTACCAAGCGTTGCGGGCGTTGGGCGTCCTGGGCACCCAGTTGGTGCGTGTTCAGGAAAAAGGCAGAATTGTTTACGCGGGCCAGCGAAGCCTCCCAGGAACCGGCTTTCGGTGCTGGCAGTGGGTAAGCCGCCATCTGACTAACCGGTGACACAAACGCCTGTTGGGTGGCGGCAAACGTGCCGAAAGCAGTGGAGGTGGCTAGCACGAAATACTGCCCAGGGAACATCCGCTCCAGGAAGGCCCCGGTGCCGCCCCCATTATTATCAGTAGGGTCCATAGACTGGCGCGAAAGGTGGGCGTCATGCGACCAGACGATGATTTTGCTACCCGGCTGGCGCACCAGCAGCTGCGTCATGGCGGCGAAGAGACTGTCGCGGGAGGAGTCACGCTTGTGGAACTTCACCTGGTATGGGTAGTCGAACACCATGCGGCTGTTTTGCAGGGTCAGCTCCAGGGTTTCCCGGGCGGCGCGGGGTAGGCGGGCGGTGGGGAGGGCTTTAAGCAACTGCTCAGCGGCATCGTAACCGGCCAAGCCGTTGCTCAGCCACGCCTTATGGTCGAATTTGAAAGAGCTGCTGTTCATCTGCAGCCACATGTCATCCTGGAAGGCGGCGCTCTTCACGAGTTGCTCGATGTGCGGACGCAGGGCGGGGTTCTGCTTACTCAGGCCCTGTTGCACGAGCTGAGCGTTATCGGAGCCAAACATGGCATCAATACCGGTGAGGCTGACTTGCCGACGGCGGTGCTGGCGGTTGTAAGCCTGCATCCACGTGAGCATTTCGGCGGTTTCCTGGTTCTGCCAGATGCTGAGCAAATGTTTCTGCATGAGAGGTTTCAGGGCAGTGGCCTGGCGCTGATGCAGGGCCGTATCTACCCGGCGGGCACTGCCGTAGGTATTTTCCAGGGCTACCTGCGTGAAGCCGTGCTCTTCCATTAGCATGCGCGTCAGCCAGAAACGGAGCTTGTAGAACTCGGCCGTGCCGTGCGTACCTTCGCCCAAAGCCACTACTTTCTTACCAGCCATTTGGCCCACGAGCGGCCGCACGGTTTCCCGAAACTGCTCGAAGCTCTGGGTATTCACCGCGTTGATAAGCGCCGGATTAAGCAGAATGCGGGCCGTATCAGCTGAAACAACCGGCGCAACAGTAGTAGATACCTGAGCAGAGGCCATGGAAGCCGGAGCAGCTAGTAGCGTGGCCGTAACAAGGGAGCGAAAGAAAGTTTGCATAGCGGGCGATGTGTAGAGTTGCGGGAGTAGAGAACCAGCCATTTACCGACTGGCAACGACACAAAGGAACAGGGCTTCATCGGTGAACAGAAGCTTTTTTAGACCACGGCGGCCCAAGAAGCGACGAAGCAGATGGGTTAGCATTTTAGTCGAAAAAAATACCCCGGTTAGTCGAAATCTGATTCCGCTGATGGGCTGGGTCGCCGGAAAATCTGCCAACTTGGCCCTATGCTAGCGCCCTCCTCTGCTCCTCCTTCCTCCTCCGACCAGCCCAGTTATTTCCCGCTCTTTTTTGAAGGGCTGGTGTGGGTGCTATACGTGGGCATGTATAAGTACAACGGGTTTATGGAGGCCACGGTGCTGCCTGGGCAAGCACCGCACTCCAACTTTCCCAACCCACAGCTCATTCTGTTTGCGGTGGCGGCCACGCTCTACATCATCCCGTACTACCGGCTGCTGGTGCCTGCCCTGCTGCGCCGTCGGCGCTATTTGCTGCTGGGGCTGGGCTCGGCGTTGTACCTATGGTGGGGCATCAAGCTGAACATGATGCTGGCCAGCGGGACCTTTCAGCAGATAGCCAGCCCCCCCAGTCTGATTGATTTCTACCACGCTACTTACGTAGAAGCGGCCGGCAAGCTTTTCAGCCGGGCTCAGCCCTATATTAGCCTGCTGTTCACGGACTTGCTGGCGTTTAGCTGCGTGGCGTTTATGCGCGTAGCGTTTGAAAACGAATACCGCCGCCGCCACCTCGAAAAAGACCATCTGGCCTTGCAGATGGAGCAGCTGAAGGCCCAATTGCAGCCGCACTTCCTGTTCAACACACTCAACAGCATTTACGGGCTGAGCATGGTCGGTTCGCCGGATACGCCGCGCTTTATCCTGCTGCTTTCCGAGCTGATGCGCTACGTGTTGTATGACAGCGGCAAGGCCCGCGTACCACTTGCGGAGGAAGTGGAGTTTCTGAAAAACTACTTTGAGCTGGAGCAGCGCCGCTACGCCGGGGCGCGGGTAAGCTTTACGGCCATGGGGGATATTGCCGGCGTGCAGGTGCCGCCCCTGTTGCTGCTGCCTTTGGTAGAGAATAGCTTCAAGCACGGCCGCCACCATTTTTCCGACGATGCCGCCGTGCACGCCACACTCACGTCCGCCTTGGGCCGTCTGCATTTTCTCATCGAAAACGACATGCTGCCGCAGGTCCCGACTGCCTCATCTAAGCGGAGCGGGGGCATTGGGCTGCGGAATATTCGTCAGCGGCTGGAGCTGTACTACCCCAACGCCCACCAGCTGGACCTTACCGAGCACAACGGCCGCTACCGGGCCGAGCTGACGCTGCATCTGTAACCCGGCACGGCTTTCTACTTATTCCTGCTACCCTTACTAGTATGACTACCTCCCCAGCTCCCGTTCGGTGCCTGATTGTGGACGATGAGCCCCTGGCCCACCAAGTGCTCACGCAGTTCATCGGCCAGACGCCGGGGCTCACGCTCACGGGCAAGTGCCGCAACGCCATGGAGGCCTACGAGCACCTGGCCCAGCACCCCGTGGATTTGCTGTTTCTGGATATCGAAATGCCCTTGGTGACGGGCCTGAACTTCCTGAAAAGCCTGACGCACCCGCCCAAAACGGTACTCACCACGGCCTACCGCGAGTATGCCTACGAGGGCTACGAGCTGGACGTGCTGGATTACCTGCTCAAGCCCTTTAGCTACGAGCGGTTTATGAAGGCCATTGCCCGGCTGCCCGCGGTGCAGCCCCTTCCCCCCGCCGATGCTGCCACCGAGAAGTACCTGCTGGTGAAGGAACGCCAGGGCCTGCTGAAAGTCCCGCACCGCGACATTGTGTACGTGGAGGGCTGCAAGGACTACGTGAAGATTGCCTCACCCACCAAAAGCTACCTGCTGCACCACACCATGAAGGAAATGGTGGAGGTGCTGGGCCCGGCGTTTTTGCGGGTGCACCGCTCCTTTATTGTGGCCGCCGCCCACATTCGCATGCTGCAGCCCGATAACGTACTGCTGCTGGATAACACGCTTATTCCCATTGGAAACTCCTACCGCGGCGAGCTGCTGGCTTATTTCAAGAAATAATCTGTCTTTTACCAGACTATTCCCCACTCCACCTTATACCTACCGGGTATGCTACGTGCTTCCATTTCCTTCCTGGTGCTGCCTTTGCTATGGGCCGGCACCGCCACGGCCCAAACGGCCACCTTCAACAAAGCCAAGCTCGACAGCCTGCTCACGGTGCTGGATGCCAACCACAAGCTGGCGGGCAGCCTGCAGCTTACCCAAAACGGACAGGTAGTATATAGCCGCGCCATTGGCCCGGAGCAGCCGAACGTGCCTGCTACCACGGCCACGCGCTACCGCATCGGCAGCATCAGCAAAACCTTCACGGCTACCCTGATTATGCAGCTGGTGGAAGAAGGCAAGCTTCAGCTGAACGCGCCCATTGCCACCTGGTTTCCGGACCTGCCCAACGCCACCAAGATTACCGTGGACCAGCTGCTGCACCACCGCAGTGGGCTCGGCGACTTTACCCGGGACCCGGCGTATGGGCAATACATGACGCAGCCCAAAACCCAGGCCGAACTGCTGGCCATTATCCGGGCCCGGCCGGTTGATTTTGAGCCCGGCGCCAAGTATGACTACAACAACTCCAACTATGTGCTGCTGGGCTACATTGTGGAGAAGGTGACCAAACAATCTTACGCGCAGGCATTGCAGAAGCGCATTACGGGCAAGCTGGGCCTGAAAGACACCTACTACGGCGGCCGCCTTGATGGCCAGAAACACGAAGCCGCTTCCTTCGTGTGGGATGGCACTACCTGGCAGCTGCAGCGGGAAACCGATATGAGCATTCCGGGCGGCGCGGGTGCCATTACCTCTACCCCCGCCGACCTTACCCGCTTTATGGAAGGCCTGTTTGCGGGCAAACTGGTGAAGCCGGCCACCCTGCAGCAAATGCAGCAGATGCAGGACGGCTACGGCGCAGGTATGCGCATTGTGCCCTTTGACAGCAAGCAGAGCTACGGCCATTTCGGCAGCATTGATGGGTACCGCTCGGCCCTCACCTACTTCCCCGCCGATAAACTCACGCTAGCCTACTGCGGCAACGGCATCAGCACCGGCTACACCCTCAGCGACCTGCTGGTAAGCACCCTTACCATCTATTTCAACAAGCCCTTCCGCCTGCCCGATTTCCGCGCCCCAAAGCTTGAGGCAACTGATTTGAACGCCTTAGTGGGTAACTACGCCAGCCAGCAGATGCCGCTCAAAATCAACGTAACGACCAGCGGCACCACACTCATGGCCCAGGCTACCGGCCAAGACGCTTTCCCCCTCACGCCCAAATCCAAGACCACGTTTGTGTATGATGCCGCGGGCCTTACCATGGAGTTTGATGCGGCGGCCCACACCTTTATGCTGCACCAGGGAGCCAACCACTTTCTGTTCACGCGCCAGTAGCATTCCATCAGCTGGAAACGCCAAACGGCCCCACCTGGAAAATCCAGGTGGGGCCGTTTGCTAAGTGGTAGTGGTGCGAAGCTTATTTCTTCACTTTCACCTGTCCGTCGTCGGCGTCGCGCTTCACTTTGGTACCGTTGGGGTACTCCACTTTCGTGTCGCCGTCTTTGTCAATTTTCACGGTTTTGCCATTGGCGTACTCAATTTTGGTTTCGCCGTTTTTCTTCTTGTCGTACTTCACAATAGCCGGGCCACGACGCGCGGGCGTGGTTTCGCGAGTGGTTACTACCGTGGTAGCCGTGTAGGGCGTACCATCGTAGTAAGTGCCACGGTTAGAGGCGTAGGTGTTGTATTGGGGCTCCGTCACGTAGGTTTTTACCTGGCGGTCGGTTTCGTCGTTCACCTGGCGCAGGGCGGCGTAGCGGCCAGTGGTGTCGGTGGCGTAGCGGGTGTTTACCTCGTTGAGGCGACGGCCCCGGGTGTAGTAGGTTTTAGTTACCTGGGTTACCACCACGGTGTCCGTCAGCTTCAGGTCGTCGGCAATGCGGGCGGCCAGGCGGTCGGCTTCGGTGCGGTACGCGGCCGTGTCGGTGGTCATGGTGCCGTCGTTTACTACCACGGCGGTATCGGCGGAGGGAGTGGTGGCCGCATCTACGGCGGCGGGCTTATCCTGCGTGCAGGAGGCTACGGCCAGTGAGGCAGCAGCAGAGAGAAACAACAGAGACTTATTCATGGAGAATTCGGGTATGATGAAAACCGCCAGCTCCATATAGGCTTGCGGCTATAATTGGGGCTGATACGGTAGCGCTTGAATCGAGGTTGCAGCCCGGCTTGCAGAAAAAGTACCGCGTCAGGCAACGGTTGCGGCCCGCTGTTCATCTACCCCACTACAACGCCGTTACATCCCTCACTCCTTTTCCCTGGTCGTATGAAAACGAATGTTTCTTTCGCTTTTGCAGTGGCTGCTGTGCTTAGCGGCAGCCTGGTTAGCTCGGCCGCAGCCCAGCAACTCCGCAACGTAAGCGGCTTTGAACAAATCAAGGCCAGCGGAGCCATTGATGTGGTGCTTACCCAGGGCGCTACCACCCAAGTGAAGGTAGATGCCGAGCCTGATGTGCTGGAACATGTGCGCACCGAAGTGCAAGGAAATACGCTGGTGATGTATCGGGACAAAGGCCTGTCGTCGTTACTGTCCAACAAGAAGGTAACCGTATACATTACTTGCCCCACCCTCACGCGGGTAGAAGTGAGCGGCGCGTCCGATGTGAAAAGCACCACGCCCTTCACAGCCGACAACTTCACCGTGCACGCCAGTGGAGCCTCCGACGTAACGCTGCATCTAAACGTGAAAAACCTATCGGCCTCGGCCAGCGGGGCCAGCGACCTACACCTGACTGGCCGGGCCGAGCAGCAGCAGGTACACGTCAGCGGCAGCAGCGACTACAAAGGCTACGACCTGCAAAGCCGCACGGCCAACGTGCAAGCCAGTGGCGCTTCCGATGCCTACGTATCCGTGACGGAGGAGCTGCAAAGCCACACCTCCGGCTCCAGCGACGTGCACTACAAAGGCAAGCCCCGCCTCACGCGCTAACGGCACAGGTAGCTTTTAAACTCAGTAAGGCCACCCGGTACGCACCGGGTGGCCTTATTTGTTGAGCGTAAGCAGCTACTTACTGCTTTTCAACCAGTGCCGTGCGCTGCTCCGTACCGGATTGGTAGCGCACCAAATAGGTACCAGCCGCCAAGCCAGCCAGCGGAATGGCCGTGCTGGTAGTAACCGGCCGAACCTCGTACCGGGCTACTACGCGGCCATCCAGCGCCACTACCTGCACCTGCGCGCCAGCGGTAGCAGGGTGCTGCAGCCAGAGCTGGCCGGTAGTGGGGTTGGGGTAGACCGCCAGGGCCAGTTCCCGGGCCGACAGGGTACTGGTGGCAGTGGTGCGGTTGCCCTTCACCACCACGTTTTGCAGCAAGGAATACCGGCCGGCGCTGGAGCTGCCGCAGCTAAAATATAGACGCACCGTGAGCGTTTGCCCCGTTGCTAGGTTGAGGCCGGTAGCGCCGTTCAACGCCAAGTGGTAGCGGTTGGTGAGGCCGTTGACCTGATTGGCCAGCACGATAGGCGTAGCAAAAGCGCCGTTAGCCGCAGCGGCCAGCGCCCCACCCGGACCGGTACCGCCGGTTACATCCACGGAGTCGGCAGTGAAGTTGCTGCGTGAGTACACCACGGCCAGCTTGGTACCACTGGAGGTGTTGTAGAAGCCCGCCGACAGCAGCAACGAATCCAGCCGTACCGACTGCCCAGCGGCCGCCGTAATGGTGAACTGCTCGTAGTATTTCCGGCTGAGGTTGCCGCCCGGTCCGCCCGAGGCCGTACCCCATGAACCGTCGCCGTTGCTGGTAACGCCCAGCGCCTGCCCAAAGGTGGCCGAGTAAGCTGGTACCGTGGCCACGGTGGTGCCGTTGGATACGTACAACCGCTTCAGCGTGGGCGTACTGGCCGTAAGGGCCGCACTGCGCACGGTGGCATCGTCGGCGGCGCTGGCCGTGAGAGGCCACTGCTGCAACACCACCGATACCACCGGCTGCTGGTTGGTAGCGGTACCCGTTACGGCGGCCGTTACGGCCGTGGCCCCGGTGCTGGTATGCTGAATGTTGCCCGCGTACGGACCCACGGCCGAGGCGTTCAGGCGCACGCTCACGGTAGTAGGAGCCAGCACCGTGCCGGTGGGTGCCAGGCTGAGCGGGTTAGCACTAGTGTTCCAGGCTCCGCCCGCGGCTACCTCGTAGCCCGCCGGGGGCGTAATCAGTACCGGCCCGGTCAGGTTTTCGCCCGCTACGGTGTACGACTGCGCCGCTGAGGGCCCACCAGCGTACTGCGTGAAGGTGCTCAGCCCGCCGCTTACTATTATAGTAGGCACGTTGGATACCCGCACCGAATCGGTAGAGTGGGTGGCCTGCCCGGTGCGGGAAGCCTGCACAAAATAGTAGTAGGCGCTGCCCGAAGGCGGCAAAGCATCCATCAGCTGAAAGTTGACGGTGGTATCGGTGGCGGCCGTCAGCTCGCCTATTTTGGTAACAGCGGCCCGGTTGGCCGAGCGGTACAGCTCGTACTTCACCTGGGCCAATGGCCAGCTGATGTTCCACGACACCGTGGTACTGATAGCGCCTTTCTCCGCTTTCAGGTTGGCTACGGCCACATCGGGCTGGGCCGTGGGCGTACCGAAGCCGGGGATGGTGGCCGGATTCCAGCTGCCGAACAACGTAGCGGGCTGGTAGGCGGCCGTGTCGGCGGCCGTGAGCTGCTTCGACCAGGCTACGCGCTGGGCCACGGGTACCAGTTGGCCCCCGAAGTAGCGGCTACGGAACTCGCCGTAGGTAATCAGGCTCACATCGGTACCGGCGTCCCAGGTTACCCAGCCCTCGGGCCGGATGCTGGCGCTCAGGCGGCTGTTGATGAGCACCGTTTTGTTGTTGGCCAGCGGCGAGCTACCGGTGGAGTTCTGCCAGGGACGGCCCAGATAGTACTGCGTGGCCCCGATATTGGCCGGAAACCGGCTTTTGCGGAACACGTAACCGGCAGCCTGCCCCGCCGGGGTGTTGGCCGCCGTGATGAACGAGTTGCCCACCGCCGTGCGCGACTTGGCGTATATCACGCAGTTCTCAAACACCCCAATGGAGCTGCCGAAGATGAAATCCACGTTGCCGTCCACGTAACAGTCCCGGAAATAATGGCGGGGTGTGCCGCTGCCTTTGGTGTACAGGGTGTCCTGGTTGCCCAGGAAACGGCAGTTGCGGAAGGCGGCGCGGTCGGCATTCACCAGCACGGCCACGGCCTGGGTACCGTCGCCGTAGTAGTTTTCGAAGGTGAGGTTCAGGGCGCTGAAGTCGTTGGCATTTACCGTGAAGCTGGCCGAGTTCTGGGTGCCAATGGTACCGCCCCCGGGCAGCGGGGTGCTGGCCCCGTCGTTGTAGGTCAGCACAGTGTTGGCCACACTTTCCCCCACCAGCTGCACCATGGTTTTGGTGGTGGGCACGGTAATTTTCTCCCGGTAGCGGCCCTTCTTGATGAAGATGGTGTAGAGTGTGGTGCCGTTGTCGGGGGCGGCGTTGATGGCGGCCTGCACCGTGCGGAAGTTGCCGGAGCCATCCTGCGCCACCACGGCGCTGTAGGTGGCCGTTTGGGCCCGGACGCTGAATAGCGTAGTCAGCAGTAAAAGCCAGCTGGTAACCAGCCAGTACCGATAGGTAGAGGTGTTGGGCATACAAATGTGGGAATTGGTTGGAAAAGAAAGCGCGGAGAAAAGCAACTTAAGGCTGCTCAAAAGCGGCCTGCAAGTGCTGGCCACCATCAAGGAAGCGCAGCACGTAACGGCCGGCTGCCAGCTTGGGCAGGGCCAAACGGGTTTGCCGGGCCGCCACAACCACTGGCACTGCTGCCACCTGCTGGCCCAGCACATTGTACACGGCCAGTTGGGCTCCGGGGCCAGCGGCTGGGTGCTGCACCTGCAGAGCGTCGCCCTGGGAGGGGTTGGGGTACACTAGCAGCCCCGTTTCGCTTGGCCGGAGTGCGGGGCTACTTAGCACCGGCGCGGCTAGGCCGTTGAGGTAGTTTTCTAGCTGAGTGTAGCCGTTGCTGACTCGTTGGCTTCGGTCGGCGGGGTTGTTGGGGTTAAGGCCCCGAGCCGTTTCCCAGGCATCGGGCATGCCGTCGTGGTCGGCGTCGGCGGGGGCGGGCAGGGAGTTGAGCGTGGGCCAGGCGCCGGTAGTTTGGGCGTAGGGCGTACCGTGCGGGAAACCGCCCTGCACATCAATGAGACTGCCGGTGCGGTTGCGCACATCCTGCACAATGCGCTGGTCGTGGGCGTCGCGGGCGGGCAGCACGGCCCCGGCCCCGGCTAGTACAGCTTCGTAGGCCTGCTGGGCCGGTTGGGCCGCTACCAGTGCCGTCAGCGAACTGGTGGTTTTGGCCAGTGTGGTGTCATTCAACGAGCCCCCGTTCATGGAAGCGCCCCGCCAGTTGTGCGCCGAAATGCTGGCTGAGCCTTCCACGTAGTTGCCGCTCAGGTAGTACGTGCCGTAGGGCAGGCTGCTGCTTTTGTAGGGGTTGATAATCTGGTAGCGCACCGGCACGCCGGCCGAGGAGCCGGTGCTGGTAGAGGGCCCGGCTTTGTAGTAGTTGTTGATGATGTTATAGCGGCCCCCTTCGCCCCCGTTGGTGGTGTAGCTGGCCCAATTGTAGAGCACGTTGTTCACCAGCTCGGCGTTTTCCTGGCCGGGGGTGTTGGGCGAGAGGTTGCGGCTGCCATCAAACCGGGGCAACCGGCCCCGGCAATGGGCCAGCAGGTTGTGGTGAAACGAGGCGTGCCGCCCCCCCCAGATGCCCCCGTAGGCGTGGCGCTCAAAGTCGGTGTCGCCGGTTTCGAAGTGGTAGGAGTAGTCCAGCGGCTCGCTGATGAGGTTCCATTGCAGCGAGATACTGTCGCCGGCGTACAGGGAGCAAGCCTCATCCGCCGACCAGCTCATGGAACAGTGGTCAATCATGAGCTTGCTGCGGCCCACGGCGTTGAAGGCGTCTCCGTCGCCGCTGCCGTTCACCGGCCCCAGGTTCTGGTTTTTGTCACCCAGCCGGAAGCGCAGAAACCGTACAATCACGTTATCGGCCGCCACCGTGAAGGGTTGGTCAGCCAGGCAAATTCCGTCACCGGGGGCCGTTTGGCCGGCCAGGGTAGTGTTGGGTTTCTGCAGCTTCAGGGGCGTGAGCAGATGAATGGTGCCCGACACCCGAAACACCACCGTGCGGTAGGTGGCCGGCTGAGTAAGGGCGTAGCGCAGGCTGCCGGGGTTGAGGTCGTCGTTGAGGTTGGTGACTTCGAACACCGTGGTAGGCTCCGTGGCCGTGCCGCGGCCCCCGCTGGTGTAGCGGCCGGCGCCCTCGGCTCCGGGGAAAGAGGGCAGTTGGGCCAGGGCAGGCAGGGCGGCCGTGAGCAACAGGCTGCCCGCCAGCAGGCTCCGCAACGCAGTGCGCCCCGGCCGACGCAGGGGTAGAGGTAGCAACATACAGGAAAGGTGGGAATTGGGGAAACCGGTGCCGGCCCGGAAGTTAGCAGCCCGGCAGAAGCGCGTTTGGAGCAGTATTCTACTGACTTACAAGGGCTAATCAGCCGGTTACGGCGGAGTTTATTTGCGCAATCGTTGCCGACATCGTTGCCGGTTGCCGGGCCGGGCGGCCACAACCAGGTACCTTTGCCCGCCTATGACCGAGCACCGCCACTTTCTCCTCTATAAGCCCTTCGGCTACCTCAGCCAGTTTATGAGCAACAACGCCCGGGAAGCGCGCAGAAAGAAATTCCTGGGTGAGCTGCACGACTTTCCGGCCGAAACCATGGCCGTGGGCCGCCTCGATGAGCACAGTGAAGGCCTGCTGCTGCTGACTACCGACGGCCGGGTAAGTGAGCGTATCCGCCGCAAGGATGTGGAGAAGGAATACTACGCCCAGGTAGACGGCGTGCCTACCGATGAAGCTATTCGGCAGTTGCAGGAGGGCCTGGAAATTGCCCACCGCAGTGTGCTGTACCAGACGCTGCCGGCCCAGGTACGCCGTCTGGAGCAAGCCCCCGACCTGCCGGCCCGGGGCCGCAAAATCCGCGACGAGCGGCACGGCCCCACCAGCTGGGTCAGCATCATCGTGACCGAAGGAAAATTCCGGCAGGTACGCAAAATGACGGCCGCCGCCGGTTACCCTACCCTGCGGCTGGTGCGGGTACGGGTAGGCCACATCTGGCTCACGGACATACAGCCCGGCGAAGTGCGCGAGGTGCCGGAGCTGATAGCCGTGGACGAAGCGGAGGAACCTACTGAGGACGCAAACGGATAGCTGCCACGCAGGGGAACGGGCGTAAAACTCAACCAGGCTGCTACATTCGCCCGAGTCAACCCTTTCCTGCCTGTATGCCTTTCCGCCTCCTGCTGCTCTGGCTGACTGCCGGCTTGCTGTTTCTGTCGGCCTGCTCCTCGCCCGACGGCCCGCCCGCCGAGCCCGACTACCTCACCCGGATTCCGGACCCCAAAACGCTGGGCGAAACCTATGTCAGCAACCCCGACAGCCTGCTGGCCCCGGCCACGGTGCAGGACCTCAACGCCACCCTGCAGGCCCTCGACCAAAGCGGCCGGGCCCACATTGATGTGGTAGCCGTGCGCAGTATTGGCGAAGAAACACCCAAAACCGCCGCCACGGCCCTGTTCAACCGCTGGAAAATTGGTGGCAAAGACCAAAATAACGGCTTGCTGCTCTTGCTGGTGCTGGATCAGCGGCGGGTGGAAATGGAAACCGGTTACGGCCTCGAAGCCGACCTGCCCGACGTGACCTGTTTCCGGATTCAGCAGCAGTACATGGTACCCTTGCTGCGCCAGCAGCGCTACGATGAGGCCGTACGCGAGGGGGTAGCCGCCCTTATCCGCCAGTTCAGCACCGGCTCGGTGGCCCTGGCTCCCACCGATTCCGCCGCCGCGCCAGCAGCGGCTCTGCAAACTGCTCCCGAAGCCGCCCCGGAACCGGTAGCAGTGCATGAATACGCTGAGAATAATGGCTGGAGTGGCCCGGCAATAGTAGCCGCCTGGCTTATGACGGTGCTTTGGCTGGTAACTACCCTGGCCCTGGCCTTTCATAAGCCCGCTGTGCCGGCTCCGCGCTGGGTGCTGTGGCTGAGCCTGGTGCTGCTACCACTGTACGCGGCCCTGGCCATACTCACCAACTGGACCTTGCCGGCGCTGGGCCTGCTGGTCCTGTGCTACGGGCTGCCCCTGCTGTACACTTATCTGTATCTGGGCCGGGTTAATCGGGAGTTCCGCACCACGTATGCCGCCAAGAGCCGGCATGAGAAATACACCTTTCTCCACGAAGCCCACCACAATCTGGGCTTCACGGCCTGGCTGCTGCCGCTGGGGCTGGCGTTTTACTGGCCCCGCTACCGCCGCCGGCTGCGGCAGCTCCGCGAAGCACCCTACGCCTGCCCCCGTTGCGCCACACCCATGCACCGCCTCAGCGAACAGGCCGATGATGAAAAGCTGGAGCTGTACCAGGCTGCCGAGGAGCACGTAAAATCCGTGGACTACGATGTGTGGGCGTGCCCCCAGTGCCAGCATAGCTTCGCCCTCGATTATCAGAACCTGAGCACCGATGTGCTGCCCTGCCCCAAGTGCCACCACCGCACCCTGCAGTCCAAACCCGACCAGGTGATGCAGGCGGCCACTACCGCTTCAGAGGGCTGGGGCTGGCACGTGCACCGCTGCTACTTCTGCAACCATGAGCAGAAAGAGAAGTACACCATCAGCCGCATACCTACTTCCTCCAGCAGCTCGTCCGGCGGTTCCTCATCGTCGTCCTCGTCGGGCAGTTCTTGGTCGAGCAGTAGCGGGGGCTCGTCTGGGGGTGGCGGGGCCGGCAGCAGCTGGTAGGTGCATCCCTTTAAGCAGCCATGGGCAAGGGGTTGCCGAAATTAAACGGTACCTTTACTGCATTATCACGTCAGCCGGTTGCCGAGGCCCGCGTTTCCGCGGCTGGCCCGCACCCGGTTTCTCCTGATTCGGCCGGTATTTTGCCCCCTGCAGCCACTCAGGCACGCTTTTTCCGTAGGAAGTAGTGCAGAGAGTTACTCAGGCAATAGGTGCTCCGCTTAGGCGCGGCACTTGGGTGTAGCCGGAACTTTCCGCCGCCGAGGATTGTACTGAAGTGATACTCTTTTTTACCATTTCAAGGCCTTCATTGTCAGAACGGCCGATACCTTAAGACGTCATTACTACATATGGGTAGATCACAAGCCACCTTCGGGAAGAGAGAAAACGAGAAAAAGCGCCTGAAAAAGCGGCAGGAAAAAGAAGAGAAAAAGGAAGAGCGCCAGGCCAACGCCAAGAAAGGCCAGGGCCTCGACGATATGCTGGCTTACGTAGATGAGTTCGGCAACATCACCTCTACTCCTCCCGACCCCAACCGCAAAAAGCAGGAGATTAAGCTGGAGGATATTCAGCTGGGTGCCGCCCGCGTAGTGGAGTCGGACGAGGACTCCGTGCGCACTGGTACCGTTACCTTCTTCAACGAATCGAAGGGCTACGGCTTCATCAAGGACAAAGCCACCGGCGAGAGCATTTTTGTGCACGTAAACCAGGTGCAGGCTGCTTCTCCCCTCAAGGAAAACGATAAGGTAACCTTTGAGGTAGAGATGGGCCAGAAAGGACCAAGCGCCGTGGGTGTGAAGCTTGCGTCCGCCGTATAGCCTCTCTCCCTACTGCTCCCTACACGCGAAGCGCCAGCTACTCCCGCAGTAGATGGCGCTTTTTTGTTGGAAATTCTTACTCACTTTAGGGCTACTACCGCGTATAAATCCATTTGTAATAGTGCACCTGGTCCCGCCAGTCGTCTTTCTGCCGGATAACAACGCGGTGCTCATCCAAGGCGGAGAAGGTGTAGGTTTCAGTAATCGGGAAGTTGAAGCCGGACGGACGATTCAGCTTCACCACAATGGTTGTGTCCTTCAGTTTGTACACGCCATCCTTCGACCCCATATATACATCGGCGGGCTGAAATACCCACGTAGAGTCGCCGATGTTCATTCCCTCGCTGGCGTTGCCCGCGCGGGAGTAGTCGTAGCGGCTCCTGAGGCTACCATCGGGGTTGTAGTAGAAGAGGCGTCGGTACTCCTGCTGTAGATTCCAAGTACCGGGCAGCGTGGGCGCGGGGGCAGGGTCGGGTTTGGCGGAATCGTGGCAGGCGGCCAAGCCCACACTGGCTAGCAATAGGCTGTAAGGTAGAATTGCTTTCATTGACTGAACGGAGAGGAATACGCTACGGACTGCTGGCAGCTAGACCGAAGCTACCGGATTTTCTATTGAGCTAGACACGCTTAGCCAGTAAATACCCCTAAACACACCTGGGACGGCTGAGGGCAAATCCGTAAGTTGCGGGCTAGTACGTTACGCTATGTTATCCATGCCGGCTGTATCCGTCCGGGCCCTGTGGTGGGCCCTGCTGCTTGTTCTCGTATCCGTTACCGCCCGGGCCCAAACCAGCCTACCCACTGCGGCCGACCTCGACGCTTTCTACGACCAGCTGAACGCCTACCGCACGGCCCGCTACCAGCCCCTGCCCGAGCTGGAGGCCCTGCAGCTGCCCTCCACCTTCTCGGGGGCCGATGTGGCGGCCCTGCGCCTGCGGGAGCGGCACATTGTACGGGTGGATCTGGTGTACACGG
This sequence comes from Hymenobacter pini, assembly GCF_020421205.1. GTDB lineage: Bacteria > Bacteroidota > Bacteroidia > Cytophagales > Hymenobacteraceae > Hymenobacter > Hymenobacter pini. The sequence goes on from NZ_JAIZZH010000009.1 coordinate 25,134, forward strand.
CCTTCCGGCTCAATCCGGCCTTCAACCAGCGCCAACTCAACCTGGGCCGCATCCGCAACCTGGCCGCCGCCGTGCCGGGGCTCTTGCAGGATGAATCGGTAACGTGGACGCTGGTGGAGCAGACCGGCTGCAACAGCCCCACCGAGTGCCAGCCGTTTTTCCACGGGTTTGTGGTGTACGTGGCCCGGCACGCCACCGCCGCCACCATGCGCGCCGACCTCGACAGCCTCACCCGCAAGCTGCGCGTGCTGGAAAAAAAGCGGCCCAAAGCCGGCAAGAAAGCCCAGGGTAAGAAGGTGGCCTGCAACCTGCCCGGCTCCCGCTTCACCAACCGCCAGATGGCCCGCAGCCTGCGCCGCCTCTATAAATGCCCCGAGCGGGAAGCGCAGCTGGTGAAGTTTCAGCTGACCGTGGATGCCCGCGGCACCGTGCAGAAGGTGAAGGTGCTGCCCACCGCCCGGCCCGTGTGCGTGGCCGAGCTGGAAGACGCCATCCGGCAAAGCGTGGCCTTCACCTCCGGCTTCCCCATTGATAGGAAGATGTTTCCGTTTCTGGCTACCGGGGCCATCCGGCTGCCCATTGGGCCGCTGCAGCTGCTGGGCCCGGCCGATATGGGCTTCACCCACTTTGCCCTGCCCGACTCGGCGGCCCGGCTGTACCGGGTGTTTCTGAAGCACAAGAACAAGCAGCACAAAAACGACTACTGCGAGGCGCGCATCACCAAAAAAGGCGAGCTGCTGGCCGCCGCCGACACCGCCGCCCCCGAGCTGGCTCTGCCGCCCGATGCCAATGTGGTGAGCCGGGTACTGCAGCGCCACCCCGAGTGGAGCAAGGAAGTGGTGGTGACGGACGTAACCGGCAGCATGTTCCCCTACACCTACGATTTGCTGGCCTGGCTGCAGCTCAGCGCCCTCGAAGACGAGAAAACCTTCGTGTTCTTCAACGACGGCAACGACCAGCCCGACAAAGACAAGCGCGTGGGCAAAACCGGCGGCCTCTACCACGTACGCACCGACAGCTACGAGGCCATCAAGAACAAGCTCATTGAAACCATGAAGGCCGGCGGCGGCGGCGACGCGCCCGAAAACGACGCCGAAGCCCTGCTCTACGCCCAGCAGCTGGCCGCCGCCCCCGACTCGGCCGAGCTTATCCTCATTGCCGATAACTACACTTTCCCCCGCGACGCCCGGCTGCTCAAAAACACCACCGCCCACGTGCGCATCATCCTCTGCGGCGTGCACGACTACATCAACCCCAAATACCTCGCTCTGGCCCGCAAGCACGGCTTCTCCCTCCACACCATCGAGGCCGACCTCCTGGACCTGAGCAAGCTATTGGAAGGCGAAACCATCACCATCCAGGGCCAGCAGTACCAAGTGACGAAAGATGGGTTTAAATTGGTGCGGAAGACATAGCTCGTAAACTGAATTATTTAATCCATGAGACTTACTCTTTCTCTTTTAGCAGTTTTCTATACACTTTGCTCATGCTCAAACCCAAGCGAAATTACTTACGAGGAGCAACTATCTATCTGCACTAAAAATCATAAATCACCCACAAGCAAAATCAACAAAACAAACTTAGAAGCTGCTACTCAGGAGTTTCAGCTTGAACAACAAATACGCGAGTGTATGAAAGGTGCACATGGGCCTGCTTTCAAACTCAAAACTTACAAAGGTGATAGTATTAACACAGTACCAACACAGGGCAAAGCCGTAGTACTATTTTTCTGGTCAGCTACACTCGCTGACGCTCCAGATTATGCTAAAAAGTCTGATTCGGCTACATTTGCAGCAATGAATACGCTCTGCCAAAAATATGATAAGAAAGTAGATTTTATTGGATTTCCTTTCAACGACTCCATCACCGTAAAACGCTACTTGCAAGAGCACCCCTTATACTTTCCTCAAGTCTATGACAGAAAAATAAGTAGTGATAAATATATATTACTAACTCAAAACACAACCAATTATACTATTTTCATCAATACACAAGGAAGAGTAGTTAAAATAGTTTCTGGCAGTTTCGCAACAGAATCAAGAGCTACGCAAGTTATTTCAACAATAATTCAAGCCTGTACAGAAAACAAGCCTTATAATAAATGACAAAAAAGCGGCGGCAACTTCTAGGAGCTGCCGCCGCTTTTCGTTTCAAGCGCAAGCGCAGGAATTACATGTGAATCGCCCGGTTCTCCGTAGCGGCGAGGCAGGCTTCCTTCATGGCTTCGGCGTAGGTGGGGTGGGCGTGGCTCATGCGGGCTACGTCCTCGGCGGAGGCGCGGAACTCCATGGCCGTTACGGCTTCGGCAATGAGGTCGGCAATGCGGGGGCCAATCATGTGCACGCCCAGTATTTCGTCGGTTTCCTTGTCGGCCAGCACTTTCACGAAGCCGTCGAGGTCCATGGAGGCGCGGGCGCGGCCCGAGGCGCGGAACGGGAACGAGCCGGTTTTGTAGGCTTTGCCCTGCTCCTTCAGCTGCTCCTCGGTGTAGCCCACGCCAGCCACTTCGGGCCAAGTGTACACCACGCCGGGGATGAGCAGGTAGTTGATGTGCGGCTTTTGGCCAGCAATAGTTTCGGCCACGAATACGCCTTCTTCCTCGGCCTTGTGAGCCAGCATGGCCCCCCGAATCACGTCGCCGATGGCGTAGATGCCGGGTACCGAGGTTTGCAGGTGCTCATCTACCTTGATGCGGCCCCGCTCCTCCATCTGTACGCCGGCGGCTTCCAGGTTCAGGCCAGCGGTGTAGGGCACGCGGCCCACGGCCACCAGGCAGTAGTCGCCCTCAAATTTCACTTCCTCGCCCTTGGGGTTGGTAGCGGTTACGGTCACGGTGTCGCCCTCGCGGGTGGCGCCGGTTACCTTGTGGCTCAGGAAAAACTCGATGCCGATTTTGCCCAGGATGCGCTTGAGCTCTTTGCCCAGGCCCCGGTCCATGGTGGGGATGAGCGAGTCCATGAACTCCACCACCGACACTTTCGCGCCGAGGCGGGCGTACACCGACGCCATTTCCAGGCCGATTACGCCGCCGCCAATTACAATCATGTGCTTGGGCACTTCGCGGATGTTCAGGGCCTCGGTGCTAGTGATGATGCGCTGCTTGTCCTGCTGGATGAAGGGCAGTACGGTGGGCTTGGAGCCGGTCGCAATGATGACGTTTTTAGTCTCAATCTGCTGAGCCTCGCCACCCTCGCGGGGCGCAATGCTGATGTGGTTCTTATCCACGAACGCACCGATGCCTTTGAGGACGTCGATTTTGTTCTTTTTCATCAGGAACTGGATGCCGTCGGTATTGGCCTTCACCACCCCGTTTTTGCGGTCGATGAGCTGGTTCATGTTGATCTGCAGGTCGCTCAGCTCAATGCCGTGCTCCTTGAAGGTGTGGCCGGCATTGTGGAAGTGCTCCGTCGAGTCGAGCAGGGCCTTGCTGGGGATGCAGCCCACGTTGAGGCAGGTACCGCCCAGCGTGTCGTACTTCTCGATGAGGGCCGTTTTGAGGCCGAGCTGGGCGCAGCGGATAGCCGCTACATAACCGCCGGGGCCGGAGCCGATGACGGTAACATCGTATTGGTTCATAATCAGCGGATGAGTTCGGTGGAAATCAACGGGCGCGAAGGTACGGAAGGGGAATTTGGGAAGCCGGGAATTTGTGCGCTCATCTCTATAAGAACAAGCAGCCTCCGGAAAAGTGTAATTACGCCGTCGATGCCTGTTCTGAGCCTGTAGCGCATTACGCCTTCTTCCCTACCGCCCGTCATTCCGAGCGGAGCCGAGGAATCTCGCGTGCTGACGTTGAAGTGAGCATTACAACCTCAGCACGCGAGATTCCTCGACTGCGCTCGGAATGACGGTCTATTTGTTCTCTACATCTTACCTGCAACTACGCACGCCAAACGGCTCCCCTACCGGCCGGAGCCAGCGGAGGAGCCGTTATAACGACAGAGCAAACCAGAAACCGGTTTCCGTTGCGGGCGGGGCGCTGGGGTATACCGCGCCGGCACTCAGTTTTAGGCGTATCTGTCGGCTTTTCGCCGGGCCGTAGCCCGCAGAAAAAGAGCGAAGCACCGCCTCACTTCCGGGCCGCCCGAACGGCTCCCCTGCAGCTACCAGGCGGCAATGCAGCAGTACTTCGCGTTAAGCCGCGCGCAATACCGGAGCCGTTTCCAGCTGCTCGGTCAGCGTGCGTAAAATACCTCGTGCCAGCGCCAGGTTAGTTGTATTAGCATCCACCACCAGGGAAATCAACTGCTCGCCGGTGCTAGTGAGCCGCAGCAGATGCAGCTGGCTCGACAGGGTAATCAGGATGTCCTCCAGCTGCTCGTTGGGCAGGGCCAGCGCCGCCAGGGCTTCCTGCTTGCCCTGTACCAATCGGGCCTGAAACCCGGCCGCCGCGCGCCAGTCTTGCTCCGGCAGCACTGAGTAGGCCGCCAGGCTGGTGCCGGTAGCTACTTCTACCACGGCCACGGCCAGCAAGTGCGGCAGCTCAGCACGCAGCTGCTCTACCAGGTTGGTGGCCTGCCGGGTCAGTTCCAGTTGCCGTTTGCGCACGGCTGGCTGTCGGGTAGCTTTCTTTCGATACGACTTTGGTTTCACGCGGGGAGCTAATCAGATACACTAAACCGCTGGCAGCGGCATCAAATTCTCAGAACGGTGGTAGAGCTGCGCACTTGTATTTTATTGCGGAACATCAACACGTAAATTCACAGCTCTACCACTGTTCGGGCGGCTCGCTCATTGTGGTGAGCACCCGCTTAAAACTGCCACCAATGGCGCTTGGCAGCTTTGGCCCGGGGTTGCAGCGTTACATCGGCGTGGCCAGAGGCCTGCACGCCTACTTGCGCATCCTCGTAGCCGGCGTAGCCATAGTGCAGGGCCGTGGTACCGGCAGGCACTTGCAGCACATACTCGCCCTGGCCGTTGGTAGACACGCCCCGGTAGGTACCGGGCTGAATTACGGTGGCTCCTACCAGCGGCTTGCCATCCTCGCCCAGAATGCGACCACGCACGGTAATCATGCTGCGGGCACTGCTAGCGGCGGTGCTGGCCAGGCTGGCTTCGGCCAGTTCCGTGGGGGTAGTGGCATCCACGGGCGTGTTTTCGGCCAGGGGAACCCGCTCGGATGGCAGGCGCGTACCGGCAAACACCATGGTGCCCACCAGCACCGCCGAGGCTACCAGCCCCGTCGCCCGGCGGCGGAAGCGCACCGGCTCAGTGCGGATGTAGAGCAGCTGTTTCTGCACCCAGGTAGGGGCAGTTTCGGCTTCCTCGGTAGCGCGCAGGTTTTGCCAGCGCGTGAGGGTTTCGTGGGCCTTATCGGCGTCGCGGTGCAGGTACTCTTCCACGGCTTTGGCGGAGGCTTTGCTCAGGTCGCCCCGCAGGTAAGCGTCGCGGTACACCGGCAGCAGCTCGCCGGTTTCGGGGTTGAAGGGAGAAGCAGTAAGTTTCATGCAAGCAGTAAGGGTAAGAGGTGAGAAAAAGAAATAACTGCCTGAGAACGGGTGCCACCTCTCACCAATCAGGTTTCGCAGGTGCGCATCACCTCCCGGGCAATGCCTAAGTTGGTATCACGGCAATCCACGGCCACGTACAGAAACCGCTGCCCATCGGGCAGCAGCCGTAGCAGGTGCAGCTGGGTACGCAGGGTAATCAGCAACTCGGTCAGTTGCTCATCGGCGGGGAGCTGCAGAGCCCGCATGGCCTGCTGCTGCTGCCGGATTACCTCGGCGTTGAACCCAATAATCTTGGCCGGGTTGAACTCCCGGTTAGTGGTGTAAGAGGCCAGCATGTGACCAGTGGCTACCTGCCCCACGGCGGCGGCCAGCAACTCGGGCAGGCCACGCAGCACGTTTGTCAGCAGCCGCTCGGCGGCGGTGCGCTCGGGCCCCGCCGTTCCGGCCCCTACCACCTTGTTAATGGCCGGTCCGGTAAGGGTTTGGAGTTGACTTAGAAAAGGAATTTGCATGGAAGGGGCCACCAAAAGCGTTGCGTACAAGCCGCTCGCTCCCGGCCCGGCCGGTGTGGTAAGCCAGCGTACCGGCTACTTGCGCACAAGGGCCCGGCCTTGCCGGGGCAGCCACCAGGGGGGTAGGCTGCCCCGGCTACGAGAGCCGCAGCCGCTTTCTTAGTTCAGAGCGGGCGCGTGGCTGCGCAGCACTTCACGGGCAATGGCCAGGTTGGTGTCGCGCGAGTTCACCACCAGATAAATGAACTTGTTGTTCTCGGTGAGCTTGAGCAGGTGAATCTGGTTGGAGAGGGTAATGAGGATGTCCTCAATTACTTCGCCCTGCAGTTTGAGCGCCTGCATGGCCTTCTGCTTTTGCTTTACCACCTCGGTGTTGTAAGCCGCCGCCGTATCGGGGTTGATGCTGGGCGAGTTGGTGTGCGAGGCCAGGCTCATGCCAGAAGTAGTATCTACCACGGCCACGGCCACCAGGCTGGGCAGGTCGTTGATGATTTCTTGTACTACTTTGCCAGCGGCGTTGTTCGTAGAGTAAGCCATGATTCGGGGGGAGGAAAAAGAAATGGTTGGAAGTGAAAGGCCAGTGCCGGCCGGTTGCCTCCCGTTGCCTGTATCCTTTAGTAGCCCACGCGTTGACTACCAGCGGCCTATTTGGCAATTTATTTAGGAAGCTCCTCGGCGTAGCAAGCAGATAAAGCAGTTCGTCAATCAGCTGTATCCTACTGACTTGCTCTACAAAATTCCTTCCTTATTTCCTCCCAGGAAATGATACTGCACACTTATAAAAATGATTGTAATTAAACTTTTCCCTACACTTTTAGAGCGGGAACCCATTATGGGATACAAAAAATGCTATTACAACAATAATAAAATCTATTCTTCAGAAAGCAAAATTCCCGGACCACAACTGCGGCCCGGGAGTTACGAGAAGGAAGCGGGAAATAGTTTTCAGTATTGTATTATTTCAATCATACATCTTGGCCAGCTGGCTGATTTTTTCGTGGGCAACGACCGTAATGCGGCTACCCTGCGTGAAGACCAACCCTTCGTCGCGGAACTCGGAGAGCAAGCGGCTGGCCGTTTCCTTGGTAGTGCCCGTAAGGGCGGCCAGGTCTTCGCGGGATACCGGAATGCTGAATGGTTGCTCATCAACCGGCCGAAATGCCTGGTGTAGCAGCAGCAGGGCCTCGGCTAGTCGCTCCCGCACGGGCTTGTAGGCCGTGTGGAGCAGCCGTTCCTCGGCTTCGCCCAAGTTGCGGGCCATCAGCCGGAGCAAGGAGTGCGAGAACTGGGAGTTTTGCTCCAGCAGGCTGAAAAAGTCGGGGCGCGGAATCAGGCACACCACGCAATCGGTGAGGGCGGTGGCGGCGGTAGTACATATTGGTCCCATCATCAGGGAGCGGTAGCACAGTACGTCGCCTTCCCGGGCCAAGCGGATAATCTGCTCTTTCCCATCGGCGCTGAGCTTGGAGACTTTTACCTTGCCCTGATACACGCAATACAGACCCGCCACGCGGCTACCCTGCTCAAAAATCACCTGCCCTTTTTTGTACGATTGGTGCTGCTTGCCCCCGGCCACTAACGACAACTCGGCGTGCTGGCAGGTACCCAACAAGGAGCGCTCCACGTGTGGGCAAGCCTGACATGAGAGGGGAACGGAAGGTGCTATCATGCGCTTTACCTGGTAATGAGAGGCTAGCTATAGAGAGCTTTGCTTACAAAAATACTATTCAGCCACGTGCTACTGCTGCACTGAGTAGAAGTGAAGTGGTGTAACTAACTACGTTACTTCACCTACTTGCCCAGCCCAGCAGTTCATCAATCAGGCTAATTTACGCATTTCGCAAACAAAAAATTCCATTATACCATTTATTATATATAGCGACTACCCGCTCAACATGTCCCATTATTGGATTTAGCTTCCGTAGGAAAAGACAATTTTCACATCGTCTATTCCAACAGCGTGCCTACGTAGTAATTTTCAGTATCAACTTCTAGATTGTTGCGTTTCAAATTGGGAACGGCTAGCGGCTTAAAAGATGTGAAAACCGGCACTAGCTGGTAGTTTCCACCGCGCGTACGCACCCGCACCGGCAACGCAAAATCGGGCTCATCGGCAATCCAGCGGGCCTGGACTGGGCCCTCTTTAGGGAAGCGCACTTCTAGGATGGGTAGCCCGGAATGGCGCAGGTACTGGTTGAATACGGGCGTGAGGTTCTGGCCCAGCTGCTGGTTGAAGTAGCCTACTACCTGCTCGGTGGTAATAGTTTGGTGGAAGAACTGCTTATTGAGGCCGCGCAGCAGTTCCCGCCACCGGGCATCGTCGGGCACGTAGACCACCCGAATCATGTTGAGCAGGTTGCTGCCTTTGTCGTACATATCCGAGGAGCCTTCCCGATTAACGCCGTAGGTGCCGATGATGGGCGCATCGTTGCGGATATTACGCCGCTGGCCGTGGATATACTGCTGGCCAGCCTCCTTCCCGAACTGGCTTTCCACGAATAGGGCCTCGGAGTAGGTGGTAAACGACTCGTGAATCCACATATCGGCAATATCTTGGCTGGTGAGGCTGTTACCGAACCATTCGTGGCCACTTTCGTGAATGATGATGAAGTCCCACTTGTCGCCCCAGCCCGTGCCCGACCGGTCCCGGCCGAGGTAGCCATTCTGATACTTGTTGCCGTAGGCCACGGCGCTCTGGTGCTCCATGCCTAAGTGGGGCGCATCTACCAGCTTATAGCCATCCTGATAGAAAGGGTACGGCCCGAACCAGCTTTCTAGGCTTTTGAGCATGGGCGGCACGTTGGCGGCAAACTGGGTTTTGGCCTTGGTCAGGTTTTCGGGCAGCACCCAGTAGTCGAGGGTTAGCGGGCCCGCCTCCCCGGCGTAGGTGCCGCCGCTCAGGTGCTGGTAGTCGCCCACATTCAGGGCCACATCGTAGTTGTTGATGGGGTTCGAGACAAACCAATCGAAACGGGTAGCCCCACCCTTGAGCGGCACAGTGCGGCGCAGGCGGCCATTGGACACATCCTTAAGGCCTTTGGGCACCGTTACGCTGATGAGCATGGAGTCTACTTCGTCAGCCTGCTGGTCTTTGCAGGGCCACCAGATGCTGGCCCCCACACCCTGGCAGGCTGAAGCTATCCAGGGCTTGCCTTTAGCATCCTGGGTGAACACCAACCCGCCGTCCCAGGGCGCCTGTTTGGCCTCGGTGGGCTGCCCAGAGTAGAATACGGTGAAGGCCGCCCGGCTGCCCTTGGTTACTGGGGCCGGAAACGTGACGAATACGGCGTTGGCTTCCCGCGTGAAGGGCAGGGGTTTACCCTGGTACTCTACTTTATCTACCGCCAGGTTGGCAAACAAATCAAACTGCAGGCGGCTGAAATCCTGAGTAGCCGTGAAGCGAAACTCGTTGGAACCCTTCAGGGCCTTGCGGGCGGGGCCCACCTGCACATCGAGGTGGTAGTAGTTCAGGTCGTAGCAGGTGCGCAGCGCCGACTGGTAGCCCCGTAGCGAGTCGGCGCGGGTGTAAGCGGCTTTAGGTTGCAGCAGTTGGGCCTGGGCACTGGTCAGTAGGCCGGCAAAAAGAGCAGTCAGAAGAATACGCACGGCAACATACGGGTTGGGTACAACCGCAAAGAACGGGAGCCCGCGCGAAACGCTGCACTAGTGGCCGTTTTTGGGCCGGGCGTTCAGTATACAAGAAGTTGGTTCCGGGAAGTGGGGGTTTCTGTTTACTTTTCCCAAGCTGAACCACGCTATTCTACCGGTTCGGCGGCAATACCCGCTCTGTCGTTACTCCCTTACAACCAATCTGCACCCGTGTTGAGCTTCGTCCGAATTACCCCCGTGTGGTTTTGCCTGTGGGTGCTCGGCCTAACCGGCCTGGGACTGAGCGGCTGCGCCCCCGAGGTGCGGGAGCCGGTGTACCGCATCGGCTTCTCACAGTGCACCACCAACGACGCCTGGCGCCGGGCCATGCTAGCCGGCATGGAAAAAGAGCTGAGCTTTCACCCGAACGTGCAGTTCCGGATGCTGGACGCCCACAACGACAGTGAGCTGCAGCGCCGACAGATTCAGGAACTGATTCGGCAGAAGGTGGATTTGCTGCTGATTTCTCCCAACCAGTCGGGTCCGCTTACGGCGCTGGCAGAAGCGGCCTATAACCAGGGCATTCCGGTGGTGATTCTGGACCGACGCACCGCTTCCCGCCTATACACGGCCTACGTGGGTGGCAACAACCAGGAAGTGGGCCGCACCGCCGGGCGCTACGCGGCCCAGTTGCTGAACGGGCGCGGGCAGGTGCTGGAAATAACGGGCACGCCCGGCTCCTCCCCCGCCACCGACCGGGACCGGGGCTTCCGCCAGGCCCTGAAAGCGTATCCGCAGCTGCGTATGGCGGCCCAAGTAGAAGGCAACTGGCTGCCCGAATCTGTACTCCGCCGCCTGCCGGCCGTGCTGCAGGCCCACCCCGACGTGAACCTGATTTTTGCCCATAATGACCCTATGGCCCGCGCAGCGTACCAGGTGCTGGGGCAACTGGGCCGCACGGGGCGGGTGCGCATTATCGGGGTTGATGGCCTCCCTGGCCCCGGCAACGGCCTGCAGCTGGTGGAAGATGGCGTGTTGCAGGCCACGCTGCTGTACCCCACCGGTGGGGAGGAGGCCATCCGGACGGCCCTGCGTATTCTGCGCCACGAGCCCTACGTGAAGGACAACGTACTGGGCACCATGGTTATCGACTCCTCCAACGTGGGCACCATGCGCCTGCAAACGGAGGCTCTTACAGTCCAGCGCCAGGATTTGCAGCAGCAGCAGCAGCGCCTGCGGGAGCAAATGCGCCGCTACGCCAGCCAGAAGGTAACGGTATATCTGCTGCTGGGTAGTTTGGCGGTGGCCATGCTGCTGGGGGCCTGGGCCTGGCGCTCCTCGCGCATCAACCGCCGCATCCGGGAAATGCTGGAAGGCCAGAACGCCCAAATCAGCGCCCAACACAACCAGATTACTCAGCTGGCCGAGGAGGCCCGCCGCTCCTCGGAGGCTAAGCTGCGCTTCTTTACCAACTTCTCCCACGAGCTGCGCACCCCACTCACGCTCATTCTGGGGCCGGTGGAGGATCTGCTGACCAACCCCGGTGAGCTGTCCGTGGCCCAGCGCCAGGATTTGCAGCTGGTACGCCGCAACACCCAGCGCCTGCTGCAGCTCGTGAACCAACTCCTCGATTTCCGCAAGATTGACGTGGGCCGGATGGCCGTGCGCGCCACCCAGGGCAACCTGGTGGCCTTCGTGCGGGAGTTGATGGATGTATTCGAGAAAACGGCTCTGCGGCGCGGCATCACCTTCCGGTTTCTGCCGGCCGAACCCGTTATTACCCTCTGGTTTGATGGGGACATTCTGGATAAGGTGTTTTACAACCTGCTTTCCAACGCCTTCAAGTACACCCCCGACGGCGGCCAGGTGGTGGTGAGCATGCAGCGCAACCCAGACACCAACACCGTGCGCGTGAGCGTGGAAGACAACGGCCGGGGCATTGCCGAAGCAGACCAGCCCCACGTTCTGGGCTGGTTTTACCAGGGCAGCCAACCCTCGGCCAATGGCTCGGGGCTGGGCCTGGCCTTGGCCGATGGCCTGACGCGCCTGCACGAGGGCACCTTATCGTTTCGGAGCCAGCCCGGCCACGGCAGCACCTTCGAAATAACGCTGCCCCTGGAGAAGCCCGCCACCTTCCTGGACGCCGAGCAGGCCCTGTCTCACCTCCCGCTGGCCCCCGAGGATTTGCTGGATGAGGAGCCCCCACTACCGGCGGAGGAGGTTTCAGTAGCCCGCACTGCTACCACGGCCCTCATTATTGAGGACCACGAGGAAGTGCGCGCGTTTCTGGTGCAAAAGCTGCAGCCCCACTTTCAGGTGAGCACCGCCGCCGATGGGGCTACCGGCCTGCGCCTGGCCCACGAAACCATCCCGGACGTAATTGTGTGCGACGTGAGCCTGCCGGAGTTGAGCGGGCTGGCCGTGGTTACCGCCCTCAAAGGCGACTGGCGTACCTCGCACATTCCGCTGGTATTGCTCACGGCACGTAATGCCCCCGAGCAGCAGATCGAGGGCGTGCAGGCCGGCGCCGACCTTTACCTGACCAAGCCCTTCAACCCCACCTTCCTGGTAGAAAGCCTGCGCACCCTGCTGCGCAACCGGGACCAGCAGCGGGAGCATTTCCGCCGGGAGCTGTCGGTGGACACGGCCACGGTAGCCCCCCAGCGGGTGGACCAGAAATTCCTGGCCGATCTGACGGCCATTATCGAGGCGAACCTGGACCGGCCTGGCCTGAGCGTAGACGACATTGCCCGCAGCCTGGGCGTGTCGCAGATGCAGCTGTACCGCAAGGTGAAGGCTCTGCTGGGCACCGGCGTTACCGACTGCATCCAGAACCTGCGCCTCACCAAGGCCCGGCAGTTGCTGCTACAGGAGGGCAGCACCGTGTCCCAGGTGGCCTACCAAACGGGCTTCTCCTCCCCGTCTTACTTCGCCACGCTGTTCAAGGCCAAATACCAGGTTTCGCCTTCCGAGTTCAAGGCCCTGCACACGGCCATGTGAGCACGGGCTGACAAAGTTGGCTATAACGGTTTAGTGTACAGAACCGACACGTCGCCTCTCTACGTACCCAACCCTCTTTCGGGCCTGTGCTACCCCAGCCCGTTGTGTGCTTTCCGACGGACTTTTTTAATTCCTACCGAACGGCTAAAGCGCAATTTTCTGCCTGCAAAAATTCTGCAGACCGTGTAAGATTTCTGAAGACCAGAGGATTGAACAACTAACAGCAACAAACATAATTAATTGATTTTCAAATATATATCACGACAAGGCACACTGCAAGAATTCTGTATGCATTTGAAAGAATGCAGCAGACCGTAGCCGACGGGAAAGCCAACATTTGGGAAACGCTCAGCCCAGGCATCCCATGATTCAGCGCAAAGTTTTTTTCTGGTCCATCGTTACGGCACTCGGCGGCTTCTTGTTCGGGTTCGATACGGCGGTAATTTCGGGGGCCGAAAAAGCCATTCAGCAGCTCTGGGGCCTGAGTGCTTTTGAGCACGGCTTCACTATTTCCATTGCCCTTATTGGTACGGTGCTGGGCGCCATGTTCGGGGGCATTCCCTCGGACCGGCTGGGGCGGCGGCAAACCCTGCGCTGGATTGCGGTGCTCTACCTGGTATCGGCGGTGGGGGCGGCCCTGGCCCCGAGCTGGGTATCTTTTCTGCTGTTCCGCTTTCTGGGTGGGCTGGGCGTGGGCGCTTCCTCCGTTACGGCCCCGCTGTACATTTCCGAAATTTCGCCGGCCAGCTCCCGGGGCAAGCTGGTGGGGCTGTTCCAGTTCAACATCGTATTCGGCATTCTGGCCGCTTACCTCTCCAACTACCTGCTGGCCAACGTCGGGGATATTTCCTGGCGGCTGATGCTGGGGGTGCAGGCCGTACCCTCCGTGGCTTTTCTGGTGTTTCTGTACCAGGTGCCCGAAAGCCCCCGTTGGTTGCTGCTGCACGGCCGTCTGGCCGAGGGGCGGGAGGTGCTTAGCATCATCAGCCCCGAAACGGTAGATGCCGATGTAGCGGCCATTCTTAAAGGCCAAGCCCACAGCGCAGAGCAGAGTGAGTCATTGTGGGCCCGGCAGTACCGCATGCCGGTGTTGCTGGCCATTGCCTTCGCCTTTTTCAACCAGGTATCGGGCATCAACGCCATTATTTACTACGCCCCGCGCATTTTCGAAATGACGGGGCTGGGCCAGGGCGCGGCCCTGCTCTCGTCGGCGGGCATTGGGCTGGTGAACTTCATCTTCACCCTGCTCGGCGTGAACGTGATTGACCGGTTTGGGCGGCGCAAGCTGATGCTGGTGGGCTCGTTGGGCCTTATTGCCACGCTGGGGCTGGTGGCCCGGGCCTTCTACACCCAACAGTTCAACGGGTACCTGGTACCGGTGCTGCTATTCGTGTACATCGGCTTTTTTGCTTTCTCGCAGGGGGCCGTCATCTGGGTGTTCATCTCCGAAATCTTTCCCAACGCGGTGCGGGCCAAGGGGCAGGCCCTGGGTTCTTCCACGCACTGGGTAATGGCCACCGTCATTGCCTTCACCTTCCCCTACTTCGCCGAGCGGCTGGGCGGGGGGCACACCTTCGCCTTCTTCTGCGCCATGATGGTGCTGCAGCTGCTATTTGTGCTGCGCCTGATGCCCGAGAAGAAAGGCAGCAGTCTGGAAGAAGTGGAACCCGTTCTGGTCATGCACTGACCAACTCAGCTTACGCAACAACAACTCAGCGTGGTATTCCTGCCGAAGTGGATATAGCCGGGGCCGTTTGCTTGCTGCAACGAGCACTCCCCGGGCCCGGGGCTGCCGGTGAGTACAGCCCCCGGACCACCCCGCACCGCCGCTTCGGCAGGTTTCACCGCCCAGTGTTTTCAGGTACTTAAACTCTTTCTTATCCCATGCCAATTGCTTGTTTTGGAGAGATGCTATGGGATGTGCTGCCCACCGGCAAGCAGCCCGGCGGCGCGCCCCTCAACGTGGCCGTGCACCTGCACAACTTTGGGCTAGGGGCGCACATCATCAGCCGCGTCGGCCACGACGACCTGGGAGCCGAGCTGCTGGCGTTTGTGGAATCCCAGCACATCAGCACCCACTACGTGCAGCAGGGCGAAACCCACCTGACGGGCGTGGTAAAGGCCAACGTGAGCAACAGCATGGAGGTAACCTACCAGATTGTGAAGCCCGTAGCCTGGGACTATATCCAGTACAATGCCGCCCTCAGCGAGCTGGTGCAGCAGGCCGATGCCTTTGTGTACGGTAGCCTGGCCGCCCGCCACGCTCCTTCCCGCGAAACCCTGTACCGCCTGCTCCAGCAGGCTTCCCTCAAGGTATTCGACGTGAACCTGCGCCCCCCGCACTACTCCCGCGACGTGGTAAGCTACCTGCTCAACCAGGCCGACATCGTGAAGCTCAACCACCACGAGCTGGAGGAAATTATGGGCTGGTTTGGGGCCAGTCCCGACGAGGCCACCGCCCTGCGCTGGCTGGCCGAGCGGTTTCAACTGCAGGCCGTGTGCGTGACCAAAGGTGCCGACGGGGCCGTGCTGTGGGTGGACCGGCAGCTGTACAGCAGCCCCGGGCTGGTGGTGCAGGTGCAGGATACCATTGGCAGCGGAGACGCCTTTCTGGCGGCTTTGCTGCGGGGCTGGCTGGCTGGCCAGGCCCCGGCTGATTACCTGGCCTTTGCCTGCGCGGCCGGCTCCCTGGTGGCCAGCTGCCAGGGTGCCACTCCACCCATCTCCGAGGCCCAGGTACTGGCCCTCGCCGCCACCTCCACCATCTAAAATTACCCGCTTTTCCTTCCCGCTTCTATCAAGACGATCATACCGGCCGCAACCGCCTTGCTCAGCGCCGTGTCCGGCCCGGCGCAGACGCCCACGCCCGCCGGTCCTTACCGGCCGGTGTACCACTTCCCCACGCCCAGATACCCCTTTTATCCTCCTGTTCTCCATGGTTTCCCACAGTTTGCCCCATGCTCGTTGGCCAACCTGCCCGCTCTACGCTGGCGGGTACGCGGTACCGATAACCGACCAGTGACAAAGCCGGACCTGCCGCCCTACTTATCTGCCGAGTGGCGGCGGTGGGCCTGGCTTTGCTGAATGCTTGCAGAATTCCCACACTTTTTTTCCCTCACTCATGAATAACAACTGGTACAAACGGTACAAATCTCATGAGCAGCTAGCCTTGGGGCTGGCTGGTCAAGCATCGTCGGTGTGGCTGAAAGCCCTGACGATTGGCGGGTTGTGCATGCTCACACCGCTACTTAGCCAAGCCCAGGCCACGCGGGCCATCAGCGGCCGGGTAGTGGACGCCAACTCGGCGGGTCTGCCGGGGGTAACGGTAGTAGTGCCCGGCTCCAGCGTGGGCACCAGCACCGGCTCCGATGGCTCGTTCCGGCTGGATGTTCCCGCGGCGGCCACTACCCTGTCGTTTTCCTTTGTGGGCTACACTACCCAGCAGGTCAGCATCACCGACAAAACCACGGTGCAGGTAACGCTGCGCGAGGACACGCAGGTGCTGGGCGACGTGGTAGTGGTAGGCTACGGCACGGCCCGCAAGCAGGACGTAACCGGGGCCGTGGCCGTAGTGGGCGAAAAGGATTTCAACCGGGGCACTTTCACTTCGCCCGACCAGCTGTTGCAGGGTCGGGTTTCGGGGGTGCAGGTAAGCAACAACAGCGGGCAACCCGGCGGACCTTCTACCATCCGCATCCGGGGCAACTCGGCCGTGACGGGTACGGGCCAGCCCTTGTATGTGGTGGACGGGGTACCCCTGGACGGGCGCTCAGCCCGGCCGGGCCTGGTGGCTTCCGCCGATATTGGGGCCGGGGCCGACAGCAACCCGCTCAACTTCCTCAACCCCGATGATATTGAGTCTTTTACGGTATTGAAGGACGCGTCGGCCACCGCTATTTATGGCTCCCGGGCAGCGTACGGGGTTGTACTGATTACTACTAAAAAAGGACAGTCGGGAGCACCCACTCTAAACGTAGGTGTCTCCAACGGCTTCTCCACCCTGCTGCGCCGGCCCGAATTTCTGGATGCCAGCCAGTACCGGCAGGCCCTCACCTACTACGGCGTAGCGGCCACTAACGACAAGGGTGGCAACGTGAATGCCCTGGATGAGATTCTGCGCACTGGCTACCTGCAGAACTACACCGTGGCTATGAGCGGCGGCGGCGAAACCGGCCGCTACCGCCTCTCCCTCGGCTACCTTGACCAGGACGGTATCGTGCGCAAAACGGGGTTCAAGAAGTACAGCGCCAACCTCTCCACCAACCTGCAGTTTCTGCAGAGTAAGAAGCTGGGCCTCGACGTGAATATTTCCACCAGCCAGTTCCGCGAGCAGCTGGCCCCTATCACCACCGATGCCGGCTTCCGAGGCTCCCTTATTGGGCAGGCCCTGCAGTGGAACCCTACTCAGCCCCTGCGCAACCCCGATGGCAGCCTGTACGTGGTGGCTGGCGACGTGGTGAACCCGCTGGCTAACCAGGAGTATTACAACGACAACTCCCGGGTAACTACCATTCTAGCCAGCGCCTCGCCCTACTACAAGTTCACTTCCTGGCTGGATTACCGGGCCCTGATCAGCGTGAACTACAACACCGGGCAGCGGCGCACATCCATCGACCAGCGGCTGATTAACTTTCCCGACCTGATTGACAAAGGCTTTGCCTCCATCAGCGACAATGAGCTGGTAACCCAGCAGCTTACCCACACGCTGAACTTCAACAAAGCCGTAGCTACCAGCCTGAACCTGAACGCAGTGCTGGGCTACGAGTACACGAAGTTTGCCAACTCGGGCTCCAACGTGAATGCCTTTGGCAATCCCGCCGGCGGGGGCTTCGGGGTGTTCGGTCTTGATTACACCAACTACATCCAATACTCGGCCGCCGGCAACCGGCGCATTTCCTCCTTCGTGGACCCGTCCTCGCAGCTGCAGTCGGTGTTTGGGCGGGTTATTCTGAACTTTAAAGACCGGGTGGTGCTTACCGGAACCTTGCGCCGGGATGAAAGCACCAAATTCGGGCCCAACAACCGGGTGGGCTACTTCCCCTCGTTTGCCGTGGCCTGGGACCTCAGCCAGGAGTCCTTTTTCCCGGCCGAGCGGCTCAGCCAGCTGAAACTACGCGCGGGCTACGGACGCACCGGCAACCAGGAGTTTCCGGCCGGCTCCGCCCAGGCCCGGTACACGCTGGATGAAAACGGCGAGGCCCGCTCCCCGCTTAACGCCCGCAACGACGACCTGAAGTGGCAGTCGGATGCCCAATACAACGCCGGTATTGACATCGGGGCGTTTGACAACCGGCTGACCTTCACAGCCGACTACTTCTACAAAACCACCACCGACCTGCTGTTCCCGACCGTGCCCGGCGAGCCCCGGCCTTCCAACGCCCCTATCCGCTGGGCTAACCTGGACGGAAAAATCGTGAACAAGGGCGTGGAGCTGACCTTGAGTACCGTGCTGGTGCGCAAGGACAAAGTGGACGTGGGCTTCAATGCCAACGCCACCTTTATCCGCAACGAAGTGTCCGACCTGGTAGGCCCGGCCATTATAACCGGGGCCATCAACGGGCAGGGTCTGTCGGGCGCTACGTCCCAGCTGATCCGCAACGGCTACCCTATCAATGCGTTCTTCCTGCCCCAGTACAATGGCCTGAACGACCAGGGCCTATCCAACGAGCTGGGGGCTATTGCCTATTCGGGTAGCCCCAACCCCCGCACGCTGCTGGGCCTGAGCGCCAACGCCCGCTACGGCAAACTCTCCCTGATTGCCAACATGACGGGTGTGTTTGGCCAGTACGTGTACAACAACACCATCAACGCCGTGGGCAACGTGGGCCAGATTGGAGCCGGCAAAAACATTGCCCTCTCCACGTTTGAGAATGGCACCAAAGAATCAACCGGTAACCCGGCGGCGGCCTCCACCCGCTACCTGGAAAAAGGCAACTTCCTGAAGATGTCGAACCTCACGCTTTCCTACGGCGTGGGCGACGTGGGCAGCGTGTTCAAAGGAGCCCGCGTGTACATTACGGGACAGAACCTGTTCGTTATTACTAAGTACGACGGCTTCGACCCGGAGGTAAACACCGTGAAACGCGGGGCTAACCAGGTTCCCTCCGTGGGCATCGATTATCTGCCTTACCCCAGTGCCCGCACCTTCACGCTGGGTGTCAACTTCTCCCTCTAATCCCCTAACCTTTTTTCACCATGAACTATGCAAAAATGGCCGGGGCGGCGGCAATGCTGGCCCTGTTACAGGTAGCTAGCAGCTGTGAGCTGCACGAGGATCTGGAAGGCCAGCTAACCGAAAACCAGGTTTCCAACGATGGCCCGGCGGCCCTGCTGACTGGTGCCTATAATGCCCAGCGCGACCCTATCCAGGGGTGCGTAAGCGTATTTGCCCTGCAGGAGGTATCTACCGATGCCCGCATTATGCCCACTCGCGGCCCCGACTGGGACGACAACGGCAAATGGCGGCAGCTGTTCAACCATACCTGGGATGCCAACAACGAGCGGGTGCGCGACACCTACACGCAACTCAACGGCATTATTTACGCCACCACCGACCTACTGCGCTTTTCGCCCACGACCCAGCAGCAGGCCGAAGCCCGGTTTTTGCGCGCCTGGGCTAGCTATCTGGTGCTGGATATGTACGACCAAGTGCTGTACCGGGAACCGGGCGAAGACCTAAGTACGCTGGCGCGGGTACGGAAGGGGAGCGAGGCACTGGACTTCATCGTGAGCGAGCTTAACGCCGTGCAGGGTGCCCTACCCGATGCCCCCGT
Source organism: Hymenobacter pini (assembly GCF_020421205.1). Taxonomy (GTDB): domain Bacteria; phylum Bacteroidota; class Bacteroidia; order Cytophagales; family Hymenobacteraceae; genus Hymenobacter; species Hymenobacter pini. The sequence goes on from NZ_JAIZZH010000009.1 coordinate 44,457, forward strand.
AAGCCGCGCCACCAAGGACGCCGCCCGCGTGCTGCTGATGAAGTGCTACCTCAACAAGGGCGTGTACGCCAACCGGGCCGCGCCCACCTTCGCCGCCGCCGATATGAACCAGGTAATCCGGCTGGCCGATGAAATCATTAACAGCGGCAAGTACACCTTCACCGCCAATTTCTTCGACAATTTCGCGCCCAACAACGGCACCATTGGCACCGAAAACATCTTCACCCAGGCCAACACCTTCGGCAACAGCGGCCCCACCCGTGACTTCTGGAAGTTTGTCTCGCACTACAACATGCGGCCCGTGGATGGCTACAACGGCCCGGCGACTACCGCCGAGTTTTACGACCTGTTTGAAGCCTCCGACAAGCGCCGGGGCCAGGCTTACGACGTAGCGGGCGGCCCGGCTAACCCCGGCCGGCGCATCAACGTGGGCTTTTTGGTGGGGCAACAGTACAACCTCACCAACGACGCGGCCCTAACCACGCGGGGCGGGGCTCCCCTAATCTTTACCAAGGATATTAATCTCTCCGAAACCGGCTCCGACTTGGAGGCCAAGGGTATCCGCCCCCTGAAATACCCCGTGGACTACGTGAGCGAAGCCAAGGGCGGCAACGGCTGCGAGAATGACCACGTGAGCTTCCGCCTGGCCGATGTGCTGCTGATGAAGGCCGAGGCCATGTTGCGAGGCGGCACCCCCACCAGCGCCGGCAGCTACGGCGGTACGGCCCTGGCCATCGTCAACTCCCTGCGCACGCACCCTTCGCGCGGGGCCAGCGCTATGAGTTCCCTTACCCTGGATGGGCTGCTGGCCGAGCGGGGCCGGGAGCTGTACGGCGAGTCGTGGCGGCGGCAGGATATGATCCGGTTCGGCAAGTTCCTGCTGGCCCGCAAGGACAAGCCCCAGAGCAACCCCCGCTGCCTAGTGTATCCCATTCCGCAAACCCAGGTGGATATCAACCGCAACATCACCCAGAACCCCGGTTATTAATCTTTTGCCTGATTTCACCGAAGCAGGCCGTTGGTTGCTGCCCGCACTGGCGGCAGCCGGCGGCCTGTCTGCGTGTACTCCATAGTGCTTTTTCCTACCCGATGAAAACCCACCGTCTTTCCCGCCTGCTCCCGCTGCTGGCCGTGCTGACTGCCTGCAACCAGAACCCCAAAACGGAAGCCACCACTGCTGTTTCTAACAACACGGCCACTACCGACAGCACCATCGCTAAAAAGCCCGGCTGGTGGAAGGAAACGGTGGTGTACCAGTTGTATCCGCGCAGCTTCCAGGACAGCAACGGCGACGGCGTGGGCGACCTGAAAGGCATCATTTCCCGCCTCGATTACCTGAAGAGCACCGGCGTGGGCACCGTGTGGCTCAACCCCATCTATGCCTCCCCCAACGACGACAACGGCTACGACATTTCCGACTACCGCCGGATTATGCCGGAGTTCGGCACCATGCAGGACTTCGACGCCCTGCTGGCGGGCATGCACCAGCGCGGCCTGAAGCTGGTGATGGACCTCGTAGTGAACCACAGCTCCGACGAGCACGCCTGGTTTAAATCGGCCAGCGCCTCCCGCAGCAGCCCCTACCGGGACTACTATTACTGGTGGCCCGCCGAGAAAGGCACCCCGCCGGCCCGCTACAGTACCTTCGATGTGAAGAAGAACGCCTGGCAGTACAGCGCGCCCACCAACTCCTACTACCTGCACATCTTCTCCCGGAAGCAGCCCGACCTGAACTGGAACAACCCCAAGCTGCGGCAGGAGGTGTACGCCATCATGAAGTTCTGGCTGGATAAGGGCATTGATGGGTTCCGGATGGATGCCTTCCAGTTCGTGGCCAAGGACCCCAGCTTTCCGCCCATGCCCGGCCTCACGGAGCAGAACTACGCCAACGCCTACAACCACGGCCCCCACCTGCACGACTACCTGCAGGAGATGCACCGGGAAGTGCTCAGCCACTACAACGTGATGAGCGTGGCCGAAGGCGCGGGCCGCAACCCCCAGGAAGCCCACCTCTTCGTGGACCCCAACCGCAAGGAGCTGGACATGACCTACCACTTCGAGGGAGTTGGTGTGGGCAGCAACTCCGAAACCTACCAGCTCACGGAGCTGAAGCGCGTGTTTACGAAGTGGGACAGCGCCTTCGCCAAAACCGGCTGGCAGGCTTTGGACCTGGGCAACCACGACCAGCCCCGCATGACCAGCAAGTTCGGTGACGACCGGCCGGCGTTCCGGGCGGCCTCGGCCAAGCTGCTTAATACCTTTTTGCTGACGATGCGCGGCACGCCCTACTGCTACAACGGCGACGAGCTGGGCATGACCAACATCAAGTTTGACAAGATTTCCGACTACCGCGACCTGGCGGCTCTGAACGGCTACGCCTTGGTGAAGAGCCAGGGCGGTAATCTGCCGGCTTACCTCAAAAACCTGCAGCGCTTCTCCCGCGACAATAGCCGTACCCCTTTCCAGTGGGACAGCACCGCCAACGCGGGCTTCACTACCGGCACCCCCTGGCTGAAAGTCAACCCCAACTACCGCACCGTGAACCAGGCCGCCCAGGAGCGGGACCCCAACTCGGTGCTGAACTACTTCCGGCGGGCCGTGGCGCTGCGCCAGCAACATAAGGTGTTGGTGTACGGAGCCTACCAGTTGCTCGACGCGCCTAACCCCCACGTGTACGCCTACACCCGCACCCAGGGCTCCGAGAAAGTACTGGTGGTGCTCAACTTCTCCTCGGAAAACCGCACCTGGCCTTTGCCGGCCGGCCTTGCCTTGAACGGCGCGCCCTGGCTTAACAACTACCCCAGCTTCAACCCCGCCGCTACGCTGGCGTTGCAGCCCTGGCAGGCCCTGGTGCTGCCGTTGCAATAAGAGTCGGTGCTGGCTGCCCTGGTCCGATGCCGTCAGCACCGGATCAGGAATCGGTATCTTGCTTGTCTGCCTGCTCTTTCCTGCTTTCCGTTTCACCGTCCTTTCCCACCCCCGTTATGCTCCACTTTCCTCTACCAGCTGTAAGAACATTGCTGGGCACTATCCTGCTCATGAGCACGGCGCTTGGCCGCCCGGCCCTAGCCCAGGCCCCCGACCCCTGGCGCGTGGCGGCCGACCAGATAGACCCGCGCAGTTACTACGGAGTGACGGTGGCTAACGGGATGCTGGGCGTAGTGTCGGCACCGGAGCCATTTCAGGTAAAGAGCGTGGTGCTGGCCGGGGCCTACGACCAGTACGGGCGCGGGCGGGTGAGCAACTTTCTCAACAGCTTCAACCTGCTGAATATGTACCTGGAAGTGGATGGCCGCCGGCTCTCGGGCCGGGACGCCACCAACTTCCGCCAGGAGCTGGACATGCGCCGGGCCAGCCTCACCACCAGCTTCGACTACCAGGACAAGGCCACCATCCGCTACACCTACTACGCCCTGCGCCACCTGCCCTTCACGGTGCTGATGGACGTGAGCATCACGGCCAAGAAAGACGTGCAGCTGGGCGCGGCCAGCGTGCTGGAAACCCCCGACGCCCTGCGCGACGCCCAGAACTACTACAACGAAATTGACCGGCCCCACGTGGCCCTGAGCCTGCTCACCTCCTCGGCCAAAAGCCCCACCGGCAAAATGCAGCTCTGCGCGTCCAACACCTTTCTGTTTGAGGAGCCCCACGGCCAGGAGCCCCGGGTGATTCATGAAATGTGGGACAACAACATGCACCTGATCAAGTTCAGCAAGCCGCTGAAAGCCGGCCAGACGTATTCCTACGCCGTGGCGGGCTCCTCCATCACCTCGGCCCACCACGCCGACCCGCTCAACGAAGCCGAGCGCCTCACCATTTTCGCCCGCCTGGAGGGCAAGCAGCGGCTGCTGGATTTTCATGCCAAAGCCTGGGAGGAGCTGTGGAAAAGCGACATTCAGATTCAGGGCGACGCCCAGGCTCAGCAGGATGTGCGCAGTATGCTCTACCACCTCTACAGCTTCTCCCGGGCCGGAACCGACTATTCTCCCTCGCCCATGGGCCTCTCGGGGCTGGGCTACAACGGCCACGTGTTCTGGGACACCGATTTGTGGATGTTTCCGGCCCTGCTGGTGCTGCACCCCGATATTGCCAAATCCCTGATTGAATACCGGTTCCGTCGTTTGGAGCCGGCCCGGCGCAATGCTTTCGCCCACGGCTACCAGGGCGCCATGTACCCCTGGGAAAGCGCCGATACGGGCGTGGAGGAAACCCCGGTGTGGGCCCTGAGCGGACCGTTTGAGCACCATATTTCGGCCGATGTGGCCCTGGCGGCCTGGCAGTACTACTGCGTCACCCAGGACCGGGACTGGCTGCGCGAGAAGGGCTACCCCATTCTGTCGGCTACGGCCGATTTCTGGGCCAGCCGGGTGGAGCGCAACGGCCCCGGCCACTACGACATCAAGAACGTGGTGGCCTCCGATGAATGGGCCGAAAACGTGGACAACGACGCCTTCACCAACGCCGCCGCCCAGGTAAACCTGCGCAACGCCGCCGCCGCCGCCCGGCTGCTGGGCCTGCGCGCCAATCCCGACTGGCTGCACGTGGCCCAGAACATCCCCATCCTTAAAATGCCCGACGGCACCACCCAGGAGCACGCCACCTACAAGGGCGAAGGCATCAAACAGGGCGACGTGAACCTGCTGGCCTACCCCCTGAACGTCATTACCGACCCCGCCCAGATCAAAAAGGACCTGGCCTACTACGAAACCCGCGTGCCCAACGAAGGCACCCCGGCCATGACCCAGGCCATCTTCGCCCTGCTCTACGCCCGCCTCGGCAACGCCGACAAGGCCAGGCTCTGGTTCAAGGATGCCTACGAACCTAACCTGCTGCCCCCCTTCCGCGTCATTGCCGAAACCAAAGGCGGCACCAACCCCTACTTCGCCACCGGTGCGGGCGGAGTGCTTCAGGCCGTGCTCATAGGCTTCGGCGGCCTGAACATTACGCCCGGCGGCATCACGCAGAGCAAAACCACTTTACCCACGGGCTGGCAGTCGGTGAAGATAACGGGCGTGGGCCCGCAGCGTAAAACCTACTCCGTGAGCCGCTGACAGGCTAATTCGTAACAAGGAAATACGTAACCAAAACTTTCCGCGTGCTGATGAGCCTGATTAGTGGATCTGAGTTGCGGACTAGAGCTAGAAGCTAGTTCCCCTCCTTGGAAAGGAGGGGCTAGGGGTGGTTGACAATCGTTGAACATCCACTGACGACAATCTTTAGTAATCCGTTCTGCTGGCTTCAACCACCCCTAA